>NZ_CP192063.1:2015000-6815000 GCF_050942425.1 Actinoallomurus sp. CA-150999
TGACGCAGGAGGGTAGCTCAGCCCAGGCGATGGTTGTTCCTGGGGTAAGCATGTAGGGCGGCGTGTAGGTAAATCCGCGCGCTATTAAGCCTGAGATGTGATGCCGAGCCGATTTAGGTGAAGTGAGTGATCCCATGCTGTCGAGAAAAGCCTCTAGCGAGTGTGTCGGCGGCCCGTACCCCAAACCGACTCAGGTGGTCAGGTAGAGAATACCGAGGCGATCGGGTGAACTGTGGTTAAGGAACTCGGCAAATTGCCCCCGTAACTTTGGGAGAAGGGGGGCCCCTGCTGGTGACCGAACTGGCTTCGTGAAGCTGGTGGGGGTCGCAGATACCAGGGGGAAGCGACTGTTTACTAAAAACACAGGTCCGTGCGAAGTCGAAAGACGCTGTATACGGACTGACGCCTGCCCGGTGCCGGAACGTTAAGGGGACCGGTTAGCTGCCCTTGTGGTGGCGAAGCTGAGAACCTAAGCGCCGGTAAACGGCGGTGGTAACTATAACCATCCTAAGGTAGCGAAATTCCTTGTCGGGTAAGTTCCGACCTGCACGAATGGCGTAACGACTTCCCCACTGTCTCAACCACAGGCCCGGTGAAATTGCACTACGAGTAAAGATGCTCGTTACGCGCAGCAGGACGGAAAGACCCCGGGACCTTCACTATAGCTTGGCATTGGCGTTTGGAGCGTCTTGTGTAGGATAGGTGGGAGACTGTGAAGCCATCACGCCAGTGGTGGTGGAGTCGTTGGTGAAATACCACTCTGGTCGTTTCGAGCGTCTAACCCGCGCCCGTGTATCCGGGTGGGGGACAGTGCCTGGTGGGTAGTTTAACTGGGGCGGTTGCCTCCCAAAGAGTAACGGAGGCGCCCAAAGGTTCCCTCAGCCTGGTTGGCAATCAGGTGTTGAGTGCAAGGGCACAAGGGAGCTTGACTGTGAGACAGACATGTCGAGCAGGTGCGAAAGCAGGGCCTAGTGATCCGGCACCACCGTGTGGATGGGGTGTCGCTCAACGGCTAAAAGGTACCCCGGGGATAACAGGCTGATCTTGCCCAAGAGTCCATATCGACGGCAAGGTTTGGCACCTCGATGTCGGCTCGTCGCATCCTGGGGCTGGAGTAGGTCCCAAGGGTTGGGCTGTTCGCCCATTAAAGCGGCACGCGAGCTGGGTTTAGAACGTCGCGAGACAGTTCGGTCCCTATCCGCTGTGCGCGTAGGAGACTTGCGAGGGTCTGTCCCTAGTACGAGAGGACCGGGACGGACGAACCTCTGGTGTGCCAGTTGTACCGCCAGGTGCATGGCTGGTTGGCTACGTTCGGTCGGGATAACCGCTGAAAGCATCTAAGCGGGAAGCCTTCCTTTAGATGAGGTCTCCCAACCTTCGGGTTGTAAGGCCCCCAGCTAGACGACTGGGTTGATAGGCCGGAGATGGAAGCACCGCAAGGTGTGGAGTTGACCGGTACTAATAGGCCGAGTGGCTTGACACACACATCGCTTCGAGAGCTGCGTTAAGCAAGAGATGTTCGCGTTCACTGTGCGGTTCCCGGGACACGGCCGGGAACTTACGACCCCCGTACGCCGGGTTCTGTTAGGCGTTTCGGTGGTTTTGGCGAAGGGGAAACACCCGGTCCCATTCCGAACCCGGAAGTTAAGCCCTTCAGCGCCGATGGTACTGCACTGGAGACGGTGTGGGAGAGTAGGACACCGCCGGACATTCACATAGATCAGGAAAGCCCGCCAGGCTATAGCCCCGGCGGGCTTTCCTGCGTTCCGGACTCTTTTCCGCAACATACATTCAGGGAGTCTCTGACTCGCCAGAACGGCGGTTCCGGAGACGATCCGAAAGTCGGCCCGGGCATGGTGCTGAACACGCCTCTTGAGGCGGCGTTGATCAAAAGCTGCGCTGAATTCCGCGGTTCCGGGTCGTCCGGAACTTGCAACAATCAGTTGGGCAGGGTCAAGGGCTGCTACGTTGTAGTCGTGCCGCAGGCAGTCGGCGCACAACTGGTCGTGAGACCCACCGGGGAACTGAGGTGCGTGGTGTCCAACGAGGCCCAGGGCGAGCGCGTCATCGCGGTTCGCGACAGCAAGGATCCTGACGGTCCTAAGCTCTTTTTCAGCGTGAGCGCGTGGAGGGACTTCCTCGACCGCATCAAGGCGGGCAAGCACGATCTGCCGGAGGACATGCGCGAGGGCCTCGACGAGCGCTTCGCCCGCTAAGCTGGCCGACGGAGCGCGCAGATCGAGTACGCCGCCGGAGGCCCTGTCGCGCGGGCTACGCCGAGCAGGGCGCTCCGGCGCCGAGGTCGTGGCAGCCGGACGCCGTCCGTACTGGCCCGCCGGCGGGACCTCGGGCGGTCGTTGGCATCGCCGAGGCCGCAGGGAGCGTCTCCCGTCACTCAACTCCCACGCCCTACGTCCTCTCTCCACCGCGTTGACGCCCCGGCTGGGCGATCTCGCACGCTTGGAGCCACCATCCGCGGCTCCCGGAGCCACACGGCGAGCTCAGAAGGACGGCCGCTTCACAGACGGCTTATCCGGTGCGTCCGCAGCAGCCCCGCCCGACGGCCTCGCCAAGGAACGAGCACCAGCGTCGTCGGTGTTCCATAAAAGGGGCGTCTGTCCACTCCATCCCCTTTTCGGGGCGTACGCACAAATGACAATGAGTGGTCCTTTGACGTCCATTGCCAGGTTTGCTAGCTTCGCCGAAGCCTCTTACTCCCCGGGGGGAAATGGTGAGACCTGTCGTCGTATCCCTGGCAGCCGCGTCGGTCGTCGCGATCGGTGCCGCAGGCGTTTGGGCGGCCACCGATTCGGGCTCTGCCGGGCGGGCCGTACCCGCGGCCGCTTCGGCGCAGGCGGCAGCCGGTCCGAAGCTCGTCATTCCCTCCAACTTTCCCGACCCGGGCGTCATTAAGGTGGGCACGACCTTCTACGCCTACGCCACGAATTCGCACGGCAAGAACATGCCGGTGGCGTCCGCGCGGTCCGCTCGTGGCCCCTGGAGCATCCTCGCCGCGGATGGGCTACCGCGCCTCGGCGAATGGGCGAAGGCCGGCAAGACCTGGGCACCGGACGTCTCACGCCGCAAGGACGGCAAATTCCTGCTGTATTACGCGGCTCACAACGCGGCGCTCAACCGGCAGTGCGTCGGTGTCGCGGTCGCGTCGTCGCCGGCCGGGCCGTTCGCGCCGTCCGGCACCAAGCCGTTGGTGTGCGACGCTCCAGCCGGGGCCCACCAGGGCAAGCTCAACCCGGAGATCATCGACGCCGCGGGTTACGAAGAGGCCGGCAGGCGCTATCTGCTCTACAAGGTCGGTTACAACCAGTACCACAAGCCGTCGTTCCTGGCTCTCCAGCGGATGAGCGCCGACGGTCTGCACCGGGTGGGCAAGCCCAAGGTGATCCTGAAGCAGACCAACGAGCCGTACACGGTCGAGGCGCCCTACCTCGTCCATCGAGGCGGCAAGTACGTGCTGTTCTACTCCGCCGGCGTGTTCAGCAAGGACAACTACCAGACGCGGTACGCGGTCGCGTCCTCGCTGGGCGGGCCGTACAAGAAGGCGGCGAAGCCGCTGATGACCACCGCCGGCTTCGGGCGGAAGGTGAACGGGCCGGGTGGCGCCGTCGTGGTGGCGGACGCCGGATCCTGGCGCATCTTCTTCCACGGCGCGATCCTGGTAGGCCCGCCGCCGAAGCCGGACCCCTCGCCTCAGCCCAAGAAGCTCCAGCGCGGCATGTACGAGGCGGACCTGCGGTGGTCCAAGAGCGGCCTGCCGTACGTCCCGTAGGGTGCCCGGAACCGCCCTGAACCTCCAGGAGAGCGCCGCCGCGGCACCCGCCGCGGAGGCGCTCAACGCCGGGCTGAGACCGGCTCTCAGCTCCCGATGCGCTTGCGGGCCTGCCCGCGAACGCGCCGCCGCTGCGACGGGTCGAGCATGAGGTAGCCGACGATCGGCGCGGCCACGAGGCCGAGCACGACCAGGAGGGTCACCCACCCGGGCAGCAGCCACCAGGCGATCAGAGCCACGGCAACTCCGCCTACGACGTATCCGGTCCGTCCCATGACAGCCTCCATCCCGAGGACCTCGCTAGAAGAACGCGCACCGGCGCGACCGGTGTTCCGCAAACCGCGATATATCTTCTTTCCGTGTCGGGAGAGCCGCCGCCGCGTCGCGTACGTCCCTGCCGACACCTCGGGCTGATCGGCCGTGTGATGATCGGTGCGTGCCCATCAACGTACATCTGCTCGCCCTGTTCGCCCTGACCACGATCGTCGCGATGGTGGTGCCGGGGCCCGACATGCTGTTCGTCCTCGGCTGCGGAATGCGCGGCGGCCCGCGTGTCGGTCTCCTGGCGACGGCGGGGGTGGCGACGAGCGAGGCCGTCCACGTCGCCGTCGCGGCCGCGGGACTCGCCGCACTCTTCACGGCGGTGCCGCTCGCCTTCACGGTCGTACGGATCGGCGGCGGCGCCTACCTGATCTACCTTGGCGTGCGGACGATCCGTCGTCGCTCGGACGACGCGAATGACGTCCCGAGCGCGACCGGGGGGATGTCCGGCCGCCGGGCGTACCTCAACGGCCTCGCGACCAACCTCCTCAACCCGAAGATGGTCACGTTCACGATCGCTTTCCTTCCCCAGTTCGTCGACCCGCGGGTCGGGCCGGTCTGGGCGCAGTTCGCGATCCTCGGGGCGATCCTCATCGCCTTCGAGTTCGTCGTCGACGGCACGGTCGGACTGCTCGCCGGGCGGATCGGGCGGTGGCTGCGTCGGCGGCGTACGGCCCGTCGTCGCCTCGACGTCGCGGTCGGCGGCGTCTTCATCGGGCTGGGGGTGCGCCTCGCCGTCGAGCGATGACCGGCCCGGCCCGGGACGGCACTGGACGATCGGCAGGCCGCGTCAGACACGCAGCAGGTGACGGCAGGCCGGGCGATTGACCGTCCCGGCCCGGACGGCCCTGGACGACCGGCAGGGCCGCGTCAGACGCGCAGCGTCAGCGGCCCGCCGCCCAGCTGCTCCAGCGCCTGCGCGTGCAGCAGGCCGTTGCTGCAGACGACGCTGCCGCCGTCGGGGCTCGGCACCCCCGACAGGTCGGTGAAGATGCCGCCCGCCTCCTCCACGATGATCTGGAGGGCGGCGACGTCCCACAGGGAGACCTCGGGCTCGGCGGAGACGTCCACCGTGCCCTCGGCGACCATGACGTGGGACCAGAAGTCGCCGTACGCCCGGCTGCGCCACACCGTACGGCTGAGGTCGAGGAACTTGTCCAGCCGGCCCTGCGCCTCCCAGCCGCCCAGGCTCGAGTAGGAGAACGAGGCGTCCTCCATGTCGGCCACGCCCGAGACGCGGCAGCGGGTGGCCTTGGCGAGGCTGCGGCCCGTCCAGGCGCCGCCACCGCGCGCCGCCCACCAGCGGCGGTTGAGGGCCGGGGCGGACACCAGGCCGACCACGACATCGTCGCCCTCCATGAGGGCGATGAGGGTCGCCCACACGGGAACGCCGCGCACGTAGTTCTTGGTCGCGTCGATCGGGTCGATGACCCAGCATCGGGGGCCATAGCCCGTGCGGCCGTACTCCTCGCCGTGGATCGCGTCACGCGGCCGGGCACGCTTGAGCGTGTTGCGCAACGACTCCTCGACCGCCCGGTCGGCGTCGCTGACCGGGGTGAGGTCAGGCTTGGTCTCGACACTGAGATCGAGGGCCCGGAACCGGCGCGTGGAGACGTCGTCGGCCGCGTCCGCCATCACGTGAGCCAGCCGCAGGTCATCCGAATAGTCCGCCACGAAGGGCAACGGTATCGCGACAGGACCCACCGCAGACACACTAGACGGCGTGAACACACCAATATCTTCCGTGTCCAGCCCTCTGGCAGAGCCGCCGACACCGGCTCTGCTGTTCGATCTGGACGGAACGCTGATCGACAGCGTTTACCAGCACGTGATCGCCTGGCGCAACGCGCTGACCGTCGTGGGCATCGACCTGTCGGTGTGGCGGATCCACCGCCGGATCGGCATGAGCGGCGGCCTGTTCGTGTCCGCGCTGCTGCGCGAGACCGGGGTGTCGCTGACCCCGGCCGAGGTCGAAGAGCTGCAGAAACTGCACGCCCGGGCCTATCTCGAGCAGGTCGGATCCGTACGCGCCCTGCCCGGGGCCGCGGAGCTCCTGGGCTTCCTGACCGACCGCGGTGTGCCGTGGGCCATCGCGACGAGTGGCCGGATGGAGACGGCGCACAGCGCCCTGGGGATGCTGGGGCTGCCCGAGGACACTCCGATGATCACTCGTGACATGGTGCGGTTCGCCAAGCCCGATCCGGATCTGTTCCTCGCCGCCGCGGCGCTGCTCGGGGTCGAACCCAACCACGCCATGGTGGTGGGCGACAGCGTGTGGGACCTCCTGGCGGCACGCCGCGCGGGCGCGCTGGGCATCGGCCTGCTGTCGGGCGGGTACGGCCGCGAGGAGCTCGAACGGACCGGCGCCTTCCGCGTGTACGCCGACCCCGCCGACATGCTGACCCGCATCGACGAGCTGGGGTTGCGCCAGACCATCTGACCCGCGGCTCCGAGGGGCGCCGGTCAGCGGACCGGCGCCTCGCTGTTCCAGGAGGCGAGCAGGCGCAGGTTCGCCTCCGAGGGGGAGCCCGCCTCGACGGTGTACGTCACGAGGACCTGGTCGGGGTCGTCGGGGAGCCGCAGCGACTCGTAGTCCATGACCAGCTCGCCGACCAGCGGGTGGTGCATGACCTTGCGGCCGTTGCTCTTGTCCTTGACGTTGTGGTCGGCCCACCACCGGCGGAAGTCCTCGCTCTTGACCGACAGCTCGCCGACGAGGGCCGCCAGCTCCGGGTCGTCGGGGTACTCCCCGGCCCTCAGGCGCAGGAACGCGACGGTCTCCCGGGCCTTGATCGTCCAGTCGTCGAACAGCGCCTGCACGTCCTCGTTGAAGAAGATCATGCGGCCCCAGTTGCGCCGGGCCGGTTCGAGGGCGCCGAAGTCGGTGAACACGGCGGCGGCCATGCGGTTCCACGCCAGGACGTCGGCGCGCCGCCCGAGGAGGTACGCGGGGACGCCCTCGGCCATGTCGAGCAGCCGCCGGACCCCGGGGCGCACGCGCTCGATCCGCGGGGGCCGGCGGCGGGACCGCGTCGGTTTGGTCAGGTTGCGCAGGTACGCACGCTCGTCCTCGTCCAGCCGGAGGGCCTGCGCGACGGCCTGCAGGACCTCCTCGGAGACATTGTTGGTCCGGCCCTGCTCCAGGCGTACGTAGTAGTCCACGCTCACTCCGGCGAGCTGGGCCAGCTCCTCCCTGCGCAACCCCGGGACACGCCGGCGGCCGCTGTACGGGCGCAGGCCCACGTCCTCCGGCTGTAGCCGCGCGCGCCTGGTGCGCAGGAATTCCGTCAGCTCGGCTCGCTTGTCCATGCCGCTCAGTATCGGAGAGTTCGCGGCGCTGAAGGTGGTCCTGTTGGACCCAGGCAACGGCATACCCCCGGTACGACGCAGCCCTGGGTACCCCCTTCGGCCGACCGCAGGATGAGTGTCGTCACGAAGGACACCACCGGAAGTGAGAACAACGATGACCGAGCTTCAGGGCCGTACCGCCGTCGTCACCGGAGCCGCCAGCGGGATCGGCGCCGCCATCGCCCGCCGCCTCGCCGACGAGGGCGTACGGGTCGCGCTCCTGGCGCGCCGCGAGGAGCGGCTGGCCGACCTGGCGGGCAAGATCGAGGCGAACGGCGGGCGGGCGATCGCCGTCTCCGCCGACGTGACGAGCGACGCTTCGGTCGCCGCGGCGGCGGAGCGGATCCACGACGCACTCGGCCGGGTCGACCTCGTCGTCAACGCCGCCGGCGTGATGCTGCCCAACCCGATCGAGGACGGGCGCGTCGACGAGTGGACCCGCATGATCGACACGAACGTGACCGGCGTCCTGCGCGTCGTCCGGGCGTTCACCGCCGACCTGACCGAGGCGGCCGCCGCGGGCAGCACGGCGGACCTGGTGAACATCTCCTCGATCGGCGCGCACGTGCTGTTCCCGAACTACGCGGTCTACGGGGCGACCAAGGCGGCGCTGACGCAGCTGTCCGCCTCGCTGCGCACCGAGTTCGGGCCCAAGGACGTCCGGGTCACCAACGTCGAGCCGGGACTGACCGAGAGCGAGCTCGGCGAGCAGATCGACAACACCGACCTGCGCGGCCAGCTCGACCAGATGCACGACGCGCTCGGCCCGCTGGCCGCCGACGACATCGCCGACCTCGTCGCGTACGTCGCCGGGAGGCCCCGCAACGTCAACCTGCGCCAGATCGTCATCCTCCCGACCCGCCAGGCCTGACCGAGCCCGGAAACGGGTAAAGCATCGCCCATGGCGTGTCGCATCACTGAACTCGTGCTCGACTGTCACGACCCACGCCGGCTCGACCCGCTCTGAGACTCCGGGCAGGTCAGTCGGTGTCGTCGTTCTCACGGCCCGCGAGCAGGCGTCGCACCGACTCGAGGCGGGACACGCTCGCGTGACCGGCGGCGACCCACGCGTCGAGCGCGCAGTCGCTCTGCAGGTGGGTGCAGTGCGGCGGGCACTCGACGGTGCCTTCGAGGAGATCAGGGAAGGCGCCCAGGATGTCCTCGGGGGAGACGTGGGCCAGCCCGAAGCTGCGGACCCCCGGGGTGTCGATGATCCATCCGTCGCCGGAGGGCAGCTCCAGCGCGATCGCCGAGGACGAGGTGTGCCGGCCGCGCCCGGTCACCGGGTTGACCTCGCTCACGGCGCGCTCGGCGTCGGGGACCAGGGCGTTCACCAGAGTGGACTTGCCGACGCCGGAGTGGCCGACGAGCACGCTGATCCGCCCGGACAGCCGCTCGCCGAGGTCGTCGACCGGCTCGTCCTTGCGGGTGACGACGTTCGGGACGTCCAGCGGCGCGTACGTCTCCAGCAGGGGCTCCGGGGACGCGAGGTCGGACTTGGTCAGGCACAGCAGCGGGTCCAGGCCCGCGTCGTACGCGGCGACCAGGCACCGGTCGATCATCCCGGAGCGCGGCGGCGGGTCGGCCAGCGCCGTGACGATGACGAGCTGGTCGGCGTTGGCGACGATCACACGCTCGACCGGGTCGGTGTCGTCCGCGGTACGGCGGAGGGTAGAGGCGCGGGGCTCGATCCCGACCACCCGCGCGAGGGTGTCGGCGCGGCCGGACACGTCACCGACGAGGCGCACCCGATCACCGACGACGACGCTCTTACGGCCGAGCTCCCGGGCGCGCATCGCGGTGACCCTACGGGGCCGCTCGCCCTTCCGCTTCGCCGCGCGTCCGGCGCCCTCGGCGCCGACCAGGCAGGTGTAGCGGCCGCGGTCCACCGCGATGACGAACCCGACGATCGCGTCCTCGTGGGCGGGGCGCCGGCGGGTGCGCGGCCGGGAGCCGCGCCCCGGGCGCACGCGAACATCGTCTTCGTCGAGTCTGCCCCAGTCGCGCGCCACGGTTACCGAAGCATCTCCGTCCAGAGCTCGCCGAATTCGGGGAGCGTCTTGCCGACGGTCGGGAGGTTCTCCACCTCGACGCCGGGCACGGCCAGGCCGAGGACGGCCCCGGCCATCACCATCCGGTGGTCGTCATAGGTGTGGAAGACGCCGCCGCGCAGCGGCCTGGGCCGGATCTCCAAGCCGTCGGGCAGCTCGCGCACGTCACCGCCCAGGCCGTTGATCTCCTCGGTCAGCGCGGCGAGCCGGTCGGTCTCGTGACCGCGCATGTGGGCGATGCCGCGCAGCCGGGACGGCCCGTCGGCCAAGGCGGCCAGCGCGGCGATCACGCAGCTCAGCTCGCTGACGTCACCGAGGTCG
Source organism: Actinoallomurus sp. CA-150999 (assembly GCF_050942425.1). Classification (NCBI taxonomy): domain Bacteria; kingdom Bacillati; phylum Actinomycetota; class Actinomycetes; order Streptosporangiales; family Thermomonosporaceae; genus Actinoallomurus; species Actinoallomurus sp. CA-150999. The sequence continues at coordinate 2,024,829 of NZ_CP192063.1, forward strand.
ACGTCGATGCCGTGGATCGTGCCGCCGCCGCGTACGGTCAGATCGCCGCCCTCGAATGAGGCCGAACCGCCCATGTCGGCGAGCAGGTGACGTAGGGAGTCACCGGGCTGGGTGGTCTCGGCCGGCCAGCCGCGCACCGTTACCCGGCCGCCGGTCACCAGGGCCGCCGCCAGGAACGGCGCGGCGTTCGACAGGTCCGGCTCGATGTCGACCTCACCGCCGCGCAGCGTGCCCGGCTGCACCCGCCAGACGTCCGGGCCGCTCTCGACGGAGGCGCCGGCGTCGGCCAGCATCCGCATGGTCATCTCCAGGTGCGCCGCCGACGGCACCGGCGGCCCTTCGTGGCGCACCTCGATGCCCTTGGCGTAGCGGGGGGCCGCGAGCAGCAGGCCGGAGACGAACTGCGACGACCCGGAGGCGTCGATCGTGACCGAGCCGCCCGCCACCGCACCCGTGCCGCGCACCGTGAACGGGAGCGCGTCACCCTCGACCTCCGCGCCGAGCGTGCGCAGGGCGGCGAGGATGGGGCCCATCGGCCGCTTGCGGGCGTGCGGGTCGCCGTCGAAGGAGATCTCGCCGGTCGCCAGGGCGGCGACCGGGGGCACGAACCGCATGACCGTGCCGGCCAGCCCGACGTCGAGCGTCGCCGGGCCGTGCAGCTCGCCCGGGGTGACGCGCCAGGCGCCCTCGTCCGCGTCGTCGACGGCCACGCCCAGCGCGCGCAGCGCGCCCGCCATGAGCAGCGTGTCGCGGCTGCGCAGCGGCCGCCGGATCATCGACTGCTCGCCGGCCAGCGTGGCGAGGACCAGCGCGCGGTTGGTCATCGACTTCGATCCCGGCAGCGCGACGGCGGCGTCGACCCGCCCGTCGGCGGCGGGTGCGGACCACAGAGGAGGCATGACTGAAGGGTACCGGCCCCAGGGGCGCGCGAGCCGCGTGTAAAACGCCGGTGCGGAGACGATCGCGGATCGTGAATGCGCCGGTAGATCCCCCGGCGACGGCCCTGATCGGTCGCTACCTTGGCGGCACTCGGCTCCGTCGCGGATCCCGGGTCACATGACTCGGGAATCGCCTCGTCGGCCTCACGGGCGAGCCCGGCGCGGCGACCGGAGTGGCCGACCCGAGGTACGAGGCCGTCCGTGGGGAGGGTCGAGCGAGCAGATGACAGGGGGACGACTGTGGACGCATCGCCACGGCCACGGCACCGGGTCCGCAGCGCACCGGCCGATCCGGCCACGCCCGCGGACGGACGGCGATCCGTCCCGCTGCCCTCGGGCCCGTACGAGCTGTGCCTCGCGGACCTGCGCACCCGGTGGCCCGGCGGTGAGGTCATCGGCTTCGGCGACACGGACCTCGTGCTGCCGCAGGGACGCCGGGTCGCGCTGCTGGGGCGCAGCCGCGTCGGCACCTCGGCCCTCGCCGCCGTGCTCCTCGGGTTCCTGGACTACCAGGGCGTCGCCACCCTCAACGACGTGCAACTGCGCGATCTCGCCGACGAGGACGTCCGTACGGTCATCGGGCTGTGCGCGCACGACGCCCACCTCTTCGACACGACGATCGCCGAGAACGTCCGCGTGGCCCGCCCGGACGCCGGCGACGACGACGTCGCCCGCGCGCTGAGCCGGGCGGGGGTCGACCTCCCGCCCGAAACCGGCGTGGACGATCAGGAGGTCGCGGCCGGCCCCGGGCGGCAGCGCATCGCACTGGCCCGCGCCCTGCTGGCCGACCTGCCGGTCCTGATCGTCGACGAGCCGGACGTCCGGCCGGACGAGGACGCCGCGGACGCCGCGCTGGCCGAACTGATCGACGCCGCCGAGGGCCGTACGCTCCTGCTGATCATGCACCGGACGGTCGTCCCGGGCGCCGCGCCGATCCTCCGCCACGTCGACGAGGTCCTGGAGATCTGACCGCGGCACACGGCCGGCCGGGCACCGGCGCGTCCGGTGGCCCGTCGGTCGGTTCGCCGCCGCCGACGGCCGCACGCTGGTGCAGCCGGGCGATCCCGGGAGCGCCGCGCAGCCCGCGTCGGCGTCCGGCGGTGTCTCGTGAGGCGGGATTCGTCTCGCCCGACGTGACGGCCGGGAGAGCGAGCACCGGTCGGCCTACGTACGCCTTTATGGCACGCTCCGTGCGCCGTGCAGGCACCGGTGGGGTCTGTACGCCCATGGCGAGCAGACCGGGTGGGCGTCGGCGGGCTCGGTACAGCGGGCGGGCGTCAGTGCCCGATCTTGGCGGCCTTCCGGCGGGCCCCCTCGACGCGATGGGCGGCCTTGCGCCGCGCGCGCTCGGCCTTGCGGCCGGCCTCCGCTCGGGCGAGCGCCGCCTGAAGCCGCGCCTCGTGAGCGCTCGTGCGGGCGGCCTTGACCGGGCGGTGCCGGCTAGGGGCGGTCGCGACGACGAGCAGCGCCCCGAACAGCCCGGCGGTCTTGAAGAACTGGGACCGCTCCGCGGCGCGCCGCTCCGGGTCGTCCTCGGCCCAGAACCGGTGCTCGGCCAGCAGACTCGGAACCAGCTGACCGGCGAGCACGAGCGTCGTCAGCCGTTCGAACCGGCCCATGGCCAGGAGAGCGCCGGAGCCCACGCTCAGCGCTCCCTGAATCCGCACGAGGGCCTCGGGGTCCTTGGTGGGGAGCCAGGACACACGGTCGGCGAGGGGCTTGATCACGGGAGCGATCCGCTCGGCCCGGCCGCCGGGATCGCGCAGCGTCTCGATCCCCGTCACCACGAACGGCGCGGCTATGAGGGGACGGGTGAGAGTCCTGATGGGTCGCATGCACCCGTCATGCCCACCGCGCGCACGAACAAGCCCCCCACTTTGGCAAGCTTGGGCGGGTCCGGCGCGCGACGCGCCGTACGGACCGGAAGGGGACGCGCGGAGCATGTGCGGGCGATATGCCACGGCGCGTGGGCGCCAAGAGATCATCGACGCCTTCGACGTCGAGCGCGACACGACCGACGCGCTCGAATCCGACTACAACGTCGCCCCGACCAAACCCGTGCCGCTCATCCTGACGCGCGACGTCCGCGAACTCCACGTGGCGCGCTGGGGCCTGGTGCCCTCCTGGGCCAAGGACCTGTCGATCGGCGCCCGGATGATCAACGCGCGGGTCGAGACCGTCCACGAGAAGCCGGCCTTCCGGCGGGCGTTCGTCCGGCGGCGCTGCCTCCTGCCCGCCGACGGCTACTTCGAGTGGTACGCCCGGGAGGACGGCGGCAAGCAGCCGTTCTTCATCCGGCCTTCCGACGGGAGCATGCTCGCCATGGCCGGCCTCTACGAGATCTGGCGGCCGGACCGCCGCCAGGAGGTCGGCGGGGGTGGGCCGGGAGGTCGGCCGGGGTCGGTTGGTCGGGATGGACTGGTCGGGAGTGACACGGAAGAGTCCGAGGAGGAGTGGGTGCTGACCTGCACGGTCATCACCACTGAGGCGACCGACGACGTGGGCCGGATCCACGAGAGGATGCCGATGCTGGTGGAGCCGGAGCGCTTCGGCGCCTGGCTCGACCCGGCGCTGACGGGCCCCGACGAGATCCGCTCGCTGCTGGTGCCGGCGGCCGCGGGGAGCCTGGAGGCCTACCCCGTCTCCACGGCGGTGAACAAGGTCCGAAATAACGGGCCTGAGCTGGTAAAACCACTGCCGGAAATGGGTATCTCCTCCAACGAAACCCCCACGCTGTTCTGACCGCCTCGCCGGGAGGTACGCATGGTCGTGGACACGGCGCAGAGGCGCCTGGAGGACATGCTCGCCGATCTCGATCGCGCGATCGCGGTTCTGCAGAGCGAGCACCCGGAGGCAGACCAGCACACCGCCGACGCCGGCGCGAGCCTCTTCGCCACCGACCGGGCCGACGCCGCGCTGGACGCCATGCGCCGTGAGCGCGCGGAGGTGCTCGCGGCCCTCGAGCGGGCCCGTGCCGGCACCTACGGCAAGTGCGTCGACTGCGGCCTGCCGGTGCCCGACAGCCGCCTCGAGGCACGGCCCGCCGCCGCCCGCTGCGTCACCTGCCAGGCGAAGCACGACCGGGTTCGACGCTGAGCCCCTGCCCGTACTGACGGAGCTCTCCGGCGCTGAGAGGGCCTGGGCGCGCGCTGCGGGCTCTCCGCCTGCTCCGGGGGCGCGTCCGCCCCTCCCGGGCGGCCTGGGGCCCGGGAGGAGACGAGCGCGCGTCAGCGGCTCTTGATCGCGCTGGCGACGAGGTGGATCCCGACCGGCTCGTCGCCGAGCGGCGCCGTCAGCTCGGCGCGGACCAGCCGCGGGAGCGCCTGCGGGCTCGTGGTGAGGACGTGCTCGACCGTCGAGGGCGACAGGGTCGTGCGCGGCCGGATCCACTCCAGCTCCAGCCCGCTGTCGGTGAGCAGCTCGCGCAGTTGCTCGGCGCCGAAGCACCGGGTGATCGACCCGTCCGGCCAGGGGACCAGGACGACCTCCGAGCGCGGCACGTCGGACAGATGTGCCCAGAAGTTCTGCTCGGCGAGGATGGCCATGCCGAGGACGAGCGAGTCGACGCACATCAGCACCCGGCCGCCCGGCCGGAGGACTCGTGCGATCTCCGCGACGACGTTCTCGGTGACGAGGTGCCGGGAGAGCATGCGGCCTTCGGCGACCACCGCGTCGAAGCGCCCGTCGGCGAGGAAGCCGAGGGAGGCGGGATCGGCGACCACCGGTCGTACCCTCCGCGAGTGCGGCCCGCTCCTCGGCGTCTCCTGGACCTCGACGACCGTGTGGCCGGCCGCTGCCACCTGGGACGCGCACCGGGCCTGCGGACCCGACAGGTCGAGGATGCGGGACGGCCGGTGGGGAAGCCATCGGGAGAGTTGGGCGGCGGCGACGGCCCAGTAGAAGGTCCAGTAGCTCGCGAGCGTCTCGGACTCGCCAACAGCGGGATGCTTCGCCGGAATCGACAGCACGGCGGCTCCTCGGGGATGCATTTATCCCAATCCTTCCCTGTTGACGGCACCGCTTCACCCGTCGTGACTGGTGACCGAGCATTCCTCTTTCCCGGGAATCACGCGGCCATGCGAGGTGTTGCACTGCGTCATAACGGCCAGTGACAGCGATTAGTTCGAGGTGATGATGAGCCTTCTGCTCGCGGACCGTCGGCAGGTGTCGCCGGCGGACCCGCTATCGTCAGGTGCGTACGGTTTCGATGCCGATGACGGCCGGACGGAGGAGGTGGGTCAGGTTCCCGAGGCAGTGGAGACACTGGAGGATCGGACCAGGCGCTTCGAGCGCGATGTGTTGCCGTTCCTCGACCAGCTCTACTCGGCCGCGCTGCGGATGACGCGGAACCCGGCCGACGCCGAGGACCTGGTCCAGGAGACCTTCGCCAAGGCGTTCGGGTCCTTCCATCAGTTCCAGGAGGGCACGAACCTCAAGGCCTGGCTCTACCGGATCCTCACGAACACCTTCATCAACTCCTACCGCAAGAAGCAGCGGGAGCCGAAGCAGTCCGCCGCCGAGGAGATCGAGGACTGGCAGCTGGCGCGGGCCGAGTCCCACACCTCGACCGGGCTGAAGTCCGCGGAGGCCGAGGCGCTCGAGCACCTGCCCGACTCCGACGTCAAGACGGCCCTGCAGGCGCTTCCCGAGGACTTCCGCATGGCGGTCTACTTCGCCGACGTGGAGGGCTTCTCGTACAAGGAGATCGCCGACATCATGGGCACTCCGATCGGTACGGTGATGTCCCGGTTGCACCGGGGACGGCGTCAGCTGCGGTCGATGCTCGAGGACTACGCGCGCGAGCGCGGCCTCGCCCGCGCGAACGGCGGCCAGCGTAGGGAGGACCAGTCATGAGCTGCGGTAAGCCGCACGAGACCCCCTGCTCTGAGGTGCTCGGCCGGATCTATGACTACCTCGACGGTGAGCTGGACCAGAGCGGGTGCTCCGACATCCGGCAGCACCTCGATGAGTGCGGGCCCTGCCTCCGGGAGTACGGCCTGGAAGAGGCCGTGAAGAAGCTCGTACACAAGTCGTGCGGTTGCGACCCCGTGCCGCAGGATCTGCGGTCGAAGGTCATGGGGCGCATCGAACAGGTCCGCGCCTCCCTGACCGAGTAAGGCGGATCAGGACTGTAGGTGACGATTGGTTCACGCTTTGCTCACGTTTCCGCGCTCGTCTGCGTGACCTGTCCCCTTCGGGTTAGGCTTACCCCCGATCATTCGGGGACCGGTGAGTCAGGAGGCGAGCCGCCGCACCGCTCGGGTGCCCAGGCTCGTCAGGGGAGGCTGAAACACATGCGAAAAGGCGTGTCCTGGGCTTAGCCCATAACCTCGTAGGGGCGGCAATGCGTGGACTACCCCCGGCCGCATGGGCATACGTCTGTACGGTCGTCACGCTCGGGACCGCGTGCATCGCTCTGTCGTCCTTCGACGGCATCGACTGGACGACGCTCGCGGTGCTCGCGGTGCTCTCCGTGGTCTGTGAGTCGGTGCCGGCGCTGCTCAGCAGCGCGAACGCACGCGTCTCGCTGAGCTACTCGGCCGGCCTGGCCTCGGTCGTGCTGCTCGGCCCCGTGGGGGCGGCACTGGTGGGCGCGTCGGCCGTGGTGACCGGCCGACGCGACGTCGCCCTCGTGAAGCGGTTGTTCAACAGCGCGCAGTTCGCTCTCTCCGGATATCTCGCCGGCGTCGTCTATCAGTCGGCGGGCGGCACGGTCGGCAAGCCGACCGACGGATCCTTCCCCGGCGTCATCCCGCCCTACGTCGCGGCGGTCGTCACCTATGTCGCCGTCAACCTTGCCCTGGTCGCCATCATCCTCATACTGACCAAAAAGGCGCCCATGTGGGGGTTCCGGTGGGCGCCGGTCGGCCAGCTCACCGTCGGCCAGCTCGCGTACGGCATGTTCGGGCTGCTCATCGCCGCCCCGTGGCGCGTCGTCGGCCCGTTCTCCGCGGTGCTGGTGCTGCTGCCGATGTTCATCGCCCGGTGGGCCCTCGAGCAGACCCGGCGGCAGCGGGAGGCCCAGGCGGCGACGATCGCGGCGCTGTGTCAGGCGGTGGAGACCAAGGACTACTACACGCGCGGCCACAGCGAGCGGGTCTCCCGGGGCGCGACGATGATCGCCCGGGAGATCGGCATGCGGCCCGAGCGGGTCGGCGCGGTGCGGTACGCCGGCATGCTGCACGACGTCGGCAAGCTCGGCGTGCCGACGAGGGTGCTGCAGAAGTCCGGCGCCCTGAGCGAGGAGGAGTTCGCCGCCATCCAGCTGCACCCGATGCGCGGCCTGGAGATCGTCCGCGACATCGGCTTCCTCGACGAGGCCCTCGCCGGGATCATGCACCACCACGAGCGGATGGACGGCACCGGATACCCCATGGGCCTGGCGGGGTCGGAGATCCCGGAGTTCGCCCGGGTGATCTCCGTCGCCGACGCCTTCGACTCGATGACCTCCACCCGGTCCTACCGGCCCGCCATGCCGAACGCGGCCGGCATCGCCGAGCTGCGCCGCTGCGCCGGCACCCACTTCGACCCGGCGCTGGTCGAGGCGTTCATCGCCGCGATCGAGCGGCACGGCTGGACCCGCCCCGCCCCGGTCGTCCCGCCCGAGGGCGAGGAGACGGCACAGCAGGACCACGACGACCCGAGCGCCCCGCTGCGCGTCGCCGGCGAAGGCGTCCGCCCGTGAGCCGCCGACCCCGAGGACCGGAACGCACCCCGGAGCGGGCGCGCGTCGTCTGGACTGAGGAGCGCCGGGAGCGAAGCGACCAGAGCGACGAGGGAAGACGGCGCGTTGGGCGCACGCTCCCGCGCTCGCGGAGCGAGCGCAATCAAGCACTGGCCGGGAGACCCGCATGACCGGGAGGCGTCCATGACCGCGAGCGACCGGAGCGAGTAATGAGCCCGAGCGAGCCGACGCAGCGAGCGGAGTGGGCGGCGAGGTACGCGTCGTCCGCGGAGCGAGTGGGGAGGGCGAGCGAGTAATGAGCGCGGCACCGGCGTCCGCGCGGCGGCGCACCATCGGCCAGTCGCTCGACTCCGCCCAGCTTCTGCTGATCGCGGTGGCGGGGCTGCTCGTCATCGGCTCGGTCACCCAGGTCGCCGCGGTCGGGGTCGTCGACTCCCGTACGGCGGTGCTGTTCGGCGCGCTGATCGCGGTGGGCGAGCTGCTCCGCATGGTCGTCCCCGGCAACCGCGAGGTCGCGCCGATCGCCAGCGCGGGGGCCCTCGGCTACGCGCTCCTGCTGAAGGTCGGGGCCGACTCGGCCGCCCACTCCGCCTTCCAGGTCGTGACCGTCACCGCCTGCGGCACGCTGGCCGGAGCGCTGCCGCACATCGCGGTCGGCCGTGTTCCCAAGCTCGACGCGCTGGCCCGGCGGATCCTCACGCCCTCCATCGTGGCGTTCATCTTCCGGCCGATCATGCACTCGACGCTGCGCGACCACTGGCCCGCGCTCATCACCGTCATGGTCCTGACGGTCATCCTGTCGTGTGTCATCGACGTCACCACCGCGGCGGTCATCCGGGCGGAGGCCGTACGCGCGCGGTTCGGCATCGCGCTCGGCGACGAGATCCGGGCCAAGGGGCCGCTGTGCGCCGCCTCCGGCGCGACGGGCATGCTCCTCGCGGTCAGCACGTTCGTGATGGGCCCGGCCGCGCTGCTCGTCTTCACCGCCCCGATCCTCGTCACCCAGGTCGCCTTCCGGCGCTTCGCCGGCATCCGGGCGACCTACCTGCAGACCGTCCGCGCCCTGTCCCAGGTCACCGAGGTCGGCGGGTACGTCGAGGCCGGCCACTCGCGCCGCGTCAGCCGCCTCGCCGTCGCGATGGGCCGGGAGCTCGGCATGACCGAGGAGGAGCTCCTCGAGCTCGAGTACGCCGCGCTCATGCACGACATCGGGCAGCTGTCACTGCGCGACCCGATCCCCGGCGGCGCGACCGTCCTCGCCTCGCCCCAGGAACAGCGCCGCATCGCCGAACTCGGCGCCGGTGTGATCACCAAGACCGGCGTCCTCGACGAGGTCGCCGAGATCGTACGCCGCCAGTCCGACCCGTACCGCGTGAGCGACGGATCGCCGCCACCGCTCGCGAGCCGTGTCATCAAGGTCGCGAACGCCTACGATGACCTCGTCGGTGACTCTCCTGATCGCGACCGGTCGGCGGCCGTGCTGGAGCGGCTGCGGCTCGACTCGGCGGCGGAGTACGACCCCACGGTGATCGAGGCGCTCGGCCACGTTGTCGACCGTATGCGCTGACAAGTCGCACCACGGGTTTTTGTCGTCGCGCGCGGCGGCGCACCGGGCAACGCGTGGTTATTCTCGCTGGGCCGAGTGCAAATGAGGAGGATCGGTGTTCGAGTCCGTATTGGTGGTGAACCGTGGCGAAATCGCCCGTCGGGTGATCCGCACCGTGCGCGCCCTCGGGATCAAGGCCATCGCGGTCTACTCGGAGGCCGACGCCGATCTGCCGTACGTCGACGAAGCGGACGAGGCGATCCTCATCGGCCCGGCCCAGCCGGCGCAGAGCTATCTCGACATCGACGCGGTGATGGAGGCGGCCAAGCGCACCAACGCGCAGGCGATCCACCCCGGATACGGCTTCCTGGCCGAGAACGCCGGCTTCGCCGAGCGGGTCATCGCCGAGGGACTGATCTGGATCGGCCCGCCGCCCGAGGCGATCACCGCGATGGGCGACAAGATCAACGCGCGGAACCTCATGGAGGAGGCGGGCGTGCCCGTCGCCGCCGGCACCCGCGAACCCGTCCCCGACGCCGACGCGGCGGTGGCCGCGGGCATCGGCTACCCCGTCATGGTGAAGGCGGCCGGTGGGGGCGGCGGCATCGGCATGAGCGTCGCCCACGACGAGGCGGAGCTGCGCAAGGCGTACGAGACGGCCCGTACCCGCGCCGAACGGTTCTTCGGCAACCCGGCCATCCTGCTGGAGCGCTACATCGAACGCGCCCGCCACGTCGAGATTCAGATCCTTGGCCTGGCCGACGGCACCGTCGTCGCCCTCGGCGAGCGTGACTGCTCCGTCCAGCGCCGCCACCAGAAGGTCGTCGAAGAGACCCCCTCGCCCAGCGTGGGCCCCGAGCTGCGCGCCCGCATGCTCGCCGCCGCCGTACGCGCCGGCGAGGCTGTCGGCTACCGCGGCGCCGGCACGGTCGAGTGCCTGGTCGACCCGGTCGCACAGGATTTCGTGTTCCTGGAGATGAACACCCGCCTCCAGGTCGAGCACCCGATCACCGAGCTCGTCACCGGCCTCGACCTCGTCGAACAGCAACTGTTGATCGCGGCCGGCGAGCCGGTCTCCTTCACCGCCGTCGAGCCCCGTGGGCACGCCATCGAGTTCCGCGTGTACGCCGAGGATCCCAACCGCTTCCTGCCCAGCCCGGGCCAGATCACCGTCTGGGAGGAGCCGTCCGGCGACGTTGTCCGCGTCGACTCCGGCTACCGCGCGGGCAACAAGGTCACGCCGTTCTACGACCCGCTGCTGGCGAAGCTGTGCGTGTACGGCCCGGACCGCGCCGAGGCCATCGCCGCCGCCCGCCGCGCGGTCGAGGAGTTCCGCGTCGAGGGCCCGAAGACCAACCTGCCGTTCTTCACCGAGCTGCTGGAAGACCCGGGCTTCGTCTCCGGCGAATACGACACCGGCCTCGTGGACCGGATGCGGGCCCGGTGATGGACGGCCGACGCACGGCACGCCGTGAGGACGCGTGACCAGAGCCTTCACACTGATCGAAACGCGCGCCGGCCGACGCCGGCGTCTGAGGAGAGGAGCCGCAGTGGCCGAGGTCCGCGCGGAAATGGTGGCGAACGTGTGGAAGGTGGTCGTCAACGAGGGCGACCAGGTCGAGGACGGCGACACCCTCGTCATCCTGGAGTCGATGAAGATGGAGATCCCGGTACTCGCCGAGGACTCCGGCACCATCACGAGCCTGAAGGTCGCCGAAGGCGACGTCATCCAGGAAGGCCACCTGATCGCCGTCATCGAGTAGGCGAGCGGCGAGCCTCGCCGAGTCATCGTGTGGGACCACCGCGACGTCTCATGATGCGGTCCGCCGTGCCGAGCGCTCCGCCGGTGGCCGCCGTGGCGCGGGTGGTCGTGGACCTGGCCGCTGGGAGATGACAGCCAGGACGGTGCTGGTCCGCTCGATCCACGCGGCGGCGTGCGGGCACATGGTGGCTGCCACGAACAGGAGGTCGGCGTAGTCGGTCTCCAGATCGCGGCGATGGATCGGCTCGTGATGGGCCAGCCGATTCCGCAGGAGATGGAGTCGAGCGACTCGGTCGGCGACCTCACGGCGTCTTTGCGGCCGTAGCTCGGGAAAAGCGTGCCGGAGCGCAGGTGTCCAGAGACTCTGCTCGTACCGTGAGGTCAGGAGGTAGCGCCAGAATCCGAAGCTCAGTTCGGATACCACGCGTCCTCGTGTGATCGGACGCCTCCTCACCGAGACTCGCCGACGGGCTTCGTAGATGTCGCGCTGTCCACGATCATCAAGCAAGTCCTGCGGGTCGTCATACCACTCGCCGGGGAGCCGTCGAGCGGTGTGCCATGTGGTCAGCTCACGGTGTAGGGCGTTGCGCAGTACCACCTCGAATCCCTGCAGAGATGCGAAGAACGCGGCGCTCGCGGCGGTGTTCCATTCATACAGAGCGATCGCTTCAGCATCGCTTCCTCGGGCTACGGCATCGTAGGAGGCAAGCCGTTCCCGAGTAAGGCGGGCACGAAGCGTGTTCAGGTGAATGGGACTGGTGACGTCGACCACGATCTCGGCTATCCTTGGACGTGAAGACCCCGGACGGCCTCTGCCATGTACGCCGCCGGGGTTACCGCTTTCTAGGCCTCCTGGTCAGAGGGCCAGGGCGTAGGTCAGGAGCTCGACGCCTTTGGCGGGGCTCCAGTCGCGGTCCGGGGTGCGGACGAAGCCGAGGCGGCGGTAGATGCGGTGGGCCGCGTGCATGACCGGCTCGGTCGAGAGCCTGAGGGTGGTGCAGCCGTCCTCGCGGGCACGGTCGACGCAGAGGCTGACCAGGGCCTCACCGAGGCCGCGTCCGCGGACCATCGGGCTGACCGCGAGCATCCGGAACTCCGCCTCGCCCGGCCCGGCCAGCTGGGCGAAAGAGCTGCCGAACGGACAGTAGGTCACGGTGCCGATGGGCTCGCCGTGCCGTACCGCGACGATGAGCTCCGCCTCGCGGGCACGTGACGCGGCGTCGCGGAGGTGGGGGACGTAGCTGCCGTTCGGGCTGATGTACGCGGCGGCGACGTAGACGGCCGCGGTGAGTTCGCCGATCGCGCGCAGCTCCTCTGGGCGGGCGACACGGATCTCGATGTCGTCCGGTATCCCCCGGGAGGGCGGTCGCCCCGGCGTACCGATCGCCGGAGGCGTGTCCTGGCTCACGGAGGAAGCTTAGAACACCCCAAAAAGGGCGAAGCCTGCGGTGGCCTCCCAGGTCGAAAGGGGAGGCCACCGCGGACCGGTCAGCCGGCGGTGAGCTCGGGGACGTCCTGGACGCGCGGGTCGTCCGCGTCGGCGAGGAAGTCCGCCGGGCTGGTCTCGTCGGTGCCGTCGGGGACCTTCAGCGCCTTCAGCAGGCCGGTGAGCACGACCACGACGAGCATGTTGATCACGAAGGCGGTCAGCGCGATGTACCCGGTGTGGCCGAGGAACGGGATGTTCGCGATCGACTGCCCGAAGTGCTTCTGCGTCGGGGACGACTGGTCGTACGCGGTGACGGTGCCGTACACCATGGCCACGGCCCAGCCGGCGAGCAACGCCCAGCGGTGGAACCACCGGGTGAACAGCCCCAGCGCGAGCGCCGGGAAGGTCTGCACGATCCAGATGCCGCCGAGCAGCTGCAGGTTGATCGCGAGGGACTTGTCGAAGGCCAGGACGAAGATCAGTGCTCCTATCTTGACCAGCAGGGACGTGAACTGCGACACCCGCGTCTCCTCCGCCGGCGACGCCTCCGGCCGGAAGAACGCCTTGTAGACGTTGCGGGTGAACAGGTTCGAGGCCGCGATCGACATGATCGCCGCCGGGACGAGGGCGCCGACGCCGATCGCGGCGAAGGCGACGCCGGTGAACCAGCTGGGGAAGACGTGGTCGAAGAGCGTCGGGACGGCGAGCTGCGGGTTCTTGGCCGCCTTGACGGCGGCGGCGACGTCGGGCTTGGCCAGGGCCATGTAGCCGAGCAGTGCGAGTAGGCCGAGCAGCAGCGAGTAGGCGGGGAGCAGTGCGGCGTTGCGTTTGATCACGTTGCGGCGGCCGGCGGCGAGCGCTCCCGTCACCGTGTGCGGGTAGATGAACAGCGCCAGCGAGGATCCCAGCGCCAGCGTCCCGTACGCCCAGTGGTTCAGGTCGCCGGTGATGATCGAACCGGTCGGCTTGTGGGTGACCGGGTTGGTCTTGGTGAGGGCCGCCTGAGCCGTGTCGAAGATGTGGCCCCAGCCGCCGAGTTTCGTCGGGATGTAGAGGACCGCCACGATGATCACGAGGTAGATCAGCGTGTCCTTGACGAAGGAGATGAGCGCGGGGGCGCGCAGGCCGGAGGTGTAGGTGTAGGCGGCCAGGAGGGCGAAGGCGATGAACAGCGGCAGGTCCCTGGCCAGGCCGGAGCCCTTCACACCCATGACGGTGAGGACGGCCTGGATGCCCACGAGCTGCAGGGCGATGTAGGGCATCATCGCCAGGATGCCGGTGACCGCGACGGCCAGGCCGAGCGCCTTGGAACCGAAGCGGCCCCGGACGAAGTCGGCGGGCGTGACGTATCCGTGGACGTGCGACACCGACCACAGGCGAGGGCCGATGAGGAACACGATCGGATACGCGATCGCCGCGTACGGCAGCGCCCAGAACCCCATGGCCCCGCCGGCGAAGACGGCGGCCGGCACCGCGATGAAGGTGTAGGCGGTGTAGAGGTCGCCGCCGAGGAGGAACCAGGTCACGAAGGTGCCGAAGCTGCGCCCGCCGAGGCCCCACTCGTCCAGGTGCAGGATGGTCTGGCCGCGCCGCCAGCGTGCGGCGGCGAAGCCGACCACGGTGACCAGGGCGACGAAGAAGACGAAGACGCCGAGCTCGACGCCGTTGACGTTGTCCATGGGAGCCTCACTCGCCCTTCTCGTCGGCCTGGTCGCGGGCCGGCGTCCGGCCGCCGCCGCTACGGGTGAGCGCGTAGGCGATGCCGATGAAGACCGCGGTGAGGATCACCCAGAGCAGCTGCCACCAGTAGAAGAAGGGGAAGCCGGCGAGCCGGGGCTTGATCTTCGCGTAGCTCGGGACGGCGAGGTAGATCACGAACGGCGCGATGAGGAGGACGGCGACCACGGCCCGTACGACGGGTCGGGTCGATTGCGCAGTTTTGTGCGGCATGTGGGGCCCTTTCGAAACAAAGTTTCGCTGGTCGCCACTGTGAACGCGCACGGTCACGTTCTGATATCGGCATGACGCCTATTAATAACGAAACGGTAACGCCGGGAACCTCGCACTAACCCGACCGGCTCGGTTTCACGCGAGGCCGCGGCGTTTTGACGGGAGGGCCATCAGAGCCGATGACGGGGGGCGGCTGCTTCACGCGGGCGGAGTCGGCCGCCCCCGGTGTCTCCTTCGCGAAGGGCCAGTCCGGCGTCGGCGTCGGCGTCTCGCCCGCGACGGGCGGCAGGCCGTTCGCCCCCGATGGCGGGTCCGCCCCAGGGCATATGTTCGCCCCGGCCGCGAGCTTCTGCTTCAGGTCCGCCTGGAGCTGGCCCGGCTCTCCGGGAATCCTCACGATCGGCGCGCCGGGCAGGAGGAGCGCCGTGCAATAGACCTGGAAGTACCCGGGCATCGCCTGCTTCGTGAAGGCCGTGGACTCGATGAACACGGCCCTCGATCCGATCACGCGGATGGTCATGTCCGGCGTCAGCTCCGTGCGCAGGCCGCGGCCGCGTTCCTGGGCGGTCGGGCCGGCGAGGAGTGCGTCGAACACCGCCTGAGTGTCCCAGGGGGCCACCGTCCGCGTCACGGGCGTCGGCCTGCCGTCCAGCAGGAAGTACACCTGCGCGTGCGGCAGCGAGGTGGCGGTCGCCTTGGGAGCCTCTCCGGCGTTCACCACGCCGGTCGGGCGTACTCCGCAGCCGGCCAGCGCGCACAGCGCCGCTCCCAGCGCGACCGCTCGCAGACCCCGGGTCATGCCGGGATCCGGACGATGAACACCGCGCCGCCGGTCGGCGCGTTCGCGGCCTCGATGGTGCCGCCGTGCAGGGCGGCGTTGGCCTGGGCGATCGACAGGCCGAGCCCGGTGCCCTTGCCCGCCGGCCGTGCCGGGTCCGCCTTGAAGAAACGGTCGAAGACGTACGGCAGCACGTCCTCGGGGATGCCGGGGCCGTGGTCGATCACGCGTACCTCCAGTCCGGGCCGGCCGGTGATGCGGACGGGCGGGGCGCCGTGTCGCAGCGCGTTGGCCACGAGGTTCGCGATGATCACGTCGAACCGCCGGGGGTCGAGCCGTACGCGCAGGCCGGATGGGATCTCGATGACGACCTGGTCGCTCCAGCCGCGTGTGGTGACGCACTCGCGGACGAGCTCGGCGAGCGGCACGTCGTCGATGGTGAGGTCGGCGGTTCCGGCGTCCATCCGGCTGATCTCGAGGAGGTCCTCCACGAGGGCGCCCAGGCGGCGGGTCTGGTCGGCGACCAGCCGGGCCGCCGTGCCGGTGTCGGACGGGAGCCGTGCCGTGTCCTCCTCGAGCAGGCCGGTGACCGCGGTCATCGCGGCGATCGGGGTGCGCAGCTCGTGCGAGACGTCGGCCGCGAACCGGCGTGCGGTCGCCTCGAGGCGGCGCAGCTCGCGCACGGTGTCCTCGAGGGAGGCCGCGCTCTCGTTGAAGATGCGCGCGACGTCGGCCAGCTCGTCGCGGCCGCGTACGCGGACACGGACGCCCAGGTCTCCCGCGCCGAGCGACCGGGCGGCCCGGGCCAGCCGGCGCAGGGGCCGCAGGACGCTGCGCCCGAGCAGTGCCGCGAGCACCACGGCCAGGACGATCGTCAGCGCCCCCGCGCGCGTCAGCGCGCTCTGGATACGGTGCAGGTCGGCGTTCTCCTTCTCTAGCGAGGAGAACACGACGACGGTCAGCGGCAGGGGCCCGCCGTCGCGGCCCTGCACGCGCGTGCCGACGACCAGCCACGGTGTCCCGCGGAGGACGACGCGCTGGAAGTACAGCCCCTTGGTCACGTGGGCCGCCAGGCCGGCGGGCACGTCGTCCAGGCCGAACTCGCCCGTGGGGATCACCGTCGTCCCGTCGGTCACGACGACGTACCGGTCGGGGCGGACCAACGCGGCGGCCACGTCCCGCAGGGTCTTCTCCGGCACCGGAGCGGTCAGATCGCCGGGCACGTTGTGGGCGAGGGTCTCCCGCGTGTCGATGAGGACGGCGTCCTGGGCACGCTGCAGGACGGCCCGGCGGACGAAGACGTACCCGATGCCGGCCACGAGCGTGGTCGAGGCGAGACAGGCGGCGACGAACGCGACGAACAGGCGCCCGCGCAGTCCGCTGATCACGGTGCCGCGAATCGGTAGCCGAAGCCTCGCACCGTCTGGATCAGCGTCGGCGCGGCAGAGTCCGGCTCGATCTTGGCGCGCAGTCGCTGCACGCAGGCGTCCACCAGCCGCGAGTCCCCGGCGTAGCCGTGGTCCCACACCTCCCGCAGCAGGTGCCCGCGGGTCAGCGCCTGCCCGGCTTGACGGGTCAGCTCCAGCAGCAGCCGTAGTTCGGTCGGGGTGAGGTGCACGTCCACGCCGGCCTTCGTGACGCGCAGCGCCGCCCGGTCGATGACCAGGTCGCCGAACGTGGACCGGATCATCGGACTGTTCTCCGCGCGGCGCAGGACCGCGCGGATCCGCGCGTCCAGCACGGCGGGCTCGACCGGCTTGACCACGTAGTCGTCGGCGCCCGCCTCCAACCCGACCACCACGTCCAGGCTCTCCCCGCGCGCGGTCAGCAGGATGATCGGGATCTGGTCCGCCTTGCGGAGGCGACGGCACACCTCCACCCCGTCGAGCCCGGGCAGCATGACGTCCAGCACCACGATCTCCGGGCGGCGCGCCCGTGCGTAATCCAGTGCCTCCTCACCCGTCGTCCGGGCGGTGACCGAGTGCCCCTGACGGCTCAGAGCCAGTTCCAGACCCGTACGAACCGACGGATCGTCCTCGACGAGCAAGATCGCTACCACGCGCACATTATCGAGCGACCGGCCCGGCGGCGTGCTCCTGTCACGGAATCAAGACATTTTCCGGGAAGTGAGACGGCACCCCGACAGCTTGATGATCTTCCGTGTCCAGGGTTGTCAGACATGGTGGGAAGGCGAAGACGCGAACGGAACCGGTGGCTCCGGTATGCGGTGCTGGGGCTACGCAGTCTCATCCCGCGCAAGGGCCGCAGGTGGCGCCTGGTCCGGCGGACCGGATACGTGTTCGGGGGTCTCCTGCTCATCCTCGGGGTCGCCGTCGGCGTGATGTACACGCAGGTCAAGGTGCCCCCGGTCAGCGCCGCGGCGCGGGCGGAGGCCAGCATCCTCTACTACCGGGACGGCACTCAGCTCGCCCAGGTCGGGCGGCTCAACCGCGTCGCCGTGCCGCTGCGCGCCGTGCCGGCGCACCTGCGCGGCGCCGTGCTCGCCGCCGAGCAGCGCGGCTTCTACCGCGACCCGGTCGTCTCGCCGGTCGGCATGGGCCGCGCGGTGTGGGCCGCGGTGTCCGGCGGAGCACGCCAGGGCGGATCCGGCATCGCCCAGCAGTACGTCAAGGTCGCGTACCTGGACCCGCGCCAGACCCTCACCCGCAAGGTCAAAGAGCTGTTCATCGCGGTCAAGCTGAACCGGTCCCGATCCAAGGACTGGATCCTCGAGCAGTACCTCAACACCGTCTACTTCGGGCGCGGGGCGTACGGGGTGCAGGCGGCCGCGCAGGCGTACTTCCGCAAGGACGTCGGCGCGCTCACGCCCGCCGAGAGCGCGCTGCTGGCCGGGATGATCCAGGCGCCGTCGTACCTCGACCCGGCGCTCGGACACACCGCCCAGACGCAGGCCCGCTGGCGGTACGTCATCGACGGCATGATGACCACGGGCGTGCTGCCGAAGGGACCGCGACCGGCGTTCCCGAAGGTCGCGGCCGCCCACAGCGACCCGCTGTACGGCGGGCAGCGCGGCTACCTCATCGAGCGGATCACCAGCGAACTGCACGCCCGCGGCTTCGACGACGACCAGATCTACCGGCGCGGCCTGCGGGTGACCACGACCCTCGACCCCACGATGCAGGCGGAGGCGCCGCGCGCGGTGGCCGGGGCGCTCGGCAAGGACAAGGACCTGGAGGCCGGGCTCGTCTCGGTACGGCCCGGCACCGGCGACATCCTCGCGGCGTACGGCGGGCGGGACTATCTCAAGCACCAGTACGACAACGCGTTCCTCGCCGACCTGCCCTCCGGGTCGTCGTTCTTCCCCTTCGTCCTGGCCACGGCGCTGGAGAACGGCATCGGGCTGCGCAGCACCGTCGACGCCTCGCAGCTGAAGGGCGTCCTCAACGACGACGATGACAAGGCCGGCGCGACGGACCTCCTGCAGGCCCTCGGCCGCTCGTACAACACGGCGTTCGCGCGGCTCGGCGCCCGGACCGGAGCGTCCGCGGCGGGCCGCGTCGGTCTCCCGGCACGGTCCTCGCCGCCCCGGGTGCACGCCGTCGACGAGGCCGCGGCGTACGCGGCCCTGGTCGACGGCCGGTACGCCGCGCCGCACATCATCTCCCGCGTCGCGGACTCCTCCGGGAAGGCGCTGCTGACCGTACGGCCCCAGGTCCGCCGGGCGATCTCGGCGGGCGCGGCGGCGGACGTCACCTTCGCCCTGCGGATCGGCGCCAAGATCGCAGGCGACGGGCGACCCACCGATCCGAAGAAGAGCGACCCGCAACCCGTCCTGCTCGAACAGCCGACGGCCGGCAAGATCGGCACGACGGACCACAACGCCGCGGCCTGGTACTGCGGCTACACGCCGAGCGTCGCCACCGCCGTGGTCACGTACCGCGCCAGCAACCTTCCGTTGATCAATCGCGGCGACGCGCCCCTGCGCGAGACCGCGAGCAAACCGGCCGCGATCTGGCAGGCGTTCATGACGGCCGCCGTCGTCGCC
This sequence comes from Actinoallomurus sp. CA-150999, assembly GCF_050942425.1. Lineage (NCBI taxonomy): Bacteria > Bacillati > Actinomycetota > Actinomycetes > Streptosporangiales > Thermomonosporaceae > Actinoallomurus > Actinoallomurus sp. CA-150999. The sequence continues at coordinate 2,043,923 of NZ_CP192063.1, forward strand.
AATCCCGGCGAAGCGTTCCCGGCGCCCGCCTGGGTCGGGAAGACCCGCCGGTTCGTGACACCCAGCCCGACCCCCACGCCGACCGTGTCGTCGCCCGCCGTGCAGCCGTCCACGGGGATCCCCGCAGGGGTCGCGCCCACGCCGACGCGGCCCTTCGTGCCGCCGGACGTGCGCAAGCAGAAACAGGCGGCCAAGAAGGCCCGCTCACCCGTCGGAACACCGTCGCCCTGAGGGCCTGGCCGCGTTGATGCCGTCCGTTTCGTCCTCCCGGGCACGGATCCGAGGTCTCGACGGCGGTGCGCCGGCCGGGATTGTGAACCCAGCGCTCATCACTGCGTTGCCGAGACAGTTGTTGATCAAGGCCCTGACCTCGCAGGATCCTTAAGCCATCGCCACACCGCAAGCGATCGAGCGACCAGGTGTGCGTGGTGACGAGAGGAGGTGCGCGATGACCCGCAACGACATCGGCTGGCCGTAAGGCCCGAACGACCTGGCAGCGGCCGGCCCCGCCTTCGGGCGGGGCCGGCCGCCTAGGGTCCTGTCTAGGCGAGGGCGGAGCAGCCGGCCTCGTCGGGAAGGAGTGGCCGGAACTGCACCCGGTAGGGCCGGCCGTGGTCCTCCCAGTCGCTCCACCGGCGGGCCGGCGAGGACAGCCGTGCGGCCGTACGGGCGTCCGCACCCGTGAGCAGGGTGCAGATCCTCGTGCCCACCCGGGTCCCCGAGCCGAGGGGAGCGGTGAACGGCCAGCTCCGCGCCCCGGCCGCGGCCCCGGGGACCGCCAGCGCCGCGACCTTGGCCGGGCGGTACGGGCGCGGCGAGGCCGCCAGGTCGCCCTGCGGCCACCTGGCCGGATCGAGCCGGGCCAGGAACGCCGCCGTTTTGGCGTCGGTGACCGGCTGCACGACCTTCGTACGCGCGGGCCGCCCGTCGACGACGAAGGTGATGACCTTGTACATGGCATCCGCCATGCGTGGACTCGCCACCGTCCGCGGTGTGGCGAGCCCGGCCTCCTGAGCCGCTGCCACGAGCGTGCGCAGCGCCTGGGGCGTCAGCCGGTACTCCGTCAGCGGGCCGGATCCGACGATCGCCCGCCCGTCGCCGTACAGCGAGAAGTCCGGCAGGCTCCCCGGCCCGCCGAGCCCGGCGAAGCCCCCGCTGGTGCTCGTCCGCAGGATCAGCCCCCGGCCCAGCGTCACGGGCGCCGAAGACGGCGCCGGAGTCGACGAGGGATCGAGCTTGGCCTCCGAACGTCCGGTACAGCCGGCCGCCATCAGGACGGCTCCGGCGCATGCCACCACGACCATGGCCTTCATCGGTGATCGCTCCTCAGTGCGTGGCGCGTCCCCGGAAGTCAGACGTGTTCCGAGGCCGCGCGGTTCCCTGACAGGTCGGGGGGAGCGGTTCTGGTTCGGGGAGGGAGTGAACTGCTGGGGCTTAAGTGTAATGGTGGCATGACGATCTGTAGTTACTTATGGTCTGAGTGTGAAGTCGGCGGGGCGGGTGTGGGTGCACGCGATCAGTGCTTCTGCGGCCTACCGCTTGGGTTCCAAAAAGATCTCAGTGTATGTTTGACTCGCTTCCGAGGGCGGGATGGGAGACGGATGGCGAAGCCTCGCCCATTGCAGTTGGGTGATCCGCCTCAACTGGGCGTCTACCGTCTGGAGGCCAGGCTCGGCGAGGGCGGTCAGGGGATCGTCTACCTGGGACGCGATGCCGAGGGGCGGCAGGTGGCGGTCAAGCTGCTGCGGTCCCAGCTGGACCAGGACGAGGCGATGCGGTCGCGGTTCGCCCGTGAACTGGCGGTCATCGAACGCGTCGCGGGGTTCTGTACGGCGCAGGTGATCGACGCTGACGTGGTGGCGGACCAGCCCTACATCGTCAGTGAGTACGTCCCGGGCCCCTCCCTCCAGCAGCTCGTGGCTGAGCGGGGCATGTGCGAAGGTACGGAGCTGGACCGGCTGGCGATCGGTACGGCCACCGCGCTGGCCGCCATCCACCGGGCAGGGATCGTGCACCGTGATTTCAAGCCGGCCAATGTCCTCATAGGCCCCGATGGGCCACGAGTGATCGATTTCGGTATCGCCCGGGTGCTGGAAGCGGGCGCCGACTCGACCACCGCCAGCGGCGTGGTCGGCACGCCGGCCTACATGGCTCCCGAGCAGATCGCAGGGGAACGGGTCACGCCGGCCTCTGACGTGTTCGCCTGGGCTGCGACGATGGCGTTCGCCGCGACCGGACGATCACCCTTCGGGGGTGGTTCGATTCCGGCCGTCATCAACCGGATCACCCAGGGGGCACCCGATCTTTCCGGGGTGCCGATCGCGTTGCTGCCCGTGCTGGAGCGCTGCCTGGCCAAGGACCCGGAGGAACGGCCGACAGCGCAGAAGCTGCTGCTGACCTTGATCGATGAGCAGCCGGATTCGACCACTGCCGACGAATCCATCAAAGAACCGGAGCAACTCCCCGCGGCGCCGTTGCCGCCGGGGCCGGTACCGCCGCCGTACCTTCAGCCGCCGCCACTCCTGGCGCCGCGGCCGGCACGCGGGCGCCGGACCGTACTGATCGCCGCCACAGCGGCGGGCACCGTGCTGGTTTTGGGCGCCGTTGCGGTCGGCGCGTGGATGTACGCCCCGGGGAGAGGCTCGGCGGACTCGCTTGCCCTGCCCACGGGCGGAACCGAACTCCTGAAGGCCGCCTCGGTCGACGTACAGGCCCTCACGAGCTACGACTATCGCACGCTCGACGCCGACGTGAGGTCGGCCCGAAGCATGATGACCGGCGGCATGCAGAAGCAGTACGACTCCGAGATGACGACCACCCGTCAGGCGATGCTGGAGCAGAAGGCCGTGAGCGCGGCGACGGTGCTCAACGCCGGACTGATGTCGACGCGCGGCTCCCGAGCTACTGTCCTGATCTTCCTCAACCAGCAGATCACCAGAGCGGGACAGACGCCGACGGCGAACCGCTCTCAGATCCGGGCCATGCTGGTCCGCCGGCAGGGACAGTGGCGGCTCGATCAGATCACGCTCCTGCCCGCCGCTCCCACCGACGTCAGCGACGTTTCCTGGCCCGGTCGGCAGGTCTCCTCGGTGCTCACGTCCGCGCAGTCTTGTATCCGCACGCTGCACTCGATCAACTATCGGCAACTCGACAGCACGCTCGCAGCGGTCCCCAAGTGCACTACCGGCGAAGTCCGCGATCAATGGACCAGGTCCCAGGCCCAGCTCAGATCGGCCATCGCCGGCGCGCAGAGCATCACCAGCGTCTCGGCCATCGACGTCGCCCTGACTGCGTCGACGGGCCCGTCGCAGGCCACCGTGCTCGCCGCCGTGGGCACCGAGGTGCGGACGAAGACAACGCCGTCGCCGACCAAGCATTCCATCCGTTACCAGGCGACGATGAACCGTGTCGGCGGTCAATGGCTGCTGGCCAAACTGGCACCCGTCACCTGATCTGCCCGTTCGGCTCGCGTTTCCTGTGGCTTGCCGAAAAATCCCCGCGAGAAACTCAGTATTCAGGGACGGTCACGGGATGAGATCCCAGGCGCGGGCCCGGGCGGCACAGTCCTCCCGGAAGGCAGCCGCGTCGAAGACGCCACCGAGATGCGGGGCGAGACCGTCCCGGGCGGCGAGCAGGAACTCCGGCCCGTCGAGCCGCCCCGACCGCTCGGGCAGCGCCCCGGACAGCGGACGGGCGGCGATCGTCTCCAGGTCCCGGACGTTGCACAGGTCGTCCAGGCCGGGCCGGTGCGGCCAGGCGCCGATGACGACGCCGGCCAGGTCGAGGCCGTGGTTCGCCATCGTCTCCAGGGTCAGCGCCGTGTGGTTCAGCGTGCCCAGTCCCGGCCGTACCGCGACCAGAACGGGCGCCCGCAGCGAGTGCGCGAGGTCGGCCAGCGTCGCCCCGTCATCGTCGAACCGGACGAGCAACCCGCCGGCCCCTTCGACGATGACCAGGTCGCGGTCCAGCGCATGGATCCGATCGGCGGCGGCGACCAGGTCAGGGGGCGGCAGCTCGGCCCGCCGGGCGGCCGCGGCCGGAGACAGCGCGTCGGCATAGCGAGCGAACTCGTGCAGGTCGCCGACGCCCGCGAGCCGCCGGACCTCGTCCAGGTCCCCCGGCAGGCCGGGCCGTGCACCGGTCTGCGCGGGCTTGACCACCGCGACCGACGCCCCCCGCGCCCGCGCCAACGCCGCGACCGCCGCGGTGACGACCGTCTTGCCCACTCCGGTGTCCGTCCCGGTGACCACGAGCACACTCACCCTCGTGACTCTAACCAGTCACGGCACCGAATCCGCGGCGACACTGCGGCCGACGAAGCGGCGAGCAAGGATCTGCTGTGCTCGATCCCAGGGGTCACCGGCGCGGGCGGAGAGTCGCCGCCCTCAGCGTGGAATCTCGTCCCAGGGCTCCCACTTGTCAGTGGGGATCGCGAATCCGAATGGATCCGGTAGGCGGATGGTCTCCCCGAACTCCCAGGATTGAAGGTGCCGGTACATGCCGCTGCTCCGGTCCGGATTGGAGAAGAACAGGGTCTGTGCGGCACGGGGGTCGCGATCGACTAGAAGATAATTGGGGATTCCGGCCTGGGCGTAGCCGCTCCACTTGGTGGCGGCGCCGCGTCTCGGCCCCGGCTGACGGTCACAGGCGGCGTTGGAACGCGAGGTGACCTCGACGACCAGACTCACCTGATCTGGAAGAAGGTGCCGGACATCGGCCTTTCGCGCCTCGTCATGCATGTCGACGTCCAGGACGATGAGATCCGGAATATAGCCGTCGCGGATATCGCTCAGATTCAGGTCGGTTACCTGCACGCAACGCCAGCGGAAGGTCGGATCCGCGATTCTTGCTTCGACCATGCAGTCGGCGATGTCCTGCACGATGCCGTTATGGCCAAAGGTCGGACCCGGTGACACGACGATTTCCCCTCCGATGACCTCGACCCTGGTGCCGTCGTCAGGGAGGTGGAGGAAGTCGGCCAGTTCGCCGCGCACCCATAGGTCGTACGGGGTGTCCGGGAGCGTGTAGTAATGGGCCACCGCGCTCACGTTGTGTGACTCCTCCCTCACGATCAGCTCCGGTCATCGTAGGGAACCTGCTCACTGTCCGTACCCAGAACCGTACATTCCCCGGCGCCTGCTGTCGGGAGGTGAGCCTAGGGAGTCTGGTCGCGGCGGCGGAGGCGGGTGATGAACTTGTAGCGGTCGCCGCGGTAGAAGGACTGGGCCCATTCGACGGGGTGGCCGTCGAGGTCGAAGGCGTGCCGGGACAGCAGGAGCAGCGGCAGGCCGACGTCGACGCCCAGGAGCTGGGCGTCGTCGGGGGTGGCCAGCACGGTCTCGATCGTCTCCTCGGCTTCGGCGAGGTGGACGTCGTACGCGGTGGCGAGCGTCTCGTACAGCGAGCCGTGGCGCGGGAGCTCCTTGCGGAGGCCGGGGAAGCGGCGCGCGGGCAGCAGGGACGTGTCGATCGACATGGGCTCGCCGTCGGCGAGGCGAAGCCGGTGGATGCGCAGGGCGCGGCCGCCGGGGCGGATGCCGAGCAGGCCGGCGACGCGTTCGTCGGCGGTGACGTAGTCGATGTCGAGGATGCGGGTCTCGGGGTGGAGGCCGTGGTGCCGCATGTCCTCGGTGTAGCTGACGAGCTGCAGTTCCTGGGCGACCTTCGGCTTGGCGACGAACGTGCCCTTGCCCTGGATGCGCTGCAGGCGTCCTTCGATCACGAGCTCGGCGAGGGCCTGGCGGACGGTCGTGCGGGAGGTGCCGTACTTCTCGGCGAGGCTGCGTTCGGGCGGCAGGGGGCTACCGGGGGTGAGGGCCTCGGTCAGCTCGATGAGGCGCTTCTTCAGCCGGTAGTACTTCGGGACCCGGGGTTCGATCCCTAGCTCAGGTGCCCGTTCAGCCGTCACGCGCTCTCCTAACGTTCATCGCCGCGTCGCTCCGGCGTTAGGAGCAGGGTACGGTCTGGAATCTTCCTTGACAGTAGCCAGGGCCTCGCAGGCTACTGTGAGATCTGCCTCGCTCAGGTCGGCGCGGGCGGCAATGCGCAGGCAGGCGCGTCCTTCCGGCACTGACGGTGGCCGGAAGCAGCCGACTCGCACCCCTTGCTCGGCGCACAGTTCCGCGGCGCGGACGGCGTCGTGGGGGTCACCGATGATCACTGGGACGACGGCGGCGGCCGGGGACGTGGTCTCCAGGCCGAGTTCCCGCGCGATGCCGGCCAGCCGGTGGGCGCGTTCGCGGGCGCGTTCGGGCCGGTCCGGCTCTTTCGCGAGCACGTCGAGGGCGGCAAGGGCCGCGCCGGCGCACGCCGGAGCCAGCCCGGTGTCGAAGGTGAAGGACCGCGCGGTGTCCACGAGGGTCTCGACGACCTCCGGGGCGCCGAGGACCACGCCGCCCTGCGCGCCGAGCGACTTGGACAGGGTGGCGGTGAGGACGACGTCGGGCTGTCCGGCGAGTCCGGCGGCGTACGCGGCGCCGCGGCCGTCCGGTCCGACGACGCCGAGTGCGTGGGCCTCGTCGATCACGAGGATCGCGCCATGGTGCCGTACGACCTGGTGCAGTTCCCGGAGCGGCGCGATGTCGCCGTCCACGGAGAACACCGCGTCGGTGACGACGATCGCGTCACGCGCGCCGGCCAGGGCGGCGTCGACGGCCGCGACGTCTCCGTGCGGAGACACCGTGACGGCCGCCCGGGAGAGGCGGCAGCCGTCGATCAGCGACGCGTGGTTGCCCTGGTCGGACACGATCACCCGGGGACGCAGGGCGGTGACGGCCCCGAGGTTGGCGAGGTAGCCCGAGGAGAACACGAGCGCGGACGGCATGCCGGTGAACTCCGCGAGGCGGTGCTCCAGCTCGGCGTGCAGCTCCGTCGTCCCGGTGACCAGCCGGGACCCGGTCGAACCCGCGCCCCACGTCCGTACGGCCTCGACGGCCCCCTCGATCACCCGCGCGTCGCCGGACAGGCCCAGATAGTCGTTGGAGGCCAGGTCGAGGAGCCGGGGCACGGACGGGCGGGGACGGAGCGTACGGTGCAGGCCTGCGGCCGTGCGTTCGCGTGTCGCGGCCGTCAGCCGCAGAAGAGGGTCCACCCGGAAATCATTCCAGCCCCGCCTGCGATTATGCAGAGGTGCCCACGTTGACCGACCTGACCCGGCAGCACACCGATCTCGACGCGGCGGACCTCGAATGGATCCACGCCCTGGTGTCGGACTGGCAGCTGCTCGCGGACCTGTCCTTCGCCGACCTGGTGCTCTGGGTCCCGCTGACCTCGCGCCGCCCCCGGAAGAACGGCACCGTGGAGGGCTGGGTGGCGGTGGCCCAGATCCGGCCGACGACGGGCCCGACGGCCTACCCGGACGACCTCGTCGGCGTCGTCGCCGATCCCGGGACGCGCGGCCTCATCGACGTGGCGTGGGCGGAGCAGCGGATCTGGCGGGAGGGCGACCCCGAGTGGGGGAGCGGCATCCCGGTCCGGGAGGAGGCCATCCCCGTACGCCGGGGCGACCGGATCCTCGGCATCATCCAGCGCAGCACGAACCTCAGCTCCGCGCGTACGCCCAGCCACCTGGAGCTGACGTATCTGCAGAGCGCCAGCGACCTGGCGAAAATGATCAACGATGGGCGCTTCCCGTTCCCGGGCGAGGAGCCGAACCTCGCGCGGTCCCCGCGCGTGGGCGACGGCCTGGTCCGGGTCGATCACGACGGGCGCGTGCTCTACGCCAGTCCCAACGCCCAGTCGGCGTACCGCAGGCTGGGGCTGGCCACCGACCTGGAGGGCACGCTCCTGAGGGACACCACGGCGCTGCTCGTCAGCGCCCCGGTGGACGACTCGCTGGCGGTGGTCGCCGGCGGGCGCGCCGCCCGCGAGACCGAGATCGAGGCGAACGGCGCGATCGTCCAGCTCCGCGCCATCCCGCTGATCGTCGACGGCGAACGGACCGGCGCGCTGGTCCTGCTGCGGGACGTCACCGAGCTGCGCTGGCGCGACCGGGCGCTGATGAGCAAGGACGCGACGATCCGGGAGATCCACCACCGCGTGAAGAACAACCTGCAGACCGTCGCGGCGCTGCTGCGCCTGCAGGCGCGGCGGCTGCGGGTGCCGGAGGGACGGGAGGCGCTGGAGGAGGCGGTGCGCCGGGTGGGCTCGATCGCGATCGTCCACGAGACGCTGTCGCACACGCCCGACGAGCTCGTCGACTTCGACGACATCGCGGACCGGGTCATGGCCATGGCGGGGGAGGTCTCCGCGCCGGAGACCCGGGTACGCCCGCGGCGGGTCGGTGGCTTCGGGGTGCTGCCCGCGGTGATCGCCACGCCGCTCGCCATGGTCCTGGCCGAGCTGCTGCAGAACGCCCTGGAACACGGGCTGGCCAACCGCGCCGGATCGCTCGAGGTGGTCGTGACCCGCGGCGAGGAGCGGCTCAACGTCCTCGTCGCCGACGACGGGAGCGGGCTGCCGGCCGACTTCGACGTCGAGTCGGCCTCGAGCCTGGGCCTGCAGATCGTGCGGACGTTGATCGTGGGAGAGCTGGGCGGGGTCATCGACCTGCGCCCGCGTTCGGGCGGGGGCACGGAGGTGGTCCTGGACATCCCGCTGGACCAGGGGCCGCGTACCGCGCCGCCGGGCTGATCGGTCCGCCGAGGCGGATCGTGGCCGGTGGGAACCGCAGATCACACTGGGCCGGCTCGCGGGGCGAGACCCGGCCGATCAGCCGTCCAGGGCCCGGAAACGACCGACGCCCGCGGCCGTGGGGCCGTGGGCGTCAGTGCCGTCCGCTGTCGTGGACCGACCTGCGAACCACGATGCGGTGTCGTCTGTGTTCAGGCGTGGGCGCGAGCGCGGGCGCGGGCGTTCCGGCGCTTCAGGGCGCGTCGCTCGTCTTCGCTCAGGGCGCCCCAAACGCCGGCGTCCTGACCGGAGGTCAGGGCCCAGCGCAAGCAGGCGTCGGTCACCGGGCAGCGGCGGCATACCTGCTTGGCCTCCTCGATCTGCACCAGTGCGGGGCCGGTGTTCCCGATCGGGAAGAACAGCTCGGGGTCCACGTCACGGCAGGCAGCGCGGTGGCGCCAGTCCATGCGGTCCACTCCTTCGTAGCGCGTGAAGTGTCGACTCCACTTGTGAACGGTTTCACGATGTCGCGAACAGTCCGTGGACCATTGGGTGAGGGTCCGGGAAGTGTTCATGGCGGTCTCGACCAGGGGCGATACCCGAATGCCGCGCGCCACTTAGAGATTCCCAGGGCGTCAGAGAGGGCGCAAGACCTTTGAGAAAACTTTCTCAAAGTATGGCTGTCGTGTGTGTCACATGACCGAAACATGAACGTCGCTTCGTGACTCAGATCACGATGCGAACCGCCTTGGGAACGGAGCGGAAGGTCACTGCCTCGCGTTGCCCGAGGTAGTCCCCGTCGACCTGGAAGGCGATCGGCCGGTGCGACCGCAGCGTGAACTCCGGCAGGTCGTGCAGACCCACGACGTGGCCCCCGCGCGGCAGCCGCTTGAACGGCGGCAGGATCTGCGGCAGCACGCCCAGCGTGGACAGCAGATCCAGCCGTCGTAGCCCGAACAGGTCGAGGCCGGTCGCGAACGCCGCCCGCGGGTTCGGGTCGACCGGCCACGGCCCGGCGTACGTCCACGGCGAGGTGTTCGACACGATGCTCAGGAAGATGTGCCCGAGCGGCGGCTTGCCGGGCACTTCGAGGGTGAGCGCCGGACGCCGGCGGTCCGTCAGCACGAAGAACTGGCGCAGCGCCGTCCGGATGTACAGCGTGGAGTAGGCGCGGGACCCGGACGACCGGAGCTGCTCGACGGCGTGGACGACCTCCGCGTCCAGCCCCAGGCCGGCGCAGAAGGTGAAGTAGCGGTTGTCGGCCATGCCGAGGCCCACGGTCCGGTGCCGGCCGGCCCGGAGCGCCTCCAGCACCTGGCCCGCGGCGTCGAGCGCGTTGTTGGGCAGGCCCAGCGAACGCGCGAAGACGTTCGCGCTGCCCGACGGGACGACCGCGAGAGCCGGCAGGTCCTCCGACGGGCCGCCCGCGAGCAGCCCGTTGACGGCCTCGTTCACGGTGCCGTCGCCGCCCAGCGCGATGACCACGTCATAGCCCTCGGCGACCGCCTGCTCGGCCAGCTCGGTCGCGTGCCCGCGCCGCTGGGTCTCGGCGAGCTCCAGCCGCACCTCGCCGGCGAACGCGCGCATGAGCACGTCCCGGGCTCGCCGTGACGTGGTGGTCGCCTTCGGATTGGCGATCAAGAGTGCGCGCACGACCAAAAGGGTAGTTCACCGCAGAACAGGGGAAGGCGCGGCCTGGGCATCACGGGCGGGCGTGCCCCACTAGTGTTCCTGGATGTGTCCACACGTCCCGCCACCCTGAGCGCCGCCGCCCTCGTCGAGGCCCTGGAAGGGGTCGCCGTGCTGGCCGTCGGCCTGTACGTCGGCATCGAGGCCGTCATCGGCCGTCCCCACGACCTCGCGAGCGCCGTCGCCCTCGCCTTCATGGCCGTCCTCGGCGGCGCCGGCATCATCGCGGTCGGCTGGGGACTGTGGCAGGTACGCCGCTGGGGGCGTGCCCCGGCCCTGCTCACCCAGATCTTCACCCTGATCATCGCCGTGTCGATGTTCCAGAGCCACCGCGCGGTCCTCGGGGTCGTCCTCGTGGTGGTGGCCGTCGCCGGTGCCGTCGCGCTGCTCAGCCCGCCCACGACCCGCGCCTTGATCGACGACTAGCCGGAAGACGAAGCACCCCCCGCCACGTCGGCAGGGGGTGCTTCATGTTCTGCTCAGTCGTCGGCGGTAAGGCCGTCGCGGAGCTGGGCGAGCGTACGGGCCAGGAGCCGGGACACGTGCATCTGGGAGATGCCGAGCTCGGCGGCGATCTGCGACTGGGTCATGTTGCCGAAGAACCGCAGCAGCAGGATGCGCTTCTCCCGGGCCGGGAGCTTCTCCAACAGCGGCTTGAGCGACTCGCGGTATTCGACCCCCTCGAGGGCCTCGTCGACGATGCCCAGGGAGTCGGCGACCGCCGGAGCGTCCTCGTCGCCGGAGTCGGGGGCGTCGAGGGAGACGGTGGAGTAGGCGTTGGCCGACTCCAGGCCCTCGAGCACCTCCTCCTCGCTCATCTGCAGGTGCTCGGCCAGCTCGCTGACGGTCGGCGCGCGGCCCTCGCGCTGGGCGAGGTCGCTGATCGCCTTGGTCAGCGACAGCTTCAGCTCCTGGAGCCGGCGCGGAACGCGGACGGCCCAGCCCTTGTCGCGGAAGTGCCGCTTGATCTCTCCGACGATCGTCGGCGTGGCGTACGTGGAGAACTCCACGCCCCGCTCCAGGTCGAACCGGTCGATCGACTTGATCAGCCCGATCGTCGCGACCTGCACCAGGTCGTCCAGCCATTCGCCGCGGTTGCGGAAGCGGCGGGCGAGGTACTCGACGAGCGGCAGGTGCAGCTCTACGAGCTCGTCGCGGATGCGCTGCCGCTCCGGGTCGCCTGCGGGCATGGTGGCGAGGCGCTCGAACAGCTGACGTGCTCGAGCTCGGTCGGGCACGCCGTGCTCGTTGCCGGCCACCGTGGTCTTCTCGGTCACGCGTCCACCTCGCTCAGCGGCCCGAGGCCGCGTGGGCGGTGGTCGAGAGCCGTGGGGGTCGCGGCGTTCACGACGTCTTCCCGCGCCGTTTGTTCATCACGATGGTCACCCGGTCGTCGACGCCCACCGAGGCGTCGACGTCGCCGGCGAGCGAACTCAGCACCGTCCAGGCGAAGGTGTCGCGGCTCGGCTCCAGGCCGTCGACGGTCAGAACCGACACCGAGATGCTCATCGCGTCGTCATTGAGCTGGAATTCGCACGTCAGGTCCGTGCCAGGCACCGCCTGGGCCAGGAGCATCGCGCACGCCTCGTCGATCGCGATACGCAGATCCTCGATCTCGTCGAGGTTGAAGTCGAGGCGTGCCGCCAGCCCGGCCGTGGCCGTGCGCAGCACGGAAAGGTAGGCGCTGTCGGCCGGCAGCCGCACGGTCACGACGTCGCGCACGTCGGACACACTCGCCGGCATGGCCGCGGTTTCCTCGGTCACGTCACTCCCTCGTTGGGGCTACCCGCTGCTGTCGAAACTACCGCCTCAACGCACCTGGGCGCGCATCCGGCGCGCTCGGTCGTCGAAGTGATGATCGTAGAGGTGAGGCGGCCTCGTTTCGGCCATGGTCAGGGGCTTTCGGTCATGGTCAAGGGATCGTAGGTTATTGGGTCCACCGGAAGATCATCCGTGACCGGCAGAGAGGCGCGCCGATGGACTTCTCCAGCAAGGCCCTGCACGTGGGCAGTCTGCTACGCCCTCCAACCCTTCTCCAGGCCCGTGAACGCCACGCGGCCGGTCAGATGGACGGAGAGGAACTTCGGCAGGTCGAGGACCGGGCGATCCTCGAAGCGCTCGCCCTGCAGCGGGACAGCGGCATCGGCGTGTACACGGACGGCGAGTACCGCAGGAACGACTTCATGAGCCCCCTGACCGCGGCGACGGACGGCTTCGTCAGCCAGGCGCCCGTGCTGGACTGGAACGCCGAAGGGGAGGAGCGGACCGAGGACGACGCGATCCTCAACCTCATCGGCGGGAGGCTGCGGCATCGTGACCGGTTCACCGACCGGGAGGCGGCGTTCCTGGCCGGTCACGCCCCGGGGCCGTGGAAGCTGGCGATCCCCGAGGTCACGAACTTCGTCGTCGCCAACTGGCAGCGCGGCGTGAGCGACGGCGCGTACCCCACCCGGGCCGACATCGTCGACGATCTCGCGGCGGTCGTCCGGACGGAGGCGGAGGCGCTGGCGCGGGACGGCGTCCGGCACGTCCAGATCGACGCGCCGTGCTTCACGAGCTTCGTGAACGAGCGGCTGATCCCCGTCTTCGAAGCGGAGGGCCTGCACCCGCGAGAGCTGCTGAACCGGTGCGTCGAGGCCGACCGCGCGATCGTCGGCGGCCTGCGCGACGCCGGAGTCGTCGTCGGGATGCACATCTGCCGAGGGAACTACCGGGGCCAGTGGTTCAACGAGGGCGCCTACGACGGCATCGCCGAAGACGTGTTCGGCCGGATCCCCGTCGACCACTGGCTGCTGGAGTACGACACCGAACGCGCCGGGAACCTGGATCCGATCAAGCACGTTCCGGCCGGTACGACCGCCGTCCTGGGCCTGGTGACCACCAAGACGGGAGCGCTGGAGGACCCCGACGCGCTCGCGCGGCGCGTGGACGAGGCGTCGCGCTTCAAGCCCCTGGAGGACCTGGCGATCAGCCCGCAGTGCGGCTTCGCGTCGGAGGTGCAGGGCAACCCGCTGACCTGGGACGACCAGCGGCGCAAGCTGGATCTCGTCGTGTCCGTCGCGCAGCGGGTGTGGGGCTGAGGCTCGGTCTCAAAGCCCTGCACGTGTGAGGCTGGGGCTTGGTCTCAAAGCCCTGTGCGTGTGGGCCTGGGGCTCGGTCTCGAAGCCCTGGAAAAAGCGCGTGGCGGGCCGGTCGGTCCTCGCGAGGACCGACCGGCCCGCCACCGTCCGATCCTGCAGACGAGACAGGCCGGATCAGGCGTTCTTGGTCTCCCAGAAGATCTTGGCGATCTCGTCGATCTTGGCCAGGAGCTCCTCGGCCTTGGCCTTGTCGAGGCTGCCCTTGGTGCCGCTGGCGCCCGCGAGCTTGGTGGCCTCGTTGAACAGCTGGTGAAGCTGCGGGTACTTCTCGAAGTGCGGCGGCTTGAAGTAGTCGGTCCAGAGCACCCACAGGTGGTGCTTGACCAGCTCGGAGCGCTGCTCCTTGATGATCAGTGCCCGGGCGCGGAAGATCGGGTCGTCGTTGGCCTCGTACTTCTCGACGATGGCCTTGATCGACTCGGCCTCGATCCGCGCCTGTGCCGGGTCGTACACGCCACAGGGCAGGTCACAGTGGGCCGACACCGTGGTCTTGGGGCGCAGAAGTCGTGCAAGCACCTGCGTGTCCCTTCCGTTGTTTCGGATCATGCTCCGATAGCAGACACTACTCCTGGTACCCGTTCCCACTCGCAGAGAGGTATGCCACGTGCAGACGGTCGAGGTGACGGGCGAGTCGATGCTGCCGGTGCTCCGGCCCGGCGACTGGCTGCTCGTACGGCGTGGCGCCCGTCTCGCCCCCGGCCACATCGTCGTGGCACGTCATCCGCGCGAGGCCCGGCTGATCGTCAAGCGGGTGGCCTGGCGCGGGCGCGGCGGGTGGTGGCTGGAGAGCGACAACCAGCGGGCCCCCGGCCGGCAGGACAGCTGGGACTTCGGCGCCGTACCCGACGACCTGATCGTCGGGCGGGTGATCGCGCGTTACTGGCCCCGGCCCTCCGTACGGCTCCGCGCGCCCCGGCGAGGCCGGAGCGCGCGGATACCGGACTGATCCCGGCTCAGAGCACCTTCGACAGGAAGTCCTGCGTGCGCCGGTGCTGCGGGTCGGTGAGCACCTCGCGGGGGTCGCCCTCCTCCACGACGACGCCCTCGTCCATGAAGACCAGCGAGTCGCCCACCTCGCGGGCGAAGCCCATCTCGTGGGTCACCACGACCATGGTCATGCCGTCCACCGCGAGCTGCCGCATGACGTCCAGGACGTCGCCGACCAGCTCCGGGTCGAGCGCGCTGGTCGGCTCGTCGAAGAGCATGAGCTTGGGCTCCATGGCGAGGGCCCGCGCGATGGCCACGCGCTGCTGCTGACCACCGGACAGCTGGGCCGGGTAGCTGTCCACCTTCTCGGACAGGCCCACCTGGTCGAGGAGCTTCAGCGCCCGCTCGCGTACGACCTGGCGGGACTCGCCCTTGACCCGGGTCGGCGCCTCCATGATGTTCTGCACGGCCGTCATGTGCGGGAACAGGTTGAACCGCTGGAACACCATGCCGATGTCCCGGCGCTGCGCGGCCACCTCCTTCTCCCGCATCTCGTGCAGCTTGTCGCCGCGCTGGCGGTAGCCGACGAGGTGACCGTCGACCCAGAGCCGCCCGGAGTCGATCTTCTCCAGGTGGTTGACGCAGCGCAGGAACGTCGACTTGCCGGAGCCGGACGGTCCGATGACGCACATCACCTCACCGGATCTGACCTCCAGGTCGATGCCGCGCAGGATGTGCAGCCGGCCGAAGTACTTGTGGATGCCCTCGGCCTTGACCATCACGTCGCTCGCGGGTGCGTTCTCGGTCATGCGGACCCCTCCCGTACGGCCGGGGGTTTGGCGTGGAAGGTCGTCAGGTTCCGCCGCAGGCGTTGCAGCGGGGTCGGGGGCAGCTCACGTGAGGAACCCCGGCCGTAGTGACGCTCCAGGTAGTACTGCCCGACCGAGAGGACCGAGGTCACGATGATGTACCAGACGCTGACCACGATCAGCAGCGGGATCGTCTTGTAGTTGGCGTTGAAGATGTCCTCGCCGGCCTTGAGCAGCTCGGTGAACGCCACGGTCGAGGCGAGTGACGTCGTCTTCAGCATCGAGATCGTCTCGTTGCCGGTGGGCGGGATGATCACTCGCATCGCCTGCGGGAGCACGACGCGCCGCATGATCTGCAGGCGGCGCATGCCCAGCGCCTGGGACGCCTCCGTCTGGCCCTCGTCCACCGACAGGATGCCCGCCCGGACGATCTCCGACATGTACGCGGCCTCGTTCAGGCCGAGGCCGAGGATCGCCGCGATGAACGTGGTGACCAGGCTGTTGACGTCCCAGGTGATGAACACCGGGCCGAACGGGATGCCGAGCGAGATGTCGCCCATCAGCGACTTGATGTTGAACCAGAAGATCAGCTGGACCAGGACCGGCGTGCCGCGGAAGAACCAGATGTACAGCCAGGCCGCCGACGACAGCATCGGGTTCGCGGACAGGCGCATCAGCGCCAGGACGATGCCGCCCACGATGCCGATCGCCATCGCGATGACGGTCAGTTCCAGGGTGGCGACGAGGCCCTTGACGATCCCGCCGTCGAAGAAGAAATGGCGGAACGTCGACCAGTCCAGCTGCTTGTTCGTGAACAGCATGTGGACGAACATCGCGGCCAGCACCAGGATGACCGCGCCGCTCACCCACCGGCCGGGGTGCCGGACCGGCACCGCCTTGATGCTCTCAGGCGGTGTCGGTCCGGTGGTGTCGTCGATCTGTGTCACGTCAGTCTCAGCCACCCGCGCCGTTGACCTTCGGGTCGGTGACGGCGCCCTGCGAGATGCCCCACTTCTCGGTCAGCTGCTTGTACGTGCCGTCCGAGAGCAGGTCCTTCACGGCCTTCAGGATTCCGTCCCGCAGGTCGTTCTCGTTCTTGGGGATCGCGATGCCGTACGGCGCGGTGTCGTAGGCGTTACCGGAGATCACGAACTTGCCGCCGGACTCCTTGGCCGCGTACGCGGCGACCGGCGAGTCGGCCAGGACCGCGTCGGCGCGGCCGTTGCCCAGCGCCAGGTTGGCGGCGTTCTGGTCGTCCAGCGAGATCCTGGTCGGGGCGGGCTTGCCGCCCTGCTTGCACTTGTCGAGCCGGGCGCCGGCGTCGGGCTTGGCCGCCGACTTGGGCGTGAGCTCGTCCTCCTGCGTGGTGCCCTTCTCGACGGCGATCTTCTTGCCGCACAGCGACAGGTCGTCCGGCGAGAGCTTCTGCGGGTTGCCCGCCTTCACCATCAGGCCGGTGCCCGCGGTGTAGTACGTCACGAAGTCGAAGGCCGCCTCCCGCTGCTTGTTGTCGGTGAAGGAGGAGAGGCTGATGTCGTACTTCTTGCTCTGCAGCGCGGGCAGGATGTTGTCGAACTTGACGTCCTGGAACTCCGCCTTCACGCCGAGCTTCTTGGCGATAGCGGTGCCGAGGTCGACGTCGAACCCGACGATCTGGCCGTTCTGCTTGAACTCGTTCGGGGCGTACGACGCGTCCGTCGCGATCACGATCTTGCCGTTCTTCTTGATCGTGTCGAGCGCGCTCTTACTGCCTCGCGTCGTCGTCTTGGCGTTACAGGCGGACATGGCGAGGGCGGTCGCCAGGACTGTGATGCCCACCCCTAGGGCGCGACGGCGAAGACCGCTGTGCACGGCGTCCTCCTCCTAATGACAGGGCGTAACGCCCCGGTCGATTGCTCGGTAGTTTCGGGACATCTTGGCGCAACCCCGTCTCAAGTGCGATTACTGCCTTGAAACAATCCCGCAACGGCCGGATGATCTCTGGCGGGTGGATCAGCCGCTCGCCGCGTTGATCCTGGGTTCGCGTACGGCGCCCGCGGAGATCCCCCACTTGTCGGTGAGCCCCTGGTAGGAGCCGTCCTTCATCAGCTCCTTGACCGCCTTGAACACCGCGTCCCGCAGGTCCTCGTGGTGCTTGGGGACCGCGATTCCGTACAGCGCGGTCCCGTAGGCCTGCCCGGACAGTTCGAAGCGGCCGGCGGACTGCTTCGCGCCGTAGTCGGCGGAAGGGGCGTCGGCCAGCACGCCGTCGGCGCGACCCTTGGCCAGCGCCACGTTGGCGGCGGCCTGGTCGTCGAACGACAGGCGGATGGGGACCGGCCGGCCGGCCTTCTGGCACGCCTTCAGGCGCGAACCGGCGTTCGGATTCGCCGCGCTCTCCGGCGTGAGCTCGTCCTCCTGGGTCGTGCCCTTCTCGACGGCGACCCGCCGCCCGCACAGGGACAGATCATCGGGCCGCAGGTGCTTCGGGTTGCCCTTTCGGACCAGCAGCATCGTGCCGGCCGACAGGTACGTGACGAAATCGAACCGGCTCTCCCTTTCCGCCGTGTCAGTGAAGGAGGAGAGGCTGATGTCGTACTTGCCCTCGCTCAGCGCGGGCATGATCGACTCGAATTTCACGTCCTGGAACTCGGCCTTGACGCCCAGTTTCCGGGCGATCGCGTCGCCCAGGTCGACGTCAAAGCCCACGATGTGCTCGCCCTGCTTGAACTCGTTCGGCGGGTACAGGGCGTCGGTGGCAATGACGATCTTGCCGGCCTTCTTGACCCGGCCCAGCGCGGTGGCCGGGTCGGAGTCCTTACAGCCGGACAGGACGAACGTCGTGGTGAGCGCGGTGAGGCCCGCCGCGACCAAGCGGCGGACGAGTGGACGGGGACGCAGTGTTCCTCCTTGGGGCGGAGGTGGGATGAAGGGGGAAGTCAGACGACATCTTGGCCTACTCCGGCCCGAGAAGTGATCAACAATGATACGAATGGATAACGGCCGAGGCCGTTGCGGTGGGCACCCGGACCCCCTGACTGGCGCCCGCTGGAGCGTGTGGGATAATTGGTCGACGGGTGACCCCCGTACATCGAGAGACGACCGCGCGCTGTCCATTGACCCGGAGGCAAAAGCGGTCGTCTGCCCGTTTTTCTCACTAGTAGCAGGGGTCGCTGTGGCTGCTGAGCCTGTCGAACCGCACGATTACGATGCCGATCCGGCCTTCGCGTTGCACCGTGGAGGCAAGTTGGAGGTCCGCTCGACCGTCCCCGTCCGGGACAACGACGACCTCGCCCTCGCGTACACCCCGGGTGTGGCGCGCGTCTGCAGCGCGATCG
The DNA here is from genome assembly GCF_050942425.1 of Actinoallomurus sp. CA-150999. NCBI lineage: Bacteria > Bacillati > Actinomycetota > Actinomycetes > Streptosporangiales > Thermomonosporaceae > Actinoallomurus > Actinoallomurus sp. CA-150999. Next base: position 2,062,415 of record NZ_CP192063.1, read on the forward strand.
CCGAGAGCCCGGAGCTCGCCTACGACTACACCTGGACGTCCAAGGTGGTGGCCGTCATCACCGACGGCACCGCCGTGCTGGGCCTCGGCGACATCGGCCCGGCCGCGGCCATGCCCGTCATGGAGGGCAAGTCCCTCCTCTTCAAAGAGTTCGCCGGCGTGGACTCCGTCCCGATCTGCCTCGACTGCACCGACACCGACGAGCTCGTCGAGACCATCACCCGGCTCGCGCCCAGCTTCGGCGGCATCAACCTTGAGGACATCAGCGCGCCGCGCTGCTTCGAGATCGAGGATCGGCTGCGCGCCGCCCTCGACATCCCCGTGTTCCACGACGACCAGCACGGCACCGCGATCGTCGCGCTGGCGGCGCTGCGCAACGCGTCCCGCCTCACCGGCAAGCCGCTGGCGAAGATGCGGGCGGTCGTGGCCGGCGCCGGCGCCTCCGGAGTCGCCGTGTCCCGCATCCTGCTGAACGCCGGGATCGGCGACATCGCCGTCTCCGACAGCAAGGGCCTGATCCACGAGGGCCGCGACGGGCTCAACCCGATCAAGCAGACGCTCGCCCGCGACACCAACCGCGCCGGGCTCAAGGGCTCGACCGAGGACGCCCTCCTCGGCGCGGACGTCTTCATCGGCCTGTCGGGCGGCACCATCCGCGAGGACTGCCTCGACGTGATGGCCGACGACGCCATCGTGTTCGCGCTGTCCAACCCCGACCCGGAGATCCACCCCGAGATCGCCCGCCGCCACGCCCGCGTGGTCGCCACGGGGCGGAGCGACTTCCCCAACCAGATCAACAACGTGCTGGCGTTCCCCGGCGTGTTCCGCGGGGCCCTCGACGTCCGCGCGCACACGATCACGGAGGGCATGAAGCTGGCCGCGGCCGGCGCCCTGGCCGACGTGGTCGGCGACGACGTGTCCGAGGATTACGTGATCCCCAGCCCGTTCGACGAGCGCGTCGCCCCCGCCGTCACCCAGGCGGTCGCCGACCAGGCCCGCAAGGAAGGCGTCGCCCGCCTCTGACCCGTACGCCGACAGCCGCGGCCCGCACACGCTCAGCGAGTGCGGGCCGCGGCCTCGTTTTGCCGATGAATGGAAGCGTAGTGTAACTATCTGGAAACTGATTGTGATCATTGACATATTTATGTCACGCTGCTGACACTGAAGGCATGCGGAGGACAACGGTGCGGATCGACGATCAGCTACTCGCGGACGCCAAGGCGCTCGCCGCTCAGCAGCATCGCAGCCTGAATTCGGTAATAGAGGACGCGCTGCGCCAGCTGCTCCAGCGCACGCGAACGCGGGAACCAGAGCCGGTGGACTTCCCTGTCTACGGGGGAAGCGGGCCGGCGAGTCCCGACATCGACCTGAACGATCCCCGCGTCCTCAAGGCTCTCATGTACGAAGACGAAGAGGAGTACTACCGGATGCGAGCGCACGATGCGGCTGGTTGACGTCAACGTCCTCGTCTACGCTCACCGGCCGGACATGGCCGAGCATGAGCGATACCGGTCGTGGCTGTTCGCCATGATGGACAGTCCCGAGCCGTTCGCAGTCTCGGAGCTCGCTCTCAGCGGATTCGTCCGAGTGGTGACCAACCCGCGCGTCTACAAGGATCCGACGCCGCTTCCGACGGCATTGGCCGCCGCGTCAGCCGTCCGGAACCGTTCCAACTGCGTGCCTCTCGTGCCTGGTCCCCGGAACTGGGCGATCTTCACCGAGCTGTGCGAGAAGTCGGCGGCCAGGGGGAACACCGTTCCGGACCCCTATCACGCGGCCCTGGCCATCGAGCACGGTTGCGAGTTCATCACCGCAGACAAGGGCTTCAGCCGGTTCCCGGGCCTGCGGTGGCGGCATCCCCTCAACTGATCCTTCGCAGGGTGCCGGGTTAGAGTGCCAACCATGTTCGCCGTCACTGCCGCACGTATCGATGCCGACGATCCGCTGAATGGGCTGGAGCTGGGGGAGCGTCCCGAGCCGACGGTTCCCGAGGGCTGGACGACCGTCACCGTCAGGGCGACCGCGCTCAACCACCACGACGTCTGGACGCTCCGCGGCGTCGGGATCCGCGAGGACCGGCTGCCGATCGTCCTCGGCTGCGACGCGGCCGGGGTCGACGAGGACGGCAATGAGGTCATCGTCCACTCGGTGATCGGCGATCCGGAGCGGGGCGGCGGCGACGAGACGCTCGATCCGAAGCGCTCCCTGCTGTCGGAGACGTACGACGGGACCTTCGCGGAGAAGGTCGCGGTGCCGCGCCGCAACCTCGTGCCCAAGCCGGCCTCGCTGTCGTTCGAGGAGGCGGCCTGCCTGCCGACCGCGTGGCTGACCGCCTACCGGATGCTGTTCGACAAGGCCGGGCTGGAGCCCGGGTCGACGATCCTGGTCCAGGGAGCGGGCGGCGGCGTCGCCACCGCGCTGATCGCCCTCGGGTCGGCCGCCGGCTACCGCGTCTGGGCGACCAGCCGCGGCGAGGACAAGCGCAAGCGGGCGCTCGAGCTCGGCGCGGACCAGGTCTTCGAGTCCGGGGCACGGCTGCCCGAGCGGGTCGACGCGGTCATGGAGACCGTCGGCCAGGCGACGTGGTCGCACTCGCTGAAGTCCCTGCGTCCCGGCGGCCGGATCGTCGTCTCCGGCGCGACCAGCGGCCAGGTGCCGCCGGCCGAGCTGAACCGCGTGTTCTTCCTTCAGCTCTCGGTCGTCGGCTCCACGATGGGCACCCGGGACCAGCTGGTACGGCTCGCCCGCTTCCTCGACAAGACCGGGGTGCGCCCCCGGATCGACCGTGCGATCCCGCTGCGGGATGCTCGGGACGGGTTCGCCGCGATGATCGGCGGAGACATCTTCGGGAAGATCGTCTTTAACCCCTGACGGCCACCGGTCAGACCTCGCCCGGCCTGGCGGTCACCGGCCCGACCGTCATCGGTCCGACGCCCACTGACCTGACGCCCACCGGCCAGGCCCGTCACCGGCCTGACCGTCATCGGTCCGACGGCCCCGTCCGGTGGTCACCGGCCTGACCGTCATCGGTCCGACGGCCCCGTCCGGTGGTCACCGGCCGGGGCGGGGCTCGTTACTCGTCTTGGCCGAGGATCTCCGTGCGCAGGCGCGCGGACGTCTCGGTGAGCAGCGCGCGTACCGCGGCGACCTGCTCCTCATCGACGCCGTCCCGCGCCGCGCCGCGGATCTCCTCGACGAACTTCCGCAGGGCCCGGTCGAGCTTGACGCGCGCCGCGTCCTCTGTGGTGCCCGTGGCGGTCGCCCAGGCGTCGTCCCAGGTCTGCCGCCACTCCTCCTTCAGCACGCGCTTGTGCTCCCGCCAGTGGTCCTTCTGGCGCTGCCACTCGTCCTTCTGCCGACGCTTCGTCTCCTTGAAGTTCTGCGTCGCGCCGGCCGTGCCCTGCTTGCGCACCTCGCGGGCGGCCTGGGTGAGCTCCTCACGCAGCGATCGCACCGTGTCGCGTACGTCCTCCTGGACCTCGCGGGCGATGTCGCGTACGGACTCGGTGAGCTCCTCCTCCAACTCGGCCAGCTCGTCCATCCGGCGCTCGAGCTCGGCCCGGCCCGCGTCGGTCAGGCGATAGACCTTCTTGCCCTGCACGACCTCGTGGGTGACCAGGCCCTCCTCTTCGAGGCGCGCCAGCCGCGGATAGATCGTTCCGGGGGAGGGCGAGTAGACGCCGAGGAAGCGGTCCTGGAGCAGGCGGATGACCTCATAGCCGTGCCGTGGGCTCTCTTCGAGCAGCTTCAGCAGGTACAACCGAAGCCGGCCATGACCGAACACGGGGCTCATCTCTGGCCACCCCTCCTCACGCGCTTCACCACCGGTCTCGTTCTCGCTGCGACTTCATCGCCCGCTCATCCTCCTCGCCCGCCGATCACGTCAGCTCCTCCGGGCCCGGCCGGCTGAGCAGCGTGACGGCGCCGGAGACCGAGTTGACGGAGAGGGACGCATCGCCGTCGCCGAGCGTACCGGTGACGTCCTTGCCCATCGGGCGGTCCTGCCGGCTGAGTTCCGGGAACGCCGCGTCGACGCGGCCGGTGACGGAGGTCAGGGTCACCGTCGCGGAGGTCGACGCGGGCAGCCGCATCGTCACCTCGCCGGAGACGGTGTTCACCTGGGCACGGCCGTCGGCGCGCAGGTCGACGTCGGTGGTGACCTTGCCGGTGACCGTGTGGGCCGCGAGGCGGTCGAGGCTGCCTCCGGCCAGGGCGAGGTTCCCGGAGACGGACTTGAAGGTCACCGAGCCGGCGAGGCCCTGCGCCTCGATGTCCCCGGCCGCGGTGTTCGCGTCGATCGATCCGGTGACCCCGTCGAGGGTGACGGCGCCCGACGCGGTCTTGACGGACACCCGGCCGGACAGGCCGGTGATGACCGCGTTCGCGGTCACGAGGTTGAGGGTGACCGGGCAGTCGGGCGGAACGGTGATCGTGATGGCGACCCGGCCCCGGGTGTTCTGCAGCCACTTGAGGACGCCGTCCCAGCCGCCGCTCTTGTGGTTGACGGTCAGCATCCCGGCCTCGTGGATCACCTCGAGCGGCTGCCCGGAGATCTCGCCGACCTGCAGTGCGGGCTTCTCGTCGCTCGCCAGGATGGAGATGGTGCCGGCCACGATGTTCGCCCGGAGGGCGACCACGCCGTCGAAATCGATCGTCTTGGGCTCATCCACGGTCCAGCGCGCCACGGCACGATCCCCTTCCGTCAAGACGCTTTCGCCCTTAACAAGATATGTCGTGTTCGGGGAAAGTCAAGATGTATCGCGTCTATAGGGCGGGAGCCCACCTGCCGGGATCGGCGGGCGGGCCGATCCGTCAGTCGTCGTCTTCGTCGCCCAGCCGCGCCAGCCACGTGGCCAGCCGTTCGACGGGTGTCTCGAACTCGGGGTTGAGATCGACGAACTCCCGCAGCCGGTCGGCCAGCCAGACGAAGGAGACCTCTTCCTCGCCGCGCCGGTCGGCCAGTTCCTCGATCCCCCGATCGGTGAAGTACATGCTCAACCTCTTGTCCGATGTGGCTTCAGAGCCCGGAGCGGAACGGCGCCCCGCACACGACCGTGCGGAGCGCCGTAACGCCGGTGGATCGTCGTGCCGCTCGCTGCGAACGAGATCCACCGGACACGTCCCAGGGCCCGGTGGTCAGTCGCCGAAGACGGCGGCGACCAGACCCTGCTGCTCCAGCGTGTGGATCTTGGCGGACCCGACGGCGGGCGAGGAGCTCGCCCGGCGGGACACCCGCTTGAGCTCGCGGCCCTCCAGGTACGGCGGGAGCTTCAGCGCCATGAAGGTCCATGGCCCCATGTTCGCGGGCTCGTCCTGCGCCCAGATCAGCTCGGCGTCGGCGGGGTACTTCGCCAGCTCCGCCTTGATCTCGTCGACGGGCAGCGGGTAGAGCCGCTCCACGCGGATCAGCGCCACCGAGGTATCGCCGGACTTCTCCCGGGCGGCGGCCAGGTCGTAGTAGAGCTTGCCGCTCGTGAGGACCACCCGGCGGACCTGACCCGGCTGCGCCGGGTCGCCGATCACCGGCTGGAAGGAGCCCGAGGTGAGGTCCGACGTGGCCGACGTGGCGGCCTTCAGCCGGAGCATCGACTTCGGCGTGAAGACGACGAGGGGCTTCTCCCGCGGCGACAGCGCCTGCCAGCGCAGCAGGTGGAAGTAGTTCGCCGGGGTGCTCGGCTGCGCCACCGTCATGTTGTCCTGCGCGCAGGTCTGCAGGTAGCGCTCGATGCGGGCCGACGAGTGGTCCGGGCCCTGGCCCTCGTAGCCATGCGGCAGCAGCAGGACCACGCTGGAGCGCTGACCCCACTTCTGCTCGCCGGAGGAGATGTACTCGTCCAGGATCGACTGCGCGCCGTTGGCGAAGTCGCCGAACTGCGCCTCCCAGCAGACCAGCGCGTCCGGGCGGGTCATGGAGTAGCCGTATTCGAAGCCCATCGCGGCGTACTCGCTGAGCAGCGAGTCGTGGACGTAGAACTTCGAGGTGCCCTGGCCGAACTGCTTGAGCGGGGTGTACTCCTCGCCGGTCCTGCGGTCGAAGAGCACGGCGTGCCGCTGGCCGAAGGTGCCGCGCTGGGTGTCCTGGCCGACGACGCGCACCGGACGGCCGTCGATCAGCAGCGACCCGAAGGCGAACATCTCGCCGGTCGCCCAGTCGATCGCGTTCTCTTCCACCATCTGCGCGCGCTTGGCCAGCAGCGGCTGGACGCGCGGGTGCGGCGTGAAGCCCTCCGGCAGGTTGAGCTGGGTGTCGACGATGCGCTTGACCGTCTCGTCGGAGATGGCGGTCGCGACCCCCGCGTGGTCGACCGGGATGCGCTCGACGTCGGGCCGGTCGAAGTCCGCGGGCGCCTGCTGCTTGGTGGCCTCCCGGGTCTCGCTGAACGCCCGCTCCAGCTGCTGCTGGTAGTCGCGCAGCGCCTGCTCGGCCTCTTCGACGGTGATGTCGCCGCGGCCGATCAGGGCCTCGGTGTACAGCTTGCGGACCGACCGCTTGGCGTCGATGAGGTCGTACATCAGCGGCTGCGTGAACGACGGGTTGTCACTCTCGTTGTGACCACGTCGCCGGTAGCAGATCATGTCGATGACGACGTCCTTGTTGAACGCCTGCCGGTACTCGAACGCCAGCTGGGCCACGCGCGCGCACGCCTCGGGGTCGTCCCCGTTGACGTGGAAGATCGGCGCCTGGATCATCCGGGCCACGTCGGTGGCGTACACGCTGGAGCGGGAGTACTCCGGCGCCGTCGTGAAGCCGACCTGGTTGTTGACGATGATGTGCACGGTGCCGCCGGTGCGGTAGCCGCGCAGCTGCGAGAGGTTGAGGGTCTCGGCCACGACGCCCTGGCCCGCGAAGGCCGCGTCGCCGTGGATGAGGATCGGCATGACGGTGAAGCCGCCCTCGCCGACGTCGCGCAGGTCCTGCTTGGCGCGGACGACGCCCTCGGCGACCGGGTCGACGGTCTCCAGGTGGCTCGGGTTGGCCACCAGGGCCGTGCGGATCTTCGACCCGTCGCGGGTCACGAAGTCGCCGTCGGCGCCGAGGTGGTACTTCACGTCGCCGGAGCCCTGCGCGCTGCGCGGGTCGAGGTTGCCCTCGAACTCGCCGAAGATCTGGCCGTAGGACTTGCCGACGATGTTGGCCAGGACGTTGAGCCGGCCGCGGTGGGCCATGCCGACGACGACCTCGTCGAGGTGGTCCCGCGCGGCCGCGGTGATCACCGAGTCGAGCAGCGGGATCAGCGACTCGCCGCCCTCGAGGGAGAACCGCTTCTGCCCGACGAACTTCGTCTGCAGGAACGTCTCGAACGCCTCGGCGGTGTTGAGCCGGCCGAGGATGTGCAGCTGCTCCTCGCGGTCGGGCTTGTCGTGCGGGACCTCGACCCGCGCCTGGATCCAGGCGCGCTCGCCGGGGTCCTGGATGTGCATGTACTCGATGCCGACGGTGCGGCAGTAGGAGTTGCGCAGCACGCCGAGGATGTCGCGGAGCTTCATCGTCGACTGGCCGCCGAAGCCGCCGGTGGCGAACTCGCGCTCGAGGTCCCAGAGGGTGAGGCCGTGCTTGAGGACGTCGAGGTCGGGGTGGCGGCGCTGGGTGTACTCCAGCGGGTTGGTGTCGGCCATGAGGTGGCCGCGCACGCGGTAGGCGTGGATCAGCTCGTGCACGCGGGCGACCTTGGCGACGTCGTCCTCGTGCGTGGCGCTGATGTCGCGCACCCAGCGGACCGGCTCGTACGGGATCCGCAGCGCCTCGAAGATCTCGTCGTAGAAGCCGTCCTCGCCGAGCAGCAGCCGGTGCACCATTCGCAGGAAGTCACCCGACTGGGCGCCCTGGATGATGCGGTGGTCGTACGTCGACGTCAGCGTCATGACCTTGCTGATGCCGAGCCGGGCGAGGGCCTCCTCGGAGGTGCCGGCGTACTCGGCCGGGTACTCCATCGCGCCGACGCCGATGATGCTGCCCTGGCCGGGCATGAGCCGCGGCACCGAGTGGACGGTGCCGATGGTGCCCGGGTTGGTCAGACTGATCGTGGTGCCCGCGTAGTCGTCGATCGTGAGCTTGTTCGCCCGCGCCTTGCGGATGAGCTCCTCGTACGCCGCCCAGAACTGGCGGAAGTCGAGGGTCTCGGCGGCCTTGAGGTTGGGCACGACGAGTTGCCGCTGGCCGTCGTCCTTCTTCAAGTCGATGGCCAGGCCGAAGTTGACGTGCTCCGGCCGGATCAGGGTGGGCTTGCCGTCCACCTCGGCGTACGAGGCGTTCATCTCCGGCATCGCCTGCAGCGCCCGGACGATGGCGTAGCCGATCAGGTGCGTGAAGGAGACCTTGCCCCCGCGGCCGCGCTTGAGGTGGTTGTTGACGACGATGCGGTTGTCGATCAGCAGCTTGGCCGGGACCGCGCGCACGCTCGTCGCGGTCGGCACGGCGAGGCTGGCCTCCATGTTGGTGACCGTGCGGGCGGCGACGCCGCGCAGCCGCACCTCTTCGGCGCCGGCGGGCGTCTGCGGGGCGGGCGCGGGCTTCTTCGCGGGCGCGGCCGGCTTCTCGGCGGCGGTGGCCGGGGCGGCGGGCGTCTGCTTCGGCGTGGGGGCGGGAGAGGGGGGCGCCGTGGGGGGCGCGGCCGTCCCGTCGGCGCCGGCGGGCGCCTTGGCGGGCCGGTCCGGCTGGTAGTCGGCGAAGAAATTCCACCAGGCTCGATCAACCGAGTTGGGGTCTTCTAGGTATTTTTGGTACAGCTCGTCGACCAGCCACTCGTTGGGACCGAAGTCAGGAGTGTTCAGGTCGGCGGCGGATCGCGACGACTGGGTCGACACGGCGGCGATCGCCCTCTTCCGCGGCTCGCAGGTGGATCAGTAACCGTGACAAGGCTACCGGGCCGACGGCCGAAGCGGGGCAAAGCCTGGGACGGGCAGGGCGGTCTTCGGAGATCTCCGTCAAAACCGACGGCATATTTCGGCAGAATCAGGGTAAGACACGCCCTTTTGGGCACCCGTGATGTGATGCCCGTCTCATTCTCGAGGCGGCACCGACGTCGAGCGTCGGCTCACGGGTCGGTGACGCGCGCCGCGAAGTAAACGGCCCCGCTGCCGGGATGGCGGACGAACACCAGGAACGGCCGGTCGACGCGGAACTCCACGGGACGCCCGGCGGTGACGGCCGACAGGGTCACCACCACGGCCGTCGCGGCCGCGCCCTCGAACCCGCTCTCGTCCACGTCCAGCACGGCCTTGTGCTCGATCCGGTCGAGGCGGACCGGTTCGGCGGTCATGCCGGACAGATCCGCGTCACCGGTGAAGGCGGTGCCGGCGCCCAGCGCGGCGAGGGTGTCACCCAGGCTCGCCCGGCTCTCCACCCGGAAACGCGGCAGGGACAGCGCCACACTCACGTACCGCGCGGACTCGCGCAGCCTCCGCAGGAGGTCCAGCCCGGGCGGCGCGGCCTCGGGGCCCGGCCCGAGCAGCACGTCGACCGCCACCTCGTCGCCGGCCGGCAGCGTCGCCATCCGCCAGCCGTCGGCCTCGGCGTACGCCATCCGCCCCGTCCGCCGCATCATCGGCACCTCGCGCCGTCCCAGCGCGCCGTGGAACGGCCCCGGCCGGGTGTCCCGCTCGGCGAACTCGTGCCGCCAGGCGGCCTTCAGATAGAGGGCGTTGGCGATGACGGCGGCGGTGCGCCGGTCGACGGTGCCGGGCTGGAGCAGATCCCGGATCAGGTCCCGTGTGACCTTCTCCACCTCCGCGTTGATCGCCCGGCGTGCGCCCTCCGGATCGGCGGCGAAGTCGGCGACCCGTATCGCGGCCCCGGGAAGGTCCGCGATCGCCCGCTGGTAGGAGTCCTCGACGGCGAGCCCCTCGCGGGCCCAGAGGATGTCGGCCACCGCGATCTCGGCGTCGTCCAGTACGGCGGCCTCGGCGAGACGGAGCCGCTCCGGCGGTGCGCCGAGCACCCGTGTCAGTTCCTCCCGGGTCGTGCCGCGCGCGCCCGCGGCGACCATCGCGAGGGCCGACGCCACCGAGTACGGCGACCAGACGAGGTTCCCCTCCGGGGGCAGGCGGCGGTGCAGATTCAGCGTGAAGTCGTCCATGCGTGGCTCCTTCCCGTATCCAAAGTAATGACCGGTCTCAGACCAGAGGACGATTCACGCAGTGAGCAGGGCTCATACGATGACTGACATGACGACGCCGGAAACGGGATGTTGATGCCCTGTGGGCCACATCACGCACGCTCTGCTCAACCTGCACGGTCCCGTCATCTACGGTGTCGTCGCGGCGCTGGTCTTCGCCGAAGCGGCGCTGTTCTTCGGCTTCGTGTTCCCCGGGGAGACCGCCATCGTCGTGGCGGGCGTGCTGGCCAGCCAGCACCGGGTCTCCCTCCCCGTCCTCATGGTGGTCATCGTGCTCTCGGCGGTCATCGGCGACTCGGTCGGCTATGAGATCGGCCGTCGCTACGGCGACCGGCTGCTGGGCATGAAGGTGCTCCACAAGCACCGGCCGAAGGTCGACAAGGCGCACGGGCTGTTGCGCCGGCGCGGCGCGGTCGCCGTCTTCCTCGGCCGCTTCACCGCCCTGCTCCGGGCGCTGATGCCCGCCCTCGCCGGCAGCGCCAAGATGCCCTACGGAAGGTTCCTGGCGTTCAACGCGCTGGGCGGGATCGCGTGGGGGGTCGGCTACACGACCGGCGGCTTCCTCGCCGGCGCCGCGTTCGAACAGGCGGCGCAGTGGGCGGGGCGGGTCCTGGCCATCGCGGTGGCGGCCATCGCCGTCGCGGCGTTCATCGTCTGGTCGGTGCGCCGCAAGCGCCGGGAGAACGCCGTCGCGGCAGAGGAGAACGCGACGGCCGACGAGCCCAAGCCGGTCCCCGACCTCGGCCCCTGACGGGCGCCGCCGGACGACGTGGGCAAGTACAGCACCTACGCCGGCCCGATCAAGGTGAAGGCCCCGCACGACCGCATCGACTGGGGCGGCGCGTCCGACCCGGGCTGGAACGTCTGGGTCTCCGGCTACTCGCACTGCGACCGACCCGGCACCGCTCAACGGCCCGCGATCCGGTCACGGATCGCGGGCCGTCGCTTTACCCGGCCGGGCGGTCCCCGGCCGAGCGCGATTCGGTCGAGTGATGGAGACTGTCCGCAAGGCGGACCCAGGGTCCAGGAGATCAGGTCGCGAGGAGGGTACGGAGAATGGCGGAACTGCGGTTTGACGGACGGGTGGCCATCGTCACCGGCGCGGGCCACGGCCTCGGGCGGCAGCACGCGCTCGAGCTCGCCGCGCGCGGCGCGAAGGTCGTCGTGAACGACCTCGGCGGCGCGCTCGACGGCACCGGCGCCTCCACGGGCCCGGCCGCCGACGTGGTCGCCGAGATCAAGAAGAACGGCGGCGAGGCCGTCGCCAGCCCCGACAACGTGGCCACCGCGGAGGGCGCGGAGGCGATCGTACGGGCCGCCCTCGACGCGTTCGGCCGCGTGGACATCGTCGTCAACAACGCCGGCATCCTGCGGGACAAGTCGTTCAAGAACATGTCTCCGGAGGAGTTCGACCAGGTCATCGCCGTGCACCTGCGCGGGTCGTTCCTCGTCACGCACGCCGCCTGGCCGCACCTGCGCGAGCAGGCGTACGGCCGGGTGGTCATGACGTCGTCGCCGGCGGGCCTGTTCGGCAACTTCGGGCAGGCGAACTACTCGGCGGCGAAGATGGGCCTCGTCGGCCTGACCAAGACGCTCGCGGCCGAGGGCGCCAAGTACGGCATCAAGGTCAACGCGATCGCCCCGATCGCGTGGACCCGGATGACGGAGGACCTGTTCCCCGCCGAGTTCCAGGACCGGCTCAGTGTCGAACACGTCACGCCGGTCGTCGTCTGGCTGGCCCACGAGAGCAACGATGGCAGCGGCGAGACCTACTCGGTCGGCGGCGGGCGCGTGTCCCGGGTCTTCGTCGCCGAGGGCCCCGGCTTCACCAAGAAGGACGGGCTGAGCGTCGAGGACGTCCGCGACAACTGGCAGCAGATCAACGAGACCGAGCCGTACCTGCTCCCCAAGAACATCGGCGAGCAGACGACGGCGCTCTTCCAGGCGCTGCAGTAGGGCGTCGCGCGGCCGGACGGAAATCCAGCGGACACGCCCTGGGGCCGCCCGCGCGCTCGGCGAGCGCTCCGGGCCGTCCGCGACATCCGCGGCCTGGCAGTCTCCGCGTCGCCCGCGGGCTCGGCGAGCGTTCCGCGCCCGGCCCGCGGCAGCCGCGGGCCGGTGGGTTAAGCCCGGCCGTCCCGGGTCGCCCGCGGTCGCGGGCGACCCGGTCGCGGCCGGGTCACACCCGGAAGTCGGCGAAGTCGAAGCCGGGGGAGACGACGCAGCTGACCAGGACCTCCCGGTCCGACGCGGGCCGGGCGGCCTGCCAGACGCCGGCCGGCACGAGCGCCTGCGGACGCTGGCCGTCCTCGACCTCCGGCCCCAGGATGATCGTCTCGGTCTGCCGGCCGGGGGTGTCGGCGTCCCCGCCCAGCGTCAGCTCCAGGGGGCCGCCGCGATGCCACAGCCACACCTCGTCCGAGCGGACCGCGTGCCACATCGACTCCTCGCCCGGCCCGAGCAGGAAGTAGATCCCGGTGGCGGTCGCCCGCTCACCGCCGTGCGCCGCCACCCGTACGGACGTCCGCCACGTCTCGCGGAACCAGCCGCCCTCCGGGTGCGGCATCAGGTCGAGCGCCTCGGCGATCGCGGGCCTGGTGTGGAAGCCGGTGACCCGCCCGCTCGGCTCGCGGCGGGCGTACCGGATCTCCGTGACGGTCGATCGGTTGACGGCGCCGGGCAGCGTCAGCGGCGGGTGGTCGAACACCAGCGCGATGACCTGCTGGTCGCCGCCGAAGGCGTCGGTCGCCAGGGCGGCGGCGTCCTCCTCCGGCGCGTACGCGGCGGTCTCGCTGCGGAACGGCTCGTCCGGCCGGGCGCGCCAGGCGTCGAGAGTCGTGAGTAGGAGCACGATTCCACCGTAGTGCGCGGAGTGATCTCACCGGCGGATCCCGGGCCGTCCGCGCACCGGGAGTCGTCCGCCGCACGCGCACCGGGAGTCGTCCGCCGGGCGTGCGCCGGAGGTCGTTCGCGAGACGTGCGTCTGAAGGTCGTACTCCGTACCCCCTCGGAGTTAGAGAGAAGATAAGTTACGATACATCTCGACTTGAAGGGGGTATCGATGGAGCCGTACGACGGGGCGACGCCGGACCGGCCGAGCATGCGCGCCTCCGACCAGGAGCGCGACGAGACGGTCCAGCGGCTGCAGGTGGCCTTCGCCGAGGGACGCCTCACCGACGGGGAGTTCGACGAGCGCATGCGCGGGGCCCTGGCCGCCCGGACCCACGCCGACCTCGCCACGCTGCTCACCGACCTGCCGGCGGCGACCGCTCCCGTGGTGCCGCGGTCCTCGGCTCCGGTGGCCGGTCCCAAGCCCGGCCGCTACGCGGTCGCCTACAAGAACGGCGTGCGTCACGCCGGGCGCTGGCGGGTGCCCGGGAAGTTCCGGGCCCTCGTCTACAAGGGCAGCGGGGTGCTCGACCTGCGGGCGGCGGAGCTGACCGAGCCGGTCACCACCATCCTCGCCGTCGCCTACAAGTCGGACATCCAGGTCATCGTGCCGCCCGGCATCCGCGTCGAGGTGAACGGTTTCGGCGTCACCCGCGACGAGGACTGGGTGGGTGACCTGGCGGCCGACGCCCCGATCGTGCACATTCGGGCGTTCGCCTATAAAGGCCTGGTCGAGACCCGCACCATGCCCAAACGCTGAGGTCTTCCCTCCCTAGCACTGACCTGCGCTCCCAGGCGCTGATCTCCGCGTTCCGGAGGAAGTGACAACTCCCACACAACCCGAACGAACCTCTGCGACCGGAAAGGCATCGTAAAGATTGCCCGCATGAGGTAAAACAGGTTGGCTGTGCCATCTGTCAATGTTTGGGAGACCTGTATGCGAAAAAGCCTGGGGAAGGCCGCCGCCATAGGGACGTTGTCGGCAATGGCCCTCGTCCCGGCTGTGGCCACCCCCGCGACGGCGTACGCCGTCGCCGCCACATCCCCCGTCTCGGCGCAGGCCAACCCGACGCTTCACTTCGGCGACAAGGGCCCTGCGGTCACGCGTCTGCAGCAGCGACTGGCCGCCCTCCACTACGACCCGGGAACGGTCGACGGCCAGTACGGCAGTCAGACCCGCTTCGCGGTCTGGGCGTTCCAGAAGGTCCAGGGAATGCACCCGACGCAGGCCGCGCCGGTCGGCACGAAGACCTGGGCCGCGCTGGCCAAGCCGCGGACTCCGAAATCCATCGTCAAGGGGGGCGCGAGCAACCGCGCCGAGGTCGACCTCACGCACCAGCTGCTCTTCATCTACAAGGGCGGCAGGCTGACCCTCATCAGCCACATCTCGAGTGGCCGGGCGTACTACTACTACAAGGGCCAGAAGGTCAACGGGCGGACGCCGACCGGTAACTACAGCGTCTACCGGAAGGCCAAGGGCTGGGAGACCGGTCCGCTCGGCAAGCTGTACAAGGGCAATTACTTCCACGGCGGCTACGCCATCCACGGTGAGCCGGACGTGCCGCTGTACCCGGCCTCGCACGGTTGCGTGCGGACGCCGATGCACACCGCGGACATCGTCGCCAACCTGCTGCCGATCGGCACCAGGGTCTACCTCCGGGGCCACGCGCCGTCCTGACCTCGATGAAACGGAGCCGTACGCGAATGCGTACGGCTCCGTTCGCCGTTCCCGGGGCTTTTTCCTCAGCAGTCGACGAGCTCGGGACGCTGGTTGAGGATCTGGGCGCGCGGCGTGACGAACTCCCGGTAGGCCTCGTCGGCGCCCGGCCGGAACACCGCGACGCGGTGGCAGTTCTGGAACGCCAGGCGCACCCCGAAGTGCCGCTCCAGCGCTCCGCGCATCGCGTCACTGGCCAGCATGCGCAGCAGCTGACCGCGGGCGGTCTCGTCGGGCGGCGGTACCTCATTGGCCGCGAAGTCGGCGCCGTCCGTCCGGAGCTCATCGATCAGCCCGGCGACGACCTGCCAGGCGTACGGCAGGGACGTGCGGACGCAGTCGACGAAGGCCGCGTCGTCGACGTCGTCCCGGTGGGCGCGCTCGATCAGCTCGGGGGATACGGTCAGGGACATGTCACCACCTCCGACGGGACGGTAGGCAGGCCGTGCCGGAGGCGTCTATTGGCCCAATGGTGAGGACCGTCTCCGCACCGCTATCGACGGATGGGAATGGGCCGGTCACAGGCCGTTTCCGCGGTGAGATTCCATCCGGGATGCTCCGCTCCCGCGCCCCGTTACGGCCCGAATAGCGGTTTGATAGGTCCTGCACGAACGGTCTTTTGACAAGAGGTGAGCGTGACCACTCCCGGAAGCGGAGCGCCCCCCGGGGAGCCTTTCGGCGGCAGTGCCGTCCGTCCGGACCCCAAGAATCCCCGGCCGGGCGCCCCCCGGCGCTCCGGCCGCGACGAGCGCCGCCGGATCAGCGAGCGGCTCGCGGAGGCGGCGGAGGAGTCCGCGCCGGACGGCCGCCGCGTACCCGGCGTGCCGACCTCCTCGCCCTGGCAGCGTTCCAACGCGGTATGGCACCGGGCCGGCATCGACTGGAGCCGAGACAAGCCGGAGCCCCGCCCGTCCCCTCCCACCAGCGTCCCTGTCGCGGCGAGCGCCGCGGCCTATCCGAGCGGCGCGCCGGCCGCGCCGCCCGCCTCGCCCGCGCCCCCGGCCGCCCCGCCCGCGCCGCCCGCCCCACCGGCCACACCGCCCGCGGAGTCTCCGGCGGCGGACGCGGAGCCGTGGACGCCCCCGCAGCGGGCGCGCCGCCTCCCCGCCGTGCCGGTCCGGCCCGTGGCGATCGCCGCCGCCGCGGTCGTCGTCCTCGGCGGCGGGGCGTTCGCCCTGTTCGGAACGGGCGGCGGCGACAAGCCGAAGAAGCCGGCGATCCCCGCGGCGGTGGCCGCGGACCGCGTGTTCACCCTGGATCCGGCGGCCAAGACCAGCGGCCGGGCGCACGCGCTCGCCGGTGTGGCGGCGGCCGGTGACACCGTCGTGGCGATCGGCTCCGAGCAGGGCGGCGTGTACTCCCGGGCGCAGTTCCTGACCTCGTCCGACGGCGGCCGCACCTGGCGGGCCGCGCGCGTGCGCGCCGACGACGGCGGCGATCCGCCGGCGGGGGAGTACCCGCAGTTCGTCGCCGGCGGGGGCGGGGCGTGGGCGGCGCTCGGCGTGACGTCGTCGGGCGTCGTGTCGTGGACGAGCCGTGACGCCCGGTCGTGGACGCGCACCGCGGTCGCCGGCGCGTTCGGCCCCGGTGACAAGGTCGATCGCCTGGTCCGCACGCGGTCGGGATTCGTCGCGGCCGGCACGGCGGCGGTGAAGGACGGCACGCAGGCGATCATCTGGGTCTCCCGCGACGGCCGCACGTGGTCGCGCCTCGGCCCCGAGCAGCTCAGCCCCTCATCGGCGGGCACGCCGCTGCGGATCTCCGGCGTCGCGGCGTACGGCGACACGGTCGTCGCCGAAGGCACGCTGCGGACCACCGTGACGGTCACGAAGAAGGTCAAGAAGAAAAAGAAGACGGTTCAGCAGACCACGGACCGGGAGACCTTCTGGCGGTCGCCGGACTCCGGGCGCAGCTGGGCGCCGGTGACGATTCCGCAGGCCCAAGGGTCGTCGGGGAGCGTCGTTGCGCTGGCGGCGACGCGCTCCGGACTGTTCGCCGCCCGTGAGGCGTCCCGGACCACGGGCCCGAAGAAGCATCAGAAGACGACCTCGTACGCGGTGATCTTCGGCTCCGCCGACGGGCAGACCTGGGCGCCGGTCGGTCAGCTCGGCACGGACGGCTACTCCCACCTCGTCGCACTGCGCGGCGCGGACGGCGGCCTGGCCGCGCTCGCCGCCGTGGGCGGAGGCCGGAACGCCGCGCTGAGCAGCGCCGACGGCAAGAGCTGGCGGCGCGCCGGCGACGTCCCGCCGGGCCGCGCCCTCACCGACGTGGCGCCGGCGACCGCCGGTCCGGTGGTCACCGGCCGGATCGGCACGGCCGACGCCTACCTCACGGTGGCGGGGGTCGGCGACGTGAACCTCACCGCGGTCCCGGGCGCCGTGCACCCGGAGCGTACGCTCTCCGGGCTCGTCGCGGACGCGGGCCGAGTTCTCGCGGTCGGCAGTTCCAACGGCGACGCCGCGCTGTGGACGTCGGCGGACGGCGCGGCGTGGACCCGGGCCACGCTCCCGGCCGGCGCGCCTCCCCGGCAGATCCTCGACGCCGTTCACGGGACCGCGGGCTGGCTCGCGGTCGGGCGTGCCGGTGGCCGCCCGCTGCTCCTGACGTCGGCGGACGGCGGCTCCTGGCAGAACGTCCAGGGCGGCAAGGCGTTCGACACGGCCGGCCTCGCGCCGATGGCCGCCGCGGCGAACGGCGGCGCGTACGTCGTCGTGGGCCGGTCCGGAGACGGAGCGGGCGCCTGGTTCTCCACGGACCTGAAGAACTGGGCGGGGGCCGGCAGCGCGGGCAAGGGCGACCTGGCCGGCACCGGTGACGCGCCCAGGTGGATGGGCGACGTGACGGCGGGGTCCACCGGGTTCGTCGCGGTCGGCGGTCAGACGAAGAACAAGACGGCGCAGCCGGCGGTGTGGACCTCACCGGACGGCAAGAAGTGGACGCTGTCCCCGGCCGCGCCGGCGCTGCCGCAGGGCGCCGCCGCCGGTTCGCTCACGTCGGTCGTGGCGCGGAACGGCGTGCTGGTCGCCACCGGCGTGACCGGCGCCGCGGGCGTGACCGGCCCGCCGGCCGCGGACGCCCCCGGCACGGCCGCCTTCGCCACCGTCTCGGCGGACGGGGGCCGGACCTGGCAGCCGGTCTCGCTGCCCGGGGCGGGACAGGGCACGGCGGTGACGGCGGCGACGGCGACGGCGCACGGGTTCGTGCTCGCTGGCGCCGCCGGTTCGGACGTGGTGCTGTGGACCTCGGCGGACGGCCGTACGTGGCGGTCGTCGCGGCCGGCGGGTCTGGGGCTGAACGGGCTCGGGACGCAGCGGCTCACCGGGCTGACCGTCACCGGCGGCACGCTGGTCGGTGTCGGATTCACGGGTGACGCGTCCGGGGACGTGCCGACTTTGTGGCGCCGGCCCATTCCCTGAGCCCGCTCCGGCCCGGATTCGGTCGGGCGAAAACGTCATTGCGGCCGCACTTGTCGAACGGCGGCCGCAATGACGGTGCGGGGAAGGCGTCAGTTCACGTGAAGATCGACGCCGAGGAGAATGAGGACCCACAGGAAGATGGCGAGAAGCGCGCTCAGGACGTGCTTGAGCAGGCTGATCGTGATGTAGTGGCGGTTCCATGCGACGAAGATGCCGATCAATATGTAAATCAGCCCGACGAAGCTGAAGCTGCCCCGTATCCGCATGTGAGCCTCCTGGTTCGGGGTTGAACGCCCGCCAGATGCCCGATATGGGGGGATTAAAACTTTCGCCACTTGAGGGCCGTCGGGAATGGTGTAGCGAATTCGCCGCGCGCCGCGATGTACGGACGAGTCACCGAGGTCGGGTGACCGGCGTCCCGGTCCGGGACATCATCACGGCGTGACCCGAGCTCCCGTCACTGGGTCGGGGAGCACGGGTCGCGGCTGGGCGGCCGGCGGCCGGGCAGCGCCCGCCGGCCGCCCTTTTCCGCGTCTGCGGCCTAGTCGAAGAGCACGACCTGGCGGATCGCGTCGCCGCGCTTCAGCGTGGCGATGGCGTCGTTGAGGTCCTCGAACCGGATCCGTCGCGTGATCAGGCCCTCGAGGTCGAGTTTGCCGGCGCGCCACAGGTCGACGAAGAGCGGAATGTCGCGCTTGAGGTCGCTCTCGCCGTACAGCGAGGGCTTGAGCGTCTTGCCCTCGAACAGCAGCGAGAACGCGCTCATCTCGAAGTTGTCGTCGCCCGCACCCGCACCGACCACGATGACGTCGCCGCCGCGCCGGGTGATCTGCCACGCCGTCTGGATGGCCGCGGCCTTTCCGACCACCTCGAAGACGTAGTCGAAGCCCTGGCCGCCCGTCAGCAGGCCGTTCGTCTCCGTCAGGTCGTCGAGCGTCGCGGTGTGGGTCGCCCCGAACTGCTTTGCGATGGGGTGCTTCGCCTCGTTCGGGTCGATCGCCAGGATGGTCGCCGCACCGGCGATCCGGGCGCCCTGGATCACCGACAAGCCGACGCCGCCCGCGCCGACGACCGCGACCTTCGCGCCGGGCCGCACCTTCGCCGTGTTGAACACCGCGCCGACGCCGGTCGGGATGCCGCAGCCGAGCAGCGCGGCGTAGTCGAACGGCACGTCGTCGGCCACCTTGATGACGGCCTGCCGGGGGACCACGAGCTCGTCCGCCCAGGTGCCGCAGCCGACCATGCCGAAGGCCGGTTCGTCGCCCAGCCGGAACCGCGGGTCGCCGAACGCCTCGACGAGGAAGGTCATGCAGAGGTACGGCTCGCCGCGCAGGCAGTCGGCGCAGGTGCCGCAGTCGGGCGTCCAGTTGATGACGACGTGGTCGCCGGGCTGGACGTTCGTGACCCGGTCGCCGACCTCGACGACCTCGCCGGCGCCCTCGTGCCCGGGGACGCACGGGGTCGGCATCGGCAGCACGCCCGACAGGACCGACAGGTCGGAGTGGCAGACGCCGGTCGCCTTGACCTTGACCTTGACCTGGTCGGGGCCGGGATCGGTCGTCGTGGCGTCGTCGCGCAGATCGAGCGCCTCGTCGCCGACCTGGCGTAGGACCGCGGCTCGCACCGTGCACACCTCCATGGCAGGGCCGACGGGAGCGCCGGCCGACGATGTGGCGCCCGGGCCGGGCGCCGACGTGGCCCCCGGGCAGGGCGCCGGGGCTACTCCTCGAGGGTCAGCGCGGCCTTGGGGCAGGACCGTACGGCGTGCCGGACGCGGTCGAGCAGCTCGGCGGGCGGGTTCGGCTCGACGATGTGCAGGACATCGTCGTCATCGAGGTCGAACACCTCGGGCACCAGCCCCACGCACACGCCGTTGGCCTCGCATACCAGCGGATCGACTCGTACTTCCATGGCTCCCTCGCTCAGGTGAGCTTGCGATGGTCCCAGGACGCGACGCTCGTCGGCTCGACGATGTAGGCGTGGCGCTTGGCCGCGGTCTGCTCGACGAACGGGGCGATGGCGTCGTCGTCCTCAAGATCCATCATCCTGCGGACCACTTCGGTGCCAACATACCGAACGTCGTTCGGTTCGGTAAGGGTTCGGACCGTGCCGTACAGCATCAGCCCGTGCAACTCGAAGTATTCCTCGCCCGCCTCGATGAGACAGGTCACCCGAGGGTCGCGGCGCAGGTTGTGCGCCTTCCGCGAGGTCCGGTAGGTCCAGAACGCGATCTTGTCGTCGACCAGTCCGTAGAACATGGTGACCAGGTGGGGGGTGCCGTCGCGGTTGATGGTCGCCAGCTGCAGTTTCTTCTGCTCCTTGAGGAGCGTGGCGACCTCGTCGTCCGTCATCGCGACACGGGAGCGCTGACTCACGCCAGAAAGTAGAACACGTTTCAGTCAGTGGCGGCAAGGGGCGCGGTGCGACCGCGCTCGCGGGCGGTCGCACCGTCGGCCGGTGCGGCGGGTCAGAACGCCACGCCGCACCGGAGGATCACGTTCGCGTACGGGGTCGCCTCGCCCGTCCGGACCACGAGCTTGACGGCGTGCGCGAGCAGCTTCAGCTCCTCGTGCGGCACGTACGTCAGGGCGGGGAGCCGGTCGTCGAGGAGGGCGTGGCACTCGGTGTTGCCGCCCACGACCTCCTCCGCCGCGATCGCGCCCTCGACGACCAGCTCCGCCAGGATCCCGTCGAGCACGTCGGCGAAGCCGGGGATGCCCGGCAGGAACGCGAGGTCCACGGCCTCGGCGTCGGCCGGGATCGGCATGCCGCTGTCGCAGATCAGCACCTGGTCGGTGTGCCCGAGCCGGGCCAGGGCGCCCGAGAGGGCGCCGTTGAGGATTCCCGCGCGCTTCATACGTCCTCCAGGTCCCCAAGGCGCGGGAACGAGCTCTGCGCGCCCGCGACGCGCACGGCGGCCGCGCCGACGCGGGCCGCGAAGCGCGCGGCCTCCGCGAGGTCGTCGCCCTGCGACAGCCGCCACGCCAGGGCCCCGGTGAACGCGTCCCCGGCCCCCGTCGTGTCCACCGCTTCGACGCGCGGGCTCGGGACCTCGGTCACGCCGGTCTCGTCGGCGACGACCGCGCCGTCCGCGCCCTTCGTGATCACGACGGAGCGCGGGCCGCGCGCCAGTAGCCCGGCCGGGTCGCTCGCGCCGAGGAAGGCGGCCTCGTGCTCGTTGACGACGAGAGGGTCGCACAGCGCGAGGAGCTCGTCCGGGACCTCGGTGGGCGGCGACAGGTTGACCACCACGCGGGCGCCGGCGTCGTCGGCGGCGAGCGCGGCGGCCAGCACGGCCTCGAGGGGGATCTCCAGCTGGAGCGAGACCACCGAGGCGTCGGCGATCAGCGGCCTGGCCGCCGTGACGTCATCCTCGGTGATCCGGCCGTTCGCGCCGGGGGAGACGATGATGCTGTTGTCACCGTCGGGGTCCACGGTGATCAGCGCGACCCCGCTCGGGCCCGGTGTGGTGAGCAGGTGGGCGATGTCGACGCCGTCCTCGCGCAGTGCGTCGCGCAGGAAGACGCCCTGGCCGTCGGTGCCGGCGCGGCCGAGGAAGGCCACCCGGCCGCCCAGCCGGGCGGCGGCGACGGCCTGGTTGGCCCCCTTGCCGCCCGGATAGGTCGCCAGGTCCGAGCCGAGGACGGTCTCCCCGGCCGCCGGGCGCCGGTCGACGCGGACCACGAGGTCCGCGTTGACCGAGCCGACGACCAGCACGTCGTAGGTCTTGTCCGGCATCAGGCTCCGTTCGTGAACTGGGCGACGTTGTCCTTCGTGGCCACCTTCACGGGGACGGCCACGTTAGCGTCGATCTTGCCGCCCTTCGCGGCCTTTACGGCGGACTGTACGGCCAGCTGACCCAGGAGCACCGGCTGCTGGGCGACGTCGGCGCTGAGCGTGCCCGCCTGGACGGCCTTGATCCCGTCCGGCGTACCGTCGAAGCCGACCACCTTGACCTGCTTGCCGGCCTTCCCGCCCAGCGCCTTGATCGCGCCCAGCGCCATCTCGTCGTTGGCCGCGAACACGCCGGTGATGTCGGAGTGCGCCTGGATCAGGTTGGTCATGACGTCGAGGCCCTTGGTCCGGTCGAAGTCGGCGGGCTGCTGCGCGACGACCTGGATGCCGGGGAACGCCTTGATGCCCTCGCTGAAGCCCTGCTGCCGGTCCCGGGCGGCCGAGGTGCCCGCCGTGCCCTGCAGGACGGCGACCTTGCCCTTGCCGCCGAGCGCCTTGCCGAGCTCCTGCGCCGCCAGCTTGCCGCCGGCGACGTTGTCGGACGCGACGGTCTGGGCGGCGTCCGCGCCCGTCACACCGCGGTCGGCGGCGATCACGGGGATCTTGCTGCGGTCGGCGGCCTTGACCGCCGGCGCGGCGGCCGAGGAGTCGACCGGGTTGATGATGATCGCCTTCATGTTCTGGCTGACGAAGTTCTGCACCTGGTTGACCTGCTGCGAGGCGTCGTTCTGAGCGTCCGTCACGGTGATCTTGACGCCCTCCTTCTTCGCCTCCGCCTCGGCGCCCTGGCGCAGCTGCACGAAGTACGGGTTGTTCAGCGTGGAGACCGACAGGCCGAGCTTGATGTCGCCGCCACCGCCGCCGGCGGAGGAAGAGCTCTTGTTGCAGGCCGTGAGGCCGAGGGCGAGGATCGCTCCGGCGGCCGCCACCGCGGCCGGCTTGATGAACTGCATGATGGTGCCTTTCTTGATTCTTCAGCGGGTCTGGCGGCGGCGCAGCGTGTCGAGGAGCACCGCGAGGGCGATGACGACCCCGATCACGACCTGCTGCCAGAAGGCGGAGACCGACAGGAGGTTCAGGCCGTTGCGGAGGACGGCGAGGATGAGAGCGCCGACGAAGGTGCCGAGGGCCTTGCCCTTGCCGCCGGACAGGCTGGCGCCGCCGATGACGACCGCGGCGATCGCGTCCAGCTCGTAGCCGAGGGCGGCCTGCGGCTGTGCCGACGCGAGCCGGCTGGCGAGCACGATGCCCGCGATGGCGGCGAAGCCGCCCGCCAGGGCGTACGTGATGAGCTTCTGCCGGGTGACCTTGATCCCGGACAGCCGGGCGGCCTCTTCGTTGCCGCCGATCGCGTACATCGCGCGCCCGGCGTACGTGCGGTTCAGCACGACGGCGGTGATGACGCCCATCACGAGCATCACGATCACCGGCACGGGCAGGTAGCTGCCGATCGTGTCGCCGAGGTGCGACACCGAGTCGGGCAGGGCGATGGGGCTGCCCTGGGAGATGACGAGGCCGAGGCCGCGCGCGACGCCCTGCATGGCGAGCGTGGCGATGAACGGCGGCAGCTTCCCGTACGTGATCAGCGCGCCGTTGACGAGGCCGCACGCGATGCCGACGAGCAGCGCGAAGCCGGTGGCGAGCGGCCAGGGCATCCCGTTGCTGGTGGCGGTCCAGGCGAGGACGACCGCCGAGAGGGCCGCGACCGCGCCGACCGACAGGTCGATGCCGGCCGAGATGATGACGAAGGTCTGGCCGAAGGCGAGGATCGCGGTGACCGCCGCCTGGACGCCGACGTTGAGCAGGTTCGTCACCGTGAGGAAGTCGCCGGACAGCAGCGTCAGGGCGACGACCAGGACGATGAGCCCGATGAGCGAGCCGTTCTCGCTCAGTACGGAGCCGCCCTTGCGCAGGCGCAGGACTCCCGTTGTCATGCCGATTCCTCCAATTCGCCGACGGCGAGTGCCATCACCGAGTCCTGGGTCGCGTCGGCGGCGCTGAGCTCGCCGGCGAGCCTGCCGCGCGCCATCACGAGCACCCGGTCGCTCATGCCCAGCACCTCGGGGAGGTCGCTGGAGATCATGAGCACCGCGTGCCCGGCGGCGGTGAGCGAGTTGATGAGCTGGTAGATCTCGACCTTCGCGCCGACGTCGATGCCGCGCGTCGGTTCGTCGAGGATGAGGACCCTCGCCTCGGCCAGCAGCCACTTGCCGATGACGATCTTCTGCTGGTTGCCGCCGGACAGCGTGCGGACCTCCTGGGTGAGGCCGCTCATCCGCACGCCGAGCTGCTCGGCGACCTTGGCGGCGGCCTTGGTCTGCCCCGCCCGGTCGACGAACCCCGCGTGCGTCGCGTGGCGCATCGTCACCAGGCCGAGGTTCTCCCGGATGTCCGCGCCGAGGACGAGGCCCTGGCCCTTGCGGTCCTCCGGCACCAGGCCGAGCCCCGCCTCCATGGCGGCGGTGACGTCGCCGCGGCGGAGCCGCCGCCCGTCGACGAGGACCTCGCCGGAGTCGTAGTGGTCCGCCCCGAAGATCGCCCGCACCACCTCGGTACGACCGGCGCCGACCAGCCCGGCCAGGCCGACGACCTCGCCGGCGCGCACCTCGAAGGACACGTCCTCGAAGACGCCCGTACGGGTGAGGCCGCGGACCTCCAGCAGCGGAGCGCCCCGTGTGGAACGTTCCCGTGGGTACTGCTGGTCGATGGAGCGGCCGACCATCCGGCGCACGAGGTCGTCCTCGGGAGTGTCGGCGGGCACCTCGGCGACCGACGCGCCGTCCCGCAGCACCGTGACCCGGTCGCCGATCTGGGCGATCTCCTCCAGGTGGTGGGTGATGAAGATGATCGCCACGCCCTGCTCCTTGAGCTGCCGGACGATCGTGAACAGCCGTTCCACCTCGGTGGTCGTGAGCACGGCGGTCGGCTCGTCCATGATCAGCACCCGGGCGTCGAGGCCGAGCGCCTTGGCGATCTCCACCATCTGCATCCGCGCGATGCCGAGGCTCTCCAGCGGCGCGCGCGGGTCCGCGTCCACGCCGACCCGGTCGAGCAGCTCCTGGGCGTGGGCGTACATCGCCTTCTTGTCGACGAATCCGAAGCGCCGGGGCGGCCGGCCGAGCATGAGGTTCTCCGCCACGGTCAGCTGGGGCACCAGGTTGAACTCCTGGTAGATGGTGGCGATGCCAAGCTGCTGGGCGTCCTCGGCGGTGCGGATCGTGGTCTCCCGGCCGTCCACGAAGATCGTGCCCTCGTCCGGGTGGTACGCGCCGGACAGCATCTTGATCAGCGTGCTCTTGCCCGCGCCGTTCTCGCCGAGGAGGACGTGCACCTCGCCCGGGCGCAGGTCGAAGTCGACGCCGTCGAGCGCCACGACCCCGGGGAACCGCTTGCGCAGCCCGCGCACCCGCAGGATCTCCTCTGTCATCAGGTCTCCGTTTCTCCGCAGGAGCGGCGGATCACGAGCCGGGCCGGCAGGACCACCGACTCGACGGGACGGCGCTCGACGCGCTCGAGGAGCACGCGGACGGCGCGCCGTCCGAGCTCTTCGGCGGGCTGGGTGATCGCGGTGATCGGCGGGTCCAGGTGCACGAACCAGGCCACGTCGTCGAACGAGGCCAGCGCGACGTCACCCGGGATCCGCAGCCCACGCGCCCGGATCTCGTCCAGGGCGCCGAGCGCCATGAGGTTGTCTCCCGCGAAGATCACTTCGGGGGGTTCGGGCAGGTCGAGGAAGCGGGCCGCGATGGCCCGTCCGCTGGCCGCCTGGAAGTCACCCGCTTCGAGGTACTCGTCGCGGAGGTCCAGGTCGCATTCTCGCATCGCGTCCAGGAACGCCCGCGTCCGCTCCCGGCCGGTGGACAGCAGCTCCGGCCCGGAGATGAACGCGACCCGGCGGTGGCCGAGCCGGTGGATGTGCCGGACCAGGTCGTGGATGGCGGCGGTGCCGTCGGCGCGCACGGCCGGCACGTCGAGGCCGGGGAGCGTGCGGTCGAGGAAGACGAGGGGACTGCCGGCGCGGACGCAGTCGTCGACGAGCGGGGTCGTCTCCGCGGTCGGGCAGATCAGCAGGCCGTCGACCCGCTGCTCGAGGAGCGTGCGCACGTAGTGGTCCTGTTGCTCGGGGCGCTCGTCGGCGTTGCCGATGACGACCGTGTACCCGGCCGCCCGCGCCTCGTCCTCGACCGCCCGGGCCATCGCGGCGAAGAACGGGTTGAGGATGTCGCCGATGATCAGCCCGAGCGTCCGGGTGGCCTCGGTGCGCAGCGAGCGGGCGACGCCGTTCGGTGTGTAGCGCAGCGCCCGCATGGCCGCCACGACCTTCTCCCGGGTCTCCTCGCTGACCCGCGGACTGTCGTTGAGCACGCGCGACACCGTGGCGACGGAGACGCCGGCGCGTGCGGCAACGTCCTTGATGCCGGCCATCGGTCCTCCTGATCGGCGCTGTGGAAACGATTACACGGGACTATATGGAAACGATTACATGATCGATATGTGACCTGACGCACATTTGGGGGCGGATGGGGAGCCATCCGTCACGGTGGATAGGGTGCCCGAGATGACGAGCCAGGCGACGAACCACGTGCCGATGCCGACGGCGGGCGAGCGGCCGCCCGTGACCGACGTACCGATGCCGGCCGACCTGCGCCGCGCCGCCGAGGCCGCCAAGGGCTTCATGCCGGTGCCGGAAGGGCTCGCGCTGTACGAGACGGCCCTGGAGTACGGCGCGCGCGGGCCGATCCTCGAGGTCGGCAGCTACTGCGGGAAGTCGGCCGTCTACCTCGGCGCCGCCGCCCGTACGGCCGGCTCCACGGTGGTGACGGTCGACCACCACCACGGCTCGGAGGAGAACCAGGCGGGCTGGGAGTACCACGACCCTGCCCTCGTCGACCCGACGACGGGCCGGATGGACACCCTCCCGGTGTTCCGCCGGACGATCGCCGCCGCCGGCCTCGAGGACCACGTCATCGCGATCGTCGGCGAGTCCGGCGCCGTCGCGGCGCTGTGGGCGCGGCCACTGGCCATGGTGTTCATCGACGGCGGCCACGCCGAGGACCTCGCCCAGGCCGACTACGACGGCTGGGCACCGCACGTCATGCCGGGCGGCGCCCTCGCCTTCCACGACATCTTCGCCGACCCCGCCGACGGCGGTCAGGCGCCGTACCGCGTCTACCAGCGGGCCCTGGCCACCGGGCAGTGGACCGAACGCCGCGTCGAGGGCTCCCTCCGCGTCCTCGAGCGGTCCTGACCCTCAAGCCTCAGCGCGCCGGACGAACACCGCGAACACCGCGGTGACCATCGCCATCGCACCGATGACGACGAGCTGGGTGTGCATCCCGGCGATCAGTGAGCCCTTGGCGTCAGAGGGAAGGGCCAGGGCGTACAGGACGGACGTTCCGACGGCGCCGCCGATGAGCTGCCCGCCCTGGTGCAGCCCGCCCGCGGCGCCCGCGAGGCGTGTCGGGGAGTGCCCGAGGACCGCTGCGGCGGCGGTGGGGATCACCAGGCCCAGACCGAGCCCGGCGAACGGCAGCCACGGCCACACGGCGGTGTAGGACGAGTGCGCTCCGAGGGAGGACAGGCCGAACGCCGCGACCATGGTGAGCAGGAGCCCGATGACGAGCGAAGGCCGCGGTCCGGCCCGCCCGCCGACGGCGGCGGCCACGCCCGCGCCGACGACGTACGCCAGCGTCATCGGCAGCACGCCCACCGCCGTGGACAGCGGTGACCCGTTGAGAACGACCTGCAGATAGATCGTCAGCAGGAAGTACAGGCCGTTCAGCGCGGCGAAGCCGATCGCCGTGAGGCCGATCGCCGCCGGAAGCGACGGGGAGGCCAGCAGTACCGGAGGACGTCCGCGCCGCATCTGCGACTCCACGACCCAGAAGATGACCACCAGCAGCACGGCACCCACCAACAGCACGCCCGTGACCACGCCGTTCGACACGCGGACACGTATCACCGCGAAGGTCAGCACGAACAGCGCCGCCGACAGGAAGACCATCCCGGGCGCGCTGAACGACGCCGCCGCGTCGCCGCGCGACTCCCGGCCGGCGACCAGGACGATCAGGGCGGCGAGGACGCCCACCACGGCGGGAAGGATGAACACCCACCGCCACGCGAGCCCGGAGATCACCGGCCACGCCAGGAACACGCCGGCGAGCGCCGCGCCGCCGGTCACGGCGCCCCAGATCCCGGTGGCGACGTTCAACCCGACGCCGGAGAAGGCCTCCCGGACGAGCCCCAGCCCGGCGGGCAGCGCCAGGCCCGCCGCGACGCCCGCCACGAGCCGCAGCGCGATGAGCACCCCGACCGTGGGCGAGAGAGCCGTCAGAAAGGTGACCGCCGCGCACGCGGCCGTACCGATGACGAAGAGTTTCTTGCGCCCGAACCGGTCGGCGAGCCACCCGCCGACGACGACCGTGAGCGCCAGCCCCAGGAGCTGTGCGTTCGCGACCCAGGTCAGGCTGCCGACGCTGACGTGCATGGCCGCCTGGATCGCGGGGATCGCGAGGTTCACCCCGCTCGCGGGCAGTGAGCTCGCCAGCATGCCCAGCACCACGCCGATGAGGGCGAGCGCCGGGACGCCTCGGGGAGCCGCGGGGACCGGAACCGCGCCCTGGTGCTGCGTGGCGACGGCGGCTCCCTGCGTGAGCAGGGTCGTGACGTCGCCCTGAGGGGCGCCGGGCGGCGCGCCCAGCAGGTGCACGAGCGCCTGGACGGCGGTCGGCCGCCGCCGCGGGTCCTTGTCCAGGCAGGCGGCGACCAGCCCCGCCAGCCACGGAGGCAGCCCGTTCAGATCCGGAGCGCCGTACAGGATCCCGTGCATCACCGACGGAACCGAGTCGCCCGCGAAGGCCCGGCGGCCGGTCGCCGCGAACACCATGGTCAGGCCCCACGCGAACAGGTCGGCGGCCGGCCCGATCGCCCCGTTGGCCAGCTGCTCCGGCGCCATGTACGCGGGCGTGCCGACGACCTGGCTCGTCATCGTCGCGTCGGAGTCCAGCACCCGCGCGATGCCGAAGTCGATGACGCGGGGACCGCCCGGCCCCATGATGACGTTCGCGGGCTTGAAATCGCGGTGCACGATCCCGGACTGGTGAATCGCCGCGAGCGCGGTCGCGGTGCCGATCGCGAGCCGCAGCAGGTCGGGCTCGGCGAGCCGGCCCAGCTCCTGCAGCGCCGGGCCGGGCACGAACTCGCTCACGATGTACGGCTGGTCGCCGGCGACGTTCGCGTCGATTACCGGCGCGGTGCAGAACCCGGGGACCCGCTCGGCGGCCGACAGCTCCCGGACGAACCGCGAACGCGCCTTGGCGTCCTCGCTGAGATGGGCGCGCAGCAGCTTGATCGCCACCTGGCGTCCGGCCGCGTCCGCCGCGAGGTAGACCACGCCTTGGCCGCCCTCCCCGAGGCGTGCCGTCAGCGTGTAGTCGCCGAGCCGTGGGGGATCGCTCGGGAGCAGCGCTGCCGTCATTCCGTCCTCCGGAGGGGTCAGCCGTTCGGCCGTCGGCCATGGGCCGAATCCGATCTTTATCAGAAACGGGCCGACGGCGACCATATCGGCACGCTCCGCATCCGACCGGATCCGGACGACGCTCCGGAGTGCCGGTCAGGCGCCGAGCGCGGCGCGGACGTCCATCAGCGCGAAACCGAGCAGGTTCAGGCCCCGCCACTCCGCCGGGCGCAGCGCCTCCGGCTGGGACGCCGACAGCCCGATTCCCCAGATGGTGTCGTACGGGCTGGCCTCCACGAGCACACGGTCGCCCGTGCCCAGCAGGAAGCCGCGCAGCGCGGAACTCTGCCCGAACTTCGCCTCATTGGCCGCGACGACCAGGCCGTACCGCTGCTCGGCCCACGTCTCCTCGTCGAACCCGCGCACCTTGCGCCCGGCGCCCTTGGCCTTGCCCGGGTCATCGTCGGCGAGCACGCGCTTCTCCGCCTCGGCATCCCCGAACAGCCGAGCCTTCCCGGCCATCATGTAGTGCTCGGCGGTGGCATACCGCACCCCGTCCACCGTGAACGGCGCCGGATACCACTGACTCAGGCAACTCTTGCCGACTCCGCCGCCCTTCGGCGGCCGATGCCCCCAGAACAGCAACAGCTCCGGTAGTTCGCCCTGCTCTTCCAGCCGGACCAGATCCTCGACGCGCATACCGCCCGATGCTGGTGGACCCGGCCGCCCGCCGCAATCCGATTCCCGGCGACGTACCCACCCGTCGGCCGATGGAAATCCCAGAGGCGGCTCGTGGTAATGATCTCCTCATGCCGGACAACGCCCCTCTTCGTCGGATCACCCCAGGCCGTGTTCTGGCGGCGCTCGCGGCCGTCGCCGTGCTCGCCGCGGCCGTCTGGTTCCTCGTTCTGCCGCACTTCACGCTCAGGCACGAGTCCGAGCTGCCCCATGGGAACGGCCGCCTCGCGGCGGCCTGCGGGAATCCCGGTGTGGCGTACAGCTCGGCCCACCCCTTCACCGGCCCCTCCCCGCACGGCGTCGAGGTCTACGAGAAGATCGGAAAGTCGTACGTCAACGCGGGGGCGACGCTGCCCGATTCGTGGAACGCCCCCTCAAGCGTCGACGTCCGGCTCGTCCTGTGCCTCGAGAAGGTCGGCACCGACGGCGAGATGGACAGCGCCAACTGCACGTACGGCAATCGACAGATGCCGACGGGCCCGAAGCTGAGCAAGCCCATGGACAAGACCATCTACCGGGCGACGCTGCGCGAGCTGCGTACCCACCGGAAGCTCGCCCAGATGAGGCTGACCGGGGAGGACCCCACCTGCCCCGGCAGCGTCTCGCTCAGCGACAGCGATCCCTCCGTGGACAGCCACCTGAGCAAGGCCCAGCTCCTCCAGGCCTTCGGCCGCTACGCCGGCACCTCCTGAGCCCAAGCGCGTACGCGCTGTTGATCAGGCGGCACAGGCGGGGCATGGCGCTTCGACCAGCCTTCCGGCCGGGTCACCGGTTCCGCCGAGGTTCACGACCGTCCCGGCCCGAGGCACACGGGGCAAACCCCGAGGGCCTTGACCGCAGGGCGGTGCCCGACCGGGGAAATCCGTCCGTCCGTCGCCAGGTCATATTCGCGTCCGCTGTCGCGGTGTTCTTCTTCGCCGACCGTGCCCGAGCCGCCGCACCCATCACAGCGGAAAGAGAGCGATCCAAGCGTCTTGCGGCCCTGACCCCCGCGTCACATAGGCCACATGAGGATGAAAAAGGGCCCTGACCGGTCAGAGTCCTATTGCTCCATCGATCTGTTCCCGCAGCAAGTCCACGTGGCCGTTGTGTCGCGCGTACTCCTCCACCATGTGCATCAGCACCCAGCGCAGTGATACGGGCCCTTCGCCAGGTTCATGCCCGATGACTTCAAGGTCCGGCGCTGTGTCGACGAAACGGTCAGCGAACGCGACCTCCGCCTGCCACGCCTCCCACGCCTCGGTAACCATCTGCGCGTCCGCGCTCGCCACATTAAATGCGCCATCGGGAGCGGCCTGAGATGAGAACAGGGGCGAGGGCTCTTGCCCTGCCATCACCCGACGGAACCAGAAGCTCTCGGACTCGGCCGCGTGCCGCACGAGCCCAAGCAGCGACAACGCCGATCGGCCTACTGCCCGCTCCGCCAGCTGCGCCGGCTTCAGGCCAGCGCACTTGAGTGCCAGAGTCTCCCGCTGCCATCGCAGAAATGTCAGCATCGTCGTGCGCTCATCCGCTTGCGTTGGCCGCTTGGCGCGGGGATCGCCATCAGTCTCGACGGGCGGGAGGATCGACATCCCGCCATCATTCACCATCACGGACTGGCATGTGGGGGTGCGACACACAGCCCGGCAGGCCGCGCCGCTCTCGTCTCTCTCAACGCCAGGATGAAAAAGGCTCACTGAAGAGTGGTAAGTAGTATCTCGACGCAGTTGCCGTCTTGGCTGCTCTTGCTGCTCTTACGCCACGCGCCGTCGGAGAGTTCGGACTTCAGTGACATTTGCCTGTCTCTCTACTGCGAGGGGAGATCGCTGGCGGCCTGCTCGATGAGTGCCAGTGATTCATCGGGATGCAGGGCTGCGGCGACGAGCCGGTCAAATGCGATCATATAGCGCGTTACGTCCTCAGGGCCTTCGAGATAGATGTCGCCGGCAAGAGTTTCGATGTAGACCACGTTGGGGTCAGTCGGCTGTGGGAAGCCCAGGATGACGAACGGTCCGGTTGTTCCTGCGTGCGCCCCTGCGCGGAACGGAACCACCTGGATCGTTGTCCTACCCTCATCGGCGGCCTCTATGAGCTGGTGCAACTGCTCGCGCATGATCTTGGAGTCGCCGACGACGCGACGGATGGCAGCTTCATCGATGACCGTCCAGAGGCGAGGGCGCTCGGGCTCAGTCAGAATCTTCTGGCGAGTTGTTCTCACTTGCACGCGACGTTCCACGTCCTCGCGGTTCAGTTCCCGGGGACCACCGTGGAATGTAGCGCGTGCATACTCCTCCGTCTGGAGAAGCCCCGGGATGACCAGCGGCTCGAAGTTTTGAATGGATGCGGCACCAGACTCGAAGCCGATGTACGCCGCGTACGGGTCAGGCAGCACGTCGCGGAACGAGTGCCACCAGCCGGGCTGGCGAGCCTCGCGGGCGAGTTGGAGCAGACTTTCGCGTTCCGCGTCCACGACGCCGTAGAGCTCCAGCAGTGCGCGCATGCTCCGTGGCTGTGGGACAGATCGACCGGTCTCGATTCGGAACACCGTCGACGTCGACCATTCCAAGTGACTGGCCACTTCCTCCCGGCTCAGGTTCGTAGCCTCCCGTCGGCGGGTGAGCTCAAGCGCCAGTTGGCGAGCGCGCAGTGTCGGACTGTGATTCGCGCGTTCTTGCCCGGATTGTCCCCGCGACATCTTGATCCCCTTGCTCGATTCCGTTTGCACTATTGCATCGTGCTGCTCGCGATGCCATGCTGCCTACATGCTGTCACCGATCGAATGCTTAGTGTGTTCGGTCGGTGAAATATCGATATGTGCACTGTGTCCCACTGCATGTTCACGATCGATCTTGGCTGCAATGGCGGACATACCGCCCATGCGACGGAGTCGATGACCCAGCTTCTCTATTTCTCAAATACAAGCGAAGGGCACTCGTGACATCTATTTCACTTGGTACCAACGGCTCCCCCGGAAAAGGCGTCGAAGTCCTGGAAGGGCTCGCCGCCCGGCTGCGGACGGAGGGGTGGTACGCGCGGGTCATCCTCTCCGAGGGGCGGGCGGCGTTACTGCGGGTGGTCAACCCGCTCGCGCCGCCGTTGAACGACGACCTCGCGCTGCGGCAGGACCAGGCGGGGTTGTGGTGGTTCTGCTGGTCGTTCGGCGACCGGATTGCCCACGTCGACAACCTCGACATCGCCGCCGCCCGCATCACCCAGGTCCTCGGCTGCCCCGAGCGCTGAACAAGCCACCGCGGTGGCCGGGATCTTCCCCTGATGCTCGGCCACTGCGGTCACCGACACCTCCTGGAGGTCCCCGGAATGTCCCCCGACCGCAGCACCAGTGCGTCGCACGAGCAGCAGTGGTCATGTCGTCTCGACGGCGACCCGCAGGCCGTCGTCACCGCCCGCGCCCTCACCACCGCCGTACTGCTCGGCTGGGACGCCGACCTGGTCGAGGACGCCGTCCTCGTCACCAGCGAGTTGGTGACCAACGCCATCGCGCACGGCGCCGCCCCCGTCACCCTCGCCATCACCGTGCGGAACGGCCAGGAACTGGCCATCACCATCGACGTCACCGACGCATCTCCCGACCTGCCCGTGCAGCACCTGCCCGGCGAGGTCGGCCATTTCGGCCTATGGATTGCCGAAGAACTCGCCCGCATCACCGTCCACCCGAACCCGCCCGGCAAGACCGTACGCGCCACCTTCGACGTCATCGACGCGAGCCTGCTGCCGTCACCATCGCCTATGACGCCGCCATCCGGCCCGTGACGCAGACTACGCCGGGCGAGATAGGGACTGGACTGTACGACGATCACCGCTGCGGCGGCACACCGGTAGTTCGCCCTGAGCGTGATCGATTGCAGCGGACATCGTGGTGTCGGAGCGTTCGAGGATGACCGCATCCATCGCGCATCTCAGCGATCCGCACATCACGACCGGCCCGCTCGCCGGTGGACCCGCAGAAGGGCTGTACCGAGCGCTCGGCCACGTCCTCACGCTCGACCCGCAGCCCGACTGCGCGGTAATCACCGGCGACCTGGTCGACCGGGGCGATCGGGAAGAATACAGGGCGCTGCGCGAGGTAATCGGCCGATTCCCGCTGCCGCTGCATCTTGTGGCCGGCAACCATGACGACCCCCAGGTGTTGCTGGAGGAGTTCGGCGGCAGGCGCTTCGTCGGCGATACAGGAAAGGCGTACTACGCGGTCGAGCACCCCGCGTTCACCGTCATCGTCTTGGATTCGACGGTTTCCTGCTCGCCGGGCGGTCGCCTGGGTTCCACGCAGTTGGAGTGGCTCGACGGTGTCCTCGTCCACAGATCGGACACCCCGGCAATCATTTGCCTGCACCACCCTCCGATCGCGATCGGTATCCCGTTCCTGGACCGAATGCGGCTTGATGACGGCGAGAAACTGGCCGACGTGCTCGCCCGCCACCGCAATGTCGCGCGCATACTGGCAGGCCACGTGCACCGCCACATCACCGCCGCGTTTGCGGGTAGTACCCTAGCCATCGCCCCCAGCACCCATCTGCAAAGCGGCCTGGCGCTGCACGACACCGTGCCCAACTACCTCCCAGAGCCAACGGGCTTCCTGCTCCACCTCCTCAGCGGGCCTTCCTGGGTCACCCACACCGTGCCCGTCAGCCACGCCGCAGCACCAATCGCGTGCTTTTAGGGGCGACTGTGCCAGCCACAGCCTCCCTTGGATGGCCGCGACCAGCACTGGCGCTTCGTACGAACAGCGACCAGCCGCAGTGGTGCCAGAAGAGGACGGAGCCGATGAGGCGGAGTGGCGGGCCGAGTTGGTCGCCCGCTACGGCATGGTGCGCGGCTCTGATCGAGCTTCTCGACTTCGGGGCGGTGGAATCCCGGCTGCTCTTCGCAGAGGGGGCTCCTGGGGTGCGATAAGCCGGTGTTATCGAAACCCAGAACGGGCGCCTTCCCGAGTGCGCGCTGCGAACGGACCGTCCCACCCTCTATCGTTATCGTCAGGGATCGGTCAGACACGCCACCTCAGCGTTCTACCTGGACGCCACGCGCGAGATCTGGGGGAGCTCGCCGGATCGAGCGGCAGCCTCGGAAGCAAATTCCAGGGAGCGGCGCGAAAGATGAGGAGAGGTGGATGCAATGAAGTGCCAATATCGCCACGCAATAAAAAATTGGAGAGCTTCGTGTCGAGCCGCTTTGTCAGACTTCGCGAAGGCGCATGGAAGGTAGTCGTTCGCCGTCCATTCGTCACGGCAGTATGCCTGGCCGTAGCGATTGCGATCACCGTGCCAGCGAGTATCGCAGTCCAGGACACCGATAAAATTCCAACAGTTAAATGCCCTTCATCCCCACCTCCGGCAGGGCGCTCGCACCAAGAGGATAAATATCGGAAACTTGACGCGAAACAATTAATCCCCGAAACTCCTAGTTCGCTTGTTGCGTGTTTTTATGGCGCCGACGATAAAGACAGGGACCTCTCGAAGCTCAAAGCCAGTATCTCGATCTCGCAACATAGTATTGCTCGTATAGTCGATATAACAAGATCACCATTGCGGCCAGGTGATCACGGGTGTCCCATGATCGCTTTTCAGCAGCAAGTCTTCTTGATCTCGGTGTTCCCCGATGCGCCCGAGCTCGTCACATCGATTCGCTATAGATGTTGGACTGTAACTAACGGGTCTCTGGTGGGATCTTTTACTTCGCCGTCGGTGCAGTCGGCGCTTCTGGCAAAGCTTCGCCAACATTAAATACTGAGGTTCTCGCACCCATGCGTGCGAGAACCTCAGAGGAAGACGGCGAATCCGGGCCGCTTCGACAGATGTCAGTCGTTCGAGGTTCTCTACCTCACGGCGTGGACTGTGCCCAAGTTTTCCATGGGAATATCCTGAGATGAGATTCCCCAGTCGGTCACTGTACCATCGTGTGAATCAACGACAAACGTCAGGGTTGTGCCGTGGGGAGCTTTTCCGCCCTGAGGGATACTCGCTGCGGCCCCGTTGAAGTGCCCGTGAAGTTGGACCAGGTAGGAGGGGCCGTCGCCTGCTACCTGCGATTTGGCCAGCGCGGTGACCGCCCTCTGTCGTGTCGAAAGCACAAAGGTGATATCGGATGGCTTACTTTCTCCGTTGGCTGCGCTGATCTGGTGAGCCAGTCCCTGGAGTACCGCAGGTGCAGACGAGGCGGTCAGTGGTGAGCTTGCATTCGGTGACACATTAGGCGTGGAGCAATTATTGGTCCACGCGTGAGCCCAGGCTCCTGTCGTTCCATCATTAGCGAGGCCTTGAAGCCACCCATCGCTGGTATTCGTCCAGGTGGGCAGGACGCCTGCCCACTTCCCTTCTTGCCGTACCTGGAAGTTGTTTATATAAGCATTTAGGCTCGACTGGGGCTCTGCGGTTACTTCCGCTCCGGCTTGAACGTAAACCCCGACGGGACCACTGGCCGTAGAGCCAATCTTCTTACCTGCCTGCGATATATCCCAACTTCCGCCTCCCGAAGTCGTTATTGAGGTATTGACCCACTGAGCCCCGGAGCCCGACATGACATAGTGCTCGGCGAACTTCCCGCCTGAATACTGTTGAGCCCAAAACCATACGTAATTTCCATTCTGAGTATTTGCCGGGTAGTGGAATATTCCGTATTTCTGCCCGGACTCGAGCCAGGTACTTCCATTATCGGCAGTAATATTCCACATTTCCCAGTTGGCGAATGAGTTCTTTGGGTCGGATACTCCCAAGCATTGAACGTACATGTCGACGCTGACGCCGGTATTGTTGTCGGCGCTGTCGGCGACCTTGGCATAACAATGGTAGTTGAGTGAGCAGGCCTCCGTTGCTGCCTGCCCAGATTGCATTGTTCCGGGGGTTGCGATAGATGAAATGCCGAGCGCCGCCGCGGCCAAGAGACGAATGCTTCTCCGCATCATGTCCTCCTGTTCAGTGATCTTGCATGGAAAGTAACAGAAGGAAATTTTGACCGTAAGGAAATGACCAACATCGGTCATTCTGTCAAACGATCTAGACAAGGGGAGTGCTGAGAAACTGCTCGGCCGGCGGGTCCATCGCCGTCTGAACG
This sequence comes from Actinoallomurus sp. CA-150999, assembly GCF_050942425.1. Classification (NCBI taxonomy): domain Bacteria; kingdom Bacillati; phylum Actinomycetota; class Actinomycetes; order Streptosporangiales; family Thermomonosporaceae; genus Actinoallomurus; species Actinoallomurus sp. CA-150999. The sequence continues at coordinate 2,099,530 of NZ_CP192063.1, forward strand.
GCGTCCTGCGCGTAAGGGACCAGACGGTCCGATCGTCTGGCGCCCCATCTTCGGCATGGTTTCCAAAGACGACCGCACGAACATCCCCACTGCATCGGGATATCTGCAGGTCACGGCCGTCTCTTCCCCTTGTGATGGCCGGTGGTGATGAAGGCGCCGAAGAAAGGGTCGCGGATCGGGGCGCCATGGAACGCGAGCAATCGCCGTATCCCATCCAGGGGCTATCTCCGTGGGAGTGCAGCACGTGGCAGCGGTAGCCGGAGACGGGAGGCTGCGCCGCAGTGGCGATTGTCGGACCGGCTCCGGCCACCACTCGAATCGGTGTCAGAGGTGCTTCCCGGCAGCGTGCAGGACACCAGAGCCGCCTGAATCTGGCGCATCCTGCGAGGCTTGGAACAGGCCGGACTCATCGTGCTGGCCGACAAGGGCTAACACGGTGCCGCCGACCGCATCTGGACCTCTGTCGCGGAAAGAACAAACCCGCCGCCCAGGCGGCCGTCCGGGTGTCGGAGACGTAGTTCGGCGTGTAGATCTCACCGCTTGCTACTGGAAAGGAACTTGCGTACGAGCCGCCAAACTCAGACGCTACTTGACGGAGGCTGCCAAGTACTGGACGATGGCCGTCAAGTAGGTGTGACCGAGTCGGCGGGCGCGCCGAGCTGCCGGGAGGCCGACCATCCGTACCGAGCTCATCGACCAGTTGACCCGCCTCATCGACGTCCGGCTGCTCGATCCGCTGGAGATCCTGCTCGATGGCGACGAGGCGGTAGAGGCGCTGCGCCGTACGGTCCGGGCGCGGGCGGAGGCATGGGCGGACCGGATGCTCGACGGCGACGAGCAGACCGCGACGCACGCGATCGTGCGGGTCGTCGCGACGCTCTACCCCGGTGACGGGCCGTTCGATCCGCCCGCCGAGTGGTGGCGCACGCCCCTAGGGCAGGTCGTCGTCCGGCGGGTCGGGCATCCGACCGTGCAGGCGGTGTCGTACTCGGTCGCCGGGGCGATGCTCGGCATCACCCGGCAGGGCGTCCACGACCTGGTGACGCGCGGCAAGCTCGAACGCCATCCGGACGGCGGCGTGACGCCCGCGTCCGTACGCGACCGCCTGAACCGGCGGTCTCCCACCTCATGAGAGGAACTCCCATGCACGTCCCGATCGCGACCCACGACTTCGGCGGGCCGGGGACGCCCCTGCTCCTGCTGCACGGGGCCGGCGCCAACCTGGCGACGATGGAGCCCTTCGCGCGGGAGCTGTCGGGGCGCTTCCGCGTGGTCACCGTCGACCTGCGCGGTCACGGCGAGTCCGGTGACGGGCCGTGGGAGTGGGCGGCGGTGCTCGATGACCTCGAGACCGTCACCCGTGACCTGGGGACGCCCGCGGTCGTCGGCTGGTCGCTGGGCGGCATGCTGGCCGCGCTGTGGGCCGAGCGCCACCCGGAGTGCCCGCTGGCGGTGAGCGTCGACGGCACGCCGCCGCCCGCCCGGCCGGACCAGCTCGACGGCCTCGACCCCGCGCGGGCGGAGGCGGAGCTCGACCGGCTGCGGGCGGCGTTCGCCGGCGTGTCCGCCGCGTACGCTCGGCCGATGTCGCCCGAGCAGATCGACGCGGCCCTGGAAGGGCAGCGGGTCATGGCGCGGAGGCACAACGCATCCGAAGAAATGGCGGTCGAAGGCTTCCGGCGCAACCTCGTCACCCGGGACGGGGAGACCTGGATGCGGCCCTCGCCCGAGGTCCTCGACGGGCTTCGTACGGCGCTGGAGACGCTCGACGTCATCCCGGTCTACCGGAGGGTGAGGTGCCCGCTCCTGGTCGCCGTCGCGACCGAGGACCTGCCGGAGCAGCGGCCCTTCGAGGAGCTGTACGCGGCCTACCGGCGGAACTTCGAGAGGCGCCTGGCCGAGGCGGCGGAGGCGAACCCCGCGGTGCGCGTCGTACGGGTCGAGGGGGCGAGCCACGCGATGGTCGCCGAACGGCCCGGCGAGCTGGCCAAGCTGATCGGAGCGTTCGCCGACGAGCGCGGCTGAAAGGGGCCTCAGCGCGGCGCGCGTACCGGGTCGGGCAGGGACTCGCAGCCGCAGGCGACCGGGTCGGCGGGCTCGGAGGGGCCGAGGGGGCGACCGTCGACCTCTTTGAACAGGCGGGCGGCGGGGGAGGCGTCGGCGAGGGCGTCGGCGGCGAGGACGACGGCGGCGGCCGTGTACGTGGAGCGGTCGCCGGGGAAGTGGCGCCGGTTGGCGAACTGCCAGCCGGTCCAGTACGAGCCGTCGTCGTGCCGGAGGTGCTGGATGGCGGCGAACACGTCGCGGGCGCGGGCGGTGTCGCCCATCGCGTCGAGGGCGAGCACGAGTTCGCTCGACTCCGCGCCGGTCACCCACGGCTGGTCGGAGACGCACCGGCAGCCGAGGCCGTCGACGACGAACGTCTCCCAGCCCTCGTCGATCCGGCGGTACGCCGCGTGGCCGCGCAGCGGGCCGCCGAGGACGGGGTAGTACCAGTCCATCGAGAACCGGCTCTTGTCGGCGAACGCCTCCGGGTGGGAGGCGACGATGTGGCCGAGCTGGTCGGCGGCGAGCTCCCAGTCGGGCTGGGGCTCGCCGAGGTGTTCGGCGAGGGCGACGGCGCAGCGCAGCGACTGGTGGATGGACGAGCAGCCGGTGAGCAGCGCGTGGTCGTCGGGGGAGCCGTCCGCGTGCCGGATCCAGATGATCTCGCCGCGGGCGGTCTGCAGGTCGAGCGTGAACTCGATCGCGCGGCGCACCATCGGCCACATGCGCGTCGCGAATTCCGCGTCCCCCGTAAGCGTCAGCTCGTGCCAGACGCCGACGGCGGCGTACGCGGCGTGGTTGGACTCGCCGCCCGGTTCGGTGATCTCGCCCAGCACCCACTTGGCGGGCCAGGAGCCGTCGTCGCGCTGGTTCGCGCGCAGCCACTCGTACGCGCGGCGCGCCTCGGCGCGGAACCCGGTGGTGGAGAGCGCCATGGCGGCCTCGACGTGGTTCCAGGCGTCGACGTGGCCGGGGACGCCGTCGGTGGGCGCGAACCACGGGATGGCGCCCGAGGGCTCCTGCTGGGCGGCGATGGTGCGGGCGGTGGCGAGGATGTCGTCTGCGGTCAGGATTCCTGGTACGGCCTCAGGCCGCCGCATGCGCCTGCTCCTGCTCCTCGGTGACGGGGGCGGTGGGCTTGGTGAAGTAGACGACGACGCTCTTGCCGATGACCGGGTTCAGCACGCGTTCGGCGAGGCGGGTCGCGAGGGGGCGCTTCATGATGTCCCAGACGAGCACCTGGTGGTACGCCTTGGCGAGCGGGTTGCCGTCGTTGTTGACGCCGACCGCGCACTTGATCCACCAGTACGGCGCGTGCAGGCCGTGGGCGTGGTGGTGGCCGCCGACCTCGAAGCCGGTCGCCTTGAGCTTGGCCTCGAGCTCGGCGCGGGTGTAGATGCGCACGTGCCCGCCCGGGGCGGTGTGGTAGTCCTCCGACAGCGCCCAGCAGATGCGCTCGGGCAGCCACGAGGGCACGGTCACGGCGAGCTCGCCGCCGGGCTTGAGCACGCGCAGCAGCTCGGCCATGGCCGACATGTCGTCGGGGATGTGCTCGAGCACCTCGGCGGCGACGATCTTGTCGAAGGCGTCGTCGGGGAACGGCAGGCTCAGCGCGTCGCCGGTCACCGTGCGCGCCGATGCCCCTTCGGGCGGCTCGCCCTCCAGCTCCATCGCGGCGAACATCGTCGCCACCTCGGCCAGCTCCCGCTCGTCGCGGTCGAACGCGACCACGTTGGCGCCGCGCCGGTAGAGCTCGAACGCGTGCCGCCCGGCGCCGCAGCCCATGTCGAGCACGTGCTCGCCGGGCGACACGCGGAACCGGTCGAAATCCACGGTCAGCAGGGTCATGCTCCTTCCGGGCGGTGCCCGTGTCGGCGGGCGATGGCGGCCTCGTACTGGCCAACGATGGCCCGCGCGACGGCGGACCAGGTGAACCGCTCCTGCACGCGCGCGTAGCCCGCCGCGCCGACCCGCTCGCGCTCCTCGGGGGAGTCGTGTAGCCGGCCGAGCACGCCCGCCAGCTCCTCGACGTCGCCGGGCTCGACGAGGATGGCCGCGTCGCCGACGACCTCCGGCAGCGCGCCCGTACGGCTGGCGACGAGCGGGGTGCCCGAGGCCATGTGCTCGACGGCGGGCAGGGAGAAGCCCTCGTACAGCGAGGGCACGACCGCGATCTCGGCGCTCGCGAGGAGCTCGCCGATCTCGTCGTCGGAGATGCCGGAGACGAACCGGACGCGGTCGCCGAGCGACAGTTCGCCGACGAGCTTGTCGGTGGGGCCGCCGGGGGTGGGCTTGCTGACGACGATGACGTGGACGTCGCGTTCGGTGGCGAGCTTGGCGACGGCGCGCAGCAGCGTCGCGACGCCCTTGAGCGGGGAGTCGGCGCTGGCCACGGCGACGATGCGGCCGGGCACGCGCTCGCCGCGCGGGTGGAAGTAGCCGGTGTCGACGCCGAGCGGCAGGATGTGCACCTGCTCGGGCGGCGCCTGGAAGTCGCGGATGATGTCGCGCTTGGACGACTCGGAGACGGTGAGGATGGGGCCGATGCGCTGGGCGACGCGCGCCTGCATGGCGACGAAGCCGTACCAGCGGCGCTTGCCGAACCGCTCCTTGAGGCCCTTGGCCGCCTCGATCTCGATCCGGCGGTCCACGCTGATCGGGTGGTGGATGCTGGTGACGAGGGGCAGGCCGAGGCGGGGGATGGCGAGGTTGCCGTAGCCGAGCACCTGGTTGTCGTGCACGACGTCGAACATGTCGCGGCGTTCGCGCAGCTCGCGCAGCACCCGGAGGCTGAACGTCAGCGGCTCGGGAAAGCCGCCGGTCTTCATGTGCGCGAACTCCAGCACGTCGATCCAGTCGCGGTACTCCGAGAGCGCCGGCGTGCGGAACGGGTTCTCGTCGGCGTACAGGTCCAGGCTCGGGACCTTGTGCAGCACGATCTCGTCGCGGTCGAGCTCGGGGTACGGCTGGCCGGAGAAGACCTCCACGTGATGCCCGAGGTCGACCAGCTCTCGGGACACGTGCCGGAGATAGACGCCCTGGCCGCCGCAGTGCGGTTTGCTCCGGTAGGAGAGCAGGGCCACGCGCAACGGTTTGCCGACCTCACCCACGCGCCGCCCCTCCCGCAAGTGTCACTCCTGGTGAAGTTAGACCATAGCCTGACGGAGGTTACTGGCGAGTCGGTATTAGGCACGGAGTCCAAAAAGGTGGCGAAAGCCACTTTCGGCGCACCAGGGGATCACCCGCTGAATCGGACCGGCATCTCCTTGATGCCGTTGATGAAGTTCGACCGGAGGCGGCGCGGCTCCCCGGCGAGGGCGATGTCCGGAAGCCGCTCGGCGAGCGTCTCGAACAGCGCCCGCAGCTCCAGCCGCGCCAGGTGGGAGCCCAGGCAGAAGTGCGGACCGCCGCCCCCGAAGCCGATGTGCGGGTTCGGGTCCCGGCCGATGTCGAACTCGTACGGGTCGGGGAAGACGTCCTCGTCCCTGTTGGCCGAGGCGTAGAACACCACGACCTTGTCGCCCTCGCGGATCTCCCGCCCGCCCAGCTCGGTGTCCCTCATCGCGGTGCGCTTGAACATGTTGACCGGGCTGACCCAGCGCACGATCTCGTCGGCGGCCGTACGCGCCAGGTCGCCGCCGTTCCGGCCGTCGTCGACCAGGCGCCGCCACTGGTCGGGGTGCTCGAAGAAGGCCAGCATGCCGCCCGACGCGGCGTTGCGGGTGGTCTCGTTGCCGGCCACGATCAGCAGCATCATGAACAGGTCGAACTCGTCGACCGTGAGCTCCTCGCCGTCGTGCGGGCGCAGCAGCGTCGTGACGATGTCGTCCCGCGGCTCCTTCCGGCGCCGTTCCGCCAGCTCGTTGGCGTAGGCGTACAGCTCGGCCGCTGCCGCGCCCTCTTCCTCCTCGGTCGAGCGCAGGTCGGGGTCGTCCTCGCCGATCAGGCGGTTCGACCACTCGAAGATCTTCTCCCGGTCCTCCACCGGCGCGCCGATGAGCTCGCAGATCACGTACAGCGGCAGGGGAGCGGAGACGTCGTGCACGAAGTCGGCCTCGCCCCGGGCCGCGACCTCGTCGATGAGGCCCCGGCAGATCTCGCGGACGTGCTCCTCGAGCCGCCCGATGGTGCGCGGGGTGAACCCCTTGTTGACGATGCTCCGCTTGCGGGTGTGCTCCGGCGGATCCTGGTTGAGCATCATCATCCGCTGCATGACGAGATGCTCGTCGGTCGGCTCGTGGAACAGCGCGAGCCTCCGGTACGAGGAGAAGATCTCGGGATGGCGGGAGACGTGCACCACGTCGTCGTACCGGGTGACCGCCCAGAAGTCCGGGTCACCGGGGTGCCGGTGGACGGGATCGTGGTGGCGCAGCCGCTGGAACTGGTCGTGCGGGATGCCGCCGCTCGCGTACCGGTCGGGGTCGACCAGGTCGATGTCCATCCGGACCTCCGTCACAGTTCGGCTGTCTTGAATCCTCCGGCGGGAAGCTCGGTCAGCGCCTCGGCGAGCGCTTCGGCGGTCGAGCCGGTCACCCGCGACGCCACCGTGGGCGGCGCCATGACCGACACGGTGCCGCCGTACACGACGAACACCTGACCGGTCACGCCCTCGGCGGCGGGCGAGGCGAGGTACGCCACCAGCGGCGAGACGTGCTCCGGGCCGAGCAGGTCAGGGCCGTCCTCGGGCGCCGGGCCGAACACCCTAGCCGTCATCGCCGTACGGGCGCGCGGGCAGATCGCGTTGGCGCGCACGCCGTAGCGCCCGCACGACTGGGCGATGGCGACCGTGAGCGCGGCGATGCCGCCCTTGGCCGCCGCGTAGTTCGGCTGGCCGGGCGAGCCGAGCAGGAACGCCTCGGACGCGGTGTTGACGATCCGGGCGTACACCGGGCCGCCCTGGTCCTTCGACCGGGCCCGCCAGTACGTCGTCGCGTGCCGGGCCATCACGAAGTGGCCCTTGAGGTGGACGCCCACGACGGCGTCCCACTCCGCTTCGGACATGTTGAAGATCATGCGGTCGCGGGTGATGCCCGCGTTGTTGACCAGGACGTCGAAGGTCCCGTACGCCTCCAGCGCCGTCTTCAGCAGCGCCTCGCCGGCCGCCCAGTCGGCGACGTCGCCCTCGGCGATCACCGCTTCGGCGCTTTCCCGGCGGACGAGGTCGGCGGTCCGCCGGACGGCCTCGCCCGGGAGGTCGTTGAGGACCAGCCGCGCCCCGCGGCGGGCGAACTCGAGCGCGTGCGCGCGGCCGAGTCCGTTGCCGGCACCGGTGATCGCGACGACCCGGCCCTCGAGTGATACGTCGTGCGGGTTGGACGAGACGGCCATGCGGCTCCTTCCACCGGACGACGGCATGTCAACCGCCCGGGTGGCCTTCCGGATGGCTGACATGCCGTGTCCCAATATAAGTGAAACCTGTTCTAGGCGCGCGGTTTGGACGGGGTGAATCGGACCGGGAGTTCCTTGATGCCGTTGATGAAGTTCGACCGCAGCCGGCTGACCTCGCCCGCCTGCTCGATGTCCGGCATCCGCTCCAGGAGCACCTCGAACAGCACGGTCAGCTCGAGCCGGGCGAGGTGCGTGCCGAGGCAGAAGTGCGGGCCGCCGCCGCCGAAGCCGATGTGCGGGTTCGGGTCGCGGCCGACGTCGAAGGTGTACGGGTCCTCGAAGACGTCCTCGTCGCGGTTGGCCGACGGGTAGAAGATGACGACCTTGTCGCCTTCCTTGACCTGTCGTCCGCGCAGCTCGCTGTCGCACATGGCCGTCCGCCGGAAGAGGTTGACGGGGCTGACCCAGCGCACGATCTCGTCGGCGGTGGTCCTGATCAGGCCCCGGTTGGCCAGCAGCCGCCGCCACTGGTCCGGGTGCTGGAAGAAGGTCAGCATGCCGCCGGACGCGCCGTTCCGCGTGGTCTCGTTGCCCGCCATGATCAGCAGGAGGATGAACATCGCGAACTCGTCCGCGCCGAGCACCCGGCCGTCGGCGTCGGGCTGAAGCAGCTTGGTGGCGATGTCGTCGCCGGGGTGCTTCCGGTGGTACGCCGCCAGCTCGTGGGCGTAGCCGAGGATCTCCGCCGAGACGTCGCGCGCGTGCTCGGCCGAGGTGCCGTAGTCCGGGTCGTCGAAGCCGATCAGTGCGTTGGACAGGTCGAACAGCCTGTTCCGGTCCTCCACGGGCGCGCCGATGAGCTCGCAGATGACGTACAGCGGGAACGGCGCGGAGATGTCGCGCACGAAGCACGCCTCGCCGCGCTCGACCACGTCGTCGATGAGCTGGTGGCTGACGTCGCGGATGTGCTCTTCGAGCTGTTTGATCATCCGCGGCGTGAAGCCCTTGTTGACATAGCTCCGCTGCTTGGTGTGCTGCGGCGGGTCCATGAAGAGCATCATCAGCCGGTACAGCGCGATGTCGTCGTCGGTGAACTCGTCGAACATCGACGTCCGCGCATGTGAGGAGAACAGCTCCGGGTGGCGGGAGACGTGGACCACGTCGTCGTACTTGGTCACCGCCCAGAAGCCGGGGGAGCCCCCGTTCGGGTCCTCGTGCCAGTAGACCGGCGCCTCCTGCCGGAGCCGGCGGAAGCCTTCGTCCGGAAAGCCCCCGTGTTCGTACAAGTCCGGCGAAATGATGTCGATCCGCATCGGCGCTCCTCAGGAGGCGGCTGGCTCTGAAACACGTTCTAAACCAAGCGCTCGCTCGGGTCAAGATGCAGGAGGTCGCAGGGGGCGTGGCGCGCGTCTCATCAGCGCAACGTGGTCGGCTCGTCACAGGTATTCGGGGCCCGTAAATGAGGTTCAGGGCGGCAGTGGACGAGCGTGAACCGCGCCTGGCGGAGAGGCGCCGGGACGGCCGCGAGGGCGGCGCGGCGGGGCCGGAGAGGAGGCCGGGTGTGGTTCGGAGCGCGCGGGACGGGGCGCGGCGCGTCTCAGACGCGTTCGAGAATGGTGGCGGTCGACAGGGCGCCGCCGGCGCACATCGTGACCAGAGCCGTGGAGGCGTCGCGGCGCTCCAACTCATGGAGGGCCGTGGTGATGAGGCGGGCCCCGGTGGCGCCGACCGGATGGCCGAGGGCGATGGCGCCGCCGTTGACGTTCACCCGGTCCAGGTCGGGCTCGTGGACCGACGCCCAGGACAGGACCACGGACGCGAACGCCTCGTTCACCTCGAACAGGTCGATGTCCCGCATGGACATGCCCGCCGAGGCGAGGACCGTGGACGTCGCCTGGACCGGGCCGTCGAGGTGGTAGTACGGCTCGGCGCCGACGAGCGCCTGGGCGCGGATCCGCGCGCGGGGCCGCAGGCCGCTCGCCCGCGCCCGTTCCTCGGACATCACCAGCACGGCCGCCGCGCCGTCGGAGATCTGCGAGGACGTTCCGGCCGTGTGCAGCCCGTCCCCGGCGGCCGACCGCAGCCTCGCCAGGCCGTCGAGGGTGGTCTCGCGCAACCCCTGATCGCGGGTGACGGTGCGGACCTCGCCGGTCGGCGCGCCGTCGTCGCCGAGCACCGGCGCCTCGAGCGGCGCGATCTCGCGCTCGAACCGGCCGTCCGCCTGGGCCTTGGCCGCCAGTTGCTGGGAGCGCAGGCCGAAGGCGTCGAGGTCGGCGCGGGTCAGGCCGCGGCGCGCGGCGATGCGCTCGGCGGCGGTGAACTGGTCCGGCAGGTCGATCGACCAGTCGTCCGGGCGGGGGCGGGCGTACGGATGCCGGCCCCCGGTCTCCTCGCAGGGGCCCGTGCTCGCGACGTTCGCGCCGAGGGGTGCGCGGCTCATCACCTCGACGCCGCAGCCGATCGCGGCCTCGACGACGCCGGCGTGGATGAGTGCGGCGGAAAGGTGGACGGCCTGTTGGCTCGACCCGCACTGGGCGTCGAGCGTCGTGACGCCGGCCTGGTAGGGAAGTCCGGCGTAGAGCCAGGCATAGCGCCCGACGTGCCCGCCCTGCTCACCCGCCTGGGTGACGCAACCGGCGAACACCTGGCCGATGTCGGCCGGGTCGATCCCGGCGCGCTCGACGACGGCCCGTTGGGCGTGGGCCAGCACCGCCTGGGGTTTGAGTCCGGCGAGCCATCCACGGCGCCTGCCGATCGGTGTGCGTACGGCTTCCACAATGACCGGCGAGCCCATCTGGCCTCCTGCGGTAACGACGCTTCGCCGAAACTATAACCCGTTCTAAGACGGGATCTGCAAGCCTGCCCGCACCTGTCGATGTCGGAGAGAACTTGTTCCTGTTCGGTTTCGAGTCGGGGAGCGTGCCGCGGAGGCCGGTGTGGTGGCCCATCCGTGACCCCCGGCCGAGGGTGCCCGGGCGGGGGTGTTGTGTGAGGTTGATCAGGCGATCAGCGTGTCGAAGTCGCCGGCCTTGGCGCCCTGGATCAGGGCCTCGATCTCCGTTCTCGTGTAGACCAGCGCGGGTCCGGACGGGTGCCGGGAGTTTCTGACGGCGACACTCCCGTCGGGGAGTTGCGCCAGCTCGACGCAGTTACCCTGCGAGTTGCTCCGGTGGCTCTTCTGCCACCGCACGTCGGCCAGATCAGTGGCGGGGATGCCGTTGTAAACCCGGTGCTGCATTCATGTCTCCTGGAGAATCCTGCTGAGGATCTCGGCGGTGTTGTCCGGAGGTGCGCTGACCACACAGAGGCGTTCCATCGCCTCCATGTAGGCGTCCACGTCGTCGCGTCTGTCCAGGTACAGCGCACTGGTCAGTTGCTCGACGTAGACCACGTCCGGCAGGTCCGATTCGGGAAACCGCAGGATGTTGAACGCCCCGGCCTCGGCGGTATGACCGCCGACCCGGAACGGCAGCACCTGGAGAATGACGTTCGGCAGTTTCGTCGCCTCGATGAGGCGCTCGATCTGACCGCGCATCACTTCTCGTCCCCCGATCGGGCGTCGCAATGCCGCCTCGTCCACGACCGCCCACAGTCGGGGTCCGTCCCCTCGGGTGAGCAGTTTCTGGCGAGTTATCCGCAGGCTGACCCTCTGCTCGATCTCTTCCGGAGGCGAGGCCGAGTTGCCCAGGGCGATGACGGCGCGGGCGTATTCCTCGGTCTGTAGCAGACCGGGGATGAACTGGACCTCGTAGGTACGGATCAGCGCAGCCGCCTCTTCCAGCCCCACATAGGTCTCGAACCAGCCCGGCAGAATGTCCCCGTACCTGTGCCACCAGCCAGGAGTGTTGGCGTCCTGGGCCAGGGCGAGAAGGGTCTCCCGGTCTCGCTCGTCCATGACGCCATAGAGGGTGAGCAGGTCGGCCACGTCGCGCTCCTTGAAGCCCACCCGGCCCAATTCCAGGCGGCTCATCTTGGAGCCGGAGGCCCGGATGGCGTATCCGGCCTCCTCGCGCGTGATGCCCTGCCGCTCCCGCAACCGGCGCAGCTGAGCACCGAGGAGCCGGCGAAGAACTGTCGGTCCTCCGGCGGGCTGCGTCGTGTCCACCCCTACCTCCATGAGCATCGGTCAGCGCACAGTCTGCCACTCCCTTCCGTCTATGTCAGAGCTTGCACGATCGTCTGCACGTGCATCGGGCCTTGCATCTGCAAGGCATGTCGAGCAGGATAGCGCGCGAGGCACGCCGATCACTGCTTCCCAGAGGATCGCGATGACAGCACACGGAGCGCGCTGGATGACTGGTGAGAGAGTCGACGAAGCGCATGCGTGGCTGTGGTCGGCGATCGCGCGGGGCGAACCCTGGGCCGACCGCGCCCTGTCCCCCATGAGTCTCGGAGCGAACGCGATCACTCTGGACCTCGCCGCGGTGCCCGAATGTGTCCGGGAAGCGCGGGATTTCGCGCGCAAGGGACTGGCGGGCTGGGGCCTGACGGCCATGTACGACGACGTCGGGCTCGTCGTCTCCGAACTCGTCACCAACGCCCTGCGGCACGCCGTCGGAGGCGCGGCCCGTGCCTTCGGCGACACGCCGATCACTCTCGGCCTCGTCCGCGCCGACGGCCGGTTGACGTGCGCGGTCGCCGATCCCAGCGATGAGGTGCCGACCCAGGGGGAGGCCGACTTCGTCTCCCAGAGCGGGCGCGGCCTCTACCTCGTCGACGCGTTCAGCGACTCCTGGAACTGGACGCCGCTGTACGGCCACGGAAAGGTCGTCTGGGCGATCTTCACGATCCGGCGCGGGTACTGACCGGCTCCGACGCTTCCACCCGCGCCCTCCCGCTCACAGCAGTACCGCGCCGGCGATCGCGATCACCAGGCACGTGCCGACCGCGAGAACGCCCTGAACGCGCGACATCGGTGGCGGCGCCTCCGTACGCAGCAACCGGCGCCTGCGGTACGCGACGACCGTCAGGGTCACCGGGCCGAGCAGAGCCGCCGCCCCGACCGGAAAAGCGATCTTGAAGGCGAGCAGGCCGACCGCCCAGCAGGACAGCGTCGTACGCAGCCATGCGAGTTCCGTTCGCTGGGCCTGCAGGCCGGAGCTCACCCGGTCACGATCCCGCTCACCAGCGTGAGGGCGAACAGGATCGCCACGCCGGCCGTCAGGAGAGCGGGAAGCGGGTCACGCGGCAGGCACACGCCCAGCCGCATGGCCTCCTGCGCACGCCGCCACCGGACGTAGGCGATCGGCGCGATCAGCACGCTCAAGGCGATCGCGCCCAGCCCGATCTCGCGGTGCCAGGCCGGCAGCTCCACGCCGTGGATGCCGCCGGCCAGCGGTATACCGAGCGCGGCCAGCCCGAAGGACGTCCGCACCCAGGCGAGCAGGGTCCGTTCATTGGCGAGCGAGAACCGGTAGTCGGGCTCGTGCCCGGGTTCGTCATCCGACATGCTCCTCCTCACGACAGTCGAACCTCTTCACGAGAGTCGATGATGCACGTACCCGCGGTGCGGGCTCGCCGTGGGCCTCCACACGACGGTGCACCGGCGTGCCGGTTCGGAACGAGTCTGGCGTTTGGGGCAAATCACCTGAACTTGCCTTCCGTATGACCTCGACCAGGGAAAAGGTCTGTCCGGATCTCCTCTTGTGGGCTTGTGTCGAGGCCTTCTGCGGAGCAACGTGGACCTTCGAGAGCGGAAACGGTGTTCCGGCACGAGCGGGGGATGGTCGGCATGGCCGTGCAGAAGAAAGCCACGAAAACGAAGCCCTCGTCGAGGAGAACGACGACGAGGACGACGGCCGCCGCCAGAGGCGGCCGATCGGAGACCACGACCCGGACGTCGCGGGGTGCGGAGCACGGGGCGAAGGTCCCGGTACCCGTGGTCATGCCGCGAGTGAAGGTCATGAAGGTCCCGGTGCCCGGGGTCTCCTACGTCGGCGACGCCGGAAAGGCCGCCGCCTCCCACCTGCCGCCCCCGGAACGGCTGGCGTTCTACGGTGGTCTGGGCGCCGCGGCGATCTTCGGGATCATCGACTGGCCGGTGGCCGCCGCCGTCGGCCTCGGCACCATAGTGGCGCGTCGTGCCTTCGGCGGCCGCCGCGGAGCGGCCCGGCCCAGCCGAGCCGCGCGGGAACCGGCAGCCGGAGAAACGGCGGGCGAGCCGGCCGCCACGAGGCGGACGGCGGCGAGCAGGAGCCGGACGACGACCAGAGGCAGGACGACCGCCGGTAGGACGACGGCCGGCAGGTCGACCGCCGGCAGGTCGACCACGAGCAGGACCGCCGCGAGCAGGTCGACCGCCGGTAGGTCGACGACGAGCCGGACGGCCGCGAGCAGGACCGCGACGGCGACGCAGGGACAGTCCGGCGGGTCGTCCAGCGCGGCCGGCCGGTCGAGGGCGACCCAGGGCGCATGACGGCCGGGCCCCTGATCGATGCCGCTGCTACGCCTCCTCCAGACCGCGACCGGTCTGCTCCAGGCGACGACGACTCTGCCCGGTACGGTCGCGCGGGCATCGAGCGGAACGGCAGGGGCCCCGGGCCTGCTGGCGCGCGCGTCGGGTGAGGCGGCACGCCTTTCGGGCGCCGCCGCCCTACGGGCCTCGGGCGAGGCCGCGGGTGCCGTAGGACGTCTTCCGGGCGCTGCCGTACGGGCCTCGAGCGACGCCGCTGGGGCGGCCACGCGCCTTTCGGGGACCGCCGCACGGATGTCTGGTGAGGCTGCGGGTGTGGTGGGGCGCCTTCCGGGTGCCGCTGTGCGGGCCTCGAGTGAGGCCGCGGGGGTGCTGGCGCGCCTTCCCGGTGCCGCCGTGCGGGCGTCGGAGGAGGTCGCAGCCGCGGTGGGGCGCCTTCCGAGTGTCGCCGCGCGGGCGTCGGAGGACGTCGCGCGCCTTCCGGGTGCGGTCGCCCGGCTCCCCGAGACCACCGTACGGGCCTCGGAGACCGCGGTGCGCGCCGTCGTGGGGGCGGTCGAGCAACGGCGGGTGCACCGGACGGACGGCCGGACCAGCATCCGGGTCCGCGGGGTGCACCGCCCCGGCCGTGAGGACATGGCGGCGGACCTCGTCGGAGAGATGCTGAACGTCGCGGGCGTGGCGCGGGCGGAGGTCAACGCCGTTCTCGGGACCGTCATGGTGATCGAGGAAGGCGAGGTGCCCGTCGACGAGCTCATCGACGTGGTCGAGATGGTCGAGGACCGCCACGGCGCCGCCGACGACCCGTTCACCCGGCATCCGGACCCGACGCACCGGCAGGCGATCCTGCGGGAGACGGCCCTCGTCGCCGCGTACCTCGCCGGTGCCGGCACCGCGATCACGAGCAGGCTCGTGCTGCGCACCGTCCCCATCCCCCCGGCCATGGCCACCGCGATCGCGATGGTCGACTCGACGCCTCAGGTGCGGGACCGGCTGGTGCGGTTGATCGGGCATCCGGCCACCGACATGGTCGTCGGCAGTGGCCTCGCGACCCTGCAGGCGCTGGCGCAGCAGCCGGTCGGCCTCCTCATCGGCTCCGTGCACCGGACCGTCCGGGTGGGGGAGATGCGCGGGCACCGGTCGACCTGGCACCGGCGCGTGGAGCACCTGGTCCGGCACGAAGGCGCCTTCGAAGCCTCGGCTCTGCACGTGCCGGAGCGGCCCGTGCCGCTGCCGCACGGCCCCGTGGAGCGGGTGGCCTGGACGATACCGGTGGCGATCACGGCCGCGGTGGGCACGTACTTCTTCACGCGCGACGGCGCGCGGGCGCAGGGAGTGCTCGCCGCGGGGGTGCCGCGCGCGGCACGGATGGGCCGCGAGGCATTCGCCACCCAGATCGGCCGGATCGCCGCCGACCGGGACATCGTCGTGCTGAACCCGGAGAGCCTGCGCCGGTTCGACCGGATCGACCACGTCATCGTCGACGCCTCGGTGCTGCGCACCGGCGACATGGTGATCGAGGACGTCGTCCTCCTGTCGCCGGAGGTCGACGCGGAGGAGGCGTACGAACGCGCCCACGCGCTGGTCGACCTGGAACAGCCGGACGCCCGGCGGGAGGAGGGCGCCTGGGCGGTCTCGTTGGTGCGGCCGGCCAGGGCACGCGCCGGCCGCCGCGCGGGCGACTTCGTGACCGAATCCGGCCTTCCGGCGGCTGCGCGCGTGCGCGCGGCCGAGCTGCGGAAGCGGGGCGCGACCGTGCTCCTCCTGACCCGCGACGGCGAACCGGCCGCCCTCGTCTCCGTGGTCGCCGAGCTGGATCCCCTGGCCGAGGCGCTGATCGCCGCCGCGCGGCGAGTCGGGTCGGTCGCGGTGGCCGGTGCCGCGCCGCTGGCGAAGCGGCTGAACGTGGAGCGCACCGTCGCGGGCGGGAACCGCCTGCTCGCCTCCGTACGGCAGTGTCAGGAGGAGGGGTGTGTCGTCGCGCTCGTCGCAGCGCATGGCGGCGAGTCCCTCGCGGCGGCGGACGTCGGTATCGGCGTGCTGGCCCACGGCCGCCGGCCGGCGTGGGGCGCGCAGCTGCTGTGCGGCCCCGGCCTGGCCGAGGCGTGCCTGCTGCTGGAGACGATGCCGACAGCGAAACAGACCAGTGCGCGGGCCGCGCAGACCGCCGCCGTCGGGTCGGCGTCGGGGGCGCTGCTGGCCGCGGCGGGGCCCTCCGCCGGGGCGGCGCGGCGCGCCCAGCTGGCGGTCGACTTCGCCACCATCGCGGCGTTCGGCTTCGGCACCTGGTCGGGCCGGGTCCTGGCCCGGCGGCCCGCCCCCGTGCCCCAGGACCGTACGCCGTGGCACGCGTGGCCGGCCATGGCCGTGCTGAACCGGCTGCAATCGTCGATGTCCGGTATCGGCGAGGACGAGGCCGACCGGCGGCGCTCCGACCTGGGGGAGGAGGCGCGACCGCCGGGCCTGGCCCACGTCACCGTCGAGGAGCTCGACAACCCGCTCACCCCGGCGCTCGCGGCGGGCGCCGGGGTCTCGGCGGTCATGGGATCGATCATGGATGCGGCCCTGATCAGCGCGGTCCTGGGGGGCAACGCCGTGATGTCCGGCTTCCAGCGGGTCCGCGCCGACCGCGCGTTGCGGCGGCTCGTCGACCTGAGCGCGGTACGCGTCCGGCTCCGGCGGCCCGGCGAGGAAGGCGAGGACGGCGAGGAACCGCGGGCCACGGCCGACGAGCTCGTCCCCGGCGACGTCGTCGTGCTGACCGCCGGGGACGCCGTCCCGGCCGACCTGCGCCTGCTGGCCGCGGAGGACCTGGAGGTCGACGAGTCCAGCCTCACCGGGGAGTCGCAGCTGGTCACGAAGAGCGCCCTACCCAGCCTGTCCCGGTCGGTAGCCGAGCGGCACTCGATGCTGTACCAGGGCACGGTCATCGCGGCGGGGAACGCGACCGGGGTCGTCGTCGCCACGGGCGCCCAGACCGAGGTCGGGCGAACGATGCGGGAGGGCGGCGACGAACCGCGTCCGGGCGGGGTCGAGGCGCGCCTGCGCGCGCTGACGGAGGTGACACTGCCGGTCGCGCTCGGGTCGGGGGCGCTCCTCTTCCTGTCGGACCTGCTGCGCGGGCAGTCGATGGCGCAGGCGCTCGGCCCGGCGGTCAGCCTCGCCGTCGCCGCCGTACCGGAGGGCCTGCCCTTCGTGGCCACGGCGGCCGAGCTGGCGACGGCGCGCCGGATGTCCCGGCGTGGCGCGCTCGTCCGCAACCCGCGCACGATCGAGGCGCTCGGCCGCATCGACGTGCTCTGCTTCGACAAGACGGGCACGCTGACCGAGGGCAGGCTGCGGCTGCGACAGGTCTCCGACGGCATGGCGGCCGCTCCGGTGAAGAAGAAGCAGCTGACGCCGTACTTCCGGAAGATCATCGCGGCCGCCGTCCGCGCGACCCCGGACCCCGGCGGCGGCCGGCTGCCGCATCCGACCGACCGGGCGATCACGAGGGCGGCCCGGAAGCTGGACATGGACGCGGCGGAGGGCCTGAAGTCCTGGGAGCGGGTCGACGAGCTGCCGTTCGAACCCGGGCGCGGCTACCACGCCGTCCTCGGCCGGACGGACGGCCGTCAGCTGCTGAGCGTGAAGGGCGCACCGGAGATCGTCCTGGAGCGGTGTGACACCTGGCTTCGGGACGACGGGCCCGTCCCGTTCGACCAGAAGGTGCGGGAGAAGGTCGAGCAGGAGGTGGACCGGCTGGCGCACCTGGGATACCGGGTGCTGGCGGTCGCCGAGCGCCCGGCGTCGGGGCGCCGTGACCTGACCGAGTCGCGCATCGACCGGCTGGGCTTCCTCGGCCTGGCCTGCATCGCCGACCCGGTCCGGCCGACCGCCGCCGAGGCCGTGGAACGGCTGCGGAAGGCGGGCGTCGACGTCGTCATGATCACCGGTGATCATCCGACGACCGCGGAGGCCATCGCCGCCGAGCTGCGCCTGCTGGACGGCCGGATCATGACCGGGCCCGACCTCGACGCCCTGCGCGACGAGGAACTGGCCGACGCGCTGATCGGGGTGTCGGTCTTCGCCCGGGTCAGCCCCGCGCAGAAGGCCCGTGTCGTCCAGGCCCTCCGCGCGGCCGGCCGGGTGGTCGCCGTCACCGGCGACGGCGCCAACGACGCCCCTGCCATCCGGCTGGCCGACGTCGGCATCGCGCTCGGCGAGCGGGCCACGCCCGCCGCCCGTGAGACCGCGGACGTCGTCGTCACCGACGACCGGATCGAGACGATCACGGACGCGATCGCCGACTGCCGGGCGATGTGGCGGTCCACGCGCGACGCCCTGGCCGTGCTGCTCGGCGGCAACCTCGGCGAGATCGCCTTCACGGTGGGCACGGGCCTGCTCAGCGGGCGCAGCCCGCTCAACGTGCGCCAGTTGCTCCTGGTCAACCTGCTCACCGACATGCTCCCCGCGATCGCCCTGGCGGCCCGCCCGCCGTCCGGCGTGACGCACGAGGAGCTCCTCGCCGAGGGCCCGGACCGGTCGCTGGGCGGCGCGCTCACCCGCGACGTGACGGTCCGCGCGGGCGCCACGGCGGGCGCCGCGCTGGCCGCGTGGGTGCTGGCGCGGGGGAGCGGCACCCGCGGCCAGGCCGACACCACCGGTCTGGTCGCGCTCGTCACCACGCAGCTGGCTCAGACGATCGCGGCCGGCGGGCGCGACCCGCTGGTGCTCGGCTCGGGCCTCGTGTCACTCGCCGCGCTGGGGATCATCGTGCAGGTGCCGGGTCTCAGTCACTTCTTCGGCAGCCGGCCCCTGTGGCCGCACTGCTGGGCGATCGCGCTGGGCTCGGCCCTGGCCTTCGCCGTGGCCGCGGTGCTGTTGACGCGCCTGCGGCGAAACAGTGCCTGACTTGGGAAAATATTCACTCCGAGGTCACCCTCGAGGGTCGCTTTGATTCGGACAAGCAGGCATAATTCACGCGACGGTACCCCTCTACCCCGTAGGTGCCCCATGCCTGACATCGTGTCGACGATCCTCGCGAAGGCGCTCGTCATGCTCCTCCAGGCCCTCCTCACTCGGGTGGCCCTGTACCTGATCCGCACCGGGATGTTCCAGCAGTTGACGACCGCCTGACCGTCCGGGGCGGGTCGTGAGCCCGCCCCCTCGGTCGGTGGCCCGCCTCCTCGGCGTCAGAAGTCGGCGAGCAAGCGGGCCGCGGCGATCTCCAGCCTCGCCTGGATCTCATCGTTCGTGGTGTGGCCGCGGAGTATCTCCAGCATTTCCATCACCCAGACGCTGCTCAGCGACCGCAGCAGAACCCGACTCTCGTCGGTCCCCCCCTCTGCGTCGGTCGCCGTCACCCGGGCCAGCAGACCCGCCATGCGGTCGCCGAAGTCGGTCTTGACGTCCGACAGCAGCAGCGACCGGATCAGCGCGTCGGCGAGCTCCGGCTCGCGCATCAGCCCGCGCGTGGCGCGCATCAGCACCTCGACGGCGCGCCCGGCCGCGGTCGCCGATCGGGGCGGGCGGCGGTCGAGGCTGCCCTCGAGGGTGTCCATCTCCTCGCTGACGACGGCGACGACCAGGTCCATCTTGGACGGGAAGTAGCGGTACAGCGTGCCGAGCGCCACTCCGGCGCGCTCGGCGACGGTGCGCATCTGCATGGCCTCGACGCCTCCGCGGGAGGCGAGGGCGGCGGCCGCCTGGACGATGCGGCGGCGGCGCTGGTACTGGCTGCGGGAGCGGACCCCCTGGTGGCTGGCGGCTGCTGACTCTGCCGTCACGACGACTCCTTGGGCTGGGAGCGCGGTGCCCCCGCCCGCGCGTGTAGGGCACCAGACTACCGCCAGGCGAGAACACGTTATGTATTACCGGTGGGTTGCGGCGTCGAGGAGGTTTCACCGAGGTAAGCGGAGTCTGACATCTCTTCTTGATCTTTGATGGTGGACACATATTAGAATGTGTTCTAGTTTTCTTCCTGGTGAGACCGACCGGGAGGTGAGGCGGTGTCCGGCACCGTGGCCGAACTGCTCCGGGAGCGGGCCGCCGACGACCGCGTGGGCCTGCGGTTCGCCGACGAGGCCTGGACCTGGCGAGAGGTCGTCGGCGAGTGCGCCGCCCGCGCCGGCTGGATGGCGGCGATGCCCAGAGCCACGCGCCCGTTGCACGTCGGCGTGCTGCTCGACAACGTCCCCGAGTTCGTCTTCCTGCTCGGCGGCGCGGCCCTGTCCGGCAACGTGATCGTCGCGCTCAACACGACCCGCACCGCCGACGAGCTGGCCGGCGACGCCACGCGCGCCGACTGCGACCTGATCGTCACCGAACCGCGCCACGCGGCCCTCGCGGACCAGGTCGCCTCCCGTACCGGCCTGCGAGTCACCGAACCCCGCCCGGCCCCGCCGCACGACGCGCCCGCGCCTGCCCCGCCGTTCGAGGCACTCGCGCCGGACACCCTCCTGATGCTGATCTTCACGTCCGGCACGTCGGGGCGGCCGAGGGCGGTGCGGGTCACGCACCGGAAGGTCGTCGTGCCCGGCACGATCCTGGCCGGCCGCCTGCTGGGCCCCGACGACGTCGTCTACTGCCCGATGCCGCTCTTCCACTCCGGCGCGGTCATGGCGGCGTACGCCCCGGCGCTCGCGGCCGGCGCGCAGCTCGTGCTCCGTGCGCGGTTCTCGGCCTCCGGCACGCTGCCGGACGTGCGCCGGTACGGCTGCACGTACCTGCACTACGTCGGGAAGGCGCTGTCGTACGTCCTGGCCACGCCCGAACGTCCCGACGACGCCGACAACCCGCTGCGGGTCGCGTTCGGCAACGAGGCGGCCCCGCTGGAGCAGAAGCGGTTCCGTGAGCGGTTCGGCTGCGCGGTCGTCGACGGGTACGGCTCCACCGAGACCGCGATCGCCTTCTCGCCCGACCCGGCCGGTCCGCCGGGAGCGCTCGGCCGCCTCGGCGACGGCATCAAGATCCTCGACCCGGAGACCGGCCGGGAGTGCCCGCCCGCACGGCTGGACGCCGACGGCCGCGTGACCAACGGCGGCGAGGCGATCGGCGAGCTCGTGAACACCAAGGGGCTCGGCCTGTTCGACGGCTATCACAACGAACAGGCCGACGACCGGCTCCGGGACGGCATGTTCTGGAGCGGCGACCTCGCCTACCGGGACGCCGGCGGCTTCGTGTTCTTCGCCGGGCGGCACGCCGACCGGCTGCGCGTCGACGGCGAGAACTTCGGCTCCGCCCAGGTCGAGCGGGTGCTCGACGAGCTGCCGGGCGCGGAGGAGCTCGCGGTGTACGGCGTGCCGGACGTCGCGGCCGGCGACCAGGTGATGGTGGCGCTGGTCGGCGACTTCGACCCCGACCGGTTCGCCGCGTTCCTGGGCGGCCGCGCGGATATGGGTTCCAAGTGGACGCCGCGCTACGTCCGGGTCGCCGACCGGCTCCCGTGCACCGCCTCCAACAAGGTCGTCAAGCGCGCGCTCGCGGCGGAGGCCTGGAACACCTCGGACCCGGTGTGGTGGCGGCCGGGCCGGGAACCGCGGTTCCGCCGCATGACCGCCGAGGACGTCGACCGGCTGCGCGCCGAGTTCGAGAGCCGGGGCCGGGGACGCCTGTGGCCCTCCGGCGCCACCGAGTGAGAAGGGGATCATGGACTTCGACCTGGACGAGAACGCGCGGGAGCTGCGGGACCTCGCGGCCGGCCTGCTCGAACGCGAGGTCACGACCGACCGCCTGGAGGCGCACGAGAGATCTGGCGCGCCGTACGACACCGCGCTGTGGAAGGCCCTCGCCGACGCCGGGCTGCTCGGCGCCTGCCTGCCCGAGGACCTGGGCGGCGCCGGGCTGGGGGCGGTGGAGTTCGCGGTGGTCCTGCGGGAGATCGGCGCGCGCGTCGCCCCGGTCCCCGCGTTCTCCTCCCTCGTCGCGGCGATGACGCTCGCCCGGCACGGCCGCGGGGACCGGCTCGCCGGCTTCGCGGACGGCGGGTCGGTGCTCAGCGTCGCCTTCCGCGAGCCGGGCCCCGGCCTCACGACGACCGCGCGCCGCGACGGCGACGCGTACGTCCTCGACGGGGTCAAGACCTTCGTCCCGTACGCCGGGCAGGCCGACGTCATCCTCGTCCCGGCGCGTCTCGTGGACGGGATCGGCGTCTTCCTCGTCGAGCCCGGGCAGGTGACCCTCGCCCCGCAGCCGGCGGCCACCGGCGAGCCCCTGTCCCGGATCGGCCTGGAGGGCGTACGGGTCGGCGCGGACGCGCTGCTGGACGCCGGGGCGTACGGCACCCTCACCGGGTACGCCACCGCCGGTGCGGTCGCGATCGTCTCCGGCGTGCTCGACGCCGCTCTCACGCTCACCACCGAGCACGTCAAGACCCGCGAGCAGTTCGACCGGCCCCTCGCCGAGTTCCAGGCCGTCACCATGCAGATCGGCGACGTCTACATCGCCAAGCGCGCCCTGGACGTGGCGGTGTGGGCGGGCGCGTGGCGGCTCGCGAAGGGGTACGACGACGCCGCCGAGGTCCTCGCGGTCGCCGCGTACAACGTGTGCGACCCGGCGCTGAAGGCCTTCTACACCTGCCAGCACCTGCACGGCGGGCTCGGCCTGGACGTGACCTATCCCCTGCACCGGTACTTCGCGTGGGCCAAGCACCACGCCCACCTGCTGGGCGGCGCGGAGGCGCAGCTCGACGCGATTGGAGCTCTGGTGGCCTGATGTTCATCGACCTGACCGACGAGCAGAAGACGCTCCGCGCCGAGCTGCGCGAGTACTTCGCCTCCTGCCTGACCCCCGACCAGCGCGAGGGGATCGCCGACGACCCGTTCGGCACCTCGTACATGGCGCACTGCCGGCGGCTCGGCCAAGACGGCATGCTCGGCATCGCGCTGCCCAAGGAGTACGGCGGCCGGGGCTTCGGCCCCGTCGAGCAGCAGATCTTCGCCAACGAGATCGCCCGCGCCGAGGTGCCGTACCCGATCATCACGCTGAACACGGTCGCGCCGACGCTCGTGCAGTTCGGGACCGAGGAGCAGAAGAAGAGGTTCCTGCCCGGCATCCTCGCCGGGGAGTGCCACTTCGCGATCGGCTACAGCGAGCCCGGCGCCGGCACCGACCTGGCCGCGCTGCGCACCACGGCGGTCCGGGACGGCGACCACTACATCGTCAACGGCCAGAAGATCTTCACCTCGGGCGCGCACTACGCCGACTACGTCTGGCTCGCCGCGCGCACGGATCCCGAGGCGAAGAAGCACAAGGGCATCTCGATGCTCATCGTCGACTGCAAGGACCCCGGCTTCTCCTGGACGCCGATCGTCACCATGGACGGCCGCCACCACACGAACTCCACCTACTACCAGGACGTCAAGGTCCCCGCCGACCTGCTCGTCGGCGAGGAGAACAAGGGCTGGAACCTCATCGTCAACCAGCTCAACCACGAGCGGGTCACCCTCGGCCCGGCCGGGAACATCGGGCACACCTACGACCGCTTCGTCCGCTGGGCCCGCACCAAGAAGGGCCGCGACGGCCGGCCGCTCATCGAACAGCCCGACGTACGGCGCGCGGTCGCGCAGGTCCACGCGTACCTGCGTGTCAACGAGCTCCTCAACTGGCAGGTCGCCGCGAACATGGACCTGGGCTGGCTCGGAGCCCCGGACGCGTCCGCCACCAAGATCTACGGGTCGGAGCGCATGCAGGACGTCGGCCGTGTCGTCGGCGAGGCGCTCGCCCGCTACGGCGACCCCGGCGACGAGGAGACCCGCGACCTCATCGACCGCCTCGACCACGGGGTCAAGGGCGCGATCGTGCTGACCTTCGGCGGCGGCGTCAACGAGATCCAGCGGGAGCTCATCGCGATGATCGGCCTCGGCCTGCCGCGCGCCCCCCGGTGAAGGAGAGACATTGCACGACCAGTTGATGGCCCTCGCCGAGGAGCTGACCGCCGCGGGGGAGAGCCCCGCGTCCGCCTGCCCGGACCCCGTGAACGCCGCCATGATCCGCAACTGGACCCAGGCGCTCGGCGACCGCGGCGACCGCTGGGCGGAGACCGCGCCACCGGCGATGATCCAGGTCTGGTCGATGCCAGGGCTGGACCGGGACAAGCCCGCGTC
This sequence comes from Actinoallomurus sp. CA-150999, assembly GCF_050942425.1. NCBI lineage: Bacteria > Bacillati > Actinomycetota > Actinomycetes > Streptosporangiales > Thermomonosporaceae > Actinoallomurus > Actinoallomurus sp. CA-150999. The sequence goes on from NZ_CP192063.1 coordinate 2,123,401, forward strand.
GATCGCGGACCGTGCCCTGACGCTGCTGAACGAGTCCGGGTTCACCGGCGTCGTCGCGACCAACTGCGAGCAGACGTACGACCGGTACCTGCGGCACGGCGAGCGGTTGCGCGCGACCATGAGGTTCGGGGGCGTGACCGGGCCGAAGCGCACCGGCCTCGGCGAGGGCTACTTCGTCACCTGGTATCAGGCCTGGTACTCCGGGGACGAGCGCGTCGCCGAGATGATGTTCCGGGTGCTGAAGTTCCGTCCCCGCGTGGGAGGTGCGGCGAAGGGACGTCACCCGCTGCGGCCCGCCGTCGGCCTCGACACGCGCTTCTTCTGGGACGGCGTGCGCGAGGGCGAGCTGCGCGTCCAGCGTTGCGCCGAGTGCGGGCGGCTGCGTCACCCGCCCGGACCGATGTGCCCGAGCTGCCACGCGACCAAACGCGACCACGTCGCGGCGAGCGGCCGTGGCACGCTCCACAGCTACGTCGTCCACCACCACCCGCCGGTCCCGGGGCACGAGCCGCCGTTCGTCGTCGCCCTCGTCGACCTGGAGGAGGGCGTCCGCATGGTCGGCAACCTCCTCGACTGCCCGCCCGACCAGGTGCGCGTCGGCATGCCCGTCGAGCTGGTCTTCCAGGAGATGGACGACGAGCTGACCCTGCCCCAGTGGCGCCCGGCGGGAGCGCCTGCGGCGCCGGTTTCCGGGGCATCGGCTTCGGCGGCGTCGGCGTCCCGGGCGTCGGCTTCGGCAGCGTCGGCGTCGGCGTCGAAGGCCGCGCCGGAGTCGGCCGCGGAGGTCGCCGGCGGCCTGCCGGGGCTGAGCGTCGAGCTGACGCCGACCTTCGTCATCTCCACCGCCCTGGCCACCCGCGACTTCACGCCGGTCCACCACGACACCGCCCTCGCCCGGGCCCAGGGGTCGAAGGACATCTTCCTCAACATCCTGACCACCATCGGCCTGGTCCAGCGCTGCGTCCTGGAGGGCCTGCCGGACGCCGTCCTGGAGGGCATCTCCGTACGGCTCGGCGTCCCCGCGTACGCCGGTGACACCCTGACGATGACCGGACGCGCCGTCGACGACCGCACCGTCGAGGTACGCGGCGCGGTGAGCCTCGGCGACCACGCCGTCGCGACCGTACGACTCAAGGAGCGAACATGACGATCTCCGGGACGGCGGCGATCGCCGGGATCGGGGCGACGGAGTTCTCCAAGGAGTCGGGGCGTTCGGAGCTCCAGCTCGCCGCCGAGGCGTGCATCGACGCGATCAAGGACGCCGGGCTGACGCCGTCCGACGTCGACGGCCTGGTGACGTTCTCGTCGGACACCAACTCCGAGATCGCGGTGGCCCGGGAGCTGGGCATCCCCGGTCTGTCCTTCTTCTCCCGCGTCGAGTACGGCGGCGGCGCGGCCTGCGGCACCGTCGCCCACGCGGCGATGGCGGTGGCGACCGGGCAGGCGCGGACGGTCGTGTGCTACCGGGCGTTCAACGAACGCTCCGGTCGCCGCTTCGGCCAGGCCGCGCCCCGCTCGGAGCACGCCGCCACGTCCACCGACCTGGAGTTCTCCTTCCACCTGCCGTACGGCTTCGCGACCCCGGCCGCCTGGGTGGCGATGTACGCCCGGCGCTACATGCACGAGTACGGCGTGACCAGCGAGGACTTCGGCCGGGTGGCGGTCGCCATGCGCCGCCACGCGGCGACCAACCCCAAGGCGTGGTTCCACGAGCGGCCGATCACCCTCGACGATCACCAGGACAGCCGGTGGGTCGTCGAGCCCCTGCACCTGCTCGACTGCTGCCAGGAGTCCGACGGCGGCGTCGCGATCGTCGTGACCAGCGCCGAACGCGCCCGCGACCTGCCCCACCCGCCCGCCGTGATCAGAGCGGCCGCGCAGGGCGCGGGGCCGAACCAGATGATGATGTTCGGGTACTACGAGACGGACCTGACGACCCTGCCCGCGATGGGCCGGGTGGGGGACACACTCTGGCGGCAGGCCGGGATCGGGCCGGACGACGTGCGGGCGGCGATCCTGTACGACCACTTCACGCCGTTCGTCCTCATGCAGCTGGAGGAGCTGGGTTTCTGCGGGCGGGGGGAGGCGAAGGACTTCGTCGCGGACGGCGGCATCGAGCTGGACGGGCACCTGCCGGTCAACCCGAACGGCGGTCAGCTCGGCGAGGCGTACATCCACGGCATGAACGGCATCGCCGAGGCCGTGCGCCAGGTCCGCGGCACCTCGGTCAACCAGGTCGCCGGGGTCGAGCACGTCATCGTGACCGCCGGAACCGGCGTCCCGACGAGCGGCCTGATCCTCGGCCGGGCGTGAGCGTTCACGCTCCTGAAACCGCATTTCGCGGTAAACCTTACATTGCTCGCTATTAACAGCAATCGCATTGTTCCCACGCCTTCTTGCTGCCTTGAGTGGAGATAGCTGCTTTTATCCACCAACGGGGGAGGCTCGATGCGTCATATCGGTCCGCTTCTGCTGACGCCCCTCCTGGGCGCCGGTCTGATCATGGTGACGGCTGAGGCTCCGCAGGCATCGGCGCACGCCGGATCGGCGATCGCCCAGCGGAATACCGCGGTGAAGCCGAAACCCGAGCACAAGAAGAAACACGCCCGCGAGCCGTACACCGCCGGATTCCGGCAGGGTTACTCCGAGGGGTTCGCCGACGGCAAGAAGGCCTGCCGCACTGTGGGCATCGCGGCGCAGCGGCAGAAGACGACCACCGGCGTCGCCGCCTTCCGCGAGGGCTTCGCGGCCGGCTACCCATCCGGCTTCTCCGCCGGATGCGCCATGGCCAAGCACCATTGACGTCTCGGCTCGGTCCCGGAGCTCTCGGCCGGGACCGACGGGCACGGCCGCTGACGTGTGCTGGGAGGCCCGGCCTCTCAGCTGCGAGGAAACCGGTCCCGGCCAAACCCCCTCTGACCTTGTACTTCTCCCTGCGTGGCCACCTATGCTCCGAATAGATGACCGGTCGGCTTAGCGATCGCCGCCTCGGACCACGGAACCCATACCCTTATCGCGAAGAAGATCATCATGAGCTCTCACGACCAGAAGGTCGCAGTCATCACCGGCGCAGGACAGGGCATCGGCGCCGGTCTCGTCGAGGCCTACCGCAAGCTCGGTTACGCCGTCGTCGCCACCTCGCGCACCATCGCCCCGTCCACCGAGGCGGGCATCCTGACCGTCCAGGGCGACATCGCCGACCCCGCCACCGCCGAGCGCGTCATCGCCGCCGCTGCGGAGCGGTTCGGCCGCGTCGACACCCTGGTCAACAACGCGGGAGTCTTCGTCGCCAAGCCCTTCACCGATTACACCCAGGACGACTACGCCACCGTGACCGGCGTGAACGTCGCCGGTTTCTTCTGGATCACCCAGCTGGCCGTCGAGCGCATGCTCGCCCAGGGCGGCGGTCACATCGTCAACATCACCACGAGCCTGGTCGACAACGCCGACTCCCGCGTCCCCTCCGTGCTGGCCTCACTGACCAAGGGCGGGCTGCAGTCCGCCACCAAGTCCCTCGCCATCGAGTACGCCACCCGCGGCATCCGCGCCAACGCCGTCTCACCGGGCACCATCAAGACCCCGATGCACCCCGAGGCGACCCACGGGGCGCTCGCCGCCCTGCAACCCGTCGGCCGGATGGGCGAGCAGCGCGACATCGTGGACGCGGTGATCTACTTGGAGAACGCCCCGTTCGTCACCGGCGAGATCCTCCACGTCGACGGCGGCGTGAGCGCAGGACACTGAACCCCGGTCTGTTTCCACAGGAGAACCGTGATGGACGGCATGACGGACACCGAAGCGATCCTGCGCGGCGTCCTGGACCAATGGAAGTCAGGCGTCGACGCCCATGAACCGCGCCGGGTCGCCTCCCACTTCACCGAAGACGCGATCTTCCAGGGGCTGCACCCCTACAGCGTCGGGAGGCAGGGCGTCGCCGACTACTACGAATCCCAGCCCCTCGGCCTGTCGGCCGCGTATCGCATTCTGGAGAGCAGACGCCTTTCCGACGACCTCGTGCTCGGATACCTGGCCGTCGACTTCTCGTTCACCGACCGGCCCACGCTGAGCGTCAAACTCGGCGTACTGCTGAAGCGTTCGGAAGACGACTGGTCCATCGCCCACTACCAGGTCTCCCGCCTCGACTAGCCGATCGGGGACCGCGACGGCGGCCCGCCCCAGCTGGAGGTCATCTCCCAGCCCGTCGACGAGCCGCAGTCGCCGGAGACCCCGCCACCGGCGCCGACCGGGAGGTGAGCGCACGCTCACGGCGAGCCGGGACCTGGCCGCCGAAAATGGATTCGCGATGCGTCGAACCTTCCGGTCGCCGGGCCGCGTACTGCCGGGAGCGTGGATACCAGCGACCGAGATCTGAAGGTGATCGCATGTTCAGCAAGAGGCTCATCATCCCCGGCGTCCTCCTCACGGCTGGCACCGTCGTGTCGGCCGGGGCCTATGCCTACGCCTCCTCCACCGGCTCCGATACCTCCGGCGAGGCGCCCGTCTACCTCGTGGCGAGCCTGCAGGGCCGTAACGAGGTCCCGGGCACCAAGGGGCCGGTCGGCGGCGACCGAGACGGCCAGGCGGTGGAGGTCCTGCGGATCAAGGGCGACAAGGTCTCCTACACCGTACGGTGGAAGGGCATCACGGCCCCGACCGAAGGCCACGTCCACGCCGGCGCGGCGGGAGTCAACGGAGCCGTCAAGATCGAGCTGTTCGACAAGCCTCGGTCCGGGCACGTCGCACACGGCACGGTGAAGGTCAGGGACAAGAAGCTGCTCGCCGCCCTCCGCACCGATCCGGGCTCCTTCTACACCAACCTGCACACCGCGCAGTTCCCCGGCGGGGCCGTACGCGGCCAGTTCCACAAGATCGCCCATCCGGTGAACATGAAGCGGCCGGCCGTCACGAGCGCCTCGGTCGTCCGGGGCGCGCAGATCTACGCGTGCACCCGGCAGGCCGACGGCACGTACGCCTTCACCCAGCACGACGTGGCCGCCCTGCTCGACGGCGGAATCCGGCACTCGTTCGTACGCCCGGACGCCGGCCCGCCGCAGTGGATCGCGCCCGACGGCAGCGCCGTGACCGGCAAGGTCGTCACGAAGACCGCCAACGGCCAGGACAACATCCCTGAGCTGGACCTGACGGCCACCCAGGCCGGGCGGCCGGGCGGACTGCTGTCCCGTACGGGCGAGGTCCTGCGTCTCAACACGGTCGGCGGTACGGCCCCCAAGGGCACCTGCGACCCGGGGCGCACGCCGATCGCGCAGACGCCCTACCGGGCGGACTACCTCTTCATCGGCTAGTCGATCGGCCCGTCTGAAAGACGGAACCAGGGGTGCGCTGTTGATCTCTAATCGGTCGGCGGGCAGGCTCTTGCCCGCCTGACGTCACTTCGACCAGAGAGATCATGCGTGCCATGGCGATGAGATCGTCGGCGGTGGGGGCGGTCGCGTTCGGTGCGGCGCTGGTGTTTGCCGGTACGACGGCCGCACGGGCCGCGGAGCCCGAGACCTACGGCGACTACTCGCTGATGTTCTCCCGATCGGCGGGCCAGTATTTCGCGGGCGACCAGGTCGGCGGCCAATGGGCGTGGAGCCCGCAGAGCGCGGCGACGAGCGACATCTCGTGGGGAGACCCGGCGAAGTGGCCGCCTTCCTACGCGGAGCACTTCGTCCGCAGCGGGGACTGGGTCGAGTTGGACGGGTACTCCGACGGCCAGGGACGGCCGGTGACCGAGGTCCAGCGGGTCACGTCGGAGAAGGTCGGGGACGCCGACTGCGGCGGCATGTCCGACCTGCCCTCCGACGGCGGCCGGCAGCACTACGCGCGGTGGACCATCCCCGCCACGGGGTACTGCCTCGACGCCGTCGGCACGATCACGTCGACCGCCAACGGCTCGGTCGTCCACTTCCGCCACCGGCAACAGTGGACCCCGCCGGCGTCCTGCTCGAACGCCTATTTCAGCGACCGCCGCTGTATCACCCAACACGAGCAGTGGTGGGACGACAACGGCCATGCGTACGGCCTGCAGATCGACCGTACGCAGTATGTCGCCCGAGGCCTGGGCATGGCATTCGCCATTCGCCAGACCGCACCGGTCCAATGGTCCGCGGACGGGCGCTACTACTGGTCGTGGTAGCCCACGATCTGTCGCGTCCTGCGCCCGCGACATGGCGCGGGCGCGGCTCGTGGGTCAATCCGCGACGAGGCGGCTCCGGCTTCCTTCGCGCTCACGCTGCCGCCGGACGACGTACGTCCCGGGCGCGCAGCCGGTGGCGCCGTGCTCCGGATGCAGCAGGTAGGCGACGGCCGACGTCTCGAACACGCCGATCGCCAGCCCGTCGGAGTCGGAGACACGCGTGGTCCAGCGGCAGGTGCCCGGGTCGGCGACGAGCGTGTGCGGGTTGCCGCCGGCCTCGCCGCGCAGCAGCTCGACGCCCTCGGCCGGTACATCGGCCCAGGCGGGGTCCGGCCAGAAGCCCATGGCCGCCGCGACCATGGAGAAGGGGATGACGATGAGGTCGCCCTGGGCCTGAAGCCCGTCGACGACGGGGATGGTCACCGACGTCTCGAGATGGTCGAGCACGGCGAGTCCGGTCTGCTGGGACAGGGAAGCAAGCGTCATGGTCATGGAGATCACCTCAGGTTCGTCGAAGAAGGAGGGAGTACTGCTCGGCGGTCAGCCCGTACGTCCAGCCGGCGGCGGCGATCGGATCGTCGAGGAAACCGGGCACGGTCAGCCCGTACCTGCGCCGCTGCCCGTCGCGTTCCACGGACCCGTTGACCGCGAGGAGCACCCGGGTGTCCCTGCGCAGGTCGTACAGCCGTAGTTCGGAGCCGGGGTTCCCCGGGTCCGGCGCTGTCGCGATCAGGCGCAGCCCGGCCTGGTCGATGTAGGAGGACCAGCCCAGGTGCTCGGTCGCGCACCGCCGGACCTCGACATTCGTCTCAGCGGTGATCCGCTCGACGGTCGGATCCGTGACGACCCAGGCGGGCACCCGCATCCCGTGCCAGGCGTACATGTCCCAGCCGTCCGCGTACCGCACGGCCGGGCCGTCCGCACAGTGCAGCCGGACCTCGCCCTCGTCACCCCAGATCTCGGTGTGCAGGGCCACGGGCCGCTCGGCGACGACGCAGACGTCTTCGCGCGGCCACCACCATCCGCAGGAGCCGGCCACGGTCTTCCAGAGCTCGACCTGCCGGCTCTGCTCGAGGGTGAAGACCGTTCCCGTGACGCGGCGCAGTGCTTCATAGTGGGCGACCCAGGAAACGTCGCGCAGGTCGTACCAGGGACTCCTGAGGTAGTCCCGCGAGTCGTACGCCGCCCCCAGCGCCAGGTCGAGCGACCTTCCGGTGGATTGCCGGAGCGACAGTTGGACGGACCGGTAGGTCAGCTGGTACGTCGATCGGTCGGTCCACCGGAAGCGTTCGTCGAGGTCACGACGCAATCGCCCCCTCACCTGCTTGATCAGTGAGGGTACGGGCCATTCGGGCAGGTTCTCGATCGCCTCGCACCGCCGGGGACGAACTCCGGGCGGAACCGTCGTCAGGGCGGCGACGGGCGAGGACACCCAGTGGAACCGTGGTGGATCGAGCCCGATCAGGCGGTAGAGCTCGGAGATGGCGGCCTCTGCGGCCGGACGGTCGGCAGGCGACGTCGACAGAAGCCGGCCCAGCCATTCTTCGCGGATTTCGGCAGCTTCCCGCTGCAGCAGCGCGCTCACCCGATGAAGGCGGCGTCCGCCTTTCCAATGATCATGCCTGAAGGGTGACAGATCGACCGCTCCTCTGTCCACCGCCGACCGTCCACTGGCCGGTCGGGGTTCCTTCGCTGTGCTCGCCGACGACCGACTAGCGGGCCGAGTCCTGGTCGGGGCCGGTGAACTGCCCGACCATCAGGCGTCCGTGCAATCTGGAGCGTGCGGTCACCGGGCGGCCTCTCAAGGGGAAGCCGCCTCGGCCATCGTCTTGAGCGACCCGGCTCCGGTCACCGAGCTCGCGCCTCCCGGAACAGGGCCGCGAACTTCTCCGTGCCTTCCTTGGCCAGCCAGGTGTCGAAGTCCATCAGGTCCGGGTACAGCCTGCGGAGCATGGGGATATGGGCTTGCCAGCCGCCGTGGTCGTTGCCGAAGTCGTAGCCGGCGATGCCGTCGGGGTCACCGCCCTCGAGGGCTTCGCGGGGGATCGCCCGGTAGGTGATGTTCCGACCGGTCGCCCGGCTGATCGCGGCGACGATCTGCTGCATGCTCAGCTCGTCTCCGGCCAGCTCGACGGCCCGTCCGACGTAGTGGTCGGGGTCGGTGAAGGCGAGGGCGGCGAAGGCACCGATGTCGTCGGCGGCGATGAGTTGCACGGGTGTGTCCGGGCGGAACACGTCGGTCAGAACGTCGTCGCGTACGCCGAGGCGCGGGTCGGACTGGTTTTCCATGAACCGGACGGGCCGCAGGATCGTGGCGGGCAGGGCGAGGGCGCTGATGTGGCGCTCGATCCGCCACTTGCTCTCCCAGCGGCGGATACCCGGGGAGCGGTCGACGCCGCCGACGGAGGTATAGACGATGTGGCCCACACCGGCGTCCTTGGCGGCCTCGGTGACGTTCCGCCCAAGGCGGATCTCATCGTCGGTGGTGAAGCCGGGCGGCGTGCCGGGGTAGCCCTTGGTGGGCTGGACGCTGAAGACGCCCTGTGCACCCCGCATCGCGCGGACCAGCGATACGCGGTCGCCCATGTCGCCGGGGATGAGTTGCGCGCCGGCCTGGGCGAGTGCCCGGGCCGCCGGAGCTGCGGGGTCACGCACGAGCGCCCGCACGTTGTGCCCGGCGGCGAGCAGGTGCCGCGCGGTGGCGCCGCCCTGCAGGCCGGTCGCGCCGGTCACCAGCACGGTCTTGGTCATCGGTCCTCCTTGGTTGGATATCGAGGTCATGCGTCGAATAGCTGGTGGGAGCGGCCGAAGGCGAGGTCCTGCACGAGACGCCGTTTCCAGGGCCGTTGCAGGACCGCATGGGTCATCCGGCGGGACGTGCGCGGCTGGTCCATGAGCATTCCGGCGTATTCGCGGGCTCGGGGAAGCAAGCGCTCCAAGGGCAGCACCTGATTGACCAGGCCTAGCTCGCAGGCCCGCTCGGCGGCGATCGGCTCACCCGTGTAGAGGGTGAGGGCCGTCTGCTTGAGCCCGATGAGTTCCTGGAACGCCAGGTGCTGACCGTCGCCGGGTACGGCACCGGAACGAAAATGGGTGTCGCGGAAGACGGTGTTGTCGCTGCACAGGGTGAGGTCGCACAGCAGGGCCAGCTCATGGTGGTAGCCGGGTCCGTTGATGGCCCCGATCGTCGGGACGTCGATGCTGAATACGAGGTTTTCCAGCAGCTTGATGCCGTCGTAATAGGTCTCGTAGCGGGCATCGGCGGGCCACGTACGGTAGGGCCGCCCGAAGGAAGCCGCGTCCAGCCCGGCCATCCACGCATCGCCCGTTCCGGTCAGGATGACCACCTCGTTGGACGGGTCGCTTCCCACATCACGCAGCAGCCGTCCCCAGGCGTTGTGCAGCCCCAGCGACATGACGGCGGGACCACCCCGCGTGTGCATGCGCACCTCGACGACGCCGTCGTGGCGCTCCACCACGAAGTGGTCGCTGTACCGGTCGGCGTACTCGGTGAATGCGGGGCGGTCGGCGAACCCGCCCATCCGGTCGTGCCACGCGTCCAGTTCGTACACCCGGCCTCCTCTCCCGGATAAAGGGGGAGTAGTCCCCGGTTAGCTCCCTGGTAACATATGGGGAAGATTCCCCACTTTGCAAGAGGGCGTCATGACAGCACCCCGATCGCCACGTCCCCTACGTGCCGACGCACGCCGCAACGCCGAACGACTGATCAACGCGGCCCGGGAAGTCTTCGCCGGGCGCGGCGTGGATGTGCCGCTCGACGACATCGCCCGACACGCGAAAGTGGGAAACGCGACTCTCTACCGCCGATTCCCCACCCGCGAGGCACTACTGGAGGCCGTGTACCGCGACCACATCGAACAGATGCGGGTACGCGCGTGCGACCTGCTCACCTGGCCCTCGCCGGGCGACGCACTCGCCACGTGGCTCCTGGAGATCGTCCGGGACGGCAGCAGCTCCCGCGGGCTCACCGCCACCCTTAAAGCCGCCCTCCACAGCGAAGGCGCCGACACCGCATGGTGCCGAAGCCTGATCCAAGACGCCGCCGGACAACTCCTCGCCCGCGCTCAAGACGCCGGCGCCATCCGCCACGACGTCACCGCGGCCCAACTGCTCAAGCTCGCCAACGGCATCGCATTCAGCACCGAACACGAACCCGACGCCGACCAGCAAGCCGAGCAACTGCTCTCCCTGGTCCTGACCGGCCTGCAGGTGTCGTAGCCGACCCGCTCACGACGGCTGCCGAGCCTCTTGCCCAGCTCAAGGATTCGGTGACCTTCGTCCCGACGGACGTCACCGAGCCGGAGACCTGACCAGCGGCATGGCCCAGCGGGTACTGGGCCGGACCTCCGTGCCTTTCGCCCAGTGGCCCGCGAACACGCCGCCACCTCCGCTGAGCGGGATCCCGCACGGGCTGCCGTCAGTGGACGCGGGTGTCGTCGCCGTCGATCACGAGGACCTGGCCGTCGCGCAGCGGCCGGTACGGAACGCCCTCCGCGCGGTACCGCGCCGCGACCGCGTTCAGTGCCTCGCTCTCGGGGTGCCCGGGGGAGTCGACGTGCGGCACGATGGCGTGGTCGAGGACGCCGAGGCCGGTCCAGATCGCCGGTTCGCCGTAGGTGTCGGGAACGACCTGCGGGTCGTCGCAGTGCTCCAGGCCGCGCAGGCCGGGGGCGAGCACGCAGGCTCCGGCACTGTACCCCGCGTACACCACCGCGTCGCGTCGCAGGAGGTCGGTCAACGCGGTGTCCGCGCCGCTGCGGGCGAGCGCGTGGCGGAGCATGAAGACGTTCCCGCCCCGCACCCAAAGGGCGGGGAACCGGGCGAGTACGGTCGCGACACCGTCTCCCGGATGATCGAAATAGTCACGTAGATCCAGTTCCACCGGCCGCAGGCCGAGGTCGGTCAGCGCGTCGATCTCCCTGCGAACCCCGGCCCGGCGTTCCTCTTCGGGCTGGGCGTCGATCGCGTTGGCGACCACCGCGATGTCGGCCGGCCCGGAGCCGTCGAGCAGCGCGAGCAGCCGGTCCGGGCGGTCACCCAGCCGGAACGAGGAAAGGTACATGCGCATCAGCGGGCGGTCACTTCCATGTCGTGGTCATCGGTTCGGGTCCGGCCGCAGGGCGCCGGCGTCGAGCGGCCATGTGGCGGTACGGAGCGTGAGGCGGTCGTCGTACGGGAACCAGTCCCACTCGTCGGCCGGCATGGGGGCCGTGACGAAACAGCGGTTCAGGAGCAACTCGCGGCGCCGATCGAGGGGCAGTTCCGCGTTGGCGTCCCGCTCCGAAGGGCGGTGGCCGTCTCCCAGATACCGTTCACCATCCCAATTCAGGTGCAGCCCGTCGGGGTCGTCATAGAAACGATGGAACGCGGTCCGGTATTGGGAATTGCCGCCCCAGCCGTCGGCGAGGTCAGCGGTTCTTCGCGGCTCGCGCCGGTGGGTGAAGTACAGCGTGGACGTGGTAGCCACCTCGACGTCGATCAGGCGAGAGGGCACCCGTACGTGGACGCCGGCCCGGCAGAACAGCAGGTCACCGAACCGGAAACCCGGCCACACGATGTCCTCCACCGTCACTCGCTCAGCGTCTTCGTCGGTGCTGACCGCGAATATCTCATGGTGAAACGGCGAGAAGGCATCGGTCGCCGGGAGGTGTTCCAGGCCGACCCGGTCGAAGAACCACTCGTGGGCGGAGAGCGCCTCGCGGTTCACCATGCGGCCGCCGGTCGTGCCGAGGGCCGGGGTGGCGGCACCGGCGGGGCATCCCCGCTCGATCAGCAGGTCGCTCGCCCGGCTCACCGCGTAGAGCGCGAACAGGGCTTCCCGGTACCACGCCCGCGATTCCTCGTCGCCGGTGGACGGCCCCGGCGGCCACTCGCGGTGGCGAAGCGGCGCGATGACGTCGAACAGTCCGGCCACCCTGGCGACCCACTCACGCAGGCCAAGGCGTTCTCCGCCGCGCTCCGTTTCGCGAAGGCGCTCATAGAACCGCCGGTAGACGAGGTAATCGAGGTCCACCGGCCTTGTGTACGGTCTGATGCCCCGTCCCCGCAACCGAAAAAGGCGCGGCCCGGTGTTACTTTTTGAACATGTTCGAAGCGGATGCGGGTGCGTCACGGCGCCTGGTATGGATATCGCGCCTCGCTACGACGGTGTTCGTGGTGGTGATGCTGAGCCTCTTCGCCCTTTTCGGAGCGTTCGCTTTCATGGCGATCGTCTTGGTGGTGCCCGCATCGATCACCGCGCTCGGCACTCACCTTCTGCGCCGGGGGCGCTTGGCGGGTGCGGCCGTGACCTTGACCGCGACCTTGCCATGCGCTGCCCTTGGCGTCGCGGTTCCCAGTGGACAGGTCTTCACCTTGTCGGCCGCCGGCATAGGCGGCACGTTGCTCGTACCGTGCTGGGCGTTAGTCGAACTGACCGCCAAGGAGATGATCTTCCGGCCCCACCGCTGGCGTGATGGGCGTGCCGGCGTCGTGATCTCATTCCTGGCCTGTCTCTATGTCGCCGGCACGGTCACGTTCGTGCTGGCCGTGGCGGTCGGCAAGGACTTCGCCCGTGGTTGGACGGCTCCCGGCGCCGCAGCGTTCGCCGGCGTTTTCGCGCTTCTTACCGCAGTGGCATGCGCCTATGCGAGGCGCAGGTGGGTGGGAGCCATGTTCCTGGCGCTGACACTCGTGCATCCGGGCGTCTGGCTGGGCGTCGTCACGGTCGCCCGGACCGCCCGGGAGGTGCCGGCGATCTCGTCGACATCACCGTTGAACGCTCCCTCGCCGGAGAAGAGTCATACGCCTTCGCCCCGGAAGAGCCACACCCCCTCGCCTCAGAAGAGCCACTGTGCGTGTTACAGCGGAGGGCCATGCCCGTGCCCGGGCGGCTGAATCCTTCTGCTGGAAACGCACTTTCCAGTACGCGGACCGAGGCGGGATTGGTCAGTTCCACACCGGCGGAAACTGGGGGGATTGGCCATTAGCGAACCTGCTGCATGATATGGACCGCAGTGGTCATGGCGTACCGTTTTGCGAGTGCGTCCAGCACGTCGCCTACGCTGACCGGTGGTCCTTTGCGGCCGGAGCGCTCCCTTGTTTCGTTTCTTTCGTCTATTGCCGCTCAAGGGTGTGCCCGCGACACCTTGTGCGGGGTCTGATGGAGATGGCCCGATCTTCGCTGTCAGGGCAACGCGAGAAGCTGATCCCCTCGCGTGACAGCCGACTGTTAAGGAGATCGAGCGTTGAGCCGTCGAGACGCCACTGTCTGTGACACGAGCGGATGCCGGGCACTGACCTTCTATCCGCGAGTCACGGCGACCGGTGCGCCGGAGGGGTGGACGCGCATCGGGGACATGGACGCCTGTCCCGCCTGCGGCGCCGGAACCGGGCCCGTTTTCGACGAGGGGCCATGTCCGCGGTGCCACGGCATATGTGTGCTGCGCGGAAACCCGCCGGAGCGCGGGCAGTGCGTGTACTGCCACTACTGGATGACCCAGGCCGACTACAACCTGACCGACGACGGCGGTACGGTCGCGGAGGTCCAGACTCCGGACCTGCCGGATCCTCGCGTGCTGGCCGTTCTCCTGATGCGCAACAACGCGGAGTCGTTCCGCGTTCAGCATGCCCTGCTCGAACCGCTCATCGAGGCGATTGCCGCCGGCGGCCATCACACCTCCGCCGGGCAACTCGTCCTCAACTCCGTGGTGACCGAACTCGCGCGGCAGGCCAACCAGGCGATCAGCGCCGGCCTCGATGCCCTGCCCTTCCTCGACCTCTCGTACGACGAGGTGTGGGCGAAGCTGCTCGGCGACGGCGCGGACTTCTCGGGCCTTCCCGGGTGGCTCGTTCCGGGCTCTGCCGAAGAGACCCAGGCCGACGAGGAACTCTGCGACGGTTGCGGTGCGCCCGATCACTGCCTGACCGCCGGTTGCCTGCGAGACGCCATCGGCGACCGCTCGGCCACCGAGCAGGAGTGATGCCTGGCTCTCGGCTGTCAGGCAGCGCCGTACCGTTCAGGTTCCCGCCTTGAACTTGAGCTACGGGGATAGGCCGATCCGGTAGAGCGCCAGGGCGGCGAATCCGAGAAGTGATCGGTTCCAGGGGATCGGGAAATCGGCTGCGTTGATTTCATCGGCATGGTCGTGTGCCTCGGCGAGTAGCTGCAATCCGGCATCGGGTAGCTGATCGCCGAGCCGGAGCGCTAGAGCGACGGCTGCGGTGAGCTGAACACCGAAGGGCTCGGCGGCGAGCAGGGCTGTCAATCGGTTGTCGATCGCCGGTTCGTCTGGGGCGAGATAGCCGAGGCTGAGATTGGCGCTCGCGCGTGCTACCCGGTGTGTCTCGGTCTCGGGAATCTCCAGCAGCCGCGAGACCACGGGGCGGGTGGCGGGAAACCAGGCCAGCAGCTCAGCTGCTCCTGCTGCGATCATCGGGTCAGGATCACTGGTCCAGGCGGCGAACCTGTCGCTGATCGCAGCTGCCGCGAGATAGGCGTCACGGTCCCAGGACACCGCGACCGTATCGCTCTCTTCGGTTTCGCCGCCGTCTCCATCGTCGCCGTAAAGCCAATCCACGACCGTTGCGACGTCGGTGTCGGTCACGTTCTTGGCCTGGGCGAACTCCCGGTCGGGCTCGAAGGGCAGATGGGTGTCGTCGCGGTCTCCGAGGGCAACGACGCGGAGCAGGTCGACCACCGCCGCCCGGTCCGGCGTTGCCGGATCGTCCGCCAATTCGGTCAGGAACGGAACGACATGGCGGCTCGCCTGCCAGCGGGTTCCTTGGTGGTAGACGTTCCCGTACAGCTGGGCGTAAGCCTGGTGACGTTCCTCGGCGTCTGCTGACAGTAGTGCTGTGAGCTGGCCGGGGACATCTGCGGCCGAGCCATACGCGTGGTGGAGTTCAGCCCAGCTGACCGTCTCCAGTCCATCCAGCGCGATTCTTGCCGTGGCGTTCATGATGGCTGATCTATCAGGAACTGAGCCTTGGGGGGCCACGTCGTATTCGTGGTCATCCATAGCGGACAGCGGGAGATGCGGGTGGGGAAGCTCGGTGGCCGAAGACGTCATTGGGTCCGGGTCGCGGTGTTGGCGGCCGTTGCCGGACTGATCGTCGCGGCGTCGTACGGCGGTTTCGGAGCGGTGTGGAGGGCTTGGTGGTCCGGCCGTCAGACCACCACTCTCACTCTGTACGGCGTCCCCATGCTGTGGTGGGGTCGTGTCGGCAAGCTCCTGCAGTTCGTCGCGGGGCTCGCGGTGGTGCTTGACCTGGTGGAGCCGGAGCGGCTGAGGGCGAAGGGCGTCCACGCCCGGGACCGGCTGGCGGCGCTTCGCGCCGAAGCAAAGGAACGGCAGGCGGCGAACCGGCTCGTCAGGCTCGAGCAGTGGCTGTCCGACAACATCGTTTCCGTTTCCGAGGTCCCCGGTCCGATGGGTAGGAGCTTGGCCGTGGGGTCGGCGTCGGAGCGCGAGAGCGTACCGGCCGATGCCCCGTTCACAGTCACCGCGTACCAGGAACTCCGGGCGGAGTTCCTGGCCGAGCACAAGGGCAGGCTGGAGGACTCGGCGGCTGCGCTCCGCGAGCGGGTGCGTGCATTCATGCTCGCCCACCTGAACCCGGAGGAGGCCCAGCTGCTCGTGGCTCGCGGCGATCGCATGACGAACGTCCAGGCTCTGCTGGCCATTGGCCTGGCGGGGGGAATGTGCGTATGCATCGTGTTGGTGAGGTGGGCACGGCCCGTGATGATCTTGTTCGGTGTGCTCGCGCTCCTTTGCATCACGGTGCTCCAACCGTCCCGGATCCGGGACCGGTTGCTCAGCTCATGGCTTTTTCTGCTGTACACCCCGGTGCGCCTGGTGAGCGAGTTCATGGTCCGGGTGCTGGATCGGGCCAAGCCCGGACATGTGCTGCGGTGGATCGCGTTCTGGTTGTTCATCGCCGGCTTCTCGCTGGACCTACTCAGTTCCTAGCCCGTCCGCAGGCGGGCCCCCGCCACGGCCTGGCCGGTCGACGTGAACCGTCAGCACCAGCGACTCACGGTCCGAAGCGGGCCCAGACGACCTTGCCGGATCGGGGGGAGGGATACCAGCCGAGGCGGCCGCCGGTGAGCTCGTTGATGAGGAACAGGCCGCGCCCCGTCTCGGCGGCCTGGTCGGCGTCGATGATTCGCGGCAGGTTGGCGCTGTCGGGGTCCCACACGCCGACCTCGCCGACGCGGTGGCGAGGCGTCGCGACCCACATGAGGATGACCTTGCCGGGGTAGAGCCGGCAGGCGTTCGTCGTGAGCTCGGTCAGGATGAGGCGGCCGAGGTGGCGGACGTTGCTCGACAGGTCCCAGGACTCGGCGGCCTGGTCGACGAGGTTACGCACCAAGTAGACATTCTCGGCGCATGCGTGCATTTCAAGGGTGAGTCGTGGGGGTGGAGTCCATTTCTCCTGATTTGCCGTGTCCATCGAACGTCCTTTCGCTGAAACTCGCTGTATTCGCGTGATGACATGTGGTCACATGGTCCGTGGATATCGACGCCGTTGGTGACGACTGCCGGATCCAGGGGCGAAACATGCCGACGTCGGTGACACGAGTCGCGAACAGTCGCGAGACGAGTGAGGAGTGGTGACGGTGGCCGGAAAGGAACGACCGGGAACGCTCAAAGTGTTCGGCTCGGTGGTACGCGGATATCGCTCCGCCACCGGCCTGTCGCAGGATCAGCTCGGGGAGAAGATCCCCATCTGCGGCTCACATATCGGCAAGATCGAGCGCGGCGAGACGCGCTGCGATCGGTCCATCGCCGTCAAGCTCGACGAGCTCTTCGACACGAAGGGAACGCTGCCCACGCTCTGGGACGAACTCGTCCTCGACGCGGCCTTCCCCGTCTGGTTCGACTGGCCGACCGTCGAGGTCGATGCCGTCTCTCTCGAGGCGTACCAGTGCCTGGTCGTCGACGGACTCCTGCAGACCGAGGACTACGCCTCGGCCCTTCTCGGCGGTGACAAGGCCGCCACCGCCGCGCGAATGAAGCGGCAAGCGATCCTCTCCCGAGAGGATCCGCCGCCGCCCCGCATATCCGCGCTGCTGGCCGAGGGCGTGCTGTGCAACGAGGTCGGCGACCGCGACGTTATGCGCGGGCAGCTCGAGCGCCTGCTCGCGCTCTCGTCCCCGCGTATCTCCGTCCAGGTCGTCCCCGGTCCGCTCCGCCCAGTCGACAGCGCCGGGGCATTCGTCCTCGCCACCCTTCCGGACCGCACCGAACTGGCGTACGTGGAAACGGCCTTGCGCGGAATCACGACCAGCGAATCAGGCGATATTCGTCTACTCTCGGATACGTACGATGAAATTCGCTCGCGGGCGCTCCCGGTGGAGATGTCCCGCGACTTGATCCGCCGGATTCTGGAGGAACGATGGACATGACGGACGTCACCTGGCGGAAGAGCAGCCGCAGCGCGGGAAACGGCGGGCAGTGCGTCGAGTTGGCCGTCGTCGAGATCACTGCGGACTGACCAAAATTACTAATTAGGGCGGATTATGGAGATCGCGAACGTCACTTGGCGGAAGAGCAGCCGTAGCGCCGGAAACGGCGGCGACTGCGTCGAGGTGACCGCGGACGTCCGGCGTACGGGCTCCTGAGGGCGGCCGTATTCTGCCGGGGTGGGGATCGACGAGGGGGCTCGGGCGGAGTCGATCGAGCATTTCGCCGCAGATCTGCCCCGGCTGCTGTCGTTCGAGCTCACCAACGGCGAGACCGCCGAGGTCGTCGAGCACCTTCGGGGATGCGACGCGTGCCGCAAGGAGCTGGTGGAGGCGGTCGCGGCGCAGTATCCGCCGGAGGCCACCCTGCCGCGCTGGTACACCGCCGAACCGGAGCCGGTGCCGAAGACGACACCGCGCCGGTCCTCCATACGGCGGCTGCGATCGGCCGCCGGGCCCGCGAAGGCTTCGAGGATCCGCCGTTTCATCGCACTGCTCCTCGTGCTGCTGTTCATCGTCATCCTGTCCGTGATCCGAAGCTGTACCAGGACGTCGCATCCCTACTCCGGCAGGTCGTCCGCGGTGGCGCCGATCTCGAACGTCGGGCCGGTGTCGTAGGCTCCGCCGGGTGAACAAGACCGACTGGGAGGACGTGCGCCGCAGGGTGACCGACCTCGCCCGCATGCCGGGTGCCTCCGGCGTTTTCGGCTATCACGGGCACCGTTTCGAACTGGAGCCCGCGCTTCGCCCCGATGAGCTCGCCGAGCTCGAGTCGCAGCTCGGCGTCACCCTGCCGGACGACTATCGGCAATTCCTGCTCAACGTCGGGGGCGGCGGTGCCGGGCCCGCGTACGGGGTGTTCCCTCTTCGGCGTACCGGCGAGGGGCGGTGGCACTGGGTCGGTGACGGTGCGGATCTCGCAGCCCCGGCCAGGCTCGCCGAGCCGTTCCCCATCCAGGGGCCGGATCCGGCCGTGCTCGAAGCCCTCCTGGCCGAGCAGCCGGAAGAGGAGAATTTCGCGGACATCGAGGATTTCGACGCCGCGTACGAGGCGTGGGAGGAACGCTCGGTCGCGGTGCTGTGGGACGAGGCGCGGACCGCGGGTGCCATCTGCCTGTGTCACCTGGGCTGCGCGCGACGCGAATGGCTGGTCGTCAGCGGGCCGGAGCGGGGGAACATCTGGGCCGATCACCGCGTCGACGATGAGGACCTCTTCCCGCTGACCGGCAGCGCCTCCGGCCGTGACGAGGGGGATCGCGTGACGTTCGGGACGTGGTACCTCGAGTGGCTGGAGCAGGCCGAGGCGAAGGCGCGTTCCTGAGCCTGCCGTGGTCCGGGTGCCATGGCCTGATCGCTTCGGCCATCGTGCGCCGCCTTCGGCGAGGCCGCCTTCGGCGAGGCGGCCGTCGTCGCGTCGGCGAGGGCCGCCTCCTCGTCGTTCACGTCCCTGCGCGCTTCAATAGCGCCGGGCGGGGCGCCGACTCGTACGTTCGGCGGGCTTCGAGCAGGGTGGGGAGGCGCTCCTTGCTCCAGGCGCGGGCGGCGTAGCTCGGTGAACCGGCGTGGGTCGTCTTCGAGGCAGAGCACGACGATCGGCACAGGCATGTCGGCCCCGCACGGCGACTACTGTGAATCACGCGGACGGCTGCTGTACACGGCGTGTGCTTTAGAGATCGTGGCGGCCTTCGCGCTCGCCGCCGTCGCTTCGTCGACGCGGTCGAGCCGGCGTAGGCAGGCACTCAGATTGAGCAATTCGTCGTGCAGATCACGCTCGGCCTTGTGGACGGCTTCCAGCGAGGATTCCAGTTCTCGGCGCCGATTCTCGTGTGGGTCCTCGTCGTACCGCTGGTCGTCGTACCAGTCCCACTCGTCCACCGCCTCCAGCTGTCGGTGTCCTTCTCGGAACCGGCGCACGCTCTCGCGGTGGATGTTGACCGCTTGCTCAATGGCGGCCAAGGCTTCGTTCGGCAGGCCCAGCGAGAGCAGGCGGGCGCTGAAACTGTGCCAGATACGTGCCAGCGTGAGGCGATCTTCGCGGTGCCGGATCTCTTCGATGGCCTCGGTGAGGCACACGCCTGCCTCTTCGGCCCGCTCGCTCCGGACCAGGCGCTCGCTGAGCAGGTCGACCATCGATGCGAACGTGTCCGTCGAGTCGGGACGCTCGCGCCAGTACGCCACGACTTCGGCGGTCATATCGGCGGCCTCGGCGACGCGGCCGGCACTGTCAAGCTGATCCGCATGGAGTGCCAATACGTGGCTGAGCTCAAGGTTCGCCGAAGCGTCCCCAAGGCGCCCGAGCGGTCCACGGACCTCGTTCACCGCCACGGCCGTGGACTGCGCGGCCTCGTCGCGGCGGCCGAGCCTGGCAAGGATCTTCGCCCGCCAGTACACCATCCGCCAATACTCGGCATCCCGAGCCGCTACGCCCGAGGATCGGTCGGTGCTCGACAGCCGCAACTGTTCGTTGACGACTTCGAGTGCCTCGTCGTAGCGCCTGGCGTCTATGAGATTACTGAACAGCACGGCCAGGGCGCGGCGGATCTCGTTGGTGAAAACGCCTGGTCGGGCGGCATCCATCTCGCGATATATCATCAGCTCTTCGCGATGTGCCAGCGCGGCGAGGTCTTCCCATCCCAACGTCGTCAGCAATTCGCCGAGTTCGCCCAGCGACTTTGGCAATGCGGTCGGCCTGGGCCATGCTTCCGAGGACTGCCCGCGCAACCGTTCGACCTGTTCCAGCTGGTCCTTCGTCCACTTGACGGTCTTGTCCGGCCGGACCAGACCCCGATAACGGGTGGGATCCACGCGGCGTCTGAGCATCTCCGGGCGGACCACCTCAGGACGCAGCTCCTTCATCGGCCTTGTATAACACGCCTTCGATATAACGACGCGCGGTGAAGACAGCGGCCCGGCCACCGAGATGGCCGGGCCGCCGTCATATCGCCGATCGGGTCAGGGGCAGGTCTTCCAGGCCCAGTGGTAGGTGGTCGTGATGCTGCCGTCCGTCGAGTCCATCGCCATGAAGCTGGTGGTCTTCGTCGGGTCCGAGGTGCCGGCGCTCACCCGCAGCTCGGTGTTGATGTTGAAGTTCCGTGACTCGCCGCACGGCAGGTACACCAGCTGCGCCACGTCGGTCGTGTCGGTGTTCTGCCAGTTGTCGTCGTACGCGCCGTTGAGGGTGTGGCTGATGGCCGTGGTCTGCGAATGGCCCTGGAAGTAGTAGTTCGCCTTCTCGACGCCACTGGCGCCCTTTTCGAGGTGGGCGAACCCGCGATAGTCGGCCTCGGCGATCGCGTACGTGAATCCCTGGGGGACGTGCACGGCCAGATTGAGCTGGCAGTTCTTCCGGAAATCGGTCGACGATGCGCCGACGCCGACCTGGGCCAGGTAATCGCTGTAGGTGACGGTGAAGGCCGTGTTATCGGGAGAAACGGCCACCGCCGCCGTCCCGGCCGGGCAGCCTGAGCCGTTGACCGTCGCGATATCGATGACGATCTTGTCGGGGGGTGGGTTGGTGGGCAGGGAAGCGTGCCCGGGAGCGGCGGTCGTGGCGAAGAACGCCACGATCGCCGCGGCGGCGACCACTAATCTGCGCATGGACGGGTCCCTTCTATGGGGTACGAACGTTGCCGAACTCAAGAACAACGCTTCCACTGGAAGCGGTAGATGGTGTTCACTCCGCCCTGTGTGGTGTTCATGGCCATATAGCTGGACGTATTCGCGGCGTCGGAGTCGCCGGTCGAGACCCGCAGTTCCGTGTTCACATTGAGAATTCGGTCCACGCCGCAGGGCTTGTACACCAGCGTCGCCGTATCGGCCCGGTCGGTGTTGTGCCATGCGCCGTCGTACGGGCCGCTGAGCGGGTGGCCGACCGCCACTGTCTCGGAGTTCCCCTGGAAGTAGTAGTTCGCCTGTTCCAGGCCCGTCGCGCCGGCTTGGAGATGGGCGTTACCGGCGTAGTCGGCCTGGGCGATCGCGTACGTGAACCCTTGGGGCACGTGTACGAGGAGGCTGAGCTGGCAGTTCTTTCGGAAGTCGGTCGACCCGGCACCGGCTCCGGCCTCGGCCACGTAGTCGCTGTACTTCACGGTGAACCCCGTATTGTCGGAGAGCTCGGTCACCGTGGCCGTTCCCTGCGGGCAGCCGGAACCGTTGACGGTCTTAACGTCAACGGTGATCGGATCTGTCGGAGGCGCGGTGTCCGAAGCGTGGGAAGCCGGCGCGAGAGAAATCATAATCGCTGCGGCCGCACCGCCGATCGTCGCGTTCTTGAGCATGGCGAAGCCCCTTGATGAAAAATGTGGGTCCGCGTCTTCCGTATTGGGAAGTGAAGCGGAGAGGGTGACCGATGGACGACCGGTAGGTGCTCCGCTATGGCGGGGTCATCTCTGGTGAACGAATGATATTGGCGCTCTGACAGGACGTCAACAGATAACATTACTTGAAAATTCACCTTTGGTAATCAATGCTCTCGGTAGTCGACGTGTAGCCGGGGGCGACTGGTTACGGCGCACATTAAACATCCTCTTCCAGAATGGATTCCCTGGGGCGTCCATGACGCTCCGGGTCGCTGACCCCGTAATGGCGATCCTGGACCGTTCCCCGGGCCCTCCGCCGGAACGGGCCGCACGGCGCGGCCGTATTCAGGTACGGACGGAGCGGCCTTTCATGCATGCGGGGACCGCGCGAACCATCATCGGGGTCGAAGTCCTCCGGAGCCGCGCGGGACGCCCCCTCGGACGAAGGAAGCGCAACCTTTGGCGACTCGGTGGCAACGTTCGGAGGTCGCGGCCGGCCCGGACTCGGCGCTTGGATCGATCGCCATGGTGTGGGATGGGGCCATGGACGCGGCGAGCAGGTTCACGGCCCGTACCGCGTACGTGATGGCCGTCGCCTCTGCCCTGGTCTTCTCAGGCTTCGACGTGCTGCTGTACGTGCTCGGTCAGCGGACCGACGGGGTTCTGGGCCCGGCGGCGGGGCTGGGCCTCAGCCTCGTCGCCGACCTCAGCCTTCTCTGGCTGATCCGGTATCCGCGCGCCGTGGCCTCGATCGCCTTGGGGGTGTCCGCCGCGCGAGCGGTCGGGGAGCTCGTCGCGCCCGGAACGCTGACGCCGGCCCATCCGCTGGCGAGGATCGTCGTCCCGACCTGCGCGATCGTGATCATCTGGGTGATCATGACGGTGCGGCCGGTCCGTGAGGCGTTGTCGTTCACGGTCGCGTTCGCGCTGCTCGGCGCCCAACCGTGGCAGCCGAGCGCGCTGGCCACCCCGACGGGGATCGCGGCCACGCTGATCCCCGCGGCGCTGGCCTACTCCGCCCGGGCGCGGGTGCAGCTGATGGCCTCGCTGCGGGCGAGCCTGGCCGCGGCCGAGCGTGAGCAGCACCTGCTCGCCGAGCAGGCCGTGGCCGCCGAACGCCGGCGGCTCGCCACGGAGATGCACGACGTCGTGACGCATCATGTGACGGAGATGGTCCTGCACGCGGGAGCGCTGAAACTGACCGGCGAGAGCACGCACATACGGACGTCCGCCGAGCAGATCCGGGCCGCGGGCGAGAAGGCGCTCGGTGAGCTACGCGAGCTGATCGGGGTGCTGCACGGCGACGGACGGCGCAGCCCCGAGCCGGCCCCGCGGCCGTCCGATACGTCCGACCCGGCGGAGGAGATCGGCGACCTGGTCCGGGCGGCGTGTGAATCCGGTGGCACGGTGACGCTCGAGCTCCGAGGCGTGCGGCGGCCGATGACGACGGCGATCGCGCGCACCGCCGTACGCGTGGTCCAGGAGTCCCTCTCCAACGCCCGCAAACACGCTCCCGGCTCCTCCGTACATGTGGGGATCGACTATGGCGGACAGGCCACGATCGTTTCCATCCGCGATTCCGGCGGTGATGAGCGGCACCGCAATCCGTCACTGGCCGGCAGCGGATCCGGACTGGGGCTGGTCGGCCTGCGACGCCGTGTCGAGCTCATCGGGGGAGAGTTCTCCGCCGGGAAGCTGTCATCGGGAGGCTGGCAGGTGACGGCCTCGCTGCCGGACATCGGGGCCGGCGCCCCGGCGCGGCCGGGAGGTGACACGTGATCGCGGTGCTCATCGTCGATGACGACCCGATCGTGCGTCGCCACCTGACGACCATCCTGGAGACCGACCCGGAGATCACGGTGGTGGGCACCGCCGAGGACGGCGCGGAGGCCGTCGAGATCGCGTTGCGGCTGTCCCCGGACGTCGTCCTGATGGACCTCCGGATGCCGGCGGTCGACGGCATCACGGCCACCGAACAGATCGTCCGCCAACCGGACCCGCCCGCGGTGATCGCGCTCACCACCTTCGACTCGGACGCCAACGTCGTACGGGCCTTGCAGGTCGGGGCCCAGGGGTTCCTCGTCAAGTCGACGCCGCCCGAGGACCTGCTCCGCCTCATCCGCGTCGCGGCCGACGGGAACGCCGTGCTGTCGCCCGTGGCGATGCGGCGGCTCATCGAACGGACCGAGACGGCCGCCGCCTCCCGGCAGGAGGCGATCTCGCGAATCGCAGGTCTCACCGAGCGCGAGCGTGACATCGTGCGCTGCCTGGGGCTCGGGCTGAGCAACGGTGAGATCGCGGCCCGGCTCTTCCTCTCCGAGGCCACCGTGAAGAGTTACATCTCCCGACTGCTCGGCAAGCTGCGGCTCCCCAACCGTGCCAAGGCCGGGCTGCTCGCCCAGCAGGCCGGACTGATCCCTCCGGACGGCGAATAGCCGGGGATCCGCAACTCCTGGTCCGCGATGGCAACCTTCGGGCGTACTCCCGCGCACCCTGCCCTCTCTAGCGTCCCGGTCAGAGCGAATCGACGCACCACCGGGAGGGACGATGACCATGACGGGCACGCGCATCACCAGGGACGAGACGGCGGTGGCCAGGTGATGAACCTGTCCCGGAGAAGGCCGTCATCCACGGCCGGCGGCCAGACGGCGGTGGCGGAGCGGTCGCGCGGCGGCCGTCCGCCCCGCGGCCGGCGAGCGGCGCTGAGCCTGGTGGTCATCACCCCGCTCGTCGCCGAGTTCACCCTGGGCGCCACGCCGATCGCCATGGCGTGGCTGATCCTCCTGTACATCCCGATCTACGGCTTCGGCGTGCTGACGATCCGGGAACTGCTCCGCAGAACCGGCGGCGGCCCCGGCTCCACGCTCCTCATGGGGCTCGTCTACGGGCTGATCGAAGAGGGCGTCGCCCTGCAGGCTCTGACCAGCCCGCACATCTACCACGTCGCACGGTGGGCTCCGCGCCCGTTCGGGATCAACACCGCGTACGCCGAACTCAACCTGGCGTATCACGCCGTGTTCAGCGTCACGATCCCGATCGTCCTGGTCGATCTCATCTTTCCCGGCCTCGCGCACCGGCCGTTCCTGCGCCGTCGCGGTCTGATCGGCGCCGGGGTCGTGGCGCTCCTGGGCGTACTGATGCTGCGGGCCTCGGTGCCGCCGAAGGAGGACCCCGGCTACGACGTGCCGACCGTGGCCCTCCTGGTCATCGTCGCGCTCATCGCCGTGCTGTCCGTGGCGGCGCTGTGGCTGCTCCCCAGGTCCGGACGCCCGGCGCGTTCCCAGACCGGAGCACTGGTGCCGTCGCCGGTCACGGTCGCGACGGCCTGCGGCGTCGCCACGCTGCTCTACCTCGGGCTGCTGTACCCCTTCGGCGGCGCCCACCGGCCCGCCTTCACGCACGGCGGCTGGACTCTGGTGCCGATGGTCGTGGGCGCCGTCGTGGCCGTCGCGGCGTGGTCCGTCATCCGGCGATGGAGCGCCGCGGCCGCATGGTCGCGACGCCACCTGCTCGCCGCGGCGATCGGCGCGCTGGTCGCCCACACGGTCTTCGGCCTCGCCGCCAATACGCACACCGTCGCCAACGGGGTCGGCCTGACCGCCGCCGGCGTCGTCATGTGCGCACTCCTCGCGCTGCTGGACCGCCGCGTACGGGACGTGCCCGGAAGCGGACTCCGGGCGCCGTCGTAGGCCTGATGAGGCGGGCGGCCGCGACCTCGGGCCGACGCGCCGCCCCGGCTCGCGGTCAGCCGCGTGGGGTGAGGACGACCGGGAGGCCGTTCTTCGGCTGGTAGGTCATCGCGTAGCGGCCGGTGACCTGGGCGCCCGGTACGGCCCGCACCTCGTACGCCTGGGCGATCGTCGCGATGAGGAGCTGGGCGATGGTGAGCGACATCGGCTCCCCGATGCACATGCGCTGGCCCTTGCCGAACGGGTAGTACGCGTCGCGGGCGCGTGCGTCGTAGCGCTCCGGGGTGAAGCGGTCGGGGTCGAAGGTCTCCGGGTCGTCCCAGTGGCGCGGGTCGTGGTGGGTGGCGTACGGGCTGATGATGATGTTCGCGCCGCCGGGGATCGCGTACGGGCCCACGACGTCGTCCTCGACGGAGCCGCGGAAGTACATCGGGAACGCCGGGTAGAGCCGGAACGTCTCGCTGACGACCTGCCGGGTGTACGTGAGCTCGGCCAGGTCGTCGTAGCCGGGTCGCCGGCCGTCGAGGACGCGGTCGACCTCCTCGCGGAGCCGGGCGGCGGCCTCCGGATGCCCCGTCAGCAGGTGCCAGGCCCACGCGACGCCGGTCGCGGTCGACTCGTACCCGGCGATGAAGATGGTGAAGACCTCGTCGCGGAGCTGGCGGTCGCTCATCCGCTCGCCGGTCTCGGCGTCCTCGGCCTGGATCAGCGCGCTCAGGAGGTCCTCTCCGGCGTCGCCGTCGGCCAGGGCGGCCCGCCGGGCGGCGATGAGGGCGTAGATCTCCTGGTCGAGCGCCTCGATCGCGCGTCCGTACGCCGAAGCGCCGGGGGTCGGCAGCCAGGACGGCACGAAGAACGTCCACACCCGCCGGGTCATCCCGGCGAACACCTGGTCCGTCAGGTCGTGCAGGCGGGTGGAGCGTTTGTCGTCGATGTCGGTGCCGAAGAGCGTCTTCAGGATGATCGTGATGTTGATCTGGACGGACTCGCGGAGGATGTCGATGGGCGTGCCGTTCGCGACCGCCGGGGCCCAGCTCGCCATGGAGGCGTCCGTCGCCTCGACGACGGTCTCGGCCATCCGCTGGATCCGCCGGTTGTGGAAGGCGGGCTGCATGAGCCGCCGCTGCCGCCGCCAGAAGTCGCCGTCGCTGGTGAACAGGCCGTTGCCGAGGGCGAGGCGGATGCCGTCCATGATGCTGCCCTTGATGTAGTTGGCAGCGTTGCCGACCAGGATGTGCCGCACGTAGTCCGGGTGGCTGACGAGGTAGGCGCGGACCGGTCCGGCGCCGAGCCGTACGAGACCGTCGCCCTGCTGCGCGGCCTTCATGCAGTATCCGAAGGGGTCCTTCGCCAGCGCGACGAGGGAGACACCGCGGACTCCGGGGACGGGTGCGGTCGCGTCGATCTCGGGGGCTGTGCCCATCGCGGCGTTCTCCAAAATCCGGCCGGGGGAGTGCCGGTGACCCGTGTGGGGTCCGGAATCAGGCCAGGGGAGGGCCGAAAACCGGATCAGTCGTCCAAACGGGGATTTTGGATCATCGGAGGGTTAAATGGCCAGCCCTAAGCCCGTTTTGGGGTTCGCGGCGTTTCCCGACGGGTGTCGCCGCTGATGCGGCCCCGCGGTCTCTTGGCGGCGTTACCGGTCGGCGGGGGCCGCGGCGGGGTAGTTGATGCCGTCCTCGGCGAGGCGCAGCAGCTCCGACAGCACGTCGGAGAACCGCTCGGCGCTCACCGTGCCGGAGCTGAGCAGCTCGAACGCGGTGTGGAACACGGAGTTGACCGCGCTCGCGGCCACGTGCGGGCGCAGGTCGGTGTCGGGGTCGACCCCCATGCGCGCGGCGACGAGGCGGGTCATCTCCGCGTGCTTCTTCTGGCCGTGCTCGAGGCTGCTGCCGAACACGGCGGGGCTGGACTCCATCAGCTGCCGGATGCAGCCGAACCGCTCGGGGTCGAAGCCGGACTCGCCATCCTCGCAGGCGCGGATGATGTCGACCGCGGCGTGGCGGATCGCGGTGATCACCGGCTCGTCGGCGGGCCGGGCGGTGAACGCCTCGCTCACGGCGGCGAACTGCTCCTCCTGGAACGTGTTGAGGACGTCCTCCTTGGAAGCGAAGTAACGGAAGAACGTCCGGGAGGACACGTCGACCGCGTCGGCGATCTCCTCGACGGTCGTGGCCTCGAAGCCCTTCTCCGAGAAGAGCCGGAACGCGCTGTCCACGAGGGCCTCGCGGGTGCGCTGCTTCTTGCGCTCCCGCCGACCGGCCGTAGGTATGCAGCCCTGAACAGCAGTGGTCGCCTCCATGCCCGGATGGTAGCCGACGTTGGACGCTCCGGCCAATAGTTCCTTCATCTTGTGACAGTCGTCATACGGAGACGTTCGTCGCTTGACGACAAGTGTCACAGCATGACAGTTTGGGGCCTCACGCGAATCTCTCGGAGGCAAGTTCATGTCCCAAGCGACACTCGCGTCCCGTCCGGGGGCGCGTGAAAGGCCGGCCCGTCCCGGGCACGGCCATCCCTGGCTGACGCTGCTCGCGGTCGCGCTCGGCGTCATGATGGTCGGCCTCGACGCGACGGTCGTGTCGATCGCCAACCCGGCCATCGCCAAGGACCTGCACGCCGACCTGACCGGTCTGCAGTGGGTCACCAACGGCTACCTGCTCGCGCTCGCCGTGACCCTGATCCCGGCCGGCAAGATCGCCGACCGGTTCGGCCGTAAACGCACCTTCCTCATCGGAGTGATCGGCTTCGCCGCCGCGTCCGTGATGGTCGGCGTGTCCGGCGGCATCGGCATGGTGATCTTCTGGCGTGTCGTCCAGGGCTTCGCCGGCGCGCTGCTGCAGCCCGCCAGCCTGGCGATCCTCCGCAACACCTTCCCGGCCGAACGGCTCAACGCCGCGATCGGAATCTGGGGCGCCACCGTCGGCATCTCCATCGCCGGTGGCCCGATCGTCGGCGGCCTGCTCGTTCAGCACGTCAACTGGGAGTCGGTCTTCTTCCTCAACGCACCGCTCGGCCTGGTGGCCCTGCTGGTCGGCCTGTGGGTGATCCGCGAGTCCCGCGACGAGGAAGCCGCCGGCTCGTTCGACATCGTGGGGGTCATCCTGCTGTCGGGCGCGCTGTTCGCCCTGGTGTGGGGCCTGATCAAGGCCGGGACGTACGGCTTCGGCGACCAGGTGCCGCTCTTGTCGTTCGCCGCGTTCGCGGTTCTGATCGCCGGCTTCGTGATCTGGGAACTGCGGACCCCGCACCCGATCCTGCCGATGAGCCTGTTCCGCTCGGCGTCGCTGTCGGCCGCGACCGGCCTCATCGTCCTCGGCGCCTTCGCCCTCTTCGGGACCATCTTCTTCATCACGCTGTACCTGCAGCAGGTGCACGGCATGACCCCGGTGCAGGCGGGCGTCCGGATGCTGCCGATGACCGCGATCTTCATCGTGTCCTCGCCGCTGGGCGGGGCACTGACGCAGCGCTTCGGGCCGCGCGTGCCGCTCGGCCTCGGCATGGTCTTCACCGCCGGCGCCCTGTTCGGCCTGTCCCGGATCGGGGTCGACGCCTCGTACAACCAGATCTGGCCGTGGTTCGTGCTCATGGGCCTGGCGTTCGGGTTCATCCTCACCGCCGGCACCGAGGCGATCGTCGCCAACGCCCCCGTGCACCTGGCCGGGGTCGCGGGCGGCCTGCAGCAGACCGCGTTCCAGGTCGGCGGCGTGCTCGGCACGTCGGTCCTCGGCACGATCCTGTCCAGCCGCGTCGGAAGCGTCCTGATCGACCGGCTGACCGGAGCGGGACTGCCCGCGCCGGCGGCCCACCAGCTCACCACGGCCAAGGACTACATCGCCCAGGGCGTCGCGCCGGTCCCGGCGGGCGCGCCCGGACCGGTCGCCAAGGCCATCACCACCGGTAGCCACCTCGCCTTCATGGACGGTTTCCAGACCTCCATGACGGTCGCCGCGGGCGTCGCGCTCGTGGCCGCGCTCGCCGCCCTCCTCGTACGACGCGGCGAGTCGCCGGTCGAAGGCGGCGTCGCGATCTGAGTGTCACCCGGGTACGGGCGGCGCGACGCCGCCCGTACCCGTTTTCGGAAAAGAGGTCGACCATGTCCCACGCGATGGCGTTCCCCGCGACACCGTTGCCCGCGAGCGGCTGGGAGCTGCGCGTCGGCCGCGGCAGCCGCCGGCGTCCCGCCCTCGAGGTGCACACCGGCGACGGGCTCATCGACGTGGCCGTGGCTCGCGGCGCCGACACCGCGCTGATCCGCGGCGCGGTACGCGGCAGGGGCTGGTCCGTCGCCTGGGGCGAGCTGCCGCCCGGCGGTGAGGTGCTCGTGGAGTTCCACGCCGGAAGGTCCGCGCTGAAGGCCACCGCCGTGACGATCGCGGGGGCGTTCTGGGTGGCGGAGGTGCCCGGGAGGTTCCGCTCCGTCGAGGTCACGACCGCGGTCGGCCGGACCTCCCACCGCGTCCGGCGGTTCCGCCAGGCTCGGCTGCCCGGCAGGTAGGACACCCAGGAGGCTCGCGGTCGCGTTGGCGGGCGGGAGCGGCAGGCGCGGGCTGTCCGGCGGATAGGGCACCGGGCGGACTCGGTCGACTGGCGAGACCGTGAAACCCGGCTATCCCGCAGGTAAGGCGCTGGGAGGCCTCCAGCCCCGTGGGCAGGCGGGATCGGCAGGCTCGGTTGTCCGCGCGGTAAGACGCGCCTAACGATCATCTGGTTGTCATCAATCTCTCAGAAACAACCCCTAGTCTGTGCCGCGTGCACTCGATCCTCAGGCGTTACCCCCTGCCCATGCTCTTCATCGTGGCGTTCTGCGCTGTTTCCGGCGTCTACGCGTACGGTCTGGGGCCGGCACAGCAGCGCCTGGTCGTCGCCAACACGGCCACCAACCTGGCGAACCTGAGGAACGACCCCCTGGGCACGATGATCGCCTCCGCCTTCGTGGCCGAGGCCGCGCCGTGGATGTGGGTGGCCTTCGCCATCGTCGGCCTGTTCCCCGTGGCGCACCGGTTCGGCAACGTACGGACGCTCGTCCTCGTTGGTGCCGCCCAGGTGGTCGGCACGCTCATCAGCGAGGGGCTGCTCGCCTGGCGGATCTCGACGGGCGCCATGCCCACGTCGGCGCGGTACCTCGACGACGTCGGCCCCTCCTACGTGATCGCCTCCGCCCTCGTCGCGACGATCCTGTACGGCGCCGAGCCCCTCATGCGCACCGCCCGGCACGGCCACTGGCTGTTCGATCGCATCCCCAGCCGCTGGTGGCGCATCGGCGCCGCCGTCGGCCTGGCGTTCCTGGCACCGCATCTGTTCAACCGACTGGACCGGCTGGACGTCGCGGCCGTCGGCCACGTCGTCGCCATGCTCGTCGGCGCGGGCGTCGGACTGCTCTTCGCCCGCCGCGAGCGCACCAGCGCCGGCTCCGGGGGAGCCGGACCGCGTACGGAGCTCGCCCCCGCTCCCGCCTTCAGCGAGGCCTGACCGCCCCCGCCCGCACGTCCCGACCAAAGGGCGGAGCGCCGGTGCCGTAGATATGACACCGGCCCTCCACACGGGCGTGCTTCTTGATTTTCATGCTGCGGACGCGGTGGCCCGGCTCATACTGCCGCCGGGCCGGGCACCCTCAGGGATTCCTCATTTGTGCCGGACCACCACCGGGGTGAGAGTGCCGTCGGTGTCGTTGACATAGCCGACGCCCCAGAGTCCGCCTCCGGCGATCGACGCGAGAGCGTTGAGGGTCCCTTGTCCCGCAACCGGCGCGGGGCTGGGTGTCCATTCGCTTCCGGTCCAGTTCAGGGCGGCCGTCTCGTAGGGCAGGCCCCAACTGAACGTGTCGCCTGCCGCCCACAAGTGGCCTCGATCGGCGGCCACGTCGTAGATGACGCCCTTGGGCTGCGCTGCCGAGATCGGAGTGTTCGTCCAGCGGTGCCCGTCCCAATGCATGATCAAAGGGGAGGAGACGTTCCAACCGTCAGACCCTGGGTCGACGCCGTTGCCGGTGGCCCAGATGTCGTTGGGCGCGAGAACGCGCATCCGGGCGATCCGAGCCTCCTTATGGTCGATCTGAGGTGCGGCATCCCGCGTCCATGTACGACCGTCCCAGTGAAGGAAGAAGGCCTGACCGGCCGCGTCCTCTCCTGCCATCCAGGTGTCATCCGGCCCTAGGACCGAGATGGTGGTCAGGATGGTGTTGTCATCGAGTTTCGGTAGCGATACCACCTGCCATGCCGAGCCGTCCCAGCGCTCGGCATAGTTCTTGATCGTTTCTTCTCCGAGTTCGCGCTCGATGATCCAGGCGTCCGCTCGGCCGTCGGACGAGAACACCACGTTCTCGGGGCTTGATTGGCCGGGGAGCAGCGCATATGGCGTGGCGGTCCAGGAACGGCCGTCCCAGTGGAGGGATCCGCATTCGCCGCCGGCCCACACATTCCGGGGGCTCGCACTCGCGATGGAGCCGACCCCGCCGACGTCGGGAATGGTGACGCGTGTCCAATTGGCGCCGTTCCAACGCAACACGGCCGAACGGAATGTCTCGTTGGTGCTGCATGAGGCGGTGTCGCGTGGTGAATAAGTACGGAGCCCCAGCAGACCGGAACGTCCGCTCCGGGCGCTCGTGCCCTGGGGCTGGTGCCTGTCCACGCCGGCCCCTACCCAGGCGACATCTCGGCTCGGGGCGGTGATGCTGGAAAGGGACGCCGATCCCAGATCGGGCACGGCGACCCGTTCCCAGCCCGAGGACGCGGTCGGCTTGGCCGTCGCGCCGGCCGACGCCGCCATCAGGGGCGACAGCGAGAGCGACATCGTGACCGCCCCGGCCGCCAGCACGGCCCGGGCGCCGCGGTTTCCAGCAGCGTTGATGCTTCCATTACGCATAAGAGAGTCTCTTTCTCATCGAACGGTCGACCAAGCGGGCGAGTCAGGAGGCGGGGAGAGCGCCGATCTCGTTCACCCAGCCCTGGCGCTCGTAGGCGATGTACTGGTCGGGGCTGTTCTTGCGGGTGCCGGTTCCGGGCAGCTCGTAGTCGAGGAGCTGGGCGGTCACCGGGTCCACGATCAGCCGGGGGGCCACGCCGTCGTTGACTTGAGCGGAGATGGCCACGCCGGACCTGCCCACTCGATCCGTGATCCGTCCGGTGACGTGGACGGACGGGGAGTCCGCGAGGATCCGGTAGAGCGCCGCGCGCGTGCCGGGGGTGGTCGGAGTCCTGAGCAGGTCTGCGGCGCTGACGAAGACGTACTTCCCGAAATCGGTCCTGCCCCTGGTGTCCTCCCGCCACAGCTTCCGCAGGTAGGCCTCCAGTCCGCTCTTGGTCGTCGGCAGCTTCGGGATGGTCTTCCACTCGATCTCGTGGCGGCCGATGTCGGGGTTCACCAGATGCGAACGCCCGTTGTACGTCGTCGTGACCGGCTTGGACGCCGTCGTGAAGCCGTTGACGTTGAGAGGCGGCGAACCCGCCGCCCGCCACGCCGCCTCGTCCTTCTTGGTGGGGAAGGCGACCTGAACGTCCAGCGGCAGGCGCGACCGGAACCGCATGCCGGTCCCGCCCGGCGGGGTGCACGCCCAACTCTCGTCGCTGCTCGCGCCCCGCGCCTGGAACGTCTGGGGCTTGACCTTGGGAATCCTGGATGGCTTGACGTGCGGGCGCGGGCTGCCCCGGGGGACCGGGCTGACGCCCGGGATGGGCTTCTGGAAGGGCGCCAGGTGGTCATCCCACATGCGCGTCCGGCTGTACCAGCACGTCCCATGGGTGGCGGGCTGCTTGGCGGCCGTCTCCGCGCTGGCCAGCAGGAACGCACGGGTGTTGATCGCTGCCTTCGGGCCGGTGGTGCGGTTCCCCGCCGTACCACCGTCGTGGCCGCCGGACAGCACGCCTGTGGCCAGCACCGCCGTGGCCGCCACCACCGCGGTCGCGCCGGTGGCGAAGGCCAGCCGCCGGACCGGCCGGCGTCCCGGGACCAGACCCCGGCTCACGGGGGCCGTGCCGGTGCGCGCACGGATCAGTGAGGTGTCGGGACGTCGTTCATAGGCCGCGTTGGCGAGTTCATCGACCACCGCTGGCTTCAGCGCGTTGATCATGCTGTCGAGTTCGTTGTGCTTCACAGCTTCTCCGAGATGATGCGGTCGTGCGCTGCGCGTGCGGGAGTTCGCTTGCCGGGTTCGTGGGAGGTCTCCAGTGCCCTGGCCAGCCGTCGGCGTCCGCGGTGCAGCCGGACGGTGAAGGCGGCGCGGGAGCAGCCGGCGACCCGGGCCGCGTCGGCGGGCTCGAGCCCGTGCCAGGCGGTCAAGGTGACCGCTTCGGCCTCTTTGGGGGACAGGGTGCGCAGGGCCGCCAGCGCCTGGTCACGGGCGATGACGTGGTCGGCGGCGTCCCAGGCGTGCAGGTCCGCGTCGGTGGTCAGGCCGGCCAGCCGGTCGACCAGGCGGCGCGCATGTCCGGCGGTGCCATGGGACTGGCGGGCCAGGTTCCTGGCCACGGCCAGCAGCCACGGCAGCTCCCGCTCGGGGATCTCATCGACCTTCCGCCACGCGATCGTGAACACTTCGTTGGTGACGTCCTCGGCCGCCTGGGGCGCGACCCGCAGCACGACGTAGCCGAAGACGTTGCGGTAGTACGTCTCATAGAGGCGGGTGAATCGGGCCTCTTGCTCGTCCACGCCACCTCCTTTCTTCTCGGGACACGAACGCCAAGAAGTCGAAGAAGACGTCACCCGATTACGCGACAGATCGAGGATTCTTCACGAGCCCTGCTCGTGCGGACCGTACGAGGCGCCGGCCGGTCTCGTACCGGAAACCGGTTGACCGGTGGAGCGTCGCGGCGATCTCATCGGCGGATGGTCAAGATGCATGCCGACGAGGTGGAGACCGACGCGGAGCTCGTTGGGCGGCTGGTCCGCGGGCGGTTCCCGCAGTGGGCGGATCTGCCGGTCGAGCGGCTCGCCTCCGGGGGGACCGTCAACGCCGTCTACCGGATCGGCGCCGACCTGACCGCCCGGCTCCCGCTCACCCCGGGAGGCGTGGAGTCACTGGAGTGGGAGCAGCGGTGGCTCCCGAGGCTCGCGCCCGTGCTGCCGGTCGCCATCCCGACCGTGGTCGGCCGGGGCGAACCGGCCGAGGGATACCCGTTGCCCTGGTCGGTGCACCGATGGATCGAAGGCGAGTGCCCGGTCGAGGGCCAGGTCGCCGAGCCCGAACCTCTGGCGCGTGACCTGGCGGCGTTCGTCACGGCCATGCGGAAGGTCGAGCTGGATGACGCGCCCGCCGCGTATCGCGGGGTACCGCTGGCGACCGCCGACTCCTCCACGCGTGCGGCGATCGAGGAACTGAGCCGCACCGATGAGCCCTTCGACGCCGAGGTGGCGATCGCGGTCTGGGAGGAGTCACTCGCCGCACCTCCCTGGACGGGTTCGCCGTGCTGGCTGCACTCCGACCTGATGCCCGGCAACCTGCTCGTCACCGATGGAAGGCTCAGCGCAGTCCTGGACTTCTCCACCGCTGGCGTCGGAGACCCGGCCTGCGATCTGATCGTCGCGTGGAACCTCCTGCCCCGATCTGGCAGGAAGGTGTTCCGGGACGCGGTGGACGTCGACGACGCGACCTGGTTGCGCGGCCGCGGCTGGGCCCTGTCGATGGCCGTCGGCCAGCTGCCGTACTACCGCCACACCAACCCGATCATGTCCGCCAACGCCCGCCACGTCATCCGCGAGATCCTCACGTGACTCTGTCAGCGGTGTTTGCTGTGGCTGAATATCGCTCAGCCACAGCAAATACCGCTGACAGCGCGCCCTCGCCCCGCCCGAGCGATTCGCCCGAATCGCCGTCATCCGCAAGGGGCTAGCCGACCTGGCGGTACTCGGCGTCCGGGCTGCCGCCGGGGGATCGCTGGTCCTCGCCGCCGGTCCGGCCGCGGTGGCGGTCCATCTCTCGCCACTCCGGCCGTAGCCCGGCCAGGTTGGTCGTGAGGAAGTACGCGGCGCCGCCGGCCAGCAGCACGGGCGCCAGGCCCCACGACGCCACCGCCGCCCCGCCGATCAGCCCGCCCAGCGGGATGCCTCCCCAGGCCAGCGAGTCGCCCAGCGCCTTGACCCGGCCCAGCAGGTGACGCGGCACCCGCTCGAACGAGATCGCCCCGATGATCGGGTTGAGGAAGCCGGCCGCCAACCCGGAGACGGCGAACACCGGGACGATCACCCACATCGATGCGGTCGAGGCGAGGATGAGGAACGGCGGCGCGCCGGCGATCGCGAACGCGACGAAGAAGACCGGGCGGCGCCGCATGCGGTGGGCGATCGCCGCCGCGCACAGGCTCCCGGCGAGCGCCATCACCGCGTGCGCGCTGTTGTTCAGGCCGATCGAGGCCGCTCCGTTACCGGAGTCCTTGGCCCACACGGGCAGGAACACCGTGATGAAGCCCGCGTCCAGCAGGTTGGTGATCCCGACCATGATGACGATGGAGAGCAGGAGCGGCTCGCCGCGAAGGAAGACGAAGCCCTCGCCGAAACTCCGCCAGTACCTCGGCACCACCTGGGCCGATCCCGCCTTCTCCGTCGTGCCGCCCATGCCGCGTGGCAGCACGAGGGCGATGATCACTGATCCGAGCGCGAAGCAGCAGGCGTTGAGGACGAGGCCGGTCAGCGGGCCCAGCAGCGCGACCAGCGCGCCTCCGGCCGCCGGACCGATGGTGGCGGCCAGCCGCTCGGTCGCTCCGGACAGGCCCGTGGCCCGCCCCGTCGGCACGCGGCTGCGCTCGGCCGCGTCCGGGATCATGACCTCCTTCGCCAGGTCGCCCGGGCCGCGCGCCGCGCCGATCAGCGCGACCAGGGCCAGCAGCACCGGAAAGGTGAGCAGGCCCGAAGAGTGGAGCAGAGGAATGGCGCCGGCGGCGCTCGCGCTCGCCAGGTCGGTGGTCCACGAGACGACCCTCGGTCCGGCCCGGTCCACCAGCGGGCCGGTTAACGTCTTGACCAGCACATAGGGCGTCATCTCGCAGAACGCCACCAGCCCGGTCCGCGTGGCGCTGCCGGTCGTGACGAGCACGAACCACGGCAGCGCGATGGCCGAGACGCGGGTGCCGGTCAACGACACGGCGATCGCCGTGAGCAGCCCGCCCAACGGCCGCAGGGTCCGCTTCCCGGATACGCGGGCGGCGTCCGGGACCCCGTCCTTCACGATGTCTCCATCGCCGAGTTCTCGCCGTCCGAGGAGCCGACGGCCGTGGCGGTCGCGTTGAGCTCGGGCAGGATATTAATGATCAGCGAGACCTGTTCGGCGCCCTCCGGCGCTCGGATGACCGTCTCGGGCGTATCCCGTCGATACCGCTCGATGACCTCCTGCAGCTCCCTGCGCAGGGCGATCCGTGAAGTCGGTCATGATCTGCACGGTAAACCGCGAAGAAACCTTTGCAAAGAGTTCTTCGCGAAGAGTTGTTCGCGGTTCGTTCCGCCTACTCGGTAGGCCCGTGGCCGGTTCGCGGCGGATCGTTGACCTTGAGCTTGGCTCCCGTGGTGGAGATGAAGATGACCAGCAGCTTCGCCGGCTTCGTCCGGCTGGTGTTCGCCGTGAGCAGGTGGTGGGCGCCGGGCTGCTCGACCCAGTTCTGTCCTTGGTGGTACGTACGTACCGGCTTACCGGCGAGGTGGCTGCGCACGGTGCCCTGGAGCACGTAGGCGTAGACGAAGGCGGAGCCGTGCCGATGCGGCGCCGCGCGCGCGTTGGGCGGGAAGTCCACGATCGCCGAGGTGAACGTCTTGCCCTTGACATTCGGGAGCGCCTGTTCGAACAGAGTCGACAGCGTCTCGGACGGCTGGTTCGAAACCGTGGCGACGGCGGCCACCCTGCCGGTCGTACGCTGTGCCGCGGGGGCGCACGCGGTGGCCGTGGCCACCAGGCCGGCAGCCAGGAGGCAGCAGGCAGGCCGTATTCCGATCATGATTGCCCTCCTCCTCGGTCTTCGATGACCCGAATGATCGTTTTGCCGGGGGTGCGCCGGCCGGGGGCGAACGCGGAGGGCGCTTCCGGGAGCGTCAGCACGGCCCCGACGATCGGCTTGAGCCGTCCGTCCCGCACCCGCTGGGCGAGGTCCGCGAGCCGGGCGCGATCCGGTTCGACGACGAAGAAGATCGCCCGCCCGGCCTTGGGTTGGACCTTGGGCGGCGTGGCGATGGTGACGAGCGTGCCGCCGGCGCGCACCAGCGCGGTCGAGCGGTCGAGGATCTCGCCGCCGATCACGTCGAACACCACGTCGACCTCACCGGCATCTTCCAGTCGGTCGGCCTGCAGGTCCAGGAAGAGATCCACGCCGAGACCGAGTGCGATTTCCCGGTCGGCGGCCCGGCCGGTGCCGATCACCATGGCGCCCACCTCGCGCGCGAGCTGCACCGCGATCGAACCCACACCGCCCGCGGCGCCGTGGATCAGGACGGTCTGGCCTGCCGCGAGGCGGCCGTGGTCGAACAGGCCCTGCCACGCGGTCAGCCCCGATATCGGCAGTGTGACGGCCACGGTGTGGTCGACGTCCGCCGGAAGGGGGGCGAGATTGCGGGCCTCCACCGCGGCGTACTCGGCCAGTGAGCCGTTGCGGGCCCAGTCGGCCAGTCCGAACACCCGCTGGCCGACGCTGAGACCGGTGGTTCCAAAACCCAGCGCGGCGACGACACCCGACAGCTCATGTCCGGGAACGCTCGGCGTCCGGTCACGGCCGGCGCGATCGGTCCACGTACCCGGCCAGTCGAGCTCTCCGGGGGTGAACCCCGCGGTATGCACCCGCACGATGACGTCGTTCTCGGCGGCGTGCGGGTACGGCATCTCCGTCAGGGAGAGTCCGCCGACACCGGCGGCGCGGTCTCGGACCGTGATGGCTTGCATGGCGGTTCCTCTCATGTCCCTCTGGCTTCAGGTTGTCATCAGGGAGACGAGGCAGCCCACACGGGTGTGACGGCTCAGAAGTACGTGATCTCTGGCGGAGGTCCGGCGGGGAGCGCAGGGCGGGTACGGCGCGGAGTCCGGCGGTCGGCTACGGATCACCGCTGACAGGACGGCGACCAGCCCGACGATCGGTCGCAGGGCGGCAGCCCGTATCGACGCACCGGGTGGAGGGTCTCGCTCGGCAGGGTCTCGCGGCCCGTCAGTGCTTCGGGTCGGTCTTCTTCGGCGTCGGGGTCGGGCTCGACGTCACGGCCGGGAGTGGAAGGCCGGGCAGTGAGGTCGTCGGGCGCGGTGTCGCCGGCGCGGACGTCGGCGGCTTCGGGGTCGGCGTCGCCGGGCGGGATGGGCTCGCGGGCGGGCGGCTCGCCGTCGCCGACCCGGAGGGGCGCGTGGGCGTGGCCGAACCGGACGGCGACGCCGACCCGGCGGTGGACGGGACCGGTGTCGTGCCGACGGGCGAGGATCCGCCGTTC
The DNA here is from genome assembly GCF_050942425.1 of Actinoallomurus sp. CA-150999. NCBI lineage: Bacteria > Bacillati > Actinomycetota > Actinomycetes > Streptosporangiales > Thermomonosporaceae > Actinoallomurus > Actinoallomurus sp. CA-150999. The sequence goes on from NZ_CP192063.1 coordinate 2,162,380, forward strand.
AGCGGGGCGCTGCCCCCTGCCGAGGTCGTGGGACTGCTCGTGGACGTGGTCCGGTGCGCGATTCGGGTGTGGTCGTCGACGGTGGAGGCTCCCCGGTCGGTGCCGGCCGGCCAGAGCAGGATCGCCCCGATGACCGTCGCGGCGCACGCGGCGAGGGTGAGCGCCTCGGTGAGCACGGTCTGCCGGGCACGAGGCTTGCGGTGGTGCCGGGCCGGCCCCGCGGCGGGCGCGATCTTCGGCTGGGGACCGGTGTCCGCCTCGGCCGGGCCGAACAGGGTGTCCAGCGGGACGGGCAGGCCGTCGGCGTCGAACAGCAGCGCGCCGCCGGTCGCCCGCTCGGTGGCGGCGCAGGCGGCTAGCACCTGCTCGCGCAGCGCCGCCGGTGGGTCGTCCGGCCGGATCACGAGTGTGTGGAGGCGGCCCTTCGCCAGTGCCGTCAGCAGCTCGTCGTCCGCCGCGGCGCCCGCCTCGAGGACGGCGATGACGGCCTGCTCGAGCCGGCGTCGGGCCAGCCGGACCAGCTGCTCGGCGGTGTCACGCGCCACGCCGAGGATCCGCGCGAGATCCTCGGTCTCCAGGACGGCGGTCAGCGCGAGCGCCTCCCGGTGCTCAGGGCGCAGCCGGGCCAGCGCGCGCTCCAGCGGCGCCGCTTCGGGGGCCGCCGCGGGCGGCGTGCCGCGGCGTGTCCAGTCCGCGCGCGCCAGCGCGTACAGCCAGACGGGGAGCGACTCGTCGTCGGACGGCGGCCCTGCGGGGTGACGGGCGGCGGCGACGAAGGTGTCCCGTACGGCGTCGGCGGCCTCGTCGCCGACCATGCGGCGGCAGCAGGCGTACAGCAGCGCGCCGTGCTCGTCGTAGAGCAGGCCGAAGGCCTCCGGGTCACCGGCGCGCAACGCCTCCGTCAGGGACACCCTCTAACTCCGTTCCGGCAGCAAGTGGCTCGTTCCAAGTCAAGAGCAAGCTACCAGCGTGCCAAAACGCGACGCCAGGGGGACTTCCCCCCTATGCCACCTCGTCGAGGGGGCGGAGTTCGTCCGCGTAGCTGACCGAGACGCGGCGCATGACGCCGCCGTCGTCGATGGAGTACTGCCCGAGGCGCCAGAGTGGGGGCGAGTAGGCGTGGATGGAAACGCTGCGGTCCGCCGACCCGACCAGGCGGTGGATGTGCTCGGGGCCGAAGGAGAATGACGCGCCCTCTGCCACCTCCACCTCGACGTGCGCGCCGGCGATGCGGGGGTTGCACTCCTTGAGAGCGCCGTCGACGACCGCGACCGCGCCGGAGGAGATGTCGTGATCGTGCCAGCCCGTGTCGTTCTCCGGCGTCCAGCACAGCAGCCACACGTCGACGTACTCGTCCCGGTGCAGCGACACGTAATGGCGCTTGCCGTCGGGGAAGTCCACGAGTGCGCGCCACGTGTCGGGGTGGGCGGCCAGGTCGTCGACGAGGCGGCGCAGCTCATGCCGGTCGAGGCTTCGTGTAGGCAGGGACTCGAAGGCCACGGGGGTCAGTCCTCTCCGTTGAGTAGTCGATGCGGATTCGCGGTGCGGATGGCGTGCTCGGCGGCGTCGCCGAGGCCGAAGTGGTCGGGGGACCGCGCGTACGGGCGGTCGGAGCCGCACACGATCGTGTCGATGCCGATCGCGCGGACCGTGGCGTCGACGGCGCGCGGCCCGTACGACGACGTCTCCACGAAGGCGTCCGGGTCGACCTGGCCGCGTCCGCCGCCGCGTGCGGCCAGGCGTTCGCCGTGCAGGGGAGCGAGCCCTGCGAGCAGCGCGAAGCACACGCGCAGGCCGGGATGGCGCGGCCGGCCGAACGCGCGGAAGGCGAACCAGGCGGCGTGCATCTGCTGGACGTACGGCACCAGCGCGGGCCACCACCCCGGCCCGTCCGTCACCGGCGCCGGCCCGGGGTGGACGAAGAGCGGCCGGCCGCGTTCTTCCAGCAGCGTCAGGAGCGGCCCGCACCGGTCGTACCCCGCCGCGTCGAGCAGTGCCGTCGCGGGCAGCTGCAGGCCGGTGAACCCCTGGTCGAGGAGCCGGGCGAGGGCGGTGGCGTCGATCTCGGCCAGGCCCGCGGAGGCCCACGCGCGGAACGGCTCGGGCAGCAGCAGCGCGTCCGCGTGGTGGGCGTCGAGCAGCGGGGCGCCGTCCTCGGCAGGCAGGAACTCGATGCCGAGCGGCGCGGACAGGGACGTCAGTGCGAGATCGACGCCATCCTCCGCGAGGGCGGCGGTGCGGCGCGCGACGTCGTGATCGGCGGCGTCGACCTCGAACGGGGCCTCGCCGGCGAGGTGGAGCGTCCAGTGATCGAGCCGAGGAGGGGCCGTTCGCCTGCGGAGCGCCTCGACGAACGCCGGCCCCCAAAGGTGCTGGTGGACGTCGATCCGCACGCGGCCCTCCCGGGGTCGAAGCTACTGAACCGTTTCACTGAACCGTATCAGTGTACCGGTTCAGTGGACCGTTTCACCCGCTCAGAGGTCACCTTCCCGACACCTGGGGCTTTACGTAAGGAAAAACACATTTCGGATTATTGATGCGGTTCAGTAGGGAAAGCTCTCCGTTCGTCGCCGGATCGGAGGTGCGCGATGAGCCGCCTGACCATCGATGAGATCTACGAACACGTGAAGGGAGTGTGCTTCAAGACCGGGCCCCCCGGGCTCGTCGGCGTGGAGACCGAGTGGTTCGTGATCGACCGGAACGCCCCGGCACGGTGCGTTCCGCTGTCGCGTGTCCAGGCGGCGATGGAGGCGGCCGGGGCTCCGCCGGCCGGAAGCCGCATCACGTACGAACCCGGCGGCCAGCTCGAGCTCAGCTCGCCCCCGCAGCGAGGCGCCGCCGCCGCGTACGCCGCGATCGCGCGGGACATCGCCCACGTCGGCGCCCACCTGGCCGAGGAGGGCCTCGCCCTGGAAGGGCGCGGCACCGACGCCCGGCCCATGGAGTTCCAGGCGACCGAGGGCCGCTACCGGTGCATGCGGGAGTACTTCGGGGAGTTCGGCCTGCGAATGATGTGCGGCACCGCCTCCCTCCAGGTCTGCCTCGACATCGGCGCCGACGACAAGGACGCCGCCCGGCGATGGCGGCTCGCGCACGCGCTCGGGCCCATGCTGGTCGCGGCCTTCGCCAACTCGCCCGGCCCGTCCGGGCGGTCGAGCCGGCAGATCGTGTGGGAGACGCTCGACCAGGGGCGCACCGCGCCCGTCGGCGGTGACGACCCTGTCGAGGCGTGGACCCGCTACGCCCTCGACGCGCAGCTCATGCTGATCCGCGACGGCTGGGTGGCGGCGCCGGGGATGACCTTCCGCGAGTGGGCGGCCACGGGCCGGCCAGACGTCGGTGACCTGGCCTATCACCTGTCGACGCTGTTCCCGCCGGTCCGGCCGCAAGGCTGGCTCGAGCTGCGGATGATCGACGCCCTGCCGGAGCCGTACTGGCCGGTGCCCCTCGCCGTCGCGACCGCGCTGCTGGACGACCCGCTCGCGGCCGACGTCGCCGAGGAGGCCACCGAACCCGCCCGGGACCGCTGGCGGGAGGCCGCGCGGGACGCCCTCACCGACCCGGTGCTGGCCCGCGCCGCGCGGCGCTGCTTCGAGGCCGCCCTGGACGCCCTGCCCCGGCTCGGCGCCGACACGCTCGTTCCGCAGGTCGAGGCGTACGCCCACCGCTTCGTCGAACGCGGCCGCTGCCCGGCCGACGAACGCTCGCCCGTCCCCGCGAAGCTCGACGCGTACCCGGCCGTGCCGGGCGTGCCCGCCGGACCGCCCGCCACGACCGCCGAGGAGGAACCCACGTGGACCTGAAGGAACGGATCGCGACCGAGCTGATCGCCGCGCGCCGGCGCAGCGTCGGGCTGACGCTCGACGCGCTCGACGAGCCGGACCTGGTGACGCAGGTCTCGCCGCTGATGTCCCCGCTGGTCTGGGACCTGGCGCACATCGGCAACTACGAGGAGCTGTGGCTGCTGCGCGCGGCGGCGGGCCAAGAGGCGATGCGCCCGGAGATCGACGACCTGTACGACGCGTTCGAGCACCCGCGCGCCGAACGGCCGAAGCTGCCGCTGCTCACCCCGGCCGAGAGCCGCGCCTACATCGACACGGTGCGGAACAAGGTCCTCGACTCGCTGGAGAAGGCGCCGCTGAGCGGCGGCCGGCTCACCGAGGGCGGCTTCGTCTACGGCATGGTCATCCAGCACGAGCACCAGCACGACGAGACGATGCTCGCCACGCACCAGCTCCGCAAGGACGGCCCCGCCCTGCTGGACCCGTCCCCGGCGGAGCCTCCGGCGGGCGACGTCGCCCTGGCCGGGAGGGAGGTGCTGGTCGAGGCGGGCCCGTTCGTCATGGGGACGTCCGACGACCCGTGGGCGTACGACAACGAGCGCGGCGCGCACACGGTCGACCTGCCCGCCTTCTTCATCGACGTCACGCCCGTGTCCAACGCCGCGTACCTCGCGTTCATGGAGAACGGCGGGTACGACGACCCGCGCTGGTGGCACCCCGACGGCTGGGACTGGCGCATGCGGTCCGAGAAGCGCGCGCCGGCGTTCTGGCGGCGGGAGGGCGGCCAGTGGGTGCGCCGCAGGTTCGGCCGGACCGAGCCGGTGCCGCCGGAAGAGCCGGTGCAGCACGTGTGCTGGTACGAGGCCGACGCCTACGCCCGCTGGGTGGGCAAGCGGCTCCCCACCGAGGCCGAGTGGGAGAAGGCGGCGAGCTGGGACCCGGCCGCGGGCCGCAAGCGCCGCCTCCCCTGGGGGGACGACGGTGAGCACGCGAACCTCGGGCAGCGGCTGATGCGGCCCGCCCCGGTCGGCTCGTACCCCGAGGGGGCGTCGGCGTACGGCGTGCGGCAGCTGCTCGGGGACGTGTGGGAGTGGACGTCGAGCGACTTCCGCGGCTACCCCGGGTTCCGCGTCTTCCCGTACAAGGAGTACTCCGAGGTGTTCTTCGGCACCGACTACAAGGTGCTGCGCGGCGGCTCCTGGGCCACGCACCCGATGGCCTGCCGGACGACGTTCCGCAACTGGGACTACCCGATCCGCCGGCAGATCTTCGCCGGGTTCCGCTGTGCGAGGGACGTCTGATGTGCCGTCACCTCGCCTACCTCGGCCCGCCGCGCACCCTGCACGAGCTGCTGTACGCCCCGGAGTTCTCCCTGGAGCGGCAGTCGTACGCGCCGCGCATGAACGGCACCTGCATCCTGAACGCCGACGGGTTCGGCGCGGGCTGGTACGACCCGGCCCGTGACCGGCCCGTTCGGTACCGCCGATCCCAGCCGATGTGGACGGACGTGTCCTTCGCCGACGTCGCCGAGGTCGTCCGGAGCGGCTGCGCGGTCGCGGCGGTCCGCTCGGCGACGGTCGGCTTCCCGGTGGACGAGTCGTGCGCCCAGCCGTTCACCGACTCCGAGCGGCTGTTCAGCCACAACGGGCGGATCGAGGGGTTCGCCGGGGTCGAGGCGAAGCTGCGCGAGCTCGCCGGCGACCTCGCGCCGATCCCGGACGCCCGCGCCCCGGTGGACTCGGCCCTGGTGTTCGCGCTGGCCGCCGGGCGGTGGCGCGCCGGCGGAACCCTCGCCGAGGGCCTCGCGCACGCCGTGGAGGTCACCGCCGCGCTGGCCCCGGGCCGCTACAACCTCCTCGCCGCCGACGGGCGCTCGCTGGCCGCCACCGCCTGGGGCGACACGCTGTTCGTCCGGCGAGGCGAGGGGGCGGTGATCGCCTCCGAGCCGTACGACGACGCGCCCGGATGGGAGGAGGTGCCCGACCGCTCTTTGGTGACGGTCGATCACCTCGGGGTACACGTGAGCCCGCTGTAAGCCACAGGGACGACGACGGACACGAGAACAATCGGGAGGCATCGTGGATCGCTTTCTCACCCCCGACGACCTGGGGAAGGCGCTGCGCCGGGACGTCGCCGACGGCCTGGGCACCAGACCGAAGACCCTGCCCGCCAAGTGGTTCTACGACGAGCGCGGCAGCGAACTGTTCGAGGAGATCACCCGGCTGGAGGAGTACTACCCGACCCGCCGCGAACGCGCGATCCTCGCCGCGCGGGCGCCCGAGATCGCCGAGGCGACCGGGGCGCGCACGCTCATGGAGCTGGGGGCCGGGTCGGGAGAGAAGACCCGGATGCTGCTCGACGCCTTGTCCGGCACCCTCGACACGTACGTGCCCGTCGACGTCAGCGGTGACTTCCTCGCCCGCGCGGCCGGAGAGATCGCCGCGGACCACCCCGCGCTGGCGGTGCATCCGGTGGTGGCCGACTACGACCGGCACCTGTCCCTGCTGCCCGACGGGGAGCGCCGCCTGATCGTGTTCCTCGGCGGGACGATCGGCAACATGACCCCGGCCGAACGGGTGTCGTTCCTCAGCGCGCTGCGCGCGACGATGGGCGACGAGGACGCGCTGCTGCTCGGTGCGGACCTGGTCAAGGACGAGAAGCGGCTGGTCCGCGCGTACGACGACGCCCAGGGGATCACCGCGGAGTTCAACCGGAACGTCCTCCACGTGATCAACCGCGAGCTCGGCGCGGACTTCGTCCCGGAGCGCTTCGCGCACGTCGCCCTGTGGAACCCGGGTGACGAGTGGATCGAGATGCGGCTGCGCTCACTGGAACGACAGGTCGTCCAAGTGCCCGCGATCGACCTGGAAGTGGAGTTCGGGGAGGGGGAGGAGGTGCGTACGGAGATCTCGGCGAAATTCCGCCGGGAACGCCTGGATGCCGAGGCCGGAGCGGCAGGCATGGCGATCGACCGATTCTGGACGGACGCGGACGGCGATTTCGCCCTCACTCTTGTCAGACCCGCTCTATAGGGTTGGAGCGTGGCGCAGCAGCAGCGCAAGCGAGCGACCATCCGCGAGGTGGCGAAGGCGACGGGGCTTTCGCCGGCCGCGGTCTCGTATGCGTTGCGCGGCATCCAGACGTCGGAGGAGACGCAGCAGCGGGTCCGCGAGGCCGCCCGTGAGCTGGGCTACGAGGCGCATCCCATCGCCCGGGCCCTGGCCAGCGGGCGCACGGGCATGGTGGGCCTGCTCTGCGGCTCCCTCGAGGATCTGTGGCAGCAGTCCCTGGCGGTCGGGATCGGCCGGGCGCTGTTCGCCCGCGACCGCTACGCCATCATCCTCGACGCGGCGGGCGACCCCGAGCGGGAGGTGACGCTCGCCCGGCAGCTGCGCGACCAGCGCGTCGACGGCCTGATCGTGCAGCCGGTCGACCCGGCGGCCGAGGTCTGGGCCGAGTTGGGGGAGAGCCTGCCGGTCGTGTCCATCGGCGACTCGCTGCGCGGCGGGCACGCGTACGGCGAGGTGGTGTTCGACAATCGCGCCGGCGTCACGCTCGCCCTGGAGCACCTGCATCAGCTCGGGCACCGGAGCATCGCCGTGCTCACCCCGACGCGTGCCAGCACCCCCGACCGCCCCGCCGACGTGCACGTCCACGCCGAGGCCGAGCGCATCGGGATCGAGGTCGACGTCGTCACCTCGCCTCAGGACCTGCCCGGCGCGACCGAGACGGCCCTGACGGTGCTCGGCGAGCCGGACCGGCCGACCGCGCTGTTCTGCTTCTCCGACTCGATCGCCTACGGCGCCTACGCCGCGACCCGCGCGCTCGGCCTCGCGGTGCCCGGCGACGTGTCGGTCGCCGGGTTCGACAACCATCCGATGTCCGCGTTGCTCACCCCGCCCCTCACCAGCGTCGACTGGGACATCGACGACATCGTCCACTCGGCCGTCCGGGTGATCGTCGGCGGCATCGACGGCAAGCCGCGCCGTCGCCGCATCGTCTGCGAGCCGAGCCTCCTCCCACGCGAATCGACCGGGAAATGCCCTCAGTAGGAGCCGTACGGCGCGATCCGGGCCAGCAGGTCGGCGGCGGTGGCGATGTCGGTGTCGAGCGGCCGGTCCTCGACCGCCGGGTCGAGCGCGTCGGCCGCCTGGGCGTACACCTCGCCGATCCGGCCCGGCGGGACGCGGCCCTGCATGCGCAGTGCGCGCACGGCGGCGACGAGCTCGCAGGCCAGCGCGGTACGGAACGCCGTGATCACGTCCGTGGTGGCCCGCGCCGACTGGGTGGAGAAGCCCGCGTGCTCCTCGACGCCCCGCGACAGCACGGCGCTGCCGAGCGCCGCCGGGGCGGCGAGCCGCCGGATGTCGGCGATGGCCGAGTGCGCGACGTACTCCAGGATCATGACTCCCGAGCCGGGTTCGCCGGGCGCGGCCTGGAAGGCATCGAGCCCGGTGAAGGCCGGCTCCACCAGCGTCCCGAGGCGGGCCGCCGACAGCGCCGCCGTCTGGAAGATCGCGGCCCGTACGGCGTCGAGCGCCAGGCCCACGTACGCCGTGTGGAAGTTGCCGTTGTGCCAGACCGTGCGGTTCGCCACGTCGACGAGGGGGTTCTCGGCCGCGGCGTTGATCTCGCGCGTGACGATGCCCTCGGCGTGCTCGGTGACGTCCACGGCGGGGCCGTGCACCTGGGGGAACGCCCGGTAGCCGTACGGATCCTGGATGCGGGCCGGGACGACCTCGGTGACCAGCCCGCGCATCGCCTCGGCGACGCGGCGCTGGCCGGGGTGCGGGCACGCCTCGTGAACGGGCGCGGCGAAGGCCTCGAGGGAGCCGCGTACGGCCAGCAGCGACAGCCCGGCCACCGGGATCGCCGCCCGCAGCAGCTCGGTGACGTCCCGGCAGGCGAGCGCGGACTCGCCGAGCGTCGCGGCGTTCGAGCTGATGAAGGCCAGGGCGTCGGACGGGCGCAGCGGGAAGTTCGGGCCGGCGGCCCCGCCCTGCCAGGGGCGTTCGCCGATGAGGCACAGGGCGGTCGCGGCGAGCGCGGTCAGGTCGCCGGTCCCGATCGCGCCGTACACCGGGATCGGCGGGATCGCCCAGCGGTTGATCGCGTCCGCCAGCGCGCCGAGCACGCCCGGATCGACGCCGGAGCCGCCCGCGGCGATCTGGTTGAGGCGCACGACGAGCATCGCGCGAACGGTCTCGGCGGCCAGCAGCGGCCCGGCCCCGCCGGCGTGGCTGCGCAGCAGACGCAGGCCGTGCGCGTCGTCGTCCTCGATCGCGACGTTCCGGTTGGCGCCCACGCCGGTGGTGCGGCCGTAGACCGGCTGCCGGTCGGCCACGTCGCGGGCGACCTCCCAGGCCTGCCGGGCCCGTTCGACAGCTTGTGGCGAAACCGTGACCAAGGCGCTGCTTCTAGCGACGAGGCCCACGATGTCGCAGGTCAGGCCGCTTCCGTTGAGGTCCACGGCCGTCTGGTTCATCGTTGAAACCTTACGACAAGGGAATAAGACACTATTTCGACCTTTAATCTCGGATAGATGAGAGGCTGCGCCACTCGTGATCGAACCGGACCGTGTCCTCCGGTGGCACCCCGACGCCACCCGGCGCGGGACAGGGTCTCTGTCCCGGCCGCGTTGGCGCGCGCCCGGAGTGCGGTGTTCCGGATGATAGGCGGTGGTTTTTCGGTCACCGGGGCCAAGAGGGGTCCCCGGTGCCCGGGCCCATCGTCCGACGGGCCTCCAGCGAGCGGGTTCGGGCTCCCCAACATGCCGGTTACGCTGCAGAAACGCACTTGTCGCGCCTTTCAGCGAGCCTCTGTCAAGAGTCTCGCATCTCAGACAAAAGCGGGATCGGCCGGGTGTCGTGACAGCCGTCGGTCGAGTCCAATAAGGAACCCATACGGCCAGGTCACGCGTCGACGTCGGGGCGGGTCGCGCACGTTGCAGGCAAGGGAGAACCAGCCTTGATCAAATTCGACGCCGTCTCGAAACGGTACGCCGACGGCACAGTGGCCGTCGACGACCTCACGCTCGAAATACCCACCGGCCAGATCACGGTCCTCGTGGGCCCGTCCGGCTGCGGCAAGACCACGACCCTGCGGATGATCAACCGTCTGATCGAGCCGACCGACGGCACCATCACGATCGACGGCGAGGACGTCCGCGCCCAGGACCCGGCCCGCCTGCGTCGCGGCATCGGCTACGTCATCCAGCACGCCGGCCTGTTCCCGCACCGTACGATCGTCGACAACATCGCGACCGTCCCGTACCTGCTCGGCTGGGACAAGAAGAAGGCCCGGGCGACGGCCCTGGAGCTGATGGAGCGCGTGGGCCTCGACACGAAGATGGCCAAGCGCTACCCCTTCCAGCTGTCCGGCGGCCAGCAGCAGCGCGTCGGCGTCGCCCGCGCGCTCGCCGCGGATCCGCCGGTCATGCTGATGGACGAGCCGTTCAGCGCCGTCGACCCGATCGTGCGCAACAGCCTGCAGGACGAGTTCATCCGGCTGCAGTCCGAGCTGCGCAAGACGATCGCGTTCGTCACCCATGACATCGACGAGGCGGTCAAGCTCGGGCACACCGTCGCGGTGTTCAAGGTCGGCGGCGTCCTCGCCCAGCACTCAACGCCCGACGAGCTGCTGGGCCACCCCGCCGACGACTTCGTCAAGGAGTTCCTCGGCGGGGAGAAGGGGCTCAAGCGGCTGCGCTTCAACCGCGAGCTCGACCTGCGGGACGAGCCGGGCGTCGGGGCGGCGGAGCGATGATCCTCAGCGCCGCGGCGGACGGCGAGCCTTTCATCCGCTGGGACTGGATCGGCGACCACGCCGGCCAGCTCACCGACCTGACCGTGCACCACCTCAAGCTCGCGCTGCTGCCGATCCTGTTCGGCCTCGTGATCGCGATCCCGCTCGGCGTCATGTGCGTGCGCTGGCGCTGGCTCTACCCACCGACGCTCGGAATCGCCAACGTCCTGTACGGCGCGCCGTCGCTCGCGTTCTTCATGCTGCTCATCCCCTACTTCGGGATCGGTGTCGGAGGCAAGGCCGACTTCACCATCATCGTGCCGATGACGCTGTTCTCGCTGTCGGTCCTCGTGCCGAATGTCGTCGACGGGCTCCGGTCGGTCCCCGACCCGGTCCGCCAAGCGGCCACCGCCATGGGCTTCGGCACGCTCCGGCGGCTGATCCAGGTCGAGCTGCCGATCGCGGTCCCGGTCGTCATCGCGGGCGCTCGGGTCGCCACCGTCGCCTCGATCAGCCTCGTCAGCGTCGGCGTGCTCATCGGCAACGGCGGCCTCGGCCAGCTGTTCATCGATGGCTACTCCCGTGACTTCACCACGCCCCTCGTCGTCTCCTGCGTGCTGATCATCGCCCTCGCCCTGGTCAGCGACGGCGTCCTCGTCGCCGCGCAACGCCTGCTCACGCCCTGGGCCCGGAGGAGGACCCGATGAACCTCGCCGACCAGATCCAGGCCGCTTGGACCTGGCTCACCGCCTCCGCGAACTGGAGCGGCGGCGACGGGATCCCGCACCGGCTGCTCGAACACCTCGGGTACAGCGCACTGGCCCTGTTCATCGCCGCCGTCATCGCGCTCCCGCTCGGCGCGCTCGTCGGCCACACCGGACGCGGCGGGTTCGTCGTCGTCACCGTCGCCAACTTCGCGCGGGCCGTCCCCACCCTCGGGCTGGTCCTGCTCGTCGTGACGGTGACCTCGATCGGCCTGACCCCGGTAATCGTCCCGTTGATCGCGCTGGCGACACCGCCGATCCTCGTCAACACCTACGAGGGCGTCCGCGGCGTGGACCCCGACATCAAGGACGCCGCCCGGGGGATGGGCATGACCGGTACGGGGATCCTGCTGAAGGCCGAGATCCCGGTGGCGCTGCCGCTCATCCTCCTCGGCCTGCGCACCGCGGCCATCCAGGTCGTCGCGACCGCCACCATCGCCGCGTACGCCGGCATCGGAGGCCTCGGCCGCTACATCGTCGACGGCCTCTCCCGGAAGGACTACCCGTCCGTCGTCGGCGGTTCGGTGCTCGTGGTCCTCCTGGCCGTCGCCGTCCAGGTCGCCTTCGTCGGCATCCGCAGGGCCGTCGTGTCCCGGGGCCTGCGCAACTAAAGCGTGTTCACGATTCATACGGAAGGAACATCCATGATCCGCATTGTCCGTGGGGCCGCCGTCGGCGTGGCCGTCGCGCTTGCCCTCACCGCCTGCGGAGGCAGCGGTGACAAGAGCGGCGGCAACCCGCTCGATCAGAAGAGCGCCGGTGGCGGCGGCTCGGGAGGCGTCGTCGTCGGATCGGCCAACTTCCCCGAGAGCCAGCTCCTCGGCGAGGTCTACGCCCAGGCCCTCGAGGCCAAGGGCGTCAAGGTCACCAAGAAGTTCAACATCGGCAGCCGCGAGATCTACTACGACCAGGTCAAGTCCGGCGCCATCACCGTGATGCCGGAGTACAACGGCGCGCTGCTGACCACCTCGGTCGACAAGACCAGCAAGGCCGTGACGACCGACGAGGTGAACGCCGGGCTGAAGGCGAAGCTGCCCACCTCGCTGGAGATCCTCGACGCCTCCAAGGCCGAGGACAAGGACTCGGTGACGGTCAACTCCCAGACCGCCGCCAAGTACCACCTCAAGTCGATCGCCGACCTCAAGTCGGTCGCCGGGCAGCTCACGATCGCCGGCCCGTCGGAGTTCAAGACCCGCGAGCAGGGCCTGGTCGGGCTGGAGAGCAAGTACGGGCTGAAGTTCAAGAAGTTCCAGCCGTTCGACGCCAACGCGCAGACGACGCTGGTCAAGCTGCTGAAGAACGACAGCATCCAGGCCGCCGACCTGTTCACCACCGACCCGACGATCGCGGCCAACAAGTTCGTCGTGCTGGAGGACCCCCAGAACGTCTTCAGCGCGCAGAACGTCGTGCCGCTGGTCTACAAGACCGGCCTGAACGACACCGGCCGCGCCGCCCTCAACGCGGTGTCGGCCAAGCTCACCACCGCCGACCTGCTCGCCATGATGACCAAGGTCGTCGGCGACAAGCAGGACGCGAGCACCGTCGCCAAGGACTGGCTCAAGCAGGCCGGCCTCGGCGGCTGACCTGTCGCCGATCACGTACTGCGGCCCCTCGGCGATCGCCGAGGGGCCGCGGTAGGTCCGGAAGGGAGCGTGCGGTGAGCGCACGGGAACTGGCGCAGTGGACCAGGGCGCGGCTCGGCCCGTCCGGGCCCCCGCTCGACCTGCTCACCGCCCGCTTCGACAAGCACGTCTACGCCCCGCACGCGCACGAGGAGTTCACGGTCGGCGTCTGCGTCGGCGGCGTGGAGTCCATCGACTACCGCGGCGGCCGCATCCGTACGGGCCCGGGCTCCGTCATCGTCCTCGAGCCCGGCGAGATGCACACCGGCGGTCCCGCCACGCCCGTCACCGGCTACGCCTACCTCGCGCTGTACGCCGACCCCGTCCTGCTCACCGACGGCACCCGCGGCGGCCTCCCGCACTTTCGCGAACCGCTCCTCGACGACCCCGAACTCGCCGAAGCCCTGCGCACCACGCACATCGACATCGTCCGCTGCCCCGACCCCTTCGAGGTGGAGTGCCGCCTGCCGTGGCTGCTGACCGCGCTCGCCCGCCGGCACTCCACCGCCCGCCCGGCGAGCGACACGGTCCCGGGCGCCGCCCGGATCGCCCGCACCGTCCGCGACCGCCTCGCCGACGACCTCACCGCCCCACCCTCGCTCGCCGGCCTCGCCGTCGAGCTGGGCCTGTCCCGCTACCAGCTCCTACGCGCCTTCCGCACGGCGACGGGCGTGCCCCCGTACGCGTGGCTCGCCCAGTACCGGGTGGCCAGGGCCCGCGCACTCCTGGAGTCCGGCCTGCGACCCGCCGAGGTGGCCGCCCTCGTCGGCTTCGCCGACCAGGCACACCTCACCCGGTGGTTCCGGCGAGTGCTGGGGGTCACCCCGGCGGCGTACCGCACCAGCGTGGCAAGGGCGGCGTAGCGAAACAGCGCGCAGCTTCACCGCGGGCCGCGTCGCGCCACTACCCACCGGGCGGCGATGAGGCCTGCGGAGGCAAGAGCGCAGGCGACAGCGATCGTGACGAGGTCCGTCGTCAGAGGCGCCACCAGGTGGCGCGCGGCGACGTCCGCGATGATCGGCCGCGATCCATACGATTGGCCCCAGGCGATGAGCAGACGGGCTGCGCCGGCCGCGATGGCAGCGGCGGCGAATCCGGCGATCAGCGCCCGGCCGCGACGGCGCGCGAGGAGCAGGCCCACGAACCCGAGGGTGGCGATTGCGGGGGTGAGCACCTCCGAGAGCTCGTCGGAAAGTCGCACGGCTTGCGCGGCGTAGTGCAGATCCTGATTCTGGATCAACGTGACAGAGACAGGGAGATCGGCGGGCAGGCCCGATGCCAGTTGGTGAGGTGGCCCGGCCTGGTCGATCATTTGCGCCAATGCGATGTTGACAGTGAGATCCAGCCCGTTGGGCGTCAGGGTCAGCAGCGTGTTGTGGTGGCGTAGGACCGCGACGAGTTCGGCATGACCGGTCGACAGTGCCGCCTTCCAAGCCTGCTGGAAGGCGGCACTGCCCAGAACGGCCGGGACAGCGCCGGCCATCACCTGCCGGACCTGCGCAGTGATGAGGAGGCGAGGACCGATCCGGGCCGGTGACCGGTCGAGTGCGGCGATCAGCTGGCGCTGTGCGTTGTCGATGATCTGTGTCTCGACAGCGGGGTCGGTGGGCAGCGGTCGCACCGCCGCCACAAACCCGGATGTGGACAAGAGCGTGCTCTCCGCCCACATCGTCACCGCATCGACCAGGACCGAACCCACCGCACCCGCGATGCAGACCCCGGCGGCCAGGGTCCGCAGCCGGCCGAGTCGAGATGATGACTTCCGCATCAAACGCCGCGCTGGTCGGCCGCCTGGAGTTCCGGTTCGCCGGCGGTCGGCGCCTTGCCGGGTCCTTCCACGGACACGTGGGGCAGGACCCGGTCGACCGCCCGGGGAAGGTACCAATTCCACTTCCCGAACAGCTGCATGACCGCTGGGACGAGGATCGTGCGAACCACCACGGCGTCGAGCAGGATGGCGACGGCCACGCCGAGACCGAACTCGGCGATGATGCGCAAGCCGCCGAACACGAAGGCCATGAACACACAGATCATGATGATCGCGGCGGCCGTGATGATCCGCCCGGTCGCGGCCTGCCCGCGCCGGACCGCGAGATCGTTGTCGCCGGTGTGCAGCCATTCCTCATGGATACGGCTGACCAGGAAGACCTCGTAGTCCATCGATAGCCCGAACAGCACCGCCAACATCATCGCCGGCAGGAACGACTCCACCGGGCCTGCCGCGCCCGCGCCCAGGGCCGAGGAGCCCCAACCCCACTGGAAGACCGCGACCACGACACCGAACCCGGCACCGGCCGAGAGCAGGTTCATCGCCGCCGCAGTGAGCGGCACGACCACGCTGCGGAACGCGAGCATCAGCAGCAGGCACCCGAGTACGACGACGATGGTGACGAACAGCGGCAGCTTCCCGCCGAGCACGGACGCGAAGTCCTTGAAGACGGCGGTTTGCCCACCGACGTAAACGCTGAGCCCGTCCTTCTCGTAGCCAGGGATCACATGGCCGCGTAGCGTGTCGATGAGATCGGACGTCTGATTCGACTCTGGCGACGTGGTGGGCGTGACCTGCAGGGTCCGCACCGTCGCCCCGGGAGCGACCGGCCCAACCTGCACCGACGCTATTCCCGGGACATTCTTGAGCGCCTGCTCCAGCTGGGTGAAGTAGCCCGCCGCCGATGCGGACGGGACCTTTGCCACCAGTTGCAGAGGGCCGTTGTAACCGGGGCCGAACCCGTCGGCGAGCAGGTCATAGGCCTTGCGGGTCGTGGTGTCGGCCGCGTTGTTGCCGGCATCGGAGGAACCGAGACGCATTGAGAAGAACGGGATCGTCAGTACCACCAAAATCATTGTCGCCGCGGTCGTCAGCGGCACCGACCGCCTCTGCACGAACCCGGCCCAGCGAGCCCACGCGCCGGAAGAGTTGACGTCGCTCGGCCCTTCACGCCTGAGCCGGGCGCGTTGGCGGCGGCTCAGCACCCGCATCCCGAACACCCCGAACAGAGCCGGCAGCAAAGTCACGGTGACGGCAACGGCGAAAGCCACCATGATCGCCGCCGACAGCCCGATCCCGGACAGTACGCTGACCCCGAGGATGAGCAGACCGAGCATCGCGACTGTGACCGTGCCGCCGGCGAACACGATCGCTCGACCCGAGGTGTTCATGGCCGCCACGGCGGCCTCCTCCGGGCTGAGCCCGGCCCGGATGCCATTGCGATACCGGGCGACGATGAACAGCGCGTAGTCGATGCCGACACCCAAGCCGATGAACGCGGCGATGATCGGGGCGCTGGTACCGATGCTCATCACATTGGTGAGTAGATCGATGCTGAAAAGCGCGCTGCCCAGCGCGAGCACGGCGGCGATGAGCGGGATGGCCGTCGCCAGCAGGGACGCGAACGCGACGAACATGACGATCGCGGCGGCCACGATGCCGACCAGTTCGGCGGTCGACGTCGAGGGTTTTTCGAGTTGGCCGATCGCTTGCCCGCCGAATTCCACCTGCAGTGTGTCGCTGCGCAGCGTCGAGCCCAGATCAACGACCTTCTGGACATTCGCGGTGTCCAGGTCCTGGCTCTGCTTGGTGAAGGTGACCCTCGCGTAGGCGGTCTGCCGGTCAGGACTGACCTGCGTCGCTCCCCGAAGGGTGAACGGACTGACCACCGCGCCGACCTCGGGCACCCTGGCGACCTGGGCCAGCATGTTCCTGACGCTGGTTTGGACGGCCGGGTCGGTCACACTGCCACTCCTGGCGTGGAGCACGATCGTGTCCGTATCCCCGGAGCTGCGCTGAAACCGCGTTGCCAGCAGATCGGCGGCCTTGGTCGATTCGGTACCCGACAAGGAGTACTTGTCGGAGAACGTCGAGCCGACCGAGGAACCGGTGACCCCGAGAATCACCAGTATCAACAGCCAGGCGCCGATGACGATGAAGCGGTGCCGGAAACACCACCGTGCGAGCACGCTCATCGGGTGCCTCCCATGGGCTGGATCGGACGGTTGTCGGTCTGGGTCACGGTTCTTCCTTCGCGATGCGATTCGGGGGCCGGCATTGATCGGACGCGCTCGGGGTCGATCCGACGCGCTCGCGCTGCCGGCGGGCTTTCGTGGCTAGAAGCGTGCCGTCGAGGAGGCCTGAGGGCGTCAGGCTGCGGGATGGAATCAGGCGTCCGACCAGGGCGGTACGGCCCGGCCGCGTACAGTCCGAGGGGTACGCGCGGATGCGACCGTGACCCGACGACCGGCTATCGTCCTCGCCGGTAGCGTGACGGGGTGCTCGGCACCCGTCTAACACCACCAGTTCACCGATTCGTCACCAGAGGACCTCGTCCCCTGGTCCTCCTCGACATCGGTATCGCCGTGCTGCTGTGTATCGGCCTGCTCTTCGCCGACTCCCTCACCGGCGTCAGGCATCCCGCCGCCGCCGAGTTCGCGCTGCGGACCACGGGCATCGTCATCGCCGCCCTCACCGTCGCCACTCGCCGGCTCTACCCGCGCTGGTCGTTCGCCGTGGCGACGCTCTGCGCCTTCGTCGTCGCCGCAGTCGGCGGCGCGCCGCAGGTATCGGCCTGCGTCGCCGTCACCGCCTACACCGCCGCCCGGGCGGGCGAGTACATGTTCTGGTGGTCTCGCCCGGGTGTCGCCGGCCTGCTGACCGCCGCCGGGATCGGTATCGGACGTGTCTCCTCGAGCTGGCTGGCCGTGCTCGTCGCCAACGTCGCAATCGTGTGCGTCGGATGGTTCGCCGGCCTGGTCGCGCGAGAACGCCGAATCCGGCTCATCGCAACCGCCGAGCAACAGGCCGAACGGGAACGTCAGCACGCTGGCCGTATCCGCCAGGCCGCCATCGACGAACGCTTGGTCATCGCCCGCGAGCTGCACGACATCGTCGCGCACTCCATGAGCGTCATCGCCGTCCGCTCCGGCGTCGCGCGCATGGTGATCGACACCGACCCGGCCCAAGCGAGGGAAACACTCGGCATCATCGAGACCACCACCCGCCAGGCCCTACACGAGATGCGGCTGCTCGTTGAGGTACTGCGTCACGAGCACGCCATCGACCCCACCCTTACCCCCACCCCCGGGTTGGCCGACATCGCTGCGCTGGCCGACCAGATCCATCGCGCCGACGTCGACCTGCGCCTCGACGTCCGTGGTCCGACCCGCCCACTCCCCGCTGGAGTGGACCTGTCGGCCTATCGCATCGCCCAGGAAGCCCTCACCAACATCGTCCGCCACGTCGGCCCCACCCAGGCCACGCTTCGCATCGAATATCGCACCGAGGACCTGCTCATCGAAGTCACCGATACCGGCCCCTCCGAGCCGACCCGACGAGCGCATCCCGAACCTCACACCGCCACCGGTCACGGGTTGATCGGCATGCGCGAGCGCGCGGCCCTATATGACGGCTACCTCCACGCCGGCCGCCACGGCGGCGGCTTCCAGGTGCAAGCACTGCTACGGACGGACGAAACAGCCCCATGATCATTACCCGCACCACGACACATCCGCCCCTGCCGCCCGCATCCGCATCTGGAGGCCGGCCATGACCATCCGGGTGGTCATAGCCGACGACCAGATCCTCGTGCGTGCCGGCTTCAGCGTGCTCGTCAACGCCGCAACGGACATGGAAGTCGTCGCCGAAGCCGGCAACGGCCTCGATGCAGTGGCGACCGGAAAACGGCATTTGCCGGACGTCCTCCTGATGGATATACGAATGCCGGAAATGAACGGCATCGAGGCGACCAGACAGCTACTCGGCGACCCGGTAACACAGGCCATCCGGATCCTCATCCTTACCACTTTCGACCTTGATAACTACGTTTTCGGGGCCCTCAAAGCCGGCGCCAGCGGGTTCCTCCTCAAAGACACCCCGCCCGAGTTGCTGTTGGCCGGGATCCGCACCGTCGCTGCCGGCGACGCTCTCCTCGCCCCGAGCGTGACTCGACGTCTCATCCGGGACTTCGTCAACCGACCCGTTGCCGAACCTCGCGCCTTGCCGTCTCTCCTCGACCCCCTCACGGCCCGCGAGAGGGAGATCCTCGTCCACGTCGCCTCAGGCCACTCCAATACCGAAATCGGGGCACAGCTCAACATCAGTGTCGCCACCGTCAAGACCCACGTCAGCCGCCTGCTCACCAAGCTGCACGCACACGACCGCGCCCAACTCGTCGTCATCGCCTATGAGACGGGACTCATCCAGCCAAGTTCGCAAGCGACCGGGTGAAGGCCGATCGGCCTTACTCCACTCTTCATCCGTGCAGCCGACTTTGGACATCGACAGGGGCGTGCATCAGGGTGGCGAGGGTGGGGGCGTGTACCCGGGTGGCGAGGGGAGGCGGCGCAACAGCGTTCAAGACGGCGCCTGCCGTCCGGCCGATACTCGCCGTATGACTGCACGTGGTTGGTTCCTCTTCTCCCTGATGGGAGTCGTCTGGGGCATCCCCTATCTGATGATCAAAGTGGCGGTGGACGCGGTGTCCCCGTCCACGGTGGTGTTCACGCGATGCGCGATCGGCGCCGTACTGCTGCTGCCCTTCGCGCTGCGGCAGGGCGGCCTCGCCCGTGCCGTACGGGCGCACTGGCGTCCCCTGCTGGCCTTCGCGTGCATCGAGATCATCGTCCCCTGGTTCACCCTCAGCGACGCCGAGCGGCACCTGTCCAGCTCCACCGCGGGCCTGCTGATCGCGGGCGTGCCGATCGTCGGAGTCGCCGCCGCCCGCTTCTTCGGCGACACGGACCGGCTCGGGCCCCGGCGGGCGGCCGGACTGACGGTGGGCCTCGCGGGGGTCGCGGTCCTCACCGCACCGCACCTGACCGGCGGCGACGCCCGCTCTCTCGTCGAGGTGCTGGCGACCGTGGTGGGTTACGCCACGGCTCCGCTGATCGCCGCCCGCCACCTGAAGAGCGTCAGCTCGCTCCAGCTCACGGCAGCCTGCCTGGCCCTGGCCGCCCTGGTCTACGCGCCCGCGGCCGCCGTCACCGGTCCGTCCGTCATGCCGTCCGGCAAGGTCCTGGCCGCCCTCGCCGGTCTCGGGGTCGTGTGCACCGCGGTCGCCTTCGTGGCCTTTCTGGAGCTGATCAAGGAGGCGGGCCCCGGCCGGGCCACCGTCATCACGTACGTCAACCCGGCGATCGCGGTGGCGGCCGGGGCGGTGTTCCTGAACGAACCGCTGACGCCCGGCATCGTCACCGCCTTCGCCCTGATCCTGGCCGGCTCGGTCCTGGCGACGGCGGGCCCCGCCGCCGTCGGGGAGCCCGACGAAGGGGCCGGCGCCGTCCGCCGGACCGATGCGTCGCTCACGCCGGATGCGTCGCGCACCTCGGATGCGTCGCGCATGCGGGATGTGTCGTGCACGCCGGATGTGTCGGGCACCTCGGATGCGTCGCACATGCCGGATGTGTCGGGCACCTCGGATGCGTCGCGCACGCCGGATGTGTCGCGCACGCCCGATGCATCGTGCACGTGATGCCTCGCGTACACATGATGCGTCGCCTGATGTGCTGCGCAGAGCACCGGGCCGGCGAAGTCCCGGCCGCCGTGGACGATGCGGTCCCCGATCGCGTCCGGGGCGGGTAGCCGCCGCACGTCCTCGAGGCTTTCGGGCTTGGCCGGCACGGTGTCGTCCGTACCGAGCAGCGTCAGTGCCCGAGGCCTTGGTCGGTATGGCGGACGAGTCCGGCTGACGGCCGCGTCGAGCCCCCGGGGCGCGGGGTCACATCGCGCGCAGGCGGTCGCGGAGGGTCCGTGCGACCTGGCCCATCAGCGCCTCGGCCCCTGGCTGGTGCATCGCCGGCACCCGTGACTCGGTGAGCGCGGCCACCCCGAAGACGCGGCCGTCGGCGTGCTCGACCACGCCCACCTCGTGGCGGAGGTTGAGGAGCGTTCCGGTCTTGGACGACCAGCGTGAGGCGTCGGAGCTCAGGTCGGGCGCCAGCCGATGCCGCAGAATGTTGTCGCCCATGAGGCCCCGGACCCGCTCGGCGACGTCCGCGTCGATCTTCGAGGGGGTCCACAGCGCCTGCAGTAGGTCCAGGAAGGCCTGGGCGGAGCCGGAGTTCGCGAGCGTCACGTCGAGCTGTGGGATCCGGTGGCCCCGCCCGGTCGTCCCCGCCTCGATGGCGAGGGCATGGGCGAGGTGGACGTCCTCCCTGGGCAGGAGCTCGGCCAGGGTCTCGGCGAGGTCGCGCATGGTGTGCCGGACCGTGATGCCCCGTACGCCGAGCCCGTGCAGGATCGCCGCGACCTCGGCGGGCGGGGTGAGGGTGAACAGCGCGTCCGTCGCGGCGTTGTCGCTCACCGTCATGCTGAGGTGCAGCAGGTCGTCGACGGCGATCTCGGCCGGATGACGGAATCTGCTCAGCCCGGTCGGCCCGGGAGACGTGACGCCGCCCGGCCCCATCAGGAGCCGTGTGGCGCCGTCGAGCTCTCCCCGCCGGATGCGCTCGAGGGTGGCGAGGGCCAGCGGGATCTTCACGAGCGAGGCGACCGGGAACTCCAGGTCCGGCTCGATGCCGATCTCGTCGCCGGAGTGCAGGTCCCGGACCAGGAACGAGCCGCCGAGTCCCGCGTCGTCCAGTGTCCGCCGCAGCTCACGGATCAGGCCCTCGATGCTCGTCACCGCGCACCTCCCGCCGTGGTCTCATCCGTTGGGCCCGCGTCCAGTGTCCGCCGCAGCTCACGGATCAGGCTCTCGACGCTCGTCACCGCGCACCTCCAGCCGTGGTCTCATCCGCCGGGCCCGCGTCCCGGCCGGGCCGGTGAGCGCCCAGGCACCGGGCGATCTCCTCCCGGAGCCGGGTCCGTACGCGCTCCGCGTCGTCGCCGATCGCCGCGGCGACCTCGAAGCCGCGTGCGACCTGGAGGTCGCCGACCGGGCGCCAGTGCAGGCCGAGGTCCTCCGCCTGCTTGGGCGAGCATAGGAGGAGATCGCCCGCGCCCACGACCTCGGCCGTGGCGGCCACGAGGGAGGGTGCGACGGCGACCTGGGCGGGCTGCAGGCCGACCGCGTCGCGCACCCGGAACACGCGGTCCCGGATGTGGGGGACGTCGTCCTCGGGCTGGATCCAGATCCGGCGTCGACGCGCCGACAGCGGCGCCCGGCCCGCGCGGAGACTCTCGAGGTGGACCGTCCGGGTGGGCGGGTCGGCCGTGCCGGCCAGCCCGAGCCGTACGGTCCAGGTTCCGTCGTCCGGCGGAACCGCCGTCAGGGCGGCGCGGACGTCCCGGGACCGGACGAGCTCGGCCCGTTCGGGCGGAGGCGCCGGATGGAAGTCCAGGTAGACGCCCTTGCGGCGGGCCTCCGAGTCAAGCAGCGCCAGGTCGAGGACGCCGCAGACATCGGGGACGGCGAGGCGAAGCGGGCTCAGCTTGGCGCGCTCGGCCTCGTGCTCCATGGCCTCGGCCAGGCGGACGAGGCGTTTGGCCGACGGGAGCATGTCGCGGCCGAACCGCGTGAGCGTCACCCGGCGGGACGACCGGTCCAGCAGGCGCTCGCCGAGATGCTTCTCCAGGGCGGCGATTCGGCGGCTCGCCACGGACTGCGGGATGCGCGTCGCCGCCGCGCCCTCCGTGAAGCTGCCGTGCTCGCTCACGTTGACGAACGCTCGCCAGGCTCCGAGGACGTCCACGGCCAGAGTCTATGCCGGAACAGCATAGATCGGCCGAGTTTCGTCTTTGACGGCATACGAGTGCCGCCGTGAGACTCCGGCCATGACCAACGCACGACAGGAAGACCGGTCCATCCGCCGCCGTACCGGGGTGGCGGCGCTCGCCGTCCTCGCGCTGGTGCCCCTGACCGCGTGCGGCACGGCCGGCCACGCGACCACGGCGTCCGCGAAGGTGAGCGCCACGGCGACACCCGCCGCCGAGCGGACCGACCAGGCCTTCCAGTCTCTGGAGAAGCAGCACGACGCGCGCCTCGGCGTCTGGGCGCTCGACACCGGGACGGGACGGGTCGTGAGCTGGCGCGCCGGCGAACGGTTCGCCTACGCCTCCACGCACAAGGTCCTGAGCTCCAGCAACGTCCTGCGCCAGGACTCGATGAAGCGGCTCAACACGGTCGTCAAGTACACCTCGAAGGACCTCGTCGACTATTCGCCCATCACCGAGAAGAACGTCGACAAGGGGATGACGGTCCGCGCGCTGTGCGACGCCGCGCTCCGCTACAGCGACAACACGGCGGCCAATCTCCTCTTCCGCGAGCTGGGCGGACCGAGCGCCCTCCAGGCCGCGCTGCGGCGGATCGGGGACGTGACCACCCACGTCGACCGCACCGAACCGACCCTCAACACGGCCATCCCGGGTGACGTCCGCGACACGACCACGCCACAGCAGATGGGCCTCGACCTGCAGAAGTACACCCTCGGCCACCTGCTGCCCAAGCCCAAGCGCGCCATGCTCATC
Source organism: Actinoallomurus sp. CA-150999 (assembly GCF_050942425.1). Lineage (NCBI taxonomy): Bacteria > Bacillati > Actinomycetota > Actinomycetes > Streptosporangiales > Thermomonosporaceae > Actinoallomurus > Actinoallomurus sp. CA-150999. Next base: position 2,185,691 of record NZ_CP192063.1, read on the forward strand.
GACTGGATGCGGCGGAACACGACCGGCGGCGCGCTGATCCGCGCGGGCGTTCCGTCCGACTGGACCATCGGCGACAAGACCGGATCCGGCGACTACGGAACGCGGAACGACATCGCGGTCGCCTGGCCGCCGCACCGCGCGCCGATCGTCATCACGGTCTTCACCACCCGGTCGGCCAAGGACGCCAAGACCGACGACGCGCTCGTCGCGGCCGCCGCCAAGGTCGTGGCCGGCCGGCTGAGCTGACCTCCCGTACGGCCGCTCGCGGGTGGTCGATGAACCCCGTCTCGTACGGTCGCCCTCCGATCAGGACGGCCGTTCGCGGCGGACCGGCGCCGTACGGACGTCCCGAAGATGCCCCGAAGAGACGTCCCGAAGACGTCCCGGGACGTCCGTACGGCATCACGACATCGGTCAGAAGAAGCCGACGACCCGGCGGACGCGGCCGTCGGCGAACTCCATCACGTCATGGCCCGTCGCCACCGCCTCGTCCGAACCGGCCGGGCCGAGCCGCCACGTGAACAGCACGGTGTCGTGGTGGGCGCCGATGACCTCGCCCAGGGTGAAGACGAGCGTGCCGAACTTCTCGTGGGCGTCGGCGATGGCGGTGGAGAGCGCGGCGTGGCCCTCGATGCCGGCGTAGTCCGGGTCGGAGTAGGTCGAGTCGTCCGTCAGGGTGGCCTTGATGAGGGCGTCCCGGCGGGCGTCGTCCCGCTCGTTCCAGATCTCCAGGTACTGCTTGATGAGGTCGACGGTCTCGCTCATGAGCCGATTCCTTCCAGTGCTTCGGTGGTGGTGGTGTCCCTCGGCGCGGGCGCCGAGGGACGTTTGAGGACGAGGGCGATCAGCCCGCCGGCGGCCGTCACGGCGGCCGCCGTCCAGCCGGCGGCGTGCAGGCCGCCGAGGACGCGGGCCGGGGCCGGGTGCGCGCCGAGTCCCGCGTTGGCCACGGCGACGAAGACGGCCAGCCCCATCGCGCCGCCGATCTCCTTGGCGGTGGTGGCCAGCCCGGACGCGACGCCCTGCTCGGCCGGGGCCACGCCGGACCCGGCGGCGACGAACACCGCGACGAAGGCGACGCCGCCGAAGAAGCCCCACAGCACGCTGCCGGGCAGCAGGGCCCAGAAGGTGCCGTTCGCCGAGGTGCCGGCGACGAGGGCGGCGATCCCCGCGGCGGCGCCGAGCATGCCGAGGCAGAGCGTCGCGCGGAAGCCCCACCGGCCGAGCATCATCGGCGCCGCCTTCAGAGCCGCGCCCATGCAGACCAGCGTGAGGGGCAGGAAGGCCAGCCCCGCCTCCAGCGCGCTGTAGCCGAGGACGGGCTGCAGGTAGGTGGTGAGCACGTAGTAGCCGCCGCCGAGCGTCGCCTGGAAGACGGCGATCACCGCCATCGTGGTGGCGAGCCCGCGGTTGCGCAGCAGCCGCAGTGGGACGAGGGGATCGGCGGTGCGCCACTCGACGACCAGCAGCAGCGCCAGCAGTGCCGCGCCGGCGGTCAGGGAACCGGCGCCGCGAAGCGAGCCCCACCCGGCCTCCGGGCCGCTCGCCAGGCCGAGCACCAGCAGCGCCGACCCCGCGGTGGCCAGCAGCGCTCCGGGCACGTCGAAGCCCGCCCAGCCCGACCTGCGCGGAGGGTCGGCCGGCAGCAGCCGGCGCCCGGCCAGCGCCGCGCCCAGGGCGAGCGGCACGTTGACGAAGAACACCCACTTCCAGCCCAGGTAGTTCGTGAGGACGCCGCCGAGCAGCGAGCCGGCGGCCAGGCCGGCGCTGCCCGCCATGCCCCAGGCGCCCATGGCCCGGTTGCGCTCGGGCCCCTCCGCGAACCCGGTGAAGATCAACGCGAGCGTCGCGGGCGTGAGCAGGGCTCCGCCGGCTCCCTGGACGGCCCGGGCGGCGACCAGCGGACCGGGGCCCGAGGCGAGGCTTCCGGCCAGGGACGCCACGCCGTACAGGGCGAGTCCCAGTGTGAACATCCGCCGGGCGCCGAGCCGGTCGACCGCGCGTCCGCCGAAGAGCAGGAGGCCGCCGAGCCCGACGGCGTAGGCGCTGACCACCCACTGCACGGATTGAGCGGTGAAGCCGAGCGCCCGGCCGATGTCGGGCAGGGCGACGTACACGATGTTGTAGTCCAAAGCCACGATGAGCTGGGTGAATGCCAGCAGGGCCAGCTTCGGGCCGGCCCGGTGACGGGACATGTTCAGACCACGCTCCTCTGCGCCGTACATTTACTACACGGCGTTCAATGATGACACGGCGAACAGTAGCGTAACGCTGTAGACTGTCAAGGGTGGGAGAGCAGACGATCAGCCGACGGGCCCGGCTCCGCGCCGAGACGACCCGAGAGATCAAGGAGATCGCGCTCCGGCTGATGGCGGCCGGCGGGCCCGACGCCATCTCGCTGCGCGCGATCGCCCGCGAGATGGGGATGACCGCCGGAGCGATCTACAGCTACTTCGCCACCCGGGACGACCTGATCACCACGCTGATCACCGACGTCTACACCGAGCTGGTCGACCGGGCGGAGGCCGCCCGCGACACCGTCCCGGAGACCGATCCCGGCGGCCGGGTCGTGGCCTGGGCCCAGGCCGTACGCGAGTGGGCGCTGGCAAATCCCGAGGGCTTCCGGCTCATCTACGGCGACCCGGTCCCGGGATACCGGCCGCCCGAGGGCGGAGCGGCGCGGGAGGCGAATCACCGGGCCTGCGGTGGGCTGACCGGCCTGGTCGCCGGCGCCTGGCCGCAGGCGAAGGCCCTGCACGACGGCGACTACGACTGGTCCGACTTCGACCCCGGTCTGGTCGCGCAGGTCCGGCGGGACCTCCCCGGCCTGCCCCCGGCCGCCGTGGCTCTGGCGCTGCGCGTCTGGGGCCGCATGCACGGGCTGGTGGCCCTGGAGATCTACGGGCACATCTCCCCGCTGGCCAACGATCCGGCGGCCCTGTACCGCGCGGAGATGTGCGACCTCGTACGCTCGCTGGGCCTGGAGCCGCCCGCCTGACGGCAATTTCGGATTTGCCGTACAAAGCCCTTTGAGGGTTTTTATCGCGCCTCACGGCCGTCGGTCTTCGGCATGAGCCTGCTCGTCGAGAGGTCGCCGGGAATTCGCGCGTTTTCCCGGCCGTGACGCGGAGCTCTGATCCGTTTCAGTGAGTGACAATGGTCCCGAATCCGGCTTGCGCGTATTCCGGAGAAGGGAAGCGTGATGCGCGACATCGACCCGCTGCGCCCCGAAGATCCCGACCGGATCGGCGACCGCCGGCTCACCGGGCGGCTGGGCGAGGGCGGTCAGGGCGTCGTTTATCTCGCGGTGGACGGCGACGGTGGCCGGACCGCCGTCAAGGTCCTGCACGCCCGGCTGCTGCGCGGCACCGGAGCGCAGGCCGGATTACGCGACCAGATGGCCCTGATGCGGCGGGTGGCGGACTTCTGCACCGCGAAGGTCCTCGATTTCGGCATGTACGGCGACCGCCCCTATATCGTCAGCGAGTACATCGACGGCCCGTCGTTGCAGACACTCGTCGAGACCGACGGCCCGCTGCGCGGCGGCGCGCTCGAGAGGTTGATGGTCGGCACGGCATCGGCGCTGGCGGCCACCCACCAGGCCGGCGTCCTGCACCGGGACTTCACGCCGAACAACGTCCTCATCGGCGCGGACGGGCCACGAGTGATCGATTTCGGCATCGCGCGGGCGCTCGACACCGACGCGACGACCACCAGCGGGCTCGTCGGCACCCCCGCGTACACCGCGCCGGAGCGGCTGCACGGAGAGCGACCGGGCGCGGCGGCCGACGTCTTCGGCTGGGCGGCGACGATGACGTTCGCCGCCACCGGGCGACCGCCGTTCGGGACCGAGTCCGTCGCGACGGTGCTGGGCCGGATCCTGAACGACGAGCCCGACCTCGACGACGTTCCCCGGCCGTTCCGCGACGTGATCGGCCGGTGCCTGGCCAAGGACCCGGAGCGGCGGCCGGACGCCCGCGAGGTCCTGCTGCGGCTGCTCGGCTATGCGGAGGGAGAGGCGGCCACGGCGGACGTCCCGGAGAAGCCCCTGCGCGCGGATCGGCTGACCGTCGACCGGCCGGATCGGTTCACGCGGGGGTTGTCGACCTCCGTGCCACGGCCGCGACGGTGGTGGCACGGCCGGGGCCGGGCGCTGGTCGCGGCCGGCGTCGCCGTCGCCGCCATCGGCGGCTCGGCCATGGCGTTCGTCCTGAGCCCCGACGGCCGGCCCCACCGGCCCACGGCGCCCCCTCGAACGGTCACGGTGGGGTCGGCCAACTTTCCCGAGAGCCACCTCCTCGGCGAGATCTACGCGCAGGCGCTCGAGGCGAAGGGCATCAAGGTCATCCGGAGATTCGACCTCGGCGACCGGGAGACCTACTTCAAGCAGGTCGCGGCGGGGCAGGTCCAGGTGATGCCCGAGTACAACGGCGCGCTCGCCGAGTCGCTCGACTACACCGGCGAGGCGGTCGGCACGGACGAGGTCAACGCGGTGCTGAGACGCGTGCTGCCGGCCCAGCTCGAGATGCTCGCCTCCGCGCCGGCGGAGGACAAGGACTCGGTCACGGTGTCCAAGAAGACCGCCGACCGGTACCACCTGCGCACCATCGCCGATCTCGCGCCCATCGCGGGCCGGCTCGTGATGGGCGGGCCGCCGGAGTTCCAGACGCGGCACCAGGGCCTGGTCGGGCTGCGCGGCACGTACGGACTGGGATTCCGCAGCTACCAGCCGTTCGAGACCGGGGACCGCGACACGATGATCCAGCAGCTGAAGAACGACGTCATCCAGGCGGCGAACCTCTTCACGACCGAGCCCGCGATCGCCGAGAACCACTTCGTCGTCCTGGCCGATCCGAAGCACCTCTTCAGCGCGCAGAACGTCACACCACTGATCTACCGGTCCGCGCTGAACACCGCCGGGCGGGCCGCGCTGGCCGCCGTCTCGGCCAAGCTGACCACCGAAGACCTGCTGACCATGAACACCAAGATCTCGATCAACGAGGTCGATCCCGCCGCCGTGGCCAAGGACTGGCTGCAACGGACCGGCCTCCTCGAGTGAGGCCGGTCTCCCGCCGTCACGCGGCGCCACCGGCGCTGACTAGTTGATCAAGTCACCTAATGATCATCTTCCGGCCGCCGGGTCGCCACTGAGATCAAGTCGACTGTGTGCATCACGTCCATGATCGTTAAGGGGACACCGTGCCACGTCGACTCAGGTCCATCGGCGCCCTGCTCGCCACGACCGCCCTGTCTCTCACCGTCGCCACCGGAACCGCCCACGCCGCCTCCCCGGCGGACGCCGTCGTCAACGGCACCGGGAAGTCGAGCCCCAGCGCGGCCGACGGCGCCGACTACTGGACGCCCGAACGCATGGCCGCCGCCACGCCCGCAGCCGAGCCCACCGACGCCTCCACCACCCCGTCCAGCCCGCCCTCGTCGGGAATCGCGCAGAGCAGCCCCGGCAGCCTCCCCGCGGGTGCCACGGCCGCCCCCGGGACCGCCACACCACAGTCGCTGACGTACTTCTGGCAGTCCAAGGTCTGGTCCGGTCACGGCGTGATGCCCGCGACGACCATCGGCAAGCTGTACTTCACCGACACGTCGGGCGAGGGCCACTGGTGCACGGCGACCACGATCGCGTCGAACAACCGCAGCACGGTCTGGACGGCCGGGCACTGCGTCACCGACGGCAAGAAGCACTGGTACTCGAAGTTCCTCTTCGCCCCGGACTACCACGACGCCGAATGGCCGTACGGCACCTGGTCCGGCAAGGCATGGGCGGCCCCGAACGGCTACTTCGACGGCGGCGACAAGACCTATGACATGGCCGCCATCGCCCTGTACACCAACAACTCCGGCAGCAAGGTCGGAGACGTCGTGGGCCAGCAGGGCTACCAGTTCAGCGACTCCAACAACGGCCGCCTGTGGCCGGACGTCCGCTCCTTCGGCTACCCGCAGGACACCCACCCCGCCCGCTCCGACATCGACCCGAACGCCCACGACCTGCGCTTCTGCGTCGGTGAGGTGACGACGCCGGCGTACCAGGAGATCTCCTGCGACATGGGCCACGGCGCCAGCGGCGGGCCGTCCCTCTACGACCTCCAGCTCTCCCGCGGCTGGGGATACATCATCGGGCTCAACAGCTTCCAGAACTCGATGGCCAGCCACATCAACTTCGGCCCGGTCCTCGGCACCGCCGCCGTCAACGCCCTCAACGCCGTGAAGTCCCAGTAGCGGTGCCGATCAGCCCTTGACGGTGAGCAGCGGGCGGAGCTCGACGACCGGGTCGGCGACGCCCGCCCGGCCCAGGCTGGAGACGACGGGCCCGATGTCCTTGTAGACCCAGGGCGCCTCCTGCTTGAGGTCGCGGCGCCACGCGGCCATCACGTCCGACCGGCGGGTCACGGCCGGGTCGTGGTGGTCGAGCGGCGTGACGACCCGGAAGTCCCGCAGGAAGGCGTCCAGGTCGGCGTCGCTTCCACGGGAGGCGGCGCCGCGGGGCACGCGGCGGCCCGCGCCGTGGCAGGCGCTGGCCAGCGTACGGGGGTTCCCGTGCCCGCGCAGGACGAAGCTGGCCGCGCCCATCGAGCCCGGGACGATGACCGGTTCGCCCCACATCGCGTACGGCCCGCCGGCCGCCTCGGCGTACCCACCGGCCGGCGTCGCGCCCTTCCGGTGGACGACGCGGCCGTCGTCGCCCTGCCAGAGCAGGTTGTGCGGAGCGTCGTACACCGCCTCGCCCGAGAGCTCCCCGCACTCGGCGGCCAGCCCGGTGCGCAGCATGAGCGCGAGGAAGAACCGGTTGCCGACGGCGAAGTTCGCCGCGTTGCCGAACGCGTCGAGGTACCGCCGCCGCGCCCCCTCGGACCGCTCGTCCAGCAGCAGGGGCAGGATGCCGTTGTCCGGCAGCGGCACGCCGCGCGGCCACATCGCCTTCGCCTGCTCCAGCCCGGTGGCGTTGGCCTGGTGTCCCAGGGACAGCGAGCCGCTGTGCACCATCAGCACCACCTGGCCCGGCGTGAAGCCCCAGGCGTACGCGGCCTGCCGGTCGTGCACGGCGGCGACGTACTGCAGCTCCGCGAAGTGGTTCCCGCCGCCGACGCTGCCGATGATGCTGTCGTAACTGGTGCCGCCCGCGCTGTCGATCCAGTCCCGGAACGCCTCCGCGGTCGTGGTCGGGTACCGCGCCGCGTGGATCCGTCCGGCGTCGCCGTCGCCCGGTCGCAGGGCCGACCACACCCCGTCGGCGGCCGGAGGTCCGGCGTCCAGCAGTCCGGGCAGGCCGTCGCGCAGCAGCGCCTCGCGCTGTACGCCGGACAGCGCGATCCGCCGGCCGCCCTCGAAGAACAGGTGCCGGAGCCGCCGCTCCAGCGCGTCGAGGCGCGGGCGCACCTCGTCGACCGTCAGCGACGTGGTCTCCAGCCGCATGCCGCAGTTGATGTCGTTGCCGACCGCCTGGGGGATCAGCGCGCCACGGGTCCGCAGCACGGTGCCGATCGGGATGCCCGCGCCCTTGTGCAGGTCGGGCGTGAGCGCGACGCGGTCGATGGCGGCGCCCGGGTGCCCGGTCGCCGCCGCGAGCTTCTCAAGCGTGCCGGCGGTCTCCAGCACGGTGAGGATCTCGTCGATCGCGCTGGACTCGATCGGCACGTCCGGCCCGGCGCAGATCTCGATGGGGATGTCCCACCGGTTGGGCAGGGTGAGCCAGTCGTCGTCGGCGCGGACGAGCCGATGGTCGGGGGAGGAGGCGGCGGTCCGCCGCTTGGAGACGGTCATGAGATCTTCCTGGTGACTGCTGGTATGAGGGCATACGAGGATGGCGCCGCCATCCGTCGATCGATGGCGCACGGGACGTCGCCGGAACGGGTCCGGGGCTCCCCGGGTTCAGCAGCCGCAGGGAGGACCCAGCGTAACGATCGCGATCAACGGGGTCGACCGGATAGTCAGGGGTCATGGCCGCCCACGCGTTTCCGTTTCGCGGCACGTCCGAATGCCGCGGATCACTCGGGGGCGTGGCCGGACAGGCGGCGGGTGAGCTCCGCGGACGCCTCCCGGACGCGGGCGGCGATGTCCGGCCACTCGTCCTCGTCCCGGGTCTCACGGCGGAACGTCACGGTGATCGCGGCGGCGGGCCTGCCGACGTGGTCGAAGCTGCACGCCGCGATGCTGGCGAACCCCTCGGTCACGTGGCCGTCCTCGACCGCCCAGCCGCGCCGGGCGTCCTCGGCGAGCAGCCGCCGCAGCTCGCGCAGGGACTTCGGCCCGGTGCCGGTGCGGTCGACGAAGGCCCCGGGGACCAGCGCGCGGACCTGTGCGGCCGGCAGGTGGGCCAGCATCGACCGGCCGCTGGCGGTGAGGTACGCCGGCAGCCGTACACCGACGTCCGTGACCAGGGTCGCGTGGTGGCGGGGCTGCTCCTTTAGCAGGTACAGCGTCTCGGCGCCGTGCAGGACGCCGAGCTGGCCGATCTCACCGAGCCGGTCGACGAGGCGGACGAGCAGGGGGCGGGCCAGCCGTTCGAGGGGCCCCTGCCGCAGGTACGCCGAGCCGATCTCGAACGCCGTCACGCCCAGGCCCCACAGCCGGTCCTCGGGCAGGTAGGTGACGAAGCCGTCCTCGGCCATGGCGGTGAGCAGGTGGTACGTGCTGGACCGGGGCAGCGAGAGCTCCCGGGCGATCGCGGACGCGGCGAGCGGGCGGGCGGACGACGCGAGCAGCCGGAGCACGGCGAGCGCGCGCCGTGCCGCGGGGACCTGTTCGGCGGTCATCCCACAGAGTCTCGCATCTCAGACATCAGCGCGGCCCCCCGGGCCCCGGTCGCTGGACGGGTCGAGTGCAATAGAGGCATGGATACGACCAATGGTGCGGCCGTCGACGTCGGGGTGGGGCCGCTCGCCTTCGACCAGGTCGTGGCCGTCGCCCGGCACGGCGCGCGGGTCGCGCTGACCGATGAGGCCCTCAAGGCGATCGCCGTCGCCCGGGCACACGTCGACGAGCTCGCCGCCCGGCCGACGCCCGCGTACGGCATCTCGACCGGTTTCGGCGCGCTGGCCACCCGGCACATCCACGAGGACCTGCGGGCCAAGCTGCAGCTGAACATCGTCCGCTCGCACGCCGCCGGCTCCGGACCGGAGGTGGAGGCCGAGGTCGTCCGGGCGATGATGCTGCTGCGGCTGAGCACGCTCGCCACCGGGCGTACGGGCGTGCGGCCGGTGACCGCCGAGACCCTCGCCGCGCTGCTCAACGCGGGGATCACACCGATCGTCCACGAGTACGGCAGCCTCGGGTGCTCCGGCGACCTCGCGCCGCTCTCGCACGTGGCCCTCGCGCTGATCGGCGAGGGCGAGGTGCGCGACGCCGACGGGCGGCTGCGCCCCGCCGCCGAGGCGCTCGCCGAGGCGGGCATCGAACCGCTGAGGCTCGTCGCCAAGGAGGGCCTGGCCCTGCTCAACGGCACCGACGGCATGCTCGGCATGCTCGTGCTGGCCATCGAGGACCTGCGTCAGTTGCTCAGGGCCGCCGACGTCGCCGCCGCGATGAGCGTCGAGGCGCAGCTCGGCACCGACCGGGTCTTCGCCGCCGACCTGCAGGAGCTGCGGCCGCACCCCGGTCAGGGCGTCAGCGCCGCCAACCTGCGGGCCCTGCTCGCCGACTCGGCCATCATGGAGTCGCACCGGGGCCCCGACTGCACGCGCGTGCAGGACGCCTACTCGCTGCGCTGCTCGCCGCAGGTGCACGGCGCCGCCCGCGACACCCTCGACCACGCCGCCCTCGTCGCCGGCCGCGAGCTGGCCTCCGCGATCGACAACCCGGTCGTGCTGCCGGACGGCCGGGTCGAGTCCAACGGCAACTTCCACGGCGCGCCCGTCGCGTACGTCCTGGACTTCCTCGCGATCCCGGTCGCGGACGTCGCGTCGATCTCCGAGCGCCGCAGCGACCGGATGCTCGACGTCGCCCGGTCGCACGGGCTGCCGGCGTTCCTCGCGGACGACCCGGGCGTCGACTCCGGCCACATGATCGCGCAGTACACCCAGGCGGGCATCGTCTCGGAGCTGAAGCGGCTCGCGGTCCCGGCCAGCGTCGACTCGATCCCCAGCTCCGCGATGCAGGAGGACCACGTCTCGATGGGCTGGAGCGGCGCGCGCAAGCTGCGCCGGGCCGTCGACGGCCTGACCCGCGTCATCGCCATCGAGATCCTGACCGCCGCCCGCGCCCTCGACCTGCGCGCCCCGCTGCGCCCCGGTCCGGCCACCGGCGCGGTGGTCACCGCCCTGCGCTCCCGGGTGCCCGCACCCGGACCGGACCGCTACCTGGCTCCGGAGATCACCGCCGCCGTCGACCTCGTCCGCGACGGTTCCCTCGTCGCCGCCGCCGAATCCGTCACCGGCCCGCTGGCCTGAGTAAGGAGACAGAGAAAATGGGTCCTCGTCCCGTCCGCGCCCCGCGCGGCACGACGTTGAGCGCCAAGGGCTGGCAGCAGGAGGCCGCCCTGCGCATGCTCATGAACAACCTCGACCCGGAGGTGGCCGAGCACCCCGACGAGCTGATCGTGTACGGCGGGTCCGGCCGGGCGGCGCGCTCGTGGGACGCGTTCGACGCGATGGTCCGCTCGCTACGCTCGCTCGAGGCGGACGAGACGCTGCTCGTCCAGTCCGGCAAGCCGGTCGGCGTCATGCGCACCCACGAATGGGCGCCGCGCGTGCTCATCGCCAACTCCAACCTCGTCCCGCAGTGGGCGACCTGGGAGGAGTTCCGCCGCCTGGAGTCGCTCGGGCTCACGATGTACGGCCAGATGACCGCCGGGTCGTGGATCTACATCGGCACGCAGGGCATCCTGCAGGGCACGTACGAGACGTTCGCAGCCGTGGCGGCCAAGCGGTTCGGCGGCACCCTCGCCGGCACGATCACGCTCACCGCCGGGCTCGGCGGCATGGGCGGCGCGCAGCCGCTCGCCGTCACCATGAACGACGGCGTCGCGATCTGCATTGAGTGCGACCCGTCCCGCATCGACCGCCGCGTCGAGCACCGCTACTGCGACGTGCGCGTCGACGACCTCGACGAGGCCCTGCGCCTGGCCGTGGAGGCCCGCGACGCTCGCCGTCCGCTGTCGATCGGCCTGCTCGGCAACGCCGCCGACATCGTGCCGAAGCTGCTGGAGATGGGCGCGCAGATCGACGTCGTCACCGACCAGACCTCGGCCCACGACCCGCTGTCGTACCTGCCGCGCGGCGTCGCGTTCGAGGACATGGCGGACGAGCGCGCCAAGGACCCGGAGGGCTTCACCACCCGGGCCCGCGAGTCCATGGCCGCGCACGTCGAGGCGATGGTCGGGTTCCAGGACGCCGGCGCGGAGGTCTTCGACTACGGCAACTCGATCCGCGGTGAGGCGCAGCTCGCCGGGTACACCCGCGCGTTCGACTTCCCCGGCTTCGTCCCCGCCTACATCCGGCCGCTGTTCTGCGAGGGCAAGGGCCCGTTCCGGTGGGCGGCGCTGTCCGGCGACCCGAAGGACATCGCCCGTACGGACAAGGCGATCCTCGACCTGTTCCCCGAGAACGAGCAGCTCGCCCGCTGGATCAAGATGGCGGGGGAGAAGGTCCACTTCCAGGGCCTGCCCGCGCGGATCTGCTGGCTCGGCTACGGCGAGCGCGACCGGGCCGGCCTGGAGTTCAACAAGCTGGTGGAGACCGGCGAGATCAGCGCGCCGATCGTCATCGGCCGCGACCACCTCGACTCCGGCAGCGTCGCCTCGCCGTACCGCGAGACCGAGGGCATGGCCGACGGCTCCGACGCGATCGCCGACTGGCCCCTGCTGAACGCCCTGGTCAACGCCTCGTCCGGCGCGTCCTGGGTGTCGATCCACCACGGCGGCGGCGTCGGCATCGGCCGGTCCATCCACGCCGGGCAGGTGTCGGTGGCCGACGGCACGCCACTCGCCGCGCAGAAGCTGGAGCGGGTGCTGACCAACGACCCGGGAATGGGCGTCATCCGGCACGTCGACGCCGGCTACGACCGCGCCGCCGACGTCGCGGCCGAGCGGGGCGTCCGCGTCCCGATGAACGAGCAGTAGGACTTGGGCCTGTCTCGAAGTCGCCGTGCAGAAGGACAGCGGGACTTCGAGACAGGCCCTGGGCCGCAGGCAGTAGGCGCAGGCGCTCCTCCGCTCCGCTCGCCTCATGGATAGTGGGGTGAGCGGAGCGGTGTCCGTGAGGAGAGGGAATGGGCTTCGAGAAAATGTGGCGGGAGCTGCTCCCGATCGGGCGCGCCTCCGGCGGCGGCTACCGGCGGTTCTCCTGGACGTCGGCCGACCGGGAGTGCCGCGCCTGGTTCGCCGAGGAGGCTGACCGGCGGGGGCTGACCCTCGAGGAGGACCGCAACGGCAACCTCTTCGCCTGGTGGGACGTCTCCGGAGATCGCCGGGACGCCGTGCTGACCGGCAGCCACCTGGACTCCGTGCCGGACGGCGGCGCGTTCGACGGGCCGCTCGGCGTCGTGTCGGCCCTGGCCGCCGTCGACCTGCTGCGCGAGCGCGGCGTCACGCCGGCCCGGCCGCTGGGCATCGCCGTCTTCGCCGAGGAGGAGGGCGCCCGGTTCGGCGTCGCCTGCCTCGGGTCCCGTCTGCTGACGGGCGCCATCGACCCGGTACGGGCCCGCGCCCTGCGCGACGGCGACGGCGTGACCTGGGCCGACGCCATGTCCGCCGCCGGGAACGACCCCGCGGCGATCGGCCCGGACCCCGACCTCCTCGCGGGCATCGGCTGCTTCGTCGAGCTCCACGTCGAACAGGGCCGGGCCCTCGAGACGCCCGTCGGGGTGGCGAGCGCGATCTGGCCGCACGGCCGCTGGCGGTTCGACTTCACCGGCCAGGGCAACCACGCGGGGACCACCCTGCTGCGGGACCGCCGGGACCCCATGCTGCCGTTCGCGCACACCGTGCTGGCCGCCCGGGATGCCGCCGCCCGGCACGAGGCGGTCGCGACCATGGGCAAGGTCCGCGTCACCCCGAACGGCGTCAACGCCATCCCCTCGGCCGTCCAGGCCTGGCTCGACACCCGCGCGCCGGACGACGCCGCCGTACGTGCGACCGTCGGCGACATCCGCGCCGCCGCCGAGAACGCCGCCCGCGAGCACGGCGTCGAGGTGGCCCTCGCCGAGGAGTCCTACACGCAGGTCGTGGACTTCCACGCGGAGCTGCGCGACCGGCTCGCCAAAGCCCTCGGCGGAGCGCCCGTCCTGCCGACCGGCGCCGGGCACGACGCGGGCATCCTGTCGGCGCACGTCCCCACCGCGATGCTGTTCGTCCGCAACCCGACGGGCGTCTCGCACGCGCCCGAGGAGCACGCCGAGACCGCCGACTGCCTCGCCGGAGTCGAGGCCCTCGCCGCCGTCCTGGAGGACCTGGTCTCCCCATGAAACCGCACGCCGAGACCGGTGACCGCCCCGGAGTATCCGGTCGGATGAGACCGCATGCGGAGGCCGGTGGCCGCTTCGCCGGTGCCTCGGAGGGGCCGGTGCATGTTGAGGCCGGTGACCGGGTCGTCGGCGTCCCGGCGGGTCTGGTGCATGCTGAGATCGGTGACCGCTTCGTCGGCGTTTCGGAGGATCTGGTCGGATGAGACTGCATGCCGAACACGCCTGGCTCGGCGACCGCGTCGCGGCCGACGTCCTCCTCGAGGTCGAGGGGGAGCGGCTGGTCCGGGTCACCCCGGGCGTGCCCGCCCCGCCGGACGCCGAACGCCTGGCCGGGCTGACCCTGCCCGGCATGGCCAACGTGCACTCCCACGCCTTCCACCGCGCGCTGCGCGGGCGGGTCCAGGCGGGCAGGGGCGACTTCTGGACCTGGCGCACCCACATGTACGAGGTCGCGGCCCGGCTCGACCCGGACTCCTACCTGGCGCTGGCCCGGGCGGTGTACGCCGAGATGGCGCTCGCCGGGATCAGCTGCGTCGGTGAGTTCCACTACGTCCACCACGCCCCGGGCGGCACGCCGTACGCCGACCCGAACGCCTTCGGCGCGGCGCTGCTGCAGGCGGCCCGCGAGGCCGGCATTCGGATCACGCTGCTCGACGCCTGCTACCTGACCGGCGGGATCGGCAAGGACCTGGAAGGGCCGCAACTGCGGTTCGGTGACGGTACCGCCGACGCGTGGGCCGAACGCGTCGAGGACCTGCGCGCCGACGGCCACGCGCGGATCGGCGCCGCCATCCACTCCGTACGCGCCGTGCCCGGCGACCAGATCCGGACCGTCGCCCAGTGGGCCCGCGGACGCCGCGCCCCGCTGCACGTCCACCTGTCCGAGCAGCCCGCCGAGAACGAGGCGTGCCTGGAGACGTACGGCGTGACGCCCACGCAACTGCTCGCCGACCGGCGGGCGCTCGGCGGCCGGACCATCGCCGTCCACGCCACCCACCTCACCGCCGACGACATCGGCCTGCTCGGCGCGAGCCAGAGCGGCGTGTGCATGTGCCCGACCACCGAACGCGATCTCGCCGACGGCATCGGGCCGGCCCGTGAGCTGGTCGCGGCCGGGTCGCCGCTGTCGCTCGGCTCCGACCAGCACGCGGTGATCGACCTGTTCGAGGAGGCCCGCGCGGTCGAACTCGACGAGCGGCTCCGCACCCGCAGGCGCGGCAACTGGACGGCCGGCGAGCTGCTGGCCGCCGCGACCTGCAACGGCCACTCGGCCCTGGGCTGGTCCGAGGCGGGCCGCATCGAGCCCGGCTCGTACGCCGACCTGGTGACCGTGGACCTGGACTCGGTTCGGTTGGCCGGCGCCGCCCCCGGCCACCTCGCCGAGTCGGTCGTCTTCGCCGCCTCCCCGGCCGACGTCCGCCACGTCATGGTCTCCGGGAGACAGATCGTCCGCGACGGCCGCCACCTCCTCATCGACGACGTCGCCGGCGCCCTGACCGACGCGATCACAGCTCTGACCGACTGACCTCGCTCGACCGGATCGGTGACGAGCCCAAGCCTGAGCGCGACCTCGAAGGCCGGCTCGATTCTGCTCGGCCGGTGTCTGCCCCATCAGCACGCACCGGCAGCAGCACCGCCGCGCCCCCGGTCTGTGTAACCAGGTCGGTGGCGCGGCGGTCGACGTCCCGGACTCGTGCGACTCAGGGCTCGAGGTCGGTCACTCCCTTGCCGCTCGCGATATCGAACGGCACGGAGGCCTGGTCGTGCACGATCAGCCAATTGCCGTCGATCTTCCGGAAGCAGAAAGTGGCCCGGACCCACATACCGTCGGTCGCCGTTCCGTTCTGCAGCGTGCCGCTGAGCCGGCCGAAGCAGTGCCCGAACGCCATGTCATCGCCGACCGTGAGCGTCAGATCGCGAACCTCATAAGACACATCCCGGAAGAACGTGAACGCGCTCGTCCAGTTCTTCAATTTCGCCGCTACTCCTACATGCTGCAGCGGCGGCTCGACGTCGAAGGAAACGACGTCCGTTGCGTAAATCCGCTTCAGGCCCTCGAGATCCTTGGCCCGGATCCCTTCGACTATCTTGCCGATCTGCTGCCTGATCTCGGCTTCGTCCACCTCGTGCTGCGTCGGCATCGCTACCCATCCCTTTCGGTGATCTCGCCTTCTCACCGGTACGACGACACAGCACCTCGGGATGTCAGGCCCGCGGCCGCCCCACAGGTCGGCTGCGACCGCTCGGCGGAGATCATCACCCGCTTCGACGGCTACCGCGGCCGCTACCTCTTCCACTGCCACAACGCCGAACACGAGGACATGGGAATGATGGCCAACCTCGAGATCATCTGACCCGCTTCGCCTCCCGAGCGGGCGTACGCCGTCGCCGACGAGGAGACCTCCGGCCCGTGATGTCCCGGAGGCGTGTCAGGGGAGCTGCGTTGCCCGGACCGCGTCGAGGGAGGAGATCGCCGGTCTGCGCAGCAGGTCCGCCAGGTCGGGACGGGGCGCGGCGGCCCATCCGGAGCGGAAGGCGCCGTAGTAGGCGGTCAGCATGTCGATCGCCGCCGGCGGCCATCCGGCCGCCGTCCACTGGGCGCGGCACTCCTCGTCCGAGGCCGGGCGGTAGCGGATCTCCCGGCCGGCCAGCGTGCTCGCGAGGGACGCCAGGTCATGCCAGTCGATCGCGTCCGGGCCGGTCAGCTCATAGGTCCGGCCGTCGTGGCCCGCCCCGATGAGGACGTTGGCGGCCGCCTCGCCGAGGTCCGTGACGGCCGCCGGCGTGGCGTGGGCATCGCCGGCGGGTGCGGTGAGGGCGCCGGTGTCCATCGACGACCGGACGTCGCGTACGAGGGACGCCGCCATGCCGTACGTCATGCGCAGGATGGTCCACCCGGTGCCGGACGTCGCGAGGAGTTTCTCCGCCGCGGCGAAGTCACGGACGAAGTCGAGCGGGCAGTGGTCCAGGTCCTGCCAGCTGGTGAACACGATGCGGCCGGCGCCCGCGGTCAGCGCGGCGTCGATGGCGGCCGCGTGCTGCCGGGCGCGGGTCTCGGACGGGGTGCCGTAGTTGGTGGCGTTGATCAGGACCGTGGTGGCTCCGGCGAAGGCGTCGCGGAGCGTGTCGGGCCGGTCGAAGTCGCCGTGGCGTACGCGGACGCCCTGGTCGGAGAGCCGGGTAGCCAGAGCGGGGTCGCGAACGCTGACGGCCAGCTCGCCGGCCGGCATCCGGGCCAGAAGATGGTCGATGACGAGGCGGCCGAAGGGTCCGTTCGCGCCGGTTACCACGATCACGAGATCTCCCATGGGGATCGACTAAAGTGGGGCGTGCGCCCCGCTTAGGGACTATACGGGGCGGTCGCCCCGTTTACAACGCGTTCTGAGGGAGCCATGCCGGACGACACATCAGCCGACGCCCGGAAACGCAGGTCACCGCGCGCGGACGCACTCCGGAACAGACAACGGGTCCTGTCCGCCGCCCGCGAGGCCTTCGCCGCCGAGGGGCCGTCGGTCAGCCTCGACGACATCGCCCGCCGCGCGGGAGTGGGCGCCGGCACGGTGCACCGTCACTTCCCGACCAAGGACGAGCTGCTCAAGGCGGTCATCGTCGACCGGCTGGAGGAGCTGACGACGGCCGCGCGAGGGTTCGCCGACGCCGCCGATCCGGGGCAGGCGTTCTTCGCCTTCCTGCGGCAACTGACCGCCGAGTCGCGGCACAACCTCGCCGTCTCGACGGCGCTGACCGACCCGTCCGACATCGGTGACGTCCTCGAGGTCGGCCGTGGCCTGCAGGAGGCCGTGGCGGCCCTCCTCTCCCGCGCGCAGGCGGCCGGAGCCGTCCGGCCGGACATCGACGCGGACGGGCTCCACGCGATCATCGCGGGGGTGCTCACCACGGAGCAGCGTCTCCCGCCCGGTTCTGAGGGGCTGGGCCTGACCGTCGTCGTCGACGGCCTCCGGGCGGCGAGCGGCCGCTGACCGCGTGCCTGACCGTACGGCTTTCAACCCCACCGCACGCGTTCGCGGCAACCTTTCGGGCGTGGCGGGCGACTGGGGAGGTGGCTGCGCGGTCTCCGGACGGCAAGGGCCGCGCCGCCTCCGCTCAGCCCCGAAGTAAGGATCTCCATGCGTAAAGCCCTGCTCGCCGCCGGTCTGGCCGCCCTCGCGGCCGGTACGACCGTCGCCGTGACCCAGACCGGTGGCGGCCGGATCTCCACCGTCTCCAGCGGGTCGACGGCGTCCAAGGCGCCGACGGTCACCGTGGCGGCCTGGCCGAAGCCCACCACCACGAAGAACCTCACCGCGACCCGGAAGGTGACGAAGTCGTACGACGCAGCGGTCCTGATGGAACGCACTGCCTCTACTCGCCGTCCGACGTGACCTACCGCTGACGGACGCCGGGGACGCGGCGGACACCGGGGACCTATGCTCGTCCCGCCATGCGTATCCGGATACTGGGGCCGCTGCAGGTGCGGGGCGGGGACGGCCGGCCGGTCGAGGTCGGCGGGGCGCGGCTGCGCCTGCTGCTGATCCGGCTCGCACTCGATCCCGGGCGCATGGTCACGGCCGAGCGGCTCATCGACGACCTGTGGGACGGCGAGCCGCCCGTCGATCCGGCCGGCGCCCTGCAGAGTCTCGTCGCCCGGCTGCGCCGTGCGCTCGGCGAGGACCGGAAGCTGGTCGCCTCCCACCCCGCCGGCTACCGCCTGGATCTGCCGCCGGACGCGGTCGACGCCGAGGCGTTCGAGCGGGCGGCGGCCGAGGCGCTGACGGCGGGCGAGCCGGCCCGCGCGGTCGTGGTCCTGGACGAGGCGCTCGCCCTGTGGCGGGGGACGCCCCTGGCGGACGCGGCCGGTGCGCCCTTCGCCGCCGCGCCGACGGTGCGGCTGGAAGAACTGCGGCTGTCCATGGTCGAGGACCGGATCGACGCCGCGCTCGCCGCGGGGGTGCCGGTGCCGGTCGCGGAGGTCGAGGAATCGGCCGCCGCCCATCCCACCCGGGAACGCCTGCAGGCCCGGTTCATGCGGGTCCTGTGCGCGGCCGGTCGCCGGGCCGACGCCCTGGAGACGTACGAGCGGGCGCGGCACGCGCTCGCGGACGGGCTGGGCGTCGATCCCGGACCGGAGTTGCGGGCCGCCCATCTGGCGGCGCTGCGAGAGCAGGCCGCGGCGCGGCCCGGCGCGCTGCCCGCCCGGTCGACGCGGTTCATCGGCCGCGATCGCGAACTCGCCGAGGTCCGCGCCGCCCTCGAGAACGCCAGGCTCGTCACCCTCACGGGGTTCGGCGGCACCGGCAAGACGCGGCTGGCCGTCGAGGTCGCGGACGGGTGGCCGGAGCCGGCCCGGCTGGTCGAGCTCGGAGCCGTCACCGCGCCCGGCGGAGTGGCGCCGGCCGTCCTGGCCACGGTGGACGACGGCGAGACCGGCGCCTTCGCGCCCGCGGATCCCCTGGGCCGGCTGGTGGCGGCGCTCGCCGGCCGCCGCCTCCTGCTCCTCCTCGACAACTGCGAGCACCTCGTCGACGCCGCGGCGGAGCTGGCCGAACGCCTGCTGGCGGCCGCACCGGAGGTCCGGATCCTCGCCACCAGCCGGGAGCCCCTGGCGATCGCGGGGGAGTCGCTGTTCCCGGTGGCGCCGCTCGGCCTGCCCGAACCCGGCGCCGACCCCCGGGAGTCCCCGGCGGTGAGCCTCTTCGCGGATCGGGCGGCGGCGGTCCGGCCCGGCTTCGCCGTGACGGACGACGTCGTCCGGGTCTGCCGCGAACTGGACGGCATCCCGCTCGCCATCGAACTCGCCGCCGCTCGCCTGCGGTCACTGACCGCCGACCAGCTCGCCGAGCGGATCGGCGATCGCTTCCGCCTCCTCGACCGCGGGCGGCGGTCGGCCGTGTCCCGGCACCGTACGCTCCGGGCGGTCGTCGACTGGAGCTGGGACCTGCTCGACGAGGCCGAGCAGGCGCTGCTGCGCCGGATGTCGGTGTTCGTGGGCGGCGCGGACGCCGAGGCCGTACGCCGGGTGTGCGCGCCCGGCGGCGACGTGGTCGAGGCACTGGCCGGGCTGGTGGACAAGTCCCTGGTCATCGCCGACGGCACGGGAGCGCGGTACCGGCTGCTGGAGACGGTCCGGGAGTACGCCGCCGGCCGGCTGGAGGACGCGGGCGAGACGGCGGCGGTGACGCGCGCGCACGGCGCGTACTTCCTGGAACTGGCGGAGACAGCGGAGCCGCTGCTGCGCGGCCGCGACCAGCTCGCCTGGCTCGCGCGGCTCGACGCCGTCCAGGGCGACCTGGACGCCGCGCTCGGCCGGGCGGTGGCGTCCGGGCGGGCGGAGACCGCGCTGCGGATGGTCGTCGCACGGGTCTGGCCGTGGGTCCTGCGGGGCGGGTGGCGTCAGGCCGGAGAGTGGGCGTCCAGAGTCCTCGACGCGGTCGGACCCGAACCGCCGCCCGGCTGCGAGACGGCCCACGCCATCTGCGTGCTGATCGCCTCGTCGGACGGCACGCCGTTCGGCGTCCGCAAGGTCACCCCCACGCTCGACCGGGCCCTGCGGGTCATCGGACGGAGCGACCATCCGGCGGCGTTCGCGGCCTGGGCGCTCGCGGGGGCGCTGGGGGATCGGCTGGGCGCCCTGGTCGAGCGCTTCGGCGGGCACGCCGACCCCTGGCTGCGGGCGATGACCCGGCTCGTCGAGGGGATCGTGGAGTTCGAGTGGACCGCGGGCGGCGCGGCACGGGCCGAGGCGCATGTGCGGGCGGCGCTGGACCTGTTCGACGAGGTGGGTGACCGGTGGGGGCAGGCGTTCTGCCGGTACGAGCTGGCCCTGATCCTGGCGAACCGCGGATCCTGGACGGACGCCGCGTCGGCGCTGGAACGGGCGCGGGCGCGTGCCGCCGAGATCGGCGCGGTCGAGGAGATCCCCGCGCCCATGATGCTGCTCGTCCAGCTGGGGCAGGCGCGGGCCCGGGCCGGCGATCACACCGGCGCCCGGGCCGATCTGGAGCGGGCACTCGCGGCCGCCGACCGCGGCGGGGACGCGCTCGGGCGGGCGAGGGTCCGCGGCGCGCTGGGCGAGCTCGCGCTGCTCGGCGGCGACCTCGACGAGGCCGTCCGGTGGCTGCGGGACGCGCTCGCGATCGCGCCGGAGCGGGCCCCTACCCAGTTCGTCGCCCTGCTGCGCGGCGTCCTGGCCCGCGCCGAGACGGCCCGAGGCGACTCCGGCACCGCCCGCGCCCTGCACGCCGAGGCGCTCGGCCTGATGGCCGGGACCGGGGACGACGTGGCGCGCGCGACCGCCGTGGAGCACGCCGCCGCGTGGTGCCTCGACCAAGGGGACGCTGAGCGCGCCGCCACCGCCCTGAGCGCGGCCCGTACGCTCCGGGGCATCGACGAGACGGACGACCCCTGGGTCCGGGAACTCGTGGGCCGGTGCGAGGCCGCGCTGGGAGAGGAGCGCCTCCGCGCCGCGTGGGAGCGCGGCCGCGTCCTCTCCCGCCCCGAGGACCTGCTGCTTCAGACGATGGACCGCAGGTAGGCGTCCGGGTCCGCGTCGTAGGACCCGATGTACCCGTCGGGCCGGACCACCACGACCCCGTCGGTCCCGTACGCCGCGCGGACGTGCCCTTCCACGTCGACGAGGTCGCCGCCCTCGCCCACCGTGCAGGCGCGGACCGCCGGCCCGTACGCCGCGTCGATCCGGGCGACGCTCTCCGCGTGGTCCGCGCCGAAGCCCAGCACGGTGACGTGCGGGCCCCGGAACACGTCGAACAGCCGGACCGGTCGTCCGTCGGCGCTGCGGCACGGCGCGTCCGGCGCGCGTTCGCCGGCCTTTCCGCCGCCGACGGACAGGGGGCTGTCGGGGTACCCGATGCCGAGCTGCCGCGTCTCCTCACCGCGCCGGAACGCGTCCGCCTGGCCCTGCGCCGCCTTGCGGTACAGCTTCGTGCTGATGCCGAGCACCCCGGCGGCGACCGGCAGGCGCTCCTCCTCGTACGTGTCCAGCAACGTGTCGCCGCCCCGGGCGAGCTTCCATCCGAGGTTGTAGGCGTCCTGGACACCGGTGTTGAGTCCCTGCCCGCCCGCCGGCGAGTGCACGTGGGCGGCGTCGCCGGCGAGGAACACCCGCCCGACGCGGAACCGCTCCGCCATCCGGATGTTGACCCGGTAGACCGACGTCCAGCCGATGTCCGTGAGCCGCACGTCGGCGACCGCACTGACGATCTTCTGGAACGTCTCCAGGGACAGATCCGGCGTCTCCTCCTCGCCGATCGGGGCGGTCAGCTGGAAAACGTCGGTGCCGGGCAGCGGGCACAGCCCGACGGTCAGCTTCTGGGTGGCCATGTCCCCCCAGGTGTGCCAGTGGTCCCGGTCCAGGTCGCCGGTGCGGACGTCGGCGATCAGCATCCGCTCCGCCTCGTGCGTCTCCCCGTCGAACCGGACCCCGAGCCGCCTGCGGACGAGACTGCGCCCGCCATCCGCGCCGACGAGGTACGCGGCGCGCACCCGGCGGCCGCCGTCGAGCTCGACGGTGACGCCCTCGTCGTCCTGCTCGAAGCCGGTGACCTCGGCGCGTTCCACCCGCCCGCCGAGTGCGGCGAGCCGGTCCCGGAGGATCTCCTCGGTGCGCCACTGCGGCACCATCCACACGTTGGGATAGGGCACGTCCGGGGTCGGTTCGGCGGGTTCGTGCATGCGGCCCTGCCACACCACCGACCCGTCCTGATAGGCGTTGATCGGCGGGTAAGGGGCGCCGGACGCCAGCACGGCGTCGACCACGCCGAGGTCGTCGAACACCTCGAGCGTGCGGGGCTGCAGCCCCTTTCCGCGCGATCCGCTCCGGGGCTCCCGGTCGACGATCCGGAAGTCGACGCCACGGCGGGCGAGGTCACAGGCCAGGGTCAGGCCGGTCGGGCCGGCTCCGGCGATGAGGACGTGGGTCTCTGTCTCGTTCATGCCGCCGACGATGGACCGGCCCGCTGTCATCCCACCGGCATCCCGCTGTCAGCCCGCCGACGGCGGGTCGCCCTGACCGCCGTCGCCTGAGAACGCGGAGGGCCCGGCGGTCCATGGCCGAACGGCCGTGCGTGAGAGACGCCGACTGTACGGCACCGTATGGTCATCGGCGAGCGCGCGACCGGCGGCCCGGGCGACGTGTCGCCAGGAGTGACGCATGTCGGTGCGGCCGCATCCCGTACGGACGCGTATAGGGGCTGGTCGCTGCGGTAGTCTGCGGCGGTGGCGAAGGATCAGGGCAAGGGCGCCGGCCGGCGGTTGACGGCGCGGGACTGGGTGGATGAGGCGCTGATCGCCCTGGGTGAGGGCGGTCTGGCCGCGGTGGCCGTCGAGCCCCTCGCGAAGCGGCTCAAGACCACCAAGGGCAGCTTCTACTGGCACTTCGCCAACAGGGAGGCCTTGATCGAGGCCGTGTTGCAGCGCTGGGAGGAGCTCAACACCGAAGGCGTCATCACGGCGGTGAACGACGAACCGGACCCGGAACGACGGCTGCGGAACCTGTTCAAGGCGGTCCCCGCGGCGACCGACGGGGATCCGATCGAGGTCGTCCTGGTGGGCAGTGTCCGGCACCCTCAGGTCGCCGCCGCACTGCGGCGGGTCACCGAGCGCCGTATCGACTACGTGACCCAGATCCTCGCCGAGCTCGGGTTCCCGGCCGACGAGGCACGCCGCCGTGGAGTGCTGATCTACACCAGCCACCTGGGCCAGACGCACCTGATGCATGCCGCGCCGGACGTGCTCCCGGCCGGCAGAGACGACCGCAAGCGCTATCTCGAGACGGTGCTCGAGATCCTGCTGCACCGCGACTGATCCCTGCCTTTGTCGGCACGGGGCCGCGTCTCGGATGTCAGACGGCTCCGCTCCGCCGGTCGTGTCGGCGGTGTCGTCCGGATGCCATGCTGGCCGCATGAGCGAGCGGAGCCCGCGCCGATGAAGGCGTGACCCGTCCTCACGCGGCCACCCGGCCGTCACGAGGGCGGGAGCGGGCCCGCTGGCCGCTGCGATCAGCCGTCGACGGGAGGCCTGCGTGAGCATTCTGATCACGAACATCGGGGAGCTGGCCGGGGCCGACGAAGAGCGGTGGCTGATCCCGGACGCCGCGCTGGTCGTCGACGGCGAACGGATCGCGTGGGCCGGGCCCGCCGCCGAGGCACCGGCTGCCGACGAGGTGTACGACGCGGGCGGCCGGGCGGTGCTGCCCGGGTTCGTCGACTCGCACGCGCACTTGGTGTTCGCGGGGGAGCGCGCGGAGGAGTTCGCCGCGCGGATGAGCGGCCGGCCGTACGCCGCCGGGGGCATCCGCACGACCGTCGCGAAGACCCGCGCCGCCTCCGACGAGGAACTCGGCGCCAACGTACGGCGGCTCGTCGAGGAGATGGCCCGGCAGGGCACCACCACGGTGGAGTGCAAGTCCGGGTACGGGCTGACCGTCGCCGACGAGGAGCGCGCGGTACGGATCGCCGCCGGGCTGGTCGACGAGGTCACCTACCTGGGCGCGCACGTCGTCCCGGCGGGAGCCGACCCGGACGAGTACGTCCGGCTGGTCGCGGGGGAGATGCTGCGGGCCTGCGCGCCGTACGCGCGGTGGATCGACGTGTTCTGCGAACGCGGGGCGTTCGACGCCGACCAGACCCGGGAGATCCTGGCCGCGGGCCGGGCCGCCGGGCTGATCCCGCGCCTGCACGCCAACCAGCTCGGCCACGGCCCGGGCGTCCAGATCGCGGTGGAGTACGGTGCCGCGTCCGCCGACCACTGCACGTTCCTGTCTGACGCGGACGTGGCCGCGCTCGCGGACTCGGAGACGGTGGCGACCCTGCTGCCCGGCGTGGAGTTCTCCACCCGGCAGCCCTATCCCGACGCCCGCCGTCTCATCGACGCGGGGGTGAGCGTGGCGCTCGCGACCGACTGCAATCCGGGCTCCTGCTACACCTCCAGCATGGCGTTCTGCATCGCCGTGGCGGTCCGGGAGATGCGGATGACGCCGGAGGAGGCGGTACGGGCGGCCACCGAGGGCGGCGCGCGGGCGCTGCGCCGGACCGACGTGGGGCATCTGCGGCCGGGCGCGCGGGCCGACGTCCTGCTGCTGGACGCCCCGTCGCACATCCACCTGGCGTACCGGCCCGGTGTTCCGCAGGTGGCGAAAGTGTGGCGGTCCGGACTGCCGGTATGACGAAACAGAAACGCGTTAGGTCAATAGTTTTATTAATTGATCTTGGACGGTAAATACTTACTGACATGCGGCCCGACGTGGCCACACTGTGGCGTTGACTGTTAACCCATCGTCATCCACTCTTGAGGGAACTGCCCCCAGCCCCTCGGGAGCCTCCTGATGTTCAAGCATGTCCACACATGGCCGACTCACCCGCCTCTCGTGGTCAGGCGATGATCGCGCGATCACATGGCCCCGGCGTAGGAAAGATTTCACGAGCGTGGAAAAAGCCGATGGCTCGCCGAAATCAAAAATGCCGAGAGGTGGAAATGATACGCATTCTCATCGTCGAGAATACAAATCTTGTGCGCGGTGGGCTCGTCGCCCTGCTCGACGGGCAGGCCGATATGTCAGTCGGTGCCGCGTTAGAGTCCGCCGACAAAGCGGTGCCGACCGCGCTGGAAATGGATGCCGACGTCGCCCTCATCGGGGCCGGCCTGGCGGGCGGGGACGGCTTCGCGGTCGCCCGTGACCTCCACGACGAGCTCCCCTCCTGCGGGATCCTCATCATGGCCGGCCGTCGCCGACCAGGCGACCTGCGCCGGGCGGTGGCCGCCGGGGTGATGGGCTACGTCATGATCGACGCACCGCCGGAGGACCTCGCCGACGCGGTCCGGCGGGTCGCTCAGGGGGAGCGGGTGATCGACGCGGAGCTGGCCTTCGCCGCCCTGGAGACCGCCGAGAGCCCGCTGACCGAGCGGGAGCTCGACGTGCTGCGGCTGGCCGCCAAGGGAGCCTCATCCGCCGAGATCGCGAACCATCTGTTCCTTTCGGTCCGTACCGTCCGGAACCACATGTCGCGCATCATCGGGAAGATCGGCGCGCGCAACCGGGTCGACGCCATTCGCATCGCCGACGACGCGGGCTGGCTCTGATCCGCCCGCCGGAGCCCGCTCCGGATCCACTCGACGGTCGGCGGCAACGCCGTCCGTGCCCGGTGGGGTCGGCCGGACGGCCGTATCCGTCGGGCCGCGGTCCGCGCCCGCCGCCCAGTGGCCGTCCAGATCCCGGTACGGCGCGCAGCGGAGGAGCAGTTCCTCGTGGGTGTCGAGCCAGGCCCGTGTCCCGTCGAGGAGGAGGACCCGGCGGGCGCGCCGTGCCGAGGTCATCCGGTGCG
The DNA here is from genome assembly GCF_050942425.1 of Actinoallomurus sp. CA-150999. Classification (NCBI taxonomy): domain Bacteria; kingdom Bacillati; phylum Actinomycetota; class Actinomycetes; order Streptosporangiales; family Thermomonosporaceae; genus Actinoallomurus; species Actinoallomurus sp. CA-150999. The sequence goes on from NZ_CP192063.1 coordinate 2,211,439, forward strand.
CGATGACGATGAGGGAGCCCGGCCGTGCGGCGAAGGCCTGCTCGGCGCGCTCCTCGGCCGCCGCGTCCAGGTGACAGGTGGCCTCGTCCAGCACGACCAGCCGCGCCGGTGACAGGTAGGCGCGCGTCAGCGCGACGAGCTGGCGTTCGCCCGCCGACAGTGTGGCGGGGTCGAGCACGGCGTCGTACCCGCCGAGGCGTTCGACGACGGGCGTCAGGCCGACGGCCTCGGCGGCGGCGCCGAGGGTGCGGTCGCCGGGGCCCGCACCACCGTCCCAGGCGTCCGGGCACAGGTAGCACAGGTTCTCCCGCAGCGTGCCACCGAAGACGTAAGCCTCCTGCGGGATCAGCGTGCGGGCGTCCGGGGTGACCTCCGTGGCGGGCGTCCCGCCCAGGCACGCGGTCCCCCGGGCCGGTGTGAGCAGCCCGGCGATGAGCAGAGCCAGGGTCGACTTGCCGATGCCGCTGGGGCCGACGATCGTCAGGTGGTCGCCGTCGGGCACCGACAGGGACAGGTCCTCGATCACCGGGTCGGCCTCCGGCCCGTACGCGAAGGTCACCCCGGACAGCCGCAGGTCCCCGCTGCCCGGTGCGCAGGGACGGGGTACGGGGGGCACGTCGCCGACCTCCATCAGCCGGTCGACGGTGACCGCCAGGCGCAGTCCGCTGCCGCCCAGCCCGCGGATCGCGGTGTGCAGCGCGGGGGTGAGCCCCTGGAGGACGTACGTGAGCGCGCCGAGCACCGCGCCGGGGGTCGCGCCGTGACGCAGCAGCCATGGGGCGGCCGCGACGATCGCCAGCAGCGGCACGCGCCCGCCGACGGCGAGCGCGATCGTCCGGCCGGCGGCCAGGCGGGCCACTGATTGTGCGGCCGCCGCCTGCGCGTCGATGAGCCGCCCCGTCTCGGCCGCCATGGCGTCCTCCGCGCCGCAGGCGACGACGTCCCGCAGCCCGGCGGCCAGCGCGGTCGCGGATCCGGCGATCCGCTCCTCGGCGAGGATCAGCTCCCGCTGGCGGGCCACCGCCCGGGACACCATGCCGAGGAACAGCCCGAGCCCGGCCACGACCGGCGGCACCACGAGCAGCAGCGTCACCGGCATCAGCGCCGTCAACCCGATCAGCGCGCTCACCAGCGTGAACACGAAACCACGGACGACCACCAGCAGCCCCGCGAACGTGTCCCGGACGATCTCCACGTGCTGCGTCAGCCGGGCGACGGCGGCGTCGTCCGGACGCCCGCTGCGGACGGCGTCCCGGACCGCGCTGCGGACCACCTGGCGCACCAGGGCATCGCGCAGCGGCTCGACGATGCCGGCCAGCGGCCGGTACGCCCGCGCGCTGCCGACCGCGCCGACGGCCGCGGCGGCGGCCAGGGCGGCCAGCCAGGCCATCCCCACCCCCGCGCGGTGAGCCAGGAACGCGTCCGTGGCGCCCGCGACGGCCCGCCCGAGCACGAGAACGGGCGCCGCCTCGACCGCCGACCAGACCGCGAGCAGCACCGCCTCGCGCGGATGCCGGCGAACGGCGGCGAGCAGCACCCGCCCACTACGGACCCGGTGCCGGGTCATCAGCGGAACACCTCCCGGTACGCCGGGTCCGCCCACAGCTCGCGGTGCGGGGCGCAGGCGCGGATCCGCCCGCCGTCGAGCCAGGCCACCAGGTCCGCGCGTGCCGCCGTCGCCGCCCGGTGGGCGATGATCAGACGGGTGCGCGGGTCCCGGGTGAGGACGTCCCCGATCTGTACCTCGGTCACGGTGTCGAGGCTGGAGGTCGCGTCGTCGAGGATCAGCACCCGCCCGGGATGGGCGAACGCGCGGGCGAGACCGAGGCGCTGCAACTCGCCGCCGGAGAGGGGGGCCGCGTCGGGCGGGGTCCGGTAGCCGGCGGGCAGGCGGCGGATGAAGGCGTCCGCCTGGGCGGCGCGCGCCGCCGCGACGGAGTCTCCGCCGATCGCCTCGGCGATGGTCGCGCCGAACAGGACGGGCCGCGCGAACGCGTACCCGACCGCCTGCCGCAGTGCCGTACGGCTCAGGTCGCGCAGTGGGACACCGTCCAGGAGGATCTCGCCGGCGTCCGGTTCGGCGAGGCGGCCGGTCAGGGCGGCCAGCAGCGACTTGCCCGACCCCGACCGGCCGACCACGGCGACGGCCTGGCCGCCGGGGACGGTCAGGTCCAGGCCGTCGAGGACGGGAGCGGCCGACACGCCGCGGAACTCCAGGCGGCCGGGTCCCGCCGGCGGCGAGGCGGAGCCGTGCGCGGGCGGCTCCCGGTCGAGCACGGGGGCCAGCCGGGCCGCTCCGGCGCGGGCGCGGGCCAGCCGGCCGAGCTGAGTTATCACCGGGCCGACGTCGGAGCCCAGCCCCGCGTACTGGGTGGCGGCGAGCAGGCCGCCCGCGCTCAGCCGCCCGGAGGCCAGCTCGTACCCGGCGACGGCCAGGACCGCGATCTGCAGCAGCGGGACGGCGAGGGTGCTCCTTCCGGCGGTCGCGGCCTGCACCCGCCAGGTCGCGTGCCCGTGCGCGGCGAGTTCGGGGAGGGGAGCGAGGATCCGGGCGGTCTCGCGGTCGGTCGTGCCGGCGGCCGCGACCGTACGGTTGCCGGCGAGGGTCTCCACGAGCCGGGCGGCGATGGCGCCCTGGACGGCCAGATAGCGGCCGACCACGGCGGAGGTGTCACGGACGAACGCGTTCAGGACGAAGACGATCAGCGGCAGGCCGAGGGCGAAGGTCAGCGCGAGCCAGGGGTCGAGCAGGACCAGGGCGATCACTCCGCCGACCGGGGGAAGGACCGCGGTGACGGCGAGGACGAGCGCGGACGGGCCGAGGCCGGTGTCCGCGGTGGCCGTGACGGCCCGGCTGGTCACGTCGCCCGCCGCGAGGCCGGTCGACGTGGTCGCGGGCCCCGCGCCCTTCTCGCGCGTTCCGTGAGAGGTTTCCGTCGTGTCGGAGGCGCTCAGGGCAACGCTGCTCTCGCTCCGGCCGGTCCGCTTGTTCCCGGGGAGCTCACCCTTCTCGCGCGCTGCGCGAGCGGCCTCCGTCGTGTCGGAGGCGCTCAGGGCTACGCTGCCCGGCCGCTCGCTCCGGCCGGGTCGCTGACCCTTCTCGCACGCTGCGCGAGCGGCGTCGTCCCGCGGCCCTTCATCGCCGCGGACGCGTTCGACGCCGAGCGACGGGCCGAGCGCCAGGAGACGGCGCACGAAGCGGTGGCGCATCCGCGCGGTGGCGGTGGCGGCGCTGGCGCCGATCGCGAGTTCGGTGAGGACGTCGCCGGTCATGGCGGTGGCCACCAGGGCCGCGTAGACGAGCGGCCAGGTGGAGGTCCCGCCGTCGTGCAGGACGCCGTCCACGGCGCGGCCGAGGACGGCGGGCAGGAGCGTCTCCGCCCCCGCGCGCAGCAAAGAGGTGACGGCGAGCAGGCTCGCCCAGACGCCGCCGTCGCGGAACGTCCGAATCACGAGCCCACTCGCCGTCATCGGTCTCCCTGCCTTCATGGCCCGGGCCATGGTTCCCGGAACCATGAGTGGATCATCAGAGGCAGATCGTGATGCTGTGCGAGCTGTGGCACAGCAGGCTCAGGCTGCTGTTGGCCTCGCCGCCACCACCCGGGGTGGACTCCATGCCCTGCATGTCGAGGAGCGTCATCGTCGGTTCACCTCCCTATCGTGTTCGTGTCTCCGACACCCGCGAGGGTTCTCGCGGGTTGCTCTGGTGCCGCCAGGAACGGCAGGTGGACCGGCCGGTCGTGCATCGCCGCGCCGAGCGCGAGCAGGACGCCGGCGGTCCCGGTGCCCAGGTCCATCGAGAGCCGGAGCAGGTTCTCGCCGGGGAAGGCCAGGCCGCCCTCGTACGAGACGGCGTGCCAGGCCAGGTCGCGGACGTGCGCGGCCGCCTGCGGATCGCCCTGCCGGGCGAGGTGCAGCAGCATCCCGGCGCGTCCGCTGAACAGCCCGGACTGGGCGTAGTAGACCGACCGGGCCGCGCGCCGGATCCCCTCGCGGGCCTCGGCGAACCGGTCGTCCGTACGGTGCGCGAGGTAGTCGTCGATGACCATTCCGATGCCGACGCTGCCGCGGGCGAGGTACGGCAGGATCCGTGAGCCCTCGTCGACGTGGAGCGCGCCGTTCTTGTCGGTCACGCACCGGTCGAGGTCCATCCGGATGGCCGTGGCGGCCAGGTCGAGGAGGTTCGCGTCGCCGGTGCGCTCGAAGAACCGGATGAACATCAAGGCCGGGCCGGACATGCCGTTCAGCAGCCCGGGCCGGGCCGGCGGGCCCGCCGCCACGAGGCGGTCGGCGACCAGCTGGGCCGCGCGCGTCGCGGCGTCCCGGAGGGCCGGCGCCTCGAGCGGGCCGGACAGCTGCTCCAGGGCGAGCGCGATGCCGGGCAGCCCGCCGTGCAGGTCGAGGGCGAGCCGGTCCCACCGCTCGCTGAGGCAGATGTCGACGACCTTCGCCGCAGCGTCCAGGTGACCGAGGTGGGCCAGCGTGAACGCCGCCCCGTACAGGCCGTCGTACAGGCCGAGCCCGGTGCCGGACGGCGGGTTCGTGGCGTGCTCGATCAGCCAGTCCTCGTGGTCGACCGCGCAACCGGTGACGTCGAGGGCGTACAGGATGCCCGCCGCGCCGTACGCCAGGCCGAGCGCGCCGCCGCCGAACTGCTGGATGTCGCCGGGGAAGAGCCGGTCGTCGCGGTCCGGCGTGGCGCTCGCCGTGATCGCCGTACTCAGCGCCGAACGCGCCTGCTCCCAGCCCGCCGGATCGGCCGTGATCCGGGGCCGGGGGCCGACGAGCCGCGTGCCCGTCGTCGCGTCGCGGGAGATCTCCGCGACGGCCGGCTCGAGGAACCCATCGGGCACCGGGAACCGTCCGGCGATCACCTCGGCCAGGTGTGCGGCCTTCGTCCGGTCGAGCTGGAACAGCGTCGTCAGCGGGGCGAACAGCGCGAGTCTCAGGCAGGCGAGGCAGTACCGGTCGACGGCCGTGCCCCGGCGGTCGGGCGGGGCCAGGAAGCCGGGGTTGGCGAGGATCTGGCGCCCTTCGTCGGCGGCCGGCGCGGCCGTCTCGAAGTCGATCAGCGCGATCGTGTCGTCCGGCCGTACGACGATGTTGAACATGTGCAGGTCGTTGAAGACGATCCCGCGGGCGTGGACGGACTCGACGACGCGCTCGGTGCCCTCGTAGACCTTCAGGGCCCACTCGGTGTACTCGGCGAGCCGGGCGGGGTCGGGCTCGGGGTCGAGCAGCGGATGCCGCTCGGCGAAGAAGGTGTTGAGCGTGCGACCCTCGACGAACTCCTGAACCAGGAAGTGGTGGTCGCCAAGGGTGAAGTAGTCGCGGACCGCGGGCACGCCGTCGATCCCGGCCAGCCGCTCCAGCATGTCGCGCTCGCGCTCGAGCCGGGTGACGGCGTCGGCGCCGTCGGCCGCCAGGCCGGCGTGCGGCCGGCCCTCCTTGAGGACCACGCGCTCGCCGGTCCGGGTGTCCTCGGCGGCATAGACCCCGCCGCCGTTGGAGAAGTGCAGCGCCTCGGTGACCTTGTACGGCAGCCCGGCCATCGTGACCGCGTTGCGCGCGTCGAGGTGCGGCCGCAGGCAGCCGGGGACGGTCACCCACTCCGGCACCTTGAACACCGGGTCGCGGCGGTCCGGCACGAGCCGGCCGTCGCCGTCCTCAATGGCCGAGACGAGCCGGCCGCTCTCGTCCATGCAGTGGCGTTCGGTGAAGCCGCCGTAGCGGACGTAGAGGGGCCCGTCGCCGATCCGCAGATCGGTGAGGATGTACGGCCCGGCCTCGCCGGCCAGGAGTTCGCCGAGGTCCCGCAGGATCCGCTGGAGTTCGGCCTCGTCGCGCGGATAGATGGTAACGAGCTTTCCGCTTCCACCGCGTGGCGCGTATTTCGCGTTGCGCATCAGCAGGACGTCGACACTGCGCAGATGCTTGAAGGAAATACCGCGTGGAACGCAATAGTCGCGCACCCGGGTCAGCACGCCCTCGGCGTTGTCGTGACACGCCGACACGTGGACCTTCCAGCCCTGCTGGGGGATCTGCTGGGCCGGCGGGACGTAGACGAGCCACTCGCTGCGGCGAATCCGCTGCCACCCCTCGGGAAGGGACTCATCGGCGATGGAGAAAGCCGGGCGCTCCTGTCCGTCAAGGACGTCATAGAAGAGCCTGTCTTTCTGGCAATACAACTCGTACTGCTTTTCCACCGGCGCGTCCTCTGCTCGGATGTGGGCTGATCGGGAGAGGTCCCGGGTGTTACGAGAACCGAGAATGTCAGGACGCCGATGGATCGCCTAGGGACAAGTGTCACGAATGACCCGTGATGATGTCCTATGGCAACTTGTGACTGCGAAAGCGGACAAGTCGTCTCACGTGGCATCTACGCAGATAGACGCTATTCCGAGAATGGCTACTCGACAGTAGAGGAGGATGGCGGCCCGGTGCCCGGCGCGTGTCGCCCCCGCACATCCGGTCGCGCCGACGCGAAGCGCACGCGGGTCGCGTGAGGCCGGAGCGCCGAGTGGGTGAACGAAGGCCGGTGATCGCCTCGTGGCGCTGAGAGCCGGCGGCCGGACCCGGGCGGGCGTGGAAGGATGGGCGTGACGGCGTGAGCGCTGTCCGGTCCGCCATAAACTTAGGGCCGCCTTCGGCAAACTCCTCGTGATCTTGTGCGAGGGGTGCGCCACTCTGGTTAGATCAGTGTCACCCTCGGGTATCCGCTATCCAGTGCCCGAGGGCAGTGACTATGCGTATCAATCGTGCCGGTCATAGGGGTCTTTGGGCCGGCGGTCCGGTAAGGGGAAGGCAGATGGCTGCCGATCCAAGCTCGTTCGTTCTGGCGATGCCATGGCGCAAAAGCGCGCGCAGTGGGAACACCGGCTGCGTGGAGGCCGCCCTGGCCGTGCCGGGCCGCCGGGAACCGGCCGATGCGGCGCCGGTCGGCGTCACTCCCTCGAACGGTCGAGTACTCCCCACCGGTTAGTGCCGCCGCGCGGGGCGGATCGCCCTCGTGACGAGATCCGGCCGGCTCGGCTCAGCCGATGGGCGGCTCATCGCTCATCTTGGCGGCGGCCGCCTCGATGAAGGCGATGGACTCATCTTCCGGCAGGGCCAGCTGACGCAGATGGTCGAATGCCTCGAGGTAGGCCGCGATCTGCTCGCTTTCGGCCACCGTCAGGTCTCCGCCTCGGGCGTTCTCGAGATAAAGCACGCCCGCCGGGCCGGTGTCGAATCCGAGAACCGTGAACTCGCCGAGCATGCCGAAATGTGAACCCTTATCAAAGGGAATCAGTTCAATCGTCACGTCGGGCAGGCGGGCGATCTCCAGTATGTGCGCGAGTTGGTGCGGCATGATGCTGCGATCACGCTGCCCGCCGACCCGGCGGCGGATGACCGCTTCATCCAGCACGAAATGCTGGAGCGGCCGGTCCTCGCGGTTGAAGACCTTGTCCTGGCGCAGCAGGCGGACCTCGATGACCGGCTCAGCCCCGCCCGCCGTCGGCCGGAACTCGATGGTCAGCGCACGCGCGTACTCCTCGGTCTGCAGAAGTCCGGGCACGAGGAGCGGTGAAAAGGACCGTATGCTCGATGCGCCGAGCTCATAGCCGAGGTATGTGCAGTAGGCGTTGTCGTTCAGATCCTCTTTGTATGGATCCCACCAGCCGCGTGTCCGAGCACCACGCGCGAGTGTGGCCAGCTCACGGATGCGGGGCTCGTCGTCGATCCCGCAATATCTCAACAGCGCCTGCAGATCCGTCGTTGATATGCCGACGTTTCCGCCCTCGATCCTGATCAGTTTCGAGGGGGACCAGTCGAGCGCGCGGGCGACCTCCTCCTGCGTCTTGCCGGCGTCGCGGCGTATCCGCTGAAGCTCGGCCGTGAGGCGCGCACGCTGAACGACAGGGCCGGGATCCGATGCCATCTCTCCCCCCTCGCCGGTGAAGATCGAGAATCAGTGGGGCGTCCGTCATCTCGCCTTCTGCCGCCTTCCAACGGGCTTAGACTAAATCAGCGAGATGGCAGGATGCCATACCCTTTTTCAGCGAGGTGGCAAGCGTCCACCCGGACAGTCACTCGGGTAACGCCAGTGGCGCGTTCCAATGCTGCTTGACGGCCGATTGACGTGCATGTCGACCAGGGGTAATGACGTTCGCTCCGGCCGTTTCGCGGTCCAGGATGACGGACGACGGTCAGAAGAATTTTAGCCGTTCGAAATCCGTGGATTCGGCTTCCCGTATATAGACCGAGCCGCCCTCGTGCATGATCTTTTCCAGGAACGCGTAGACCTGGAGCGCCCGGTTGATCACGTCCGTCTTCGTGTCCCGAGTCAGCTGGACGACGTCGTCCAGCGCCGTCGCGGAGCGAGCGGTGAGGTTCACGGTCACCCGTTCCAGGGGGCTCTGTGAACGGCCGGCCGCGGGCGCTCGGCCCGGTCCCGGCTCCGCCTCCCGTGGTGCGGATCTCGGTGTCTTCGGCATGGCGTCCACCCACCTCTCATCCGCCCCGCGCGGCCGACAGGTGACCGGTGGCGGGATAGCGTGCCGTACGGTCACATTGTGCGGGTCGCCTGCTCGCCCTGCCAATGAAAGCAGGGTCGCAGGAAGGTGACATGCCGATAGCCGTATGGCACTACGCGTATGCCGTGTGACGGGCGTATGACGCATGGCCTGACAGCGCCGCGAAAGGCCAGGTGGGCGCCGTTTCCGGTGCGGAGTCGTTCCGCTTTCGCGTCCCCTCGCCGGTCCGCTCGCCGCCACCTCGCCGGAGGATAGTACGCACGTCGGCGTCATGCATCGCGGCGGTGGGCAGGGCGACTCCGGGCACAGAGCGAGCGGGCACCGTGAAAGGGGGCACGGCGGGAGCCCGCAGCGCGGAAGGCCGCACAACGGGAGCGGGCGCGCCGAAAGTGCGCACCGCGAGAGTACGCACACGGCGAGCGTGCACGGAGAAAGCGCGCACGACGGAAGCCCGCAGCGAGCGAGTGCGCGTCACGATAGCGCGCACAGCGCGGGGAAGCGTGACGCGGGGGCGCAAAAGGGAATGTCCGCGATAGGGGCCTGGCGATGCACGTCCTGGCCGATAAACAGCAGGCAATTGGCTTTATCGCCAAATAGATAATTGTGTCAATTTGGTTAGGTGGCCTGCCGAGTAATCGAGCGTTTCGCCGGTAATCTCTATATCGAGGCAAGCAGCATAACTGCTCCACCTCATAGGAGACGAGCGGTGCAAACGAAATGGAATGACGAGACCGCCATCGGCCGGGAAACGACGGAACACCCGACCGGCCGCGCGGACGTGGCCATCGAGCGGCAGACGCACGAGATGACCGCCACGATGGGGGACCTGCGGCTGCGGACCGCTTCGGACGAGCCCGTTCACTCGCCCAGCGGAATGGCCACGGCCGGCCTGAAGACGGCGATCGCCGGACTGATCGCCAGCGCGCCCTTCATCACCGGCGGTTACCTGCTCCACGCGCCGGCCTGGCTCGCCCTCGTCCTGGCCATGCTGGCCTTCCTGCCGCTCGTCACCTGCATCGGCGTCGTGGTCATCGCGCAGGAGTTCCGGCGCGGCCCCGCCCCGTGCACCGTACGGCCGTCCCGCACTCCCGGTCGGCCCGCCTCGCCCCGCCGGTCGTCCCGGACTCCCGGTCGATCCGCCTCACCTCGCCGGTCGTCCCGGACTCTCGGTCGGCCCGGCTCGACTCGCCGGTCGTCTCAGGCTTCCGGCCGGTCCGTCTCACCTCGCCGGACGCCGTCGCCGACGTCCGGCCGCCCGTCCGCGCAACCACCCTCTCCCCGGATGGAGACCCTTCATGTACATCCTTCTCGCAGTGATCGTCGCCCTCTTCATCGGCGCGCGTTCCGAGCGCGCCCGTCAGGCCCACCGGAACTGGGGCATGTACAAATCCCGGCTCGCCGAGATGCGCGGCCTGCGGATGCGGGAGACCGCCCGGGCGATCTTCGGGATCGTCGCGCTGCTGGCGGTGATCGTTCTCGTCAGCGGTATCGGCGGTTGACGCGGATCAGCGGCGGCCGCTCGGCGTCGACGTAGTCGACGGCGAGGACCTCGGCGATGAACAGCACATGGTCACCCGCGGTGACCTGCTGCCGGGCCTCGCACTCCAGCGCGGCCGCTCCACCCTCGATCACCAGCGCCCCGGACCGCGGCCCCCGGTGGTGGGGCTCCCCGGCGATCAGCAACCGGGCGCTCGGCCGGCCCGCCGCGGCGAACCGGCCGGCGAGCGCCCGCTGGTCCGCGGCCAGCACGGTCACGGCCCAGCGTTCGGCCCGGTCCAGCACCTCGCTGAGGTACGACGTGCCGTCGATTCCGACCAGCACCATCGGCGGATCGAGCGAGACGGAGGAGAACGCGGTCAGCGTCGTGCCGATGTCGTCGCGTCCGTCGCGCACGGTGACGACCACCACGCCGGTCGCGAACGTCGCGAGCGCGTCGACGAGCTCGTCGGCCGGAACCTCGCCCCCGGTCACGGCGCGGCCGGGCGGCCGGCGTGCGTCAACGGATCTCCCAGGTGCCCGGGAGCAGGAGCGGGCCGCCGGACGGCAGGCCGAGGCGCGCCGCGATCCCGGTGATCGGCCCCCAGGCGTCCACCCGGGCGCTCGCCGCCGTACGGTCGTCGCTGGACTCGGCCGGGCGCAGGCGATCGAGCGGCGTGGCGCGGGGGTAGGTCCGCACCGGCGCGTCGACGGGCAGCCCGGCCTTCTTCCGCGCCAGGTCGATCGTGTACGCGAGGCCGCCGAGCTCGTCGACCAGCCCTCGCTCGTGGGCGTCCGCCCCGGTCCACACCCGGCCCCGGGCCAGCTCGTGCACGCGGTCGCGGGGCATTCCCCGGCCCTCGGCGACCTTGCCGGTGAAGTCGTCGTACACCCGGTCGAGGAAGATGTTGACCCGCGCCCACTCCTCCTCGGTGAAGTCACGCGTCGGCGCGTACATCCGGGCGTGCGCCCCGTGCTCGACGGTGCCCAGCCCGATGCCGAGCCGCTCGAGCAGGTCACCGACGACCGGTTTGCCGAAGACGACCCCGATCGACCCGGTGAGTGTGCCGGGCTGCGCGACGATCGTGCTGGCGGGGGCGGCGACGAAGTAGCCGCCGGACGCCGCGACGTTGCCCATCGACACGATCACCGGCTTGCCGGCCTTGCGGGCGAGGACGACCTCGCGCCAGATCGTGTCCGAGGCGACGTACGAGCCGCCGGGACTGTCGATCCGGAACACGATCGCCTTGACCTTGTCGTCCCGGACCGCCGCGCGGAACGCCGCAGCGACGGTGTCCGAACCGATCGACGCGCTCTGCCCGGGCAGGAGGCTGCGGCCGCTGCGGCCCAGCCGGATCGGCCCGTGCCCCTGGATCAGCGCGACGACGTCCTGCTGCGGACGCGGGATCCGCTTGGCGACGCTTTGGGCGCGGTTGTAGCGCGCGACGTAGCGCAGTCGGACCTCGCCGTCCGCGCCGGATCCCCGCGCCGCCTTCCGGACCTCGGCGTACACCTCGTCGCGGTAGGCCAGCCGGTCCACCAGACCGGCCTCGAGGGCCTCCGAACCCAGGAGCGGCGCCCGGTCGATCAGCTCGCGGACGCGCTCCTCGGACAGCCCGCGCCCGGCGGCCACGCCCGCGACCACCTGCTCGCCGACGGAGGACACGATGCGATCGGACATCTCCCGGTGCTCGGGCGTGTACGAACGCTCCATGAAGGTGTTCGCGGCCGTCTTGTACTCGTGCCGCTTGGCGAACCGCGGAGTGATCCCGGCCTTCTCGAGGGCCTCGTTGAAGAAGGGCTCTTCCAGCGCGACGCCGGTCAGCGCCAGGTCGCCGGACGGCTGCAGGTAGATCCGCTCGAACGCGGTCGCGAGATAGTACGGGACGGTGCCGCGGCCGGTCTCCCCGAACGACTCCGCCCAGGCCACGGTCAGCTTCCCCGCTTGACGGAACGCCTGGACGGCCGCCCGAAGCTCCTGGGCGACGGCGAGCCCGAGCCGGTTGCCGCCGATCCGTACGATGAGCGCCCGCACCCGCGGGTCCGAACGGCCCTTCCGCAGCCCGTCGAGGACGTCGCGCAGATGGGCCCGGCGCATCGACACGACCGCGCTCACCGGGTCGGCGGGCGGGCCTTCGACGATCCCGTCGGTGAGATCGAGTTCGAGGATCAACGGCGCGGTGCGGCGTTCGCGCGCGTCCTTCAACAGGTCGACCACTGCTCCGGCATCCACCATGAGGCAACCCTATTCCGCCTGGCCTCGCCGGGGCACGGCCAACCCGGCTACGCGCGTACGCGAGGCGCTGCGGCGGACCCGTCGCCCGCGCGCCGGCGTGCGGCGATGAGCATTCCCGCGGGGATGAGGGCGAGGATCATCGGAGTCGGCTCGAGGAGCAGCGAGCCGACGAGCGTCCAGGCGACGAGCCCCCATCCGAGGTATGCGGGGAGCGTCCGCCCCGCCCGGCCGGTCGAGACCACGACCGCGCCGAGCAACAGCAGCGGCAGGCCGAAGCCGCCGACCGTCAGCCAGTAGGCGCCCAGCTCGGGGCTGAGCTCGCTCAGGCCGTTCGCCGGGAACCACAGGTCTCCCTGGAGGAACGCGGACAGGTGCGCGTGGCTCAGCGCAGTGGTGACCACGAGATGGGCGGTGGCCAGGAACATCAGGATTCTGCCGGCCCAGACGGTCACGGGCGCCTCCTCTGGTCGTGTGGCCGCGCCGCGCGCCGTGGCGCGGGGACGTGCCGGTGAGTAAAGTTAACGCCGCTTACATGGAGGGATATTAACGGTGTCAACATCGCCTCGCAAGACGGCGTACCACCACGGCGACCTCCGGCGCGCCCTCGTCGACGCCGGACGCGAACTCGTCCGGGAACAAGGCGTCGCAGGCCTCACGCTCCGCGCCGCCGCGGCGCGGGCGGGCGTCTCCGCCGCCGCGCCGTACCGGCATTTCCCCGACAAGGAGTCGCTGCTCGCGGCGGTGATAGCCGAAGGGTTCACGGAATTGGCGGCCACGATGTCCGAGGCGGAAGGGACTCGCCCGCTCGAACGCATGCACGTCATCGGGCAGCGGTACCTCGCGTTCGCGGACGGCGAGCCGGCTCTCTACCGGCTGATGTTCGGCGGGGCGGTGCCCGACCGGGCCGCTCACCCCGTCCTCCACGCCGCTGAATCCGAGGCGTACGCGATCATGCGCACGGTGATCGCCGAGGCGATCCGGGCCGGGGACATCCATGCCGACTCGGTCGACGCCGTCCTGCTGACCATGCGCTGCGTCATGCAGGGACTGGCCGCGCTCATCGTGGACGGGCAGATCCCCCACGAGCGGATCCCCTCGGCGGCGCGGGCCGTGATGGGCGTCGTCGATCAGGGACTCCTGCCGCGCTGAGCACGAGCGTGGGCGGGCCCCCGGGTGGGCCGGCGCCCTGGTGCGGCGCCGGCCCACGAGGGTCAGCCGAGTCCCGAGGACAGCGCGGTCATCAGGGTGCCGGTGTCCCCGGACATCTCCCAGATCATCGCGCCGAGCAGGTTCTTGCTCTTGATGTAGTCGGTCTTCTTCCCGATGGACCAGGGGTCGTCGAACGTCCACCACTGGCCGTTCGCGCCGGTGTAGCAGTACGTCGCGACGGCCTGCTCGTTGTGGTAAACCGTGCAGCCCGGGACGTTCGCGGCGATGTTCTTGTAGCCCCGGGTGCCGGCCTCCTCCGGGAAGTCACCGGGCGCCGCGCCGTTCGCCGCCTGCCACTCGCCGTTCTTGCCGCCGTCGGCCACCTGCTGCCAGCCCCGGCCGTAGAACGGGATGCCGATCGTCAGCTTGCGGGTGCTCACCCCCGCGTCGGTGTAGACCTTCACCGCCGAGTCGACGCTGAAGTGGGTGGAGTACGGGTCGTTGTTGTCGACGTACAGGTTCGCCTGGTCGCCGGTGCGGTTCGGCTCCCAGGAGTTGTCGCTGCCCGCGCCGTGGAAGTCGTACCCCTGCACGTTGGCGAAGTCGAGCGAGTTGAAGATCTTAGAGAGGTCCCAGCCGTTGTTGACCTTGACCGGGTCGGCCGGGGTGAAGGCGGTCAGCAGGTGCCCGCTGCCCAGGGCGTCCAGCTGGCTGCGGAACTCCGCGAGCAGCGCGGTGAGGTTCGCCTTGTCGCTCGGGTCGTAGTGGTTGCCCGGGTGTCCGTTCGGGTCGCCCGGCCACTCCCAGTCGACGTCGATGCCGTCGAACACGCCGGCACCGGTCCCGGCGCCGCCGGTCCCGTCGGACGACACCGGCAGGTTGCCCTTGATGAACATGTCGATGCAGGAGCTGACGAGCTTCTTGCGCCCGGCGTCCGTCTTGGCGGCGTCGGAGAAGAACTTCGAGTACGTCCAGCCGCCGATCGAGACGAGCACCTTCAGGTTCGGGTACTTCGCCTTCAACTTCTTGATCTGGTTGAAGTTGCCCTTGAGTTTCTGGTCCCACGTGTCGCCGACACCGTCGACGCTGTTGGCCGCCGACACCGAGGCTCCGTAGTCGGCGTACGCGTCGCCGGCCCCGGTGCCCTGGTCGGGGTCCTCCGGATTGGTCGACGTGCTCTTCGTGGTCTCCAGGCAGCCCAGGTTGGTCGGGTCGAGGTTCTCGAACGCGTAGTTGAGCACGGTGAGCTTCCCGGCCGCGCCCGTCGTGTCGAGGTTCTTGATCCAGTAGTTACGGCCGTAGATGCCCCACTGGGGGTAGTAGCCGACCTTCTGGTACGAGCCGCCGCCACCGCCGCCGGACTGCGTCGTGCCGGTGACCGCCGCGCTCTTGGCGGACTCGTTCCCCGCCGCATCCCGTGCCGTGACGGTGTAGGTGTGGCTGCTGCTCGCGGCCAGCCCGCCGATCGTCGCGCTGGTCGTGGTCGACGTGGCGACCACCGTGGACCCCTCGTACACGCGGTAGTCCGTGACGCCGACGTCGTCGGTGGACGCGGTCCAGGCCAGGCTGATGGAGCTGGACGTCGTACCGCTGACGCGGAGGCCGGTGGGCGTCGTCGGCGGTGACGTGTCGCCCCCACCGCCACCGCCGCCGGTGCAGGACTGCCCGTTGAGCTTGCAGTTCAACGGGGTCGCCGACTCGGGCGCGCCGACCCAGCCGAAGCTCGCCGAGGCGCCGGGCGCGAGGGTGCCGTTGTAGTCGCGGTTGGTGAAGGTGTAGTGCGTGCCGCTCTGGGTCATCAGCGCGTCCCAGTACGACCCGACGGATCCGCCGGCGGGCACGTCGAACTCGACCTTCCAGCCGTTCAGGGTCGTGGATCCGCCGTTGGTGATCGTGTACTTGCCCTGGTAGCCGGTGCCCCAGCCGGAGTCCTTGGTGAAGGTGGCGGTGGGAGCGGTGGCCGCGCGGGCGTTCGGGGTGAAGTGGGGCAGGGCGAGGAGGGCCGTCGCCGCGAACGCGACGACGAGCCGGAGGATGGTCCGTCTCAAGTTCGGCTCCTCTGAGACTGGCGGGGGAGGAGCACGGCGCCGTACTGACCGAAAAGAAAACCTTCTTTCCAGTTGGTGGGAAGCTAACTCCCCTGGCGAGCCGCGTCAATGCCCGAAAAACCGGTGGTCAGCCGGGCTGTGCGGGTGGTTTCCGGCGGAGGCCGCCCCGACCTGCCCGTTACCCTCACTGGTATGGGCGACGGGGACGGCTGGGTGAATTGCGAGGCGGGTCATCGCCACTGGGGACGGCACGGCGCCGCCGGCCTGCTCCTCTATCACCAGGGTCCCGAGCCGCACGTCCTCCTCCAGAAACGCGCCCTCCTGTCGATCGGCGGCGGCACCTGGGGCATTCTCGGAGGCGCCCGCCACAGCCACGAGGACGCGATCACCGGGGCGCTGCGCGAGGCGGGGGAGGAGAGCACCCTCGACCCGTCCGTCGTCCGGGTCCACGGCCTCATCGGCGAACACCACGGCGGCTGGTCGTACGAGACGGTGATCGCCTCGGTCGCCGAGCGGCCCCACGTCCGCCGCGCGTCCTTCGAGACCGCCGCCGTCGCCTGGGTCCACGTCGACGAGGTGCCCGGCAAGAAGCTGTTCCCCGCGTTCGCCGACGGTTGGTCCCGGCTCCGCGAGGCGCTCGTCCGGCCGGTGCTCGTCGTGGACGCCGCCGCCCTCGACGGGACCGACGGCGACGGGACGTACGGCGACGGCGCCGCCGTCGCGCGGCTCCGCGACCGGCTCGCTGCGCTCGGCCCCGTTCCGAACCTCCCGGGCACCGTCGCCGACCTGTCCTACCCGGAGATCGTCCTGGCCGCCGGCGACGCGGACGTCCCCGGCGTGGACGGCGTACGGGTCGTGGCGGCACCGGCCGAGGCGTTCGCCGCGTTGGCCGCACCGGGTGCCCCGGACGAGCACCGCGTCGTCGTCACGGGCGACCCGGAGCGGAGGCGCCGCACGCTGGAGGCGGGCGCGGCGGTCGCCGACCCGAGCTGGCTCCGCGGCCTCCTCGCCTGAGCGCCGTACGTCGTCCTTGCCAGGGCAGCGGGCCGTGCCTGAGCGCCGTACGTCGCCCTACCAGGGCAGCGGGCCGTTCTCGTCGAAGTAGCCACCCGTGGGCCCGTCTTCGCCGACCAGCGCCAGCTCGACGGCGACCTTGGCGCCCTGCGCCGGCGTACGGGCGCCCCGGTACTCGTTCAGGTCGGTGGCGCAGTGGCCGGGCTCGACCGCGTTGATCTTGATCGCGGTCTGCCGCAGCTCCTTGGCGTACTGCACGGTGACCGCGTTCAGCGCCGACTTCGACGACCCGTAGGCCAGGAAGGCCGGCAACGTCGAGTCGGGAGCCGCGTGCATGCCGATCGACGCCAGGCGGCTGGAGACGTTGACGATCCGGCCCGCCGGCGAACGCCCCAGCAGCGGCAGCATCGCGTTCGTCACGGCCACCACCCCGAACACGTTGGTCTCATAGACCGCCCGCATCGCGGCCACGTCCGTCTCACTCGGCGGACCGCTCACGGGACGGTCGCTGATCCCGGCGTTGTTGACCAGGATGTCGAGCCGCCCGAACCGATCGCCGATCCATCGCGCCGCCTCGGCGATCGACGATTCGTCCGTGACGTCGAGCCGGACGTGGTGGAACTCGCCGCCCTCGGCGCTCAGGGCGGCGACCGCCTGCTCACCTCGGTTCCGATCGCGGGAGGACACCAGCACCGCACAGCCGTGCTGGGCCAACCCGCGGGCGATCTCCAGTCCGATGCCTTTGTTCGCCCCAGTGACCAGGGCCGTTTTCGTTGCCATGGAAAGATCCAACGACTTCGAGCGTGCTCTAAGTCAACCGCGTCGCTTCGGCCGGACGTGACCGGGGAATGGTGGCGGCATGACGTCTCCGGAGGCAGGTCCAACGTCGGCGAAGCCGGTTCTCATCGTCGACGGGGCGAACGTCGTCGGCTCCCGGGCCGACGGCTGGTGGCGGGACCGGGCCGGCGCCAACGAACGGCTGCGCGACCGGCTCGCCGCCCTCGGTGGGGTCGAGGGGCTGCCGGAAGCGGGCCCGGGCATCGCCCATCCGGAGATCATCCTGGTCACCGAAGGCGCCGCGCGGGGCGTGCCGAGCGTTCCCGGCGTACGGGTGGTCGCGGCGCCGGGCAGCGGCGACGACACCATCGCCCTGCTCGCCGTGCCCGAGGCGGACGAGAGCCGGACCGTCGTGACCGCCGATCGCGAACTGCGCCGCCGCGCCGAGTCGGCCGGCGCGTCCGTCGTCGGGCCCCGCTGGCTCCTGGACCGCCTCGGCTGAGCCCGCCTTTCTTCGAGGCGCGGGACCGAGAGGTTCGCCCGCTCTTAGCGCCTTTCCGCAGCCCGCCTCCACCTGTGCCCGGGACTCCGACCGCAGCCGCGCCCGCCGAGCAACCGTAGGGCGGCCGCGCCCGCCTGCAGTAGATCTCAACCGGTGTACGGGCGAGATCGCGAATGTTATTGTCACGGTTGACAATAACGGGGGCGAGCGCGGATGGCAGGAGAGCGGCGCAGGCGCCGTACGCCCGCCGAGGCGCGCGAGGAGATCTTGACGGCCGCGGCGGCGCTCATCGCCGAGCGCGGGCCGGACGGGGTCGGCCTGCGGCAGGTGGCCGAGGCGGTCGGGGTCACGCACGGCCTGGTGACGCACTACTTCGGCACCTACAGTGCGCTGGTCCGGGAGGTCCTTCGGCGGGAGAACGCGCTGCTGCGCGAGCGGGTCCGCGACCGCATCCGCGCGGAGGCGGGCCTGCCGACCGCCAAGGGGATGATGAGCGTGCTGTTCGACACGCTCGCGGACGAGCGGTACGTACGCCTGTGGGCGTGGGCGGAGCTGCACGCCGACCTCGGAATGGCGAACCTGGGCCTGCGCGAGCTGGTCGACGCGATGGACCAGGGCATCCGCGCGGTACTGCCCTGGGAAGAGGTTCCCGGCCGGGACCGGATCGAGGCGGTCGTGCTGCTGGGGCTTTCCTCCGCGTACGGCTACGCACTCGGGCACCGCTCCTGGCTCTCCGGGCTCGGCCACGACCCGGCCGACCCGGACCGCGACGCCGCCTTCCGCTCGGGCCTGACGACCGTGCTGGCCGGCTACATGACCGAAGCGTCCGGGCTGGTGCCCCGCGACAAGGAGGAACGGTAAAAGTCATGACGGTCAACGTGGCCCTGCCGGTGGGCATCGCCGTACTGGTCATCGTCCTGCAGTTCACGACGCGACCGGTGCGGTGGCAGAACTGGATCTGGGTGGTCCTCTGCGTAGCCCGCGGCTTCGTCCCGCCGGGTCCCTCCCGCGCGACCGCCGCCGGCATCGGCCTGCTGGTCGTCTCGCTGATCGCCTCTGCGATCTTCGGCGTGCTGCGCGGCCGGACGATGCCGATGTGGCGGGACCAGGACGGAGCGGTCTACCGCCGGGGCGGTCGCATCACGCTCCTGTTGTGGCTGGCCACGATCGCCACCCGGCTCGCGCTCGGAGCGCTGGGGCAGTCGGTCTTCGCCGAGCCGTTCGCCTTCGACGCCCTGTGGCTGGGCCTGGGCGTCACCCTCGCCGCCCAACAGTTGGTCATGACCCACCGCGCCAGCCACCTCCCGCACCCCGCTCCTCGCTCCGGCCGCCCAACGCCGACTCGTTGAGGGTTTTTGCCGTCGCTTTGCGTAAGTGTTCGGACACGATCAGTGTTCGCCGCATGCCGAATCGCGGTCACCAGATGTGGTTGGAATTAATCAGGTTGCGGCCCGCACTCGCGGCCGACCTGCTCGACTATGTGTGCAAGGGCCTGGTGCCGTCCACCGCCCACGCGCGCATGGAGCCCACGGACCTCAGCGAGCACAAGCCGGTGTCCTACCACGCAGATGCGGTCGTGACCCTCGGGAAGGATCGGCCTGAGCTCGCCGTCATCGTGGAGGTGCAGCAGCGCCGGGATCCACAGAAGCACCTGACCTGGCCGGCCTACGTGGCCACGGCCCGCGCCCGCTTGGGCTGTCCGACCGTGCTGCTGGTCATCTCCCCGAAGGCGGGCGTCGCCGGATGGGCCCGCAAGCCGATCCCGCTGGGACATCCGGGCCTCGTCCTGCGGCCTCTCGTCCTCGGCCCGGAAGAGGTGCCTGTGCTGACGGACGCACAGGCGGTTCCCTCGCCGGAACTCGCTTTCCTGTCCGCCGCAGTCCACGGTCCAGGCCCCGATGGCCCCAAGGTCTTCGAGGTGTTGCTCGACTGCATGGAGACCATCGACGCCGACTGGGCACAAGGTTTAATGGATGAGGTACTCGCCGTGCTTCCTCGGGCGGCTCGGAACCTTCTGGAGGGGATGATGAAGACCGAAACCGGCGAATACAGGAGCGAACTCTTCCGCCAGGTCGTCCATGAGACGCAGGTGGACTTCGTCCTTGCCATGCTCTCCTCTCGGGGCGTCACGGTGCCGGAGGAGGCGCGTGCGCGCATCTTTGGGTGCACCGACGTCGAACAACTGCTGGAGTGGGGGAAGCGAGCCGCTACTGCCGACTCCATCAAGGATGTCCTTGGCTAAGGACCCCGAGTGTGAGTGGGCCCCGGGACGGTCGTCCCGGGGCCCGCTTCATCTGAGGATCAGTGGAAGTCGTGGGGCTGCTTGGGCAGGACCACGTGGGTGGGGCCGCGCCAGTTTTGTTCGGCGGAGAAGGTGGACTCCGACGGGGTGCCGCCGACGATCACCGGGAGGGTGACCTTGCTGCCGGCCAGGTCGACCGTTACCGCGGCGCCGGTGGCATCGTCGTCCTGGGTGTCGGCGTCGGTGCCGATGAGGACGAGGGCGAGCCGGTGTCCGGCCTTGAAGCGGTAGTCCTGCGGCAGGGTGTCCCAGCGGACCGAGTAGGTCGTGCCGGGCGTCAGCGGTGACGCGTGGCTGAGGGAGAGCCGGTTCTGCGCGTCGAGGTAGCCGCGGGTCACCACGTTGACGTCGGACGTCACCGTGTCCGTGACCACCTTCTTGTAGCAGGCGTCGTCGGCGGCCGTGCTCTCACCGTGGCAGTCCTCGGTGGTCAGCGTCTTCACTCCCGAGCCGGCGCCGAGGTAGTTGACCCGCGTGTCGGTGCCGTAGTCGACGAGCAGCGCGCCGAGGTTGGCCGTCGGCTTGTTCAGCTTGATCTTCAGGCTGACCTGCGGCGTGCCGGACAGCCGTACGTCCCGCTTCAGCGGCGGGGTGGTGTAGGCCAGCCGGTACGGCTTCGCCGTGGTGGGGTCGGACACGTCGTCGCCCTCGGCCTGCTTCGTGTCGCTGTACGTGCCGGTGCCGGAGCCGGCCTTGAGACCGAGCGTGCCGTCGGCCTGCGGGCGCAGGCTCAGCGCCCGGGTGTGCGGCGCGGGCCAGTCGGACTGGGCGGCCCACTGGTCGGGCGCCACCTCCACGTCGGCGCGCGGCTGCTTCATGATGCCGTTGGGGAGCTTCCACAGCCAATGGTCGAACCACTGGTGGAGGGTGTCCACCCAGGCGTCGCGGCGGAAGTCGAACGGGTCGACGTGGCCGTACTGCGACAGCCACACCTTCCGCGGCACTCCGCGCTTGGCCAGCGCCGCCCACCAGGTGGAGAACTGGCTCGGCTTGACGTTGAGGTCGTTCAGCCCGTGGACGGCGAAGACGCTGGCGTGCACCTTGCCGGCGTCGGCGATCGGCCCGACCCGGTAGTCCCGCTCGTTCCAGAACGGGTTGTAGTTCCCGGTGGCGTCGTCCTGACCCTGGGCGAGCTTCTGGCGGACGGCGGCGCACTTGGCGGGCGGGTCGGTGTCGACGAACTCCGCGAGCCCGTCCTCCTCGCCCTTGAACCAGATGGTCCCGTTCACGCGGCTGTAGTCGTACCAGGAGCTGATCGCCGAGATCGGCACGATGGTGTCCAGGCCCTTGACGCCGGTGGCGGCGACGGCGTTGGCGAGCGTCCCGTCGTACGACTTGCCGATCATGCCGGCATGGCCGGTGGACCAGGTGGCCTTCACCTCCTTGCCTTGGGCGTCGAAGGCCTTGGCCCGGCCGCCCAGCCAGTCGATGACGGCCTTGCCGCCGAGGACGTCGGAGGCGCCGCCGGAGGTGGGGCAGCCGTCGGACTTCGTCGTGCCGTCCATGTCGACGTTCAGGACGGCGTAGCCGCGCGGCACGAAGTAGTTGTCGTAGTACAGCGGGAACTTCACCGGGTTGCCGTTGGCGTCGTACGCCTTGCGCTCGGACTCGTTGCCCCGGCCCGCGTTGTCGTAGTACGGGCTCTCGTCGATGATGGCGGGCACCTGGAGCCCGGCGTTCGTCTCCTTCGGCCGGATGATGTCGACCCGGATCAGGTCCTTCTTGCCGTCACCGTCGGCGTCGACGCTCGACTGGACCCGGACGAACTCCCGGATGGCGTTCTGATACGAGAAGACGGGCTGGGTGACCCCGCCCGACACCTTGATCGTCGGCTTCTTCGCCGCATGGGCGGCGGGCATCCCGGCCGCCGCGAGGGCGGCCGCGACTGCGATGGGGGCGAGGACTCCTCGCCGTGCTGAGATCCGCACGCGCTACCTCCTGAGGTTGCGCGCGAAAATCTCTCGCAGTGAGCGGCGTCGTCACAAGGTCATTGCCACATGTGGCCCCATTCATCACGGACGCTTGAGCACCGCGCGTCAGAACCGGTTGAGCGGCCGGATGTTCGGCGCGATCGCCGAGTTGAGCTGAAGCAGCACGACCAGCGCGATGCTCACATAGGTGTTGACCACGCACAGCGCGAACGCGGCGGCGTACAGCACCTGCGGGATAACGATCCGGCGTTCGAACGCCCGCTGGAACCCGGGCGTCCGTTCGGTGTCGAGCAGCCCGGCCCTCCGCGCGTACTTGACGCCGGCCAGCAGCAGCAGGCCCAGCGCCAGGAGGTTGACCCAGTACACGGCGACGGCGATCCGGAAGGTCATGAACTGCGCCAGCAGAGCGGTGGTGAAGGGCAGCAGGGAGACGCAGAGCAGGAAGGTGAGGTGCAGCCAGGTGAAGTTCCGGTCGCTGCCCCGAAGGTGGTTGAACAGCGTCTGGGAGCCGACGTAGAACATCCCGAGCGTCAGGAAGCTCATCAGGTAGGTGAGCAGGTTGGGCGCGACCTCCCCGAGGAGATGCCACAGCTCGCTCTCCGAGGACAGCGCGTCGCCGCTCCAGAGCGGCCGCTGCCGGTGGATCACCTTCTCCGCCGGCACGTGCAGGTCCAGCACGAGCAGCGTGAGCACGATCGCGAACACACCGTCGTTCAGCGCCGACAGGCGTTCCAGGCTCCCGCCCGCGACGCGCTGGTACAGCGAGCTCACCGCTCACCGGCCGACAGTGGTGAGGCCCCCCGAAGGGACGAATGATCATCGAGCACCGCCCCATCATGGCGGTGTCGCCGTCCCCCTCACAACGGTCACTCCGGGACGAGCCAGACGGCGCCGAGCGGGGGCACCCGCAGGCGGGTCGAGGCGGGCAGGCCGTGGCTGGGCTCCTCGACCGCCTCCACCTGACCGAGGTTGCCGACGCCGCTTCCGCCGTACTCGTACGCGTCGGTGTTGACCAGTTCACGCCAGCGGCCCGGGCGGGGCAGGCCGAGCCGGTAGTCCTCGTGCGGGATGCCGGAGAAGTTGACGACGCAGGCGAGCGGCGAGCCGTCGGGGGCGTACCGGATGAAGGAGATGACGTTGCCCGCGACGTCGTCCGCCGCGATCCAGCGGAACCCCTCCGGGTCGGCGTCCATCGTCCACAGCTGCGGCGACCCGGTGTAGGCGCGGTTCAGGTCGCGGACCAGCTGCTGGATCCCCCGGTGGTAGTTGTTCTCGGCCTCGTCGAGCAGCCACCAGTCGAGGGAGCGGGACTCGGCCCATTCGGCGCCCTGCCCGAACTCCTGGCCCATGAACAGCAGCTGCTTGCCCGGGTGCGCCCACATGAAGGCCAGCAGCGCCCGGAGGTTCGCGAAGCGCTGCCACTCGTCACCGGGCATCTTGCCGAGCAGGGAGCCCTTGCCGTGGACCACCTCGTCGTGCGAGAGCGGCAGCACGTAGTTCTCCGAGTAGGCGTACACCATCGAGAACGTGATCTCGTGGTGGTGGTAGCCGCGGTAGAGCGGGTCGCGCTCGAGGAACGCGAGCGTGTCGTGCATCCAGCCCATGTTCCACTTGAACCCGAAGCCGAGCCCGCCGAGGTGGGTGGGGCGTGAGACGCCGGGCCAGGCGGTGGACTCCTCGGCGATCGTCATGATGCCGGGGGAGCGCTTGTAGACGGTGGCGTTCATCTCCTTGAGGAAGTCGATGGCCTCGAGGTTCTCCCGGCCGCCGTAGATGTTCGGCGTCCACTCGCCCTCGGCGCGGGAGTAGTCGAGGTAGAGCATCGACGCGACGGCGTCCACGCGCAGCCCGTCGACGTGGAACTCCTCCAGCCAGTAGTTCGCGTTGGCGACGAGGAAGTTGCGCACCTCCGTACGGCCGAAGTCGAAGATGAGCGTGCCCCAGTCCTTCTGCTCGCCCCGGCGCGGGTCGGCGTGCTCGTACAGCGGCGTGCCGTCGAAGCGGGCCAGGGCCCATTCGTCCTTGGGGAAGTGTCCCGGGACCCAGTCGATGATGACGCCGATGCCGGCCTGGTGCAGCCGGTCGACGAGGTGGCGGAAGTCGTCGGGGCTCCCGAAGCGGGACGTCGGCGCGTAGTACGAGGTGACCTGGTAGCCCCACGACCCTCCGAACGGGTGCTCGGCCACCGGCAGGAACTCCACGTGCGTGAAGCCCATGTGGGTGACGTAGCCGACCAGCTGGTCGGCGAGCTCGCGGTAGCCCAGCTCGGTGCGCCAGGAGCCGAGGTGCACCTCGTACGTGCTCACCGGCGAGTGCAGCGCGTCGTACGACTTGCGGCGCGTCATCCACTCGTCGTCCTCCCACTCGTAGGAGGACGTGAAGACGGTGGACGCGGTGGCGGGCGGCCGTTCGGCGTACCGCGCCATCGGGTCGGCCTTGCGCCGCCAGATCCGGTCGGCGCCGAGGATCTCGAACTTGTAGTTCGCGCCGTCGCCGACCTCCGGGATGAACAGCTCCCAGATCCCCGTCGAGCCGAGCGAGCGCATCGGGTACGCCCGGCCGTCCCAGTGGTTGAAATCACCGATGACCCGTACCCCGCGGGCGCTCGGGGCCCACACCGCGAACGACGTGCCGGAGACCGCGCCGAAGACCGAGGTGTACGCGCGGGTGTGCGCGCCCAGGACCTTCCACAGCTCCTCGTGCCGGCCCTCGCCGATCAGGTGCAGGTCGAGCTCGCCCAGAGTCGGCAGGTGGCGGTACGCGTCGTCCTGCACGATCTCGGGCCCGTCGTACGTGACCGCGAGCCGGTAGTCGGGAACCGCCTGGGGCTCCCCGCCGGCCAGCGTGCTGTCGGCGGGCAGCGTGACCGCGAAGACGCCCTCGTGCACGTGACGCATCGGGTGGCGGGCACCGCCCGGGAGGATCACCTCCACCGCAGAGGCCAGCGGCCGCAACGCGCGAACGGTGATGCCGTCGGGCCCGGGATGGGCGCCGAGCACGCTGTGGGGGTCGTGGTGATCTCCGCCGATCAACCGGTCGATCTCATCGTGCGTGACCCGCGCCATGACGCTCCTCGGATGTTCTCGTGTGCCACGTCTCCCTAAGCCTGCCCGACCGCCGGTGACTAATCCTCCGGCGGGGTTCGATCTCCACGTGCTTCCGCAGGCGGGGCGGGCCGGCTCTGTATGCGGACTGTACGGCCAATGTATGAGCCCCGGCCATGATCGCCGCGCGAGTGCGGAGACAGCCGACGTCTCGGACGCGGCTGCCGATGGCCGGAGGTAGTGGCGTTGACACGACGAATCATGCGAGGTCTGACCGCGACGGTGGCCGTCGGGGCGGTGCTGGCGGGAACCCAGGGCATCGCGAGCGCGGCGACGCCGCCGCGAAGCAACAGCAAGAACGAGGCCGTCTACTTCATCCACGGCGTCGATGCCATGCACACGGACGTCAACGGGGGCGGCGACGACTGCAAGGGGACCTGGAACACCGCGATGTCCGCGCTGCGCAAGCGGGGCTGGACGGGGGACTTCGTCACGTGGGGCTTCTACAAGAAGGACACCAACTGCACCCGTAAGTACGACGGGAACCTCAACACGCGGATCCAGGAGCTGGGCCGTCTGCTCGCGTGGGACATCTACGACCACTACACCAAGAAGGGCAAGTCGGTGGACGTCGTCGGCCACTCCATGGGTGGCCTCATCGTCCGCGCGGCCATCACCGGGGTGAACAGGTACGGCGCCACGTCGAGCAAGTGGCCGAAGCGCCTCTACATCGAGGACGTCGCCACGCTCAGCACGCCGTTCACCGGGACCAGCTGGGCCACGACGTGCACGGTCGCCTACGGCTGGAAGCAGTGCAGCGACATGCGCCCCGGCAGCGGCTTCCTCAAGTGGTCCGGGCAGAACCCGCAGTCCGCCCAGGGCACCGACTGGACACTGATCGGCGCCAGCGACGACGACACGATCACCAGCGGCGCGGCCACTGGGATGGACGCCAAGCACAAGGTCATCTACGCCGCGCACCAGGGACTCGAGCACAGTGCGCTCCCGCACAAGGGCCCCGGCACCGGCTGGACGATGAGGTACTCCAACGACAACGGGAAGACCTGGAAGAGCACCACGAAGGGGGCCGGCCCGATCCGCCGCGTCGGCGACGCCCTGTACTACTGGTCGGCCGCCTGACCACGCCGCTGGACGCTCCCCGGGGGCGGGCCGACCGCCCGCCGGGCGGCTCCGGCGGACGCGCCGCGTCGGGGGCCGGCCGGGTGCCGAGGGCCCCGCTCGACGGCGGGGGATCAGCCCGCCTCGAGAAGGGCGCGGTGCGCCGGCGGATCCTCCCGGCCGTCGAGGTCGCCGCGGAGCATCCGGTCGTAGAGTCGGCGCAGCTCGATCCCCGGCTCGACGCCCAGCTCGTCGATCAGCCGCAGGCGCAGCACGTGGTAGACGGTGAAGGCGTCGGCCTGGCGGCCCGACCGGTACAGCGCCAGCATCAGCTGCGCGTGGAGGCGCTCGTGCAACGGCTGCTCGACCGTCAGCCGCCGCAACTCGCCGATCATCTCCGCGTGCCGGCCGAGGATGAGCCAGGCGTCGCCGAGCTGGACCGCCGCCCTGAGCCGCTGCTCGGTGAGCCGGAGTGCCTCCGCGGTGAGCGAGGCCCACGCCGAAACGTCCTCGCAGACCTCGCCCCGCCACAGGGCCAGGGCCCGGCCGAGCACGTCCGCCGCGTGTTCCACGTCGCCGGACCGCAGTGCCGCGTCGCCCTCGCGGGCGAGGGCGGCGAACTCCAGCGCGTCCACCTCGGACGGCTCGACGGACAGCAGATAGCCGCCCGCCCTGGTCTCCAGCCGGGACGCGGCCGGTCCGAGGATGTTCCGCAGCTCACGGACGTACGTGCGGATGTTGGCGACTCCGGACGCCGGCGGCCCGGAGGGCCACAGCGCGGCGGCCAGCGAATCCAGCCGAACGAGACTGCCCGGTCGCAGGAGCAGAGCCGTCAGGAGGGTACGGTGCTTCGGCGCCCGGAGGTAGGTCGTCCGGCCGTCGACTCGCAGCTCCACCGGTCCCAGCATGTTGAAACGCATGAAGCCTCCCCGCTTCCGAAATGACTGTCGCGGTTCGGCTCCAATATCACTAGAGGCCGCGGTCCCGACATGCCTTTCCCGCTTGGGTCTCCGGTCCCAAGATCACAGATCGATCGCGTAGTCGAGGACGACGCGGTCCGCCGGGAGGACGATGTCTCGGCAGACCTCGAGGACCCGGTCGCCGGAGAACATCCGCCGCGTGATGGTGAGGACCGGGACACCGGTGCCCATGCGCAGCGTGTCGGCTTCCTCCCGGGTCGGCATCCGGGACCGCACCGCCTCCTCGACGCGCGTGGCCGGGTGACCGAGGAACGCCAGCTGCGCCGGCGTGCCCCCCGGCCACGGCTCCCGGTCCGGGTCGGCCACGGGCGTGCCCTCGACCAGGCTCCACGGCAGGTAGTTCGTGGAGATCTGCTGCGGCTCGCCGCGCGCCCAGAACACGAAGTGCCGGCGCAGCAACGGGGTGCCCGGCTCCACCGCGAACAGCGCGGACAGCTCCTCGTCGGCGCGGTGCCGCGAATAGGACCGGTCCAGGCGGTAGTCGCGCCACGCGATCTGGTGGTCGACGGTGAAGGACGTGGCGGGCACCGCGGCCGGGGCCGTCTCGGCGCGGTAGCGCTCCATGGCCAGCCGCCGGGCGGGCGGCCGGCCGCGCACCACGGTGCCGCCTCCCCGACGCGTCTCGATCAGCCCCTCGGTCCGCAGGAGGGCGAAGGCCTGGCGGATCACGATCTCCGAGACGCCGTGGACGTCGCACAGCCGGCTGATCGTGGGCAGTCGTGTTCCGGGAGGGTACGTGCCGTCACGGATGAGTTCGCGGAGTTCGCCGGCGATCCGGACGTAAGCGGGGAGGATAGCCACCTTGCCTCCTCATAGCCATACAGGAACGTTCCGCTTACGGGTGTCTTGACACCTCGACGTATACGACCCACTTTCGTATACAGAAGGCTGTGTTTCCAGCGCGAAGGGGCAAGATGGCGGATTTCGCCGTTGTCAAGGCCACATTAGAGGCCGATTTTCCCGGCTGGGTCGTATGGCGCAGCGACGCGGGCCACTGGTACGCGACCCGGGCGGGCAATCTCACCGACCAGCAGATACAAGCCGGTTACGCCATGACCGTGGCCGCCGAGGCGCCGGAGACCCTCCGGCTCCTTCTCGCCGAACAGGTACATCCCGGCGAGGGTGCGGGATGACGGGTCGCCCTTAGGGTTTCCGCCCAACCGAAACCCGACAGGGCGACCTGCATATGCAGAAATGAGGGTGCGGAGCCGAAACCCATCTTACGGGCACCTTTTCTCCGCCATTTCAGTACGACAGATAATCCGACTCGGAGCGGGTGCTGAGGGCGGAGATGGAGCCGAGGGGGATCTGCAGCCAGGACGGCCGGTTGCGCGCCTCGTACATGACCTCGTAGACGGCCTTGTCGAATTCGAAGGCGCGCAGGACGACCTCGTTCGAGGCCGGGTCGGTGCCGTCCGCCTCGGCGTACCCGCGGCAGAAGGCGGCCCGGTTGCGGTCGGCCCACTCCTGGGCGCGGAACTCCAGCTGGTCGGGGTCGCCGCCGATGGCCTGGCCGTTGACCAGCAGGTGCCGGGCCGCGTAGTCGAACGAGCGCAGCATCCCGGCGACGTCGCGCAGCGGGTGGGCGGGGGCCCGGCGCTCCTCCAGAGGCTTGGCCGGCTCGCCTTCGAAGTCGAGCAGCATCCAGCCGGAGTCGGTCCGCATCACCTGGCCGAGGTGGTAGTCGCCGTGGACGCGCTGGACGGTCAGGGGCCGCTCCAGCTCGGCGAGGGCGTCGAAGGCGTCGGTGAGCCGTCCGGCGTACGGGGCGAGCTGGGGCACGACGGAGCACGTCTCGACGAGCCGGGCGTGCATCTGGTCGGCCACCGCGCGTACGTCGGCGGGCTGCATCTCGCTCGTGCCGAACGCGGTGGCCAGGTCGCGGTGGACCTCGGCGGTCGCGGCGCCGAGCCGCTCGGACTCACTGGCGAAGTCGCCGCCGACCTCGTCGGCGCGCAGGTCGGCCTCGGCGTACAGGTCGCGGACGCTGGTGCCGGCGAGCTGCCAGCCGTCGGTCCCGCTGCGCAGGAACTCCGACAGCATCGCGAGCGTGGACAGGGTGCCGTCGAGGTCGCTGGAGAACCAGCCGTGCAGCTCGGGGACGTGTTTGCTGCCGGCCCGGGCGAGGCCGAGGCTGAGTTCGAGGTCGGGGTTGATGCCGGGGGTGAGCCGGCGGAACAGCTTGCAGATGTAGGCGTCGCCGTAGATCAGCGAGGTGTTGCTCTGCTCGGCGGGGCTGGCGAGGCTGTCGAGCTCGGTGTCGATGCCGGTGATCGAGCGGAAGGCGAGCGGGCCGACGTCGGCGTTGCCGGCCATGTTCTCCAGCCAGACCCGGGTCAGCTCGGGGTCGTGCACGGCGTCGTAGAGATGAGTCTCGTTGTCGAGCTGCCCGATCGCCGCGTACTCGAGTCGGCCGGGCAGCTCGCTGCGTACTCCCAGGGGCACCTGATAACGGTCGGTGCCCCCGGTCTGACGCACGGCGATGATGACGTGATGTAGCGACGGATCGCCCTCGACCAGTTCCGTGTCGGAAAGGACGGAGATCGCGTCGATCTCCCGGTCCTTGCCCGCGAACCAGCGCTGGCGCGGGAGCCAGTCCACCAACAGGTCGTCGAGTCGTTCCAGCCGCACTGACTATGTCACCTCGCCTGTGCCTCCTGCGTCCTTCATGGCTGTTCGCCATCACCCCCGGGCTTGGGGGACAGGAGGAACCAGTAGAAACCATGCCCAGGAAGCGTCAGAAGATACGGGAGCTCCCCAATTGGCGGGAATTGCACCCCTCCCATGCACTCCACGGGGTTGACCCCCTCGAATCGCCGCAGGTCGAGCTCGACCGGCTGCGGGAAGCGCGAGAGGTTGTTCACGCAGAGTACGCGGTCCTCGCCGCACTCCCGCACGAACGCCAGCACGCTCGGGTTGGAGGCGGTGAGCTCGGTGTAGTCGCCGACGCCGAAGACCGGGTGCCGCTTGCGGATCTCGATCATCTTGCGCGTCCAGTGGAGCAGCGACCCGGTGTTGTTCTGCTGCGACTCGACGTTGATCGCCTGGTATCCGTAGATCGGATCCATGATGGCCGGAAGGTAGAGCCGGGCCGGGTCGGCCTTGGAGAAGCCGGCGTTGCGGTCCGGGGTCCACTGCATGGGCGTACGCACGCCGTCGCGGTCGCCCAGCCAGATGTTGTCGCCCATGCCGATCTCGTCACCGTAGTAGATCACGGGCGAGCCGGGTAGCGACAGCAGCAGCGCGGTGAACAGCTCCAGCTGGTTGCGGTCGTTGTCCAGGAGCGGCGCCAGGCGCCGGCGGATGCCGATGTTGGCCTTCATCCGCGGGTCCTTGGCGTACTCGGAGTACATGTAGTCGCGCTCTTCGTCCGTCACCATCTCGAGCGTGAGCTCGTCGTGGTTGCGGAGGAAGATGCCCCACTGGGCGTTCTCCGGGATCTTCGGCGTCTGCGCCATGATCTCGGAGATGGGGTAGCGCTGCTCCCGGCGGACCGCCATGAAGATGCGCGGCATGACCGGGAAGTGGAACGCCATGTGGCACTCGTCGCCGCCCGTCGCCGGGTCGCCGAGGTACTCCACGACGTCGGCGGGCCACTGGTTCGCCTCGGCCAGCAGCACCCGGTCGGGGTAGAGCCGGTCGACCTCCTTGCGGACCCGCTTGAGGTAGTCGTGGGTCTCCTTGAGGTTCTCGCAGTTGGTGCCCTCCCGCTCATAGAGGTAGGGCACGGCGTCGAGGCGGAACCCGTCGATGCCGAGGTCCAGCCAGAACCGCAGGACCTCCAGCATGGCCTCCTGAACCGCGGGGTTGTCGAAGTTCAGGTCCGGCTGGTGGTTGAAGAAGCGGTGCCAGTAGTACTGGCCGCGCACCGGGTCGTACGTCCAGTTCGACGTCTCGGTGTCGACGAAGATGATCCGCGCGTCCTTGTACTGGTCGTCCGTGTCGGACCAGACGTAGAAGTCGCCGAACGGCCCGTCCGGGTCCTCCTGAGACGCCTTGAACCACGGATGCTGGTCGCTGGTGTGGTTCATGACCAGGTCGGCGATGACGCGGATGCCGCGCTTGTGCGCCTCGTCGACGAGCTCCACGAAGTCGCCGAGGTCGCCGAACTCGGGGAGGATCTTCATGAAGTCGCTGATGTCGTACCCGCCGTCGCGCAGCGGCGACTCGTAGATCGGCAGCAGCCAGATGCAGTCGATGCCGAGCCACTGCAGATAGTCGAGCTTCTGGGTGAGTCCCCGGATGTCGCCCGTGCCGTCGCCGGTGGAGTCGTAGAAGCCCCGGATGAGGACCTCGTAGAAGACCGCGTGCTTGTACCAGCGAGGCTCGTTGGGTGCCTCACGCGTGAACGTGTCGGGAACCGGCTCGACCGGGCCGACGCCCGCTAGGGGATCGAACTGGGTCAACTCTCGCCTCTCGAGACCGTGAAGATGTGGGCAGGCCTGTTCTGGGGGTCCAGGCGCACGTAGTTCGCCTGCCGCCAGTCGTACGACTCGCCCGACAGTTCGTCGTGGACGACGAACTCCTCCGACCAGTCGAGACCGAGCGCGGGCAGGTCGAGATGGACCGTCGCCTCGCGAACCTGATGTGGATTGAGGTTCACGACGACCAGCACGACGTCTCCAGGGTGGTCGGGGTCGTCCGACACGCGTTTGGAGTAGCAGATCAGCTCGGGCTGGTCGACATGATGGAAATGTAGGTTACGCAGCCTACGCAACGCCGGGTGCGTTCTTCGCAAAGAGTTGAGGTTCCGGATATATGGAGCCAGGCTGCGGCCCTCGCGCTCGGCGGCCTCCCAGTCCCGCGGGCGGTACTGGTACTTCTCCGAGTCGCGGTACTCCTCACTGCCCGGCCGCACCGGAGTGCCCTCGTACAGCTCGTAGCCCGAGTAGACACCCCAGGTGGGGGACAGCGTCGAGGCGAGCACGGCGCGGATCGCGAACGCCGGCGGCCCGCCGTGCTGGAGGTACTCGTTGAGGATGTCAGGCGTGTTGACGAAGAAGTTGGGCCGCATGTAGGCGGCCGCCGAGCCCGACAGCTCGCGGAGGTACTCCTCCAGCTCGTCCTTGCTGTTGCGCCACGTGAAATACGTGTACGACTGGTGGAAGCCGATCTTGCCGAGGGTGTGCATCATCGCCGGGCGGGTGAACGCCTCGGCGAGGAACAGCACGTCGGGGTCGGTGTCGGCGATGCTCTTCAGCAGCCGCTCCCAGAACGCCACCGGCTTGGTGTGCGGGTTGTCCACCCGGAAGATCCGTACGCCGTGCGCCATCCAGTGCCGGACGACCCGCTCGACCTCCGCGTAGATGCCCTCGGGGTCGTTGTCGAAGTTGATCGGGTAGATGTCCTGGTACTTCTTCGGCGGGTTCTCCGCGTAGGCGATCGAGCCGTCGGCGCGCGTGGTGAACCACTCGGGGTGCTTGCTCACCCAGGGATGGTCCGGCGAGCACTGCAGGGCCAGGTCGAGGGCGACCTCCATGCCGAGCTCACGGGTACGGGCGACGAAGGCGTCGAAGTCTTCGATCGTTCCAAGATCGGGATGGATCGCGTCGTGGCCGCCCTCCTCCGAGCCGATCGCCCACGGCGAGCCGGGGTCGTGCGGCTCGGCGTGCAGGGTGTTGTTCGGCCCCTTGCGGAACTGCCGGCCGATCGGGTGGATCGGCGGGAGGTAGACGACGTCGAAGCCCATCTCGGCGACGGCCGGGAGCCGCTTCATCGCCGTTCGGAACGTTCCGGACTGCGGTGCCCGGCGGCCCATCGGGTCGTACGTCGCGCCCTCCGAGCGGGGGAAGAACTCGTACCACGAGCCGAACAGCGCCCGCTCGCGCTGCACGAGCAGCGGGTGCCACTCCGAGGTGGTCACGTGGTCCCGCAGCGGGTGCTCGTCGAGGACCTCGTGCACCTCCGGGGCGTCCGCCGCCTCGAACCGCAGCATCGCCGGGATCGTCTTCTCGCGCAGCGTACGGGCGAGCGCGGTCAGCACCGCCTGCTTCTTCGAGACGCCGGCGCCCTTCTTCGGCAGCCCCGCGGCGGCGCGCTCGAACAGCCGGGCGCCCTCCTCGAGCATCAGCTCGACGTCCTGACCGCGCGGGATCTTGATGCCCGCATCGTGGTGCCAGTGCCCGATCGGATCGCCCCAGGCCTCCACGCGGAAGTGCCACAGCCCGGTGGTGGTCGCCGCCACCTGCGCGGCGTGCCGGTCGGTGCCGGGGGTGACCTCGGACATGCGGACGAGGGGCCCGGCTCGGCCCTCCGGATCCCGCAGGACGACGCCGGCGCCGAGCTGCTCGTGGCCCTCGCGGAACACGGTGGCGCTGATGGCGAAATCCTCGTCGGGAACGGCCTTGGCGGGCCAGCGTTCGCAGTCGATCACTGGCTGCACGTCGAGGATGGGAATGCGTCCGATCATCGCAGGCGAGCGTACAGACGCGGGTACGCGATCAGCCTGGTCTTCGGAAAGAATTGATCTTTCTTGAGGGTCACTGTCGCCGGATCGGGTGGGGGTGCTCGGCGAGGGTTGGCGCATAACGTCTCCGTTGCCGGTATCCGCGGTATGAAACGGGGTGTTTGTCGCGTTCTGACGACGGCGGTGCCACCGCGTCCGATGCCCTCGCACGCGACGGCGTTCCGTCCGCGCTCGGATTCTTTCATCGCCTCGGCCGAGGCGCCGGGTGCGACGCGTCCCGGTAGGGGTCTCGTCTTCCGGAGGCGTGGGAGGCGCCCTCGCCGCGCTTCCCCGGCAATCCTCGCATGTCAGGGCTAAATTCGCATTTCCGGCCTGGTGGCCGGGCTCCCGAGGCCAAACGGAGATCAAGATGTGGGCCACTGGGCGGGTTAGGGTCGCGAGCACCGGGCCGGACCGATTAGTGTCGCCGCACGTGAAGGCGATCCGCAGATTCACCGTACGCTCCGTCCTGCCCGAGCCGCTTCAGCCGCTCGAGGAGCTCGTTCTCAACCTGCGCTGGTCCTGGCACCCCGAGACGCTCGACCTGTTCGAGTCGGTGGATCCGGACCTGTGGGAGGCGACCCGGCACGATCCGGTGCGCCTTCTCGGGGAGGTCTCGCCGGAGCGGCTCGCCGCTCTCGCCGCCGACCGGCGCTTCCTCCGCGCTCTCGGCGACGCCGTCGACGATCTCCGGGAGTACGTCACCGCCCCCCGCTGGTACCAGAGGCTGTCCGACGCCCCCTCGGCGATCGCGTACTTCTCACCGGAGTACGGCATCGCCGCCGCGCTGCCCCAGTACTCCGGTGGCCTGGGCATTCTCGCCGGCGATCACCTCAAGACCGCCAGCGACCTCGGCGTCCCGATCGTCGGGGTAGGACTCCTGTACCGCCACGGCTACTTCTCCCAGTCCCTCTCGCCGGACGGCTGGCAGCTCGAGCGCTACCCCCCGATCGACCCGGCCGGGCTCCCGCTGAGGCTCCTGCGCGACGCCGACGGCACGCCCGCGCGGGTCACCGTCGGCCTCCCCGAGGGCCGGTCCCTGGGGGCGCAGATCTGGGTGGCCCAGGTCGGCCGCGTGCCGCTGCTCCTCCTCGACTCCGACGTCGAGGAGAACGACCCGGCCGCCCGCGACGTCACCGACCGCCTGTACGGCGGCGGCACCGACCACCGCCTGCTCCAGGAGATGCTGCTCGGCATCGGCGGCGTCCGCGCGATCCGCGCCTACTCCCGCATCACCGGCCACGTCGCCCCCGCGGTGTTCCACACCAACGAGGGCCACGCCGGCTTCCTCGGCCTCGAGCGGATCCGCGAGTACATCGACGAGCAGGGCCTGTCCTTCGACGAGGCGCTCGAGGCGACCCGGGCGGGCACGGTCTTCACGACCCACACCCCGGTCCCGGCCGGCATCGACCGCTTCCCCCGGGAGCTGGTCCAGCGCTACTTCGGCGGCACCAACGAGGACAACGGCCTGCCCGTCGAGCGCATCCTCGGCCTCGGCGCCGAGACGTACGAGGGCGGCGACGCCTCGGTCTTCAACATGGCCGTCATGGGCATGCGCCTGTCCCAGCGCGTCAACGGCGTCTCCGAGCTGCACGGCAGGGTCAGCCGGGAGATGTTCGGCGGCCTGTGGCCCGGGTTCGACACCGACGACGTGCCGATCGGCTCGATCACCAACGGCGTCCACGGGGCGACCTGGGTGGCCCCCGAGTTCATCGACCTCGCCCGGCGCGAGCTGCCCGACGTGGTCGAGTTCGGCCGCGGCTGGGAGGGCGTGGAGCGGGTCTCCGCGTCCGAGATCTGGCGCATCCGGCGCACGCTGCGCGCCCGGCTCGTCGAGGACGCCCGGCGGCGCCTGCGCGAGTCCTGGCGGCAGCGCGGCGCGAGCGAGGCCGAGCTGACCTGGATCGACGACGCGCTCGACCCGGACGTCCTGACGATCGGCTTCGCCCGCCGCGTCCCGTCGTATAAGCGGCTCACGCTGATGCTGCGCGACCCGGAGCGGCTCAAGTCGATCCTGCTCGACCCCGAGCGGCCGGTGCAGATCATCATCGCCGGCAAGGCGCACCCCGCCGACGAGGGCGGCAAGCGGCTGATCCAGGAGATCGTGCGGTTCAGCGACGACCCCGAGGTCCGGCACCGCATCGTGTTCCTGCCGGACTACGACATGGCGCTGGGCCAGTCGCTGGTCCAGGGCTGCGACGTCTGGATGAACAACCCGCTGCGCCCGCTCGAGGCCTGCGGCACCTCCGGCATGAAGGTCGCGCTGAACGGCGGGCTGAACCTCTCGATCCGCGACGGCTGGTGGGACGAGTGGTTCGACGGCAACAACGGCTGGGCCATCCCGTCCGCCGACCGTGCCGCCGACCCGGACCGCCGCGACGACATCGAGGCGCAGGCCCTCTACGAGCTGATCGAGGACCACGTCTCCGTGCTGTTCTACGACCGCTCGGGCGGCGGCCTGCCGAGCCGCTGGCTGGAGATGGTCAAGCACACGCTGGCCTCGCTCGGCCCGAAGGTCCTCGCCGGGCGCATGGTCCGCGACTACGTCGTCGAGCTGTACGCCCCGGCCGCCGTCTCCGCCCACCGGCTGTCCGCCGACGGCAACGCCGCCGCGAAGGCCCTCGCCGCCTGGAAGCACCGGATCGCCAAGGCCTGGCCGTCCGTCGCGGTCGAGCACATCGAGTCCACAGGTGCGGGCGAGAGCACGCACCTCGGCACCCGCCTGACCGTGCGCGCCACGGTCCACCTCGGCGACCTGACGCCGGACGACGCCGCGGTCGAGGTGGCGTTCGGCCGGGTCGACGACACCGACGCGCTGGTCGAGCCGTCCTACCTGGAGCTCACCCAGGCCGAGGCCCTCGGCGACGGCCGGTGGCGCTTCGCCGGCGAGGTCCCCCTCGACCGGACCGGGGCGTTCGGGTACAGCGTGCGGGTGGTGCCCAGGCACGACCTGCTGGCCTCCCGCGCGGAGACCGGCCTGATCGCGCTGCCCCCGGCCCCCATCGGGATGACCAACGGCGACCTGCGCTGATCACCTCATCCGCCCGGTCCCGCTCGCGCGGGGCCGGGCGGGAAAATTGCGGCGATTTGCCGCATAAGGGGCTCTGCTTGGTCTTCCACCGCAAATGAGCGGCAAAGACCTCCTGTGAAACGTTCCGTTCCGCAGGGGAGGCCTCTCATGTGGGTCGACTACATGGCGCGGCACTGGTGGATGCTCACGGTGCGCGGCGTCCTCGCCGTCATCTTCGGCGTGCTGGCCGTGATCTGGCCGGGCATCACGCTCCTCGTCCTGGCCATCGTGTTCGGCATCTTCGCCCTGGCGGACGGGATCTCCGCCATCATCTCCGCCTTCAGCGCTCCGGGCGGAGGCCGGTCGCTGCTCATCTTCGAGGGCGCGGTCGGCATCATCGTCGGCCTGCTCGCGCTGTTCTGGCCGCACGCCACCGCCCTGGCCATCGTCCTCCTCGTCGCGATCTGGGCGATCGTCACGGGGATCAGCGAGATCGTCACCGCGCTGCAGATGCGCAAGGAGATCCACGGTGAGTGGATGTACGTCCTGTTCGGCGCGCTCTCGGTGCTCTTCGGGCTCATCGTGCTGTTCTCGCCCGTCTCCGGCGTCTTCGCGGTGGCCTGGCTCATCGGCTTCTCCGCGATCGGCTTCGGGATCGCGGCGATCGCGGCGAGCTTCCGGCTCAGAAAACTTCGCGGCGGCCGTCCCGGCGTCGCCCCGGGCGGTGCCATGCCGGCGCACCCCTGACGCGCGTCAGCCGGCGGGCTCGATGTTCTGGTTCAGTCGGAACAGGTTGCCAGGATCGTACGTCTTCTTGATCAAGGCCAGCCGCGCGTACGCGTCCCGGTAGTCGTCCCGGACGTGCGCGCGGTCGTCCTCGGACATGAAGTTGACGTAACCGCCGGCCGCCGAATGGGGGCGCAACGCCTGGAAGTAGTCCCGTACCCAGGCGATGCTCGCCTCGTTCGCCGACGGGTCGGGCCACATCCCGGCGATCACCGTCACGAACGTCATGTCGCGGCCCGTGAACGCGGTGGCGCCGGCGGGCACCCGGTGACAGGCGCCGTTGATCGGATAGATGTGCACCGTGGAGTTCACGGCGGGCAGCCCCGGGCCGTGCTGGAGATGGGCCGCGATGGCGCCGTCGGTCAACTCCGTCGCGAACGCCGTCTTCCAGTAGTGCTGCAGACCCGGAGGTACGAGCGCGTCGAGCGCGCTATTGATCATCGGGTACGGCATCGGCGCGACGAATTCGGCGACCGTCGGCGCGGCCGTACGGATCGGCCGTAGGGCCCGCTCGCCCTCCTCGATCGGACCGGACCAGCACGCGACCATCGCGCAGTGCGGACTGCCCTGCTCGGGCTCGGGGATGAACGGCAGCGGCGGCGTGATCTGGAAGGCCGGATAGCAGCCCAGCTCCTCCGGCGCCTCCTGAATGTGGTCGCGGTAGAACTCCAGCACGTCGCGGGCGCGGTCGAGCGGGTAGAAGATGATCCCGGCGAAGATGTTCTCGACCGGGTGCAGGCGGTACTCGAAGGACGTCACCACGCCGAAGTTCCCGCCGCCGCCGCGCAGCGCCCAGAACAGGTCCTCGTTCTCCTTCTCCGAGGCCACGAGGAAACGGCCGTCGGCGGTGACGACGTCCGCCGAGATCAGGTTGTCGATCGTCAGGCCGCAGCGGCGGCTCAGATAGCCGATGCCGCCGCCGAGCGTCAGCCCGCCGATGCCCGTCGTCGAGATGATCCCACCGGTCGTCGCCAGCCCGAACGCGTACGTCGCGTGGTTGAAGTCCGCCCAGGTGCACCCGCCCTCGGCCCGGGCCGTACGGGTGCGGGGATCGACGCGGACCCCGCGCATCGACGACAGGTCGAGCACCACTCCGCCGTCGTTCGTGCCGTACCCCGGAACGCTGTGCGAACCGCCGCGCACCGACAGGACGAGGTCGTTCTCTCGAGCGAACTCCACGGTGGCCATGGCATCACCCGCGTCGGCGCACCGTACGACCACGAGCGGCCGACGGTCGATCATCGCGTTGTACACCCGGCGCGCCTCGTCGTACCCGGCGTCCTCCGCCGTGATCACCCGGCCCCGTACGCGCTCCCGCAGTCGTTCGATCGGCTGTTCCATGAGCATGTCCCCCAGGTCAGGCCTACCCCTAGAGCACCTCGCCGAGACGCCGGGACATTCGTTACCGGGCTACGGAGACTGCCGTTGCCGGTATCCGTCGAGTGCCTTCCGTTGTGCCGGGGTGAGCCGGTGGCGTCGGGCGGTGACGGAGTAGGCGCCGGACGCGAGGGTCCGCACCATTACTGGGCCGCCGATGTCCGGATATCTCTCGGCATTGCGCAGGGATTCGGCGACGCGGTCAGGACGCCATGCCAACGCGGTGGCGAGTTGCCCCACGGTCAGCGGCTCGCCCGCATGGACGAGTGCGGCGAGCACGGTCAGCAGGTCGTCGACGGCGGCTTGGTCGGGGCCGCCGGCCATGTTCGCGCTGAGCCGTGCGAAGAAGCGGGCCATCTCGTTCAGCCGGGCTCCGGCCGGTGTGCCGAGGCCGAAGATCCGGATTCCCCGCCGAGCGGTGTCGGCCCACATGGTGTTCTTGCGGGCGCTCGCCCTCCACGTCCGGAGCCAGACGTCGTCTCCGATGAGGTACCGCTCGCGGCGTCGACTGGGGTCGCGTTCGCGCCGGACCACGTCCAGACCTTCCAGGTAGCCGATCGCCTTCGATATCGACGCCGGGCTGACCTGCAGCTGCCGGACAAGGTCGGCGGAGGTCAGGGCGCCGGAGTCGGTCGTGATGAGGTGCGCGAGCACCCGCCCCGCCATTGGGGGAAGCCCGATCTGCACCATCAGTGCCGCGAAGTCCTCCGCGAAAGCGAGTATCGCCGCAGCGTCACGCCCGTAGGCGTCGGCCGAGGCCCGCGGCGGCGCGCCCGGCCGGCGCCGGCGGGCCCGCCGCGCGGTCGCCTGCTGAGCGTGGCCCGCCCGGTAGCCGCCGGGCCCGCCGTTGCGGGCTACCTCCCGGCTGATCGTCGAGGTCGGTCTACCGAGCCGCCGGGCGATCTCGGCGTACCCGAGCCCTTCCGTCAGCCACGCCGCGATACGCCGACGGTCCTCATCGTCCAGCCTGCTTCCCGGCATCCGTGCAGTATGCATTCGCGATCAGCTCATTGCAACGTCTAAGTGTTTAGGGCGTTGCAATAATGCGCAGGTCATTGCAATTCTGCTGCCAAGAATGGCCTGGTCAGTAGCTAGTTGGGCATGGAAGTTGTGTTGACGCTATATAAAAGTGCGGCGTAGCTTTCCTGCTCTCTGAATCTTGTGGGGAGACGACATGAATCAGCCACTCAAGCGGCTACTCGACCAGGCGGTCAGCGAAGGCGGTGTTCCCGGCATCGTCGCCGAGGTTCGTGACGGCCGCGGGCGGTGGTTCGGCTCGGCGGGAGCGGCCGATACCGACACCGGACGCGAACGCACGCCGCAGGACCGGTTCCGCATCGGGAGCACGACCAAGACATTCGTGGCCACGGTGGTCCTGCAACTCGTGGCCGAGCGCAGGCTGAGCCTGGACGACACCGTGGACGAATGGCTGCCCGGAAGGGTCCACGGCCACGGTCACGAGGGCGGGAAGGCCAGCATTAGGCGGCTGCTCGACCACACCAGCGGGATCTTCAGCTATACCGAGGACCCGGAAATGGTGAACCGCTACGAGAACCACACCCCGGAACTCCTCGTGGACATCGCCATGGCCCACCCACCGGCCTTCGAACCGGGCACGGACTGGGCTTACAGCAACACCAACTACATCCTCGCCGGGATGATCGTCGAACGGGTGACCGGCCAGGCGCTGGCCGATCAGATCGCCGAGCGCATCACCCGGCCGCTCGGCCTGGACGGGACGTACCTGCCGAGCGGCACCGACCCGACGATCCAGGGCCCGCATCCACGGCACTACACGAAACTGATGAACCCCGCCCCCGACGCCGAGATCCACGACGGAACGGAACTGGACTCATCCATGTTCTGGGCGGCCGGCGGCATGATCTCCACGACCGGGGACCTTCACCGGTTCTTCAACGCACTCCTCGGCGGTCGGCTCCTCCCGCCCGCTCAGCAAGAGGCGATGTTCGCGGTGGTCCCGACCAAGGACTGGATTCCCGACACGGCGTACGGCCTGGGCATCTCCTCGGTGACGCTGCCGTGCGGCGCCACGGTGTGGGGCATGGGCGGCGCCATCTTCGGCTCATGGTCGTACGCCTACGGCACCCGCGACGGCGAGCACATGGTCGTCGTCAACGTCAACGGCGACTGGGCCAACGGCCCGTGGGACGACCCGATCGGCATCTTCACCGACGTACTACAGACGGAGTTCTGCCGCTCGAAGGCGACGTCATAGCGGCGAGCGGATCCCGCTGCCCGAGGCGCCTGACGGCGGGATCCCAGTGATCGTCGTGAGGGGACTTACGCCTGGTCGCCGTCGATCCGGGAGACCTCGACGCACGTGTCGCCGCCGTTTCCGCTGCGGGACGATTTCCGCCACACGAACCCTGTCACGTTCATGAGGCTTCGTTCCCGTGAACGCGCGTGACCTCCACGCAGGTCTCACCGGTGCCACGGTGGAACGACTTCCGCCAGGTTGCGCTGGTCAGGTCCATTGCTTCGCCACTTCCGCCAGCAGGTCGACCGATTGCTTGCCCGGGAGCGCCTCGATACGCAAAGCCTTCAGTCGATGCGGCTGCGGTTTCAAGGCGTCTCGCAAGTCGCCGAGATCCAGCAGCTGGAAATACCGATCCGGAAATATTCGGAACCGGCGCAGCGATTCCTGGACCGGTTGGGTCGGCATCATCGCGGTCTGGAATGAGCTGGACTCGGCGGATGGCATCGCGCTCCGGGGTGTCTACTGAGCCAAGAATTTTCTCGGCTCAGTAGACACCCCGGAACTCGCAGGGCCACCGTAGTGGCCCGCTATGACCTATTCGCCGGTAAATAGGGTGGCGGCCGTCACCTGAGCGTCGCCCCGGGGCGCCGGGATCACTGGGGGTAGCACCCAAGGGCTGTGATCAGAACTCGGTGAGATATGGCACAATGACGTTCATGCACGCGTACCGAAAGGCCGATGCCGCGTAACCGGCCGAGCGCATTGCGGGCCGAACAACCGCTGCGCCCCGTTTGGGGTACGTCACCACCCCATCGAATCCGCGGGCTTTCCCTTCGCACCTGTATCGCGATACACCGCGCGGAGCGGCAGATCCACAACAGTTACGGGCCCAATTACTTCTTTCCTGGGGTCACTGCGGCAGCGCTACGGCGATACCGTGCGTTCTTGCGTTCGCCTGGACCGCATTCATCGTGGTATCCGGAATACCCCGTTATGCCCGAAGGAAGGCACGCACTCGACGACGTGAGGCATGCACGAGATGTTCTCGCGGCGGTCGCGAATCTGCTGCCTCCTCGACCCTGCGGCGAGCTGAGACACCTGCTCACGCCCCTCGACGCCGCGTTTCTGCGACGCACGCTGCCGGACCCGTCCATCCCGGGCGGAAAGCAGCGCCCACTTGGGTGGTGGCACCGTCGACTGACCCCAGACGACCCGAGTTCACGAGGCAGTCTCATCTTCGATGTCTTGGGCACGTATTAGAGTTGCGGCCTCGGCGTGTGCGGCCGTAGTTCCATGGAGCCTGGTTCCAAGCAGGGCTGACTGACCATATTTTCAGTCCGTAAGACCGAGGATGATGAGCGGGCGTGCGAAGTCGTCTCGTGCCCAGCGGATTCCTTCGGGAACATGCGCGCGCGTGCCGGATTTCACGGCCGACTCGTGCGATTGCCGCGCGCTGACGTGCTCCCCGATCTGCTCGCGGGCGACCGTGGCCGCGACGGCGGCGGTCGCCCCTGGCGATGGACCACCACCCCGATGTGGCAGATCGTCCAATGCCTCGAGAGCCTGCGGACCGAGCGCGGCCGGGCCGATGTCGAGTAGCGGCCGAGAGGATACTCAGTGCCCTAGCGGCGGCCTCAGTCGCTATGGGCGACCGGCTCGGGATCGGCGTCGAGCGCATCGAGCACTGCGTCGCCGTTCGCCCTCGCCCACTCGGTCAGCATGTCGATCGGATCGATCAGCGTCTCCCCGAGCGGGGTGAGCTCGTACTCGACGCGGGGCGGCACCTCGGGAAATCTAGCCTGGGTTCTCTCCTCCCTTCCAAGCCAGGAGAGTCATGCGAGTCATCACCCAGCAGACGCTCGGCGGTCCCGAGGTGCTCACCATCGTGGACGCGCCCGAGCCCCAGCCCCTCCCGACCGAGGTTCTCGTCCGCGTCAAGGCGATCGGGCTGAACCCGCTGGAGGCGCGCCTGCGCGCCGGCGAGTTCCCGCTGATCGGCCGGCCGCCGTTCATCCTCGGCTGGGACATCAGCGGCGTGGTCGAGGAGGCGCCGCAGACGTGGCGGTTCAGGCCCACGTCGCGATCCAGATCGCGAAAGCGCTCGGCGCGTGTGTGATCGCGACCGCCGGCGGGAGCAAGCGGAAGTTCGTCGAGGGGCTCGGCGCCGACGAGGTGATCGACTACACGGCGGTCGACTTCACCGAGGCGGTCCGCGACATCGACGTCGTGCTCGACACGATCGGCGGCGACACCGTCGAGCGGTCGCTCGAAGTGCTCCGCCCGGGCGGTCACCTGGTGACGGCGGTCGCCGAGGAGGATTCGGAGCTCGCCGCCGAGTACGAGGCGGCCGGGATGCGCTTCAGCAGTATCGCGGTCGACCCTGATCCGGTCGCCCTGCGAGGTCTCGTCGAACTCGTCGAACAGGGCAGGCTCCGGGTCTACGTGCAGGAGACGTTCCCGTTCGAGCGCGTTGCCGACGCGCACCGGCTGCTCGACGGCGGTCACCTCCAGGGCAAGCTCGTCCTCACGGTCTGACCGCGTGGAAAGCCGTACGGGGCGCGCGCCGTCACTCCGGCTGGTCGAGGTCGGGGAGGGCGTCGTAGGCGGGTTTGAGGACGTCGGTGAGGTCCTTGCGGCGGATCTTGACCTTGGGCGGGTCGAGGAGGCGGAGCAGCAGGCCGGGCGGGATCGGGGGAGCGGGCGCGCGGTCGTGGACGGCGACGGGTGCCCAGAAGTCGTCCATGCGCTCGGCCAGCGGGGTCTCCTCGATCTCGAGGGGGTCGGCCTCGGCCGGCTCCAGGCGGCGCAGGCCGGCGAGCAGGTCGTCCTTCGTGCGGCCGTGCCAGGCGAGGATCAGGAACGGGTCGTCGTCGAACGCCTCCGCGAGGAGGTAGAGCACCGCGGCGGTGTGCTTGCAGGGGTCGCCCCAGTCGGGGCAGCTGCACATCAGGTGCATGTCCGCCGACGACCTCGGGAACAGCGAGACGCCGAAGATGGCGAAGACGTCCTCGATCTCCGGCGGCATGTCCCCGGCCAGCAGGCGGGCGCGGAACACCGCCTGGGAGGCGAGAGCGGCCTCGATCGACTCCCAGACCTCGTCCCTGATCGGGTCGATGCCGATCGTCACCTCGTACGGCTCGGGGTCGGAGCCCTGGACGAGGGCGGTCACCTC
This sequence comes from Actinoallomurus sp. CA-150999, assembly GCF_050942425.1. Lineage (NCBI taxonomy): Bacteria > Bacillati > Actinomycetota > Actinomycetes > Streptosporangiales > Thermomonosporaceae > Actinoallomurus > Actinoallomurus sp. CA-150999. The sequence continues at coordinate 2,255,541 of NZ_CP192063.1, forward strand.
GTACGCCCCGATCCGCAGCTCCATCACCTGGCCCTTGCGGGCGTACGTGCGGCCGCGCGTCAGGCGGCCGCGGTCGGCGAAGGACTCCAGGATGTCGATGAAGCGGCGTGACCACCACTGCTCGCCGATGGAGCCGCGGCCACCGGACTTCGCCTTGAGGCCGCCCTCGACCGGGCGGGCCTTCCCGTAGATCGGCATCAGTCGCTCACCGCCTCGGGGTCGAGTCGCATGATCTCGCGCAGGTCGGCGACGGACAGCTCGGTCAGCCAGCCCTCTCCGGTGCCGACGATGCGCTCGGCCAGGGCCTTCTTCCGCTCGATCATCTCGTCGACGCGCTCCTCGATCGTGCCGACGCAGATGAACTTGCGGACCTGGACGTTCTTGGTCTGGCCGATGCGGAACGCCCGGTCGGTCGCCTGGTCCTCGACCGCGGGGTTCCACCAGCGGTCGACGTGGACGACGTGGTTGGCGGCGGTCAGCGTGAGGCCCGTGCCGGCCGCCTTCAGCGACAGTAGGAAGATCGCCGGGTCGGAATCCTCCTGGAACCGGCGGATCAGCTCGTCGCGCTGCTTCTTCGAGACGCCGCCGTGCAGCCACAGCACCGGGCGGTCGAGTTTGGTCTCCAGGTGCGGCCGCAGCATGGCGCCGAACTCGGCGTACTGGGTGAAGACCAGTGCCTTCTCGCCCTGCTCGACGACCTCGGCGCAGATCTCTTCGAGGAGCTCCAGCTTGCCGGAGCGGCCGGGCAGCCGGGAGCCGTCCTTGAGCAGGTGGGCGGGGTGGTTGCAGACCTGCTTGAGCTTGGCCATGGTCGCCAGCACGAGGCCGCGCCGCTCCATGCCCTCGCTGTTCGCGATCTGCTCGAGCATGTCGTCGACGGTGGCCTGGTACAGCGACGCCTGTTCCGGCGTGAGGTTGCACCAGACCTTGATCTCCTGCTTCTCGGGCAGGTCCGTGATGATCGACTTGTCGGTCTTGAGGCGGCGCAGGATGAACGGGCCGGTGGCCCGGTGCAGCGCGGCGGCGGCCTCCTCGTCGCCGTTCGCCTCGATGGGCACGGCGAACCGCTCGCGGAACGCCTGGCGCGGGCCGAGCATGCCGGGGTTGCTGAACTCCATGATCGACCACAGCTCGGTCAGGTGGTTCTCCACCGGCGTGCCGGTGAGCGCGATCCGGCTCCGGGCCGGGATGCTCCGCACCGCCCGCGCCTGCCGGGTGCCGCTGTTCTTCAGCGCCTGGGCCTCGTCGCAGATCACGCGGTCCCAGGCGATCGTGGCGAGCGCCTCGTGGTCGCGGGCGGCGGTGCCGTACGTCGTCAGCACCAGATCCGCCTCGGCCGCCGCCTTCGCGAGGTCCTCGCCGCGGTGCCGCCCACCGCCGTGGTGGACGTAGACCCGCAGCTTCGGCGTGAACCGCGCCGCCTCCCGCTGCCAGTTGCCCACCAGCGACATCGGCCCGATCAGGAGGGTCGGCCCGAACCCTGTCTGATTTGTGAGCAAGGCAAGGGTCTGGGCCGTTTTGCCCAAACCCATGTCGTCCGCGAGGATCGCGCCGAGGCCCAGGCCGTCGAGGAAGGACAGCCAGGCCAGGCCGCGCTCCTGGTACGGGCGGAGGGTGCCCTCGAAGTCGTCGGGGGTGCTCATCGGCTCGAGGCGCCGGTCGGCCTCGCCGGACAGCAGGTCGCCGAGCGGGCCGTCGGCGTCGAGCTGGAGCAGTGGCAGCGCGTCGTCGCCCGCGTGGATCGCGGCGCGGACGGCCTGAGACGCGGTCATCTCGCCGGTGCGCCGCTGCTTGAGGAAGTCGAGGGCGGACGCGAGCTGCCGCTCGTCGAGCTCCACCCATTTGCCGCGCAGCCGCACCAGCGGCGCCTTGAGCCGGGCGAGCTCGGCCAGCTCCTCCTCGGTGACGTCCTCGCCCTCGATGGCCAGGTCCCACCGGAAGTCGACCAGGCTGTCGAGGCCGAAGCCGGACGAGGTGGCGGCGCCGGGCTCGGTCGCCGTCTTACTGCGGGTGGTGAGCTTCATGCCGAGCCGGGCCCGGCCCGCCCACTGCGGCAGCTGAACGCCGAATCCGGCGGCGGACAGCAGCGGCGCGGACTCCCGCAGGAACCGGAACGCGCCCTCGGCGTCCGTCGTCACGCTGGTCGGCGTCGCGACCCGCAGGGCCTGGGCGACGTCGGGGTAGAGCCGCAGCGCCCGGCCCAGGCCGGTGAGGAGGGTCTCCTCGGCGTTCGGCACGGAGGTGACCTCGCCGGTCCAGAGGGCGGCGGCCGGAACGTACAGGCTCGGGTCGTCGGTGCCCTGCACGGCGAACTCGACGGTCCACGGCCCCTGCGAGGCCGTCTCCCCGTCGGGGGCCGGGGGCTCGACGAGGCGGAAGCAGACGCGCAGCGGGCCGGTCGAGCGGCGGGCCGCGTCCGCCCAGGCGTCCAGCTCGGCGGCGAGGGCGTCCGGGTCGTCGCCCGGCTCGCGGGGCACCGTGGGGTCGGGTCCGGTGAGCGCCGCCGCCCAGCGCTCGGTCAGGGGCAGCCGGTCGGGGACCCGGCCGGTGCGCTCGGGCAGGAGCGGGTGCGGCACGACACCGCGTACGGCCGCGTCGACCAGGCCGGAGAGCGCGTTCAGGAGGACGTCCGACGCGGAGCGGTCCTCGTCGGCGGCCCGGCAGGCCGGCGGCATCGCGGCGGCGAGCTCGCGGAACCGCGCGGCGTCGTCCCCGGTGACGACCGGTCGCCAGCGGGCCGCCAGGTCGCCGTCCTCCCGTACGAGCGCGGGCAGGACGCGGCCCCGGGAGGCGAGGTGCACCGCCTCCTCGGCGACGTGCGCGAAGAACCTCAGGTCGGCGCCGCGTACGACGTCCTCAGCGTCGCCGGCCAGGTGCAGCAGCGTCATCGCGGCGAACGGGTCGAGGACGAGCGCCGGAACCCGCCAGGGGTGCGGCGCCGGCCGCCGGGAGGTCGGCTCTCGCGCCAGCTCGGGGGACGGGAACGGCCCGGTGGCGGCACCGGGGAGCAGCAGGGTCGGCTCGATCCTCGGCGCGCCGCGTGTCACGGCGGCGTAGGAGGTGCCGGCGAAGTCGGAGGTCGCGAAGGGGTGCGGCTTGGGGGACGTGCGCACCCGTGTGGTGGCCGGGAGCGCCGAGTCCTCCGCCCACAGGCATAGCGCACCGCCGTGCCAGGCGGCGTGCGCCACGAGCATGATCGACCCCCGGATTGCGCTGCGGACCAGGCGAAGTTACCAAACGGCCCCGACAGCTCTCGCCCTTCCCTCGCGTACGGAGCGTCATCGCTGCAGCAGGTTTCTGTCATCAAATTTCTACTTTTCTGCTGACTTATCGCTCTTGATCCGCGATTGTTGATCTTCACCGAAGTCGATCTTGGTGAGGAGACACGTGGCACGACGAACGACATTCGCAGCGGCCCTGATCCTGGCGGTTCCCCTCGTGGTGGGCACCGCGGTCGAGGCGTCGGCGGCCCCGCCGACGCCGCCGACGGCGGCCAAGGCCCGTACGGAGCTCACGAAGCTCAAGGTCGCCAAGGAGGGGACGCTGGCCGGCTACAGCCGGGCGAAGTTCCCGCACTGGATCGACCAGGGCCACCAGTGCAACACCCGGGAAGTGGTGCTGAAGCGGGACGGCAAGAACGTCCACACCAACGCCAAGTGCGCGGCCACGTCCGGCACCTGGTACTCCCCGTACGACGGCGCCACCTGGCACAAGGCCTCCGACGTGGACATCGACCACATGGTGCCGCTCGCCGAGGCGTGGCGGTCCGGGGCCAAGGCGTGGACGACGGCGCGGCGCCAGGCGTTCGCGAACGACCTGACCCACGCCCAGCTCTGGGCGGTGACCGACAACGTCAACCAGGAGAAGGGCGACAAGGACCCCGCGCTGTGGAAGCCGCCGCTCAAGCGTGAGTGGTGCGTCTACGCCCGCGCCTGGACGGACGTGAAGTACCAGTACCGCCTCACCGTCGACACCAAGGAGAAGGCCGCCCTCGCGGCCATGCTCAAGGGCTGCTGAGGCCACGGGCCGCCCACCACGGTGGGCGGCCCGCCGTCCACGTTAGGCTCCGCCGCAGGCAGCAGTCGATGAGCGGGAGGGTTCCGTGGGCGAGTTCGTACGCGTGGAGGCCGAGGGGGCCGTCGCCACGATCCGGCTGGACCGGCCGAAGATGAACGCCCTGAACGCCCAGGTGGTGGCCGAGCTCGCCGAGGCGGCGCGGGCGGTCGACACCGACCCGGCGGTTCGCGCCGTCATCCTGTACGGCGGCGAGCGCGTGTTCGCGGCCGGCGCGGACATCAAGGAGATGGCCGACCTGCCGTACGCCCAGGCCACCGGGCACGCCCGGGCGTTGCAGGACGCCCTGAACGCCGTCGCGGGGATCGGTAAGCCCGTGGTCGCCGCGATCACCGGTTACGCCCTGGGTGGTGGCCTCGAGCTCGCGCTGTGCGCCGACTTCCGCGTGGTGGGCGAGTCGGCCAAGGTCGGCCAGCCGGAGATCCAGCTCGGCGTCATCCCCGGCGCCGGCGGCACCCAGCGGCTGCCCCGGCTGATCGGCCCGGCCCGCGCCAAGGACCTGATCTTCACCGGGCGTCACGTCGCCGCCGGGGAGGCCCTGGCGATCGGCCTGGTGGACCGGGTCGTTTCGGACGCCCAGGTGTACGTCGCCGCGACCAAGCTGGTCGCCCGGTACGCCCAGGGCCCGGCGGTCGCCCTGCGCGCCGCCAAGCAGGCGATCGACGCGGGCCTGGAGACCGACCTGGCCACCGGGCTGGAGATCGAGCGGCTGCACTTCGCCGGCCTGTTCGCCACCGAGGACCAGAAGAACGGCATGCGCAGCTTCGTCGAGGAAGGCCCCGGCAAGGCGAAGTTCTCCGGTCGCTGAACCGGCCGCCGCCGAACCGCCGGGAACCCGACGGCCCCCGCGGGACGTCACACGTCACGTGAGCGAGTCGAACGATCCACTGCCACCCGCGGCGCGGGCGCGTCTCGGGCAGGCCCGGCAGGCCGGCACCTGGACCTCCGGGCTGACCGTCGACGAGTTCGCCGGCCTGCGGTCCGTCGGGTTCGAGCCGGTCGGTCAGGTGATGGGCAGCACCGTCCACAACCTCGGCTGGTGGTCCCGCCGCCCGATCAACTGCGGGTATCAGCGCGGCGTTCTCGGATTCGGTGTCGCGGCCACGTTGACCTCCGGATTCCGCGACTACGTCGACACCATCTACAACGCGCGGCGCACCGCCATGAACCGGATGGCCGCCGAGTGCGCGGCGCTGGGCGGTGACGGCGTCGTGGCCGTCCGGCTCACGATCGCGCCGTTCCAGGGATCTGCGCACCACCTGGAGTTCCAGGCGTTCGGCACCGCCGTGCGCGCGAAGGGGGCCGTCCGGCCGGGCCGGACCTTTCTGTCCCATGTCACCGGGCAGGAGTTCGTGAAGCTCATCGAGACCGGATGGGTCCCGGTCGACCTGGCCCTGGGGGTCGGCGTGGGCATCCGCCACGACGACTGGCGGGTCAACTGGTCGACCGGGAGGTTCGCCCCTGCCCAGGAGGTGGGCGGCTGGACGGAGCTCGTGTCGGTCACCCGGCGCAAGGCCCGCCGCCGTCTGTCCGCCGACGCCCGGCGTACCGGCGCGGACGGCATCGTGGTCTCCGACATCGAGCTGCGCATCGACGAGCGCGACTGCAAGCTGGGCGACCACGAGCACGACCACGTCGTCGAGAGCACCATCATCGGCACCGCGATCGCCGAGTTCCGTACGTCGCACCGCCCCACCCGTCCACTGACGATCATGAGGTTCTGAGAGAGATGACCGATCCCGTCGCCCAGGGTGTGCCCGCCGACGCGATGACCCGGCTCGCCGAGCTGCGCCCGGGCGCGCCCGGCGCGCTGTTCACCAGCGACCTGTCCGTGAACGAGTTCCTGCTCGTCCGCGAGGCCGGATTCCGGCCGCTCGGCCTGGTCCTGGGCAGTTCGATCTACCACGTCGGCATCCAGGTCGGCCGGTGGAGCAAGAACATGGAGCTCGACCAGCTGTCCGGCGCGATGTACCACGCGCGGGAGCTGGCGATGACCCGTATGGAGGCCGAGGCCGACCAGCTCGGCGCCGACGGCATCGTGGGCGTGCGGCTGCAGGTGGAGTTCCGCGACTTCGGCAGCGACATCGCCGAGTTCATCGCGATCGGCACCGCCGTGAAGGCCGACGACACCTCCCAGGACTGGCGGAACAACAAGAACCAGCCGTTCACCTCCGACCTGAACGGCCAGGACTTCTGGACCCTCATCCAGGCGGGCTACGCCCCGCTCGGCATGGTCATGGGCACGTGCGTGTACCACGTCGCGCACCGGCGGCTCACCTCGGTGCTCGGCAGCCTCGGGCAGAACGTCGAGATCCCGGAGTTCACCCAGGCGCTGTACGACGCGCGGGAGCTGGCCATGACCCGCATGCAGGCCGAGGCGCAGGCTCTGCACGCCGAGGGCATCGTCGGCGTGGACCTCGACCAGTTCCACCACCAGTGGGGCGGGCACACGATGGAGTTCTTCGCCATCGGCACCGCGGTGCGGCCGCTGCGCGAGGATCACGTCATCGCCAAGCCCCAGATGGTGCTCGGGCTGGACCGCTGATTCACTGATGGCCATGGATTTCGACATGGTCGCCGCCGCGCTGCGCCGCGACACCGCCGACGTCGCGACGTACGCCCGCGTGCTCACCGGAACGCTCGCCGACGCGCTGCCGCCCGGCTGCGTGACGGTGGAGCACGAGCGCGGGTTCGCCGACCGTCTGCGGGGCCGCGACGGCCGTGCCCGCCGGGTCGTCGTCCGGCTGGGGGAGCGCACGCTGTTCCTGACCGCCGGAGACGGGCGGCCGGTCGCCGAGATCCACCACGAGGTGCGCGGCGTGGTCCTGTCCCGTGATCAGGTGACGCTCGACGTCTGGGTGCGCACCCTCACCGAGGAGCTCATGACCCAGGCCCGGGCCGACGCTCGCGCCGCCGAGGCGCTGCGCCGCCTGGTCGCGGGCGGCTGACGGTCGCCGGGCGGGCGGTCCGGCAGCCTCCGATGTACGGTCGAGACGCCATCTCGTGGAGGGAGTCGTCAGTGCGGGTGTTCGTCTCGGTCGACATGGAGGGCGTGTCCGGGCTCACCGATCCGGATGAGATGCGGGCCGGCGGGCGCGGGTACGAACGCGGCTGCGAGCTGATGACCGCCGACGCGAACGCCGCGGTGGCCGGGGCGTTCGACGCGGGCGCCGACGACGTGATCGTCACCGACGCGCACAGCAGCACGAAGAACATCCGGACCGACCTCATCGACGAGCGGTGCTCGCTGATCCGTGGCCCGTACCGCCCGCTGCGCATGGGGCAGGGCCTCGACGCCGCCCACGACGCGGCGATGTTCGTCGGCTACCACGCCCGCGCCGGCGTGCCGCACGGCGTGCTCAACCACACCTGGATGGGCTATGAGATCCAGAACCTCTACCTCAACGGGGAGGTGTCCGGCGAGATCCGGCTGATCGCCGCGCTGGCCGGGTCGATGGGCGTGCCGGTCGCGCTCGTGGCGGGCGACGAGGCGGCCTGCGCGGAGGCCCGCGAGCTGCTCGGCGACGTCGAGACGGTCGCGGTGAAGAAGGGCATCGACCGCTACTCCGCGCAGCTTCTGCCGCCCGCCCGCGCCCAGGCCCTGATCCGCGAGGCGGCCGCCCGGTCCCTGGGCGACCTGGGCCGGTTGCGGCCGTACGTCGTCCCGTCCCCGTACACGCTGGGCATCGACTGGGCGTCCACGGCGATGGCGGAGTCGTGCGCGATGATCCCGGGCATCAAGCGGGCCGGTCCCCGCTCGGTGGAGTTCACGACCGACGACTACGCCGAGATCGTCGGCGTCCTCGGCATCATGGCCACGATCGGCGGCAGCGTCGGCTGCACCGGTCAGCAGTACGGCTGACGGCGGCCTGGGCCGAGCCCACCGCACTGGTTCTCTCGGTGTGCGGTCAAGCTTCTGCGGGCTCGTTGATGTTGACGTAGCGTGGGTCTCAAGATCATTTGGTTGCCGAGTACGCGGCGACGCCGGGCCCTGGGTGCTCGGTGGCCCGGCGAGAAACGGCGGAGACGGTGACTTCTGCTGCGACGACCCCACCGCTCGTACGGCCGGTCCGCAGGCTGGGCGGCTTGGCCGTGCGCGGCGCGGTGCTCGTGCTCCTGATCGCCGCGGCACTGCCTGTACTGGCGCGCACGTTCCCGCAGCAGGTCGGTCCGGCGCGGCTGGCCGAGGATCTCAGGGCCGGACAGGTGCACCGCCTCGAGCCGGAACGCGGCGAGTCGGCCCTTGAGGACGGTGGCCCGGTGCACTGGTCGACCGGACCGCTGACCTGGTACGCGACGTCATTGCCCCCAGACTGGCGGGGAGCCGGGGCAGGCCGGACATCGGCGTGGCCACCCGGCACGTCCCCGGAGGATGTGCTGGATACGCTCGTCAGAGAGTCCCCACGCCGCGTCCGGGAATGGCCCGTTCCCCTCGACGTGGAGACGGGAATCCTGGATTACTGGCCGATCCTGTTGACGGCGTTCGTGCTCACGGTCTGGCTGATCGTCTTCGGGACGATGCTCGCCCGGCACGACCATCGGTACGCCGGGCGCTGGGCGTGGTTCTGGTTGTTCACGGTCGGGCAGGTCGGGATCCTGCTCTACCTCCTCCTGGAAACGCGCCCACTGTGGACGGCATCGCGGCGGCTTCCATCACGGGAGCCGCAGCGGCTCTGGAGCGGCGTGGCCGGGCTCGCCATCGCCGTCCCGATCGGGCTCGGCATCCTCGGCGCCGGGGCCGTACTCCGGTGATGCCAGGCATCTGCGCAGCTCTAAAGTGGCGCGCATGTGGGAACTGTCGCTCGAGCCTGCCCTTGACCGTACCGACCTGCTCGCCGAACCCGTCACCGAGGCGATTCGCTCCTGGAAGGGCCAGGACGCCTTCCAGGTCACGGAGATCGACCCGGAGCTGGCCGACACCGCCGCGTTCTGCGAGCGGTACGGCGCGCCGCTCGAGACGTCGGCCAACTGCGTGATCGTCGCGGCCAAGCGGGGCGGTGACGTGCGGCTCGCCGCCTGCGTCGTGCTCGCCACCACCCGTGCCGACGTCAACGGCGTCGTCCGGCGCCGTCTCGACGCGCGGAAGGCGTCGTTCGCGCCGCAGGAGCAGGCCGTCGCGGAGACCGGCATGGAGTACGGCGGGATCACGCCGTTCGGCCTGCCTGCCGACTGGCCGGTGCTCGTCGACCGGGCCGTCGTCGACACCCCGCACGTGGTCGTCGGCAGCGGCGTGCGGCGGTCCAAGCTGGTCGTCCCCGGAGCGGTGCTCGCGGGGATCGGGCAGAGCGAGGTCATCGAGGGCCTCGCCCGCTGAGGACGCGGGCTCAGCGCCGCGGCGAGAACCAGGGCGGCAGGTAGACCACCCAGCCGTGGCCGAGTCCCGACAGGGGGTGGGCGACCCAGGATGCGGCGTACCGGGGCGGTGGCGTGCCGTGGGACAGGATGCCGGTGGGCGCCCGGCGGGCGCGATCGAGGAAGTCGGCCACGGTCGTCGACTTCAGGATCCCGCTCGTCGCCGCGGTCCCGCAGCCGAGGTAGAAGGCGACCGGCACCGAGCGCGGCCCGCCGAGCAGGCAGGGACGACGCAGCCCCAGATGCCTGAGCGCCGTGGCGCCGCGGACGTACGTGAGGCGCTGGACCGCATTGTCGCGCGCCTCCCACGACAGGAGCAGCACCTGCGAACCGACCTGCGCGAGGATGCCCACCGACACCAGCACGGCCAGCGCCGGTCGCAGCCGCGGAACGGCGTCCGGCAGCCTGACCAGGCACTCCGCGACGGGCAACGCCAGTAGCGCGTAGACGGGCAGCAGGAACCTCGGCGCCGCGTACCCCAGGAGCAGCAGGTACGGCACCGACGCGGACACGCCGCAGGCGGCGGCGATGGCGGCCGGCCCGGCCGCGCGGGCACGGGCCGCCAGGATCAGCCCGCCGGCGACGAGCAGGGGAACCGCGGGCCACCACAGGGACAGCGTGGGATGCTCGACGCCGCCTCCGCAGGGGCGGCAGAGCAGCGGCCCGTTCACGGCGTACAGCTCGTACAGCACACCCCGTGGATGCCAGGCGATGCCGCCCTCGATGGCGCTGGACGCCCTCAGCCGTTCCAGGGGCCCGCCGTATCGCAGGTACGCCTCGATGATCCACTGTGCGGCGCCGAGCGCGAGCCCGGCCACGAGGGCGACGAGCAGCGCGGGGCGTCGCCACCGGCGGACCGCGACCGCCGCGATCGGCAGTGGCAGCACGATCCACGCCGCGTCGCCCGGCCGCATGAGCGCCACGACGGCCGCCGCGGCGACCACTCCGAGGAGGGCGCCCCGCCCGCCCGCGACGGCGTAGCGGACGAACCACCCGGCCAGGGCGACTCCGCCGACGGCGACCCAGAAGTTCGGGATGACCTCCGACGCGTAGTAGCCGGTGACCCAGAGCCCGCTGAAGAGCAGTGCCGCCAGCGGGACGACCGCCTTGCGTGAGGTCAGCGCCAGCCAGGGCCAGTAGGCGAGCACGACCGCGGCGGCGCCGATGACCGCGAGGTACGCGCGCAGCACCGTGAGCGACGCGGTCACCCAGACGACCGGCGCGATCAGGTACGTGATGCCGCGTGCCCGCGGCGCGTCGAAGAAGGCCGCCGGGAGCCGCGGGCTGACCTGGCTGATGTACAGCGCCTCGTCCCAGCCGACGTCGCCGTGGCGTACGACCACGGCGAACTCGACGGCCGCGAGGAGCACGGCGACCGCGATCAGCCATGCGGCCGGACGCCGCATCAGGTCGCGCGGCTTCGGCATCGCCCCTGCGGTCACCGCACTACCACCCCGATCATTCCCGCCTCCTCCGCCGATCGACGGCCGAACCTGCCGTAATCTGCACACATTTGTGCGTATTCGTGAGCCGCGGGTGACCGGCGGGTTAACGGCGGCCCTCCGACGATTGTCGGATCGCGCTCGTGCTCAACCTGGAACCTTCGCACCGTGATTCGCGTCAAAACCTGCATGAACGTGTCGGGGCTTGCGCCGCTGGGCTCGTACGAGCTGCTGGAGCGGGTCGGTGAGGGGGCCACATCCGTGGTGTACCGCGCCACGGACCGTTTCGGGCGCACGGTCGCGGTGAAGGAGCCGCGCCGGGAGGTCGCGCACGATCCGACCGTGCGCCGCCGCCTGCGGCGTGAGGCCCGCACGATGGCCCGGGTGCGCAGCCCGTACGTCGCCGAGGCGCTCGACGCCTGCCTGGACGGAGACCGCCCCTACCTGGTCACGGAGTACGTCGCGGGCGTGCCCCTGCGGGATCTCGTGACGATGTACGGGCCGCTGTGGGAGGAGGCGCTGTGGGGCTTCGCCGGCCGGTTCGCGCAGGGCCTGGCGGCGGTGCACGGGGCCGGTGTGCTGCATCGGGACCTCAAGCCCGGCAACGTCATGGTCGTGGGCGGTATCCCGAAGATCATCGACTTCGGCATCGCGCAGGAGACGGGGGCCGAGCAGGTCACGCAGCCGGGCGTGCTGACCGGGACGCCGGGCTACGTCGCGCCCGAGCTGATCGACGGGGGTCGCTGCAGCGAGGCGTCCGACGTGTTCTCCTGGGCCGCGACGGTCGCGTTCGCGGCGACGGGCCGCCCGCCGTTCGGCGCGGGGTCGCTGCACGGCATCTGCTTCCGGGTATTGCGGGGCGCCGCCGACCTGGACGGCGTGCCGGAGCGCCTGCTGCCGCTGCTGCGCCACGCCCTGGTCCGCGACCCCGCCGCGCGCCCCGCCGCGTCGTGGCTGGTGGACCGCCTCACCGAGCGGAGACCGGTCTCGGCGGCGTGACCGGATCCACCGGAATCCCATGAGGAAACACATGCCCAGGTATCGTGACGGATCTATGGAGGGGGTAGAGACGTCCGGGGAGAGCATCGGCCGATATCGCCTACTCGAGAAGATCGGGGAAGGCGGGATGGGGGTCGTGCACCTGGCCGCCGACCCCATGGGCCGCAAGGTCGCCGTGAAAGTCCTGCGGCCCGGGGTGGCGACGGACCAGACGGCGCTGCGCCGGCTGGCCCGCGAGGTCGACTCCATGCGCCGGGTGCACAGCCCGTACGTCGCGGAGATCGTCGACGCGGACGTCACGGCCGAGCCGCCCTACGTCGTCACGCAGTTCGTCCCCGGTCGCACGCTGGAGGAGTCCGTGCGCGACAACGGGCCGCTGCGCGGGGACCGGCTGCAGCGGCTGGCGAGTGGGCTGGCCTCCGCGCTGGCCGCCATCCACGACGCCGGCATCGTCCACCGGGACCTCAAGCCGGGCAACGTCATGTTCCAGGAGAGCGGCGAGCCGGTCGTCATCGACTTCGGCATCGCGCAGGGGGTCGACGCCACCCGGCTGACCGCGACCGGGCTCGTCATCGGCACGCCCGGCTTCCTCGCCCCGGAGATCATCGAGGGGGACGACGCCGGCGCGCCCGCGGACGTGCACGCCTGGGCGGGCACGCTCGCCTTCGCCGCGACCGGGCGGGCGCCGTTCGGCGGCGGCACGTTCGAGTCGATCTTCTACAAGATCATGGAGGGCCGGCCGGACCTGGAAGGCGTGCCCGAGCCGCTGCTGCCGCTCGTCCGCGCGGCCATGGCGCGCAACCCGGCCGAGCGGCCGACCGCGCACGCCCTCGTGCAGCTCGCCCAGCGGATCGACGTCAACAGCACCCTGGTCGACCCGCCGTCGACGCAGACCAAGCGGCTCACCGCCGTCCCGGCGCCGCCACCGTCGCGTCCGGCCAACCCGCGAGACTTCCGGGGGCAGCTGCCGCCGGCGCCGCCACCCGCTCCGCCGCAACAGCCGTACGCCTCGTCCCCGTACGGGCCGCCCGGGCAGCAGCCGCCGCCGGCGCGGTACGAACAACGTCCCCCGAAGCCGCCGCGGCCCGACGAGCCGAAGCCGTTCGGCGTCTACCGCTTCCTGAGCCTGCTGCTCCTCGTCGGCGCGGTAGGGCTGGCCGTGGTGACGCCCGCCATCGCGTTGATCGTCGTGCTGCTCGCCCTGCTGGTCCTGCGGACCGCCGACCGCGGCGCTCAGGACCTCACGTCCAAGCGGACCCGGCGCGGGCCACGGTCGGGCGACATCGCCGCGGTGATCGTCAAGTCGCCGTTCTCGGCGATCCGGGCGGCGCTGGGCATGCTGCTGGTCAGCCCGCTGGCGATCATCGCCGGCGTCATCGTGCTGCTGATCGGGCTCGGCGCGAAGGCCGGACTGACGATCCCCCGGGCGGTGGCGCTCGCCACGGCCGCGTTCGTGATCGTCCAGTGCCTCGGGCCGGGCAGCGAGCCCGCGCGCCGGCAGCTCGCCCGTGTCTGGGGGGCCGTCCTCCCGAGGAGAACGCAGGCCCTGGTCGCCCTGGCCGTCATCGGATTCGTCGTCTTCCTGCTCGTGTCGTTCGCGCTCGGCCAGACGCCGGACCTGCGGCCGTTCGACTCCAAGGCGCTCACGAGCAGCCTGCGCAGCCTGCGATCCGGCCTGCGCGACCTGCTCGGCTGACCCGGGACGCCCCGACAAGGAAAGAACCGAATGCCAGTGGAGGACGCCGAGGTGCAGAAGGTGGGCCCGTACCGCCTGACGGCGACCCTCGGTGAAGGCGGCATGGGCGTGGTCCACCGGGCCGTCGACGACGCCGGCCGCGAGGTGGCCCTGAAGGTGGTGCGGGCGGAGTACGCCGAGGACACCACCTTCCGGCGGCGGCTCGCCCGTGAGGTCGACACGATGCGGCGGGTGCGCAGCCCGTACGTCGCCGAGGTCCTCGACGCGGACGTCGCCGCCGAACGCCCCTACATCGTCACCCGGTTCATCGACGGTCACCCGCTCGACGGCGTCGTCCGGGCGGCCGGGCCGCTGTCCGGCGGCCCGCTGGCGCGCGTGGCGGTCGGCCTCGCCGAGGCGCTGACCGCCGTCCACGGCGCCGGCGTCGTCCACCGGGACCTCAAGCCGAACAACGTCATGATGGTCGAGGGCGCGCCGGTCGTCATCGACTTCGGCATCGCGCACGCTATGGACGCCACCCGGCTCACCCAGACCGGAATGGTCGTCGGCACACCCGGCTACCTCGGCCCGGAGGTCATCGACGGCAAGCCGCCCGGCCCCGCCGTCGACGTGTACGGGTGGGGGGCGACCGTCGCGTTCGCCGCCATCGGGCGGGCGCCGTTCGGCGGCGGGTCCATCGAGGCGGTGCTGGCCCGCATCCTGTCCGGCAACCCCGACCTGGACGGCGTGCCCCCGTCCCTCGAGCCCTTGCTGCGGGAGGCGCTCGCCCGCGATCCGGAGGACCGGCCCTCGGCGGCGGAGCTCGTCGAGTGGGTCCGCGCCCTCGACCTCGGCGCGCCGCCGACGATCGCCCCCACCGCCCTCGGCCCGGCCGTCGCGCCGCCCGATGCCGCCAGGTCCGCTCCGGCGGCCCACGGCCACGCCGGAGCCTCGCGGAGCCGGCCCGGGACGTCTCAGGGGGGCGTTCCCCCGGTCCCGGCGAGCCCGCCGCCCGGGGCGGTCCCCCCTTCCGCGGCGCCGCGCGTGGCGCTGGGCTGGTACAAGCTGCTCGCCTACCTGGCGATCGTCGCGGCCGTCGCGGCCTGTGCCGTCGCCCCCGTCGTCGGCCTGCCGGTGGTCGTGGCGGCCGCCTGGTACCTGCGGGCGGGGGACTCGGCCGTCCGCTCCCGGCGCGTGCCGGTACGCGGGGCCGAAGACCTGGTCCTCGTTCCCTTCCGCGTGCCCGGATCCCTGGGGCGGTCGACCGGGGCGCTGATCCCCGCCCTGCTCTACTCCGCCCTGGCGGCGGCCGTGACCGGGCTCGCGCTGCTCGTCTGGACCGCCACCCACGACGAGCAGTGGCCCGACGCCGTCACCCGGTGGGGTGCGGCGGCGTTCGCCTGGGTGATCCTCGCGGGGCCCGGCGTCATGGCTCCGCGTCGCCAGCTGGTCCGCCTGCTCTCGGCGGTCGCCCAGGGCCGGCGCCACGCCACCGCGGTAGGTTTCTTCCTCGCCGGCGTCGCGTCCCTCGCGGGGGCGGCCGGGTGGGCGCTGAGGCCGCGCTGGTGGCCGATCGGCGACCGGGCCGACGTCTTGGTCCATCTCACCGAACGGATCTCCACGCTGCTGCACCGGTGACGCACGGACCGCGGGCTTCGCCGAGGCCGCCCGCCGGGCACGGTCGGCAGGTGCTGGGCGAAAGTGCGCGACGCCGGTCGCATCACGCCGGAGGCACCCGCGCGGCGCGGTAGTGTGGCGTTGCCTTTGGCACGTCCGCCCGATGCGGGGACCACAGCGACATTCCGAGGAGGGATCGGCGTTCCTCCGGCCCGGCGGCCGGGTCCGCGCCGCGCACCGATGACGTGGGATGACACCTCCGGGGCTGTCTCCGAGCGGCCGCTCGCGGGCGATGAGACCGTCGACGCCGTCGTCGAGGGATGGTCACGCCTCTTCGCCTACCTCGTCGTCGCGATCGTCTTCGGGCTCAGCGTCATCATGCCGTTCTTCGGGCTGCTGCTGGCGCTCGCGTGCGCGTCCTACCTGCGTGCCGGGCAGGTGCACGCGCGGCGGCACCACGGCGGGCTGTTGCGGCTCGTGGTCGGCCCGCTGACCGCGCCCCTCGACCTCGTCCGCGGCTTCGCCGGGACGCTCCTCACCGTGCCGTACGCCACGGTGTTCGCGGTCGTCGTGCCGATGGCCATCATGGCCACGTCGGCGATCGACGTTCAGGTCGCTCCCCTGGTGGGGGCGGCCTGGGGCGCCGGAGCCGCGGCGTACGTCCTGCTCGCGGCGCCGGGCGTGCGGGTGCCGCGCCGTCACCTGGTCCAGGTGTTCGTCGCGCTGGCGAACGGGCCGCGCCGGATCGCCGTGGTCGGAGCGGTGCTGTGCGTCCTGACGCTCGCCGTCCTCGCCGCCGCGATCGTGCTGAAACCGACCTTCGCCCCCATGTACGAGCTGGAGAACTCCATCGCCCAGGAGCTGTCCCGCTTCCAGGACTCGATCCAGCAGCGCGTGTCGTGACGGCGGGCCCGCCGGGCCGACATTTACGATCATGCGGTACCCGTCCACCGCGGAACCCCCCATGACGTCCCTGCGCGAGAGTCTCGGCCCGTACCGGCTCCTGGAGGAGATCGGTGTCGGTGGCATGGGCGAGGTGCACCTCGCGCTGACCCCGGACCGCCGAACGGTCGCGGTCAAGATCCTGCACCCGGCGGTCGCCCGCGACGCGCTGGCCCGCCGGCGGCTCGAACGCGAGGTCTCGACGATGCTGCGGGTGCGCAGCGCGTACGTCGCCGAGGTCGTGGACGCCGACTTCACCGGGCGCCGGCCGTACATCGTCACCGAGTACATCCAGGGCCGTTCCCTCGACCTCCGCGTGCGCGCCGAGGGGCCGTTGCGCGTCGGGGCGCTGCTGACGGTGGCGCGGGGACTGGCCCGCGCCCTGCACGTGATCCACGCGGCGGGGGTCGTCCACCGGGACCTGAAGCCGGCCAACGTGATCCTCGTCGACCGCGATCCGGTCGTCATCGACTTCGGCCTGGCGCACGTGCTGGACGCGACGCGGCTGACGCGCACGGGGGCGGCGATGGGCACGCCCGGATACCTCGCGCCGGAGATCCTCGACGGGGAGCGGGCGGGGCCGGCGGCCGACGTCTTCTCGTGGGCGGGGACGGTCGCGTACGCGTCCACCGGCCGGTCGCCGTACGGTCCGGGGCCCGCGCAGGCGATCTTCTCCCGCGTGCTCCGGGGCCGGTACGACCTGCGCGGCGTGCCGGGCGAGTTGCGGGCGACGCTGGAGGCGGCGCTTTCACTCGATCCGGAGTCGCGCCCCGGGACCGGCGATCTCCTTGAGGTGCTCGCCGCTCTCCGTGGCCGCCCGAGGCCCGTCGCCGCGCCGGGCGGGCCGGCGGCCGGCCGGCCGCCGAACGGGGACCGCGAGCCGGGGGAACGCATGCCGGGCGGCAGCCCGTCGGACGACCGGTCGCCGGGTGAGCACGCGCAGCAGGGCATGGCGGGCGACGGTCGTGGCCCGCAGGGGCGGGGAGGCCCGGCCCGTGAGGACGTCCCCGCCCCGGCGGCGGACGGCGCCCTGGTGGAGGAGCCCGCCGAGCCGCCTCGCCGGCTGCCGGGGCGGCTGTTGCGGGGAGTCCTCGCGCTGGCCGTTCCCGCGGCCTGCTACGCGCTGCCGGTCCTGGCCGTGGCGACGATCCTGTCGGGCTCCGCCGCCGGGTACACCTGGGACGCCATCGCCCGTGCCCGCCGCCGGACGGCGGCGAGGGTGAGCCGGCTGGCACGGTTGCGGGCCGGTCTCGGCGCGCTGGTCGCGGTCCCGGCGCAGACGGTGATCCGGCTGGTCGCCCTGCTCGTGGCGCTGGTCGTCGGCTACGCCGCGGTGCTGGCGGTCACCTGGTGGTCCGTCGTGCCGCGCGAACGGGCCCTCGCGCTTCCGCTGGGCGTGCTGGCGGTCGTGGCGAGCGTCCTGCGCGCCCGTTACGCGAGTGAGCGCCGTGCGACGCGTCTGGTCGTGGCCGTTCTCGGGGCCGGGGCGCTGGCGCTGGTGGCCGTCGGGATCCCGTTTCCGGCATGGTGGCCGCTCACGGCGCCGTGAGCCGGGGGTGCGGAGTTTGCGCCGTCGCTACTCGTGGGTAACATCGGGGGCGATGCATGGGACGCCCCCGAGGCCGAATCACCTTCGGGTGTTTGGCAGTCTAAGGGCGTCGAACGCATCAGCCCGCGTCGCCCGCAGGGACGGCGCCCGTCGTGCCGGAGGAGCGCGTAGATGAAGTGTGCAGGGAGGGCGGACACCATATGAACATCGTCGTCTGCGTGAAGCAGGTCCCCGACACGGCGACCGAACGCAAGCTGCGGTCCGACGACAAGACCCTCGACCGTGAGGCGGCGGACGTCGTCATCAACGAGCTCGACGAGTACGCCGTCGAGGAGGCCCTGACGATCAAAGAGGCCCACGGCGGTGAGGTGACCGTCCTCACCATGGGGCCGGAGAAGGCGTCGGAGTCGATCCGCAAGGCCCTGGCCATGGGCGCCGACAAGGCCGTCCACGTGTCGGACGAGGCGCTGCACGGCTCGGACGCGCTGTCGACCTCGTACGCGCTCGCCCAGACGCTGAAGAAGATCGGCTTCGACCTCGTCATCCTCGGCTCGGAGTCGACCGACGCCCGTACCGGCGTGCTGGCCGCGATGCTGTCCGAGCGGCTCGGCGTCCCGCAGGTGACGCTCGCCAACAAGGTGGAGATCGACGGATCCGCCCTCAAGGCGCAGCGGCTGACCGACTACGGCTTCGACCGTGTCGAGGCGAGCCTGCCCGCGGTGGTGAGCGTCGTCGAGAAGATCAACGAGCCGCGTTACCCCTCCTTCAAGGGGATCATGGCGGCGAAGAAGAAGCCGGTCGAGAAGCTCGCCGTCGCGGACGCCGAGATCGACGCCGCCAAGGTCGGGCTCGCTGGAGCCTCGACCGAGGTCGTCGACTTCGCCGACGCGCCACCGCGCGAGAAGGGCCAGATCGTCAAGGACGAGGGCGACGGCGGCGTGAAGGTCGCCGAGTTCCTCGCGTCCAAGAAGTTCATCTGAGAGGCGGGGAAATGGCGGAGATTCTCGTCCTCGTCGACCATGTCGACGGAGAGGTCAAGAAGGTCACCTTCGAGCTGCTGACGCTCGCGCGCCGGCACGGCGACGCCGCGGCGGTATGGATCGGCCCGGGTTACGAAGGCGCCAAGGACAAGCTCGCCGAGTACGGCGCGGCCAAGGTCTACGTCGCCGCCGACGAGGAGCTGACCTCCTACGTCGTCGCGCCCAAGGCCGAGCTGCTGGCGCAGTTGGTGGCGGACAGGTCGCCGGCCGCGGTGCTGGTGGCCGCGACGGGCGAGGGCAAGGAGGTCGCGGGTCGCCTCGCGGTCAAGATCGACTCGGGTGTGCTCACCGACGTCGTCGACGTCGCGGACGGGTTCGTCGGCGAGCACTCGATCTTCGGCGGCGCGATCGTCGCGCACGCCAAGGTGTCGAAGGGCACGCCGATCATCGCGGTACGCCCGAACTCCACCGCCCCCGAGGCCGCGCCGTCGACCCCGGCCGAGGAGCAGGTGTCGGTGACGCTGTCCGACGCGGCCAAGGCCGCCAAGGTCGTCGAGAAGGTCGTCCAGGAGAAGGGCGAGCGGCCCGAGCTGACCGAGGCCGCGATCGTGGTCTCCGGCGGTCGCGGTGTCGGCGGAGCCGACAACTTCAAGCTCATCGAGGAACTGGCCGACTCGCTCGGCGCGGCCGTCGGCGCCTCGCGCGCCGCGACCGACGCCGGCTGGTACCCCCACACCTTCCAGGTGGGCCAGACCGGTAAGACAGTGTCGCCGCAGCTGTACATCGCGGTCGGCATCTCCGGCGCCATCCAGCACCGGGCCGGCATGCAGACCTCGAAGACGATCATCGCCATCAACAAGGACCCCGAGGCGCCGATCTTCGAGCTGGTCGACTACGGCGTGGTCGGCGACCTGTTCCAGGTCGCCCCGCAGCTCACCGAAGAGATCACCAAGCGCAAGTAGCGGTAGGTCTGCCTGACGGACGCCCCGGCGATACCGCCGGGGCGTCTCTCATTTCGGATCTCATTTCGGGCTCAGCCCGGCCTGCCGAGCCGGAAGCGGATCCGCCCGCCCGGCCGGGCCTGCGCGGCGAGGTGCAGGTCGGCCTCGGCGACCACCCCGATGACCGGGTAGCCGCCGGTGAGGGGATGGTCGGCGAGGAACAGGACGGGCTGCCCGGCGGGCGGCACCTGCAACGCTCCGGGCACCATCGCCTCCGGGTCCAGTTCACGGACCGCGCGTCGCCGTAGGACGGGCCCACGAAGCCGGATGCCGACGCGGTTGCTGTCCACCGACACCTCGTACAGTGCGGAGCACAGCGCGGTGAGGGCCTCGGGAGCGAACCAGTCGTCGCGGGGACCGGGCACCACGGACAGCACCGGCTCTTCCGGGCGGCGCGGTTGCGGCGCGAGGTCCACGGTGATCCGGCCCTCGGCCGGTCCGCCGATCGGCAGGATCCGGCCCGGCGCCAGGGGCGGCGGGCCGAGACCCGACAGCACGTCCGTGGCCCGGGAGCCGAGCACCGGAGGGACGTCGACGCCTCCGCGGACGGCCAGGTAGGTCCGCAGACCGTCGGCCGGCGCGCCGACCCGGACCTCGTCGCCGGCCCTCACGTGGATCGGCGCGAACATGCCGCCCGCCCGCCCGGCCACGCGCACCGGGCACGACGCGCCGGCGAACGCGATCACCGTCGCCCGGCGGAACCGGGCCACCAGCCCGCCGAAGGTCAACTCGACCCCGGCGGCACCCTCCTGGTTGCCGACCAGGCGGTTCGCCAGCCGCAGGCTCCGCCGGTCGGCCGCCCCGGACTCGCCGACGCCGATCTCGGCCAGGCCCGGACGCCCCAGGTCCTGGACCGTGGCGAACGGGCCGGGGGAGACGATCTCGATCACGTGGGGACCTCCACGAACCGGACGCGGGCGCCGGGCCGCAGCAGCATCGGCGGATCCCGTTCCAGGTCCCACACCGGCAGGTCGGTGTGGCCGATGATGCGCCAGCCGCCGGGGGACGGACGCGGATAGACACCGGTGAACCGGTCGGCGACCGCGACCGCGCCGGTCGGCACGGCCGTACGGGGGGTGTCGTGGCGTGACACGCGCAAGACGGGCGGTAGCCCGGCGATGTAGGCGAAACCGGGGGAGAAGCCGCAGAAGGCCACGGTGTGCTCCGCCGCCGTGTGCCGGTCGATGACGTCCCGCTCGGTCAGGCCGGTCAGGCCGGCGAGCTCCGGCAGGTCCGGCCCGTCGTAGCGGACCGGCACCGTCACCGTGTCCACGACCTGCGGGCCGGACACGGCGATGGCCCGGCCGCCGATCTCCGCGCTCAACCGGCCGATGTCGGTGACGGCGGGGTCGTAACGGAGCAGCACGGTGGAGGCCGCCGGCACCGTCTCCGTCACCCCCTCCGGCGGGTCCCGCCGGAGGGAGTCGCACAGGCCCGGAACCCGAGCCGGGTCGGAGGGCTCGACCAGCACGGCCCGCTCGCCGCAGCGGAGCACGCGCATGTCGGGCCCGCTCATGTGAACGGGAGCACGTCGACACCCGCGGCGTGCAGGCCCTCACGGACCCGGCTCGCCAGCACGGCGGCGCCCGGCGTGTCCCCGTGCACACAGATCGAGCGCGGCGCCACCGTCACCGTCGTGCCGTCGACGCCCACGACCGTGCCCTCGACGGCCATCCGGACCGACCGGGCGACGACCTCATCGGGATCGTCGACGACCGCCCCGGGCAGACGACGCGACACCAGACGCCCGTCCGAACGGTAGGCGCGGTCGGCGAATCCCTCAGTGCTCCGGGCCAGCCCCGCCGCCGCGGCGAGGTCGAGCCACCGCGAGCCGCGGGGACCCAGCACCGTGAGGACGGGGTCGAAGCGGCGCACCGCCTCGACGACCGCGGCGGCCTGGGAGCCGTCGGAGACGATGGTGTTGTACAGCGCCCCGTGCGGCTTGACGTAGCGGACCCGGTCGCCGGCGGCGCGGGCGAACGCGTCGAGGGCGCCGATCTGGTAGAGCACGTCGTCGACGAGGTCGTCCGCCTCGACGTCGATCCGGCGTCGGCCGAAGCCGACGAGGTCGCGGTAGCCGACGTGGGCGCCGATCCGGACACCGCGCGCGACCGCGCGCTCACAGGCGCGCCGCATCGTGGGCGGGTCGCCGGCGTGGAACCCGCAGGCGATGTTGGCGCTGGTGACGACGTCGAGCAGGGCGCCGTCGTCGCTCTTCCAGACACCGAACCCCTCACCGAGGTCGGCGTTGAGGTCGATCACGCGATCCGGCATCCTCACCCCTCGGCCCACAGGGTCTGCTGAGAGACATCGGTGATGAACATGTGCCCCGGCTTGTGAGTGATGGCGAACGGCAGCCTGGACCGCATGAGGGCGGCCTGTGGCGTCACACCGCAGGCCCAGAAGACCGGCAGCTCGCCGGCCCGGATGTCGACGGCGTCGCCGAAGTCGGGCTGGGACAGGTCGGTGATGCCCAGCCCCTCCGGGTGGCCGACGTGGACCGGCGCGCCGTGGGCGGCCGGAACCGCCGCGCTCACGCGGACGGCCGTCCCGACCAGCCCGGCCGGGATCGGGCGCATCGACACGACCAGCGGCCCGCGGATGCGTCCGGCGGGCCGGCAGGCCCGGTTCGTCACGTACATCGGCACGTTTCGTCCCTGCTCCACGTGGCGCACCGGGACTCCCGCCCCGGCCAGTGCCGCCTCGAAGGTGAAGCTGCAGCCGATGAGGAAGGCGACGAGGTCGTCACGCCACAGGTGCGTCACGTCCTCGGCCTGTTCGGCGGGCCGGCCGTTCCGCCACACCTGGTATCGGGGCAGGTCGGTACGCAGGTCGGCGCCGGGCGCGAGGACCGTCTCCGGCCGTCCGGGCTCGGTGACGTCCAGCAGCGGGCAGGACTTCGGGTTGCGCTGCGCGAACAGCAGGAGGTCGTGGGCGTGCTCTTCGGGGACCGCCACGAGGTTGGCCTGGAGGTGACCCGGGGCCCAGCCGGCGGTCGGGGCCACGAACCCGGTGCGGAACCGTGCCCGCGCGGCCGCCGGGTCGGATTCACGATCGAGTGCGGTGAAGATGGGCGCCGGCGTGTCGTCCCTGCGGGCGCGGCTTCGGGCGAGGCGGTTCACGACAGCTCCTGGGCACGCGTCTCCGGCAGGCCGAACAGCGCCGCGAAGGCCAGCACGTAGGCCAGCGAGCCGAACGCCATCGCACCGCCGACGCCGTACCGGGTGGCGATGAATCCGATCGCTGCGGGGAAGAACGCGCCCACGCCGCGGCCCACGTTGTAGGTGAAACCCTGGCCGGTGCCGCGTAGCCGGCCGGGGTACAGCTCCGACAGGAAGGACCCGAATCCGCTGAAGATCGCCGATGAGCAGAAGCCGAGGGGGAACCCGAGGACCAGGATGTAGTCGTTCGCCGAGGCGGGCAGCTGCGTGTACCCCACGATGAGCAGGCCGCTGAGCACGGCGAACAGGCGGATGGTGAGCTTACGGCCGAGCCGGTCCGTGAGGTGACCGCCGGTGAGGTACCCGGCGTACGCCCCGGTGATGAGGAAGGCGAGGTAGGCGCCGGTGCCGACCACCGACAGGTGCCGGTCGGTCTTGAGGTAGGTGGGCACCCACGTGGCCAGCGTGTAGTAGCCGCCCTGGACACCGGTGCTCATGAGGACCGCGAACACGGTCTTCTTCCGCAGGTCCCGGCCGAAGATCGCGAAGAGGGAGCCGCGGCCTTCCGTGTGCCGCTGTGCGGTGTAGGAAGGAGCGTCGGTGACGCTGCGGCGCACGTAGATCGCCAGCACCGCGGGCAGGGCGCCGGTGATGAAGAGCAGCCGCCAGGCGAGTTTCTCGTCCACCAGGTCGAACACCACCGTGTAGATCAGAACGGCCGCGCCCCAGCCGACCGCCCAGGCGCCCTGCACCATCGCGACCGCCCGGCCTCGGTGGCGCGCCGCCGCGTACTCGGCGACGAGGATCGCTCCGGCCGCCCACTCGCCGCCGAAGCCCAGCCCTTGCAGGGCCCGGAAGACCAGCAGGGTCGGGTAGTTCGGTGCCAGCCCGCACAGCGCGGTGCAGACGGCGTAGGCGATCACGGTGACCATGAGGGTCCGCGCGCGGCCGATGCGGTCGGCGAGGACGCCGGCCGCGATGCCGCCGAGGGCCGAGAAGACGAGGGTGGCAGTGGCGAGCATGCCGGTCTGCGGCTTGGACAGGCCGAAGGTCGCGGCGATGGCCGTCAGGCCGAGGGGCAGCACCCAGAAGTCGTAGGAGTCCAGGGCGTAGCCGAGGTAGGCGCCCTTGAAGGCGCGGCGCCCAGGGGCGCCGAGTGTGCGGTACCAGGCGAACGCCCCGGTGCTCCGGTCTGGCCCTCGCTGGGTGGTCACCGCTTGCGATGCGGACGATGTCGCCATGACATACCTCGCCGTCATGTCGCGGACACCGGGCCTGTGCCGGACGCGGCGTCCTGTTTCGTCTCCGTCCCGGCCCCCGCGAGGACGGACGGTTTCGTTCAACATAGATATTGTTGAACAATCCGACAAGACTCTTGTGGTAAGATCTTTGTGTCCGGGTGACGATGGAGAGGGCGGTCCGGATGGCCCCTGAAGGCGTCGACGCGGTCACGGAGAGCCTGACCCGTGACCGGTCGCTGCTCAGCCGGACCAGCACCACCGAGCGTGTGGCGGCGATCCTGCGCGACCGCATCACCGAGGGTCTCTTCCGGCCCGGTGACCGGCTGGTCGAAGAGACGATCGGCACCGCCCTCGGCGTGTCCCGCAACACTCTGCGCGAGGCGTTCCGGCTCCTGTCCCACGAGCGACTGCTCGACCACCGGCTCAACCGCGGCGTCTTCGTGCGCGAGCTGAGCGTCGACGACGTCGTCGACCTGTTCCGCGTCCGCCGGCTGGTCGAGTGCACCGCGATACGCCACGCCGACACCGCGCCGGCCTCAGGGCTCCGCCACCTGCGCGAGGCGGTCGACGCCGGCGAGCGCGCCGCGGCCGACCACGAATGGCGCGCCGTCGGCACCGCGAACATGCGCTTCCACCAGGCCGTCGTCGAGCTGGCCGGCAGCGCCCGGCTCGAGGAGATGATGCGTCAGGTCCTCGCGGAGCTGCGCCTCGTCTTCCATGTCATGAACGATCCGCGCACCTTCCACGAGCCCTATCTGGCGCGGAACCATGACATCCTGAAGCTCGTCGAGGCCGGTGACCGCGACGGGTCCGAGGCGATGCTGAGCGGCTATCTCACCGAGGCCGAGCGCCAACTCGTCGGCGCCTACTCTCTGCTCGCCCGCTGACGCTCTCTGCTCGCCCGCTGACGCTCTCTGCTCGCCCGCTGACGCTCTCTGCTCGCCCGCTGACGCTCTCTGCTCGCCCGCTGACGCTCTCTGCTCGCCCGCTGACGCTCTCTGCTCGCCCGCTGACGCTCTCTGCTCGCCCGCTGACGCTCTCTGCTCGCCCGCTGACGCTCTCTGCTCGCCTGCTGACCGCCGCGGCCATACCTCACCGAAGAGATCACCGAGCGCGAGTCGCCGCGCGCACGGGAACGCCCCGGCGGAGGCCCGCCGGGGCGTTCCCGTGTTCGGGAAGCGTCACCTTGCCGTCGGTGTCGGAGGCGGGGGGCCTGGACAGGGTCGCTCAGGCGTTCCCGCGTCGGTGGGCGTCACTTCGCCGTCGGCGTCGCGACCGGGGCGCCCGGAACCGGCGTGCGAGCGTCGTGGACCTGCCGCGTCGGGCCGACGAACAGCAGGACCTGGTTCTGCGCCCACGGGTCGGCGTCGTGCACGATCCAGCCCGGCTGTACCTTGTCCGGCGGTACGCCGTCCCGGTACGGCGCGTTGTCGCCGTCGGGGCCGAGGTACCGGTACTCCGGCACGGTGACGTGCCGCTTCTTCAGCATCGCCACGACCTCGGCGACCGTACGCCCGCGGTACGTCATCCCGTGCATCACCTCGCCGGGCGCGTCGGCCGGGGCGGTGGAGTTGTAGTGCTCGCCGGGCCTGGCCGCACGTCCGAAGACGACCTGGGCGTGTTCCTTGTACCCGAGGGGGATCTTCACCCCGACCGGGCAGGCGCTGCCGCCGCCCCCGGTGCGGCACCGTCCCGGCGCGGTGATCGTCTTGAGCGGGCCCTCCGACATCACCACCGTCCCGACGATCGTCGGAGACGCCGGGACCAGCGTCAGGTCGATGTTCATGCCGTGCGCGGCGAACTCCTTCCGGTACCGCGCCGGATCGGCCAGCGGGTCCTTGACCTTGACCACCAGGTACTTTCCCTGGGTCGAGAAGCTCAGCGCCGCCAGTTGGACCTTCACGGGCCCGCTGCTCGAGTGCTGTGACGGCGTGGGCGTCGCGTGCGTACCGCCGGAGCCAGCGGAGGTGACGGCGACCGCGATCGCGACGGTGGCCGCGGCGGCGGCCAGCGGCACGCCGACGATCAGCCCCCGGCCGCGCCGGGCCCGGTGCCGCGCCGGAACGGCGGTGGCAGTGATCTGTTCGGCCAGTTCGGTCCTGGCCTGCGGGCTCACCATGCGGGCGGCCTCCTCGTCGGTGATCGGCGCGAGCCGCCTGATCAGCTTGTCGTGGTTCATACGTGCTCTTCCTTCGCGATCCGCGCTCCTCGCAGCTGCGACTCCGCGTTGGCGCCCCTGTCCTTCAGCTCGCGCGCGAACCGTTTGCGCGCCCGGTGCAGCCGGATGCGAACCGCGTTGCGGGAGCAGCCGAGTACGGTCGCGATCTGACCGGCGTCCAGGCCTTCCCAGCCGACCAGGGACAGCAGTTCGCGGTCGTCGTCGGACAGGCTGCGGAACGCCTCGGCGACCGCCCCGGACTCGACGTGGTGATCGGCGGCCCGGGCGGCGTTGCCGAGTTCGGTACGCAGCCGGTCGCCGAGGGCCGTGCGCCGCCGCTCGCCGCGCCGGTGGTTGGCCAGGACCCGCCGTGCCACGCCGAACAGCCACGGGCGTGCCCGGTCGCCGGCCGGGATCTCGTCGAGCCGCCGCCAGGCGACCAGGAAGGTCTCGGCGAGGACGTCGGCCGCGTCGTGACCGTCCTCGGTGCGGCGCATGACGTACCCGAGGACCGGGTCATGGCAGGCGGCGTAGATCTCCTCGAATCTTCGCCTTCTCTCGTCGAGAGGTCCCAAGGACCCTCTCCTCTCGGTCGGTGCCGGCCCGCGGATGCGCGCGGTCACCTCGGACATGTCCGGCCGATCCGTAGCATTTCGCGGATCTTCGAGCGGCCATGGCGAGGTCGCCGGGGCCGGCGGCCACGTCCTCCTGCGCCGGGTACGACCGCCCGGCCGTCCCATCAGGCCGTGAAATGCCGGACGAGGTGCCGGACACCCATGGGGCGGAGGCCGTCGCCGCGACGGTCCCGGTCCCCTCGAAGGAGATCTCTTGGCATTCGTCAGAGCCGCCGTGGCGTTCGGAGCCATGGCCGCCCTCTCCGCCGGTACGGTTCAGGCTGCCCACGCCGCACCGCGACCGGTCACGTCCACGCCGGCCGGCAAGGCGCGAGACCTCAAGAGCAAGGTCGTCACCGGCGGGCCGATGCGCAAGCCGATCCCGCTCGGCAGCCGCAGGTTCGCGGGGCCCACACCGACCGTGAAGGTCGACGTCCTCGACCGCGCCGGTGCCGCGCCGACGGCGGACAACGTGTCCTCGGTGGAGTTCATGGCGTTCGGTGGAGGCGACTGGTTCTCCGCAACGCCCGTCGACGGGCATCTCGAGGGCGCCATCCCCGCAGGCGACTACGCGGTGCAGGTGAGCGTCAAGACGCCCGCGAAGAACGGCGCCACGTCGACCACCCTCGTCTACCGGTCGAAGGTCTCCATCACCGGAGACACCTCGCTCACGCTCGACGCCCGGCAGGGCCGGCCGGTCACGGCGTCGGTGGACCGTGCCGACGCGGGGGTGAAGGACCTCACCGTCCAGCTGACCCAGGACCTCGGATCCGGTCCGGAGACGATCGCGATGAACGGGGGCCCGGACTTCTACATCACGCCGGCCGGGACCGACGGTGAGCTCACCTACCGTGTCCAGGCGACGCTGACCAGGAAGGGCGCCGAGACCGGCAGCCCGTACGTGTACGACATCGCCGCCGCGTCGCCCGGCATTCCCGCCGACCCGGTCCTCCGGGCCCGGACGAGCGCGCTGGCGGCCGTGCGGACCACCTACGCGGCGGAAGGCGGTCCGGCCTGCGGCGGAACGCACGCCGGGGTGGACTGGGGCGCCGCGATCAGCATCCTTCCCTACACGGGACTCGGCTCGCTGCCGACTACCCGCACCGAGTACTTCACGCCGGGACTCGACTGGTCGGCCGACGATATGGTCACCGGCGCCGACTGCGGGTTCGCGTTCGGCGACACCGACGTTCGGACCCGCAAGGTGAACTTCCCGCGCGCCGGGTCGTACACGCGGGCATGGAACGCGGCACCGCTCGGCCCGTCCGCCGGCTTGATCTACTGGAGCGCCAACGGCCCGGGCGGGGAGCCGGCCCTGATCATGCCGATGCTGTCCTCCGGCGACGCGAAGAGCGAACTCGGGCCGTACGCGCACATGACGGGCACCTCGACCCTGCGCGACGCCGCCGGGAACGTCGTGGCCACGAGCGACGACCCCGGCACGAGCAACGACTGGACCGCACCCGCGCCCGGGAAGTACACGCTCACGATCGACGCCGAGCGCGCCGCCCCCTGGTCCGCTCTGGCCACCCGGCAGCACGACGTGTGGAACCTGACCGTGGACGACGGCCCGAAGGTGACACTGCCGGCGCTCCGCTACCGCACGGCGCTGGACGCGGACAGCCGCGGCAAGGCCGGCGCGGACCAGGCCATCACCGTCGTGCCCGACGGCACCGACGGCACCCCGACGCTGCGGGTCTCCTCTGACGACGGCGCGACCTGGGCCGACGTCGCGCTGCACAAGGACGGCACGGCGTGGACCGGGACCGTCCACAACCCGTCGTCCGGCTACGTGTCGCTGCGCACCGCCGTCGCGGGAGTCGTCGACCAGACGGTGATCCGCGCCTACGGCGTCCGCTGACGGAACGACCGGTCGCCGGGGATCGCGGCCGTACGGCGTGATCCCCGGCGACCAGAAGTCCGCAAGCGGACAGCAGCCAATTCCGACGTTTCGGTTGACGCGATCTGACCGCTCCGGCAGTCTTCCGGGGTCTATTCGATCTTGGGGGTCACCGAGATGTCCAACCGACGTCGCGCGATCGGAGCGGGGGCCGCCCTGGTGGCGGCCGTCGCCGCCGGCGCCGTCTACGTCCAGCAGTCCTCGTCATCGGCAGGCCTGCAGTCCTCGTCCTCGCCGGCGCGGCAGACGGCGTACGCCGCCGCGGCGAAGCGCTACAAGGTGCCGGAGAGCGTCCTGCTCGGCGTGTCGTACCTGGAGTCGCGCTGGGACACCAACGGCGGCCTGCCGAGCGTGAGCGGCGGGTACGGCCCGATGCACCTGACCCAGGTCGCCGCCCCCTCGGGCGGCGGGATCGAGCAGAGCGGCGGTGACGACTTCGGCACGGCCGCCGCGCCGAAGACCGCCGCGGCGGCCTCGGAACCGCAGACCCTGCCGGAGGCGGCCAAGCTGACCGGCGTCAGCGTGGGGCAGCTGCGCGTCAACCCGGTCGCCAACATCGCGGGCGGCGCGGCACTGCTGGCGAAGTACCAGCAGGACGCGCACAAGCCGCTCGGCGCCGACCCGGCGCAGTGGTACGCCGCCGTCACCCGCTACGGCGGGAGCGCCTGGTTCGCCGACGAGGTCTTCTCGGTGATCCGCTCCGGCGAGACCCGCACCACCGACGACGGCCAGCAGGTCGCGCTCGCCGCCGACCCCAAGGCCGCCCCGGCCGCCCCGGTCGCCGCGAAGGGCGTGAGCGCCGCGGCGGCCACCGACTGCCCGGCGAGCCTGAAGTGCGAGTGGATCCCCGCGCCGTACAAGCAGCTGGATCCGAAGGACCCCAGCAAGTACGGCAACCACGAGAAGGCGAACCGGCCCGCCCAGCAGAAGATCGACTTCATCGTCATCCACGACACGGAGTCGTCGTACGCGTCGGCGGTGAAGTCGGTGCAGGACCCGACCTACCTGGGGTGGCACTTCACGATCCGCTCGAAGGACGGGCACATCGCCCAGCACGTGCGGGTCAAGGACGTCGGCAAGCACGCCGGGAACTGGTACATCAACTCGAAGTCGATCGGCGTCGAGCACGAGGGCTACGTCGCCAAGGGCGCGTGGTACACCGAGGCGATGTACCGCGCCTCGGCGAAGCTGGTCGGCCACCTGGCCGCGACGTACGGCGTCCCGCTCGACCGGGGGCACATCCTCGGCCACGACAACGTGCCCGGCCGGGCCATGAGTGCCGTCTCCCAGATGCACCAGGACCCGGGCCCGTACTGGGACTGGGCGCACTACTTCAGCCTGCTCGGCAAGCCGCTGAAGGGCTCGACCACCGTCAAGTCCCGCGTGATGATCCTGCCGAACTACGCCAAGAACAAGGTGGCGTACACGGGCTGCGACTCCGCCCATCCGTCCGCCAAGTGCCCGTCGCACGGCGGCGCGTCCATCATGCTGCGCACCAAGCCCAGCAAGACCGCCCCGCTGGTCAAGGACATCGGCCTGCACCCCGGCAGCGGCAAGGCGACGATGAGCGTCTACGACCACTCCGCGCGGGCCTCGACCGGTCAGACCTACGCGGTCGCCGGGAAGAGCGGCTCATGGGTCGCGATCTGGTACCTGGGGCAGAAGGCCTGGTTCTACAACCCCACGTCCAACCGCACCGCCGTCGCGGCACCGGGCAAGATCGTCACCCTCAAGAAGTCCGCGAAGATCTGGGGCATGGCCTACCCGGCCAAGCTCAGCGTCACCCCGCCGGCGGACCGGGTCGCCGAGCCGCTGAAGTACGCGGTCGCCGCAGGACAGAAGTACGCCCTCCTCGGCAGCGAGACCGGTGAGTACTACCACTCCGTCACGTTCGACAGCGCCAAGCACGTGCTGTACAAGGACGCGACGAAGTACTACGAGATCCAGTTCGGTCACCGTGCCTACTTCGTGAAGGCCTCCGACGTGACGGTCTCCACCGTCAGCTGACCCGTAAACGACACACCGCCGTGACCTCCGGACCCGGAGGTCACGGCGGTGTCGTGTCACTGGAGCCCGGTGGGCGTCCCCGCGCTCTCGTTCCACAGGCGGTCCAGGGCGGTGACGACATAGACGTACGCCCGGCCCGGCTCGGCGGTGCCGTCGATGAATGACGTGCCGCCGGTCACGGCGACCCGGTGGGCGTCGTCGAGGTCGCACCCGGCGGCCGGGCCGTCGAACCGGTAGACCGCGTACCGCGCGGCCCCTCCGACCGGCCGCCAGGTGACCGTGGAGCCCTCGACGGCGGGCCGTGGCCGGTGCGGGGCGTGCCCGCCGAGCCGCGGCATGAGCGGCACCAGCGCCGGGCGGGCGTAGTGGTCGGCGACCATGCGGCTCACCGCGCCGATCCGGTCGGCGTCCATGTCCTTGGCGCTGAAGTGGATGTCCCCGGCCACCTGCGGATACGCCCGGTCGAACGTGAGGTGCCGGGACAGCTCGGCCGGGTCCTGCCAGGGCGCGGCCTGCCCGGCGGCGCCCTGCCGGTAGTCGGCCTGGCCGATGTACAGCTGCACGCCCGTGCCGGTGACCTGCCGGGCCCACCACGGGACGAGCTTGGCGTAGTCGGCGATCGCGAACCCGATGTACCAGTAGACCTGCGGGGCGATGTAGTCGATCCACCGCTTCTTCACCCAGCCGCGCGTGTCGGCCGAGATCGCGGTGTACGACTCGGTGCCGTTCGTGTCCGAGCCCTCGGGGTCGGAGGTCTTGTTGCGCCAGATGCCGAACGGGCTGATCCCGAACTTCACCCACGGTTTGAGGGCGTGGATCCGGCGGTCCATCTCCCGTACGAGCAGGTCGATGTTGTGCCGCCGCCACGACGCCTTGTCGGCGAACCCGGAGCCGTACCGGGCGAACGTCGCGTCGTCGGGGAAGTCCGCGCTGCCGCTCGGATAGGGGTAGAAGTAGTCGTCGAAGTGGACGCCGTCGATGTCGTAGCGGCGGACCGCGTCGAGCATCGCGCGTTCGACGAAGTGGCGGACGGCGGGGATGCCCGGGTCGTAGTAGAGCTTGCCGCCGTACGGGTGTACCCAGCCGGGATGGCGGCGGGCGGGGTGGTCCGGCGTCAGCAGGCTCGGGTCGGCCTTCATCGACACCCGGTACGGGTTGAACCACGCGTGGAACTCCAGGCCGCGCGCGTGCGCCTCGCGGACCAGGAAGGCCAGCGGGTCGTACCCCGGGTCTTTGCCCTGCGTGCCGGTCAGCCACTGGGACCAGGGCTCGTACGGGGACGGCCAGAACGCGTCGGCCGTCGGCCGTACCTGGACGAACACCGCGTTCAGGTGCCGGGCGACGGCGTTGTCCAGCAGGCGACGGTATTCCGCCTGCTGGCGGGCGACGGGCAGGCCGGGGGAGGACGGCCAGTCGATGTTGGTGACGGAGGCGATCCAGACGCCGCGCAGCTGGCGCTGTGCCGTCGCGGGCGCGGAACAGGATCGGGTGCGGGCGTCGGGCTGGGTACGGGCGCCGGCGGGGGCGGCGAGGGGCCCGGCGGCGAGTGCGCTGCCGAGCAGCGCGGCGGTGGCGAGGGACAGGACGTGGCGAAGGACCATGCAGCTCTCCTCAGGCTCTCGCAGAGAACTTACGATCACTGATCGATCGATGTAAATGATTCACTTCACGTGTCGCCGTGGCGGGTCGGGCCGCGAGGCCCATAAGAGGGCGAATCGCCTGTTCAGCGGATGTTCGGCGGTCGTTACGGGTGATCGAGCTGTGCCTTTGTGCGGGCCGACCATAGCGTGCCGGTCGACTGGCCCGACCCCACGGAGACCACCTTGTGCAAGACCCACCGCCAGCCCGAAGCGTCACAGCTCGGGAGTAGCCGCCGCTCCTTTCTCAACTACGCCGGACTCGCCGGAGTCGGTACCGCGATCGGAATCGCCGGTGCACCGCCCGCCGCCGCCGCGACCCAGGGCGCCGACGCGGGGCGTCCCTTGCGTCCCGATACGGACAACCCGCGGTTCACGTTCGTCGTGATGCCCGACACGCAGTACCTGTTCGACGACCAGAGCATTCACCCCGAACCGATCGAGGCCTCCTTCAGGTACATCCTGGACAACGGCCGGGACGAGAACATCGTGTTCATGTCCCATCTCGGGGACCTCACCCAGAACGGCCTGAAGAACGAGTTCGAGCAGATCGGCAAGGCGTTCCAGACCCTGGACGGCAGGTCCGTCGCCTACAGCGTCCTCGCCGGCAACCACGACGTGAAGTCCTCGACCGACGACCAGCGGGGGAGCACTCCCTACCTGGAGACGTTCGGCCCGCAGCGCTTCCGGAAGTCGCCGACCTTCGGCGGGGCCACCGCCGACGGCTACAACACGTACCACGTGTTCCGCGCCGCCGGACGGGAGTGGCTGGTCCTCGCGCTGGACTGGCGGACGTCGGACGGTGGCATCGAATGGGCGCGCCAGGTCATGAAGCGGCATCCGCGGACGCCGGTGATCCTGACCACCCACGAGATCGTCTACGCCGACAATCCCGGCGAGGAGGCGCGGTTCTCCGACTACGGCCGGCGGCTGTGGGACGACCTGATCGCCGGCAACGACCAGATCTTCCTGACCCTGAACGGGCACTACTGGCCCGCGGCCCGCACCACGCAGAAGAACAAGGCCGGGAACGACGTCCACCTGCACATCACCAACTACCAGAACCGATACTACGGCGGCGCCGCGATGATCCGGCTCTACCGGTTCGACCTCGCCCGGAACACCATCGACGTCGAGACGCTCTCCCCGTGGATCCTCGGCCAGGCGGCCACGGACCTGAACGAGCTGGAGCGCCAGGAGATCGAGCTGACCGGCGCGGACGACTACTTCTCCGTGCCGATCGACTTCGAGGAGCGGTTCTCCGGGTTCGCCCCGGTGCCGGCCCGGCCGGCGCGCCCGGCGTCCGCGATGCTCGTCCCGGGCACCGTGGCCTACTGGCGGTTCGACGGTGCGCACAAGGACGGCGCCCCGTTCGCCGACTCCGACCGGGTCGCCGACCTCTCCGGCCACGGGAACGACCTGACGAAGGTCACCGTGTCCGGCACCCCCGCGAGCGCGCTGACCTGGTCCGCCGAGTACCACCCCGACCAGCCGGGGCACGGCAGTCTCTACTTCGGCGGTGACAAGGCTCCCCTGAAGGGCTCCTACCTCCAGACGGCCGCGTCCGCGCCGCTGAACTCCGCCACGTTCGCGTCCGGGTACACGGTCGAGGCGTTCTTCAAGCTGCCCGCGGACTGGAACGGGGACCGCAACGGCTGGGCGGCCCTGCTGAGCCGGTGGGGCATGAGCGGTGAGGCCAAGAAGACCGGCGGCGACCCGGAGGAGCCGGTCGCGACGCTCAGCCTGTCCGGCGACCGGGAGCTGCAGTGGTGCATTTACCCGCAGAACCTGAACGGCTCCGTGACCAACTGGGGCCATGAGCTACCGCTGGGGACGTGGTGGCACGTCGCCGTCGTGAACGACGGAAGCCACACGACGATGTACGTCGACGGCTGTCCGGTCGTCCGCAATCCGTCGACGAAGGCGACCGGCATCGCGACGGTCGGCCTGCAGTGGCTGCTGGGCGGTTACGAGTACGGAGGCAAGATCGACCAGATCCTGCACGGCTGGGTCGGCGACGTGCGCGTCGTCGACCGGGCCCTGCCGGTCGACCGATTCATGCCGGCCGGCACGGGCCGGTAGCGCGGAAGCGGGTCGGGGTGGCCACCCCGACCCGCTTCAGTGGATCAGGCCGCGAGCCGTACGGGCTCGGGCTCCACGTTCCGCTCGGCCGCCACCGCGAAGAGACGGCGGGTCGGCACGAAGCGGGCGCTGGCCGCGATGAGCAGGGCGAGGACGATCGCCAGGCTCAGCCCGACCCGCAGCGACGCCGCGTCGGCGAGGAATCCGATCACCACCGGGCCGAGCACCAGCCCGCCGTAGCCCATGGCGCCGACCTGTCCGACCGCCGCGGCGGACCGGCCGGGTACCACCGAGCCGGCCACCGAGATCATCGTCGGGATCACGGTGCAGACCGCGAGCCCGACCAGCCCGAAGCCGACGAGCGCGACCGGCGTCGCCGGGGCCAGGACCACGACCGTGATGGCGGCCGCCGTGCCCAGACCCGCGTACGTCAGCATCCGCCGGGTGCCCAGCCGGGCGCGGACCCGGTCGCCGACGAGCCGGCCGGCGAGCATGGCGGCCTCGAACAGCGGGTAGGCGAGGGCGGCGACCGACTGCGTCGCGCCGAGTTCGCGGTTGAGGTACAGCCCGCTCCAGTCCGCGATCGTGCCCTCCATCATGAAGGCGACGAAGGCCAGCACGCCGATGAGGTACACCACGAGCGGCAGCCGCGTACGGCCCTTGCCGGCGGAGGCGGACGTGGGATCGGGGATGTAGGTGCGGCCGAGGACGATCGTCAGGGGGAGGGCGAGGATCGCGCCGCCGACGAGCGTGTCGCCGAACGACAGCCCGGCCGTGGCGCTCAGGGAGCCGATCAGCCCGCCGGCGATGCCGCCCGCGCACCACCCGGCGTGCATGCCGTTCATGATGGGCCGTTCATAGGACCGTTCCACGGCGCTGGCCTGGGCGTTCATGCCGATGTCGGTGAGCCCGAAGGCCATCCCGAACAGCGCGACCGCGACGAACAGCAGCGCCCGGGTGGGCGCCAGCCCGACCAGGGCCAGGCTGACCGCCGTCAGCGGCGCGGCGACCTTCAGGACCGCGCTGCCGCCCACTCGCGCCATGAC
The DNA here is from genome assembly GCF_050942425.1 of Actinoallomurus sp. CA-150999. Lineage (NCBI taxonomy): Bacteria > Bacillati > Actinomycetota > Actinomycetes > Streptosporangiales > Thermomonosporaceae > Actinoallomurus > Actinoallomurus sp. CA-150999. Next base: position 2,291,018 of record NZ_CP192063.1, read on the forward strand.
GCCTCGCAGCCCCTGCATCGCGATGATGGCGCCGATCCCCCAGACCAGGATGGCCACGCCGACATCGCCCTCCCTCATCCCGAACTTGTCCGCGAGGGCCGGCGTCCGTGACACCCAGACTCCGCAGAGCATGCCGGCCAGGGCGAACGTCAGCACGGTGCCCAGGCGGGCCCGGACGAGGACGCGAGACGTCATGATTTCACCTCATTCTGTGTGCCGTGTTGCGCACGGAAGGACCGGCACCCGATCGGGCGCCGGCTCGGTCGTTGGTGGTGGTGGCCGCTACAGCAGGGCGAGCAGCCGTTGGCGCAGCGTCTCCAGCTGCGCCTCGTCATAAAGGTCGGGGTCGTGCATCACGACCTCCCAGAGCCCCTCGGCCGCCAGCCGCGCGACCTGGGCGGCGACCGGATCCGGGTCGTCGGCGGGGTCGCGGTCGTGCCAGCGGTGCATCGCCTCGCGGAGCTGCGTGAGCAGCGTCGGATCGGCGGCCGCCGCGCTGACCGTCGCCCATCGTCGCAGCAGCCGCGAGTGGTCGCGGTCCATGACGACGGCGAGGTTCGCCTCGACGAAGGCACGGGTGTACGACCCGGGGCCGCTCGTCTCGTACGCGGCGATCAGCGCGTCGAACTCCTCGATCAGCCGCTCCACCAGGCCCCTGATCAGGGCCTCTTTGTTGGGGAAGTGGTAGAGCAGCCCGCCCTTGCTGACCTGGGCGCGCTCGGCGACCGCGGACAGCGTGAGCGCCTGGGTGCCCTGCTCACAGAGCAGAGCCTCGGCGGCATCAAGGAGAGCATCTCGTTTCATGACATCTCTACTATACCGTCCGGACGGTACAGTTATTCCCCGATACGGACAGACCGTGCGATAAGTGCCGCGATGTCCTCGGCGGTGGCGTCGTTCAGTGGGGCGTGCTGAAACAACATGCGGTACCAGAGCACGCCGTACACCACGTCCAGCAGCAGTCCGAGATCCTCGTCGGCGGAGATCTCGCCGCGGGCCACGGCGCGCTCCAGTATCGTGCGCAGCGCCGCGCGCCGGCCGGCGAGGAAGCGGTCGCGGAACGCCTCGGCGAACACCGGGTCGAGCAGCGACTCGGCCAGCAGGCCCATCAGGATCGGCCGCGACGGCTCCTGCATCCCGAACGTACGGCGGAGGAAGACGCCCAAGTCGGCTTCGAGGCCGCCCTCGTCGGGGATCGGGATGCCCTCCGACGCCATGTTCAGCAGGGCGTCGAGCGCCACCTCCGCCTTGGAGCGCCACCACCGGTAGATCGTCTGCTTGCCGACGCCGGCCCGCGCCGCGATTCCCGCCATCGTCAGCTCGCCGTAGCCGCGATCGACGAGCTCGTCGTGCGTCGCCTTGAGGATCGCCAGCCTGGCCGTCTCGCTACGGGGACGTCCGGGGCGTCGGGTGCCGTCGCTCATGGCCTCACTTTACAAGACTCGGCGTCTCGAATATATTACGAGACGAAGCGTCTAGATATTTGGAGACATCATGCGCGTTGTCGTGATGGGTGGTACGTCGGGCATCGGGCTGGCGATCGCCGAGAGCTGTGCCGCGAACGGTGACGAGGTGCTCGTGACCGGACGCGACCCGAAGAAGCTGGAGGCGGTCGCCGCCAAGGTCGCCGTGGCCGAGTCCGTGGACGGCCGGTCCGAGGAGGACGTGCGCGCGTTCTTCGCCCGGCACGGCCGGTTCGACCACCTGGTCCTCACGCTGAGCAGCGCGAGCGGCGGCGGCACGCTGCGCGACCTCAAAATGGACGACCTGCGCGCCGGCTTCGACGGCAAGTTCTACCCCCACCTGCTGGCCGCGCAGGCGGCCCTCGACACGATCGCCGAGAACGGGTCGATCACCTTCATCACCGCCGCCAGCGCCCAGGGCTCGATGCCCGGCACGGCTGGCCTGGCGGCCGTCAACGGCGCGCTGGAGTGCGCCGTGCCGCCCCTGGCCGCCGAACTGGCGCCGATCCGGGTCAACGCGGTCTCCCCGGGCGTGATCGACACGCCGTGGTGGTCGTTCCTCCCGGAGGAGCAGCGGCGCGAGCAGTTCGCCGGCTTCGCCGAGCAGACCCCCGTCGGCCGGGTCGGCCGCCCCGGCGACATCGCCGACGCGGTCCGCTACCTCATGGGCGCCGGCTTCGTCACCGGCACCGTGCTCAAGTGCGAGGGCGGCCTCACCCTCTGAGCCGCCGTGGCCGGTCCGTGCCGCCGCCGTGGCCCACCGGCGGCGGCACGGATAGGCTGATCTCGCCATGGTGTACCTGGATCACGCGGCGACCACGCCCATGCTGCCCGAGGCGATCGAGGCGATGACCGCGGAGCTCTCGCGCATCGGCAACCCGTCGTCGCTGCACGCCTCCGGCCGCGCCGCCCGCCGCGTCGTCGAGGAGTCGCGGGAGATCATCGCCGAGGCGATGGGGACCCGGCCCAGCGAGGTGATCTTCACCAGCGGCGGCACCGAGGCCGACAACCTCGCCCTCAAGGGCGTCTTCTGGACCCGCCGGAGCGCCGACCCGGCCCGGACCCGCGTCCTCGTCAGCGCCATCGAGCACCACGCGGTGCTCGATTCCGCCCAGTGGCTCGTCGACCACGAGGGCGCGACCGTCGAGCACCTGCCCGTCGATCCGGACGGCCGCGTCCAGCCCGACACCCTCCGGGCCGCCATCGACCGCGACCCCGGCACGGTCGCGGTCATCAGCGTCATGTGGGCCAACAACGAGATCGGCACCATCCAGCCGGTCGCCGAGCTCGCCGCGATCGCCCGCGAGCACGGCATCCCGTTCCACACCGACGCCGTCCAGGCGGTCGCGCAGCTCCCGGTCACCTTCGCCGCGGACGCCATGACCATCACCGGGCACAAGATCGGCGGACCGGTCGGCGCCGGCGCCCTGCTGCTCGCCAAGGGCCTCGACCCCGTCCCCGTCCTGCACGGCGGCGGCCAGGAGCGCGACGTACGATCCGGCACCCTCGACACCGCCGCGATCGTCGGCTTCGCCGCCGCGATGCGCGTCGCCGTGGCCCGCCGCACCGCCGAGGCCGAGCGCCTCGCGCGGCTCCGCGACGACCTCATCGACCGCGTCCGTACGGCCGTGCCCGACGTCGTGCTCAACGGCGACCCGAAGGACCGGCTCCCCGGCAACGCGCACCTGTCCTTCCCCGGCTGCGAAGGCGACGCGCTGCTGATGCTGCTCGACGCCCGGGGCGTCGAGTGCTCGACCGGCTCGGCGTGCTCCGCCGGAGTCGCCGAACCCAGCCACGTCCTCCTCGCCATGGGCGCCGACCTCGCGCGGGCCCGCGGCTCCCTGCGGTTCTCCCTCGGCCACACGACCACCCAGGCCGACATCGACGCCGTCGCCGAGGCCATCGGCCCCGTCGTCGAACGCGCCCGCCGCGCCGGCACCGCCTGACCACCGGACGGCACCGCCGCGCACCTGGGCCTGGCGGCCGCCGCCGTGACGTGGCCAGGGTCCGCGTCGGTGGCTCAGCACCGCCCTGACCGCGCCGGCACCGCCTGAGCCGTTCGGCTCAGGGCTGGTACGGCTCCAGGACCTCCCACGCCGGATCCGGCTGCGAAGAGACCTTCGCCCGGCCCTCAGCCCAGGCCGCCGCGAGCTGGTCCAGCTCCGCGACCACGCCGGAGTCCGGATCGACGTACAGGTGGAACACCCGCCGCCCGTCGCCGCTCTCGTGCGCGGCCAGGACGGCCCGCTCGCCCATCGCCTCGATCGACTTCTCGAACTCCCGCAGCGCCGACGACGACGGCTCGACCGGAAGCCGATCGGGGTTGGCGTGCGCGTACGGCAGCGCCACCGCGACGTACAGGTCGCACAGCGGATGGTCCTGCCGGTGCAGCGGGAAGCGCACGGCCACCCGGGCGGCGTGACCCAGCGGCGTACGGCCCTCGCCGGTCAGCCACGCCGGCTCGGAGAACGGCGCCGCGACCTGCTGGACGACCGCGGACAGCATCGACGGCGGCAGCGCGTCCATCGGCTCCCCGGTGACGACGGTGACGTTGCCGACCCACCGCGCCACGTCGTCCTCGCCCAGCGCCCAGTCCAGCACGCGGTACGTGAGAGCGAGCTGCGTCTCCTCGGGCACGAACAGGAAGTCCGGGTGGTACGCCGTGACGTCGACGCGCGCCCGGCGCGCGTCCGCCCGCAGCCCCGTCTTCACGTAGGTGAGGTCGAACTCGTGGTCTTCGAGCTGAAGCTTGCCGTCCAGCATGTCCGGATCGGCGCCCCGCGCCGGGCGGTACTCCCAGCCGTCGTCGGGCGCGGCCCGATACCAGCGCTCGGCGATACCGCGCAGCTCACCCACCCCGCCGCCGCTCACCGTCAGGCTCGGCCCCGGACCGATCTCCCACTCGAGGTCGGGGTGCATCGCCTCGACATGCTCGCTGATCTGCTCGGCAACGTCCTCGGGCACGCCACCGTCCAGCCGTTCCCGAGCCTCCGGCCACCACTCCCAGAACCGGGCGATGGCGGCGTTGGGCGACGGATTACCTGGAGAGCGTCGGAAGATTCCCATGGTGCGGCCAATCGTACGGCCGACGGTCACCGTTCCAGACTACGCACGCCCGTTTCCCCACCGAGAGCTTAAGGGATGAGCTCGACACTCGTCGCTGAGAGTGACCACTTCTGTGCGGAGTGGCTTGACACGCGTCCCTTTCGCGCGGCAACCTATGGACACGAGCCAACCTCGTAGGGGTTGGAAGTGAGGCCGGGACCCCCCGCACAGCCGGGAGCCCGGTCTCGCGCGTTTCAGGGCCGGAGAGCCATGCGACGACGAACCGCGTTCCCTGTACGGATCCCAGGATCGCCGCGAGTTCGTTCTTGCGATGACGATCCTTGATCCGTGAAAGGTGAAGGCGGCGATGGCCTTTCGGGTCGGTGTCCTCATCTCGCAGGAGCCCGCTTAGCAGCGCCTCGCACTGCGCAACGTGAGCGCTTTCCGCTATCGCTGCGGCTATGAGGTAGATGCCCGTTCGCGCGAGCGTCGGCTCGGCGTCGGCCTCGTCCAGGTATGCAAAGGATCCCACGCGGCGCACCGTAGACGATCCGAACACGCTACGTGTGTGGATCGCTACAGATCGCAGCCATGATTCCCTCTTCGTCCGGGTATGTCGGTCGGGACGGTTGGGCGGGGAGGGGGTGGGAGCGCGTACCCTCGTTGAGGTCATGACTCTTCGCGTACTCGCCGCCATGTCGGGCGGTGTCGACTCCGCCGTGGCCGCCGCCCGTGCCGCCGAGGCGGGGCACGACGTGACCGGCGTGCACCTGGCGCTCTCGTCCAACCCGCAGTCGTACCGCACCGGCGCGCGGGGGTGCTGCACGCTCGAGGACGCCCGCGACGCGCGGCGGGCCGCCGACGTGATCGGCATTCCGTTCTACGTGTGGGACATGGCCGAGCGGTTCGACCGGGATGTCGTCCAGGACTTCGTCGCCGAGTACGCCGCGGGCCGTACGCCCAATCCGTGCCTGCGCTGCAACGAGAAGATCAAGTTCCAGGCGCTGCTGGACAAGGCGCTCGCCCTGGGCTTCGACGCGGTGTGCACCGGCCACCACGCGCGGCTGGCCGACGGGGTGCTGCGCCGGAGCGTCGACCTCGGCAAGGACCAGTCGTACGTCCTGGCGGTGTGCACGCGCGAGCAGCTGGCGCACGCGATGTTCCCGCTCGGTGACATCACCAAGGCGGAGGTGCGCCGGGAGGCCGAGCGCCGTGGGCTGGCGGTGGCCGACAAGCCGGACAGCCACGACATCTGCTTCATCGCCGACGGCGACACGCAGCGCTTCCTGGCCGATCGGCTCGGCGCGGAGAAGGGCCGGATCGTCGACACGTCGGGCGAGGTCCTCGGCGAGCACGACGGCGCCTTCGCGTACACGATCGGCCAGCGCAAGGGCCTGCGGCTCGGCCGCCCGGCACCCGACGGCCGGCCGCGCTATGTCCTCGACATCTCGCCGGTGGACAACACGGTGACGGTTGGGCCCCGTGAGGCCCTGGACGTCCACGAGATCCACGGCGAGCGCCCGGTCTGGCTGGGCGAGCCGCCGACCGCGCCGTACGACTGCCGGGTGCAGTTGCGGGCGCACGGCGAGGTGTACGACTGCACGGCGGTCGTGGACGGCGACGTGCTGCGGATCTCGCTGCGCGCGCCCGCGCGCGGCGTGGCCAAGGGCCAGGCGGCGGTGCTGTACGACGGCGACCGCGTGCTCGGCTCGGCGACCATCGCCGCGACGTCCGCGCGCCCCGCCCTGCAGGGCGGAACGCGTGCCTGACTCCGCGCGGGTCACGCCTTCTGCTGGTGCCGTGCCGACGCCACGATCTGTTCCAGCGCCGCCGCGTGGCCTTCGAACGCGGTCCGCCCCTGGTCGGTGAGGCGGACGAGGGTGCGGCGTCCCTTGCCGGACCGCTCCTTGCGGACGGTGACGTATCCGGCCGCCTCCAGCGCGGCGACATGCTTGGACAGGGCGGAGTCGCTGGTCCCGATCGTGTCGCGGATGAAGCGGAACTCCACCCAGTCGGCGGGCGCGAGGAGCGCCACGATCGACAGCCGGGCCGGGACGTGGATGAACTCGTCGAACCGTGGATCCATCACCCCTCCCGTCGCATCGCCGACCGTAGCCGACGGTACAACCACGGGTTGACCAGCAGGAAGGTCACCGTCATCCCGGCGGCTCCGATCGTGTACGGCAGCGGCAGGTCGAGGGCGCCGGCCAGGCTGCGCAGGCCGACGTAGATCCCCAGCATGATCACGGCGGCCAGTGGCATCAAGACGGCGGCGCGGCCGGTGTACCGGGAGCGCTGGAGCCGGGCGTTGCGACGCTTGATCGAGATACTGCTCATCACGGCGAGCAGGCAGCCGCCCATTCCGATGTACGGGGCCGGGTCACCGGTGTAGTCCGCGACCGAGCACATGCCGAAGAGCACGATGGGTGCGGTGGCGGCGTACCAGCGGGGGAGTCTGCCGATGGCGGCGTCGACGGTCTGTTCGTCGCGCTTCCGGATCTCGCGCAGCGCTTCTTCTGGAGTCAATGGGCACCTCTCTCCGCTAGTGCTTTCCCCTAAGGAAAGTACCACCTACTTTCCTTAGGGGAAAGTAGGGATGCCGGGCGAGCCGGCGGGCCGACCGCCCGCGTAAGGTCGGGAGAATGAGATTCGGTGTATCGACCTTCGTGACCGATGAGGGCATCGGACCGGCCGAACTCGGCCGGGCGCTGGAAGAACGCGGATTCGCGGCGCTGTACATCGCGGAGCACACGCACATCCCGGTGAGCCGCGAGACGCCGTACCCGGGCGGCGGTGACCTGCCGCGCGTCTACTACCGGACCCTCGACCCGATCGTCGTGCTCACGGCGGCGGCCGTCGTCACCGAGCGGCTCACCCTGGGCACCGGAATCGCGCTCATCCCGCAGCGCGACCCCATCGTCTTCGCCAAGGAGATCGCCTCGCTCGACCTGGTCTCCGGCGGGCGGGCGGCGGTCGGCATCGGCGGCGGCTGGAACCGCGAGGAGATGCGCGACCACGGCACTGACCCGAAGACCCGGATGGACCTCATGCGCGAGCGCGTCCTCGCCATGAGGGAGATCTGGACGAAGGACGAGGCGGAGTTCCACGGCGAGCACGTCGACTTCGACCCGATGTTCTCCTGGCCGAAGCCGGTACGGACCCCGCCGATCATGGTCGGCGGCTGGGGGCCGAAGACGTTCGACCGCGTCCTGGAGTACGGCGACGGCTGGCTGCCGATCGCCGGGGAGGTCGACCGGCTCGCCAAGGGCGTCAAGGAACTGCGCGAGCGCGCCGGCCGCCACGTCCCGGTCACCGTCTACGCCACTCCCGCCAAGCGCGAGGTCGTCGACAAGGTGATCGCCGCGGGAGTGGACGAGATCCTGCTGTTCCTGCCGACCAAGCCCGCCGACGAGACCCTGCGCCGCCTCGACACGATGGCCGACCTCATCGCCGACTAGCCGGGCTCAGCGGTCTTCGGCCGACCTCCACAGGGCGGTGAGCAGTGCCCGGCGGCGCGAGTCGACGGGTTCGGCGTCCCGGAGCCGGTTCATGCAGTACGAGAAGCCGACGCGCTTCTGCGGCCAGGCGGCGTGCACGGACCCGCCGGCGCCATCGTGGCCGAAGGCGTCGGGTGCCGGGCCGAGGGCCCGCAACGGGGTCTGGAGCTGGAAGCCGACCCCGTAGGCCATCGGGTCCCCGCTGAACGGATCGGTGCCTTCGGCGAGCGGCGACCGTCCCTGTTCCAAAGCAGCGGGGCCGAGGAGGGTGCCTCCGTCGAGCACGCCCCCGCCCGCCAGGCAGCCGTACAGCCGCGCCATGGAACGGGCGGTGCCGATGGCGCCCGCGCCCGGGATCTCGGCCTCGTGGAAGGCCCGCGAGTTCCAGGGAATGCGGTCCGCGGGGAAGACCGGCGGATTGCGCCAGATCCGGCCGAACAGCGCGTCATCGGCCAGCTGACGCGGATCGGCGGCCGGGCCGGTTCCCCAGTCGGGGGCGTACTCGAGGGTGCTGACGCGGTGTTCGTACGCGGCGGGCAGGCCGATCCAGACGTCCAGCCCGAGCGGCGCGGCGACCTCCTCGGCGAAGAAACGTCCCACCGTCCGGCCGTCGACCCGGCGGATCAGCTCGCCGGCGAGCCAGCCGTGGGTCAGCGCGTGGTAGACGAGACCGGCTCGAGGGTCGGGGTCGGGTGCCTGGGCGGCGAGCAGGCCGGCGAGTCTCCGGGGGTCGGTCAGGTCGGCTTCGGCCAGCGGCGACCGGATCCCGGGCATCCGAGCCTGGTGCGAGACGACGTCGCGGACGCGTAGGTGGCCCTTACCCTCGGCGGCGAACTCCGGCCAGTGATCGGCGACCAGGTCGTCGAGTCCGAGCAGGCCCCGGTCGATGAGCATCAGCAGGCAGACGGCGACCAGGCCCTTGGTCCCGGAGAAGATCAGCTGCAGCGTGTCCTGCCGCCAGGGCCGCGCGGCGGCGCGGTCGGCGAGCCCGCCCCACAGGTCGACGACCGGCCGCCCGTCACGGACGGCGGCGAAGGCCGCGCCGACCTCGCCGCGGTCGGCGAAGTTGCGCTCGAACTCCTCGGCCACCCGCTCGAAGCCGGGTGCCACGAACCCCTCGATGTTCAATGTCATGACGGCAAGCCTGCGATCTCGTGGTCGGCGGACACGAGTAGTCGGGAGGACATCATGCGCAAGAATCCGGCCGTGATCGCCAGGTAAGGCATGGGGAAGGCTTGGGCTGCGTTTGGTGCGTCCGGCGGTTCCGGTGGGCAGGGCTGCGTACGAGCGTGTGCGCTCCTTTTTGGGCCATCCCGGAGACGTTGGAGGCGGCAATGCGACGCAGCGGGCGACCGGCGGAAACCCCCCAGATCTTCGAGGAGGCGGACGGCGGCTACGTCACCTCCGCGCGCGGGCTGGAGGTCCTGCGCGAGCCGCTGCTGAACAAGGGGACGGCGTTCACCCCTGCGGAACGCGACGAACTCGGATTGCACGGCCTGCTTCCGCCGGCGGTCGAGACGATCGATGAGCAGGCGCGCCGGGCGTACGCGCAGTATCAGGCGCAGGCGACCGATCTGCTGAAGAACGTCTATTTGGAGGCCCTGCGCGACCGCGACGAGGTCCTCTACTACCGCCTGCTGTCCGATCACCTGCGGGAGATGCTGCCGATCGTCTACGACCCCACGGTCGCGCAGGCCATCGAGACGTACAGCCATGAGTACCGTCGGCCGCGCGGTGTGTACCTGTCCGTCGACGACGTGGACGGCATCGAGCGGGCCTTCGCGAACCTCGGCCTCGACTCCGATGAGGTGGATCTGGTGGTGGCGTCCGACGCCGAGGAGATCCTGGGCATCGGCGACTGGGGGGTGGGCGGGGCCGCCGGGATCGCGGCCGGCAAGCTCGCGGTCTACACGGCCGCGGCCGGGATCGACCCCGCGCGTGTCATTCCGGTGGCGCTGGACGTCGGGACCGGCAACGAGGCGCTGTTGAACGACCCGGGGTACGTCGGCAACCGGCACGCTCGGGTACGCGGGCGGCGCTACGACGACTTCATCGACGCGTACGTGACCACGGCCACCCGGACGTTCCCGAACGCGATGCTGCACTGGGAGGACTTCGGGCCGTCCAACGGCCGGCGGATCCTGGAGAAGTACACCGACCGGATCCCCACCTTCAACGACGACATGCAGGGCACCGGCGCGATCGTGCTGGCCGCGATGCTCGGCGCCGTACGGGTGTCCGGTACGCCGATGCGGGACCAGCGGATCGTCGTGTTCGGCGCCGGCACCGCGGGCATCGGGATCGCCGACCAGCTGCGCGCCGCGATGGTCCGGGACGGACTCGACCACGACACGGCCACCCGCCGGATCTGGCCGATCGACAGGCAGGGCCTGCTGGTCGACGACATGTCCGACCTGCGGGACTTCCAGGCCCCGTACGCGCGTCCGGCCTCCGAGGTCGCCGACTGGAAGAAGGACCTGCTCGGGGTCGTCCAGCGGGTGAAGCCGACCATGCTGCTCGGCACCTCGACCGTGCACGGCGCCTTCACCGAGCAGGTCGTACGCGCGATGGCCGAAGGCGTCGACCGGCCCGTCATCTTCCCGATCTCCAACCCGACCGAGCGGATCGAGGCGATGCCCGGCGACCTGCTCCACTGGACCGACGGCCGGGCGCTGATCGCCACCGGCATCCCGGTCAACCCGATCACGTACGGCCGCGTCACCTACTCCATCGCCCAGGCCAACAACGCCCTGCTCTACCCGGGCCTGGGGCTGGGCGCGATCGTCGCCCGCGCGCGGCGGATCAGCGACGGCATGCTGCAGGCCGCCGCCGAGGCCGTCGCCGGCATGGTCGACGCGGCCGGCCCCGGCGCTTCACTTCTTCCCCAGGTCGAGAACCTGCGCGTGGTCTCGGCGACCGTCGCGGTCGCCGTCGCCGAACAGGCGGCGCGCGAGAACCTGGCCCGCGCCGACCTCAAGGAGCCGGTCCAGGCCGTGCAGGACGCGATGTGGCAACCGGAGTACAAGCCGGTCAGGAGGCGGCGGTCATGACCACCGGCGATCCGGACGCCGGCGCCGCACCGCAGGTCAAGGACCTGCCCATCGGCCTCGCCGAGACCGGTACCCGCACCGAGACCGACTCGATCGGCGAGATCGAGGTGCCCGCGGACCATTACTGGGGCGCGCAGACGCAGCGTTCGCTGATCCACTTCGACATCGGCGACGACCGCATGCCCAAGGAGATCTACCACGCCTACGGCCACATCAAGAAGGCCGCGGCGATCGTCAACGCCGCGGCCGGCCGGCTCCCTCGGTGGAAGGCCGACCTGATCGCCCGTGTCGCCGACGAGGTGATCAACGGTGAACTCGACGCGGAGTTCCCGCTGTACGTCTGGCAGACCGGCTCGGGCACCCAGTCCAACATGAACGTCAACGAGGTCATCTCCAACCGGGCGATCCAGCTGCTGGACCGGCGGCTCGGCGGCAAGGACCCGGTGCACCCGAACGACCACGTGAACATGGGCCAGTCCTCCAACGACACCTTCGTCACCGCGATGCACATCGCCGCCGTCCAGATGATCGAGACCAGACTGCTGCCCGCCCTGGACCGGCTGCGGCACGCGGCGGAGGCCAAGAGCCGCGAGTGGGAACACGTCGTGAAGATCGGCCGTACCCATCTGGAGGACGCCACCCCGCTCACGGTCGGCCAGGAGTGGTCCGGCTACGCCGCCCAGCTCACCGACGCCACCGACCACCTGCGCGATGTCACCCGCGGGCTGTACCGGCTGGCGATCGGCGGGACCGCGGTCGGCACCGGGCTCAACGCCCCGCCCGGCTTCGGCGACGAGGTCGCCGCGAAGATCGCGGACCTGACCGGCCGGCCCTTCACCGGCGCGCCCAACAAGTTCGCCGCCCAGGCGTCCTGCGACGCGCTCGTACGCGTGTCCGCGGCGATCCGTGCCCTCGTCGCGCCGCTGTTCAAGTTCGCCAACGACCTGCGCTGGCTGGCGTCAGGGCCGCGAACCGGCCTCGGAGAGCTCACCCTTCCCTCGAACGAGCCGGGCTCGTCGATCATGCCCGGCAAGGTCAACCCGACCCAGGCCGAGGCGATGCTGATGGTCTCCATCCAGGTGATCGGCAACGACACCGCCGTCGCCATCGCCGGCGGCGAGGGCAACTTCGAGCTCAACGCCTTCCGCCCCGTGATCATCAACAACATCCTGCACTCGACGCGGATCCTGGCGGACATGATCGAGCACTTCCGCCTCTACCTCGTCGAAGGCGCCGAGCTCAACACCGGCAGGCTCAGCGACAACCTCGAACGCTCGATCATGATGGTCACCGCTCTCAGCCCGGTCATCGGCTACGACAAGGCCGCCCGGATCGCCCACCGCGCCCTCGACGAGGATCTGAGCCTCAGGGACGCCGCGCTGAGGTCCGGGGTCAGCCGCGAGCTGTACGAACGCGTCGTCGTCCCCGAGAACCTCACCCGGCCCGGAGTCGCCGACGCCGACGGACGAACGGCCTCGAGCGGCCACGCGCGGCACGACCGCACGTGAGAAGCCCCCGGCCGTTCGCCGCGGCCGGTCGTGCTCAAGCGATGCGGAGGATGCTCTTCCCACGGGTCTCGCCGTCGGCGAGCCGCTGGATGGCGGTATCGAGGTCGGCCGGCTCGTATTCGGCGGTGATGTCGATGTGGACCTGGCCGTCGGCGACGAGCCGGAGTGCCTGGCGGGCGCTGTCGGCGAGGCGCTCGGGGTGGGTCTGGCTGAGCAGGTTGCTGTTGTAGGTCAGCAGGGACTTGCCCTGCATGAGCAGGTCGTTGACGGAGACCTGGACGGGTTCGAAGGTGGCGATGTTCCCGTAGGCGACCAGCCGGCCGTGGGGGGTGAGCCGTTCCAGGCTGGCCCGGCGGGTAGCGCCGCCGATGGGGTCGAGGATCACGTCGAACCGCTCGTCGCCCAGGGCGTCGGGGAACCGATCGCGCGTTAGTACCTGGTCGTAGCCGAATCCGGCGGCGTAGTCGGCTTGGTCACCGTTGCCGACCACACCCGTGATCTTGGCTGCTCCGGCGTTCTTGGCGAACTGCACGGCCAGGGTGCCCACGCCGCCCGCGGCAGCGTGGATCAGCACGCTCTCGCCGGGCCGTACCCGGGTGACGGTGTTGATGAGGTCGTACGCGGTGGGGGTGATCCACCCGAAGCCCGCGGCGACGCGCGGATCCACACCGGTCGCGTCCAAGGTGAGGGCGGCGGAGGCGATGACCACGCCGGCGTAGGCACCGGCGCTGGTCAGCGCGGTGACCTGCCGGCCGACGCGGGCCGGGTCGACGCCGTCGCCTACCGCGATGATGCGCCCGGCGGCCTCGAAACCGGGAACGAACGGGCGTGGCACGGGGAAGTGGCCGCTTCGGACCAGCACGTCGCCGTACTGGATTCCGGCGTAGGCGACCGCGATGGCGACCTCCCCGGGGCCGGGGACGGGCTCCTCGAGGTCGGTGAGGCGGAACTGGTCGTCGGTGTCGAGAATGACGCCCTTCATGATGACAACCTCCTGAGTTGACTCAGTATGCTGATACCGATGCCGCTGAACGTAGTGAGTATCAGCATGCTGAGTCAACTCAGTCAGCTGTGAAGGTTTGGGTGATGTGATGACCGAGGTCCCGGTCGAGGAGTATCTGTGCACCCGGATCCGGCGTGCCGAGCAGACGCTGATGGGGCACCACGAGGCGGTGCTGCGTGGCTATGGGCTCACCATGACGCAGTACACGGTGCTGCTGACGCTCTCGCGTGAGGGCGGCATGTCCGGTGCCCAACTGGCCCGTGCCAGCGGCGTCACCCAGCAGACCATGGCCACCGTGCTCACCGGTCTGCAGAACAAGGGCCTCATCGTCCGTGAGCCGTCCCCGGTGCACGCCAAGGTCATGATCGCTGCACCGACCGAGCAAGGGCAGCGGTTGCTGGACCGGGCCTACCAGGAGGTGATCGTGCTGGAGCGTGCGCTCACCGACGCGTTCACCCCAACCGAGCACGCGTCCTTCTGTGAGCTCTTGGACCGCGCGACCGCCATCCTGGCCCGGCAGACCCCGCAGCCCGAGTCCCGGCCCACCGCCTGAGCCGGGTCGGCTGGCGTAACCGTCACCCGATCGCCCGGCGGAACCGGTCGCCGAGACCGGTGAGGCGCTCGACCGGCTCGTTGGCGAACACCAGGCGCAGGTGGCGGCCTCCGCTCGGGCCCCAGCCGTCCATCGGGGTGGCCGCGACCTTCGCGCGGTCGAACAGGCGCCTGGACAGCTCCGCCGGGGTCAGGCCGAGCGGGCCGGTGTCGATGAGCAGCGACCAGCCGCCGTGCGGCGGGACGACCGGGTACGCGGCGAGTTCTCGCAGCACCGTGTCGCAGCGCCGCCGCCACTCGGCCGTGGCGACGTCGGCGTCGGCGTCGGCGTCGGGCGCGTCCAGCGCGGCGGCCACGGCGTCCTGCGCGAGGCCGACCTGGCACACCACGTTGGTCAGGCCGACCAGCCGGACGTCGGCGAGGATGTCGGCCGGGCCGACGACCCAGCCGACGCGCCAGCCGATCATCCGCAGCTCCTTCGAGGCCGAACCCACGGTGATCGTCCGATCGGACAGCCCGTCATGGGACGCCGGATGGCTCGGACGCCGGCCGTCGAACCGGATGCGCTCCATCGCCGCGTCGTAGATCAGCCATGCGTCGTGCCGCTCGCACGCGTCGGCGAGGGCCGCCCAGTGCCGGTCGTCGAGCACGAGGCCGGTCGGCATGGCCGGGCTCATCATGATGACCGCCGCCGTACGGGGGCCGACGGCGGCGGCGAGCCGCTCGGGGTCGACGGTCCAGCCCTCCGCCGTCGCCTCCGTCGGCACGAAGCGCGGCACCCCGCCCGCGAGCCGGACCCGGTTCACCAGTCCCGCGTAGATCGGGTCGCACAGGACGACCTCCTGACCCGGCTCCACCGTGGCGAGCAGCGTGTTGAGGACGCCGTTGAGACCTCCGGCCACGCTCACGCACTCGGTGGCGGCGTCGTACGAACGCCCGGCGATCCGGCCGACGTGCGCCGCGGCCGCCTCCCGGAGCGACCGGCGCCCCTGGAACGGCAGGTAGCTGTTGGCCGCGTCGTCGTCGACGGCCGAGCGGGTCGCGGCGAGCGCGACGGCCGGTGGCCGGAGGTCGGTGTCGAGGTTCTCCAGCCGCAGGAAGCCGGGGTCGCCGACGGCGTCGGCGGCGTCACCGACCACGTCCACTCCGATCCCGGGAATGTCGCGCAGGCGGGTCACGGTCATGGTGCCCTCGATTCGCTATGCCGGTATGGATGTACCACTATGCTGATACGCATGGATGTTGGGCAAGTCGTCGGCGGCAACCTGCGGCGGCTGCGAACCGCGGCCGGCGTCTCGCTGGCCGACCTCGCGGCGGCGGGCGGGATCAGCAAGACCACCCTTCACGGCATCGAGCTGGGGCAGGCCAACCCCACCTTGAGCACGCTGTGGGCCCTCGCCACGGCGCTGAAGGTCCCGCTCGGCGAGCTGTTGGAGGCGCCCGCCTCGGCCGTGGAGGTCGTACGGTCGACGGACGACCGGCCCCGTGTCGAAGGCGACGCGGTCGCCGCCCGCCTCCTCCACCGCATCCGGATCCGCGGCACCGTCGAGGTGTACGACATCGAGGTGGCGGCCACGGCACAGCACTCGGACGCCCACCTGCCCGGCGTCGAGGAGTGCCTCGTCGTCACGGACGGACGCGTGACCACCGGACCGGCGGACGCCGCGACGGACCTCGCCGCGGGCGACTCCATCCGTTTCGACGCGGCGAGGCCCCACGTCTATGAGGGGCACGGCCCCCGCAACCGTGCCCTCCTCCTGATGCTGCATCCCGAACCCTGACCCGGACGTGCCTCCTGCAGGCGATCCGGCTCCCTCCGGTGGGGGAGGCACGCGCGTGCGCTACTACCGGCGGCGCCGCGCGTAGACCTCGATTTCGATCTTCATGCGCGGGTCGGCGAGGCCGCACATCATCATCGTGGCGGCCGGCCGGACCTCGCCGAAGTGGCGGCGCAGCACGGGCCAGCAGGGCTCGAAGTCCGCGCGGTCCGGCAGCAGGTACCGCACCCGGACCACGTCGCCGAAGTCGCACTTCGCCTCGGCCAGCGCGGCCCCGATGTTGCGCAGGCACTGCTCGGCCTGCTCGACGACGTCGTCGGAGATCGTCATGGTCGCGTAGTCGAACCCCGTCGTACCGGACACGTGAAGCCAGTCGCCGTCGACCACGGCTCGGGCGTACCCGATCCGCTCCTCGAAGGTGGAACCGCTCAGGATCGCGCGTCGCTCTGTCATGCGCCGAACCGTAGGCTGAGCAGCGGCGATATGTCTAATACGCAATATCTCATCAGGTGATATTTCTTAACGTATGGAGCGTCCCGAGCTTCCCCTCCAGCAGCTGTACGCGTTCACCGTGCTCGCCGAAGAACTCCATTTCGGGCACGCGGCCGAGCGGCTGGGCATCGCGCAGCCCCCGCTCAGCCAGCAGATCCGCCGACTGGAGGACAAGATCGGCCATCCGCTGTTCGATCGCGGGCCGGGCCGCGTCACGCTCACTCCGGCGGGGCAGGCGCTGCTGCCCTCGGCCCGGCAGGCGATCGCGGAACTGGCGGATGGCCTGGCGGCGGCCCGCGCCGCCGGCAGCGGCGAGGTCGGGCGGATCCGGCTCGGCTTCGCGGCCTCGCTGGCGCTGACCGTCCTTCCGCAGCTGCTGCGCACCCATCGGGAGCGCTTCCCCGGCGTCCGGATGGACATCCGTGAGATGACCACCGCACCGCAGATGGACGCTCTGCGCGAGGGCACGATCGACGTCGGCCTCCTGCGGGAGCCACCGGACGACGAACCGGCACTGCGCTTCCGGACCGTCCTGACCGAGCGGTTCGTGGCGGTCCTGCCGGCCGCGCATCCTCTGACCGCCGGGCGTTCCGTTCGCCTCTCCGACCTGGCGGAATCACCTTTCGTGCTGCTGCCGCGTGCGACCGGCCCGGGGTTGCACGACCAGATCATCGGCCTGTGCCGGGCGGCGGGCTTCACACCCCGGGTGGTGCAGCGCGCGGTGGAGTGGCAGACCGTCTGCGCCCTGGCCGGCGCGGGCCTCGGCGTCTCGTTGGCTCCCGAGAGCATCCGCCGGATCCGCCTGGGCGGCGTCGCCTACCGCCGCCTCGAGCCGGCCACGGCCCGTACGCGCGTCGCCGTCGCCTGGCGTGCGGACGACGGCGGCCCTCTCGTCGAACGATTGCTGGAGACCGTCGGCGAAGCCACGACGGCCGGGCGATAGTGGGCGCGTTGGTGATCGTTAGCGTGGCACTGGCCGTGCTGGCGCGGCTGAGCAGTTCGAAGACCTCATGACCTTCGTGTGCACGAGAATTATTTGCGATGAAATCTACGGCGGCCGGCCAGCGGCTCAAGGCCGGATCGCCACCAGGGCAGCCACATGGACGGCTGCCGCATTACCAGTTGTGCGAATGAGAGCGGGTCGAAGAACGCGTCGCGCCGGAGAACCTTTCCGGAATCCGTGAGCCATATCTTGTCGACGGCAGGGATCCGTGCCGGTACACGTCCGACGGTGGCGCTCAGGCGGTGCTCGATGAACAGGATGTCCGCGTCGCCGGTCCAGCTCAGCACGTCACTGCGGAGATCGGGCAGGAGCGCGAGGAGCCGTCCGGCCTCCTCCCGCCATTGACGTCGTCCTTTCATGCGCGGCAGTAGCGGCTGGTTCAGCTCGACGTCCTCGGCGAGAAGGCCATCCCAGGAATCGGGCTCGGGCCTGTCCCAGCTCGCGGCGAAACCCGCGACGACCTTCTCGTGAACGCTGTGCCAGTCGGCCATCACAGCGCCCCGAGTTGTTGCATCGCGGCGGCGATGTCGAGGTAGGTCTCCTTGCGGTGTACCAGCCTTCCGGCCATGCTGATCACGTCGACTCCGCTGAACCGGATCGGTTTCCCGGTCGGCTGGATGACGAGCCCGTCGAGCGGAAGCGGTACGGCCAGCGTCGCGGTGATCGAGCACTGGTGCACGAAGAAGCCGTCTCCGACACTGAGCCTGTCCGTGGCGAAATGAATGTCCGGCCAGAATGCCAGCAGCCCCGCGAAGACCTCACGGACTTCAGCGTGCCCGGCGACCTCGGATGAGCCGAGTAGATGCAGGCGGAACACGGTATCCTGAGTATGCATCGCCATGATTTCGTCCAAGGTATGGGAATTCCACGCCTGGCCGTAGTCGTCGACGATTTGCGAAAGGTCGTTATCGATGACGGTCATGAGCTCCTCCTGGTACGGCGGTCGTAGATCGTGATCTTGTCATCGGCGGTTGAGGGGCTTGGTCGTGGCTGGTCGCCACTTCACGCACGCCCAAGGGGGCCATCGTGATCGAGATGCTGGTCGGAGCGCTGATCTTCGGGACAGGGCTGGCGGTCGGTCGCCTGGTGCCCCGGCGCAAGCCCGAGCAAAAGGCCGTCGAGCGTGGACCGTTGTGCCAGTGCGGGCACGGTGCGTCGTTCCACGAAGCCGAGGGACGCTGCCGGGCAGGCGTCGAACGCGCAAAGTGGAACAACGGCGCCTGGACGGGCAATGAGCTGCTGCCTTGCGAATGCCAGAAGTACACCGGACCTGAGCCGCTGCCATCGTTCTACGCTCCGGAGCTGCCGGAGTAGTGGCGTGTCGGGCCTCAGCCAAGATCACGATCCACGGCTGCAGCACTAGGGAAATCGAGCAGTCCGTATCGGCTCCACGCTCAACGAATACGGTCCAGTGGATTGAGCGATACCGGCAGGCGCATGCCCGAACGCCAGAGCACTCCTGCGCGTGAACGAGGGCGTTCGGTGGCTTCACGCCGCATCAACTCCACGAAGTCTGAGGCAAAGCCGTTGCGCGGGTGCCGGTCGATTACCGTCCGGATCGCATCGGGTGAGAGCCGACGCGCTCGGGTGCCGCCGACGTCGAGGTGTGCGGCGTCGTGCAGTAGCCGGGCTTCCGGGCCCGACTCCGCAGGCATCCGGATGTTCATGTGCAAGGTGATCGCCTCGGCCGCGGCTTCGGCGAAGGACTCCGGCGCGTCGAAGGAGACCAGCGTGGCCAGTGCCACCTCGCCGCCGTGTACCGCGAAGCATTGGGCTTGACCGGGCCGGTAGGGGTCCATGAGCGCCAGATCGTGGAGCAGACAGGAGACGTAGAGCAGCTCCTCGTCGTAGCCGACACCATCGAGCCCGGCCAGTAGATCGGCCCACAACCAACAGCGCAGACAGTGGCCGAGGAGAGGTGCGGAGTACGTGGCCTCCGCCAACGCCAGGACCCTGCGAGCGAGCGCGCTGTCCGGTGGTTCACGCTCCACGACGACGGTGGCGGCCTTCGTCCGACCGCCGAGTAGTTCGGCGAGCTGCCCGAGAAGGGCGTCTCGAGCGAGTCGGAGCCGGTCGGGGAACCCGAGTGCACCCCTGGTGGCGATCGCCCACTCGCGTGTCCCCACTGGTGCCACAGCTCAGCCTCCCGGCACTTCCTGCAATCGTTGCAAGAGATCCGGCGATACAGTAACAGCCGAAACAGGTAGTTGCAATCATTGCAAGAAGGGGTGGTATGGACCCGCGGAGACAGCGGACCGCCGAAGCCCTGCTGCGCGCCGCTGAGGAGATCTTCAGCACGCGCGGCGTGGAAGAGGTGACCGTCGAGGAGATCGCCCAGAAGGCCGGGGTGGCCGTCGGCTCGATCTACAACCATTTCGGATCGAAGTCGGGTCTGCACGCAGCGGTCATCGAGCAGGCACTCGATGTCGATCGCGGCTACATGGACCGCGCCTACAAGAGAGAGCGCACGCCTGCCGAGCAGTTGTACGCCGCCGCAGACGAATACCTGGAGTTCTATCTGGCCCATCCGGAGTACTTCCGGATGCTGGCGTTCCCCGGCGAGCCGGGGCAGTACGCGGCCGGGCGTGAGGTCGCCGAACGCCTGGCCCGCTCGGTCGACGGACAGAACCGGCGGATGGTCGAGGCCCTTCGCCGTGGGATGGACGCGGGCGTGATACGAGCCATCGATCCGGCGGAGGCGGCCACCGTGTTGTGGGCGGCCTGGAACGGAGTGATCAGCCTCGGCTGGCGGCCCGACAGCCTGCGCCGTACCAACCCCGAACTACGCGAGCTGCTGCACACCGCCACCGACATCGTCGCCAACGGCCTCCTGGCCCGCTGACGGCCTCGTCGTCATCGGGCGGCAGTCGTCGCGAAGCGAGCCCACACGACCTTGCCGCCGTCGGCGGCGGGGTGGTGTCCCCAGGCGGTGGACAGTGCGGCGACGATGAACAGGCCGCGCCCGGTCTCGGCGACGAAGTCGGGTTGCCGAAGTTGCGGCCGGCCGGGGGCGTCGTCCCAGACCTGGAGCTCCAGAGCCTCCGCGTTCCACCGCCACTCGATGAGGGCGTGGATCGCGCCCGCCCCGGCACGCAGCGAGTTCGTCACCAGCTCCGTGACGGCCGTCTGCAGATCGTCGGTGAGGGCGGCCAGGTCCCAGCAGGCCAGCACCTTCGCCGACCATTCCCGTGCCTCGCCCGCAGCGGTCGGCCCCGCGGGAAACTGCCGGAAAGCGAAGATCCGTTCCTCTTCGGGGGATACCCGATCGGTCATGGCGTCGCCCGTCTTCCTCAGAGATCGTGCGCATTGCGTGGTCGCTCTGTAACAATGATCTCACTCTGAGTAATGCGGAAGATTCAAGCAGACTTCTGAACCCCCCCCGGAGGCAGCGATGACCGCCGCCGAGAACCTCGACCCCGACGAGTCCCTCTGGAACGCCATCGCCTTTCACCTGCGCTACGAACGCCAGAAGCGCGGTATGTCGCAAACCGAGGTAGGGGCCGTCATAGGCGTCAACAAACATGGGGTTTCGAACGCCGAAGCCGGCCGCAACAAGCTCACCCGCATCCAGGCCGACCGCCTCGACAAGGCCTGGGATACCGGCGGCCTCTTCGTACGCCTCCGCCGCTTCGCCCGCCTCAGCCACAACCCCGACTGGCCCGCCCGTGTCGGCTGCTATCAGCGGGAATCGGACCAGCTCAAGATCTTCCACAACGCGGCACTCCGCTCTATGGGCGGCCAAGTCGTCATGAAAGCTCAGCTCGAGTACCTGGTCGAGGTGAGTGCACTTCCGCACGTGTCACTGCGAGTGATTCCGTTCGCGGCTGCGCCGCATATCGGCGTCGACGGCTCATTCTGGTTCTTCGAACTGCCCGGTCGCCGCCTCGCGGCGTTTGCGGGGACCGTCTTGGACGTCGGTCGCGTGATCGATGACCAAGCGGAGGCTGCTGCCGTCTCAGTAAGATTCGACCGCATTGCCGCACGCGCTTTGAACGAGGACCAGACTCGCGACCTCCTAGTAAGGATGGTTGAGGACCATGACGGAATGGCGTAAGAGCAGCTACACCACCGGCAGCGGCGGGACCACCGAATGCGTAGAGGTCGCCGAGTTTTCCGTCGGCGGTGCGCCAGACGAGGTCGGTCAGTCGTCGGCTTTGGTGAGTGAGCGGATCGAGGGGCGCAGGATCTCGACGATCTGATCCGGGTCGGCGTCGGCGAGGGGGTCGAGCTTGATCAGATGCCGGCCGAGAACGACGCCGATGAGTACGGCGCTGATCAGCCCCGCGCGCAGGTCGGCCTGGTCGTCCGGGATGGCTTCGCTGATCTGATCCCGTTGGATGCGGGACGCCTCCCGAGCTTCGTGTGCCGCCTCGGGATGGGTGAGCATCGACCGGAGCACGGCCAGCGACTCGACGGGTTCGTCGGCCAGCGAACCTCGGAGCACGTCGAGTAGTTGTTCGGCGACCTGTTCCGGCGTGCCGCCGGGCAGGGGCGGGGGCCCGCCCTCGGTCGCCCGTGCGAAGAGCTCTTCCTTGCTGCGGAAGTAGTGCATGACCAGGCCGGGGTCCACTTCGGCGGCCGTCGCCACCGCGCGGATGGTGGTCCGGTCGTAGCCGGATTCGGCGAACAGTCGACGGGCCTGACCCAGGATTCGGGCCTCGGTGTTGCGCCGCTGCTCGGCCCGGGACGGCCGCGCCGAGGGATCACTCACGCGATTCATTGTACGAGTGTTGACCGAGCCGTCATCCCGTTCTACAGTCGTTGAATCAGTCATTGAACGATCGTTGAACGGGAGGCTGTGATGGAAGGTCCGCTGGAGGTTCTCGAACGGCGGCGGCGTCTGCTGGTCGCGGGGGACCTGGACGCGTTCGCCGATCTCTTCGCGGCGGAAGGCGTGATCGAGATGCCGTTCGCCGCCAAAGGACTCCCCGCTCGGCTCGAAGGCCGGGAGACGATCCGGGAGTTCTCGGCGCACGCCGCCCGGATGCCACTCGAGATCACCGACCTGCGCACGGTGCAGCTCCACCGCACCTCGGACCCGGAGGTGGTGATCCTCGAACTCGTGTCCGTCGGGCGAGTGACGACGACGGGGGAGACGTTCGAGGTGCCGTGCATCCAGGTGTTCCGGATCCGCGACGGCCGGATCGTGCTGTTCCGCGACTACGTCGGCGTCGGCTCCCTACCGGACCTCACGGCCGCCTGAGCGTCGCCATCGACGATTCCAAGGGATCCGAGATCAGAAGTCTGGGATCGGGGCCGTCGTGTGTCGATGTCGGGGGCGTCCCATGGCGAATGCCAGTGATTCGGGCGAATCGCTCGGGCGGGCCGAGGGCGCGCCGTCAGGAGGGTTCATTGAGGCCGAAGAAACTTCAGCCTCAATGAACCCCCCTGACACAAGGTGGCCGGGGCCGGGCGATGATGTGCCGCCGCGCCGGATCACGACCACACGCGCCTGGGAATCAAGCGCTTAGGCGGGTCGGGCGGAGTCGGAGGGGGCGGGGCGGAGGCCGAGGAGTTCGGGCCTGGCGGCGCGGGCCCGCCACTCGCCGGCGGGATCGGCGATCAGCCGGCGGGCTCCGAGGTCGAGCAGCCCGCTCACGTGATCGACCTCGGCGGCCACGGTGCCGTCCAGGTGCCTCATGAGGTGCCGGACGCGGTAGGTCTTGCCGTCGCCCCACTCCCAATCGCAGGACACGTCGACCTGGTCTCCGGCGCGGAGCTCATGGCGATACCGGATGACCGTCTCCAGGTTGACGGGTCCGAGCCCGTCGGCCAGGAGCTTTTCGACGGAGACCCCGGCGGCCCGTACGCACTGGAAGCGGGCATGGTCGCCGTACTGGACGTAGCAGCCGCCGTTGAGGTGCAGCTGCGGGTCCACCTCGGAGATGCGGACCTCCAGCCGGAGGCTGAACGGCTCAATGCCGGCCGTCGGTGTCATCGGAGGGCTCCTGTTCTGCCAGCCACTGCAGCGAACGTTCGGTCAGGTAGCGGCGGCCGTCCTCGCGGACCTCGAGCCAGTCGCCCCGGGCCCAGCCGCCCGCCGCCTGAGGAGAGAAGCCGTGCTTACGGAAGAGCGCACTCGCCTCGGATCGCGTCAGGCCCCGCGTCCCCCATTCGGCGATGAGGGAGCGGTGACGGCTCTCCGGAGGAGCCTCCGCCGGGTCGGCCGAGATCGCATCGGCCAGTGCCGCGAGGCCGGCGCTGATCTGGCGTAGTGCCGCGGCCACCTGATCGGTACGCCACGACGATGACGGCTCCATGGAAATAGCTTAGCAATCGGTACCGATTGCCAAGCTATGAGACTCGACGCCCGCCACCGCCGACCGGTACACCACGGCCGTCGAACAGCTGCGGCACCCTATGCTCTCTAGCGGACAATCGCGTTTTTTTGGAAACTCGTGGACGGCTTCGGGTGGGGAGAGGAAGACCTCGATGGAGGAACCACGTGCGGATCTTCTTACAGCCCGGTCGTTCACCCCCTCTGGTAGATCAGCGTTGGTCTCCGAGGCCGGGGAGAGCTGATGCGGAGTGGTCTGGAGTTGGTCGGCCGGTACCGGCTGGAGACGCCCCTCGGCCGCGGCGGCATGGGTGAGGTCTGGCAGGGGGTTGATCTGCGGCTACGCCGACGGATCGCGGTGAAGATCCTGCCGTTGACGGTCGCGGCCGATAAGGCCATGGTGGCGCGGTTCCGGCGGGAGGCCGAGATCGCCGCGACGTTGAACCATCCGGGGATCACCACGGTGTACGACATCGATGAGGACCAGTACGCGGACCAGCGCCTGCTGTTCTTGGTGATGGAGCTGATGCAGGGGCGCGACCTGGCCGCAGTGCTGGCCGGACACCCTGACGGGTTGCCCATCGCACAGGCGACGGACTGGGCGGTGCAGGTCCTCGATGCTCTCGCGGTGGCTCACCGGCAGGGGGTGGTGCACCGTGACATCAAACCGGCCAATCTGTTCCTGGTGGACGGTGGGCGGGTGAAGGTCTGCGACTTCGGGATCGCCCGCCTGGCCGACGCCACCAAGATCACCGCTACCGGCTCGTCGGCGGGAACCCCTCTGTACATGGCACCCGAGCAGATCCAGGGCCGTACCGTCGACCAGCGCACCGACCTGTACGCCTTCGGCTGCGTGCTGTATCAGATGCTGACCGGGATCACCTGGGTCGACACGAGCTCGGGCGTCGGTGCGATCCTCTACCAACACCTGGACCGAGCCCCGGCGCCCCCACGATCCGTACGGCCGGACATCCCCGCCCGGCTCGACGCGCTGGTGCTGGATCTGCTGGCCAAGCAGCCCGGCGACCGGCCAGGAGACGCCGCCACCATCGCCGAACGCCTGCGTGCCTCTCCCGAACAACCACATCAGGCGCATGGCCGGCAGCCCGCTCCGGCAGTGGTGGTCCTCCCACCGACCGAGGACTGGACGCCGTCCACGCACGCACAACCGGCCACGCCGGAGGCCGTTGCCAGGGACGTCGGGCCGGCAGCGGGGGAGTGGTCCCCCTCAGCCGCCGCCTCAAAGCGGATCGGGCGCCGCACCGTTCTCCTCGGCGGGCTGGGTGCGGCGGCTCTGGCCGCCGTCCCGGTAGCGGTGCTGCTCTCTGAGACCGGCCGCAAGAGCGCGCCTCCCACGACCCCTGTCAGCCCTGTTCACCCCACGGCCAGGGCCGTTACGGTGGCGCGCGTCGACATACTCGCCTGCGGCGGGTATGTCGACGCGGTGGCGTTCAGCCGGGAAGGCAAGACGCTGGCCACCTGCCAGGGCCACACCGCACGGCTGTGGAACGTGACCACCAGAAAGACCACCGCCACCCTCACCGGCCACCCCAAGGGCGTCGATGCGGTGGCGTTCAGTCCGGACGGCAGGACCCTGGCCACCGGCAGCTTCGACAAGACCGTCCGGCTGTGGAATGTGACCACCGGAAAGACCACCGCCATCCTTACCGGCCACACCGGCACGGTCAGCGAGTTGGCATACAGCCCGGACGGCAGAATCCTGGCCACCGGCAGCTACGACAAGACCGTCCGGCTGTGGAATGGGGCCACCGGAAACAGCATCGCCACCCTCACCGGCCACCCCGACTGGATCAGTGGGGTGGCGTTCAGCCCGGACGGCAGAACCCTCGCAGTCAGCAGCAGGGACGGCACCACCCGCATGTGGGACATGGCCAGCAGAAAGACCACCGCCACCCTCGACTACTCCGCTCCGCTGGCGTTCAGTCCGGACGGCAGGACCCTGGCCACCCGCGGCCCGGACAATACCGTCCTGCTGCGGGATATCGCCACGGGAAAGACCACCGCCACCCTTACCGGCCACACCAGTACGGTCGGCGAGTTGGCGTACAGCCCGGACGGCAGAATCCTGGCCACCGGCAGCTACGACAAGACCGCCCGGCTATGGGACACGGCCACCGGCATCAGCGTCGCCACCCTCACCGGCCACACCAGTTTCATCTTCTCGGTGGCGTTCAGCCCGGACGGAACAACCCTGGCCACCGGAGCCTGGGACAACACCACCCGGCTTTGGAAGATCCAGTGACTGGTGCCGACCGCACCACCCGACTCTGACCTGAACCTCGTGCGGCATACGAGGCAGCGGCGTTCGCTCATCGATTCGGAGGCCGTCGCCAGGCAATAAACTCTTGCCGTGCCTGATCTTCCGTGGACCATCGGAACCGCCACCGGCGTCGGTTCCCATCCCGGGGACGATCCCGCCGAGGCACTGCGCGTCGTCCTCGGTGAGCTCCCCGACCTGCCTTATCTCCCGGAGCTGCCGGACCGGGGGCCCGGCGCGGACATGGTCGGACGCACCGCCGGACTGCTCGCCGAGCTTGCCGTCGCGCTGCAGCCCTCCGGGTGGAGGTTCGCCGACCGGCCGGGACGGGACGTGTCCCGAGCCCGCAGCATGCTCGCCCGGGACCTCGACACGCTCGAGGAGCAGGCGGGGGAGTTCGAGGGACCGTTCAAGATCCAGGTCGCGGGTCCCTGGACGATGGCCGCGTCGATCGAGCTCAAGCACGGCGACCGCGCGCTCCGCGACGCGGGGGCCGTACGCGACCTGATCGCCTCACTGGCCGAAGGCGTCGCCGCGCACGTCCGAGACGTACGCCGGCGGCTGCCGCGTGCCACGATCCTCCTGCAGCTCGACGAGCCCGGCATGCCCGGCGTCCTGGCCGGGACCGTGCCGACCGCGAGCGGCTTCTCCCGCCTCCGCGCCATCGAGGCCCCGCTGGCCGAGGACGGTCTGCGGCGGGTGATCGAGGCCACGGACGCCTTCCCGCTCGTGCACTGCTGCGCTCCGCGCGCCCCGTACGGTCTGCTGCGGGCGGCCGGAGCGAAGGCGATCTCGGTCGACGCCGCCCTGCTGCGCGGCGCGGACGAGGACGCCATCGGTGAGGCCGTCGAGGCGGGGGGCGGGTTCCTGCTCGGCATCGTCCCCGGTACCGACACCCGCCTGCCGGCGCCGAAGCAGTCGCTGACCCGCGTCCAGGAGCTGTGGCGGCGTCTCGGTTTCTCCCCGAAGGTCCTCGCCGAGGGCGTGGTCGTCACGCCGTCCTGCGGCCTGGCCGGCGCCGGCCCACGCTACGTACGCACCGCGCTGAAGCACTGCCGCGAGGCGGCGCAGGTCCTGGCCGAGACCGCCGAGGACTGATCAGAACCCATCGGCTCGTCCGAGCCGGCGAGGGCTCGGCCGGATCACATCAGAATAGAAAGAGGCGGCTGCGATGGCGCGGGCGCGAGCGGAACGGCATGCCCAGGGCGGGTCTGCCGCCAGGCGGAAGAAGAGCGGCTCCGCCGCCGGGCGACAGAAGAGCCGGCCTACCACCGGCCGGAAGAAGAGCCCCGCCACCGGGCGAAAGAGCAGGCCCGCCGGGGGACGGACGAGGCGCAGTCCCCGCACCGGGAGCAGGCGTGGCGCGGCGGGATCTCCGCTCGGCGTCCTGCTCACGGCGGTCGGTGTCCTCGCCGCGATCGCCGTCCTCGGTCTCGCGGGCTGGCTGCTGACCTTTCCACTCGACGACGCCCGCTATTCGTCCGGGCTGTCCGGGACGCCGGGGACCTTCACCGCCGCGCGGTGTCACACGGCCGGGAGCGGCACGCCCGTCTGTACCGGGACGTTCGTGCCGGCGAAGAGCGGACTCGTCGATCGGAACGCTCATGTCCGCGACGCTCGGATCCAGGTCGGCAGGCCCGCCTCCCTGCGCCGCCGACCCGATGGCGGCTATGTCCAGCCCGGACCGGCGAAGACGGGGAAGGACCTCGCGACCGCCTTCGGGATCATCAGCCTCGCCGCGTTCCTCCTCGTGCTGCTCTGCGCGGCGCCGAAGCGGGTCTCGGCCGGCGGCTGGAAACGGATGCGAAAGAATCCCCCGCCCTGGGGGACGCTGCTGACCATCGTCGTCCCGCTGTTCGGAGCCTCCCTGCTCTTGGCCGGACTGTGCCTCCTCGTGGGCTTCCTGCTCTCCCACGTCTGAGGCACGGGTCACTCGGCGACGGTGCCCACCACCCGGTGTGGGGTGATGCGGATGACGACGCGGACGACCTCGGGCGGGAGCTCGACGTACTCCTCGCCGGCGCCGGACCCTTCGTAATTCTCGGCGAGTTCGACCGCCAGGCGCCTGCCGATGTCCTCGGTGATCGTGGCGGTGCCACGTACCTCGACGTACCGCTGAAAGTCGTTCCGGTCGAGCACGGTCAGGCTGGCGCGGGGATCGCGGCGCAGATTGGTCTCCTTACGCCGACCGGCGGCCGTGGAGATGAGCAGGTCATCGCCGTCCCGGCCGACCCACACCACCGAGGTCTGCGGGCTGCCGTCGGGGTTGATGGTCCCCAGGATCGCCGGATTCGGGTCGTCGATGAGCTCGCGGACCGCCTCGTTCAGCATCGTCACGGAGCCGACCGTAGGGCACAAAAGCCTACTGGGACCTGCCGGGGCGCAACCGGATCCGTAACGGCTGCGTCCAAGAAGCCGATTCTGTGGTGGCTCGTCCGGACATCGGTGCTGGGGGATTCGTGACGGGACTCGAACCGGCGGCCGCTGCCGCCGCCAAGGCGGTGGCGCAGCGGGCGGGGCGCGAGTGGCTGGCGGCACGGGCGGCGAAAGCCGACCGCGACAAGGACCTGACCGAGCTGATCAGGGTGTCGCTGCCCGACCGCTTCGTCCGGCGCAAGCTGGAACGCCAGCTCGCGGACATCGCCGACTCGGTCGAGAAGCGTCTCGCGGCGCTCGTCGAGCAGGAGTACGGCGGGCTCGGGGAGAGCGATCGCGCGGCCGTGCTGCTCGACGTCAGAGCGGCCATGGAGCGGCTGGACCTCTCCGATGATCTGATCTTCGGGGCGGACGCCGACCCGGTGAAGCTGGCCCGGCGCGTACGCGGGCTGGTTCCGTCTCCGGCCGGACATCACGGCGAGGCGGCCTCCCGGCTGTACGACGTGATGCTCGACGAATGCTGCGACTGCCTGGTGCGGATCCTGTTGGGCCTCCCGGAGTTCACGCCCCGCGCCCTGGTGGAGACGCTGTCCCGGACGTCCGATCTGGGGAATCAGATCTCGCTCGTCCTTGAGCGACTACCGGCCCGTACGCTCGACGCACCCGCCGGCACCCAGAACGACGCGGAGTTCGAACGACGCTACCTCGAGCACGTCGCCCGGAGCATGGACGCGATCGAGCTGTTCGGCCTGCGGGTGGACAACTACCGTCCGCGCGCCACGCTCAGCGTGGCGTACATCAGTCTCTCCGCGACGGCCGAGGACCGCCGCCGCGAGGGTCTCGAGCCGTTGAAGGTGGCGGCGCTCACCGGAGACCAAGGACGCGAGCCGTCCACCATGCGGGCCGAAGGGATGCTGGCCCGCTCGTCTCGCACGCTCCTGCGCGGCCAGGCGGGCTCGGGAAAGAGCACCCTGCTCGGCTGGATCACGGTGACGGCGGCGCGGAGAGCCTTCACCGGTGACCTCGCCGACTGGAACGGGCGAGTGCCCTTCCTGATCAAGCTCCGCAGCTGTGCCGAGAGCGGTCTCCCCCGACCGGAGGATCTCGTCACCGGTCCCCTCCAGGGACTGATGCCGCCGGCGTGGGTACATCGGGTGCTCGGTGCGGGGCGCGGGATCATCCTGGTCGACGGGGTCGACGAGGTTCCGCAGGGCAGGCGCGACGAGGTCCGGCAGTGGCTGCGCAAGTTGCTCGACGTCTATCCGAGTGTACGGACCGTCGTCACGTCCCGGCCGGCGGCGGCCGACACGCGCTGGCTCTCGGCAGAGGGCTTCCGGCCGGTGATGCTGGAGCCGATGACCCCGGACGACCTGCGGGAGCTCGTACGGCAGTGGCACGCTGCGGTACGCCACGCGGGAAGCCTTCCCTGTGCCCCCGAGGAACTGCCGGGGTACGAGGGCACCCTGCTGGCCCGGTTGGAGAGCGGTCCGCACCTGCGGGCGCTGGCGACGACACCTCTGCTCGCCGCCATGCTGTGCGCCCTCAACCTCGACCGGGTCTCGCACCTGCCCCGCGACCGCATGGGGCTGTACCGGGCCGTGCTCGACATGCTGCTCGAACGCCGCGACGTCGAGCGAGGGGTCCGGAGCCATCCCGGCATCGAACTCGAACGCGGCCAGAAGGAACGGCTGCTCCAGGAACTCGCCTGGCGGCTCACGATCCTCGGCCGCGCCGAGATGTCGAAGACCACCGCGCTGCGGCGGATGGAGGCCAGGTCTGCGGCCATGCCACGCGTCACCGCCTCGGCCGAGGAGCTGCTCGACTACCTGTTGCACCGCAGCGGCGTCATCCGCGAGCCGGTCCCCGGCCGCATCGACTTCGTGCACCGTACGGTCCAGGAGTACCTGGCCGCGAGGCAGGCGGCCGACGACGCCGACGTCGAGACGCTCGTCGAGAAGGCCCACCTCGACCAGTGGCGGGACACCGTCGTGATGGCCGCGGGGCACGCCAACGCGCCTCTCCGCCGGGATCTCATCAGCGGTCTGCTCGACCGTGCGGAGGCCGAGCCGAAACACGGCCATCGCCTGCGGATGCTGGTGGCCGCGTGTCTGGAGACCGTCCCCGACGTGCCACACGACTCCAGGGATCGCGTCGAGAAGTGCGTGTCGAGGCTCATCCCGCCGAAGAACGCAGCCGATGCGCGTCGTCTCGCCGCGGCAGGTGAAGAGATCCTGCGTCGCCTGCCCGAGTCACTCGACGGCCTGACGGAAGCGCAGGCGGCCGCCACCGTGCAGACCGTCTGGCTGATCAATGGCCCCGAGGCCATGCGGCTGTTGGCCGGCTACGCCGCCGACCCCAGATCCCGGGTGCAGAGCGAATTGGTGAACGGCTGGGACTACTTCGAACCGCATTCCTACGCCGAACAGGTCCTCGCTCAGGCCCCGCTGCTCAACGGATGGCTGACGCTCGATAATCCCGCCCTACTGCCCGCGGTGGCACGGCTCGAACGTCTTGAGCGCCTCGACGTGAACCTGCCCAAGGGATATGGGCTGGAAAACGTCACCGGAATCCCGGCGCTCAGACGGATATGCGCGGAAGGCGTCAAGCCGGCAACGCTCTCCCTTCTCGTAGAGCACGCGTCCCTGGAGGAGATCTGGCTGGACATCGAGGGGGCGCTGGGGGACGTGTCGTTGTTCGAGGCGTTTCCCCGGCTGGATGAGCTCAGTCTCTACCCGGATCGGTTCGTGGCCGACCTGGGATGCGTGGCCCGGTTGCATGCCCTGCGGTCCTTCGGGGCCGGGGGCCTCGGCGAGGTCTCCGACTATTCCCCACTCGCGGATCAGCGGGGGCTCCAGCAGCTGTATCTGCACAATTGCCCGAAGTTCGCCGACATCGAGGCGCTGTGCTCGCTCGACGACCTCCGCACACTGTTCCTGAGCGACGCCCATCTGCCCCAGGCGTGCTGTGATCAGCTGGCGGTGGCCTGCGCGAAGCTTGGAACGCTGAGCATCTACACGAACCAAGCGCTGGAGGACCTCAACGCCATATCCGATCTCCGGCTTGGAGTGTTGCAGGTCGGGGGTTGCGTACGGATCGGCGACATCAGCCCCTTGGCGCGCCTGACCGGGTTGACGCGGTTGGACCTAGGTGGGGTGCCGTTCACGGACCTGACGCCGGTCGGCGCGCTGAGGAGTCTGGGGATTCTGGTCCTCGACGGTTGTCCGGCCACGGTCGATCTCGGACCGCTGGGCGATCTGCCCAGGCTGCGCAGCCTGTTCCTGCTCGATGCCGCCGATGGCGTGGATCTCGTTCCCCTGGCGGGGCTGCGGAATCTGACGATCCATCTGTACGAAGGCCAACGCGTACAGGGCCTTGATCGCCTGCACCGTACGACGAGGATCCGCTGGCAGGCGCGGGAGCACGGCTGAACCACGGCGGCCGCATATGGCGCCGCCCGGAACCCGCCGTGGGCGCGATCATCGCCTGATACCTCGATACCACCGGATCTCGCCCTCCTGCCGTTCGTCGGTGGGCGCGAGTCCGGCGGCGGTGGCGACGGCGGCGGAGGCCTGGTGCTCGGGATGGATGTGGGCGATGACGCTCTCTACGGGCTGTTCACCGAGCCATGCGACCAGCCCTCGGGCCGCCTCGGTGGCGATGCCTCGTCCCTGCCATGGAGTCCCGACCACCCAGGCGATCTCGGAGACGAGTCCGCGACCGGAAGGGCTGACCGTTGCCTGGACCGTCCCCGTCAGGCAGGCCGCTTCGCGGAGGCGGATCACCCAGTTGAGCCAGCGGACGGCGGGATCGGGGGCGCCGGCGGCCATGCGCTCGTAGCGTGAGCGCAGATCCTGCGGGGTGTCCGGGGCGCCACCGATGAAGGTGTACAGGGCCGGGTCGGACAACACCACGGCCATCTCATCGGCGTGTTCGACGAGCAGCGGCATAAGGTCCAGCCGCCGGGTCGCGATTACCTCGGCACGGACGGCGTTCACGCGGTCATGTCCTGGCGGCGCTTGCCGGGCCGACCGTCGTCGTGGACGAGGACCGCGAGATGGCGTGCCCTCCCCGCGGGGGTGTCGCGCGGGTCGATCTCCATGGTCACGGAGCCAACCGTACGGGCGTCCAGGCGCGACGTGCCATCGCGAGGCGTTTCTCCAGTTTCAGGGGCGTCGGTATCGCAATGACGCGGGCCGAAAAGAGCTCGGGCTGAAAACGGTGGTCAGCCTCCATGCCGAAGTGCGTGGGTGGTCCTACCGCCGGTCCCGAATACTAGAGACAGTGCGAGCCCATTTCCGGTACGCGGCGGGGCTCGCCGGGACGCCCGGGAGGTTCACCGCCGCGCACTGCCACACGTACGGGTCCGGGCGCGGTAGTAGACGGGTCTGCACGGGGACGTTCACGCCGGCTAACGGAGGGCCCGCCGACACCGCCGCCCGGATCACCAACGCGCGGGTGCACGTCGGCAGGCCGACGACGCTGCGCCGTAAGCCGGACGGTCGATACGCCCAGACCGGTGCGGCCATCGCCGTGCTCGACGCGGCCGGTGTCCTCGGGATCGTGAGCCTCGCAGCACTGGCGTTGCTGGTGCTGTGCGTCATGCCGAGAAGCGTCCGGGTCGAGAACGACGTGCCGCTCAGCTCGAATCCGCAACCATGGGGGACGCTGATCCCTCTACTGCTCGGGGTGTTCGCCGGTTTCCTCGCCCTGGCGGCGCTGTGCGGGGTCGCCGCCGTCCTGCTCGCGCTCGGCCAGGCGTTCTTCGGATAGCGCGGGCCGCCGAGGCCCGGCGCCTCCGTCCGATTCGCCGCGGCATGCTTGATCAACGATCATGTAATACCCATGCGCCGAGATCTTCATTGCTGAGGTACCGATGGCCGACGACGTCGCAGGGCGGTTCGAGGAGGAGGCGGCCGAGGGCACGCCTCCGGAACCGCAGATCATGGTGGGCGGCCTGTTCGGCGTCGTCGGGCTGGCGTACCGGACCGCGGCCCGGCATCTGGTTCTTCTGCTGGTTCCGATCGCCCTCGTGCTGGTGCCCGTCGGCCTCGTCACGAGTGGCCTGTTCATCGCCGTCATCGGCCGGAACGGTCTCATCGCGAACGATGGTCTCGCTCCGTTGTCGGCGTCGTACGGGTTCATCGTGGCGCTGATCGTCGCGGTGGCGCTGTGGATCGCCGGTTACCTGCTGGCGCTGGCGGCGACGGCCGTCGTGTCGGCGGGACTGCTGCTGGGGCGGCCGGTCGGTGCCGGGAAGGCGCTGGCGGCGGCGGTACGACGTCCGGTGACGCTGTCGGCGCTCGGCGGGGTCGCGATCGTCGGCACCGGGCTGACCTTCGCGGTCGGCTTCGGCGTGGCGATCGTGACGAAGCAGTTCTGGTTCGGGGCCGGAACGTTCGTGTTTCTGCTGGTGTCCGGGCTGTGGCAGGCGCTCGCACTGCCCATCTCCACGCTGGAGGGCCAGGGCGCACGGTGGTCGATCCGCCGGGCCCGGTCCGTGTCGCAGGGGCGACGGACCCGGACCGTCCTCGCGGTTCTGCTGGGTGTGGTGCTGGGGCCGATCCTCGTTGTCGCGGGCCTGCGCTGGGCGTTGTCTTCGCTGGACGGCTTCGCCCACGTCGTGATCGGTGACATCGTTCTCGGCCTCGTCGGTCTGCTCGTCGTGCCGTTCCAGGCCGGAACGCTCGCGGTCGCGGCGCTGAACCAGGACTACCCCGTGGCGGAGGTTTCTCCGTACCCCGGCGCTCCCCAGGACAGACCCGGCACCCCGCTGGATCTCGCTCCGATCCGCGAGCGGCTCCCCTCCTCCGGTCGTCCTCGACTGCGTCGGGCGGCACTCCTCCTGCCGCTCCTGGTGCTGCCCGGGCTGCTGTACGGCGGGTACGTATGGTTCAACCCGCTCGGCCTGTCCGCCGATCGCGTGTTGCAGCCGAGCTTCGGCCGTGTGCCGGTGACGCTGCATCTGCTGCGCGGTGAGCGGCCGATGGCGATCGCCGGAGGCGCCCTGTCCACGCGGGTGTGCGCAGATCGTCGCTGCCGTCATAGCCGCCTTTACGAAAACGGGGATTCGGCGTTCACCAGAGCGCTCGGCTCCGCGCCCCTGCCGGACGGCAGGGTGGCCGTCGCCGCCTGGGTGCAGGGGCGGAATGGTGCTGAGGACGCGTTGCGGCTGTTCCCGTGCGGTCCGACCGGATGCGGTGACGAGCGGGCGATCGACACGGCGCCGATCGTCGAGCGGAACGATGCCGGGTCCCTGAGCGCGGCGGCGATGGCCACCGCCGGCGACGGCATCGTGATCGCCGCGAGTCGCCGCAGCGGGATGGATGGGGAACAGGTGCGGCTGATCCACTGCGCCGACATCCACTGCGCGACACCCCGGGCGGTCACCGTGGCGGATCTGGCACACACGGACCTCGGTTCCCTCAGCGGCCAGCTCGCCGTGGCCGTCGGGCGGGACGGCCGGGCGGTCGTAGCCACGCAGGATCGGCGTTCCGGCGCGATCACCATGATCCGCTGTGACCGGTCGGAGTGCCGCCACCCACAACTGACCCGGCCGGTCCCACCATCGGAGCCCTTGCCGGATACGGACCCGCCGCAGGACGACCGGTACGTGGACGGTGTCAAGGTCGTCATACCCCGTGACGATCGGCCCGTGCTGGCCTACCACGACTCACGGACCGGGGCGGAGCGGCTCCTGCGGTGCCGTACCCCCGATTGCGCGGCCGCCGACGTCGTGACGCTCACGGGCCCCGGGCTGTGGAACCTTCGGCCCGCCCTCGTGTTGGACGGTGACCGGCCGCTCGTGGCGACCTACGACCTCGGACGGAAGGCGGCCGTGCTCATCGACTGCCAGGACGCCGGATGCGCCCGCCGCCGCAGCGTCGTGCTGGGCCGGCTCAAGAACAGGCCCGGCTACCTCGACCTGGCCGTCGGCGGAGACCGGCGACCCCGCGTGCTCTGGACCGACGAGCGTGCCGGCCTCTCGGTCGGCACGAGCCGGCTGCACCTCACCACGTGCGCACGTCTTCGATGCGGTTGACAGCACGCCGGCACCCCCCAGGTGCCGGGAGCTTCCTGAAGAGGTATTGATGACCGACGACATCGACCAGGTCGGGCCGTCCTCGGAGCAGGCGTCCGAAGCCGCGGATTCGGAACCACGGATCACGGCGGGCCGGCTGTTCGGCGTCGTCGGGTCGGCGTACCGGACCGCGGCCCGGCATCTGGTTCTTCTGCTGGTTCCGTCCGTCGTCGTGCTCGTGCCCGTCGGCCTCGTCACCAGCGGCCTGTTCATCGCCGTCATCGGCCGGAACGGTCTCATCGCGAACGATGGTCTCGCTCCGCTGTCGGCGTCGTACGGGTTCATCGTGGCGGCGATCGCCGCGTTGGTGCTGGGGATCGCCGGTTACCTGGTGGCGCTCGCGGCGACGGTCGTCATGTCGGCCGGGCTGCTGCTGGGACGGCCGGTCGGGGCCGGGAAGGCCCTGGCGGCTGCGGTACGACGTCCGGTGACGCTGTCGGCGCTCGGCGGGGTCGCGGTCGTCGGCACCGGGCTGACCTTCGCGGTCGGCGTCGGCGTGGCGTTCGCGACGAAGGACCTCTGGTTCGCGGCTGGAACGTTCGTGTTTCTGCTGGTGTCCGGGCTGTGGCAGGCGCTCGCGCTGCCCATCTCCATGCTGGAGGGACGGGGCGCACGGTGGTCGATCCGCCGGGCCCGGTCCGTATCGCGTGGGCGAAGGACCCGGACCGTCCTGGCGATTCTGCTGGGTGTGGTGCTGGGGCCGGCCCTCGTCGTCGCGGGCCTGCGCTGGGCGTTGTCTGCACTGGACGGCTTCGCCTACGTCGTGATCGGTGACGTCGCTCTTGGTCTCGTCGGTCTGCTCGTCGTGCCGTTCCAGGCCGGAACGCTCGCGGTCGCGGCGCTGAACCAGGAGTACCCCGTCGCGGCGGCCGCTCTGTACCCCGGCGCTCCCCAGCACAGACCCGGCATCCCGCTGGACCTCGCGCAGATCCGCAGGCGGCTGTCCTCCTCCGTTCGTCCTCGACCGCGTCGGGCGGCACTGCTCCTGCCGCTCCTGGTGCTGCCCGGGCTGCTGTACGGCGGGTACGTATGGTTCAACCCGCTCGGTCTGTCCGTCGACCAGGTGTTGCAGCCGAGCTTCAGCCGCGGGCCGGTGACGCTGCATCTGCTGCGCGGTGAGTGGCCGATGGCGATCACTGGAGACGCCCTGACCACGCGGGTGTGCGCTGATCGTCGCTGCCGTCGCAGCCGTCTGTACGACTACCAGGAGGCCGGTCGTCTGGACGGAGGGACCGGCTCCGTGGCCCTGCCGGACGGCACGGTGGCCACCGCCGCCTGGCGTTTCCCGTTGTACAACAGGGTGTTGCGGCTGTTCCCGTGCGGCCCTGACGGATGCGGTGGCAACGGGCCGATCAACACGGCGCCGATCGTCGAGCAGTACGGGTACGACGCCGCGAGCCCGGCGATGACCACCACCGGTGACGGCATCCTGATCGCCGCGCTGCGCACCGGCGACAGACGCGACACGTCGGAGGTGCGGCTCATCCACTGCGCCGACATCCGCTGCCAGAGACTCCGGGCGGTCACCGTGGACCTTCTCCACTCGACGGGTTTCGACCCGCCCAGTAGTCCGCTCGCCGTCGCCGTGCGGCGCGACGGTCGGCCGGTGGTGGCCGTGGCGGAGAAGGACTCCGGCACCGTCTCCGTGATCAGCTGTGACCGTCCGGAGTGTCGTCATCCCCGGCTGACCCGGCCGGTGCCCCCACCGGCGCATTCGCCGAATGCGAGCGACATATCCGACGACCGTCGCCTGGACGGGGTCGAGCTCGTCATACCCCAGGATGATCGGCCCGTGCTGGCCTACACCGACCCGAGGACCGGAGCGGCGCGCCTGGTGCGGTGCCGTACGCCCGATTGCGCGGCCGCCGACGGAACGGCGCTCACCGGCCCCGGGCTGTGGCACACCCGGCCCGCCATCGCGCTGGACGGCGACCGGCCACTCGTGGCGACCTACGATCTCCGGCGCAAGGCGGCCATGCTCATCGACTGCCAGGATATGGGATGCACCCACCGCCGCAGCGTGGCGCTGGGCGCGCTGAAGAACGGCCCCGGCTACCTCGATCTGGCCGTCGGCAGGGACCGGCGTCCCAGCGTGCTCTGGAGTGACGAGCCCCCCGAGCGGTTCACCACGGGGCCTTTGCACCTGACGACCTGTGCACGTCCCCGTTGCGGTGATTAGCCCTCGGCGGCCCTAAGGAGGGTGCTCGGCGCCTGCGTTCAGGGTGTGCCGAAGGTGTGTTCACCTGGCGAGCCGCAGGTCAGATGTGTCGGTGGTACGCGAGACACTATGAGGCAGTGGCACTCGCACGGCAGGGAGAGACTCGTGGCGACAGGCGTACCCGACGCGGTCCAGCAGCGGCATTCGGAGCTGGCTCAGGAGCTCGACGAGGCCAACTACCGCTACTACGTCCTCGACTCCCCGACGATCAGCGACGCGGACTACGACCGGCTGATGCGGGAGATCCGGGCGCTGGAGGAGGAGCACCCGGAGCTGGTCACGCCGGACTCTCCGACGCAGAAGGTCGGCGCGCCGATCACGACCGACTTCGCGACGGTCGAGCACATCGAGCGGATGCAGAGTCTCGACAACGCGTTCAGCACCGATGACCTGTCGGCGTGGCTGACGCGCGCGGAGAAGGAGGTCGGCTCGGTCGCCAACTTCCTGTGCGAGCTGAAGATCGACGGGCTGGCGGTCAACCTGACGTACGAGAACGGCCGGCTCGTCCGGGGTGCGACGCGTGGTGACGGGCGCACCGGCGAGGACGTCACCAACAACATCCGTACGATCGACGCCGTGCCGCTCCAGCTGCAGGGCGACGACGTGCCGGAGCTGCTCGAGGTGCGCGGCGAGGTCTACCTGCCGGTCGAGGCGTTCGCGAAGCTCAACGAGCGGCTGGTCGAGACGGGCGAGCGGGAGCCGTTCGCCAACCCGCGCAACGCCGCCGCGGGCTCGCTGCGCCAGAAGGACCCGCGGGTGACCGCGCACCGTCCGCTCAGCATGATCGTGCACGGTTTCGGCACCTGGCGGGGCGGGCGGCGCCCGGAGAGCCAGTCCGACGCGTACGAGACCATGCGGTCGTTCGGGCTGCCGGTCAGCGACCGCTACCGGGTCGTCGAGAGCCTGGCGGAGGTCCACGCCTACATCGAGCACTATGGCGAGCACCGGCACGAGCCGGCGTACGAGATCGACGGCGTGGTGGTCAAGGTCGATCAGTTCGCGTTGCAGCGGAGGCTCGGTTCGACCAGCCGGTGGCCGCGGTGGGCGATCGCCTACAAGTACGCGCCGGAGGAGGTCAACACCAAGCTGCTCGACATCAGGGTCGGGGTCGGCCGCACCGGCCGCGTCACGCCGTACGGTGTGATGGAGCCGATCAAGGTCGCCGGCTCCACGGTCGCGTACGCGACGCTGCACAACGCGGACGAGGTCAAGCGCAAGGGCGTGCAGATCGGCGACACGGTCGTGCTGCGCAAGGCCGGTGACGTCATCCCGGAGATCGTCATGCCGGTCGCCGATCTGCGCGACGGCTCCGAGCGGGAGTTCGTGATGCCGGCGACCTGCCCGGAGTGCGGCACCGAGCTGCGGGCGCAGAAGGAGGGCGACGTCGACATCCGCTGCCCCAACGCGAAGAAGTGCCCGGCGCAGCTGCGGGAGCGGATCTACTTCGTGGCCAGCCGCAACGCCCTGGACATCGAGGCGCTCGGGTACGTCGCGGCGACCGCGCTGACGCAGCCGCTGGAGCCGGAGGACCCGCCGGTCAAGAACGAGGGCGACCTGTTCCACCTGACCGTCGAGCAGCTGCTGCCGATCAAGTCGGTGGTCCGTGAGCAGCGCACCGGCCTGCCGAAGATCGACCCCAAGACGGGGGAGGAGAAGGTCGTCACCTTCTTCGCGAACAAGGCCGGGGAGCCGAAGAAGACCGTCGAGAAGCTCTTCGAGGAGCTGGAGAAGGCCAAGAAGCAGCCGCTGTGGCGGGTGCTGGTGGCGCTGTCGATCCGGCACGTCGGGCCGACGGCCGCGCAGGCGCTCGCGCGGGAGTTCCGCTCGCTCGACCGCATCGCGTCCGCGTCGGAGGAGGAGCTGACGGCGGTCGAGGACGTCGGTCCGACGATCGCCGCCTCGGTCAAGGAGTGGTTCACCGTCGACTGGCACCGGGAGATCATCGAGAAGTGGCGCGCGGCCGGCGTGCGGATGGAGGACGAGGGCGCGGAGGAGGGGCCTCGGCCGCTCGAGGGCGTCACCGTCGTCATCACCGGATCCCTGGAGGGCTTCAGCCGGGACTCGGCGACCGAGGCCGTGCAGAATCTCGGCGGCAAGGTGTCCAGCTCGGTGTCGAAGAAGACCGGGTTCGTGGTCCACGGCGAGAGCCCGGGGTCGAAGTACGACAAGGCGGTCAAGCTCGGCGTTCCGCTTCTGGACGAGGCGGGATTCCGGGTGCTGCTGGAGAAGGGGCCGGATGCGGCCACCGAGGTCGCGGTCGTCGGAGAGGAGTGATCTCCCAAGACAGTGGTCATTCTGACCTGCAAGGCGATACTGTACGGTATCGATTGATTACCGAGGGGTGGCTTCACGGTCGAGTACAGGCGTAACGCAACGTGCGCAATCGGTTCCGCGAAGTTGCTCGGACGTCGTAGTCTCCCCTCAGTACGACATGTGTCCGTCCAAACACCATCGCCTCCCCCCAAAACGCAAGGTTTGGGTGTAACCCCCCGAGGACGTGATGAAGGACCCGAACAACACGCGGGACACGGTCCCCCGGCGTGGTTCCCCCCTGTGGGGCTACGTCGCCTGTGTCACGGTGGTCGGCGTCGCGGCCCTTGCCACCTCGGTCGCCTTCCTCAGCGTCGGCGACCTCAAGACGCTGGTCGGCGCCCCCCTCTTCTGGATCCTGGCCTTGCTGATCGTGAGCGGTGAGCTCAAGCCGATCATCACGCCGGGCTCCACCGAGACGACCGGCGCGACGGTCTCCACCACCTTCACCTTCGCCACACTGATCTACGCCGGCCTGCCCGCGGCACTGTTGCTGCAGGCCATCGCGACGGTGGCGACCGGGATGCTGCGCCGGCGCGCCCTGCACCGCACCGCCTTCAACGTCGGGCAGTACACCCTGAGCTTCGTCGCGTCGGGCCTGGTGCTGCTGGTGTTCGGCATCACGGCGTCGCCCACGCGGCCCTGGACGCCCCACGCCTCCGACCTGCCGATCATGCTGCTCGCGGGGATGGCGTACTTCCTCGTCAACCTGGTGCTGGTCAACACCGCGATCGCGTTCCACGAGCGCACCTCCGTCCTGAAGGCCATGCGCTGGAACATCGGCCTGCAGCTCCTCGTGCACAGCGCGCTGCTGGGGCTCGCGCCGCTGGTGGTCCTGGCGATGAGCTGGTCGGCGGCGTTCGTGCCGCTGTTCGTCCTGCCGTTCATCGCGGTGTACATCAACGCCTCGGTCTCGGTGAGCCGTGAGCACCAGGCCCTGCACGACGGCCTGACCGGCCTGCCGAACCGCAAGCTCCTGATCATGCGGACAGAGGAAGCGCTTGCTCAGGCCCGCCACCACGCCGAGCGCGCTCTCACGGCGCGCGGCCGCGACGGCGAGCCGCCGCTCCGCGTCGGCCTCTTCCTCCTGGACCTCGACCGGTTCAAGGAGGTCAACGACACCCTCGGCCACCCCACGGGCGACCGCCTGCTGCAGCTCGTCGCGCACCGGCTCACCCACAGCGTGCGGCCCGGCGACCTGGTCGCACGGCTCGGCGGCGACGAGTTCGCGGTCCTGCTGCCGACCGTGCGCGACGCGCGCAACGCCCGCGAGGTCGCGGCCCGGCTCCGCGCGGCGCTGAACGAACCGGTGCGCCTCGACGGGATGTCGTTCGATCTGGAGGCCAGCGTCGGCATCGCCCTCCACCCCGACCACGCGCCCGACTTCGAACTGCTGCTGCAGCGCGCCGACGTCGCGATGTACGTGGCGAAGGAAAATCGCACCGGGGTAGAGATCTATTCACCCGATCGCGACCGGAACTCCCCGGAGCGCCTCGGCCGGCAGGGACAGCTGCGGCGCGCCATCGACCGCTGCGAACTGGAGCTGTTCTTCCAGCCGAAGCTCTTCCTCGGAGACGGCCACCCGGTCGGCATGGAGGCGCTG
Organism: Actinoallomurus sp. CA-150999; assembly: GCF_050942425.1. Lineage (NCBI taxonomy): Bacteria > Bacillati > Actinomycetota > Actinomycetes > Streptosporangiales > Thermomonosporaceae > Actinoallomurus > Actinoallomurus sp. CA-150999. The sequence continues at coordinate 2,332,549 of NZ_CP192063.1, forward strand.
CTGCGCTGGCGGCACCCGCAGAAGGGCCTGCTCACGCCGGAGCAGTTCCTGCCGATCGCCGAGCAGACCTACCTCATGCGCGGCATCACCGACTTCGTCGTCGACGCCGCGCTCACCCAGGTCGCGCGGTGGTGGAAGGCCGGGCTCCGCGTCCAGGTCGCCATCAACGCCTCCGGCCGCGACCTGCTCGACTCGGCGCTCACCGAGATGATCGCGTCGGGGCTGCTCCGGCACGAGGTGCCGCCGCAGGCCCTCCAGCTGGAGATCACCGAGCGGATCCTCATGAACGAGCCCGCCTACGCGGCCGACACCGTCGAGGCGCTGGCCGCCCTGGGCATCCCGCTCAGCCTCGACGACTTCGGCACCGGCTACTCCTCCCTCGTACGGCTCAAGAGCCTGCCGGTCGAGGAGATCAAGATCGACGCCTCCTTCGTGAGCCGGCTCCGCGAGGCGGGCGACGACGCGGTGATCGTCCGTTCGATCATCGATCTCGCCCGCACGCTCGGCCTGCGCTCGGTCGCCGAGGGCGTCGAGAACGCCGAGACGGAGCACCTCCTGCGCAACCTCGGCTGCGACGCCGCCCAGGGGTACCACTTCCAGCCGCCGATGACCGCCGGCGAGGCGACCGCCTGGCTGCGCGAGCACGTCTCGGAGCTCCAGGCCCCCGAGGGCGCCGCCCTCTGACGGACGCACAGGGGCGTCAACGGAGCCGCCCTCTGCGCCCATGGTGTGGTCCCGTGATCACCGGTGTTCCGGCCCTGTGATCAGGGCTGTGTAAACCACCCGTTAACCGGTCGTGGCCGGTTCTGCCCGCCCTCTAGGATGGCTGAGAACCCATCGATCGCAGAAACGGTTTCGACATGCTTAACGAGCACGCCGCCCATGGCTCCGCAGCCGCGGGCCAGGCCCGCGGCGGCGGAGCCATCACCCGCGAGGAGGTCGCCCACCTCGCCCGGCTGTCCCGGCTGGCGCTGCGCGAGGACGAGCTCGACCACCTCGCCACCCAGCTCGGTGACATCATCTCCGCGGTCGCGCGGATCCAGGAGGTCGCGGCGGAGGACATCCCGCCGACCTCGCACGCGCTCCCGCTGACCAACGTCTTCCGCGCCGACGAGGCGCGGCCCTGCCTCACGCCCGACCAGGCGCTGTCCGGCGCGCCCGCCGCCGACGAGCAGCGGTTCAAGGTCCCGCGGATTCTCGACGAGGAGGCGTGAGCATGAGCATCATCAAGAAGACCGCGGCCGAGCTGGGCGAGCTGATCGCCTCCGGCGAGGCGTCGGCGGTCGAGGTCACCCAGGCGCACCTGGACCGCATCGCCGCCGTCGACGACTCCGTCAAGGCGTTCGTGCACGTCGACCCCGACGTCGCCCTGGCGCAGGCCCGCGCGGTCGACGACCGCAAGGCGGCGGGGGAGACGCTCGGCCCGCTGGCCGGCGTCCCGATCGCGCACAAGGACGTCTTCACCACGTCCGACATGCCGACGACCTGCTCCTCCAAGATTCTGGAGGGCTGGCGCCCGCCGTACGACGCGACCATCACGCAGCGGCTGCGCGAGGCCGGGCTGGTCATCCTCGGCAAGACCAACATGGACGAGTTCGCGATGGGCTCCTCGACGGAGAACAGCGCGTTCGGCCCGACGCACAACCCCTGGGACCTGAACAAGATCCCCGGTGGTTCCTCCGGCGGGTCCTCGGCGGCGGTCGCCGCGTACGAGGCGCCGTTCGCCACCGGCACCGACACCGGCGGTTCGATCCGCCAGCCCGCCGCGGTCACCGGCCTCGTCGGCATGAAGCCGACCTACGGCGGCTCGTCCCGGTACGGCGTGATCGCGTTCGCGTCCTCGCTCGACACGCCGGGCCCGCTGGCCCGTACGGTCCTGGACGCCGCACTGCTGCACGAGGCGTTCTCCGGGCACGACCCGATGGACTCCACGTCGATCGACCAGCCGGTGCCGGCCGTCGTCGAGGCGGCGCGCCGCGCCGACGTCGCCGGGCTGCGGGTCGGCGTGGTCAAGGAGTTCGGCGGCGGCGAGGGCTACCAGCCGGGCGTGCTGGCCCGCTTCCACGAGGCCGTCGAACTGCTGGAGTCCCTGGGCGCCAAGGTCGTCGAGGTCTCCTGCCCGCACTTCACGTACGCGCTGCCGGCCTACTACCTGATCGCGCCGTCGGAGTGCTCGTCCAACCTCGCCCGGTTCGACGGCATGCGTTATGGCCTGCGCGTCGGCGACGACGGCACCCGCTCCGCCGAGGAGGTCATGGCGCTCACCCGCGCCGAGGGCTTCGGCGACGAGGTCAAGCGCCGGATCATGCTCGGCACCTACGCCCTGTCCAGCGGCTACTACGACGCCTACTACGGCAAGGCGCAGCAGGTCCGCACGCTGATCACGCGCGACTTCGACGCGGCGTTCGAGCAGGTCGACGTGCTGATCTCGCCGACGACGCCGACGACGGCGTTCCCGATCGGCGAGCGCGCCGACGACCCGATGGCGATGTACCTCGCCGACCTGTGCACGATCCCGTCCAACCTCGCCGGCAACGCCGCCATCTCGGTGCCCTGCGGCCTGGCGGACGAGGACTCCCTGCCGGTCGGCCTGCAGATCATGGCGCCGGTCCTCGCCGACGACCGCGTCTACCGCGTCGGCGCCGCCGTCGAGCAGGCCCTGCAGGACCGCTGGGGCGGCCCGCTCCTGGCCAAGGCCCCGGCACTCTGACCGGGCCCGAAGGGACTGAACTACCGATGAGCACTGAAACGCTCGTGCCGTACGACGAGGCGCTGGCGAAATATGAGCCGGTGCTGGGCATCGAGACCCACATCGAGCTGGGCACGACGACGAAGATGTTCTGCGGGTGCTCGACCGAGTTCGGCGCGGAGCCCAACACCCAGGTCTGCCCGGTCTGTCTGGGCATGCCGGGTTCGCTGCCGGTGACGAACCGCAGCGCGATCGAGGGCATCATCAAGATCGGCCTCGCGCTGAACTGCACGATCGTCGAGTGGTGCCGCTTCGCCCGGAAGAACTACTTCTATCCGGACATGCCGAAGAACTTCCAGATCTCGCAGTACGACGAGCCGCTCTGCATCGACGGCTACCTCGACGTCGAGGTCGACGGCGAGACGTACCGCGTCGAGATCGAGCGGGTCCACATGGAGGAGGACACCGGCAAGTCGCTCCACGTGGGCGGCGCCACCGGCCGGATCCATGGGGCCGACTTCTCGCTGGTCGACTACAACCGGGCCGGCATCCCGCTCGTCGAGATCGTCACCAAGCCGATCCCCGCGACCGGTGACAAGGCACCGCTGGTCGCGCGGGCGTACGCCACCGAGCTGCGCGAGCTCGTGCGCGCGGTCGGCGTCTCGGACGTGCGCATGGAGCAGGGTTCGATGCGCTGCGACGTCAACGTCTCGCTCATGCCCAAGGGCGCGTCCGAGTGGGGCACCCGCACCGAGACCAAGAACGTCAACTCGCTGCGGTCCGTCGAGCGCTCCGTCCGGTACGAGATCGAGCGGCAGGCGGGCGTCCTCGACGCGGGCGGCCGGGTGACCCAGGAGACCCGTCACTTCCAGGAGGCCGCCGGCACGACGACGAGCGGGCGCAGCAAGGAAGAAGCGCAGGACTACCGCTACTTCCCCGAGCCCGACCTGGTGCCGATGGCCCCGTCGCGCGAGTGGGTGGAGGAGCTGCGCACCGGGCTGCCGGAGCTGCCCGCCGCGCGCCGCCGCCGCGTGCAGGAGGAGTGGGGCGTCGCCGACAAGGAACTGCAGGACATCGTCAACGCCGGTGCGCTGGACCTGATCGAGGAGACGGTCCGCGAGGGCGCCGACCCGGCAGCCGCCCGCAAGTGGTGGATGAACGAACTGTCCCGGCGGGCCACCGAGCAGGGCGTCGAGCTGTCCGAGCTGCCGGTCACCCCGGCCGACGTCGTACGGGTCAGCGCGCTGGTCGCCGAGGGCACCATCAACGACAAGCTGGCCCGGCAGGTGTTCGACGGCGTTCTCGCCGGCGAGGGCACGCCGGACGCGGTCGTCGAGAAGCGCGGCCTGAAGGTCGTCAGCGACGAGGGCCAGCTGGGCTCGGTCATCGACGAGGTCATCGCCGCCAACCCCGACGTCGCGGAGAAGATCCGCGGCGGCAAGGTCGCGGCGGCGGGCGCGCTCGTCGGCGCGGTCATGAAGGCCACCCGAGGCCAGGCCGACGCCGGCCGCGCCCGCGAGCTGATCATCGAGAAGCTCACGAGCTGATAGCCGAAAGGGCCTGTCTCGAAGTCCCCGTCCGTAGCGAGGCGCCGCGCAGGAGGACAGCGGGGCTTTGAGACAGGCCTCAGGACGAAGCGCCGGCGGCCCCGGGCCCGTACGGGTCCGGGGCCGTCTTGCGTCAGGGAACCCGGACGACGAAGGTCGTCGAGGCGGACCCGCCGCCCGAGTGGACGGTCGCGGTCACGGTCGCCACGCCGGATCCGACGGCGCGGACGCGGCCGCCGTCGATGCGGACGACCTGCGGCCGGTCGCTGCGGTAGCTCACCCACGTCCCCGCGGGCAGCGGCACGCTCTGGCCCTTGGTGACGTAGCCGTAGACGCTCTCATCCTTCATCGACACCGTGAGCTGCGGGTCGATCGTGGCGCCCTTGTCGAACGTCACCCGCTGGACGATGCCCTGAGCGGCGTCCCCGCCCTGGACCGGCTTGGCGGTGACGACCGACGGCGACGGCCGGAGCGTGCCGTCGATCTCGACACTGGCCCGCGCGGCGACGTCGGCGTCCCCGCTGGACGTGCCGAGCCGCAGCTCGTACGCGCCCCGGTCGACCACGTAGCGGTTCGACGTCTCGTCGAAGAACGCGAGCTTGGACACCGGGACCGTCAGGCGGACCCGCTCGGTCCGGTGGGAGCCGACGGTGACCTTCTGGAACGCCTCCAGACGCTTGAGCGGGCGCTCCTTGGCCGCCGGTTCGAACGGCGTGCTCACGTACAGCTGCGGCACGGTGGTGCCCCCGGCGTCGCCGTGGTTGGTGACCTCCGCGGTCACGTGGAGGGTGCCGTTCGCGTCGGCCGACCGCTCGACCCGCAGGTGGGAGTAGGAGAACCGCGTGTAGCTCAGCCCGTACCCGAACGGGTAGGTCACGTCGCCGGTGAAGTACATGTACGTCCGGCCCTTGCTCGTCGACGTCGGCCGGATCGCGTAGTCGCCGATCGCCGGAAGCTGGTTCATGTCGCCGTACCAGCTGAACGGCAGCCGCCCGCTCGGGTCGGTGTCGCCGAGGAGGACGGAGGCCAGCGCGGAGCCCTGACGCTGACCGTTGTAGGAGCTCCACAGCAGGGCCGGCACCTGCGACCGGAAGTCGCCGAGGTCGACCTGGCCCATCGTCTCCAGGTACACGACGGTGCGGGGGTTGGCCGCGGCGACCTGGCTGATCATCGAGGACTGCGCGCCCGGCAGGGTGAGGGTCTTGCGGTCCGAGTCCTCGTTGGCGGTCTTCGCGTCGGTGCCCGCGACGACGATCACCACGTCGTGGTCCTTCGCCGCGGCCACCGAGGCGGCGTCGACGGTGTCCAGAGCGGCGCCGGTGACGCCCGGGTAGTAGTCGACGGTCGCGGCCGGGTTGATCTTCTGGACGGCCGCCTTGACGCCCTGGTAGGCGTTGACCTCCTTGGCGACGCCCGGAGCGCCCTGGTTGCTGGAGTAGCCGCCGAGGTACAGCGACGACGGGTTCGCGTACGCCCCGATGACCGCGACCTTGTAGGCGCCCGACGAGGGCACCTTCAGCGGCAGCAGGCTCTCCTTGGCACCGGCGACGGCGGAGTTCTTGAGCAGCACGAGACTCTGCTCGGCGGCCTGCCGAGAGAGGTCGAGGCGCTGAGGCGTCTCGGTCACGGCGTTGTTCGCGTCGGAGTTGGTCCAGGTGCCCGGCGCCAGGCGGGCGCGGGCCTCGCGCACCCACGGCACCTGGTCCTCACGGTCGAACTCGCCGGTCCGGATCCGGGCGGTGAACAGCCGGACCAGGGAGACGTCGACGTCGTTCTCGGTGAAGACGCCGGTCTGCGTGGTGATGTGCTTCGCGACCGTGTCGGGGACCGTGTTCCCGTAGTTGTACGCGTCGTGGTAGCCCTGGTTGCAGTCCAGATCCTCGCCCGCGGTGATCGCGTAGGCGGTGCGGCCGTACTGGTCCAGCGGCGCGGACGCGCCCGGCGGCTGCCAGTGGTGGCCGGCCTGGATCTCGTAGACCGCGTCGCAGTCGGAGGTGAAGTAACCGCCGAAGCCGTAGGTCTGCCGGGCCAGCGTGTCCATCAGGTGGACGTTCGCGGCGGCGGGGACGCCGTTGACCCGGTTGTACGAGCTCATGATCGAGCCGGGGCCGGACTGCCGGATGATGTCGCGGAACTGCGCCGTGTAGTACTCCCGCAGCGTGCGCTCGTCCATGTCGGACGAGCCGGTGCGGCGGTTGTACTCGCTGTTGTTGGCGGCGAAGTGCTTCAGCGTGGCGAGCGCCTTGACGTACCCGTCCGCCGACCTCGGCAGCCTGCCGTTCTCGTCCTGACCCTGCAGGCCGTTGACGTACTGCGCGGCGAGGGCGGCCGTGAGCGTGGGGTCCTCGCTCCACGTCTCGTCGTTGCGGCCCCAGCGCGGGTCGCGGGAGAGGTTGACGGTGGGGGAGTAGAAGTCCAGGTCCTGCGTGTTGTTCGGGGCGACCTCCCGCGCCTCGTTCCCGATCTCGGTGGCCGCCCGGTGGACCAGATCGGGGCTCCAGGTGCTGCCCATCGCCAGGTCGACCGGGTAGGACGTGAGGTTGGTGAGGATCGGCGGGTTGGCGTTGGTGTTGGTCTGCAGCCGGGCCACGCCGTGCGCCGCTTCGTTCCACCAGCCCCAGGCGGCGACGCCCAGCCGGGGGATCGCCGGGGCCTGGCTGCTGTTCATCTGCTGGGCCTTCTCGGCGAGCGTGAGGCGGCCGACGAGGTCCGCGGCGCGCTCGGCCGGGGAGTGCCCGGGATCGAGGTAGATCGGAGCGGTCGAGGCTCGCGCGTCGCGCACCGACGCGCCGGCCGTACCGGTCGCGACGGCGCAGCACAGGGCCGCTGCGGCCCCGATCAGCGCGAATGGTCTTCTGTGCACGGTGGAACTCCCAGTGGCAGGGGACGCCGGGGCCGGAGGGGCCTACGTTAGGAAAGCGCTTTCAGGGACGTCAACCGGCTTTCACGGCCTCAACCGGTCACGGCAGGCCCGCCCCACGACCGGCACGAGAGTGGGTCGTACGATCTGTCCCCATGGGCAGGGGAGGCGCACGGTGAAGGTCTGGGTCCCGGACAAGGAGATCGCTGAGGCTGTCGCGGATGTCGCGGGGGCGGATGTCCACGTCTATCAGGGCGGGGACGACCTCCCCTGCGATCCCGGTGAGGTGGAGTTCTATGTCCCACCGTTCACTCCGACCCCGCAGAGCCGCGCCGTCCTCGCCCGGATGACGAGCCTGAAGATCGTCCAGCTGCAGGTGGCAGGCGTCGACACCTTCCTGCCGCACGTCCCGCCCGGCGTGGTGCTGTGCAACGGCCGGGGCATCCACGACGCGAGCACCGCCGAGTGGGTGGTCGGCGGCATCATCGTGGCCCAGCGGGACTTCGCGCGGTTCGTCGACGCGCAGCGCGACGGCCGCTGGGACTGGCACATGACCGACGCGCTGGCCGACCGCTCCGTGCTGATCGTCGGGTACGGCTCGGTCGGCGCGGCGATCGAGCGCCGTCTGCTGCCGTTCGAGACCGAGGTCGTACGGGTGGCGAGGACGGCGCGCGACGGTGTCCATCCGGTCGGCGCCCTCCCGGATCTGCTGCCCCTGGCCGACGTCGTGGTCCTGATCGTGCCGTCGACCCCGGAGACGACCGGCATGGTCGACGCCGGCTTCCTCGCGCGGATGAAGGACGGCGCCCTGCTCGTCAACGCCGCTCGCGGTTCGGTGGTCGACACCGACGCGCTGGTCGCGGAGCTGTCCCGGCGACGGCTGCGCGCGGTGCTGGACGTGACCGACCCCGAGCCGCTGCCCGCCGGTCACCCGCTCTGGTCCGCGCCCGGTGTCTTCATCACCCCGCACGTCGGCGGGTCGACGCCGGCGTCGCGGCGGCGTGCCATCGCGCTGGTGCGCGCACAGCTCGAGCGCGCCGTACGGGACGAGCCCCTGCGAAACGTCATCACCGGCGCCTACTGAGCAGGTAAAGGCTTTCCCCCAGGTCCTTGGGTCACAGCGGGAGGCGGATCGACCCTGGCTTTGCCGGGTGGGCGGATCGCGCCGACAAAGCGCTGGCAAGCGCTCGATGTCCGATTACGCAACGTGGCGAGTTGTCGCCGGGTGGACGCCCAGCCTCAATCGCTCCGTGACCTACGGACCGTACATTGACCAACAAGGCTGACCAGAGTGAGCGCCGCACGCGGGTGCTGCCGGCGACCCCGGCACGACGCGCCCGGCGCGAACTTCCCGGTGGCGACCTGATTCCGGCCGCCACTCGTACCGGATGACACGGCATTCGACAGGCAGGTATACGCCGCACCTGAGACGGCCATGGGCCGTCGGCCCGGAATGTCATCATTCGGCACCCGGCGCGCGTCGTGCTCCGGGACAATTTGATCAAGATCAGAGAGCGAGAAAGTGATGACCGGCGAGCGGACGAAGCGGCGACGCTGGGGGATACCGGCGACCGTACGGCCGTTCGGCCCGGTCGCCGTGCTCGCCGTCATTCACGCGATCGCCTTCCTGACCGGCCGGGGCACCGACGGCGGCGGCGCCTGGCTCAGCGCCTGGGCGGCGGCGATCGCCGCGAGCTCGCTGCTGTTCGCGGTGCGGCGGGCGCCGCAGAGCCCCGCCGGGAAGGTCGACCGCGACACCTGGCGCTGGTTCGGGCTGGCGGCGATGGCCTGGTCGGCCGGTGCGGCGATCAACGCGATCTCCCGGCTCGTCCTCAGCCGGTCAGCGGTGGCGGTCTCACCGGCCGACCTGTTCTTCCTGATCGCCCTGGGCGCCGTGACGGCCGGGTTCGTCGCGCCGATCGGCCCGCCGCGCAGCGCTCGCCCCTGGCTGCGCTACCTCGCCGACACGTACGTCTGCGCCTGCGCCCTGTTCGTCGTCGGCTGGGTCGCGATCTTCGATCGGCTGTACCGCATGTCGGGAGAGGGCTGGGTGCAGTTCGTCATCGAGCTGCGCTACCCGCTGCTCGACGCCCTGCTGGTCTGCGGGCTCCTGCCGATGGCGGTCGGGGCCCTGCGCGGGCACCGCCGGTCCGCGATGGTCGCCTACTGCGCGCTGGTCGTCCTCACCGCGGCGGACGTCATGTACTTCATGGACCGGCTGAACGGCGGCGACGCGTACGGCTCCGCGGCCGACCTCGCACGCCCGGCCGGGCTGCTGCTCCTCGGCGCCGCCCCATGGGCGCTGCGCGGCCGCGCGAGCGACGCGACCCGGCGCCGCTTCGTGGGGCCCGGCCTCGCGCCGGCCGCCACGGCCGCCGCCGCGGCGATCTTCGTGGCCGGGCACACGCTCACCGGCGCACAGGGCCTGCGGCCGATCGTCCCGATCATCGCCGGGTCGGCCGTCCTCGTCGTCCTCGCCCGGCTCGGGGAGCTGGTCCACGACAACGACCGGCTGCGACGCGCCGTGAAGGTCAGCGAGAAGCACTTCCGGGCGCTCACCGAGAGCATCAACGACGTCGTGGTGATCTGCGGCCTCGACGGCGTCATCGAGTACGTCAGCGAGGGCGCGCAGCCCTCGTACCACTACACGGCAGAGGGCCTGCTCGGCCGGTCGGTGCGCGACGTCGTCCACCCGGAGGACCTGCCGAGGGTGCTGGTCGCGGCCCGCCGGCTGCTCCGCGCCCCCGGGAACGACGTCGTCCGCATCGCCTGCCGGGTACGCGCCGCCGACGGCACCTGGCTGCCGACGGAGTCCACGATCTGCCGGTACGGCTCCGCCGGCGGCGGGTCCGCGGACCGGCTCCTCGTGACCGTACGGGACTTCAGCGAGCAGGCCGCGCTGCAGCGCCAGGTCACCCACCTGACCTTCCACGACGGGCTGACCGGCCTGCCGAACCGCGCCTACTTCGAAGAACGCGCCCGCGAGGTCGTCGAGTGCGCCCAGGGCACCGTCGCGGTGATCTTCGTCGACCTCGACGGCTTCACCGCCGTGAACGACTCCATCGGCCACGCGGGCGGCGACCAGGTGCTGGCCCAGGCCGCCCGCCGCCTGCGCGCGGGCGTCCTGGCCGACGACACCGTCGCACGCTGGGGGAGCGACGAGTTCTCCGTGCTGGTGCAGAGCGCCACCGAGGTGCAGACGGTCGTCGACCTCGGCGAGCGCCTCGTCCGCGTCCTCGCGAGCGAGCCGTACCGCGTCGGCGACCGCAGCATCGTGCTCACCGCCAGCGTCGGCATCGCCTTCACCGAGAAGGGCGTCAGCGGCCCCGAGCTCATCCGCAACGCCGACGTCGCGCTGTCCCGGGCCAAGGACCTCGGCGGCGGCCGGGTCGAGGTGTTCGCCGCCAAGATGCACGCCGACGTCGTCCGCCGGCTCGAGCTCGGCGGCGACCTGCAGCGTGCGCTCACCGAGCAGCAGTTCAGCGTGGAGTTCCAGCCGGTCGTCGAACTCGCCACCTCCCGCGTCACCGGCGTCGAGGCGCTCGTACGGTGGTGGCGGGACGGCGTCTTCGTGCCGCCGGAGGAGTTCATCGGCACCGCGGAGGAGTCGGGCCTGATGATCCCGCTCGGCAACTGGGTGCTGCGCGAGGCCTGCTGCGAGGTGGCCCGCTGGCGCGCCGCCGACTGGGACATCGGGTTGTCGATCAACCTGCGGCCCCGGGAGATCGCCGCGCCCCGGTTCGTCGAGTCGGTGGCGACCGCGCTGGAGGACAGCGGCCTGCCGCCGGAGGTGCTCACCCTGGAGGTCGAGGAGGAGGTCCTCGTCGATGGCGGCGACGAGCTGATCTCCCGCCTGTCCGCGCTGCGCGACCTCGGCGTCCGGCTGGCCATCGACGACTTCGGCACCGGCTACGCCTCACTGGCCTACCTGCGGCAGCTGCCGGTCGACGTCATAAAGATCGACCCCTCGTTCGTCGCCGGACTCGGCCGCGACGAGACCCTGACCCTCCTGACCCGCACGATCGTCCGGGTCGGCCGCGACCTCGGGCTGACCGTCGTCGCCGAGGGCATCGAGCGCCCCGAACAGCTCGAGCTCCTCAAGGAGATGGGCTGCCCCCGCGGCCAGGGCTTCCTCGTCGCCCGCCCGATGGCACCGCGCGGCATCGAGGCGCTCGTCCGCACCAACCCGCGCGGCGAGGCGTCCATCCCGCTCCACGGCTCGGCCCTGTCCGCCGGCTGACCGGCCCGTGCGGCGAGGAGCCCATCCGCTCCACGGCTCGGCCCTGTCCGTCGGCTGGCCAGCCCGCGCGGTGGGGCGTCCAGTTCGGTCCGCGGTTCGGTGCTGACCGGCCCCCGCGGCGCGGCGTCCATCCTGCTCCCCGGCTCGGCCCTGTCGGCCGGCCGGCCCGCGCGATGCGGGGTCCATCCTGTTCCACGGTTCGGTGCTGTCCGCGGCCTGACCGGTCCGCGCGGTGCGGGTCGAGGTAGGAATTCTTCACTTTGATCACGGTTCTCGTAGGTTCTTGTCTGCGCTCGGCCCCTCTGAGATCGTTTACCGCGATTCCCCCGTAGCGCGGAGGCGCCGATGAGCCTACGAGGTCGTACCCTCGTCGCGACGACCCTGGTGCTGACCGGTCTCGGAACCGGTCAGGCCCAGGCCCAGCAACACGCCGGTCCTGTCTCCCTCACCCGCCAGCAGGCCTACGCCCAGGCGGCGAAGGCCTACCACGTCCCCGAGAACCTCCTGCTCGCCGTCTCGTACCTGGAGTCCCGCTGGGACGCCAACAAGGGGCTGCCGAGCACCGGCGGCGGCTTCGGGCCCATGCACCTCGTCGACGGCACGCTGGTCCCCGCCGGCGAGCACTTCGCCGGCGGCGACGAGGATCCCCGTGGCGACACTTCACGCCCGGCCCTGCACCCCAAGGCCCCGGCGAGCGGCGCACGGACCGCCACACCGAGCACGCAGACGCTGCAGGAGGCGGCCCGGATCACCGGGGACGCGCCGGGCACGCTGCGCGCCGACCCGGCGGCCAACATCCGGGGCGGTGCCGCACTGCTGGCCCGCTACCAGCAGGACCTGCGCAAGCCGCTCAGCGCCGACCCGGCCACCTGGTACGCCGCGACGGCCCGCTACGGCGGCACCGACTGGTTCGCCGGCCAGGTGTACGACGTGATCCGCACCGGCGCGTCCCGGACCACCGACGACGGTCAGCGGGTCACCCTCGCAGCCGACCCGGCCGTACGGACGGCCGCGCCGGCCGCGAACGACCCCGAGACCGAGTGCCCGCGGGACCTCGGCTGCGAGTGGATCCCCGCGCCGTACCAGCAGATCAGCCCGAATGGCCCGACGGACTACGGCAACCACGACCTGGGCGACCGGCCGAAGAGCCAGAAGATCGACTTCATCGTCATCCACGACACCGAGGGCTACTACCCGAACGACGTGAAGATGGTCCAGGACCCGACGTACCTGGGCTGGAACTACACCGTCCGCTCCGCCGACGGGCACGTCGCCCAGCACCTGAAGGCCAAGGACGTCGGCTGGCAGGCGGGCAACTGGTACATCAACTCCAAGTCCATCGGAGTCGAGCACGAGGGCTTCCTCGCCCAGGCCGGCACCTGGTACACCGAGGCGATGTACCGCAGCTCGTCCGAGCTGGTGCGCTACCTCGCGAACAGGTTCCACGTCCCGCTCGACCGGGCGCACATCCTCGGCCACGACAACGTCCCGGGGACCATCCCGTCCACCGTGTCGGGCATGCACGAGGACCCGGGCCCGTACTGGAACTGGGCGCACTACTTCGACCTCCTGCACCGGCCGCTGCACGCCAGTGCGGGCCGCCACTCCGGCGAGGTCATGATCCTGCCCGACTACGACAAGAACGTGGTGCCGTACACCGGCTGTGACGCCAAGAACCCCTCGGCGGCGTGCCCGCCGCACGGCGGTGGCTCGATCATGCTGCGCACCGAGCCCCGTGACGACGCGCCGCTGGTCAAGGACATCGGCAAGCACCCGACGACCGGCGGCACCGCGACGATGAGCGTGTACGACCACAGCGCCCGCGCCGCCACCGGCCAGACGTACGCCGTGGCCGACCGGCAGGGCGACTGGACGGCGATCTGGTACCTCGGCCAGAAGGCCTGGTTCCACAACCCCAGGACGCAGCCCACGGCCGTCGGCGCCCGCGGCCTGGTGGCCGTCGCCAAGCCCGGCGCGACGTCGGTCCCGGTGTACGGCCGCGCCTACCCGGAGGCGGAGGCCTACCCGGCCGGGGTGCCCTTCCAGGACCTCGTGCCGATGCAGTACACCTTCGCGGCGGGCCAGGCGTACGCCGTCGTCGGCTCCGAGCGCGGGGAGTACTACTACAGCAAGCTGTACGACCGAACCGGCGCAACGGTGGTCAAGGGCAAGCTGAAGTACTACGAGATCCAGTTCGGCCACCGCATCTACTTCGTAAAGGCCGACGACGTGAACGTGAAGCCGGCCTGGTAACCGCCGGCCTGGGGTTCCCTCGTGGGAACCCCAGGTGTCGCACTCTGCCGTCGCCGTTGACGTCGCGAACCCGGCGATCTGGACGGTATGACGTCCACGGCGACGGCAGGGTGACAACGACGACGGCGAGGTGATTCAGCCGGCCGGTGGCCCCGCGGCGTCCGTGCAGAGGCAGCAGGCTTCCGTGAAGACGCGTACGGCCTCGCGGTCGTCGCCGGTGCGCCAGACGACCGCGAGTTCGCTGGGGGACAGCCCGCCGACCGGCCGGTAGACGAGGTCGTCGCGCCGGTAGATCTCGGCGTTGCCCGCGGCGAGGAGCGCGACGCCGAGACCCGAGGCGACCGCCTCGAACGTCTCGTCGGCGGTCTCCGCGACCGCGGCGATCCGGGCGGGCGTCTCCCGGTGATCCTCCCCGAGCCAGAAGGCGCGGAGGGCCCCGGCCTGCGGAGGGAGGGCGATGAACGGTTCGCCGGCGAGTTCGGCGAACGGCACGACCTCCAGCGCGGCCAGGCGGTGCCCGGACGGCAGCGCCACCCACCGGTCCTCTCGCGTGATCACCTTCCAGGAGATGCCGCCGTCGGGGACCGGCAGCCACGCCACGGCGACGTCGACGTCCCCGCTCGCCAGCCCGGCCGTCGGATCGGCCCAGGAGACCTGACGGAACCGGAGGCGCAGGCCCGGCAGCAGCCGCCCCGTCGTGGCCGTCACGGCCGGGATCAGCCCGCGGCCGATGCTCGTCTGGAAGCCGACCGTCAGGACGGCGTCCTCGGCGGAGACGGTGTCGGCCACCGCGCAGCGGGCCTGTTCCCACTCCTCGATGAGCCGCCGGGCATGGGGGAGGAGGGCGCTGCCGGCGGGGGTCAGCGCGACCGTTCGCCGGTCGCGGACGAAGAGCGACGTCCGGAGCTCCAGTTCGAGCCGGCGGATCTGCTTGCTCAACGCGGGCTGGGAGATGAACAGCCGGTCGGTCGCGGCCCGGGTGAAGCTGAGCTCCTCCGCAACGGCCACGAAATACCGCAGGTCCCGCAGGTGGACGTCCATAGCCGAAGGCTATGACACCAGGTCTTGGACGGACTCGGGCCCGCTGCCCGACGCTTCCGTACGGAGGCGTGGCGCCGACGTCACGCCGTCGACGGGAGGAGACAGCACGTGGAGCTCGGGGTCACAGGACTGAACGCCAAGGCAACGCTCGGCCCGGCGGAAACCGGACGGCTGGCGCGGCGTGCCGAGGATCTTGGGTATCGCTCATGGTGGGCGGGGGAGCACGTCGTGCTGCCGAGCCCGCGGACGCCGGACTCGCCGATGGAGCCGACGGACCCGATTCTCGACCCGCTGGTGCACCTGTCCTATGTCGCCGCCGTCACCGAGCGCCTGGAACTCGGCACCGGCATCGTGATCCTGCCGCAGCGCAACCCGGTCGTGCTCGCCAAGCAGGTCGCCAGCTTGGACGTGCTCAGCGGCGGCCGGCTGCACCTCGGCGTCGGGGCCGGCTATCTCGAACCGGAGATGACCGCGGTCGGCGTGCCGTTCGCCGAGCGCGGCGCCCGGACCGACGAATACCTGGACGCGATGCGGGCGCTGTGGACCCAGGAGGCACCGTCCTACGAGGGACGCTACGTCGCCTTCGACCGCGTCGACGCTCATCCACGGCCGGTACGAGCCGGTGGGCCGCGGATCGTGATCGGTGGTCACAGCCCGGCGGCCTTCCGGCGGGCGGTCGCCCGTGGAGACGCCTGGTTCGGCAACGGTGACGGGCCCGATGACCTGGTCCGCCACCTGGCAGGGCTGGAGAAGGCGGCGGTCGAGGTGGAGCGCCCGGCCCGGCTGGGACGCCTGGAGATCGACTTCCTGCAACTTTCTCCGGTGGATGCCTCGGCGGCCCTCCGCTACGCGGAACTCGGCGTCGACCGGCTCATCGTCTACCCGCTGCCGTTGGAGAACCCTGGCGACGTCGAGAGGTTCCTCGAGCGGCACGCCGACCTGCCCCGCTGACCGACCATCGACAGGAGTGACATGCGCGCAATGATCCATGCCCCCGGCGCACCGGCAGGGCTCCGCCTGGGCGACGTTCCCATGCCCGTCCCGCGCGACGACCAGGCCCTGATCCAGGTGCACGCCGCCTCGCTCAACTTCGTGGACGTCGCGTTCATGGCCGAGCGGGCGCGTCCGGGCGCCGTACTCGGGATGGACGCCGCCGGGACGGTCGTCAGGGCCGCGGCGGACGGCTCTGGGCCGCCGCCCGGCGCACGCGTCGTGAGCTTCGGCTGGGCAGCGGGCGCCTGGGCCGAGTATCGCGCCGCCGACGCCGCGGAGTTGGCCGTCGTTCCCGATTCCGTCGATCTCGGGGCGGCGAGCGCGCTTCCGGCGGCGGGCGTCACCGCCCTGCGGGCGCTGCGGAGGCTCGGTCCGGTCATCGGCCGGCGTGTCCTCGTCACGGGGGCGTCCGGCGGCGTCGGACGCTTCGCCGTCCAGCTCGCCGCCCGCGCCGGCGCGTACGTCGTCGCCGCCGTGGGGAGCCCGGCCCGTGCCGAAGGGCTCCGTGAGCTCGGGGCCGACGAGGTCGTCGTCGGCGGCCTGGGGGACGTCACCGCGCCCGTCTTCGGCGTGCTCGACAACGTGGGCGGTCCGCTGCTGGCCGAGGCGTTCGGGCTGCTGGAGGACGGAGGATGCGCGCAGAGCATCGGCATGGCCTCGCGCGCGCCGACGACCATCGACTTCGAGACCGTACGGCTGGCCGGTGGTCGGGGGCGCATCGAGCCCTTCGTCGTCGGGCGGGCGGGACAGGGCCCGGCGTTCGGTCCGGACCTCGCCTACCTGGTCGAACTCCTCGCACGGAAGGCGCTGGACCCGCAGATCGGCTGGCGCGGCCCCTGGGAGCGCGCCGCGGAGGCCGCCGAGGCGCTCCTCTCCCGGCGGGTACGGGGCAAGGCCGTACTCGACATCGGATAGTGGGCTCGAACCGGTCAGGTCAAACTGTTCAGTTCAAACTGGACAGTTTGGACTGAAGAATCTAGTGTGGCGGCCATGGAGGAAGCCAAGGAGATCGTTTCCGCGTCGGCCGTCCGCGCCGCGCACGAGGTCCGGGTGGTGGTCGGCCGCCTGCGCCGGCGCTTCCGGGAGACGTACGACAACGAGGGGCTCACCCCGTCGCAGACGTCCGTGCTCAGCAGGCTGGGCAAGGAGGGGCCGGCGTCCGCGAGTGCTCTCGCCGCCGCCGAGCGGGTCCGGCCCCAGTCGATGGCCGCCACCCTCGCGGTGCTGGAGGAGCGCGGTCTGATCCAGCGCCGGCCGGACCCCGGCGACGGCCGCCGGCAGTTGATCTCGGTGAGCGAGGCGGGCCGCGCGTTCCTGGAGGACAAGCGGCGGGCCGGCGAGGAATGGCTGGCCCGGGCGCTCCAGGAGCACTACACCGAAGAAGAGCGCCGGACCGTCCTCGAAGCGCTGGCCCTGCTGGACCGGCTCACGCGCTCATGACCGTGAAGGCCATCCTCTCGCGACGTCCCGGGAGCGCCCCGCGAGACGCCTTCGACCGCAGGCTGCTCGCCCCGATGATCCTGGGCGCGATCCTGAACCCGATCAACTCGACGCTCGTCTCGGTGTCCCTGGTGCCGATCGGCGCCGCGTTCGGGGTGCCGCCGTCCCGGACGGCCTGGCTGGTCTCCGGGCTGTACCTCGCCACCTCGATCGGGCAGCCCGTGGTCGGGCGGCTGATCGACCTGTACGGGCCGCGCCGCCTCTTCCTCGCCGGAACCCTCCTCGTCGGGATCGCCGGTCTGGTCGGGCTCCTCGCCCCGAACCTGGGCGTGCTGGTCGTCGCGCGGGTGCTGCTCGGATTCGGCACGTGCGCCGGCTACCCGGCCGCGATGTACCTCATCCGCAGTGAGGCCGAGCGGACCGGCAGGGGCAGTCCGGCCGGAGTGCTCACCGCGATCGCGATCAGCACGCAGACCGTCGCCGTCATCGGCCCCACCCTGGGCGGGCTGCTGATCGCGGTCGGCGGCTGGCGCGCCACCCTCGCGGTCAACATCCCGCTGGCGGCCGCCGGCCTGATCGTCGGCCGGCTCCGGCTGCCGAGGACGCCTCTTCCCGAACGCACCGCGTCCGAACGGCCGGCGGCCCGGCTGGACCTGCCGGGCATGGCCCTGTTCGCCGCGATGCTCGTCGCGCTGCTGCTGTTCCTGATGAGCCCAAGACCAGGTCACGGGTATCTCCCGGTGCTCGCCGTCGCGGCCGGAGCCGGCTTCGCGCTCCGGGAGTCGCGCGCGGCGGAGCCGTTCATTGACCTGGGCGTGTTCGGCGGCAACCTGCCCCTGCTGCTCACCTACGCCCGCGCGCTCCTCACCTACGTCGTGTCGTACTCCTTCCTGTACGGCTACACCCAGTGGCTGGAGGACGGGCGGGGGCTGTCCGCCTCCCAGGCCGGGCTGGCGCAGCTGCCGCTGTTCCTGACCGGGATCCTCGTCGCCGCCGCGACCGGCCGCCGCGCGGAGATCCGCGGAAAGCTCATCGTCGGCGCCGTCGGCCAGATCGCCGCCTGCGCCATGCTCCTGCTGCTCCACCCGGGCAGCGCGGTGTGGCTGCTGGTCGCCGTCGCCCTCGTCTGCGGCGTTCCGCAGGGCTTGAACAGCCTCGCCCTCCAGAACGCCGTGTACCACCAGGCCGACCCGGCGCGGATCGGTTCGTCCGCCGGGCTGCTGCGCACCTTCTCCTACCTCGGCGCGATGATCTCCTCTGCGGCCGGCGGCGCCTTCTTCGCCCACCGGGCCGACACGGGCGGCCTGCATCGTCTCGCCTGGTTCCTGCTCGCCGTCGCGGGTGTGTTCCTGGCGATCACCGTCGCCGACCGCTCACTGCGCCGCATCCGCCCGTCGGACCGGGACGACGCCCCGGCCGCGAACTAAGCACCAGAGAAATGGAGCCGACAATGAAGAACACCGCCCTGCTCGTGATGGACGTCCAGGAGGGCATCGTCCCCCGCATACCGGACACGGACTACCTGCCGCGGCTCACCCGCGCGGTCGGCGGTGCCCGTGACGCCGGCGTTCCCGTCATCCACGTCGTCATCGGCTTCCGTCCCGGCCATCCGGATATCAGCGACCGCAACAAGTCCTTCTCGGCCCTGCCGCCGGACGTGTTCACCGCCGGTGGCCCGGGTACGGCCGTCCACCCCGACGTCGAGCCCCGCGCCGGCGAGGTCGTGGTCACGAAGAAGCGGGTCAGCGCGTTCGCGGGCAGCGACCTGGAGCTGGTCCTGCGGTCCGGCGGGTTCGACCATCTCGTGCTGACCGGCATCGCCACCAGCGGCGTCGTCCTGTCCACCCTGCGCCAGGCAGCCGACCTGGACTACCGCCTCACCGTCCTGGCCGACGGCTGCGCCGACGCGGACCCGGAGGTCCACCGGGTCCTCACCGAGAAGGTGTTCCCCCGGCAGGCGGACGTCCTCACCATCGACGAGTGGGTGAAGTCCCTCGCCTGACGTTCGTCACGTCGCCCGCACCCGCCGCAGCGGGTGCGGGCGACGGTGCGCGTATCGGTCCATTCGTCTCGGATGGTGAGACATGCCGTCCAGGGATTTGACGCGAGCCGCGAAACCCAGCATGGTTGACACCATGAACCGCAACCTGATTCTCGTACTTGGTCGGCGCGCAAGCTGACCGAGTAGATCGCTTGCGCGCTCCCCTCGACCGCCGTCCGGCGCGAGGGGTTTTTTGTTGGCCATAACCCCGGCCCCGCGCACCGCGTACCAGGCGGCACCGCCCGCCCGGCACGCCGAGGGGCAGAGCCCAGCGCTCAAGAGCACAAGGATGAAGAAGATGACCGAACGGATGACCGGATCCCAGGCGCTCATCAGAGCCCTGGAGGAGGTCGGCGTCGACACCGTGTTCGGGATCCCGGGCGGGGCCATCCTCCCGGCCTACGACCCCCTCTTCGACTCGCAGAAGATCCGCCACATCCTTGTCCGGCACGAGCAGGGCGCGGGCCACGCCGCTCAGGGGTACGCGCAGGCGACCGGCAGGGTGGGCGTGTGCATGGCGACCAGCGGTCCCGGCGCGACCAACCTCGTCACGCCGATCGCCGACGCCTACATGGACTCGGTGCCGATCGTCGCGATCACCGGCCAGGTCGCGAGCGGCGCGATCGGCACGGACGCCTTCCAGGAGGCGGACATCTCCGGCATCACGATGCCGATCACCAAGCACAACTTCCTCGTCACCGACCCCGCCGACATCGGCCGTACGATCGCCGAGGCGTTCCACATCGCCTCGACCGGCCGCCCGGGCCCGGTCCTCGTCGACATCTCCAAGGACGCGCTGCAGAACCCGGTCGACTTCGTCTGGCCGCAGCCGATGCAGCTGCCCGGCTACCGCCCGGTGACGCGCCCCCACGCCAAGCAGGTGCGCGAGGCCGCCCGCCTCCTCACCGAGGCCAAGCGGCCCGTACTGTACGTCGGCGGGGGCGTGCTCAAGGCGCGGGCCGCCGCCGAGCTGCGCACGCTCGCCGAGCTGACCGGCGCCCCCGTGGTGACCACGCTGATGGCCAAGGGCGCGCTGCCGGACAGCCACCCGCTGCACATGGGCATGCCCGGCATGCACGGCAGCGTCGGCGCCGTCGGAGCGCTGCAGCGCTCCGACCTGCTGGTCGCGCTGGGCGCGCGGTTCGACGACCGGGTCACCGGCCGCCTCGACAGCTTCGCCACCGGCGCCAAGATCGTGCACGCCGACATCGACCCGGCCGAGATCTCCAAGAACCGCCACGCCGACGTGCCGATCGTCGGCGACTGCCGCGACGTCCTCACCGACCTGATCAACGCGGTGCGCGCCGAGCACTCCGCCGGGCGCAAGGGCGACTACGAGGCCTGGTGGCGCCAGCTGAACTCCTGGCGCGAGACCTACCCGCTGGGCTACGACCAGCCGGAGGACGGGAGCCTGTCCCCGCAGTACGCGATCCAGCGCATCGGCAAGGTCGTCGGCCCGGACGCGCTGTACGTCGCCGGGGTGGGCCAGCACCAGATGTGGACCGCCCAGTTCATCGGCTACGAGAACCCGGGGTCGTTCATCAACTCCGGCGGCCTCGGCACGATGGGCTTCGCCGTGCCCGCCGCGATGGGCGCGAAGCAGGGGCGGCCCGACACGGCGGTCTGGGCCATCGACGGCGACGGCTGCTTCCAGATGACCAACCAGGAGCTGGCGACCTGCGCCATCGAGGGCATCCCGATCAAGGTGGCCGTCATCAACAACGGCAACCTCGGCATGGTCCGGCAGTGGCAGACCCTGTTCTACGAAGGGCGCTACTCCAACACCGACCTGCAGTCCCGCCGCATCCCCGACTTCGTCAAGCTGGCGGAGGCGTACGGTTGCGTGGGGCTGCGCTGCGACAACGCGGCCGACGTGGACGCCACGATCGCCAAGGCCATGGAGATCAACGACGTCCCGGTCGTCATCGACTTCATCGTGCACCAGGACGCGATGGTCTGGCCGATGGTGGCGGCCGGCACCGGCAACGACGAGATCAAGATCGCCCGGGACATGGCGCCCGACTGGGAGAACACGGACTGACATGAGCAGGCACACGCTTTCCGTCCTCGTCGAGAACAAACCGGGCATCCTCGCCCGGGTCGCCGCGCTGTTCTCCCGGCGTGGATTCAACATCGACTCCCTCGCCGTCGGGACGACGGAGCATCCGGACATCTCCCGGATGACGATCGTCGTCAACGTCGAGGAGCTCCCGCTGGAGCAGGTCACCAAGCAGCTGAACAAGCTGGTCAACGTCATCAAGATCGTCGAGCTGGACTCGTCGGCGTCGGTGCAGCGCGAGCTGGTGCTGATCAAGGTCCGGGCCGACGCGGAGACGCGCTCTCAGGTCCTGGAGACCGTCCAGCTCTTCCGTGCGAAGGTCGTCGACGTGGCCACGGACGCGGTCACGGTCGAGGCCACCGGAAGCAGGGACAAGCTGGAGGCCCTGATCAGGGTCCTGGAGCCGTTCGGTATCAAGGAACTGGTGCAGTCGGGCATGGTGGCCATCGGCCGTGGCGCCCGCTCCATCACCGACCGCTCGTTGCGCGCCATCGAGCGCAGCGCGTGAAATTTCAGAGAGGCAAGGCAAAGGCAAGTGGCTGAGATCTACTACGACAACGACGCCGACCTGAGCGTCATCCAGGGCCGTCACGTGGCGGTGCTCGGATACGGCAGCCAGGGGCACGCGCACGCGCTCTCGCTCCGCGACTCCGGTGTCGACGTGCGCGTCGGCCTTCCGAAGGAGTCCAAGAGCCGCGAGAAGGCCGAGAACGACGGCCTGCGCGTCGTCACCCCGGAGGAGGCCTGTGAGGAGGCCGACCTCACGATGGTGCTGATCCCGGACCACCTGCAGCGGGAGGTCTACCGGACGGCGGTCGCCCCGTCCCTGGTCGAGGGCGACGCGCTGTTCTTCGGCCACGGCCTCAACATCCGCTACGGCCTCATCGAGCCGCCTGAGGGTGTCGACGTGGCCATGGTCG
Organism: Actinoallomurus sp. CA-150999; assembly: GCF_050942425.1. Classification (NCBI taxonomy): domain Bacteria; kingdom Bacillati; phylum Actinomycetota; class Actinomycetes; order Streptosporangiales; family Thermomonosporaceae; genus Actinoallomurus; species Actinoallomurus sp. CA-150999. The sequence continues at coordinate 2,354,632 of NZ_CP192063.1, forward strand.
CGCCGAAGGGCCCGGGCCACCTCGTCCGCCGCCAGTACACCGAGGGCCGCGGCGTGCCGGTGCTCGTCGCCGTCGAGCGCGACGCCAGCGGCAACGCCTGGCCGCTCACCCTCTCGTACGCCAAGGCCATCGGCGGCACCCGTCCGGGCGCGCTGAAGACCACCTTCACCGAGGAGGCCGAGACCGACCTGTTCGGCGAGCAGGCCGTGCTCTGCGGCGGCGTCTCCGAGCTCATCAAGGCGGGCTTCCAGACCCTCGTCGAGGCCGGCTACCAGCCCGAGGCCGCCTACTTCGAGTGCCTGCACGAGATGAAGCTCATCGTCGACCTCATGTACGAGGGCGGCCTGTCGCGGATGCGTTACTCGATCTCCGACACCGCGGAGTTCGGCGACTACACCCGCGGCCCGCGCATCATCACCGACCAGACCCGCGAGGAGATGCGCAAGATCCTCAAGGAGATCCAGGACGGCTCCTTCACCAAGGAGCTCGTCGAGGAGTTCGACGCCGGCCGGCCGAACTTCCTCAAGCGCCGCGAGGAGGAGCAGAACTCCCCGATCGAGCAGACCGGCGCCAAGCTCCGCCCGATGATGTCCTGGCTCCAGGACTGACCCGGCGGTTCGACGGCTCGCCCCGGCACGTGCGTTCGCACGGCCGGGGCGTCGCTTTTTCCAGGCGTGAAATTCGGCAACCGCGCGGGCCTTGTCCACGGTGCTTAACACTCCGTAAAACAATGCTTCGAATCCCTCTTTGGGTCGCGCCTCAATCGGATTTCGGCACCGACCGGCTGCGGGAGGGAGGATACTGAACGCGGCGGAATGGGCGGTTTCGACTCCATTGGGCCGCGAGGGTGTGGAGTCGCGCCCTGAGGCGCGAGAGCGGGAAGGGCTCATGCGTAAGACAGGCTTAGGAACGCCGCGGACGGACCTGCGGGCACACCGCGACCGGGCCGACATCGACCCCACACAATTCGTACAACTCCTTGCGACCGACTTCGGCGGGATCTACCAGGTCTACCTGGCCGCCTCGGAAGAACGCCTGAAGATGCTCAGGCTGGCCATGAGCCTGCTGGCCGCGCCGTTCGGCGCGGTGGTCGCCCTGGCGAGCGCCAAGGTGCTCGACCCGGCGGCGCTGACCTCCTGGCATCGCATCCCCCCGTACGTCTTCGCCCTGACGGCGATCTTCGGGGCGATGGGCGTCCTGCCGTACCTGCGCCTCATCGAGGCGACCTCCCGGCACCTGCGGACGGCGCGGGCGATGAACAACTTCCGGCTGCTGTACGTCGAAGAGCTGCGCGACCACTTCCGCGAGGTGGGCTGGGCGCCGAACCTCCCGGTCGACCCGGCCTACCCCGAGGCCTTCGCGCCGACGTCCGGTCCCGGCGTCACCGCGATCGGGCTCGCGATCGTCGACGCGGCCTACATCTCGATCGGGCTGCTCGGCCTCTCGGGCGCCCGGCCGACCCCGATCGTGGTGACCGTCTGGATCGCGGTCACCGCCACGCTCCTGTTCCTCGTCTACCACATCCGCATGGGCGCGGCCCGGCGCCGGGGGAGAGAGCCGGCCAACCCGTTCGGCTTCCCCTCCGTGGAGTCCTGAGGTGGAACGCTGGCTCACGTGCGGGGAGGCGTGGATCGGCCTCATGCGGCACGTGTGGACGACGGGCGAGGCGGGCCTCGACGACCGCGGGCCGGTCATCGAGGCACCGCCGCGGCTGTTCGAGATCGCGGCCCTCGGCTGGGACGACCCGATCATCCGGGCGCACGGCGACGCGGAGGCCGTCGCCCGGTACACGGCGAAATTCACGCGGACCGACGTCACACCGCCGTTCAAGTACAGCTACGGCGCGCGGCTGCGCGACCTGCGCGGCGTCGATCAGCTCGGCTGGGTGACAGAACTGCTGCTGACACGTCCGTGGACCAAGAGCGGCTGGATCTCGCTGACGGTCCCGGGCGAGCGTCAGGACGCCGTGCCCTGCCTGGCGGCCCTGGCGTTCCGGATCCGGGACCGCCGGGTCTCGATGACGGCGACGTTCCGGTCCCAGAACGCCTTCACGAGCTATCTCAACTATCTTCCGCTGCGTGCGGTACAGCTGGAGGTGGCCGGGGCGGTGGGCCTTCCGGCGGGGACGATGCGCGTCTTCGTCGACGTGCCGCACGTGTACATCGCCGACACCGGCGCGGTCACCAGCGTGCTGGCCCGAACCGCGACGCGCGCGGCCGCTTGATCGACCGTACGGCGGCCGCCTGCGCGACCTCGGTCGCGTGGGCGGCCACTCGTCGTGCGGATGGCCGCCGGACCGACTCGGATCGGCGGCCGGGTGCGGTCCCTGTCAGCGGCAGTCGTTCGGCGGGGGTGCGCCGTGGAAGCGCGCCGTGATCCAGGCGTTCAGGTCCGACGCGGCCGACGGCACGACGTTGTGGAAGGCGCGCGGGTAGACCCGGTAGGCGACGACGTCTCCGCGACTGCACATCCGGTGGACGGCCGCCTCCGTGATCTTCGCCGGAATGATCGGGTCGCGTCCGCCCTGCAGGATGAGGAGCGGAACGCCGCGGGGAAGCGCGTCGACGCTGTCGCGGACCAGGCCGGTGGACCACGGGGGCGTCGTGCGCGGGTCCTTCGTGAACACGGCCCGCGCGGGCAGTCTCGCGTACGCCCCGATCACGTCGTCGTCACAGCCCGCCTCGAGGACCTTCAGGCCCGCCCGGCCGGCCGGCGTCATGATCGAGTCCAGTCGGGCGGCCGGGTCGGCCGCGCTGTGACCGGCGGCCACCTCGACGAGCCGTCCGGTGCCGTAGTCGAGATCGGTGACGTGACGCGCCAGCGCCGTCAGGTCGATCGGCGGCGCCGCCGCGGCGACGCCGAGCAGACGCAGGTCGGGCGCGTACGACGCCGCGAACTCGCCGGTGAACAGCACGGCGTGCCCGCCCTGTGAGTGGCCGAAGGCCACGAAGGACCGGCCGAGACCGTCCCCCGGCAGGCGGGCGGCGGCACGGACGGCGTCCAGCACGGATCGCGCCTCGCTCGGCCCGACGAGGTACGGATGGGGGCCGGGGGTGCCCAGGCCCTCGTAGTCGGTGGAGACGATGGCGTACCCGGCGGCCAGGAGCGCCGGGCCGTCCTCGATCCCCCCGAGCGGGTACGGGTCGGTCGACGGCGCACAGGAGTCGCCCAGTCCCGTCGTTCCGTGCGCCCAGGCGACGACCGGCCATCCTCCGGCCGGCGGTCTGCCTCCGGGCACGAACACCGAGCCGGAGACCGCGATGTCCCTGCCATCCGTGCCGCGCGAGTGGTACAGGATCCGCCGGCCACGGGCCCCGGTCGGCGCGGCGACCGGTTCGCTGCGGATCAGGGTGCCGGGCGCTCGCCTCGGCAGGGGGACCGGCGGACGGTAGAACGCCCACGTGGGGCGTGGATGCGGGCTGGCCTCGCCCGCGTCGGGGTCCGTGCCGGAGGTTCCCGAGCACGCGGTGAGCAGGACCGCCGCGGCGGCGAGGGCGGGAATCGCGCGTCTCATGACGCATGACGCTAGGAAACGCGGGGCGCGCCGTCCTCGTGCCGGCGGCCGATCCCGGCCTCGCCCGTTCGACGACGCGGACGCTCCGCGCCCGGGGCCGGAACCCGGGGGCCGAGCACCGGTGTCGTCGATTGGATGAGGCGCGGTTGCGTCCTCAGGAGGAGGACGCCACGCACGCGGCTCCCTACGGTCGGTCCCATGCGGGTGATCCGATGTGCGGGGCTGACCAAGCGGTACGGTGCCACGGTGGCGGTCGACCGGCTGGATCTCACGGTCGACGCCGGTCAGGTCTTCGGCTTCCTCGGTCCGAACGGCTCGGGCAAGACGACGACGATGCGGATGCTGCTCGGGCTCGTCACACCGACGGCGGGCCACGCCTGGGTGAACGAGCGGCGGCTCCCCGACCCGGACGGACTGGCCCGGGTCGGCGCGATGATCGAGGAGCCGGCGTTCTACCCGTGGCTGACCGGCCGCCGCAACCTGGAGGTCGTGGCCCTGCACGGGCCGCCTCCGCCCCGCCCCGACGCGGTCGGCGCGGCCCTGGAACGGGTCGGCCTGTCCGCCGTCGCCGACCGGAAGGTCAAGGCGTACTCCCAGGGCATGCGGCAGCGGCTGGGGCTCGCCGCGGCGCTGCTGGCCGATCCGGTCCTGCTCGTGCTGGACGAGCCGACCAACGGAATGGACCCGGCGGGCATCCGGGAGTTTCGGGCGCTGCTGCGGTCCCTCGCGGACGACGGGACAACGGTGTTCCTGTCGAGCCACCTGCTCGCGGAGGTCGAACAGGTCTGCGATCGCGTCGCGGTGATGAACCACGGGCGCCTGGTCGAGCAAGGGCCGGTCGCCGGGTTGTCCACCGTACGGCGGCGGCTGCGGATCGTGCTCGACGAGACCGACCTGGATCGCGCCCGGGAGGCCCTGGCGGGCCGGACGCTGCGGACCGACGGGCCCGAGGCACTGCTGGTCGAGGGCACCGACGGCCGCGCCGTCAACCAGGCGCTCGGGAACGCCGGCGTGTGGGCCCGCCAGATCCTCGTCGAACGCCCCGGCCTGGAGGAGGCCTTCCTGACCCTGACCGTCGCCGAGGAGGTCACCGGTGCGACCGCTCCGCGTTGAGCTGCGCGAGCTGACCCTGACCGTCGCCGAGGAGGCCGCCGATGCGACCGCTCCACGTTGAGCTGCGCAAGCTGACCCTGACCGTCGCCGAGGAGGCCGCCGATGCGACCGCTCCGCGCTGAACTGCGCAAGCTGAACCGGCCCCTGCTGTACGGCGTGGTGTTCGCGGCCATGCTGTTCTGCGTGCTGCTGGCCGTCGGCGCCGCGTCCAACGCCGCGGGAGACGCCCGCGACACGGGCTCCGCCCCGCCGTCGTGCGCGTCGATGGGGATGCCGGACGGACCGGCGTGCGCGGTCGCGAAGACGAGCGCGCGAGCCCGGGCCGAGCTCCGGCACGCGCGCCGGATCGAGGACGCGCGACGGACCGCCGCGCGGCTCGATCCGGCGGCCGCGGGCGCTGAGGCGGCCGGGCTCATGGCGTCGCTGCCCGGGGTGCTGGCCGTCGCCCTGCTGGCCGGCGGTCACATCGGGGGCGAGTGGTCGGGCCGGACGCTGAAGACCGTGCTGGCCCGGTGCGGGCACCGCGGCCGGGTGCTCGCCGCCAAGCTCGTGAGCCTGTGGCTGGCCGCCGTCGGCGTCGTCGCCGCCTGCTGGGCGGCGCTCGCGGTGGCGGGCCCCATCCTCGTCTGGGCCTACCACCTGCCTCATCCGAACGCCTCGGTGGCCGCCGAGCTGCGCCACTCGGCCGCCCAGTGCGGCCGCGCGCTGCCGGTCCTGGCGGTGTTCGCCGTCGTCGGGCTGCTCGCCGCCGTCCTCACGCGCGGCTCGGTCGGGACGATGGCGGCCACCGCCGGGATCTTCATCACGATGCTGGCCCTGGCCGGACTGTCCGGCACCGGTCGCTGGACGCCCGCGACCTGGGTGCAGGCATGGATGGGCTTCGCCGCCGGGCTCGGCTCGGTCACCACCCTGCCGGACAACTTCTGGTCGCGGTTCATCCCGGACGCCGGCGGATCGCCGGGTCCGCTCGCCGGACTCGCCGGCCTGGCCGCGACCTTCGTGGCCGGTGCGCTCGCCGCCGCTCTGGCGTTCCGCCGCTCCGATGTGAACTGATGAGATCGTCCCGTGGGGCGCCGGCGCGTCCTACGGCGGGGAGGGAGCCATGCCCGGTCCGGTCGTGACGACACGGCGGGTCGACGTCCTCGTCGCGGCGGCGTTGTTCGTCTGGGGCGCGCCGGACGTGCCCTGGTGGTGGAAACCGGCCACGCACGTCCCCGCGACCCCGGTCGTCCTCGGCTACCTCGGCCTGGAACTGGCCGCCTCCGTTCCTCTGCTGTGGCGGCGGCGGTTCCCGGTCCCGGTGCTCCTGATCACAGGTGGCGCGCTCGCCGTCCGCGCCGCACTGCGGCAGAACGTCATCGCGGCGTTCGCGGCGGTGCTGGTGGCGGCGTACGGCGTGGGCGCGTACGACACGGGAGCGCGAAGGTACGCGCGGTGGCTCGGCCGGATCTGCCTGGTGACCGGGGCCGTCATCGCGGTGGCGCTCAACCTGCACCGCGTGGCCGGGCTGCCGTTCGCGCTCCTCGGCGCGGCGTTCCTGGTCGGCGACGCGGCCACCGCGCGGCGGGCCGAGGCCGCCTCCGCCGTCGAGGCGGCGCACCTGGCCGAGCGCACCAGAATCGCCCGCGAACTGCACGACGTGCTCGCGCACCAGCTCTCGGCGATCACCGTGCAGGCCGGGGCCGCCCGGCTGAACGGATCGCCGCCGCTGGAGGCGCTCGCCACGGTGGAGAGCCTGTCCCGCGAGGCGCTGAACGAGCTGAACCACCTGCTCGGCACGCTGCGGCGGGACGACGAGACCGGCGGCGCGCCGCGCCGACCGGTGCCCTCCCTGGCCGAGATCGGCACGCTCCTGGCCGGTGCCCGCGAGGCCGGCGTCCCGGCCGACCTGAAGGTGACGGGGAGCGTCCGCGAGCTGAGTCCCGGCCTGCAGCTCTCGGCGTACCGCATCGTCCAGGAGTCGCTGACGAACGTGGCCCGGCACGCGCCGGGCGCCCCGACCCTCGTGACGCTGCGCTACCTCGACGACCGGCTCGCTCTCGAGATCATCAACGGCCCATCGGATCGGGCGCGGAGGGGCGGCCGGCCGGGCACGGGAGGCCGGGGACTGCTCGGCATGCGCGAACGGGCGGAGGCGGTCGGCGGAAGCCTGCGCGCCTCGCCCACGGACGGCGGCTTCACGGTGACGGCGACGCTTCCCTACGTTCCCCGGAAGGACCGACGATGACGCCGGGACAGCGGGTTCACGATGACGGCCGCGTTTCTCTACGTTCCCCGTGAGGACCGACGATGACACCGGGACGGCGGGTCCACGACGCTTCCCTACGTTCCCCGGGAGGACCGACGATGACACCGGGACGGCGGGTTCACGATGACGGCGGCGCTTCCCTACGTTCTCCGGGAGGACCGATCATGACGCCGGGACGGCGGATCACCGTGCTGGTGGCGGACGATCAGGCGATGGTCCGCGCGGGGCTGGTCGCGCTGGTCGGCGGCCAGCCCGATCTCACCGTGGTCGCGGAGGTGGCCAACGGCGCCGACGCGGTGGCGCGTACTCGCGAGACGGCACCGGACGTGGTCCTGATGGACATCAGGATGCCGGTCATGGACGGTATCGAGGCGACCCGCCGGATCGCCACCGGCCCGCCCGGGCGCGCGCCGCACGTCGTCATCCTGACCACCTACGACCTGGACGAGTACGTCTATGACGCCCTTCGCGCGGGCGCCTGCGGCTTCCTGCTCAAGCACGCGATGCCGGAGGAACTCCTGCTGGGGGTGCGGTCCGCCGCCAACGGCGGCGCGCTCATCTCACCGGCGGTGACCAGGCCGCTGATCGAGGCGTTCACCGACCGGACGCGCGTCCCGGCACGGCCGCCGGTCGCCCTCGCCCGGCTGAGCGCGCGCGAACGCGAGGTCTTCGATCTCGTGGTCGCCGGCCGGACCAACACGGAGATCGCCCGGGCGCTGTTCATCGCCGAGACGACCGTCAAGACCCACCTCGCCCACGTCCTGGACAAGCTGGGTCTGCGCGATCGCGTTCACGCGGTGGTGTACGCCTATGAGAACGGTCTCGTCCGGCCGGGAGCCCACGGCTGAGGAAGGGCTCAGCGGCGTACGACGGCGGCGTCCATCTCGGCGAGGAACTCCTCGCTCTCGTCGTCCGCGACGTGCGCGAACACCGGAACGTCACTGGCCGGCAGCTTCTCCATCGTGGCCTGGAGAAGATCATTGGCGAGCTGCGGGTCGGCGCCCTCGGAGATGACGACGTGCAGCATGATGCCCTCGACGCCGCTCGGCATCCGGACATCGGAGATCCACACGCGCTCGACCGCGGGGAAGTCCGGCAGCCGCTCGGCGACGCCTTCCTTGAGGTGCGGGACGAGCTCGTGCTCGCTGGCGCGGAATGCCACCTCGACGTCCTCGTCGACGCCCATGCCCTGGGTGACGAGGTAGCCCTGCACGTCGCTGAACGGGATCAGAGCGGCGTCGTCGCTCTCCGGGTCGATCACCAGGGCCTGGACCTCGCCACTGCGGGCGATCTCCAGCAGGAGGGCGGCGTCGGCGTGCTGAAACTCTTCGCTTTCGGACTTCTCGCTGTACGCCTCGGGGCGGGTGAACGCGGCGAGCGCGACGGTCTCATCCTCGAGCTGTCCCACCAGGACGGAGCCGTCCGGGTTGGTCACGATGAGGACCCCGCCGTCCACGAGCGCGCGCAGGATTTCCTCAGGTTCACCGCGCGTGGCGAGCACGTCCGCCAGCGTCGGGTTTCCGTTTGCCATGCGCCCGACATTAGTGCGTGCGGGACACCTGATGGGCCGAACCCGGCCAAGGCAACGCCTATTCACCAGATCTCATTGGCGGATACACCGGGCATTACTAAAGTCGCGGAGGGCGAGGGTCACGCCTCGGGCGGATCGCGTCCCCGTACCGTGCAACCTGCGCAGGGGGTCGTGCCCGTGAGAAGGCCTGTGGTCCTGATCGCCGAAGAGCTCTCGCCCGCCGGTCTGGCGCTGCTGGAGCCCGACTTCGAGCTCCGCCGCGTCGACGGCGCCGATCGCGCCGCGCTCGTCGCCGCGGTGGCCGACGCGGACGCCCTGATCGTCCGCAGCGCGACGACGGTCGACGCCGCCGTGCTGGCCGCCGCGCCCCGGCTGCGCGTCGTCGCCCGCGCCGGCGTCGGCCTCGACAACGTCGACGTCGAGGCGGCGACCCGGGCCGGCGTCATGGTCGTCAACGCGCCGACCTCGAACATCGTCACCGCGGCCGAGCACGCGATCGCGCTGCTGCTGGGGACCGCCCGGAACGTTCCGCAGGCGCACGCCGCCCTCCAGCGCGGCGAGTGGCGACGCGCCGCGTACACGGGGGTGGAACTGCAGGACAAGACCATGGGGATCCTCGGCCTCGGCCGCATCGGCGTGCTCGTCGCGCAGCGGCTCGCGGCCTTTGGCATGCAGGTCATCGCCTTCGACCCGTACGTCCAGGCGGCGCGTGCGGCGCAGCTCGGCGCGCGGCTCGTCCCGCTCGACGAGCTGCTGCGCGCCAGCGACTTCATCTCCGTGCACCTGCCGAAGACCCCTGAGACGATCGGCCTCATCGGCGACCGGGAGCTGCGGCTCGTCAAGCCGTCCGTACGGATCGTCAACGCCGCCCGGGGCGGCATCGTGAACGCCCTCGACCTGGCACTCAAGGAGAGACGCGTCGCGGGAGCGGCCCTGGACGTGTTCGGCACCGAGCCGTGCACGGACAGCCCGCTCTTCCAGCACGACAACGTCGTGGTCACCCCGCACCTCGGGGCGAGCACCCACGAGGCACAGGAGAAGGCGGGCACCCAGGTGGCGCGTTCGGTGCGGCTGGCGCTCGCGGGCGAGTTCGTGCCGGACGCGGTCAACGTCCGCGGCGGGGTCGTCGCCGAGGACGTCAAACCCGCGCTGCCGCTCGCGGAGAAGCTCGGACGGATCTTCACCGCGCTCGCCGGCGGTCTGCCCGTACGCCTCGAGGTGGAGGCGCGCGGTGAGATCACCCGGCACGACGTGAAGGTGCTGGAGCTGGCCGCGCTGAAGGGCGCGTTCACGGACGTGGTCGAGGAGGCGGTGACGTACGTCAACGCGCCCCTGCTGTCGCGCGCCCGGGGCGTCGAGGTGACGCTGACCACGAGCGAGGAGAGCCCCGACTGGCGCAACCTCCTGACGCTGCGCGGCACGATGGCCGACGGCGCGACCGTGTCGGTGTCCGGGACGCTGAGCGGGCCACGGCACGTCGAGCGGATCGTCGAGGTGAACGGCTACGTCATGGAGATCGCGCCGGCCGCGCACATGGGCTTCTTCACCTACACCGACCGGCCCGGGATGGTCGGCGTGGTGGGCCGGCTGCTCGGCGACGCGGGCGTCAACATCGCCGGGATGCAGGTGGGCCGGCACGAGAAGGGCGGCCGGGCTCTGATCGCGCTGACCGTCGACTCGGCGCTCACTCCCGATCTCGTCGACGCGATCACCGAGGAGATAGGCGCCGACCAGGGACGTCGCGTCGACCTCGACCATGAGGCCCGGCCGGCCTGAAAGGAAGATTCTTCGTCGAGGGAGGACCCGAAGAAAGACGAGGTCCTGGGCGCCTGCTCGGTAAAGCGTCTTGATATGTGAGATTCCCGGCCGAGAGGCGAGACAGAATGGGGATCGGCGGGTAGCGTCGAAAAGGTCATGCGGCGCTTCGTACTCATTCTTCGCTGCCGCGGCGGGGCCTGATCTTGGGCAGGCCGGCGACCCGCCGCGGAGTCCGCCGCTGGCCGTGAGTCCCATTTGATCCGTCCTTGACACCTTTTACGGAGACGAATCCCATGGATGCCACTCCCGCCTGGACCCCCGCCGACGAGGTCGCCGAAGAGGCTGCCCGAGCCGTTCAGACCGCGCTGGACCGCCGTGACAACGGCGGCGCCGCCGGTCGTTGATCCTTCGCCCTACGGGCGCCCGCCCTTCCGCGAGCGCCCGTAGGCGCGTGATCCCGTAGGAGACCGGCCCGCGTCCGCCGTATGAGGCCGGTCGCCGCGCGCCAGGCCGTTCGCCTCGCCGACCGCGGCGGCCGGAGCGCGTCGGTGGCAGGTGTCCGTAAGGAACCGGCCCGCGTCCGCCGTATGAGGCCGGTCGCCGCGCGCCAGGCCGTTCGCCTCGCCGACCGCGGCGGCCGGAGCGCGTCGGTGGCAGGTGCCCGCAAGGAACCGGCCCGCGCCGGCCGTACGCGACCGGGCCGGGTCAGGAGGCCTCGACGCCGAGGGCGAGGGCGCCGATCAGCGCGGCGTCGTCGACGAAGCGCGCGGCGTCGACCGGCGGCGGGAACGGCGTCGCGCGGGCGATCGCGGCGCGGAGGGCGGGCAGGAACACCTCGGCCATCCCGCCGCCGACGACGACGCGTTCGGGGTCGAGGAAGATCGTCAGGTTGGCCACCGCCATCCCCACCGCCGCGCCGGCGTCGTCGAGCAGCGCCTTCACCGCGGGCTCGTCCCCCCGGGCGAAGAGTTCCTCGGCCGTGATCTGCTCGCCGAGCAGCGCGGATCCGCGGGCTGCCAGCCCGCTCCCGGAGGTGTACTCCTCGAGCGGCGCGCGCCCGTCCGTGTAGCCAGGCTCGCCGGGCTCGCGCAGCAGGTACCCGATCTCGCCGGCCGCGCCGTGCGTGCCGGGGACGACCTTGCCGCCCACCACGATGGCCGCGCCGGTGCCGGTGCCCAGGTTGACGTAGAGGCCCACGTCGGTCCCCTGGAGCCGGCCCCAGCGCAGTTCGGCGACGGCCGCCGCGTTGACGTCGTTGTCGACGTGGACCGCGGGGACGCCGAGTCCGTCCTGGAGCAGGGCGGGCAGCGGGAGGTCCTCCCAGCCGGGGACGTTGGGCGCGAGGCGCACCCGGCCCTCGCGGATCACCCCGAACGTGGACACGCCGGCCGCGACGAGGCGGCCGGGCGTGCCCGCGATGAGGTCGTGCGCCGCGTCGAGTACCCGGCGCACCACCTCCTTGGCGCCGTCGGCGGCGTGTGTCGCCAGGCGCGTGCGTTTCACCGGTTCTCCGGTGGCGCTCGCCGTCGCGAGCGCCACCTTGGTCCCCCCGAAGTCGATCCCGAGCACGAACTCGCCGACCGACGTACCGTCCATCGTCATGCGGAGGCCTGCCCGGGATGCTCGGCGAAGCCCTCGTGGATCTCCTCGTGACCGAACGGCCAGGCCCCCTCGGCGCGGGCCCAGGCCAGGTAGGCGATGACGCCGGCGGCGAGCCAGGCCACCGAGAGCAGGATCGGCTTGAGCCCGGCCGCCTGGTAGATGTAGATCCAGCCGGCGAGGGCGACGAGGCTGGGCAGCGGGTACAGCCACATCTTGTACGGGCGGGGCATGTCCGGCCGGCGGATCCGCAGCACGGTGACGGCGGCGATCTGGGCCACCGACTGCACGAGCACGAACACCGCGGTGAGCATGCTGATCACGTCGGTGAGGGTGAACAGCGAGCCGATCGCCGTGACGACGCCCATCGCGTACAGGCCGACGGTGGGGAAGTGCAGACGCGGGTGCAGCCGCCGGAACCACGGGAGGAAGACCTTGTCGCGCGCCGCGTTGTAGGGCACGCGCGAGCCGCCGAGCAGCCCGGCGAAGATCGACGCGAACGCCGTGATGATGATCCCTACCGTGAAGACCTGAGCGACGCCCTTACCCCAGGTGCGTTCCAGCACCAGGGAGGCCACGGAGCTGGAGTCCTTCGCCTCCTGCCAGGGCACGACCCCGAGCACGCCCATCTGGAGCAGGAAGTACAGCCCCATGATGCCGAGGATGGCGTAGATGATCGAGCGGGGGATCACCCGTCCCGGGTCGCGCACCTCCGCGCCGAGGTAGGCGCTGGTGTTGTAGCCGAGGTAGTCGTAGATCGCGATGACCAGGCCCGCGCCCAGGCCGCTGAAGAACTTCGAGCCCGAGTCGTGCGGGAAGCCGAAGGCCAGGTCGGAGTGGAAGTGGGTGAACGCCGCGACGATCACGCCGAGCACCGAGACCAGCATGACGACGAAGAAGATCGAGGTCATCTTCCCGATGTCGCCGATCCGCCGGTACAGCGCGAGGACGACCAGGCCGACGACGCCGACCCCGACCACGTGGCCGAGGGTCGACAGGCCCTTGCCGTGGACGAGCGCGGGCCACAGGTACCCGGCGTACTGCACCAGCCCGATCACCCCGGTCGACATGATCAGCGGGATGAACAGCACCGCCGACCAGACGAACAGGAATGGCATCAGGCGGCCCGTACGGTACTGGAACGCCTCACGCAGGTAGAGGTACGTTCCGCCGGCGCCGGGCATCGCGGCGCCGAGCTCGGCCCACACGAGGCCGTCCGCGACCGCGATGATCGCCCCGATCAGCCAGCCGAACATGGCCTGCGGGCCCTGCAGGGCGCTGATCATGGCGGGGATCGTGACGAACGGCCCGATGCCGCACATCTGGGTCATGTTGACGGTGGTGGCCTGGAACAGCCCGAGGCGTCGCTCGAACCCCGGTGCCGTGGGAGACGTCATGGTCTCCACTCCCTTTCGTGGCGCTATCTCGGCTTCCTGCCTGGTCAGCGGCGTTTGGGGAGAATGTAAGAGAGCCTCCCTAACAAATCAAGTCCTCGATCGCATGTGACACTCTGTTGTGCAGCGTACGGCGAGAGGATGAACGTGCCCAGCGGCGGGGAGACGGCCAACACCACCAGCGTGTTGCGCATCATGAACGAGCGTGCGGTGTACGAGCGGATCCGGCTGCTCGGGCCGGTGTCACGACCGCAGCTCGCCGAGGAGACCGGGCTGTCCAAGCCCACGATCTCGCTGGCCTTGGCCGACCTGGAGCGGGCCGGGCTGGTCCGTCCGGTCGGCCACCGGACCGGCAACGCCGGGCGGGCGGCGCTGCTCTATGAGATCCGGCCGGAGGCCGGGTGGGTCATCGGCATCGACGTCGGCCGCCAGTGGGTGCGCGCCGCCCTGGTCGACCTCGGCGGCGAGATCGTCGTACGGGAGGACGTCCCCGCGCGGGCCGGAGGCGCGACCGAGCTGATCGGCCAGCTCAGCGAGATCGTCGACGGCCTCGCCGCGGCGGCCGGCGGGGAGATCACCAACATCGTGCTCGGCACGCCCGGCGTGCACGACGTCGAGAACGAACGCCTTCATCTCGCGCCGAACATCCCCGGCTGGAACACCCCGGGCGTCACCGCGAAGCTCGCCGAGCGGTTGCCCGCGCCGTTCGCGATCGAGAACGACATCGCCCTGGCCGCGCTCGGCGAGCAGGGCTACGGGCTCGGCGCCGGGCTGCGGCACTTCGTCTACGTGTCGATCGGCACCGGCATCGGCATGGGGATCATCATCGACGGCCGCCTGTACCGCGGCGCGCGCGGCGCGGCCGGCGAGATCGCGTTCCTGCCGATGGGGGAGGCCGACCCGGTCGCCCGCGTGGCGGACTCCCGGCGGCACGGCATGCTCGAGGCGGTCGCCTCGGCGACCGGGGTGGTCGCCACGGCCCGGCGGCTCGGCATGACCGGAGAGATCACCGCCAAGCGGGTGTTCGACGAGGCGCGCGACGGCGAGCCGACGGCGGTCCAGGCGGTGGCGCGAGAGGCCGACCACGTCGCCCACGCGCTGGCCGGGGTGATCGCGCTGTTCGACCCCGAGCTGATCGTCCTCGGCGGCGGCATCGGCGGTCACGGCGCCGACGTCCTGCTCGACGAGGTGCGCGACCGGCTCGAGACCATGACGCCCCTCGGGCCACCGCGCGTCGAGGTGTCCCCACTCGGCGACGACGCGGTCGTCCTGGGCGCGCTGGCCACAGGCCTGGCGACCGCACGCGCCCTGGTGTTCGACCGGGCCATCGCCGGAGCCGGCAACGTCCCCGGGCCGTACGGCGCGCCGGGGTCGTACGGCGGCATCCAGGGCATGGGCGGAAAACGCCCATAATTTGAGACGACTTCTCATGGGATGAGACGACCCGCTAAGGTACAGGCATGGCTTCCCGCAGCATCCGCCTGGCCGTCGTTCCGGGCGACGGCATCGGCCCCGAGGTCGTCGCCGAGGGCCTCAAGGTCCTCGACGCGCTCGGCCTCAAGATCGAGCAGACGGCGTACGACCTCGGCGCGACCCACTGGCACAAGACCGGCGAGACGCTTCCGGACTCCGCGCTGGCGGAGATCCGCGAGCACGACGCCATCCTGCTGGGCGCCATCGGCGACCCGACCGTGCCCAGCGGCGTGCTGGAGCGCGGCCTGCTGCTCCGGCTGCGGTTCGAGCTCGACCACTTCGTCAACCTGCGCCCGGTCCGGCTCTACCCGGGCGTGGTGACGCCGCTCGCCGACACCCGGCCCGAGGACATCGACATGCTGGTCGTGCGGGAGGGCACCGAGAGCCTGTACGCCGGTGCGGGCGGGGTGCTCCGCAAGGGCACGCCGCACGAGGTCGCGACGCAGGAGAGCCTCAACACCGCGTTCGGCGTCGAGCGCGTCGTGCGTTACGCCTTCGAGCAGGCGGCCCGCCGCCCGCGCAAGAAGCTCACCCTCGTCCACAAGAACAACGTCCTGGTCTACGCGGGCGACCTGTGGTCGCGCACGGTCGACGCCGTGGCGAAGGACTACCCGGACATCGAGGTCGACTACTCCCACGTCGACGCCGCCACGATGTTCTTCGTGACGCAGCCCGAGCGCTATGACGTGATCGTCACCGACAACCTGTTCGGCGACATCATCACCGACCTGGGCGCGGCGGTGGCCGGCGGCATCGGCCTGGCCGCCAGCGGCAACATCAACCCCACGGGTGCGGCGCCGAGCATGTTCGAGCCGGTCCACGGCAGCGCCCCCGACATCGCGGGTCAGGGCAAGGCCGACCCGACCGCGACCATCCTCTCCGTCGCCCTGCTCCTCGACCACCTCGGCCTGGCCGCCGAGGCCCGCAAGGTGGAGCAGGCCGTCGCCGACGACCTCATCGAGCGCCAGGGCGCCTGGGCCGCGCGATCCACGCGCGAGGCGGGCGACGACATCGCCGAGCGAGTATCCGGCTAGGGCGCGCCTTTCCCCAGGGAAACCCTCCGGGCGCGCCCCACGGCGCGCCCGTTTTGGGCTGCCGTGAGCAAAGGAGACTTGAAGGCGACAAAAGGCGACAATGAGTACGGAGCGGCGAAGAGGCCGCACCGCGAGAGGACGTCAGATGACCATCGAGTTCGACATCCGGCTCTCCGACCACCGCACGCCGGCGGACGAGCGCGAACGACTGCTGGAGAACCCGGGCTTCGGCCAGACCTTCACGGACCACATGATCACCATTCGGTGGGACGCGGAGCACGGCTGGCATGACGCGCGCCTTGAGGCGTACGCCCCGTTGACGCTCGATCCGGCGACCGCGGTCTTCCACTACGCCCAGGAGCTGTTCGAGGGTCTGAAGGCCTACCGCCGGGCCGACGAGTCGATTGTCGCCTTCCGCCCGTACGCGAACGCCACGCGCTTCAACGCCTCCTGCGAGCGGATGGCGATGCCGACGCTCCCGGAGGAGACGTTCGTCCGGTCCCTGGAGCTGCTGGTCGACGCCGATCGCGACTGGGTGCCGGCCCAGGAGGGGCACAGCCTCTACCTGCGTCCCTTCATCATCGCGACCCAGCGCGGCCTCGGTGTGAACAGCCCGTCCTCGTCGTACCTGTTCATCGTCATCGCCTCGCCGTCCGGGTCGTACTTCACCGGCGGGATCAAGCCGGTGTCGGTCTGGCTGTCGGAGGAGTACACCCGGGCCGCCCCCGGCGGCACCGGCGCCGCCAAGTGCGGCGGCAACTACGCCGCCGCGTTCGTCGCCCAGGCCCAGGCCGTCCAGGAGGGCTGCGACCAGGTCGTGTGGCTCGACGCGAACGAGCACCGCTGGGTCGAGGAGATGGGCGGCATGAACCTCTTCTTCGTGTACGGCTCCGGCGCGGACGCCCGCGTCATGACGCCCGGCCTCACCGGCACGCTGCTCCCCGGCATCACGCGTGACTCCCTGCTCAAGCTCGCCCCCGACCTCGGCGTCCCGGCCTCAGAGGGGCGCATCTCCACGGATCAGTGGCGGGAGGGCAACGCCTCCGGCGAACTCACCGAGGTCTTCGCGTGCGGCACCGCCGCAGTGATCACGCCGGTCGGCCGGGTCAAGAGCGCCAAGGACGAGTGGCTCGTCGGCTCCGGCGAGCCCGGCCCGGTCACGATGCGCCTCCGCGAGGAGCTCGTCGGCATCCAGTACGGCGACCGCCCCGACCCGTACGGCTGGATCCACAAGCTCGCCTGACGCCGGACACGGCGAGGGCGCGCCTCCCACCGGGAGACGCGCCCTCGATCAGGTCAGCGACCCGCCGATGTCGCACGTGGGGACGTGCAGGGCGCCGGTTCGATCACGCCGTCAGCGGGGCGGTGTCGAGGGTGAGCTCCCAGGGGGCCGGGAGATCCAGCGGCTCGCCGAGCTTCACGTCCACCTCGTGCCCGTACCCGTCCTTGCCAGGGCGGCTCAGCAGCCGTGCCTTGCCCGCGAAGGCGTCGACCACGAGGTACAGCGGGACTCCGCCGCGCGCGCAGGTCCGGGGCTTGATCTCGTGGTCGTCGCGGACACTGCTCTTGGAGACGACTTCGACGACGAGGTGGGTGGCGTTGCCGAAGACGTGGTCGTCGCCCCACTTGGGCGGATCCGGCGGCACGACGAGCAGATCGGGGCGGTATCGGTCGACCTGCGGACCGAGGAAGAGCGCGACGTCCTGCCAGATCTCCCATGCGCGTTCAGCGACGAACGGCATCAGTTGGAGCAGCAGCTGAAAGATGACCTCAGCATGATCAATGGTAGGTCCTTCTCTAACCACGATTCGGCCGCCGATGATCTCGATCTTGCGGTCCGGCCAGCGTTCGCCGAGTTCTCGATAGTAATGCAAAGTATCCATATGGTGGCGGAGAGTAGTCGACAAAGTCTCCGTGTGCAGGTGATTCGGCCGATCGTTGGATCGATTCGTGGCCGCAAACCCCTCGCTACTGCACTGGTGGTCGAGGTGTGTCTCGGATGGTGAGATGGATGTGTCCATCGGCGCGAGCGTGTGGCAGACTCGGTGCCATCATGCGCATCAGCCTGGTGATTATCGGCTGGCGCGCCGGCACCTAGACGTTCACACACCGCCGGCGCGCAGACCTCTCACGTCCCGTGAGGGGTCATTTTGTTTTCCGGCGGCGCCGCACATTCCAGACACAAAGAGGACAGCACTCATGCGTGATGACGGCTTCCACGTCTATGACACGACGTTGCGCGACGGGGCCCAGCAGGAGGGCCTCAACCTCACCGTGGCGGACAAGCTGATCATCGCGCGCCGCCTCGACGAGCTGGGGGTCGGCTTCATCGAAGGCGGCTGGCCCGGCGCCAATCCCAAGGACACAGAATTCTTCCGGCGAGCTCAGACCGAGCTCGACCTGAAGAACGCGCAGCTCGCCGCGTTCGGCGCGACCCGCCGGGCCGGTGCGAAGGCCGCGGACGACCCTCTTGTGGCCGCGCTGCGCGAATCCGGCGCGCCCGTCGTGACCCTTGTCGCCAAGAGTCACGACCGGCACGTCGAACTGGCCCTCCGCACGACGCTGGAGGAGAACCTCGCGATGATCCGCGACACGGTCTCCCACCTGCATGCGGAGGGCCAGAGGGTCTTCCTCGACGCCGAGCACTTCTTCGACGGCTATCGCTCGAACCCGAAATACGCCCTCGAGGTCGTACGGACGGCGGCCGAGGCGGGTGCCGACGTCATCGCGCTGTGCGACACCAACGGCGGGATGCTGCCCGACGAGCTGGCCGACGTGGTCGCCGAGGTCGTGGCCTCAGGCGCGCGCCTGGGCATCCACTGCCACGACGACAGCGGCTGCGCGGTGGCCAACACCCTCGCCGCCGTGAAGGCCGGGGCGACGCACGTACAGGGCTGCGCCAACGGGTACGGCGAGCGCAGCGGCAACGCGAACCTCTTCACGGTCGTCGGCAACCTCCAGCTCAAGCGCGGCTACGACCTCGGCGTCGAGCTGCGCGAGATGACGCGCATCGCGCACGCCGTCTCGGAGGTGACGAACGTCGCGCCGGGCTCCCAGCAGCCGTACGTCGGCATGTCGGCGTTCGCCCACAAGGCGGGCCTGCACGCCTCGGCCGTCAAGGTCGACCCGATGCTCTATCAGCACATCGACCCGGAGCTGGTCGGCAACGACATGCGCATGCTGATCTCCAGCATGGCCGGCCGGGCGTCGGTGGAGCTGAAGGGCCGGGAGCTCGGGTACGAGCTGACCGGTGACAAGGCCCGCCAGGTCGTGGACCGGGTCAAGGAGCTGGAGTCGGCGGGGTACACCTTCGAGGCGGCGGACGCGTCGTTCGAGCTGCTGCTGCGCGAGGAGCTCGACGGCGCGGGCACCCGCTACTTCGACGTGGAGTCCTGGCGCACGATCGTCGAGCGCCGGCCCGACGGCACGATGGTCAGCGAGGCGACGGTCAAGCTGCACGCCAAGGGGGAGCGGATCGTCGCCACCGGCGAGGGCAACGGCCCGGTCAACGCCCTGGACCGTGCCCTGCGGCTGGCCTTGGAACGGATCTATCCCGAGCTGTCGGGCCTGGAGCTCGTCGACTACAAGGTCCGGATCCTGGAGGGCGCCCACGGCACCGACGCGCGGACCCGGGTGCTCATCGAGTCGAGCGACGCCACGGGCGAGTGGGGCACGGTCGGCGTCGAGGACAACGTCATCGCCGCCTCGTGGGACGCGCTCGCGCAGTCGGTGACCTACTGCCTGCTGCGCGCGGGCTACGACCCGTCCTGACACCCGGCCGGGCGGGCTAGGGCCTGTCTCGAAGTCCGCTGTCCTACTGCGCGGTGTCCAGGCGGCGCCTCGCCGCGTTGTCGTCGGTCGCCAGCCAACACCAGGCTGACTCCCTCCTCCGCCTTGCGAGGCACCACCTGGACACCGCTCGCTACGGACGGGGACTCCGAGACAGGCCCTAGAGCCCGGCGCGGAATGGACTGCCGGGCTCGCGATCCGGCGCCCATTCCGCGCGGGCTCTCACTCCTTCGGGGCGGCCCGCTCGACGACCTCGAACGACCAGAGCTCGGCGCCGCTCGCCGCCGGACCGCCGTGCCCGTGTCCATGTCCGTGCCCGTGGCCCGCGTCGGCTGCGGCCTGGGCGTGTCCCTCCGCGAACGCCCGGCTCTCCGTCCAGCGCTGGAAGTCCTCTTCGCTTCGCCAGCGCGTGTAGACGAGGTAGCGGTCCGTGCCCTCGACCGGGCGCAGCAGCTCGAACCCCTCGAAGCCGTCGGCCTCCTCGACCAGCCCGGCGCGCCCGGCGAACCGGCGCTCCAGCTCTTCCTTCATCGGCTCCGGCACGGTCAGCACGTTGATCTTCACCACGCTCATGAGTAGATCCTCTCGCGGCGCGCTCGACCGGCCTCACCGGGGGCGCTTTGGCGCGCCGCGTGTCGTCCCGTATGTCCTGCGGAGTGCGGGTGCGAATGAAGGGGAACGTTCTAATGCACGTGCAAATGAACGGTCAAAATGGGCGTGCAGATCGGTGGTATGTCGGGATTTCGCCGAATATGAGGCAGTGTCATGATCGTAAAGAGCTGTTCGCTCTCGGCGATGAAACCGTTCGGAATCTAATTCTGTTCTTCTAAGATGATCCCAGGTAGGGACGTGGTTCCGCGTTTCGTGCCCCTGTGAACGGACTTGCGAGACGCAGGAAACTTTCGCGAGGTTGGAGAATCGGTGGCGGACGAAGGTCATTAAGCGCCACACTTCTCCACGTACGGCCAAGGTCGTCGCCGCAGAAAAGGCGACGGCCCCCTGCGGGAACAGGAGGCCGTCAGCAATCGCTACGTCCCGACCCTAAGGAGGTCAAGACACCCATGACTCTACGTGCCTTCGGGCGAAGTGACCATAGGAACGACGGCATGGGCACAGGTGAATCCGTGACCCCGCGCGGATCGCATCTGTCCGTCCGCACGGGCCTGATCGCGCTGTGCTCCGTCGTCATCGCCGTCCTGGCCGGCGCGCTCACCTTCCTCGGTGACCGGCGGCTCGCCTCATCGGTGGTGGCCGGAGTGGTCGCCTTCGCCGGCGCCTTCATGTTCTTCGACAAGATCATCGGCGATTGAGAGGCCTCATGCCCCCCAAGCGACGTACGCCGAGCTCGCTCCGGTACGACCGCGACGCCGAGCTGCGGCTGATCGCCGAGGCCAGCCACTGGCTGGCCGACGCCAGCCGGACCAGGCGTCCTGAGGCGGTCCGGTCGATCACCGCGATGCTGGAACGGCAGCAGCGGCTCGCCGCCTGCCGCGCCCTCGACCGGCCGCTCGACTCCTGACCCTGACCGCGTCGATGAGTGCCCGCGCGAAGTTCGATCGCGCGGGCACTCGTACGTTCCGAACCAACCGGGCCCGCCGATCGTCGGAACGGGTAGGCGAGGTAGGAAAGGGCGTCATGGCGACGGGTATGGCGGGTGAACGGGACGACAGGGACGTCCCCGCGCATCTGCGGGTGACCGACGAGATTCCGGTCGGCACCCCATGGCGCCCGGAAGGCGTCCCTCCGGCGGCCCGATCCCCGGAGGCAACGCCGTCCACGGACCCCGACGCGTCCGCCGGCGCCGGGCCCGCCACGACCGCGAACCCGCCGACCGAGGCCGAGGCGTACTCTCCCGCCGACGCATCGACCGAGGCGGCGGCATCAGCGACCACGGATCGGCCGACGGTGACCGGGGCATCGTCGTCGGCCGACACTCCCATTGAAGCGAGATCATCGGTGTCTACGGAGCAGCCCGCCACGACCGGCGCATCGTCGTCGGCCACCCCTCGGACCGAGGCCGGCGCCTCGACGGACGCTCCGGGCCCGACCGGGGGATCGGTGCCGACCGGCACGCCGACGCCGGCCGGAGCATCGACAACGGCCGACGCGACGACCGAGGCAGGGGCACGCATGGACGAGGCCGGGGCGTCGGCGGATCCACCTCCCGGGCCTTTCCTGGAAGCCGACTCGCCGTCGGTGGCCGGGCGCTCGGAGGCCGGCGCGCCGGTGGAGGCGGGCGGGAGGCAGGCGGGCGCCACGCGGCCCGTCCCGGCGACGGACGTGCAGGTGCACCCCGTCATCCCGCTGCCGCGACCGTACGCCGCGCCGGCGACCGTGGAGGAGAGCATCCCCGTGCCGCCGGGCGGCCCGTACCCGCCGGGCGGCCCGCACCCGCCGGTGGCACCCCCCGTGGCCGGGAGGAGACCGCTCTCCCGCGCGCTCTGGGTGGGCGTCATCCTCGCGGGCGCTGTTCTCATGGGCGCCGGATTCCTGCTGGTGTACGGCGGGTTCGCCGGTGGCGCCAAGCATCCCGCCCCGTGCGGGGGCAAGTCATGCGCGCCGCCTGTCCGCCAGCCCGCCCCTCCCGGGGCGCAGATCGCGTACCGCACCGTCGAGCGCGACGCGGGCTACTTCGAGGGCACCGTCACGATCGCCAACCAAGGGGCCCAGCCGATGCGGTCCTGGTCGCTGTCCTTCCGGTATCCAGGGGCCAACATCCACAACACCTGGGACGCGGTCCTCCAGCGGCAGGGCGAGGACACGACCCTCACCGGTACGGCGACGGCACGGCCGATCGCCCCCGGAGCGACGCTCGAGGTCCGTTTCGGCGGCTCCGGCACGCCGTCGATGCCGACCGACTGCCGACTCAACGGAACACCCTGCGCGTTCGTCGCCCGCTGAGCGCCACACGATCGCGAAGAGTGACCGAGGAAAGACGATAGCCTCGTAACGTGCGTATCGCGAGGTTCACCAAAGACGGCGGCCTGTCGTTCGGCGTGGTCGAGGACGATGAGACCATCGCCACCATCGCCGCCCACCCGTTCGGTGAGATCCAGCTCACCGGGGAGCGCCACCAACTGGCCGACGTGCGGTTGACGGCGCCGATCCTGCCGAGCAAGGTCGTCGCGATCGGTAAGAACTACGCCGAGCACGCCCGTGAGATGGGCGGCGAACCACCGGCCGAGCCGGTCGTCTTCATGAAGCCGTCCACGGCCGTGATCGGCCACCGCGAGACCATCGTCTACCCGAGCCTGTCCGAGCGCGTCGACTTCGAGGGCGAGCTGGCCGTCGTCATCGGCCGGCTGTGCCGCGACGTTCCGGCGTCCCGGGTGGCCGACGTCATCCTCGGCTACACCTGCGCCAACGACGTCACGGCGCGCGACCTTCAGCAGCGCGACGGACAGTGGACGCGGGCCAAGGGCTTCGACACCTTCTGCCCGCTCGGCCCGTGGATCGAGACGGAGCTCGACCCGTCCGACCTGGCCATCACCACCACGGTGAACGGCGAGACCCGCCAGTCGTCCAGCACGAAGCAGCTCCTCCACGGCATCCCAGAGCTGATCGAGTACGTCAGCCAGATCATGACCCTGCTGCCCGGCGACGTCATCCTCACCGGCACACCGGAGGGCGTCGGGCCGCTGCAGGTGGACGACGAGGTGGCCGTAACGATCGAGAACATCGGCACGCTCAGCAATACAGTGGTGTCCCGTGACTGACCCTTCTTCCCCGGAGCACGCCTCCGGCACCATCAGAGCCCGGTTCGCGCCGTCGCCCACCGGCATGTTCCACGTCGGGGGAGCGCGCTCGGCGCTGTTCAACTGGGTCTTCGCCAAGCAGGCGGGCGGTTCGCTGGTTCTGCGCATCGAGGACACCGACGCCTCGCGCAACCGCCCGGAGTGGACCGAGGGGATCATCCGCGCCCTCGCCTGGCTGGGCATCGACGAGAACGAGTACGAAGGGCCGTACTTCCAGTCGGCCAACGCCGACAAGCACCGCGAGGCCGTCGAGCGGCTGCGCGCCGCCGGCCGCGCGTACTTCTGCGACTGCACGCGCGACGACGTGATCGCGCGGACCGGTGACTCCCACCGCGGCTACGACGGCTTCTGCCGCGACCGCGGCCTGGAGGCGGGCCCCGGGCGCGCGCTGCGCTTCCGCACTCCGGACGAGGGCACGACGATCGTCGTCGACCTGATCCGCGGCAAGCCCGCGTTCGAGAACGCCACGATCGAGGACTTCGTCATCGCGCGCGCGGACGGCTCGGTGCTGTTCATGCTCGCCAACGTCGTCGACGACATGGTCCAGGGCATCACCCACGTCATCCGCGGCGACGAGCACCTGTCGAACACGCCGAAGCAGCAGCTGCTGTGGGAGGCCCTCGGCGCGCAGCCGCCCACGTGGGCGCACGTCCCGGTCATCGTGAACGAGAAGCGCCAGAAGCTGTCCAAGCGCCGGGACAAGGTGGCGCTGGAGGACTACCAGGCCGAGGGCTTCCTCGCCGAGGCCATGCGCAACTACCTCATGCTGCTGGGCTGGGCGCCCTCCGGCGACCGCGAGATCGTCCCGTGGAGCGTGGTCGAGGAGGAGTTCCGGCTGGACGACGTCAACACCTCCCCGGCGTTCTTCGACGTCAAGAAGCTGCGCGCGTTCAACGGCGAGTACATCCGGGCGCTGGCGGTCGAGGACTTCACCGAGCGGTGCGCGCCCTGGCTGCGCGAGCCGCACACGCCGTGGTCGCCCGAGCAGTACGACCCGGAGGTGTTCGCGAAGCTCGCGCCGCTGGCGCAGACGCGCGTCGCGGTGCTCTCGGAGATCACGGCGATGGTCGACTTCGCGTTCCTCGACGAGCCGGTGATCGACGAGGCATCGTGGAACAAGGCGATGAAGGAGCCCGCCGCGGACATCCTCCGGGGCGCGCTGGAGGCGTTCCAGGACGCGGAGTGGACGGCCGAAGAGCTCAAGGCGCGGGCCGAGGAGATCGGCGCCCGGTACGGGCTGAAGCTCGGCAAGGCGCAGGCCCCGATCCGCGTGGCCGTCACGGGCCGTACGGTCGGCCTGCCGCTCTTCGAGTCGCTGCAGATCATCGGCCGCGACCGTACGCTCGCCCGCGTCCGTACGGCACTCGACCGGCTGACGGCGGAGTAGCCCGGCGCCGACGGGGCATGGCCGGTCTCACACCGATGACCGTCCACGCCCCCGGGCCGTGCCGACACCTCCTGGAATCGCCCGACGCGCCGCTGCCTACCCGCTAGGCCCGTGCGGCCACGGAGCGCACCGCGAGGGCGATCAGCAGTGCCGGGACGATCAGATAGGCCGTGCGCAGGCTGACCGTGTCGGAGAGCCGGGCGAGGAGGAACGGCGCGCCGCCGATCGCCAGACCGGAGGCCATGGCGGCCCGTGCCGCCGCCTTGTCCGGAGCGTGCGGCCACGCGGCCACCGTACGGCTCACGGTGGCCGGGTAGAGCAGCGCGACGCCCAGCCCCGCCACGGCGAGCCCGGCGCCGGACAGCGGCAGCGAGGGAGCCGCCCAGAACAGCGCGAAGCCGCCGCCCGCGACGGCCACGCAGGTCAGCATCAGCGGCCGGTGCCCGCGCAGCCGGCGGCTGACCGGCACCGCGAAGGAGCGCCCCACGGCCATGCCGACCAGGAACAACGAGGCGACCGCCGGAGCCAGCCCCGCCGACGCGTGATGCCAGTCGCCGACCGCCGACGCGGCCCAGAACACCATGCAGAACTCCACGCTGACCGCGAGCAGCACCTCGATCCACGGCCCGACCAACGCGGCTCTCGAACCGATCGGCGTGTCATCGTGCGGCTCGGCCGCATCAGGCATTGGAACGTGCCAAGCAAAGAGCGCGACGACCGCGAGCAACACCAGCGGAGCCGCCAGGTAACCGGCCCGCCAGCCGAGACCGCCCGCCAGCGCACCGGCCACCGCCAGCGGCGCCAGCACGGACGCCGCGCTCGCCAGGCCGTTCGCCTCGCCGACCGCGGCGGCCGGAGCGTGCGGGTGCAGCGCGCCCAGCAGCGCCGGAATCAGCTGAATGAGCAGCGCCCCGCCGACGCCGAGGAGCAACACCCCGGCCATCGTCAGGACCCGCACGGGCGTGGCCAGCAGCAGACCACCCGCGATCATCCCGCCGATCGATGCGCGCAACGCCACCGCCCGTCCGACACGGCCCACCAGAGGAGCGCCCACCAGCCCGACCACGAGCAGCCCCACCGCGAAGAGCGTCGGATAGAAGGCCACCTGGCCCCGGTCGACCCCCAGGTCCTTCTGCAGCGGCGCCAGCACCGCCCCAATGCCGTTGAGCAGGAACCCCATACAGCTCAGCACCGCGTACAGAACCCAGGTCGCAGTACCACGCGTCAACCCGCCCGTTTGATCCACATCTGGGAGCGTAACCGCGCGGTACGCTCCGGAACAGAACAGGCATCCCGCCCCTGCCGGCCGCAGCGGGACGCCACGCCTCGGCGGATCTAGTTCGCGAGCACCCGCGAACGTCCGCTAAACTTTCCGAGGCGCTGGAGATCGGAAGATCCGCAGGCCAGTGGGGTATGGTGTAATCGGCAGCACGACTGATTCTGGTTCAGTTAGTCTAGGTTCGAGTCCTGGTACCCCAGCAAGTCGCTGACCTCGGCGGGAGTCTCATCGAGACCCCCGCTTTTGTCGTCTCTAGGGCTGCCTGGGAACGCATTGGGAACAGGTCGCGCGCCTATGCGCGACCGGCGGACTTGGCCGTCGGAGGCTCCTCGACGCGGTTCAGGTCACAGCGACTCAGGGCCGAGCACCCGATGATCTCAGTCAACGCGGTCCGTTGTCTGCTGGTCAGTTCGTTGAAGAACACGACAGCGCCTGCGCCGGTCATCGCGCGGGCCGCTGCGATCTCCTTGATCTTTCCTGTACTCATGAGCGTCCGTGCCGAGTAGGGGCGATCCATGTTCGCTTGCCCGCCCGGCGCATTGCCCTTCTTTCCGCCCGAGATTCCCCGACGCTGTACGAATCGCCCGACGACCCGGCCGCCGCTTGAGGTCACCTCGGCGGCCAGCGCATCCATGAGCTGAGCGTGGTCCTTGCGTTTGGCGGAGAACAGACCTGCAATCAACACATCGGTCTGGACGACCAGATCCTGAGCACCCGGTACAGAGGCGGTTCGGCGTCGCCGGCTGCCCGAACGCTCCCGGTGCCGCCTATTCCTCATGTGCCCAACGTAGGCGTGGGCCAAGTACGGCGCGGCGGAGAGTTGTTCGTAGGAGTGCGGCACGTAGCCGTCCTCGTCGCGCTCCAGCAGTTCCAGTCGCTTGTCGGCGGGAAGCTGTGGGGTAAGCGAGGTGGGCTGCACTACCGGCTCCTGACCTGGGACTGAGGTCAGCGACAGGCGGCGGTTGCAGCCGGACTGACCGGTCGGTGTGATGCCCGCGACGCCAAGACCATCATCGCCCTCGACGAGGCCGCGCTCGCCTATGTGACGCCCTTACTGGATGGCCCCCTCGGCCGAGGGGGCCATCCAGTAAGGCTTTTGCCGGCGACCGCTTTGTTGGGCCGTCCTACAGCCCGCAGGAGCCGCGGTCGAGGTGGAAGAATTTCGCGTTGGCCCAGCGGCAGAGCCAGATGCCGACGGCGACGCCGGCGATCGTCACGAGGGCGGGGAGATATCCGGTGGCGACCTGGACGATCGGGATCGCCGGGCATCCACCCGAGATCGCCCAGCCGGTGCCGAACAGTACTGCGCCCGGTATGACGCCTGCGTGGATGCGTCCCGGTGTGCGGCGGACCCCGATGAGGGCGAAGACCACCACGATGATCGCTACGGCGCCGGCGAAGGCGAAGAACATGCGCAGATCTTGGAAGGTGAACATGCGGTTGAGTTGGGCGTAGTCGCCGAAGCCGATGTTGGCGACGATGAAGCCGAGGGCCAGGCCGGCGATGACGTTCGCCATGAGGATTCCGCCACGGGTTCGCATCAGATCACCTTCCACAGCAGGAACGACACTAGGACGGCTGTGCCGAAGAACACGGCGGTCGCGAGGATGCTGACCGGCCGCAGCCGGCCGCAGCCGTTGAGGCCGTGGCCGGAACTGCATCCTCCCGCGAGGCGGGTACCGAAGCCGACGAGTACACCGCCGAGGAACAACACACCGAACATGACGGCAGGGTCGGCGGTGACGATCTGGCGGAAACCATCGCCCATGTCCGAGCGGAGTTTGAATCGGCCGGTGGTGACGGCCGCCACCCAACCGCCGACGAAGATCGATATCAGGAAAGCGGCCTGGGCGACCACCGGTGTCGAACGCCGGCTCGCGACCGAGGCGCTTTCTCTCACCGCCGGCTCAACGTCATGGCCGGGAGCCGGCGCGCTCGCGGAGGCGGCGGCGTGAGGGGTGGGCGTTTCCGGAGGGGTCCCGAAGTGTTCGGCGGTGGCGGCGGCCAGCGCGGCGACAAGTTCACGCTCGTCGGTGAACTCGGCATCCAGCCGTTCGAGGCGGCGTTCGGCGCGCCAGTGCAAGACGCGATCCCACGCCGAGGACACCCCGAAGGACGAATCAGTGGTGAGGGTGTAGTTGATGGTGACGAGGGCGAGCCCGACGGCCCCGGCCCACCAAGGCCAGTAGCTGCTCATGCGGGACCTTTCATCCAATCGGCGAGTCGTGTCCACCAGCGGCGCGCGGGTTCGTCGCGTCGCGATCGCGCGGGTGGGTTTTCCCAAGGCTGCGGAGCCCATGAATGCGGTGACGGCTCAGGTGGTCGGGTCGGTGCCCGTGACGGATCGAACTGTCGAGCCGGTGCCGGTTGTGATGGCGGTTCCTGCGCGAGTGGGGCCGAGCCGAACTGGTCGAGATGCTGCGCGTGCTTCCCGTTGGGCAGTAGCGCGATCGGCACGGGTTCGCCCGTGAGTGCCTGTTTGTACCGAGCACATTGAAGCCAACGGTCTTCGCTGTCGCAGTAGTAGTCCCGCCAGCCGCGCAGACTTGCCTGCAGCAACGGGAAGAGAGGACATCCTCTGGCGTGCGAACAACCCACATCGCTCCGATCCGACGGACATACGTCACCTGACCGAGTAGGTGACGTGGCGTTATCTTGCCGTTGACGGGTAGCGATGTTAATACTATCGGTCATTTTAGGTAGACCGGTGACGAATATCGATCTGGCCGGGTCGACCATAATGCACGTCGTGGCAGGTACTGATTTCATGCCCACCGCGGAAGGAATCGCAGGTCAGGACGTGTGCTTTCCGTGCAGGCCTGAATGGTCTCATGAGTGGACGTCACGCTGACCTCGGCGGGAGTCTCACGGAGACCTCCGCTTTCGTCGTTTCTGGGCACTCGAGGCGTTCCGGTCCATTGAAAACGGCTCGCCGACGAACAATAAAGACCTGATCGAGGGGGTCGTTTCCTCTTTATCGGAGAGCAGGCCGTGTGTGGCAGGGTCCCAGGGAAAACGCTCGGTGATCGCTCCCTGTTCGTCCAGGACGAGGGCTTCGGACGGCCATGCCTGAGCGTCCGAAGTCCATGGGATGAGGTCCAGGGCGTGCCCGTTCGGCTGCAGCGTCAGATCATGCCGCCGGCCGTCTTCGAAACCGAGTCGTACGGTGGCCGCTTCTGCCCCACGTACATGTACGCCCACGAACCAGCGACCCGAGCGCGGGGTCTCCTCGACCACGAGATGCATCGGAGGCGCTCCCGGCAGCGGGGTCTCGGCGCTGTCGCTTTCCAGGCTCCACTCTCTTTCCCGCCCTCAGCTGGGAGCCCGCGGAGGTAGACGCATGCGCCGCCGGCCTCGTTGGGAGCCTCCCACCATTCGATGACGTCGCCGTCCGGGGTTCGCAGTCGTGCCATCCGGGTGGCCTCGTCGACGCGGATACGGAAGATGGGGCCGGGCGCGTCAGGGGCGAACCCCTCCCGGAACATGCGGACGACGCCGTCGGGGACCGGGCGAGATGACTCTGGAACGGCATGGCGGCGGTGGGACGATGCATCAAGATCATCGAAAGCCTGAAGGAGCGCACGTTGCCAAGGACGTTGCCGTCGACCGAATGCATGCTGGTGGTGCGTACCGACTTCTCCGACCAGGGTGCGTGGGAAGCCGTCAGGGCGGCGATCGGAGAGCCCGACGAGGACGGCTACCTCGAGGATTACATGAACGGTGTGGAGTTCGTCGACGATGTGGCCTATCGGGAGTTGCCGGTCGAGCAGGTCGTCGGGCTGCTCACGGACGATTACGAGTCGTCGCTGCTGGCGGTGGTCGACGAGACCACGATCAGATCACCCGAGATGCCCATCGCTCTCGTCGATCTCAACGAGTGGAACGAGGAGTACGGCCGTACGATGCGCGTCGTCCCGGCCGAGCTCCCCTCGATCGAGGTGAACGTGCACATCGGCAACATGGACTTCTTCGAGTTCGCCGACAACGCGGACGAGGACGGCGTCTTCCGCGGCTTCCCCGAGTGACGCGACGCGCTCCGGCCCCGACGGCCGCATGACCGGTGGTCATGCGGCCGTCGGTTCATTCACCCGCCGGTGTGCTCCGCGGGCCGATCAGCTCCCGGAGCGGGAGATCAGCTGCCTCCAGGTGGCCGGGCCCACGACCCCGTCGACCGTCAGGCCCACCCGCTCCTGGAACCGCCGGGCCGCGGTGTCGGTGCCGGGGCCGAAGACGCCGTCGACCTGGGCGGAGGACTTCAGGTCGCCGTGTTTGACCAGCTCGGTCTGGGCCGCCTCGACGTATTCGCCCTGGTCGCCCTCGCGGACGGTCGAGCCGATCGTCTGTCCGTCGGTCAGCTTCTCCCAGGTCGCGGCGCCGACGACTCCGTCGACGGTCAGACCAGCGACGTCCTGGAACGCCCGGACGATGCTGTCCGTGGCCGGTCCGAAGACCCCGTCGGCCGCGAGCCCGCGCCACTGGTCCCGGGCGCCCCGAAGCAGGTACTGCAGTGCGGTGACGTCCGGCCCCGTGCTGCCCTGCCGAAGGATCGGCCAGGGTGCCTGTACGGTCACGCGATCCACCTCCCCATGGTGGGTTCCCTCGCGGTATGCGAGGACATAGGGGAGACGAACTCCTGACCGGAAGAGTTCGGGCTGGTCACGGCATCCTCGCCATCCCGGGAGCAGACTCTGTCTCTCATGACAGGAAGCCGGCCGTACGGACCCCTGCCTCGTCCGATACGACGTTGGCCGTACGGACCTGTGCCCTCGCCCCGGACGACGTCGGCTGTACGGACCCGTGCCTCGTCCGGCGCGACGCCTGCCGTACGGATCCCTGTCTCGTCCGGTGCGACATCGGCCGTGTGGACCCCCGAACCGGGCGATCGGTTCACGCGCGGTCCGTGTTCGGCCAGATGCACCCGTTAACTGTCGATCGAGCGTAGAAACTGCGTGTTGCCCCGCTTTTACGCTCATGAGGAGACGAATGCACGGGAGAATCGCGGCGACCGCCGTCTCGGTCGCGGTGCTGGCCGGCGGCCTCGCCGTCGGCAGGACCGCCGAGGCGGGCATCCAGGGATCCGGCGTCAGCGCCGACAGCGCCGCGCGGTGTCACGCCCAGCAGGTCCCCCACACCAAGCACTGGACGTGCGTGACGCCCGGCTCGTACTGCCCGAAGGCCGCGCACGGCCGCTACGGGTACGCGGTGAAGACCCACAAGAGGTACCGGTGCGTCAAGTACTCGAACGGCCGGTGGCGCTGGAAGCGCGCCGCCTGAGGCCGGCACCTCGACGATCTCCGCGCCGAACGCTCCGCTCCGGCGGGGCGTTCGGCGGGACGACGCCCCGCCCCGCCCGCTCCCGCCCGCCGGCCCCCGGCCCGCCCGCTCGTACCCGCTCCCGCCACAACCCGCACTCCTCCCCATGCTCCTGGCCCGCGCCTACTGCCCGCGCTTCGGGCCCGCACCTGTTCCGGCGCTCGGCAGCCCGCGCCCGTCCCGACGCGTCCCGTCCGGCACATGCTTCCGACGGGGTTCCGGCCCGCAGCCGCTCCCGGCGCGCTCTGGCCCGCGCCTGCCCCCGGGGACGGGGAATTCTGTCGTTACCGCGTGCCAAGATCACCCGTATGTCGTTGCGAACCCTCATCTCCGTCCACCTGGGGGAGTCCACGCCGGAATCCGGCTCCGGAGCGGAATCCGGCTCGCTGGAACCCAGCGCCGGACCGGAATCCGGCGGGGAGCCGGCGCCGGCCGCCGAGACGCCGCCCGGGCCGGTCGTCGCGGCCGAGGAGGCGCTGACCGAGGGGCTCGACGGCGCGACGCGTCAGTCCTTGGACGTGATCCGAGCCAGGCTCTACAACGAGCCGCCGAGCGGGGACGACTGGGAGCGGCTGGCGGATTCGGCGTACGCCGGGTTCGCGCGGACCGTGCTCGAGACCGCCGTCGTACGGGCCGCCGCGATCCAGGCCGGTGAGATCCCCTACGCCGCGGACAAGGCGTTCACGGCCGACGAGGTTGCGGTGCTCGGCCGGGCGGTCCGGGTCGCCCTGCTCCGCGACGAGACCTGGCTACCCGAGCTGCTCGACCGGCTGCTGCCGGCCGTCGCGGTCGCCCCGTCGGCGGCCCGTACGCTCCCGTCGCAGGCGCTGGTGTTCGAGGTCGCCCGGTCGGCGCAGGAGTTTCCGACGCCGGAGGCGGCGGCCGCGCTGCGGGCCGTGCGCGGGATCGTCCGCCATGCCGGAGTGCCCAAGCAGCTCGACCGGAACCTCAAGCGGATCGACGCCGCGCTCGCCGACCGCACCGAGGTCGCCTTCCGGCTGCCCGACCTCGGGTTCGGGCCGGACGGCGTGCACCGCAGCACGGTCGGGGAGTACGAGGCGCGGATCACGGTCGGCGAGGACGCGACGCTGACCTGGCACCGTCGCGACGGGAACGATCTGCGCGGTGTGCCCGCGGCGGTCCGGCGCGACCACACGGCGCGGCTCAAGGAGCTGCGGGAGCTCGTCAAGCGCACCCGAGCGCACCTCACGACGCTCACCCGGGCACTGGAAGGCGCGCTGCTCGCCGAGTCCGGGCAGACCTACGGCCGGTGGCGCGTGGAGCAGGCCGAGCACCCGCTCGGCCGTCCCCTCACCGAACGCCTGATCTGGGAGGTCGAGGTCGCGCCCGGCGAGTGGCGTGCCGGCCTGCCGGTCGAGGGCGGCCGGCGTTTCGTCGACGCGGCCGGTGAGCCGTGGGCCGCGGTGGGGGAGGACGCCGTGATCCGGCTGTGGCATCCCGTCCGCGCGATGCCCGGCGAGATCCGGGCGTGGCGCGACCAGTTGACCGAGCGTCACCTGCGCCAGCCGTTCAAGCAGGCGTTCCGGGAGATCTACCTGCTCACTCCGGCCGAACGGGAGACCCGGGTCTATTCCAACCGGTTCGCCGCGCACATCCTGCGGTACCGGCGGCTCTACGCGCTGTTCAAGGCGCGCGGCTGGCAGGCGGGGATGCTCGGGCCCTGGGACGGCGGGTACGAAGGCGAGGCGACGCGTGTGCTCCCCGGCCGGCGCTGGCGCGGGCGCCTCTTCGTGGAGTACGTCGATCCGGCCTGGCAGGACGAGCTGGCCTCGACCGACCAGGTCCGGTTCGAGCGGCGTACGGACGACGGCTGGCGCGAGGCGGCGCTGGAGGACGTGCCGCCGACCGTGTTCAGCGAGGTCATGCGCGATGTGGACCTGTTCGTCGGGGTGACGTCGATCGCCGCCGACCCGGAGTGGACCGACCGGGGAGAGGACCGGTACCGCGACTACTGGCACCGGGCCGGTTTCGGGGATCTCAGCGCCTCCGCCGAGGTCCGCCGCGACGCGCTGGCCCGGCTGCTGCCCCGCACCAGGATCGCCGACCGCGTCGAGCTGGGCGGGCGGTTCCTGCGCGTACGGGGCTCCCGGCGCACGTACAAGATCCATCTGGGCTCGGCCAACATCCTCATGGAGCCGGACGACGCCTACCTGTGCATCGTCCCCTCGTCCCGCGGCGCCGCGGGGGACGGGCTGTTCCTCCCCTTCGAGGACGAGCGGCTGTCGTTGATCCTCAGCAAGGCGTTCCTGCTGGCCGACGACGCGGAGATCACCGACCCGGACATCCTCCGGCAGATCGAGCGGAGCGCGTGATGGCGAGCGTGATCGTCCGGGACGAGACCGCGACGGGGCGGCGCCTCGACGAGATGTCGCTGCCCGACCTGCCGGACCAGATCACGGTGCGCGACCTGATCCGGACGCGGGTGCGCGAAGAGGTGGCTCGGCACAACGCGCGGCCGTCGCGCCACTTCCACGGCCTCGTACGGCCCGACGACGCGGAGGCGGAGCTGAACGGCTACCTCCTGCGCGAGGCGAGGCGCATCGACGCGGAGCGGCAGGCCGACCTCGCCGAGCGCGCCTTCGGCCGGAACGGCTTCATCCTGCTCGTCGGCGACCGCCAGGCCGACGATCTCGACGAGGTCGTCGAGCTCGGCGCCGACACGGAGATCGTCTTCCTCAAGCTCGTCCCGCTGGTCGGCGGATGATCCCGCTCCATCCCGCCGAGCGCGGTTTGGCGTCGTTGTGATCACCCGGTACAGTTGAGGAGTCGGCAGGCGGGGACGAGGTTCGGCCCCGGCGAGTCGGCAGGGTCCTCCGGTGACATCGGAAGCGACCCACTTCTCATGTACGGCCCGGGTCGACGCCCGGTTCGTGCAAGGGGAGAACGTCCGCTAAGCTGGGCGTCGCCCGCGAGGGAGACCCAAGCGAGCGAGACATGAGGTCCCGTCGTCTAGTGGCCTAGGACGCCGCCCTCTCAAGGCGGTAACGCCGGTTCAAATCCGGTCGGGACTACGCAGGTTGAAGGTCTGATCACCATATGGTGCTCAGACCTTTACTGTTTTCCGGCCTCTCGGCAGGCGCCGAGAGCACGGACCCAGATCAACGGGCGGTCGCCAGCGCGGCGGCCAGGACCGCTTCCACGAGCAGGTAGAAGACGGTTGGAAAGAAACCGGCCGGTCGTTCGACCGCGAACGAGATGATCCGGCCGCCCGCCATGCCCGCGAGGGCCAGCGCCACGCCGAGGACCAGGCCGGCCCGCAGCCCGTCGTCCAGGAGGGCGAGCACGAGCGTCAGGGCGACCGCGACCCCGAACCCGCCGTACACCGCGCGCACCTCGTTGCGTCCATCCGCCGAGCGCACCAGAGTGCCGAACGGCGCCAGGAGCGCGGTCGGCGCGATCAGGCCGTAAATGCCCATCCCGCCGAAGAGCACGGCGACCACGCCGATGATCACCTCGTCCATCCCGTCCTCCCGCTTCACGCCGTGCGGCTCGTACGGGCGGTAGCCCAGCATTCGTGGTGGCAGCGCGTCGATGACCTGCCGGGTAATCGACACGGGCCGCGTCGCGCTGTCTACGAGGAGATGAGCAGGGGACCGTCTCGTCGTGCCACGTGGTCGGCCGCGCCGTTTACGCGGCGGTGAGCAGGGCGAGCACCTCGTCCCGGGACATGGCCGCGCCGCGTTCCCGGGCGGTGACGACGGCCTCGGCGCCGATGAGGTCCCGCGCCCGGCCGGCCGCGCGGGCGACGTCGGGATCGCCCGCCAGGGAGATACCGCGCAGCGCGGCCCCGGCTCCGAGAAGGAGAGCGGCCCGCGTGCCATCGCCCTGGAGCACGATCGCTCCGGCCAGGGCCTCGGCGGCGTGGGCCAGGAGCCGGATGTCCCCTTTGTCGAGGCCGACGGCGATCGCCTGACGGCAGCGTGCCTCGGCCTCGACGGCGTCACCCTCCGCCTCGGCGAGCCGGCCGAGCCCGATCAACGCCATCGCCCGCGTGTAGCGGATCGCGAACGCATCCGCCGTGCATCGGCTCAGCGCGGCCTCATAGTGGCGGCGTGCCTCCGTCAGCTCACCACGCAGGCGGGCGACCTCTCCCAGGCCGACGAGCGTGTCGGAGATCTTCTCCGCCCCGCCCGCCCGGCGGGCCAGCACCTGTGCGTGCTCGAAGCTCTCCCGGGCGCCGTCGAGATCGCCGCGGCGCAGCCGGATCTCGGCGATCAGCCACAGGCAGTCCGCCATGTCCTCGGCGGAGTCCAGTTGCCGGATGTGCTCGACGGCCTCGTCGATCAGCGCCTGCGCCCTCTCCCAGTCACCGTGCGCCGTGGCGATGCGACCTCGCTCCGCCAGCATCGCCGACAGCCCCCAGCGATCGCCCAGCGCGCGAAAGCCCGCCTCTCCCCGGGAGAACTCGGTGTCGGCCCCGGTGAGGTCGCCGGCGAACAGCAGCTGATAGCCGCTTCCGAAGTGGCGGAGGGCACCGGACCACGGGTCCCGGCCCATCCGTGCCTCCTGCAGCTCGATGTTGGCCTCGGAGGGACCGGAGTTCAGCGCCCAGAGCAGGGTGGACATCGGCCGTAGCGTCGGCCGGTCCGAGCCCAGGTCCGCCATGATCGAATCGATGCGGCGCCGGTAGCCGTCGAGAGCCGGGTCGTCGCCGCCGCCGTGCAGGGCGATCATGACGCACAGCGCGTACTCCTCATCCATACCGGCCGGCGGTTCGGAGCCCATCAGGGCGAGCAGCTCGGTGGCGGTCGTGGCGCCCTCGCTGCGCAGCCCGCGCAGCCACCAGTAGGCCGACATCGCCGCGAGCATCCGCAGGGCCCGGGCGTGGTCCGTGCCGACGAGCACGCGGAGCGCCGCCAGGAGGTTGCCGCGTTCGGCGTTCAGCGGGGCCAGCCACTCAAGCTGCTCGGCCCGGCGCAGGTGGGGTTCGGCGGTCTCGGCCAGCTCGAGGAAGTACGCGGCGTGCGCGGCGCGTGCCGTCTCCGTCTCGCCGGCCTCGGCCAGCCGCTCGGCGCAGTACTCACGGATGGTGTCGAGCATGCGGTACCGCCCGCCGTCGCCCTCGACGAGGGACTTGTCGGCGAGGTCGGTGAGCAGGTCGTCGGCCTCCTCCTCGGAGAGGTCGCAGACCCGCGCCGCAGCGCGCGGGGTCGCGCCGCCCGCGAACACGGTCAGCCGCCGGGCGACCAGGCGTTCGTCGTCCCCGAGCAGATCCCAGCTCCACTGCACGACGGCGCGCAGGGTGCGGTGGCGAGGGGCCTTCGTACGGTCGCCCCGCGACAGCAGCCGGAACCGGTCGTACTGCCCGGGCGCCGTCCCGAGGCGCGCGGCGACCTCCTCGACGGTGAGCGTGCGCAGCCGCGCCGCCGCCAGCTCGATCGCGAGCGGCAGCCCGTCGAGCGCGTCGCAGACGCGCACCATGGTGGCGACGGCCGGGGCGTCGAGCTCCAGGTCGGGGCGTACGGCGGACGCCCGGTCGGCGAACAGCCGCACCGCCGGATAGCCGAGCGCGCCGGCCGGATCCGTGCCGGGCGGGGGGACCGCGAGCGGAGTGAGCGGGCACAGCGCCTCACCGGTGATTCCGAGGGCCTCCCGGCTGGTCGCCAGCACCCGCAGGCCGGGACAGGCGCCGAGCAGCCGGTGCACGAGCCCGGCCGCATCGTCGATCACGTGCTCGCAGTTGTCCAGGATCAGCAGAAGGTCCCGGTCGGTGAGTGCCTCGACGAGCCGTCCGGCCGGGTCGGGGTGCGAGCCCGGTGCGGCGGGCAGCCGGCCGGCCTCCCGGATTCCCAGCGCGTCGATGACCGTCTGGGCCACCGTGCCGTCCGGGCCGGTCCCGTCTTCGGCGCGGCTCTCGATCACGGCGAGGTCGACGAAGCGGACCTCGCCCGGCACGCGGCCGCCCGCCTCGATCGCCAGGCGGGTCTTCCCGGTGCCACCTGGCCCGACGAGCGTGACGAGGCGTTCGGCCGCGAGCAGCCCGCCGACGCGGGCGAGTTCCTCCTGGCGCCCGACGAAGCTGGTGAGCTGGGAGGCCAGCGAACTTCGGGCCGAAGAGGCCGATTCGCGTTCCCGGGGAGGGGTGACGGTCAGCGCGGGATCGGCCCGGAGGATGGCGAGGTGGATCTGGACCAGCTCCGGCGAAGGGTCGGCGCCCAGTTCGTCGGCGAGCGTGCGCCGCGCGTCCTCGAACACCGCGAGCGCCTCGGCCTGCCGACCACCCCCGTACAGGGCGCGCATGAGCTGGCCGCGCAGGCGCTCCCGGAGGGGATGGGCCGCCACGAGGTCCTGGAGCCCGGTCACCAGGTCGCGGTGGCCTCCCAGCGCGAGCCGCGCCTCGGCGTGGTCCTCGAAGGCGCCCAGCCGCAGCTCTTCGAGCCGGACGGCCTGCGCCTCGGCGTACGACGCCGCGGTCACGTCGGCCAGCGCCGGGCCACGCCAGAGATCGAGTCCCTCGCGCAGCAGGGCCGCGGCGCGGGCGTGGTCACCGGCCGCCAGGGCGCGCCGGCCGTCCCGGGCGAGCCGTTCGAAACGGAGGGCGTCCACGTCGTCCGGCTCGACCGCGAGCCGGTACCCCGCCGGGTGGAGCTCCACCAGGTCGGCGGCCCGGAGGCCACGCCGCAGCCGCGACACCTGGGACTGCAGGGCGTTCGCGACCCCGGCCGGGGGATCCTCGCCGTACAGGGCATCGATGAGGCGCTCGGCGGTCACCACCCGGCCCGCGTCGAGCAGCAGCAGGGCGAGCAGCGCGCGTACGCGCGGGCCGCCGACCGCGACCGGGACGCCGTCTGAGGCGCGGACCTCCAGAGGGCCCAGGATGCCGAATCGCATGCTCGAATTCTCGCGGATCGACGCGGTGTGCGAGACGGGGCCGTGGGCTCATCCGGCCGAGAATTCCCGCTAAGGCCTGCCTCGAGCGCAGTGGGTCACGCTGAGGCAGGCCCTAAGGGGGCTGGGCACGCCGTGTTCAGTGTCGGGTCGAGGTGATGGCCCGCTCCTGCACTGGAGCGTCTTTTCCGCCGCGCCGCGTGATGATCAGCGGGGCGGTGAGACACGCGGCGGCGAGCAGGATCGCGAACGCGACCGTGAGGGCGAGGGTGTAGCCGTGCACGGCGGCCGCGTTCGGCGGGGCGTTTCGGTGGGTGGCCAGGAAGGCGGCGGTCGCGCTGGAGGCCAGAGTGTTGAGCAGCGCGGTGCCCAACGCCGCCCCCAACTGCTGGGCGGCGTTGTAAGCGGCCGCCGCGGCTCCGATGTCGTGCCCGCGCATCCGCGCGGTGGCCAGGCTGGCGGTCGGGGGCATGACGCAACCGAGGCCGAGCCCGGTGAGCACCAGCGCGGGCACCAGGAAGACCGTGAACACATCCGTGCTGCCGGCCGTCAAGCGAGTCAGGATCAGCACTCCGGCGGCCGCGGCGAGCAGCCCCGGCACGATCAGCGCCGCGGGTTGGACGCGGCCGTGCAGTTTCCCGGCGATGAGCATGGACCCGGCCAGCGTGGCGAGCGCGTTGATGATCAGCGTCAGTCCGGCCTCGACCGGGGAGTAGCCCAGCACGGCCTGGGTGTAGTAGCTCATGAACAGGTAGAACCCGAACATCGCCACGAACATCAGGGTGATGGCCAGGAACGCCCCGGCGCGGACGCGGTGCACCAGCACCCGCATCGGCAGCAGGGGGTGTGCCGCGCGGGCCTCGACGGCGACGAACGCCGCCAGCAGCACCACCCCACCGACCAGCAGTGCCCGCACCTCGACCGATCCCCACCCGAGCGATTCGGCCCGGCCGAACCCGTACGCGACCGCCGCGAACCCCGTCAGGCTCAACACCGCACCGGCGACATCCAGCCGTCCCCGCGCGGCGATCGGCCGGTCGGGCGGCACCATCGCGACGCCGAGTACGGCCGCCATCGCGATGGGCACGTTGATGTACAGGCACCACCGCCAACCGACGTACTCGGTCAGCAGGCCACCGGCGATCAGACCGACCGCCGAACCCGCCGCGCCGACCGCCGCGAACACTCCGAACGCCCGGCCGCGCTCGCGCGCCTGGGTGAAGGTGGTCGTCAGCAGCGACAGCCCGGCAGGAGCGAGCATCGCCGCGAACCCTCCCTGAACCGCCCGCGCCCCGAACAGCATCGGCGGGTCCACCGCCGCGCCGCCCACCGCGGAAGAGGCGGCGAAGCCCAGCAGCCCTATCAGGAATGTGCGCCGGTGCCCCAGCGCGCCGCTGACCCTTCCGCCGATCAGCAGCAGCCCGCCGAAGGCCAACGCGTACGCGGTGATGGTCCACTGCCGGTTCCCGTCCGACATCCCGAGCGCGCGCTGCGCCGACGGCAGCGCGATGTTCACGATCGTTCCGTCCAGCACCACCAACAGCTGTGCCGCGCTGACCACCGCCAGCGTCCACCACGGCCGTCCGGCCGGTCTTACCTGCGGTTCGTTGTCTCCGACATCCATGATTTCAAGCGTCCCGTTGAACTCGTCCCGGAGACTCTTCGCCACCGTCGGGTCGGTGACCGGTGCCGGACGCCCGGCAACTCTCAAGGGCCGGTTGAACGCTCGCGGGCCGCACCCGTCTGGAAGCTGTTGACGATAATCAATGTTGACCAATGTCGATGGCCATCGTCAGCATCCCCGTATGGCCTACGACCTGAGCCGTCTGTTCGCGGACGCACCCCGTCACTTCCCCACGTCTCCGCTCTACGGCCGGCTCGGTACGGTCGTCGCGGCGGACGAGCGGCTGCTGGCGATCGCCGCGCAGGCCCCTGCCGGCCGGCTTCCCACGAACCTGCTGTTCGCGGCGGTGCACTGGTTGCTGCTCCGGGACCCGTCGCACGACCTGGCGGCCTGGTATCCCTCGACCGGGTCCGCGCGGCGGCCGGACGGCGATCCGGGTCCGGCGTTCACCGACTTCTGCCTCACCCGGCGGCCGGAACTCGTCGCCCTGATGCGGCGCCGCATGGTCCAGACGAACGTCGTCAAGCGGGCGACGGTCCTGCGCCTCGGACTCGCCGCGGTCGCCCGCATGACCGACGAGCCCGTCACACTGATCGAGATCGGGTGCAGCGCGGGCCTGCTGCTGCGGTTCGACGACTACCGCTACGATCTCGGCGGCCGGACCTGGGGGCCGCCGGCGTCACCGCTGGAGATCCGCTCCCGGTGGGAGGGCACCGGCCCGGCGCCGGATCTGGGCCCACTTCCGGCCATCGCCGAGCGCGTCGGTGTGGATCTGCACCCCGTCGACGTCACCGACCCGGACGAGCGGCTGTGGCTGCGCTCCCTGATCTGGCCGGAGAACCGGGAACAGGCGGACCTGCAGGCCGCCGCCCTGGAAGCGGCCGCCGCCGACCCGCCGCGGACGATCGCGGGTGACGCCGTGGAGGTGCTCCCGCGCCTGGTCGCGGACGTGCCGCCGGGAACGCCGGTCGTCGTCTTCCATGCCGCGACGCGCATCCACGTCCCGGCGGACCGCCGCGACCGCTTCGACGAGGCGATCGCGGCCGTGGGCCGGACGCACGCGCTGTTCCACCTGTCCCTCGAGGGCTCGCGAGAACTCGGCCCGGTCGCCTTCGCGGCACGCCTGCGGCAGGGAGACACCGCCGAACGAATGCTGGCGATCACCGACGGGCACGTGGAATGGATGACCGATCCCGGCTCCTCGCCACGGTGACACACGGGCAGACGGTGAGGGTGATGTGGCCAGACGACGGTGACGCGTGGAGGAGGGCGCGGACGCGCGGCGGTGTCGTACGCGAGCGGTGATGTGGCCGGACGACGGTGACGCGCGGGTGGCGGCGGTCAGGTGATGGAGAACGCGGCCCAGACGGCCTTGCCGCCGCCCAGCAGTGGGGTCCAGCCCCAGGCCCGGCTGATGGCGTCGATGATGTGCAGGCCCCGCCCGGTCTCGGCGACGTAGTCGGGCTCCCGCATGGCCGGGGCGCGGTCCGCCGGGTCGGTGACCATGCAGACGAGGTGACAGCGGTAACGGATCAGCACGAGCCGGAGGGCCTCTTCGAAGCCGACCCCGCAGTGCAGTCCGTGGCGGACCGCGTTCGTCACGAGTTCGGAGACGACGATGGACGCGTCGTCGTAGAACTGCGCCAGGCTCCATTCCGTCAACGTGGTCTTCGTGACGTCCCGCGCGATCTTCGGCGACTCGGCCTCCGCGAGCAGGTTCCGGGCGGCTACCCACGGGCGGTCGGGAACTTGGTGCGGGGCGTTGTCGAGACGCGTCAGCCAGTCATCCCAACCTCGGTGGGCCAGGGGGATGCCGGTGGTCTCTCGCAGGGGGGACATGGTCATTGCGAACCCTGGGGAAGTCCTGTTCGTCGCCGGGCGCCCGGTGCGCCGCTTCCGCTATCTTGCTCCTCAAGTCGTGCAGATGCAAGCACGGCTGCACACTCAAATGCACGTGCATCTGAGCGTGCAGCGTGTGGGGGGAGCGGCGTCCGGCCGTCAGGTGCGACCGGGCATTCTCGACAGAGGCGTGGAGGGGCGAGGATGTATCAGGCCTACAACGGAATGTCGGCGTCCTGCTTGAAGGAGGTCAGCTGGCTCAAGAGCCGGGCCAGCAACCCGAGCGGCAACTGCGTCGAGCTGGCGCAGCTGCCCGATGGCGCCATCGCCGTACGGAACTCCCGCTTCCCGGACGGCCCGGCGCTGCTCTACACGCGCGCCGAGATCGACGCCTTCATCCAGGGCGCCAAGGACGGAGACTTCGACCACATGCTTCTTTGACGCCCGCAATGCTCGTTCGACGTGACCGCTTTGCAATCGGCGCCCCCGGTGGGACACTGGGCGGATTCCGGTGTTCTGAGGGGAGCACATGATCGGTTCTCAGCCTGACGGCGAGACGGCCGTGAGCAGCTTGTTCGGTCATCATCGTGGTGGCCCGACGGTGCTGCGTATTGTGCTGGGGGCGCAGTTGCGGCGGTTGCGTGAGGCGCGGGGGATCACGTGTGAGGATGCCGGTGAGGCGATCCGGGCGTCGCATTCGAAGATCAGCCGGATGGAGTTGGGGCGGGTTCGGTTCCGGGCGCGTGATGTTGCGGATCTGCTGAGCTTGTACGGGGTGCGCTCGGAGGATGAGCGTGCGGCGATGCTGGCGTTGGCGGAGCGGGCGAATGAGCCGGGTTGGTGGCATTCGTATTCGGACATTCTGCCGGGCTGGTTCGAGGTGTACATCGGGTTGGAGGAGGCGGCTTCTCGGATCCGGTCGTATGAGGTGCAGTTCGTGCCTGGTTTGTTGCAGACGGAGGATTATGCGCGGGCGGTGACGTTGCTGGGGCATCCGGATGCGCCGGGTCATGAGATCGAGCGGCGTGTGGGGTTGCGGATGCGGCGTCAGTCGTTGTTGCGGGGGGAGGATCCGCCGCATTTTTGGGCGGTGGTGGATGAGGCGGCGTTGCGGCGGCCGTTGGGTGGGGCTGCGGTGATGCGGCGTCAGCTGGAGTATTTGATCGAGGTGACGGAGTTGCCGCACGTGACGCTGCAGGTGGTTCCGTTCCACCTGGGTGGGCATGCGGCGGCGGGCGGTCCGTTCAGTATTTTGCGGTTCGCGGAGCCGGATTTGCCGGATGTGGTGTATTTGGAGCAGTTGACCAGTTCGTTGTATCTGGATAAGCGCGACGATGTGGATAATTATCTGGCGGTGATGGAACGGTTGTGTATCGACGCCGAGCCCGCCACCCGCATCCGTGACACCCTCGGCCGCATCCTCAAGGAGCTGTGAGGCCAGGGCCGGGCTAACAGCCCATCTCTAGGGCTTGCGCCCGACGCCGGCCAGCATCCACACCTTCTCTGGCGAACGCACTTCCAACGGGTTCTCCGGGCGCCACTCCCGGAGATAGACGAGCCCGGGATCCACCAGTTCGAAGCCGTCGAAGAACGGCAGCACCTGGTCGCGTGTCCGTGCGGCGTTCTCGCCCGGCCGCTCCAGGATCGCCCGATAGATGTCCTCGATCGGATCGACGATGTCCGGGTGGGTGTCGAAGACGACGTGAGAGATCGCCAGGTGACTCCCGGACGGAATCGCGTCACGCAGCCAGGCGACGCTCTTGAACGGATCATCCGAATGCGGGATGAAGTGCAGCGCGCCGCAGATCACGATGGCCACCGGACGCTCGAGGTCGATGAGTTCGCGACGCCGGCACTCGGCGAGGACCTCCTCCGGGTGAAGGACGTCGCCCTCCACGACCGCCGTCTGCGGGTTGTCGACCAGGATCGCCCGCGCGTGCGAGAGGACGACGGGGTCCTTGTCGACGTAGACGATCCGCGCGTCGGGCGTTACAGACCGGGCGACCTCATGAGTGTTGCGCTGCGTGGGCAGCCCGGATCCGACGTCGATGAACTGCTCGATGCCCTGCTCGGCGAGGAACCGCACCGCGCGCCCCAGGAACGCCCGGTTCTCCACGGACATGTCCTTGATCTCGGGCGCGATCGCGAGCAACTCGTCCGCGGCCTTCCGGTCGACGGCGAAATTATCCTTCCCGCCGAGGAAGTAATCGTTCATTCGGGCGATATTGGGAACATTCGTGTCCACATCGGCCAGG
This sequence comes from Actinoallomurus sp. CA-150999, assembly GCF_050942425.1. Classification (NCBI taxonomy): domain Bacteria; kingdom Bacillati; phylum Actinomycetota; class Actinomycetes; order Streptosporangiales; family Thermomonosporaceae; genus Actinoallomurus; species Actinoallomurus sp. CA-150999. Next base: position 2,398,386 of record NZ_CP192063.1, read on the forward strand.
CCACGCCGGGGCACGTCGGTCACATCTCACCCTTCCAGGATTTATGTGGATCTTACTCTGCCAGCGACACTCGGTTGATTCAACAGTGCGCGGCGTGTTCGGCCTCGTTGGCGCGGCGGCGGGCGTCCTCGGCCGTACGCGCGGCGCGGTCGTACTCGCGTTCGGCGACCTGGGCGTGCCGGCCGGCCTCGGCGTGCTCCGCCTCCGCGGCCTTCACCTGCTCCCGTAGCTCCCGCAGCCGCCGTTCGGCATCGACCAGAGCCTTCCGCGCGGCGTCGCGCTCGGACCGCCACTCGGCGAGAGCACGCTCGGCCTCCTCGGCCCGCCGTGCGGCGGCCCGTGCCTCTTCCTTCAGCCGCCGGGCGCGGATGCGCGGGTCCTCCTTGGGCTCGGCCGCCTTCCTGTGATGCGTGACCGACGGTGCGACGGCGCCGAGCGGCCCGAACCCGGCGTGGCTCAACGGGCGCTCCAGACGCCCGGCCCGTACGGCCTCGGCCGCCGAAGGGTCGGCGATGGCGGCCTGCAAGGTGTCCTCCACCTCGCGGGCCTGGGCCTCGCCCAGCGGCCGGCCCGCCTCCTCGGCCAGCGCCCGCGCCCGGCGCAGCAGCCCGTCCACCAGGGGGCCGCGCTCGCGCTCCGGCTCGCCGACGTCGCCGCCGGACGACCACGCCTCGCGCATCCGCTCACCCAACTCGAGCAGCGGCACGACCGCCCCGTCGCGGACCAGCTGGTTCACCGCCCACGCCGACACCGTCGGACGGCGGAGCGCGGTCAGGCGGCGGGCGTCCTCCCGGGACAGTTCCCTGGCCAGCCGCTTCCGCGTGGCGGTGAACTCGGACGAGGGGACACCGTAGAGCCGGTCGGCGGCGGTCTCGAAGTCCACCTCCTCATGATTCCCCACGAAAAGACGACACAAGGTGTCTGCTTTCACTGCCAGCATCCCCGGCACGCGGAAAGGGGAGAGGCATGACGTTCAAGGAGAAGGTCGCACTGGTCGCCGGGGGCACCCGGGGCGCGGGCCGGGCGATCGCCGTCGAACTCGGCAGGACGGGCGCCACCGTGTACGTCACCGGACGGACGACGCGCGAGCGGCGTTCTGAGGTGGGACGGCCCGAGACGATCGAGAAGACGGCCGAGCTGGTGACGGCGGCGGGCGGCCAGGGCGTCGCCGTGGCCGTGGATCACCTGGAGCCCGACCAGGTACGCGCCCTCGTCGAGCGGATCGACCGGGAACACGGGCGACTCGACGTGCTCGTCAACGACATCTGGGGCGGCGACGTGTACCTCAGGTTCGGGCAACGGCTCTGGGAGCACTCGCTGGAGGACGGGCTGCGGATGCTGCGGCTCGGCATCGACACGCACGCCATCACGAGCCACTGCGCGCTGCCGCTGCTCATTCGCCGGCCGGGCGGCCTGGTCGTCGAGATGACGGACGGGACGGCCGAGTTCAACGCGGCGTACCGCGCCGACGTCGGATTCTTCTACGACCTGGTCAAGGTCTCCGCGCAGCGGATGGCGCTGGCCCAGGCCGAGGAGCTGCGCCCGTTCGGGGGCACGGCGGTCGCGGTCACGCCCGGCTGGCTGCGGTCCGAGGCGATGCTCGACATCTTCGGCATCACCGAGGAGAACTGGCGGGACGCCACCGCGAAGGAGCCGCACTTCTGCGTCTCCGAGTCGCCGACGTACGTCGGCCGGGCCGTCGCGGCGCTCGCCACCGACCCCGACGTCGGCCGGTGGAGCGGGCAGACGCTCTCCAGCGGTGGGCTTGCGAAGGTCTACGGCTTCACCGACGCCGACGGCACCCGCCCGGACGCCTGGCGGTACATCACCGAGGTACGAGAGGCCGGCCGGCCCGCCGACGACACCGGCTATCGCTGAGGCGCCTTGTCCGGCATCGGCCATCGGCCCGGGTCGTCGCCGACGCCGACGGCACGCGGCCGGACGCCTGGGTAGATCACCGAGGTGCGACAGGCCGGCCCGCCGACGACGCCGGCTACCGCTGAGGCACGTTGTCCGGCATCGGCCATCGGCCCGGGGCAGGCCGGGTCGTGGCCGACGCCGGGCTCTCCGCCTCATCGGCACGAGGGATCCTCCCCGGTGGCGTCCCGTCGCTACTCCGTTTCACGAGGCGTTCCGTCGGGGGCGTCGTACAGACGGTTCATGCGGTCGGCGGCGTCCGCCAGGAGGGCGCGCAGCTCGGGCGGGTCGAGGACCTCCGCCTCCGGGCCGAGGCGGAGGATCTGGGAGTAGGCGACCTCGACCGACTCGACGGGCAGGACCACCGTCACCCGGTCCTGCTCGTCGGGGGCGCCCGCCGAGGCCATCGCGTCGGGCAGCGCGGCGGGATCCGCGACATGGCGCAGCACCCGCAGCCCCGCGGGTGTCAGCCGGAGCGTGGCGCGCGTCCTGAGCAGCGAGCGCTCGAAGGCCTCTGCCCGTTCGTCCCAGAACGCCGCCAGGTCGAAGTCCTCATCGCGGACGAAGCCGTCCTCGTCGCGGCGTACGTCCTCGAAACGGTCCACGCGGAACACCAGGAACCGGTCCATGACGCGTGTCTCCCCAGCCGGCCGACCCGGGCTCTCTTCAGCCAACCGACCCAGGCCGACCTCCCGGCCGACCTCCCGGCCGACCTCCCGGCCGACCTCCCGGCCGACCTCCCGGCCGACCTCCCGGCCGACCTCCCGGCCGACCTCCCGGCCGACCTCCCGGCCGACCTCCCGGCCGACCTCCCGGCCGACGGTGTACCAGACGCCGGCCTTGAGCACCAGGCCGTACGGCTCGAGGGTGTGGTCGGTGATCCGGTCGCCGCGCCGGTAGCGGGCCGAGACGACGCGGTCGTCCCACACGGCCTGGGAGAGCTCCGACAGCAGGGGCGGGCGGTCCGCGACGCGGAACCACGCGGGGGCGTCCAGGTGGAAGCGCTGGGCGGCCGTCGAGGAGGCGTCGCGCAGTTCGGGCAGCAGTGCCGCCGAGACCTTCAGCCGGGCGGCGAGCGCGGCGTCGCCCAATCCCATGTCGCGCAGCGGACCGGGCACCCCTGACAGGAACAGCGCCTCGGCCTCCGCCCGGCCCAGGCCGGTGAGCCGGGTGCGGTAGCCCTCGAGCAGCCGGTAGCCGCCGCCCCGGCCGCGGTCGGCGTACACCGGGACGCCCGCCTCCGCGAGCGCCAGCATGTCGCGGGCGATGGTGCGTTCGGAGACCTCGAGCCGCCGCGCGAGTTCGCTGGCGGTCATCGACTCCCGGTTCTGCAGCAGGAGGACGAGGGAGATCAGCCGGGCCGCGCGCACCCTAACCCTCGTCGTCGAAGCGGAGGGCCGAGGCGTTCTCCTGGGCCATCCGGCGCAGGGCGAGGAGGACCCGCTCGTACAGGACGTTGGTGGCGACGGCGGTCTGCACCGCCTTCTCGCGGTCATCGTCGAGCGACAGCGTGCCGACCTCGTGGTCGGCGATGAGCTCGGCGGCCTCGATGTACGGGCGGAGGTCGCTCAGGACGATCGGCAGGCCGAGCCGGCGCAGGGCGACGAAGGCCTGGGCGAGGAGGTCACGGGTCGGGGCGTCCGGCAGCACCCGCCAGCCGAGCTCGGCGATGATCGCGTCGACGTCCTCTCGCGCGGCCCGCCAGTCGGGGTCCTCGGGGTGCGGTTCGGCCCCGGGGCCCAGGGCGTACTGGGCCGTGCCGAGCAGATGGTGCAGCGGGATGTCCTCGTCGTCGACGGCCGCGACGATCTGCTGGACGGACGCGATCGGCAGGTCGCCCACCTCCCGGAGGGCCTTGATCAGCCGGAGCCGATCGAGATGCCGGCCGTCGTACTCCGCCCTGGTCGCCGCGGTGGCCGTGCCCTTCGGAAGGAGCCCCTCCCGGATGTAGTACTTGATCGTCTGGACCGGCAGCCCGCTCCGATCGCTGAGTTCAGAGATCTTCATGTGCCCCCCTTGGCTGGATACTATCGCTATCCAATCCTTGGCGGGCGTTGCTATCCAACGGGCCGCCGGAGCCGATGGCGTCGGCTTGCGGAAGTCGTACGGGAGCGGCGGTCGGCCGGGGCCGGCTCGGGCGTCCGTCGCCGGGCCGGGCCGGGCCGGGCCGGGCTGCGCGGCGCCGGCGTTGTCGGGGGCGCCGCTCGCCGCCGGCGACGACCTCAACGCCTTCGGCGCCACCTGGCGGAGGCCGCCGGCCTCGACGGCGGCCTGCCCGGAATCGCAACCATTCCGGCTGATGATCTCCTGTCGTGGCTGTGTTGTGCTGAAGTGCCCCCGGCGATGCGAGCGTGCGCCGGAGTGATCTGGCTGGGTGAGCTGTGATCCGTCCGGTCTCCGCTCTTCTGTTTCCCCGAGTTCTCCTGTTGGCCCGAACCGCCCCGGATATCGATCCGGACACCGAGTAAGGAATTTGGCCGTCATGGCAGACATGTCGCACAGCACCGAAGACACGCCCAGCGATGCCGGAGGGGACGCCGTCGCCGTTCTCGACATGCTCAGCGGCCTCGTCATCGCCCAGACCCTGCGCGCGCTGGCCGTGCTGCAGATCCCCGACCACCTCGCCGACGGCGCCTTGACGGCCGAAGAGGTGGCCGAACGCGAGGGCAGCCATCCGCAGGCCACCTACCGCCTGATGCGTGCGGCTTCCGCGTTGGGCGTGCTGAGCTACGAAGGGAACCGCCGCTTCGGGCTCACCGGGCGAGGCCGGCTGCTGCGCACGGGCGTACCGGGCTCCCTCCGCAACCAGGTGCTGGTCCAGACCGGACACGCGCACTGGCAGTCCTGGGCGCACTTCCCCGAGGCGGTGCGCCAGGGCGCCAGCCAGGCGAAGGAAGCGTTGGGCGCGGACATCTGGGAGTACTACGCGCGGCCGGAGAACGCAGAAGAAGCGGCGCGGTTCGCCGAGGCGATGGGGGACATGTCCAGCGTGGTGGCGCAGGGCGCCGTGGCCGCGTTCGACGCCACCGGCGTGTCCACCGTCGTCGACGTCGGCGGTGCCGACGGTCACTTCATCCTGGCGTTGATGGCGGCCGACTCCCAGCTGCTCGGACAGGTGCTCGACCTGGCCCACAGCGTTGAGGGCGCCCGCCAGAACGCTTCTAAGAACGGTCTGTCCGCCCGCTTCTCCGCCACGGCGGGCGATTTCTTCGAAGAGGTCCCACCCGCGGACCTCTACCTGCTGAAGACGATCCTGCACGACTGGGACGACGACCAGTGCACGACCATCCTGCGCAACTGCCGGTCCGCGGTGAACGAGGGAGGGCGCGCACTGGTCGTGGAGATGGTCATCGGTGAGATCGGCAAGCCCGACTTCACCTCCCGGGGGGACATGGCCATGCTCGCCATGACCAACGGCATGGAACGTGATCTGGATGAATTCGACGCCCTCTTCGCGGCCTCGGGCTGGCGCCGCGTACGGACGTACCCGGTGGGAGCCGGCTACTTCGGCCTGGAGCTCCTCGCGGTCTGACGATCAGGGGCGGGGCGCTGAGACGGACCTGTCCGTGGGCTCGGCCGTGCCGATGCGCCCCGCCCTACCTTCCCCGTGACCGGGGAGACCTGAGCGTGGCCGTCGGCAGGCGTCGGCCGCCCCGACATGGGGTCCCTGCTGGTAGTCGAGGAGAGACAACATGCGCACCATCGAAGTCGCCACGATCATCGCGGCACCGCCCCTGGAGGTATGGGCGGTGCTCACCGACTTCCCTCGCTATCCCGCGTGGTCCGCATATATCCAGGAGCTGAGCGGGCGGGCGGAGGAGGGCGCCCGGCTGCGGCTGGTGCAAGGGCCTCCCGGCCAGCGCCCCCACGTCGTCGATGTCCCCGTCATCGAGGCCACCCCCGGCGTCAGGCTGGCATGGAGGGCCGTGATCCCCGGAGCTCCCTGGCTGCCCCGAGCCATCTTCACCGGCACCCACGAGTTCGTACTGACCGCTCTGGCAGACGGGGGGACCGAGCTGACGCATCGCGAGTATTTCAGCGGGCTCCTGGCCCGGATGGTCAAGGAGGGGGCACCTGGGGGAGACCAGGGATTCGAAGCCTTCAACACGGCCCTCAAACACCGGGTCGAGGAGTCGGCTGCCGTGGATGACGAGGCCGGGCACCCGGCCTGACCCACCACCCGCGTCGCCCAGCGGATCTCGGCGATGGCAGCGGCGATCCGACACGAGGCCGGCCGGTCACCCGCTCGCCGGCCGCCTGCGAATCACCCGTCTAGCCGCGGCGCATCGACTCGGAGATCTTCTCGGCGGCCGCCAGCACGGGCGGCGCGTGCATCCGCCCGGGGGCGCGCGTGAGGCGCTCGATCGGCCCGGACACCGAGATCGCGGCGATGACCCGGCCGCCGGTGCCCCGGATCGGGGCGGACACCGAGGCGACGCCCTGCTCGCGCTCGCCGACACTCTGCGCCCAGCCCCGGCGTCGTACGGAGGCGAGCGTCGTGGCGGTGAACTTCGCGCCGCGCAGCCCTCGGTGCAGACGGTCGGGCTCCTCCCAGGCGAGGAGGATCTGGGCGGCGGAGCCGGCCGTCATGGGCAGCGCGCTGCCGACCGGGACGGTGTCGCGCAGCCCGCTCATCCGCTCGGCCGCCGCCACGCACACGCGCACGTCGCCCTGCCGCCGGTAGAGCTGCGCGCTCTCGCCGGTCAGGTCGCGCAACTGGGTCAGGATCGGCTGGGCGACGGCGAGGAGCCGGTCCTCGCCGGCCGCGGCGGCCAGCTCGGCCAGCCGGGGGCCGAGGATGAACCGGCCCTGCGTGTCTCGGTGGACCATGCGGTGGTGCTCCAGCGCGACGGCGAGCCGGTGGGCGGTGGGCCGGGCCAGGCCGGTCGTCTGCACCAGCTGGGCGAGCGAGGCCGGGCCGGCCTCCAGGGCGTTCAGGACGAGAACGGCTTTGTCCAGCACGCCGACTCCGCTAGAGTTGTCCATGCCTCGATACTGCCGTCTCGCAATCTGAGATGCAAGTCGTGAGCAGAGGAGTAAGAGACCCGGAAGAGGTGGAGTGATGGGCCGAACACTGGCGGACAAGGTTTACGACGCGCACGTCGTACGGAGCGCCGAGGGCGAGCCGGACGTCCTCTACATCGATCTTCACCTCATTCACGAGGTCACCAGCCCGCAGGCCTTCGACGGCCTGCGCATGGCGAACCGCACGGTCCGGCGCCCGGACCTGACGATCGCCACCGAGGACCACAACGTCCCGACCACCGACATCCTCGCGCCGATCGCCGACCCGGTGTCGCGCACCCAGGTCGAGACGCTGCGCAAGAACTGTGCGGAGTTCGGCGTCCGCCTGCACCCGATGGGTGACGCCGGTCAGGGCATCGTGCACGTCATCGGCCCGCAGCTGGGCCTGACCCAGCCGGGTATGACGGTCGTCTGCGGCGACTCGCACACCTCCACGCACGGCGCGTTCGGGGCGCTGGCGTTCGGCATCGGCACCAGCGAGGTCGAGCACGTCCTCGCCACCCAGACGCTGCCGCAGCGCAAGCCCAAGATGATGGCCGTCACGGTCGACGGCGAGCTGCCGTACGGCGTGACCGCCAAGGACCTCATCCTGGCGATCATCGCGAAGATCGGCACGGGTGGCGGCCAGGGCCACATCATCGAGTACCGCGGCGAGGCGATCCGGTCGCTGTCGATGGAGGGCCGCATGACGGTCTGCAACATGTCCATCGAGGCCGGCGCGCGCGCCGGCATGATCGCGCCGGACGAGACGACCTTCGCCTACCTCGAGGGCCGCCAGCACGCGCCCTCTGGTGCCGACTGGGAGGCCGCCAAGGAGTACTGGCGGTCGCTGCGCACCGACGACGACGCGACGTTCGACAAGGAGGTCGTCATCGACGCCTCCGAGCTCACGCCGTTCGTCACCTGGGGCACCAACCCCGGCCAGGGCGCTCCGCTGGCGTCGAGCGTGCCGGACCCGGCCTCGTTCGCGGAGCCGACGCGCCGCTCCGCCGCCGAGCGGGCCCTGGAGTACATGGGCCTGACCGCGGGCACCCCGCTGCGCGACGTCGCCGTCGACACCGTCTTCGTCGGCTCCTGCACCAACGGCCGGATCGAGGACCTGCGCGCCGCGGCGGAGGTGATCAAGGGTCGCAAGGTCGCCGACGGTGTGCGGATGCTCATCGTGCCGGGCTCCATGAAGGTCAAGGCGCAGGCCGAGGAGGAGGGCCTGAACGAGGTCTTCAAGGCCGCGGGCGCCGAGTGGCGCGAGGCGGGCTGCTCGATGTGCCTGGGCATGAACCCCGACCAGCTCAAGCCGGGGGAGCGCAGCGCCTCGACCTCCAACCGCAACTTCGAGGGCCGGCAGGGCAAGGGCGGCCGCACCCACCTGGTCTCGCCCGTCGTCGCCGCCGCCACCGCCGTCACCGGGCGCCTGACCGCCCCGGCCGACCTGTAACGGAGCCAGCCATGGAAGCCTTCACCACGCACACGGGCCGCGCCGTGCCGCTGCGGCGCGACAACGTCGACACCGACCAGATCATCCCGGCGGTCTGGCTCAAGCAGGTCAGCCGCACCGGCTTCGAGAAGGGCCTGTTCGCCGCCTGGCGCGAGGACCCCGGCTTCGTCCTGAACCGGCCGGAGTACCAGGGCGCGTCGGTCCTCGTCGCCGGCCCCGACTTCGGCACCGGATCGTCGCGCGAGCACGCCGTCTGGGCGCTGCAGCAGTACGGCTTCCGCGCCGTCGTGTCGGCCCGTTTCGGCGACATCTTCCGCAACAACGCCACCAAGATGGGCCTGCTGCCGATCGAGCTGCCCGAGGAGACCGTCGAGCGCCTCCAGGACCAGATCGAGGCGAACCCTGCCACGGAGTTCACCATCGACCTGGAGCGCCGCGAGCTGCGCTCCGACGAGGGCGTGCAGACGTTCGAGATCGACGACTACACGCGCTGGCGGCTGCTGGAGGGCCTGGACGACATCGGCCTCACGCTCCGTAACGCCGAGGCGATCACGACCTTCGAGCAGAACCGGCGGCCCTGGCTCCCGGTGACGGCCTGATCGCCCGCGTCCGTACGGTAGGAGGGGCCGGCAGCGTTCGCTGCCGGCCCCTTCTGCCGTCCGAGACCCGGCGTGCCTCCACGGGAAGCAGGTGACGAAGTGTGATGATGGCAACAACGCGCGGCCCGGACTGGGACGACCCGGAGCTGAACGCCCTTGCCCGGCGGCTGCGTGAGGCGCACACGCGCGTGGCCGACCTTCCGATTGCGCTCAAACCCCGCCTGACCAGGCAACTCTTGCTGATAACCGATCTTGCCAAGCGAGATCCGGCACTTGCGATCAAGCGTCTCGAATCCTTCATGATCGAGCTCGACGACGATGAAAACGTTCCTTGAATGGCTCTTCGGCCTGCGACACAGCCGAAAACATCGGCCATGGGTGATTGTGTAGATGGCCCAAGGTCCCCTAGTTTCGAGCGAGCAAGGGGGAAGAGGAGCAAACCCATGAACAAACGCGAACTCGTCGATGCGATCGCAGAGCGAGTAGGTAGCAAGAAAGCGGCGACCGAAGCCGTCGACGCGATCCTGGACACCATTCAGGAGACCGTGGCCAAGGGCGAGAAGGTGGCCATCACCGGTTTTGGATCTTTCGAGAAGGCCGATCGGCCGGCTCGAGAGGCCCGCAACCCGGCGACCGGCGCCACGATCAAGGTGCCCGCGACCTCGGTTCCGAAGTTCAAGGCCGGTTCGGATTTCAAGAACCTCGTGGCCGGAGCCAAGAAGAAATAACGGTCCATCGACGGCGCCCGGCGAGACATGTGTCTCCCGGGCGCCGTCGTGGTCGTTGGTGAGAAGAAGCGGCTCAGGGCAGGGGGAACGTCGACAGCGTGACGACCGTGACGCGGTCGCCCTCGACCGCCAGGTTGACCCGCTGCCCGAACCTCAGCAGCCGCAGGCCGCCGGCGTCGAACGCCGCCGCGTCGAAGGGCATCTCGCTCCCGTCGTCCAGCAGCACGCTGCCGGTCCGCGTCTCGGCGTCGTACGCCTTCACCGTCCCCTGCATGCCGGACAGACTAAACCGTACGGCGGGGCGGTCACCCGGCGCAGACGGGCAGCAGAGGGGCCACGGAGGCCGTGCGCGGCCCGACGCCGAGCGCCAGGGCGGCCCGTAGGTCGTCGATCGTGTCGACGTCCTGGCGCACGCTGAGGACGTCGTCCAGCAGCAGTTCACGCGCGCCGAGTTCCCGGTGCCGGGCACGGGAGTCCGTCCCGAAGGCGGGGGCGAACACCGCCCCGGGCCGTGCCGTGTACAGCGTCGTACCGGCGCCCGCGAGGTCGGGCAGGAACGCGTTCGGCGCCTCCTCGGCGGCCTCCAGCACCCGATCCAGTTCGGCGGGCCGCAGGGCCGGCAGGTCGGCCGACATCGCGCCGACGCCCCCGTCCGGGGCCAGCAGCCGCGCCCGCTCGACGCCGTGAACGAGGGCCGGGTTGAGCCCGGCGTCCGGCTCGTCGGGCACGACGTGCGCGCCGAGCGCAGCCAGCTCGGGGGCGGCGACCGGGTCGTCGGTGACCACCACGACCCCCCGCACCCGTGGGCAGCGCAGCGCGGCGGATACGGTGTCGGTCGCGATGGCCAGCGCGAGCCGTTCGCGATGCGGGCCCGCGGGGCCGGACAGCCGTGACTTCGCGCGGGCCAGCGGCTTGACCGGCACGACGAGCGTCCACGTGAAGCGTTGGGTATCGGACATCGTGGGTCGACACTACGCGGAACCACCCGCGACACTTGACGACACCCCGGCGCGACCGGGACGAAGTGAGGAGGAGGGCATGGATCATTCGCCCGTCTGGCGCAAGATCGTCGTGGGGATCCTGCGCCCCTTGCTGTTCTTGCTGTTGAAGCGAGACTGGAAGGGGCAGGACAACGTCCCGCGGAAGGGCGGAGTGATCATCGCCGTCAACCACCTGTCGTGGTCCGACCCCCTCGCACTCGCCCACTTCATCTACAAGGCGGGCCGCTTCCCCGTCTACCTCGCCAAGGCGGGCGTGTTCAAGGCGCCGGTGATCGGCCGCATCATCCGCCGGACCGGGCAGATCCCGGTGTACCGCGAGCGGTCCGACGCGGCGCTGGCCCTCCGTGACGCCGAGAAGGGCCTGCGCGGGGGCGAGTGCGTGATCTTCTACCCGGAGGGCACCTGCACCCGCGACCCGGACCTGTGGCCGATGGCCGGCAAGACCGGCGCCGCGCGGATGGCCCTCACGACCGGCGTCCCGGTGATCCCCGTCGCGCACTGGGGCGCACACATCCTGTGGCCGTACGGCACGAAGAAGTTCCGGCCGTTCCCGCGCAAGACCATGCACGTCATCGCCGGTCCGCCGGTCGACCTGTCGAAGTACGAGGGCCGGCCCCTCGACGCGGCGACGCTGAACGCCGCGACCGCCGACATCATGCGGGCCATCGCCGACCTGCTCGGCGAGCTGCGCGGCGAGCCCGCGCCGGAGAAGCTGTACGACCACAAGGAGGTCACCCGGGCCCGCCGCGCCGCCAAGAAGGACGATCCAGCCGAGGCCGACGCAAGCCACACGGATGAGGCGGAGTCGACCCGTACGGACGAGGCGGGCGACGCAGCCGAGCCGGCCGGTACGGACGAGGCGACCGAGGCGACGGACGCGGCCGAGGCTGAGGCGAGCCGGACGCCCGACGCCGAGTCGACCCGTACGGACGAGGCCGACGCGAGCCGAACGGCCGAGGCGAGCGACGCGGCCGACGTTGAGGCGGGCCGGACGGCCGACGCCGAGTCGACCCGTACGGACGAGGGCGACGCGAGCCGGACGGCCGATGCGGAGGCGAGTAACGCCGCCGAGGTCGATGCGAGCCGCGCGGACGAGGCAGAGGCCGAGGTGGGCGACGCAGCCGAGCCGGCCGGTACCGTCGAGGCCGAGGCAACTGACGCGGCCGACGCGGAGGCGAGCCGGACGGCCGACGCCGAGCCGGACCGTACGGCCGCCGCGGAGGCGAGCGACGCGGCCGAGCCCGACCGTACGGCCGGGGTGGAGACGGGTGAGGCGGCCGAGCCGGACCGTATGGCCGGCACAGAGGCGAGGGACGCGGCCGACGTCGAGACGAGCCGTGCGGCCGAGGCTGAGCCGGACCGTACGGCCGAGGTCGAGGGAAGCGACACGGGTAAGGAGGCCAAGGCCTCTTGAAGATCGCGGTATTCGGGGCAGGATCATGGGGCACCGTCTTCGCCAAGGTGCTGGCCGACGCGGGCGGTGACGTCACGGTGTGGGGGCGCCGTGCCGAGCTGGTCGAGGCGATCAACGAACGGCGGGAGAACCCCGACTATCTCCCGGGCCTACGCCTCCCCGACCGGTTGAGGGCCACCACCGAGGTCGCCGAGGCCCTGGACGGCGCGGCATACGTCGTGCTGGCCGTCCCCGCCCAGACGCTGCGCTCGGGGCTGGCGGAGTGGCGGCCGCTGATCCCCGCCGACGCGGTGCTGGTGAGCCTGATGAAGGGCATCGAGCTGGGCACCTGCAAGCGGATGAGCGAGGTCGTCCGTGAGGTGGCGGACGTGCCGGAGGAGCGGGTGGCGGTCGTGACGGGTCCGAATCTGGCCCGTGAGATCGCTCTTGAGGAGCCGTCCGCCGCCGCCGTGGCGTGCGTCGACGAGCCGACCGCGCAGAAGCTGCAGCTCGCCTGCATGACCCCCTACTTCCGCGCGTACACGAACCATGACGTCATCGGCTGCGAGCTCGGCGGCGCGGTCAAGAACGTCATCGCCCTGGCCGTCGGCATCGCGGCCGGCATGGGCATGGGCGACAACGTACGGGCGCTGCTGATGACCCGGGGCCTGGCGGAGATCGCCCGGCTGGGGGCGGCGCTCGGTGCGGACCAGCACACGTTCGCGGGGCTGGCGGGCATGGGCGACCTGGTCGCGACGTGCAGTTCGCCACTGTCGCGGAACCGTACGTTCGGCGAGAACCTCGGGCGCGGCATGAGCCTGGAGGAGGTCGTCAGGGTCACCAAGCAGACGGCCGAGGGCGTCAAGTCCTGCGACGCGATCCTCGAGCTGGCGCGGCGGCACGGGGTGGAGATGCCGATCACCGAGGGCATCGTCGCGGTCATGCACGGTGGGCTGAGCCCGAAGGACGCCGGCCGGCTGCTGATGTCGCGTACTCCGAAGCCCGAACGGTACGGCGTCTGACCTGAGGGCTCCTCTTTCCCCTGAAACGGGGATCAACGTCATGAGGCGAATGCCGGTAAGGTCGGTGGACCCGACTGTCGGTGCAGGTGAGAAGAGGTGGGGTCGATGAGCAGGATGCGGGTCGCCGTCGTCTTTGGCGGACGTAGTTCGGAGCATGCGATCTCGTGTCTCACCGCGGGCAGTGTGATGGCGGCCATCGATCAGGACCGTTACGAGGTCATCCCGATCGGGATCGCGCGTGACGGCCGCTGGGTGCTCGCCTCCGGGCAGCGGCTCGCCATCGAGGACGGCCGCCTGCCGGAGGTCGCCGAGGACGGGCTGCCGCTGGCGCTGCCGTTCGACCCGGAGAGCCGGGGCCTGGTCGTCGTGGAGCCGGGCGAGGTGCCGCGCACGCTCGGCGAGGTCGACGTGGTGCTGCCGCTGCTCCACGGCCCGTACGGCGAGGACGGCACCATCCAGGGTCTGCTGGAGCTCGCCGGGGTCCGTTATGCCGGGGCGGGGGTGTTCGCCAGCGCCGCCAGCATGGACAAGGAGTACATGAAGGCGATCTGGCGCGGCTGCGGCCTGCCCATCGGCCCGTACGTCGTCGTCAAGGACCGGCAGTGGCGGCGCGAGCGCAAGCAGATCGTCGACGAGATCAAGGAACTGGGCTGGCCGGTGTTCGTGAAGCCGGCCCGCGCCGGGTCCAGCATGGGCATCTCGAAGGTCGAGTCCGAGGACGAGCTCGAGGCCGCGGTGGAGGCCGCGCGCGAGCACGACCCCAAGGTGATCGTCGAGGCCGCCGTGCCGGGTCGCGAGATCGAGTGCGGCGTGCTCCAGGGGCTCGACGACGATCCGGCCGAGGCGAGCCTGCCCGCGGAGGTACGGATCGGCGCCGGCCACGACTACTACGACTTCGAGGCCAAGTACCTCGACGAGGGCCTGGCCCTCGACATCCCGCCGGAGCTCCCGGCCGCCGTGATCGACGAGGTCCGGAGGCTGTCGGTCCAGGCGTTCGACGCGCTGAGCTGTGAGGGGCTCGCCCGGGTGGACTTCTTCTACACCCCGGACGGCCGGCTGATCCTCAACGAGATCAACACGATGCCGGGCTGCACGCCCGCCTCGGCGTTCCCGAAGATGTGGGCGGCGACGGGCCTGGACTACCCGGCCCTGGTCGACCGCTGGATCCGCACGGCCCTGGCCCGCCCCCTGGGCCTGCGCTAGGTCCGGCGACGGCCCACAGCTCGGGTTCGCCCACGTCGTTGGCGTACGCCTGGCGCTGCGCGGTCGTCCAGGCCCACGCGCCGGACCGCCAGGCCTCGGCCGGCGGGACCATGTGGTCGACCCCCGAGGCCGCAGTCCACGTCGCCCCGCTGTAGGGGCGGTACCGGCTGCCGGAGGTGGCCGCGCAACCCGAGTCGGTCACGACGTTCGTGCCGTCCCACTTGACCACTTCCTCGCGCGTGTCGCAGGTCCCGCTGCGCCGGACGCCGCCGAGCCTGAGGCGGGAATGTTCAGCGCCGCCCCCGGGCATTCACCCTGCGGCAGGGGCGGGACCGATCCCGGTGAAGGTCCGTTGACGGCGGTTTAAGAGGCGTGAAACCACACCGAAACAGGCCCAAGTGCAGGATTGAGGTGTTCCGAAGCCGGCGATCGAAGGGGACCGAAACGATGCTGTTCACGCCCGCCGCCCCGGTCCCGACCGTCCGCTCCACGCTTGGACACGATCGCTGGCATCCGGAGATCCCGCCCGTCGCCGAACTGATCGCGGGTGGCTCCGTACGAATGGAGTGTCAGGGCGGCGAACTGCTGTGCGGCCCGGTCGGAGTGGTCGGCGCGGAGCCCGGTGACCTGCTCATGATCGAGGTCCTCGGGATCGGCCGTACGGACGGCGGCCCCGCGACCAGCGCGCATCCGGGCATTCTCGGTCTCGCGCCCTCGCAGGCGATGCTGCGGGATCCCGCCGGCGATCCGGCCGGAGCGGTCCTCGGCCGCATCGCACCGGCCACGGCCGAGCACGCCCGCGTCGCCGCGTACGCAGAGTGGACCAGGGCCCCCTGCCGGGCCCTCACGCCGCGGGCGCAGATCCTGCTGCCGGTCCACGTCATGGGAGCCCGGATCTCCGTCGGGGACCTGCACTTTCCCGAACGGGGCCGGTGCCGCACCGCGGACGGCTGGATCGACCTGCGGGTGCATCTGACCAAACGGGGTGTCGAACGCTTCCGGGTGACCGAACCGGTGCTGATGCCCCTCACGACCAGCTCTCTCGACGCGACCGTCGCGGGTCTGACCGCCGACGTCGCCTGAAGGCTCGCGCGCGGCGCGAAGGAGGAGGTGGGGCCTAGCGGATAGTGCTCGGATACCGTCAGGAGGCACCGACGCCGGGGGGAGCGACTCGTCTCCCGCTCCCCCCGGCGTTTCCTGTGCACGGCATTCTTGAGTGACTCCCCGCACCTGCTCGCGGCCTGCCACGGCCACGAGGAGACCGTACGCGTGCTGCCGAGGCGCGGCACCCGGAAGGCAGAACGACCGAGGCCCGGGCGCCCCCGGCCGGGCCGAAGGCCGTCCGCGTGCTCCTCGACGTGGGCGCCGACCCCGCGACGGGCCCTCCGCCGACACCGCCCGGATGTCCGGACACGACCAGTTCCTCGCATGTTTCGAGGACGGGTCCGGAGCTCGATACCGTCGGCGTCACGGCAGGAGCGCCACTGGTCGCCTCATGACCGGCCCAGCGGAGCGTCCCTGCGGCCACCGATCGGTAGCCAGTGATCGCGCCGTGGAGACACCGGCCGCTTCTCCGGGGCAGTCTGCCGCCGGGAGCACCGGCCCACTATCCGAACGGAGCCGTGCGTGCGGTCGTTCCGAATTCTGATTCTGTTCGCACTGGTCGCCCAGGCCGTCGCCGGGCTCACAGTGTCGTCGGCGTCGGCCGGGAAGAGTCCGGCGAAAGGCGTCAGTGCGGCGAACGTCGACGGCGTCACGGCCGCGCTGGCCGATGTGGGGGCCGGTTGGTACTACACCTGGGCGTCGAATCCGCAGGGCATCAAGGCCCCCAGAGGCGTCGAGTTCGTGCCGATGATCTGGGGCTCGAGGTCCGTCAATGACGCGCAGTTGAAGGAGGCGAAGGCCGGCGGCACCACGCTGCTCGGTTTCAACGAACCGGACATGGCCGGTCAGGCCAACATGTCCGTCGAGCAGGCCCTCGCGCTGTGGCCCCGGCTGCAGGCCACCGGCATGCGGCTCGGTGCCCCGGCGGTCGCCTTCGGCGCCGACCGGCCCGGTGGCTGGCTCGACCGGTTCATCAGCGGCGCCGCCGCTCGCGGCCATCGTGTCGACTTCATTCCCCTGCACTGGTACGGCGGCGATTTCTCCAGCGCCGCCACCGGCCAGTTGCAGCGTTATCTCCAGGCGGTTCACGACCGGTATCACAAACCGATCTGGCTCACCGAGTACGCCCTCATCGACTTCTCGGGCCGCACTCCGGTGTATCCGAGCGAGCAGCAGCAGACGGATTTCGTGCGGCGGTCCACCGCCATGCTGCGGGGGATGCCGTTCGTGGAGCGCTATGCGTGGTTCACCTTGTCCACCAAGACGAGCCGGACCGGCCTTTACACCGGCGCCACCGCCAACGCCTCCGGCGCCGCCTACCGGTCGGCCACCCCGGCGCGGGCGTGACCGGCGAGTCCTCGTGAAAACGCGTCGCCCCGGTGCCCCGGCGGCTCCGCCGGGGCACCGGAGGTCATGGGTCAGCTGTGGAAGGTCACGGTGAAACCGCGGCAGGCCGCGCATTGGTACATGACCCGGTTTCCGGGTTCGGTGTCCTGCTTGGACCAGGCGTACGCCTTGGGGCAGCGGGACTGGATCATGTTGCTGTAGGCGGTCTTGGCGTCCCGGTTGGGGTTGACGCAGTTGAGCGGTGAGCCGTCGGTCCGGCGCCGCAGGTCTTCGGCCGGGCAGTACGGGAGCAGGTTCTGCGGGCAGCCCGCCGAGCCGCACGGTGCCGTGGCGTTCACCGGG
This sequence comes from Actinoallomurus sp. CA-150999, assembly GCF_050942425.1. NCBI lineage: Bacteria > Bacillati > Actinomycetota > Actinomycetes > Streptosporangiales > Thermomonosporaceae > Actinoallomurus > Actinoallomurus sp. CA-150999. Next base: position 2,415,502 of record NZ_CP192063.1, read on the forward strand.
TCGATGGTGATCGGCAGCGAGAACGCGTTGACGTAGCTGACGTCGTACCAGGGCGCGAGGCGGTCGGCGGAGTCGAAGTTGAACTCCGCGAGGCCGGCGGGCTGCTCGCCGGTGGTGCAGTGGTCGGCGAAGACTCCGCAATCGCCCACCCGGCAGTGGAAATTGACCCCGGAGGTTCCGGTGCAGCCTTGCCGGGCGAAGAACTTGCCACGCCAGTGGCCGGGGGCGCGGGTCTCCGGGATGGTCACCGTGGCCGACTGGCCGGGCCGCAGGGTGGGCAGGTGGGCGAAGTTGACCGAGCCGTCGGCGTTGACGGTGCTGCCGATCCACAGCGTCTCGCCGGTCCGGTTCACGAAGGTCACCGTGTGGTCGGTGGCCGCTGCCTTGGCCGAGGCCGGCTGGGATCCCGCGGCCGTGATGCCCAGGCAGGTCACTGCGGCCGATACCAAGCGCACGAGGACGCCGATGGCGCGTTTACGCATGATAACTCTCCTCACAAAAACGGCGACGAATCGGCGCGATTTCCTGGCGGATTGTCCGCATCGGCTCGTCAACGGAAGTGTCCACCAGTGCAGTGTCGTCGGTGTGAGGCGGGAATTCCTTACGGCGATGACCATGCCTTCGCAAGAATATTGTGGTCGCACCGTGAAGACCGGGCGGGTGGGGTATGGCGGAACGGACGAGTTCATGGGTCGCTCGGCCCGCTCTTTCGCGAGGAGAAAGTGTGTTGATCCGACGAGTTCTCGCTGTTTCGACCGCAATCGCGGCGGTGGGTGCGGTCTGCGCCGGCCGCACGACGCCCACCGCCTGGGCCGCCCCGGAATCGGTGGCCGTGAAGGCCGAAAAATTCGTGGTCAGCCGGGGAAATTTCGACCAGATGTTCCCGAGGCGGAACGGCTTCTACACCTACAACGGGCTGGTCTCGGCGATGAGCGCCTTCCCCGGATTCGCCAACACCGGCGGCGACACGGTCGAGAAGCGGGAAACGGCGGCGTTCCTGGCCAACGTCTCACACGAGACCGGCGGCCTGGTCCACGTCGTGGAGCAGAACACCGCCAACTACCCGCACTACTGCGATTGGAACCAGCCGTACGGCTGCCCGGCCGGCCAGGCCGCGTACTACGGCCGTGGCCCCCTGCAGCTGAGCTGGAACTTCAACTACAAGGCGGCCGGTGACGCCCTGCACATCGACCTGCTGCACAATCCGTGGCTGGTGGAGCGGGACGCGGCGGTCTCGTGGAAGACGGCGCTCTGGTTCTGGAACACGCAACGCGGCGCGGGCGGCTTGACGCCGCACGACGCGATGGTGAGCCAGCGCGGATTCGGCGAGACGATCCGCAGCATCAACGGAGCGCTCGAGTGCAACGGCAAGAACGTTGGGCAGATGCAGCACCGCGTCAGCCTCTACCGGAGCTTCGCGGCGATCCTCGGTGTCGACCCGGGCGCAAATCTCACCTGCTGATCGACACGATTCCGCATGACCGACCGCCGCAGGCGACGGCGAGCGGCGCTTCGCTCGCAGGGCGCGAAGGCGGGAGGCGCCGATGCCGGGGGAGCGACTCGTCTTCTGCTCCCCCGGCGGTTCCGGTACGCGGCAGGCTCAGTGATTGACCCAGCAGATCCAGCCGACGGTCAACGCGGTCTTGGGGTTGAACGCACCCGGTATTCCTCTATGCGGGACAGTGCGAATCAACTTGAAGCGCTTGTCGTAGAGCCTCATCTTGTATGGGGTCCGGTTCTGATATGACCTGACCGAACTATAGCGGTCGGCGAGTGCGTACGCCGATTTCCTGGTGCACTTATTAAGGAAGGATTTGGGGTGGGTAACGGAAGTCATCGAGTGCTTGTAATAGGCGGTGTCGTAAACGCAGCCCGTTCCGGGCGGGCAGGTGATCGGTCCGCCCTTGGCCGCGACGCCGTCCGACTGCGCGGATGCGGCTCCGGCGCCGGTCACGATGGCCGTACCCACCAACGCGGTCGCCGTCAGGAGTTTGATGCCATGTCTTGTCCTGCTGAGCAAGGGAGTTCCTTTCATGAGAGGCCGGGGACCAGACGTCAGGGCTTGACGAAGCAGGCGTAGGCGACGTTTCCCTTGATCCCGCTCTTGGGGTTGAAGGCGCCGTGCACATGCTTTTGCGGGATGGTGCGGATCGTCTTTCCCCTCGAGTTGAGGAGCTTCACCTTGTATGCGGTCCGGTTCTGATATGACGCCGCCGGTGCCTGCAGACTCCACCGCTCGACCACATTGCACTTGTAGGGGTGCTTCTTTGTTGGCCTGTCGTACACCATCCCCGTCCGGTAATACGTGCCCTCATAAAAGCAGGCGTAGTTTGGCGGGCAGGTGAGGCCTCCGGCCTTGGTCGTGGAGACGTCGGACTTCGCGGCGGCGGGTGCCGTCCTGGCCTGTGCCGACGCCGCTCCGGTACCGGCCGCGATGGTCGCTCCCGCCAACGCGGCCGCCGTCAGGAGTTTGATGCCGTGCTTGGTCATACTGAGCAAGGGAGTCCTTTCATCGCGGGAATCGCATTGCGCCGAGACCCGGCCGTCCCCGAGATTCAGGGGCACGCTCACCCTGCCTGACCACCCATCCCGGGAACAGAGCCGCCGGACCTAATTGCCGGGTGCTCGAGTGGGACCGTGGATCCAGGTGGGCGTCCTCATGGGGGAGGGCCGGTACGCCGGTCTTGATCCGTTACGTCGAGACCATGACCACGGCCCACCTCGAGATCCTGGAGGATCAGGGCCGGCCGGCGATCGACCGGATCCGCGCGCTGCTCGACGAGGTCGTCGACAGCGAGGAGGAGAACCGGCGCAACGGCCACTCCGGCTGCCTCACGGTCAACACCACGGTCGAGTTCGCCGGGCGTGACCCGGAGATCGCCCGGTTGCTGGATCGCGACCTGTCTCGGCGGCTCGAGGTGCTCCGCGGCGTCATCGAGGTGGGGCGGCATGAGGGGGGCATCGCCTCCGCCCGGGATCCGGGCGATCTGGCCCGGTTCGTCAATGCCGTGATCGCCGGTATCCGCGTGGCCGCCCGAGGCGGCGCGGACCGTACGGCCTTGACGGCGATCGCGGCGACGGCGATGGACGCGCTGACGCCCGGCTCTCTCTGACGCGACGCGCCCGGCGGGGCGTGTCTCGGCATGCCGTCGTTTTACACCGATCAATGTAAAACTCTTCGGGAGGCTTCCTGTGCCCCGTGCCGTCTATGTGCTGGCCCTTGGCATCTTCGCCATGGTGACCAGCGAGTTCGCCGTCGCCGGGCTGATGCCGCAGTTGGCCGCCGGGCTGAACGTCACCATCTTCGTCGGCTCCTCGGCGGGCGGAATGGCGATCGGCCACTTCGGCCTGCGGGCGCCGCTCTGGCTCGGCGCCGCTCTGGCCGCGTTCGGCGTCATCACCCTCCTCCCCGAGCTGCGTACCACGTCCGGCATCGCCGGCGGGGCGACGGACCGTCGGCCTGGCGGCCCGGGTATCAGGGCTCAGGAGAGTGACGCATGCGGCGGCTCTGCGGCCGCAGTGCCCACGACAGAACGGTCAGGGCGGTGAAGACGGTGAGCGGAACCAGCTCGCCGAGGGCGTAACCCCTGGTCAGGTGGGAGGCGATGGCTCCGGTGTAGGTGAAGAAGGCGCCCGCGTAGGCCCATTCCTTGAGCAATGGGCGGCGCGGAACGACCAGGGCGACCGCGCCCAGCACCTTCCAGGTGCCCAGCAGCACCAGGAAATAGGACGGGTAGCCAAGGTGCAGCACGACATCGCGCACGTACGGGATGCGCGCGATGTCCCAGATGCCGCCCACTCCCATCTCGCCTACCACCAGGACGGTGGCCGTCCAGTAGGCGACCGATCGATTGCGTGGGGATCCGTGCCGGCCGGCGATGGCCGGTGGGGCGCTCGTCGTGTCCATGCCGATGTCCTCTTCTCGTCAGAGGTTGCGGCGGCCGACGCCGGCGGGGCCGGTGCGGCCCGGTGTCATGAGGAACCGAGGGAAGTTTTGCTACATGTAGTTTTACTACCTATGTTCGGACAGTAGCATTGCTACGTATGAGCGCACAAGCACTGAAGGGCCATCTGGACGGCATGCTGCTGGCCGCGCTGGACGACGGTCCACGTCACGGCTATGCGGTCATGGAGGCGCTGCGGGTCGGCAGCGGTGGGCGGTTCGACCTGCCCACCGGCACGATCTATCCGGCGCTGCGCCGCCTCGAACGGGCCGGATTCGTGCGCGCGACATGGTCGGAGGAGGGCGGCCGGCGCAGGCGAGTGTACGAACTCACCTCGAGTGGCCGCCGGACGCTCGAGGCCGAACGGCACGCCTGGCGGGAGTTCTCCGCCGCCGTCACCGCCCTGCTCGGTCCACGGCAACGGCCGGTGACCCCATGACCGGCCCGGCCAATGTCCCGGGGCTTCCGGAGGACGTCATCGGGTCCTACCTGGCCGAGACCGCCGTCAGGTTGATCGGCCCGGCCAGGGCGCGCCGCGACATCCTGGACGAGCTGGCCGCCGGGCTCGCCGACGCCGTCGATTCCCACGCCGATGCCGGGATGGACCCCGTCCAGGCCGCCCACGCGGCCGTCACCGAATTCGGCGGCCCGGATCAGGTCGCCGACGGATTCCGCGGCGAGCTCGCCGCCGCCCAGGCCCGCCGGACCGCGCTCACCGTGCTGACGGCCGGTCCGCTGATCGGCGCTCTGTGGGTGGGCGCCGCCCTGGCCGGCGGCATCGCCGCCCGGCCCATCGCGCCCTGGCACTGGGCCGGCATCCCCGCCGGAGCCCGGCCGGCCGTCCACCTGGCCGTGGTCGCCCTCGCGATCGCCATCGCCGGCACCCTGTTCACCCTGGCCACCACCGGACGGCTCGCCCGGTGGCTGCCCGCCCGTCCCCTCGCCACCGCGACCATCGCCGTCGGCGGCACCGTCCCGATCGACATCACCCTGGTCGCCCTGCTCGCCGCCCAGGCGGCCGGCGCACCCGGCCGGTTCGCCGCACTCCCGGCCGCAGCGGCCGCGGTCGCCAGCCTCACCCGGCTGGCCTTCACCGTCCGCGCGGCCCGCACCTGCCTCCTCGCCCGGGGGAGGAGGCCGGTGAGCGCGCCAGGAGTACGTCCATGCCCGGTGGCCGGCGGACCAGAAGACGATGGTCCGGCGCGCTGATCGCGGGCCGGACCATCGTCTTTCCGATCGGTGTCAGGCGGCCAGGGGAGCGTCCATCCGCTGGGCCATCTCGCGCATGCGACGCAGGGCTGCCAGCTCCATCTGCCGGACCCGCTCGGCGGACACGCCCAGGCGGCTCGCGATCTCCCGGCGGCTGTGCTCGGTGCCGTCCTCCAGGCCGAACCGCGCCCGCAGTACGACCGCCTCACGCGGCTCCAGACGCTCCAGCATGTCGTCGATGATCTCCAGCTGGACGCTCGCCATGGCCGATTCCTCGGGCGAGGGCGTGGTCTCGTCGGCGAGGAGGTCGCCGAGCGAGGTCTCCTCGTCCTCACCGACGACGGCGTCGAGGCTCGCGGGCGTACGGTCCCAGCGGTCCAGCTCGCCGATGCGCTCCACCGGCAGGTCGAGCTCGGCGGCCAGCTCCTCGTCGGTCGGCTCCGAACCGGTCAGCAGGACCAGCTCACGGCGGGCCTTGCGCAGCCGGTTGACGTCGGTGTGCACCGCGCCCGGCAGCCGTACGGACCGGGACGAGTTGGCCAGCGCCCGGCCGATGGCCTGCCGGATCCACCACGTCGCATAGGTGGAGAACTTGAAACCCCGGCGCGGGTCGAAGCCCTCGACGGCCCGGATCAGGCCGATCGTGCCCTCCTGGATCAGGTCGAGCAGGCTCAGGCCGTCCGTGGGGTAGCGCCGGGCCACGCTCACGACGAGGCGGAGGTTGGCCAGGATGAAACGGTCCTTCGCGGCGTCGCCGCGCGCCGCGATCTCCTCGAGCTCCTCGCGGGTCGCGCCGTCCGGGAAGGTCTCCTCGTCGAGGTGGTTGTGCGCGAGCAGCCCGGCCTCCATGGCCAGGGCGAGCTCGATCTCCTCTTCGGCGTTCAAAAGTGGCGTGGCGGCTATCTCATCCAAGTAGGCCCCGAGCAGATCGCCTTCGGCCGCCCGCCCCGGCCGCCTGACGCGCCTGCTGTCGTTCGTGGTCGCCGCCATGGCCACCTCGCTCTCACATCGAATCCCAAACGGATCAACGCGAATGTGCCCTCTGCTGTTCCGCGATACCCGATTGCGGGCACCCTCAACATGACAGAGAGCACCCGCGGTGTTCCCGCGAGTGCTCCCTGCCGTGGTGCGTTGCGGCGACCGTGGTGTGCGAGGTCTCAGGCGCGGACGGCCTGGATCTCCAGCTGGAGGTCGACCTTGTCGCCGAGGAGGGCCTTCTGGCCGCCGGGCAGCGGCACGTTGAACTCGATGCCCCAGTCCTTGCGGTTGATGGAAGCGGTGGCGCTGAAGCCGGCGCGCGTGCCGCCCCACGGGTCCTCGCCGACGCCGTTGAACTCGACCTCGAGGGTGACCGGCTGGGAGATGCCCTTGATCGTGAGCTCGCCGTCGACGAGGTTCGTGTCGCCCTCGACGCGGACGCCCTTGGTCGTGAACGTCATCGCCGGGTGGTTCTCGATGTCGAGGATGTCGGCGGACCGGACGTGGTTGTCACGGTCGGCGTTGCGGGTGTCGATCGACCCGAGCTTGATCTCCGCGGTGGCGGTGGAGGCCTGCACGTCCTCGGCGATCTCGACGGAGCCCGAGAACTCGGTGAACGAGCCGCGCACCTTGGTCATGAGGTGGCGGATGGTGAAGGTGACCTCGGAGTGCGCCGGGTCGATGTTCCAGGTGCCTGCGGTCAGTCCCAGGTCGGTGGCGGTGACGCTCATGGTCGCTCCTGTGCTTGAATGTTCAACGAGTAGCGATGGCGAGTTTAGTTGAAACTTCAACTGAACACAACCCTGGCCCTCGGAACGTCCACCGAGCCGGATCCGCCACCCGCGGAGCCGGACCGTACGGCTGCGTGCACGGCCAGGCCCCACCAGGATGCCGTCGGCGTTCCTACCGGCGGTGCTCGTCTTCGCGGCGGATGGTCGGGCCGAACAGATCCTCGCTCGTTCTCGGCGTCCGGAGTGCGTCGAAGGCGTCCAGGAGTCTTCGCTCCTCCCACTGGAAGTGGGATTCGAGGATCGCGGTCAGCCCGTCGAGCTCCAGCCGTACCGGCCCGGCGTTGTCCGGTGTCAGCGTCGTGAGGAGTTCTCGCAGCCTGCGGAGGATGTCGGCGACCAGCAGGTGATCCCGCTGCAGTTCCGCCAGCACCGGGATCAGCTCGGGGAACTGCTCGCCGAGGGCCGGGAACCCCGTGGTGTCCTCGCTGGTGTGGTGCCGGGTCAGCGCCTGGCAGAAGGCCGTGCAGTGCACCCGCAGCGGCGTGGGGGACTGTGCGGTGTCGCTGTCGGCATAGGCGGCGATCTCTTCGCGGAGTCGCGCCAGCTCGGCGCGGAGCCACTGGTGAACCTCGGCCAGCTGCGCCCCGAGAGACCGTGCCCGGTCCTCGTGGGCCGGAGTGGACTTGGCGTACGAATCAGGCATGAATCACTTTCGATCAAGGAGAACACCGCCGCTGGAGCCCGCGATGCGGTCGGGCGGCGATGAAAGGTCGGACCGCGGTAGGGGGCCGGTCGGGCCCCGGTGCCCCTTATTGGGACCGAAGGCGTGGACGCATGGCGGTCTCCTTGATCACGGTGCCTCCATGCCGACGCCGTCCACCTGGCGCCGACACGCGGCACGAGCCATGGATCTACCACGGCGCCGTCACAGGGGTCAACGCCGGCCGCGGCCTGGCTGCGGTCAGCGGCCTTCGCCGGCCTCGATGTTGTCCAGTACGGCGGCGAGCAGGCCGGGGAACCGCGCTTCGAACTCCTCTGTGCGCAGCCGGGCGCTCTGCCGCTGCCCCTCGTGGGTGCGGCGGAGCAGTCCGCACTCGCGCAGGATCCGGAAGTGGTGGGACGCGTTGGACTTGCTTATCCCCAGCTCGTGGTAGATCGCTGAGCACTCGGTCTCTCCATTACGGGAGAGCAGGTCGACGATCCGCAGGCGCAGCGGGTCGCTGAGGCCGTTCAGCGCGGCTGCCAGCGTCACATCCGTCGGGTCGGCATGAAAAGCGTCACGCATGCCTCCAAGATAGTCCAATGGTTCAAAGATCGTTGTACCGTTGGACTCATGTCCACGCTGAACCCCCGGATCTACCTGCTCGCCCTGGGCACCTTCACCGTCGGGACGGAGGGCTACGTGATCGCGGGCGTGCTGCCCGCCGTGGCCCGCGACATGCACACCTCCGTCGCCGTTTGCGGCCAGTTGGTCACGATCTTCGCCGTGGCGTACGCCTTGGGCGGGCCACCGCTGATCAGGCTGTTCCACGACGTCCCGCCAAAGCGGTTGCTGATCGGTGCCGCGGTGTTCTTCGCGGCGGCGAACCTGCTCGCCGCGCTGGCGCCCGACGTGGCCGTGCTCATCACCGCGCGGATCCTCGCGGCCGCGGGTGCGGCCCTGTTCCTGGCACCGGCCGCCGCCGCGGCCGCCGCTCTGACCGCGCCCGCACTGCTGCCACGGGCGATCTCGGTCACCGCCACCGGCAATGCCCTGGCGCTGACCGCGGGCGCACCGATCGGCACGATGATCGGGTCCACGTTCGGCTGGCGAATCTCTTTCCTCTTCGTCACCGGGCTCGCCATCCTCAGCGCGGTGCTGCTGGGGGCCTTCCTGCCCGAGGTGCCGGTGTCGCGCGCTCCGGCCGGCGGTCGGCTCACGCTGCTGGGCCACCGGGCCGTCCAGCGGGCACTGGCGACCACGTTCGGGCTGTTCCTGGCTTCATACACCGTCTACACATACTTGTCGTCGGTCATGAAGGCCGCGACCGGGGCGGGCAGCGCCGGCGTCGCCGCCCTGATGGTCGTCTTCGGCGCTGGCGGACTCATCGGCGGCCGAGTGATCGGACACCTCATCGCCCGATACGCCCTGGCCCCTGTGCTGCGGCTCGCGTTGCTCACCGTCGCCGTGATGATCGCCCTTGTCGCCCTGCTGACCGGCATTCACGCGCACACGGCGGTCGGCACCGCCGTCGCCTTCCCGATCATGCTCATCTTCGGGGCGGCCTGGTGGTCCGGCGGCATCAGCCAGCAGACCCGCCTGGTCACCCTCGCCCCCGACCAGCGTTCGCCGGCCCTCGGCCTGCATTTCTCCGCCCAGTTCCTCGGCGTCGCGATGGCGGGCGCCGTCGGTGGCATCGCCCTCGCGACCTCCGGCCCGATCGCCGTCCCCATCGTCGGCGGCGCCATCGCCATCGCCGCGATCGCGACCGTCGAACACATCCCCACCCGCCCGCCACAGGGCCAGGACCGCCTCAACGGTGACCGTCAGCCGGCCGCCGGCTGATCGATCCCCGTGAGTTCCGGCCCCACGCGGAACCGGCGTGGGGCCGGAGCGGTAGGCGGCTGGGGCATGTCGATCTGGGAGATGCCTGCCGCCGGTCCGCGGATCAGCCGGTGATGAACGTCATGCCGCGCGCTTTGAGCGCGGAGTAGGAGGCGGCGGCCGAAGCCTTGTGGTTGCTGTTGTCGGACGGGTCCCACCAGTAGATGGTGTTGCCCGAGTAGCCGTAGGCGAGGATCGCGTGACCCTCTTTGCTGCCGCCCTTCTGCCACGGCTCGTTGTTGCTCCACACCGAGGCGTAGACGCCGTGCTTGCGGTTGATGGACGCCTCGAGGCGGCCGGGTGGGTGACGCGGCGGCCGCCTCGCCGGGGATCGGTCAGGCGAAGACGGTTCCGGTCTCGGTGAACAGCGCGTTCAGGGCCCGGAGGCCGCTCCACGCCTTCGTCATGCCGAACCGGGCGGAGAACCGTACGACGGCGCGGGCCTCGTCGGGGGTCGCGCCGGCGCTGAGAGCGCGGGTCACGTGGGTGCGGAAGCTCTCGTCCAGCGTCTGGAAGAGCACGTCGACCGTCATCGTCGCGAACGCGCGCTCCCGTACGCTCAGGAGGCTCATTCCGGCGCGCATGCGTGACTGCAGGTCCATGTAGTCGGCGAACGGGGCGTCGAGGTTGTGGACGGCCTGCCGGGTCCGCGCGGGGATCGGGCTTTCCGCGCCGTCGGCGTTCACCTCGTGACCGTGGCCGGTGGGGCCGGTCAGGCCCTGCTCACGCTCGATGTCGACCAGCCGGGCCAGGGCGGCCAGCGCCGCCGGATATCCGCTGTCGTACGCGATGAAGCGGAGAAGCTCCCGGAGGTCATCGGCCGACAGGCCGTGCTCCCGCGCCATCGCGACGTGCGATTCGAACGGCAGCCCGAGTGTCTGCTGGCAGACGTCGGCGACGAGCGACAGCAGGATCTTCTCCCGCGTCGACAACTCGGAGATCTCGTCCCAGAGCTTGCGGTCGGTGGCGGCGCTCATCTCCGCGAACACCGGGTCCAGCGCCTTCGCCTGGGTGTCGGACGGGACGTTCATGAGGACTCCCTCGCTAAGTGAACGGCTGTAGCGCTACGACAGTAAGGCAACGACCGTTCCAATACAATGGCGGATCTATGGACGCGACCTCCTCAGCGCACGACGAGACCTCCGAGGCGCAGGGCCCGGCGCCGAGACGCGCACGCGGCCGCAACCCCCGTGGCCAGGGCGAACGGCTGCGGAACGAGATCCTCTCCGCCACCCTCCGACTACTCGACGATCTCGGCGACGACGAGGCGCTGTCCCTGCGCGCCGTGGCACGGGAGGTCGGCATCGCCGCGACCTCCGTGTACATCCACTTCGAGGACCGGGACACCCTCGTCTACGCCGCGCTGGAGCGCAGCCATCGCGACCTGATGCGCGACCTCGACGAGGCCGAGGCGGCATCGGCCGACCCGGTCGGCCGGCTCCGTGCCCGGCTGCTCTTCATCGGCACCTGGGTCGGCCGCCACTCCGGTCTCTACAAGGTGCTCCACGAGAGCACGCTCAACCAGCGGACGCACCTGGCCTTCAAGGAGGAGCTGGGTGAACGCGTCACGGCGGCCGTCCAGCGGTGCATGGACGCCGGACTCGCGCCCGCCGACGACGCCGCGGCGGTGGCACTCGACCTGAGGGCGGCCGTCCACGGCGCCGTCTCGATACGCGTCAACGAGCCCGACCTTCCCTGGCCCCCACTCGAAGACCAGATCGACCGATTCCTCGCCAAACTCGTCGGAGTCCGCCCGACGCCGTGATCAGCCGGTCGGCGCCACCGTGAACGCCCGGGCCGTACGCGGCCGGTGTCGTTCTAAGCCGTCTGCAATCCCGCCATCGTCACCTGGACGAGACGGCGTACGGCGTCTTCGGAGGGCAGGGCGACTGCGGCGCCCAGCGCGTGCAGGCAGTAGCCGGCGAGCTCGTCGGGCGCCACGTCCCGGCGTACCTCACCGGCCTGGACGGCGTCGGTGATCAGTTCCCGGACCATCTCGTGGAGGTGTCGTTCGGCCTCGGTGACCTGCTCACCCCGGTGCAGGAACGTGACCAGCTCGATGTCGTCGTGGCGACGGGTCCGGTGCGTGATGAGGGCGTACGCCTCCAGCACGGCCGCCAGCCGGCGCGTCGGCCCGCTGGTGCGGTCTCGGATCTCGGCCAGTTCGCGCAGGTGGCGAGTGATCTGGCGGGCATGCCAGGCGTGGAGGATCGCGCCGATGTCGCCGAAGTACTTGTAGAGCGTCGCCCGTCCGATGCCGGCGCGCTCGGCGATCTGCGACATCGTCACCGACGGGCCCTGCTCGGCGACCAGCGCGGCCGTCGCGTCCAGGATCGCGTCCCGCACCTGATGGCGGTGCGCCTCGATCGACTCCTCCCACAGCTTGGGCATCCGATCACTATACGCAGCGCCGCTGTCGTAGGCATTTGTCGTTGACCGTAGACAGTTGTCTCGATAAATTGGCGGCGATCACGACGCGGACGACCACGGGAGAAATCCGGTGAGTCACCGCGACCAGGATCTGACTCCCGCACACGACATCCGACGAAGGAACGCCATGCCGACCTCCCAGGCCACCATCGAAATCGACCGTCCCGGCCGCTACCTCGCCCAGTTCTGCGGCCACGCCGCCGCCATGGGCAGAACGGGCGGCGGCCATCGGCGCCGTTCCCATGGAGCCGGCGCCGCAGGGGCTGTGAGCGCCGAATGGTCCGACACCCACGGCATCGTCACCATCGCCCCATGGGGGCGATGCAGCCTGGAAGCCACCGACCACACCCTGAACCTTCGCGTGGACGCCACCGACGAGGACGCCCTACGGCGGATCCAGGAGATCGTCACCCGCGATCTGGAACGCTTCGGCCGGCGCGAGAAGCTGACCGTCGCCTGGCAGCCGACCGCCACGGAGTCCGGAACCGGCTGAGGAGGTCGTCCTGGCAGAACGGCGCGGCACAGCCCCTGAACGCCCACCTGGTGAACGGCCCCCGAACCCCGCGCTTGGGGCTATCCGTCGGCGACCATCGGCAGGTGATCAGGGGGCAGGTGGCTACGTGGCGGCTCGAGCGTCGGTGGCGGACTTCGTGAAGTAGGCGGCGGTCTCGGCGTCCGCCGGGTAGTACGACTCGATCGCGACCTCGTCCAGGGTGATGTCCATCGGGGTGCCGAACGTGGTGATGGTCGAGAACAGCCGCAGTTCGCGTCCGCCGAAGCGGAAGATCATCGAGGTCACGACCTCGGAGTCGATCGGGTGGCTCGCGTCCTCGGCGTCGGGTGCCAGCAGTTCCTCGTAGAGGGCGGTGAGTTCGGCGTCGGGAGCGATGGCGAGCTGACGCCGGATTCGGGTACGGAGCGCCGCACGCGCCTCGGCCAGGTTGACGATCTGAGGAGCGAGCCCGCGCGGGTCCAGCCCCAGCCGGACCATGTTGATCGGCGGCCGCAGCAGGTCGGGGGCAACGTCCGCGAAGAACGGGTCGACGGCGCGATTGGTCATCACGATGTTCCATCGGCGGTCGAGGACCAGCGCCGGGTACGGCTCGTGGGCGCGGAGCACCCTCTCGACCGCGTCCCAGGCCGCCGACATCGCGCCCGCGTCGGAAGGCCGTTCGGCGTACCGGGGTGCGAAGCCGGCGGCGAGCAACAGCCGGTTGCGTTCACGCAACGGCACATCGAGCTGATCCGCCAGCCGGAGGACCATGTCGGCGCTGGGATTGGACTTGCCGGTTTCCACCAGGCTGACGTGACGAGCGGAGACGTCGGCGGCGATCGCGAGATCGAGTTGGCTGATTCGCCGGTGATGCCGCCACTGCCGCAACAGCTCCCCGACCGTGTGCATGATCGTCGATGCTACTCATCGTGGAGTCGTGCGCCATGAAATCCGAGTTCATCGACAACCGCCGCGACGGCGGAAACACTGCCGCCATGACCACAGAGAACAAGAGCACCGTCCAACGGGCGCTGGCGGAACTGGTCGAGACGGGCGACGTCGATGCGCTCGCGGCGTTGCTGCGCGACGACTTCGTCCATCACCGGCCGGACTCCACCTCGTCGACCAAGGCGGAATGGCTCGCCGCCGTACGCTCCGCGCTCATCCCGCTCGCCGACATGCAAGTCGAGGTCCAGCACGTGCTCGCCGACGGCGAGCACGTCGTGATGTCCTCCCGGCGCCGGCTTCCCGGTGCCGGGCCGGAGATCGCGGTCGTCGATATCTGGCGGTTCGACGGTGGGCTGATCGCCGAGGCGTGGGAGATTATCGAGCCGGTGGCCCAGGCGACCGCCAATCTGGCGTGGTGGGAATCGGCTGATCGCTGACCGGCCGCGTCAGAGGGGGCGGCCGTGGGTGCGGAGTTCGAGCAGCTCCGGGGCGAGGATGACGATGGCACCGCGGTGAAGTTCGATCAGCCCGTCGCGCTGTAGCCGGGCCAGGGCGCGGTTCACGGTTACGCGTGTGACCCCCAGCAGGTCCGCGAGGGCCTGCTGGCTGCCGGGCAGAGCCACACGGCGGTCTGGAGCGGTGGCCGCCTGGTCCAGCAGCCAGGCCGACAGCCGAGCGTCGGTGGGGAGCGTGGCCGTCGCCGTCAGGCGCTCCTGCTGTCGCCGCGCGTGTCCGGCGAGCGTCCGCAGCACATGTGTGCGCACCGAGGACACGTCGTCGACGAGGGACAGGAAACGGTCGCGCGGCAGGCTGCGTACGACGCAGGGCGTGAGCGAGGTCAGGGCGGCGGTATGTCCTCCGCCGTCGATCACGGCGATCTTGTCCAGTGCGCAGGGCGCCGCCCAGTCCCCGAAGCGGACCACTCGCCCGGTGGCCGTCGTGGTCGTGGCGGCCACCCGGCCGCGCAACAGCAGCAGGAGGTGGCCGGCGGGATCGCCCGCGTTGCGGAGCACCTGCCCGGTCGACGCCGCGTGCGGCGCGGAATCGTGCCATACCTGCCGCAACCTCGTATCCGAGAGCGAGGCCAGCAACGGTACGGCGCTCAGCGACCGCCACTGCTCAGGTGTATCGACCGATACAGACGTGGTCACGCCCACGAACGTACCGTCGGCCGCATGCTGATCGTCGAACTCGCCTTCACCGAACACCCCGAACGGCTCGCCGCCCGTCCCGCCCACCGGCAGGTCCTGGCACGCCTGCACGCCGACGGGCGGCTCATCGCCGCCGGACCGTGGGCGGACGACACCGGCGCGATGCTGATCTTCGACGTGGACCGTCCGGGACTGGACGCGATCATGGACGCCGACCCGTACTACAACACGCCAGGCGTACGAGTGCACGACATCCGGGAGTGGACCCTGATCGTCGGACCGAACGCCTCGTGACAACAGGATCCCCCGCCCTTGGCTCCGGTGATCAAGGGCGGGGGATCCCCCGGGGGTTATGCGCTGTGGTCGATCGTGGCGACCTCGACGCACTCGCCGCCGTTCTCGCCGCTGCGGCTCGACTTGCGCCAGTCGGCGTTCTTCACGTCCATCGTTCCTCCGCCGTTCTGCGAATGAAATCGACCGACTCGTGTTGGGGCATGGCGTGCGCCTTGATGGATTCCCACGCCTCGGAGAGGACCGCCAGGTCGTCCCGGCTGCTCGTGACGATTCCTCTTACGGCTGTCTCCACGTAGCCCACGTCGTTCCCGTCCACGGTCGCGATGGTGAACGTTCCCAGGTTTCGGGGGTTCACCGCCGAGCGTACAACTTGGATCGTGAGCCGGGGAGAGGCCGCGTCGGCCATTGCCATGAGCTGATCGTGCATGACCTTGGCTCCGCCGCGCTCCCGGTGAAGCACCGCCTCGTCGATTACGAAGTACAGCGCGGGCGGTGTTTCCCGCTGCCTGATGGCCTGCCTTTCCATCCGTGCGGTGACCGCCGGCTCGTCGTCCTGAAGCATGGCGCGGGCGTAATCGATCGTCTGGAGCAGCCCGGGAACGAGGGTGAGCGCGAACGACCGTACGACCGTGGCTTTCTTCTCCTCTTCCAGCCACGGGCGGAACCAGCCTGGCAGGGATTCGCGGTCGAGTTGGTCGTACACGGCCATGAGGGCTCCGCGGGGGAGGCTCAGGGCCTCTTCGATCGAGAGGACCTGTTCGCTGCGGGGGCGGAGTTGGCCGGTTTCGAGGTTGCTGAGCCAGCCGTCGGAGTAGCCGAGGCGGTTGGCGAGGTCTTTTTGGAGAATTCCGGACGCGTCCCGATATGTGCGTACGAGGCGTCCGAGAGTGGTGAGCGTCGGGCTCGAAGATCTGCCCATGACACCCCTTTCGTCGGATTTAACAGTGCTCCACGCCTCTCTGACGTGGCTTGCACGCATTGGCTCTGCCGCCGATATCGCTTTCAGCGTACGGCCTATTGGTCATTCTGGGGACTGAAATCAGCGACTTAGGAGCCGCCATGACCTCGCCGGATGAGCTCATGCGCGCCGTCGACGAGTTCCGGGGCGCGCTCGATTCGATTGGATCCGGAGGAGTGTCGGTGGCGGCGGACCTCACTCTTCTGGATCGTCTCGTACGGCGATATCCGGAGGCGGCTCGCAAGAGCCTGGAACTGTACGACGTCGCCATTCGCGAACGTCCTCGCAGAGGAAGGGAATGATCATTGAAATCGTGGGAGGAGAAGTGGCGGCCGTTCGGCGGCCGGGTGGCCGAAAGACGACCCGGCATGTTGCGGTGGGAGCGCCGCTTCGCCGGAACGCCCGACCAGGTGGGCGCCGCCCGTACGTTCGTGACGCAGTTGTTCGCCGACGCGCCCATCGCCGACAACGCGGCGTGGGTCACCGGTGAACTCGCCACCAACGCGATCCGTCACTCGGCGTCCGGCCGTCCCGAGGGGACGTTCACCGTCGCGCTGTACCGCTGGCCCACGTTCGGCGAGATCCACGTCATCGACGCGGGCGGGCCGAAGGAACCTCGGCTCCCGGAGCGGGATCCGGTCGCGACCGCCCTCGCCGAAGAGAGCGACCTGCCGGAGGGCGGGCTCGGCCTGTACGGCATCGGCGCCCTGGCCGGCCGGTACGGCACGTACCGGCACCGAGACGGCAGCCGCGTCGTCTGGGCGCGGTTGAGATTCGTGCCATGCGAGCAGCGGTGATCGCTACGAGCCGTCTCCGGTGACCTGACTGCGCTCGATGAGCTCCAGCACGGCGTCTCTGGTTTCGCGGAAGAGGGCGACGGTCTCCTCGGCGGCTGCGGCGATGGCCTGCTCGCCGGGGGCGACGGGCGGTTCGAGCAGCTGGGCCACGGTGTCGGCGAGGACCTCGTCAGGGTGGTCGACGCCGAGCGGGGCGGTGGCCGGATCGGAGATGACGGTGCCGAATCCGGTGAGCACGGCGTGCAGGGCGTAGGCCTGGGTGGGCCAGGGGCGGTCGTGGCGGATCAGGCCGTTGCGGTGGAGGATCGGCATGACCGCGTTGCACAGGGCGCTGGGTTTGGTGCGGGCGAACAGGTCGCGGTCGCCGGCCTGCTGCGTGAGCAGCCGCACCAGGTCGCTGCTCATGCGGGGCGCCAGCGGGCGTTTCAGCGCCGTGCGGATCAGGAGCGGGGCCAGGCGGCGCGGCAGCACCGTGGCGGGGTCGGCGGTGATGCGGGCGATGACCTCATCCAGAAAGGTCAGTAGTTCGCGGGCGAACAGCCCGAGGATGAGGTCCTCCTTGGCGGCCCAGTACAGGTAGACGGTGCCCTTGCCGACCCCTGCGGCCCGGGCGATCTCGCTGACCGTGACCTTGCGTACGCCGTGGTCGAGCACCAGCTCGCGCGTGCTGTCCAGGATGCGGGCGGCTTTGCGCGAGTGGTGTTCGATCAGCTGGCTCACCGGGGTTGTCCTGTTCTTTCGTGCTCGAAGCGGGTCACACGGCGGCGACGTCGAGTTCTTTGTTCGTGAAGTCCGGGCCGTTCATTATCTTGCCCATGGCCGGTCCGAGGACCGGCCTGCGCATGAGGCGGAGCATCGCGGTGCGCACGATCTGTTCCTTGCGATCGCGGGGCGTGAAGAGCCTGCGCATGATCAGTGCGCTGTCCTGCTCGGTGTCGATGAACGGCCGCATCCGGGCCTCCCACGCGCGCAGCGCGCCGGGCAGGTCGCCGGGGTGGCGCTGCAGCATGGTGCCCAGCAGTTCGCCTCCGGCGATGCCGCTGGAGGCGCCCATGCCCGCGTACAGGGTGACGCACCAGGCGGCGTCGCCGACGAGGACGACCCGGCCGCGGTGCCAGCTCGGCATCTTGACCTGGTGTACGGCGTCGTACAGGGACTCCGGGGCCTGCTCGAACCGCGTGAACAGGTTCTCCAGCAGGGGACCGGCGGGTTGCGGGCCGAACGCGGCGCGGATGGACTCGATCGGCGGCCGTGCGAACTCGGCGTCGATGTCGTCCGTGCTGTAGGAGAACAGCAGGCTCGGCGGATGGTCGGCGAAGGGGAAGGTCCATGCCGAGCGTCCCGGCTCGGCCAGGATCAGGCCGTCGTGCAGGCCGAAGCCCTCGATCGGCGCATCGAGCGCGGTCGCGCCGATCATGTAGTTCAGCGGGTGCAGGTACTCCTGGGGGCCGAAGACCAGGCTGCGTACGGTTGAGCGCATCCCGTCGGCGCCCACCACCAGGTCGAAGCGCTCGGTGACGGTGGCGCCGGAGGCGGTGTCGTGCAGGGTGACTTCGGCCGCGGAGTCGTCCTGGGTGATGCGGGTGGGCACGGTGGAGTAGCGGATCTCCACATCGTCCGGCAGAGCGGAGAACAGTCCCCGTTCCACGTCGCCGCGCAGCAGCTGCCGTGGTCTGGTGACCACGCCGGGGAGGTCGGCCGGATTCATGCCGGGGGTGCGACGCCCGGCCCGGTTCACCTCGTAGCCGACGAGCTCCGGATGGTTGCGGTCGCCGATCGCGTCGAGCACGCCCAGCCGCCGCGCCGAGGCGACACCGGCGCCGAACAGCATGATGAAGTACCCGCTCGACCGCCGCGCGGCCGCCCGCTCCACCAGCACCGGCTCCCAGCCCACCTGCCGCAGCCGCAGCGCGGTGGCGATGCCCGCGATCCCCAGCCCGACCACCAGCGCCCGCCCCTGCCTGGCCGTGTCCGTCATGGCGACTCCCTTCCGTGTGTGTCACGACCACGGTAGCCGAAAAACTGACCAAAACGGTTCTATCGGTCAGTCGAGGCCAGGCTCCGGTGGCGCGCGGCGGGGAGAGAACGCGCTACGAGTTGGACCAGGTGCGGGTGGACAGCACCAGCCGATAGCCGTCCGGATCCTCGAGAGTCACGCCCCAGGTGTCCCAGTACGGGTTGTGCGCGGGTACCCGCTTTCCGCCGTGCCGTTCGAGCCGTTCCACCAGGGAGTCGGGCACGGGTTCGCCGAGGTAGATCACCAGCAGGTCCTCGGGAGTCGGCCGCGGAGCCATCGGGGCGGCGGGATCGTGGACGAGTTCGAGGTGCCAGGCGGCATCGGGCCAGCCGACCATGAGAAGCGAGTGCTCTCCAGGAGTGCCGTCCGACTCATGCCGGAACAGGACATCGAGGCCGAGACCCGAGATCCAGAAGCGTTCCGCGGCCTGCAGGTCACGTGACGGGCGGGCGATGCGTACATGAGCCGTGGCGTCAGCCGGCATCGGGATACCTCCTGGTGGGCGCGGGTCCATCGTGGGCCGACGGGTGGCCCCCAGCCTAGAGAGCACATGATCATGTGCCCATCGGGCGCTGGTCGTAGGTCGTTCGGCGCGCTGTCAGCGCTGACGCCTACGGTCGGGGCGACACGTCGGGTGGCGGCGTCATGCGGTCGGTGTCGGTGTCGATGGCGGGGGCCTGAACGTCCGGCCCGGCCGAGCCCCCGTACGTGGCGATCTTGTACTCGGTCGCCGCGAGGGAGAGGGTCAGTTCACGGATCCGGCGGCGGATGGTGTCGCGATGTTCGAGCAGGATGTCGAGCCGCTCGGGCACCGTGTGCTCCCCGGCGTCGGCCAGCGAAATGTAGTACTGCAGGTCGCGCATCGGCATCCCGGACAGCCGCATCCGGGTGATGAACACCAGGCGGCGCACCGCTTCGGCGTCGTAGACGCGATGACCATTGCCGTCGCGGTCCACTTCGACCAGCCCCGCCCGCTCGTAATAACGCAGCGTGTGGGGCGAGACGTCGAGAAGGTCGGCGACCTCGGCGATCACCATCGAGTCGGGAACGTCGGCCAGGTCGGCGAGGAGGTGGATCGCCTCGACCGACACCGGGCCGTCGTCCCCGAGCGTTCCGAGCGCCCTGGCCATCAGATCGTCGGTGGTCATGACAGCCGGCCTAGATCGCGCGGACGGACGCCGCGACGCCCTCGTAGTCCGCGCTGCGGGCGGTCTCGGCCCACCGCTCGACCTCGTCCAGGCCACGCCGGTACGCACCCGAGATACGCTCGACCGCCTCGTGCCCGAGCGGCAGCCGCAGCGGCACCTCGGCGCTGTGCGCCAGGGACACGATGATCTGGGCCGCCCGCGCCGGGTCGCCTTCCTGGAGGCCGTCGGCCCCGGCCATGTCCGCGCGGACGCCGGCGAGCAGGTCGCGGTAGGTCTCGGACGCCTCGGTGAACTCGAGCACGTCGGCCGCGTTGAAGTCGGTCCGGAACCGGCTGGGCTCGACGATCATCACGCGGATCCCGAAGGGCGCCACCTCCCCGGCCAGCGCCTCGGACCAGCCTTCGAGGGCGAACTTCGACGCGGAGTACGTCGACACGCCGGGGAACGACATCCTCCCGCCCTGGCTGCTCATCTGCACGATCGTCCCGGTGCCCCGCGCGCGCATCGTGGGCAGCGCCGCGCGGACGAGCGCGGCAGGGCCGAACAGGTGCAGATCCATCAGCTCACGCAGCTGCGTGTCGCCGACCTCCTCGACCGCTCCGACCACGGCCCGGCCCGCGTTGTTGACGAGCACGTCGAGCTGCCCGAAGCGGTCGAGGGTGTTCCGCACGAGATCAGCGGCTCCGGCGATGTCTCGGGCGTCGAACTTCGCGACCAGGCAGTTGTCCGGGTACCCGGCCTCCAGGTCGGCCACGCTCTCGGGCCGGCGCACCGCCGCCACCACGTGGTCGCCCGCCGCGAGCGCCGCCTCCGCCAGTGCGCGCCCGAAACCGCGGGACGCGCCGGTGATGATCCAGGTCTGTGTCGTCATGGCGGCGACGCTATGGCTTCGAGCGCGCTCGAACGCAAGCCCGCTCGACAGAGGCGCCGTGCCTCAGTCCGATCGCGTGTTCGGGGACTTCGGCCGCCACCGACGGGCCGGTGCCGACCCGGCGCCGGCGGTGACGCGTGCGCGCAGCGCGGTCAGCACCCCGGCGACCGCCGCACCGGACAGGCCGAGGGCCTCGTCTCCGAGCGTGTCCCGGTAGATGCCGACCGTCTCCGGGGTGCCCATGATGAAGGTGAGGTACTCGGCCAGTTCCCACAGGATCGCGGCGATGGCACCGAGCCCGGTGACGCACAGCGCGAGCACGAACGGCGGCAGCGCCGGTCCGCGCCGGAGCCCGGCGCCCACCGCGGCGCCGAGCAGCGCCCAGTTGCCGAAGTGGCACGCGTCGTCGAACCAGCTCACGCTGTCGTACAGGTCGGCGGCGTTGCCCGCGACGTCGATGACGAAGGGAGCGACGAGGAGCGCGTCCACGTCCCAGGGATAACGGACCGGACCGCGCAGCCGCCGCCACACCGCCCAGGCCACCGGTACGAGCAGCGCCACGAGGGGATAGGCGATGGCGCGGGTGCCCATGGCCTTGTCGGCGAAGCGGTCCCAGTCGCGATGCGTGAGCGCGAACAGCAGCAGCCCGGCCAGCGCCGCCTTCAACGCGAGCGAGGAGACGCGCCAGTATCGATCCGGGCCGGAGCCGATCAGCCTCATGCGGCTCAGTATCGCGGTCTAGTGTGGTCGAACGTGACGATGGAACGGTGGGCGCTGGGCGGCGACCTGAGCGTCGCGAGGATCGGGTACGGCACGATGAAGCTGACCGGTTGGCCACGGGGCGACCGGCCGGACCGGGAGACGGCCCTCGCCGTGCTGCGCCGGGCCGTGGAGCTCGGCGTGAACCACCTGGACACCTCGAACTACTACGCGCGTGACGGCGTGGCGGCCAACGAGCTGATCCGGGAGGCGCTGTACCCCTACCCGGACGATCTGGTGATCGTGACCAAGGTGGGCGCGCTGGTCGAGGGCTCCGACATCGCCCTCCCCGCGGCGGAGAAGACCGGGCTCACGCCCGACAACCTGCGCCGTGGCGTGGAGGCGAACCTTCGGTCGCTCGGCGTGGACCGCCTGGACGTCGTGAACCTGCGGATGGGCGACCTCGACGAGGCATCCCTGGCGGGGCCCCTGGAGACGCTGCTCGCGCTGCGCGAGGAGGGCCTGATCCGCCACCTGGGCGTCTCCAACATCTCCGCCGCGGAGTTCGAGCAGGCCCGCGCGATCGCGCCGATCGCCTGCGTGCAGAACCTCTACAACCTGTCCCAGCGCGACGACGATCCCCTGGTCGACGCCTGCGCGGAGGCGGGCATCGCGTACGTGCCGTTCTTCCCGGTCGGCGGTTTCCAGCCGATCACGGCCGAGCGCCTGGAGGCCATCGCCGCCCGGCACGGGGCGACCGTGCCGCAGATCGCTCTCGCCTGGCTGCTGGCCCGGTCGCCGAACATCCTGCCGATCCCCGGCACCGGCTCCCTGGCGCACCTGGAGGAGAACATCGCCGCCGCCGCGCTGAAGCCGAGCCCGGAGGATCTTACGGAACTCGGGTGAGCCGGGTCGCGAGCCGTTCGCCCAGTTCGGACTGGGCGGTCGCGATGACGGCGGCCGGGTCGTCCGCGGGCCGCAGGCCGAAGGTCTCGTCCAGCCAGGACAGGAACATCTCGCGCTGCGGAGCAGGCTCGCAGGGGCGAAGGCCCACCTGGGTCTCGTCGCACCAGATCTCGGTGTCGGTAAGGCCGGCGATCAGCTGGTAGAACTCCCGGACGTTGCGGGCGACGACGTGGGCGCCCGCCGTGTTTCCCAGCGCGACGATGGGCAGGTCCGCGAGATCGGGGCGGTCGTCGAGCCGCCACAGGGCGAAGAACGTGTCGCTTTCGTTGGTGGAGGCGAACGGCATCAGATCGGCGGTGCGCTCAGGGTTCTTCAACCGTTTGGGGTCATCGTCGTCGAGCAGCCAGACGCCGTTCGCGAATCCACCTCGGGCCACGTTCCTGAACAGCTCGAGGAGGTTCAGCTCGTGGACCGGTGACCAGACCGCGTCGGGCATGATCGGGTGGATCCAGGCCGCCCATTCCTTTCCGAACTCGGCCTGCGCATCATCGACGATGGTCCCCCAGTCGTCGGCGGGCGTGATGCCGAACGTCTCCTTCAGCCAGGCGAGGAACCGCTCGTTCTCCACCGGC
Organism: Actinoallomurus sp. CA-150999; assembly: GCF_050942425.1. Taxonomy (NCBI): domain Bacteria; kingdom Bacillati; phylum Actinomycetota; class Actinomycetes; order Streptosporangiales; family Thermomonosporaceae; genus Actinoallomurus; species Actinoallomurus sp. CA-150999. Next base: position 2,438,292 of record NZ_CP192063.1, read on the forward strand.
TCATCCAAATCGCACTCGCGGAGGCCGAAAGAACCCCAGTCGATGTCCGGCTCGCAGTCGGCCGGGAGCGACGCGAGCAGACGGAGGAATGCCCGGAAGTCGCGGGCGATGATGTGGACCCCGCCCTCATCGCCCATGGCGACGACCGGCAGGGTGGCCAGGTCTTCGCGGTCGTCCTTGCGCCAGATCCCGAACAGCGACCCACTGCCGTTGGCCTGCGCGAAGGAGATCAGCCCCTCCTCGATCTCCTGGCCGTACTTGTACATCTCGAAGCCGTTGGCGAAGAAGTCGTCCTGGGCGTCGTAGTACTCCTTGAGAAGGTTGAGTTCGGGGATGGGGGAGAACACGTCCGCCACGAGGGCCTCCGCTCATGATCACTTTCGGGTCCGCGGAGGCTAACACGGAGCCACGACATCAGCGGATGAAAGGCGTGGCCGGGTCGGGGACCTCGGACAGCAGGCGGCGGGTGGTGGACAGGCCCCAGTCGTCGAGGTCGGCGATCCGGTCGGAGGACGCGCGCAGGCCGCCGTACCGTTCGACGGTGCGGGCCCACTCCTCGCGGCGTTCCACCGCAGGGCGGGCGATCAGGCAGTCCGGGTCGTTCACCCAGAAGCGGCCGTGCTGCCACGCCCGTCCGACCGTGGTCGTCGTGGCGGCGCGCTGGGACGGGCGGGACATGTCCCCTTCGGCCGGCTCGTACGCGGGGTCGACGTCGGGAGAGACGCGCATCGCGTCGACCAGGCCGACGCTCGGCAGGATCGGCGCCCCGCAGCCGAGCAGGTACGCCTCTGGGCCGACCGCCTCGCGGATCACGGTCAGGCCGTGCCGGTAGGCGTCGAGACCGCCGAGCGCCCCCGCGTACACGAAGTCGAGCTTGAAGTAGTCGAAGCCGTACGACCGGAGCGTCCCGAAGACCTCCCGTAGGTGGTCCTCGGCGCGTTCGATGTCGAGTCCTCGCAGGTCCTGGTCCCAGTTGTGGCCGGCGTCGCCGGTCAGCCAGTCGGGGCGGACGCGGGAGAGGCGGCTGCGCGCGCCGACGAGGAACGGCGCGATCCAGATGCCGGGCCGCCGTCCGGCCTGGCGGATGCGGTCGGCCAGGCGTTCGAGCGAGGTGAACCGGCCGGAGTAGGCGAGCCAGTCGCCGATCTCGGCCTGCCAGCCGTCGTCGATCTGGATGACGTCGATGGGCAGGTCGTGTTCGCCGATGGCGTCGAGGTTCTCCAGAACGTCGTCCTCGGTGACCGCGCCGAAGTAGTGGTACCAGGAGCACCACGCCGTGGGCGGCCGGCGGGGCGCGCCCGCGCCCGCGCGGGCGGCGAAGCCGTCCGCCCACGTGGCGAGCGCCGACTCGATCGGCCCCTCGTGGACGGTCTCCTCGATCTCGCCGTCCGCCTCGACGAGAAGAGTGCCGTCGGCGTACGTCGCCCGGATCGACGGGACCTCCGTACGGCCGTCGGGCGCGGCGTACACCCGGACGGGACCGCCGTCGCCCGGGTCGACGGCGAGCAGGCCCTCGCCCTGGAAGCCCCGCTCCGGGCCGGGGCGGTCGGGGCGCCAGCACATGGTCTGCATCACCGGAAGGACCGGGCGGTGGCTCGTCCCGGTGACGGGGTACGTCGTCGCGGGACTCCAGCTCTGCCAGCCGTGCTCGTACACGCGGCCCTTTTCGGGATCAACCTTTGGTCGCGCCACCGGTGAGACCCTTCACGAAGTGCTTCTGCAGTGCGAGGTAGAAGATCAGCACCGGCAGCGTCGCCAGGAACATCAGGGCGAACACCGTGCCGAAGTCGGCCTGGTACTGCCCGATGGCCCGGTAGATGCCGGTCGTGATCGTCGTGCCCTGGCCCGGTCCGAGGATGACCAGGGGGTCGATGAAGTCGTTCCAGATCCACACGCCGAGGAAGATCAGCACGCTGGCGGTGGCGGGGCGCAGCAGCGGGAAGACGATGCGCCAGAAGATCTGGAATCGTCCCGCGCCGTCCATCGCCGCGGCCTCCTCCAGCTCGACGGGGATCGAGCGGGTGAAGCCGGTGAAGACGAACACCCCGAACGGGACGTAGTAGCCCACATTGAACAGGACGAGGCCCTGGATCGTCGTCATCAGGTGCGCGAACCGCAGCACCTGCGTGATCGGGATCAGGATGACCTGCGGCGGGATCATCAGGCCGCACAGTAGGAGCAGGGTGAGCCACCGGCCCCACCGGCTCTTGCTGCGGGCCAGGTAGTGCCCGAGCATCGACGACAGCACGGTCAGGATGAGGATCGACAGCGCCGTGACGACGATGCTGTTGGTCAGGCTCACCCAGAACAGCCGGTCCGGGCGGGTCAGCACGGCGGTGATGTTGTGCAGCGTCGGGGGGATCGGCAGCGACGCCGGCGACTTGGCGATCTTCGGGCCGGGCTTGATGACGTTGACGCACACGACGTACAGCGGCACGAAGAAGATCGCCGCGACGGCGGTCGCGACGAGCGGCCGGATCGAGCGCCTCACAGGCTCACCTCGCGCTTCTGCAGGATCCGCAGGGCGACCGCGGAGGCGACGGCCACGATCAGCAGCATGACGACGGCCATCGCGGACGCGTAGCCCTGGCGGTTCGCGTTGAAGCCGGTCTGCAGCACGTTGAAGGCGATCGTCGCGGTGGTGCCGGTGCCGGGACCGCCGTTCGTGATCACCTGGATGTGGTCGAACGCCTTGAATCCGGTGATCAGCATGACGATCGTGTTGATGGTCAGCGCGGGAGCCAGCAGCGGCCAGGTGATCTTCCGGAACCGCTCGACCGGCCCGGCGCCGTCGATCTGCGCGGCCTCGTGCAGCTCCTGCGGAACGCCCTGCAGCCCGGCCAGGTAGACGACCACGCAGAAGCCCAGCATCTGCCAGGACAGGATCGCGCCCACGGAGTACAGCGCGTACGACGGGTCGGACAGCCAGCCCGGCGGCTGGGAGATGCCCACGCCGCGCAGCGCCTGGTTGATCAGGCCGTCGTCGGCGAGCAGGCGGGTCCAGATGATGCTGACCACGACGGAGCTGAGCACGACGGGCGTGAAGAACACGCTGCGCAGCGCGTTGTAGAACCAGCCCCGGCGGTCGAGCAGGAGGGCGACGCCCAGGCCCAGGACGTTCGGGACGATCACCACGATGAGGGTCAGGATCGTCGTGACCTTCAGCGAGGTGAGGAACTCCGAGTCCGTGAACAGGTCCTTGTAGTTGCTCAGCCCGACGAACCTCGTCTTCGGCCCGAACGGGTTGTAGTTGGTCAGGCTGTAGCCGACGCTGACGGCGATCGGCGCCAGCACGAAGCAGACATAGACCAGCACGCCCGGCGCGCCGAAGGACAGGAAGTGCCACACACGCGGCCAGACCGGCCGCCGGCGGCGGGGGGCCGCCGGCGAGCCGGTCCGCGTGGGCGGACGCGCCACTTCGACCGCCACGTCAGGAGGCCTTCTGCCATTCGGAGTCGAGGAACTTTCCGACGTCGGCCCCGCTCTTGCGCCCCGTCACCAGGTCGCCCATCGACGTGCTCCACTGGTCGGCGACCCCGGGCAGCATGCCGTCGTCGCCGGCCTCGAAGCCGAACGCCGGGACCACCGCGTTCTGGGACTCGGCCTGCTTGAACATGTCGTAGCCGGTCTTGAAGACGGGCCCGGAGTTCGCCGGCGGGGTGTACCCCTTGATCGCCGGGAAGAGGCCGTCGTTCTTGGTCGAGGCGTCGAGGTTGGTCTTGTCGAGCTGGTACGCGAGCGCGAACTTTTTGGCCGCGTCCAGGTTCTTGGAGTGCGCGTTGACCAGGAGGCCGCCGCCGGTGAAGGTCGGGACGACGAGCTTGCCGTCGTCGGAGGGCCAGAAGAACTGCCCGATGTCGAAGGAGGGCTTGGTCTTCGGGTCGTCGGCCGCCGCGGCGAACCAGTTGCCCATCGCGTACATCGCGCCCTTGCCGGCCAGGAACGCCGACTGGGTCGCGGCGTAGTCCTGCGACAGCATCCGCTTGTCGATGTAGCCCTTGGACGCGAGGTCGGCGAGCTTGCCGGCGGCCTTCACGTAGTCCGGGTCGGTGAACTTCACCTTGCCCGCGCGGCGATCGTGCATCCAGTTCGGGTTCTTGGCGTACAGGTCCGTGCCGAGGATGCCGGCGAACGTCGGGCCGAGCGCGTCGTGGATGTCCTTGCCGCCGCCGACCACGAACGGCGTGATGCCCTTGGCCTTGAGCTTCGCCGCGTCGGTCATCATCTCGCCGTACGTCTTCGGCGGGGTGGCGATGCCGGCCTTGGCGAACAGGCCCTTGTTGAAGTAGACGACCGGGATCGTCTGGCTGTTGGCCGGGAGCTGGTAGATCTTGCCGTTCACCGCGCCGTTGCCCGGGTAGCTGAAGTTCGTCAGCTCGTTCGGCTGCCAGGCGTACAGGTTGCCGGACTCGGCGAACCCGGCCGGCGAGACGGCGATCATCACGTCGGGGAGCTGCCCGGAGGTGAGCAGCTGCTTGGCGTACGCCGTGCGGTCCTGCGTCGGCGAGACCAGCTTCTTCACCGAGATGTCGGGGTACTTGTCGGTGATCCGCTTGATCGCCGCGTCCCAGACCTGCGGGGTCTGGTTCGGCGTCTCGAACACCAGGAACGTGATCTGCTTCTTGCCCTTGCCCCCGCCACCGCCGGAGTCGTCCTTGACCGAGCATCCGGTCATCGCGGCGACGGCGAGCATGGCCGCCGTCCCCAGCGCGATGATTCTCTTCACTACGTCACCCTTCTCGCGCCGCCAGGACAGCGAAAGGGGCCGAGACGTCCGACCTCTAGACCCCGCTCCGCCCAGAAAAGCTCGCCGGATTCGCGCCTTGACACTTATTGGTAGGACCACTTCCTACTTGTGGCGCGGGTCAGTGTCAAGGGTTATTGGAAAGGTCCCTGCTCAATTAGGCCGCGTACGGTCGCTCGGCGTTCGTCACGACCACCGGCCCGGGCCACCTGCGGGACGATGGTCGGGGAGGAGGTTCGGATGTACGCCGCGGAGCGCCAGCGAGAGATCCTTCACCGCACACGCCAGGCGGGTCGGGTCGACGTCGTCAGCCTGGCCGAGGACATCGGCGTCACGATGGAGACCATCCGCCGCGACCTGACCGTCCTGGAACGCGCGGGCGCCCTGCGCCGCGTGTACGGCGGCGCGATCGCGGTCGAACGCCTGAGCGTCGAACCCGCCCTCGCCGCCCGCGACGAGGTGATGACGACCGAGAAGGAACGCATCGCCAAGGCCGCGCTCGCCGAGCTGCCCGCCGGCGGCTCGATCATCATCGACGCCGGCTCCACCACCCGGCGCCTCGTCCAGGTGCTACCTGTCGATCTCGAACTGACCGTGGTCGTCAACTCACCCCCGCTGGCGACCGTCCTGGCGACGCGCTCCAACGTGAACGTGATCATGCTGGGCGGGCGGGTCCGCGGCCGCACGCTGGCGACGGTCGGCGACTGGGCGATGCGGCCGTTGGGTCGGCTGCGCGTCGACGTGGCGTTCATCGGCACCAACGGCTGCTCGGCCGAAGCCGGACTGACCACCCCGGATCCGGCCGAGGCCGCGGTCAAAGAAGCCATGATCAAGGCCGCCGGCCGCAGCGTCGTGCTGCTGGACCACACCAAGATCGGAAATGACTACGTGGCCCGGTTCGCCGCTCTGGCCGACGTCAGCGTCTTGATCACCGACACCGGCCTGGCCGCCGAACTGGCTGCCGAACTGGCCGCGGAGGGCCCGGAGGTCATTCGCGTGTGACGTGCCGCGGCGTCCAATACCCGGCCACGGCCCCCTCGGTACGGCCCGCGAGGGAGAAGTCTCCGGCGAGCCGGCCGAAGCCCAGCAGCGCCGAGCCGACCGCGAAGGAGACCGCCGCGCTGATGAACACACCGGCGAAGACGCCGGACCAATCGCCCTTCGGCGTCATGGCCGCATAGGCAAGGATGCTGCCCGGCGAGGCCACGGCGACCAGGCCGGCGCCGGTGATCATGAAGGTTCCGATGCCCGCGGCGCCGCCGGCGATGGAGGCGAGGATGAGGCGGGGTTTCATCAGGACGTAGGGGAAGTAGATCTCGTGGATGCCGCCGAGGAATTGGATGACGATGGCGGCGGGGACGCTCGGCCGTAGCGCCTTGGGGCCGAAGAGGAGGTAGGCGAGGAGGACGCCGAGGCCGGGGCCGGGGTTGGATTCGAGCATGAACAGGATCGACTTGCCGTGGTTGACGGCTTCGGCGACGCCGAGGGGGCCCAGGACGCCGTGGTTGACGGCGTTGTTGAGGAACAGGACTTTGGCGGGTTCGATCAGGACGGAGGCGAGGGGGAGGAGGTGGTGGTGGATGAGCCATTCGACGCCGTGGCCGGCGGCTGAGGTGATGGTGCGGACGATGGGGGCGACGCCCCAGACGCCGAAGACGGCGGCGGCTCCGCCGATGATTCCGGCGGTGAAGTTGTCCACCAGCATCTCGAAGCCGGATTTGGTGCGGTCGGCGGTGAATTCGTCGACCTTCTTCAGCACGTAGGCGGCGAGCGGGCCGAGGATCATCGCGCCGAGGAACATCGGGATCTTGGCGCCGACGACGACGCCGACGGTGGCGACCGCACCGACGACGGCGCCGCGCTGGCCGTGGACCATCCGGCCGCCGGTGTAGCCGATGAGGACCGGTAGGAGCAGGGTGATGATCGGGTCGACCAGGGCGGCGAACTGTTTGTCGGGCAGCCAGCCGGTCGGAATGAACAGGGCGGTGATCAGGCCCCAGGCGATGAACGCCCCGATGTTGGGCATCACCATCCCGGCCAGATAACCACCCAGACGCTGAATCTGGGCCTTCACCCCGGTACCGGTGACCGCCGGAGTGTAGATGTCGGCCATAACGGCCTCCGGGTGCTTCAAGATCCGCGTAACAGGAAATCGCCCGATGAGTGACCGGCCGAGGTCCGGACGTGACGCGCCGACCGTAATGCCGGGACGGCCGACCGATCACGTATGAGGGCGCCCCGGCGGTTCCGCTCGCCCGGGGGCTCCGATGACCTCGAAGATACTCGGCTCGGGTCGGCTCTCAAGCGCGGGGGAGCAGCGTCCGACCTGGTCGGATGGCGCCCGCGTCCCCTGTCCGCGGGCCATCGCGGCGGAACGGGCAAACAGCGGTAACGGTTTCCTCAAGACACGGTGCGGATCGGCCCTATTGCGGGTCTGGTCGGTTGACCGAATCTCACGCGACCGGGCGTAATCTAATTAGAAACAGAAATAAATCGGACATATACCAACGTGTGTCGGCTGCCCGCCTCGCGGGGGAGTCGTCACGCAGGCCCTGGATCGCATTGGAGGCCCTCATGATCCTCCGAGCCCCGGCCGTACGAGGTGGCGGGATTGATGACTGATCGCTGCGGCCCGGCCGTCTCGCGACCGGGCGCGGACACGAGGACCGCGTCGGCGGGGAATCTGCCGGCCGAGGTGACGAGCTTCATCGGTCGCCGACACGAGCTCGCCGAAGGGAAGCGGCTGCTGTCCGTCAGCCGGTTGGTGACGCTCGTCGGGGTCGGCGGCGTGGGAAAGACCCGGCTGGCACTGCGGGTGGCCGCCGGGGTCCGGCGGGCGTTCCCCGACGGGGTGTGGTTGGTCGACCTCGCCTCGGCGGGGCGCTGGGCATCGCCGGCCTGGGCGGTGGCCGACGCCCTCGGCTGCCAGGGCCGGCCGGAACCGGTGCTGCTGGCGCAGCAGCTGAAGGATCGGCGGCTGCTGTTGGTCCTGGACAACTGTGAGCACCTGCACCCGGAGTGCGTGGACCTGGTCGGCCACCTCCTGCGGTTCGCTCCCGGCCTGCGGGTACTGGCGACCAGCCGGCAGGTACTCGGCGCCGATGGGGAGCACGTCCTCCAGATCCGGCCGCTGTCGGTCCCGGACCGGGCCGACGTCCTGCCCGCGGACGCCGTCGAGCGCTACGAGGCGATGCGGCTGTTCGCCGATCGGGCGACGGCCGTCGTCTCGGGTCTCACCATCGGCGCCGGGGAACTCGCTTCCGTCGCCCTGCTGTGCCGGCGGCTGGACGGGATCCCCCTGGCCATCGAGCTCGCGGCGCAGCGGATGAGAGCGCTGTCGGTCGAGCAGTTGCTGGATCGGCTGGACGACCCGTTCCGGCTGCTCCGCACGGACGGCCATGCCGTCGCGCCCCGTCAGCGGACGCTCCGGGCGCTGGTCGACTGGAGCCATGACCTGTGTTCGCCCGCGGAACGAACCCTGTGGGCACGGCTGTCGGTGTTCGCCGACGGATGTGACCTGGAGGCGGCCGAGCGGGTGTGCTCCGGTGAGGATCTGCCGGAGGAGACCATCCTGGAGGCGATCGTCGGGCTGGTCGGGAAGTCGATTCTGCACCGCGAGGCATGCGACGGCAACGTACGGTATCGGCTGCTGAAGACGATGCGGCAGTACGGGCGCGAGCGCCTCGCCGAATCCGGTCAGGAGCACGCGGTGCGACGGCGGCACCGCGACTGGTGTGCCGAGACCGCGGCACTCGCGGAGACCGAATGGTTCGGCGAGCGCCAGATGACGTGGCTCGGCCGGATCCGGGACGAGCAGGCCGACATCCACACCGCGCTGGAGTTCTGCCTGACCGAGCCGGGCGAGGCGTCAGCGGCCCCGCCCATCGCCGCCGCGGTCTGGAGCACTCCGCTGTCCTGGGGTTCGCCGAGCGAGGGGTGCCGCTGGCTGGAACGGGTTCTCAGACAGGAGAACCGCCCGAGCGCCACGCGCGCGAAGGCGCTGTGGGCGCGAGCGTGCATCCTGCTCCTGCACGGCGACCACGCCGCGGCCGAGCCACTCCTGGAAGAGTCCGGCGCGCTGGCCGAGCGCCTCGGAGACCGCGCCCAGGTCGCCGGCACGATCCACATGAAAGGCCTGGCCGCACTACTGGAGAACGACCTGCCGCGCGCGTCCGCGCTGCTGGAGCGTGCGCGGGCCGGCCACCGCGCGATCGGCGATCGGGGGCGGTCCTGGACCGCGCTCTTCCACCTGGCGGTCGCCGCCGTGCTGATGGGCGAGGAGCGTTCACGGAGCCTGTCCAACGAATGCCTGGCGCTGTGCGAGGACGACGCACGCTGGTCACAGTCGTACGCCCTGTGGCTCTGCGGCCTCGAGAGGTGGCGGCGCGGTCACGCTCAGGAGGCCGCGGTGCTGATCCGCAATGGACTGCGGTTGGGCGCGGCCGAGGACGATCACTTGGCCGGCGCCCACTGCGTCGAGGTCCTCGCCTGGACCGCGGCGGACGAGGGGCGGCACACACGCGCCGCCGAACTGCTGGGCGCCGCCCGTACTCTCTGGCGGTCGGCCGGGGTTCCGATCCCCGGCTACCTTTCGGAGGCTCACGACGGATACGAGCGACGGCTCCAGCGGGCCTGCGGCGACGAGAACTTCTCCGTCGCGTACGCCCGAGGGGCGAACCGTCCCCACCAGCGCGTCTTCGCCCACGCCTTGGACGAAGCCGTGACACCGCGCGCCGACGCCGTGGACACCGGGATCTTCGCCCTGCTCACCCGCCGGGAGCGCGAGGTCGCCGAACTGATCGCACAGGGCATGAGCAACAAGGACATCGCGGGCAAGCTGGTCATCGCCCAGCGCACCGCCGAGGGCCATGTCGAGCGCATCCTGCGCAAGCTGGGCTTCACCTCCAGGACCCAGATCGCCAGCGCCTGGACGGCCCAGCGGTGACGGTCACGGCGGGCCGGCTTTCAGGCGTCCTCGGCGTTCATGCGGCGACCGGCCGTCCTCCCGCATGAGCTGCCTCCTGCCCTGCCTGGAGCCCGCTCACCCGGATTCCTCCCCGTCCCGTACGATCCCGGCGTCGACGACGACCAGCTCGCCGACCGCCTCGGACAGGCCCTTGCGGGCGTCGTCGCCGATCCCGGAGTCGGTGATGAGCACGTCGGCGTCGGCCAGCCGGGCGATCGTGCTGAGGCCCACCGTGCCCCACTTGGTGTGGTCGGCGAGGACCGCTAGGCGGCGGGCCGACCCGACCATCGCCCGGTCGGTCTCGGCCTCCATGAGGTTCGGCGTGGTGAACCCGGCGCGGGTGCTCATGCCGTGCACGCCCAGCAGCAGCAGGTCGACGTTGAGGGAACGGATGGCGTTGACCGCCACGGGGCCGACGAGCGCGTCCGAGGGAGTGCGGATGCCGCCGGTGAGCACGATCGTCTGGTCCGTGCGGGCGGCGCGGTAGAACACGTCGGCGATGCGCACCGAGTTCGTGACCACGGTGAGGTCGGGCACGTCGGTCAGGTGGTTGGCGAGCGTCCACGTAGTGGTGCCGGCGGACACGGCGATCGCCGTGCCGGGCCGTACGAGCTGGGCGGCGCGCCGGGCGATGGCCTCCTTCTCCTGACGCTGCCGGACCGACTTGGCGGCGAAGCCGGGCTCCTCGGTGGAGGCGGTGCCGACCGTGGTCGCGCCGCCGTGGACCTTCGTCACGAGCCCGCGCTCGGACAGGACCTCCAGGTCGCGGCGGATCGTCATGTCGGAGACGCCGAACTCGCGGACGAGGTCGGCGACGCGGACGCCACCGCGCCGCTGGACCAGCTCAAGGATGGCCTGCTGCCGCTGCTGGGCGAGCATCATCCCCCCTCACGCCTCGGGCACGGAGGCAGCGTCCCGCCTGAACCGACAGATGTCAACACCACTCAACATGTTACCGAACCGAGTCTTGTTGGTTCGTGTTGGCAATGGTACGAAGCAATCACTTGGTAACTCAGCAGCAACTCGGGGGCAACCGGATCAGACCAGCACCGGAAGGAAGGCAGAGCATGGCGCGAACACGCACGCTCGGCGGCGCCCTCATCGCGATCGCCGTCGCCTTCGGTCTTACCGCCTGTTCGTCAGGCAAGGAGAGCACCTCCACCAACGCGAGCAAGAAGGTCTCCGGAAAGATCACGATCGCCTACCTGCAGAAGCAGGGGGACCAGCAGTACTTCATCGATGAGGCCTCGGGCGCCCAGGCCAAGGCCAAACAGCTGGGCGACGTGGACGTCAAGGTCGTCAACCTCGGCAACGACACCAACAAGGCCGTCTCGGAGACCCAGGCCGCCATCGCGCAGAAGGCGACCGGCGTGATCATCGTCCCGCCGGACCCGGCCGTCGGCCCCCAGATCGTGCAGACGGCCGCCGCCGCCAAGGTGGCCCTGCTGTCCAGCGACGACCAGATCTGCAAGACCGGCACCGACCCGTCGAAGTGCCCCAAGGACCAGCTCGCGCCCCGCGTCGGCTTCTCCGGCACCCAGATGGGCACCCAGGTCGGGCAGCGCGCCGGCGAGGAGTTCAAGAAGGCGGGGTGGAAGGCGGCCGACACCGCGATCATCGCCGCCTGGAAGCAGGACGTGACGGTGTGCACCGACCGGGTCGTCGCGGCGCAGTCGGCGTTCGAGCAGGCGGCCGGGACGAAGGTGCGCGTCGTCAAGGTCGGCACCGACAACACCCCGCCCGACGCCCAGTCCAAGACCGCGGCGGCCGTGTCCGGGAACCGCTCGGTCAAGCACTGGGTGGTCTGGGGCTGCAACGACGAGAACGTCTCCGGCGCCGTCAACGCCATCCAGAACGCCGGGTACAAGGCCGCCGACATCGACGGCGTCGGCCTCGGCGCGTACCTCGCCTGCAAGGACTGGGGTTCCGGCAAGCAGACCGGGATGAAGGCCGCGCTGTTCATCAACGGCTACGACGTCGGCGGGCTCGCCGTCCAGACGATGGTCGACTACCTCCGGAACGGCAAGGCCATGCCGCAGGAGGCGTTCGCCCCCACCAAGATGGTCGACCCGACGAACTGGCGGCAGTCCGGCGTGAAATGCACCTGACCCCACTGACGTGACCGGCTTCCCGCCGGTCCGGGGCGGTGCGGCGCCGCCACGCCGTGCCGCCCCTCCGTGCGCACCCCCACCCCCCCAGAGGAGACGAGAATGCGCACCGTCCGATCCCTCACCTCCGCCCTCGCCGCACTCGCGGTGAGCGCCGCGTCCGCCGTGACGCTCACCCTCACCTCCGCACCACCGGCCGCGGCGCTCGAGAACGGCCTGGCCCGGACCCCGCAGATGGGGTTCAACAACTGGAACGCCACGCACTGCGGCGCCGACTTCAACGAGGACATGGTCAAGGGCATCGCCGACCTGTTCGTGTCCTCGGGGCTCAAGGACGCCGGATACCAGTACGTCAACCTCGACGACTGCTGGGCCGAGAAGGACCGCGACGCGAACGGCGACTACGTCCCGAACCACACGAGGTTCCCGAACGGCATCAAGACGCTCGCCGACTACGTCCACTCCAAGGGGCTGAAGTTCGGCCTCTACACCAGCGCCGGCACGCTGACCTGCGCGCAGACGATGCCCGGCTCGCTGGGCCACGAGCAGCAGGACGCGAAGCTGTGGGCGTCCTGGGGCGTGGACTACCTGAAGTACGACAACTGCAACAACCAGGGCGTCGACGCGGTCAAGCGCTACACCGCGATGCGTGACGCGCTGGCCGCCACGGGCCGGCCGATCCTGTTCTCGATGTGCGAGTGGGGCGAGAACAAGCCGTGGACGTGGGCCAAGGACGTCGGCAACTCCTGGCGCACCACCGGCGACATCTCCGACTCGTACTCCTCGATGCTGTCGATCGTCCACCAGAACATGGCGCTCGCCTCGTACGCCGGGCCCGGCCACTGGAACGATCCGGACATGCTCGAGGTCGGCAACGGCGGCATGACCGACATCGAGTACCGCTCGCACTTCAGCCTCTGGTCGGTGATGGCCGCGCCGCTGCTGATCGGCAGCGACCTGCGCAAGGCGTCGGCCGCCACCATGAAGATCCTCACCAACCGTGAGGTCATCGCGGTCGACCAGGACCCGCTCGGCGTCCAGGGCGCGCCCATCGGCACCGACGGCGGCCGCGACGTGTTCGTCAAGCCGCTGAAGAACGGCGACCGGGCCGTCGCGCTGTTCAACGAGTCCGACGCGCCACAGCGGATCGGCACCTCGGCGACGGCGGTCGGCCTGCCCGCCGCCCCCGGCTACACGGTCCGCGACCTGTGGGCGCACACGACCCGCGAGACGGCCGGGACACTGGCCGCGACGGTTCCCGCGCACGGGACCGTTCTGCTCCGGGTCTCGGCCGACCGTAGGTGGGCCCTGCACCCGCCGGCCGTGGACGTCGGCGTCGGCCTGCCGGTGGCCTACCCCGGCGCACTGCCGATCGTGCAGCCTGGCACACCGGTCACCGTGACGACGACGGCGACCAACGCCGGGCGGCTGCCCGCGCTCGCGGTCCGCAGCGGTCTCACCGCGCCGGACGGCTGGACCGTACGGGCCGCGTCCCGGCGGAGCACGCCGGCCCTCGGCACCGACCGGTCCTTCAGCACGTCCTGGACCGTCACCCCGCCGCAGGACGCCGCCGTCGGCGCGTACGACCTGACGGCGAGGACCACGTACGCGGGGGCCTCGGCCGAGTCCACGGTCCAGGCGACCGTGCTGAAGCTGACGACCCCGCCGTCCGGGACCACGTACCTGAGCGACCTGCCCTGGGTGCGCGCGTCGAACGGCTGGGGGCCGGTGGAGAAGGACACCAGCAACGGTGAGAAGGCGGCCGGCGACGGCCACCCGATCACCATCAACGGCGCCGTCTACAAGAAGGGCCTGGGCGCGCACGCGCCGAGCACCATCGAGTACTACGCCGCGAAGCAATGCACGTCCGTTGCGGCCGACGTCGGCGTGGACGACGAGAAGACGACCAACGGCTCGGTGACCTTCGAGATCTGGGCCGACGGCACCAAGGTCGCCGACAGCGGCCTGCTCACGACCGCCGACCCGGCCGCGCACCTGAGCGCCGACGTCGGCGGGGCGAGCTTCGTCCGCCTCATCGTCACCGACGGCGGCAACGGGAACGACAGTGACCACGCCGACTGGGCGGACGCCCGCATCACCTGCACCTGACCATCCGGCGGGGTGGCCTGCGGGCCGCCCCGCCTCACCGGCCGAGGAGGCCGCATGACGGAGTTGCGCGCCGTGGGCATCGGAAAGCGATTCGCCGGGGTGCGCGCCCTGGACGACGTCACGCTGGACTTCCCCGGCGGCGCCGTCACCGCCCTCATGGGCGAGAACGGCGCGGGGAAGTCCACCCTCATCAAGATCATCAACGGCGACTACCTGCCGGACGGCGGGCAGGTGATCCTCGACGACGCGCCGTTCGCCCTGCACGCCCCCGCCGACGCCCGGCGCGCCGGCATCCGGGTGATCCCGCAGGAGCCCGAGATCGTGCCGCACGTCTCGGTGGCCGAGAACGTCTACCTCGGCGCGCTGCCCCGCAGGGCCGGCCGGGCGTTCGACCGGGCGGGGCTGCGCGCCCGCGTCCGGGAGGACCTCCGGCGCCTCGGCTTCGAGCGCGTCCTCGACCCCGACGCCCTCGGCTCGCACCTCACGCCCGCGCAGCGGCAGCTCGTGGAGATCCTCCGCGCCCTCACCACCGACGCGAAGGTCATCGCCTTCGACGAGCCGACCTCCTCCCTGTCGGAGAACGAGGTGGAGGCGCTGTTCGCGCTGATCCGGCGGCTGCGGGAACAGGGACTCGCGGTCGTCTACGTCTCCCACCGGATGCAGGAGATCTTCCGGATCGCCGACCGCATCGCCGTCCTGCGCGACGGCGGGCTGGTCGGCGTCCGCGACGTCGACCGGACCGACGAGGCCGAGATCGTCCGGATGATGGTGGGCCGCGACCTGTCGGCCATGTTCGCCCGCGAGCACAGCGCCACCGACGAGGTCGTCCTCGAGGTCGACGCGGTCACCACCGACGACGTCCGGGACGTCGGCCTCACCGTACGGGCGGGCGAGGTCGTCGCCCTGGCCGGACTGGTCGGCGCCGGCCGGTCCGAGCTGGCCGGCGCGATCGTCGGCGATCTGCCGATCCGCTCCGGGCAGGTGCGCGTCGCCGGCCGGCCCGTACGCCTCCGCCAGCCCCGCGACGCCGTACGAGCCGGCATGGGGTACGCCCCGGAGGAGCGCAAGGCACAGGCCCTCCTCCTGGAGCGCTCGGTGCGCGACAACACCTCCCTCGCGGTGCTCGACCGGCTGCGTCGCTTCCGGTTCGTCCGGCGCGCCGAGGAGCGCCGCCTCACCCGGGAGTACGTCGACCGGCTGAACGTCCGCACCCCCGGCATCGAACACGAGGTGCGCAAGCTGTCCGGCGGCAACCAGCAGAAGGTCGTCCTGGCGCGCTGGCTCGCCCGCAAGCCGAAGGTGCTGATCCTCGACGAGCCCACGCGCGGCATCGACGTCGGCGCCAAGGCCGAGATCTACCACCTCATCGACGACCTCGCCCGCTCCGGCGTGGCCATCCTCGTCATCTCCTCCGAGCTCCCCGAGGTGCTGGGGCTGGCCGACCGCGTCATCGTCATGCAGAACGGCCGCGTCACCGGCGAACTCGACCGCGCCGACGCCACCGAGGAGGCCATCCTCGAACTCGCCATGGCCGAGGACCTGTCCACGACCGTCCAGGAAGGACCAGCATGACCAGGACGACCGCTGCCCGCGAGCCGGTGGACGCCGAGCCCAGGGACGGGGTGCCTCGCCGGATCCTCGCCGCGATCGGCCCCCAGAACATCAGCCTGGTCGCCGCCCTCATCGTCGTCGTCGCCATCTTCGCGTTCCTGAACTCCGGCTACCTGACCTGGTCCAACGTCCAGGTCATCGGCGAGGCGGCCACCGTCGCCGGGCTCCTGGCGGTCGTCCAGACCGTCGTCATCATCTGCGGCGCGATGGACATCTCCGTCGGCTCCCAGGCCGGCATCGCCTCGGTGATCTCCGCGATGGCGTTCATGTCGACCGGGCACAACCCCTTCCTCGGCATCGCCGCCGCGATCGGCGTCGGAATCGTGGCCGGCCTCGTCAACGGCCTCGTCATCGTGTACGGCCGCGTCAACCCGGTGATCGCGACACTGGCCACCCTCGCCGCGTACAAGGGCGTCGCCCAGCTGATCTCCGGCGGCCGCGCGCAGGGCTTCGTCCTCGGCGACGACCTGTTCATCTTCATCGCGCGCGGCCGGATCGCCGGGCTGCCGGTGCAGGTCTGCATCCTCCTGGTGGTCGCGCTGTTGATCCACCTGATGCTCAAGTACACCGACGTCGGGCGGAACATCTACGCCATCGGCGGCAACGACACCGCCGCGCGGCTGGCCGGGATCAACATCAACAAGTACCTGATCGCGGTGTACGCGCTGGCCGGGATCATCGCCGCGCTCGCGGGCATCATCCTCACCGCCCGGACCGGCTCCGGGCAGCCCACCAGCGGCAGCGAGGGCCTGGAACTGCAGTCGATCACGGCGGCCGCGCTCGGCGGCGCGGCGCTGAAGGGCGGCAAGGGCGGGGTCGCGGGCACCCTGCTGGCCGTCCTGCTGCTCGGCGCCCTCAACAACGGCCTCAACGTCGTCGGCGTCAACACTTTCTGGCAGAACGTCGCCCAGGGCGCCCTGCTTGTGATCGCGGTCATCATCCAGCAGCGCCGTACGGGCGAGCGGGCGGTCGGCCTGCCCACCTGACCCGCCCCCGGCCGCGGACGGTCGGCCCTGCCCACCTGATCCGTCCCAGCCGCGGGCGGTCGGCCTCCTTAGCCGATCCGCCCCCAGCCGCGCTTATCCCGGGGGCATGGGGTACGCATGTGTCATCGCCGATCGCGGGAGGAAGACACATGCTCGGACTGCCCGACGGGGTCACGGCCCTGCTGTTCGACATGGACGGGGTGCTGACCCGCACCGCCACGGTGCACGCCGCGGCGTGGAAGGAGATGTTCGACGAGTTCCTCCGGGAGCGTGAGGGACCGTCGTACCGGCCGTTCGACCCGGTCAAGGAGTACGACGAGTACGTCGACGGCAAGCGCCGGGAGGACGGGACCCGGTCGTTCCTGGAGTCGCGCGGCATCACGCTGCCCGAAGGCTCGCCGCACGACCCGCCGGGCGCCCCGACGATCCAGGGCCTCGGCAAGCGGAAGAACGACCTCGTCCTGCGCAGGCTCGCCGAGGACGGCGTCGAGGTCTACCCCGGGTCGGTCCGCTACGTCCAGGCCGCCCGCGAGGCCGGCCTGCCGACCGCGGTCGTGTCGTCCAGCGCCAACACCGCGCAGGTCCTCGACGCCGCCGGCATCGGCGGCCTGTTCGACGCGCGCGTCGACGGGCTGACCGCCCAGGAGCGCGGGCTGGCGGGCAAACCGGCACCCGACATGTTCCTCGCCGGGGCCGAGGCACTCGGCGTGCCGCCGTCCCAGGCGGTGGTGTTCGAGGACGCGCTCGCCGGCGTGCAGGCCGGCCGCGCGGGCGGCTTCGGGTTCGTCGTCGGCGTCGACCGGATCGGCCAGGCCGCCGAGCTGACGGCACACGGCGCGGACCGCGTCGTCAAGGATCTGGAGGAGCTCCTGGGCGGCGACGGCGCGCGGGACGGACGGGAGGGCGCATGATCCGGCAGACCGCCTACACGGTCGAACCGTGGTGCGTCCGGGAACAGACCCTGGACCTGGACATGCTGGCGCAGAGCGAGTCGGTGTTCGCGCTGTCCAACGGGCACATCGGCCTGCGCGGGAACCTCGAAGAGGGCGAGCCGCACGGGCTGCCCGGCACCTACCTCAACTCCGTCTACGAGCTGCGGCCGCTGCCGTACGCCGAGGCCGGTTACGGCTACCCCGAGTCGGGCCAGACGGTCATCAACGTCACCAACGGCAAGCTGTTCCGGCTGCTCGTCGAGGACGAGCCGTTCGACGTCCGCTACGGCGAACTGCGCTCCCATGAGCGGGTGCTCGACTTCCGGGAGGGCACCCTCACCCGGAACGTCGAGTGGACGTCCCCGGCCGGGGACTCGGTGCGCATCCGCACCGTCCGGATGGTCTCGCTGGTGCAACGGGGCGTCGCCGCGATCCACTACGAGGTCGAGGCGGTCGACCGGCCGGTGCGCGTCGTCGTGCAGTCCGAGCTGGTCGCCAACGAGTCCCTGCCCGACATGGGGAAGGACCCGCGGATGGCCGGACGGCTGGAGTCCCCGCTCGTCGGCGAGGAGTCGGTCGCCGACAAGGACACCGCCGTCATGGTGCACCGCACCCGCCACAGCGACCTGCGCGTCGGCGCGGCGATGGGCCACGAGATCGAGGGCCCCGAGCACACGGTGACCATGGACGGCTTCGAGGACGTCTGCCGCTACACGGTGGCCACCCGCCTGCAACCGGGCGAGCGGCTGTGCCTCGTCAAGTACCTCGCCTACGGCTGGTCCAGCCGCCGCTCGCGGCCCGCCGTGCACGACCAGGTGATCGCCGCGCTGGCCGCCGCGAAGATGACCGGCTGGGACGGGCTCGTACGGGAACAGCGGGAGTTCCTCGACGACTTCTGGGCGGGCGCCGACGTCGAGCTGGACGGCGACGCCGAGGTCCAGCAGGCCGTGCGGTTCGGCCTGTTCCACACCCTGCAGGCCGGCGCCCGCGCCGAGCGCCGCCCGATCCCGTCGAAGGGCCTGACCGGCCCCGGCTACGACGGCCACACGTTCTGGGACACCGAGATGTTCGTGCTGCCGCCGCTGACCTACACCCGCCCGGAGGCCGCCGCGGACGCGCTGCGCTGGCGGCACTCGACGCTCGACCTGGCCAAGGAACGGGCCGAGCAGCTGGGGCTGCGCGGCGCCGCGTTCCCCTGGCGGACGATCGCCGGTCAGGAGTGCTCCGGATACTGGCCGGCCGGCACGGCGGCGTTCCACATCAACGCGGCCATCGCCGACGCCGTCATCCGCTACATCGACGCCACGGCGGACGAGGACTTCGCCCGCGACGTCGGGCTCGAACTCCTCGTGGAGACCGCGCGGCTGTGGCGCAGCCTCGGCCACCACGACGCCAAGGGGAGATTCCGCATCGACGGCGTCACCGGCCCGGACGAGTACAGCGCCATCGTCGACAACAACGTCTACACGAACCTCATGGCCCAGCGGAACCTCCAGGCCGCCGCGGACCGGGCCGAGCAGTACCCCGAGCAGGCGCGCCGGATGGGCGTCACCGAGGAGGAGACGGCGGAGTGGCGCGACGCCGCGGCCGCCGTCGTCATCCCCTGGGACAAGCGGCTCGAGGTGCACCCGCAGAACGAGGGCTTCACCCACCACGCGCGGTGGGACTTCGAGAACACCCCGTCCGACCACTACCCGCTGCTGCTCAACTATCCGTACTTCGACATCTACCGCAAACAGGTCGTCAAGCAGGCCGACCTCGTGCTGGCCCTGCACCTGCGCGGAGACGCGTTCACGGACGACCAGAAGCTCCGCAACTTCGTGTACTACGAGGGCCTGACGGTGCGCGACTCCTCACTGTCGGCCTGCACCCAGGCGGTCATGGCGGCCGAGACCGGCCATCTCGAACTCGCCCACGACTACCTCGGCGAGGCCGCCCTGATGGACCTGCGCGACCTGGAGCACAACACGCGCGACGGGCTGCACATCGCCTCCCTCGCGGGCGCCTGGAACGCCCTCGTCGCCGGGTTCGGCGGGATGCGCCAGTACACCGCGCGGCTGTGCTTCGCGCCCCGGCTGCCTCCGGGCATCTCACGGCTGGCGTTCCGGATGAGGTTCCGCGGCCGGCGCCTGCGCGTCACCATCACCCACGACGAGACGGTGTACGAGCTCCTGGGCGGCGACCCGCTGCAGATCGAGCACCACGGGCAGCCGGTGAACCTGAACGGCGGCGCCGTCCGGATGGACGTCCCCCCGCCGCCGTCCCGACCCGCCCCCGCCCAGCCACCCGGCCGGGAACCGGCCCGCCGCGACAAGACCGCCCGGTAGGGGCCCCTGACGGGCGCCTGCCAGGGGGCCGTCCTGACCGGTGCCTGCCAGGGGCCCGCCCTGGCCGGATCCCGGAACGGTAGGGGGCCTACCCTCGCCGGATCCCAGACTGGAATCCGCGCGTGGCCGAGAGACGGCCAGGTAGAGGAACCACCGGATCTATGTGATCATCGTCACTGGGGCGGGGAAGGGGAGCGCGTGGACGTGCGTCAGATGCGGTACGTCCTCGCCGTCGCCCAGACCGGGAGCGTGCGCCGCGCCGCCCAGCTGCTGAGCGTCGCGCAGCCGACCCTCTCCCAGCAACTCGGCATCGTCGAGCGTGAGGTGGGCGCGCCGCTGTTCGAGCGGACCGCGCGCGGCATGCGGCTCACCCCCGTCGGCGAGGTCTTCGCCGCGCACGCGGAGAGTGTGCTCGGCGTCTTCGACGAGGCGCTCACGGCGGTGGCCGACGCGGTGGCGGGAGACGTCGGCGGGCTGCGGCTGGCGGTCGCTGACGGGCTCTCCGACGTCGTACGGGCGATCCTCGCCGGTCTGCGCGGCCTCGCCCCCGACGTCCGCGTGCGAATGGCCCGGATGCGCACCGCCGAGCAGGTCACACAGATCGTCCAGGACGAGATACAGGCGGGGCTCGGCTACCGGCCGGCACCGGCCGCCGAGGAGGTCTCCCGCCTGGTCGTCCACCGGGCCCCGATCCGGGCGCTGCTGCCACGCGGCCACGCGCTCGCCGGCCGGGACGCCCTCTCCCTCACCGACCTGGCCGAACAGCCGCTGATCCTGCCGAGGACGGCCGAGGCGGCGCACTTCGTCGACCAGTTCGTCGGGCGCGGCCTGCACCCGAGGTTCGGCCCGGCCGCGTTCGGCCACGACCTGGTCCCCGCGCTCGTCGCGGCGGGCGAGGGCTACACCCTGTGCGTCCGGCCGGCGGCGCAGGTCCCGCCGGGCGTGGTGTTCCGGCCGATCCTCGAACCCATGCCGCCCATCGAGGTGGTGCTGCTGTGGCGCCGCGAGGCCGGAGGCGCCCTCCCGGCGCTCGTCGCCGCGGCGCGGCACATCGGCCTGTGAGGGACGCCGCTACAGGGTGGCGTCGGAGTTGGCGGGGATCGTCGCCTTGATCGGGCCGGTGAGCTCGTTCAGCACGTCGCCCGGCGGGGTGTACTTCCCCGGCACCGTCACCTCGACGTACGCGTGTCGGCCGACGGCGGTGAACGTCACCGGGCGGTCCGGCGGCTGCGGCAGCCAGGACACTCCGTTGATCACGGCGAGTTGGGCCGTGAGATTCTGCAGCCCGGTCGGCCGCGGAACGCCACAGCGCACCGCGATCGCCGGAGACCCCCAGGCGGCGACGTAGGGCGAGCGCGGTGTGGTGTCCCGGCGTTTCAGCCCGTGCAGGCGCTGGGGCAGCCGGTCGCGCAGCGCACGGCACAGGGACACGGCCGACGCCGGCGGATGGGGAACGGGCACCTCGACCTCGCCCGCCCCGCACCCGGCCGCGAATATCGACAGCGTCGCAACGACCGGGAGCGCCCAGCGGATCCGCCGCGCGGGTGGACCGTCCGCCGCCAGCGAAGGTTCGGTGGTGCAGACTGGCAGCAAGGAGGGCACTGGAGTCAGATGTGGACGATGGGGCAGGTCAGGGTCCGTGTGATCCCCTCGACGGACTGGATCTGCGCGACGACGAGCCTGCCGAGCTCGTCGACGTTGTTGGCCGTGGCGCGGACGATGACGTCGTACGGCCCGGTGACGTCCTCGGCGAGGGTGACCCCGGCGATGCCAGAGATCTCGCGGGCCACGTCGGCAGCCTTGCCGACCTCGGTCTGGATGAGGATGTAGGCCTGCACCATCACGTCCTCCCTGAAGCTGCCGTCAGCGGTAACCGTATCGTGTCTTGATCGGAGGTGGGTCATCACCATCGGGGAACTCGGCGAGTTCGGGTTGATCGCTCGAATCGTCGCACGTCTGGGCCACGGGCCCGAGGTCGAACTGGGGCCGGGGGACGACGCCGCCATCGTGCGCGCCCCGGGAGGACGCGTCGTCGCGACGACCGATCTGCTCCTCGAAGGGCGTCACTTCCGCCGCGACTGGTCACCGCCGTACGACATCGGGCGCAAGGCCGCCGCGCAGAACCTCGCGGACGTCGTGGCGATGGGCGCCCGGCCGACCGCGCTGCTGCTCGGGTTCGGTGCTCCGCCGGACATCCCGCTGGAGTGGGTCGACGGGTTGTGCGACGGACTGCGCGACGAGTGCGCGCAGGTCGGGGCGTCGGTCGCCGGAGGCGACATCGTCCGCGGCGAGACGGTCCTGCTCGCGGTCACCGCGCTCGGCGCCCTGGACGGTCCGGCGCTCACCCGTTCCGGCGCGCGGCCCGGCGACGTCGTCGCGGTCGCGGGCCGCCTGGGACACGCCGCAGCGGGCGTGGAGCTGCTGTCCGAGGGGCGGCGGGAGCCGGCCGACCTGATCGACGCGCACCGGCGCCCACGGCCGCCGTACGCCACGGGGCTGCGGGCCCGGGAGCTCGGGGCGACCGCGATGCTCGACGTGAGTGACGGCCTCGTCCAGGACCTCGGGCACGTCGCCGACGCCTCCGGGGTCCGGATCGAGATCGACGGCGCGGCCGTACCGGTCCCGCCCATGCCGGACGGCCTGCGGCTGGCGCTCACGGGCGGTGAGGACCACGCCTTCGCGGCGACGTTTCCGCGAGGAGTGACGCTGCCTCCCGAGTGGCGGACGATCGGCCGGGTGGTCGAGGGACCCGCCGAGGTGGTAGTCGACGGAAAGACATACGGCCCTGGCGGCTGGGACCATTTTCGCCTGTCGTAGCGGTGAGTTGTCGCTGATCGCATCGGCGGTCTGGTAGGCATGGGTCGTGTGCTTTTGGTATACATCCCGAGACCGGAGAGGGACGGGATGGGACGACACACCAGGAAGCCGGAGGACGGCGCGCGGGTGGATCCGGGGGACGACCGCCCTGGTCGGCACTGGCGGCTCGGCAAGATGCCGCTCCTGCCGACGGTCGCCGGTGTCCTGGCGCTCGGTGCGATCGTCTCCGCCTTCAGCACGCAGCAGATCTCACTGAACTTCGCGGGCGGCACCCCGTCCGGGGGCGCGTCGCCGATCGTAACCGTCTCGGGACCGCCCGACCAGCCCCGCGGACACACGACGGGCAACGACGCGCAGTCCGGGCGGGCCAGCCGTGGCACCGGACGTTCCGGCGTCGTGGTCACCGTCCGCACGACGGCGGCGTCCGCGCGCGGGTTCCAGGGTGAGGCGACGATCGTCAACCACGGCACCACCACCGTCAACGGCTGGACGCTGGTGCTCCGCTACGCCCAGGCGAGGATCAGCGCCGTGTCCGGCGGCAGGGCGGTTCGTACGGGGACGGTCCTCGTCGTCCGGAACCCTGCCACCCGTACCTCGATCGCTCCGGGCCGGACGGTCAGGGTGCGTTTCACGGCCACCGGGACCGCCAGCACGCCGTCCGGCTGCAGCTTCAACGGGAAGGCCTGCCGACCGTAGAGTTGGCGGCATGACCACACCGCCCCGGGTCCTGACGATCGCCGGCTCCGACTCCGGAGGCGGTGCCGGCATCCAGGCCGACCTGAAGACGATGCTCGCCCTCGGCGTGCACGGGATGAGCGTGATCGCGGCGGTCACCGCCCAGAACTCCCTCGGCGTCCAGGGCTACTGGGAGCTTCCCGCCGAGGCCGTACGCGCCCAGCTCGACTCGGTTCTGTCCGACATCGGCGCCCAGGCCGTCAAGACCGGCATGCTCGCCTCCTCGGCGCTCGTGGAGACCGTGGCGGAGGCGCTGTCGGATGTCGACGCCCCGGTCGTGGTGGACCCGGTGGGCGTGTCCAAGCACGGGGACCCGCTGCTGGCCCCAGAGGCCGTCGGCGCGGTGCGCGAGGCGCTGCTCCCGGTCGCCACCGTCGTCACCCCGAACCTCTGGGAGGTCGAGCAGCTCACCGGCGTCAAGGTCGAGGACGAGAGCGGGATGCGCCGGGCGGCGGAGGCGGTCAAGGAGCTCGGCCCGCGCTGGGTGCTGATCAAGGGCGGCCACCTTCCCGGCGAGCCCGTCGACCTGCTCTTCGACGGTACGACGGAGCACCGCTTCCCCGGACGCCGGCTCGACAACATGCACACCCACGGCACGGGCTGCACGCTCGCGTCGGCCATCGCCTCCCACCTCGCGCGCGGGGAGGACGTCGTCGCCGCGGTCGGACGGGCCAAGGAGTACGTCACCGGGGCGATCGAGCACGGCTTCCCCCTGGGAGGCGGCATCGGCCCGGTGGATCACGCCTGGGAGTTCCACCGCGCCCAGCCGGTCGCGCGGCCCTGACCCGTGGCGAGGTCCCGCGCCTGTCGCGCGGGACCCCGATACCGGGAACGACGTCCTGGTGACGCCGTTCGGCGGGTCAGGTCAGATGACCTGTCGCTGGAGACCGGTCAGCACCAGTCGTCGTCCCAGCCGCCGTCCCAGCCCCAGTCGTCGTCGTCCCAGCCCCAGCCCCAGCCGTCGCTGATGAGGTGGGTGGCGACGTGCCCGGTGGTGACCTGCTGGGGCGCCGCGGTGACGGGCTGCGCACCGGCAGGCGCGGCCGCGCCCATGGCGAGGGCCGTGGCTCCGGCGAAGGCTGCTCCTGAGATGGCGAGGGCCATCCGCTTCGGAATTCTCATTGGACACCCCTTTGGGTTGCTGGACAGTGTCTTGCACACGGCAGGCCATTAGCCGATATGCGGTTCTATCCACCTCCACCCGACCTCGTATCACGCCTCAAATCAACCCATAAGTAGCTAAAGGCTGAGATTTCACCTCTACTTGGCGCGGGCGCAGCGTGCCCTTTGGTGGCCTGGTGAGGGATGTCGAGGACCGGCGCTCAGGTGGTGGTTCGGCGTTGCACCGGCGGATTCGCCGCCGCCGTCGCGAGGTGTCAAGGGCGCGAAGATCGTAAACAAAGAATGTCGCGCGATGTGCCCCTTGAGGGGTCAAATAGTGCATCGCGACGGTTTCATTGGTTGATTCCGCATGGGCGGACATTGTCGAGTTGGCCGCAAGGCGGAAGGATATAAACCGTCAATTGCCCTCAGCGTCGTCGGGGAGGGTCCGGCGTCACCTACGACGCAAGGAGGTGTCCACCATGCGCACACCGAAGAAGCCGGCCATCGTCATCGCGGGCCTGTCGCTGGCCGGAGCCATCGCACTCGCCTGTGGAGAGGCCCGCACGCCCCCGATGACGGCGACACCGCACCACGTCGTCGCCGGCCACGCGGGCGACGGATGCGACAACTGGGGAGACTGCTGGGACACGTGGGGCGGCGGCGGCGACTGGGGGTGGTGACCACCCGGCCCAGGTGACGGGGACGATCCTCTAGGGGGCGTGAGCGCCCGGCTCAGGCGAGCGGGACGATCCACTGGAGGTGAGTGCCCGACCCAGGTGACGGGGACGATCCGCTGGAGGCGAGCGCCCGGCTCAAGTGACGGGGACGATCCGCTGGGGGCGAGCGCTCGGCTCAGGTGACGGGGACGATCCTCGCGTCGAGCAGGCGGCCATCGTCGATGTCGAGCAGGCCGATCGTGCCGTGCGGCTGGCGCCGGCGGTCGGTCGGGGAGCCCGGGTTGAAGATCCGCAGCCCCTCGTCGGCCTCGTCGAGCGGGATGTGCGAGTGCCCGAAGACGACCAGGCGTGCATCCGGGAACCGGCGGTGCATGCGGGCGAGGCGGCCCTTGGCCGGACCGCTGTCGTGGATCATCGCCACCGGGAGGCCGGCCAGGTCGAACTCCCGGGTCTCCGGCGCTCCCCACGCCGCGACGTCGGCGCCGTCGTTGTTGCCGAGCACGGCGCGCACGGGCGCGTAGGCGGCGAGTTCGTCGAGGACCGAGGGGACGCAGACGTCCCCGGCGTGCAGGATCAGGTCGGCGTCCCGTAGATGCGCGGCCACCGCGGGCGGGCAGCCCCGCCAGCGCCGGGGAGCGTGCGTGTCGGCGAGCGCCACGACTCTCATGCGGTGCATGATGCCCGGCCCCGACGGCCGCATGCCGCACTGGTGGGACGCTCTAGCCGCCGAGGCGATGCCCGTCGGCCCGTTGCGGTTGGCAGGCCGTCGGCCGCCGGACACGACGCTGCGGTCGTGGCGGCCGACGTGATGACCGCGTCGTACGGCCTGCCGGTCCCGTTCGCCCACCCGATCCCGAGCACGCTGGGCATGAGCGTGAGGCCGGGTACGACAAAGAGATCGGCCGGTCCGTGTGTGGAACGGACCGGCCGATCAGTGTGCCCGGTGAGAGCACAGTCCGAGGGCGCCTCGCGGCGCTCGGGCACGCGTCGTCAGCGCGCGGCGGGTCGGGTGACCTTGCCGGCCTTGATGCACGACGTGCAGACGTTGATCCGCTTGGTGGTGCGGCCGACGACCGCTCGCACCCGCTGGATGTTCGGGTTCCAGCGGCGCGGGGTGCGGCGGTGCGAGTGAGAGACGCGCATGCCGAACCCCGGCCCCTTGCCGCAGATTTCGCAGACAGAAGCCATGGGATGCGCTCCAAAGTGTTTGGAAGGGTGGAAGCCCGGAATTCGGGCGCTCGTCAAAAGGGTCCCCGAGGGGACCCGCTCATTAAGACTAGCCGACACCCGCCCGAGGAGCGAATCGAGCCGGCCGGACGCTCGGGATGACACCCCGGCGGCGAGCCGCAGCCGATCTCAGGCGTGACCGGCCGCCTTCGCCTGGCCCGGTGCGTCGTCGAGGACGGCCGGCCGCTGCGCCGCCCCGAGCCGGGCGCTTGGCCGTCGGCGAGGGGCCGGCCGGCTGCCGGGAACGATGGCGCCGGTGTGGTGGAGACCACTGAGCGAGTAAGTCTAATCTGACGGTCTGGGAGGTGGCGTGGGCGAGGTTCTCGACGCCGCGGCGGTACGACGCTGGTGCCGGCTGGCGGCGGACGCGCTGGGCCGGACGCGCGCCGGGATCGACGCGCTCAACGTGTTCCCCGTGCCCGACGGCGACACCGGGACCAACCTTCACCTGACGCTGCTGGCCGCGGCCGAACGCCTCGACGGGCTGTCCGAGGACACGGACACCGCGACCGTCTGGCGGACCCTCGCCCAGGGTGCGCTCTTCGGCGCCCGCGGCAACTCCGGCGTGATCCTCAGCCAGATGCTGCGCGGCATGGCCGACGTACTCGGCGCCGGTGGCGGCCTGGACGCGGCGCTGCGGAACGCCTCCGACCTCGCGTACGGGGCCGTGGTCCACCCGGTCGAGGGCACCATGCTCAGCGTCCTGCGAGAGGCGGCGCAGGCGACTCCCCATGACGCGGACCCTCCCGTCGCCGCGTGGGCGGCGGTGGAGCGGGCCCGGGACGCCCTGCGGCACACCCCGGAGCGCCTGGACGTGCTCGCCCGCAACGGTGTGGTCGACGCCGGCGCGGCCGGCCTGTGCGTCGTCCTCGAGAGCCTGGCCGCCGTCGTCAGCGGGGAGTTCCCCGAGACGTACGAGGTGCCGCGCCGGAGCCAGGACCACCCGCCGGAGGCCCCGCCCGCAGCGGGACCGGACGGCGGGGCGTACGAGGTGATGTACCTCCTCGACGCCGGCGAGGGCGCGGTCGCGGACCTGCGCGCGGAGCTCGACGCGCTCGGCGACTCCCTCGTCGTGGTCGGCGGCGACGGCCTGTGGAACGTCCACGTGCACACCGACGACGCCGGGGCCGCGATCGAGGCCGGGCTGCGCGCCGGCCGCCCGCACCGCCTCCGCGTGTCGTACCTGGACGCCGCGGAGCACCGCGCCGCCCGCCGCACCGGCCGGGGCGTCGTCGCGGTGACCGCCGCCGAGGGTCTCGTCGGGCTGCTGGAGGAGCACGGCGCCCGGGTCGTACGCCGGACCCCCGGTCACACCCCCGCCCTCGCCGAGCTGAGCGACGCGATCGCGGCCGCCGGGGACGACGTGATCGTGCTGCCCGACGACGAGACCGTCCTCGCCGTGGCGGAGGCGGCCGCGCGACGGGCCCGGGAGGACGGCGTACGCGCGGCGGTCGTCCCGGCGAAGGCGTCCGTGCAGTGCCTGGCAGCCCTCGCGGTCCACGACCCGCTGCGCCGCTTCGAGGACGACGTGATCGCCATGACCCACGCGGCCGGCGCGACGCGGTCCGGGCGGCTGGAGACCGCCCGGGGGGAGGCGGTCACCAGTGTCGGGATGTGCCGTCCCGGCGACGTCCTCGGCCTGGTCGACGGCGACGTCGCTGTCATCGGCGCGGATCCGCCCGCCGTCGCCGCGACCGTCGTGGACCGGATGCTGTCGGCCGGGAGCGAGCTGGTGACGCTGATCGTCGGCGACGGCGCGCCGGAGGACCTCGCCGACCGGGTCCGCGATCGCCTGCACGCCGTACGGCCCGACGTCGAGGTCGCCGTCTACCACGGCGGGCAGGACCGCCATCCGCTCCTCATCGGCGTGGAGTAGACCCCGCCGGATCGGAGTGGGAGCCGATCCCCGGGCAAGGGCGGGCAGCCCTCCGGATCGGGGCGGAGTAGACCTCTGGAACAGAGCGGAATAGACCTCGTCGGCCCGCGACTCTGCCCGGTCGGCGCGAGCGGGTCGACCGGGTTCTGTTCGGTCGGCGTGACCGGTTCGGCGCGTCCTGTCCGGTCGAGCCGGTAGAACAGAGGGAGCCGGGCTGGTAATAGGAAGGTTCCGTGACGACACTCGACACGCCGCTGACGAAGGTGGTGGGTGCGAAGGCGGCCAAGAAGCTGGTCGCCCTCGACCTGCACACGGCCGGCGACCTGCTCCGCCACTACCCGCGCCGCTATGCCCAGCGGGGCGAGCTGACCGACTTGGTCGGCCTCGTCGAGGGGGAGTACGTGACGGTGATGGCCGAGGTCGAGAAGGTTCAGGGGCGGCGGATCACCAAGCGGCCCGGCTACATCCTCGAGGTCGTCGTGACGGACGGCCGGGGGCGCCTGACCCTCACCTTCTTCGGCAACGGCGCGCACATCCCGGAGCGGGAGCTGCCCCCGGGCACGCGCGGGCTGTTCGCCGGGAAGGTCTCGTTTTACCGGGCCGGGCAAGGGGTCAAGCGGCAGCTGGTCCATCCGGAGTACAAGGCGGTGAGCGCGCGGGAGGGTGCCGACGCGGCGCGGGAGTTCGCCGAGGAGCTGATCCCCGTGTACCCGGCGACCAAGGGCCTGACCTCCTGGCAGATCGGCGACTGCGTCCGGATGGCCCTCGACACCGTGGACGTGGGGTCCGACGCCCTGCCGGAGCCGGTGCGCAGGAGGCATCGGCTGATCGGGCTCGCCGAGGCGTACCAGGGCATCCACCGGCCTGCGGACATGGCCGAGGCCGGCCGCGCGCGCAAACGGCTCAAGTGGGACGAGGCGTTCGTTCTGCAGACCGCCCTCGCCCAGCGGCGGCGCGACGCCTCGGCGCTCCCGGCGACGCCGAGGTCACCGCGGGAGGACGGGCTGCTCGCCGAGTTCGAGGAGCGGCTGCCGTTCGCGCTCACCGAGGGGCAGCGGTCCGTCGGGGAGGAGATCGCCGCGGACCTGGCCCGCGAGCACCCCATGCACCGCCTGCTGCAGGGTGACGTCGGCGCCGGCAAGACGATCGTCGGCCTGCGCGCGATGCTGCAGGTCGTCGACGCGGGCGGGCAGGCGGCGCTGCTCGCCCCCACCGAGGTCCTGGCCCAGCAGCATCACCGGTCGATCGTGAGCATGCTCGGTCCGCTCGCCGAGGCGGGTCGGCTCGGCGGGGCCGAGCACGGCACCCGCGTCGCGCTGCTGACCGGCTCGCAGGGGGCCAAGGCCCGGCGTGAGGGCCTGCTCGACGCGGCCTCGGGCACCGCCGGCATCGTCGTCGGCACGCACGCGCTTCTGCAGGAGCACGTCCAGTTCGCCGACCTGGGCCTCGTCGTGATCGACGAGCAGCACCGGTTCGGTGTGGAGCAGCGCGACGCGCTGCGGGAGAAGGCCACCGGCGGCCGCCCGCACGTCCTGGTCATGACCGCCACCCCGATCCCGCGCACCGTCGCCATGACCGTGTACGGCGACCTCGACACCTCGTCGCTCACCCAGCTGCCGGCCGGGCGGTCCCCGATCGCCACCCACGTCGTGCCCACCGCCAACCGGGCGTACTGGGACCGCGCCTGGGAGCGCATCCGCGAGGAGGTCGCCCAGGGGCGGCAGGCGTACGTCGTCTGTCCTCGCATCGGCGAGACGGAGGGCGACGAGGGCGACCTGTCCGCCGGGGAGACGGACGGGGAGGCGCGGCGCCCGCCCCTGGCCGTGCTCGAGGTCGCTCCCAAGCTCTCCGAGGGCCCGCTGCACGACCTGCGGATCGGCGTCCTGCACGGCCGGCTGCACCCGGACGACAAGGACGCCCTGATGCGACGGTTCGCCGCCGGCGAGGTCGACGTTCTCGTCGCCACCACCGTCATCGAGGTCGGCGTCGACGTGCCCAACTCCACGGTCATGGTCGTCCTGGACGCCGACCGGTTCGGGGTGTCCCAGCTGCACCAGCTGCGCGGACGGGTCGGTCGCGGCAAGTACCCGGGGCTGTGCCTGCTCGTCACCGACGCGGAGGACGGGTCCAAGGCCCGCGAACGCCTCGACGCGGTCGCCTCCACGCTCGACGGCTTCGAGCTGTCGCGGCTCGACCTGGAGCAGCGCCGCGAGGGCGACGTCCTGGGGGAGAGCCAGTCCGGGCGGCGGTCCAGCCTCCGGCTGCTGACCCTGCTGAAGGACGAGGAGATCATCAAGGCGGCGCGCGCCGAGGCCGCCGCGCTCGTCGAGCAGGATCCGGAGCTCGCCGACCACCCCGTGCTCGCGGCCGAGCTGGCGGCCCTGATCGACGAGGAACGCGCGGAGTACCTCGAGAAGACCTGACCCCCGCCCACGACGGCCAGGGACGACAGCCCGCTGCTCGCCCCGTTCCTCCTGCGCCGTACGGGACATCGAGCGCCGCCTGCTGAACGGGCACCGGTGATCAAACCCCCACGCCGAGCCCTACGGCGTCGCCCCAGAGAAGACCTGAGCCCGCTTCCGCCGGTCCCACGGCTGGCCGGAAGGATTCCCCACTGATTCGGTTGACAAAATAGGGAAGCCGGGTTCACGATCGAACGGTGTACCGGAGAGATCCGCTGATCGCGCGGCTCCACGTCGACCTGCGGCGTCAGGCCAGCGCTCTTTGTCGCGGCTGAGTCCCCGTTCCCGGGCCGCGCGTCGCGGCCCCGTCCCGCGCGGGGAGGACGAGTCCCCCCGACGCCCGTCAGACGACGACTCTCCGGAGGAACACATGACCGTCATCGACCTGCCGGTATTGCCGAGCGCGCCGCGCACCGACGAGGAGACCGGCAACCGGCTCGCCCGCGCGCTCGGCGACCGCGACGCCCGCGTCCGCCGGGCCGCCGCCGGTGCCCTCATCGACGAGCGGGAGGTGCTCGTCGGCGAGGAGGGCGTCCGCGCGCTCGTCGAGGCCGCGGACGCCGCCGACGACTCCTACGTACGCGAGGTGGCCACGGAACTGGTGCGCGCCATGCGGACCGCCGCCTGGGACATCTACGCGCTGGCCCTGCGCCGCGACGATGCCGGCCGCGCCGAGACGATCCGTGGCCTGGTCGTCCTCAAGGCCGCGGCCGAGCTCGGCGAGATCGCCCTGACCGATCCGTCCTGGAGGATCCGCGAACGCGCGGTGGCCGCCCTCGGCACGCTCGGACCCCGCGCGGCGGTCGGGCCGCTGACCAGCGTTCTCGACGACGACGTCGTGGCCGTCCGTCGCGCCGCCGTCCAGGCCTTGGCGCGGTGGGCCGCCGACCGGCACTACGCCCGGTCGGCCCTCACGACCGCGCTGGCCGACCCGGACCCGGGCGTCCGCGCCGAGGCCCGCTGGGTCCTGGCCGCGCCCCAGGCTCGCCCGTGACCGGACGGGCGAGGGGATTCCGGCGGCCGGCGGCGTGGCCGAGTGGATGGTCGCCGCCGCCGGAGACCGGCTGCGCGGCGTCGTCCACGCCGCGCCGTAGGGCGTCCGTTTCCGGCCCGAGTGTCGTGTGTGGACCCGCGATGTCGATCACGGTCGCCCGACGCGCCGGGGAAGACGTGGCCGCGATCTTCCTTCCGTGGTTACGCTCCCGCAGTGGAGGAGAAGAGCGACTTTCCGGTCCCCATCGCCGCCGCGCCCGCCTATGTGATCGCCGCCCTGGCCGCCGTCTCGGCCGTCGGCGCGCTGCTCATACTCGTCACGGTGGGGTACCTGCTGGTCGCGATGCGGAGGCTGTCGGAACAGGCGGCGGCCGGCGCCGTGTTCGTCATCTTCCCCCTGCTCGGGCTCGGGCTGCTCGGCTCCGCCATCGGCATGGGGTTCCTCGCCCGCGCGGAGTTCCGGCTGCTGCGGACCCCGCCCGTCTTCACGGCCGCGGGCGTGCGGCTGCGGGTGTTCGCGCGGCGCGGGTACGACGTGTTCGTCCCCTGGGAGCGTGTCTCGCGGCTGCGCGTCGCCGAGAAGGGGCCCCGGCCGTACCTCCTGGTCGACGTCACCGACGCGGAGGAACTCGCGGGCGACGACGCGGGCCGGGCCGAGCGCCTGCGCCGGAACGCCGAGCGGTTCGAGGGCGCCGCGGTCGTGTACGGGCTGCGCGGCGCCCTCATCGACGTCGAGGACCTAGGCGCGGTCGTCCACCGGCTCAGCGACGGAACCGTCGCCCTCGACTACTGAGACCGCCGGCGGCCGGCACCGGGGGAGGAGCAGGATCGGCACGACCGCCGCCGCGGCGATCGCGAACGCCCACCAGAAGCCGGCGCCGAACGCGTGGGCCAGGCGGGACGGCAGGTCCGGTGACCGTACCCGGCTCACGGAGGCGAGGCTCCCGGTCGCGCCCGGGACCTGGTGGCGGATGGAGATCTGCAGAGCCACCGCCAGGGCGGCGACGCCGAAGGAACTGCCCACCCGCACGACGATGTTGCTCGCCGTCGTGGCCGCCGGCACCGCCGCTCTGCTCAGGCGGAGGTACGCGGCCGCCATCAGCGACGGCATCATCATGCCGTGGCCGATCCCGACGAGGAGCATGGCCGCACCCAGGAGGAGCCTGCTCGTGTCGGCGTTCAGCCGGGTGTACGCCGACAGCCCGGCCAGCACGACGACGAGCCCGGACACGGCCAGCGCGCGGGAGCCGACGCGGTCCGTGAGCCGCCCCGCGAACGGCATGCTGATCGCCGCGCCGATCCCCATGGGGGCCAGCAACAGCCCGGCGTGCAGCGGGCTGTCGGAGCGCACCGTCTGGAGGTACAGCGGGGCCATGAACGTCACCCCGAACAGGGCCCCGACGTAGACGAACAGAGAGACGGCCGAGGCCGTGAACCCCCGGTCCCGGAAGAGCCGCACGTCGACCAGTGCGCGGTCGCCCCGGGTCAGCGCGCGTACGGCGAAGACGGCGATGAGCGCGACACCGGCGCCCGCCCAGCCGTACACCTGCGGGTCGGTGAGGCCGTGGCCGTTCCCGGTCTGGGACAGGCCGTAGACGAGGGCGGCCACGCCGGGGGAGAGCAGCGCGAGGCCGAACACGTCGAGCGGGGTGTCGGCCTGCCGCTCGGTGTCGCGGGGCAGCCACGCGAACGCGGCCAGGAGCGCGAGCGCGCAGACGGGCACGTTCACGTAGAACATCCAGCGCCAGGACAGGTCGTCGACGATCAGCCCGCCGAGCACCGGGCCCAGGACCGGTCCGAGCATGGCCGGGACGGCGACGACGCTCATCACCCGGCCCATCCGCTCGGGGCCGGCCTTGCGGGCGAGCATCGTCTGCCCGACGGGCATGAGCATGCCCCCGCCGATCGCCTGCACGACGCGGAACGCGATGAGGCTGGTCACCGACCAGGCGGCGCCGCAGAGCACGGAACCGGCGATGAACAGGACGATCGAGGTGATCCACATCGTCCTGCCGCCGAACCGCTGAACGGCCCAGCCGGTGAGCGGGATGGTCATGGCGAGGGCGAGCGTGTAGCCCGTCATCACCCACTGGATGGTGGACAGGGAGGTGTGGAAGTCACGGCCGAGCGTGTTGATCGCCACGTTGACGATCGTCGCGTCGAGGATCGTCATCATCGCGCCGAGGACGACGACGGCGGCCAGCCGTCGAAGCTCCGGATCGAAGACCGCGTCCCCCGGCCGGTCGGTGACGGAAGTCATGCCCCTGACTCCTTCGGCGTACGCTGTAGCGGAATTTCGTACAGCGTATCGGCAAATCGTACGCTGTATCGATCAACAACGGACATAGCCGGATAACATTTTGGGCGTGGGTGCCTCGGAGCAGGTCAGCGACCGTAATCAGGCGAAAGCGCGGCCGGCGACCCCCGTCTGGGCACGGGAGTCCGGCAAACGGCGATCGACGCTGACGCGCGAGGCGATCGTCGCGGCGGCGCTGCGGATCGCCGACGCCGAAGGGCTCGCCGCCGTCTCGATCCGGCGGATCGCGACCGAGCTCGACGCCCGCACGATGAGCCTGTACTCCTACATCGACAGCAAGGCCGACCTGTTCGACCTCATGGGCGACGAGGTCGCGGGCGAGGTGGTCATCCGCGAGGGGCTGCCGGCCGAATGGCGGCAGGCGATCACGATGATCGCCTGCCGGGAGCGGGAGGTCGGCCTGCGCCACCCCTGGCAGGTCGACCTGGTCACCCAGCGGCCCGGCGCCATGATCGGCCCGAACGGTCTGCGTCATCTCGAGCAGTCGGTCGCGGCGCTCGCCGGTCTGCGGCTGGAGCCCCACGACGCCTGGCGGGTCATCGCGGCGGTCGACGACTACGTCCTCGGCTTCGTCGGCCGCGAGACCCGGGAGCGGGAGATCGCCCGGCACGCCGAGGCCACCGGCCTCGAAGGCGAAGCGCTCGTCCGGCCCTACCTGCAAGACCTCGCCGACAGCGGCGAGTTCGTGGCCATCACCCCCCTGCTCAGAGACGGCCTCCGGTGCACCGGACGCGACTTCGAGCAGGGCCTGAACTGGATGCTCGACGGAATCGAGCGGCAGTACGGCTAAGGGGCGGCACCCCCACGTACGGGCGCGCAGGCGCCTCTTAGGGGCAGGGATCTCGACGCTGAGGCTTCGCGCGTCCGGCGGGTCCGGGCCGCGGACGGGGACGGCGCGGTACGGGCCTGCAGGGTGCCTTACAGGGCAGGGTTCTCACGCTGAGGCTTCGCGTGCGGCGGGCTCGGCAGCTTGCCGCCCCGGGGCGAAGCGCCATGGTCCGGGGCGAGGTGCGCGTGTTCGGTGCTGAGCTCGGGTGCCCGGCGGGCGCCGAGGGTGCCTCAGCGGGGCGGGGCTGCTCAGGATGGAGTGCTCGCGTTCGATGCCGGGGTTTCGGCATTCGGGCGGGTCCAGAGGCCGCCGTCGCGTGGGGACCGGAGGGCGCCTTCGTGCTGGGAGGCGCCCTCCGGTCCCGGGCGTTCAGGCGCTGAGGCGTGCCTTCGGGCGGGCGCTGATGACGGCCGCCGCTCCGGTCGCCACGGCGATCACACCCAGGAACGCGAGCACTCCGAACGGTCCGCCGGTGTACGGCAGATGCGGCAGACGCGGCGCGCCGACCGTCGACAGCTCTCCCTTGCCGGCCGGGGCACCCAGGGGCGGCTGGGTCGCCGGAGGCTGCGTGACCGGGGGCGCGGAGCCCGGCGGCTGGGCACCCGGCGGCTGAGTGCCGGGCGGCTGTGAACCCGGAGGCTGACCGCCGGGCGGGCTCGGCTGGCCGGGCGGGGTCGGCTGACCCGGCGGGGTCGGCTGGCCCGGTGCCGGCGGCGAGCCCGGAGCCGGGCGGGGGGCCGAGCACCCTGCGCAGAGCCCGAGGGAGGCTCCGACATTGGCGCGGCCCAGGGACACCTTCACGCCGGCGGACAGGGAGGCGCGGCGCCCCGACAGGTTCACGCCGATCGGAAGGTTCACGTGAAGGCCGGAGCCGGTGGAGCGCCGTGCGGTGCTCGACGAGATGCCGGACGTCGCCTTCCGCACGGTGCGAGTGGTCCGGTCCGTCGTCTTCACGACGCCGGACACGGTCTTGGTCACGGGCGTGGTCAGGTCGCCGCCGAGACCGAGCCCACCGGTCTCGGCGTGGGCGACACCGCTGAGGGCGGTACCGCCGAGGATCGTCAGGCCGGCCGTCGCGGCCAGCCTCGTGCGTGTTCGCATGGGGGATCTCTCCAGGTAGAAGGAGCGGGGGCCGAGACCGGGAGACAGGGCGGCGCACGGGCCGGCGGTGGCGTGGACACGCCTTCGCAGGCCGACGGCACCTTCTGGCCCCCTCCCGGTCGCGTGCGCCGGAAGAACTCGGACGCACCGTACGAACCGCGACTAGTCTGTCACGAGCGGTAGTTCATGGGAATGATCGACCGGTCACTCCTTACCTCCGGGCCGGGGCGCGGAGCGGCGCGCGCGATGGCTGGGCAGACTGGGGGAGTGACCCGACTCATCGCAGGAACGGCCGGAGGCCGGCGCATCTCGGTTCCCTCCGGCCGTGACACCCGGCCGACCAGCGACCGCGCCCGCGAAGGGCTGTTCGCCTCGATCCACTCGCTGCTCGGCGACCTGACCGGCCTGCGGGCGGCCGACCTGTTCGCGGGGTCCGGGGCGGTGGGGCTGGAGGCGCTGTCACGCGGGGCGGCGCACGTGCTGCTGGTCGAGTCGGCGCCGCGCGCCGCCAAGGTGATCAAGGCCAACATCGACGCCCTCGGGCTGCCCGGCGCCGAACTGGTGACCGACCGCGTCGAGCGGGTGGTGCGGCGCCCGGCGCCCGAGCCGTACGACCTGATCTTCGCGGACCCGCCGTACGCCGTGAGCGGCGAGGTCGTCACCCGGATCCTCGAGGACCTGCGTGATCACGGCTGGCTGGCGCCGGACGCGCTGGTCGCGATCGAGCGGGCCACCCGGGACGGACCGGTCCGCTGGCCGGCGGGGTATGAGGAGGGCAGGGCCCGTCGCTACGGCGAAGGGACGCTTTGGTACGGTCACGCCGCAGGTCACTGACGGCTTCCTCAGCGAAGGGTGCTCACCTCGTGCGCCGTGTTGTCTGTCCGGGCTCCTACGACCCCGTCACCAACGGACACCTCGACATCATCAGCCGGGCGTCACGGCTGTACGACGAGGTCGTCGTCGCCGTCCTCATCAACATTTCCAAGAAGAGCCTCTTCACCGTCGACGAACGCGTCGAGATGATCGCCGAGGTGACGAAGCAGTACGGCAACGTCGTCGTCGAGAAGTTCCACGGACTCACGGTCGACTTCTGCCGCGAGCGCGACATCCCGGTGATCGTCCGTGGTCTGCGCGCGGTCAGCGACTTCGACTACGAGCTGCAGATCGCGCAGATGAACCACCAGCTGGCCGGGGTGGAGACGATGTTCATGGCCACGAACCCGCTGTACTCCTTCCTGTCCTCCAGCCTGGTCAAGGAGGTCGCGCAGTACGGCGGAGACGTCTCCGGACTGGTGCCCGAGCCGGTCGAGCGGCGGCTCATCCGGCGCTTCGAGCAG
Organism: Actinoallomurus sp. CA-150999; assembly: GCF_050942425.1. Classification (NCBI taxonomy): domain Bacteria; kingdom Bacillati; phylum Actinomycetota; class Actinomycetes; order Streptosporangiales; family Thermomonosporaceae; genus Actinoallomurus; species Actinoallomurus sp. CA-150999. The sequence goes on from NZ_CP192063.1 coordinate 2,475,550, forward strand.
TCCTAAAGCGGTTCTGAGCGGACCGCCCGCCAGGTGACGGCGGGGTGGCCGAGTTGGGGGAACGCCCGCGCGTTGGTAACCTTGCCAATCGACCTTGTACGACGGCGGTGATGCGCCATGCCTCACGGAAGCAGGAAGAACCTGACCCGCATCGATCCCCGGGCTCCATTCGTGATCGACACGACCACGCTGGGCCGCAGACCGGGATCGATGCGCGAGGAATCCAGGACCGTGGCGGCTCCGGCGGATCTCGGCGTCGAGATGGTCGGTGTCCCCGAGGGCGCCGACATCGAGCTGGACCTTCGGCTCGAGGCGGTCATGGAGGGCGTGCTCGTCTCGGGCACGGCGCGGGCACCTCTCACCGGAGAGTGCGCGCGCTGCCTGGACCCGGTCACCTTGTCCATCGAGGTGGACTTCCAGGAGCTCTTCGTCTACTCCGACACTCGCTCCGGCGAGAGCGCGGAGGATGACGAGTTCCGTCTCGAGGGAGATCTCATCGATCTCGAGCCGGTGGTCCGGGACGCGATGGTGCTCGCACTGCCGCTGTCCCCGCTGTGCCAGGACGACTGTCCCGGCCTGTGCTCGGAGTGCGGGGTGCGGCTGGCCGACGCCGAGCCGGACCACCACCACGAGGCCGTCGACCCCCGGTGGGCGGCATTGCAGGGCATGTTGGATCAACGACAAGAAGACCAGGAGGGCTGACGTGGCCGTACCTAAGCGGAAGAAGTCGCGCAGCAACACGCGGCACCGTCGCTCGCAGTGGAAGACCCAGGCGCCGACGCTCGTGCGCTGCCCGCAGTGCCGCGACGAGAAGCTGCCGCACACCGCGTGCCCGACCTGCGGCACCTACAACCGCCGACAGGTCGTCGACGTGGCCTGAGCGACGTACCCCGGGGGCGGCCGCAATGCCGCCCCCGACCTCGTCTCGCGATGAAGACTCGCCCGAGGTCGTGGCGGACGCCGGAGACACCCGGCGTGCGCCTCGCCCTCGCGGACCCTTCCTCGGAGGAAGAACCGTGAGAATGCCCTACGACGCGACCCTCGTTGTGGGTGTCGCGTGAAGACCGATCATTCGGCGTCCGACCGTGGCCCGCTCGAGGACGCCCTCGGCGTCCACCCCGACCCGGCGCTCCTCGAACGCGCCCTGACCCACCGGTCCTACGCCTACGAGAACGGCGGGCTGCCGACCAACGAGCGCCTGGAGTTCCTCGGCGACTCGGTGCTCGGCCTCGTCGTCACCGACACCCTGTTCCGCAACCATCCGGACCTGCCCGAGGGACAGCTCGCCAAGCTGCGGGCCGCGGTGGTCAACATGCGCGCCCTCGCCGGCGTGGCCCGCGCGCTCGGTCTGGGCGCCTACATCCGGCTCGGCCGCGGCGAGGAGGGCACCGGAGGGCGCGACAAGTCCTCGATCCTCGCCGACACGCTCGAGGCGCTGATCGGCGCGGTCTACCTCGACCTGGGCCTCAAGGCCGCCGACGAGCTGGTCCACCGGCTGTTCGACCCGCTGATCACCCGCTCGGCCAGCCTGGGCGCCGGGCTGGACTGGAAGACCTCCCTGCAGGAGCTGACCGCCACGGAGGAGCTCGGCGTTCCCGAGTACCACGTGGAGGAGAGCGGCCCGGACCACCAGAAGACGTTCCGCGCCGTGGTCGTCGTCGGCGGTACGGAGTACGGCCGCGGCGAGGGGCGCAGCAAGAAGGAGGCCGAGCAGCAGGCGGCCGAGGCCGCGTGGCGGGCGATCCGCGAGCGCTCCGGAGAGAAGCCGAAAGAGTAATGCCCGAGCTTCCCGAGGTGGAGGTCGTCCGGCGCGGCGTCGAGCGCTGGGTGGTCGGCCGTACGGTCCGGTCGGCCGAGGTGTTGCATCCACGCGCGGCGCGCCGGCACGTGGAGGGTCCCGCGGACCTGGCGGTCCGGATGACCGGCCGGACGGTCGCGGCGGCGCGGCGACGTGGGAAGTACCTCTGGCTCCCGGTCGGCGACGACGAGGCGCTACTGGCCCACCTCGGCATGAGCGGCCAGCTGATCGTCGACGATCCGGAGCGGCCGCCGGAGAAGCACCTGCGCGCCCGGTTCACCTTCGCCGACGGGGGACGGGACCTGCGCTTCATCGACCAGCGCACCTTCGGGCACCTCATGCTGACCCCGACCGTGGACGGCGTACCCGAGCCGATCGCGCACATCGCCCCGGACCCGCTCGAGGACGCCTTCGACGAGGAGACGTTCTACGGGGCCCTTCGGCGTCGGCGCACCGGGGTGAAACGGGCGCTCCTCGACCAGTCCCTGATCAGCGGTGTGGGCAACATCTACGCCGACGAGGCCCTGTGGCGGGCCCGGCTGCACTGGGCGCGACCGACCGAGACCCTCACCCGGCCGGAGGTGACGCGCCTGCTGGCGGGGGTGCGCGAGGTCATGGCCGCGGCGCTCGAGGCGGGCGGCACCTCCTTCGACAGCCTCTACGTCAACGTGAACGGCGAGAGCGGCTACTTCGAGCGGTCGCTCAACGTCTACGGGCGGCGCGACGAGCCCTGCGCGCGGTGCGGCAGCCCCATCCGCCGCGACGCCTTCATGAACCGCTCGTCCTTCACCTGCCCCACCTGCCAGCCACGCCCCCGCCGCGCGCACTACTGACCCGAGTCGAGTCCGGGGGGACCGGCCGGGGTAAGGGGCGCCGCCCTTCCGGGCTGTCCGGAAATGGAGTTTTTCGTGCTCGATGGGCTACGCGGTGTACACACCTACGATCAGGGGAATGGATGATGACGTACGGCTTACCGCCTGGGTGCGGGGCCGGGTGCAAGGTGTCGGCTTCCGGTGGTGGGTGCGCTCCCGCGCACTGGAACTCGGCTTGACCGGTTCGGCGAGCAATCTCGTGGACGGCCGGGTCGAAGTGATCGCCGAGGGGCCGCGTAAGGCATGCGAACTGCTTTTGGAGCTGTTGCGTGGTGGAACGACGCCGGGAAGGGTCACCGGTGTATCGGATCGCTGGACCGAGCCGCGCGGCGGTCTTCAAGGCTTCGCCGAACGGTGATCGGTCTGGGAGGTCTGCTAAACTTGTACGGACAGGTTGTTACGGGTCTGTGACATCTGTCTTGACCGGCACTCCTGCCGGTGCGACCCTAGTTGTTACGCGCACCTCAAGTAGCTCTTCGTGCGCGACCATTCCTGCTGGTCACTCAGCGTGGAGGACCCTTAATCATGGCGAAGGCTCTACTCGGCCACGTCGGCGGTCCGGACCCCCGCATGGTTGCGGAGATGCGGCGCCTGCAGCAGCGTGTCCGTGACCTGGAGGCCGAACTCGTACGGCTCCAGTCCGAAAACGACGCGCTTGCCGCTGTTGCTGACAATGAAGTCATGGCGCTTGCCGTCAAGGATCGCGAACCGGCGCTGACCTGACGTCAGCGCCGCACGTTTAAAAGGGACGTCGACCTGACGTCCCTTTTTGGTTCGCCCCGCTGGCACCGTTCCGGTGCATGCATATTCGGCCGAGCCGGTCGTCATGCAATGCCAGGGGAAACATTTTCATGATCCAATTCCCCGGGCCGTCCGGGGAATTCCGATCGGTCTTCGAACCGGGCCGTTCGTTCGCCCGCCTGTGACGGACGCCACAGCCCGCGTTCGGCGTTCCTGCACGGCTTCGCCCCGCCACGGTGGGGAATCCGCCGGAGACATGCCACGCGTGACGTCCGACCATGGCACATTGGTGAAAGTCGGATACCCGGCCCGGAAGGTGCCGGACGGTATCGTGCGGGGATGACCGGGCGCCGCGGGCCCGGCGCGGGGCGGTCCACCCGTCGGCCGACCCATCCCGGCCGACCTCCCGGCTCGCAGAAAGGATCGGTGGACGCTTGTACTTGAAGAGCCTCACACTGCGGGGTTTCAAGTCCTTCGCGTCCTCGACCACGCTGCGCCTGGAGCCCGGGATCACCTGTGTCGTCGGTCCGAACGGCTCGGGAAAGTCCAATGTCGTCGACGCGCTCGCCTGGGTGATGGGGGAGCAGGGCGCCAAGTCGCTGCGCGGCGGCAAGATGGAGGACGTGATCTTCGCGGGCACCTCCTCGCGCCCGCCGCTCGGCCGCGCCGAGGTCGTCCTCACGATCGACAACTCCGACGGCGCGCTGCCCATCGACTACACCGAGGTCACGATCAGCCGGCTGATGTTCCGGTCGGGGCAGAGCGAGTACTCCATCAACGGCGACCCCTGCCGCCTGCTGGACGTCCAGGAGCTGCTGTCCGACTCCGGCATCGGCCGGGAGATGCACGTCATCATCGGACAGGGACAGCTCGACCGCGTCCTGCACTCCGGCCCCGAGGGGCGGCGGGCGATGATCGAGGAGGCCGCCGGCGTCCTCAAGCACCGCAAGCGCAAGGAGAAGGCCCTCCGCAAGCTCAACGCCATGCAGGCCAACCTCACGCGCGTGCAGGACCTCACCACCGAGCTGCGCCGCCAGCTCAAGCCCCTGGGCCGGCAGGCGGAGATCGCCCGGCGGGCGGCGGTCATCCAGTCCGAGGTGCGCGACGCGCGGCTGCGGCTCCTCGCCGACGACCTGGTGACCCTCACGGCCAAACTGGAGCAGGAGGCGGCCGACGAGGCGAGCATCCGCGAGCGCCGTACGGCGGTGGAGCAGGCCCTGACGCAGGCCCAGCAGCGGGAGGCCGCTCTGGAGGCCGAGGCGGCCGAGCAGGCCCCGGTCCTCGCCCAGGTGCAGGACACCTGGTTCCAGCTGTCCTCGCTGCGTGAGCGCCTGCGCGGCGTCGGCGAGCTCGCCGCCGAGCGGCACCGCAACGCGGTCGAGGCGCAGGCGGAGGAGCGCCGGGGCCGCGACCCGGAGGACATGGAGCGCGAGGCCGCGCAGATCCGGGAGCAGGAGGAGGTCCTGGGCGCCCGGCTCGAGGCGGCGCAGGACCTCCTGGCCGAGGCCGTGGACGAGCGCGCCACCGCCGAGTCGGCCTTGAAAGAGGAGGAGTACCGCCTGCAGGACGCCGCCCGGGCGGCCGCCGACCGCCGCGAGGGGCTCGCCCGGCTGCGCGGCCGGGTCGAGGCCCTCGGCAGCAAGGTGCAGGCCACCGAGGCGGAGATCGGCCGGCTCGAGGAGGCCCTCGCCGACGCGCGGGAGCGCGCGGCGGCGGCCCAGGCCGAGTACGAGGCGCAGGACACCGAGGCCGCGGAGGACCCGGAGCTGGCCGCCGAACACGAGCGCGCCCAGGAGGTCCTCGAGCAGGCCAAGGAGGCCGCCGAGCACGCCCGCGAGGCCGTCGAGGAGCCCCGGGGGCTGCTCAAGCAGGCGCGGGACCGCGTCGCCGCCTCGCGGGGCGCCGACCAGGCCGCGCAGAAGGAGGTCACGGCGCTGCAGGCCCGCGTCGAGGCCCTGGACCAGACGATGGGCAGCGCGGCCGACGGCGGGGAGATCCTGCTCGCCGCCGACCTCGACGGCGTCCTCGGCACGATGGCGTCCCTGCTGTCGGTCGAGCCGGGTGCCGAGATCGCGGTCGCCACGGCGCTCGGCGCGGCCGCCGAGGCCGTCGCCGTCGCCTCGCTCGACACCGCCGAGGCCGCGCTGACCCTGCTGCGCGCCGAGGACGCCGGGCAGGCCGGCGTCGTCGTCGGCGCGCGCCTTCCCGACCAACCGCGCTTTCCCAACCAACCTCCCGGGCCCGACGAGGGTGGTGAGCGCCTCGACCTCCCGGACGGCGCGCGCCTGGCGGCCGACCTGGTCAGCGCCCCCGAGCCGGTGCGGGCCGCGGTCCGCCACCTGCTGGCCGGCGTCGTGGTGGTCGACGGCCTGTCCGCTGCCGCCGCGCTCGTCCGATCCCGGCCCGCGCTGCGGGCGGTGACGCGCGAGGGTGACCTGCTCGGCGCCCACTGGGCGCTCGGCGGCGGCAAGCGGCAGAGCCTGCTGCAGATGCGCTCCGCCCGCGACGAGGCCGCCGAGGGGCTCGCCACCGCCGAGGCGAAGGCCGAGGGCACCGCTGTCGCCCTGGAAGAGGCCGTCGCGGAGGAGCAGCATGCCCAGGCGGTGCTGGAGGCCGCGCAGGCGGCGGTCGGCGAGGCCCAGACCGGCGTGAACCGCGCCCAGGCGGGCCTGGACAAGGTGCGCGCCCGGATGCGGGAGGCGGCGGCCGAGGCGGCGCAGGAGGCCAAGCAGGTGGCGCGGCTGCAGGCCGCGGCGCAGGCGGCCCGGCAGGAGGCCGAGCGCCTGGCCCGGTCGCTGAGCGCCGCCGAGGAGGCCCGCGACCGCGACCTGATGGCCGCCGCCGAGCTGCGCGAGCGCCTGGAGATCGCCGAGGCCGAGCCGGTCGAGGACGACGACGACCAGGACACCGCCCGACGCGACGAGCTGAGCGAGCGATGCCGGCAGCTGGCGTCCGCCGAGATGGAGGCGCGGCTGAACGTCCGCACCGCCGAGGAGCGGGTCGCGGCCATCGCCGGCCGGGCCGACCAGCTGGAGCGGGCCGCCGCCCGCGAGCGCGAGGAGCGCGCCCACGCCGCCGAGCGCCGCCGGCGCCGGGAGCGCGACGCCCAGGTGGCGCAGGCGGTCGTGGTCGGCGCCCAGCGGGCTCTGGACCGCATCGAGGTCTCGATCGCAGCGGCCGTCGCCGAGCGCGCGACGCAGGAGCAGGCGCGTGCCGCCCGCGAGGAGGAACTGAAGACCGTCCGGACCAGCGTGCGGGAACTCACCTCCGAGCACGAGAAGCTCGTCAACGTCGCGCACGGCAGCGAGGTCGCGCGGGCCGAGCAGCGGCTGCGCCTGCAGCAGTTCGAAGAGCGCGCGATGGAGGAGTACGGCCTCGAGGTCGACGTGCTGATCGCCGAGTACGGCCCGGATCAGGCGGTGCCCCCGGCCCCGGACGCCCCCGAGGACGCCGTCCCCGAGCCGTACGACCGGGCCAAGCAGGAGAAGCGCGCCAAGCAGGCCGAACGCCAGCTGGCCCAGCTGGGCAAGGTGAACCCTCTCGCCCTGGAGGAGTTCGCGGCGCTGGAGGAGCGCCACGCCTTCCTGACCTCCCAGCTGGAGGACCTGAAGAAGACCCGCCGGGATCTGCTCACCGTGGTCAAGGAGGTCGACGACCGCGTCCAGCTGGTGTTCGCGGCGGCCTACGAGGACACCGAGCGGGAGTTCACCGGCATCTTCTCCCGGCTGTTCCCGGGCGGAGAGGGCAAGCTGTCCCTCACCGACCCGGAGGACCTGCTCACGACCGGGATCGAGGTCGAGGCGCGGCCCCCGGGCAAGAAGGTCAAGCGGCTGTCCCTGCTGTCCGGCGGCGAGCGCTCCCTCGTGGCCGTCGCGTTCCTGGCGGCGATCTTCAAGGCGCGGCCGTCACCGTTCTACGTGCTGGACGAGGTCGAGGCCGCCCTGGACGACACGAACACCCAGCGCCTCCTCGCCATCTTCGAGGAACTGCGCGAGTCGTCACAGCTCATCGTCATCACGCACCAGAAGCGGACGATGGAGTCCGCGGACGCCCTCTACGGCGTCAGCATGCGCGGCGACGGCGTGACCCAGGTGGTCAGCCAGCGCCTCCGCGAGCCCGAGCCGGCCTGACCCAGGTGGTCAGCCAGCGCCTTCGCGAACACGAGCCGGCCTGACAAAAAACTTCCGGATCCGTTGTCAAAAGTGTTTCGGCTCGTTCATATCGTTACTTTCGTCATATTTTGTCCTGCTCTCGCTAGAGTCACGGCGGTCCCCTCAAGGCGCAAAAAACCAGGAGGTCAACGTGGACCCGCAGCGTCTCAAAGGCAACTTCGCCCAGGTAGCGACTCACGGCATGGACGTGGCCGAGTTCTTCTACGCCGACCTGTTCCAGCGCAACCCGCAGTACCGCTCCCTCTTCCCGGCGTCGATGGCGCGCCAGCAGCAGGTCCTGCTGGAGGCACTCGTGCAGATCGTGTCGCTCGTGGACGACCCGGAGCGGCTCGTTCCGTATGTCCAGGAGCTGGGCCGCGCGCACGGCGGATTCGGCGTCACCGCGCAGCACTACCCCGAGGTGGGCACCAGCCTCGTCGCGACGCTGAGGTACTTCAGCGGCGACGACTGGAGCGCCGAGCTGGAGAAGGACTGGGGCGAGGCGTACGGCGTGGTCGCCGACGTCATGGTGAACGCCGCCGGCCAGAACTAGCCGCCGGGGCGACGGCCCGCCCGGCTTCGGGAGAATGTGTGGACGCTCAACGTCTGAAAGACAACTTCGCTCACGTGGCGCAGCACGGCGACCAGGTGGCGCTGTTCTTCTACTCCGATCTCTTCCTGCGGAACCCGCGACTGCGGGAGATGTTCCCCGTCGGCATGAGCCATCAGCGCGATCGCCTGCTGGCCGCGTTGGGACGCATCGTGTCGCAGGTCGACAACCTTCCGGAAATTGTTCCGTTCGTGCAGCAACTCGGCCGGGATCACCGCAAATTCGGAGTGGAGGCCCTGCACTATCCCGAAGTCGGGGCGAGCCTCGTCGCCACCCTCCGCTACTTCTCTGGGCCGTCGTGGAACGAGCAGCTGGCGCGAGACTGGACGGACGCCTACAACCTGCTCTCGAAGGTGATGATCGAGTCGGCCCAGGAGGACGCCACGGCGCGCCCTTCCTGGTGGAACGCCCAGATCATCGCGCACGAACGCCGGCGATTCGACCTCGCGGTCATGCGGGTCCTCCCCGACCGGCCGTTCCCGTTCCAACCTGGACAGGCGGTCGCGCTCGAGGTCCCGGCACGCATGCGGATGTGGCGCTACTACTCGATGGCGAACGCCCCGCGCCCCGACAACACTCTGGACTTCCACGTACGGCTGATCGACGGCGGCCCGGTCAGTCCGGTCCTCGTCCGATCGATCGCCGTCGGCGACTGGGTCAAACTCGGTCCTCCGATCGGCACGATGACCATCGACGAGCGGTCGGAACGCGACGTACTGCTCATCGGCGGCAGCACCGGTCTGGCACCGCTCAAGGCGATCCTCGATCAGATCGCCGCGCGCCCCAACCCGCCGCGCGTCCACCTTTTCTTCGGCGCACGTTACGTCGACGGACTGTACGACCTGGACGAGCTGCAGAAACGGGCGGCCGGGGCGCCGTGGCTCACCGTCATCCCGGCAGTCTCCGACCACGATCCGGGCCCGGCGGCCGAGCGCGGCACGCTTCCCGACATCGTCGGAATGTACGGTCGGTGGCAGGACCATGACGCCTATGTCTGCGGCTCGCCTGGAATGACCGACGCGACCGTCGATCGGCTCCTCCAACTCGGGCTGGGCCACGATCGCATCCGGACCGACAAGTACGCGGACGCTTAAGAGGAGAGTTATGACCTCCCCCGACATCCACGGCGCCCAGCGCCTCACCCCGGCGGAGTTGCAGTCGGTCAACTTCCACCGCGCTGCGCTCGGCCGCCGGGGCTTCGACGAGGACCAGGTCCGGGCATTCCTGGGCCAGGTCGAGCAGGAGCTGGTCCGCGTCCTCAATGAGAAGGCGGCCCTGGAGAACGAAGTCGCCCGCCTGCGAGAACGCATCGCGGGCAGCCCGCCCGGCGTGAGCACGGTGCAGCCCGAGGACGCCCACATCCAGGCCGTACGGATCCTGTCGAACGCGCAGCAGACCGCCGACCAGTACGTCGCGGACGCCCAGCGGTACAGCAGGGAGATCGCCGAAGAGGCCAGGCGCGGCCGGGACGAGATCCTCGCCGACGCCCAGTCCCGCGCCGTCCTCGTCCTGGAGGAGGCCCACCGGCAGGCGTCGAACGCCGCCGAGGCGGTCGCACCATCGACAGAGCCGATGTCCGGGGACGAACGGCGGGAGCTCGAGCGCGAGCTCGCCTACCTCCGGACGTTCAGCGACGTCTACCGGACCCACCTGCGCACCTACCTCGAGGCGCTACTGCGCAACGTCGAGGAGTGGGAGAAGTCCGAGCGCGACTCGGTCTCCCACACCCGCTCGGTACCTCCCCGCCTGGACTGACCCGTCCCCGGCCAGACGGCCCCCAGCCAGGCGGCCGACCGTGCGCTGGTCGGGCGGCCCTCGCGCGTTGGCCAGGCGGCGGTCCGTGCGCTGGTCGGGCGGCCCTCGCGCGCCGGTCAGGCGGCGGTCCGTGCGCTGGTCGGGCGGCCCTCGCGCGCCGGTCAGGCGGCGGACCGTGCATCGGTCAGGCGGCCCCCGCACGCCGCCGAGGCGGCGGTCCGCGTGCTGGTCAGGCGGCGCTCGCGGGCTGGGCAGGCGGCCCCGCACGCTGGCCAGGTGGCCCGGCGGGGAGGTACGACCGTACCGACGGGCGGTGGGCGGTAGGGATCGGGCGTGGGTACGACCGCGCCGGCGGGCGGTGAGCGGGTAGGGACCGGGAGGGCAGCCGGATCCTTCTGCGAGACTGGGACACGCTATGGAATACGTGATTCTCGCCATCGCCATCGTCGTGCTCGCCGTCGTGGCGGGCGGGTTCTTCCTGGTCCGGGGTCGACGCGGTGCGGCACCGCCGCCGCGGGCACCGGAAGCGCCCAAGACGCCCGAGACCCCTCGCGGCGGCACCGCCGTCATCGAGGAAGAAGAGACCGTCGCGCCGCCCGCCCGGGCACCGGTCCCCGAGGCGCCGCCCGCCCCGCCCGAGATCGAGGTGCCGCCGCCGTCCGCCGGCCGCCTCGTACGGCTGCGGTCGCGGCTGTCCCGCTCCCAGAACGCCCTGGGCAAGACCCTGCTCACCCTGCTGTCCCGCGAAACGCTGGACGACGACGCCTGGGACGAGATCGAGGACACCCTCGTCCAGGCCGACGTCGGCGTCGCGCCCTCCCGGCAGATCGTCGAAGACCTGCGCACCAAGGTGAAGGTCTACGGCTCGCGGACCCCGGATGAGGTCCGCGACATGCTCAAGGACGAGATGCTCGCCCAGATCGGCAAGGACTGGGACCGCTCCCTGCGCACCGAGCCGCACGGCGCCCAGCCGGCGATCATTCTCGTGGTCGGCGTCAACGGCACGGGCAAGACGACCACCTGCGGCAAGCTCGCACGGGTGCTCGTCGGAGACGGCCGGTCCGTCCTCCTCGGGGCGGCCGACACGTTCCGCGCCGCCGCCGCCGACCAGTTGCAGACCTGGGGGTCCCGGGTCGGCGCCGAGGTCGTGCGCAGGGACGAGGGCGCCGACCCGGCGAGCGTCGCGTTCGAGGCGGTGAAGAAGGGCATCGAGGACCGCGTCGACACGGTCATCGTCGACACCGCCGGCCGCCTCCACACGAAGACCGGCCTGATGGACGAGCTCGGCAAGGTCAAGCGCGTAGTCGAGAAGCAGGCCCAGGTCGACGAGGTCATTCTCGTGCTCGACGCGACGACCGGGCAGAACGGCCTGCGCCAGGCCCGCGTGTTCGCCGAGGTCGTCGACGTCACCGGCATCGCGCTGACCAAGCTGGACGGCACCGCCAAGGGCGGCATCGTCATCGCGGTCCAGCGTGAACTCGGCGTCCCGGTCAAGCTCGTCGGTCTGGGGGAGGGCCCCGACGACCTGGCGCCCTTCGACCCCGAGGGCTTCGTCGACGCCATCCTGGGCGGCTGACCCGAGCGGCCGCGGCACCGGGCGCGGTCGGTCCTCGCGGAGGTGCCGGTGGTCCGGACGGGCAGTCCCTAAGTGGAAGGTGGCGGGGGTCGGGCGGTCAGTCCTCGTGGAGAGTGCCGGCGGTCCGGGCGGTCGGCCCTCGTAGAGGGGAGCGGCGGTCCAACCCCCTGCCCCCGTGGAGGGGGCTGAGGGTCCGGGCGGTCAGTCCTCGTGGCGATGTCGGGGGTCCGGGCGGTCGGCTCCCCCTGGAGGGCGTCGGTACGGCCGGGCACTCCTACGGAGGGCGTCGGGGGTCCGGGCGGTCAGTCCTCGCGGAGGGCGTCGGCGACGGCGGCGGCCAGGGTCAGCCTGGCCCCGCCGCGGAACGCCGCGCCGAACGCCCGGCGCCCCAGAGCCTCCTGGGCGTGCGTCTCGCACCCCTGGTGGGAGCTGACGTGATACGGCAGCTGGGTCGGCGAGAAGCCGATCTCCTGCCAGACCCGGTCCGCGGCGCCTAGCAGGCGGGCCGCGCGTTCATGGGCGCCGCGGGCACCCGCCGTCCAGGCCAGCACCTCCAGGAACTGGGCGAGCCCCCAGCGGTCCTCGATCACGGCCCAGGGGCCGGCGACCTGGCGCATCATCGCCTCCGCCTGCCGCCAGTCGCCCTGCTTCCAGGTGGCGACGCCGATGGCGAACAGCGCGTACGCCCGGAACAGGGGCGCGTCCTTGGCGTCGCAGAGGGCGACGAGTTCCTCGCCGAGCGCCGCGGCGAGGTTCGGATCATCCGAGATGCAGAACATCGACGCCAGGTAGAGGTTGAGGCCGACGGCGTCGAGATCACCGGTGGCCCAGTGGTGGTCACGGGCCTCCTTCATCAGGGCGAGCCCGCGGCGGCCGTTCCCGGTGGACAGCGCGGCGATGCCGGACACCATGGTGGCGAACGCCGAGGCCGTCGCGTCCCCCGCAGCGTCGGCGAGCGGGCGGCACTCGTCGATCCGCGCGAGCGCCCCGGGGATGTCGCGCTGGTAGAGGGCGAGCAGGGCGTCGACCCACAGCCCGGTGATCCGGGCGTCGCCGGGAGCGGGTACGAGGTCCAGCCCGCGTTCCAGCCAGTGGCGGCCCTCGGTGAGGGCCCCGGCGAGCAGCCAGAACCCCCACATCGACGAGGCGATCTCCAACCCCGCGGGCGCCGAGGCCGGGCGGCTGTAGCACCCCTCGATGGCCGTACGCAGGTTGGGCAGCTCGACCTGCAAGGTCCGGAAGCGGTCGAGTTGGTCGACGGTCATCCGGTCGATCCGGCACCGCTGGACCAGCGCCTCGTAGTGGACGCAGTACCGCTCGATCAGCCGCCGTTCCTCGCGCGCGTCCAGGAGTTCACGCCCGTACGCGCGGATGCTGTCGAGCATGCGGTACCGCGTGCGGGTACCGGACCGTTCGGCGGTCAGGACCGACTTGTCCACCAGGCCGGAGATCAGGTCGAAGATCTCATCAGGTGCGATCCCGTCACCGGAGCAGATCTCTTCGGCGGTGTCGAGGTCGACGCCGCCGGGGAAGGTGGCGAGGCGGGCCCAGAGGTGTTGTTCGGCGGGGGAGCACAGGTCGTGGCTCCAGTCCATGGTGGCGCGGAGGGTTTGGTGGCGGGGGAGGGCGGTGGTGCTGCCGCCGGTGAGGGTGGTGAAGCGGTCGTCGAGTTCGCGGAGGAGTTGGTCGATGGGGGTGGTGCGCAGGCGGGCGGCGGCGAGTTCGATGGCGAGGGGGATGCCGTCGAGGCGGGCGGAGATGCGGGCGAGGGTGGTGGCGTTGGTGGCGTTGACGGTGAAGTCGGGGTTGACGGTGGCGGCTCGGTCGCTGAACAGCCGCACCGCCTCGCACCGGGCGATCTCGCGGACGGGGGCGTGCTCGCCGACGACCGTGAGAGAGGGGATGGCCAGCACCTGCTCGCCGGTCAGCCCGAGCCGGTGCCGGCTGGTGGTCATCACGCGCAGGCGCGGAGCGGCCCGCAGGAGGTCGTTCACGAGGTCCGCGCACGCCTGCAGCAGGTGCTCGCAGTTGTCCAGCACCAGCAGCGTCCGCTTGTCGGCCAGGTAGTCGGCGAGAAGCGGGGTGGCCTCGGCGTGAAGCGGAGTGACCTGGCGGTCCCCCTCCCGGAGGCCCAGGGCCGCGGCCACGGCCGGCACGAGCAGGCCGCCCTCCTCGAGCGCGGCCAGCTCCACGATCTCCACTCCGTCGGGGAACCGGCCGCGTACGGCCCTGGCGGCCTGGAGGGCGAGCCGGGTCTTGCCGACGCCGCCCGGGCCGGTGAGCGTGAGCAACCGTGTTCGCGGAAGGAGCCGCCTCACCTCGGACATCTCGTGCTTGCGGCCGACGAAGCTCGAAGCGTCGCTGGGCGAGGAGATCCGGGCCGGAACGTCCTGATCAGGCATTTCCTTCAGGGTAGGAGATTCGGCGAAGCGAGTCACGCCCGCCGGAGACGGGCCCGGCGGCTCGCCGCTCGGGTCACCGGCGGCCCGGGCGGCGTACGTCGTCTGTCTCCGCATCGGCGAGTTCCGCGATCCAGGCGGCGATCTGGGCGCGTGAGGTGAAGCCGAGTTTGCGCAGGATGCGCTCCACGTGTCCCTCCGCGGTCCGCTGGGCGACCACGAGCGCGGCCGCGATCTCCTTGTTGCTCAGCCCCTTGGCGACGAGCTTCGCCACCTCCATCTCCCGGCCGGTCAGCGGCGAGGGCGCCGCGCCCTTCGCCGCGAACGGCGCGGCCCGCACGTCGCCTTCCTGGAGGGCGTAGGCCGTCGCACGGTCGAGTGACATGCCGGAGCCCTCCCGGAACAGGGCGTCGAACCGCTCGGTGCCGAGACGGTCCCGGACCGCCGTCTCGCAGTCCTCGTGGTACTCCGTGAGGTACCCGAACGGCGGGCCGCCCACGAGGCGCCAGATGTCCCGTAGTGCGCCGAGCAGCCGGGCGGCACGCTCCGGGTCGCCGTCGGCGGCGGCGATCCAGGCCAGGACGTCGACGCACAGCGCGGTGCCGAGGCGGTCGTCGAAGGGCCGCTTGAGCCGGATGGCCTGCTGTTCGAGCTCTGTCGCGCGTTTCAGATCGCCCTGCCGCCAGACCTCGATCCCGAAGACGGACAGTGTGTAGGAGCAGAACCAGCGGTCGTTCCGGGCCTCGCAGAGCCGCCGGCACTCGTCGAACAGCGCGACGGCCTCCTCGGAGCGCCCGAGGAGGGAGTAGGTGGTGGCGAGGTACATGAGGGAGTTCGCCACGCCGGCCGGATGTCCCAGCTCCCGGTGGCGCTCGAGGGCGTCCTCCAGGAGGGTCACGGCTTCGTCCAGGTCGTGCCGGATCAGCGCGGCGAGGCCCGCGACGTACTGGCACTGGGCGAAGGTCACCGGGTCCTCGCCCGGGTCGGTGAGCGCGCGACTCTTGTCCAGCATCGGGCCGGCGGCCGCGAAGTCGCTCTGCAGGACGGCCAGCCGGGCGTGCACGCACAGGCCGGCGGCGCGGGCGGCGGGAGACGCCGAGTCGCTGCTCAGGAGCGCCTCGAGCCGGCTCCGGCCCTCATGCACGAGCCCGGCCGCGATCCAGTAGAACCGCAGCCTCGAGGCGATGGCGAGGCCGGCATCGATCTGCTCCGGCGCCGAGAGGCAGTAGTCGATGGCGGTGCGGATGTTGCCGTGCTCCAGCCGCAGCCGGTCGAACCAGGTGACCTGGTCGGGGCCGAACCACGCCTCGTCCGCGCGGGCGACCAGATCCCGGTAGTAGTCGCGGTGGCGTTCCTCGACGAGGTCTTCGGTGCCGGAGGCGGTCAGGCGTTCACGGCCGTACTGGCGGATGGTCTCCAGCAGCCGGTACCGGACCGTGCCGGGGTGCTCCTCGCGCACGAGCACGGACTTGTCGACCAGGCCGCCCACCAGATCCAGCATGTCCTCCCGCGCGATCCCGTCCCCGGCGCACACCTGCTCAGCGGCCTCCAGGTCCAAGCCGCCGGAGAACACCGAGATCCGCGCCCACACCAGCCGCTCGGCCTCGGTACACAGCCCATGACTCCAATCGATCAACGCCCGCAACGTCTGATGCCGCGGCAGCACCGCCCGCGACCCCGACGTCAGCAACCGGAACCGATCATCAAGACGCGCCAGAAGCTGCTGCACCGACAACGCCCGCAACCGCACCGCGGCCAGCTCGATCCCCAACGGCAGCCCGTCCAGCCGCCGGCAGATCCGCTCCACGATCTCCCGGTTGTCCTCGGTCACCGCGAAGCCGGGCACCACCGCCTCGGCCCGCTCGGCGAACAACCGCACCGCATCCCCGGCCACCACCGAATCACCCGACACCGGCAACGTCGGCACCGACAACGTCTGCTCACTGCCGACACCCAACGGCTGGCGGCTCGTGGCCAGGATCCGCAGGCCCGGCGCCGACCGCAACAACGCATCGGCCAGCACCGCACAGCCGGGCACCAGATGCTCACAGTTGTCCAGGATCACCAGCGCCTGGGCATCGCGCAGATGATCGATGAGCACCTCCAGCGCAGGCCGCGCCGAATGATCCCGGATCCGCAACGCCTCACACACCGCCGGCACCAGCAGATCGGGGTTGTTCAGATCGGCGAGCTCCACCAGCCACACCCCGTCGGGGAACGCCCGGCGTAGCATCGCCCCCACCCGGCCGGCCAGCCGGGTCTTGCCCACCCCGCCCACACCCGTCAACGTCACCAGGCGCGACGCCGACAGCAACCGTTTGACCTCGGCCACCTCGTGCCGACGCCCCACGAAACTCGTCACCTCGGCCGGCAGTCCGTGCATCTGTCCGGGCCGTACGGTGTTGGATACCCCCGCCATGACCTCGCCTCGGGCCCCACCCGGAGCGATCCGCTCCGGCTTACGGTCCAGGTCACAGCGTATGCGCGGCGGTCGGCCGGCGGCGACCCGTCAGCCCGCCGCGGCGGTGACCGAAGCGGCCTCTGGGGTCGGTGAGGTCGGTGTGACAGCTGTGATCTCATTTTTGGTCATTTACGGCCATATGCCGTGAGAAAACCGAAACACACCTGAAACATCGGGCCGAAGGGTTTCACACCGCCGAAACACTCATGCCCCGCTGGTGAAACCGCGCTGCTCGAAGCTCCTGAGCAGTATCTCCACCTCACCGAAGGGACGGCCCGCATGCCGCCGGACGTTCTCAAACTCATGAATTCGGGCGACACCGCCTGGCTGCTCGCGAGTGCAGCACTCGTCCTGCTGATGACCCCCGGCCTCGCATTCTTCTACGGCGGCATGGTCCGGCAGAAGAGCGTCCTCAACATGCTGATGATGAACTTCGCGACCATCGGCATCGTCAGCGTCCTGTGGGTCTTCTACGGCTACTCGCTCGCGTTCGCCAAGGACGTGGGGAACTACGGGATCATCGGCGGTCTGGGCAAGATCGGCCTCAAGGACACCCTGATCTCCGCCTCCGGAACGTCGCCCGAACTGGCGTTCGTGGCGTTCCAGCTGATGTTCGCCATCATCACGCCGGCGCTCATCAGCGGCGCCGTCGCCGACCGGATCAAGTTCGGCGCCTGGTGCGTGTTCGTGGCGATCTGGGCGACGGTCGTGTACTTCCCGGTGGCCCACTGGGTGTTCTTCTTCGGTGACCTGTCGACGACCAAGGACGGCGGCTTCCTCGCCGACCACATCGGCACCCTCGACTTCGCGGGCGGTACCGCGGTCCACATCAACGCCGGTATGGCCGGCCTCGCCCTGGCACTGGTCGTCGGCAAGCGCGTCGGCTGGCCCAAGGAGCCGATGCGGCCGCACAACGTCCCCTTCGTGCTGCTCGGCGCCGGCCTGCTGTGGTTCGGCTGGTTCGGGTTCAACGCGGGATCGGCGCTGGCGGCCAACGCCCAGGCGTCCGTGGCGTTCGTCAACACCCAGGTCGCGACGGCCGCGGCGGCGCTCGGCTGGATCATCACCGAGAAGATCCGCTACGGCAAGCCCACCGCGCTCGGCATGGCCTCCGGCGCCGTCGCCGGTCTGGTCGCGATCACCCCGGCGTGTGCCTCGGTCAACCCCGTCGGCGCGATCATCCTCGGCGTCATCGCCGGCGCGCTGTGCTCGGTGGCGGTCGGCCTGAAGAACAAGTTCGGCTTCGACGACTCGCTCGACGTCGTCGGCGTGCACGCGGTCGGCGGTGCGGCGGGCGCCCTGCTCATCGGCTTCCTCGCCACCCCCACGGTGACCGGCATCCTCACCCCCGCCAAGGGCGACGGGCCCGCCGGCCTGCTGTACGGCGGCGGCTTCAGCCAGCTCGGGAAGCAGGCGATCGGCGTGGTGCTGGTCGCGGTGTACTCCTTCGTCATCACCTGGATCATCGCCAAGGTCCTCGACAAGATCATGGGCCTGCGCGTCAGCGAGGAGGACGAGGTCTCCGGTATCGACCTCGCCGCCCACGCCGAGACCGCGTACGAGATCAGCCCCTCCCACGGTGGGACCCCCGGATCGGGCATCCTGGCGACGCTCACCGTCGGCAAGGCGACCGCCGGCGATGAGGCGGCATCCAACGGCGGCACGGCGTCGGCGGAGCCGGGCGACAAGAAGGTGGAGGCGGAGGCATGAAGCTCGTCACCGCGGTGATCAAGCCCTTCAAGCTGGACGACGTCAAGGCGGCGCTGGAGACGTTCGGCGTGCACGGCATGACGGTCAGCGAGGCCAGTGGGTACGGCCGCCAGCGCGGCCACACCGAGGTCTACCGGGGCGCGGAGTACAAGGTCGACCTCGTTCCCAAGCTCCGCGTCGAGGTTCTGGTCGACGATGAGGACGCCGACGACATCGTCGACGTCATCGTCAAGGCGGCCCAGACCGGCAAGATCGGCGATGGCAAGGTCTGGTCGGTCCCGGTCGACACCGTCGTCCGCGTCCGTACCGGGGAGACCGGGCCGGAGGCGCTGTAAGCGTGGCGGACGTGATCGGGGGAGCGCGCGGCCCGGCGGGCGAGGTCGTCCCGCCGGGCCGCGAGGTCTCCTCCGCGACGGCCGAGGCGCGTGCCGCGCTCGGGGCGGCACGGGCCGCGCGCACCGGAGAGCTGGACCGCGAACTCGCCCGCCTGCTCGGCGCCGAGGCCGACGTGGCGCTCGTCGCCGTGGGCAGCCACGGGCGCGAGGAGCTCACCCCGGGAGGCGACCTCGACCTGGTCCTCCTGCACCGGGGCCGGCCGGACATCTCCGCCCTCGCCGACCGCGTCTGGTACCCGATCTGGGACTCGGGGCAGCGCCTCGACCACTCGGTGCGCACCCCCGACGAGGGACGCGCCGTCGCCCGCGAGGACATGAAGGCCGCCCTCGGCCTGATCTCGGCCCGGCACGTCGCCGGCGACCCGGCGCTGACGCGGGAGCTCCGCGAGGCCGTCCTGACCGACTGGCGGGCCGACGCCCGCCGGCGCCTGCCGGAGCTCCGGGAGATGTCCCGGTCCCGCTGGAGCCGCTACGGCGAACTGGCGTTCCTGCTCGAACCCGATTTGAAGGAGTCGCGCGGCGGGCTGCGCGACGTCCACGCGATGCAGGCGGTCGCGGCGGCGTGGGTGGCGCCCGCTCCGACGGCCCGGGTGCGGGAGGCGTACGACCTGCTCCTCGACGTCCGGCACGCGTTGCACGAGCACACCGGGCGCGGGGGCGACCGCCTCGTGCTCCAGGAACAGGACGCCGTGGCCGGCGTGCTCGGCCTCCTGGACGCGCACGCCCTGCTGCGGGCCGTCGCCGAGGCCGCCCGTACCGTCACCTACGCCGCCGACCACGCGTGGCGCACGGTGAGCCGCTTCTGTTCCCCGCCGGGGCGCCCCGTCCGCAGGCCGCTCGCCGACGGGGTCGTCGAGCAGCACGGGGAGGTCGTGCTCGCGCTCGGCGCCGACCCCGGCAAGGACCCGGTGCTCGTGCTCCGCGCCGCCGCGGCGGCCGCGCAGGCGGGCCTGCCTCTCGCCATCGCGACCGTCGAGAAGCTGGCGAAGGAGGCCGCGCCGCTTCCCGTCCCCTGGCCGCCGCCGGCCCGCGACGCGCTCGTGACTCTCCTCGGCGCCGGCCCCGCCGCCATCGGCGTGTGGGAGGCGCTCGACCAGGCCGGCCTGATCGTCCGGCTCCTGCCCGACTGGGAACGCGTCCGCAACCGCCCCCAGCGCAACCCCGTCCACACCTTCACCGTCGACCGGCACCTCGTGGAGACCGCCGCCCGCGCCGCCGCGCACACCCGCGACGTCGCCCGGCCGGACCTCCTGCTCGTCGGCGCCCTCCTGCACGACATCGGCAAGGGCTGGCCCGGCGACCACTCCCGTACGGGCGCGGTCATGGCCCGTGACCTCGGGCAGCGCCTCGGGTTCGACGCCGCCGACGTGCGCGCGCTGGAGGCGATCGTCCGGCACCACCTCCTGCTGCCGGAGACCGCGACCCGGCGCGACCTCGACGACCCCGTCACGATCGAGACGGTCGCCGAGGCCATCGGCGACCCCGTCGTGCTGGAGACCCTCGCCGCCCTCGCCGTCGCCGACGGGCAGGCCACCGGACCGGCCGCGTGGGGCGCGTGGAAGGCCCGCCTCGTCGCCGAACTGGCCCGCCGGGTCGCCGCGGTGCTCGCCGGCGCGCCGCCGCCCGTGGCACCCGACCCCACCCCCGAGCAACTGGCCCTCGCCCGCCACGGCGGTGGCGCGGTCCGCGTCACCGGCTCGCGGATCACGATGGTGGCCCCCGACCGTTCCGGCCTGCTGTGGCAGGCGGCGGGCGTGCTCGCGCTGCACCGCCTCGCCGTCCGCGGCGCCCGTACGGTGTCCTGGGCGGCGGTCCCTCACGGCCCGGACGCCGACGGCGGCCGGGCGCACCGACAGGACGGCGACGGCGGCGGGGCGCATCGGCAGGACGGTGACGGCGGCCGCACGGCGCATCGGCCGGACGGTGACGGTCGCCGCACGGCACACGGGCAGGATGGCGAGAGCGGCCGTCCGCACCAGGCGGACACGGCCGTCCTGGAGTTCATCGCCGTCCCCGAGTACGGCTCCGGGCCCGACCCGGCGGCCCTGGAGGCCGACCTGCGCCGCGTCCTCGCCGGGCGCCTCGACGTCGCGGCCCGGCTGGAACGCCGCGCCCGGTCGTACAAGCCCCGCAAGGGGGTCCCGGTGCCGCCGCCGCGCGTCACCCTCCTCGACGACGCCTCGAGCACCGCGACGGTCATGGAGGTGCGCGCCCACGACCGGCCGGGCCTGCTGTGGCGGATCGGGCACGCCCTCGGCTCCTGCGGCGTCCAGGTGCGCGGAGCCCGTGTGGAGACGCTCGGCGCGGAGGCCGTCGACGTCTTCTACATCGTCGACGAGGACGGGCGTCCGCTCGCCGACCTCGCCCTGCGCGAGACCATCCGCCGTAGCGTCCTCGACGTCGTGCGCTGACCTGCGCACTCCTGACCGCCGGGTGAAGATCGCCGGAAATGATCGTGTAGTGCATTGACGGTGCCCGTGGTGACCATGAGGCTGCTGGACGTTGGAGAGTCTCAGGAGGTCCAGTGCCCAACGTCCTTGTCACCAAGGCGAGACCGGCCGTCACCCGTGCGGTCGTGCCCGCCCTCGTCCTCGCCCTGTCCGGTGCCGCGGCGACACCCGCCCTCGCCGCCGGCGTCCCCACCGTCCAGCGCGGCCACGACCGGACGGTGACCTTCCGCACCGGTCACGCCGGAGAGGCGTTCGTCAGCGTCACCGCCGCGGCCCCGGGAGTGTCCTGGGCCGTCAAGGGACACGAGTCGGCCGTCCTGTCGCTGTTCGTCGACGGCCGGTACGCCACCGACGACGTCGTTCCCGCCGCCTTCCCGATCAAGCGGGAGTTCGCCCTCGGACGGCTGTCCGCGGGCCGTCACACGCTGCGGCTCAGCGTGGCCGCCGACCGCTCGCCGGGCAAGAGCGTACGGGTGTCCGGCCTGGCGTTCCGTACGGTCGCGGCCGGCTCGGCGTCGTACACCGAAATGGCGCACGCGCCGGTCCTGTACGGCCGCAACGGCACCGGCGGCACCTCGACCGGGCCGTTCCAGAACAACGCCACCGACACCCCGCTGGTCGCCTGGCACGAGGACGTCCCGGCCCAGACGCTGGGGCACCGGCTGCTCACGTACTCGTACATCTGGAGCAACGAGGACGGCGGCACGTCCACGCCGCAGCTCATGGCGCGCTGGGGCCGGACGTCCGACATCGAGTGGATCTACCAGGTCGAGGTCGACGCGCAGGGCAAGCGGGTCCCCGGCACCGCCGTCTTCCAGGCGCCGAACCACGTCACGCAGCAGTTCGCCGGCACGTACGAGGGCGACCACCCGCTGCTGCAGACCTGCACGCTGAACAACAACATCTGCGACAAGGTCGACGACCCGATGCGGTTCTCGCTGTCCACCGCGCAGAGCCTCGACGCGGCCACCGAGGCCCGCGAGCAGGTCATGGACCGCAACCCGTGGACGTACTGGGTGGTGGCGGCGGAGGCACGCCGGGAGGGCCGCGTCGCGGCGGACCCGCCGACGACCTCCCAGACCCTCATCGCCGACCCGCGTGACTACCTCTACCTCGTCGTGCGCAAGCAGACCGTCAACCCGCCGAACGGCACCGACTGGGTGGGCCTGTCGATCGGCGTCAAGCTCAAGGGCGACCCGACGCTGTACCGCTCGGACCACCTGTTCCCGGACCGGTCCATCAACCGGGACCTGCCCGCGGCC
Source organism: Actinoallomurus sp. CA-150999 (assembly GCF_050942425.1). Lineage (NCBI taxonomy): Bacteria > Bacillati > Actinomycetota > Actinomycetes > Streptosporangiales > Thermomonosporaceae > Actinoallomurus > Actinoallomurus sp. CA-150999. The sequence continues at coordinate 2,497,730 of NZ_CP192063.1, forward strand.
ACGACGGTCCAGCTCCCGCCGGGGACGAAGCCGTCCGACATCGCCGAGATCACCGGCATCCGCGTGCCCGCCACGAGCAAGGACACCGGCGCCACGATCAAGGTGCAGGCGATCAACCGGGCGTTCTTCCTCGGCCGGAACGACGAGCCCGGCACGTCGTTCATCGCCGGCCCCACGCCCGCGACCCTGACCCCGCAGAACCCCACCGCCGTCCTGTACACGGCACCGGCTACCGCCGGCTGAGAAGGCCCGAGCGGATGCCTCCGGAGAACCCTCCGGAGGCATCCGCCGGGGAGACCCTCTACGGATGGGGCGCGAACGAGGAACTCCTCGTCGAGGCGCTGTATCCCTATCCGGACGAGGTGCTCATCACCACGAAGGTCGGGGTCGTACCGCCGGAACCGCCGCGTGAGGCGGCCCTGTGCGGGCGCCCGGAGGTCCTGCGGGACCAGGTTGAGCAGGCCCTGCGCCGGCTTCGGGTCGACCGACTCGACCTGCTGCAGCTGCACCGCATCGACCCGGAGGTGCCGCCGGCCGACCAGGTGGGCACCCTCGGCGAGCTGCAGGCTGACGGCAAGATCGGCCATATCGGTCTGTCGGAGGTCACCGCCGCCGAGCTCGACCAGGCGCGGCAGCTCGTTGACGTCGCCGGCGTGATCGCCTCGGCGGCTCTGCGGCTGAGCGACGATCAGCGAAGCCGTCTGAACGCCGCTCGGCCGCGTGTGTGATCAGTGCCCTGTGGGCCATCGAGGCGCCACACCGGCATTGGCCACCGTCGCCTCCCGCCGAGCGGACGTCCCCAGGGCCCGCCGGGAGACGTCCGCCGGAGAGGCCGGCCGGGCGCTGAGCGTCAGAACGGGTCGGTGAGCTCGCCGAGCTTCGAGGTGAGCTGGAGGTTCTCCGAGTAGTCGACCGGAACGGTGATCACCGACACGGTGTCCTGCGCGAGGGCCTCGCGCAGCGTCGGCAGGAGCGCGTCCGCCGACTCGACCCGGTAGCCCTTGGCGCCGAAGCTCTCGGCGTACTTCACGAAGTCCGGGTTGCCGAACTCGACGTTGGAGTCGCGGCCCATCTCCAGGTCCATCTTCCACTCGATGAGCCCGTACGCGTTGTCCTCCCAGATCAGGACGGTGATCGGGACGTTCTCCCGGACGGCCGTCTCCAGTTCCTGGGAGTTCATCAGGAACGCGCCGTCCCCGGTGGCGGCGAGCACGCGGCGGCCGGGGTAGGCGAGCTTGGCGGCGATCGCGCCCGGCACCGAGAAGCCCATCGACGACAGGCCGTTGGACACCAGCAGCGTGTTCGGCTCGTACGTCGGGTACATCCGCGCCATCCACATCTTCACCGCGCCGGTGTCGGCCAGGACGATGTCGTGCCGGTCCATCGCCTCGCGGATGTCGGTGACGATGCGGCGCGGGGACATGGGGAACCGGTCCTCCACGCGGCCGCGGTCCAGCTCCTCGTGGAGCATCCGCCGGATCTTCTCGCCGGTGCCGCGAATGTCGAAGCGGCGGTGTACCGCGTCGGTGAGCGCCCGGAGGCTGTGCCGGATGTCGCCCTGGATACCCACGTCGACGGGGTAGTGCTCGTCCACCTCGGCCGGGAACCGGTGAATGTGGATGATCTTCTTGTCGCCGTGTGGGTTGATCTTGACCGGGTCGAACTCCTGGAGCTCGTACCCGACGCAGATGAGGACGTCCGCCTCGTCGAAGCCGAAGTTGACGTAGTCGTGGCGCATGAAGCCGACCGCGCCGAGCGCGTGGTCGTGATCGTCGGGGAAGACGCCCTTGCCGTTGAACGTCGTCGCCACGGGGAGTCCGAGCCGTTCGGAGAGGCGGATCAGCTCGTGGCTCGCGCGGTCGCGCGTGGCGCCGTGGCCGGCCAGCACGATCGGCTGGCGGGCCAGCGCGATGATGTCGGCGGCGCGCGCGATCTGCGAGGGGGAGGGCTCGTTCGGGCGTACGACGTTGATCGGGAGTGGTTTCAGGGACGCGTCGACCTTCGCCGACTCGACGTCCTCAGGGATCGCCAGGTAGACCGCGCCGGGCCGTTCGGTCTGCGCCGTCTTGAACGCCTTGCGGACCATCTCCGGCAGCGCCACCGGCGTCGGCGCCATGTCGGACCACTTAGTGATCGGCCGGAACAGCGACACGAGGTCGATGATCTGGTGCGACTCCTTGTAGATGCGGTCCAGGCCCACCTGCGCCGAGATGGCGACGACCGGCGTGCTGTTGGTCGTCGCGTCGGCGACCCCGAGCTGCAGGTTGATCGCGCCCGGCCCGAGCGTCGCCGAGGCGACACCGGCCCGGCCGGTCAGCCGTCCGTAGATCTCGGCCATGAACGCCGCGCCCTGCTCGTGGCGCACGAGGACGTAGCGGATGGAGGATTCGTTGAGAGCGTCGACGAAGTGGATGTTCTCCTCGCCCGGGATGCCGAAGACGTACTCGACGCCTTCCGCCTCCAGACAGCGGACCAGGAGCCGTGCGGCCTCCACCTGCGGGTCCATGCGGACTTCCTCCCCTTTAAACGGGCTTGTTCACCTGTTTTGGAGGAAGTGTCGAAAGCGGAGCGGCATTCCGGGATGTGGCCGATCACACGTTCTGCGGTGCGTCGCCGTCCATGACGCCGGGCGGGCGCCTCTGGTGATACCGCGAACGCCGTGTCAGAGTGATCTGCGGTGGTCGGCATCCGACGGCCGCTGAGCGGATAGTGTTGATGGTCGATCCCCGAAGCACCCTAGGACTGGTCCAGACACGTGTTCGAGACGCTTTCCGACCGCCTGACTACGGTCTTCTCCTCGCTGCGCAGCAAGGGCAAGCTCTCCGAAGCCGACATCAACGCGACGGCGCGCGAGATCCGCGTCGCCCTGCTCGAGGCCGACGTGGCGCTGCCCGTCGTCAAGGACTTCATCGCGCAGATCAAAGAGCGGGCTGCCGGCGCGGAGGTCTCCCGGGCGCTGAACCCTGCCCAGCAGGTCGTCCAGATCGTCAACGAGGAGCTCATCAACATCCTCGGCGGCGAGACGCGCCGCGTGCGGTTCGCCAAGACCCCGCCGACCGTGATCATGCTCGCGGGTCTGCAGGGTTCCGGTAAGACGACCCTGGCGGGCAAGCTGGCGCGCTGGCTCAAGAGCGAGGGCCACGCGCCGCTGCTCGTCGCCGCCGACCTCCAGCGGCCCAACGCCGTGCAGCAGCTCCAGGTCCTCGGCGAGCGGGCCGGCACCGCGGTGTACGCCCCCGAGCCCGGTAACGGCGTCGGCGACCCCATCGAGGTCTCCCGGCGGTCGATCGAGCACGCCAAGCACGCCCAGCACGACGTCGTCATCATCGACACCGCCGGCCGCCTCGGCATCGACGAGGAGATGATGCGCCAGGCGGCCGACATCCGCGACGCGGTCCGCCCCGACGAGATCCTCTTCGTCGTCGACGCGATGATCGGTCAGGACGCCGTCACCACCGCCCAGGCGTTCATGGACGGCGTCGGCTTCGACGGCGTGGTGCTCACCAAGCTCGACGGCGACGCCCGCGGCGGCGCGGCCCTGTCCGTCCGCCACATCACCGGCCGGCCGATCATGTTCGCGTCCACCGGTGAGAAGCTCGAGGACTTCGGCGTCTTCCACCCGGACCGGATGGCGGGCCGGATCCTCGACATGGGTGACATCCTCACCCTGATCGAGGAGACCCAGAAGCAGTTCGACGCCGAGCAGACCGAGAAGTTCGCGTCGAAGTTCGCCTCGGGTGAGGACTTCTCCCTGGAGGACTTCCTCGAGCAGATGCAGATGATCCGCAAGCTCGGCCCGATCAAGAACCTTCTCGGCATGATGCCGGGCATGGGGCAGATGCGGCAGCAGATCGACCAGATCGACGACCGCGACCTCGACCGGATCGGCGGCATCATCAACTCGATGACGCCCGACGAGCGGCAGAACCCCAAGATCATCAATGGTTCGCGGCGAGCCCGCATCGCGCGCGGCTCCGGCGTCACCGTCACCGAGGTCAACAACCTCGTCACCCGGTTCTTCGACGCGCAGAAGATGATGCGTCAGGTGGCCGGCGGCATGGGCATCCCCGGCATGCCGGGCACCCGGCGCAAGCAGGTCAAGGCGGCCGCCAAGAAGGGCAAGGGCAAGGGCAAGCAGCGCAGCGGCGACCCCCGCAAGCGCGCCGCCCAGCAGACTGCCGGCAAGGCGCAGCGCACGGACGGCGCGCCGCAGGGCCTCCCGCCGGGCCTCGGCGGAGGGCTGCCGGGCCAGCTTCCCCCCGGCTTCCAGATGCCGGACCTGAACAAGCTGCAGGGCAAGAAGAAGTAGCAGGAAAGCGACGGCCGCCCCTTCGCCGGAGGAATCCGGGCGAAGGGGCGGCCGTCGGGCGTGTGACGCGGGTGCGTGACGACGCCGACCTCGTTCAGGCGCGCCGACTCAGTTGTGAAGAACGGGGCTGTGCACCCCCAGCGGCTTGAACGCCGAGTGCAAGGGCCATACGGCGACATCGAACCGGTAGTCACCGTGCGCCTTGCGCGGTGTCTTCATCGAGTACGGGACGTGGCCCTTCTTGCAGCTGTATTTGTGGTTCCAGATGTCCCTCCAGCCGCCGTCGGCCTTCTTGGTCAGGAAGACCTGGATGTAGCAACTGCGATCGTGCTTGCCCACCTTGTCGATGTAGAAGTCGGGCCGGACCACGTTGTTACGGGCGCTGATGCACGAACGGAACTTCCAGCCCGAGGCTTTGTAGTTGGCCGCGTGGCATCCGCCGCCGGACGACGCCATCGCCGAGGGGGACATGGTCAGGATGAGACCGGAGGCGACCGCCAGCCCGGCCAGGGCCGAAACGGATCTTCCTCGCAAAGACATGCGTGTTTCCTCTTCTTGATCGATCTGGTCGAGGGAGATCCTTCCGTTACACGCTGGAGTCGGATAGGGACTCAGGGCTCAATCCGGATGAATGACGACGGGACTGTCCAGCGGGTCATGACCGATGTCAGAAAAGTACGTCGTTCGGCCGGTTTGTCAGGGGCGGTCGCCGAACTCGGCCTGGTCGACGGTCCAGGCGCGGGCCTGGTCGCTCAGCGTGAAGCCGAGCCCCGGCCTGCCGGACAGGTGCATCCGGCCGTCGCGGATCTCCAGCCGCTCGTTGAACAGGGGCTCCAGCCACTCGAAGTGCTCCACCCACGGCTCGTGCGGGTACGCCGCCGCCAGATGAAGGTGGATCTCCATCGCGAAGTGCGGCGCGAGCTGCAGGTGCCGATGGTCCGCCAGCGCGGCGAGTTTCAGGAACTGGGTGATGCCGCCGATCCGCGGCGCGTCCGGCTGGATGACGTCGGCGGCGTCGAGCCGGATCAGCTCCCAGTGCTCGGCGACGCTGGTGAGCATCTCCCCGGTGGCGATCGGCGTGTCGAGCGACCTCGCGAGCGCCGCGTGCCCCTCCGCGTCGTAGGCGTCGAGCGGCTCCTCGATCCAGACCAGGCCGAACCTCTCCAGCGCCCGGCCGATCCGCTGGGCGGTCGGCCGGTCCCACTGCTGGTTCGCGTCGACCATCAGCGGCACGTCGTCCCCGAGGTGTTCGCGGACGGCCTCGAGGCGCTTCAGGTCCAGGGAGCTGTCGGGCTGGCCGACCTTGATCTTGATGCCGCCGATGCCGCGCGCCAGCGAGGCGTCGGCGTTCTCCAGGACCTGCTCGATGGGCGTGTGCAGGAACCCGCCGGAGGTGTTGTAGCAGCGCACGGAGTCGCGGTGCGCGCCGAGCAGCTTCGCGAGGGGGAGGCTCGCCCGCTTGGCCTTCAGGTCCCACAGCGCCACGTCGATCGCGGCGATGGCCTGGGTGGACAGGCCGCTGCGGCCGACCGACGCGCCCGCCCAGACCAGTTTGGTCCAGATCTTGCCGATGTCGCTGGGGTCCTCGCCGATGAGGACCGGGGCGATCTCCTTGGCGTGCGCGAACTGCCCCGGTCCGCCCGCCCGCTTCGAATAGCCGAACCCGATGCCCTCGTGCCCGCCCTCGGTGCCGATCTCGGCGAACAGGAAGGCGACCTCCGTCATCGGCCGCTGTCTGCCGGTCAGGACCTTGGCGTCACTGATCGGCGTCGCGAGCGGCAGGGTGATCGAGGACAGCCGGATCCAGGAGATCCGATCGAGCGTCGCCTCGCCGGCCTGGAAGGCGGCGGGGATCGCGTCTGCCGATGAGGTGGGCACGTGAACTCCTCCGGGTGATGTCAGGGCCGGGCCGGCGGCCCGCACCCGTCGTGGGGACCGGCTCCGTACGGACCCGGTCTCGGGATGGCTCGGATGTCCCCGCCGTGATCGCGGGGGCCGCACCGCGCGGTCCCGGTTTCGCGGACGGCCCCGCGCGGGCTCGGGTCTCAGGGGACGGTGCCGCGTGGATTCGGGTCTGGGGACGGCCCTGCGTGGACTCAGGTCCCAGGGGACGGCCCCGCGAGGCCGTCCCCGGGACGGAACCGGTGTCGGTCAGTCGCGGACGAGGTCGCCGTCGACGCGCCGCCAGATGCCCAGCGGGTTGCCGTCGCGCAGCTCGGCGGGCAGCAGGTCGGCGGGTGCGTCCTGGTAGGCGACCGGCCGCAGGAACCGCTCGATCGCCCTGGTGCCGACCGATGTGGTGGCCGGGGCGGACGTGGCGGGGAAGGGACCGCCGTGCACCACGGCGTTCCCGACCTCGACGCCGGTGGGCCAGCCGTTGAACACGACGCGCCCGGCGATCAGCTCCAGCTTCGGCAGCAGCCCGGCGGCCTGCCCGCGGTCGTCCGGCGTGGCGTGGACGGTGGCCGTGAGCTGGCCTTCCAGCGACTCGGCGATCTCCAGGAGCTGGGCCTGATCCCGGACCCGTACGACGATCGACGCGGCACCGAAGACCTCCTCCTGCAGCGCCGGATTCGCCAGGAAGGCGTCCCCGTCGGTGACGAACAGCGCGGCCCGTCCGCCGCAGGCGATGGTCTGATCCTCAGCGCCGCGTGCCACCTCGGCCACCTCGTCGAGCGTCTCGAGCCGCCGGACGCCCGCGTCGTACGCCTGCTGGATCCCGGGGTTCAGCATGGGCGCGACCGTGGTCTCCTGGAGCGCCGCGCCCGCCGACTCGACGAAGGCGTCCAGCCCGTCGCTCTCGACCGCGAAGACCAGGCCGGGGCTGGTGCACAGCTGGCCGACGCCGGTGGTCAGCGAGGCGACGTACGCCGGGCCGAGGTCCTTGGCCTTCTCGCGGAGCGCGCCGGGCAGCAGGAACACCGGGTTGACGCTGGACATCTCGGCGTACACCGGGATCGGGACGGGACGGGCGGCGGCGGCCGCGACGAGCGCGAGACCGCCCTGCCGGGACCCGGTGAACCCGACGGCCCTGATCCGGGGGTCGGTCACGAGGGCCACTCCCAGCTCACGCCCGCCGTGCAGCAGCGAGAAGGTGCCCTCGGGCAGCCCGTGCTCGGCGACTGCGGCCCGGATCGCCCGGCCGACCAGCTCCGAGGTGCCGGGGTGGGAGGGGTGCGCCTTGACGACCACGGGGGCGCCGGCGGCGAGCGCGGAGGCGGTGTCCCCGCCCGCGACGGAGAAGGCCAGCGGGAAGTTGCTCGCCGCGAACACCGCGACCGGCCCCAGCGGGATCTTCCGCTGCCGCAGGTCGGGGCGGGGGAGCGGCGTACGGTCGGGGATCGCCGGGTCGACGCGGGCACCGAGCCAGCTGCCCTCCCGTACGACGCGGGCGAACAGCCGCAGCTGGTTGGTGGTGCGGGCCAGCTCGCCCTTGACCCGGGCCTCCGGAATGCCCGTCTCGGCCGTCACCCGGTCGGTCAGCGTCGTGCCCAACCCGTCGATGCGGTCGGCGACGGTCTCGAGGAACGCCGCCCGGGTCTCCTGGTCGGTCTGGCGGTAGGCGCCGAACGCCTCCCACGCCAATGCGGCGGCGCGCTCGACGTCGGCCGCCGTACCGAAGCGGTACGCGGGCTCCAGGAGCTCGCCGCTGCGGGGGTCGACGCCGTGGAACTCCTCACCGGTCCCGGGGACGTCCCGCGCGCCGATCAACTGGTGTCCGGAAAGCGCCACATCCTGCACGGTCATCGTCAGCTCACCTTCTTCACGAGGGGCGCGAACCCTGTGGGCCCGCCGTCGTCGAGGCCGGTCGGCAGGGGAGGACCGGGCCACCGGGCCGGCCGACGACCTTCATGCCCGCCTTGACGATGCTCACCGCGTAACCGGGACGACGATTACGGAGCGCACAGTACGGCAGGACGTATTCCGTCTCCGGTATAGGGACGAAGCTAAGATGCGCGACTGATCCACGTCCAACTCAAAAATCGCATCCATTGATATAAGCTCGGTATCGATGTTCACGTTGTCCCAGCTGACGGGGTTCATCGCCGTCGCCGAGGAGCTCCACTTCGGCCGGGCCGCCGCCCGGCTCCGGATGACCCAGCCTCCGTTGAGCCGGCAGATCCAGCTGTTGGAGAACGACCTCGGTGTCCGGCTGTTCGACCGCACCAACCGTTCGGTGGAGCTCACGCACGCCGGCCGGGCCTTTCTCGTCGAGGCCCGCCGCCTCATCCGGCAGGCCGAGCACGCCGCGCTGGCGGCGCGTCAGGTGTCGGCCGGCGAGGCCGGCAGCATCACCGTCGGCTTCACCGCCGCGAGCGCGTACACCGCCCTCGGCGTCCTGCTCAAGGCCGCGCAGGAGGTCCTGCCACGCGTCGAGGTCGTGCTGCGCGAGATGGTGACCATGGACCAGCTGGAGGCGATCTCCGAAGGAACCCTCGACCTCGGCCTGGTCCGGCCCCCGGTCACCCGGCCGGACCTCGACTCGCGGCAGGTGGCGCGCGAGCCGCTGGTCGCCGCGCTGCCCGCGGGGCATCCGCTGGCCGAACCTGACCGCCCGCTGCGCGTCGCCGACTTCGACGGGCAGCGGTTCATCATGTACTCGCCGATCGAGGCGCGATACTTCCACGAGTTGCTGATCAGCGTCTTCCGCGCGGCCGGGGTGGCCCCGGTGTTCGCGCAGTACCTCAGCCAGGTGCACAGCATCCTCGGACTGGTCGGCGGCGGGTGGGGCGTCGCGCTCGTGCCGGCGGCGGCCACGCGGCTGCACCCGGACGACGTGGTCTTCCGCTCGCTGGACCCGCCCGGCGCCGCCCCCGTGGAGCTCTGCCTGGCGTGGCGGAGGAGCAACGACAACCCGGCACTGCGCCTTCTCCTCGCCCGCCTGCGCCGCGAAGACCTGCCGATTCCCCCCGAACGCCGTCGATTCGGCGACGCGGAGGCCACCGAACCGGCGCGCTGACACGACGGAGAGCGATCGATTGCCACTTCACCGCCATCATCTGGCAGAATGGCAGGCTGGAAAACCGGACCGGGCAGGGCCCTCTCTCACCTGTTCGCCGGTGTCCTTCCGAGCGGCGGCTCCGGTCCCCACCCGGTACCCATCGCTCATCCATTTCGAATCTGGAGAACACCACACCCGTGGCAGTCAAGATCAAGCTCAAGCGTCTGGGGAAGATCCGGGCTCCGTACTACCGGATCGTCGTCGCAGACTCCCGCACCAAGCGTGACGGGCGTGCGATCGAGGAGATCGGCAAGTACCACCCGAAGGAGGAGCCCTCGCTCATCGAGGTCGACTCCGAGCGGGTGCAGTACTGGCTGGGCGTTGGCGCCCAGCCGACCGAGCCGGTTCTGGCGATCCTCAAGGTCACCGGCGACTGGCAGAAGTTCAAGGGCGAGCCGGGCGCCGAGGGCACGCTGAAGGTCGCCGAGGCCAGGCCGAACAAGCAGGAGGTCTTCCAGGCCGCCGTCAAGGAGACCCTGGACGACGCCGAGGGCAAGGCGACCACGCCCAAGTCCAAGAAGAAGGCCGAGCCCAAGAAGGCCAAGAGCGAGGCGGAGGAGTCGGCGCCGGCCGAGGAGACCTCCGAAGCCAAGAGCGAGGCCTAAGGTGCTCGAGGAGGCGCTCGAGCACTTGGTGCGCGGAATAGTCGAGCACCCGGACGACGTCCGGGTGCGCGCCCGCCGGCTCCGCAACGGCAGGGTCCTCGAGGTGCGCGTGCACCCCGACGACCTCGGCAAGGTCATCGGCCGCAACGGCCGTACGGCCAAAGCCCTGCGCACCGTCATCGGTGCCCTCGCCGGCGGCCGGTACATCCGCGTCGACCTTCTCGACCTCAACGAGGCCAGATAGTGCTCACGGTCGTCACTCTTCGCCGGAGCGGCCCGACCACCGGCGGAGCGGCTTGATGCTGCTCGCCGTCGGCCGCATCGGACGGGCACACGGCGTCCGCGGCGAGGTGAGCGTCGAGGCGAGCACCGATGACCCTGGCGTGCGATTCGCGCCAGGGTCGTCGCTTGCCACCGACCCATCCCACCTCGGACCGCTGACCGTGGAGTCCGTACGACCGCACACCGGCCGCCTCCTCGTGCGATTCGCCGGCATCGACGACCGTACGGCGGCGGAGACGCTGCGCGGCGTCCTCCTGCTCGTCGACTCCGCCGACATCGCGCCCAGCGACGACCCGGACGAGTTCCACGACCAGGAGCTCATCGGCCTGCTCGCCGTGACCACCGACGGCACCGAGGTCGGGGAGGTCGTCGACGTCGAGCACCTCGGCCAGGACCTCCTGGTCATCCGGCGCCCCGGCGGCGACGCGCTCGTGCCGTTCGTCCGCGCCCTCGTCCCCGAGGTCGACGTGCCCGGCGGGCGGATCGTCCTCGACCCTCCTCCCGGCCTGCTCGAGTGAGCCACGCCGCCGGGATTCGCGTGTCCCGGCGGCGGCGCGCACACTGAAGACAGGATCCACGGAGCGCCCATGAGACTCGACATCGTCACGATCTTTCCCGAGTACTTCGCCCCCCTCGACGTCTCCCTGCTGGGCAAGGCACGGCGGCGCGGCGACGTCGACGTGCACGTACACGATCTCCGGGATTGCGCGCACGACCGCCACCGCACCGTCGACGACACCCCGTACGGCGGCGGCCCCGGCATGGTGATGAAACCGGAGCCGTGGGGTGAGGCGCTGGACACCATCGTGCCCCCGCCCTCCCGCGCCCGTCTCATCGTCCCGACGCCGAGCGGCCGTCCCTTCACACAGGAACTCGCCGCCGAGTACGCCGCCGAGCCCTGGCTGGTGTTCGCGTGCGGACGGTACGAAGGGATCGACGCCCGCGTCATCGAGGACGCCCGGGAACGGATGCCGGTCGACGAGGTCAGCATCGGCGACTACGTCCTGGCCGGCGGCGAGGTCGCCGTCCTGGTGATCGTCGAGGCGGTCTCCCGGCTGCTGCCCGGCGTCCTCGGCAACGCCGAATCCGTGAGCGACGACTCGTTCGCGCCGGGCCGCATGGAGGCCCTGCTCGAAGGCCCCGTCTACACCAAGCCGGCCACCTGGCGCGGGCGCGACGTGCCCGAGGTGCTGATGTCCGGCAACCACGGCGCGATCGCCCGGTGGCGGCGCGATCAGGCGCTGCGCCGCACCGCCGTACGGCGGCCCGAACTGATCGCCCGCAACCGGCTCGACGAGGCCGACCGTCAAGCCCTCACCGAGGCCGGTTTTCCGGTTGACGCCGAACCTATGGCACACTGAGACGTCACCCCGGTTTCCATGCTGGGCGTGTCCAGACTTTCCAGAAGACCCCATCGCGCGCCGGCGTCCGTCGTCGCGCGCGTTTTCACCACGAGGAACCTCAGTCATGCACACCCTGATCCAGGAGATCGAGAAGGCCGCGATGCGGTCCGACGTACCGGACTTCCGCCCGGGTGACACGCTCAAGGTTCACGTGCGCGTGACCGAGGGCAACCGGAGCCGCATCCAGGTCTTCCAGGGCGTGGTGATCCGGCGCCAGGGCGGCGGTGCCCGCGAGACGTTCACCGTCCGCAAGGTCAGCTACGGCGTCGGCGTGGAGCGGACCTTCCCGCTCAACAGCCCGTCCATCGACAAGATCGAGGTCGTCACCCGCGGTGACGTCCGGCGCGCCAAGCTCTACTACCTCCGCGAGCTGCGCGGCAAGGCCGCCCGCATCAAGGAGAAGCGCGACAACTGAGCGGCGCGATTTCCGCTTCCGGCCCCGGCACGCCCATCGGCGCGCCGGGGCCTTTGCGTTGCCTGGGAAGGGGATTTCCCGGTACACCGCGGACGACACGCTGACGTTGGCCACCCCCACGGCCTCAGGGCATTAGGCTTCCCCTGATGACTGACGACGAGCAGGGCCTGCGCGAGCCCGCGGCCACCGCCGGCGACACGCGCCACGAGGCATCGCAGAATGGCGCGCGCTCCGCGGACCGGGACTCGGGAGACGAGCGATCGGCGACCGCGGAGACGCCGGAGGCCACCGAGGCCACCGCATCGGGATCGTCGGGATCGTCCGGACCGGACGGCGACGACTCCACCGACGGCGACGGCAAGGGCTCGCGAAAGAAGAAGAAGCAGGGCTCCTTCTGGAAGGAGCTGCCGATCCTCATCGGCGTCGCCCTCGCCCTGGCCATGGTCATCAAGGCGTTCGCCGTCCAGGCGTTCTACATTCCGTCGCAGTCGATGGAGAACACCCTCAAGGTCGGCGACCGGGTCCTGGTGAACAAGATCGTCTACCACACCCGGGACATCAAGCGCGGTGACGTCGTCGTCTTCAACGGGCTCGACTCCTGGGACCCCGAGGTCCAGTACTCCGAGCCGAGCAACCCGGTCTCCAAGGTCCTGCGCGCCATCGGCAGCGCCTTCGGCGTCGTCCCCGGCGAGAAGGACTACATCAAACGGGTCATCGGCGTGCCCGGCGACCACGTGGCCTGTTGTGACGCCCAGGGCCGCGTGACCGTCAACGGTCACCCGCTCAACGAGACGGCGTACCTCTACACGGACCCGGAGTCCCACGAGCAGAACAAGCCGTCCGACGCCAAGTTCAAGATCACGGTGCCTCCGGGTCGGCTCTGGGTGATGGGCGACCACCGTGAGGTCTCCTACGACTCCCGCGGCCACCTGGGCGACCCCGGCGGCGGCACGATCCCCGAGAGCCGGGTCGTCGGCCGCGCGTTCGTCGTCGTCTGGCCCGTCACCCGGGTCAAGACGCTGCCGATCCCCAAGACGTTCGGACAACCGGGCCTGGCCCTCGCGAACGCCACGCTGCCCGCCGTCCCGCTGGCACTCGGTTTCGCCGGCGCCATTCCGGTCACCCTGCTGCGCAGACGCCTCCTCCGCACCGGGCCCGCGCCACGCCGACGCGGCCGCCGCCGGTTCCGCCGCACCCCGGAGTGATCGTTCTCGCGAATAGGCCCGCCGCACGCGGCGTTCCGGCCCGGTCGTGCCCTCACGCGACGTACCCTGCCTGATGTGTACATCGATGTCCGAGCTCACCGTCCTCGTGGTCTCACCCCTCGACGTGACGTCGGAATGTACGCGTACGAGCGGGTGCTGGAACGCGCCGGTCTCGGCCCGGTGGCCGGGGTCGACGAGGCGGGTCGCGGCGCGTGCGCCGGGCCGCTGGTCGTCGCGGCCGTCATCCTCGGACCGGAGCGTCGTCGCCGCATCGAGGGGCTGGCGGATTCGAAACTGCTCACCGCCGCCCGCCGGGAGCGCCTGTACGAGGAGATCACGACCACGGCCCTGGCCTGGCACGCCCTCGTCATTCCGTGCCAGGAGATCGACCGGATCGGCCTGCACCGCTGCAACATCGCCGGGATGCGGCGAGCACTGGCGGCCCTCCGCGTGCTCCCCGGTTACGTCCTCACGGACGGATTCCCGGTGCCGGGCATCAACGCGCCGACGCTGCCGGTGCCGAAGGGCGATCGGGTGGCGGCCTGCGTCGCCGCCGCGTCGATCGTGGCGAAGGTGACCCGGGACCGGATCATGACCGGGCTGCACGAGCGTTATCCGATGTACGGCTTCGGCGTTCACAAGGGGTACGTCACCCGCGCGCACGCCACGGCGTTGGAGGAGCATGGACCTTGTCCCGAACATCGGCTCTCCTTCGTCAACGTGGCCCGGGTGGCCACGACGGAGGCCGGGCCGAAAAACGGCGCCTCAGAGGCTGGGGAGATCGATTGGGAGGCGTCACACTATGAGGACACCGCCGACCAGGCGGACGTCGCCTGAGCCGCGGCACGGGGAGGGAACGCGAGTATGAGCGCAGAAGACCTCGAGAAGTACGAGACCGAGATGGAGCTCCAGCTCTACCGCGAATACCGCGATGTCGTCGGCCTCTTCACGTACGTCGTCGAGACCGAGCGCCGGTTCTATCTCACCAACACCGTCGATCTGCAGGTGCGCAGCACGGACAATGGCGAGACCTACTTCGAGGTGGCCATGCAGGACGCGTGGGTGTGGGACATGTACCGCCCTGCGCGCTTCGTGAAGAACGTTCGGGTCGTGACGTTCAAGGACGTCAACGTTGAGGAACTCGCCAAGAGCGACCTGGAACTGCCCGAAAACTGACACGTCCCCGACAAGTGCGACACGGGCGGGCGGCACCGAAGTGCCGCCCGCCCTTCGCGTTGACCGCTCCCGAGGCCGCCACACCGGAGGCGCCCCGCACCCGTGCCGGCGACCCCTAAACGGCCCGCCACACTCGGCGCGGAGCATCGCCCCCATCCGGGTCGGAGTCGCCGGGCTCAGTGGGCCGTCCTGGCACGGGTCACGGTGGCTGGCCGGGACCCGTGGCGTGCAGGTCTCGGGCGCTGGTCAGGAGCCGGGCGGTCGGCGGCGGAGCTTCCATCCCTTCGCGCAGCGCTCGACGAAGCCGCCCGCCGACAGGGCGCCCAGACTGGCGAGCGCGGTGTCGAGATCGACACCGGCGGTCACCGCGATCCGTGCCGTGCCCGCTCCGCCGCGGGCGGGAATCGCCTCCAGGACGTCCCTCGTCACGGGGGCCAGCCGGTCGCGGTCGAGGACCGGCCCGCGTTTCTCGGGCGCCAGGTCGTCGCCGACGAGCCCGACCAGGTCGAGGATCTCGGCGGTGTCGGTGACGCAGACGGCCTCACCCCATTCCCGCAGCATGACGTGACAGCCGACGGAGGCCACCGAGGTCACCGGCCCGGGGACGACCATCACGGCGCGGCGAAGGTCACGGGCATGACGGGCGGTGCTGATCGCGCCGCTCCGGCGCGCCGCCTCCACGACCACGGTGCCGCGGGTCAGCGCCGCGATCGTCCGGTTGCGCACCAGAAAGCGGCTCCGGTTGGGCGGAGTGCCGGGCGGGAACTCGCTGACCAGCAGGCCGGAGCGCGCGATCTCGGTGAAGAGCCCGTCGTGTGAGCTGGGGTAGGTCACGTCGAATCCGCAGGCGAACACCGCGACCGTCAGGCCGTCGGCGGCGAGCACTCCTCGATGCGCCGCCGCGTCGATGCCGAAGGCGCCCCCGGAGACGACCGTCCATTTGCGGTCGGCCAGCTCGGCGCCCATCTCGGCGGCGACGTTGACGCCGTAGGACGTGGCCGACCGGGATCCCACGATCGCCACGGATCGCAGGCAGGAGAACCGCAGATCCTGATCGCCGCGCACCCACAGCGCGTACGGCCGCCGGTCTCCGAGATCGTCGAGCTGGGACGGCCATTCCGCGTCTCCCGGGCACACGAGTCGCCCGCCGAGCGCATCACACTCGGCCAGGAGGCGCTCCGGCTCGGCATCGGGCAGCCGGGCCCGCCACGCGGCGAACCGCCGGCCCGGGTCGCCCTTGCCCGAATCCGTCGGACCGGAGTCCGGCACGGCGTCCGAGCGGATGACGTCCAGCGCTCCGATCGCTCCCTCCGCCGCGATCATTCGGCCTAACAGCTCATCACCGGGCTCTGCGATGCGTGTCAAGAGCGCGCGGGCACGGCGTTCCTCGGCCGAGATCATCATGTCTCCTCCCGGTCAGCGTCCCTGCCAGAGACCGAACGCCTCGTCGACCTCACTGGCGGTCGGAGCGTCCTTTCCGGCGAGATCGGCGAGGGTCCAGGCGACACGGACGACGCGGTCGAGGCCGCGTGCGCTGAGCCGCCCGTCGGCCAATGGCTGGTCGAGTGCCGCCAGCGCCCCGTGCGGTGGTGCAAAGCGGCGCCGCAGCTCTCGGCCGGGCACGTCGGCATTGGTGCGCCAGGGCAGGTCCGCCAGGCGTTCGCGGGCACGGTCGCGGGCGACCAGCACCCGCTCCGCGACCGTCGCGCTGGACTCGGCGACGTGCAGGTCGTACCGCAGGTCCGCACGGGACACCTCTTTCAGCTCCGATTTCAGATCGATCCGGTCGAGCAACGGCCCCGACAGCCGGGCGAGGTACCGCTGCCGGGTGGAGGGCGGGCAGGTGCAGTCGCGGATCTTCGCCGCCGCGCACGGACAGAAGTTGGCCGCCAGCAGCAGCGTGAACCGCGCCGGAAACCGGGCCGTGGCCCCCGACCGGGCGATGACCACCTCGCCCACCTCCAGGGGCTGGCGTAAGGCGTCCAGCACCCCACCGGCGAACTCGGGGCTCTCATCGAGGAAGAGGACCCCTCGATGCGCCAGCGACGCCGCGCCGGGCTGGATGAGCCGGTTGCTCCCGCCGCCGACCAGGGCGGCCCGGGACGCCGTGTGGTGCGGGGCGCAGAACGGCGGATCGGTGATCAGCGGTTGGCCGGTCGGGAGACCGCCCGCGACCGAGTGGATGGCCGTGACCTCGAGGGCGGCGTCATGGTCGAGCTCGGGCAGGAGGGTGGGCAGCCGCTCGGCCAGCATGGTCTTCCCGCACCCGGGCGGACCGGCCAGCAGGAGATGGTGACCGCCCGCGGCGCTGACCTCCAGCACCTTGCGTGCATCGGCCTGGCCCCGCACGTCGGCCAGGTCGAGATCGCCGCGCCGGGCCCGGGAGCGGGCGGCGAGACCGTTGGGCTGCGGGGGCGTCCCCTCCTCATCCGCCTCCTCCTCGTCCGGGGGCGGTAGGTCGCGGAGCCGGGCCACCAGGGCCCGCAGCGTGCGGATCCCGATGACCCGCACCCCGGGCACGAGCGACGCCTCGGCGAGGTTGACCCTCGGCACGACCACCGTGTCGGCGCCCGCGTCGGCCGCCGCGAGAACGGCGGGCAGCACCCCGGCCACGGGACGGGCCCGGCCGTCGAGCCCCAGCTCACCGATCAGCACCATGCCCGCACAGGACTCGGCGGAGAACGCACCCTCCGCACCCAGCAGTGCGACGGCGATGGCCAAGTCGAATCCGCTTCCGCGCTTCGGCATGCTTGCGGGGAAAAGGGACACCGTGACGTGCCGGTTGGGCCACTGCTCACCGCTGTTGAGGATCGCCGCGCGGACGCGGTCACGGGCCTCGTTGAGCGCGGCGTCGGGCAGGCCCACGAGGTGCAGGCCCGGAACGCCGCTGGTGATCGCCGCCTCGACGTCGACGAGAGCGCCGTCCACGCCCAGGAGCGCGACGGCACGGGCACGGGCCAGGGCCATCGTCAGCACACTCCCTTCAGATGGTCGACGGTGAAGCGGCCGGGCCCGTCGGCGAGCAGGCCGATGACATCGATGCGTGCGGTGGCGTGAGCGACGCCGTGGGCGGCGAGCCAACGGGCCGCGAGGCGTCGTAATCGCGCCGCCTTGGCCGGCGTGATCGCCTCGACGGGGGTGCCGAAGGCGGTGCTGGAGCGGGTCTTCACCTCGCACACGACCAGCTCCCCGCCGTCGCGGGCCACAATGTCCAGCTCGCCCTCGCCACATCGCCAGTTGCGATCGAGGATCTGCCAGCCGAGCAGGGCCAGGTGATCGGCTGCCGCCTGCTCGCCCTGCCGCCCGAGTGAGTCCTTCGCGTTCATGCGGCCTCCTTCCTCGCCCGACCAACCCACCCCGGCGGATCTCCCGGCCTCGCTTGACCACCCCACCCCGGCCGACCTCCCGGCGTCGGAGGAGTGACCAGGCGTGCTGCGCCCACGACTCGATCGCTCATGCGCTCACCTCCGATGTCGACGCTGCCGGATCGGTCACCATCCGTGTCGCGCGAATCGCATTCTGTGGATAACCGCGCCGGGCCGGTGCGGTCGCTTGATTCACTGGGCCGGGTCGCGCACGGTTGGGCATGCACCGCGTCGGCGTGACGCTGCGCCGGGGGTCCGGCCGGAGGCGAGTCCGCGAGGGAGCAGATGGCGGCGAACGAGGAGATCGGCGCGGAGTCCGCTGAGGCGTTCGGCCCGGTGCTGGCCGATTTCGAACGGCACCTGCGCGCCGAACGCGGTCTGTCCGCGCACACCGTCCGTGCCTACCTGGGAGACGTCACCGATCTGCTTGCGCACGCCCACCGCATGGGAGTGCGCGATGTGGCAGGTCTGGACGTACGTGTGCTGCGGGCGTGGCTGGCCGCGCAGCACGCGCTCGGCCGGTCGCGCGCCACGCTCGCCCGCCGGACCGCCTCAGCGCGCGTGTTCACGGCGTTCGTCCATCGCCGAGGGCTGCTGCCGACCGACCCAGGCGCCCTTCTGGGCACTCCCAAGCAGGGGCGGACGCTGCCGCGGGTGCTGCGTCAGGACGAGGCCACCGCACTGCTCGACCGCAGACCGGCCCGCGGCCGGACGGCGGAGGCCGATGACCGTACGAGTGACTCCGGGCAACGTAGGGAAAGCCGCGAGGAGCCCGCTTTGGACGACGGCACGGACGCCGTCGCGCTGCGGGACCAGGCCGTGTTCGAACTGCTCTACGGCTCCGCCATCCGGATCGGAGAGCTGTGCGGGCTGGACGTCGACGACGTCGACCTCGCCCGGCGCACCATCCGGGTGATCGGAAAGGGCGACAAGGAACGGACGGTCCCGGTGAGCGCGCCGGCGGCCCGGGCCGTCGACGCGTGGCTGCGCCGGGGACGCCCCGGTCTCGTGCGTGACCGCAGCGGACCCGCCCTGTTCCTCGGCACACGCGGCGGCCGGTTGCACCCCACCGTCGTCCGGCGCGACCTGCACCGGCGGCTCGAGGAGTTGGGCCTGCCCGACATGGGGCCGCACGGGCTCCGGCACAGCGCGGCCACCCATCTCCTGGAAGGGGGCGCGGATCTGCGCAGCGTGCAGGAGATCCTCGGGCACTCCTCCCTGGCGACGACCCAGATGTACACCCATGTCACCGCGGAGCGGCTCAGGGCGGCCTACCGGCAGGCCCACCCCCGGGCATGACCCCCGCTCTGATACGTCTCCTGCGCCGGTGGCACCGCCCTGTACGACTATCTGACCCGCCGGGTCGCCCCGCTTCAGGGTGTCCGCCACGTCGAGAGCTCGCAGGTCCTGCACACCGTGAAATACGCCGGCTCCCTGCTTCCCCGTGCATGACGCCACGGAGATCCGCCCGTCACCGGCGGGAGGTCCGCGGATGGTGACCGCTCACCGGGCCTGCTGCGGCCTTGCGGGCGTCAGCGAGGAGCGATCGCCCGGGCCCGTGCGATCAGCGGTCCCGTCTGGGTGGGCTCCTGCGGCGACGGTGAGCGAGGAGCCGGGACAGTGCGACGGCCGCCGCTCCGGCGACGGTGATCGGGCCGACCGAGGCGCCGATGCCCGTGGTGGCGCTGACCGGTCGGGTCGCCGGAGCCGGGACCGCCCGTCGTGTCGGCGGCACAGGTGCGGTCGGGCGTGTCTTCCCGGGTTCCCCGGACGGCCGGGCCGTCGTGGGGGAGTGGATCGCCGACATCGGCCCGCGCCCGCCGGGGTCGGCTCCGGCCCGCGGCAACGATCGTGGCCAGGGAGCGGCGGCCGGGGGAGGGGCGTGCCACCAGGGCAGGAGGCGTACGGGGCCGAGGCCGAGGAGGGAGAGCGGGTCGAGGTAGGAGCCGCCGCGCAGGAGCCCCCAGTGCAGGCAGCTGACCTGCCCGCAGTGGCCCAGAACCCCCTCCACGACGCCGATCCGCGCGCCCGCCGCGACGATCTGCCCGGGGAGCACGGCGGGGCGTACGGGCAGGTAGGTCGTGCGGAGCGCGCCGTGGGTGATCGTCACCACACCGCGGCCCGCCAGGTCGTGGGCGAAGGCCACTCGTCCCGCGCCGGCGGCGAAGACCGGACGGCCGGGAGGCGCGGCGAGATCGACCCCCCGATGCCCGGCCTCCCACGGATGGGCGGGCGGGTCGAAACGGCGCAGCACCGCCGGTGCCGGGCGTAACGGCCACTGCCAGCCCGTGTCCGCACCGCCGGGGGCCGCCATGACCAGGGCAATCCCGGACCACACCATGCCACCGAGCATGACCGCCTCCGGCCGCCCCGCGACAGGACCCCGCCGAAACCTGGGGAAAACCTCGCCGTTGGAGACGTGGAGTCCACGAGGGGGTGAGCCGCCGGTACACTTGCCTCAACGGTCGCATGACCGAATTCACGCGTCCGCCGGCCACCGGGCATTGGTGGGGCGGCCCTCTCGGTCCATGACCGCTCGTCATGGCAGGGGCGCACGGGCGCAGGCAAACAACCGGGACGTGGCCCAGAGAACGACTGGGCCGGACAGGAGGACCACGGGCATGACACCCGTCGTCACCATGAAGCAGCTGCTCGAGAGCGGTGTCCACTTCGGTCACCAGACCCGCCGGTGGAACCCGAAGATGAAGCGTTTCATCTTCACCGAGCGCAACGGCATTTACATCATCGACCTGCAGCAGTCGCTGTCCTACATCGACCGCGCCTTCGACTTCATCAAGGAGACGGTCGCCCACGGCGGCACGATCCTGTTCGTCGGTACGAAGAAGCAGGCGCAGGAGTCGATCTCCGAGCAGGCGCAGCGCGTCGGCATGCCGTTCGTCAACCAGCGCTGGCTGGGCGGCATGCTCACGAACTTCTCCACCGTGCACAAGCGCCTGACGCGTCTGAAGGAGCTCGAGGAGCTCGACTACGACGACGTCGCCGGCTCGGGTATGACGAAGAAGGAGCTTCTCATGCGCAAGCGTGAGAAGGACAAGCTCGAGCGCACCCTCGGCGGTATCCGCGACATGGCGCGCGTGCCCAGCGCGGTGTGGATCTGTGACACCAAGAAGGAGCACATCGCCGTCAACGAGGCCCGCAAGCTGGGCATCCCGGTGGTGGCGATCCTCGACACCAACTGCGACCCGGACGAGGTCGACTACCCGATCCCGGGCAACGACGACGCCATCCGCAGCGTCAGCCTGCTGACCCGCGTGGTCGCGGACGCCGTGGCCGACGGCCTGATGGCCCGCGCCGGCGCCGCGCCGTCCGGTGACGAGAAGCCCGCCGCCGTCGGCGCCGAGGAGCCCCTCGCGGAGTGGGAGCGGGAGCTCCTGCAGAGCAAGAAGAGCGAGTCCGGCGAGACGGCCGAGGCCGCCCCGCAGGCCGAGGCTCCGGAGGCCCCCCAGGCCGAGGAGGCTCCGCAGGCGCAGGCCGAGGCCCCGCAGGCTGAGGAGGCCCCGCAGGCTGAGGAGGCCCCGCAGGCCGAGGAGGCCCCGCAGGCCGAGGCTACGGAGGCCGCGCCGGCTGAGCAGCCGCAGACCGGCCAGGACTCCTGACGGCCCACGACCGACGACGAGAGAGAAAGACCACAATGGCGAACTTCACCGCCGCCGACGTCAAGAAGCTCCGGGACACCACCGGCTCCGGGATGATGGCCTGTAAGAAGGCCCTCGAGGAGGCCGAGGGCGACTTCGACAAGGCGGTCGAGCTGCTCCGTCTCAAGGGCGCCAAGGACGTCGGCAAGCGCGCCGAGCGCACCGCCGCCAACGGCCTGGTCGCCGAGTTCTTCAACGGCTCCGGCGACGGCGCCATCCTCGAGCTCAACTGCGAGACCGACTTCGTCGCCAAGAACGAGGGGTTCATCGCGCTGGCCGGCCAGATCGTCGAGTTCGCCGCGAAGAGCGACGTGGCCGACCGCGACGCCCTGCTGGCCGCCGAGATCGAGCCGGGCAAGACCGTCCAGCAGCTGATCGACGAGAACAGCGCCAAGATCGGGGAGAAGCTCGAGCTCGGCCGCTTCGCCCACTTCAAGGGCGCGTACGTCGCCAGCTACCTGCACAAGTCCGACCCGTCGCTGCCGCCGGCCACCGGCGTGCTGGTCGAGCTCGACACCGAGGCGCCCGAGGTGGCCAAGGAGATCGCGCAGCAGATCGCCGCGATGTCTCCGAAGTACCTCACCAACGACGACGTCCCCTCCGACGTCGTCGCCAAGGAGCGGGCGCTCGCCGAGCAGATCACCCGCGACGAGGGCAAGCCCGAGCAGGCGATCCCGAAGATCGTCGAGGGCCGCGTGAGGGCGTACTTCAAGGACTTCGTCCTCGTGGAGCAGCCCTTCGTGAAGGACCCGAAGAAGTCCGTCGGTAAGGTCCTCCAGGACGCCGGGGTGAACGTCAAGCAGTTCGCCCGGTTCCGGGTCGGGCAGCTCTAGGTCCGCATCGAGGACGCCCAGCCGCTGAGAGTAAAACGAAGGAGCCGCCGCCGTGCAGGAAAGTAAGACGACCGACACGACGGCGGCTCCGTCGTCTCACCATGGCTGGAAGCGGGTGCTCCTCAAACTCTCCGGCGAGGCGTTCGCCGGTGGTGAGGCGCTCGGCATCGACCCCGCGGTCGTCCAGCACATCGCCGAGGCGATCGCCGAGGTGGTGCGGGAGGGCGTGCAGGTCTCGGTGGTCTGCGGCGGCGGCAACATGTTCCGCGGCGCGCAGATGTCCGCCCAGGGCATGGACCGCTCGCGTAGCGACTACATGGGCATGCTCGGCACCGTGATCAACTGCCTCGCGCTGCAGGACTTCCTCGAGAAGCTCGGACTGGACACGCGGGTGCAGACGGCGATCACGATGGGCCAGGTCGCCGAGCCGTACATCCCGCGCAGGGCCATCCGCCACCTCGAGAAGGGCCGTGTGGTGATCTTCGGCGCCGGCCTCGGCCAGCCGTTCTTCTCCACCGACACGGCCGCGGCGCAGCGGGCGCTGGAGATCGGCGCCGACGCCGTGCTGAAGGGCACTCAGGTCGACGGCGTGTACGACGCCGACCCGAAGAAGAATCCGGACGCCTTCCGGTTCGACCGGCTCGAGTACGGCGAGGTGCTGCAGCGCGGTCTGAAGGTCATGGACGCCACCGCGATCAGCCTCTGCATGGACAACGGCCTGCCGATCGTGGTCTTCGACCTGATGGGGCAAGGCAATATCGTACGGGCCGTCCGCGGTGAGAAGATCGGCACATTGGTAAGTCCGGCGGAGAGCTGAACAAGGAGCCGAAGGTGATCGACGATATCCTCCTCGAGGCCGAGGAGAAGATGGAGAAGGCCGTCACGGTCGCCAAGGATGACTTCAACGGCATCCGTACCGGCCGGGTGACGCCCGCGATGTTCAACAAGATCGCGGCGGAGTACTACGGCACGCCGACGCCGATCAACCAGTTGGCGTCGTTCACGCTGCCTGAGCCCCGCATGGTCATCGTCCAGCCGTACGACGCGAACTCCCTGAGCGCGATCGAGAAGGCCATCCGCGACAGCGACCTCGGCGTCAACCCGGGCAACGACGGGAAAATCATCCGTGTGGTGTTCCCGGAGCTGTCCGAGGAACGCCGCAAGGAGTTCATCAAGGTGGCCGGGCACAAGGCGGAGGACGCGCGGGTCTCGATCCGCAACATCCGCCGGCACGCCAAGGACGCCCTCGACAAGCTCGCCAAGGGCGGCGACGCGGGCGAGGACGACGTGCGCCGCGCGGAGAAGGAGCTGGACGACTTCACGCACAAGCACGTCGCCAAGATCGACGAGCTGCTCGAGCACAAGAAAGCCGAGTTGCTCGAGGTCTAGTGGGACTCGAGCAGGCCCCTACGCCCGCACCGGAGATCCCGGAGGCACAGGCGGAAGAAACGGGCAAGAAGAAGCGTCGGCCGGGCCGGAATCTCCCCATCGCCGTCGGGGTCGGCCTGGCGCTCGGCGCCCTCGTGCTGGTGTCCCTCTACACCGTCAAGGAGATCTTCCTCGGCGTCGTCGTGGCCTTCCTCGGCGTCGCCGTCTGGGAGCTCATCCGGGCGTTCGGGACGCGGGACATCCGGGTCGAACGGGTCCCGGTCATGGCCGGTGGCCTGGCGATGCTGGTCTGCACGTACGTCTGGGGGACGACCGGCCTCGTGGCGACGTTCGCCCTGACGGTGCTGGCGACCCTGCTGTGGCGGCTGACCGGAGGCCAGGAGGGCTACGTCCGGGACGCCACGGCGAGCGTGTTCACCGCGGCGTACGTCCCGTTCCTTGCCGGGTTCGTGGTCCTCATGCTGCACGCGGACGACGGCCCGGACCGCATCATCGTCTTCATCGCGTTGACGGTCGCCAGTGACACCGGCGGCTTCTTCGCGGGCTCCTTCCTGGGCGCGCACAAGATGGCCCCGGCCATCAGCCCGAAGAAGACCTGGGAGGGGCTCAGCGGATCGCTCCTCACCGGTATGGCGGTCGGCGGGGTGCTGATGCCCTGGCTGGTGCACGGCACCTGGTGGCAGGGGGTCATCGTCGGCGCCGCCGCGGTGTGCTCCGCCACGCTCGGCGACCTCATCGAGTCGATGATCAAGCGGGATCTCGGCATCAAGGACATGGGGACCCTCCTGCCGGAGCACGGCGGCGTGATGGACCGCCTCGACTCACTCCTGGCCACCGTCCCCGTCGTGTGGCTGCTCTTCCAGGCGTTCGTCCCCGCGTAGCCGAATCGCGGGCGGGGCCCAGGGCTCCGCCCTGCCACGCGCCCAGCGACGTCGTGGGCGGCCCTACCGCCCGCTCAGCGGCATTGTGGGCTGCCCGGGGCCTCTCGGCCTTACGGCGAGTCCAGCGGGATTGTGGGCTGCCCGGGGCTCCGGCCCTACCGCGAGTCCAGCGGCATTGTGGGCTGCCCGGGGCTCCGGCCCTACCGCGAGCTCAGCGGCATTGTGAGCTGCCCAGGGCCCCGGCCCGGCCGCCCGCCCGGCCACACGGTGGGCGGCGCGACGCTCCGGCCCGGCCGCCCACGGCCCTTACCGCAGGGGTCACTCGTCGCCGACGACCCAGCTGCGTCCCTTCCGGGACAGCCGTTCGATCAACGCGTCCGGGCCCTCGTCCTTGCCGAACTGCCGCTCCGCCTCGGTGATCGGTACGAGCCACAGCCAGTGCACCGGGTCGCCGCCGAACGAGAAGCCGCTCATGTCCGGCGCGGCCGGCCCTTTGAGACGGCTGGGGTCGTCGAGCAGCAGCACGCCCTCCCAGCTCGGGCCGAGCGGGAAGGTCTTCGCCTCGTGGTACCACTTGACGTTGTCGCCCGGGGCGAAGGACGTGATCGCGCGCCACGGATACTGCGCCAGCCAGGGGAAGATGCTGCCGGCGCGCTGGCTGGGCAGGGTGGTCGCCACGGCGAGCTCGATGCGGGCGTGCTCGGCCACGTCGTCCTCGTACAGCTCGACCGTGGGCATCCGCTGGCAGCTCATGCCGACCGTGCTGAGCACCCGGAAGGAGCGGTCGTCCATCGGGGGGCGTTCGGAGACGCCGACGACGGGCTGCTCGCCTTCGGCGCCCGGTCCCTTCCCCGCACGGGCCCGCCACTGCCGTCCCACGTCGTGCCAGTAGTACCCGCCGGGGCCGAGCCGGCCCAGCAGATGCCCCAGCACCGACTGCTGGAACCCCTCCCAGGAGCCGTCCCCCTTCCGCCAGTCCCAGAACGCCTGCGCCTGCAGGATGCGCGGCCCCAGGTCCTCGATCTCGTTGTCCAACGCGAACGCGAACGGGCTCTGGCCGATGGCCTCCCGGCTGTACCCGGGCAGTCCGCGGTCCATGTCCGACCAGCCGGGGATCACGCACAGAGGCTGCCCGTCCTCGAGCAGCGCCGCACCGTCGCCCTCCTCGAACCAGACGACCGTGAGCGACCGCGGGTCGGGCGCCGACCGTCCCTTGGGGTGCTTGGTGTGGCCCGACGGCATGGCGGGGACCAGCCCGGCGTTCAGCCGCGCGAGGTCGGGGTGGGACGAAGCGCCCTGGTGGTTGGCGACCCAGGCCGCGGCCACGGTATGCCCGTCGCTCCTGCGGAGGTACGCCGCCGTCGCGACGTGATCGGACTCCACTTCGAGGACACGGCTTCCGTAGGGGCTGGTGTCACTGATCAGGACACGCGTCTCCTGCGGCGTTCTGCGCAATACCGGCATAGAGGGGACTGTA
Organism: Actinoallomurus sp. CA-150999; assembly: GCF_050942425.1. Classification (NCBI taxonomy): domain Bacteria; kingdom Bacillati; phylum Actinomycetota; class Actinomycetes; order Streptosporangiales; family Thermomonosporaceae; genus Actinoallomurus; species Actinoallomurus sp. CA-150999. The sequence continues at coordinate 2,523,728 of NZ_CP192063.1, forward strand.
GTGAGTGTGCGGTCCCCGTCGCGGCATTGACGTCCTCCACGATTAAATGCACTCCCGGTAAGGTCCGCTCGCGGGCGCGCGGACGTACGAAGCTCCCCCCGGCGTCTGCCACACTGGAACGGACATGCCCGCTCAGCTCACCTTCGCCGCTCCGCGCCGGGCGAAGCCTCCGCGTCACCTCGCCGACCTGTCCTGGGACGAGCGGCGGGAGGCCGTCGGCGCGCTCGGCGAGAAGCCGTTCCGCGCCGACCAGCTGTCGCGCCACTATTTCGGCAGGCTCGCCGACGATCCGTCGGACATGACGGATCTGCCGGCCGCCGTCCGGGACCGCCTCGTCGCCGAGCTGCTGCCGTCCCTGCTCACCTCGGTGAGCGATCTGACCTGTGACAACGGCGCCACGCGCAAGACGCTGTGGAAGGCGTTCGACGGCACGCTGGTCGAGTCGGTCCTCATGCGCTATCCGGACCGGGTCACGATGTGCGTCTCCTCCCAGGCCGGCTGCGGCATGAACTGCCCGTTCTGCGCCACCGGCCAGGCCGGGCTCACCCGCAACCTGTCGACCGCCGAGATCGTCGAGCAGGTCATGGCCGGCGCCCGGGCGCTCGACCGCGGCGAGATCGCCGGCGGCAAGGGCCGGGTCAGCAACATCGTCTTCATGGGCATGGGCGAGCCGCTCGCCAACTTCTCCGCCATCGTCCGGGCGATCCACCGGCTCAGCGACCCGAGCCCGCAGGGGCTGGGCATCTCCCAGCGGAACATCACCGTCTCCACGGTGGGCCTCGTCCCGAAGATCAACCAGCTCGCCGAGCTCGACTTCAAGGTGCGGCTGGCGGTCTCCCTGCACGCGCCCGACGACGAGCTGCGCGACGAGCTCGTGCCGATCAACACCCGCTGGAAGGTCCGGGAGGTCCTCGACGCCGCGTGGGCGTACGCCGACCGCACGCGGCGCCGGGTGTCGATCGAGTACGCCCTGATCCGGGACATCAACGATCAGGCGTGGCGCGCCGACCTGCTCGGCCGGCTGATCAAGGGCCACCCGGTGCACGTCAACCTGATCCCGTTGAACCCGACGCCGGGTTCGAAGTGGACCGCGTCGCGGCCGTCGGACCAGACGGAGTTCGTCCGGCACCTGGAGGCCCACGGCGTCCCCGTCACCGTACGGGACACGCGGGGTCAGGAGATCGACGGGGCGTGCGGTCAGCTGGCGGCCAAGAGCGTGGAGCAGCCCCTCGCCGCCGTGCCGGAGCAGCCCCTCGCCGCTCTGCCGGAGCGGGTGCTCCCCGTCCTGCCGGACCGCCCGGTCCCGCCGCTGTCCGAGAACGGCCCGCTTCCCACCCCCGAGTAGACAGCCGACCCGCGTCTCGTCGGCCGATCCCCGGGCCGTCCAAGGTCCCGCCGGGTCAGTGAGGCTGGTCGGTGGGTACGGCGGCCAGCAGACGCCTGGCCTCGGCGGCGAACTCCGCGTCGACGAGCACGTCGTACCGCTCGGCCACCACGGCGCTGGCCGACGCGAACGTCTGCCGGCGCACCATGTGCGCCACCGCCGCGAAGATCGCTCCGAAGATCGCGCCCAGGATGATCGCGGAGATCACCGCGCCCACCACCCACGGGCTGACGATCCAGAAGATCACGCCGATGAGCAGGCCGATCCAGGCGCCGGAGCTGGCGCCCGCCAGCAGCGCCTTGCCGAGCGTCCACCGGCCGAGGATCCGCTCCTCGAGCTTCAGTCCGGAACCGACGATCGAGACGTGCTCCACCGGGAACTTGCGTTCCGCCAGGACGTCCACCGCGCGTTGCGCGGCCTCGTGGCTCGTGTAGCCGCCGAGCACCACTTTCTGCGGCCCGGCTGCGTTCTCCGTCGTCATACCTCAGTCCCCCTGGTCCGTGTGACGACCTCCTTGACAGATTTCCCCAGGTCCAGCCCCTACACCCCTTTTTCCGGCATGCGGTGCCGCCGTCACCGTGATTTGAGTGAGAATGCGGCTATGCCGGAGTTCCCGACCGCTCTTCGCGGCTATCACCGTCACCAGGTCGACGCGTTCATCGCCCGCGTCGAGGGGACTCTGGGCCGTGCGCAGCTGTTCGCGCCGCCGGTCACCGCCGAAGAGATCGGCCAGGTGCGCTTCGCCGTCACCCTGCGCGGCTACCGGGGGACCGCCGTCGACGAGCGGCTCGAGGAGTACCTGCGCGAGTTCGAGGCGAAGGAGAACGTCAGGCGACGCCGGCTGGCCGCCGCCGAGGCGGACAGGCTCGCGGGACTGGTGCGCAACGTACGGTTCGTCACGACCCGGCTGACCGAGGGCTACGACGAGCGGGAGGTCGACGCCTTCCTCGACACGATGCTCGTCGCGTTGCGCGGCCGTACGGCACGGCCGGCGGACGTACGGGCGGCGCGCTTCGCGACGACCCGGCTCCGGCCCGGGTACAGCCAGCCCGACGTCGACGGCTTCCTCGAGCACCTGGCGGCCGAACTCGACCGCCTCGGCCAGGGCGCCCCTGACCCCGCGGCACGTCGACCGTCTGGCGGCCGAGGTCGAGCGCCTCGGCCAGGGCCCTGACCCCGCGGCACGTCGAGCACCTGGCGGCCGAGCTCGCGCACCTCGGCCAGGGGCCCTGACCTCGCGGCACGTCGACCGTCTGGCGGCTGAGCTCGACCGCCTCGGCCAGGGTCCCTGTTCCCGCGGCACGTCGACAATCCGGCGGCCGAGCTCGAGCGCCTCGGAGTGCCCCGGGGCCGCCGTACGGCACGCCGAACGCCGGGAACACCTTCAGACGCGGGTGCGCCGGAGCCGGACGTACAGCGCCGTGGCGAGCGCCGTCCAGGCGAGCGTGCGCAGGGCGAACCACGGCAGGCCGCTCGTGAACGCCGACGCGCCGCGACCGGCCGCCCCCATCCACTCGATCATCGGGACGGTGAGGATCCGCAGCGGACCGAGCCCCAGCAGCAGGTCGGCCACGTAGACGCCGAGCAGGACGAGGATCGACCAGCCGGGGGAGGGGAGGATCGCCCGGCTGGTGAGCGCCCCGAGCGCCGTCGCGGCCAGCGCCGACAGCAGTATCAGCCCGACCGCCGGCAGCAGCACAGAGGGCCGGACCCCGTACAGCACCGCCGCCGCGAGCGGGTACGCCGAGGCGACCAGCGCCAGGCCGGCCGTGAACCCCGCGGCCGCGATCAGCCCGCAGAGCATCGCCCGCGACCGTCCGAGGGCGACGACCCCGATGTGCCGCTGGGCGTCCGGTTCGTTGTCGAGCAACCCGCGCGCCGCCCAGGCGCAGATCGGGAAGCTCAGCGCGGTCAGGTCGCCGATCGTGGTCAGCGCGCCGGACCGTATCTGGGCCGGGGTGCCGCCGAGCGGGGAGGAGAAGACGATCGCCAGCAGCAGCATGAAGGCGAGCACCGGGTGCAGGATCCGGGCCGACCGCGCGTACCCCTCGAGCTGGAACCGCATCGCCGCGATCATCTGCACCGCGCCTCGTAGCCGTCCGCCTTGAGGCGGGTCACCAGGTCCTCTGCCTGGGAACGGGGCACGATCACCTCGACCACGGCGTGCTCCTCGGTGAGGTCTCCCTCGGTCACCGTCTGCCCGGCGACCTGCCAGCGCATCACGCCGGGCACCTCCCGGAGGTCACCCTGGTGGTCGCTGAGGACGACGGACGAGCCCGCGGAGGTGAGCTCGGCCAGCAGGCCCGGCAGCGCCGCGCGCGTCCGCGCGTCGAGGCCCGCGAACGGCTCGTCGAGGACGAGCAGCCCGGGCGCGGCGAGGAGCGCCTGGATGAGCCCGGCCTTGTGCGCGCTGCCCTTGGACAGGTCGGGCAGGCGGACGTCCAGGAGTTCGGTGAAGCCCAGCCGTTCGGCCCACTCGCCGATGCGCGCCGCCGGCACCCCGCGCGCGGCGGCCATGTGACCGAGGTAGGCCCGCGCGGTGAACGGCTGACCGGCCGGGAACCGCTCCGGCGCGTACCCCACGGCGGGCGGGCGGCCGGTGACGCTTCCCCGTACCGGCGGCGCGACCCCGGCGACGAGCCGGAGGAGCGTTGATTTGCCCGCTCCATTGCGGCCGTTCACCTCGATGATCCGGCCACGGGGTACGGTCAGCGTCACGTCGTGCAGCACCCACGGGGCGCGGCGACCATAACGGAAGGCGACTTGATCGAATCGCACAGGCCAGGAGCCTATTCGCGCCGGATAAGACGACCGTAAGCGGAAGAATACCCACCATGGACTGCCTGTTCTGCGAGATCGTCAAGGGGGAGCGGCCCGCTCACGTGGTGCTCGACGACGGTCCCGTCGTCGCGTTCCTGGACACCCGCCCGCTGTTCAAGGGGCATACGCTCCTGGTGCCGCGCACCCACTACGAGACCCTCGCGGACCTGCCGGCCGACCTTCTCGAGCCGCTGTTCGCCGCCGGGCAGCGGCTGTCCGTCGCCATGGAGACGGCGCTCGCCGCGGCCGGGTCCTTCGTCGCGCTGAACAACCGGGTCAGCCAGAGCGTGCCCCACCTGCACGTCCACGTCGTGCCCAGGAACCGCAAGGACGGCCTGCGCGGCTTCTTCTGGCCCCGGACCAAGTACGACTCCGACGACGAGGCCCGCGAGTACGCCGACCGTCTCCGCGGTGCGCTCGGATGATCACGATGTCGGCCGAGACCGCCGGCCCGGAGGTACGACCGGGGCGCCCCCGACGCGAAGCCGTGACCGTCGGGGTCCTCGTCGTGGCCGCCACGGTGGTGTACTCGGTGTTCGCCCTGGTGCGGTACTGGACCTTCCGCACCACCACGTACGACCTGGTGATCTTCGATCAGGCGGTGCGGTCCTACAGCCGCTTCCATCTGCCGGTCGCGATCGTCAAGGGCGTGCACAACGGCTTCGGCCCGCACTTCACCGTGCTCGGCGACCACTTCTCGCCGATCCTCGCCGTGCTCGCGCCGCTGTACTGGATCCACGACGGGCCGCAGACGCTCCTCCTCGCGCAGGCGGTGCTCCTGGCGCTGGCGATCGTGCCGCTGTGGGCGTTCACGCGGCGGCGGTTCGGCGCGTGGGCGGCGCACTGCGTCGCGGGCGTGTACGCGCTGGCCTGGCCGGTGGCCGAGACGGTCGCGTTCGACTTCCACGAGATGGCGTTCACGCCCGTGCTGTCCATGCTGATGCTCGAGCGCCACGACGCCGGGCGGCGGTGGCAGTGCGCGCTGGCCGCGGGTGCGCTGCTGCTGGTCAAGGAGGACATGGGCCTGCTCGTCGCCGGCTTCGGGCTCTACCTGCTGACGCGTCCGGGGCAGCGGCGTCTCGCCGCCGCCTTCGTGGGCGGCGGCCTCGCGTGGACCTGGCTGGCGTCCCGGGTGCTGATTCCGGCGTTCGGCGGCTCGGCGGACTACTACTGGGCGTACGACGCGTTGGGCAAGGACCTGCCGCACGCCGCCCTGCACGCCCTGACGCACCCGTGGACCGCGCTGAAGCTGCTCGTGACGCCGAGCGTCAAGGCGTCGACGATGGGCTGGCTCATCCTGCCGCTGCTCCTCATCCCCCTGGCCTCACCGATCACCCTGGCGGTGCTGCCCCTACTGGCCGAGCGGATGCTCGCGAACCGCTTCGGGAACTGGTGGGAGCCGAGGTTCCACTACAACGTCGCGCTGACCGCCCTGCTCATCGCGGCCGGCGTGGACGGAGCCTGCCGCCTGTCCCGGCTCCGGCCGCCCGGCCTGCGCGGGCGCCGGCTGAGAGTGGACCTCGTCTGGCCGGTGGCCGCGCTCCTGGCCGCCGCCCTCGTCATTCCGCGCTTCTCGTTCAAGCACTTCTTCGAAGCGGCGTTCTACCGGCGCGACGCGCACGCGCAGGCCGCCGACGCGGCGGTCGCGGCCGTACCCCGCGGCGTGCTGGTCGAGGCCGCCAACGTGGCCGGGCCCCAGCTGTCCGGCCGGGACCGCGTGCTGCTGTGGGACACCAAGGTGCGCTGGGCGCCCTGGGTCGTGGCCGACACGGCCATCACGACGTTCCCCTTCCCGTGGGTGGGCGCGCAGCGCGACCGCGTACGGTACCTGCGGAACAACGGCTACCAGGTGGTCCTGAGCCGGAACGGCTGGGTCGTCCTGAACCGCCCCGGCGCCACCCCCGACCTGCGCCCCACCCGGTGAACCGCTGAGCGGCCCTCCCCGGAGTCACTCGGTGCGGAGACGCCCGGGCGCGATCACACGGTGGAGCCGGCGCCGGGACACCCTTGTGACCAGGACGGTGGCGAGCACGCTCAGGCCGCCCAGGAGCAGCGAGTGCCCGATCGCCCACAGGGACCAGGCGTCCTGGAGCCACAGGTTCACGGCCATCGTCACCAGGCTGGCGGCCACGGCGAGGCCACAGACGGGCACGGAGGCGATGAGGCCCTGACGGGTGAGCACCCGGCGCAGCTCCCGTTCGGACGCGCCGCCGGCGCGGAGCGCGGCCATCACCGGGCCGCGTTCGAGAAGCGACTCGGCCTGGTGCACGAGGAGGGCGGCGGCGGTCACGACGATCGCGACCAGCAGAGCGAGGCTGAGGAGCGTGAAACTCGTCACCGCGAACGGATCGAGGTCCCGCATGGACAGGAAGTCCGCCTCGAACAGGCCGACCCCCGTTCCGATCGAGACGGTGAGGCCGACGACGGCGAGTGTCCGGCCCCACGGACGAGCGTCTGCCTCCAGAGCGCGTGACGCCAGCAGGGTCTCCGCCGAGCCGGCCCTGCGCCCGACCCACCGTGCCGCGAACCAGACCACCCACCCGGCGGACCACATCAGCGCGACCGGCAGGAGGAGCAGGCTCAGGAGGTCCACCGTACGCACGGTGTCGGGGGAGCCGCCGGGATCCACGAAGGTGTAGAGCAGCCAGACGGCGAGCGTGACCGTGCACGGCGGCAGGAGGAGCAGAAGGCCGTACCAGCGGGGCGGGCGCACGTTGGCGCGGCGTGTCACGCCGAGCGGCGTGGCGATGACGTGACGGCCGGCGAGCAGGCCGGAGACCGCCGCCGCGCCGATCACGATCGCCATGGCGGCCAGCCCCCACAGGGGCGGGACGTCGACGTCGGCGGGCGATCGCGGCGGCAGCAGGCTGCGGGCGCCCAACTGGAGCAGGAGGTACGACGCGGCCCCGACGACGGTGCCGAGCACGGCCGTGCGGGTGACCTCGACCGCCCCGAGGATCCGGACCTCGCGCGGCGTCGCTCCCGCCAGCCGCAGTGCCGACAACCGACGCTCCCGGTCAGCGGCGGCCAGCCGCCCCGACTGGTAGAGGAACGCCGTGACCGGCAGGAGCAGCAGGGCGATCCCGAAGGCGGTGCCGCCCCGCGTGCCCGGGTCGGCGATCGGGCCGAAACGCTGGTCGAGCCGCCCGTGCAGGGCGAGCACGTTGGCCGCGCCGAACAGGAACCAGGTGGCCAGCCCGGCCCCGGTCGCCATCAGCCGCACGCGGGCGCGCTCCGGCGGCGAGCCGCCGTGGCCGAGCATTCCCGCCACGGCCAGGAGCGCTCTCATGCCATCACCCCGCTGACCAGGGCACCGTCGCGCAGCACGACCTCCCGGTCGGCGTGCGCCGCGACCTGGTTGTCATGCGTCACGATCACGACGGTGGCGTCATTCGCCCGCGCGGCGCCCATCAGCAGCGACAGCACCCGCTCCCCGGCGACCGAGTCGAGCGCGCCGGTCGGCTCGTCGGCGAAGATGATCTTCGGCGTCGTGACGAGCGCCCTGGCGATCGCCACTCGCTGGAGCTGGCCCCCGGACAGCTCCGCCGGACGGGACTCGGCGACGTCCAGGGCGCCCGCCTCCTCGAGCCGGCCGTGCGCGACCGTCGTCGCCTCGGCGCGGCCCCGCCCGGCGAACAGCAGCGGTAGCGCGACGTTCTCCACGGCGGTCAGCTCGGGAACGAGCCGGTCGAATTGGAAGACGATCCCGAAGTCCTCCCGCCGGAGCCGGGTGCGGGCCGCGTCGTCGAGATCGTCGATCCGCTGCCCGGCGTAGTGCACTTCACCGGCCTCGGGAGACATGATCCCGCTCAGGCAGTGCAGGAGCGTCGACTTGCCCGAGCCGCTGGGGCCCGTGATCGCGACCGTCTCCCCGCGCCCGACGGTCAGGGAGACGCCGCGCAGGGCGTGCGTGCGGCCGAAGGCCTTCTCGATGTGGCGGGCTTCCAACAGGGTCATGAGCGGATCTCCTGAATGAGGTCGTCGATGCGCTGCCGGGCCGTCTCCATCCAGCGCAGGTCGGCGTCGAGGTGGTGCAAGGCGTAGTCCGCGGCCAGGAGCTCGCCCACCGAGACCCCTGCCGTGCGCTTGCGGGCGGTCAGCTCCCGCATCCGTTCCAGGTGGGCGGCCCGCTGCTGCAGGAGGTAGGAGTCGGCCGCGCCCTCGGCGACCAGCGCCATCACCACCCGGCTGAACAACGGGCTGGACACGTACGGCGCGGGTGGCTCGATCTCGGCGAGCCAGCGGCGGACCTCCGCCGTCCCCTCCTCGGTGATCTCGTAGACGGTGCGCTCGGGACCGGCCTCCTGAACCGTCCCGGCGACGGTCACCCGGCCGTCGCGCTCCAGCCGCTGCAGAGTCGCGTAGACCTGTCCGTACGCGAGCGGCCGGGCGCCCGGAAGCCGCTCGTCGTGCTCGCGTTTGAGTTCGTATCCGTGCTTCGGCCGCTCGGTCAGCAGCCCGAGCAGGATGTGCCCGGTCGACATGAGCGCGACTATACACTCAATGTATTCATTGAATGAATAGCTGGCCATGACGCCCCGAGAGCGCGGCGCGGGCGGGCCGGTCACCGGTCGCGCCGTCGAGCAGCCGGGCAGGAGCGAGCGGTGGGCGAGCTGGAAAAGGGGCGGGCCCCCGGAAGATGCCGCACTTCCGGGGGCCCGCGAGCGGGGCTCAGCGAGGGGGACTCAGTAGACGCTCACCCCGTATGCGCTGAGCGCTGCGGTGACCGGCTGGAAGAAGGTCGTCCCACCCGACGAGCAGTCGCCGCTGCCGCCGGAGGTCAGGCCCACCGCCGTGCTGCCGGAGTACAGCGGGCCGCCACTGTCGCCGCCCTCGGCGCAGACGTTCGTCTTGATCATGCCGGTGACGGTGCCCTCGGAGTAGTTGACCGTCTGGTTGAGGGCGGTGACGGATCCGCTGTGGATGCCGGTGGTGCTGCCCCGGCGCGACACCGACTCGCCGACGTACGCGTTGCCGGCCGAGGTGATGTCCTGGCTGCCGACCTGGCCCGGGTGCGAGACGCCGCTGGCGTACGTGACGATCGCGTAGTCGTGGCCGGGGAAGGTGCTGGACCGCGTCGTGCCGATCAGCGAGGTGTGGCTCGAGTTGCTGTACCAGCTGGACGCGATGTTGCCGCAGTGGCCCGCGGTCAGGAAGTAGTACGTGCTGCCGCTGACGACGTTGAAGCCCAGGGAGCAGCGGTACTGACCACCGTAGATCGCGTCACCACCAGAAATCTTGGTGCTGAACACGCCGGGCACGTACTCCATGCGGACGGCGCCGCCGAGCTGCTGGGCCGCGGAGGTGACCTGGACGAGTTGGGACCCGGTCACCGAGCTGTCGACGGAGAGCACGACCTGGTCGGTCGTGGGGTCGACGCCCCAGGCCGTGCCCGGGACCTTCGCCGTACGGTCGAGGACGTTGATCGCCGACTGGAGCATGGCTCCGCTGTACGGGACGACCTTGGGGACGGCGCCCGCGTCGCGCACGGCCGAGGCGTCCGACTTCGAGGTGACCGTCACCACGAGCTTCTTCGTGGACTGGTCGAGGTACGAGCCCGCCGAGCGGGAACCGAGCCGCTGGGCGAGTTTCGTGGCGGTGTGCGATGGATCCGGCTGCGAGATGGACGCCTGGGCCGATGCCGCGAGCAGCGAGCCGCCGATCAGGGTGGTGGCGGCTGCGATCAGTCCAGCGCGTCGGGGAGCAGTGAATCTCACACGAGCCTCCCTCAGGGGTGGCGGACACGCCCCGGTGGCGTGTCCGAGGGACGGCGGGGCAATGGCGCTCGGCTCACGAGCGGCGGGGACCGCCCGGGCGGGGTCGAGATCCGATTACCTGGCCTGCGCCAGATCCTCACAAACCTAGTCAAAAGCCGCAAGGTCAAACGTTAGTCCGGAATCGGTCACCCCGTAAGCAGGGGCATACTACTCGGTATCCGAGCCGGGTGGGCGCGGATGGGGCCGCGAAGTCAAGACCCTGGTCAAGTCCCTCGTCAGCGACGGTGCCGTGACGGCCGGCGGTCCGGGCCGGCCGCCCGCCGCGGCGACGGCGAAACGGGCCTCTCCGGCTCCGGCGGACTCCGCCGGAGCCGTGCGCCGCGCGATCCGTCCGGTCGTGCGCCGCGCGATCCGTCCGGTCGTGCGCCGCGAGGTCCGTCCGGTCGGGCACTGCGAGGTCCGTGCGGTCGGGCACTGCGCGGTCCGTCCGGTCGGGCACATCGACCACGTTGTCGGCGGTACCGTTGAGGCGGCCGTGGCCGAGCCGTCCGATGCGCTCGCCCGCGGCCGACGGTCGAGGTTCAGGCTCCTCGGACCGCCTGTCGCGGTCCGGACGCGCGACCTTCCCGGCGGCCCCCGTGCGCCGCGTCGCCGCGCGGCCGCTCCTCCATCGGCGTTAGGGCCGGGACTGTGAAGGTCAAGGGAACCTGAGAGTTCGCTGTGAGTCCCTGGGCCGAGCGTGGTAACGGCGTCGGTATGTGAGAGTCTTGGCTAGCAATGGACCATCCGGAATTCACAGCATTTGTCCTGGTCGCGGGCCTTCTACTGGCCGCGGCGGCACAGTGGCGCGACTGGCGTCCGTCGCTGCGTACCGCCCTCGGGGTGGGCATCGGACTGCGGCTGACCCTGCTGATCTCGGCGTCCACCGACTCCTGGCAGCCGGTCGACTTCAACGAGGGCTTCAGAGCGGCCGGTCAGGCGATCCTGCACCACCAGGATCCCGTCCTGGCGAGCCAGGGATCGTGGCACTTCCTGCCGATGATCCCGTACTTCTACGCCCTCGCGCTGGCCACGGGCCTGCCGTGGGAGATCGCCGGCCGGCTCTGCACCATCGTCGCGGACGTCGTGCTGATCGTCCTGGTCGGCCGCCTCGCCGGGCGTAAACACGGGGCGGCGGCGCGCTTCCAGTACGCCTGCAACCCGATCGCCCTGATGATCGCCGTCATCCATGCCCAGGTCGAGCCGATCTCTCTGGTCTTCCTCGTCGCCGCCTATCTCCTCGCGCGCTCGGCGCGGAACGGCGCGGAGAACGGCGTGCCCGGTCCGAACGGCGCGTGGGCGGGCGCCCTGTTCGGATTCGCGCTGTCGGCGAAGAGCTGGCCGATCATCCTGCTTCCGGTGGTCCTCGCGATGCTGCCGAACTGGCGGCAGCGCCTCTACGGGCTGGTCGCGGCCGGCGCCGTCCCGGTCTTCTTCCTGGTGACGCTTCCGCTGGTCGTCAGCTCTTCTTGGGCCGACATGCTCAACGTCGCCCGCTACCTCGGCGAGGTACGCCCCATCGTCGGCGAATGGGGCTGGACCGCCCTGATGACGCACGGCAACTGGACCCTCGCGCCGATGGCGGCGAAGGTGGGCCAGCTGATCCTGTACTCCACCATCGCCCTCGTCATATGGCTGTGGTGGCGGGCGGACCGCATCGACCAGACCTCCGCGATCCTCCTGGCCTTCATGGTGGTCACGCCGCGGATGGGCGCGCAGTACCTGCTGTGGTTCGTGCCGTTCCTGTGCGCGCGGCCGACGCGCTGGAGCCGAGCCGCCATGACCGTCGGTGCCGTCTGGGCGGGCATCGGGTACATCTACCTGACGCAGTTCGACGACACCGGATGGTGGGAGAACCACAGCTGGTGGGCGATGAGCTCGGTCGCGATCATCCCGCTGCTCGTGCTCGCCATGCCCTGGGCCCGGCGCCGTCCGAAGTCCGCCGACCGCCTCGTCACTCCGGACACCGAACTGGTTCCCGTCGCCGAGTCATCGGCCTGACGGCGCGGCGCCCGTTCGGCCTGTTGATCGTTTCGGATGGGTGCGCGGATCCACCCGGTGATGGACCGGCCGGCGGGGGTGGGCGTTTCGTGCGACGGCTCGCCGGGCGGCCTGTACGGGGGGGCAGTGTCTCAGGCGAAGGTGGCCGTGACCGTGTGGCCGTGGTCGGGGTCTCCGGTCCAGGTGACGCGGGTGGCGAGGTCGGCGACGATGGGGAGGCCGCGGCCATTCTCGGCGAGGTCGTCGTCCTGCGGTCTTCGGTGCGGGCCGCTGTCCTCGAGCGACCCGCCCTGATCGGTGACGGAGACGGCGAGGCCGTCGTCCCAGCGGCGCACCTCGACGACGAACGTGCCGCCGGGCCGGCCGGAGCGTGTGTGGATGAGGGCGTTGCCGGCGAGCTCGGCCACCGCCTGGACCGCGTCGTCGGAGCGGCAGCAGTCGTCGAGGAGGAAGGCCACGAACCGGCGGACGAGCCGAGCCTGGTCCGGGCGGCCGGGGAACGTACGACGCCAGCACATCATGGCGGTGGTGGCGGTCGACGTCGTCTCGTGGAGCGTGGCGGTCACGGTGGTGCGCCCTCCCGTCGGATGGGGTGAGTGCCGAGGGCCAGAGGAGATGGCCGATCTCCCAGTGGTCCCGGGAGCACGACACGGACCCGAGGGGCGGGTCGGGGGCCGGCTCTGCCGGAGCGGTGGTGACTCAAGCGGCCGGTGACGTAGCGGCGCGCCTGCGATTCCCAGCCGTACCCAACTCGAGCGACCCCCTCGATCACATGGCGTGTTCGGGTTCTTACGCATAGTGCTCCGCGCTGCTCATCCGCGCAAGCGGTTCGCTGAGAATTCTCACAATGTACCGTTCGGTAACAATCTGAAACCGATTGCTCGCTCAGAGTGACGTCGCCACACTGGGCTCGTGCCGGATCCCTCACCGACCATCCGCGAACGCCGAATCGCGATCGAGGTGCGTCGGCTTCGCGAACAGACAGGATTCACCCTGGAGCAGGCGGCCGAGCGGCTGGGGTGGAGCCGCGCCACGCTCGGCCGCATGGAGACCGCCGTCCGCCGGATCAAGCCAGTTGAACTCCAACGGCTCTTCAACATCTACAAGGTGGACGGCCGGCGCCGCGCCGACCTCGTGGAGCTGGCCCGCGGAGCACGAGAACGCGGCTGGTGGCATCGCTACACCGACACGCTGCCCGCCGCGTATGCCACCTACATCGCCCTGGAGACCGAGGCCCGGTCGCTCAGGTGTTACGACGCGCTGGTCGTCCACGGCCTGTTGCAGACAGAGGACTACGCACGGGAGGTGATCCGAGCCGGACTCATGCAGCTCGCCTCCGACTCGGAGGTCGAGCGGCGGGTCGAGGTGCGCCTCAATCGTCAGGCGCTGGTCACCGAGCGCGACCCTCCGCTTGAGCTCTGGTGTGTGATCGACGAGAACACCCTGCGCCGCATGATCGGCGGTACGGACGTCATGCGGGCGCAGTACACCCATCTCGCCGAACTGGCCGAGCGTTCCAACGTCACCCTTCAGGTACTCCCGCACGACATGGGTGCGCATCCGGGCGTGGAGGGCACCTTTTCAATCCTGGAGTTCCCGGAGCGCTACATGCCGGACGTCGGCTACATAGAGGCGCTCAACGCCGCCCTCTACGTAGAAGATGATGCGCACGTCCATGCCTATTCACTCGTCTTCAACCATCTCGTCGCCGATGCGCTGGGTATCGGTGAGTCAGCCGCGTTCCTCCGCCGACTGGCGGCAGGAGAGACGTAAGGAAGGTTACGATGACCGGTAAGTCCATCCCCCCCTGGCGCAAGTCCATTCGGAGCAACGCCTCGAGTGGCTGCGTTGAAGTCACCTGGATCGATGGAGCGTTCCCGGCCGGTTTGGAGGCGGCTGCCCGACCGTCCGACTGACGTGTTCGAAGAGGCGGAGCCGACGCGCCGTCACGGCGTGCGGCGTCGGTTCCGCCTCACCCCCTTCGATACGAGCCGGTTGAGAACTTCCGCTTACGCAAGAGATCGCGTGCGAGCAGACATGCTGCGGCAGCGGTCGATGCAACAGCGATCACTCCCGCTGCCTCGCGGGTTTCCAGCCCGGGCCTCCCTCTGCGCTTACGTGCCACAACCTGACTGCTGAGTTCCGACTTGAGCGCCAGGGTGAGGGCTTGATCCAGCACTTCGCGGAACCTGTTCAGCCGGGATCCGACCGACGTGGCCGTCCATTGCTCCCTGTGGTCCAACCAGTACTTCCGGCCCGTGTCGGTGTGGAAGAGATTCTCTGCGGCCATTGACCTCAGGCCATCGTCTGTCACGTCCTTCAGTTCCCACTGCATATACCAGAACGACACCATGAGATTCAGAAACTGAGTGCGGCGATTCTCGTCATGCGAAAATCTTTGGGCCTCGGGCCCCCAGCATTCCATGAAACTCGGATCGCTCATGGCCATCTCCGCCAGCCTCATGTGAATGTTTCGATGAACTTGTCTTCTATTCGCCAAGCTCTCTTTTGCTTGGAGGGCGAGCGATATCGAGATGGCGACGAGTGCCAAGGCGCTGAGGATCGCCGATATCGCGCCGTATGCCTGGCCGACGTTGCCCAGCTCAGTCCAGTCGACATGGCCTCTGGCGGCGATGAACTCGAGTGCTAGCGGTGACAGCGTGATCAGCGCGAGGATCGCCACTCCAGAGCAGACGAGCGCGGCCGGTCGTGATCCGCGACGTATTGTGCCGGTAATGTCACTGATCCGCGGCGAGCGCTGTTTGGGCGGGAGGGCGTCCATGGTCACCTCACACTCAGACGAATCTCTCGCCATCTACGACGCATGCGAGCAATGAACCGTGCCCGGCTCGCACCATCTCCGATCTGAGCCGGCCGACCTGTCTCGGCGGCACGGCGGCCATTGGCCGCCCGCGTCGCCGGGGATTCGTTGGGACCGGGGCGGTCGTCTTTGTGCCGGGACGTCAGGTGTGGTCTTTGCGGACGGCGTCGAGGGCGAGGAGGGCGACGTGGAGGGAGGCGCAGGATTCGACGTCCTCCAGGTCCACGGCGAGTACGCGCTCGATGCGGCGGAGTCGCTCGTACAGCGCTGGGCGGGACAGGTGGGCGCGTTGGGCGGTGAGGACCTTGTTGCGGCCGCTCCCCAGGTAGAGGTCGAGGACGTGGACGAGGTCGCTGCCGCGCTGCGCGTCGTACGTCAGCAGTGGTCCCAGCTCGCGCTCGGTGAACGTCTGCAGGCGCGCGTCGTCGCGGAGCAGGTGCAGCAGGCCCCGTAGCCGTAGGTCGGGCAGGCGGTAGAACAGCCGGCCGTCGGTGCGTTCGGCGGCGACGTCGGCGACCTGTTCGGCCTCCAGGAACGATCGGCGGACGTCGCGTACGGACTCCACGGTCGAGCCTACGGCCATGACGAACGCCTCCGCGCCGCCGCGCGGGCGTACGGTCCGGCCTCCCGGGTCCGTCGTACGGCCGCCTGTGGCCGTCCCGCAGTGGTGGGCGCGGAGGCGGCGCGCCACCTCGCACAGGACGTCGTCCTCGACGGCGCGGGAGGGGAGTGAGGCGAGCACGCCGACCCGGGCCTGCGGGGAGCTCTCGTCGAGGGTGCCGACGAGCGCGGGCAGGTTGGCCTCCCGGCAGGCGGCGGCGGTCGCCTCGGCCAGGTCGGCGATCGAGTCGGTGGAGGTCGCGTCGTCGTCCTTCAGGCCGAGTGCCGGGGGAGGGCTGGGCCGGGCGGATGCCCGGGGGAGGACCACGATGCCGAGCAGGCGGCGTCCGGTGAGCGGTACGCCGAGTGCGCGGGCGCGGGCGGCGGCCTCCTGCGGGTCGGCGTACGCGTGGGCGAGGATGCCGTTGATGATCGAGCCGTGGGCCTGGCGTTCGAGGCTCTCGGCGTGCCGGTCGAGCAGCCGGCCGAGGGCGAGGGTGGTCGCCGCGCGTTCGACGAGGACGACGTCGCGGGGCGACGGGGGATCCATCGAGGTGATGATGAGCCGTCCCCAGTCCTCGCCGCGCGCGCCGACGACCGTGATCAGCCAGCGCGAGGACTCGTCGTACGCGGTGCGCTCCTCGGGGCTCACGGCGCGCGAGCGGATCTCCCAGCCGGTCAGCAGCTCGGCGGGGTCGGAGCCGGCCATCTCGGCGGCGAGGACCTGGTGGGCGAGGTTCTCCAGCACGGCGGGGTGTCCCGCGAGGCCGGCCACCTGGCGGACCACCTCGGCCGGCGGGGCGCCGTCGACGGACAGCTGGGTGAACACCTCGTGCAGCTTCGCCGAGGCGCGCAGCTCGGCGAGCTGGGCGTCGATGATCTGGGCGTGCACCGCCTCGGTGACGTCGACGAAGGGCGTCTCCCGCGCCCAGGCGATCAGTGGGAGGCCGTGCTCCTCGGCCGCCGCGATGAACGCGTCGGGCAGCTCGCGCGCGTACTTGCGGCCCAGCTCGACGATGAGGCCGCTGACGCCGACGTCGGCCAGTTCGGCGACGTACGTGCGGAGGCGGGCGGGATCGTCCGGCAGCGCGATGCCGGTGGTGAGCACGAGCTCGCCGCCGCGTAGCAGGTGCGCGATGTCGGTGACCTCGGCGGAGTGCACCCAGCGGACGCGGGCGTCGAGGTGGTCCGCGCCGGCGATGATCCGGGGTTCGCCCCGCCGGACCGCGTCGAGCCGCAAGACGTCGGCCAGAGTGGGCAGCACAATTGTGATGTTACGGAACGCACGTAAGGAGGGGCCAGATGGACCGGCTGGACAGCGACGCCATCGACCGCGAGCTGGCGACGACCCCGGGTTGGGAGCGCGCCGAGGACGCGATCGTCAAGACCGTGACGTTCAAGGACTTCAAGGAGGCGATGGCGTTCGTCAACCGGGTGGCGGAGGTCGCCGAGGAGCAGAACCACCACCCGGACATCGCGATCCGGTGGAACAAGGTCACCCTGACGCAGAGCACGCACGTCGCCGGAGGCCTGACGGAGTACGACTTCCGCCTCGCCCGCCGCCTCAACGAGCTCTGATACCGCGAGCGAACGCGACGGAGCGAGCGGAGTGTCCGGCCGAGGGGCGAGGCCGGACGCGAAGCGAGTGAGGGGCGTGAGCGAGCCATGGGCTCGCTCGCCCGACACATTGCCAGATGCGGCGTATGGACATTGACAGTCTGTCGGGTGGCGCTTTGGGGCGTTCAGCGGGAAGACTCGTGTTATGTCGGACTTGCTTGCACGTCATCGCGCGGTCATGCCGAACTGGATGGCCCTCTACTACGACGAGCCCATCGAGATCGTCAGCGGGAAGGGCAACCGCGTCACCGACGCGGACGGCCGGTCGTACCTCGACTTCTTCGCCGGGATCGTCACCAACACGCTCGGTTACGACCTCGCCGAGGTGCGCGAGGCCGTCGAGCGCCAGCTCCGTACCGGGGTCGTGCACACCTCGACGCTCTATCTGATGCGCGGCCAGGTCGAGCTCGCCGAGAAGATCGCCCGCCTCTCCGGCATCGACGACGCCAAGGTGTTCTTCACCAACTCCGGGACCGAGGCGAACGAGACGGCCCTGCTGCTCGCGACGTACGCGCGCAAGAGCAACCAGGTCTTCGCCATGCGGCAGAGCTACCACGGCCGCTCCTTCGGCGCGACCGCGATCACCAGCAACCGCACCTGGAAGAACAACGGGCTGTCGCCGCTGACCGTGAACTTCCTGCACGGCGGTGACCGGCATCTGCCGCAGTTCCGCGGGCTCTCGGACGCCGACTTCATCGAGGTCTGCGTGGCGGACCTGCGGCACAACCTCGCCACCGTCACGGCCGGCGACGTGGCCGCGATCATCGCCGAGCCGATCCAGGGCGTCGGCGGCTACACCGTTCCGCCGGACGGGCTGTACGCGGCGTACCAGGAGGTCCTCGCCGAGCAGGGCATCCTGTTCATCGCCGACGAGGTGCAGACGGGCTGGGGCCGGACCGGCCAGAACTTCTGGGGCATCCAGAACCACGGCGTGACGCCCGACATGATGACCTTCGCCAAGGGGCTCGGGAACGGCTTCGCCATCGGCGGCCTCGTCGCCCGCGGCGAGCTGATGGACTCGCTGCACGCGACCGGCCTGTCGACGTTCGGCGGCAACCCGATCTCCACCGCCGCCGCCAACGCGACGCTCGACTACATCCTCGACCACGACCTGCAGGCCAACGCCGCCAAGGTCGGCGGGCAGATCATCGACGGACTGCGGGAGGCCGGCGCGCGGCTGCCGATCGTCACCGACGTGCGCGGCAAGGGCCTGATGTTCGCGATCGAGCTCACCGAGCCGGAACTCGCCGTGCGGATGCTGGAGGAGACCAAGGCCCGCGGCCTGCTCATCGGCAAGGGCGGCCTGTACGGCAACACGCTGCGGATGGCCCCGCCGCTCACGCTCTCCGAGGATGAGGGCAGGGAGGGCCTCGGCATCCTCATCGACGCCCTGGAGGCGATCTCGTCATGAAGCAGATCACGCACTGGATCGGCGGCAAGCCCTGGACCGGGACCGCCGAGCGTCAAGGCGACGTGTACGACCCGGCGACCGGGCAGGTCGCCGGGCGGGTGGACTTCGCCTCGGCCGACGAGGTGAACGCCGCCGTGGCGGCGGCGCGCGAGGCGTTCCCCGCCTGGCGGGACGCATCCATCACCAAGCGCGCGAACGTGCTGTTCGCGTTCCGCGAGCTGATCAACCGGCACCGCGACGAAGTCGCCGCCGTGATCACGTCCGAGCACGGCAAGGTACGGGCCGACGCGGCCGGCGAGGTCGCCCGCGGCCTGGAGGTGGTGGAGTTCGCCTGCGGGATCCCGCACCTGCTCAAGGGCGGCTTCTCGGAGAACGTGTCCACGCGGGTCGACTCCTACTCCATCCGCCAGCCGCTGGGCGTGGTGGCCGGGATCACGCCGTTCAACTTCCCGGCCATGGTGCCGATGTGGATGTTCCCCCTGGCCATCGCCTGCGGGAACACCTTCGTGCTCAAGCCCTCGGAGAAGGACCCGTCGGCCTCCGTCCTCATCGCCGAGCTGTGGAAGGAGGCGGGGCTCCCCGAAGGCGTCTTCAACGTCGTGCACGGGGACAAGGCGGCCGTCGACGGGCTGCTCACGCACCCGGACGTGAGCGCGGTGAGCTTCGTCGGCTCCACGCCGATCGCGCGCTACGTGTACGAGACCGGCACCGCGCACGGCAAACGGGTGCAGGCCCTCGGCGGCGCGAAGAACCACATGCTCGTGCTGCCCGACGCCGACCTCGACCTGGCCGCCGACGCGGCCGTCTCCGCCGGGTTCGGCTCGGCGGGGGAGCGCTGCATGGCGATCTCCGCGGTCGTCGCGGTCGACCCGGTCGGCGACGAGCTGATCGCCAAGATCAAGGAGCGGGTCGCGAAGCTGACCGTCGGACCCGGCGACCGCGACGGCTCCGAGATGGGCCCGCTGGTCACCGGGGCCCACCGGGACAAGGTCACGTCCTACCTCGACGGCGGCGTCGCCCAGGGCGCCACGCTGGCCGTGGACGGGCGTGAGCACGCCCTGCCGGACGGTGAAGGCTTCTGGCTCGGTCCGACGGTCCTGGACCACGTGACGCCGGAGATGGCCTGCTACCAGGACGAGATCTTCGGTCCCGTCCTGTCGGTCGTACGGACGTCGTCGTACGAGGCCGGCATGGAGCTGATCGCCGCCAACCCGTACGGCAACGGCACCGCCGTCTTCACCAACGACGGGGGCGCCGCCCGGCGGTTCACCAACGAGGTCGAGGTCGGGATGGTCGGCGTGAACGTTCCGATCCCGGTGCCGATGGCCTACTACTCCTTCGGCGGCTGGAAGGCCTCGCTGTTCGGCGACACCCACGTGCACGGCACCGAGGGCGTGCACTTCTACACGCGCGGGAAGGTCGTCACCTCCCGGTGGCTCGACCCGTCCCACGGCGGCGTCAACCTGGGGTTCCCCACGAACGCCTGACCGGCGTCGGTGTGATCGCACCCGCGCAAGCGGGTGCGATCACGCGGTCGGGCCGGCGGGTGCGATCACGCGGCGGGGTGGCGGTGTGATCACGCGGCGGGGTGGCGGGTGCGGTCAGGTGTCCGGGCCGAGCGGCGCTCCGCCCGGACGGGGGAGCGGGACGCTGCACGCCGGCCCGGGCGACGAACGGTCGGCTTGGTGCGTTCCAAGCCGCTCGTCCCGCGTGCCGTCATTCGGCATTAAAGAGCCTGATGCCCGTTTCATTGCGTAGGTCGCTGAATTTCGATATCGGCGGCCTGTTTTCAATTCACGCTCAGAGGTATTTCCGGACAGCGTTAAATCAGATGGTTGTCACCTGAAGGTCAAAGCGGGGTGGCGGAGGGTGGTCTCGGGCGGCGGGCTGGTCCACGATGGAGCGAGGGGCCCGTCCACAGGGGGTTGAGCGAGATCATCTTCGCGTGTCCGCCGCGAGCATCCGGTCATCTTGAAAATCTCTCAGCTTCCGCGAGTATTGGTTTGCCCTGACCTGGCAGCTTGACAGCCAAAACTACAAATACTAGCCGGAGCCCTTGACCTGCTCTGTGGCATACGACACACTGCGTTTGTCGATAGCTGTTGGCGCAAACTTCAGAAGTTCCCCGGTTACCAGGGAGCACCCCATGTCTGCCGACGACTCGCCCGACCAGACGCCGTTCTCACTGCTCGCCGTGTTGGCGGCGCGCTATCCGGAGTGGACGATCTGGTTCGGCGAGGCCACCGGCCACTGGTGGGCACTCCCTCCCAACGACCGGGGGTCCGGCGAGTTCATCGAGGCTCAGACCGTGAAGGAGCTGGTCGAGGCCATCGAGGCGCTCAAAGCACGTCCCCGAATCCCCTATCAGACCGGCGGCCCAACACCGGGTGCCGCACCAGGCAGGCTTCCCGCCGCCTCCCGACCCGGTGGGTCGTTCCGATGACCCGCCGCCGTACGCGACCCGAGACGGCCGCACCCAAGCCGCGGTCTCAGGCGAGCATTTGTCGGTCACGCCGCCTCCCCCTCCAACACCTCCGTGACAGGCGTGACCGCAGAGGGGCGCTCTCCTGAGGCCGCAGGAGTCCGGGCAACCGTGTAGCCCCCGGCACGGTTGCCCGGACCTCCACTTCTCCTGATCGTGGGTCCGGTCCGCACTCGCCCGCACATGTCGTTACGCTCGCGAGAGAGACGTGTTCGATGAGACGGGAGCGGGATGAGGGGTTCACGACGGCGCACGGCAGCCGTGTCGGCCGTGCTGGCCGCCGTGCTCGGCCTGGCCGGCTGCAGCGGTGGCGGTGGAAGCGAGGGCGGCGGCCACCCCGTGCGAGAGGTCCGGGCGGCCGACACCATGGGACCGGGTGAGGGTTCGGTCTCCCTGCTGACTTGGAGCGGCTACGCCGAGGACGGTTCCAACGACCCCCGGGTCGACTGGGTCACGCCGTTCCAGAAGAAGACCCGGTGCCGGGTGGACGTCAAATACGCGGCCAACGCGCAGGAGATGCTCCAGCTGATGTCGAAGCCGAATCTCCGCTACGACGGCGTCGCCGCGCCACCGGAGATCGCCGGGCAGCTCGTGGCGGACCGCCAGGTCGTGCCGGTCAACCCCGACCTGATCGACGGCTACAAGGACCTCGAACCGGCCCTTCGCGCGCAGCTCACCAAGGACCGTAAGTCCTACGGGGTGCCCTTCACCTGGGGGGCGAACCTCCTGATGTACGACCAGAAGGTCGTGCGCTCGGCCCCGGACAGCTGGGGCGCGCTGTTCGATCCGGCGGAGGCCAAGAAGTACGCCGGCCGGCTCGTGGTCCGCGACAGCCCGCTGACGTTCGGCGACGTCGCCCTCTACCTCAAGGCGCACGATCCGAAGCTGCACATCAAGAACCCGTTCGCGCTGACCGGCAAGCAGCTCGCCGCGGCGCAGTCGGTCATCGCCAAGCAGCACCCGTACGTCAGCACGTACTGGCTCAATCCGTCCGACGCCATCGCGCCGTTCGCCGACGGTCAGGCCGCCCTGGGCCAGGTCTGGCCCTACCAGGTGGACGTGCTCAGCCGGAGCGGCCGATCCGTCGCCGGGGTGACCCCGCGTGAGGGCGTCACCGGCTGGATGGACGCCTGGATGATCGGGGCCCGTGGGAGCCATCCCAACTGCATGTACCAGTGGCTCAACTGGGTGAGTTCTCCGGAGGTCCAGCAGCAGGTGGCGGAGTGGGACGGCGTCGCCCCGGCGAATCCGGAGGCCTGCGGGCGCGACCGGCTGCGCGCCCAGTTCTGCACCGCCTACCACGTCGGCGACCGGTCGTACCTCAACAAGATCATCTTTGCCCGTACGCCCGCGAAGGACTGCGGCGGACCGGGTGAGGACTGCGCCGACTACGCCGCCTGGACCCGCGCCTGGCAGACCGCCCGCCACTAGGGCCTGTCTCGAAGTCGCCGTCTGGGCGCCGCGCAGTAGGACAGCGGGGCTTCGAGACAGGCCCGAGGGCATGTCCGGTGGATCTCCGTCCGCTGGACAGCACACCTAGCCGCGTCCGGATCGGATGACCGAAAAGAGGAGACGCGCGCTCGGCCGCCCCCGCCGAGCGCGCGTCTCTCATCGGGCGTCCTGGGCTCCCCCCGGACCCAGGACGCTCCTTTTCCGGTTAGGCTCTGATCTTCGCGCGCCGGCCTCGGGTCTGCTGGACCGGAATGCGCAGCGCGGGGGCGCAGTCATCGCAGGCGAACACGCGAGAGTCGTCCGGCAGCCGGCCGACGTGTACACGGGGTCGGGGCCACCTCTTGTGGCAGATCACGCACGCCTCACCCCAGCATTGCTCGATGGTGAGGCCCCTCGGATCGAATGTCGGTGTGGAACGGGCCATGACGTCCCCCCCAAACTTCTCGGCTCCGTTCGGCCTCCATTTCTACCGGTGGGCTGGTGAGGCATCAGTGTGGGAAACCACAAGGCAGGGCAAAACCCTGGAGAATTGCCGGTCGCATACGATTCTCCGGGATTAGCGCTCAGTTTTGGTCAGGCACCCAACTGCCATGAAAGCCAACCGGAACTCGGGTCGGCAGGTGTACTCGGGCGACCGGCTCGCCGGTGAAATCCTGCGCGGCGAGGATGACGAGGTCGGTGGCTCCTCGCTCGGGATCGAACGCCAGGGCCATGACATAGCCGTCGTCCTCGGCGGCGTCGGGCGAGCGCGGGGCGAAGACCGCCTCCCCGACGGCGGCGCCCGCCGCGAACTCCCGGACCTCGGCGACGCCCGTCACGTAGTCGTGCTTGAGCAGCGCCTCGCCGGCCTTCGTGCGGAGCAGCTCCGCCGCGCTCACCGTGTAGCCGTAGCGGTGCGGCTCGGAGACGAGACGCTCGTCGACGCGGGGGAACTCCTGCGGCCGGTCGTCGACGCGCTGGGACGAGAGCTTCCCGGCCGCGGGGTCGATCGTCCAGCGGTCCAGGGCGGGCGCCGGGATCTCCTCCAGCCGGCCGCCTACCAGCATCTCCGGATACCGCGCCACGTCGACGACGAGCCGGTCCCCGTCCTCGTACGCGTTGAGGGTGTGGAACACGAAGCAGGGATCGATGTCGATCCAGCGTACGGAGGAACCGTCGCCGTCCCGGGGCATGATCCCCACGCGCGCCGGATGCGCGGGGTTCCAGGCATAGGGCAGCCGAGCGCCGCCGGCCGCGAGCTCCATGCTGAAGGTCACCGGCAGGTCGTACAGGATCACGTGGCGTTCGGTGAGCGCGAAGTCGTGGATCATCGGGCCGTCCTGCACCGGTACGTTCACCGTACGGGTGACGGCGCCCCAGGCGTCCACGACGAGGTACTGGATGTACTCCCAGCCGAAGTGGTACGCGACGGCGTGCAGCTCGCCGGTGCGCGGGTCGTGCTTCGTGTGCGCGGTGTAGGCCCCCGGCAGCGTGCCGCCGAAGTCGAACGGGCCGACCGTGTCCAGCTCATAGGACAGCTCGTACGGGCGCGGGCCCGCCTCGACCAGTGCGAGCGTGCGGCCCGCGTGGCCGAGGACGTGCGTGTTGGGCGCGAAGTCGAAGTCCGCGCCGTCGGGGTCGCCCGGCCATTCCTCGCCGAGCCGGCTTGCGACGTCCCGCGACCGGACCCACCGGTTGCGGTACCACTCGGCGCGGCCGTCGCGCAGCCGGACGCCGTGCACCATGCCCTCACCGACGAAGAGGTGGTAGGCCTCCGGATCCTCCAGCCCGAGCGGGTTGGGGCCGTTGCGCAGGTAGCGGCCGTTCAGTTCGACGGGAATTCGTCCGGTGACGGGCAGGTCGAAGGCGGTCACCTCGTCGGTGGCCGGCGCGAACGCACCGGTCAGGAATCGAGTGGTCATCGGTCCTCCTCCTCTGTCGGCGCGAAGCCGAATCCGATGGCGGTGATGGCCGCCGTGAACACGGCGTCCGGATCGGACAGGTGGCCGGCGAGCTCCAGGCTCACGACGCCGTGGGCCACCGACCAGAGCGACTCGGCGATCACCTTCGGATCGCCCGAGGGGATGCGGCCCTGCTCCAGGCAGGCGGTGACGGCGCGCTCGAGGTGGCCGAAGGTCTCCTGGGCGACGGCCATCGCCTCGGGACTCGGCTCCCATCCGGAGATCGGCCGGCCGAACATGAGGTCGTAGTAGTTGCGTGCGGCGAGCGCGGTGGCGCGGTACGCGTGGCCGAGCGCGTACAGGCGGTAGAGCGGGTCTTCCTCCCGGACGGCCTCGAAGCGCCGGCTGAAGCGGGAGAACCCCTCGACGTACAGCGCCTCGACCAGCCCGTCCTTCCCGCCGAAGAGGGTGTACAGGACCGTCGTCGAGCAGCCCGCGGCCGACGCGATGCGCCGCATGGACAGCGCCTCGGGCCCCTCGGTCGCCAGGAGTTCGCCCGCGATGTCGAGCAGGGCCGTACGCAGGGCGGACTGTCCGTGTCCCTGGGCCCGCGCATACGGGGTTGCGGCCATCGACGATCCCTTCAAAAACAGCGTTACTGGCCGATAACACTGTTACTACGCTCTGTCGGGTCGGCGTGTCAAGTCCCCGGCCGGCTGACAGCGGAGCACGCGTTGTGCCATCCTGCGGACGGTGCGCAAGTACGTGGTCATGGGAGTACCGGGAAGCGGCAAGAGCACCCAGGGCGCCATGCTGGCGCGCGAGTACGACCTCGTGCAGATCAGCGTCGGCGACGTCTTCCGATGGCATGTGAAGAACCACACCAAGATCGGCGCTCAGGTGCGCCGGATCATGGCGGCCGGGGAGCTGGTCGGTGACGACCTCGTCGAGCGGATCGTCCGCGACCGCCTCGACCAGCACGACTGGAACTACGGCTTCATCATCGACGGGTTCCCGCGCAACCGCCGCCAGGCCGAGTTCTTCCTGGAGAGCTACGACATCGACGGCGTGATCTACCTCGACCTGCCGGACTCCGAGGTCCGCCGCCGGGTCCTCGCCCGCCGGCTCTGCTCCGTGTGCGGCATGGACTACAACCTCATCGAGGACCGGCCGAAACGGGCCGGTCGCTGCGACGTCTGCGGCGGCGAGCTGGTCACCCGGGAGGACGACACTCCCGACGCGCTCGCGGCCCGCCTGCGCGACTACCACGAGAAGACCAACCCGGTGCTGGAGCTGTTCCGGCGCAAGGAGTTCGTCTTCGGGGTCGACGCGCAGCACGACCCGGAGACGGTACAGCGGGACATCCGCGAGCGCCTGGGCCTCGACGGGCACCATCCCGTCCGGCCTCTCGAAGAGGACGACTCCGCGCGTCCCGATTGACGCGGGCGGCGCCCGGATGTTCGGCTGAGGGCATGACCGCCGCCGAGGACCTCGTCCGCCGCGCCCGTGTGGAGAACCCGCCGGGAGGCAATCGCTTCCTCGACCTGCTGGAGTCCTCGGCCGTGCCACGGGAGCGGCTGACCTGGCTCGTGGGGGAGCAGTGGCACATCGTGCGCAGTGACCGCCGCAGTTTCGCGTTGTTCGCCGCCCGCTTCCCGGACCCGCCGTCAGGTGACCTCTTCCTCGCTCTGGCGGGAGGCGAGGGCACCGCGCTGGGCCTGCTGTCCGGCTTCGCCGCCGCTCTCGGGCTGACGGAGGACGACCTGCGAGCGTACGAGCCGCGTCCGCTCGCGCAGGCCTATCCGGCGTACCTCGCGTGGAGCACCGTGTCGGGCACCCGCAGCGGCCTCGCGCTCGCGATGCTGGCCAACCTCGAGGAGTGGGGGAAGTACTGCGGCCGGACGGCCGACGCCCTCGCCTCCCGGTACGACCTCGCCGAGGAGGGCGTGGCCTTCTTCCGCTACTTCGCCGCGCCGCCGCCCGGCTTCGCCGAGCAGGCGACGGCGGTCATCGAGCAGGGGCTGACGGCCGGCGAGGACCCGCGGGAGGCGCTGCGCGCCGCCCGCATGCTCCACGCCTACGAGTCGGCGTTCTGGGCGGCGCTCGCCGAGGGCCTGTGACCCGCCGGGGCGGGTGATTCGAGGCCGAGGGACGTGAACATGTCGGCGAGTTCGGCCTCGAACAGGGGCGCCCCGTCGTCCAGCATGAACTTCACGTGCCCGAACGCCTCCATCGCGACGAGGCCGTACAGCCGCACCCAGGCTCCGGCGTAGAGGCGGATCAGGCCGAGCGGGACACCGGCCCGGTCGAGGCCGCACGACTTGGCGAAGTGCAGGAGCTGGTCGCGCAGCGCGGGCGGGATGTCCTCGTCGGCGGGCACGGGGAACCGTTCGCGTTCCCATAGATCGGCCATCATGGTGAAGAAGACGGGGCCGAAGCCTATGGAGGAGGGGTCGGCGTCCTTCGTCGGCGGCTCGTACCCCGGGAGCGGAGCCCCGAAGATCATCGTGAACTCCGGCCGGTGGTCGAGCGCCCAGCGCCGGAAGGCCCGCGACGCCTCGGCGAGCCGGCCGATGAGATCCTCGGCCGGCGCGGTGTCCCGGGCCGCCTCGACCGTCTCGCGGATCTCGCCCTTGTAGCCCTCGATCATGGCCGCGATGAGGTCGTCCAGGCTCGCGTAGTAGCGGTAGAGGGCGGGCGCGGTCATGCCCATGTCGCGGGCGATGGCCCGCAGGGAGATGCCCGAGGGGCCGTGGGCACGCAGGTGCCGGCGCGCCGCCTCCTGGATCTCGCGCACGGTGGCCTCGCGCATGCGTTCGCGACGGGTCGTCACGCTGCTCCCTTGACATTCGTTAACGATGTGTGCTTCGGTAAACGGCGTTAACGAATAAACGGTGTTAACTCTTCTGATCGTCGATAACAGGTTACTCCAGGGGGAGCCGACCATGCTCGAATCACTCGCCCGCCTGACCCACCGCCGACGCCGGTGGGTCCTGGGCGCGGCCGCCGTCTTCGCCGTTCTCGCCGTCGTGTGGGGCACCCAGGTCTTCGGGGCGCTCAAGGGCGGCGGCTTCGAGGATCCTCATTCCGAGTCGGCGCGGGCCACCGCGCTCATCAACGAACGGATCGGCCCGCCCGCCGGAGACCTGGTCGTGCTCTACGAGAGCGCGTCGCGCACCGTCGACGACCCGGCCTTCCGCGACGCCGTCACCCGCACCCTCGACCGGCTGCCCCGCGACCAGGTTCGGGGCGTCACGACGTTCTGGAACACCGGCTCGCCGGCGCTGGTCTCCCGCGACCGGCACGCGACCTACGTCGCCGTACGGCTCGCCGGGGCCGACGTCCCCGCACGCGTCACGACCTACGAGAAGGTCCGCGACCGGTTCGCCGCGCCCGGCCTCACGACCCTGCGCGGCGGCACCGTCGCCGTCAACAGCCAACTCCACGACCAGACCTCGAAGGACCTGGCGCGGGCCGAGATGATCTCGATGCCCATCCTGCTGGTCCTGCTCGTCGTCATCTTCGGGAGCGTGGTGTCCGCACTGCTCCCGCTCACGATCGGCGGCGTCGCCATCCTCGGCGCGTTCACCGTCCTGCGTCTGATCACCATGACGACCGACGTGTCGACGTTCGCGATCAACATCATCACCATGCTGGGGCTCGGGCTGGCCATCGACTACTCGCTCTTCGTCGTGACGCGCTTCCGCGAGGAGCTCGGCCGTACGGACTCCGAACGGGAGGCACTGACCCGCACGATGACGACCGCCGGCCGCACCGTCGCCTTCTCCGGCGTCACGGTCGCCATCGCGTTCGGCGGCCTGCTGCTCTTCCCGCAGATGTTCCTGCGATCCATGGGCCTCGGCGGCATCGCGGTCGTCCTCGTCGACATGGTGGCCGCCCTCACCGTCCTGCCGGCCCTGCTCGCGGTCCTCGGGCGGCGGGTCGACGCGCTCCGCGTCCTGCCCCGGCGACGGGCGGGCGGCGCGGAGCACGGGCCGTGGTACCGGCTCGCGCACAGCGTCATGCGCCGGCCCGTGGCGTACGCGGTCGGCGCGACGATCGTCCTGCTCGCCCTCGGAGCGCCCTTCCTCGGCATCCGCTTCGGCAGCATCGACGTCCGCGCGCTGCCGAGCAGCTCGGAAGCGCGTACGGTCGCGACGACCCTCGACCGCGACTTCGCCCACGGCGCGCTCTCCCCGATCGACGTCGTGGTCACCGGTCCCGTGTCCCGTCCGCAGCTCGACGCCTACGTGAACCGGCTGCGCGGCGTCCCCGGAGTCACGGCGGCGACGCTCGCCGACACCGGACGGGACGCGACGCACATCGCCGTACGCTTCGGTGCCGACCCCCAATCCGGTGACGCCCGCGACCTGGTCCGGCGGATCCGCTCCCTGCCCGCACCCGGCGCCGCGTACGTGGGCGGGGAGACCGCTCAGCTGGTGGACCTGCTGAGCAGCCTGGGGCGCGTCCTGCCCTGGGCCGCGCTGTTCGTCGGGGCGGTGACGTTCGCGCTGCTGTTCGCGGCGCTCGGATCGGTTGTGCTGCCGCTCAAGGCCCTCCTCATGAACGTGCTGTCGCTGAGCGCCGCCTTCGGCGTGATGGTCTGGGGGTTCCAGGACGGCCACCTCGCGGGCGTGCTCGGCTTCACCTCCACCGGTACGGTCGAGGCGTCACAGCCGGTGCTCATCTTGGCCGTGGCGTTCGGGCTGTCGATGGACTACGAGCTCTTCCTGCTCAGCCGGGTCCGGGAGGAATGGCAGCGGACACGGGACAACACCGCCGCCGTGGCCTCGGGGCTGCAGAGCACCGGCCGGATCATCACCAACGCCGCCCTCCTGCTGGCCGTCGTGATCGCCGCGTTCACGACGTCGGACATCTCCTTCATCAAGCTGATCGGCGTGGGCCTGCTCGTCGCCGTGGTCGTCGACGCCACGCTCGTACGAGCGCTGCTCGTGCCGGCGACGATGCGGTTGCTGGGCCGGGCCAACTGGTGGCTGCCCGCCCCGCTGCAGCGCCTGCACGCCCGCGTCGCCCTCCGCGAGTCCGCCTGAGACGAGCGATGGGACCCGTGTTCGGAGTTCGGGCAACGGGAACCGCACTCGCAGGACCGGCAGATACGGGCTGACGGGTCTGGCCGGTGTGATGACGGATCCGGCCGGTGTGGGTTCCCCGTTCCGACGGGGCGACCACACCGGCCGGTCACGGCGTCGGAGGTCGTGGGCCGGTCTCCGCCCGGAGCGTCTTCTCGAAGCAGAGGCTTCGCGGCGGATGGGATCCGAAGGGCGGGATGCGCACATACCCGCTGGACTCGTACAGGCCCGCGTCCCGGAGATCGGCCGCCTTCAGGCGCGCGATCCGGCAGCGGCGCCGACGAGCGAGATCCTCGGCCCCGCGCAGCAGCAACCGGATGACGCCGACGCCGCGATACTCCGGCCGGACGTAGATCTGGCCGACCTCCGCGCCCTGCGCACCGGCCGGATGCCCGCCCGCCGCGCTGACCCACCGCACCCCGGCGCAGCCGATCGGCTCGCCGTGTTCACGGGCGACCAGGAAGACCGTCCCCGGCTCGGCCACCGGCGGCTGGTCGGCGTCCGCGCCGAACCGGGCGGCCAGCTCGGCCGCCTGCTCGACGTGCAGGCCGGTCACGATCGGGTCGTCGAAGGATGCCTCGACGAGTTCGACGCGGGAGCTGCTGCTCATGCCAGGCCACAGTAGGGAATCGACCGCTCGCGCGCGGCGGGTTCGCGGTCACGGGGTGCCGGCCTGCGCCGGTAGTGGCTGCTGCGGGCGCGGGTCTGGTGCTCACGTCGGTGGGTCGACCAGGCCAGGGCGAAGTCGAGGGTTGCGGCGACGGGTTTGGTCACGTGTGCCAGGAGACGACGGATCTCCGCTGGTGTGAGGCGGACCAGGCCGCTTGGGCTTTTGGAGCGTGAGCTGCGGTGACGGCAAGGTAGGCGTGGGCGAGCATGGCCAGGGTGATGTGGCGGTGCCAGGCGTCGTAGCGGCGGACCTGGTACTGGTCCAGGCCGACTTCGTTCTTCGCGTTCTGGAAGCACTCCTCGATCGCCCACCTGGCCCCGGCGATGCGCATGAGCTCTTCCATCGTGGTGCCGGGGGGCGTCGCACAGGTAGTAAGCGATCTCCGGCTCGCCCTTGCTGTTGGGGGTGAGGGAGCGGCGCGCGAGCAGCCACCGCCCGCGTGGCGAGCACGGGCTCGGGCGGGCGCTGATACCTAATTAATATTTTCGCCAGCACCAACTTGCCGGGCGCCGACAAACCTGGACGGATCCTACTGACGACAAAAAGCCGTCACATCACCCCAACGAGAAGAGGGACACATGTCGGACCCGAACTGCCAGCACAAGTGGCGAAAGGTCGGGGACAAGGCGATTGAGTGCTCGGAGTGCGGAGAGGTGCGCACCCTCAGCTGATCCGGTCCCGGCGTGGGCGCCCCTACTAAGGGGCGCCCAGTGACATGACGAAGCGTCGTCGGGGATTCCCTGAAGGCGCGAGACCAGCCTCGACGTACGCCGCATTGCGGCGTGCGTCGAGGCACCTCTTTTTTACGGCCTTTGGTCAATCCCCGCGAGGCATGGAGACGGTTCTCTGCCACTTGTGGCCTACCGCCGACCTCGAAACGCATGCCCGATCGTTAGAGCTTCGTTAGAGCCGACTTGTTGCAGCCGAAGCCCGAAGCCGGACTGTCGTGAATTTCTGGATCCAGTTGGAGACAGGGGCCGTGTACGTCAAGAGACGTGACGGTAGGGACATCGCAGACCTGGAGGATCGCCATGTGCACACCCGTGCCGACGAACAACCCGCCGCGCCGCCCGACGATCGAGCCGCGGCCGGATGAGCCGCGGCCGCATGAGCCGGCACCGGACATGGTCTGGTAACCGGCGGAACAGGGCGTAGAGACCTACCCGTCTCTGCCCACAACAGCGGCCCCGCCCTTCTCTGGGCAGGGCCGCGTTTCCGCGTTGAGGCCACCGATACGACTGCCGGCGAAGGCGGCCGAGTTGATTGCCGCGCGGCTTCCCGCGCCTGGGCAGACCTGGATCGACGCCGGGTCTCCTTCGCTGCCTCCTGTCGGCACCGTGAGGCGAGTCGCAACGGCGACCGGGCGGGTCGGTTCGATCAGGCCGGGCGGCGCGGCCGATGGGGGGCGCAACCCGAGGCCGCGGCGCGGCGGGGGAGCGGAAGGCGGGGAAGACTTGCGATTTCGGGTTGCGAATCCGCAGGCGCACGGACTTTAGAGGTCAGGAGGCCGCGCCGTAGAGTGCGGTATACGACCAGGCAAAGCCAGAGCCCGCCTGCCAAACGAGAGGTCCATGACCAGTGTCAACCATCCTGAGCGACCTCGAGCTCGAGTCACCGCTCGTCGGCACGACGGTGACCGCGCACATCAAGGTCGGTGGCCCTGACGGATTCAACTGCACCGTCTACGACGCCGGCACCGAGCAGGCTTGGGATGCGCTCCTGCTGCGCGCCGACGCGTACGACCTCCCCGAGGGGGCGCCACCGCCCCGGTTGGATCCGGGGGACACTCTCGTCGCGCTCGTCACCGGCGTCGCCGAGGGAGAGCAGGACGGCGAGGAGCGGCTGCTGCTGTCGGTGACGGCTCCCGAACTGGTCGAGCGGATCCTGTCGGGATTCGTCGACGAGATCCTCGCGGGGAAGGTCGTCATCAAGAACGTGGCGCGGGTCGCCGGCACCAAGGCGAAGGTCGCCGTGGCTCCGACGACCTTGGGAGTCGACGCTCGGGGCGCTTGCATCGGCCGGGGCGCCATCCGGATCAAGAGTGCGGAGCGGCTGCTGAACCGCGCGTTCGGCAGGGAGAAGCTGGAGATCATCGAATACTCCACCGACCGGGCGACCTATCTGCGGAATGCGATGAGTCCTGTCTCGGTCACCGACATTCTCGTCGAGCGCGATGACGCGGTCGTGGCGGTGGAGGAGCACCAGCTCTCTGGCGGCATCGGCGCGGGTGGCCTGAACGCCCAGCTCGCCGGGCAGCTGACCGGCCTCTACGTTCAGGTGGTCAAGGCCGGCACCGACCTCCGGAAGGCGATGGACCGGCTCAAGGCCGATCAGGCCACGTCGGTCTCGGCGGACGAGGTTTGAGACCACACACAGCGATGCGTTCCACGGTCGTTCGCGCGAGGGCGGGGTCCCCGCCCCGCGGTGTCGAAGATCTGAGCGGTGACGATGAGGATCATCTGGACCGGGAATCCCTCGTCCTCGCCGGCCAGGCCCTGACCTGGCAGTCCGTGTTCAGCAGCGGCGCGCTCACCGCGGTGCCGCTCAGCGGGACGTCCGCCTTGCTCGTACGCCTTGACGAGGAAACGCGACCGGAGGAGTGGCACGATCGGTTCGTCATGGGCCTCGTCCACCGGATGAAGGGCGAGCTGTCGATCGCGGCGGTCACGGCCAGGCTGCTCGCCGAGGCGGCCGGCGAAGACTCCGGGGACGACACCGAACTCCTCGCCTCGGCGATCGACGGGTTCGTCGGACTGCTCGGAGAACTCGAGGAAGCGCGGACGCCCGAAGGGCTCGCAGAGCAGATGGTGAGGGACGTACTCCGTACCCATACCGCGCTGCTGAACGGACTCGAGCATCAGCAGGTGTCGGTCCGCGAGCACGAGGAGTTCACCATCCACACCGTACGGTCGGCCTCCGCCCATTTGACCCGAAGTGAACTCGAGCGACTGGGGCGGCAGGTCGGGCTGCCCTGGCCGGCCCGGCCCAAGAACGGGCTCGGCCGCGACCTGGGAATGGCCCGGTGGCGCGCCACCGTGCAGAGCCAGCGCCACCAGATGTGGTGCCGGGTGGAGAAGAAGAACGTCCTCGTCACTGAGCTTTGGTTTCGGGAACCTCGGAAGCGGCCGGGATGATGTATCCGTATCCCGTCTTGGTCACCACGAGGCCCTCGCCGAGCTTGCGGCGCAGCCGGGAGATGTGCTCGGTGAGCGTACGAGAAATGCCCTGGTCGGTGCCCCAGACCTGCAGCATGATCTCCTCCTTGGAGACCGCGCGGCCGCGGTTGAGCGCCAGGAACTCCAGGACGGCGTATTCCATCGGGGCCAGCTGTACCGCCACCCCGTGCTTGAAGACCTGTCGCGCCGAAAGGTCGATCAGCACGGGCGGAAGCTCGACCAGGTCGCTTCGCTCCCGATCGGTCGTCCTGCCGGCGCCGGCCGAGCTACGCCGTAGCACCGCGTGGATCCGAGCGAGCAGCAGCTCCGGGTCGAACGGCTTCGTGATGTAGTCATCGCCGCCGAGCCGTAGCCCGAGGGCCTGCTCGTGTGGCTCGCTGCGAGCGGTCAGCAGGATCACGGGCGTGTTGTTTCCCTCTTCGCGCAACTGATGGATGAGGGACAGCCCGTCCATGTCGGGGAGGTTCAGGTCGAGCAGTGCGAGGTCGATGTCCATGCGGCGTAGCGCGTGCCGGGCCTGTTCCACGTTGGATACGGACCTCACCTGAAAATTGCGCCTGGTCAGCAGGCTTGTAACGACCTTGATGAATCGCGGGTCGTCGTCGATGAGGAGAACAAGTGGCACGAATCCCCACAATACCCAATGTGGTCGTCCAAGGGTCAGACCATGGCAGATGTCGCAACGCGTGACAGGGAGAGGGCCAGACGCATTCGCTACGGCGTCATCCTCTCCCTGCTCATGCTCTGCGGATTCGGTGTGACCGGCTCGCCGTACGACCGGATCGACCCCGGTCCGGTCATCCGGATCGGTCCGCCGGCGCGCGGATCCTGGCTGGTGACAACGGTGGTCGTGCGGCACAGCACCTGGTTCCGGTGGGCGTTGGCCGGGCTCACGGAGGAACGCATGGTCCGGAGGCGGGGTCCCGGCCCGGCGACGACCGATGCGATGGACGCCTCGCAGACCACGGCCGCCCTCGTCGCCGCCCAACTGGCCGGCCGCCGAAGACCAACCGGCAGCGCCGGACTACAGGTGACCGGGATGGCGGGAGCGGTGGCCACGATCGGGCTGCACCCCGGTGACGTGCTCCTGGCCGCCGGTGACGCCCGGCACCTGGCGCCGCTCCGCGACCAGACCGATCTGGGGTCCGTCACCGCCGCCATGGGGAACGTGCGCCTCCTCGTGGCCCCCAGGATCTCCGGCGAGTCGCTGGGGACATCCACGACCATGGGGATATCGAGCGCCTCGCTCGCCGTGGTACGGGTGGATTCCGATGTCGCCGCGACCGCGTTTCCGCTCGGCGTCGTACAAGGGCCGTCGGCCGGGCTGATCCTGACACTGGCCCGTGTCGACGCATTGGGCTCGGGACGCCTCATCGGCGGTCACCACGTCGCCGGCACCGGTGGAGTCGGCCTTGACGGCTCCGTGACCACGGTCGGTGAAGTCGCGGAGAAGGTCAAAGCCGCGATGGCGGCCCACGCGGACGTGTTCTTCGTGCCGGCCCTTCAACGCGACGTCGCGGTACGGGCGGCGCGGGGCGGCACGATGCGGATCGTCCCGGTCGGCTCCGTCTCCGATGCGGTGAAGTGGCTGTGCGCCGTCGGCGGGCGCTCCCCGGCCTGCGAGGCCTCTTGAGGCCTGCGGCACCGACCGGGCGGGCGCTGATAGCGTCTGCATCACGGATGCCCATCGGACCGGAGACCAGATGAGGGTGCTCATCGTCGACGACGATCCCGGAGTCAGACGGCTGCTCCGAGTGATCCTGGAACGCGATGGTCATGAGGCGGACCTGGCCGGGGGCGGCAACGAGGCGTGGCACCGGCTCACCACCGCCTCCCTGCCGCGGTTGCTGATTCTCGACCGGATGCTCCCGGACATCGACGGGGCCGATCTCGTGACCCGGATTCGCGCCGCCGCCCACACCGCGAATCTGCCCGTCCTGGTTCTCACCGCCGACGCAGGCATGTCAGGCGACCTGGATGACGGCTCCCTGACCCGCGTTCTCGCGAAGCCGTTCGACCTCGATCAGCTCCGTGAGCTCATCTCCGCACTCGCGGGCGGCCGATCGGCGCGCCCGGATTGACGAGAGGGATCCAGAAATCGACCTGTAGGCCACCGGACGGGGCGGTCACCAGTTCGATCCGTCCCCCCATCGCGGCCATCAGCATGTCCGCGATGTAAAGCCCCAGTCCCGACCCTGGAAGGTTCCCGGCGGCGGTCGCCCGATAGTACGGCCGTGTCGCGAGGGCGCGTTCTTCATCGGGAATGCCGGGTCCTTCGTCCGCGATGCCGATGACTCCATATGAGCCGACCTCGCGTACCGTCACGGTGATCTTCCCGTCGGGCGCGTACTTCTGCGCGTTGCCGAGGGCCAGCAGCAGGCACTGCCGCAGCCCCAACGGATCAGCACGCACGGTGTGGCCGGGAGAAGAGTCGATCAGCGCACGCGCCGCTACCGACGGGATGGTGCGCAGAGTCCGGTGTAGTAGTGCCGTCACATCGATCGGTTCGACCATCGGTCGGAGAGCGGCCGGATCCGAGGCACTGACGGCGGCGAGACCCCTGACGACGTGGTGCATCATCTCCACGGCGTCGAGGATCGCCTCGACGGAGTCCGCCACGTGCCGGTCGTCCGGGAGGAACTTGCCCAGCAACTGCGCGTGGCCGCTGATCACGGTCAGCGGGCCGTGCAACTCGTGGCGTACGGAGTCCAGCAACAGCGCCCGTGCGTCCTCGAGCCGCCGCGGCTTCGACACGTCAACACCGTCCACGGCCGTGAGAGCGGTGGCGGACCGGTCGGCGACGGCGCTGACCCGAACTCGTTCCTCCCCGGTGTCATGGCGATTCCACACGTCGTTCCAGAACACCCCCAGGGCCCGACCCACATCTGTCAGCGCTTCACCCAGCATGCCGAAGATCACCCGGGACGCTCGATGCCGGCCGGTCGCCCGTGAGGCCGCGCACCTTGACGTCGTCGGTATGCGCCGCACCGGGGAGCACGGCCATGCTTGCAGCAGTGCAGGAGTCGTCGTCGCGACTACAACACGCCTGCGAGTGAACTTCATCGCTCTCAATTCTTCTCAGCTCGATACGCGTCGCCATTATGTGAAGCGGCCAAGGGAGGCGCGATCGTTTAAGTCCGCGAGTTAAACGATCGCCCGTGGCCCCCCGCATCGTCATGCTCGGAACATCTTCACCAATGCCGAGCGGTGGATTCAGGCTCAGGCCACTGGGCGAGGAAGCGGTATTGGGTGGAGCCTTGGAGGTTCTGTCAAAGGTGGGCCGCCGTGGTGGCGGGCGGGCCGGGTGTGGATCGCGGACGCGACGGTATCGGCCGAGCCGGGCGGTGCGCGTCGGCGTGCGCGGGTGCGGTGAACGCCGGTGCGGAGACAGCGGCGGTGGCGGCGAGCGTGGTGCTGATCTTCACTGATGGGTGTCTTTCAGGGCGAGCGGCTGCAGTGGAGATGGTGGGTGGTCGGGCCGGGGTACGGTGCGAGCGCCTTCGGCGCGAGCTTCGCACGGCGGGTCAATGTCGCGATCACGCCGGGATGTGGGGCCGGGATCCGCTGCGTGGTGTGACCTGAAGCCTGGGCGGATACACCTCGCGCGCCTTCCTGGATGATCAACGGACGGCACCATCGTCGACGGACGGGCGCGACTGCACCAGGCAGAACCTCCGGCAGAAATATCGGCAGTTTCTTGAAACTCATGTGCCTCCGTCTGGCGCGCGCCCGCCCGGTGGCGGCCAGAGACCGCTCAGGTTGAGCGAGTTTCATCAGATCTCCCGTTGTGTGTCCGGACTTGCATGGCTGGTCAGAGACTTCCGGCCGTCCCCCGTGGGCTGCCGGTTGGACCCGTCTTGCATGAAGTGGCAGGACCAGGGTGTCCGGATCACCTGAACGGAGTCACGTTTCCCGTACGAACCCGTACGAACCTGCGGCTCCGATTCTGAACTTCACAACCGACTCACCTTCCTGGTGCAGAGGTTGTTCCCGGACACTGATCTTGACGATGAGCGCCTCATCCAGGCTGAGGATGTGCGATTCTTCTCGGCCCGATACGCGTCGCCATTATGCGCAGCGGCCAAGGGAGGTACGATCGTTTAAGTCCACGATCGCCCGCGGTCCTCCCGCTGCCAGCTCGGTTTCATGGCCTGATCTGGCCGGACTTTGATCGCGTTAACTCTGCGCCTTCTACGCTGGAGATCGTTCTGATAGGTCTTCGGGGGCGTGATGTGACGACGATCAGCTACCCCACCGTGGACCTGGCCCAGACCAGGTTCGCGCTCTCACCGCTCGGCCACCTCGTGCACGGCGTCCACGATTCGGCGTGCAGCCGTGACTCCTCACTCCGTCGCGCCTGGTGGCACACAGCGCGCCGCAACGTCCCCGCGGCCGCCCACGATCTCGTCGCGCGCATCAATGCCGACCCGTCGGACCCGCCGGCCTTCCTGGCACCGCCCTTGGCGGGTTATGGATACACCGAGCCCACCTTCGACACCGAACTCCAGGCCCTGGAGGCGGCATCTCCCGGCCTCAACGGCACCGTGGACGCGCTGCGCAAGCTCTATGACGCATGCCTGGCCGATGACTGGGCGCAGATCTCCCGGGAACTGCACGCCGACCTCGGCGGGCGCGCTGCCACCCTCCTGGCCCAAGGCCCGGCGGCCGCACTAGCCGGCCTCCACGACGGACTGGCCTGGAAGGACGGGCAACTGATCATCCCAGGCCCCGACACCCTCGAGTTCGACGCAACAGGCGGACTGGTGGCGATGCCCTGCGCGTTCGGCCAAGCCAGACTCCACCCGATCCTGACGCCGGGACAGGTCCCGATCCTCATCTACTCGATCGCCCCCACCCCGATGCGGCCTGCCTCAGCGCTTCGGGACACCCTGTCGTCTCTGATCGGACCAGGCCGGGCCCGCTCCCTTCGCGAACTCGCCAAGTCCCCCGCCTCCACCTCCCAGCTCGCCCACCGCCTCAACGTGTCGGTCCCAGCCGCCTCGATGAGCGCGGCCGCCCTCCGGGACTCGGGCCTCATCCAGTCGGTCCGCGACGGCAAGAAGGTCATCCACCACCTCACCCCCGCCGCGGCAGCCCTCCTGGCCGCCAACCCCGCCCCAGCGACCCGGTGATCAAGTAGTTCGCACAGCGCTACGCCGCATCCGTCGTAGCTGGTCAACGGCCATGGCATGCTCCCCACTCCGCCCCTCCGCCTGACCGCTTCCCCATGCCCCGGATCCCCCCGGGTCCGGGGCATTGTCATGCCCAGCCAAAAAAATTCGATCTTCCCCTTGCGTCGCCGGGTGACGCGCTCACAGTCCCCTGATGCGGGCAAGAGTCCGCGGAAGTTCACTGAACAAAGGAGACCCGCGATGGGGTGGCGTAAGAACAAGGACACCGGCCGGCCCGCCTCCGGCGTCCAGTCCGGCTCCGGCGGCCAGTACTCCGGCCCCCGGTCCGGCCACGTGCACGAGTTCTCCCACGAGAGCGCGCCCGACAAGAAGGGTGTCATCACCTGGACCTGCGACTGCGGCGACTTCATTCAGTCGAAGTAGGAGTGGCCCCAAAGTGCGAGCCCCGGCTCGACCCGATAAAGGTTCACCGCCCCTGACCGGGGACATGTGACCTTGCCGCGCGTGGATCCACTGGGTCCACGCGCGTTCGTGTGTTTCCTGGCCTATGGCGACTTGAATCGGTCCCACGCCGAGACTGAGGATTCGGCCCGTGAGTCTGGTGAGCTCGCGTAACTGATGAGCACGTATTCCTCCGGCGCAGGGCCATCGAGGTCACTGTGTGTGGTCGCCGGGGGCGTAGCGGGTCCAGGTCTGGCCTGCCTCGGTGGCGACGCGGGTGGCGGTGTTGTGGTGAAAGCCGAGGGATTGGGCGATGACCGGGGCGGGCGCTTGGAGCACGAGCCGGCGGAGGGTGGTGGTGCGTGCGGCCTGGGCGGGGAAGCCGTGGTCTTTCAGCTGTCGCAGCATGGTGTCGATGTTCAGGGGTTGCCCGGCGCGGCGGCCGGGGAACAGCCATCGCGCGTCGGGGTTGGTGGCGGTGTTCATGTTCTGCCGGTGGTCGATGAGGTCGGCCAGCAGCGCGGCGAACGGTTCGGGGACTGGGGTGGGCGGGTCGCCGAGCCGGAGCAGGACCTCGCCGTTGTGGTGGAGGACGTCGTCGATGGTCAGGCGCAGGAGCCGACTGACCGGCTGGGCGTAGAGGAGCGTCAGGAAGGCGGCGACGCGGGTCGGCAGGGGTATCCGCGAGTCGGTGGCGGCTCGGCGGATCAGCTCCAGGCGGCGGTGCTGGCTGAGCCGTGTCCCTTTGGCGGCCTGCTGGGCGGGCAGGGCGAGCCGGGGCATGAGGTGGTTGGCCATCGCCCAGAGCAGGAAAGCGCGCAGGGCGCGGCGGTCATGCTCGTGGTGGGTGGCGTGCCAGGCGTCGAGATCGGCCTGGGTGCAGGTGGCCGGCGTGCGGTCGTGGCTGTCGAGCCAGGTCAAGAACTTGCGGGCGGTGCCGAACCGTTCGCTGGCAAAGCGTCGGACGTTGGGTGTGAGCGGGCGGGTTTCGGCTCGGGCCCGTAGCCGGGGCAGCAGTTCCCAGATCGCGAAACGGCGCAGCGTCTGCTGGTGAGGGTGTTCTTGGAGTTCGGTGAGGCGGTGCGTCAGCCAGGTCTCGAAGTGCGGCAGTTGTTTGTCGGTGGCGGGCAGGACACCGCAAGCCATGAGGAGGTCCCGGACGTAGGCGACGGTGCGCCAGTTCGGTAGCTGGTGCAGCGCCTCGTGGGTGAGGGGGACGCGGCCGGTGGCCAGGTCGGCGAGGAGAGCCTGGTTCCAGGGATGGCGGAGCCACATCCATCCGATCCAGGGGTCGGGCATCGCGATCAGGTGGTCGGCCAGCGGCTGCAGCATGGGGTTGGTTCGGCCGGTGCCGTCGTCGAGGGCGGCGGTGACCTTGTCGGTGAAGGTGCAGCGTTCGCAGAGCCTGCCTGTGTGCAGGCGTCCCTCGAACCCGCAGCGGTCGCAGAAGAAGCTGCGGGTGATGCCCGCGCAGTCTCGGCAGATCGGGGCTCCGTGGCGGTCGCGGCCGGGCAGCAGCCGCTCGGTTCCACAACCCGGGCAACAGCCGCGGTCGCGGAGCGCCCGGTCCGGGCAGGTGCGGCAGATCGGCCCGTCAGACCAGTTCGCGGCTTTGGCGGCGCGGCGGCCGCGGCGTGCGCAGTCGCGGATGTGCCAGCGCTGGTATTGCTCGGCGGTGCGGTAGGAGGGGCTCACTCGGGGCGGATGCGGGCGCGTTTGGGCCGGAGCGCGGCCAAGTCGACCACACCGGGCCCTGCGCCGGTGCCGGTTTTGCGGATCTCCACGTTCTGCGCGCGCGTGGCGATCAGGTCGCCGGGGCCGATGTCGAAGATGTCGCAGAGCGCGGCCAGGACCGGCAACGAGAGCCGTTCGGGAGTACCGGTGACGAGCCGGTGGACCTGCGAGACCGACAGCGTGATGCCGCGGAAGCGGTCCTGGTCTCTCTGCCCGTCGCGATCAGGTCCGCGCTCCCGTCCACCAGCCGGGTTCTCAAGCAGCTCAACGCCCTGGCCACGGGTCCGATCCCGACCAGCCAGCTGGACCACGCCGACTTGCTGAAGATCGAACGGCTCCGGGCGAGCCTCGCCGACATCACCACGCTGACCAGCAGGATCAAAGAGCTGGACAAGCAGATCCCGACCCTGCTCGGAGAACTCGGCTGCACCCTCACCAACATCTGCGGGATCGGCCCCGTCTTGGCGATGGAACTGCTCGTGCAGGTCGGTGACCCACAGCGGTTCCGCACCGAGGCCCAGTTCGCCCGCTGGTGCGGCATCGCACCAGTCGCCCTGTCCTCCGGCGAAGGCCACGGCCCAGCCCGACGCCACCGCCTCGACCTGGGCGGCAACCGCGACGTCAACTCCATCCTGCACGCCGTCCACGTCACCCAGGTCCGCTGCCACCAGCCCGCCAAGGACTACATGGACCGCAAGACCACGAACAAGACCAAACGCGAAGCTCGCCGCTCGCATAAGCGTCAGCTCGCCAACGTCATCATCAGGCACATGTGGCGCGACAACGACCGCCGCACCAGCCCAGCGCCCACCATCGCCGCAGCCGCTTGACAAGAGAGCTTCGAGTCGCTGAACGCCCAGTTCCGTCAGGCCACCCGGCGGCGCGGCCACTTCCCGACCGACCAGGCCGCGTTGAAGGTGCTTTACCTGGTCATTCGCAGCCCCCGCAAGAACCGGGCTAACGTGACCGGCAAGACCCCGGGGTGGAAGGCAGCACTGAACGCGCTGTCGCTCTACTACGGCGACCGCATCACCCTCCACTAGAAGTGATCACCGGCCCGCCCACAAAGATCCGGACAGTCCCGGCAGCGTCGGGGACTCCCATAGATCACGGAGGCGGTCGCCCAGGTCCATGACCGGATCGGAAGCTGCCCCGGCAGGTGAGAGAGAGCGGCACGAAAGAGAACCGGCCCTCGTCCACCATGAAGGTGGCCAGGGGCCGGCTTGTTGAAGCCGCCGACCGGCGGTGGTTCAGCGTTTGAAGGCCGAGGTGAGCTGTGCCAGGCCTTGCCCCACCGCTTCTGCTGCATTGCCAGGGCGCGCCACGCATGCTTGGCGTCCTTGGTGTCCTGCCGCTTCTTCTGCCACACGTCCTTGGCGGAGCCCTCCGAGAATTCCGCTTGATTACTGGAGGTCGGTCCTTACGTGGAAGGGATGGAGTTGGAGTGGGCTTGGAGGTTTTGGCCGAGGGTAGGTGGTGGGAAGTGGAGGGTGGGTTCTTCGTCGCGTCTCAGGATGCGGATGTGCAGTTGTTGGAGGCTGGTGCTCGGGTCGATGCCCAGGTTCTCGTTGATCGCATGGCGTGTGCTTTCGTAGAGTAGGAGCGCGTCAGCTGACCTGCCGTCCTGGAAATAGGCGACCATGAGGTAGCCGATGAGTTTCTCTCGATAGGGATTTACCGTCATGAGGGTGGGAAGGTGTTCGGCCACCGCTTCGTGCCTGCCGTGCTGCAGGCACAGCTCCGCCCATCGCTCTACTGCGGTTAGGTACCGATCTGTCAATCGCGGCACCATGTCACGCCTCAGTACCTTTGAGTCCACATTCGACAAGGGCGTCCCTCGCCACAACCTGACAATCTTCTCCAACTCCCACATCGCCGGCTCGCCGCGTGCGATCTGCAAGGCCCGCTCCATCTGCAGCAGGTCGAGCTGATCATCATCCACCCACAATCTGTATCCCGCACCTGCTGATTCCAGTGTTAGGGCATCGCCAAGCGCGTGTCGCAGCCGGAATACCGCATTCTGAAGCGCGTTGCGCGGGTGGGTCGGGCTGCCGCGGTCCCATACGGCCTCGACGAGATCATCGACTGGCACTGCCTGATTGGCTGAGATCAACAAGGCTGCGAGCAGTGATCGTGTACGTGCACCCGGCAGGGGTATCGGACGTCCCGTGCGCGTCACTTCAACGGGACCCAGTGTCGCGAAATAGGGTGTCGCCACCGTGGAACCTTTCTGTTACAGAATCAGAACGTTGGTCAGATCCGGACCGCCTGGTCGAACACCGAGCACGTCGATACCGACCACCAGATCCACATGGCCGACCCCGGCTACGGCGCCCGCAAACGCACCGAACCCGCTTCCAGAGCGGAGGTGACCCAACCCAAGAAGGCAGCCCGGACAGTGGCCTGATGTCCAACTGCCACGGACACTCCTGGGGCCCTCGCATGGGCAGGGGGCCCGGCGTGTGCCGGGCCCCCTTGTTGGGAGCACTCGTGAGTAGCCGACGTGTGCCGACTCGTGCCTCGGTCGCGACGGCGTAGGCGCCGTCCTGGCCGAGGCATTGTTTGAGCCTGAAGGCCAGGTCACCTTCAGGCCGACCGGATCGAGGTTCACGGGTTCTTGGCCTCGTTATCTGGCCTTGACCCCTCTTCATCTCCGGCGCAGGGCCCTGCGTGTGCCGGGTCCTTGTTGGGAGCACTCGTTGAGTGGCCCTGGTCGCACCGGCGAATGCGCAGCCGGGCGAGGGCATCCCGGGTTCTCTAACGGATGCGCTTGCCTTGGTCGCCCTTGCGTTCGAGCGACTCGCGCCCCCATTTGGCATCCACCAGGGTGAC
Organism: Actinoallomurus sp. CA-150999; assembly: GCF_050942425.1. Taxonomy (NCBI): domain Bacteria; kingdom Bacillati; phylum Actinomycetota; class Actinomycetes; order Streptosporangiales; family Thermomonosporaceae; genus Actinoallomurus; species Actinoallomurus sp. CA-150999. Next base: position 2,567,027 of record NZ_CP192063.1, read on the forward strand.
CCAGGCGCCGGAGACTGCCATGGCGATGTCACCGATGATGTTCAACCGGGGTAGGCGTATGTGCTGGCTCAACTGCACGGGCATCCCCGCCAGTGCTCCAAGTTGCTGGATTCCGGCGTATGCGGCGCCTTTGTTGAGCTTTCGCTGGATGAACACCCCCAGAATTGAGGGAATGCCCATCATTATGATGCACCAGAACCACACCGAGAGTGACCAGAAGTTGGCGCTGGGCTGACTGCGGCCTGGGGGGGAAATCACATTCACGATCACCAAACACACGGCGCCGAAGAGGTTCATTCCCGCGAATATCATCGCGCCGGGACGCCAGGCCGTTTTGCTGACGTTGGCGGCCCGCCCCTCGACGACGATTAGGCCGGTCACGGCGAGCGCCGCCAACGAGGCGAAGACGGTCCCGCGAATGATGTGTTGCCCGCCGCCCGACTGCATCAAGAATGCAATCATCGCGAAAGAGGCGGCCACGAGTGAGAACGGCACGAGGTACCTGACGCGTTTGCTCTCCACGTACCTGAAATGGCCGCCCACTCTTTCGACCCTCCAGCTCTTGAGCACCCCAACCAGAGCCGGGGCGAGGGTAGTCACGGCCGTGACCTCACTGATGGACACGTCGAGAATACCCCTGAAGTAGCAGTACAGGTTGCATGCCTGAAGCACGCCCCCTGCTGTTATCAGCACCAAGGCTTTCCGCCGGAGGCTGCCTCTGCCTCGTTTCGGTGCCTTGGTGTTCGGAGCCGGCAGGACAGCCGGCTCTTCCTTCTCCCGGAGGTGGAGCGTGATCACGGCGAAGAGCAGTTGGCTGATCGCGGCGATCACGAGGGCGAAAGCCATGCCCCTCAACCCGCTGAGGGAGGACACATGCGATCCTCCAAGAGGGCCGCACACCAGCAGCCCCACTTCGAGGACCATCATGGCCGACGCCGAGTACAGCCAGCGCGAGCCCACCGCCGCCGCCCTGATCGGGGAGACGGTGCGCGAGATCAGGGAGGCGGCCAAGGCGTTCCCTGCCTTCGCCCTGCTCTCCCGCGACAGAAAGCGCGTCCAGCGCGCCCGAGCCGCATGGGGACCCCTTGGGGTCAATTTACGTCGCGACATCTTCCTTTCCCTCTGTGTCGCGGCGTAGCGAAGCAGCTCGAGTTAGTCGTCGCTCGAGCTGCTTCGTTACGCCCAACGGAGCAGGCCGCGAATGCGGACTGCGGGCGCAACGAGCAGCCGAGCGACCATCTCTCGGTTGTGTTGCGTTAACGAGTCTGACACATAGAGGGGTTATTGGCTAGACTGATTAACGTGCAAGCCTCTCCTTGATGCGGCGGCCTAGTCACCCGTCGGCAGAGGCGCACGGAACGGCGGGAAGACTTCCCCTTCCTCTGTGTGGGAAGTCAACCCGTCGTTTCCACTTCAGGGTGATTGCTTTCATAAGCCTCGAAGAAGATCAAGCCGATGATGGCGTTGAGGGCGTCTCGAGGTGGCGAAGGTATGGACGTCATGGCGCCGACCGTGCGCCCGGTGTCCGGAAACACTGCGAGTCAGAGCGAATCGGTGGTGACAAGGGGGCTCGACGAGTTCGAACCTGAGATTGACAATTGCCCTGCAAAGCGCCACGCCCTGACGCGACAAGCGTTACCGTGATGGAAATCCCTGCCGCGTCAGGGCGACACCTTTCGGCTGTGCGAACTGCTGTCTCGCATTATCGGGGCGTGTGCGGCACACGTCCGGCGGATCGGCCAGTCCGCCGGGCGCGCCGGTCAGTAGGTCACCAGGTTGAAGCGGCTCGGTCGTACGGCCGCGGTCGCGGCAACTGTCCACGGCGAGGACGGTCTGAAGCGGCACTTACCGTGCCGGAAAGTGATCGTGGGATCATACGAGCCGATCCAGGCGCGCCACACCGATTTTCGAGTCGGCCATGCCGTAGAACACGTAGTGGAGGCCGTCCACTTCCTCAATTGCCGTGGGGAACACGACATTCGGCACGATGCCGTCGCGCTCGTCGGCAGTCTCGGGGGACAGGATCGGTTCGGCGGTACGGGCCAGCACGTGACCGGGGTCGGCCTGGTCCAGCAGCATCGCTCCGGCGGCGTAGTGGACGTGCGGCTGGTGGTCGGTGCCTGTGACCATTTCGCCACGCACACCGTGGTGGAGGAGCAACCAGCCTTCGTCCACGCGGATCGGGGCCGGTCCGGCACCGATCTTCAGGTCTTCGTACGGGAACTCGCTCATCGCCACGAGCCGGTGGTCGCGCTGGTACACGAGCGCGGTGATGTCCCATTCAACCAGGCCTACTGGCACATAGGAGATCCAGATGCCGGGCCGGTCGTCGGTGATCTGTGCCGGCAGCCGGACTCCCTCGCCTTCGCGGATCCAGCTGAGGTCCCACATCGGCCGGTGCAACATCGCATAGGAAAGGCGGCCGTTGGGGTCGGGCACGGGCTCGGGGAAGAACACCGCGTCCTTGTTCGGGAACAGGTTGAGGTCGGTGTCGAGACCGGGCTGATAGGTGAAATGCACCGGTCCGAGTCGCCGCCACGTCGACAGGTTCTCAGAGACGGCCAGGGCGAGGCGCGGGCCGAGTGGCCCGTACGCGACGTAGGTCATGACGTGTACGCCGAGGGACGGTATCCAGGTTGTGCGCGGGTCCTCGACGCCTGCGTTGTTCGCGCCGCGCTCCCAGCCCTCGTCGGGAGCGAGCACGACACCGCGGCGCTCGACACCGGTCGGGACCCCGTCGGTCAGCATGACCTCTGCCAGACCGATCCGCGAGACGTTGCCCTTGGCGACTAGGCGGGGGAGCAGGTGAAGGCGGCCGTCCGGGGTGCGGCCGCTGGCCGGGTTGAGAACGCCCTCGGCCTCATTCGCTTCGCCGGGTTGGGGCGACATGACCACGCCAAGGCGAGTGAGAGTGTACGGGACGGTAGTAGAGGTGGTGGAGGTCAAGAGGTGTTAACCCTTCACGCCGGAACCGAGGTTAGTGGACACGAAATGGCGCTGGAACGCCACGAATATGACGACGGCGGGTGCGGCGAGCACGCAAGCTCCCGCGAGGATGGCGCCGTACGGGTTGCCGGACCGCGCCGCGACGTTGCTGATGTAGTTCGCCAGTGACACGGCGAGCGGCTGCATGTTCTGTTGCTTTGTGATCAGGAACGGCCAGAGGAACTCGTTCCACGGCCCGATGAAGGTCATCAGCATCGCCGTGACAAGCGCCGGTTTGACCAGCGGGAGCGCGACCCGCACCAAGATGCGCAGCTCGCTCGCGCCGTCGATGCGGGCCGCGTCGAACAGCGTCGCCGGGACTTGCAGGAAGTACTGCCGGAACACGAACACGGCCGTGGAATTGATGGCGAATGGCGCGATCATCCCGAGGTAGGAGTCGCCGAGTCCGTAATCCCGCACTATCAGTACGTACAGCGGGATTGTCAGGAGCTGGAATGGCACGACCTGGACGAGCAGCATCGCGCCGAACAGCAGCCCGCGGCCGCGGAAGTGCAGTTGCGCCAGCGCGTATCCGGCGAGGACGCCGAACACGACCGTACCGAGTAGCACACCGCCGGTGAAGACGCCGGAATTTACCAGTCCGCTGACCAGGTCGATGTTCTTGTCGATGTTCCGGTAGTTGTCGAGCGAGAGGTTCCCCGGATTCGGCACCGCGCCGGACGGCGAGCTGTCCACCGTGGTCTGCAGCGACCCGATGAACATGTAGTAGAAGGGGAACAGGAAACCGATCGCGCCCAGAATGAGCACCGGCAGCCGCCAGCCGATCCACGCCTGCCGCTTCTTCTCCGGATGCTGGGTGGTCACGGCTACTCGCGCCACCCGAACATGCTGGACCATGTGATCAATTCCTCCGCAGCAGGTAACGGTCGGCCAGCGCGACGACGAGTACGGCGAGCACCAGCAGTACGCCGATGGCCGCGCCCACATCTGGGTGCCCCTGCTCGATGCCCCGCTGGTACATCACCAGTACCGGCGATGCCGACGCTCCGTCCGGCCCACCTCCTCCGGTGAGCAAGTACGGCTCGGTGAAAAGGTTCGCGCCGGTGACCAGCGAGAGCAGTACCACAAGGGTCGTGGCCGACCGCACACCAGGAACGGTGACCGACCAAAAGGTGCGCTTCCGAGACGCGCCGTCGACTGCCGCAGCCTCGTAGAGCTCTTTGGGCACGTTCTGCAAAGCAGCGAGGTATAGCAGAATGAAGAAGCCCAGCTGTTTCCAAGTCACGTACACCGCAACGGAGGGCATCGCCAGGTGTGAGTTGACCAGCCATGACGGATGCGGGGCGAGCGGACCCAGCGACTTGTTCACCAAGCCCGAGGAGCTGAAGAGGAACAGCCAGACTCCGACCACGGCCACGCTCGCGGTCACATACGGGATGTAGTACGCCGCGCGGAAGAACGCACGGAACGGGATCGCCGCATTCAGCGCGGTGGCCAGCAGCAGTGACAGCGTGACGGTGAGCGGCACGTTGATCACCAGGAACAGTGCGATGTTCCCGAACGCCTGCCGCACCGCCGGGTCGGTGAGCGCCTCCTTATAATTGTCCAGCCCGACCCATGGCCGGGGCACCGAGACGCCGGGCGCGGTGAATATGAACCGGTGGAACGACATCCACACGGCCAACCCAAGCGGATAGGCGAACACCGCGACGAGAAACACGGCATACGGTGCGGTGAAAAGGAGGCCTACCGGCCTACGGCCGAGGAGAGCCGCGAAGCGGCGTCCCTCCTTGGCCGAAGCCATGGTGATGGTCGTCATCGCCGACGCCTTAGGAGTGCTTCGCCAGGCCGTCGATCTTCGTCGCGGCCGTGTGCAATTCCAGCAGCGGGTCGCTCTTACCGAAAATCACTGAGCGGGACCACGCGTCGCGGAAGCTCTGCCAGATCGTCACGGAGTTCGGTATCGACGGCACCTCGACGGTCCGGTCGGCCTCCGCTGCGAAGTCGTTGTACGCCGGATTCTTGGCGAAGTAGTCCGCATAGGTTTGCTGAAGGTTCGTCCGCATCGGCATCTGGCCGGTCTTGCCGAGTAGTTTGCCGTCCTGATCGACGCTGGTGATGAACTTTGTGAAGTCCCAGGCGGTGCCGCGGTTCTTGCACGAGGCGTACATGCCGATGTTCTTGGCGTCGCTGAACGTGTGGATCGAGTTGGCCGGCATCGCCTGCGAGGTCGGCACCGGGACCACGCCCCAGTCGACCTTGCCCTTGTAGACGTTGACCGCCCAGGGGCCGACGGTGGCCATCGCTGCGACACCGTCGGCGAAGGCGTCGCCGTTGTACTTCTCGGTCCCAGCCAGGTTCCCCGCGTAAATCGAGCGCCAGAATTGCGCGACCGACTGCCCGGCGGGAGTGTCGAACTGCGACTTCCCATCGGCCACCAACTGCTTGCCGCCCGACTCGGCCGCGAACATCGGGTAGAAGTCGAACCACGATTGGAAGAACTCACTGGTGGGCGCCGGGTAGATCGCATACTTGGAGACCTTGGCCGCGACCAGTTTCTTCGCCGTGTCGAGGAACTGCGCGTTGGTGTGCAGCGGCGGATTCTTCGGGTCCAGCCCGGCCTTTGCGAACAGCTTCTTGTTGAAGAAGATCATCACCGGGTTCGACTTCCACGGCAGCTGGTAGTACTTGCCATCAGGCGACTTGTACTGGCTAGCCCTTGCCCCGGTACGCGACTCGATGTACTTGGCCCCATCCGGGAAGTCATTCAGCGGTACCAGCCCGCCTTGCGCTTGGAAGTTTGGTACGGCCGCGGGCGCGGTGTTGAGGATCAGGCACGGTTCCGTGCCGGCGGTGATCGCCGCCGTGATGACCTCCTCCGAGGTCTTGCCCGCGGGGATCTCCTCGCCACTGACCGTCTCTTTCGGGTGCGAGGCGTTCCACGCCGCGACCGCGGCCTTGCCCCAGGCGACCTCGTCCTCGTTGTTGGAGTACCAGATCTTGATCGGGCCGTGCGCTTGGGCCGCTTTCGTCACGTTCGTGCCACTGCCCCCACCGCCGCAGGCGGTAAGGACGGACAGGCCCACGGCGGCTATGGAAAGGACAATGGGGGTGGGTTTCATCGGATCTCCTCGATGGGGGGTGGTGACTCATCGGCGGCCGCGCCGGCGGGGCGCAGTCGGCACGATTCGTTTTCAGGTTCGGGATCAGCCGGGCGCGGATCCCGTGGAGTAGCGGATCACGAGCGCTCCGGGGGCGACGTCCTCGTCACCGGGGTCCCTGCCCTCGACCAGGTCGAGCAGGACCCGCGCGGCAGCTCGCCCCCAGCCGAAGGGATCGGTACGCACGGTGGTGAGCGCGGGATGTACGTGGGCCGACAGTTCCATGTCGTCGAAGCCGGTGATCGACAGGTCGTTCGGCACCACGTAGCCGCGCTCGTGTGCGACGGCCATCCCTGCCACGGCCATCAGGTCGTTCGCGTAGACGATCGCCGTCGGCCGCTCGGCAAGGTCGAGCAGTTCCCGCGTGGCCGCCGCGCCGCCGGCGGCGGTGAAGTCGGACTCGACGACCGGGCCCGGCGCGAGCCCCGCTTCGTCGAGCGCCGCGGTCCACGCCTCGTGTCGCCCCCTGCCGTGCAACAACTCGGTCGGCCCGGCGACATGCGCGATCCGCGTATGCCCGAGCCCCACCAGGTGACCTACGGCGGTGGCGATCCCTGGCCGGTCATCGAGACAGATGGCAGGGAACCCGGACTCAATGTCAGGCCGGTTCAGGGTGACCGCGGGGAGCCCGATCTCGGTCAGCAGGGACAAGCGCGGATCCGAGCACCGCAGGTCGGTCAGGAACACGCCATCCACTCGGCCCTCCCCGCCCAGTCGCCGGTATCCGGCGATCTCCGCCTCGGCGTCCGGGACGACCTGAAGCACCAGAGACTGACCGCGCGGCGCCAGAACGGCCTCGACACCGCCGATGAACGCGGGAAAGAACGGGTCCGAACCGATCGACTCGGGCGCCCGCGCCAGCACGAGGCCGAGTGCGAACGCACGGGAGGTCGACAGCGACCGCGCGCCATGGCTCGGTTGCCAGCCGAGTTCCCTCGCGGTGTCGAGGATGCGCTGGCGCGTCTCCTCGCCTACTCCCGGCCTCCCGTTGAGTGCGAACGACACGGCACCCACCGATACTCCGGCGTGCGCCGCGACGTCTGCGATGGTCGGTCGGCGATTGGACACGGTGGCGACTCCTCGACACATGAAGTTCATAGCCAAGGCACACGGACTTCACTAAGTCATTTGATTCTTAGCTGGTGACTAAAGCGGTTTAGTAGCTCTCGGTCAAGCCGATCACCCTGCCTTGGGCGCCCATAAAAGCGGTGCGGGATCGAAATGAAAGCCCGACAGCGGGCTAATGAGATCTTGAAGGCGGCGTCGGCTTTCTTCGTGGCCGAGATCGACCGGCCACACTCGCACTCGTGAGTTTCATCGATCACTACCGCGAGGTGTTCGGGGTCGAGTCGATCTGCCGTGTCCTGGCCGGGCACGGGCTGAAGATCGCACCGAGCACGTACTACGCGGCCAAGGCCCGGCCGGTCTCGGCGCGAGCGGTGCGCGACGCCCGGCTCAAGACCCAGATCAGTGATGTGTGGAGGGCCGACTTCGAGGTCTATGGCGGCGATTGCCGAAAACTAGAGGCCGAGAGAGAGCGGCGCGAAAGAGGACCGGCCCTCGTCCACCATGAAGGTGGCCCAGGGCCGGCTTGTTGAACCGCCTATGCGGCGGTGGTTCAGCGCCAGCGGGCGATGCGGTGCCACAGCCGGCCGTACCAGGTCAGCTCCAGCGTGTTGTACCGCGCGTCCTGCACGGCTCCCTTGGCGTCCCGCTTCTGCTCCTGGAACGAGTTCTTGAGACTGGCGGCCTTCAGAACCTCGGCCTGGGCGGTGTACGCCGAACGCCGGGCAGTCCGCGCCATTTTGAGCCTCTGCTTGTGGTCCCGCACTTGGGCCTCCGAGGCGCTCACGTGCTTGGCTGCGGCGGTGGCGTTGGTGGCCCGTCCTCTGAACATGGTTAAGCCTTCCCTAGTTGAAGCTGGATCCGGTGTCCCGCATCCAGTGACCTTTCTGGTCGAAGTCCGACTGTCCGCCGGGGAACGTTCCTCGCAACCAGGTTCAGGGGCGAATTTCGCCGATGCCGGCCGAAGGCCCGGGGCCCGGACCTCGGTTCGGGCTCTGCGGCGGTCTCCATGATCAGGCACGGTTCGACGACCGCCTGTCGTTCACCTGAAGTTCTCTTGCCTGGGGGGCGGCCTTCCGGACTGTCACTGAAGGCGCTGCTTCGCACTGCTTCCGGCACTAGTGCCGGAAGCAGTGCAGTGCAGACCCCGCGCATCACTAAAGGATGCGCGGCCACACGAAGCAGAAAGCGGTGAAATGAAAATAAAAAAGAAAGAACTGCCGAGCCGGCTTGTCGGCCGGATCGGCTCCTGTCGCGGGTGGTTGATGCACCACGCGCGCGGTCTCATCGCCGCCGTCATCGGTTCGCTTTGGCTGCTCGCCGCGGCCGCCACAAACATCGGAGGAACGATCTCCGGGCGGGTCGCGACGGCCGTGATGCAGCCGCTGACAGCTGGTCACCAGTTGGTGGCCGTCCAGGCAACCACCATCACCTACCTGTTCAGCGTGCCGCTCTACGTCGCGCTGTTGGTGACGGTGAAGGGGAAATTGAAACAACGGAGCTTTCGCGACGTCGCCTCGGACACCAAAAAAGGCGACAGGCGCTTCACATGGCTCCTGGACAACACTCGAAGGTTCCCCCTGGTGAACAAGCGCCTGGTCCGGTTCGCGGACTGGGAGAGGGATTTTAGGGGGGTTCTGAAGTTGGTCCTGCCGTTCCTGGTGAGCTTCATCTGCGCCAACCTGCTGACGCAGTACTACGCAACGAAGCTTCCCCTCGCGTGCGGCAGCGCAATAGGGACCCTCGGTCCGATCTCCATGGCGATGGTGATCGCCTGGAAGGGCGACAACAGGGGTCTCCCGCTGTTCCTGCCGCTGATGTCGGCATTTGGGGCCGCCATGATGATTCCCTGGCACCGGCTCGGCGTCGCGGGCGTACTGGTGATGGCGTTGGCCGCCACCCTGTGTGGTGCGCTGTTCTCCGCCACCTCTGCGATCAGCCGGAAGGTGAAGGGTCTCCTGCTGTTCCTGCCGCTGATGTCGGCGGCCGGGCTGGCCATGGTGATCCACTCGCACGGGCTCGGCGACACGGGAGTACTGGCGGGCGTGCTGGCCGCCCTGTGCGGCGCGGTGTGCTCCGCCACTATGGCATCCAGCGGAAAGGCGATGGCCGACGCGGGCATCAACCTCAAGGGAACGGGACTTTCGATGGTGGCCGGGCTGCTCCTCGGGGCACCCTTCCTCATCGCGGTCCACTGGTCCTGGGGGATCGTGACGCGCGGGGCGATCGCGGGTCTCTTCGTAGTCGCCGCGGGGGTCCTGTACTGGGTGGCGCAGGCACTGCTTCACCTTCCGAAGCGGCTGGTCGGTGCCCTGTCGGCCAACGGGCCGGCGCTGAGTGGTCTGGTGGGTCGTGTGACCCTGAACCAGTCCCTGGGGCTGTCGAGCCTGGCCGGGATCTGCACGATCCTGAGCGCCTCGCTGCTTAACGCGGCACTGACCGGCTCCCCTGACGAGAGGGCCGCGGAGAGGGCGAAGCACCACGCGTACAAGGACGAGGACCGGGCGCCGGCCGGTGACGGCGGGTGCCCGATCGTCGGCCCGGAGATCAACCCGGAGAACAACAAGCCGCCGAAGCCGCAGCGCGGGCAAAGGCGACACGGGCCGAAGAGTCCCTTTAACAAGGACACTCACCGGAAGACGAAAGCCCTCAGGAGGCAGGCCCGGAGGCGTTAAGCCCGGAGGCACAAGAACAAGCACTGACGAAAGGTGACCCAATAGCGGCCCCGGGGGGTGATCCCCGGGGCCGAGTCGCGTTCGGGCTACCTGCGCGTCCGGTATGCGCTGGGTCGGCGAGTGGCCCACTTCGCTCGAACCGGACGGCGGCCGAACAGGGCAAAGCACCCAGCCTGGGTTCAGCCCGAGCCGTACCGCGTTCAGGACGCCCGCACAGGGCGGCAACGGGGGCGCTGGTATGTCATCGGGGCTCGTCAACGCGGTGGCAGGGGCCCGATGCCGCCCGGCGTTCGAGTCCAGCGGAGGTCTCCTGCCCTGGAATGCCCGCACTCCTCCGTTGATCACGGCGTGTAGCGCCTGCCACATTGCCGTGCCCTGCCGGAACTGGACGGTTCAAAGGATCCGGACGAGAGATCCGGTCCGCACGGAGCGTAGCCCGTGCGCTACAACACGAGGGAGAAAAATCAATGAGTCCATTTAAAAACCAGGCATTAGGCACCGGAGGCATCTGCGTAGGCGTCGTTGCGATGGTGTGGTCGGCCGTTTTGGCGGGCGGCCTCACGGCGCGAGGCTTCGCCGGGCCGACCGGCACGGGCCTGATGACCGCGGTCGGTGGCGCCGCCACGTTGGTTCCCGCCCTCTGGGGCGGGTTCCCGCGCGCCATCGTCCGTTCCAGGCGGGTGTGGGTGAGCATCGTGGTGCTCAGCGCCGCGACGTTCGCAATTAACTGGTTCTTCGGGCGAGCCATCGGGCTCGTCGCGGTGGCGGTGGTGACCGCCGGCGAAACGACCGGGTTGGTAATGACCCCGGCGCTCATCCAGGCGTGGCGAAGGGGACCGGGGGTCTTGGTTTGGCCATTCGTGGCCCTGACGGGAGCCGGCTTGCTAATCCGGCCCTGGGAGGGCGCGTGGAGTCTGCAAGGCGTCGTGTTCTCTTTCCTGGCCGGTGCGGGGTTCGCGCTCAGGATCGTGTTCACGAAATGGATGCGCCGGGATGAGGAGGACGCACCGACCGATGAGCGTCTGTCGACGTTCGAGGCGATCTTCGCGCGCGGCGTGGGCGGGCTCGTCGGCGGGCTCCTGCTCGTGTGGGTCTTGCCTACCGGGGGGAAGCACCACCCTGAACTCTCCGGCCGGGTGATCCTGATCGTGCTGCTGGGCGGTATCGCGGGCACGGCGATTTCGGCGTTGGCGGAAGTGGTCGCCGTCCGGGTGAAGCTGGACCCGGTGGCGATCAGCACGCTGTACGCGGCGGCCCCGGTGGTCGCGGTCGTGTTCACCTGCGTGGGCCAGCGCCGCTGGCCGACGCTGGTCGAACTCGGCTCGACGGCTCTCGTGTTCCTCGGCGCAGCCAAGGCCGCGTCGACGGACCAGGAGGCGGCCACGGTGCTGTCGGAACGAGAGAGCCTCATCGAGGCTGATACGCCTCCGGGGCACTCCAAGGCGCCGGCCCCGCTCCGTGGCGCGCCGGGACGCCGACGCCTTAGAGAACGACCTCCGAGCCGGAAGGCCCAGGGGAGGGGCAACAAGAAGAAGAACAACGCTCGAAGGCACAGGAGGTAGTCGGCGAGAGTTCGTCACCGAACGCCGGCCCCGGGGTGATCCCCGGGGCCGTGTCGCGTTGCCATGCCGCCGAACTCCGGACAGGTCTTTGTCGTGCCGTACTACCGCGTCAAGAGGCTGGGCTGCGGAGGCCTGCTCATCCGCAGTGCGTTCGTGGCGCTCGTGGGCATCGTCGCGCTGATCTGCATCGCCAACCGGTCATGGTTCGAGGCCAAGGCCGTCAACGCGCTCTATGGAGACAGGCGCGCGATACACCTCGGGAAGGAGTTCAGACCGGGGGCCACGGCATTCGAGGACGGGGTGAGACAGACCGCGGTGCTGGTCGACCACGACCCGCACATCCGAGTGGAGTCACCGACCGCCACATGGCTCCGACATCACAGGGACGCCGTGTGCAAGCACGATGTCTGCACCGCGGCGGCAACGCCGCTGAAGAATTTCGTGGGCGTCGGCATCGGCATGAGCGCCGTGCTCGCCATGCTGGTGGTGCTCTTCGCCGGTTGGACCCTGCTCTCCGACGATCGGGGCGATCGATACGGAGGGTACGGAGGGTATGGAGATCGTCGCTATATGCGTTGACCGGCCCTGCGGATCCCACGGGTCGGTTGACTGAGCTCGGCCTCACTGTCGCCCCGCAGTGCCCCGCTTCATGGCTGAAGCGGGGCTCTGCGACTCGTCTATCACAGAGCAGGTCGTCAGAAGGGCGTCGATTCGGACAGCAATGAAACACCGTTGATTCACATTCGCATCAACGCCGTGACTACAGAATATCAATTCTTTGTCAACGACGTAGGGCGTCCCTGTCGTGCGTCGGCTGTAGCGGTCGGTGGACATGGCCTTCTAGCTGGGAACTCGGTGTCGCCGCCGGCACTGGACGGCGCATGCATTCCGTATGGACGCCTCCGCTCGTTCGCGGTGTCGTGTCAATACTCCTCCGCGTTTGGCACCGAACCCGGGGTCGATCACCTCGAAACTGGGTGTGCCACTAGCTCTTGGAGTGGAGGACAGGAATTGGACATCGTGCAGGCGACCGGTGGTGAGCGCCGGCCCAACGACGACTTCCGCAGCCGCAACGACGAGCTCTTCGCCCGTCGCATCCGACTTCAGGAACTGCTCGCGGACCTGCGTGCCAAGGCCGACGCCGGTGAGATCGACAGCCTCTCGGAGGCCGCGCTGCGGCGGGCCGAGTATGAACTGGAAGAGGTAACTTTCGAGATCATGACTGCGAACTACGGCCTAGTCCGGCGGTATGTCGCAATGTTCACTTCGAAGCGCAACGAGAACAGCGAAGACTTTGAAAGTGCCGGAAAGGTCGGGCTGCTGTGGGCGATCTCGTCCTACGATCCGTCCCGCGGCCCCTTCTCGAGTTGGGCTTTCAAGCCGATACAACGGGAGGTCCTGCGCGCGGTACGGGACGCCGACCATCCGAATCTCAATCCCGGTGACTTCGAGAAGCGCCCCGTGATCCTGGCTGCCACGCAGGCGTTCTCGGCCGACTTCGGCCTGGATGCTCCCTACGACTACGCGGACATCGCCAGGCGGGCAGGAACCACGGAGGCCCAGGTGCGGCGGGTCCTGGACGCACCCCGGCTGGACAGCCTGCACGCGCCGAGCGGCGGCTCTGGCGACGAAGAGATGCCGTTGGAGGATCGGCTGGCCGATCCATCGCCGGGCGTCGAGGAAGAAGTGCTGCTCCAACTCGACCTGCGTGCGGTCAGCCACCACGGATTGCCGGGCCTCGACGCCCGCGAACGGTACGTTCTGACCCGCAGGTTCGGACTGGACGGCGAACCGGAGGAGCCGCTCCACCTCATCGGCGACAGGCTCGGGCTCTCCCGCGAAGGAGTGCGGCAGATCCAGCAGAAGGCGCTGGCCAAACTCCGTGGGCCGATCGCGGAAGTCGCCTAGTCATCTCGCGGCAACGGAGGAGGAAATGATGGAGGACGAGGGCGGGACGGCGAACCGGCCGGAGGCCACGGACGATTCATGGATCATCATCGACGACACTCAGGAGCCCGCAGACGAGCCGTCGGTGGCCTGGGGCGGTGCGGGGTTCGATGCTCCGCCGGGGGCTGCTTCGTCGGGGGAGTCGCCGGTGACACCTGGAAAGCCGCCGGTGACGCCACGGAACCCGTCGCCCGGCCCGCCGCCGAACGGGTCGCAGGGCAATGGCTGGGATTCCTTCGCCGGCACCGAGACCTGGAACGGTATGCCCGTCGCGCCTCCGGGAACCACGCTCGGCAGTGCTTCCCCGGCGGACGGTGGGGGGCCCGTGGGCCGGCAGGTGGCCGGGACCACCGGCCCATCACCGTCGGCTTCGGGCTGGGGCGTACACGCGAGCGAGGCCGGCCAGGGCCGCTCCGAGCGGACGCTGGAGAGCACCTGGTTCATCGGCGACGGCGACGGCGAGGACGATGACGCGGGCGACGGCGGAGGCACCGGCGGAACGGCGCGTACCGCCTGGGTGGACCGGCTGCCGCGAGTGGGCGGCCCGGTCCTGAGTCCCGCGCTCATCACATTCACCGTCATCTGCCTGAGCGCCTTGCTGACGATCTCGTCGATCATCTGGCATCCCCGTGCGCCGTGAGCCGCGTTGCGGTCGGCAGCGGGCACGGATCCCGGCCCGGAGCCGGGCCGGGATCCGCACCCCGCATGGTCAGGCGACCGGAACGCCGGGTGCCGGCTGCAACGGCCGGACCTCGGCCTGAGCGGGGTTGGCGGCCAGTCCGGGAAGGTCCGCGGTGGCCGTTCGAAGATCGGCCACCGCCTCGGGCTTGAGCTCTGACAGCATGATGTCGTACGCGATATCGCGGACCTTGTCAGCGCCGAGGATCGAGTGGACCACGGAGGCGACGGTCTCTGCGAGCACCTGCTCATAGGCCTGGAACCCCACCTGGCCGGCCAACGCCGGGTTCCATTCGAGCCGGTCGCTCTCACTCACCACGACCTGAAGCCCGCCGGTGACCGGATCGATGCCGTCCAGATCGATCTCCGCGGTGATGTGTCCACGGGCCGCCGGCATGTTGTCCCCGGTGAAGAGCATCACCGGAACGTCGAAGGCGATCCGCTCGGAGGGCTGCCGCCGCCGCGCCCCGGCATTCGGGGACAGGACCGGGACATCGACGGTGTCGAGTCCGGACAACATCCGGAAGGTCGAGAGGCCGAGGATGCTGTTCAGGACCAGCGCCGTCGCGCGGGTCAGGGTCTCGATCTCACCCGGCTTGCGGGTGAGATAGCCGCCGAAGCTGTAGGCGAGGGTGCGTTCCCGGATCGGGGAACGCATGAAGATGCGGAGGCGGACACCGCTGATCGGGAGCTCGAACTCGACGTCGGCCTCGTCGATGTTGGACCTGACATATCCGGCATCGGTCCGGTCCAACCTGCCGACGAGCTTCAGTTCCCCCTCACCGCCGGTGCGGGTCAGCTGGAGGACGTAGAGCGTCTCACCGAACTCGGCGATCATCTCATCGCCCAGGACGGCCGACAGCTCGCGTGCGGTCTCGTTGAGACCGTGCAACGTCTTCCGGGGCATCCGGAGGTGGAGGATGTTCTGGGACACCACCTTCCCGCCGACCTCGGCCTCGACGTTCTCGACTTCCCGCTCCGCCTGCCTGCTGGTGTAGCTCCGCACGCTGAACGCGACCACCTCGTCGTCGGTCCGGACACCGCAGGTCGCCTTCAGGGACTTCTTCGCGCTGAGCGGGTAGGGGAGGTCCTGTCTGACATACCGGGTGGCGTCCACGAACACCGGGACGTCGTTGTTGAAGAGGCGCCGGACGTAGAACTCTTCCTTGATCTGAGTGGTAGGAGCCACTGTGCCCCGCTTCCGTATCCTGCCGCCGACCGGTGGGCCGGTCAGCGGTAGCGTCGAACGCCCGGCCGAATACGGCCAGGCGTGGCACCGGCCGCTCGGGCCGGCACTCACCTTCCTGATCAGACCGTCTGGAAGGACTCCCGGTCGGCAAGTATTCAGAGGAGACATGCGCGTCGCGTGCCATCCAGGACAGTCAGGCATGTGCTGTCGGGGGGACCACAAAGGAGATTCCATGAACAACCTGACCGACTATGTCCTCGCCATCGGTACCACCGGCTCGCCACCGGTCCCCGACGTGGCCAAGACGGTGGACCTCGTTCCGGGCGATGGTGACGCCATCTCGTCCGTCATCAGCGGCCTGCGAGCGAGTGGGCTGACGCCGGCCGACTTCCGAGCCCGGGTCGTCTTCCTCGTGCCTGAAGGCATCGGAGGCCTCGTTCCGTACGCCGCGCTCTGCGGATTCGCCGGGCGGCGGATCGACGTCTACGCCGACGGGACCGTCCTGGAGTTCTCCCGCCTGGACCGACGAGGTGAGGCCTTCGTCGATGCCGGCAAGCCCTCGGAGTTCCTCCTCTGGGCTCAGGTGGGCGGCCCGACCGCGGAGGGAGTCCCCACCGTGCAGTTGGGCACGGGCGAGCAGCGGCTGGTCAGCCCCGAGGCGGCGTCGGTGATCCGCTACGCCGCACGCCTCCGGATGGTGCCACCGGACTCGGCCAGGGACGCGTTGGCGATGTTCGTTCTCGTCTCGGCGCTACGACGGCGAGCGGACGACCGGTTCCCGTACCTGTCCACCGGTACCGAGCCGGTCCCCGTTTCGAAGGAGGACCCGAGTCAAGGGATCGACCTCGAGGCGGTCCGCCGTGAGGCGGCACGGTATCGGCAGGAGTTCCGGGCCGCACGGAAGGGGGCCGAGGTGGTGCCTCCGGTCCCTGTCTCGGCGCGGAACAAGAGGCTCGCCGAGGCCAACGCGGTCGACATCCGGGCACTGCTCCGGCGGCTGGGCTCCTCGCCCGACGAGCGGGGCCTGTGGTACTGCCCCCGTCCGCGTCGGCACTCCGACGGCGGCGAGACGCCGTCGATGAAGGTGTTCGGGGACAACCGGACCCGCTGTCACCGCTGCGACTCCGAGAAGCTCGGCCCGGTCCGGCTGGCCGTCGACGTTCTGGACATCACCCCGGACGAGGCGGCAAACTTCATCCTGAACTCCGACCGTGTGGTCAATATGTGCGCGGCCTGAGGGGATCCTCGCCGCGAACCTTCCGGCCGAACGGAGGAGTCGATCACCAGATCGCACCGCCCGCTGTGCATGGTCGTGCTGGTCGTGGACGGCGAGCAGGCGGGTCTCCTGCATCGCAGCGTGCTGGATCGGGTGGTCGAGATCGCCGATCGGCTCGACTGCCGCAGCGCGGCCGCGTTCGGTGCTCTGCCGGCGTCCTTCAGCGGCGCCGACCTGCGACGGCTGCGGCGTGACATGGACCAGGTCGTCGCTTTCGCGGACGCCGCGCTGCGGACCGGCTGGACGCTGGGCGACCTCGCCGTGGCGCCCGGCGACCGGCCGGTTCGGGTGGCGGAGACCTCAGGGGGCACCCTCTGGGCGGATTCGGTGCGCGGGTTCGAACTGCGTGGATCCGCCGACCCGCGGAAGGGGGTCACGTACGCTCAGCCGCCTGCGACGGCGCAGCGGACCGCGTTAAGCGACCTCACGGCCCCGCTCGTCGAAGCTGTGGCACGCGCCCGGGTTCTCGAGGTCTTCGAGCGGGTGTCGTGACGCCCGTCACCGAGGTAGACGATCAGCGGGCCGTCACCTTCCCCAGCGCGGTGGATCGTCCGGACACGAGCAGTTCCACCTGTGCCGTGAACCACGTCTCGGGGTTGGCGATCAAGGCGCCGATCTGGCCCGTCGCGGCCATTCTCTCGATCTGCGCGCCCGGGCGAACCCCGATCACATAATCGGCGTCCAGCGGGCTCGCAGTGGTGACGCACCCGGCCGGTAGCACCCCGTACGGACCTTCGAAGACACGGCTACCCCTCGGTATCAGCGAGGCGAGTGAGCGCATGACGACCGGTGCGGCCGGACCTGTCAGGGTCACCGCCTGCAACTGCTCGAGCGCCGTCCGGATCTGGGAGACCTGATCATTGCTGAGGACACCGGTCTCGACGAGCGAGGCCGGGCTCATGCTGACCCGATGCGCCCGGGAGATGATGATCGAATCACCGACTCTGCTGATCCGGGCCTCCGCCTGCATCAGCGCCCGGACGGCATCGCCGGCATCGCTCAAGCTGCTGAACCCGGGCATCGAGTAGATACCGAGCGTGCCGACGACCGTCACGTGGGTGCCGCGGATATGTATCTCCTGAACGCGCTCGTCGCGCCACAGTTCGAAGAGCCGGTGCCAGCCGTGCAGCACTGCGCTCACCAGGGCTCCCGTCATGGGGGCCGGTAGGTGAGCATGAGCCAGCTGAGAGTACTGCGGCGAGCCGGAGGCGTCCGATCCGTACGTGGGTGATCCATGCTGCGTCGGACGGGCCGATTCGTTTCGCGGAATCGCCCGCGGTGCCCGCGTCGACGTCGGTCGCTCGTACCTGACGGTTACTTCCGCCTCCCCGTGGCTGTGGGGAGGGCGGCTGCGCAGCTGCGAGATCGGACGGGGCCGTGCTGCCGACGGCGCGTCCTGCGTCGAGGCGCGCAACGTCTTCGGTTCTGGCGTCGCGACCGGGCTTCCCGGCGATTGCTTCGACGCCGCACCGGCTCGCCGGTGCTCTGACCCCGATTCGGCCTGCCCTGACCGACGTGACGGCTTGAGCGGCGTCGCCCGGGGATCAGGCGCCGGCTCTGACACGGGCCGCGTCGAGGTTTTCGCAGGCGGTTCGGTAGGTGCCGACGGGCTCAGGGCTTCCGGGCGCGGGCCTGCCGTCTTGGCCGCTGCGGCGGGCGGCGTGGTCTCGACGGCGGGCTGCTCAGAAGATGCGTCCTTACCCCGTGGGTTCCAGGCCGAGAACATCGCGGCCCACTCGTCCTGACCCTCCCGCATCGTGGCGTCCGGGTTGATCACCGTTCGCTTGGCAGGGGCCTTCTTCCCGGGCCGCTTCTGTTTCACCGAAGAGGGCCGTTCGGCGATCGCCACCTTCGCGGGTCGGGGCGCCGGCTCGGCCGCCGCGCCGCCGGCCGGTGCGGTTCCCCGAGCGGAAGCGGCCTTTTTACCAGGCTCGGACTTGCCTCGCGATGCTTCTGCGTCCAGGTGGTCGGAGCCGTCTTCACCGATGCCCAGGTCGGCCCAGAAGTCGATTCCGTGGGAGCCGTCTTGTGAAGCTGACATATGGGTGGGTCCTTCCAAGGAGAGAGGCGTCCATCCGGCGCCAACCGGTCATTTGAATGTCAGGCCCAGGATCTTCTTGACCCGGTTCGCCACGGTGTTCGCCGACGGCCCGATCGGTGCCGTACCGAAGACCGGGTCCTCGGTGAGGACCTGGAGGATGCTGCGCAGGGTGACGTCCAGTTCCGGGTCCGCGTGGAGCACGATCGGTTGGTGATTGTTCGCTGTGCGCATCCATTCGGGATCTTCAGGGATCATTCCGGCGAATCGCCAGCCCGGCAACAGATCCATGACGTCCTCCGGACTGCAGTCCACGTCGACTCGGGCCCGGTTGAGGAGCAGCGACAGTTTCTCCGGGGCGACTCCGCCTCCCCGGGAGTGCCGTGGCATGGTGATCGCCCTGAGCCAGGACTGGACGCCCTCGAGCGTCACTCTGCTGGGCTCGACCGGAACGAGGACGGCGTCGGCCTCTGGGAGGACCAGGTCGGAGAAGGTGACGTGGTACAGCTCGGCCACCGGCGTGTCGATGAACACGAAGTCGAACGCCTTGCGCAGCACGGCGAGGATCCGCTGATACTGCATCGAGTTGACCAGGGAAGGGTCGGCGTTGATGGCCTCCGGAGGGCCGAGTAGGGCGTAGAGGTCGGTTTGCGGCACGCGGGCGAGATGGTTTCTGATGGTGTCGGCCGATATGCCGCCAGATGTTCGGAGCAGATCCATGACCGTCGGTGATTTGACGTTCAGATAACGTGCGACGTCCGCCTGCTGGAAGTTCGTGTCCACCAGCACCACCGACCCGGCACGGCCCACCGACTGGCGGATCCTCGCCGCGTGGATCGCCAGGTTGACGATCACGCTGGTCTTGCCCACCCCGCCCTTCGCGGAGGCGACCGCGATGACGCGGCCACGTTTGGCGACGGTAGGAGTGGCCGCCGCCGGCAGGCCCCCGGTCGCAGCCTGCGGGCGGATCCAGCCGTTCGAGGTCGGAGCGGAAACGCCCTGGGGCGGACCGGCGAGGGCCGGTTGGGGCTGGACGGCCTGCGGCGGGCCCCCCTGAACCGCCGGTGGCCGGCCGGTCGGTGGGGCCATCCGAGCCGTCTGTGGCGGAACGGCCTGGGGAGGGGCGGCCGGGATCGGCTGAGGTGAGACAGGCCAGGGCGCTGCGGGCGGGGCCGGCGGCGTCCCATGCGCGGGCGGAGCCGCCGGGGGAGATGGACTCCGCGGTGCCCCCGCCGCTGAGGCCCATTCGGCCTGTGCCTGCGGATGCGTGTGTGGCTGCGCCTGCCGCGGCCACACCTGGGACTGTGCGGCCGGCTGGGGGGACGGGCTGTGGCTCGGTGCCCGGGGCGCGGGCGGAGTCGCCTGTCGCGCGGCGCCCGCGGGGGATGCGGGCTCGGGCCGGCGTGGTGGTTCCGGCCGGGGACGCGGTGCCGACTCTGGCGCGGGCTCGGCGTCCCCTGCGCCGAGTGCCGCCAGCAGTTTCGACATGACCAGTTTGCGATCGGTGACCTGTACCTCGGGGCCGAAGGAATCGCCACGTTCTGCGAAGTAGCCGTGGACGAGCACGGTGAACCCGTTGCCGGCGAGGCTGTTGGCCAGGATCTCCACGCCCGCTTCCGCCATGTCCTCGACGAAGCCGGGCGCGAACATGAACGCCGCTGGGGGGACGACCTCGCCTCTCCTGGAGAGATGACGAAGCTCGTTCGCGGAGGCGACGTCGAACACCGCGGGGAATCTCCGGGTCTCCCGCAGCTTCCGCCCGATACCCGTGTCCCCCGCCACGACGACGGTCGGTGCGGTAGCCATCACAATGTCCTCAGTTGCGCTGCTTTGATCATCGGCCCGGCGATCGAACGCGGTCCTTGAGTCGGACTGTGCGGATACCGGCGGCTGCCGCCAGTGATAGTTGCCGGACTGTCTGCCGGAGAGCTTCACACGATCCGGGAGATGACCCCGCATGCCCAGCCTCAAAGGGACGCTTCAACGACTGACCGGGACCAGCAGGGCAGGTCGGTCGGACGCCGATACCGCCACCATGTGGACGACCCCGTACGCGTGGCGGACCAGTGACGGCACCTACGTCGGCTACAACGGCGAGGTCTGGATGTACCGCGCGATGCCGTTGTCGCCCATGAAGTGGGAGGACCCGGAGGAGCAACTGTCGCTGGCATCGCCGCTCGCCCAGCTTCTCGGCGATCTGGGCGGGACGTCGCGGCAACCGATCGGGGGTCTGGCGACCCTGTCCAGCAACCGTAACGTCCACATCGTGTCGATCAGCTGGGACGACCTCGTGGTCCCGCCGGAGGAGAACACCGAGAACCTGCGCGCCTACCAGGCCGGCGCCTTCGGCTTCCTGGCGCCCAAGCGCGTGCTCTTCGTCGGTGTTCAGCTCCGTTCGTCGCTGCTGGAGAAGGCGACCAAGAGCGCGAGCCGGAGCTCGGTACTGAAGAACATGACCGAGCTGCTCAAGGAGACCATCAGCGACGACGTGCCGAAGCTGGACTCCTTCCAGAAGGACATCGAACTCGTCACCGCGATCTTCGACCGGAGCAACGCGGAGGTTCCGACCCGGCAGGAGCTGGACCAGCTCGAGGCCTGGTACAGCCTCGGGAACGGCCCGGACGCGGTGATCGAAGAGCTGCCCACCCGCCTCGTCGTGAACGGCGTCGGCGAGCTGGAGATGGCCGCCATCATGCGCTTCGACCAGCCGGTGATGCCCTCGCCGTACGCCCAATGGGCGATGGACGCGATCAGTCATCCCGGTGACGCGCCTCACGTCATCTCGATCCGGGCCGAGCTCGAACCGGCGAACCTGACGCGGGCGCGGGCCCGCCGGGCGCAGCGCCGGATCATCGCCAACATGGAAGAGGAGCAGAAGACCCAGGACCTGGAAAAGGTGGAGCTCTCCGAGACCTTCCAACAGGCCAAGGAGATCGAGGACTACCTGGCGGGCTCCAACCAGCCGATGCTGGCGAACTGCAGTTTCGTCATGGCGCGGGAGGTCACCGAGGAGACCGAGACCTATCTGGACTTCCTCGGCCAGAACTACGGGATCCAGATGAAGGCCTTGGAGCACCGGCAGATCCAGGCACTGGAGGAGACGCTGCCGTGCTCGTCCATACGGGTCAATCCGTTCCTGCAGGACGTCAACGTGCCGATGGTCTCGCACGCCGGCCTGCAGTCGTTCTCCCGGCTCGGGGACGACGCCGGGGTCTTCGGCGGCGTCATCGACCCGGACGGGACGCCCTTCTTCATCGACCCGCTGGGCGCCCCACGGAAGAACCTGCCGCCGGTGTTCGGGATCTTCGGGGACCCGGGGAGTGGAAAGACGTTCTTCGCCCAGTCCATTGCCGTCCAGTCCGTGTTGAACGGCCTTCCGGCCATCTTCGTCAACCCGAAGGGCGGCGACTCGCTGTACGGCATGGTCGACTACGCCCAAAGCCTCGGCGTGCCGAGCGGGCGGGTGTCCATGTCGGCGCTGGAGGACAGCCCCGGCGCCTTCGACCCGTTCCGGTACGCGCCACCGACCATCGCGGCGGAGATCGCCAACGTCCACATCCTGTCCGCCCTCGACGACTTCCGGGACGGCCTGTCGCTGCAGGAACGGCTGGCGCTGGGCTCGGGACTGAAGCGCGGGGCGCTGAACGGGGCGCGGTGCGTGTGGGAGGCGCTGGAGTACATCCCGGGGGAGGACGCCGACCGGTTGCGAAGCCTCATCGAGCAGCAGATGGAGGCGTCCAGCATGTTCTCTCTCGGCATCGCGCTCAAACCACTGCCCAGACTCGACATGACGACGCAGCGGCTGACCCTGGTCGACTTCGACCGTGATCTCGGCCTTCCCGAGGGGAAGACCGCGAGCGAGTACTCGGTCTCCGAACGGATCGCGCTGGCCGCCGTACGGCTGGTGATCCGGGCGTCACTGGAGATCCTCATCGCCAACCGGGCCGGTGTCCTGATCGTCGACGAGGCGTGGACCTTCCTGTCGCAGCCGGAGGGCCTGGCGTCGCTGCAGCGGATCTCCCGTGAGGGCCGGTCCCTCAACATCCTCCCGGTCTTCCTCACCCAACGGATCGCCGACGTGGTGACCAAGGACCTGGAGTCCTACCTCAGCCGCGTGATGGTCCTGAAGCTGACCGAGAAGAAGGAGGCGGAGACGGCCGTACGGCTGTGCGGGCTGCGCCCCACCCCGCAGCGGCTGGCGGAGATCCGCGAGTTCGGCCCACTGCCGCCGGAGGGCGACCGGCCCGCCCGCTGGGCCCGCGGCATCTTCCGTGATCTAGCGGGCCAGCACGCGCAGGTCGTGCTCGGTCCCACGCCACCGGACGCCGCAGCCGCGTACAGCACGAACCCGCTGGACCGCCGCAAGCGCGAAGAGCGGCGCCTGACACGGGAGGAGGCGGAGCGCGCCGAGCATGAAGCCGCAGTGGCCGCCGCCGGGGCCGAGGAGGGAACCGATCCATGGCTCGTCGGCTGAGCTCGTGTGCCGAACGGCTTCGCTCCGGACCACTGCGCCGGGCGCGGGACACGGCCGCGAAGGTGCGGCCCGGGATGCCGCGGGGTGCCGCCGAGAAGGCGCGTTCCGGGCCGCATCGCGGATACCAGCTCCTGGCATGGTTCTTCGTGGTCACGGTGGTCTGCGGGCTGGCGCTGCTGACCGGTAACGGCTTCGGACTCGGGGGACACCCACGGCCGTCTGTGACCGCCGCATCGCCGTCCGGACCGCCCGCGACTTCCGTGAGTACGGCCACGGCATCACGCGCCGGTTCGACGACGGCGTCATCCGTCGCCTCGGACGTGGATGGTCAGGTGCTGGCGGCGCCGCCGGATGCCGGGAGCGGCGTCAGTACGACCGGCATGTGCCAGAAGTACAAGGAGAAGAGAGACTTTCTGCCGCTGAACCGGTGGACGTCTTTCAGCCTGTTCACCGTGGACAACGCCTGGATCATGAAGACCCGGCTGTTCGTCTCGATGATCGCCAGCATGCTGTTCATGGGTGCGGGACTGATCTGGCGGCTGATCGGCACGCTCATGGGCTTCGGCTACACCTTCGACATGGTGTGCTGGGCGGCGCCGGGGATCAACACCGGCGTGCACGACATCTCGATGTGGGCGTCGTGGTTCCTCATACCGGTCTGGCTGTTCGTCCTGACGGCGGTGATCAAACGCTGGAACAGCGGAAAGAACGGCCCGGCGTCGGCAATGCGCCTGCTCATCGTGTTCCTGACGGCCACCGGCATGATCTTCTTCATCAGCGACCAGTCCGCCGAGCACATGGACGACCCGACGGCGAAGTACACCGTGCCGTGGATGGCCAAGACGGTGCAGGGCTGGTTCGGCGAGATGTCGAGCTCACTGACCAAACTGACGGACCTGGGGAGCAACGACGCGACGGCGTTCTACGACAGTGATCCCGCCACAGCCGGACCCGTGACCTGCGTGGCGCTTGACAAGACCCTCTACGACCAATATGGCAAAGACAACCTCGATACTGAGATGGGTGACGGCGTCGGGGGCATGGAGCAGGTCAGCAAGATCGAGGAGGTCACGCTGGACCGCTCCTGGGTGGCCGCTCAGTTCGGCGACGGGAACAAGGACTATCCCAGCCCCGCCAAGGCCGCTTGCCGTGATCTTGAGGCGAGCTCCAGTGTTCCCGTGCAGGAGAAGCTGACAGCCTACGACCTGTCGACGGGGAACCCGCCGGGCACCACGACCGAGAACATGAACCGTGGGTACTCGATCGCGCCTCAGGACAACGAGCAGGTGATCATGATCGCCTGGGGCGCCTGCAAGGCCGCCCCCGACGGGCGCCACAGCAATGGCGACAATGGCACCATCCCGCAGTGGGACCAGGCCAGCGGTATAACCGGAAAATCAGAAGCCTGTAGCGTGCTCTACAGCGAGGACGCGGTCAATGGCCTGGGAAGCTGGAACGGAGCGCCGGCTAGCGCAGCTAAAACGCGAAACATCATCATGCTGAACCAGTTCTATTTCAACGGCAAGGACGAACTGAACAAGGCATTCGGTGACTGCATAGCGTCCCCGGACGAAAAAGTCGCCAAGGCCTGCCGGGCCGACTGGGACTTCGTCAGCGGTTGGCTCGGCGCCAACCAGGCCGAACGCATCACCCAAGGGCTGCTGTCCATCATCATCGCCTTCGTCTTCCTGCGTGTCCTCGGTCCGATGGCGATCGGCCTGACGGTGGCCAGTGTGGCACTGGCCGCTCTCTGCATGATCCTGCCGCTGCTCTTGCTCATGTTCGCCGCGGGAGCGGAGGGCGGGAAGAAAGGGCTCAAGGTCGCCGGGGCGGCGGCTGGGGCGAAGGCCGTCTTCACCGTGGGGATGACGTTCCTGACCGGGTTCATCGCCCTGTCCTATTCGGTGGTTCAATCCTCCGTCGCCACTTCGACGCCCAACTTCCTCGAGCAGGTGCTGGAAGGCGGCACCCCTTTGGCCGCGCTCGTCCTGTTCACGAAGGGCGCCAAGCTGCTCGGGCTCGGGGACCTCTCCAAGATGACCGGGGCACTGGGCTTCGCCGGCGCCGCGATGTTGCGGGCCACCGGCGACAAGGACCTGCACCGAGGCGCGGCGGACCGCATCTCCCGCGGGCTCGGCCGGATCGGCGTCGGGAACAAGCGGCTGGGCGCGCTGGACGAGAGGTCACTGGAGCGCCGGATGTTGAACAACAAGGCCACGCGTGCGACTGCCAAAGCCATCGGAAAGGGTACGAAACATGTGACGCGTAAGCCCAGGGCATGGGTCGGCGACAAGTACAAGGCCGGACGAAGCGGGGTGAAGCGCGGGCGGGACAGTCTCCTTCAGTGGGCCAAGTCGCTTTCGCCTGCCAAGCGAGCAGCGGCCTACGCGACGTTGGCAGGGGCCGGACTCGCCTCGACCGCGGCAGGCGGAATGGGAGCCTTGGCTCTTCCGGTCATGTTGGGTGCGGGCGCAGCCGCCCTGGGTAAAACGGCGAAGTTGGTGGGTGGACGTCTGGAGCCGCTTGGACCTCTGAAGAGGGCCATGCGGATGGCCTGGTGGCTCGAGAATTCTTCCGAGTACGCAACGGGATCGGCGGCCGGGATCGTGACGACCAAGAACGCCGATCTGGCCAGGGTGCAAGCTGATGATCGCCATCGCAACATCATCAGGGTGAGGAACTCGGATCAGCGTCGGACGCTGGTGACGGACTACGTCAACGACGGGTTCGACAATTCAGTTGCAAGGCTGTGGGGCGCCGGGCACTGGGACGGTCTCAACACCGGCTTCAAAGGGTTTCCCACCGAAGAGGCCAGGAAGGACGCGGTTCGCGAGATGGCTGCGAAGATGGGCTTCGCGCCCGATCAGCTGATGGTCGGCAGCCACGGCTTGGTGGCCCCCACCCCGGTGCACTTCGACAAACGTACCAGGCAACGGGTGTTCGCACCTGGCACGACCGTCGAGCAGGCATCCCTGCCCTTCTATTGGATGGACAATCATACGCTGCAGCGCTGGACGATCGACGGAGTCGAGGAGACCGACGATCAGATGGTCGCACGGTGGTATGCACAGTTGCGGGAACGTGGCTATATCACCGATGACGGAAAAATGGTCGACGCGTTCGCCGCTGCGGGGTTCGATACGCGCGATCCCAAGGTGCGGGAGCGGGTGGCCGCTGTTATTGCGGGAGGCCAGGACGACGAGCTGGTGTCCAAGGTCACCGTAAAGGCCCGCCGGTCAGAGGACGTCGCGATCCGGGCCGGCCGCGACTGGGCTGATGATCATGTGCTGAGCATGCTGAACCAGCAGACCGATATCGATGCCCAGGAGGCGATGAGGGACGCCCGTAGTGAGATCAGCGACCTCAAGAGGAACACGGTTGAATTGCCGGGCGGCGCGGCCGCAACGGCCGAGGAGGTCCTGATCGTACTGGATCAGAAGTTCGACGCCATGAAGAGCATCGTGCTGAAGACCGAGGCCCTGCACCGGAACAAGGCGTCCATCGACCCTGCGGAGGTCCGGAAGAAGCTCGCCGAGCTGAACGACCTGCACCGCGCCCGTGCTCAGGACATCGATGAGCTGGCCAAGGTGATCCGGGATACGGTCGACTCCTCTTCGTCCGCACGCAACGCCTGGCAGGTCTGGGCGCACATGTACGATCCGGCGACCGATCTGGATGACGTCAACGCGGTGAAAGAGCAGATCGACCGGATCAACACCACAATGCAGGCTCGCCAGGAGGAATGGCACGACGAGCTGGAGAAACTGCTCGGCGGTATTTCCCGGATGCCCCACAGTGCGGGCAGTGCGGCGAGTCTGGACAAGGTCGTCGAAGACCTCAAGAACAAGATTAATAACCGAGTGGCCGGTGAGGAGTGGGACAACCGAGCCGTCATGGACAAAGTCGACGACATCGAGCGACTGCTCGACATGGAACTCGCGAGAATGGCGGCCGACCAGCGCACCTCGTCGAATCGCGTGCCGAAGCTCCGGGACATGCTGGACCGGATGTTCGATCGGTCGAGTTGACCATCCGCCATTCCGTTAGGCCCGGCAGCGCCCACCGCCGGAGCCGGACATGAGACCGGCCTCCCCCCGTAGCGGGTGGAGGCCGGTGGTGTTGACGGCAGTCCCTGCCGGGAAGGCGGTCACTTGGTGGTCGTCCCCGAAGCGTTCGCCGACTTCGGGTAGCCGGGCTGAAGGGTCAGGTCGTATTCCTCGACGTGCCCGTCGCCGTTGGTCAGGTGAAGCGTCCGGCCATGGAGCTGGGCTTCGATCGACCACGACCCGGTGCCGTCGTTCGGTACACCCGTCCCGGTGAACGCGCTTCCTTGCCGCGTCCCCGTGAACTGGTAGGCCCGGTCCTCACGGACCCACTGGTGGGTCCGGTCGCTCATGACCTCGACCCAGCTCTCGCCGGTGAGGTCGGCTCCATCGACCGTCCAGTCGATGACCTCGCACTGGGTGTTCTCGGGCGTGCATGCCCGGAACACGTATTCGATCGGCCGACCGTGCGGCTTGTCCTGCCGGCCCGAACCGCCGGAACCGGAGACCATCACGATCACCACCACGAGGGCGACGACGGCGACGATGGCGCCGGGGATCCAGATTCGCTTGCCCTTGAGCATCTCAGCACTTCCTTTTCATAAGGACGCGCAAGGGCTCGAATTGTCATCCGGCCCTCGCGCGTCGTCGTGATTGACGCCACCGTTGGGTACCGGATGGCTCTTTTTTGTTCGTGGTGGAATTATTTCACATCTTGCTGGCATTGATCCAGTCGGTCTAGGACGCTCTTCACTGGGTCACCCGCCCGCCGGTGACGAACACGTCGTGATACCAGCCCTGCGTGATGTCGGAGATCTTGACGACGTCACCGGTGTGCGGAGCGTGGATCATCTTTCCGCCGCCGATGTAAATGCCGACATGGCCCCAGTCGTGCATCGCGATGAGGTCGCCCGGCTGTAGATCGCTGTAGGAGACGCGCTGGACGTGCGAGTTATCCCATTGGGTGGGGACGTAGTGCGCCAGGGTCACCTGTCCGCCGGTCGCGTTGTACACCGCGTAGAGCGTGAGGCCGGAACAGTCGAAGCCGGGCTTGCCGCTGCCGTTCGAGTTGTCGCCGACGGTGGGCCCGTGGATGTCTCCGCCACCGAACTGGTACGGCAGTCCGATCCACTTGCTGGCCCAGGCGACGATGCGCTCGCCGAGCGTTCCGTCGAGGTTGCCGAGCGTCGGCGGCCCTCCCCCGGGCACCCCCCCTGGCGGCGGGGGCGCGTTCCCGGCGGACCCGTTCGCAAGCGAGCCGATGAGCTTGCCGGCGCTGTCGAACGGGGGGATGACGCCGCCGAAGAACCACGCGTAGTCGATGGCGACCTGTGAAACAGGCAGCATGGACCCGTCCGACGTGCCGGTGATCGACCATGCCTCGGTCGCGTCCTCGGCGGCCGGTGCGTTGATGTCGTTGTACGGGCGTGGCGCCAGCCGGGGGATGACCAGCGGGTCCTGGCCCACGACCGGGTCCGTCGGCTTCACGGCGCGGTCTGCGGCCTGGTAGTAGTCGCCCAGACCGGTCAGGGCGTCCGCGTCCGCCGCGTTGCCGCCCGCCAGACTGGTGGCGAGGTCGGCGAGTTCGCCGCTGAACCCCGGTGACCAGGAGCCGACCATACACGCGGGGTCGATCGCCGGGTCGGCGATCTTGTTCGTGGTCTCCAGGGTGGACAGCTTCTGCCGCCAGGTGTCCAGATCCTTTTCGTCGGGCGGGCTCTTCAGCGCCGCGAACTCCGTCGCGAGCGGCGCGAGTTTGTTCAGGAAGGCCGTCATCACCTTCGTGCATGCCTCGGACGCGTCGAGCGATGTGCTCGGGCCGACGAGCGAGAAGATGCCGAGGTCCTTGCCCATCGCGATGCTCAGCGCCTGCCAGCCGCCGACCATCGGCTGGAAGTCGCCCTTTGCCTTGTCCCGTTTCTCCGGCGGAACCCCCTCGCCGGCGAGCACGAGCTTCGCGGCGCCCTCGATGTTCTTCTCAACGTCGCACCGGTCGGCGACGCCGGCCTTGGTGGCCTCCTCCGGTGTCATTGGGAAGATGCCCTGGCGGTCGTTCGACTTGTCGTCGCACTGGTCGGTTTTCCAGTTGCCGGCGGCGTAGCTGACTGCTATCGCCTCGTTGATAAGGGTCTGTTCCGCGGCGGACCGGTCCTCCTCAACGGTGTAGGTGAACTTGCCGTTAACGGACTGGCCGCCGGTGACCAGATACAGCTCCGGCATGCGGGTGACCTCGCAGTGCCAGATCGAGATGATCTTGAAGTTGATCGACCAGGGCTTCTTGGGGTCGTCCGGCGGAGGCACGGCGCACGGCGCGTCCGGTTTCGAGGCGCGGTCCATGAACATGCCGGAGGCCTCGATGACCTTGCTCCAGTACTTGCGGGCGTTCTCCTGGTCCTGCGCCGACCCGTTGGGCACCCACGGAGGACTGGACGGATCGCCGTGCACTTGTTGCGCCCAGTAGCTGAGCTTCTGGGCGACGAAGTACGAGGAGTCGCACGGGTTCTGCGGATCGAGGTGCTCGTTCCGCATGGCGCCGGCCGCACTGGGGGTGAGCAGGTACGGTCCGACTCCCTGGGCGTCCTTACCGCCGATGGACGGGCTTGGGTTGCCCACCGCACAGCCGTCGGCGAGCACTCCCTCGCCGGTGCCCGCTCGATCGGCGGCGTCCGTCGGGGCGTACCGGCCGGCGGTGGCCGTGACGGCCCTCAGATCCGCAGCGGCCGCCGTGGCGACGTTCGAGGCGGAAGAGGCCGCCGAGCGGACGGAGGCGACCGTGGCGGCGTGGGGCCCCATGTCGGCCGGGCGCACGGTGGCGGCGTCCGGTCCCGTGTGGAACGTCGCCGGCTGCTGCCCTGTGGTGGCGGGGTATTTCTTGGAGATCTCCTGCATCTTGTTCATCACGTCGTCGACGTAGACCCAGCCCGTCGGGTTGACGTCGCAGGCCGCCGGGCACGCGCCCCACTTCCCCGGTGACGTCGCCCAGTCATCGGAGCCGGTGAAGTGCTTGATCGCCACTCCCTGCCACATGTGGAACTTCTTCCAGCTCGCGAGGAAGTCGCTCCTCGCTCGCTGGTCCTGGATGCTCGCCGGCGCGTCGCAGGCGGTGTCCCATTTGCCTTCGTAGTGGTTCCATGTGCTGGGCATGTACTGGTAGGCGCCGCAGGCGGCGTCCCGGCTCCCCGCGTTGTAGTCGCCGTTCGACTCGTGCATGCGCATGGCCCACATGAACCAGCCGAGCTGGTGGCTGAGGTCGCCCGCGGGGGGACCGGGGTGATCGGGCGAGACGGAAGTCGACTCACCCGATCCGCTGACCCCCTGGATCGGCCCCGGCCCCGCGCCCGACGTGATGCCGACCGAGGTGTCGTCCGGCCCCCCGGATCCACCGCCCGGAGTGATCTGCGGGGCGGTGCGGCCGGGATCGCGGTCGACGTTGTCGTACGGGCTGTAGCGTGCGAAATCGGTCTGGGTCGCGACGATGCCGGCCAGGACCGTCCAGGGCACGGTGGCGTAGTCGGGCTCACCTCCGGAGGCCGCGCGGTCGGCGGTCTGCTCTAGCATCTGCTGCCACTCGCCGGGAAAGTACTTGGCGGCCGCGGCGTTCGACTTGTCGTCCGGCTGGGTCGGCTGGCCGTCGTCGTCGGAGAAGCCTGCCGCGCCCATGGCCATGGGGAGCACGAGCAGCAGGGCGAGCGGGATCCCGCCAGCGACCATGGCCACCTTGAACCTGCCGCCCCCGGACCCGGTTCCCGACCCGGACGCGTCCGCCGTGTCTTTGCCGTTGCCGCCTTCCTTGCCTTTGCGGCCGCCGTCTCCAAGGAGGCCGTTCTTGAACGACTTCGGCAACATCCGCCCGAGTGGCGTCTTGCCGAGGCCCTTGCGGAGCGCGGCGTTGCCCATCTTGGTGTCGGCGAGGCGGCTCAGCGCCTGTCCGACGGGGTGCTTCCGGGCGGCCCTGCGGGCCGCCTGCCCTGCCCGGTGACCGGCCCTTTCCTTGAGGTTGCCTCCCCCGGGCATGGACGGCAGGCGGTTCCCGGCCCCGCCTGCCTTCGATCCCGATCCGCCGGCCTTGCCCGCGAGTCCCTTGGACGATCCCTTGCCCGCGCCGCCCTCAGCCGCGGAGTCGCTCGCCGGCTTGGCCGTGTTCGGCCCTGCCGGATTCCTGAGCGGGTTGGTGCGGCCCCCGCCGGAGCCGCCGTTCCCGCCCCCGAATTCCGGTGCGGAATCCGACGGCCCGGAGTTGCCGCCTCCGGAGGGAGCATGGTCGTTGATGAGATCGCGGCCGCTCGGCGGCGGGGCCGCGGCCGCACGTGGGTCATGGCCGGGCGGCGCGCCCGGTTCACCGGTCTCTGCCGGAGCGGTCTCCGGCGGCGGGCCTTGGGGCGGCCCGGCCGGGTCGGGCGGCTGAGGGGGGCTGTTGCCGGCCTCGTTCACGCGGCGCCTCGCTGAGGGTCTGCGATCGGATCGCGGGCGGGGGGATTGACTGAAGATGACCGTCCGGCGAGGCGATCACGGGGCAACGCGTCTTTCGGACGGGCGCACGTGCCCGCTACTGCGCGCGGACGGCGTGTCCGCTACCGCGCACGGATCGCGTAGCCGGACTGGTCACTTTCCACCGCGATCCGGTACTGGTAGGCCTTGTCCGGCGCACCATGCGTGATCGTCGCGCTGAAGAGGTACTGAGCGTTCCCGGTGATCGCGGGATCGGTGACGGTCAGCTGCCCGACGGAGCCCTGCGGTGTCCTGCGGGCCTTGGGCGGCCGGGCGCGGCCGATGAAAGGGATGCCGGTCCAGTCGCTGGTGGCCGCGGCCTTCGCGGCAGCCAGGGCGACGTTCCGGGCACCGGCCGGGACCACGGCCGTCCCGCCACCGGCCTTCGCCACCTGGACCGCCGCCGTGGAGGCGAAGTCCCCGGTCGGCCCTCCCTGCGCGGGACTGCTCGCGTCCGGGGTGGGCGTGCCGGCCGCGGATCCGCCCGAGGCGGAGGGCGTGGCGTACGGGTTGATCTTCTGCACCGAATAGGCCGGCGGCTGCGTCGCGTCGGGCGTGCCGGTGGACCCACCTGGGTCCAGCAGCGCGCTGATCAGAAGCATCCCGCCGATTCCGGCGAGCCCGACCCACACCGCGAGGTTCCACCATTCGGGCAGCTCGGCGCGGTGCCACGGGCGGCGGCGCCGATTGAACCCTTCGCGGACGTAGTCGGTCATCTTCGGCATGTCGTTGACTGTCGCCTTCGATGGCCCGTGGGCAACAGCTGAGTCGTCCTGACCGCGGTCACGGTGCTGGCGGTCCGGCCGCGATCGCGGACGGTCGCAGGCATGAGCGACGAAGCCGAGGAGAATCTGCGTGGGCCGGTGATGCTCGCGGCCACCAACATGCTCAAGCCGCCGCCGGCCGTCATCGGCAGCATCAACAAAGAGATCACACTGCCCCGCACGATCAAGCTGACCACGCTGCTGTCCGTGGGCATCGGCGCCGTGCTGGGCTTCATCATCGGGTTGTTCATCTTGGGGGTGAGCCTGAACGCGCTGATCTACGGGCCCACGGTGGGAGGCGCGCTCGGGTGGGGCGCCGTCAGCTTCTCCCCATTGCGGGGAGAGTCGCTCGCGAAATGGCTCGGCCTGCAGGCGAACAGCGCCCGTCAGCGCAAACTCACCGTCGACGGCAGGCCGGTACGCCTCTATTTGGGCATCGCCCCCCTTCGTCGGACCGCCGCGGGAACCATCCGGATACTGCCGGGAGGTGTCCCGGTCGACGGCGTGAGCTGGGACGAACGCGGTTTCCCCCTGCAAGAGATCCCTCGTATGACCAGGCTCCCCGCCGTGCCCGGCCGCCAGGGCCGGCGCCTCACGGCCTCCATCGAGTTGTCCAGCCAGCAGGGGCGGAAGAGACGGAAATGACGATGCGGCACATCTGACGTTTGCGCATTCACGTCACGGCCGAACTGTCGTCTGTGCCGGGCGTGAGTATCAGGAGGAGAAGATGCCAGCGGAGTCACCCACCCGTTTCGTGATGGTCCCCGCTCGGCGCTCGAACGAGCCGACGGCGCGCAAGCGGGCCAGGAGGATCCTGGGCGTCCTCTTCCTGGCCGCGAGCCTCAGCGTCGTCGCGGTGTTCTTCTCGCTGGCCAAGGGGCGTACCAAGCCGGACCTGTCGGCGGTCGATCCCAAGGGACGCGACCTGGCGTACACGGCCGCGGTGAACTTCCTGTCAGGCGCCTATCAGGCCGTGCCCAGCGCGAAGACCCTCAAGCCGGACGACCTCGCGAAGGCGGCCCCCGGTTTTCTCTCCGGCCAGCCGAGCGCTCCCCTCCGGTATCAGTCGCTGAGCTGGGTGGGGTTCACGCCGGAGCACTTCGGCTCGGCCAAGTTCGGTTTCACCGATTTCGAGGTGCACCACTTCCTGGTCGTCCTGCCGAATTCCCCGTCCTCGACGACCACGCCGGCACCGGCGCCGACGGAAACGACCGGGCCGCAGCCCAAGAAGACCTCGCCGGCCCGGCGGACCGGTTCCACGGCGGGGCAGCAGCCCAGGACGCCGGTGGCGCCGACCGCCGGTTCCGGACCGAACGGCTCGACCGCGCCATCCGGGGCCCCGGGCGCGGCACCGAGCGCCGGCTCCTCGGCCGGCCCGAACGACAGCCCGTCGCCATCGCCCACGACCACCGGTGACGTCGTGCGGGCACCGGCCACCAACGTCCTGAAACTGGATGTCCCGCTGGTCATCACGCCGCAAGGCCCGAGGCTCTCGGCGGCACCGGCGTTCTCCGTATGGACGGGTGGCGCCGGCGCACCGGCCGGAGCGGGTGACTACACCAACTACACCGGCCTGACCACGGAGGTGAGCGATGCGGTGAAGAACCAGGTCGCCGCCTGGGCCAAGGCGTACGTCACCGGTGACGCCACCGCACTCCTCGCGCTCACCGGCGACCAGAACCGCCATCACCACTACGTCGGCCTGAGCGGATTCACGCTGCCCGCCTCAGGCGAGGCCGTACAGATCATGTCGGCGATCAAGGCCGCCAAGGGACAGTTGGTGGTCCGTGCGCGGGTCCTGCTTGCCAGATCGCCCTCCGGCGGGACGGTCTCCGGTACGAACGGCACCACCCAGCAGTTCGTCACGTTCGCGGACTTCGACCTCCTGGTGGGGGCACCGGCCGGCGCACAGCCTCCGATCCTCGCCTGGGGGCCGGCCGGGTCCGCAGTGGAACTGGAGCCGTACTCCAACGCCCTGAATTCCTGACCGGGAACTTACAACCCAGAGGAAACACCATGAAGATCAGCGAGCTGCACCACCGCGTTCTCGCCACCACCATCCCAAGCGGTGGTGGCGGCACCAGCGACGGCGGCTCCGGCGCCAATAACTTCCTGCAATCCACGATCGGCACCGCCGTCATCGGCATCTGCGGCGTCATCGGGCTCATCATCGTGGTCGTCTGCATCATGAAGATGGTCAAGAGCGTCACCAACGGCCGGCCGGGCGAGGGCTTCAAGGTCTTCTTCTGGGGCCTCGTGGTCGGCGGTCTGCTGTTCAGGCTCGACATCACCGTCTCCGCCGTCGGCTTCATGGGCGGCCTGATCCAGAAGGTCTTCGACAGTGCCGGCAGTGTCACGGGCTGACGGCGGTCTTCGCGTGGAAGGAGGTATGGGCGTGGCCCACGGTGTGGATCGGGGGATGATGCGGCCCGGGGAGCCTGAAGACAGCACGGGTTATCTCATCGCGGCCATCGGTCTCGCCGGCCTCGCCGTCGCCATCCTGGCGCTGGTCCCGGCCGCGTGCGCTTCAGTGATCTTCTTCCTGCTGCGCCGCCTGCTGGCCCGCCGCGATTGGATCATCATGGCGGCCGGCGGTCTGGTCGGATTCGCCTGGTACCTCAAGGCCAATGCCCTCAGCTACGGATACTGGCTGCTCAGCTTCATCCACGTCGGGAACTCGGCCCCCGGGCACGTCCCGGTCACCGTGGTGCTCTGTCTGGCGGTGCTGCTGGCCGGCGTGGGCGGTGCCATCCTCGGTTCACCGATCGCCGCCGGCGTGGGCGGCGCCCTCCTCGCTTCGCCGTCCTCCACGAGGGTCTCCGGAAGGGGCTTCCTGTTCCGTAGGAGGCTGGTCCAGGACTCGATCACGCCGAGGAAGACTCGGCGAGACTCTCTGAAGCGGCGGGTGTCCCAGCGGGTGACCCCTCGGGACGTCCCCGCCGTGCGCGGTCCGTACGCGACCGAGAAGGCGCGGAAGACGCCGCTGAAGGAGAAGTCGATCCCGATCGGCCTCGGGTCCAACGGCCGGATGGTGCGGCTGAGCACCCGGGAGATGGGCATGCACGGCTGCGTCGTCGGGTCCACCGGCAGCGGAAAGACCATCACCCTCATGTGGATCATCGGTGCGGCGCTCGACATGGGATTCGACGTCACCGTGATCGACATGAAGGAGGACACCGAGCCGGGCGGCCTGCGCGACTTCCTGCGCGCGTACTCCACGATGAACCGGGTGCCGCTCCAGGAGATCGCGCTGGGCGATCACGACCCGAGGTACTGGTTCAACGTGCTCGCCGACATGAGCGCCGACGAGGCGTTCGACACGATCATGTCGCTCGTCGAGTTCGACGACGCGTACTGGAAGGCGCTGAACCGGAAGGTCCTGCAGCAGGTCGTGCAGCTCTGCCACCAGGCCGCCGAAATGGCGCCGGACCGCTTCCACCTGCCGACGATGCTCGAGCTCGGCAAGATCATGGAGATGGGCACCTCCATGAAGAACGCCGTCAAGGAGCGGGTCATCGCGATCGACGCCGTGGAGGGCGTCGGCTACTGCAGGAACCGGTACACCAACGTCCTGTCACCGAGCCCGGACGAGGCCAAGTCGGCGGCCAGCTTCGGAACCAAACTGACCGGCCTGTACGACTCCACGGCGGGACGGCGCATCCTCATCCCCGGCGACGGCCGGAAGATGATCGACGTCCGGCTCGATGGGCTCACGTACGTCGGGCTGAACTCCCTCGGACAGCCGGACATGGCCAGGATCCTCTCCTCGTCGTCCCTGCAGCGCCTGTCCGTCTACGCGGCACAGCGCATCCAGGGCCGCGCGCCCAAGGACCGGCCACGGCTGATCGTGGTCGACGAGGCGAACTTCATCGACCGGAACATCGCGATGAACATGCTGTCGCGAGTCCGGTCGGCGCTGTTCAACATGATCCTCTGCACGCAGGGACCGACGGACTGGATCGACGCCGACGGCGACGACTGGTCGCGGCTGACGCAGAACATCAACTGGCTCATCGCCATGGCGCAGTCGTCGCCCGAGTCCGCGGAGAAGTGCGCCGAGTTCCTCGGCATGCGCGACAACGGCCAGGTGTCCCAGCGAGTCGAGAACGGCAGGACCGTCGAGATGGGCACTGTCGCAGTCAAGGAGGAGTTCATCGTCACCGCCAAGGAACTGCGCGATCTGGGCACCGGCGAGGCCTACCTGCGCGTCAACAAACCGGACAGCAGAGTCGCGTACGTGGCCATGCCCATGCGATCCCAGGAACTCCAGTGGTACGAGCGGCAGCGGATATGACGGTGCGATCGCGGGCGGTCGCGACGGAAGCCGCGATCATCGTGCTCCTCGGACTGGGCTTGGCCGGGGTGTCTCTGGGACTCTTCCGCCTTGAGTACGGCGGCAAGCTTCATCTCGGGACTGCGGACCTGCCGGCCGTCGCGGCGGCCGGGATCGCCGCGGCCGCGGCCATCCGCGCCACCGTGCGGCTGCACCGCCGCTGGAAGAAGACGGTGGGCCGGTTCACCGCCACCGCCGTACTCTGTGCCATCGCCGCGATCGTGGGCATGCTCATCGTCATGATCCCCAGCGCCTGCCCCGGCGAGCTCGGCACCAGCCGATGCAGCGTCCGGCAGGCGGCCACGTGGGGAGAGGCGGCGGGCCTCGCGACCTTGGTGAACTTCATCATCGCCGGGCTCGTCCTGGCCGTCGTGCGCGGCAGCCGCGATCTGGCGCGTGACGGCACTTCGCAGAGCCTCGTCTGGATCAAGGCGCTGCGGCGCCGTCTCGACCGGCGGTCACCGGAGCGGGCACGCCGTACGAGAGCCTCGGGCGGCGGCCCTCGAGACCCGCGGCAACCGAAGGGCCGGCCGACCCCCCGCCGCGCCGACGCCGAACGGATGCGCCGCGAGCGAGCGCGCGGCGCCTGATCGAGCCAGGAGAACCTTGCACATCGACACCTCATGTGGACCGGCCTATGCCGCCGCCGTCTGCCGGCTCGCGGCCGGCGAATCGGTCTTCGTCGAACGATCCTCCATGGCCGCGCTCTCCGGGAACGTATCGGTGACCGCGACGCTCGGCGGCGGCGGCCTGGCCAGGGGCCTGACCCGCAAGCTGCTCGCCGAGCAGACCCTGGTCGTCGCCAAGTACACCGCCGGCCGTCGCGGCGGAGGCTGGGTACGGGCGGTGCCCCCGTTCCCGGGTGACATCGCCGTGCTCGATGTCGGTCAGACGGGCCCGCTGAGGGCGCAAACCGGTTCGGTCCTCGCCTACGCCACGACGGTGGATGTCACGACCCGATCGTCCGGGACCACCCCGCTTCTGATGCATGAGGGACTGACCGCCGTCGGCCTTGCGGGTATCGGCCAGGTCGCCCTCGCCACGTGCGGAGGCATCGAGCACATCGAAGTCCCCCGAGGGGAGCAGCTGATCGTCGACTCTGGACACCTGGTGGCCTGGTCGGCGGGGATGAAGATGAAGAGCGGGCCGCTCGGCGGACCGCTCAAGGCCGTGCTCACCGGTGAGCTGTGGGTCGGTGAGTTCCACGGCCCCGGTCACGTACTGATCCAGACCCGGGCGGCGGCCGACCTGCGCGGCTGGCTGTTCCCCGAGCGAGCGAACGCCAATGTATGAGGTCGGACGGGCCGGCGGCTTCGTCTCCCAGCAGATGTGGCGGCGACGGGGAGAGAGCGCTCTGTACGGGGCCGCCGCGGTGGTACTGGCGCTCGTCGCGATCGGCGCGCTCGTCGGGGTCGCGTACACCGGCGTGGCCCCGCTACGGGCGCTGGCCGCCGTCGTGGCGGCGGCCGCGGCCGGCGGCTGCTGGTACACCTGGACCCGTTCCCGGCGGGTCCTGCGGCAGGCGGGCAAGGCCGCGATCGGCGCGCGCTCCGAGCGGGACGTACGGGCGGTGATCCGGCGTACCGGCTCGATCGCGGCAGCGTACGGCATCATGCTCGGTGACAGGGGAGGCGATTGTGACGCGGTGGTCTTCACCGCGGGCTGCGGTGCCGCGGCCGTCGAGGTGAAGACCGGGCACGGTGAGGTGGCCGTCGACGGCGACACCATGCGGGTCGGACGTCGTGTGCTGCCCAAGAACCCCACCGGGCAGGCCGCGTACCAGGCACGTCGGCTGTCCCACGCGCTAGGCCGAAAGCCCGTCCTGGCGGTCGTCTGCGTGCCGGGGATGACGAACCGGCCCTTCGCGACGGCGAAAGGGATATGGGTCTGCTCCGCTGACGACCTGAAGACCGTGCTGGACCGCGCACCGCGCATCTTCGACTCGCCTGGCGAGGCGCAGGAGACGATGAAACGGCTCTGGCACAAGAACAACACCTGACGCGCCGTTCAACCTTCCGCGTTCACGAGTGCTGGGCCTGTTCGTACACCCGGCGGACGGCCGCGTCGAAATACGGGCCGTACATCGTCGCCGGGTCGTCGGAGTACTTGAAGCTGTTCACCGAGGTGACCACGCCCCTGCCGGTCACGGGGTCGAAACCGGCCAGCCACGGGCCGCCACTCGCCCCCTCGGACATGTCACAGCGCAGGCCCTGGTCCTGCGTGAGCCGATGGCGGTCGGGATAGGTCCGGCCGCTGCAGTAGGCCAGCCGCTCACCGTCATAGTGGCCGCCGGTGGGATAGCCGAAGCCGTAGACGACGGCGCCCCGCGGCTGGTCGAACGCGACGGTCTGGGCGCCGACCACGTCGGCGACGTGGCGGGCGCCGGCCGCGGCCAGCGCCACGATCGCGACGTCATTGTTCTCGTCATGCCGTCCGGACCAGGCGGTCGGCACGAACAGGTGCCGGGCGGTGAACGCGCCGTACGGCCGACGGCCCTGGTCGTATCCGGGGACGTAGAGCCAGTTGCGGGCCCAGGCCCCCGCCGCGTCCTGCACGCAGTGCCCGGCCGTGATGACGAGGTCGCGGTTGGCGCCGGCGATGGTGCCCGCCGAGCAGACGTAGTCGCCGCCGTTGATGGTGAAGAACACCTTGCCGGTCGTGGCCCGCACCGCGCCGGAAGAACTCCAGGGCGAACCGGGAGCACCATGGACGGTGCGCCGGTCCGCGGTGTCGACGGCCCGCCGGTCGGTCATGGCGGCGCCCTGCCAGCCCGGGTCGCCGTTGGTATTCCGGCCCGGCGCGGTGGGGGCCGGGCGGAGGATCGTCGTGGTGGCCGCCGAGTGTGGGATCGCCGTCGTGACGGCGTGCGGGCGGAGGGCCGTCGTGGCGGCGGTGTGCCGGTCCGGCGCGGTGGCGGCGTACGGGTGCGGGATCGTCATGGTGATGGCGAGCTGGTCCAGCGTGCCGGTGGTGCCCCGGACCGGCGCGGTGGCGGCCGGGCGGAGGACCGTCATGGTGGCCGCCGAGCGCGGGATCGGTCTGGTGGCGATGTGCCGGTCCGGCGCGGTGGCGGTGTGCCTGTTCGGGGTCGCCGTGGTGGCGGACTGTCGGTCCGGGGTGGCGGTGGTGGCCTGTCCGTCTGTGGCGGTGGTGTGCGGGCGCGGTGCCGGGGCGGTCGCCCGCCGGCCCGCGGCGCCAAAGGGGGAGCCGGCGGGAGCGCCGACGGCGGCCGTGACGGGTGGGCTCGCCGGCGGCGGGCCCACCGGCGGTCGGCGCCGTGGCCGGTCGGGCGGGGTCACGGCGCGCAGCATTCGCCGTACGGTCCAGTACCGGAGGATCGCCGACCGCTTGGCGGCGATCACGTGGTCGGTCACGCCCGCCACGCCCGGCGCGGGGCCGGGTGCCCCGGTGCCGAGCGTGCCGAGAAGGGCTCCGATGGTGGACATGGCGCAGACGATGCGGGCGGACGTGGGCATGGATCGAAAGTTTGCAGGACCATGCGTGGCCGCATCGTGACTTGGCGTAAAGCGATGCCCTCGATCAGGTGTTCTGTGCTTTGTCGTAGAGGGCTTGGATGGCGGTGCCGAAGTACGGCCCGAACATGACGTTCGGCATCGCGTCGTACTTGAAGGAGTTGACGGAGTTCTGCGTGCCGACGCCGGTCTTCTCGTCGAAGCCCAGAAACCAGGGACCGCCGCTGGAACCGGAGGTCATGTTGCACGTCAGCCCGAGGTCGTGGGTCTTGCCCGGGTCGTCCTTGGGGGCTCCGCTGCAGTAGGTCAGCTTGGATCCGTCGTACGGGGCCCCGGCGGGGTAGCCGAAGGCGTGCATCGGCCGGTGGCGGCTCTGGTTGAACGCGATGCCCTGGCCGCCGACCACAGCGGTCATCCTGCGGCCGTTCAGCGGGGCCACGGTGGCGACGCCGACGTCGTAGTCGAGGTCCTCACGCGCCTCCCACTGGGCCGTGGTGAGCGTCCGCATGGCGGTCCACTTCCCGTAAGGCGCCTGACCGTCGTGGTAGCCGGGCACGAACACCCAGTCGGTGTGCCAGGCCCCGTCGAGCCGCACGCAGTGCCCCGCGGTGATGACCGTGCTCTGGTTCGCGCTGGTGACCGCGTTGCCCGAGCACGACGCCGGGTGTCCCTGGTAGGTGAAGAACACCCGGCCGGTGGTCTGCGCCACCTTGCCGCCGGAGACCCAGGCGGCCCCGGTGGACGGCTTCGTCGCCGGCGTCGCGGACGGGCGTCCGGCGGGAACGGGCCGCCAGGTCAACGGGATGGCGGCGAGGTCGTCCAACGGGTTCGCGCGGCGCATGCGGTCGGGCGTCCACCAGCGCTCGAGCCGATCGCGGGCGACTTGGGACGCCGCCATCGGGTGGACGGCCGGAGGAACGTCCTGGTCACCGAGGGCGGGAGCCCCGGAACGTGCGGGGAGGGATGGCGCGCCGGCGAGGTCCGGGATCGTTGTCCGGCCGCGACCGAAGGACGCACCAGGGTGGCCGCGGCGCGGCGCCCTGAGCCCCGCGCGTACGGGATGGGAGCCGGTACGGCCGGCGCCGGAGGAGGCCGCCGCGCGGAAGGCGGGGCGTGCCGGATCGGCCTGTGCCGCGTGGGCCGGGGGGACCGCCAGGAGCGCGCCGACCGCCGCTGACGCGGCCGCGACGCGAGGGGAGTTCTTCATGACCCTTGTGCCCTTCTGCGGTCGCCACGGGGAAACGGCCGCGATCGAGAGACTTGGCCGGAACCCTAGCGCGAAGCGTGTTCACTTGACTACGGAGAGAAATTGCCATATGAACGGCGTGCTCCGGTTCGCGGCGTTATCGCGATCGGCCGCCGGGGCGCATCGGCGGCCGACCGCCGTCGGCCGTTGGGCTGCGGTGGGCGTCGGCCGTTGGGCTGTGGTGGGCCGTTGGCGGAGCCCGGGTGGAGGCGCGCAGCGGGCGTCGGTCGTTCGGTGGAGGTGGGGGGCGGCGGCTTTGGCAGGCGGCGGTGGGTGTCGGGTGGTGGTCGGTCGGGGGTGGTTCGGGGCAGGGGACAATGGGGGCGTGATGCCTGACGACAGCCCGTCCGCAGCCGCCCGCAGAGATGTCGTGATCCTCGGTTCGACCGGGTCGATCGGCACCCAGGCCATCGACGTGATCCGCCGCAACCCCGACCGCTTCCGGGTGGCCGGGCTGGCCGCCGGGGGAGGCCGGGTCGACCTGCTCGCCCGTCAGGTCCTCGACCTGCGGCCCGACGTGGTCGCCGTCGCGAAGGGGTCGGTGGCCGAGGACCTGCAGCTCGCGCTCTATGCCGAGGCCCAGAAACGGGGCTACTCCTCGGGGGACTATCGCCTGCCCAGGCTCCTCGCCGGGCCGGGCACGATCGCCGAGGTCGCCGCTTGGCCGTGCGATGTCGTGCTCAACGCCGTGGACGGCGCGGCCGGCCTGAGCTCCACGCTGGCCGCCCTCGACGCCGGGCGTACGCTCGCCCTGGCGAACAAGGAGTCGCTCATCGTCGGCGGTCCGCTGGTCAAGCGCCGGGCCAAGCCGGGTCAGATCGTGCCGGTCGACTCCGAGCACTCCGCGTTGGCCCAGTGCCTGCGCGGAGGGAGCCGCGGCGAGCTGCGCCGGCTGGTCGTCACCGCCAGCGGCGGGCCGTTCCGGGGGCGGACGCGTGCCGAGCTGGCCGACGTCACGCCCGAGCAGGCCCTCGCCCATCCCACGTGGGCGATGGGGCCGCTGGTCACGGTCAACTCCGCGACGCTCGTCAACAAGGGTCTGGAGGTCATCGAGGCCCACCTGCTGTTCGACGTGCCGTTCGACCGGATTGCGGTGGTCGTGCATCCGCAGTCGATCGTCCACTCGATGGTGGAGTTCGCGGACGGGTCGACGATCGCGCAGGCGAGCCCGCCGGACATGCGCCTGGCGATCGCCCTCGGCCTCGGCTGGCCCGACCGGGTGCCCGACGCCGCGCCCGCCCTCGACTGGTCGCGGGCGTCCACGTGGGAGTTCTTCCCGCTGGACGACGAGGCGTTCCCCGCCGTACGGCTGGCCCGGGAGGTCGGCGAGGCCGGGGGAACGGCGCCCGCGGTCTACAACGGCGCGAATGAGGAGTGCGTCGCCGCCTTTCTCGCCGGAAGGCTGGCGTTCCCGGCGATTGTGGATACGGTCTCGCGGGTAGTGTCCGAGCACACGAACGGTCCGGACCCTCTGATCAGGGACGATCCGGGCGGCGGGCTCACCGTCGACGACGTGCTCGCCGCCGATCGATGGGCGCGGACCCGGGCACGGGAGCTGACGTCTGGTTGACCTATCTGCTCGGAGCGCTGGCCTTCATCCTCGCACTGCTCCTCTCGGTGGTGCTGCACGAGGCGGGGCACCTCATGACGGCCAAGCGCTTCGGCATGAAGGCGACGCAGT
The DNA here is from genome assembly GCF_050942425.1 of Actinoallomurus sp. CA-150999. Classification (NCBI taxonomy): domain Bacteria; kingdom Bacillati; phylum Actinomycetota; class Actinomycetes; order Streptosporangiales; family Thermomonosporaceae; genus Actinoallomurus; species Actinoallomurus sp. CA-150999. Next base: position 2,610,066 of record NZ_CP192063.1, read on the forward strand.
TCTTCGTGGGTTTCGGCCCGACCCTGTGGTCGCGTCGCCGGGGCGAGACGGAGTACGGGGTCAAGGGCATCCCGCTCGGCGGCTTCGTGAAGATCGTCGGGTACACCCCGCTGGAGGAGGTCGCGCCCGCCGACGAGTCGCGGGCGTTCTACCGCCAGCCGGCGCTGCGGCGGGCGATCGTCATCGTGGCGGGCGTTGTGGTCAACATCGTCCTCGCGTTCGTGCTGCTGGTCGTCCTCGCGGCGGCGGTGGGCGTCCCGGACGGCAGGGACGCCACCACCCGCGTACACAGGGTCTCGCCGTGTGTCCCGGCGAGCGGTGGCGTCTGCACGGCCCGAGATCCGGTCTCGCCGGCCTCGGCGGCGGGCCTGCGACCGCGCGACCGCATCGTCTCGTTCGCCGGGACGCCCGTGCGAGAGTGGAACGGCCTGTCCGGCCTGATCCAGCGGACCCCGCCGGGCACCGCCGTGCCGGTCGTGGTCGAGCGGCACGGATCCCGGATCACCGTGCGGGCCCGGATCGGGCGGTCGGACGGGCACGGCTATCTCGGGGTGGAACCGGCTCCGCGCATCCGCACCCTGGGGCCCGTGGCGTCGCTGCGTTTCGCGGGCCGGTTCACCGGCCAGATGGCGGGCTCCATCGGCGGCATCGTCGTCGGCATCCCGAAGGCGATCCCGAAGCTGTTCTCCCGCGAGCGGGCGAACACTCCGGGCGGCCAGGCGGGCAGCGTCGTGGGCGGAGCCGAGGTCTCGGGCCAGGTGTTCGCCTCCGGCGACACCTGGCGCACGAAGATCGGCATGTTCCTGTTGCTGGTCTCGTCGCTCAACCTGTTCGTCGGGCTGCTCAACCTCATCCCGTTGCTCCCGCTGGACGGCGGCCATCTGGCGGTCGTCTGCTACGAACGGATCAAGGCGTGGATCTTCCGCCTGCGCGCCCGGCCCGATCCGGGCCCGGTCGACCTGACCAAGCTCATGCCCGTGACGTACGCGTTCGTCGTCCTGCTGGTGGGTCTAGGTGTTCTGTTGATCCTTGCCGACCTAATAAATCCCCTCAAACTTCCCCAATAGGCCCTGGCGTGTGCAGCATCCCCGCCAGTTGCCTAGGCTTGGTATCACTGCCGAGCACCCACTGGAAGGAGGGCGCGGCGTACGGGGCATGGGCTCCGCGCCGCGTTGCCGATGAGCGTCGATCTTGGAATTCCGCAGGCCAAGCCCAGGCCTCTCGCTCCGCGCCGTAAGTCGCGCCAGATCATGGTCGGGTCGGTGCCGGTCGGCGGTGACGCTCCGGTCTCGGTCCAGTCGATGACCACGACCCTCACCGCCGACGTCAACGCGACACTGCAGCAGATCGCCGAGCTGACCGCGTCCGGCTGCCAGATCGTACGGGTGGCGGTGCCGTCCCAGGACGACGCCGACGCGCTGCCCGCGATCGCCCGCAAATCGCAGATCCCGGTGATCGCCGACATCCACTTCCAGCCGAAGTACGTCTTCGCCGCGATCGAAGCGGGCTGCGCGGCGGTGCGGGTCAACCCGGGCAACATCAAGAAGTTCGACGACAAGGTCGGCGAGATCGCCCGGGCCGCCAAGGACGCGGGCGTGCCGATCCGCATCGGCGTGAACGCTGGCTCCCTGGACAAACGCCTGCTGGAGAAGTACGGCAAGGCGACCGCCGAGGCGCTCGTGGAGTCGGCGCTGTGGGAGTGCTCGCTGTTCGAGGAGCACGACTTCCGGGACATCAAGATCTCGGTCAAGCACAACGACCCCGTCGTGATGATCAACGCGTACCGGCAGCTCGCCGCCCGGTGCGACTACCCGCTGCACCTCGGCGTGACCGAGGCGGGCCCGGCGTTCCAGGGCACGATCAAGTCGGCGGTGGCGTTCGGTGCGCTGCTGGCCGAGGGCATCGGCGACACCATCCGGGTCTCGCTGTCGGCGCCTCCGGTCGAGGAGGTCAAGGTCGGCATCCAGATCCTGGAGTCGCTGAACCTCCGCGAGCGCGGCCTGGAGATCGTCTCCTGCCCCTCCTGCGGGCGTGCGCAGGTCGACGTCTACACCCTGGCCGACGAGGTCACGGCCGCGCTGAAGGACTTCCCGGTGCCGCTCCGGGTCGCCGTCATGGGCTGCGTGGTGAACGGCCCGGGCGAGGCCCGCGAGGCCGACCTCGGCGTCGCCTCCGGCAACGGCAAGGGCCAGATCTTCGTGAAGGGCCAGGTCGTCAAGACCGTGCCCGAGTCGCAGATCGTCGAGACCCTCATCGAGGAGGCCGTCCGCATCGCGGAGGAGATGGGCATCGACGTCACCGGCGACGGCCCGGGCGCCGACGTCACCGTCTCCTGACGTCCTTACACACGCCTTTTACGGCCCTTCCGGAATTGCTCCGGGAGGGCCGTCACCTTTTCCGATCTAACGATGAATCACCTCGTCCGCCGCCCAAGCGGATTTTTCCGTATTTGTCACGATTCGGCATCCTTGATTCGCAGGTCTTGATCGCCCTACCCGCCGCACGCGCACAATGCCCCGGCATCCACCGAATTGCGGGGCTCAGTGGGGAGTCCGCGCGGAGGAGGGGACAAGTGAAGAAGCTCGTAGTGGTCACGGTCGCGACCGGCCTGGCCCTCATCGGAGTGGGGCCGGCGGGAGCCGCCGGGAGACAGGCGACGCCCACGCCGACCCCGGCGGGAGAGTCCGCGCAGGCCGTGGCCGCCGGAGTCGCGTGGACTCCGTGCCCGGCCAACGACCCGATCGAGGGCAAGAATCTGCAGGGCCTGGAGTGCGGCACGCTGAAGGTTCCGCTCGACTACGCCCACCCGCACGGCCGGCAGATCACGCTCGCGCTGACGCGCGCCAAGGCGACCGATACCCGGCACTACCAGGGCATCGTGCTGCTCAACCGAGGCGGGCCGGGCGGGCACGGCCGCGACCTGCCCACCCGTTTCGCCAAGGGCACGTACGGCCTGCCGACGTCCGTCGGCGCGACGTACGACTGGATCGGCTTCGACCCGCGCGCCGTCGGCGCCAGCTCGATCGACGGCACCGGCAAGGGCATCATCTGCGACCCGTCCTTCCAGGCGCCCGGCAAGGCCCGCCCCGACTACGCACCGGCCTCCAAGAAGGAGGAGCTGGCCTGGCGGGCGAAGGCGAAGGCGTACGCACAGGACTGCGGCCGCCGTTACGGCTCGGCGCTGAAGTACATGACCTCCGCCAACTGGGCGCGCGACATGGACTCCATCCGTGCCGCGCTCGGCCAGCACAAGATCGGCTACTACGGCTACTCCTACGGGACGTACCTCGGGTCGGTCTACGCGTCGCTGTTCCCGACCCACGTGCGCCGGATGGTGCTGGACAGCGTCGTACGGCCCAGCGGGGTCTGGTACGACGACAACCTCGACCAGGACGTCGCCTTCCAGAAGCGCTTCGAGACCTTCCTGACCTGGATCGCCAAGTACGACTCGGTGTACCACCTCGGCGCGACGCACGACGCGGTGAAGGCGAACTACTACAAGGTCCGCGCGGTGCTCGCCAAGACCCCGGTCAACGGGCAGCTCGGCCCGGACGAGTTCGACGACACGTTCCAGGCCGACGCCTACCGCGACTACACCTGGACCGACCACGCGCAGGCGCTGTCGGACTACTTCGTCAAGCACGACGCGCAGCCGCTGCTCGACGCGTGGGGCGGCTTCCCCACCAATGACTTCCTCACCCAGAACAACTACGCGGTCTACGACGCCGTGCAGTGCGTGGACCGGCAGTGGCCCACCGACTGGAAGAAGTGGGACCGCGACAACTGGCGGCTCTACAAGCAGGGCAACAAGTTCCTGACCTGGGGCAACGCCTGGTACAACGCGCCGTGCGCGTACTGGCCGGTGCCCGGCGGCACGCCGGTGAACATCAAGGGCAAGAAGGGCCTGCCGCCGATCCTCATCGTCCAGGCCACGAACGACGCGGCCACCCCGTACGCCGGTGGCGTCGAGGTGCACAAGCGCTTCCCGAACTCCCGCCTGCTGGTCGAGAACGGCGGGATCAACCACGGCGTGGCGCTGACCCCGAACGGTGACACCTGCGCGAACAACCTCGTCTCCGCCTACCTGGGCTGGGGCGCGTTGCCGCCGAACAGGCCCGGCGCGGACGCGCGGTGCGACGCCCCGCCGCTGCCCGTACCGGGCAGCGCCGCCGCGACTTCCGGGAAAGCCGACGCGGCGGCGATCGCGAAGTAGCTCTCACTGACTAAAGTCTCGAGAGCCCCCGGTCAGGCCGACCGGGGGCTCTCGCAGTTCGCGGCGGCGCTCTGACCTGGCCGGTCATGGCCGCGCCCCTCCCGGCCGCTTTCCGGAATCACCACCATCGTGCGTCACGCACGGCGGGGAGCTCCTGCGCTCCCCGTGTGAAAGGGGTTACGTGAACAAGCTTGCCATCACGTCGGCCGCCGCCGGAGCCGGGTTGGTCGTGCTGAGCCTCGCGCCGCTCACGGCGCAGGCGCGTCCTGCCCAGCCCGCCGCGGGCCTGACCTGGTCGCCGTGCGCCGAGGAGAGCCTCAGCGGACTCGAGTGCGCCACGCTGAAGGTGCCGCTCGACCATGCCGTTCCCCGCGGTCCGCAGATCACCCTCGCCCTGTCCCGGGCCAGGCACACCGGGACGACCGGCTACCAGGGCGCACTGGTGGTCAACCCGGGCGGACCCGGCGGCGCGGGCCGCGACTTCGCGCTGCGCGTCGCGAGCCGGCTGCCGGCGAACCTCAAGGCCGCGTACGACGTGGTCGGGTTCGACCCGCGCGGCGTCGGCGGCAGCAGTCCCGCGCTCAGCTGCGACACGGGCTACTTCAAGCCCGTACGGCCCGACTACGTCCCGCGTACGGGGCCGATCGAGGCGACCTGGCTGCGGAAGTCGGCGGCCTACGCCGCGGCCTGCGGGCAGAAGTACCGGTCGGTGCTGCCGCACATGCGGACGATCGACACCGTCGAGGACATGGACGCCATCCGCGTCGCGCTGGGCGAGAGAAGGCTCAACTACTTCGGGGCGTCGTACGGGACGTACCTCGGCGCGGTGTACGCCACGCTGTACCCGACCCGGGTCCGGCGCATGGTGCTGGACAGCAACGTCCGGCCGAGCGGCGTCTGGTACGACGACAACCTCGACCAGGATCGGACGTTCGAGCGGAACATCGACGCGCTCTTCGGCTGGATCGCCAAGTACGACGCGATCTACCACCTCGGCACCACCCAGCGGGCGGTCCGCGACTTCTACGACGCGACCCAGGAGAAGCTCAGGGCCGTTCCGGCAGGGGGCATCGTGGGCGCCGACGAACTCGACGACGCCTTCCTGGTCGCCGGGTACATCGATCTCGGGTCGTACTGGCCGCTCCTGGCGAGCGCCCTGGCCCGCTACAAGGCCGGTGACACGGCACCGCTGATCAACGCCTACACGACGTTCGGCGCGACGACGGACGACAACGGCTACGCCGTCTACAACGCCGTGCAGTGCACCGACGTCGCGTGGCCCCGGGACTGGGCCCGGTGGCGTCAGGACAACCGGAGGCTGTACGCCCAGGGGTACCGGTTCGAGACGTGGTCCAACGCCTGGTACAACGCGCCGTGCGCCTTCTGGCCGGCCAGGGCGGGCCGGCCGATCGACATCGGCGGCGTGTCGGCCCTGCCTCCCGTCCTGCTCTTCCAGGCGACCGACGACGCCGCGACCCCGTACGCGGGCGGGCTGGAGATGAACCGGCGGCTCAAGGGATCCCGCCTGGTGATCGAGGACGGCGGCCGGACGCACGGCGTCGTGGAACGCGGCAACGCCTGCGTCGACGACAAGTTCGCCGCCTACCTCGCGACCGGAGCCCTTCCGGCGAACCAGTCGCACTGCGCGCGCCTTCCGGAACCCGTGCCGCCGTCCACCGTGGCGGCGCGCGAGCTGACCACGGACCGGTTCCCGCCGGTGCTGCGCCGGCCGTGAGGCGCTGACGCCGGCGTACCCGGCGATTCCGGTCGATGTCCCCGGTGGCCGTTCCGGTCGCCGGGGACGGCACTTTTCGGCGGCCGCAACGGTCGAGCCGTCACGATCCAACAACGGTTGCTTGAGTCTCTTCCGTCCCTTTTCTCCCTAGCGCAACAATTCTTCGCATTCCTACCAGTGCGGGCCCGTTCGTGAGCCCGTGCGCAAGGGGGTCATGTGAAGAGACTCGTGGTCATCACCGCTGCGGCGGGCGTCGGACTCTCCGGCGCGGCGGTGGCCGTACCGGCGCAGGCGGAGACGGGGCAGGCCGCCGCCAAGATCGCCTGGTCGAAGTGCCCGACCGACCAGCCCTCCCTCGCCAAGGCCGAGTGCGGGCAGCTCACGGTGCCGCTGGACTACCGGCACCCGAAGGGCAAGAAGATCTCGATCGCGGTGTCGCGGCTCAAGCACACCGACACCAAGCACTACAAGGGCGCTCTGATCGCCAACCCCGGCGGTCCCGGCGGCAGCGGCCTGTACCTCGCCGGCTCGCTCGCGAGCTGGTTCACCGGGGTGGGCCACAAGGAGATCCCGGCGCAGTACGACATCATCGGGTTCGACCCGCGTGGGGTCGGACTCAGCAAGCCGGCGCTGACCTGCGACCCGCACTACTCCGACCCGATCCGCAAGGACTACGTCCCCAACTCGGCGAAGGCGGAGGCGGCCTGGAAGGCCAGGTCCAAGGCGTACGCCAAGGACTGCGCCAAGAAGTACGGCTGGCTGCTGCCGCACCTGCGCACCACCGACGCGGCCCGCGACATCGACGCCATCCGCGCCGCCCTGGGCCAGAAGACGATCAGCTACTACGGCTTCTCGTACGGCACCTACCTCGGCGCGACGTACGGCACGCTCTTCCCCAAGCGCGTGAAGCACATGGTGCTCGACGGCAACGTCGACGTCCGTGAGGTCTGGTACGACGCGCAGCTGTCGCAGGACAAGGCGTTCGAGCGGAACATCAAGTTCGTCTTCGGCTGGATCGCCAAGTACGACTCGCGCTACCACCTCGGCACGACCGAGGCGGCGGTGGAGAAGAAGTACTACAGCGTCCGCGCCGCCGCCTTCGCCAAGCCGATCGGCGGCAAGCTCGGCGGTGACGAGCTCGACGACACCTTCCTCAACGCCGGCTACAGCACCGGCTGGTACCAGCCGGTCGCCGACGCGTTCTCGGCGTTCGCCACCAAGAACGACGCCTCCGGGCTCGTCGGGCTCTACACGAACTACATCCAGACCGCCGACGACAACGGCTTCGCGGTCTACAACGCCGTCCAGGCGGCGGACGCGAAGTGGCCCCGCAGCTGGAGCAAGTGGCACAACGACGCCGCCAAGCTCTACAAGCAGGGCTACCACTTCAACACCTGGAGCAACGTCTGGTTCAACGCGCCGATCGCGTACTGGCCGTTCCAGGGCGGCCCGGCGCTGAAGATCAAGGCCAAGGGCATGGCCACCGCGCTCCTCGTCCAGTCCACCCTCGACGCGGCGACGCCGTACCCGGGCGGCGTGGAGATGCACAAGCTGCTGCCCTCCCGCCTGGTCGCCGAGCTGGGCGGCAAGACCCACGCCAACACCCTCAACGGCAACGCGTGCCTCGACGACAAGGTCGCGGCCTACCTGAGCACCGGCGCGCTGCCCAAGAACAAGCCGGGCAGCGGACCGGACGTGACCTGCAAGGCGCTTCCGGACCCGGTCCCGACCGACAGCGCGTCCCGGTCGATCGCCCCGAAGGTGCCCGCCCGCCCGCTCATCGGCCGTCCGTGACCCGGTGACGCGCGGATCCCGTTGATCTGGTCGTGAGGACCCCCGGCTCCGGCCGGGGGTCCTTCGCGTTCTGTCGGGAACGGCGGCGTGCCGGACCTGGTTGCCGATCTTGGCGGGAGCCTCCCGTACCCTTACAGGGTGAGCGGAGCTAACGTGTCGTCACGGCGATCCGCGTCACCGAAGACCGGATCCACAGCCCGGGAGACAACGTGAGTCCGATGCTGCGCACGTCCCCGGTGCGCCTCCTGGACGACCGCCACCGTGACGCAGTGCTGGAGATCCTGGACGCCGATCCCGTCTCCAACGTGTTCGTCGGATCCCGCGTGTACGCCGCCGGCGTCGACCCGGGACGGCTCGGCGCCGAGGTCTGGGGATTCCACCGCGGCGGCCGCCTGACGTCCCTCTGCTACTCAGGCGCCAACCTCGTCCCGGTCGCGGCCGACCGGGAGGCCGCCCGCCACTTCGCCGACCGCGCCCGCTCCCAAGGGCGCCGCTGCTCCTCCATCGTCGGCCCGGTGCCCACGGTCACCGAGATGTGGAACGCCCTGCGCCCGTCCTGGGGCTCGCCCCGCGCCGTCCGCGCCGCGCAGCCGGTGATGTCGACCGTGGCGCCGCCGCCAGTCGAGCCCGACCCGGCCGTGCGCCGCGTCACCATGAACGACTTCGACATCCTGTACCCGGCCTGCGTCGCGATGTTCACCGAGGAGGTCGGGGTCTCCCCGCAGTCGGGCGACGGGGGAGTGCTGTACCGCGCGCGCGTGGCCGAGCTCATCCGCGCCCGCCGCGCCTTCGCGCGCATCGAGGACGGCCGCGTCGTGTTCAAGGCCGAGATCGGCGCCGTCACCCCGTACGCCTGCCAGGTGCAGGGCGTGTGGGTCCACCCGGAGCTGCGCGGACGCCGGTACGCCGTGCACGGCATGGCCACGGTCGTCGCCGAGGCGCTGCGCTCGATCGCCCCCGCGGTGACGCTGTACGTCAACGACTTCAACACCCCGGCCCGCGCCACCTACCGCCGCGTCGGCTTCCACGACGTCGACACCTTCATGTCCGTGATGTTCTGACCCTTGCCCGGGGTCGGTTCGAATCGAAGTTCGAAAAAGCGAGTCACGTATAGCGATCGTCCTGTAGCGTTCCGTGACATGCCGTCCCCCCAACATGACGCGATCAACGGTATGTTCCGCGAGCACCCGGAATTCGCCGTGGAGGTCCTTCGCGACCTGAAGGGCATCGTCGAGGTGCCCGAGGCCGCGCCGGTGCAAGTGGAGTCGAACAACTTCAACGATCGGCCGTCGCAGGACTTCCAGCCGGACACGGTGATCACAGTCGGCCCTCCTCAGGAGACACGGCACGGGATCATCGTGGAAGTCCAGCAGGCGAAGTCCGCGTCAAAGCGACGGCAGCTACCACGGTACGCGGCGCAGCTGTGGCTGATGCTGCGTCGACCGGTGACTGTGCTCTGCGTGTGCCCAGACCCGCGAGCGGCCACGTACTTCGCCGAGCCGATCGCGACCGAACTGCCCGGTTACGTCTTCCGGGCCGTAGTGCTCGGCCCGAACGACGTCCCGGTCATCACCGACCCGGTCGAGGCTGCGGCCCATCCCGAGCTGGCCGCGATGGGGGTGATGATGCACGGTCGGCGTGAGCCAGTGTTGAAGGCGTTCGTCGACGCGCTAGAACTGGTTGAGTCCGGTGACGCTCCGCAATACCTTGAGTACGCTTACAATATGGCCGCGGACGCGGTCCGACGCATCCTGGAGGAGCTCGTGTCTTCTACGTCCTGGCCCGTCTACACCCCCTTCGCAAAGCAACACTTCGGCCGCGGCAAGGCGGAAGGCCGCGAAGAAGGCCGCACAGAAGAAGGAGTTCACGCCGTCCTGACGGTTCTGGAATCGCGGGGCATCGAGGTTCCGGAGAGCGCTCGTGTCCGCGTCCGTGCATGCACGGACCTCCAGGAGATCGATGCGTGGCTCAAGAAGGCCGGAGTCGTCCAGACCGTCGACGAACTGTTCGGCTGAGCGTGCCTACGGAACACTGGCCTGTCTACAGCCCCTTCGCCAAGGAACATTTCGGTCGTGGCAAGGCGGAAGGCCGAGCTCGGGCCATCCTGATCGTTCTTGACGCCCAAGGGTTCGAGGTGCCGGAAGATGCCCGTGCTCGTGTCGGAGAGTGCACGGATCTGGAGCAGCTCGATGTATGGCTCAGGCGCGCGGCGGTAGCGGCGTCCATCGACGACGTGTTTCTGAACGGCTGACTCCTGCCGTCGGCGGCCTGCCGTGTGCGAAGCCTCGCCTGATCAGCCGTCGGTCCATTCGGCGGCGAGCCAGCGGCGGGCTTGGCGGGCGGTGCGCAGGTGGATTACGGTCACAGCTTGGTGGCGGGTGGCGCGTTCGGTGGTCTCTCGCCGGCGGCGGTCGAACTGCGTCCAGGCCCAGCGGATGGGGTGGTCGGCGTCGAGCCAGTCGCGGAAGCTCTCCCGGTTGCCGTTCCATAGCGGACGTCTCGTGATGGACCGGGCGATGGAGCGTCGGATGACCCGCCACATCACCGTACGGCGAGGCAGGTCCAGCCAGATGACCGTGTCGGCGCGTTCCCACAGCAGGTCGCCGAGTGCCCGGTGATACTGGTCCTCGGTGACCCAGCGATCCCGCGCACTGAACTCTTTCACGTCGGACTCGAACTCCGGGCGTTTGACCCAGCCGGGGCCGTGGTGCAGCGCGTCCAGTTCATAGCGCGGCAGGCCGTACCGTTCGGACAGCCTCCGTGCGAGCGTCGTCTTCCCGGCTCCGGAGATGCCCGCGACGAGAACCTTGTCCACCTGCCCGCCTGACTTTCGTGCCTTGGATGAAGACGCACGCTAACAACTCGCGCCCCGCGTAAACGAACTGAGGGTGTCCCATTCGGCCCGGACGGATCGCTCGGTGAAGGGGATGCCATCGAGAGGCAGGGATGCGTTCGTCCCGTTTCGCGATCGCGTTCACCGCCTGGGAAGGGTGGAAGCGGAGCTGACTAATGCCTCCAGCAGGCGCGCCGCGTCGTCCAGGTGCCGGCGCATGACCTTCACGTAAGCGGCATCGGTATCGGGGTCGTTGATCCAGCGGATGGCCTGTTCCATGAGCCACTCGACCGCCCAGACGCTTTCCGAACTAAGGATTTCTGGCAAAGAGCGGACCCCGGGGCTTGTTGCCCCGGGGTCCGTGGTTGTGCGTCGGCGACTTCAGCGGTCGACGACCGCGTCGTTCGTGTTGGGGTGGTTCAGGTCGACACGCGCTGCGCGGCGGCGTGCTGGGGGGTCCAGGGCAGCGGTAGGCCGTCGCCGTGCTCCCTGGGCACCACGTGCAGGTGCAGGTGGAACACCGTCTGGGTTGCCGCAGCACCCCGGCTGGTGATGACGTTCGCGGACGGCAGTTCTGCGGCGAGTTCGGCAGCAGCGGCCATCGTGATGGCCGACACGGCCGGGTCGGTTCCGACGTCGGCGACGTGCTCGCGTGGGATCACCAGCACGTGCCCCGGCGTGACCGGGTCCAGCGGCCGAAACGCGATCGCGTCGGGCCACTCGCGGACCATCGAGGCGGGCGCCTTGCCAGCAACGATGGAGCAGAACACGCACGTCGGACTCTGGGTTGTCTTCATCTTTCGTCTCAGTCCTTTGACTCTGGATTTCGTCCTCCGCCGGGCGGTGGACAGCCCCGGCTGTGATGACAAGGCCGCAAAAGACTGTCCGGGTGGGACGCCGCCGCGGCAAGCGCCGGACCGATTCGTGCTTGTGGTGGGGGCGGTGCGTCCGTGATGGCGGGCATCCCGAGGGCCACCAGTTGAGGGCGGCCGCCAGCGGGGGCGCGGTTGAGGCTCGCGAGCTTCACCAAAGCGGAATCGCGACGACGTTCTTGATCGACCGAACCAGCTCCTCGGCGTCGAGCCGGATTCGATATTTAGCCGGAAGGGCGCAGTATGTCGGCCCGCCCCGGCCCGCCCCGGCCCGCCCCGGCCCGCCCCGGGCCGGTCAGCGCTCGGGGGACCAGTTCAGGAGTTTGACGTCGCCGACGCTCTGGACGTGGTGGTGCATGGCGGCGGCCGCGGCGGTGGGGTCGGCGGCGCGGATGGCGTCGGCGACCTTCTCGTGCTGGTGCAGTGAGTTCGCCGGGCGGCCGGGCTGGCGCAGGGACTCGCGCCGGCTCTCGGCGATCTCCCGGGACAGGTGGATCATGAAGTCGGCGAGCAGGGGGCTGCGCGCCGCCGCGATGACCGCGCCGTGGAACCGCTCGTCCTCGTCGACGCCGAGTTCGCCGCGTTCGATGGCGGCCCGCATCGCGGCCAGGGCGGCGTCGATGGCGGCGAGGTCCGCGGCCGTACGGCGCTCGGCGGCGAGGGACGCCAGCTTGGTCTCGGCCGCGTCACGCGCCTCGAGGATCTCCGGGAGCCGCCGCTTGCGGGCCAGGAGATTCTCCATCGGCTCGGGTTCGAGGCGATCCCGCAGCAGGTAGTTGCCACCGCCGTGCCGGACCTCGATGAGCCCCTGGACCTCGAGGGCGACGATCGCCTGGCGGACGGAGGTGCGGCTGACCTGCAGACGGTCGGCGAGCTCGCGTTCGGGGGGAAGCCGGTCCCCGGCGCGCAGACCTTGGTCGGCGACGTACTCACGGAGCCGGGCCGCGACCTGTTCGTACAGGCGGGGCCGGGCCAGGGGACGGAGAGATTCGGACACTTCGCCCTCTTGACGCCTCTGGGGATAGTTGACGACACTCTACCCCATTGGCCTTAAGGTCCACTGGTCCAACCAATTTGGAGACGCGATGTTCAACGGCGCGCTCGAGGGCGTGCGAGTGCTCGACCTGTCCCGGATCCTGTCCGGCCCTTTCGCCAGCATGATCCTGGCCGACCTCGGAGCGGACGTGATCAAGGTCGAGGACACCCGGAAAGGTGATGACACCCGCCAATGGGGGCCGCCGTTCCAGGGGGACGACGCGGCGTACTTCCTGTCCGTCAACCGCAACAAGCGCTCCATCAGCGTCGATCTGAAGACGGAGAAGGGCCGTGACGCCGTCCAGCGGCTCGCCGACCGCGCCGACGTGCTCCTGGAGAACTTCCGGCCCGGCACCGCCGCCCGCCTCGGCCTCGGCTACGAGGAACTGTCGGCCCGCAACCCCGGCCTGGTGTACGCGTCGATCAGTGGATACGGACACACCGGCCCGTACGCCGAACGGGCCGGGTACGACGCCATCGCGCAGGCGATGAGCGGGATCATGAGCGTGACCGGCGAGTCCGGCGGTTCGCCGGTGCGGATGGGCACGTCGGGCGCGGACCTCGGGGCCGGGATGTGGGCGGTCATCGGGGTCCTCGCGGCGCTCAACGCCCGGCGGCAGACCGGCCGTGGCCAGCACGTCGACATCTCGCTGCTCGACGGCCAGGTCGCCTGGCTGACGTACGTCGCGGGCGGTTACTTCGCCACCGGGGAGACGCCGCGCCGGTACGGCTCGGCCCATCCGTCGATCGTCCCCTACCAGGCGCTGCCCACCGCCGACGGCCACCTCATGGTCGCCGTGGGCAACGACGGGCTGTGGCGGCGGTTCGCGGACGCCGTCGGCCTCGGCCACCTCGCCGACGATCCGCGCTTCGCCACCAACCCGGACCGGGTACAGAACCGAGAGGAGCTGCTGACTCTCCTCGAGGAGGCACTCGCCGCCCGGACCAGCGACGAGTGGACGGAGATCCTCACCGAGGCGGGCGTTCCCGCCGGGCCGATCAACACCGTGCCCGAGGCGCTCTCCCATCCGCAGGTGCTGGCCCGGGAGATGGTCGTCGAGACCGAGCACCCAGGAGCGGGACGGCTGCGCATGCTGGGCTCGCCGATCAAGCTGTCGGCGCAGCCGCCGGCCGTCCGGTCCGCCCCGCCCGGCCTCGGCGAGCACACCGACGAGGTCCTCGCCGAGCTCGGCCTGACCGCGGAGGAGATCGCCGCGATGAGGGAGGAGGGGGCCATCCGATGAAGGTCAGACTGCACCGTGACGCCGAGGTCGCCGAGGTGGCCGTCGGCGACGGGCGTCGCGGCAACGCGCTGTCCAGCAGGGACTGGCGGGAGCTCGAACGGACGTTCCGCGACCTCGCCCGCGACGACGAACTGCGGGCGGTGGTCGTCCGCGGCCGGGGCGGCATGTTCAGCTCAGGCTCGGACATGCGGGAATGGGTCGAGGCGGACCTCACCGGCGTCGCCGACAGCTTCGCCGTGATGGAGGCCGCCTTCACCGCGATCGAGGACCTGCCGGTGCCGGTCATCGCGCAGGTCGAGGGCGTCGCCGCCGGGGCGGGCTGCCAGCTCGCCCTCGCCTGTGACCTGCAGGTCATGGCGGAGAGCGCCCGGATCGGGATGCCGATCGCGCGGCTCGGCATCCTCGTCAGCCCCGCCTTCGCCGCACGGCTGGCCGTGCTCGCCGGGCCGGGCGTCGCGCGGGAACTGCTGTACACCGGCCGTCTCGTCCCCGCGGCCGAGGCGGTGCGCCTCGGGCTCGCCACCCGCTGTGTGCCGGACGAGGAGCTGGCCACGGCCACCCGCCGGCTCGTGCTGAACATCACCCGCCATCCCAGCGCGGCCGTCCGGGCCGCCAAGCACGCGGTCGGAGCCGTACTCACGCCGACGTGGGCCGCCGCGAAGGCGCAGGCCGGGGGGCCTCCCGTCGCCTTCGACGACTTCCAACGGGGGATCTCGACGTTTCTCACCCGCGATCCGCAGCCGACAGTCCCTGCGGAAGAGGAAGAGGTGCCGTTTTAACAACGAGGATGTGCGCTGTGGAAATCAGCGGACGAGAACGTCGAGCAGGCGGTCGAGTTCGGCGGCCGCGCCGGCGGTCAGACCGGAGTGCACCGGGCCGGGCTGCACCACGGTGCTGCGCGGTGCCGTGAGCCAGCGGAAGCGGGCGCCGAGTGGCTCGGCCGCCGCCTGGCCGGCGCGCGGCCCGCCGCAGCAGATGTCGTCGACCGCCTTGAGGGCGGCGCGCACCCCGTCGACGTCGAGGTCCGAGGCCAGCGCGCGGAGCCGCGCCTCGTCCACGTGTGTGCGGCAGCCGAGGAAGTCCTCGGACTGGCAGTAGAGGATCACCCCGACGTTGATGGTCTCACCGCGTTCGACCCGGGGGATGACCCGGAGCACGGCGTACTCGAAGATGTTCATGACAGCCACTTGGGTCGGCCCGACGGGCGCTCGTCCGCGTGGGGGGCCGCCGGCCGGGCGTCTCCCACCTCCGGCAGCCAGACGTCGGGCGTCGTCACACGGGTGCGCAGGTGCCCGACGTACGCCTCCGCGACGTCGGCGGGGGAGTCGAAGCCGGGCTCGTCGGTCAGCCACTCCTCGGGGACCAGCGCGACGACCTCGCGCAGCAACTCCTCGGTGACCTTGGGAGCGAGGTCCTCGCCGGCGCGGGCCAGTCCGGCGTCGTCGACGAAGGTCGCCAGCACGTGGTCGCTGGCGTCGTACGGGCGGGAGACCAGCTTGTCCGCCGAGGCCCACGCGTGGTGGAAGTACAGGCCGGCGCCGTGGTCGATCAGCCAGACGTCGCTGTGCCAGACCAGAAGGTTCGGGTTGCGCCAGCTGCGATCGACGTTGCCGATCAGCGCGTCGAACCACAGGACGGACGCGGCGAAGTCGGCCTCGGGCGTCCAGGCCAGCGGGTCGAAGCCGAGCGATCCGGGCAGGTAATCGACGCCGAGGTTGCGGCCGGGGCTGGCCTTGAGCAGGTCCTGGATGTCGGGGTCGGGCTCGTGTCGGGCGATCACCGGGTCGATGTCCACGGTCACCAGGTCGGGCACCCGGAGGCCGAGCCGCCGGGCGAGCTCGCCCGCGATGATCTCCGCGATCAGCGCCTTGCGACCCTGCCCGGCGCCGTGGAACTTCACGACGTACGTGCCCAGGTCGTCGGCCTCGACGATGGCGGGCAGGGACCCGCCCTCCCGGAGGGGGGTCACGTAGCGCGTGGCCGTAACGTTGGTCAGCACGCGCCAACCGTACCGGGCGTGTGCCGGCACGCGTGCACGACGTACGCGCATGCCGGCCCCGCGTGCGCACACGCTCCGGTGACGTGAACGATCCTATGAACGCCCGCCGAGCAGGCATGATGCAGATGCCACACAGGGTGTTGACGCGTCGAACAAACCAATATCTAATATATTGCATGCCCTCAGAACGGCTTCCCCGGCTCGACCGCTCCCTGCTCCGCGACCAGGCGTACCGCATGCTGCGCGACGCGATCGTCGAGGGCGACCTGGCGCCCGGGGAGATCATCCGGGACGGCGAGCTGGCCGAGCGGGTCGGCCTGTCGCGCACGCCGGTCCGCGAGGCGCTCGCCCGCCTCGCGGACGAAGGACTCATCGAGACCAAGCCGCACGCCTACACCCGCGTCACCCCGCTCGTGGTGCGCGACGTCCGCGACGCGTACGTCGTCGTCCGGACCATGCACGAGCTGGCCGTGCGTACGGCGGTGCGGGTCCTGACGGAGCGGCACATCGAGACGATGCGCGCGGCCAACGCGCGGTTCGCCGCCGCTCTGGACGCCGGCGACGTCCAGGCCGCGCTGGCCGCCGACGACGAGCTGCACGACGTGCCCGTGGCCGCGGCGGGCAACCGCGCGGTGGCCGCGACGATCGAGCGTTACCTGCCGCTGATCCGGCGGCTGGAGCGGCTGCGGTTCGGCTCCCTTCCGGGACGGCGCTCGATCGCGCTGCACGACCGCCTGATCAACGCCTGCGCCGCGGGCGACGCCGAGGCGGCCGTGGCCGCCACCGCCGAGATCTGGGCCACGCTCGGCGACCTTCTCGACAAGGAGACCTCATGACGACGCTGGACGACTTCCCCCGCGAGCGGCTGCTGTTCGGGCCCTCGCCGGTGCACGCGCTGCCCCGGCTGTCCGAGCATCTCGGCGGCGCCGTGAGCCTGTGGGCCAAGCGGGAGGACTGCAACTCCGGGCTCGCCTACGGCGGCAACAAGACGCGCAAGCTCGAGTACCTGGTCGCCGACGCGCTCGCCCAGGGCTGCGACACGCTCGTGTCGATCGGCGGCGTGCAGTCCAACCACACCCGGCAGGTCGCCGCCGTCGCCGCCCGGCTCGGCCTGAAGTGCGTCCTGGTGCAGGAGAGCTGGGTGGACTGGCCCGACGCCGTCTACGACCGGGTCGGCAACATCCTGCTGTCCCGCCTGCTCGGCGCCGACGTCCGGCTGGTCGAGGCCGGTTTCGGCATCGAGTTCAAGGAGAGCTGGGAGAAGGCCCTGCAGGACGTCCGCGATCGCGGCGGCAAGCCGTACGCCATCCCGGCGGGCGCGTCGGACCACCGCCTCGGCGGCCTCGGCTTCGCCGGCTGGGCGCGCGAGGTCGAGGAGCAGGAGCGCGAGCTGGGCGTCTTCTTCGACACCGTCGTCGTCTGCTCGGTCACGGGCAGCACCCAGGCCGGGATGGTCGCCGGTTTCGCGGGGAAGGGGCGGCGGATCATCGGCATCGACGGCTCCGCCAAGCCGAAGGAGACGCGCGACCAGATCACCCGGATCGCCCGGAACACCGCCTCGCTGATCGGGACGGAGATCCGCGACGACGAGGTCATTCTCGACGAGCGGTACCACGCCGGGACGTACGGCATCCCCGACGAGCAGACCCTGGAGGCGATGCGGCTCGCGGCGCGGTTCGAAGGGATGATCACCGACCCGGTGTACGAGGGGAAGTCCATGGCCGGACTTGTCGATCTCGTGACGAATCGGGAGATAGAGGCAGGATCCACCGTCCTCTACGCTCACTTGGGAGGGCAACCCGCGCTGAACGGATACAGCGCACTATTCCGGTGAGGGGCTGACATGCAGGACGTTCGTGACAAGGGCGTCGCGGGGGTGGACCTGGCCGGCGTCGACCTGGGCGTGCTGGAGGAGATCCAGCGCCGGGTGCTCTGGCTGGCCGTGCGCATCGTCGACGCGGCCAACCGGGAGCGTGACACCGGTGACGGCGTGAAGGTCGGCGGGCACCAGGCGTCGAGCGCCTCGCTCGTCACCGCGATGACCGCGCTGTGGTTCGCGCATCTGAACGCCGAGGACCGGGTGAGCGTCAAGCCGCACGCCTCCCCGGTGTTCCACGCGATCAAGTACCTCCTCGGCGACCTCGACCGCTCCTACCTCACGACCCTGCGCGCCCGCGGCGGCCTGCAGTCGTACCCGAGCCGCACCAAGGACCCCGACGACGTCGACTTCTCGACCGGCTCGGTGGGCCTGGGCGCGGCGGCGCCGCTGTTCGCCGCGGCCGTCCGCCGCTACGTCGACGCCCACTGGCGGGGCGAGTCCGCCGCGAAGGCGCGGTTCGTCGCGCTGCTCGGCGACGCCGAACTCGACGAGGGCAACGTCTGGGAGGCCATCGCCGACCCGGCCACCCAGGGCCTCGGCAACGTCATGTGGGTCGTCGACTTCAACCGGCAGTCGCTGGACCGCGTCGTGCCCGGCGCGCGGATCGCCCAGTGGCGCGGGCAGTTCGAGGCGGCCGGCTGGCACGTCGTCGAGGTGAAGTACGGCCGGCGGCTGCGCGAGGCGCCCGCCGCCGTGCGGGGCTGGATCGACGCGATGCCGAACGAGCACTACCAGGCGCTGTTCGGGCTCACCGGCGCGAAGCTGCGCGAGACGTTCCTGGACGGCGCGCCCGCCGAGGTCGCCGCCGCCGTCGCGGACGTGCCCGACGGCGAGTTCGCCGGGCTCGTCCAGGACCTCGGCGGCCACGACCTGGTCGCCATGCTGGAGGCGTACGCCCAGTGCGAGGCGGTCACCGACCGGCCCAGCGTGATCTTCGCGTACACGGTCAAGGGCCACGGCCTGCCGATCGCCGGGAACCCGCGCAACCACTCGGCCCTGCTCACCGGCGAGCAGATCGACGCGCTGCGCGGCTCTCTGCGGGTGCCCGGCGACGAGTGGGCCCGGTTCGACCCGGCGACCCCCGAGGGCATCCTGTGCAACCAGCGGCGTGAGGCCCTGCGCCGTACGCCCGCCCCCGGCGCGCTCGGCGTGACCGTTCCGGCGGCGACCGGGGTACGGACGTCGCGGCCCGTCTCGACGCAGGACGCCTTCGGCAAGATCCTCGTCGACCTGTCCCGGTCCGAGGAGGTCGCGCCGTACCTGGTCACGACCGCTCCGGACGTCGCCACCTCGACCAACCTCGCCGGGTTCATCAACCGCACGGGCGTGTTCGCGCCCGCCGAGCAGCGGGCGTGGAGCGTGGATCCGCTGCTGAAGTGGACCGAGGGGCCGACGGGCCAGCACATCGAGCTGGGCATCTCGGAGATGAACCTCTTCCTGCTCCTCGGCCAGCTCGGGCTCGCCGGCGACCTGCACGGGCAGCCGCTGCTGCCGGTCGGCACGGTGTACGACCCGTTCGTCTGCCGGGGCCTGGACGCCTTCATCTACAGCGTCTACTCCGGGGCGCGGTTCGTCGTCGCGGGCACGCCGTCGGGGGTGACGCTCGCGCCGGAGGGCGGGGCGCACCAGTCGACGATCACCGCGTCGATCGGGCTCGAGCTCCCCAACGTCACGTACGTGGAGCCCGCCTACGCCACCGCCCTGGACTGGCTGCTGTGCGACGCGCTCGGCCGGATCGCCGCCGGCCCGGCCGAGACGACCACCGCGGTCCCGGCCGAGGACGGCGCGTACTACTTCCGCCTGACCACCCGGCCCCTGGACCAGACGCCGTTCGAGCAGGCGCGGGAGCGACTCGGGGACGCGGTGCTGCGCCGCCAGGTGCTCGCCGGGGCGTACCTGCTGCACCGGTCGGAGGTCGAGGGCCCGGCGGTGCAGCTGGCCGCCTCGGGCGCCGTCCTGCCCGAGGCGCTGGCCGCCGCCCGCGAGCTGGAAGAGGAGGGCATCGCCGCGCACGTCGTCGACGTGACCTCCCCGGACCGGCTGTACTCCGCGTGGCAGCGGACCCTGCGCCAGGGCGTCCGCACGGCGACGACCCCCTCGGAGGCCGGCGCGCTCCGCGCCGCCTTCCCGGTCCGGGCGCCGATCGTCACCGTCCACGACGCCGCGTCGCACGCGCTGGCCTGGCTCGGCTCGGCCTTCGGCGTGTCGTGCGTGCCGCTCGGCGTCGACCAGTTCGGCCAGTCCGGGGCGATCGGCGAGCTGTACGAGCTGCATGACCTGCTCCCGGGCTCCATCGTCAACGCCGCCCTGGCCGCCCTCGCGCTCGGCTGAGCTGGAAGAGGGGCCGGATTCGATCCGGCCCCTCGTTCGGAGGATGCTCAGCGGTCGGCGGGGACGTACGCCGGCCGCCCGAGGTCGGGGACGGTGGCGGGTGCCTCTTCGTGGGAGAGGCCGGGCAGCCAGGACAACCACCGCGGGAGGTACCAGTTCGCCTCGCCGAGCAGGCTCATCACCGCCGGGAGCAGCACCGCGCGGACGATCGTGGCGTCGAGCAGCACGGCGATGGACAGGCCCACGCCCATCTGCTTGAAATCCTGCATCGACAGGGTGCCGAAGACCGCGAACACCGCGACCATGATGACGGCCGCGCTGGTCACGGCCCCGGCCGTCGCGCGGATGCCCTGCGCCACCGCCAGCGTCGTCGGCGTGCCGCGGTCGCGGGCCTCGCGGATCCGGGAGACGACGAACACGTGGTAGTCCATCGACAGCCCGAACAGCACGACGAAGACGAACAGCGGCAGCCAGGACTCGATCGCCCCGACGCCGTGGGTGCCGACGAGACCGGCGCCCCACCCGTGCTGGAACATCGCCACCATCACCCCGTACGCCGCGCCCACCGACAGCAGGTTGAGCACGATCGCGGTGGCGGCGATCGGGATCGAGCGGAACGAGACGAGCATCAGCACGAACGTGATGCTCAGCACGAAGACGAAGACCGGCACGATGCTGTGCCGCAGCTGGGTGTTCCAGTCGGTGGAGGAGGCCAGGGTGCCGGTGACGTGCGCCTCGGCGACCCCGCCGAACGCCGCGGGCACCAGGCGCTGCCGCAGGGTCGCGAGGGCGTGCCGTGACGTGGCGTCGGAGCCGTTCCCGGCCAGCGGCACGCTGATCGTGGCGACGTTCGCCGCCGCGTGGACCTGCGTACGGACCGGCCGGCCGAACTCCCCGCTCTGCCGTGCGGCGTCCTGCAGCGACCGGATCGCCTGCCGTACGCGCGGCGCCTGGACGTCGGACGCCTTGACCACGACGAGGGCGGGGTCGGGGCCGCCGGGGAAGGCCGCGTTGATGTGGTGGTAGGTCTGGATCAGCGCGGCGTTCTTCGGGAGCTGCTGCTCCATCCGGAGCTTCTCGGTGTGCATGCCGAGCGCAGGGGCGGCCAGCGCGAGGAGGAAGGCGGCGGCCAGCGCGGCGGCGATGCCGGGGCGGGCCAGGACGGGGCGCAGCACCGCGTTCCAGAGCCGGGGGGTCGACCGCTTGCGGTGCAGGAACGGGATGCGCCCGAACTCCACCTTGTCGCCCAGCAGCGACAGCAGGGCGGGCAGGACCGTGACGGAGCCGATCATCGCGATGAGCACCACGAGGATCGTCGCGACCGCGAAGCCCTCGAACAGCAGCATCCCGGACAGGAACATCCCGGCCATCGCCACCATGACCGTCAGCCCGGACACCAGCACCGACCGGCCGGACGTCGCGGCGGCGATGCGCAGCGCGGTCTCCTTGTCCCGTCCGGCGGCGCGCTCCTCACGCTCCCGGCGCAGGTAGAACAGGCAGTAGTCGACGCCGACGGCGAGGCCCATCAGCAGCATCACCGAGTTCGCCGAACCGTCCATGTGCATGGCGTGGCTGACGACGGCGAGCAGCCCGTTCGCCGCGAGGAACGCGGTCAGCGCGATGGCCACCGGCATGACGGCGGCGAGCAGTGCCGCGAAGGCGACCAGCAGGATGCCCAGCGCCAGCGGCACGGCGGTCAGCTCGGCGCGGGAGAAGTCCCTGCCCAGCGTCTTGTTGAACCACCGCTCACCGGACGCGTCCCCGAACTCCTCCACCCGGACCTCCGGATGCCGGGCCCCGGCCTGCGCCACCGCGGCCTGGACCGGTGCCACCCGGTCGGCCGCCGTCTTCGGGTCACCCGCCATGTCGAACTGCACCAGCGCGTCCCGGCGATCGCGGGAGACCAGCGGTTCGCGTACCGTCGCGGCCCGGCCGCTGCCGCGGATCGCGCGGGTCACGTCCGGGATCGCCGCGCGGAACCCGTCGGGGGCGGCGCTGTGCACGAGCACCATCTCGGTGGCCGGGCTCTTGATGCCCGCGTCCTCCAGGATGCGGACCGCGCGCCCGGAATCGCCCGTGCCCTGCTCGGCGTTGGTCAGCTGCTTCTCCCCGGCCATGCCGCCGATGAGCACGGCCGCGACCACGAACAGCAGCCACCCGAAGATCGCGGTCTTTCTATGGCGTGCGCTCCAGCCGCCCAATCGCGCGGCCACGTTGTCCTTCATGGGGGGTCCCCTTCACCGTCCGGCGGGTTCATGTCCTCGCTGATGACGGTAGAAATCCGGGGATTCGGCTCCCAGCCGGTGAACCCCCGGCCCGGCGGGAGGTGACCACCCAGCGATGGTGGTGCTGCCTCCACCGCCGTCCGTCCGGTCCTCCCTATCCTTGGTCCCATGAGCGCCCAGTCCAGGTTCGACCGCAGCCACACCGACGACCTCGCCGACTTCATCGCCGCCAGCCCGTCCCCGTACCACGCGGTGGCGAGTTCGGCCGAGCGCCTGGAGAAGGCGGGCTTCCGGCAGGTGGCGGAGACGGATGCCTGGACCGGCGAGGCGGGCGGCCGCTACGTCCTACGCGGTGGGGCGATCGTCGCCTGGTACGTCCCGGAGCACGCGCGCCCCGAGACCCCGTTCCGGATCGTCGGCGCGCACACCGACTCGCCGAACCTGCGGGTCAAGCCGCTCCCGGACTCCGGAGCGTACGGCTGGCGGCAGGTCGCCGTGGAGATCTACGGCGGGCCGCTGCTCAACAGCTGGCTCGACCGCGACCTCGGCCTGTCCGGCCGGATCGCGCTGCGAGACGGGACTACGCGCCTGGTCGCCGTCGACCGGCCGCTGCTGCGGGTGCCGCAGCTGGCCATCCACCTCGACCGGTCCATCGGGGAGAAGGGCCTCCAGCTGGACCGGCAGCGGCACACGCAGCCGATCTGGGCCCTCGGCGCGGTCGACGAGGGCGCGCTGATCAGGTTCGTCGCGGAGGAGGCGGGGGTCGAGGCGCCGGCGATCGTCGGCTGGGACCTGATGACGCACGACGTGCAGCCGCCCGCGTACCTCGGCCGCGACCAGGAGTTCCTGGCCGCCGCGCGGCTCGACAACCAGCTGTCGGTGCACGCGGGCACCGCCGCGCTCACCGCGGCCGCCGGCTCACCCGACCTGCCGTACATCCCCGTCCTCGCGGCGTTCGACCACGAGGAGAACGGCAGCGAGGCCGACACCGGCGCGGGCGGCCCGCTGCTCGGCGCGATCCTCGAGCGGTCGGTCTACGCGCGGGGTGGCTCGTACGACGACCGCGCGCGGGCGTTCGCCGGCACGATCTGCGCGTCCGCCGACACCGGCCACGCCGTCCACCCGAACTACCCCGAGCGCCACGACCCGACCCACCGCCCGATGCCGAACCACGGGCCGATCCTCAAGGTCAACGTCAACCAGCGGTACGCCACCGACGGCGTCGGCCGCGGCGTCTTCACCGCCGCCTGCGACCGGGCCGGGGTGCCCGTGCAGGCGTTCGTGTCGAACAACGCGATGCCGTGCGGGACGACCATCGGCCCGATCACCGCCGCCCGCCACGGCATCACCACGGTCGACGTCGGCGTGCCGATCCTGTCCATGCACTCCGCGCGCGAACTGTGCGGCGCCGACGACCCGTACCTCCTCGCCCGCGCGCTGACGGCGTTCCTGGAGGGCTGACCGGGTCGCCTCAGCCGCCTGAGCCGACCGGCCGCGCGTCAGCCGCCGTTCACCGTGATGGTCACGGTGGCGGTGCTCGTGGCCGCGGGCAGCCTGGTCGTGTCGATCGCGAGGTACTCGCCGTCGTCCTGGCGGCCGTCGGGCAGCGTCTTGACGTGCAGGGCGTACGGGGGCGTGGCGTTCGTGACGCCGTCGACGCCGAAGTCGCTGTCGTTGCTGATCACGAGCGTGCGCCCGCCGTCGGTCGTGGCGACGCCCTCGACCTTGTCGTGCCCGAAGAAGCCGCCGGTCGGGTCCAGCCCGGTCAGCAGCCCGCCGAGGTCGAGGCCGAGGCTCTTGCCGACCGGCGTGACGCCGACGGCGGCCAGGTCCGACCGTGACGTCGCGGTGTCGTCCGTGCCGACGTACGCGTCGATCGTCTTGTGGTCCGCGCCGACGAGCAGCCCGCCCTTGGCCGCGTCGTACACGGCACCGGGCACGGACGCCCGCGGCCCGACGTCCGTCGCACCCGCCAGATCGATCGTGAAGAGCCTCTTGTACGCGCCCGGCTCCATGTTCCCGTCACGCTCGTCGACGAGGAACCTCGTGTCGGACAGCGCGGTGATCTCGCTGACCGCCCCGCTGTTCTTCTTCGGGTCGTCGAGCAGGTAGACGTACTCGTGCGTCGCCCGGGTGCGCAGGTCGTACGTCACGATGCGCAGCGTCGTGATGTTCTTCGTCTTGGCGGTCACGTCGGGCTGCTGCAGCGCCGACTGCATGATGCCGACGAGCGTCCTGCCGTCGGGGGTGATGGTCAGCCCTTCCATGCCCTTGTTCGGCACCCGGTTCGCGAGTTCGCGGGGCAGGGAGCCGTCGAAGGGGGACAGCCGCGCGATCGCGCGGCCGGTCCGGTCGAAGTGCGTGATGAACGGCCCGTACTCGTCCGACACCCAGAAGGACCCGTCCCGCATCGCGACCAGGCCCTCCGAGTCGTACCCGCTCGCGCTCGGCGCCAGAGGGTTCCCGTTCAGGTCGACGAGGTTCTCCCCGGTGGTCGCCTGCGGGTTCACCCGGCCGGAGTACGGGGTGCCGTCGGCGGCGCGCAGCGGAATCGTCCTCTCGAGCACGGCCTTGCCGTCCCGCAGGCGGAACCGCCCGATGGACGGGGTGAACCCGGGCAGCGGCAGGATCTTCTCGCCGTTCGGGCCGTCGACGTTCGGCCCCCGGTCGGTCAGCCCGTAGAACTCGTCCCGCGAGCCCGGCACGGGAGCGAGCGCGGAACCGTACGCGCCGCTGGTGACCTTCACTCCGCCGATCGTGGCGAGCGGCGGCAGGTGGGTGGCGTACAGCCGGACCGCGTCGCTGACGGTGTAGCGGAAGGTGTCGGTCCCGGTGAACCCGGCGGCCGGCGTGTACCGGAACGAACCGTCGGGATTCAGACTCAGCGACCCGTGCGCCGGCGAGGTGTGCGAGATCAGCGTGATCGGCCGCCCGCTGTCATTGCGGAACAGACCGTGGCCGCGCACGTCGAGGGCCTGCCCGGCGCGTACCCGGTAGGCGTCGTCCCGCGCCCGCAGCGAGGGGTCGGACGTGCCGGCGGTGGCGATCCCGGCGCCGGAAAGGGACAGGGCCAGTGTTCCGGCGGCGGTGGCCGCGACGGCACGACGGTTCATCCGAGGTCTCCCATGGGCGGTACGGATCTGCCCTGCGGATTGTGCCGATCATGAGTGGACGGCTCGCGTCGTCCGGGCGACGCGGCGGTTAACCGCCCCTGGTGAGTGCCTGAGTGCACTGCCGCAGCGCGTACGAGCCGAAGTCGTCGGCGAGCCGTTCGGGACCGCCTCGGTCGGCCGAGCCCGGGTCCCAGACGACGACCGGCGCCTCCCCGGAGCGGTCCCGGCGTGCGAGGTCGAGGCAGACGAGCCCGCCCATCCCGTCGTACTGGATGATCAGCAGGTCCGGTGGGAAGCGCGGATCCGTCCGTGCGTCGAGCGTCCCGCCGACCGTACCGAGGAGCGCGTCGCCCATGGCGGGCGTCCGGTAGACGCCGAGGAAGTCCGTGCCGTCGACCTCGCAGGAACCCGCCTCGGCGAGGAAGCATCGGTAAGAGGGCGGAAGCGGCGTGCCGAGCTCCCGCTCCGCACGGGCGAGGTCCACCGGGTTCAGCCCGCCCGTCCACCGGCAGGATCCGGGGTTGCCCCGCAGCAGTTCGACGAGAGAGACCACTGATGCGACACCGCTCACGTCCCGCACCTTAACAATCCCGCCCCGCGCCCGGGTCACGGCAGTGAACCTCTGATGCCGTCGATGATCAGTTCGAGGCCTGCGAGGAAGGCGCGGTCGCGCTTCTCGCGAGGCCAGGTGTCGGCCTTCCGGGTCTGTTCTTCCATCGTGGAGCCGTTGACGTAGGCCATGACGGTGTCCACGGCGACGGTTGCGCTGTCCTGGGACAGACCGGCGGCGACCAAGGTGGCGACGAGGCCATCGAAGGCGGCGACGGCCTCGTCGCTCGGCTGCTGGAATCCGGTCAGGAGGCGCGCGCCGTCCCGGTGCGCGAGCATGACCTCGCGCGCGCCGGTCGCGACGGTGCGAAGCCGCTCGTCCCAGGGGCCGTCGATCGGCGGAGCCCCGTCCGGCGGGACGATCAGGTGCGCGACCATCGCGTCCAACAGCGCCTGCTTGCTGGGGTAGTGCCGGTAGAGCGCGCTCGCCCGCACCCCGAGCCGGCTCGCCAGCAGTCGCATGGTGAGGCCGTCCAGCCCGACCTCGTCGAGCAGTTCGATCGCCGCTCGCAGCACCTCGGTGCGCCGCTGCCCCATGCACTCCTCCTGGCCGGTTGACAGGTCGCCTCGATCTAGGTGAACAATGTACACGTGAACGTTGTTCACCTAGAAGTGGAGGGATGTCATGACCGAAGGTCTGGGCCGGGTACTGGTGATCGGGGCGGGGCTCGGCGGGCTGACGCTCGCGCACGCACTCGTCCACGCGGGCATCGACGTGCGGGTGTACGAGGCCGACGAGGGGGCCGACGAGCGGCTCCAGGGCTACCGGATCGGACTCGGGCAGCGCGCGATGGAGGCGCTGCGCGCCAGCCTGCCGCACCGGCTTTACGAACTGGTCGAGGCCACCAGCGGAGGCCTGACCGGGCCGGGGCTGCTCTTCGACGAGCAGCTGAACGTGCTCAGCCACGACCTGGAGGGGCCGCCGGCGGACGCCCGGGCGATCGACCGGCAGGTGCTGCGGCGCATCCTGCTCGGCGCGCTGGAGGACCGGATCGCGTACGGCAAGCGGCTGACGGGCTGCACCGAAGCCGACGGGACCGTGACCGCGCGCTTCGCCGACGGCACGGAGGCGACCGGGCAGGTTATCGTCGGCGCCGACGGCGGGAACTCCGCCGTGCGGCGGCACCTGGCGCCCGAGGTCCGGCTCGTCGACTCCGACCTCTGCGGGGCCATGGGCCGTACGCCTCTCACCGACCGCTTCCTACGGCTCGTGCCGGGGCGCGGCACGATGGTCAAGGGCCCTGAGGTCACGCTGATGCTGGGACGCATGCAGTTCGACCGCGAACCCTCCGAGGCCGCCGCCGAACTCGCCCCCGAGCTGCCCATGCCCCACCGGGAGAGCTACGTGCGGTGGGTGCTGATGGTCCCGCCGGAGCACCCGGCCGCGGCCGGACCGCGCCTCGAGGACGCGCGGAAACTGGTGCTGGAGCTCATCGACGGCTGGCATCCCGACCTGCTGGACCTGGTGCGCTCCGCCGACATGAGCGGCGCCGGCCGATCCCGGATCTTCGACCGGCCGATGCCGCCCTGGCCGGTCGGCCGGGTCACGCTCCTGGGCGACGCCGCGCACCTGACGCTGGCCACCGGCGGGAACGGCGCGAACACCGCCATGCAGGACGCCGTACGACTGGCCGCGCGACTGTCGGAGGCCGGGCGCGGCGAGCGCGACCTGACCTCGGCGCTGGAGGAGTACCAGGCCGACCTGCTCGAACGCGGCAACGCGGCGGTGGAGTACGGCAAGGCGAAGCTGAAGACGTTCGTTTCCGTAGGGACGACGACAGGGGTCGCAGAAGCGGGCTCCCGCTGAGAGGCGACATCAATGGAGTGCCGGGTCGGCAACCCGGGATCGACCGACTCGGGTCGCCGGCAGGCCGCCCGCACTGCCTCGTGGCTGCTCGGGGCGAGGTGTCCGCGATCCGGTTGGCACGGACCCCGCCCGGTGAGGCATCTCGTTCCGCGCTGTCTACTGGGACGATAATTTTCTCTTCTAGGTAGACGGCGTGGAACGAGGCGGTGTGCCCGGCGAGGCCGATTCGACCGCTCTCGCCACGTTCGCGAAAGCCCTCAGCCCGTACGGCCCGTCACGACCGCAACTTCGATGCACGCCCCACCGTTCGAAGAGCTGCGACTTGCCTTACGCCAGTT
Organism: Actinoallomurus sp. CA-150999; assembly: GCF_050942425.1. NCBI lineage: Bacteria > Bacillati > Actinomycetota > Actinomycetes > Streptosporangiales > Thermomonosporaceae > Actinoallomurus > Actinoallomurus sp. CA-150999. The sequence goes on from NZ_CP192063.1 coordinate 2,638,093, forward strand.
GATAGGGGTCACGCTTGCATCCACCGTTCGTCCCTCACCTTCGCGATAAGGTCCATGCTGGCCTGTGTGGGTAGGGCCTCCGCCCTGATGGAATCGTATCGGTTGATGACCTGTGCCACCTCGCGCGGATGATCCGTCACCCGCCCTTCGATGGCGTCGTCTATGTATGCGGTAGCCGGTTCGCCTTCCTTCGTGGCGATCCAAAACGCTCCTGACAGGCCTGCGGTGCTGGCGGCGTCAGAAGGAACGATCTGGACGGAAATGTGTTTTAGCGCCGCAGCCTTCAGGAGTGCTCCGAGCTGATCGCGCATTACTTCGGAACTTCCGACGAGGCGTCGAAGAACCCCCTCTTCAACGACAGCCCACAGGAGAGTCGGGCTATCGCTAGAGAGGATCTGCTGACGCTCGATCCTGGTGGAGACCTGGCCCTCCACTTCGTCCTCGGTGATCCCAGGCTTGCCTCGGAGCATCGCGCGAGCGTATTCGGGTGTCTGGAGCAGGCCGGGAACTACGAGCGGTTCCCAGTTCTTGAGCGTTTGCGCCTCCTGTTCGGTCTCCACCCACTGCTTCAGCCACTCAGGCAGCACGGTGCGATGGCGGGCTCGCTTGATCGTTTTCCAGAGGCGGTGGAAGGAGCCGTTGGTCTGGAAGTAGGTATCGAGGTCTTGGGCGAAAGCTTCGGAGGGGGCCTTGTCGGCGAGTTCGACGGCACCGACCCATTGGCCGGTGCAGCCGAGGGCGTCGGCCAGTTGGCTCTGGGAGAGGCCGGCGTCGTTACGGAATGTGCGGATCTCCAGACCGAAATGACCGATAAGTGAGTCGGGGCTGAGGTCGCGCTGCGGCCGGGCCATGAGACCTCCCTGGTTATCAACCTCCGGGCCTGGTGGAAATCGATGGAGCGGAGGTGATTTGCAGTTGGTTGTCGTTGGTGGCTGAGCGTAACCGCTCCGCGCGATTGTGTAACCGGAAATCGGAAGGAATCCGAGGAACGGGGTCGCGCAAAATGACAATTCCGGGACAAGTCACTACGGTCACACCACTCGTCGGCGGACTCGTCCGCGCCCTGACCATCCGGGGCCTGGCCGCCGAGGCCGTCGGCGCGGCCATGGTGTGGGCGGTCAACCGGGCGGCCGATCCCGACGGAGACGATCCGGTGGGCGCGGCGATGAGCCCGGGGCTGCGCCAGGCGGTCGTGTGCCGCGCGGACGAGGCGGGGCACCTGCTGTGGTGGTGGGTCTGGTCCGGCCCCACCAGGGACGCGCCGCAGGAGTACGAACCGCTCGGTCCCGCCGCGGAGGTCGATGCGGCAGCCGTCCGGATCGCCGCCGTCCTCCGCCTCGACGGGGTCGTACCGGAGACGAGGGCATGAGCGCGCCGCCGACACTGGTCGACCCGTGGGCGCCGGGGGCGCTGTCGGAGACGCAGCTGACCGTGATCCTCCGGCGCCGGTTCCCCGACACCGTGTTGTGGTTCGGTACGTACACCCGGCGCTGGTGGGCGATGCTTCCCGTACGCGGCCGGTGGCGACTCATCGAGGCGGCCGATCCGGACGAGCTGACCGGCGCGGTTCTCAGCGCTCGCGCCCGGACCGGGGATGGCGGCCTGCCCGGCACCTGCCGAGGCTGACCGGAGCGGGTCCTCAGGACGCCGGCATGACGCTTTCGCTCAGCAGGGTGTGGACGGCCTGAACGGCGGGGGAGACCCAGCGCGACCGGGGGCGGAGCAGCCAGAGGCGCTGCTCGGCGAGGTCCGGTGGCCGGAGTCGTACGAGTCGGCCGTCGGCGAGTTCGTCGGCGACGGTCACGGTCGGGAGCAGGGCCACGCCGAGACCGGCCGCGACGCAGCGTTTCACCGTCTCGACGCCGCCGAATCGAGGTCGGGTCACCGGGGCGCCGGCGGCGGCGATCAGGGCGGCGAGCTCGTCGCTGTAGGCACAGCCCTCCTCCAGCAGGAGGACGCCCGTCGCCGCGAGCTCCGTCGGAGCGACGGGACGGTCGCGGGGGAGGGGCGTCGTGGCGGGCGCGACGAGCGACAGTTCCTGAATCCCCAGGTCGACGACGTCGACTTGGGGCGTGTTCACCGACGGCTCCAGGGTTACGGCGAGGTCGGCGCGGCGGTCGGCGATCGCGGTCAGCGCGGTGCGGGTGTCGGCGGGGAACAGCGCGAGGTCCACGTCCGGGAAGCGCTCGCGAAGCTTGGGCAGGAGCGGCGCCAGTTGGTACGCGCACACGGACTCCGGGGCGCAGAGCCGTACGGGACCGGCGGGACGCTCGGCGTCGGCCGTGAGCTCGGCGAGCATACGGTCCTCGAGATCGAGGATCTGTTCGGCGCGTGAGGCGAGCAGTGTGCCCGCGTGCGTGGGGGAGACGCCGCCGGGGTGCCGGTCGAGAAGGGGTGTTCCGGTGAGGCGCTCGAGCGCTTGGACGTGCGTGGTGACCGTCGACTGGACGAAGCCGAGCTCGGCGGCCGCCGTCGTGATCCCACCGGTGCGGACGACCGCGAGGAAGCTCCGGAGCAGACGGGTGTCCATCGAAGACCGCGATCCCCTTCATCGATTTTCATCGTTGGACGCGATGGTATCCCGGCCTGCAGAATCATGGACATGACGAACACCGCATTGGAAAGCCAGGGCCGCGACCTGCCGTCGGCCGTCCTCCGCTACACCGCCTTCGACGTTGACGGGAAGGGCGGCAACCCGGCCGGCGTCGTGCTCGACGCGCGGGGCATGGACGAGACGCGGATGCAGGAGATCGCCGCGGAGGTCGGTTACTCCGAGACCGCCTTCCTGACCAGGGAAGAGGAGCGGCGTTTCCGGATCCGGTACTTCAGTCCGCTGGCCGAGGTGGCGTTCTGCGGTCACGCGACGATCGCCACGGCCGTCGCGCTGGCCGAACGCGAGGGGACGGGAGACCTGGTATTCCGCACCTCTGCGGGAGAGGTCGCGGTCGAGACGCGAGAGGAGGACGGCCGCGTCTTCGCCACCCTCACCAGCGTCGCCCCGGCCGTACGCGAGGTGGACGACGCCGACCTCACCGCGGCGCTGACGGCTCTCCGCTGGGACACCGCCGAACTCGACCCGGCTCTCCCGCCGCGCATCGCCAACGCGGGAAACGACCACCTCGTCCTCGCCGCCGGCTCACGCGCGCGGCTCGCCGATCTCGACTACGACCAGGAGGCGCTCGGCGACCTCATGGCACGTCGGGGCTGGACGACCGTGCACCTCGTGTGGCGGGAGAGCGACGGCGTCTTCCACGCGCGCGACCCGTTCCCGCCGGGCGGCGTCTATGAGGACCCAGCCACCGGCGCGGCCGCCGCGGCGTTCGGCGCCTACCTGCGGTCGTCCGGGCTCGTCACCCCTCCGGCCCGCGTCACGATCCACCAGGGGGAGGACATGGGCCGTGCCAGCCTCCTGCTCGTCGACGTGCCCCCGGGCGAGGACAGCGGAATCAAGGTCAGCGGAACCGCCGCGCCGATCGGCGGCTGACGGAGCCCTGACCCGACGGCGATAGGGCCGGGCACGTCAGTCGACCCGTGACAGGACGACGCCTGGCGATGCCCGGCCTCCGTTATTGGCAGGAACGGTCACGCCTGCCGTGGAGCCAGGGCCTTGGCCGCGGGGGTGAGCAGCTCCACGCCGCTCGCCTTAAGGGCGTCCCGCAGGTCGGGTGGCGGCGCGGTGTCGGTGACCAGGTAGTCGGCGGCGCCGAGCTCCGATATCTGGGCGAACAGGCGGCGGCCGAACTTGGAGGAGTCGGCGAGGATCGCCACGCGGGCCGCACGGGAGATCATCTCCTGCATCATCGCGGCCTCGGCGAGGTTGCTCGTCGTGTAGCCGGCGTCGGCGGCGACCGCGCCGACGCCGATCAGCGCCAGATCGCAGCTGATGTCCAGCTCGGCGCCGGTGTTGGCGCGGAAGCTGACCGGGCCGATCGTGGCGAGAGTGAGCGCGCGCACCGCGCCGCCGAAGACGTAGATGTCGCGGATGGCCGTGGGCGGGAGCACGCCCGGCATCAGCAGATTGTTCGTCGCCACCGTGAGGTCGCGGTGCTGGCCGAGGTTGCGGGCGAGCGCGAGGGTGGTCGTCCCGCCGTTGACCACGATGGTCGAGCCGTCCTGGACCAGCGACGCGGCCAGCGCCCCGATCTTTTCCTTCTCCTGCTCCTGCACGGTGAGCCGCTGGTCGACGGCGCGGTCGGCGCGGACGACCGTGGACAGGCTGACGGCACCGCCGTACGTGCGCACGAGGACGCCCTCGGCGGCCAGCTGATCGAGATCGCGTCGCACGGTGTCGATGGAGACACCGAAGCGCTCGGCCAGCTCGGCCACCGTGACCTCGCCGGTGTCGGCGACGTACGCGGCCAGCTGAGCCTTGCGTCCGGCAGGTAGCTGGCGCTGCCGCTCGTCCCTGCCAACGCTCACTGTTCCTCCCCTGTCGGTGCGGCAGTATGCCACACCTGCGTGTCGGCTGAGCAGCACATCGCTGGGTAGAACCGCGAAGAGCCGCAGAGATGGGCAGGATCGACCCAAGATCGGTGCCGGCTGGGCAAACTGCAGCTCGGAGGGCGGCAACGGGGCGCCGGGTTCTGCTCCATGCGCACCAGTATGCCGTACTCCGCAGCTTTTTGCCGTTCTTCTCTTGTCTTAGTCCGTAACACGCTGCTAACGTCACGGCAACGCGGCGGAGAACAGAAAGTTCTTGGTATAGAAGGAGCCTGCCATGGCGGTACGTGCAACCCGGCTGAAGCGAGGAATTGGGGCAGTAACAGCGGCCGCGCTGGTCGCGTCCGTGGCGGCGTGCGGCTCGGGCGGCTCGGGCGACACCGCCTCGGACGGCAGCGTGACGCTGGAGTTCGCCCAGTGGTGGGGGGCCGAGCTTCCGGCCGGGGCGTTCAACAAGATCGTCAACGACTTCACGGCGCAGAACCCGAAGATCAAGATCAAGCTGCTGAGCGCGCCGTACGATTCGACCAAGCAGCAGATGATCACCGGCGCCGCGTCGAAGACGCTGCCCGACGTGGTGGGCCTCGACGGCGCCTGGGTCAACGACTTCGCCAAGCAGGGCGCCATCACCGATCTGTCCAAGCTGATGACCGACGCGCACTTCGACGCCGGCCAGCTCGCCAGCCAGGTGCAGGTCAAGGGCAAGACCTACATGATCCCGGTGGTCAACTTCGTCTACCCGCTCTTCGTCAACAAGGACCTGCTCACCAAGGCCGGCGTCGCCAAGGTGCCCACCACGCGCACCCAGTTCCTCGACGCGGCCAAGAAGATCAGCGCGACCGGCGGTGACGTGAAGGGCTGGGCGCTCCCGCTCGACACCGCCGTCCCCAACGGCATCCAGAACGACGTCATGTCCTGGCTCTGGGCGTCCGGCGGCAGCATGCTGAAGGACGGCAAGCCCAACCTGACCAGCGCGCCGGTCAAGAGCACGGTCGAGTACGTGAAGAGCCTGAACGACGCCGGCGTCATCGCCCCCGGCTCGCTCACCATGAAAGAGCAGGACAAGGTCGAGAAGTTCACCAACGGCCAGGTCGGCATGATGATCGACTCGCTCGCGCACATCAACCTGATCAAGAAGAACAAGCCGGACCTGAAGTTCGAGGTGGCACCCCTGCCGGCCGAGGACGGCTTCACCGGCAAGCGCGGCATCCCGTACGCGTCGTGGGGCATCGGTATCTCCAACTCCACCAAGCACAAGGCCGAGGCGTTCAAGTTCGTGTCGTACCTGCTCAGCCAGGAGACCAACGCGAAGCTGAGCACGATCGCGAACGGCTTCCCGGGTAACAAGAACGCCAAGCCCGACTTCAGCAACAGTGACCCGATGTTCAAGACCGCTTTCGACATCTACCAGCAGGGCTACCCGGCCAACGAGTTCGTCGGCCTGCCCAAGTCCGAGGACCTGATGCGCAGGTTCGACGAGCAGCTCCAGCTCGTACTGACCGGCAAGACGACTGTCGACGACGCCCTCGCCAAGTCGCAGGAGTTCTGGTCCTCGGTGATCGAGTAGCCCGCCCGGGCGCCGTGCCGGTCCGCCGGCGCGGCGCCCGATCAAGGAGAGAGCGATGACATCCATGACGGCGCCGAAAACGGCGCCCACCGAGGAGCAGGTCGCACCCGGCCGGCCCCGCTCCACTGTGGCCCAGCGTCTGATCCCGTACGGCTATCTGTCCCCCACGGTGCTTTTGATCGTGGTCCTGATGGTGGTCCCCATCGTCATGGTGATCAGCTACTCGTTCCGGGACAACGTGATCGTCCAGGAGAACCCGGTGTTCGTCGGGTTCGCCAACTACACCAAGGTGCTCACCGACCCGGACTTCCTGGCCGCGCTGAAGAACACCGCCGTCTTCATCTCGGTCAGCACCGTGGCCCACCTGGTCCTCGGCCTGGCCTTCGCGATGATGCTCAACACCCAGTTGCTGAGCGGGGTCACCAAGGCCATCTTCCGGATCGTCTACATCCTGCCCTGGCTGTTCACGATCGCGGTGATCGCCGTCATCTGGCGGCTGCTGCTCGACCCGTCCGGCGTGGTCAACTACGTGCTGCGCACGCTGGGTCTCATTCAGGAGAGCGTGAACTGGCTCGGTGACCCGGGCAAGGCGCTCTGGGCGGTCACGTTCGTCAACATCTGGTCCGGCTACCCGTTCTTCATGATCAGCCTGCTCGCCGGGCTGCAGAGTATCCCCAAAGACCTGTACGAAGCGGCCGCCGTGGACGGGGCGAACTGGTTCCAGCGGTTCCTGCACGTGACGCTGCCCCAGCTGCGGCCGGTGATCGTCAGCATGGCGGTGCTCGACCTGATCTGGACGTCCCAGCAGTTCGCACTGATCTGGATGACGACCGGCGGCGGGCCGCTGCACGCCACCGAGATGCTCAGCACCTACACCTACAAGCAGGCCTTCAGCGAGTACGAGTTCGCGACCGCGTCCGCTGCCGCCGTGATCGTGCTGCTGCTGACGATGGTCCTGGCCTTCTTCTACGTGCGCCAGCAAAGGGAGCGGTGAGACACATGGCCATCGCCATCAAGACCCGTCGCAACCTTGCCAAGGCCGGCGTCATCACCGGGCTCGTCATCGGCGGGCTGTTCGCCGGCCTGCCGGTCCTGTGGATGCTGTCCACCTCGTTCAAGGGCAACGGAGACGTCTTCCAGAACCCGCCGAAGCTCATCACCAAGAGCTTCTCGTTCGACGCCTACCGGGAGATCCTGGGCAACGGCGCGCAGCTGCGGTTCTTCCTCAATAGCTACATCGTCGCCTTCGCGGTGACCATCCTGACGCTGTTGGTGGCCGTCCTGGCCGGGTTCGCGTTCAGCCGGTTCACGTTCCCGTTCCAGAAGACCATCAACGCCGTGATCGTCAGCATCCAGGCCGTACCGCCGATCACGCTCGTCATTCCGTACTTCGGGCTCGTCGTCGGGCTCGGCCTCTACAACACCTATCCCGGCCTGATCCTCACGCACATGGTGTTCACCCTCCCGTACGCGATCATCATGGTCACCGCGTACCTGAACACGCTGCCACGTGAGCTGGACGAGTCCGTCAAGGTCGACGGCGGCACCAGCTGGACCGCGCTGTGGCGGATCCTGGTGCCGATCTCGGTGCCCGGTCTGATCGCGGTCGGGATCTACACGTTCATGATCTCGTGGAACGAGTACCTGTTCGCGCTCACGCTGACCCGTACCGACGACATGCGCACCGTGCCGATCGGTATCCAGCTGCTCATGGGCCAGCACTCGTACGAGTGGAACCAGATGATGGCGATGAGCATCCTCGGGTCCATTCCGGTCCTCGTCCTCTTCCTCCTGTTCCAGCGACGTTTCATCGGCGGGCTCACCGCCGGCGCCGTCAAGGCCTGACACACCCAGCAATACAAAGGAGAAACACAGAAATGCTGTCGACCGGCAAGGCGATCCTGGACGTCGCCAACGAGCACAGCTTCGCCGTGCCCGCCTTCAACATCAGCGACTGGGCGATGTTCAAGGGAATCGTGGAGATCAGCGAGGAGACGAACGCCCCCCTGATCATCGGGATCCACCCGGATGAGGTCCGGCACATCGGCCGCGAGATGATCACCGGCATGATCGAGCGGTCGCACAACTCGAGCGTCCCGATCGCGATCCACTGGGACCACGGCGCCACCTACGAGCAGATCCTGCAGGCGATCCAGTTCGGCTTCACCTCCGTGATGATCGACGGCTCGCTGAAGCCGTTCGAGGAGAACATCGCGATCACCAAGAAGGTCACCGATTCCGCGCACGTTCTCGGCGTGTCGGTGGAGGGCGAGCTCGGCACGATCGGCGGAAACGACAGCTACGCCGAGGCGGGTGCCGCCGAGATCATCTACACCGACCCCGACGACGCGGTCACGTTCGTCGAGCAGACCGGCGTGGACAGCCTCGCCGTGGCGATTGGCACGTTCCACGGCCTCTACCCGGCCCACCTCAAGCCGGAGCTGAAGCTCGACCTGCTCAAGGAGATCAAGAGCCGGGTGTCGATCCCCCTGGTGCTGCACGGCGGCTCCGGCAACCCGGACGACGAGATCCGCGAGGCCGCGCGGATCGGTATCAACAAGATCAACATCTCCACCGACATCAAGGTCGCCTACCACAACAAGATGCGCGAGGTGCTGGGCAACGACCCGAAGACGCGCGAGCCGAACGCCATCCAGCCCGCCTGCATCGAGGCCATGAAGCTGGTCGCCGCCCAGAAGATCGAGCTGTTCGGCGCCGCCGGCAAGGGTTCGCTCTACTGACATGGCCGACGCGTCCCGTGTAGTCCTGGGCCTCGGCGGTTGCGTCGACTACGAGTTGAAGCCGACCGCCGGCGTCCTGGAAGAGCTTGTCGCCGAGTACGGCATCGTCGCCGAGGAACTGACGTCGCCGGCTGCCGTGACCAGTGAGCGGGACCTCGTGGTGTCGATCCTCGGGTACGTGGCCAGGGGCGCAGGCGGCGAGCACTTCGTCGCTTCCGCCCCGGCGCTGTCGACCTTCGCGAGCCGGTTCCCGCATCGGGAGACCCTGGGCGGCACCTCGGTGCGGGCCGGGATCCTGATGAGCCGGCTCGGCGTGCCGTCGACGCTGCACCTGGTCAGCGTCAACGACACCTTCCGCCGGCTGCTGCCGACGGACGGCGAGTACATCAACAGCGGTGTGGGGGACACCTTCAATCCACACCTGATCGTTCAGTACGACAAGGGCCTGCGGGTCCGGGCGAGCGACATCGACATGATCGCGCCGTTCCCGAACCGCCTGATCTACGTCAACGACCCGGCGAACGGCGCCATGCTGCTCAGCGACGATCTCGGCGACCGGCTGGGCAAGGCGGACGTCTTCCTGATCTCCGGATTCAACGCCATGCGCGACGAGGCGGAGCTCGACGAGCGGCTCGCCTCCCTGAAAGCGCACATGCGGCAGCTGCCGGACGGGGCGGTGACCTACTTCGAGGACGCGGCGTACCACGAGCCCGCCTTCAGCCGCCGGGTCCGGGATGCGCTGCTCGACGAGATCAGCGTGTACGGGCTGAACGAGGACGAGTTGCAGTCGCACCTCGGGCACCCGGTCGACCTGCTCTCGGCCGAGGATGTCGCGGAGGCGCTCACGGCGGTGCACGTGCTCATCCCGGTGCCGACGCTGGTGTTGCACACGAAGTACTGGGCCGTGGCGCTCGGCGCAGGCGTTCACGCCGACGCCCTCGACACCGGCACCGTCATGGCCGCCACCCGCTACTGCCACGGCGACGACTTCACCGACGAGGACGTCGAGCGCCTGCGCCGGCTGCCGAGGCGGCCCGAGTCCGTCGCCTTCGCGGCGGCGCTGCGCTCGCGCATGGGCGAGACCGTCGAATGTGTCCCCGGCTTCGAGCTCGACGTCCAGAACCCCACCACCGTCGGGCTCGGCGACACGTTCGTCGGCGGCTTCCTCACCGAGCTGGCTCTGAAGGGACACCGATGACCGTCGAGGTACTGCCCGCCAACCAGCCCGAGACGTTCTATCGCGGCGTCGGCCGGATCGCCGAGTTCCGCAACGTACCGGCGCTGCCCGACCGTCCCGAGGACTGGGTGGGCTCGGTGACCAGCCGGTTCGGGCTCGCCCCGTCCGGGCTGTCCACCCTGGCCGACGGCCGCATGCTGGCCGAGGCGATCGCCGCGGACCCGCGCTGGTGGCTCGGCCCGGAGCGCGCCGACACCGGCGTGCTGGTGAAGCTGCTCGACGCCGGTCAGCGGCTGCCGTTGCACGTGCACCCGGACCGCCGCTTCGCCACCGCGCACCTCGCCTCGCCATACGGGAAGACCGAGGCATGGGTGATCGTCTCCGCGCGGCCCGGCGCGTACGTTCACCTTGGCTTCGCCCGTGACGTGGAGGCCGCTGAACTGGCCGGCTGGGTGGACGGGCAGAAGAACGAGGAGATGCTCGCCGCCACCAACAAGATCCCGGTCGCGGCCGGCGACGCGATCCTCTGCCCGGCGGGCCTGCCGCACGCGATCGGCGAGGGCATCCTGCTGGTCGAGGTCCAGGAGCCGACCGACTTCTCCGTGATGCTGGAGTACGAAGGCTTCGGCCTCGCCGACGGCCACCTGGGCCTCGGCTACGACCTGGCCCTGCAGTGCGTCGACCGAGGCGCCTGGACGCCATCGCGCCTCGACGAACTCCGCGGCACTCCGGCGCGACTGCTGCCCAAGGCCGCGGACGAGTTCTTCACCGTCCGCCGCCTGTACGGCGGCGACCGTCCGGAACGTGGCTTCAGCGTGCTGGTCGTGGTAGCCGGAGAGGGCAGGCTGATCGGCGAGAAGGACGACCTGTCGCTCCGGCGGGGAGACACGCTGCTGGTTCCGTACGCCGCCGGTCCGGTCCTTCTGGACGGCCAGGTAGAGGTGATCCGCATCTCGGCGTCCGCCTGACTGCTACAGCGCAGGCTCGTCTCGGCTCAGGCCGCCGGGTGTGCGCATCCCGGTCGGCAGAGGACGTGGCCGGGCTGCGTCGCGGTGGTAGGAGATGAGCCGCAACATGCCGCGACGGCGGCCGACAGCGCCGGTGCGGCGGCCGCCGGTGGCGCGGTGAGGACGGCGACCGCAGCGGTGAGCCCCAGCAGGATCCGGGTGTGACCGAGCGGCCGGCTGCCGGTGATGAGACGGCGCGCGCGGGCGCCCGTCGCCGTCCCGCCGGCGGCCAGCGCAGGGGCCATGGGCTCGGCCGGGACGACCTCGGCCAGGGCGAGCAGGGCCTCGGCGACGGTGAGCCGGCCCGACCGCTTCGCCGCCGCGTCGTCGGCGGCCAGCTCGGCCAGGAAGGCGATCTGGTCCCGGGCGGTGGTGAAGGCGGGCAGGGGGCCGAACGCACGGGCGAGGCCCTGGGCGGCGGTCAGGGGGAGGTGATGCAGTTGGCGCATGTGGGCGCGCTCGTGGGCGAGCACCGCCGCCAGCCGTGCGTCGTCGAGGGCCGCGAGTGCTCCGCTGGTCACGACGATCCGGCCGTGGCGGCCGGGCACGCAGTAGGCGGCCGGTGCGGCGTGGTCGACGACGGTCACGCCCAGTCGGGTGTCGGTCCGGCCGACCAGTGCCAGTGCGTCCAGGCGCAGACGTCGTTCGCGGGCGGTGGCGCGGTACGCGGCGCACAGGCACCACAGGACGCGCGCCGCCACGGCGAGTGCGGCGACGGCGCCGGTCGCGGCCAGGGTCGCCGCGCCGGAGAAGGTGTCGGGGGTGCACGGCCACCGCATCGGCCCGTAGCACCGTCCCGAGACGGAGCCGGTCCGGGTGGCCGCCGTGGTCGCCGTCAGCCCGGCGAGGATCACCGAGCCGACGATCGAGGCGGACAGGGCGAGCCACGCGGCGATGGCCAGGCGGGGTGCGCGCGACGGCCAGCCGGCCCGCCGCAGCGCGGCCGTCCCGGCGGTCGCCAGCAGCAGGGCGTGTCCGAGGAGGAACAGCGTGACGATCACCGGGGCCGCCGCTCGGCGTCCTTGGCCGTCTCGAGCGCGCGGCGGATCTCGGTCATCTCTCCCGGCTCCATCCGCTCCATGAACCGTACGAGCGCGGCCGCCCGGTCCTGTGTGGAGTCGAGGGCCTCGGCCATCAGCTGCGCCGTGTAGTCGTCCTGGCTGCCCGCCGGCCAGTAGCGGAAGGCCCGGCCGTGCTTCTCCCTGGCCAGCCAGCCCTTGCGGTAGAGGATCTCCGTCACGGTGAGCACGGTGTTGTAGGCCGGCGCCGGCTCGCGGCCGAGGCGGTCACGGATGTCCCGGACCGTGATGGCCTTGTCCGCCGACCACACCACCTCCATGATCGACGCCTCGAGCTCCCCGAACCGCGGCATCCGCCCTCCTCGCCCGATCACCTAAGTCGGATAGTACCTGTGGCGGTTACTCGCCGTCCGGGAAGGCGTAGCGGGAGGGCACCTGGACGCCGGCGTTCGCCGACCCGTACACCAGCGCGATCTCCCGGTGGGGCGTCAGCTCGACGGTGGCCGGGTCGCCGGTCTGCTTCTTGCCGTCGACGTAGGCCGTCAGCGTGCGGGTGCCGTCCGCGTTGAGGCCGCCGAGCCCGGTGGCGCTCAGCCGGACGTTCCACTCGGTGAACAGCTGACCGAGCGTGTAGTGCTTGCCGGTGGTGGGCGCCTCGATGTGCAGGACCCCGGTGGTGTCGTGGGTGTGCAGTTCGGACATCGCGTCGCCGGTCGCGGCGATGCCCAGGTTCGCCGGGACGGTCACGGCCTTGCCGTCGACGAGGATGTCCAGGTGGGTGTGGAAGTGCCGTGCGGTCCCCTCCATGGGGGCCACGGCGAGCCCCTCCTTGCGGGCGCGGTCGGCCGTGTCGTCCGGGCGCGCCCACGGCGGGAGCCCCGTGGCGGCGGCTGCGGCATCGCGGGCCCCGGTCGCGCCGGACGCCGTCGTCTTCGCCTTGCCGGACCCGCCACCGGACGTCGCCGCCCATACGCCTCCGGCGACCAGTGCGGCGGCGACGACTCCGGACGCCGTCCAGGTCAAGGCCAGGCGGCGTCTCCTCTTGCGCTCCGCGGCCGCCCGCTCGGCCGCCAGCCGTTCCCGTGCGCTCCGCCGCGCCGCCGCCTTGCCGCGCCCGTCCTTCTTCGCCGTCGCCACCGCGCACCTCCACCGAAACACCTAAGTTGTTTAGGAGAAGAGTAGCGTGCCCGGTCTTGTGGGTCATCGGCTCGGACGGGGTGGAGCCGTGAAACTTTCGCGCCGGAGGAGCGTTCGCCGCGCGTCACGTCTGCGGAATGAACTGCGGAATCCTCATCGCGGCGGCCGGCCGTTCCGCCGCGGACCTGGACGTCAGGTGACCTCCTGCTTACCGTTCACCTGCCGCCGCCACGCGGACGAGCCGATCATCGGGGTGCGGACTGGAGGCTGAGGACGTGGGGATCTCTTGTTTCCTGGCGAAAGGCCGTACGCGGCTGCGTGCGATGGTCTGCGCGCTGGTCGTCACCGTCGTGGCGGCCGGTCTGATGGCCGGCGAGCCGCCTTCCGCGTCGGCGGCGTCGGGAGCCGCGTCGATCACCAAGCCCCCGATGGGCTGGGCATCGTGGAACTCCTTCGCCGCCCAGATCAACTACAACGTGATCAAGTCGCAGACCGACGCGCTGGCCGCGTCGGGCATGAAGGACGCCGGATACGAATACGTCAACATCGACGAAGGCTGGTGGAAGGGCACCCGCGACTCCGCCGGCAACATCACGGTCGACACGACCACCTCCCGGACTGGGTGCCGGCCACGTCCGGCCAACCTCTGGCGCACCAGCAACGACGTCATCTACTGGGGCGAGGCCCGCTTGAGGAGTCGGGTGCTGGTCGACTTCGACGCCGCCCAGCATCCGGGAGCATAGAGCGCTGGTCATAACAACGACCCGGACATGCTCATCGTTGACATGTCCGGGTCCAGTGACGCGCAGAACCGCACGCACCTGAGCGTCTCTGATTGACTAGTGATCCTGAGAAATTCTCAGGAATCGCCCCGGCTGGATGTCGGGCATGTGCCAATCGTCTTCGTGCCCTGGTGTCGGCGGCAGAGCCACCGAGCCGCGTGGCACGTCCCTCCGGACGCTGTCGGTCCAGCGTGCACGGCTATCGGACCGAGGAGGGTGCCCCGCGTCGCCTGGGCACGGGGCGTGCTGATGACAGAATGATACCATGTGATTGCCAAGAGTGACTAAAAAAGGTGAGCCTGTGGGCCGTCTCCGGCGCGCCGCTGCTCGCCGGCAACAAGCTCAGCGAGATGAGCGGCAGCACGCGGGCGATCCTCACCAACCGCGAAGTGATCGCCGTCGACCAGGATCCGCTGAGCCGGCAAGGGGCCAAGGTCGCCGAGGACAAAACCGGCCTGCAGGTGTACAGCAAGGTCCTGTCCGGCAGCGGTCGCCGTGCCGTCGTGCTGCTCAACCGCACCGGCTCGGCGGCGAGCATCACGGCCCGCTGGTCGGACCTCGGCCTGACCGGCTCCGCCGCCGTACGCGACCCCTGGGCGGCGACCGACCTGGGCGGCTTCGCCACCGGCTACACCGCCACCGTCCCCGCCGGCCAGGCGGTCCTGCTCACCGTCGCCGGCACCGACGGCGGAGGCCAGCAGGGCAAGCAGGTCGTCGGCACCCAGTCCGGCCGCTGCGTGGACGTGCCGAACTCCGCGACCGCCAACGGCACCCAGGTCCAGCTGTGGGACTGCAACGGCCAGACCAACCAGTCCTGGACCGCCACGTCCGGCAAGCAGCTCACGGTGTACGGGAACAAGTGCCTGGACGCCTACAACCAGGGCACCGCGAACGGCACCACGGTCGTCATCTGGGACTGCAACGGCCAAACCAACCAGCAGTGGAACGTCAACGCGAACGGCACCGTCACCGGCGTCCAGTCCGGCCTGTGCCTGGACGCGAACAATCAGGGCACCGCGAACGGCACGAAGCTCGTCCTGTGGACCTGCAACGGCCAGGCCAACCAGCAATGGAGCCTGCGCTGATCTCTCGGCTGCGCTGACCGCTCACATCTTCGCGATCACTTCCTCGGCGAAGCGCTCCAGGGTGGCGATCTTGAGGCTCAGGCCGGAGCAGCGCTGCTTCTCCTCGGCCGTGGCCAGCCACCAGGGGGCCGCCAGGGTGCCGTCGACGCCACGCTCCTGCCACTTGCGGTACAGCGACGGGCTGGGCATGGCGCCGATCGGCGCGATCACCCGCAGGTCGTCGAGTTTGCGGCCGTGCTCGGCGAGGTGCCGGGACAGGCGTTCCAGGAGCTCGGAGAGCTGGTCCTCGGAGTAGATCCGGTTGCCGATCCAGCCGTCCGCGAAGCGCGCCGTCCGGCGCAGCGCCGCGTCGCTGTCGCCGCCGACGTACACCGGGACCGGTACGGACGGGACGGGGGAGACGCTGAGCGGGCCGAAGTCGTACCACCGACCGTGGTGCTCGACCGGCCCGCCCCGCCAGAGCGTCCGCAGCGCCGGCAGCATCTCGTCGAGCCGCCGGCCGCGCGTGTGGAAGTCCTGCCCGGTCTGCCGGAACTCGTCCGCGCACCAGCCCACGCCGACGCCGAACCGTACGCGGTCGCCCGACAGCACGGCCGCCGTCGAGACGGCCTTCGCGACCGTGAACAGGTCGCGGGCCGGGGCGACGTACACGTTGGTGGCGAAGTTCAGCCGTGCGGTGACCGCCGCCATCGCGCCGATCGTCACCCACACGTCCGGCCAGTGGGTGTTCGCGTCGTACGGCGGGTCGCCCGTCTCGGAGTACGGGTACCGGGACTCGTAGTCGGCGTGGAAGAGGTGGTCGGAGACGGTCAGGGTGTCGTAGCCCAGGCGCTCCGCCGCCTGCGCCAGCCCGAGGTACTCGCCGGTCTCGCAGAACCCGGCCAGCCAGAATTCCACCGCGTCAGTCCGCGAACTCGGGGATGACCTTGGTGGCGAACAGCTCGAGGTTCCGCTTGACGGTGTCGAGTGGCAGCACGCCCTGCTGTCCCTGCATGTACAGGCCGAACCATTCGAGGTCGGGCATCCGGTCGAGCATCCGCTGGATGCCGCGCTTGACGTCGTCCGGGCCGCCGAGCAGCGCCATCTCGACCTCGTTCATGCGCTTGAAATCGCCCTTCTCCGGGCTGATCGGGACGTGCTTGTCGTCCTCCTTCTTGCGCATGACCTCCAGGTAGCCGAACGGCCCGAAGAAGGCGGCGAAGTCCTTGGGCATGTTCCGGCCGTACGTCTCGATGGCGTCCTCACGGGTGTCCGCCATGCCGACGATCTTGAGGATGCCGGTGTGCTCGCCGAGCTTGTAGTTCCGGCCGCACTTGGCCGACTCCTCCTGGTAGAGGCGGGCCTTGGCGGCGTGGTCGTCGGGGTTCGGCGTGAACAGCCACGGCAGGATGTGCTCCTGGGCCGCCCGGATGACGGACCGGTCGCTGATCGTGAACGGCTGCCACAGCTCCGGGTAGGGGTTCTGGTACGGCCGCGGGCACACGGCGACGGAGCGGATCACGTCCTCGTCGTCGATCTCGCCCGGCGCGCCGAAGGTCCGCGTCCACTCCGTGGCCGGCCAGCCCGTGATGCCGTCGTGCGGGAACGGCACCTGATAGTCGAGCACGTCGCTCTTGTACTTCAGCGTGTCCTGCGTCCACGCCATCTTCATGATCTTGAGGATCTCGCCGAACACGTCGAAGTTGCGGTTGTCGGACGCCGATCCGTCGGACCGGGCGGCGGCGGCGTGCCAGCGCTGGCCGAGGACGTTCATCCAGCGGTTCTGGTAGCCGCGCGCGACGCCGAGCCGTAGCCGTCCCTTGGAGAACTGGTCGAGCAGCGCGACGTCCTCGGCGGCGCGGATCGGGTCCCAGGCGGGCAGCACGAGGCCGAGCGGCGCCAGCAGGATCCGCTCGGTACGGGCGGCCAGGTCGGTGAGGAACATCAGCGGATTGACCGAGAACTCCATGCCCTCCGAGTGGAAGTGGTGCTCGGTCATCATCAGGGCGTCGAAGCCGATCCGGTCGGCGTGGACTGCGATCTCCCGTACCTCGTGCAGCAGCTTCTGGTACGACTCGGTGTCCCGCCCGATGGGCCGCTTCGCCTTGGCGTTCTCCTCGGCGCTGTAACCCGACCCTGGAATCTGTGGGTTGAGGAAGATGGCGAACTTCACTGCGTTACCCCTTTAATCCATCGGTTCATGACGAGCAGGAATTCCCTGGGGCGTTCCTCGTGGAGGCGGTGGCCCGAGCCGGGCCAGGTCACGGCCGTCGAGTCGGGATGCTTGAACAGCGACTCCTCCCAGGCGGCCTGGGCGGGGTCGAACCGGAACGTCAGCACCGGGCACTCCCGGCGCGCGAGGTAGTCGTCGGACGCGGGCCGGACGCCGATCGAGGCGTCGCCGAGGAAGAGCCCGGCGAACGCCTCGGCCAGCACGTGCGGCGGCATGGCGAGCAGCCGCCGGGAGTGCCAGGCCTTGATCATGGGGGGAGTGACGGGCGTGTAGCACCACTTGTCGATCCGCAGCGCGGCGCCGACGTCCGCCTTCAGCGCCCGTACGCGCGCGGGGGCGGACTCCGCGACGTCCCGCTCGTGGCCGTAGCCCGGATCCACGCAGACGAGGGCCCGTACGCGCTCGGGGTGCTCGACGGCGAGGATGCTGACGATCTGGCCGCCCATCGAGTGCCCCACCGCGACGACCTGCGGGATGTCGAGATGGTCCAGCAGCCGGACCAGGTCGCCGGCCATGTCGCGTGGGTGGAACCCGCTCGGCGGCACGGAGGAGTTCCCGTGCCCGCGCAGGTCCACCGCGATCACGCGGTACCTCGTCGCCAGGTCAGGCAGGTGCCAGGTCCACTCCTGGGAGTCCGAGCCCCAGCCGTGCACGAGAAGGAGCGGCAGGTCGCCGGTCCCGTCGTCGGTGTAGAACAGCCGCACGTCGCCTCCCGGCCGGCCCGGGTCCGCGAGGTCCGCGAACGGCATGGCGCCCCTCTCGTCCGTTCCAACCGAACAAGCGCACGCTACAACAACTTAGAATGACCGAGCAATCGCTTGGTCGAATAACCTTCGGAGGGTCGATGAGGCTGGGTGTCACGATGTTCGCGACCGACCGGGCGATGCCCGTCCCGGAACTCGCCGCGGAGGCCGAGCGGCGCGGATTCGCCTCCCTGTACGTGCCCGAGCACACGCACATCCCGGTGAGCCGCGCGACCCCGCCGCCGACCGGCGACCCGGTCCTGCCCGACGAGTACTCCCGCACGCTCGACCCGCTCATCGCCCTGGCCGCCGCCGCGTCGGTCACGTCGCGGATCGTGCTCGGCACCGGCGTCTGCCTGATCGCCGAGCGGGAGCCGATCGTCACCGCCAAGGCCGTGGCGACCCTCGACCTCCTCAGCGGCGGCCGGGCCGCCCTCGGCGTCGGCTTCGGCTGGAACCGGGAAGAGGCCGCCGACCACGGGGTGCTCTGGAAGAGCCGCCGCGACCGGGCACGAGAGCACGTCCTCGCCATGCGCGAACTCTGGACGAGCGAGGAGGCGTCGTACGAGGGGGAGTACGTCCGCTTCGCCCCCTCCTGGGCGTGGCCGAAACCGGCGCGCCGTATCCCGGTCCTCCTCGGCGGTGCGGCGGGCCCCACACTGTTCCGGCACATCGCGGAGTACGGCGACGGCTGGCTGCCCATCGGCGGCGCGGGCATCCGCGAGGCGCTGCCCGCCCTGCGCGAGGCCTGCACCCGCGCCGGCCGGGACCCGGTGCCGGTGATCCCCTTCGGCACCGAGCCCAGCCCCGGCAAACTCGACTACTACGCCTCCGTGGGCATCGAGGAGGTCGTCCTCCGCATCCCTTCAGGCCCTCGTGAGGAGGTCCTCCCCGTCCTCGACACCTACGCCGAGACGTACGTGGCCCCGTGACGCGTCTCGTCGTCACGTCTCCAGCAGTCGGCCGTCGCGGAGCTCCAGGCGGCGGTCGATCCCGATCTCGTCCAGGAAACGCCCGTCGTGGCTGACCACGAGGAACGCGCCCTCGTACGAGCCCAGCGCGCCCACCAGCTGCCCGACGCTCACCAGGTCCAGGTTGTTGGTGGGCTCGTCGAGCAACAGCAGCTGGGGCGCCGGTTCGGCGCACAGGACGCAGGCCAGCGTCGCGCGCAGCCGCTCGCCGCCCGACAGCACCGTCGCCGGCAGATGCGCACGGTCCCCGCGGAACAGGAAGCGCGCCAGCAGGTTCATCCGGTCCGCCTCCGCCATGCCGGGCGCGAACGCGGCCAGGTTCTCCGCGACCGTACGGTCGAGGTCGAGCAGGTCGAGCCGCTGCGCGAGGTGGGCGATCCGGCCGTCGGCCCGCTGGACCGTACCGCCCTCCGGGGCCAGGTCGCCGGTGATCAGACGGAGGAGGGTGGACTTGCCGACGCCGTTCGGGCCGGTCAGCGCGATCCGTTCGGGGCCCCGGACCGCCAGGTCGGCGCCGTTCCCGGCGAACAGCTCCCGGTCGCCGAAGCGCACGCGGAGCCCCTCGCCGAGGAAGAGGGTACGGCCGGCCGGGACGCGAGTGCCGGGCAGCTCCAGAGTGATCTTCTGATCGTCGCGCAGCGCCCGGCCCGCCTCGTCCAGCCGGGCGCGGGCGTCGTCGACCCGCGCGGCGTGCGTCCGGCCCGCCCGCCCCGCCGACTCCTGGGCGCTGCGCTTCAGGCCGCCGGCGACGATCTTCGGCAGGCCGGCGTTCTTGAGGTTGCGGGCGGCGTTGCCGGCCCGGCGCTCGGCGCGTTCCCGGGCGAGTTGCATCTCCCGCTTCTCGCGCTTGAGCTCCTGCTCGGCGGTCCGCACGCTGCGCTCGGCGGCCTCCTGGACGATCCGCACGGCCTCCTCGTAGTCCGTGAAGCCACCGCCGTACAGGCGCATCTCCCCCCGGTCGAGTTCGGCGATGCGGTCCATGCGATCGAGCAGCGCCCGGTCGTGGCTGACGAGCAGCAGGCAGCCGCGCCACTCCTCCAGGACGTCGTAGAGCCGGTGGCGCGCGTCCACGTCGAGGTTGTTGGTCGGCTCGTCGAGCAGCAGAACGTCCGGGCGTCTCAGGAGCTGCCCTGCGATGCCGAGGGACACGATCTGGCCGCCGCTGAGGGTGCTCAGCCGCTGCGTGAGGGAGACGCCGCCGAGGCCGAGCCGGTCCAGCTGGGCGCGGGTGCGCTCCTCGATGTCCCAGTCGTTGCCGATGGTGGTGAAGTGCTCCTCGTCGGCGTCCCCGGACTCGATGGCGTCGATGGCCTGGATGACGGGCGCGATGCCCAGCACCTCGGCCACGGTCAGTTCGCCGGCCAGGGGCAGATCCTGGGGGAGGTGGCCGAGGACGCCGTCGACCGAGACGGAACCCGCGGTGGGCCGGTACACCCCGGCGATCAGTTTGAGCAGCGTGCTCTTACCGGAGCCGTTCGGCGCGACCAGGCCGGTGCGGCCGCTCCCCACGGTGAAGGACAGGTCGGTGAAGACCGGAGTGTCGTCCGGCCATGAGAAGGACAGGTTGGAGCAGACGATGAAAGCATCGGACATGCGCGAAGACCTTGCGTGTGCCGCGGGCGCATTGGGGCGGCCCGGCGGAGAACGGGCGAGGGGCAGACAGAACCAGGCCACGGACAGCGGTGCCTCTTCCACGCACCGGCCAGTGGCCTTCACCGCGGGCATCAGCCCGAGATGTCTACGTCACCCGCCACGTTCGGTCTCCTCGATCGGGGATAGTCGCCAGCGAGTCTACAGCGGCCCGCCCGGACGCCACGCGACCGAGCAAGCCGAGCGACCGTCTGCACCGATGCGGGGCCCGGTCCTCGGATGCGGGCAGCGCGATGGCGGCGATCATGCGGTCGCCGGTTCGGAGCCTTGCGGGGCGAAGCAGCGTCTAAGGCGGCGTACTCCGTCATAATGCCCGTCGGGCTGTCTCGGGAGGGTTCGCATGGCTTTGGAGGCCGCGGCCGTCGCCGCCGGTCAGGCGCTGGGCCGTCACCTCGCCCAGGTGTGGCTGGCCGGGTGGTCCGCCGAACGCGATCGGAAGCGCGACCTCGTCGACCTGATTCAGGTGAGGTTTCCCGACCGGATCGCGCGCCGCCGGTTCGAGCGGCAGATCGCCGACATCGCCGACCAGGTGGCCGAGCGGCTGCTGACCCTGTGCGGGCACGAGTACGGCGGGCTGCGCGAGAACGACAAGGCCGCCGCGCTCGCGGAGGTCGTCCAGACTCTCGCCGACGCCGACCTGTCCGACCGGGCCGTGCTCGCCACCGATCTCGACGCCACGCGCCTCGCCGCGCACGTACGGGGCGGGCTGCCGCGCCGCGCGATCGAGGGACAGCTCGGGGAGGCCGGGGCGCGGTTGTACGAGGTCGTGCTGGACGAGTGCTGCGACTGCTTCGTGCGCATCGTCCAGCAACTGCCGCAGTTCGGGCCGAGGGCGTCCACCGAGACCCTCGCCCGGCTGTCCGCCGTCGCCGACCAGGTGTCCCAGCTGCTGGCGCGGCTGCCGGTCCGCACGCTGGAGGCGCCGGAGGGTACGGCCACCGACGATGCCTTTCGGCGCAGGTATCTCGAGCACGTCAGCACGACCCTCGACGTGCTCGAGCTGTTCGGCGTACGGGTCGAGCGCTACCGGCCTCGTACGACGCTGAGCGTCGCGTACATCAGCCTCAGCGTGTCCACCGACGAGGACACGGCGGAACGGTCCCGGCGGTCAGCGCGCGACGCGCTCGGCATCGAGGAGTGGCGCAACGATGAGCGGGAGACCGGAGAGGCGACGCTGCGCGTCGAGACCGCGCTCGGCCGGGCGCCGCTCACCCTGATCCGCGGGGAGGCGGGCTCGGGCAAGAGCACGCTCCTGCGCTGGCTGGCGATCTCCGCGGCCCGGGGCACCTTCACCGGGGACCTCGCCGACTGGAACGGCTGCGTTCCCTTCCTCATCAAACTGCGCAGCCACACGAGCGGGCCGCTGCCACCGCCGGAGCGGTTCCTCGAAGGCGTCGCCGATCCGATCGCCGGGCTGATGCCGGCGGGCTGGGCGCACCGGGTGCTCGGCGGTGGCCGGGCGCTGCTCATGGTGGACGGCGTGGACGAGCTGCCCGGTGCGCGGCGGCGGACCGTACGGTCGTGGCTCGGCGGGCTGCTCGCCGCGTACCCCGGCCTGCGCGTCGTCGTCACCTCCCGGCCCGCTGCGGCGAGTGTGGACTGGCTGGCGGGGGAGGGGTTCGCCACCGCCCTGCTGGAGCGGATGACCCCGGCGGACGTCAAGGAGCTGATCCGGCACTGGCACGAGGCCGTACGCGACGCGGGAGACCTGCCCTGCGCACCGGAACAGCTGCCCGGTTTTGAAACCGCGCTGCTGGCGCGGATGGAGTCGGCGCCGCATCTACGGGCCCTCGCCGGCAGTCCTCTGCTCGCCGCGATGCTGTGCGCGCTCAACCTCGACCGGGAGAAACAGCTGCCGCGCGACCGGATGGGGCTGTACGCGGCGGCCCTGGACCTGTTGCTCGAACGCCGGGACGTCGAACGGCAGATCGCGCACGACGACATCGTTCTCGAGCGCGCTCAGAAGATGCTGATCCTGCAGGACCTGGCCTGGCGGCTGTCGGTCACCGGGCGGACCGAACTGCCCAAGGACGCGGTGGTCCGCTGGATCGGCAATCGCCTCGACTCGATGCCGAGCGCGCCCGCTGACGCGGCGGCGGTGCTGCACCACCTGCTCGAGCGCAGCGGCGTGCTGCGCGAGCCGGTCCCCGGGCGGATCGACTTCGTGCACCGCACCGTGCAGGAGTACCTCACGGCCAAGCAGTTCGCCGACGACGGCGACCCGGAACCCCTGATCGCCGAGGCGCACAAGGACCAGTGGCGCGAGACCATCATCATGGCGGCGGGCCACGCCAACGCCCCGCAGCGCTCCGAGCTGCTCACCGGACTCTTTCGCCGGATCGACGCGGAGCCGCGCACCGCGCGACGCCTCAAACTGCTCGTCGCGGGCTGCCTGGAGACCCTCCCGGCCATCCCCGTCGAGCTGCGCGGCGCCATCGACGCGTGCCTGGACGATCTCGTCCCGCCCCGTGACCTCGCCTCGGCGCGCTCGCTGTCGAACGTCGGCGAGACGATCCTGGACCGCCTGCCCCGGACCCTCGACGGCCTGACGCCCGCCGCCGCGCGCGCCGTCGTCCGTACCGCCTGGCTCGTGAACGGACCCGGAGCCCTCGACCTGCTCTCCGGCTACGGCACCGATTCCCGGGCGCTGGTGCAGGAGGAGCTCATCAAGGGCTGGGAGTACTTCGACCCGGAGCACTACGCCCGGCGCGTCCTGGCCGAGATTCCGCTGGCCGACCGCTTCCTGCACGTCCCGTCGCCGCGGTTCCTGACCGCGGCCCGGCACGTCCGGCAGCTGAGATTTCTGAGGGTCGGCAGCGATGGGCCGGCCGATCTCTCGTTCCTGCATCATCTCGATCAGCCGATCAGCAATCTCATCGTCCTCGGGCTGGAGTCGGGCGATCTCAGCCCGCTGACGGCCCTCGCCGACAGTCTCAAGTGGGTGAACATCTCGACCTCGGCCGTCGTGCGCGACACCGCGCCGCTGTGCCGACTGCCGAACCTTTGGGGTTTTCGGCTGTCGTCGTCCGGACTGCGGGACCTGGAATTCGTCCGCGATCTCCCGGCGCTGGACACGATCATGCTCGGCAATCTCGAGGAGGTCACCGACTTCTCTCCGCTGCGGGCGCAGACCTCGCTCGTGAACCTCGCACTCGAAGACTGTCCGGCGTTGACCGGCCTGGACGCTCTTCCCGCGCTGGACGGCCTCCATACCCTGCGCCTCACCGGCTCCTCTCTCGGGTCAGGGCTGCCAGATCTGGTGCGGCGGGCGCCGAACCTCGACGCGCTGCACGTCAACCACTCGCTCTGGATGACCGACCTGCGGCCTCTCGATGGGCTGGATCTCAAGGAGCTCGGTCTCTGGGGCTGTCGCCGGCTCACCGACTTCACTCCGCTCGCCGACTATCGCGGTCTGAACTTCCTCGACCTCGAGGACACGGCCATCGGCGACCTCGGTCCGCTGGCCGGACTCAAGGATCTGCACATGCTCTGGCTGCGTCACTGCGCCGACGTCAACGATCTCTCCCCGCTCGGTGGCCTGCACAAGCTGCAGCACCTCTACCTGAAGGGCGCCGCTCCCGGCATCGACCTGGCACCGCTCGCCGGGCTGCGTAAGCTCACCGTCTACCTCGAGCCGGGTCAAGTCGTGCGCAACGGAGAACTGCTCGGGCGCAGACTCCAGGTCGGCTGATCAGCCGAAGACGATGACGGAGCGGGCGACCGCGCCGCCGCGTACGTGGTCGACGGCGTCGTTGATCTTCTCCAGGGGTACCCGTTCGCTGACGAGGCCCTCCAGGTTGAGGCGGCCCTGGCGATGCAGGTCGACCAGCAAGGGGAGGTCGCGGCGGGGCACGGCGTCGCCGCCCTGGGTGCCCATCAGGCGCCGTGAGGCGAACAGCGTCTGCGGGGCGATGGACAGCGGTCTGCCGGCGGGCGGGCTGCCGACCATCACCGTCGTGCCGCCCGACTGCGTCGCGGCGAACGCCTTGGCCAGCACGTCCACGTTGCCGGTGACGTCGAAGGCGTAATCGGTGCCGCCCCGGACGATCTCGCCGACCTGGGCGGGCAGGTCGTCGGCGAGGATCGTGTGCGTCGCGCCGAACTCCTCGGCCAGTTTCAGCTTGGCGGGCAGGACGTCGGCCGCGATGATCGTCGTGGCGCCCGCCAGGACCGCGCCCTGGACGACGTTGAGGCCGACGCCGCCGCAGCCGACGACCAGCACGCTCGCCCCGGCCTCGACCTGGGCGGTGTTGAGCACGGCGCCGACGCCGGTGACGACGGCGCATGCGGTCAGGGCGAGCAGGTCGAGCGGCGCGTCGGCGCTCACCTTGACGCAGGCGGCCTCCCCGACCACGGCGTACTCCGCGAACGACCCGATGCCGATCATCGGGCGGGCGGGGACGTCGCCGACCGTGAGCCGGGTGGTGCCGTCGGCCATCAGGCCCATGATGGCGTTCAGCCGGGCGGGTCCGGAGCACAGGTGGACCTGAGTGCGCGAGCAGTTGCGGCAGCGCCCGCAGGGACCGTTCATCGCGATGATCACATGGTCGCCCGGCCGTACGGCCGTGACGCCGGGGCCCACCTCGGCGATCACGCCGGCGCTCTCGTGGCCGAGGACCAGCGGTGGCTGCCGTGCCACGGGGCTGTGGCCGTCGAGCGCCTTGATGTCGGAGCCGCACACCCCCGACGCGGCGATCTTCACGAGGACCTCACCGCTCTGGGGAGGGGAGACCCGGATGTCGGTGATCTCCATGGGGGCGCCGAACTCGCGGACCACGGCCGCGCGGGCCGTCAGATCTCCAACCATGGAACGGACGTTAACACCAAGCATTTGCTTGGTCGAGACGGGGTCGAGACGTAATCGATCTCAGCCGTCTAGAATTTAGTTCGGTATCGAGGCGGGGAGGCCGGATGACCGGGGCCTGGGCGGCCATGCAGCGTGTCTTCGAAGAGCGTGAGCGCCAAGAGATCGACGAAGGAAGGGTCGCCGGGCTCGCGGAGCTCGCGGCCCGAGTGCGGGAACTGTCGGAACTGGTCATCCTGAGCCGGGCCGACGAGATGGAGATCGCCGCCGTCACCCGCGAGATCGAGCTGCTGACCGCGCGGCTCGCCGCCGCGGGGAACGGCGTCCCGCCGAGCGCCGAGGTGGGCGACGGCGGCGTCGTCCGCCAGCTGGGCAGCCCGGTCACCGGAGTGCTCAACACGCTCGCCCCGCCGATCGAGATCCGGGTCGACGACGACGGCACCGCGCGCAGTGAGTTCACGCTCGGCCTGCTGTACGAGGGGCCGCCGGGATTCGTGCACGGCGGCGTGTCGGCGATGGTCCTCGACCACCTGTCCGGGTGCGCCGCGTCGGCCAACGGCACACCCGGCATGACGGCGGGGCTGGACCTGCGCTACCGCCGGCCCACGCCGCTCAACGTGCCCCTGTCCGCGGAGGCCAAGGCCGTCCGGGTGGACGGCCGCAAGACGTTCGTCGACAGCCGCATCATCGGACCGGACGGCAAGACCACCGCCGAGGCCACCGCCGTCTTCATCATGCCCAGGGTGTAGCTCAGCGGGGCGGGGTGAAGGACGGTCCGCTCGCGGGACGGCCGGGCTCGGTGTGCTGCTCCAACTCGGCCGCCATCCCGGCCAGCTCGAGTCCCTGCCGGGACAGGTTGCGGCTCAGCCCATCCATGATGGTTAAAGTCACGTGCAGGAAGACGTCCGGCGCCAGCCGGCGGACCTCGGCGGCGTACACGCGGTGTGATTCGGGGCTGCCGGTCAGCGCCGCGAACACCCCGGTGCGCACCCGCTGGCTCATCGACCGCCACACCTGGTCCTGCTCGGGGCCGGCGCCCTTGCGCCACGGGCCGTCGTAGTCGAGCGTGCGGATCAGGTCGCCGGCGGGCTCGCTCGCGCGCAGGTCCCACAGCACCGCCCAGAAGGCGATCAGCCAGTTCATACCGGCGAGGACCCGGAGCGGATCGGTATCCAGCGCGCCGAACAGCTCCGCCTGCGAGCCGGTGCCCTCCCGGAAGGCGAGGGCCTCGATCCGGACGATGTCGTCCATCGCCAGCAGGTCGGATGGTGGGCGGCGCAGCACGGTGGATCGGTCGGAGACGATGTCGCGCAACTCGACGACGTCGGCCTCGGAGAGGCGCGACCATGTGTACGACCCCGGCACGATCACCATCGTAAGACGCGACCCCGACGATATGGGTTTCGTCCGGCGTCAAGTGATCTGCCGGCCGTCGTTCGCGTCGGGCACCAGGTGAACTGTCGGCCGTTGTTTCAGGTGAACGGTCGGCCGTCGTTTCAGGTGAACCGCCGGGCGCGGTTCGCGTCGGGCGTCAGGTGAACTGCTGGCCGCCGTTCACATCGATCGTCGCTCCCGTGATCGCCTTGGCCTGGTCGCTCGCCAGGAAGATCACGGTGCGGGCGACATCCTCCTCCGTGGCGATCCGCCGGAGCGCCATCCGGCTCACATCGTGGTCGTGGATCGCCTGGAACGTCGTGCCCTCGGCCCGCGCTCGCGTCTCCATCCACGCCGTCAGGGTGTCGCTGGCGATCCAGCCCGGGGCGACGCAGTTGACCCGGACGCCCGAGGGGCCGAGCTCGTCGGCGAGACAGTGGGACAGCAGGTGCACGCCCGCCTTGCCGGTCGCGTAGTCGCTCCGCCCGGCGTAGCCCGTCCGGCTCGACATGGAGGTCACGTTCACGATGGAACCGCCGCCGGAGTCGATGATGTACGGGGCGAGGTAGCGGCAGGCGAGCAGGGTGCCGTACGTCGCCGTCTCCACCGCCGAGCGCCAGAGCTCGAGGTAGTCCGGGTCCATGTCGAGGACGTTCTTGCGGTGGGTGCCGGGGAACGCGGCGTTCACCAGCACGTCGATCCGTCCGAAGCGCTCCATCGTCGTCCGGGCGAGGGCCTCCACCTGCTCGGCGTCGCGGACGTCCGCGCGCACCGCCACGGCTCCCGTCTCCGCCGCCGTCTTCTCGAGGGTGGCCCGGGACCGGGCGGAGACCACGACGCGCGCGCCCTGCTCGCTCATCAGCGCGGCGAGAGTGCGGCCCAGCCCGGGACCCGCCCCGGTGATGACTGCGATCTTTCCGGCCAGCACGGGACCTCCCGGGACGAGCGATGCCGCATCCTACCAAGCGGTCGCTAGCTCGGTATCTTCTGGGGCGGATCGGCGCTAAGGCGGCGGAATTTCCCATTAATGGTCGGCACGAAAACGCGCGACGTGCCTTCCGTGATTTCCCGTGACGCCATGCTACCGTCTGCCACGGAGAGTGACTTGATCTTCGCTGCAAAGACTGAGCGGGAGCGTCTTAACGGCGTTTCGGTCAGTGGGCACTCGCGGCGGGAAGCCGCGTTTCAAAGGAATGATGCACCATGCGCAATTTTCGGATAAACGCCGCGGTCCCACCCTCGATGGCGAAGAGGGTAACGGTTTCGGTCGCGACCGGTTCTCTGGGCGTCATTGTTGCCGCAGCAGCCTCGTCCCTTGCCCCCGCGACCGCGCCGGAGGGCGCGGCGCCCATGGCGGCCGCCGCCGGTCAGGATCCGTGGCCCGGCGCCCATGGGCCCGGTGCGAGCGCGTGGCCGAAGGTGCGCAAGGCGCTTCACCGTCATCATCTGGCGCGGGCGGTCGCCCCGAGCCGGACGACGCCCACGCCGAGCCCGTCTGTGGCCGCGACCTCGACGGTCACCGCCAGTCCGTCGCCTACCGCGACCGCGTCGCCCAGTGCGCCTACGTCGCCCAGCGCGTCCGCCTCGCCTAGTGCGTCGGCCTCCAGTACCGCGGACGGGATCAACGTCGCGATCGGTGCGTCGCCCAGCGCGACGGTGTCGCGGACGCCGACGGCCTTTCCGATCCCTCATCGTCCGCGGTTGAAGACGTTCGTGGTGCCGCCGTGTGAGCCGGGGGTCTTCTTCTCCGTTCGCTTCCAGAAACCGGTCGACCTGTTCGTGCCCAATTCGTATTACGTCGATGGTCCGGGCGGTGACATGCAGGTCTGGATCAGGCGGGTGCATCTGGTCCGGCTCCACGTCGAGCTCGAGAAAGAAGTGGGCGTCGATTTCAACATTCAGAACTTCATCGCACGCATCAGGAAGAACCTCCGGCCGGAGATCGAAGAAGAGCACTCCGTGGAAAGCGGTCACCAGTACACCACCCACGTCAGCAAGGGAATGATCGGGCATCTGCGGTACCGGGTGTTCGGTCTCCGGGTCGGCTTCGACCAGTGGCGGATCTTCCACAACTGTGGCCGGCTGCGGGTCAACTCCGGCGTCGCGACGTTCCCGACCATCCGGGAGGGCTGGATGTTCTGGGAGACCAAAGGCTGGCCGAAGGCTGAAAAGAACGCGGCAAAGGGTGCTCCTAAAGCACGTCAGAACCGTCTCTTCAGTGAGTTGACCCAGGGGCACCGCGGAGAGCTGCGTCGTCATATCGCGGGGGGCCGCCGGTGATGCGGGCCTGACGACCGTCGGTACTGAATTCCCTGGCGGGAAACCGCCTTTCACAGGAAAGATGCACCATGCGCAATTTCCGCATAAACGCTGCGGTCTCACCCTCGGTGGCGAAGAGGGTGACGGTTTCGGTCGCGACCGGTTCTCTGGGCGTCCTCGTTGCCGCGGCCGTCTCGTCACTCGCCCCCGCGACCGCGTCCCCAGGGGACCCGGCGGCCGCGGCCCGTCAGGATCCGTGGCCCGGCGCCCATGGGCCCGGTGCGAGCGCGTGGCCGAAGGTGCGCAAGGCGCTTCACCGTCATCATCTGGCGCGGGCGGTCGCCCCGAGCCGGACGACGCCCACACCCAGCCCCTCCGTGACCGCGAACTCGACGGTCACCGCCAGTCCGTCGCCTACCGTGACCGCGTCGCCTACCGTGACCGCGTCACCCAGTGCCTCTGCGTCACCCAGCGCGTCGCCGTCCGCCGCGAGCACTTCGGACGGGGTCAATGTCGCGATCGGTGCGTCGCCCAGCGGGACGGTGACGCCGACGCCGACGGCCTTCCCCATTCCTCATCGTCCGCGGTTGAAGACGTTCGTGGTGCCGCCGTGTGAGCCGGGGGTCTTCTTCTCCGTCCGTTTCCAGAAGCCGGTCGATCTGTTCGTGCCGAATTCGTATTACGTCGATGGTCCGGGCGGTGACATGCAGGTCTGGATCAGGCGGGTGCATCTGGTCCGGCTCCACGTCGAGCTCGAGAAAGAAGTGGGCGTCGATTTCAACATTCAGAACTTCATCGCACGCATCAGGAAGAACCTGCGGCCGGAGATCGAAGAAGAGCACACGGTAGAGAGTGGTCACCAGTACACCACCCACGTCAGCAAGGGAATGATCGGGCATCTGCGGTACCGGGTGTTCGGTCTCCGGGTCGGCTTCGACCAGTGGCGGATCTTCCACAACTGCGGCCGGCTGCGGGTCAACTCCGGTGTCGCCACCTTCCCGACCATCCGGGAGGGCTGGAGGTTCTGGGAGACCAGAGCCTGGCCGAAGACCGCGAAAGCCGCTAAGGGCGGCGCAAAGGCCAGGGGCGTACCGTCGACCCGCGGCATGAAGGCACGCATGCCTGCCGTCGAGCATCAGGGCCCCGGAGCGTTGCCGACCACGAAGAAGTACCCGAGCGCCACCGCGGGTACCCGTCGCTGACCGTGGCCTGACCAACGTCGATACGGCCCTCACCGACGTCCTGTCGGTGAGGGCCGTATCCGCGCGAGGTGGTCGGCTCCGGAGGCTGCTCACCGCCCGGACGGCAGCAGCCTGACGATCAGCGCGGTCGCGCAGCAGATCGCCGCGGCGATGACGAGGCTCACGGTGAAGGCCGCCGTGTGACGGCCCGCGCCGAGCACGCCGTAGTACGCCGCCCCGACGACCGCCACCCCGATCGCGCCCCCGGACTGCAGGGCGGTCGACACGACGCCGGACGCGGAGGCGGCGTGCCGGTGACCGACCTCCGACAGGGCCACGGCGGCCAGCGGGGAGAGCAGCAGTCCCATGCCGACGCCCGCGACGACCAGCCCGGGGATGAGCCATCCGGCGTTCCCCGCGGTGCCGGTCTCCGCGGCGGTCGCGGCGAGCAGACCGTACCCCGCGGCCATGGTCAGGGCGCCGACCGCCAGGACCCGGTGGCCGAGCCGGGCCGCGGCCCTGGCCGCCAGGCCGGAGGACGCGAAGTAGCCCACGCCGAGCGGCACGAAGATCAGACCCGACCGGAGGGCGGACAGGCCGTGGCCGTCCTGCAGATAGAGCGCCAGCACGAGGAAGAACGACGCCACCGCCAGCTGGCTGACCAGCGCGAGGCCGACACCGACGGCGAAGGGCCGCCCGCGGAACAACGGGAGGTGGACCAGGGCCCGTTCGCCGATTCGCCTCTGGTGGAGGACGAACACCGCCAGTACGACCGGCGCGGCGCCCAGGCAGAGCCAGGTCCACAGCGGCCAGCCCTGCTGCCGGCCCATCACCAGGGGAAGGACGACCAGGACCAGGCCGGCCGTGACGAGTGTCGCGCCGACAGGGTCGAGGCGGGTGCCGTTTCCGGCCCGCGACTCGGGCACCATCCGGAGGGCGGTCGGCACCGCGACCGCGCCGATCGGCACGTTGATCAGGAAGATCGCCCGCCAGCCCAGCCCGGCGACGTCGGCGTGGATGAGCAGCCCGCCGATCAGCTGTCCGAACACTCCGCCGAGGCCCATCGCCAGCCCGTACGCGTTGAACGCCCGGGCGCGGTGCTCCCCGACGTAGACCGTGTTGACGATGGCCAGGACCTGCGGCATCAGCAGGGCGGCCGCCGCGCCCTGCACGACGCGCGCGCCGATCAGGAAGCCCGCGGTCGGGGCGAGGCCGCACGCCAGCGACGCGAGCGTGAACAGGCCGAGGCCGAGGGCGTACATCCGCCGCCGCCCGTACAGGTCGCCGAGGCGCCCGCCCGTGATCAGGCCCGCGGCCAGCGCCAGGCCGAACCCCGCGACGATGAACTGGATCGCGGCGGGTCCGGCGTGCAGGTCCCGCTGGGTCGCCGGGATGGCCACGTTGACGATGAAGAAGTCGAGGGTGGTGATGAACGTGCCCGTCAGCAGGACCAGCAGGGGCGCCCATCCGGGGGCGGCCGTCCTGTGGTGGACCGGGCGTTCCAAGGTCGTCGTCATGCGGCAACCTTCGCGTCCGGGAGGTCATCTGGTCGATTACCTGACAGGTAGCCGCGTTGACAGCGGTTCGGCGGCTCCTTACGCTCACCAAGCGGGCGCTAGGTTGGGTGGAGGTTCTGCGTGGCGGCACTGGCCAGTGACATCGGAGGCACCTTCACCGACGTGGTTCTGGTCGCGGACGGCCGCGTCCACGTGGCCAAGACCCTGACGACCCCGGACGATCCGACCGAGGGACTGCTGCGCGGCGTCCGCCGCGTGCTCGCCGACGCCGGGGTCACGCCCGCGTCCGTCGACCGGTTCACGCACGCGACCACGCTCGCCACCAACGTCATCCTCGAGCGCCGGGGCGCCGCCGTCGCGTTCGTCACGACGCGCGGCTTCCGCTCGATGCTCGTGCTCGGCCGCCAGGCGCGCGTCGAGGAGGAGCGGTACGACCTGGCGTTCTCGCCGGGCGAGCCGCCGGTTCCCCTGACGCACACGTTCGAGGTGCCCGAACGCCTCGCCGCCGACGGCACCGTCCTCACCCCGCTCGACGAAGCCGCCGCGCGGCAGGTCGCCGAGCGGATCGCGGGACTCGGGGTCGCGGCCGTGGCGATCTGCCTGCTGCACTCCCACGTCGATGACGCGCACGAGCGACGGCTGGCGTCCCTCATCGCCGAGCGGCTCCCCGACGGCACGCCCGTCGTCATCTCCTCGGAGGTCTGGCCGGAACTCGGCGAGTACGAACGGGCGACGACCACGCTCATGTCGGCGTACGTCGGCCCCGTCATGGCCGCCTACCTCCGCCGCCTGCGCGACCGCCTGAGCGAGCTGGGCATCACCGCGCCGGTGCACGTCATGGAGTCCGCGGGCGGCGTCCTGCCCGCCGAACTGGCCGCCTCCCGCGCGGTCTACACGATCGAGTCGGGCCCGGCGGCCGGCGTCGTCGCGGCGGCCAGAGAGGGCGCGCGGCGCGGGCTGACCGACCTGATCTCCTTCGACATGGGCGGCACGACCGCCAAGGCGGGCCTCGTACGGGGCGGCCGCCCGGGCGTCACCCACGAGTTCCAGGTCGGCGGTACGGGCAGCTTCGGCGGACGGCGGCCGGGCACCGGCGTGCCCATCAAGGTCCCGGCGATCGACCTGGCCGAGGTCGGGTCGGGCGGCGGCTCGATCGCCTGGGTGGAGTCCGGCGCGCTCCGGGTCGGACCGCGCTCCGCCGGCGCCGCACCCGGCCCGGCGTGCTACGGGCGGGGCGGCACACTGCCGACGGTCACCGACGCCGACCTGGTGCTCGGCTACCTCGACCCGGAAGGCCTCGGAGACCTCCGGCTCCGCCCCGACCTCGCCGAAGAGGCCATCGCCCGGCACGTCGCCAAGCCGCTCGGCGTGGAGGTCGTCGAGGCGGCCGCGGCGATCCACGACATCGCCGGAGCGCAGATGGGCACGGCGGTGCACGTCGTCACCGTCCGGCGCGGCATCGACCCGCGCGGCTTCACCCTCGTCGCGCTGGGCGGCGCGGCCCCGACCCATGCCGTCGGCCTCGCGGACCGGTTCGGGATCCGCCGGGTGCTCGTGCCGGCCCGCTGCGGCGTCGGGTCGGCCGCCGGACTGCTCCACGCCGACCTGGCCATCGAACGTTCGCGAACCTTCCTGGCCCGGACCGCCGACGCCGACCCGGCAGCGCTCGAGGCCGTGCTAGCCGACCTGGAAACGGCCTGCCGTGCGGATCTCAGCGGGCGCGGGGCGGATGGCGGTGCTGACCTTGGCGGGCGTGGGGCGGGAGGCGGTGCGGATCTCGGCGGGCGTGGGGCGGGAGGCCGTGCGGATCTCGGCGGGCGGGAGGCGGGCGGCCGGGTCGTGCGCTCCGTCGGACTCCGGTTCACGGGACAGGCGCACGCCTTCACCGTCGAGCTGCTGCCCGGGCCGGTGACCCGCGAGACCGTCGACGCCGCCGTCGCGGAGTTCTACGCGCGGTACCGCGAGTCGTACGGCATCGACCTGCGCGACCCGGCGGAGCTCACCGTCGCCCGGGCGCGCGTGTCCCTGCCCGCCGGCGCGGCCGACGTCCGCGCGGCGGACGCGCCACGGGCGGCTCCGGACCGCGTCCGGCGGGTGTGGTTCGAGGGAGCCTTCCGCGACGTCCCGGTGCGCGAACGGGCAGCCTGCGCCGCCGGGGAGCGGTTCACCGGGCCGTGCGTCATCACCGAGCCGCAGTCGTCGCTGCTCGTGCCGCCCGGCTGGACCGGCCTGGTCGACGAGCACGGCGCCGTGTCCGTGGAGAAGGGAGACCGCAGGTGAGGGAGACCGCAGGTGACCGATGACCTGACCGCGGAGATCCTCCGCAACGCCCTGCGCGTCGCCGCCGAGGAGGCGAGCATCGTCGTCGTCCGCTCGGCGTACTCCACCTTCATCGTCGAGGGCGCGGACGCGGCGGCGGCCGTCCTCGACGCGCGCGGCCGCCTGGTCGCGCACTCGCTGTCCACCGCGCTCATCCAGTGCGCGAGCCTGCGCAGCGCCCTCCCGTACGTCATCGACGCCTACCCGCTCGACACCATGAGCCCGGGCGACGTCTTCTGCCTCAACGACGTGTACCAGGGCGGGGTCCACGCCAACGACCTGCTGGTCTTCCGGCCGGTCTTCCTCGACGGGACACCCGCCTACTTCACCGGCACGCTCATCCACGTCGCCGACCTGTCGGGCCTGTCGGCCGGCGGCATGGCCAGCGACGCCACCGACGTGTTCCTCGAAGGCCTGCAGCTGCCGCCGGTCCGGATCGCCACCGCCGACGGCTGGGACGACGGCCTGACGCGGGTGCTCGCCGCCAACAGCCGCACCCCCGACAGACTGCTCGGCGACCTGCGGGCACTCGTCGCGGGCGTCAACGTCGCCGCCCGCCGCCTGGAGGAACTCGCCACCGGACCGAGCGCCGCTGCCGGACCGGACCTAGCCGCTGGACCGGGCCTGGCCGCTGGACCGGGCCTGGCCGCTGGACCGGGCCTGGCCGCCGGGCCGAACCTCGGCGATGGTCAGGGCCTCCGCGACGGTCAGGGCGTCGCCGCCAGCCGGGGCGTCGGCACCGGTCAGGGACCCGGCGGAGGCCAGGCCCTTGGTGCCGGTCAGGCACATGGCGCCGGTCAGGGACTCGGCGGAGGCCGGGACCTCGGAGACGGCCAGGGACTCGGCGAAGGCCAGAACCTTGCCACCGGCCAAGGACTCGGCGGAGGCCAGGGCTTCGCTGCCGGTCAGGGACCACCCGGCGATCGTCAGGGACCCGGCGACGGTCAGGGCCTCGCGGCCGGGATCGACGCCTATCTCGCGCACACCGAGAAGCGGATGCGCGCGGAGCTCGCGCGGCTGCCGAAGGGCACCTACGAGGGCGAGTACGCCGTCGAGGACGGGGACGAGCGGCACTGGGTCCGCGTCGCGGTGACCGTCCACGGGGACGGGGTGCTGGTCGACTTCACCGGCACCGACCCCCAGGTTTCGAAGCCGGTCAACTCGGGCTTCTCGCAGACGCTCGGCGGGGTGCTGTACGCGCTGCGCTGCTTCGTCGACCCGTCGCTGCCGATGAACGAGGGCTGCTTCGCGCCGGTCGACGTGCGGATGCCCGAGGGAAGCCTGGTCAACTGCACGAAGCCGTACCCGGGCGGGGGCCGGTGGGGGACGGTCGCCGCAGCAGAGGAGGCGATCTTCGCGGCGCTCACGCAGGCGCTGCCCGGTCGCGGCGCGGCCGCCTCCGGCATCCTGCAGGCCTTCAGCCTCAGCGGCGCCACGAGTCCGTGGCTGCACATGGCGTTCGAGCTCGGCGGCATGGGAGCGCGGTACGGACGGGACGGGCCGGACGCGACCGGCGCGCTGTTCGGCGGCGGCCGAAACATCATCCCGCAGGTCGAACCGATCGAGGCCCGGCTGCCGGTGCGGGTCGAGGAGGTCGCGCTCATCCCCGACTCCGGGGGGCCCGGCCGCTGGCGGGGCGGGCTCGGCACCCGTACGGTCATCCGGGTGCTGGAGGACGCGCGGGTCGACACGCGCGGCGACCGGCTGCGCCACCCACCCGCCGGAGCCGCGGGCGGCGGGCCCGGCCGGGCCGGCGGCTACCACCGCGAGCGCCTCGACGGAGCCCGCGAACCCCTCCCTGCCAAGGCGACCCGCTCACCGTTGCGCGCGGGCGAGGCCCTGGTCGTCGAGACGTCCGGCGGCGGCGGATACGGCGACCCGGCCGAACGCGACCCCGAGGCCGTACGGCGGGACCTCCTCGACGGGAGGGTCACGCGGTGAGGTTCGGTGTCTCGCTCGGTCTTGTGCGCGTGGGCGTTCGGCGGGGGCTGTTCGACGGGAGGGTGATGTGGTGGGGTTCGGCGTCTTCCTCGGTCTCGTGCGCGTGGCCGTCCGACGGGACCTCTTCGATGGGAGGGGCATGCGGTGAGGTTCGGCGTCCCCCTTGGTCTCGTGCATCCGGGCATCTGGCGGGACCTGACCGTCGAGGCCGACCGGCTCGGCTTCGAGTCGGTGTGGATGCCCGAACACCTGGTCTTCGCGACCGATCTGTCGACCGCGACGTATCCGGGGACCGACCGGCCCGGCATCGTGCCGTCCACGCCGCTGTTCGACGCGCCCGCCTACCTGTGCGCGCTGGCCGCCGCCACCGAACGGGTCCGGCTCGGCACGGCCGTGCACCTGTTCGCGCTGCGTCATCCGTTCGTGAGCGCACGAGCGTTCGCGACGCTGGACCACGTCTCCGGCGGGCGTGCCATCGCGGGGGTGGGCGCCGGATGGTACGCGGGGGAGTGGGACGCGGCCGGGATCGACTTCGCGAGCCGGGGGCGGCGGCTGGACGAGGCGATCGACGTGGCCCGCCGCCTGTGGACGGAAGACGTCGTCGAACACCACGGAGAGTTCTACGACTTCGACGAGGTCACCTTCGAACCCAGGCCGCACGGCATCCCGATTCTCGCGGGCGGCGAGTCACCCGCCGCGCTGCGCCGCGCGGCCACCCGGTGCGACGGGTGGATCAGCATGCCGCACACCGTCGAGTCGATCCGTCCGCAGCTCGACCGGCTCCGCCGTCTCCTCGCGGAGCGGCCGCATGACCGCCCCTTCGAGATCACCGTGCACGCGTACGAGCTGTCCGGTCCGGACGAGGTCGGAGCGTGGGCCGCACTGGGCGTGGACCGGCTGATCGTACGGCCCTGGACGCGCACCGGCCAGGCCCTCGGCGCCCTGAAACGCTTCGCCGAGCAGTACGAGCTCGGCGGCCGCTGATCCGCCGAGGTAGGCGGCGCCAGGGCGCCTGGAATCGCGTCAGCCGTTCTTCGGGCGTGACCAGCCGGTCGCCTTCCACGTGAGCGCGTACGAGGAGGCCGACCTGCCGACGAGCTTCATCAGGACGACACGGTCGTCGTTCATGAAGCACATCTCCGCGCCCTGGTGCAGGCCGCTGAAGGAAGGCCCGCCGCTCGCGGGCTGCCGGGTCACCGCCGTCTCGCAGGCGGCCCCGTCCAGGTCGCCTGTGACCATGGCGACCTCGCCGGAGTGCACCTGGATGTAAGGAGAGCCCAATCCGCAACCGAGGTACTCCAGCGGCATGCCGGCAGCGCCGGCCACGTCGGTCGTGACCGTGGGCCCCTGCTCGTCGAAGTCGAAGCCGTCGCTGAAGCAGCCCCCACCGGGCAGCGTGAACCGGACGTCGGTGAACTCCCGGCTGTAGCCGGGCGTGGGCGCCGGGGTCGGGGCGGTCGCCGGGGAGCCGCCGCTCCCGGTGACGGACGCGCCGGAGGCGGGTCCGCGTGCGGTCGTGGGGCTCGTGCCGGGGTGACCCGACCCTGATGCGAGCGCGCCGACGACGATGGCGGTCAGGACGACGGACGCCGCCGCGATGCCGACGGCCGCCGCCGTGGGCATCCCACGTCTCGGCGGGGGACCCGCCACCGGCAGGGTGGCGGGCGACGCGTGCAGCGTGACCGGCGACGACCCGGGCGGCATGACAGCCGACGACGCGGCCGGGGCGGCAGGCGATGACGTGTGCGAGGCGGCAGGCGACGACGCGTGCGGGGTGGCGGCCGACGGCTGGGGTGAGGCGAACGGGGCCGGGCGTCCACCGGCCGCCCCGGGGACGGGCGTCGCCGGGCGCTCCTCCGGCGGCCGTACGGGGTCATAGGCCGGGAGCGTCGCGGCGAGCGCGTCCGGCAGCCAGGATCCGGCGAGATCCGGTGTCGGATCGCCGGACTCGGCGCGCGCCACCTCCATGATCTCCGCCAGGTCCGGGCGCGTCTCCGGATCCTTGGCGAGGCAACGAGCGGCCAGGTCGCGAAGCGCGGGAGGGCAGCCGTCGAGGTCCGGAGGCTCGTTGAGGATCCGGTACAGCAGGGCGGCCTCGAGACCTTCGCCGAACGCCGGGCGGCCGGTCGCCGCGTACACCGCCAGCTGGCCCAGCGCGAACACGTCGGTGGCGGGCGTCGCGGGCCGGCCCTGGACCTGTTCGGGGGACATGAAGGCCGGAGTCCCGACACGCACCCCGGGGCGCGTCACCGCCGTCACGTCGGCGGCCCAGGCGATCCCGAAGTCGATCACCCGGGGACCGTCGGCGGCGAGGAGGACGTTCGAGGGCTTGAGGTCGCGGTGGATGAGGCGCGCGGCGTGGATCGTGGACAACGCCTCGGCGACCGCGCCGGTCAGCCGGAACACCATGGGCGCCGCGAACGGACCCTGCCCGGCGACGGCCTGCTGCAACGAGGGGCCCGCGACGTAGGCGGTGGCCATCCACGGTGTGGGCGCGTCGGCGTCCGCGTCGACGACCGTGGCGGTGTACAGGCCCTGGACGCGTTGCGCGGCGGCGATCTCCTGCCGGAACCGGCGCCGGAACTCCTCGTCCGAGGCGAACTCCGGGCGGACGACCTTGATGGCGATGGCCCGTCCTCCGGGCGTGAACGCCAGATACACGTTTCCCATCCCGCCGGCGCCCAGTCGCGCGTGCAGCGGATAGGAGGCGACCATCCGAGGGTCGTCCGGCCCCAACGGGGAGAATCTGGAATCCACGCGCGCCTTTCAACTGGAGTCGGGGTCACGGCGTGACCGCACGCCGGCGTTCGGTTCCAAGGATCGTGAGAGTGGGCCGTCGCGTCATGTCCCCAATTTGGGGGACATGACGGTCCGCCGTACGCGTGCCATGGTGAGCCGGGTCGTCACGTCCCAAGATCTTGGGACATGACGGCCGGTGCGCCGTGCGTCACGGTGGGCCGATGCGGTCGGCGTCGGCGGCGGAGTGGGCACGATCTCGAAGGCGTCCCGTGAATGGATGAGGAGTGCCGCATGGTCCCGGATCCCGTCGGCGCGCAGCAGGCCGATCGGCTGGTGTCCCACGCCTGCGTGGTGATCCGGGCGGCACTGCTGGCGCAGTTCTGCCTCGCGGTGCTCGTCGAGGGCCGGGGGTTTCATTCCGTCCAGGGGCTGCTCATCGTGGCGGCCGTCGCGGAGAGCGCGTGGCTCGCCTGGGTCCTGCTGACCCGCCCCGGACGGCCGAAGCGGATGGTCGCCGTCGCCGACGTCGCCTTCGGCGTCGCCGCGTTGGTGTTCGGAGCCTGGTCGGCACCTCCGAACGCCTCGCACTTCTGGGGAAACGCGATGTATCCCTTCACACTCGTGTCGAGTGGCGCGGTCCTGGCCGCGATGTGCGCGACCATGCGCGGCACCATGGTCGCGAGTACGACGCTGGCGTTCGCGTACGGCGCCGGCATGGCGTGGTTCCACGAGATGGACCCGGCCTACGCGGTCAACATCTCCATCGACATGCTGACCTACGTCCCCTTCGCCTGGGTCGCGCGGTGGCTCGGCACCGAGGCGGGGGCGCTCGGCGCACGCCTGGACGTCATGCAGGAGGAGGCCGTACGCAAGGCGGAACAGCTCACCCAGGCCCGGGAGCAGGCGAGGCACGAACAGGAGGTGGCGGCGCTTCGGCTGACCGCCACCGAGACGGCGCTGGCGGCCGAGCGCGAACGGCTCGAGAACATGGCCTCGTTGCACGATCGGGTGTTGCAGACCATGGAGACCCTCGCACGGGAAGGCGTCCTGCCCGACCCGCGGCTGCGCTCACACGTCGCCGCGGAGGCGCGCTGGCTCCGCCGGTTGATCGAGGAGGGCGGCCGGCGTGAGGACGGTTCCCTGTCCGACCGTCTGTGGTCCGTGGCGGAGGAGTTCGAACGGCTGGGGCTGCGAGTGGAGTTCTCCGCGCGCGGTCCGGCGGTCGCCATCGCCGAGCCACCCGTCCACGCGCTCACCGAAGCCGCCCGCGAGGCCCTCAACAACGTCGCCAAGCACTCGGGCGCGGCGTATGCGGTGATGCGGGCGGTGGTCGAACGGGATCGCGTCCTGGTCACCGTCGTCGACACGGGCCGCGGCTTCGACCCGGACACGGTGCCGTGGGGCACGGGCCTGACCGACTCCGTCAAGACGCGCCTCGCGACCGTGAACGGCGGCCTTCTCATCGAGTCCGCTCCGGGCGAGGGGACACGGGTCGAATTGTGGGCACCGACATGATCCGCGTCGCGATCGTCGACGACCATCCGATCGCCCGCTGGGGCA
This sequence comes from Actinoallomurus sp. CA-150999, assembly GCF_050942425.1. Lineage (NCBI taxonomy): Bacteria > Bacillati > Actinomycetota > Actinomycetes > Streptosporangiales > Thermomonosporaceae > Actinoallomurus > Actinoallomurus sp. CA-150999. The sequence continues at coordinate 2,678,318 of NZ_CP192063.1, forward strand.
TCGAGCACGTCTTCGCCTCCCGCGACCTCCTCGACGTCGTCGCCGCCGTGGCGGAGCCCGCGGAACTGGCCGGGCCGCCCACCCCGGACGTGGTGCTGCTCGACCTCTATCTCCGGGAGGGCCGGCCGGCGCTGGAGGCGATCCGCGACCTGTCGGGACGCTGCCGCGTGCTGGTCCTGTCGGCGTCCTCCCGTCGCTTCGACGTGCTGGCGGCCCTGCGCGCGGGGGCGTCCGGCTACCTGACGAAGGACGCACCTGAGGACGTCCTGGTGGAGGCGTTGCGGACGGTGCACGACGGGGGCTTTTACCTCTCGCCGCATCTGGCCGACATGCTGGCCGAGGCCCCCCACGACGCGCGACCGCGGCTGACGGCGCGCGAAGAAGAAGCGCTGCGCTGGGTCGCGGAGGGATTCACCCACGCCCAGGCCGCCCGGCGGATGGGTATCAGCGTCTGGACGTTCGAGACGCACCTGCGCCGGGTGCGCGCCAAGTTCGGCATAGGCAACACCGCCGAGCCGACCCGTTTCCTGCTCGAACGGGACCCGAGGGAGGACTGACCGGCGCCGGCGGAGCGGTGGTGGGCCGCCGCGTCATGTCCCGTTTTGCGCGACATGACACGGCGGCCCCTGTCACGCGCGGCTCGGCCGATCTCTCCCGTCGGCGGGCGAGGTCACCAGGATTTGGTGCACTTGGTGCTCAGCGTGTCGGTCGTGGCGCACGACCAGGCCTTGTAGCCGGAGTCCTTGTGCCATCCGCCGTAGACCCACACGTTCTGTCCCTTGTCCGCGTAGTGCCAGGAATAGCGCTTGCCGTGCCGCTGGCGGACGAGCGCGAAATAGCACGTCGAGGACTTCGGGTACCGGTAGTAACGGCCGCGGACGTACCAGAAGCCCTTTGACTTCTCGGCGTCCATCGCCGCGTAACAGCCGGAACTCGTGGCGCCCTTGACGACGTTGTAGTGGATCGCTCCGCTGGCCGAGACGCCGTCGGCTCCGGCCTTCGCGCTCGCGGACGCCGGCGTGCCGAGCACGGCGACCATCGCCGCGCCCGCCAGCGCTCCGGCCGAAAGAATCCGCCTGGTCGATCTCATATTCCGCGTACCTCCGTTGAATACTCGACTGGCTTATTCGAGATCAAGGGATGGTAGCGGGATGACTCATCGGCTTTTGTGACTTTCTCCACGAGAGTGGAAAGGGATGGCGGGGCGGCCTCGCTGCCACTCGAGGCCGCCCCGCCGACCGTCTCACCCGACCGGACGCGCGAAGTCGCCGAGACGGTCCCAAGACCAGCCCGCGATGGCTGCCGCAGGAGCGCTGGTCGTATTTCCGACTATACCAATAGGAAATCCTGTGTAAAGGGCCTGAGGGATCTCGCCCCCTCAGGTCGTCCGGAGGGCGGCCAGGACCGTCTCGTACATCACCGCGCGGATCTTGGCGACGGTGCCGCCGTCCTTGCCGGTCAGCGGGGCGGCGAGGCCGACCGCCGCGGCCAGGACCTCGGCTTCCGGGGCGGTCCGGTCGACGATGCCGGCCGCCTGCGCCTCCTCGGCCGGGTACCGCCGGCCGGTGACCATGGCCTCGTGCGCGGTGGCCTTCGGCAGCCGGCCCTGGATCAGTGCGGCCATGCCGGGGGTGAAGGACAGCCCGAGGTCGACCTCGGGCAGGCAGAAGTACCCGCGGTCGGTCCGCATGACGCGGTGGTCGTGCGTCAGCGCGAGCATGGCCCCGGCCGCGAACGTGTGGCCGTTCAGTGCCGCGACCGTCGGCATCGGCAGGGTGAGGAACCGCGCGAAAAGGGCGTGGACCCGATCCAGGTAGGGCCCCCACTCGTCGGGGTTGCGCCCCAGCCAGTCGAGGTCGAGGCCGTTCGAGTAGAACTTGCCGGTGCCGGTCGTCACCAGGGCCTTCGGTCCCTCGGTGGCCTCGAGCTCGTCGAGGATCTTCTCGAGCTCGTCGAGGAAGCCGGGGCTGAAGCGGTTCTCTCCCTCGTTGAAGCGAAGGATCCGTACGTCCCCGTCCCGGCGCAGCTCGATCATGCCGTCTCCCCTTTTGCTACTGGTGAGTAACTGTTGGGATGAGCATCTCATCTCCGTGCCGTTGGGTGAAAGATGTGGATCGTCCGCGGGTGGCACGTCGAGGTGTTTGCGGGCCGCAGCATCGCCGGTATTCGGACCCCCGCCGACACGCCCGCCCGATAGCCTGGGGTGCGTCGCCTCCCGGCGGCGGCACGAGCGTTCCCCCGAGCAGAAGAAGGACGGCATGAGCGAGGAATCCGGCTCCGTCGAGATCCTGTTCGTCGACGGCGCAGACGTGCCGATCAAGCACAAGCACGCCGACCGCATGGTCGTGATGCGGGACGCCGCCAAGCCCGACGGCGACGCGCTGTACTACACACCCGCCGAGTGGGAGGCGTTCATCCTGGGTGTGAAGGACGGCGAGTTCGACGACATGGTCGAGGACGCGCCGAGCCCGTCCGAGCCGGCCTCCTGACGGACGTCCTCACCGGCCTCCTCGCGGCGGCGGCCGGTCTGCTCCTGCTCTGGCTGCTCCTCGTCGGCTTCCTGGCGCTGGCGCGGCCGAAGGGCGCCACACTGGGCGACGCCGTACGGCTGCTGCCCGACCTGCTCCGGCTCGTCGCCCGGCTCGCGCGCGATTCCACGCTGCCGCGCGGCGTACGCCTCCGGCTGTGGCTGCTGCTCGCCTACCTGGCGATGCCGATCGATCTCGTCCCCGACTTCATCCCCGTCCTCGGCTACGCCGACGACGCGATCCTCGTCGCCGTCGTGCTGCGCTCGGTGATCCGCCGGGCCGGACCGGACGCGGTCGCCCGCCGCTGGCCCGGCGACGAGAAGGGCCTCGAGGCCGTCCGCCGTCTCACCCGCACCTGAGCCGGCCTGCGTTCAGTCGTCGCGCATGGTGCGGTCCCAACGGAGCTGTACGGAGACCCGGCGCGGGTCCCCGGGCGGCAGTACGCCCGCCAGCTTGGCCAGGACCTCCAGATCGTCGCCCGCCACCTGCGCGTAGCACCACAGTGCCTCGGCGTCGCCGCGGTGCAGGACCTGCCGGCGCAGCTGGGCGGTCAGCTCGTCCCGCTCGGCGTGGACGGCCGGTGACTCCGAGCGGGGGAGCAGCGGCCCCGGATACAGGCGTACGGCCGCCGCGACGTCACCGGCCGCCAGCAGCCGCCGTACGGTCAGGAAGTCGGCCTCGACGTCGCAGTCGAGGCGATAGGGCTTGGCCCGGACGATGTTCCCCAGCTGCCCGCGGAGCCGGTGGATCTCCGCCCGGACGGTCACCGGATTGCCCTCGTCACCGTAGATGTACAGCGACGACTGCTCGCCCGTCAGCCCGCTCGGATGGAGCGCGAGCAGCGCGAGCAGCTCCGCGTGCCGCAGGGACAGCGGGATGCGCCGCCCGTCGAGGAAGGCACAGGGCTGTCCGTCGCCGAGCAGCCGCAGCGTGAGCGAGCACCGGTCCTCCGAGCCGGTGGCGCGCAGCAGGTAGGCCTGGCCCAGCCTCTCCGCCACGGCGGTCCGGCCGTCGGGCAGCGCCACCCGGGCACCCGCCTCCGGAACGATGACCCGCCCGCCGCGCCAGCCGTCGGGGTCGGCCGCCAGGATGCGTCCCGTCGTCGTCACCAGCGCCCGGGTGTCCCCGCGAACATGGCGCATGTACCGGGCGCGCAGGCACTCGTCGCGGTGGTTCATCTCCAGGGTCAGCCAGGCCTCGGTCAGGCGGGCGGCGGCCTCCACCAGCGCGACGACGGCCGGGTGCAGGGCGTCGACCGTCGCGCTGATGTCCACACAGGCGATCACCCTGCCGGTGTCCGGGTCGACGATGGGCGCGCCGGCGCACGACCACGGATGGAGCACGCGGACCAGGTGCTCGGTGGCCCGGACGTACGTCGGGGCGCCGGTGCTCAGCGCCGTGCCGATGCCGTTCGTCCCGATGACCTCCTCCGACCAGCGGAACCCCTCGATGAGCCCGACGGCGTCCGCGCACCGCCGTACGTCGCTCGGGCCCTCGCTCCACAGCACCCGCGCGTCGCCATCGGTGATCACCATGAGGTGGGTCGTGGCGTCGGCCATGCCGCGCAGCGTGTCGCGGAGCTGCGGCAGGTGCCGGTCCAGCGGGTGGGCGGACCGGACGTCCGCCACTCTGGCCGCGTCGATCGCCTGGGGCGCCGCGCACATCTCCGGGTCGACGCCCGCCGCCAGCGAACGGCGCCACGACTCGCGGATCGGCGCGCGGCCGGTGAGGACCGATGCCGTGACCGCCGCCTCGCACAGCACGGCGGTCCGGCGATCACAGTCCGCGGGGTTGTCGCACACGTGGCTGCTTCGCATGGTGCTTCTCCATGGGGGCGTGTCTGCCCCGAGCATTGGGGCTGGAGACCCCGGCCGCAAGCGGTTCGGCCAAACTGACGACCTGCGATCATCGCCTTTGGTCATCGAGCGGTTGCAACCTGTTTGCAACCCTGACTCGTCTACCGTACGTTCCACGACCGCAACGGGGCGTCACCTTTCCGCCCTGGGCCGCGGTCGTACGTGCTGGTTCGCCCGGACCCGTGAGAGGGGACGGATCCGGTGCACCGCGCACGCGCCCGCCGCCGTTGGGCTCGCCGGGAGAGGAGGCCCCGGCGGCGGGCGGCCCACCTTCGGTCCATCCGATCGAGGTGCGGCCCACCTTCGGCTGGTCCGACGGCCCGCCTTCGGGCGGTCCGTTTGGGGCTGTCCGTCTTCTGCCGGTCCGGTCGGGGTGCGGCCCGCCTTCGGGCGGTCCGTTTGGGACCGCCCGCCTCGGTCGGTCCGGTCGGGGTGCGGTCCACCTCCGGTTGGTCCGTTTGGGGCCGCCACTCTCCCGCCAGTCTGGCTGGGGTGCGGCCCGCCTTCGGCCGGTTCGATTGGGGCCGCCCGCCTCCGTCGGTCCGGTTGGGGTGCGGTCCACCCGGTTGGTCCGATCGGGGCCGCCTGTCTCCCGTCAGTCCGGTTGGGGTGCGGTCGCGCCGTACAGCAGGAGGCGGAGGGCCTCCGCGGTTCCCGAGGGATCGCCGGTGGCCAGGCGGCGCACCGCGAGGCCGTAGAGCAGCGCGACGACGGTCGGCGCCTTGGCCTCCGGGCCGGGGATGTCCAGGGCGGTCAGGATCGCGGTCGCCAGCCGGTCGTACGCCTCCATCGAGCGGACGGCGGCCTCCCGCACCAGCGGGTCGCGCGAGGCGTGCAGGTGCAGCTCGAGGGTGGCGACCTCCTCAGGGCCGCGCGGCAGGTCGGCGATGGCGCGCTCGGCCTCCACGACGGCCTGTTCGGGGGTGATGCCCTGGAGTCGCGCGGCGATCTCGCTGATCCGCTGGATCTCCTCGTCGACGTAGCGGCTGAGGGTCTCCCGTAGGAGCTCGGTCTGGTTGGGGAAGTGGTACGTCAGCGACCCCAGCGCGACGCCCGCGGCCGTCGCGACCCGCCGGTTGGTGACCGCGCCGACGCCGTGCTCGCCGATCAGGCGAAGGGTGGCGAGCAGGATGCGTTCTCGTGTGTCTTCCATCTTGGGTCAAGTCTGGCGTATCGGGCCCTTTTCACCGAAGCCCGTTCGGGATTATCGTTCGTTCGAACGAACGATAGCGAACCTCGGGGGGTTCCTGTGATCGAAGGACTCACCAAAGACGCCGCGCGACTCGCCGCGGGCGAAGTCTCCTCCCGCGAACTCGTGGAGTACTCCCTCGAGCGGATCGAGCGCGACGCCGCCCTCGGCGCCTTCCGCGTCGTCCTCGCCGACCAGGCACTGGAAGACGCGGACCGGGCCGACCGATGGCGCGGAGAGGAGCGTCCCGCGCTGCTCGGGGTCCCCGTCGCGATCAAGGACGACACCGACCTGGCCGGGCACATCACCCCCTTCGGCTGCCGTGGCAGGCACGAGCCGAAGATCGCCGACAGCGAGGTGGTGCGCAGGCTCCGCGCGGCCGGCGCGATCATCGTGGGCAAGACCAACACCAGCGAGCTCGGGCAGTGGCCGACCGGGGAGACCATCGGCTTCGGGATCGTCCGCAACCCCTGGGACTCCGAGCGCACGCCGGGCGGGTCGAGCGCCGGTTCGGCGGCGGCGGTCGCGGCCGGCCTGGTCTCCGGAGCGGTCGGCTCCGACGGCGCGGGCTCCCTGCGCATCCCCGCCGCCTGGACCGGGCTCGTCGGCCTCAAACCCCAGCGCGGCCGCGTCTCCGTGTGGCCGCACGTTGACCCGTTCTACGGCATCGCGGTCGCCGGCCCCCTCACCCGTACGGTCAAAGACGCGGCGCTGCTCCTCGACGTGCTGACCGGCAACCACCCCGACGACGTCTACCGCCCGCCCGCGCCCGCCGAGCCCTACCGCGAGGCCGCCGCGCGGGAGCCCGGACGACTGCGGATCGCCGTCTCGTTCCGTTCGCCGTTCGGCGTGCCGTCCGCGGTCGACCCGGAGATCCGGGCGGCGGTGCTGCGCCTCGCGGGCGTCCTCGCCGACCTGGGACACGACGTGTTCCCGGCCGACCCGGACTACGGCCTGATCGGCCTGGCCTTCCTGCCGCGCGGGACCGCCGGGGTCGCGGACTGGCTCGACGCCATCCCGGACGCCGACCCCGAACCCGCCACCCGCACCGAGGCGCTCCTCGGCCGCCACATCGGACGGCGGCTCGTACCCGCCAGCCGCCGCGCCGAACCCCGCATGGGCCGCCGGATCGGGAAGATCTTCCAGCGCGCCGACGTCGTCCTGACCCCGGCCACCGCCCAGCTCCCGTTGCGCATCGGCGCGCTCAGCGGGCGCGGCTGGTGGGCGACCGGCAAGCTCGCGGCGGCGGCGTGCCCGTTCTGCTGGGCCTGGAACGTCCTCGGCTGGCCGGCCATCGGCGTACCCGCCGGGCTCAGCACCACCGGCCTGCCGATCGGTGCGCAGTTCCTGGGCCGGGAGAACGACGAGGCCACCCTCCTGTCGCTCGCCGCCCAGCTCGAGGCCGCCGAACGCTGGCCCGACCGCCGCCCGGTGGAGATCCCTAGCAGCGTCGGGGGCCTCGCCTAGATCCGGAGGTTCGACCGGAAGCTGAACATGACCAGCAGGCATCCGGCCGCACGCGGTCGGGGAGCGGCCGCTACCTTGCCTGCGTGGCACTCAGGAAGGTCGATGACAGCTGGGCCGGAGACGACCTCGATGATCTGGTCGCCTATTTCGGCGCGGATCAGCATGAGTACGTCGCGCATCAGGTGGTATCGGCACACTGCGGCCACTGCACAGGTCAGGTCTTCGTGCTCGAGACCGGCGAATCCTCGACATGTGTGCGCCGCACCTGCGTCCAGTGCGATCAGACCGCCTACATGCTGGACAGCGAGGAGTATTGGCCCACAACAGAGGAAGAGGCCGAAGTCGGCTACATCGTCGAGTGCACGTGCGGTTCGGACGAGTTCGAGACGGCGGTTGGCTTCACGTTCTACGACGACACGCCCGCCTCGGATATCCGATGGGTCAACATCGCGGTCCGATGCACGAGCGACGGGCTCATCGGCTACTGCGCGAGTTGGAAGATCGGCTATGGGCCCTCACGTCATCTGGTCGACTCGGTCTGAAGAGCAGACGCCCAAGGCACGCCGGAACCGCCGGCTGATGCGCTGACGCGGAAGGCGAATCTATCGATGTTCATCCGCCGAGCCGTAGTAACGCGCTGCCAGCCTTGGGTAGTGCGCATACGCCAGTTCCCTGGTCGCGATCTTGCCCGAACTGCCGGACGGTCCTCGAGGGAGATCCCACTCTGTCAGGGGCATGTCACACGATCCGGTCTTCTCCTCATAGACCGAAAAGACCTGATACCCCATAACTTCCGCAGCTCGATAGGTCGCCTCGGTCCAGCTCTTCGTCAAGTCGGCCAAGGAGTCAGGCTCCGCCGCTACCTGCTCAAGAGCAGCGCGCCCTTGAGCGATCAACCAGGCCCTGAAGTCCCCGAACGTGTCATCACCGCAGCCGCCGAGCAACAAAGCAGCCGCATCCCAGATCTCCCAGGCGAAGGCGATGTCGTCCGCCGCGTCCCAATGGCCGGCGAAACTCAGGAGCTCATCCACGCTCATCTCAGACAGCCGTTCGCCCTGCAGGCGGACGTGCTCGACGAAGTCGCCGCCACACGCCGCACGACAGTCGTCGATGATCTCCCAGAAGTCGTCCTCGGTCATGGGCGGAACGTACAGCCCGCAGCCGACAACGCCACCGCCCAAGGCCGGCTCGCTCAGCTCGACGTCGTGCCGATTCGGGCCTCGACGACGGCCACCTCGACGCGTTCGCCCGAAATCGACGCCCTGAAGGTGTGAACGCCGCCGACCTGGCTGAGCGCGGAGCCGGCTTCGGTCTTCCGCCGTGGGTGGTCGGGGCCATCGCCCCGACCACCCACGGCGATCACGGAACCTTGGGCGGACGTTTAGGTGATCTGTTCCGTTTGCGGATAATTGACGGTCGCGGGGCCGCGTAGCTTGGCGGGTATGGCGGTGTTCGGGCAGTTCAGGGGCCATGTCGGGGTGTTCGCCGTGCTGTCCTTCGTCGTCGGCGTCGCCGGGTGCGGGTCGTCCTCGGGCGCGCGGACGGCGGCGTACGGGGGAACGGCCGGCCCCTCGCCGGCGGGTACGCAGCGCACGATCAAGGTCCCGGACTCCTTCGCCGAATACACCAGGGTGACCAGCGCGGACGCCGAGCGCGTCATCCAGGACATCCGCAAGGCCCAGGCTCAGCAGAACCCGGTGTTCGCCGCCAAGATGAAGATCGCGGTGTTCCAGCGGCACGGGGACGCCCACCAGCGGATCGCCTTCATCGGCTTGGCGGCCGGCGACCACCCGACCATCGCCCAGGAACTGCGCAGGAACCCGCCCAAGACCGAGGTCGACTCCGCCCTCGCGGCCATGCCGCTGTCCGGCCCGAAGGACTACCCGGCGGGACCCCTCGGCGGCGCGCTGCGCTGCGCCCCCGGATCGCGCGGCGGAGCCGGGTGCGCGTGGGCGGACGGCTCCACGGTGGGCGTGGTGGCGGGCTCCGCCCCCTCCGCCGACGAACTGGCGCGGACGACGCTGGCCCTCCGCAACGCCGCCGAGCGCTGAGCCCCGCCTGACGAAAGTCAGGGGTGACCACCGCCGATCGTGCGCTGTGGCGGCTCCCCGGTGATTCCTACGGTCGTGCCGACATGACACGACCTCTCAGGAGATCACCAATGGGAAAGAGCTCTGTGTCCACCCGCCGGCACGTGGCCGGGCTGCTCGGCGTCGCCGCTCTTGCGGGGGCGCTGACCGCGTGCGGGGCGGGCAGTCGCGCCGACGCGCGGCAGGCCGGGGCGGTGCGCACGTCGCCGTACCGGTTCACGCTGCCCGCGCCGACCGGCCCGTACGCCATCGGCACCACCGAACTGCATCTGGTCGACCGCTCCCGCCCCGACCCGTGGGTGAAGGGGAAGCAACGCGAGCTGATGGTCAGCGTGTGGTACCCGGCACGGAAAACCGCGGGCCCACGCGCGCCCTACATGCGGCCGGGGGCGGCCGCGCACTTCGACCAGGGCGCCTCGCAGTTGCTCGGGATCAAGCCGGGCTCGATCGACTGGGCGGGCGTCGCGACCCACGCCGTCTCGTCCGCGCCGGCGGCGGGACGGAACCTCCCGGTGGTGCTGTACTCGCCCGGGTTCGGCGTCGAACGGACGCGGGGCACCGTCCTGGTGGAGGAGCTCGCCAGCCGCGGGTACGTGGTCGTGACGATGGACCACACCTACGAGACGGCCGACGTGGAATTCCCGGGCGGACGGGTCGAGGTGCAGAGCCTGCCGCCCTCTTCCGTCGAACGGCAGAAGACGGCGATGGCCGCACGGGTGCGGGACACGCGGTTCGTCCTCGACCGGCTGACGGCGCTTCGGCAGGGACGGAACCCCGACGCCGAACACCGGGCGCTCCCGGCCGGGCTCGGACGCGCCCTGGACCTGTCCCGGATCGGAATGTTCGGGCACTCGGCGGGCGGCATCGGCGCCGCGCAGGCCATGGACGAGGACCGCCGCGTCGACGCGGGCGTCGACCTGGACGGGACCATGAAGTACAGCGGCACCGAGATGCTTCCGGTCGCGGAACACGGTCTGGACCGGCCGTTCCTGCTCATGGGCGCGCAGCAGACGCACCGCTCGGAGCCGTCGTGGGGGTCGTTCTGGGAGCACTCGACCGGCTGGAAGCTCGACCTGAACGTCCCGCAGGCGAAGCACTACACGTTCACCGACGACGAGGCGACCCTGCCGCAGATCGCGCGGCGCTTCGACGTGTCGAAGGACCTCATCGCCGGGTGGATCGGCACGGTCGACTCCGCGCGGATCGTCGCCTCCGAGCGCGCCTACATCGGGGCGTTCTTCGACGAGCACCTCCGTCACCGGCCGCAGCGCCTGCTCGACGGCCCGTCACCGCGTCACCCGGACGTCGTCTTCGTGCGGTGACGACCCGCGGGGCCCCGGCCTCATGGACCGTCCTCGCCTACGAGACCGGCCTCGTAGGCGAGGATCGCGGCCTGGACGCGGTTGCGTACGCCGAGGCGGGTGAAGATGGCGCTCACGTACGCCTTGACGGTGCCCTCGACGAGATGCAGGCGGCGGGCGATCTGCGCGTTCGACAGGCCGGTGCCGACCAGCGCCAGGACCTCGCGTTCGCGGCCGGTGAGCGTGTCGACGCGGGCCCGTGCCTCGGCGCCGCGGGACAGGCGGCCGCGGTTCAGTTCGGTGATGACACGCCGGGCCACCGGCGGCGAGAGGTACGCTCCGCCGTCGGCGGCCGCCCGTACGCCCGCGAGGAGCTCACGCGGGTCGCCCGCCTTGAGCAGGAAACCGGCCGCCCCGTCGCCCAGCGCCCGGGCGATGTACTCGTCCTCCCCGAACGTCGTCAGCATCAGCACGGCGGTGTCCGGGACCGCCCGCCGGATCTCCGGTACGGCGCTCAGCCCGTCCAGCCGCGGCATCCGGATGTCCAGCAGTGCGACGTCCGGCCGGTGCGAGCGGGCCAGCTCTACGGCCTCCCGCCCGTCGGACGCCTCCGCGACCACCTCGATGTCGGAGTCCGTGGCGAGGATCGCGCGGACCCCGGCACGGATCATGGCCTCGTCGTCGGCGAGGAGCACCCGGATCATCGATCAGTCCTTTCGCATCCGGTCGGCGGGCGAGATGACGTCCTTGGCGACGAGCCGGCCGCCGGAGAAGCACAGCCGGTACACGTCTCCCACGCCGAGCGGATTGTCGTCCGAGCGGTAGTACCGGCACGACGCGCCGCGCGGCTGCGCCGGGCCGGAACCGACCGGGGCGTCGATCATCTCCACCGGTGGCAGGTCGATCGCCGAGCGGGCCTGGCCGACCCGCAGCCGGTCGAAGCGCGCCGGGTCGAGGACGGAGTTCTCGGTCGTGTAGAGGTAGTAGCCGAGCAGGGCGATCGCCAGGCTCGCGGCGATGGACAGCGGCACCATCAACGCGGTGACCAGCCCGCGCCGGACCTGCCCGCGCGCTCGCGCCAGGCCCAGGGCGGAGTCGGAGCCGCCCGCCGCGCCGTCGTCGGGTGACCTGGCGGGTGCCGTGTGCGGCAGCCGGGCGAGCACCTCGAACCCGCCTCCGTGCGGGCCCGCGCGCAGCGAGCCGCCCGCGAGCCGGACGCGCTCGCGCAGCCCGACCAGACCCAGGCCGCCGCCAAACGCGTCCCGGGAACGGCCGGACGACGGCCCGTTCGCCTCATGCCTCAGTGCGGCGGACGGTGGCCCGTTCGCGCCAGGCCCCGGTGAGGCGGACGGTGGCAGGTTCGTCCCGGGCTTCGGTGCGGCGGACGGTGGCCCGTTCGCGCCAGACTTCAGTGCGGCGGGTGGCGGCGAGCTTGTCCCGGGCCCCGGTGAGGTGGGCGGCGGCAGGTTCGTCCCGGGCTTCGGTGCGGCGGACGGCGGTCCGTTCGCGCCAGACCTCAGTGCGGCGGGTGGCGGCGAGCTTGTCCCGGGCCCCGGTGAGGTGGGCGGCGGCAGGTTCGTCCCAGGCTTCATTGCGGCGGGCGGCGGTTCGTTCGTCACCGTCACGACGGTCTCGTTCGCCGATCGCGCCAGGTGGACTGTCACCGCCGCGCCGGGGGCGTGCTTGGCGGCGTTGGTGAGCGACTCCTGTACGACCCGGTGGACGGCGTGGCCGGCCATGTCCGGCAGGGGCACGGACCCGCCGTCCCCGCGCTCGTCCCGCAGCTCGACCGGCAGGCCCGACGCGCGGGCGCGTTCGACCAGGTCGGTGACGCTCTCTCGGGCCGGGGTCAGCGGCACGGCCGGATCCCCGCCCTGCCCATCGCGGAGCACGCCGATGATCTCCCGGAGCCGCTCGGTCGCCGACGCGGTGCCGGCGCGGAGCTCCCCGGCGGCGGCGCGATGGCGTTCGGGGAGGTCGGGTGCCATCTCCAAGGCGCCCGCGCGCAGGGCGATCAGGCTGAGCTCGTGGCCGAGCGAGTCGTGCATGTCCTGGGCGATGCGTGCGCGCTCGCGCAGCCGCTCACGGTCGGCGACGATCCGCTGTTCGCGTTCGAGGCGTTCCGCGCGCTCCCACCCGGCCCGTACGAGCTCCTGCTGGAGCCGCCGGTAGCGGCCGATCAGCCACGGGCACATGACCAGGAACACCAGCGCGAGGGTCAGGTCGAACCAGGTCACCACCCACCGGGTCGCCGAGCCCTCGACGGTCCCGACGGCCACGGCCAGGGCGAGTTCCAGGAGGGCGATCGCGACGAACGACAGCAGCACGGGCCGGTCGCGCGGCAGCCGGCGGCCCGCCAGGTAGCCCATGACCGGCAGCGCGACGACGTACGACAGCGAGAACGGTCCTGGGCGCACCACGACGTACGTCCACTGGAGGAGTGGAAGGGCCGCCGCTCCGTACAGCGCGGTGAGGGGGCGGGACCGCGCGATCGCGACGATGATGCCGAGGGCGGCCAGCCCGGCCGCGACCACGGGCCAGGGCGCGCCCACGCCGCCCTGGGCGGCCCTCTCCGCCAGCACGGTGAGCGCGAAGAACCCCCAGAGCAGCCCGTCCCTGACCGACCTGTGCACGGCCGAACCGTACCGGCCGTGGCTCCTCGTCGATACCGACGAAAGTCAGGTCCTCGATCAGCGGCCCGCGCCGGTGCCGACGAGAGTCGGGTCAGTAGCGCGCGCCCGTACTGACGAAGTCGGGTCAGTAGCCCGCGCCGGTGAGCATGCCGCCGTCGATGAGGACCTCGCTGCCGGTGCAGTAGCCGGACTCGTCGGAGGCGAGGAAGACGACCAGCGCCGGCACCTCGTCCGGCTTGCCCATCCGTTTCAGCGGCAGCGCGTTGAAGAACGCCTCGGCGCTGTCGGCGGTCGCGGCGACCACGTCCGGGTCCATCGACATCGCGGTGAGGATGGCCCCGGGGTGGATGGAGTTGACGCGGATGCCGTACGCGCCGAGCTCGCGCGCCGCCGCCTTCGTCAGCCCGCGGACGCCGAACTTACTGGCGGAGTACGCCGCGAGTCCGGACGCGCCGATGAAGCCCTCGGTCGAGGAGACGTTGACGATGGACCCGCCGCCGGCCGCACGCATCGGCTCGATGACCGACTTCACGCCGAGCCACTGCCCGATGAGGTTGACCTCGATGATCCGGGTGCACTCCTCGAGGGTCATCTCCTCGATCGTCCGGTGCCTGATGATCCCGGCGTTGTTCACCAGCACGGTGAGGTCGCCGAAGACGGTGACGGCGGTGTCCACGGCGGTCCGCCAGTCCTCCGGCCGGGTGACGTCCATCGGCACGTAGCGCACCGCGTCCCCGAGCTCGGCGGCGAGCTTGCCGCCCTCCTCCTCCAGGACGTCGCCGAACACCACCCTGGCGCCCTCGGCGACGAACCGCCGTACATGGGCCTTGCCCATGCCCCGGGCGCCACCGGTGATCAGCGCCACCTTTCCGTCGAGCCTGCCCATGGTCACCTCACGCTCTCCGCCGCTGGTCGCGGACCTTGGCCACCGCCACCGCCGTGGCGGCCGCCTCCACGCTCCGATAGGTCGGTATCCCCGCCGCCCGGGCGATCGCCCGCAGCTCGTCCTCGACGCCGGCCGGGGCGTACTCGGCGTTGCGCAGCACGAGGATCACCCGCGTGCCGGTCAGCTCGCGCTGCAGCTCCCCGACGCCGCGCGCGTACGCGAGGAGCGGGTCGGCACTGTCGCCGAAGGTGAAGAAGCTCTGCACGTTCACGTGCGTGATCACGTCCGGGTACGGCCGGGCCGCGGACCGCTGGATCGCCGTGACGACCTGCCGCACGAGGTCCGGCTTGCCGCGCGGGCCCACCGGGATCTCCAGGGGGTTGCCGGGGACGGCGCCGACGGGCAGGCCGAGGTCGACGTCGGGCAGCGGGGCGAGCCGCAGCCCGGCGCGGTCGAGCGCGTCGGCGGCGAGCACGCTGGCCCCGCCGCTCGGCCCGATGACCAGGACGTCGGGGGAGACGGGCACCTGCCGCCCGGCGTGCAGGTCGAGCAGGTCGAGGGCGCCGATCAGGTCGTCCTGGGCGGTGACCAGCGGCAGTCCGGCCTGCTTCCCCAGGGCCTCCCAGACCCGGGCGTCGCCGACCATCGCCCCGGTGTGCGACGCGGCGGCCCGGTGGCCCTGCGCGGAGCGACCGCCGACGAGGGCGACCACCGGCTTGGACACCGCGCGCAGCGCGTCGAACAGCGCCCGGCCGTCGCGCGGATCCTCGAGGTACAGGCCGATCACGGACGTGTCGTCGTCGGCGGCGAAGTAGCGCAGCAGCTCCGCGGGGCCGACGTCGGCGCTGTTGCCGACCGTCGCGACCTTGGAGAAGGCCAGGCCGCGGTGCTCGCCGACCTTGATGACCTCCCCGGCGAGCCCGCCGCTCTGCGAGATCAGCGCGATCCGCCCCGGGCGGCCCGGCCGCCCGCCGATGAACGTCTGGCCGCCCGCCGGGGAGTACACGCCCATGCAGTTGGGACCCAGCAGGCGCACGCCCGCGACGTCGGCGGCGGCGAGGAGCTCATCCTCCAGGCCCGCGGCGCCGGTCTCCCGGAAACCGCCGCTCATCACCTGCACGAAGGGGATGCCACGGGCCTCGAGCACGACGTCCGGGCAGCGCTCGGCCGGGACCGCCACGAGGGCGTAGTCCACCTCGGCCCCCTCCAGGGACGGCACGCAGGGCACCCCGTCGATCTCGTCCGCCGTCGGATGAACGGCGACGAGACCGGCGCGGCCCGCCGCGCGGTAGAAGCCGAGGAACATGTTGCCGAAGTTCGGCCGCTTGGTGGAGGCGCCCACGACCGCCACGCCGCGCGGCGCGAACAGCCGGTCGAAGTCCTGTGAGGGAGGCTCCGGGCGTTCGCGCGGGGTCACCTCGGCGGGGCCCAGGAGGCGGGCGTCCACCGCGACCGCCCCTTCCGGCGTGCAGATCACCGGGTTCAGCTCGAACTCGGTGAACCCCTCGCCGAGGCTCTCGACCACGCCGCCGGGGCCGCCGACCGCGAGCAGCACCTTGACGAGCGCGTCCCGGTCGACCGCGGGCGACCCGCGGAAGCCGTCGAGGAGGGCCGCGCCGCGCAGCTCCGCCAGCATCCGCCGGGCGTCGTCCTCGGTGATGGGGCACAGACGCAGCGCCGTGTCGCGCAACACCTCGGTCCAGACCCCGCCGAGACCGACCAGGAGCACGGGCCCGAACGACGGGTCGCGGATCGCCCCGACGATCACCTCGACGCCGGGCGGCGCCTGCTCCTCCACGAGGTAGCCCTCGACCTCGAGGCCGGATCCCGTCAGCGCCGCCCGGATCTCGGCCGCGGCCCGCGCCGCCTCGACCGGCGAGCCGAGCCCGAGCCGTACGGCACCGGCCTCGCTCTTGTGCACCAGCCCGGGCCCGTACGCCTTGACGACGAGAGGCGGCGTCAGCCCGCCCGCCGCGACGGCGACGTCCTCGGCGGACCGGGTCGTCGCCCCGCGCGGCACGGCGATCCCGAAGCCGGACACGAACTCCTTCACCACATGCTCGGCCGTCGCCACAGGCACCGGGACGGCATCCGCCCGACCGGTCACCGCCACCTCCTCGGAGTCGACGCCGTCCGTCACTGCGGGCCCGTCGGGCTCCATGCGGTCCGTCACTGCGGGCCCGTCGGGCTCCATGCGGTCCGTCACTGCGGGCCCGTCGGGCTCCATGCGGTCCGTCACTGCGGGCCCGTCGGGCTCCATGCCGTCCGTCACCGCGGGCCCGTCGGGCTCCACGCCGTCTGTCACCGCGCGCCCGTCAGGCTCCACGCCGTCTGTCACCGCCACCTCCTCGGACTCCACGCCGTCCGTCATCACAACCCCCCCTTTGGACTCGAGGCCGTCCGTCACAAGCGCTCCAGCAGGTCGGCGTATCGGGCGCGGATCTCGCGGCGCAACAGCTTGCCCGGGCCGCCGGACGCGTCCTGGGTGTGCGGCAGTTCGTCCGCCACGACGACGAGGTCGGGCACCTGGTGTGCGGGCAGCCGGTCGGCGAGCCGGGCCGTCACCTCGTCGGCGTCGAGGGCGGCTCCGGCACGGGGGACGACCGCCACGAGGATCCGCTGCTCGACCGCGTCCTCGCCGTCGGCCTGCGCCGGGACGCCGACGACGCCCGCCTCCGCCACGCCGTCGAGCTCGATCGCCGCGTCCTCCAGGCCGCTCGGCTGGGACCAGGTGCCGCCCTTGAGGATGGCGTCCTCGCGCCGGCCGAGCACGGTCAGGAAGCCGTCGTCGTCGACGGTCCCCAGGTCGCCGCCGACGTACCAGCCGTCGCGGAGGACCTGCGCGGTCTTGTCCGGCAGCTTGTCGTACCCCTGCATGAGGTTCGGCCCGGTCAGGTTGATCTCGCCGACCTGGTTCACGAGCCGCTCGCCGTCCGGGCCGGTGACGCGCACCGCCGTGGAGGTGCGGGCCCGGCCCACGGAGGAGATGTCCTGGCTGCCGTCGTCCTGCCGCCCGATGCAGGTGTACGGCGCCTCGGTCTGGCCGTAGTAGCTGAAGATCGCCGCCCCGGGCAGCCGCTTCATGATCCTCTCGCGCAGGGACGGGAGCAGCGGCTCGCCGCCGAGCACGATCGCCGACAGCGACGACAGGTCCACGTCGGCATGGTCGTCCGACCCGAGCAGGGCGGAGAAGAAGCTGGGGATGAGGCTGACGTGGGTCACGCGTTCGCGCGGCACGACCTTGAGGAAGTTGGCCGGGCCCCAGTCCTGCTCGAGCACGAGCCGCATGCCCGCGTAGAACGCCGGGCCGACCAGCGCGGGGAACCCGATGCCCCAGATGATCGCGCCGGTGCCCATGACCGAGTCGGCGGCATGGGGGATGTCCAGCCAGATCTGTGCCGAGGCCAGGCTGGAAGAGTGCGTGTGCCGCACGGCCTTGGGCAGACCGGTCGTGCCGGAGGTGTAGAACAGCGCCATCAGGTCGTCGCCGTGCCCGCCCAGCGCGGGCTCGTCCTCGGTGGCGGTGGACGCCAGCGCGTCGAGGTCGACGGCGTCCTCGGCCGGCCCGCCCACCCGGATCCACCGGCGCACTCCCGGAAGCCGGGGACGTACGGCCGCGACGAGCTTCTCGACGCTCGCGTCGTAGACGAACGCGGTGCACTCGGAGTGCTCGACGACCTGGGCGAGGGTGTCCTCCGGCCAGTACGGGTTGAGCGCGCAGACGACCGAGCCGAGCTTCATCTGCGCCAGGTACACCTCGGCGACGTTCAGCGTCTCGTTCATCAGCGAGGCGACGCGCTGCCCGGGGCCTATCCCGGCCTCCAGCAGCGCGTGCGCCACCCGGTTGACCTTCCGGTTGAGCCCGTCGTAGGTGAGGCTGGTCTCGCCGCAGTAGGTGAGCGCCACCTTGTCCGGGGTGCGCAGCGCGCCGGCGGTGAGGATCGCGTACGCGTAGTTGCCGAATGGTGATCGCGCCACTGGAGTCTCCTGGTGCGGGGGAGGGGGCTGATCGATGGGAGCGGTCGTCCGGGGGCCTGGTCGATGGCGGTGGTCGGGCGGTCACCGGGGGTCGGTCGTGGGTGAGCGGTCGCCGGGGGCGGTCGTGGGTGGGCGGTCAGCGTGGCGCGTAGACGACGAGGGGGTTGTCGTCGGGATCGCGGAGCACGGCTCTGGTCTCGTGCGGTCCCTCGTCCGGACCGGCGACGAGCCGCGCGCCCGCGGCGGTGAGCCGCTCGACGGCGGCCGCCACGTCGGGGACCTTGAACGACGCGGCGGGGTCCCCTCCGGTGACGTCCTCGGCCGGTCCGGCCAGGGCGAACGTCGTGCCGCCGGCGTCCAGCGCGGCGAATCGCCCGCCATCGGTGAACTTCACCGCGAGCCCCAGCCCGTCGCGGTAGAAGGCGACGGCCCGGTCGACGTCGCTCACCGGATACAGCACGTTGCCGATCTTCACGCTGGCCTCCAGTTGGGGATGCGGCCGAATCCGGGGAGCTCGTCGAAGCGCACGCGCACGGGCATGCCGACGCGCACCTCCTCCGGGGCGATGTCGCCGACGATGTCGCCGAACGCCCGGACACCCTCGTCAAGGTCGATCCAGGCGAGGACGTACGGCGTCGTGAGGCCGGGGAGGAACGCCCGGTGGACGACGCTGAAGGTGTGCACCGTGCCGCGCCCGGACACCGGCTCGTACGGCAGGTCGGTGCCACCGCAGTGCGGGCAGGCGGGCTCGGGGAGGTGGACGCGGCGTCCGCAGGCGCGGCAGCGCTGGACGGCGAGTTCTCCGCGCTGGCACGCCTCCCAGTAGGGCGCGGTCAGCGCGCTCGGCCGGGGCAGCGGGCGCGGGTCCATCGATTGCCAAGCTAGCGCACGCTTGGTAGGCGGGCAAGACGTGGTGATCTTCGATGTCCGACCCGCTTTGACGGCGGGCATTACGATTGTCCGGCGGGGGGACGTTAACGTAGGGGAAACTCGGGGCTGATGAGACGGAAGAAACTCTGGCTGATCGTCGCCGTCGTCGCGGTGGTGCTCGTAGCGGCCGCGGGGGGCGGAGCGTACGTTCTGCTGCGCACGAAGGGGAGCCCGGAGGCGACCGCCGAGGAGTTCCTCGCCGGGTGGCGGCGCGGCGACCTGCCGGCGATGCGGACCGCGACGGCCACGCCGCCGGCCGACTTCGACCAGTACTACCAGGGCCTGCGCGCCGGGCTGGGCGCCACGAAGGTCGAAGCCTCACTCGGTACGGTCACCAAGCACGGCAAGGAGGCGACCGCGCCCTTCAGCGCCGTCCTCACGCTGCCCGCGGGGACCTGGAAGTACCAGGGACGGTTCCGTCTGGTCACCAGCCACCGTGCGTGGAAGGTCGCGTGGAGCCCGGAGGCGATCCACCCCGACCTGCACGCCGGCCAGCACCTGACGACCGCGTCCAAGTGGGAGAAGCGCGGCAAGGTCGTCGCCGCCGACGGAACCGCCATCGACGGCGCCGACGTGTCCGGTTCGGTCCAGCAGCTCGTCGGTTCGACCGCGCCGCTGACCGCCAAGCAGGCCAAGAAGCTCGGCACGCCGTACGTCAAGGGGGACGTCGTCGGGCAGTCGGGCATCCAGCAGCGTTTCGACAAGCGGCTGGCCGGCACGCCCGCCACGACCATCTCGACCGCCGACGCGTCCGGCCACACGGTCAAGGCCGTCGGCGGGTTCACCGGAAAGCCGGGGCAGGACGTCAAGACCAGCCTCGACATGCACGTCCAGCAGACGCTCTCGAAGGCGCTCCAGGGCCAGAAGAAGCCGACGTCCATGGTGGTGCTGCGTCCCGCGACCGGGCAGATCCTGGGGGTCGGCAACATCCCGGGCGGCTTCGACCGGGCGATGCAGGGCATCTATCCGCCCGGATCGACCTTCAAGGTGGTCACGGCGTACGCCCTGCTCCAGGCCGGGCTCACTCCCTCCTCGAAGGTGCAGTGCCCGAAGAAGGCCAACATCGGCGGGCAGGTGATCCACAACTCCGAGGACGAGGGCGGCGCCGCCGACATGACCTTCAAGGACGCGCTCGCCCAGTCCTGCAACACCGCCTTCTCCCTGCAGACCCAGAAGCTGCTCAGCGCGCCGAAGCTGGCGAGCGCGGCGAGCACCTTCGGGTTCAACCAGAAGATCGATCCCGGTGTCACCGTGCGGCCGGGCAGCTTCCCCACGCCGACGAGCGACGCCGAGAAGGCGGTCGCCGGCTTCGGTCAGGGCCGCGACCTGGCCAACGCCCTCTCGATGGCCGGCGTGGCGGCCGGTGTCGCGGACGGCACCTGGCGGCCCCCGGTGTTCGTCACCCAGCCGGCGGTGCCGCAGAAGGCCAAGCCCTCCCAGCTCGACTCCTCGGCCAGGAGCAGCCTGGAGGACATGATGCACGCCGTGGTGACCTCCGGCACCGCCAAGCCGGCCGGGCTGCCCGCGGGCACGGCCGGCAAGACCGGCACGGCGGAGTACGGCGCCGCGCAGGGCAAGGACAAGAAGCCGAAGACGCACGCCTGGTTCATCGGCTTCCACGGCGACGTGGCGTTCGCCGTCGTCGTCGAGGACGGCGGCTTCGGCGCCAAGGCGGCGGCCCCGATCGCCGCCCGCTTCCTCAAGACCCTGTAAGCGGACGAGGGCGCCTCGGCGGCGGGGACACGGGCTCGCCCGTCCGCCGCCGAGACGCCCTCCCTCCGCCGGGCCTCGGCGCGGGTCCCGTCGTCGGGCGGACGTGCCGTCAGCGTCCGGTGAGCGCGCGGCGGGAGAGGCGGTCCGCGCGCCGGGTGCTCTCCGGCAGGCGGTAGCGCGGCGTGAGACGCAAGGTCACGTCGCAGGCCGTCTCCAGGTCGGTGCGGTGACCGACGGAGACGAAGATCGGCCGAACGCCCGTCTGAGTGCGCAGCGCGCGGCCGACGACCTCGTCGTCGTCCGTCACGTTGCTCCAGGAGCCGCGGTCGGCGCCCGGCTCGTCGTACGCGCCGACCAGCCGCGTCTTGCCGACCCCGATCGCCGGCCGCCCGATGAGCACGCCCAGATGGCAGGCGAGACCGAAGCGCTTCGGGTGCGCCAGCCCGTGACCGTCGCAGATCAGCAGGTCGGGCGTGACGTCCAGCCGGCGCAGCCCCTCGATCAGCGCCGGCAACTCGCGGAACGCGAACAACCCCGGAACGTACGGGAACGACGGCCGGTCGAGGACGACGATCTCCTCGACCACGTCGAGGCTCTCCAGGTCGAGGACGACCACGGCCGCGGCGAGCCGGTCCTCCGCGTACGCGACGTCGAGTCCCGCGACGGTCCGTACGGACGCCGGGCCCGGCGAGGTGAGGTCGACGCACGTGCGCAGCCGGTCCTGGACGGCCTCGGCCTCGCGGACCGTGGCCGGCCAGGAAGGGAGATCCGGAAGTTCCACGCTGCTCCGCTCACAGGTCCGATCAACAGAGCGTAAAACTATAGTTCCGTCGCCGCGAGGGCGGACGCTCGAATGGTCACCGGTGACCGTGGAGAACGGCGTGGTGGCCGACGCGCAGCGTGCGCTGTCGCAAGCGGGTGGCGGTGGTCAGAGGATCGCGACAGGGTTGATCGGGCTGGCCGTGCCGCCCTCGATGGCCAGGGGCGCCGCCACGAACAGGAAGTCCGTACGGCCCGTGGCGGACAGCTCCTCCAGCCAGAGCATCTCGGCCAGGTGAATGCCGTGCCGCCACAGGAAGATCAGGTGGAGGTCGTCGTCGAGGCCCTCGTCGGCGAACTGACGCTCATTGAGGCCGCCGATCGCGGCGTTGTCGCACGCCACCATCGCCACGTCCCACTCCGCCAGCCGGCGCCCGCCGTCGGCCGACAGGCCGGGCTGCCCGGCCCAGTACGCCTCTGGCGAGTCCTGCCACGTCAGCGGCCATCCGGTGCGGATCACGGCGATGTCCCCGGGCCGTACGTCCACTCCGCACGCCGCGAGCTCGTCGCCCGAGATCCGGTCCCCGGCGGCCAGGTGATCGACGCCCCGCAGGCGAGGAACGTCGAACAGCACGCCACGCCCGACCACCGGTCCCGCCTTGTCGATGCCGCACCGCGTCGCGCCGTACGAGCGGACCCGCCCGGCCGGATGCCCGTTGTACAGCTCGTCGCCGGCCCACATGTGGCACAGCGCGTCCATGTGCGTGGTGGTGCCGTGCGGCGTGACGACGATCGCGTCGTCGGCCACCTTCAGGCCCGCGCCGATCGGCCGGGCGCCGGCGGCGTAGTCGCCCGCGTCCACCGACATGTAGTGCTGCGGAAGCGGACGGCCGCGCAGGTGCGGAACGGTGGTCGGCGCGGGCGAGGACGTGGCGCCGCGTATCGGCAGCGACAGGCTCAGCGGCCGGCCCTCCCGTACGCAGGACGCGGCGGCCCGCACGACGTCGGGGGTGAGGAGGTTCAGCGCACCCCGCTCGTCGTCGTCCCCCCACCGTCCCCAGTTATTAGACTCGCTCACAATTCCGTCCCCTCCAGGAGTCAGGCACATGATCGAAGGTCACTGCGATCCGGCGTTCGAAGAGGTCCGGACGGCGTTCGCCGACGGCTTCGCGCGAGGTGAGGAGTTCGGCGCCGCCGTCGCGGTCTACGTGGGCGACCGGTGCGTCGTGGACCTGTGGGGCGGGCTTGCGGACCGCCGCTCCGGCCGGCCGTGGCTGCGCGACACCCCGTGCCTGGCGTTCTCCTGCACCAAGGCCGTGACGGCCACGGCGGCACTGCTGCTCGCCGAACGCGGCCTGTACGACCTGGAGGCACCGGTGACGTCGTGGTGGCCGGAGTTCGGCGCGGCCGGCAAGGAGGACGCGACCGCCGAGCACCTGCTGTCGCACCAGGTGGGACTGCCCGCCCTGGGCCGCGACGTGCCGGTCGCCGAGGCCCACGACCCGGCGGCGATGGCGGCGCTGCTCGCGGCGCAGGAGCCGGAGTGGAAGCCCGGCACCGCGCACGGGTACCACGCGATCACCTACGGGTGGCTGGCCGGCGAGATCGTCCGCCGCTGCTCCGGCCGTACGGTCGGCGAGTTCGTCCGCGACGAGATCGCCGGGCCGCTCGGCCTCGACCTGCACATCGGCGCGCCGGACGACGTGATCGAGCGGGCCGCCCGCCTCAGCGCGGGCCGGAAGGTCGACAAGGGCGGCGCCGCGCGTAAGGCCGGGCACAGCGGGACCGGTGAGGTGCCCATGCCCCTCAGCCCCGAGGACCCCCTCGCCAAGATGACGGCGGGGTTCCGCGATCCGAACAGCCTGCTTAACCGGACGTTCGACAACCCGAACATCACCAGCCTGCCCGGCGGCAACAACAACCCGGAGATGCTGCGGGCGGGCTGGCCCGCGCTCGGCATGGTGACCACGGCCCGGGCGCTCGCCGAGTTCTATCGCGACCTGCTGGCCGCCCGGATCGTCGGCCGTACGACGCTGCGCGACGCCGTCGTGCGGCGGGTGGCCGGCTCGGACCGCGTGATGTACATCGACAGTTCCTTCGGCCTCGGCTTCATGCGGCCGTCGCTGGTGTTCCTCACGCCGAAGGCGGGCTGGGACTCCGCGTTCGGGCACACCGGTCTGGGCGGCTCGATCAGCCTCGGCGACATCGAGAAGGGCCTGGCCCTCGCGTACGTCCCGAACCGCATGGGCGACGAGGTCTCCGGCGGCGTCCGCGCCTACCGCCTGCTGGAGGCCGCCTACGCCTCTCTGTGAGGGCGGCCGCGGTCCAGACGACACGCGCCCGCTCCGCTTTGACGTGGGCATGGTCAGCACATCGTGATGCCGCCGCTGACGGACAGGGTCTGCCCGGTGATGTAGCCGGCCCGGTCGGTGCACAGGAACGCGACGAGGCCCGCCACGTCGGCGGGACGGCCGATGCGGCGCAGCGGGATCTGCCGGGCGATTTTCTCCAGCAGCCCGGGGTGGCGTTCGGCGACCGCGTGCTGCATCGCGGTGTCGGTCGGCCCGGGGCACACCACGTTGCTGGTGACGCCCTGCCGGGCGGCCTCCCGCGCCAGGGTCTTGGCCAGCCCGAACAGCCCGGCCTTCGTCGCGGCGTACGCGCCCTCGCCGCCCGACCCCGCCCGCGCGCCGTCGGAGGAGATGAAGACGAGGCGGCCCCAGTCGCGCATCCCGGGCAGCAGCAGGCGGGTGAGGTACATGGGCGCCCGCAGGTTGATCCTCCACATGAGGTCCCAGGCGGCGGGGTCGCTGTCGGTGAACGGCTCGACGATGCTGATCCCCGCGTTGTGCACGAGGATGTCGGAGGAGCCGACGCGGGCCGCCAGGTCGTCGATGCTCGCCGGGTCCGCCAGGTCGACCCGTTCGGCGACCGCGTCCGGAAGGGCCGCGGCGGTCTTCCGCGCCGCGTCCTCGTCGAGGTCGGCGACGATGATCCGGGCGCCGAGCGCAGCCAGGTCCGCGCAGATCGCCGTGCCGATCCCACCGGCGCCTCCGGTCACCAGCGCGGTGCGCCCGGCGAGCGACAACCCTTCCATCCGACCTCCTAGATCCAGGCTCGTACGAGTTCGTCCGCGGTGACGCGGGCGGCGAGCAGGCCGACCGTGTGGGTCAGGACCGCGTCGGCGTAGTCGGCGGGGACGCCCGCCATCGCGTCGGTGACGGCCACGACCCGGTAGCCGAGGTTCACGGCCTCCAGGCACAGGCCCGGTACGCCGAGGTTGAGGGACACCCCGGTGGCGACGACGGTGCGGATGCCGAGGGAGCGCAGCGTCTGGTCGAGCGAGGTCCCGGTGAACGGCGAGAAGCCGTGGTACCGGCGCGACTCCAGGTCCGCCGGATCGGACACCTCGGGCACGACCTCGATCGCCGGCGTCCCCTCGAGCATGTGCGCGGGGTTCCGCAGGAGCCTGCGGATGAACGGGGCGTTGTCGGTGTGGCTGCCGGCCCGGTCGGCCCGGAACGCCGCGGTGCACTGCACGACCGGGACTCCGGCGGCCCGGGCGGCGGTCGCGACCCGGGCGGTGTTGCGGATGGCGTCGCGCTTCGCGCACGCCTCGGCGAGCTCGGGAAAGCCGGTGAGGTCGCCCACCACACCGCGCTGCATCTCCATCACCAGGACGACGGTGTGCCGCGGGCCCGCGAGGTCCGCCAGGGTGATCGGCATGCCGCAACGATAAACGAGCGAGCACTTGCTTGGGTAGTCCAAGATCGAGCGGAGGTGCCGCACCACGTCTGCCGGCCGCGCCTGTGCTCGCCTTCAGCCGCGCGGCTGCCGTTCGTCGAGTGCGTTCACCCTCGCTCACACGCCCCTGGCCCCGTCGATGCGTTCGCGGAGCAGGTCGGCGTGGCCGTTGTGCCGGGCGTACTCCTCGATCATGTGGATGAGCACCCAGCGCAGCGAGACCGGCCCGCGCCAGGCGTCGTGGCCCTCGACGTCGAGGTGCGGTGCTTCGGCGACGTAGGTGTCGGCGAAGGCGACCTCCTCCCGCCAGGCCTGCCAGGCGTCGGCGATCACTTCGGGGTCCGGCGTGGCGCCGTCGAAATCGCCGTCGGGGTCCTCGGCGGAGGAGAAGCGGGCCGGCGCGTCCTGGCCGGCGAGGACCGCCCTGAACCAGCGGCGTTCGACGTCGGCGAGGTGCCGCACCAGGCCGAGCAGCGACAGCGTTGACGGCTCCACCGTTCGCCGGGCCAGTTCGACGTTCAGGCCCGCGCATTTCAGCTCGAGCGTCGCCCGCTGCGCCGTGAGGACGTCGGCGAGCATCGTCCGCTCGGCTCCGACGGCGGGGAAGGTGAACCGGCCGTCCTCCTCGCCGCCGAGGATCTCGCTTCTCCTGCGGCGGTTGGTGGTGTCCACGCGCCCATTATGTCGGCGCTCGGCGAGTGGCGAACTCTCTCTATCCGTACGACTTGCCGACCCCGTCGAGCAGACGCTCGAGGGAATCGTAGGTGGGAGTGTCCACGACATCGATGAGATTGAGCGCGACGGGCGCCCGGTGATCGACGGCGACCTTGGCGAACCGCGCGGGATCGGCGGTACGGAACCCGTGTTCGGCGGCGAGCCGTTGTAGCTCCGGGTCGGTGGACAGCAGGCGCCCGACCTTGTCGCCCTTGGCGTCGAGTGGCACCAGCGTATGCGTGGACAGCACCGTCGGAGACGGGTACATCAGCACCATCCCCGGCTTGATCTGCCCGTGTACGACGGCGTCCACGAACTGCGCCTCGTATATCCACACCAGCGGCGTCTCGCCCATGCCCGCCGAGAGGTAGGTACTGAACGGCCCCGTGGTCGTGTTGTCGGTGTAGCCCTGGCCGACGAACAGGCGGGAGACGGCGGGCAGCACTCTCTTTTCAGCGGCCGCGCCCTGCACGATGGTGTTTCCGTTCGCCACGTACGAGGTGACGGCCAGGTACATCGCGGCGGAGTTCGAGCTTCGAGGGTCCGTCGTGGAGACCAGGACCTTCTTGTGAACGGGAAAGGTGGTGTTCTTCGCCAGCTGGTCCCACCGCACGCCCTTGCCCGCCAGTTGCAGGTAGCGGCCGACGTCGAAGCTCCAGGTGGCGCCGTGATGTTTCGCGACTCCCGCCTTGGCCAGCAGCTGAGCGATCGGCTGGAAGGTCGCGATCGCCATCGGCGAGGAGAACGGCGTGTACTTCGTGCCGACGTGACGCAGCCGCTGGATCCGGTCGCCCGCCGGCGCACTCGAGGGGAAGGCGAAGTCATATTTTTGGAGGTCGAGCGAGGTGGCGATCTGGCGAGAGCCCGCCGCGTCCACTTCGACCCGGATCCCGTTGTCGGCGAGTGCCTTGCGCACCTGCGGGTCTTCGAAGAACGCCGCTTTCTCCGAGCCGATCGCACCGCGCACGGTCGTCAGCGGCTTTGGCGTGAGCGGGTGTGAGGATCCGCCGCTCACGCTGACCGCGACCACCGCCACCGCACCCACGACAACCGCGGCGACGAGCACGGAAATGATTCTCTTGCGATTTGCCGATGCTCTGTGAACGCCTGTCGATCGGGAGGTTACCGAGAGGTGAGGCTTTTCTGAACTCTGGGTGTCCGCGCCATTTTCGGATCGCGTTTCCGCGGTCGCCCCCGGATGAGCCTTCACGCCCGTGTTCGCCGACTCCGGTTGTTGGCCCATGGGCACTTCCGGATCAGTTCCCGTGGCCGCTTCCGGACCGGCGTCCGCTGCCGTCCTCGCCTCCGTCTCAAGGTTCTCACGGACGATGCGCTCGACCAGAATAGGGACGAAGTCCCTGATGGGAGAGCCGTTGAAACGGTGCCGCGCCGTCGCTACATCGGTCTCGATCTGCTCGGCGGAACGGATGTCGGCGAAGAGTCCAGTAAGGCGATCGGTCGCCTGGCGTATCGCTTGGTCTTCGCGGACGGTGTTGACGCTCACCGTTGCTCCTCGGCGTCGCGTTGGTCAAATAACAAAGTCGGCCACTCGGGCCTGCGCTCGGTAACCATACCGGGACTTTCGGTCGACTCATAACTCGCGCCCGAATTGTTCGCCGCCCTCGATGGGGTTGGTCTCCGCAGCGGATTCGTATGCGGATAACCGGCGACGAGGCCTGCAGTCGATTTGGAGCATCGGTCGATTAATATGTCCGGATAAGCCGGATTGTGCACCAAGTGTCTGGGTCGCCAATCCGGCTGCCGTTTCGTGGCGGCGCCCGGCCTGCCGCAGCGTGGTGCGGCCGGCGGTCGTTTCGCGCAGGCCGTGGCAGGTAGGCGACCGCGTCACATGCCGGGGTAGCCGCCTCCGCCGTACGTCGCGTCGAGGGCGTCGTAGTCCGGGGTGTAGCCCTTCTTCGGGATGGACTCGGCGAACTCGACGTGGCGCGGCTTCTTGTACGAGGCGATCCGGGAGCGCACGTGCTCGACCACATCCTCGGGCGTCAGTGCCGCGTCGTCCTTCAGGACGACGATCGCCTTGACGTTCTGGCCCCATTCGGGGTCCGGCACGCCGATCACGGCCGCGTCGGCGACGGCCTCGTGCGCCTTGAGGGCGCGTTCGACCTCGGCGGGGTAGATGTTCTCGTTGGCCGACTTGATCATCCGTAGCCGCGGCCCGATGAACGTGAGAGTGCCGTCCGGCTCCCGGCGGCCGAGGTCGCCGGTGTGGTGCCAGCCGCCCGCCGTCTTGGCCGCGTTCAGCTCCGGCCGGTTCCAGTAGCCGCTGAACACGCCGGCGCCGCGGGCACAGATCTCGCCGGTCTCGCCGGGCGGCACCTCGATCCCGGCCGGGTCGAGGATCCGTACGTGGGCGAGCGGGGAGGGCCGGCCGGCGTACCCCTGCCCGCCGGGGGCCAGCCCCAGGAAGGTGAGCATGCCGCCCACCTCGGTCTGCCCGTAGCCGCCCATCTTCGACGCGCACCAGGGACTGTCGTCGACGGTGATCATGGCGTCCCACTCGGGGGAGTGGGAGACGAAGCGCAGCGACGACAGGTCGTACGTGCCGCCGGAGTTCGCCTCGACGAGCTGGTCGATCATCGGCCCGAACAGGAACGCCTGCGTGCACCGCTCGGCCTCGATCAGCCGGCAGACCTCCTTCGGGTCGTACGCGGGCGTGAAGACGTTCGTGCCGCCGAGCTGGAAGGTGGCCAGGCAGAACATCATGGTGCCGACGTGGAAGAGCGGGCCGCAGTCGAGGTAGGTGAAGCCGTCCTCCATCTGCCGGACGTGCAGGATCGCCATCGAGTGCGCGATCAGCGCCGAGTGGCTCAGCAGCGCCGCCGCCGGCCGCCCGTCGAACGCCGCCGTGTAGAGGGCGAGCACGGGGCGGTCGGGCGTGACCTCCACGGCCGGCTCCGCGGGGGTCCCGGCCGCGAGGTAGGACTCGTACTCCTCGCCGGCGACGATCCAGCGGGCCTCCGTGCCGGTCCGGGCGCGCGCCTGCCCGGCCGCCTCGGACTCCTCGAAGACGACGACGGCGGGCCGCAGGTCGTCGAGGACGAACGTCAGCTCGTCCGCGCTCTGCCGCCAGTTGGCCGGGCAGCAGATCGCGCCGAGCCGGGCGCAGGCCAGCAGCAGCTCGAGGATCCGGAAGGAGTTGCGCCCGAGCCACAGCACCCGCTCGCCCGGGGTGACCCCGTCGGCGGCCAGCGCGGCGGCGAGCCGGTTCACCCGCTCGTCCAACTGCGGGTAGGTCAGGCGCACGTCCGCGTCCACGACCGCCAGGCCGACGGGCCGGCCGCGCCGGTGTTCGCCGAGAACGTCGCCGAGGGTCACCCCGTGTACGGACATCGCGTCCTGCCTTCCACGTCGTCGGGTCTCTCCGTCTGCGCGCGGGTCACCGGAAGGCGGGCATCACTTCGGCGGCGAAGAAGCGCAGGACCTTCTTCATGTCCTCGATCGGTACGGGCCGGGTGCTGCCGAAGTCGCACAGCAGGTTGCTGAACCCGAACTCCTGGATCATCTTGATCTGGTTGATGACGCGGTCGGGGTCGCCGATGACCTCCAGCTGCTCCCAGCGAAAGTCGGCGCCGACCTCGCCGCCCTTGAGGTAGCGGTCCTGCCAGTACTCGAAGCCCTTGGCGACCTGGCCGGTCCGGGAGTCGATCGGCGCGCTCTGCCGGTTGAAGATGCGCGACCGGTCGAAGGAACTCTCGAAGCGCGCCTGGTCGGCGCGGGCCTGTTCGACGGTCGGCGCGACGTACACCGACCGGCTGGCCACGAGCTCGATCCCGTCGGTGTCGACGCCGTTGGCCCGGGCCGTCTCGTGCCAGGTCTCCGCCGCCTTGGCGATCTTCTTGAACGGTGCCGCGGGGTCGGCGAGGATCGGCAGCCCGCGCGCGGCGTACAGCTCGACGGTCTCGGGGCTGACCGCCGCCACGTGCAGGGGCGGGTGCGGCTGTTGCACCGGTCGCGGCATGAGGGTGACCTCGTTGCCCGTGCCGTAGAACTTGCCCTGGAAGTGCACGTTCTCCTGGGTCCACAGGGCGGTGATCATGTCGAGGGCCTCGTTGAAGCGTTCCCGGGCCTCGCCCAGGTCGACGCCGAAGCTCTCGAACTCGACGCTCTGGTAGCCGCGGCCGATGCCCATCTCGAGCCGGCCGCCGGACAGCAGGTCGACCATTGCCGCCTCTTCGGCGATGTGGACCGGGTTGTGCAGCGGGAGCACGACGATCCCCGTGCCGAGGCGGAGCCGTTCGGTCCGCGCGGCGAGGTACGACAGCAGCGTGAAGATGTTCGGGACGAGGCCGTAGTCGCGGAAGTGGTGCTCGGCCACCCAGATCCCGTCGAAGCCGAGTTCTTCGCAGAGCTCGGCGATCTCGAGCTGGTAGTCGTACACCTCCCGGGCGGTCTGTCCCTCGAACCGGTGAAAGAGGTGGAAGGTGGAGAACTTCATGATGAATAGGGCTCCTTCTCCCGCTTGACCGCACACCGTCGTACCAAGCGCTCGCTTGGTAGCGTAGCAGGCATATCGCCTGGGATGGAGTCCTCCGCGAAGTCGGCTCTCAGGGTCGGCGTTGCCGGATACCAGCCGTGAATTGCCGCATACATGTAGTGATACCTACAAAATATGTCAAACTACGTATTTGCGTGCAGTGATCGTTTCCCTAGCCTCTAACCCGGGAGCGGCGACCGCGATCAGTCCGGGGGAAGGAGGCTGCGATGGGCGGCGTGTCCTGGGCCTGAGTGGCTCCGCGGAGAGGGCGGCCGGGTACTCCGGTCGCCCTCGTGCTTGATCGCGCTGGTCAGGGGGTGTTCGGTGCGTCGTCGCCGAAGGTGAGGAGCACCTCGCGCATGAGGTCCGCCAAGGCCTGCCCGGTCTCCTTGGGGACGCCCTCGAACAGCGCTTCGTGCGCCCCGCCGGTGGCGGCGACGATCCGGTCCGTCAACTCGAGGCCCTCGGGGGTGAGGCACACCCATGAACTGCGCCGATCGTCCGGGTCCGGCTCGCGGCACACCAGCCCCGCGGCGCTCAGACGCTGCAGGATGTTGCTGGTGCCGCCGGTCGTCAGCATGGACGACTCCGCCAGCCGGCTGGGCTTCAGGCGGTACGGCCGGCCCGAGCGCCGGAGCGTCGCGAGCACGTCGAACTCCGCGTAGGTGACGCCGAAGCCCTCCAGGGCCCGCTGGGAGGCCTCCGCGCAGTAGGCGTGCAGGCGCCCGATCCGCTTGGTCAGCTCGAGGGTCAAGGTGGCGACCTCGGGCCGCTCCGCCCGCCAGGCGGCGACCATCGCGTCCACGCGATCCTGGCGTTCCATGGGCTTGAGCGTAGTACCCCATCCTGATAGCTTTCGAAAAAGCTTTCTTGAAAGGGAAATTCATGTCGCGCATCCTGATCCAGGGCGGGGTCGTCGTCGACACCGACCCCACGCCGCACGCCACCCCCGCGACCGACCTGCTCGTCGAGGACGGCGTGATCGCCGCGGTCGGTCCGCACCTGCCCGCCGAGGGCGCCGAGGTCATCGACGCACGGCACCACCTCGTGCTCCCCGGCTTCGTCGACACCCACCGGCACACCTGGCAGAGCGTGCTCCGGTCCACCGCCCCGTACGCCTCTCTCGAGGAGTACCTCCAGGCGATCGTGTACGGGGCCGCGCCCCGGTTCCGGCCCGAGGACGTCTACGCCGGCGACCTCGCGGGAGCCCTCGAATGCCTCAACTCGGGGATCACCACGCTGCTGGACTGGTCCCACATCCAGCGCTCGCCCGAGCACACCGACGCGGCCCTCGACGCGCTGCGCGACTCCGGCATCCGCGCCGTCTTCGGCTACGCCCACCCCGCGCCGGGCCGGCACCGGCCCGACGAGGTGCGCCGCGTCCGTGACGCCGTCGGCGGCCGGGTCGCCATGACGCTCGCCGCCTGGGGCCCGGGTATCGAGAGCATCGAGGACGCCGAGGCAGACTGGCGTCTCGCCCGCGACCTGGGCCTGCGGATCAGCGTCCACGTCAACGGCCCGGGGCCGATCACGCAGCTGCGCGACCACGGCCTGCTCGGCCCCGACACCACGTACATCCACGTCAACGGCGTCACCGACGACGAGTTCAAGCTGATGGCCGACAGCGGCGGCACCGCCTCGGTGTCCCCGATCCTCGAGGCGCAGATGCGGCTCGGGCGCCCGGAGGTCGACCGCCTGCGCGCCTTCGGCGTCCGGACCAGCCTCGGCGCCGACGCCGTCACCAGCGTCGGCGGGGACATGTTCGGCCTCATGCGCGCGGCGTTCGCGTTCGGGCGCGCCGGGGACCCGGCGATCTCGGCGGCGGACGTGCTCCGGATGGCCACGATCGACGGCGCCGCCGCCCTCGGCCTCGACGATCGCATCGGGTCGCTGCGCCCCGGCAAGCAGGCGGACCTCCTGCTCCTCCGGACGGACACCCCCAACCTGGTACCGCTCCGGGACCCGATCACCGCGGTGGTGACCGCGGCGGACCTGAGCAACGTCGACACGGTCCTGGTCGCCGGTGAGGTCGTCAAGCGGGCCGGCCGGCTGGTGCACACCGACCTCCGGTGCGCCTTCGACCTGGTCGAACGCACGGCGACGTATCTCGCGGGGTGAAGGGCCACGCGGTGAGCCCTTCTCGTATCGTCTCCTGCGAGGCATCGATCGAGGAGGCGACATGGCCGGATTCCGGCACGTGGTGATATTCCGCTGGAACGAGAACGCGACGGACGAACGGAAGCGGGCGATGGTGGACCGGCTGAACGCCCTGCCGGGCGTCATCCCCGAGATCGCGGCCTACCACGTGGGCGATGACGCGGGGATGAACCCCGGCAACTTCGACTTCGCCGTGGTCGCCGACTTCGCCGACCGGGACGCCTACCTCGTCTACCGCGACCACCCGGTGCACCGCGCGGTCATTGACGAGTACATCAAACCGATTCTCGCCGAACGCGCCGCCGTCCAGTACGAACTGTGACCGGCTGACCGTCCGTGGCCCCTCCCACGCGCCGGGAGGGGCGACCGGGGAGCGAGACGACGGCCAGCCCGCCGAGCAGCAGCACGGAGCCGGCCGCCACCGGCACCGACGTCCGTTCTCCCAGGAACAGCATGGCCAGCGCCGTTGCGACGAGCGGCTCGGCGAGGGAGAGCGTGCCCGCGGTCGCCGCGGCGACCCGGCGCAGCCCGGCCACGAAGAACGAGTACGCCAGCGCGGCGGTCACCGGCCCCAGCCAGCCGACGAGCAGAAGCGAGCGCGCCGTGCCGAGGGCCGGCAGCCGCGACAGCGTCCAGGGCGCCAGGAAGGTGCCGCCGATGAGGAGGGTCACCGCCACCGCCGCCGTCATGTTCACGCCGTCGCCGGTGAGCCGTTTGGCCGACACGGTGTACACGCCGAAGCAGCAGCCGCCCACGACGCCGAACAGCACGCCGTACGGGTCGACGTGGACCGGTCCGTCCGGCGTCATCACCAGGGTGCAGCCGGCGATGGCCGTGGCGGTGCCGACCGCCCACCCTCGCGTCAGCCGGGTGCCGAGCGCGATCCGCTCGACGACGCCGGTGCTGACCGGGGCGATCCCGAACGCGACCGCGGTGGCCACCGCGGCGCCGGTCCGGGCGACCGACGTCATGAAGGCCGCCTGAAAGATCCCCGTGGCGCACGAGGCCGCCAGCAGCGGAGGCCACGACGGCCGGGTGAGCGTACGGAACGCGCCCGGCCGCGTCAGCAGGACCGCCACCGCCAGCACCATGCCGCCCGTCAGGATCCGGGAGCCGCCCAGCGCCACGGGCCCGGCGGACGAGTCGGCGAACACCTGCGCGGGACCCACCGTCCCCCAGAGGACTCCGGCGGCGAGCACCAGCGCCACACCGGAGAGGTCATTTCGTTGATCCATGCTCTCGACGCTAGGAGAACATGCGGCTGAGAAGCCGTTAAGCCGACGATCGTTCGGTCCACCGGAGCCAGGCCACTGTTCGTTCGGTCGGATGTCGGCTCGCGGCCGTTCAGGCGTAGGGGCTTCGGCGATACCGGTCTTCGGACGCCGGAAGTTCGGACTGCTCCACCGGCTGGACGTAGTCGAAGACGACCGTCGTCCGCACGTCGACGAACTCCTTGCGCCGGGCCAGCCGGTCGAGCACGAAGTCGCGCAGGTAGGCGGTGCTCGGGACCGCGACGTGGACCAGGATGTCCTCGTTGCCGGTCACCACGAACACGCTGAGCGTCTCGGGCAGCGCGGCCATGCTGTCGCGGGTGTTCTCGATCGCCTCGCGGGACTGCGGCCGGATCCGGATCGAGATCAGCGCCTGCACGCTGCGGCCGAGCGTCGCCGCGTCCACCGCCGCGTGGAAGCCGGTGATCACCCCCCGCGTGCGGAGCGCCCGCGTCCGCTCCAGCGCGGTCGACGGCGCGATCCCCACCGCCTCGGCCAGCTCCCGGTTCGTCTGCCGGCCGTCCCGTTGCAGCCGGCGCAGGATCGCCTGATCCACCGCGTCCATCGGAGATCTCCGTTCGTCCGCCACGAGCCGAACACCGTACGCGGCATGTCGGCTCATCGCCCTCTTCGCCGAAGAATATTCGACGGGCGAGAGCGGCACCCTCAGGAGACGCGGCGGCTCACGAGGCGGGCTTGCGGGCGACGCCCGCCAGGCCGCCGGGGGTCTCCGGCCCGTCGGCGCGCCAGGCGGCCATGTTCGCCAGTCCCGGGGAGACGAAATCGAGACCCCGGAAGAAGCGTTCGATCTCGGCGCGCGTGCGCGGGACCAGCGGCGTCGTGGCGTTCTTGTAGGCCGCGGTGACCTTCTCGGCGCTCTCGGGGTCGACTCCGTCGCTGCACGCGGCGGAGAGCGCCAGGTGGCTTCCCGGCGTGACGTGGTCCCGGAACCGCGCGACGATCCCCGCCGGGTCCTCCTCGTCGGTGACGAAGTGCAGCACGTCGATGAAGAGGATGCCGACCGGTTCGGCGAAGTCGATGACGCCCTTGTCCTCGATCCGGGACAGGACGGTGTCGGGGTCGCGGATGTCGGCCTCGATGACGGCGACGCCGTCCCCGTCGGCGCGGAGCGCCCTGCTGTGGGCGGCGACGATCGGGTCGTGGTCCACGTACAGGACGCACGCGTCCGGGTGGACCTCACGGGCGATCTCGTGGACGTTCGGCGAGGTCGGGATCCCGGCACCCAGATCGACGAACTGCCGCACGCCCTGTTCGGCGATGAACCGTACGGCCCGGGTCAGGAAGCCGCGGTTGGCCTTCACCAGCTCGCGCAGGTCGGGGAACGCGGCGAAGATGCGCTCCGCGGTCTCCCGGTCGACGGCGTAATTGTCCTTGCCGCCCAGCGCGTAGTCGTACATCCGCGCCGAGCTCGGGATGGTCACGTCGAAAGGGGGAGGGGTCGCCTCGTCGCCTGCCACGGGAGCCAGTATGCCCTGACAAGATCGTCAATGCGGGTAATAGCGCGTGTGTCCGCTGCCGAACAAGCGCTTGCCTGTGAAACACTGACGCGTGCCCATGGGAGGTGCGATGCAGGGGTTCTCCGGGAAGGCGGCGATCGCCGGAGTCGGCATGACGGACCTGTCCCGGCGGTCGGGCCGGACCGAGCTGCAGCTCGCGGTCCAGGCCTCCCGCCAGGCGATCGAGGAGGCCGGACAGCGGCCGGACGCGATCCTCAGCTACCACCTCGGCGACTCCGCCCCGGTGATCCACGTCGCCCGCGAGCTGGGCATCGACCTCGGCTGGCACAACGAGATTTACGGCGGCGGCACCCAGTCCGCCTCGATCCTCGGGGACGCCGCCATGCTCATCGACGCGGGCCTGGCCCGCACCGTGCTCGTCTACCGCGCCCTCAACGGCCGGTCCGGGCGGCGGATGAACACCCTCTCCTTGAAACTGGGGGAGGGCGTCGAGGAGCAGTTCACCCACCCGTACGGCCTCGCAGGGCCGGTGCCGCAGTTCGCGCTCGCCGCCCAGCGGTACCTGTACGAGACCGGCCTGACCGAGAAGGACCTGTGCGCGGTCGTGCGCAGCTCCCGCGCGCACGCCGCCGCCAACCCGCGGGCGCTGCGCCGCGAGCAGGAGGACTACTGGGCGAGCCCGCCGGTGGCCTCGCCGCTGCGCCGCGCCGACTGCTGTCAGGAGACCGATGGCGCCTGCGCCCTCGTCATCACCGCCGCCGACCGCGCGCCGGGAGCACCGCGCGTCCACGCCGTCGTCCGCGGCGGGGGACCGGGCGCCTCGGCGATGGACAAGACCGACGACGTGACGCGGATCTTCTCCTCGTACGTCGCCGGCCCGCTCTACGCGGCCGCGGGCATGACGCCGGCCGACATCGACGTGGCCCTGCTCTACGACGCGTACTCCTGGCTCGTCCCCCGGCAGCTGGAGGACTTCGGGCTGTGCGCCCGGCCCGACCTGGCCGAGACACTGCACCACGGCCTCGGCACCGTCAACCCGCACGGCGGACTGCTGTCGGAGGGCTACGTCCACGGCCTCAACAACGTCGCCGAGGCGGTGTGCCAGCTGCGCGGCGACGGGGTGAACCAGGTCGCCGGCGCGGAGGTCGCCCTCTGCACCGGCTTCGGCGGCTCCTACGGCAGCGCCGCCATCCTGGTGCGCTGACGCGGTCGCACGGTCGTCCCCTAAGCGAGGCTCAGGAGATCAAGGATCTTCGGATCCTGAGCGCCGCCACGACGTCCGCTCCCAGCACCACTACCGCGCCGGGCATGTCGACCGACCGGAGCATTGCGTGGAGAACGCTCGCATGGGGCTCCTCTGCGAGAGCCTCCAAACACCAGGCGGCGTCATCTTTACGGTCCTCAGAGAGAAGCGTCTGAGCATGGCACAGGACGGCTCTGCGCGTGTGAAACGCTCCGGCCCGGGCGCGTACCAGATCGGCTCGGTTCAGTCCGAAGATCTGGATCGTCGCCTCTCCCTTCGCCGTAAGGTGTCGGTACTCGCCGGTCCGTAAGACCAACCTCAAATGATCACGCGGGTCTTCTGCCGTAGGGTCGATCAGCAGGCGCTCGCCCTTGGAATTGCACGGGAATATGCCGCGTTTCTGGTTGCTGTTGCAGAAGCTGCATGCGAGTAGATGATTAGGCCAGTCAAATGTCCTCAGCGGCGCACGACTGATCGGCTCGAAATGATCAATGTCCGTTCCCAGGTTGTCACCGCAGTACATGCAACGCATGATCCCCGCAGCCATGCGGCTGAGCCGCTCACGGACTCCATGTCGCTCAATGGATGCGGATCTCCAGGCGCGGCGAGCTGCCTCAGGGCCATGCCCGTTTGCTCGTAGTTCAGCCGTGCGGGCAGTCAGCCGCGACCCCAATTGATCGTCCAAGGGGTGGCGCGCGATCGGTATCACCTATCACGCCCCAATCGAGCACCGATCTCGTCCAGCCGAGTACTGAGTGAACTGGTCAATACACGGCTCAATCTTCTGTACTCGCCGGCCTCGGCCTCGGACGCGGATCCATCCAATACCTTGACCTCAAGGTCGCCGAGTCTCCTGCGCAGCTTCTCCGCCACTGTTGAGTACGGTGATCCGATGCCGAACAAATCGCTTAGAACGGCATCGTCGCCACTCCCATAGACAACACGTTGATAGAGCTCGTGCTCTACTGTGTGGGGGGCTTTTTGCTCATTTGGGCCGGGCAGAAGGACGAGGCCGCCCGGATCTGCGCTCTGGCAGATGTAGGGGCTATGAGTCGTTACGATGAACTGGACCTGCGGGAAATGATCCTTCAGCCATGTACCGATCGCCTTCTGCCAGCTGACGTGCAGATGTGCGTCGACCTCGTCGATCAGCACCACCCCAGGGTAGGGCAGAGTAGGCGTGTCGTCCCGGTAGTTGAGCGTCAGATCACGGTACGCGATGTTCATCTGTCGCACTATGTCGACCACCAGTGCCGTGACCGCACGGTATCCGTCACTCATCTCGCGCAGTGGGAATTCGCTTCCCTGATGCGATACCCACAATCCGTCCGAGTCGACTCGGCAGACCTGAAATCCGTCAGGCAGCAGGCCGTGACCGAGTAGGCTCAGCACCGTTCGGAGGAATTCTGCCGCTCCGGGTCGGCCCTCGAGTTGATACAGGTGCTGCTCGATCAACCAGTCAACGGCATCCGCCAGAGAGACGCTTTCATCGAACAGTGATGAGACCTGGCGTGCGACCTTGGACGTGCCGGCTCCCCGGCGCCTCCATGCTCCCGCGGTACCTAGGTGGCGAAACGGTCCGTAACCGGCGAAGAACCAACCGCGCGTCCCGCCGACGACAGCGCTGATCCCGCGACGCCGGGCAAGTGAATCAATCCCGATACCGGAGAATTCGGGCTCTTGTGCATTCTGTCCGTCGTTGGCGTCCGCGGGAAGTCTTCCAAACTCCATCCACACGCGGGGATCTGCCGCAGAATCGTCGAACAGAGATGGCTGGAATGCGTCCATATCGGATATGTGGAGCGTGGCCGCCATCCTGGCGGTCGTAGCGCCGTTGCTCATCCAATCGGCGAGGCTCGGGATGAACGCCGTTGATCGCGGTCCGGCGAGCAACAGGGCCAACGCCTGGAGCAGCGTCGATTTCCCGGACCCGTTTCTGCCTGCGAGCACCGTCCAGCCGGCGAGTGATCCATCGGGACGCGAGAAATCGAGATCAACCGACCGATCGCCGTAAAAGCCGCGTACGCCGGATATCTCCAGCTTGGCGACATGCATGACGACCTCCGACTGATGAAGCTCGATCCTGGGCGACCCAGTCTAACGTCGCTTTCGGCCGCCCGGGTGAGTGTGCACTTTATGGTCATCCAGGCATGGTGCGTCATGTGAAAAGGTGATCTCGGGGTTCGTGCGGATCGGCGCACGCGGGTGTCGCATGGCGCGTCGAGGGTCGGGCCAGCACCATTCCCGGTGGCGGGCAGGCGGCGTACGGTTCGCGCATGCGCCTGTCCCGTGCCGTGCTGATCGACGTGATCCTGACGATCGGCGAGGTGATCGGCCTGTGCATCACCGTGTCGGTCGCGAACGAGCCCCGGTCGAGGCCGGTGGACCTCGGGGCGTACATCGTGGCCGCGCTGATCGCGCTGCCGATCCCGCTGCACCGGCGGTGGCCGCTCGGCGTCCTCCTCGCCTCATCCGCCCTGCTCTTCATCTACTACTCGACCAACTATCCGGGGTTCTCCCCGGCGTACGCGCTGTCGGTCCAGCTGTACTTCGCCGCCCTGGCCGGGAAGTGGCGCTGGGCGACCGGCATCACGGTGTTCTACCTGATCGCCGGGTACATCGTGACCCTGGGGCTCAAGGACGAGTCGGTGATGCAGACGCTCAGTGACACCCTGCCGCAGGTCACCCTGCTGGCCGGGATCATCCTCTTCGGCGAGTACGTGCGCAGCCGCCGGGAGCTGGCCGCCGAGACGCGGGAGCGGCTGCGGCAGGCCGAGGAGAGCCGTGAGCGGGAGGCCGCCCGGCGCGTCGCGGAGGAACGCCTGCGGATCGCCCGGGAGCTGCACGACACGATCGCGCACAGCTTGGGCACGATCACCGTGCAGGCCGGCAGCGCCCTGCACCTGCTCGGCGACGGGGACGACGGGTCCCGCGCCGCGCTGTCGGCGATCCGGACGACGGGCAAGGCGGCCCTGGCCGAGATCCGCGCGACCCTGGGCATGCTCCGCGACGGCGCCGGCGCGGCACCCCTCGCCGAGCACGGTCTCGCCCGGCTGCCCGCCCTGTTCGAGGCCATGCGCGCGGCCGGCCTCACGGTCGACGTCCACTCCAGCGGCAGCGGGACACTGGCCGCCGAGACGGACCACGCCGCGTACCGCATCGTCCAGGAGTCGCTGACCAACGTGCTGCGCCATGCCGGACCGTCGGCCGCGGCGCGCGTCACGCTGACGTACGGCGACCGTGAGCTCCTCGTCGAGGTCACCGACGACGGCGCGGGCCCGTCGGAGGGCGTGTGCCCCGGCAACGGGCTCAACGGCATGCGCGAGCGCGCCGAGGCCGCGGGCGGTGCGTTCGCCGCGCGGCGGGGGCCGGCCGGAGGGTTCACGGTGTCCGCCCGCCTCCCGGCCTTGGGCACCTGACCTCCTGGCACCTGTTGCCGATCGCGCCGTACGCCCCGGGGAGTACGGCCGCCTCCGCAGTGTCATCGCCGGACGGACGCGCCACCGTACGGTTCGCCGTCACTCTCGGGACGCCATTAAAACGTTCACGAGGTGATCCCCATGTACGACGGACCGCTCGCGCGGCTGGCCCGTTTCTGTTACCGCCGGAGGCGCCTGGTCCTGCTCGCCTGGATCGTCGGCGCCGCGGCCGTCCTCACCGTCGGTTTCACGTTCGCTGCGGCGGCCGACAACGACTTCTCCGGAGGCAAGGCCGAGTCCTCCCAGGCCCAGGATCTGATCAAGAAGCACTTCCCGACTCAGGAAGGCGACACGCTCACCCTCGCCATCCGCGCCGACGGCGGGATCGACGCCGTACGGCCCCAGGTGGAGAAGGTGCTCGGCGAACTCGCCCACGCCCCGCACGTCACATCGGTGAGCTCGCCGTACCAGGCGCCGGGTCAGGTGTCGCCGGACCGCCGGACGGCGTTCGCCCCGGTCCAGCTCGACAAGGGGTCCGACGACGTGCCGACGCAGGCCGTCACGGCGATGATCTCCGACGTGCGCAAGGGCTCCGGGGACGGGCTGACGCTCGCCCTCGGCGGCAGCGCGGTGGTGACCGCCGAGACGCCCGGGGGCGGGCCGACCGAAGGCATCGGCCTGCTCGCCGCCGTCATCGTGCTGCTCATCGCGTTCGGGTCGCTGCTGGCGATGGGCCTGCCGATCGTGACCGCGATCTTCGGCATCGGCACCGGGCTGGCCGGCATCGAGCTGCTCGGCCACCTTCTGCCCGCCCCGGGGTTCAGCCCGATCGTCGCGGGCCTCATCGGCCTCGGCGTCGGCGTGGACTACGCGCTGTTCATCGTCACCCGCTACCGCGAGGCACTGCACGGGGACGACCACGACGGCACGTCCGCGCATGCCGCCGACCCCGAGGAGGCGACGGTCATCGCGATCGCGACGGCGGGGCGGTCGGTGCTGTTCGCGGGCACCACCGTGGTCGTCGCGCTCCTGGGACTGTTCGTCATGGGGCAGCGGCTGCTGAACGCCGTCGCCGTCGCCGCGTCCCTCACCGTCCTCATGACCATGATCACCGCGGTCACGCTGCTGCCCGCGCTGCTCGGCTTCACCGGCCGGAACATCGACCGGTTCGGCCTGCCGTTCCTCGCCCGCCGACGGCGGCGGCGCCCGCTGTCCGAGCGGTGGGCCGGCGTGATCCAGCGGCGGCCGGTGCTCGCGGTCGTGGTCTCGGCGGCCGCGCTGCTGGTGATCGCCGTGCCCGCGCTGTCGATGCGGCTGAGCTTCACCGACTCCAGCACCCAGCCCCACGACACGAGCGCCTACGCCTCGCACCGCATCCTCGCCGACGGGTTCGGCGCCGGATACGACGCGCCGCTGATCGTCGTGACCCGCCTGCCCGGGGACGTACGGCCCGTGGCCGACACCGTCCGGAACACGCCGGGCGTCGCCTCGGTCACCCCCGTCCGGACCAGCCAGGACGGCGCCACCGCCATGTTCATCGCGTACCCGAGGACCGGGCTGCAGGACGCCGCGACCCCGAAGCTCGTCCACACGCTGCGCGCGGCCACGGCGGCGCGGCACGACGCAGGCGGTCCGCGCGTCTACATCGGCGGGCCCAGCGCCGCCACCATCGACTTCGCCGACGCGGTGATCTCACGGCTCCCGTGGCTGATCGCGGTCGTCGTCGGCCTGTCGCTGATCCTGCTCCTGGTGCTGGTCCGGTCGGTGGCCATCGCCCTCAAGGCGGCACTGATGAACCTGGTGTCCATCGGCGCGGCGTACGGGGTGCTCACGGCCGTCGTCCAGTGGGGATGGCTGGGGCGCCAGCTGGGCTTCCCGACGGGCATGCCGGTGACCTCGTGGGTGCCGCTGTTCATGTTCCCGATCCTGTTCGGGCTGTCGATGGACTACGAGGTGTTCCTCATCTCACGGGTCCGCGAGGAGTACGACCGGGGCGCGGCGACGCGCGAGGCCGTCACCCGCGGCCTCGCCCGTACGGCCCGGGTGATCACCGCCGCGGCGGCCATCATGGTGTGCGTGTTCCTGGCGGTGCTCCTCGGCGCGGACATCGCGGTCAAGCAGATGGGCCTCGGGCTCGGCGTGGCCGTGTTCATCGACGCGACCGTGGTCCGCATGGTGCTGGTCCCGGCCATCATGGAGCTCCTCGGCAAGGCCAACTGGTGGCTGCCGGCCCCGCTCGCCCGCCTGCTGCCGAACGCCGAGCCCCCGGCGCCCGCCCGGACCGCCCCCGCACGCGTCGAGTAGCGCGTCCCCGCCCGAGTCCGGGACGGTGTCCAGGGCGTCCCGGACTCGGGCCGAGGGCGGTGGCGGCGGCCCGTACGGACGTACTGCGGTTACGAACCGGCCGTGAATGTGGAAATCGTCGTTATGGCACCACGCTCTGACTTCATCGTTTTACTCTGAGTGTGCATTCGCGTACGTAGCGAAGGGGCCGTGAGGGCGGCTCGTTCGACGTCGGATCGCGTCAGCGCGAGGTGAGGAGCCCGGCAATGGCATCGACGACATCCCGTAAACCGGCCACGTCCACCGTCTCCGGCACCTCGGCGCTCGCCTACTGGGGCGACGAGCTGCGCTTCTATCGTGAGCAGGCGCGTCTCACCCAGGAACAGCTGGGCCGCGCGATCCACATGTCGCCGTCGATGATCGCCATGGTGGAGACGGGCAGGCGCGCGCCTCGCATCGAGTTCATCAAGGCGTGTGACGGCGTCCTGGGTACCAACGGCGCGCTCGGCCGCCTCTGGAAGCGGATCATGGAGCACTCCTATCTCGAGTGGTTCCGCCCGTTCGTCGAGGTGGAGTCCGATGCCACCGAGATCCTTAAGTACGAGCCGCAGGCCGTGGCGGGCCTCCTCCAGACCGAGGACTACGCCCGCGCGCAACTGCGCGCGGGGCGGCCCCACGACACCGACGAGGAGATCGAGAAG
Source organism: Actinoallomurus sp. CA-150999 (assembly GCF_050942425.1). NCBI lineage: Bacteria > Bacillati > Actinomycetota > Actinomycetes > Streptosporangiales > Thermomonosporaceae > Actinoallomurus > Actinoallomurus sp. CA-150999. The sequence continues at coordinate 2,721,153 of NZ_CP192063.1, forward strand.
CACGTCGCCGCCCGCCTGAGCCGCCAGGAGATCCTCTCCCGCAGCGAGCCGCCGCTCCTGTGGGTCATCCTCGACGAGGCCGTGCTCCGCCGCCCCTTCGGCGGCGCCGAGGTGATGCGGGACCAGTTCGCCCGGCTGGTGAGCGTCGCGCGGTCCCCGCGGGTCGTGCTCCAGGTGCTGCCGTTCGCGGCCGGCGCGCATGCGGGGACGAGCGGTCCGATGACGTTGTTCCCCCTCCCCGACGAGATCAAGCTCGTCTACGCTGAGGGCTTCGGAGACGGGCAGATCATCGGGCGCCCGGAGGAGGTCGCGAACGGTCGTGTCGCTCTCGACCTTCTGCGCGCCTGCGCGCTCTCGCCCGACGACTCCGTCCGGATGATCGCCGACCTGATCGGAGAGTGCGATGAGCGACGAGGTCCCGTGGCGTAAGAGCAGCCGCAGCAGCGGCCAGGGCGGTCAGTGCGTCGAGGTCGCCCCATGGCGTAAGAGCAGCCGGAGCAGTGGCCAGGGCGGTGACTGCGTCGAGGTGGCTCGGGTGACCGTCGAGGAGCCGGTCGTCGGCGGGCTCCCGCACGACGGGTCCGTCCTGGACCGCTGAGCCGGCCGGACAGGCGTACAAGCAGCTCGGTGCAGGGCGCCCCGATCCGGGGCGCCCGGCAGTGGTTCAGCGGTGCATCGAGATGCCGTCGAAGAGGACCTTGATGTAGTGGTCGGCGAGGCCGTCGGCGTCCAGCCGGCCCTCCGGCTGGAACCATCGGACGGTCACCCAGATCGTGTCGCGGATCATCCGGTAGGTGAGCTTCGGCTCGATGTCCTCGCGGAACAGCCCGGTCTCCTGCCCCCGTTTGATCTGGTCGACCCACAGGCGCTCGGTCTCGGCCTCCGCCTTGGCGAGGTAGTCGAACCGCTCGAACTGCTTGAGGTAGTTCCAGTCGTTCTGCAGGACCATGATCGCGGCGCGGTGCGGGACCAGCGTGCCGAAGCAGATGCGCACCAGGTCGGACAGGACCTCACGCGGGTCGCCGCCCTTGGCCAGGGCCGCCTGGTTGGCGGCGGCCAGCTCGTCGAAGAAGGACGTGAGGATCTCATCCACGATCGACTCCTTGGAGTCGAAGTGGTGGTAGAGGCTGCCGGACAGGATGCCGGCCTCATCGGCGATGTTGCGGACCGTCGTGGCCTGGTATCCCTTTTGGGCGAACAGCTCCGCCGCGAGCTTCACGAGATGATCGCGGCGCTCGGAGGCGAGCGTCGACGAGCCCTTGGCGCGGCGGCGGGCGCCCCCCGTCGTGCGGGCGTCGGCCCGCTGCCGCCCGTTGTCCTTGCTCGTGGTCGTCACCCCCTCATTATGACGTGCCCGCCCAACCGCTTGTTCAAGTGTCCGAATCCGGTGCGGCCCGTCTGAGGGAGGGAGGCTAGGCTCACGTCATCGTCCGGCCATCGCCCGAGGAGAGGACCGCATGCCGCCCGCGATCGTATTCGACCTGTTCGGCGTCATCGCGCTGCCCCAGACACCCGAGGCCAAGCGCCGCATCGAGCGGATCGCCGGCGTCCGGCCCGACGTCCTCTGGGACGCCTACTGGGCGCTCCGCAAGCCGTACGACGCGGGACAGGCCAGCGCGGAGTACTGGGCGGCGGTCGGTGACCGGCTGGGCACGCGGTTCGCCCCGGACACGATCGACGCGCTGATCGACGCCGACCTGGCGAGCTGGACGGACGCCGACCCGGCCATGATCGCCCTCGTCGGCGAGCTCGCCGGCCAGGGGTACCGGCTCGGCATGCTGTCGAACATCATCGCCGACCTGGTCCCGATGTTCGAGAAGAAGCACGAGGCGTGGCTCGCGCACTTCGACGCGCGGACGTACTCCTGCGCCATCGGGGTGGCCAAGCCCGACCACCGTGCCTTCGAGATCGCGGCCGGAAGCCTCGGCGTCACCCCCGCCGACTGCCTGTTCATCGACGACACCGAGGTCAACGTCGTGGCCGCCCGCGAGGTCGGCATGCGCGCCGAGGTCTTCCGCTCCGCCGAGCAGGTGCGCGAGCTCCTCACCGCGTAGCGGCGGCGTGGCGCGCAGAGATGATCACCCGGTCCGAGACGGCCGGTGGCCGGGGACGCGTGTACCGGCGCGGAAGCGGCGCAGGCGGACGAGAAGAAGGATCAGCACGGCGGTCAGGAATCCGGCGAGCGCGACGGCCGGTCTCAGGAGCCAGGTGACGAACGACGGCCGTACGCCCGGCTTCTTCGCGAAGGTGAGAGCGCCGGTCGCCGTGTGTTCGATCCGGCCGCTTCGCAGGGTGAGGCGGAACGTCCACGGCCCGTCCGGCAGGCCCGCCCCCAGAGGCACGGCGATCTGCCCCTGATCGCCGGGCGCAAGTGTCGTGCCCCGGGGGACCGGGAGGGAGCCGGCGGACAGGGAACCCGGGCCGGCGGACAGGGACAACCACCCGCCGAGGTCGACGGCACGCCGGCCGGTGTTGGAGACGGTCGCCGCGACCGTCCGTCGCCCGTCTCGGGTCCGCTGCGGCCGTACGTCGCCGATCGTGAAGTCCGACGGTGGTTCGCCGCCCGGGCCGACGTCGAGGTACGTGCGTATCCCGACCCGGTTGACCATGGCGATGTTCGCCTCACGGCTCCGTGCGACGGCGGACACCTGGGCCCAGATGACGGCGTACCGCTCGCCTTTCGTCGCCCGCGGCGGCACGGCGATGGTGGCCGTGACCGGTTCACCGGAGTGCGCCTTCAGGTCGAGCCGGGAACGGTCGAGCGTGATCCACGAGCTCAGCTCGTTGCCGGTGGCGCCCGGTGCGAAGGTGAAGCGGTGGCCGCTGATTCCGGCGGCGGCGGCGTAGAGCGTCACACGCTGGAGCGTTCGCGAGGTGTTGTCGACCCGCAGGCGCCGGGTGAACGTGGTGCCGGGATCGACGTGGTCGACGATGAAGACGCGCGCTCGTGGATCGTCCGTCCGATCCGGCGGAGTGCCGACGAGGCTGATGCCGATGGCGCCCTCGTCCGCCGGCCGCGCGTGCGTTCCGCCGGCGTACACGGTCGCCGGCGTGGCGCCGAACAGGTGAAGGGTGAGCCCGAGAAGCGTTGCCGAGGCGGGCCACTGCGGCTCAGACAACGGACTGGCTCACCGTGCCGGAGTAGGTGCCCATGGCCGCCCCGCCCGGGATGTTGACCACGATGGTGGGCTTCCAGGTGGCGGAGTTGTCACCGGCTCCGGTCGTCTTGCTGAACGCGGTCCGGGACACGTTCAGCGACTGCGCGGCCGCCGCGTTGGCCTGTCCGGGAACGAAGGTGCCGTTTCCGGTGGTGGCGGTGGCGGAGCCGGACCAGTACAGGACGGCGGTGTTGGGGACGGTGTTGGCGCCGGAGGTGAAGTTCGTGCCCGACACGCTCGCCGTCCACGTGGCGGTGAGCTGGGCACGCTGATCCGTGACCGTGGTGGAGCCGAGTTGCCTGCTGATCTGGGTGCCCGGTGCGCTGCTCCCGAGGCTGACCGGGCTGGCGGGCACGCTGATGGTCAGCCCACCGGGCGCCGTCACCGCGACGGTCGTCGTGGTGGGGCACGCGGTCGACGAGTTGCAGGTGCCGGCGTGCGCGGGCAGAGCGACGAGCACGGCGACCACCACGGCGGCACTCGCCGACGGAATGCCGAGGCGGTCTCTGGGCAACTGTCGATCTCCTCCACCGAAACAAGCCGCCTGGCGTGGGCGCTTGCGCGAGCCTATCCTGCTTGGCGGCTGGAATTTGAAAACCATCCGAGTAAATGTCCGGCAATCCGTCGATCGGCGCCTGGACGGTCCGGGCGATCGCTCCTTTTAGCTGATTAGTCCGATATGTTGTCGGCTGCGAGACGGCGCAGTCGGACGATAACTGGGGCTGGTGCGAGATTCGACTCTTTCTTTGAACGGCATTTGCGGTCCACGGGAGCGATTGGAGAACACGGCTCGGTCCGGGTGCCTATGCTGCGATTGGATTTTCTTCGTGCGCCGCCGGCGGATGCACGTATGCGGCGCTCACGAGAACTCTTCGAGGACCGGGATGAGGAAGAGCCACGGACGCGGTCCATCGCTGATCGCTTCGATCGCGCTGGTTCTCGGCGCGGGCGCTTCGGCCGCCGCCCCCCCGGTGCCGGGACCGGACCACCCTCATACGCCGCCGCCCTGGCGGTCGCCGACGGCGACGGCCTGGTGTCCTCCGACGACGCCAACATCGCCGCGGACCGGGGGGATGAGCAGATCGGTGAGGCCGGTTCGGTCCGCCACCGACTCGCCGACGTCCGCCGGCCGGACGGGCACGTCGTCCGTGAACCCGGCGGTCACACCGCCGGAACCCGCGGTCGGCGACCGGCCCGACCCGGCGTCTTCCAGAGACGTACCAGAGGCCAAGTCGCAGGCCGGCTCCGAAGGCCCGGCGGGGCCGGGCCGCTCGGCCGATCGGTCATCGTCCGATCCCCCCATGTCCGTACCGGGTCGTGCCGGGCCCGGCCCTTCGGCCGCCGGTGCGCGAGCGGTCCAGAGCCGGATCGACGGCACGCCGGCGCGCCGGCCCGCCTCACGTGCCGGACGGCGCCGGCGGTTCGCCATCACATCGGCGACATCCAGGCTTCACCATCGGCCCGCCCGGGCCGCACGAGCGGCGGAACCGGACCGTCGTCATCGAACGTCCGTCGCACACCGGCAGCCTCACCTTCGAGTCCCGGCCGCCCGGCCGGCGCCTGCCCGGCGGCACCGCCCGGTGCCCGCCGATCTCCGGAAGACCGGAAGGTTCGCCCTGCTCCCGGGCGGAGCCCGTCTCATCCCGGGCATCCGGGCCGGGGCGCGACCCGACCGCTCGTGCGCGCCCGTCGGCTCGGCGCACCGGTCGATGGTCTCCGCACTCGCGAACACGTTGACGATCACCGTGCCCGGCACGGCGAGTCTGGGCAGCGGACTACCCGGCGGCACGGTCAGCGCCTCCATGGGCACGGTCACCGTGTCCGACGCCCGGCCCGGGGTGGCCGGCTGGACGGCGACCGTTACGTCCACGAACCTCACGACCGGTGGCGGCACGACCGCCGAGACCATCACGAACGGCAACATCGCGTACTGGTCCGGCCCGGCCACCGCTTCGGTGGGAGGTGGCGCCCGTACCCCGGGCGAGACCACCGCGGCACAGCGAGTGCCGCTGTCCACGACGGTGACCGCGTTCTCGGCGTCCAAGTCGGTGGGCACCAGCAGCACGAGCTGGGCGCCGACGCTCGTCGTCACCATTCCGGCGTCGGCCGTCGCGGGAACCTACACCGCCACGGTCTCCCATTCGGTCGCCTGACGGCCCGCGCCGGGATCCGGCGCATACCCGGTGAGGTCGTCTGGCGGCGCTACCGGCCAAAAGCTCATTTTCGCCACCACGATTCCTGGTGCGTCACGACGCGTAATTCTTGCGCTGAAACCGTCCTGCTCTATGTCGATCCGGCCTGCTGAATTGACCGACTCATGACCAGGCGTGAATGTAGACCATGGAGGCATTGGGAGATATCTGGATCGCCGGGGCCGGGTGGCGCTCACAGCGCTGTTCGGACCGGGGCCGTCAGGGCGTACATCTGATGCCGAGTCGACTCGCGGCCGTCCAACGCCGCGACCCTTCACATCGTTCGATCGCATCCCGGCGGCCTATCCGCGTAATTTCTGCTCTTCGGTGGAAGGGATGTCATGCGTAACCGCATTCGACCATTCAGATACCTGTTCGCGGCCATGGCGCTGGTGCTGGCGATAAGCGCACTCGTGCCCGCGGCGTCCGCCGCCCCGCCTCCCCGCCATCCCGTGCCCCCGTGGGTGAAGCTGTGCCTCAAGCTCAGGCGCATGCCCAAGCACCGGACCATCCGGTGCCACTTCCCTCCCACCCATCGGGTCGCCGCCGGCGCGCCGACGGCGGGTCGAAGAGCACTGCAGGCTCCGAACGCACTGAGGGCGCAAAAGACACCAACGATCAGTGAGATGTCCATCCCGACCAGCCCGGCGACGCCCATCGGCATCATCAGCGGCCCGGACGGCGCCGTGTGGTTCACCGAGTTCTACGCGAACAAGATCGGACGCGTCACCACCGGCGGTCTGTTCACCGAGTACTCGCTGCCCACCACCGATTCCGGGCCGACCGAGATCACCGTCGGCTCGGACGGCAACCTGTGGTTCACCGAGTCCAACGCCAACCAGATCGGGAAGATAACGACCTCCGGGACGATCACCGAGTACTCCGTGCCGACCAGCAACGCCTACCCGTGGGGCATCACCGCCGGGCCGGACGACAACCTGTGGTTCACCGAGTTCCAGGGCAACAAGATCGCGAAGATAACGACCTCCGGGACGGTCACCGAGTACTCCGTGCCGACCAGTGGCGCCTACCCGATAGGCATCACCCCGGGCCCGGACGGCGCGTTGTGGTTCACCGAGCCCCAGGTCGGTAATGTCGCCCGGATCACCACCTCCGGGTCGGCCACCGAATACACCGTCCCCAGCACCGGTTCGACGCCGATCGGGATAACCACCGGTTCGGACGGCAACCTGTGGTACGCCGACGGCAACGGAAAGGTCAGTTCCGTCACCACCGGCGGATCGTTCACCGAGTACACGCTGAGCAACGTGAACGCCTACCCGTGGGGCATCACCGCCGGCCCGGACAACAACCTGTGGTTCACCGAGCAGGCAGCCGACAACCTCGCCAGCGTCACCACGGGGGGGACGATCAGCGAGTACGCGGTCCCGACCAGCGTCTCCGGGCCGTTCGACATCACGGTCGGACCGGACAGCAACATCTGGGCCACCGAGGACTACGTCGACCAGATCGCCAAAGCGGTCCTGTGAACAAAAGCCGGCCGGCAGCCGTTCGCGTGCGGCTGCCGGCCGGCCCGGCCCTTCACGTCCGGTACGACCGGGGGCGGGCCGGCGGCGTCACTTCCTCCTCGACCGCCGGCGAAGCAGGAACAACGGCACGCCGCCCGCCACGATGACGAGGCCGGCCAGCGCCGGGACCGCGTACGCGGAGTTCGAGCTCAAGGTGATCGCCGTGCCGGTGCCCTTCTCCGGGAACGTGACGGTGGCCGATACCGTCCGGCTGACCATGCCGCTCTGGAGCGTCAGCCGTGCCTTCCACGGGCCGCTCGGTATCCGCCTGTCCAGCACGACCATGACCGGCGCGGTGTCTCCGGGACGGAGCGTGACGCCGAGCGTGGCGGAGTACGGCCCGGCCCGCAGGCCGCCGGGGCCGTCGGACAGCCAGAGCGTGCCGCTCACGTCGAGCGCGCGGCCCCCGGTGTTGTGGACCTGGGCGACGAGTCGCGGCCGGCCGTCCTCGGCGCGGGCCGGGGTCAGCTTCTCGATCCGCAGGTCCGACGCCGGCTCGCCGCCCGGGCCGATGTCGAGGTAGATGGGGATCCCCACCCGGTTGACGACCCCGATGTTGTGCTTGGCGTCGGGCCGGGCCGTGACCTGTGCCCAGATCACGGCGTACCGCTCGCCCTGTGGCGCCGTCGCCGGCACCCGGATCGTGACACGCGCGGTCCTCTTGCCGAACGGCGGCAAGGTGACCGCGGGTTGGTCGAGTGAGGTCCAGGTCGTCAGCTCGTTCGGGGTGCGATCGGGGGTGATCGTGAACTCGTGGTGCGCGATCGTGGCGGCGGCGGCGTACAGCTGGACGTGCAGCGCCTTCCGGAAGGTGCTGGAGAGCTCTACCCGCCGCTTGATGGTGGTGCCGGGGGCGAGGTGGTCGACGATGCCGGTGCGCGCACGCGGGTCGTGACGTCGGGCCACGGGTGCCTCGGCCAGCCGGATGCCGAAACCGCCGCCGCCCTTCCCGCCCGCGACCGCACCTGTGTGGGGTGCCATGCCGACCGCGCTCTGGGACAGCGCGGTCAGCAGCGTCACGGCGGCGAGCTTGATCAACTCGCGACCACCGAGTGGGTCACGGTTCCGGTGTAGGTGGCGACGTGGGCGGTGACGGGCACGTTGACCAGCAGGGTGGGAATCCAGTTGGCGGTGTTACCTCCGGTTCCGCCGGTGTGGCTGTAGGCGGTGAAAGGAGTTGAGCTCAGCGGCCCCGCCGTTCCAGCGGTGAACGTTCCGTCACCCGTAGTCGTGGCGGTATTCGGGGTGTACGTCACATCGCCGGCTGGAATGGCGCCCGTTCCGGTGCTGGGAGAGAAATCCGTGGAGGACACCGAGGCCGTCCATGGTGCGGGGTTGAGGCCGCGCGCGTCGGTGACGGTGACGCCGTTGACGCCACCTCCGCTGAAGCTCCCGCTGATGGTTCCGCCGGGTGTGCCGTTGCCCAGGGAGACGGCCGCCGGCGCCGAGATCGTGAGAGTTCCGGTGGTCACGCCGAAGGTCACGGTCGTGTCGGCCGCGTCCGCCGCTTGCGGCAGGGTGGCGATCGCCAGAGCGATCACGCCACCTGTTGCGTACCCAATGCGATGCATGCGTCCTCCTATGTGCGGCATGAAAGGCGTTCCGTTCGTGGTCATGCGATGTGTTCGGTCGATGTCGCCATTGCGGCTCACGGGAGATCACTTTAAATAATTGCTTAATCGGCCGGAGCAAAGGCCGATTATGGTGGCCGCAAATTCCGGGAACGGAGTTGGAATTCCGGCGTTTAACGCGATTTCCGCCGCATTCTGGCGATCAGGAGGCGGACCAGCCGGACCAGCGGTGGACGGTCATGGCGATGACCGGGCCCTCAGGGGGGCTCGCGCGGTACTGGCGGTAGCGCTCGCGGAGCAGGGCGATCGGGCCGGCCATCGCGGCCGGGTCCTCGACGATCTCGGCGGTGGCGTCGGCGCGGACCCACCACAGGCGGGACCACTCGTCCTCGTAGTGGTCGGCCAGCACGGCGACGCGGGGGTCGGTCTGGATGTTGCGCAACCGCTTGAGATCGCGGGTGCGCTTCGGCTTGGCGTCGACGGCGGAGTAGATCAGGTCGCCCTCGACCGCGAATGTCACGACGACCAGATGCGGACGCCCTTCTTCGTCCACCGTGGCCAGTCGCACGGCCCGCGCGGACGCGAAACGGGCGCGCGCGATCTGCTCCGGAAGCCTCATCCTTCGAGGTTGCCACGGGTGTCGGCCGACCGGCGTCAGGCGGTGGGCCGGGAACGCGTCGTGTCGCGGGCGGGCGAAGGCGTTATGACGCCCGCGTAACGAATGTGTTGCGGGCTATTGACACTTACCATGACTCCCGGATTCGCTTCGTGGGAGCGCTCCCACACACCACCGGGCTCACCGAGGAGCCCGGGCAGAACCCCGCCTATGGAGACGACCTGAGAGGGGTCCGTCATGAGGGTCAACATGCGTCGCGGGCGAGTCGGTGCCCTGGCGATCGTGCTGTCCGCCGCGCTCGCGGCGGCGACGGCATGCTCGGGGGACGACGGCAAGAGCGATTCCAACAGCGCGAACGAGAAGATCACGCTGACGGTCGACGACTTCGGCACGTTCGGCTACCAGGACCTTTACAAGCAGTTCATGGCCCAGCACCCGAACATCAAGGTCACCGAACGCAATGTCCCGAAGCTCGACGACTACACCCCGCGGCTCCAGCAGTGGATCGCGGCGGGCGCCGGTGCCGGCGACGTGGTCGCGATCGAAGAGGGCATCATGGTCAAGTTCAAGGCCCAGCCCGACAAGTTCGTCGACCTGAAGCAGTACGGCGCGAGCTCGCTGCAGGGCAACTTCCTGCCGTGGAAGTGGCAGGGAGGCATGAGCCCCGACGGGTCCAAGCTGATCGGCCTCGGCACGGACGTCGGCAGCATGGCGCTGTGCTACCGCAAGGACCTGTTCAAGAAGGCAGGGCTGCCCGACGACCGTGACGCGGTCACCAAGCTGTGGCCGACCTGGGACGACTTCATCAAGATCGGCCAGCAGTACACGTCCAAGGTCGGCGGCAAGTCGAAGTTCATCGACAGTCCCGAGACGTACTACAACACGATCCTCATGCAGGAGGCCGGCAAGGGCTCCAACCAGACGTACTTCGACCAGAGCAACAAGTTCGTCATGGAGTCGAACCCGGCCGTCAAGGCGGCGTTCGACGAGACCGTGAAGATGTCGCAGGCCGGCCTGGCCAGCGGCGTGCAGTTCCTGTCCGACCCGTGGAGCCAGGGGCTGAAGAAGGACGCCTTCGCGACCGCGCCCTGCCCGGCCTGGATGCTCGGGCTCATCAAGCAGTTCGGCGGTGACGGGCAGCAGGGCAAGTGGGACGTCGCCGGGGTACCGGGCGGCGGCGGCAGCTGGGGCGGCTCCTGGCTGGCCGTCCCGACGCAGAGCAAGCATCCGAAGGAGGCCGCCGAGCTGGTGCAGTTCCTGACCAGCGTGCAGGGCCAGATCGGCGCGTTCAAGGCGGCCAACAACCTGCCGTCCTCGCCGGCGGCGCTGAACGACCCGGCCGTCAAGGCGTTCAACAACCCGTACTTCAACAACGCGCCGGTCGGCCAGATCTACGCGCCGGCCGCGATCAACCTGAAGCCGGTGTACCTCGGCGCCGACAACCAGGAGGTCCGGACGGCCGTCGAGGCGGACCTGCGCGCGGTCGCCCAGGGCAAGCTCTCGGCGGGCTCCGCCTGGGGCAAGGCCGTGTCCGACGCCAAGAAGGCCTCGGGCAGCTGAGACCGGCGGGCGGCGCCGGCCTTCCCCAGGACGTCGGCCGGCGCCGCCCGTCTCCACGCTCGCCCGTCTCCGTGAAAGGACCTCGGACATGGCTGTCGACCTGCGGCCCACACCGGTCGCCTCGCGCGCCGCGCCGCCGGGGCGGCGCGGCTGGCGCGCCCGGCTCTCCCGGCTGGACCTGAAGGTCTCGCCCTACCTGTACATTTCGCCGTTCTACCTGCTTTTTCTGCTGTTCGGGCTCTTTCCGCTCGGCTACACGTTCTGGGTCTCGCTGCACCGCTGGGAGATCATCGGCCACCACCAGTTCGTGGGCCTGCGGAACTACTCCCGGCTGCTGACCGACGACCAGTTCTGGAACGCCGTCGTCAACACCCTCGGCATGTTCGTCGTCGCGACCGTGCCGCAGCTGCTGCTCGCGCTCTGGCTGGCCAACGCGCTGAACCGGCGGCTGCGCGTCCAGACGCTGTTCCGGATGGGCGTGCTGCTGCCGCTGGTGACGTCGGTCGCGGCGGTCGCGATCGTGTTCACCCAGATCTACGGCCGCGACTACGGCATGGCCAACTGGATCCTGCACTTCTTCGGCGTTCACAAGATCGACTGGCAGGCGAACCGCTGGGCCGCCTGGATCGCCGTCTCGACCATGGTCGACTGGCGCTGGACCGGCTACAACGCGCTCATTTTCCTGGCCGGCATGCAGGCGATCCCGCGCGACCTGTACGAGGCCGCGGCGATCGACGGCGCGGCACGGCGGCAGCAGTTCTGGCGGATCACGGTGCCGCTGCTGCGCCCCACGATCCTCTTCGTGTCGGTCATCTCCACCATCGGGGGCCTGCAACTGTTCACCGAGCCGCTGCTGTTCAACTTCGGGTACATGAACGGCGGCTCGCTGCGTCAGTCGCAGACGGTGACGATGTACATGTTCGAGAACGCCTTCAACCGGTTCCAGTACGGCTACGGCTCCGCCGTCGCCTGGATGCTCTTCCTGATGATCCTCGTGTTCTCCCTCGTCAATTTCCTGCTGATCCGCCGTTTCTCCGGAGGTGGTGACAAGTGAAGGAGGCCATCCTTCGGCGTTCCCGGAAGGCCGTCGCGGGCTCCGCGCGTCTCTGGGACGCCAGCCCGCTGACGTACGTCGTGCTCATCTTCGCGATCGTCCTGTCGGCGTTCCCGCTGTACTGGATGTTCGTCGTCGCCACGCGGACCAACGCCGTCGTCGGCGCGGTGCCGCCGCCGTTCATCGCCGGTCAGCACCTCGGCGACAACCTGCGCCGGCTGTTCGACAACGAGCAGGCGCACTTCGCCAAGGCGCTGGTGAACTCCGCGATCGCCTCGGCCGTCGTCGCCACCTCGACCGTGTTCTTCGCGTCGCTGGCCGGCTTCGCCTTCGCCAAGCTGCGCTTCCGCGGCCGCAACGTGCTGCTGCTCATCATCGTCGCCACGATGATGGTGCCGGTGCAGATGGGCCTCATCCCGCTGTACATGGTGATGGTGCACCTGCACTGGACCGGCAAGCTCCAGGCGGTGATCGTTCCCTTTCTCGTCACCGGCTTCGGCGTGTTCATGATGCGGCAGTACGCCTCGCAGGCCATCCCCGACGAGCTCATCGAGGCGGCCCGCGTCGACGGCGCGTCGACGTTCCGGATCTTCTGGAGCGTGGTGCTGCCCGTGCTGCGCCCCGCCGCCTCCGTGCTGGCGCTGTTCACCTTCATGTCGACCTGGAACGAGTTCATCTGGCCGCGGGCCGTGCTGAATCCGGACAACCCGACGGTGCAGTACTCGCTGGCGCTGCTGAACAACGCCTACTTCAACGACTACACGCTGATGTTCGCCGGCACCCTCGTGGCGACCATCCCGTTGTTCGTCGTCTTCGTCGTGTTCGGCCGCCAGATCATCGGCGGAATCATGGAAGGGGCCGTGAAAGCATGACGATCCAGAAATCGCGGGCGGAGACCGAGATCAGATTCCCGACGGACTTCGTCTGGGGCGCGGCCACGGCGGCGTACCAGATCGAGGGCGCCGTCGCCGAGGACGGGCGCGGCCCGTCGATCTGGGACACCTTCGCCCACACACCCGGGAACGTCCTCGGCGGGGACACCGGCGACGTCGCGACCGACCACTACCACCGGTTCCGCGAGGACGTCGCGCTGATGGCCTCCCTCGGGCTGACGGCGTACCGCTTCTCGATCTCCTGGTCGCGCGTACTGCCCGACGGCGCCGGGCCGGTCAACCCCAAGGGCCTGGACTTCTACCGGCGGCTCGTCGACACCCTCCTCGAGGCGGGCGTCCAGCCGTGGCCGACCCTCTACCACTGGGACCTGCCGCAGGCCCTCGAGGACGCCGGAGGCTGGCCCGCGCGGGACACGGCGTACCGGTTCGCCGAGTACGCCCAGACCGTGTGCGACGCCATCGGCGACCGCGTCGTCAACTGGACCACGATCAACGAGCCGTGGTGCGCCGCCTTCCTGGGGTACGCGTCCGGCGACCACGCGCCGGGCCGCCGCGATCCGGAGGCCTCCCTCCGCGCGGCCCATCACCTGCTGCTCGGCCACGGCCTCGCGGCGCAGGCGATGCGCGGCGACGGGCGGAACGTCGGCGCGTCGGTCAACCTGTACGCCGTGTCGCCGGCGAGCGACGCGCCCGAGGACGTCGACGCCGCCCGGCGCATCGACGGCCTGCAGAACCGCTTCTTCCTCGACGCGCTCCTGCACGGCCGGTACCCCGAGGACGTCCTCGCCGACGTGGACCGGTTCGACCTGGGCGTCCAGGACGGCGACCTGGACCTCATCGGAGGGTCGGTCGACCAGCTCGGCATCAACTACTACAACCGCTTCTTCGTCACCGGCCAGGAGGGCGCCGCGCCCGCGATCACCTCGCCGTTCGCGCAGGCGTCGCCGTGGCCGGGCAGCGAGCACGTCGGCTTCGTCCAGGTCGGCCGGCCGGTCACCGCGATGGGCTGGGAGATCGACGAATCCGGGCTCGCCGAGGTCCTCACGCGCGTCGCGGAGGAGTACCCGTCCGTCCCGCTGTACGTCACGGAGAACGGCGCCGCGTTCGACGACATCGTCGCGGACGGCGAGAACGGCGAGGGCCCCCACGTCGACGACCCCGACCGCGTCGCGTACATCGACGCGCACCTGCGCGCCTGCCACACGGTGATCAGCGCCGGTGTCCCGCTGCGCGGGTATTTCGCCTGGTCGCTGATGGACAACTTCGAGTGGGGATGGGGCTACGCCAAGCGGTTCGGGCTCGTCTACGTCGACTTCCTGAGCCAGGCGCGGATCCCCAAGACCAGCGCCCAGTGGTACTCCTCGGTCATCGAGCAGGGCGGCCTCGGCACAATGAGCACGTGAGCACTGTCGACCGACCAACGCGACGCCCACCCTCCCGGGCACTCCCGCCGGATGTGAAGGCGGCCCTCCCGCCGCGGCGGGAGGACACGTGACGAGCAGGCCGCGACCGACCCTCGAAGCCGTCGCGGCGCTCGCCGGCGTCGGCCGCGGCACCGTCTCCCGGGTCATCAACGGCTCGCCGAAGGTCAGCTCGGAGGCCCGCGAGGCCGTGCTGCGGGCCATCGACGAGCTCGGATACGTGCCCAACCGCGCGGCCCGCACGCTGGTCACGCGGCGCACCGACACGGTCGCGCTGTTCGTGTCGGAATCGGAGGAACGTGTCTTCGGCGAGCCGTACTTCGCCGGGATCATCCGGGGGATCAGCACCGGCCTCGGGGACACCGGGCTGCAGCTGCTGCTGGTGGTCGCCCAGTCGGAGGACGAGCACGCGCGGTTCGAGCGGTACCTCACCGGCCAGCACGTCGACGGCGTGCTGCTCATCTCGCTGCACGAGGGCGACCCGCTGCCGCGCCACCTGGAGGAGAGCGGAGTACCGACGGTGCTCGGCGGTGCGCCGACCGGCGTCGTCCCGGTGGCCTGCGTGGACGCCGACAACCGGGGCGGTTCCCGCACGGCCGTCGAGCACCTCATCGCGGTGGGGCGCCGCCGCATCGGCACCATCACCGGCCCGCAGGACATGGGGGTGGGCGTCGACCGCCTCGAGGGGTATCGCGACGCCCTCTCCGCGGCCGGGCTGACCGGCCCGGTCGCGTACGGTGACTTCAGCGAGGAGTCCGGGGAGCGCGGGATGCGCGAGCTGCTCGCCCGCGAGCCGCGGCTGGACGCCGTCTTCGCGGCGTCGGACCCGATGGCGTTCGGCGCGATGCGGGTGCTGAAGCAGCTCGGCCGCCGGATCCCCGACGACGTCGCCCTGGTGGGATTCGACGACTCGTCGACGGCCCGGCACTCGGACCCGCCCCTGACTTCGGTGCACCAGCCGCTGGAGGCGATGGGCCGGGAGATGGCCCGGTTGCTCGTCGCCCGGATCCGCGGCGAGGAGATCGAGCAACCGGTCGTCATCCTGGACACCCATCTGGTGGCCCGCGAATCCTCCCTCGGCGGCGCGAAATCCGGGGCACACTAGAGGGCTCGTGCGGAACGCGAGATTTGGGGAAAACTGCGTTGATGCAGTCGCTTCTGGCCGGCCGGTACCGTCTCCGCGAGCGGATCGGCCGTGGTGGCATGGCATCCGTCTGGCTGGCGCGGGACGAGGTCCTCGTCCGGCAGGTCGCGGTCAAGCTGATCGACCCGGAGCTGACGCGTGACCCGGAGTTCCGCAGGAGGTTCCGGGACGAGGCCCGCTCCGCCGCGGCGCTGTCCCACCCGCACATCGTCACCGTGCACGACTACGGCGAGTCCGACGGCACCCCGTACATCGTCATGGAGCTGCTGACCGGCTCCACCCTCGCCGACGTGCACCCCGTGTCCGACGCCGAGCGGGTCGTCGGCCAGATCGCCTCGGCGCTGGCCGCCGCGCACGAGGCGCGCATCGTCCACCGGGACATCAAGCCCACGAACATCTTCCTCACGTCGTCGGGGGTGAAGGTCCTCGACTTCGGCATCGCCGGCGACGCGCGGATGGGGACGCCCGACTACCTTCCGCCCGAGAACGACCTGTCGCCGTCCGCCGACGTGTACTCCCTCGGGATCGTGTGGTTCGAGGCGGTGATGGGCCGCCGACCCAGGCCGGGGGAGACCCTCGGCGGCCTGCAGGCCCGCTGCGTCGCCCAGTCCGCGACGGAACGACCGGCCGCCGCCGAGATCGCCCGGGAGCTCGGCGTGGGCGACGAGCCCGCCGTCGACCCCGACGCCGTCACGCCGAGGCGACTCCCGCACCCGATCACGCGGGTCCTCACCGCGCCCGCGGTCCGCCGGCGCCGGGTGCCTCTGGCCGCCGGGGCCGCCGCCGTGCTGACGGCGGTGGTGATCGCCGCGGTGCTGAGCGCCGGCCACGGCGGTGGTAAGGCCGCGCTGAGCTCCCCGTCCGGCGCGACGGCGTCCCCCTCCTCGTCCGGACCCGTCACTCCCACCGCCACACCGGGAAGCCGGTCCGCGCAGTCGGCCACGGGCACCCGCGCGGCCGCCCCGCCGCCTCCCGCCACCACCCGGCCGGTCCGGGCCCGCACCGCGGCGACGCCCCCGGGAACGGTCGACGCGCTGACCCGGATGCGCCGCACGGTGGACGAGGGCATGGCGGTCCGGGAGGTCCGCTCCGACGTGGCCGTCGACCTCGACAACGTCATCACCAACCTGACGAACGAAGTGGCCGCCGGACAGAGCGTCGACCTGCGGCAGCGGATCACGGACCTCCGGCAGAAGATCCTCACCCGGCTCAGCGAGGGCGGCCTGACCAAGAGCCGCGCCGACACGCTCCTCCGCGAGCTGCCCCAGGTCTGAGCGTCGCCCGGTCGGCGACCGTCCGTAGAACGAGCGGCCCGGGCACGGGGTCACCCGGCGAGCGGCCGGCCGCGGGATGAGCGGCCCGAAGCGTGCGCCTCACGCGGTGAGTCGTGAGCCGATCTCCCGGACGATCGAGACGAGCAACTCGACGTCGGCCTCCGTGGTCCGCCAGTTCACGATCGCCGGTCGCAGGGCGGTCATGCCCCGGTACACCGTCGTGCCGGCGAACACCCGGCCGTCGGCGAGCAGTTCCGCGCCGAGCCGGGTGTTCAACGCATCGAGGTCCTCGATGCCCGGCCGCCGGTACCGGAAGCAGACCACGCAGAGCCGGACCGGCGCGAGCAACTCCAGATCCGGTGCCTCCTCGACCAGCCGGCCGAGATGCGCGGCGAGATCGAGATGGCGTTCCACCATCGCCCGGTACCCCTCCCGGCCGTACGCCCGCAGCGTCGCCCAGATCGGCAGCGCCCGCGCGCGGCGCGAGGAGTCGGGGCCGAGGAACTGGTAGTTCACGTGGTCGTCGCCGTCTCCGGGCAGGTACGGCGCGTCCCACGCCCCGAACGCCCGGCCGAGCAGCGCGGCGTCCCGTACGAACGCGAAGCCGCTCTCGTACGGGACGTTCAGCCACTTGTGCCCGTCGCTGATCACCGAGTCCGCCCGCTCGATCCCGTCGACCAGGTGCCGGGCCCGCGACGACAGCGCCGCGAACAGCCCGAACGCGCCGTCCACGTGCAGCCAGGCGCCGTGTCGTTCGGCGAGCTCGGCCATCTCGTCGATCGGATCGAAGTCACCGGTGTTGACCTCGCCCGCGTTCGCCACGATCACCGCCGGGCCGTCGGTCTCCGCGAGGGCCCGGTCCAGCGCCGGGAGGTCGACCCGGCCGGCGTCGTCCCGCGCGAACCTGCGGACGGTGTCGCGTCCGAGGCCGAGCATCTGCAGGGCCTTCCGGGTGCTGACGTGGACGTACCCGCTGGAGAACACCGGCATCGGCGGCAGCCCGGCCAAGCCGTCGACGGTCACGTCCACGCCGTGCCGCTCCGCCCACCAGAACCGCGCCGCCGACAGCGCCGTGAAGTTCGCGGAGGTCGCGCTCGTCGTGAGCACCCCGCCGTACGACTCCGGCAGCCCGAACAGGTCCTTGAGCCATCCCAGCACCACCGTCTCGGCCTGCGTGCCGAACGGGGACGCCGCCCAGTTGCCGGGGTTCTGGTCGAGCAACGAGGCGATCCAGTCGCCGGCCAGCGCGGCCGGAGTGGCACCGCCGACGACGAAATGGAAGAAGCGCGGACCGGCGGAGTGCGTGGCCGCCCGCGTGCCCGTCCGCAGCAGCCGCGAGACGCCGGCCAGCGTGCCGTCGCCGTGCTCGGGCAGCGGCCCGCCCAGTTCGCCGAGCGACTCCTCGGCCCCGGGGTCGCTCACCGGCCGCGTCGTCAGCGACTCGAGGTACGGTGCGGCGGCCTCCGCCACCAGATCGAGGGCCTTACCGGTCGCGTCACGCTCGTGAATGGGGTCCGCCATGGGAGGAGCAGATCACGCCCGTTCCCCGCCGTCGATGGCCAATCGCGCGAATCGGCCTTCCTCAAGTCGGCGAACGGACGGCCGGCGTACGCCTACAGCGGGGACCCGCCGGTGTGGAGTCCGAGCAAGGTGTAGCCGGCCATCGTGCAGCCGTCGACGATCTCCCCATCGTGGATCATCCGCTCGAAGTCCGCGCGGGCGACCCAGCGGTGGGTCATCCCCTGCTCCTCCGGGTCGCGGTCGGCGGTCTCACCCTGCGTCAGGCCGGTGGCGAGGAAGGCGTCACAGCGCTGGTTGGTGAACCCCGGCCCGATCGCGAAGGAACCGATCCGCTCCAGTTTCGCCGCGCGCAGGCCCGTCTCCTGCCCGAGCTCCGCGCGGGCCAGCTCCTCGCTGCTCGTCTCGCGGTCGTCCGGCCAGGTGCCCTGCGGGAACTCCAGCGACCGGCGCGAGAGCGTGTAACGGAACTGCTCGACGAGGTGGAAGCCGTCGTTCTCCATCGGGATGATCAGCGCCGCCGTGGGCTTGTCGACGACGCCGTAGATGCCGGGGGAGCCGTCGGGATGCCGGATGTCGTCCTCCCGGACGCTCATCCACCGGTTCCGATAGACCACGCGACTGGAGATCTGAATCACCTGCGCAGCCTCTCACACCTACGCTGGTGCGCCATGGGAGAGGGACGACGGTCGGTGGTCTTCGACGGTGTTCCGCCGGCCGAGGAGGTACGTCGCTCGGTCGTGCGCGGCAGGCACGCCGTCGTCCGCCTGAACGCCGCCACGGAGATGCCGACGGTGTCGAGGCTCGCCACCGCCCTGCGGTCCGAACTCGCCCGCGACGACCTTCTCGTCCTCGCATCGCCAGGCGATCCACCGACCATCCGCGTCATACGGCTGGTGGACGAACACGAGGCACATGAGTGCCGCGCCGAGCTGGAGACCCTCGTCGCCGACTTCCGCCGGCTGGCGCGGCGGCTCGTCGGGCGGTTCCGCGCCGAGGTCGCCCCCGACTGGGAGCGAGAAGAACCCGACGCCGGGCGGATCGAGGTCGACGGCGCGGAGTGGTGGCTGTCCCCGCACGGCGAGCACTGCCGGTTCGAGCACCTCGGCTCGGGACACGTGGTGGAGGCGGACGTCATGCGTCCGGAAGCCGTCGACCCGGGTTTCCTGCTGCTGTTCGCCGAGAGCTCCGGGGGATACGCGAAGGTCCGCGCGGCGTGCGCCGAAGGTTTCCACGACATGTGCCGGATGCTGGAACTGGCCGGTGTGACCGGGACGGCGGGATGACGTCAGAGGTCGCGGATCAGGTCGATGTTGGGGGTCTCTTCGGGATCCTCGTGCTCGGTCTCGAGGAAGGCCTTGACGCACTCGACGGCGACATCGGGGGCCAGGCGCTTCAGGCTGAGCGCGAGGACGTTCGCGTCGTTCCAGAGGCGCGCGTTTCGCGCGATCCACGGCTCCCAGGCCAGCGCGGCCCGTACGCCGGGGACCTTGTTGGCCGCGATCGACGTGCCGGTGCCCGTCCAGCACATCAGCACGCCGTAGTCGGCCTCGCCGGCGGCGACCGCGCGGCCCGCCTCCCGCGAGAAGTCGGGCCACTTCTCCAGATCGTCGATGACCCGCAGATCGGCGACCGCACGGAGGTGCTCGATCACCGCACGGGTGCAGTCGTTCGCGTCGTCGGCGCCGAAGACCACCTTCATATCGCTCACCCTGTCACGTCGCCACGGCGCCGCGCGAGGTCGTCGAGGATCCCGGCGGTGGCCGTCGCTCCGAAGCGGGTCACTCCGGCGGCGGCCATCTCCAGCAGGACGTCGAGGGTACGGACGCCTCCGGCCGCCTTGACGCCGACCCGCGCCGACACCGACCTCCGCATCAGGCGCAGGTCGTCGAGGGTGGCGCCGCCCGGCGCGAATCCCGACGACGTCTTGACGTAGTCGGCCCCCGCCTCTTCGGCGATCCGGCAGCCGCGGACCTTCTCCGCGTCGGTCAGGTACGCGGTCTCCAGGATGACCTTGAGAAGGGCGCCCCGAGCCGCCGTCTGCTCGGCGACGGCGCGAATGTCGTCGGCGACGTACCGGTCGTCGCCGGCGCGCAGCCTGCCGATGTTCAGCACCATGTCGATCTCCCGCGCCCCGTCGCCGACCGCCGCGGCCGTCTCGCCCGCCTTCACGTGGGAGGCGGAGGAGCCGTGCGGGAACGCGACGACGGTGCCGACCGCCACGTCGGTGCCGTCGAGAGCGCGTACGGCGAGCGGGACGTCCGCGGGCCGGACGCACACCGACGCCACGTCGTAGCGGGCGGCCAGCGCACAGCCGGCCCGTACGTCGTCGGTGGTCAGGTCGGGACGGAGGAGGGAGTGGTCGATCATCTTCGCGACGTGTTCGACGGCGGGCCAGGACATGGGCTTCTCCTCAGCGGGTGGGCGGTTCGACGTCGAACGTGACGTCGAGGGCGTAGCGGTCGCCGGCGTAGCGAGACTCGGTGAGCTCGAGCGGGAGGCCGTCCTGGTCGAGGATCAGCCGATGCTCCACGAGAAGAGGAGCGTTCGGCTCGACGCCGAGCAGTTCGGCGTCCTCGGCGGTGGCGCGATCGGCGGAGATGGACGCGTGTCCCAGGGTCGGCACGCGTCCCAGGGCGACCACCGCCTCGTGCAGTGAACCTCCGGCCAGGTCGGCCTCCAGGAGCCGCGCCAGCGTGGGCGGGAAGAGCGCCTCCTCGACGGCGATCGGCACGTCATCGGCCGACCGGACCCGGCGGATCGCCACCACCCGCGCGTCCCGGCCGAGCCGCAACCGGTCCGCCTCCGCGCGCTCGGCGGGCCGTATCCGGGCGTCCACCACCCGCGAGGACGGGGTCCTGCCGCGGCGTCGCATCTCGGCGCTGAACCGCACCAGGCTGTCGGCCCGGCGGTGGGCGGGCGGCGGCGCCACGAACGTGCCCCGCCCCGGCTCCCGGTACACCAGCCCGTCGGCGGCCAGGCGCTGCACCGCGGCCCGGGCGGTCATCCGGCTCACGCCGAACTCCTCGCACAGCTCCGCCTCCGAGGGCAGCGGATCATTCGGCCGGGCGGCGGCGACGCGGGCGCGCAGCGCCTGCTCGATCGCGTAGTACCGAGGGGTGAAGTCACGCGTCTCGTGGCTCATGAGATGAGGCTATACGACTAGCTGTATATACATCTAGCCCCGGATTTGAGGTGAGGGTCGCCTTCGCCGGCTGGTAGACATTGGGGCGTGACCGAGGAGGAGCCCGCTTGGGCGATGCAGCTCGCCCTGCGTATCGAGAAGGCCGCGCCGCCGCCGCACCTGGCGATCTGCGAGGCCGCGGCGATGGCGGTCGTCCGGCTGCTCGCCGACCCGCGTTCGGCCCCGGGCGGGGAGTGGCACGAGGCGGTGGCGGGCTGGGAGGCACGGCGCATCCGCAAGGTGGCGCGACGGGCGCGCGGCGCCCGCTGGGAGTCCCTCACGGGGCTGCCCGGCGTGCTCGTGGACCACGACGGCGCGCTGGCGCGGGCGTTCGTCCCCGGGCCGGTCACCGAGGTCCCACCGGAGATCTCCAAGCTCCAGGTCGGAGGCACCGACCTGCCGCGCGACGACGAGCCGAAACCCCCGCCCGAGCCGCCGTACGCCCTGGTCACCCTCAATCCGCACGTCGCCATGACCACGGGGAAGGCGGCGGCGCAGTGCGGGCACGCCGCCCAGCTCCTGTTTCGCGCCCGCGGCGAGTGGCCGGGCCTGCGCGTCCGCGTCCTGGAGGCCGACGACTGGGCCGCGAGCGTCGCGGAGGCCGACGTGGCCGTACGGGACGGCGGCTTCACCGAGGTCGCCCCCGGCACGATGACCGCCGTCGCCCGCCTCATCGGCTGACGGAGTGTCACCCGGCAAGTCACGCCGGAGCGGTTTATGCACTGCCCGTTCCGCGGGGGATGCCGGATTAGGGAGGTCGCGCCCGGGTAGGCGCATCGATATGCGCATCGTCGTCACGGGCGCGACCGGGAACGTCGGGACCAGCGTGGTCGAGGCCCTCGGCCGGGACTCCGGCGTCGACTCGGTGCTCGGCCTCGCCCGACGCGAACCCGACTGGGCGGTGCCGAAGACCGAGTGGGCGGCCGCCGACGTCGCGACCGACGACCTCGTCCCCCTGCTTCGGGACGCCGACGCGGTCGTCCACCTCGCGTGGGCGTTCCACCCGACCCACGACCCCGCGGCGACCTGGCGGACCAACGTCATCGGCAGCGCGCGCGTCTTCGACGCGGTGGCCGCGGCCGGCGTGCCCGCCCTGGTGTGCGCCTCTTCGGTGGGCGCCTACTCGCCGGGCCCGAAGGACCGCGCCGTCGACGAGTCCTGGCCCACCCACGGCTGGCCGGGCGCCTCGTACACCCGGGAGAAGGCCTACGTCGAACGCCTGCTGGACGCCTTCGAGGCCGCCCACCCAGACCGGCGCGTCGTACGCCTGCGGCCGGGGTTCATCTTCAAACGCGAGGCCGCCCAGGAGCAGCGCCGGATCTTCGCGGGACCGCTGGTGCCGAACCTCTCCGCCGGGCTGCTGCCGGTCGTTCCCGACATCCCGGGCCTGCGGTTCCAGGCGTTGCACACCGCCGACGCTGCCGAGGCGTACCGGCTGGCCGCGCTCGGCGATGCGCGCGGGGCGTTCAACCTCGCCGCCGACCCGGTCGTCGGCACCGCCGAACTCGCCGAGCTACTCGGGGCCCGCCCGGTCCGGGTTCCGGCGACGCTGGTCCGCGGCGCGGTCTGGGCGGGCTGGCACCTCAACCTCGTACCGGCCTCGCCGGGCCTCTTCGACGCCGTCCTGCGACTGCCGATCATGAACACCGGCCGGGCGCGTCAGGAGCTCGGCTGGACTCCGCGGCATTCGTCGCTCGACGCGCTGCGAGAGTTCATCGACGGCCTACGCGCGGGCGCCGGCCTCCCGACGCCGCCTCTCGCCCCGCACCCGCCCGGCGGCCGGCTCCGCGAACTGCTGACCGCCCGCCGCTGACGGGACGCGTACGGCCCGCGCGGCACCGACCCCATGCCCACGGGCTGACGAGGCGGCTCGCGACGCACCGTCCGCGGCGCACGCGCTGTACCGTCGCGCTCTCCTTCGCCCGGTACGGCGTCTCTGGCCGCCGGCGGAGCTGGTCGAGGAACTGCTCCAGGGTGAGGACCCCGACCGGGCCAGGCGCGACTTCCTGGAACAGGTGGCACGGCTGTGGGGCGGCGCCGCCCCGTCGCAGGCGGCGCCGTACCGATACGGCCGAGGATCGCCGGGGCCGGGACACCGGCGATCCTCGGCGATCACGACCGCCCCGTGTCGCCTTCGGCCCGGTCGAACATCGTCTCGTCGGCCTCGGCCTCGTCGTCGGTGGCGGCTTCCGCGTCGTCGTCGGTGGCCTGCGGCTCGGCGTCCCGGGTGCGGACGGGGATGTCGGCCCTCGTGGCGTCGCCCTTGCCGGCGGCGGGCCTCTTGCGAACCGTGATGTCCTGGCGGGTGGTGTCGCTCGCGGGCGGGGTGGTGTCGCTCGCGGGTTCGGCGTCGTCCTTCTGCGTGGCGTCGCTCGCGGGCTCCGCGAGGTCCCGGTGGGTGACGTCGCTCGTGGGCGGGGCGACGTCAGGGCGGGCGTCGTCGCTCGCGGGTTCGGCGCGATCCTGATCCCTCGGGGGCTCGGCGAGGTCTCGGCGGGTGACGTCGCTCTCCCCGGGCCCGGTGTCGCGGTGATGGGCGTCGCCGGTCCGTTCGTCGGCCTCCGCACGGGCGGTGTCGCGGCGGTCGGTACCGCCGGCCGGTTCGTCGGTCTCCGCGGGCTTGGTGTCGCGTCTTTGGATCCTGATGTCCTGGCGGGTCGCGTCGGCGGGCCGTACGACGGGCTTCTCGGGCGCGTCCGGGGACTCGGACCCTGGTCCGGCCAGAGTGGCGGAGTGACTCGGCGACGCCTCCGGTCGTTGCGGCAGGGCCAGAGTGCCTGCGGGCTTCGGCGTTCCCCGTCCGGGCCTCGACATCCCCCATTCGGGGTTCTGCGCCGGCGCGGCCATGGGGGCGTTGCCCCGCGGGGTGCCCGGAGGCTCGGACGCGGCAGAGGAGCCGGCCGGGGCAAGGCCGGCGAGCGCCGGCAGTGCGAGAGCGGGGACCGGCTGATCGGGCTCGACGGCGGCCCGCGTGCCCCTGATCGATCGATAGGTCACCGCGAACAGGACGGCGAACGCCAGCAGGAACACGCCGTGCTCGACCAGCCGCCGGCCGTCTCCGGTGACACCGGCGACGACCGCCAGCGCCAGGAATTCGATGAGCCACCCGGCGAGCGCCACCAGCAGCCAGACGGCCCGGCGGCGGCCGACGGCCAGGACGGCGGCGACGGTGAACAGCAGTTCGGCGACCGCGGAGATGCCGAGCAGGGCCGTCGTCGCCCCGTCGCCCACTCCGAGCATCCGGGCGGCGTCGCGGTGGCGGCTGGACCAGTCGAGCAGGGAGGCGACCCGGGTCAAGCCGAAGACGACCAGGAACACGCCCACCGGGACGTGCCGGCGGCGCCACCCGCCCCCCGTGGCCGGTGACCGTGATCCCGCGTCCAGTGCCATGTGTGCCCCTCTTTTCTCTCTATCCGGCTATCGCCGTCTATGACGTACGCGCGGCCCGCCGAGTTGGCGCAGGACGGAACATCGCGGCGAAAACGATTCCTGCGAGCATGCCGGTCGGGAGAGGAAACGTGCCACCGGAACGGACCTTCTTCACCCTGCGTGAACGTGCGCGGGGCAAGTTCATGCATGTTCGGTGCTGCGCATTGCGTGGCGTACATCACATCGGAATGCTGTCCTCGGTCGGGCCGGATCCGTTTCAGGAGGGGTGATCCGATCGTGTCGAATGAGACCGCCGCTTTAGCGCGGACACGCATCACATATCTCGAAAGCCTCGGCGACGAGCTCCGGGGGCGGGGCTTCGCCGTACGGCTGACGGTTCCACGAGTCGGACCACCGAGCCTGCACGTGGTGAACCCACAGGTGTCGGTTCTCGCCGAGCACATCCTCGCCGAGAACTCCACCGACGGCTGGTGGTACTGGTGGTCGTGGGCCGAGCGGATCGCACGCGTCGATGATCTCGACGACGCTGTCGACCGCGTCATACGGGTGCTCGCCACAACGGGGGAGCACGACTGAGGAGACGGCGCTGGAGGCGACCACGGCCTCCAGTGCCGACTGTCAGGCCCGCGGGAGGCCGAGAGTGCGCTCGGCGATGATGTTCCGCTGGATCTCGCTGGACCCCGCGTAGATGGTGTCGGCACGGCTGAACAGGTAGAGCCGTTGCAGCTCCGACAGCTCGTACGGTCCGGCGTCCGCGACCAGGGCCTCGTCGCCGAGGGCGGCCACGGCGAGTTCGCCGAGCCGGCGGTGCCACTCCGACCAGTACAGCTTGGCGATCGACACCTCCGGTCCGGGCTCGCCGGCCGCGAGGGACGACATGGTGCGCAGCGCGTTCAGGCGCATGATCTCCAGCTCGATCCAGGACTGGACGAGCCGGTCGCGCAGCACGGGATCCTCGATCGTTCCGGTGCGCCGGGCGGCGGCGACGACCTGCTCGAACTCGCGGCGGAAGCCGATCTGCTGGCCGAGGGTCGAGGCGCCGCGCTCGTACCCGAGGGTGGCGAGGGCGACGCGCCATCCGTCGCCGGGGGCGCCGAGGATGTTCGCCTCGTCGGTGCGGGCGCCGTCGAAGAACACCTCGTTGAACTCGCTGGTGCCGGTCAGCTGGACGATCGGCCGTACCTCGACCCCGGGCTGCCGCATCGGCACGAGCAGGTACGACAGGCCGTGGTGGCGCGTGGAACCCGGCTCCGTACGGCAGAGGACGAAGCACCAGTCCGCGACGTGGGCGAGGGAGGTCCAGACCTTTTGCCCGGTGATCACCCATTCGCCGCCGTGGAGCTCCGCCCGGGTCTGCACGTTCGCCAGGTCCGAACCCGCCTCGGGCTCGGAGTAGCCCTGGCACCACAGCTCGTCGCCGCGCTGGATCGGCGGCAGGAAGCGCCGCCGCTGCTCCTCGGTGCCGAAGTCGATGATCGTCGGCCCGATCAGTCCCTCGCCGATGTGGCCGACGCGGTGGGGCGCGTTCGCGCGGGCGTACTCCTCGTAGAAGACGACCTGCTCCTCCAGCGTGGCGTCGCGACCGCCGTACGCCTTGGGCCAGCCGAGGCAGGTCCAGCCGGCCTCGCCGAGGCGGCGTTCCCAGGCGCGGCGCAGCTCGAAGCCCTCGTGCTCGCGCCCGGGACCGCCGAGGCCGCGGGCCTCGGCGAACTCCCCGGTGAGCTCGGCCTCGAGCCGGCCGCGCACCTCGGCCCGGAACCCCGTGTCCACGGGCTCAGCCGTCGAAGCGGCCGTAGGAGCCCTTGTAGAAGACGAGTGGATCGCCGTCGTGGTGCTTGTCGAGGTGGTGCACCTGGGCGACGACGATGACGTGGTCGCCGGCGGCGTACTCCGCCTCGACCGAGCACTCCAGCCAGGCGAGGGCTCCGTCGATCACCGGGCTGCCGTTGGGGGACTTGGTCCACTCCAGGCCGGCGAACTTGTCCGCGCCCTTCGTGGCGAGCTGCAGGCAGACGTCGCGCTGCGGCTCGGAGAGGATGTTGACGCAGTGCCGGTCGGCGCCCCGCAGCTTGGGCCACGTGGAGCTGGTGTGCGCCACGCAGAACGCGACGAGGGCGGGGTCCAGCGACACCGAGGTGAAGGAGTTGGCGGCCAGGCCGGTGGGCCGGCCCGTCTCGGGGTCGATCGCGGTGATGGCGACCACGCCCGTGGCGAAGCGGCCGAGGATATTGCGGAAGCGCATCTTGTCGATGTCGCTGATCTGGTCGGCGGTGCCCGGACGTGGCGTTCCGTTGGGCGAGCGGGGTGCGCGCCGTGGCGTGTTCTGGCCGGAGGATCGCGCGGCCGAACCTCGGGGGATCGACGTTGCGGCGGTCGCGCCGTCGGGCATGACCGGATCCTTTCTCTTAGCCAAGCGCTTGCTTGGACGATAGGCGGCAGCCTTGACGGGTGTCAAGTTGCCCGCTTGCCGCCCCTGCTCCACGTCTCAGTAAAGCGCCGCGACGTGCCCGAGATTCCAGGCCGAGGGTGAAATCCGCCGAAAGTCCTAGGTTCGCCGTCGGGGTGGTGATCATTGACAGTCGGGAACGGCGGGCTCTACGGTTCAAGTAACTTGGCCGAGCGCTTGGTTGGTAGGAGAGGTAATGGGGTTGCGGGATCGGGCGGCGATCGCCGGGGTCGGGTACACGCCGTTCAGCAAGGACTCCGGCGTCTCCACGCTCACCCTCGCGATCGACGCGATCCTCGCCGCGCTCGACGACGCCGGGCTGACCGTCGACGACGTCGACGCCCTCGCGACGCACCGCGTCGGCGACTCGACGCCGCCCTGGGTGGTCGCGCCCGCCCTCGGCGTCCCCGAGGTGAGCTGGTACCTCGACCAGTTCGGCGGGGGCAGCGTCTCGCACGCGGTGATCGGGCAGGCGGCCATGGCGGTCGCGAGCGGTGTGGCCCGCACCGTCGTCTGCTACCGCGCGATCAACGCCCGGTCGGAGTTCCGCATGGGCGGCACGGGCCGCGGCGTCGCACCGATCTTCGACGCGCAGTACCAGGCGCCGTACGGCTACTTCGCGCCGCCGCAGCAGTTCGCGATGGCCACCCGCGCGCACATGATCAAGTACGGCACGACGCACGAGCAGCTCGGCCACATCGCGGTCGGTCAGCGTGCCAACGCGGTGAAGAACCCGCGCGCCCTCAAACGCGACCCGATCACGCTCGACGACTACCTGGCCTCCCGCTGGATCGCCGAGCCCCTCCGCCTCCTCGACTGCTGCCTGGAGACCGACGGCGCCTGCGCCGTCGTCGTCACCTCCGCCGAGCGCGCCCGGGACCTGCCCAACCCGCCGGTCCTGATCTCCGGCGCGGTCTGGGGCGGCGGCGACAGCTTCTTCTCCGGCCAGGGCGGCGACTTCACCGTCTCGGAGGCCGCCCGGATCGCGCCCCGGCTGTACGCCATGGCGGGCGTCGGGCCCGAGGACATCGACGTGGCCGAGCTGTACGACTGCTTCACCTACTCGGTCCTCGTCCAGCTGGAGGACTACGGCTTCTGCCCCAAGGGCGAGGGCGGCCCGTACGCCGCCTCCGGCGCGACCCGGCTGGACGGCCCGCTGCCGGTGAACACCCACGGCGGCTTCCTCTCGGAGGGATACGTGCACGGCATCAACCACGTGGCCGAGGCCGTCGCGCAACTGCGCGGCACCGCCGGGGACCGGCAGGTGAGCGGCGCCGAGGTGGCGCTGTCGACGGCCCAGCCCGGCTACGTCCTCGCCGGGACCTCCGCCCTGATCCTCCGGGGCGACCGGTGAGCCTCGCCGAGCGGCCGAGGCCACAGGCCGACCGCGACTCCGCGCCCTGGTGGGAGGCCGTCCGCCGGCACGAACTGCTGGTCCAGAAGTGCGATGGGTGCGGGACGCTGCGCTTCCCGCCCCGCGCGATCTGCGCCCGCTGCCGGTCGCGCGAGAGCACCTGGACCCCGGTGAGCGGCACCGGGCGCGTGGCGAGCTGGATCGTGAACCACCAGATCTTCATGCGCGCCTTCGCCGACGAGGTGCCCTACGCGGTCCTGCACGTGCGGCTCGACGACGCCGACGACCTGTTCATGTACGGCGACCTGACCGGCGCGGACCCCGCCGACGTGACGCCGGGCATGCCGGTCCAGGCCGTTTTCACGGACGTGGACGAGGATCTCACCCTCGTACGGTGGCGACCGCGATGAGAATTTCCGCCGCGCCCGTGGGGGCTTTTCGCCGGGTGAGTGCGCCACATTGAGGTCGATCCGGTATTTTCGTCTGCCGTAGGCCGTGTCTTCGCACGCCTCCTACCAGCTCGCAGGCGTCACCTGATCACCTCGGCGCCCCATATCGCCCGCGTTCCCCCGTAGCCCAGGAGGCTGCTTGTTCTTCGGCATCATCCTCGCGCTCATCGCGACGGTCCTGTACAACGCCGGCTTCGTTCTCGAGAAGCGGGCGCTGCGGGACCTGCCGCCGATCAGCGCGCACCGGGTGGGCCACCTCGTCCGCGTCCTGTGCGGCAGCCGCGCCTGGATGACGGGCTTCCTCGTGATGGCGATGGGCCTGCTCTGCCAGGTGGGGGTCATGGCGCTGGTGCCGCTGAGCGTCGGGCAGCCGATCCAGCTCGCCGGGCTGGCGCTGCTCGTGGTCTTCTCGGCCACCGTGCTGGGCGAGCGCACCACACCCCGCGAATGGACCGGACTCGGCGTGCTCGCGCTGTCGCTGATGCTGGTGTGCCTGTCGATGGAGCCGACGCGGCTCGGCGTGCACGCCGACACCGGCGTGCTCCTGGCCGTCTCGGCCGGCACCGTCGTCCTCGGCCTGGGCGCGTTCGTCTCGGCGATGCGCACCGGACGGCGCACCGGCCGCCCGGTGCCCGGCGTGCTGTACGGCGCCGCCTCCGGTCTGCTGTACGGCGCCGGCGGGCTGCAGACGAAGGGCGTCGCCGGGTTCCTCGCCGACCACTCGGGCGGCTTCGTCGGCCGGACCCTCGCCTCGCCGTACCCCTACCTGTACTTCCTGCTGTCGGGCGCGGGCCTGCTGCTGTTCCAAACGGGCCTGCAGCGCGGCCGGGCCTCCATCGTGGTGCCGGTCTCCAGCGTTGTCGGCAGCGTGTACACCGTCATGGCGGGCACGGCGGTCTTCGGGGAGCCGCTGCCGCAGGATCCCCTCCGGCTCGCGCTGCGGACGGCCGGGTTCGCGGCCTCGCTCGTCGTCGTGGTGCTCATGCCCCGGCACGACGAGGAGCCGGTCGAGGTGCTGGGCGCCCCCGCCCTCGTCACGGACCAGGTCGGCTGATCGAAGCGTCGGACGCCCTGGCTCACGGGCAGGTGGGCTGATCGAGGTGCCGGGCGTCCTCGCCCTCGTCACGGGCGAGGTCGGCTGATCGAGGCGCCACACGCCCTGGCTCACGGACCAGGTCGGCTGAGGAGCGTTCTCGCCGTACGGGTACGGGCGCGCAGCGCCTGCTTGTCGACCTTGCCGTTGACGTTGGCGGGCAGCGTGTCGACGAGGACGACCTGCCGGGGGACCTTGTAGTTCGACATGTGGTCGCGCGCCCAGGCGATGATCGTGGCCGGCTCGACCGCGCCGGCGGGCACCACGAACGCCCAGCCGACCTCGCCCAGCCTCTCGTCGGGCACCGCGACCACGGCCGCCTGCGCGACGGCCGGATGGTGCAGGAGCAGCGCCTCGATCTCCGCCGGGTAGGCGTTGAACCCTCCGACGATGAACATGTCCTTCTTCCGGTCGACGATCGCCAGGTCGCCCCGGGCGGTCAGCTCGCCGATGTCGCCCGTGTGCAGCCACCCGTCGGCGTCCACGGCCTCCGCCGTACGCTCCGGGTCGTCCCAGTAGCCGCGCATGACGCCGTAGCCGCCGATGAGGATCTCCCCGCGCTCGCCGGCCGACAGGTCCTCGCCCTCGTCGTCGACGACGCGCACCGTCACGCCGGGCACGGCGCGCCCGGTGGTGGCGGCGATCACCTCGACGGGGTCCTCGGCCCGCGTCATCGACACGACGGTGCCCTCCATCAGCCCGTACGCGTTGATCATCCGGTCCAGGCCGACCCGCTCGATCAGCCGCCGGATCAGCTCCGGCGGCACCGCCGCCGCCCCGCAGATCGCCACGCGCAGCGAGGTGACGTCCCGGCCGTCGAGCTCCTCCAGGATCCGGTGGAACAGCGTCGGCGGGCCGGCCAGGACGCTGATCCGGTCGCGCTCGATCAGGTCCATCAGGGCGTCGGGCGCGAACACCGAGATCGGCATCATCGTCGCCCGCTTCAGCACGCAGGCCAGCAGTCCCGCGTTGATCCCGAACCCGTGGGAGAACGGCGCGATGATCGGGTAGCGGTCGTCCGGGCCGAGCGTGACGATCGACGCCCAGTCCCAGTAGCCGCGCAGCAGCTGCGCGTGGGGCAGCATGACGCCCTTCGGCGCGCCGGTCGTGCCCGAGGTGGCCATGATCTCGGCGAGGTCGCCCGGGCGCACCGCGAGCGCGCGGTCCTCCGCGTCCGTCACGTCCTCGCCCCGCTCGAGGAGGTCCTCGAACGAGAGGGCCGGCGGCGGCGCGCCGGTCCCGGCGAGGGTGACGGCGTGCCGCAGGCTCGGCAGGTCGCCGAACGGGCGCCCGCCGGACGGGCCACCGCAGATCTCCTGCAGCGCGCCGAGGTAGGAGAAGCCGAGGAACCCCTCGTCGACGAAGAGCACCCGCGCCCCGGTCCGGCGGAGCATGCCGGCGGCCTCGATCCCGCGGAACCGCGTCGAGAGCGGCGTGACGATGGCGCCGGCGTCCCAGACGCCGTACGCGATGACGACCCAGGCGGCGGAGTTCGGCGCCCAGACGGCGACGCGGTCGCCGGGCTCGACGCCGAGCGCGATGAGCCCCCGCGCCACTCTCGCGGCCTCCTCCCGGAGCGCGCGCACCGTCAGCGCCGTGCCGCCCTCCGCGACGACCACGTCGTCCGGATGGCGCGCCGCCTGGTCGCGCAGCATCCGCGGGATCGTCCCCCAGTCCGGCACCGGTTCCATGACGCGCCTCCTGTTGGTCGGAGAACGGGCCGGGTCACTCCACGACGGCCGACCGGTCGCGGCCGAGATGGTGGCCGCGCAGATCGGTCACCGAACCCGGCCGGGCCTGCTCGGCGACGTCGTCCTCGACGACGACCTCGATGGTCACGGGGGTCACCGCGACCAGCGCCTGGTGGATGCGCGAGCGCCACATCGGGTTCTTCACCAGTGTCGCGCGGTTGAACGTGACGTGCAGCGCGGCGGCGTCCAGCGTCCCCTCGCGGGCGACGCGCAGGTCCCAGTGGGCGATGCCGTCGATCCGGGCCAGGGCCGCGGCCACGCGCGGGATCGACAGCCACCGCCCGCGTACGAGGAGGTGCTCGCCCACGGTGTGCTCCGGGGCGGGGATCCCCGCGTCCTCGGTGAGGCGCACGACCTGCCCGGTGCGCAGGGCCGTCCCGGCCAGCGTGGAGTGCCAGGCGGGGGTGACCACGATCTCCGCGCTCCCGGCGGCGTACGGCGGCTCCAGCAGTACGTCCTTGCCGAGTGGGGCCACGCCCAGCAGGCCCTCGCGGGCGGGGGTGTACGCGGAGTCGCGGGCGGACCGGTACGCCGTCGGCAGCCCGAAGAACGGGTCGGCGTACAGCTCGCCCACCTCCGCTTCGAACTCGGACGCGAGCTGCCCGTACGCGCCCGGCGAGGGGAGCTCCCCGGTGAGCAGGATGCGGCGCAGCCCGAGGTCCAGCGGGTCGAGGAGGAACTCCAGGTGCAGCCGGGCGAGCAGGTCCATCGCCCCGGTGGGCGTCGCGATGAGCGTCGTGGCCCGTACGGCCTCCAGCGCGTGGTGCAGCCGCAGCCGTCCCCGGGGGCCGGGCGCGGCCGCGGCCTGGGCGATCTCCGCGCAGGCCTGCGCGATCAGGGTGCCGGTCGCCTCGCCGTCGTTGCCCAGCGCGACCACGACCCGGTCGGACGGGCCGACGCCCGCCGCGCGCAGCGTCGTCGTCGCGATCTCCAGCGTGGCCGCGCGGTCTTCGGCGGTCAGCGGTACGACCAGGTCGGCCTCGGGGGAGACGAGCAGGAGCCCCGCCGCGTCGCGGGGGATCGGCAGGGCCTCGCGGGTGGTCCAGGTCATTCGGTCTCCTTCGCGATCCCGGCGTTCTGAGCGCGTGTCCGGTGGCAGGGATCCACCGGATACGCCCTGGGGCCGGTCACCCCATCACCTCGTCCATGAACAGCCGCATCGAGCCGGTGACGTGCTCGGCCGCCAGACCGCCGACCTGGGCCTGGAGGATCAGGTCGGTCGCGCCGGCGGCCTGGATGCGCTCGACGGCCTTGCGGGAGCCCTCGACGTCGTCCACGACCACCATGTGGTGTTCCCGCAGCGTCTCCATCGCCTCCTCGGGCGGCAGGCCGGCGGCGAGCTGGCCCAGCACCCGGTGGGTGGCGTGCCGGGCGTCGTAGTAGTCCGGGGGAGTGACGAGGTTCACCTGGCGGCGGATGTACCACAGGATCGCGTCGGCGGCCGTGGAGATCGCCTCGTCCCTCGACGGCGCGACGTACCAGGGGATCATCAGCGCGACGCGCCGGGTGTCCGGGTCGAACCCGCTGCTCGCCAGGCACTTCCGGTACTCGGCGATGTCCTCCGCGACGTCGTCGAGGCCCTTCAGCATCGTCATGCCGAGCAGGTTGTAGCCCTTGCGGGCCGCCGCGAGGTAGCCGTCCAGCGAGGTGGAGGCCACCCAGACCGGCGGGTGCGGCTCCTGCACCGGACGCGGGTAGACCGCGACGTTCGGGACCTCGAAGAACTCGCCGGACCGGGTGACCGGCTCGCCGTCGGCGTTCCAGATCGCCAGCACCGCCTCGAGGGTCTCCTCCCAGATCTGCCGGGACTGCTCGAAGGGCCGCTGGAACGCCTGGTACTCCAGCGGCGACGCGCCGCGGCCCGTGCCGAACTCGACCCGCCCGCCGCTGAGGACGTCGAGGGTCGCGACCCGCTCGGCCGTGCGGACGGGGTGCTGGAACGGCAGCAGTACGACGCCGAGGCCGAGATGGATGCGCTCGGTCCGCTGGGAACAGGCCGCGAGGACGAGGTCGGGCGCGGACGAGTGGGAGAACCCGCGCGTGAAGTGGTGCTCGACGAACCACGCCGTGTCGTAGCCGAGGCTGTCGGCCAGGACGACCTGGTCGACGACGTTCTCGAAGGCCCGCCGCTCGACCTCGCGCGTGCGCCCGCGCACCTCGAGCTCGTACCCAACGCTGACCCGCAGGGACATCACGCCTCCGGCATGTGCTCCGAATATGACCAAGCGCTCGCTTGGGAAGCGTAGCAGCGGGATCGTACGGCAACAAGCCATGAGACGTGGTCCGGCGGGTCAGGCCGACTCTGGGGAGTCCGGGGCCGGGGGAATGGGGGCCGCGCACGCCGTCGTCTGCGACATGGCGTACAACGCTGTTCCCAGGCCGCCGAACGCCCTCCGCAGGCGCACCCGCGTCGCGTCGTCCTCGGCGATCTTGATCGTCAGCCAGGCGAGCCAGCCCGCGCCGACCACGCCCCAGAAGGACACGAGCCGGTAGAGCGCCACCGCCACGCCGGCCGGGACGGCGAGCGCCCCGAAGGCGACCAGCGAAGCGGCCAGGCTCGCCTCGATCGCGCCCAGCCCGCCGGGCAGCAGGGGCAGCACGCTGCCGGCGGCCTGCGCGGCGAAGTACGCGAGCGTGACGGCGTACAGCGGCGTGTGCACGCCGACCGCGCGCTCGGCCGTCGCGAGGGACAGGATGTCGAAGACCCAGTTCAGCACGGCCATCAGGCCGAGCACGCCCCAGTCGCGCGGGCTCAGGCGCAGGGCGCCCCGGCCCTGCCACATCTCGGTGAGCGGCACGAGGAGCCGGTGCCGCAGCAGCGGCCCGAAGGCGCGCAGCGCCAGGCGGCTCAGCGAGGCCCGCCGCCGGTTCCAGAGCAGCGCGAACGCCCCGGTCACGCCCGCCAGGACCGCCAGCGCCGTGACCGCGAACGATCGGGAGTACGGCTCGGCGACCAGGGCGGTCAGGCCGACGACGGCGTAACCGGCGTTCATCACCACGCCGCCCACCACGATCACGGCGGTCGCCAGCCGTGGCGTGGCCCCGGCGTGACGGAACTGCCGGAAGCTGAACGCCACGCTCACCGCCGGCCCCACCGGAAGCGTCGTCGACAGCGCGTTGCCCGCGTACGTGATCCGCAGCGCGCGCGGCAGGGACATCCGGACCCCGCCCGCGCGCAGCAGCCGCCGCTGCACCCGGGTGAACATCGCCATGGACGCCAGCTGTGTGAGCACCACCACGGCCAGCCAGCCCGGGTCCGCGTGGAGTGCCACGTGCCACAGCGCCCCGGCGTCGGGCAACTGGTCGCGGAACGCCCAGGCCGAGACGCCGATCGCCCCGAACATCGCCACCCGGCCCGCCCAGCGCAGCCACCGGCGCCGCGCCGGCGCGGGCGGCGGTGGCGTGGTGGTCGGTGTCGGGAGGAGATCGGTCACAGGGGGTACCTCACGGAGGGTCTCGCTCGGGAAACGAGCCGCGCGCCGGCCCGCATTCCCGGCGGGCCGAGGGGTGTGGCCTACGTCACCGATCGTCTGCCCGCGGCATGATCTCGCCGAGGTGCCGGTGCAGCGTCGCCCGCATGGCCTCGGCGTCGAGCCGGCCGGGCTGCAGGACGCCGTGCAGCGCCAGGCCGTCGACCAGCGCGTACAGGCGTTCCGTCTCGACGTCCGGGTCCAGGCCGTCCCGGAGCACTCCAATCCGCTCGGCGGCCGCCAGCACCTTCCGGATCAGGCCGCGGGTCTCGTCGTACAGGCGCTCGGCGTGCGGTCTCAGCTCTTCGCGGGTGCGCGCGCTCACGGTGAAGGCCAGCCAGACCTCGGTCTCCTCGCGGCGTTCCGCGTCGAGCGGCAGCAGTTCGGCGAGGGCCGCCGCGAAGAGGGCGACGTGCCGGTCGGGGGGCGCGTCCGGGGCGGGTCGCGCGCGCACGTGTTCCATGAGGCGCTCGCCGGCGCGGTCCACGAAGTGCCGCATCGCGAAGATCATGATGTCGGACTGGCCCGCGAAGTAGTGCCGTACCGAGCCGATGGCCAGGCCGGCCTCGGCGGCGACGTTGCGCAGCGACGCGTGCTCCAGCCCGTCGCGGCGAGCGACGCGGAACACGGCCTCGGCGACCTCCTGGCGGCGGGCCTCTGGATCGACCTTCTTCGGCATGACGCCTTTGTAGCACCATCGTGCTAAATTCTTTTTAGCAGGGTCGTGCTAAAAACGCCGATCGGAGAGGGGAGTGATCGTGAGCACCGTCATGCATCTACTGCTGATCAGGTTCGCGCTCATCGTGGGAGCCGTCGTGCTGCTGGTCATCGTGGGGTTCACCGCGCTGATGATCCTCAAGCGCGGCGGCCGGCTGCCGGAGGCCCGCCGGGCCGCCGGACCGCTGCTGCGGGCGCTCGCGGAGGGCGACGGGCGCGACCGTCCGGCCGGTTCCGCGCGCGGTCGGGCCGGTGCGCGGCGGGCGGCGGCCCGCGCCGTCCTGAGATACCTCGAGGACGCCTCGGCGCGGGACGACCGAAGGCCGGACCGATGAGCCCGGGCCGGGCGGCGGACGGCGACGGGGATCAGATCGTCCGCGAACTCGCGATGGACCTCCTGATCAAGGCGGCGATCGTGGTCGTCGCGCTCATCGTCCTCGCAGTGGTGCTGACGATCATCTATCGAAAGGTCGGGACGCGGAGGTAGTCACAGGCCGGCGGCCGCGGCCAGCCGGGCGCGGTGGGACTCGGGACTTCCGAAGAGGCGCGCGGACGCGGTCGCCCGCTTGAAGTGCAGCTGGGCGTCGTGCTCCCAGGTGACGCCGATGCCGCCGAGGACCTGGATCGTCTCGCCCGCCGCGTGCAGGTACGCCTCGGCGCAGTACGACCCGGCGAGCGCGGCGTACACCGGAAGCGAGCCCGGATCCTCGTCGGCGACGCGCGCGGCCTCGTACGCCGCCGACCGTGCCGACTCGACGCGCAACAGCACGTCGGCGAGCCTGTGCTTGATCGCCTGGAAGGCGCCGATCGGCCGGCCGAACTGGACCCGGGTCCTCGCGTGCTCCAGGGCCGTCTCCAGGCAGCGTTGCGCGCCCCCGACCTGCTCGGCGGCGAGCGCGGTCAGGGCGACGTCGCGCACCCGCGTCAGGTCGCCGTCGATCCGCTCGGCAGGGGCGCCGTCGAACCGCAGGCGGGCCAGCCGCCGCGTCTGGTCGAGCGTCACGTACGGGGTCCGCGCGACGTCCGCGCCCCGGACCGCGTACACGCCGTCGCCTACCGCGCAGACGACGACGTCGGCGAGGTGCCCGTCGAGGACGTACGGCGCCGTGCCGGTCAGCCGACTTCCGTCCACGGTGAGGTCCCCGTCGTGGTCGTACGGCGCGGTGTCGGTCAGGCGGCCTCCGTCGACCGTGAGGTCCCCGTCGAGGACGACCGTCGAGATCAGGGAGCCGTCCGCGATCCCGGCGAGCAGCCGCCCGTCGCGCACGGCGTACGCCGCGAGGACCGCCGTGGCCAGGAACGGGACGGGGGTCAGCGCGCGGCCGAGCTCCTCGCACACCACGGCGAGCTCGGTGAGCCCGCATCCGGCGCCGCCGTGCTCCTCCGGGACCGCCAGCCCGGTCAGCCCGAGTTCGCCCGCGAGGCGCCCCCAGAGGGCCGCGTCGTGCGCGGCGGGGTCGGCCATGAGCCGCCGTACGGCCGTGGGAGGGCACTCCCGGGCGAGGAAGGCGCGGACGGTCGCTCGCAGCTCGTCGAGTTCGTCGCTCACCCCGCCGATAATAACCAAACGCTTGCTCAAGAAGGGAGGGTCTCAGTAGCCGCGCGTGCGGCGGGCGGCGGGGCGGGCGCCGCGGCCGGACGCGCCCAGGCCCACCCGCTGGAAGGCGCGCACGAACTCGCCGCCGAAGTTGACGCCGGCTCCGAGGGCCAGCGCGACGGAGATTCCGCCGATCAGGCTCAGCACGCCGTCCTGGGGCAGCCCGAGGTTCAGCTCGATCATGCCCCGGTACAGCGCCGTGCCCGGCAGTAGCGGCGCGATCGCGGGGACGATGTACGGGAGCGCGGGCTCCTGGCGCCGGCGGGCGATGAGGTTCCCGAGGAGGCCGACGAGGCCCGCGCCGAGCGCAGAGGCGAGCACCGGTGTCACGCCGGCGCTGCGGGCCAGGACGTACACCACCCAGATCAGCGCGCCGCCCAGCGCGGCCACGGCGAGCACGCGGCGGGGCACGGCGAGGGTGACCGCGAACGTCAGCGACACGGCCGCCGCGGCGATCACCGTCACCGGCAGCAGGGACGCGGGCGCGGTCGGCGGGTTGACGTCGACCGGGATCCCGAGGCGTACGGCGACGTACACGACCACGCCGAGCCCCGACACGATCGCCGCCACGATGAAGAACACCTCCAGCAGCCGGGCCCCCGCGCTGATCAGATCGCCGGTGATGCCGTCCTGGATGCTGGCGACCAGCGGCCGTCCCGGCAGGAGGGCCAGGACCGCCCCGGTGACGATGGCCGAGGCGTGGGAGGCCGGAGCGCCGATCGCGATCACCAGGGACGCGCTGGCGGCGCCGATGGCCGCGGCCAGGGTGAGCTGGAAGAACTCCGCGACGCCCCGGCGGGCCAGCGAGGCCGCCGCTCGGTCGCCCAGGACCGTCGCCACGAACGCCGTGCCGGCCACGAGCGGCCCGCCGCCGACCATGACACTGGCGGACGCGGCGATCAGGCCGAGGCTGAGGATGATCAGCCAGGCCGGGTACGGCGGCCGCATCCGCTTGATCTCCGCGAGTCGCCGGTGCGCCTCCTCGACGTCCAGCATGCCGAGAGAGGCCTCCTGGACGAGCGAGTGCAGGGCGACGAGCCGCCAGTAGGCGGGAAAGCGGCGCCGGATCGCGCGGCCCCCGGTCACCGGCAACGCGCCGTTGCCGGGGTGGACGTTGACCGTGATGACGGTGAAGGAGACCGCCACGTCGGCGCGCGGCAGCTCGTACGCGACGGCGAGGCTCAGCATCGACTCGTTCACGCGTTCGGTCGCCTCGCCGCTGGCGAGCAGCAGCTCACCGACCCGCAGGACGAGGTCGAGGGCGATCGGGGAGACGGCGTCGCCGGGCTCCTCCTCGACCGGTTCGGCGGAGTTCTCGCCGATCAACGTTCGCCATGTCTCTCGCAGTCGATTCGCCGCCGCGCCCATAAGTCAGCCCGTAACCCCCATATCGGTCGTCTCGGGCAGGTTACGGCATCTACTCGGTGGGTTTGGGGGAAAGGGCATTCGACGGGAGGCCCGGGAAGGCCTCCGTGGGCGCCGAGCCCCGCCAGCGGACCCCGCGCACCGCCGCCTCCTGCATCGCCTGAGCGGCGTAGCGGCGGAGATTCGGGTCGCTCGCCCCGGCGAGGATCGCGTACCCCGCGACCACGCCGTCCTCCAGCGTGGCGGCCAGCCGCGCGGCGCTGCTCGCCGAGGTGACCTTGAACGGCAGCCGGTACGCGGCCGCCGCGGCCACCGGACGGCCGCCGGCGGACTGGATGTAGCCGCGCAGCCGGTCGCGCCGGCTGCGGTGGGTGCTCCAGATCAGCGTGACGTTCTGCTGCTGCGCGGGCGCGACGTGGCCGCCGAGCACGCCGTAGCCGAAGATCGCGACGTGTTCGGCGGCGAGCGCCGCCTGCAGCGCCGCCACCGTGTCCTGCGCACCGCTCATCGCATGCCCCTCGCCGGTCCCCAGGACGCTCGGGAGCGTCGAGACCCGTCGCAAGTGCCTTCTGCCCGTCTCCGGGGTGCTCGGGAGCGCGGAGCGCTCGTGCCCTCCGCCCGTCTCCGGGGCGCTCGGGAGCGTCGAGACCCGCCGTAAGTGCCTTCTGCCCGTCTCCGGGGCGCTCGGGAGCGCGGAGATCCGCTGCCCTCAGGCGCCTCGTGCCACCACGGCTCGCTCATCGGGCCCCTCCCGCCAGGGCCTGGGCGTGGCCGGCCTCGCAGGCGCCGATGCAGGCGAGCAGCTGGGACAGCGCCGGGTCGGCCCGGCGGACGTCGTCGGCGCGGGCCGCGGCGGCCTTGCGCTCGGCGGACCGCAGCGCCGCGATGGCCCCGGACTCGCTCGCCGGCGCGGTGACCGTCTCCTGTGGGGCGGGCGTCGCGGTGCCGGTCTTCGTGCCGGGAACGTAGTGGCGCTGCAGGACGGCGAGATGCTGCGTGTGGTGATCGTGCAGCGGCTTGAGCCGGTCGGCCAGCGTCTTGTGCGCGCCGAGCACCGCCTCGTACAGGGCGATGAGGGACGCCTCGCTCTGGACGGCGGCGGTCAGCACCGTCACGTCGGGGCCCGGGGGCGGGGCCGCCGCCTGGCCCACACTGGTGCATCCGGCCATCGCGGTCAGCACCGCCGCGGAGCCGCCGAGCATCGCCGCGCGCCGCGTGGGACCCGGGAACCGCAGCGCGTCCAAGCGTGCCTCCGTTCATGATCTGATCGACTCCGCTGCGCAAGCATTCCACAAGGGTGTACCCGGCTGCTGGCGATGCGGGCACCCGGCCCCCTCGGCTGTGGATAGTCTTGGGGGCGGAGTGGGCGCATCGGGCGGCCACCGTCCCATCAGGCATGGAGGAGGGCCCACATGAGCGTGGACGGCCGCCGTGGCAGCGCTCAGGCGGGCCGGCGCGGATCCGGGCACGAGACCCGGGCCGCGCTCATGCGGCTGCTCGAACCCGTGATCGCCGGCGCCGGGTTCGATCTGGAGGACGTGATCGTGACCCCGGCCGGCAAGCGCCGGCAGGTGCGGGTCATCGTCGACGCCGACGGCGGAGTCAGCCTCGACGGCGTCGCGGACGTCAGCCAGGAGATCTCGCACGTCCTCGACGAAAGCGACGCGATGGGCTCCGGATCGTACGTCCTCGAGGTGACCTCGCCGGGCGTCGACCGGCCGCTCACCCAGCCGCGGCACTGGCGGCGCGCGGCCGGCCGTCTCGTCCGCGCGACGCTCACCGAGGGCGGAGAGATCACCGGCCGGGTCACGAGCGCCGACGACACGGCCGTCGTCCTGGACAGCGACGGCAGCGAGCACCGGCTGGGCTACGCCGAGCTGGCCCGCGGCCGGGTCCAGGTGGAGTTCAACCGCCGGGGCGACGACGACGGCGCCGCCGGCGACGAGGACTAGGGGGAGGCCTCGTGGACATCGACATGACGGCCCTGCGGAGTCTCGAGAGTGAAAAGGACATCTCTCTCGACCTCGTGGTCAAGGCGATCGAGGAAGCACTGCTCATCGCGTACCACCGGACCGAGGGCGCGGCGCCCAAGGCGCGCGTCGAGCTCGACCGGAAGAGCGGTCACGTCACCGTCTGGGCGACGGAGACCGATGAGGAGGGCGTCGGCGTACGGGAGTACGACGACACGCCGACCAATTTCAGCCGGATCGCGGCGACCACCGCGAAACAGGTCATCCTGCAGCACCTGCGCAACGCCGAGGACGAGCTGACGTTCGGGGAGTACGCCGGGCGTGAGGGCGACATCGTGGCGGGCGTGATCCAGCAGGGCAAGGACCCGCGCAACGTCCTCGTGGACCTGGGCAAGCTGGAGGGCGTCCTGCCCCCGGAGGAGCAGGTCCCCGGCGAGAATTACGACCACGGCGAGCGGATCCGCTCCTACGTCGTGCAGGTCAAGAAGGGGCACCGCGGACCGCTGGTGAAGCTGTCCCGGACCCACCCGAACCTGGTGAAGAAGCTCTTCGCGCTCGAGGTCCCCGAGATCGCCGACGGCACCGTGGAGATCGCGGCGATCGCCCGTGAGGCCGGTCACCGCACGAAGATCGCGGTGCGGTCCCGCAAGCCGGGGGTCAACGCCAAGGGCGCCTGCATCGGGCCGATGGGCAGCCGTGTCCGAAATGTGATGCACGAGCTGCACGGCGAGAAGATCGATATCGTCGACTGGTCCGACGAGCCCGCCGAGTTCGTCGGGAATGCCCTGTCGCCGGCGCGGGTTAACCACGTTGAGGTCGTCGACGCAGAGGGGCGGGTCGCGCGGGTCATCGTGCCCGACTACCAGCTCTCCCTGGCGATCGGAAAAGAAGGGCAGAACGCCCGTCTCGCCGCCCGTCTCACCGGCTGGCGGATCGACATCCGGCCCGACACGGAGACCGGATCTTCCTCCGAAGGGGAGCATGCGGCAGGTCCCGCAGACGCGTCGACGCGGTAGACTCATTAATCGTGGCCGAGCGGCCCCACAGCGCACGTGTGTGGGCTGTCGGGTTCGTACGGCCAAGTCCGACCTGCTGCGCCTGGTCGTGATCGAGGGCTCCATCGCCCCTGATCCGCACGGGCGACTGCCGGGCCGGGGCGCCTCCCTGCACCCTGACCTGGCATGTCTTGAGCTGGCCGAGCGTCGTCGGGCGTTTCCGCGGGCGTTCCGCCTGCCGGGGCCGCTCGACGTCAGTGCGCTTCGGCACTGGTTCGAGTCACAGCAGGACGGTTTGTAAGCGACGTCTAGTCGGAAGCAGGTCGAGATTGCTATGAGCGCTCGATGAGCACGCAGCGATGATTACCGCAAGGTAGCGACGGTCCGAGGACGCGTTTCCCCGGGCCGAGTAGGGAGTGCAGTGGCAAAGGTCCGGGTGTACGAGCTCGCCAAGGAGTTCGGTGTCGAGAGCAAGGCCGTCATGGCCAAGCTCAACGAGATGGGCGAGTTCGTCCGTTCGGCGTCCTCGACGATCGAGGCGCCGGTTGTACGCAGACTTAAAGAAGCTTTCGGTGGCGGACCGGCCAAGCCGTCCGCCGACAGAAGAGGCTCGGCCCCGGCTCCGAAGCCGGGTCCGCGTAACAGGCCGGTTCCGGGTCCGAAGCCGGCCGCGCCGAGGCAGGAGCCCAAGCCGGAGCAGCCCCGGCCGGAGATCCGGCAGGATCTGCGGCCCGAGTTCAAGGCGGAGGCCGCGCGCCCCGAGGCGCCGTCCGCGCCCGAGGCTCCGAAGCCGGGTCCCCGTCAGCCCGCGCCGGGTCCCGCGGCGCCCCGTCCCGCCCCGCAGGGCGGTGCCCCCGCCCCGCAGGGCGGTGCCCCCGGGCCGAAGCCCAGTCCCGGGCCCCGTCCGGGGCCGGCGGCCGGTCGTCCGGGTGGTCCTGGTCCGAAGCCAGGTCCGGGTGGTCCGCGTCCGGGTGGTCCTGGTGCCCCCGGGGGTTCCGGTGGCCGCGGCGGGGAGCGTCCGGCGACGCCCGGTCCGCGCCCCGGCGGGGGTCGTCCCCGTCCGGGCAACAACCCGTTCTCTTCGACCAACACGGGCATGGGTTCGGCGCCCAAGCCGGGTCCGCGCCCGGGTCCGCCCGGCCAGCGTGGCGACCGCCCCGCGGGTCCGCGCGGTGACCGTCCCGGTGGGCCGCGTGGCGACCGTCCGGGCGCCCCGCGTGGTGACCGTCCCGGTGGGCCGCGTGGCGACCGTCCGGGTGCGCCGCGTGGCGACCGCCCGGCGGGTGCTCCGGGTGCGGGCGGTCCTCGTCCGAACCCGGGCAGCATGCCGCCCCGGCCTGGAGGCCCGCGGCCCAGCCCGATGAACATGCCGTCCCGCCCGCAGCGGGACAGCGGTGGCCCCGGTGGTCCCGGCGGCGGGCGCGGTCGTCCCGGCGGTGGCGGCGGTGGCCGTCCCGGCGGCGGTGGCGGCGGCGGTCGTCCCGGTGGCGGCGGTCGTCCCGGTGGTGGCGGTGGCGGTTTCGGCCGTCCGGCCGGTG
This sequence comes from Actinoallomurus sp. CA-150999, assembly GCF_050942425.1. Lineage (NCBI taxonomy): Bacteria > Bacillati > Actinomycetota > Actinomycetes > Streptosporangiales > Thermomonosporaceae > Actinoallomurus > Actinoallomurus sp. CA-150999. The sequence continues at coordinate 2,764,402 of NZ_CP192063.1, forward strand.
CCGGCGGCGGTGCTGGTCGTCCCGGTGGTGGCGGCGGCTTCGGCGGCCCGCGCCCCGGTGGCGGCGGTCGCGGCCGTGGTGGCACGCAGGGTGCGTTCGGCCGTCCGGGCGGGCGTCCGGCGCGGGGCCGCAAGTCGAAGAAGCAGCGGCGTCAAGAGTTCGACAACATGCAGGCGCCGGCGATCGGCGGCGTCCGCGTCCCGCGCGGCAACGGCAAGACCATCCGGCTGCCGCAGGGCGCCTCGCTGACCGACTTCGCCGAGAAGATCGGCGCCAACCCGGCGTCGCTCGTCGAGGTGATGCTGCACCTCGGTGAGATGGTGACGGCGACCCAGTCGGTCAACGCGGAGACGCTGCAGGTCCTCGGCGGCGAGCTGGACTACGACGTCCAGGTCGTCAGCCCGGAGGACGAGGACCGCGAGCTGCTCGAGTCCTTCGACATCGAGTTCGGCGAGGACGAGGGCGGCGAGGAGAACCTCGCGTCCCGTCCGCCGGTGGTCACCGTCATGGGCCACGTCGACCACGGTAAGACGAAGCTGCTCGACGCGATCCGCAACGCCAACGTGGTGGCCGGCGAGGCCGGCGGCATCACCCAGCACATCGGCGCCTACCAGGTCGCGACCGAGGTCGACGGCCAGGAGCGCAAGATCACCTTCATCGACACCCCGGGTCACGAGGCGTTCACCGCCATGCGTGCCCGTGGTGCCGAGACGACCGACCTGGTCGTCCTGGTGGTCGCCGCCGACGACGGGGTGAAGCCGCAGACCACCGAGGCCATCGACCACGCGAACGCGGCCGGCGTGCCGATCGTCGTCGCGGTCAACAAGGTGGACAAGGAGGGGGCGGACCCGCAGCGGGTGCGCGCCCAGCTCACCGAGTACGGCCTCGTCGCCGAGGAGTTCGGTGGCCAGACGCAGTTCGTCGACATCTCGGCGAAGCAGCGGCTGGGCATCGACGACCTCCTCGAGGCGATCGTGCTGACCGCCGACGCCGAGCTCGACCTGCGGGCCAACCCCGAGCAGGACGCGCAGGGCGTCGCGATCGAGGCGCACCTCGACAAGGGCCGCGGCTCCGTGGCGACCGTGCTCGTGCAGCGCGGCACGCTCCGGGTCGGCGACTCCATCGTCTGTGGTGAGGCCTTCGGCCGCGTCCGGGCGATGCTCGACGAGAACGGCAGCACCGTCGAGGAGGCGCTGCCGTCCCGTCCGGTCCTGGTGCTGGGCCTGTCGGCCACACCGGGCGCCGGCGACAACTTCATCGTCGTCGACGACGACCGGATGGCCCGGCAGATCGCCGACCGCCGTCAGGCCCGCAAGCGCAACGCCGAGCTGCTCCGCAGCCGCGGGCGTCGCACTCTCGAGGAGATGTTCAAGGACCTCGAGAAGGGCGAGGTGCAGGAGCTGCTCCTCGTCATCAAGGGCGATGTGTCCGGTTCGGTGGAGGCCCTGGAGGACGCGCTCCTCAAGATCGACGTCGGCGACGAGGTCGGTCTGCGCGTCATCCGCCGCGGTGTCGGTGCGATCACCCAGGACGACGTGAACCTCTCGCTCACGTCCGAGGGCACGGTCATCATCGGCTTCAACGTCCGTCCCGAGCGCAACGCTCAGGAGCTGGCGGACCGCGAGGGCGTCGACATCCGCTACTACTCGGTCATCTACCAGGCGATCGAGGAAGTCGAAGCGGCGCTCAAGGGCATGCTCAAGCCCGAGTTCGAGGAGGTCCAGCTCGGCACGGCGGAGATCCGCGAGATCTTCAAGGTGCCGCGCATCGGCAACGTCGCGGGCTCGATGGTCCAGTCCGGCACGATCAACCGCAACAGCAAGGCGCGTCTGATCCGCGACGGCGTCGTGATCTCCGACAACCTCACGGTGTCGTCGCTCCGCCGCTTCAAGGACGACGCGACCGAGGTCCGCGAGGGCTTCGAGTGCGGTATCGGGGTCGGCTACGGCGACATCAAGATCGGCGATGTCATCGAGACCTTCGAGATGCGGGAGAAGCCGCGGGTCTGACCCTCGCCCGAAGGCCTGGGACGGCCTGATTCCGAGACGGCGTGAGCCCACGCGGACCGACGAGGTCCGCGTGGGCTCCTGGGGCCTGTCTCGAAGTCCGGGTCCGTGGGACAGCGGGGCTTCGAGACAGGCCCTGGGTGGCGTGCGGCTCTGTCGCACGCCATCTCGCTGTCGGCCGTCCCTGCGCCGGTGACTGAAATGCGGATGACCGGAACGGATCGCGCGGGGTGACCGTTGTGTATGTGGGATCGCTGACTCTGGACCTTTTGCTCGGCGACGTACGCTCGCTCAAACAGAAGCGTGCCGTGGTCCGCCCGATCGTCGCCGAAGTACGGCGTCGGTTTCCGGCGGTCGCGGCGGCCGAGACCGGCAACCTCGACCTGCACCGGCGGGCGGAGATCGGCGTCGCGGTCGTGTCCGCCACGGCGGGCAACTGCGTCGAGGTGCTCGAGGCGTGCGAGCGTCTCATCGCCGGGCGGCCGGAGGTCGAGCTCCTGTCCGCCAGGCAGCGGCTCTTCAATGAGGAGGAGTCGTGAGTGACGTTCGCGAGGCATCGGTGAGGGCGCGCCCCGACCCAGGTCGGTCGGGCGGCGGAACGACAATGGAGGAACTGTGACCGACCCCGCGAGGGCTCGCAAGCTCGCCGATCGCATTCAGCAGATCGTCGCGGAGATGCTGGAGCGGCGGATCAAGGACCCGCGGCTCGGCTTCGTGACCGTGACGGACACGCGGCTGACCAACGACCTGCGGGACGCGACGGTCTTCTACACCGTGTACGGCAGCGACGCCGAGCGCGCCGACAGCGCCGCGGCGCTGGAGAGCGCCAAGGGCGTGATCCGCTCGGAGGTGGGCAAGCGCACCGGAGTGCGGCACACGCCCAGCCTCACCTTCGTGCCGGACGCGCTCCCGGAGAACGTCCGCCAGATCGACGACCTGCTCGCCAAGGCGCGCGCCTCCGACGAGCGGGTCGCCAAGGCGGCGGAGAACGCCCGGCCCGCGGGGGACGCCAACCCGTACCGGGAGACCTTGATCGAGGACGATGTTGACGAAACCGACAGCGACGGTGGCGGCGACGCGGGATACTCCCGGTCGTGAACTCCGCGCCGGGTAGGGTCCCAGCCATCGCCGCCGACGAGTGGGACAGGGCGGTCGAGTCGATCCAGCGGACCGACGAGGTGTGCCTCGCCTGCCACGTCTGTCCGGACGGCGACGCGCTGGGTTCGATGCTGGCGTTCGCGCAGGCGCTGCGCGCGCTGGGCAAGCCGTTCACGGCCTCGTTCGGCGACGCGTTCGTCGTGCCGCGGATCCTGCGCTTCCTGCCCGGCCTGGACCTGCTCACCGACCCGGCCGACTTCCCCGCCGAGCCGGACGTGATGATCACGTTCGACGCGGCGGGCAGCGACCGCCTCGGCAGCCTGGCGGCCAACGCCGGGAAGGCGCGGGAGCTGATCGTCGTCGATCACCACGCGTCCAACACGCGGTTCGGCACCACGCACCTGGTCGCCCCCGGCGCCGCGGCCACCGCCGTGATCGTCGAGGACCTCATCGACCGACTGGGCGTCCCGCTCACCCACGACATCGCGCTCGACCTGTACGTCGGCCTCGTCACCGACACCGGCTCGTTCAAGTACCGGTCCACGACCCCCGAGGTCCACGCCCTCGCACAGCGGCTGCTGGCGACGGGCATCCGGCCCGAGCAGGTCGCCCGCGAGGTCTGGGACCGCGCCCCCTTCGGATACCTGCCCGTGCTCGCGGCCGCGCTCGGCCGGGCCCGGCTGGAGCCGGACGTCGCGGACGGGCTCGGCATGGTCTGGACGACCGTGACGCGCGCCGACCGCGCCGCGCACGGCCTCTCGTACGACCTGCTCGAGGGCGTCATCGACGTCGTCCGCCGTACGGACGAGGCGGAGGTCGCCGTCGTCTTCAAGGAGGACGACGAGGGCGCCTGGCAGGTTTCCACGCGGTCCAAGGGCCGCATCGACGTCGGCATGGCCTGCGTGGCCCTCGGCGGCGGCGGCCATCCCACCGCGGCGGGTTTCACCCTGCACGGTGAGGTCGAGCAGGCCGTCGCCCGGCTGCGCGAGCTCCTGACTCAGATCGAGGTCGCCGCCCACTCATGAACGGACTTGTCATCGTCGACAAGCCGGCCGGCTGGACCTCCCACGACGTCGTGGGCAAGATGCGCCGGCTGGCGGGCACCCGACGCGTCGGGCACGCCGGCACGCTCGACCCCATGGCGACGGGCGTGCTGGTCATCGGGGTCGAGAAGGCCACCCGGCTGCTCGGACACCTGGCGCTCACCGAGAAGACCTACGAGGCCGTCATCCGCCTCGGGCAGTCCACCAACACCGACGACGCCGAGGGCGAGCCCACCGCGACCGCCTCGGCGGCCGAGGTGACCGAGGACGCCGTACGGAACGCCGTCGTGGACCTGACCGGGTCGATCGAGCAGATCCCCCCGCAGGTCAGCGCGATCAAGGTGAACGGCCAGCGCGCGTACAAGCGGGCCCGGGCCGGCGAGGAGGTCGAGCTCAAGCCGCGTACCGTCACCGTGTACGAGTTCGGGCTCGGCGACTTCCGCCGCGAGGGCGACCTGCTCGACGTGACCGCGACGATCACCTGCTCCAGCGGCACCTACATCCGGGCGCTCGCCCGCGACCTGGGGGCGGCCCTGGGCGTCGGCGGGCACCTGACCGCCCTGCGCCGCACCCGCGTCGGCCCGTACGACCTGTCGATGGCGCACACGATCGACCGGCTCTCCGAAGAGCTCACCGTGCTGCCGATGGAGGAGGCGGTCGCCGCCGCGTTCCCCCGGCTCGACGTCTCCGAGGACGACGCGCGGAAGATCGCGCACGGCGGCCGGCTGGCCGCGACGGGGCTCGGCCAGGGGCCCATCGGCGTCTTCGGCCCCGACGGCACCCTGCTGGCCCTGGTCGAGGAGCACGGTCCCGTCGCCAAGCCCATCGCCGTCTTCGTGTCCTGACGCGTCGCCGGGCGCGTCGAGGTTCCCTTCCGCTGAGCGGACCGTGCGCCGAGGGTCCCTGGGCCTCTGACGCCCACGATCCTCGGCGGTCAGCGGTTCACGTGGGCTGGCGGCGGCGGGCGCGGTAGGCGGCGACGTTCGTACGGTTGGCGCAGGCGTCGGAGCAGAACCGGCGTCGCCCGCCCCGGGAGTCGTCGGCGTAGACCCGGTCGCAGTCGGCCGCGGCGCACACGCCGATCCGGTCGATGCCGTGGTCGCACAGCAGCTCGGCGAGGTTCATCAGCGTCGTCGCGCGGACCCGGTGCGCGAGGTCCACCTCCGGTGGCGCGTAGTGGACGTGCAGCCCCAGCTCGTCGTGGTCCGCCAGGTGCGGATGCATCGGCACATCGGACAGCAGGCCGTTCAGCAGCGCCACCGCCGCGTCGAGGCTCTCGGCCTCGAAGAAGGAGCGGAGCGTCCGAGCCCAGGGCCGCAGCTCGTCCGCGGTCGCCGAGGCGAACTGCTGCACGAAGAACCCATGCTCGCCGAGGATCGCCCGCAACGCCTCATCACTGTCGTCGCCGTCGCGGCTCGTGACCGCGTTGACGAGGGCCGCGGCGGCCCCCACGCCATGGCTTTTGTAGCCCGTAATCCGCATTGATCCATCTTCCACGATGTGCTTGGATGTAAGCGTCATTCAAATCTAATCGATTACGCGCGATGTGGTGCGGAGGCGGAACCCCGGTGAGCGACTGCCCGACCTGCGGCTGGCCCGAGTCAGACGTCTATGAGGTGCTCTCCCGGCACTTCACCTCGGAGGGCGTCGTCACCTACAGCCGCTGCGTCTGCGGCGAGATCCAGGTCCGCCTGCGCCCGTACGCCTCCGACCGGGCTGTTTAGGCGAGCCGCTTGAGCTGGGGCCAGAGCCGGTCCCAGGGCACCCGCTGACCCCGGCAGATCCAGATCGGCTGACCCTGCTCCTCGTTCTGGATCCGTACGCCGTCGTCGACCCGTCCGGCGACCTGGACGTCGGACCAGTAGCGCGTGAGGAACTCCCGCGCCGCGGGCAGGACGATCACGGGGGCGCCGTCGTTCTTCGGCCGCCCGAGGTACCACAGGCCGTTGTGGCCGCTGTAGGCCTTCGGCAGGCCGTACGCCGCGCCGTACCGGTCGATCGCTCCCGCGACGCCGTAGTCACCGGCCAGGATGACGTAGCCGGGGCGGTACACCTTTGCCACCGCCGCCGTGAGCTCCGGCCAGCCCACCGTCTCGCGGACGTCATAACTGATCGCCGCCTCCGGCGTCGCGTGCAGGACGCGCAGCGGATACACCGGCAGTAGCAGCCCGATCGTCGTGAGCGCCGCGATTCCGAACATGACCGACCGCAGCCGCCAGCGTTCGGCGACCTGGGCGCCGGCGGCCCACAGCGCAGGGTAGGCGCCCATCGTGTAGTAGTGCTTGCCACCGGTGATCACGAAGACGAGCAGCAGGAACGCGTAGGCCCAGACGAACAGCCGCCATGGCCCCCGCCACAGCCGCACCAGCCCCACGATCCAGATCGGCGCGGTGAGGATGCCCGTGTCGATCACCTGCCAGGGCAGGAAGCCCAGCCGGCCGCCGTCGGTGCCCTTGGCCGCGATGACCCGGCCCATCTCCAGCTGCGGCCAGCCGTGCCGGGCCTGCCACCAGAGGCCCGGCAGCCAGGCGAGCACGGCCACCGCCGCACCGGCGTACAGCAGCGGACGGCGGAGAAGATCGCGCGGCCCGGCCAGCAAGACGCCCACGACAAGCGCGGCGAGGAAGAACACGATCACGAACTTGATCTGCAGCGCCACCGCGGTGACCAGGCCGACGCCGAGCAGGAGACGGTCGTCGCGGACCCGTATCCAGCGGGTGACCAGGAAGGTCACCGCGGTCCAGGCCACGACGTCGAAGATCGTCGGCTGCATGAGGTGACCGCCGACCGCGAGCGCCGGTGTGACGGCCCACGCCAGCGCCGCGACCGTCTGGGCGCGCGGGCCGCCGCCCATCTCCCGGGCGATCAGGGCGGTCAGCACCACGCCCGCCATGAACGCCAGCGTCGCGGGGAGGCGCAGCAGCATCAGCGAGCCTCCGGCGGCGGCCGCGTACAGCGGGACGAGCGGAGGCTGGTCCGGATACCCCCATGCCGGGTGCGCGCCGACGACACGGAAGTAGAGTTCGTCGCGGTGGTAGCCGTACCGGGCGCTGAGCGCGGTCAGTACGACGCCGGCCGCGATACTGACGGCCAGCACGGGTCTCCAGGCGAGGGGCATGGCCTGATCATGAGCCGGAACTGACCCGCTGTCATCGGTGTGGCAGGCTTTAGACGATCGCGAAAAGGGGTGGACAGGTGCGACGCTGGCATGGCCTCGACGAGGTGCCCGCCGACTGGGGCAGGTCCGTCGTCACCATCGGGGTGTTCGACGGGGTGCACCTGGGGCACCAGCGCATCGTCGCCCGGGCGTCGGAGTTCGCGCGTGAGCTCGGACTGCCGTCGGTGGTGATCACGTTCGATCCGCATCCGGACGAGGTCGTGCGGCCCGGCACGCACCCGCCGCTGCTGTGCACGCCGAAGCGGCGCGCCGAGCTGCTGGCCGGCCTGGGCGCCGACGCGGTCATGATCCTTCCGTTCACGCTGGAGCTGTCCCGGATGGGGCCCGACGAGTTCGTCCAGTCGGTGCTCGTCGACCGGCTGCACGCGGCGCGCGTGGTGGTGGGGGAGGACTTCCGCTTCGGCCACAAGGCGCGCGGAGACGTCGCGTTGTTGCAGGAGCTGGGGGACAAGTACGACTTCGAGGCGGAGGGCGTCCCGCTCGTCGCCAACGGCGAGCCGATCTCCTCGACGCGGATCCGCGAGCGGCTCGCCGCCGGGGACATCGAGGGCGCCGAGCAGCTGCTGGGCCGTCCGCACCGGGTCGAGGGCGTCGTCGTCCGCGGCGCGCGGCGCGGCCGTGAGCTCGGCTTCCCGACCGCCAACCTGGAGACCCTGCCGCACACCGCGATCCCGAGCGACGGGGTGTACGCCGGTTACCTCAACTGCGCCGACTACGGGCGGGTGCGGGGCGACGACTCGGCGGGCTTTCCCGACGCGCGCTGGCCGGCGGCGATCTCCATCGGCACCAACCCGACGTTCGAGGGGCAGGAACGTACGGTCGAGGCGTACGCCCTGGACCGCGACGACCTCGACCTGTACGGCGAGCACGTGAGCGTCGACTTCACCGCCCGGCTGCGCGACACGCTGAAGTTCGACTCGATCGAGGCGCTGATCGAGCGGATGCACGACGACGTCGCACGCGCCCGGGAGATCACCGCGCCCTGACCGGACACCCCCTAGGGAACATCCCGGCGGACCGCGGCGTTGAGCTTGATAATGGGCTGCTCGGCATGACGTGGTACCGTGATTTGCCGCTGGGGAAGTGACCGGCAGTAGTCGGCTGCCCCGTGCACGGCGAGGCGGCTCACCGAGCCGCGGCCCCTCCACCCAGGAGACTGTGGGTACGCATGGTTTCCGGGTGCATTCGAACTCCATACCGCGTACCCGATAGAGAAGGAGAGCCGTGTCGCTGGACACCGCCACCAAGAAGCAGATCATGGCCGAGTACGCCACCGTCGAGGGTGACACCGGGTCGCCCGAGGTCCAGGTGGCGCTGCTCACCAAGCGGATCAACGAGCTCACCGAGCACCTCAAGACCCACAAGCACGACCACCACAGCCGTCGTGGCCTGCTTCTGATGGTCGGCCGCCGCCGCCGGCTTCTGCAGTACCTGCAGAAGAAGGACATCAACCGATACCGGCAGCTGATCGAGCGTCTCGGCCTCCGCCGATAACGTCCGGGAGGGAGCGGCGCATGCCGCTCCCTCTCTTCGTATAACTCCACAACAGCCCGCGGCCGCCCGTACGGTGTGTCGGGGGCCGGTCCTCGGTAGTGGCCCTCGGATCACGGACGATCCGACGGCTTCGATCGAAGACCGGCACCTCTTACCAGAGCGCTGCACCTCCGGGTACGGATGCGGGGTTTCCCACCTGACCCAAGGAGGTTTCACATCGTGGATGGTGTGAAGATCGCCGAAGCCGTCATCGACAACGGCTCATTCGGCCAACGCAAGATCCGCTTCGAGACGGGCCGGCTGGCCCGCCAGGCGGCCGGTTCCGCCGTCGTCTACCTGGACGACGAGACGATGGTGCTGTCCGCGACCACCGCGTCGAAGAAGCCGAAGGACAACCTCGACTTCTTCCCGCTCACGGTCGACGTCGAGGAGCGGATGTACGCCGCCGGGCGCATCCCCGGCTCGTTCTTCCGCCGTGAGGGCCGGCCGAGCGAGGACGCGATCCTCACCTGCCGGCTGATCGACCGGCCGCTGCGCCCCTCGTTCAAGAAGGGCCTGCGCAACGAGATCCAGGTCGTCGAGACGATCCTGGCGCTCCACCCGGAGCACCTGTACGACGTCGTGGCGATCAACGCCGCGTCGATGTCCACCCAGCTCGCGGGCCTGCCGTTCTCCGGTCCGATCGGCGGCGTGCGCGTCGCGCTGATCGAGGGCCAGTGGGTGGCATTCCCGACCCACCCGGAGCTGGAGAAGGCGACCTTCGACATGGTCGTCGCCGGCCGGGTGCTCGAGGACGGTGACGTCGCGATCATGATGGTCGAGGCCGAGTCGACCACGGGCACGCTCAAGCTCGTCGCCGAGGGCGCGGTCGCGCCGACCGAGGAGACGGTCGCGGAGGGCCTGGAGGCCGCCAAGCCGTTCATCAAGGTGCTCTGCCAGGCGCAGCGCAGCCTCGCCGACCAGGCGGCCAAGGAGACGGCCGAGTACCCGATCTTCCTGGACTACCAGGACGACGTGTACGCCGCCGTCGAGGGCGCCGTCCGCACCGAGCTGGCCCAGGCGCTCACCATCGCGGGCAAGCAGGAGCGCGAGACCGAGCTCGACCGCGTCAAGGCCCTCGCGGCCGAGAAGGTCGGCCCCGACTTCGTCGAGCGCGAGAAGGAGATCGGCGCCGCGTTCCGCGCGCTGACCAAGAAGCTCGTCCGCGAGCGCGTCATCGCCGAGAAGGTCCGCATCGACGGCCGCGGCGTCAAGGACATCCGCCAGCTGACCGCCGAGGTCGGCGTCGTGCCCCGCGTGCACGGCTCGGCGCTGTTCGAGCGCGGCGAGACCCAGATCATGGGCGTGACCACGCTGAACATGCTCCGCATGGAGCAGATGATCGACACGCTCAACCCCGAGCGCACCAAGCGCTACATGCACAACTACAACTTCCCGCCGTACTCCACCGGGGAGACCGGCCGCGTCGGCTCGCCGAAGCGGCGCGAGATCGGCCACGGTGCGCTCGCCGAGCGCGCCCTGCTCCCGGTGCTGCCGACGCGCGAGGAGTTCCCGTACGCGATCCGGCAGGTGTCGGAGGCGCTCGGCTCCAACGGCTCCACCTCGATGGGCTCCGTCTGCGCCAGCACCATGTCGCTGCTGTCGGCCGGCGTGCCGCTCAAGCAGATGGTGGCCGGCATCGCGATGGGCCTGATCAACGAGGGCGACGAGTACGTCACGCTGACCGACATCCTCGGTGCCGAGGACGCCTTCGGCGACATGGACTTCAAGGTCGCCGGCACCCGTGACGTGATCACGGCCCTGCAGCTCGACACGAAGCTGGACGGCATCCCGGCCTCGGTCCTGGCCGCCGCGCTCAAGCAGGCCAAGGGCGCCCGCCTGGCGATCCTCGACGTCATGCAGGAGGCCATCGAGGCCCCCGGTGAGATGAGCCCGAACGCGCCGCGGATCATCACGATCAAGGTCCCGGTCGACAAGATCGGCGAGGTCATCGGCCCCAAGGGCAAGATGATCAACTCGATCCAGGACGACACCGGCGCCGAGATCACGATCGAGGACGACGGCACCATCTACGTCGGCGCCACCGACGGCCCGTCCGCCGAGGCCGCGCGGCAGGCGATCAACTCGATCGCCAACCCGCACATGCCCGAGGTCGGCGAGCGCTACCTCGGCACCGTGGTGAAGACCACCACGTTCGGCGCGTTCGTGTCGCTGCTGCCCGGCAAGGACGGCCTGCTGCACATCTCCCAGATCCGCAAGCTGCACGGCGGCGCGCGAATCGAGAACATCGACGACGTCATCAAGGTCGGCGAGAAGATCCAGGTCGAGGTCACCGAGATCGACAACCGCGGCAAGCTGTCGCTGGTTCCGGTCGAGGTCGTCGAGCGCGAGGCCGCGGCCGCCGAGGCCGCTCCCGCCTCCGACTCCGACGAGGCGCCGGCTCCCGCCGAGGACGGCGAGCGGGCCGAGCGCCCGGAGCGCCGGGAGAGCCGCGACGGGGGCGAGCGCCCTCGCCGGCGACGCACCCGAAGCAGCGGCGGCAGCGGCCGTGGCGGCGACAGCGACCGCAACTCATGACGGTCCTCGCCAGGGAACAGGAGCCCGGTTCCACCTACGTCGTTCACCCCGGCGCCGACGGCGCCGGGGTGGTCCGGCGGACCGTTCTGCCGGGTGGGCTGCGCGTCGTCACCGAGACCGTGCCGACCGTCCGCTCGGTGGCCTTCGGCATCTGGGCCGGGGTCGGCTCGCGTGACGAGTCGATCGAGGACGCGGGCGCGAGCCACTACCTCGAGCACCTGCTGTTCAAGGGCACGCGCAAGCGCACGGCGCTGGAGATCTCCTCGCTGATGGACGCGGCGGGCGGCGAGATGAACGCCTTCACCGCCAAGGAGTACACCTGCTACTACGCGCGGGTGCTCGACTCCGACATGCCGCTGGCCATCGACGTCGTCTCCGACATGGTGATCGACTCGCTCATCGAGCCGCAGGACGTCGACGCCGAGCGCGGGGTGATCCTCGAAGAGATCGCCATGCACGACGACGACCCCACCGACGCGGTACACGACGAGTTCTCCGCGGCGCTGTTCGGCGACACCCCACTGGGCCGCCCGATCCTCGGCACCGTCGAGTCGATCAGCGGCATCGGCCGGGACCGCATCGCGCGGTACTACCGGGACCGCTACGTCCCGCAGAACCTCGTCGTCTCGGCGGCCGGCAACATCGACCACGACGAGGTCGTACGGCAGGTACAGGCGGCGTTCGCGGGCGTGCTCGGCGACAACGGGCAGCTGCCCAGCGCGCCGCGGATCGGCGGCCCCGGCGCGGCCCCGACCCCCGGCGTGAAGTCGCTCGCCCGGCCGACCGAGCAGGCCAACCTGATCCTCGGCACCGTCGGGATCACCCGCACCGACGAGCGACGGTTCGCCCTCGGCGTCCTGAACGCCGCGCTCGGCGGTGGGATGTCCTCCCGGCTGTTCCAGGAGATCCGCGAGAAGCGCGGCCTGGCCTACTCGGTGTACAGCTACAACACCCAGTACGCCGACACCGGCATCTTCGGCGTGTACGCCGGCTGCCTGCCCGCCAAGGTCGACGAGGTCCTCGAGATCTGCCGCGACGAGGTCGCCAAGGTGGCCGAGCACGGCATCACCGAGGAGGAGCTCGAGCGCGGCAAGGGCCAGCTGCGAGGGTCGTTCGTGCTTGGGCTTGAGGACACCGGGTCCCGGATGAGCCGGATCGGTAAGAGCGAGCTGGTCTACGACAGCCTGCTCTCGGTCGACGACATCCTGGGTCGCATCGAGGCCGTCACACTGGACGACATCCGCACGGTCGGCCGCGACATCCTGGGCCGCCCGATGACCCTGACGGTCATCGGCCCGTTCGAGGGCCGCGACTTCACCCTCTGAGGCATCACCGAAGGGGCTTTCCACGCGCCACGGCGCGCGGGAAGCCCCTTCGGCGTTCACAGGAACGCGGTGTCCGCCCCAGGAGGCGAAGCCCTCGGAGCGGTCTCATACGGCCGTCTTACTTGCGATCGGAATCGGGTGCGTGGGCGGGCGCGGCATGCAGCGAAGGGTCGGCCTGGGCGCCGTGAGTGATAGCACGATGGCGGCGGGACGGCCTCCCGTGTTCCGGGCAGCCATTCTTCGTACGGGTCACGATCTCGGACTGCCGTATACAGCACGCTCGCCGTTCCCGGCTCTCTCTGTCGGGCTCAGGCCGATACCGGCCTCGACCCGCGATCTCCGCGCCTTCCTGATGCATCCGGCTTTACGATCTTCGTCGCTGAGCCGGGGACGGGGACAATGGATGGGGATTCAGTGACGGCGCTGCGGGATGAGCAGTGGATCGCGTATCGAAGCCACGCCGTTTGGTTCTGGACGGTGTTCTGGCCGGTTGCCATCGCGCTCAGGTGGTTTCTCGGCTGGGATGCCGGAGGGCCGATGGCCCTGTGGATCGTTGGCATCGCGCTCCTGGAGACGAACGCGGTCCTGACCGCACTCCGCGCCAGGCGCGGCCTGACCCTCACAGCGCACGGGATCACCTGGCATAAGTACGAGATGCGCCTTTCGTGGGCCAACGTGACGGCGGTGGAGCAGAGCGCCTGCCGGGGCGGCACGCGGCTGGTCATACGCGTCGGCGAGTCCGGCCAGGCGCTGGAGGACGTGGCGGTCCCGGCCCGCCCGGAGGTCCGCATGAACATGCGGCGGTTCGGCGCCCCGATCGCGTTGCGCGCCGGACACCTGGCGTGCCCCGCGGCGGAGGTCGTGGAGATCGCCGCCCGGCTGCGCCGGGAGTACGAGCCGCCTTCGGGACTCAAGGGGTTCGTGACCCGTGTCACCCCGCCAGAGGTGGAACGGGCCCGGCGGTCCGCGCGCCGGTGGATCAGACTGGCGAGCGCCGGTTTCGGGGTGCTGCTGTTCGGCGTGCTCCTCGTCAACCTCGTTCCGTCGAACCCGGACCCGCAGATCGCCTTCACCTTCGATCGGACCACCGGCTCCGGTTACATGGACCAGGTCCTCACGATGACCAATTACGGACTCACCGCCACGGCACCGACCCTGAAGTTGGTCCCGCTCGACCGGGCGGGGCACACGCTCCCCGGCGTCACGGTCCGGACTGCGTACGGGAGCGACCGCGGGTTGGTCGTCCTGCCGCCCCGCTCGGCCGGGGACGACGTCCTCGCCTTCGACGGTCCCGGCTTCCGGGACGTCGCCGACGTCCAGGTGACCGTGCTGCACAAGGATCGGGCGAAGCGGCCGGCGAGCGCCGCCGTGGACCTGCGCGCGCGCCGGTTGCTGGACACCCGGTACACCGACCCCTCCGAGGACTTCGACACCGTCCTCCTGGAGAACACGAACGACGTCACGGTCGAGGTACGGGTGGTGTGCATCCTGTGGGAGAACCCGCCTCCGGGAGCCACCCAGCAGATGGTGCGCAGCCTGCCCATCGGCGGACTCATCTCGATCGCTCCCCTCGGCGACGTCCGGGTGCCGGTGACCGGACCGGTCCGGCAACTGGCCAGAAGCTGCGGGAGCGTCAAGGTCTACTACTCGCGACCGGCGCCCCCGGTCAATATGTAGACCGCACGCGACCCGGCGCCCAGACCCTCATACTGGCCTTGGAGGAGTGGAGAATCGTGGATTACGAAGAAGTCTTTAGTTTGGCCCACGAACGGCCAAGAATGCTTGGACTTGACGGATCATACGCGGCTGCTGCTGCCTTCGTTAACGGCTGTGATGCGGGAAATGCGTGGCGACTACTCGATGGATTTAGTGAGTGGTTGGCTGTTGAACTTGGTGAAGGTGCGAATCTGAGCTGGCAGGCGCTAGTAATCAGGCATGCCGTGTCGGTCGGCCGCTGGAGATCGCCTTCTGCTCGGCTTTCTGATGCGGAAAATTCGGTAGCAGTCGACACTCTTTTCCGTCTGTTGCGCGAGTTTTTGAATGTACGTAATAAGGATGGCCTTGCGAAGATTTTCGTTCGATATTCTGCTCTTTTTGGTGATCGGGTGGCGGGTTAGGATCGGGCCAGCGGGAATGGTTCTCGGTGCGCCATTAATAAGACATGTCAGTACTTCGGAGTGAATCTGTGGTCATGAGATTGAATTCTCCAATGGTTCCCATGTGGGAGAGGTCAAGGCTCCTTGTGCGTGATCACTTGCCGGTGGAATTGTATGACTTGCTTCGGGAGGGGTGGATTATCGGGCCAGTCGAATCCATGCTCCTAAGAGGGCTTTATAGTTCAGGCTGGCGATCTGATTGGAAGGTAAATTCAGTATCAGGATATGAGTTTGAGGTAAACGACGTCGGTATTACAGATGTTGGTCTGCCATCCGATCGAGACCGGTTCTTGGAGGCGTTGGTTGCCCGCGCGCGAAGCTTTGCATGCCATGCAATTAAGGACGCTCAAAATCTTAATTATGGAAACTTGCTCACGGCTGTCATATCGATCGGTATTGATGATGACTATCTGACTCATGGCGCAACGGTGAAATTTTTTACCCGAACGGCTGGATGTCCACAATTTTTTGACGATATAGAACGCTTTCAGCTTGAAGCGATGGCGATCATTGAAGTGTTTGACTGTAGTGATTGAAGCGGTGATTTCGGGACTGGGTATTAATCCGCAAATTCGATTTGCTGCCAACCGTAACGGTAAGCAGGGCGGGTTCCCCTAGATGACTGCAATCTTCGACGGGATTATCGAGGATCTGGTAAGCCAGATTGGCGAGAGCGGTGTCAATTCGGGGAGCGGTCATGTTTGGTGGAATGTATATTACTGAGGATCTCAGGTTTGACCGTGCAGTGTTTAAGTCGAATGGGCTCGATGACACCCGGGGCGGCTCGATGACCCTGACGGTCATCGGCCCGTTCGAAGGTATGCCGAAATCTCTTACAAAGGACCTTGCGAAGAACTATCCCGACTTTAAGAAGAAGTTTTCCCAGGCAGTGGAAGTCTTCGGCAGGGTAGTTGGATATTGCGGGTGAACTGATCACTAGTGGAAGGATGCTCCTAATGGCGTGGATGAGCGCCGAAGCCGCGCGGATCGTGGGATCGGGTTTTCTGCAAACAGTCACGCGGGGCGATCTTTTCGTAAGATATGAGGCTACGCTAAGCTGTGGATGGATGGTCGTAGACGATGCAGTCCTACTGACAAGCTGGTATGAGAATTACCATGGTAGGCGTGCCAGATTCTCTGAGATCACTGACTATGAGATCGCTGTCAATGGCCGTGGGACCCCAGACGATGATTTCCTAGAGGAAGGCGAGGCGTGCGTCTCGCGGCTGCTGCGGCGAGGCGTGGCGTTTGCCTGGGCCGCTCTCTACGGGCAGCATCGCCAGGTGCCGCAGGTCAGAATGGCGGCGTACGTTTCCGCTGCGCCGACTCTTCTGGAGCCCGACCATTTCACGGGCAATGTGACGTTCTGTGTAATGCGTTCGGGGTGCCCGCTGTACATCGACCCTGCGCGTTTGACTGACGAAATCGTGATTGCGCTCTTTACTGAAGACTGCGGGCAGCCCCTAACTGCAGACAACAAGATAGCCTGATACTGCAGTTCAGTGCGGCCAAATGGGCTCGATGACATTCTGGGCCGCTCGATGACCCTGACGGTCATCGGCCCGTTGGAAGGCTGCGATTTCACCCTCTGAGGCGTCCTCGGCGGTTGAATCCGGATGGTGACCCTGACTTCTTCATCGTAAGGAAGAGTACTCCACTGAGTATCGCCCGGGAGTTGGGAGGGGCTGCTATCTATGGCATCCCAGATGGCGGCAACAACTATCGGTGCTGATTAACAAGTATGGGGATATTGGCTGGGTAAAAGGACATAACTATAACAAGATTTATCCGTATGTGCCTCGCTAGTGGTGTCGCCATAATATCTACCGCATCGTCTCAAGACTTGGAGAAAGGACTACTCCGTGAACGAAGAGAGGGTCGTGGAGTCGCTCATCAGGGCAGGATTGCTGTGGTGTCAAGCAGAAGTGCCTGACGGAGAATTGCCGGTATCTGCTGCTTGGCTCGCCGTCGGGTGCCGCCGGGAGGATGGGCGGCGTGACGAAACGGTAAACAGGAACGCTCCACAGTTGATCGAGAAGGCCAACGCCGGGTGGCTTCGACTTGCGATCGACTCCGGATTCATGGGAGAGGATCGAGAATTCCTCGTAGGGGTCGATTGTGCCGATGAGCAGTCGACGCCGGTCCTGCGCTGGGTGAGAGTTCGACTATCGGACGACTGGGATGTAATGGGCATCGGCGCGGCGTCGGGAGTCCTGGGTTCAGCCGCCGGAGTACCTGAGTTCGTCATGCTTTCGGTCGACGGAAATATTATCCTGCGGGGTACTACATGGAAAGACTCGATCGGTGTCTTGGTGGTTCAGAATCCACATATGATACAAATCATTCGTGACTATGTTAAACGGCGTAATGTCAATCCCCGCACTCCAGATCGCGAACGCGCCGAGGGTGAGGCGTGGCTTCGGAAGCATCCTCTGGGAGAGGATTAGGCTGCTCCAGTGACTTGTTGGCTTTAGTGTGTGGCAGTGTCGGATAATCCTGGCTGTGTAGCGCGAGGTTGGGCCGCGTGGGTGTCGGTGCCGCGCAGGGCGTAGAGGTCGCCGCCGAAAACGGCGGAAGTCTGGATCTGGCCGCCGAGTGCCTGGACGTAGCGCGCGATGGTCTCGACCGTGGAGACCTCACCGCGTTCGATCTGGGACACCCTGCTTTTGGTCACACCCATCTTCTCGGCCACGTCGGTCTGCGAGAGTCCGAGCGTCTTGCGACGCTCGGCGAGGCGGTGGCCGTCAATGTAGGCCTGGTTGCGCTTGCGGGCCTCGGTGACGCCCTGTTCGCCGCCGGCTCCGGCGACGACGTCGGCGCGTACGTCACTCCACTTGGGGAAGTTCGTCATCGCTGTTCCTCCTCGATCCGGCGTTCTTTCAGATACTTCTCGTAGAGGCCTTCGGCACGAGGGATGGCGTGTACCAGCCAGACCAGTTCCCTGACTTGTCCCCGCCGATCAGCAGGATCGCTGAGCGCCACGGATCGAACTTGAACAAGATCCTGATCTCGGTGCGGCCCGCCGAGCCGGGACGCAACTCTTTGAGGTTGTGGATGCGGGGTCCTTCTAACCGGTCGACGAGCGGTCGCCCCGGTCCGAGGCCTGCCTCGGCCAGCCGATCGATGGCGTCGACAACCTGGCCTTGGACCGGTCGTCCACGGCGTTGATCCAGGATGCGCAGCTCATTGGTGACGAGGATCCCCCACTCATCCACGCAAAGTGGAGTGAATGCTTTATTTGCCGGTCTCCAACTCCCGCGCCGCGTGCTGGAGCAGGGGAGTGCCGAGGGTTGCGAGTGCCGCGAAGCAGGCGGCGACGAAGAATGCCCTGGAGTAGCCGGCCGCCTGCGCGCCGCCGCTCCCTGCGGGGGTGGCGGCGACCGTTGCCAGGAGGGCGAGGCCGACTGCGCCGCTGACCTGTCGTGTCGTGTTGAAGAGGCCTGACGCCACTCCGGCCGACGTCGGCGGGACACCGCTCGTGGCGGCCATCGTGATCGGGGTGATGGCCAGTCCGGTGCCCAGGCCCACCAGCACGCCGGGCAGGCAGACACCGGTGAGGTAGGCGCTGTGAGCGTCGAGCCCGGCGAGGCCCAGGAGGCCGATCGCCGTCACCGCCGCTCCGAACGCCGCGACCGGCCGTACGCCGTACCTGTTCGACGATCGCCCGCTGAGCTGTGCCCCGATGAGGACGCCGACCGAGACCGGCAAGGAGGCCACGCCCGTGCGCAGGGCCGAGTATCCGAGGACGTTCTCCAGGTACAGCGACAGGAAATACGGATAGCTGAAGAAGCCGATCCCGAGGAGGAACACCACGAGGTTGCCGCCGGCCACCGAGCGGCGCTTCAGGATGTGGACCGGGACGAGAGGGTCCTTCGCCCACCGTGCCTGCTGGACGGCGAACAGCACGATCAGCACCACCGCCACCGCGAACGAGCCGAGCGTGGGGACTCCGGTCCAGCCGTGGTCCTTCGTGCTCACCATGCCGTAGACCAGTGCGACGAGGCCCGGCGTGATCAGCGTGCCGCCCAGCAGGTTCGAGCGCCGCGCGATCCCTGCTCCGCGCGGAGCGGGGATCGCGTGCCGGCCGAGCAGCAGTCCGGCGACGCCCACGGGGACGAGCATGAAGAAGATCCATCGCCAGCCGGCCGCGTCGGTGACGACTCCGCCGATGACCGAGCCGGCGGACGCGCCGACGGATCCGACGCCGCTCCAGATCGCCAGCGCACGCGCCCGCCGGGCGCCTTCGGGGTACGCCGACATGATCAGTGTCAGCGTCGCCGGCATGAGGACTGCCGCGCCCAGGCCCTGAACCGCCCGACAGGTGAGCAGCATCGCCGGGTCCTGGGCGAAGCCGGCGGCCAGCCGGGACACGGTGAAGACGGCCAGCCCGGTCAGCAGGGTCCGGCGCAGCCCGAAGACGTCGGCGGCGCGGCCTCCCGCCAGCAGGAATCCGGCGAACGTGAGGGTGTAGGCGTTGATCGTCCACGGTAGGTCGGAGGGGCTGAACCCGAGGTCGGATCCGATGTCCGGCAGCGCGACCGAGATCACGACGACGTCCATGACGATCATGAAGCTGCCGAGGCAGGCGAGAAGAAGCATCGTCCACGCGGGGGCTTCCTTCGCCACCGCCGGTTCCACGGTCGTTCGAGCCACGTGTCTTCCCTTCACCATGAACTAGTTAGGGCAACCTAACATATTTCCGACCAGTGGTCGCAAAGTCTAGGCTCGACGCATGGCGCGTACGCCGAAGCTCGGCAGACCGGCGGTCCTCAGCCGCGACAAGATCGTCGAGGCCGCTGTGGACCTCGGTCTCGACACGCTGACGATGCGCGCCCTCGCCGAGCGCCTGGAGGTGTCGAAGTCCTCGCTGTACGGCTGGGTGAGCAGCCGCGACGACGTCCTCGGATTGGTCGGCGAGGCCGTCATCGACCGGATCCTTGCGGTCGGGGATCCGGTGGACGGCGACTGGAGAGGCTGGCTCGTCGAGCTGGCCATCGCCGTACGCCGCGAGTTCCTGGCCGTCCCGGGCTTCGCGGTCAGGGCGGCCAATCCGCTGCATGTGCACGGCGATGCCTCCGAAGCGGCCTACCAGCGGTTCCGGGGGCGGGTCGTCGGCGTCTTCACCGAGGCCGGGATCGAACCCGGCCTCGCGGTCCAATGCTGGTACGTCTTCAGCACCGCTCTACTGGGATGGCTGGCGAACGAGCAGGGCGGTCCGCCGACGGATCCGCCGCCGAGGTTCGAGATCTTCCTTGACGTGCTGATAGGAGGGCTTCCCCCGGTCGGCGATAGGCTCGGCGAGGCCCGTACGAGCAGGAGGAACGACAAATGATCAAAGTCGGGGTGCTGGGCGCACGTGGGCGCGTTGGAGCCGAGCTGTGCCGGGCGGTGGAGGCCGCGGACGACCTCGAGCTCGTCGCGGCGGTGGACGCCGGTGACTCGCGGGAGCCCCTCGAGGCCGCCGAGGTCGCCATCGACTTCACCCATCCCGACGCGGTCATGGACAACCTGCGCTGGCTGACCGAGCACGGCGTGCACGCGGTCGTGGGCACGACCGGGTTCGATGACGAGCGGCTCGCGACCGTACGCGGGTGGCTGGCGGAGCGGCCGGGGACGAACATCCTGATCGCCCCCAACTTCGCCGTCGGCGCGGTGCTCATGATGCACTTCGCCCAGAAGGCGGCCCCGTTCTTCGAGTCGGTCGAGATCGTCGAGCTGCACCACCCGAACAAGGCGGACGCCCCCAGCGGGACGTCCCGGCGTACCGCCGAGCTGGTCACGGCCGCGCGGGAGAAGGCCGGGGTCGGCCCGTCCCCGGACGCGACCACGACCGGTCTGGAGGGCGCGCGGGGCGCGGACGTCGACGGCGTCCGCGTGCACGCCGTGCGCCTGGCCGGGCTGATCGCGCACCAGGAGGTGCTGCTGGGCGGGCACGGCGAGACGCTGACGATCCGGCACGACTCGATGAGCCGCGAGTCCTTCAGCCCGGGGGTCCTGCTCGCCGTCCGCCGTGTCGGTGAGCTGTCCGGTCTCACCATCGGCATCGAGTCGCTGCTCGGCCTCTGACCGCCGTACGATCGGCCGCCTGCCCCCAGCGGGGATCCGGCGGCCGTCGTGCTTCTTGCGGGTCGCGTGCACGCCCCGAGGCCGGGCAGCCAGGGCAAGCCGCAGCGCGCAGACAGGCCTGCGCGAACGAGGGGAAGCTCGTCCGATGATCGAGCAGTGGCAGGCCATGGCCGACGATGGTCGCGAGTTCGAGTCGTGGGATGAGATCACTCGCCATGCCGAGGACCTGCCGGAGGACGAAGTCCGGGCGCTGATCGAGGATCTGGCCGGCTGGTCAGGCCGGCGCCCGATGCCGTACCGCTGGTGGGAGCGGCGTTCCCGGGGCGAGTGGGCGCCGTGCTTTCTCCTGGCCGACCACCGCGTCCTGTACGGAGACTTCGAGATGCGCGAGATGGAGGATCCCGACGCGTACGAGGAGTTCTACGGCACCTCGGCCGTGGGCGACGAGGGTTTCCTCAGCGGCTTCAACGCGATCGGGACCGGCCCGGACCTGCGCTGGACGGCGCTCGTCTCTGAGGCCGAGGGCAACAGCTCCAGTGGCGGGCTGGAGGTGTTCGACGCCGAGACCGGAGCCTGGGAGACCGACGGCGTCCAAGAGGACGATCACTACATCGGCTGGGGCGAGGACGTGGCCGTCAGCCCGGACGGCTCACTCCTCGCGACCGCGGGCAGGTTCGACCGGCAGGTGATCGTCTGGCGCGTCCCGGGACCGGAACGACTGTGGGCCGCGGGCTCGTGGCGGACGGGCGCGGAGGGGGCGGGGTACTCCCACATCGGCTTCAGCGGGGACGGGCGGCTGATCGTGGCCGTGAGCTCCGCCTCTCCATGGGACGGAACCGTGGAACGGAATGTCGTGGTGGCCGGTGCCGAGACCGGCGACGTCATGTTCACCACGGCCACGGTCGTCGCCGGAGGCGCCGTGCTGGACCACTCCGGTTCCCGGCTCGCCTTCGTCGGACCGGACGGTGACGTGCTGATTCACCGGCTGCCCGACGGGGAGGTCGTGGCCCGGCACCGTACGGCCCTGCCCGGCGCCGGCGCGCTCGCGCTTTCACCGGAGGGCGACACGGTCGCCGTCGGCGGCGACGGCGGCGTGGAACTCCTTGGACGATCGACCGGGCGCGTGCCGGCCGAGGGAACGTGCCAGGCCATCACCTGGTCGCCGGACGGGCCGCGCGCCCTGTTCACCTCGGAAGAGGCCGCCACGGTGATCGACGGTCAGGGCCGTGCGTTGTGGACACGCCCCATGGAGGATCCGAGCCTTCTGGTGGCCGCCTTCACACCCGGCGGGCACACGCTGGTCACGATCGAGACGTACCCCGCCGAGATCACCGCCTGGTTCCTCGACCGGGACCTGCGGGGGTGAACTCTCCGAGGACCTATCGTGTGTGGTCAGGCGTTGAGGCGGATGAGCAGTGTCTCGACCAGCGCGCGTAGGGACTCGCGGGAGCCGTGCCGGAGGTCAGGCGCGGACGCGCCCCGTCGACGCAGGTGTCGTGGCCACTTGCCCCGGCCCTATGGCGTCGTTGGTGTGCCAGTACGTAGCGGTGCCGGCCAGTCGGCGGGGGGATCCGGAGTCGAGCCGGAGACAGTACCCTGTTGGTCAGGGCCGGGTCCGCTGAGCAGGCTCAGGAGGTAGGACATGACTGCCGAGATGATCGCTCCTGCGTGGATGCATGAGCAGATCACGGCGGAGCAGTACGACTCCTGGCCCGAGGAGCAGTGCGCGGGCATCGAAGTCGTAGACGGGATGGTCGTCGTGAGTCCGAGCGCGTCCAAGCGCCACAACCGCCTGGCTCGGATCCTGGCGAACGCCTTGGACGACGCGGGGCGCCCGGAGTGGAACGCCGACACGGACTTCGACGTCCGGCTGCAGGACGTGCCGCTCACCAACCGCCGCCCGGATGTCGTCGTGTACCGCGCGGACACGATCGATGTCACGCCGACGCGTCCCGAGCATGTGCTGCTGGTGGTCGAAGTGGTCTCACCGGGCTCGGAGACCACCGACCGGGTCGTGAAGGTGGACCAGTACGCCAAGGCCGGCATCGCGTTCTACTGGAGAGTCGAGCAGGCCCCTACCGGTGTCCCGTTGGTGTACACCTATGTTCTGGACCCGGCGACGAGGGTGTACCGGGATGGAGATGTATTCACCGGCGTGGTCAAGGTTTCGGCACCCTTCCCAGTGAAGATCGACCTCGGCTCCGTCTGAGTGATTCGCCGCCGGTTCCGGCGTGACGTCCTTCAGGCGTTCAGGCGTGTCAGCAGCGTCTCGACCAGGGCGTGCAGGGATTCGCGGGAGCCGTGCCGGAGGTAGGCGCGGACCCGTCCGAGTACGTCGACGCGGGTGCCGTGGCCGAGTCCGGCTCGCAGGTGCAGCGGGCCCGAGCGGCCCGGTGGCCCGAACCACCAGGCGGCTTCCCGGGTGTACCGCCGCAGGACCTCGCCCGCGTACGCGCCGGCGAGGACGGTCAGGTCGCCGTCGGTGAACTTCTCGTCCTCGTCGTCGGCGCGCAGGCCGTGGAGGCGGCGTCGCTCCTCCAGCGCGTCGTCGAGGAGTTCCAGCGATTCGACCGAGCCGTCGAGCCCGTGCTGGGCGGCGAAGCGGTCGGCGTTCGCGCCCTGGAGCGTCGGCAGGTCCGGTGAGCCGTCGGGCAGGTTGGGGAAGCGGGCCGGCCGCCCGGTGGCCGGGCGCGGGCGCAGGGCGCTGCCGATCGTCGCCGCGATGTCCCGGTCCCACAGGAACTGCAGCACGCTCTCGGGCGGCTCGCCGGTGCTGTGCACGAGGACGGTCGAGCGGTGTCCCTCCCCGCTGAGCCGCTCGGCGTGCGCCAGCGCGCCCGCCACCTTGATCATGAGCTGGACGTAGTCGAGGGCTTCGCGCTCCGGTGCCCAGTCGTCCGCCACGATCCAGAGAGCCTGATCGCCGCCGGGGGGACCCGTGACGAGATCGGCGTTGTCGAGGTCGGCGAGGCCCACAGGATGAACTCCGTACGGGGGAAGTGTTCGCTGCGGCGAACATTGTCGCGCCGTTGGGCATCCGTGTGCACTTCGACCCGCCGCGTGTCCGGTGACTCGGTGGGCGACCGTACCGGTTTATCGCAAATGTCCTGCGGGTAGGCGTTGGGCACGGCCGCCGCCTGCGGCCGACGGTGTGGTCACGACGCGGCCACCTATGGTCCATCCCGCAAGTGTCTGAGGGGATTCCCAGTCGTGACCTGCGCACCGTCTCGTGAGTACGCACGCCTGACCGTCGCCGCCCGGAGGCATCCGGCGTCGGAGGGCGCTCGAGTCAGCCAGGGAGGCCGGTCGCGATGACGCCGACCGCGCGGAGGCCCGGCAGCGATGAGATGGACGGAGCGGCGGGAAAGGCCATCGCGGAGCTGCTGAGCCGGGCGCATCTGCTCCGGCCGGGCGCCGTCGCCGACGCCTTGGCCGAGTGCGCGCGGCCCTTCGGCGTCCACGGAGCCGCGGTCTACCTCGCCGACCTCGGGCAGCAGTACCTGCGGGCCATGCCCGAAACGGACGACTCGCCCCTGCCCGAGCTGCCGATCGATTCGACCCTCGCCGGGCGGGCCTTCCGGACCATCGAGATCCAGCTCGCCGCCGCGGACCCGGACGGGCGGCACCACGTGTGGCTGCCCCTCATGGACGGCACCGAACGGCTGGGCGTCCTGGAACTCATCGTCGACGACGTGAGTGAGGCGACGCTCGACCGCTGCCGTACGCTCGCCTCCCTCGCCGGGCTCGTCGTCGTGAGCAAGAGCGCCTACAGCGACGCCCACGCCCACGTTCGGCGGACGCAGCAGATGGCGCTGCAGGCGGAGATGGTCTGGGCGTTCATGGCGCCGCCGACGTTCGCCACGGACGACGTCATCATCGCCGCCGCGATCGAACCCGTGTACGGGGTGGGCGGTGACGCGTACGACTACTCGTTGCTCGGCGACAACCTGCACGTCGCGGTGTTCGACGCCGTCGGGCACGACCTGCCGGCCGGCCTGATCGCCAGCGTGGCCATGGCCAGCTGCCGGAACACCCGGCGCGCCGGCGGTGACCTCGCCGACCTCGTGGCACGCGCCGACCACGCGATCGCCGGCCAGTTCGGCGGTTCGCGGTTCGCGACCGCACTGCTGTGCGACCTGGAGGTCACCACCGGCCGGTTCCGCTGGATCGCCTGCGGGCACCCGCCGCCGCTGCTGATCCGGGACAACAAGGTGATCAAGGAGCTGTTCCGCCGGCCGCGGCTGCCGCTCGGCCTGCCCGAGGACCGGCACGACCTGGACCTGGCCGCGCCCCCGCCCGTCCACACCGAGCACCTGCAGCCCGGCGACCGCCTCCTGCTCTACACCGACGGCGTCGTCGAGGGGCGGGCCGCCGACGGCACGCAGTTCGGCGTGCGGCGCCTCGGCGACTTCGTCATCCGGCACAGCGCGGCAGGCATGCCCGCCTCCGAGACGCTACGCCGCCTGAACCGCGCCATCCTCGACTTCCAGCACGGCCGCCTGGCCGACGACGCCACGACCGTCCTCGTGGAGTGGCGCCCGGACGACCCGGAGCGGCAGTACGGGTTCTGAGCCAGGTCAGGCCACTGCTTAGGCTCCCACTTCCGTGGGCTCCGGTCGCCGGTCGACGCCGGCCGCGGCGTACGCCTCGATCTCGTCGAGGGTCTCCTTCTCCAGCAGGGCCTCGGTCAGCGCGTCCAGCCTGCCGCGGTTCTCGCGGAGCGTCTCTTTGGCCTCGGCGTAGCACTCGTCCACGATCCGGCGGGTCTCCTCATCGACGGCGTTCAGCGTCTCCGGGGCGAGGTACTGGCCGGTCGGGTCCGCGCCGTCCGACGGCAGGACCGACAGCCGCCCGACCTTCTCCGACATGCCCCACCGGCCGACCATCGAGCGGGCGATCCGCGTCACCTGCTCCAGGTCGCTCTCCGCGCCCGTCGTGACGACGCCGAAGACGACGTCCTCGGCGGCCATTCCGCCGAGCGCGCCGATGATCCGGCCGCGCAGGTAGTCGCGGTCGTAGGCGTACCGGTCGCCCTCCGGGGTCGACACCGTCACGCCCATCGCCCGCCCGTGCGGCACGATCGTGATCTTGCGGACCGGGTCCGCGCCGGGGAACAGCATGCCCAGCACCGCGTGCCCGGACTCGTGGTACGCGGTGCGGCGGCGCTCCTCCTCGGGGATCACGATGCCGCGCGCGGTGCCGAGTTGCACCTTGTCCAGCGCGGCGGTGAACTCGCCCCGGCCGATCGTGTCGCGTTCGCGCTTGACCGCCAGCAGCGCCGCCTCGTTGACGAGGTTGGCCAGGTCGGCGCCGGTCATGCCCGGTGTCATCTTGCCGATCGCGGTCAGGTCGGCGTCCGGGGCGAGCGGCAGGCCCTTGGTGTGCACCTTCAGGATCTGCACCCGGCCGTCCAGGTCGGGCGGGGAGACGGCGATCTGGCGGTCGAACCGTCCCGGGCGCAGGAGAGCGGCGTCCAGCACGTCCGGGCGGTTCGTCGCGGCGATGACGACGACGCCCTCCGACCCGCTGAAGCCGTCCATCTCCGTGAGGATCTGGTTGAGCGTCTGCTCGCGCTCGTCGTTCCCACCGAAGCTGCCGGCGCCGCGCGCCCGGCCGATCGTGTCGATCTCGTCGATGAAGATGATCGACGGGGCCGTCTTGCGCGCCTCCTCGAACAGTTCGCGTACGCGGGCCGCGCCCACGCCGACGACCATCTCGACGAACTCCGACGCGGCGGCGGAGTAGAAGGGGACGTCCGCCTCACCGGCGACGGCGCGCGCGAGCAGCGTCTTGCCGGTGCCGGGCGGGCCGGTCAGCAGCACCCCGCGCGGGATCTTCGCGCCGAGCCGCCGGTACTTGTCCGGGTGCTTGAGGAAGTCGACGACCTCGGTCAGTTCGTTCTCGACCTCGTCGATGCCGGCGACGTCTTCGAAGGTCGCCCGCTTGGCGTCGGCGCCGACCGGCTTCGGCGTCCGTTTCAGGCTGCCCAGGACGCCGCCGCCACCGGCCCGCCGGGAGATCCACACCATCGCGGCCACCCACAGGCCGACGAACAGCAGCGTGGGCAGCAGGGACATCACGAGGCTGGACAGCAGCCCGCGCGGCTCGTTGATCGGCTTGGCCTGGATGACCACGCCCTTGGCCACCATGTCGGCGTAGACCTGGTCCTGGGCGAAGGAGGGCCGCTCGGTCCGGAAGTCGCGGTACTTCTTGCCCTTGCCGTCGGGCTGCGGCTGCGAGCTCTTCAGCTCGCCCTGGATGGAGAAGCCCTTGGTGTAGATGTCCTTGACGTTCCCGGCCTGCACCTGCTTGGTGAACTCGGTGTACGGGACCGTGATCTCGGCCTTCTGCCCGGACATGAACGCCGACAGGTAGCTCGACCCGAAGATCAGCGCGAGCAGCAGCCAGAAGATCCACAGGCGGTTCGGCCGCATCCGCCCGTTGCCGGGCACCTGCGGGCGCTGCTCGCCGGGGACACCCTCGGAGCGCCAGGGCTTCTTCGGGTCCTTCCGCGGCGGGGCGGGGGACTCGCGCCGCTGCGATGACTCTCCGGCCACTTCACGCTCCTTAACAGGCCTATTTCCCGATAAGGCTATCCGGGCGTTTCTACGCCTGGGTCACGGAGTGGGGAAGCCGTACTTACGCAGGATCGTCTTGGCGGTGGGGGAGCCGAGCCAGGAGACGAACGCCTTCGCGGCCGTCCTGTGGGCGCTGTCGCGTACGGCGGCGGCGAAGTAGGTGGCGGTGACGTTCTGCTGCGCCGGGATCGGGACGCTGCTCGCCGAGATCCCGGCCGACTGCATGTCGGTCACGTAGACGATTCCCGCGTCGGCCTCGCCCGTACGGACCTTGGTGAGCACGGTGCGCGCGTCGGCCTCCTCCGACCTCGGCCGTACCGTGACGCCCGCCTTGGCCAGGACCTGTGCGGCGTACCGGCCCACCGGGACGATCGGCCCGCCCAGGACCACGCGCAGCCGCCGGTCGGCGAGCGAGGCGAGTCCCTGGACGTGCCGGGGATTGCCGGGGGCGACGGCGATGGTCATGGAGTTGTAGGCGAAGAGACGGCGGCCGGAGACCTTCGTCGCCACCGGGTCCATCGACGCCCCGTCGGCGGTGGCCAGCACGTCGGCCGGTTCACGGTCCTCGATGTCCATCGCGAGATCCTGCGAGCCGCCGAACTCGAACCGCACGGTCACGTTCCGCTCGGCCGCGTTGTACGCCGTCCCGAGCTCGTCGAACGCCTCGGTCAGCGAGGAGGCGGCGAGCACCTTCAGCGTGATGCGCTCGTCGCCGGCGGCGACGCCGCATCCGGAAAGTGCCAGGGCGATCGCGGCGAAGACGGCGACGCGCGGCTTGGGGGGCATGCGGGCCACTTTAGGGCGGCCCATCGCCTATTACCGGGCACAACGCGCCGTCGAGGCAGATATGCGGGTGTCGCCGTCAGGCCGGATATGCATGTGTCTCGGCGGCCTTGACCGCCGCCCACACCGGGTCGCCCTCGGCCAGGCGGAGCTCGGCCAGCGCGGCGGGCGTCACGTCGGCGGACGCGCGCACCGGACCCTCCAGGTAGATCCGTATCTGGTCGGCGTGGGGTTCGAAACCGCCGACCGTCGCCTGCCAGAGGTTGCGCGGGCTGCCGTCGGGGCGCGTACGGAACAGCGCGACGGCCGACGGCGGGAACGCCAGGAAGACCTCGCCGTCCAGGGCCTCGGCCGCGTCGAAGCGCACGCCCTCGGTGCCGACGGCGACGGTGTGGCCGCTGGCCGTCCCCCGGTAGAGGTTCAGGCCGACCAGGCGGGCCACGTAGTCCGTCCGCGGGTGGCGGGCGACGTGCGCCGGGTCTCCCTCCTGCACGACGCTGCCGTTCTCGATCACGACGAGCCGGTCGGCGAGGGCCATCGCGTCGAGGGGGTCGTGCGTGACCAGGATGGCGGTCCCGTCGAAGTCGGCGAGGTGGCGGCGCAGGCGGGCGCGGACGCCGAGCCGGGTGTGCGCGTCCAGGGCGGACAGCGGCTCGTCGAGCAGCAGCAGCCGGGGCCGTACGGCCAGCGCGCGGGCCAGTGCGACCCGCTGCGCCTGCCCGCCTGACAGGGTGCGCGGTTTGCGGGCGGCCTGGTCGGCGAGGCCGACCCGGTCCAGCCACTCCGCGGCCAGCCGCCGCGCCTCGCGCCGGCGCATCCCCTGGCAGCGCGGCCCGAACGCGACGTTCTCCAGCGCGGACAGGTGCGGGAACAGGAGGTAGTCCTGGAACACGACGCCGACCGGGCGGCGCTCGGCGGGCCGGTCGTGCCACGGCTTCCCGTCGACGTCGATGTGCCCCTCCGACAGGGGCGTCAGCCCGGCGAGCGCGCGCAGCGCCGTGGTCTTGCCCGCGCCGTTCGGCCCCAGCAGCGCGACGACCTCGCCCGGCGCGGCGGTCAGCGCCAGGTCGAGGGTGAAGGCTCCCTGCCGTACGACGAGACGGGCGTCGATCACGAGATCCATCGTCCCCGGAGCCCGGCCAGCACGATCACCGAGACGGCCAGCAGCACGAGGCTGAGCACGATCGCGGACTGCGGGTCGTTCTCCAGCGCCAGGTAGACCGCGAGCGGCATCGTCTGCGTACGGCCGGGGAAGTTCCCGGCGAAGGTGATCGTGGCGCCGAACTCCCCGAGCGCCCGCGCCCAGCACAACACGGCCCCCGCGCCCACCCCCGGCGCGATCAACGGCAGGGTGACGCGCCGGAACGTCGTCCACCGGGTCGCGCCGAGCGTCGCCGCGGCGTCCTCATAGCGCAGGTCGGCGGCGCGGACCGCGCCCTCCACGCTGATCACCAGGAACGGCAGGGCCACGAACGCCTCGGCCACCACGACGCCCGCGGTCGTGAAGGGCAGCGTCACGCCGAACCAGCGGTCCAGCCAGCGCCCCGCCAGACCGTTGCGTCCCAGGGCGAGCAGCAGGGCGACGCCGCCGACCACCGGCGGGAGCACGAGCGGGACGGTGACGAGCGCGCGCACCAGCCGCCGGCCGGGGAAGTCCACCCGGGCCAGCACCCAGGCCAGGGGCACCCCGACGAACAGGCAGAGCACGGTCGCGAGCGTCGCGCTGACCAGCGACAGCCGGAGGGCGTCGAGGATCTCGGGCCGCGCCAGGCGGGTGCCGAGCGTCGACCACGGCGCGCGCACCAGCAGACCCGCGAGGGGAAGGACCAGGAAGGCGAGGCCGAGGAGCGCCGGCAGTACCAGCACCCACGGCGCCCGGCGGTTCATGGCCTTTCGAATCCCGCCTGGAGCAGGGCCGCCTGTCCCTGCTGCGAGAGCACCGTCTGGACGAACTCCTGGGCCAGAGCGGGCTGCGGCGCCTTACTGATCGCGGCGATCGGATAGTCGTTGATCGCCTTGGCGGCCTCGGGGAAGTCGATGCCCTTGACCTGCCCGGCCGCCGCCTTGACGTCCGTGCGGTAGACCAGGGCGGCGTCGGCCTCGTTCAGCCGGACCTTGGTGAGGGCGGCCTTGACGTCCTGCTCCTGGGAGACCGGCTTGACGGTGAGGCCGGCGGCCTTCAGCGCCTTGAGGGCCGCCGCCCCGCAGGGCACCTGCGGGGCGCACAGCACGACCTTGATCTTGGAGTTCGTCAGGTCCTTCAAGGCCGTCACCTTGGCCGGATTCGCGGGGGGAACGGCGATCTCCAGGCGGTTGCGAGCGAAGACGCGCGGCCCCGACGCCCGGCCCGCGTCGGTGACCTGCTTCATCGTGGCGGGGCTGGCCGCGGCGAACACGTCGGCCGGTGCGCCCTGGTCGATCTGCTGGGCCAGCGCCGAGCTGCCGCCGAAGTTGAACTTCACCTTCGTCCCGGGATGGCTCGCCTCGAAGGTCTTGCCCAGCGCGGTGAACGTCTCGGTGAGGGAGGCCGCGGCGAAGACGACGACCGTCCGTCCGCCGACCTGCTTGTCGGGTCCGTTCTTGACGCCCTTGTCGCCGCAGCCCGCCAGGAGGGCGCCCGCGAGCGCGACGATCGAGGCGGTTCGGAGGGTGGTGCGATGACCGATCACTGGGGCAGCTCCACGACGACGTTGGTGGACTTGACGACCCCCACGGCGACCACGCCGGGTTCCAGGCCGAGCTCGTCGGCCGCCTCCCGGCTCATCAGGGAGACGACGCGGAACGGCCCGGCCTGGATCTCGACCTGGGCCATCACCCCGTCGCGTACGACCTCGGTGACGATGCCGCGCAGCCGGTTGCGGGCCGAGGAGGGCGGCGCGCCGTTCCGGTCGGCGGGGGAGCGAACGAAGGCCGCCAGATCGGCTCCCGAGACGATCCGGTGGCCCTGCTCGTCGCGCCGTGCCGGCAGTTTTCCGGAGTCGATCCATCGGCGCACCGTGTCGGCGCTGACGCCGAGCAGGGACGCGACCTCGCTGATTCGGAACGCCGTCACGTAGATCAGTGTAGACACCGCAGATATGACAAATCACCCCCTGTGTCGCTTGCAGATACGCGGGATCTGGGCTCGATCCACTCGCAGAAGCAAGCCGGCGGGTGCCCGCCGGCCGGCCGTGGCGATGGGATGCGTACGCTTGTGACCTGCGGGGATGTCTTTTCGAATCGGGGCGCGTCGGGGCCGCGATCGACCGGGCGACGCCCGTATTCGGGGGCGTGATGAGAGCACGACTCGTTCGGGGCGCCGTCGGCGGCGTGACGCTCGGCGCGCTGTACGGGGTGGCCGCCTGCGGAAGCGTCGAGCAGGCCCAGGATCTCGGCGCCGTCGCCTCCGCCGAGCGCGGTTTCGGGGTCGGCCTGCTGCTGCCCGGAGGGGGCGGGCGCACCGACCGCGATCGCCGCTACATCCAGCAGGAGCTCGCCGCGCAGTGCCCGAAGTGCCGGCTCTTCTTCGCCAGCGCGAACAACGAGCTGGACCTGCAGCTCCAGCAGGTCGACATGATGATCATTAAGGGTGCGAAGGTCATCATCCTCGAAGCCGTCGACGACAAGGCGATCGCGTCGGCGGTGACCCGGGCGCACCGGAGGGGGGTCAAGATCGTTGCCTACGATCGCCTTCCCGCCGGTCCGGTGGACGCCTACACCTCATTCGACAACGTGCAGGTCGGCCGGGAGCAGGGCAAGGCGCTGCTCGCCGCCATCAAGAAGGGTGGCCATGCGAGGCGCGGCGACACGGTGATGATCAACGGTTCGCCGACGGACCCGAACACCGCCGAGTTCAAGAAGGGGGCACTGTCCGTGCTCCGGGGCAAGGTCAAGATCGCCAGGTCGTACGACACTCCGGATTGGCGGCCCGATCTCGCGGCGGCCGAGGCGTCCGCCGCCTTCATGATGCTGGGTCCGGCCCGCATCGTGGGCGTGTACTGCGCCAACGACGGTATGGCCGATGGCGTCAGTGTGGCGATGCGCAAGACCGGGGTCCGGCCGGGCACACCGCTCACCGGCCAGGACGCCGCTCTCGACGCCATCCAGCGGATCCTCCTGGGCACCCAGACGATGACGGTGTACAAGCCGATCGGGCAGGAGGCGCAGAACGCCGTCCGGTCGGCGGTCGCCCTCGGCTCCGGGAAGAGGCCGCCGTCCAACCGCACCGTCTCCAACGCGACCGGCCATTCCGTGCCCGCCTCGATCATCAGCCCGGTCGCCGTCGACCGGTCCAACATCCGGGAGACGGTGGTGAAGGACGGGTTCTGGACCGTGCCGGCCATCTGCACCCCGATGGTCGCGGCGGCCTGCCGGGCGGCGGGCCTCACCTGAGAGGCCGTGGGCCGCGCCGGCCAGGCGGCCGCGTGAGACGGGCGGCGGCCGGGCCGGCGGCCCCCGGGTCGCCCCGAGGTCAGACGGTGGTGACCACCTGGTCGTACTCCAGGCGCGGGTTGCGCGGGAACCAGGCGTCCGGGCCGGGCCTGCCGATGTTCACGACGGCGAGCACCTGGTGGCCGCCGCCCGGGAAGAACTCCTTGGCGACCGCCTCGGCGTCGAAGCCGGCCATCGGCCCGGCCGCCAGCCCGGCGGCGCGCACGCCGATGATGAAGTAGCCGACCTGGATCGCGCCGTTGAACGCGGCCATCTTGGACCGGACCTCCGGCACGCCGTGCAGGCCGTCCCTGGCGTCCGGCTTGTGGGGGAACACCGTTGGCAGGTGCTCGTGGAAGTCGCTGTCGGCGGCGAGGATCGCCACGAGCGGCGCCGCCGCGGTCTTGGCCTTGTTGCCCTCGGCCATGTGCGTGACGAGGCGCTCGCGCGCCTCGGGGGTGCGCACGAGCACGACGCGCAGGGGCTGAGTGTTCATCGCGGTCGGCGCCCACTTGACGAGGTCGTAGATGGCGCGCGCCTGCTCCTCCGACACCGGCTCGTCGGTGAAGGCGTTCGCCGTACGGGCTTCGCGGAACAGCAGGTCCTGGGCGGTGGGGTCAATGCTCAGCACGTCGCTCACGGTCACTCCTCCTTCGACACGTCCGGTGGATCGTTCCACCGACGCCAGGTGAGAACACTGATTGAAGCTTCAACTATTCCCTGGACGGTGTGACATGAGTCACGGACACGGAGTGCCCGGCCGCGACCCCTTCTAGAGGGCCAGCCCGATCGTGAAGAGCGCGCCGAAGATGATCTGCAGGCGGCCGGTCTCCCCGAGCACGGGGATCAGCGCGGGACCCTTCGCACCGCCCAGCACCCGGCGGTTCGGTGCGATGGCCCACAGCGCCGACGGCAGCGCCAGGAGCGCCCACGGCCGGGAGAACGCGACGATGACGACGGACACGAATGCCGCGACGCCGCACCCCGCGTACAGCAGGCGCGTACGCCGGTCGCCGAGCAGCACCGCGAGGGTGCGCTTGCCGGACGCGGTGTCCGTGGGGATGTCGCGCAGGTTGTTCACGACGAGCATCGAGCACGAGAGCAGCCCGACCGGAATCGAGGCCACCCACGCCGCCCACGGCAGGCCCTCCAGCTGCACGTACACCGTGCCGACCACGGAGACGAGGCCGAAGAACACGAAGACCGACAGCTCGCCCAGCGCCCGGTAGCCGTACGGCCGCGAGCCTCCGGTGTAGAACCACGCCGCCGCGATCGCCACCGCGCCGATCAGCACCAGCCAGAAGGTCGTGACCGCGGCGAGCACGAGCCCGGCCACCGCGGCGAGCGCGAAGCAGCCGAGCGCCGCGGCGAGCACCTGCTTCGGCGGCGCGACCTTCTGGCCGACCAGCCGCATCGGCCCGACCCGGACCTCGTCGGTGCCGCGGATGCCGTCGCTGTAGTCGTTGGCGTAGTTCACCCCGATCTGCAGCAGCAGGGAGACGAACAGCGCCAGCAGCGCCCGCCACCACACGAAGTGGTCGTAACCGATCGCCACACCGGTGCCGACGGCGACGGGAACGATGGAGTTGGGGAGGGTTCGGGGTCGCGACCCGGCGACCCACTGGGAGAGGGTCGCCACTATCGACCTTTCTCGGAGCCGATGATCATGCGGGTGATTCTTCCCGATCCGGATCGGTGCCGCGACGCAGCCTCAGGGTCAGCAGCAGACCGACGGCCAGCAGACCCGCCGTGGCGAGGGCCGCGCGGTCGGTCGCGACGGCCAGACTCTCGTCGGCGGCCCGGGACAGCCGGGGATCCTCACGGCGCAGGTCACGGGCGAAGGTGCCCGCGCTGTCGCGCAGCCGTTCGGCGTACGCCGCGCCCCGCCCGGCGGGCAGCCCCGCGTCGCGCAGCCGCGCCGTCATCGCGTGGCTCAGCCCGACCGCGAACACCGCGCCGATCAGCGCGATCCCGAGCGCCGACCCGACCTGGCGCGCCGTCGACTGGGTCCCGGAGGCGAGGCCCGCGCTGGCGGACGGGACGTCGCGCAGCACGATCCGCGTGAGCTGCCCGGTCGTCAGGCCCAGGCCGATGCCGTACACCAGCATCCACGGCGCCAGCTGGAACCCTGTGGTGTCCGCCCGTGTGGTCAGGCCGATCAGCGCCGCCGCGGCCACCTCCAGGGCCATGCCGGCCTGCAGCATCCGGGCCGCGCCGAGGCGGCGCGACAGGCGTGCCGACAGCCCGCCGGCGACGAACGTCCCCACGGCCAGCGGCAGGATCGCCACGCTCACCTGCAACGGGGAGTTGCCGTGCACGTCCTGGAGGAACAGCGGCAGCACGAACATCAGCCCCAGCTCGCCGACGCTGATCAGCGAGGCCGCCGCGTTGCCGCGCCGGAAGTCGGGGATGCGGAACAGCGAGAGATCCAGGACCACCGGCCGCCCCGCCGCCGCCCGCGCCCGCTCGACGGCGACCAGCGCGACCAGCGCGAGAACCCCGCCCGCCAGGGCCACCGGGATCGGCGAGATCCCGGTGCCGGGCCAGTGGACCGGACCGGCGGAGAACGGGCGGGTGGCCGACCACCAGCCGTACCGCTGCCCCTCGATCAGCGCGAAGACGACGCCCGCGAGGCCGGCCGTGCTCAGCACCGTGCCCGGCCAGTCGCCGACGCGGCGGACCGCCGGATCGCGCGTCTCGGGCACGAGCAGCAGCGTGCCGGCGACGATCGCCGCGCCGAGCGGCACGTTCACGCCGAACGCCCACCGCCAGCCGTACGACGTCGCGAGCCAGCCGCCGAGCAGCGGACCCAGCGCGGCCATGCCCCCGATGAGCGAACCCCAGATCCCGAACGCGACCGCCCGGTCCCGCCCCGTGAACACGGCCGTCACCGTGGAGAGCGCCGCCGGGAGGATCATCGACGCGCCGACGCCCTGCACGAGCCGGGACGCGACCAGTTCGGCGCCGCTGCCGGAGCGGGCGGCGAGGAGGCTCGCCGCGACGAACACCACGGTGCCGAGAACGAGCATCCTGCGCCGGCCATACGCGTCGCCCGCCCTCCCGAACGGGATCAGCAGCGCCGCGAACACCAGCGAGTAGATCGAGGTGATCCACTCGGCGCCGGTCGTGGTCAGCCCCAGATCGCCGACGACCCTGGGGAGCATGACGTTGACGATCGTCGCGTCGACGATGATCAGCGAGACCCCGAGGCTGATGACCACCATGCCCAGCCACCGACGGCGCCCGGGCGAGCCGGTCGCGGACGCGGGCAGGAGAGGAGCCGAGCGCAAGGTCATCGAGGGTTCCAGAGCGGTTCGTTCGATCGTGAATCGTTCGGCGTCAAAGCTACCCCCGCTCTTCCCGGCCCTCGCCGGGCCCCCTCCACAGACCCCACGGCTCCCGAGCCCGTCGGCCCCGCCCCTCCGGACGCCGCTGCCGTACGGCTCCGGATCCCGCGGCACCGGACTCCGCGCCCTGCGGCTCCGGATCCCGCTGGCCCTCTGAGCCCCGAGCACGGAGAATGTCTGCCGTGCGCACCTCTGAGGCCGACCTCGAACGCATGTCGCTGTCCCGCCTGCTGGCCGTCGCCGGCCACGTCGTGGCCATGCGCTGGCAACGCCTCATGGGAAGCTACGGCCTCACCCCCCATGGCCTGGCCGTGCTCGCCTCCCTCGAACGCGGATCGGCGCTCACCCAGCGGGAGCTCGCCAAACGCTGTGGAGTCGCCCCCTCGACACTCAACCACACGGTCGACCACCTCGAGCGCTCGGGCTGGATCGAACGGCGGCGCGACGTCTCCGACCGCCGCCTCGTCCGCCTCGCGCTGACCGAGACGGGCCGCCGGCAGCTCGAGCAGGCCGAGGACGCGGCGGCCAGCCACATGGAGCCGATGCTCGACCACCTGCCGCCGGCCGACGAGCGGATCGTACGCGGCTTCCTCCTCGCCACCGTCCTGCGCTTCCAGACGATGGACGACGAGGACACGCCAGGCCACCCGGCGCGGGCCGACCGCTTCTGACCGAGCCGATGGAGGCGCCACCCGGGAGATCACCGGAATCCGTCCCTGGGTGGTGTTAGGTTGCGGCGCATGTCCTTCGACCTGCTGGAGCTCCTTCCCGACGCCTGGCGCGAGCGCGTCGAGCCGCTTCTCGACCCCGACGCGACCCGCCGGCTCAGCGACTTCGTGGCCGCCGAGTACGACGCGGGCACCGTCTACCCGCCGTTGCCCGACCTGTTCAGCGCCTTCCGCCTGTGCGCGCCGGACGACGCCCGGGTGCTCATCCTCGGCCAGGACCCCTACCACGGGGCCGGCCAGGCGCACGGGCTGAGCTTCAGCGTGCGGCCGGGCGTGCGGATCCCGCCGTCGCTGCGCAACGTCTTCAAGGAGCTCCACGAGGACCTCGGCGTCCCGGTCCCGTCCACCGGCGACCTGACTCCGTGGGCCGGGCGGGGCGTGCTGCTGCTCAACGCGGTGCTGACCGTCCGCGCCGGCAAGGCGGGCTCCCACGGGGGGAAGGGCTGGGAGGAGTTCACCGACGCCGTGATCCGGGCGCTGGACGCCAAGAGCGAGCGCGTGGTGTTCGTGCTGTGGGGCGCCTACGCCCGCAAGAAGCGCGACCTCATCACCGGCGCGCAGCACGTCGTGTTCGAGGCCGGGCACCCCAGCCCGATGAACCCTCGGGGTTTCCTCGGCAGCCGCCCCTTCAGCGCGGTCAACAAGGCCCTGGCCGACGCCGGCCTGCCCGAGATCGACTGGACGCTCGAAACACCGGCGTAGGGCGCGTCCGGCGGATCTCGGTCCGGCTGCGCCGGCGCCCTGGCAGCGGTCCGGCCGTATCGTCCGGGTTCCGCCGGCGCGGCCCCATGGACGATGCGGCCTCCTGCGAGTGTCCACCTGCCCCGGGCGGGTCCGGAGGCGGGCCGGCGCGGCTCGGGGGTCCTCCGATCCCGAGTGGCCACCACAGTCGGCCTGGCCGTCGGCGGCGGACCGTGCGGCGTGCCGGGGCCGAGGCAACCGCGGCCCGGCGCCGGACGTCCAACTCAGTGCCCCGCTGAGCGGCAGCGGGGGAGGAGGCGGGCCATGGTGCTCAAGGCCTCGGCCGTCGTCGTCGCCGGCCTGGTGATGACCGCGGCCGCCGGTTGTGACGGCGGTGGGAAGAACGGCACGCCGACGACCGGTTCCTTACCGCAGCACCGGCCGGGATCTCCGGCGGCGTCCACGCCGAGCGTGCGTTATACGGCCGAGCAGCTCGAACGTGCCTTGATCAAGCCGCCTGCGGACGCGACGAACGTCAAGACCGAAAGCGGTGTCGCCGACACGGTGCTCTCCCGGCTCGGGGAATCCGGCCCCTCGGCGGCCGCCGGCACCCCCGCGCCGGGTTGCATGGCCCGCGGCCCGGCAGGCCGCTGGGCCGTCGGGCGGACACCGGTCGCGTTCCTGTCATTCGGCCGGGGTGAGACGTTCTCCACCGTTCTGCTCTCCGCGTCCTCTGACGCGCAGACGAGACGGTTCCTCACCCAGGCGCTCCCGAAGACCTGCCGGTCGGTCAGGACGAATGTCGGCGGCACCTCGACCACCGCGACGATCGTCGCGGACGATCCGTACGCCATCGGGGAGGGCGGGCGGGTCCGCGAGACGGACGAGACCACCGGCGGCGTGCGGCTGCGCGTATGGGAGGTCGACTTCGTCGGTGCCGGATACCTCGCGTCCTGCCAGGTGGGCGGCCTGAACGCCACCCGTGCGGAGGCCGAGCGGCTGGCGCGGCAGACGTACGGCAAAGCGGGCGCGACGCTCCGATAGACCGCAGAGCGCTGGTGCCATTCTCACCGCCCGTCGCCGCGGCGCGCGGCCGGACCGTCCACCGGCTCGCGCCCAGGACGCGTCAGACGAGGGCGGTGCGCGGGCGGACCATCGTGACCGGCTCGCGCTTAGGACGCGTCAGGTGATGCCGGTGCGCGGGCGCACCACCGCGACCGGCTCGCGCTTAGGACGCGTCAGGCGATGGCGGTGTGCAGGCGGACCATCGCGACCGGCTCGCCCATGTCGACCTTGCTGTGGGTGCCGTCGGGCGCCCAGCCCGCCGACGTCAGGAAGCCCCGCAGCGTGTCGTCCGCGGCGAAGACCCAGGTGACGGCGGTGGTACAGCCGTCCTCGCGCAGATGGTCCACCGTCGCGGCGAGCAGCCGGCTGCCGTGCCCGGCCCGCCCGTGCGCCGGGTCGACGAGCAGGGTCAGCAGTTCGCCGGTCGTCTGCGGATCCTGGTCTGGATCGTTCGCCGGGGCGTGCGCCGCGAACCCGGTGATGACACCCTCGTCCACGGCGACCAGCAGCCGGTGCCGGGGGCTCGGCGGCGCGGCGACCGCCTCCGCCCAGCGCTCACGCCACAGCGCGACCGCCTCCGGGCCCGTCATCTCGGCCAGCGCGGCATCGGGGATCACGCCGCGATACCCCTCGCGCCAGGCCCGTACCTGGATCTCCGCGACGGCGGCCACGTCTCCCGGATACGCCGCTCGTACCCCCACCACGCCCATCGGTGTCTCGACCCTCGCTCCTGTCACGTCCCGTACGCCGACGACCGTACCGCGCGCCCGTCGGCCACCGTCGGGTCCGGGGGCCGTCAGGCGTCGGAGGCGGTGGCGCGGCGGCGGGCGCGGTAGGCGCGGGTCTTGGTCCGGTTCCCGCACATCCGCATCGAACACCAGCTGCGCGAGCGGTTCTTCGACGTGTCGAGGAACGCCCACCGGCACGTCGTCTCCCGGCACACCTTGAGCCGGGGCCAGTCGCCCTCGGCGGCGCTGCGCATGACCGCCGCGGCGAGGACCGAGAGCCCGCCGCGGATGCCGTCGCGCAGCGGGACCAGCGCGGGGCCGTCGAGCGACACGCGCAGGGGCAGGGCGGCCAGGAGCCGGTCGAGGCCGGGAGGTCGGTCGGGGTCGGTTGGTCGGGCGAGGCCGGGAGGTCGGTCGGGGTGGGTTGGTCGGGCGAGGCCGGGAGGTCGGTCGGGGTCGGTTGGTAGGGCTAGGCCCGCCGGCGGCGCGGCAGCGGCCGGGTCGTGGTGGCCGAGCATCGCGGCGCGGAGACCTTCGCGAAGGGCGATCGCCAGCGCCAGATCGGACTCGCTCGCGCGGGTGCCGGGCGGCGTCAGCCCGCGCTCGATCAGCCAGCCGCTGAGGTCGCACGGCGCGCCGAAGTCGTCGATGTCGCAGTCGACGTCGTACGTGTTGACGAAGTCCCGCAGCAACAGCGCACTGTCCGAGCCGCTCATGGGGCCTCCTTCGTCGGAGGAGTGACCAGACGCGCCATGCTTATGATTCGCTCGCTCCGCTCGCTCATGCACCTCCGATGTCGACACCAGCGTACTGTGATGACCGGTTTCGGCGTCGTCAGGACGCCTCGGCGAGCGCTTGGGCGAAGCGGGCCGCGCCCTCGGTGAGCTCCGTCTCCCCGGCGGCCGTCCCGTAGCTGAGTCGCATGCGCGGTTTCGGCGGTTCGGCGGGGAAGTAGCGTCGCCCGGGGCTGACCAGGACGCCCGCGCGGAGCGCCGCCTCGGCGAGGGCGACGTCGTCGACGCCCGAGGGAAGGCCGATCCACAGGTGCAGGCCCCCGCGCGGACGTACGGCGGGGGGCAGGCCGGCCGCGGCGAGCGCGGAGATGAGGGTGTCACGTCGTCGCAGCAGCGCCTCGCCGACCGTGCGCAGGTGGCGCGGCCAGGACGGGGAGGTGACCAGTTCCAGGGCGGTCTCCTGGAGCGGGCGGGCGACGAAGAACGACTCGACGATCTGCGCGGACCGGATGCGTTCGGCGACCGGCCCCCGGGCGATCACGGCGGCGACCCGCAGGCTCGGCGCGGTGGCCTTGGTCAGGGACGCGATGTGCACCACCCGGCCGTCCCGGTCGCCGGCGACGAGCGGCGGCGGAGGCGGGTCGATCGCCAGGTGGCGGCTGTAGTCGTCCTCGACCACGAACGCTCCCGCCGCGCGGGCGACGTCGAGCACCTGCGCGCGGCGCGGAGGAGACAGCACCGTACCGGTCGGGTTGTGGAAGGTCGGCTGGCACAGCAGCGCGCGGGCCCCGGTGGCCGCGAACGCGTCGGCCAGCAGGTCGGTCCGCAGGCCGTCCTCGTCGACGGGCACCGGGACGGGGCGCAGCCCGGCGGCGCGGGCGGAGGCCAGGGCGCCGAGGTAGGTGGGCGACTCGACGAGGAGCGGCGCCCCGGGCGGCAGCAGCGCGCGCAGGATCAGGCTGATCGCGGCCTGGCCCCCGCTGGTGATCGTGACGTCCGCGGCGGTGACGTCGCCGCCCGCCGTCCGCGCGAACCACTCCCGCAGTTCGCGCACGCCCGACAGCGGCGGGCGCTCCCACGCGTTGGGGCGGCGGGCCGCCCTCGCGGCGGCGGTGGCCAGCGCGCGTACGGGTTGCAGCCCCGGCGCGAGGTAGCCGCCGCTCAGCGCGACCACGCCCTCGGGCGCATGGGAGAGCAGACCCACCACGCCGTCGGCGTCGACGGTGCGGTCGCCGAGCGCCACGGCCTGCCAGTCGAGGTCCACCGGCTCGGCCGGAGCGGGGCGGGCCCGCTCGGCGACGTACGTACCGCTGCCGGGCCGGGCGACCACGAGGCCCTCCGCGGCGAGCGTCCGGATCGCGCG
Organism: Actinoallomurus sp. CA-150999; assembly: GCF_050942425.1. Taxonomy (NCBI): domain Bacteria; kingdom Bacillati; phylum Actinomycetota; class Actinomycetes; order Streptosporangiales; family Thermomonosporaceae; genus Actinoallomurus; species Actinoallomurus sp. CA-150999. The sequence continues at coordinate 2,805,762 of NZ_CP192063.1, forward strand.
GGCGACGGTGACGGGGCTGACCTGGTGGCGGGTCATCAGCGAGCGGCTCGACGGCAGCCGGTCGCCGGGGCGCAGCCTCGCCACCTCGGCCCGCAGCTCGGCGGCCAGAGTGGCGATACTGCTATCGTTGTTCATGAGGAATAAGGATAACGCTACTGCCCGCAACCCGGTAGCGCTGCCGGCGGGCTTCGGTGCCGCCGCGCTCGGCGTCGTCGCCTTCTCCTTCACGTTCCCGGCGACCTCCTTCGCGCTGCGCGGGTTCGACCCGTACCTGATCGGTGTCGGCCGGGCGGGGGTCGCGGCGGTCCTCGCCGTCGTCGCGCTGTGGCTGATGCGCGCGCCACGTCCGCGCGGGCGCCAGTGGGCCTCCCTCGGCGTGGTCGCCGGCGGCATCGTCTTCGGCTTCCCGATCTTGTCCACGCTCGCCCTCGTCCACGGCTCGTCCTCCTCGCACGCGGCCGTGGTGGTCGGGCTGCTGCCGGTCGCGACGGCGGTCTTCGCCGTCGTACGGGCCGGTGAACGCCCATCGCCGCTGTTCTGGGCGGCGAGCGTGGCGGGCGCGGCGTTGATCGTGGCGTTCACCCTGCGGAACGGCGTGGGGAGCTTCTCACTCGCCGACGCGCTGCTGTTCGGGGCGCTGCTGACGTGCGGCCTGGGCTACGCCGAGGGCGGGCGGCTGGCCCGCGAGATGACCGGCCCGCAGGTCGTGTCGTGGGCCCTCGTCCTCGCCGCGCCGATCACGGTCCCCGCCGCCGTGGTCCTGTCGGCCGCCACGCCGGTGCACTGGAGCGGCGCGGCCGTGGCGGGCCTGGCGTACGTGTCGGGCGTGTCGATGTTCCTCGGCTTCTTCGCCTGGTACGCCGGGCTCGCGAAGGTGGGGGTCGCGCGGGCGAGCCAGGTGCAGCTCGCCCAGCCGCTGCTCACGCTGACCTGGGCGTGGCTGCTGCTCGGCGAGCACGCGGGCGTGAGCACGGTCGTCGCGGCGGCCGGCGTGCTCGTCTGCGTCCTCGTCGCCCAGCGGGCCCGGATCGCGCGCGCCGCCGCACCTACCCGCCCGGAGGCCCGCCCCGAGGTCACGCTCGGGCGGTGAGGACCTCGTGCAGGCGGGCGGCGAACGCGCGCGGGTGGGTGGACAGGCTGTGGCCGCCGGGGAACTCGACGACGTCCGTGCCGAGGAGGCCGGCCAGTGCCTGGGCGCACTGGTGGTTCCAGATGTTCCGTGAGGCGCGGCCGGCGGCCGGGACGACGCGGACGGGGCTCTCCTTGATCGCGGTGATGTCGGCGGCGTCGAGCGGCGCCTCGATCATCTCGGTGATGTCGCGGGAGAAGAAGAACTCCAGGTTGGCGATGCGCCGGGCGTCGGGCGGCGCGGGGAGGGCGACGTCGGGCTCACGGTCGGTGAAGTCGGCGGCCACGAGTTCGCCGAGGCGCTTCAATGCGGGAAGGACACCGTCGCGACGGAAGATCGCGTCGAGCTCGGCGAGTTCGCCGGTGATGCCGGCCCGCCCCGCGTCGTCGAGGAGCCGGACGGTGGCCGGATCGTGGGCCACCAGGGTGCCGACCTGGCCGGAGTGGCGGCTCGCCAGCGTGAGGCCGACCAGCGCGCCGAAGCTGGAGCCGAGGAGCAGAGCCGGATCGGCGGTGAGCTCGGCGAGCAGGCGGTGGGCGTCGTCGGCGTGCGCCTCCACCGTCACCGGCGCGGCGGGGTCGTCCAGGCGGCTCCGGGACAGGCCCCGGCGGTCGTAGGTGACCACCGTGTAGTGGTCGGCGAGCCGGCCGACCAGGTCGGCGTTGCGCCCGGCGTCGCCATCGCCGCCCTGGAGGACGAGCAGCAGCGGGCCGCTGCCGCGGATCTCGTAGTAGAGCGTTGCTCCGGGCACGGCAAGGGTGGCCGTCTTCATGAGGACTCCTCACGTCGGGGTGGTGATCACGACCATAAAGCATCGAAATAGATGCATCAAGTTAGATGCATCGATTGCGATGTATGGTGCCGCCATGAACGGAGTGGAGCTGTTCCTGCTGGGCCGGACCCTCATGAAGATCGGTGAGGAGGCCATGCCGACGGAGGGCCTGCCGGAGTACTCGACCAGCGTTCGGACCGTCCTGATCGTGGCGAGCGACATCGTGGCGCACCCGGACAGCGCGATCGGCGAGATCGCCGCCCGTACGAGCCTGCCGCAGAGTCAGGTGTCGGGTGCGGTCGCCCGGCTTCGTGAGGCGGGCTCCATCGTCGCGGCGCCCGACCCGCGGGACCGGCGCCGGATGCTCGTACGGCAGGCGCCGGAGGTCTCCGACCGGGTCGCGGTCGTCCGTTCGACGCCCATCGACGGCGCGCTGGCCACCGCGCTCGGCACGGACGACGCGGGGGACGTGGCCGAGATCACCGCCCTGCTCGAGACGCTGGCCCGGCGGCTCACGCCGGAGACACTCGCCCGGTTGCGCACCGAGTCTTCTTGACCTGAACCAAGGTTCATGTTTCACCCTCTTCGATGACGAAGCCGTACGAAGAGGAGTGAGTCATGCAGGTGATCGAGGTGCGGCGGTTCGGCGGCCCCGAGGAGCTCGTCCCGGTCGACCGGCCGGATCCCAAGCCCGGGCCCGGGCAGGTCGTGGTGGCGGTGTCCGCGGCGGACACCCTGTTCGTCGAGACGCAGATCCGGTCCGGCTGGGGCGGTGAGTACTTCAACGTGCGGACGCCGTACGTGCCGGGCGGCGGCGTGGCCGGCGAGGTCGTCGCGGTCAGCGAGGGCGTGGACGACACGTGGATCGGGCGGCGCGTCCTCGCCCGGACCCCCGACGGAGGCCCGTCAGGCGGATTAGCTATCCGTAGTGATTCCGTGGCAGACTGTTATGTGCACGCCCGATGCCCAGGCGACGTCGGGCACCCTCCTCGGTGGGTCGCGAGACCTCATCGATAGCGTCCGGAGGGACGTGCCACGAGGGCTGTCGGCTTCCGCCGCTCGGCACCAGGGCACGAAGGCGATTGGCTCACATCCCTGAGTGACACCGCGGATCACTAAGCCGATCAGAGACGCTATGCCTCCCACGTCTCCGGACGCCGGGATGGACCGGGTGCGCGCGGCGGCCGGGGGTACGGGCCGCCGCGCGGTCGTGTTCGACGGCGCGGGCGGCGAGCCTGGCCGGGCGGCGATCGCGGCAGACGGGGCCCGGATCTTGGTGCACGGCACGCCCAGCGGCGAGTTCGCTCCGGTCGATCCGGAGGAGGCGGCCCGGCGAGGGCTCACCGTACGGGGGATCCAGGACGTGCAGTTCGGGCCCGAGGAGTTCCACCGGCTCGCCGAGCGGGCTCTGGACGAGGCGGCGGCGGGCCGGATCAGGCCGGTCATCGGACGGACCTTCCCGCTCGCCCGCGCCGCCGACGCGCATCGCGCGATCGAGGCGCGCGAGATCCTCGGGAAGGCCCTCCTGCTTCCCTGATCAACCGGCGCGCGATGACTCTCGGTAGGTCCTCCGTACCAATCCGGATTGGTACGGAGGACTCTGGCGGGACCCGTTCCGTGATCGCGATAGTTCATCGGGTCACTGTTCGCGGCCCCGCCATCGGCCGATCGCCGGCGGGGCGTATCGAGGGCGGTCCCTCACCTTCTGCGCGCGGACGGCCCTCTGTCGGAAGGAAAATTCTCGATGCGAATCTCCCGTGGGCTTGCCGTCTCGGCGCTCACCCTGGCGGCCGGTGCGACCGTGCTCGCCGCCGCCCCGGCCGGCGCGGCCACGACGAGCGGAGCGGGCGCGGTCAAGCCGCCGGCGAAGCTCAAGCCGTGCTCCGGAACCTGGGCGAAGAAGGGCGGCGTGGCGAAGGTCGTCTTCCACAAGCGCGCCGGCAAGGGACAGAAGCTGTCCTGGGACCTGTACATCACCAAGGCCGGCAAGGACTGGTTCGGCCCGGGCGTCATCACGTCGATCGAGAAGGCCGCCGTCAACGGCAAGGCGATCAAGTCGCCGTACAAGACGACCAAGGCGTCGGTCAACACGGACTTCAAGGGCGGCATGACCAAGTACACGCTGGTCAAGACCGGGAAGACCGGCGTCATCAAGAAGGGTGACGTTGTGGTCCTGCCGTGGCACTTCCTCGGCTCCCGGATGGGTCACATGACCTCGTACACGGTCACCTGCAAGGTGCCCGCGTAGCACGACAGGTCCGATCCCGGAGGTCCCGGCCCTGCCGGTCCTCCGGGATCACCTCGTCCCGAACCGGCGTCCCGGTCGGGCAGGCGCTGCCGGCCGTCTCGTGGTCGAAAGCGGAGACCGCCGTCCTCTCGGCCGTCATGATGGCGTCGCCACGCGACGATGAGGAGAGACGTGACTGAGAATTCGTACGAGGTGCGCCCCATCGGCCGGGTCGAGTCGTCGTTGACCGACCGCGCGACCGCCCCTCGGCAAGGGGACGAAGGCGCGCCGGACGCCTGGCTGGTGTTCCAGGAGGACGTCCACGAGGGACTGCGCGACCTTCGGGCGGGGGAGGAGGTCATCCTGCTGACGTGGTTCGACCGGGCGGCCCGTGACGTGCTGGTCGTGCACCCGCGCGGCGACCTGGCCCGGCCGCCTCAGGGCGTCTTCACCACACGGTCACCCGACCGGCCCAATCCGATCGGCCTGCACCGGGTGACGATCCTCGCGATCGAGGGGCCGCGCTTCCTGGTCAAGGGCCTCGAGGCGCTGGACGGCACGCCCATCGTCGACGTCAAGCCGGTCCTCGCCCAGGACGCCGCCGAACGTTGATCACGGATCCCGGCGAACCACCGGACGGTCCGCTGCGTCCGAACTCCTGATCAAGGGAGGGGCATGACACGGCGACTCGTCCGTACGGCGGCCTGGGCCTGCGCGGTCCTGCTCGGTACGTCCGCGATCTTCTTCGCGCGCACGTGGTTCGCCTGGCAGCGGGACCCGCCGGTGTACGGCGGCACCGCCAACGCACTGTGGGCCCGGCACCAGTGGGTGGGGGAGGCGCACACCGAGGCCGAGTACCGCGGGCTGGCGGACACGCTGACCCGGAACCGGATCACCGACGTGTTCTTCCACGTCGGGCCGCTCACCGGCGACGGGGAGATCCCGCCGTCGCGGTACGCCCACGCGCGTGAACTGCTCGCCGCGCTGCGCCGGCTGGCGCCCGGCGTGCGTGCCCAGGCGTACGTCGGGCAGGTGGAGCGTTCCGGCGGCGGCCCGCTGGACCTGCGCGTGGCGGCGACGCGGGCCAGGATCCTGGAGGCCGACCGTGCCCTCCTGGACCTGGGGTTCGCCGGCATCCACTACGACATCGAGCCGATCTTCCCCGACGACCGGAACTTCCTCGACCTCCTGACGCGCACGCGCGAGCTCACCCGGGCCCGGGGCCGCCTGCTGTCGGCCTCGCTCGAGCAGCTGACGCTCGCCGACTGGACGCAGCCGCTGTTCCGGCTGATGCTGCCGCGCGGGAAGGACCACTACCCGCCCCGGCCGACGACGGCGTATCTGCGGGCCGTCGCGGACCGCGTCGACCAGGTGGCGATCATGACGTACGACTCCGAGGCGCCGACCCGGGCGCTCGCCGGATGGCACTTCGCCCATCACACCGAGCGGGTGCTGTCGCTCATCGGCGATCGCGTCACCGTCTTCATGGGTGTGCCGACCTATCGGTCGCCGACCCCGTGGGCCGAGGACCTGCCGACCGCGCTGCGGGGCGTACGGCAGGGCGTCGCCGGGCTGCGTCACCGGCCGCGGCGGCCGTACGGGGTCGCGGTGTACGCCGACTGGACGACCGACCCCCGGGGGTGGGCGGCGTACCGCGCCGGGTGGCTCGGCGAGCCGCGCTGAGGTCTCCTCCCGGCACGCGCGTGGACAAGTAAAACTGACGATTGCGTTACATACCACTAAAGGTGGTTAAATGGCTCGTCTTCGCAGGTCGGAGCACTTCCCCGTGGTTCCCCTGACCGCTCTCGGCCATGTGATCGAACCGTCCTTTCACGGGGAAGGATTTTCGTCGACCGTGGCGCGGATCGCCTCGGCTGGCGGTGTGGGAGGTTCGGGAGAAATGCACATGGAGGACACTGTCCAGGGAGCGGCCCGGCAGCTCCAGCAGCTCACGGCCGATTATTCGGGCTGGAGATTCGGGCTGGGGGGCTCCGGGCACTGGTGGGCGGTACGGCGCAATGAGTGCCTTCGCGCCCGGAGCAAGGAAGAACTCGAAGTGAAACTCCGACAGCACCTCGACGCCCGGCCGGACGTCTGAGGGTCGGACGCGTGGATGCGCGCGCCTCGGTGGCCGGTGCGCCGGTCGGGTGGGTGACCGACGCGGAGAGCCCCAGACCCCTGCCACCGAGGCGCGCATCCTCCGCCGGGAGAGGCTCCGCCAGCCCCGCCAGACCCCGGCGGAACCCCGTCCCACTCACTCCAACGTACGAGAGGCGCTCAAGGTTCTCCGGTAACGCCGGTTTTCTGAAATCCGATGCTGAATGTACGTCGTCGGAACGCGTACCCCCGAGCGCGTTCCGGCGGCGCCTCTCGTTTCACGGCCGTTCGCGCAGGTGGCGGGCTCCGGACCGCGGCGCGTTCCGTACCACGGGACGACACCGGTCGCGGGCGACACGGGGGTCCCCGCGGCTCCCAGCGGCTGCCGATGCCCGGTAAGTTCGGAACATGGCACCCAGCACGAACGCCCTGCCGCAGGGACGTGACGAGTCCGCGCCCTTCGGCCGGATGTTGACCGCGATGGTCACCCCCATGGCCTCCGACGGCACCGTCGACTTCGACGGGGCGGCACGGCTGGCCGCATATCTTGTCGACGAGCAGCGCAATGACGGCCTCGTCGTCAGCGGGACGACCGGAGAGTCGCCGACGACGAGCGACGAAGAGGACGAGCGCCTGCTGCGCACCGTCCTGGAGGCGGTCGGCGACCGCGCGACGGTCGTCGCCGGGGTCGGCACGAACAACACCGTGCACACCCTCAAGCTCGCGCGCCAGGCCGAGCGGGCCGGCGCCCACGGGCTCCTGGTCGTCACCCCGTACTACAACAAGCCGCCGCAGGAAGGCCTCGTGCGCCACTTCACCACGGTGGCCGACGCGACCGGCCTCCCGGTGATGCTCTACGACATCCCTGGCCGCACCGGCACGCCCATCGCGGTCGAGACGCAGCTCCGGCTGGCCGAGCACCCGCGGATCATCGCGGTCAAGGAGGCCAAGGGCGACCTGTTCGGGGCCTCGAAGGTGATGGCCGAGACCGATCTGGTCTTCTACTCCGGCGACGACGCGCTGAACCTCCCGTGGCTGTCCGTCGGCGCCGCGGGCTTCGTCAGCGTGGTCGGGCACGTCGTCGGCGCCGACCTGCACGAGATGATCGACGCGTTCCTCGGCGGGGACACGCGGCGGGCCACCGAGATCCATCGCAGGCTCGTGCCCGTGATCACCGCCATCATGACCCGCACGCAGGGCGTCATCGCCACCAAGGCGGCGCTGTCCCTGCTCGGGCTTCCCGGTGGATCGGTCCGCCCGCCCTTGGTGGACGCGACGCCGGAGTTCACCGCCGCGCTCCGCGAGGACCTCGTGGCCGGCGGCGTCAAGATCGTGGAGGGTCCGTGAGCGGACCACTGGTTTCCAAGGCATCGCCGGAAAGGCGAGCCGCTGAATAGGTAGGAGGGCGCGTGACCAACGCGCATGACCATGCCCCCGCACGGTCCGGCGAGGGGGAGCGGTACTCATGAGCCATCCGCATCCCGGCCTGAGTTCGCCGCAGCCGCTCGCCCGAGGGGGCCTGCGCATCGTGCCGCTGGGCGGTCTCGGCGAGATCGGCCGCAACATGACGGTTTTCGAGTACGACGGCCGGCTGCTCATCGTCGACTGCGGTGTGCTGTTCCCGGAGACGGAGCAGCCCGGGGTCGACCTGATCCTGCCGGACTTCGACTACATCCGGGACCGCCTCGACGACATCGAGGGGATCGTCCTCACGCACGGGCACGAGGACCACATCGGCGCGGTGCCGTACCTCCTTCGGGAGCGTGCGGACATCCCCGTCATCGGCTCGCGGCTGACCCTCGCCCTGCTCGAGGCCAAGCTCGCCGAGCACCGCATCCGCCCGGTGGCGCTCCGGGTGGCGGAGGGCGACAAGCAGGATCTTGGACCGTTCGATTGCGAGTTCCTCGCGGTCAACCACTCCATCCCGGACGCCCTGGCGGTCGCCGTCCGAACGCCGGCCGGCCTCGTGCTGGTCACCGGCGACTTCAAGATGGACCAGCTGCCGCTCGACGGCCGGCTCACCGACCTGGGCGGGTTCGCCCGGCTCGGTGAGGAGGGCATCGACCTGCTCCTGTCGGACTCCACCAACGCCGAGGTCCCCGGCTTCGTCACCAGCGAGCGCGAGATCGGCACCGTGCTGGGCGACGTGCTGCGCGTCGCGGCCAAGCGCGTCATCGTGGCGTGCTTCGCCTCGCACGTCCACCGCGTCCAGCAGGTCCTGGACGCCGCGCACTCGAGCGGCCGCAAGGTCTGCCTCGTCGGCCGGTCGATGGTCCGCAACATGGGCGTCGCCCGCGACCTGGGCTACCTGCAGGTGCCCGCCGGGATCATGGTGGACCAGAAGGAGATCGACGATCTCCCGGCCGAGAAGGTCGTGCTGGTCTGCACCGGCTCGCAGGGCGAGCCGATGTCGGCGCTGTCGCGGATGGCCAACCGGGACCACCAGATCCGGATCGAGGAGGGCGACACGGTGATCCTCGCGTCGTCCCTCATCCCCGGCAACGAGAACGCCGTCAACCGCGTCATCAACGGCCTCACCCGCTGGGGCGCGCGGGTCGTGCACAAGGGCAACGCGCTCGTGCACGTCTCCGGGCACGCCCCGGCCGGCGAGCTGCTGTACGTGCTGAACATGACGCGGCCGAGCAATTTCATGCCGGTCCACGGCGAGTGGCGTCACCTGCGCGCCCACGCCCGGCTGGCCGAGCTCACCGGCGTCCCCGCCGAGAACGTCATCATCGCCGAGGACGGCGTGGTGGTGGACCTCGTCGACGGCAAGGCGGCGGTCGCCGGGGCGGTCCGCGCCGGGTACGTCTACGTCGACGGCCTGTCGGTCGGCGAGATCACCGAGACGTCGCTGAAGGACCGCCGGATCCTCGGCGACGAGGGGTTCGTCTCCATCATCGTGGTCGTCGACTCCGAGAGCGGCAAGCCCCTGGGCGGTCCGGAGATCCACGCTCGCGGGGCCGGGATCGACAGCTTCGACGAGGTCATCCCGCGCATCGAGGACGCCCTGGACACCGCCGCCGCGGACGGCGTCAACGACATCCACCAGCTCCGGCAGCTCGTACGCCGGACCGTGGGCCGCTGGGTCAACGAGAAGTTCGGCCGCCGCCCGATGATCATCCCGGTGATCGTCGAGGTCTAGGTCTCCGCTGAACCGGTCCGGCTCGCCCGCAGGAGCCGGACCGGTTCGCCGCATCCGAGGGGACCGGGCCGGTTCGCTTCATCTGCGGGGACCGGACGGGTTCGGACCGTCCGCAGGACCGGACCGGTTCGGATCGTCCGCGAGACCGGGTCGGTTCGGATCGTCCGCAGGGATCGGACCGGTTCGGTCTGATCAGGGCCGTTCAACGACACGCCGTCCGGAATTCACAGGTCGGCGGGTGGGCCGCCGCTAGTCTCGCCATCATGGCCACACGTACGCCCGGAGGCGCCAAGGGCTCCTCCTCTGGTACGCGTGGCGGTGCAGCGCGAAGGCCCGCCGCCCGTAAACCGGCGGCCGGCAAGAAGCCGGCCGCGAAGACGACGGCACGCGGCTCGACGGCGCGCAAACGCTCGTCGGGCGCGTCGAAGCAGGTGCGCCCCCGCCGGCCGCAGCGGCCCGATCCCATCAGCGCCCTGTTCATGGGCTTCTGGCAGTTCGTCGCCCAGGTGTGGCTGTGGCTCGCCCAGGCCGTCGGCGGAGTGGCGCGCATGTTCGGGCGCGGCGCCCGTGAGCTCGACGAGGAGCATCGCCGCGACGGGCAGGGGCTGGCCTTCCTCGGCCTGGCCATCGTCCTGGCCGCGGCCACCTGGTTCGACCCGGACACCTGGGCGCTCAAGTACCTCGGGCGGCTCATCAGGGACTGCTTCGGAACACTGGCCATGGTGCTGCCGCTGATCTGCCTGCTCCCGGCCTGGCGGCTGCTGCGCCACCCGGAGCGCAACGGCGACGTCGGCCGGATCCTCATCGGCTGTACGGCGCTGGTCGGGGGCATCGTCGGCATCGTCCACATCGCGCACGGCACGCCGTACCCCAGTAAGGGCGAGCGCGCGCTGCAGGACAGCGGCGGCCTGATCGGCTGGCTGCTGTCGGCGCCGCTGACGAGCACCGTCACCGCCTTCGTCGCCGTGCCGCTGCTGTTGCTGCTGGTCGGCTTCGGTCTCCTGGTGGTCACCGCCACGCCCGTGCACCGGGTGCCGGACCGGCTCGCCGAGCTGCGCGACCGGATGATGCTCCGCGAGCCGCCGGAGGCGACGGAGCCCGCGGCAAAGAACAAGAAACGGTCTCGCAAGACCGACGTCGAGCTCGGCGAGCACCAGAAGCCGTACGACACGCCGGTCGTCTCGGACCGGGGCAGCACGCGCGCCGACGAGATCTTCGAGGAGGACGAGGGCCCCAGCCTCGCCGACGAACTGCTGGCGCCCCCGGAGCCGCCGGCCCTCCCCCCGCCGCCCGACCCGACGCCCGCGCCGCGGATCACCGAGCAGCTGGCGCTGTCGACCACCAACACGGGCGACGGGTCCTACAGGTTGCCGACGCCCGGCATCCTGAAGGCCGGCTCGACCGTCAAGCCGCGCACCAAGGCCAACGACGTCGTCGTGAACGCCCTGTCGGAGGTGCTCGACCAGTTCGGCATCGACGCGCAGGTCACCGGCTTCACCCGGGGACCGACGATCACCCGGTACGAGATCGAGCTCGGCCCCGCCGTCAAGGTTGAGCGGATCACGGCACTGGCCAAGAACATCGCGCTCGCCGTCAAGAGCGCCGATGTGCGGATCATCTCCCCGATCCCCGGCAAGTCCGCGATCGGCGTCGAGATCCCCAACACCGACAAGGACATCGTCAGCCTCGGCGACATCCTGCGCTCCTCGGTCGCCGCGAACGACCACCACCCGATGGTGGTCGGCCTGGGCAAGGACGTCGAGGGCCGCACGGTCATCGCCAATCTGGCGAAGATGCCGCACATGCTGATCGCGGGTGCCACCGGCGCCGGTAAGTCGACGTGCATCAACGGCCTGATCACCTCGATCCTCATGCGGTCGGCCCCCGACGAGGTGCGCATGGTGCTGGTCGACCCGAAGCGGGTCGAGCTCACCGCGTACCAGGGGATCCCGCACCTGATCACGCCGATCATCACCAACCCCAAGAAGGCCGCCGAGGCGCTGCAGTGGGTGGTGGGCGAGATGGACCGCCGGTACGACGACCTGGCCGCCTCCGGCTACCGCCACATCGACGATTTCAACAAGGCCGTCGTCGCCGGGAAGCTCACCGCGCCGCCGGGCAGCGAGCGGGTCTACACGCCGTACCCCTACCTCCTCGTGATCGTCGACGAGCTGGCCGACCTGATGATGGTCGCGCCCCGCGACGTGGAGGACTCGGTCGTCCGCATCACCCAGCTCGCCCGCGCCGCCGGAATCCACCTGGTGCTCGCCACCCAGCGGCCGAGCGTCGACGTCGTCACCGGTCTGATCAAGGCGAACGTCCCGTCCCGGCTGGCGTTCGCCACGTCCAGCCTCGCCGACAGCCGCGTCATCCTCGACCAGCCCGGAGCGGAGAAGCTGGTCGGCCAGGGTGACGCCCTCTTCCTGCCGATGGGCGCGAGCAAGCCCATGCGGCTGCAGAACGCCTACGTCTCCGAGAAGGAGATCCATGAGGTCGTCGAGCACTGCAAGAAGCAGGCCGAGCCCGACTACCGCGAGGACGTCTCGGTCGCGGAGACGCGCAAGAAGGAGATCGACGAGGACATCGGCGACGACCTCGATCTCCTCATCCAGGCGACCGAGCTCATCGTCTCCACACAGTTCGGCTCGACCTCGATGCTGCAGCGGAAGCTGCGCGTCGGGTTCGCCAAGGCGGGCCGCCTCATGGACCTGCTGGAAAGCCGCGACATAGTGGGACCCAGCGAGGGGTCGAAGGCACGTGACGTCCTGGTCAAACCCGATGACCTGCCAGGTGTGTTGGCGACCCTTCGCGGTGAGTAGCGATCGAGATCTTGGGGTAGCTGACTTATACCGCGTTGCTCGTCGCGTCTCATGTCTGGCCTTCATAGAATGATCGCGGAGCGGGAGGCGACCGGCGGCGTGGCACCTGAACACCGCCACGAGGTTCCCAGGAGGCGCCGTGACCGAGCGAAGCGAGGGAACCATTCAGCCGAGCACCTTTGCTCACGGCGCCGACGAGGGAAGTGCCGTGACCGAGCCGGTTGAGGGAGCCGTTCAGCACAGCACCCTTGGTCACGGTGCCGATGAAGGAGGTGCCGTGACGATCGGTGGCACCCTCGCGAAGGCCCGCGAGGAGGCAGGTCTCACCGTCCCGCAGGTCGCCGGCCGTACCCGCATCCGCGAGACGGTCATCCACGCCATCGAACGCGACGACTTCAGCATGTGCGGCGGCAACTTCTACTCCCGCGGGCACATCCGCAGCATCGCGCACGCCATCGGGATCGATCCCGAGCCGCTGGTCCAGGAGTACGACGACGCGCACGGCGGGTCGCCGCAGGCGGTTTCGGCCAGGGAGGTGTTCGAGGCCAAGACCCCGGTCAAGATCCTCGAGCGGCGCTCGCCGAACTGGAGCGCAGCCATGGCGGCCGCCCTGGCCATCGTCGTGATCTACGGGATCTTCCGGGTCGCGACCGGTGAGGAGCGGCACAAGTCCGCCGAGCGGGCCGCCGCGCCGGCCGCCCCGACCCAGGCCGCGGTCCGGCCGACGCACAGCGGGGCCGTGGCCCAGGCACCGCGCAAGGAGGTCACCGTCCGCCTCAAGGCCAAGCGGGCGAGCTGGCTCAGCGTCCAGGACTCCAAGGGCAAGCAGCTGTTCAGCGGCGTCATCCGCCCCGGCCAGTCCGAGGAGTGGACGGCCAAGAAGCGCATCAGCCTGGTCATCGGCAACGGCGGTGGCGTGCACCTGACCGTCAACGGCAAGAATGTCGGCTCGCCCGGACAGGACGGCCAGGTCGTCCGGCTCAACTTCGGCCCAGGAGATCCCCAGAAGGGCTGACCGGCCGGTCGTCACCTCGGCCGGCCTCCCGTCCGGCCACATGCGCTTCCTCAGCGGCACCGGCACGGATCAGCGAGATCGGCTCACATCCCCGGGCGACACCGGGGATCACTGAGCTGATCGAAGACGCTGAGGGCCGTCCGCTTCCTGAGGGCCAGTACCGTATGGAGCATGTCCAGCCCGCGTACTGAGCCCGCGACGGCGCCTGGCGCGCGCCCCGCGAGAAGGGAGCGGCGCGCGTGAGCACCGCCGACCATTCCACCGATTCGGCGGATCGCCGCACCGTCTCCCTCGTCACTCTCGGCTGCGCCCGCAACGAGGTCGACTCCGAGGAGCTCGCGGCCCGCCTGGAGAGTGCGGGCTGGACGCTCGACGAATCCGGCGACGCCTCGGTGGTCCTCGTCAACACCTGCGGTTTCATCGACGCCGCGAAGAAGGACTCGATCGACACCCTGCTCGCGGCGTCCGACTCCGGCGCGAAGGTCGTGGCGGCCGGGTGCCTCGCCGAGCGCTACGGCGCGGAGCTCGCCGAGTCGCTGCCCGAGGCCGACGCGGTCCTGAGCTTCGACGACTACGCCGCGATCGGGGAGCGCCTCGACGACGTCATGGCCGGGCGCCGACACCGGCCCCACACGCCGCAGGACCGCCGCAAGCTGCTGCCGCTCAGCCCGGTGGAGCGGTCCGGAGCCGACGTCCAGGTGCCCGGTCACGGCACCGTGACCGCCGGCCCCGTGCCGCCGGCGGACTCCGGTCCGGACCTGCCCGAGGGCGTCGCCCCCGCGAGCGGCCCGCGCGTCATGCGCCGCCGGCTGGGCGGCGGTCCGGCCGCGCCCCTCAAGCTCGCCTCCGGCTGCGACCGGCGATGTTCGTTCTGCGCCATCCCGGCCTTCCGCGGGGCGTACGTCTCGCGCCGCCCCACCGAGATCCTCGACGAGGCGCACTGGCTGGCCTCCCAGGGCGTCCGCGAGGTCGTCCTCGTCAGCGAGAACTCCACCTCGTACGGCAAGGACCTCGGAGATCTCCGGCTGCTCGAGACGCTGCTGCCGGAGCTCGCCGCCGTCCCGGGGATCGAGCGCGTCCGGGTGAGCTACCTCCAGCCCGCGGAGACGCGTCCCGGGCTGATCGAGGCCATCGCCACGACGCCCGGCGTCGCGCCGTACTTCGACCTGTCCTTCCAGCACGCCAGCGGCCCGCTGCTGCGCCGCATGCGGCGCTTCGGGGACCGCGAGCGGTTCCTCGGCCTGCTCGAGCAGATCCGCGCGCTCGCCCCGGAGGCCGGCGTGCGGTCCAACTTCATCGTCGGGTTCCCCGGCGAGACCGAGCGGGACGTCGACGAGCTGGCGCAGTTCCTGAGCGCCGCCCGGCTGGACGCGATCGGTGTGTTCGGCTATTCGGACGAGGAGGGGACCGAGGCGGTCGGCTTCGACGGCAAGCTCGACGCCGCCGAGATCGACTCCCGGGTCGCCGACCTGTCCTCGCTCGCCGAGGAGCTCACGGCCCAGCGCGCCGAAGAGCGCATCGGCTCGGTCGTGGAGGTGCTGGTCGAGGAGCCCGGCGAGGGCCGGGCCGCCCACCAGGCCCCCGAGATCGACGGCGGCGTGACCCTCAAGGGAGAGGCGCCGGTCGGGCGGATCGTCCGGGCCCGCGTGGTCGAGGCGATGGGCGTCGACCTTCTCGCCGTCGTGGACGGGCCATGACGACCTCCGCCGGCGACGACCCGATCACCCCGCCGGCGGCCCCGCAGGCGGGCGTGCTCAACATCGCGAACGTCCTGACCGTCGTGCGCCTGGTGCTCGTCCCGTTCTTCGTCTGGCTGATGTTCCTCGAGGGCACCTGGTGGCGGATCGCCGCGCTCGCGCTGTTCATCGTGGCGTCGCTCACCGACCGGTTCGATGGGGAGCTCGCCCGCCGGCGCAACCTCATCACCGACTTCGGCAAGATCGCCGACCCGATCGCCGACAAGGCGCTCACCGGATCGGCGCTGATCTGCCTCTCGCTGCTCGGCCGGCTCTGGTGGTGGGTGACCATCGTGATCCTGGTCCGCGAGCTGGGGATCACGCTGCTGCGGTTCGTTGTCATCCGGTACGGCGTCATGGCCGCCAGCCGCGGCGGCAAGCTCAAGACCATGCTGCAGGTGATCGCGATCGGGCTGTACATCATGCCGGGTCCGATCGACCCGCTGCGCTGGATCGTCATGGGGGCCGCCACGGTGGTCACCGTCGTCACCGGCCTCGACTACGTCGTCAAGGCCTGGAAACTTTGGAAGGACGGGCGTGCGAGTCGAGCTGCTGACGGTCGGTGACGAGCTACTGCGCGGCGACACGGTCAACGGCAACGCCGGGTGGCTCGACCGCCGCCTCACGGAGGCGGGCGTCCAGGTCATCCGTAACGTGGTCGTCCCCGACGACATCGAAACGATCACCAGGGCGCTTCAGGAGGCCGTCGAGCGCGCCGACGCGGTGATCGTGACCGGCGGCCTCGGTGGCACCGTCGACGACGTGACACGGGACGCTCTGGCCCGTACGGCCGGGGTCGGCCTGCGCCGCGACCCGATCCTCGAGGCACGGCTGCGGGAGCGGGCCGCGACCCGTGGCGTCCCGCTGCGGGAGTCGGCGCTGCGGATGGCCGACGTGCCCGAGGGTGCCCGGGTGCTGCCCAACCCGGCCGGTACGGCGCCGGGCCTGCGCCTGACGCTGCCGGGCGGGGTCGCGTACGCGGTGCCGGGCGTGCCGCACGAGATGCGCGCCATCGTCGAGGAGTCGGTGCTGCCCGAGCTGGACGGCACGCCGGTGCCGGCCCACGTGCTGCGCACCGCGACGGTGTGGGAGTCGGTGGTGGCGGGGCGGCTGGCGCCGGTCGAGGCGCTCCCCGGCGTACGCGTCGCCTACTACCCGTCCGCGGGCGAGGTCCGGGTGCGGATCGAGGCCGACGCCGGGGAACGCGCGGCCGAGGCCGCGACGATGGCGCGGGAGCTGCTCGGCGGCGCCGTGTACGCCGAGGGGGACGTCACCCTGGACCGCGTGGTCCACCGTCTCCTGGCCGAGCGGAACGCCACCGTCGCCGCGGCCGAGTCCCTCACCGGCGGCCTGCTCGGCGCGGAGCTCACGGGAATGCCGGGCTCCTCGGCGACGTTCCTAGGAGGTGTGGTCGCGTACGCGACTCCCCTCAAACATCTGCTCCTCGGCGTGCCGGCGGACCTGCTGGCCGCCCACGGAGCGGTTCACCCCGACGTCGCCGCCGCGATGGCGGCCGGTGTCCGCGAGCGCCTCGGCGCGTCCTACGGAGTCGCCGTGACGGGGGTGGCCGGGCCGGATCCGCAGGATGGGCAGCCGGTCGGCACCGTGCACGTCGCGGTGGCCGATTCCGGCGGTGATCCGAGGGTTAAATCGGTCCGGCTCCCGGTCAGCGGCGACGGTGAGCGCGCCCGCGGCCCGATCCGCAGGATGACGGTCGTCCATGCACTTGACCTGTTGCGCCGTCATCTGCTCACACTGGAATCCTGCGAGCGTTGGTCCGTCACGGCGGGCGACGGGGAAGAGCCGGGGTGATTACAGCGTTACGTTGGAAGCGAACATGAAAGTTTCGGTCTGCCACGTGCATCGTGAAGACAGGTACGGTGGAACCGGTAGATGAGTCAGGACACACGGAGGGAGCGAGACATGGTCCTGCTTCGTCAGCTGCTCGGCGACGTACTCCGGCAGCTGCGGCTGCGCCAAGGCCGTACCCTCCGGGAAGTTTCCGCGGCGGCCCGCGTGTCGCTGGGTTATCTGTCCGAGGTTGAGCGGGGACAGAAGGAAGCCTCCTCGGAGCTGCTCGCCTCGATCTGCAAAGCCCTCGGCGTGCCGCTCTCGCACGTGCTGCGGGACGTCTCCGACCAGCTGGCGCTGGCCGAGCTGCAGCAGGAGCCGGTGATGGCCGGTGCGCCGCCGGAGCACGAGCGGCTCGACGGCGATCGGATCTCGGCCGACGCCATCCCCGCCACCCCAGAGACGATCGAGAACGCCCTTCGCGGCGACATGGTCGCGGCCTGACACCCCTTCCAGACGCACAGGCGCCCCGGTCGCGGAAGTCCGCGGCCGGGGCGTTCGCGTCCGGCGACCGCGCCGGCCCCGCCGTGCGGCCGTCTCGTCCCATGGGCCCGTAGGCTCCGTGAACTGCGGCGTTCGGCTCCCAGCCCCTGCGGCGGGAATCACGATTACCCCGCGTCCCGCCGGGAAGGGTCGCCTCTGACAGGGGAAGAGATGTGATTCGGGAGGGACCTGGCGATGTCGACCGTGAAGAGCCCGCTATCCGACGAGGCGCGGAAGGTCACCGGCGCCGCCTTGCAGGAGTCACTGGTAGACCTGATCGACCTGCACTTGCTGGCCAAGCAGGCGCACTGGAATCTCACCGGGCGCCACTTCCGCTCCATCCATCTGCAGCTCGACGAGGTCGTCGCCATCGCGCGCGACCACGCGGACATCGTGGCCGAGCGGGCGGTGGCGATCGGTTTCAACCCGGACGGCCGGGCGCGTACGGTGGCCGAGGCGTCCAAGGTCCACCAGCTGGACGCCGGCTACCTGCACGACGACAAGGTGGTCGCCGCGATCACCGACATGCTCGCCGAGATGATCCAGCGGTTCCGGGCCCGCATCGAGACCACCGATGAGTCGGACCTGGTCACGCAGGACCTGCTGATCACGGTCGCGCAGGACCTGGAGAAGCAGCACTGGATGTTCGAGGTCCAGCGGCGCTGAGCGAGGGGCTACGGTCCCGAAGACGTCATGGCAGCGGAGGATCTTCGCTGCCATGACGCTTTCATGCCGGTGGATCGCGCCGCGGCTGGCAGGAGGGGCACCAGAACGTGATCCGCTCTTCGGGCCGGTCGCCCTGGTCCGCCCGCCGGATCGGCGTCCCGCAGCGCCGGCAGGGTCGGCCGGCCCGCCCGTAGACCCAGGTCTCGGCACCGCGTCGGCGGTCGCCGGTGGTGACCTGACCCACGTGGTCCTTGTTGGCGTCCATCAGCCGGCGGGCGAGCTCGACCAGCGCCTCCAGGTCGGGGGTCTCGCCGACGGGACACCACGGGTCCACGCCCCGCAGGAACAGCGTCTCCGCCTTGTAGAGATTGCCGATGCCGGCGAGCCGGGTCTGGTCGAGCAGCGCCTCGCCGATCGCCCGCTCCGGGTCCTCGCGCAGGCGGCGAACGGCCTCGGCCGGGTCCCAGTCCGGGCCGAGCAGATCGGGGCCCAAGTGGCCGACGACCTGATCCTCCCGGGAGGTCCGCACGACGTCGACCATGCCCAGGGAGAACCCGAGGGCCTGCCATTCGGCGTTCGCCAGGACGAGCCGCAGCCGATGGTCGTGAGCCTTCACCCGACCGACCCGCCCCGACCGACCTCCCCGCGGGCCCGCGGGGAGGATCCGCCAGGTGCCCTCCATCCGCAGGTGCGTGTGCACGGTGATGTCGCCGTCGACCCGGATGAGCAGGTGCTTACCCCGGGCGACCACCTCGAGGACCGAGCGGCCGGTCAGGTCGGTCGTGGCGTAGCGCGGCACGCGGAAGGCGCTACGCGTGAGCACGCGCCCCGCGAGCGCCTCGTGCAGGCGCTTCGCGGCCGCCCAGACGACGTCCCCTTCCGGCATCGCGCCTCCCGGCCCGAGATCAGCTCCGGAAGGCGGGGGAGTCCCAGGCCGCGGGGTCCTCGGTCAGCTGGTGCACGGCGGGCGGCAGCTCGCCGGACGCCACGTCGGCGAGGGTCACCTGCTCGAGGATGGCCCGCTCGCTGGCCCGCAGCGCGATCCACACGACCTGCAGGGCGCGCGCCGGGCCTTCGTACCCCAGGTGCTCCGGGCGCTCGCCGCGCACGCCGACGAGCGGGCCGTCGATGGCCCGGATGATGTCGGCGAGCGAGATCTGGTCCGCCGGCCGGGCGAGCCAGTAGCCGCCCTCCGGCCCGCGCTGACTGCGCACGAGACCCGAACGGCGCAGCTGGCTGAGGATGTTCTCGAGGAACTTCGGTGGAATCTGTTGAGCCTCGGCCAGCTGCACGGCTGTCACGGGGCGCTCACCGCCGACCGCTAGCTCGGCGGCCGCGCGCAACGCGTAATCGACCCGGGCGGACAATCGCATGCTCTGATTATCCCGCCTCGGTGGAACTGATCACGCCAGGCATCCCGGTTTTCCGATCGGTCTTCGGGTTTTTTTCACCAACATGCCACTGTTTCGGTCCTTGGATTCAGGTCAGGGCGTCCCCCGAGACCGGTTGCAGCAGGCCGATCACTTCGGCGGCGGCCTGGGCGTTGGCGCGTGTCGCCCCGTACGTCGCGACGTACGCCACCCCCTCGGGCCGCCACACCGGCAGTCCCATCTCCACCAGGACGGCGTCCGGTCGCGCGGTCAGCAGCGTCGAGACGAGCGCGCGGTGCCCGGGGTACCGGTGCGCGTCCCGCACGACGATGACGAGCGGACGCCCGTGGGCACGTTCCAAGAGACCGTCGGGGTCGACGTCGCCGGCCTCCACGGGCACCACGTCCGACGCCCAGGGGCCGAAACCCCAGGGGACCGGACCGACCGCGATGTTCGACGGCGCCTGGATCTCGACGATGAAGGGGTTCGGGGAGACCGAGGGGGTGCCGGTGACCCGGATGGCCCGGCGGGCGGCCTCCAGCCCGACGGCGCGGTCGACCTCGGCGGTCCCGGCGCCGGCGAGCCACGCCTTGAGCTCGGCGACCCGCGCCGCGGCCTCCTCGAGGCGCTCGCCGGGCAGCCGACCTTGGCGTACGGCCTCGACGATGTGCTCGCGGATGGCGCGCACGCTGTCCTCGAACTCCTTCGGGCCCAGGCACAGGAGGTCCGAACCCGCCAGGAGGGCATGGACGGACGCCTCGGGGATGCCGATCGCATCGCTGGCGGCGCGCATGTCCAGGGCGTCGGTGACGACCGGCCCCGTGTACCCGAGGGAACCGCGCAGCAACCCGGTGACCGCGGCGTGCGAGAGGGTCGCGGGAGTGTCGCCGGTGAGGCCCGGAACGCGGAGGTGGCCGGTCATGATGGAGGCGACCCCGGCCTCGATGGCGGCGCGGAACGGCACGAGCTCGCGCCGTTCGAGCAGCGACAGGTCGGCGTCCACCGTCGGGATCTCCAGGTGGGAGTCCTGGGACGTCGCGCCGTGGCCGGGGAAGTGCTTGGCGCACGCGGCGACCCCGGCCTCCTGCAGCCCGGCGACCGCCGCGGCGACGTGCCGCGCGACGATCTCGGGGTCGGAGCCGAACGCCCGGGTCCCGATGATCGGATTGTCGTCGGCGGTGTTGACGTCCGCGGACGGGGCGAAGTCGAAGTTGACCCCCACCTCCCGCAGTTCGGCGCCGAGCGAGCGGTAGACCCGCCGGGTGACGGCGGGATCGTCCAGGGCGCCGAGCGCGGCGCTGCCCGGGTACGGGCTGCCCGTGTCATGCGCGAGCCGCGTGACGTCGCCGCCCTCCTCGTCGATGGAGATCAACGGATCGGCGTGCCCCTGCAACGCCCCGGTGAGCTCGGCCAGTTCGCGGGTGCCCGGCACGTTGCCGTTGATGGCGAAGAGGGTCACTCCGCTCATGCCCCGCTCCAGGCCCTCCAGGACCCAGCGCGGCGGAGTGGCGCCCGGGAAGGGGGCCAGCAGCGTGGCGTTCGCGAGGCGCTCGAGAGACGGGTCGCTCATCCCTTCACCGCCCCTGCCACCAGGCCGGACACCATCCGGCGCTGCACGAGGAGGAAGAACGCGACGACGGGCAGGGTGAGCAGCGTGGACGCCGCCATGATCGGGCCCCAATCGTTTCCGGATCGGCCGAAGAAGAACTGCAACATGATGGGCAAGGTGGCCTTGTCCTGGTCTTTGAGGAATGTGAAGGCGAACACGAACTCGTTCCAGGCGGTGATGAAGGAGAAGACGCTCGTCGCCACGAGACCGGGCGCGACGAGGGGGAGCAGTACCCGGAAGAAGATCCGCAGGGGCCCGGCGCCGTCGAGTGCCGCGGCCTCCTCCAGTTCCCTGGGCACGGCCGCGACGAATCCGCGCAGCATCCAGATGCCGAACGGCAGCGCGAACCCGACGTACACGGCGATCAGGCCGACCAGGCTGTTCAGCAGGTCCATCCGCTTGAGATCGACGAACAACGGGATGACCAGCGCCTCGCACGGGATCATCTGCACGACGAGCAGCATGATCAGGAAGGTCGTGCGGAACCGGAACCGGAACCGCGCCACGGCCGTCGCCGCGAGGAGCGCGAGCAGCCCGGAGATCGCCACGGTCGCGATCGCCACGACCGCGCTGTTCACGAAGTAGTCCCAGAAGGAGACCCCGGCGACCCCGCCGTCCACCACGACGCGGAAGTGCCCCAAGGTCGGGTGCTCCGGCAGCGGGTGCGGTGTTGAGCTGAAGATCTCTCCGTTCGGCTTGAACGCCGTGGAGATCATCCAGAACACCGGGAAGGCCGACACGAGGAACACGGCGATGCCGGCGGTGTTCAGCGCGACACGGCGCCACAGCGGGGCCCTCATGCCGTCCCCTCCTGACGGATGACCATCCGCGCGTACATCGCGGTGACGACCAGCACGATCAGAGTGAGGACCACGGCGATCGCCGAGCCGAGGCCGTACCTGGCGTTGAGCGAGCCGAACGCCTCGGAGTAGCCGTACAGCGACAGGTTGAACGCGTCGCGGTTGGCCAGGCCCGACATGACGAAGAGCTGGGTGAACACGCGGAAGTCCCAGATCACCGAGAGCACCATCAGGACGCTGAAGATCGGGCGCAGCAGCGGGAAGGTGATCCGCCAGAAGCTCTGCCACGGACTGGAACCGTCGACGCGGGCCGCCTCGTACAGCTCGCCCGGCACCGTCCGCAGCCCGGCGAGCACCGAGACCGCGACGAACGGGAACGACATCCACACGACGCAGATCGTCAGGACCGTGTACGTGGGCAACGGCGTGGCGAACCAGTTGTAGTTCGCCCAGCCCGATCCCACCAGCGCGTCCGGCAGGAGGTCGAGGAACCAGTTGACCAGGCCGCCGGTGGTGCCGAACAGCCAGGAGAAGATGATCGCGGCGGTGATCGGCGGGGTCGCCCACGCGATCAGCACGCCTCCCGCGACGAAGGCCGACATCCTCTTGCCGAGCCGGTTGATCAGCAGGCCCACGAGCGTCCCGATCAGCAGGGTCGCGGTCACCGCGACGACCGCGAACAGGACCGTGTGCCGGAACGTGGTCCAGAAGAACCCGTCGCCGAGGATCTGCCGGTAGTTGGCGAGGCCGACGTTCTCGGCCGGCTCCCCGCGGAGCTGGCGCACGCCGACCTTCTCGAACGACATCCGGCCGATCTGGAAGACGGGCCACATCAGCAGCACGCCGATGACCAGGAGCGCCGGCAGGATGAGCAGGTACGGCCCGGAGCGTGGGCGGCGGCGACGCCGGGCCGGGCGGGTGGTGTCCCGGCCCGGCGCCCGCCGCACCGGCTGAGCGGTGTCGAGCATGGAGCGGTCCCTTACTGGTTGAGCAGGGAACCGGCCTGCTGGTCGGCCTTGTTCAGCTCATCGTCGGGGGACTTGCCCTGCATGATGGCCTTGACGGCGTTCGGCAGCACCTTCTTGGCGCCCTCGTAGTCGGCCCAGCCCTTGCTCGTGGGCGTGAACTTGACGCCGCCGGCGGCGGCCTGCGCGAAGGGGCCCATGATCGGGTCGTTCTTGTACGTCGCGCTCTGCAGGACGTCGGTGAACTGCGGCAGGAACTTCAGCGTGGAGGCGAAGGCCTGCGCGTTCTTCTTGCTGTCCAGGATGGTCAGGTAGTCGAACGCGACGTCCTTGTACTTGCTGTCCTTCCAGACCGCCAGGTCGGAGCCGCCGGAGAAGACCGGTGCGAGACCGCCGTTCTTGCCCGGGATCGGGAAGACGCCCCAGTTCGCGGAGTCCTTGCCGTTGACCTTCTGCAACTGCGGGAGGGCCCAGCTGCCGTCCATGTACATGCCGACCTTGCCGAGCGCGAAGTCCTGCTGGGGGCCCTGCAGCTCGTTCTTGCCGACGTACTTGTCCGGGGCGACCTTGTCCTTGCTGACGAGGCCCGCGTAGAACTCGACGGCCTCCTTGGCCTGGGGCTGCGAGAGCGTACCCGTCCACTTGCCGCTCTGCTTGGAAGCGACGTCGCCGCCGTTGGCCCAGACGAAGCTGAGGATGCCGTTCGTGAAGTCGCTCGGCGCGGCGATGCCCGGCACACCCTTCTTGTCCTGGATCGTCTTTGCCGCGGCGACGAGGCCGGCCCAGGACGTCGGGGGCTGGATGCCCAGCGCCTTGAACCAGTCCTTGTGGTACCAGACGGCCCGAACGCCGCCGTACCACGGAGCGGCGTACGTCTTGCCGTCCGCCTTGTCGTTGGCGAGGGCGCCCTGGTTGAGGTCCTTGCCCTCGGTCCAGCCGGCCAGCTTGTCGCTGATGTCGGCGAACGCGCCTTGTTCGATCCAGGACTGCACGTCGGTGTTGCCGACCTCGGTCACGTCGGGGCCGGAGCCGCCGGCGATCGCGGTCTGGAACTTCTGGGTGGCCTGCGGCCAGGGGATGTACTGCACCTGGACGTCGGTCTTCGGGTGCTTCTGCTGGAACTCGGCCTTGACCCCGTCGAGGAACTTGGTCTGCTCGGGGCTGCCGTCGCCCATCTGCCAGACGACGATCTTCGCCGGGTCCTTGCCTCCGGCCGAAGTGTCCTTCTTGTCCTTACCGCCGCAGCCCGCGACGGCGACCGCGAGGACGGCGGCTGTGGCGGCGGTCTTGGTGAACCGCATAATGGAACTCCCTTCGGTCACGCCCACCGGTGCATGCGTCGCCGCACGGTATCCGACGTGCGGTGTCTCGTTTGCGCTGGTGGTGGAGCGCTTCTACGGTCGGCGACGTAGCGTCTCGTGCCTAAAGTTGGGATCTGGACTTGCTTGCGGCTAAACTAACAGGAAACTTTCCTAAGTAATAGGTCGTTAGCAAATCGATACGGAAGGGAGTCGGGGATGCAGAGTCGCCCGGGGACGCCAAGGCTGCTGCGCGAGCTCAACGACCGATCCGCCCTGGATCTACTCGTGAGCTCGGGCCCGCTCACCCGGGCGCAGATCGGGCAGCACACGGGCCTGTCCAAGGTCACCGCGTCTCAGCTGCTCTCCCGGCTGGAAGAGCGCGGCCTCGTGTCCGTCGTCGGCGAACAGGCCGGCGGCCGAGGGCCCAACGCCGCGCTGTACGCCGTCGTGCCCTCCAGCGCGTACGTCGCCGGCCTCGAGGTCGGCCCCAACCGCGTGACGGCCGGCATCGCCGACATCACCGGAGAGACCGCCGCCGAGGTGACCGTCGACCCGAACGGCGCGGACGACCCGGTGTCCGTCATCCACGACGTCGTCGTCAAGGCCTGCCGCTCGGCCCGGATCCCGCTCGCCAAACTGCGCGCGCTGGTCCTCGGCACCCCCGGGGTCATCGACCCGCGCACCGGGGACGTGCAGTTCATCTACGACCTGCCGCACTGGCACGCGGGCATCCTCCAGGCGCTCCGCCGCGACCTGCGGCTCGAGGTCACGATCGAGAACGACGTGAACCTCGCCGCGCTCGCCGAGCGGGCCGACGGCGCGGCCCGGGACATCGACGACTTCGCCCTGCTGTGGGCGACCCGCGGCATCGGCCTCGCCGTCATGATCGGCGGCCGCCTGCACCGCGGCGTCTCCGGAGGCGCCGGGGAGATCGGCTACCTCCCCGTGCCCGGCATGCCGCTGCCCGATGAGGACACCGAGTCGCTGACCTGGGAGATGCCGGCACTCGGCGGCGGCCTCGGCGCGCTCGCCGGCGCGGACGCGATCCGCGAGCTCGCCGACCGGCACGGCTTCGCCGCCCCGACCGCGACCGAGTGCGTGCGGACGGCGGCCGGCGCCGGCGAGGACGGCGACCCGTTCATGCGCGAGCTCGCCACGCGCCTCGCGTACGGCGTCGCGTCCGTGACGATCGTGCTGGACCCCGAGCTGGTCGTGATCGCCGGAGACATCGGGAGGGCCGGAGGGGAACGGCTCGCCGGGCTCATCGAGGAGGCCGTCGGGCGGATCTGCCCCACCCGGCCGCGCGTCGCGCTGACCCGCGTCGAGGGCAACCCCGTCCTGCGCGGAGCGATCCTCGCCGCCCTCGACCGCGCCCGGGAGGACGTCTTCTCCGCGTCGTCCGCCTGAGCGATTCCCGGTCGTGACCGGGCCGCAGCCCGGTCGTGACGCAGCGTTGCGCTTCGGGTGAGTTCCGCCGTCGTGTTCAGATCATTTGAGCGACGTTGATAGGTTCTGCGGCGTCCATGTCGATCGATCGGGAGGCCGCCGTGCCGAATGTCCAGCCGCTCACGCACGGGGATCCCCGGCGGCTGGGGGCGTACGAGGTGACCGGGCGTATCGGCGAGGGCGGGCAGGGAGTCGTCTACCTCGGCAGCGGCGCCACCGGCGAGAACGTCGCGATCAAGGTCATGCAGGCCCAGTTGATGGAGGACGAGGGAGCCCGCGCGCGGTTCGTCCGCGAGGTCGAGACCACCAAGCGGGTCGCCCGCTTCTGCACCGCGCAGGTCCTGGACGCGGGCTTGGCCGACGACCGGCCCTACATCGTCAGCGAGTACGTCCCCGGACCGTCGCTGCAGCAGCAGCTCCGGCAGGAGGGACCCCGCCAGGGCGCCGCGCTCGACCGGCTGGCCATCAACACCGCCACCGCCCTCGCGGCCATCCACCAGGCCGGCGTCGTCCACCGTGATTTCAAGCCCGGCAACGTCCTCATGGGCCCCGACGGCCCGGTCGTGATCGACTTCGGCATCGCCCGCGCCCTCGACGCGACCGGCACCACCGCCGCCAGCCAGATCGTCGGAACCCCCGCGTTCATGGCGCCCGAGCAGCTCACCGAGGGCCGCGTCGGCCCGGCCACCGACATGTTCGCGTGGGGCGTCACGATCGTGTTCGCGGCCACGGGCACCCCCGCGTTCGGCAACAAGTCGATCCCCACCGTGATCCACCGCATCCTCCACGAGGAGCCCGACCTCGGGACCCTCGACGGCCGGCTGCGGGACGTCGTCGCCGCCTCCATGGCCAAGGACCCGGCACGGCGTCCCACCGCGCGGCAGCTGATGGACGTGCTGATGGGGCAGGGCGAGCTCTCCGCCTCCGGGACGCCCGGCGCACCCGGACTCGGCGCATCCGGACTCGGGGCGGCAGGACTCGGAGCGGCCGGCCTTGCCGGAGGGGCGCCCGGCCTCGGGGACGCCGGCGTTCCCGGCGGCGCGACCGACCTGCGGACCTCCATCGACCCGGCCGGCCGCGGCACGGAGATGCTCCCGCCCGCCGGTCCGCCCGGCGGCGCGACCGAGGTCCTGCCACCGGCCGGCGCGCCCGGTGGCACTGCGCGGATGCCCGCCGCGGGCACGCCGCCCACCCAGCGAATGCCCTCGTACGGGCCGGGGCCCTCCGCGCCACCGCCGGGGGCCTACCATCCGGCCGACGGCGGCACCTACAACCTGCCCCCGGTCGCGCCGCCCGCCTACGGCGGGGAGCCCGCGCCGAGGAGGCGCGGCATGGGCGGCATCATCGCCGTGATCGCCGCAGGCGTCCTGCTGCTGGCGGGCGGGGGCGTCGTCTGGGCCGCGATGAACAAAGACGACGGCTCGGGCACCCCGACCGCGGCGAACACCGACAAGTCGCACAAGGCCAAAAAGAAGCGGCCCGCCCGATCGCCGTCTCACCGGCCGACGCACAAGAAGACGCCGTCACACTCGCCGAGCGCCAAGAAGACCGTCAAGGCCAACCCGTACACCCCCGTGCGACTGTGCGGCGCGGGCTTCCAGGTCATCGACCAGCACGGCCTCGGCCAGGCGACCGCCTACCTGCTCTACAACAACGGCAACGGCGCGAACTGCGTCGTCACCATGGTCCCCAAGTCCAACGGCGACAAGCCGAACATGACCGCGGTGCTCGCGGTCAAGGACGGCGGCCAGGGAACCCGGTCGGCCACCGGCCCCTTCTTCGCCGGGCCGGTGAAGCTGGCCGCCAAGGGCAAGTGCGTACGGTGGGGCGGCTCATCCGCGACGGCGAGATGGGCGAGCGGCTGGACCCACTGCGGCTGACTGACCGCGAACAGCCGGCCCCGAGCCTTCGCACAGGCTCGGGGCGCGCCTAGTTCCAGGACTCCGAGAGGGGATTCTCGCCCAGGGCAAGGGCGGCCGCGTGGCACAGCTCCTCACCGGCGAGTTGGTTGCCGCCGTAATCCGATCCCCAGGCGTCGGCCGCGGCTTCAGCGACCGCGCGCCAGGACATCTCCTGATCCACCCGCCAGGCCCGGATCTGCGCGACCTGCTCCGACGTCAGTTCGGCCGGATCGATGAAGGCATAGGGGCGTGTCACGGTGCAACCGTAACGCCGCATACCGTTCGCGGCGTGGACGCGGTGGCCGGGGTCAGGCTCGGAGTCGGAGTCCGCGTGGTGTCGGGTGGAATCCGGCGGCCTCCAGGGCGGCGGCGAGCGGGGAGTCGACGATGGACGTGCCGTCCGCTCGCTCGACCGTGAGCCGTCCGAGCGCGCCGTCCCGTACGGAGAGGGCGAGCGCGTCGACGGCGGGCTGGAGGTCCTCCTCGCCCCACGACAGCAGCGTCTTGCCGCCGCGCTCCACGTACAGCGTCAGACGGCCCTCGACCAGCACGACGAGCGCCCCGGCCTTGCGGCCCGGCTTGTGTCCGCTCGCGACCTCTCCGGGCCGCTCCGGCCAGGGCAGGGCCGCGCCGTACGGGTTGGCCGGGTCGGTCGCCGCGAGTATGACGGCGCGCGGCGTGTCGGCGTCGGGTCGCGTCGCGCGCAGCCGGTCCACCGCGCCGGGCAGCGCGAACTGCGCCGCGCCCAGCCCCTCGACGAAGTAGCCGCGCCGGCAGCGGCCCGACTCTTCGAACGCCCGCAGCACCGGGTACACCGCGGCGAACCCGCCCGGCGTCCGTTCGGCCATGACCGCACCGCGGATCACGACGCCGTACCGGTCGAGCAGCGTCTCGGCCAGTGCGTGGCCGCGCCGGGTCGTGTCGGTCTCCGGCTCGGGCAGCAGCCACCAGCGGCCCGCGACGGTCGGCGGACCGGTGCGTGACGGCATCGCCGGTCTGCGGCGCGTACGGGGCCGGTGCGTCGTCCGGCCCGCGCCGAGCCGGGCCCGCAGCGGGGCGAGGGTGTCGTTGGTGAGGCGGCCCGCCCACACCAGGTCCCACAGCGCGGTCACGAGCTCCTGGTCGTTCTGGGAACCGACGCGGTCGGACAGCGTGCGGAAGAACACCGCGCCGCCGTCGGACAGCGACTCCAGCACGCGCTCGTGCAACGGCGTCAGCGTGATCTCCGCGGACTCGGGCATCAGCAGCGGGGCGGTGTCCGCGAGGTACAGCGACACCCAGCCGTCACCGCCCGGCAGCCCGCCCTGCCCCACCCACACGACCTCCCCGGAGGTGGTCAGCTCGTCCAGCATCGCGGGGGAGTAGCCGGGCACGCGGGTGGGCAGGACCAGTGACTCCAGCGCGGAGGCGGGCACCGCCGCGCCCTGCAGCTGCTCGATCGCGTGTACCAGCGCGTCGATGCCGCGCGGGCCCGAGCCGCGCGCGGCGATGCCGTGCCAGGCCGGCAGGAATCGCGCCAGGGCCTCCGGCGGCGACGGCTCCACCTCGGCCCGCAGCCGGGCGAGGGACCGGCGGCGCAGCATCCGCAGCACCCCGGCGTCGCACCACTCCGTGCCGCGCTCTCCGGGGGTGAAGTCGCCCTCGGCCACCCGGCCGGCCGCGGCCAGCCGCCGCAGCCCGTCGGCCACCACCGCGACGCCCAGGCCGAACCGCGCCGCGACGTCGGCGGCGTGGAACGGCCCGTGCGTCCGGGCGTGCCGGCTCAGCAGGTCGGCGAGCGGATCGGCCACCGGCTCCAGGAACGCCTCCGGCACCCCGACGGGCAGCGGGACGCCCAGCGCGTCGCGCAGCCGGGCGGCGTCCTCGATCGCGGCCCAGCGCTCGACGCCGCCGATCCGCACCCGGATCGCCCGGCGGGCCTCCTCCAGCTCCACCAGCCACCGCGCGTCGACGCCGCGCTCGACTAGCTCGTCGGTGCCGAGCGGGCCGAGCTCCCGCAGCAGGTCGGCCGCGCCCTCCGCGTCCCGGGCACGCCGCTCGGGCGTCAGCCGCCGCAGCTCACGGTCGGCCTCGGCGACCACCTCGGGGTCGAGCAGCTCCCGCAGGTCCGCCTGGCCGAGCAGCTCGGCCAGCAGCGTCGAGTCCAGCGCCAGGGCCTGCGCGCGCCGCTCGGCCAGCGGGGCGTCCCCCTCGTACATGAACGCGCCGATGTACCCGAACAGCAGCGACCGCGCGTACGGCGACGGCACCGGCGTCTCCACCTCGACCAGCCGCGCCTTCCGGCTCGCCAGCTCCCGCATCAGCGCCACCAGGCCCGGCACGTCGAAGACGTCCTGCAGGCACTCCCGCACCGTCTCCAGCACGATCGGGAACGAGGGGTACCGGCTCGCCACCGACAGCAGCTGCGCGGCGCGCTGCCGCTGCTGCCACAGCGGCATGCGCCGGCCCGGGTTGCGGCGCGGCAGCAGCAGGGCCCGCGCCGCGCACTCGCGGAACCGCGAGGCGAACAGCGCGGAGTTGCCCAGCTCGTCGGTGACGATCCGCTCGATCTCCGCCGGGTCGAACACCGCCAGGTCGCCGGCGGGCGGGGCCGCCCCGGTCTCGTCGAACGCGGCGCCGGTGTCGGGCACCCGCAGCACGATGCCGTCGTCGGAGTGCACCGCCTGCGCCTCGACGCCGTACCGCTCCCGCAGGCGCGCGGCCATCGCCAGGGCCCACGGCGCGTGCACCGGCGCCCCGAACGGCGAGTGCACGACCACCCGCCAGTCGCCGAGCTCATCGCGGAACCGCTCGACCACGAGCGTACGGTCGTCGGGGACGTAGCCGGTGGTCTCCCGCTGCTCGGCGAGGTACGCGAGGAGGTTGCCGGCCGCCCAGTCGTCCAGGCCGGTGGCGCGCAGGCGTTCGCGGGCCTGCTCCGGCTCCAGCGTGGACAGCTCCCGGCTGAACGCCCCCAGCGCCCGGCCCAGCTCCGCGGGCCGCCCCGGCGCGTCGCCGTGCCAGAACGGCAGCTTCCCCGGCTGCCCCGGCGCCGGCGAGACCAGCACCCGGTCCGGGGTGATGTCCTCGATCCGCCACGAGCTCGCGCCGAGGACGAACACGTCGCCGACCCGCGACTCGTACACCATCTCCTCGTCGAGCTCCCCGACCCGGGAGGACTTCTCCCCGACGAGGAACACGCCGAACAGCCCGCGGTCCGGGATCGTGCCGCCGCTCGTCACCGCCAGCCGCTGCCCGCCGGGCCGTCCGCGCAGCACGCCGGCCACGCGGTCCCACACCAGGCGCGGGCGCAGCTCACCGAACTCGTCGCTCGGATACCGGCCGGCGAGCATGTCGAGCGTCGCCTCCAGCACCGACCTCGGCAGCGTCGCGAACGGCGCGGCCCGCCGTACGAGCGTCTCCAGCTCGTCGACCGGCCAGTCATCCATCGCGGTCATCGCCACGATCTGCTGGGCCAGCACGTCCAGGGGATTGCGCGGGTACCGCAGCTCCTCGATCCGCCCGTCGCGCATCCGCTCGGCCACGACCGCCGTCTGCACGAGGTCGCCGCGGTACTTCGGGAAGATCACGCCCTTCGAGACCGCCCCCACCTGATGGCCCGCCCGGCCGATCCGCTGCAGCCCCGCCGCCACCGACGGCGGCGACTCGACCTGCACGACCAGGTCCACGGCGCCCATGTCGATGCCGAGCTCCAGGCTGGACGTCGCCACGACGGCGGGCAGCCGCCCGGCCTTCAGCGACTCCTCGATGCCGGCCCGCTCTTCTTTCGACACCGAGCCGTGGTGCGCGCGCACGACGTCCGCCGGAGCGCCCCGCGCCGCCCCCGCCTGCGCCATCATCTCCGCGGGGGAGGAGTCCTGCGGAAGCGCCTCGCCGTTCTGTCGTTCCCAGGCCAGCTCGTTCAGCCGGCCGCTCAGCCGCTCGGCCAGCCGCCGGGAGTTCGCGAACACGATCGTCGACCGGTGCGCTCCGATCAGGTCGAGTACGGCGTCCTCGACGTGCGGCCAGATGTTGCGCCCCTGCAGCGGGGAGTCGTCCTCGGCGCGCGGATCCGGGGGGAGCTCGGTCATGTCCTCCACCGGCACCGAGATCCGCAGCTCGACCTCCTTCTCGTGCGGCGGCTGCACCACGGTCGCGGTCCGGACTCCGCCCAGGAAGGCCGCGACCTCCGACACCGGGCGCACCGTCGCCGACAGCCCGATCCGCTGGGCGGGCCGCTCCAGCAGCGCGTCCAGGCGCTCCAGCGACAGCGCCAGATGCGCGCCGCGCTTGGTCGCCGCCACCGCGTGCACCTCATCGACGATCACCGTCTCGACCCCGCGCAGCGCCTCGCGCGCCTGCGAGGTCAGGATCAGGAACAGCGACTCCGGCGTCGTGATGAGGATGTCCGACGGCTTGGTCGCGAACCGGCGGCGCTCGTCGGCGGGCGTGTCTCCGGAACGGACGGCCACACCGATGTCGGGCTCGGCCAGCCCCAGCCGCCGCGCGGTCTGCCGCAGCCCGGTGAGCGGGGCGCGGAGGTTGCGCTCGATGTCGACCGCGAGCGCCTTGAGCGGGGAGACGTACAGCACCCGGCAGCGCCGCTTCGGATCCTCCGGCGGCGGCGTCGAGGCCAGCCGGTCCAGCGACCACAGGAACGCGGCCAGGGTCTTGCCCGACCCGGTCGGCGCCACCACCAGCGTGTTGTCACCCTGGGAGATCGCCTCCCAGGCGCCCGCCTGGGCCGCCGTCGGCGCGGCGAACGCCCCCGCGAACCAGGCACGGGTGGCGGCCGAGAAACGGTCGATCGGCGTCATCCTGCCAGTGTGCATCGCCCCACCGACGGAATCGTCCACCGACGACAGTGGCGGGTAGCGTGGGGACCGTGCGACTCACGGTGTTCTGGGATCGGATGAACCAGCAGTTCGGCGAGGGCTACGCCGAGAGCGTGGCCAAGGATTACGTCATGGCCGAGCTGGACGGTCGCACGATCGAGCGGGCCCTCGCCGACGGCGTCGCCGCCAAGGACGTGTGGCGGGCCGTCTGCGCCACCTTCGACGTCGCGCAGCGCCTCCGCTGAGGCTCCGGCGGCCCGGTGGCGCCGCGTTCCAGCGCCTCCGCCGAGCCTTGGACGGGTCGGCCACGCCACGATTCAGGGCCTTCGGCGGGCCGTCCGGGCCGCGTCCGGCGTCCCACGGCGCCTCCGCTCAGCCGTCAGCGGCCGGCCGCGCGGCTTCGGTCGTACGGCCTCGGTCGTACGGGTTCGAGCGCGCGGCGATCACGCCTGGTCGCCGGGAAGTGTGACGACGAAGGTGGAGCGGCCCGTAACGCGGACGGTTCCGCCCAGGCCGGTGACGAGATCGCGGACGATGGTGAGGCCGAGCCCGGCGCCGCCGTCCGCGCGGGTGCGGGCGTCGTCGAGGCGGACGAAGCGCTCGAAGATCCGCTCACGATCCTCCGGCGGGACGCCCGGACCGTCGTCGGTGACGGTCAGCGTGACGCCGCCGTCGGTGACGGCGACGGTCGCCGTCACCTCCGTACGGGCGTGCCGCGCGGCGTTGTCGAGCAGGTTGCGTACGATCCGGGCGAGTCGGGTCTCGCTCTCGCGTACGAGGGCGGGGCGGGTCGTGTGCGCGGTGAACGCGGGGCCGTCACGGGTGTGGGCGCGTTCGGCCACCTGCTCCTCGACGATGCCGGCGAGGTCCGAGGTCGTCGACGCGGCTCGGGCGGGTGAGGCGAGCAAGAGGAGATCCTCGGCCAGGCGCTGCAGGCGGTCGACGTCGGCCAGCGTCGTGGCCACCGTGATGGGCCAATCCGTTCGGTCCGGGTAGGCCAGCGCGATCTCCAGCGAGTTGCGGAGGCCCGCCAGCGGTGTCCGCAACTCATGGGAGGCGTCGGCGACGAAGCGTTGCTGCCGGTGGTGGGCGTGTTCGAGCCGGTCGAGGGTCTCGTTGGTGGTCAGGGCAAGGCGTGTGATCTCGTCGCCGGTGGCCGGTACGGGGACCCGTTGATCGAGCGCGTGGACGCTGATGTCGGCCATCTTCGCCCGGATGGCCTCCACCGGCCGCAGGGCCCGGCCGGTGACGAACCAGGCGATCAGGCCGACGAACGGCACGGCGACCGGCAGTCCCCAGCCGAGCAGGCGATCGATCGTGGCGACGGCCGTCTTGGCGTCGGCCGTCGAAACGAGCACGTACACCGTCAGGCGCTGCGCCGTCCGGCCGCCGATGCCGGTCAGCTTCTTGATCCGGTCCGCGGGCAGCACGTCGGTGGTGCCGACGACGAATTGGCCCTTTCCCGGGACCGTGTGGATGCCCCACCCGACCCTCGGCGGGAAGCCGGGGAGAGGCCTATCCAGATCATCGTCGAAGACCGGACCGGACACCACGGCGCGTCGCCCATCGGTGAGGATGACGGCGAACGAGAAGTCGATGCCGCGGCCCGGCTCGGTCCCCGATTCGAAGCCGTAGGTCACCGAGAAGGCGTCGCGCGCCGCCTTCTCCCGCGCCGCGTTCAGCCACTGGGCGCGGACGACGTCGCGGAGCCACCAGCCGCCGGCGCCGAAAACGACGGCGGCCGCGAGCGCCGCGCTCAGCGCCGCTCGTACCCGCACCGATCTGAGCCGCCTAACCATGGGCGGTCACCAGCCGATAGCCGGCGCCGCGTACGGTCTGGATCATCGCCGGCCCGGACGGGAGCTTGCGGCGCAGGGTACGGACGTAGACCTCGACGATGTTCACGTCGCCGTCGAACGCCTGGTCCCAGACCTCGTCGAGAATGTCGATCTTCGCGACCACTTCGTCCGGCCGGCGCGCCAGGCACTCCAGCACCGCGAGCTCCTTCGCGGTGAGCCGTATCTCCGTCACGCCGTAACGGCATCGGCGGGCGGCGAGGTCGAGTCGCAGGTCGCCGGCGGTCAGGACCGACGGGCGGGTCGCGCCGCCGCGGCGCAGCAGCGCGCGCAGCCGGGCGAGGAGGACGACGTAGGAGAACGGCTTGCAGATGTAGTCATCGGCGCCGGTGTCGAGCGCCTCCGCCTCGTCGTACTCGCCGTTCTTCGCGGTCAGCATGAGGATCGGCACCGTGCTGCCGCTCCGGCGCAGCCGCGCGCAGACGGCGAAGCCGTTGAGACCGGGCAGCATGATGTCCAGGACGACCGCCGTGTAGGGGTGGGTCAGCGCAAGGCTCAGCCCCTCCCGGCCGTCATGGGCGACGTCGACCGCATACCCTTCGGCCCGCAGGCCATGGGTCAGCGTGGTCGCCAGCCGTTCGTCGTCTTCCACCAGCAACAACCGCATCGGGCCATTATGGCGGCATGGCACCGTGCATTCCTGAAATCGGCTTCAGGTTGCTTCAGCGGGCATTCAGCGCGGGTGGGCCAGTCTGCCCGCCATGTCATCTCCGCGGCTGCTCTCCTGCCTGCTGTT
This sequence comes from Actinoallomurus sp. CA-150999, assembly GCF_050942425.1. Classification (NCBI taxonomy): domain Bacteria; kingdom Bacillati; phylum Actinomycetota; class Actinomycetes; order Streptosporangiales; family Thermomonosporaceae; genus Actinoallomurus; species Actinoallomurus sp. CA-150999. Next base: position 2,840,500 of record NZ_CP192063.1, read on the forward strand.
CGCCGCCTATTCCGCGCTTTCGGTGAACCGCCATCGTCAAATGCGGAGCACCGGATATGATCTCGGAATCTTCGAGCAGGCGGTCCGCTCATACGCCCATCTGCGCCCGCCGATCGCCGACCTGAAAGGGCCCGGCTTCAATCTGCTGGGCGATCATTTTCATCCGATACTCGTCCTCGCCGCGCCGTTCTACCGGATGTTCCCGAGCCCGGTCACGCTGCTGGTCCTGCAGGCGGCGCTGCTCGCGCTGTCGGCGGTGCCGGTGACGCGTCTTGCGATCGACTTCTGCGGTCACCGCGCCGGCGTCTGCCTCGGCCTGGCGTACGGCCTGTCGTGGGGAATCCAGCAGGCCGTCGTGTTCGACTTTCACGAGATCGCCTTCGCGGTGCCGCTGCTCGCACGCAGCGTGGAACTGCTCGCCCGCCGCCGCTGGTCCGCCGCCGCCGGCTGGGCGCTGCCGCTCCTGCTGGTAAAGGAGGACCAGGCGTTCATCGTCGCGGCGATCGGCGTGTACATCTTCCGGCAGGGGCACCGCCGCCTCGGCGCGCTCGTCACCGCGGCCGCGGTCGCGGTCGGCGCGCTCGCCGTCCTCGTCATCATCCCGGCGTTCAACCCGCACCATTCATACCCGTACGACAAGACCGCGGGATCCATTTCCTCTTTGCCGGTGCCGGTGACCAAGGAAGAGACCATACTGGCGTTGCTCGCGCCTACTCTGTTCTTCGCGCTGCGCTCTCCGCTGGTGCTGCTCGCGGTCCCATCTTTGCTCGCCCGATTCTGGACATCCAATCCGATGCTCTGGGGTAGCCGCTTCCATTACAACGCCGTGCTGATGCCGATAATCTTCATCGCCTTCGCCGACGGTCTGGCCCGGATGCGCGCGAGCGGCCGTGTCGCCGCACTGCGGGGTGCCCGTGTCGCACCGATCCTGGCCCTCATCATCGCGATGTGCGTTCCGCAACCCCTTTGGAGGGTGCTCGACCCCGCCTCCTGGCGGGTGCCGGAACAGGTCAGGGCCGCTGAAGCACTGTTGCGGATCATCCCCGACGAAGCGGACGTGGCAGCCGCCAACCGCATCGCACCCCAGCTCACCGGCCGCTGCCGGGTGTTCCGCTTCCTCAGCGAGCCCACCCCGCAGTTCCGCCCCGAATGGGTCGCGACCACCGGCGCGCCGTACGAGCAGTCGATGATCGCGGACCTGCCCTCACTGGGTTACAGCGTCGTGGCCCGGGCCGCCGGCATCACCATCTACCGCCGGACCAGGACGGTTCTGCGAGATTCGGGTCGGCTCCGGCGAGGCGCAGGGTAGGGGAGCGGAACCCGATGCCGCGTTCGACGTCCCGTGGCGCCTCCGCTCGGCCGTCAGCGGGCTCGGTCGTGCGGTGAGACCCTCAGTGCCGCCGGGTGCCGGTGCGGGTCCGGCTGCGGCTCGTCGAACCGTGGTGGGTCGATCCGCCGGTCGAGTGGTGTGTGGTGCTCTTCTGACGCGTCGTGGTCTTCCGGGAGCCGCCCTGGAGCACGCGGCCGCCCCGCGAGACGATCCTGCCGCGCGGACGGGTCCAGATGCCCCGGGAGACGTACCCGCTGCGATACCGGCCCCGGTAGTACCAGCGGTAGCGGCCGCCCGTGCCGCCGTTGTCGCAGTACCAGTCGGAGACGACGCGGTACGAGGAGCCGCCCCGCGCCCACGTGTCAATGCAGTAGGCGTTCGTCGAACTCGAGGAACAGGCGACGAGCGAGAGCGACAGCACGCTCACGACGGTGAGGTACGCGGCGCCGGAGCGCGCGAGCCGCCGGGGAACATTCGGGCGCATTGCCGCGAGCCTCCGCAGAAGGGGATCAAATGCCCGGCAAGTGTAGAGCCGTGATCCCCGGCGGGGCACTACCTGATCGGGAAGCTCAGGTACAGATCCGCCGGTTCGGCGATCGACGGCAGATCGCTGACCTGCCCGTCGCCGACCTCGACCACCCGCCAGACCCCGTCCGCCCGCCGGGCCAGGTCCGTGGTGATGAATCGGCAGCCGAGCGCCCGTACGCACGGGGCGATCGGGTCCGCCTGCGGGCGGGGATGCCGGTCCGGCGTGTCCGGGTGCGGCCCCATCAGCACCGGTTCGCCGTCGACCCACCACACGCGCGCCTCGCCGTCCTCGAACCGCTCGTACTCGCGGATGACGATGCCGCCGGCGAGGAAGTCGCCCTGCAGTTCGATGAAGCGTGCGACGACCGCGTGCAGCCGCTCCACGTCGGCGAGCTCGGGGATGAAACAGGCCTCGTCCCACTCGTGCTTGCGCGACTTCACGTAGTCCTTCACGACCGCCGGCCCGGAGCCCAGCGGGCGTACGAGCTCGGCCAGCTTGTCCGCCGCCGGCGTCGCGCCGGGGGGCAGGGGCAGCCATACGCTCGCCGGAGTGACGCCCGCGAAGGTGTCGTACCAGCCGGGCAGTTCGTGCGCCTTCTCATAGCCGTCGGGCGGGACCGCCAGCACGACGTTCCGGGCGGCCAGGGCGGTCGCGAGCGCGGCGTACTGCGCCGGGGTGGTCATCCAACCGCGATACCACGTGGTCCCGAGGCCGTCGGGCACCTGGCGTACGGCCGTCGCCGCGTCGCCGCGCTGCAGCGCGTCGTGGTCGATGAGCGCGACGGATCCGCCGAGCGCGCGTACGGCCTCGGCCTCCCGGGCGAAGTGCTCATCGACCCGCCGGGGATTCAGCGGGTCGGCGCACATGAGGATGGTCACCGGCATGATCCTGACCCTCAGCGTAGGGCAAGACAGCCCGTCTTTCCCCGGTGAATCGGCGCGTCCGTTCATGATCGAACGTGTGTTCGGCTAGAGTGAAGGAAGCGACGACATTGTCCACAGTGGTGGCCGGGCCCTCGAAAAATGTCGGCGGGTCCCCGTAACGTCGCTCCCGACAACAGCAGGCATCGACCCGACAGGGACACCTCACATGGCAGCAAACGATCGCGAGAAGGCCCTCGAGGCGGCGCTCGCGCAGATCGAGCGGCAGTTCGGCAAGGGTTCCGTCATGCGGCTGGGCCAGGAGGGACGCCCCCCGGTCGAGGTGATCCCGAGTGGTTCGATCGCCCTCGACGTCGCCCTGGGCATCGGCGGCTACCCACGCGGCCGCGTGGTCGAGATCTACGGTCCGGAGTCCTCCGGTAAGACGTCCCTCGCCCTGCACGCCGTGGCCAGCGCGCAGAAGGCGGGCGGCATCGCGGCATTCGTCGACGCCGAGCACGCGCTCGACCCCGAGTACGCGAAGAAGATCGGCGTCGACATCGACGCCCTCCTCGTCTCCCAGCCCGACACGGGTGAGCAGGCCCTCGAGATCACCGACATGCTGATCCGCTCCGGCGCGATCGACGTCGTCGTCATCGACTCCGTCGCGGCCCTCGTGCCCCGCGCGGAGATCGAGGGCGAGATGGGCGACAGCCACGTCGGCCTCCAGGCCCGCCTCATGTCCCAGGCCCTCCGCAAGCTCACCGGCGCCATCAACCAGACCAAGACCACAGCGGTCTTCATCAACCAGCTGCGGGAAAAGGTCGGCGTCATGTTCGGCTCGCCCGAGACGACCACCGGCGGCAAGGCGCTGAAGTTCTACGCGTCGGTGCGGCTCGACGTGCGGCGGATCGAGACGATGAAGGACGGCACGGACGCGGTCGGCAACCGCACGCGCGTCAAGGTCGTCAAGAACAAGATGGCCCCGCCGTTCAAGGTGGCCGACTTCGACATCCTCTACGGCGTCGGCATCAGCCGCGAGGGCGGCCTGATCGACATGGGCGTCGAGCACGGCTTCGTGCGCAAGTCCGGCGCCTGGTACACCTACGAGAACGACCAGCTCGGTCAGGGCAAGGAGAACGCCCGGCGGTTCTTGAAGGAGAACCCGGACATGGCCGACGAGATCGAGAAGAAGATCAAGGAGAAGCTCGGGGTGGGTCCGCGGCTCGACGCCGAGGCCGAGCCGACGGGTGCTCCCGCGGCGGCGGCGCCCGCGGCGCCCGCTGCGGCCGCTGCGACCAAGGCCGCACCGGCCAAGCGGGCGGCGAAGACCCCGAAGCCGGGAGACGTGTGATCCCGGGCCGCCCTTGGCGAGGCTCCGAGGGGCTGACCCATGAACGCTCCTGAGGGGTGGCGGCGTCCCGCTCCACGCCGGGCCGATTCCGGCGCGGAGATCTTCCCTGGTGACGCCGCCGCTCAGGAGGACGACGGCGGCGAGTCCGCCCGCGGCGGATCGGCGCGGCGGGGCCGGAGACGCGGCCGCCGTTCCACGGGGGCGAGGTCCGGACGTTCCGGCGAGGGATCCTCGCCTGGGCGCTTTCCCGAGGGGCCGACGCCCGGGAGCGCTGCGGCACAGGGGCCGCCCGCCGACCCCGAGGCGGTGGCGCGCGAGATCTGCCTGCGGCAGCTGTCGTTCGCCCCGAAGACCCGGGCGCAACTCGCCGACGCGTTGCGCCGCAAGGGCGTGCCCGACGACGTCGCCGAGCGAGTGCTGAGCCGTTACTCCGAGGTCGGGCTGATCGACGACGCGGCCTTCGCACGGGCCTGGGTGGAGTCACGCCATACCGGCCGCGGGCTGGCCCGGCGGGCGCTCGCGGCCGAGCTGCGGCAGCGCGGCGTCGCCGACGAGACGGTCAGCGAGGCTGTGGAGGAGCTCGGGCCGGAGCAGGAGGAGGCGGCGGCCCGCGAGCTCGTCGCCCGTAGACTGCCGGGCACCCGGGGCCTGGATCCGGTCAAGCGCACCCGGCGGCTGATGGGCATGCTCGCGCGCAAGGGCTACTCCGGTGGTCTCGCGTACCGCGTGGTCCGTGAGGCGCTCGAGGCCGAGGGCGCCGACGACCTTCCTGACCTGTCCTTTGACGACTGATCGTCCGCGCGCCGCCGTCGCGGCGTTCGCCGCCGCCGGTGGGACCGGCCGGTGCGTGCGGCCATCACCGGCCCCACGCCTTCACCGGTCGTCTGGCCGACGAGTCGGATCCTTGTCAGGGGTTCCCCGTCCCTGACATGGCCGTGACATGGACCGTGACAAGAAAGATCTGGCGAATCGTCCGGAACGCGTGGTCTTTCCTTGCCCATTACCTCTTGGCCGCTTACGGTTACCGCAGTGAGGTGTTACTCCGCGCAGTGCGGATTGCCATAGGACTGACCGCGTTCGACCACGTGAAAGGTGTTGTGTCCCCGGCTCGCCAACGCCGGTGGTTCGCATAGCAGGGTTCTGGAACGGTCCGGAGCCCCCCTTGACCCTGCGCGTCCGGCGCTCGCCGGAGGCGCCGGTCGCGGCCGTCCCGGTGAGACCGCATGGCGCGTCCGTAACCCCTCGCGTCGCATCGCCGGCACCGGGCGTCCCCTGGTGGCGCAGCGTCGAGGAAAGGGGTCAGCGCCGTGATTTACGTCGTGATAGGTGCGGCACTGGTCGTGATCCTGGCGCTCGCCGTCCTCGTCCTCGTCGTGCTACGCCGTCTCGACGCCGCCGCGCGCAGGGTCGCCGTGAACGAGGAGCAGGTCGACGCGCAGCGGGGCGCCGACGAGATCGTGGCCAAGGCCCGCGCCGACGCCCAGGAGATTCTCAGCGACGCGGAGGTCAAGGCCCGCGAGGCGTCCGCGACGGTCCGGTCCGAGGCCGAGGACGAGATCAAGTCGCTCAAGGAGGACCTACGGGCACTCCGGGAGGACCTGGAGCGTCGCGAGGCCCGGCTCGCCGAGCGGGAGCAACGGCTGGACGACGAGGTGCGCCGCCTCGAGGAGCGGGCCCGCGAACTGGCCGACACGAAGCAGGGGCTCAAGGAACGCCGCGCCGCGCTCGACCGGCTCGACGAGGAGCGGCAGCGGGTACTCGAACAGGCCGCCGGGCTCACCGCCGATCAGGCCAAGACCGAGCTCGTATCCCTGATCGAGAACCAGGCCAAGCGCGAGGCCGTGCTGATCACACGCGAGATCGAGAACGAAGCGCGCGACGAGGGCGAGAAACGCGCCCGCAAGATCGTCACGTTGGCGATCCAGCGGGTGGCGAGCGAACAGACCGCCGAGTCGGTGGTGTCGGTGCTGCATCTGCCCAGTGAGGAGATGAAGGGCCGCATCATCGGCCGGGAGGGCCGGAACATCCGCTCGTTCGAGACGACGACCGGCGTGAACCTCATCATCGACGACACCCCCGAGGCCGTGCTGCTCAGCTGCTTCGACCCCGTACGCCGCGAGGTGGGCCGCCTCACGCTGGAGAAGCTCGTCCTCGACGGGCGGATCCACCCGCAGCGGATCGAGGAGATCTACGAGCACAGCAAGACCGAGGTCGAGCAGCTGTGCGTGCGCTCCGGCGAGGACGCCCTCGTGGAGCTCGGCCTCACCGACATGCACCCGGAACTGATCACGTTGCTCGGCCGGCTGCGGTACCGCACGTCGTACGGGCAGAACGTCCTGGCGCACCTGATCGAGTCGGCGCATCTGGCCGGGATCATGGCGGCCGAGCTGAAGCTGCCGGTGCCGCTGCTGAAGCGCTGCACGCTGCTGCACGACATCGGCAAGGCGCTCACGCACGAGGTCGAGGGCAGCCACGCGCTCATCGGCGCGGAGATCGCCCGGCGGTACGGCGAGGACGAGGACGTCGTGCACGCCATCGAAGCGCACCACAACGAGGTGGAGGTGCGCACGGTCGAGGCGGTGCTGACCCAGGCGGCGGACGCCATCAGCGGCGGCCGCCCGGGCGCCCGGCGGGAGTCCCTGGAGGCGTACGTCAAGCGGCTGGAGCGTCTCGAGGAGATCGCGACGACACGCGAGGGCGTCGAGAAGGTCTTCGCCATGCAGGCCGGCCGGGAGATCCGGGTGATGGTGCGCCCCGACGCGGTAGACGACCTGCAGGCGCAGGTCATCGCGCACGACATCGCCAAGCAGGTGGAGGAGGAGCTGACCTACCCCGGTCAGATCCGGATCACCGTGGTCCGCGAGTCGCGCGCCACCGAGTTCGCCCGCTGAGGATCGTCCGGCGGGGCCGGGCGGCACCGGGGGATCGGCCGCGGGCCGCCCCGGCTGGTCGGCGCCGGACCGGCCGATGTTCTCCGGCACCAGCGGTGATCCTTGCTCCGCCCTCGCAGCGTTAGTACGTTGCCGTACGTCCTTACAAGCGGATGATCGACGGGGGCGTTGTTCCGCCGGGACGGGATGTGCGGATATGGGCTGCACGCGAGCCTTGCGCGCCGGGCTGACGATGGGGATCGTGCTCGGAGCGGTGCCGCCGATCCTGTACGCGGCCCCCGCCCGAGGCACGCCGGTCCGCGAGGTGCCGATTCAGAAGGCCCCGGCCCGGGATGTACCGGTCCGGGAAGCTCCGGCCCGGGAAGCTCCGGCCCGGAAAGGAGCTGTCCGGGAAGCTGCGGTCCCGGAGGCGCCGGTCCGGGAGGTGTCCGCGATCGAGGCGCTGGCAACGGAGCTGTACTGGACGCCGGCGCGGATGGCCGCGGCGACTCCCGCCGGGGACGGGACGGCGGCATCGCCGCGCGGTCACGTCGCCGGGCACGCCTCGGCGGCGGGCCGGGTGGCACACGCGTTCCACGGGGTGCCGTCGGTCGGGGTGCTGTTCTTCACCTCCCGGCGGGCGCGAGACCACTTCTGCACGGCGAGCGTGGTCCGCAGCGCGCGGCACAACCTGCTGCTGACCGCCGCGCACTGCCTCTACGCGTACGACCACGATCGGCGCCGGGCGCACTACGCCTCCCACCTGGCCTTCGTCCCGAGGTACGAACGGACGCGCGCGCCGTACGGCGTCTGGACGGCGAAACACCTCTACGTCCCGGCGGGCTGGGTCCGCCGGGGCGACGTCGACCAGGACTTCGGCTTCGTCACCCTGCGCCGTGACCGGGCCGGCCGTGACATCGCCGACGTGACCGGGTCCAACCGGCTCGTCCCGAACGTCCGTCTCCCGGCCGCCATTCGCGTCATCGGCTACCCCACCGTGCGCTACTCCGCCGCGGACCGGCCGATCTACTGCGACACGGTGGCCCGCAGGCGGTTCCGCTGGCAGAACACCTTCGCCTGCGGCGGTTTCTACGGAGGTACGAGCGGCAGCCCGTGGCTGTGGAGGTACGACCCCGATCGGCGGCAGGGACAGGTGATCGGCATCGTCGGCGGCTACCACGCCGGGGGTCGGCGCCACGACCGCTCGTACTCCGCGCTGTTCGACGACGACGTCGCCGCGCTCCGGGCCCGGGCCGAGAAGCTGGGCTGACAGTGAGGATGTAGGTGAGCGCGACGCGCTGTCCGCCCTGCCGGGTTCCATCCCGAACCATGCGATGAGTTTCGCCCGCCCGCCAGGTCTTTATTAGGTGAGGACGTACAGGAGACCTGGGGAGTGGCGGGGTGGCGCGGCTGCCATCGGCTGTTCACCTGAGCGGATGATCGACGGCGTTCCGGACGCGGAGAGGCGGCGGTGATGCCGAGCAGCGAGGAGTTCACCCGCCTGGCGGATCCATTCCGGCCTGAGCTGCTGGTCCATTGCTACCGCATGCTCGGCTCGTTCCACGACGCCGAGGACCTGGTGCAGGAGACCTATCTGCGTGCCTGGCGGTCGTACGGGAACTTCGAAGGGCGCTCGTCGCTGCGCTTCTGGCTCTACCGGATTGCGACGAGCGCCTGCCTGACCGCGCTGGAGCATCGGAGTCGCCGCCTGCTGCCGTCCGGCCTCGGCGAGCCGAGCGACGACCCGGGTGAGCCTCTGTACCACGCGTTGCCGGGGGTCGAGTGGGTGCAGCCCCTGCCCGACCCGCGGGGCGACCCGTCGACAACCGATCCGGCCGTGATCGTCGCGTCCCGGGGCAGCGTCCGGCTCGCGCTCATCGCCGCGTTGCAGCATCTGCCCGCGAAGCAGCGGGCCGTGCTGATCCTGCGCGACGTGCTGGCCTGGCGGGCGGCGGAGGTCGCCGACCTGCTCGGCACGACGACGGCCGCGGTCAACAGTGCGCTGCAACGTGCGCGGGCCCAGCTCGAACAGGTGGTGCCGGTGGAGGACGAACTCACCGAGCCCGCCGAGCCTCGTCGTCGAGCGCTGCTCGACCAGTACATGTCGGCCTTCGAGAACGCCGACATCAGCGCCCTTCTTCGGCTGCTGCGCGATGATGTCGCTTTGGAGATGCCTCCGAACAGGACGTGGTTCACCGGCCGCGCGGCGGTCGGCCGGTTCATCGCGGACAAGGTCTTCGTCGGCCCCGGCGTGACCCGCATGGTCCGCGTCACGGCCAACGGGCAGCCCGCGGCAGCGGTTTACCGGCGCGGGGACGACGGTGCCTACGACGCGCACGCCGTGCAGGTGCTCACCATCACCGACACGGGGATCTCGCGGATCATCTCGTTCAACGACCCGGGCCTCTTCGGCGCCTTCGGCCTGTCGGCGACCCTTGACGCCGCCGGCGTGCCCGCGAGCGCATGACGCCGCCGAGTTGTCCGGCCGACCTGCTCGAGCGGGCGGTCCACTACGGCCTGGAGAGCATGGAGGCGGTCGGGGCCGGATGCCTGTCTCGTCCGACGCCCTGCGCGGGCTGGGACGTCCACGCGCTGCTCCGGCACGTCAATGACTCGGTCGGCGCGATGCTGGAGGCGATCGAGCTCGGACGCGTCGACCTGGTCCCGTCCGAGGCGGAGGACGAGGACGGCGATCCGGCGGCCGACCTCGTGGCCGCCTTCCGAGGCGGTACGCGACGGCTCCTGCACACCTGGTCGGCGGCAAGCCATCGGATCGTCATAGCCGGGCATCCGATCGCGGCCGAGCTCGTCGCGATCACCGGTGCCATCGAGATCGCGGTGCACGGGTGGGACATCTCCGTGGCCTGCGGCAGGGATCGGCCGATTCCGGCCGAGCTGGCCGTCGATCTGCTGACGTTGTCGCCCCTCGTGGTCAACGACGCCCTGCGTTACCCGCTGTTCGCGGCGCCCGTCGCGACATCGTGGCCGGCCGGCCCGAGCGACCGGCTCATCGCCTTCCTCGGCCGCAGCCCCGTCGGTATGGACGCGGCCGGTGAACCGGCACGTCGGCAGTTCCTCCGCGGCGAGCGATGAATTTCGGTCACGACTCTTGTCTTTATTAGTAGAAGACGAAATAGCGACACCGCCATTGTGTGAATTCACGCGGCGGCCCGCCTCATGCGCGGAATTGGAGAATTCCCTTGTCGGATACTGCTGCACGCCCGGTGCGGGTGGCGTGGACGCTGATACTGGCGTCGATCGGTGCCTTCGTCACCTCGCTGGACGTCGTGGTCGTGGCCACGGCGCTGCCGTCGTTGCGGGCGCACCTGAACGCGAGCCTGTCGGATCTCGAATGGACGATCAACGCCTGACCTTGATCAGCGAGGCCTTCCCGCTGGAAAAGCGGGGCACGGCGATCGGGATCTGGGGTGCCATCACCGGCCTGGGCGTGGCCGCCGGGCCGCTGCTCGGTGGCGCGATCATCCAGGGCATCTCCTGGCAGTGGATCTTCTGGATCAACGTTCCGGTCGGAGCGGTGTCCATCGTGTTGTCCATGGTGCGGCTGCGCGAAAGCCACGGCCCCCGCCCACAACTGGACCTGGTGGGGTTGCCGTTGATCGCGTTCGGCCTGGTCGCGCTGGTCTGGGCACCGGTCAGGGCGCCCTCCATCGGCTGGGGCAGCGACGAGGTGATCGGAGCGCTGGTCGCGGGCGGGGCCCTGATCCTGGCGTTCCTGCTCTGGGAGGGTCGGGCCCGGTTCCCGATGATGCCGCCCGCGTACTTCCGGCGGCGCGGGTTCGCGACCTCGGGCGGAGTGGCCTTCTTCCTGATGTTCTCGCTGATCGGCTCGCTGTTCATGATCGCCCAAATGTTCCAGGTCGGGCTTGGCTACTCCCCGCTGACGGCCGGGGTGCGCATCCTGGTCTGGACCGCGATGCCGATGCTGGTCGCACCTGTCGCCGGCGTACTCTCCGACAGGTTCGGCAACCGGCCGTTCATGGCAGGCGGCCTGGTGTTGATGGGGCTCGGGCTCGGCTGGCTCGGCCTGGTCGCGACGCCCGGCGTGAGCTACGGCAGCCTGGTCCTTCCGCTGATCGTGGCAGGTGTCGGCATCTCGTGTGTCTTCCCCACGATCGCGAACGCCGCCGTGGGCTCCGTCCCGATCAACGACTCGGGAGTGGCCGCGGGTGCCAACAACACGGTGCGTGAGACCGGTGGCGTGTTCGGCGTCGCGGTCCTCGCGGCGGTCTTCTCCCACTACGGCGGCTACACGTCGTCGGCGTCGTTCATGCATGGGTTCAGGTACGCGATGGTGGTCGCGGGCGTGATGGCGCTCGTCGGGGTGGTGCCCGGGATCTTGTCCCCGTCGAAGGCACAGGCGAGCGTTCCGCACCCGGACGACCTCGTCCCGCTGCCGCAGATGCGGGGAGCGGACGCGCCTGGTCCGTCCCCGGCCGGAACCCTCTGATCAACCGGCGAATCTCCGTCATGCGGGCCGGACCCGGCCGTCCGCGGGGCGGCCGTTCCCGGCCGCCCCGCAGTGCCGTCGGCGCTATTTGAGGCCGTAGGCCCGGTGGGTCGTCTGGTCGATCGTGTTGCCTTCCGTGTCCGTCGCCTGGACGCGCAGCCCGACCGCGTCCCGGCCCGCCGCGGCCGCCGGATCGGTGATCGCGGCCGTGAATCCGGTTCCCTCGGCCCTCGTCGCGACCTGCGTCCAGTGGGCGCCGTCGTCGAAGGTGACCCACAGCTTCAGGCGGGTGAGCCGGGCGCTGGAGTCGCCGAATGAGCCGTGGTAGCCGCCGATCCGGATCCTGTGCGTGCCGCGTGGCAGCCGGTTGTCCAGATCGAGGCCCAGGTCGTACCGCAGGTTGAGGGTGCGCATCGGCGCGCAGGGCTTGATGGCCTGGGTCACGAGCCAGCCCACGCACAGGCCGTCCTGCAGGGAGGTCATCCCCTCCTTTGGCCGTGCCGAGCGGAACGTCCACGCCGTCTCGACGTCGGTGGCGTACCGCTGGAGCGGGTTCGGGGTGTGGTACTTGTCGGTGAGCCGGTATGCGGCCTCGCCCTCGGGCAGGGTGAAGGTCGGCACGGGGAAGGCGAAGATCCCGAGGATGGCCTTCTGCTCGACGAGCGGCACCTCGGTGCCGTCGGCGCGGTAGAGGTGCTGCTCGTCCTTCCCGCCGTACTGCGAGACTCCGTTCGCGCTCCACGAGAAGGCGCTCTTGCCGCTCGACGCGGAGCCGGCGCCGACCACGGGGAGGGCCGTGACGAGCAGGTCACCGGTGCGGCAGGGGAAGCACTGCCGGGAGCCGGGGAAATTCGCGTTGAGGCTCGCCGTCGGCGGGTCGTCGCCGGGGACGATGGGCTGGGCGCCCCAGTCCGCCGTCCGGTGGCCCGGCCTGGGGTACGCGTCGACGTAGGTGTACTGCCGTCCGTTGCGGTGGTTGTAGTCGCCGCCCGGGTCGTCGTAGGTGAACGCCACGTCGCGCTGCCAGAGCACATCGGGTGAGACGGGGCCGACGTACTCGGTGCGGCTGCCGGGAGCGGGAGCGTCGAGGGAGAGGTCGCTGGGGGAGCCGGGTTCGCCGCGGTGTGTCGCGTACCAGGTCTCGTCGACGCGTCCCGCGCGGTCGAGGTGGAACCTGCCGGCGGTCTCGACGAGGTCCTTCGCGCCGACCGAGTAGCGAAGGCTGTCCGGGATGCGACCGTTCTCGTAGAACTTCAGCGAGTAGACGTACGGCGTGTTCGGAACGCCCGTGACGTCGATGTCGGCCGTGCCCGCGCGTACGGCGGTGAGCAGCGCCCGGCCCTCCTCGGCGGTCAGGCTCATCGTTGGGATCGGGTACAGCGGCCACGACCGTGCCGGGTCGAAGAACGACCGTGCGGTGCCACCGAAGCCGAGCACGCCGGCGGCCCCGCCCTGCGCGGCGTTCTTGACGCGGTCGAGGGCGTTGGCCGTACAGGTGGTGGTGCAGATGTCGTCGAGGGACAGCAGGACGAGCTTCCCGCGAACGTCGACGCCCTGGAGGTCCGCGGCGTTTCCGTGGCCGCCGTAGACCACGGGAAGGCGGAGGCGGCCGTTCAGCATCGGCACCGCGCCGGACTGGTCCTTCCAGTACGGCTGGTACTCCGGGTGCAGGGCCGGTGCTCCTCGCCACCGACCCCGCATGGTGACCGGCGGGGCGCCGAGCAGGTGCTGGCTGAACGCGAGGAAGGTGCCCTGGGTGACCTTCGTGGTCGGCAGCATCCACATGTTCAGCGAGCCGTACGGCATGTCGCCGGTCAGCGTCAGGTAGCCGGTCCCGGTCGCCGGGACGCGCCGGAGGCCGAACTGCGCGGCGTAGCCCTCCGTCGGCCTGGGCGTCCGTACGCTGACCTTCCGCGCCTTGCGGAGGTCGAGGGTCACGGCGGTGTCGTGGTCCGCGTCGACCTCCGGGGCGGTGACCAGCGCGGAGTTGATCCGGTGGTCGGCGTCCCGCCAGGTGGCATAGGTGGTGAGGGTGAAGGCGCCGGGGTAGACGTCGGCGGCGGCGTCCTGTCCCGCGCCCATGCTCACGCCGTAGTCCAGGTCGTCGCGATCGTCGACGCGCATGAAGGCCCAGCCGCTGTACGTCACGTCGGTGGCGCCGTCGGGCGGGATGACGTGCCCGCTCAGTTTCACCTTCCGGGCCTCTTCGTACGCGCCGAGAGCCGTCGTGACGCGCACGCCGGATCCGGTGGCGCGGACGGCGCCCTCGTACCAGGTCGCCGGGCCCTTCGAGGGGTCGAGCGTGACCTTGACGGGCGTCGAGCCGCCGGCGGGCACGGTCACCGTGTCGTGGTCGGCGGACAGCATCCCCTTGTCCGGGGTGCCGCCGGCATGCGCCTTGAGCGTGAGGGCCAGGGCGAGCGTGACGGGCTGGTCGCCGTCGTTGACGTAGGTGATCGTCTTGGTCACCGGCCCGGACTGCGGGTAGGAGAGCAGGCCGAAGTTCAGGTCGCCGTCGGCGTGCACCTGCCCGGTCACGGCCTGCGCCACGTCGACCCGGCCGGCGCCCTGTTCGAAGGTCCCGTAGCCGTCGTCTTTGGCGGTGCCGGTGAGTACGGACTTGAGCCACGCGGGGGACTTGTCCGGGTGCTGCTGCGCGAGGATCGCCGCCGCTCCGGCCACGTGCGGCGTGGCCATCGAGGTTCCGCTGAGAGTGGTGTAGTTCGCGTCCACCGCGGTGCCGAGGTTCGTGCCGGCGGCGCGGGCGGCCACGATGTCCACGCCGGGCGCCGCGATGTCGGGCTTCAGACCGAAGTCGCCCGCCCGCGGGCCCCGGCTGGAGAAGTCGGCGAGCTTGTCCTGCTTGTCGACGGCGGCCACGGTGAGGGCGGCGTCGGCGGTGCCCGGCGAGTCGACGGTCCCCGCCTGCGGGCCGGAGTTGCCGGCGGCGATGACGAACAGCGCCCCGTACTGCCGGGTGAGGTCGTTGACGGCCTGACTCGCCGGGTCGGTGCCGTCGGTGGGCTGGCTGCCCAGGCTCATGCTGATCACCTTGGCGCCGTGCTCGGCCGCCCACTGCATCCCCTCGATGACCTGTGAGTCGGCACCGCTGCCGCGGTTGTCGAGGACCTTGGCGGCCAGCAGCGTGGCGCCCGGGGCCACGCCCTTGTAGCGGCCGCCCGACGCCGCACCGCTGCCGGCGATGATCGAGGCGACGTGCGTGCCGTGCCCGTGGCCGTCCTGAACGCTGCTCTCGGTGCTGAAGTTGGCCGTGTCGCCGATCCGGCCGGCGAAGTCCGGGTGGTGCAGGTCGATCCCCGTGTCGACGACGGCGACCTTGACGCCCTTGCCGTCCAGGCCCTTCTTCCATGCCTCGGGCGCGCCGATCTGCGGCACGCTCTTGTCCAGGGTGACGGTCACCTTCCGGTCCAGCCAGAGCTTGCCGAGCCCGCCGGCCAGCGCCTTCGGCTGTGCGTCCCCGGCGGCGGGGGCGACCGTGTCCCAGAACGTCCGCACCGCGGACTTGGTCACGCCGAACGCGGCTCCGTGGATCGCCGTCAGCGGCCGCGAGGAGGTGTTGGCCGGCAGGGCGTCGGCCTCCCGGGACAACGCCTTGGCGTCCCGGACCGTGCCGCCGTACTGCGCGATCACCGGGATGCGCGCGGACGCGTCGTCGGCATAGCCGGAGCGCGCCAGGTAGGCGACGTCGAACAGGCTCTTGTCCAGCCGCCCGGTGCCGATCAGACCGAGCGCGTCCGACGGGATCACGTACAGGGCGTCTCCCTGCCGGCGCTGGAAGAAGCCGACCGGCCTGCCGTCCGCGCGTCGCGCCGCGGTGACCTTCACGTCCTCGCCCTTGTCGGCATGGGCGTCGTACGTGACCACGTCGCCCGTGATCAGGGTGATCCGCTTGCCGGACGACGCACCGGTGAGGGGACGCGATCCGGGCACCGCGGTCGTCGAGCCCGGCGCCGCCGAAGCGGTGGCCGCGGAGACCGGGGCGGGGGCCGCGACGGCCATCAGCAGGACGCCCGCCGCCGTGGTGACGCGTATGCGCCGGCGGAGAGGGTTCAACGGGAACTCCTTCGTGGGGAATGGGGGCAGTTGGATGATCACCGTGGCGACGTCGCGGCGGAAGATCCACAGTGCGGCGCATTCACGTCATTGACGTGCTTTGGCCCGCCGAGCGGTCCGACCTGGCAAGATCGACTTTGTGCTGGATGCTCTCGGCCTGGATTCCGCGGACGAGGCCGTCTACCGCAGCCTCATCGAGGTGCCCGGAGCGTCGATCGACGCGCTCGGGGCATCGACCGGCCTGTCTCCGCAGCAGGTCAGGGCCTCCCTTCGCGTGCTCGAGGACGCCGGGCTGGTGAGCCGGATGTCCGGCCAGCTGGAGAAGTACATCGCCGCCCCTCCGGACGTCGCCCTGGAGACCCTCGTCCTCGAACGCGAGGCGGAGCTCAGCCGCGTCCGGGCCGCCGCGCGGCAGCTGGCCGAGACGTACCAGCGGGCGCTGGGCACCCGGCATCCCGCCGAACTGGTCGAGATCGTCGCGGGCCGCGAGGCGGTGATGCAGCGGACCGAGCAACTGCAGCGCGGCGCCCGTCACGAGGTCCGCGTCTTCGACCGCCCGCCGTACGTGAACCAGCCCCACCTGCCCAACCAGGTCGAGCTCGAGATGCTCCGCCGAGGGGTCGTCTACCGGGCGGTCTACGACCGCGCCAGCCTCGAGGTGGACGGGTGGTGGAAGGGGCACCACGAGCCGATCGCGGCCGCGGGGGAGCAGGCGCGCGTCATGTCCGGCGTTCCCATGAAGATGATGGTCGCCGACGACCGGCTGGCCATCGTGCCCTTGCGCATCGACGCCTCGGCCATCGAGAGCTGCGCGATCGTCCACTCCTCGGAGCTGCTCGACGCCCTGTGCGCGCTGTTCGAGACGCTGTGGCGGCTGGCACTGCCCCTGCGGGTGCCGGGCGACGACACCGCCGAGGCACCCGGGGCCGGCCCGACGCCGTTCGAGGCCCAGCTCGTGGCGATGCTCACGGCCGGCCTGGGCGACGAGGCGATCAGCCGGCAGGTCGGCCTGAGCTATCGCACGCTGCAGCGCCGCGTACGGGACCTGATGACACGGCTCGGCGCGCGAACCCGGTTCCAGGCCGGCCTGCAGGCGGCGTTCCAGGGATGGGTGACGCCCCCCACCACCCGCCCGGCCGACGACACCCGCGCCCCGGTACCCGGAGACGACGCTCGGCAGGAGCGCCCCGACACCGGGTGAACCGGTCGTCAGTGGCGCAGCGGACGACGCGGCCCGGCCCGGGGGTGGTCGGCCGCCGCCCGCACCGAGGACGGCGGGGGTCAGTCGGTCGCCTGGGCGTCGCCCGGCTCGGCGGCCTCCTCGGCGCCGCTCGGCGGGTCGACGGTGAGCTCGATCGAGGGCACGTCCTTCGGCTCGAATCCCAGGGTCCGGCCGTAGAAGGCGAGCTCGGCCTCCAGACAGGCGACGACGGTGCCGGCCCGCCGGAACCCGTGCGACTCTCCCTCGAACGTCAGGTACGCGTAGGGCATCTTCTTGTGCGCCATCGCCTCGGCGAACCGCTCCGACTGTGCCGGGGCGACGACCGGGTCGTCCATTCCCTGCAGGAGCAGGACGGGGCAGGTCACCTCGGACGCGCGCGCGATCGGGGAGCGCTCCTCGTACGTGCGCTCGAAGCCGGGGATCGGGCCGATCAGCCCGTACAGGTACGTGGATTCGAAGTCGTGGGTCTCCTTGAGCCAGTTCTGCGGGTCGGAGATGCCGAAGTAGGAGGTGCCGGCCTTGAACAGGCTGCTGTGCGTCACCGCGCACAGCGTGGTCCAGCCGCCGGCGCTGCCGCCGCGGATGGCGAGCCGCTCGGGGTCGGCGGTACCGCTGCGGATGAGCGCCTCGGCGGCCGCGACGCTGTCCTCGACGTCCACGACCCCCCACTGGCGGCGCAGGCGTTCCCGGTAGGCGCGGCCGTAGCCGGTGGAGCCGCCGTAGTTGACGTCGATGACGCCGACGCCCCGGCTGGTGAAGTAGGCGATCTCCAGGTCGAGCACGCTGGTCGTGTGGTCGGTCGGGCCGCCGTGCACGAACACGACGTACGGCGGGAGCTCGCCCTCGGGCGCCTGGAAGCCCGGGTTGGACGGCGGGTAGACGTAGGCGTGCACCGGGCGTCCGAACGGGCCCTCGAGCTCCTGGGCGCGCGGCAGCGGCAGGTAGGCCGCCTCGGGCGGGGTGTCGAGCTCGCTGCGCAGCACCTTCGACTCGCCGCTGTCGGCGTCCACGACCACCACCGACCACGGGATGTCGGGGGCGCCCGCGATGCCGACGATGCTCGTCCCGTCGGCGGACAGCTGAGGCTTCCAGTCGGTGTAGGGCAGGTCGAAGTCGACCAGGTCGGCCGTCTCCGGGTCGTACAGGCCGAGCCGCTGGTCGCCCTGGCCGTGCAGCACCGCGATCCGGCCGTCGTCAAGGACGGCGTACGGGCGGCCGCCCAGGTTCCAGAGCGGCGCGGCGAACTCCTCCTCGGCCGGGTACAGCGCCTGCGGCGACTCGCCGTGCAGGCCGACCTCGTAGAGGTTCCACCAGCCCGGCCAGTCCGACACGACGTACAGCCGGGACTCGCTCAGCCACGTCGGCGCGAGCGCGGACTCGCTCAGGCCGCCCTTGACCGTACGCGGCCGGTCGAGCGCCCCGTTCTCGTCGAAGGCGGCGACGCGGAGCTCCGTGCCGTCCCAGGGCATCCGGGGGTGGCTCCACTGCATCCAGGCGAGGTGGCCGCCCTCCGGCGACGGCGTGGGGAAGGCGTAGAAGTCGGCGCCGCTGACGAGCTCCCGGATCGCCTGGGCGTCGTCGGCCGCGCTGCCGTCGACGGGCACCGCGACGATCGCCCGGCGTACGCCCGCGGTCGTGTGGCCCTCGCAGACGCACCAGACGTGCTGCGCGTCGGGGGCAAGGGCGAAGTCGGCGTACCGCAGGCCGGCGGGCTGGGCCGGCTCGGGCGTCAGCGGCCGGGGCAGCTCACCGGGGGTGAGGCGGTAGAGCCGCTGGTCCTCATAGTTGGCGAAGACGACGTCCCCGTCGGGGAGGGGGAGGTAGGACCGCCCGCCGTACTCGTTCACACGCGTGCGGGCGTCCCACGGCGCGGGCAGCAGGTCGACACCGGACCGCACGATCGTGGTCCGGCCGCCCTTCTCCGGGCGGGTCTCCTGCCACCACACGCGATCACCGTGAATGGTGGGAAAGCTGAGCCGCAGTCGCGCGCGGGCCACGTCGGCGGCGGAGATCGGAGAGGACCAGGATCCATAGGGAGCGGTAGCGCGAGCGGTCATATCGGAATCGTCTCGCAAACAGGACGCTGATGGGACCTCGAACGGTGACTTGACAGACACGATCATGAAACGCAAACGGGCCGGTGGATCACCGCCGGCCCGTCCGTGTCCCGTCGGCTCAGCTCGCCGACAGGCTCTCGCCGGACAGGCCCGCGCCGGGGTCGCTCCCTAGAGCGGTCTGGGCTGCGCTGGGCTGGACCTGGGGAGTACGCCTGGGGCATGGCGATCAGCATCCACCTGGCCGTCAAGGCGGATGGGATGAGGCCGTTTCGGCGGAGGGTCAGCGGTTCAGGTGGGCGAGGACGGCGAGGACCCTGCGGTTGTCGTCGTCGGAGGGCTGGAGGCCGAGCTTGAGGAAGATGGAGGCCGTGTGCTTGACGACGGCCCGTTCGGTGATGACCAGTTGCTGGGCGATGGCGGCGTTGGACCGGCCTTCCGCCATCTGGGCGAGCACTTCGCGTTCGCGTGGGCTGAGCGCGGCGATGGGAGCGGTGGCGGAGTTATGGTCCAGCAGGCGCGCGATGACTTCGGGGTCCATCGCGGTGCCGCCGGCGGCGACTCGGCGGACGGCATCGACGAACTCGGCGCTGCGCAGCACCCGGTCCTTGAGCAGGTAGCCGATACCGCCGGTGCCTTCGGCCAGCAGCTCACGGGCGTACAGCTGCTCGACGTACTGTGACAGCACCAGCACCGGAAGGCCGGGCACCTGGCGGCGGGCCTCCAGCGCGGCCCGTAGGCCCTCGTCGGTGAAGGTGGGCGGGAGCCGTACGTCCACGATGGCCACGTCCGGCTTGTCCGCCGCCACGGCGGCGAGGAGATCGGGTCCGTTGTCGACGGCGGCGGTGACCCGCAGCCCGTGTGCCCGGAGCATGCGGGTCATGCCGTCCCTCAGCAGGAAGAGGTCTTCGGCGATGACTACGCGCACGGAATCTCCAGGTTCACCATGGTGGGCCCGCCGCGCGGGCTGCTGACGGCCAGTACACCGTCGAAGGCGGCGAGCCGCCGCTCCAGGCCGCGCAGACCGGTGCCCTGGGCGGGGTCGGCACCGCCACGGCCGTCGTCGGTGACACCGATCCGAAGCGTTCCGCGAGCATAACCGACGTCGATCCAGACGTGAGTGGCGCCCGCGTGCTTGGACACGTTGGCCAGCAGTTCGCTGACCGCGAAGTACGCCGCCGACTCGACCGGCGCGGGTGGCCGGTCGGGCAGCTCACCGGAGAACTCCACCCGCAGCGGCAGGTCCAGGGCCAGCGCACGGAGCGCGTCGACCAGGCCGCGGTCGGCCAGCACCGGCGGGTGGATGCCACGGACCAGGTCGCGCAGCTCTTCGAGCGCCTTGATCGAGGAGTCCCTGGCCTCGGTCAGCAGTGCCCGCGCCGCGGCGGGGCTGGCCTCGACGAGTCCTTCAGCGGCGTCCAGGGTCATGCCCATCGCCACCAGCCGCGCCTGCGCGCCGTCGTGCAGGTCCCGTTCGATCCGGCGCATCTCGGCCGCGCCGGAGTCGATGGTGTCAGACCTGGTCTGGGCGAGGTGACGGACCCGCAACGCCAGTTCGGCATGGCGGTTCGGCCCCAGCATCGAGCGGGCGAATCGGCCGTAGACCGGCAGCAGCCTCGGACCGAGGTACAGCCCGAGCGCCACCATGGCCAGACCGAGCGGAATGGCGAGCCAGGCGGTGAGGCCGCCGGGGTTGAGCGGGGTGGCCAGCCAGTCGGTGAGCCGCTCGATGTACGGCTGCGGCGGGAGAGGCGGTCCGGGGAGCACGGGAGGCCGGGTGAACTGGAGTGTGTGCTGCACGGGGGTGTCGAGCGCGTCGATGGTGCCCAGCCCGTAAAGGATCAGCCCGGGCGGCGCGGTGACCAGGACGCAGCCGCCGCCTGCGTTCACGGCCGCCCACAGCAGGTCCCGCCCGGTCGCGGTGTCGGTGAGCAGCCAGCGGGCGATCTGCCTGGTGCCCGGAACAGGCTGGTAGGGAGCGGCGATGGGCACGCCGCAGCAGGCACCGACCAGTGACCTGGTCGCCCACGCCACCCACCGGATGCCCAGCACGCTGCAGGGGACCAGGGGGATCGCCAGCCACACGGCTCCGTGATCGCCACCGGGAGGCGGGCCACCGTAGGTGAGGATGGCGGCGATCGTCAGAACCGGGGGAACCAGCAGGCCGGCCCCCGCCATCCGTCCGGCCCGACCGGCGGCCCATCGCACGCCCAATGCGGTGCAGGGAACCAGCGTGACCACCAGCCCCAGCCACAGGTGGAGGCGGTCGCCGCTGGACGGCCCACCACTGAGCGGTGCCCCGGGGAGCAGAACGTCCACGACCAGAGCCGGGGCCGCGAGCAGAGTGGCGGCTCCGGCGAGCGTCAGGCCACAGAACGCCAGGCCGTACGCCAGGCCGCGGGCAGCGGCACCGATCCCGTGCCGGGGCGCCCCCGTGTTCAGTGCGGTCGATCCACCACTCACCGTGCTCTCCTCGGCCGGGTCTGTCCCGTTCATTGTGCAGGGCCACCGACCGGGCCCGCTGGGGTCCTGAGTGCCGAAGTGGAGGTGTACCTAGCTCCACTTCCGAGATGCCACCCAGCTGTGTATCGCCGTGGATCGTCCATTACCTAGCGTGATCGTCGGTTCGGGAACACCGGACCCTGCGAAGGGACAGACCATGACACCGGTACTACGCACCCGCGGGTTGCGCAAGAGGTTCGGCAGGGCGGCAGGGCTGGTCCACGCGGTGGACGGCGTCGACCTGGAGGTCACCCAGGGCGAGACGCTGGCGGTGATGGGCCCAAGCGGTTGCGGGAAGTCGACACTGCTGTACCTGCTCGGCGGGCTGGAACGACCCGATGAGGGCGAGATCGAGCTGGCCGGACGCCGCGTCGACCAGATGAGCGAACGGGCCCTGGCGCAGCTCCGGCGCGAGGCCGTCGGCTTCATCTTCCAGTCCTTCCACCTCATGGAGGAGCTCACCGCCGTGGAGAACGTCGAGCTCCCGGCGCTGCTGGCCGGACGCTCACCGCGAGCGGCACGAGCGCGGGCCCTGGAACTGCTGGGGAGCGTCGGCCTGGCCGACCGGACCGACTTCCTGCCCTCGGCGCTGTCCGGCGGGCAGCGCCAGCGGGTCGCGATCGCCCGCGCGTTGAGCCCCGACCCGCTGGTCCTGCTGGCCGACGAGCCCACCGGCAACCTCGACAGCGCCGCCACCCAGGAGGTGCTCGCACTGTTCGACAGCCTGCGGGTGGCCGGGCAGACGCTGGTCATCGTCACCCACGACCCCCAGATCGGGGCCACGGCGGACCGGCTGATCTCGATGCGCGACGGGGTGCTCGTGAGCGAGGTCAGGGGAACCACCGGCGCCTTCGCAGGGCGGAGGGACTGAGACGTGAGCCGTATCCTGGTGATTCTCCGGCTCGCCGCCCGCGACCTGCGGCGGCACCCGGCCGAGGCCGTACTGATCCTCCTGGTGATCGCGGTCACCACCACCACACTGACGGTCGGACTCGCCCTCTACGGGGTGACCGACAAGCCCTACCAGCACACCCGGACGGCGACGGCCGGGCCGGACCTGGTGGTCAGCATGCGTCCCGGCCAGTCCGCCGACGCACTGATCCACGCCTCCGCCGTCACCGGCCACAGCGGGCCCTACCCGGTCGCCTCGACCATCCTCCACGCCGGTGGCCACACCACGCCGGTGATAGCGGCAGGCCGCGACCGGACACCGGCCGCCGTCGACCAGCCCACGCTCACACAGGGCAGCTGGGTGAGCGAGGGCGGGGTGGTGTTCGAGCGCAGCTTCGCCGACGCACTCGGCGTCCACGTCGGCGATCAGGTCACTTTGAGCGGGCGGACATTCCACATCGTCGGCACCGCCGTCACCGCCGCCATCCCGGCCTACCCGTCAAGCCTCTGCAACACCGGCTGCGCCGTTCTCCCAAGATCATGGCTCAACGGCTCGAGGAGCCCCTCACCCGGCCTCGTGTGGCTCACCCGGACCGCTGCCCAGCGCCTGGCCACCACACCCGATTCACTGTCCTATCTCCTCAACCTGAAGCTTGCCGATCCCGCTGCGGCTCCGGCATTCGTGGCCGCGCACACCAGTGACTCCGCCGCCGAATCGTCCTGGCAGCAGATCAGGGACGTGGACAACCTGGTGGTAAAGAACGAACAGCTCGTACTGCAGGTCGGCAGCTGGTTGTTCGGCCTGCTCGCGATGGCCGGGCTCGCCGTACTGGTCGGCCGCCGGATGGTCGAGCAGACCCGTCGGGTCGGACTGCTCAAGGCGGTCGGCGGCACGCCCGGGCTGGTCGCCGCCGTACTACTGGCCGAGCATCTGGCCCTGGCGTTGTCGGCGGCGGTGGCCGGGCTGGCGGCCGGATGGCTGACCGCTCCCCTGTTCGCCAGTGCGGGCGCCGGGCTGGTCGGGACTCCGGACACGCCATCGGTCACGCTGTCCACGATCGGGCTCGTCGTCACCGTCGCCCTGACCGTGGCGGTGGCCGCGACACTCGTTCCCGCCATCCGAGCCGCCCGTACCAGCACAGTCGCCGCGCTGACCGACGCCGCCCGCCCGCCCCGGCGCCGGGCCTGGCTGATCGCCCTCTCGGCACGGCTACCGATCCCGCTGCTCCTCGGCCTGCGACTGACCTCCCGCCGACCCCGCCGCGGCATCCTGAACGTGCTCAGCATCGCCGTCACGGTCACCGGGATCGTGGCGATCTTGACCAACTACTCCTTCCTGGCCGACCACCTCTCCTCCGACGTCGACAATCCCCGCATCGACCGGATGAACCAGGTCATGGCGATGATCACCGTCCTGCTCGTCATCCTGGCGGCCGTCAACATGCTCTTCATCACCTGGGCGACGGTCCTCGACGCCAGACGCTCGTCGGCGCTGGCACGCGCACTCGGTGCGACCCCCCAGCAGGTCAGCGCCGGACTGACCGCGGCCCAGGCCCTTCCCGCGCTGATCGGCACCACCCTCGGCATCCCCACAGGCGTCCTCCTCAACAAGATCCTCAGGCAGGGCATCCTCACCGTCCCGCCCCTGTGGTGGCTCCTCGCCGTCCTGGTGGGAACCGTGCTCGCCGTCGCCGGGCTCACCGCCATCCCAGCCCGGATCGGCGCCCGCCACCCCGCAGCCGAAACACTCTGAGAAGGGCATCATGACGAAACAGATAACTCGATTGCGGATACTCGCTCTGGTAGCGGGTGCGATGACGCTGGTGGCCGCCGCGTGTGGTTCGAACGAGACGGGTTCCGGATCCGCCACCACTGCCGACGGCGGAGGCCGGCACACCAGTCCGATGCACATGCCCTCCTCGGTGGCACAGGCGCTACCACTGCGGGCCGGCGAGCGATTCGTGAACCTGACTGCGCCGCAGCCCTACACGCCGTCCGCCCCTAACGGTGGCACCGACGAATACCGGTGCCTGGTGATCGATCCGCACCTGACCAAGCCCGTGTACCTGACCGGAACCCAGTTCGAGCCCGGGAACCCGTCGATCGTGCACCACGCCATCACCTACGCGATCCCACCCGAGAGCGCGGCAGAAGCCCGCGCCAAGGACGCCGCGACACCGGGTCAGGGCTGGACCTGCTTCGGTGGCGACGGCTTGAGACAAGGGGGAGCGTGGGTCGACACCTGGACCCCGAATCACAGAGAGACGCTGCTGAAGCAGGACGTCGGATTCCCGTTGAAGCCCGGCAGCCTGCTCATCCTTCAGGTGCACTACAACCTGCTCGCCACCGGCGGCCGTGCCGGCGCATCGGACCAGCCCAGAGTCCGGTTGCGACTGACTGACGGCACAGCCGCCACCAAGCCGCTGGCCATGGTGCCGTTGGAAGCGCCGATAGAACTGCCCTGCGCCGGCGGCGAGTCCGGTCCGCTGTGCGACCGCGCCGCAGCCATCGCGGACGTCGCCAAGCGCTTCGGTGTCGGCCCAGGCTCCCGCGAGGCGCGACTGGTGAGCCGATGCAGTAAAGGCAAGCCGGTGCCCGGCAACACCCAGCACTGCGACTACCCGGTACCGCAACCCATGACGGTGTACGCGGGGTTGGGACACATGCACCTGCTCGGACGCTCGATCAAGGTGGAACTCGACCCTGGAACCCCCAAAGCCCGCACCCTGCTCGACGTCCCGTCATTCGACTTCGACGATCAGAAGCTCACGCCGCTGCCCACACCCGTCGACGTCAAGCCCGGAGACACGGTACGGGTCACCTGCACCCATGACGCCACGCTGCGTCGGAAACTCCCGGAACTGAGCAAGCTTCCCCCGCGATACGTGGTCTGGGGAGACGGCACCAGCGACGAAATGTGCCTCGGCCTGCTTTCCGTAACAGGCCCAGGCGGGAAGTCACTCGGGTAATCGCCTCTTGACCTGACGACGCCGTTACCTGGTGCCCCGACTCCGCATGGAAGGGCTGATCCTCATGCCGTCATCCTCGTCCTCCACCACCTCGCGCCGCACGGGACCGCTGAGTGGTTTGCCGGCTCGGTTGCGGATGAATTCCCCACTGCAGTCGCCGGCGTGGGTGCTTCTGCCGCTACGCGCCTTTCTCGGTGTCACCTTTCTGTACGCCGGTCTTTCCAAGATCTTCGACCCGCACTACCTGGATGACGCCTCGCCACTCGGCGTCCACGCCCAGATGCTGCACGCCGCTGCGACGTCTCCGGTCGGCGCTGTGGTGTCGCTGAGTGCCCGCTATTCGACCGTCACGGGGCTGGCGATCGCCTTCGGTGAGGTCGCGGTCGGGCTGGGCACCCTACTGGGACTGTTCACCCGAGTCGCAGCCCTCGGCGGCGTCGTGCTCGCGCTCAGCTTCTTCCTGACGGTGAGCTGGACCACCCGGCCGTACTACTACGGAGCCGACATCGGTTTCGCCTTCGCATGGAGCCCACTGTTGATAGCGGGCGACGGCGGAGTGTTCTCGGTGACGGCCTGGCTGCGTGCGGCGGTGCGTCACACGCCGGACCTGCCGGCGCGGCCCACACCGCACAAGAACGTGACCGTACAGGGCGACGTCGAGCGACGCGCCCTCGTGCGGGGCGGCATGATCGCGGCGGCGGTCGCCGCGGTCGCCGTCCCCATCGGCAGCGTCCTGGCGCTCGTGCGGCGCCCGTCCGGCGCCGCGGTGAGCCACGCCGGCCTGTCGCCGACTTCCACCGCGCCGGACGCCTCGCCGATCCCAGGGACGGCCGGTGCCGGAATGGTGATCGCTGCGGTTGCCGGCGTCCCCGTCGGATCATCGAAGAGTTTCACCGCGCCGAACGGCGCCCGCGCCTATCTGCTGCACCCGGCGACGGACGCCTTCATGGCATTCAACGCCACCTGCACCCACCAGGGCTGCCCGGTCTCCTACGTCGGATCCGGTTTTCGTTGCCCCTGTCACGGCTCCACCTTTGACCAGAACGGCCAGGTGACCGGAGGACCGGCGCCTGCACCGCTGATCAAGATCCCCGTAAAGGTCGTCAACGGACAGGTCACAATCGCCTGATCCCCGGTTGAGCCTTGCGCCATGACCAGCCGCGCCGCGCTGTGTCCCTTCGAACTTGGTCGCGGTGTCCTCGGCCGGCCTCATGCGGAGGCATACGAGATCAAGCGAACGGGCCGGTGGATGACCACCGGCCCGTCCGTGCTCCGTCGGCTCAGTTCGCCGACATGACCTCGCCGGTCAGGCCCGCGCCGAGCGTCTTGGCGGAGCTCTTGCGGCTGCGCCGGCTCCGCTTCTCCAGCCACGTGGCCAGGTAGCTGATTGCCAGGTTCATCGCGATGTAGAGCAGCGCGATCACCATCGCGGCCGGGATGAGGTTGCCGTACTGGGTGGGGATCTGCCGGTAGCCCGTGTTCAGCAGGTCCTCGTACGAGATGATCCAGCCCAGCGCCGAGTCCTTCAGCAGGACGACGAGCTGGCTGACGATCGCCGGCATCATCGCGGTGGTGGCCTGCGGGATGAGGATGAGCCGCATCACGCCGCTCTTGCGCAGGCCGATCGCGTACGCGGCCTCCGACTGGCCGCGGGGCACCGCGTTGATGCCCGCACGGAAGATCTCCGCCAGCACCGAGCCGTTGTAGAGCATCAGGGCGAAGACCAGTGCGGTGAACGCGGTGACCTCGGGGAACTCGCGGTTCAGCGCGTTGGCGATCGTCGGCGGCCCGCTGAAGACGAAGAAGATCAGGATCAGCAGCGGGATGGCCCGGAAGAACTCGATGATCGTCGCGGCCGGCACCCGGATCCACCGGTGGTCCGACATCCGCGCCAGTCCGAAGAACACGCCGAACACGAGGGCGAGCACGGCTCCGGCGAACGCCGCCTTCAGCGTGCCCCACATGCCGGGGAGGATGAAGTCCGTCCAGGTCGAGCCCTGGATGAACGGCTTCCACAGCTTGCCCTGAAGCTGGCCTTCCTTGTCGAACCGGGCGACGACGACGTAGATGATCCCGAGGATGATGATCGCCGAGATGAGCGTCAGGATGTTGTTCCGCAGCCGCGCCTTGGGACCCGGCGCGTCGAACAGGATGGACGCCTCGGACTTCTTGGCCCGCCGGGGCGCCGGCTTGGTCTCCGTCACGGTTGTCACCGGACCACCGCCATCCGCTTGGCCAGCCAGTTGAAGAAGAAGCCCGTCGGCAGGGTCAGGCACATGAAGCCGACCGCGAATCCGATGAAGATCGGCAGCGTGGCGCCGTACTGCTCGAACATGTCCTTCATCAGCGAGGCCGCCTCGTAGTAGCTCGCGACCAGGACCACCGTGGTGTTCTTGATCATCGCGATCATGACGCTGCCGAGCGGCGCGATGACCGCGCGGAAGGCCTGCGGCATGATCACCATGCGCAGCGACTGGGTGAAGGTCAGCCCGATCGCCCGCGCCGCCTCCGCCTGCCCCATCGGCACGGTGTTGATGCCGGCCCGCAGCGACTCGGCCACGAACGCAGCGGTGTAGAACGACATGCCGAGGACCGCCAGCCAGAAGAAGTTGACGGTCGACGTGTTGGAGATCCTGAACTTCAGCGTGTCGCTGAGCCCGAGGCTGCAGAACAGCAGGACCAGCGTGAGCGGGGTGTTCCGCAGCGTGTTGACGTAGAACGCGCCGGCGATCCGCATCACCCGGACGGGCGAGACCCGCATCGCGGTGATGAGCGTGCCGATCACCAGCGACAGGATGCCCACCGTCACCGAGATCTCGATGTTCGCCCAGAACGCCGACAGGAGCTTGCCACTGTTGTCCGCCAGCGGACTGAAGTCGAGGAGTACGTCCCAGTTCATCTCACTCCTACCCTCTTACGAGCGGCGCCGGCGAGCCCGTGCGGCCCACCGGCGCCGATCCCGTGCCTGCGGCTCAGCTGCAGCCTTCCGGCGTGGGCGCGGTCGCGTCGAAGGGCAGGTTCGCCTTGGCGAACCACTTCTCCCACAGCTGCTTGGCGGTGCCGTCGGAGTACATGGCCTTGATGGCGTCGTTCACGGCGTTGCAGGTCTTGGTGTCGCCCTTCTTGAGGCCGACGCCGTACTTCTCATCGGTGAACGGCGCGTTGACGACCTTGACCGCCGAGCCCTCACGGACGGCGAAGCCGCCGAGGATGGTCGCGTCGGTGGAGACCGCGTCGACCGATCCGCCCTTGAGCTTGGTGATGCACTCCTCGTAGCCCTGGGCCGGGACGGTGGTCGCGGCGACCTTGGCGTTGAGCTTGTTGGTGCCCTCGGTGATGTTCTTCCAGGAGTTCGACCCGGACACCGCGCACAGCTTCTTGCCCTTGAGGGACTGCACGCTCGTGATCGAGTTGTCGTTGGCGCGGACCATCAGGTCCTGGTGGGTGACGACGTACGGGCCGCCGAACGTGACCTTCGGCTTACGCTCCGCGGTGATCGAGTAGGTGGCGATCACCATGTCGACCGTGCCGTTCTGCAGGAAGGTCTCCCGGTTGGCCGACCGGGCCTCCTTGAACTCGATCTTGCTGTCGTCCTTGACGCCGAGCTTCTTGGCGATGTACTTCGCGACGTCGACGTCGAAGCCCTCGACCCCGCTGCCGGTCTTCATACCGAGGGCGGGCTGGTCGTACTTGACGCCGATGATGATCTTCTTGCCGTCCTTGGCCTTGTCGACCACCGTGGTGTTCTTCTTCGCCGCACACCCGGTGACGCTCATCGTGGCCGTCGCAAGCGCGGCGGCGACGAAGCCGAAATGACGTACTCGCATGATCTTCCCCTGCTGCTGTTGTGGAGAACCGCGCCCCGCGGTTCCTCTTCCTCGGGTCTGGGTCCGTCGAGATCCGTGAGCGCGTCAGTGCGTCAGGATCTTCGACAGGAAGTCCTTGGCGCGGTCGCTCCGCGCGTTGGTGAAGAACTCACCGGGGGTGTTCTCCTCCACGATCTGGCCGTCCGCCATGAACACGACCTTGTTGGCCGATGCCCGGGCGAACCCCATCTCGTGGGTCACGACGACCATCGTCATGCCGTCGGCCGCCAGGTCGGTCATGACGTCGAGGACCTCTTTGATCATCTCCGGGTCCAGCGCCGACGTGGGCTCGTCGAACAGCATGACCTTGGGCCGCATCGCGAGGGCGCGGGCGATCGCGGCGCGCTGTTGCTGTCCGCCGGACAGCTGTGCGGGGTACTTCTCGGCCTGCGAGGCGATGCCGACGCGCTCGAGGAGCTCCATCGCGCGCTGCTCCGCCTCGGTCTTGTCCGCCTTCCGGACCTTGATCGGGCCCAGGGTGACGTTCTGCAGGATCGTCTTGTGCGCGAACAGGTTGAACGACTGGAAGACCATGCCGACGTCGGCGCGCAGCTGCGCCAGTGCCTTGCCCTCTTCGGGTAGCGGCTTGCCGTCGATCCGGATCGTGCCGCCGTCGATCGGCTCCAGCCGGTTGATCGTGCGGCATAGCGTCGACTTGCCGCCGCCCGACGGGCCGATCACGACCACGACCTCGCCACGATGGATGGTGAGGTCGATGTCCCTGAGGACATGGTGCTCGCCGAAGTACTTGTTCACATTCTCAAGTACGACGAGCGGTCCGCCGCCACTCACCTCGGCCTCCCGGGCCTCCTTGCCGCTGTCCGTCATGTGCGCAAAGCGTACGTCAAACGCCTGCGGTAACCGCAAGGATGAGGTACCGATCCGATCACGTTGTATCTCGCGCCTGCCTGCGGCGGGACATATCCGACGTACCGAAGTCGATCTTGAACGCCCGGGCTCGCGGCGCCTGAGTCGCCGCTGTCGGACGTGCCGTCTGGGCTCACGTCGGGTGCAGGAGCGCGGGCGGGGCCGGTGTCGCGGAGTCTCCGTCCGCTGCCCGGCGCGCGTACTCTTTCCTATGAGATGAGCGCGCCCACGACATTCGACGACCGGCCCCGCACGTACGAGATCCGCACGTACGGGTGCCAGATGAACGTGCACGACTCCGAGCGGCTCGCCGGGCTGCTCGAGGACGCCGGCTACGCCCGCGCGGACGACGGCGCGACGCCCGACGTCGTCGTCTTCAACACCTGCGCGGTACGCGAGAACGCCGACAACCGGCTGTACGGCAACCTCGGCCATCTGCGGCCGGTCAAGGAGAGCCACGCCGGCATGCAGATCGCGGTCGGCGGCTGCCTCGCGCAGAAGGACCGCGACACGATCGTCAAACGCGCCCCCTGGGTGGACGTCGTCTTCGGTACTCACAACATCGGCTCGCTGCCGGTGCTGCTGGAGCGCGCCCGCGTGCAAGAAGAGGCGCAGGTCGAGATCAAGGAAGCGCTCGAGACGTTCCCGAGCACGCTGCCGACCCGCCGCGAGTCCCCGTACGCCGCGTGGGTGTCGATCTCGGTCGGGTGCAACAACACCTGCACCTTCTGCATCGTGCCGTCGCTGCGCGGCAAGGAGAAGGACCGCCGACCAGGCGAGATCCTCGCCGAGGTCGAGGCGCTGGTCGCCGAGGGCGTCTGCGAGATCACCCTCCTCGGGCAGAACGTCAACTCCTACGGCGCGGAGTTCGGTGACCGGGGCGCGTTCGCCAAGCTGCTGCGCTCCTGCGGGGAGATCGACGGGCTGGAGCGCGTGCGCTTCACGTCCCCGCACCCGCGCGACTTCACCGACGACGTGATCGCGGCGATGGCCGAGACGCCGAACGTCATGCCGTCGCTGCACATGCCGCTGCAGTCCGGGTCCGACCCGGTGCTCAAGGCGATGCGTCGCTCCTACCGGCAGGAGCGCTACCTCGGCATCATCGAGCGGGTCCGCGCCGCCATTCCCGACGCCGCGATCACCACGGACATCATCGTCGGCTTCCCGGGCGAGACCGAGGAAGATTTCGAGCAGACGCTGCACGTGGTGCGCGAGGCGCGGTTCTCCGGGGCGTTCACGTTCCAGTACTCCAAGCGGCCCGGCACGCCGGCGGCGGAGATGGCCGGCCAGGTGCCCAAGGAGGTCGTGCAGGAGCGGTACGAGCGCCTGGTCGCGCTGCAGGAGGAGATCTCCTGGGCGGAGAACAAGAAGCAGCTCGGCCGCACCATCGAGGTGCTCGTCGCCGAGGGAGAGGGCCGCAAGGACCAGCGCACGCACCGCATGTCCGGGCGCGCGCCGGACAACCGGCTCGTCCACTTCGGCCTCGGCGAGGGGGAGACCGAGGTGCCCCGCCCGGGCGACATGGTCACCGTCGACGTCACCTACGCCGCCCCGCACCACCTGGTCGCGGACGGACCGGTTCACGGCGTCCGGCGCACCCGGGCGGGCGACGCGTGGGAGCGGCGCACCGCCGCGCCGAAGGGCGTGCCGCTCGGAATGCCGGGCATCGGCCGGCCCGCCACCCCGCCGGTCTCCACCTGCCCGTGACCGCGTCCTCAGAGGCGGTCGCGTGCTGACCGCCGCCGATGTCCTCCTGCCCGTGACCGTCCTCCCCGGGGTGGCCGCGTGTTGATCGCCGCCGCTGTCCTCGGGGCCGTGACCGCGTTTTCAGAGGTGGCCGAGTGCTGATCGCCGTGGGTGTTCTCCTGGCCGTGACCGCCGCGCCGGGGGTGGTCGCGTGCTGATCGCCGTCTGTTTCTTCCCGGCCGTGGTCGTCGTGCCCGGGGTGGTCGCGTGCTGATCTCCGCGGCGGCCTGCCCGCATCCGCCGCTGCTCGTTCCCGAGGTGGCGAGCGGCGCGGCGGCCGAACTCGACGGCCTGCGGGCGGCGTGCGGCGAGGCCGTGCGCCGGCTCGGCGACGCCGACGTCCTCGTCGTGGTCGGCTCCGGGCCGCGCACCCATGACTACGACGCCGACGCGGCGGGCACCCTGCGCCCGTACGGCGTCGACCTGACGATCGGACCGGGCGAGCCCGTGCTGCCGCTCTCCCTGACGATCGGCCGGTGGCTCATCGGCGACTGGCCGGCGGTGTACCGGAGCGTCGCCGAGGACGCCTCCGCAGCGGCGTGCCTCCGGCTCGGCGCGGAGCTCGCGGACCTCGCCGGTACGGTCGCGCTCCTGGTCATGGGCGACGGGTCGGCATGCCGTACGCAGGCCGCCCCCGGCTACTTCGATCCGCGCGCCGCCGGGTTCGACGCGGCGGTGGCGACGGCCCTGGCGGGCGCGGACCAGGCCACGCTCACCGGGCTCGACGCCGGCCTCGCCGCGGAGTTGCGAGCGGCCGGCCGCGCGCCGTGGCAGGTCCTCGCCGGGGCGGCCGGAGACGCCCCGTTCGACGCGGAGCTACTGGCGGACGAGGCCCCGTACGGCGTCGGGTACCTCGTCGCGAGCTGGACCCGCCGCCCGCAATGACGACCGCGGCCCGCTCTGCCGGTCGGCAGCCGGTCATGTCGGCTGATGGCCGGTCATGTCGGCCGGAGGCGGGCTATGACGACCGCGGCCCGCTCCGCCGGTCGGCGGAGCGGGTTATGGCGGTCGGCGGCGGGTTATGACGGTCGGCCGCCCGTCGGATCGGCGCCTCCTGGGCTGCCGCGGTCTTCGGGCTCGTGTTCGCCGCCGGAGCGCTCCACGAATCGCCGTGCCTGTTCCTGAGCCGTGTCGATCTGACCGGAGTACTTCCCGCCGGTCTTGCGGTCGGCCATGTCGCCGGCCTTCTCGATGGCTTCTTCCACCTTGTCGCCGTGCTGGCCGAGAAGGTTCTTCACCTTGTCCATGAGGGACATTCGAGCTCCCATGAGGCCTCATGCCGGGACACCGGCCCTCGGCGCCCCTATCGGCCATCTGCCCCCATATCTGGCAGGGGAACCCCGTCGGCGGCGACGCGCGCTCCAGAGTGATCCATGCCTCGGTGACTGTGCGGTTGTGATGCTCTGGCCTGTGCCGATCCGGCGAGAGCGGGTGCGCTCGGCTCCGGATCCGTCCGGAGCCGAGCGCACCTTCGCGGCGCGGGAGGCGCGCCGTGCTAGCAGGAACCGTTGTCGGTCCAGACGTTCTGCGCGTTCGCGCCGGGCACGTCACCCTGGGTCCACCACTTGGCGGTCCAGCGGTGGCCGTTGTACGACACGCTCGCCCCGCCGGTGTAGGCGGTGCCGGAGTTCCAGGACGGCAGCCCGGCGCAGCCCGTACTGCCGCCACCGCCGCCGATCTGGTTGACCGCCTGCTGGGCTTCGGCCATGTGCTGCTGGTAGGCGCCGTTGGTGTACGTCGTCCACGGTGTCCAGTCGTTACCGGACGAGGAGATCCGGTAGGCGGCCTGCGCGGCGCCGTTCGGGTCGAACGCCTGCGCGTCGGACACCTCGGAGTGCCAGTACGAGTTGATCTGCCACAGTCCGCGGTCGCGGCTGCAGTCCGAGTCGACCAGCACCGCGCGGGTCCAGCCGCTGCTCTCGGCGAGCGCCACGGCCACCGAGACGACCAGCCCGTTGCCGGTGAAGCCGTTGTTCTTGGCGGTCTGGGCGATCTGCACGGGGGTGAAGTGATCGCCGGCGAGTGTGCTGACCGGCGTGCAGGTGTCCGCGGGGCGAGCCGAGTGATGGGCGGCACCGGGCGGGATGGTGCCGGCTTCCGCCGCGGTGCCGGTCACGGCGGTGAACAGGGCTGCGGCGAGCAAGCCGGGGAGCCACGTGCGAAGCAGCATCGATCCTCCAGGGGCGGGGTGCGGGAGATGGCGGGGGCACCGCCGTACGGTGTCGGCGGGCTGACGCATGCACGTGATGACCGGTCCACGACCGGCCTCTGAGGGGGCGGATGGCGGGGTGACCGGGAGCGCTCCGGATGACTCTTAAGAAACTTTCCTAAAAGTCGCCTTGATGGTAGACCGCGGCCGTTCGGCCGACAAGCGGTCCTGACGCCTGGTCCGGGGGAACTTGACCGGTCTACCTCGCGTACTGGGCCTCTTCCTTGGGGAGAGCGGTGATCCGCCGGATAAGGGCGTCCGGATCCAGTCCGGGAGTCGATCCGAAACGTGATCCGTCCGTCGTGGAGCCTCGGTCAGGGCTTCGCTCGCTCGTGTGTGGAGCAGGCACCCCGGAGGAAACGGCAGAATTAAGCCGGTGGGGAAGATGAAGGTGATCGCCGTCGTCGGGCCGACCGCCGCGGGCAAGTCCGACCTGGCGGTCGAGCTCGCCCTGCGGCTCGGCGGTGAGATCGTGAACGCCGACTCCATGCAGCTCTACCGCGGCATGGACATCGGCACCGCCAAGCTCACCGAGCCGGAGTGGCGCGGCGTGCCGCACCACCTGCTCGACGTGTGGGACGTCACTCGCACGGCCAGCGTCGCCGAGTACCAGGAGACGGCGCGCCGGGCGGTCGCCGAGATCAGCGGGCGCGGCCGGCTGCCGCTGCTCGTCGGCGGCTCCGGCCTGTACGTCCGGGCGGTCCTGGACGACCTGGAGTTCCCCGGCACCGACCCGGAGCTGCGCGCCCGGCTGGAGGAGGAGCTCGCCGAGCACGGGCCCGCCGCGCTGCACGCCCGGCTCGCCGACCTC
The DNA here is from genome assembly GCF_050942425.1 of Actinoallomurus sp. CA-150999. Taxonomy (NCBI): domain Bacteria; kingdom Bacillati; phylum Actinomycetota; class Actinomycetes; order Streptosporangiales; family Thermomonosporaceae; genus Actinoallomurus; species Actinoallomurus sp. CA-150999. Next base: position 2,875,122 of record NZ_CP192063.1, read on the forward strand.
GACCCGGCCGCCGCCACGTCGATCCTGCCCAGCAACGGCCGCCGCATCGTCCGGGCCCTCGAGGTGATCGAGATGACCGGCCGGCCCTTCACCGCCTCCATGCCGTCGTACGCCGACACCGGCGACTCGGTTCAGCTGGGCCTGACCGTGCCCCGGCCGGAGCTCGACGAGCGCATCGCCGTACGCGTCGAGCGGATGTGGAAGGCCGGGTTCGTCGACGAGGTACGCCGCCTCGAGCCGGAAGGGCTGCGCGACGGGCTGACCGCGAGTCGCGCGCTCGGCTACGCCCAGGTGCTGCGGTTCCTGTCAGGGGAGTGGACCGAGGAGCAGGCGAAGCAGGAGACGATCCGGGCGACCCGGCGGTTCGCCCGCCGTCAGGAGTCGTGGTTCCGCCGCGACCCCCGCGTGCGCTGGATCCCCTACGACGCGCCCGTCGAGACGGCGCTGGATACGATCGGTCCATGCGCTTCGTGAAGGGGCACGGCACGGAGAACGACTTCGTGATCGTGCCGGATCCGGATGGCTCGCTCGACCTGACGCCGTCCCTCGTGGCCGCCCTGTGCGACCGGCGCGCGGGCATCGGCGCCGACGGCGTGCTGCGCGTCGTGCGCTCCAAGGCGCTGGGCCGCGACGACCTCGGCGCCGAGTGGTTCATGGACTACCGCAACGCCGACGGCAGCATCGCCGAGATGTGCGGCAACGGCGCGCGAGTCTTCGCCCGCTACCTGGTCGACGCCGGCCTGGCCGCCCCCGGCGACCTCGCCGTCGGGACGCGGGCGGGCGTACGCGCGGTGAGCCTGGGCGCGACGGGCGACGTGACCGTGGACATGGGCGCCCCCGAGGTCCTCGGGAAGGGCCGGGCGGTCGTCTCCGGCCGGTCGTACGCCGGACTGCGGATCTCCATGGGCAACCCGCACCTGGCCTGCGCGATCGACGAGCCGGTAGCCGCCCTCGACCTGACGCGCGCCCCCGGTTTCAACCCGGCCGCCTTCCCCGAGGGCGTCAACGTCGAGCTGTTCCGGCCGCTCGACGACGGCCGCGTCGAGATGCGCGTGTACGAGCGGGGATCGGGCGAGACGCGCTCGTGCGGTACGGGCACGGTCGCGACGGCCGTGGCCGCCGCCCACGCTCAGGGCCGGACGACCGGCACCTGGGAGATCACCGTCCCGGGCGGCGTCGTCACCGTCATCCTGGACGGCACGACGAGCTTCCTGCGCGGCCCGGCCGTCCTCGTCGCCGAAGGCGAGCTGCGCCCCGACTGGCTCGCCGCCCGCTGACGGCTGCCGGCGTCGCCCTCAGGTCCTCGCTCTACGGGCGATGCGGTACAGCACGCTCGGGCGCAGTGGTCCTTCGGGCGCGGTGGGGTCGTCGAAGTCGTCGGCAGGGTCCCGGGTCATGCCGAGCCGGCGCATCACCGCCTGTGAACGGACGTTGGTGGCCGTTGTCACAGCGAGGATCTCGGGAAGCTCAAGGGCGTCGAAGCCGTGGGCCAGGACGGCCCGCGCGGCCTCGGAGGCGTAGCCGTGGCCCCAGGCCGGGCGGGCGAGCCTCCAGCCGATCTCCACTCCGGTGAACGGCATGTCGGCCTCCACCTGGTCCAAGCCCGTGAAGCCGATGAACTCGCCAGTGGCCCGCACCTCGACCGCCCAGAACCCGAAGCCCCGCTGGTCGAGCTCGGCCTGGAACCGCGCCGCGGAGGCGTCGCTCTGTTCGCGGGTGAGCGGGTCGCCCAAGTGCTCTCGAACCTCGGGATCGGCGTTCATCGCCGCCCACGGTTCAAGGTCGGAGGCACGCCATCGACGGAGGACGAGGCGGTCGGTACGCAGTTCGGCCATGCCGCCCAGCCAAACGTGCGCTCTGACCTCGGCGCAATCCGTTTTCAGCCCGTCAGCGCGCGGATGCCCTCGCGCAGAGTGGTTGACAGCGACCGAATGCGCCGTCCCCCTGGGCATGACGTCCGTCGTATGGTCCGTGCTCACCTGGGACCCCGGGAAGTCCGTGGGGCCCGAGGTGATGCCGCCACCATCGGGACGGGGTCGGATGAACGTTCAGCCGCTCCCGATCCGTACGTGCAATAACACGATGAGTGACACCGTGGGGCCATGCCCTCCCGGAACATCCCGTCCGTGCGCCTGCGCCGGATCGGTTCGGCGCTGCGCAGGGCCGGTTCGGCGCTGCGCAGGGCCCGCGAGGACTGCGGGATGACCATCGAAACGGCCTCCCGCCGGTACGGCCGGTCCAAGGGCTGGCTCAGTACCCTGGAGAACGGCCTGCATTCCATCGACCGCCAGGAGTTGGCCGATCTTCTCGACTTCTACGGTGTCCCGGACGGTCCGCTGCGCGAGTCCCTGCTACACCTGGCCACTCACGATCCGGGTAAGAACTGGGAGCGCATCCGAGAGGGCCGGATCTCCGCCGCTGCTCTCGACCTGGCCAGCCTCGAAGAGGACGCCGAGTTGATCCGCGCTTTTCAGCCATGCTTGATTCCTGGCTTACTTCAGGTGCCCGAGTACACTCGCGCCCTCATTGCGGTTGGGTCTCCCAGCACAAGACGGCACTGCCGGGCGCTGGTCGACTTTCGGATGCGCCGTCAACGAGTTCTCAATCGTGCTGATCCACCGCGGTATGCGGCGGTCATCGGCGAGGCCGCTTTGCGCTATCACGTAGGAGACGCTGCGGTGATGAACGCGCAGATGCGCCGACTGGCCAATGCTGCCAGGTCAGAAGCCATCGAGATTCGGATCCTCCCCGAGGCCGCCGGGGCCTACCTCTGGCTCGCCGGGCCGTTCGATCTGTTCAGGCTGCGTCCGCCGGGACGGCTCAGCGTTACGGTCGTCGAGCAGTTCAGCAAGAGTGTCTTCGTAGACGACGAAGCGGAGGTCGCCGAGCATGAGGAGATCTTCGCCAAACTGCTCGCCGTTTCGCTGGACAGAGGGCTGTCACTGGAGCTGATCGAGCGGATAGCTTCAACTCCATGAACACTTCTCTGTCGACCGGCGACCTTTGGCGTAAGAGCGACCGAAGTGGCGGAAACGAAGGCAGCTGCGTGGAGGTGGCCGCCGTCTGGCGCAAGAGCAGCCGTAGCGGCGGAGATGAGGGCAGCTGCGTCGAGGTAGCGGCAATTTCGATCAGCCGCCGAGACTGATCTGCCGCTGTACGTTACGGATCGGCGCTGGGCATGGGCCGTCAGCGGGTCAGCGCGCGGATGCCCTCGCGCAGGGTGTCGGCGTCGACGTCCTTCAGGATGACGTGCTGAAGGACGAAGCCGGGCACGAGGCAGAACAGCGTGGCGCCGACGGCCCAAGGGTCGGCGTCGGCGGGCAGGCGTCCCGCGTCGCGCATTCGCTCGGCGAGCTTCACCCACCAGTTGCGGGTGTCGGCGAACAGCTCGCGTACCAGCGTGCCGACCGCCGGGTTGTGCGCGGCCTCGGCCCAGGCCTCGGGGGCGACGCGCACGGCGCCGTCGTCGACCAGCAGCGTCTCGACGCGCACGGCGAACCGGCCGATCACCTCGTCGAGCTGCGGAAGGGCGTCCTCGTTGAGGATCTCCTCCAGCAGGCCGGCCATGATGCCCTGGTTCTCCACGGCGATGGCGCGGACGATCTCCTCTTTGCTCTTGAAGTAGCGGTAGACGGCGCCGGCCGACAGACCCGACTCCTTGAAGACGTCCTGCATGGACGACTGGTGGAAGCCCTTGCGGATGAAGCACCGCCGGGCCGCGTCGAGGATCTGCTGACGGCGCTGTGCGAGATGCGCCTCGCTGACCTTGGGCATGGCTCATAATAAAACGAACATTCGTTCTTGACAAACCCGCCGACGATTGTGATCGTGAGGACGAGTAAGAGAGCGAACATTCGCTTTATTGGAGTGGGACGATGAAGACCTCTCTCCGCGCCGTCCTCGTGGGTCTGCTGGCCGTCGCCGTGCAGGCGCTCATGGTGGCCGCGTTCACCTGGCCCGCCGCCCGTATCGCACCCCGCCACGTGCCGGTCGTCGTGGCCGGTCCCGCCCCGGCCGCCGCATCCATTGCGCAGCGACTCGGCGCCGAGCGCCCTGGGGTGTTCGAGGTGAAGCGGCGGCCCGACGAGGCCGCCGCCCGGCGGGCGCTGGCCGACCGCGAGGCGTACGGCGCCATCGTGGTCACGCAGGGCGGGCCACGGGTGCTCGTCGCCTCGGCCGCGAGCCCGACCGTCGCCCAGTTGCTCACCCAGATGTCCCAGCAGTTGTCCGGGGTCAGCGTGCCGGCCCCGCAGGACGTCGTGCCGGCCGATCGTGACGACCCGCGAGGCGCCGCGTTCGGTGCTCTCGTGCTGCCGCTCGTCATGTCGAGTCTGATCTGCGGCATCCTCTTGACGCTCCTGGTCGGTTCCGCGGAGTGGCGGGGGATCGGCCTGGTGGTGTTCGCGGCCGGGGCGGGGTTCCTCACCGCGGCGATCGCCGCAAGCGGCCTGTCGGTGGTGCCGGGCTCGTACGTGGCCGTCGCCGGCGTCGTGGGGCTGACCAGCCTCGCGGTGGCGAGCGCCGTGGCCGGACTCGGCGCGGTGCTCGGGCGGGCCGGGATCGGGCTGGGCGCGGTCACGATGATGCTCGTCGCCAACCCGCTCTCGGGCGTCACCTCGGCGCCCGAACTGCTGCCCCGGCCGTGGGGGACGGTCGGCCAGGACCTGCCGGCCGGGGCGGGCGGCACGCTCCTGCGGTCGGTCGCGTTCTTCGACGGCGCGCGGGCGGGCGGCCCGCTCACGGTCCTGCTCGTCTGGTCGGCGGCCGGTCTCCTCCTGGTCGGCGCCGGTGCGCTGCGCAACCGGCGGGCCCGGTCGGGGCGTTCCTCCGAACGGCACGCACCCACCCCCGTCCCCACCGGCTCGTGACCCGGCCCCCGCACGACCCCGTACCATCGCGCCGCCCGGCATCGCCACGCCGGGCGGCGCCGTCGTGCAGGGCGGCGTCGCCGTGTCGAACCCGAGCCGGCCGACTTGTCGATTACCGAATCGGTTTCGGTTACGATGTGCGCCATGACCCCCGTGAAGCGTCAGGCACGCGCCGAGCGCACCCGCGCCGCGCTGCTGACGGCCGCCCGGGAGGTGTTCGAGGAGCACGGCTTCCTCGACGCCAAGATCAGCGAGATCTGTGACCGGGCCGGCGTCGCGTACGGCAGCTTCTACACGCACTTCGCCGACAAGGACGCCGTCTTCGCCGAGCTGATCGACGAGATGCTGAACGGCCTGCTCACCGTGATGCGGGCCGAGCCGCTGAACGGCGGCGGCCCCGCGGCGCGCATCGCCAGTGCCAACCGCGCCTACCTGCGCGCCTACCGGGACAACGCCCGGCTGATGGCGGTCTTCGAGCAGGTCGCGACGTTCTCTCCGGCGATGCGCGAGACGTACCTGCGGGCGTGGGGGGTCTTCTACGACCGGCAGGAGCGAGCCATCCGGGAGTGGCAGCGGTCCGGCCTGGTCCCCGAGGACGTCGACCCGCGTACGGCCGCGGTCGCGCTCGCGACGATGATCGGCCGGACGGCGTACACCTGGTACGTCCTCGGCCGGCCCCACGACGACGGCGACGTCGAACAGCTCACCCGGCTGTACTGCCGGGCGATCGGCATGTAGGAGGCAGCGTGGACTTTCGCGACACACCCGAGGAGGCCGCGTTCCGCGCGGAGCTCCGCTCGTGGCTCGAGGAGAACGCGCCGCGCCGCGCGATCGAGGCGGGCCAGGGCGACTTCGACGAGCGGCGGGCGTGGGGCGGCCGGCTCTACTCGGCCGGCTACGTCGGGCTGACCTGGCCGGAGCAGTACGGCGGGCGTGGGCTGTCCCCGACCTACCAGGCCATCTACCTGGAGGAGTCGGCCCGCGCCGATAGCCCCGGGCACCCGGGCGTCATCGGCCTGAACATGGCCGGCCCGACGATCATCGCCTGGGGCACCGACGAGCAGAAGCAGCGCTACCTCAAGCCGCTGCTGTCGGGTGAGGAGATCTGGTGCCAGGGCTTCTCCGAGCCCGGCTCCGGCTCGGACCTGGCCGCCGGCCGGACCAGCGCGGTCCTCGACGGCGACCACTGGGTGGTCAACGGGCAGAAGGTCTGGTCGTCCTACGCGCACAAGGCCGACTGGTGCATCCTCGTCGTCCGTACGGACCCGGACGCGCCCAAGCACGCCGGGCTGTCCTACCTCATCGTCGACATGCACGCGCCCGGCGTGACCGTACGGCCGCTGCACCAGATCACCGGCGACCCGGAGTTCAACGAGATCTTCTTCGACGACGTCCGGGTGCCGCGCGACTCGATCCTCGGCCGGCCCGGTGACGGGTGGAAGGTCGCGATGACCACGCTGCTGCACGAGCGCGGCACGCTCGGCTTCGCCCTGTCCGCGGAGTTCGAGCGCATGGTCAACCACCTCGTCGAGCTCGTACGGCAGCCGGGCCCGGACGGCCGGCGGCCCGCCGACGACCCGCTGATGCGCGACGCCGTGGCCCGCGAGTGGATCGAGATGCAGTCGCTGCGCTTCACCAACTACCGGGCGCTCACGACCCTGCTGGAGACCGGGATCCCCGGCCCGGAGGGCTCGGGCGTCAAGCTCGCCTGGAGCGAGGCCAACCAGCGCCTGACCTCGCTCGCCCAGTCGGTGTTCGGCCTGCACGCCCAGGTCACCGGCGACGAGGCGCCGTGGAGCGGGTTCTGGCAGTACTGGCAGCTACGGGCCAGGGGCAACACGATCGAGGCGGGCACCTCGGAGATCCTGCGCAACATCATCGCCGAGCGGGTCCTCGGCCTGCCGAAGGGACGTTGATCATGGACTTCGCGTTCTCCGAAGAGCAGGAGCAGCTGCGCGGCTTCGCCCGTGAGTTCCTCGCGGAGCGTTACGACGACGTCCGTCTCGCGCAGCTCGCCGACTCCGAGACCGGCGTCGACGCCGAGGTGTGGCCGAAGCTCGCGGAGATGGGCTGGCTCGACGCCGAGCTGACCTTCCTCGACCAGGCCGTGCTGCTGGAGGAGTCCGGCTACCGGCCGCTCGCCGCGCCGTACTTCTCCACCGCCGTCCTCGCGGCTCCCGCGCTCGACGACGAGACGGCCAAGCAGGTCGCGGAGGGCGGGCTGACGGCCACGCTGGCGTGGGCCGAGCCGGGCGTGCCGCAGGGGCTGCTCGATCCGGCCGGCGCGACGGTCTCCGGCGGGCGGCTCACCGGCGAGAAGATCCTCGTGCCGGACGGCGCGGCGGTCGACCTGTTCGTCGTCACGGCCGCCGACGGGCTCTACGCCGTCGAGGCCTCGGCTGCCACGGTCACGCCGCACCGCGCGCTGGACGGCACGCGGCGACTGGCGACCGTACGGTTCGACGGCGCCCCCGCGCGCCCGCTGGCGAGCGGAGACGCCGCCGCGGAGCTGCTCGGCCGGATCCGCGACCGCGCCTACGCCGCGGCGGCCCTGGAAGCGGTCGGCGTCGCCCAGCGCGCGCTGGACCTGCTCGTCGCCTACGCCAAGGAACGCAAGCAGTTCGGCAAGCCGATCGGCGTCTACCAGGCCGTGTCGCACAAGGCGTCCGACGTCTACGTACGGCTCCAGGAGGCCCGTTCGCTGGCCTACTGGGCGGCGTGGTGCGTCGCCGAGGACGACCCGATGGCGCGCCAGGCCTGCCTCGCGGCCAAGGCGTTCGCGGGGGAGGCCGCGGTCTTCGCCTGCGAGAACGCCATCCAGGGGCACGGCGGCATCGGCTTCACCTGGGAGCACGTGCTGCACCGCTACTACAAGCGCGCCCAGTGGCTCGTCGCGTTCGACGGCCCCGCTCGCACCCAGCACGCCGAGATCGCGGCCTTCCTCCTGGACTGAAACCCTCACTTCTTGGATCGGCTCGGTGGAGCCCGTTCCGCGAACTCCGTGGAAGAATGACAGGCCCCGCGCATTATGGGCGGGGCCTGTCTGTTTTAGAGCTCCATTGGTGATTGACGCGGTCTTATTCCGAAGCGGAATTTCGCCTTTTATTTGGCTATCCAAGGCTAATAATGGTGGCGTGGATTCCGGAACCGCGTCCTCCGGGGCATGATCGTGAGGCGCGGAGACGGTTCGGTCGTCACTCGAGAATCAGGCACTCGCACCATACGATTTTTCCACCCGAGTACAACGTTTCATATCCCCAGTCCTTCGAGAGGGCTTGGACGAGAACGAGTCCGCGGCCGTTCTCGTCATCGTCCGAGGCTGTGCGCCTATGCGGTGATTCGTCACTTCTGTCCCACACTTCTATCAGCAGCTTCTCCGAGAACGTCGAGAGACAGAGATAGATCGACGAACCCGTCTCGGCCCGCCCGGCGCGGAGAGAGCCATTGAGGCCGCCGGTGGCCTTCACCGCGTTGGTCACCAGCTCGCTGACCAGGAGCTCCGCAGTCTCGACCATGGTATCCAGCCGCCAGGTGCGCAACGCCCACCGCGTATAGGTCCGGGCCCGCCCCGCCGCGCTGGGCAGTGCGGCGATGAGCATGCAGCTCGAACGAGGTGAAGATGGCATCTCTTACGCCTTCCTGACGGTGAGAGATTTCCCCTCCCACGTCTACCTGGAGAGACGTAGTCTCGACCCAAAGACCCGGTTACCGTGAGCGCGAGCGCCCGGTCTGTGAGGCGGTTGTGAGGGAGCTGTGAGGTTCAATGACGGCCGTACCTGGTTGGAGTACTTCGCCGCTGAGTTACGTTCATGGCGTGAGTATCGGAAGATGAGCCAGCTTCAGCTGGCTCAGGCGATCAATTATTCGGAGTCCGCCGTCGGGATGGTGGAGACCGCGCGACGGAAACCGAAAACGGATTTCGTCAAACGCTGCGACGACGCCCTGGAAACCGGCGGGGCGCTCAAGCGGTTGCTGAAAGAACTCGTCGAACGCGAGTTGATCCCGGACTGGCTCGATCGATGGAGAATCATCGAAGAACAGGCGACGGCCCTCAACTGGTTCGAGGCGCTCCTCGTCCCGGGGCTGCTGCAGACCCCCGACTACGCCCGCGCGGTGTTCGAGAAGAGCGGCCAGCCGGCGTCGCTGGACATCGAGACGCAGGTGCGCACCCGGCTGGAACGCCAGCGGATCCTCACCCGCGACGACGCGCCGATGTTCGTCGCGGTGGTGGACGAGGGCGTTCTCCACCGGGCCATCGGCGGGCCGACGGTCATGCGCGAGCAGCTCATGCATCTCGTCGAGCTGTGCGAGACGCGCTCGGACATCGTCGTGCAGGTGATCCCCAGAGACGTCGGCGCGTACGCCGGCCTGGCCGGGCCCTTCGTCATCGCGACGATGGACGGAGACGAGTTCGTCTACCTCGACACCGCGCTGTACGGCCAGTTGGCCGAGAGCGCGGAGGACCTGGCGATCGTGAAACGGATGTGGGAGTGCCTCCGAGCCGAGGCGCTACCGCGTCAGGCATCTCTCAACCTCATCAAGGAAGTGGCCAAGAAATGGATGTGATCTGGCGTAAGTCGACCCGGAGCAGCGGCAACGGCGGCGCGTGCGTCGAAGTGGCGACGTGGCGCAAGTCCGCCCGCAGCGGCGGCAACGGCGGTAACTGCGTTGAAGTGGCGTGCGGGACCGTACGCCAGGCCGCCGACCGTAGGAGCTGAGGCGACGGCGGGTGGGGCGACGGCCCCACCCGCCGTTCCGGACATCTCGGCGATCCCCTGCGCGAAGAGTGATGAGTCGATAACTTTTCGTGGTCGGGTCGATTCGCGGAGGAGGTGTCCATGGCGGGCGTTCTGCTGCGCAGGCTGGCCGGTCAGGTGCTCCTCGTCATCGCCGCGATCGGTCTCGCCTACCTCCTCGCCGCCACGGTGCTCGACCCCCGGGCGGAGCTGGAGGCGCGCAATCCGCCTCCGCCGCCCTCCGCCGTCGAGAAGCGGCTCGACGAGCTCAACGCGAACGACCGGACCCCGCTGTTCGCGCGGTTCGTCACCTGGGCCTCCGGTCTGTCGCACGGCGACCTCGGCACCACCCTGGACGGGACTCCGGCCGGGGCCGAGACGCGTCGGCGGGTCGGCGTCAGCCTGCGCCTGCTGCTGGCGGGTGTGCTCCTGGGCAACGTCCTCGGGGCCGCGCTCGGCGTCGTCGGCGCGCTCGACCGGCATGTCCTCCTCGACCGCCTGGTCACGGCCGGCACCTTCACGGTCCTCGCGATTCCCCTCGTCGCATTGGCCGTCCTGGCCCAGGCGGCGGCGCAGTGGGCGAACTCCCGGGCCGGGACCAGGATCTTCGCCTGGACGGGGGAGTACACCCCCGCCGGGTCGCCGCACCACCTCGCCGAACGCCTCCAGCACCTCGTGCTGCCGACGCTGACGGTCGCGCTCGGCCGGGCGGCCGTCGTCGGCCGTTACCTTCGCGGCACCCTGCGGGACACCGCCGGCGCCGCGTTCGTCCGGGCCGCCGTCGCCAAGGGACTGACCCGCCGCAGAGCGCTGACCCGGCACGCGCTGCGCGTCGCGGTGATCCCCGTGGTCCCGATGTCGGCGTACGGGTGCGCGACCCTTCTCGCGGGAGCGGCCGGCACCGAGAAGGTCTTCGGCTGGCACGGCATGGGGGAGTGGCTGATCGACTCCATCCATCGCGGCGACGTCAACGCGGTCGCGGCGTACTGCTGCTTCGCCGCCGTCGTGGTCCTGTGCGCCGGGCTGCTGTCCGGCCTCGCCGTCGCGGTCCTCGACCCGAGGTCCCGCGCGTGAGGACGTGCGGACGGCCGCTGGCCGGGTTCGCGCTGCTCGCCCTGCTCGGGGTGCTCGCGGGCGCCGGGCCGTACCTCACCCGGTGGAGCTGGACGGACGTCGACGTCACCGCGTTCGGCGAGCCGCCGTCGGCGGATCACTGGCTCGGAACGACGGCGAGCGGCCGGGACATGTACGCGGTCGCGCTGCGCGCCCTTCGCCGGTCGCTGATCACCGGCCTGCTCGTGGCGTCGGGCGCGACGGTCCTGGCCGCGATCACGGGCGCGGCCGCCGGATACCTCGGCGGGTGGGCCGACCGCCTCCTGCTGTGGGTCACCGATCTGCTGCTGGTGTTCCCGCCGTTCCTGGTGGCCGCGGTGGTGTCGCGGGCGTTCACCGGCCAGGTCGCGACCGCCCTCCTGCTGACCGGCCTGATGTGGATGATGACGGCGCGGGCGGTCCGGGCCGCGACGCGCTCCCTGCGCGACGAGGGGTACGTCCTCGCGGCACGCCAACTGGGCGCGTCGGCGCCGAGGATCGTCCTCCGCCACCTGCTGCCGAACCTGACGTCGCTGCTGCTCGCCGACGCCACGCTGAACACCGGCGCCGGCGTCGTCGGCGAGTCGGGCCTGTCCTACTTCGGCTTCGGCGTCCACCCGCCGGACGTCTCCCTGGGCACGCTCCTCGCCGACGGAGCACCCGCCGCGACCGTCTTCCCGTGGCTGTTCCTGCCCCCGGTGATCCTGCTGATCGCCACACTGCTCGCCGTCGACCTGGCCGGGGCCGGACTGCGCGGCGCGTCGTTCCGGGAGCGCGGATGACGTTCATGCGACTCGTGGCCGTCCTCATCGTCCTGAGCGGCTGTGCCGGTGCCCGCCCCGGCGCGCCGCCCGCCCTCGCCCCGTACGACATCGGCCCGGTGCCGCGTGCCGCCGTGCGAGAGGGCGGCACCCTCCGCCTGGCGACCGGGGAGTTCCGCACGCAGTGGAACTACTGGCATCTCGGCGGGCCGAACCTCGACGCCGTCACGGTCCTGCGCACGACGATGCCGTGGCTGTTCCGCAGCGACGCGAACGGCGCGGTCCGCCCCGACCCGGACTACCTCGCCGGCGCGCGGATCGCCCGGACGCGTCCGCACCAGGTCATCGTGTACGACATCAACCCGAAGGCCCACTGGTCCGACGGAACGCCGATCGGCTACCGGGACTTCCAGGCCCTCTGGCGGGCGGCCCGCGGCCGGAACCCGGCCTTCCCGATCGCCACCTCCACCGGGTACGACCGGATCCGCGGCGTCGCACGCGGGCGCGACGACCGGCAGGTGGTGGTGACCTTCGCCCGGCCGTTCGGTGAATGGCGCGAGCTCTTCAGCCCCCTCTACCCGGCCGGGACGATCGGCACGCCGGACCGCTGGGACCACGCCTGGCTGAACCGGCTCCCCGTCACCGCGGGCCCGTTCCGGCTCGAGGGGATCGACCGGACCGCCGAGGCCGTCACGGTCGTCCGCGATCCGGCCTGGTGGGGCGCCAGGCCGAAACTCGACCGGATCGTCTTCCGCCACCTCGCCCGCGACGCCATGCCCGGCGCCCTGCTGAGCGGTGAGATCGACGGCTTCGACGCCGGCGCCGACGCCACCGCGTACCGCCGCGTCGCGGGGACCGCCGGCGTCTCGGTACGGCGGGCGGCCGGGCCGGACTTCGTCCAGCTCACCTTCAACGGCGCCGGCCCGGCGCTGTCGGACCCGGACGTGCGCCGGGCGGTCGCGACGGCCATCGACCGCGCCGCCGTCGCCCGGTCGGCGCTGCGCGGCCTCGGCGGACGCGCCGACGTGATGAACGACCACGTGTACGTCAACACCCAGCAGGGCTACCGGGACAACGCCGGGCAGGTGGGGGCGTACGACCCCGGCGGGGCCCGGCGACTGCTCGACCGGGCGGGCTGGACACCGGCCGGGGGAGTGCGCCGGAAGAACGGCCGGACGCTGACCCTCCGCTATCTCTTCCCGGAGAGCGCGGCGGTGAGCAGGCAGAGCGGCGAGCTGATCCAGGCGATGTTGCGCGCGGTCGGCGTGCGACTGCTGCTCCGTCCGGTCCCCGACGGCGACTTCTTCGACCGGTACCTCGTGCCCGGCGCCTACGACCTCGCGCCCTTCACCTGGCACGACACGTCGTTCCCGATCTCGAACCTGGAGTCGGTGTACGCCCGTCCGCGCGGCGACGACGTGCGGCAGAACCTCGCCCGGATCGGCTCCGCGAGCCTGGACCGGACGCTCGCACGGGCCGTCGGCGAACTCGACCCCGTACGGGCGCGGCGTGCGGCGAACGAGGCGGACCGGATGATCTGGGTCGAGGTCCACTCACTGCCGCTCTACCAGCGCCCCCAGATCGTCTCGGTCCGAAGCACCCTCGCCAACTGGGGCGCCTTCGGCCTGTCCGACCCCGTCTGGACCGACGTGGGCTTCCGGAGGTAGTCAGGTGGCAGGATCAGTCGCAGGAAAGGGGGACGAAGCCTTGGAGCGATCAGGAGATCTCGCTGACGATCCCTTCGGCGGCCGGCAGCCGACCGGTCACGAACGGATGACGGGGCTGCCCTGGGATGCGTCGTACCGCGACGGCCCTGCGCCGTGGGACATCGGTCGGCCGCAGCCGGCGATAGTGCGTTTGGCGTCCGAAGGCGGATTCGCCGGAGCGGTGCTCGACGCGGGCTGCGGGACCGGCGAGAACGCTCTTCACGTCGCCTCGCTGGGACTGTCGGTGCTGGGCGTCGACGTGGCCGAGACGGCACTGGCGATCGCCCGGGAGAAGGCCGACGACCGTGGGATCGAGGTCGAGTTCGCCACGGCGGACGCGTTCCGGCTGGAGCGCCTGGGACGCGGGTTCGAGACGGTGCTGGACTGCGGACTGTTCCACACCTTCGATCGTGACGAGCGCCCGGGATATGTGGCGAGCCTGGCGTCGGTGACGGCGCACGGTGGCACCCTGTACGTGTTGTGCTTCAGCGACGAGGGTCCCGACACCGGACCGCACCCTGTCAGCGAGGAAGAGCTGAGAGCGGCGTTCAATCCCGGTAGTGGATGGAATATCGCCGCGATCGAATCGGACCGGATTCAGACGAGAATCCACGACGACGGCGCACCTGCCTGGTTCGCGACGATCAACCGAATCTAGACCGAGAGGTCGCGGGCCCGGGAACGCCTCCTGCGGCCCGGTCATCGACGTCACCCGAGGTGGAGCGAGACTGCCGATGATCGGTGAGGACGCGTGACACGGCGGCTGGGACGCGACTTTCGGTTGCTGTGGGCGGGGCAGACGATCAGCCTGGCCGGTGACCAGGTCGCGACGCTGACGATTCCCAGCATCGCGATTCTGGTACTCCACGCCGCGGGGTGGCAGGTCGGCCTGCTCACCGCCATCGGGTACATCGCCTACCCGCTGCTGGGCCCGTTCGCCGGGGTGGCCGCCGACCGGTATCGGCGCCGCCGGATCCTGATCACCTGTGACCTGGTACGACTGGTGGTCTTCGCCACGGTCGCGGTCGTCTCGGCCACCGGCCGGATCGACTACCTGTCGCTGTGCGCCGCGGTCGCCGTCACCGGCGTGTGCGGGGTGTACTTCGACGTCGCCTACCAGGGATATCTGCCGATCCTGGTGGAGGATGGCGGCCTGCTCAGCGGCAACGCCGCTCTGGAGAGTTCCCAGGCCGCCGCCCAGCTCGCGGGGCCGGCCCTGGGCGGTTTCCTTCTGCAGTGGGCCGGTCCCGGCGGTGCTTTGGCCGCCAACGCCGTGTCCTTTGCCGCCTCACTGACCGGGCTGTCTTTCATCACCACCCGAGAACCCGTCCGCCATCACCGGCCCCCGGCGCTGGGAGCGGCATTGAGACAAGGACTCGGTCACGTCTGGCATCACCCGGTGCTCCGCCACACCACGCTGGCCGCGGCCATCCGCAACCTCGGCATGACCATGGTCAGGACCGCGCTGCTGTTGTTCGCCTATCGGGCCCTGCGCCTCTCGGCCGCGGTGACCGGCACGATCCTGGCGGCGGGCACCGCCGCCGCCCTGCTGGGCGCGGTGGGCGCCCGCCGGCTCGCCGCACGCATCGGACTGAGCCGCACGCTGAGGATGAGTGCCGGCCTGGAAGGCGCCACATGGGCCTTGGCCCCCATCGCCCTGCTGGGTGTCCCCGTGCCGGTGCTGGTCTGCGTCGCCGCCGTGGCCTCGATGTGGCTGCCGATCTGGAACGTGAACGTGCTGACGCTGCGCCAGACCCTCACCCCGGCCCATCTGCAGGGCCGCACCCACGCCGCCGCCCGCACCATCACCCACTGTGCCGTCCCGGTCGGCGCCCTGACCGCCGGCGGAATGGCCACGATCGGCACCGCCGTGCTGGGCACCCGCACCGGCCTGGCCGTCGTGCTGTCGGTCAGCGCCGCCATCAGCGCCTCGGCCGTCTGGTGGCTACGCGCGCCATCGATCAGCCGCCTGGCCCACCACCCCCCGCTGGCGGAGCGAGGACCCTGATCTTCCGTTTCCGCCGAGGGTTCTCGTGGTCCTTACCCCGAGAACCCTCGGCGGATGGTCCGCGCTCCGCGCGCCACTTGAGGGCGGTCGACCGTTCGGGGCGTTGGGAGACGCCCGGTCCGCGTTGTTCGTCAGCCGCAGCGGTAGAGGGACGATCCGCTCTGCTGGGAGGAGCCGGTGGACGAGGAGGCGCCGTACTCGGAGGGCTGTACGGCGGTGCAGTTCTTGGTGACCCAGGAGGTCACGTCCGAGTTGCCGCCACCGGGACCGCCTCGTCCGCCGAAGCCGCCGCCGGTCATCACGTAGTGCAGCTTCCCGGCCTTGACCAGCTCCTGGAGCTTCTGCACGGTCATCGCCTTGTCGCCGCCGACGAAGCCGAACATGGAGATCGCCGGCCGGCCCGTCTGCAGGATGATCGACGCGGCGCTCTGCGAGTTGCTGACCGCGACGAGCCAGGTGGCGCCGCCCTGGTTCTTCTCCAGGTAGGAGATCATCTGCGAGCTGAGCTCACCGCCCATGCCCGGACCGCCTCCGCCGGGGCCGCCCTGCCGCCCGTTCTGGCCACCGGGCATCTGGCCACCGGGCATCCGGCCGGCGTTGCCCTGACCGTTGGCGCCGCCCTGGCCGCCTGAGCCGCCTTGGCCTCCGGTGCCGCCCGGAGCGCCCGGGAAGCCACCACCCGGGAAGCCGCCCCCGGGGAAGCCGCCGCCTTCCTCGAGCCTTTTCCGGATCTCGGCCGGGATCTGCCCGCCCCCCGGCATTCCGCCGCGCATGCCCGGGAAGCCCATGCCGCCCGAGTTCGGGCCGGCGGTCGGGTTGCTCCCGTTCGTGCGGCCACCGGCGGCGGACACCGCGAAGGCCGCCGGTCCGGCGAGCCCGGCCACCAGGCCGATGACGCCCGCCAGGACGCCGAAGCGGGCGAGCGTGCCCGGGCCGAGACGCACGGCGAGCAGGCCGATCACGGCGACCACGGTCAGGCCGGCGACGGTCCAGGCCAGCCACGGGTTCCAGTTCGGGGTGCGCCGCAGGAGGGTGAACGCCCACGCGCCGGTGACCGCGAGGCCGGCGGGCAGGACCCAGGTCCAGGCCCCGCCGCCCCGGTACGTGCGGGTCAGCTCGACGGCGCCGATTCCGACCAGGGCGGCGATCGCCGGGGCCATGGCGGTCGTGTAGTAGGGGTGCATGATGCCGCTCGCGAAGCTGAACACCACGAAGTGGAGGGCCAGCCAGCCGCCCCACATCACCAGGGCCGCGCGCGCCAGGTCCGTACGAGGCCGCTTCCAGTACAGGACCAGGCCGCCGACCAGGACGAGCGCCGCGAGCGGCAGCAGCCAGGAGATCTGGCCGCCGAGGACCTCGTTGAACATGCGCCCGATGCCGGACTGACCGGAGAAACCGGGCCCGCCGCCTCCACCGCGCCCGCCACCGCCGGGGCCGCCGCCTCCGCCGGGACCGCCGCCCTCATTGCCGGTGATCCGGCCGATGCCGTTGTAGCCGATGATGAGGTCCCAGGCGGTGCCGTCCGTGCTGCCGCCGATGTAGGGCCGCTTGCTCGCGGGGATCAGGTCGACGATGACCGTCCACCAGAGGCTCGACACCGCGAGGACGACCCCGGCGGCGAGCAGGTGCCCGATCCGGCGGAGCCACCCGCCCTGGGCGAACAGCAGGTACACCAGTGCGAGCGCGGGCAGCAGGATGTACGCCTGCAGCATCTTGGTGTTGAAACCGCAGCCGACGAAGAACGCCGAGGCGAGCAGCCAGCGCAGCCGCCCGGACTCCAGCGCCCGCTGGCAGGCCCACGCGGAGAGGGCCAGCAGCAGGACGAGGAGCGTGTCCGGGTTGTTGTCCCGGTTGATCGCCACCGTGATCGGCGTCAGCGTCATGACCAGCGCGGCGATGACGCCCGCGATCGGTCCGAAGGCGCGCCGGACCGTGGCGTACACGACGGCGACCGCCGCGACGCCCATGATGACCTCGGGCAGCAGCAGGCTCCACGTTCCGAACCCGATGATCCGGGCGAAGATCTCCTGAACCCACAGGGCCATCGGCGGCTTGTCCACCGTGATGAACGACGCGGAGTCCAGCGAGCCGAAGAAGAACGCCTTCCAGCTCTGGGCGCCGCTCTTGACGGCCGCGGAGTAGAAGCTGTTGGCGTAGCCGCCCGCCGACAGCCCCCAGCCGTACAGCGCGGCGGCCAGCGCGAGGACGGCCCACAGCGCGGGACGGGTCCACGCGGGGTCACCCGTGGGGCCGAGTGCGAGACGGCCGAGCCGGTTTCTCGGCCCTGCCTGGGGCGCGCCGGCGGGTTCGGACAGTTGGGTGGTCAACGGGACTGCTCCTGCAGGACGGGCTCCGTCTCCTCGGCGGCGCGGCGCGGGTGGAAGACCCAGGCGCGCAGCAGGACGAAGCGTATGACGGCGGCGAACAGGTTGAGCGCGAACAGGGCGGCGACCTCGGCCAGACGCGGGGCGTTCGGCGCGACGGTATCGAAGACGGCCAGGCCGGCGGTGCTGACGACGAGGCCGACGAGGAACGCGACACCGCCTTCGAGCTGGTGCCGTACGGCGCTGCGCCGCCCGCGTACGCGGAAGGTGAACCGGCGGTTCGCGGCGGTGTTGGCGATGGCCGCGAGGAAGTACGAGACGACGTTGGCGGCGATGACCGGCATGAAGAAGCGCAGCAGCGCGTACAGCGCGAGCTGGGCGACGGTGCTGATGACCCCGATGATCGCGAAGCTCGGCAGCTGCCGGCGCATGCCGGTCGGCAGCTGCGCGTCCCGCGTACGGGCGGGGACCGGCACGTTGAAGGCTCCGGACAGGACGCGGCGGGCCACGCGCGCCATGCCGCGCAGATCGTCCACCGCCGTGCGGACGACGTCGACCCGGCTGTCCGGGTCGTCCACCCAGTCCACGGGCACCTCGTGGATCCGCAGGCCGTTCCGCTCGGCGAGCAGCAGCAACTCGGTGTCGAAGAACCAGGCCTCGTCCTCCACCGCGGGCAGCAGCGCCCGCACGATCTCGGTACGGCCGGCCTTGAACCCGCACTGCGCGTCGGAGAAGCGGGCGGCGAGCGCCGTACGCAGAAGGAGGTTGTACGTGCGGGAGATGAACTCCCGCTTCGGCCCCCGTACGACGGCGGAACCCCGGGACAGGCGGGTCCCGATCGCCAGGTCGCTGTGGCCGGACACCAGCGGCGCGATCAGGGGCAGGAAGGCGTGCAGGTCGGTGGACAGGTCCACGTCCATGTAGGCGACCACGTCGGCGACGCTGGTGCTCCAGACGTGCCGGAGCGCCCGGCCGCGTCCCTTACGGTCCAGGTGCACGGCGTCGACCTCGGCGATCTCCAAGGCCAGGTGCTCGGCGACGTCCCAGGTCCCGTCGGTGCTCGCGTTGTCGGCGATCGTGATCACGAAGCGGTACGGGAACGTCTCGCGCAGGTAGGCGTGCAGCCGGCGCACGCTGGCCGCCAGCACGTGCGCCTCGTTGTAGACGGGGATGGCGACCTCGATGAGCGGGTCGCGGGGTTCTTCGTCGATGATTCCCGGGGGCTGCCCCAGGGGGCCGCGCCGGGAGCGCGCGGCCTCGCCGCGCCCCGGCCCGGACCCCGGGAGATCCACGGAAGTCGTCAGCTCGCTCATGCTGACCAAGCTCGCGACTCATCGTGGGAGCCGCGTGAGCCGTTTCTTAAGCCCGGATGAGAAAGCGAATCCGGCGCGTGGTCGATGTCCCGGCCTCGGCCGTCTCGACCGACCGCATCGGTGGGCGGGTCAGCCGACCTTGACCAGGAGCTCGGCGAGCTCGACCGGCATGGTGATCATGCAGTCGTGGCCGGTTTCCAGTTCCCAGACCTGTGCCGGGGAACCGTTGGGCTGTATCGCGGGGACGGGCCGCCGGACGATGCCTTCCGGCTTGCCGACGGTGCAGTGGATGTGCGTCCGTGGGATCGTGTTCACGGCCGGGTCGTCCAGCCGGACCGGTTGCTGGAGGCAGCGCACCGGCTGATCCGACAGCATCGTGCGCAGCCAGGCGACGTCCGCTGGGTCGGTGACCCCGAACAGGCCCGAGGGCGGCGGCAGCTCGGGTAGCGGCGGAACCCGCCAGCCACTGTCGGACTTCACGGCGAGATCGATCAGGTCCTGGGTGACGGGCATCACATCGGCCGCGCTCTCGCCGTCCTCCGGGACCATCGCGTCGAGGTAGACCAGGTGTGCGATCCGCTCCGGGACCTGGTTGGCCGCGGACGAGATGACCAGCCCGGCGTAGCTGTGTCCCACGAGGATCACCTCGGTGAGGTCTTCCTCGATGATCAGCCGAACGACGTCGTCGACGTGCGTGTCCAGCCCCACCTCGGGGCTGAGCAGATGCGCCTTGTCGCCGTAGCCGGTCAGAGAGGGCGCGAACACGCGATGCCCGGCCGACGCCAGCAGCGGGACCACCCGCTCCCAGCACTGTCCGCTGTGCCAGGCACCGTGTACCAGCAGATATGTCGACATGATTTCGCTCCTTGTTGTGCTGGTCCGCGTCGTGGGCGCGGCCACTGATCAGGCTGCCGCCCGGCCTCTGACCGGGCCAGGGCCCCCGCGATCCTGGGGGTGACAGGACCAGGCACGCGCGCGACCGCGCGAATTACAGTGCGGAGATGACCGGCGAACCGAACCCGCTGGGCGACTACGTGCGCGCCCGCCGTGAGCTCGTCACTCCTGAAAAGGTCGGTATCCCCGTCTCGGGGGCACGGCGCGTGCCGGGCCTGCGCCGGGAAGAGGTCGCCATGCTCGCCGGCATCAGCGCCGACTACTACCTGCGCCTGGAACAGGGCCGCGACCGCAATCCATCCGTGCAGGTCCTCGAGTCCCTCGCCCGCGCGCTGCAACTCGACGACGACGCGACGGCATACCTGCTCCGCCTCGGCGCCGACAGGCCTCGACGGCACCAACGGCGCCGGGCCCGGAAGGAGACCGTCCCTCCGGGAATCGTCAAACTCGTCGCCACGCTTCCGCTGCCCGCGCTGGTCGAGGGCCGCTACTTCGACGTTCTCGCCGCCAACGCCTTGGCGACCGCTCTGTCACCGCGCTTCGCGGTGGGAGCCAACCGCCTGCGGGACCTGTTCCTCGACCCCGCCGAGCAGGCCCTCTACCCGGACTGGGAGAAAGCCGGCGCGGGCATGGTCGCCGGCTTCCGCGAGTCCGTCGGCACCGACACCGACGACCCCCGATTCATCGAGCTCGTCGGCGAGCTCTCCCTCGCCAGTCCCCGCTTCAGCCGGATCTGGGCCCGCCACGACGTGGAGGCGTGCGAAGGCGCACCTAAACACATCGACCACCCCCAGGTCGGTCGCCTACGGCTGAACCGGGAGAGGCTGGGGATCGACGGCACGGCAGGCCAGACCCTCGTCATCTACCACCCGGACCCCGGCACTGACAGCGCCGACAGACTGGCACTCCTCGCCTCCGCCGTACAGACACCAACTGCGCCTCACGCCACAACCGCCGCCGAACAGGCACGAGCGGATACCGACTCACCGGACGCGGTGCACGGACACCCCAAGGGCGTGTCGGGCAAATCCCGTTCATAGCGAGCGGCGCGCAGCCGGACAGCGGATTTGTCAGACACGCCCAGCCTCGGCGGCCGACGTCTTCCCCGCCGGCGCGGTCGCCCGAGTTCGCGGCGCCGACCCACGGCTCGTCGTCGCCCGGTTCGGCGCCGTCGGGCGTCCGGGGGTCGGCTATCGCCTGGGGTCGGCGTCGACGGCGCGGTCGCCGGCGTTCGCGGCGCCGATCCAGGGCTCGTCGTGGTCCGGCCCGGTGCCGTCCGGCGGGGCCGCGTGGCCCGGGAGCCGGAGCCAGGCCAGGGTGCCGCCGCCGTCCGCGGGGCCCAGCCGGACCTCGCCGCGGGCCTCGGCGACCGCGCGGGCCACGATCGCCAGGCCCAGGCCCGAGCCGGGCAGGCCGCGGGCGGACGGGGAGCGCCAGAAGCGGTCGAAGACGTACGGCAGGTCTTCGGGCGGGATGCCCGGACCGTGGTCTCGTACGGTGAGTTCGCCGCCGTCCAGCCGTACGGCGATGGTGCCGTCCGGCGGGCTGAACTTCACGGCGTTGTCGAGGAGGTTCACCACCGCCCGCTCGAGGGAGGGGGCGTCGCCGCGGACGTGCCAAGGGGAGACGACCGCGTCGACGTTCAGGCCGGGTCCGCGCAGCCGCGCGCGGCGTACGGCCTTGTCGACGACCTCGTGCAGGGCGACGTCCTCTTCGACCCGGACGCCGGTGGCGGACTCGGGCCGGGACAGATCGAGCAGGTCGCCGACCAGGTGGGACAGTTCGAGCAGCTGTGCCTTGACGTTGGTGAGGAGCCGCTGCTTGTCGGCGGCGGGCAGCGGCCGGCCGGTGGTCTCGCTGCGCAGCATCAGGTCGATGTTGGTGCGCAGGCTGGTCAGCGGCGTGCGCAGCTCGTGCCCGGCGTCGACGATCAGCTGCTGCTGGCGTTCGCGGGCGCTGGCGAGCGCGCGGGTCATGCTGTTGAACGACCGGCTCAGCCGGGCGATCTCGTCGTGGCCGTCGGCGGGGATCGTGGTGGCCAGGTCCTCGGTGCGGGCGATGTGCTCCACCGCGCCGGTGAGCCGGTCCACCGGCCGCAGCCCGGCGCGGGCGATGAGCAGGCCGGCGGTGGCCGCGCCGACCACGCCGACGGCGGAGACGATGACCAGTACGACGGCAAGGCTGTCGAGTTTCTCGTTGACCGGGCCCAGCGGCTTGGCGATGGACACCGCCGCGCCCTCCGCGTCGTGCCGGGTGAAGACCCGCATGGCGACGCCGCTCTCGGTGTGGCCGTCCCGGACCACCACGTTGCGCCGGCCGTTGGCGACGTCCAGGTCGCTGGCGGTCCGGACGAGCGGGTCGGTGGTGTCCTGCGGGTTGCAGGACGTGCCGTTGGCCCACACGACCTGCATCGTGGGCACGAAGTCTCGGCCCGGGTCATTGCCGCCGTTGTCGGTCTGCCGGCAGATGTCCGCGACCGAGCCGATCGGCCGGTGTGGTGGGCCGTGGAGGCCCGGTGGCCCGAAGCCGGTCCGGGGTCCGGACAGCGACTGGTCGAGCTGTTCGATGAGCTGCTTGTGGACGATGAACCAGCAGCCGAGGGCGCAGGCCGCGACGGCGACGGCTACGGCGAGGCTCGTCAGCACGGCCAGCCGGGCGCGCAGCGACAATCGCTTGATCATGGTTCCCGCAGGACGTATCCGACGCCGCGCACGGTGTGGATGAGGCGCGGATCGCCCATCTTGCGCCGCAGGTACATCACGTAGACGTCGAGGGAGTTGGACGCGGGCTCGAAGTCGAAGCCCCACACCGTCTCGAGGATCTGCTCGCGGGTGAGCACCTGGCGCGGGTGCGACAGGAACATCTCCAGGAGGGTGTACTCCGTACGGGTCAGGTCGAGGCCGCGGCCGTCGCGGGTGACCTCCCGGGTGAGGGTGTTCATCCGGACGCCGGCGTACTCCATGACGTCGCCGGGGTCCGCCGAGCGTGCGGTGAGCACGCTGCGCCGCAGCAGCGCGCGGACCCGGGCGAGGAGCTCGTCGAGCTCGAACGGCTTGACGAGGTAGTCGTCGGCGCCCGCGTCGAGGCCGGTGACCCGGTCGCCGAT
Source organism: Actinoallomurus sp. CA-150999 (assembly GCF_050942425.1). NCBI lineage: Bacteria > Bacillati > Actinomycetota > Actinomycetes > Streptosporangiales > Thermomonosporaceae > Actinoallomurus > Actinoallomurus sp. CA-150999. Next base: position 2,897,930 of record NZ_CP192063.1, read on the forward strand.
GGTGTCCCGGGCGGTCAGCATGAGCACGGGGACGGCCTCTCCCCGGGCACGGAGCCGACGGCAGGTGGTGAGGCCGTCGAGGCGGGGCATGAGGATGTCGAGCAGGACGAGGTCGGGCTTGACGGCGTCCAGCTTCTCCAGGGCGTCAAGCCCGTCGACGGCGGTCTCGACCTCGTAGTCCTCGAAGGCGAGGCTGCTGGCGAGCGACTCTCGGACGGCGGGTTCGTCGTCCACGACCAGGATGCGCACGATCCGACGGTACCGGGGGTCAGCGGGTGGGCGACCGGCGCGGCCGGTGACGGGACGTATTTCTCATGGAACTCTCAGAGGGATCAGGGGAGCTCGACCTGGACGGCCTGGCGGTTGGCGACGAAGCGCGGGTTCCAGACGTACAGCCCGATGTCGCCCGGCTGGGTCTCCTTCTTGACGCCCATGTCGGTGGCGACCCTGACCAGGTAGCTCGCTCCCGCCGGGATGTACTGGTCGCCCTCCTGCGACTTGGGCGGCGCGAACCCGAGCGTGTCGATGACCTCGGTGCTGTCGGGCAGTGTGCACATGTCCGAGGGCGCGCCCGGCTGCGGCATGCACCGGCCCGTGGCCGCGACGCTGTCGGGGAGGGCCGAGCGCTTGACGAACAGGTCGGCCGGAAAGTCGAGCAGCGCGGGATCGGTGCCGCTGTTGGTGATGACGTAGTCGACGTAGGCGAGGGTCGCGCCCTCCGGCGGCGGCGTCTTGGTGCCGGAGAGCGGTTTGTCGGCGGTGCCGGCCCCGACCGCGGCGATGTCGTAGAGGTAGCCGTCAGGGGTGGACAGGTCGAGCTTCGGGCCGAGCTTGAGCTGGGCGAGCGTACGACGGTGCGCGGGCCGCGCCCCGGCGGCGTTCGTGGTGGCCGCCATGGTGCTCGGCTCGTCCTCGGTTCGGCTTCCGTGCGACCGGAGAGTGAACATCAATCCGGCGACGGCGACCACTCCGGCGACGCCCGTGACACCGCCCGCGATGGCGAGGCGGGCGGTGTTCCTGGCCTTCTTACGCCGGTGTGAGCGGTGGCTCGCTGGCATTGATCTTCCGGCCCCCCAACGGTACGCGGGGCGGGCCATGGGGCCCGCGCCGCGCGATTGATGAGGTTGAAAGATAGCAAAGTGTGTCGAAGGGGAGAATTACCGCAGCGATGACAGATGGGTCAGGGCACCATCCAGTCCAGAATGGCGTTCGCTTGCAAAAGGACGAGGACGCACATCCCACCGAGAAAGACGAGACTCCAAATGATCACTCGGCGGAAGATGTCGCCCTCCCGGCCGTCCAGCCCGACCGCCGCGGCGGCGATCGCCAGATTCTGCGGCGAGACCATTTTGCCGAGCACGCCGCCGGAACTGTTGGCGGCCGCCAGCAGCACCGGGGACAGGTGGGCCTTGCCCGCGGCGGCGACCTGGAGCGCGCCGAACAGCGAGTTGGAGGAGGTGTCGGAGCCGGTCACGGCGGTGCCGAGCCAGCCGAGGACGGGGGAGAGGAACGCGAAGAACCCTCCGGCGCCCGCCATCCAGGTGCCCAATGTGATCGTCTGCCCGGACGCGTTCATCACGAAGGCCAGCGCCAGAACGAGCGTGACGGTGAGGATGGCCCACCGTAGTTGCACCAACGTGTCCCGATAGGCACGCAGCGCGCGGCGGACCGAAATCCGCAAAATGATCATGGTGAGCAGTCCGGCGGCCAGCATCTGGGTGCCCGGAGTCGTCAGGTAGTTCAGCGTGAAGGTCGGCAGGGACAGCGGTTTGCCCGCCGCGTTCACCAGGTGCAGGCCCGGCCAGTGCACCGGCTGCGTCGCCTTGTCGATGGCGTTCTTGATCGCCGTTATCTGGCACACGACGAAGACCAGAATGATGGTCGCGTACGGCAGGTAGGCCCGCAGGACCTCCCGCGGGTCGTCCGGGTGGGCCACGCGCCCGGCGAACTCCGGCGTCGGCTCGTCCGCCGCGCCGCCCGCCACCACCGCCTGCCTCTCCGGCCGCAGGCGCGGCCGGACGATCGCCACCACGGTCGCCGCGGACACCAGGGAGGCGACCACGTCGGCCAGCGGCACGGAGATGAAGTTCGACGTCACGTACTGCGCGACCGAGAAGGCGATTCCGCAGCCGAGCGCGGCCGGCCAGGTCTCCCGGACGCCACGGCGCCCGTCGACGATGCTCACCAGGATCAGCGGCACGAACAGCGCGAGGATCGGCGTCTGCCGCCCGACCATCGCGCCGAGCGTGTCACTGGACTGCGACGTCACCTTTCCGAGCGTCAGGATCGGCGTGGCCATCGCCCCGAACGCCACCGGCGCGGTGTTCGCGGTCAGCGCCAGCACCGCCGCCTTCAGCGGCCGGAAGCCCAGCGCGATGAGCATCACCGACGTGACCGCGACCGGCGTGCCGAACCCGGCGAGCGCCTCCAGCAGCGCCCCGAACGAGAACGCGATGATGATCGCCTGGATCCGCTGGTCGTCGCTGACCCGCGCGAACGACCGCCGCAGCACGTCGAAGTGGCCGGTCTCCACGGTCATCGTGTAGACCCAGATCGCGTTGATCACGATCCACAGGATCGGGAACAGGCCGAACGCCGCCCCCTCCGTCCCGGCCAGGGCCGCCTGGCCGACCGGCATCCCGTACGCCCAGATCGCCACGGCCAGCGCGACGGCGAGGGCGACGAGCGAGGCCGTCCACGCCCGCATGCGCACGACGCCGAGCAGCACGAACAGCGTGAGCAGCGGCAGCGCGGCGACCAGTGAACTCCAGGCGAGGGAATGGGCGACGGGATCGAGCACTTGCTGGAACAACGCTCACCTCCGGGAGAGGAATGACTCCTTGCCGATCCCCCGAATGGACGCGTCCAGGACCTCCGCCGTATGGGCCACCGGGAGATCCGCACCCTGCCTGCGCAGGGCGGTGGTGATCTGCAGAGTGCAGCCGGGGTTCGCGGCGACGAGCAGGTCCGCGCCGGTGGCCGCGACGTTCCGCGCCTTCCGGTCGCCCAGCTCGCCCGCCGCCTCCGGCCGCAGCAGGTTGTACACCCCGGCGGATCCGCAGCAGATCTCCGGGTCGGCGACCTCCCGGACCTCCAGCCCGGGGATGTCGCCGAGCAGCCGCCTGGGCTGCGCGCGGACGCCCTGCGCGTGCGCGAGGTGGCACGCGTCGTGGTAGGCGACCGCCAGTTCCAGAGGGTGGCGGGTGGCGCGCGGGCCCAGGTCGGCCAGGAACTCCGCGAGGTCCCGCGTCTTCGCCGAGAACGCGGCGGCGCGCTCGGCCCACTCCGCGTCGCCGGCGAACACCGCGCCGTAGTCCTTCATCGCCGACCCGCACCCGGCGGAGTTGACCACGACGACGTCGACGTCCGCGAACGTCTCGATCGTCGCGCGGGCGAAGGCCCTGGCCTCCTCGTCCCGTCCGGTGTGCAGCGACAGCGCCCCGCAGCAGCCCTGGCCCTTCGGGAGGACCACGTCGCAGCCCTCCATCGCGAGCACGCGGGCGGTCGCGGCGTTGACGCCGGGGAAGAACTCCCGCTGCACGCACCCGGTGAGCATCCCGACGACGGCGCGGCGCTCGCCCCGGGCGGGGACCCGCTCGGGCAGGCGGACGTGCCGGGCGGGCGGCGGCGTCAGGCGTTCCATCGCGGCGAGCGTTGGGGAGATCCGTTCGAGCAGGGGTGTCACGTTCAGGTTCAGCCGGCGGTACGCGCGCAGCGGCCCGCGCAGCGCCCGCAGCCGCCGCGGATAGGGGAACACCGCGAAGATCGCCTCGCGCAGCAGCCGATCCCCGCGCGACCGGGGGTGGTCGTCCTCGACCCGCGCCCGCGTCATCTCGATGAGCCGGTCGTATTGGACCCCGGACGGGCACGCCGTCACGCAGGCCATGCAGCCGAGACAGCGGTCGAAGTGCTCGACGGTCGACGCGGTCAGCGGACCGCCGCGATCGAGCTGGTCCATGAGGTGGATGCGGCCGCGCGGGGAGTCCATCTCCTCGCCCCACAGCACGTACGTCGGGCAGGTCGGCAGGCAGAACCCGCAGTGCACGCAGTCGTCCAGCAGCTCCCGGAACTCCTCCATCAGATCCCTCCTGCGAACCGGCCCGGCGCCAGGCGGTGCCCGGGATCGAACTGGTCCTTGACGCGGCGCATCAGCGGCAGCGCCGGAATCGGCCCCCACCGATCGAGCCGTACGCCCGGCGGCGCCGCGAGCGCGACGGCGGTGCCGTGGCGGCGTAGCCGCGTGAGCGCCTCGTCCGCGCCGTCGGCGGGCAGGGCCGCGTGCCAAACCCCGCGCCCGGCCGAGCCGCGGATCCGCGCCCGGCCGTCCGGTAGCTCGGCGAACAGGTCCGGGAGGGCGGTCGGCAGCGCCCGGACCTCGGCCAGGACCTCGCCGTCGGGGAGGCGGGCCCACCATCCGGGCGGGCCGTCGTCGATCCGGCCGCCGATGAGGCTCCGTGCCGCCTCCGCCCGGGGCGGCACCCCGTCGGGCACCCCTTCGAGCAGGACCGCGACGGTGATCGGATCGGGGCCGTCCACCTCGATCGCGGCGGGGACCAGCGTCGAGTGCAGCACGGCCTGGGCCATCTGGAGGGCCTGGGCGGGATCGGCGGCCGTGGCCGAGACGTACGCGGTCGCGCGCGGCAGCGGATGCAGCCGGAACGCGGCCTCGACGATCAGGCCGAGCGTCCCGTACGAGCCGGTGAAGAGCTTGCCGAGGTCGTACCCGGCGACGTTCTTGACGACCTTGCCGCCCGCGTGCGCGACGACGCCGTCGGCGCGGACGACGGTGATGCCGATCAGCAGGTCGCGGGCGGATCCGTACAGCAGGCGGCGCGGCCCGGCGACGCCGGTCGCCAGGACGCCGCCTACGGTGCCGCCCGGCGGCAGGAGATCGAGGGCGAGCTGCTGGTCGGCACCCGACAGGACGTCGCGCAGGTCGTCCAGGGGGAGGCCCGCCTCGGCCTTGACGACGAGGTCTCCGGCGGCGTGCTCGACGATCCGGCCGAGCCGGCGGGTGTCGACGAGCAGGTCGCAGCCGTCCGGCGGCGCGCCCCAGTGCAGCTTGGTGCCCGCGCCGCGCGGCACGACGGTGAGCCCGTGCTCGGCCGCCGTACGCATCAGGTCGGCCGCCTCGGCGACCGTCGCGGGCGCGGCGACGTACGCAGGCGTGACGCCCGCCGACGTGACGCCTGGGGACGTGGCGCTCGGCGGCGTGACGCCTGGAGACGTGAGGCCTGACGGCGGGACGCCCGGGGACGTGGCGCCTGACGGCGGGATGCCTGGAGACGTGATGCGTGGCGGCGGGACGCTCGGCACGGCGTCGGCCGCCTCGCCCGGGCGGACCTCGCACGCCTTCGCCAGGGCGTCCAGGGCCTTCATCAGAACAGGTCCGCCTTCCCGCTCTCGACCAGCGGATGCACCCCCGTGCGCCGGCCGGGGACCTCGCCGCACAGCCGGGGCGTGGGGTACACCTTGCCCGGATTGCACAGTCCCGCCGGGTCGAAGGCGCACCGCACCATCTGCATCGTGTCCAGGTCCTCGCCGGTGAACATCCGGGGCATGTGCTTGGCCTTGTCGATCCCCACGCCGTGCTCGCCGGTGATCGACCCGCCGTGTTCGATGCACAGGTCGAGGATCTTCCCCGAGACCTCCTCGGCACGCTCGCCCGCGCCCGGCTCCGCGCCGTCGAACAGCACGAGCGGGTGGAGGTTGCCGTCGCCGGCGTGGAAGACGTTCGCGACGCGCACGCCGTGCTCGCGGGAGAGCGCGTCGATCCGCGCGAGGACCTCCGGCAGCGTCGTGCGGGGGATGACGCCGTCCTGCACGATGTAGTCCGGGCTGATCCGCCCGACGGCGGCGAACGCCGACTTGCGGCCCCGCCAGATCAGCCCGCGCTCGGTGTCGTCGGCGGCGACGCGGATCTCGAACGCCTGCCCGCACAGCTCCTTCACCCGGGCGAACTGCGCGTCCACCTCCGAGGCCGGCCCGTCCAGCTCGACGATGAGCACCGCGCCCGCGCCCGGCGGGTAGCCGCAGCGCACGGCCGCCTCGGCGGCCTCGATGGACAGGGCGTCCATCATCTCGATCGCGGCGGGCACGACCCCGGCCGCGATGATCGCCGAGACCGCCTCGCCGGCGTGCTCGATCGTGTCGAACCCGGCCAGCAGCGTCTGCACGGTCTCTGGCAGGCGCGTCAGCCGTACGGTGACCTTGGTGGTGATGCCGAGGGTGCCCTCCGAGCCGACGAACGCGCCGAGCAGGTCGTAGCCGGGGCCCTCGGTCAGGTCGACGATCTCTCCGTCCGGGGTGACGATCTCGCACGCCAGGACGTGGTTGACGGTGAAGCCGTACTTCAGGCAGTGCGCGCCGCCGGAGTTCTCCGCGACGTTGCCGCCGATCGAGCAGACCTGCTGGCTCGACGGGTCGGGGGCGAAGTAGTAGCCGTACGGCCGCGCGGCCCGGGTCACGTCGAGGTTGATCACGCCGGGCTCGACGACCGCGCGCTGGTTGGCCGCGTCGACCTCCAGGACGCGCCGCATCCTGGAGGTCACGATCAGCACGCCGTCCGTACGGGGGAGCGCGCCGCCGGACAGGCCGGTGCCCGAGCCGCGCGCGACGTACGGAACGCCGTCCGCCGCGCAGGCCCGGACGATCGCCGCGATCTGCTCGGCGGTGTCCGGCAGCACCACGATCCCCGGTGTGGCGCGGTGGTAGGTCAGGCCGTCGCAGTCGTACGTCGCCAGCTCGGCCGGATCCGTCAGGACGCTCCCCGCGCCGACGATCTTGCTGAGCCGGTCCGCGAGCGCGTCAAGCCGTGCCATACCACCCATACTCACTCTTTTTTCGAAGATCGGCGAGGGTCACGGCATGCGTTCGTATGCCGGGAGGGTGAGGAAGTCGGCGTAGTCGTCGGCGAGCGCCACCTCCTTGAACAGGCTCACCGCCTCGGCGAACCGCTGCTCGTCGAACGCGTCGCCGTACGACTCGCGGATCTTGCCGAGCTCCTCCTCGATGAGCCGTTCCACCAGGTCACGGGTGATCTTGGGTCCTTCGGCGAGGTTCACGTCGTTGTGGATCCACTGCCAGATCTGCGAGCGGGAGATCTCGGCGGTCGCGGCGTCCTCCATCAGGTTGAAGATGGCGACCGCGCCGTTGCCGCCGAGCCAGGTGGCGATGTACTGCAGGCCGACACTGATGTTGTTGCGCAGCCCCGCCTCGGTGATCTCGCCGGGGGTCTTGTCGACGGCGAGCAGGTCCGAGGCCGAGACGGAGACCTCCTCGCGGAGCCGGCCCAGCTGGTTCGGCCGGTCGCCGAGGACTCCGTCGAAGATCTCCCGGCAGACCGGGACCAGGTCGGGGTGGGCGACCCAGGAGCCGTCGAAGCCGTCGTTGCTCTCGCGGGTCTTGTCGGCCCGGACCTTCTCGAACGCGGCCTTGTTGACCTCCTCGTCGCGGCGGGACGGGATGAACGCGGCCATGCCGCCGATCGCGTGCGCGCCGCGCTTGTGGCACGTGCGGACGAGCAGCTCGGTGTAGGCGCGCATGAACGGTGCCGTCATCGTGATCGCGTTGCGCTCCGGGAGCAGGAACTGCCGGCCGCGGGCGCGGAACTTCTTGATGACGGAGAACAGGTAGTCCCAGCGGCCGGCGTTCAGCCCCGCGGAGTGGTCCCGCAGCTCGTAGAGGATCTCCTCCATCTCGAACGCCGCCGGGATCGTCTCGATGAGGACGGTGGCCCGGATCGTGCCGCGCGGGATCTCCAGGAGGTCCTGTGCGAGGTTGAAGGCGTTGTTCCAGAGACGCGCCTCCAGGTGGCTCTCCATCTTCGGCAGGTAGAAGTACGGTCCCTTGCCCTTGGCGAGCTGCCGCCGCGCGCAGTGGAAGAAGTAGAGGCCGAAGTCGAACAGCGAGCCCGACATGCGCTCGCCGTCGACGAGGACGTGCTTCTCGTCCAGGTGCCAGCCGCGCGGGCGGACGACGATGGTGGCGAGCTCCTCGTCCGGCTTGAGGCGGTACGACTTGCCGCCCGTCTCGAAGTCGATGGTGCGGTCGAGCGCGTCGCGGAGGTTGAGCTGGCCGCCGACCATGTTCTCCCACAGAGGCGTGTTGGCGTCCTCGAAGTCGGCCAGCCACACCTTCGCGCCGGAGTTGAGCGCGTTGATGGTCATCTTCCGGTCGGTCGGGCCGGTGATCTCGACGCGGCGGTCCTCAAGGCCCGGCGCCGGCTCGGCGACCCGCCAGGAGTCGTCGTGGCGGACGCCCGCCGTGTCCGGCAGGAAGTCCAGCGTGCCGCCGCGGGTCAGCTCCTCCTGACGCTCGGCGCGCCTGTGCAGCAGCTCTTTGCGGCGGGCGCCGCATTCCCGCTGCAGGGCGGCGAGGAAGCCCAGCGCCTCGGGCGTGAGGATCTCGTCGTAGCGCTCGTGGGCGGGGCCGGTCAGCTCCACGCCGGCAAGTCCGGGCATCGAGGCCACCTTTCGTATAGTGAAATTATTCTTCTGCTTAATGGAAACGATATTAAGATCGCCGTAGCTCGGTCAACGGTGAGCCCGGCCACCGGCGCCGGGGTTTCCCGGCCCTGGTGAGGACGAGGGGCGTCTCCACGTCGGCGGGCGCGCAGGGATATCCCTGCCCCGGTGGGGAACGGTCATTCCGGGCCGGACACGGCCGTGCCCGGAATAAGCAGGTGTGCTCGGGGCCCGGCCATGGCAGCATCAGGGAAGATCCGGCGACGTTCCGGCGTTGACATGGGGGAACATGACGAACTTTCCTTACGAAGAGCCAGAGCAGACGCCGCTGACCGGCGAGCTGGACCTGGAGGAGCGCCAGGCGCTGCGGCGTGTGGCCGGCCTGTCGACGGAGCTCAGCGACGTCACCGAGGTCGAATACCGCGCCCTGCGACTGGAGCGCGTGGTCCTCATCGGGGTCTGGACCGACGGCGACGAGGCTCAGGCCGAGAACTCCCTCCGCGAGCTCGCGCTCCTGGCCGAGACCGCCGGATCCGATGTCCTCGAGGGCATGGTCCAGCGGCGTTCCAAGCCCGACCCGGCGACCTACATCGGGTCCGGCAAGGCGGCCGAGCTGCGCGACGTCGTGATCTCCACCGGCGCCGACACCGTGATCTGCGACGGCGAGCTGACCCCGAGCCAGCTCCGCCAGCTGGAGGAGATCGTCCAGGTCAAGGTGATCGACCGGACCGCCCTGATCCTCGACATCTTCGCCCAGCACGCCAGTAGCCGTGAGGGCAAGGCGCAGGTCGAGCTGGCCCAGCTCGACTACCTCCTTCCCCGCCTCCGCGGCTGGGGTGGCAACCTGTCCCGGCAGGTCGGCGGCCGCGCCGCCGGCGGCGTCGGCATCGGTGGCCGTGGCCCCGGTGAGACCAAGATCGAGCTTGACCGGCGGCGGATCCGGTCCCGCATGGCCCGCCTGCGCCGCCAGATCAACGAGATGGGCAAGGCCCGCGACACGAAGCGGTCCCGGCGGCGCACCCGCCAGGTCCCCTCGGTGGCGATCGCCGGCTACACCAACGCCGGCAAGTCCAGCCTGCTCAACCGCGTCACCGGCGCCGGCGTCCTCGTCGAGAACGCGCTGTTCGCCACCCTGGACCCCACGGTCCGGCGGGCGAGCACGCCGAACGGCCGGGCGTTCACGATCACCGACACGGTCGGGTTCGTCCGTCACCTGCCGCACCAGCTGGTGGAGGCGTTCCGCTCGACGCTGGAGGAGGTCGCGGACGCCGACCTGATCCTGCACGTCGTCGACGGCTCCGACGCGGCCCCGGAGGCGCAGATCGCCGCGGTCCGCGAGGTGCTGCGCGAGCTCGGCGCGGACGACGTGCCCGAGCTCATCGTGATCAACAAGGCCGACGTGGCCGACGCCCTCTCCCTGGCCCGGCTGCGGCGCCACGAGCCGCGCAGCGTCGTCGTCTCGGCGCGCACCGGACAGGGCCTGGACGCCCTCCTCGATGCGGTCGAGGAGCAGCTCCCGCGCGGCGACCACGAGGTGCACGTCCTCGTCCCGTACGAGCGCGGCGACCTGGTGGCCCGGGTGCACGACCTCGGCGAGGTGCTCTCTCAGGAGCACACCGCCGACGGCACGGCCCTCCACGCCCGCGTCCCCGCGAGCGTGGCCGGCGAGCTGGAGCCGTACGTGACCACGCCCGCCTGACGGGCGCGCGACCGGCGAGCCGGCGCCGCACGTCACGATGCCCGCCTGACGGCGGCGAGCTGGAGTCGTACGTCACGATGCCCGCTTGGCCGTGTGCGGTCGGCGAGCTGGAGCCGTACTCGGACGGGCACGCGACCGGCGAGCTGAGCCGTACTCGGACGGCGTGTGGCCGGCGAGGTGGCCCCGTACGTCACCACGTCCGCCTGACCGTAAGGCCGGGCGGCGAGGTCCGAATTCGGGTCCCGTCGTCCGGCGAGCCCGGCCCCCTGTCGATTCCGTCGTTCGGTGCGGCGAGGGGTTGGGAGTGAGGTATCGTCAATGCACCTGTAGCAGTCGTGCCGCTGGGCGGTTTGGGAGTGGTATGTGGCGTGAGGCTGTACAGCGTGGCCTTTCGTGCACTACGGTGACGAAACCGATATCCCCGGGCTCGTTGCTCCAGGTGGTCGGCTGATCACCCCTTATCCGACTTGGGTCCGTCGGCAGTGCCGCCGGCGTAATCGAGCGAGAGCAGGTGACCCGCTGCATGGCGTCCGGACACCTTTCACCGGCGCGCGACCGCAGAATCGGGCGGTGACGCGATGACCGTGCGTTTGCTGACGAATATCGGTCGGCTGTGGACCGGCACCGATGTGTGCAGCAACGCCGCCATTCTCGTGCACGACGACCGGATCGTCTGGGCCGGTCCCGCCTCGGACCTTCCGCAGAGCGTCCCCGGTGTCATCGACGACATCGTCGATGTCGACCACGTCGAGAACCTCGGTGGCGGCCTGGTGACCCCGGGTCTCATCGACGCGCACTCGCATCCGGTGTACGCCGGTAACCGCTGGGCCGAGCTGGCCATGCGGACGAGCGGGTCGTCCAACAACGAGATCGTCGCGGCGGGCGGCGGAGTGGCCTCCACCGTCACCGTGACCCGTGGCACCGATCCCTGGACGCTCTGCAACAACGTGCGCGAGCGGCTCCGGCAGTGGATCTGCGCCGGCACGACCACGGTCGAGGCGAAGACCGGATACCACCTCACGCGCGACGGCGAGCTGGCCGACGTCCGGATGCTGCGCTCGCTCGAGGAAGAGCCCTCGATGCCGCGCATCCACGCGACGTTCCTTGCCGCGCACATGCTGCCGCCGGAGTACTTCGGCCGACGCCGCGACTACATCGAGGCGGTTCGCCTGTGGGCCGGCGACGCGGCCGCCGCGGGCGCCGACAGCATCGACGTCTACTGCGACGAGGGCCACTTCACCGCGGACGAGGCCCGCGTCCTCCTCATGACCGGCCAGCGCGTCGGACTCAAGGCGCGGCTGCACGCCTGCGCCAACGAGCGAGTCGGCGCCGCCCAGGTCGCGGCGGAGGTCGGCTGCGCCTCGGCCGACCTGCTCACCGAGGCCAACGACGACGACATCAAGGCCCTGCACCACGGCGGCGTCGCCGCGACGGTCTGCCCCGGCAGCGCCCTGCACAACGGCCGCACCCCGCCGGTCCGCGCCATGCTCGACCGCGGCGTCACCCTGGCCCTCGGCACCGACCACAACCCCGGCCAGTGCGGTATCACGTCGATGCCGCTCGTGATCGGCCTGTCGGTCGCGATGTTCGGCCTCAGCGTCAACGAGGCGCTCCGCGCGGCGACCCTCGGCGGCGCGGCCGCCCTCCGGGTCTCCGACCGGGGTGCGCTCGTGCCCGGCATGTACGCCGACATCGTGCTGTGGGACGCCGACCACGAGGGCGCGTTCGCCTGGGCCTTCGGTCTCCGCGCGCTGCGCGTCTGGCGCGGCGGCGTCCCGGTCCAGCCGTAAGGCCCCTGGCTCGCGCGGCCGGACGACCTCGCGCGCGTGCGGTGGGTGTCCTCGGCTCGCCCTGGCGAGGACACCCGTTGGAGGCAGTACGCCGGGAGTAACGTGTTCGGTGACCTCTCTTAAAGACTCACGCCGTCGCCCGTTATGACCTGGATGCGCTGCGGCCTGACCGCCTAACGGCGGCGTGGCGGGATGCCCACCGCATCCCACGTACGGATGTCCGGTGACGGCGACCACCGAGAGGTGGACCACCGCTCGAGTCGGCCGGCGAACCCAGGAGTCCGCGACCCGCCGGTGCGCGTACGATGCGGCTCCACCGTTCCTCTTCGTTGGAGTCGCCTGTCGTGTCCGAGCGCGTTGATGAGACTGAGGATATGGCGGAGGCGATCGCCCCCGGACGGCTGGCGGCGTTCAGCGACGGCGTGATCGCGATCGCCGCGACGCTCCTCATCCTCGAGGTGAAGGCCCCGCCCGCCGGGGAAGAGGTGTGGCCGGCACTGCGTCACGAGTGGCCGGCGCTCGCGGCGTACGCCGTGAGCTTCCTCGTCATCGGCATCGCGTGGATCCACCACCACAACATGTTCCACCAGGTGCGGCGGGTCGACCGTGGCCTGCTCTTCCTGAACCTCGGCATGCTGGCCACCCTGGCCTACCTGCCGCTGCCGACCGCGACGCTCGGCAACCACCTCACCGGCCACGACGCCGTCCCGGCCGCCGTTTTCTACTCGGCGTCGGTCATGGTGTCGGCCGTCTGGTTCACCTTGCTGTGGAACCACCTGTGCGCGCGGCCGTACCTGCTGCACCCGGCCGCACGGGAGTTCGCCCGCGAGGCCCGCCGCAGGTCGCTGCTCGGGCCGGTGTGCTACCTGCTCGCCGCCCTGCTCGCCTTCGTCAGCCCGGTCGGCTCGCTGATCCTCAACGCCGCGATCATCCTCTACTTCATCGCCGGTCGTCGGTCCCCGGCCTCCCGCGTCCAGCGCCCCATCCCGGCCTCGGCCGCCGGCTCAGAAGAAGAGGACACGGCCAGGGACGGCGAGCCGTCCCCCGACGCTCGCTGATCGGCCCGCTCTCGGCAAAGGAACCGCGCGCGACCATACCCTGAGCGATCGTGATCAATAAGACGACCTCGGAGACGGCCGGTTCGAGCAAGGCACGCGGAGGCGTCGTTCTGATCGGCGCGTTGCTCATCGACTCGGTCGGCAACGGGCTCTTCCTCCCCTTGTCCCTGGTGTTCTTCACCCGGCTCACCGATGTGCCGCTGAGCCTCCTCGGCATCCTGATCAGCGTCGCCAACGTCGTCACGCTGCCGGTCCCCGTCTGGGCCGGTGCGCTGGCCGACAGGCTGGGCGCGCTGCCGCTGGTCGTCGCCGCGCAGGTCATGCAGGCGCTCGGCTACCTCGCCTACACCCGGGTCGACGACCCGGTCGGCATCTTCCTCGCGGCGAGCCTGGTGGCCGTGGGCGCGCGGTTCTTCTGGTCGAGCATCTTCACCGCGGTCGCGGACTACGCCGACGCGAGCACCTCCACGCTGAGCATCGACTCCTGGTTCGCCTGGACCAACACGACCCGCACCGTAGGGCTCGGCGTGGGGGGCCTGATCACCGGCGCCGTCGTGGCCGACGGCCGAGCCGTCGCCTACCGCGCCGTCGCCTACGGTGCGGCCGCCTGTTTCACCGTGGCCGCCGTCACGATCACCGTCTTCGTTCGCGCCCCACGGCTCCGCCACGAAGGCGGACAAGCCCGGTCCGGATATGGAACGCTCCTCCGGGACCGCCCGTTCCTCGCGCTGACCGGTATCAACACGGTCCTGGCGATGACGAGCATGATGCTCGCCCTGGGGTTGCCCACCTTCGTGCTCACCGGCCTGCACGGGCCGGCGTGGATCACCTCCGCGCTGTTCGTCGGCAACACCGTCCTGGTCTCGGTCCTGGCCGCACCCGTCGTCAAACGGCTCGCCGGCTACCGGCGCACCCGAGCCGTCATGACCGCGGCCGCCCTGTGGGCCGTGTGGTGTCTCCTGCTGTCCGGTCTCGTCCCAGGCCGCCACGCCTGGGTGATCCCCGTGCTGATCGGTTCCACGGCACTGTTCACCCTGGCCGAAATGCTCCACGCACCCGTCTCGATCGCGCTCGCGACCGCGATGTCTCCCCCCGAGTTCAGGGGGCGCTACATGGCCGCTTACCAGTACTCATTCACCATCGCCGGGATAATCGCGCCGACGTTCTTCGCCACGCTGTTCGACCTCCACCGCGCCCTGCCGTGGGTCGTCCTCGGCGTGATCGACTGCCTCGCCATCGTCGCCATACGGCTGCTGGAGCCGAGTCTGCCGCCTGGGGTGCAGCATGACCTCGCCGGCGAGGTCGGCGGCGGTCACGAAGAGCCGTCCACGGTCCATCCGGCGTAAGCGGCACGCGATTCGCGAGACCCGGTTGCACGTCTCGGACGACGGTGACGCGCGGTCGTCCAGGTTCAACCGTTTATGTCGCTTACCGCCCTACACTCCCGGTATGACAGCAGCGGTCGCGGTCGTCACTGATTCCACCGCTTACCTCCCTGACGAACTGGTCGCGGCGCACGGCGTCACCGTCGTGCCGTTGCAGGTCGGCGTCGGCGGGGAGACGTTCGAGGAGGGCCTGGGCCGTACGGCCGTCGAGGCGGCTCACGGGTTCCGCGACTGGCGGCCCGTCACGACGTCCCGGCCGTCGCCGGAGAGCTTCGCGGACGCCTTCCGCAAGGCGACGGAGTCGGGGGCCTCTGGGGTGGTGTCCGTCCACCTGTCCGCGGAGATGTCGGGCACCGTCGAGTCGGCTCGGCTGGCCGCCAAGGAGGCGCCGATCCCGGTTCGCGTGGTGGACAGCCGATCGCTCGGCATGGGGCTCGGCTTCTCCGTCCTGGCCGCCGCCCGGGCGGCGGTCGCCGGCGGCGACCTCGACGCCGTGGCCGACGCCGCGGTACGCCGGATCCGGGCGACCCGCTCATTGTTCTACGTCGACACGCTCGAGCATCTGCGCCGGGGCGGCCGGATCGGCGCGGCGGCGACGCTCCTGGGCTCCGCACTGATGATCAAGCCGCTGCTGCGCGTCGCGGACGGGCGCATCGCGCCGCTCGAGAAGGTCCGTACCACCTCGCGAGCGCTCGCGAGGCTGGAGGAACTGGCCGTCGAACTCGCCGGTGACCGCCCCGTCGACGCCGCCGTCCAGCACCTGGCCGCGCCCGTACGGGCCGCCGCCCTCGCCGGTCACCTGCGGGAACGCATTTCGCAGCTGCACGACCTCTACGTCGGAGAGGTCGGGCCGGTCATCGGTGCGCATGTCGGCCCGGGAATGCTCGGCGTGGTCGTGTCCCGCCGGGAGCAATGAGTCATCCGCGGTGGGGGCGTCGCATGCCGTCATGGCTCGGGCGACGGCAGGTAATTCGTCGCGGCGAACGGCGGTGGGATGCGCGGCCGCGGAACCGGGGGCGTGCGGTTTTGTGGAGCCCGGATGGTGTTTAGGGCGATAATCGGCAGTCGGGTGAATACAGAGGGGGATGCCGTGGAAGGCTTCGGGGATTTCGCCAATATCGATGTCGACAAGCTGCTCAGCGGGGCGCACGAACGAATGGCGCGCGTCCAGGAGATGCAGGAGCAGTTGGCCGACCTCGTCGGGCAGGCGGAGGGAGCCGAGGGTCGCGTCAAGGCGACGTACACCATGGCAGGCGGGCTGACCGATCTCGACATCGATCCACGGGCCCTGCGCATGGGATCCAAGGATCTCGCGGCCACCATCAAGGCGACGGTCCACGAGGCGGCGCAGGACCTGCAGCGCCAGGTCGCGGAGATCATGAGCGGGGTCTTCGGCGAGGCGGACAATCCGATGAAGCTCGTCGGTGACCGGGACGCCGCCGTCGCCAAGGTGAAGGAGGCGCAGGCCGCCTACGACCGTACGATGCAGGACGTCATGGGCCAACTCGACGCCGTCCGTAAACGTCTCGGACTGTGACCATCCGCCCAGCACCGGGAAGGACGACCGTCCGGCGCTGGGCCATGCCGCAGATCAGGTCGGCGTGTTCGGGTTCGTCGGCATGTTCGGGGTCGCCGGCATGAGAGTCGCCTGCTGGAAGTTGACCGGGCCGTTCCCCGTCGGGTTCATCGCCTTGTGCTGGGAGTACATGTAGACCCCCACGCCGCCGCCGATGATGCCGGCGATCGCGATCAGGGCGGTCTTCAGGCTGATGCAGGAAGCGGACAGGACGGTGTCGCAGATCCCGGCGACGGCGTTGCCCGCGGCCTCCAACGCGGCGCCGCCGATGATGGTCCACGAAGTCGCCAGGATGCTGGTCGCCCACACCGCGAGGAGCGTCCCGATGGCGAAGGCGAGCACCGCGAACGCGAAGAACGCGTATCCGGCGATCTTCAGCATCCCGCCGACGTCATCGGTGAACTGATGAACCTTCGTCAGCTCCCCTTTGTACTTGTCCAGCGCCGTCTGGAACGCCTCGCGGCCGCCCTCCTGCCACTTGTCCTCAGGCACCCCCTTGGCCAGTTCGTCCAACTTCGTGCCGACCTGCTCGAGCTGTTTCGCGGTCGTCTTCCAGTCGGTGCCCGCGTTGTCCATCTGACCGGGGTCCGAGTACGCCAGGCCCATCTCGATGACCGCGGGGTAGGCGCCAGGGATCACGCATGCGGCGTACATCGTCTCCGCGATGGCCGCCATGCACATCCACTTGCCCGCTTCCAACATGCTCATGTCGTCGTTCCCCTCATGTGACCAAGCCGGCCGTCACTGTGGCGGCTGGACGGTGCTGGCGTTCTCGCCGTCCTGCCACGTCTGGGCGTTCGTGCCGAGAGTCTTCTGCCAGCTCGTGAGCATGGACCGGCCCTGCTGCGCGTAGGTGGCCGCGCTGTTCCGTACGGTGTTGTGCGCCATGTTCAGCGGAAAACCGAGCACGCCGAACGCCGGCCAGCTCACGCTGATGTTGGACGCCTTCTCGTGAGCGGTGTCCATCGTCCCGCCCGCCTCGCGGTCGATGTCGTCGCCGAGCTTCCTGATCGCCCGAGGATCGCCGTTGCGCTGCCCGCCGCCCGCACGCGGCTGTTGAGTGGTCGGGTTACCGCCGCCGCCTCCCGAAGGGCCACCGCCCCCCGATGGACCGCCGCCCCCGGACGGGCTGCCACCGCCTCCGGAAGGGCTGCCGCCCCCGGCCGACGGGGTCTTCGGCGAGGCTGCATCGTCCTTGCCCTTGCCGTCCTGGCCCGTCGCGTCCTTGCCCTTCGGGTCGGTTCCGGGCGCTTTGCCCTTACCGTCCTTTGACGTACCGTCACCCGGCTTGGCCTTGTCGACCTTGACCTTCACGTCTCCGTGCTTGCCGCGCGACAGGTCGATCTTGACGTGCTTGCCGGGATCGACGTGGACGCGGATGTCGTGCGGGTTGTGCGGACCCTTGCGGACCAGGACGTCGAGGCTGCCGTCGGGGTTCTTGGTGGTGACGACCTGCGGTGCGTGCTTCCCGAATCCGTGCTCGGAGACGTCCGCCTCGGCGGCGTGCGGGCCCTCACCTTTGATGTGCTGCGGTTGCTGGTCGTGTCCCTTGCCGGAAGGGTGGTCGGTGTTCGATACGCCGTTCGTGAAGTCCTTGCCGGAAGGGTGGTCGGTGTTCGACACACCGTTCGTGAAGTCCTTGCCGGACGAACCGTCACCGTGGTGAGCGTGTTCGGCTCCCGGCTGACCGTCGCTCTGCCGGCCGTGGCCCTTCTCAGTGCCGCCCGCGTGCTGCCCGGTGCCGCCCGCGTCCGAAGCGGTGCCGGCATGGGACACCTTTGCGGAGCCATCGGCCAGGACATCGACGTTCAGGCCGTCGTCACCGGCCGCGACCTCGTTCCCGTCGACGTACACCTGTGCGTCGGAGTCGGACGGCAGCTCGCCCTTTCCGGCGTCCGTCCCGCTCGGGACCGTGTATCGGTCGGGCGTGGTGTTCTGGACGCTTCCTCCCTGGGAGTTCGTCCAGGAGGGGTTCGCGGATCCGGTGTTAGAGGTGGCGCCCGCCGTCCGATCGGATGAGCCGTTCAACAGCATGTCGATGCGGTTCTCGCTCATCGGACTCCGATCGCAGGCCAGGTGTCGCTCACGCCGGAATTAGACCACAGGATTAGATATCCGGTTCCCCGGCCGACCTACTCTTCATGACTCATATTCGAGGAGTCGTCAACGGCATCGATCACAGATCGTCCCATGAGGTCCGCGCGACTCCCCGCCGGAGAGAGGCCGGTCATCGCGCACTCGGCCCGGTCCGCCTGGCCGTTCTCTCGCCGTTCTCTCGCCGCTCGTAGCGAGTTATCCACAGTTCGCATCGAGGTGGTCGCGGTGGGTCATCGCTCCGTTAGCGTCGGGCTCATGTCCAGCTCCGATGGCAGCGCCTTTGATCGACTACGTGACGTCTTCCGTCCGCCGCAGTCGTTCGGGCCCGACGACGCGGACCCGCGACCGCCGGGAGCGGTGTTACACGCCTCGCCCCAGGACCCCGGGAGACGGGTGCGGCTCGACCCGGGCGTCCCGGGGATCCGTGTGCTGGCGGTCGTCGGCCTCGTCGCGGCGCTCGTGGCGGGTGCGTACCTCTGGTGGTCGCGTCCGGAGCCCCGGTCGGCCCCACCGGTCGTCGTCAGTCCCGCTGCGCACCGGTCCGCCCCGACGGACGCGTCGGCGCCGAGCCCCGCCGCACCGACCTCCTCGTTGTCGCCGGTGCTGATCGACGTCGCCGGGAAGGTACGGCATCCGGGCGTGGTGAGCCTGCCCGCCGGCGCCCGCGTCATCGATGCGATCAAGGCGGCCGGCGGGGTTCGGCCCGGCACCGAGACGGGCACGCTCAATCTGGCCCGCCGCGTCGTGGACGGTGAGCAGATCCTCGTCGGAGTGGACGCCCCGCCCACGCCCGCCGCCCCACCCGGGGCGCCGCCCGGCGCCACGGTTCCGGGCGGTACGCCGGTCGACCTCAACACCGCCAGTGCCGCCCAACTCGACCAGCTCCCCGGCGTGGGTCCGGTGCTGGCCCAGCGCATCGTCGACTACCGCGCCCAGCACGGACCGTTCCGTTCGGTCGACGAGCTGCGTCAGGTGTCCGGTATCGGAGCCGCCAAGTTCGGGGACCTCAAAGGGCTGGTGACCGTATGAGCACCCCACCACGGATGGTTCAGGCCCTTTCCGAATCGGGGCCGCGAGGCACCGACCGAGGTCGGGGCGCCTGCGGGCGGCTGGGCGGTCGGGCTGCGCGGGCAGGCGGCCCGGTGCCGATGCCGGGGAACGGCGGAGCAGCCGGGGATGCACTGCCGGCGGTTGCCGGGGTGCCGGGAACGGTCGGGCGGTCGAGTGCTCGGCACCGCGGAGCGGTCGGAAGCCTGGTGTTGCGAGCGGTGGAGGGGCGTGTGCTGGGGAGCCCGGCGTCGGTCTCCACGCGGAACGTCGCAATCCGCCAGGCGCCGGAGTCGCTGCGGCACGGCACCTTTCGCCCGCTTCCACGCGACCGCTACCGAGGTGTCGAGGCCACCGGAGAAGGCGATCCCAACACGTTCACCGACCGGCAGAGACGTGAGCTCGCTCCGGCTCGCCGCGACCCTCGTCGACCAGGTCATACCGCGTCCTGGCCACGGCGTCGCCGCTGTACGTGCCGCCGTGTGAGCCGGGCCGGGCCCTGCGCATCAGCGGCGCGGGTGGGGATGGGCCGCTGGCAGGTGACGGGTGTTGGAGGGGAATGCCGGAGCGGCGGAGGGCCGAGTGCTGGGGGAACAGTGGGGCGGCCGGAGACGGGCCGCCGGGAGTTGGTGCGCTGCCGGGGATCGGTCGGGGGGCGGGTGCTGGGTAACGGTGGGGCGTCCGGGAGGCGGGCCGCTGGCAGGTGAGGGTTGTCGGAGGACGACGGAGCCGTGGAGGGTCGGGTGCGGGGGAACGGTGGGGTGGCCGGAGAGGGGCCACCGGGAGTTGGTGCGCTGCCGGGGAACGGTCGAGCGGTCGGCGGCCGGGTGCTGGGTAACGGTGGGGCGGAGGGGGAGGGGCCACTGGCAGATGGTGCGCTGCTGGGGAACGGTCGAGCGGTCGAGGGCTCGCTTCTGGGGAATGGCGGGGCGGTCGGTGGCCCGATATCGGGGGACGGTGAGGGGGCCGGGACCGGGCACCCGACGGGCGGCGGTCACGACCTGCGACTGGCCGCCCCGGCGGTCGGTGCCTGGCTGGCGGCCCTCGTGCTGCTCGGGACCGAGGCCGCCGTGGCGTACGCGACTGCTGCGGTCGCGGCCCTCGGGGCGGTGCTCCTGGCGGCCATCTCGGCTCGAGACCAGACCTCCTACGTCGCCGGCGCCTTGGCCCGGTTGGCCAGAGACAGGTTGACATGGGCCCGGTTGACCGGAGGTCGCTTGAGGGGAGACGGGGCGATCATGGGCCGGTCGCTCAGGGCTGGGTCGCTCAGGGCTGGGTCGACTGTGGGTGGGTCCGTCACGGGTGGGTCGACTGTGGGTGGATCGGTCACGGGTGGGTCGACTGTGGGCGGGTCGGTCGGGGGCGTGTCGGCCAATGATCTGTCGGCTACGGACTTGCCGGCTGGGGACCTGTCGGCTGGGGGCCGGTCGCTCGGGGGTGGGTCGACTGTGGGTGGATCTGTCACGGGTGGGTCGACCGTGGGCGGGTCGCTCCGGGGCGTGTCGGCCAATGATCTGTCGGCCGCGGACTTGCCAGCCGCGGACTTGCCAGCCGCGGACTTGCCGGCCGGGGACCAGCTGGCTGGGGGGCGCTCGGCCTTGGGACGTGTGGCCTTTCGGCGGGTCGTGGTGGGCGCGTTGGTGTGCGTCGCGGCGTCGGCGGTGGGGGTGGGGTTCCGGCTGACCGCGGTGGGGTCCGGGCCGGTCCGGGCCTTGGCGTCGAGGGAGGCAACGGCCTCCCTCGACGCGGTGGTGACCGGCGACCCGGCGGTGTCGGTGAAGGCGGGGTCGGCGCGTCGGCGCACGACCGTGCTGGTGCCGGTGCGGGTGGAGGAGGTCGATCGGCGGCGGGTCCGGGTGCCCGTTCTCCTGCTCGCGGGTGACGAGGCGTGGAAACCGCTGGTGCCGAGTCAGCACGTCCGCTTAATCGCGCGGCTCGTCGTCCCGCGCCGCGGTGAGTTGCTCGCGGCCATCGGCCTCGTCCGAGGGCCGCCGACGGTCGTTGGCCGGCCGTCGCTCCCGCAGCGGTGGGCGAGCGTCATCCGATCACGGCTGCGGGCGGCGGTGGGCCGGCTCCCGGCCGACCAGCGCGGTGTACTGCCCGGTCTGGTGGACGGTGACACGTCGCTTCTCGACCCTGAGCTCGCCGACGCGTTCGAGAAGGCCGGGCTCACGCATCTCATGGCGGTCAGCGGCGAGAATCTCTCCCTGCTGATCGGCGCCGTTCTGATGGCGGGCCGTCTCACGGGGCTGGGCCGTCGCGCCCTTCCGCTGTTCGCCGGGGCGACGGTCTTCGGGTTCGTCCTCGTCGCACGACCGTCGCCGAGCGTCCTGCGCGCGGCCGTCATGGGCTCCGTCGCCCTGCTCGCCGTCGTGACCGGTCGGGAGCGCCGTGGGGTCCCGGCGCTCTGCGCGGCCGTCCTCGTGTTGGTCCTGCTCGACCCGGGGCTCGCCCGTTCGTACGGCTTCGCGCTTTCGGCGCTGGCGACCGCCGGCATTCTCATCCTTGCGCCCCCGTGGCGGCGGAGCCTGGCCCGGCGGCTGCCGGGGAGCGTGCCCGGGCGTGTCCTTCGCCGCGTGGCCGGCATGCTGGCGGAGCCACTGGCGGTGTCCGCCGCGGCGCACGTCGCCTGCGCACCGGTGCTCGTCCTGCTCGACGGCGAGGTGAGCCTGGTCGCGGTGCCGGCCAACCTGCTGGCCGCTCCGGCGGTGGGGCCCGCGACTCTGCTCGGTGTGCTGGCCGCCGCCGTCGCGCCGATGTCCCTGCCGATCGCCCGGTGGATCGTCGTACCGGCCGGGCTGGCGGTCGGCTGGATCGCAGGCGTCGCACGGGTGTGCGCCCGCGCGCCGTACGCCGCGGTCGCCTGGCCGGCCGGGCCCGTCGGTGCGGCGCTGCTGGCGGGCGTGTTCATCGTCGGCGCGCTCACCCTGCGCCGGCCCGGCGCGCGCAGGGTCGCCGCCGCCGCGATGGCCGGGGTCGCCGCCGTGGCCCTGATCGTCCACGTCTGGGCACCTGGCTGGCCGCCACGCGGCTGGCGGTTCGTGGCCTGTGATGTCGGCCAGGGCGATGCGCTCGTGCTGGCGGCGGGGCCCGGCCGGGCGGTGGTCGTCGACACCGGTCCCGCCCCTGGGCCGATCGACCGCTGCCTGAGTGACCTTCGGATCCGCACCGTGCCGCTGCTCGTGTTGACCCATCCGCACGCCGACCACGTGGACGGCGTGCGCGGCGTCCTGCGCGGGCGCGCGGTCGGCGAGACCGTGATCAGCCCGGACAGCGAGGGGGAGGAGCGCCGTCTGCTCGCCGGGAGGCGGGTCCGCCCGGCGGGCGTCGGCGACGTCTGGACGGTCGGACCGCTGACGCTCGGCGTCATCGGCCCCCTGACCACCCTGCGAGTCTCGACCCGCGACCCCGGAACGCTGGTCAACGATGCCAGCGTGGTGCTCCTCGCCCGCTGGCCGGGCCTGAGTGCGCTCCTCTGCGGAGACGTCGAGACCGAGGCACAGCGGAGACTGCTGGCCGCCGGGATGCCTCAGGTCACCATCTTGAAGGTTCCGCATCACGGGTCGTCTCACCAGGATCCCGACTTCCTGGCCGCCGCGCATGCGCGGATCGCCGTCACATCGGTCGGGGCGGACAACGACTACGGTCATCCGGCGCCCGCGACGATGGCCCTGCTGGCCCGCCTCGGTCTGCGGAGCTACCGCACGGACCGCGACGGCGACATCGCCGTCATCGGCTCCCACGACGGCCCCACGGTCGTCACCCGGCGACCGAGATCCGGATGACGAGATCATGCGGCTCATGTCCCGCCGCGTGAGGTGTGTGAGGCCGCTCCGGGAGGGCCGGGCACCACCGCCGAGTCCACGCTGGCCGGCGTGCGCGGCGCCAGTGGCTGCCGCCGACAAGTCGTGTGCAGGTCGTCCGCGGTCGGCGTCGCCGAGTCGCCCCCATGTTCGCCGGTTGCGGGTATCGCCGAGTCGTGTGCACGTTGCCGGTGGCGGCTGCCGACGAGTCGAATGCGCGTCGCGGGCGGTCGCGTCGAAGGTCGCGTGTACATCGCCGGTGGCCCCGAGGGTCGCGTGTACATCGCCGGTGGCCGCGCCGAGGGGGTGCGTGCACGTCGTCGGCGGTCGGCGCTGCGGAGTCGGACCTGCCCAGCGTCGGCGTGCCTCTGCCCGCACCCATGGCCGGGACGAGCCGCCGTCACCGCGGCCGTCCCGTGGCGACCGCCGGGACGAGCCGCCGAACACGGACCCACCGCAGCACGGCCCCTCCGCGGCCTCACGCGGCTGACTGAACACCCGGCATGCGCGTCGCCGGTAGCCCGGTCCGGGGGAGTCGCGTGCGCCTCGCCGATGGTCGGCACCGACGAGACGCCTGCAGTAGGCGCTGACGAGACGCCTGCGGTTCGCTTGGGCGACGGCGTCAGACCGTCTTGTTGATCGCCCAGATGTCGTGCGAGTCGTAGTTCCGTGGGAAGGAGTTGCCGTCGATCATGCAGGACTTGTTGCTCTTCCGGTGGCCGAGGTCTCCGGTGTGGCCCACCTCGTGGCAGCCGAGGCTCTCCCAGGCGCTCGTCGAGCGGGACCCCATCGCGGATTGGTTGAAATGGATGCTGAAGCTTCCGCACTTCGGACCGTTACGAACCTCGCACCGTGTCTGGCCGAACCAGCCGGTGTTTCCATACTTCCCGTCGAAGAAGTGGATGTCGCCACTTCCCCATTTCGTCGTTATCTTGCTGCGTTCCAGCTGCTGCTTGCCGTGCTTCATCGCCGCCGTGCCCTTGGCGGTCAGGCTGTGCCCTTGGAAGTCCTGGGTCTTGTTGTCCGGGAGTCCCGAACCCTTGAACTGGTGGTCCGCATAAGATGCCGGAGCCCCGAACACCGCGATGACCGCCGTGCAGCCGGCGATGGCCGCGATGCGCGCCGAAGAGATTCGCATAATCGTCATGCGCCTTCCGTGAGGATCGACTGGGTCTTGGCGTTCGCTATCGAGGCACCGGGACGGCGCGGAGGCGGCCGGCGCGATAGTTGTCGGAGGCCTTTCGCAAGGAAGTACGGAAGGCGGTCTCCGACTGCCTCTCGACCGCTTCGTGAATGGGGTTGTCCTCCGCCGCGGTCGGGGTCAGTCGAGAGCTCTTGGCCGAGACGCGGCCCTGCGTGCTGACCAGCCGGAACCGCGCCGGTCCCTCGTCGATCCTCCGGAGGAAGTAGTAGTTCTCGTCTCCGGTCTTGCTCCAGGTGACGCCTTCGATCTGAAAGCCGTGCCCGCGGTCGTCCCAGCCCCACTCGTCGAGCGTCACCGTGGCCGGCGTGGTGCCGGTCTTGTTGAGGAAGACCTGCTCGACCGTGATCACCACGTCCCGCACGCGCTGCCCGTCCATGCCGCTGCTGCCGATGTGGCGGCCGGGAGTGATCCGGGTGACACGGCCGCGGATCACCAGGTCCGATGAAGCGGTCATCGTCGGCACATCGTCGTATGTCTCGACCTCTTTGACGGCCGCCACCTCCCGCGGCTTGACGTCGAGTTTCACCGCGGAGACATTCGTCGACCCCTCGCCGGCGCGTGCGGGTGCGGTCGCCGAGGACGGCTCTGCCGGAGACGAGCAAGCGGTCAGCGACGTTATGGCCGCGACGACGAGAAGCGGGCTCAGGCGACGGCCGGAGCTTTTGAATTTCACCACGAAGACCTTTCGACGTGCGCCATTCCCCGCGATGCGCGACCGGATCAGACGGTCAGTATGTTCGTCGGTCTTTATGTGGTGAAGAGGCCAGGGGCCTAATCGGATTAGGCCCCTGGTCCCGATGAAACGGCCTTAGACGGCGGCCAGATCCTGCGATCCACCCGTGGTGAGGACCTCTTTGACCAGCTCGTACGAGCGCAGTCGTGCGGCCGGATCACCGACGTTCGTGGAGATCATCAGTTCGTCCGGCTGGGTGCGGTCCAGCAGTTCGAGGAGCCCCTTGCGAATCGTTTCCGGGCCGCCGATCACGTGCGACCCCGTGATCGCGCCGATGGCCTCGCGTTCCTGGGGCGTGTACGGGTGGGCCAGCGCCTCCTCCGGCGTCGGCAGCAGACCAGGCTTGCCGGCCCGGAGCCGCAGCATCGACAGGCCCATGGGAGCGGCCAGCCGTTCCGCCTCCTCGTCCGTCTCGGCGCCGACGACGGCGGCGGTCACCATGACATGCGGACGGGACAGCGACTCGGACGGCTGGAACGTCGAGCGGTACAGCTCCAGCGCGGGCTCGGTGAACCGCGCGCTGAAATGGTGGGCGAACGCGAACGGCAGCCCGAGCGCACCCGCGAGCTGCGCGCTGTAGCCGCTCGAACCCAGCAGCCAGATCTCCGGTGGGTTCTCGCCCGCGGGCACCGCCCGGATGCCGAGGGAGGAACCGGCGAGGAACGCCCTCAACTCCGCCAGGTGCCGTGGGAAGTCCTCGACGTCCAGGTCGGCGGTCCGCCGCAGCGCGTACGCGGTGGCCTGATCGGTGCCGGGCGCCCGGCCGATGCCGAGGTCGACGCGGCCCGGGTGCAGTGCTTCGAGCATGCCGAACTGCTCTGCCACGACCAGAGGCGCGTGGTTGGGCAGCATCACCCCGCCCGAGCCGACCCGGAGCGTGGACGTCGCCTCGGCGAGATGCGCGATCAGGACCGGCGGCGAGGAGCTGGCGATGCCGGGCATGTTGTGGTGTTCGGCGACCCAGAACCGGTGATATCCGAGGCGCTCCACCGCACGGGCCAACTCGATGCTGGCTCGCAACGCGGCACCGGGGGTGGTCTGCGTGTCCACCGGTACGAGGTCGAGCACGGACAGGCGTACGTCATTGAGTTCGAGCACATTCGAACAACCCACGGGCGGCTCCGTGGATTCCGGACCCGACCGATCCGGGCGCGGGGACTCGACCGGAGCGGCCCGCCCATCCACCGCGGCCGCGACGCGGCCGATTGCGGGGAGCCGCCTCGCGCCGTCCGCAGGCCCTGGAATCCGCCGTGCCGTCGGTGTGGCTGGGGTCGGTCGGGCCGCCGGCGGGCCTTGGAGCCTGCTGCGCCCTCGGCAGGGCCGGAGTCCGTCGGGCCGCAGACAGGGTCCTGGAGCCTGCCGCACCGTCGTCCGGCGGAAGGCCGCGCGGGGCATCCCGGTTGCGTATCGACACCGTTCGCCTGTGCCGAGATGTCCTGATCACCGGGCATCATTGGACAATGCGCCGAGGAATGTCCCGAGTCCCCCAACCGCACGGATTCCTGCCCCGCGTCGCGCGTACCCCGCTGTGGTTCTACCACCGGGACCTCGGTTTCCTCCTAGGAAAGCGGTTCCTCTATCTCGCACACCAGGGGCGGCTGAGCGGGTTGCGCCGCGAGGCCGTGCTGGAGGTCGTGAAGCTCGACCATGAGACCGGCGAGGTCATCGTGTTCTCCGGGTGCGGCAACGGCGCCGACTGGGTGAAGAACCTCCGGGCGGGCCGTGCCCTCGAGATCCGCATCGGGCATCTCCGCCTCCTCGAGCCGGAGCATCGCTTCCTGTCCCACGAGGAGCGCCGGGCCGTGCTCGTCGAGTACAAGGAGGTCCGTCCGCTGACCTGGTGGGCCCTCGCCCGGCTGACGGGGCTACCGGGTGACCCGAAGAACGACGACATCGGCGACATGCGCGCCGTCGCCTTCCGCCCGAACCGGTGGGACGTCCCGTCCTGACGGCCGCGGGCGGGCCATACGGCATGCCGCGACATGGCATGCTGCTTGCGTGTCTTCGGAACGTCTCACCTTGGTCGTCGGTGACGAGGAGCTGCTCGTCGACCGGGCGATCGGCGACGTCGTCGCCGCGGCCCGTGCCCGGGAGCCCGACGTCGAGGTCCACGAGCTGACCCCGGCCACCCTGGCGCCGGGGGCCCTGGCGGAGCTGACGTCGCCCTCGTTGTTCGGCGGCGGGCGCGTGGTCGTCCTCCGCTCGGCCCAGGACTTCGGCAAGGACCTGGCCGCCGAACTCGGGCGGTACGCCGCGAACCCGGCCGACGACATCGACCTGGTCGTCGTGCACGCGGGCGGCGTCAAGGGCAAGGCACTGCTCGACGCGTTCACCAAGGCGGGCGCCCGTAAGGTCACCTGCCAGAAGATCACACGGCCCGGCGATCGCGTGAGCTTCGTCCGTGCCGAGGTCCGCCGGGCCGGTGGCAGCATCGGAGAGGACGCCGCCCGTACCCTCCTCGACGCGGTCGGCACGGATCTGCGGGAACTGGCCAGCGCGTGCAGCCAGCTCGTCGCCGACACGGGCGGCCGGATCAATGACGAGGCCGTCGCCCGCTACCACCGGGGACGTGCGGAGGTCAGCGGGTTCACCGTGGCCGACCGGACGGTGGAGGGGAAGCTCGCCGAGGCCCTCGAACAGCTCCGCTGGGCGCTGGCCACCGGCGTCGCGCCCGTGCTGATCACGAGTGCGCTGGCCCAAGGGGTGCGCTCCCTCGCCAAGGTCGGCGGCGCGCCGCGCGGCCTGCGTGGGGCCGGGCTGGCCAAGGAGCTCGGCATGCCGCCGTGGAAGGTCGACCGGGTGCGCGCGCAGCTTCGCGGCTGGGAGCCGGCCGGGGTGGCGCGGGCGCTGCAGGTGGTCGCCGAGACCGACGCGCAGGTCAAGGGCGGTGGCGCCGATCCGGCGTACGCGCTGGAGAAGGCCGTCGCCCAGATCGTCGCCGCCCGAGCGGGCCGCTGACCACCCGGCGGGAGGCGGCCGCCCGGCGATAAATCCGTTTCGCGCCGACCGTCCCGTACCGCACCCTGATCCTCATGAACACGATCAGAGAGCCACGTCTCGGCGTCGACTTCGGCCGGGTCATCCAGGGAGGAGCGGCCGAACCCGGGGAAGAGGACACCGTCTTCCTGAGCGGCGGGTTCGAGGAGGCGATGCGCACTCCGCCCACGCCCGGCGCGTTCGACGTGCTGCCCCGGCTCGTCACACGGTTCGGCGGACGGGTATGGGTGATCTCAAAGTGCGGGGAACGCGTCCAGCGGCGCACCCTGGACTGGCTCGATCACAACGACTTCTACCGGCATACGGGGATCCCGCGCTGCAACGTGCGGTTCTGCCGCAAACGCGCCGACAAGGCCGTTCACTGCGCGGAACTCCGCATCACCCACATGATCGACGACCGCCTCGGCGTGCACAACGCGCTACGAGGCCTGGTGCCGCACCTCTATCTGTTCGGCCCGCAGGGCGACTCGCCGCCGGACTGGGTGGAGGCCACACCGACCTGGACCGACGTCGAACGGGCGATGACCGCGACGCACCCGTGACCGCGCCGAGCAGGCGCTCACGGTGACCGGTGGCCGACCTCACCGACTGCGACCAGGTGCCGAGGCGTAGGCAGCACAACGACGCCGCGCCCTCACCAGCGGGCACGGCGTCGGTGACGCGTCGATCTGTCTTACTTGGCGGCCTGCAGCTCGGCGGCGCGCTTGGCGATCGCCGACTTGCGGTTGGCAGCCTGGTTCTTGTGGATGACGCCCTTGCTCACGGCCTTGTCGAGCTTGCGCGAAGCGTGGCGCAGCTCGGCCAGGGTGGCCTCGACGTCACCGGCCTCAGCGGCCTCACGGAACTTGCGGATCGCGGTCTTCAGCTCGGACTTGACCGCCTTGTTGCGCAGGCGAGCCTTCTCGTTCTGCTTGTTCCGCTTGATCTGGGACTTGATGTTCGCCACGAAAGAAGCCTCAGGTCTTAAGTCGATGGGATGGGGGCGCGGGACCTGTCGCGCCCACACGCAGTGGAACAGCTTACCAACCCACCGGCCCCTCCCCAAACCGAACCGGCCGGCCGGTCGCGGAGAGGGCGTCCGCGGGTCGGGCGACGCACGGCGGGAGCATGGCACCCGGCATGGGACCATGGAAGACGCTAGATCCGCCACTTCTTGAGGAACCCGGTGCCGCCCGTACCGAACCAGACCGATCCCGCGGTGATCCGCAACTTCTGCATCATCGCGCACATCGACCATGGCAAGTCGACGCTCGCCGACCGCATGCTTCAGCTCACCGGTGTGGTCGAGGAGCGTCAGATGCGCGCTCAGTATCTCGACCGGATGGACATCGAGCGCGAGCGCGGCATCACCATCAAGAGCCAGGCCGTGCGCCTGCCGTGGAAGGACCACGTCCTCAACCTGATCGACACGCCCGGCCACGTCGACTTCTCGTACGAGGTGTCGCGTTCGCTGGCGGCGTGCGAGGGTGCCGTGCTGCTCGTCGACGCGGCGCAGGGCATCGAGGCGCAGACGCTGGCCAACCTCTACCTCGCGCTCGAGGCAGACCTGCACATCATCCCGGTCCTCAACAAGATCGATCTGCCGGCCGCGCAGCCGGACAAGTACGCCGCGGAGCTCGCCGGCATCATCGGCTGCGACCCCTCCGAGGTGCTGCGCGTGTCGGGCAAGACGGGCGAGGGCGTCACGGAGCTGCTCGACAACATCGTCGCGACGGTCCCGGCGCCGGTGGGCGACCCGGACGCTCCGGCCCGCGCGATGATCTTCGACTCGGTGTACGACACCTACCGGGGCGTCGTCACGTACGTGCGGGTGGTCGACGGGCACCTGTCGCGGCGCGAGAAGAGCCTGATGATGTCCACGAAGGCCGCGCACGACACCCTCGAGGTGGGCGTGATCTCGCCCGAGCCCAAGCCGGTCACCGGCCTCGGCGTCGGCGAGGTGGGCTACCTCATCACCGGCGTGAAGGACGTCCGTCAGGCCCGGGTGGGCGACACCGTGACGAGCGCGTCCGGCCCGGCGGCGGAGTCGCTCGGCGGCTACCAGGATCCAAAGCCGATGGTGTTCTCCGGCCTTTATCCGGTGGACGGCGACGACTATCCCGAGCTGCGCGACGCGCTCGACAAGCTGCGCCTCAACGACGCAGCGCTGGTCTACGAGCCGGAGACGTCCCTGGCGCTGGGCTTCGGGTTCCGCTGCGGCTTCCTCGGCCTGCTGCACATGGAGATCGTGCGCGAGCGGCTGGAGCGGGAGTTCGACCTGTCGCTCATCTCCACCGCGCCGAACGTCGTCTACCGCGTGGTGATGGAGAACGCCGAGGAGCACACGGTCACCAACCCGAGCGAGTTCCCCGAGGGCAAGATCGGCGCGGTGTATGAACCGATCGTGAAGGCGACCATCCTGTCGCCGAGCGACCACATCGGCGCGATCATGGAGCTGTGCCAGGGCCGGCGCGGCGTCCTCCTCGGCATGGACTACCTGTCGGAGGACCGCGTAGAGATCCGCTACACCCTCCCGCTGGCCGAGATCATCTTCGACTTCTTCGACCAGCTGAAGTCGCGCACCCGCGGATACGCCTCGCTCGACTACGAGCCGAGCGGGGAGCAGGAGTCCGACCTGGTCAAGGTGGACATCCTGCTGCAGGGCGAGTCGGTGGACGCCTTCAGCCAGATCGTCCACAAGGACAAGGCCCGCGAGTACGGCCTGATGATGACGGCCAAGCTCAAGGAGCTCATCCCGCGGCAGCAGTTCGAAGTCCCGATCCAGGCGGCGATCGGCGCGCGGATCATCGCCCGGGAGAACATCCGCGCCATCCGCAAGGACGTCCTCGCCAAGTGCTACGGCGGTGACATCTCCCGTAAGCGCAAGCTGCTGGAGAAGCAGAAGGAAGGCAAGAAGCGGATGAAGACCATCGGCCGGGTCGACGTTCCGCAGGAGGCCTTCGTCGCCGCGCTGTCGACCGGGGCGGCCACCGAGAAGAAGAAGTAGTCACCGCGTCGCCGTGCGGCTCCCGCCCGGCGACGCGTCTTCGGATCGGCTCCACCGGGGCAGGCTGACCGTGACAGTGGTCGGCCGGGACGGTTGGAGGAAGACGATGGTGAACGTCGGCCGGGTGGGCATCTGGAGTTTCGGGCTGCGCAACGACGATCCGAACGCCGCGGGCGAGATCCGGGACGCGGCGGCGGAGCTCGAACGGCTCGGGTACGACGCGATCTGGCTCGGCGGAAGCCCGGGGGTGCACCACGCCGAGCCGGTGCTGGAGGCGACCTCCCGGGTGGTCGTCGCCACCGGGATCCTCAACATCTGGGAGTACGCAGCGGCCGACGTCGCGGCGCGGCACAAGGCGGTGTCCGCGGCCCATCCCGGACGGTTCCTGCTGGGCCTGGGCGCGAGCCACGCCGGCCTCGCCGAGGGCTACCGCAGGCCGTACTCCGCGATGGTCGCGTACCTCGACGGGCTCGACGCCGCAGGAGTTCCGCGATCCGAGCGCGTGCTGGCCGCGCTGGGGCCGCGCATGCTCGCGCTGTCCCGGGACCGCGCGGCCGGCGCCCACCCGTACCTCGTGACGCCCGAGCACACGGCGCTGGCGCGGGAGATCCTCGGCTCGGACCGCATGCTGGCCCCCGAGATCAAGGTGGTGCTCAACACCGATCTCGAGCGGGCGCGTGCGACGGCACGGCGGCACCTCGGCTTCTACATGAAGCTGCCCAACTACACGAACAACCTGCTGCGACTGGGCTTCACCGAGGAAGACTTCGCCGAGGGCGGCAGTGACCGCCTGATCGACGCGGCCGTCGCGTGCGGTGACGTCGAGGCGGTACGGGGGCGGATCGCCGCTCATCGTGAGGCGGGCGCCGACCATGCGGTCCTCCAGGTGCTCACCGACGACCGGAGCGGGCTGCCCCGTACGGAGTGGCGGGAGCTCGCCGCCGGCCTGGGACTGGACCGGCGGGGTTCGTGACGCAGGCAGGCTCACGGGAGGGGCGCTGTGACGAACCTCACCGCGGCGAGGGCGGACCGCGGGTGGGTAGGGGTTCGCGGCCGATAAGGGGCCGTTCATCTGCTCCGTCCGAAAAACCGTAACCGGCGATCCGGGTTTTCGACCGCTACGAGGGGAATGAGGTCGTTCCGTCTTTTTAGGGAGGAGTTGTGGATGCTGCCATAGCGCGACCGGAGACGTACCCCTGCGATCCGTGCGTCCCGGCCGCCATGACGCTCGTCGGAGTGATCGCACTGCCCGGGACGGAGCGGTCGGTCGCGGCGGGCCGTGGATTCGTGCGGGACGCACTCGGCTCCCACCACCCCGCGCTGGATGTCGTCGGCCTGAGCGTGAGCGAACTCGCCACCAACGCGATCAGGCACACCCCCAGCGGAGCCGGCGGCCGGTTCACGATAAGGCTCGCCACCGCGGACCGCCGGATCCGGGCCGAGGTCGTCAACGACGGCGTGATCGACGGAGAACCCCACCGCAGGAGCGAACCCGGCATCGACGCCGAGCACGGCCGCGGGCTGCTCCTCATCGACGCCCTCGCGGACCGCTGGGGCGTGACGCGGTGCGCCGGCACGACCACGGTGTGGGCGGAGTTCGGCTACTGAGTCGTCCGCCGTCCTGCGGTTCCGTGAGCGAGTCGGGCCGCCCCTCGCGCCCCGGCGTCGTACGCCGTCCCGGGCATCCGTCCGGTGGCGGCAGACTTGAGGGGTGCCCTCGACTCTGCCCGACGGAGATCCGGTCCCCAGCGACGGCGCGCTGCCCGGCAGCGCCCTCGAAGGTCTCGGTGATCGTCCGTTCGGCTTCTACGTGCACGTGCCGTTCTGCGTCACCCGCTGCGGCTACTGCGATTTCAACACCTACACGGCGACCGAGCTGCGGGGCGCGTCACGCGAGGCGTACGCCGACACGGCCATCGCCGAGATCCGCCTCGCCCGCCGCGTGCTCGGCGACGTCGACCTCCCCGTCGCGACCGTCTTCGTCGGAGGCGGTACGCCCACCCTGCTGCCCGCCGACGACCTGGGCCGGATCCTCGACGCGATCGGCAAGGAGTTCGGGCTGGCGGCCGACGCCGAGGTGACCACCGAGGCCAACCCCGAAACGGTCGATCCGGGCTATCTCGCAGGTCTCCGGGAGGCGGGCTTCACGCGCATGTCCTTCGGGATGCAGAGCTCCCGAGAACACGTCCTGGCCGTCCTCGACCGCACGCACACGCCCGGCAGGCCGCAGCAGTGCGTCCGCTGGGCGCGCGAGGCCGGGTTCGAGCACGTGAACCTCGACCTCATCTACGGCGCGCCGGGGGAGAGCGACGCCGACTGGCAGGCCAGCCTCGACGCCGTGCTCGAGGCCCGCCCCGATCACGTCTCGGCGTACGCGCTGATCGTCGAGGAGGGCACCCGGCTGGCCGCCCAGGTGCGGCGTGGTGAGGTCGCCGCGCCGGACGACGACGCCATGGCCGACCGCTACCTCGCCGCCGAGCGCACGCTCGGCGCCCACGGGCTGAACTGGTACGAGATCTCCAACTGGGCGGCGGACGACGACGCCCGCTGCCGGCACAACCTCCTGTACTGGACCGGAGGCGACTGGTGGGGAGTCGGCCCGGGCTCGCACAGCCACGTCGGCGGCACCCGCTGGTGGAACGTCAAGCACCCCGCCGCGTACGCCGCCCGCCTCGCGGCCGACACCACGCCGGCGTACGCCCGGGAGGTTCTGGACGCCGCCGACCGGCGGTTCGAACGCGTGATGCTCGAACTGCGCCTGGCCGACGGCTGCCCCCTCGATCTGCTCGACGACGCCGCCGTACGCCGCGCGGTCGCGGACGGCCTGCTCGTCGCCGAGGCCTACGCGGCGGGACGCGCGGTGCTGACCCTGCGCGGGCGGCTCCTGGCCGACGCGGTCGTCCGTGACCTGACGCCCTGACGGGCCGCGATCACTTGATCATCGGCCAGCACAGCCACTTCGGGATCACGTACGGCTGGGCCTTGCTCGCCCGTACCGCGCCCATGATCAGATAGATCAGGTGCGCCACGCCGTACACGACGAGCACCGGAAGGACGACGATCGCGCCGATCCCGAACGTGACGACGATCAGCAGGATGCTGCCGAACGTGAGGATCAGGCTGGTCAGCGCGAGGTTCAGCGCCTGCGCTCCGTGTTGGCGGACGAACGGCGACCGGTCCTTGCGCGACGCGTAGACGACGAGCGGCGCGATGAACCCGATCGCGAACTGCCCGACGTACGCCATGAGCGCCCACGTCGTGTCGTCGGCCGCCGTGATCCCCGAGTTGGCGTACGCCGGCGGTCCGTAGGCGTACGGGACGGGAGGACCGCCGTACGGCGGTCCGGGCGGGTGCGGAGGACCGCCGTACCCGGGACCGTGCGCTTGCGGACCGGGCGGCGCGCCGTACGGCCCAGGCCCTGCCGGCGGGCCGCCGTAGGGCCGCCCGTACGGTGGCGGCTCGGCCGGCGCGCCGTACGCCCCTGACGGTTCGGTCGACGGGCCGTACGGCCCCGGTAGTGCGGGCGGTCCGGCCGGCGCGCCGTACGGCCCCGGCAGCGCCGACGGTCCGGTCGGCGGCCCGTGTGCACCCGGTGGTGGCGGCGGCTCGGTCGGTGGCCCGTACGCACCAGGCAGTGCCGGCGGCTCGGTCGGCGGGCCGTACGGCCCTGGTGGCATCGGGGGTTCGGCCGGGGTGCCGTACGGGCCTGGTGGCGCCGGGGGCCCGCCATACGGCGGTCGGCCGGGGGCGTCATCAGGCGGCGTGTCGTACGGTTCCGCCCATGACGGTTCGGGCGGGGGACCGGCCGCAGGCGGCTGGCCGGGGGCGGTGTCATACGGCGGCTGGCCGGGCGGCGTGTCGTGCGGTTCCGGCCACGACGGTGCGGGCGGGGGAGGAGTGGAGGGCGGGCTGTTCAGCGCCGGGTCGGGCGGTTCGAAAGAGGGCCGGGGGTCCTGTGGCTCGCTCACACGACATCCCTACCGCAGGATCGGCCAGGCGGCGATCGAGGGCAGGCGGTACCACTCGCAGCGGTTCGCGCCGATCGCGGCCTTGACGACGCAGAAGTACTCGATGGCCAGCACCGCCAGCGTGATGAGCAGCCCCTGCGGGCCGATGAAGTAGGTCACCGTGAAGGCGGCGACGTTGCAGGCGGTCATCGCGATGGACAGGTTGAGCGCCTGGATCGCGTGGTAGCGCGCGAACCGCGAGGAACGGCCCTTGAGGAGGTAGACGATGGCCGGGGCGATGAACCCGGCGACGAAGATCCCGACGTAGGCGGGAACGGCCCAGCGTTCGTCCTCGTCCGTGACCGGCCCGCCGGTCGGCGTCGGCTCGCGGCGCCGCTTCGCGGGCTTGGGCGGGCCGTAGCCCGCGGCCGGAAGGGCCTGCTGTCCGTGCGGCTGCTGCCCGTGCGGCGCGGCGTACGGCTGCTGCTGGTACCCGCTCTGGTCATAGCCTCCCGGCGCGTATCCGGGCTGGGGGTACGGCGACGACCCGTGGCCCTGGGCGGGTGCCCGTCCATGGCCCTGGCCTCCGTGCCCCGGTCCGTACGCCTGGCCTCCCGGGCCGGGGCCGTAACCCGGTCCGCCGAGGCCGGGCCGTCCGTAGCCCGGTTGCTGGCCATAGGTCATTGGTGGTGTCCCTTCTAGCGGAACATGAGGAGATGTCGGGGCGTGACCGAAAGAGGTCGCAGTGTATGAGACGTACGCCGGCGCGGGATGGTTGCGGCGTCCTCAGTCCTGTTGCGGGACGGTGACGAAGTCGATCAACTCCTCGACCCGCCCGAGCAGCGCGGGCTCCAGGTCGGTGTAGGCGCGGACCCGGCCGAGGATCGTCTGCCACACCTCACCCGACTCGCCCCGCCAGCCGAGGGCGGCGATGACACCCTCTTTCCAGGACGTCCCGCGCGGCACGCGGGGCCACTCCGGGATGCCGAGCACCGACGGCTTCACGGCCTCCCAGATGTCGATGAAGGGGTGACCGGTGACGAGGACGTACGGCGAGGAGACCTCGGCGGCGATGCGGCTCTCCTTCGAACCGGTCACGAGGTGGTCGACGAGCACGCCCAGCCGGCGTTCCGGCCCGGGGCCGAACTCCTCGACGATGTCGGGAAGGTGGTCGACGCCCTCGAGGTACTCCACGACGACGCCCTCGACCCGCAGGTCGTGCCCCCAGATCTTCTCCACGAGCTCGGCGTCGTGGCGGCCCTCGACGTAGATCCGGCTCTCCTGGGCGACGCGGGCCCGGAGGTTCGGCACGGCGATCGAGCCGGACGCCGACCGCGTGGGCCCCGCCGCCCGTACGGGACGGACGAGCGTCACCGGCTTGCCGTCGATGAGGAACCCGGCCTTGGCGAGAGGGAAGACCCGGCGCTTGCCGAACCGGTCCTCCAAGGTCACGGCGTCCTTCTCGCAGGCGACGACCGCGCCGCAGAAACCGCTCGACGGGTCCTCGGCGACCAGGCCGGGCTCGGCGGCGACCTCCGGGATCTGCCCTTTCTTCGGGCGGCGCCAGTCGCCGGACAGAACGTCGCGTCCATAGTCTTTGCTCCGCACCCGTCGCACCGTACCGGTCACGGGGCGAGCGGGTCAGCCGTCCAAGAGCCTCACCGTGATCCAGGGTTCGGGTCCAGGTGGTCGTGGCCGCGCCGGACCGCCTCGCGCAGCGCCTCGGCCGGGTACGGCCAGTCGCCCGAGCCGAGGGCCTCCTCGAGGTCCAGCCCCGCGGCGTGCGTCTCTCGCACCCGGTGGGCCACCAGGTCGATCTCCTCGCGCTGGCGGGCCGCGAACTCCGGATCGACGGGCTCCCCGTGCCCGGGCACGAGCACGCCGTCCACGGCCCGCAGCAGCTCGGCCAGGGTGCCGGGCCACTCCAGCGGGAACGAGTCGCCGCCGTACGACGGCGGGCCCGACTGCTCGATCAGGTCGCCGGTGAACGCGCACCGGGCGTCGGGAACCCACACGACGAGATCGCCGTCCGTGTGGCCCCGGCCGAAGTGGCGCAGCTCGACGACGCGGTCGCCCAGGTCGAGCTCGGCGTGGTCGGTGACGAGGTGGTCCGGCGCGAGCAGCAGGTCGGTCTCGACCTTCTCCGCCCACCCGGGGAACTCATGCGTCAGCATCGGCCGCGCGGTGTGCGCCAGGTAGTCCGGCAACGACGTGTGTCCCCACCGCTCCCCGGCGAACGCGGCGTTGCCGAAGCAGTGGTCGAAATGGCCATGGGTGTTGACGACGATGGGATCATCGACGCCGAGCCGCCGAACGTCGTCGCGTAGCCGCACGCCCTGTGCGACACTCGCGCGGGTGTCGATGACGACGGCGCCCTCGGCACCGACGACGACCCCCACGGTCACGTCGAAGTCGGAATAACGGCGTTGGAAACAACGTTCCGCAATCTCGTGCCAGGTCACAGGAGTGACTCTGCCATGCTCGACGCGAGAACGTGATCCACCGGCGTCTCCTCGTGCGTGCCGCCGAGCCGTACACTTGGCACTCAGAGGAGAAGAGTGCCAGATTGAAGGGCTGTGGACACGGGAGGTGAGTGCGTGCTCGACGATCGAAAGCTGGCCGTGCTGCGAGCCATCGTCGAAGATTACGTATCCACCCACGAGCCGGTGGGTTCCAAGACGCTGGTCGACCGGCACAATCTCGGCGTCTCGCCGGCCACGATCCGCAACGACATGGCCGTGCTGGAGGAGCAGGGGTACATCGCCCAGCCCCATACCAGCGCGGGGCGCGTGCCGACCGACAAGGGATACCGGCTGTTCGTCGACCGGCTGTCCACGATCAAGCCGCTGTCCGCGGCCGAGCGGCGCGCCATCGAGACGTTCCTCGCCAACGCCTACGACCTCGACGACGTCGTGAGCCGTACGGTCCGGTTGCTGGCACAGCTGACGCGGCAGGTCGCCGTCGTGCAGTACCCCTCGCTGACGCGTTCGTCGGTACGGCACGTCGAGCTGGTGCCGATCGCGGCCCAGCGGCTCCTGCTCGTGGTCATCACCAACACCGGCCGCGTCGAGCAGCGGGCCATCGAGACCCACGAGGACGTCTCCGACGAGGCCATCGCACACCTGCGGGCGCTGCTCAACGCGCGTCTCGACGGGTGCTGGCTCACCGACGTGCCCGACGCCCTGGCCGACCTTCCGGATCAGGTTCCGGTCGGCGAGCGGCCCCTGGCCGCGACGGTGCTGTCAGTCCTCCTCGAGAGCCTTGTAGAGAAGCACGAAGAGAAGATAATCATCGGCGGCGCGGCGAACCTCGCCCGCGCCGACTTGTCCCAGAGCCTCCGTGACGTGCTGGAGGCCCTGGAAGAACAGGTCGTCCTGATGCGACTGCTCGGCGAGGCGGAGAACCCCTCCGGCCTCACCGTGCGGATCGGCACCGAGAACCCGCATGAGGGCCTGCGTACGACCTCGGTGGTCGCCACCGGGTACGGCGCGGGCGACCAGGCCGTGGCCCGGCTCGGCGTTCTCGGCCCGACGCGGATGGACTACCCCGGGACGATGGGAGCAGTGCGCGCAGTGGCACGTTACGTCGGTCAGATTCTGGCGGGGTCGTAAGTGGCGAACGACTACTACGCGACCCTCGGGGTGCGCCGGGACGCCAGTGCGGACGAGATCAAGAAGGCTTACCGAAGGCTCGCGCGTGAGCTGCACCCGGATGTGAACCCCGATCCGGCCACGCAGGATCGGTTCAAGGAGATCACCCAGGCGTACGAGGTGCTCTCCGATCCGAAGAAACGCGAGATGTACGACTTGGGCGCCGACCCGTTCGCGGCCGGCGCCGGCGCGGGAGCCGGCGGCTTCGGCGCGGGATTTCCGTTCAGCGACATCATGGACGCCTTCTTCGGCACCACCACCCAGCGAGGGCCGCGCAGCCGGGCCCGGCGGGGCCGCAACGGCACCGTGCGCGTGGAACTGGACCTGTCCGAGACGGCGTTCGGCACCACGCGCGAGCTGACGGTCGACACCGCCGTCGTGTGCAACAACTGCTCGGGCGCCGGTACGGCCCCGGGCACGCACCCCGAGACGTGCGACATGTGTCACGGCCGGGGCGAGGTGCAGCAGGTCACCCGGTCGTTCCTCGGCCAGGTCATGACGTCGCGGGCCTGCCCCCAGTGCGGCGGCTACGGCACCATGATCCGCAACCCGTGCGCGGAGTGCTCCGGCGACGGCCGGGTCCGCACCCGCCGCACGATCAAGGTGCGCATCCCCGCCGGCGTCGAGAACGGCACCCACATCCAGCTCGCGGGTGAGGGCGAGGTCGGCCCGGGCGGCGGACCGGCCGGCGACCTGTTCCTGGAGATCGTGGAGCGCCCGCACACGATCTTCGAACGGCAGGGCGACGACCTGCACTGCACCGTCCAGGTCCCGATGACCGCCGCCGCGCTCGGCACCACGCTGACCGTCGAGACCCTCGACGGCCCGGAGGAGATCGACATCCGGCCCGGCACCCAGTCCGGCCAGGTGATCCCGATGTACGGCCTGGGCATCAAGCACCTCAACGAGAACGGCCGCGGCGACCTCATGATCCACGTGAACATCGAGACGCCGACCAAACTCGATGAGGAGCAGGAGGAGCTCCTGCGCAAGCTGGCGAGCCTGCGCGGCGAGGAGCGCCCGCCGGGCAAGTTCTCCCCGGGCCAGCAGGGCTTCTTCTCCCGCCTCCGCGACGCGTTCAACGGGCGCTGAGCCACCGCGAAGGCCCCGTCCGGTCCCTGTGCCGGACGGGGCCTTCGTCATTCGTCGGCGGGGCCTCGATCATCCGTGGGCGGGTGCCGCGGAGCGGTTCTCCGGCTCCCGTTCCGGCGGTGCCTCGCGCGTGCGCATCAGCGCCGCCGTGACGGCCGCCGCGACGAGCAGTCCCGCCGCGAGCCAGAACGTCAGCCCGACGGCGTGCAGCGACGCGGCGCCCGGCCCGCCGCCCGTCCGGGATCCCGTCGCCAGGGAGCGGAAGAAGACGGTGCCCAGCAGGGCGGTGCCCAACGTGCCGCCGAACTGCTGGACCGCGTTGAGCAGCCCCGCGGCCGACCCCGTCTCATGCGGGCGTACCCGGGTCAGGGCGGTGGTGAAGAACGGCACGGTGAACAGCCCGTTCCCGATCCCGCACAGCCCCAGTGCGCCGAGCAGCGCCCAGGGGTAGGCCCCCGGCCGGGCGCCGGCGTAGACGGCGACCGCGGCGAGGAGACCGGCGAGCATGACGGCCAGCCCCACGAACATCATCCGCGATCCGTACCGCGGCACCAGGCGCGTCCCAGAGATCCACGAGGAGATCGCCATGCCACAGGACCACGGCAGTAGCGTCAGCCCGGCGGTGAGGACGTCGTCGCCCAGCCCGACCTGCACCTGCACCACGACGACCAGCATCAGCCCGTTCATCACCGCGAAGAACAGCGTCGAGGTAGCCAGCGCGGCCGGGAAGCCCCGGTCGCGGAACAGGCTCGGCTCGACCAGCGGC
The DNA here is from genome assembly GCF_050942425.1 of Actinoallomurus sp. CA-150999. Classification (NCBI taxonomy): domain Bacteria; kingdom Bacillati; phylum Actinomycetota; class Actinomycetes; order Streptosporangiales; family Thermomonosporaceae; genus Actinoallomurus; species Actinoallomurus sp. CA-150999. The sequence goes on from NZ_CP192063.1 coordinate 2,938,225, forward strand.
TGGCCACCGCGCCGGGCGGCGTACCGCTGCTGAAGACCGAAGGCCACCAGGACCACGGCCCCGGCGCCCATCTCGGCCCAGCCGCCCGCCCGTACGCCGGCGGTCCCGCTCTGAATCAGGGGATGGACGACCAGCCCGGATCCGGCGATCGCCAGCGCCGTGCCGAGCAGGTCCAGGCGCGGCCGTGCCGCCGCCCGGTCCTCGCGCATCCTCGGCACCACCGCCAGCACCAGGGCCGCCAGCGGCACGTTGACGAGGAACACCGAACGCCAGGAGGAGCCGAACAGGTCGGCGTGCGTGAGCACCGCCCCCAGCACCGGCCCGCAGATCGCGGCCAGGCCCATCACCGGCCCGATGCTCCCCATCGCCTTGGCCAGCTCCGCCCCGTCGAACATGCCACGGATCAGCCCGATCGTCTGCGGGATGATCAACGCGGCGGCGGTGCCCTGGACCGCTCGGGCGACGATCAGCGCCCCGGCCCCGGGCACCAGCGCACACGACAGCGACGCGAGCGCGAAGCCCACCACCCCGACCGCGAACACGCGCCTGCGCCCCACCATGTCGCCCAGCCGACCACCCGTGACCAGCAGCATCGCGAACGGCAGCGTGTAAGCGGCGCTGAACCACTGGATATCGGCCTCGCCACCGCCCAGGTCGGTGTGGATGACCGGCGCGGCGACCTGCACGATCGTCGCGTCCAGCAGGTTCATCGCCTCGGCGACCAGCAGGGCGGCCAGCGCGAGCCAGCGGAAGCGGTACGCCGCTCCCGCCGTCTCTTCTCGTATCTCCATCGATCTTCCTTCCGGTCACGCCCGATGTCGCGATCCAGCGTGCGGGGCCGGAATCCGCCGTTCCATCCACGGCGCGAGATCAGCGAATTGTTTCCATCTGAAGCGTGATCGGTGCAAGATCGGTGCATGCTCGACGATCTCGACCGGTGCATCATCCACGCCCTCCACATCGACGGACGGGCGCCGTTCAGCCGGATCGCCACGGTCCTCGGCGTATCCACCCAGACCGTGGCACGCCGATACCGGCGGCTGCGCGCCGAAGCGGGCCTGCGCGTGGTCGGCCTCGCGGAGACACGGCAGGCCGGGCACACCCAGTGGATGGTCCGCCTCACCACGACCCCGGCCACCGCGCAGACCCTCGCGCACTCCCTCGCCCGGCGGCCGGACACCTCATGGGTCAAGCTGGTCTCAGGCGGCACGGAGATCTTCACGCTCATCAACGCGCCGCACGGCGTCGAGGTCTCCCAGGCCCTCCTGCTGCGCGACATCCCGCGCCGGGCGGGGATCACGGCCGTCTCCGCCCACTGCGTGCTGCACACCTACCTGGGTGGCCCCACCACCTGGCGCGGCGTCACCCAGGCCCTCAGCGAGCGCCAGCAACGAGAGCTGCGGCCCGCAGGGGAGCCCGCCGACGCACCGGCCGGGCAGGCCTCCCACCCTCGTACGGCACACCCTGCCCCTCCGCCGCGTGCGGACGCCGATCCCGACGGCACGCCGGTCCGCCCTGCCCCCTCAGCGCAGGCGGACGGGGACCCCGGCCCCACATCGGCCCATTCCCGTACGGTCCAGCCTGTACCTCCGGCGCGTGCGGACCAGGAACTGCTCGCCGGGCTCCGCCAGGACGGCCGGGCCTCGTACGCCGACCTGGCCGCCGCCACGGGCTGGTCGCAGGCGACCGTCGCCCGTCACATCGCCGACCTGCGCGCCCGCGGCATGGTCTTCTTCGACGTCGAGGTCGACCCCGCCGTCCTCGGAGCCACCACCCAGGCCCTGCTGTGGATGGCCGTCGCACCGGCCCGCCTGGACCACGTCGCGACCGCGCTCGCCGGCCACCACGAACTGGCCGTCGTCGCCGCCACCACCGGCCCCACCAACCTCCTCGCCCAGGCGCTCTGCTCCGACCCGACCGAGCTGCACCACTACCTCACGCGGCGCCTCGGCGCCCTCGACGGAATCCACACCCTCGAGACCGCGCCGATCCTCCACACCGTCAAGGCGGCCGGCACGCTCAGCCCGGCGGGCACCCGGCTCGGCCTGTCCTCGGCGTCCTGACGCGGCGGACCACGCGCGGGCTGCTGGGCGGCCGGGCGCGGTTCCGGCAGCGGTTCGGCGTGCCGATCGAACAGTGCCGCTCGGCGACGGCGGCCAAGAGGCTCGGCGCCCTGGTTTCGCCGGCGCGCTTCCGGCACCGCGGCACGCCTACGATCGGTGCCATGAGCCCGCCCCTCTTCCTCGCCGATCCCGCGCGCCTCGATTCCGATCGGATTCTCCTCGACGGACCCGAGGGGCGTCACGCGGCCGCCGTACGCCGGCTCCGGGCGGGGGAGCGGGTCGACCTGAGCGACGGGGAGGGCCGGCTCGTGGAATGCGTCGTCGCCTCCGCCGAGCGGGACAGCCTCCACCTGGAGGCCGTCGCACGCCGGCGTGTTCCCCGCCCGGAACCCCGGATCGTCGTCGTCCAGGCCCTGCCCAAGGGCGACCGGGGAGAGCTCGCGGTCGAGACGATGACCGAGGTGGGCGTCGACGTGATCGTGCCGTGGACCGCCGCCCGCTGCGTCACGCAGTGGCGGGGCGACCGGCGGGCCAAGGCGCTCGCGCGGTGGCGCGGTACGGCGCGCGAGGCGGCCAAGCAGAGCCGCCGGGTATGGCTGCCGGAGGTGACCGATCCCGCCGGCACGGCCGCGGCGGCCGAGCGCGTCGCCGACGCGGCGCTCGCCGTGATCCTGCACGAGGAGGCCGAGCAGCCGCTGAGCGGGATCGACGTCCCGGACACCGGCGACATCGTCGTGGTCGTCGGCCCCGAGGGCGGGCTGACCGACGACGAGATCGCCGCTTTCCAGACCGCGGGCGGAACTCCCGTCCTCCTCGGTCCGACCGTCCTGCGCACCTCCACCGCGGGGGTCGCGGCGGCCGCCGTGCTGCTCAGCCGCGTCGGCCGCTGGTAGACCCCACGCCACAAGACGGCCGTGCTGTCCGGCCGCACCGGGCCGGTACCCATCATGGGGGCGACCGTGCCGCTCAGCAGCGCTGACGCCCCGGTAGGCCCCGCTCCACGGGGGCGACCACGCTGCTCAGCAGCGCCGGCCGCTGGTAGATCTCACGTCACGCGGGCGGCCGACCGCGCCGTTCAGCGGCGCCCGTCACGGGGACGACTGCGTCGACGGCTGCTGGGCGCCGTTGGTCGGCGCAACGCTCGTCGTCGCCGACTGCGTCGGCGACGACACGGGCGGTGTGGGCGTGTCCTGTGAGGCCGGAGGCGACGTCGCCGACGCCGGCCCGCACGTGACCCGTGGCGACGGACCCGCGGTCGCCGTCTTGGCACCGGCCGAACCGGGCGGAGGCTTGATCGTGCCCTCACCCGGCGGGCACTTACGGCCGGTGACGACGTGCGTGCCTCCGGGCGTCGTCGGGAGCGCCGTCGGATGGGGCGACGCGCTCGTTTCAGGACGAGAGGGGTTGACCGGAGGTGGCGCGGTCACCGCGTGCTGTCCGCCCGCGACGGACGTGCCGCCGCCCTGATGGTCGTCGGGGCTGAAGTGCCCCGTCTGCACGAAGGTCTTGATCGCCGGGGTCGCGGACACGGCGGCCCCCGCGACGACGACCGCGGCGGCGACGGCCGCCAGCGGACGCAGCCACGGTATGGCGAACCACGTCAGGAAGCGCCGCTCGCGCTTCTTACCGATCTTGGTGCGGATCTGCTCAAGACCCTCTGGAGAGGGCGTGACCGCTTCCGCTTCCGTGTGCAAGACACGGCGGAGACGCTCGCCGTACTCGTCGAAGGGTTCGGTCATTAAAGCTGCTCCAGAACGCTGCGAAGCGCGGCCATCCCGCGCGCGGTGTGGCTCTTGACGGCTCCCCGGCTGATCCCCATGGCATTGGCGATCTCCGCCTCGGACAGATCACCGTAGTAACGCAGCACCAGCGCCTCCCGCTGCCGGGTCGGCAGCCCGCTCAGCGCCTTGACCACCGCGGAGCGCTCGAGCTCGACGATCGCGCCGTTCTCGGCGCTCGGCGCGTCGGGCAGGCCCTTGGGAGCGTACTTCTCCACGACGGCCCGGTGCCGCAATACGGATCGTGACCGGTTGACCACCGATTGCCGGAGGTACGACAGCGCCTTCTCCGGATCGCGCAGCCGTCGCCATGCCCCGTGCATGGCGACGAAGGCGTCCTGCACCACTTCCTCCGCCGTCGCGAGGTCGCGTACGAGGAGGGCGCTGAGCCGTACGAGGGAGCGGTAATGAGCGCTGTAAAGCGCGGTAACCGCCTGGTCAGCGTCCCAGGCAACGGTCACCGCGCCCGTCGTTCCTCTGGCCACGAGGGTCTCGGTCACATCAGTAGGACGCGTGCCCTCGCCGTCAGGTTTACGAAAGGGCATTCCTCGTCTCGCCTATCCGCCCGTCGGTGCCTACATCGGGTGTCGTCTCATTGGACGAACGCCGCGACCCAGCAGGTTCGCGCGAACGTCACCCGGCTTGGATTTTGGGTGCGGATCCAGCGCTGGGGGTTCGCGTGAGAGCAACGATAACCAGACGAGGGAGTGCCTTGGCCATCGTTACACGCCCGTGCGCGTAACGATTCGTAGACGACCAGGCGGTCCTCGCCGCGATAACATGCGCTGACCCCGGCGAAGGAGAGTTCATTGACGGAACAGGACTGTTTGTTCTGCAAGATCGTATCCGGAGAAGTGCCCGCGGACATCGTGCGCGAGTCCGACCGGACGATCGCGTTCCGGGACATCAACCCGCAGGCGCCGACGCACGTCCTCGTCATCCCGCGCGAACACCATCCGACCGCCGCCGCGCTCGCCGCCGCCGACGGGGAGCTCCTCGCGCAGGTGGTCCGGGAGGCCCGCGAGGTCGCGGTCGCGGACGGCGTCGAGGAGGCCGGATACCGCGTCGTGTTCAACACCGGTCCGGGCGCCGGGCAGACCGTGTTCCACGTGCACGCGCACGTCCTCGGAGGCCGCGGGCTGGGCTGGCCTCCGGGATGAGCGACGGTCCCCACATGATCGGAAAATGAGTGGTGCGGGCCGGTAACATGGGTGAGACGCAGCCGAAGACCCGACGTGACCGGAAAGCAGGGGCGAAGAGGCCGCAAGGCCGCGCTATGGCCGAATCAATTCAGACCGACACCGCGCCCGACGGCGCGCGCGCGCAGATAAAGATCGTGATCCCGGACGACCACTCGATGGTCGCCCTCCTCGGCTCCCGCGACGAACTTCTCGAGGTCGTGGAGCGAGCGTTCGACAGCGACGTCCACGTCCGCGGCAACGAGATCACGATCACCGGCCGGGCGGAAGAGACCGACCTCGCCGCCAAGCTCTTCGAGGAGCTGCTCGCTCTGCTCAAGAGCGGCACCACCATCACCCCCGACGCCATCGAGCGCAGCATCGCGATGCTGCGCGCCGAGACGGCGGAGCGGCCGGCCGAGGTGCTCACCCTCGACATCCTGTCGTCGCGAGGCCGCACCATCCGCCCCAAGACGCTCAACCAGAAGCACTACGTCGACGAGATCGACCGGCACACCATCGTGTTCGGCATCGGGCCCGCGGGCACCGGCAAGACCTACCTGGCCATGGCCAAGGCCGTGAAGGCGCTGCAGGCCAAGGAGGTCAATCGCATCATCCTGACCCGGCCCGCCGTCGAGGCCGGCGAGCGGCTGGGCTTCCTGCCGGGCACGCTGTACGAGAAGATCGACCCGTACCTGCGCCCGCTGTACGACGCGCTGCACGACATGGTCGACCCCGACTCCATCCCCCGCCTCATGGCCGCCGGCACGATCGAGGTCGCTCCGCTGGCTTATATGCGCGGAAGAACCCTCAATGACTCTTTCATCATCCTCGACGAGGCACAGAACACCTCGCCGGAGCAGATGAAGATGTTCCTGACCCGGCTGGGCTTCGGGTCGAAGGTCGTCGTGACCGGCGACGTCACCCAGGTGGACCTGCCGTCCGGGCAGCGCAGCGGCCTGCGGGTCGTGCAGGACATCCTCGAGGGCCTGGACGACATCGCCTTCTGCAGGCTGACGAGCAAGGACGTCGTTCGCCACAAGCTGGTGAGCGCGATCGTCGACGCGTACAGCCGCTACGACGCCCAGCCCGCCCAGCTCCCGCAGGGCCGCGGCGGCTCGCGCAAGCGGGGGCGCTGATCATGAGCATCGAGGTCCTCAACGAGTCCGGGGCCCCGGCCGACGAGGCCACGCTCCAGGCCCTCGCGGCGCACGTGCTCGAGCAGTTGCAGGTCCACCCGCTCGCGGAGCTGTCGATCCTCCTCGTCGACGAGGACGCCATGACCGAGCTGCACGAGAAGTGGATGGGCGAGCCGGGCCCGACCGACGTGCTCTCCTTCCCCATGGACGAGCTGCGGCCCGGCCACGTGTCCGGTGGCGCCGACGACGCCCCGCCGGACCCGGCGCTGCTCGGTGACGTCGTGCTGTGCCCGTCCGTCGCGGCGAAGCAGGCCAAGAAGGCGGGGCACAGCGCCGAGGACGAGCTGCACCTGCTGTGCACGCACGGCATCCTGCACCTGCTCGGCTACGACCACGCCGAGCCCGAAGAGCACAAGGAGATGTTCGGCCTGCAGGCCGAGCTGCTCGCCTCGTGGCGAGACGCTCGCGCCCGGCCCTCCTCATGACCGCTGTCCAAGGTTGGTTGATCGTCGGCGCCGTCGTGCTGGTGGCGATCGCCGGTCTGTTCGCGAGCGCCGAGACCGCGCTGGCCCGGATCTCCCGGGTCCGGGTGGAGGAGCTCGTACGCGAAGAGCGGCGGGGCACCCGGCAGCTGGCCGAGGTCGTCGCCGACCCGCCGCGCTACCTCAATCTCCTCCTGCTGCTGCGGGTGAGCTGCGAGCTGACCGCGACGGTCCTCGTCGCGGACGTGTGCATCACCTGGCTGGGCGCGAACTGGCGCGCGTACGTCACCGCCGCCGCCGTCATGATCGTCGTCAGCTACATCGCGGTGGGCGTCTCGCCGCGGACGCTCGGCCGTCAGCACCCCGACAAGATTGCGCTGGCCGGCGCGGCGGTGATCCATCCGCTGGCCCGGGTGCTGGGGCCGCTGCCGCGGCTGCTGATCCTCCTCGGCAACGCCCTGACGCCCGGCCGGGGTTTCCGCGAGGGCCCGTTCGCGTCAGAGGCGGAGCTGCGGGACCTCGTCGACCTCGCGGAGCAGCGGCGGCTCATCGAGCCGGACGAGCGCCAGATGATCCACTCGGTGTTCGAGCTGGGTGACACGCTCGTCCGCGAGGTGATGGTGCCGCGCACCGACATCGTCTTCATCGAGCGCGACAAGACGCTGCGGCAGGCGCTGTCACTCGCGCTGCGCAGCGGGTTCTCCCGCATCCCGGTGGTCGGGGAGAACGAGGACGACGTGGTCGGCATCGCCTATCTGAAGGACATCGTCCGCCGCAGCCACGAGTTCCGTGAGGGCGAGTCGGTCGAGACGGTCGAGTCGATCATGCGGTCGGCGACGTACGTCCCGGACAGCAAGCCCATCGACGAACTGCTCCGCGAGATGCAGGCCCGCCAGATCCACTGCGCGATCGTCATCGACGAGTACGGCGGGACGGCCGGGCTGGTCACCATCGAGGACATCCTCGAGGAGATCGTCGGTGAGATCACCGACGAGTACGACCAGGAGCCCCCACGGGTCGAACGCCTGCCGGACGGCTCGGCCCGGGTCACGGCGCGGCTACCGGTCGAGGACCTCGCGGAGCTGTTCGAGGTGGAGATCGACGTGGACGAGGTGGAGACTGTCGGCGGTCTGCTGGCGCACGCGCTGGGCCGGGTGCCGATCGCCGGGTCGCAGGCGACGGTGGCGGGCCTGCGGCTGACCGCCGAGAGCCTCGCCGGCCGGCGCAACCGCATCGGCACCGTGCTGGCCGAGCGGATTCCGACGAAGGAGCCCGAACCGGAGCAGGAGCGCGAGAACGCCGAGGCCTGACCTGCCCATTGCTCTGGTGGGAATGAGTACGCTGGGGCGCGTGAGCGAGCTCGATCCGGAAGACGCGAAGATCATCACGCTGGCCCGGTCCACGCGGGCCCGGGCGGGTGCCGCGGAGGGCGCCGCGGTCCGCGACGAGACCGGCCGCACGTATGCGGCCGCGACGGTGGATCTGCCCTCGCTGAAGCTGACGGCGCTGCAGGTGGCGGTGGCGATGGCGGTGTCCAGCGGGGCGGAGAGCCTCGAGGCCGCCGCGGTCGTCACCGACGACGCCGCTCCCGACGTGGCGGCGGTCCGTGACCTCGGCGCGAAGGCGCCGGTGCTCGTCGCCGGTCCGGACGGCGCCGTACGGACCGTGCTCACGGACTGACCGCCGAACATGCTGTCGGAGCGGGGCGATGAATACGGGACAATCGACGGTGTGACCTCGCCCCAGACATCGACTCGTTTCAGATCCGGGTTCGCCTGCTTCATCGGGCGTCCCAACGTGGGCAAGTCCACGCTGATGAACGCCTTGGTGGGGACGAAGGTGGCGATCACCAGCAACAAGCCCCAGACCACGCGTCGCGCCATCCGGGGCATCGTGCACCGGCCGGACGCGCAGCTGGTCATCGTCGACACGCCGGGGCTGCACAAGCCCCGTACGCTGCTGGGGGAGCGGCTGGACAGCCTGGTCCGCTCCACGCTGACCGAGGTCGACGTCATCGGATTCTGCGTTCCCGCGAACGAACCCGTCGGGCCGGGTGACCGCTTCATCGCGGCGGAGCTCGCCCAGGTGAAGAAGACCCCGGTCATCGCGATCGTGACCAAGACCGACCTCGCCGACCGGAAGCAGGTCGCCGAGCAACTGCTGAAGGTCTCCCGGCTCGGCGAGTGGGCCGACGTGGTGCCGTGTTCCGCCGAGTCCGACTACCAGCTCGACGTGGTCAGCGACCTCCTGGTCGCCCGGCTGCCCGAGGGCATGCCGCTGTACCCCGAAGGCGAGCTGACCGACGAGCCCGAGCAGATCCTCGTGGCGGAGTTGATCCGCGAGGCCGCGCTGGAGGGTGTACGGGAGGAGCTACCGCACTCGATCGCCGTGGTCGTCGACGAGATCAAGCCTCGGGAGGACCGTGACGATCTGATCGACGTCCACGCGTGGCTCTTCGTTGAGCGGCCCAGCCAGAAGGGCATCGTCATCGGGCCCAAGGGCGCCCGGCTGAAGGAGGTCGGCACTCGCGCCCGCAAGCAGATCGAGGCGCTGCTCGGCACCAAGGTCTACCTCGACCTGCGGATCAAGGTGGCGAAGGACTGGCAGCGGGACCCGAAACAACTGCGCCGCCTGGGCTTCTACGACTGAGCGTGCGGCGCGGGTCCCCTGGGCCGCTACGACTGAGTCTGCGGCACTGGTCGGCCGGCTTCTGCGACCGAGCGTGCAGTGCGGGTCGGCCGGGCGTGTGGCGTGCGCCGGCTGGGCGTGTGGCGTGCGCCGGCCGGGCTGCTGTGAGTGAGCGTACGGCGCGGTCCGGCTGGGCCCGCTACGACCGAGCGGGGTGGCGCGGGTCGGCCGGGCTGCTACGACCGAGTGGGCGGCGCGGGGAGTGGCGTCACGACTCCGGGTGCCGGCGCGCGAGAGCGGCCAGGCCGAGTGCGAGGACGGCCACCGACGCGAGCACGGCGATCCAGAATCCCCAGGCGATCGACTCGGTCACTCCGCTGTCGCCGAGGGTCACGCCTCGGTGGAAGACCGCCATGAGGCCGAGGGCGCCCGGGATCGCCGCGTACGGTACGAAGCGTTCGTTGACGGCCTGGCCCGCGAGGGCGAGGCTCAGCGCGGCCATGCCGGCGAGGAGGACGATCTCTCCTTGCGCGCCGGACATCCCGTAGGAGAGGTGACTCTGCGGTGGGGTGATGCCCTGAAGGACGCTCCGGCCGAGGTCCGGGGTGCTCCACGTGGTCCACGGCAGGAAGATCGACAGGAGGAGCAGGGCCGCCGCAGGGATCAGCAGGACGTCGACGTACTCGCCCAGGCTCTTGGCCGGCGTCGGCGCGGGCGCTGTGGGCGGCGGCTCGGGGGCAGGGGTCGGCGCCGGTGTGAACCACGCCTGAGGCGGTCGCGGCGAGGCCGCGCCATCCGGACCCGTTGCGGCGTCCGGGGCCGCCGCGCGTACCCTCCGGGTGTCGGAGCGGGGAGGCGTGGACGGCGAGGCGTCGGGCCGGCTGTCGTCATCAGGCGGGGTGGTCATGGCGCGGCAGCCTAACGTCCGGCGGCGCAGGAGGCCGGGAAACATCGGAGATTCCGTCGTCGCCACCGGCCGCGACGGAGCGGGAGCCACCGCCGCTCTGCCGGAGCTCAACGCCCGGGTGGATATTCTCCGATATCAGGCTGATACAGGAGGAGGTCGCCCGTGCTGTTGATCTTCGGGTTCGCCGTGTTCTTCCGGACCGTGGGCGAAGGTGACTTTCACTGTCCACACTGTGGAGGTGACCGGCACTATCGGCACCGGGTGGCCCGCCGATGGTTCACGCTCTTCTTCCTGCCGGTGATCCCCCTGACCCGCGTGGGGGAGATCGTCGAGTGCGCGACCTGCCGTAACCGTTTCAACCTCGGGGCCCTGCGCCTGCCGACGGTCCAGGAGATGCAGGCCGCCCTCCCCGTGGCGATGCGTGCCGCCACGGTGATCGTCCTCGGCGCGGGCGACTCCGCCGACTCCGGAGCGCGGGGCCGCGCGGTCGAGGCGGTCCGCGGGTACGGCGAGACCGACTTCGACGACGACGCGCTCCAGTCCGACCTCGAGAATCCGCCCCACAACGTGGAGGACCCGATCGCCACGGCCGGTGCGCAGCTCACGACCGAGGCCCGGGAGTGGTTCCTGGCCCAGACGGTCCGCATCGCCCTGGCCGACGGGGCGCTCAGCGACGCGGAGCGCCAGGCCTTGCGCATGGTCGCCGGCTGGTTGGGCCTCACGCCGGCGCACGCGTTCGGCGTGATCGCCACCACCGAGGGGGCCGCGCGCGAGTGAGCGCCACCTGGAAAGCCCGACCCTCCAGGGCGCCGCACGAGCGAGCGCCGTCCCGAAAGCGCCGAGGGGGCTGCCCGTGAGCGCCGTATCGGAAGGCCCGAGGGGGCCGCGCGAGTGAGCGCCGTGTCCGAAGTGCGACGACCGCAGGCGTCCCCGTACGGGGGGAGCGCCGTGACCTGGCAGGAGCCGTCCGTGCTGGAATCCGAGGAGCCCACCGTGCGCACCGCTCTGGTCCGGCGTCCGAGCCCGCGCCTGGGCGACGGGCTCGTGACCCATATCGACCGGACTCCGGTCGACGCCGATCTGGCCGCCCGCCAGCACGAGGCGTACGTCGCCGCCCTGGAGTCGGCGGGCTGGCGGGTCCGCGAGCTGCCGGCGGCCGACGACCTGCCGGACGCGGTGTTCGTCGAGGACACGGTCGTGGTCTGCGGCGGCCTGGCCGTGCTCGCCCGGCCCGGTGCGCCGGAGCGCCGCGCGGAGGTGGAGTCCATGGAGCAGGCGGTCGCCGAGCTGGGGCTCGAGGTCGCCCGGATCGACGGGGAGGGCACGCTCGACGGCGGTGACGTGCTGCAGGTCGGCACGACCGTCTACGTCGGGCGCTCCGGCCGGACGAACGAGGACGCCATCTGCCAGTTGCCCCGGCTCCTCGGCACCCGCGGCCGGCACGTCGTCTCGGTCGGCCTCGGCGGCTGCCTGCACCTGAAGACCGCGATGACGGTCCTCCCGGACGGCACGCTCATCGGCAACCCCGACTGCGTCGACACCTCGGCGCTGCCGGGCCTGCGCGTGGCGCCGGAACCCTCCGGGGCGCACGTGGTCGTCCTGGGGGAGAAGCAGGTGCTCATCGCCGCGTCCGCCCCGCGTACCGCCGAGCAACTCCGCGACGAGGGTTACGACGTGTCGGTCGTGGACATCAGCGAGTTCGAGAAGATGGAAGGCTGCGTGACCTGCCTCTCCGTCCTCATCCCCTGATGCCGACGCGCTCGCTGATCCAGCGAGCGAGATCGGCGATGACGCGGTCTGTCACCGGACCGGCGGCGACGTCAAGGATGATCTGGGCCGAGACCTCTCCATCCTCGTCACCTGGGGGCGGGGTCCAGTGGTAGCCGTTGCGCTCCATGAACTCGATCATGGCGAGGAACGCGACGCGCTTGTTCCCGTCCGGAAACGGGTGGTTCTTCGCGAGATGAACGCAGAGGACGGCGGCCTTTGTCGGCAGATCCGGGTAGAAGTCGATGCCGTCGTAACTGGCCGCCGGGGCATGGGCGGCCGACTCCGCGAGAGTTAACCGGCTGGAGTACGCGAGCTTCTCGGCGGGCGTCTCCAGCACGGCTTCGGCGATGATGAGCAGGTCGGCGAGGTCGAGATAACGGAGCGTCACTCCGCAAGTCTGTCAAGTACACGACGGTTGCGCTCCATGGTTGCGCGAAGTCGCGCCTGGAACTCCTTGTCCTTGCGGCGCGCCTCAATGCGCTCGGAAAGGGCGCTGCGCACCTCTTCGGCGACCGAAGTGCCCTCTGCAGCGGCGATCGCCTCAAGCTCTTCGGCCTGTTCTTCTGACACCCGTACGGTGAAGGCTCGCGTCGTCATGTCGGCCCTCCTTCTCCTTTAGAGGATAGCGCACCGAGGTGCGATGCACCTCGGTGCGACGTCTCATCAGGTGGGACCGGTTGGGATGCTCTGGGTGCGATCTGTTAGCTTGTACGACGTGCTGTGCGAGCTGCTCCTCCTTAGCGGCCGCGGCGGGGGCCTGTAACAGGTCGGCTCCCTCGTCGCGGGGCTTCGGCGTGACCGTCGGCCGCAGGCATCTGTTCCGGGAGCACCCCTTTCATGAATCCTCGAATCAATCAACAGCCCAGTCCCATGCCCGTCGGGCGGTACACCCCGTTCAAGCCGGTCGATCTGCCGGACCGTACCTGGCCGAGCAAGACGATCACCGAGGCGCCGCGCTGGCTGTCCACCGACCTGCGTGACGGCAATCAGGCGCTGATCGACCCGATGAGCCCGGCGCGCAAGCTGGCCATGTTCGAGCTGCTGGTCCGCATGGGCTACAAGGAGATCGAGGTCGGCTTCCCGTCGGCGAGCCAGACCGACTTCGACTTCGTCCGCCAGCTGATCGAAGAGGACCGGATCCCCGCCGACGTGCAGATCTCCGTCCTCACGCAGGCGCGCGAGGAGCTGATCGAGCGGACCGTCCAGTCGCTGGTCGGGGCGCCCCGGGCCACGGTCCACCTGTACAACGCGACGGCGCCGCTGTTCCGGCGCGTGGTCTTCGGCATCGACCGGGACGAGTGCAAGGCCCTCGCGGTACAGGGCACCCAGCACGTCATGAAGTACGCCGAGAAGTACCTCGGCGACTGCGACTTCGGCTACGAGTACAGCCCGGAGATCTTCATCGACACCGAGCTGGAGTTCGCGCTCGAGGTGTGCGAGGCGGTCATGGACGTCTGGGAGCCGGGCCCGGGCCGCGAGATCATCCTCAACCTGCCGTCCACGATCGAGCGGTCCACGCCGAACGTCTACGCCGACCAGATCGAGTGGATGAGCCGCAACCTGTCCCGCCGCGAGCACGTCGCGCTGTCGGTGCACCCGCACAACGACCGCGGTACGGGCGTGGCCTCCGCCGAGCTGGCGATCATGGCGGGCGCCGACCGCGTCGAGGGGTGCCTGTTCGGCAACGGCGAGCGCACCGGCAACGTCTGCCTGGTCACGCTGGGCATGAACCTCTTCTCCCAGGGCGTCGACCCGCAGATCGACTTCTCCGACATCGACGAGATCCGCCGCACCGTGGAGTACTGCAACCAGATCCCGGTGCACGAGCGGCACCCGTACGCCGGCGACCTCGTCTACACCTCCTTCTCCGGCTCCCACCAGGACGCCATCAAGAAGGGCTTCGACGCGCTGGAGCGCGACGCGGCGGCGGCCGGCGTGCCGGTGGACGAGTTCCGCTGGGCGCTGCCGTACCTCCCGATCGACCCGAAGGACGTCGGCCGGTCGTACGAAGCGGTGATCCGGGTCAACAGCCAGTCCGGCAAGGGCGGCGTGGCCTACATCATGAAGACCGAGCACTCCCTGGACCTGCCGCGCAAGCTGCAGATCGACTTCTCCCGCGTCGTCCAGGAGCACACCGACGGCGAGGGCGGCGAGGTCACGCCGGAGCAGATGTGGGAGATCTTCGAGCGGGAGTTCCTGACCAACGGGCCGCGTGCCGGCCTGCTGGCGCACCGCGCGAGCTCCCGTGTCGACGAGAAGGACGTCCTCAACGTCGACCTGCGGATGAACGGCGAGATCCGCGAGATCGAGGGCATCGGCAACGGCCCGATCTCCGCGTTCACCAACGCCCTGGCCACGGTCGGCATCGAGGCCCGGGTGCTCGACTACACCGAGCACGCCCTGTCGGCGGGCAGCGACGCGAAGGCCGCCGCGTACGTCGAGTGCCAGGTCGGCGACCAGGTGTTCTGGGGTGTCGGCATCGACGCCAACACGGTGACCGCCTCGCTGAAGGCCGTGCTGTCGGCCGTCAACCGCGCGGCCCACTGATCCCATCGAAGACCTGCCGTCCGGCCGCCGCGATCCGGTGGGCGGACGGCCCGGCCGCCCGCGCCCTCAGAAGGGGCGATCAGCGGCCGTGGGCCAGGACGTAGTCGACGAGTTCGCGGAGCGGGCCGTGCAGGTCCGCCTCCGCGACCGGCACCGTCCGATCGCCGACCTCGACGTCGTACACGAATCGATCGGCGGCCGGTGCCGGCTCGGGCACACCACCGAAGTCGATCTCGTCGACGAGCCGGGCAGCCGCGGGATGGTCCGCCGAGTCGATCTCGGCGCGGCGGACCATCCCCGCGAACCCTCCGCTGCGGGTGACGGAAACCTTCACGCGATCTCCGCGCCGGCGGCCGGCGCGATCGCCACGCCGACGGTCGTCCACGCCGCGCGTACCGCGTCGCTCTCCGGGCTCTTCACGCCGAAGAGCGTGCCCGCCGTTTCGACGGTCATGCCGGCGAACGTCGCGAAGTCCGCGTTCGTGGGCACCCGGCGGCTGGTGATCGTCTCGTACCAGACCCGCCCGGCCTTCTCCCACGCGTGACCGCCGATCGCGGTCGCGGCCAGGCAGAACGCGCGGTTGGGGATCCCGGAGTTGATGTGGACGCCGCCGTTGTCGCTCGACGTCTTGACGAAGTGCGCCATGTCGGCGGGCTGTGGGTCCTTGCCGAGGTTCGGGTCGTCGTACGCGGTGCCCGGGGCCTTCATCGAGCGGAGCGCGACGCCGTGCACCCCGGCGGCGAACATGCCCTGGCCGATCAGCCAGTCGGCCTGGTCCGCGGTCTGGCCGAGGTGGTACTGCTTCACCAGCGAGCCGAAGACGTCCGATATCGACTCGTTGAGGGCGCCGCTCTGCCCCGAGTAGTCGAGCCCGCCGGAGTACTGGGTGACCCCGTGGGTCAGCTCGTGACCGGTGACGTCGAGCGGCCCGGTGAACGTCGTGAAGATCTGCTGATCGCCGTCGCCGTAGACCATCTGGGAGCCGTCCCAGAAGGCGTTGTCGTAGTTGACGGCGTAGTGCACGGTCGCGACCAGCGGCAGCCCGGCGCCGTCGATCGAGTCACGCCCGTACGCGCTGCGGTAGAAGTCGAAGGTGACGCCGAGCCAGTCGTAGATCTCGTCGGCGGACTTGTCGCCCGTCGCCGGGCCGCCCTCGGACCGGACGGTCTTGCCGGGCAGCGTCTGCTGGTGCTTGGCGTCGTGGATCGTCCGCTTCGCCGTCGCCGGCCCGGTGGTCGGCTCCGCCGCGGAGATCAGCTGAGCGGCCGCGCGTGTCCGGCGCTGCCCGTGGTCGATGACCAGGGTGCGCTGCGCGAGCTCGCGCAGCCGCTCCTCATCGTGGTGCTCGGCGATGTGGTCCAGGACGTGTGGCGGGATGATTGCGCATCTCATGGGGTCACGCTCCCACGTGCGTGCCCTCCCGGCCATGCGTTACACGGGCCGCATCCGGTCACGGTCCGTCAGAGGTCGCCTCCGCTGTGAAACGGTGGGCGCTTCGTCACCAATCGCCCCCGTAGCCACCGTCGTAGTCGTTGTCCTCGACGACGACGTGCTCGATGACCTCGACATGCTCGTGGTCGTCATCGTCGTCCAGCAGTTCGTTGACGACCATGCCGCCGACGAAACCCGCGGCACCCGCGGCCGCCACAGTGCCGAGACCGTACTGGCGCTGCCCGTGGTGGTGGTCGTAGTCACGGTCCGGGTAGCCATAGGCCTGCTGCGGGTACCCCTGCTGGTAGCCGTGCGGCTGGGGGTAACCCTGCTGCGGGTAACCCGGTTGCGGGTATCCGCTCTGCGCCTGGAGGTACTCCATCCAGCGCTGCGCGCACGCCGCACAGCAGCGTACGGGGCGCGGCGACCCCCACTGCGGCGTCCACGTGATGTCCTGGGTGGCCGGGCCGTGTGAAGCGTCGAAGAAGCAGGTCACGTTGTCTCCTGAGACGTCGGCTCGTACGAGCCTTTAGGTGTGATCGTCAAGTCAACGACCTTGGACCGTAGCGGGTTCCTGCCGGTTCCACCCGGCATCTGCGGGACAATGGGCGGGTGAGTCTCTATCGTGACGAAGGCGTCGTCCTCCGTACCCAGAAGCTGGGTGAGGCAGACCGCATCGTGACGATCCTCACCCGCCGCAGCGGACGGGTCCGGGCCGCGGCCAAGGGCATCCGCAAGACCAAGTCCCGGTTCGGCGCCCGGCTGGAGCCGTTCACCCACGTCGACCTGCAGCTGTACGAGCGTCGCTCCCTCGACCTGATCACGCAGGCCGAGACGATCCGCCCGTACGGCGAGCGCCTCGTCACCGACTACCCGCGTTACACCGCGGGCACGGCGATGCTGGAGACCGCGGAGAAACTCACCCCCATCGAGAAGGAGCCGGCGCTCCGGCAGTTCCTGCTGGTCGTCGGCGGGCTGCGCACCCTCGTGGAGGGCGGGCACGATCCCCGCCTCGTCCTCGACGCCTACTTCCTCCGCTCGCTGGCCATCGCGGGTTACGCCCCGTCGCTGGAGGAGTGCGCGCGCTGCGGCGAGCGTACGGGCCGGGCGTTCGCGATCGCGGCCGGCGGTATGGTGTGCGGATCCTGCCGTCCCCCCGGGTCCGCCAGTCCCGCCGAGGCGACGGTCGGTCTGATGATCGCTCTGCTGCGCGGCGACTGGGAGCGCGCGGACCGCAGCGAGTCGCGGCATCGGCTCGAGTGCAGCGGCCTCGTCGCGGCCTATCTCCAGTGGCATCTGGAGCACGGGATCCGCTCCCTCAGGCACGTGGAGCGCGAGGCGCCGAACGAACGGAGTGGCCGCCCGAGGGACGAGGGTGGCCGCGGAGTGAGTGAGAAGCCGAGTGCGACCGTGGGGCTCGGGCGCGAGGTGCCGAGCGAGCGGAATGATCGCCCGAGGGACGAGGGTGGCCGCGGAGTGAGTGAGAAGCCGAGTGCGACCGTGGGGCTCGGGCGCGAGGTGCCGAGCGAGCGGAATGATCGCCCGAGGGACGAGGGTGGCCGCGGAGTGAGTGAGAAGCCGAGTGCGACCGTCGGGCCCGGGCGCGAGGCGCCGCCGTGGCCGAGGGACGAGGCCGCGCCCTTCCACGGCGGACGCTGGACATGACCATTGAGTGAGGAGAGCACCGGACCATGAGGGGCGTACAGCCGCCGGACCCGCACGAGAGCGGCGCACGGCCGCCCGCCATCCCGAAGGATCTGATCCCCCGGCATGTCGCCGTCGTCATGGACGGCAACGGGCGGTGGGCGAAGGACCGCGGCCTGCCGCGCACGGAGGGCCACAAGATGGGGGAGTACTCCCTCTTCGACGTGATCATGGGGGCGATCGAGCTCGGCGTGCCGTACCTGTCGGCGTACGCCTTCTCCACGGAGAACTGGCGGCGGTCGCCGGACGAGGTGCGGTTCCTCATGGGCTTCAACCGCGACGTGATCCGCCGCCGCCGTGACCAGCTGAACTCCATGGGCGTCCGTGTCCAATGGGCCGGGCGCCGCCCGAAGCTGTGGCGGAGCGTCATCAAGGAGCTCGAGGACGCCGAGCGCATGACCGAGCACAACAAGGTGCTCACCCTGCAGTTCTGCGTCAACTACGGCGGCCGGGCCGAGATCGCGGACGCCGCCGCCGCCATCGCCCGCGACGTCCAGGCCGGGAAGCTCCGCCCGGAGAAGATCAACGAGAAGGTCTTCGCGCGCTACCTGTACCGCCCGGAGATCCCGGACGTGGACCTGTTCCTGCGCCCGTCGGGCGAGCGGCGCAGCTCCAACTTCCTGGTGTGGCAGGCGGCGTACGCCGAGTTCGTCTATCAGGACATCCTGTGGCCGGACTTCGACCGCCGGCACTTCTGGCAGGCGTGCGAGGAGTACGCCCGCCGCGACCGCCGCTTCGGCGGAGCGATACCGAACGAGGTGACCCTCCCGGAGACGAGCCGGGACGGCGGCGAGCCCGTCTCCGCACGCTGAACGGTGGTGCGGTGCCGTTCGCACACAAACGGCCCGGTGGGGGGATATGCCCCTGCGGAAACAGGCGGGTGGGTTCGGTTTGTGTGCGAACGGGTCCGAAACCGGGCTCGACGAGCCCCCGCGTCGGCCCGCCGCGCCGTTCCGCCGTGTCTCTGGCGGGGCGGAAGTTCGGGAAGCCGCACGATCAAGGACCGGGTGCGACGATCCTGTTCGCTCGTGGATCCCGTCGACTTCCTCACCGCGAACGGCGGCGTGGCCCATCGCCGCACGATGTTGGCCGCCGGAGTCTCGAAGTCCGCGTTGACGCGGGCTCTCGCCGACGGGCGGATCTTGCGAGCGCATCAGAAGGTGTACTGCCTGGGGACGGCGGGCGGCGTCGGGCTGACCAGGCTGGCGGTGCTGGCGACCGGCGGTGTGGTCTCCCACGACGCGGCCGCCGCCATACACGGCATCGAGATGGCGCATCGCCCGGACAGTCACATCACCGTCGGGCGAAACCGCGCTCGCGTCACCCATCCCGGGTGCTTCGTCCATCGCTCCGACCTGAGCCCAACCGAGGTCACGCGTGTCGACGGCCTTCCCGTCACCACACCATTCCGTACGGTCCTCGACTGCGCCCGAACGCTCGAGCCGGCCGAGGCGGTGGTCATCGCCGACTCGGCCGTACGACAGGCATTGGTCTCCTCAGCGGACCTGCGGCATGCGGCGAACGAGGCACGCGGGCGCGGGGCCGGGCGGCTGCGCCACGTCCTCGACTGCTGCGATCCGGGTTCAGAGTCGGTCCTGGAGTCCGCCCTCCGGATGCTGCTGATCGAGCAGGGGATCAGGCCGCCGCGAACCCAGTATGAGATGCGCGCGGCGAGCGGGCGCCATTTGGCGACGGTCGACTTCGCCTGGCCGGACCTGCGCGTGATCGTCGAAGCGGACGGCTTCGCCTATCACCGCGACCGCAAGGCGTACCTTCGTGATCGCACCCTCGGCAACGCGTGCACGCTCGCGGATTGGCGGCTGCTGCGCTTCTCCTGGGAGGACGTGTTCCGGCACCCAGCGTACGTCGTGCGCTCGACGCAACGGGTCCTTATCCTCGCGGCGGGCTCCACGCGCCCACCCAGGCGGTAAGGGTCGCCGTTCACACACAAACGGTCCGGTGCGCGGATTACCACCTGCGGAAACTGCCAGGTGGGCTCGAGTTTGTGTGCGAACGGGCCCGGGACATGCCTCCGTGAGCGCAAGTGCGGCGTCGGCCGTACGCGCCGGCAGGTGCGGACGCGATCGCCGGAAAGTGTGGTCATTCCAGGCCCTTCTTGCCCGGTGTCCAGAAGGGTTTGGTGAGGACCGAGCGCCGGGGCCAGCCGCGCTCGCGGACGAGGTGGTCGCGGACGGCCTGGACGGTGCGCGCCTCGCCGGCGACGTAGGCGGTGCCCGGTTCGTCCGGGAGGTCGAGGTCGCGGACGGCCGTGAGCAACGTGGCCGAAGAGGCGGCGGGAGCGCCTTCGCGGTAGTGCCAGGTGAGGTTCACCGGCAGCCGGTCGTCCGGTGTGTCAGCCTCGATGACGCCGTACACGGGAGCGTCGCCGAGCGCGCGGATCATCGGCCCGAAGGCGACCGACGCGGTCTCCTCTCCCGCGAACAGGTGGTACGGCGACGGCCGGGTCACGAAGGTGCCCTCCGGCCCGCTGAAGACGACGTCGTCGCCGGGCCGGACCGTACGGGCCCAGCGCGCGCCCGGTCCATCGCCGTGGTCGAGGACGCACAGCTCCAGGGATGAGCCGTCGTAGTCCCAGACCGAGTACGTGCGGCGGGTCAGGAGCCCGTCGGCGGCCACCCGGATCTGCTGGCCGGGGGTCCAGGAGAGCCCCGGCGCGGTCACGGTGATCCGGCGCATCCGACGGGTGATCTGGTCGACGTCCGTCACGGTGCCGCGGACGAACAGGCGGTCGGCCAGGGCGCGCCCGACACCGCGGGCAGGGCTGAGTGGCATGGGTCAACCTCCTAACGAGATATATCGTGACTTTAGATCATTTCTCCGCCGGCCGGTACCAGAACGCGACCATGAAGGCGGCGGCCAGCACGACGAGGGCGATCACGCGGTACCCGGCCGCCATCGCGTCGGTGAACGCCGACAGGATCGGTGCGTGCGCGTCCGGGCCGGTCCGCGCGAGCGCCTGGCCGATCGCGTGGGCGTGCACGCCGGCCGGCAGCCGCGCGGCGAACCGGGTGCTGAGGATCGTGCCGAGCACGGCCACGCCGAGCGCGCTGCCCACCTCACGTGCCGCGCCGTTCAGCCCGGAGCCGAGGCCAGCCCGCGACGGCGGCAACCCGCCGATGACGGCGGTGGACAGGGCAGGGGTGGCCAGTCCCATGCCGATCGACATCAGTACCAGGTAGGCGGCGTACAGGGCGTACGGCGTGCCGGGGCCGGTGGTCGACAGCAGGCCGAGCCCGCAGGCGATGGCCAGCATCCCGGCGAGAACGACGCGCCGGCCGCCGAACCGGGACGCCAGCGCGACGCTGCGCCGCGAGACGACCATCATGCCGATCGCGAGCGGGCCGATCGCCACGCCGGTCAGCAGCGGCGAGAAGCCCTTCACGTACTGCAGGTACTGCGCGTTGACGAAGAACAGCGCGAACAGGCCGAAGAACGTGACCGTGATGCCGGCGACGCCGGAGCGCAACCGGGCGACCCGGAAGATCCGCGGGTCGATCAGCGGATGCGCGGCGCGCAGCGCGTACGCGACGAAGACGCCGAGCACCAGCGCCGACGCGGCGAACGCGCCCAGCACCGGCCAGGACGACCAGCCGAGTTCCGGTCCTTCGATGATGCCGTAGAGCAGGGCGACGAACGCGAGGATCAGCACGCCGCAGCCGACGAGGTCGAGGTCGGCGGGGTGCCGTTCGGAACGGGGCGCGATCCGCGCGGACAGCGCCAGCAGGATCAGCATGATCGGTGCGACCGCCCAGAACAGCCCCTGCCAGGGCAGGTACTCCAGGACGAGACCGCCGCCGATGTTGCCGATGATCCCGGCGACGCCGGTGGCCGCGGTCCAGGAGGCGATGGCCTGTGCCCTCATCCGTGGTGGGAAGGCCTGGACGGTGAGCGACAGTGTCGCGGGCATGACGAGTGCCGCGCCGAGGCCCGTGACGGCGCGGCCGGCGATCAGCGCGCCGACGTCCGGGGCGAGCGCCGACGCGACGCAGCCCGCCGCGAAGACGGCCAGGCCGGCGAGCAGGGCGCCCTTGCGGCCGTACCGGTCGCCGACCGCGCCCGCCGGGATGAGTAGGCAGGCGAAGACGATGACGTACGCGTCGACGATCCAGAGTAGCTGCGCCGCGGACGGGTGCAGGGAGCTCGCCGCGAGTTTCGGCACGGCGAGGTTGATGGCCGCCACGAGCGCGACGGTCATCGTCGCGCAGGCGGCCATCAGGGCGAGGATGAGGGTACGGCGGGGGTGGCCCTGATCCGCGGGCGCGGCCAGGGGAGTCTGAACGGTCATGTGACGAACCTCGGGTCGGTGAGGACGGGAGGTTCGAGGCCTCGAACAAGGAACACGCTAAGCTGCGCAGGTACTTGCCCTCAAATGCACTTTTTGCAGGTGATAAGTGCGCGTGACGCATTCCAAGCTCGACCTCAACCTTCTCGTCGCCCTCGACGCCCTGCTGGAGGAGGGGAGCGTCGGCGGCGCGGCCCTACGCCTGCACCTGTCGAGCCCCGCGATGAGCCGTACGCTCGCGCGCATCCGCAAGGCGCTCGGCGACCCGGTGCTGGTGCGGTCCGGGCAGGCGATGGTCCCCACCCCGAGGGCGCTGGCCATCCGTGCGGAAGTCCACGAACTGGTCGAACGCGCGGCCGCGGTGTTCTCGCCGCGCGATCTCGACCTGGCGGCCCTGGAGCGGACGTTCACCCTGCAGGCCGACGACTCGATCACCGCGGTGGTCGGGCCCGCGCTGCTCGACCGGATCCGCCGGGACGCACCCGGCGCGGCCCTGCGATTCCTCCCGGAGGGACCGGAGGACACCTCCGGGCTGCGCGACGGCCGGGTCGACCTGGAGATCGGCGTCATCGACGGCGCGCCACCGGAGGTACGGGTCGAACCGCTCATCGAGGATCAGCCGGTCGGCGTGGTCCGTGCCGGGCATCCGCTCCTCGACGGCGAACCGACCGTCGAGCGGTTCGCCGCGGCCGAACACCTGACGGTGTCGCGGCGGGGCCGGCTCGAAGGACCGATCGACGAGCGACTCGCCGAGCACGGCCTGCGCCGCCGCGTGGTGGCGTCGGCGCCCACGTTCTCCTCGGCGCTGCTGATGCTGACCATGACCGACCTCGTCGGACGGGCGGGCCGCCGTATGCACACATCCTTCCTCGAGCGGTTCGGACTGGTCGCCTTCGACCTGCCCGTCGAGGTGCCCTCCCCGGTGATCGCCATGGCCTGGCACCGCCGGTACGAAGCGGACGCCGCGCACGCCTGGCTGCGCCGCTGCGTACGCGGCGTCGTCGCCGAGCGCTGACCATCCGGGCGGACAGGCGCCCGATCGTGAAGAGAGGAGCCGATGTGAGTCATTCCTACGTCGTCACCGGAGGCGGCCGTGGCATCGGACGCGCGGTCGTCGAACGACTCCTCGGCGACGCGAACCACGTCGTCGTGATCGAACGCGACCCGTCGGCGCTCGCGTGGACTCATGCCGATCCCCGTGTGAGCGCGGTCGTCGGTGATGCCGCCGATGAGGCCGTCACGGAGCAGGCCGCCGACCTGGCGCAGGCCGCGGGCACACTCGCCGGCTGGGTCAACAACGCCGCCGTGTTCAGCCCGGCCTCGCCGGACCTGCCGTCGGCGCGCGAGGTGCTGGACCTCGTCGCGTCGAACCTGGGCCCTGCCGTGGTCGGATGCATGACGGCGATCCGCCGCTTCCTCGACGCCGGGACCGGCGGGGCGATCGTCAACGTCTCCTCCCACCAGGCGCAGCGGCCGGTCCGGGGGTCCTTGCCGTACGCGACGGCCAAGGCCGCCACCGAAGGGCTCACCCGATCACTCGCCGTCGATTACGGGGCGCGCGGTATCCGCGTCAACGCCGTCGCCCTCGGGTCGATCGCCACCGAACGCTATGAGGAGTTCCTACGCGGGCAGGAGCCCGCGGCGGCCACCCGGATCGAGCAGGAGATGCGCCTGCTGCATCCCATCGGCAGGGTGGGACGGCCGGAGGAGGCGGCCGCCACCATCGCCTACCTGCTCTCCGACGACGCGAGCTTCATCAGCGGCGCGACCGTGCCCGTTGACGGCGGGAGGTCGGTGCTCGGGCGCGACCCCGAGGAAGCCTGAAACGAAGGGCCGGGCAACGGCACGGACGGCGTCCGCCGAAGGCCTGCCCGAGAACATTCGTCAGGCCGGGCGTCCGTCGTGGGCGACGGCCGGTCGGCTGCGCCGGTGCGTGGGCCCGCAAGGCATCTGCAAGAGGCCCTGCAAGTGGGCCGGGTGACAGTGGCTGCCCTCATCACTCGGCGGGAGGCGGCACGGATGCAGATCGCGGATGCGGTGGTTCGCCTGCGACCGTTGACGCTGGTGGACGAGGGCGACGACGTGCTCGTCGGCGATCCGGAATCGGGGAACTACGTCGCGATTCCGGCCGTGGGCGCGGTCGTGATCCGGGCCCTGCAACGTGGTGACACCGTCGCCTCCGCCGCGGCGGAGGCGGAACGGGCGGTGGGGGAGCCGGTCGACGTGGCGGCCTTCGTGGATGCCCTCCGGGAGCTCGGGTTCGTGGCCGACGACAGCGCTCAGGGGCCGTCCCGGACCGCCGTCGTGCAGCAGCGCCGCTGGGCCGGCGGCCCGGCACCGGAGCGGGTGCGGCCGCTCTTCTCCCGTGTCGCCTGGCTGATCTACGCCGGGGCCTTCGTGTTCTGCGTCGCCTGCTTCGTCGCCCGGCCGGACCTGTGGCCGCGCGGTCGGGACGTCTTCGTCGTCGACGACTATGACCTGAGCCTGTTCATCATGATGCCGCTGTCGGCTCTGCTGGCCTCTCTCCACGAGACGTGGCACTGGCTGGCGGCGCGGGCGGAGGGGGTGACGGCGCGGTTCGGGCTGGACCGGCGCTTGTTCTTCCCGGTCGTCGAGACCGACCTCTCCCAGCTGTGGAGCCTTCCCCGCCGCCGGCGGTACGGGCCTCAGCTGGCGGGAATGGCCCTGGACGCGGTCCTTTTGGCCGTGTTCCTCGGCGTCGAGCTCGCGTACGACGCCCCGCGGACGGTCCGCTGTCTCGTCTTCCTGCAGGTGACCCAGTTCCTGTGGCAGTCGATGATCTTCATGCGGACCGACGTCTACGGGGTCTTCGTCACCGCGACGGGATGCCGGAATCTGTGGGAGGTCAAGAGCCTGCTACTGCGCCGCGCCTTCCGACGGCTGTCCCCGGTGGAGGAAGGCCGGCTCGCCGAGGCCGACCCCCGTGACGTCCGGATCGGCGGCTGGTTCCGCTGGGTCTATCTGGCCGGAGTCCTCGTCGCGGTCGGCTACTTCGTGCTGTTCTTCCTCCCGGGCGTCTCCGCGGTCCTGCGCTGGGCCGGGCGTGAACTGACCATGGGGCCGTGGCATGGCGGATTCTGGCGCGCGCTGGCGGCGGTCGTTCTCATCTGCTGGTCGCCTCTGATGGCCGGTGTCCTCACCGTCGTCGCCGCCATCCGCCGGGACCGCTGATCGCGGCGCCTCCTGGACCGCGGCCATTCGGAGAGTGAGCTCTTTCGCCTGGCAAGGGTCGAACCCGGCGAAGAGGCCTCGGGCCTCCGCCCAGGCGGCGAGCCCGGTGTCGGTCCGGCCGAGGTCAAGACAGGCCTGGCCCAGGCTCCGCAGCGCGAGCGCCTGACCGAACGGCAGGCCGACCGAGCGCCACCGCCGCAGGGAGTCCTCGAGTAGCGGGACGGCCTGGTCAGGGCGGCCCTGCGCGGTCTCGAGTTCGCCGAGGGCACGGAGCGCGATCGCCGGTCCGACCGATTCGCCGAGTTCGTGGAACAGGCTCAGGCTGAGGAGCAGCGTCGCGCGGGCCGCCGGGTGATCTTGCCGGACGTACAGCTCACCGAGGCCTGCGAGGACGTACGCCTCCCCGACCCGATGACCGGTCTGGCGGCACAACGCCAGCGCGGCGTGGAAACTCTCCGTACTCGGCCCGAATCTGCCCTGTTCCCGGTAGATGACCCCGAGCGCGAGATACGCGCCGGCCTCGTCGTGCGGGGTGCCGATGGCAGGGGCCAGGTGGAGGACCCGTTCGTAGCATCGTGCCGCCTCATCGAGCCGGCCCTGTTCGCGGCGGATGGCGCCGTAGATCGTCAGGGCTCGCATCTCGGCGAAGGGATGACCGGCCGTGCGGGCCATCGCCTCGACGCGCCCCGCGATCTCCAAAGCCTCGCCATAGCGGCCGAGCCGTTGCGCGGCATCGGCCTGCAACGCGAGGAGGTCGGCCTGCAGCGCGGGGACGTGAGCTCGCAGTGTGGGGAGGCGGGCCTGCGGTGCGGGGCGGGCGGCCTCCGCCGGCCGCCGGCGGAGGTCGTGAAAGAGGTTCAGCGAGCGGCCGACATGCTCCATCACACGGTCGCCCCAGTCCTCGGTCGAGGACATCAGCAGGGCGATGCCCCGCCGGGTCACCGCCTCACCCAGCCGGTCGCCTGCTCCTCGGCATGCCTCGAGCGCGACCTCGTGGGTGTACCGCCAGTCGTCGTACAGGGCACGGAGGTCGAAGAAGTTCGGGAGGGAGGCTGCGAGGCGCCAGGCGAGATCGGCGAATCCGGCCGCGGCGGCCTGCGCGACGCCGGCGACCAGACAGGCTCGCTCGTCCTCGAACCAGGCGACCGGATCGCCGGGCGGGTCGGCCGGCCGGGTGCGGATCTCGTCGCCGACCCGGGTGACCAGCCGGAGGGGGAGCCGGTCGTCGGCGTCGTGGGCGATGGCGAGCCACGCGCCGAGGGCACGCCGCAGGGCGTTCGCGCGTTCGGCCGCGGGCTCCTCGGCGTGGGCGCGTTCACGCGCGTACGCCCGGACGAGATCGTGGAAGCGATACCGGACCTGGCCGTCACGACCGGCGCCGACCGCTTCCAGGAGACGCGCGTCGAGGAGTTGCTCGACGAATCTCTCCGCCTGGCGTGGCGGGACGTCCATCAGGGCGGCGGTCACCCAGGGGGCGAAGTGCGGAGCGTCGAGGAGTCCCAGCAGGCGGAAGGCTCGGGCCGGGCCGGTGCCGAGCGTTCGGTGGCTCAACTCCATGCTCGCGCGCACGGCATGATCGCCCGCGGTGAGTTCGTCCAGCCGGCCCTCCTCGTCCTTGAGCAGACCGGCGAGCTTCGTGAGGCTCCAGGAACGGCGGGTGGCGAGACGGCAGCCCGCGATCCGGACGGCGAGGGGCAGATGGTCGCACCAGCGCACGATGTTCCGCGCTGCCTCCGGCTCCCCGCGTACCCTCGCGGCGCCGATGATGTGGGCGAGCATGGCGGTCGCCTCATCCGGGTTCAGCAGGCCGAGCTCCATCGGCACGGTGCCTTCGAGGCCGCCGAGCGGCCTGCGGCTGGTGACGAGGGCGGACCAGTTCCCGGTGCCGGGGAGCAGCGGGCGTACCTGCGCCGCACTCGCGGCGTCGTCGAGCGTCACCAGAACGCGCCGGTCCGCGACCAGTGACCGGAACAGGGCCCCGCGTTCGTCGAGGGCCGCGGGAATGGCCGATCCCGGCACACCGAGCGCGCGGAGGAACTGCCCGAGTACCGTCTTCGGATCCGCGGACGTGGTCTCGGCACCCCGAAGATCGGCGTAGAGCTGCCCGTCCGGAAAGCTCTCCCGCAACGAGTGGGCGACGTGAACGGCGAACGTGGTCTTCCCCACGCCGCCGGGACCGCTGACCACCACGACGGTCTGCGGCGAGCCCTGGGGCGCGCGGAGCAGCGTGACGGCGAGGTCGACTTCCGCCTTCCGCCCGGTGAAGTCCGGGATGTCGCGAGGAAGCTGAGCGGGCGCGATGGCCGGGGAGCCACTCGGGCTCGAGGCCGGTAGCCGCAGATCGGGGTCGTCCCTCAAGATCGCCTGCTCCAGGCGGGAGAGGCCGAGCCCAGGATCGAGCCCCGTCTCGTCGCGTAGCGAGATCCGGTAGTCACGGAGGACCCGTAGCGCCTCCGCGCTGCGGTTACACCGGTGCAACGCGAGCATGAGCTGTTCTCGGAGCCTTTCCCGCAGGGGATTCTCCTGGACCAGGCCGGTGAGCTCGACGACCGATTCGGCGTGGCGTCCCTCCGCCAGGTCGGCGTCGATCCGCTCCTCCAGTACGGCCATCCGGCGTTCGGCGAGACGCGAGCCTTCGGACCGGGCGAGGTCCTCGTCCACATCGTGCAGGGCCGGCCCCCGCCACAGGGCGAGGGCCGCGCGTAGTTCAACGGCGGTCCTCGCCGGGTCGCCGGCCTCGCGTGCCTGCCGCGCGGACCGCACCCGGCTTTCGAACTCGTCCAGATCCAGTTCGCCGGGGGCGACGCACAGGCGATAGCCGGGGGGTTCACCGACCAGGATCCCGCGTCCCCGCTCCGGATCTCTCCCGAGCAGGCGACGCAGGCGGGACACGTAGGTGTGCAGCTGCGCGGTCGCTCCGGCCGGCGCGTCGTCTCCCCACAGAACCGCGATCAGACGTTCGCTCGGTACCACGCGGTTGGCGCGCAGGAGGAGCGCCGCGAGCAACGTGCGTTGCTTGCGTCCGCCGAGGGAGAGGCAGTCCCCGCCGTCCCACACCTCCAGCGGCCCGAGAACGCGATAGTGCATACGAACCCCATACGGTGGCGTATTGAAGATCGTCCAGATTACTCGCGTGGAGTCCCGCGATGGCCGGTAGCCGGGACGGAGCCGCGTGCAAGGGATCTGCAAGGCCCCTGCAACGCGGTACGCCCAGGCTGTCTCCCGTCCGACCGAGACGGGAGGTGGAGAGAAATGAAGATCGAGATCCGTCGCGTGGAGAGCGTCAAGGCGACCGCCTTCGACCCCAGCTGCTGATGCCGGCTCGGCGGCGGCCCTGTCCGGGTCGCCGCCGACCGGGATTCCCGACGAAGAGTGAGGCGGTGGGCGTGGAGTTCGTGCTGAAGACCTGTGTCTGGGACCGTGACGGAGACGTCCTGGTCGTCGTCTGTGATCCCGGTGAGCAGATCGAGCTGATCGACCCGGACGGCAAGGTCGAGACCCTGCTGGACATCCTCAGGACCGGACCGTACACACCGGCCGCGGTACGGACCGCACTCGCCGAACGCGGGATCGAGGCCGGCGCCGAGGAGATCGACGACGTTCTGACGGCACTGGACGGCCTGAGGCTCATCGAGAACGCCCACGAGCGATCCCTCGAAGATCCGGCGGTCGAGGAACGGCACTTCAGCAACCTCGCGTTCTTCGGGCTGTTCTCCTCGATGCGGTCGGGCCGGGCCCGCATGCAGAACCGGCTGCGGAACGCCCACGTGCTCCAACTCGGTACCGGCGGCCTGGGGTCGAACGTCGTCCAGAGCATGGCGGGACTGGGAATCGGGCGGCTGACGCTGCTCGACGACGACATGGTCGAGCCGCGTAACTTCGCCCGTCAGTTCCTCTACCGCGCGGACCAGATCGGCGAGCCGAAGGTGTTCCGGGCCGCCGACTGGGTCCGCGCGTACGACCCCTCCATCGACGTCAGGGCGGTGCACAAGCGGGTGATCGGCCCCCAGGACGTGGCGGATCTCCTCAAACGCGTGGACGTCGTCGTGGCGGGCGTCGACACGCCGCCGGAGGTGGACCTGTGGGTCAACGAGGCGTGTGTACGCGCGGGTGTCCCCCTGGTCCGCGGTGGAGTGGTCGGTGCCGGCCCGGTGTACTACTCGGTGGATCCGGGCAGGAGCGCCTGCCTGGCCTGCCGTGACGCGCAGCGCCGACGGGAGCTGACGGCCGACGGCCTCGACGGCGTGGTGGCGCGCCTGGTGGCACGCCTGCCGAACGTCAACACCGGGATCGGGCCGATACTGGCTCTGGTCGGATCCCTCGTCGCGTTCGAGGCGCTGTGCTACCTGACCCGTTTCCAGGAGCCCTACGCGGCGGGCGCCACCGTGACCCTGGACCGCGGCGACGGATTCCGCCCGACCCGAAGACCCTGGCCGCGTGATCCGGTGTGCGAGTTGTGCGACGAGGCCTTCCGGCGGACCGGCGCCACGACGGTCCTCGCACCAGCCGATCCGGTCGGCTGACGGGTGTCATCGGGGTCTTCGCGGCGGTCGGCCCGGTCGGCTGACGGGTGTCATCGGGGTCTTCGCGGCGGTCGGCCCCGTTCGCCGACCGGTGTCACCAGGGTCTTCGCGTGGCCGGCCTGGCCGGCTGATCGGCGTCACCAGGGCTTTCGTACCGGCCGGCTCGGTCGGCCCGGCCGGGACCGGGCCTTTCGACCGTTCGCGGCCGTGGCGTTCAGTGCTCGGAGCAGGTGCCGAAGACCTCGACCGTGTGCGTGACGTCCTTGAAGCCGTGCTCGGCGCCGACCGCCGCCGCCCAGGTCTCCACCGCCGGCCCCTCGACCTCGACCGTACGGCCGCAGACGCGGCATACCAGGTGATGGTGGTGCTCGTCCGTCCGGCACGCCCGGTAGATCGCCTCGCCGTCGTCGGTGCGCAGCACGTCGACCTCGCCGGTGTCGCTGAGCGCCTGCAACGCCCGGTACACCGTGGTCAGGCCGATCCGCGAGCCGGCCGCCCGCAGGTCGGTGTAGATGTCCTGTGCACTGCGGAAGCTCTCACAGCCGGAGAGCGCCCGGCGCACGTCTTCGCGGCGGCCGCTCACGATACGTCCGTTCGGCGCATACGGACCAGTCTTCCCGTTCCGACGGCGACCAGGAAGACGGCCATCGCGAGAAGCACGATCGTCGGGCCGGGGGCGAAGTCGGCGTCCACCGAGACCCACAGCCCGCCGACGGACGCCAGGACGCCCACCACGACGGCGAGCCCGATCGTCGCCTTGAACCCGCGCGTCAGCTGCTGCGCCGCCGCGACCGGCACCACCATCAGCGCGCTGACCAGCAGGAGGCCGACGGCGCGCATCGCGACGACCACGGTCAGCGCGGCGGTCACCGCGATCAGCAGGGACAGGAACCGGACCGGCAGGCCGCTCGCGCGGGCCACCTCCTCGTCCTGGCACAGGACGAACAGCTCCCGCCCGAACAGCAGCAGGATGACGATCACGGCGACGGCCAGTCCGGCGATGATGTACAGATCGCCGGTGCTGACGCTGCTGATCGAGCCGAACAGGTAGCTGCCGAGGTTCGCGCTGCCGCCGGACAGGTTGGCGAACAGCACCCCACCGGCCAGCCCACCGTAGAACAGCAGGGCGAGCGCGACATCACCGCCCGTGCGCGTCCGCACCCGCAGCATCTCGATCGCCACCGCGCCCAGCGCGGACACGACGAGCGCGAGGATCGTGGGGGAGCTACGGGTGAGCAGGCCCAGGCCGACCCCGGTCAGCGCGATGTGCCCGATGCCGTCGCCGAGCAGGGCCAGCCGCCGCTGGACGATGAACGTGCCGACCGCCGGCGCGGCGACGCCGACGAGGACCGCGGCGATCAGCGCGCGGCGCAGGAAGTCGTACGACAGGAGTTCGATCATGACAGCAGGTGTGGTTCCTCGGCCGGGGCGTGCGGGTGGACGTGGTCGTGGCCGGGCCGGGCGCACTCGCCCCGAGGCTTCGGGGGAGCGCCCTCGTGCGCGATCCGGCCGTTCTCCAGGACCACGGAACGGGTGATCAACGGCTCCATCGGCCCGAGCTCGTGGGCGACCAGCACGACCGTACGGCCCTGGGCGACCTGCCCGCGGAGCGTACGGGCGAGGGTCTCCTGGCTGGCGGCGTCGACGCCCGCCGTCGGCTCGTCCATCACGAAGAGGTCCGGCTCACCGGCGAGCGCCCGGGCGATGAGCACGCGCTGCTGCTGGCCGCCGGACAGTTCCTGCGCCGAGTCGCGCGCGCGATCGGCCATGCCGACGGCCTCCAGGGCCCGGTCCACCGCCGCCCGGTCGGCCGCCGAGAACGGGCGGAACCGCGACTGCCGCGCGATCCGCCCCGACGACACGACCTCCCGTACGGTCGCGGGCACGCCGCCGCCGACCGACAGCCGCTGCGGGACGTACCCGACGCGCTTCCAGTCCTTGAACCGGGCCGGCGGCACGCCGTACAACTCCACCCGCCCGGCCGACAGGGGAGTCAACCCCAGCAACGAGCGGATCAGCGTCGACTTCCCAGAGCCGTTCGGCCCCATCACGGCGAGCACCTCGCCCGGCTCGACGGTCAGGTCGACGCCGCGCAGCACCGGCCGGCGGTCCAGCCGGACTTCGCCGCCTGTCATGCGGAACGGAACGGTCATCGGCATCCTAGGGCGGGTCGCAGCGTCGCGAGGTCACGGCGCATGATCGAGAAGTAGTCGTCGTGCGACCCCGGCTTCACGCCTTCGACGGGGTCGAGCACCTCTGTCCGTACGCCCGCCTCGGTGGCGAGCGTCTGGGCGGTCTTCGGGCTCACGAGCGTCTCGGTGAACACGGTGGTCGCCCCGGTCCGCCGGATCAGCTGGGTGAGGCTCGCCACCCGCGAGGGAGACGGCTCGGCCTCGGGGTCGAGGCCGGTCACACCGACCTGCGTCAGCCCGTACCGTTCGGCCAGGTAACCGAACGCCGAGTGGCCCGTGACGATCTCCTTGCGGGCGCAAGAGCGCAGGCCCGTCCGGAACTCCCCGTCCAGGGCGTTCAGTTTCGTGACGATCTGCGCGGCGCGCGACCGGTACCCCGCGGCGTGGGCGGAGTCGATCGTGGCGAGTCGCTCACCCAGGGCGGTGGCCACGGTGGCGAACCGGCTCGGGTCCAGCCACAGGTGCGGATCCTCGGGCGCGTGGGCGGCCTCGTCCTGCGGCGCCGGGAGCGTCTTGACCAGCGACGCGGCGTCGAGCGAGTGCTTCTTGGCGTGCTCGCGCACGGCCTTGTCGACGGCCGGCTGCACGCCCTTGATGAAGAAGGCCAGCTTGGCCTCGCCCACGTCGATCACCTGACGTGGGGTGAGCTCGAGGTCGTGGGGTTCGGCGCCGGGTTTGGTGAGGTTCTGCACGGTGGCGTCGGGTCCGGCGACCTGCCCCGCCAGCCACGCCAGGGGGTAGAACGCCGCGACGATCTTCGGACCGCCGTTGCCGTTCGCCCGCGCTCCGCAGGCGGTCGCGAGCAACGCGGCGCCCAGCAACAGAGGCAGGACTCGTCGGTATCGCACGTAACGAGTATGGATGAAAACGAAAATGATTGTCAAAATCAGGTATGTCCGGGTTGCCGGTCAGCTCACCAGCTTCCCGATCGCCACCGCCAGGATGACCAGCGGAACCACCAGCCGGACCACGCGATGCGACGGGCTCCGCACCGGCGCCGCCAGGAACGCGAACCACAGCAGCAACGCCAGCACGGCCAGCAGCATTCCGCCGACCACACCCGGGACGGCCAGCCCCGCGATCAGCAGCGCGGGCAGGACCACCAGCGGAACCCAGCGGGGAAGCTGATGGAGATACACGAAGAAGACGGCGCTGCGCTTCTGGAGTTTGGAACCCACGCTCCCATCGTCGCGCATCGGAGTCCCGCGCGGGGAGATCGCCTCGCGTACCGGAGTCCCGGGCGGGGAGATCGCCTCGCGCATCGGTGTCCCGGGCGGGGAGATCGCCTCGCGTACGGGCATGATGGACGGGTGCTGGCCATCACCCGCTACCGCGTCCCCGAAACCGACACCGAGACGTTCGTCAAGACCGCGCACGAGGTCCTCCGCTCCCTATCCGGCAGCCCCGGGCACCGTTCCGGCCGCCTGGGACGCGCCGTCGACGACCCGGAACTGTGGGCGATGGTCACCGACTGGGACGGCGCCGGCTACTACCGCCGCGCCCTCGGCGCCTACGAGGTGCGCCTGGCCCTGATCCCGCTGTCCGCCCTCGCCATCGACGAGGCGGGCGCGTACGAGATAGTCGACCCCTGAGGGCGCGATCGCGTTAAAGACCGGGTCCGCCCACGGCGAAGACCTCCCCATTCACGCGCGCGCCGTACGACCGCCGCCTTCCCCCTGCCGATCATCGTCGTACGGATGACGATCGTGGGGGGACGCCATGCGACGTGCCATGCTGCTCGCCGGAATCCTCGGAACGTTGATCCCAGGCGCACCGCCCGCTCAGGCAGATGTCCACTACCAGGGTCCTGCATCGTCGACCCGGTCGGACACGGACGTCCACTACCAGGGGCTGCGCATCCCCGTACCGGCCGGCTGGGAGATCCACCGCCTCGGCCGCGGCTCCACCGACTGCCTCCGCTTCGACCGCCACGCGCTCTACCTCGGCCCCGCCGGAGAGAACCAGCGCTGCCCGGCCCACGCCGTCGGCCGCACCACGGCCCTCCACGTCGAACCCCTCACCGAACAGACCAGTGCCTTCGTGAAGAGCCTGCTGGCAAGCTCCGGCGGCGAACGCACCGGCCGACCA
The DNA here is from genome assembly GCF_050942425.1 of Actinoallomurus sp. CA-150999. Lineage (NCBI taxonomy): Bacteria > Bacillati > Actinomycetota > Actinomycetes > Streptosporangiales > Thermomonosporaceae > Actinoallomurus > Actinoallomurus sp. CA-150999. The sequence continues at coordinate 2,972,150 of NZ_CP192063.1, forward strand.
CCCGGCCTGAGGGTGAAAGACCCCGCGGCCCACGAGATCCGCATCGCGGTTCCGGAGGCCGGCGCGCTGATCACCGGCTCGTACGGCCCGAGCGAGGAGGACCTGGAACGGATCCTCGCCCGCATCACCGTGGACCCGGTTCCGACCGAAGGCGCGGCAGGAGGCGCGGGGGGAGGTCCGGTGGGAGGCGTGGTCGGAGGCTCGGCCGAGCGCCGCAGCGGGGTCGCCCACCGGCACCGCTGGATCAAGGGCGACGGCTTCGACACCTGCAACGCGCCGTCCCTCGACGCCATGCACGCCTGGCGCGGGGAGTTCGTCGCCGCCAACATCTACATCGGCGGCGTCTCCCGATCCTGCCCGGACGGCCGCCTGACCCACGACTGGGTCGCCGCCGTACGGAAAATGGGCTGGCGGCTGATCCCGACCTACGTCGGCCCGCAGGCGCCGTGCGGCCCGCACCGCATCAACTTCACCCCGGACAGCGCGACCGACGACGGCAAGGACTCGGCCAAGGACGCCGTCCGCCGCGCCCGCCTCCTCGGCCTGAGCAGACACACCCCGATCTACTTCGATCTGGAGGCGTACAGCCGGCACGACCCGGTCTGCCGCCAGGCGGTCCTCGCCTTCATCGACGCCTGGACCCGGAAGCTCCGCAGCCTCGGGTACGTGCCGGGCATCTACAGCAGCCTCACCTCGGGCATCCGCGACCTCGCGGAGGCGAAGGGCATCAGGAAGCCCACGGCCGTCTGGTACGCCCACTGGGACGAGAAGGCCGACCCGCGAGGCGACAAGTCCATGGAGCACAAGTGGTGGCCCGGACACCGCCGGATCAAGCAGTATCGCGGCGACCACCTGGAGACCCACGGCGGCTACACACTGAACATCGACAACGACGCCCTCGACGGCTACGTCCGCTGACCGGATCCGTCAGGTCGATGGACCGAAATAGGCGATAGACGGAGGCCGCATACGGTCACCGACCGATTACCTGCAGATTCATGGTGTCAGACCAGGTAGGTAAGGACGTTTCGGTTTTTGTGGTCTCGACATCACAGTCGGTCATTCTGTATCTTGACAACCCTTGCAGGCACGGGGGTGCACAAGTCAAGAAGGGGGACGGCCGAATGCCGGCGCTCAACGATGGGCCGAAGCAGCCGGGGTCGCAGTATCCCAAGGTATGGGTCGGCGGTGGCGGCCCGGACGTCAAGTGGGAGCCATCGAAGATCGGCGACGCGGCCTCGATCCTCGAGAAGGCACTGGAGACCCTCGCTGGAACCAGTGCCCTCAACAACGTGCAGACCCATGGGGGCCTCACTGCCGCCGAGCTCGGCGACTGGGACGCGGGCCAGGCCCTCGCCGGCACCACCCAGAACGCGCACGAGCACATCACCGCGGTGTTTCAGGACTTCATCCGGCAGTACGTCGCCGCCATCCAGACGCTGCGCAAGAACGCGGCCCACTACTCCGGGACCGAACAGGACCTGACCAAGCACGCACGGCAGATCGGCGGCGGACAGCAGCCGACCTCAGCCGAGAATCCGACCTGGCACAACGTGCCGTCGGCCGACTGACCCGGGGACTCACCATGGCTGTCGACCACCAGACCTATGTCATCAAGAGCGGCGGACGGCCGCAGGGCGCCGGCCCCTATGGCGACGCGGAGGCGGTCAAGAGCAAGATCGACGCAACCAAGCCCGGCGAGATCATCACCGCGGCTGGGGCCTACGACGCGATGGGCACCGCGCTCAACGACGTCAACACCGCCATCTACGAGGCCGCGAAGGTCCTGGCCGACCACTGGAGCGGCCCTGCGGCGGACGCGGCCCAGGAAGCGCTGCGCCGCCTTTATGGGACGGCCAGCGAGCTCGTCATTCGCAGCAACGAGACCGCCAAGACGCTTCAGTGGTATGGCGGGTCCATCCTCCCGATGTACCAGCACATCAACTGGCCCAAGAATATTAAGTCGCCCGCTGCGACAGCCGCAGCCGACCAGGTCATGCGTAACCTCAACGAGCGCATCGCCCAAACCTGGGACGGCATGCCACCTCAGATCGAGAAGAATCTGCCGCGTCTCGCGCAGCCGAATGATCCTATTCCTACGGATCCGGTCTCGGGCGCGTCGCGCGGCGGCTCGGGAGGCGGCGCCTCCCCAGGCGGAGGAAGTGGAGTTCGCCTTCCTCACACGCGGACCCCTGGCGGTAGTGGAGGACTCCCTGGTCAGCCTTCTCCAGCCGGCGGAAGTTCTCCTGCCGGACCGGGTGACTCGCCAGTCCGATCTCCTGAGAGCACGGAACTGGCTGGCCTATCACCTAGCGGACCGAGTGCAGGTGGTGCACCGCCGATAGGGATAGATCCCCTTACAACCGGCCCAGGCGTCGGAGGGGGCGGGCTAGGCCTTCCGGGCTCGGGCACGGGGGCTACTCCGTACGGCGGTTCCGGCCTGCTCGGACCGGCGAACATTGGCATGGGTCGGATCGGCCATGGAGGTCGGCCTGGGCTGTCTCCTGCTGCACGGGGAACGGGTAACAGCGCTCCGCTCCTGTCGGCCCCGGGTGGAGATGCGGAAAAGAAGCGGGAGCGGACCACCTGGCTCGCGGAGGAGCGCGATGTCTGGACGGGGGACGATGTAGCCGTCCCCGGCATCATCGGTGATGCCCGGAACCGGTTGGGCGAATCTCAGCCAAGCGATGATGAAATCCTCAGCACTGAAGAACTCCAGGAACTGCTGGACCTTGTGGACGAGCAGGCGTGCGAGGAGACCGATGAGGCTTTCACTGAATCTTCAGATTTTGATCTTCCGCTCGCGGGTGCCGTCGAGGGACAGCAAAAGGCAACGATCGGTCATCAGGCCGAGGGCATCGTCAATGTTGACGAAACGAGTCATGGCCATAGCGGCATCAATGCTGATGGCCTCGTCGACATCGACCTCCTGGGCAAGTGCGACACGTGACCCTCGCCCAGAGGAGTGGTGGTTTGGCACCTGGGATATCCAGGAAAAAGTATGGCCTCTCAGTAAGGGAAAAGGAGTAACCGTCGCCCTAATAGACTCCGGAGTCAACGCTGGACTTCCGGACCTTCGGGGTCGGATTCTCCCTGGCCGGAATATCATTGGCCCAAGTGGCGATGGCCGAAAGGATCTGGACAAGGGAGGCGGTCACGGTACGGCGATGGCGGCGACCATCGTGGGGCAAGGTCTCGGTGCCGGAATGGTCGGCATCGCGCCGGAAGCGAACATCCTTCCGATCTACTCCACCGTCGAGGATCTCGCTCCGGCGATCGACTACGCGACGGATCACGGCGCTAAGGTCATAAACGTCTCTCAAGGCCTCGCCAGCCCGCCGTCCGCAGGCGGCTGTGACCGTGGTATCCAGCGAGCCATCACGCGAGCTATCCAGCACGATGTCGTATTGGTGGCAAGCGCTGGAAACGATGCAAGTATGGGCGTAATGAACCAGGAGCCGGCTCAATGTCCCGGATTCCTTACGGTCGGTGCCGTCGATTACAAATTTAATCCCTGGGTGGACTCGCAGCCTGCGCCTTACGTGGCCGTAGCAGCCCCGGGTGTGCACACTGGTTCGATCGGCAAGACCGGGACATTCTTTCCGAACCTGAGCGGCACTAGCAACTCAGCAGCATTGGCTTCAGGCGTCGTCGCATTGGTGCGTGCTAAGTACCCCAAGATGCCAGCACGTGAAGTCGTTCAGCGAATCATCGGTACGGCCCGAGACGTCGCGTCACCCGGACGTGACGATCAGACCGGTTACGGTCTGATCCGCCCATATCATGCCCTCACTGACAAAGTGTCAGCCAGCTCACCGAACCCGGTATATTCCGCCTGGGATGCTACGCAAAGGCTTAGTGTGCCAACAACGCTGTCCCCATCGAGTTCGACATCCCAGCACGCGTCGCAAAATCGCCATAAGAGTATGGTTAGCATCTACTTGTTCTCGATTGGTGGCATCTGTCTCGGGGTCGTCGCGATTGTATCCGCATTCTTGCTGATTAATCGAGCTCGAAGTCGCGCACATGCTTCTCGGGTGCATAAATACTCCTTTAGTCGTAATGGGGGATCAGATGGATGAGCCTCGAAGAAAGGCCGCTCACGAGGCTGAACTCGCCTCGAAGAAGGCTGACTTGGTGCAGAGTAAACTGACGGCGAAGCATTTCGAAGTTCGGGACCAGGCGAAGGGTGTCGTCGTCATTGCGACAGGCGACGGAAGGATTGTCTCGATCGAAATATCAGAGCAGGCACTCATGTATCCCGAGGCGTTGAGTAATGCCGTGACATCGGCGGTAAATCGTGCCCGATCTAAGGCAAAGGTGATCTCCGAGAAATACTGGTCTACAGTTTTCCCGGATTGGCCAACGGATCGCGAGATCGAGGCTCTCCTGCCCACAGGAGAGACGGCTGCTATGGATGCGGTGGATTACTCCGGGTCTACAGAGGTCCGGAACTCTATTGCGGCAGGGATGGAAAGACTTGCCGTGATTCGGGAAATTAAAGAGCGGTTGCGGATTCGAGCAATTAGTCAACCGATTGGCCGTGACTTGGGCACTGTGCAACTCAACCTATCGGATACGGTCACGAAAATTTCAATCTCCGGAGGAGTTTCCGGAACTACCTCGGCAACGCAGCTTTCTGCGCAGATAGTGTTGGCCCTCAGGGACGCCCAAGTGCGCGCAGATAGTGAGCGGCGAAGGGTATTCCAAGGAATCTCAGACGCCGTAATTAATCGAGATAACGAATAGATTAGCACCGGGGAAGGATGGAAGATGACCGAGATCCCAAATTTGAAAATAAAGACGTCCGCGTTGCGGGGGTATGCGAAAGAGTTGGATTCAGAACACGACGTATGGGAAAACCAAATAAAGCCGTCCCTCCTCAGTGGAGATACTAGTCTTAATTCGGAAGCATTTACTGGTTTGCCCGTTGGTGGGACCCTGGCGGGATTGTATACTAGTATTCTGAATGAATATTCGCAGCACGTCGCTGCCCTCAGTTGGGAGCTCTTGCAGGCGAAATTCGCACTTCAGCGGGCTGCAGATACATACGGGAAAGCCGAATCGATAATTGCCGATTCTCTGAAAAAGGAGTAATCGTGGGCGGTAATGTCTTGGCTCCAGGGCGCAGCCCTTCACTTCCCTCTCCGGTAGGGCAGGCCATAGGCTTGGCGAAGAAGATTTTGCCAATTACGGGGGCCATAATAGAGGAAACCATATACGACATCTGGGGAGATCCGAGCGCGCTCAGGGGGGCGGCAACAAGCGGTTGGGGTGATTTGCTGAAGGCGGCGGATGGTTCAGCTAAGAATATAAATAATATTGCTACTACCATCTCCAGTGACGGTGCCTGGGAAGGGATGGCAAAACAGGCCTGTTCGCGTTGGGTTGGTGAACTAAATAGTGAGACGATAGCGCCAATAAAAGAGGCGTTCGGTGCTGTAAGGGACGCCCTTAACGGGATTGCTGATACCATCGGTGATATGCATAACGTCATCATTCGTCAATGTATCGCCTTCGTGGGTGAAGTTGCTGCATTTTACTTTGGTGATGGCAAAGCGAAGATTGCTGCAGTTGTTGCCTTCGCAACATCTCTGTGGGATCTGAAGGCGAATTATGTTAATGCGCTGAATAAGCATGTATCTACATTGCAGAATATCATGGATAAGCCGGTTGGGGTAAATATTCCGCGGCCTATTGACCCCCTGCTCCCAGACCTGCAGATTCCGACCCATGTAGACGCTCGTCCAATGCGCTGGGATATCCTAGGTGATTGGGATAACTGGGAGCACACAAAGCCGAAGATTTCCGACAAGCAGTTCGACCCGACGCTGCCTCCGAATCAGGATCACAAAACTCCAGAGATATTCAAGCCGTTTACGCAGTAGCGGCGGATACGGCACTCGGCCTAGGGGGGAGGCGGCACACGTGGGACTGAGGCCTATCTATGGTCGGCAATGGCTTACTACGGCTGTGATTTTCGTTTGCGTGCTTTCGGGCCTGGCTGCGTGGCTTTATCCGTACGCTAGAGATCGTGGGTACCTTACCCTCCGATCTCCCAAGATCTTGCGGTCGAGTACTGAGAACGTTTATCCGACTGCGTACACTGCGTTGACGAGTTCAGGCGCTCAAACGTTTCCCGATATTGCTGATCGTTCGCAAGATGACCGTAAGCTTCGAATCAATGAGGTCTTCCATGGTGAGACGCGCCATCCGGCGTCCTCTCGTGGCATCTCCTTCACGCTGGAAGGTGCTCGTTCAGACTCTGAATGTCCCAGTGCAGTATGGGGTCAGCGTTTGCAGGCCGTGCTGGTTGAAGGCCACTGCAATCAGGTGATCAGAGGGCTTTATGCCGACCGTGGCCGCGCGTTGGCCGGCCTCATCGTCATCATGAATATGGGGGATTATTCCGCAGCGCAGAAAGTGGTCGATGCTCTCGATTCCTCTACGAAGCAAGGTTTTGTATTTCCGCTTGCATCTAAATCTTCAGATGTAGGATTTGGATCGGGACTTAGCGTCGCGAACGGTGAGTCGGTAGGTCACTATGTCTTCATCTCTTGGGTTCAGGATAGACGTACCTCCGGGGTACCTAGAGATTATCTGATTCACGCTACGTCGGTTCTTGATTCTGCAAGAGATGCGCTTATTCATCGGGCGTGAAAAGCGTTTGTTTCTTAGGTGAGTCCATGTAGGTGATTTCCGGACCGAGAGTTCGCCGAGCGATGAAGCGCTGCGGGGGAGGTCAGCGGTGCCAGCCAGATCCAGCCGCGGATCCGCAACGTCACGATGGAGGTCACCGCGGACATCGGTGACCCGGCGCGGCGTTCCGCCGGGGAGAAAGACCGCCGGGCGTGGCGGGCCGCCACGGATCTGACCCGTTCGATCACCAGACTTGCGCAGTAGAGCCGCCTGGGCTACGGGGCGCCGCCCAGGTTCGCGTCCGATGTTGTTTCTAACTGGAAGGCCTAGGAAAAGAATCTTAAGCCTACTGGGGGAAATTAGCTTGCTGGGCTTGCACGTCTCGGTGGTGACCATTGCAGTTTGAGTTTTATGTCGGAGACCGGGAGCGACGCGACGTTGCGTTCTCTTTCGACTCCTGGGGGCGTCTTGTCATTCGCGTGGACGGGGTTCCTGTAATTTCCAAGCTACTTCTATATTCGATATCTCCCGTTAAGCGATATCAATTTCGTGTGGGCGATTTGGAGATCCACGATGTCGTGATCGAGAAGCGTCGTAAGGTTCTTTTGGGCGGCGCGCGCGCTCAAGATTACAAGGTATTCATCGATGGGAACCTGGTACACCAATTCGAGGGTTAGTCTGAATAGAGTCGCTCATGCTTAGTCGCTCGGCTCCCGTGCGGATGCCTATAATGCGCCAGCCATCCTATAGAGCAGTATCGTCTTCTGGCGTGCAGATCGCGGGCAGGCTGGTGGAGGGCGATCCGGCCGATCTGAGGATGTGCGTGTCCCACGAGACGATCTATCAAACCCTGTGTCTGCAGGCCAGGGGCGAGTTGCGGACCGAGTTGAAGGTCTGCCTGCGTCAGGGCCCCGGGCTTAGCGTCGTCCGCGGGGTTCGACGCGGGTCAAGTAGGCCCGGATCGCTGGCATTGGTCAACATCTGCCAGCGGCCGCGCGCCTTCCGGTGGGCTGCGCTCGTTCTCGTGGTTGCTGGGGTGATCGTGCGGGCGCCGTGTCGGTTGGAGCAGTGATGCCGATGAGGCGCGTGATCAGTTCGAAAGTGATTCTCATCCGATAGACGACGGGGCCATGCCGGTCTCCAACATCGGTGATGAAGCGCGGCTACTCGCTGCTACCTCTGACGAGGGAAATTTCGTCACGGTGACCGTCGTCGCCCGCCGTTGGAACGTCGTGGTCAACATCGCCTACACCCTCGACGGTCCCCACAAGCAAGAGCAGGCAGCACGGATGGCGTACGAAGCGGCCCGGGTTGCGCTGGCCGCCGTACAGTTCCGCTGATGTGGCCGGGCTGATCGCGCACCAGCGGACGCCGGGCAGTGTGCGGTTTCGTGCCCGCCTCGGAGAGACTCTTCCTGGTGAGGTGGTGCATGGTCGGTACCAGCGGCGGTGCGTATGCGGGGTCGCGGCCCGCTGCTCGCTCAGTGTTGTTTCCGGTCCGCTCCCTCGAAGGTGACGGTCGATCACCGGACGCTTCGGATGGTCATGAGGCATGTTTCACACAGTCTTGACGGCGCGGTTGCGGTGCAAGATCATTCCGTGATATCGGGGATGTAGGGGACGATCGGGGTGGTGTTGTGGCCGGACGGCGGGCCCTCGCGGGGGGTGGCCTGGTGGCCGTGGTGATCGGCGTCGTCCTGTTCCTTGTCGGTTGCGGGGGCAAGTACCAGCGCACGGTCGTGAAGGATCCGTGTCGGCTGCTCGATCGTTCCCTCGTACGGCAGCTCACCGGTAGCGATCGGGGGACGGGTGGTGCGCCGGGGCCCGGCCAGTGGGGATGCGACTGGCGGTCCGGCGATGGGATCTCCCTCACCGTGGGAGTGACGGTCTTCAAGTCGCGACGGTACGGCGACGACGTGCACGCGGCACGGCGCTCGTACGAGGGAATGAGGCGTCAGGAGACCGGCCAGACCCGGTTGATCCCCATCAAGAACGTCGACGGGAAGGCCTGCTGGCACGCCCGGCCGGGGACGATGGAGGTGCTGGTGCACCGCTACGACGTGGTCGCACGCGTGACGTACACGGGGACGCGGCCGGCGGCGAGCCGGCACGTCAAGCGCGAACAGATCGCCCGGTTGCTGGCCGAGAACCTGATGCATCACCTCTGACGGATCAGACGCCGGAGAGCTCCCGCCCAGGCACCCCCTCACTGTCCGCGGCGGTGATCTCGAGCCGTACGGACCAGGCGGGCGATCGGGGTGGAGCGGATGCCGGCGCGCCAGGCGATGCCCAGCAGGTAGGGGCTGGCGAAGCGGCCGGCCGACGCCGTCGCCGCGTACATCGGGCCCGAGTACGTCCAGCACAACCCGCAGGCGCCGGACGGGCCGGAGGCGTTCGTCGCGTTCGTCGCCGGGTTCGGTGAGCGGTTTCCGGCGCTCAGCCTCGACGTTCGGCGGGTGATCGCCGAGGGCGACCTGGTCGTCCTGCACAGTCTGTTGGCGACCTCGCCCGAGGATCGGGCCGCGGTGGACATCTTCCGGGTGGAGGACGGCAAGATCGTCGAGCATTGGGACGTCGTACAGCCGGTGCCCGAGACGGCGGCCAACGGCAACGGCATGGTCTGAGGCGCGAACCGCGCCGGGGTGGGCGCTCCGGCGCGTAGCGAGGTATTGGAGCGCGGGACCGGCAGAGGTGTCCTAAGCTGAGGAACAAAGGCGCCGTGGCCGGACCCGCAGGTCGGCCGTCGGCGCCGTACGTCATATTCGCGCGGAACCCGCCGACCGCCAGCCGGATGGAGATCACTCATGGCCCGTCGTTCCGAATTGATGGAGACCATCGTCAACCTCAGCAAGCGCCGAGGCCTGGTCTTTCCGTCGAGCGAGATCTACGGCGGACTCCGCGCGTCCTGGGACTACGGCCCGCTCGGCGTCGAGCTGAAGAACAACGTCAAGCGCCAGTGGTGGAAGTCCATGGTGCAGGGCCGCGACGACGTCGTCGGCCTCGACTCCTGCGTGATCCTCGCCCGTGAGGTGTGGGAGGCCAGCGGCCACATCAAGGAGTTCGTCGACCCGCTGACCGAGTGTCAGTCGTGCCACAAGCGGTACCGCGCCGACCACCTCACCGAGGCGTACGAGGAGAAGCACGGCAAGGCCCCGGAGAACGGCCTCGCCGACATCGTCTGCCTCAACTGCGGCACCCGCGGCGCGTTCACCGAGCCGAAGATGTTCAACGGCCTGCTCAAGACCTACCTCGGCCCGGTCGAGGACGAGTCCGGCCTGGCGTACCTGCGGCCCGAGACCGCGCAGGGCATCTTCATCAACTACGCCGCCGTGCAGTCGGCGGCCCGGCGCAAGCCGCCGTTCGGCATCGGCCAGATCGGCAAGTCGTTCCGGAATGAGATCACGCCGGGCAACTTCATCTTCCGTACGCGCGAGTTCGAGCAGATGGAGATGGAGTTCTTCGTCGAGCCGGGCACGGATGAGGAGTGGCACCAGTACTGGATCGACACTCGTCTCCAGTGGTACGTCGATCTTGGTATCTCGAAGGACAATCTGCGGCTGTACGAGCACCCGAAGGACAAGCTGTCCCACTACTCCAAGCGCACCGTGGACGTGGAGTACCGCTTCAACTTCCAGGGCAGCGAGTGGGGTGAGCTGGAGGGCATCGCCAACCGCACCAACTTCGACCTGTCCACGCATTCCAAGCATTCCGGCGCCGACCTCTCCTACTTCGACCAGGAGAAGGAACAGCGCTACGTCCCCTTCGTCATCGAGCCCGCGGCCGGTGTCGACCGGTGCGTGCTGACGTTCATGATGGACGCCTACAACGAGGACGAGGCGCCGAACGCCAAGGGCAAGATGGAGAAGCGCGTGGTCATGCGCCTCGACCACCGGCTCGCTCCGGTCAAGGTCGCGGTCCTGCCGCTGTCCCGCAACGCCGACCTGTCGCCCAAGGCGAAGGACCTCGCCGCGCAGCTGCGCCGCAACTGGAACGTCGAGTTCGACGACGCGGGCGCGATCGGCCGCCGCTACCGCCGCCAGGACGAGATCGGCACGCCGTACTGCGTCACCGTCGACTTCGACACCCTCGAGGACAACGCGGTGACGATCCGCGAGCGCGACTCGATGGCTCAGGAGCGCATCGGCCTCGACCAGGTGGAGGCCTTCCTCGCCACCCGCCTCCTCGGCTGCTGACCCGCCCCGATCGGTGGCGTACGGTCCGGGCGAGCCCGTTCCGTACGCGGCCGTGCGGTGAGCCTGCGAAGTGAAGAGCCCCTGTCTGGGAAGGGACAGGGGCTCGATCTTTGCCAAGCGCTGGTCGCGGAGCATCGTTCTGGCGATGACGAGCATGATGCTCGGGCCGGTGCCGGTGCCGGTGCCGGTGCCGGTGCCGGTCGCGGTCGCGGTCGCGAGTCTGCTGGCCGGGCTCGCGGGCTGGGCGCTCCTGGCCGTCCTGGCCCCTGCTTGCGGCCCAGTACGTAACCCGTACCGGATCAGCCGTAGGGTCCTCTCTCGTGCACAGTGACACGGCCGGAGAGCGGCTGCATGACATGGCCAGTACGGCCGGGTACGGTGAGGCGGCCGAGGCCCTGGCCGAGCAGTACGAGAGCGTGACCTTCACAGAGGTGCACCGCGAGGTGCTGCACCTGTTCCCCTCCCGACCCAGCTCGATCCTGGACGTCGGAGCGGGCAGCGGGCGCGATGCGGCGGCGCTGGCCGCCCAGGGGCACCGGGTCGTCGCCGCGGAACCAACCGCCGAGCTCCGCTCGCTGGGGCGGCGCATCCATGCCGACCAGGAGATCGAGTGGGTCGACGACGCGCTGCCCGAGCTGGCGGTGCTGAGCGTACGGCGGCATCGCTTCGATCTCATCCTGTTGACCGCGGTCTGGATGCACCTCGAGGAACAGGAACGCGGAACGGCCATGCCCTGCCTGGCCAGCCTGCTGGACACCGGGGGCCGGGTGATCCTTTCGCTGCGCCATGGCCCGGTCCCGCCTGGCCGCCGCATGTTCCCTGTCACCGCACAGGAGACGATTGATCTCGCTCAGACCTGCGGACTGGACGTCGTCCATCTCGCGGAACGCGAAGACCCGCACGGACGCCCAGGAGTGTCCTGGACCTATCTGGGCCTGGAACTCGGTGTCAGCTGAGCTTCGGCTCCCGCCGGCCGGTCGCGTGAGTGAGAAGAGCGATCTCGACGCAGTCACCACCCGTGTTCGTGCTGCGGCTGCTCTTGCGCCAGGGGGAAGTCGACGGGCTTGGCGTGCTCATAGGCTCTCCAATACGTCGCGGAGCAGTTTCAGGGAGTCGTCGGCGGAGATCGCCGCGCCCCTGATCAGATCGTAGATTCGAGCGTACTCGCGGACCGTGGCCCCGTCACCGGTCAACTGGCCGCCCAGGTGGCCTTCGGTGTAGACGAGGCTGGCGCCGTCGTCGAAGCCCAGGATGGTGAACGCGCCCGGGAGCCCGGCGTACGCACCCGTGCTGCTCGGGACGACCTGGAGCGTGACGTGTGGTTGGCTCGCCTCCTCTATGAGATGGCCGATCTGCCCCCGCATGACCTGAGAGCCACCGATCATGCGGCGGATGACGCCCTCGTCGAATACCGCGACGACGCGCGGCGGTCTCGGGCGGCGGAGGATCTCCTGGCGTTCCATACGCTTGGCGACGAGCTGATCGATCTCGTCCTCAGCGCGGCCGGGCTTCAGCACCTCGTAGGCGTAATCCGGCGTCTGGAAGATGCCCTTGACCGTGCTGGACTCGAAGACATGCATCGTTGAGGCCTCGGTCTCCCGGGCGACGTAGTCGGAGAACCCTGGCGGCAGGACGGCGAGGTGGCGGGTGTCGTTGATCAGCTTCCATAGGCGTACGAAGACGCCGTTGGTGTCGAAGTACGTGTCGGTGTCCTCGGCGAACTTCTTCGAGGGGACGTTCTTGCCGGCTTCGAGCTGGCCGATCAGTTGTGGCGTGTAGCCGAGCGCTTCGGCGAGTTCGGCCTTTGACAGGCCTGCCATGCGGCGCCAGACCTCCAGCTCCGCGGCGAACGCTCGGATGGCGGGGGATTCGTACGGGTCGCGTCGTGCCACCATGGCGGGCCTCCGGGGGGTAAACCGCGTCCAGGTCGGGTCGATCGGTCGTGGGGTTGTGCCGCGGTGTAGAGCGGTTCGTCGCAAAGCGTAACCGAGCGTGTGAGTCTGGTCACGCGATTCGGTGAACGGCCATCGAGCGGCTTCTCACCGTGAGGACCGGGATCGGGGAGGGCTGCGGAGTGTCAGCGATACCAGGCATCGAAGGGGAAGACGGAGAGACGGGGCGGAAGCCCGAGGTGTACCGGCTTCCTCTTCCGCCGCATCCGATAGCCGCCGAGCAGGCCCGCGTCTTGACCAGGCTCGCGCTTGCCGACTGGAACATCCCAGAGGTCGCCGACAACGCCCTGCTCATCGCCGCCGAACTCGTCACGAACGCGATGAAACTCGGCGATGTCTTCAGCCTCGCCCTCTCCCGCCAGGGCGAGGCCGTCCTGATCGAAGTCGCGGACAACAGCGAGGCCTCGCCCGACCGCCGGTCGCTCGCCCTCGATCGGGTGGACGGACGGGGCCTGCTCCTCGTGGCGGCCTGCTCGAAGGACTGGGGCTGGAAGCTGGACGAACAGGGCGGCAAAACGGTGTGGGCCATCGTCGGCGGCGCAGCACGGATGTAGGAGTACGTTTCGTCGAACTTGTACTTCTAGGGAGGCGATGGCCATCGTCACCAGCGATAGGCGCCAGGTGCCATTGAAGGTGGATCCCGCGACTGATGAGTTGATCTCGCATGCTGCTCACTTCCTCGGTATGACCAAGAAGGACTTTGTCGCCGAGGCTGCGCGGGGGTACCTGGAGCAACGGCGGGAGGGGATCCGCCAGGGGACCATCGAGTCGATGAAGGTGCTGGACGGGTCCCTGTCGTCCAGCGTCGCGAAGGTGACCGGCCTGTCGCCAGGGCGGATCGAGCAGCTTGGTGGCGTCGGCGACTGGGAGGAGTAACGGTACGGGCGTGCGCCCGACGTTGCGATGCCTGCGTCAGGATCCGGGGTCGCCGGTCCCGGCGGCCCATGTGCCGCTAGATCAGGTCGAGCATCCGCTGCTGTGCAAGGTGGCTGGCCGGTTCGCCGATCCGGCCACCTCACGCGAGCGGATCCGGGCCATCGACGATGGCATCCTCTTCAAGGTCAGGGTCGGCCGGTATGAGTTGTACGACATGTCCTGATTGCGACCGCCGGTCGGCGCTCCGGCTCCGATCGAAAGACGAGTTACTCCGGGAGCACCGCCGCGATGACCACCCCGCACGTCGATCCGCAGCTCGGCCGTGAGGACTCGGACGCCGCCGAACGGCGACTGCTGCACGCCGCCGGAGCGCTCGTCGACCTCCGAACCGGTGACGCTCAACACGACGATCCCGGGAACGCTGCAGCGTGGGGAGCCGAGCGAACCATACGCGCGGAGCTGCTGATCGACCTGCTCACCGGGCAGCGGACACCGGAGAACGGCCGGCTGCGGGCGGTGAAGCTGCGCGGTGCCCGCATCACCGGCGAACTCGACCTCGAGGCGGTCGAGCTGGTCTGCGCGCTCCTGCTCGCCGACTGCCATTTCGAGCAGCCGGTCAATCTGCGGGAGGCCTCCGCACCGGCCGTTCGCCTGCCCGGTTGCCATCTGCCGGGGCTGATCGCGGACCAGTTGCGCACCGTCGGCGATCTCAACCTCGACGGCCTCGTCTCCGAAGGGGCCGTCACCCTGGGCGGGGCTCGCATCGGCGGGAGCCTGTCGTTGAAGACGGCCCGCCTCATCGGTCCCGGTGACTACGCGCTGCGGGCCGAGGCGCTCACCGTCGCCGAGAGCATGTGGTGCCGGGACGGGTTCACGGCCGTCGGTGAGATCCACATGCCCGGCGCGCGGATCGGTGGCCGGCTGTCCTTCGTCGGCGCCCGGCTGTCGAATCCGGGCGGGCGGGCGCTGACCGGCGACAGCATCACCGTCGAGCAGGCCATGACGTGCCGGAACGGCTTCACCGTCGAAGGGGAGGTGCGCCTGCCCGGCGCGCACATTGGGCGGCTGTCCTTCATCGGTGCCCGGCTGTCCAACCCGGGAGGCGACGCGCTGATGGCCGACGGCCTGAACGTCAAGCAGAACCTGGACGGCCGGGACGGGTTCACCGTCGAGGGGGAGGTCCGGCTGGTCGGTGCCCGTATCGGGGGCTGGCTGTCGCTGACCGGGGCGACGCTCACCAATCCCGGCGGCTGCGCGCTCCGGCTCGACCGGGTCAGCGTCGACCAGAGCGTCGACTGTGACCAGACGTTCGCCGCCGAAGGAGAAGTGCAGCTCACCGGCGCTCACGTCGGCGGGCAGCTGACCTTCGACGGCGCTCGGCTCAGCAACCCCGGCGGGGTCGCGTTGCTCGCCGACTCGCTCACCGTCGATCGGGGCATGTCCTGCCAGCACGGATTCACCGCCCAGGGTGAGGTCCGGATGCTCAACGCCCGTATCGGTGAGGTGTTCTCCCTCGAAGGCGCGACGATCTCCAACCCGGGCGGCCGGGCCTTGTGCGCCTTCCGGCTCACCGTCGAGAACGACCTGTACCTGCGCCGCGGCTTCACCGCGGAAGGAGAGATCCAACTGTCCGGCGCCCGGATCGGCGGCCTGCTCCACCTGGCCGAATCCGAACTCTCCGCTCCGGGCGGGCAGGCGCTGGACCTGGAGGGCGGCAGGGCCGTAGCACTGTTGCTGCTGCCTCGCCGACGACCTGACGGCGTCGTGAACCTCACCAACGCTCAGGTCGGCATCTTCGAGGACGACGAACGAACCTGGCCCACCACCATCCGGTTGCACGGGTTCGTCTACGACTCCCTCGCGAACGACACGGTCGACGTACGGACCCGGCTCCGCTGGCTAGGCCGTCACCCCGGCGGTTACGTCCCGCACATCTACGACCAGCTCGCCGCCGCGTACCGCCGCGCCGGCCGCGAGGACGCCGCCCGGCAGGTGTCGCTCGCCAAGCAGTGGCGACGCCGCCAGGTCCTCGGCCCCTCCGGAAAGCTGACCAACTGGCTGCTGTACCTCACCGTCGGCTACGGCTACCGCACCTGGCTGGCCGCCGTCTGGCTGGCCGGCCTGCTCGCCCTCGGCACCTGGGTGTTCACCGACGCCTATCCGCACGAACTGACCCGCGCCGACGCGCACGGCCCCGGCTTCAACGCACTCGGCTACACCCTCGACGTGCTGCTGCCGATCGTGGACCTGGGTCAGCAGAAGGCCTGGCAGGCCCACGGCGCCGCCATGTACTGGTCCTGGGCGCTCATGGCGGCCGGCTGGGTACTCACCACCGCCGTAGTCGCCGGGCTGACCAGTCTCCTCAAACGCGATTAGCCACCGGATCGCCCGGCTCGGCGCGGGCTTCCTTGAACGCGTCGTACCGCGCGGCTGTGCTCGGATTGCCCGCACGCGGCGATCCGACGGCTTGGCGCCAGGCTTTACCGCCCCAGTTCGCCGAGAAGCGCCAGGGCCTGCTCGGCGAAAGCGGCGTGACCGGACTCGGCCGCGCGGCGAAGCGCGGCGCGGTCCTCCCGCATCTCACCCACCCGGAAAGCAGCCTCGCCGACCAGCTCAGGATCGTCCGTTCCGCTCAGGGTGAGGTCATACCAGCGGCCGGACTCTTCTTCATCTCCGAGCCAGTAGTAGAGCTCGCCCAGATGCGCCGCCGCCAGCGCGGCGTCCTCGTCATCGGACTCGATGACAGGCCCGTACCAGCGCAGCGCGTCGGGGACATCACGGGCGATTTTGGCCAGATAGCCAAGCGCCATCGCGGCTCGATGGACGATGGCCGGTCGGCCACTCGCCGCCGCGCGCAGCCACCATTCCCGGGCCGTTTCCCTATCGTCGACGCTCGCCGCACGACTCCCGAGGAACATCATCGCCTCGGCCGCACCCTTGTCGTCCTCTTCGGCGATCTTGAGAAGCAGGGGCCGCGCCCGATGTTCGCGTCCTGCTCGGTAGAGGAGGCGCGCGTGGGCGAAGGCCGCATACGAGTCGCCGGCGGCAGGCTCCGGGCCGGCCTTCTCAGCCGCCGCCTCCCGCGCCGCCTCCGCAGTCGCCGGGTCGCCGGTCTCGTCCAGGACCCGGGCCAGGGTGACGAGCGCCCGCGCGGCCGGTTCGGTCCCGTCGAGTTCGCCGACGCTCATCCAGTAGGCCGCGTGGACCCATGCCCCGGCCTCGTCCTCGGGTTCGCCGAAGATCGCGTAGTGATCACCGAGCTCGGCGTAGGCGGCCGCCGCCAGCTCCGGGAAGCGGGTACCGGCCGTCTCCGCGATGTCCCGCACACCCTCGGGGAGATCCATGGCCGCCGTCGTCCGCATCAGGCGCTCACCGATGGCGGCGGCGACGTCCTCCGGGTAGGCGTTTCCGCTTTCGAGCGCGTACTGCCACATCGTCGACCCGAATTCGGCCGCCACACGCAATCCCAGTAGGGCGGCCACTGTGTCGTCGTCGCCCGCGCGGGCGTGGACGAAGGCCAGGTCGGCGGCGATCAGAGCCATGCGAGTGTGGTCGAGGGCGCCGCCGGGCCCTGTCTCGTCCGCGGTCTCGAAGTCGCCGTCGAGAAGGGCCATGGCGAAGTCGATCACCTCGTCCCCGCCGTCGTACGCGCGTCTCAGCTCGCTCAGCGCCCCGAAGCGGTCGCCCTCGCTCATGAGCCGATGCGCGCGTTCGGAGGGGGACACCATGCTCGCGCGCTCGCGGGCCTCGCCAAGGAGCTCGGGCCTTCCGAACGCGTGGACGATCAGGAACGCGGCTCGCGCGTCCGCGTCCCGGCTGTCCCCGGAGAGCCGGACGCAGAGCTCCAAGGCCGCCCTCGACTCGTGGGCGTTCTGCTCGTCGAAGCCGAGGGCGTCCAGGTCGATGTCGAGATCGTCAAGGGCCAGGAGCGCCCGCACCGTGGCCTCGGGGTCGTCAACGGCGGTCGCGCGCCGGAACGCGTCAGCCGCCCCTTCCCGGTCGCCCCGGTCCTTGAGGATGAGGCCGCGGCGCACCAGCGCACCGCCCGTGACCGTCCAGCCCCACGAGAAAGATCCGGTGCCCATTCCCTGGCCCTCGCGGAGCGGTTCCAGCCAGCGCGGGTCGGTGACGACGACGTCGTAGTCGGCCTGGACGAGTTGGTCCTCGTGCTCCCATCGTTCATGCCACCGGTGGAGGCGCCGATCGAGTTCCGTGTAGTGGGTCTCGTACCAGCCCGCGAGCTCATCGCCGGCGGGGAGGTTCCGGGCACCGACCCTCTCCACGCTCTCGATGAAGCGGCCTGCGTTCGCCTCGACCCAGTCCGGGTCGAGGGCGTCTTCAAGAGGGATGAGGTCGTTGAGCGGGCCGTGCCGCCGCCCCGCCTCCCCGTCGGCGGCCTGCCACAGCACGCCGAAGAAGAATCCCCGCCCCTCGGGAAGGAGGTCCATGGGAGGCCGCGAAGGATCATAGTCGGCCGAGAATACGCGCAGGCGTACCCGCTGCTCGTCCAGTTCCAGCACGCGGACGCCGTGAGTGTAGGTGATCATTCGGCCTCGATCGTTGATCATGAGCAGGAGCGGCGGCCATGGACTATAGGCGGCGAATCGTCACGCTCTCGGGCCTTTTCGGGAATTCCGGCTCTGGGCCGCGGAAGGCGCTTCGACCCGGCCGCCGGATGGGTGCTCACCACCGGGCCGACCAGCCTCCTCAAACGCGATCGACCGCCGGATCGGACCGGGACCAACGATCCGGCGGTGACCGCTGCGGTCGTCGGATACGGTGGGCGGGAAGATCACCGGCGGCGGGAGGGCGACGTGCACGATCGCATCGCACGCCGTCTCCGGATTCTGGCCCTGCTGCTCGGAGTCATCGGGTTCGCCCTTCCCACCGGGGCCGGTACGGCGTCGGCGTACGCCGCGTCGGGCAGGTCACTGTCGGCGGTGTCGGCGTCGGCCTATGGCACGGCGGCGACCGTGTCGAGCGCCGTCGGCCTGGCCACGAAGCACAGCACGCTCCGTACCTGGGCCGCCGAGGGCGCCTCGGCGTCGTCCGCACCGCACGCCGCATCGGGCGCGCTTGCCGTCGTGCCCGGTCGTACGGCGACCGGCACGTCTTGGCGCCGGCTCGCGACGGTCGCCGACCTTTCGGCGGCACCCCGTCAGGCATCGGCGCTTACCCCGCGCGGCCGTGGGCCGCCTTCCATCACGGGCTCCTGACCATCACCCGCCACGCATGACGCGTCGCGGGACCCGCCACCAGCGCGCGCCCCTGACCTGAGGCGTCCAGCGGCCTCCGCGGCTACCGGCCCCGGATTCCCCGCTCCCGGCCCTTCGGCTCACCGGCCTACCGGCCTACCGGCCTACCGGCCTACCGGCCTACCGGCCTACCGGCCTACCGGCCTACCGGCCTACCGGCCTACCGGCCTACCGGCCTACCGGCCTACCGGCCTACCGGCCTACCGGCCTACCGGCCTACCGGCCTACCGGCCTACCGGCCTACCGGCCTACCGGCCTACCGGCCTACCGGCCACCGGCGGCCTCCGGCCTCAGCGGGGCTCCGGCCTCTGCGGCCTCATGGCCCGGCGGTCGCGCGTGACCTGTGTGGCGGGGTTCACCCGTAGGCCCGGATCTCGGGCCGGTCCGTATGGAGGCATCCCAATTTCTCGTGCCACGGCGGTGCGAGCGCTGCTGGCGTTCGCCGTGATCGCCGCTTCACTGTTCATCACCCTGACCACCTCTCCGCGCCTGGGCCTGGACCTGCGCGGGGGCACCCAGATCGTGCTGCAGACCCACGACTCCCCGTACGCGAAGGCCGATCGGGGGGCCACCGACCGCACCGTGGAGGTGTTGCGCAAGCGGATCGACGCCCTGGGCGTCGGGGAAACGGGGCTCACCCGCTCCGGCGACAACCGCGTCATCGTCGAACTCCCCGGAGTGCAGGACTCCCGGCAGGCTCTCGGGGTCATCCGCCGTACGGCGCAGTTGTCGTTCCATTCCGTGGCGGACACCGGCGGGCGCGCCATGCTCGACGAGAAGGGACAGCCGCTGAACGTCGGCCCGGCCGCGCTGGCCGGGAAGGACGTCGGGTCGGCGCAGGCGGGGTTCGACCCGCAGAACCTGCGCGGCTGGTTCGTCACGGTCGGCTTCCGGCATGACGCGGCGTGGCAGCGGCTGACCGGGAAGGCGGCCTGTGCGGCGCCGGGCGACCCGGTGCGCCGGATCGCCATCCTCCTCGACGACAAGGTGATCTCGTCGCCGCAGGTGGATCCGAGCGTACGGTGCGGCACCGGCATCCCCGGCGGATCCACCCAGATCACCGGGGAGTTCGGGGAGAAGGAGGCCAAGGACCTGGCCGCGCTGATCCAGGGCGGCGCCCTGCCGGTGCCGGTCGACGTCGTCGAGCAGCGTACGGTCGGTCCGACGCTCGGCGCCGAGGCGATCGACGCGAGCGCCCGGGCGGCGGTCATCGGGGTCGTCCTCACGGCGATCTTCGTGATCTGGGTCTATCGCCTGGTGGGCCTGGTCGCGGCGGTGGGCCTCGCCGCGTACGCGCTGATCTCCTATGCCGCGCTGAGCGCCATGGGCGCCACGCTCACGCTGCCGGGCCTGGCCGGGTTCGTGCTGGCCATCGGCATGGCGGTGGACGCGAACGTCCTGGTCTTCGAGCGGGCGCGCGAGGAACAGGCGGCGATGCCGCGCCGGGGTGTACGGGCGGCGCTGGTCCGGGGATTCCGGAACGCGTGGTCGGCGATCGCGGATTCGAACATGACCACTCTGCTCGCCGCGGGTCTGCTGTTCTTCCTGTCCTCGGGGCCGGTCCGCGGGTTCGGCATCACGCTGTCGATCGGCGTGCTCGCCTCGTTCGTGTCGGCGCTCCTGGTGACGCGGGTGCTCGCCGAGTGGGCGACCGGCCGGCGGGCGGTGATGGCGCGGCCGGCCGTGACGGGGCTGGCCACCACCGGGCGGGTCCGGCGCTGGATCGAGCGGCGTGATCTGGACCTGATGCGGAAGCGGCGTCTCTGGCTGTCCATCTCCGGCGTCGCCGTCGCGCTGGCGGTGACCGGGATCGTCGTCCGCGGCCTGAACCTGGGCGTGGAGTTCACCGGCGGACGCATCGTCGAGTACTCCACGAGCAGGTCCGTCGACGTGGACACCGCCCGCCGGGCCGTCTCCGGGGCGGGGTTCCCGCACGCCGTCGTCCAGGCGTCCGGCAAGAACGGCATCTCGGTCCGTACCGGCAACCTGACCGATGACCAGGAGCATCGGATCCAGGAGGCGGTCCAGCGCCATGGAGGCGCCGTCACCAAGCAGCGTGACGAGCGGGTCGGGCCGAGCCTCGGCAGTGAGTTGCGGAAGAAGGCGGTGATCGCGCTGGGCGCCGCGCTGGGCGGGCAGCTGATCTATCTGGCGGTGCGGTTCCGGTGGACGTTCGGCGCGGGGGCGGTGCTGGCGATGCTGCACGACGTCGTCATCGTGACGGGGCTGTTCGCCTGGTCGGGCCGGCCCGTCGACGGGGTCTTCCTCGCGGCGCTGCTGACGATCATCGGCTACTCCGTGAACGACTCCGTGGTGGTCTTCGACCGCATCCGGGAGTTGTGGCGGGCGGACCCGAAGGAGCCGCTCGCCCGGTCGGCGAACCGCGCGGCTCTGCAGACCGTGCCGCGTACGGTCAACACCGGCATGGGCGCGCTCTTCATCCTGGCGGCGCTGGCCCTGCTCGGTGGTGATTCGCTCACCGACTTCGCGGTGGCGTTGCTGGCGGGGATCCTCGTGGGCACCTGGTCGAGCGTCTTCACGGCGACCCCGACGGCGCTCGTGCTGGAGGGCCGCGCGCGGAGTTCGGCGGACCGGGCCTGATCAGAGGCACCGGGCGCGGCTCGGTCTCCGGATGAACCGGAGACCGAGCCGCCGGGGCCTGGCGGGGCCGGACCCCGACCGTAGGATTCGCGGCTCTATGCGGTCAATGCCCGCTTATGGCCGCAACTGAGCCCTTTCTCATTCTTTGCTTTACCTGTTATGTTCGAGAATTCTGGCCTGGACGGCCGAGCCCGGTCAGATCATCGGGACTTCGCGCTGCGCCTGCTCGGCGCGGATCACGTGCATCGCCGCGTTGATCAGGGCGAGGTGGGTGAACGCCTGCGGGAAGTTGCCCAGGTGGCGGCCGCTGTGCGCGTCGATCTCCTCGGCGTACAGCTGCAGCGGGCTGGCGTAGGACAGCAGCTTCTCGCACAGCGCTTTGGCACGGTCCACTTCGCCGATGAGCACGAGCGAGGAGACCAGCCAGAACGAGCAGATCGTGAAGGTGCCCTCCTCGGACTCGAACCCGTCGTCCGTGTCCGTGGTGCGGTAGCGGAGGACGAGGTCGTCCTGGGTGAGCTCGTCGGCGATCGCGAACACCGTCTCGCGGACCCGCTTGTCGTCCGGCGGCAGGAAGCCGAGCATCGGGATGAGCAGCACGGACGCGTCGAGTGCCTTCGTGCCGTAGTGCTGGACGAAGACGCCGCGCTCGTCGACGGCGTTCTCCAGGATGTCGGCGTGCATCTCGTCGGCGGCCTGCTGCCAGCGCTCCGCCCGCTCGGCGTCGCCGCGGACGTGGGCGAGCTGGGCGCCGCGGTGGGCGGCGAGCCAGCAGAAGAGCTTGGACGAGGTGAAGTGCTGCGGCTCGCCGCGCACCTCCCACATGCCGCGGTCGGGAAGGCGCCAGTGGGCCAGGGCGGCCTCGACCTGCTTGACGATTATCGTCCAGAGCCGGTCGTCCAGCCGGTCGCGCTTGCGGACGTACAGGTAGATGGAGCCGATGATCGCGCCCCAGACGTCATGCTGCTCCTGGACGTACGCGCCGTTGCCGATGCGCACGGGACGCGCCCCGTCGTAGCCGTGGAGGTGGTCGAGCGTGGACTCCTCCAGCTCGGCGCGGCCGTCGATGCCGTACATGATCTGCAGGTGCCCGTCGGCGGCCTCGGCCATGTCGGTGATGAAGTGGAAGAAGTCGTTGGCCTCCCAGTCGAACCCGAGCGTGTAGAAGGCCCACAGGGCCATCGTCGAGTCGCGGATCCAGGTGTAGCGGTAGTCCCAGTTGCGGTCGCCGCCCGGGGTCTCGGGCAGGGACGTGGTCGCCGCCGCCGCGACCGCTCCCGTCGGCGCGTACGTCAGGCCCTTGAGCGTGAGCGCGCTGCGCTGCAGGTGCGCCCGCCAGGGGTGGTCGGGGAAGCGCCCGCGGTCCAGCCAGTGCTGCCAGTGGTGGACGGTCCAGGTCAGCCGCTCGTGGGCCTCCTCGTACGACTGTGGCGGCTGGTGTTCGCTCCACGACAGCGCGACGAATCGGGTCTCGCCCTCCTTGAGGAGGGTACGGGCGGTCGCGAGGGAGCCCTCGAACCCGATGTTCAGGTCGCTGGTGAGGCGCAACTCCAGGCCGTTGCCCCGCGCCACCGCCTCGTGGTAGCCCGCGCCCGTGTGCTCCCACCGGGCGGCGTCCTTGCCGTAGTCGAAGATCGGCATGCAGTCGAGGCGCACCTGCGACTGGCCGTTCACGCAGCGGACCATCCGCAGCAGCACGTGGTCGGCGTCGTAGTCGGTCGGGGCGCGGCGATGGGTGTGCGACCGCTGGTCCTCGTGGTGCCACGGCCCCATCAGGAAACCGTCGAGGACGACGAGCCAGCCGCCGGGGGTCCACCAGGTGGTCTCCAGCACCATCGTGCCGGGGATGTAGCGGCGGGCTGCGGGCACCTCGACGCCGGCGGGCCCGACCCGGAAGTAGCCCGCGTCGCGATCGAGTAGCGAGCCGAACACGCTGGGGGAGTCCATGCGCGGCAGGCACATCCACTCGATGTTGCCGCTCGGGGCCACCAGTGCGGTGGTCTCCGTGTCGGACAAGAACCCGTATTCGGCTATGGGGGCGAACGCCTCACCCGCCCCAGGATTGGTCACCGGCCTCATCGGCACATCATCCCCCAGCCGCGAGGCGGTACGCACATCTTGGCGGCCGAGGTGCCGGTCCCCCGAGGGCTAATGGGCGGAATGGGGGGAATGTCGGTATTGGAATAGACCACTATAGGGGTGCTGACCTGGGCAAACACCGACGGACGCTGACAGTGACGATCGTCTCACCGAGAGCTGGGTAGCATCGCCGCATTCAGCGTGGACCGGAGGAGAAAAGAGCGTCCCATGCCGAAGTACGTGTTCGACTTCACCGACGGCAACAAGGACCTGAAGGATCTGCTGGGGGGCAAGGGCGCGAACCTGGCCGAGATGACCAATCTCGGCCTTCCCGTCCCGCCGGGATTCACGATCACCACTGAGGCGTGCCGGCACTACCTCGAGTACGGAGCCGTTCCGGACGGGCTCGACGACGAGATCGGCCGCTACCTCACGGCGCTCGAACAGAAGATGGGCAAGCGCCTCGGCCAGGCCGACGATCCGCTGCTAGTGAGCGTACGGTCCGGCGCGAAGTTCTCCATGCCGGGGATGATGGAGACCGTCCTCAACGTCGGTCTCAACGACGAGTCCGTGCACGGCCTGGCCGTGCGGGCCGGTGACGAGCGCTTCGCCTGGGACTCCTACCGGCGGCTCATCCAGATGTTCGGCAAGACGGTGCTCGGCATCGACGGCGAGCACTTCGAGGAGGCGCTCGAGGACGCCAAGCGCGCCAAGGGCATCGACGACGACCTCGACCTGGACGCCGCCGACTTCAAGGGCCTCGTGCAGACGTTCAAGGGCATCGTCCGCGAGCAGGCCGGTCGCGACTTCCCGACCGACCCGCGCGAGCAGATGGACCTGGCGGTCAAGGCGGTGTTCGAGTCCTGGAACGCCCCCCGCGCCATCCTCTACCGCCGCCAGGAGCGCATCCCCGCCGACCTGGGCACCGCGGTCAACATCGTCGCCATGGTCTTCGGCAACCTGGGCATGGACTCCGGCACCGGCGTCGCCTTCACCCGCGACCCGGCCAGCGGCCACCAGGGCATCTACGGCGACTACCTCCAGAACGCCCAGGGCGAGGACGTCGTCGCCGGCATCCGCAACACCGTGCCGCTGGCGGACCTGGAACGCGTCGACAAGCGCTCCTACGACGAGCTCCTGCAGATCATGGAGACGCTGGAGAACCACTACCGCGACCTGTGCGACATCGAGTTCACGATCGAGCGCGGCAAGCTGTGGATGCTGCAGACCCGCGTCGGCAAGCGCACCGCCGCGGCGGCGTTCCGCATCGCGTGCCAGCTCGTCGAGCAGGGCCTCATCGACGAGGACGAGGCGGTCAGCCGGGTCACCGGCGAACAGCTCGTCCAGCTGATGTTCCCCCGGTTCGCCGACGACGCGAAGTCCGAGAAGATCGCCCAGGGCATGAACGCCTCGCCCGGCGCGGCGGTCGGCAAGGCCGTCTTCTCCTCCGCCCGCGCCGTCGAACTCGCCGAGCGGGGCGAGGACGTCATCCTCATCCGCCGCGA
Organism: Actinoallomurus sp. CA-150999; assembly: GCF_050942425.1. Classification (NCBI taxonomy): domain Bacteria; kingdom Bacillati; phylum Actinomycetota; class Actinomycetes; order Streptosporangiales; family Thermomonosporaceae; genus Actinoallomurus; species Actinoallomurus sp. CA-150999. The sequence goes on from NZ_CP192063.1 coordinate 2,997,249, forward strand.
GACCAACCCCGACGACCTCGACGGCATGATCGCCGCCCGCGGCATCCTGACCTCCCGGGGCGGGAAGACCTCGCACGCCGCCGTCGTCGCCCGGGGCATGGGCAAGACCTGCGTCTGCGGCGCGGAAGAGCTCGAGGTCGACGTACGCGCCGGGAAGGTGATCGCGCCCGGCGGTGTGACGATCACCGAGGGCGACGTCCTCTCGATCGACGGGTCGTCCGGCGCGGTCTACCTCGGCGAGGTCCCCGTCGTCGACTCCCCGGTCGTGCAGTACTTCGAGGGGACGCTGTCCCTGGAGGACGGCGACGAACTGGTCGCGGCCGTCCACCGGATCATGACTCACGCCGACGCGCGCCGCCGCCTCGACGTACGCGCCAACGCCGACACCGAGGCCGACGCCGCGCGGGCCCGCAGGTTCGGCGCGAAGGGCATCGGCCTCTGCCGTACCGAGCACATGTTCCTCGGGGACCGGCGGCGGCTCGTCGAGGACCTCATCCTCGCCGAGAGCGACGAGGACCAGCAGGCCGCCCTCGACGCGCTCAAGCCGCTGCAGAAGCAGGACTTCGCCGAGATCTTCGAGGCCATGGACGGGCAGCCGGTCACGATCCGGCTGATCGACCCGCCGCTGCACGAGTTCCTGCCCGACCTGACCGAGCTGTCGGTCAAGGTGGCCACCGGCGAGGCGTCGGACGACGAGAGCCGGCTCCTCGACGCCGTACGCCGGCTCCACGAGGAGAACCCGATGCTCGGCCTGCGCGGCGTACGGCTCGGCGTCGTCATTCCCGGGCTGTTCGCCATGCAGGTCAGCGCGATCGCCGAGGCGGCCGCGGAGCAGAAGGCAGCCGGCCGCGACCCGCACCCCGAGATCATGATCCCACTGGTCGTCGCCGTCCAGGAGCTCGAGCTCATCCGCGACCAGGCCGAGGAGGTGCTGCGGGAGGTCGGTCTCGAGGCGCCGATCGGCACCATGATCGAGCTGCCGCGCGCCGCGCTCACGGCCGGGCAGATCGCCGAGGCGGCGGACTTCTTCTCCTTCGGCACCAACGACCTCACCCAGACGACGTGGGGATTCTCACGCGACGACGTCGAGGCGGCGTTCTTCAGCCGCTACCTGGAACTCGGCATCTTCGGCGTCTCCCCGTTCGAGACCCTCGACGTCGACGGCGTCGGGCGCCTCGTCCGCGTCGCCGCGGAGAAGGGCCGCAAGACCCGCCCGGACCTCAAGCTGGGCATCTGCGGCGAGCACGGCGGCGACCCGGACTCGGTGCACTTCTTCCACCAGGTCGGCCTGGACTACGTGTCCTGCTCGCCCTTCCGCGTCCCGGTGGCACGGCTCGAGGCCGGCCGGGCCGCTATAGAGTCGGCGGGAAGTGACAGCCGCTAGAACCAGAACCACCGACCCGGTCCAGGCGTCTAATGGGTCGTGCGAGACGGAGGAACGATCACCGAGCGGTCTGACGGCGTCGAGCCCACGGTCGAGGTCGGCCGGGACGCGTCCAACGTCCCGGCCGAGCCCGCGCGCACCCGCAGCGACCTGCCGCAGTGGCGGCCGGACCCCACGCGTCAGGACCTGCCCGGCCTCCCGGGCGACGACGCGCCCGAGGACCCTCGGGAGAACGAGACGAGCGTCCTCGAGCGCCCTTCGCCCGGTGGTCGTACGACCGACGATGAGGCGTACGAGACGAGCGTCCTCGGACGGCCCTCGGCCGACGACGAGGCGTACGACGGGCGTCCCTCCGCCGGGCGCGCGGCCGATGACGAGCCGTACGGGGACGTCCTCGAACGTCCCCTGGGCCGGCGCGCGGGAGACGGCGGGGGAGAGCCGCCGCGCCGCCGCTCGGGCTGGCGGTGGGTGCGCCGGGTCATCTACCTGCTCCTCGCCCTGGTCATCGGGACGCCGCTGTTCGCCGGGTTCCGCGTCTGGTGGGTGGCACGGCAGGACGACCACCGGCACTCCGACGCGATCATCGTGCTGGGCGCGGCGCAGTACAACGGCGTGCCCTCGTCCGTCCTCGAATGGCGGCTGCTGCACGCCCTGAAGCTGTACCGCGACAGCGTCGCGCCGCACATCGTGACCGTCGGCGGCAACCGGCCCGGCGACAACTACACCGAGGCCGGCACCGGCAAGGAGTGGCTCATCAAGCACGGCGTGCCGAGCGGCCGGATCGTGGCCGTGCGCAGCGGCAGCGACACCCTGCAGAGCATGATCGACGTGGGGAAGGCGTACAAGCAGCACGGCTGGCACACCGCCGTCATCGTCACCGACCCCTGGCACGCGCTCCGCAGCCGGACGATGGCCGACGACAACGGCATCAAGGCGGTGACCTCGCCGACCCGCAGCGGGCCGACCGTCGGCACTCGCGACACCCAGTTCCACTACATCGTCCGCGAGACCGGCGGCTACCTGTACTACGTCTTCATCGGCCGCTACCGCGGCGACTCCTGATTGACCTCAAGTCCGCTCGAGGTCCTAGCGTCGGGCGCATGGTCTACACCGACAGGGAACGCGCATATCTGGCCGGGCAGAGCCTCGGCCGCCTGGCGACCGTCGCCCCCGACGGCGCCGTCCAGGTACGGCCGGTCGGCTTCCGGCTGAACGACGACGGCACGATCGACATCGGCGGGCCGAACCTGAGCGCCAGTAAGAAGTACCGCAACGTTCTGAGCAACCCCGTCGTCGCGTTCGTGGTCGACGACATGACGCCCGACGAGCCGGGCGAGGTCAAGCCCGGCTGGGGGCGGGGCGTCGAGATCCGGGGCCGTGCCGAGACGCTCGCCGTCGAGGAGCCTCCCCTGGCGCCCGGCTTCTTCAGCAACGAGGTGATCCGCATCCACCCGCGACGGGTCAACAGCTGGCACATCGACCCCGACAATCCGGACCTGCTCGCCCGGAACATCGGCTGATCGACCGAGGAGTCCGCATTTCGGACCGCTCGATCGGGCTTTCCGGACAGGCCATCGTCGGCCTGGTCTAGCCACTGACGAGCGGTCCGCCGGAACCGTTCCATAACTAACAAGAAACTTTCTTAAGAGTATTGACGGCCGTCGTTCACATCGGGTCCACTCAGAGCGACTGCCGCTTCACGTAAGGCGCAGGCGTATGCCTCCGGGGGCTCGCCCGACGACAGCGACAGGGTTCCTACTGCCGGACGCGACCCCCGCCCGCGCCTGTGCGCGGGTGCCTCGCAAGGAGGACCCGTGCGTGCTCGCCCACGTGCCCTGACCATCCTCGCCGCCTGTCTCCTCGTCCTCAGCGCCCTCACCGGCCGACCCGCCCAGGCCGCCGGCCCGCTCACCGCGACGTTCGCCAAGACGTCGGACTGGGGGAGCGGCTACCAGGGTCAGTTCACGATCAAGAACGACGGTTCGTCGGCGATCAACGGGTGGTCGGTGGCGTTCGATCTGCCGTCGGGCTCGTCGGTCGGTACGTACTGGGACGCACTGCTGACCCAGTCGGGCTCGCACTACACGTTCACGAACCGGGACTACAACGCCTCCGTCGCGGCAGGGGCGTCGACGACGTTCGGGTTCGTGGTGTCCGGCAGCGGCACGCCGACCGGCTGCACGCTCAACGGCGCCGCCTGTGACGGCGGCGGCGGTGGCTCGGACACGCAGCCGCCGAGCACGCCCACCGGGCTGACGGTGACCGGCCACACCTCGTCCAGCGTGTCGCTGTCCTGGACGGCCTCCACGGACAACGTCGGCGTGACCGGCTACGAGGTCTACCAGGGCTCCTCCCTGGCCACGACGGTGTCCGGAACCAGTGCCACGGTGACCGGGTTGAGCGCCTCGACCTCCTACTCCTTCAAGGTGCGGGCCAAGGACGCCGCGGGCAACGCGTCGGCCTTCAGCGCCTCGGTCAGCACCACCACCGACACCGGCGGCGGAACCACGCCGTCCGGCGGGCTGCGGGCGGCCCCGTACTTCATGCCGCTCGACAACGACCCGCAGCCGATCTCCGCCATCGTCTCCGGCAGCGGCGTGAACTCGCTCGTCCTCGCCTTCGTGCTCGCCCCGAACGGCGGCGGCTGCACCCCGACCTGGGACGGCGACGCGACGCTGACGGTGTCCTCGGACACGGCCGTGAAGGCACAGGTGGACGCCGTACGCGCGGCGGGCGGCGACGTCGCGGTCTCCTTCGGCGGCTACAACGGCCTCGAACTCGGCGCGGCCTGCTCCGACGCCTCGTCCCTGGCCCAGGCGTACCAGCAGGTGATCGACAAGTACGCGCTCACCCACGTCGACTTCGACATCGAGGGCGACGACCTGGGCGACGCGTCGGGGGAGACCCGGCGCTTCCAGGCCATCAAGATCCTCAAGCAGAACGCCGCGGCGGCCGGGCGGAAGCTGGAGGTCTCCCTGACGATGCCGGTCACGACCGTCGGCCTCAGCGACCTCGACAAGGCCGAGATCCAGCGGGCCAAGGACAACGGCGCCGACATCGACCTGTACGCCGTGATGGCCTTCGACTACGGAGGCCCGGCCGCGTCCATGGCGGCCGACGTCGAGAAGGTCATGGAGTCCGCCCACGCCCAGCTGGCGACGCTCCGCCCTGACCTCGGCGACGCCGCCGTCTACGCCCGGACGGGCCTGATCCTGATGAACGGCCACACCGACCAGCCCAGCGAGCTGTTCACGCAGGACACCTTCCGCACGCTGCTCGGCTACGCGCAGCAGCACCATCTCGGCCGGCTGTCGTTCTGGTCGCTGAACCGCGACCGCCAGTGCACCGGCACCACCGGCTGGGTCGACGGCAAGTGCAGCGGCGTCACCCAGCAGCCGTACGACTTCGCCAAGATCATCGGCCAGTTCGCCGGTTGAGCGCCGGCTCCCGGCCGTCGTCCCCCCGCCGGCGCGGCCGGGAGCCGGACCATCCCACGAGAGAGGTTCCCCGCCTTGAAGAGATCTCAGATCGCGTCCCTGATCTTCGGGATGCTGCTCCTGCCCCTGGCCGCCCTGCTGACCGCCGTGCCGGCGTACGCGGCGGCGAACACGGCGACGTTCGCCAAGACGTCGGACTGGGGGAGCGGTTATCAAGCGCAGTTCACGATCACGAACAATGGTTCGTCCGCGATCAACGGCTGGACGGTGGCGTTCGACCTGCCCTCGGGGTCGTCGGTCGGTACGTACTGGGACGCGCTGCTGACGCAGTCGGGGTCGCATTACACGTTCACGAACCGGGACTACAACGCCTCGGTCGCGGCGGGTGCGTCGACGACGTTCGGGTTCGTGGTCTCGGGCAGTGGCACGCCGACCGGCTGCACGTTCAACGGCGCCGCCTGTGACGGCGGTGGTGGAGGCGGTGGTACCGATACACAGCCGCCGAGCACGCCGACCGGGCTGACGGTGACGGGCCACACCTCGTCGAGCGTGTCGCTGTCGTGGACCGCGTCGACGGACAACGTCGGCGTGACCGGCTACGAGGTCTATCAGGGCTCCTCCCTGGCCACGACGGTCTCGGGGACGGGCGCGACGGTCTCCGGTCTGGCCGCCTCGACCTCGTACTCCTTCAAGGTGCGGGCCAAGGACGCCGCGGGCAACGCGTCGGCGTTCAGCGCCTCGGTCAGCACCACCACCGACAGCAGCAGCGGTGGGGGCGGTGGCGGCGCGGGCACGTTCTCGCCGTACGTCGACATCACGATGGCGACCCCGACGCTGAAGGACGTGGCGTCGGCGACCGGCCAGAAGCACTTCACCCTGGCCTTCGCGCTCGCGGACAGCACCGGCTGCAACCCGTCCTGGGGCGGCACGGTCGCGCTCAACGACTCCCGCGTCATCGGGGAGGTCAACGACCTCAAGAGCGTCGGCGGCGACGTCACCGTGGCCACCGGCGGCGCCACGGGGCCGTATCTGGAGAACACCTGCGGCAGCTCCTCCGCTCTGCTCGCGGCGTACAAGAAGGCCCTCGACGCCGTCGGCAGCAACCACATCGACGTGGACGTCGAGGCGTCCATCCCGGTCGCGCAGGTCAACACCGCGCTCAAGCAGCTGCAGAGCGAACGCGGGACCACCGTGACGTACACGCTGCGGGTGCAGGCCCAGGACTACGGCGTCGACCCGTTCTCGGTGCAGATCCTGCAGGACGCCGCCTCTCGCGGCCTGGGCGTCACCGTCAACCCGATGCTGATGGACTTCGGCTACTCCGGGTCGTGGGGCGACGCCCTGATCGCGGCCGCGAACGCGACGCTCGGCCAGATGAAGCAGATCTGGACCGGCAAGAGCGACGCCGACCTCAAGAAGATGCTCGGCCTCACCCCGATGATCGGTAAGAACGACACCGGCCCGACCACCACCCAGGCGATCGCCCGCCAGCTGCTGAGCTACGCCCAGAGCAACCACGTCGGGTACATCGGCTTCTGGTCCGTCGGCCGCGACAACGGCGGCTGCCCGAACGGCTCCGTCTCGCCGACCTGCAGCGGCATCAGCCAGAGCACGTACGAGTTCACCAACATCTTCAAGGGGTTCACGGGCTGACGCGGAGGCCATCGAGGAGGGAGAGCCCCCCGGCCGTTCCCGCCCCTCCGCCTCGGGCGGGAACGGCCGTCGGGTGCCGCACGCGGTGTCGTCGCGGCGGATCTGAGGCCCGGCCCGGCCGGCCCGCGGTCAGCGGGCGAAGCGGCCGATGAAGATGGCCAGCCGTTTGTCGTGGTCCTCGCGGCGGAGGCGGCCGCTGCGCATGAGGGTCATGAGCCCGTGCAGGCCGCTCCAGAACGTCTCGGTGAGTGTCTTGAGGTCGTCGTCGCCGGCGAAGGGGCGGATGGCCTCGCGCAGCTCGCCGAAGGCGTCCTTGAGGGCCTGCGGCGCCTCCGGGGTGGCGAACGGCAGGTCCACGGCGAGCGTGAACACCGCGTCGTACAGCGCGGGGCGCCGCTCGGCGAACGCCGCGTATGTCGCTCCGACGGCGGCGAGGGCCTGCTGCGGGCCGGACGCCGCCGTGCGGGCCGCGCGCAGCTCGGCGGCCATGTCGGCGCAGCCCTCGACGGCGACGGCGGCCATGATCGCCTCCTTGCCCTTGAAGTGGCTGTAGAGGACCGGCTGGCTGTACTCGATCTCGGCGGCGAGCCGGCGCGTGGTCACCGCGTCCCAGCCTTCGGATTCGGCCAGCTCCCGGGCCGCCGTGACGATCAACCGTTCCCGCTCCGCACGCTCGCGCTCCCGGCGCGTCTGGATCGACATGGCATGAATTCTAGCACCGCTAGCCAGACTGTCATCGCTCTGCTAGTGTCGATCTCGTTCCTAGCGCTGCTAGAAAAACGGAGATCGCCATGCTCACCCCCATCGCGTACGGACTCGCCATCGTTCTCGTCGCCCTCGTTACCTTCATCGGCCTGCGGTTCCTGGTGGTCCCGCAGGCCGCTGCCGCCGGCTACGGCGTGGCGGCCAAGGAGGACGGCGACCCCGCGTACCTGACGATCAAGGGCGTGCGCGACTTCACCTTCGGCGTCGTCGGCGCGGCCCTGCTCGCCTTCTCGAACGCGCACGCCGTCGGCTGGTACATGCTCGCGGTGGCGATCGCTCCCCTGGGTGACACCCTGATCGTCCTGCGCCACGGCGGCGCCAAGGCCGTGGCGTTCGGCATCCACTTCGCCACCGCCGTGGCCGTGCTCATCAGCGCCGCCCTGATGTTCGCCATCTGAGACCTTCGAAACCCCGATAAGGAGTCAGTGCCATGTCCCTGATCACACCCGAGTTCAACGAGGCCGTCGTCGTCCGCTCCGCCGAGGCCGAGGTGATCGGCCAGGCCCCCACCACCATCCGGCTGCTGGCCGACAGCGGCTCCACCGGCGGCGCGCTGTCGACCCAGCGGGTCACCCTGGCGAACGGCGCGGACGGCGCCAAGCCGCACCGGCACGGAAGGTCCGCCGAGCTGTTCTACATGCTCGACGGCATGGCCCAGCTCCTGTCCGGCGACCAGGTCGTCACCGCCGAGCGCGGGGACCTGGTGGTCGTGCCGCCCGACGCCCCGCACGCCTTCGCCGCCGCGCCGGGGGAGGACGCCGACATCCTCATCGTCATCACGCCCGGCGTCGAGCGGTTCGAGTACTTCCGCCACCTGGAGCGCATCGCCTACGGGAAGGTGCCGCCCGAGAGCCTCCTGGACGTCCAGGAGCTCTACGACACCTACTTCCTCTCCAGCCCGGTGTGGAACGACGTCCGGTCATGACCGCCAGGAACCCCGCCGCCGAACACCCGTCAGGCGCCAACGCCGGCGGGTGGCGGTGCCATCCCGCCGGAGATCGGCGCCGGGGCGGACGCGGGGGTGATGCCGATGCGCATCAGGCCGTCGTACAGGGCGTTCACCTGACGGGGGTCGTCGACCGCGCGCCGTACGAGATCGGTCAGGTCGACCTCGGCGCCGCTGCCGTCGACCAGGCGGGCGACGTCGGACCAGGAGAAGGTGTAGCGGGCGCGGCCCGCCTGGATGAGCAGGCCCTCGAAGGCGCGGGCGAGGACGCGGGCCACGAGGGCGGGAGTGTCGGCGCCCTGCCAGCCCGCCATCCGCAGGCGGGTGCCGAGGTCGCCGGCGCCGCCGCCCGCGAGGATCCGCAGCACCGTGTCGACGGTCGGCTGCGGGGTGTTCGCCGCCTGAGCCGCCGCGGTGAAGACGTCCTTCATCGCCTCGGCGTTCGCGCCGGTGAACAGGCCCCGCTCGACGATCTGCGGCCACTCCAGGACGGGCAGGCGCTGCGCCTCCTCGGTGAGCATCGACGCCTGCGTGGCGAGCGCGGCGCGCTGCGGGTCGGCCAGCAGCGCCAGCGCCGGGCGCGGGTCGGGGCGGACGTTGGGCTCCGGCAGCGCCGCGATCGCGGCGAGGCGCTCGGCCAGGCTCGGGTGCGAGTCGTACGGCGAGCGCTCCTCGGGGGAGTTCACGACCTTGGCGAGCTCCTCCTGGCGGCTCGGTTCCCGCAGCAGCGTGTAGAACCCGGCGAACAGGTCGGCGGGGCGCGCCTTGGCCGGCACGATCAGCGAGCAGTACGAGGCGAGGTAGAAGTCCCAGGCCGCGGCGCTCGCGCGGACCTTCCGGAGCGCGTCGCCCATCGGCCGCCGCCCGCCGATCGCGACGGCCGAGGCGTCGGCCTCCAGCTCCTGCCGCCGGGACACCGCCTGCGACACGCGCAGGTAGAGCTTGGCGTACAGCAGGAAGACCGTCCGGATGATCGCGTGGTCGCGCAGGCGCTCGATCGTGCGGATCAGCGCGGTACGGCCCCGGTAGGTGATGCCGCCGAGGCGGGTGTGCGATCCGCTGTAGTGCCCGAGCTCGTGGCAGAGTACGGCGCGCATCTCGTCGGCGGTGAGGCTCAGCATCAGCGGGATGCCGATGAACATGTACCGCCGGCCCGGGATCAGGCCGAGTAGCCGGGTGTCCTCGCTCACCGCGGCGTTCACCTCGGGGACCAGGCGGATCTCGTCGGGCACCCGCGTGCTCACCTGGTGGGCGAGCTCGGCGACCGTCCGCCACAGCTCGGGCTCGTCCCGCTGCGACACGGCGACGCCGGGTAGCTCCTCGGCCTTGCGGCGGCCCACGACGAAGACGCCGCGCAGCATCGCCAGGACCCCCAGCGTGGCCAGCGCCGCGACCTTGAAGCCGCCCGCGTGGCCGTACTTCACCGCATAGAAGTCGAACACGACCGTCCCGGCCGTGAAGGCGGCCACGAGTACGTAGAAGCCCGCGAGCAGGACGACGGCGACCGCGGCGCGGAACGTGGTGAGCATGGGCGCCCTCAAGACGTGCGAACGGGGACGAAAAGGACCCTAGCCTAGGGATCTTGGAATCTGGCCCCCGCGTTTCACCGGTCGGCTCAGTGATGCCAGGGGAGCAGGACCGGTTCGGGCGCGAGCCGGCCGGCCACGAGGTCCCGCAGCAGGGGCGCGAGGCCGTGGGGATAGACGTCCTCCGTGGTGGCGGCCAGCTCGTCCACGGTCCACCACCGGTGCCCGATGACCTGCTTGATCTCGTGCGGCTCCAGGCCGCTGGTGTCGACGTCGTGCGCGGTGACCCGGTGGAAGAAGAAGTCGTCGCGGAAGGTGCCCTTCGCCCAGCTGAACTCGGCGTACCCGGACGTCGTCGCGATCGGCCTCCCGAGGTCCTCCGGCGCGACGACGAGGCCGATCTCCTCCCGCAGCTCCCGAGCCGCCGCCTCGTGGAGCGCCTCACCCGCGTCGACGCCTCCGCCGGGGGTGAGCCAGTAGCGGCCACGGCGGGGCTTCCGGTGATCGTGGTAGAGGTTGAGCAGAAGGACGCGGTCGGCGTCGTCGAGCAGGATCACGCGCGCGCTGCGGCGCCGGTACGACTCATCGGGCATGGCCGCAGACTAAGGCTCATCCGGTGCATCTTCGTCCGGCTGCGCGGCGCCCAGAGCTCGCCTCGGGGTATCCGGTAGATCTTCGTCCGGCGGTGCGGCTCCTAGAGCATGCCTCGGGGTATTCGGTGGATCTCCGTTCGGCTGCGCGTCACGGACAAGATCCGCCATATCCCCCCTGGACGGATACGCTCGGATTCGGATGAGCGGTTACAGCGAGCACGACCGGACGCGCTGGGCGCCTGAGCCGCCGAAGCGGCGCGGCCGCACGCCGTTCGAGCGCGACCGCGCCCGCGTGCTGCACAGCGCCGCGCTGCGCCGGCTCGCCGCCAAGACCCAGGTCGTCGAGCCCGCGGCCGGCGATCAGCGCGGGCAGCACAGCCCGCGCACCCGGCTCACCCACTCCCTCGAGTGCGCGCAGATCGGCCGGGAGCTCGGCAAGGCCGTCGGCTGCGACCCCGACCTGGTGGAGGTCGCCTGCCTGTCGCACGACCTCGGCCACCCGCCCTTCGGCCACAACGGCGAGGCCGTGCTCGACGAAGTGGCCGCCGCGTGCGGCGGGTTCGAGGGCAACGCGCAGAGCCTGCGCCTCCTGACCCGCCTGGAGGCCAAGTCGTTCGCGACGGACGGGCGCAGCGTCGGCCTCAACCTCACCCGCGCCGCCCTCGACGCCGCGATGAAGTACCCCTGGCCGAGGCGCGGCCCGGACGGGTCGTCCGGCACCGAGCGGGCGAACGGCGCCAAGTTCGGGGTGTACGACGACGACCGCGCGGTCTTCGCGTGGATCCGGCAGGGCTCGCCGGACGGCCGGGCGTGCTTCGAGGCGCAGGTCATGGACTGGTCCGACGACGTCGCCTACTCCGTGCACGACCTGGAGGACGGGCTGCACGCCGGGCACATCCACCTCGACCGGCTGGCCGACCCCGCCGAACGCCGCGCCGTCTGCGAGCTGACCGCCCGGTCCTACTGCGACGCCGAGGTCCCCGAGCTGGAGGAGCGGTTCGCGGCGCTGCTCGCCGAGCCGTACTGGCCGAGCGTCTACGACGGCAGCCTGCACGCCGCCGCCGCGCTGAAGAACCTCACGAGCGAGCTGATCGGCAGGTTCTGCCGGGCCGCCGAACAGGCCACTCAGGAGGCGTACGGCACGGGTCCGCTGACCCGTTATGCGGGCGACCTGGTCGTGCCGCGCGAGCAGCGGCTGGAGTGCGCGGTGCTGAAGGGCGTCGCGGCGCAGTACGTGATGGGCCGCGCGGACCACGGAGCCCGGCAGGCCCGGCAGCGCGAGCTCGTGGCCGAATTGGCCGACGCGGTCGGGCGGAAGGCCCCGGTGGTGCTCGACCCGGTCTTCCGCGGCTTTTACGCCGAGGCCGCCGACGACGGCGCACGGCTGCGCGTCGTCGTCGACCAGGTCGCCTCCCTCACCGACACCTCGGCACTGGCCTGGCACCGCGAACTCCTCGGCTGACGGCACCGAGATCCTCTTAGCCGTGGTTTCGCCGGGTGAGCGTCCCGGGACCGACCGTGGCGGAGGATACTGGCTGACGCTGAGCCGAACATGCGAGTACGGAGGTGCACATGCCCGTCCCGGAGACGTACGTCATCGTCGGAGCGAGCTTGGCCGGAGCCAAGGCCGCGCAGACGCTGCGGGAGGAAGGCTTCACCGGGCGCGTGGTCTTCATCGGTGAGGAGACGCTGCGGCCGTACGAGCGGCCGCCGCTGACCAAGGAGTTCCTGACGGGCAGGGACCCCCTGGACAAGGCGTACGTCCACGAGGAGGCCTGGTACGCCGACAACGACGTCGAGCTGCGCCTCGGCGTCCGGGTGACCGGCATCGACCGCGCCGCACGTCAGGTGCGGCTCGCCGACGGGGAGAGCGTCGGCTACACCAAGCTCCTTCTCACCACCGGCGCGTCCGTCCGGCGGCCGGCCGTCTCCGGCGCCGACCTCGACAACGTCCACTACGTGCGGACCGCGCCCGACTCCGAGCGGCTGCGCGCGGCGCTGGAGTCCGGGGACCGGCGCGTCGCGGTGGTCGGCGCCGGCTGGATCGGGCTGGAGGCCGCCGCGGCGGCTCGTGGGTACGGCAACGAGGTCCGGGTGATCGCGCCGAGCACGCCGCTGCGCCGCTCCCTGGGCACCGAGCTCGGAGAGGTCTTCGCGGCCCTGCACCGCCGGCACGGCGTGGAGTTCGTCCAGGGCGGCGTCGAGAAGATCACGGACTCGTCCGTGGTCACCACGGCGGGCGCGGAGGTGGAGGCCGACGTCGTGATCGTCGGCATCGGCGCCGTGCCGAACACGGCCCTGGCGGAGGAGGCGGGCCTGGAGGTCGAGGACGGCATCGTCGTCGACGCCTCGCTGCGCACCTCCGACCCCGACATCTACGCCGCCGGCGACGTCGCCAACGCCTACCACCCCCTGCTGGGCCGGCGGATCCGCGTCGAGCACTGGGCGAACGCCCTCAACGGCGGCCCGGCGGCGGCACGCTCGATGCTGGGGCAGCCGGTCGCGTACGACCGCGTCCCGTACTTCTACACCGACCAGTACGAGCTCGGCATGGAGGCGTCCGGCGCCTGGGTCGGCGGCTACGACCAGGTCGTCCACCGCGGGAGCGACCCGGCCGCGTACGTCTCCGGCGACACCGACGACCTGGAGTTCGTCGCGTTCTGGCTGTCGGGCGGCAGGGTCGTGGGCGGCATGAACGTCAACATCTGGGACGTCACCGGGGACATCCAGGCGCTGATCCGGTCGGGTAAGCCGGTGGACGCCGCGCGGCTGGCCGACCCGGGTGTGCCCCTCGGCGACCTCCTCTGATCGGAGGGAGCGCGCCGCAGCGAGCGGAGCGACCTTCGGCGCGCCTCCGGCACGACTAAGGTCGCTCGCCGAGCGGGTGAGGGGGCGAGCGACCCGCGGGCAGGGTCGGGGTACCGTCGCGGTGTGACCGAGGAGGAGTGGGCGGAGCATCGGCCGGCGGTGTTCGGGGTGGCGTACCGGCTGCTCGGGACCGTGACCGACGCGGAGGATGTCGTCCAGGACGTGTGGTTGCGTGCCACGGCCGCCGACATGTCCGAGGTGGCGGACCGGCGGGCATGGCTGGTCACGGTCGCGGCCCGCAGGTCGTACGACATCCTCCGGTCCGCGCGCGTGCGCCGGGAGACGTATGTCGGCCCGTGGCTGCCCGAGCCGCTGCTGACCGGGCCGGACGCCGCCGAGCCGGTGCTCGTCGACGAGTCGGTGAGCACCGCGATGCTCCTCGTCATGGAGGAGCTCACGCCGCCGGAGCGGGTCGCGTTCGTGCTCCACGACGTCTTCGAGGTGCCCTTCGACGAGGTCGCCGCCGTGCTCGGGAACACCCCGGCGGCGAGCCGGCAGCTCGCCTCCCGGGCCCGCCGCCGTGTGGCCGCCGCGAAGGAGCAGCCGCGGGCCGGCCGCCCCGAGCGCGAGCGCGTGCTCACCGTGTTCCGCGCCGCCTACGAGGCGGGCGACCTCGAGCAGCTCATCAAGCTCCTGCACCCGGACGCGGTCTACGTCACCGACGGCGGCGGCAAGGTCTCGGCGGCGCGCAAGCTCATCCTCGGCGGCGAGCGGATCGCGGAGGTGCTGGACCGCGTCCGCCGGCGCTGGACCCCGACCGGCGTCGTCGTGCCCTGTGAGGTCGGCGGCGAGCCGGCGATCGCGGTCTACCGCGACGGGCGCCTCTGGCTCATCGACACCTACGACATCGCGGCCGACGGCCGGATCCTGGCGGTCCGGCGAATGCTCAATCCGGACAAGCTCGCGCACGTCGACCTGGCCCACTGAATCTTTTCCGCCGGATCCCGTCACACCGGCGGGGGCCGTCTCGTCTCCCTGGCGACGACACGGATATCCGAGAGAAAGGCCGACGACGATGTCACGGTTGAACGTCGCCGAACTGGCGCCCCAGGTGTACAAGACCTTCCTTCTGGCGGAGCAGGCGATCCGCAAAGGCCCGCTGGACGCCACGATCCGCGAGCTCGTCAAGATCCGCGCCTCGCAGATGAACAAGTGCCTCTTCTGCATCGACATGCACACCCACGAGGCCCTCGAACTCGGCGAGAACCTGAACCGGATCATCCAGCTTCCCGCCTGGCGGGAGTCGCAGCTGTACACCGGGGCGGAGCAGGCCGCGCTGGCCTACGCCGAGGCCGCCACGAAGGGACCCGAGGAGGTCACCGACGAGATCTGGACCGCGGTGACCGACGCGTTCAAGGAGGACGAGGCCGCGTTCCTCGTGGCCCAGGTCGCGCAGATCAACATGTGGAACCGCATCGCCGGGACCATGCACACCGAGCCCCCGAACCGCGACTGACCCCCCCGGGAACGGCGCGTCGTCCATCGGACGGCGCGCCGTTCGCCGTTAGAGATCCGACCAATCGTGCCCATATGAGCTGAACTATGGCCGTACAGGGCAAAAGTCGCCTGTATTGCTCGGATCTCTGACTTTTCTTGTCTCGGAGGGGATGGGACGATGATCTCACCCTCACAGGTGCACGCCCATGCCTCCGGGAGGTGCCCGTTGTTCCACCAGAACCTCGATCCCACCGGCTCTCTCACCCTCAGCGCCCTGCTGGCCCTTCTTCCGCTCATCGCGTTGCTCGTCCTCCTCGGCGGGCTCCGCTGGAAGGCGCACTGGGCGAGCCTCGTCGCCCTCGTCCTCGCCATCGGGGTGGCGCTGTTCACCTACTCCATGCCGCTGGCCCAGACGCTCGACGCCGGGCTGTACGGCGCCGTGCTCAGCGTCCTGAACATCCTCTGGATCACGTTCAACGCCATCTGGATCTACAACCTGACCGTCAAGTCGGGGCACTTCGCGGTGCTGCGGCGGGCGTTCGCCACCGTCAGCGACGACCGCCGGGTGCAGGCCATCGTGATCGCCTTCTCGTTCGGGGCGCTGCTCGAGGCCCTGGCCGGGGGCGGCGGCCCGGTCGCGATCTGTTCCGTCATGCTCATCGCGATCGGCTTCGATCCGATCAAGGCCGCGGCGTTGGCGCTGATCGCCGACACCGCGCCGGTCGCCTTCGGCGGCCTCGGCAACCCGATCACCATCCTCGGCACCGCGACCGGCCTGAAGCCGGAGGACTTCGGCTCGATGGCGGGCCGGCAGACCGCGATCCTCGCGGTCTTCGTGCCCTTCATCCTCGTGGGCGTCGCCGACGGCCGGCGAGGGCTGCGCCAGGCCTGGCCGGCCGCCCTCACCGCGGGCGTGACCTTCGGCGTCTGCCAGTTCGTGTTCTCCAATTACTGGTCGTACCGGCTCTGTGACATCTTCGCCGCGCTGATCTCGGCGGGCGCGATCATCCTGCTGGGCCGGGTGTGGCGGCCGGGCGAGAGCGAGACGCCGGTCACCGCGCCGGTCATCGCGGGCGGCTCGGTCGACGACCCGGCGTTCGAGCGCCGGATCGGCCCGCCGGACGGAGACTCGAAGGCCGACGTCGTCCGGGCGTTCGCCCCGTACGCCATCGTCATCGCGCTGTTCTCGCTCGCGCAGATCGACGCCGTCAAGAATCGGCTGGCCGTCACCCCGGGCAAACCGGTCGGCACCGTCCTCGGCGTACCGGTCGGGCACGTCTTCAAGTGGCCCGGACTGCAGCACATCACCGGCCCCACCGGCAAGCCGGTCGCCGCCACGTACGTGCTGAACTGGATGGGCGCGACCGGCACCCTGCTGTTCGTGTCGGGGCTGCTGACGCTCGCCGCCCTGCGGATGAGCCCGCTCACGGGCCTGAAGGCGTACGCCGAGACGGTCCGTCAGTTCGGCTGGGCGATCTTCACGATCCTGTGCGTCTTCGCGCTGTCGTACGTCATGAACCTGTCCGGGCAGATCTCCACGCTCGGCGTCTGGCTGGCCAAGGCCGGCGGGTTCTTCGCGTTCCTGTCGCCCGTCGTCGGCTGGTTCGGCGTGACGATCACCGGTACCGACGCGGGTTCCAACGCGTTGTTCGGCAACCTGCAGGTGACGGCGGCGCACCAGCTGAACGTGTCACCGGTGCTCTTCGGCGCGGCGAACACCTCCGGCGGCGTCATGGCCAAGATGATCTCCCCGCAGAACCTCGCGATCGGCACCGCCGCCGTCGGCGTCGTCGGCGCGGAGGGCACGCTGTTCCGGCGGGTGTTCGGCTGGAGCGCGCTGCTGCTCCTGCTGATGTGCGTGCTCGTCTGGCTCCAGTCCACACCGGTGTTCGGCTGGATGGTCCCTTGAACTCCAGGAGGGTGATGTGACGAGACGGTTCGCGATGGACCGGCGACGTTTCCTTACGGCGGCGGCCCTGGCGGGCGGCTCCGGGCTGGCGCTGTCCGCCGTGGGCGGCCGGCCGGCGACGGCGGGCGTCGGGCGGGCCGCTCCGTCCCCCGTGCTGCCGAGCCGGGCCGAGGTCATCGCCGTCCTCCGCCGGGTCAACGACCACTGGATCGGCGCGCACACCGACCCCGGCGACGACAAGTGGGCCCGCGCGACGTACTTCAGCGGCGACCTGGCGCTCCACCGCCTCACCGGAGACGGCCGGTACCTCGACTACGCCCGGACGTGGGCGGAGAAGTGGTCGTACGGCCTCAACACGGGCGTGAGCACCCGGCTCGCCGACAACCAGTGCGCAGGGCAGGCGTACCTCGACCTCAATGAGGTCGAGCCGGCGAAAGAGAAGGTCGCGGCGATCGAGGAGTCCCTCCGGCTCATGGTGGAAGGCTCCGACGCGGCCAAGGACGACGACTGGTGGTGGGTCGACGCCCTGCACATGGCGATGCCGCCCTTCGCCCGCGTCGGGAGCCTCCTCGGTGACACCCGGTACTGGGACAAGATGGACGCGCTGTACGCCCACACGAAGAACGTCGAGGGCGGTCACGGCCTGTACCGCGCTGCCGACGCCCTCTGGTGGCGGGACAAGCGGTTCGTGCTGCCCGGCGGCACCAAGTCGCCGAACGGCAAGAGCGTCTACTGGTCGCGCGGGAACGGCTGGGCGCTCGCGGCATTCGCGAAGGTCCTGCCGGTCCTGCCCGCCGGCCGGGCGAAGGAGTACCGCGCCCGGCTCCAGGCGATGGCCGCGGCCCTGCGAAAGGTCCAGCGCTCCGACGGCTTCTGGAACGTCGACCTCGGCGACCCGGCGCACCTGCCGGGCCCTGAGACGAGCGGCACCGCCCTGTTCGCCTACGGGATCGCGTACGGCGTGGGCGCGGGCCTGCTCGACCGGGCCACCTACCTTCCGGTGGTCGCCCGGGCGTGGAACGGGATGGTCGCCACGGCGGTGCACCCGGACGGCGTTCTCGGCTACGTCCAGGGCGTCGGCTATGAACCGGAGTCGAGCCAGCCGGTGACGTACGACGGCACGACCGATTTCGGCGTGGGCGGCTTCCTGCTCGCCGGAACGGAGGTGGCCCGGCTCACGACGTGACCCAGGGCTCAGCGGCGCACCGGGTTGATGCGGCGGCCGTCGTCGCCGAACAGCAGGACGCGGTGGACAGCGGATCATCGCTCGGAGAGCATGTGCCGGATGGAGACCGAGTCCCGCGCGGAGAAGAGCAGGCACCCGTTCCCCATCCGATGGCTCGCGGGCATCGGTGTCCTCGTCCTCGCCGCGTTGAGCGTTGTGGCGTTCTTCCGGGTACAGGTCTGCGATCAGCAGCTCACGAGCGCCGGCAGGACCGTCCGGGTCTGCCGGCACCTGCAGTCCACCGACCCGCCCGTCATCGCCGTCGGCCTCGTGGCGCTGCTGGCGCTCGGGACGTTCTTCACCGAGATCTCGGGCTTCGGGTTCACCCTGAAGCGAGAGGCCGAGGCCGCGAAGGAGGCCGCCCAGGACGCGAGGCGAGAGGCCGCGGCCGCCAAGGAGACCTCCGATGACGTCGCCGAGGGGCTCGGGCACGTGCTGGCCGGTGACGTCGCGGATCCACAGCCCGAAGGCGCGCAGACGGTGGGGGAACGGATCGACCGCCTCGCCAAGGAGTACAACAGGATTCGGTGGACGATGCCGAGCGGCGGCGCGCGTACGGCGCAGCTGACCTCCGTCCTGAAGTCCATGATCGAAACCCTGCGTGGGGTCGAGGACTTCGACGTCGACTGGTATCTCACCAACAAGGATCGCGGTCTCCGGCTCGCGGCGTTCGCGTACCTCCGCGCCAACCCCGACTCGTCCCGGGTCCCCGCGCTGATCGACGCCTTGGTCGTCGAGGACAAGCCCTTCGGGCAGTACAGCGCGTTGCGCGCCCTGGAGGGGATCGTGGAGATCGATCCCGGGGCGCTCGATTCCGCGGGCCGGAAACGGCTACGACGCCTGCTGACCGAGCTCCCACCCGAGACCGACCGGGTCATGGTCCTCGAGCGCGTGCTCCGGAAGGCCGGCGCGGACCGGACCGGCATCTGACCTCGTTTCCCCGGCCAGGGTCAGCGGCGCACCGGGTCGATGCGGCGGCCGTCGTCGCCGAAGAACAGGACGCGGTCGGTGTCGACGGCGAGCCGTACGGTGTCGCCCGCGGTGACGCCGGACCGCGACTCCAGCCGGAAGACCACGTCGGACCGGCGGTGGGTGCCCCCGTGGGAGATCCGCTCGGCGGGGGCCTCCTCGGTGACGAGCCCGGCGGTCCGCAGGATCCGGCGCAGCATGCCGCCGTCGCCGTGCCCGTTGGCCTGCCGCGCGGGGGCGGGCGAGGGCGCCTCGTTCTCGTACGGGGCCTCGGCGTCGACGTGCGGCAGGCCGGCCTCGGCGTAGGCGAGCCACTCCGAGCCGTGGAACTCCAGCGCCCGGACCCGCCCCGCCAGCAGGCCGTCGGCCGCCGGGCGCAGGGCGTCGGCGCGGATCCCCGCCGTCACGTACGTGCCGTGGCGGGGCACGAGCGCGGGCGACCGGGGGTCGGTCCACGGCAGGACCAGCCGATGGTTCCCCAGGCCGAGCACGATCCCCTCGCTCTGATCCGCCCAGACTGAGACCCGCACGAGGTTGATCGGCGGGGTGCTGAGGAAGGCCGCCACGAACATCGTGGCCGGGTCGGCGTACACCTGCTGCGGAGTGCCGACGTCCTGCAGGACGCCCTGCCGCATGATGGCCACGCGGTCGGCGAGCGTGAGCGCCTCGGTCTGGTCGTGCGTGACGTAGAGCGTGGTCACGCCGAGGGAGCGGACCAGGGCGCCGATCTCCATGCGGAGCTCGGTGCGCAGGCCCGCGTCGAGATTGGACAGGGGCTCGTCCATCAGGAAGATCCCGGGTTCGCGGATCAGCGCCCGGCCCATCGCGACCCGCTGCCGCTGGCCGCCGGACAGCGTCGAGGGCAGGCGGTGCAGCGTCTCCTCGATCCCCAGCGCCCGCGACAGTTCGACGATGCGCTCGTCGGCGGCCGCCGAGTCGTCGCCGGAGATCTCCAGCGGGAACGCGATGTTGCCCCGGACGTTGCGATGTGGGTACAGCGCGCCGTTCTGGAAGACCATCGCGAGGTCGCGTTCGCGCGGCGCGAGATGGTTGGCGAACCGGCCGCCCAGGTACAGGTCGCCGGCGGTGATCTCCTCCAGGCCCGCGACCATGCGCAGCAGCGTCGACTTCCCGCAGCCGGACGGGCCGAGGAGCACGAACAGCTCGCCGTCGGGAACCCGCAGGCTCACGTCCCGTACGGCGTGGAACCCGTCCGGGTAGACCTTGTTCACCGCATCGAGGACGACTTCGGTCATCGCTTCACCTCGCGTCAGGGGACGACCCGTGGCGTGTCCTCCGTCGCTCGCGCGTGCCCCGATCCGGCCCCCGAACCACTCGATGCCGAGTGACGGCGGCATCCGCCGTGGGCCGCCGAAGTTGAGTAAGTACATCGCGCCATTCCGTGATTTGTCCATAGTGTCGTCACGCTTTTGAGTAAGGCCGGTGAGCGGCTCCGGTGGGGCGTCACCGTCGGCGCCCGTGGGCGTCCCCGGTGGTTCCGGCCGGGTGTCCCCGGCCGCTCCGGCGGGGTGTCCGGTACGGCCGCCGGTGTCCGAGGTCGCGACTAGACTGCCGACGTGGCAGGCCGGATCCGTGATGAAGACATCGCCCTCGTACGTGAACGGTCGCCGATCGACGCGGTCGTGGGGGAGTACGTCCAGCTCCGCAACGCGGGCGGCGGCGCACTCAAAGGCCTCTGTCCGTTTCATGACGAGAAGTCGCCATCTTTCAACGTTTCGAACGGAATGTTCTACTGCTTCGGCTGTGGAGAAGGCGGCGACGCGATCGGCTTCGTCCAGAAGATCGAGCACCTCTCGTTCGCCGAGGCGATCGAGCGGCTCGCCGCGAAGGCCGGCGTGCAGCTCCGCTACAACGAGGGCGGCTACGTCCCCGGCCGGCAGAAGGGCGAGCGGACCCGCCTGGTCGAGGCGCACCGCGCCGCGGCGGAGTTCTTCACCGAGCAGCTGATGACCCCGGCGGCCGAGATCGGCCGCCGGTTCCTCGCCGAGCGCGGCTTCGGACGGGAGGACGCCGAGCGGTTCGGCGTCGGCTACGCGCCGAACGAATGGGAGGCGCTCGTCCGCCACCTGCGCGGCCGGGGGTTCACCGACAAGGAGCTCGTCACCGGCGGGCTGGCCAGCCAGGGGCGGCGCGGGCCGATCGACCGGTTCCGCGGCCGGCTGATCTGGCCGATCCGCGACCTCACCGGCGACGTCATCGGGTTCGGCGCGCGCCGTCTGGAGGAGCGCGACGACGGCCCGAAGTACCTCAACACCCCCGAGACGCCGCTGTTCAAGAAGGGTTCGGTGCTGTACGGCGCCGACCTGGCGAAGAAGGACATCGCCAAGCGGCGGCAGGCGGTCGTCGTCGAGGGCTACACCGACGTCATGGCCTGCCACCTGGCGGGCGTGGGCACCGCCATCGCCACCTGCGGCACCTCCTTCGGCGACGAGCACATCAAGATCCTGCGCCGGCTGCTGATGGATCAGGACGAGGCCAGCGGCGAGGTGATCTTCACCTTCGACGGCGACGCGGCGGGGCAGAAGGCCGCGCTGCGGGCGTTCGAGTCAGAGCACCGGTTCGCCGCCCAGACGTTCGTCGCCGTGCAGCCGGACGGCCTGGACCCCTGCGACCTGCGGCTGAAGCACGGCGACGCGGCAGTGCGCGACCTGGTCGCCTCCCGCACGCCGCTGTTCCGGTTCGCGATCCAGGCGACCATCGCCAAGTACGACCTCGACACCACCGAGGGCCGGCTCGCCGCGATCGACGCCGCCGCGCCGATCATCGCGGGGATCAGGGACCGGGGGATGCGCGACCGCTACGCCATCGACCTGGACAAGTGGACCGGCTTCCTCGACGAGCAGTTCGTGCTCCGGCGGGTCCGCGAGCACGCCACGGGCCGTCCCGGTGAGTCCCGGCGCGGCGACGCGCGCGCCCGGCGGCCCGAGCCGGCCCCGGCGCCGCGGCGTCCGGCCCAGGATCCGTACGACCCGGTCGTCCAGGTGGAGCGGGAGACGCTGAAGCTCGCGGTGCAGCGGCCGGCGCTGCTCGGGCCGGCGTTCGACGCGATGCCCACCGAGGCGCTGATCGTCCCGGGCCACGGCGCCGTACGGGCGCTGATCGCGGACCTCGGCGGCGTCGCCTCGGCGGGCGGCGGGCCGGAGTGGGCCGGGCGGCTGCGCGACGCCGCGCCGAATGACGAGGTCAGAGACCTGATCACCGGTCTGGCCGTCGAGCCGCTGCGCTCCGCCGGAGATCCGGACGACCGATATGCCGCCGCAATGCTGTCCAGATTGCAGGAGATCCAGGTCACTCGGGAGATCACCAAACTGCAGTCGAAACTCCGGCGGCTGAATCCGGTCGAGTTCCAAGAGGAGTACAACCGCCTGTTCGGCGACCTCATGGCTCTTGAGCTGCAGCGAAAGGTGTTGCGGGAGCGAGCGATCAGCTCTCTGTGACCCCTGGGACTCAAAAATGGGTCCCCCGGAATCCGGGCCCCTTGCCGCACACTGTCACCGTGGGCCCTTCGGTGCTGCCAAGCGAGACGCCGCCGGTTGAACAGGTGGCGGACCTCGTCGCACGCGGCAGAGAACGTGGAATAACGGTGGACGACGTCGCCGCCGCGATCGATCGCTCCGAACTGCCGGCGGACTCGGCCGACCGAGTCGTCCGAATGCTCGCGGAGCAGGGGGTGGAGGTCCTCGAGTCCCCAAGTGGGCACGAGGACTCCGCGCGAGCTGACGGGGACGACCTCGGAAGGCGGGCGACGCCGACAAGCGACCTGGTCCGTATCTACCTGCGCGAGATCGGACGCGTACCGCTGCTCACGGCAGAAGAAGAAGTAGAACTCGCTAAATCGATCGAGGCGGGACTGTTCGCCGAGGAGAAGCTGGCCCACACGGCCATCATCGCTCCCGGCGAACGCTCGGACCTCGAACTGCTCGCCCATGACGGAGTACGGGCGAAGCAACGACTGATCGAGGCCAATCTGCGCCTGGTGGTGTCCATCGCCAAGCGTTACGTCGGCCGCGGCATGCTGTTCCTCGATCTGATCCAGGAGGGGAATCTCGGGCTGATCCGTGCGGTCGAGAAATTCGACTACACCAAGGGGTACAAGTTCTCGACGTACGCGACATGGTGGATCCGCCAGGCGATCACGCGAGCGATCGCGGACCAGGCCCGGACCATCCGGATCCCGGTGCACATGGTGGAGACCATCAACAAGCTGGTGCGCGTCCAGCGCCAGCTCCACCAGGATCTCGGTCGGGAGCCGACTCCCGACGAGATCGGGGTGGAGATGGGGCTGCCGCCCGACCGGGTGGTCGAGATCCAGCGTGTCGCCCAGGAGCCGGTGTCCCTCCAGTCGCCGATCGGCGAGGAGGACTCCGACCTCGGTGACTTCATCGAGGACGCCGACGCGGTCGTGCCGATGGAGGCGGCGGCGTTCATCCTCCTCCAGGATCAGCTCGGCGGGATCCTGGGGTCGCTGTCGGACCGGGAGCAGCGGATCATCCAGCTGCGCTTCGGCCTGACCGACGGCCATCCGCGCACCCTCGAGGAGGTCGGCCGGGAGTTCGGCGTCACGCGGGAGCGGATCCGGCAGATCGAGTCGAAGACCCTGGCGAAACTGCGGCACCCGACGCGCGCGCAGATGCTCCGCGAATATCTGGAGTAAGGGCGGCTCTCCGGACGGCCCGTCCATCCGGAGACAGGCGGTCTCGAGCGGGGCCGGCGTGGTGATGTTCACACCGCGCCGGCCCCGCTGCCGCTTGACGAAGTGAGGTTAGGTAAAGCTAAGTTAGGTATGCCTTATCAGGTGTCCCCGACTCATGCCCGCCACAACGGGCGCTCGACCGCCTTTCGCCTCACTGGAGACCCCATGCGTCCTGTCCACGTGCTCGCCGCCGCGAGCGCCGCCCTCGTCTCCCTGACCGCGTTGTCGGCGTGTGGGAAGGACGACAAGGGCGGTGCGAAGGGCGGCACCGGGGCGATCGAGGTCACCGCCACCGACTCCTCCTGCGACGTCGGCACCAAGAGCGCGGCGGCCGGAGCGGTGACGTTCAAGGTCACCAACAAGGGCTCGCAGGTGAACGAGCTGGAGATCCTCGCACCGGACGGCAAGATCGTCTCAGAGCGCGAGAACATCGGCCCCGGCACCGGCGCGGAGGTCACCGTCCAGCTCTCCGCCGGCACGTACAAGGTCATGTGCAGCGCCGGGATGACCGGCAAGGGCCCGTCTCAGCCGATCACCGTGACCGGCCAGGGCAAGGCCGCCGACCCGCGCCTGGACCAGGCCGTCGCCTCCTACCGGACGTACGTCGCAGCGCAGGTCGACGACACGCTCTCCAAGGCGACGGAGTTCGCCGCAGCCGTGAAGAAGGGCGACGTCGAGAAGGCCAAGGCGCTGTACGCCCCCTCCCGCATCGGGTGGGAGCGCATCGAACCGGTCGCCGAGTCCTTCGGGGACATCGACCCGAAGGTCGACCTGCGCGAGGCCGACCTCAAGGCGGGCGAGAAGTGGACCGGCTGGCACCAGATCGAGAAGGCGCTGTGGAAGACCGGCTCGATCTCCGCTGAGGGGCCGTACGCCGACCAGCTCATCAAGGACCTGCAGGCGCTCAAGGCCAAGGTCGGCACCGCCGCGATCACCGCCACCTCGATGGCCAACGGCGCCAAGGAGCTCCTCGACGAGGTGGCGACGGGCAAGGTGACCGGCGAGGAGGAGACCTTCTCCCACACCGACCTGGTCGACTTCAAGGCCAACGTCGACGGCGCGCAGAAGGTGTACGAGCTGCTCAAGCCGGTCGTCCAGGAGAAGGACGCCGAGCTGGCCTCCACTCTCGACACCGAGTTCGCCAAGGTGCAGAAGCTGCTGACCAAGTTCCAGCAGGGCGACGGCTACGTCTCCTACGACAAGGTCGGCGCCAAGGACCGCAAGGACCTCTCCGACGAGGTGAACGCGCTCGGAGAGCCGCTGTCGAAGCTCGCCGGGGCGGTGGCCAAGTAATGGAGCTCAGCAGGCGCAGGCTCTTCGGATACTCGGGTGTGACGCTGGCGGCGGGCGCCGCCGCCGGCGCCGGGCTCGTCAGCGTCGCCCAGGCAGGCGACGACAAGCCCGCCGACGAGGAGGCCGTCCCCTTCCACGGCGCCCACCAGGCCGGGATCGCCACCCCCGTGCAGGACCGCCTGCACTTCGCCGCCTTCGACGTCGTCACCGACGACCGGGGCCGCCTGATCCGGATGCTGAAGGAGTGGACCGCGGCCGCCGCCGCGTTCACCGGCGGGCACCCGTACGGCTCCGCCGCCGGCGGCCTCGGCGACTCACCGCCCGACGACACCGGGGAGGCGCTCGGCCTGCCCCCGGCGCGGCTCACCCTCACGATCGGGTTCGGGCCCACGCTCTTCGAGAAGGACGGCAAGGACCGCTTCGGCCTCAAGGCCAAGCGCCCGGCCGCCCTCATCGACCTGCCGCACTTCGCCGGCGACAACCTCGACCCCACCCGCACCGGCGGCGACATCTGCGTCCAGGCCTGCGCGGACGACCCGCAGGTCGCCGTGCACGCCATCCGCAACCTCGCCCGCATCGGCTTCGGCGTGGTCTCCGTACGCTGGTCGCAGCTCGGCTTCGGCAAGACGTCCTCGACGACGCCGGACAAGCAGACGCCGCGGAACATGTTCGGCTTCAAGGACGGCACCCGCAACATCGCGGGCACCGAGGCCAAGGCCCTCGACCAGCACGTCTGGGCGTCCGGCTCCGACGGGGCGGCCTGGATGGCCGGCGGATCGTACGTCGTCGCCCGGCGCATCCGCATGCACATCGAGACCTGGGACCGCACGTCCCTGCAGGAGCAGCAGGACATCTTCGGCCGCACCAAGGGCGAGGGCAACGCGTACGGGGCCAAGAGCGAGCACGACCCGGTCCCGCTCGCCAAGCTGCCCGCCACCTCCCACGTCCGGCTCGCCCACCCCGACAGCAACGGCGGCGTCCGCATCCTGCGGCGCGGCTACTCCTTCACCGACGGCACGGATGGGCTCGGCCGCCTCGACGCCGGCCTGTTCTTCATCGCCTACCAGCGGGACCCACGCAAGCAGTTCGTCCCCTTGCAGAACAAGCTCGCCGGCAACGACGCCATGAACGAGTACGTCCAGCACGTCGGCTCGGGCATCTGGGCATGCCCGCCCGGCGTCCGCAAGGGCGGCTACTGGGGCGAGGGCCTCTTCACCTGACCCCTCGCGGCGGCACGACGGCCGGGATCGGCGAGTGCCCGCCGAGGCCGGGAGCGCTCTGGGCCGTAACGTCCGCCGGGGCGGTGCTTGCAGGGTCCGTGAGCGCCCGGGGCCGTGCGCCGTCCTGGTGAAGCGTGTCTGCCGAGGCCGGGTGCGCTCTGGGCGTGCGCTGGCCGGGGCGGTGCCTGGAGGGTCCGGGAGCGTTCGGGGCCGTGCGCGAGGGTGCCCGTCGAGGCCGGGTGCGCTCTGGGTCGTGCGCCTGCCGGGGTGGTGCCTGCGGGGTCCGGGAGCGCCCGGGGCCGTGCGCCGTCTTGGCGAAGGGCGCCTGCTGAGGCCGGGAGCGCTCTGGGCGTGCGCCGTGCCTGGGGCGGTCTCCGCCGAGGCCGGGAGCGCCACGGAGCAGGACGCCGCCGTGGTGGAGTGCTCGCTGAGGGCCGGGCGTTCGCCGGGTGCGCGGGGGGCGGACGCTGTTCTGACGGTTCCGCCGGGTCCGGGCATCGCCGGGAACGCCACGGGGCCGTACGCTGTCCCAATGGGGCCCCGGCTCATCGGTGACGAGACGGCCCTCTGGGCCGCCGCAGCCCGCGTGCTGGACGCGAACTGGACCGGCGCGGCCACGGTCCCCTCTCCGGGGCTCTATCCGCACCAGTGGAGCTGGGACTCCGCCTTCACCGGCATCGGCCTCGCCCACCATCGGCCCGATCGCGCCGAGACGGAGCTGCTGTCGTTGTTCCGCGGCCAGTGGGCGACGGGCCTGGTCCCGCACATCGTGTTCAGCTCGACCGAGCCGCGCCGCGCGTACTTCCCCGGACCCGAGCTGTGGCTCAGCGCCGCACAGCCCGCCGCTCCGCGCGGAGTGGACACCTCCGGGCTCACCCAGCCGCCGCTGCAGGCCCTCACAGCCCTGCACGTCGTACGGGCGACCGGCGGCGCGGATCGGTCCTTCCTCACCTCGCTGTACCCCTGCCTGGTGGCCCAGCACGCCTACCTCGCCCGGGACCGTGACATCGGTGGCAGCGGCCTGGTGAGCCTGTGCCACCCGTGGGAGTCGGGGCTGGACGACAGTCCGGCGTGGGATCCGCCGCTGACCGCCGTGGACCCGCACGGCGCGGCGTACGCCGGCGGAGACCACGACCGGTACGTCACGCTGGTCGCGGGCATGCGGGCCGCCGGATACCGCGCGGAGTACCTCCGCGACGACCACCCCTTCGTCATCGAAGATCCGCTGTTCAACGCGGTCTACCTGGCGTCCACGCACGCGCTGGCCGAGCTCGCCGACCTGGCCGGGGCCGATCCCCGTCCCCACCGGGAGGCCGCGGAGCGCATCCACGACGCCCTCCTCGAGCGCCTGTGGGACGGGTCGGCCGGCTGCTTCCGGGCCCGCGACCTGCGGACCGGGCGGCTGATCCGGGAGACGACCGTCGCCGGCTTCGCCCCGCTCCTGGACCCGGAGCTGCCCGACGAGATCGTGCGCTCGCTGGCCGACCTGCTGCTGTCGGCGCACTTCGCCGGAGCGGCCGGTTACCCGGTGCCGACCTGCGACATCCAGTCGGAGGCCTTCGACCGCGGCGCGTACTGGCGGGGGCCGACCTGGGTCAACACCAACTGGCTGCTGTGGGCCGGGGCCCGTGCGCACGGGCTCAGCACGGTCGCGGACCTGCTGTTCGGGTCGACGGTCCGGCTGGTGCGCCAGTCCGGGTTCCGGGAGTACTTCGACCCGTTCGACGGCAGCGGCCGTGGCAGCCACGACTTCAGCTGGTCGGCGGCGCTGGTGCTCGATCTACTGGCCGCGCGCCGCGCGCCCTGATCGCGGCGTTGGGGCGTGATCTGCGGTGCGGGCCGCGCGTCTTGATCGGGACGTTGGAGTGTGATCTGCCATGCGAGCCGCGGGTCTTGATCGGGACGTTGGGGCGTGATCTGCCATGCGCGCCGCGCGCCCTGATCCGGACGTTATAGCGTGATCTGCCATGCGACTGACGTGGCGCAAGAGTGTGCCGGACGGCGTGGCCGTCCAGCGGGGTGAGCGTGTCCTGGCGGTCGGCGGCGAGACCGTCGCGACCGACGCCGCCCTCTACCTCCCCGGAACCGACGAGCACATCCGGCTGCCGTGGGAGCAGGTGGAGCAGGCCACCTGGCAGGACGGCGTCCTGCTGGTGCGTGAGGTCGGCGGCCGGCGCCACACCGTACCGCTGGCGGAGCCCGGCTCGGTGCCCGAGGCCGTCCGCGAGCGTGTCACCGCCACCGTCGTCGTCAGCACCCACGTCAAGCTAACCGCCGGGGGAGTGCGGATCGTCGGCCGCCGACCGCCCACGGCCGACGGCATCCTGGGCTGGACGTTCGTCTTCGACCGGGGCCTCGACCCGGACGACCCGGGCCTGCTGGCCCAGGCCGAGCAGGCCCTCGAGGAGATCCGCCGGCAGACGGGCCTGTAGGGCCGGCGCCCCGGCGGACACGGATACGCCCGGACCTGCCTGGTGGCCGGTCCGGGCGTGCTCGGGGCGGTCGGCGGCCCGGGCGCCGTCGGCCGGCCGCCCGTTCATCGGCACTCGCCACCGCGAGCGGGGGAGCGGACGCGTAACGCGCCGTCCTCCGCCGTCGCTCTGGTCGCTTCGCTCCCGGCGCTCCTCAGCCCAGACGACGCGCGCCCGCTCCGATGGATCAGGTGATGTCGGCGGGCTCGTCGCCGGAGCGGGCGGCGTGACCGGACCGGTCGGCGAGATCGGCTGGGGTCGACTGGCCGCTCCGGTGGATACCGGGGACCTTCTCCTGCACCTTGCCGCTCACTGTCTGGACCTTGTCGCCGACCTTCTGCCGGGCCGTCTCGGCCAGCTCACCGGCCTGGGCTCGCAGGACGCCGGCGGCCTCCTGCACGGTGGGGTTCTCCGCGACACGCCGGGACAGTCGTTTGATCTGTTCGTAGCGCTCCTGGCCGGCGCGCGTCCCCAGTACGTATCCGGCCGCTGCCCCGGCGAGGAACACAGCGCGGTATTTCATGATCAACTCCTCTGCTGAGTCGGGGTAGGACATACCCCGAAGAGCACGGGCCAGTCGAGGAAACGAGCACGTGCGTTATGCGCTAACCTTGTGCGCGTTGGGGCGGCCATCGGTCAGGGCGGCCTCATCCGTGTGATCCCCCGTAGCTCAATTGGCAGAGCGTCCGGCTGTTAACCGGCAGGTTACTGGTTCGAGTCCAGTCGGGGGAGCCAACGAGAAGGGCCGGGCTCGTCGAGTCCGGCCCTTCGCCATACTCCGGGACGCCGCACAAGCGATGCACAAGCGGCGGTTGCGACGCTTGCCGACGCATTCCCCCTCAACCCCGGAGGTTGGCAAATGCGTCGTCCTTCCTGGCTCCGCCTGCGTGCCGGAGCCGCAATCGTCCCCGCCACCGTCCTCATCGCCGCCGGTCTCCCCGCGACCGCGCACGCGGCGCCCGCCCGTACGGTGGCCACACCGGCCAGCGTCTCCACCGCCGGGCAGGTATCCCCGCTCAGCGCCGGCGACGGGTCGGCCGCCGGCGCCGTCCAGTGGATGAAGAACCACGTCGGCAGCACCGGCTGGGAGCACTACTGCGAGAAGGCGGTCGAGAACGCCTACGGCACGACCGGGGTGTGGGCCTCGGCGATCGCCCACTGGAACGGCGCCACCCACCACAGCGGCACCAAGCCCCCGGCCGGGTCGTTCGTGTACTGGAACATCAGCTCCTACGGGCACGTCGGCATCGCCGACGGCAACGGCGGTTTCTACTCGACCAGCATCGGCGGCAAGATCGGGCACGCGTCGAGCGTGAGCCACTTCAGCCACTACCTGGGCTGGACGGCTGCGGCGGTGCCCCACCGGTGATGATGACGGGGAGGGTGCCGTCCACGGGGGCGGCTCCCTCCCCGTGCACCTCCGCCAGCCGGGACCGCGTGCGCGCCTCCCACAGGGGCACGTCGAGGCGGCGGAAGAGGATCAGGGCCTCCTCCAGGCACGCGACCGCCCGTACGGTGTCGCCGGCGTCGTGAGCCGCTCCGCCGAGGGCCCACAGGGTGGACGCCTCGCCGAAGAGATCACCCTGTTCGCGGAAGGCCGTGAGGCAGCGGTCGAGAAGGTCGATCCCCGCCCGTGGACGGCCCTCGGCGGTCAGGACCATCGCCCGCAGGCGGAGGGACCGGATCTCGGCGAGACCGTCGCCGAACCGCCGGAACAGCCCGATGGCGCGCGTCGCGTGCCGGTGCGCTGCCGCGAGGTCGGTACGGGAGTGATAGTGCGTCGCGGCGAGAAAGCGCAGGACGTGCGCCTCCCCGTACTCGTCGCCCGCCGAGCGGAAGGTCTCCAGAGCCTGGTCCAGGTGGGCGAGGGAGGCGGCCGGGTCTCCCCGGTCACGATGGACCAGACCCAGGTTGAGCAGGCCGTTGGCCCGTCCCGTGGGGTCGTCGTGACGTTCGGCGATCCGCAGGGCCTCCTGGAAGCAGGCGAACGCGTCGTCCAGCCGATCGCAGATGTGGTGGACGTCACCGAGCGCGTTCAGGGCCCGGGCCGCGCGGACCGGCGCGCCGAGCTCCCGGCTCCCGGTGACCGCGGCGGTCAGGTGCCCGTCCGCGTCCTTGTACCGGTCCTGCGCGGTCGCGAGGAGCCCGAGGCCGTAACGCATCGCGGTCTCTCCCCACCGGTCGTCGCACGCGCGCGCCGCCGTCAGGGCGACCTCGTGCGTACGGCGCCAGTCGTCCCAGTGCCCGCGCAGGTCGTGAAAGCTCAGCAGGGAGGCGGCCAGTCGCCAGGAGAGCTCCGCCGCGCCCACCGAGGCCGCCCGGTGGACGGCCATCGCGAGGACCTGCCGGTTCGCCTCGAACCACGCGAGCGGCGCCGCCGCCACACCCACAGCCGTCGCCCCGGCGGTCCCGGGATCACCGAGGGTCACGTCGGTGCTGTTGGCATCCGAGCCCGCGAAGCCCGCCGCCGCACCCGTGGCCACTGCGCTCCCGGCCATCGCATCCGCGGGCGTCGTGTCGGCCGCTGTCGCATCCGTAGGTATCGCGCCGGAGGCCCTCGCGCCCGCTGCCGTCGTATCCGTGGGCGTCGTCTCGGAGGCCGTCGTGCCCGCCGCTGACATACCCGCGGCTATCGCGCCGGCGGCTCCACTGCCACCGGCCGTCACGTCGACGTCCTTGGCCTCCGGGGCCGCGGAGCCCGCAGCCGCTGCGCTCCCGGCATCCGTGGGCTTCGGGTCGGCCGGGGTGGTCTCGGCTGACACCGGCCGGTTCGGGTCGGGAGGCGGATCCGGCAGGCGCAGGCGCCGGCTCGGCAGCGCGTCGTCGGCCCGCTCGGCGAGGTCCAGGAGTGCCCGCAGTACCCGGAGCACGGCCGCGTCGCGCGCCTGTGGGGCTTCGGTGCCGAGGGCCTGTTCGCGGGCGAACAGGCGGACGAGATCGTGGCAGCGGTAGCGGGGGCCGTCCGGGGCGTCCGCCCGGCCGGGTTCCAGCAGGCGGGCGTCGACCAGGGCGTCGATCACGTCCTCGGCCTCGGGGACCGGCCGGTCGAGGAGAGCGGCGACCATCCAGGGCGTGACGTCGGGCAGGTCGAGCAGACCGATCAGGTGGAACGGCCGCCGGTGCGCGGGAGGCAGGGCGTCCTGGCTCAGCGCGATGCTGGACCGGACCTCCAGGTCTCCGGCGGCCAGGCGGTCGAGCCGCCGGTGTTCGTCGGCGAGCTGGCCCGCGAGCCGGTCCAGGGTCCACTCGGGACGCCCGGCCAGGCGCGCCGCCGCGATCCGTACGGCCAGGGGCAGGTGGCCGCACTGGGCGACGAGAGTGCGGGCGCGGTCCTCCTCGGCGAGGATGCGCCGCCGGCCGATCACCCCGGCGAGCAGGTCGATGGCGTCGTCCGGGGCGAGGACGTCCAGGTCGATCAGGTCGGCGTACTCCAGCCCGATGAGCGGTGACCGGCTGGTGATGAACGCGGCACAGCCCGGCGTGCCGGGGATCAGGGGCCGTACCTGCGCCTCGTCGACGGCGTTGTCGAGGACGAGGAGTACGCGGCGGCCCGCGAGCCGGTCGCGCAGCAGAGCCGCCCGGTCGTCCACGCCGCCTCTGATCCGGCCGCCCCAGACGCCGAGCAGGCGCAGGAACCGGTCGAGCGCGGCCGTCGGGTCCATCGGATGGCCAGTGGTGCCGCCGAGGTCGACGTGGATCCGCCCGTCGGGGTACCGGTCGGCCAGCCGGTGGGCGGCGTGTACAACGAGCGTCGTCTTCCCCACCCCGGCCATGCCCGCCACGGCGCGCACGGAGGGGCCGGCGTCCGTACGAGGGGGCGCGAGCAGCCGCGCGAGCTCGGCCTCCCGGCCGACGAAGTGCAGGACGTCCGGCGGCAGCGCGAACGGGCTGTGCTCCTCCCGTGGCGCCGGATCCAGGCCGGGGTCGGCGGTCAGGACGGCCTGCTCCAGCCTGCGAAGCCGCGGCCCCGGCTCGACCCCGAGCTCTCGCGTGAGGACGGCCCGGGCGTCCCGGTACGCCTCGAGGGCCTCGGCCCGGCGCCCGGCCCGGTACAGGGCGAGCATCAACTGGGCGCGGAACCCCTCGCGGAAGGGGTGGGCCGTCACGAGCGCGGTCAGCTCGCCGATCAGCTCCAGGTGCCGTCCGACGCGGAGATCGGCGTCGATGCGCCGCTCGACCGCCCGCGCGCGCATCTCGGCCAGCCGGTCGGCCTCCTCACGCCACAGGACGCCGGAGCCCACATCGGTCAGGGGTTCGCCGCGCCACAGCCCGAGGGCCTCGTGGAGCAGGCCGGCCTCGGCGTCCGCGTCACCGCACGCCGAAGCCCGGTCCGCCTCCTCGACCAGCCGGGTGAACCGGTACGCGTCGATCCACGCGGGGTCCACGCGCAGCAGGTACCCCGCCGGCTCGGTGACGATGGCCACATCCGGCACGCCGGCCAGGGCCCGGCGGACCCGCAGCACGTACCCCTGGAGGGTGAGCCGTGCGCTCGACGGCGGGTCGTCCCCCCAGATCCGTTCGGCGAGCTCCTCCGTCGGCACCACCCGGTTGGCGCGCAGGACCAGGGCGATGAGCAGGGCACGCTGTTTAGGCGCGTCGATCCGGATCGGGCGTTCACCGTCGACGAGCTCGAACGGGCCGAGAATGCGAATCTCCATCGCGGCTCCCGGGCGGCCGGCGGGGAGGATCCGCCCGCGCCCAGAATGCCGACAACCCCGAAGGTGATCAAGAGTGGCCGGTTCGTTTTCTCCCCCCTGAGGATGAGGGAGGGGTTTCGTCCTCCGTCGTTCGGCCGACGCCGGGCCGGGCAACACCCACCTGATGGGCGACGTCGGACAGGGTCCCGGCTGCGATGCTGGACAGCGTCGGAGGAAAGGGACCGGCCGAAGGGTCACCGGAAGGCGCCGTCCGCGGCGGGATTCCCTTACACCGCTCTTACCCCCGGCAGGACAGACTTTGACGCGAAACAGTGATATCGGGGGTGACAGGTGAAGGGTGACACCGTGGCGTGGACGCCGCCCAGCTGGGACGAGATCGTGCGTGAGCACTCCGCGCGCGTCTACCGCCTCGCCTACCGGCTGACCGGGAACCAGCACGACGCCGAGGACCTCACACAGGAGGTCTTCGTGCGCGTGTTCCGTTCGCTGTCGAACTACACGCCGGGCACGTTCGAGGGGTGGTTGCACCGGATCACCACCAACCTCTTCCTCGACATGGTGCGCCGACGGCAGCGCATCCGGTTCGAGGGCCTCGCCGATGACGCGGCCGAGCGCCTGCGGGGACGCGAGCCGAGCCCCGCCCAGGTGTACGAGGACCGGCACTTCGACGACGACATCCAGATGGCCCTGGACGCGCTGGCACCGGAGTACCGCGCCGCGGTCGTGCTGTGCGACATCGAGGGCCTGTCGTACGAGGAGATCGCCGCGACCCTCGGCGTCAAGATGGGAACGGTCCGCAGCCGCATCCACCGCGGCCGCGCCCAGCTCCGCGACGCACTGGCGCACCGGGCCCCGGAGCGGCAGGCGTACGAGGAGCGCGCCGCCCGCCGCAAGCCGCGCCGCAGCCGCATACGCACCAACCCGGCCTGGACCACGTCGTAGCCGCCGCCCGCGTCCCGGGCACGAGCCACGGCGCGTTCGGCCCGGGGCGACGCCCTGAGCATCGGGCGTATGGTCGACACGCGATCGGCTGTGCGGCCGGACGCACACCATCCGGCCTGAGCGGCGTCGTGGCCGCCGGCCGCGCGAGCGGCTGCCCGGCCGGGACACGCACCCATCCGGCTGGGCGAGGTCGTGGGCGCCGGCAGCGTGAGCGGCTGCCCGGTCAGGGCGCGCACCATTCGGTCCGGGCGCCGGGCGCGCGAGCGGTGGCGCGGGCGCATCCGCATCATCCGGCCCGGACGACGTCGTAGGCACGGGCCTCAGGCGCGAGCCGCCGACCGGGGCCGCAGTCAGGTCACCGTCACCGGATGGCGTACGACCGCGCCGAACAGGTAGCCGAACGTGTTGTACGGCGCGACGTCCGGCTGCGTCGCACCGGTGACGTCGGTCGCCCGCGCCAGCAGTTCGTACGATCCCGGGGCCGGTGGGCGCCAGGGGAGCTCCCAGCGGACCCAGCCGAGGGCGCTGCGCCGTCCGTGGAGGGCCGCCCGCCGCCAGGTCCCGCCTCCGTCGGTGCTGACCGCGATGTGGCGCACCGTCCCGTCGCCGGACCATGAGCGGCCGCGCAGCACGGTGGTCCGCCCGGCGTCCAACCGCGCGTTCCACGGCAGCTCGAACGCGCTCTTGAGCACCTGCCGGGTCAGCGGGGCGCTGCCCTCCGGCGGATATCCGGGACCGAACATCCGGTAGTAGACGGTGTTCCAGGGGGAGGACAGCGGCGCGTCGGAGACCTCGATGTCGCCGACCCACTTGATCGAGGCGATGCCCACCCAGCCGGGCACCACGAGTCGTACGGGGAATCCGTGGTCCGGAGGCAGCGGACGGCCGTTCATCTCGAAGGCCAGCAGAACGTCGTCGAGCGCCTTGGCGATCGGCAGCGGCCTGCGCACCCGCCCGAAATTCCGTCCCGCGTCGATGAAGTCGGGGTCGAGGCCGCGCGGCATGACGTCGACCGCCCGGTGAGTGAGCCCGGCGCGTTCGAGGACGTGAGCCAGCGGGACGCCGCGCCAGCGGGCCACCCCCACACCCCCCAGCCTCCACGGTGTGCCCGTGACCGATTGGTTCTGCTGTGTCGCGTAGAAGCTGCGGCCGTTCCCGGTGCACTCCATGAACGCGTCGATGGTCCGGGCCGGCATTCCTCGCAGGTCCTCATAGGAGAACTCGACCGGCCGGTCGAGGGTCGGGGTGCCGTGCAGACCGCGCCCGAACAGGCGGAGCCGCCACGTGCGGACGTCGATCAGCGGGGTGCGGGTGTGGTTGCGGACGAAGAAGCGATCGGTCGGCGTGAGATACCCCTGGCCGCGCATCGCCTCCCAGCGCATCTCGGCGTTCGTCCCGTACACGATGAACAGGTCGGGCGGCAGGGGCTTGACGATCGGGCCGTCGGCGGCGCGGGCCGGCTCGGCGGCCGCGACGGCCAATGTCGAGCCGAGGCCGGCGGACATGCGGAGCATCGTGCGTCGTGACAGCCGACAGTCGCCTTCTTCGGTGACGCCCACGTGCGACTCCTCTAGGAGGGTTTTCCGACCAATATAGTTGGGAAACCTTCCGCGCTCCAGCATGCACGCCCAAAGGTCGGCGTCGGAGATCGAGCCGACGGCCTTGTCGGCGCGGCCGATGGGCGAAAGAATTCGGGCGAATTCCACAAGATCAACACGAGCTGGGAGCGATGCCGATGCCTGACGCCGAACCCCCTCTACCATCCCGGAGATCGCCGGGCCGGGCGCTCCTGGCGCTCGCCGTGACAGGAACCGCCGTCCTCGGGACCACGGCGACAGCCTCCGCCGCCACACCGCCTTCCGTCACCGCAGTGCGTCCCGGCGTCCCGTACCGGTTCACGAACGGCATGAAGACCAAGTACTGGACCTGCGGCGCGCAGAGCAGGGCCTTCCCGAAGGGCTCGTACGCGAAGACCCTCCGGAGCCTCTACGGGCAGGTCTGCGTGGTCCGTACGAAGGACGGGCGCAAGGCCAAGGCCGTGATCATCCTGACGAATAAGGGCACCAAGAGGATTCGCAACGGCTTCGAGGCGCTTCCCGCGCTGTCGGTCGGCGGCGAGCACTACTGCGTGATCGGGGTGGCCCGGAAGTCGGCCGTGGCGTGCGATGGCGACACGGTGCGCATCGGCTGCAAGAGGCCGTATGCGAAGGCGGGGCTGAGCGTCGACGACGAGGACCAGGGGATCGTGAAGAACTCGCGGCGGGTGTCCGGCCACTGCAGTAGATAGCGGACCGCGGGGAGGGGCCGCGGGGTTCGGCCGGCCGGCGGCTCACCGGGGTGCCCAGGGCGGGTGTCCCGGCTCAGGGCGCTTCGGCCGGTCGGCGGCCCATCGGGCGTCCGGCGCAGGCGCCCCGGTCAGGGCGCCTGCCGGAGCCGTCGCCACGGGTCGGTCTCGGTCAGGGCATTTGCCGGAGCCGTCGGTGCCGGTCGGTCTCGCTCGGGGGTCCTGCTCGAGCCGTCGCCGCCGGTCCGCCTTGTCAGGGCGCCTGCCGGAGCCGTCGGTGCCGGTCGGTCTCGGTCAGGGCGTACTCCACCTCGCCGTGCTCCGCGCCAGCGATCGGGTCCGGCCAGTCCTCGTGGAACGTCCGGACGTAGGTCAGACCGGTCTTCTCCAGCACGCGCCGGGAGGCCGTGTTCACCGCCATGGTCTGGGCGATGACCCGGCGCACGCCCAGTTCGGTGAAGCCCTTGTGGACGAGGGCGCGGGCTCCTTCCGTGGCGTGGCCCCGGCCCCACGCGAAACGGTGGAGCCGGTAGCCCAGTTCGACGACCTCGGGACCGTCGTCGGCGAGCGGACGGAGCTCGAACCAGCCCAGGAAGCGCCCGGTCGTCCTGTCCTCGGCCGCCCAGAAACCGCGAGTCCCGAATGTGGCGTGGTGCCGCGTCAGCCGGGGGAGGATCTCGTCGCGGATCGTGGTCCGGGAGGCCGGGCGCCCTCCGTTGATGAAGCGCATGACCTCCGGGTCGCCGTGCAGCGCGAGCACGTCGTCGAGGTCGGCCTCGGCGAAGGGCCGGAGCACGAGGCGTTCCGTCGTCAGGAAGACGTACTCGGCCAACGGGGTCCTCGATCAGTCGTGGAGCCGGCCATCCGGCGGACTCCGTTCCGCGGGAAGAACGGGTGCGGGTGCTCAGGCCGCGGCGGTCGCCTGTCTCATCGCGCGCCGGTCCGATCGAGGGCGGCCGCCATGCGATGTACGGCCTCGGTCACGCGGTCCGGCGCCGTCGCGAAGTTGAGGCGGGCGAAGCCGTGCCCCGCCTCGCCGAATCTGGGGCCGGGGTAGAGCGCGACCCTCCCATCCCGTAGGAAGGCCTGCGTGGGGTCGTCCCCCAGGCCGAGCGCGCGGCAGTCGAGCCAGGCCAGGTACGTGGCCTGGGGTCGGTGATAGCCGATGTCGGGCAGGTGGGCGGCGAGGAGGTCGCCCAGGAGCCGCCGGTTCGCGTCGAGCGCGTCGATCAGGTCGGCCAGCCAGGGGCGCCCGTGAGTGAACGCCGCCTCGGAGGCGATCACGCCGAACAGTCCGGCGGCCTCGCTGACCTCCTCGTGGATCGTCGCGACGTCGGCGCGGGCCTCGGGGCCCGGTACGACCAGGGCCGCCTTGAGACCGGGGAGGTTCCACGCCTTCGACGCCGAGGCGACGACGATCGCGCGCGCCGCGGCCGGTGCGTCCAGCGAGGCGAACGGGATGTGCCGCGCGCCGGGATGGGTCAGGGGCGCGTGGATCTCGTCCGCGACGATGCGGACGTCGTACCGGTCGGCGAGGGCCGCGACGGCCAGGAGTTCCTCGCGGGTGAAGACCCGCCCGGTGGGGTTGTGCGGGCTGCACAGCAGGTAGGCCCGTGCTCCGGCGGCAAAGTCGCGCTCCAGCCTGTCCAGGTCAAGGCGGAACCCGTCCGGACCGGACACCAGGGGGTTGTGCACCACCTGGCGGCCGATCCGCTCGAGCCAGTAGAAGAACGGCGGATAACCCGGCGTGTTCACCACGACGCGGTCACCGGGCTCGGAAACAACCTCCATGACCTCCCGGATGCCGTACATGACGTCGGGGACCAGGCGAATGGCGTCCTGGGCCGGACGCCAGCCATAGCGGTCGGCGGCGAAGTCCGCGAACGCCTCCGGAAGCCGCCCGGAGGTCGCGTACCCGGTGTCTCCGCGGGCGATTGCGCTGGTCAGCGCGGCGGCGATCGGCTCGGCGAGTGGGGTGTCCATCTCCGCGATGACCATCGGCAGCACGTCCGGCGGGTGTGCGCTCCACTTGACGCTGCGTCGCTCGCGCAGATCGGTCAACTCGTACGCGGTGAGGGGATTCGGGGGCATTGCACGTCCTTCGGTGTTAATCGTCATCGGCACGAGTCTGCTGGGCGAGATCCGCGCGTCCGCACCCGGGGTCGGGCCGGTCGGCCTCGGGCCCGCGCACGGAGGGGCAGGGGCGGTCGTACGCAGCGTCGGGACGGTCGCACCGGGCCACGCACCGTTGGGCTGGACCGGGTCCCGTACGGGGGAGCATGGCGGGCTTGTCGCAGGCTGTCACGCGTACAACCCGTTCACCGCGGCGGCCGGCCGGGTCCCGCGGCTGGACCAGACGGCCGCGCGCCGTGGGCCGCGGCGGGCGTGCCTCGGCAGCGCGGAGGGCGGGCGTAGGGTGCGGCGTATGACGGTGTCGGATGATCTGGCGGCGGAGCTGGAACGGGCTCTTCCCGACGGCAGGGTCGTTCGCGACCCGGACGTGATGGCCTCCTACGCGCACGACGAGGCTGAGTGGGCGCCGTACGGCAAGCCGGTGGCCGTGGTGCGGCCCCGGGAGACGGCGGAGGTCCGTGAGGTCGTCGCTCGCTGTGCTCAGCGGGGTGTGCCGGTGGTCCCGCGCGGCGCCGGCACCGGGCTGTCCGGCGGCGCCAACGCGATCGACGGCTGCGTGATGCTGTCGTTCGAGGCGATGAACGAGATCATCCGGATCGACCCGGCCGAGCGTGTGGCGGTCGTCCAGCCCGGCGTCGTCAACGACCATCTGCGCGAGGCCTGCGCCGAGCACGGGCTCTGGTATCCGCCGGACCCCGCGAGCGCGCCGTGGTCGACGATCGGCGGCAACGTCGCGACCAACGCGGGCGGGCTGTGCTGCGTGAAGTACGGCGTGACCCGGGACTACGTACTCGGGCTCGAGGCCGTCGTCGGGCGGGGCGACGTCGTACGCCTGGGCCGGCGCACGGCCAAGGGCGTGGTCGGGTACGACCTGACGGGCCTGATGGTCGGCTCGGAGGGCACGCTCGGCGTCATCACCGAGATCACCGTACGGCTCCGGGGCGCCCGCGCGGCCGAGCGTACGGTCGTGGGCTACTTCGACACGCTGGTGGCGGCGGGGGAGGCGGTCAGCGCGGTCACGGCCGCCGGAGTCGTCCCCAGCGCGCTCGAACTGATCGACCGGTACTGCCTGCGCGCCGTCGACGAGTGGCGGCACATGGGGCTGACGGACGAGGGCAACGTCCTGTTGCTCGGCCGCAGCGACGCACCCGGTCAGGCGGGCGAGGAGGAGGCCGACACGATCCTGCGCTGCTTCGAGTCCGCCGGAGCGACCTGGAGCGCCCGCTCCACCGATCCGGAGGAGGCGGAGGCGCTGTTCGCGGCGCGCCGGCTGGTGTACCCGGCGATCGAACGCCTCGGGCCGGTCCTGACCGAGGACGTCTGCGTGCCCCGCATGCTGGTCCCGGAGATGCTCGGCCGCATCGAGCGCATCGCCGCCGAGCACGACATCCTGATCGCGAACGTCGCGCACGCCGGTGACGGCAACCTGCACCCGCTGATGATCACGGACCCGGGCGACGACGCGGCGCGGGAGCGGGCCCAGGCCGCCTTCGAGCGGATCGTCGACGAGGCGATCGGCATCGGCGGCACCGTGACCGGCGAGCACGGGGTCGGGCTGCTGAAACGGCGCGGCATGGCCGAGGAGGTCGGGCCGGTCGTCATCGGCATGCATCAGGCGATCAAGCAGGCTCTCGACCCGGCGGGCATCTTCAACCCCGGAAAGGTATTCGCCTAGACGGATCTCGCCGCCTCCCGCGCAGCGCTTCCCGTCGTGTCAGACTGTCTCGCCGTGGTGGACAACGAAAAGCGTCGTACCGACCCTGCCGTCGTCCACGCGCGTCGCACTCGCCCCCTGATTTCGCGTCGTCGCCTGTGAACTTACAACATCTGATTGTTAGGATCGCCTCATGACCAAGGACGGTGACGGCGTCCGTAGCGGGCCCGCCAAGCGGCAGGCGGCCATCGCCGACCATGTCCTCTCGCATGGCTCGGCGACCGCGGCGGACCTGGCCGAGCGGTTCCGCGTGAGCCTGATGACGATCCACCGCGACCTGGACGAGCTCGAGCGCCAGGGCGTGGTCCGGAAGTTCCGCGGCGGGGTCACCGCGCAGCCGTCCGGGGTGTTCGAGAGCAACGTCGCGTACCGCATGAAGTCGATGCAGGCGCAGAAGGATGCGATCGCCGAGCGGGCCGTCCGGCTGATCGAGCCGGGAATGGCGGTCATGCTCGACGACTCGACCACGGCGCTGGCCGTGGCCCGCCGGCTCGAGGGGATCACCCCGCTCACGGTCGTCACCAACTTCCTCGAGGCGATCAACCTGCTCGCCAAGGTGCGCGACATCCGCCTCATGGCCCTGGGGGGCGACTACGACCCCCTGCACGACTCCTTCCTGGGGGTCTCCTGCGTCGACGCCATCGAGGCGCTCCACGTCGACCTGTGCTTCGTCTCCACCTCCGCGGTGGCGGGCGGGTTCGCCTACCACCAGGAGCAGCACATCGTCTCGGTGAAGCGGGCGATGCTGGACGCCGGCGCGCGCAACGTCCTCCTGGTCGACCATACGAAGCTGGG
Organism: Actinoallomurus sp. CA-150999; assembly: GCF_050942425.1. Classification (NCBI taxonomy): domain Bacteria; kingdom Bacillati; phylum Actinomycetota; class Actinomycetes; order Streptosporangiales; family Thermomonosporaceae; genus Actinoallomurus; species Actinoallomurus sp. CA-150999. Next base: position 3,038,185 of record NZ_CP192063.1, read on the forward strand.
CCGGGTGGCGTTGCACCGGTTGGCGCCGCTCAGCGCGTTCGACCAGGTGATCGTGGACGACGGCGCGTCCCCCGAGGCCGTACGCGACCTGGACGAGCACAAGGTCGCGTACGAGATCGCGACCCCGTGACCAACGATCGGTGTTAACTCACCATCTTCGGGCGATAGATGTCCCATAGCTCGCTCAGAAAGAACCCGCCGAAGCGCTCCAGGGCGGCCAGGCCGTCCGGCCCCTCCGTGCGGAACGTGGTGAGCTGCCGGGCGAAGTCGTCCAGGCCCAGGCGCAGGATGCCCGCACCCGCGATCGGCGCGTCGTCGTCCCCGCCCTCGGGCACGTGTCCCTCGAAGATCCGGAAGAACAGCGTCGTCGTGTCCGGCCAGACGCGCGAGGCCGGCCGGTGCCGGATGTCCTTCCAGCCAGAGAGGGTGCGGGGCCGGTCCTCCGCGTCGGTGAAGTGCAGCCGATACCGCATGAGCCTGCGGTCCGGCGCACCTCCCGGACAGAACAAGTTGAACCAGCCCCGCTGGACGTGACACCGGCCCCCGCAGACAGCGGCGTCAATCCATCCCTCGGCCCGTGCCGTGTGCTCGGGCTCTTCCAGGAAGCGGTCCACGTCGTCGACGGTGATCGTGAGCCGGAACCCGAGCTTCTGCCCGTGCTCCCGCCCCGACCGCTCCCCCGCCCCGGGAGCGTTCACGCCTTCGGCGAAGAACCCCTTCATCTCCTCAGTGAACGACAGCGACGTGCGCTGGGAGGCACCCCTGCGAACCTCCGCAGTGCCCGTCGTGCCGTTCACCGCCCCTCCGACCGGGCGCTCCGCACGCGGGCGCCCGGCGTTCTCCAGCAGCCGCGTGCTCATCCGGTCGGACAGTGCCGCGATCGTCAGCGACGGGTTCGGCCCGACCGCGCCGGGCAGAGCCGCCCCGTCCGCGATGTACAGGCCGGGGAAGCCGTACACCTCCCCGTACGGATCGCAGACCCCCTCGTCCGCGTGACGGCCCATCGGCGCCCCGCCGCACGGGTGCACCGTGATGATCCGCTTGCGGAACCAGATCGGGTTGTCGGCGTACGAGGCGCCGAGCACGGCGGCGATGCGCTTCATCGTGGAGCGCAGCCGGTCGAAGTACGCCTCGCTGGTCTTCGTCGTCCAGTCGGCGTCCAGCTTGCCGCCCCGCAGGCGCAGCACGCCGTCCGGGACGTCACGGCCCATGCCGAGCAGCGGCAGTGAGCTCACCGACAGCGCCCCGTCGCCGATCATCTCCGACAGCTCGCCGGACATGTTGGTGTCCGGCGCGCGGGAGATGAACGCGACGAACCGCTCGAACGCCAGCCGGACCGCCCGCGCGACCTCGTGCGTGACGTCGGCCTCCTCGACCATCCAGTCGACGAACGCCGGGTAGCCGCCGTCCTCGATGTACGCGCCGCGCCCCGCGCCCGGCACGCCGTCCACCTCGTCGGGGAGCCGGATCGCGCTGGTGATCGTGGGGCCACGGCTGGCGTCGAGCGGACGGATCCGGGCCCGGTCCTTGGCCCGCATCAGGAAGGTGAGCAGGTCGCCGTTGCCGGAGAACCGGGTGCCGAGCGCCTCGCTCAGCCCCGGGAACCTGGCCTGGTCGCGCAGCAGGAGGTAGGTCGAGCCGTACGCCCCCGCCGCCAGGATGAGGCGGTCGCAGGAGATGGTCCGCAGCGTCACCTTGCGGGCCTTCTCCTCCGGGTCGTGATGGGCGTAGTCGACCTCGTAGCCGCCCTCCGGGCGCGGCCGGATCCCGCGCACCTCGTGCAGCGTGCGCAGGTCCGCGCCGTGGTGCTGCGCCGCGGAGAGGTAGGTGTGGTCGAGGCTGTTCTTGGCTCCGTCGTTGCAGCCCAGATAGCACTCGCCGCACAGCCGGCAGCTGCGGCGCTCCTTGTTGTGCAGGTTGCCGTACGGCGGGTCGGCGATCGGCAGCCCGAGCCCGGGCTCGGCCCCCGGTCTCGACGCGAAGCTGACCGCCAGTGACGGCAGCTGCCAGTCGAGCCCGAGCTCGGCCGCCGCATCCTGCATCGCGTGGGCCTTGGCGGTGTCGGAGAAGGCCGGATGGTCGAGCGGGTAGGGCGTGCCCCCGAGCATGCCCTCGACCGCGTCGTAGTGCGGATCCAGATCCTCCCTGGTCACCGGCCAGGTCTCGTATCCACCGTCCGGGAGCGCCTGCTCCTTGACGAACCACTCCTCGTCCTTGCGCAGAAGGACGTTCGCGTAGATCAGCGAGCCGCCCCCGAGGCCGCTGGAGACGACCGAGTCGAATCCCCGGAATCCCCAGACGTCGTACAGCCCGTACAGCCCCTCCGACGGATCCCAGAAGGCGCGGCTCATCTGCGCCGGCGTCCGGGCGAAGGTGCCGGGGGGGTACTCCTGGCCACGCTCCAGCACGACGACCGACAGGCCCGCCTCGGCCAGCCGATAGGCGGCGACGGCTCCGCCGAACCCGGAGCCGACCACCACGACATCGGTGTGTTCGCTGGTCATGAGGCCTGCCGTTTCAGGAAGTCGAGGATCTTGGGGAAGACGTCGACATGGGCGTTCTTACCGATGAAGGGGTCGATGTGGCCGTAGCCGGGAAGGGAGGCGAACTCCTGCAGGCCGGGCCGGGCCCGCTCGAGCGCCTCGTGGCAGGCGGCGTTCGCGCCCGGGAAGACGTGGTTGGCGTCACCGGACAGCAGGAGGACCGGCGTCGTGACCTCGCCCGCGCGCGACAGGTAGGCGTCGGGCAGATCGGCGTGCCGCGGGTCGCTCGGGTCGTACTTGACGGCCTGACCGGCCGACACCATCTTGCGGATGTGCCGGAAGTAGTGGACCCCCGTCGGGCCGAGCAGGTCCGCGATGCGTTCGTGGGTGACCGGCGGCAGGTTCTCGTGCTGGTACAGGGCCGGATGGCCGCTGCCCCACATGAAGCTGATCATGTGGCAGTCGCGCACGCCGCACTCCCGGTGGAACAGCGACACGAGACGGGAGACCATCCAGCCGCGCGTGAGGGGCGGGGCCTCGCCGAAGCGGGAGTCCATGTACGGCAGCCCGATGACGTACTCGGACAGGCCGGGGCCGGCCACGAGCTTGCACCGTGACCAGGTGGGCACGCGTGGGGTCAGCGAGACGCTGTTGCTCACGAAGCTCGCGACGCCGTCGAGGGCGCCGCCGAACAGGCTCATCGAGAACGACATCGATCCGAGGCAGTGCGCGACCACGTGCACCCGCCGGTCGCCGACGTGCCGACGCAGCTCCCGCAGGGCGGCCGGGTGGTCCCAGGCCGCGATGTCGTCCAGCGTGTAGCGGTGCGTCTCGGCGTCGTACGGGAACCGGGAGCTCATCCGGAAGTCGAGCGCCCAGACGTCGGTGAACCCGTTGTCCAGCAGGGTGTTCACCAGGTTCCGGTGCTCGGGCATGATGAACATGTCGATGGAGGCCGTGAGGCCGTGCAGCAGCAGGACGACGTCGTCGCAGTCGCCGCGCCGAAAGCGCGTCAGGTTGAGCCCGAGGCCGTCCTCCGTCGCGAACGGATGCACGGACACCTCGGCGTCGGACACGCCCTCGAGGGTGTACCGAGCCGGGATATCTTCCATGATTTTTCCACCTCCCTGCCTCCGCGCCCCACAATGGCAGTCAGAGGGGTGCGTGCATCATCGTGGTAAACCCTGATTCCCTACGACGGGGGACTACGGGTTCTGGTTCAGCGCGCTGACGATACCGACGCGCGAGGACACTCCGAGCTTGGCGAAGATGTGCGACAGGTGCGTCTCGACCGTCCGGATGCTGAGGAACAGACGCTCGGCGATCTGCTGGTTCGTGCATCCCTCGGCGACCAGCGTCGCCACCTCGAACTCGCGGCGGGACAGTCCGTGCGGGCCGGCCGACCGCCCGGTCGCGCCCGGCACGCGCACGCCGACCTTGCGCTGCGCCCGGACGGCCTGGGCGTGGAGGGTACGGGCGCCGCACTCGGTGAAGGTCTCCGCGGCGGAGCCGAGCTCGGCCCGGGCCTGGGCGCGTTCGCCGGCCGCGGTGTAGGCGATTCCGGCGCGGAGCCTGGCCCGTCCGGCTTGGATCCGCATGCCGCCCTCGTCGAGGATGGCGGCCGCCGCCTGGGCCTGCTCGGCCGCCACGCTCGGATCGGAGGTCGCCAGCGCGTGCGCGCGGGCGAGCATGGCGAACCCGCCGTTCGTCTCCAGGCCGGGCCGGGCGAGCAGGTCGGCGCGGTCCGCCCACTCCGTGGCCTCTCGGGGCCGCCCCCGTGTGGCCTCGACGTCCGCGAGCGTCTCGCAGCAGGCCACGAGCGTGCCGGGATCGAGCCGGGGATCGCTGATGTCGCCGCAGGCGGCGAGGAGCTGCTCGGCACCCTCGTCCAGACGCCCGGCGTGGATCAGCGCCATTCCCCGCGCGTACAGGGCCATGGCGGCCCACCACTCCCCGCGGCCGAGCCCGAGGCCGGCGAGCTCCTCACCGAGCCGCAGGGCGGTCTCGTGGTCGCCGGACCAGCTCGCCGCCAGGCACTGCTGCGTCATCGCGAAGCCCAGCGACTCGTTCGAGCGCAGCAGGCGGGCCACTTCCGCGCCCTCCTCGGCGGCGGCCGCCGCCTCCTCCAGCCGCCCGAGCATCGTCAGCGTCCGCGCCTGACCGGCCATGATGTGCGGCAGCATCGAGCTCTGCCCGGTGGCGCGGGCCACCGTCAGGAACCGGCCGAAGTGCTCGAGGGCGTCGGCGTACCGGCCCATCATCAGCTCCAGCCAGCCCAGCCAGATGTCCGTGTCGAGCCAGTCGGCGAGGTGGTCGTCCGGCGCGGACGCCATCAGCCCGGCGGTCACCGTCGCGTAGCGGGCGGCGGCGTCGATGCGACCCGCGGCGTAGGCGGGCATCGGGCGTACGGCGGCGACCGCCAGCACGAGGCTGGGCTCCCAGCCGTCGGCGTTCTCCGGCATCAGGTCCAGCACGGCCTGCGCGGCGCGGAAGTCGCTGCGCATCAGGCTCTCGGTCACCAGCCGTACGCGCAGCTCGACGGCTGCCGGGGCCTGAGTGTCGGGGATCCGCCGGAGCTCGTCGAGGAGGAGCGCGCGGGCCTCGTGCGGGCGGTCGAGCTGGCGTTCCATGATGCCGCACAGCCGGGCCGCCCGGGCGCGGCGTCCGAAGTCGTCGGGCGGCAGCAGGCGCAGCAGCTCCCGCGCGGTGTCCCTGCCCTCGGTGATCCGGCCGCTGACCGCCTGCGCGCGGGCGAGCTCCAGCAGCAGCTCCAGCCTCATGTCCACGGTGTCCGGAACGAGCCGCAGCGCCTCCTGCAGCCAGTGCGCGGCGGTCGCGGGGGCCTGTGCCGCGACCGTACGGGCCGCCTCGACGAGCGTGGCGATGGCGGCCTGATCGCCGATCGGGGCGGAACGCTCGACGTGCGGGGCCCGTGCGGTCGCCGGGGCGCGCAGGTCCGCGAGCCGGGCGGCGATCCGGGCGTGCACGGCGTGGCGCCAGCCCGCCGCCGCCGACTCGTAGGCCGCGTGCCGCACGAGCGGATGCCGGAACCGGAACCGGCCCGGCGCCGCCGGCCGTACGACGTCACGTGCGACCAGCTCGTTGATCGCCTCGAGCGTGAGATCTTCGGACGTGTCGGCGGTCACCGCGACGAGGCCGGGTTCGAACTCGTCGGCGACGACGGCGGCCGCCTGCGCGACGCGCAGCGCGGTGGCGGACAGACCGCTCAGCTCCATGCCGAGGGCCGCGCGCACGGCGGGCGGAAGCTCGCCGATCTCGGTCTGCTCGCCGCTGCCGTCGAGCGTCCCGAGACCCGTCCCCATGCGGGCGAGCGCGTCGAGGTAGAAGGGGTTGCCTCCGCTCGCCTCGTACAGCGCCCTGCGGCGCGCCCGGTTGATCTGCGGGCCGAGGAGCTCGCCGACCTCGGCCTCGCTGAGCGGGCTCACCGGGATCCGGCCCGCGATCTCCATCAGCGCGGCGAGCCTGGGCGACGCCTGGGCGGGTCGGTAGGCCACCGCCGCCAGCATCCGCCCGCGCGGCGGATGGCGCGCCAGGTGGTCGAGCAGCTCGACCGTCGACTCGTCCGCCCAGTGCACGTCGTCGAGGATGAGCACGAGCCCGTCGGGCGCGGCGAGCTCCTCCAGCAGCAGCCGGACCGCGCGGTACAGGTGGTATCGACCGGTGGCGGGCGCCAGCGTCTCGGCGTCGCCGGTCGCGGCGCCGGACAGCGCGGGGAAGATCGTGGCCAGCAGGCCGGCCGCCGGTGCGCCGAGCCGGTCGGGCAGCTCCTTGGCGATCGTCTCCAGGCGGTCGTCCAGCGCGTCGAGCACGGCGCTGAACGGCATCTCCTCGAATTCGGTGGCCCGGCCGGACAGGACGGGCAGCTCGCGCCGCCCGGCCTCGGCGGCCAGCTCGTCGAGCAGCCGTGTCTTCCCCGCACCGGGGTCACCCGCCACGCCCACGAACCGGAAGGTGCCGTCATCGGCGGCCTGAAGGAGCTGCCTGAAGCCATCGAGGACGTCGCGGCGTCCGACCAGCGGGGGGTCGACGTCTCCCGTCATGCCCGCGGTCGACGATGCACCGGTCGCCCCGCCGACACGACGATCCATAACCGTTTCCTTGAGGTGGCGGTGCTTCGCGGCCTGCTGCGACCCATCGGGCCGCCAGCGGCAGTTTACCGAGCCATGCCTTTTCGCGTCGTCGGCCTTGTCACGACCGCTGTCCGCGCAGCCGCACGTCGGGAGGCAGGTAATCAGATTGTTACTTGCCTCGATCGTTCATGGGGTGTGGTGGCTTCGTCCGGCGTGGTGGGCCATAGGCCGGTTTCGGTGCCGGCGAGCCCGGCCGGTATCCGGACTTGAGCAGGCTGCGGCCGGCCTCAACGCTGGAGTCCTAGGCCACCTCGGAAGACAGACCCGATTTCCCCAACTACTACCCATGTAGTAGTTTTCGCATCGGCCCCTCGCACATCCAGGCGCTGTACTCTCACGCACCCCGGTGCCGCGGCATGGCCGTGAGGTTCGTGTCTTGCTCGTCGATCGGGAGGCTGCTTGGCCGTGCCATCTCGTCACGACCCGGCAGAAGACCGGGCACATCCCTTGCCTGACACGCCGGCACGGCATCGCGATGGGAAGCGGATTGTCATCATTTCGGCGAGCGTGGGTGCGGGGCACGACGGCGCTGCCGCCGAAATCGCGCGGCGTCTTGCGGCGTCGGGCTTCCGTGTGGACCGCCTGGACTTCGTCGATCTGCTCCCGGCTCATCTGGGGAAATTGCTGCGTGCCGGGTACCGTCGCCTGCTGGGTCTAGCGCCGGCGGGCTATCAACGGATCTACGTGACGACCGAGCGCGCCAGTCGACCGGGTCTGGTCATGCGAGCCCTGCTCCGCAGCGCCGAGCGCCGCACCCTCCGGGCGCTGCCGCCGGACGCCCGCGCGATCGTGTCGACCCACCATGCGGCCAGCCAGGTCCTCGGTGCGCTGCGCCTTCGCGGTGGTCTGACCGTGCCCGCGCTCACGTATCTGACCGACTTCTCCGTGCACCCGCTGTGGGTCGCGCCGGGCATCGACGCCCACATGGCCGTCCACGCGGTACCCGCCGATCAGGCCCGCGCCCAGGGCGCCATGGCGGTCGTGGTGACCGGACCTGTCGTCGATCCGGCCTTCACCCCCGCCACGCCGGCCGAGCGCCAGGTGGCCCGGGTCCGCTTCGGGTTGCCGGAGCACGCCTCGCTGGCCCTGCTGGTCGCCGGTTCATGGGGCGTGGGATCCGTTCGGGAGGCAGCCGCCGAGATTCGGGACAGTGGGATAGCGGTACCCGTCGTGGTGTGCGGGTACAACCTGGCCCTGGCCGACCGACTGCGGAAAGACGGCATCGAACACACATACGGCTGGGTCGACGACATGCCCGACCTCATGCGGGCCTGTGACATCCTCGTGCAGAACGCAGGTGGGCTTACGAGCCTGGAGGCGTTCGCCAGCGGGCTCCCGGTGGCCAGCTATCGTTGCATTCCCGGCCATGGCCATACCAACGCCGCTGCACTGGAAGAAGCGGGTTTGGCGGCATGGATCCGTAGACCGGACCAGCTCAAACCGGTGCTCGCCGAACTCCTTGAGGGTTCGCTCGGCCGCCGCCAGCGTGCCGAGGCCCTGGCACTGTATCGACCGGGTCCTGGTCCCGGCCCGGTTCACACCATCGCCTCAGCTGTTCAAGGCCAGACCATCACGGCACGTACGAGGACGGCACACCGCCCGGTCCGGCGCCGGATGACAGTCCTGGCAGCGACCGTGGCGACCATGCTCTGCCTCGGCATCGGCGCCGGAGCCGTGGAGGGCCACCTACCCGCACACATCGACTGGCTCACAGGATTGACCGAGGCACACCACCGATGAAGTCCGGACGCCTGATCCGATCCGCCGCGTGGACCGCAGCCGCAGCCGTGCCCGCGCTGGCCGCCGTTCACGCCGCCCCTGCCATCTCCACCTTCGGCCCGCTGCGCAACCGGGTCATGCCCCTCCTGGCCGGACGAGGTCGGCCCGACCACGTCGCGCTCACCTTCGACGATGGTCCCGATCGTGGATCCAGCCCGCATTTCCTGCGGGTGCTCGAAGCCCGCGGGATCCGCGCGACATTCTTCCTGCTCGGCTCGATGCTCGTTCGTGCACCCGGCTTGGCCGAGGAGATGGCCGCCGCCGGGCACGAGATCGCCATCCACGGGTGGGCCCACCGGCCGCTGCTGGTGCGCGGCCACCGCGCCACGTACGACGACCTGGCCCGGGCCCGCGACGCCGTGGCCGAGGCAGTGGGACACGAGCCTCGGCTGTTCCGGCCCCCGTACGGCGTGATGAGCACCAGCGCGCATCTGGCCTGCCACCGGCTCGGACTGACCCCGGTGCTGTGGACCGCCTGGGGCGAGGACTGGCGTGGCCGGGCGACCTCCCGCACCGTCTACGACACCGTCACCCGTGATCTGGAGGGTGGGGGGACGATCCTCCTTCATGATTCCGACTGCACCTCGGCGAGCGGCTCCTGGCACTCCACCCTCGGAGCCCTCCCCGCCCTCCTCGACATGTGCGAGGAACGCGGCCTGCGCGTCGGCCCTCTCAGAGATCATGGGACGCCTGGCTGAGTGCGCGGCCCACAGCGAGGAGAAGCCTCACCCGTCGTCAAGAAGAGGCGTTCAGTCGCCGGCCTCGTTCGTCGGCCAGGGCGCGGGCGGGGGTCTCAGCGCCGAAGACTCGCTGACCTGCGATCGTCGCCGGCCTCAGCCGCGCGCTCTGACCGGCGACGTCGCACGAAGACGGTGACGCCGGCGGCGGCGAGTAGTCCCACGGCGGCGGCGACGATATAGGTCGGGCCGTGGAAGGAGTCCGCGACCTTCTGCCAGTTCCGGCCGACCGCGTAGCCCGCGACACCGAGTGCCGCCGTCCACGGGATGCAGCCGGCGAGTGTGTAGACGCCGAAGCGGGCGGGGCGCATGCTCGCGAATCCGGCCGGCAGCGAGATGAAGGTGCGCACGACGGGGAGCAGGCGGCCGAAGAACACCGCCTTGCCGCCGTACCGGTCGAACCATCGCGCGGCCCGGTCGATGTCGTCTTCCTTCAACCACACGTAGCGGCCCCACCGGCGGAGCGCAGCCTGGCCGCCGTACCGGCCGACGGCCCAGGCGACGTAGCTGCCCGCGACGTTGCCGAGCGTGCCGGTCGCGATCATGAGCGTCAGATCGGCATGAGCGCCCGGCACGGCACCCGCGGCGAGCGCGCCGGCGAACAACATGATCAGTTCGGACGGCACGGGCACGCACGCCGACTCGGCCGCCATGAGGATGAACACCGCGAGATAGCTGAACGTCGCGATGAAATGCTGCATGGCCCCATCCTCAATGAGCCGGCCGACGGTAGGCGGCCGACGTTCCGTCGATCTCAGCGGTTCGCACAGTATCTACTACAACGATAGTAGAAGATCGTCCCTCGCGGGGTGAGCCTTGGGTGAGGCGGCGCCGGTCGCAGCGTGCGCGCGAGGTCGACGGCCCCGTGATCCCTGTGCGGCGGACGGCGATGGCCTTGCTACTATTCCAGTAGTAGTAGCTCTAGTCGTCGGCGCCGCTCCGTCGCCCCCGGTCGCGGACGCGCCGATGCACCGATCCTGGCCTTCCCGGGGGTGCCTGCCGTTGTGGACCCTTCGCCGCGGAGCCGCGGTGGCGCTCGTCGTCGCGCTCGCCGGAGTCGCACTGGCGTGGTACGCCGTCCGCATCATCGAACGACACATACCCGGCTGCGCCGTCACCGGCACCGGCGCTCTGCCGGCCGTGACGCTGACGGTCGAGCAGGCCGACAATGCGGCCACCATCGCCGCGGTGGGCCGACGGCTCGGTACGCCCGACCACGCCGTGACCGTCGCCCTGGCGACGGCCATGCAGGAGTCGAACCTGAGGAACCTGCCCGGCGGTGACCGCGACTCTGCCGGGCTGTTCCAGCAGCGCCCCAGCCAGAACTGGGGAACCCGCGCGCAGATCACCGATCCGGTGCACGCCGCAACCGCGTTCTACGACCATCTGCGGCGGCTGCCCGACTGGCAGAACGTCAGCGTCACCCAGGCCGCCCAGCAGGTCCAGCACTCCGCCACGCCCGACGCCTACGCCCGCTGGGAGCCGCAGGCCCGCGTCATCGCCAGCGCCCTCACCGGCGAACGATCGCACGCGCTCAGCTGCCACGGACTCACCATCAAGACACCGACCGCACGCCTGGCGTCGACCGCGATCGACGAACTCGGCAACGCCCGTCTGACCGGCGTCCACGACCAGGCCACCGGCTGGGCGCTCGGTGACTGGCTGGTGGCGCACGCGGCGCGGCTGGGTGTGGACAGGGTGACCTTCGACGGGCAGACATGGACGGCGGCCACCGGAAGGTGGTCGCGCACCGGGCGCGCCGACGGCAGCCTGACGCTGCACGACGTCGGCGCCGCGAGGTCCGGCTGAGATCCTCGCAGGTCAGGTGCGCCTACCGTACGCAAACGATCAATCAGGGCGTTGAGCGGTGAATGACCGAGGCTTGGGGAGGCATCCCGGGCGGCCGTCGGAGGCCTGGGTCGGACACGCCCGGTGGGATGGGGTCGGCGAGCCGGTGGAGGCGGCCATCGCGGTGTGCCTCAGGCTGCGGGGACGGGTCAGGCTGCGGGGACGGCGAGGGCCGCCCAGACCGCCTTGCCGGTCCTGGGAAGCGGCGTCCAGCCCCACGTACGGCTGAGGGCGTCGATCACGTGGAGCCCGCGGCCGTTCTCGGCTATGTCGCAGGGGTCCCGCACCAGGGGTTCCTGGCGGCTGGCGTCCGCGACGACGCACACGACCAGTCCGGCGTGGCGGACCAGCGTCAGCCGGATCGGCCGGTCGTCGGCGGCCCCGAAGCCGACCGGTAGCCCGTAGCGCAGGGCGTTGGTGACCAGCTCCGATACGATGACGGTCGCGTCGTCCACCAGGTCCGCCAGGCCCCAGGCCCGCAGGGTCGCGATCGTGAACTCACGTGCGATGCCGGGGGATGCGCCGGTGGCCCGCAGGGGGCACATGGCGTCCTGGAAAGACCCGAGGGCGGGGCCGTACGACGCGAGCTGAGGCAGTACGTGCACACTGTCGCGCGTGAACGCCGCCGAGGGGGGATCCTCGGCGCGTTCTTGCCGGGTGGACGTACAGCTCGTGCGATATAGGGGCATCTGGGTGGCCTCCAGACGACTCGGGCATGCCGAGTGGGCTTGATCGGCTATCTTCCCTCGGAGCGCGTTCCGATGCAAGAACTGATGCACAATCAAATGCACGTGCAGATGCGCGGTCAGTGGGACCACCGGTAGAGAAGCTCGGGGCGGCCCACCTGCCCGTACTGCGGAGTCCGGGCCGCCTGCCCCCCGTCGACGAGGTACTCGAGGTACCGGCGGGCGGTGACCCGCGAGATGCCCGCGGCCGCGGCCACCGCACCGGCCGTCAGCCCCTCATCGGTACTACGCAGAGTGGCCGTCACCGTCTCCAGCGTCGACGCGCTCATCCCCTTGGGCAGCGCCGGACGGTCCGCGGTGCGCAGTGTGGCGAGCGCCCGGTCCACCTCGCTCTGGTCCGCCGCCTCCCCGGGCCGGGCGACCGTGGCATGGAACTGCGCGTACCGCTCCAGCTTGGCGCGCAGCGTCGCGAAGGTGAACGGCTTGAGGAGGTACTGCACGACGCCGATCGACACCGCCGAACGCACGGTCGTCAGGTCGCGGGCCGACGTCACCGCGATCACGTCGGCCCGCGACCCCGCCGCGCGGAGCCGCCGGCACAGCTGGAGCCCGTGGCAGTCCGGGAGGAAGAAGTCCAGGAGAAGAAGGTCGGCCGGCCGGCGTTCCAGCGTACGCAGGGCCTCCGCCCCGGAGTGCACGACTCCCACGACCGTGAACCCGGGCACCCGCTCGACGTACATCCGGTGTGCCTCCGCCGCCACCGGATCGTCCTCGACCACCAGAACGCTGATCACGCCGGCGCCTTCCGCGCCACCGGCAGCGTCACGGTGAACACCGCGCCGACCTCACGGCCCACCTCGATCCGTCCCCCGTGCCGTGCGGTGACCTGGGCGACGAGGGCGAGCCCGAGCCCGCGCCCGGACGGGCGGTCCCCGTCCTTCGTCGACCAGCCGCGCTTGAAGATGTCCTCGACGGCGTCGGCGCCGACTCCGTGCCCGGTGTCGGCGACGCGGATGACCAGGTCGTCTCCTGCCGTACGGGCGGTGACGAAGACCTTGGACGAGGCGTCGCCGGTGGCCTCCACGGCCGCGTCGACGGCGTTGTCGATCAGGTTGCCCAGGAGCGTCACCAGGTCGCGGGAGCCGATGGTCTCGGTGATGACCGTGTCGTCGATGCGCGTGTCGGGAGTGATGACCAGTTCGACCCCGCGCTCGTTCGCCTGCGCGGCCTTGCCGAGCAGCAGCGCGGCCAGCGTCGGCTCGGCCACCGCGTTCACGATCTGGTCGGCGAGGCGCTGGGTCAGCTCCAGCTCGGCGGTGGCGAACTCGACCGCCTCATCCGGACGGCCCAGTTCGACGAGGGAGACGACGGTGTGCAGCCGATTGGCCGCCTCGTGCGCCTGCGACCGCAGCGACTCGGCGAACCCCCGCACCGAGTCCAGCTCGCCGCTCAGCTCCTGCAGCTCGGTGTGGTCCCGGAGCGTCACCACACTGCCCAGGTCCCGCGAGTCCGAGGTCACGGCCGACTTGTTCACCACGACGACGTGCTCGCGCGTCACGTGGATCTCGTCGACGCACGGTGCGGCGGAGGCGAGTGACGCCCGGAGGGTCTCCGGCAGGGCCAGCGTCTCCACCTCGCGCCCCTCCACGTCGTCGGGCAGCCGGAGCAGCTCGCGCGCCGCGCCGTTGGCCAGCGCCACCCGGGCGTGGGGATCGAGCAGCAGGAGCCCTTCCCGTACGGTGTGCAGGATCGCGTAGTGGTACTCGTACATGCGGCCCAGCTGCGCCGCGTCCATGCCATGGGTGTGGCGTCGCAGCCGCGCGTTGACCAGATAGGTGCCCGCGCCGCCGACGCCGAGCGCCAGCAGGGCGAGCACGACCAGGGCGAGCAGCTGCTCCCGGACCTGCCGGTCGACGATCTGCACCGTGATGCCCGCGCTGACCAGCGCCACCACCCGATGCCCCGTGCCGAAGACCGGGGCCACCCTCCGTACCGACGGCCCGAGCGTCCCGGTGAACGTCTCGGTGAAGGCGTGACCTGCCTGCGCCTCCTCGATGTGGCCGAGGAAGGACTGCCCGATCATCTTCGGGTTGGGATGGGTGTACCGGATGCCGGACGGACTCATGATCGTCACGAAGGCCACCCCGGTGTCCCGCCGCACCTGCTCGGCGTACGGCTGCAGCACCCGCGACGGATCCGGCCCCTCGGCGGCGGCGATGACGGCCGGTGAGTCGGCCACCCCCGCCGTGACTGCGGTCACCTGCCTCCGGGCGGACTCCTCCGTACGCCCGGCGGCGTACAGATAGGCGAGCACGGACCCGCCCGCGACCACCGTGGCCACCACGATGATCTGCATCACGAAGAGCCGGCTCGCCAGGCTCCGATGTCGCCGGCCCGCAGGCAGGGAGACCCAACGCATGTACGCAAGTGTGCACTGTGCGTTGCGCTGGTGTGAACGGCGGTTTTCGTGAACGAAATGAACGTAACGGTGACTCGACCTTCGATCCTGCGCATAGTCCCTGGCAAATCCCCCCGAAATGAAGGAGCGGACATGGCTGCCGAGGCTGTGCGCCGGACACCCGGAGGACGTCGGGACCGTACTCATCTGCTCTACCTGATGGTGATCGCAGCGGTGATCGCCGGCATCATCGTCGGCTTCGCCGCGCCGAAGTTCGCCATCGAGCTGAAGCCCATCGGGACCGGCTTCGTCAACCTCATCAAGATGATGATCACGCCGATCATCTTCTGCACCATCGTGCTCGGGGTGGGCTCGGTGGCCAAGGCGGCGAAGGTCGGTGCCGTGGGCGGGCTCGCGCTCGGCTACTTCCTCGTGATGTCCACCGTCGCCCTGGCGATCGGGCTCGTCGTCGGCAACGTCGTGCACCCGGGTGCGGGCATGCACCTGACCGCCGCGCTGAAGCAGGCCGGTCACGCGCAGGCGGCGACGGGCAAGGCCGAAGGCGGGGTCGACTTCCTGCTCGGCAGCATCCCCGACACCCTGCTCTCCGCCTTCACCTCGGGCCAGGTCCTGCAGACGCTGCTGATCGCCCTGCTCACCGGCTTCGCGGTGCAGTCCATGGGGCGGGCCGGAGCGCCGATCCTCCGCGGCGTCGAACACCTCCAGCGGCTCGTCTTCCGCATCCTCTCGATCGTCCTGTGGGCTGCCCCGGTCGGCGCGTTCGGAGCGATCGCGGCCGTGGTCGGCGCCACCGGCGTCGACGCGCTCAAGAGCCTCGCGGAAGTCATGATCGCCTTCTACGTGACCTGCGGGCTGTTCGTGTTCGTCGTCCTCGGGGCGGTCCTCTGGCTCACGGCGCGGATCAACATCTTCGCCCTGCTGCGCTACCTGGCCCGCGAATTCCTGCTGATCTTCTCCACGTCCTCCTCCGACACCGCGCTCCCGCGGCTGATCGCGAAGATGGAGCACCTCGGCGTCGACCGGTCCGTCGTCGGCATCACCGTGCCGACCGGGTACTCCTTCAACCTCGACGGCACCGCCATCTACCTCACGATGGCATCGCTGTTCATCGCCTCGGCCACCGGCGCACCGATGTCCATCGGCCAGCAGATCGGCCTGCTCCTCTTCATGGTCGTCGCCTCCAAGGGCGCGGCCGGCGTCACCGGAGCCGGACTGGCCACCCTCGCCGGCGGCCTGCAGGCCCACCGGCCCGACCTCGTCGACGGCGTCGGCCTTATCGTCGGCATCGACCGCTTCATGTCCGAGGCCCGCGCCGTCACGAACTTCGCCGGCAACGCCGTCGCCACCGTGGTCATCGGAACATGGACCAAGGAGTTCGACCGCGACCGCGCCCAGGCGGTCCTCGCCGGACGGTTCCCCTTCGACGAGACCACCCTTCTGGACGACGAACCACCCGCCGAAACCGGCACCCTCCCCACCCCGGCGCCCGCCGGCGACACGGCGGCACCCGTACGCGCCGGAGCCTGACCCCCTTCCCCCACCAGACGCCCGCGCGGCTAGAGAAGTGTCGAGTTGCGCGGGCGTCTGCGGGCAGGCAAGGTAGTGGGGCTTGATGCTGACCATTCGGGGGCGGTAGCTCAGCCGGTCAGAGCAGGGGACTCATAATCCCTTGGTCGTGGGTTCGAGTCCCACCCGCCCCACGGGGCGGCTTTGCCTGCTCGTCGAGCTTTGCTCGGCTTCGCTGGGGCCCGCTATGCCTTCCGGGGGGACGACCCCCCGGACCCCCCCGGTGCGGGGCTTCGCCCCGCCCGGTCCTGCCCGCCGCTTTATGTCTTTAGCGACGCCCCCGATCGCTCCGCTACTTCACGCCACGGCGCGCTGCCCGTATGGCCTGGGATATACGAGACGCCCATGCCGGGCGGGCTCGCCGGCGGCCGCATCCGGACGAAAGCCTGTCGGCGGTTCGTCGCTGAGGCTCCGGAGCGTCGACGCCCGCGCGGCTGCCAGCCGAACGTACCGGCCTCGCACTGCCCCGCTCCGACGATCTGAGGATCTGCTCGGTCGGTCGGCGTTGCGACTGCGTGGTGGGCGGTGGCGATCGAGGGTAGGGGGCACACATGTGCCGATGGCTCGCCTACAGCGGCTCGCCAATCGTCCTCGACGAGCTCCTCTTCAAACCGGAGAATTCGCTGATCGAGCAGAGCCGCTTCGCCCGGCTGGGAGCCGAGACCACCAACGGCGACGGGCACGGTCTGGGCCTGTACGCAGACGGCGGCGACGTTCCGCCCACGCTGGTCCGGAGCATCATCCCGGCGTGGAGCGACCTGAACCTGCGTGAGCTCGCCGGCCACTTCCGATCGCGATTGTTCTTCGCGCACATTCGCGCCTCCACCGGATCAGCGGTGCAGCAGACCAACTGCCACCCCTTCCGCTACGGCCGGTGGCTGTGGATGCACAACGGGGAGATCGCCGACTTCGACCGGCTCAAACGCGATCTCGTATTCGCCGTTGACCCGGAGCTCTACCCGGCGATTCAGGGCTCGACGGATTCGGAGGTCATGTTCTTCCTCGCGCTCACCTTCGGGATGCGCGAGGACCCGCCGGCGGCGGTGGAGCGGATGGTCGGTCTCGTTGAGCGGACCGGGCGAAGGCACGGCGTCGCGCACCCGGTCCAGATGACCATCGCGACATCCGACGGTGAGCGGCTGTGGTCCTTCCGGTACTCCAGCGAGAGACGGTCGCGGTCCCTCTTCTACAGCACCGAAGTACGCAGTCTCCGGCAGCTGCATCCGGAGATCTTCGCCCCGGAGCGGCTGTCCGACGACGCGCGGCTCATCGTTTCCGAGCCGCTGCGAGACCTGCCCGGCGCGTGGAACGAGGTGCCCGAGTCGACGTACATCGTGATCGAACACGGGACGCACGAGGTACACCCGTTCCGTCCCACGCCGCCCGCATAGCGGGTAAACCGCTGATCGGCCGATCGTCGGCCCTCGGGCGGTTCCTGATGGAAGCGGCGTCCGGAGCGCCTCGTGTTCAGGCGCCCGGTCGCTCCTCTACTTCACCGGCTGCGGCGCCTCGGGGATGGAGGGATGACCGTCGTCCCGGGTGGCGTCCACCAGAGCCTGGAACAGGCGGGCCGGGTCCTCGGCGATGCGATTCCAGACGTACAGCCACCACTGGGTGCCGAACACGATGTACTCCCTGACCGGGTGCATGTGGTCCCGCATCGTCCGCAGCTGGTCGACGCCGAGTCCCAGCAGTATCTCGACCTCGTACGCGCCGGAGTCGCGCCGCATGTGCCGTCGCAACTCGTCGAGGAGGTCGAGGTCGTGGGTGGCGATCGAGCAGAGATGGTCACTGTCCAGCAAAAGGGTCGCGTACGCGAGGTAGGCCGCCCGCAGCTCACGGCTGCCGCGGGGGTGGGCGACCGTCTCGGGTTCGAGGTAGGAGCCCTTCACCAGGCGGATGCGGCCAGGCCGCTGAAGCAGGCGGGGCAGGTCCTCGGCCGTCCGGTGCAGACGGGCCTGGACGGTGACACCGATGTGGTCGAAACGCTCGCAGAGGCGTTCGTGGGTCCACAGGATGAGGTCCGTACGGTCGGATCCCTCCATCGAGATCATCATCTCCTGGCCCCCGGCGGCGGTGGCCTCTGCCAGCCGGGTGGCGTTGGCCAGCCCCAGCTCCCGGTCCACCACGGAGCCGAGGTGGGAGAGGTCGAGGGACACCGAGCCGTCCGTCCCGCGGGCCGCGGCCTGCCGTGACAGGTCCAGGAACACCTCGGTCTCGGCCGCGGCCAGGTCGGCGTCCCGGCAGCTCTCGCCCATGTAGTCGAGGGTGACGGACCTGCCCTCCGCGTTGACCAGGGCGGCCCGGGCGAGTGCCTCGGGAACGGTCCGGCCACCGACGTACCGTTCGGCCACCCGCCAGGCCGGCTCGCGCAGTGCGGGATCTGCGGCGACCCGGTCCTTGAGGCCCTCGTCAAGGGCCAGTGCTCGCATCGCCTGGGCAGCCTGCTCCATCACGGTCATCGTCACCCTTTCGTCCGAAGACCGCGAATCTATCACCAATGAATCTTCTTTTTAGAGTCGGTCGGGGGCACTCGCCGTACCGGGGAGTTCCCTTCCCAGGCGGGCGAGCGGGGACAGGGCCATGAACAGCGGAGACAGCAGCGGCGTGGCGGCGGTCAGGAGCAGGCTCGTGCGCGGCCCCAGCGCGGCGGCCAGATAACCGCCGAGAAGGGAACCGAGCGGGGTCAGGCCCATGCCGACGAAGTTCATCGTCGCGACGACCCGGCCCTGGATCGGGACGGGGGTGATGGCCTGGCGCACCGTCACGACGGTGACGTCGACCAGTTGGCTGAAGACGCCGAACAGGAAGTCGAGCGCCATGAGCGCGGCGATCGTGACGGTGGAGGAGCCGTGTAGCGCCGGGACGCACAGCAGCACGCCGTCGCCGAGTGCCGCGGCGGACACCAGCACGACGCCGTGGCCGTAACGGGCCGGCAGCCTGGCCGACAGCAGAGAGCCCACCAGCGCGCCCGGGCCCATCGCCGCCAGCACGAGCCCGATGGCGGCGCCGGGCAGGTGCAGCGTGCGCGGGAGGAAGAGCAGGTAGACGGTCATCACGGCGGCGAAGGAGAACTGGAAGAGCGCCGAGGAGATGGCCACCGCTCGCAATGACGCGTCGCCGGCGACGAGGCGCAGCCCTTCGTGGATCTGCCGCCGCACCCGCCGTACGGCCGGTGCGGGCATCGGCTCGGGACGGCGGATCCGCCGGATCGAGAGGACGGACAGGGCGAACAGGAACGAGCCGGCCAGGATGGCGATCGGCGCGGTGAGGAGCGAGACGAGCGCGCCGCCGAGCGCGGGACCGGCGATCTGCGCGGCGGACCTGCTGCCTTCGAGCACGCTGTTGCCGTGGGCGAGCCGGTCGCGTTCCACCAGCCGTACGAGTGAGGTCTGGTAGGCCACGTCGAAGTACACGGTGAGGGAACCGACGAGGAAGGCGACCAGGAGAAGCAGCGGAATGTCGAGTACGCCGAGGAGAAAGGCGACGGGGATGACGGCCAACGCCACGGTCCGGCCGACGTCGGCCAGCACCATCACGGTGCGGGAGCGCCGGCGGTCCACCCAGGCGCCGGCGAAGAGCGAGAGCAGCAGGATCGGCGCCTGCTGGACGGCGCGGAGGACGCCGACCTGCCGGCTCTCGGCGCCCAGCGCGACGATGGCGATGAGCGGCAGGATGACCTGGCCGGTCTGAGCCCCCAATTGTGAGGCGGTGTGGCCTGTCCAGAACCGGCGGAAGTCGGCGTCCCGCCACAGGCTCGGCGGAGTCGGGTCGGAGGTCGTCACCGGCGGCCTCGCACGGGCGGGCACGGGAGCACGGCAGGAGATGCGAACGGCACAGGGGGTCCTTGAGTCGCTGAGAGCGGGCCCGGTCCGCAGGGATCCGGGCAGGGGAGGGTGCGCTGTGCCGCAATTCGGATGCAGCACGCGGTGACCGGTCAGGTGTGACTGAACGTCAGCGCGTGCTCGGTCGGCCGGGCATCTCAGCTCCTCTGAAGGATCGTCCGCCGGGGAGCGTAACCGCCGGCCGTCGTGGCGGACAAGGCGGTTCACCGCCGAGTTCCAGGAGTTCCGGAGGTTGCGAGCCTCTTAAGGGGCGGGGCCGCCAGACGATGATCGGTCGCTTGCCGGGCGGGCGGGCTCGGTCCGGAGACGAGAAGCGCGGAGCCCCCTGGGCTCGCCAGGGGGCTCCGCGCGTCGTCCGTCAGTAGTGGTAGTACGGGTTCTTCACGTACTGCTTGGTCACGCACTTCTCGTTGGAGTAGGCGACCTCCTCGACCCTGCAGAGCTGCACCTTGACGCCCCTGACGAAAGCGTTGCTGTGCGAGCCCTTGAACCTCTGCATCGTGCCGCCCTTGTGACCCTTGCCGCACGCGCGGTTGCTACGGATCTGGGTGTCCGGGCCAGGCCGGTCGATGATGATCTTCATCTCGGCGCACCAGTGGTCCTTCTTGACATCCCGGAGAGTGAGGGACCACTTGGAGGTGTCGCTGGTGGTTCCGTCGTGGAACCAGACCCAGCCCGAGGCCTTGGTCGCCAGGGCGGTCTTGTAGACCCAGACCGCCTTGGAATCGGCGTACGCCGACGCCAGCGGCAGTGCCAGCGAGATCGCCGCCGTGGACGCCGCGATGGCCCCCATCTTGCGGAGAGCGTTCCGGCTATCAACCATGTGTTCCTCCCTGGGCACTATCGGTTGACGGCCAATCCTCTGAATCCGTTCATCTGGGCACAAGATCGTATAGACCCAACCTTGATTGGGTCCTGAGTCCTAAACGGCACAGATCGGGACGCCAGACGCCGCGCGGCGGCCTCTGGGCGAGGCCGCCGCGCGGCGTCGTTCCTCCCGGTGTCAGGGGCGGCCGAAGCGGCAGTCCAGCAGGTGGGCCGGGGTGACCGTGACGGCGTCGATGACGGGGCCGTAACCGCCGCCCGTGGTGCTCGCGAACGTGAGCGTCACCGTCGGAGCGAGGGCGCGGAACCGGAACCGCTGCTGGACGTAACCGAGATCCGTCCGCGTCTTGCCCGTGGTGTCGAAGGCGAAGTTCTTCTGGACGGTCGGGTGGCCGATGGCGTTCTGCGTCACCCGCAGGTACCCGCGTTTGATCGCGGGCCCGCCATCCGGGTTCCCGGCGAGGGAGAAGGCGACGGTGTAGCAGCCGCCGAAGCGGGTCGTGACCGGCTGTTCGACCGTTCCGGGGGCGTCGCCGTCCAGATCGAGGGACTGGTTTCCCTCGGCGGCCTGCCAGAAGCCGGCGCCGATGAGGTCGACGTTTCCGCCGGTGACCTTCCAGGTTTCGATGGCGCTTCCGGCGCCGAACCTCATGAAGGTGTTCGCCGAGACCATCGGGCTCTCGAATCCGCCGTTGGTGAAGAGCGGTACCGGGGTGCGCCGGTCCTGGGCGGGTCGGATGGAGGCCATGCACAGGGTGAGTGCGCCGACCGCGAAAAGGGCGGTGAGCCATCGCGCGACGCGTGGACCTGCGGTCAACGGAACGGCCATGGTTCCTCCAGGTTGCTGACGCGGTCTGTACGCGGCGAACCGATTGACCGGAATGGGCGGCAGCGCGCCCGATCGAATCCACCTGGCAACGGAATGTAATCAAGTGATCTTGTTCTGTATCCGAAGCGTCATGTGGTGGGCGAGGAGATGCACGCTGCGTTGGGAGTTGTTTACGTGGCGTGTCGATTTCGTCGTCACGAGGGGCTTCTTGCTCGCCCGAAGCGGCGAGGTGGGTTCCCGTTTTGGCCGGATGTGGCCAAAGCGGAAAGTAATAGCGTACTTTGGGCAATGCGTCAGGTCCGGCGGTGCGTTCTCCGTGGCGGGGATGGCTGGATTCGGTTGCCGCGCAGTTCGGCGCGGGGGTCCCGCTGCGCCTCCCCGGTCCCGGCGGTCGCGGCCCGTCCCTCCCGCATCGGGCAGCGCGGATGCCACGCTCGACGTTCTACGCCGGTTCGACGGGGCGACGCTACTTTGAGGCTTGTATCCGTCACGGCCCGTGGGAAACTAAGCGGATTCCGGTGTTCTGAGGGGAGCACATGATCGGTTCTCAGCCTGACGGCGAGACGGCCGTGAGCAGCTTGTTCGGTCATCATCGTGGTGGCCCGACGGTGCTGCGTATTGTGCTGGGGGCGCAGTTGCGGCGGTTGCGTGAGGCGCGGGGGATCACGTGTGAGGATGCCGGTGAGGCGATCCGGGCGTCGCATTCGAAGATCAGCCGGATGGAGTTGGGGCGGGTTCGGTTCCGGGCGCGTGATGTTGCGGATCTGCTGAGCTTGTACGGGGTGCGCTCGGAGGATGAGCGTGCGGCGATGCTGGCGTTGGCGGAGCGGGCGAATGAGCCGGGTTGGTGGCATTCGTATTCGGACATTCTGCCGGGCTGGTTCGAGGTGTACATCGGGTTGGAGGAGGCGGCTTCTCGGATCCGGTCGTATGAGGTGCAGTTCGTGCCTGGTTTGTTGCAGACGGAGGATTATGCGCGGGCGGTGACGTTGCTGGGGCATCCGGATGCGCCGGGTCATGAGATCGAGCGGCGTGTGGGGTTGCGGATGCGGCGTCAGTCGTTGTTGCGGGGGGAGGATCCGCCGCATTTTTGGGCGGTGGTGGATGAGGCGGCGTTGCGGCGGCCGTTGGGTGGGGCTGCGGTGATGCGGCGTCAGCTGGAGTATTTGATCGAGGTGACGGAGTTGCCGCACGTGACGCTGCAGGTGGTTCCGTTCCACCTGGGTGGGCATGCGGCGGCGGGCGGTCCGTTCAGTATTTTGCGGTTCGCGGAGCCGGATCTGCCGGATGTGGTGTATTTGGAGCAGTTGACGAGTTCGTTGTATCTGGACAAGCGCGAGGACGTGGATAATTATCTGGCGGTGATGGAGCGGTTGTGTATCGACGCCGAGCCCGCCACCCGCATCGGCGACACCCTCGGCGAAATTCTCCGCGACCTTTGATGTCGCGCGCGTTTAAATCTGCTTGATCTGTCGCGCCCCGAACGGCGGTCGGCTCAGAGTTCGCGGATGATCTTGCTGATCAGGTCCATGGACTCCTCCGGCGAGGCGCTCTGCACGCACAGGCGCTCCATCGCCGCCGTGTAGTGGTCCATGTCGTCGTCCTTCTCGAGGTACATCGCGCCGGTGAGCTGTTCGATGTAGGCGATGTCGGGCAGCTCGGGCTCGGGGAACCGCAGGATCGTGAACGCCCCGGCCTCGCCGGCGTGACCGCCGACCCGGAACGGCATGACCTGCACCGTGATGTTCTCGCGCCGAGCGGACTCGTGCAGCGCGCGCAGCTGGGCGCGGGCGACGTCAACGCCGCCGATCGGCCGCCACAGCGCAGCTTCGTCGATCACCGCCCACAGGCGCGGCGGATGCGACTGGTGGAGGAGCCGCTGCCGGCGCATCCGCAGCTCGACCCGCCGGTCGATCTCCTCGGCCGGCGGATCGGACATGCCCTGGGCGACGACGGCGCGGGTGTACTCCGGGGTCTGCAGCAGGCCCGGGATGAACTGCACCTCGTACGTCCGGATGACCTGCGCGGCCTCCTCCAGGTCGACGTACGGACGGAACCAGGCGGGCATCGCGTTGCTGTAGGCCTGGAGCCAGCCCGGTTGGTTGGCCTCCCGGACGATGGTGAGCAGGGCGTCGCGTTCGCCGCGGTCATCGATGCCGTACAGCTTCAGCAGGGCGACGACGTCGTCCTCGTCGAGGCCGGCCCGGCCCTGCTCCACGCGGCCGACCTTGTTCTCCGTGGCGTGGATCGCCTCGGCGGCCTCTTTGCGGGTCGCCCCGGCCGCCTCGCGTAGGCGGCGCAGCTGCGCTCCCACGATCCTGCGGCGGACGGTGGGTCTGCTCACCGAATGCACCGCAACCGCCACCGTACCCACCTCCGATCACCATAATGCGGGCAGAGTCTGCCATTGATGACCACTGGTGAACAGACCTGACGGCCAACCACGATCGAAATATCGCTGGACGGCGGGCGAATGGCGTGGATCATGCGTGGGGCGAGGCGGTCTCCGGCCGGTCCGGGCCCGCTCAGGCGGTCGCGGCGACCTCTTCCTCCTCGATACGGCGGTTCCACTCGCGCTTGCCCGCCTGCCAGCCGTCCTCGTCCGTGTCGCAACGCCAGTACCCGGAGATGGACAGCTGCTCGAGGGGGAGTCCCCGCTCGACACGAAGGTGGCGCCGAAGCCGCTTGACGAAGTTCGCCTCGCCGTGCACGAACGCGTGGATCTCGCCCGGCGGGAACTCCAGCTCCTGTACGGCCGAGACGAGGGCGTCACCGATCTGCCCGTCGCCGCGGTGCAGCCACACGATCCGGGCGTCGCCCGGCGTGTCGAGCGGGAGTTCGTCCTCCTTGCCGGCCACCTCGACGAAGACCCGCGTGGGCGCGCCCTGCGGGATCCTCTCCAGCGACGCCGCGATGGCCGGAAGGGCGCTCTCGTCGCCGACGAGCAGATGCCAGTCGGCCTTCTCGCTCGGCGCGTACGCGCCGCCGGGGCCCTGGAACAGCACCTCGTCACCGGGCTTCGCCTGGGCGGCCCACGGCCCGGCCAGGCCGCGATCGCCGTGGTGCACGAAGTCGATGGTCAGCTCCACCGCCTCCGGGTCCCACGAGCGCACGGTGTACGTGCGAATCCGCGGCCACTGGTCCCGCGGGAGGTCGCGCCGTACGGCCTCCATGTCGAGCGGCTCGGGGTACGCCACGCCCGGCACGGGAAAGAGGATCTTCACGTAGTGATCGGTGCACGACCCGGCGGGGAAGCCGGCGAGGCCGTCCCCGCCGATCACCACCCGGATCATGTGCGGGGAGATCCACTCGACGCGGCGGACGCGTCCGTGGTTCAAACGCCGGCCCCGCCCGGCCGGTCTGTCGTTCGCCATCTGTCGCTCCTCACTTAGGTATGCCTAACTTTATTCCGATATATCGTTGCCGACGCTACCGCCTGCGTGACGCTCATCACGTACAGACCGGAGCGTGAGGAGCTCTCGATGACATCTGTCATGGAAAATCGGGGACAGGGCGCTCTATAGAGGAGACGACGCCTCTGTCAGGATCCTGCCGTGGAGTCAACCGAAGTGCGGCTCCGGCCGCCACGACAACTGGTCAGCCCGAAGGCGATCGGCTATTGGACCGTGCGCGCGCTGGCGGGCTGGCTGATCGTGGCCGCCGCGCAGGTCATCTGGCTGATCAACGACGGCGGCGACGTCTCGTGGCACGTCGGCGGGCTGATCCTGACCGGCGTGCTCGGCGCCGCGCACGTCATCGTCATGCCCCAGTGGAGGTTCCGCGTGCACCGCTGGGAGGTCACCCCCGAGGCGGTCTACACCCAGTCCGGCTGGTTCGACCAGGAGCGGCGCATCGCCCCGATCTCCCGGATCCAGACCGTCGACAGTGAGCGTGGACCGGTGGAGCAGCTGTTCGGCCTCGCCAACGTCACCGTGACCACCGCTTCGGCGGCCGGCCCGCTGAAGATCCGCGGGCTCGACCAGGAGACGGCGGAGCGGCTCGTCGACCGGTTGACCGAGGGCACGGCCGCCGACCGTACGGACGCCACATGACGGCGATCGAGCCCGGCGCCGGCGAGTGGCGGCGGCTGTCCACCCGCATGCTCCTGATCCATCCGGTGCAGGAACTGCTGCGGGCCTGGCCGCTCCTCCTCGGCCTCGTGGTCGCCGGAAGCGCGGGCGGGCACGGGTCCTGGTGGAGCCTGATCGCCACCGGCCTGGTCATCCTCGGCGGACTGCTGCGCTGGTTCACCACCACCTACCGCGTGACCGCCGAACAGGTCCAGGTCCGCAAGGGGCTCCTCCGGCGGCAGGTCCTGACCGTCCCGCGCGACCGGATCCGTACGGTCGACGTCACCGCCCACGCGCTGCACCGGTCACTCGGCCTGGCCAAGGTGGAGATCGGCACCGGGCGTACCGACCGTAAGAACGACGGCGTCAAGCTCGACGCCCTGCACGCCACCGAGGCCGCCCGGCTGCGCGAGGAGCTCCTGCACCGAGCGAACACCGGCGCTCCGGCGGCGTCGTCCGCCGTACGGGCGGCCGAGCGGCCCCGGGAGACGCTCCTGGCGCAGATGCGGCCCGAATGGCTGCGGTACGGGCCGTTCACGCTGACGGGGTTCGTCACGGTCGGCGTCATCGCCGGGGTCGTGTGGCGCTCGCTCAACGAGGCGCACGTGGACCCCCGGCGCATCGGGGTGCTCAGCGCGCTCGCGGACCGCTTCCAGCGGACCCCGCTGGCCGTGGACGTCCTCGTCGTCGTGGTCGCGCTGCTCGTGGTCGTCGCGGTCGCCTCCACCCTGGGATACCTCCTGGCCTTCCACGGCTTCCGGCTCACCCGGGGCAGCGCGGGAACGCTTCACGTCACGCGCGGGCTCATCACGACCCGCTCGATCACCATCGAGGAGCGGAGGCTGCGCGGCGTCGAGTTCAGCGAGCCCCTGCTGCTGCGGGCGGTGGGTGCCGCCCGGTGCATCGCCATCACCACCGGCCTGCGGGTGGGACGGGGCGCCGAGCGCGGCGGGTCGCTGCTGCTGCCGCCCGCGCCGCGTCCCGAGGCGCTCCGCGTGGCCGGCGCGGTCATGCGGAACGACGCCCCGTTCACCGCGCCCCTCACCGGGCACGGCCCACGCGCCACGCGCCGCCGCTTCTCCCGCGCGCTGGGTGTCACTCTCCTCGTCCTCGTGGCGGCCCTCGCCCTGTGGGGCGCCGGCGCGGTGCCCGCGTGGACGTGGCAGGCGGCCATCGTGCCGGTGCCCCTCGCCGCCCTGGTGGCCGCCGACCGCGCGCACGCCCTCGGCCACGCCGTCGTGAACGGCGCCCTCGTCGGACGTCGGGGCTCGCTCGTCCGGCGCCGCAGCGTGCTGTCGTGTGAGGGGATCATCGGCTGGAACCTGCGCCGGTCGTTCTTCCAGCGGCGCAGCGGCCTGGCCACACTCGTCGCGACGACCGCGGCGGGGCGGCAGCGGGTGGAGGTCCAGGACGTCCCCCTGAACGAGGCCCTCCGCGTCGCGGAAGAGGCGCTCCCCGGCCTGCTGACGCCGTTCCTGGAGCGCTGAGAGATCCTTGTCGTCGACGAGTGTACGGGCGCTCATTTTTGACTTCGACGGCGTGATATTGGATACGGAGACTCCGCTCTTCGAATCCTGGGCGGAGATTTATCGGCAGTACGGCTGTGAACCGTTTACCGTTGCGGATTGGGCGCGAGAGCTGGGTGGGAAGGAACGGGGTTCCGCACCACTCGCCAAACTGATCGAGAACGCTGCCGTCGAAATAGATCGGCATAAGGTATTGCGAGCGCGCCGTGCCTACGGCCAGCGCCTGCTCGCCCGTGAGCCCGTTCGGCCTGGATTGGTCGAGTGGCTGATCGAGGCTCGGCGGCGGCGACTGCCCATTGGCGTGGCGTCGAGTTCGTCTCTTCTGTACGTCGTTCGTCATCTGCGCAGGATCGGCGTGTACGAATATTTCGACGAGGTCCTGTGCTGTGAGCCTGGAATAACGCCGAAGCCGGCGCCGGATCTCTATCGCATGGCCTGTGAAGCCCTCGGAGTGGAACCGGCCGAGGCGTTGGCGGTGGAGGATTCCCCCAACGGCGTCGCGGCTGCCAGAGCGGCCGGACTGCGATGCCTTGCGGTGCCGAACCGCATCACCGAAAATCTCGATCTATCGGAGGCGAACGCCCGTCTCGACTCTTTCTCCGTAGTCACGTTGGAAGCCATTATCGCACTGGTGTCCACAGATGCTGAAGCGATGTGACGAGATTCGGCAGAATGTCCCTATCTTTTCGAACGCGTTCGGCGGCCGCTTCGCGGATCGCCGCGACCCTCGTCTTAGAGAGGCGGAGGGAGCGCCGGATCGCCGCCGTCAAGGCGTGCTCCGCTCCGGGGTCATAGAGAAATCCGGTATGTCCGTCAACGATCTGTTCGACGAAGCCATCGTGGGCCGGGGCCACGACGACCGGGCCGCCGTGCCGTGCCCACATCGCGACCTCGAAGGGCACATTGGACAGGGGCTCGCCTCTGGCCGAGCAGACGACGACCCGGGTCTCATCCAGCGAAGAAAGCGCTCTAGGCAGTTCTCGCGTGAACCGGGGAACGAAGGTCGCCCGGATCCCGAGGTCCGAGATCTGCTTTCGGTAGCTTTCGAGTAGCGGCTGCGAATAGCTGAACGGAACCAGGATCACGACAAGATGTACGTCCTCGCGCAGGGCCGCCAACGACCGGATGAGGAGGTCCACCCCCTTGATGGGGTCGGCGCGTCCGAACGACAACACTATCGGTCGATCCAGAGGAACCCCCCATCTCCGCGCTACCGCCAGTGCCTCCTCCCGCTGCATCGGGCGGAGGTCGTCGCTCATCAGATCGAGACTTGATCTGAATGGCA
The DNA here is from genome assembly GCF_050942425.1 of Actinoallomurus sp. CA-150999. Classification (NCBI taxonomy): domain Bacteria; kingdom Bacillati; phylum Actinomycetota; class Actinomycetes; order Streptosporangiales; family Thermomonosporaceae; genus Actinoallomurus; species Actinoallomurus sp. CA-150999. The sequence continues at coordinate 3,066,234 of NZ_CP192063.1, forward strand.
TGAACCGCGCGGCATCGGCTTCGTACTCTTCACGAAGGTGGCGGGTCATGAATGACCCTATGTCGGCCAGCCTGACATGCCGGCTTCGGTTGACGTTATCGATGCAATCGCGTTCCCATTCGAGGCGGCCGGGCGTCGGCCGGGTCCCCGCTATCCGGTCCGTGCTGTAAAAGACCTGCAGGATGTCGAGGCCTTCGATCCGGCTCCTCTGGAGTTCGCGGCCGACGCCGGCGAATGGCGTATCGATGGCGATCGCCAGCGTCTGATCATATTGAGCGGCGAGTTTCCTGCAGAGACGGGCCGCGCTCTCCGACAGTCGGCGCCATGCTTCAACTGACCAGAGGGATGAGCTTTCGCTGTGGGGCAGCCGGTAGAGGCGCCCTCCGCGGCTCTTGACGATATCGTGAGCCCACTCCAGATCGGTTTGACTGTATGCCAGTGTTCGTCGATTCGGGGCGGGAAATGCGAAGTCGAAGGTGACAGGCCCCACGTGTTCGACAATCGAGTCGTAGCGGTTCTGTAGCAGCGACAGTAGAGTCTTGGTCTGTCGGCCGATTCCGTTGGTGTTGTTGCATATGCCGTTGTAGGTGATGTAGAGCACGCTGCGCCGCATCATGCACCCCGTCGGCTGCCGGCCGTGTCGGTATCTCTCGCTGTGGCGATCCAGTCGTCTATGGACTGACCTGTGAGGATTCGACATATCTCCGTGTACCGCCGCGCGGTCTCGCTGACGACGGCGTGAGGTAGCCGCGGGGGCGGCGCACCTCCGTTCCAGCCGCGTGATTGAAGCCACTCGCGTATGAGTTCCCGGCCGAAAGAGTATGGGATGCCGCCGGGTTTCCATGTTTCGGAAAGCCAGAATCGGCTCGAGTCCGGAGTGAGAACCTCGTCGGCCAAGATCAGGTTTCCACGACGGTCGGTTCCGAATTCGAACTTCGTGTCCGCGATGAGGATCCCCCGAGTGGATGCGAATTCGGCGGCGCGCTCATAGAGCTCAATGCTCAATCGATGGATCTGTTCGGTGAGTTCGGCTCCGATCGCGCTGCGCATTTGCGCGATCGACACGTTTTCGTCGTGGCCGTGCCTGTTCTTGATGGCGGGCGTGAAGATCGGCTTTGGCAGGCGGTCGCCGTGTCGAAAAGACCCGGGTAGTCGTGTTCCGTTGATTCGCCCCGTCGTCTTGTAGCAACTCCAGGCGGACCCGGTCAAGTATCCGCGAACAACGCATTCGATGGGTATCATCGACAGCTTTTTGACCAGCATCGCGCGGCCGGCGTAGTAGGCGACCTCACCGGGCAGGTCGCGGCCCCGCCATCCGACCAAATGGTTCGGTGTGATGTCCCGCAGCCGGTCCATCCAAAACTGTGTGAGGGCGGTCAGTACGAAGCCCTTGTTCGGAACCTCATCTCCAAGGACGACATCAAGCGCTGACATTCGATCCGTGGCGACGAGGACGAGGGTCGCTTCTTCGTCGATACGCTCTTCGTGCGTCAAGAATCTGCTGTCGGCATCGAGCTCATAAATGTCTCGGACCTTACCGGAAGACGCGTATCGAAATCCTGATGGCATGACTCATCGACCTTCCTGCCGTAGGTGCTGGTCATGTCGGGCCGCGAGCAGCGGAGAAGTCCTCGTCGTTCGAGAATCAGCCTGGGACGGTCCATCAAGGTCGAGGCTTGCGGTGATCATCCTTCGTCCGGATGATCATCTTCGAGACGACGGCCGTCAAGACCTCCGGGTGGCGGCGGACTGAAGCCGCCGGAGGAGCACACCGGCGATGTCGGACGGACGCGGTGCCCGGCCATGCCATGATTGCCGGGACAGAAATCATTGAAGTTCGTCGGCGCCTGGTCGGTCGGTGGTGTGCGTCGGCGTGCTCGCTCGGTCGCGAGCACGTCCGGCATGTCCACCATCGTCGGATCCGTGTTCGGGACCGAGCCCGTCCCGAAAGGACCAGGCATGGCCACCGACCACTTCGAGCTCACCGGCGACGGCAACGTCCACGATCCCGAGCGGGCGATCGACGATCTGATCGACGCCCTGTTCGACCACATCGCCGCGACGCTCCGGGCGCATGCACTGCCCGGTGAGCTCCTCACCGCCATGCGGGCCAGGCACGCGGACCTGCTGGCGGCGAACGCCCCCATGGCCGTCGACGAGCCCTCGCGTCACAATCTCCGTCTCACCCTGGCCGTGGTGGCGGCGTACGAGCCGCTGCTACCGCGGCTGGGCCGCGACGCGGCCTTCGAGGCGGTACGGGCGGCGCTCGTCGAGCCGCTCGGTCCCGTCCTCCGCGAGGGCACGCTGGCGATGCTGGACACGGCCTCCGACCCCTTCAGCGCGATGGTCGAGGTCAGCAAGGCCCAGGAGGAGCACGCCTACGGCCGGACGTTCACGTTCGAGCGTCCGGTCGACGACGGCCGTGAGTACCTACTGGAGATCCACCGCTGCTTCTACCACGACGTGCTCGTCGCCAACTCCGCGGCGGAGTTGACACCCGCCCTCTGCGCGTTCGACACGAACTGGATCGAGGCGATCGATCCGGACCGGCACGGCTTCCGGTTCGAGCGGCCCACGACGATCGGGCTGGGCGGCGCCTACTGCCCCTTCCACTTCATCCGGACTCGCCCCCGCGAGTCCGGCGACGGCTGAGGCCCGATCCCGTTCCGGGGACGGGCGCCGCTCTGGCGTCCGTCCCCGCATGCCCGAAATCGTCGTCACTTGGGTGGGTCAAGCCTCTGAGTGAAGGACGATTTGAGGAACACCGTGTAACCGATCACCGCGGGAATTTTCACGTTCCATCCCTTGACGGCTCGGGTGAGTACTTGCTCGCTGTCAAGCAGGCGACCGGTGTTCGGGTCGAAAATCAACGTATATCGCTGTGGGATATCCGGGCCGTTCCACTCGACGCTGACCGCGACGCCGGTACGCGCCGCCCGGTCGGTCGTCGTGCCGTCGTAGCGCAGGCCAGGGATGTCGGCGACGACCCGGAGCGCAGCGGCGGCGATCGCGGGCCGGATGGGTTGTTCGCTGTAGAGATGCTCGATGTCGACGAGTCTTTCCACCTGCCCGTCGTCTGAAATCGAATTCGCAGCGTACAGTTGTTTCCGCAGGGTCACTGGGTTATCGGACAGCGTGCGCCATGCCAACCTGAACGGTATGCCGTGTGGACCGAACCTGTGATCTGCCTTGCCTGGTGCGACGATCCCGCCGTCGTTTTTTTCTATTTGCTCCCACCGCCGGCGGTCGCCTTCGGTCGGGAAGTATGGCGGGCCGTATTCGTAACGTTGGCGTCCCGAGCCGTCGGCGGCCAGCCACTGCTCGGAGGTCGTCACGATGACGGCACTGCTGGTCTCGCCCTTCGCGTCTCCCTGGCCGTCGAGCCCCCAGTCCCGGGTCCGGACATAGGCGTAACGACCCGTCCCAGCGGTGTCGGGCCGACGCTCGGCGCGCTCGGCCAGGCGCAGGAGTACGTCCCGGGCACGTGTGGACCCGCTGCCGTGATACGTGAGCAGCGGCGGGGTCGCCGCGCGTGCCTTCGTCCCCGGCTCATCATGCCCGGGCAGGACGACGACTCCGGCGACGCCGACGATCGCGACCGCGGCCACGCCCGCCCCCGCGAACATCACGGCGCGCCGCCCCCAGGCACGCCGGACCGGGCGGGGTCCAGGAGCGTCGCCGAGGATCGCCGTCAACGACGCCCCGGACACGGCGGGGTCGACGCCCGCGGCCGGATCGTGTGGGTTCAGCAGCGTGCGGATGGCGTCGATGTCGGAATTCATCAGGGTGCCTCCTCGCGTTGGTGGCTGTCGAACAGGCCCTCGAGTCGTTTGCGGAGGCGGTGCAGACGGACGTTCACCGCGGCGCGGCTGCAACCCAGCACGATGCTGATCTCCCGGCTGTCCAGGCATTCCCAGGCGGCGAGCCGCGCCAGCTCGCGGTCCTTCTCGCTCAGGCTGCGCAGCACCGTGATCGCCGTCTGCCGACTCGTCACGGTCTCCGCGTGGTCGGATTCCGGTTCCACGCTCAGAGCGTCGCTGAGCTCCCGGTCACGCTGCTCCCGGCGTGCCCGGTTGGCGATGACCTTCCGCGCGACCGAGTACAGCCATGGCAGTTCACGCCCGCGTGGAACGTCGGCGATCCGCCGCCAGGCGACGATGAACGTCTCGCTGGCGATGTCCTCCGCCTGATCCGGGCCCACCCGCCGCCATGCGTAGCGCACGATGCTGCCGTAACAGCGTTCGTACAGTGCCATGAAGCGCGCCCGGCTCTCGTCGGAGCCGGGCGGCACCGCCTCAAGCGCCTGCGTGTCTTTTCGGTACACATCACGCTTGTGTCGTGAAGGGCGCGATCCTTTCAAGGTTCTCCGGGTCGATCCTCAAGACGCGAACAGGGCCGACGGCGTGGAAGTCCTCAGATGGATCGGGTCTCAGGCTTCGCGGAGGGCGTTGGCGGGCAGGGCGATGAGGGCGGTCATGACCGCGACGAGCGCGAGCGCCGTGGTGAGCGAGGTCGCCTGGGCCACGAAGCCGATGACCGGCGGGGCGATCATCCAGCCGCCGTACCCGACCGTCCCGACGGCGGCCACCGCCGTGCCCGGGTCCCGGCCCGGGGTCCGGCCGGCGGCGCTGAAGGTCAGCGGGACGACCGTGGCCATGCCGAGCCCGAGCAGGATGAAGGCGACGATGACCACCGGCGTGACCGGTACGAGGAGTCCGAGGGCCAGGCCCAGTGCGCCGATGAGGGCCGCCGCGCGGACGACCAGGGGAGCGCCGAGCCGTTCGACGACCCGGTCGCCGGCCAGGCGGGCCGCGGCCATGGACAGGGAGAACCCGGCATAGCCCCACGCGGCGACGTCCGTGGTCGTGTGCGCGACCGTCCGGAGGTACACCGCGCTCCAGTCGGCCGCGGCGGCCTCCCCGAACAGGCTGCAGAAGGTGATGACGCCGAGTACGAGCAGCGCGCGGTCCGGCCGCGCGAACACCTTCCCGGGGGCCGAGGGCGGCGCGGGAGTGAGCCGGGTGCCGCACAGGGTGCCGACGACGGCGATGACGATGCCGACGGCCAGCAGGTGTGCTGGGGCGGCGATGTCCGCCCGGGCGACCAGGCCGGCGGTCGCGGAGCCGATCAGCCCGCCGATGCTCCACAGGCCGTGCAGCCCGGACATGATCGAGCGGCCGTAGCGTGCCTGGACCGTGACGCCCTGGGCGTTCATCGCCACGTCGAGGACGCCGCCGGCCGCGCCGAACAGGAACAGTGAGCCGAAGAGCAACGGCATGCCGACCGCGAACGCCGGCAGCGGCAGGGTGACCGCGACGCCGACGACCATCGCGCGGGTCAGGGTGCGGCTGTCGACCCGCGCGCTCAGCCACGCGGCGATCGGCATGGCGGTGAGTCCGCCGATCGCCGCGCCCATGAGCGCCAGACCCAGGTCGGCGGGGGACAGGTGCCGTGCCTCTTTGACCCACGGAATGCGGGCCGCCCAGCTTCCCGCCGCCATGCCGTGCAGCGCGAAGACGGCGGCGACCGCGACTCGGGCGAGGCGATCCCGGCGCGTTGGACCGATCGAAACGGACGTCACAGACACCAGACCATGATCCCGGACACGGCTGACGGGCACTAGGGCGTGTCCGAGGAATCCCGTTCGTAGCGACCGGCGTCTGGGCACCGCGCAGCCGGACAGCGGATTCGTCGGACACGCTCTCGGGCCGGTCAGCGGCGGTGGCGACCGTGGGTGCGATCGCGGACCGGGCGGCCGTCGAGCACGTGCCGCAAGCGGCTGTTGGTCCGCCCGTACAGCAGGTAGACGGCGAGCCCGATCGCCATCCAGATCGCGAAGTACTCCCAGGTGCGCAGGTGCAGGTTGAGCATCAGCCAGCCGGTGGCGGCGATCGCGAGGATCGGGGTCACCGGCACGGCGGGCACCCGGAAGCCGCGCGGCAGGTCCGGGCGGCTGCGGCGGAGCGCCAGCACGCCGGCCGACACGAACAGGAAGGCGAACAGCGTCCCGATCACGATCATCTGCTGGAGCGTGAGGACGCTGATCTTCCCGAAGGTCCAGACGTCGACCTGGGACAGCGCGATCGCCGTGCAGCCGACCAGGAGCGCGGCGCGGGTCGGCACCTTGTACCGGCTGCTGATCACGGCCAGGGGAGCGGGCAGCAGACCGTCGCGCGCCATCGCGAAGATGACGCGGGTCTGGGCGACCATGACGACGAGGACGACGGTGGCCAGGCCGATGACCGCGCCGACGTCGATGACCAGGCCCATCGCGCTGGAGCCGACGGCGGCGAACGCGCTGGCCAGCGGCGTCGAGGGGTTGAGCTTGGAGTACGGGACCATCCCGACCATCGCGATCGCGACGCCGATGTAGAGGGCGATCGTGATGAGCAGGCTGATGATCATCCCTCGGGGAACGCGGCGGGGGGCGTCCTGGGTCTCCTCGGCCGCGGTGGCGATCAGGTCGAAGCCGATGTAGGCGAACGCGATCGCCGAGGTGGCGGCGAAGATGCCGAACAGCCCGAACGCGTGCGGAGTGCCGCCCATCAGCACGTCCAGGACGGTCCGGTCGCCGCTCTTGCTGACGGGCCGGGCGGGCGGCACGAACGGCTTGAGGTTGGACGGGTGGAAGAACAGCAGGCCGCCGGCGATGACCAGCCCGATCGCGATGACCTTGGCCAGCACCATGAACCACAGCGTGTAGAGGCTGAGTCGTGCGCCGATGGCCACGACCACGGCCAGGACCAGGAGGAGCACCAGGGCGAACAGGTCGAAGCCGGTCTCCTGCCCGACGACTCCGGCCAGGAACGACGGCACGTGGATGGCGGAGACGCCGGAGAGCGTGCCGAGGTCGGTGATGAGCTGCGCCGCGTACAGGGACCAGGCCCGGCCGACCACGGCGGCGGCGAGCTGCAGCTCCAGCATGAGCGCCCAGCCGATCACCCAGGCCCAGATCTCGCCGAAGGCGACGTAGGTGAAGGAGTACGCGCTGCCCGCGACCGGCATCGTGGACGACAGTTCGGCGTACGACAGCGCGGACAGCAGGCAGGCCAGCCCCGCGACCACGAAGGAGGCGATCACGGCGGGACCGGCCGTGCTCGCGGCCTGCTCACCGGCGATCTTGAAGATGCCGGCGCCGATCATCACGCCGAGGCCCAGCACGATCAGGTCGCGCGTCTTGTAGACCAGGGAGAGGCGGTGGCGGCCACCGTAGTGCGGGCTGACGGTTTCCTCGACCGGGAGGCGGCGCAGCAGATTGTTCCGGAACGGCGCCTGGACGCTCAACTCGTCTGGTCCCCCTTTGCTCCGGCCGGCCGAGCCCGCACCGCCCGACAAGTCCTGGAGCACCCCAGGATGTACAAATAAATGCTGAATCACAAGGTCATGGCGACATAGCGGCACATCTGAGACCTCGGGGTGGTTCGGCCGTGATCGGCCGATCGTCTGGTCGCCGGAGCGACGGGATGGCAAGGTGGGCGCAAGCGTTCACCGTGGGTCAGGAGAACTCCATGCGCCGCAGAAACGCCGTTCTCGGGCTCGCCGCCCTCGCCTTGGCGACCCTCACCGCGCCGGCCGAGGCACGCACCGCGTCCGGGCAGCCGGCCGTGGCCCCGCCCCAGGGGAAACAGGCGACCGCGGTGGGATACGGCGGTGCGGTCTCCAGCGTCGACCTCGACGCGACCAAGGCCGGCATCGAGGTGCTGAGGCGCGGCGGCAACGCGGTGGACGCGGCGGTCGCCACCGCGGCGATGCTCGGCGTGACCGAACCGTACGTCGCGGCGATCGGCGGCGGAGGCTTCTTCACCTACTACGACGCGCGGACCCACAAGGTCTCCACCATCGACGGCCGGGAGACCGGGCCGGCGAAGATGACCAAGGACTTCTTCATCGACCCGAAGACCGGCAAGCCGCTGTCGTTCGACGAGGCCGTGACGAGCGGCCTGTCGGTCGGCGTGCCCGGCACCCTCGCCACGTGGGACAGCGCCCTGAGCCGCTTCGGCAGCCGTAGCCTCGGCAGCCTGCTACGGCCCGCGATCGGCGTGGCCGACCACGGCTTCACGGTGGACCAGGAGTTCTACGACCAGACGGCGCTCAACGCCGATCGCTTCAAGGACATCGTGCCGACGCGGGAGCTGTTCCTGCCCGGCGGGAAGCCGCCGGCCGTCGGATCGACCTTCCGCAACCCGGACCTCGCCGACACCTACCGCCAGATCGCCCGGCGCGGCGTCGACTGGTTCTACGGCGGCGGGCTCGGCACCGAGATCTCCGGCACAGTGCGCAAGCCGCCCGTCGACCCGGCCACCACGCGCAACATCCGGCCCGGCGTGATGGAGACCTCCGACATCGCCGCCTACCACGCCCTGCGGCGCAGCCCCACGCACGTGAACTACCGGGGGCTGGACGTCTACGGCATGGCCCCGCCCTCCTCCGGCGGTTCGACCGTCGGCGAGGCGCTGAACATCATGAAGCAGTTCGACCTCCACGACCCGGTCCAGGCCCTGCACACCTACCTCGAGGCCTCCCGGCTCGCCTACGCCGACCGGGGCGCGTACGTCGGCGATCCGGCGTACGTCGACGTGCCGTTGAAGACGCTGCTGTCCGACGGGTTCGCCAGTTCGCGGGCGTGCCTCATCAAGCCGGACGAGGCGGCCAAGAGCCCGGTGCCCCCGGGCGACCTGAACGGCCACGGCTGCGCCACCCCGCAGGGAACCGGTCAGAACCTGCCGTACGAGGGACCGCAGACGACCCACCTCGTGACCGCCGACCGGTGGGGCAACGTCGTCTCCTACACGCTGACGCTCGAGCAGTTCGGCGGCAGCGGGATCACGGTGCCGCATCGCGGGTTCCTCCTCAACAACGAGATGACCGACTTCGACTTCACCTCGTCGACCCCGGCGGGCTACCCCGACCCGAACCTGCCCGCGGCGGGCAAGCGGCCGCGCAGCAGCATGGCGCCGACGATCGTGCTGAAGAACGGGCGGCCGTTCCTCGCGGTCGGCTCCCCGGGCGGCTCCACCATCATCACCACCGTGCTGCAGATCCTGCTGAACCGCATCGACCTGGGCATGACGCTGCCGCAGGCGGTGGCCGCGCCGCGCGCCACCCAGCGCAACACGGCGCAGACCTTCGCCGAGCAGGCCTTCATCGACCAGTACGGCGCCGCCCTCAAGGCCAAGGGGCACGACCTCGCGGTGTTCCCGGGCCCGCCCGCGGGCGTGATCGGCGCGGCGGCCGGCGTGGAGTTCCTCGGCGGCGGCAGGCTCCAGGCCGTCGCCGAGCCCGTACGCCGGCACGGCGGCAGCGCCATGGTCGTCAGCCCGAGCCGATGAGCGCGCCGGTCGTCTCGTCGACCCGGCGGTGTCGTCCGCCGCTCACGTGATCGTTCCGGAATGATTACGTGATCACTACGGGAGGCGAGCGGCGGCCGGGGCTACGATCGAGCGGAGAAGGGAGCCGTTGATGGCCGAGGCGTACGTCCAGGTGACGACGACCACCGACTCACGCCAGGAGGCGGCCGAGATCGCCCGCTCGGCGGTCACCGGGCGCCTCGCCGCCGCGGCCCAGCTCGTCGGCCCCATCGCCAGCACCTATTGGTGGGAGGGCGAGATCGAATCGGCCGAGGAGTGGATGGTGGTGTTCAAGACCACCGCCGAGCGCTTCGAGGCGCTGGCCGCGCAGATCACCGAGCAGCACTCCTACGACACCCCGGAGATCATCGCGACCCCGGTCGTCGCCGGCAGCGGCGACTACCTCGCCTGGGTCCGCGAGCAGACCACGATCTGACCGCCCGGCCGTGAGGCTGCTTCGCGTCCGCCTGCGTGTGAAAACCTTGATCCGGGGAAATAATCATTTACTTGCATAAGGCGCGTGTCGTACCGCGTCGGCAGGACCTCCCGAGGCGGTGGCGATGAGTGAGGACCACGGGCTGTTCGGCCCCGGTTCGGTGACCTGGAAGGTGATGGGGGAGCCGGTCCAGATGGTGGGCGGCTTCCGCGCGCTCATCCTGCAGGCGCTGCACCCGCCGTCCATGTGGGGCACCGCGCAGAACTCCGACCTCATGGACCCCCGGGCGGCCTGGTCACGGCTGGGCCGCACGATCGAGTTCGTCCGCGTCCGCACGTACGGCACCCTCGAGGAGGTCGAGCGGACGGGCCGCCGGGTGCGCCGCCTCCATTCCAAGCTGACCGGCTACCACCCGGTCACCGGGGAGATCTTCCGGATCGACGAGCCGGAGAACCTCCTCTGGGTCCACATGGGCGAGGTCGACTCCTACCTCGACATCGCCCTGCGCGCCGGTGTGCCGCTGACGCCCGAGGAGGCCGACGCGTTCGTCGACGAGCAGCGCCGATCCGGCGCCGTCGTCGGCCTCGACCCCGCCGACATCCCCGCCTCGGTCGCCGAGATGCGCGCGTACTACGAGGAGATGCGGCCCAGGATCTACGCGTGCAAGGAGGCGAAGCAGGGCCTGCGGCGCCTGTACAACCCCGCCGTCCCGCGCCGGATGCTGCCGCTCAAACTGGCCGCGCCGAGCATCGCGACGCTCGTCGTCGCCACCCTCCCGCGCTGGGCGCGCCGCATGTACGGCCTGCCGGCCACGCCGCTCGAGGACCTGTGGGCCACGACCACGCTGAAGGCGCTGTACCGGGGCACTCAGGTGGTGCCCGAGCAGTGGATCTACTCGCCCGACGCCCGCAGAGCCCGCCGCCTGACCCGGGAAGGGACCGCCGACCTTCCCGCCGCCTCCTAGCGCCTGTCTCTCCTACTGCGCGGCGCCCAGGCGGCGCCTCGCCGCGTTGTCGTCGGTCGCCACGGACGGGGACTTCGAGACAGGCCCTGACTTACGAGAGGAAGGCGGCGAGCGCGGCGGCGAACTCCTCGGGTCTCTCCTCGTGGACGAGGTGCCCGGCGTCGATGGTCACCAGCCGGTGGTCGGGGATCGTCTCCGCGAGCCGTGCCATCTGGTCCTGGGGGAGGGGACTACCGGGCCCGCCCGCGATCACCAGCGTCGGTGCGGTGATCGCGGCCACCACGTCCCAGTAGGCCGGGTCGGGATCGTTGCGCTGCCGGTAGATCGCGTCCACCGCCGCCCAGTCGAACGCCTCGGTCTCCTCCGGGTGCTCGGGTGGGTGCCTCGGCGGATCGGCGGGGACGGGCGGCGGCGGCTCTTCCAGGACGAGGCGGTCCACGCGTTCGGGGTGCTTTCCGGCGAGCAGGTACGCCACGGTGGCGCCCATCGAGTGCCCGACGAGGGTCACCCGGTCGAGCCTGAGGACGTCGAGGAGGGCGACGACGTCATCGCGCATGAGCTCGAAGGAGTACGCGGCGGCCCGGTCGCTCGCGCCGTGCCCACGCAGGTCGACCGCGTACACGCGGTGGGAGACGGCGAGGCCCGTCGCGGTCTCCTGCCAGGTCGAGCCGTACTCGCCGAGCGCGTGCAGCAACACGACGGGAGGGGCCGCCGGCGCCCCGTAGACCTGGTAGGCCAGCCGCACGTCACCGACGCCGACCGTACGACGATCGTTCACGGCGCGAGCGTACGGCGCGAGTACGCACGACCGATCTCGCGTTCGCCTCGGGCGTAGGGCGGCCGACCGCAGAACGGCCCGGCCGACGCGCTTCGACCCGGTGACGCAGGGCTTTGCCGCCACCGTTGACGCACAATCCCGGCAACTCCGTCAATCGCCCGGCCACACCGGCGGCAAGGAGTCAACGGCGACGGCAATCGTGTGCCTCGCGGGCGCGGCGGGTGGTTACCGGGCGGGGACGTTCCACGAGCTGATCACGGGGCGTTCGTGTTCGGCGCCCAAGGCGGAGATCGTTCCGGTGTCGAGGCGGAAGAGCCGGCCGTCGGCGGCCGGCAGGCCGAGGTACCGGGCCGTCAGCACGCGCAGCACGTGCCCGTGCGCCACGAGGGCGACGTCGCCCTCGGTGAGGTACGGACGGACGCGCTCGATGACGGCGTCCGCCCGGGCGCCGACCTGGTCGACGGTCTCACCCTCCGGCACTCCGTCCGCCCACAGGTACCAGCCGGGCCGCTCCTCGCGGATCGCGGGCGTGGTGCGGCCCTCGTACGCGCCGTAGTCCCACTCCCAGAGCCGGTCGTCGATCTCGACGCCGGTCAGCCCGGCCAGTTCGGCCGTACGCCGGGCGCGCTGGGCCGGGCTCGCGACGGCCAGCGCGATGTCGCGGGCGGCGATGAGGGGTGCCAGCGCCTTGGCCTGTTCCTCGCCGCGCTCGGTCAGGGCGACATCGGTGCGACCGGTGTGCCTTCCGGTGCGGCTCCATTCGGTCTCACCGTGTCGCAGCAGGATCAATTCCCCCATGGGGGGCACGATACGGGACGCGGAACGGACGCTCTGACTCCGCCTCGAGCGACGGGCCTCCGTACGGTGCCGCGCACTCTGGCTCCGGCCCGGTGAACGGCCCTCGTACGGTGCCGGGAGTCCGCGGTTCCCGGTCACGACGGCTGCCCGGCCTTCCCGCGGCACCGCGACTCCGCGGGAACGCGGCACTGCGGGAACGTGCGAGCGCCCCGGTGGCCCAAGCGGCCGGCCGGGGCGCTCGTGTCGACGTCGTCAGGCGAGCAGGTCCTCCAGCGCGGTCGCCTGGAGGCCGTGCGCCTCGGCGACCGGCTCGCTGACCAGCGCGCCGTCGTGGGTGCTGAGGCCGAGCGCCAGCGCGTGGTCGTCCCGCAGCGCCGTACGCCAGCCCTTGTCGGCGAGCGCGACGGCGTAGGGGAGCGTGACGTTCGTCAGCGCGTACGTCGAGGTGTTCGGCACCGAGCCCGGCATGTTGGCGACGCAGTAGAAGACCGACTCGTGGACCTTGTAGGTCGGGTCGGCGTGCGTCGTGGGGTGGGAGTCCTCGAAGCAGCCGCCCTGGTCGATCGCGATGTCCACGAGCACCGAGCCCGGCTTCATCCGGGACACCAGCTCGTTGGAGATCAGCGTCGGGGCCTTGGCACCGGGGATCAGCACCGCGCCGATGACCAGGTCGGCGCCGAGCGCCTGCTGCTCGATGGCGTACGCGCTCGACACCAGCGTCTTCAGCCGGCCCTGGTAGATCGCGTCGATGTGCCGGAGCCGGTCGACGTTGACGTCCATCACGGTGACGTCCGCGCCCATCCCGACGGCGATCTGGGCGGCGTTCAGCCCGGACACGCCGCCGCCGATCACGACGACCTTCGCCGGGGCGACGCCGGGAACCCCGCCGGGGAGCACGCCGCGTCCGCCGTTGAAGCGCATCAGGTTGTACGCGCCGACCTGCGGCGCGAGCCGGCCCGCGACCTCCGACATCGGGGCGAGCAGCGGCAGCGACCGGTTCGGCAGCTGGACCGTCTCGTACGCGATGGAGGTCACGCCGGCGTCGAGCAGGGCCTGGGTGCACGCGCGCGAGGCCGCCAGGTGCAGGTAGGTGAAGAGCGTCTGGCCCTTCCGCATCCGGTGGTACTCGTCGGCGATGGGCTCCTTGACCTTCAGGATCAGGTCGCCGGCCGCCCACACGTCGTCGGCGGTCTCCAGGATCTTGGCCCCGGCGCCGATGAAGTCCTCGTCCGGAATCGACGAACCGGTGCCGGCTCCGCGCTCGATGAGGACGTCGTGGCCGTGCCGGACCAGCTCGTGCACGCCCGCCGGCGTGATGGCCACGCGGTATTCGTGGTTCTTTATCTCGCGGGGTACGCCGACCTTCACGTTTCCTCCTCAGGGTGCTTCTCCCCTAAGAGTGGCCGCGCGGCGGCCATAGCGGCGGCACCAATCTGTATCCGCATGGCCAAGGATGCTGACACACTGTCAGCCCGCCGATGAGTCGTTCCGCCGGCGGGTGAAGATGGCCTCCAGGTCCGGGGTGTCGGGGGCCAGGACCAGCACCTCGTCTCCGGCCCGCATCAGCGTGTCGGCGCGCACCGGGACCAGGCGGCCGCCCCGGATGACGAAGCTGACCCAGACGTCCTCGCCGCAGGGCAGCTCGTCGACGGTCATGCCGTCGGCGGCCGAGCCCGCCCTCACCTGGTATCGGTGGAGGCCCTCCGGCTCCTCCTGGAACCGCACGCCCAGGCTCCACGGCTCGGGCTCGACGACGCGCAGGGGAATGCGCAGCCGGCGGGCGAGCTCCGGCACCAGGCCGCCCTGGACGGTCACCGAGAACGCGACCACCACGAAGATGATCTCGTAGGCGCGCCGGACGCCGGGCAGTCCCTCCTGCAGGATGAACAGGCCGAGCAGGATCGGCACCGCTCCCTTCAGCCCGGTCCACAGCACGAAGATCCGCTCGTTCCGCCGCAGGCGCACCGGCCACAGCAGGAGCCCGACGAACACCGGCCGGATCACGAAGGCCAGCGCGGCGGCGATGATGAGGCCGATCCACCACGCTCCACCGTCACCGAGGCCGCGCAGGCTGATCGTGAGGCCGAGCATGATGAAGGCGACGATCTCGGCGAGGCTCGCCAGCGACGAGTGGAACCGCTCGATCTCCCTCTTGTACGGGGCGCGCTCGTCGCCGAGCAGGATGCCGGCGGCGAAGACGGCGAGGAAGCCCGAACCGTGCGCGACGGTCGCCAGCCCGTAGATCACCAGCGCGCCGAACAGCACCCGCAGCGCGTACAGGCCCTCGCTGGGGAGCGGGACGCGCCGCATGAAGGCCAGCAGGAGCATCCCGCCCGCGACGCCGACGGCGGCCCCGATCACCATCTGCTGGAGGAACGCGACCGTGACGTGGCCGACCGCCGACAGCCCGCCGCCGGTCGCGCCGAGCACGGCGACGAGCAGCGCGATGCCGACCGGGTCGTTGGCCCCGGACTCGCCCTCCAGGAGGGTGCCGGTGCGTCCGGCGATCTCCCGGCGGCCCAGCACGGAGAAGACCACGGCCGGGTCGGTCGGGGCGAGGGCGGTGCCGAGCAGCATGGCCAGGCGCCAGTCCATGCCGAACACGTAGTGGGTGAGCAGGGCGAGGGCCGCGACGGTGACGAGCGTTCCGGCGACGCCGATCCAGACCGTGGCGGCGGCCGCCGAGCGGAAACGGCGCCGGCCGATGTGCATGCCGCCGTCGAAGAGGATCACGGCGAGCGCCACGGTGACGACCTTCTCGATCGTCGGCAGGGAGACCGAGCCGAGACGGGGCCACAGGTCGGAGGCGATCGCCGCGCACACCAGGAAGATCGCCGGTGCCGGGATCCGGGCGCGTTCGCTGAACCGGTTGGACAGCACGGCCACCGTGCCGATGAGCGCGATCACGAGAACGGCGAGCCCGAACGCTTCGACGTCTGCCACGGCGGCTGCCTCTTCCTAAAAAGGGGACGACAACGACAGCGCCGACCAGACTTCCCGGCACACCTATGGTCTTAACGGTATCCATACGCGACGAGTGAGGTGGCCGCGTGCGCGATGTGCGCGACGCCGGCCGCCTCCGCGATGTCGGCCGGTGTGCCGTGCTCCTCGGGCCGCGCACCGGTGATCCGCGCCGGTGCGCGGTCTCTTCGTCGTCCGTACGCCGCGTGCGCTGACCGCCCCGGGCGCCATCGGCTCCCGGGGCCGTCAGGACGCGGCGTCAGGAGATGCCGAAGATCCGCTCGATCACGTTGATGCCGAAGTAGGCGACGAAGACGACCGAGATGAGCCACAGGAGCCAGCCGGCCCACCGGCCGCGGGCGGTCTGGATGAGGGTGTACGCGATGACGCCCGCGCCGACGCCGTTGGTGATGGAGTACGTGAAGGGCATCATCACGATCGCGACGAAGGCCGGGATCGCGATGTCCAGGTCGGACCAGCCGATCTTGGCGACCTGGGTCATCATCAGGGCGCCGACGATCACGAGCGCGGGCGCGGCGGCCTGCGCCGGCACCACGGCCGCGATCGGGGTGAGGAACAGCGTCGCGGCGAAGAGCAGCCCGGTGACGATGTTGGCCAGCCCCGTGCGAGCGCCCTCGCCGATGCCCGCCGCCGACTCGACGAACACGGTGCCGGCGGAGGAACTGGTGAGGCCGCCGATCATCGCCGAGGTGCCGTCCACGGCGAGGATGCGCCCCAGCCCCGGCACGCGTCCCTCCTCGTCGAGCAGCCCGGCCTCCTCGGTGAGCCCGAGGATCGTGCCCATCGCGTCGAAGAAGCCGCTCAGCACGAGGGTGAACAGCACGACCAGGGCCGTGAGCACGCCGGCCCGGCCGAAGCCGCCGAAGATGTCGACCTTGCCCAGCAGCCCGAAGTCGGGGGTCGAGACGAGCTTGGAAGGCAGCTTCGGCACGACCGTGCCCCATGCCTTGGCGGCGATCGTGGTGTTGCTGTTGATGACGATGGCGAGCACCGTGGCGACCGCGATGCTCAGCAGGATCGCTCCGGGGACGCGGCGGACGTACAGCACGATCATCAGCAGCGCTCCGATGACGAACACGACGACCGGCCAGCCCGCGAGGTGGCCGCCGGACCCGAGGGTCAGGGGAGTGCCTTCGCCCTTGCCGACGAAGCCGGAGTCGACCATGCCGATCAGGGCGATGAAGGCGCCGATGCCCGCGGCGATGGCGTGCTTGAGCGCCAGGGGGATGGCGTTCATGATCCGTTCGCGGAATCCGGTGACGGCCAGGATCACGATGACCACGCCCTCGAGCACGACGAGGCCCATGGCCTGCGGCCAGGTCATGTGCGGAGCGGCCTGGAAGGCGACGACCGCGTTGATGCCCAGCCCGGACGCGAGGGCCAGTGGCGCGTTGCCGACCAGGCCCATGATGAGGGTGGAGATCGCAGCCGCCAGCGCGGTCATGGTGGTCAGCTGGGGGATCGACAGGTGCGCGTGGTTCACGTCCTCCGCGCTGCCGAGGATGATGGGGTTCAGCAGGATGATGTAGGCCATCGCCACGAACGTGGTGATGCCGCCGCGTACCTCCCGCGCCACCGTGGTCCGGCGTGCGGTCAGGTCGAAGAAGCGGTCGAGGGGACCTCCGGCCTCCAGCCGCGTCGTCATTCGGGGCTCCGTTTCGCAGGGGTCGCGACTCAGCACGGCCTCCGACGAATCGATCATGAACGGGATCGCACGGGTCGCGGGCCGCAGGGGTGACGTCGGAAGACTAGTCGTTGACGTGGTCTTCCGGACCCATCGGTATGCAAGGTACGGATCCCCCGCAGGCGGGCGGCCGGTAGGGTGCGGCACCCGCCTGCTCGTACGGCACGTGCCAGCGGGACGTTTCGGATCTATGTATGAAATGGGACGAATCGTCGTCCTGCTTTGCCGGGGCCGGTGGGCGGATCGGCCGCCTGCGGCGCGCGTTCCCGGCAGTGGATCGCCGTCGCCGGGTTTCGAAAGTCGTCCAAGAGTCTTCTGTAAGAAGGCAGCGAAAACTATCCTTTCTGGTACAAGTGTCTTCAGTGCCGCAGATCGGGCCGAGCGGGTCGATCGATCGGCCGCTGCTAGGGGGCGTGATCGTCGAAGTGTCGCTGGTCGGCGGGAGAACGTCCCGCCTGCGGGGGCAAAGCCCGCGAGGCCTCGTGATCCGCGCCATGGATTCAACAAACCCTCCTGATTCTTAGTTGATTGTTTTCGTAAAAGTGGGTCAATGTGGATAGTCATCAATCGCTCGGACAGCGCATCCGCTGGGCGCGGATGCGCAAGGGTCTTTCCCAGGCGCAGCTGGCTCTTCCCGAGCTGTCCGACAGCTACGTCTCCTTGATCGAGAGCGGGAAGCGCACCCCGACTCCCGATGTCGTCCGGCTCCTCGCCCGCAAGCTCGGCTGCTCGGCGTCCTACCTCTCGAGCGGCATCGACGAGGCCACGCAGGAGCGGCTGCAGACGACCCTCGACCGCGCTGATACCGCCCTGCGGAACGGCCGGGCGACCGAGGCGCGCGACCGGTTCGCCGAACTGCTGGCCGACCCGGCGCTGGCCGCGTTGCCCGAGTCGGCGCGCCGGGCCCGGTGGGGACACGCGCTCGCCCTCGAGGCGGCAGGCGCGCTGGACGAGGCGCTGCGGGAGTTCGCCGCCCTCGGGTCGGACCTGTCACCGGAGTACGACACCGACGAATGGATCCGGGTCAACGTCGCCGCCGCCCGAAGTCACCGGGAGAAGGGCGACCTGGCGGAGAGCGCTGCTCTGGCCGAGCGCGCGTTCGCGCGGGTGACCGCCAAAGAGGGGCCGTGGAGCGACGAGACGGTCAAGCTCGGCGGCACCCTCGTCGGCGTCTACCTCGAACGCGGCGACCTCGTCAGCGCCCGGCAGCTGACCGACCGGCTGCTGGACCAGGCGGAGGCGACCGGCAGCCCGGCCGCCCGCATGGCCGCCTACTGGGAGACCGCCCTCGTCGCCAAGCACCAGGGCGACTTCGACACGGCGGCGACGTACGGGGAACGGGCGCTGTCCCTCCTGGGAGAGGCGGCGGACCTGCGCGACGTGAGCCGGTTGCGGAGGGAGTACGCCACCCTCATGCTGCTGGCCCGGCCGCAGGACGCGCGGCGCGCCCGCGACGAGCTCGAACGCGCCCTCCACGAGCTGACCGCGACCGGGGCGGCGGACCTCGACGTCGCCTGGTGCCTCACCGAACTCGCCCGCGCGGAGCTCGCGACGGGCGAGGCTCAGCGGGCCGTCGACCGGGCGAACGAAGCGCTGGAACTCCTGGGGAACGACGCGCGGCCGGCCACCGCCGGAGCCCTGATCGCACTCGCCGAGGCGACCCTGCGGCTCGGCCGCCCGGACGAGGCGGCGGCCACGCTGGAGCGTGCCATGACCTGCCTCAGGGAGATCGGGCCCTCCCGCGAGGCGGCGCAGGGCTGGTTCCGGCTCGCCGAGCTGCTGTCGGACGCCGGCTCCCCGCAGCAGCGGGCCGACGCGTACCGGCGGGCGCTGGCCTGCGCCGGCTTGTGAGGGACCGGGCGGCCGGAGGAGGTCAGGGGCGGTCCGGCCGGCCCGTATCCACCGGGCGCCGGCCTGTGAAGAACCGGGCGGCCGGAGGAGGCAAGGAGCCGTCCGGGCGACCCGTATCCACCGGGCGCCGGAGGGTGAATAAGCTGAGGAGGTCCGGGGAGCGATCCTGACGAGCGGGCGAGCGGCGGCCGGGGCACGAGGCCGCACGCGGAGCACGCCCAGAGCGGTGAGCGCCCCGGGAACACCTGCCGACCCGGAGAGACCGCCTCCTTCGCCATGATGAACCTCTCGCCGCCCGAGCGCCGCCGCGGCTTCGCCGCCGCCCGCCCCGGCTTGGCCGTTGTCCGCTCCGGCTTGCTCGACGCCGACTCCGGCGCGGCCGACGCCTATTCCGGCTCGGTCGGCTTCGGCTCGCTCGACGCCCACCCAGGCTCGGCTGACGCCCGCTTCGGCGCGGTCGTCGCCCACCCAGGCTCGGCCGGCACCGGCTTCGGCTCGCTCGACGCCCGCTTCGGCGCGGCCGACGCCTGCTCCGGCTCCGTCGGCGCCCACCCCGGCTTGGCCGACGCCCGCCCCGGCTTGGCCGACGCCCACCCTGCCTCGGTCGGCGCCCGCCTCGGCTTGGGCGGCGCCCGCGCCGGTGCGCCTCGCCCGGCCGTCCGACTCCGGGCCGCGGTCTCCCGTGCGTAGCCATCGGCCGTACATCGCGGCGGCGCTCGTCGGGCTCACCAGCCTCGCCGCCCTTCTCATCGCGCTGGTCGCCGGCGGAGCGGTCCGCGAGAAGGTCATCAGCGGGCTCGCCGACGCGGGCACGCTCACCCGGTGGGGCCTCCCGGTCGCCCGGTTGACCATGGACCTCGGCGGCACCCTCACCGTCGGCGCGCTGCTGGGCGCCGTCGTCCTGCTGCCCTCGGTCAAGGGCGTGCTCGACCCGCAGGCCGTGCGCTACCTGCGGGGGGCCTCCTGGATCGCCGCCGTCTGGGCGGCCGGGGCCGCCGCCACACTGATCTTCACGGTCTCCGACATTCTCGGCGAGCCCGTCGCCACCGTCGCCGGCGGGAACGAGCTCACCAGCTACGTCGGTCAGCTGCCGCAGGGCACGGCGTTGATGATCGTCGTGCTGCTGACCGCGATGATCGCGCTGCTGGCCCGGACCGCTGCCACGCCCGGCAGCGCGGCCGGCCTGCTCGTCGCCGCGCTCGTCGCGCTGCTGCCGCCCCCGCTGACCGGCCACTCGGCGTCCTCGCCCAACCACGAGCTGGCCATCAGCGGCCTCGCCATGCATGTCGTCGCGCTCGCGCCCTGGGTGGGCGGGCTGCTGCTCCTGGGCTGGCACGCCGCGCATGACGGCGACCACCTCGGGGTGGCCGCCCACCGGTTCAGCCGGATGGCGCTGTGGTGCTTCGTCGCCGTCGGGGTCAGCGGCGTCGCCAACGCGATCTCCCGCGTCCCCACTCCGACCCAGATGTTCACCAGCGACTACGGCCGGCTGATCCTGGTCAAGGCGGTCCTGTTCACGACGCTGGGCGTGCTCGGCTGGCTGCACCGCGAACGCACGCTTCCGGCGATCATGGCGCACAACCCCAAGGGGTACGCGCGGCCGTCGGTCGTGCGCCCGCCGTGGCCGTTCGTCCGGCTCGTCGCCGTCGAGGCGTTCGTGATGGCCGCCACGATGGGAGTCGCGGTCGCGCTCGCCCGCACCGCTCCGCCGGCGCCCACGACCGAAGAGACCCCCGTACGCAGCCTCCTGGGCTTCGACATGCCGGCGCCGGTGAGCCTCACCCGGCTGGCGACGCTGTGGCGGCCCGACCTGTTCTTCGCCGTCCTCGTCGTCGTGCTCGGCGGCCTGTACGTCGCCGGGGTGATGCGGCTGCGCCGCCGCGGTGACCGCTGGCCCATGACCCGGACCGCCGCCTGGTTCGTCGGCCTGGTCACGATCGTGGCGGTGACGATGACGGGCGCCGCGACGTACGCTCCGGTGCTGTTCAGCGTGCACATGGTCCAGCACATGGTGCTGTCCATGCTGACCCCGATCTTCCTGGTGCTGGGCGCCCCGGTGACGCTGGCGCTGCGCGCGCTCAAGCCGGCCGCGATCCGCGGTGACCGGGGACCGCGCGAATGGCTGACCGCCATCCTGAACAGCCGGGGGATGGCGTTCATCGCCCACCCGGCCACCGCGACGATCATCTTCATGGGCAGCACGTACGTGCTGTACTTCACGGGGCTGTTCGGCTACCTCATGCGCGCCCACGTCGGCCACCTCGCGATGCTCGTGCACTTCCTGGTCGCCGGCACGCTGTTCTTCTACGTGCTCATCGGGATCGATCCGACGCCGCGCCGGATGCCGTTCGTCGCCAAGATCATCCTGTTGTTCGTCACCATGCCGTTCCACGCCTTCTTCGGCATCGCGCTGATGGAGCTGGGGCAGCCGATCGCCCAGGGCTGGTACAACTCGCTGCACCGGTCGTGGGGGCCGTCGATCCTCTCCGACCAGCACACCGGAGGCGGCATCGCGTGGGCGTTCGGGGAGATCCCGACGTTCATCGTGCTGATCGCGATGGTGTTCCAGTGGTTCGCGGAGGACCAGCGGGTGGCGCGCCGCGAGGAGCGCCGCGCCGACCGGGCGGCCGCGCGCAAGGAGGACGACGAACTGGCCGACTACAACGCCTACCTGGCGTCGCTGGACAAGCGGGCACAGAGCCAGGACTGACGGGTTCGCCCTGAGGCGAAGGGCTTTGCCCGCCGTGCGGTCGTGAGTCAGGGTGATCGTCATGAGCGGATTCCGGTTCTCCTTCAACCTCCTCGGCCTCGAATCCCACGCGGCGCTCATCGAGACCTGCCGGCAGGGTGAGCGGTACGGCTACGACACGGTGTTCGCCGCGGACCACCTCGGCATGCCCGCACCGTTCCCGTCGCTGGTCGCCGCGGCCGCGGCGACCGAGCGCCTCCGGGTCGGCACGCTCGTGCTGAACGCCGGCTTCTGGAATCCGGCCCTGCTCGCGCGGGAGGTGGCCACCACGGACGTCCTCACGGACGGCCGGCTGGAGTTGGGCCTCGGCGCGGGGCACATGAAATGGGAGTTCGACGAGGCCGGCATCCCGTGGGAGCCCTTCGGCGCCCGGGCCGACCGTCTCGAGGCGACCATCGACGAACTGGCCCGGCTCTTCGCCGCGGACGGCTTCGAACAGCAGGCCGCGCTCCGCGAGGCGATGGGGCTCCCGGCGCTCGCACCGGTGCAGCGGCGCGGGTTCGACGGCTCCGGGCCGCCGCTGCTGATCGGCGGCACGGGGGACCGGATCCTGCGCGTCGCCGCGAAACGCGCCGACATCGTCGGGATCGCCGGGACGTACCAGGTCAAGGGCCAGCCCCCGGGGACGTTCCGCCTCGCCACGGCGGCCGAGACGGACGAACGCGTCCGCTACGCGCGCGAATGCGCGGGCGAGCGGGCGGACGAGGTCGAGTGGCAGGCGCTCGTCCAGATCGTGCTGGAGACGAAGGATCGGCGGGCGGCCGCCGAGGAGGTGAGCGCGCGGTTCGGGCGCACCCTGAGCGCCGACGAGATCCTCGAAACGCCCTTCGTCCTGATCGGCACCGTCGACGAGATGGCCGAGCGGATCCTGCGGTATCGCGAGCGCTACGGCCTTACGTACTACACGGTGCACGGCGCGTACATGGAGGCGTTCGCCCCCGTCATCGAGCGCGTACGAGCGGCCGAGGCCGGTACCTGAGCGCGGGATGAGCCCGGGCCGGCGTGACCTCTGAATGCCGCGAGAGGTCAGGCCGGGGTGACCTCTGCCGCGCCGCGAGGTGCCGGGCCGGAGGGGACGTCCGAGTGGCCGGGCGAGGGCGGACAGGGTCGACCGTCTGGGTGCTGGGCGGGTGTGGGCCGGAGGGGACGTCCGAGTGGCCGGGCGAGGGCGGACAGGGTCGACCGTCTGGGTGCCGGGCGGGTGCGGGCCGGAGGAGACGCCTGAGCGGCCGGGCGACGGCGGGCCGGAGGGGACACCTCGGCGGCCGGGTGGGGGCGGGCCGCGGCCGCTCGGCGGTGTCGGCCGATCAGCGGGCCGCGGGAGCTCCGGACTCGACCGGCAGGCCGGCCTCTGCCCAGTCCTGGATGCCGTCACGGTACTTGCGGACGTCGGTGTAGCCGAGGCCCGTCAGGCGGGTCGCCACGGCCTCGCTGTTGCCGCAGGCGGCGTTCGAGCAGTAGGTGACGATCGGGGCGTTCCGGTTCGGCAGCAGGTCCGCCGCGCGGGCGTCGACCTCGTCCTCGACGAGGTTGAGCGCGCCGGGCAGGTGCTGCTGCGCGTAGTACGACTCGGGCAGGGCGTCGACGACGGTCACCGTGCCGGCCTCGATGGCGGCACGCAGGTCGTCGCGGGAGATGAGCGCGGTCATGGTGATCCCTTCAGTAATCGGACCGCAGTCCGGTTGATATCGGGGACGCTACCGGACTATGGTCCGAATGTCGAGGGATCGACCGAGTGAGGGAGTGCGGATGCCGGAGGACGTCGAGCTGTCGTCGCTGGCGGCCCGGAGGCCGACCGAACGGGCCGACGCCGCGCGCAACCGGCGGCTCGTGCTCGACGCCGCGGCCAAGCTGTTCGCCGTGCACGGCGTGGACGGCGTGAGCATGGACGCCGTCGCCCGCGAGGCCGGGGTCGGCAAGGGCACGGTCTTCCGGCGCTTCGGCGACAAGTCGGGTCTGGCGGTGGCCCTCCTCGACGATCGGGAGCGCGAACTCCAGGAAGGGATCCTGTCGGGCCCGCCGCCGCTCGGCCCCGGGGTCCCGGCCGCGGAGCGGATCACGGCTTTCCTCGACGCCTACGTCGACTACCTCGGCGGCCACCTAGACGTGCTGCGGCTTTCCGAGACCGCCGTGCCGGGCGCCCGCTACCGCATCGGAAGCTACCGGTTCTGGCATCGTCACCTGGCGATCCTCATCCGTGAGGCCGACCCGAGCGCCGACGCCGACCACCTGTCCCACGTGCTCCTGGCCGCGCTGTCGGCGGACCTCGTCCACGCGCTGCGCGCCGACGGCCACGACTGGGAACGCATCCGCGCGGGGGTCCTGGACCTGGCCGCCCGCGTCCTCCCGCCCGGCCGCGACGCCTGACCTCCGCAATCCCGTGCCGGCCGCGACGCCTGATCTCCGCGGTCCCGTCCCGGCCGCGAGGCCTGATCTCCACGGCCCATGCCCGGCTGCGACGCCTGACGTTCGCGGTCCATTTCCGGCCGCCAAGATCCGGCCAGCTTCTTTCGTGACCCGGGTTAGCCCGCCCATCGACGGGAACGTCCGTCCCTGTGTCCCGCACGATGATCATCAGGCTGCTGCTGGCGGCCGCGCTGCCCGTCGCCGTCGGCTGCGCCGAGACACAGGCCCGGCCCGCGGCCCACGCGTCGCGCCCCGCCGGTTCGGTCCCCATATCGTCGCTGCCCTCGCCGCTGGGGGCGGCGCCTTCGCCGGTGGAGACCGGCAGCGCCTTCTCGCTCCCCATGCGGGTCGTCAACAGCGGCGACGGCACGCTGGTCTTCGTTCCGGTGCGGGTGAACGGCCGAGGCCCGTACGAGTTCGTCCTGGACACCGGGTCGTCGAACTCCTCCGTGGACCGCAGCCTCGTCCGCCGGCTCGGGCTGCCGCGTACGGGGCAGCAGCACCGGGTCCAGGGCGTCACCGGCAGCGGTACCGTGCCGATCGTCAAGGTACGGCAGTGGACGATCGGCGGCCTCCCGCTCCGGGCCCGCTCGCTCGCCGTCGTCGACCTCGGCATGGGGGTGTCCGGGCTGCTCGGCTCGGACGAACTCCGCCGTTTCAGCAGCGTCACCCTCGACTTCCAGCACGACCGCATCGACTTCCGGCCGTGAGTGGTGGCCGTCATACCAGGACCGGCGTGCCCTGGTACCGGCACCGCACCGCGTACGAGGATCGGACCATGACCACAGTACTGATCACCGGATCCACGGCCGGCGTGGGACGGTACCTCGCGGGGCACCTGGCCAAGCGGGGCATGACCGTTCTGCTACACGGCCGTGATCGGACGAAACTCGACGCGGTCGCGGCGGAGACCGGCGGCCGGCCGTACGTCGCCGACCTCGCGTCGCTCGCCGAGGTGCGCGACCTCGCCGACCGTGTCCGTGCCGACCTCGCGGCGGAGAGCGCCGACGGCGCAGGGCTGGACGTGCTGATCAACAACGCGGGCGTCGGCAGTGGCACGGACCGCCGGCTCACCGCCGACGGGCACGAGCTGCACTGGGCCGTCAACTACCTGGCGCCCGTACTGCTCACGCGCCTGCTGCTGCCCGCGCTGGGACCGGGCGCCCGGATCGTCAACGAGGGATCGCTCGGCCAGGACACGATCGACTTCGACGACCTGACGATGGGCCGCCGCTACAGCGGCACCCTCGCGTACTGCCGCAGCAAGCTGGCGCTCGCCGCCTGGACCTTCGACCTGGCCGATCGGCTGGACGCTGTCACGGTCAACTGCATCCACCCGGCGACCTACATGGACACCGCCATGGTCCGCGAAGCCGGCGTCACCCCATGGTCGACGGTCGAGGAGGGCGGCGACGCCGTGCTGCGGCTCGTCACCGAGGATGCCGGAACGGGCGGGTTCTTCGACGGCATGAGGCGCTCCCGGGCGCACCGCGACGCGTACGACCCGAAGGTCCGCGCCCGGCTGAGCGAGGTCACCGACCGCGCGCTGACCGGGTTCGCCTGAGGACCTCCCGTACGCCTCCAGGGACCGCGCAGCCGGACACCCCTTAGCCGGACACGCCTTAAGCCAGGGCACCCCTTAGCCAGGGCACCCCTTAGCCCGGCAGCTGGCCCAGGGTGACCGTGGTCGTGGTCTTGCTGCCGTCCGGGTGCTGGACCACGACCTGCGCCTTGTCGCCGGGCTTCAGCACGGCCAGGACGTCCGACAGCTCGGCGGTCGTCGGCGTCTTGGCGCCGTTGACCGAGACGATGATGTCGTTGGGGCGGATCCCGGCCCGGTCGGCGGGGCCGCCCTTCGTCACCGACGCCACCCCGACGCCGATGACGTTGCCCGCCAGGTCGGCGACGTTCCGGATGGTGACGCCGAGCGCGGCCCGGCCCGAGTTGGTCACGCGGCCCGACTTGATGAGCTGATCGGCGATCAGTTTGACCGTGTTGCTGGGGATCGCGAAGCCGATGCCCGCGGCCGCGCCGCCGATCTGCGGGTCGGAGGCCGCGAGGGCGGGGATGCCGATCACCTCGTTGTTCAGGGTCACCAGCGCGCCGCCGCTGTTGCCCGGGTTGATCGGCGCGCTCGTCTGCACCGCTCCGGCGATCGTCGCGCCGGGGAAGGCGCCCTCGCGCGGCGAGGACACCGTGCGCCCGACGGCGGAGACGATGCCGTTGGTCACGCTGCCCGACAGGCCGAGCGGATTCCCCATGGCGAGGACGATCTGGCCCACCGTCAGGCGGCTGGAGTCGCCGAAGCGCGCGGGTTTCAGCGTCCCGTTGCTCACCCGCACGACCGCCAGGTCGTTCGGGGCGTATTGGCCGATGAGCGTCGCGGGCAGCGCCTTCTTGCCGGTCGCGGTGGTCACCGTCAGCCGGTTGGCCCCGGCGACGACATGGGCGTTCGTGACGATGTCGCCCCTGTTGTCGTAGATGACGCCGGACCCGAGGCCCGAGTCGGTGTCGATCTGGACCACCGAGGGCAGCACCGCCTTGACGACCTGCTCGTACGCCTGTTCCAGTTGGCCGGCGTACCCCTGGACCGGCGGTGGAGCGCCGGGGGCCGGAGAGGTCGCGGCCGCGTTCGTCTTGTTGGCGTCGCCGTCACCGCACCCGGCGACCAGCACCAGTCCGGTGATCACGGCCGCGCCGCACCGTGTCATGTGTCCCACATCTTTGCTCTTCCCAGCAGGTCACCGGGTGAAGCGGTAGGGAGCGCGTCAACGGAAACGCCGTCGGCGGGTACCAGGGGTGCCCGCCGACGGCGTATGTGAGCGAGAGTGTCAGCCGCCGTTGTGCGTGAGCCAGTGCGCGGCGAAGGAACCGGCCGACGACCGGATGCCGAGGATCACGATGCTGAGCGTGAGCAGGGGCGTGACCACCCACAGCTCGACCTTCCCGTTGGTGCGGGGCACGATCGGGATCGCGAGCCGCCAGGGGATGGGCCAGAACACGGGGCAGCCCTGCGGCGTGATGGAGTCGGTGATGACGTGCATGAGGCAGCCGAGTCCCACCGCGAATCCGGCCCACCCCAGCGTGTAGCCGTGCGTGCCCAGACCGGGCCCGGTGAACTTCATGTTCGCCATGAGGAAGGTCAGCCCGCCGGCGATCGCGGCGTTGAGCAGCGCGTCGAAGTGCTCCTTCTTGGGCACCCCGATCCCGATCCCCTGCAACCCCAGGCCGATGAGCAGGAACATCATCACCCACCACGCCTGGACGACGCTCTCCGACAGGAAGTCGGCGCCGATCGCCATGAGCGCGCAGAACAGCAGCGAGTGCGTCGCGTGCCGGTGCCCGCCGGACACCACGCTGATGCCCTTGCACAGGACGCGGGTGACCGGGCCGAACGTGTTGGCGATCGTTCCGTCGTGGTGGTCGAGGTCGGGAAGCAGCGCCGCCCCGGCGCAGACGACGGCTCCGGCCGCGATCTGGCCGGGAGTCATCCGCATGCCGTAGTCCGCGAGGAACGGCGCGGTCCCGAACCAGGCCGCAGCCCCGGCCAGCGCGTGCGTATGGCCCATCATGTGAAGATCACCCGCTTTGTTGACACGCGCGGACTGTAGCCCGCTTCGGGGAGTACGGACGCGCGACGCGCCGGAGCGGTTCCACGATCGACCCGAATCAGTCCGGAGTGTGGACGCGCCATGGCCCGGACCCGGTCAGGACCGGGTCCGGGGGGACGTGAACGCGTCCCGGAGAGCGCGCTCATCGGAAGGTCAGGCGGGCTCCGGCAGGCGTTCCTCCGTGGCGCGCTCCCGCGCCGGGCCGAGGTTCACCGGCAGGGACAACGGCCCGTGCGTGATGGCGGACGGGTTGTACTGAATGGCGTCGGAGTCGGTGGCCAGGCTGAGCTCCGGGAAGCGCTCGAACAGCGCCTTCAGGGCGATGCGGCTCTCCAGCCGGGCCAGCGGCGCGCCGACGCAGAAGTGCGGGCCGAACCCGAACGCCAGGTGACCGTTCTGCTCGCGCGTGATGTCGAACCGGTCGGCCGTGTCGCCGTACCGTCCGTGTTCCGTCCCGTGGAGCGCCAGGCTCAGCCAGAGGGCCTCACCGGCGGGGACGGGCACGCCCGCCAGGATCGTGTCGGTCATGGTGTACCGGAACGGCGAGCCGAGCACGGGGCCGCCATAGCGCAGGGTCTCCTCGACCACCTTGGGCCACAGGTCCTGTTCGATCGCCAGGGCGAGCTGATCCCGGTGGGCGCACAGGGTGATGATGGCGTTGCCGAGCAGGTGAACGGTCGTCTCGTGGCCGGCGATGAGCATGACCCACAGGGCGCTGACGAGTTCGTCGTCGGAGAGACGGTCCTCGTCGTCGTGCGCCCGGACGAGCCCGGTCGTCAGGTCGTCCCCCGGTTCGCGGCGTTTGAGATCGACCAGCGACGCCAGGTAGGAGTTCAGCGCCGCATTGGCGGCGGCGGCCTCCTCGCCGGTGGCGGTGTGCGACAGCAGCGTGGTCGTCCAGCCGCGCAGCTGGGCCCGTTCGTCGTGCGGGACGCCGTACAGGTCGCAGATGACCGACATCGGCAACGTCTCGGTGAGGGCGGGCACGAGGTCGACGCCGTCTCCGGCCGCGGCGATGCCGTCGATGAGCTCGGCCGTCATCTCGGCGATCCGGGGCCCCATCGCCTCCACCCGGGCGGCCGTGAAGGCCCGGGCGATCAGGGTCCGCAGCCGCCGGTGGTCCACGCCGTCCTTGACCTGAAGGTGGTCGCCGGAGACGAGGGGACGCAGCGGCCAGGTCTCGGGCACCCTGCCGTCGTGCAGGGCGGTCCAGTGCCGCGGGTCCGCGGAGAACACCTTGTTGTCTCGGGCGAACACGTCCGCGAGCGCGTCGTAGCTGTTGACCGCCCACGCGTGGACGCCGTCTGGAAGCTCGATGGGAACGACGGGCCCGGCATCACGGAGCCGGGCATAGGTGTGAAGGATCGGCTCTCCCGGTGTGGGGAAGGGGAAGCGGGAACCGCCCACGTATTGCCTCCAGGTGCATGGGAATGACGACCGTAGCGTAATTAGCCACTGACATTCCGGCTAGGGAGATTTCCGTTTTAATGCTGATTCGTCCTGATTCGGACAGAACGTTTGACAGGATCGGGTCACGACGACGGATCGGGGGTGTCGTCCCTCATTCCGCCGGTATGAGACGCCAGTCGGCCTTCCCCGGGCGGTAGGGCGCGTCGAGACGCTTGGCGACGACCCCGGGCAGACGCTGCTGCCGGGCGGCCGCCCGCACCGCCTCGCCGTCGTCGAAGCAGGGCGCGGTCTGCCACCGGGGCCCGGCGAGACGCAGGCCTTCGAGGAGCTCCCGACGCCGTTGGTACGGTTCGTCGAGCAGCGAGCGGCCGTCCAGGTGGAGCACGTCGAAGATCATGTAGGTCTCGTGGTCCTCGACGACGGCCACCTCGCCGTCCAGGACGACCCGGTGGGCGGCGAGCGACTCCCCGAGCCCGGACGGGGCCTTGGCGGCGTCGCCGTCGGCGTCCTGAGCGCGCGTCGTGCCGCGGTCGGAGAACACGATCAACCGGCGCCCGCCCCACGCGAACTCGAAGCCGTACGCCTCCGCGCGGCGGGGAAGGCGTTCGCGCACCTCGGGCCGTACGGGGTCGACCCTCTCCGGCATCGGGTCGGCGTCCGGGTCGACCGGCGGGTCCATCCGGTGGATCATCCAGTTCTTGCCGTTCGTCCGAAACAGGACGTATCGGCCGGACACCCGGTTTCCGTGCAGGACGACCTTGACCTCGCGGTCGGTCCACTTCTCGGTCTCGTACGTCCCGCGGTCCCAGATGGTGACCTGACCGCCGCCGTACTCGCCCTGCGGGATCTCCCCGGCGAACGACGCGTACTCCAGCGGATGATCCTCGGTGTGCACGGCCAGATGGTTGGTCCGCGGATCGTCCGGTACGCCCTTCGGCAGCGCCCAGGACACCAGCACACCGTCGCGCTCGAGCCGGAAGTCCCAGTGCAGCCGCCGCGCGTGGTGCTCCTGGATCACGAACGTGTCGTCGTTCCCGCGGGGGAGCGGCCCCTCTCCCGGAACCGGCTCCGGCGTACGGCGCGCGTCACGCTTGCTGCGGTACGTCCCGAGTCTGTCGGCCACGGCGCGGTACGTACCCGCGACGCGCTTTATCTCACGGGAGGGTGAGGATCTCCGTGCCCGCGTCGGTGACGAGGAGCGTGTGCTCGAACTGCGCGGTGCGCTTGCGGTCCTTCGTCACGACCGTCCAGTGGTCCGGCCAGATCTCGTAGTCGATCGTGCCGAGCGTCAGCATCGGCTCGATCGTGAACGTCATCCCCGCCTCGATGATCGTGGTCGCGTGCGGGTCGTCGTAGTGCGGCACGATCAGCCCGGAGTGGAACGTCGTGCCGATGCCGTGTCCGGTGAAGTCGCGGACGACGCCGTAGCCGAACCGCTTGGCGTACGACTCGATGACCCGGCCGATGACGTTGAGCTGCCGGCCCGGGCGGACGGCCTTGATGGCGCGCGTCATCGCCTCGCGCGTGCGCTCGACGAGCAGCCGTGACTCCTCGTCCACCTCGCCGACCAGGAAGGTCGCGTCGGTGTCCCCGTGCACGCCGTCCTTGAACGCGGTGATGTCGATGTTGATGATGTCGCCCTCCCGGACGACCGTGTCATCCGGGATGCCGTGGCAGATCACCTCGTTCAGCGAGGTGCACAGCGACTTGGGGAAGCCCCGGTAACCCAGCGTCGAGGGGTACGCGCCGTGGTCGAGCATGAACTCGTGCCCGATCCGGTCGAGCTCGTCGGTCGTGACGCCCGGCCGGATGTTCTTGCCGACCTCCTCGAGCGCCTGCGCGGCGATCCGGCCGGCGACCCGCATCCGCTCGATGATCTCGGGCGTCTTGACGTCCGACTCCCCGGTGCGGGGCACCTTCTTGCCGACGTACTCCGGCCGCGGGATGTCCGCCGGCACTTTGCGCATCGGGGAGACGTGACCGGGGCGGAGTTGCGTCGTCATGCTGTTGGAGTGTAGTCAGCCCGCCGGGGCACGATGACACCATGATCGGAGAGCGCGATGAGTGACGAAGGCAAGTGGTTCTTCTGCCTCAAGCACCGCAGGGTCGAGCACGGGCCCGGCTGCCCGAACCGTGACCGCATGGGCCCCTACGCCACCGAGGAAGAGGCGGCGCACGCGTTCGAGCGCGCCGCGGAGCGCAATGAGGAGTGGCGCCGCAAGAGCTGAGACCAGGGGTTGTCTCACGGGCCCGCCATCCGAATGTCGGGCTCGTGGAACAGCCTTCAGGACACGGTGGGGCCGCTGATCGTCTCCAGGAGACGGGCCAGGCGGTCGCGCAGGCCCCGTTTGGGGAGCGGCTCCCCGGCGGCCGCGCTCACGAGGTGCTGGGCGGCGTCGAACGACACGAGCCGGTCGTCGGCCGGCACGGTCAGCGCCTCGTGCGCGAGGCCTTGCAGCTCCCGGTCGCCGGTGTCCAGCGCGAAGATCGTCGCGCCGATGCGCCGCGCGTCGTCCACCCGCTCGAGCAGCGGCGCCGCCGACTCCTCCTCGGAGACGACGACCAGCGTCTCCCCGCGCCGGGCCGCCTCCAGGCGCTCCAGGCCGACCCGCAGGTGCGGCGGGGCGCCGGGCGGCGGCTCCCAGCGCACCAGCGTGGGCGACAGCTCCGGGACGCCGCCGAGCCGGCTCTCGTCGTCGAGGTGGGCGGCGAGGTGCCACGGCTCGTCGTCGGGCGGGCCGAACACCAGCAGGCCGCCGGGCTCCCGGGTGGACGAACGCAGCGCCCAGGCGAACTCCCGGGTGCGCTCCGGCCAGCCGGTCGTCGCGAGCAGCTCCCGCAGAGCCGCCACCTGACTCGCGTCCATGGCCCCCATGGTGCCGTACGGAGCGTGAGATCACGTGCGCTTTGTTAGGGCCCGGCGATGTCAGGTAGGTATAGCCCTATGGAGATACTCGGTGTCGACATCGGCGGGTCCGGGATCAAGGGCGCGCCGGTCGACGTGGAGAAGGGCGAGTTCGCGCAGGAGCGGCTGCGCCTGGCCACCCCGGAGGGGGCGCCGCCCCGCGAGGTGGCACGGATCGTCGCCGAGATCGTCGCGCACTTCGGCTGGACGGGCCCGGTGGGCGTCACCTTCCCGGGCGTGGTCACCGGCGGCGTCGTCCGTACGGCGGTCAACCTCGGCGAGGCGTGGATCGACCTGGCCGCGGGCGACCTGTTCGCGGAGACCGCCGGGGTGCCCGTGACGCTGCTCAACGACGCCGACGCGGCCGGCGTGGCGGAGATGACCTTCGGCGTGGGGCGCGGCCGGGCCGGCACGGTGCTCATGCTGACGCTCGGCACCGGTGTGGGCACCGCGCTGTTCGTCGACGGGCGGCTCGTGCCCAACACGGAGCTCGGGCACATCGAGATCCGCGGCAAGGACGCCGAGCGGCGGGCCTCCGCGCACGCCCGCGACGTCCACGAGTGGGACTGGCAGCAGTGGGCGAAGCGGCTCGGCGAGTACATGCACCGCGTCGAGGACCTGCTGTGGCCGTCGCTGATCGTCCTAGGCGGCGGGGTCAGCAAGAAGGCCGACCGCTTCCTGCCGTACCTGGAAGAGGTGCGGACCCCGGTCGTGGCCGCCGAGCTGCACAACGACGCCGGCATCATCGGCGCCGCCATGGCCGCGGTACCCGGGAAGGAGCCGGTCTGAGGTGCCCTGGCAGGATCGTCCACTATGAGCACTCAGCACGCAGACGCACCGGATGTCAGTGGCCTGTCCATCGGCATCCTCGGCGGCACCGGCGACCAGGGCAAGGGGCTGGCACGCCGGTTCGCCCTCGCCGGTCATGAAGTGATCATCGGTTCCCGCAACGCCGAACGCGCCCAGCAGGCCGCCGACAGTCTGGGGGAGGGGGCGACCGCTCGAGGCGCGGAGAACGCCGCCGTCGCCCGCGAGGCCGACGTCGTGATCGTGGCGGTTCCGTGGGACGGCCACAAGGCGACCCTCGAGTCGCTGCGCGCGGAGCTGGCCGGCAAGATCGTGATCGACTGCGTCAACCCGCTCGGCTTCGACAAGCAGGGCGCCTACGCGCTGCCGGTCGAGGAGGGCAGCGCCGCGCAGCAGGCCGCCGCCATCCTGCCCGACAGCACCGTCGTGGCGGCCTTCCACCACGTCTCGGCCGTCGTCCTCCTCGACCCGGAGATCGACCAGGTCGACCTCGACGTGCTGGTGCTCGGCGACGACCGGGAGGCCACGAACACGGTCCAGGCCCTCGCGGACCGCGTCAAGGGCATGCGCGGCGTCTACGGCGGCAGGCTCCGCAACGCCCACCAGATCGAGGCGCTGACCGCGAACCTGATCTCCATCAACCGCCGTTACAAGGCCCACGCCGGCCTGCGGGTGACGGACGTATGAGGTTCGTCGTCTACGGCGCGGGCGCGGTCGGCGGCGTGATCGGGGCACGCCTGTTCCAGCAGGGCCACGACGTCACGCTCATCGCCCGCGGCGCGCACTACGAGGCCGTCCGTGACCGCGGCCTGCGCCTCGACACCCCGGAGGAGAGCGTCACGGTGCCGGTCCCGGTCGTCGACCGGCCCTCGGCGGTGACGTTCCGGCCCGGCGACGTCGTCCTGCTCACGATGAAGACGCAGGACACCCTGCCGGCGCTGGCCGAGCTGGCGGCCGTCGCGCCACCGGACATCGTCGTCGCGCCCGCCCAGAACGGCGTGGAGAACGAGCGCCTCGCCCTGCGGCTGTTCCCCCACGTGTACGGCGTCTGCGTCCTACTGCCGTCGGCGTTCCTCGAACCCGGCGTCGTCGAGGCGTACCTGGCGCCCCAGACGGGCGGCCTCGACGTCGGCCGCTACCCCGAGGGCGTGGACGACACCGCGGAGTCCCTCGCGGCGGCCTTCGCGGGTGCGACGTTCGCGTCCGAGGCCCGGCCGGACGTCATGCGCTACAAGTACGGCAAGCTCCTGACGAACCTCGGCAACGCCGTCGAGGTCGTCATCGGCCCCGGTGAGCAGGGCGCGGACATCGCCCGGCTCGCCCGGGAAGAGGGCACGGCGTGCCTGCGCGCCGCGGGCATCGACGCGCCGAGCGGGGTGGGCATCGCGAGCCAGATCCGCCCGGTCCGCGGGCGCAAGCGCTCCGGCGGCTCCTCCTACCAGAGCCTGCAGCGGGGGACCGGCACGATCGAGGCCGACTACCTGAACGGCGAGATCATCCTGCTCGGCCGCGAGCACGGCGTGCCCACCCCGGTCAACGAGCTGCTCCGGCGGCTGGCGAACCGGATGGCCCGCGAGGGCCGGCAGCCCGGCCTGATGACCCCCGAGGAGTTCCTGGCCGCGCTCGACGAGGCCGCCCCCCGATGACCGGATCGCCGCGCGGTGGCCCGGCACCTCCGATGGTCGACGACCTGGGAGTGCTGTTCCGGGCTCCGCGCGGGGTCCGCCGGGTCGTCTCGCTCGTGCCGTCCCTCACGGAGGCGGTCGCGTGCACGGCGCCGGACCTGCTGGTGGGCGCCACCGACTGGTGCGTCGAGCCGCCCGGCCTCGACGTCGTACGCGTCGGCGGGACCAAGAACCCCGACCTGCGGAAGGTCGTCGAACTCGCCCCGGACCTGGTGCTGGCCAACTTCGAGGAGAACCGCGAGGCCGACCTCGACGCCCTGCGGACGGCCGGCGTCGCCGTGTGGGTCACCGTGATCCGCACCCTCCCGGAGGCGCTGACCAGCCTCGAGCGGATGCTGGCCGCGTGCGGGCAGGGCACGCCCGCCTGGCTGGCGGGCGCCCATACCGCCTGGGCCGACGTCCTGCGCGACCTCCCGCCGTCCGGCGCGGTCGCGGTCGTGCCCGTCTGGCGACGCCCCTGGATGGTGCTCGGCCGCGACACCTTCGCCGGGGATCTCCTCGCCCGACTGGGCGTCGGCAACGTCTACGCGCGGGCCGCCGAGCGGTACCCGAAGGTGTCGGTCGAGGAGATGCTGCACCGGCGGCCGGACCTCGTCGTCCTGCCGGACGAGCCGTACGCCTTCTCCGCCACCGATGGGCCGGAGACGTTCCCCGGCCTCCCGGTGGCGCTGGTGAGCGGCCGTCACCTGGAGTGGTACGGGCCCTCGCTCACCGAGGCGCGGCGCGTCCTCAGCGCGTCGCTAGAAGGCTCTGGCCCTGCCTCCAGTCCGTCGCCATGATGTGCCGTGCGCTGGCGAGCGTCATCGAGCCGGCGCAGACCTTCTTCTTGAGCGCGTTCTCCACCGTGTCCTTGTCACCCGCGGTCGATCCGCCGGCGTCGTAGCGCGGCTCGGGCCACAGGTTCTTCGGGTCCTTGGGCGCGCCGCCCAGTTCCAGGGGGATGAGGTGGTCCTCCTCGTAGTCGGCGGTGCTCGTGTCGCTGTAGCCGTACTCGGCGATCTGCTTGACCTTCAGCGGGTTCGTGTACGACGTCGGCGGCCGTACCGTGCTCGTCCAGCCGGACACGCAGATCGTCGAGTTGATGGTGGACTGCGTGACGTCCGGGTTGGTCGCGCCCGGCTGGCAGGACGGGTCGGGCAGCGGCAGGTAGCTCTGCGAGCAGGTGGCGGCGTACGCCGGGGTGGCGACGGCCGAGACGGGAACGACCAGGGCCACGGTCATCGAAACGGTGGTCAAGGCGACTGTCAGGACTCGCGGCATGGCGATGCCTTCCGATAGCGGGGGGTTTGCCCCACCATCCGGACAGTCGTCCCTGACGGCTATGGAACCGGCAGACGAATATGTGGTTATTTAACGGCGAAGTGTGACAAACGCGTAAAAAGCCTCCAGGTCAGGGGCTTGTGTCACCATTGGCGTGCGAGGCCGGCCACCATCGGGCTTTCCGCTCAGGTGCCGTGAAGGTGCAGCGGCCCGACATCCCGCACGATCTGGGCGAGCGCGCGGATGGGATCGTTCTCGGCTTCGGCCCGCCACACCATGGCGTAGGGCAGGGGTGGCATGTCGGGGATGGGCAGCCATCGGATGTGCGGCATGGCCCAGTACCTGGTGACGTGGGCGGGGAAGCTGTGGACGATCTCGCCCGTACCAACGAGGTTGATCAGGTCGTCGCCGTTGGTGATGCTCTGGCTGCGTTCGATGGGGCGGCCCCGCGGGGTCTGGAACGGCAGGTAGCGGTCCTCCCAGTAGTCCGGCATCCGGGGGGCCGTGGCGTGCGGGCGGTCGGCGAGTGTTTCCAGGGATATCGACGATCGTGTGGCCAACTCGTCCTCGATGGAGACGGCGAGCAGCCGGGAGTCGGTGAACAGGACCGGGCCCACGGTGAGGTCGGGTTCTTCCACGGGCAGCCACACGATCAGAGCGTCCAGCCCGCCGTCGCGGAGTGCGGCGAACGGGTCGACGAAGGGGGCGCGGCGGATCTGCAGCTCCCACTGCGGGTGCCGTGAGCGGAAGGTCTTCCAGTAGAGGTGCAGGTCGGCGATGTTGAACGGCAGCATGCCGACGCTCAGCGTGGCGGTGACGCCTTGGGCGGTCAGACGGGCGCGTTCCAGGCTGTCGCGCAGGCCCGCGTAGACCGGCTGCAGGTCGTCGCGGAGCTGGCGGCCGAGTGGGGTGAGGTGGATCCGGCGGCGGTTGGAGCGGTCGAACAGCAGGCCGCCCAGGCGGCGTTCCTGCTGGCTGATCGCCTGGCTGATGCGGGCCGTGGAGACGAGGAGCCGGGTGGCGGTCCGGCCGAAGTGCAGTTCCTCGGCCAGGGTCAGGAAGATCTCGATGTCCCGCAGTTCCACCGATGCTCCCCTTCCGTCTTAACCCTCCGGTTAACAGTACGTGCGCGAAGTTTACGTTGATCCACGCCGGCGCCTGGATCAGGGTTGGTGACGGTCACAGCGGCGGCCCGCCACCCTGGCGGGGCCGTATACGAGGGGATTCATGATGGGAAATGGCAACAGCGGTTTTTCTGAAGCAGGGCTGCGCAGAGTGCGTGACGTGCTGGCGCGGCATGTCGAGTCCAAACGAATTCCCGGGCTTGTTGCGCTGGTCGGCCGGGGCGGTGAGACGCATGTGGAAGCGCTCGGGACGATGCGTCATGACGGTGGCGCGTCGATGAGTCGGGACACGATCTTCCGGATGGCCTCGACGTCCAAGCCGGTCACGATGGCGGCGGCGATGGTCCTGCTGGATGAGTGCAGGCTGCGGCTGGACGACCCGGTGGAGTCGTGGCTGCCCGAGCTCGCCGATCGTCAGGTGCTGAGGCGGATCGACGGTCCGTTGGAGGACACGGTGCCGGCGCGGCGGCCGATCACCGTGCGGGACGTGCTGACCTCCACGTTCGGGCTCGGCATGGACATGACGGCGCTGGGCACTCCGATCATGGGTGCGGTCTTCGAGCAGGGGCTCACGCCTAATCTGCCGGAGCCGATGCCCGAGCCGGACGAGTGGATGCGCCGACTCGGCGAACTGCCGCTGATGCACCAGCCCGGAGAGCAGTGGCAGTACCAGATCAGCAGCGATCTGCTCGGCGTACTGGTGGCCAGGGTGACAGGGCAGTCGTTCGAGACGTTCCTGCGTGAGCGGATCTTCGATCCGCTGGGGATGAAGGACACCGGTTTCCACGTGCCCGCCGACAAGATCGACCGGCTGCCTCCCCTCTACACTCCCGACCCGCAGACCGGGGAGTTCCTCGTGTGGGACGAGGCCGAAGGAGGACGCCACAGCAAGCCTCCGGCGTTCCAGGACGGCGGCGGTGGCCTGGTCTCCACCGTCGACGACTACCACGCCTACTTCCAGATGCTGCTGAACCACGGCGTGCACGGCAGTGAACGGATCCTGTCCCGGCCGGCCGTGGAGCTGATGACCACCAACCGCCTCACGCCCGAGCAGAACGCCCCCCGAACCGCCATGGCACGCGACAACGTCCATATCTCGTTCGGCCAGGGGCAGCACGGCGGCTGGGGCTTCGGGATGGCGGTGCGCACCTACCGCGGCGACTACGCGCCCATCGGCCAGTTCGGCTGGGACGGCGGAAGCGGCACCTCGACCTACGCCGACCCGCACAACCGGCTCACCGGAATCCTGCTCACCCAGGTCGGAATGTCCACCCCGGATTCCGCGCGGGTCATCCACGACTTCTGGACCACGCTCTACCAGTCACTCGACGACTGACACCAAGCCAGCGTCCCGGTGGACGCGACGAGAGGGTGGGCGGACGCCGTCGGCCCCCGGCGGACCGGGGGCCGACGGTGAAACGTCGGGAAGGTCAGCGGTAGGCGTGCTCGGGGCCGGGGAAGGCGCCCGAGACGACCTCGGCCGCGTACTCCTGGACGGCGCCGCGCAGGACACCGGCCACGTCCGCGTACTTCTTGACGAACTTCGCGGTGTGCGGCGTGAGGCCGGCCATGTCCTGCCACACGAGCACCTGCGCGTCGGTGCCCGGGCCCGCGCCGATGCCGATGGTCGGGATCGACAGCGCGGCGGTGACCCGGTCGGCCAGTTCGGAGGGGACGCATTCGAGCACGACCGCGAAGGCGCCCGCGGCCTCGAGGTCCTTGGCGTCGGCCATGAGGCGTTCGCCGTCCTCGCCGCGTCCCTGGACGCGGTAGCCGCCGAAGGCGT
The DNA here is from genome assembly GCF_050942425.1 of Actinoallomurus sp. CA-150999. Classification (NCBI taxonomy): domain Bacteria; kingdom Bacillati; phylum Actinomycetota; class Actinomycetes; order Streptosporangiales; family Thermomonosporaceae; genus Actinoallomurus; species Actinoallomurus sp. CA-150999. The sequence goes on from NZ_CP192063.1 coordinate 3,104,817, forward strand.
TCACCGACTGCGGCGTCAGCCCGAGGTGCGCCATGACCGGGATGCCGGCGGCGACCATCGCCTCGACCTGGGGGAGCACCCGCCGGCCGCCTTCGAGCTTGACCGCCTGCGCGCCGGCCTCCTTGAGGAATCGGGCGCCGTTGTGCAGGGCCTCGGGCACGCCGGTCTGGTACGCGCCGAAGGGCAGGTCGGCGACGACCATGGCGCGGGAGGTGCCGCGCACCACCGCCGCGGTGAGGGGGATGAGATCGTCCACGGTGACGGGGATCGTGGATTCGTGGCCGAAGACCACCATCCCGGCGGAGTCGCCGACGAGCAGCACCGGGATTCCGGCGTCGTCGAAGACCCGCGCGGTGAGCGCGTCGTACGCGGTGAGCATGGGCCACTTCTCGCCGCGTTCCTTCGCCGCCGCGATGTCGCGGACGGTCACGCGGCGTCCCGTCTGGCCGCCGTACAGGGTGGTCGGCCGACCGGTCGATACAGACATCGGAAACCTCCTGCCTCGAGGCGCCACGGTGGCGTCCCCGGACGGAATCGATGATCCCACGAGGTCAACGACGCGTACAGCCCGGACCTTCCCGACGTCTGATATGAAACGCTACGGTTGCGTATCGGATCGGGAATAACCTAAGGTTGGCAGCGTTAAGAAACGCAACAGCATCGTATCGATATCTCTGAAGGGCCTCATGGATCCGCAGACCATCCACAAGAGGCGCTGGACGATCCTCGGCGTCCTGATCGTCAGCCTGCTCGTGATCGTGCTCGACAACACGGTCCTCAACGTCGCGCTGAAGACGATCGCGGACCCGCGCGACGGCCTCGGCGCCACCCAGGGCCAGCTCGAATGGGCGATCAACTCCTACACCCTCGTCTTCGCCGGCCTGCTGTTCACGTTCGGCGTGCTCGGCGACCGGATCGGCCGCAAGCGCATGCTGATGATCGGCATGCTGCTGTTCGGCCTGGCCTCGCTGCTCTCCTCGTACGCCCAGACCCCCGGCCAGCTCATCCTCGCCCGCGCGGCCATGGGCTTCGGCGGCGCGGCGGTCATGCCGCAGACGCTGTCGATCATCACGAACGTCTTCGAGCCGCAGGAGCGCGGCCGGGCCATCGGCGTCTGGGCCGGCGCGGTCGGCATCGGGATCGCCGTCGGGCCCATCACCGGCGGCCTGCTGCTCGACCACTTCTGGTGGGGCTCGGTCTTCCTCATCAACGTCCCGATCGTCATCGCCGGCGTGATCGGCATCGCGATCGTCGTGCCGGAGTCCAAGAACACCGTGCGCGCCAAGATCGACTTCGGTGGCGTGCTGCTGTCGATCGCCGGCCTGATCCTCCTGACGTACGGGATCATCGAGGGCGGCGACAAGGCGACCGTCACCGCGCCGACCGTGTTCGGCCCCGTGCTCGCCGGAGCCGCGCTGCTCGCCCTGTTCGTCTGGTACGAGTCCCGCATCGAGCACCCCTCGCTGAACGTCCGGCTGTTCCGCGACGGGCGGCTGTCGGCGTCCGTCGGCGCCATCGCCCTCGTGTTCTTCGCGCTCGGCGGCGTGTTCCTGTTCATCTCGCTGTACCTGCAGGACGTCCGCGGCTACTCGCCGCTGCAGGCGGGCCTGCTCACGCTGCCGCTGGCCGTCGGCCAGATGATCTTCTCGCCGCGCAGCGCCGGGCTGGTCAAGCGGTACGGAGCCAAGCTGGTCGCCGCGACGGGCCTGACCATGGTCGCGCTGGCGCTGCTCAGCTACCACTTCACCGCCGTCCACAGCCCCATCTGGATCCTGGAGATCACCTTCTTCGTGCAGGGTTCCGGGATGGCCCTGGTGATGCCCCCTGCCACCACCGCCGTCATGGCGGTGCTGCCGAGGGAGCAGGCCGGATCCGGGTCGGCCATCAACAACATCGCCCGCCAGGTCGCGGTCGCGCTCGGCGTCGCCGTCCTGGGCTCCCTGGTCTCCTCCATCTACCGCAGCGGTCTGAAGCCGCACCTGACCGCGCTGCCCGAGCGCGTGCGCGACGTCGCCGGAGCGGACATCGGCACGACCACGGGCGTGGCGGAGAAGTTCGGCGCGGCGGGCCGGGCGATCCTCCCGCCGGCGCACCACTCCTTCGTGCACGCCATGCACATCACGTCCGCGATCTCGGCCGCGGTCGCCTTCGTCGGGGCGCTCGTCGTCCTGAAGTGGATGCCCGGCCAGCCGGAGCGGGACGTCGAGATCCCGCCGGTCGAGCAGCGTGAAGCCGTCGAGGTATGAGACGGTGATGCGCGATGACGCAGACGAGTGATCAGCTCGCCGCGCGGCCGCCGGGCCGGCCGCGCAGCGAGCGTGCGGACAAGGCGATCGTCGACGCCACCCTGGCCATCCTCGCCGAGGAGGGCGGGGTGGCCGGCGTGTCCATCGAGGCCGTCGCCGCGCGGGCGGGAGTCGGGAAGACGACGATCTACCGACGCTGGCCGAACAAAGAGGCCCTCATCATCGACGCGCTCGCCGCGTTGAAGGAGCCGATCGCCGAGCCGCGCGGCGAGTCGGTGCGCGAGGACCTGATCGTCTGGGCCCAGGCCCTGATCGCGGACAAGACCCAGAAGAAGCGCGTGGACTGCTACTGGAGCATCCTCAGCAGCGCCGAGCGCTACCCGGAGCTGATGGACCGGTTCAACCGCGAGGTCATCGAACCCCGGCGCGAGATCATGCGGAAGGTGCTGCGACGCGGCATCGCCACCGGAGAGCTGCGCCCCGACCTCGACATCGAGCTGGCCCTGTGGATCGTCACCGGAGCCATGGCCCATCGGGCGAGGGCGGTCGGCGCCGGACCCGTCCCGGAGGACTTCGCCGAGCGGGTCGTCGACGAGCTCATCGCCGGTCTCGGGCGGCCCTGAGCATGAGACGCGTGATCTTCCTTCCCTCCAGTCCCCTTTTGGTCATACTTTTACTCGAGGGCTGATGGGCCACAGGAAGGACTCCGGAGGATGGCCGATTCCTCGGCAAGGACCCTCGTGCTCGGCATCGGCCGGGCCGGCGAGGTCCTCCAGTGCGGGCAGAACTCCTCCGGCGTCCTCGACCGGCCACCGGAGGAGGTCGTCGGCACCGACGTGACCGGCCTGTTCACCGAGGAGAGCAAAGAGGCCCTGACCGGGCTTCTCGACGCCCTCGCGAGCCGCCACGAGCGGACCGCCGTCCTCGGCGTGCGGACCGGGGACGGCGAGGCGCGCAACGCCGTGGTCACCGTCCAGCCGATGCACGTCGCCGGCGACGACCCGACCGATCTGATGATGATCCGGGTCGCCGTGATGGACTTGGAACGCTTCACCGATCCGGCGCTGATGCGCCGGGCCATGCTCGACGACGCGCTCGTCCGGATCGGGGCGACGCTCGACCTGGACCAGATGGCGCGGGAGCTCGTCGACTTCGTCGTGCCGCACTTCTGCAACGCCGCGGGCGTCCTCATCCAGGAGAGCATCGTCGGCGCCGACGAGCACCCCTCGATCGCCGCCGACGGCACCACGGTGCTGCGCCGCGTGGCGCTCGCCACCGACGCCTCGGACCCGAAGTGGAACGCCGCCTTCCCCACCGGGGAGGTCCTCACCTACCCGCCCGACACGCCGTACACCCGCTGCATGGCCACCGGCGAGCCGGTGCTGGAGGCGCACCTCGACGCCAAGGCGGCCAAGCGGATCGCCCGGCTGTGGCGGCGCAAGCCCGTCGCCAAGCTCCTGGCCGACAGCTCCATGGTGCTGCTGCCGCTGATCGCGCGGGGGACCACGCTGGGGTTCGTCGTCTGCACCCGGAGCGCCGCCCACCGGGCCTTCGACGCGTACGACGTCGAGATCGGCATGGAGTTCGCCGCCCGCGCGGCCCTCTACATAGACAACGCCCGCCACTACAGCCGCGAGCGCGCGACCGCGCTGACCCTCCAGCGCAGCATGCTGCCCACCGGCCTGACGGCCCCGTCCAGCGTGGCGGTACGCCACCGCTACCTCCCGGGCAACCAGCTGATCGAGGTCGGCGGCGACTGGTACGAGTCGATCGCCCTGCCGGGCGGCCGCGTCGCCCTCATCGTCGGCGACGTCGCCGGGCACGGCGTGCGCGCCGCCGTCACGATGGGGCGGCTGCGCACCGCCCTGCGGACCATCGTCAACCTGGAGCTGTCCCCGGCGGACGGCCTGCAGCAGCTCGACGCGCTGATGCGCGAACTCGGCGAGCGGGAGCCCGCCTTCGCCACCTGCATCTACGCCGTGTACGACGCCACGGACGGCACCTGCGAGATCGCCTCCGCCGGGCACCTGCCACCGCTGCTGCTGCGCCCGAACGGCACCAGCGAGTTCCTCGACGTTCCGCCCGCGCCGCCGCTCGGCGTCGGCGAGGGGATGATCGAGACCCGCACGTTCACGATCGGGGACGGCAGCGTCCTGGTGCTCTACACCGACGGCCTCGTGGAGAACCGCGGTCAGGACATCGACGACGGACTCTCCCGGCTGCAGGGACTGTTCGGCGCGGACGCGCTGTTCCGGCCGCTGGAGGAGCTCGCCAAGGCCACCCTCGACAGCGCGTACGCCGACCACGACCGGGACGACATCGCCGTGCTCATCGCCCGCCTGCGGCGGCTGCCCGACGACGAGATCGCCTCCTGGAAACTGCCCGCGCTGCCGTCCGCCGTGCGCGACGCCCGCGCCCGGGTGCGCGAGACGCTCGAACGCTGGGAGTGCGAGGAGCTGTCCTTCAGCACCGAGCTGGTCGTGTCGGAGCTGGTGACCAACGCGCTGCGGTACGCCTCCGGCGACATCGAGTTGCGGTTGCTGCGCGACCGTACGCTCGTCTGCGAGGTCCGCGACGACTCCGACGCCCTGCCCCGGGCCCGCCAGGCGGCCGACGACGACGAGGGCGGTCGCGGCCTGCAGGTCGTCCACCGGCTCGCCAAGCGCTGGGGCGCCCGTCCCAGCGGCGACGGCAAGGTCGTCTGGTGCGAGCTGGACCTGCCCGGCCAGGGCGACGTCTTGGAAGGCTCCTGGCCCGGCGAGGCCCACCACCTCCCCTAGGAAACGCGGCGGCGAAGTTCAGCTCGTCTCCGGGGGCGCGGCGACCTCCTGTTCCAGTTCGGCGGCGACCTGGCGGATCTTCGGGTCGGTGCTGGTGCGCTCCAGCTCGTGGCTGAGTTCGTCCAGTTCGGCGCCGCCGGCCATCAGGCCGGTGAGCTCGTCGCGGGTGATCTCGCCCTTCGCGTGGTAGCCGATGCTGCGGCCGCGGTTGAGCAGCAGGAAACGGTCGCCGACCGGGTAGGCGTGGTGCGGGTTGTGGCTGATGAAGATGACGCCGAGCCCGCGATCCCTGGCCTGGACGATGTAGCGGAGTACGACGCCGGCCTGCTTGACGCCGAGTGCGGCGGTGGGTTCGTCGAGGATGAGGACCTTGGCGCCGAAGTAGACGGCGCGGGCGATGGCGACGCACTGACGTTCGCCGCCGGACAGGGTGCCGATGGGCTGGTCGACGTCGCGCAGGTCGATGCCCATGTTGGCCAGTTCGGTCTTGGTGGTGTGCCGCATGAAGCCGATGTCGAGCCGGCTGAGCGGGCCTGCGCCCTTGCGGACCTCCGAGCCGAGGAAGAAGTTGCGCCAGACCGGCATGAGGGGGACCACGGCCAGATCCTGGTGCACGGTGGCGATGCCCCGGGTCAGGGCGTCGCGGGGCGAACCGAAGCGGACCGGCTCGCCCTCGACCTCGTAGGTGCCCTCGTCCAGCGGATGCACACCCGCGATGATCTTGATGAGGGTGGACTTGCCCGCGCCGTTGTCGCCGAGGACGCAGGTCACCCGTCCGGCGTCCACGTCCATCGACACGTCCGCGAGGGCGATGATGTTGCCGTAGTGCTTGCCCGCCTTGGCCAGCCGGACGAGCGGGGTCTCCGTGGTGGTCATCGGCTGGCCTCCGTCCGGCGGCGGATCCAGAGATTGAACAGGGTGGCGAAGAGGAGCATCGCGCCGAGGAAGAAGAAGAACCAGTCGGGGTTCCATCCGGCGTAGACGATGCCCTGGGTGGTCATCCCGAAGACGAACGCGCCGATCGCCGCGCCGACCGCGGAGCCGTACCCGCCGGTGAGCAGGCAGCCGCCGATGACGGCGGCGATGATGTACCGGAACTCGTTGCCGACGCCCTCACCGGACTGGACCGTGTTGAAGGAGAACAGCAGGTTCATGCCGGTGAACCAGGTCGTGAAGCCCACGGCCATGAACAGGCCGATCTTCACCCGCCGTACCGGCACTCCCACGGCCCGGGCGCTGGTGGAGGCGCCGCCCACCGAGAAGATCCAGTTGCCGGTCCGGGTGCGCAGCAGCACCCAGGTGGCGATGGCGACGAACAGCAGCCACCACAGGACGCTGATGCGGATCGACAGGCTGCCGAAGTCCCACTCGGAGGCGAAGATCTTCTGCGCCGACGTGAAGCCGCTCATGTCGGAGATGTTCGGGCTGGCGACATTGCCGGTGATGATCTTGGTCACCGCGAGGTTCAGTCCCTGCAGCATCAGGAAGGTCGCGAGGGTGACCAGGAAGCTGGGAATCCCGGTCCGGACGACCAGGTAGCCGTTCAGGGCGCCGATCCCCAGCGCCACCAGCAGCGAGACGCCGACGCCGACCCAGATGTTCGCGGTGAGCTGGAAGCTGAGCATCGAGGCGACCAGCGCGGAGCTGGTGACCGCGACGCCGGCCGACAGGTCGAACTCGCCGCCGATCATGAGCAGGGCGACCCCGACAGCCGGGATGCCGAGCGTGGAGCTCGCGTACAGGATCGTCGCCAGGGAGTCGAGCCCGCGGAACGGCTCGGCGACGGCGAAGAAGAAGACGTAGATGACGATCGCGCCGCCCAGCGACCCGATCTCCGGCCGTCCGAGCAGCCGGGCGGACAGCGGCTTGCGGGTGAACCGCTCGTCCCGTACTGGCGGCCGGACGCCGGCATCCAGTGTCTGACTCATCGAAACCTCCAGAGTCCAGGGCGCCCGGGGCGGGCGCCCTGGAGGGTCGTTAGCGCGTCCCCCGGCTTGCGAACTTCAGGACATCGGCGACGTTGCTCTTGTTGACGACGTACGGCCCGGTGGGCGTCGTCTTCCCGCCGCCGATGACGTTGCCGTTGGTCTTGTAGAGCCACAGGGAGTCGACCGCGAGGTAGCCCTGGAGGTACGGCTGCTGGTCGATCGCCCACTCGACGTCGCCCTTCTGGACCGCCTGGACCAGTTCGGGGTTCATGTCGAAGGTGGCGACCTTGGCGCTGCTCCCGGCGTCCTTGACCGACTGCACCGCGGTGAGGGCGAACGGGGCGCCCAGCATGATCACCCGGTCGATGGTCTTGTCCTCCCGCAACTTGGCGGCGACGGTGGTCCGTACCGACGGCATGTTGGTGCCGGTCACGTACACCTTGTCCGTCTTGCCGGAGAAGCCCTTCGCCACGCCGTCACAGCGCGCCTCGAGGGCGACCTGGCCCTGCTCCTGCGGCACGCACAGGACGTGCTTGGCGCCTTCCGCGGCGAGCTGCTTGCCGGCCGTCTCTCCCGCGAGGTGCTCGTCGGAGCCGAAGTACTCCAGTGCCCCGGTCTTCTGCCAGTCGTCCAGCCCGGAGTTGAAGGCGACGACCGGGATTCCCGCGGCCTTGGCCTTCTGCACCACGCCGGTCATCGCGGAGGGGTGGGCGAGGGTGACGGCGATGCCGTCGACCTTGCTGTCGATGGCGTTCTGCACGAGCGTGGACTGCTTGCCGGCGTCCGGGTCGGAGGAGTAGACGAGCTGGATGTTGTCCTTGGCGGCGGCGGCCTGGGCGCCCTTCCGCACGATGTCCCAGAACGTGTCGCCCGGGGCCTCATGCGTGACCATCGCGACCTTCATGCGAGGCGTGCCGGCCTTGCCGGCCGTGACCGCCTCCGCCTGTGCCTGCGCCTTCTTGCCACCGGTGCTGCTGCATGCGGCGGCGGTGAGGGCGAGCGCTGCCAGAAGAGCGGTCCCCGCCGCTCGCTTGGTTCTCCGCATGGACGTCTCCATTGATCGTGTTCCGTCGTTCAGGGGTGGGCCGGTGGTCCGCGGACGGCGCTCACCAGGTGGCGATGAGTCGATCGTTGATCACGGATCGTGGTCGGCTGATGAGGTGTTCGCTGAATCGGGGCGTATCGGAGTTGTCGCCCCGCCGCTCTACGGAGGCGGGCGGCGCGATGCGTCGTGGGCGCTCCCGGGTCACGGGAGCGACTGTCGCTAGAACGCTCTAAGTGGTAGACCGTCACCGGGAGGGTGTTCCCTGGTCGCGGGTGTCCTTCTGGATATTGCGCTTAGAGCGCTCTAGTGCCATCACTATGATGAGCGTCACAGGAACATGTCAACACGTCCGCGGCAACTTGTCGCAACATGTTGGACACGAAGGGGAGGGCTGTGACCGGGCAATCCGCAAGAGGCAGAGGCGCCAAGCGGCCCACGCTGGAGGATGTCGCCGCGCGCGCCGGAGTGTCCCGGGCGCTGGTGTCGATCGTCATCCGTGGAGTCGCCGGCGCGAGCGAGGAGACCCGGGAACGGGTGCTCAAGGCGGCCTCGGAGATCGGCTACCGGCCGGACACGCGTGCGCGGCTGCTGGCCCGCAACAGCTCACGGCTCCTCGGCGTGACGTTCAACGTGCAGCACGCCTTCCACACGGACCTCATCGAGGGGATCTACGCCTCGGCCGACAGCTCCGACTACGAGGTGGTCCTCAGCGCGCTGACCCCACGCCGCGACGAGCGGCGCGCCGTCGAGACGCTGCTGGGCTATCGCTGCGACGCGCTCATCATGCTCGGCCCCGAATCCCCCGCGGCGATGCTGGAGGATCTCGGACGACGGCTGCCGGTCATCGCCGTCGGGCGCCGGCTGCGGGACTCGTCGATCGACCTGGTGCACACCGACGAGGAGGCGGGGATGCGCCAGGCAGTGGATCACCTGGTGAAACTCGGGCACCGCGACATCGCGCACATCGACGGAGGCCGCAGCCCGAAGGCGACCGACCGGCGGCGCGCCTACCGCACCGCGATGCGGAGGCACGGCCTCGGCAACTGCATCCGCATCGTCCCCGGAGGCCAGACGGCCGAGTCCGGGGCCAGCGCCGCGCGGCTGCTCCTGGCGGACGGGGAGTCCCCAACCGCCGTGATCACCTACGACGACGACGGCGCCGCCGGTCTGCTCGACTCGTTCCTGCGGGCCGGGATCGGGGTTCCCGAGGACGTCTCCGTCATCGGCTTCGACGACAGCCGGCTGTCCCGCCTGTCCCACGTCAACCTCACGACCGTCAGCCAGGACGCCGGTCGCATGGCGAGCCTGGCCGTGGACCGGGCCGTCGCGCGGCTGTCCGGTGACGAGATCGCCGACAGGGACCTCGTCATCCCTCCGCACCTGGTCGTCCGCGGCACGACCGCGGCGCGCTGACGAAGGCAACGTGCGCTCCGGCTCTTGACATCGCCGAGTGACCCCGCTCATAGTGAGCGAGAGACTAGAGCGCTCTAGTAGAGCGCTCCAGCCCTGTATCTCAGGCCGGCGCCAGGGGTCGGCTTCCCCGCCGCGGGTTGGGCCTGCTCACCTCTCGAAAGGACTCACGCGATGACGACGATCTCCGGCCCCGTCGTGGGCAACCTGTGTCTCGGCTCGGCACCCGACTCTTGGGGCGTCTGGTTCCCCGAGGACGAACGCCAGGTCCACTTCACCCGCTTCCTGGACGAGCTCGCGCAGGCCGGATACCAGTGGCTGGAGCTCGGCCCGTACGGCTATCTGCCGACCGACCCGGAGCGGCTGGCCGAGGAGGTCGGCTCGCGTGGCCTGAGCGTCTCGGGTGGCACCACCTTCGGAGCCCTGCACCGCCCGCACGAGTGGGACACGACGCTCGCCGAGGTCGGCCGTGTCGCCGAGCTGACCGCCGCCGCCGGCGCTCACCACCTGGTCTTCATCCCGCCGATGTTCCGCGACGAGAAGACCGGCGAGTTCACCGAGGAGCCCACCCTCACGCCCGGCCAGTGGAGCACCCTCACGGCGGCCGCCGACGAACTCGGCAAGATCCTCCTGGACCGGTACAACGTCCGGCTCGTCGTCCACCCGCACGCCGACAGCCACATCCAGACCCAGGCCGAGATCGAACGCCTCCTGGACGGCACCGACTCCCGCTACGTCAACCTGTGCGTGGACACCGGCCACGTCGCCTACGGCGGCGGCGACACGGTCGACCTGATCCGCCGGTACGGCGAGCGCGTCGGTTACGCGCACATCAAGCAGATGGACCCCGAGGTGCTCGTCCAGGTCCGTACGGAGAACCTCGGCTTCGGCGAGGCCGTCCGGCGCGGCGTGTGCGTCTCGCCTCCGGCCGGTGTTCCCGACCCCGCCGACGTCATCGCCGAGTTGTCGAAGCTCGACGCCGAGCTCTTCGTGATCGTGGAGCAGGACCTCTACCCGTGCGCGCCGGACGTCCCGCTTCCCATCGCCGTGCGCACCCGCGACTACCTGAGCCGCCAGGGCCTGTCCGGAAGCCGCCGCCCCGCGATCCGCTAGGACCTGTCTCGAAGTCGCGCAATAGGACAGCGGGACTTCGAGACAGGCCCCAGCCCCACATGTACGGGTCGTGAGCGCGCCCTCCGAGCATCCCCACCCATGGACACCCAGACCGAATGACCGAAGAGGAGGACGCGATGACCTTGCGCGTCGGAGTGATCGGGGCCGGAATGATCGGCCAGGAACACACCCGCCGGCTGACGACCGTCGTCACCGGCGCCGAGGTGGTCGCGATCACCGATCTCACCGCCGACCGGGCCGAGCGGCTCGCCGCCGAGACCGGCGCCCGGGCGTACGCCTCCGGCGCCGAGCTGATCGCCGGTCCTGACGTGGACGCCGTGCTGGTGACCTCATGGGGGCCGACCCACGCCGAGTACGTGCTGGCCGCCATCGCGGCCGGCAAGCCGGTCTTCTGCGAGAAGCCCCTCGCCACCGCCGCGGCCGACTGCCTGCGCATCCTGGAGGCCGAGATCGCGCACGGCGGGCGGCTCGTCCAGGTCGGCTTCATGCGCCGCTACGACGCCGCCTACCGGCGGCTCAAGGAACTCGTCGACGCCGACGGGATCGGCACACCGCTGATGGTGCACTGCGCCCACCGCAATCCCACGGTGCCGGTCTCCTACACGTCCGAGATGGCCATGCTGGACACCGCCGTCCACGAGGTCGACGTTCTGCGCTGGCTGCTGGGGGAGGAGATCGTCTCGGCGCAGGTGCTCACGCCCCGTCCGACCGGACGGCGGTTCGAGCACCTCCAGGACCCGCAGATCATGCTGTTCGCGACCTCCGGTGGCGTCCGCATCGACGTGGAGGTCTTCGTCAACTGCCAGTACGGCTACGACATCCGCTGCGAGATCGTCGGCGAGACCGGGGCCGCCCGGCTGCCCGACCCCGCCCGGCCCGCCGTACGCCACGACGGGCGCGAGAGCACCGCGATCGTCTCGGACTGGCGCGATCGGTTCGGCGACGCCTTCGACACCGAGATCCAGGCCTGGGTCGACGCCGCGGCGGCCGGCACCGCCACCGGTCCCACCGCCTGGGACGGATACGCGGCGACCGCGGTCGCCGACGCCACCGTGGAGGCGCTGAAGACACAGGAGATCGTCGCCGTCGACATGGAAGCCCGCCCCGCCTTCTACACGGGAGCACCGCAGTGAAGATCGCCCTCGACCCGTACATGTTCCGGGCCCTGCCGCTCACCGAGGTGGTGCGTACGGCCGCCGACCTCGGCTACTCCCACATCGAGCTGTCGCCCCGGCCCGACTTCATGCCGTTCTTCCTGCACCCCAGGGCCGACGACGCGAAGGTCGCCGAGCTCCGGACCGCCCTGCGCGAGACCGGTGTGGAACTGGCCTCCATCCTCCCGCTGTACAAGTGGTCCAGCACCGACGAGACCGAGCGGCAGGCCGCCGTGCGCTACTGGAAGCGCATGATCGAGGTCGCCGTCGAGCTGGAGTGCACGCTGATGAACTCCGAGTTGGGCGGCCGTCCCGAGCGCGCCGCCGAGAGCGAGGCCGCGTTCTGGCGGTCCCTCGACGAGCTGCTGCCGATCCTCGAACGGGAGGGCATCGCGCTCAACCTCGAAGCGCATCCCGACGACTTCTGCGAGGTCAACGACCAGGCCGTGAACCTGGTCAGGGCCATCAACAAGCCGTGGGTGAACTACCTGTACTGCGCGCCGCACACCTTCCACCTGTCCGGCGAGGACCCGGGAGCCGACATCGCCTCGATGATGCGCTACGCCGGGGAAAAGCTCGCCCACGTGCACATCGCCGACTCCTTCGACCACAAGGGCTCCTCCGGCCTGCGCTACATCCTCAACCCGCCCGGCACACCGGCTCGCGTCCACCAGCATCTGGACATCGGCCAGGGCGAGGTGGACTGGGACGTCTTCTTCGGTACGCTCCGCGAGCTGGAGTTCGACGGTGTCGCCACGGTCTGCGTGTTCGCCTGGGAGGAACGCGCCCGCGAGTCCTCCGCCTTCATGCTGGAACGCGTCTCCAAGGAGCTGGTGGCACCCTCCTGAGCCCGCCGCTCAGGCATCCGTGACCACCGGGGTTCGCGACTCTCCCAATGGGTCTCCAGCACTATTTCGAGAGTTGGGAATTGGGGTCACAGTCCCTTGTATTTTCACCATTGACATGCGGATCGACCGATGATTGCGGTTCTGGATTAGGGTCTGCCTCGAACGATCCTTGGGAATCGTATTAATTCCATTCCCTGGATCGTGACGAAGGGCCGGTTGAAGTGCGCTCGGTACCACCCTGGGCGCCTGGCCGGAGTACCCAGAGAAAGGACGACATAGTGCAGTCATCGATTCGCGTGGCCCTCGTGGCCGGAGCCATCGCCTCGATCGCGGGGCTCGCCGCGCCGGCGGCCGGTGCGGACACCGTGACGAGGACGCAGACCGCTTCGACGGCCCGTTCTGCCGCGCCGGTCGAGGCCGCGACCAAGTGGCGCTACTGCCAGGGCAAGAAGCCTCAGGTCTGCGGAGCGCAGGAGGGGCGGGCCTTCAAGGCCAGGGCCCTCAAAACCGGCTCCATGATCAAGGGCCACATCGGCATCCGGCGCTGGAATCCGAAGACGAACACCGGAAAGACGTACTGGAAGACCGGTTGGGTGACGCTGGGCGGGTTGTACCCCACCGTGGCCTACTCGAACAGCAAGGCCCCGTGCACGAAGGGCTGGTACCTGCAGGGGGTCTGGAAGCCCCAGCACGGCAGTTACACCTACAGCGCCCCCCACAAGTGCTCGTAGGACGCCGGCGGTCCGTACTGTGATCGTCGAGCGGCGGGCCCGCCACCGGGAATCCTCGGTGGCAGGCTCGCCGCCGCAGGTCGGTCAGGCATCTTTCGCGGTCCGCTCCTTCGCCACGCGGGCGGGGTCGGTGGTGTGCGGGGCGACGACCTCGCGCCACTTGCTGGTGATGGGGAGCCGGCGGTCGCGGCCGAAGTTCTTCGGGGTGATCTTCGGGCCGGGCGGGTACTGGCGGCGCTTGTACTCCGCCGCGTCGACCAGCCGGATCACCCGCTCGACCAGCCCTGGATCGTGGCCCGCCGCGATCAGCTCGTCGCGACCCAGGTCCCTCTCGACGTAGTCGTCCAGGAGCGCGTCGAGGACGTCGTACGGCGGGAGGGAGTCGGTGTCGAGCTGGCCGGGACGCAGTTCGGCGGACGGCGGCTTGTCGATGATGTTCCGCGGGATCGGCGGGGCCTCGGAGGGGCGCGCGAAGGGGTGCCCGCCGTCGGTCCGCTCGTTGCGCCAGCGGGACAGCGCGAACACCGTGGTCTTCGGGACGTCCTTGATCGGCCCGTATCCGCCGGCGGAGTCGCCGTACAGCGTGGAGTAGCCGGTGGCCAGCTCGCTCTTGTTGCCGGTGGTGAGCACCAGGTGGCCGTGCTCGTTGGACAGACCCATGAGGATGTTGCCGCGGACGCGCGCCTGGAGGTTCTCGGCGGCGAGCCCGTGCAGCTCCAGCTCCGCCTCGTAGGCGTCGACGATGCCGCGGATCGGCACGGTGCGCTCGTGGAGGGCCTGCCGCTTGACGAGGTCCTCGGCGTCGGTGATCGAGTGGTCGCTGGAGTAGCGGCTCGGCATGAGGACGGCGTGGACGTTCCCGGGGCCGATCGCGTCGGCGGCGATCGTGGCGACCAGCGCCGAGTCGATGCCGCCGGACAGCCCGAGGATCACCGAGCGGAAGCCGTTCTTGCGGACGTAGTCGCGCACGCCGAGCACCAGCGCGCCGTACACCTCGCCGAGGTCACCGAGGGGTTCGGCGCAGGGCGGCTCTTCGGGGGAGTACGGCTCGACGGGTTCGGCGGACAGCAGCACGCGCTCGATCGTGATGGTCGTCCCGTCGTGGCCGTCGGCGGGCGTCTCGCCCGGCGTGAACTCCGCCGGCGCGGGCGGCAGCTCGAGGTCGGCGACGAGCAGGTCCTCCTCGAACTGCGGACCGCGGGCGATCAGCTCGCCCTCGCCGGTGACGATGACGGAGTCGCCGTCGAAGACGAGCTCGTCCTGCCCGCCGACCAGGTTGACGTACGCGAGGGCGCAGCCGGCCTCGCGGGCCCGGCGCGCGCACAGCGCCAGCCGGACGTCGTCCTTGTCGCGCTCGTACGGCGAGGCGTTCGGGACGACCAGCAGCTGCGCGCCGGCCTCGCGGGTCACGGTGACCGGGCCGCCCTCCTGCCAGAGGTCCTCGCAGATCGCCACGGCGACGTCGACGCCGTGCAGCCGGAACACCGGCAGCCGGTCGCCGCGGACGAAGTAGCGGTATTCGTCGAAGACGCCGTAATTGGGCAGGTGGTGCTTCGCGCTACGGACGACGACCCGGCCCCGGTGGAGCACTGCCGCCGCGTCGAGCGGCGCGCCGGCGGGCTGGCCGACGCGATCGACGACGTCGGCGCGCCGGTCGAGGTGGCCGAGCACGACCGGCAGCCCGCCGAGCCCCTCGTCGGCGAGCCGCCGGGCGGTCGCCTCCAGGGCGGCGATCGACGCGTCCACGAACGACTTGCGCAGCGCGAGGTCCTCCACCGGGTAGCCGGTGAGGAACATCTCAGGGAAGACGACGAGGTGCGCGCCGCGGTCGGCGGCGCGCCGGGCCCACTCGACGGTGCGGTCGGCGTTGCCCGTGAGGTCGCCGACGGTCGCGTTGACCTGGGCGAGTGCGATACGAAGGCGTGCCACGTCTCCGAGACTAAGCCGGGCATGCCCCACCGCGTTTCCACGGATCCCCCGTCGATGGGCCGACCGACCGACCGACCGGTCCGGCCGCCGCATGGCGAGCGCGGCCTATCGAAGGCCCGGGGCGACCGCGACCCGAGCACTTCGCGAAATTTAGGCCGTTCTAACCTATTTCGTTAACGGAGATTTAGCGAAACATCAGATTTGATGCAAATGCCCGTTAGGTGGGCTCTTGTTCCTGCTAGGGATTCTCTCGATCTACCTTCGCCGGTCCGCTCGGACCGCGGTCCCCAGAACCGCACCGTTCCGTCGGACCCGAATCCCCCGGGAGCCCCCTCATGCCTCGTGCCCTCATTCGGCGCGTCGCGCTCGCGGCCTGTGCCACGACGGTCGTCACCGCGACCGCCTCCGGCACCGCCAACGCCTCGGGCACCTTCCGCCTGCTGGTGTTTCCGAACCAGAGCCACTCCGCCGTCTACGGCTTCATCAAATCGGCCGCCCGCTCGATCGACATGACGATGTACGAATTGCACGACAACGCTGTGGTGACAGATCTCGTCAAACGCCGGAAGGCGGGCATCAAGGTCCGAGTCATCCTCGACCGCCGGCGCACCTCGGTCAACGCGTCCGCCTACAAGGCGCTCAAGGCGGGCGGTGTCGGTGTGACCTACTCGTCCTCGGCCTTCGTCTACACCCACCAGAAGACGATCACCGTTGACCGTGCCAGGTCCCTCATCATGACCGGCAACCTCAACTCCAAGGACTACGCCCACTATCGCGACTACGCGGTCTTCGACACGGACACCGCCGACGTCTCGGCCATCGAGCGGGTCTTCAACGCCGACTACGCCAAGACCTCCGTCACCCCGTCCGACGGCCACCACCTGGTCTGGTCCCCGACCGACGCCCAGAAGCGGCTGCTCCCCCTCATCAAGGGCGCACGGCACTCGCTCGACGTCGAGGAATGGGAGTTCGACGACACCGCCCTCGTCGACGCGATCGTGGCGGACGCGAAACGCGGTGTGGCCGTCCGCGTGGTCGGGATGAACCGGAGCAACTACCGGGGCTGGTTCCGGAGCGTCGTCGACGCCGGCGGGAAGGTGGTGACCTACAACGGGAAGACCGGCCGGTACATTCACGCGAAGGCCATTGTCGTGGACTACGGCACCGCGACCGCGAAGGTCTTCGAGGGCTCGGAGAACTTCTCCGACAACTCGCTCAACCACAACCGCGAACTGGGGCTGATCGTCAACGCCTCCGGTGTACTGCGCGGTATCGAGACGGCATTCCGCTCCGACTTCGCCGGCGGGACCCGGTTCGGCGGCGCTGTGCCACTCCTCCGCGACTAAACGGGACGTTCCTGGAGGTGTCCGGCGGTGTTCGGGGCGTCGGATTCGCTGGCGGCCCCGAGGTCGGCGGCGGCCTGGGCCAGGGCGCGGATGAGCGGGCTCTCGTCGTCGGTGCGCCAGACGAGGGCCCACTGGCACGGTGAGGCGTCGTGAATGGGCACGAAGGCCAGGCTGGGCCAGGGGTAGAAGTGAGCGGCCTCGGCGGCGACCCCGGCGGCCGCCTGACCGGAGGAGACGGCGGTGAGCGCCTCCTGCCAGGTGGCGACCTTGGGGTCGTGCCGGATCGGACGGCCCGAGGGGGTGCGGTAAGGCGCGAGGGTCTCTTCCATGTACGCGGGGATCGACCGGCCCCCGACCAGGGCGCAGTCGCCGAGGTCCTCCAGGCCGACGGAATCGCGCCCGGCGTAGGGATGGTCGGCGTCGACCATCAGCAGCACCCGCGAGGTGTGTACAACCGGGCCGACGGTCAGGTCGGGCTCGCGGACCGGCAGCCACAGCACCGCCGCGTCGACCTCGCCGGAGCGGAGCAGGTCCAGCGGGGAGGGCGGCTGGATCTCGCGATGCTGTAGCCGTGCCGCCGGGTGGCGGGTCCGGAACAGGGCGAGAAGGCCGCTGATCATCAGGGTCATCGGGCCCATGGTGCCCAGGGTGAGGCTTCCCGACGTGCCGTGGACGGCGTCCTTCGCGGCCTCGATGCCTTTCAGGATCTGCCGGTATCCCGAGCCCAGTTCATCGCGCAGCTGCTCGCCGAGCGGGGTGAGACGGACCACGCGGGAGGTGCGGTCGAACAGGGGTGCGCCGATGCCGCGCTCTTGTTTCTTGATCGCCTGGCTGACGCGGGACGGGGTGATGTGGAGCCGCTCGGCGGTCCGGCCGAAGTGCAGTTCCTCGGCGAGGGTCAAGAAGATCTCGATATCCCGAAGCTCCATCCGTCCCCCCGGATCGTGAACCTGTAGGTGAACAATCTCTCGATCATGGCGTGCACCGTGAATCTATCGGTCAACGGTTCGTCCCGATACCGCGTTCTGGCAGGTCCCTGGCGCGGCGGGGGTGAAGCGCCGGATGCGGGCGGGCACGCGATGATCCGCGTTCCGAGTGCGGTCAGCCGGGCCGGGACCCCAGCGTCCGCACCTCGGAGAAGAGCAGCGGGGTGAGGACGACGAGGATCTGGAGCGTCCCCGCCGTCCAGAGGGTGGTGTGCAGGCCGACCTGGCCGGCCACGGGCGCCACCAGCGCGAGGCCCAGCGGCTGGCAGGCGATCGCGCCCGCCCATTCGTAGGCGCTGACGCGCGACAGCGCGGTCGCCGGGATGTGCTGCTGCAGGGCGGTCTCCCACAGCGTGTTGAAGACCATGAGGACCACGCCGCCGCAGAACGCCGCCACGGCGATGCCGATCACCGTGAGACCGGCGGCGAGGGCGAGGGTGGGGAAGGCGAACATCGCCATCATCGCCACGCCGGAGCGCAGCGGGAACCGCGGCCGTACGCACAGGGCGATCACGCCGCCGCCGAGGCAGCCGGCGCCGAACATCGCCGAGATCAGCGCCCACGCCCCCGCCCCGCCGAACGACCGGGCGCTCATCGTCGGGCCGAGCACGGAGAACGCGCCGTAGAGCAGGTTGACGAGGGAGGCGGCGACGATGACGCTCCACACCCAGCGCCGGGACCGGAACTCCCGCCAGCCGTCGGCCAGGTCGCGGGTGAACCGTCGCGCCCGTTCGTGACCGGCCCGCCGCAGGCGGAGCCGGGACAGGCAGGCGGCGCTGACGGCGAAGGTCGCGGAGTCGGCGGCGATCGCCCATCCGGGGCCGACGCCGACGACGAGGGCGCCGGCGACCGCGGGCCCGGTGAGCAGTGACGTCGAGAGGGCCAGGACGCGCAGGGCGTTGGCGGACTGCCGCTGCTCCGGCCTGGTCGTCGCCTGCACGATCCCGGGCACGGCCGGCCCGGACAGCGCGGCGGCGATCCCGTGCACCGTCTGGAAGACCAGCAGGTGCCAGATCCGGGCGGATCCGGTGATCAGAAGGGTCGCCGAGACGCCCTGGACGACGGCGCGGACGAGGTCGGTGCCGAGGATCAGCGCGTGCCGGGGCAGCCGGTCGGCGATGACCCCGCCGGCCAGTGTGAACAGGACCTGGGACGCCGACCCGGCGGCGAGGACGACGCCGAGGTCGAAGGCGCGCCCGGTGAGGCCGAGGACGGCGAAGGCGAGCGCCGGCGCGACCATCCCGTCGCCGAGCATCGAGGTGCACTGGCCGAGGAAGAACCAGCGGAAGTCCCGCTCCCGGAGAACGGACAGTCCGCGCGCCAGGACACAGGAGCTCAGAGCCTGCACCATTCAGCTCGTATGCCGCCTCGGAGGGGATTAACCACCTGAAGTTAGACATTCCGGACTGGTGTGGTCAACCCCTCTCCGAGGATCAGGCGCGTTTATTAGTTGAACGCGACAATTCGGGCTGAACCAGCATGTGTTCATGCCTTGACCTCATTTGTCGAAAGGGGGACAGTGAGGCCGCAGCCTCCTGACTGCGCGCTCATGGCCCCGCCCCGCTCTCGAAGAGAGGTCCCGATGAGTGCGTCCCCCGTCAGGCACGACCGGCGCGTGCCCCGTGCCCTCCTCGCCCTCCTGTCCGCCCTGGCCGTCGCGGGCGCCGCGGCGACGGCCGTCTCCCGCCCGGCGCACGCGTCCGCGCCCGGCGCCCCGCCCGGCTGGACGACGGTTTTCACCGACGATTTCAACGGCCCCGCCGGCTCGGGCGTCGACACCGCGAACTGGCAGTACACCACCGGGACGAGCTATCCCGGCGGCCCCGCGAATTTCGGCACTGGGGAGGTGGAGACGATGACCTCTTCGACGTCCAACGTCTCCCTGGACGGCTCGGGGAACCTGCGGATCACGCCGCAGCGCGACGGCGCCGGCAACTGGACCTCCGGCCGCATCGAGACCCGTCGCACGGACCTCCAGCCGCCCGCCGGCGGGAAGCTCCGGGTCGAGGCGCGGATCCAGATGCCGGACGTCACCGGCGCGGCGGCGCACGGCTACTGGCCCGCGTTCTGGATGCTGGGCGCCCCCTACCGCGGGAACTGGTGGAACTGGCCGGGCATCGGCGAGCTCGACATCATGGAGAACGTTCAAGGCATCAACAATGAGTGGGCCACGATGCATTGCGGCACCAGCCCCGGCGGCCCGTGTAATGAGACCACCGGGATCGGCGGCCAGCGGGCCTGCTCACCGACGACCTGCCAGGCCGCCTTCCACACCTACGCCCTCGAGTGGGACCGGAGCACGAGCCCCGAGGAGATGCGCTTCTACCTCGACGGCGTGAACTTCCACACCGTCCGCGCCGACCAGGTCGACGCCACCACCTGGGCCAACGCGACGAACCACGGATACTTCATCATCCTCAACGTCGCGATGGGCGGCGGCTTCCCGGCGGCGTACGGCGGCGGCCCGGACTCCGGCACCGTCCCCGGCCACCCCATGCTGGTCGACTACGTCGCGGCCTGGCAGACCGGCGGCGGAGGCACCACCCCGCCCCCGTCGGGGAGCCACGACGCCTACGCCCCCATCCAGGCCGAGTCGTACGACCAGCAGTCCGGCCTGAGCACCGAGACGACGACCGACAGCGGCGCCGGGCAGGACATCGGTTCCATCGCCAACGGCGACTGGGCGCTGTACAAGGGCGTCGACTTCGGCTCCACCGCCGCCACGCAGTTCTACGCGCGGGTCGCGAGCGGCGCCGCCGACGGGGTGAGCGGTCTGGTCGAGGTGCGCCTCGACAGCCGATCGAACGCGCCGATCGGAAGCTTCGCCATCGCGAACACCGGCGGCTGGCAGAGCTGGCGCACGGTCCCCGCCAACATCGCCGGGGTCACCGGCGTGCACGACGTGTACCTGACCTTCACCAGCGGCCAGCCCGCCGACTTCGTCAACGTCAACTGGTTCGACTTCGGCCACTGAGACGTGCGGGCGCGGGGCGCGAGACTCGGATCCCGCCCCGCCCGCTCCGCGCCCGCGCTCATACCGAGTCACTGATCGGGAGAGCCTGCCGCCGGCGTCGTACGGCCGGGCCGAGCGCGAGGGCGCCGGTGGCGGCCGTCCCGCACAGGAGCGCGCAGACGAGCCACGGCGACCAGGAGGCCACGCCGAGCAGCCAGCCGCCCGCCGGCGGGCCGAGCAACGACGCGACCGAGAACGCCGTGCCGTACAGCCCGCTGTACCGGCCGCGTAGGTGCGGCGGCGCGAGGTCCGCGATGATCGCGTTGGACACCGACGCGAACAGCACCTCGCCCAGCGTCCACACCAGGACCGCCGCCGCGAACGCCCACGCCGACGAGGCGAACGCGGTCAGCCCGAACCCGGCGCCCACCACGGCCACGCCCCCGGCCAGGACCCGGCTGTGGTCGCGGCGGCCGAGCCAGGCGCCGATCAGCGGCTGGACGATGACGATCCCGATGCCGTTGACGGCCATCGCGTAGCCGTACGCCGACGGGGGCAGGCCCGCGTGCCGCATCGCGAGCGGCAGCGTCGAATAGGCCTGCAGGTAGACGAACGCGTAGCACAGGGCGACCAGCACCGAGCCGACCGCGACCCGGTCCCGCAGCACGTCCGCGAAGCCGCCGGGTTCGCGTTCCGCGCGCCGGCCCCGGGTCTCGGGCACCGCCCGCCAGACCAGGACGCCGCACACCACGGAGGTGGCCGCGTCCACCCAGAACAGCCAGGTGAACCCCGCGCGCGCCAGCGTCCCGCCGAGCACCATCGCCACCGCGAAGCCGAGGTTGATCGCCCAGAACAGCAGCCCGAACGCGCGGGTCCGCTCGGCGGGGCCGATCAGGTCGGCCAGCAGCGCCTGCGAGGCGGGACGGTACGCGTCGATGGTCAGGCCGAGCACGAATACCAGCGCGATCAGCACCGGCGTCGTCGTGGCGTACCCGAGCGCGAGCATCGCCGCCGCGGTCGCCAGCATCCCGCCGGTCAGGGTGGCGCGCCGCCCGACCCGGTCGGCGAGCACCCCGCCGACGACCTGCGACACGATCGAGCCGAGGCCGAACAGCGCCAGCACGAGCCCGGTCGCGGCGACCGACAGGCCGCGCACCCCCGTGAGGTAGAAGGCGAGGAACGGCTCGACCATCGTGCCGAGCCGGTTCACGAAGCTGCCGGTCCACAGCACCCAGAAGGCGCGCGGCAGGCCGCCCACACGCGTGTACAGGAAGGCGGGGAGGCGGGTGGGCGGGGGAGCGGGGATCTCCTCGACGGACGTCATAGGGGAATGGTCGACAACCGGTGGGCTCGCGTGAAAATCTTTTAGCGGTGCCTAAATGATCGAGTTTCTCTTCACTCCGGACGACGTCGCGCGCGTCCGGTTCGCGTTCTCTCCGCTCTGGGAGCTCGCGCACAGCCTCCGCGTGCTGGCCGACCCCTCGCGGCGCGCGCTGCACATGCCGTGGGTGCGCGCGGTACGGCCCCGGCTGCGCCGGCTCGACCTGACGCCGCTGCACGCGCTCGTCCCCGCAGAGGGGTACATCCCCGACTTCCTCACGCCGCCGCCGGAGTCCCCGCTGCCCGACTTCGCCACGGAGCTCGCCCTGGTCCGAGCCACGCCCGCCCACCTGGTCGTCGAGGAGATCCGGCACGTCGGGCTGCGCAGCAAGGGCACCGCCCCGCTCGACGAGCGGCGCCAGGCGATGATCGAGGAGCCCGAGCGCACGCTCGCGCACGTCACGGACCTGCTCGCCGCCTACTGGGAGGCGGCGCTCGAGGCGTATTGGCCGAGCATCCAGTCGCTGCTGGAGACCGACGTGCTCCGGCGGTCCCGCGCCCTGACCGAGCGAGGGGCCGAGGGGCTCTTCGCCGGGCTCCACGAGGGGGTCCGCTGGCACGGCGACCGGCTCGCCGTCCAGCGCACGTGGCAATACCGGGGTGCGCTGGCCGGGCACGGGCTGATCCTGGTGCCGAGCGTGTTCGTCTGGCCTTCCGTCTCGGTGATGACCCCGCCGTACCGGCCGATGATGAGTTATCCGGTGAACGGCGTCGCGACACTGTGGGAGACGGCGCCGGCGGCACCACCGGACGCCCTCGCCGCGTTGATCGGCCGGCGCCGGGCGGGACTGCTCCTCGCGCTCGCGGGCCCGGCGTCGACGACGGAGCTCGCCCGGCGGCTCGCGGTGACGCCCGGGGCGATCAGCCAGCATCTCGGCGTCCTGCGCGCCTGCGGCCTGGTGGCGGGCCGCCGGGTCGGCCGGCGCGTGCTGTACGCGCGCACGGCCTCGGGCGACGCGCTCGCGGAGGCGGGCGGCGCGATCGACATGGACGTGACCGAGCGCGACTGATTGACTCTGCTGCGTGAGCGGGACGGATGGAACGTCGCGACCCTCTCGGAGGCACCGTGCACCTGATCACTCTCTCCCGGGCGTCCGCCCTGCCCGCGACGGCGGCGGCCTGCCTGCTGGCCGCCTGCGCGCCGGCCGGCCAGACCCTGCGAGGCGTCCACCTGGTGGCCCGGAGCACGCTGACCACCTGCACCCACCTCCCGTACGCCCCGTTCCAGTTCCAGCGGGACAAGGCGATCGTCGGCTTCGACGTCGACCTGATCGACCTGGTCGCCCGGAGGCTGGGCGTCCGGCAGAAGATCGTCGACACCCGGTTCACCGCGATCACCTCCGGCCAGGTGTTCGCGGTCGCCGCCTGTGACGTGGCGGCCGCCGGGATGACCATCGACCCGCGGCGGGCGGCGGTGGTCGACTTCTCCCGGTCGTACTTCGACTCCGGCCAGGTGCTGATGGCCCGCCGCGGCGAGCGCGTCACGCCCGGCGCGTTCGGGCCGGGCGGGCTGCGGGTGGGCGTGGTCGCCGGCACGACCGGGCAGGCGTACGCACGCGGCCAGGGATGGCAGCCGAAGGCATACGAGAACGCCACGACCGAGCTCGACGCGCTGCGCACCGGCCAGATCGACGTGCTCGTCCAGGACGACCCGGTCGTGCGCTACTGGCTCACCGACGAGGCCAACGCCGACTTCGTCCTCGTCCCCGGGCTGCGCACCCACGAGCAGTACGGCTTCGCCGTGCGCAAAGGACACAACCCCGCCCTCGTACGACTGATCGACCAGGTCATCACGCAGATCCGGCGAGACGGCACCTACCGGCGGACGTACGAGCGCTGGATGGGCCCGATGCCGCCCGACGCGGCAGGCTGACGCGGCCGGACCCGCAGGTCCGGGGCCGACCGGAACCGGTCAGACCATCGCCTTCGCTCGGCGTCGAATGATCGACTTAATGATCGATTCAGACGCCGTCGACGGGGGAGTCCGCATGCGTAAGGTCGTCGTGCTCGCGACCGGGGTGATTCTGCTGGTGGCGGCGGCCGCGTTCTCCTGCGCCGCATTACGGCGGCCGAGCGGGCCGACGACGCCGGAGCAGGCCGCGAGCGCCTACTTCCGCGCCTGGGAGAACGGCGACTTCGCCGCGATGCGGCGGCTGGTCGACGACCCGCCCGGCGACTTCGCCGACCGGCACCGGGACCTGTCGCGGTCGCTGCACGTGGACTCGGTGGAGTTCACCCCGGGCCGGCCGGTGCGGCACGGGGACGAGGCGTCCGTCGACTACGCCGTCACCCGCGAACTGGGCGACGTCGGGGACTGGAGCTTCCACGCGACCCTGCGGCTCGCCCGCCGGAACGGCGCCTGGCGGGTGGTGTGGTCGCCCGCCACCCTGCATCCCGCCCTGGCCGACGGCGGGCAGTGGTTCCTGACGCGGATCGAGGCCGCATCGGCCGACCCGGTCGCCGCGGACGGCAGGCCGCTTCCCAGCGACAGCAGCGTGCAGCCGTACCTCGCCGGTCTCGGCGACGGCTCCGAGGAAGGGAGTCCCGGGTGGGCGGTGCAGATCCGGAACCCGGGGCAGCCGGCCCAGCGGCTCAAGACCTTCGGCGGGAGTGACGCCCATCCCCTCCGTACGACCATCGACCGGCGCGCGCAGGCCGCCGCGGACGCGGCCGTCGGGTCGGCGTCGGCCGCGCTGGTCGCGATCCGTCCGTCGACGGGCGAGATCCTGGCGGTCGCCGACCGGCTGCCGGTGGCCAAGGGCGCGTTCCTGGGCCTGTATCCGCCGGGGTCGACCTTCAAGGTGGTGACGGCGGCGGCCCTGCTGGACGGCGGCATGACCCCATCCAGCCCGGTGGACTGCCCGGCGGTCACGGTGGCGGGGCAGCGCACCATCCACAACCACGGCGATCTCGCCCTGGGACGCGTGCCGCTCGCCGACGCGTTCGCGGAGTCCTGCAACACGACGTTCGCCACGCTCGGCGTGGGCGCCGGTGCCGGGCGGCTCGGCACGAGCGCCACCGCCTTCGGGTTCGGCGCCCACTTCGCCCCGGGGACGGACGCGTACGCCGGCGACTTCCCGGACCCGGGGAACGACAACGGGCTCGCCGAGGCGTCCATCGGCCAGGGGAAGGTCCAGGCGAGCCCCCTCGCCATGGCCGTCGTCGCCGCGGCCGTGGCCGACGGCTCGTACCGCTCTCCGCGCCTGGTGCCCGAGCGCCTCGTCGCGAAGGGGACGGTCCGGCCGCTGCCGTCGGCGGCGGTGGCGGGGCTGCGGTCGATGATGGGCGCGGTCGTCGCGCGGGGAACCGCGGCGCACGCCGGGCTTCCGGCCGGCACGGCGGGCAAGACCGGGACCGCCGAATATGATGCCCAGGGCCGTACCCACGCGTGGTTCATCGGCTACCGGGGTGATCTGGCCTTCGCGGTGTTCGTTCTGCACGGCGGCGACGGCGGGCAGGTGGCCGCGCCGGTGGCGGCCCGCTTCCTGACTGTGATCAAGTCGTGACCCACTGGAGTATCTGCAGGTGGTGACTGATATGACATAGTCGGACAGTTGTTTTCATGGCTTATGGAGGAATTGTGGCTATTCGTCGCCGGCTTGCCGCCGCCACCGCAGGGCTCTGTGCGGCCGCTCTCGCCCTGACCGCCTGCAGCAGCGGGGGAGACGGGGCGACGGTGCAGGGCGCCAAGCTGGTGAAGAAGGGCAAGCTCACCACCTGCACCCACCTGCCGTACCCGCCGTTCCAGTCGGCTCAGGGCGGCAAGGTCGTCGGTTTCGACGTGGACATGATCGACCTGGTCGCCAAGAAGCTCGGCGTGACCCAGCAGGTCGTCGACACGCCGTTCGAGACCATCAAGGGCGGGGCGGCGCTGAATGCCGGGAAGTGCGACGTCGCCGCCGCGGGTATGACGATCAAGCCGGAGCGGGCGAAGTTCATCGACTTCACCAAGCCGTACTTCAACGCGACCCAGGCGCTCATGACCAAGAAGGGCCTGAGCTTCCCGTCGCTGGACGAGGTGAAGGCGCAGAAGCTGAAGGTCGGCTCCCAGGCGAGCACCACGGGTGAGGACTTCGTGCACTCCAAGGGCATCGACTCGAAGTCCTTCAAGGACTCCGCGAGCCTGCTCAACGGGCTGCGCAGCGGCCAGGTCGACGTGATCATCGAGGATTACCCGGTCGTGCAGGGCTGGCTGAAGGACCCGGCGAACGCCAAGTACGCCGTGGCGGCCAGCCTCAACACCGGTGAGCAGTACGGCTTCGCCGTCCGCAAGGGCAAGAACCCCAAGCTGCTCGCGCTGATCAACGGGGCGATCGACGAGGCGCGGCAGAACGGCGAGTACAAGAAGATCTACGAAAAGTGGATCGGCCCGATGCCGGCGAACGCCTGAGCGCGCCGCTGAACGATCCGAGAGGCCGCAGATGACTCAACACGCGGAGGCGGCGCCGCGGCTGACCCGGAGGCAGCGCCGCCGGCTCATCCTGGGCGGCGAGTACGGCATCTTCATCGTCGTCGTGGTGCTGTTCGCGTCCCTGGCGGACTGGGGTTCGCTGAAGACCAACTTCGCCGAGTGGCATGTCGCCAAGACCCTGTTCCCCGACATCATCACGGTCGCGCTCCGGAACACCGTGCTGTTCACGGTCACCGGGTTCGGGCTCGGCCTGGCGGCCGGGCTGCTGCTGGCGCTGATGCGGCTGTCGTCGGTGCCGCCGTACCGCTGGTTCGCCCTCGCCTACATCGAGGTGTTCCGTGGGCTGCCCGCGCTGCTGATCTTCATTTTCGTGGGCACCGGCGTCCCGATCGCCTTTCCGGGGGTCAACATCCCCGGCGGCGTGTACGGCCAGGCCGCCCTCGCCCTCGGGCTGGTCTCGGCGGCGTACATGGCCGAGACCATCCGGGCCGGCATCGAGGCGGTGCCGCGCGGTCAGATGGAGGCGGCGCGCACGCTCGGCATGTCGCACGGGCGGGCGATGCGCACGATCATCGTCCCGCAGGCACTGCGCATCGTGATCCCGCCGTTGACCAACGAGCTGGTCCTGCTGGTCAAGGACTCCTCGCTGGCCTTGTACCTCGGCGTCACGCTGCAGCAGCGGGAGCTGGCGAAGCTGGCCCAGGACGTGACCGGCCAGAAGGGCAACGCCACGCCGATCATCGCCGCCGCCATCTGCTATCTGATCATCACGATCCCGCTCAGCCACGTGGCGCGGCGGCTGGAGGCCCGGCAGAAGAGGGGGCAGCGGTGACGATCGTGAACGACGGCGCGGCGGTCCAGGTCATCGAGCTGTACAAGGCGTTCGGGGATCTGGAGGTGCTGCGCGGCATCGACTTCGAGGTCCGGCGCGGCGAGGTCGTGTGCGTCATCGGGCCGTCCGGCTCCGGCAAGTCCACGCTGCTGCGCTGCGTGAACCTCCTGGAGGAGCCCACCGCCGGCGAGGTGTACGTCGGGGGTGTGCAGCTGACCGACCCGGAGGTCGACATCGACGCGGCGCGCCGCCGCATCGGCATGGTGTTCCAGCAGTTCAACCTGTTCCCGCACCTGTCCGTGCTCGGCAACGTGACCATCGCCCAGCGCAAGGTGCTGCGGCGCTCCGCGGAGGAGGCCGACCGGGTCGCGCGGGACAACCTCGAACGCGTGGGCCTGGCCGACAAGGTGGACGCCTACCCGGCGCAGCTGTCCGGCGGCCAGCAGCAGCGCGTGGCGATCGCCCGCGCGCTGGCCATGGGCCCGGAGGTCATGCTGTTCGACGAGCCGACCTCCGCCCTCGACCCCGAGCTCGTCGGCGACGTGCTCGCCGTCATGCGCAAGCTCGCCCTGGAAGGGATGACCATGCTGGTCGTCACCCACGAGATGAGCTTCGCCCGCGAGGTCGCCGACCGGGTCGTGTTCATGGACGGCGGCGTCATCGTCGAGGAGGGGCCGCCGTCGAAGGTCGTCGGCGACCCGGAGCACGCGCGGACCCGCCGGTTCCTGTCCCGCGTCCTCGACCCGGCCGCCGCCGACGTCGAGGACTGAGAGACCTCACCGGGTGAGCCGCTCACCCGGTGAGGTGGACACCTCAGGCGCGCGTCACCGGGGCAGCGGGCGGGTGCCCTCGATCCGTACCGCCTGCAGAGCGTCGGGCCGGAGGCCCAGCAGCGTCAGGATGCTCGGTGCGATCTGCGTCGTCCGCACGTGCCCGCCGATCGTCGTGTGCCGGAAGCCCGGACCCGCGGCGACCAGGGCGACGTGGGCGTCGTCCGCGCTGAAGCCGCCGTGCTCGGCGATCTTGCTGCCGGGCTTGGCGTAGATCACGCCGGGCTTGGCGATCACGACCAGGTCCGGTACCCGGGGGTCACGGCGCGGGTCGCCGAACCGCTTCAGGATGTCCTCGCCGGCCAGCACGCGGGCGATCCCGGCACTGGCCGCCCGCTCGCGCAGCGCGGCCGCCGCCGCGGCCGTCTTCGACTGGTCGGTCAGCCAGATCAGCGCGACGTCGTCCTGCGTCGCCTGGGCGACGAGCCCCGGCTTGACCGCGTTGACGATGCCCGGCACGACGTCCTTGCCGATGATCTTGAGCTTGCTCTTGTCGATGGGCGACTGGCCGTGCTTGGCGGTCACGATGACGTCGGTCGAGCCGAGCAGGTTCCTGCGCCCCAGTTCGGCGACGATGCGGCCGATCGAGGCGTCGGTGTGGTCGAGCGCCGCGGCCACCTCGGAGCCGGGAGCGCCGCCGGCCTGGTAGCCGCCGGCCGGGTCCTTCTGGGCCACGCTCACGGCCTGGAAGTTCATGCCGAAGACCGCGGGCACGTCGGCGCGGTGGGTGCCGGTGTGGTCGTATCCGTCCACCTCGTGCAGGATCCCGGCCACCTTCAGGTCGTCATTGCCCGCGGTGCCGGACGCCGGCACCGACGCGATCTCGGGCGTGTACAGGTCGTCGACGCCCTTGCCGGACGGCCCGTTGACGATGTCGTAGGCGAGGTGCTTGTCGCTCCACGCCGTGCGGAGACCGGCCTTCTTGACCACCTCGAAGACGGTGTCGACCCGCAGGTACGCGTGCGGGGCGACCGGCGCGCAGTTCTTCGCCGGGTCGCGAGGGAACTTGGCGGGGTCGAGCCCGCCTCCGCCGTCGACCTTGGTCGAATCGCGGTCGACGGACTCGTCGTAGACGACCTCGGTGCCCTTGCTCGTGCAGGCCGACCCGGGGGCGGACAGCGACCGGTCGTAGCTGTCGTCGTAGTAGACGCCGGTGCTGCGCGGGGTGCCGCCGGTCACCATCGACAACAGCCCCGGGAAGGAGTCCGACGGGGTCGTCGTCCTGGCGTGCGGGTACGACGTCCCGCGCCGCAGCAGCCCGGCGAGGGCGGACTTCGGATGCGCGGCGGCGTAGCGGATGAGGTCCGACTCGTGCAGGCCGTCGACGCTCAGCAGCAGAACGTGCCGTGCGGTCGGGCCGGCCTGCGCGGTCGTCGGCGCGACGAGTGCCGCGGCGGCGAGCCCGGCGGCCGTGCCGGCGATGAGACGTTTTCGCATTGAGGCTCCCTCGGTGAGGGCCGGAGATCGGCAACGCCCACGTGTACCGACCGGGGACGGACATCCGGCGTGCGGCACGGGTCCGGCGGTTGAACGCGGTCCGGAACGGGGGCGTACGGCCGGTCAAGAAACGGCAAAACGGAGACGGGGGAGACATCCGCCGAGGCAGGAGGTCTGAACGCTCCTCCTCACGGCCGGTCAGGCTCCGGAACGTTGTAACGTGACCGAAACATGGACGCGGCACACTGATACGAGGTCAGAGTTGTCGTCGCAGGTTGCTAAGGGGATCTAGTTTTGGACCGTCAGCAGGAGTTCGTGCTCCGCACGCTTGAGGAGCGCGACATCCGCTTCATCCGGCTGTGGTTCACCGACGTGCTCGGATTCCTCAAGTCCGTCGCGGTCGCGCCCGCCGAGCTGGAGCAGGCGTTCGCCGAGGGCATCGGTTTCGACGGATCGGCCATCGAGGGGTTCGCCCGCGTCTATGAGGCCGACATGCTCGCCAAGCCGGATCCCTCGACGTTCCAGGTGCTGCCGTGGCGCGCGGAGTCGCCGGGCACGGCCCGGATGTTCTGCGACATCCTCATGCCGGACGGCTCGCCGAGCTTCGCCGACCCGCGCTACGTCCTCAAGCGCACCCTCGGCCGCGCCGCCGACCTCGGGTTCACCTTCTACACCCACCCCGAGCTGGAGTTCTACCTCCTCGGCGACCGCCCCGACGACGGCAGCGAGCCGTCGACCGTCGACTCCGGCGGCTACTTCGACCACACGCCGCACCGGGCCGCGCACGACTTCCGGCGCAACGCGATCATGATGCTGGAGTCGATGGGCATCTCCGTCGAGTTCAGCCACCACGAGGGCGGTCCCGGCCAGCAGGAGATCGACCTGCGCTACGCCGACGCGCTCACCACGGCCGACAACATCATGACGTTCCGCCTGGTGATGAAGGAGGTCGCGCTCGAGCAAGGCGTGCACGCCTCCTTCATGCCCAAGCCGTTCACCGACCAGCCCGGGTCCGGCATGCACACCCACATGTCGCTGTTCGAGGGCGACCGCAACGCCTTCTACGAGCCCGGCGCGGAGTTCCAGCTCTCCAAGATCGGACGGGCGTTCATCGCCGGGCTGCTCCGGCACGCGGCCGAGATCACCGCGGTCACCAACCAGTGGGTCAACTCCTACAAGCGCCTGTGGGGCGGCGTCGGCGCGTCCGCCGGCGCCGGCGGTGAGGCGCCGCCGTACATCTGCTGGGGCCACAACAACCGCTCGGCGCTGGTCCGCGTCCCGATGTACAAGCCGCAGAAGGGCCACGCGACGCGCATCGAGTTCCGCGCGCCCGACACCGCCTGCAACCCCTACCTCGCCTTCGCCGCGATCCTGGGCGCGGGCCTGAAGGGCATCGAGCAGGGCTACGAGCTGCCGCCGGGCGCCGAGGACGACGTGTGGGCGCTGACCGCGGCCGAGCGCCGTGCGATGGGCATCGAGCCGCTGCCGCAGAGCCTCGACGAGGCCATCGCGGCGATGGAGCGCAGCGAGCTGCTCGCCGAGGTCCTCGGCGAGCACGTCTTCGACTTCTTCCTGCGCAACAAGCGTGCGGAGTGGGAGGACTACCGCCGCCAGGTCACCGAGTACGAGCGCCGCCGCTACCTCTCGGTGCTGTAAGCGCTGCTCAGCTCTCGCCCGACCCGGAGACCAGTTCCAGCGCGACGGCGACCCCGGCGGCCCGCCGTTCCTCGTCCGTGATGTCGCCTTCCTCGAAGGCGAAGTGCGCGACGTTCAGCGTGAAGGGCGCCATGGCCGACTTGAGCTGGTCGGTCAGCGGCGCCTTCGGGTCGACGAGCAGCTCCCGCAGGCCCTTCATCCGGGACTTGAGCTTCTCGCCGACGGCGAGGTCGCGCATGGTGCCCTGGTTCTCGTGCGCGAAGCGCATGATCCCGGGCCCGCTGCCGTACAGATTGTCGGCGTATCGGCGGACCAGCTCCTGCCGCATCTCCCGGGTCGCCGGCTGTTCCCGGCCCCAGGCGATCAGCTCGTCGAGCCTGCCCAGGTGATCGTCGAACAGGCTGACGATGATGTCTTCCTTGGTCTTGAAGTGGTAGTACAGCGCCGCC
Source organism: Actinoallomurus sp. CA-150999 (assembly GCF_050942425.1). Classification (NCBI taxonomy): domain Bacteria; kingdom Bacillati; phylum Actinomycetota; class Actinomycetes; order Streptosporangiales; family Thermomonosporaceae; genus Actinoallomurus; species Actinoallomurus sp. CA-150999. The sequence goes on from NZ_CP192063.1 coordinate 3,136,302, forward strand.
TTGGTCACGTTGAGCCGCTCGGCGATCTCCCGTAGCGACGTCTTCTCGTAACCCTGTTCAGCGAACAGCTCGAGCGCGACCGCCTGGATCCTCGCCCGGGTGTCGCCGCGGTGTTCGCCCATGATCAATCTCCACTCAAACTAACTTGACGACCGGCTAGTTTGTAGCTTACCGTACGGCAAGTAAGTTTCACTAGCCGGTCGGCAAGTAAGAACCAAGGCCATCAGAGAGAGGCTACCCATGTCGGGGACGAAGACTGCGGACTCCGCGCCACCGGGCGCGGCCGAGTCGAGAAGCGCGCGATCGATCTACATCGCGATCATCGGCCTGATGCTCGGCATGTTCCTCGCGATGCTCGACAACCTGATCGTCGGCACCGCACTGCCGACGATCGTCGGTGATCTGGGCGGCCTCAGCCATCTGGCCTGGGTCGTCACCGCTTACACCCTCGCCACGGCGGCCGCGACGCCGATCTGGGGGAAGCTCGGCGACCTGTACGGCCGCAAGGGCATGTTCATGGCGTCCATCGTCATCTTCCTTGCGGGATCGATGCTGTCCGGGCTGTCGCAGAGCATGAACCAGCTCATCGGGTTCCGGGCGCTGCAGGGCTTGGGCGCCGGCGGCCTGATGGTGGGCGCGTTCGCGATCATCGGTGACCTGGTTCCGCCGCGGGAGCGCGGTCGCTTCCAGGCCATCATCGGCGGAATGATGCCGATCGCGTTCGTCGGCGGCCCGCTGATCGGCGGGTTCCTCACCGACCACCTCAGCTGGCGCTGGACCTTCTACGTCAACGTGCCGATCGGCGCGGTCGCCCTGCTCGTCACCGGCCTGGGCATGCGCCTGCACACGCCGCACATCAAGGCGAAGATCGACTTCATCGGCGCGTTCCTGCTGACGGTCGGCGTCGTCTCCCTCACCCTCGTCGCGAGCTGGGGAGGCACCCAGTACGACTGGGGGTCCGCGCAGATCATCGGCCTGGCGGTCACGTCGGTCGTCGCCCTTGTCCTGTTCGTCTTCGCCGAGGCCCGCGCCGCCGAGCCGATCCTGCCGCCGCGGCTGTTCCGCAACCGCAACTTCACGGTCGCGCAGATCCTCAGCTTCTTCGTGGGCGCGGCGATGTTCGGCGCGGTCAACTTCCTCCCGTACTACATGCAGGACGTCCAGGGCGCCTCGGCGACGACGAGCGGCCTGCTGCTCCTGCCGCTGATGTTCGGCATGCTCGTCGTCATGCTGACCACCGGTCAGCTGATCGCCCGCAACGGCCGCTACAAGCTGTACCCGATCATCGGCGGCGCGATCATGACCGCGGGCATGCTCGTCCTGCTCATGCTCAAGGTGGACACCAGCACGGCGATGAGCTCCGCCCTGACGCTCGGCGTCGGTCTCGGCATGGGCTTCATCATGCAGAACACCACGCTCATCACCCAGAACAGCGCCGAGCTGCGGGACATGGGCGCGGCGAGCGGCTCGGTCACCCTGTTCCGTACGGTCGGGGGCTCGCTCGGCGTGGCGCTGTTCGGGTCGATCTACACCAACCGCCTCGAGCACACCGTCGGTGACCGGCTCGGCGCCGAGGCCGCCCACAAGATCTCCTCTGGCGGCGCCCACCTGACGCCGGCGATGCTGCACACGCTGCCCGCGCCGGTACGGGAGGCGTTCGAGGCCGGTGTCACCAGCGGCCTGCACGGGACGGTCATCGGCGGAGCGGTCGTCGCCTTCGCCGCGTTCATCGTCGCCTGGTTCGTCCGCGAGGTGCCGCTGCGCGGCTCCGGGCCCAAGGGCTCGAAGGAGCAGGCCGCCGAGACCATCGCCGAACCGGCGATCTGATCTCGTCCACGACAAAAGGGGGTTCCCGCCAGGGAACCCCCTTTCGCTACTCCGGGACTCCCGTCAGCCGGGGAGCGTGCCGAAACGCGCTTTGGCGCCGAGGCCGAACGCGCTCGCCTTGATCAGTTTCGTTCCGGTGCCGATCCCGGACGCGGTGCCGGGCGTCACGGCGATGGCTCCGGCGAAGTCGTTCAGGCCGGGGATACCGGTGACGAGCTCGGCCCGGCCGTCGCCGTTCACGTCCGTGAGCGCGATCGAGAACCCGAACCAGTTGTTCTGGTTCGGCGTGATGCCGGCCTTCGTCTCCGTGAGGGTGCGGACGTTCGAGGACGGGCCGCTCGCGGAGCCGAGACGTGTCGCGACCAGGTCCTCGGGACCGTCCTCGGGTGACAGGCCCGACGCGATGTCGGCGTATCCGTCGCCGTTGACGTCCCCGACCGCGACCGGCTTGCCGCCCTCGCTGCCGGAGGTCCCGTGCGCCTGGTCCATCCCGTTCTTGGTGCCGGGATAGACGCGGTAGCCGCCACCGTCGAGCCCGCCGATCACGACGTCGCCGCGGCCGTCCTTGTTCAGGTCGCCCACGGCGACCCCGTACGTCTCGCCGAGCTCGATCGTCGGGCCGACCTTCTTGCCCAGCCCCTTGGCCGAACCGGCGAAGACGCTCGTGACGCCCTCGTCGGCCGGGTCGTCGTAGTACCAGCTCACCGCGAGGTCGGCGTAACCGTCACCGGTCACGTCGCCGGACGCGACGTTGTGGACGTGGCCGTCCTTGCCGGGGCTGATCCCCACCGCGCGCGGCTTGGCGGACGTGGTCCCCGGCACGACCCAGATCTTCGTGCCGTCGATGGCCGCGATGGCGAAGTCGGTACGGCCGTCCTTGTTGAAATCGCCGGCCGTCAGCGTGTCGCCGCCGACCGAGTCCACCGAGACCGCCTTGGTCGACAGCCCCTTCTTGGAACCGAAGACGATCGTGAGCGAGCCGGCGTCCTTCTTCTTCCCGATGTCCTCGCCGGGCGCTCCGATCGCCAGATCGGAGTAGCCGTCGCCGTTGAAATCGCCGACCGCGAGCGCCGAGCCGAAGTGGTCGCCCTTCTCGGCGGTGCCCGGCACGCCGGCGCTGTTCTGGCTGATGACCTGGCGCCGCGCCGTGCTGAGCCCGTTCTTCGAGCCGTACGCCACCGCGACGGCGCCCGCCTTCGCGGCCTTGCCGACGGTGGCGTCCGGCGCGCCGATCGCCAGGTCGGGGTAGCCGTCGCCGTTGAAGTCGCCGGGCTTGGCCGCTTTCACGGTCGCCGAGACGGCGCTCCGCGTCACTGTCGGCCGGCCCGGTGCCGCCAGCGCCGCCGACGCGAGGCCGACCGTGACGGCTGCCGCCACGGCGGCCGCACTTGTGGTGACTATTTTCACCAAGCATCCTCCTCGTGAAGGTTTCTCATGAATTAGGTGACGCGCTGCCCACGACGATGGTTCGGGAGCGCTCGTGATTACCTTTCTTCGTGAGCGAACGCCGTACGGAGACCACGACCGCCCGGCTGGCCCGGCTCGGGATCACGGACGTCGCCGAGGCCGAGCGCCGCCTGACGGGCCACGGGCTCGGCGACGGCCTCCTCGACGCCCTCGGTGCCGCCGCCGACCCGGACCTGGCCCTCGCGGGCCTGCTCCGGCTGCTGGAACGGACCGATGTCCGGGACGAGCTGACCGCCGACCCGGACGCCCTCGGCCGGCTGATCGCCGTTCTCGGCGTCAGTGCCGCGCTCGCCGACCACCTCGTGCGGCATCCCGGCCACTGGCGGGTCCTCACCGGCCCGGCGGCGCTCCAGCGCCCGACCGCCGACGACCTGCGGACCGCGCTGCTGGACGCCGTCGGCGCCGATCCGGCCGACCCCGCGCCACGCGCCGGAGAGCCGGACGCGATGATCGCGCTCCGGGTCGCGTACCGGCGGGCACTGCTGCACCTGGCGGGCCGCGACCTGACCGGCGCCGCGGACGTCGAGGAGGTCGCCGCCGAACTCGCCGACCTCGCGGCCGCCGCGCTCGAGGCCGGCCTGGCCATCGCCCGCGCCGAGCTCGGCGAGCAGGCCGACACGTGCCGGCTCGCGGTGATCGGAATGGGCAAGTGCGGCGGGCGCGAGCTGAACTACGTCAGCGACGTCGACGTCATCTTCGTCGCCGAGCCCGTGCCCGGTCAGGACGAGACGGCCGCGCTACGGGCCGCGACCCGGCTGGCCTCCGGGATGATCCGGGCCTGCTCGGCGAGCACCGTCGAGGGCGCGCTGTGGGAGGTCGACGCCGCGCTGCGCCCGGAGGGCAAGGCGGGACCGCTCGTACGGACGCTCGCCAGCCACCGCGCCTACTACGAACGCTGGGCCAAGACCTGGGAGTTCCAGGCGTTGCTGAAGGCCCGGCCGGTCGCGGGGGACCGGGAGCTGGGCGAGGAGTACGCCGCGACCCTCGCCCCGCTCGTCTGGCGGGCCGCCGAGCGGGAGAACTTCGTCGAGGACGTCCAGGCGATGCGCCGCCGGGTCGAGGAGCACATCGACCCGGACAAGGCGGGGCGCCAGCTGAAGCTCGGCCCCGGCGGGCTGCGGGACGTGGAGTTCGCGGTCCAGCTGCTCCAGCTCGTGCACGGGCGTACGGACGAGGGCCTGCGCGGGCCGAACACGCTGATCGCCCTCAAGAAGCTGTCCTGGGGCGGGTACGTCGGCCGGGCCGACGCCGCCGCGCTCGCGAACGCCTACCGGTTCCTGCGGCGCGTCGAGCACCTCATCCAGCTCCACCGGCTGCGGCGCACCCACCTGGTGCCCGAGGACCCGGCCGACCTGCGGCGCCTGGGCCGGGCGCTGGGCTTTCGCACCGACCCGGTGGGGGAGTTCACGGCCGAGTGGCGGCGGCACGCCCGCGAGGTCCGGCGCCTGCACGAGAAGCTCTTCTACCGGCCACTGCTGCTGGCGGTGGCCCGGCTGCCGGGCGACGAGGCGCGTCTGACCCGGGAGGCGGCCCGCACGCGGCTGGAGGCGCTCGGCTACGCCGACCCGGACGGCGCGCTGCGGCACCTGGGGTCCCTGACGTCCGGGGTCTCCCGGCGCGCGGCGATCCAGCGGACGCTGCTGCCCGTCATGCTGGGCTGGTTCGCCGACGGCCCGGACCCCGACGCCGGGCTGCTCGGCTTCCGGCAGGTCAGCGACGCGCTCGGCACCACCCCGTGGTACCTGCGGCTGCTGCGCGACGACGTCACCGTGGCGGAGCGGATGGCGCACGTGCTGTCCTCCAGCCGCTACGCCACCGACCTGCTGCTCCGCGCGCCCGAGGCCGTCAAACTGCTGGCCGGCGACGCCGAGCTGACGCCGCGGTCGCAGGAGGCGCTGCGCACCGAGGCCCTCGCAGCGGTGGGCCGGCACATGGGCGCGTCCGCAACCCGCCTGCAACTCGATCCGGCGGCGGACGCGGTCACCGCCGTGCGCGGCGTCCGCCGCCGCGAGCTGCTGCGCGTGGCGGTGGCGGACCTGCTCGGCCGCCTCGACGTCCGCGCGACCGGCGAGGCGCTGACCGCCATCGCGATGGTCACGCTCGAGGCGGCGCTGTCGGCCGCCATCGCCAAGATCGAGATGGAGCGCCGCGCGCCGCTGCCGACGCGGTTCGCGGTCGTCGCGATGGGCCGCCTCGGCGGGTACGAGCTCGGCTACGGCAGTGACGCGGACGTCATGTTCGTCCACGACCCGCTGCCGGGCACCGAGCAGGAGGCGCCGGCCGCCGCGCACGCGGTCGCGGAGGAGCTGCGCAGGCTGCTCGCGCTGCCCGCGCCGGACCCGCCGCTGGTGATCGACCCGGGGCTGCGGCCGGAGGGGCGGCAGGGCCCGCTCGTGCGCACCTTCGACTCCTACGCCTCCTACTACCGGCGCTGGTCCTCGCCCTGGGAGAGCCAGGCGCTGCTGCGCGCGGCCCCGGTCATCGGCGACGAGGGGCTCGGCGCGCGCTTCCGGGAGCTGATCGACCCGCTCCGGTGGCCGCAGGGCGGCATCGACGACCGCGCGCTGCGGGAGATCCGCCGGCTGAAGGCCCGCATGGAGGCCGAGCGGCTGCCCCGCGGCGTCGACCGCCGCCTGCACACCAAGCTGGGGCCCGGCGGCCTGTCCGACGTCGAATGGGTCGCCCAGCTGCTCCAGCTCCAGCACGCGCACGAGATCCCGGAGTTGCGCACCACGCGCACCCTGAAGGCGCTCGACGCGGCGGCGGCGGCCGGTCTGCTGGACCGCGAGGACGCCGTCCGGCTCTGCGACGCCTGGCGGCTGGCCACGCGCATCCGCAACGCCGTCATGCTCGTACGCGGGCGGGCCTCGGACATGCTGCCGACCGAGCACCACCGCGCGCGCTCCGCCGTGGCGGGCATCCTCGGCTACCCCGCCTCCGGCGACATGCTGGAGGACTACCGACGCCACGCCCGCCACGCCCGATCCGTCGTCGAGCGCGTCTTCTACGGCGACAGCGGAGGTTCATGAAGGGTCAACGCTAGGTTAATCCCGGGCCGCGCTCAGCCTGCTATGCGGGAGAATCCGGCGCGTGATCGTTAACCGGGCCGCCGCCGTACTCGCCGTTCTCGCGCTGCTGGCCGGATGCGGCGGGGGAGGCGGGGGAGGCGGGAAGGCGCCGACCCGCCACCGGGTCGCCACGTCCGCGCCCACGCCCGCCGTCGCGGAGAACGCCCGGCCGGGCACCAAGGACTGGAAGGTCCGCAAGGCCGGCGCCGAGCACGCCATCGAGGGCTTCGCCGACCGTGTGAGCGTGCTGCCGGGCGAGTCCTTCCGGCTGTTCGTGTCGACGACCGCCAAGGGCTACACCGTCAGCGCCTTTCGCATGGGCTGGTACGGCGGCGCCCAGGCGCGGAAGGTGTGGGCCTCCCCGCGCCAGGCCGGGCAGAAGCAGGCGGGCGCGAAGACGACCGGCGCCACCCACACGATCACCGCGCCGTGGCAACCCTCCCTCACCGTCTCCACCCGGGACTGGCCCGAGGGCTCCTACCTGCTGCGGCTCGACGCCGACTCCGGAGCCCAGCGGTTCGTGCCGGTCACCGTACGGTCGGCCGGCACCGCCGGCAAGGTCGTCATCCTCAACGGCACGACCACCTGGCAGGCGTACAACATGTGGGGCGGCCGGGACCTGTACCAGGGGCCGGGCGGCTTCGACGGCCGTTCCCGGGCGGTCAGCTTCGACCGCCCCTACGACGGGAACGGCGCGGTCAAGTTCCTCGCCTTCGAACAGCCCGCCATCGCGCTCGCCGAGAAGACCGGGCTGCCCCTCGCGTACGAGACCGACAACGACCTCCACCACGACCCGCGGCTGCTCGACGGCGCCCGGGCGCTGGTGTCCCTGGGCCACGACGAGTACTGGTCGACCGCGATGCGCGACGAGGCGACGAAGGCCCGCGACGCCGGCATGAACATCGCGTTCCTGGGCGCCAACGCCGTGAACCGGCACATCCGGTTCGAGGCGACCTCCCTCGGCGCCGAGCGCCTCGTCGTCTGCTACAAGAGCGCCGACGAGGATCCGATCAAGGATCCGGCCGAGAAGACCCAGGACTGGCGCCTGTCGCCGAAGCCCCGCCCCGAGAGCGCCCTGATCGGCATCATGTACACCTGCTTCCCCGCCGACGGGGCGTGGAAGGTGTACCGGCCGGACAACTGGGTGTTCGCGGGCACCGGCGCGCGCGAGGGCGAGGAGTTCCCCGGCGTGATCGGCCCGGAGTCCGACGCGGTCACGAGGGGCGGTCCGACGCCGCGGCCGATCGAGGTGCTGGCCCACTCCACCGTCGGGTGCGGCACGTCCACGACAACCTCCGACGCGACGTACTACACCGCCAAGAGCGGGGCCGGGGTGTTCGCCACGGGAACGATGCGCTGGGTCTGCTCGATGCGCGGCAGCGCCTGCGGCCACGGCGTCACCGGAAAGGCGGCGACCTTCGTCTCCAAGGTCACCGAGAACGTCCTGCGCGCCTTCGCCGTCGGTCCCGCCGGCCGGGCCCATCCGGCACGGGACAACCTGAAAAAGATCAAGCCGGCCGGGCTCGGCGCGGCCCAGGGCGCGGACCTCGATTAGGCGCGATCCAGGTCCAGCAGCGCTCGCCGGCGTTCGAGCTGCGCGGAAACGAAGGTGTTGCCGTTGCGGGTGTCGTATCGAGCGGCCAGCGTTCGCAACGGCACCGCCAACCGCTCGGCCAGTGCGACGGCCTCGTACCGGCCCGACGGCTCGTGCGCGTGATGCCACTCGGGCAGCCGCAGCGTGATCGTCGCCGTCCCCTGTCCGGCGAGCGCCTCCACCACCAGCCACACCGCGGTGTCCAGCTCGTATCGAAGGTGATCGGTGCGTGCGCCGGCCAGTGCCAGATGCTGTTCGAGCAGCGGCAGCGCCTGAACGGCTTGACCGGTGGCGGCCAGGAAGGTCAGGTGGGGCGCGAGCTCGTCAAGTGCACTGGGATCTCCGGTGACCAGGCGAAGACCACGCCGGTGCTGAACGCCTGCCTCTTCCGCCCTTCCCTGCCGGAGCAGGGGGGCCAGCGCGTGGGCGAGTATCCACTCCCGCATCCCATCGCAGCTGCCGTCGAATGACGGCGCGGTGTCATCGAGGACCGGCTGGGCCGCGGCGAGCGCCTCCTCGTCGTGGCCGATGGCCAGGAGCCATTCCATGACGCCCGCGGCTTCGCAGGTGTCGCAGTCGTACAGACAAGACCTGTTCGAGTTCATCACCTCCTTGTCGCGAGGCAGTGACCGCCAGGCCGCGAACATGTCCGCCGCCCGGTCGAGGTCGCCGACGCACATGAGGACGTACTGGCCCCGTTCCAGCATGCCGCGGGGCGGATACCCGGCGCGGCGATGGCGCTGCGTCAGATCGTCGAGGAGCCGGTCGATGTCGATCCGGGAGATCTCCGGAAGGTGAGGCATCTTCTGGAGAATGGAAATGGCGATCTCCAGCAGACGGCCTCCGTAGAAAGCGGGCAGCTCCGACCCCCTGCTGTCGAAGGTCGCCAGGCACCAGGAGAGTGGTACCAACGCCCGCTCGACGAGATGCAGATTGCCCAGCACCCCGGCGAGCTGGATCCGGAAACGGAAGCCGTGCCGCAGGTCGCCGATGCTGTCGGCCAGGGATATGCCTTCCTCCAGCAGGGGCACATGGCGCGGCAATGACTGCCCGTTCCACGGCAGGTCGCGATGCGCCTGCCACAGGGTCTGGATCCGCTCCTGTGCGGTCACGGCCTCGGCTCCTCGGGTTGTTCCACGAGCCCGATGACGACGTCGTTGAGCAGCCCGAGCTCGAGCTCACGCAGTGTGTGGTGCCCCAACAGCAGTGCCTGCAGGTACAACAGCTGAACCGCGCGGCGGACACGTGCGCCCCCGGCCGCGGCCGCGCCGGCCTTCGCCTCGGCAGCGGCCTGGGCTTGGGCCTGGGCGGCGAGGGTACGCACGACCGGGTTGTTCAGGTTGAGGAGGAGCCGCGTCGCGGGAACGCGGGGAAGCCCGCCGGACATCGCGTCGAGCACACCGCCCCAGGGGCTTTCACCCGGTGTGAACATCTCCCGGGTGAGGTCGAGCTCCCGGTGGAAGCGACCATCGCTCGTGGTGATGTACATGGCGGGAAGGTTGTCCGGCGCGAACGCACGCGCCTCCACGGCACAGCCGAGCGGTTGCAGCGTCAGGTCCGCGGTGCGCACCAGGTCGTGCACCTGCGCGCGCTCCTCAAGGGTGAGGCCGGCGAACGTGTCGGCGACGTCGGTCGGGTCGAGCTCGGCGATGCCGAGTTCGGGCCGCACCGACGCGAGGCGTTCCAGGAGGTCGGCGAGGTGGACGTAGCCGGCGTTGACCACGCAGCGTCCCTGAGCGGCCGCGATCGGCGCGATCTGGCGGAAGTCGTCGACCCGGCGGAGGAAGCGCAGTTCGCCGAACCGGCGAGCGTGTTCGCCAACGGTCATCTGCCCGAGGGACGTCTCCAGCGGCAGCCAGTCGGCGAACAGGCGGAGGCATTCGGTGTCGTGCACGGCGAGTGCCGCGATGCTCTCGTGGTGCGTCCTCAGGATGGCTTCCAGCCGATCGGGCCGGATGCGGGCCAGCTCGACGAGATGGTCGCGCACGCAACGCCCCAACTGCTCGCGTACGGCATCGAGCCGTTCGTCGTCGCGAAAGCCGTCACGGGCCGCAGTGGGTTGCAGGTCGTCGGCATCGACCACGCAGCGCACGAAGAACGCCCAATCGGGGAGCAGCCGATCGGCGGACTCGGTCAGCAGCATGCGCCTGAGGTACACGCGGTGGGTCTGCCGGTGCGCCGGGACGGCGGTGTACGGCAGTACGAAGGCCACTCCCCGCACGCCGTCGGCGTGCAGGTGGATCACCTCGAGCGGGTCGAGATCGAAGACCCGCCGGGCATAGCCGCGCGCGATGGTGCGCCGCTGCTCCAGGGAGGCTCCCTCGGGCTCCCACGGCGGTGTTCCCTCCCCGGTGATCTCGTGCACGTCACCGGTGCCGTCGTGGAGGCGAACGGGCACCGGCAGCAGCTCGCCATAGTGCCGGGCAAGGCCGAGCACGTGGTCGCGCGCGACCTGATGCGCACAGCCCGGCCGGGCACGCACGTGCACACGGGTGCCCGGAGTGAGGTCGGCGTCGAGGACGGAGGTGTCGTAGGTGCCGTCCGCCCGTCCTCGCCAGCGCAACACCGGGGAATCCGGGGCTGCCGCCGAGCGGGTGATCACGGTGATCTCGTCTGCGACGAGGAAACAGGCGAGCAGGCCGATGCCGAAGCGGCCGATGAAGTCGGCTGGTGGTTCCAGGCCATCGGGTCCGACGCGCTTGGAACTGCGCCCGATGGTGGCGAGCAGGCTGTGCAGCTCGGCCTCGGTGAGCCCGATGCCGTTGTCGGTGACGATGAGTGTCGGTGGGTCGCCGTGGGACTCGCGCACCTCCAACTCGACCGTGCCGGCGTGCTCGGGCTCCAGAAGGCGGCGAGCGGAAATGGCGTCGACGGCGTTCTGGAGCAGTTCCCGCACGTAGACATCGGGGCTGGAGTACAGATGTTGCGAGAGCACCTCGACCAGGCCTCGCAGGTCTACCTGGAACGTGTGGTCGGTAGCGCCGGTCAGCGACACGTCGTCAGAGCCTTCGGTGCGGTATCGGAGGGCAGGTCAAGATCACGCCGATTGTAGCCACGGTGCAACGGGCCGGTGGACGGCTTGAAGGCGCCGGTCCGGTGCGGCTCTGAGGAACGATCTGAAGCCGGGCGTCTTCAGGCGGTCGTCGACGTGCCGCCCGTGTCGGTGGAGAAGACGCGGGCGGCCGGGCCGAGCCGGGGGATGATCATCCGTACCGTGCGCGTGGCCGCGTAACCGGCGCCGAGGGTGACGACACCGCCGATGGCGTCGAGCATGTAGTGGTTCGCGGTGCCCAGGATCACGAGGACGGTCGCGACCGGGTAGCAGTAGGCCAGCCACCGGAACCTGTTCGGCCGAGTCACGTCGGCGATGGCGATCGCGCACCACAGCGACCACCCCGTGTGCAGCGACGGCATCGCGGCGTACTGGTTCGACACCGAGGCGATCGGCGAGGCGCCGGACTCGTACAGGCCGCCGGAGTGGAACAACTGCACCGTGTCGACGAAGCCGGGAACCATGCGCGGCGGCGCGAGCGGATACAGCCAGAATCCAATGAGGGCCAGCACCGTCGTCGCGAAGATCAGTCGCCGGTAGAACACATAGCGTTCCGGATGGCGCAGGTAGAGCCAGACGAGCACGCCGATCGTGAGGACGAAGTGCAGGCTGGCGTAGTAGTAGTTCGCGCTGACCCCGAGCCACCGCACATCGGTGAAGAGCCGGTTGATCGGCAGCTCGACGTTGAGGTGCAGCAGCCCCTCGAGGTGGAGGATGTCGTGCCCGCGCTGAAGCGCCGCCGTGTGGTTGGGCGGCACGAGATTGCGGACCAGGGAGTAGGCGCTGTAACAGAGCGCGATGAGCAGAATCTCGCGGTAGAACCGGGGGCGTTTCGCGGTCTGCCCTTCCGCGCGCGCCCCCGTCGTGTCGCCCGTGGCGACTGGCGCAACGGCCGACCTCGACATGATCCCCATGGTCTCAGATCGAATCGGGTGAGCCGTCACTATTCCTTGTCTTGTTTGTCACTTTGTGATCTTTCAGTCGTCCGGTCACGGTCATCTTGAGATGCGGGAACATGCAGGTGGCCAGCGCACCGGCCGTGATCACGATGCCGACCGCCGCGTCCAGCAGGTAATGATTGGCGGTCGAGAAGATCACCAAAATTGTCACAATTGGGTAAAGGGTCGCGATCGCTCGTACCCATGGACGGCGCGAAAGCGTCACCACCGCGACCGCGCACCACAATGCCCAGCCCGCGTGCATTGAGGGCATTGCCGCGAACTGATTCGTCAACGAACCCGCCTGTGGCGACGAATACAGGCCGAACGTGTGCAGTGCCGTCACCGGGTCGATGTAACCGAGACCGCTGAGGAAGCGCGGCGGCGCCAGCGGGTACACCCAGAAGCCGATCAGCGCGATCCCCGTGGCCACCATGAGGGAGGTGCGCAGCCGGCGGAAGTGCTGCGGCCGCCGCCGGTAGAGCCACACGAGCACCGTGAGCGTGACGGCGAAGTGCGCGGTGGCGTAGAAGTAGTTCGCGAGCCGGGCCAGTGACGGCTCCCGCATCAGCCCGTGGTTGAGGTTCAGCTCGACGTCGATGCCCAGCGCGTGCTCCAGCCGCAGGATCTGCGTCGCGTGCGCGTACGCCGCCGGCTCGTCGTGTGGGATCAGCAGCCGGACGAGCGTGTACGCGCAGTAGAACGCGGCGGCCAGGGCGATCTCCCGCCACAGCCGCAGCGACGACGGCGCCGAGGACGGAGCGCTGGGCGGCCGGCGCGTGGGATGAGGGCGGGGGGCGGCGAGCTGGGCCATGATGTCAATCTTGGACGAGCCGCACCATTCTGTGATCATCTCCAGGAATGGTCTGTGACTCGGCCCAGGAGAGTACGGGCCTAGTCCTCAGGGGGGATACCGGCCGCTATCGGTCCCACCAGATCGTGACCAGGGTACGGCCGATCGTGCCGGGAAACGCCACGCGCCCGCCCGGCGGGCACGGATCCACGCCGAGCTCGAGCAGCGCCGCCGTCACGTCGTCCGTCCGCTCGGGCGGCAGGCCGAGGCGACGGCGTACGCGCTCCGTGAGGGCGGCCAGGTCGGGGTAGCCGCCCCATCCCTGTTCGTCCACCCACGTCTCGCACTCGGGGCGCACACCGGCGGCGCGAAGCGCCTCCACCGCGTCGTCCGCCGTCGGCGGCGCGGGCCGCGCGACGCCGTGGAACCTCTCCCACAGCGGGCTCAGCGCGTGCTGCGGATGCCGCTCGGGGATCTCGATGACGACCCGGCGGCGGGCGTGCCCGGTGAGCGCCGCGGCGAACGGCGCCAGGTCCGCCGCGCCGTACAGCACGTGATGGCAGACGACCACGTCCGCCGGTGGTACCTCGACCTCCGGCCACGAGCCGCGTACGGTCCGGACCGGCACCCCTGCGCTCTCGGCGTTGCGGCGCAGCGCGGCCAGCAGGTGCTCCTCACGGTCGACGCCGACGATCAGACCGGCGTGCCCGGCGAGCGGAAGTGAGGCCCCGCCGGAGCCGCAGCCGACGTCCAGCACGGTGCCGCGATCGGGCAGCGCCTCGCACTCCCGGGCGAACGACCGGCTGCCGGGCGGCACGGTGGTCTCCGCGTCCGCCGACCGCGCCTCCCGGCGCACGCGAGGCCCGCCGGAGGCGTTCCACGCGACGACGGCGCGCCGCCACCGCTCGAGGCCGTCCACGCCCACACGATACGGCCCCGGCGGGTCAGGACGGGTCGGGCAGCACCTGCACGGAGGGGGTCTCCTCACGCAGCGCACGGCCGACCGTGCAGTGGTTCTCGTGCACGCGGTGCGCCACGTCGGCGAAGACCTGCGCGGCCTTCTCGTCCCCCTCAGGGAGCTCCACGTCGTACGTGACGGTGATCGTGCCGAGCTTGGTCGGCGCGACCTTCTCCGCCGCCACGGTCGCGGCCAGCCTCACCAGCCGGTGGCCGCGCTTGGCGGTCAGCGGCTCCACCGTCACGATCTCGCAGCCGCCGAGCGCGGCGAGCAGCAACTCCACCGGAGTGAAGACGCCGTCCTGGCCTGCGTCGCCGAAGGCGACCTCCGCGCCGCGGTCGTTGCGGGCGACGAAGCCCCCGTCATCCGTGCGCTCCACCCGAACCGAAGCCATGGCCCCTCCTCTGCAGTCGCTGGTCACTAACCATGGTCCCCGGTGAGTTGTTCCAGCCACGTACGCGCCTGGGCGATGTGCGTCTCGGTGAGCCCGTGGAGCGGATCCACCGGGACGATGAGGTACGGCCCCAGCCCGGAGTCCTCGGCGAGCACCTCGGGGACGTCGGGCTCATCCTCCAGCCACACGAACGGCCGCTCGCCGACCCACGAGGCCACGTGCCGGGCCTTCCACGCCCCGAGCGAGAACTCCGGGTCATGCCGCGGGATCGGAACGTACCGCAGCTGGGGAAGCCCGACCCGCGGGCCGATCCAGTCGTTGGCCGCGTCCGTCCAGTAGCTCGCCCACACGATCTCCGCGCCCGTGTCCGCCGCGAGCCTGGTGAGCAGCGGCCCGTGCGCGGGGTTGAGCAGCAGCCGGTAGACGACGCCGTTCGGCGAGGCACGGTACCGCTGATAACCGGGGGAGCGTTGTAGAGGGTTGAGAACACCGTCCACGTCCAGAAGCACCAGCGGCGTGTCCATGACTTCGGACGCTATGCCAGTCGCCCCGGTCTGGACCAGTGCCCGCCGAAAGAACAATTGATCAATTCCCCAGCGACGCCGGGAGGGGGCGAGGCAGGCCGTCCTCATCGAGCGGGTTCACCGCTTCCTCGCGGGCTCACCGAGGCCCTCGCGTGGGCCTATCGCGTCCGTCGCGTGGGCTTATCGCGGCCCTCGTGTGGCCGGAAGATCGCGAAGGCGTCCTCCTCGGTGCACCGGGCGTTGAGGCAGTAGTCGGCCCATGCTGCGGCCTGCTCGAAGGTCGAGTCCGCGGCGATGCGGGCGGCCGCCGCCTCCACGTCCAGCAGGGTGCGCCGCAACTCGACACCCGGCCCGAGCAGCGCCCAGTGCGCACCGGCCCGGCCGTACGGCATGCCGGCGCTCCCCGGGTTCACCACGAGCCGGCCCGCGGCGAGCCGGGTGAACGGCATGTGGGTGTGGCCGCACACGACCGTCGTGACCGCGGGATCGACATCGGCGAAGACCTCCGCCCACCGCTCGACGCCCGAGTCGACCAGC
This sequence comes from Actinoallomurus sp. CA-150999, assembly GCF_050942425.1. NCBI lineage: Bacteria > Bacillati > Actinomycetota > Actinomycetes > Streptosporangiales > Thermomonosporaceae > Actinoallomurus > Actinoallomurus sp. CA-150999. The sequence goes on from NZ_CP192063.1 coordinate 3,151,454, forward strand.
ACGACCTCCGCGTCGTCCCGGGGCGTGGCGTGGCAGAACAGCACATCGCCGAGTCCCTCCACCGGGAGAGTGAGAGAGGTCGGCAACCCCGCCAGGAGGTCGACCTGATCGTCGCGGAGGCTCTCGGCGGCCGATGGGCCGATCGGGTCGGGGATCGACATTCGCAGCCCGCGCCGGTACTCGACGAGTTCCCGGTCGGCGTTGCCCCGGATCCAGGCCACCCGGTCGCCCAGGCCGACGAACAGGTCCACGACCTGGGCCGGTTGCGGCCCGCACGCGATGTCCCCGGTGAGCACGATCAGATCCGCGGCCGCAACATCGGGTTCCGCCAGGACCGCCTCGACGGCGGGCAGCACACCGTGGACATCGGAAAGCACGGCCACACGGTTCACCATGCCCCCAGTATCCAGGGCCCAAGATCGCGGGACGGCCGACGAGGCTCGGCGTCGTAGCGCCGTGGATCGTCGTTGCTGGAGGCACGACAAACCGCGGCGAAAGCTCGCGGAGATGGCGCCGGAGCCGATCCGGGTGGTTCCTCGAGGTACTCGGCGATGAGCCGTCGCAGCCGGGCCGTCGTGCCCGCGGACCGAAGGCGGCCGACGATGGGCGCCTCGAGCGCCTCGCGGAGCGAGGTCATCTCGTCGGCGACGCTCACTCCGGCCCCGCCTCGGAGACCTGTGGCTGCGCCACACCACCGGCGACCATGGCGAGCTGCTCCTGCAGTGCCTCGTCCAGCCGCTCCGCCGTCGCTCGCATGACGGTCGGCCACACCCCGGCCCCTGAGTCGAGCCGCGTCGCGATCCAGTCACCGGTGCGCTCGTCGCCGACGTCGCAGTACCGCCGCCCCCGCCAGAGCTTCCAGCCCCAACTCCACTTCGTTCGCAGCTCGATGAGCTGCGCTTCGTCACCCGCAGTCATGAGACGGACACTACGCTTTCCTGTATACACCTGTCACCTCATGTATATCGATAGGTGCACCTGTTGAGCATTGTCGCAGGTCAAATAGCGTTGTTACCCATGGAACTTGATCCGCTCGGACCGATGCCGATCTACCGGCAGATCGCTGCTGTGATCGCTGAGCGCATCGATAACGGCACCTATCCGCCGAACCGGGCGATCCCCTCAGAGGCGAAGCTCTGTGAGGAGTTCGACGTGTCGCGGAAGACCGTCCGCGCCGGCCTGACGCTCCTCATCGATGAGAAGCGGCTTCTTCCCGTCAAAGGCAAGGGCGTGTACGTCGTCGACCGCCAGAACAGTGACGTTGAGGGCGCTTGAGCCGGGCGGCACGGGCGGCGTCGTACCGCCGTGGAATGTCGTTGCTGGAGGCACGAGAAATCGCGGCGAAAGCTCGCGGAGATGCGAAAGGCCGCCGGCCGGACCCTGGACGGACAGTCGGCGGCTTCACCGAGCCTGGCCCAGCGCCCACCGACATCGCATCCACCTCAAGCGACCGGGCCACGGGGGAGCAGGTCTGGCGCCCGGCCGATGCCCGCGCCGGCCTGGTGTTCACGGCCTGGTGTGCCGCGTACGCCCACGCCGATCACTGGGGCCAGGACCAACGGATCCATAAGAAACCGACCTGCCGCCCAGAGGGCGACAGGCCGGCCATTTGTAGCTGTTGGCTAGGCGTGCTTGCCGCTCGTGCAGATCCACGAGTCTCCGCGCTGCTCCATTGGCTCTCCACACTGCCCGCAGTTCATTCGGGTACCCCTCTCGTTTGAGGTCCTTCGCCAGATGGCTCACTGGCGATACATACCGTGCCTCTTCAGCCAGGGGCGGCAAGCCGGTGTGAGCAGGGTCATACCTGGAGCGCCTCGCGGAGCGGGCCATCTCGTCGGCGACGCTGGCAACGCTTGAGCCGGGCCCGCAGACCGGGCGATTCCGCCGTGGATTGTCGTTGCCGGAGGCACGGAAGACCTCGGCAAAAGCTCGCGGAGATCGGTTGCTCCTCTCACGACTCCGGTCGCAGGGCTTGGGCCGGCCGGCCGCCTCGGCGTCCTGAAGTACGTCGGCACGTTGGAAGATCGCCCGGCCGCCTGCGGCGACGATGCGGCGAAGCGTCTCCGCGCCGCCTGCCTCGTCGAGGTCGGTGAGGCAGGCGGCAGCCCCCTCGGCCGCGAGGCGTTCACCGATCGCCCGCCCGATGCCGACCGCCGCTCCGGTGACGACGGCGACCTTGCCGTCGATGACCATGTGCCCCTCCATCGTCTTCCACACGCGTCTGCGGAAGAGTCTGATCGCCGCGTGGTCAGGCGCTCTCGGCGTCGGTGCGGATCAAGCCTGGACCCGCGTCGATGACCGAGTCCCCGGGGGCGATGTCGTGGCCGTTCTCGCAGCGTAGTACGGCGTGTACGGGGGCGCCGCAGTCCCGGTGGCGGACGATCACTGGCGGTCCCTGCTCGTCGGTGGCCCAGGTGTCGCCCCATTGCCGCAGCGCCATGATCACGGGGTACAGGTCGCGGCCCTTCGCGGTCAGCCGGTAGGCGGAGCGGGTTCGCTGGCCGGGCTCCCGGTAGGGGAAACGCTCCAGCAGTCCCGCGGCGGTCAGTTCCTTCAGGCGGGCCGCGGTGGCGGGCTCGCCGATGCCCACCCGCCGCGCGAAGTCGTCGAATCGGCGCGTGCCGAAGAACGCCTCCCGCATGATCAGCAGCGCCGACTTGGTGCCGACGACCGCCAGCGTACGGGCGATCGAGCAGTTGGCCATGGACCAGGCGTCGCGGTCCTCCAACAGGTCACTCATGTCTTGATCTTAACCTGACTTGTGTGGATATAAGCCAGGGTTGTAGCGTTGCAGCTGGCTTTCGTATGCATTAGCCAGGTGGCCGTGCGGGCCGCCCGAACATGTCGAGGAGAACGCACATGACTGCGATCGAAGGTTCTGTCGCCCTGGTCACCGGAGGCCGGCGCGGCATCGGCAAGGCGTTCGTCGAAGAGCTGCTGGCCAGGGGGGCGAAGAAGGTCTACGCCACCGCGCGCGAGCCCGGCCCGAGCCACGATGAGCGGGTAGAAGTCCTCGCCCTGGACGTCACCGACGACACCTCGGTCGCAGCCCTGGCCGAGCGCGCCCGGGATGTCGACACGGTCTTCAACAACGCCGGTGTCCTGTACCGGGCACCACTGCTCACGTCGGACATCACGCAGGTCAAGGAGATGTTCGACACCAACGTCTTCGGCCCGCTTCGGATCGCCCAGGCGTTCGCCCCGGTGCTGGCGGACAACGGCGGCGGCGTCCTGGTCGACATGCACTCGCTGCTGTCCTGGTCGGCCGGAGGCGGCGGCTACGGAGCCTCCAAGGCAGCCCTGTGGTCCCTGACGAACTCCCTGCGCATCGAGCTCGCCGCGCAGAACACGCAGGTCGTCGGCGTCCACCTGGGCTTCGCGGACACCGACATGGTCGCGGCCATCCCCGTCGAGAAGATCTCCGCCGCCGACGTCGCCCGCATCGTCCTGGACGGCGTCGAACGCGGCGACAGCGAAGTGCTCGTCGACGACGTCACCCGCAAGATCAAGTCCGTGCTCTCCGGCCCCGTGGAGGGCCTCAGCATCGGCATCGGCCGCTGACCCGCAGCGCCCTCAGCGCTCCACCCGACCTGGGAGAGAACAATGCCGCTCTGGCACGTCTACCACCCGCCCGGCACCTACACGCCCCAGCAGAAACAGCAGCTCGCCGATGACATCGCCGGGTTCTACACCGGCCGCGGGCTGCCGAAGTTCTACGTCGTCACGCTCTTCCACGAGATCGACGCGTCCTCGTTCTACGTCGGCGGCGAGCCCTCGCGGAACGCCGTGCGCTTCGTGATCGAGCACATCGCCCGGCACGCCGAAGACCCGGCCGGGCGCAAGCGGACCGGCGAGGCCCTCGCCCGGCTGCTCGCCCCGCACACCAAGGACCGTGGCCTGTACTACGAGTTCCACGTCGACGAAACGCCCCGGGACCTCTGGATGACGGACGGAATCGCGCCGCCCCCGTCGGGGAGCGAGGCCGAGCGGCACTGGGTGAGGGAGAACCGCCCGATCCCCTACGGACCGGACGGCGAAAGGCCGCCGACCGCGTCCTGAACGGACGGACGGTCGACGGCCTCACGCGGACGTCAGTGCCCCAGGCGATCGCCTGAGAGTCGATCAGACGTCGTAGTACAGCTCGAACTCGTGCGGGTGCGGGCGGAGCCGGATCGGGTCCAGCTCGTTCTCGCGCTTGTAGGCGATCCACGTCTCGATGAGGTCGGGCGTGAACACGCCGCCCTCGAGGAGGTAGTCGTGGTCGGCCTCGAGCGCGTTGAGGACGGCCTCCAGCGAGCCCGGCACCTGCGGGATGTTGCGGGCTTCCTCCGGCGGCAGCTCGTACAGGTCCTTGTCCACCGGCTCCGGCGGCTCGACCTTGTTCTTGATGCCGTCGAGGCCGGCCATCAGCATGGCCGAGAACGCGAGGTACGGGTTGGCGGACGGGTCCGGCACCCGGAACTCCAGGCGCTTGGCCTTGGGGTTCGACCCGGTGATCGGGATGCGGACGCAGGCCGAGCGGTTGCGCTGGGAGTAGACCAGGTTGACCGGCGCCTCGTAGCCCGGGACCAGGCGGTGGTAGGAGTTCACCGTCGGGTTGGTGAAGGCCAGCAGCGACGGGGCGTGCTTGAGCAGGCCGCCGATGTAGTAGCGGCCGATGTCCGACAGGCCCGCGTAGCCGACCTCGTCGTAGAAGAGCGGCGAGCCGTCCTTCCACAGCGACTGGTGGCAGTGCATGCCGGAGCCGTTGTCACCGAAGATCGGCTTGGGCATGAAGGTGACCGTCTTGCCGGCCGCCCGGGCGACGCTCTTCACGATGTACTTGTAGAGCATCAGCTTGTCGGCCATCGCCAGCATCGGGCCGAAGCGGATGTCGATCTCCGCCTGACCGGCCGTGCCGACCTCGTGGTGCTGCATCTCGGTCTCGATGCCGCACTCGATCAGCTGGCGGACCATCTCCGAGCGCAGGTCGGTGAAGTGGTCCATCGGCGGCACCGGGAAGTAGCCGCCCTTGTACCGCGGCTTGTAGCCGAGGTTGCCGCCCTCTTCCTTGCGGCCGGTGTTCCACGCGCCCTCGATGGAGTCGATGTGGAAGTACGACTCGTGCTGCTTCGTCTCGAAGCGCACGTCGTCGAAGATGTAGAACTCCGCCTCCGGGCCGAAGAAGGCCGTGTCCGCGATGCCGGTGCCGCGCAGGTAGTCCTGGGCCTTGCGGGCGACGTTGCGCGGGTCACGGGTGTACGCCTCGCCGGTCAGCGGGTCGTGGACGAAGAACGTGATGTTCAGCGTCTTGTGCTGGCGGAACGGGTCGACCACAGCCGTCGACGGGTCCGGCAGCAGCAGCATGTCCGACTCGTGGATCTCCTGGAACCCACGGATGGAAGAACCGTCGAACATCAGCCCGTCGGTGAAGACGTTCTCTCCGAAGTTCTCCACCGGGAACGTGAAGTGCTGGGTCGTGCCGGGCAGGTCCGTGAACCTGACATCGACGAACTGCACCCCTTCGTTCCTGATGTAGGACAGGACCTCTTCGGCGCTGTTGAACATCCAACCTCCTTGGGGCGCTTTTTTGCGTTTAGAACGCTAGGTGCCCGCCGTTTCCGAGCCGTGTCCCATGTGTTTCGCGTGTGTTACGGCGGGCCTGGAATCGGCCCGCCGGGGTTGCCCGGATAACTTTGAGGGTATGAGTGAACGTCGGCGCTCGGCCGGATCATGGATCGAAGGGGCCCGCGCGGCGGGCGTGGACCTCGGGTACCCGGGCGAGCGCCTCGGCCTTCCCCGCGAGGGGGCGGGCTCCGTCGCGGGGTACGGCCGCCGGCTGGGGGCCCTGGTGATCGACTGGCTGATCGCGCTGCTCGTCGCCGCCGTCCTGGCGGGCGCGCTGCACTGGAGCGCGCAGGCCCGCAGCCTCCTCACGCTCGGGGTGTTCGGCGTGCTGACGTGGCTGCTCACCGGCCTCATCGGCACGACGGCCGGCAAGGCGCTGTGCGGCCTGCGCGTGGTCCGTACGGACGGCCGTCCGCTGGGCCCGCTCTGGGCGTTCGTGCGCGCGCTGCTGCTGGTGCTGGTCGTGCCCGCGCTGATCTGGGACCGGGACTACCGCGGCCTGCACGACCGTGCGGCCGGCGGCATCGTCGTGCGCCGCTGACCTAACGCGTGCGGGGCTTGGGGCCCTTCGGCACGCGGGCGCCCTTCGGGATGGGGCCCTTGGGCATCTGCATCGCCTGCGGCAGCGCGTTGAGCCGGTCGATCAGCTCGCTGACCTGATCCTTCTTGAGGTTGCGCGGGAGCCTGGTCAGGTGGCGCTGCAGCTTGCTGATCGGGATCTGGCCCTCTTCCGAGCCGACCTGGATGTCGTAGATCGGCACCTCGGAGGCGGCCCGGGAGATGCGCTTCTTCTCGGCGCCGATGAGCTTGCCGACGCGCGAGGGCGGCCCCTCGGCGAGCAGGATCACGCCCGGCTGCCCGATGACGCGGTGCACGACGTCCATGTTGCGGTTGGCCTGGACGGCCGGGGTGACGACCCAGCGGCCCCGCATGTTCTCCACGAGGGACGCGGCCGCGCCCGGCTGCCCCTCGATCATGGAGTACTGGGTGCGCTGCGCCATCTGACCGAAGATGATCATGCCGACGGCGATCGCGACCAGGACGCCCAGCGGGATCATGAAGAGGGCCTGGCCGAGGACCAGCCCGAGGACCACGAAGAGGACGAGGGTGCCGATCGCCGCCGCGAAGACGATCGGCATCGCCTTCGGGTTGGCTTGGTGGACCAACGAGGCGACCATGCGGATCTGCTTGAGGCGACCGGGGCGCTCGTCCTGCGCGCCGTCCTGGGGCTTCTTTGCCATGGATGGAAGGATACGAGGGTTCGGGTACCGAGTCGAAAGCGGGCCATGCCGGTCGTTAACAAATTTCGATCCAGCCACAGGACCCGTAAAGCGTTGACATGATCGAGTGCGCCGTCCTAGCGTCCCGATGCAGGTTTCCGCTGACCTTGGAGTCGTCATGGCCTGGTCCGATGTCCGTGCCTCGGCATGGAAGGTTCCGCTCCTCGTGTCCGTCGGTCTCGCCACGGTGGCGGCGACCCCGGCGACCGGTTCGGCCGCGGTGAGCGCCGCTGATCAGCCGCGCGTCGCCTACCACCAGTGGACGTCGGCCCGTGACTTCGCGGCCGGCTCCTCGGAAGGCGTCCGCCCGTACGGGGCCGGAGCCCTGACGATCGCGCATCCGGTCGGCAGCACCACGTACGCCGACCCGTTCGGCGGCGGCACCAAGACCTGGGACTACGCCCGCTGGACCTCCCCGACCGTGCCGGTCGGCTTCGGCGCGAGCCAGCTGGTCGCATCGTGGACCGCGAGCACTCCGCACGGCAGCTGGCTGCAGGTCGAGATGCGCGGGCACACCGGCACGGGCACCGAGACCAAGTGGTACGTCATGGGCCGCTGGGGCGCCGACGACCCGAAGGCGGGCGGCGACATCCACCGCACGTCGGTGCCGGGGCAGAAGGACGACGACGGCAACGTCGACATCGACACCTTCGTCGCCAAGAACTCCCTGACCTCCTACCAGCTGCGCGTGACGCTCTACCGGCTGCCCGGAAAGCACGTACGGCCCGTGCTGCGCTCGGTCGGCGCGATGGCCTCGCTGCTGCCGTCCCGTACGACGGTGCCGGTCAGCCCGCTCGGCGGCGCGGAGGGCATCGAGCTGAAGGTCCCGGCCTACTCCCAGGAGATCCACAAGGGGCAGTACCCCGAGTACGACAACGGCGGCGAGGCGTGGTGCAGCCCGACCTCGACGTCCATGATCGTGGCGTACTGGAAGCGCGGGCCGTCGAAGCGCGACCTGTCCTGGGTCGACCCGTCGTACGCCGACCCGCAGGTCGACCACGCCGCCCGCAACACCTACGACTACAACTACCAGGGCGCCGGGAACTGGCCGTTCAACCCCGCGTACGCCGGACGGTTCGGCCTCAACGGCTTCGTGACACGGCTGCGCACGGTCGCCGAACTCGAGCAGTTCATCAAGGCGGGCATCCCCGTCGCGACCTCGCAGTCGTTCAAGGCCTCCGAGATGCCGGGCGCCGGGTACAGCACGAACGGCCACCTGTTCGTGGTCGTCGGGTTCACCAAGAGCGGCGACCCGATCATCAACGACCCGGCGTCAGCCTCGGACGCGGCCGTGCGCCACGTCTACCCGCGCGCCAACTTCGAGAACGTCTGGCTGCGCAGCTCCTCCAGCGGAGGCGTCGCCTACATCATGTACCCGCCCGGCCACCGGCTCCCGCCGAACGTCCCCGGACTCGACAAGAACTGGTGACGTCGCGCCCCTGAGACTTCTGTCCCCCCGGAAGGGAAGAACGCCCCGGCCACGCGCCGGGGCGTTCTTCTGCCCGATGGAAATGAGGAGGGCCGACCGCGACCGGGCGGTCAGGGGCGGCGGAACACCTTCACCGAGTCCACCAGCATCTGAGCCGCGTCCACGTTCGCGGGCGGCGCGGCGTGGTAGTGCCCGTCGGCGACGGCCAGGTCGACGACGAGATAAGCCCCGTCGCTCTGGAAGCCACGCTTGTCGGAGAAGGCGAGCCTGCCGTCGTAGTACCAGTCCACGCTGGAGGCGCCGAGGTAGGCGCCGATGTGGTGCCAGCCCGCCGACACGTCGGACCCGGTCTCGTGGTACTCGGCGGCGCCTTGTCCGGTGTGGTTGGTCAGCTCCAGAATCCCGGGGTTGTCCGGGTGGTACTCGAAGACGTCGACCTCGTTGCCACCCGCGTTCCAGGTCCAGAATGCCGGCCACATGCCGAGCCGGCCCGGAAGCCTGGTGTGGACCTGGATGTAGTCCCCCTTCTTCACGAAGGCACCCGCCGAGGGGGCATGACCGCAGGCGTCCCCGGTCGCGATGAGACCCGATGTCCACTCGTACGGCGTGCCGCCGGGCGAGGTGTGCGACTGCCGCCGTGCCGTGATCGTCAGCCGGCCGTTCGCCACGGACAGGTTGGCGGGCAGGTTGTACTCCAGCTTGTGATCGGGCTTGTTGCCCCGGCAGGCGTCCGAGTACGACGCGCTCCACGTGGTCCACTTCGAACCGTTCAGGGTGGAGCCGTCGAACTCGTCCTGCCAGGTGACCGACCAGTGCCCCGGGGGCAGCGGATCGGCGGCCCGCGCCGATCTCGGAGTGCCCGCCACGGCGCCCGCCAGGGCGATAGCGCAGCCGGCGGCACGGAGGGTAGGCCGCATTCGGTCGTCCTTTCCGATGAGTCGGGTCCCCTCCCTGGGGATCTCCCCGACCATGATCGCAGCCGACCGTGGTTCTGTGACTACTTTCCGCGAAGTTATCGATCTTGTATGGAATTCGCCTAGTCGGCCTGGCGGGCGGTGATGGCCTGCTGGTAGAGGCGGCCGGCGCGGTAGCTGGAGCGCACCAGGGGCCCGGACATCACTCCGGCGAAGCCGATGGCCTCGGCCTCGTCGTTCAGTTCGACGAACTCCTCGGGCTTGACCCAGCGTTCGACGGGGTGGTGGCGGGGGGAGGGGCGCAGGTACTGGGTGATGGTCAGCAGCTCACATCCGGCCGCGTGCAGGTCCCGCATGGCTTCGGTGATCTCTTCGCGGGTTTCGCCCATGCCGAGGATGAGGTTGGACTTGGTGACCAGTCCCGCTTGCCGGGCGGCGGTCAGCACGCTCAGGGAGCGGTCGTAGCGGAAGCCGGGGCGGATGCGTTTGAAGATCCGTGGGACGGTTTCGAGGTTGTGGGCCAGGACTTCGGGGCGGGCGGAGAAGACTTCGGCCAGCAGGTGGGGGGTGGCGTTGAAGTCGGGGATGAGGAGTTCGACGCCGCAGCCGGGGATCGCGGTGTGGATTTGGCGGACGGTTTCGGCGTAGAGCCAGGCTCCGCCGTCGGGTAGGTCGTCGCGGGCGACGCCGGTGACGGTGGCGTAGCGCAGGCCCATGGTCTGGACGGAGTCGGCGACGCGGCGGGGTTCGTCGGGGTCGTAGGCGGCGGGTTTGCCGGTGTCGATCTGGCAGAAGTCGCAGCGGCGGGTGCATTGGTCGCCGCCGATGAGGAAGGTGGCTTCGCGGTCTTCCCAGCATTCGTAGATGTTGGGGCAGCCGGCTTCCTGGCAGACGGTGTGCAGGCCTTCGGAGCGGACCAGGTCGGTGAGTTCGCGGTATTGCGGGCCCATCGACAGCCGGGTCTTGATCCAGGGTGGTTTGCGTTCGATCGGTGTCGCGGCGTTACGGGCCTCGACACGCAGCAACTTCCGGCCCTCAGGAGATACGGCTGTCACTTGTTCAGGGTATGTCCGGATTCGCCCGTGTTGCGCAAGTGGTTGGCATAGTGGACTATCTCCGGGGTGTTTTATGTCGTTCTCACCATACGTAGCTGTGGATCTCTCTAAGGTGACGTGGGTGTCGCGTATAGAGGGCGTATGACGGAGGTCAGGCGTGCGAGTGGCCATGACGTACCTCAGGCTTCCGGAGGCCGAGGGCGCAGGCGATCCGGGGACCCGCGCACGCGCGGTGTTCGGAGGCGGGAACTGGCGGGAGAAGCATCCCGTGCTCCCCGTCGCGGGTGCGTGGCAGGCACTGCACTACCTGCTCACCGGTGACCCGTGGGACGGCCCGCACCCGGCCGCCGACGTGGTGTGCGGTGGGCGGCTGCTCACCGAGGACGGTGCCGAAGAGCTCGGTGTCGACGTCATCTACCTGACGGCCGAGCGGGTCAAGCTGGCCGCCGATCACCTCGCCGCGACCGAGTTCGCGTCGATCTCCGGCCGCTACGACGCCGAGCGGATGGCCGAGCTCGGCGTCCAGGGCGCCGACGACTGGGTGGGCGAGCCGGCCGAGGCGATCCGTGATGGGGAGCTGCGCGTGGTGTACGAGCGGCTCACCCGTTTCTTCGAGGCCGCTTCGGCGGAGGGTCAGGCCATCTTCAAGGCGATGGGCTGACCTCGGGCGGGTCGGCCCATCACGACGGGTCGATCCCGGTCGAGGACGGGCCGACCCTCGGGACGAGGGACCGGCCGTCTACGAGGCTGAGCGCGGGCGGCGCGTCAGGACGGGATGGGGCCGCCGAGCATCGCTTCCAGTGAGCGGTGTGCGGTCTCCGTGGCGCCGAGCACCTCGGTGAGCCGTCGCTCGGCCAGGCCGAGGACCTCGGCGACGGTGATGTCGCGGCCGAGCTCGGCGGAGAGCGACGTCGTGCCCGCGTCGCGGATGCCGCAAGGGACGATCCGGTCGAACCATCCCATGTCGCAGTTGGCGTTGATCTCGAACCCGTGCATCGTGACACCGCGTGACACCCGGATGCCGATCGCGCCGACCTTGCGGTCGGGAACGCCCGGCACCCACACGCCGCTGCGGCCCTCGACCCGCTTGGTGGCCAGCCCGAGGTCGGCGCACGTGTCGATCAGCGCCTCCTCGATCGTACGGACGTAGGCGACGACGTCGACGGGCTCCCGCAGCTTGACGATCGGGTAGCCGACCAGCTGACCCGGGCCGTGCCAGGTGATCTTCCCGCCCCGGTCGACGTCGATCACCGGCGCGCCGGGGTCCCCGATCGGCCGGTCCAGCGGCTCGGTCCGCTTGCCCGCCGTGTAGACCGGCGGATGCTCCAGCAGCAGGCAGACGTCGGGGATCTCGTCGGCGACCCGGCGCTCGTGCAGCCGCCGCTGCAGCTCCCACGCCTCCTCGTACGGGACGGCGCGCTCGCCGAAACCGGCGTGGATGAAGACCAGGTCGCTCGTGCCGACGGCCGCCGGGCGCTCGCCGACGACCGTGGTGGTGGATTCTTCGCTGGCGCTCACGCCCCTCAGCGTACGACCTCATCGAAGGAGGCCAGCAGCCGAGGCTCGATCCGCGTCTCCTTGACCCCGCCCGCGCCGTCCGCGCCGATCTGGTACGCGCCCTGGCCCGCCACATAGGTCACGGCCTGGACGAACTCCGTCCCGACGTAGTGCAGCCCGACCGCCTCGTCGGCGGCGTACGCGTCGGGCAGCGTGCCCTCGGCCACGAGCCGATGCAGCAGCGGCCGGCGCTGCTCGTCGCTGTCGTAGTGGACGCCGCAGGCGTACGGCAGCAGGCCGAGCCCGTCGGTGAGCGGCCGCAGCTCCGGGCCGAAGGAGTCGGTCGTGCCGCCGACGTGCCAGCACAGGGCGCCCGCGCTCTGCCCGCAGAGGACGACGCCCGACCGCCAGGCCTCCGCGAACACGTCGGTGAGGCCGTGCAGCCGCCACAGGGCCAGAAGGTTCGCGACGCTCCCGCCGGAGACGTACACGAAGTCCTGGGCGAGCAGATGCGCCGCCGGGTCCTCGTGGTTCGGCATCGGGAACAGCGCCAGGTGAGTGACCTCGGCGTCCACCCCGGCGAAGGCCGCGTAGAAGCGGGCGACGGCCTCGGCGGAGTCGCCCAGCGCCGTCGCGAGGAAGCACACCCTGGGGCGGTCCTGCCCGGTGAGGTCCAGCGCGTACCGCACGAGGGGCCCCGGCGTCACGCCGTTGCGGCCGTCGGGGACGAACCCGCCACCGCCGATCGCCACGATGTGCGGTTCACCGTCTGTACTCATGACTCGCTCACCCTCCTCACTCGCTCCGCGGGCGGCTCGTCCCTCACCGACCACTCCGCTCGCTGCGTCGGGTCGCTCGGGCTCATCGCTCGCTCCTTCGCGGTCGTTCTTCACCATCACCCGATGCGGTCACCCGTCACGGTACGGCCGCGGGCCGGGCGGCGCAGCGAGGGTGGGACGTTTCTTGCTACTTCCTGGGCGAGACGACACCTTCCGGCGCGGACGTCACGGGAGGAGGTCGGCGAGCGCGGTGTCGAGGTCCGGATGCCGGAACCGGAATCCCGCCGCCGTGAGGCGGGCGGGCAGGATGCGCTGGCTCACGAGGGCGCCCTCGTCGGCCAGTCCGCCGAGCGCCAGCCGCAGTACGGCGGGCGGCACGGTGAAGAACGTCGGGCGGTGCAGCGCGCGGCCCACGGCGGCCGTGTAGGCGGCGTTGGTGACGGGGTCGGGGGCGGTGAGGTTCACCGGGCCGACGACGTCGCCGTCGATCAGGAAGCGCAGCGCCGCGATCTGGTCGGCGAGGGAGATCCAGCTCATCCACTGGCGGCCGGAGCCGAGCCGCCCGCCGAGCCCGGCGCGGAAGACCGGCAGCAACCGGCCGAGAGCGCCGCCCTCGCGGGCGAGGACGATCCCGGCGCGGGGGAGGACCACCCGGATCCCGGCCTCGGCGGCGGGGGCCGTGGCGGCCTCCCAGTCGCGGCAGAGCGCGGCGAGGAAGCCCTCGCCGGAGGGCGAGTCCTCGTCCACCGTACGGTCGCCGGTGTCGCCGTAGTAGCCGCTCGCCGACCCGGACACCAGGACCGCCGGCCCGTCGCGGAGCGCGGCCAGGGCGCGGGAGAGGGTACGGGTGCCCTCGACGCGGCTGTCGCGGATCTCCTGCTGGTAGCAGGCGCTCCACCGGCGGTCGCCGATGCCCGCCCCGGCGAGGTGGACGACCGCGTCGACGCCCTCCAGCGAGGCCGTGTCGACCTCGCCGAACGGGTCCCAGCGGATCTCGTCGTCGGCCGCCGGCCGTCGTCGTACGAGCCTGAGAACGGTACGGCCCTCGCCGCGCAGTGCGCGAACGAGGGCCGTACCGATGAGTCCGGTCGAACCGGTAATGGCGATCTGCACGATCGCAGCTTAGTTTTCGGCTGTGCTCAAAGTCCGAGCTCGGCCTCGAAGTTTCCTTCCTCGAGACGGTTCTTCACCGTCGTGAGGAATCGGGCGGCGTCGGCGCCGTCCACCAGGCGGTGGTCGTAGGTCAGCGCGAGGTACACGATCGAGCGCACCGCGATGACCTCACCGAGCTGCGGGTCGTCGATGACCGCCGGGCGCTTCACGACCGTGCCGGTGCCCAGCATGCCGACCTGCGGCTGGTTGAGGATCGGCGTGTCGAACAGCGCGCCCCGGCTGCCGGTGTTGGTGATCGTGAACGTGCCGCCGGTCACCTCGTCCGGGCTGACCTTGTTGGTGCGGGTGCGCTCGGCGAGGTCGGCGATCCGCTGGGCCAGCCCGGCGAGGTTCAGCTGGCCGGCGTTGTGGATCACCGGGACCATGAGGCCCTTCTCGGCGTCCACCGCGATGCCGAGGTTCTCGACGTCGTGGTAGGTCACCTCGTTGGTCTCGGAGTTGATGACCGCGTTGAGCTTCGGGTGCACCTTCAGCGCCTCGATGGCCGCCTGCGCGAAGAACGGCAGGAAGCTGAGCTTCACGCCCTCCCGCGCCAGGAAGTCCGCCTTGGCGCGGTCACGCAGCCGCGCGAGCTTGGTGACGTCCGCCTCGACGACCGTCGTCAGCTGCGCCGACACCTGAAGCGACTCGACCATGTGCCGGGCGATCGACTGACGCGTCCGGGTCATCTTCTCGGTCGTCCCGCGCAGACGCGACACCTCCGCCGGCACCGTCACGGCCGGACGGGCCGCCGGAGCCGCCGGGGCCTGCGCCGCGGCCGGAGCCGGAGCGGGCTGGGCGGGCGCCGGAGCGGCCTGCGGGGCCGGGGCGGGCGGCGGCGGCGCCTGCTTGGCCCGCGCGGCCTCGAGGACGTCCTGCTTGCGGATGCGCCCGCCGACGCCGGTGCCCTTGACGGCGGCCAGGTCCACCTCGTGCTCGGCCGCGAGCTTGCGGACGAGCGGCGTGACGTACGGGCTCTCGCCGGACGGCTGCTCGGCGGCCGGGGCCGGCGCGGACGCCGGGGCCTCCGGCTGCGGCGCGGCGGCGGCCGGCTGCGCGGCCGGGGCGGGCGGCGGCCAGGACGGCGCGGCCGGCTGCTGCGGCGGCTCGGGCTGCGCCGGGGCCGGCGGCTGCGGGGCCGGAGCGGCCTGCGGAGCCGGGGCAGGCTCAGGCTGGGCCTGCTCCTGCTGCGGAGCGGCACCGCCGGTCGCCTCGCCCTCCTCGGCGATGACGGCCAGCTCGGCACCGACCTCCACGGTCTCGTCCTCGGCGACGGTGATGCTGCTCAGGACACCCGCGGCCGGCGACGGAATCTCGGTGTCGACCTTGTCCGTCGACACCTCGAGAAGCGGCTCGTCGGCCTCGACGCGCTCACCCTCCTTCTTGAGCCAGCGGGTGACGGTGCCCTCGGTCACGCTCTCGCCGAGCTGGGGCATGGTTACGGAGACCGGCATGGTTCTCTGCGACTCCTCTAGATACGTCTGATCGGGTAGTGATGGGTCAGCCGTGGACGTGCAGCGGCTTGCCGGCGAGCGCGAGGTGAGCCTCGCCGATCGCCTCGGACTGGGTCGGATGCGGGTGGATGAGCTGGGCGACCTCGGACGGCAGGGCCTCCCAGTTGTAGATCAGCTGGCCCTCGGTGATGAGCTCGCCGACGCGGCTGCCGACGATGTGCACGCCCAGCACGGGGCCGTCCTTCTGGGCGATCACCTTGACCTCGCCCTGCGTGCCCAGGATCTTGCTCCGGGGGTTGCCGGCCAGGTCGTAGGTGACCTCGACGATGTCGTGGCCCCGCTCCCGGGCGATCGCGGACGTGACGCCCACCGACGCGACCTCGGGCTCGGAGTAGGTGATGCGCGGCACACCGTCGTAGTCGATCGGCGCGGGGTCCAGGCCGCCCAGCCGCTCGGCGACGAGGATGCCCTCGGCGAAGCCGACGTGCGCCAGCTGGAGCGTCGGGACCAGGTCGCCGACCGCGGAGATGGTCGGGACGGTCGTGCGGCAGTACTCGTCGACCTTGACGAAGCCGCGCTCGGTCTGGACGCCGACCTCCTCGAGGCCCAGGCCCTCGGAGACCGGGCCGCGGCCCACGGCGACGAGCATGAGGTCGGCGTCGAGGGTCTTGCCGCCCTCGAGCGTGACGATGACCCCGGACTCGGTGTGCTTGACGCTGTCGAACCGCGCGCCGAGCTCGAACTTGATGCCGCGCTTGCGGAACGCCCGCTCCAGCCGCTTGGAACTGGACTCCTCCTCCAGCGGCAGCAGGTGCGGAAGCGCCTCGACGATCGTCACCTCGGCGCCGAAGGAGCGCCAGACGCTCGCGAACTCGACGCCGATGACGCCGCCGCCCAGGACCACCACGGACTGCGGGATCCGGTCGAGGACCAGCGCGTGGTCGCTGGAGATGACGCGCTCGCCGTCGATCTCCAGGCCGGGCAGCGACTTGGGAACCGAACCGGTGGCCAGCACGATGTGCCGGCCCTCGTACGTCGTGTCGCCGACCTGGACGGTGGTGGGGCCGGTGACGCGGCCCTCGCCCTCGACGATCGTGATGCCCTTGGACTTGATCAGGCCCGTCAGGCCCTTCACCGTCGTGCTGACGACCTTGTCCTTGTAGGCGTGCACGCCCGGGAGGTCGATGCCCTCGAACCGGGCCTTGATCCCGAATGTGGCCGACTCGCGTGTCTGGTCGGCGACCTCGGCGGCGTGCAGCAGCGCCTTGGTCGGGATGCAGCCGCGGTTGAGGCACGTGCCGCCCAGCTTGTCCTTCTCGATGAGCACGACGCTCAGGCCCAGCTCGACAGCCCGTAGGGCGCACGCGTATCCGCCGCTGCCGCCACCTAGGACGACGATGTCGTAGGGGCTATTCGACACAGGACGCTCCTTCGATGCCCGCTCGGGCACCTTCGGCCCGGCGCGATTTCTGTTCCGGCACGCATCTTTCCACTTCCGGCCGTCCGGCCGTCACAGCGCCCCGGCGGCGACGTCCTCGGCGACCTGCACGAGCGTGCGCACGGCGGCTCCGGTGCCGCCCTTCGGGGTGTAACCGTACGGCTGGCCCTGGTTGAAGGAGGGACCGGCGATGTCGAGGTGCGCCCAGCGCACCCCCTCCGGCACGAACTCCTTCAGGAAGATGCCGGCCGTGAGCATGCCGCCCCAGCGCTCACCGCTGATGTTGGCGATGTCGGCGACGGCCGAGTCCAGGTTCTTGCGCATGTCGTCGGGCAGCGGCATCGGCCAGGCGGACTCGCCGGCGCGGCCCGCGGCGTCGACGACCTTCTCGCGCACGTCGTCGTCGTTGGCCATGACGCCGGCCGTACGGGTGCCGAGCGCGACGAGCTGGGCGCCGGTCAGGGTGGCGACGTCGACGATCAGGTCGGGCTCGTCCTCGCCGGCCCGCACGATCGCGTCGGCCATGACGAGGCGGCCCTCGGCGTCGGTGTTGAGGACCTCGACGGTCTTGCCGCCGTAGATGGTGAGAACGTCGGAGGGGCGCTGCGCCGTGCCGCTGGGCATGTTCTCCGCGATGGCGAGGTAGCCGACGGCCTTGACCTTCGGGCCGAGCGCCGCGATCGCCTTCAGGGCGCCGAGCACCGCGGCCGCGCCGCCCATGTCGGACTTCATCCAGTCCATGGAGTCGGCGGGCTTCAGCGACAGGCCGCCGGAGTCGAACGTGATGCCCTTGCCGACGAACGCGACCGTCTTGGCCGCCTCGGGGTGCTCGTAGGCGAGCCGGACCAGGCGCGGCGGGTTGACCGAGCCCTGGCCGACCCCCACGATCCCGCCGAAGCCGCTCTCGACCAGCTCCTTCTCGTCGAGGACCTCGACCGACAGGCCGGACTCCTCCCCGACCTGGCGCGCGGCGTCGGCGAGGGCTTCGGGGTTGAGGTCGGACGGCGGGGTGTTGACCAGGTCGCGGACCAGGGTCACGGCGTCGGCGAGGGTCTGGGCGCGCTCGAGAGCGGCCCGGGCGTCACCGGTCGCCACGGCCTCGGACACGACCGTGATCTCCTCGACCGGCCGCTTGTGACCGTCACCGGTCCGGTAGTTCAAGTAGGCGTAGTTGCCGAGCAGGGCGCCGGTCGCCACGGCGGCCACCTCGTCCGGGGTGGCGGCGGGCAGCAGGACCGCGACCGAACCGGAGCCGGCGAGCGAGCGCAGCGCGGCACCCGCGGCCCGGCGAAGGGCCTCGCCGTCGTACGACTCGCCCAGGCCGACCGCCACCACGAGCGGAGCGGCCAGGTTGCCGAGCGTCGGAACCTTCGTGACCTCACCCGCCTTGCCGGCGGCACCCAACCCGCTGAGCGCGTCGATCAACCGGCCCTGGAAGGCCTGGTCGACCCCTGCGGCGCCGGGCGCCAACACCGGGCCGGAGTCGTCGGACACGACACCGATCACGACGGCGTCGACATCAAGAGAAGCGGATTCCGCACTGGTAAGGCTGAGGTTCGTCACACAGCCCGATGGTAGTCCTGCCCCGCAGTTCTTTGTTCGAATGGCCCGGACTTCGGTGATCTTCGGCGGGCGCTGGGAAGGACGTACGTCGCCGGCTCGTCGAATACCATTCGTCGGATGGCCGGCCGCGGGTCACGTCCTGCCGCGGGCGATCGCGGACCGGTTCCCTCGACCCCGTCGTCCTGGGAGATCGAGGGTCGCCTCTGGCCGAGGGGAAGCGGCTAGCGGCGACTCGTCCCCAGGACGGCGGCCCGCGGAGCGCCGCCGCATGGTTCGCGGCCACGGCGGCGCGTTCCGCGACCGGCGCGGGAGCTCCACAGGGACGCTCCCGCGCCGAGGCGGGCCACGGTGGCTGCACCATCAATGGCCGCACACACCCTCAGGCGACGGACATGACGAGAAGCGCGGCGGTGACCGACGTCTCGACGAGAGCGCCGAGAACGTCACCGGTGACGCCCCCGAGGCGGCGCACGGCGTGCCGGAGCAGCGCGGCCGCGACCAGGAGCCCTGCCGCCACCGCGACCGGGGCGAGGACGGCCGGCCGTACGCCTCCCGCGAGCAGACCCGCGACGGCCGCGGCCACCATGACGACCGCCGTGACGGCGACCGCGTCCCGGCGCCGTACCGTCCGGGCGACCAGCGCGCCGAGCCCTTCCGGGCGGGCGGGGGGCACCCCCTCACGGCAGGCCCAGGTCACCGCGAGCCGTCCGGTGACCACGGCGACCGTCACGGCGACCGCCCGGTGGGGTGCCTGTGCCAGGGCGGCGACCTGGATCAGCAGGGTGAGCAGGAGGGTGATCACCCCGAACGGCCCGATGTCGGACCGCTTCATGATCGACAAGGCCTCGTCGGCGGGGCGCCCGCTGCCCAGCCCGTCGGCGAGGTCGGCGAGCCCGTCCAGGTGCAGGCCGCGGGTGAGCAGCGTGGTGGCCGTGACGGCCAGGGCCGCGCCGAGCAGCGGGCCGGCGCCGAGCAGGCCCGTCACGGTGACCACCAGCGCCGCCGCCACGCCGACGATGAGCCCGGCAACGGGAGCGAGCGTCATCGCCCGGCGGGCGATCTCCCGGTCGACGCGTTCGCACCGGACCGGTACGACGGTGAGCAGCGACACCGCGAGCCGCAGCCCGTCACCGCCCCCGATCCGCTTCGCGTCAGATCTCACGGCGTCCTCCGCCCTCGCGGCATCCTTGGAGCTCGCGGTGCCGTCCGCGCCCGTGCCCAGGCCTCGCGGCGTCTCGCGCCCGGGGTCCTCGGGCTCGCGGCGTCGCCTGCACCCGGGCCTCGCGGCGTCGTCCGTGGTCGTGCCCGGGTCTCATGGCATCCTCCGATCACGGCAGGTCGATGACGCGGCCGGCGACGACGAGGGCGGTCTCCTCGGACTCGGCGGCCAGGCGCTGGTTGAGGCGTCCCAGCGTGTCTCGGAACGCGCGCCCGCTCGCGGTCTCGGGGACGACCGACAGGCCGACCTCGTCGCTGACCGCGACGACGTGGGCTCGCGCGCTCCGCCAGGCGTCGACCAGTTCGTTCAGGCGCGGGACGACCGCCTGCGGATACTCCCAGGCGCCCAGCGCGTCGAACACCGCCGTCAGCCACGTCCCCATGCCGTCGATGAGGAGCGTGCCCGCCGAGCCGCGCAGCAGGCCCGCCAGGTCGATCGTCTCGGCGGTCTCCCACCAGCGGGGACGGCGCTGCCGGTGCGCGGCGATCCGATCGTGCCACTCCGGGTCGTCCGCGTGCATGATCCCGGTCGCGACGTACGTCACGTCCGGGTGGGCCATCACCCGCAGCTCGGCCTCCTCCGACTTCCCGGATCGGGCGCCGCCCAGGATCAGCGACCGCCACGGCCCGGACGCCGGGCGGGTCCACAGGCCGATCCGGCGGTCGAGTTCGGCGGGGGTGGCGATGCGGTGGTCGACGTGGACGGCCTCGATCCGCGTCGCGTCGGTCACCGCGCCGGCGCGCCGGAGCCGTCCCAGGTGCGACGGGTCGCCGATCAGGTCGAGGAGCACGGCGTCGTACGGTTCGGGTCCGGCGGGCTCGGGACGGGCACCCGGACGGGCCGCGAACAGGACCCGGTGCCCACGCGGCGTGCGGACGTCGTACCCGCCGGGCACCTGGCGCCGGCGGCACTGGTCGAGCGGCACGCCGTCGAGGAGCACACGGGTCGGTTCGATCCGGCGGTGCGCGGCGCGCATCCGGGTGCAGGACGCGCAGCGGCAGCCGGGCTCGGGCCAGCCGCGCGGCCCGGCCGTGCCGAGCAGGTGGATCTCCATACCGTCCATCACACACTCCGGTCGTCGAACCCGGCCGGGGCCTCGAACGCCGCCCGGCGGGCGGCCCGGCGCAGGGCGAGCAGCACCGGACGGCCGGTGACCGCCACGAGGATCGCCGTGAAGATCGCTCGTGGCAGGTCGAAGCCCAGAGAGGTGGTGAGGCTGAACGCGACGAACCTCCCGAGATTGTCGCCGAGCGGAGCGCCCGGGTGATAGGAGATCGAACTCGACGTTCCCCCCAGGAACGGCCACAATCCCAGATTCTGCAACCAGCCATAGGCGAACGCGGCCACCGCTCCGTACCCCGCGAGCATCGCGATCTCCACCCGCCCCCGGGCGCGTGGCAGGCACCCGGCGAAGAACCCCACCCATGCCGCCCCGAGGATCTGGTACGGCAGCCAGGGGCCGACGCCCGCCGTGATCAGCGCGCTGGCGAACATCGCCACCGCCCCCAGCAGGAAGCCGAACCCGCGCCCCAGCACCCGCCCGCCGTGCACGAGGACGAAGAACATCGGCTCGAAGCCCGCGACATTCGTGCCCAGCGGCCGGAGCGCCGCACCGACCGCCCCGAGTACGCCCAGCAGCGCGATGGCCTTCGCGTCGATGCCGCCCTCGGCCACCTCGGCGAGCGCCACCGCGAGGAGGAGGGGGAGGAGCAGCACGAACATCCACGGCGCGATGCTCGACTGGGCGATCCGCGCGCCGGGCGTGACGAACAGCGGCCAGCAGAACGCCGCCACGCCCGCGGCCGACACCAGGAACAGTGCGGCCCCGGACCGTGCCCGCAGGCGAATCGCCGTCACGCCCATGCCGCCACCGCCCCGGACCGCGCCCGCGGGCTGATCGGGCTCACGCCCATGCCGCCACCCCGGACCGCGCTCGCGGGCTGATCGGGTTCGCGTCCGTGCCACGGCCCCGGACCGCACCCGCGGAGATCGGGATCAATCCCATGCCATCGCCTCCCGCACCTGGTCCACCGTGAGGATCGGGACCGGGGCCAGGATCTTGCCGACCTGCGGGGCGAACGCGGGAGAGCCCACCACGACCTCGCCGGTCGGCCCGTCGGCGACGATCTCGCCCTCGGCGACGACGACCGTCCGCGTCGCGACCTCGGCGACCAGTTCGACGTCGTGACTGGCCAGGACGACCGCGTGGCCGTCGGCGGCGAGGTCGCGGACGATCTCCACGAGGCGGCCCTTGGCGGTGTAGTCGAGGCCGCGCGTCGGCTCGTCGAGCAGGATCAGCGGCGGCCGTCCGGTGAGGATGACGGCCAGCGCGAGCGCCAGCCGCCGGCCCTCCGAGAGATCCCGCGGGTGGAGCGCGTCGTCGACACCGGGCGCGAGGCGGTCGAGGAGCGCGCGGCAGGCACCCGGCTCCGCCCCCATGTCGCGGTCGGCGGCGGCGCACTCGGCCGCGACCGTCTCGGCGTACAGCAGGTCGGCGGCGTCCTGCGGCACCAGGCCGGCCTTCCGCACCATGACCCGCGGCGGCGTCTCATGCGGCACCACGCCCCCGACCCGGACCCGCCCGCCGGCCGGGCGGACCAGGCCGACGAGGGCACTGAGCAGCGAGGACTTGCCGGCACCGTTCCGCCCCATGAGCGCGATCACCTCTCCCGGCGCGACGGACAGATCGACGCCGCGCAGCGCCGTCACCGAGCCGTACCGGACCTCCAGCCCGCGTACCTCCGCCGGCGACCGACCGTCCTCTTGACCGGGCGACCGCGGCCGACTGGTTCCCTGACCTGACGTTGGCGACTGGATGCCCTCGTGACCTGACGCCTGTGGTCGGCCGCTCTCGAGATCAGGCGCAGGCGAGCGCATGTCCTGGTGATCGGGTGGCGGCGGGTCGGGGAGATCCTTGCGGGGGGATGCGGCGGCGGTACGCCGTTCGTTTCCGTGACCTGGCGCCTGCGGCCGACCGTTCTCGGGATCGGGTGCGGACGAGCGCCCGTCCCTGTGATCGGGTGACCGCGTGGGCGGTGGTGCGTCGGCGAGGGGCTCGCGGGGCGGAGCGCCGGTGCGCGTGTCCGGTACGGGCGGCGCGGCGGCGAGGCGCTGACGGAGGGAGGCGGCGGCGCGCCGGGCGTCTCGTACGGACAGGGGGAGCGGCGACCAGCCTGCCAGGCGGCCCAGCCGTACGACGGGCGGCGCCACCGGGGAGTCCGCCATGATCTCCGCGGTCGGGGCGTGGACGGGCGGTGACCCGTCGCCGGGCAGCAGCACCGTCGTGTCGGCCAGGTGAACGACCCGCTCGAGCCGGTGCTCGGCGAGGATCACCGTCAGGCCCAGGTCGTGCACCAGGCGCTGCAGTGTGGCCAGGACGTCCTCGGCCCCCACCGGGTCCAGGGCGGACGTCGGCTCGTCCAGCACGAGGACCTTCGGGTGCGTGGTCAGCACCGAGCCGATCGCCACCCGCTGCGCCTGGCCGCCGGACAGCGTGCTCAGGGGCCGATCCCGCAGCCCGGCCAGCCCGAGCAGGTCCAGCGTCTCCTCGACACGGCGGCGCATGACGTCCGGGGGCAGGCCGAGGGATTCCATCCCGTACGCCAGCTCCTCCTCGACGACGTCGGAGACGAACCCGGCACGCGGGTCCTGCCCGACGTAGCCGACGACGTCGGCGAGTTCACGTGGCGGATGATCCCGGGTGTCCCGCCCCGCGACGGTCACCCGGCCGGTCAGCACGCCGCCGGTGAAGTGCGGGACCAGGCCGTTCACGGCGCGCAGCAGCGTGGACTTGCCCGTCCCGGTCCGCCCGGCGACGAGGCACAGCTCGCCCTCTTCGATCTCCAGATCGACGTCCGAGAGGACCGGCGTCGTGCCGTAGCGGAAGCCGACCCGGTCGAATCGGATCACGCTCTGCCCCCACGGAGGAGAAACCGGATCACGCTCTGCCTCCTCGGAGGAGAATCGGGGCGAGGGCGAGCAGCACTCCGGCGGCCGGCAGCGGCGGGAGCCCGGGCGCGGTCCCCGGCGGGGGCCGCAGGCCGTCGGCGCCGACGAGACCCGCGACGGTCATCGCGGCGGCGGCCAGCACGCCGGAGCCGCCGGTCGCCCACTCGGGCAGCGCCCAGGGGTCCGGGCGGTAGCGGGTCCGCGGCGAGCGGCGGCCGCCGAGCCACAGCCCCGCCGCCGCGCAGACCGATCCGAGGACCAGCATCGGCGTTCCGAGCACCGCGGGCGCCTGCCCGTCCAGCAACCCGTACAGTCCGGCGCACACCGCGAGCAGCCCGCCCAGGACCAGCGCGGCGGTGGCCCGCCGTCGTGCCCGCGGCACGGCGGCCGTGCGGCCGTACCCGCGCGCGTCCATCGCGGCGGCCAGCTGCACCGACCGGTCCAGCGCGCCTTCCAGGACCGGCATGGCGAGCCGCCCCAGGCCGCGGATGCCGCGAGCGGAGCGGCCGCGCAGCCGCTGCGCGTTCCGCACCCGCCGTACGTGCGCCACCGCCTGCGGCGCGAACGTCATCGCCACCACCACCGCGACGCCCACCTCGTACAGCGCCCCGGGAACGGACTTCAGCAGCCGGCTCGGCGCCGCCAGCGCGTTGGCGGCTCCCACGCAGACCAGGACGGTCGCGAGCCGCAGCGCGTCGTACCCCGCGACGGCCAGGCCCTCGGCGGTCACCGGCCCGCCGACGCGGATCCCCGCCAGCCACGACGGCAGCGTCACCGAGGGGAGCGTGACCAGCGTCGTTCCCGGGACCTGCGCCGCGAACACCGCGCCGAACATCACCCGGATGACGATCACGACCAGCCCGATCCGCAGGAACATCCCGTACGCCCGGGCCCACGGGTCATCCGTGCGGCGCACCGCCACGACGGTTCCGGTGACCGCGCCGACCAGCAGGAGGAGCAGGGGGTTGGTCGTCCGCGTGGCCGCCGTCGCGAGCCCCAGCGCCCACAGCCACCAGGCACCGGGATGCAGCCGCCGGCTCACCGGCGCCACGCGACCCCCCTGCTGATCACGACCAGCCCGATGCAGCCGCCGATTCATCGGCGGGACCGGCGCAGGGCGACGATCCCGCCGCCCGCGGCGACGATCACGACCAGCCCGACCCCGACGTACAGGCCGACGGGGGCGCCGGACCCGCCCTTGTCCTTCTTGCCGGCGGCGGGCGACGCGGTCGCGTGCAGCGTGACGCTTTCGGCTCTACCGCACGGTCCGAACGCATTGATGGCGCAGATCAGCCCGCTTTTGTCAGCCTGCGTCAGCAGGCCCGCCGTCGCGAGCACGTCCGTGCCGGTGGCGTTGTCCGCGACGGTCGCGCAGGTTCGCGTGGTGGCCTGCGGATGCTGGTCCTTCGGAGCGTCGGCGGGCTCGCCGAAGTCGACCACGACGGCGACGCGCTTTTTGCCGGCCGGAGCGGAGCCAGGGCCGCAGATCGCGGCGAAGTCCGGCTTGTCGCGTGGTGGCGTGCCGGTGTTCCCGCTGGACTTGGCGAACCGCCAGCCCTCGACCGCGCCGTCCTTGGGCCGGGCCTGGGCCGGACCCGTCGTGGCGAAGGCCCATTTATCGCCCTTCGCCTGCCAGTACCCCCAGAACGCCACGCCGTCGGCGCGCGCGGCGGGCATGAGGGCGAACGACAAGGCTGAGACGAGGAGACCGGCTGCGATCTTCGGCATGGACGCCTTTCTGAGGGCAAGGCGGTCTCCGATGAAGCGGGCGCACCAAGTGCCGCACGCGCCCGGACTCCATCCGCAGACCACGACGGAACAACGGAGCCGCTCGCGCCGCCGCGGGCATTCCGGCTCGCCACCGGGCGGGTGCCCGGGCGGCCTACGGTTGCGGGTCAGCGCCGGACTTGGACCGGCTTCCCCCGCGACGGCGCGTGTGCTGCTGCCGATGAGTTGACCACGGCGCGCTAAACACGTCAAAACCACCAGGAAGGTAGCGTCTCTGATTGGCTAAGCGTTCCTGAGGACCCCAGGAACGGCGCCGACTGGAGGCCGGTGTGTGCCAATCGTCTTCGTGCCCTGGTGCCGTTAGACAAAGCCGTCGGCCCGCGTGGCACGTCCCTCCGGACGCTGTCGGTCCAGCGTGCACGGCTATAGGACCGAGGAGGGTGCCCCGCGTCGCCTGGGCACGGGGCGTGCTGATGTCGGAACGTTACCACGGAATCACAAAAGGTGACTAAGGAAGAATGGGCCGACCATGAACGACATCCCCCGAGATCCCTGGCAGCCGCCGGAGGGCACCCCCTCGCCCGGAGGCCCGCAGCCGGGGCCCTCGCCCTACGGGCCACAGCACGGGGGACCCTCATACGAGCCACCGTCCGGGCCGAGCCCATATCCGCCCCCCGGCTCCGGACCGGTCCCGTATCCGCCTTCCGGCCCGGGATCCGGTCCGTATCCGCCTCCCGGTGCCGGACCGCCGTATGGACCGCCGCCGGGGCCGCACGGTCCGGGTGCGCAGTACGGCGCGTACGGGCCGGGCATGCCGCCGGGAGGACCGGCGCCGTACGGCAGCCCGCCCGGTGGCCGGGGCGGACGGGGCGGGCTGATCATCGGACTGGTCGCGGGCGGACTGGTCCTGGTCGTCGGCGTGGCGGTCACCGCCTTCCTGCTGTTCCGCAAGGATGACGGCGGTGGCCGGTCGGCCACGCTGCCCGGCGGGGTCACGGTCACCATGGACACCGGCGGCACTGTGACGATGGCCGCCTCGGGGGTGTCCCGTCCGGTGGTGGACGTCTACGAGGACTTCCAGTGTCCGCCCTGCAAGACGGTCCACGACACCAACGACGCGACCCTCAGGAGCCTCGCGAAGGAACGCAAGGCCAAGGTCGTCTACCACCCGATGGTGATCTTCAGCGTCGAGCCGATGGCGAGCAGTTCCACGCGCGCGGCGGCCGCGGCCCGTTGCGCTCCCGACGGCGTCCGCTGGCTCGCCTACCAGGACCAGCTCTTCGCGCACCAGCCGGCGGAGAGCTCGAACGGGTACCCCGTCGCCGACCTGGTGTCGTACGGCTCCGGCGCCGGCATCACCGGCGCCGACTTCGCCTCCTGCGTGCGCGGCCAGCGGTTCGCCTCGGACGTGCGGACGTGGAGCCGGACGGCCATCCAGGGCGGCATCACCGGCACTCCGACCGTCATGGTGAACAACACGAAGCTGACCATGAGTGACATGCTGAGCTCGGACGGGCTGCGGCGCGCGGTCGAGGCCGCCGGCTGAGCCGGACGAGCCCGTACGAGAGTGAGGAGAACGATGCCCTGGAGCTGGCGGTACGAGAAGGCCGACGGGACGCCGGTGGAGCCCTCCGGCTTCGGCGACGAGACCTGGACCACCCAGGCCGACGCGGAGTCCTGGGTGGGGGAGAACTGGCGGGGCCTTCTGGCGGCGGGCGTCGATCAGGTCACCCTGCTGGAGGACGGGCGCAAGGAGTACGGCCCGATGAGCCTGCACCCCGAAGGCGGCTGATCACGAGGGCGCCCGGCACCCGGCCGCGTCCGCTCTGACCTGCGCCCTCACCATGTCGGCGGAGTAGGGTGAGCAGCATGGCGGGTCACGCGCTCGCACGGCGCCCGTGGCGATGGGACAGGCCGGTGTCCGCCGTCGCCGACATCGACCGCGGACGGCTTCGGCAGGCGGCCTGCGTGGGGTCGTGGATCCTGGTCACCGCCGCCCTCTACTACGGGACGGCGCGGCTGGGGCTGCTGCTGGCCCTCGTGCACCAGCAGGTCACCCCGCTCTGGCTGCCGACCGGTGTCGCCGTCTGCTGCCTGATGCTGCTCGGCCTGCGGACCTGGCCGGGCATCGCCCTGGCCGCGTTCGCGGTGAACGCCGGGCTCGGCCCGACGTTGCCCGCCGTCCTGATGATCACCGCGGGCAACACCCTGGCCCCCGTGTGCTCCGTCCTCCTGCTGCGCGCGGTGGGCTTCCGCTGCGAGATGGACCGGCTGAGAGACGCCCTGGCGCTGATCTTCCTCGGCGCCTTCGCCGGCATGCTCGTCAGCGCCGCCGCGGGGACGCTGGCCCTGGCGCTGGCCGGAGCGGTGCACGCCGCGGGATCGCCCTCGACGCTGGCGGTGTGGTGGACCGGCGACACCATGGGCGTGCTCGTGGTGGTGCCGCTGGTGATGGCCGTCCGGCTTTCGGGCGTGCCCAGGTTCGGCGCGGCCCGCTGGGCGGAGGCCGTGGTGCTGCTCGCCGGCACGCTGGGCGTCACGATCTTCGTCACCCAGGTCTCGCTTCACCTGCTGTTCCTCGTCTTCCCCTTCCTGATCTGGGCCGCTTTCCGCTTCGGGCACCTCGGCGCCGCGTCCTGCGTCCTTGCCGTCTCGGTCAGCGCGACGTTCGCCGCGGTACACCACGCCCACCCGTTCGTGAACGGCGGGCTGCTGCACGCCATGGTGAACCTGCAGCTGTTCAACGGCACCGTCGCGCTGACCACGTTCCTGCTCGCCGCGGTGATCACCGAACGCGACCTCGCGCGGCAGGACCTGGAGCACGTGGCCGCGCACCTCACAGCCATGGCCGCCGAGCTCGAGCGCGGCCAGCTGACGCTCAAGACCATGGTCCTGGACGTTCTCCGTGCCCGGCACGGAGCGGTGGCGCGAGCCCTCCGCCCGGACCAGGAGGGCGGCCCGGGCGGCGTGGTTCCGGCCGCCGGGAGCGGCGCGGACGAACCGACCGCACGGAGGCGCCGCCGGGCGTGAGGGCACGCACGGCCCGTCGCGGCGAGACGGCGCCTACCTACCCGCGGACGGAGGAACCTCGGGCTACGGGCGTCGCGACGGGCTGACCGTCTTGGCCGGGTCGCGCTCGGTGACCGGCGCGAGGATCTCGTCGATGCGCCCCAGCAGTTCGGCGTCGAGGGTGACGCCGGCCGCCTTCACGTTGTCCCGCACCTGCTCCGGGCGGGACGCGCCGATGATGGCGGAGGAGACGTTGGGGTTCTGCAGGACCCAGGCGATGGCGAGCTGCGCCATCGACAGGCCCGCCTCCTCGGCGAGCGGCTTGATCTGCTGCACGCGGGTCAGCACGTCGTCGTTCAGCAACCGCTGGATGAACGCCGCGCCGCTCTTCTCGTCGGTGGCGCGCGACCCCGCGGGCGGGGCGGCGCCGGGCTGATACTTGCCGGTCAGCACGCCCTGGGCGATCGGCGACCAGACGATCTGCCCGACGCCCTCCTTCTCGCACAGCGGGACGACCTCGGACTCGATCACCCGCCAGATCATGTTGTACTGCGGCTGGTTCGACACGATCCGGTCGAAGCCCATCTCGTCGGCGATCTTCAGGGCTCGCGCGATCTCCTCGGCGCGCCACTCCGACACGCCGATGTAGAGCACCTTGCCCTGACGTACGAGGTCGTCGAAGGTCTTGAGGGTCTCCTCGAGCGGAGTCTCGTGGTCGAACCGGTGCGCCTGGTACAGGTCGACATAGTCGGTCTGAAGGCGGCGCAGCGAGCCGTGGATCGACTCGACGATGTGCTTGCGGGACAGGCCGCGGTCGTTCGGGCCGTCACCGGTGGGCCAGTAGACCTTGGTGAAGATCTCCAGCGACTCCCGGCGCTGTCCCTTCAGCGCCCGGCCGAGGACCTCCTCCGCGCGCGTGCCGGCGTAGACGTCCGCCGTGTCGAAGGTGGTGACGCCCTCCTCGAGGGCGGCCTGGACGCACGCCTTCGCGGCGTCCTCCTCCACCTGGGAGCCGTGCGTGATCCAGTTGCCGTACGAGATTTCGCTGACCTTGAGGCCGCTGCGGCCCAAATGACGGAACTCCATGCCGAAACCCTAGAACGGAGGGGTCAGACCTGATCCTTCTGCCCTGGCTTCAGGCGAGGCTGCGGCATCCGGAACCGGCGGATCTGCATCGACCGGGTCGCGGTGTAGAAGCCGAGCCCCCGCAGGTTGTCGTCGGGGAAGCGCTCCAGCGCGAGCTTCTTCACCCGGCGGCCGAGGAGGATCGACTCACCGATGATCAGCACGAGCATGACCGGCCAGGCGAACTGGTAGACGTAGGCCTTGATCGTTACCGGCGCGACCATGGCGACCAGGAGGATCAGCAGGGTGAGGTACATGAAGAACTCGCCGAACGTGCGCCGCGAGTCGACGAAGTCGCGGGCGAGCCGGCGGGCCGGGCCCTGGTCGCGCTTGGGCACGTAGCGGTCGTCGCCGCGGGCCATGCCCTCCTTGGCCTTCTGACGATCCTTGGACTGCCGCTGGCGGGCCTGCGCGTAGGCCTCCTTGCGGGTGCGCGGCGCGGTGATCGGCTGGCGGTTGCGCTTCTGTGCCTCGCTGCGCTTGGGCGTGGGGCGGCCCTTCCCTCCCGATTTGACGACCTCGGGGGTGGTGGAGGGCTCCTCGGTGGCGGTATCAGTACGACGTCGGAACACGCAGATCAGCCTACCGGCGCTCGCGGCGAACATAATGACTGTCTTGAGCGTTAACGCGTAGGGTGGTCAGCGAACCCCAGCAGCGTTTGCGAGGCATCAGCAGAAGGGACCGGCCACGCGCGATGAGCGTGATGAAGCGTATGTCGATGATCTTCAAGTCCAAGGCCAACAAGGCGCTGGACAGAATGGAAGATCCTCGAGAGACCCTTGACTACTCCTATCAGCGTCAGCTTGAGATGCTGCAGAAGGTACGGCGCGGCGTCGCGGACGTCGCCACGTCCCGTAAGCGCTTGGAGCTGCAGATCAACCAGCTCGAGCAGCAGCAGAACAAGCTGACCGAGCAGGGCAAGAAGGCGTTGCAGGTGGGCCGGGAGGATCTCGCCCGCGAGGCGCTGACCCGCCGGTCGGGCCTGGACAGCCAGCTCGGCGATCTGCGCGCGCAGTACCAGCAGTTGCAGGGCGAGGAGGAGAAGCTCACGCTCGCCTCCCAGCGCCTGCAGGCCAAGGTCGACTCCTTCCGTACGCGCAAGGAGACCATCAAGGCCACCTACACCGCGGCCGAGGCGCAGACCAAGATCAATGAGGCGTTCTCCGGCATCTCCGAGGAGATGGGCGACGTCGGCCTGGCGATCCAGCGCGCCGAGGAGAAGACCGAGAACATGAAGGCGCGCGCCGGCGCCATCGACGAGCTGCTCGCCTCGGGCGCTCTCGAGGACTACTCTGGCCCGCGCGACGACATCCAGGCCGAGCTGGACCGCATGGGTTCCGGCCCCGGGGTGGATCTCGAACTGGAGCAGATGAAGGCCGAGCTCGGCATGGCCGAGGCGCCCAAGCAGCTCGACGCCGCGCCGGGACAGGCTAAGCCCCAGCAGCACGCCCCGCAGCAGGCTCAGCGGCCGCACCAGCCGGGGGAGGGCCAGTGATCGTCCGGCTGATGGGCGAGGGCCAGCTCGACGTCGCCGACGGCGACCTGTCGGCCCTCAACGATCTTGACGCCGAGCTCGAGAAGGCGATCGAGTCCGGCGACGAGGCGCAGTTCCGCGGCGCGCTGCACGCGCTGCTGGAGCGCGTGCGCAAGGTGGGCAAGCCGCTGCCGCCGGAGGATCTGGAGCCGTCGGACCTGATCCTCCCGCCCGCGGACGCGACCATGGACGAGGTCCGCGCGATGCTGGGCGACGAGGGACTCATCCCCGACTGATCCCGCAGGCACAAAGCAGGCCAGTCCGGACGTTGTAATTGCAAAGCGTGTCGGACGGGGAGGAAGGGGACACAATGGAGCGCTCGCGCTTCGCGCCCGATCGAGGGCTCACATCGCGCATGCTGCTGACGATGTTCCTGCTGGGGTTGCTGTACGTCGCCTTCGTCGGGTTCTTCTTCGTGTTCCTGCCACAGCTCTGGCTGATCGTCCTGGTCATCGCCGTGGCCTTCCTCCTCGCCCAGTACTTCTTCTCCGACCGGCTCGCCCTGTTCGCCATGCACGGGCGGATCGTGTCGGCGGAGGAGGCACCGGAGCTGCACGGCGTGATCGACCGGATCTGCGCCATGTCCGATATGCCGAAGCCGCGGGTGGCGATCGCGGACACCGACGTGCCCAACGCCTTCGCCACCGGCCGCAACCAGGAGAACGCCGTGGTGTGCGTCACCACGGGCCTGCTGCGGCGGCTCGACCCGGTCGAGCTCGAAGGCGTGCTCGCCCACGAGCTGTCCCACGTCGCGCACCGCGACGTCGCGGTCATGACGATCGCGTCGTTCCTCGGCATCCTGGCCGGCCTGCTGACCCGCTTCGGCCTCGAGTGGGGCCTGTGGGGCGGCTTCAGCAGCCGCGACCGCAACAACAACGACCAGAGCACCGCGATGGTGCTGCTGATCGTCATCGGCGTCAGCGCGGCCGTCTACGCCATCAGCTTCCTGCTGACCCGCGCCCTGTCGCGCTACCGCGAGCTGTCGGCGGACCGGGCCGCGGCGCTGCTCACCGGCCGGCCGTCCGCCCTGGCGGCGGCCCTGACCAAGGTCACCGGTGAGATGTCCCGGATCCCGACCAAGGACCTGCGGGCCGCCGAGCCGTTCAACGCCTTCTACTTCGCGCCGGCCTTCACCAAGGGGTTCAGCATCTCGACGCTCTTCTCCACCCACCCGTCGCTGGACCAGCGGCTGCAGCAGCTCGCCAAGATCTCCGCGCAGCTCGGCCAGGGAGTCTGAGATGGGCGTGGGGTACGCGCCGCTGCCGGGCCAGGGAGTCTGACATGGGGTTCCTCGACACGCTGCTGGGCCGGTCGAAGCCGAAGAAGCCCGACCTCGACCGGCTGTTCGCGCTGCCGACCGCGGCCGTCACCCTGGAGGCCGCAGCCGGGCTGACCCCGACCGGGGTGGGCGCGGTCTGCTTCCGGGCCGCCGAGGGCGCGGCGTTCGCGCAGATCGAGAAGGACGTACGCGAGCTCCTCGACGCCGGCGACGGGCCCAAGGTCGAGCTGAGCACCGACTCCTACGGCTACACGTGGCTGGTCTCCCGGCACGCGGCCGACGACCTGGAAGGGCTCGTCACCGACATCCACGCGGTCAACGCCGCGCTGGAGTCCGGCGGGTTCGGCCCGCAACTGCTGTGCTCGCTGGTGGTCTTCACCGGGCCGGACGCCAAGCGCTTCGGCCTCGTCTACCTCTACAAGCGCGGCACCTTCTACCCCTTCGCCCCGCTTCCGGGCGAAAAACGCGACAATTCCCTCGAGCTGCAGGTACGCGGTGCAGTCGGCGCGGACCTGCCGGTCGAGGATGACCTGGGCCGGTGGTTCCCGGTATGGGGCGCACCCGGGCTGTGACCTTCGTTCTGGAGGCCGTGGGCGTGCGCCGCGGCGACACCGCCATCCTCCAGGACATCACCGCGACCATCCGGTCCGGGTGTTGCACGGCGATCGCCGGGCCCAGCGGTGCCGGCAAGTCGACGCTGCTGCGCCTGCTCAACCGGATGCTGGACCCGACCACCGGCCGCGTCCTGCTGGACGGCACGCCGCTCCCGGCGCTGGACGTCCTGGCGCTGCGCCGCCGCGTCGGCCTCGTCGCCCAGCAGCCGACCCTGCTGACGGACACCGTCCTGGACGACCTCCGGGTGGGCCGCCCCGACCTGACGGAGGAAGAGGCACGCTCCCTCCTCGCGGAGACCGGCCTGCCACCCGGCTTCGCCGAACGTCGGACGGCCGGGCTCTCCGGAGGGGAGGCGCAGCGGGTCTGTCTCGCCCGCGCGCTGGTCCTCCGACCGGAGGTGCTCCTGCTGGACGAGCCGACCTCGGCGCTCGATCGGGCCAGCGCCGAGGCGATCGAGCGCGTCATCGGCGACATGCGCGCCGCCGGGGGCACGGCCGTGCTGGTGAGCCATGACACCGGCCAGGCGCGCCGGCTCGCCGACGACGTGCTGGTGCTCCGCGCGGGACGCGTGGAGGACCAAGGACCGCCGGACGCCGTCGCCTACCTGCGGGTCGCGGCGCCGTGACCCACCAAAACGTCCACGTCCCGTCCTGGCCGGGCGTCGTGGCGTCCTTCATCCTGGTCGGGGTCGCCCTGGCCGTCGTCGCGCGGGCCCGACTCCACATCACCCGGGAACTCGTCGTCGCCGTCGTACGGGCCGCGGTGCAGTTGATCGCCATCGGAGCGCTGCTGCTGGCGATCTTCCAGTACACCGGCCTGCCCGGAGCGTTCGCCTGGGCCGCGATCATGGTCGTCATCGCGGGTCAGGTCGCGGGTCGGCGCGGCTCGGGGGTCCCCCGATCCCGGGTGGCCGCCACAGTCGGCCTGGCCGTCGGCGGCGGGACCACCCTCCTCGCCTTGGTCCTCCTCGGCACCATCGCCACCCAGGCGCGCGTCGTCGTCCCCGTGGCCGGCATGATCATCGGCAGCTCGATGCAGGCCACCGGCCTGGCCCTGCGGCGGGTACGCGACGCGGTCATGAGCGGACGACCCAAGATCGAGGCCCGCCTGGCGCTCGGCCTCCCCGCCCGCGACGCGTTCGCCCCGCACACTCGCGACGCGTTGCACACCGCGCTCCTGCCCATCATCGACTCCATGAAGGTGGTCGGTCTGATCACGCTGCCGGGCGCGATGACCGGCCTGATCCTCGGCGGCGTCGACCCGCTGACCGCGATCCGCTACCAGATCGTCGTGATGTACATGCAGCTCGCGGCCGCCGCCGTCAGCGCGTACGTCACCACCCGCCTCGCCGAGTCCGCCCTCTTCGACGAAGCCCACCGCCTCCGCCTCTAGGGGGCTCGGACTTCGCTGAAGCCGGGTTCCCTGGCGGAGGCGGCGGACAGGGAGCGTGACCGCCAGGGATCGAGGGCTTGCCCGGCCTACGGGAGGGCGAGCATCTGGTCGAGGGCGGCGCGGGCGTAGCTTGCCGTCTCCGCGTCGACCGTTATCTGGTTGACGACCTCGCCCCGGGCCAGGGACTCCAGCGACCAGACCAGGTGCGGCAGGTCGATGCGGTTCATCGTCGAGCAGAAGCAGACCGTCTTGTCGAGGAAGGCGATCGTCTTGTCCTGGTGCCGGTCGGCGAGGCGCTTCACGAGGTTCAGCTCGGTGCCGACGGCCCACGCCGATCCGGCGGGCGCCTCGTCGAGCATGCGGATGATGTACTCCGTCGACCCGATGTGATCGGCCTCCTTCACCACCTCGTGGCGGCACTCGGGGTGCACGAGGACGTTCACGCCGGGGATCCGCGCCCGTACGTCGTCGACGGACTCCTTGCTGAACCGGCCGTGCACGGAGCAGTGCCCGCGCCAGAGGATCATCGTGGCGTCGCGCAGTTCGTCCGTGGCGAGCCCGCCGTCCGGCCGGTGCGGGTTGTAGACGACGCAGTCGTCCAGCGAGAGGCCCATCTCCAGCACGGCGGTGTTGCGGCCCAGGTGCTGGTCGGGCAGGAACAGCACCTTCGAACCCTTGGAGAACGCCCACTCGAGCGCACGGCGCGCGTTGGACGACGTGCAGACCGTGCCGCCGTGGCGGCCGACGAACGCCTTGATGTCGGCCGAGGAGTTCATGTACGTGATCGGCACGACGTCGTCGGCGATGCCCGCGTCCTCCAGGGCCTCCCAGCACTCCTCGACCTGGTCGTAGGTCGCCATGTCGGCCATCGAGCAGCCCGCGGCCAGGTCCGGGAGCACGACCCGCTGGTCCGGCGAGGTCAGGATGTCGGCGGACTCGGCCATGAAGTGCACGCCGCAGAAGACGATGTACGGGGCCTGCGGCCGGGCCGCCGCCTCCTGGGCGAGCTTGAAGGAGTCGCCCGTCACGTCGGCGAACTGGATGACCTCGTCGCGCTGGTAGTGATGGCCGAGCACGAACAGCCGGTCGCCCAGGGCGGCCTTCGCCGCGCGGGCCCGCTCCACCAGGGCCGGGTCTGAGGCGGGCGGCAGGTCACCGGGGCAGTTGACGCCGCGTTCGCTCGCCGGGTCGGCCCCGCGGCCGAGGAGCAGCAGAGGACTGCCGATGTCGATGGTCACTGGGAGGCTCCCTTGGCAGGACTTATCGTCTTTCTGACGATACGTCATCATGTGCGGCGGTGGTCAAGCCGCTTGAGACCGCCGTGAAAGAACCCGCCCATTGGGGAATGCCTCCCCACAGCGGGTACGTTGTGCGAAGAGGCAAGCAACGACGACGGCCGCCACGGAGCGACCGAGCCAATCGGGAGTCAGCACATGACGGTTCCAGCCGAGACCGGCACGCAGCAGGGCGTGGTCCTCACCGACGACGCGGCGGCGAAGGCCAAGAGCCTGCTCGAGCAGCAGGGCGAGGAAGGCCTTGCGCTTCGCGTGCAGGTCCAGCCGGGGGGGTGCTCGGGCCTGATCTACCAGCTCTACTTCGACGACCGCGAGGTGGACGGTGACCTCGTCCAGGACTTCAACGGCCTCAACGTCCGCGTCGACCGGATGAGCGTGCCGTACCTCGCGGGCGCCACGATCGACTTCGTGGACACCATCGAGAAGCAGGGCTTCACGATCGACAACCCGAACGCCGGTGGCTCCTGCGCCTGCGGTGACTCGTTCCACTAGGCCTTAAGGTCTCCTGACATCGAGTCTTAAGGGCTGTGCGCGATGATGCCCGTGACCGGGTCCTCCCGGACACGGGCATCTGGCGTGTTCGGAACCGGTGAGGCAGTAACCTTGCCGGGTTTGGACCGCCATTCGAGACGGCCTCGCGGCAATGACGGGGCCGCCGAACCGACGAGGAGATCGACGTCGTGCGCATCGCTGTTGCCGGCTCCATCGCAACCGACCATCTGATGAGCTTCCCGGGTCGATTCGCGGACCAGCTCATCCCCGATCAGCTGCACACCGTTTCCCTGTCGTTCCTCGTGGACGAGCTCGACATCCGGCGCGGCGGCGTCGCGGCCAACATCTGCTACGGCATGGGCCTCCTCGGCCAGCGCCCGATCCTCGTCGGCGCGGTGGGCGACGACTTCGCCGACTATCGCTCCTGGCTGGAGCGGCACGGCGTCGACACGTCGTCGGTGCACGTGTCGGAGCTCCATCACACGGCGCGCTTCCTGTGCACGACCGACCTGGACCACAACCAGATCGCGTCCTTCTACGCGGGCGCGATGAGCGAGGCCCGCCAGATCGAGCTGCAGCCGATCGCCGACCGGGTCGACGGCCTCGACCTGGTCCTCATCGGGGCCGACGACCCCGAGGGAATGATCCGGCACACCGAGGAGTGCCGGACCCGCGGCATCCCCTTCGCGGCCGACCCCTCGCAGCAGCTCGCCCGCATGGACGACGTGCGTGAGCTCATCGACGGCGCCGCGTACCTGTTCACCAACGAGTACGAGAAGTCCCTCTGCGAGCAGAAGACCGGCTGGTCGAGCGAGGAGGTCCTGTCCCGCGTCGGGGTCCGCGTGACCACGCTCGGTCCGAAGGGCGTCCGGATCGACCGTGTCGGCGAGCCGAGCCTGCACGTCGACGCGGCCCCCGAGGTCAAGAAGGTCGAGCCGACGGGCGTCGGTGACGCGTTCCGCGCCGGCTTCCTCACGGCGCTGTCCTGGGGCCTGTCCCTCGAGCGCGCCGCCCAGACCGGCAACCTCCTCGCCGCGCACGCCCTGGAGGTCGCCGGGCCCCAGGAGTACACCCTGCACGGCGAGCACTTCGTCGAGCGCTTCGCCGACGCGTACGGCAAGGACGCCGCCGGCGAGGTCGCCGAGCACCTCTGAGCCGTGTGGCAGGCGCTCGCTCGGCTCCCGGCGGAGCGAGCGCCCAGATCGGCCACGGCCGCGAAGACCCAAGGCGGATCGCTCGGTAAGATCATGTAGAGATCGACATCTCCGCGCCACGACCCGGTCGACGATCTGCAGGGGGTTTCACCATTGACGGCGTACGCAGCGGCTCTTCCGGTTCTGGCGTGCATGCTTCTCGCCCTCGCCGGGCTGGAACGCGCCTGGGTCAGAGTCACCGGCCGTGGGATATTGCCATGGCTTCGCCGGCGCTCCGGAACCCCTCTGTCGGCGACCGGGTTCGACGAGTTCACCGCGGCCTTCCAGGGCAGCAAACGCACTGAACTGGAGCACCGGCAGGTCGAACTCGTCCTACGCCAGGATGACAGCGACGGCGCGCCGCCCGTCAACCGGGTCGACCTCGATCAGGGTGTCGCCTTCATCACCCGGCCAGGCGGCTCTCCGGAGCGATGAGCGCTGAACACGGTCGGGTGCGATGGGCCGCCTACGGCGCCTGCGTCTGCACTGCGGCGTACGGGCTGATGAAACTGGCCCAGGCTCTCGGCGCGAAGGCTCTGGCCGACAAGGACCCACTCCGCCCCGACCTGCGCGAGCGGCTCCTCGCCCGCGACCCGCTCTTCGTCGCGAGCCACTGGATCCTCTTCGCCGCCGCGGTCATCGGCGTCCTGCTGGCGCTGGCCACCGTCAGCCCCTGGGGGGACCGTCTTCCCCGCAGACTCATCGCCTTCACGACCTGGGCCCTCGGGGTGTTCATGATCATCCGGTCGATCGGGCCGGTCGGCTTCGGGTTCCTCGGTGATGCCCTCGTTCTCACCGGTCTGCGCCCACCGCCGGCCCGGTATGCGGAGTTGACCCGCCATCTAGCCCATTGGGATCTCATGCTCTGGTCCCCGTTCTTCCTCACCTGGGGAGCGCTCTGGATCGCCACCGCCTGGCACTTCACCCAGCGAAAAGGCGTGCCACGGACGGGGACCCGGCACCTGCCCGAGCCTGCGCCCTGAGGCCCGAGAGACGCCAACGGGGCGAGCGCCGCGAGGACATGGCGGACGGTACGCCGGGTGCCGCCGGACGCGGCGCCTCGCGGGGGCGACGTGTTCAGTACGTACGGCGTATGTGGAACGCCCAGCCGCGGGGGAGTGTCTCCTCGCGGACGAAGTCCTGTGACTTCATGCGGCACCAGGCCGGCACGTCGGTGCGCGCGGCGACGTCGTCGGCCTGCACGGCGATGATCTGGCCGACCGGCACCTCGTGGATGCGCTCGGCCAGCATGATGATGGGGATCGGGCACTTGCGGCCCAACGCGTCGATCGTCAGGACCGGCATGGGTCCGTGGTACGCCGGGGGGGTCGCCTCCCGGGGGGTCTCCCGCTCGGCCCGGCGGCGCCTCAGCCCCATCGCATGATCTCCCTATTCACTGACTGGTCACCCCTGCCGTGCGGCGGAGGCGGGCCACGGCGCCGGGCAGAACCGCCAGAAACCGGTCGACATCCGTCGCGCTTGTGCCGCGAGGGAGCGATACCCGGACGTTCCCATGGGTAATCACCCCCATCGCCTCCAGAACATGGCTGGGACGCAGCGTATCGGCCGTACAGGAACTGCCGGAAGAAACGGCGAAACCGAGTCGGTCGAGTTCGGTCAGGAGCGCCTCGCCCTCGACGTACAGGCACGAGAAGGTCACCAGGTGGGGAAGGCGGTGTACGGGGTCGCCGATGACCTCGACGTCCTCGATGAGGTGGGGCACGCGTTCGCGGATCCGGTCGACGAGCGCGGACAGGCGGGGCCCGTCGCGGTCCATCTCGGCGGCGTACGCCTCCAGGGCCGCCGCGGCGGCCACCGCGCCCGGGACGTTCTCGAACCCGGGGACCCGGCGGCCCTCCCGCTCGTCCTCCGGCAGCGGCGACCGCCACCGGGTGTTCTTGCGGACGATGAGCACGCCGACGCCCGGCGGACCGCCCCACTTGTGCGCACTGGCGGCCAGCAGCGACCAGCCGGCGGGGACCTCGACGCGCCCGGCCGACTGGGCGGCGTCGACGAACAGCGGGACCCGCGCCCCCCGGCACGCCTCGGCCACCTCGGCGACGGGCTGGACGGTGCCGACCTCGTGGTTGGCCGACTGCAGGCAGGCCAGCGCCGTGTCCGGGCGCAGCGCCGCCGCGAACTCCTCCGGGTCGACGCGCCCCGTACGGTCGACGCCGACCGTCGTCACCTTCCCGCCGTCCCGTTCGTGCAGCGCGGCGGTGTGCAGCACGCTGGAGTGCTCGACCGCGCTGACGACGAGGTGCCGGCCGGTCCGCCGGCGCGCCGACAGGGCGCCGAGCATCGCCAGGTGCACCGCCTGGGTGCCGGAGGTGGTGAAGAACGTCTCGTCGGGACGAACGCCGAACGCGACGGCGATCCTGGCTCTCGCCTGGTCGAGCAGGAGCCGCGCGCGCCGCGCGTCGCCGTAGAGCCGCTGCGGGTCGGCCCAGCCGCCGTCCAGGGCTGTGATCAGGGCCTCCCGGGCCGCCGGATGCAGAGGTTCGGTGGACGCCGCATCGAAGTAGGCCACGGAACAGACACTAATGGGGGTCCCACATGGGTGTCCGCGACCCTCACGCTAATGTTTGGTCGACAAGCGTGAACATCGAACTGATCGCCCGGTGATTCGGGCTTCATCGTGGGAAGGCAATCCGTGAGTCCGACCCGCCGTAGGAAGCGGCACATGCCCGCGCGCACTGGAGCGCCGAGCCCGCGTCGGCGCATCCTGCTGGGCGCTGCGGCGCTCTCGATGCTGGCGCTCGCCACGACGGCGTGCTCCGACCAGGAAAAGCGTCTCGGCCTGCCGACGCCGGTGACCGAGCAGGCCAAGCGCGTCGTGACCCTGTGGCAGGGGTCCTGGATCGCGGCGTTCGCCGTGGGTGCGCTGGTCTGGGGGCTGATCATCTGGGCGGTGCTGTTCCACCGCAAGCGTTCCGACCAGCTGCCGCCGCAGGTGCGGTACAACCTGCCGATCGAGATGCTCTACACCGTCGTGCCGTTCATCATCATCGCGGTGCTGTTCTACTTCACCGCGCGCGACGAGACGTATCTCAACAAGGTCAGCAGCAGCACGTCGACGAGCCAGGTCACCCAGGTGAACGTGACCGCCTTCCAGTGGAGCTGGCAGTTCGACTATCCGCAGTACCACACCAAGCCGATCGTCGGTCAGCCCACGTCCCCCGACGGCAACGACAAGCCCGTCCTCGTGATCCCGGTCGGACAGAAGGTGCGTTTCCACCTCGTCTCGACCGACGTCATCCACTCCTTCTGGGTACCCTCGTTCATCTTCAAGCGGGACATCCTCCCCGGAGCCAAGACCGGTCAGGACTTCGAGGTGACCCCGACCAAGACGGGAACGTTCGAGGGACGCTGCGCTGAGTTCTGCGGTGTCGACCACAGTCGGATGCTCTTCCAGGTGAAGATCGTCTCGCCGCAGGAGTTCCAGCAGTTCATCTCGAGCCACCAGGCGAGCGGGAGCGCTCAGTGACCACCACCATCACTCATTCCACCCCCTCCGCCCCGGCCTTCCGGCCGCGGCCGAGCAAGGGCCGCGTCCTCGTGTCGTGGCTCTCCTCCACGGACCACAAGGTGATCGGGTACATGTACCTGATCACGTCGTTCGTGTTCTTCGGCATCGGCGGCATCATGGCGCTGCTCATGCGTAGCGAGCTCGCCAAGCCGGGCCTGCAGATCATGAGCGCCGAGCAGTTCAACCAGCTGTTCACCATGCACGGCACGATCATGCTGCTCATGTTCGCGACGCCGCTGTTCATCGGCTTCGGCAACGTGATCATGCCGCTGCAGATCGGGTCGCCGGACGTGGCGTTCCCGCGCATGAACATGCTGAGCTTCTACTTCTTCCTGTTCGGCAGCAGCATCACGCTCATCGGGTTCCTCACGCCGGGCGGCGCCGCGAGCTTCGGCTGGTACGCCTACACGCCGCTCTCGGACATCGTCCGGTCCCCGGAGGTCGGCGGCGACCTGTGGATCATGGGTCTGACGCTCTCCGGCCTCGGCACGATCCTCGGTGGCGTCAACTTCATCACCACGATCTTCTGCATGCGGGCGCCGGGCATGACGATGTTCCGGATGCCGATCTTCACGTGGAACATCCTGCTGACCTCGGTCCTCGTGCTGATGGCCTTCCCGGTGCTGGCCGCCGCGCTGCTGGCCCTGGAGGCCGACCGTAAGCTCGGTGCGCACGTCTTCGACCCGGCCACCGGCGGTGCGATGCTCTGGCAGCACCTGTTCTGGTTCTTCGGCCATCCCGAGGTGTACATCGTCGCGTTGCCGTTCTTCGGCATCATCACCGAGATCCTGCCGGTCTTCAGCCGCAAGCCGGTCTTCGGCTACGTCGGCCTGGTCGGCGCCACGATCGCGATCGCGGGCCTGTCCGTGACGGTGTGGGCGCACCACATGTTCCCCACCGGCCAGGTGCTCCTGCCGTTCTTCTCGTTCATGACGTTCCTGATCGCGGTCCCGACCGGCGTGAAGTTCTTCAACTGGGTCGGCACGATCTGGCGCGGCCATCTGACGTTCGAGACGCCGATGCTCTGGTCGCTCGGCTTCCTGGTGACGTTCCTGTTCGGCGGTCTGACCGGCATCATCCTGGCCTCGCCGCCGCTGGACTTCCAGCTCAACGACTCCTACTTCGTCGTCGCGCACTTCCACTACGTGCTGTTCGGCACCGTGGTGTTCGCCATGTTCGCGGGCTTCTACTTCTGGTGGCCCAAGATGACGGGGAAGATGCTCAACGAGACGCTGGGCAAGATCCACTTCTGGCTGCTGTTCATCGGCTTCCACACCACCTTCCTGGTCCAGCACTGGCTGGGCGCGGAGGGCATGCAGCGCCGGGTCCCGGACTACGCCAAGCAGTTCACCTCGCTGAACGTCGTCTCGACGATCGGCGCGTTCATCCTCGCCGTGTCGATGATCCCGTTCCTGTGGAACGTCTTCATCACCGCCAGGAGCGGCAAGCGGGTCGACGTCGACGACCCGTGGGGCTTCGGCGCCTCGTTGGAGTGGGCGACCTCCTGCCCGCCGCCGCGGCACAACTTCACGTCGATCCCGAGGATCCGCTC
The DNA here is from genome assembly GCF_050942425.1 of Actinoallomurus sp. CA-150999. Classification (NCBI taxonomy): domain Bacteria; kingdom Bacillati; phylum Actinomycetota; class Actinomycetes; order Streptosporangiales; family Thermomonosporaceae; genus Actinoallomurus; species Actinoallomurus sp. CA-150999. The sequence continues at coordinate 3,193,532 of NZ_CP192063.1, forward strand.
CGAGCGGCCGGCGTTCGACCTGCACTACCCGCACCAGGAAAAGCCCGCGGTGACCACCGCCGCCGGGGCGGAGGACTGACATGAAGATCGAGGGTTACCTGTTCGTCTTCTGCGCCCTGTTCTTCGCGATCATGGACGTCATCTACTGGCTGTGGTCGCACGACCCGACCGGTACGACGGCCCTGGCCCTGACCATCGGGCTGGCCGGGCTGACCGGCTTCTACCTGCTGTTCACCGGCCGGCGGATCGACCCGCGACCGGAGGACGACAAGGAGGCGGAGATCGCCGAGGGCGCCGGCGAGCTGGGCTTCTTCAGCCCGCACAGCTGGTGGCCGCTGTTCACGGCGCTCGCCGCCGCGACCGCCGCTCTCGGCGCCGTGTTCGGCTGGTGGCTGCTGATGATCGGCATGCTCGGGGTCGTGCTCGCCGCGATCGGGTTCGTCTTCGAGTACTACCGGGGCCACTTCTCGCACTGAGCAGCCCCCGTACGCACGGAAGGCCGGCACCGCGTCTGCGGTGCCGGCCTTCGGCCGTAGAGGGGGTCAGGCGGCCAGGGCGTGGCCAAAATCGCCTGGACGCGGCGACAGGCGAGGCGCCGCGCAGCCGGACGGGGGATTCGTCAGGAACGCGCCTGGCGCTGCGTGGCGGCGATCCAGCGGTCCAGCAGAGCGGTGGCCGCCCCGGAGTCGATCGCCTGCAGGGCGCGTGCGTACGCGTCGGCGAGCGTCGCGGTCAGCGCGTCCGCCGGTGGGGTGCCCTCCGCGGCCACGAGCGCCGCAGCGGCGTTCAGAGCCACGATGTCGCGTACGGGCCCGTGCTCGCCGCCCAGCACCGCGTGGGCCACCCGGGCGTTGTGGGCGGCGTCCGCGCCGCGCAGGTCGTCGGGGGTGGCGCGGGGGATGCCGAGGTCGGCCGGGTCGAAGACGGTCTCGGTGGCGGTGCCCTCGCGGACCACCCAGATGATCGACGTCGACGTGGTCGTCAGCTCGTCGAGCCCGTCGTCACCGCGGAACACCAGCGACGAGCAGCCCCGCTCGGCGAACACCCCGGCCATGATCCCCGCCATGCGCGGGTGGAAGACCCCGACCGCCTGAGCGGAGGGACGCGCGGGATTGGTGAGCGGCCCGAGGAAGTTGAAGACGGTTGGAACCCGCAGCTCGCCCCGGGTCTTGGAGGCGTACTTCAGCGCGGAGTGGTAGAGCGGCGCGAAGCAGAACGTGATGCCGACCTCGTCCGCGACCTTCGCCGTCGCCTCCGGGGGCAGGTCGATGACGACGCCGAGCTCCTCGAGGAGGTCGGCCGCTCCACAGGAGGAGGACGCGGCGCGGTTGCCGTGCTTGACCATGCGCGCGCCCGCGGACGCCGCGACGATCGCACCCATCGTGGAGACGTTGACGGTGTGAGCCCGGTCACCGCCCGTGCCGACGAGGTCGACCGCCGGCCCCGGGATGGTGATCGGCCGTGCGTGCGCGAGCATGCCCTCGGCGAGCCCGGCGACCTCGGCGACGGTCTCGCCCTTGGCGCGCAGCGCCACGGCGAAGCCGGCGATCTGCACGTCGGTCGCCTGGCCCGACATGATCTCGTTCATCGCCCAGGCGGTCTCGTCCGACGACAGCGACTCTCCGTCGATCAGCGCGTTGAGCAGCGCGGGCCACGTCGTACGCGGGTCCATGGGTGCCCCTTCGGGGATGGACGGCTACTGGAGGGACAGGCGGGGGTCGGAGTCGCCGACGTGCCCCTCGAGGCGGCGGCGCATCAGGTCGGCGACGCCCTCGGCGAGCGCGACCGGGTCGATCGGCTGGCTCGCCACGGCCTCGGCGCGGGACCAGGTCGCCAGCCAGCCGTCGTCGCGGCGGGCGATGATCACCATGATCGGCGGGCAGTGGTAGATCTCGTCCTTGGCCTGCCGGGCGATGCCCATGCCGCCGGCCGGGCGCGCCTCACCGTCGAGGATCACCACGTCGATGTCGCCCCGGTCGAGGTGGACGAACACCGCGGGCTCGGTCGCGACCTCGACGAACTCGACCTTCGGCAGGCCGGGCGCGGGACGGCGGCCGATCGCGAGCATGACCTCATTGCGGGTGTTCGCGTCGTCGCTGTATACGAGGACCTTCATGGTCTCTTCGGTGCTCATCGGCTCATCCATGGGTGACGTGGTCGCGGGATACGAGCCGATGCTACCGGGAGATGACACCGCGAGTCGGGCCGCCCGCCCTGGCGTGCCCGGATGCGCCTCGTGAGGAGCGGAATCGCCTCCACAGGGGGGTCCTGCACGGAGCACCGACAGGTGCCGCAATAATGCTGCCCGTGGCAACAGCAACCGCGACAGAAACGGCACCCCGGTCCCACGCCAACCGGCCCAACCTCGTAAGCGTGGGCACGATCGTGTGGCTGTCGTCTGAGCTCATGTTCTTCGCGGCGCTGTTCGCGATGTACTTCACGATTCGGTCGGTGACCAAGGGGGACGGCGGCCCGTGGCCCCAAGCCCACTTGGACATCCCGTACGCCTCGGCCAACACCTTCATCCTGCTGATGTCCAGTGTGACCTGCCAGATGGGCGTGTTCGCCGCGGAGCGCGGGCAGGTCAGGCGCCTGGGGTCGCTCTTCAACCTCAAGCGGTGGGGCCTGCGCGAGTGGTACGTCCTGTCCTTCCTGATGGGCGCGGTCTTCGTGGCCGGCCAGCTGAATGAGTACCGCACTCTCATTCACGAGGGCACGACGATCTCCAGCAGCGCGTACGGCTCGGTCTTCTACCTGACGACGGGCTTTCACGGCCTGCACGTGACCGGTGGACTGATCGCGTTCATCTTCATGCTTGGACGCACGTACGCCGCGAAGCGCTGGACACATGAGCAGGCGACGAGCGCCATCGTCGTGTCCTACTACTGGCACTTTGTCGATGCGGTCTGGGTGGGGCTGTTCTTCACCATCTACGGGATCGACAAGATCTTCACCTGACCCAGAACGAGGGATCTTTCGTGAAATGGATCACCGCATGGCGACGGCGCCCGTGGGCGGGCTACGCCGTTGTGCTGGCCGCGCTCGCGATCATCGGCGTCGCCTACGCCGGTGTTTCGCCGAACTCTGACCGGGCACAGGCGGCCGCCGCCGCGGCGTCGGACCAGGACGCGGCCAAGGGCAAGCAGCTGTTCAACCAGGCCTGCTCGAGCTGCCACGGCGCGAACGCCGAGGGCACGAAGAACGCGCCCAGCCTTCTCGGCGTCGGCGCGGCCTCGGTCGACTTCCAGGTCAGCACCGGGCGCATGCCGGCCATGAACCTCGGCGCGCAGATTCCGCGCAAGAAGCCGGTCTTCAACGAGGAGCAGACGCGGCAGCTCGCCGCGTACATCGCCTCTCTCGGCGGCGGCCCCGCGGTCCCGTCGAAGGACCAGGTCAACCCGGACACCGGCGACGCGGCCATGGGCGGGAGGCTCTTCCGGGCCAACTGCGCGCAGTGTCACAACTTCGCCGGCTCGGGCGGCGCGCTGACCGGAGGCAAGTACGCTCCGCCGCTGGACAAGGCGACGCCCCAGCAGATCTACGAGGCCATGCTCACCGGTCCGCAGGCGATGCCGGTCTTCAACGACACGACGCTGACGCCCGAGCAGAAGCGCGCCGTCATCGCGTACGTCACCCAGACCCGTAGCGAGCCGAACCCGGGCGGCAACGGCCTCGGCCGCGTCGGCCCGGTGGCCGAAGGCCTCGTCGGCTGGCTGGTCGGACTCGGACTGATCATCATCGCGGCCATGTGGATCACCGCCAGGAAGCCCAAGAAGAAGAACAATGTCTGATACCAACGACACTCACGGCGCGCCCTCCGAAGAGGAGGAGCGGACGCCCAAGCGCGTCATCGGCACGCCGCCGCAGGTGCAGAACCATGACCTGCTGCCGTCTGCGGAGAAGGGCGGGGAGAGCGGCCACGACCAGTACGAGCTCGACCCGGTCAAGGCGCGCAAGGCCGAGCGCGCGGCCGCGTTCTTCTTCACGCTGACGTTCCTCGCGGGCATCGCGTTCATCGTCTTCTACGCCGTCTGGCCGGGCCACGTCGGCAACGACGACATCGACCGCGCGATGCACTCGAACTACGCGCTGGGCACCGCGCTGACGGTGATCTTCCTCGGTCTCGCGGTCGGCATGACGATCTGGGTCCGTCACCTGATGACGACCAAGGAGATCATCCAGGAGCGGCACGAGCTGTCCTCCCCACAGGAGGACCGGCAGGTCTTCAACAAGTACTTCATGGAGGGCACCGAGGAGAGCGGCCTCACCAAGCGGCCGCTTCTCCGGCGCTCCCTACTGCTGGCCTCCGCCCCGCTCGGCCTGCTGCCGCTGATCCTGCTGCGCGACCTGGGCCCGCTCCCGGAGAAGAAGCTCCGCCACACCGTGTGGAAGAAGGGCACCCGGCTCATCGTCGACGGCACCGGCCAGCCGCTGAAGCCGTCCGACTTCAACTCGCCGGGCGGCATCATCACCGTCATCCCGGAAGTCCCCAAGGACAAGGATCACCCGGACGGCGAGCCCACTCTCGACGAGCTGGCCAAGGCCACGGTCGTGCTGATCAACGTTCCGGAGGACCAGCTCAAGGTCAAGAAGGGCCGGGAGAACTGGAACGTCGGCGGGATCATCGCCTACTCCAAGATCTGCACGCACGTCGGCTGCCCGGCCGCGCTGTACGAGCAGACGACGCACCACATCCTGTGCCCGTGTCACCAGTCGACCTTCGACGCGCTCGACGCCGCGAAGGTGATCTTCGGCCCGGCGGCCCGGCCGCTGCCGCAGCTGCCCATCGGCGTCGACTCCGAGGGCTATCTGATCGCGACGAGTGACTTCCACGAGCCGGTCGGACCCAGCTTCTGGGAGCGGGGAAGGCCCAAGGCATGACAACACTCATCTGCGACCGACTCGGTGAGCGAGGATCGGTGAGCGACCAATGACGACACAAGCACCCCCGCAGGCGGTCGACGCCCCGATCGGCTGGCTCGACGAGCGCTTCGGCACCGTGGGATTCCTCCGCGGCAAGATGAAGAAGGTCTTCCCTGACCACTGGTCGTTCATGCTGGGGGAGATCGCGCTCTACTCCTTCATCATCCTGCTGGCGACCGGCACGTTCCTGACGCTGTGGTTCAAGCCCAGCATGTCGGAGGTCGTGTACCAGGGTCACTACATGAAGCTGTACGGCGTCAAGATGAGCGAGGCGTACAGCTCGACGCTGAACATCAGCTTCGACGTGCGCGGCGGTCTGCTCATGCGGCAGATCCACCACTGGGCCGCGGTCATGTTCGTGGCCTCGCTCACGGTGCACATGCTGCGCGTCTTCTTCACCGGTGCGTACCGCAAGCCGCGTGAGGTCAACTGGCTGATCGGCCTGGGTCTGTTCACCCTCGCCCTGCTGGAGGGTCTGTTCGGCTACTCGCTGCCGGACGACCTGCTGTCCGGCACGGGTCTGCGGATCACCCAGGGCGTCATGCAGTCGATCCCGCTGGTCGGCACGTACCTGTTCTACTTCGCGTTCGGCGGCGACTTCCCGGGCCACGACTTCATCCCGCGTCTCTACACGGTGCACGTGCTGCTGATCCCCGGCATCCTGCTGGCGCTGGTCGGCGCGCACTTCATGATCCTGTGGCACCAGGGGCACACGCAGTTCCCCGGTAAGAACCGCGAGGAGAAGAGCGTCGTCGGCAAGCCGTTCTACCCGGTGTTCATGATCAAGGCCGGTGCCTTCTTCATGTTCACCTTCGCGGTCATCGCGCTGCTCGGGACGTTCGCCCAGATCAACCCGATCTGGCTGTTCGGTCCGTACACGCCCGACTCGATCACGGCGGGCTCACAGCCGGACTTCTACATGGGCTTCCTCGAGGGCGCGCTGCGCATCATGCCCAACTGGGAGACCAACCTGTGGGGTCACACGGTCTCGTGGAACGTCCTCGTTCCCGCGCTCGTGCCGCTGGGCCTGATCATGACCGGCGCGGCGCTGTGGCCGTTCATCGAGCAATGGGCGACCGGTGACAAGCGGATCCACCACATCGCCGACCGTCCGCGCAACGCCCCGTTCCGTACGGCCGTGGGCATGACCGCGGTCACGTTCTACGGGCTGCTGTGGCTGGGCGGCGGCAACGACGTCCTCGCCGACAAGTTCCACGTGTCCCTGTACGCGACGACGTGGTTCTTCCGGGTCGCGGTCTTCGTCGGGCCCGCCCTCGCGTTCTTCGTCACCAAGCGGCTCTGCCTGGGTCTGCAGCGCAAGGACGCGGACATCGCGCACCACGGGGTGGAGTCCGGCATCATCAAGCGGCTCCCGAGCGGCGAGTTCATCGAGGTGCACGAGCCGGCCGGCGAAGAGCAGCGGGCCGTCCTCACCGGCAAGGTCCCGCTGCCCGAGCTGAAGCTGGAGGAAGAGGACGAGAACGGCGTCCCGGCGCCGTCGGCGCGCAGCCCGCTGGGCAGGCTGCGCAAGGGCCTCAACCGCGCCCTCACCGAGGACGAGGTGTCCGTCAACGGCCACGACGAGGGTCACGACGACGGGAGCTCGCACCACGACGAAGAGGTCGAGTCCGGCGACAGCAAGGCGATCAGCCGCCACTGACGGTCGCCGTCCCACGTGATCGGCCCGCCACCCGGATCCGGGTGGCGGGCCGATTCGCGTCTCGGGCCCGCACCGCAGGGGCGGACCGTTCCGCTGAGGGGGTGTCCGGTGGATCTTGTTCGTAGCGAGCCGCGCGGCCGGCCGGAGATCCGCCGGACGTCGCCAAGGGCGGGCGTCGGCGCCGAGGAGGCGGTCAGTCCGAGTCGGGCAGGCCGAGCGCGAAGGCGGCCTCCAGGTCGTGCTGGGAGTACGTGCGGAAGGCGATGTGGGTCTCGGTGTGCGTCACGCCGGAGACCTTGTTGAGGGCGCCGGGGATGACGTCCGCGATCTGCTCGTACTGGCGCACCCGCACGAGCGCGACCAGGTCGAACTCGCCGGTCACGGAGTAGACCTCGCTCACTCCGTCGAGCCCGGCGATGGTCTCGGCGACCTCCGGGATGCGCGAGACGTCGGCCTTGATGAGCACGATGGCGGTGATCACGGAATGCCTCCTGCGGTGGTTGCGCGCGGCGTCGGGTCGCCCGAGGCAAGACTAGTAGAGGCCCTCCGACGCCCGTTCGCGGGCGCGCGTCCTGGAGCGTGAGCGGCGGGCGTCGTCTGGACTGAGGAGCGCAGGGAGCGGCGACCGGACGAGGGAGGACGGCGCGTTGGGCGCCGCGAACCGCGCTCGCGGAGCGAGCGTCATCTAGCAGGGTTTCACTGCCAGCTCAGGGCGGCCGACTTGCGGGCGACGGTGCCGCGCCGCACGAGCAGGCCGACGATCATTCCGGCGACGAAGCCGTAGATGTGCGCGACGTACGCGGTCTGGCTCTGGCTGTCGCCGAGGCTGAGCCACTGGAACACGAAGAACTGGGCGAGCAGCGCCCACGAGGGCAGCCGGAACGGGAAGATCGACAGGATCAGCGCGATCGTCCGCGACCGGGGGTAGAGCACCAGGTGCGAGCCGAGCACCCCGGCGATGGCGCCGGACGCCCCGACGAGCGGGGTGTACGAGTCGGGGTAGGTGATCGCGAAGCCGTACGCCGCGATGTAGCCGACGAGGAGATAGAAGACCAGGAACCGGAGCCGTCCGAGCCGGTCCTCGGTCGCCGCGCCGAAGATGAACAGGTAGACCATGTTGCCGAGGATGTGGGCGACGCCGCCGTGCAGGAACATCGACGACAGCGCCGACAGCCACGGCCGCTTGTGGTACGGCTTCGGGTGGCAGGCGGCGGCCACCTCCTCCGGCACCGGGTTCTGCCGCTCGGAGAGCAGTTCGTTCGGGACCGCGCCGTACTTCAGCAGGAACGTCACCTGCGCGCACTTGCGCTGCTCCGCGCTCTCGTCGTGGTGCCCGATCGAGGCGATCGGGGAGAGCAGGAAGACGACGACGTTGGCGGCGATCAGGAAGTAGGTGACCAGGGGCGCGCGCCGCGTCGGCTGGTTGTCGTACAGCGGCAGCGCCACACCTGCTCCTATCGCATCGGCCGACCGGCGCGGTCAACCTTACGGGAATCGGCGCCCTGAACGGCATTTTCGATCCACCGGCGGACGCTTTCGGCACCGTGGGGCGGGCAGGTCCACGTGCCGTCGACCTCGACCAGGCGCACGCCCGGGGAGTCCAGCCAGCGCAGGACGCACTCCATCTCCTCGGCGGAGGCCCGTGGGGTCGCCCCGATGCCGGGACGGACGGTCTCGGCCGTGGCGACGAGCGCCTCGACGTACGGGACGGGGTGGGCGTTCGGCGGGACGGTGCCGGCGGCCGCGAGCCGGCCGTGGCGGACGACGTGCAGCTCCCAGCCGCCGTCGAAGGCCGGGCGGGCCACGACCAGCTGCGCGAGCCCGGCCAGGGCCGACAGGCGCTGGCAGCGGGCGGCGCCGCGGACGAAGGCGGCCAGTCGGTCGCGCTGGACGGCGGCCTCCTCGTAGCGCTGCTCGGCGGAGAGCCGGTCGATGCGGGCCCGCGCGGCGGCGACGACCGGCCGGACGTCGCCCTCCAGGATCGTGCGGGCGAGGGACGCGTGCCGGGCGTACTCCTCCGGAGGCTGGCGGCCCTCACACGGTGCCCCGCAGCGCCCGAGCTCGCCCAGCGCGCAGGTGGCGGCGCGGCCGCTCTCGATGAGGCGCAGGGTGAGCCGCTGGGTGCACTGACGGAGGGGCACGGCGTCGTGCACCGCGGCGCGCGCCTCCTCGGCCGTCCGGACGCTGCCGAACGGGCCGAGGTAGGTGGCGCCGTCGTCGCGCACCTCCCGGACGATCGACAGCCGGGAGAACGCCTCGGCGGTGAGCTTCAGCCAGACCGCCCGCTCCGGGTGGCGCGACCGCCGGTTGTAGCGCGGCTTGTGCGCCGCGATGAGCCGGAGCTCGCGGACCTCCGCCTCGAGCGGGCTGGCGCACACGATGGTCCGGACCCGGTCGGCGATCCCGATCATCTCGCGGACGTGGCGGCGGGTCTCCGACGCGGTGAAGTACGAGGTGACGCGGCTGCGCAGCCGGCCGCTCTTGCCGACGTACAGCACCTCGCCGCGGGCGTCCTCGAAGAGGTAGACGCCGGGCGCGGCGGGCACGCCGTCGGCCAGGTGGCGCTTGCTGCGCTGCTCGGGCGTCGGCGCGCGGGTGAACCCGGTCAGCTCCTCCAGGGTGTCGACGCCGAACGCGCCGGCGCGCTCCAGCAGCCCGTGCAGGACGTCGACGGTGGCCTGCGCGTCTCTGAGCGCGCGGTGGCAGGGCTCGACGGCGGTCCGGAAGAAGCGGGAGAGGGTGGCGAGCTTGCAGTTGGGGACCTCGTCGCGGGTGAGGAGGCGGCGTGCGAGGTCGGCGGTGTCCACGACCGCCGGCGCCGGCCAGGGCCGCTCCTGCGCGGCGCAGGCGGCCTTCAGGAAGCCGATGTCGAACGGCGCGTTGTGCGCGACCAGCACGGCGCCCCTGGCGAACTCCAGGAACGAGGGCAGGACCTCGCCGATCGGGGGAGCGGCCACCACCATCTGCTGCGTGATGCCGGTGATCACCGAGATGAACGGGGGGATCGGCATCCCCGGGTCCACCAGCGTGGCGAACTCGCCGACGACCTCGCCGCCGCACACCTTGACCGCGCCGATCTCGGTGACCGCGTCCTCCTTGGCCGAGCCCCCGGTGGTCTCGAGGTCGACGACGACGAAGGTGACGCCGGCCAACGGGGTGCCGAGGTCATCGAGGGTGCCCTGCACGGCAGGACCGACGGAGGCCATGGCGGCACCGTACGCGCGGCGACCGACAAACCCCGCGCCGGACCGGTGCCGGATACTGCGGGGTATTCGTCGAGGGGATTGCGGACCGAAGGTCGCCAAGGCGTCTACGCTGGGCAGCGACGGCGACACGGAGCCCGGTGCACGCGTCCCGCACCAGCCCCATCCGCTCGACTCGTGAGGAGTAGATCATCGACACCGGCCCGGGCGAACACCTCGATCAGCCGCTCCCCGAAGCGGTCCGGCAGCGCGTCGTCGAGGCCGCGGCCGACGTGATCGGCGCGCTCCGGCCCGACGAGATCCCCCCACCGCTCCGGCGCGTCGCCCGCTTCGAGCCGCGCCGCCGCGCCCGGCTCGCCGCCACCCTGATCGCCACCCAGCTCGAGGACGACGACACCTTCCGCGAGCGCGTCGCCGACGTCGTACGGGAGAGCGAGCCCGTGCTGGGCGAGGCGATCCTGGCGGGGACGGTGCCGCCGGCCGCCGACCCCGTCACCGTCGCCGCCCTCGCCTACCTGCTCCGCCCGGCAGGCTGGACCGAGCGGGTGGACACCGCGCGCCGCGATCTCGAGCAGTCGGCGACGGCGGCCGAGGAGGCAAAGGTCATCCGGCAGGTGGCCGAGCTGCGCGAGCAGATCGCCGCCGCGAAGGCCACCCGCTCCGAGGAGACCGACCGGCTCCGCTCGGAGCTGCGCGACCTCCGCGGCGAGAACGCCGAGCTCCGCAAACGCCTGCACGAGGCACGGGGCAAGGCCAAACGCGAGCACGCGCGCGCGGAGGACCTCGATAGCCGTCTCGGCGAGGAGCGCACCGCCGCGTCGGTCGCGGCGGCCACCGCCGAGGCCGAGCTGCGCCGGCTGCGCAACCGCCTGTCCCACGCCGAGTCGTCCGCGGAGAACGCCCGGCGCGCCGCCCGGGAGGGCCGCAACGTCGACGAGGCCCGGCTGCGGGTCCTCCTGGACGCCCTCACCGACGCCGCCAAGGGCCTCCGCGACGAGATCGCGCTGCCCCCCGGCATCACCCGGCCCGCCGACAGCGTCGGGGGCATCACGCCGACCCGCCCCGGGCACCGCACGCTGCCCGGCCGCGCCCTCGCCGACAGCGACCCCGCACTCCTCGACCAGCTGCTCACCCTCCCGCAGGTCCACCTCATCGTCGACGGATACAACGTCACCAAGACCGGCTACGGCGACCTGCCACTGGCCGACCAGCGGACCCGCCTGGTGTCGGGCCTGGGCGTGCTGCACGCCCAGACCAAGGCGGAGGTGACGTGCGTGTTCGACGGCGCGGAGCTGAACGCCCCGGTCGCCGTCCAGGCGCCCCGCGGCGTGCGCGTGCTGTTCAGCGCGCCGGGCCAGACCGCCGACGAGCTCATCGCCCAGCTCGTACGCGCGGAGCCCAGCGGGCGCGCCGTCGTGGTCATCTCCTCCGACCAGGAGGTCTGCGACTCCGCCCGGCGGGCCGACGCCCGGCCGGCCCCCTCGTCCCTCCTCCTGCGCCGCCTCGGCCGCACCTGACGGCCGAAACCGCGCCCGGCACTTTTGTCGGTGGGGCCTCTTAACGTCTCGTCATGACGAAGACACGAGGAGGAATTCGTGCTCATCGACTGTGAGAAGTGTGAGGTACGCAACGTCGGCTGCGACGATTGCGTCGTTTCCGCCATGCCGCTGATCCCGGCGTCCGGCCTCGAGATCGGGCCGCTGGAACGTCGGGCGCTGCGAGTTCTCGCCGCCGAGGGGCTCGTCCCGCCCCTGCGGATGACGATCTCCGTCGACCGCGCATCGTGACGATTCGCGCGCACACTGTTGCGTGAATGATATGAATTGCTGGAATTCCAGGAGAAGCGGTTGTTACCAGCGTGAGACTTGACTAGTCTCACGCGCTGAGCCGTTCGCTGGTTCGTCGCCCCCCAGGCGACGGCGACGGCCACCGCCGAGTCGTCACGTTCGGTGAGGTCGCCCGCAGTTCGGGCCCCAGCCTCTCACCGGCACGACGAGCCGGGGAACCAGGTTTCCGGGGTGAATCGGAGCGCCACACGCTCCGTAGGGCGCCTTCCACGCCCGAATCCGTCAGCTAACCCGGTAGGCGGTCAGTGGGAGAGGGGCGTGCCGCAATCGTGGCAACACAGCGCAGTGCCGACGACTCAGCCGTCGGATGGTCGGTGAGCGGCGGCATCGGCGGTCGCCTCCTGGCCACCCTGTGCATCGCCGCCTCAGCGGCCCTGGTTTTGCCCGCCGGCACGGCGGAGGCGAAGCCGAAGCAGACGCTGAGCGAGGCGAAGGCCAAGCTGACCAAGCTGAACTCACAGGCCGACCAGCAGGACAACGTCTACAACAAGGCCAAGTCCCAGTGGCAGGCGGCCGACAAGCGACTCAAGGCGCTGAACGCCTCGGTCAAGCAGCAGCGGCAGTCCTGGGCGGACCTGAGGGTCCGCGTCGCGCAGATGGCCGCGTCGGCGTACAAGAGCGGTTCGAACGACGCGGACATCCCCACTCTGGTGTCGGCCAAGGACCCGCAGGCCGTCCTCGACCAGATGTCGGCGTTCGCGCAGGTGTCGAAGAACCGCTCCACCGAGCTCACCCAGTTCCTGAACGTCGCGCAGCTGCTGCAGCGGCAGGAGTCGCAGGCCAAGCAGGCCGCGACCGATCTGGCGCAGAAGAAGAACGCCGCTCTCGTCCAGAAGAAGAACATCGAGAAGACGATCGCGCAGCAGAAGGCCCTGATCAAGAAGCTGGGCCCTGCGGCCGGCACCGGCAGCGGTGACGACAGCGGTCCGATGCCGAGCAACTGTGGCGGCGGCTACACGGGGTCGGCGACCGGCAAGGCGCGCACCGTGCTGGTGTGGGCCTACAGCAAGTGCGGAACCCCGTACCTCTACGGCGGCAACGGCCCGCGCTACGACTGCTCCGGTTTCACGATGAAGGCTTACGCGGAGGCCGGGGTGAGCATCCCGCGCGTCGTCCCCGACCAGTACAACGCGACCAGCCGGGTCTCGCGGGCCAACCTGTCGCCCGGCGACCTGGTGTTCTTCGACAATCTCGGGCACGTCGGCATCTACGTCGGCGGCGGCAAGTTCATCCACTCGCCGCACACCGGGTCGTACGTGAAGATCGACAGCCTGAGCAACCCCTGGTACAGCTCGCACTACGTCGGCGCGGGCGCGCTCTAAGGACACGATCACCATGGCCAAGGAGCGTACGATCATGTCCAGAACCGCGCGCTGGTCCGTGACGACCGCCGGGTTCATCGCCGTCGCCGGGCTGTCCCTGCCCGCCGTTCCGGCGCACGCCGACCCGGGCAACTCGCTGAGCGCGGCGAAGAAGTCGCTCGCGAAGCTCAACGACCAGGTCGACCAGCTGGGCAACCAGTACAACAAGACGAAGGCGGACTACAAGGCCGCCCAGGGGCGGGTCAACGCCCTCTCCAAGTCGGTGCAGGCGGAGCGCAAGACGTTCCAGGCGCTGCGGCTGCGGGTCGCCCAGCTGGCCGTCGACGCGTACAAGACCGGGGACAACGGCTCGATCCCCCAGCTGCTCGGCTCGAAGGACCCGGACGCCGTGCTGTCGCAGATGTCGGCGTTCACGCAGATCGCGCACAACCGCACGGCGGAGTTCCAGCAGTACCTCGCCTCCGCCCAGCGGCTCGAGCGCGAGCAGGCGCTGCGCGTACAGGCGGCTCAGCAGCTCAAGTCGAAGAAGACCCAGCTCGAGCAGCAGAAGTCGCAGGCCGACGCGGCCGTCAGGAAGCAGCTGGCGCTGATCCACAAGCTCGGCGGCAACATCGACCCGGGCAGTTCCACGGAGAACTGCTCGATCCTGGCCACGGGCAAGGCGGAGATCGTCCTGAAGTTCGCCTGCGCCCAGCTCGGCAAGTCGTACGTCTTCGGCGGCGCGGGCCCGAACGTCTGGGACTGCTCCGGGATCACGATGGTGGCGTTCGCCAAGGTCGGTATCAAGCTCAACCACTGGGTGCCGGACCAGTACGACGCCAGCAAGCGGGTGTCCAAGGCGGACCTGCAGCCCGGCGACCTGGTCTTCTTCCACGACCTCGGGCACATGGGGATCTACGTCGGCAACGGCAAGTTCCTCCACGCCCCGCACACCGGCGACGTCGTGAAGATCTCCAACCTGAGCGACGCCTGGTACAGCTCCACCTGGGTCGGCGGCGGCCGGCTGCTCTGAGGACCGCCGGGCAACTGAACAGCGGACGAGGGCGGGCCGGGCGGAGACTCCCGGGGCACGGAGAGCATCCGGCCCGCCTGCAACGTCATCGCGATCTTCCGCACCGATCCACGGTGCGGGGTGTCACCTGCGGCACACGCCATGCGCCGCTCGACCGGAAGCGTTTCCGCCGGCGGCGGCGCTAGGGACAGCGCCCCCGATGGTGGACCGGTTCCGGTTTGTCAGGAATGCAGAGAAACGGTCATCACCGACGTGGTCCAACGGGGGCCATGGGTGGCCGTGAGCGCCTAATCCGCGGGCACGCGGAACCGGGGAACCAACCGCGCACGAGCGCGGCTTCACGGGGGTGAATCGGGGCGCCTGTTCTCCCACAGGCATGCCGTAGGGCGGCTTCCACGCCCGAACCCGACAGCTAACCCGGTAGGCGTAGTGGAAGGAGAGACCCCTGTCTCGCAACCCCTCGACCGCTTCGTCCCTGCGCCTTCGCCTCGCCGGAGGCATGGTGGCCGCGGGTGCGGTCCTCGCACCCGTCGCCCTGACGGTCCCCGCGGCGCACGCCGCGACCCCCCAGTCGACCGTCACGGCGCAGAAGAAGCACAAGTCCTGGAGCCAGCGTCACAAGGCCGGTCTGAAGGCGGTCGACATCGCCCGCAAGCAGATCGGCAAGTGGTACCGGTACGGGGGCGCCGGCCCCAGGACGTTCGACTGCTCCGGGCTGGTGCAGTACTCCTACCGCAAGGCGGGCATCCGCCTGCCGCGCACCGCGGGCCAGCAGCACCGGCACATCAAGCGCCACGTCCGGTGGCAGAACCTCGCCGTCGGCGACCTGGTGTACTTCAACTACAACAACCACACCGGGATCATCTCCAAGGTGAAGGGTCACAAGATCTGGATGATCCACGCGTCGCACACCGGCACGCAGATCAAGCAGGTCCGGATCGACAACAACAGCTACTACCGGAGCGAGTTCTACGGCGCGGCTCGCCCGTACTGAGCCGGCTGAACCGGCTCGATCCGCCGGGGTCGTCCAGATGGGCGGCCCCGGCTTTCTCAGCTTCGCCCGCTACTATCGCGCGCATGTCGTCGGCGCGCTCCGGGCAGGCACGGGTCGCCGCGCTGGCCGGGGTGGCGATCGTGTTGCACCTGGTCACCGCGGTTGGCTACGTCGCGCTGCACCACGGCGCCGACCGTACGGCCGCGTCGTTGCGCAGCGCCACGGCGGCGCCCACGCCCAGCACGGCCACGGTGACGGCCATTCTGCAGCGCCGTTCCCGCGCGATCCTCGCCCATGACCGCGCGGCCTTCCTCGCCACCGTCGACCCGTCGGCCCAGGCGTTCCGCGCCGGGCAGGAGACGTTGTTCGACAACCTGACGAAGATCCCCCTGGCGACCTGGCGCGAGTCGCTCGCGGACACCCGCGCCGCGGCCGCCGCCGACGACGGCTGGACGGCCCGGCTGACGCTCACCTACCGGCTGCGCGGTTTCGACGCGGCCGACGTCGCCTACACCCAGTACCTCACCTTCGGCCGGAGTAAGGACGCGGGCTGGGTCGTGTCCGGCGACGGGTCCACGCACGGCCTGCGCGACGACCCGCAGATCTGGGACGGCGGCACCCTCACCGTCATCCACGGCCGGCGCAGCCTCGTCATCGGCGAGGACGACTCCGGAGTCGCGGACGGCACCGGGGCCACCGACGGGCCGCAGACACGGACCGCCGAGCTGCGCGACATCGCCAACCGGCTCGACACCGGCATCGGCCTGGTCTCCGACGTCGTCGGCGACCGCTGGTCACGCCAGGTCGTCGCCTTCGCGCCGGCGACGGAGCAGGAGGCCGAAGAGCTCGTCGGCGACGTCCGGAACCTCGGCGACATCGCCGCGCTCGCCACCGTCAGCGGCGCGGCGGGTGACTCGGGGCAGGGTGCGGATCGCGTCATCATCACCCCCACGGCGTTCGACCGCCTCAACGGACTGGGACGGCACGTCGTGCTCACCCACGAGCTCGTGCACGTGGCGATGGGCGGCGCCCGCGACAGCCGCACCCCCATGTGGCTGATCGAAGGACTCGCCGACTACGTCGGTTACAAGAAGGCCGGCGTCTCGACGCGTGCGGCGGGACGCGAGCTCGCCGCGCAGCTGGCCGCCGGCGACGTGCCGGCCGCGCCACCGGGGCGGAGCGCGTTCAGCGGCTCGGGCGAGCGCCTGTCCGCCGCGTACGAGGAGGCATGGCTGGCGTGCCGGATGATCGCGGAACGCTATGGTGAGAGCCGGCTGGTGCGGCTGTACCGGACCGCGGAGGCGGAGCCCGGCGACGCGGGGGACCCGCGAATCGAGGACCGCGCCCTGCGGGCCGTGCTCGGCATAGGTTCGAGCGAGTTCGCCGCGCAGTGGCGCGCCTACCTACGCAAGGAGCTCACGTGACCGAGCCGGGCGGTTCGAGGCTCACTGTGGAGTCTGTGGTGTGGTGGCGGGGCGGCTGTCCGTGTGAGGAGCTCACGTGATGATGTGGGGCGGTTCGAGGCCCACTATGGAGTCTGCGGTGCGGCGGCGCTCTCCGCGCGAGGAGGGCGCGTGACGGAGCCGGGCGGCGCGTCGCCGTCCGCTCTCGTGTCCGATCGCGAACCCGGCCGCGCAGCGCCGTCGGAGGGCTCCCGGCGGGCCGCCGCCATCGCCGCGGCGGTGCTCGGCGCGCTGCTCGTCGCCGTGATCGCGGTGGTGACGCCCTGGCATCCGCTGCCCGGCGGCCGGACCGCCGCCGACCCGGCCCTCGACTTCACCCGGGACCAGATCGCGCGCAGCGAGGCCTTCAGCGCCGCGCTGGATCCCCCCGCGTACGCCTCGATCGTCGTCGGCCTGGTCGTCGTCCTCGCCCTGGGCCTGACGCCCTGGGGCGCCCGGCTGCTCGGACTGGTCACCGGATCGCGCCGGTCCGCCACGGCGGGTGCGAGCGTCCCGCTGTGGCGGCGGACCGTGCGAGTGGTCGCGGTCGCCGTCGTGCTGTCCGCGCTGACCCAGCTCATCGCGCTGCCCTTCGCCGCGTGGTCGGAGTCCGTGCTGCGGCGGTATCACCTGTCGACCCAGAGCTGGGGGTCGTGGCTCACCGACCAGCTCATGGGATTCGGGGTGAGCCTCGTCATCTGGGTCGTGGCGCTCGTGGGTCTCCACCTGCTGATCCACCGCTTCCCCCGCCACTGGTGGGCGGCGGCGGCCGCGGGCGGCTTCCTGCTCGTCACGGCGGCCTCGTACGCCTACCCGGTGGTCGTCGAGCCGCTGTTCAACTCCTTCACCTCGATGCGCGCCGGGCCGCTGCGGACGGATCTGCTCCGGATGGCCCGCGCGGACGGCGTGCCGGTCCGCGACGTGCTGGTCGCCGACGCGTCCAAGCGCACCACCACGCTGAACGCCTATGTCTCCGGGTTCGGGTCGACTCGGCGGATCGTGGTCTACGACACCCTCCTCGTGTCGGAGTCACCGAAGGAGGTCGAAGCCGTCGTCGCGCACGAGCTCGGCCACGCCAAGCGCAACGACGTGCTGACGGGGACCCTCGTCGGCGGTGTCGGGGTCGCGACCGGCGCCTGCGTCCTCTACCTGGTGATGACCTCGCCGCGGCTGCTGCGCCGCGCGGGCGTGCGCTCGGTGGCCGACCCGCGCTCCACCGCGCTGCTGCTGGCCGCGGTGACCGTCCTGGCCCAGATCGCCGCGCCCGCGGAGAATCTCATGAGCCGCCGCATCGAGGCACGGGCCGACGTGCACTCCCTCGACCTGACGCGCGACCCGGCGACGTTCACGGCGATGCAGCGGTCCCTCAGCCTGAGCGACCTCGACGATCTGTCGCCGAACCCGTTCGCCTACGCGCTGTGGAACACCCATCCCTCGGGGCCGGAGCGCATCGCGATGGGACGGGCCTGGGCGCGCCTGCACCACGTTCCCGTGCCGCCGCCCGCACGCCACTGAGCTTCGGGCTCAGGGGCGTACGGGCGGTGAGCGTGCCGGCTACTCGGTGACGGGGCTGGTCGTGGCGGCGGCCGGGCGCGCGCCGAACGGCGAGCCGACGGGCAGGGCGTACCGGCCGCCCATTCCGTTCACGACGCCGGCCGCCGAGGCGTACCAGGCGACCAGCGCGGTGAGGACGCCGACCCAGCCGCCGAACTTCACCATGCCGCTGCTGTGGGAGAGGTTGCCGATGAACAGGATGATCTCGGTCAGCTCGAGGGTGAGGAACACCCCGAACACCGCCGCGTTCACCTGGGTGCTCCACAGGAGCATGTACGCGTTGAAGATCGCGAACGCCAGCAGGATCCAGCCGAGGTCGTTCTGAATCAGGTCCTCAGGGTTCGCCTTGGTCGCCGCCGCGGTGGCGGCGGCCGTCGGCGCGACCCAGCGGACGTACAGGGCCAGGCCGATCCAGAACCCGCCGTACGACGCGAAGGCGGTGGCTCCGAAGACGTTCCGGTTGCGGAACTCCCACATGCCGGCGAGCAACTGGATCAGGCCGCCGTAGACGAACGCGTATCCGAGCCAGGCGTCCGTGCCGTCGGTCCACCCGGCGTTCTTGGCGGAGAGAAGGAACGTGGTGAGGGCGAACGCCGCGAGCCCGAGCGGGGCGGGGTCGGCGATCCCGGATAGCGGGGTGGACGGGGGTTGGGGGGTCTCGGTCATGGGTGGCTCCTCCTCGTCGTGAAGCTCCCACCGCCGTGCCTCGTCAGGTCCGTAACATCGCGGGCCCGGCGGGGATGGGCGGCCACAAATGACGCGCCCTAACACTAACTCCCTGTTTCGCATTGGTCACGGGGGTGCGTCAGGTCAATCTGATCACTCGTGCGATGCTGGCAATGATGAGGAAGACGCTCGTCGTGACCAACGACTTCCCGCCCCGGCCGGGCGGCATCCAGGCGTTCGTGCACAACCTGGCGGTCCGCCGGCCGGCGGGCTCGCTCGTCGTGTACGCGCCCGCGTGGGAGGGCGCGGCGGAGTTCGACGCCGCGCAGCCGTTCCCGGTGGTCCGGCACCCGACGACGCTGATGCTCCCCGTGCCCGCGGTGCTGCGCCGCGCCCGCGAGATCGTCCGGGCGGAGGGCTGCGACTCGGTCGTCTTCGGCGCGGCCGCGCCCCTCGGACTGCTCGCCGCGCCGCTGCGGCGGTCGGGCGTCGAGCGGTTCGTCGGCCTCACGCACGGCCACGAGGCGGGCTGGGCGGCCCTGCCAGGGTCGCGGCGGCTGCTGCGCCGGATCGGCGACGAGGTGGACGTCCTGACCTACCTGGGCGACTACACCCTCAGCCGGATGGCCCGCGCGCTGTCGCCCGCGGCGGTCACGCGAATGCGGCGGCTGGCCCCCGGCGTGGACGAGACGGTCTTCCGCCCCGGCGCGGGCGGCGAGGAGATCCGGGCGCGGCACGGCCTGGCGGACCGCCCCGTCGTCGTGTGCGTCTCCCGCCTGGTCCCGCGCAAGGGCCAGGACGCGCTGATCCACGCCTGGCCGCACGTGCTGCGCGCGGTCCCGGACGCCGCCCTGCTGATCGTCGGCGGCGGCCCGTACCGTGCCGACCTGGAACGACTCCGCGTCGAGCTGGACGTCGCCCACGCCGTACGGCTGACCGGCGCCGTCCCCTGGGAAGAGCTGCCGGCGCACTACGACGCCGGCGACGTGTTCGCCATGCCCTGCCGGACCCGCCGGCGGGGCCTCGACGTCGAGGGGCTCGGCATCGTCTACCTCGAGGCGTCCGCCACCGGGCTCCCGGTGGTGGCGGGCGACTCGGGCGGCGCGCCCGACGCCGTCCTCGACGGCGAGACCGGCGTCGTGGTCGACGGCCGCTCCGTCCGCGCGATCGCCCAGACCGTCATCGGCCTCCTGCGCGACCCGTCCGCGGCGCAGGCGATGGGCAAGCGAGGACGTTCCTGGGTGGAGCGAGAGTGGCGCTGGGAGGTCCAGGCCGCCCGCTTCTCCGCCCTCCTGTGACGACCCGTTGATCAGCAGCCGCAGACCGCGCCCGCCCCCACCGGGGCGGTCAGGGGGTCGGGGGGTGTGCTGACCCGCCCGGTCGCGGTCTCGACGGCGAACCCCTCGCGCGTCCAGTACTCGTAGCCGCCGATCATCTCCTTCACCCGGTAACCCAGGCGGGCGAAGGCCAGCGCGGCGCGGGTCGCCCCGTTGCATCCGGGACCCCAGCAGTAGGTGACGACGGCCGCGTCGCGGGGGACGAGCAGGGGCGCCCGCTCGGCGATCAGCGCCGTCGGCAGGTGCACGGCCCCCGGCAGATGACCCTGTTCCCAGGACTCGGTGCTGCGGGAGTCGACGACGACCAGGCCGGGCACGCCGGCCTCCAGGTCGGTGTGGACGTCGGACACGTCCGTCTCGAAGGCCAGACGTGCGGCGAAGTGGCGGGCGGCCTCCTCCGGAGGAGCCGGCGCGGTGGCGAGAACATTCGACATGCCGACGATCGTGGCCGACGGCGTGCGTCCTCGGACAGTGGCGTGGATGTCGCCCATCGATAGGATCCCGCCATGCGGATCCAGCCGAGGCCCGGTTCGACGGTCGCGGTGCTCGCCTACGAGGGGATGTCCCCGTTCGAGACCGGCATCGTCACCGAGGTGTTCGGCCTGCCGAGGCCGGAGCTGGACGTGCCGTGGTACCGCCTGACGGTCTGCGCCGAGCGGCCCGGCCCGGTGCCCATCGTCGGCGGTGCGACCGTCCACACCGAGCACGGCCTGGACGTCTTCGCCGCGGCGGAGACCGTCATCGTGCCCGGCGTGAGCGACGTACGGGGCGAGTGCTCGCCGGCACTGGTGGCCGCATTGCGCCGGGCGCACGACCGGGGCGCCCGGATCGTCTCCATCTGCTCCGGGGCGTTCGCGCTGGCCGCCGCCGGTCTGCTGGACCACCGCCCGGCGACCACCCACTGGCAGTACGCCGACCTGCTGCGCCGCCGATTCCCGCTCGTCCGGGTCGATCCCGACGTCCTCTACATCGACGACGGAGACGTGCTGACCAGTGCCGGAAGCGCGGCGGGCCTCGACCTGTGCGTGCACCTGGTCCGCCGGGACCACGGGCCGAGCGTCGCCAACGCGGTGGCGCGGCGGCTCGTCGTCCCGCCGCACCGCGACGGCGGGCAGGCGCAGTTCATCGAGGCGCCCGTGCCCAGGGACGCCGGAGACGACCGGATCGCCCAGGCCATGACCTGGGCGATCGCCAACCTGCGCGCGGAGATCACCGTCGACGTCCTCGCACGCCGCGCGCACATGTCCGCCCGCACCTTCCTGCGCCACTTCGCGCGGTGCACCGGGACCAGCCCCACCCGCTGGCTGATCGACCAGCGCATTCAGGCCAGCCTGCCGCTCCTGGAGAAGACCACCGCGCCGGTCGAGGAGATCGCCCGCACCGTCGGGTTCGCCAGTCCGGTCACCTACCGTTCGCACTTCGTACGGGCGATGCGCACGTCACCGTCGGCCTACCGCCGCGCCTTCACAGCGACGGTGTGACGGGGGTACGGCCGAGCGGACCGGGTTTGAATTGAGGCCGGAAACTGTCCGCATGGCCCCGTAGTGTCGTCTCCGACGGACCTTCCCGATGGCCACGGAGGCAGCGATCATGACGACGAACGGCGAGACCACCCTCACGGGCGAGCGGGCGGACCTCCTGGCGGGCCTGCGGAAGAGCCGGCACTTCCTGCGGTTCACGCTCCGCGACCTGACGGACGGGCAGGCCTCCCGGCGCACGACGGTCAGCGAGCTGTGCCTCGGCGGGCTGATCAAGCACGTCACCGAGGTCGAGCGGCGGTGGGCGGGCTTCATCGTCGAGGGACCGAGCGCCATGGAGACCGACGATCCGGAGGAATGGGCGGAGCAGTTCCGCATGGGCGAGGGGGAGACCGTCGCCGGGCTGCTCGAGGCGTACGACGAGGTGGTGCGCCGTACCGAGGAGATCGTGGGCACGCTGCCCGACCTGGACGCCACCTGGCCGCTGCCGGAGCGGCCGTGGTTCGAGCCGGGCGCCCGGTGGTCGGCGCGCACGGTGCTGCTCCAGATCATCGCCGAGACCTCGCAGCACGCCGGCCACGCGGACATCATCCGCGAGGCCCTCGACGGCGCGAAGTCCATGGGCTGAGCTCCGGCACGCACCAGGTCCGGGAGATCCCGGACCCGGTGCTCGTGTCAGCGGCGGGCGGCCAGGGTCAGCGTCGCGCCGAGGGCGAGCAGGGCGCCGAGGACGTACGCGAGGGCGGGCAGGCCGTGGGCGCTCAGCGCCCCGGCGACCTGCGGGCCGACGCTGGCGCCGACGAACAGGATGAAGGTGAACAGGGAGACCGCGGTGCCTCGTGCGGGACCGGCGTGGCCGCCGATGGTCTCGATGAGGGCCGGAGCGGTGAGCCCGACGCCGGCGACGAAGGCGTTCAGGAGGATGGCGAGGCCCAGCGTGCCCGGGTGGGTGAACCCGATGAGCGCGGCGGCCACGGCGGTCAGCGTCAGGGCGCCGGTGGCCCGGTGCGCTCCGGCGAAGCGCTGCAGCGCGGGCGTCACGAAGGGGATCGCGAGGATCGCGGGCAGCGCCGCCGCGCGTAGCGTGAGCAGGGCCGCCGCTCCGCCGGCCGCGCCGGTCAGGGCCAGGCCGGTGTAGAGGGCCACGAACGAGCCGAGGACGACCGGCGTGGCGAGGTAGAGGGGGATGAGCCGCCGGTGGGCCAGGAGCCCCGGCATGGCGCGGTAGGCGTCCAGCGGGGAGCCGGCGGTGCCGGGGCGGCCGGGCAGCATGACCTTCCGGAGCGCCGCCGCGACCAGGGCGAAGGCCACCGCGAAGACGGCGAACACCGCGCGCCAGCCCGCCACCGCCGCGATGCCCTGGGCCGCGAGCTGACCGAACACCGCCGACGCGAGAAACGCTCCGATCACCGCCGACAACAGCGTGGCGCGGTGCCGCTGTTCGGCGCGTTCGGCGATGTAGGTGAACGCGACGGGCGCGAAGGCGGCCGTCGTCGCCCCCTGCAGCACCCGCAGGGCGAGCGCCGCGCCGAGGCCGGAGGCCAGGCCCACCAGGGCGGTCGTCACCGCCGTCGCGGCGATGCCCGTCACGATGATCCGGCGCCGCCCGAAGCGGTCCGACAGCGGCCCGAACACGAGGAACCCGGCGGCGTATCCGAAGCCGAACGCGCTCGCCATCCACGTCAGCGCGGAGGCGGGGGCGTGCCACTCCCGGCCCATGGCGCCCAGCAGGGGGATCACGCCGTACAACTGGCCGGTGGCCAGGAGCGCCGTCGCCACGAACGTCACCAGGGTCGGCAGGAACGGGGCGTGGGCCGTCGTCGCCGGGGCGTCGCCCTCCACGGCGGCGGCGCGGTTCGAGGAGATCAACGTCGTCATGGCCGGAACAATAACCAACCAACTAGTTGGAGGTCAACCAACCAGTTGGACGGAGAAATCCGATAGGCTCGTGCCATGCCGAGATCCACCGCCGAAGCCACCCGAGAAGCCCTGCTCACCGCCGCGCGGGCCGAGTTCGCGGCCTACGGCATCGCCGGGGCCCGGGTCGACCGCATCGCCGAGCGCGCGGGAGTCAACAAGGAGCGCATCTACGGGCATTTCGGCAACAAGGAGAAGCTCTTCGATGCCGTCATGAGCCAGGTGCTGGACGAGGTCATCGAGATGGTGGCCCAGGACGTCGACGACGTCGGTGACTATGTCGCGCGCATGTACGACTACCACCGGGCGCACCCGGACCTGCTGCGCCTGATGCTGTGGGAGGCGCTGCAGTACGGCGACCAGCGGGACTTCGAGGAGGGGCGGCGCGATCACTACCGCGGGAAGCTGGAGAGGCTGGCGACCGGCCTGGGGGCCGAGCCCTCGGGCGACGTCGGACGCACCCTGCTGACCCTGTGCGGCATGGCGACCTGGCCCAACGCCGTGCCGCAGATGGCACGGCTCATCCTGGGGCCGGACGCCGACGACAAGGACGCGATTCGCGCCCATCTGATCGACTTCGCCCGGTCGGCGGTCGCCCGGCGCACGTCGGTCTGAGCCTCCGCCCGGACGACCGGATCACACCGGAGCAGCCGGTCAGGCGTAGAGCGCCTCGATCTCGGCGGCGAAGTCCCGCTCCACGAGGTTCCGCTTGACCTTGAGCGTCGGGGTGAGGTGCCCGGACTCCTCCGTGAAGTCGACGTCGAGGAGGCGGTACTTCTTGATCGCCTCCGCCCGGGAGACCGTGGCGTTGGCGTCGGCCACCGCCGCGTCGATCTCCTTGAGCACGTCCGGGTCCTTGACCGCCTCGGCGATCGACAGCGACGTCCTGCCGTGCTGCTGCTTCCACTGCTCCAGCGCCTCGGGGTCGAGGGTGACGAGACAGCCGATGAACTTCCGGCCGTCCCCGACCACCATGCACTGGCTGATCAGCGGGTGGGCGCGCAGGCGATCCTCGAGCGGCGCGGGTGCGACGTTCTTCCCGGCGGCCGTGACGATGATCTCCTTCTTCCGGCCCGTGATCCTCAGGTAGCCGTCGCCGTCGAGCTCGCCCACGTCGCCGGTGTGGAACCAGCCGTCCTCCAGGGACTGCTTGGACGCCTCTTCGTTGTGCCAGTAGCCGGCGAAGACGTTCGGCCCCTTGGCGAGGACCTCACCGTCGTCGGCGATGCGGACCGTGGTGCCGGGGATCGGCTTGCCGACCGTGCCGATGCGGTTGCCGCTGGGCATGTTGACCGCGATCGGTGCCGTCGTCTCCGTCAGGCCGTACCCCTCGAGGATGCTGATGCCGACGCCGTCGAAGAAGTGGCCGAGCCGCTCGCCGAGAGCCGCGCCGCCCGACACCGCGTGGGTGACGTGGCCGCCGACCGCGGCGCGCAGCTTGCCGTACACGAGCCGGTCGAACAGGGCGTGCTTGAGCCGCAGCCCGAGGCCGGGGGACTCGGCCCGGCTGAAGGCGATCGCGGTGTCGGCCGCGATGCGGAAGATGCGGCCCTTGCCGTCGGCGACGGCCTTCTGCTCGGCGCCGATGTAGACCTTCTCGAACACGCGCGGCACCGCGAGCAGGAACGTCGGCTGGAATGACCCCAGGTCGTCGACGAGGTTCGTCACGTCGGGGGTGTGGCCGAGGGTGACCCCGGCCTCGATACAGCCGACCTCGATGAGGCGTGCGAAGACGTGGGCGAGCGGGAGGAACAGCAGCGTCGAGCCGTCACGGAGGCCGAAGACCTCGGTGAGCGCGCCCTCGGTGGTGTTCCGCGCCGTCGCGAGGAGGTTGGCGTGGGTGATCTCGCAGCCCTTGGGGCGGCCGGTGGTGCCCGAGGTGTAGATGATCGTCGCCAGGTCGGCGGCGGCCCGCGACTCGCGCCGCTCCGCCAGGTCCTCGTCGGAGACCTCGCCGGTCGGCAGGGTGTCGATCCGCCAGACGTGCGCCAGCTCGGGCAGCCGCTCCCGGACGGTCTCGACCGCCTTCTCGTGGTCGTCGGTCTCGACGAAGATCGCCTTGGTGCCGGAGTCGCCGAGGATCCATTCGACCTGCGACGCCGAGGACGTCTCGTAGATCGGCACGGTGATGCCGCCGGCGGTCCAGATCGCGTAGTCGGCGACGGTCCACTCGTACCGCGTGTGCGACATGATGGCGACGCGGTCACCCGGCTCCACGCCGGCGGCGATCAGCCCTTTGGCGACACCGGTGACCTCGTCGGCGAACTCCCGGGCGGTGACGTCGCGCCACCCCGCGCCGTCCTTACGGCGGAGGACGACGCGGTCCGGTTCCTCGGCGGCCCGCGAGAAGAGCGTGCCGGTGAGGTTCGCCGAATCGACGATCGTCACCTGCGCGGGAACGCTGTACTCACGCACGACTACTCCTCAGCTGAGTGCGGCGGCCATCGGTCGCACGGACGCTACCGCTTCAAGATACTGATCGGTAGCCTTCGACGCGTGACACGTCTCGCATTTCTTCTTACCACGCGTGAACGAGTCCGTTGATCGCTGTTCCCCTTCCCGTCGTCCGGGAGTGATTGGCGCGAAGCCACGCGAGAGCGGGCGCGCGTCGTCTGGACTGAGGAGCGCCGGGAGCGAAGCGACCAGAGCGACGAGGGAAGACGGCGCGTTGGGCGCCCGCTCCCGCGCTCGCGAAGCGAGCGCCGTCGAACGCGGTCCCGGTCCGGAGACGGGTCCGGTAACGGGATCGCCGGGAAACGCCAAAGGCGGGCCAGGTCAGAGGCATTGCGGGCCGGGCGGGGGCGAGAATACGCGTCGGCCGCGGTGGTCGTGGGGGCCGGACCCGGGGGAGACGATGGCGCTGCTCGAGGTGGTCGCGATGAACGAGGTGGACGCCGAGGCGGCCGAGACGGGAGGCGCCGACCGGATCGTGGCCGTCGCCGAGCGGCAGTCCGGCGGGTTGTCGCCCGATCCCAAGACGGTGGCCGCGATGCGCAAGACGACGTCGCTCCCGATCCGCGTGATGCTCCGGGCCAAGAGCGGCTTCCGCACGACCGAGCCGGAGCTCGCCCGGCTCTGCCGCGCCGCCTGCGCGCACGCGTCCGCCGGGGCGGACGGCTTCGTGTTCGGCTTCCTCCACGCCGATGGGACCGTCGACCTGTCCGCGACCGCACGGCTCGCCGACGCCGTGCTGCCGCTGCCGTGGACGTTCCACCGCGCGATCGACCACGCGGTGGACCCCGTGGCCGCCTGGCGCGAGATGCGCGTGCTGCGCGGGCTCGACTCCGTCCTGTGCGCCGGAGCGGCGGGTGGCGTCGAGCCCGGGATCGACGCGCTGGTCCGCCGGGCCGCCTGCGACGCGCGGCTCATGCTCGTGGGGGGCGGCCTGCGGCGCCGGCACGTGGCGGTTCTCGCGGCGGCCGGCGTGCGCGCCTTCCAGGTCGAGGACGCCGTACGCCCGGCAGCGGCGGGACAGACGCCCGTCGAGGCCGTCCGTGTCCGCGAGTGGCGCGCCCTCGTCGACGCCGCCGCCGAGCGTTGATCCCGACAAGTCATACAGTTGGCGCATGCGGGTTCATGTGGTGAGCGACGTGCACGGACGGGCCGACGCGCTCGTCCAGGCCGGCGACGGGGCCGACGCGTTCATCTGTCTCGGCGATCTGATCCTGTTCATCGACTACGAGGACCACGGCAAGGGCATCTTCGCCGAGCTGTTCGGCCAGGAGCACGCCGAGACCTTCATCGAACTCCGCACCCAGAAGCGCTTCGATGAGGCACGGGCGTTCTCCCGGTCGATGTGGGCGACGCTGGAGGGCGACGCCGGGCCGTACATCGAGGCCGCGGTGCGACGGCAGTACAAGGAGCTGTTCGGCGCGATGCCGACGCCGGCGTACCTCACCTACGGGAACGTCGACATCCCCCGCCTGTGGCCGGAGAGCCTGCGGGCCGGCCAGCGGGTGCTCGACGGGGAGACGGTCGAGCTCGACGGCCTGCGCTTCGGCTTCGTCGGCGGCGGACTGCGCACCGAGTACCGCACCCCGTACGAGATCGACGACGACGTCTTCGCGGCCAAGGTCGCCGCGGTCGGCGAGGTCGACGTGCTGTGCTGCCACATTCCACCCGCCGTGCCCGAGCTGCTGTACGACACGGTCGCGCGGCGTTTCGAACGCGGGAGCGAGGCGGTCCTGCGCATGATCCACGAGGCTCAGCCGAAGTACGTGCTGTTCGGGCACGTCCACCAGCCGCTCGTCCGCCGGACCCGCATCGGGCGGACAGAATGCGTGAACGTCGGACACTTCCGCGCGCGCGGGGTTCCGTACGTTCTCGAGTGGTAGCCGCTACGCTCCGCTCAAGGCGGTGACGCGGTGCCCATTTCCGCCCGATAATCAGCTTGAAAGAGGGATACGCCGATGGCGGACCGTACGAGCTCCAGCATCACGATCAAGGCTGGAAAGCCGGAGATCATGGCGGTTATCGCCGATTTTGCGGAATACCCTGAATGGGCGGAAGGAATCATCGCGGCCGAGGTCGTCGCCACCGGGGACGACGGCCGCGCCGAACAGGTGCGGATCACGCTGGAGGCCGGACCGATCAAGGACACCTACGTCCTGGCCTATGACTGGGACGACGACGAGGCGGTGCACTGGCACCTCGCGGAGCGCGGCACGATGCTGACCGGCATGACCGGCGCCTACCGGCTCGCCGAGCACGGCGGCGAGACCGAGGTGACGTACGAGCTCGCCGTCGACGTGCGCGTGCCCATGATCGGCATGGTCAAGCGGAAGGCGGAGAAGCGCATCATCGACACGGCCCTCAAGGGGCTCAAACGACGCGTCGAGGAATAGCCATGCGACGGGATCCGACGATGGGCGAGGCCGCGGCCGCCGGCACCCCATGGCGCGGGCATACGCCGCGGGGCGGTACGGTTTCACGCCGAACGATAGGTAGATGATGACCAATGAGTGAGCAGCCACCATCCGTGCTCTTCGAGGCGGTGCGTCTCGTCGACACGCTCCGCCGGAAGTGGAACGCCGGCGGCGCCCCCAAGGGCGACGTGTGGAGCGATGCGACCAGCGAGGCCTGGGGTGAGCACACGGGCGCGGCGGAGTGCCGCTACTGCCCGGTGTGCCGCGCGATCGCGGCGTCCCGGGAGTCGGGGCCGGAGGTCCTCTCCCACGTGATGGCGGCGGGTGAGCAGCTCTACTCGGCGGTCCGCGAGGCGATGGCAGGGTTCGAGCGCACGCGGCCGCGCCCCCGCGCGGCGGGCGACGACTCTGCGGGCGCCGGCACGGCGACGGGTTGACGGAGGAGAAGCGTCCATGACGCTGACCATTGGTGTTGATGTCGGCGGTACGAAGGTCGCCGCCGGTGTGGTCGACGACCATGGGCGGATTCTGGAGAAGGTACGGCGCCCGACGCCGTCCACCAGCCCGCACGAGACGGCCCGCGTGATCGCGGAGGTCGTCGACATCCTCAAGGCGAAATTCGGCGAGGTCGAGGCGGTGGGCCTCGGCGCCGCCGGGTTCGTGGACGAGAGCCGGTCCACGGTGCTGTTCGCGCCCAACCTGGCCTGGCGCGACGAGCCCATCAAGAAGAAGGTCGAGGGCGTGGTCGGCCTGCCCGTCGTCGTCGAGAACGACGCGAACGCCACCGCCTGGGGCGAGGCGAAGTTCGGCGCCGGCCGGGGCGAGGACCACATGGTCCTCATCACCCTCGGCACGGGCATCGGCGGCGGCCTGATCCTCGGCGGCGAGCTCTACCGCGGCCGGTTCGGCATCGGCGCCGAGTTCGGGCACTACCGCGTCGTCCCCGACGGCCGGCGCTGCGGCTGCGGCAACCGCGGCTGCTGGGAGCAGTACGCCTCCGGCAACGCCCTGGTCGCCGAGGCCCGGGAGCTCGCCCGGGTGTCCCCGGCGCTCGCCGGCCGGCTCCTCGAACTCGGCGGCAGCCCCGAGGGCATCAGCGGCCCGGAGATCACCGAGGCGGCGCGCGAGGGCGACAGCGCGGCGCTGGAGTGCTTCCGCAGCGTCGCCCGCTGGGTCGGGCAGGGCCTGGCCGACCTGGCCGCCATCCTCGACCCCGGGGCGTTCGTCATCGGCGGCGGCCTGTCGGAGGCGGGCGACCTGCTGCTCGAACCGGCGCGCGCCGCCTTCGAGAACGCCCTCACCGGCCGGGGCCACCGGCCCTTCGCCGACATCAGGATCGCCGAGCTCGGCCCGGACGCCGGCATCGTCGGCGCCGCCGACCTCGCCCGCTCCCGGTAGGGGGTGTCCGGTGGATCCCGTTCGTAGCGAGCGGCGCACTCTGGACGCCGTACGGCCGGACGTAGATCCACCGGGTACCCGCTGAATGGCGACCGTCCGACTCGTCAGCTACAACATCCGGTCGATGCGGGACGACCGGGCGGCGCTGGCCCGCGTCGTCCGGCGCCTGCGGCCGGACATCCTCTGCGTGCAGGAGGCTCCGCGCTTCCTGTTCTGGCAGCGGAGACGGATCTGGCTCGCCCGGCACGCGGCGCTGGTCCCGATCGCGCTCAAACGGGCCGCCGGGCTGGAGCTGTACGCCGGGCCTCGGACCACGGCCGCCAGCGGGCGGCACCGCCTGCTGTCGCCCGTGCCCGGTCTGCACCGTCGCGGGCTCGCGCTCGGCCTGTTCGACGTCCGCGGCGTCCGCCTGCTCGCCGCCAGCGTCCACCTCGACCTTGTCGCCGAGCCGCGCCGCCGGCACGCGGAGGAGGTCGCCGACGAGCTCGACCGGGTCCGCGCGGAGACCGGCGCGCCCGTCGTCCTCGCCGGGGACATCAACGAACAGCCGGGCGGCCCCGCCTGGGACCTCCTCGCCGGGCGCTTCCAGGACGCGGGCGCGACCGCGCCGTACGGGCTGCCGGAGACCTTCAGCGCGGCAGACCCGAGGCGCCGCATCGACGGCGTCTTCGCCGACGAGGGCATCGAGGTCCTCCGCTGCGGAGTGCCGGACGACCCCGATCTGCTCGCCGACTACCCGGTCGCCACCGACCACCGCCCCGTCCTCGCCGAACTGCGCGTCTGAGGGCGCTCGCCGACGCGAGCGCGGTTCGCGGCGCCCCACGCGCCGTCTTCCCTCGTCGCTTCGCTCCCGCCGCTTCTCAGTCCAGACGACGCGCGTCGCTCACGCTGTGGTCCCGTTGCTCGCCGGAGTCAGACGACGGCGCCGTCGTCGTCCGGAGGGTCGTCGCCCATGCGGAGGACAAGTGCGACGAAGCCGCCGATGAAGGCCGCGACCGCGGCGAACGCCGCCCAGCTCGGGACCGTCCAGCTGAGGAACACCGACAGCACCAGGTACAGCGGCCCGCCCAGCAGCGCGATCCACGCGAACTTGGTCATCGGGTCCGCCTTCGGCAGCGGCGGCGGGGGCGGGGGGATGAAGTGCTCTTCCTCGTCCTCGGAGGCGGGCTTGACGACCCGGGCCGTCGCGGTGCGCTCCGGACCGGTGTCGTCGCCGGACCCGCCGGCGGACTCCTCGGGAGCCTCGTCGATGTTCTCCTCGGCGGGCCAGGGCACCTCGTCGCCGTCCGCGGGCAGGTCGAACCCGGCCACGATCTCGGCGAAGATCTCGTCCTCGTCGCGCGAGTTGGCGTAGTCCGCGCGTAGCTCGGGGAGGCGTCGTTCGAGGATGTCCTCGGCGGCCTGCTTGGCCGCCGCGTCGGCGTACAGCCGGTCGGTGGGCTCCTCGGGCAACCGCACGTCGAGGTAGCCGCCGGTCGTGCCCGGTGCCGGCACCGCGTAGGCGGCGATGCCCGCCTCCCGGAGCGCGGCCAGCATCGCGTCGGCGAGCTGCGGAGCCAGGTCGGCCAGCGGAATATAGGAGTCCGCCGTGAGCCCGTTGCCGCGCCGACTCATACCCCGGTCTCCCGTCGCATCGTGGCCAGGTCGTCGTGCGGCACGTCGGTCGTGTACGACCGAACGTACGGCGTCAACGCCATGGCGCCTCCCCTCGAAACTGCCGTCGGCCGACGCTTCAAGATGAGCTTATGGCCCCCGCGCCGCGCAATGACGAAAACGTGCCGTGTGTGGATGTGGGTGTGTCCGGCCTGAGATGGGAAGATGATTATCATCCCACGGACGGGTTAACGGCAGGGGGTAGGGGAAGGCGGGACGTTGTTCTACTGGGTCGTCAAGGCGATCTTGGGTCCCTTCCTGTACCTGGTCTGGCGACCACGGGCACAGGGGACGCGTAACGTGCCGCGCCGTGGCCCCGCGATCCTGGTCGGCAACCACCTGTCGTTCGCCGACCACTTCTTCGGGCCCCTGCCGCTGCCGCGCAAGGTCACCTTCCTGGCGAAGGCGGAGTACTTCACCGGAACCGGTGTGAAGGGCCTCGTCAGTCGGATGTTCTTCCGGGGCGTCGGGCAGGTGCCCATCGACCGTACGGGCGGCCGGGCGAGCGAGGCCGCACTGCGGACCGGCCTCCGCGTCCTGGCGGAGGGCAGGCTGCTCGGCATCTATCCGGAGGGCACGCGCGCGCCGGACAATCGGCTCTACCGCGGCAAGACCGGGGTGGCCCGGCTCGCTCTCGAGTCGCGTGCGCCGGTCGTCCCGATGGCGATGATCAACACGTTCGAGCTGATGCCCTCCGGGCGGACGCTGCCACG
Organism: Actinoallomurus sp. CA-150999; assembly: GCF_050942425.1. Classification (NCBI taxonomy): domain Bacteria; kingdom Bacillati; phylum Actinomycetota; class Actinomycetes; order Streptosporangiales; family Thermomonosporaceae; genus Actinoallomurus; species Actinoallomurus sp. CA-150999. The sequence continues at coordinate 3,225,516 of NZ_CP192063.1, forward strand.
CCTGCGCCCGCGGCCGGAGGTGCGGTTCGGCGAGCCCCTCGACTTCTCCCGGTACTACGGGATGGCGCACGACAGGGCCGTGCTGCGCGCGGTCACCGACGAGATCATGTACGCCATCATGCGGCTGTCGGGCCAGGAGTACGTCGACCGGTACGCCTCCGACGTCAAGAACGATCCGACGGCCGAGGAGGAGGCCGAGCCGGCGGGCGACGGCGGATCGCAGGTGCCGGAGGCCGATGCGGGCGGGCGGGAAGAGCGGGAGCCCGGCGCTCGCGGGCCGCGAGAGCGGCGGGAGACCGGCGGACCGGAGGAGCGCGACGCCGAGCGGGTGGCCTCCGACGCGCGGGCGCGCGGCACCACGGGCGGAGAGTGACGATACTAAGACCCTGGAAGGGCTGATCAGAGCCCTCTCAATCCGATATGGTCTAGACCAATCGGGATGGTCGTGTCCTGAGGGCGCACCGCGTCTAATACGTCCTACCCGCACCACTAGTCTGGTCGGGTGAACCCAGGGTTACAAAGAGGAGTTGGGCATGCGTGTCGGAGTGCTGACCGGTGGCGGTGACTGCCCCGGCCTGAACGCCGTCATCCGCGCGGTGGTCCGCAAGGGCATCCAGGTCTACGGATATGAGTTCGTCGGCTTCCGCGACGGCTGGCGTGGTCCGCTCGAGGGCGACACCGTGCCGCTCGACGTTCAGGCGGTGCGCGGCATCCTGCCGCGCGGTGGCACCATCCTCGGATCGTCCCGGACGAATCCGATCAAGATCGAGGGTGGCGTCGAGCGGATCAAGGACAACCTCGCGGGGCTGGGCGTCGACGCGCTCATCGCCATCGGCGGGGAGGACACCCTCGGCGTGGCGCGCCAGCTGTACGACAGGGGCGTGAAGGTCGTCGGCGTCCCCAAGACGATCGACAACGACCTCAACGCCACCGACTACACCTTCGGCTTCGACACCGCGGTGAACATCGCGATGGAGGCCATCGACCGGCTGCACACCACGGCCGAGTCGCACCACCGCGCGCTGATCTGCGAGGTCATGGGCAGGCACGCGGGCTGGATCGCGCTGCACGCCGGCATGGCGGCGGGCGCGAACGTCATCCTCATCCCGGAGAAGCCCTTCGACATCGAGAAGGTCTGCGGGTACGTCGAGAGCCGTTTCAAGACCCGCTACGCCCCGATCATCGTGGTCGCCGAGGGCGCCCACCCGGTCGACGGCCAGATGGACACGCAGACGCAGGAGCTCGACGCCTTCGGCCACGTGCGCCTCGGCGGCATCGGCGAGCGGCTCGCCGCGGAGATCGAGAAGCGCACCGGCAAGGAGGCCCGTACGACCGTCCTCGGGCACATCCAGCGCGGCGGCACCCCGACCGCGTTCGACCGGGTGCTGGCCACCCGGTTCGGCGTGCACGCGATCGACGCGGTGCACGACGGGGCGTTCGGCAAGATGGTCGGCCTGCAGGGCACGGAGATCGTCCGGAACGACCTGAGCGCCGCCACCGACGAGCTCAAGACCGTCCCGGTCCAGCGGTACGAAGAGGCCGAGGTCTTCTTCGGCTGACCGGCGGCCGGGGCGACCCGGCCCGTACGGTCCTGGTCACCGGCCCGTGGCACGCGGCGTGCCACGGGCCGGTGCCATGTTCGGGCCGTCACGTCCCTGAGTGCGTCATGGGCTCAGAAGCGCGGATCGCGTGCCCCGGTGTACACGACGACGACGGTGTAGACGGCCGGGACGTCGCCGTCGTTGCGGTAGCCGTGGGGCCGGTCGCCGCGCAGGGTGAGGCCGTCGCGGGCCGGGACGGCGAAGGTCGCTCCGCCGACGTCCACCTGCAGGATTCCCTGCGTGACATGGATGATCTCGCGGGTGCCGGGCGGGTGCCCGGTGTCGTGGATCGGGTGGCCGGCGTACAGCGCGTGCTCCCACAGCTCATGACGCCCGTCGCTCATCAGCAGTGCGGCCGTGCTCTGTCCGTGACGGGTGACCGTCGCGTCGGCGTAGGGGGCGGGGCTGCCGAGTTCGGCGGGCATCTCGACGAGCTCGCTGATCGGCACGTCCAGCGCGGCGCAGAGCTTGGCCAGAGTGGCGACGCTCGGGTGAGTGCGGGCGGTCTCGATCTGATGGATCATGCCGCGACTGACTCCGCTCGCCGCGGCCAGATCATCGAGCCGCCACCCCTGCCGGGCGCGGGCTGCCCGGAGATTCGCCGCGAGGGTGCGTTCGACTTCTTCGACGACGTCCATCGTGTCAGTATATTGTCATTGACGTGCATCATAATATAACTGCATGACGTATGAGGCAGTGCTGTTCGACCTCGACGGGGTGCTGGTCGATTCGCTCGGAGTGATCGAACGGATCCTGCGCGACTGGGCGGCCGCCCACGGCGTGGACGGCGATCGGGCGGTGGCCCTGTCGTACGGACGGCGCGACATCGATCTGATCCGGATCCTGACGCCGCACCTGGACGCCGAGGCGGAGACGGCTGAGATCGTCGCGCGTGAGGAACGTGAGACGACGGGGCTGCGGGCGCTGCCGGGAGCCGATGTTCTCCTGGCCTCGCTGCATCCCGAAGCCTGGGCGGTCGTGACCTCGGGAACCCGCGCGGTCGCCACCGCGCGGCTGGCCGCCGTGAGTCTCCCCTCACCGAAGGTCCTGGTCGCCGCCGAGGACGTATCGGCCGGCAAGCCCGATCCCGCGGGCTACCTGCGCGCCGCGCGCCTGCTGGGCCGGAGTCCGGCGCGTTGCCTGGTCGTGGAGGACGCCGTCGCCGGTGCGGAGGCGGCCCACGCCGCGGGGATGGACTGTCTCGGCATCGGGTCGGCCTTCGACGACCGGCGCGACCTGGTGATCGCCCACGTGCCGTCCCTGGCCCAGGTGCACGCCATCGCGACCGCCGAGGGCATCGCGGTCACCACGCCTCGCGGAGCGGGAAGGGCGGGCGCGTAGCCCGGGTTGGTACGGGTAGTCGCCATCGTGCGCGACACTTGAGGGGCACCCGTCAGTGTCCGTTGGAGGTAGGACGCATGCCCACGCTCGAAACCGTGACGCAGCCCCAGAACGCCGAGCGGCCCGCCGTCGCCGGTGAGCCCTGCGTTCTGCTCAAACTGGGCGAGATCGTCCTCAAGGGTAAGAACCGCGAGCTGTTCGAGCGGCGGCTGCAGAACAACATCCGCGCCGCCGTCAAGGGGCTCGGCATCAAGATCCAGATCTGGCCGCGCGAAGGCGTCATCGTCGTCCGCGCCGAGAGCGGCGAGCTGTCCGACGTCGACGCCGTCGCCCGGCGGCTCACCGACGTGATGGGCATCGTGTGGGTGCACCGCGCCTGGCGGGTGGCCAAGGACGTCGACGCGACCGTCCAGGCGGCCCTGGACCTGGTCGCGCAGCACCCCGCGCTCGCCCGCAAGGGCGCGTTCGCCATCCGGGCGCGCCGCCGCGACAAGCGTTTCCCGATCACCTCCTCCGACCTCAACGCCCTCGTCGGCTCGAAGGTCAAGGAGCGCTACGACCTGCCGGTCAATCTCAAGCACCCGGACCTCGCCGTGTTCATCGAGGTCGACCAGCGCGAGGTGTTCGTCTTCACCGACGGCATGCCCGGCGCGGGCGGCCTGCCGGTCGGGATGAGCGGCCGGGCGCTGGTGCTGATGTCGGGCGGCATCGACTCGCCCGTCGCCGCCTACCGCATGATGCGCCGCGGCCTGCGAGTCGACTTCCTGCACTTCTCCGGGATGCCGTTCACCGGCCCCGAGTCGATCTACAAGGCGTACGCCCTGGTGCGCGAACTCGACAAGTTCCAGGGCGGCTCACGGCTGTTCGTCGTGCCGTTCGGCAAGGCGCAGCAGCAGATCAAGTCCTCCGGCGCCGACCGGCTCCAGATCATCGCGCAGCGCCGGCTGATGCTGAAGACCGGCGAGGTCGTCGCACACAACCTCGGGGGCGCCGCCCTGATCACCGGTGACTCGCTCGGCCAGGTCAGCAGCCAGACCATGCAGAACATCACCGCGCTCGACGACGCGGTGAGCCTGCCGATCCTGCGCCCGCTCATCGGCATGGACAAGACCGAGATCATGGCCGAGGCGCGGAAGATCCACACCTTGAGCATCTCGGAGCTGCCCGACGAGGACTGCTGCACCGTGCTCACCCCCCGCCGCGCCGAGACCCGCGCCAAGATCGACGACCTTCGTCAGATCGAGAAGCGGCTCGACGCGGGGGAGATGGCCGAGCAGCTCGCCGCCAACCTCCAGGAGCACCGCCCCTCGTACGGCGAGCACAGCGCCTGACGGGTCAGCGGCGCCGGTGCCGCGGCAGCAGCACGCTGACCACCGCGATGGCCAGGCCGAGCCCGGCCGCCATGAGGAAGACGTGGAGGGTGCGCTGTCGGCTCGCCGTCTGCCCGGGCGAGATGTTGTCTCGCCCGGGCAGACGGCGCGTACGGAGGTGGGAGAGGAAACTAGTGGCAGGTCTTGCCCGAGCACTTCTCCAGGCGGTGCAGCAGCGAGGTGAGCTGCTTGAGCCGGGCCGCGGGTAGGCGGGTGACGGCGTTGTCGAGTTCGTTCGGGTCGCGGCTCAGGTCGTAGTACTCGCGCTCGCCGTCGGCGTACTCGACGTACACCTCATGCCCGGTGCGCACCGCCTCGTAGCTCGGCGGGTTGCCGCTCGCGGCGGCCTGCAGGTCCGGGTCGCCCGCCAGGTGGTCGGGGCCGTGGTGCTCGATGAGGACCCCGTCGCGGCTCTTCTGCGTGGGCTTGGCCTTGAAGAACGGCGTGAGGGGCCGGCCGTCGACCGCCGCCGGGACCTTCACGCCGGCGAGGTTCTCGAAGGTCGGGCACAGGTCGGTGTTCTGCGCGAGGGTGTTCGTCGTGTGGCCCGCCGCGACGCCCGGGCCCTTGACGACCAGCGGCACCTTGATGTCGGTGTCGTAGGCGGTCATCTTGCCCTGCGCGAGCCGGTGCTCGCCCAGGTGGAAGCCGTTGTCCGAGCTGAAGACGAGGTAGGTGTCACGGTCGACGCCGTTGTTCTTCAGCGCCGTCTGAATGTTGCCGATCATCCGGTCGACGGCCTGCACGGCCTGCGCCCGCTTGCGGAACACGTTGTCGATCGTGGTGATCTGCTTCGCGGTGAGCTTCTTGTGGTTCTTGATCCATGCCGGTTTGTCGGACATATCGGCCTCGTTGAACGCCGGGCCGCGCGGGGCCTTCAGGCCGGGGAACTTGTTCTTGTCCTGCGGGGCCGGCGTGTACGGGGCGTGCGGGGCGAAGGTGGCGAGCTCCAGCACGAAGGGCTTGCCCGCCTTTGCCGACTGGCCGATGAACTGCCGGCCCTTGCTGCTCAGGACGTTGGTCAGGTAGTCCTTCGGCTGGTGGCCGTACTTGACGACGTGGCCGTTCTCGTTGAGCGAGTAGTTGAACTCGGGGTAGCCGTTGCCCGCGACGTCCCACTCGCTCCAGCCCGGCGGCACCGGGTCCGTCGGCTGGTAGCCGTTGAGGTACTTGCCCATCATGGCGGTGCGGTAGCCGGCCGCCTGAAGCGCGGTGGCGAAGGTGTGGTTCTGGTTCCCGCGGGCGTTGAACGTCTGGTATCCGCCATCGTTGCCGCCGTTCGTAAAGACGCCGGTGTTGTGCGGGAAGCGCCCGGTGAACGTCGTTGTCCGCGACGGGCAGCACAGCGAGTCCGTCACGAAGTAATTGCTGAACGTGGTCCCCTGCTTCTGCATCTGCTGGACGTGCGGCATGTACGGGACGAGGTTCATCGCGAGATCGTCGGTGAGGACGAAGACGATGTTGGGTGGGGCCTTTTTGGGAGCCGCCACGTGGTTTGAACTTCGCTCGGCAGCCGCCGCGCTACAGGCGGAGAGCGCGAGGCAGGCCGCAGCGGTGAGTGCCATGATCCGCTTCATTGTCAGACCTTTCGTCGACTGCGGTCAGGCTGTCGTAAGACTCTTGGAAAATCATCGGAACGGGCTGGCACGATCATGGGAGTACGGCATCGAGAGAACGCCTATTTCGGGCCTGCGGCTTTGTGTGCTCCCGAACCTCCGAAATTGCCGACACGTGCCGCGTTGCCGCTGAAATACGACGTTTTATGCCTGGGGGGAGCGCGGCGGGACGCTGAGGATGGAGTGGTAGTAACCGGGCGGGTCAGGCTCGTCGACGGGGCGCCCGTCGGCCTCCACCCAGGCGTGCGCCATGAAGGGTTCGGTACGGACACCCACGTGCCAGGTGGGCCAGACACCGTACGCGCGGCACAACAGCGCGGTGGCCAGTGACCGTTGCAGGCACCCTTCGCCCGCGCACAGCACGCTCGTCGTCACGACGGCGTGGCGAGCCCGGCGGGCCCGGTCGAAGTCGGCCGGCCTGGCTCCTGCCCGCAGGAGCACGAGGATCACCCGGATGCGCCGTGGTGGCAGCCGGGCCAGCACCCGCGCGGCGCCGACCGCCAGGAGCGCGAGCGAACGCAGGACCAGCGGCAGCCTGCCGCCGCCGGTCACCGTGACCGGAGCGCTCACAGCGCGGTCTCCTCGACCACCTTGGCGGCGCGCAGGCTCTCCACGAGGGCGGTGACGTCCGTGCCGGCGCGCTCGACGTCGACGGCGTGCCGCGCGGCCAGTGTGCGGGCCACCTCGGCCTCGGTCGCCCCGTCGAGGAGCATCCGCAGGACCAGGGCGCCGGTGGGGTTGAGCTGCCAGTACCGGCCCGCCGCCTGGTCCAGCAGCACGAGCCCGGTCCCGGTGTCGGCGGTGGACACGTCCCGGCGAAGTCGCAAGGTCATGGTCGTCCCTTCACTGCGGCGTCGCGTGACGTACGGGCAGCGCGCAGCCACACCTCGCACGCGAGAGTCGCGTCCAGCGCGGGCAGGCCCAACGTCGGTGGGTAGAGCGAGAGGCAGGCGGAGCGCAGCGCGTCGGCGTCGACCAGTCCGAGCCGGGCCAGCAGCGGGTCCTCCAGCAGTTCGGCGATGCGAGCGCGGAACCGGCGCAGCCCGGCGTGCCCGTCGACCGCGTAGTGGCCCTTGGTGGTCCTCTCCAGGAGATCCCGCGGGACGGTCCCGTCCATCGCCCTGGTCAGCAACGGCTTGTAGAGGCGAGGGTCGGTCCGTTCCTCCATGCGCACGGCGAGGCACGCCTCGAGCACCCGGTCGTCCAGGAACGGCACCGCGAGCGTCAGTCCGGCGCGGCGGGCCTGCCGCACCGCCTGGCGGTACGTCCTCGCGCCTTGGCGGGCGAAGACGAGCGCTTCGTGCCGGGCACGGTCGGGGGCCAGCGGCGCCGCCGTCCCGGCCGCCTCACGGATCAGGTGGCGTACCGTCTCGACGGCCTGATCGGTGGCCCAGGGCGGCAGCCGGAACGCGGGCTCCCAGCGATGCGGCTCTCCGGCGAGAGACCCGGGCCGGTCGACGTCCTCCGCGGCCTCTGCCAGCCAGCCGCCGTACGGGCGTGTGTCCGCGAGCGCCCGAAGCGATCCGCCGAGCGGCCATCGGTACCGGGCGCGGTATCCGCGCAGGTGGGACAGTGCGGTGAGGGAACGCCGGCGCGCGAGCGTATGCAGGTAGGCCGGCGGGCACTGCAGGACCTCGTCCCCGCCGAAGCCGCTCAGATGGACGCGCGATCCTCGTCCGGCCATCCGCTGCCAGACCGCGTCGGAGCGGGCGACGTCCCGGAAGGCGCCGAACGGCTCGTCCATGGGCGGCACCGCGACGATGCCCTCGTACGGCAGGGGGACCTCTCCCGGGTCGATGAGATCGTGGACGACTCTGCCTCGCGTCGTCAGACGATCGGCGGCACGTACCGCCCACGCCACGTCGTCGTTGCCCGGGTCGGTCGTGGCGACCGTCGCGCCGAGCAGGTCGACGCCTCGTTCGGCCGCCAGAAAGCACAGCGCCGTCGAGTCCAGGCCGCCGGAGAGGTCGGCGCTGACGATGCCACCGCCGGCCGTACGGATGGCCACCGCCTCGGCCAGTCGGTCGGCCAGAACCCCGGCGCCCTCGGCCAGCGGGAGGTCCGGCTCGGGAGGTCGCCACCACGGGACCGCCCGTTCGTCACCGTCGTCGCCGAGGAGGAGGTAGTGGCCGGCGGGTACGCCCTGTACGCCGCGCCATGGCGTCCTGTCCGCCAGCGCGAAGGGGAGCCACGGATAGAGCAGGTACAGGGCCAGGTGTTCTTCGTCCACCTCGGCGCCGACCAGCGCGGCCAGCGTGTCGGACCGGTCACTCGCCACCGTCACCCTGCCGACACGGGTCCGGAAGACCCGCCTGAGCCCAGAGGCGCTTCCCTGCACGCGGACGCGGCCGTCGACGCTCGCGATCAGGTGGAAGCTGCCGGCCATGGTGGAAGCCGGGCGGTCGAGGTCGGCCACCGCACGCGTGCCGGCGACCCGGTCGGCGAGGAGGGCGGCGGTGCCGCGGCACTGCCCCAGCACCGCCACCCGTACACCGTCGGTACCGGCGAGCCGTAGTTCATCCGGCGACCAGCACCCGATGAGAAACGGCCGCCCGGAGGGATGAGGCACCTCTTGCGAGGCCCCGGGCCGTAGGACGGCCGCCGTGTCCGCGGCATCCTCCCGATCGGGAAGGGCCACGAACCATGTCTCGCCGGAACCGTTCATGACCGGTCTCAGTGGGGGATGTGGCCGTGGAACTCGGGGATCAGACCTCCGGCACCCTTCGTCTGTTCTGCGAAGGATCCCGCTTCGGCCAGCATCGGGGGTTCGTAGGGAAGCGGCTCGTCGGGAATGCGGTCCATGGTCCTCCTCAACCTTTCGCCGGACCGTTTCCCCGGTTTTACCCCGGCCGCCACGAGGTGATCAATTTCCCTTTGCCGAATCTTTGCGGTCAATGAGCACCAATCCTCTCGGCCGCGGTTCAGCGTGAGCGCGCGGGCAGGGTGAGGATGACCAGGCTGGCGGCGAGGAGGGCCAGGCCGGCGAAGGCGACGACGCTCAGGTGCTCGCCGAGGACGGCCAGCCCCAGGACCGCCGCGACGGCGGGCTCGGCCAGGGTGAGCGTGGTCGCGGCGGCGACCGGGGTCGTCCGCAGGCCCCGGCCGTACAGCAGGTAGCCCACCCCGGTCGTGATCACGCCGAGGTAGAGCACCGCCGCCGCGCCCGAGCCGGTGAGCAGCCAGCCGGAGCCCGCGAACAGCAGGACCGGCAGCAGCAGCACCCCGGATCCGCCGAACAGCGCGCCGAGCACCGCGCGGCTGTCGTCGCCCCGGGTGATGAGGTACGACGCGACGGTGGCGTACGCCGCGTAGCCGCAACCGGACAGCAGGGCCAGCGCGACGCCCACCGGCTCCACGCCGGCCGCCTGGCCGCCGAGGGTGAGGGCCGCGCACCCGGCGACCGCGCCCGCCGTGGACAGCAGCCAGCGCGGGGTCAGCGTGCCCATGCGCAGCAGCCGGGACAGCAGGCCGGCGAAGACGGGCCCGCTGCCGATCGTGACGACCGTGCCGGTGGCCACGCCGGTACGGGCGACGGCGCTGAAGAACGCCGTCTGGTAGACGGCGGCGAGCGCCGCGCCCAGCAGGAGGAGTAGGCGGGTCCGCGTGCCGCGGGCGAGCAGGGGCCGCAGGCCGCCGCCGCGCAGGGCCATGGCGAAGAGGAAGGCGCCGCCGATGAGCAGGCGAGCGGCGCCGACCGCCACCGGGCTCGCGTGGATGAAGCTGCGGACGGTGCCGGTCGTGCCCCACAGGGCGGCGGCCAGGACGATGTCGGCGGATCCGCCGTGCCTCCGGCGTACGGGCAGGGCGGAGGAGACCTCAGAGATGGTCAAGGAGAACGCTCCAGATCAGGAACCGTATCGGGGTACACGAATCCGGGGCGCGCCGAAACAGCCGCGTCAGCGCGGCGTCAGAGAAAATGCCCGGCGGTGCCGGGCGTGCGTGCGGTGGCCCCGGTCAGAACCGGGGCGGCCCGAGCTGGGCGGTGTAGTACGCCATGCCGGAGAGCCTACCGGGAGGTCGGCCTGGGCCAGGAGGCCGGTCGGGGCCGGGAGGCCGGTCGGGGCCGGGAGGTCGGTCGGGAAGGATCGGTTGGTCGGGTGAAATCCCGCCCGCCGGCCGCGGCGCGCCGCCCGGGGTTCGGACGGCACGCCGCGGCGCGGGGATCAGACCTGGGTGAGGGTGCGGCCGACCACGGGCGGCAGGTCGCGTACGGTCGCGGCCAGCTCCCGTACGCCGCCGTCCACGAGGGCCTGCGGGCCGTCGCACAGGGCGCTCTCCGGGTGCGGGTGCACGTCGATGATGACGCCGTCGGCGCCGACCGCGATGGCCGCGCGGGTCAGCGGGAGGACCAGGTCGCGCCGCCCGCCGGAGTGCGACGGGTCGACGATGACGGGCAGGTGCGACAGCCGCTGGGCGACCGGGACGGCCGAGATGTCCAGGGTGTTGCGGGTGGCCTTCTCGAATGTGCGGATGCCGCGCTCGCACAGCACGATGTCGAGGTTGCCGCGCTGGGCGATGTACTCGGCCGCCATCAGCCACTCCTCGATGGTGGCGTTCATGCCGCGCTTGAGCATGACCGGCTTGCCGGCACCGCCGACCGCCTGCAGCAGCGCGAAGTTCTGCATGTTCCGGGTGCCGACCTGGAGCATGTCGGCGTAGGAGGCGACGAGCTCGACGTCGCGCGCGTCGACGACCTCGGTCACGATGGGCATGCCGGTCTCGGCGCGCACGTCGGCCAGGATCCGCAGGCCCTTCTCGCCGAGTCCCTGGAAGGCGTAGGGGGAGGTGCGCGGCTTGAAAGCGCCCCCGCGCAGGAGGGTCGCGCCCGCCGTCTGGGCCATCCGCGCCGCCTCGAGGGTCTGCTCCGGCGTCTCGACCGCGCAGGGCCCGGCGATGAGCGTCATGGTGCCGGGGCCGATCGGAACCCCGCCGACCCGGACGACCGAGCGGTCGGGGTGGTTCTCCCGGCTGACGAGCTTGTACGGGACGGAGATTCGCACGACGTCGGTGACGCCGGGCAGGGCGTGCAGGTTCAGCGTCCCGAACTGCTCGACGTCGCCGACCAGCCCGATGATCGTGCGGTTGACGCCCCGGCTGACGAACGCCTCGCCGCCCGCCGTCTCCACCAGCGCGACGACCGCCTGAACATGTGCTTCCTCCGCCTCGGCGGACATGACCACGACCATGGTGCTCCCCTTCGTAAAACGACAGATGCCCCGGACCCATCGGGCCCGGGGCATCTGTCAGTGGTTGCCTTTTAGCGCAGCGTCCTCCTGGCAGCCACCCGTGTCCCGGGCCCGCCATAGGTAAAGGAGAAGACGTTGCTCACGGAGCACAGCCTAACCGATGCGCCGACCGCCCGTGAGGGAGGGGCTCGGCGCGTACCGTCGGCGGGGGGTGGCAGGATGGCCGATGACCATGAGCGGGCATTCGGAGAGGCGAGGACGACGCGGTGGGGCCTGAGGATCGCCTCCCGCCGGGGCAGTACGTCCCGCGCGGCTGGCCCGTCCTGCACTACGGCCCGGTGCCGAAGTTCCGGCCCGAGCGCTGGGACCTGCGCGTGTACGGCGCGACCGAGGCGGGACGCGAATACCGGTGGACCTGGCCGGAGGTCGCGGCGATGCCGCACGCGAAGGTCACCGCCGACTTCCACTGCGTCACGAAGTTCACCGTCCCCGACGTGGGGTGGGAGGGCATCCTCACCGCCGCCCTCGTACGCCTGGCGCCGCCGGCCGGCGAGGCCACGCACGTCATGGTGTGGGCGGAGTACGGCTACAGCGCGAATCTCCGGATGACCGACTTCCTCGCCGAGACGACGCTGCTGGCCACGCGCCGGGACGGCGAGCCGCTCGCGCCGGACCACGGGGCGCCGCTGCGGATGGTCGTGCCGCACCTGTACGCCTGGAAGAGCGTGAAGTGGGTGCGCGCCATCGAGTACCTCACGGTGGACCGCCGCGGTTTCTGGGAGGAACGCGGCTACCACAACGTCGCCGATCCGTGGCGCGAGCAGCGGTACTCCTACCAGGAAGACGACCTTCCAGCCTGAGGGAGTTGCCGAAATACCCGCGTTTCCGTGACGGTGGCATTACCGTCTGTGGTCATGTTAGGGATTTCGGTCGAGGCCGTACTCGCTGCGACGGCGGCCCTGATGGCGGCCGCCGCCGGCTGGTCGCTGGGGTCGGCGCGCCGCCGTGACGAACACGACGTACCGGGCGGCGAGGCGTCGTTCGCCGTCCTGCACACCATCTCTCTCGCGTCGGCCTCGCTGCGCACCGGCCTGAGCGAGGAGTCGGCGCGGCGCGCAGCCCGTCACCTGCGGGAGCTCCTCGGTGTTCCGGCCGTCGCGGTCACCGACACCGAGCGGCTGCTGGCCTGGGAGGGCTCCGGGGGCGACCACGCGGGGCAGGTGCTCCGGCTCGCCTCCCCGGTGCTCGGCACCGGTCGGCCACGCGTCGCGGCGCCGGCGCAGGTCGCCTGCGGCGACCCCGGCTGCCCGCTCCGGGTGGCGGTGATCACGCCGCTGACCATCGAGGGGCGCGTCGCCGGGGTCCTGGCCGCCTACGGAGAGGGCGTCCGCGACGAGCGCCTGCAGACGCTCGGGGAGGTCGCCCGCTGGGCCTCCGGGCAGCTGGAGCTGGCCGAGCTGGACTCGTCCAAGACGCGGCTCATGGAGGCGGAGATGCGGGCCCTGCGCGCCCAGATCTCCCCGCACTTCGTCTACAACTCGCTGACCACGATCGCCTCCTTCGTCCGCACCGACCCCGAGCGCGCTCGAGAGCTGCTGCTCGACTTCGCCGACTTCGCGCGGTACTCGTTCCGCGACCGTCGGGACTTCACGACGCTGGCCGAGGAACTGCGGTCGATTCACCGGTACCTGCTGCTCGAGCGGGCCCGCTTCGGCGACGAGCGGCTGCGGTTCAGCGTCGAGATCGCGCCCGAGGTGCTGCCGGTCGCGGTGCCGTTCCTGTCCCTGCAGCCGCTCGTCGAGAACGCCATCCGGCACGGCATGCAGTACGGGACCGAACGGTTGCACGTACGCATCACGGCGCGGGACGCGGGCGCCGAGGCGGAGATCAGCGTGGAGGACGACGGGGTCGGCATGGACCCCGGAAAGCTGCGCGCCATCCTCGCGGACGGGGGAGAGGACGCGGCGTACGGCGGCATCGGCCTGGTGAACGTCGACCACCGCCTGCGTCAGGTCTACGGGGAGGAGTACGGACTGGTCATCGAGACGGCCGTCGGAGCGGGGATGAAGGTCGGCCTCCGCGTGCCCAAGAGCCACCCGGGTGTCGCCGCAGGGTAAAAGAAACCGACTACTTGGTGAAACGAGTTGCATACTGACGGTAAAAGAGGGAGTCTCCTGCCATGCTTCGCGTGCTCGCAGCCGACGATGAGGCCCCCGCTTTGGAGGAGCTCACCTACCTGCTCCGCCGACACCCGCGGATCGAGCACGTCAAGCCGGCCCGCGACGCCGCCGAGGCGCTCCGCGAGATCGGACGGATGATCAAAAGCGGTGAGCGGCTGGACGCGGTGTTCCTCGACATCTGCATGCCCGCGCTCGACGGCCTCGACTTCGCCCGCCTCGCCGCCGGCTTCGCCGACCCGCCCGCCATCGTCTTCGTCACCGCCCACGACGAGTTCGCCGTCACCGCCTTCGAGTTCGGCGCCGTCGACTACATCCTCAAGCCCATCGACCCCGACCGCCTCGGCGAGGCCGTCCGCCGCGTCGACGAGGCCGTCCACCGGGAGATCACGCCGTACGAGCCGGAGACGGACGAGGTGATCCCGGTGGAGCTCGGCGGGCGCACCCGCCTGATCTCCCGCGCCGACGTCACCCACGCCGAGACGCAGGGCGACTACATCCGTCTGCACACCGCCGACGGCAGCTACCTCCTCCGGATGCCGCTGGCCGCCCTCGCCGAGCGCTGGCGGACCGCCGGCTTCATCCGGATCCACCGCAAGACGCTCGTCGCCGCCGCGCACATCACCGAGCTCCGCTTCGACGAGGGCCGCGCGCTCGTGCAGGTCGGCGACCTGCTGCTGCCGGTGAGCCGCCGCCACACCCGGGAGGTGCGCGACCTGCTCATCCGCCGCTTCCGGCAGAGGCCCCCATCGCCAGATGAGTGAACGCGTCACCGTCACCAGCCCGCGCGGACGCTCCACGCCCCTGCGCCGTGTCACCGGTGACCGGAGCCGCGTCGACGCGGCGCCCGTCCGCGCGCTCATGCGCATCCAGGCCGGCCACGCCGCCGTGACCTGCGCGATCGTCGTGTTGATCGCCGGCGGGCTGCCGCTGTTGTTCGCGTGGGAGCCCGCGTTGTCACGGGTGCGGCTGTTCGGCGTGCGCCTGCCCTGGCTCGTGCTGTGCGTGGTCGTCCCGGTCGTGTGGGCCGCCGTCGCGCGCCGGCACGTACGCCTCGCCGAGCGTGCCGAACGCGACTTCGCCGCCATGGCCCGGCACGAGTGACCCCAGCCCTGGCCCGCGCCGACGCCGAACCCCCCGGAAGGTGGTGGGACTCGCCGCCCGGCGAGGAGAACACATGATCACAATGCTCGCGATGGCCCTGCTCATCGCATCCCTGGCGACCGTGCCGGCGCGTGGCCGGCCTGCCAAGGTATCCGACCTGTACGCCGCCGCCCGCGAGGTGTCGCCCTGGTGGAACGCCTCGGCGATCAGCGGCGAGTACGTCTCGGCGGCGGCCTTCCTCGGCATGGCCGGTCTCGTGCTCGCGTACGGCGCCGACATGCTGTGGCTGCCGATCGGCGCCGCCGCCGGTCACGTCGTGCTGCTCGCCCTCGTGACGGCCCCGCTGCGGCGCTCCGGCGCGTACACCCTGTCGGACTTCGCCGAATGGCGGCTGGGCTCGCGGCGGGTGCGTCGCGCGGTCAGCGCCTGCGTCCTCGTCATCGGCTGGTTCTACCTGCTGCCGCAGTTCCAGGGGGCCGGAGTGACCCTCGCGGTGATCAGCGGGCTGCCGGTGTGGATGGGCTGGCTCGTGGTGATGGCCGCCGTCGTCGTGCTCGTCCTCCCCGGCGGAGTGCGCAGCATCACCGGTGTCCAGGCCGTGCAGTTCTGGCTGAAGCTGACCGCCGTGACCATCCCCGCGCTCGTCTTCCTGGCCGTCTGGCGGCTGCAGAACGACGCCGACGCCGCCCGGCCCCCGTACTTCCACCGCGAGACCACGGTGACGGCCGACACCACCGCCGGTATCCACCTGACGGCGCCGGCAGTCGTCGCGGTCACCGGCGTCCTCGACGGCCGGCGGCACACCGGTGAGCGGCTGCGCCTGTCGGCGGGCCGCCACCGCGTGCGCTCCGGGACCCGGCTCCGGTTCCCGGCGGGCGCCGCGGTGCCCCACACGTCCCGGATCGCGCTGCTGCGCGGCGACCGCTGGGCGACGCCCTTCGCGGGCGGCCGGCAGCATCCGCTCGCCGCCACCTACTCCGTGCTCCTGGCGACGATCCTCGGCACGATGGGCCTGCCGCAGATCATGGTGCGCTTCTACACGAACTCGTCCGGGCGCGCCGCCCGGCGCACGGCCGGGCTCGTCGTTCTGATGTTGGCGGTCTTCTCGCTGTTCCCGGCGTTGTTCGGCACGCTCGGCCGGCTCTACACGCCGGAGCTCCTGATGACCGGGGACACCGACGCGACGCTGCTCCTGCTGCCGCACCGGATCGTGCCCGGCGTCACCGGAGACCTGCTCACCGCCCTCGTCGCGACGGGCGCGTTCGCGGCCTTCACCTCCACGTCCTGCGGCGTCGTGGTCGCCGTGTCCGGCAGCATCGCGCGGGGGCTCGGGGGCGGTGTACGCGGCTTCCAGACGGCCGTCTTCGTCGCCGTGGCCGTGCCGCTGCTGCTCGCGCCCTGGGCCTGCACCCCGCAGTCGGCGGCCCTGGTGACGGTCTCATTCGCCGTCGCGGCCTCGTCGCTGTGCCCTCTGCTCGTCCTCGGCGTGTGGTGGCGGCGGATCACGCCGCCCGGCGCGCTCGCCGGGCTCCTCGCCGGCGGCGTGCCGGCCACCGCCGCCGGGCTGGCGCGGGTCCTCGGCGACCCCGGCACCGGCTCCGGCTGGCTGGGCACCCTCCTCGAGCAGCCGGCGATCCTCACCGTGCCGCTGGCGTTCGCCGTGACGGTCGCGGTCTCACTCCTCACCCCCGGCTGGATCCCCGACCGCACGGACCGGGCGATGGCCCGCATGCACCTGCCCGAGGACCTCCTCCCGGAGGGGCCGCCGTGAACCGTTCGTCGCGTCGCACCGACCGCTCGGCATTCGATTACGGAACGTATACCGCTTGCTACTGACCGTTTGCCGAGGCAAGGCCAATATGGGTTTCGCGGGGCTGCGCGGGGACTCTAGGGTTTCGGACACAGCAACGTTCTCGGGACGGCCGCCAGGCTCCGACTCGGGGGGGTGGACGCCAGGCGGCGCGCCTGGGTGCTGCTGAACGGTCGGGGGGTTGTTCAGCGGCACCCAGGCCTTTTTCATGCCGGGGCCGTGTCCGAATCGGACGCGCGGGGGGCCGAGCGTCTCTCCCTCGCCAGGCCGGCGTGGGAGAGGCCGGGGCTCGCCCGGAAAGGCCTGAGCGGGGCCTCGAGGCTCACCTGGACGCGTCGAGGCGGGCCGGGAGGCTTACGCGTCGCGGAGCTTCTTGAGGGTCTCGATGTCGGCGCGGTGCGGCTCGGCGCTGCGGCCCGGGGTCTCGATGATCAGGGGCACTCCGCGGCTCACCGGATGGCGGAACAGTTCGGCGAACGGAGCGGCGCCGATCAGGCCGGCGCCGATGTTCTCGTGCCGGTCCTTGCAGGAACCGCAGGCGTCCTTGCTGTCGTTGGCGTGGATCAGCTTGAGCCGGCCGTCACCGGCGCTCTCCGCGAGCGCGTCGAGGGTCTCGGCCACGCCGCCCGGCGCGCTCAGGTCGTGCCCGGCGGCGAAGGCGTGACAGGTGTCGAGGCAGACCCCGGCCCGCGGGTGACGGTCGACGGCGTCGAGGTACGGGCCCAGGTCCTGCACGGTGGCGCACAGCATGGCGCCCTGGCCGGCCATCGGCTCCAGGAGCAGGTCGGGGCCGTCGTCGGGGATCTCGTCGAGCAGCGGCATCAGGTGCTCGTGGATCTGCCGCATGGCGTCCTCGCGCGGCTGGGACACCGCAGAGCCGGTGTGCACGACCACGCCGCGCGCGCCGATCGCGGCGCCGCGTTGCAGGGCGTGCCGGATCGAGGCGACGGAGTTGGCGATGGTCTCGGGGCTCGGCGAGCCGAGGTTGATGAGGTACGGCGCGTGCACGAACACCGGCAGGTCGTGCTCCTCGCCGTGCTCGCGCAGCCGCCGGTCCTCGTCGGGCTTTCCGGCCGCACGGGCCCAGCCCCGGGGGTTGCTGACGAACACCTGGACGGCTTCAGCGCCGATCTCGGCGGCGTAGCGCAGCCCGCCGGTCGCGAGCCCGCCCGCCACCGGAACGTGCGCCCCGATCGGATTGATGCGTTCAGTTGCCATGACCGGTTCAGCTTAGTGCCGCGTCGCTGCTCCTCAGGCGAGCGCCGACGCCGCTCCGCCGGTCGACGACCGACGCCGCCTCTCAGGTGTGCACCGGGGAGGCGGCGTTCAGTGCCAGATCTTGACGACGGTGCCCTTCGGCAGCGGGGTGTTGGCGGGCGGGTCCTCACCGGTGACGATGTCGCTTGCCTGGCCGCCGGTGACCTGAGGCTGGAAGCCGTTGTCCATGAGCGTCTGGGCCGCCTGAACGATCGGCTGGCCGACGACATTGGGCACGGGGGCCGGCTGGCCGCCCTGGTCGTTGCCGTTGCCGTTGTTGCGCTGCTTCCACTGGCAGATGAAGTCCAGGGGGTCGCATTTCTGCTTGGCCTTGGTGACGGTGATCTGGACGATCTGGCCACGGGTGACGCCCTGACCCGCGGGCGGGTTCTGCCCGACCACGGTGTTCGGCTGCTGGCCGTCGGCCGGGTCCTGCTCCTGCCACTGCACGGTGAGACCAAGGGGCGCCAGCTTCTGGGCGGCCTTGTCCCGGTTGAGATTGACCAGGTTGGGCATCTGCATGCCCTTGCTGACGACGAGGGTGACCGGGTCATCCGGGCTCTGCATGGTGCCGGCCGCCGGACGAGTCTTGATCACAGAGCCGTTCGGCACGGTGGTGCTGCTCTGCTTGGCCACATCGCCGTCGACCGTCAGCCCCACCTGCTGCAGCTGCTGCTTGGCCGCGTCGGCCGTGGCGTTCTTGACGTCGGGGATTCTGACCGGCTGCTTGCCCCTGGACAGGATCAGCGTGAGCAGGGTGCCCTTCTTGACCTCCGTGCCCGCCGCGGGCTGGACCTCGGCGACCTTGTCCTTCGGGACCTTCGGGTCGAAGCGCGAGGAGCCCACCTTGACCTTGAACCCGACCTTGGCGGCGTTGACGCGGGCCTGCTCCTCGGACAGCCCCGCCAGCGTCGGCACACGCTCCTTGTTGCCCACGGTCTGGAACCACACGACCCCGCCGAGCAGCAGCACGACGACGAGACCGGCGGCGATCAGCCCGTACAGGCCCGGCGGCCGCAGCAGCCGGTCCCGCATCGTCGGAGGCGGTGGCGGCGGCTGGTGCTGGATCGCCATCGTGTTCGGGCCGAACGCCTGCGTTCCCGCGTGCGGCGGCGGGTAGCCGCCCGGCTGGTGGCCGAACATCTGCGTCGAGCCGTCGGCGACCGTGGCGCCGACGGGAGCGGCGGGCGGAAGCTGAGCGGGAGGAGGCGGCGGGGCCGCCGCGACGCCGGCCAGCGCCGCGTCGACCTCCGGCGGAAGTATGCGGTAGATCTCGCCGGCCGCGGCGTGGAAGTGGTCGGCGTCGGAGGGCCGGCGGGCGGGGTCACGGTTGGTGGCGCTCGCGACGAGCGCGTCGAGCTGCGGCGGAAGGCCGACGATGACGCTCGACGGCAGCGGCACCGTCTCGTTGACGTGCTTGTAGGCGACGGCCAGCGGTGTGCCGCCGTCGTACGGCTGGCGGCCGGTGAGCAGCTCGAACAGCATGATGCCCGCGGCGTAGACGTCGGTGCGGGCGTCGGCGTCACCGGAGATGACCTGCTCGGGGGCGAGGTATCCGACCGTGCCGATGATCATGCCGGTCTTGGTCTGCTTGCTCGCCGTCTCCGCCCGGGCCAGGCCGAAGTCGGCGACCTTGACCTGCCCGTCGGAGGTGAGCAGGACGTTTTCGGGCTTCACGTCGCGGTGGATCAGCCCGGCGCGGTGCGCGGCGCCCAGCGCGGACAGCACCGGCTGCATCACCTGCAGCGCCTCGCGCGGGCCGAGCCGGCCGCGCTCGGTCAGCAGGTCGCGCAGCGTGCGCCCCGGGACGTACTCCATCGCGAGGAACACATAGCCCTTGTCGGTGCCCTGGTCGTAGACCGCGACGACGTTCGGGTGGGACAGGGCGGCGGCGTGCTTGGCCTCGCCGATGAAACGCCGGACGAACTCCTCGTCCCCGGCGAGGTTCCCATGCATGACCTTCAGCGCCACCGTACGGTCGAGCTTCGTGTCGTGACCTTCGTAAACGGTGGCCATGCCTCCGCGGGCGACACGTGACCGTACGAGGTAGCGCCCGTCGAGCACCTGCCCGACGAGGGGGTCCGCAACCGTCGTATCCATCAGGGGGAGTGTATTAGGGATCGCGGCGCATACTCGTCATCACTCCGGATCAAAGCATCAATCCTTGTACGATCGAGACCATTCTTCCCGGCGAATCGCCTGCTGAGCCGTCCACCGAGTGAGCCGAACCACTTCGGAACGGATTCCGGTTAGACGGTACGCGAGGCGGAGGCGTTCCCGGCCGCGAGGGGCACGGGGACGGCCGGTTCACCCGGCCGAGAGGGCGCGTTCACCCGGCTGAGAGGGCACGTTCACCCGGCTGAGCTCAGCCCCTCCCACGGCGAGGACGCGTGGGCGTAGCGGCGCTTGGGGATCCGGCCCGCGAGGCGGGCCAGCCGGCCGGCCTCCACCGCGCGCCGCATCGCCTCGGCCATCAACGCGGGCGACTGGGCGCGGGTGACGGCGGTCGCGAGCAGGACGGCGTCGCAGCCGAGCTCCATGGCGAGGGCGGCGTCGCTGGCCGTCCCCAGACCGGCGTCCAGGATCACGGGCACCCCGGCCTGCTCGACGATCAGCTCGATGTTGTGCGGGTTGCGGATGCCCAGCCCGGAGCCGATGGGGGAGCCGAGCGGCATCACCGCGGCGCAGCCGGCCTGCTCGAGCCGCCGAGCGAGCACCGGATCGTCGTTGGTGTACGGCAGCACGACGAACCCGTCGTCGACGAGCCGCTCCGCCGCGTCGAGCAGCTCGATCGGGTCGGGGAGCAGCGTCCGCTCGTCGGCGATCACCTCGAGCTTGACCCAGTCGGTCCCCAGGGCCTCGCGGGCCAGCTTGGCGGTGAGGACCGCCTCGCCCGCGGTGAAGCACCCGGCGGTGTTCGGCAGGATCCGGATGCCGCATCGGCGGAGCACGTCGAGCACGGAGCCGGGGGCGTCCGCGCCGACGCGGCGCATCGCGACGGTGGTCAGCTCGGTGCCCGACGCGGTCAACGCCTCTTCCAGGACGTGCATGCTCGGCACGCCGCCCGTGCCCATGATCAGCCGCGAATCGAAGCTCTCACCCGCGATCACGAGCGGCTCCGGCCGGGCCGCCGTGGGGCCGCCTTCGGCGTGTTCCTGCATGTCAACCTCCTTGCACGGCGGTCAGCACCTCGATGCGGTCCGCCTCACGCAGAATCGTGGTCTTCCAGTCGGCGCGCGGCACGACCTCGTCGTTCAGCGCGACGGCGACCCCGGCGGGTCGCTCAGTGAGCGACGCGACCACGCCCGCCACGGACGACCCGTCGGGGGTGTCCCGTTCGGCGCCATTCACGGTGATCTTCAATCGTGGAACCTTCCAGCTGAGAACGGCCGGATGACCTCGGGCGGCTCTCCGGTCGCGATGGTCTCCGCGAGGGCGTCGGCGGTCACCGGGGTGAGGAGCACGCCGTTGCGGAAGTGACCGGTGGCGAGCAGCAGACCGGGCACGGACGACGGCCCGAGCACCGGGGCGTTGTCCGGCGAGCCGGGCCGCAGGCCGGCGCTCACCTCCTCGAACGCCAGCTCGGTCACGCCGGGCACCAGCTCGCGGGCGTCCCGCAGCAGCTCCCACAGCCCGCCCGCGGTGACCGTCGTGTCGTAGCCCATCTCCTCCTGGGTCGCGCCGATGACGAGCTCGCCGTCGGCGCGGGGCACCAGGTAGACCGAGGAGCCCCGCACCAGGCCGCGGACCGTACGACTGAGGAAGGGAACCGGGCTGCGCAGGCGCACCACCTGGCCCTTCACCGGGCGGACCGGGGGGACGGCGTCCGGCGGCAGCCCCTTGATCTCGTGGCTCCAGGGGCCGGCGGCCAGGACGACCTGGTCGGCGGCGAGGGCGTCGCCGCCGGCGAGGCGCACCCCGGCGGCACGGTCGTCGATCAGGATCTCGGCCACGCGGTCGCGGACGAGGGTCCCGCCGAGCCGGTCGACGGCCGCCAGCAGCGCCGCCGACAGGCGACGCGGATCGACGGAGCCGTCGTCGGGCGCGAACAGCCCGCCGCGCGCCGACGGCGCCAGCATCGGCTCCCGGCGCCGGCACTCCCGGCCGGTGAGCGCCTCCGCGGCGAGGCCGAGCGACTCCTGGAACCGGCGCAGCTCGTCCAGGACGGCCAGGTCGTCGGCGTCGAGGGCGACCTGCAGCACCCCGTCACGCCGGAACGCGGTGTCGACGCCGGAGACCTCCTCCAGCTCGGCGACGAACGAGGGGAACCGGTCGCGCGAGACGATCCCGAGACGCAGCAGGGCGTCCTCGCCGTACCCGAGCTCGGTGACGGGGGTCAGCATCCCGGCGGCGACGCGCGACGCCTTGCTCGCCGGTTCCGGATCGACGACCGTGACGCGGACGCCACGGGTCAGGGATCGCCACGCGATCCCGAGACCGATCACTCCGCCGCCCACGATGACCACGTGACGCACGCATGCGCTCCCTTCGCCGGCATGATCCGGATCAGGTCCAGAGCCCGCTGTGGACTCATGCGGTCGGCGGCCGCTGTGCCGCCCTCTCAGCCCGGTGCGCCGGACTCCCGCGCTTACGCTTACGTATCCAGACTATAAGGTCACGACCATGGAACGGGTGATCGTCGCAGGTGGCGGACTGGCGGGAGTCCGGACCGTCGAGGCCCTGCGGGCACAGGGCTACCCGGGCCGGCTGACGCTGGTCGGGGCCGAGCCCCACCGCCCGTACGACCGGCCGCCACTGTCCAAGGCCGTCCTGCGCGGCGAGGCCGACGACACGACCGTCGACGCCGACTGGGCCGCGCTCGACTGCGAGCTGCTCCTGGGCCACCGTGTGACCGGACTCACCGACGTCCTGGAGACGACGGCGGGCCCCCTCGGCTTCGACGGCCTGGTGATCGCGACGGGCGCGTCGCCGATCCGGCTGCCCGGAGATGGCCCGCAGCACGTGCTGCGCACGATCGACGACGCCCGCGCCCTTCGCGCCGTCCTGCGCCCCGGCGCCCGGGTGGCCGTGGTCGGGGCCGGCTGGATCGGCGCGGAGGTCGCCACGGCGGCCGCCAAGGCCGGCTGCCGGGTCACCGTGGTCGAGGCCGCCGACACGCCGCTCGCGGCCGCCGTCGGCGCCGAGGTCGGCGCGAAGACGGCGGCCTGGTACGCCGAGGCGGGGGTCGAACTCCGTCACGGCGTCAAGGTCGCCTCCGTGGAGCGAGGCGGCCTCGACCTGGCCGGCGGCGGCTCGATCGAGGCGGACGCGGTCGTGACCGGCATCGGAGTCCGCCCCGAGACGGCCTGGCTGGAAGGCTCCGGTCTCACCCTCGACGACGGGATCGCCGTCGACGAGCGGCTGTACACCGGCCGCCCCGGCGTGTTCGCGGTCGGCGACTGCGCCGCCTGGTGGTCCTCGATGTTCCGGCGCCGCCTGCGCGTCGAGCACTGGGACACGGCGCTGAACGCGCCGGAGGTCGCGGCCGCCAATCTCCTGGGCGGCGAGCGGGTCTATGATCCGGTGCCGTACTTCTGGTCGGAGCAGTTCGGGCACATGGTGCAGTACGCCGGGCATCATCCGGTCGCCGACACGATGATCTGGCGCGGGGACCCGGCAGCGGGCGGGTGGGCCGCCTGCTGGCTCACCGGCGATCGGCTCGCCGCGATCGTGACGGTCGACCGGCCGCGCGACCTGGTACAAGCGAGGCGTATCATCGCAGCTCAGAAGCGGATCGACCGGTCAGCGCTGGCGGATCCCGCCATTCCGGTCAGAGACGCTGCCCCGTGAGTGAGGTTTCAGAAGGTGCCGAAGGTGGTAGGCAGGGTTCCGTGACGCACACCGTTGCCGAAATCGAGATCGACCGAAAGACCGACGCACTGGTGGGCGAGTGGCTCACCCTGCGCGAGGCGGCCGACAGGCTGGGCCTCGATCTCAAGCGAGTGAAGCAGCTACTACGCGACCACAAGCTCCTGGGGGTGCAGCGGGCCGACGGCCTCTGCGTCCCGGCGGCGTTCATCGCCGGCGACCAGCCGCTGAAGGGACTCCAGAGCACCCTCACGGTGCTCGCCGACTCCGGCTTCGACAGTGTCGAGGCGCTGCGCTGGCTGTTCACCGAGGACGCCTCGCTGCCGGGCACGCCCGTCCAGGCGCTCACCCAGCACCGCGTCAAGGAGATCAACCGGCGCGCCCAGGCGCTCGCTCTCTGATCCGTTCAGGGCGGGTGGCGGGGTGCCCGCGGAATGACCGAAAGGCCACCCAGTGCCCAGTCACCTGCTCTCTGAACGCGCCGTGACCCTGCGGGCCCGGCTCGACCGGGCCCGCCTCTACCTCTGTACGGACGCACGGGAGTCCCAGGGCGACCTGGAGGAGTTCCTGGACGCGGCCCTCGCCGGCGGCGTCGACATCGTGCAGCTCCGGCAGAAGGGCCTCGAGGCGCGGCAGGAGATCGAGTACCTCTCGGCCTTCCGCGCGGCCTGCGACAGGCACGGCGCGCTGCTGGCGGTCAACGACCGGGCCGACATCGCCCACGCCGTACGCGCGGACGTGCTCCACCTGGGGCAGGACGACCTCCCGGTCCCGGCCGCGCGCCACATCGTCGGCCAGGACGTGCTCATCGGCCGGTCGACCCACTCGGAGGCGCAGGCGTCGGCCGCCGCCGCCGAGCCCGGCGTCGACTACTTCTGCACGGGCCCGACGTGGCCGACGCCGACGAAGCCGGGCCGCCCGGCGCCCGGACTCGGCCTGCTGGAGTACGTGTCCCGGCACGGCTTCACCCGCCCGTGGTTCGCGATCGGCGGCATCGACGCCGGCAACCTCGACCAGGTGCTCACGGCGGGGGCCCGCCGCGTCGTCGTGGTCCGCGCGATCACCGAGGCGGACGATCCACGCGCCGCCGCGGCCGAGTTCGCCCGCCGCCTCAACGCCGCCGACCCGGTGTTCTGACCTCCTGGGGACCCGGCTGGGGTGGCCCGGCCGTCTTCGGGACGGCGACGCGCTCCGGCCGACCCGGTCTCGGAGCACCCGCGCGATGCGCGACAATGGGTCGCGTGATCGGCAACCCTGACGATGAGCGCTTCGTTGAGCTGGCCGACGACGACGATCTGGCGGTGCTACCCGACCAGACGCGCGACGAGTCCGAGCTCGGCTGGGGCGGTTACTCCCTGGACGATGACGACGACGCCCGCCTGCTGGAGGACCGCCCGCCGCACTGGTAGCAGACCCGGCCCGAGCGCGCCAGAGTCCTCCTGACCATTCTCCCGCCGCCGGCGCGGGAGCCCGTGATTCACCCTCTTCACGAGGTCCGATGGGTTTGGGCGATGAGTCTTCCGGACTATTCCGGTCTTCTTGGTAGGGGACTTCTGGATCAACTTCGCCGCGAGGTCTTCCAAGCAAGATCAAAGAGCTTGTAACTTCGCGTCCGGCCGCGGGCAAGGGTCGCCCGGGACACGGCCGAATCCCCTTTCGCACAAGGAGAAGCGCATGTCGCTCGTTCGCAAGACGGTCGCCGCCACGATCGTGTCGGGCGTCGCCCTCATGGGCGCCGCCGGCACCGCCGAGGCCGCCACCGCCAAGCCCAAGCCGACCAAGCCGGTCACCAGGCACTACACCGTCTCCAACGCCGCGAAGAAGGCCACCGCGCGGGTCAACGGGACCGTCACCTTCGCGGCCAAGACCACGGTCGTGACGGCCAAGGGCCTCAACAGGTCCAAGGCCACGGTCGTGCTCACGATCAAGGTCTACAAGGGCAAGAAGGCCGTCGCCACCCGCCTCGTCCCGGTTCGCCCCGGGGTTTTCGTGCTGAACCCCAAGGGCGGCCTCTTCAAGACGGCGGCCACCGAGGTGACGCTGAAGCTCGGTAAGGGCAAGCTGGTGCACGTCACGCCGAAGCGCGTGTTCTGAGCCCTCCCCGCATGACAGGAGCCCCCGGACCGCTCTCCGGGGGCTCTTCGTTGTGTCGGGTTGGTGGCCGGTCTGGCCGGCGTCTGCTCGGGGAACGCGCCGCCGCGTCAGGCGAGATTCAGGGATGGGCCGGCAGGCCCAGGCCCAGCAGGAACCCGGCGACCGCCACCAAGGCCAGCGCGAGAATCAGTCTCCGGCTGCGGGGGCTCCGTCGCGGCGCGGGCGCGGAAGCGCACACTCGGGCCACGGGTTCGGCGATACGCGGCGGGTACGGCGTGTCGAGCTTCATGCGTGCAATCGGTTTGTCATGCCCTCATTCTTAAGCACTCAAACCCCGCTTGTCCGGCGAATCTGGATCTTGTGCGGAGGTCCAGGTCAGGAGGGGTCAGACCTTCCGGGCCGTGGCGGCGATCGTCAGCTCCGACAGGGCCGCGCGGGCCTCTGCCGTGAGCGGCGCGCTCGCCAGCGCGCTCGACGCCTCGTCGGTGTACCGCTCGATCATCCGCTCGCAGGCGTCCAGCGCGCCGGTCTCCACGATGATCGACCGGAGCCGCTCCACCCCGTCGGGACCGAGCGCGGGGTCGCCCAGCAGCCGCTCCACGGTCGCCGCCTGCGCCGGATCCGCCCGCTCGAGGGTCAGCGCGATCAGAACGGTCCGCTTGCCCTCGCGCAGGTCGTCGCCCGCGGGCTTGCCGGTCTCGGCCGGATCCCCGAACACCCCCAGGACGTCGTCGCGCAGCTGGAACGCGATCCCCAGCGGCATGCCGTACGCCGACAGCTCCTCCATCGCCCCGGAACCGGCCAGCGCCGCACCCAGCTGCAACGGCCGCTCGACGGTGTACTTGGCGGCCTTGAACCGGACGACGCGCAGCGCCGCCTCCACCATCGCCCGGCCGTCCACTCCCGACCCCCGTGCCTGCCCGACGAGATCGAGGTACTGCCCGCACATCACCTCGGTGCGCATGACGTCGAAGATGGGCCGTCCACGGCGCAGCGCCTCCGGTGACAGGCCGCTGCCCTGGAACATCTCGTCGCACCAGGACAGGCACACGTCGCCGAGGAGGATCGCCGCGCCCGCGCCGAACGCCTCGGCCGAGCCGCGCCAGCCCGACTCGGCGTGCAGCGCCTCGAACCGGCGGTGGGCGGCGGGCTGACCGCGCCGCGTGTCGCTGCCGTCCATCACGTCGTCGTGGATCAGCGCGCTCGCCTGCAGGAGCTCGAGCGAGGCCGCCGCCGCGAAGATCTCCGGCCGGTCCTCGCCGCCCGAGCCGCGCCAGCCCCAGTAGCAGAACGCCGGCCGCAGCCGCTTCCCTCCGGCCAGTAGCGCGTCGAGTGCGGTCAGCATCGGGGTCAGGTCGCGGCCGACATCGCTCAGTACGGGGCGCTGCCGGTCGACGAAGGCGTACAGCGCCGCGTCGACCTCCTTACGAACGCGACTGGGGGTCATACGAATGAGACTAGTGGGCCTTAACGCCCGTCCCGTTACCCTGGTCTGCATGACGTCCGCTCGCCCCACGATCCGGGAAGTGCTCGCCGCGGGCGAGCCCACGTTCTCCTTCGAATTCCTTCCACCCAAGACCGAGCAGGGTGTCCGCAACCTGTGGCAGGCGATCCGCCGGCTCGAGGTGCTGCAGCCGACGTTCGTCTCGGTCACGTACGGGGCCGGCGGCGGCACCCGCGACCGTACGGTCGAGATCGTCGAGCGGATCGCGGCCGATACGACGCTCACCCCCGTCGCGCACTTCACCGCCGTCAACCACTCGATCCGCGAGCTGCGGCAGCTGATCGGCAGGTTCGCCGCCGTCGGCGTGCGCGACCTGCTCGCGCTGCGCGGCGATCCGCCCGGCGACCCGATGGGGGAGTGGGTCAAGCATCCCGACGGCGTCGAGTACGCCGAGGAGGTCGTGCGGCTGATCAAGTCGGCGGGCGACTTCAGCGTGGGCGTCGCCGCGTTCCCGTACAAGCACCCGCGGTCGGCGGACATCGACAGCGACACCCTGCACTTCGTGCGCAAGTGCCGGGCCGGCGCCGACTACGCCATCACGCAGATGTTCTTCCGGGCCGAGGACTACCTGCGGCTGCGCGATCGTGTCGCCGCGCACGGCTGCGACGTGCCGATCATCCCGGGCATCATGCCGGTCACCAAGCTCAGCACGATCGAACGCTCCGAGCAGCTGTCCGGCGCGCCGTTCCCGCCGGAGCTGGCCGAGCGGTTCGAGGCCGTCGGCGACGACCCGGAGGCGGTGCGCCGGCTCGGCATCGACCAGGCCGCGGAGCTGTGCCAGACGCTGCTGGACGAGGGCGTGCCCGGCATCCACTTCATCACGTTCAACAAATCGACCGCGACGCGCGAGGTCTACGACCGCCTGGAGGTCAGCGGGAGCCGTCGCAACCTGTTGGTGCCGTAGGCGCTGCTCAGGCCACTAGTCGGGCACATGCGACGGCTGGGTCCGGCGGTCCGGCGAACCGTCGGCCGCCGGCCGGTCACATGAGCCGGTCTCGTCCCAGGGCGCGGGTGCCCGTACGCCTCGCGCGAGGGCGATGCCGAGACTCAGACAGGCGAGGGGAATCGCGGGCAGGACGTACCGGTAGTCGAAGTCGATCGTGGCCGGCGGCAGGATGAGCAGCACCATCGCCGCCGCCCACGGAAGAAGCGCGGGCCCGCCCCAGGAGCGCCAGGCGGCGACGATTCCGGCCAGCCCGCCCAGCAGCATGAGACCGAGGACCGGTCCGGGCAGATAGACGTGGCGCTGATATCCGCGGATCCAGCCCGCGTAGGGCTCGATGACACGCGGTGCCTGCGGTGGCCGGTGGTCGTAGGCCGCCATGTCGTTTCGGGCGTTGTCCATGGTGCTGGAGTGCACGATCGGAGGTGCCGGCTCCTTCTGATGGAACTCATAGCGCAGTGCGACGCCGTAGTCCTCTGTGGGGCTCCAGCGAAAGCTTCGGGTGACACTGTGAGCGACCGCGGACAGGTAGTCGCCGGGCTGGGCAAGGATCGCTCGCTCCGCGAAGTCCTGTGCGAGTGTGTTGTTCGAATCGCTGAACCGGAACGTGGGAAGTCTGTTGATCGGCGAGGACGCGTTCCAGACGTAGGTCTCCGGCCGCATGCGCGGGAGTCCGGGCACGGGGCACAGCGCCGTCTCTCCGGCGGGAGGGTGGATCTTCGCGCAGTCGGCGAACGACATCGCGCGCGACCACAGGAACACCCCGCCCGCGCCGCTCAGCGCGTACCGGTGGTAACGGGAGTGGTACGAGATGGCGTACGCGCCCAGCGGCAGCACGGCCGTCAACGCCGTGACGGCGAGCGCCCGCCAGCCCGCGCGTCGCACGATCAGCCAGCATGGCAGCAGGACCAGAAGGGCGAACCCGACGGTCCGCGTCAGGGTGGCCAGTGCCAGCAATACGCCTGCGGCGGTCGCGAGCGGAACGGTGGGGCGCTCATGCCAAAGAAGCGCGGTGAGCGCCGACACGACCAGGAATATGAACAGGATGTCGGACAGCAGAAGGTGCTCGAGCTGGATCAGGTAGGCGTCGAACAGTACGGGCAGCACGACCAGGGTGGCTCCCCAGTCGGGCAGTCCGCGGCGCCGCAGGAGGACATAGATCATCGCAGCCGTGGCCAGCGTCAACGAGTGCTGCACCCCGACCACCACCACGAAGCTGTGAAAGGGCTCCAGCGCCCGCAGCATCAGCGGGTAGCCGCCGGGGCGCTCCGGCCGTAGCGCCGAGCGCAGCGTCATCGCGAGGTAGGTGTACGAGTCGCCCACGAACCACAGGGCGGGCCGATAGCCGAGCATCGCCAGCATCCGGAGCGCGATCCCACCGAGCATGGCGAGGGAGAAAACTCCGTATCGATGGACAAATCGCATCAAAGCAGACTAGTCAAGCCGAGGATAACGTCAGATTACGGCAGGTTTCTGGACAATTCGGCGGCAGGCGGACGATCCGCGGGCGGCCTGCGAGTGCCTTGATCGCCGCCAGGGGTGGTACGGGCCTGGCACGCCGGTTCGAATCCAAGATCACCATCGACGCGGCCCAGATGAGGCCGTTGACGGTCAGTGGCACCAGGCGAGCGCTCGTGCCCGACTCGCCGTGGGAGTGCACGCAGGCGTGGCGGTGGGAGATGATCGCGGCGACGAGGTCTACGAGCGCCTGGAGGTCAGCGGGAGTCGCGCGCCCATCACCGCGTAGAGCGGCCCGCCCCCGGGAAACTGGAATTCGGTGAGCAGGTCCGTCATGCCGAGGGAGCGATAGAGGTTACGGGCGGGCGTCTGGGCGTCGAGCGTGGACAGCACGACCGTGTGCTCCGGGCGCTCCGCGCACAGCGTGGTGATCAGCCTCCGGCCGAGCCCCTGGCCCTGACTGTCCGGGTGGACGTGCAGCTCGGCGACCTCGAACGTGTCGTCCATCCACT
Source organism: Actinoallomurus sp. CA-150999 (assembly GCF_050942425.1). Lineage (NCBI taxonomy): Bacteria > Bacillati > Actinomycetota > Actinomycetes > Streptosporangiales > Thermomonosporaceae > Actinoallomurus > Actinoallomurus sp. CA-150999. Next base: position 3,255,297 of record NZ_CP192063.1, read on the forward strand.
GCCGGGCGTGCGCGGCGCCACCGGTCTCGGTGAGCGCCGCGTGGACGACGTCGTGCCACCACTGCCCGGGCTCGCCGTGGAAGCCGTACGCGAAGCCGTTCACGTCGCGGCGACGCCCGGCGACGAACGCGCGGAAGCCGGGGTACGCCGTGTGGCGCTCCATGATGGTGCGGCGGCCCGGCATCTGCTCGGTCGGCGGCTTCATCGCCGCCGCATAGGTCGCCAGCATCGCGTCGAGCCGCCGGAAGAACGTCCTTTTGTCGATCTCCCGTATCTGTGGCGCGGTGTCCCGCCGGGCTCCGAAGGCTGATCTCACGTGGCTCACTTTGGTAGATATGGCGGGACTTTCGACAGTGCGCCGTAAATGTCCCACAGAATCTGGGCCGCCGCCTTCTTCAGCTGACCGCGCTCCGTCTCGAGCTGCTGCTGCCACGTGCGGGCGGCCGGACCCACCCAGGCGTCGCCGGCCGTACGGAACGGCGGATCCAGCGCGGCCTCCAGCGAATCCGCGCTCGCGTAGGCGCGCTCGTACGCGGCGTACAGCTCGGCGTACTCCGGGTTGGGCTGCTGGGCGGGACTGCCCGGCGGACCGGCCGGCGGCTCCGTAGGCGGACGGAGGGTGCCCGGAGAGGGCGGATAAGCGGTCATGGGTCCTCCTGCGTCGAAGGAATGACCAGGGATGCTGTGCTTTCGATTCGTTCGCTTCGCTCGCTCATGGGCCCTCCTTCGTCGGAGGAGTGGTCAGGCGCGCTGTGCTTTCGATTCGCTCCCTCATGCGTCCCTCCCGGCGTCGTGGGCGGCCACACCGTCGGCGGTCAGGGCCTGAATCCCCGGGTCCTGAGCCGCCGGCGCTCCCGAGGCAGGTGCGTCGTGCCCGGCGGCACCGGTGGCCACCACCTGGTCGGCCGCGCGCGAGGCACCGATCGCGTGGCCGGCGTCGGTCGCCGGGGCGGGACCGGCGGTGTGGGCGCCCACCGTGGCCGCGCCGCGGGCGTCGGCAGGATGGGCGGCCCCGACGTGGGTGGGGGCGTCGGTGGCCGCATGGTGGGCGTCGGCGGGGTGGGCGGCCGCGACGTGGGTGGGGGCGGCGGTTGTGGCGGTCTGGGTGTCGGTGGTCGCATGGTGGGCGTCGGCCGGGTGGGCGGCTGCGGCATGACCGGCGGTGGCGTGGGTGGCCGCGGCATGATCGGCGGTGGCGTGGGCGGTCGTGGCGTGGCCGACGAGGTGCTGCAGCGCCGCCGAGCTCGGGCAGGCCGCCAAGGCACGGTGCACGGTCCCGGAGTGACGGGTGTAGAGCTCGGCCGCAGCCTCGGGGTCCGTGGCGGCCGGGCGGATCATCGCCTCGTGCGGCGGGCGCGGAGTGGGGATCCGGTGCCCGGATGGGATCGCGGCCAGGTGCGTCAGCCCGATGTGGCCGAGGGCGACCTTTGCGCGCCGGTCGAGCCCGGCGTGCTCCAGCACGTGGACGACGTCGTCGTGCACGCCCTTCCGCGAGGCTTCGGCGAGGAGTTCGCGGAGCCACTTCTCGTCCATTCGCAGATGATGGCTCGCCAGGCCCAGCGACTCCCGGACGGCGGCGAGGCGCGCCTCGTGGCCCGGCGCCGCGGCGATCAGGTCGGCGCTGCCGGCCGGGCCGAGACGGGAGTAGAGGCCCTTGACGTAGTCGGGGTCGTCGGCGTTGGCCGACAGCCGCTTCCAGACGTCGGCCGGGATCGGCCGGTGGGCACTGATCGCCCCGTGGATCGCGGCGGCGTCGGCGGCCCCCGCTCGGGTCGCCGCGTGTGCGTCGGGGAAGTGGCCGACCGTGTGTCCGGCGCCCGCCGGCGTCGTACGGCCCGGACGGCCGCCGAGCCGGCCCACGCCGACCCGGGGCATGTCCGCGGCGCCCTTGCTCAGGTGCGCGTCGGCGTAGGCCCGTCGGCGGCCCAGCATGCCCGGCTGGGCGCGGACCCAGCTCTCGACCGCCGCGGCCTGGCGGAGGCCGGTGCGCGGGACGCTCGGGGGCAGCGCGGCGTTGGTGCGCAGCCAGGCGGTGATGGCGTTCGAGGCGCTCGTCATCTGCTGGATCAGCTGAGCCATCGCCGCCGTGTCGATGCCGACGAAATCCTTGTCGCGCGCCGCACTGGCACGCAGACCGTCCTGTCCAGCCATAGGGCACCAGCTCCGGAGAGTGCGCTAGAACCTCCGGTGACCGTTGTATCACCGCCTGTCGGCCGTTGTCCCCGACGACGCGGTCCCGATGCCGTGACCGACCGTCCGGCTCCGGTCACGCGGACAGGCCGCCGCGGCGTCGCCGGAATTCGCGCATCCGTGCGTTGGCCCCGCACCCCGCCACGTCGCACCAACGGCCCGAGCGGTTCCGCGTGTGGTCGTAAAAGGCATGGCGGCAGTCATCGGCCGCGCATGCCTTCATCCGCCGCCATGAGCCATCGGTCATCGCCGCGACCACGGCCGAGAGAAGGACGCCGAAAGTAGCGTCACCCGCCCGGCCGGGGCTACACCGCCGAGGGCGGTCACATCCTCGCGCTCGAATCGCCCGGTGAGTTCGTCGCCGCGATCCGCGCGGCGTTCCGGGCCCATCACGGCGCCCGCTGATCCCCGTGGATCCCGCTCACTCGACCTCGACGGGCGTGCCGCCCGTGAGGCGGAGCAGTTCCTCGTACGAGGTGGGGAAGACGGTGTGCGGGTGTCCGGCGGCGGCCCAGACGACGTCGTACTTGGCCAGCCATTCGTCGACGAGCGTGCGGACCGGCTGAGGATGGCCGAGGGGCGCGACGCCTCCGATGGGCTGTCCGGTGGCCGCCCGCACGAACTCGGGGTCGGCCCGCTTGATCCGGGCGACGCCGATCCGCTCGGCGAGCCCGGTGGTGTCCACCCGGTGCGCTCCGCTGGTCAGTACGAGCAGCGGCTCGCCATCGGCGGCGAAGATCAGGCTGTTCGCGATGGCGCCGACGTCGCAGCCGAGCTGAGCCGCTGCGGTGGCGGCCGTCGGGGCGGCCTCCGGAAGCTCGCGGACCTGTCCGGTGGCGCCCAGTTCGCGCAGGCGGGCGGCGACATGTTCGACGTTGGGGTGCATGGCAGCACCCTACGGCCGGTGGCGAGGTAAGAGGTTCCGAACTGCGACGACACATCTATTCGAACGCGTTGACGAATGCGGCGTCGGACGCTTTACTGAGGTACGTACTCGAACCTGTGTTCGAGTACGGCGCGGGACTCGCGGCCCGCGCCGAGGGGATCGTCTCTCGCGGGCAGCGCATGCCGGGCGAGATGCGACGGCCGGGCGGGGCGAGGGGAAGCGCTTCGCCCGGCCTCCCCAGGGCCCTCGGGCCCGCCGAGCGGAAGGAGGCATGTCATGTCCGCAAGGTCGTCAACTGCCGCCCCCCTTCGTCCCGCGCCACGGCGCAGGCCCGCCGCATCAGCGATGTCACTCCTTCAGACGGCCCGGCGCGGCCTGATCGAGGCCGCGGAGTCGGCCGCCCCGGCGCTGCGCTATGTCGCAGCCCATCTGGCCGCGTTGCGCGCCGCCGCAGCCGTGCTCGCCGAGCGCGCCGATCCCGGATCGCGCACCCGTGGTAGACCGCGCAGCGTCTGGGTGCTGCTCCCCGAGGCCGAGCCCGCGCTGCGCGAGTGGGCGGCGTTCTTCGCCGCCGGCGCGGACAAGCGCGCCGCGGCGGAGGCCGGCCTGCCGCGCGCGGTCACCGCGGATGAGGCCGATGAGCTCCTGCGCGACGCGGAGATCTTCGTGTCACTCGTCGAGACCACGCTCGGCGTCCCGGGCCAGCCCATGCTGCCCGCCGCCGGCTAAGACCCCTTCTGGGGACCGGCTCTTCACCGGAGCACGGTTCGTGCCCGCGGGTCCCGTCGTGGACCTCCCCCCGAAGCGACGGGACCCGCGCGGCCGCACACCATGCCCGGCTGCCGCCGGGCGGCGCTCCGCCCGTCGCAGGCCGAAAGCCGCGTGCTGCGTGCCATGCGTTGCACGCCGCGAACCTCGGGCCGCGTGCCGTTCCCCCACGCCCCGCGCCCCCGTGCCGTGCCTCCGCACCGCGCATCCCGCACCGCTGTCACCGAGCCGGCCGCCCGATGGGCTTGGAGGCCGGTGCCTCCTCGCGCGGTGCGGTCCGAACGCGCCGTACGGCCTGGGCGAGGCCCGCCGTGCCGAAGGCCGCCGCGACGAGCAGGGCGCTGACCCACGGCGGCGAGCGGTAGCCGAGCCCGGCGGCGATGGTGCCGCCGCCGATGGCGGGACCGGCGGCGGCGCCCACGTTGAGCGCCGCGGTCGCGAAGGATCCGCCGAGTGAGGGCGCCTCCGTCGCCGCGTACAGAATCCGGGCGATCAGCGTCGAGCCGACGGCGAACGAAAGGGTTCCCTGGACGAAGACGAGAACCAAGACGGCGACCGGGCTGCCGGCGGTCACGGCCAGGAGTACCCACCCGGCGAGCAGGGCGATCCCGCCCGGAACCAGGACCCGCATCGGCCGCGTGTCGGACAGGCGCCCGCCGATCGTCACCCCGGCGAACGACCCGAGACCGAACAGCGCCAGCATCCCCGGCACCCAGTCCTCGGAGAAGCCGCTGACGTCGGTGACGAGCACGGCCAGGTAGGTGAACGTGCAGAAGGTGGCGGCGTTCACCAGCGCGGCCAGCAGCAGTACGACCAGCAGCCGCGGGCTCCGCAGGGCCCGCAGTTCGCGCCGGGCCCTGGGACGGGTCCCGCCGCCGGTCGCCCGCGCGGCGTCCGGCACCGAACGCAGCACGGCGAAGACGGCCGGAAGGCAGACCAGGGCCACGGCCCAGAACGCCGACCGCCAGCCGAGCGCCTGACCGAGCACGGCTCCGGCGGGCACGCCGGCGACGCAGGCGAGCGTGATGCCGCCCAGGAGGACGGACGTCGCCCGCCCCTTGGTGTTCGGCGGGACCAGAGCGGTGGCCGTCGCGAGGCCCACGGCGAGGAAACCGGCGTTGGCCAGCGCCCCGAGCACCCGGGTCACCAGGAGCACGGAGAGGCTGCCGGTGATCGCTCCGATGACGTGCGCGAGCATGAACGCGATCAGGAAGACGAGCAGCGCCCGCCGCCGGGGCCAGCGCAGGCTGAGCACCGCCATCAGCGGCGCGCCGACGATCATTCCCATGGCGAAAGCCGACGTCAGCGCGCCGGCGGCCGGGATGGGCACTTTCAGGTCACGGGCGATGTCCGGGATCAGCCCGGACAGCATGAACTCGGACGTCCCCTGGGCGAACACCGTGAGGCCGAGGACGTAGATGACGAAGGGCATGAGCGGAGACTCCAGAACCGCGTCGGAACGAGGACACGGCGCGCCGACACGGCGTCCGGGACCGGCCGCGTGACGCGGCGGGGAACGGGGCGGGCGCTACCGGGTGAAGGAGGCCGGGCTCGGCACGACGAAGACGGCCGAGGCCATGGGCCTCCTGGGGAGAACCGATCCGTACGACGGTGATCCGGCGGCGAAACGGCGCGCGGCCTCAGCCACGGCGCTGCCGCGGGACATCACGAGAAGCCACCGACGGACCGGTGGCTAGCGTCTGGACGCCTCAGGACCCGACATGGGGCGCACGATAGCGACGGGCGGCCCGGCTCGTCCACCGCATTACACCCCCTGGGCCCGGCGCACACGGTGGCCCGGCGGACGGCGCCACCATTCCGCAGGCCCGCTGAGCTGGTAGGCCGCGTCGGTGTCGGCGGCCTCGTTCGGGATCCCCCGCCCGTTGCTCGGCCGCCGCGCGTACGCCGGGCTCGGCATGGTCGGCAGCCGGCACCCGACGCTGCAGAAGGGTGCTTGTGGCAAGGCGGTGATCTCGGCGGCGAAGACGGTCGGCTCCGCCAACGGCCACGGGTGGCGCTGAAGCCGGGGAGCACGCCCCGAGAGGCGTGCAGGCGTGCGCGGGCATGAAGAAACCCGCCCGGTGGAATGCCGGACGGGCTCCGTCACGACGCATCGATCATGCGGCGATCCGAGGTGCCGCATGACCAGGAGATTGGATCAGAACGCCTCGACGGCGCGGCGTGCCTCAGGATCGAGAACACCCCAGCCGATCAGCTCCTCGGTGAGCTCTGTCGGTGACTTGTCGTAGATCACCGCCAGCGAACGCAGATCCTCCTGCCGGATGGACAGGACCTTTCCGTTGTAGTCGCCCCGCTGGCTCTGAATCGTCGCGGCGTAACGGGCGAGGGGACCGGCCTTGTCCTTCGGAAGCTGTTGGAGTCGCTCGAGATCGATCACGAGCTTCGGCGTCGGGCCGAGCGGGCTCGGCGCGGCTCCACCGGGGAGCAACTCGGATACCGGCACGCCGTAGAACTCGGCGAGCTCGGCCAGCTTCTGAACGGTGACGGCGCGGTCGCCCCGCTCGTACGAACCCACGACGACGGCCTTCCAGCGGCCACGTGATTTCTCTTCCACACCGTGCAGGGACAGGCCCTGCTGGGTACGGATGGCGCGAAGTCTCGCGCCGAGAGCCTTAGCGTATTCAGACGGCATCGCGGCCCCCAGGCTCACTTTCTCGTCGTCGATAGTGGCCCCGGGAGGGGACCCGGACGGGGAACCCCCGCCGCCCCGAGACGGGTGTGCCCATGCAGGCGCACTCTCAGCCGGCCGGGGGGCCGACTGCCCGAGGGGTCCATCTCCAGGGATGGTTACGGACAGTGACGGTAAAACGGGTAGAGCCCCAGGTCAAGCTGATTGGAAAAAAGCGGCGAAACAGTCGGCGCTCGGAGGGGCTCCGACGAGGGGCTCGGAGGGCCCGGAACCCCTTGCCCGCACGGGCTCGCGGGATCCGGTGGGCCGACGCCGTGGGGGCCGCCGACCGTTGGGTAAAAGCTTGCCATATCCCCGGCCCGGCGTCCGGCGGCCCGCTTGCGCAGCGTCGTCACCAGCGAAAACGTGACGGTGCCGGTGCGGGGCGTGTACGTCCGGGCTGCTACCGTGATAGCGCCCGACGTCCTTTAAGACCCGTCCAGAGAGGCGGGAAAGGAGGTTATCGAGGTGAGTGCTGCCTCCGTGCCCGCGCACGGACCGTCACCCGATAGTGATGTGAGTCACAAGACCGTTCTCGAGGCCCCCGACATCCGGCGCGCGCTCACTCGGATCGCTCACGAGATCCTCGAACGCACCAAGGGTGGCCGCGACATCGTCCTGCTCGGAATCCCGACACGCGGGGTCACGCTCGCCGCCCGGCTGGCCGAGCGGATCACCGACGTCGAGGGCACCCCCGTCCCGTGGGGCTCGCTCGACGTCACGATGTACCGCGACGATCTGCGCCTGCGCCCGGCGCGCGCCCTCGGCCGCACCGAGCTGCCGCCCGAGGGGGTCGACGACCGCGTCGTCGTCCTCGTCGACGACGTCCTCTTCTCCGGCCGTACCGTCCGGGCGGCCCTCGACGCGCTGAACGACCTCGCCCGCCCGCGCGCCGTGCAGCTCGCCATCCTGGTCGACCGCGGCCACCGGGAGCTGCCCATCCGCGCCGACTACGTCGGTAAGAACCTTCCGACCAGCACCCGCGAGAAGGTCAAGGTGCTGCTCGCCGAGACCGACGGCCGGGACGCCGTCGTGCTGGAGGTCCCCAAGTGAAGCGCCACCTGATCTCGGCGGCCGATCTCACCCGGGACGACGCGCTGCTCATCCTCGACACCGCCGAAGAGCTGTCCCGGATCGCCGATCGCCCGATCAAGAAGCTGCCCACGCTGCGCGGGCGCACCGTCGTCAACCTCTTCTTCGAGGACTCCACGCGCACGCGCATCTCGTTCGAGGCCGCCGCCAAGCGGCTGTCGGCCGACGTCATCAACTTCTCGGCCAAGGGCTCCAGCGTGTCGAAGGGCGAGAGCCTCAAGGACACCGCGCTGACCCTGGAGGCGATGGGCGCCGACGGCGTCGTCATCCGCCACAACGCCTCCGGCGCGCCGCAGCGGCTCGCCGGCTGGGTGCGCGGCAGCGTCGTCAACGCCGGCGACGGCACGCACGAGCACCCGACGCAGGCGCTGCTCGACGCGTTCACCATGCGCCGGCGGCTCGGCGACCTCGACGGCCGCCGGGTCACCATCGTGGGCGACATCCTGCACAGCCGGGTCGCCCGCTCCAACGTGCTGCTGCTGAACACCCTCGGCGCGGAGGTCACGCTCGTCGCGCCGCCCACGCTGTTCCCTGTCGCGGTCGACACGTGGCCGTGCGAGGTCGCGTACGACTTCGACGCGGTCCTGCCCAAGAGCGACGTCGTGATGATGCTGCGGGTCCAGCAGGAGCGGATGACCGACGCCTTCTTCCCGACCGTCCGCGAGTACAGCCGCCGGTACGGCCTGGACGCCCGGCGCCTGGCCGCGCTCCAGGACCACGCGATCGTCATGCACCCCGGCCCGATGAACCGCGGCGTCGAGATCGCCGCGGAGGTCGCCGACTCGCCGCGCTCGACCATCGTCGAGCAGGTCGCCAACGGCGTCACTGTCCGGATGGCCGTGCTCTACCTCCTGCTGGGCGGCTCCGAGCCGGCCATCGGCGGCGACGTCGCCCGGGGCGGCGACGCCTCCCGCCAGGACGACGCCTCCGGCCGCGGTGAGGTGTCGCGCGACGGCGACGGGGCACGGACCGGCGGCGACGCATCGAGAAGGGAAGAGGCGTGATGTTCCTCATCAAGGGCGCGCGGATCGTCGGCGGGGCGCCCGCCGACATCCTGCTCCGCGACGGCGTCGTCGCCGAGATCGGCGCGGGCCTGACCGCGCCGGAGGCGACCGTCGTCGAGGCCGGCGGCCTGATCGCGCTGCCGGGCCTGGTCGACCTGCACACCCACCTGCGCGAGCCGGGCCGGGAGGACGCCGAGACGGTCGAGACCGGCACCCGCGCCGCCGCGGCCGGCGGCTACACCGCGGTCCACGCCATGGCCAACACCGAGCCCGTCGCCGACACGGCCGGCGTCGTCGAGCAGGTGTGGCGCCTCGGCCGGGAGGCCGGCCACTGCGACGTCCACCCGGTCGGCGCGGTCACGCGCGGCCTGGAGGGCGAGCGCCTCGCCGAGCTCGGCGCGATGGCCGACTCGGCCGCGCGGGTCCGGGTGTTCTCCGACGACGGCCACTGCGTGTCCGACGCGGTGCTGATGCGCCGCGCGCTGGAGTACGTCAAGGCCTTCGACGGCGTCGTCGCCCAGCACGCGCAGGAGCCCCGGCTCACCGAGCACGCGCAGATGAACGAGGGCGAGGTCTCCGGGCGGCTCGGCCTGGCCGGCTGGCCCGCCGTCGCCGAAGAGGCGATCATCGCCCGCGACTGCCTGCTCGCCGCGCACGTCGGCTCCCGGCTGCACGTCTGTCACGTCTCGACCGCCGGTTCGGTGGAGATCCTCCGGTGGGCGAAGAGCAAGGGCTGGCAGGTGACGGCCGAGGTCACGCCGCACCACCTGCTGCTGACCGACGAGCTCGCCGAGACGTACGACCCGGTCTACAAGGTGAACCCGCCGCTGCGCACCAAGGCCGACGTCGAGGCGCTGCGCGAGGCCCTCGCCGACGGCACGATCGACTGCGTCGCCACCGACCACGCCCCGCATCCGGCCGAGGCCAAGGAGACCGAGTGGGCGCCGGCGGCGATGGGCATGATCGGGCTGGAGACGGCCCTGTCCGTCGTCCAGGAGGCCATGGTCGAGACCGGCCTGCTCGACTGGGCCGGCGTCGCCGACCGCATGTCGGTCCGGCCGGCGCACATCGGCCGCCTCACCGGCCAGGGCCAGTCGATCGAGGTCGGCGCCCCGGCGAACGTGACGCTGTACGACCCGGCCCCGCGCACGGCCGTCGACCCGGCGGCCTTCGCCTCGAAGAGCCGCAACACCCCGTTCGTCGGGCTCACGCTGCCGGGCCGGGTGCGCGCGACGTTCCTGCGCGGCCGCCCCACCGTCCTGGAAGGAAAGGTCATTTGAGTTCCGCGACCAAACCCGCGCTGCTCGTCCTGGAGGACGGCCGGACGTTCCACGGCACGGCGTACGGCGCCGAGGGCGAGGCGTTCGGGGAGATCGTCTTCAACACCGGCATGACGGGCTACCAGGAGACGCTGACCGACCCGTCGTACCACCGGCAGATCGTCACGATGACCGCGCCGCACATCGGCAACACCGGCGTCAACGACGAGGACCCGGAGTCCGGCCGCGTCCAGGTCGCCGGGTACGTCGTCCGCGAGCCGTCCCGGATCGTCTCCAACTGGCGGGCGCGCCGCTCGCTCGACGACGAACTGCGCGAGTACGGCGTCGTCGGCATCGCGATCAACGGCACCCGGGCGCTCACCCGCCACCTGCGCGACAAGGGCGCCATGCGGGCCGGGGTCAGCACGGCCGAGACCGACCCCGAGGCGCTGCTGGAGCGCGTGCTGGCCAGCCCGGACATGATCGGTGCCGACCTGGCCCGCGTGGTGTCCACGCCCGAGCCGTACGTCGTGCGGCCCGAGGGGGAGGTGCGCTACCGGGTGGCGGCGATCGACCTCGGCATCAAGGCGATGACCCCGCTGCGCATGGCCGAGCGCGGCTGCGAGGTGCACGTGCTGCCCGCGACCGCGACCGCCGAGGAGATCCTCGCCGTCGGGCCGGACGGCGTCTTCTACAGCAACGGGCCGGGCGACCCGGCGGCCTGCGGCTACGCCGTCGAGTCGATGCGCGGCGTGCTGGACTCCGGCACGCCGGTGTTCGGCATCTGCCTCGGCAACCAGATGCTGGGCCGGGCGCTCGGCCTCGGTACGTACAAGCTGCGCTTCGGCCACCGGGGCGTCAACCAGCCGGTGCAGGACCGTGCCAACGGGCGGGTGCACATCACCAGCCACAACCACGGCTTCGCCGTCGAGGCGCCGCTGGACGGCCCGTTCGACACGCCGTACGGCCGCGCCGAGGTCAGCCACGTCGACCTCAACGACGGCGTCGTCGAGGGGCTGCGGCTGCTCGACCGGCCGGCGTTCAGCGTCCAGTACCACCCGGAGGCCGCGCCGGGCCCGCACGACGCCACCGGCCTGTTCGACCGGTTCTGCGAGTTGATGGCCTCATGAGTGAGCGAAGCGAACGAATGAGGCTGGTTTTGCCGGGGGGTGCGGGGGGTCGTCCCCCCGCGAGGAGGACGCAATGAGTGACGTCTCCGGCCATGAGGCCGACCACGCCTCCGACAGCGCGTCGCACGGCCACGTGCCCGTCGACCCGAACGACGCCGTCGTACGGGCCCGTCCGCCGTCTCCGCTCGCCCTCATCCTCACCGCCGCCGCAGCCGTCTTGACCGCGCTCGCCCTCGTGGCCCTCGTGGTCGCCTCCGGACAGGGAACCTGATGCCGCGCCGTACCGACCTGAAATCCGTCCTCGTCATCGGCTCGGGCCCGATCGTCATCGGCCAGGCCGCCGAGTTCGACTACTCCGGCACCCAGGCGTGCCGCGTCCTCAAGAGCGAGGGTCTGCGCGTGGCCCTCGTGAACAGCAACCCCGCGACGATCATGACCGACCCGGAGATCGCCGACGCGACGTACGTCGAGCCGATCACCCCGGAGACCGTCGAGAAGGTCATCGCCAAGGAGCGCCCCGACGCGCTGCTGCCGACTCTTGGCGGGCAGACCGCGCTCAACACCGCCGTGGCCCTGCACGAGTCCGGCGCCCTGGAGCGGTACGGCGTCGAGCTGATCGGCGCCAACGTCGACGCCATCCAGGCGGGGGAGAACCGCGAGCGGTTCAAGCAGATCGTCGCCGACATCGGCGCCGAGTCCGCGCGCAGCGTGATCTGCCACACGATGGACGACTGCCTGGCCGCCGCCGAGACCCTCGGCTACCCGATGGTCGTGCGCCCGTCGTTCACGATGGGCGGCGCCGGGTCCGGCATGGCCTACGACGAGGACGACCTGCACCGCATCGCCGGCGCGGGCCTGGCCGCCAGCCCGACCAGCGAGGTGCTGCTGGAGGAGTCGATCCTCGGCTGGAAGGAGTTCGAGCTGGAGCTGATGCGCGACCGGCACGACAACGTCGTGGTCGTCTGCTCCATCGAGAACGTCGACCCGATGGGCGTGCACACCGGCGACTCGATCACCGTCGCGCCGGCCATGACGCTCACCGACCGGGAGTACCAGCGGATGCGGGACGTCGCCATCGACGTCATCCGCGCCGTCGGCGTCGACACCGGCGGGTGCAACATCCAGTTCGCGATCGACCCGGCCACCGGCCGGATGATCGTCATCGAGATGAACCCGCGCGTGTCACGTTCCAGCGCACTGGCTTCCAAGGCGACCGGCTTCCCGATCGCCAAGATCGCCGCCCGGCTCGCCGTCGGCTACACCCTCGACGAGATCCGCAACGACATCACCGAGGAGACGCCCGCGAGCTTCGAACCGAGCCTCGACTACGTCGTGGTGAAGGCGCCGCGGTTCGCGTTCGAGAAGTTCCCCGCGGCGGACAAGACGCTGACGACCCACATGAAGTCCGTCGGCGAGGCCATGGCCATCGGCCGGTCCTTCCCCGAGGCGCTGCAGAAGGCCCTGAGGTCCCTGGAGAAGGCCGAAAGCCCCTTCTCCTGGGCTCCGGGCCCCGAGGCGCTCACGGAGGGCGAGCGGGCCGCGCAGAAGGCCGAGCTGATCGAGCGGGCCCGCCGGCCGCACGACGGGCGGCTGCGCGACGTCCAGCAGGCGCTGCGAGTGGGCGCGACCGTTGAGGAGCTCCACGAGGCGACGCGGATCGACCCGTGGTTCCTCGACCAGATCGCCTCCCTCGACGAGGTCGCCGCCGCCGTGGCGGGCGACCAGCTCGACCCGGAGGCGCTGCGCGAGGCGAAGCGGCACGGCTTCTCCGACGAGCAGATCGCCGAGATCCGCGGCACCTCCGCCGAGGTCGTCCGCGAGCTGCGGCAGGCCCTGGGCATCCGGCCCGTCTACCTGACCGTCGACACCTGCGCCGCCGAGTTCGAGGCCCGCACGCCGTACCTCTACTCGACCTACGACGAGGAGACCGAGGTGCCGCCGGGCGACAGGCCCAAGGTGATCATCCTCGGCAGCGGGCCGAACCGCATCGGGCAGGGCATCGAGTTCGACTACAGCTGCGTGCACGCCTCGTTCACGCTGACCGACGCCGGCTACGAGACCGTCATGGTCAACTGCAACCCCGAGACCGTCTCGACCGACTACGACACCTCCGGCCGGCTCTACTTCGAGCCGCTCACCCTGGAGGACGTCCTGGAGGTCGTGCACGCCGAGCAGGAGACCGGCGAGGTCGCCGGGGTCATCGTGCAGCTCGGCGGGCAGACGCCGCTCGGGCTCGCGCAGAAGCTCAAGGACGCCGGGGTGCCGGTCGTCGGCACGTCGCCGGAGAGCATCCACCTCGCCGAGGAGCGGGGCGCGTTCGGGCAGGTCCTGGCCCGCGCCGGGCTGCCCGCGCCCAAGCACGGCACCGCGACCTCGTACGAGGAGGCGGCCGCGATCGCGGCCGAGATCGGCTATCCGGTGCTCGTCCGCCCGTCGTACGTCCTCGGCGGGCGCGGCATGGAGATCGTCTACGACGAGGACACCCTGAAGTCGTACATCGAGCGCGCAGGCGGCGGGCAGTGGAACCCCGAGCACCCGGTGCTCGTCGACCGGTTCCTCGACGACGCCATCGAGATCGACGTCGACGCGCTGTACGACGGCGAGGACCTGTACCTCGGCGGCGTCATGGAGCACATCGAGGAGGCCGGCATCCACTCCGGCGATTCGGCGTGCGCGCTGCCGCCGATCACCCTCGGGCACGAGGACATCGGCCGCATCCGCGCCTCCACCGAGGCCCTCGCCCGGGAGATCGGCGTACGCGGCCTCATGAACGTCCAGTACGCCCTCGCGGCGGGCGTCCTGTACGTCCTGGAGGCCAACCCGCGCGCGTCCCGTACGGTGCCGTTCGTGTCCAAGGCCACGGCCGTGCCGCTGGCCAAGGCGGCGGCCCGCGTGATGATGGGCGAGAGCGTCGCCAAGCTGCGCGCCGAGGGCATCCTGCCCGCGACCGGCGACGGCGGGGACCTCCCGCTCGACGCGCCGATCTCGGTCAAGGAGGCGGTGCTGCCCTTCGACCGGTTCCGCACGCCGGAGGGCGTCGGCGTCGACACCATCCTCGGCCCGGAGATGCGCTCCACCGGCGAGGTCATGGGCATCGACGCGGTCTTCGGCACGGCGTACGCCAAGTCGCAGATCGCGGTGTACGCCTCGCTGCCCACCAAGGGCCGCGCGTTCGTCTCCGTGGCGAACCGGGACAAGCGAGCCATGATCTTCCCGGTGAAGCGGCTGGCCGACCTCGGCTTCGAGATCCTGGCCACCGAGGGGACGGCGGAAGTCCTGCGCCGCAACGGCGTGCGTGCCAAGATCGTGCGTAAGCACAGCGCCGGCTCCGGGCCGGATGGCGAGCCGACGATCGTGCGGCGCATTCTCGACGGCGAGGTCGACCTCATCGTGAACACCCCGTTCGGCAGCCCCGGACAGTCCGGGCCGCGGCTCGACGGATACGAGATCCGCACCGCCGCCGTCCTGCGCGGCGTGCCCTGTCTCACCACCGTCCAGGCGCTCGGCGCGGCGGTCCAGGGCATCGAGGCCATCGCCGCCGGCGTCGTCGGCGTCCGGTCGCTGCAAGAGCACGCGGAGCACCTCTGGGGTGGCAAGGAGGACAGTTGACCGACTCACCGGTCGCACCGGTCCAGGTGCCCGGAACGGTCCTGACAGTACGGCGGACCGGGGCCTACCACACGATCACCCTGGTGGCCCCGGGCGTCGCCGAGCGCTTCCGGCCGGGCCAGTTCGTCGCCCTGGCCGTCGGCGGCGACGAGTCGAGCATGCTGACGCGAAGATGCTTCTTCGTCCACGAGGTCAAGCCCGAGTACGGCGGCACCGTCGAGATCGTCTTCGCGGTGCGCGGCGCCGGCACCAAGTGGCTGGCCGCGCTGCGACCGCGTGACATCCTCGACGTCGCCGGCCCCCTCGGCCGTCCCTTTCCGCTGCCGCGCCACCCCGTGCGCTGCGTCCTCGTCGGCGAGGGGCACTCCGGGGCGGCGCTGTTCCCCCTCGCGGCCGTGCTGCGCCAGCGCGACTGCGCCCTCCACTTCGTGCTCGGCGGCGCCGACTCCGAGCACGTGTACGGCACGCGCGCGGCGCGCCGCTCCGCCGACTCCACCTCCGTCACCACCGAGGACGGCTCGCTCGGGCAGCAGGGCCGGCCCGAGGACCTGGTGGCCGCCGTCGTCGAGGAGGTCGGCGCCGAGGTCGTGTACGCCTGCGGGCCGACGGAGACCCTCCGTTCCGTCACCCGGACCGCCGCGAAGTACGACCTGCCCGCCCAGGTGGCGGTCGAGGAGCCGATGTCCTGCGGCACGGGCGTCTGCATGGCCTGCGCGCTCCCCGTGATCGACGGCGAGGGCGTCACCCACATGGCGCGCTCGTGCGTCGAGGGCCCGGTGTTCCGCGGCGAGCGGGTGCGCTGGGACGACCTCGGCACGATCCCGTTCGACGCCTACGGCGCCCCCCGCTCCGTGCTCCCCGGATCCCTCTCATGATCGACATGGCGACCCGGATCGGCGACGTCACGCTGCCGAACCCCGTCCTGACCGCGGCGGGCTGCGGCGGCACCGGCCGCGAGCTGGGCCGCTTCTTCGACGTCGGCCGGCTCGGCGCTCTGGTGACGCCGTCCATCACGCCCAGCCCGCGCGCCGGGCGCCCCGCGCCCCGGCTCACCGAGACCCCCAGCGGCGTCCTCAACGCCGCCGGGCTGCAGGGCCCCGGGATCGAGGACTTCCTGACCCGCGACCTGCCCTGGCTCGCCGAGCGGGAGGCACGCGTGATCGTCTCGATCGGGGGCGGCAGCGTCGGCGAGTACGCCGAGGTCGCCCGCCTGCTCGGCGACGCCCCCGGCGTTACGGCGATCGAGATCAACACCTCCTGCCCCAACGTGGAGGACCGGGGGTCGATGTTCGCGGCCCACCCGTCCGCCGCCGCCCGCCTCGTGCGCGCGGTGCGGGCGAGCGCGCCGCGCCGCCTCCCCGTGCTCGCCAAGCTGTCCGCGGACGTCACCGACATCGTCGGCGTGGCCATGGCCTGCGCGGACGCCGGCGCCGACGGCCTGTCGATGATCAACACGCTGCACGGCATGACCATCGACACCGACACGCTCCGCCCGCGGCTCGCCGGCGTCACAGGCGAACTGTCCGGACCCGCGATCCGCCCCGTGGCGGTCCGCTGCGTCTACCAGGTGCACGCGGCACTGCCCGAAGTGCCCATCGTCGGGATGGGCGGGATCCGGACCGGCCTGGACGCCCTGGAGTTCGTCCTCGCGGGCGCCTCGGCCGTCGCGGTGGGCACGGCGACCCTGCACGACCCGTCCGCCTGCGTACGGATCCTGCGCGAACTCGACGGGGCGTTGAAGGAGCGCGGCATCGACCGGCTCGCCGACGTCGTGGGGCTCGCCCACAAGCCGGCGGGGAGCCTCCACCGCCGCATCGACCCCAACGTCGGCCTGGCGGGCGCCGGTGGGGGCGCGACCGAGCCGATCGAACAGGAGACCACCCAGTGAACACCGCTCCCATCGCCGTCGCGCTCGACGCGGCGGACCTCGAGACCGCCGCGCGCTGGGCCGCGCTGGTCACCCCGCACGTCAGCACGGTCAAGGTCGGCCTGGAGCTGTACCTGCGGTACGGCCCGGACGTCGTCGCCAGCGTCCGCGGGGCGAGCGGAGTGCAGGTCTTCCTCGACCTGAAGCTGCACGACATCCCGGCGACCGTCGCGGGCGCCGCGCACGCGGTGGCCCGGCTGAAGCCCGCGTACCTCACCGTGCACGCCGGCGGCGGCGCCGCCATGATCCGCGCGGCCGTCGAGGCGGCCCCGCAGACCAAGATCGCCGCTGTAACGGTCCTCACGTCCCTCTCGGAGGCCGATCTGGCCGGGGTCGGGCTCACGGGTCCGGCGTCGGACGTCGTGCGCCGTATGGCCGCTCTCGCGGTCGAGGCCGGGGCCCAGGCGCTGGTGTGCTCGCCCCGCGAGGTCGCGGACGTCCGTGCGGAGGTCGGTCCCGGCATCACGCTCATCACGCCGGGCGTACGGCCGCCCGGCACCGCCACCCAGGACCAGGCGCGCGTCGCCACGCCCGAGGAGGCCCTCGCCGCCGGAGCCGATCTCCTCGTGATCGGCCGCCCCATCACGGGCGCACCGGACCCGGGCGCCGCGGCGGCGGGCATCGCAGCGGCGCTCCGGCGCACAGGAGCCGTCTGAGGCGCGTCGCTCGCCTGTTCCACGCGGGGAGGCGCTCGGGCGCGTGGGAGCCGCGTGAGGCCCGTCGCTCGGCCATCCGATGCCGGTGCTGGCGTTCTGGCGCGCGAGAGCCGTGTGAGGGCGTCGCTCGCCCGTCGTGGCGGCGGGACGCCGTCGGACCTGCCCCGCCCACGCGCGGTGTCGCCGGGCCGACACGGCAGCGCGCTGAGGCGTATCGGCCGCCTGTCCGATGCGGCGGAGGCGGACCGATGCGGGGGCTGTGTGAGGCGTGTCACTCGTTGTTCCATGCGGCGGAACCGCCAACCGAGTGGAACCGCGACCGACACGCCGCAGACGACCCCCACGCGCTTGGGCCCCTCGGCCGCATCGCGCGGGCATGCGACGCGCCCCCGCGGCGTTCGGGGCGTCCCGTGATGTGTGTCACTCACTCGTCTCGTGTCCGGCGGGGGGACGCCGGCGGATCACTCCGTCCGCACGCGCTATCGCCGGACCGACAGGGTCGCGTCGGAAGCCGCTTGACTGGCCTGTTTTCCCCTCGCAAGAAAAGCCAGGCCGTCGTACGGTTCGGGGTGTAAGAACCCCCTACTTTCAATACAGTGAGTGACCGGGGAACCCCATAGAGTAACATCTGCAACTTAATGACGGGCTATACGGGCTTTCACGTTGCTTTATGGGCCCTGAACTCGCTAGGTTCCCAAGCCGTCCGACTCAATCGAGTGGAAACACGAGGTGACCCGGCGTGGCGCTTCCGCCCCTAACCCCTGAACAGCGCGCCGCAGCCCTGGAAAAGGCTGCAAAGGCTCGCAAAGAGCGTGCCGAGGTCAAGGACCGGCTCAAGCACGGGGGTACCTCCCTCGCTGAGGTTCTGAAGGATGGGCAGGCCGACGACGTCATCGGCAAGATGAAGGTGTCGGCTCTGCTGGAGTCCCTGCCTGGTGTCGGCAAGGTCCGCGCCAAGCAGATCATGGAGCGGCTCGGTATCGCCGAGTCCCGCCGTGTGCGGGGTCTCGGTGCCAACCAGCGCGCCGCTCTCGAGCGTGAGTTCGGCGGCGGTGGAAATCGCTGACCGACTCGCCACGGGCGGGCGCGGCGGGCAGACCGCCGCGGCCGCTTCCGCCACCCCCATGGCGGGCGGCTCCATCCCGTCCAGGCGCCTGACGGTCCTCTCCGGGCCGTCCGGCGTCGGCAAGAGCACGGTCGTCGCCGAGATCCGGCGAGCCCACCCGGAGGTGTGGCTGTCGGTCTCGGTGACAACCCGTTTGCCTCGTCCTGGCGAGGTCCACGGTGTGCACTACTTCTTCGTCGACGGCGCCGAGTTCGAGCGTCTCGTCGCCGAGGGGGAGTTGCTCGAGTGGGCCGAGTTCGCGGGCAATCGTTACGGCACGCCGCGCCGCGCGGTGCTGGAGCACCTCGAAGCCGGCGTGCCGGTCCTGCTCGAGATCGACCTGCAGGGCGCCCGGCAGGTCCACGCGGCCATGCCGGAGGCGCTGTTCGTCTTCCTCGCGCCGCCGTCGTGGGACGAGCTCGTCCGCCGCCTGATCGGCCGTGGCACCGAGCCGCCCGAGGTGATCGAGCGCCGCCTCGACGCCGCCCGTACGGAGCTGGCGGCCGAGAAGGAGTTCGACGTCACACTGGTCAACACGTCGGTCCAGGACGTCTGTTCGGAGCTGGTAGCCTTGCTGGCTGCACAACCACCGAACTCCGACTAGCGGAAGGCGCAGGAGTGGCATCGAATGCCCCTGGTGCCGAAGGCATCACGAACCCGCCGATCGACGACCTGCTGAAGATCGTCGACAGCAAGTACAGCCTGGTGATCATGGGGGCCAAGCGCGCCCGCCAGATCAACGCCTACTACGCCCAGCTCGGCGAGGGCCTCCTGGAGTACGTCGGTCCCCTGGTGGAGACCCAGGTCCAGGAGAAGCCGCTGTCGATCGCGCTGCGCGAGGTCCGCGAGGGCCTGCTGCACTCCGAGGCCATCGAAGGCGCCTGAGTTGTCCTCCGGCGGCCCTGGGGCGTGTCGCGCCCTGACGGGCGGCCGTCCGCGGCGGCCGTACGGCGTCGCGGCATGCCCGGCGGAAGGGCCCGCCGGTGAGTGCGGGAGCTGACCCGGCCGGGCGTCCCCGGGTGATCCTCGGGGTCGGCGGCGGCATCGCCGCGTACAAGGTCTGCGAGCTGCTGCGGCGGCTGACCGAGTCCGGGCATGACGTCCGGGTGATCCCGACGCGTGACGCGCTGCGCTTCGTCGGCGAGCCGACGTGGGCGGCGCTGTCGGGTCAGCCCGTGGCCACGGAGGTCTGGTCGGACGTCGCCGAGGTGCCGCACGTCCGCCTCGGCCAGGGCGCCGACCTCGTCCTCGTCGCGCCGGCCACCGCCGACCTGCTGGCCAGGGCCGCGCACGGCCTCGCCGACGACCTGCTCACCAACACCCTGCTGACGGCGCGCTGCCCGGTCGTGTTCGCGCCGGCGATGCACACCGAGATGTGGGAGCACCCGGCCACGCAGGCCAACGTCGCGACCCTGCGCTCGCGCGGCTGCCTCGTGATCGAGCCGGCTGTCGGCCGGCTCACGGGCGCCGACTCCGGCAAGGGACGGCTGCCCGATCCCGACGCCCTGTTCGACGTCGCCCGCCTCGTCCTGGCGCGGGGCGGCGTCCCCGCCGACCTCGCCGGCCACCACGTCGTCGTCTCGGCCGGCGGCACCCGCGAGGCGATCGACCCGGTCCGGTTCATCGGCAACCGTTCCTCGGGCCTGCAGGGCTACGCCCTGGCGCGGACCGCGCTCGCGCGCGGCGCCCGGGTCACCCTCGTCGCCGCCAACGTGGCGCTGCCGAACCCGGCCGGCGCCGACGTCGTACGGGCCGGCTCGGCGCTCGAGCTGCGCGACGCCGTGCTCAAGGCGGCGGCCGACGCCGACGCCGTCGTCATGGCGGCCGCGGTGGCCGACTTCCGTCCGGCCGGCTACCACGACGTGAAAATCAAGAAAACGGACACCGACGAACCCGCGCCGATCGCCCTGGTCAAGAACCCCGACATCCTCGTCGAGCTCGTCGCCGCCCGCCGCCCGCACCAGGTGATCGTCGGATTCGCCGCCGAGACGAACGACGTGCTCCGCAACGGGCGGGAGAAGCTCGCCCGCAAGGGCTGTGACCTGCTGGTCGTCAACGAGGTGGGCGAGCGCCTGACCTTCGGCGCGCCCGACAACGCCGCCGTGATCCTGTCCGCCGACGGCACCTCCGTCGACGTGCCCCGGGGGTCGAAAGAAGACCTGGCCGACGAGGTATGGGACCAGGTGACAGGGCGGCTACAGTAAAGAACACGGGTCCAGCGTGGCTTGAGCGTGCCTTAATCGCCTCTGGATAGACTGCGCGTCCGATACCCGTAAGAGATCCGCTCTGCTACGTCAGTCAGCAGCCGCTGCAAGGAGTGCACCCACGTGTCACGTCGCCTGTTCACCTCCGAGTCCGTGACGGAAGGTCACCCGGACAAGATCGCAGACCAGATCAGTGACGCGATCCTCGACGCGATGCTGAAGGACGACGCGCGCAGCCGCGTCGCCGTCGAGACGCTGATCACCACCGGGCAGGTCCACGTCGCGGGTGAGGTGACCACCGAGACGTACGTGGACATCCCCGGTGTCATCCGGGAGAAGATCCTCGAGATCGGCTACGACTCCTCCAACAAGGGCTTCGACGGCCACTCCTGCGGCGTGTCGGTCTCCATCGGCGCGCAGTCGCCCGACATCGCGCAGGGCGTCGACGACGCGTACGAGACCCGCGAGGGCGAGGGCTCGGACGAGCTGGACCGGCAGGGCGCCGGCGACCAGGGCCTGATGTTCGGCTACGCCTGCCGCGAGACGCCGGAGCTGATGCCGCTGCCGATCACGCTCGCGCACCGGCTCGCCCAGCGCCTGTCCGCCGTCCGCAACAGCGGCGTGGTCCCCTACCTGCGCCCCGACGGCAAGACCCAGGTCACGATCGAGTACGACGGCGACCGCGCGGTCCGCCTCGACACGGTCGTCGTGTCCTCCCAGCACGCCCCGGACATCAGCCTCAGCGACCTGCTGTCCCCGGACATCAAGGAGCACGTCGTCGACCCGGTCGTCGCCGAGCTCGACCTCGACACCGAGGGCTACCGCCTGCTCGTCAACCCGACCGGCCGGTTCGAGATCGGCGGCCCGATGGGCGACGCGGGCCTCACCGGCCGGAAGATCATCATCGACACCTACGGCGGCAT
Organism: Actinoallomurus sp. CA-150999; assembly: GCF_050942425.1. Lineage (NCBI taxonomy): Bacteria > Bacillati > Actinomycetota > Actinomycetes > Streptosporangiales > Thermomonosporaceae > Actinoallomurus > Actinoallomurus sp. CA-150999. The sequence continues at coordinate 3,276,739 of NZ_CP192063.1, forward strand.
GGCCCGCCACGGCGGTGGCGCCTTCTCCGGCAAGGACCCGTCCAAGGTCGACCGCTCCGCCGCGTACGCCATGCGCTGGGTCGCCAAGAACGTCGTCGCCGCGGGCCTCGCGGACCGCTGCGAGGCGCAGGTCGCCTACGCCATCGGCAAGGCCCACCCGGTCGGCCTGTTCATCGAGACCTTCGGCACCGAGAAGGTCCCGGTGGAGCAGATCCAGAAGGCCGTGCTCCAGGTGTTCGACCTCCGCCCGGCCGCGATCATCCGCGACCTCGACCTGCTCCGCCCGATCTACTCCCAGACTGCGGCCTACGGCCACTTCGGCCGCGAGGAGCCGGACTTCTCGTGGGAGCGGACCGACCGCGCCGAGGCCCTGCAGGCGGCCTCCGGGCTCTGACCCACACGCTGCTTCACACTGCGGCCGTCCCGGATCTCCGATCCGGGACGGCCGCGTCGTTTCCGGCGCCTTAGCCGTGATCGGAGCCGTTCGGGCCCGCTCATGAGGATCTCAAGTCCGTTGAAAGCGCTTCTCAGATGCGTCTCATGCCCGGCCCATGAGCGCGAGCGATGCTGACCGGAACGTTGCCACGTGAAGGGACAGCATGATGCCTCGTATCCTCTCGGTTCTGCTCGCCGCTCCGTTCGTCGGCGCCGCGATGGTGCTCTCGGGGTGTGCGGCGAGTACGCAGCAGACGAAGGCCTCTGCGGCGGTGGCGGCCGCGCCGGGCGGCCCCGGCGGGTCCGGAGGCGGTCCCGGGTCGTCGTCCCCGAAGTACACGCCGACCGGCGCCTACACGCTCACGGGAGGCAACGCGTCGAAGACGGACACGAGGCTGTCGGCCGGCAAGGTCGACCAGTCCGCGGTCCTCGTCTCGAAGTCCGGATCGCTGACGCTGACCGACCCGGCGATCCGCAAGACCGGGAACACCAAGTCGACGGACGAGAGCAGTTTCTACGGACTGAACGCCGGTGTTCTCGCCGAGTCCGGCGGCACAGTGAAGATCTCCGGCGGTTCGGTCACGACGCGCGGAACCGGCGCCAACGGCGTCTTCGCCTACGGGTCGAAGTCGTCGATCTCGCTGTCCAACACGACGATCAAGACGGTCACCAATGAGTCCGATGGGGACGCGCACGGGGCGATGGCCAGCGGAGGCGGCAGCATCACCCTCCGGAACGTGAACATCTCCACCAAGGGCGCGCACTCGTCCGACGTCGCGACGGACCGAGGCGGAGGGACGGTGACGGTCGTCGGCGGCACGATGACCGCGGACGGCGACGGATCGCCGGGGATCTATTCGACGGGGAAGATCACGGCTACCGACGCGACGTTCACCGCGGCGAAGTCGGAGGGGGCCGTGGTGGAGGGGAGCAACTCGGTGTCGGTGAGGAACACGAAGCTGACGGGTGCCAAGAACGGCGTCATGCTCTACCAGAGTTTCTCCGGCGACGCCCAGGTGGGCACCGGGGCGTTCGTCATGGACGGCGGCTCGCTGACCGCGAAGGGCGGCGACGCATTCTTCATCAAGAACACCAAAGCGGTCGTGATCGTGAAGAACGGCGCGGTCGTCCGGCAGAGCAGCGGCAACCTCATCGACGCCGCGAGCAAGGGCTACGCGACCTTCACCGCCGACGGTGAGCGGCTGACCGGCGATGTGATCACCGACGCCTCCAGCACGGCCGCGGTCACGCTGAAGAACCATTCGACCCTGACCGGAAAGATCAACAAAGCGGCTCTGACCCTCGACTCGACGAGCACGTGGGTCGTGACGGCCGACTCGACCCTGACCGGCCTGACCGACACCGCGGGCATTTCGGGCGGCAAGGTCACGAACATCGTCGGCAACGGGCACAACGTGTACTACGACTCCGCCGCGAACAGCGGCCTCGGCGGAAAGACCTACTCGCTCGTCAACGGAGGTCAACTGATCCCGAAGTAGCCGCGAGTATCGCGCCACGGCTTTCCCGTTCGTGCCCGCGTGGCCGCCCTGGATCTCGGATCCGGGGCGGCCGGTCGTTCCAGTGCGTGGCCTCGGTCATCGGCCCCGCCGGTAGAGTCCTCGCCGTGGAGATCACCGTACTGGGCGGGTGCGGCGCGTGGCCGACCGCCGGAGCGGCGTGCAGCGGGTTCCTGGTGGAGCACGACGGGCATCGGCTGCTGCTGGACCTCGGGTACGCGACAGTGCCCGAACTGTTCCGGCACGTCACGGCCGACCAGGTCGACGCGGTGGTCATCAGCCACGGGCACCCGGACCACTGCGCGGACCTCAACCCGCTCCTGCGGGCCCGCGGCCTGGCCGCGGAGCCGGTCCCGGCGCTGCCGGTGTACGCGCTGCCCGGCGCCCTGGACGCGGTGCTGGCGCTGGACCGCCCGGGAATGCTCGACCACGCCCTGGCACTGCGGGAGTTCTCCGCCGGTGACCGCCTGAGCATCGGGCCGTTCACCGTCGACACCCGGCTGCTCCCGCACTGGGTGCCCAACGCGGGGGTACGGGTGACCGCCGGCGGAAAGGTCCTCGCCTACACCGGCGACACCGGCCCGAGTCCGGAGGTGGTCGAACTCGCCTGGGACGCCGACCTGCTGATCGCCGACGCGACCTATCCGGAGGTCGTACCGCCGGAGGACGCGGCCTTCCTCACCAGCGCCAGGCAGGCGGCGCGCCAGGCCGCCGACGCGGGCGCCGCCCGTCTGATGCTCACCCACCTGTGGCCCGGCACTCCGCCCGAGACCGCACGAGAGGCCGCTCTCCGGGAGTTCACCGGCCCGGTGACGGTCGCCGCGAGGGACGCCGGGCTGAGCCTCTGAGACGGTCGGCCCGAGCGGTGGCGGTCCAGGGCCGCGAAGCTTGAGGTCGGTCTCCGGCGGGCAGGTCCAAGGGCGTACGGGCGGTGCGCTTCTGGTCCCGTACGGCCGCGTGAGCTGAGTCTCTGAGACGGCCGTGGCGGTCCCGGGCGACGCGCCCGTGGTCGCGAACGCGAAGCTTGACGCTGGTTCCGGCGGGCAGGTCCAAGGGCGTACGGGCGGTGCGCTTCTGGTCCCGTACGGCCGCGTGAGCTGAGTCTCTGAGACGGCCGTGGCCGTCCCGGGCGACGCGCCGGTCGCAGTCGCGAACGCGAAGCTTGAGGCCGGTTTCCGGTGGGCAGACCCAAGGGCGTACGGGCGGTGTGTACGGCCGCGTGAGCGGAGGCGCGGCCCGGACGGCGGACGTCGCCGCCGTCGTGACCGGTTCGGGGGTACCGGATGCGTGAGCCGATCGTTCTGCCGCATGAGGATCCGGCCTTCGTGGCCGACCCGTTCCCGCTCTATCGCCGGCTCCAGGAGGACGGCCCGGTCCGCCGGATCGTCACCGTGGGCGGGCTGGAGGCGTGGCTGGTGACCCGCTACGGCGATGCCCGGGAGGCGCTCACGGATCCTCGCCTGACCAGTGATCTCCGCGGTGCCACGGACCCTCGGCTCCTGGAGCAGTTGCCGTCCGCGGAGCGGAGCTCCGCGATGCGCAGCCTGATCCGCCTCGACCCGCCCGATCACACGCGGCTGCGCCGTCTCGTGTCGACGGCGTTCACGGCCCGCCGGGTGGCGGAACTCGAACCACGCGTGCAGGAGATCACGGATCGGCTGCTCGACGCGGTCATCCCGGCCGGGCGGGCGGACCTGATCGAGGATTTCGCCCTGCCGCTGCCGGTCACAGTGATCAGTGAGTTGCTCGGCGTGCCCCTGACGGACCGGGATCGCTTCCAGGCGTGGACGAACGTCCTGCTCGCCTCGCGCCCGGACCGGTCGGCCATGGCGGCGACGGAGCGGGCGTGGGGGCAGATGTGGTCCTATCTGGAAGGGCTCCTGGCGGCCAAGCGGGCGGACCCCGCCGACGATCTGCTCGGCGCATTGATCACCGCCCGGGACCAGGACGAGCGGCTCGATGAGGGCGAGCTGGTGGCGATGGCCTTCCTGTTGCTGGTCGCCGGCTACGTCACCACGGTCAATCTGATCGGCAACGGCATCGCGGCGTTGCTCACCCACCCCGGCCAGCTGAAGCTCCTTCGCGACGATCCGGGTCTTCTCCCGGGTGCCGTCGAGGAGTTCCTGCGATACGACGGCCCGGTGAACCCGGGCATCCTGCGCGTCGCGGCGAAGGACCTGGAGATCGGCGGAGTGGCCGTTCCCCGGGGCGCGACCGTCATCATCGCCACCGCGGTCGCCGACCGCGACCCGGCGGAATTCCCTGAGGCGGACCGTCTCGACGTCGCACGAGCTGGCAACGCCCACCTGGCGTTCGGGCACGGCATGCACTACTGCCTCGGTGCGCCGCTGGCCCGGCTGGAGGGACGGATCGCCATCGGGACGGTGCTGCGGCGACTCGACGATCTCGCCCTCGCCGTGCCGTACGGAGAACTGCCCCGGCAGATCGGCGGACTGCGCGGGCTTGAGCACCTGCCGATCACGTTCACGGCGGCCTGAGAGCCGCGAGGCAACGAAACAATTTTTCACGTTTTGGAATATTCACGAATGATCTTGCGCTAGGGGATACGAGGGATACACGCCGCCTTCCGATGAGCGTGTGTCATCGCGAACCCCTGGAGGTCATCTGTGAACAACAGCATCCCCCAGCGCAGGACCCGGGCCGCGAGCCCCCGGCAGCACCTGGTGCGGTCGCACTCGCTGCGGGCCCTCGCCGTGGCCGCCCGGCTCGAACGCCATCACGCCCCGGCGGGACCGCCGGGCCGGGCCCGTACGGAGGAGGCCCCCGACGAGATGGAGCTGACCTGCTCCGCGCCGGACTGCTGAGCCGTACGCGGCCGTGGGGAGGGGACGGGCGGGGATGGTCACGGTCGAGGACGTACGGCGCGTGGCATCGACGTTGCCGCGCACCGAAGAGCACCTGATCAGGGACCGCATCAAGTTCCGCGTCGGCAAGATCGTCTACCTCGCGTTCTCCCGCGACGAGACGGAGATGGGCTTCGCGTTCCCCAAGGAGGAACGCGAAGCCCTCATCGCCGCGGAGCCGGAGAAGTTCTTCATGCCCCGGCTCTCCGACCAGCGCTTCAACTGGGTCGAGGTCCGCCTGGCCGCCCTCGACGAGGACGAGATGCGCGAGCTCGTCGAGGAGGCCTGGCGCATGGTCGTGCCCAAGCGCGTCGCCGCCGCACGGCTCGGACCGGCCCCGGCCACCGGCACTCGCCGGCGGTGACCGGGGCGCCGGCGGACCGGCCGGCCGGGAGCCGAGGTTCCCATCCTGGAGCTACTCGACCCCGAGATCGGTCTCGGCTCGCCGCGGCAAATGACCCACGCCGGCCGCGGGCCTGGTAGGGCCGACTCGCTCTCGGTGACGTCGACGGTTCAGCCGAGCTGTACGCGGGGGTCGAGGACGCAGTAGACGATGTCGACGGCGACGTTCGCGAGCACCGTGAAGAACGCGCCGATCAGCACGACGGCCATGATGACCGGGAGGTCACCACTGATCATCGATCGCGTGGTCAGCTGACCGAGCCCCTGCAGGCCGAACACCGACTCGGTGACCAGCGCGCCGCTCATCACCATGCCGGCGTCGACGCCGAACTGCGTGACGACGGGAGTCAGCGCCGCCCGGAGACCGTGCCGGAAGATGACGCGATGTTCGGCCAGGCCCTTGGCGCGTGCGGTGCGGATGTAGTCCTCGTCGAGCACGTCGAGCAGCGCCCCCCGGGTCAACCGGGTGTAGACGGCCGCCTGCGCGATCGCGAAGGTCGCCCAGGGCAGGATCAGGTGTTCGCACCATCGCACCGGATTCTGTCCGATGGGGACGTAGCCGCTCTGCGGAAAGATCGGCAGTGCCGCGGTGAACAGATAGAGCAGCGTCATCGCGACGATGAACGCGGGTACCGAGATGCCGAGCAGAACGCCGACCGCGATCCCGCGGTCGAGGAGCGTCTGCGCCCGCCTGGCGCTGGCGACTCCGCACACCAGGCCCACGAGCAGCCACAGAGCGGACCCTCCGGCCGCCAGGGAAACGGTGACGGGAAGGGCGTCTTTGATCAGGTCGTTGACCGGAGTTCGCGTGGCGTACGAGTAGCCGAAATCGCCCTCGAGCGTTCGGGTGAGAAAGTGCCAGTACTGCACCGGTATCGGATCGTCCAGGCCCATCCGGTGCCTGAGCAGGGCGAGCGTCTGAGGCGTGGCCAGCTTGCCGGCGAAGCGGGTGGCCGGATCGCGAGAGGTGGCGAAGAAGACGATGAAGACGCCCGTCGTGACGATCCAGAGGACTAACCCGCCGGTCAGGATTCGGCGGACCACGAAACGGATCACCCGCGCCAACCTACGGCATCGACGCCGGTTCCGATCAAGCCTCCGGCGGCTCGTGGCGATGCCGGAGGACGATCCAACGCCATGAGAAGAGCCCGGCGGCGACCTACGGCGCGTGGGTGCCGCCGCGTACCGAAGGTCAGCCCTCCCCGGGTGCGAGGTGCTCGCCGGTGACGGGGAGCAGCGCGGCGGCCCGTTCGGCGGCGAATCGCGGGCATCGCACGGCGGCCTCGTCCACCGTCATTCCCTTCTCCTCGCCCGGGTCGTGCAGCGCCCGCGCGAGCCGTGGCCATTCCCTGGCCTCCACGGCGATCTCCGGGTGTCCGTCGGAATGCGGGCACGGTGCGGCGAGCGGGGCCTGATCCACCGACTCGAGCGCCCGGTGGTAGAGCTCGGCCGTCGTCGCGGGGACCGCCTCCCACGTGGCGTTCCGCACGGCGAAACCGACCGTGAGCAACAGCGGAAGCCGCTCCTCCACGGGGGCGCCATGGGCCAGCCGGTGGGCGGCCAGGACACTGGCCTTCTCCGTCAGCCCGGGAGAGCCGCCGTAGTACGCGTCGCCGGCGTCGCGGGTCAGACGAGAGATGTCGAGCCGGCCGTCGGGCCTCCGGTAGACGTTCTCCAGGGCGTCGATGTCCGGGGGACCGAACAGCTCGTCCCGCCCATCACGAAGCGTCGCCAGCGTGCTCGCGGCGATGCCGCGGAGGAACCCGGGGCAGGACCAGCCGGCGCGTTCCTCCGCGCCCTCGGCGAAGTCCGTCCCGTAGTAGTCCTTCCACTCCTCCTCGTCGTAGAGCGGCAGGATCAGGGACACGATCGTGTCGGCACTCTCGTCCGTCAGATCGGGATGGCCCTCGCCTCCGGGGTGCGGGCAGGCGCCCGCCTCGTAGGCGGCCGCCGCACGCTCCACGGCCTCGATCATCGAGCCGACGACCTCGGGATCGTCGATCCGCCCCGACACGGCGTACCAGGACGCCGCGTGCAGGGCGAGCAGGAGACCGGGCGCATCGTCGCGGCCCGAGTGCCCGGCGTCCTCCACCCTGGTCTGCAGATCCCACGCGGCGACCTGCAGGACGGAGGCGGGATCGCAGTACGGGTAGTCGCACACGATCCCGTCGAGGTCCCGGCACAGATCCGCGAAGTCGATCCGGTCGGCAACGGTCTCGGTCGTCTGCTCTGAATCCATGATCGGTGTGACGAGCCGGCCGGATCACGGGTTCCCGCCGGTCCGCGGCGGCGTCGGTGTCCATGCGATCTGGTAGGACGGGGGAGTGGCGAACGACGGCGGGGGGCCCGGGACCACTCCCCAGATCCCCGGGATGGACGACGTGACGGCCGTCGTCTCCGAGGCGGCCCCGCGCGCCGGACGCAAGAAGGCGTCGCGGAAGGGCGCGCGGCGGCCCGCGGAGACGCTGAAGGTCGCGAGGGTCGCCGTCGACATGTCCCTGCCCCACCTGGACCGGCCGTTCGACTACCTGGTCCCGTCCGACCTGGACGAGAAGGCCGTGCCGGGCTGCCGGGTACGGGTGCGGTTCGCCGGTCAGCTGGTCGACGGCTTCCTGCTCGAACGCGTCGAGGAGAGCGACCACGACGGGCGGCTGTCCTTCGTCGATCGCGTCATCTCACCTGAACCGGTGCTGACCCCGGAGATCGCCGCGCTCGCCCGCGAGGTGGCCGACCGCTACGCCGGCACCCTCGCCGACGTCCTCCGCCTCGCCGTCCCGCCCCGGCACGCCCGTGTCGAAGCCGAGCGGAGGCCCGCTGTGGCGGAGGCCACCGTCCGGATCCCGGGAGGGGCCCGGAAGGCGGCCGCCACGGAGGCCGACGATGCCGGGCAGGGCACTGCTCCGGCGGGGGAGGAGGCCGGCGGCGCCGAGGGGGGCACTGCCGAGGCTGAGGTGAGCAGTGCTGGACGGAGCGCGGACCCGGAGCGGGAGGTGGCCGGTCCCGAGACCGGCGGCGCGGAGCGGGGCACGGAGCCGGCGAGGGGCGCGGCCGACGATCAGGCCGGTGCCATGGACGGAGGCGCCGGTGGCGATGCCGGCGCTCTGGGCGTGGGCGCGGATGCCGGAGGCGGGAGCGGCGGCACGGGCCAGGGCGCGGACGCCGAAGGGGATGCGTCCGGGACGGAGGGCGACCGGACCGGTCGGGAAAGCGCCGCGACACTGAGCGAGCGGGTCGATCAAGTGGCGGGCGGCGCGGGTCGGGCGGTGCCCGAGGGGGAAGGCCGGTTGGCGGGTGGCGGTGCGGGTCTGGTGGCGCCTGGTACCGCGGGTGGGGCGGTGCCCGAGGGGGAAAGCGGGACGGCGGGCGACGGTGCGGATGCCGTGGGCCGGAGCGGCGGCTCGGGCCGCGGCGCGGACGCCGTCGGAGACGCGGTCGAAGCGGAGGCGGGCGGCGGCGAGCCGCGCGCTGAGGAGGGACAGCAGGCGCGCGGCGTCGGATCGCGTGCCGACGTGGGGCGGGAGGCGGAGGACCCCGGGCCACGTGCGGAGCGGGAGACGCCTGGAACGGAGAGCGGATCGGCCGGTCGGGCCGCGTCGGAGGCGGAGAGCGACCCGGTCGAGCGGGCGTCCTCCGGGTCGGAGAGCGACGCCGCCGTTCAGGCGGCGTCCGAGCGGCGGAGCGGGACGGCGAGTGGTGGGGCCGGTCAGAGGACGGCCGCGCCCCTCGACCCGGGGCCGTGGGAGGCCTATCGGGCGGGTCCGTCCTTTCTCGCGGCGCTGACGGCGGGGCGTGCTCCCCATGCCGTCTGGACCGCCCTCCCCGGAACGGACTGGACCGCCTTCGTCGCCCGTGCCGCCCGTGCCACGCTCGACGGCGGGCAGGGGGTCCTGATCGTGGTCGCCGACGGCCGGGAGGTGGCGCGGGTCGACGCGGCCCTGCGGGCGGAGGAGGGCGTGGAGGGGCACGTCGCGCTCACCGCCGAGCTCGGTCCGGCCGAGCGCTACCGCCGCTGGCTCACCGTTCTGCGCGGTGAGGTGAAGGTCGTCGTGGGCACGCGCGCCGCGATGTTCGCGCCAGTGCGCGACCTGGGGCTCGTGGTGCTGTGGGACGACGGGGACGACGTCCACGCCGAGCCGCACGCCCCGTACCCGCACGCCCGCGAGGTCCTCGCGCTGCGCGCCCACCGGGCCGGCGCCGGTGCCCTCATCGGCGGGTTCACGCGTACGACGGACGCCACCCAGCTCGTCGAGACCGGCTGGGCGCACGCCCTCGTCCCGGACCGGGACCGGCTGCGCCGGTCGATGCCGTACGTCCGGCCCGCCGGTGACGACGCCGAGCTCGCCCGGGACGAGGCGGCCCGCACGGCGCGACTGCCGCACCTGGCGTTCCGGGCGGCCCGGCAGGGCCTCGAGACGGGTCCGGTGCTCGTCCAGGTGCCACGACGCGGCTACGTGCCCGCCCTGGCCTGCGCCCGCTGCCGTGGCCCGGCGCGCTGCCCGGAGTGCGAGGGGCCGCTCGCCCTGACCTCGGGGCACGCGGCGCCGTACTGCCGGTGGTGCGGGCGGATCGCCGGGATGTGGCGCTGCCCGGAGTGCTCGAGCCCGCACGTCCGGGCAGTGGTGGTCGGGGCGCGGCGCACCGCCGAAGAGCTCGGCCGGGCCTTCCCGGGCGTGCCGGTCCGCACCTCGGGGCGGGACGGCGTGCTGGACTCGGTGGGCCCCGAGCCGGCGCTCGTCGTCGCCACTCCGGGCGCCGAGCCGGTGCCCGCCGACGGCTACGCCGCGGCGCTGCTGCTCGACGGCTGGGTGCTGCTCGGCCGCGCCGACCTGCGGGCGGGGGAGGAGGCGATGCGCCGCTGGACCGACGCCGCCGCCCTCGTACGCTCCGGCGGCCCCGTCATCGTGCTCGCCGACGGCGCCCTCACACCCGTGCAGGCGCTGATCCGCTGGGACCCGGTGACGTTCGCCGAACGCGAGCTCGCCGAACGCCGCGAGCTCGGCTTCCCGCCCGCCGTGCGCATGGCGTCCCTGACCGGGAGCCCGCAGGCCATCCGCGAGCTGGTGGAGGCGGCCGGGCTCCCGCCCGACGCGGAGGTGCTGGGGCCGGTCGAGGTCGGCGACGGCCAGGAACGCGCGCTCGTCCGGGTCGACCGCGCCCGGGGCGTGGCCCTGGCGCGATGCCTCAAAGCGGCCCAGGCCGCGCGCAGCGCGCGCAAGGCCGCCGACGTCGTCCGGGTTCAGGTCGATCCGCTGGAGCTGATCTGACTGTCCGGGTCGCACGGAGTGCCGCAGGGCGGCCGAGGTCGTACGGGTCCAGATCGATCCGCTGGAGCTGATCTGAGCGCTTCCGGTGTCCGGACGTCCGTAGACTGAGGTGTTCAAGCCCCAGAACGTCGAAACGGAGCCGTACGTGGCAGTCAAGCCCATCCGCCTCTTCGGTGACCCGGTCCTGCGGACCCCGGCGGATCCGGTCAAGGACTTCGACAAGGAGCTCCGGACGCTCGTCAAGGACCTGTCCGACACGATGCTCGAGGCCCCGGGCGTCGGGCTGGCCGCGCCCCAGCTCGGGGTGGGCCTGCGGGTCTTCACGTACTACGTCGACGACCAGCTCGGCCACGTCGTCAACCCCACCCTCGACCTGTCGGATGATCAGGAGGAGGGCGACGAGGGCTGCCTGTCGCTGCCCGGCCTGGTCTTCCCGACGAAACGCGCCATCGGCGTGGTCGCCAAGGGCTTCAACATGTACGGCGAGCCGATCGTGCTGGAGGGCACCGACCTGCTGGCCCGTTGCGTCCAGCACGAGACCGACCACCTGGACGGCATCATCTTCATCGACCGGCTCGACCAGGAGCAGCGCAAGGCCGCGATGAAGGCGATCCGCGAGGCCGAGTGGTTCGGTGAGCCGAAGCCCATCGTCAAGGAGTCGCCGCACAGCACGTTCGGCAAGGCTCTGTGAGCGCGGACGGAGACCGCTAGTGCGCCTGGTATTCGCCGGAACGCCGGAGACCGCGGTGCCCGCCCTGGCGGCGCTGCTGGAGTCCCGGCACGAGGTCGTCGCCGTCGTCACCCGGCCCGACGCGCCCGCCGGGCGCGGGCGCCGGCTGACGCCGAGCCCTGTCGCCCAGAAGGCGGCCGAGGCGGGCGTCGAGGTGCTCAAGCCCGCGAAGGTGAAGGAGCCGGAGTTCCTCGACCGGCTGCGTGAGATCGCGCCGGACTGCTGCCCGGTCGTCGCGTACGGCGCGCTCATCCCGCGTTCGGCGCTGGACATCCCGCGGCACGGCTGGGTCAATCTTCACTTCTCGCTGCTGCCCGCCTGGCGCGGTGCGGCGCCCGTGCAGCACGCCGTGCTGCACGGCGACGACATCACGGGCGCGGCGACGTTCCAGATCGAGGTGGACCTCGACACGGGGCCGGTGTACGGCGTCGTCACCGAGCCGATCCTGCCCGAGGACACCAGCGGCGACCTGCTCGGCCGCCTGGCGCTGACCGGCGCGCACCTGCTCGTCGCGACGATGGACGGCATCGAGGACGGCAAGCTAGAGCCCCGCCCGCAGCCCGCCGACGGCGTCTCGTACGCCGCGAAGCTCACCCCGGACGACGCCCGCGTCGACTGGAGCAGCGCCGCCCTGCACGTCGACCGGCGGATCCGCGCCTGCACGCCGGCGCCGGGGGCCTGGACGACGTTCCACGGCGAGCGACTGAAGCTGGGCCCGGTCCGGCCCGCACCGGACGCCGAGCCGCTCGCCCCGGGCCGGCTGCGCGCTTCAAAGCACGAGGTCTTCGCCGGAACCGGCACCCATCCGGTGCTGCTCGGGCAGGTCCAGCCGCAGGGCAAGCAGCGCATGGACGCGGCGGACTGGGCGCGCGGCGTGCACCCGACCGACGAGGACGAGCTGATCTGATGCCTCCCCGGCATTCCCACCGCACCCCCGCACCGGGGGCGAGCCGTCGTCCCGCGCAGCGTCCACGCCGTCCGCGCGACCCCGTGCGCCGCACCGCGTTCGACGTCGTCCAGGCGGTCGACGACCGCGACGCGTACGCCAACCTGCTGCTGCCGTCCCTGCTGCGCGAGCGCGGCCTGACCGGCCGCGACGCGGCGCTGGCGACCGAGCTGACCTACGGCACCCTGCGCGGGCGCGGCACGTACGACGCCATCCTCGACGTGTGCAGCGACCGCCCGGTGGCCAAGATCGATCAACCGCTGCTCAACGTCCTGCGGCTCGGCGCCCACCAGCTGCTGCGCACCCGCATCCCGGCGCACGCCGCCGTCGGCACGACCGTCGACCTGGCCCGGTCGGTGGCCGGCCCCGGCCAGGCGAAGTTCGCGAACGCGGTGATGCGCAAGGTCGCCGCCCGCGACCTGGACGCCTGGCTGGCCATCGTGGCGCCCGAGAACGAGACGGCCCGCCTCGCGGTCGTGCACAGCCATCCGCGCTGGATCGTGAACGCGCTGCGCGACGCCGTCGGGCCGGCCGAGATCGAGGCGCTCCTCGCCGCCGACAACGACCGGCCCCGGGTCACGCTGGTCGCCCGGCCCGGCCGCGCGACCGTCGAGGAGCTCGGCGGCGAGCCCGCCGCGTACTCCCCGTACGCCGCCTACCTGGCCGAAGGCGACCCCGGCGCGATCCCCGCGGTCGCCGAGGGCCGCGCGGCGGTCCAGGACGAGGCCAGCCAGCTCGTCGCCCTCGCCCTCGTCCGCGCCGAGCTCGACGGCCCCGACCGCCGCTGGCTCGACCTGTGCGCGGGCCCGGGCGGCAAGGCCGGCCTGCTGTCGGGCCTGGCGGGCGAGCGCGGCGCGCACCTGCTCGCCTGCGACGTCCAGCCGCACCGCGCCCGCCTCGTCGCGGGCAGCGTCGACGCGGCGGGCGCCACCGCCGTGGTGGACGGCACCCGGCCCGCCTGGCGACCGGGCTCGTTCGACCGCGTGCTCGTCGACGCTCCGTGCACCGGCCTGGGAGCGCTGCGCCGCCGCCCGGAGGCGCGCTGGCGGCGCGGCCCGCAGGCGGTCGCCGAGCTCGGCCCGCTGCAACGGCGGCTGCTCACCTCTGCGCTGGAGTCGGTACGCCCCGGCGGCGTCGTCGCGTACGTCACCTGCTCACCGCACCTGGCCGAGACCAGGGTCGTCGTCGACGACGTGCTACGCGACCGCGACGACGTCGAACGCCTGGACGCCCCCGCCCACCTCACGGAGGTGCCGGACCTGGGCGACGGCCCGTACGCGCAGTTCTGGCCGCACCGGCACGGCACCGACGCGATGTTCCTCGCCCTGCTCCGCCGCCGCGCCTGACCCAGAGGCGGGTTTGAGCGCCGTGGGTCACCCGGCCCGGGCCGCGCCCGCCTGGGGGCGTCGGCCCGGGCGCGCGACGTCAGGCGGAGATCGGGACCGGCTCGCGGACGCTTGAGGACAGGTCCGTGAGCACCTCGGTGGCACGCTCCAACGCGTCCGCGATCCAGGGCAGCGTGAGCGGGTCCGGGGTGAGGAGCGCGGCCTCGCGCTCCTCGTGGGTCTCGCCGTACAGCAGGCTGGTCGCGACGCGGAGGCGCAGCGCCTCAGGATGGTCGCCGAACGCGCTTCCCGGCAGGACGCCGACGCCGTACTCGTCGAGGAGGAACTCCGCCAGGTCCGTGTCCGTCTTGACGCCGAACCGGTCGCCGAGATCCGCGAACGCCGGTTCGTCGAGGCTCGGATAGCAGTAGAAGCCGCCCTGCGGCATCGCCACGCGCGCCCCGGCGTCGGCGAACCGCTCAGCCACCGCGGTCGCCACCGTGGCGTGCAGCCGCCGGCTCGCCGCGATCCGGTCGACGATCTCCGCCGGCTCGCGGAAGGCGTAGGCGGCCGCCTCCTGAACGGGGCCGGAGGCGCTCGACCAGATCTCGCTCGCGACGGCGGCGAGCCGGTCCCGCAGGCCACTGAGCTCCTCCGGCAGCAGCGCCACGCCGATGCGCCAGCCGCCGAGCGCGAGGCTCTTGCTCAGCGCCGTGGTGATCACCGTCCGCTCCGGCGCGACCCGCGCCGGGGACGGGAACCCGGCCCCCTGGTCGAAGACGAGGTCGCGGTAGATCTCGTCGGCGATGATGATCAGGTCCAGCGCGCGGGCGGCCTCGCAGAGCCGGCGTACGGTCTCGGGACGGGCCAGGGTGCCCGTCGGGTTGTCGGGGATGGTGACGACGACGCTGCGGACGGGCTGCCCGGCGGCGCGGGCGCGCGCCACGACCTCCGGCAGGGCGTCGGGGTCGGGCACCCCGCCCTCGCCGGGCCGGGTCGCGACGAAGATCGGTTCGGTGCCCATCAGGCGTGTCTGCGCGGCGTAGCTGACCCAGCTGGGGCGCGGGACGACGACGCTGCCGCCGATCGCGAGCAGCAGGGCGTACAGGAGCGGTTTGCTGCCGGGGCCGGCGACCACCAGGTCGGGGTCCGCGCGCAGCCCGCGACGGCGCCAGTAGCCCGCGGCCGCGCCGCGCAGGGCGGCACTGCCCGCGACAGGGCCGTACGCGCCACGGCCCGCGGCGGCGGCGAGCTCGCGTTCGAGCGACGGGTGGACGTTCAGGCCGGCCTCGCCGAATGCGAGGGGCAGCACCGGCAGGCCGGCCCGTCGTCTGTCTTCGAGCGCCTCGTTGGCGGCAAGAGTCGCGGATACTGCGACTGGCATCTTCGCTCCTGATGGATGCGGGGCGTTTGTGTGAGGTGTTGTTCGCGGCGCGCCGTACTCCTCAATCGTCGAGTCTCGCGGTGCATCATCACAAGCGAGGCTTTCCGCTGCTATGCATAAGATGAGCTTATGCTTGACGTCCGGCGGCTCCGGCTGCTGCGTGAGTTCGCCGAGCGCGGCAGCATCGCCGCGACGGCGAAGGCCCTGGGCTACACCCCGTCGGCGGTCTCCCAGCAACTCGCCGTGCTCGAGCGCGAGATCGGCACGGCGCTCCTCGACCGCACCGCCCGCAGCGCCGAACTGACCGATGCCGGACGCCGGCTCGCCGGCCACGCCGAGCGCATCCTCCGGATGATCGAGTTCGCCGAGGCGGACATGGCCGAGCCGGAGCCGTCCGGGCACGTGGTCCTGACCGCCTTCCCCACGGCGGCGATCGCGTTCGCCCCCGCCCTCGCGCACAGCCTGCGCCGCCACTCGGGCCTGACGTTCCAGCTCCGCCAGAGCTCCGGGGACGGGCTGCCCCAGGTGCGGTCCGGCGAGGTCGACGTCGCGCTGATCGACGACTGGACGGGCCGGCTCCCCACCCGCGGGGGCGGCAGCCTGCGCTTCTCGCTGCTGATGCACGACCCGCTCGTCCTCGTCGTGCCCGCCGACCACTGGGCGGCCGACCCGGCCGTCTCGCTCGATCTGCGGCGGCTTCGCGAGGAGCCCTGGATGGCGGCCCCGCCCGGTGAGCCGTCACGGCAGGCGTTCGACCGGCTCCTGGCCGACGTCGGCGGCGCCCCGTCGGTGCCGTGGGAGTTCGAGGGGCTCGGCACGATCCTCGGCCTGGTGGCCCGGGGCGTCGGCATCGCCGCCATCCCCAGTCTCGCCCTCACCACCGACGTTTCGGGGATCGCCGTACGCCGGCTGCCCCGGGCGATGACCCGCTACGTCTACGCGGTCGTGCGCACGGCGAGCGTACGCCGCCCCTCGGTCGCGGTCACCGTCCAGGCGCTGAAGTCCGCCGCGGCCGCCGTGGACGTCGACCGCGTCGACCGACGGCGCTGACGGCGGACACGGCCGGGCACCGAGGACGGCGCGGCACACGGCTGACACGGTCGGGGGTCGAGGACGGCGCGGCACACGGCTGACACGGTCGGGGGTCGAGGACGGCGCGGCACACGGCTGACACGGTCGGGGGTCGAGGACGGCGCGGCACACGGCTGACACGGTCGGGGGTCGAGGACGGCGCGGCACACGGCTGACACGGTCGGGGGTCGAGGACGGCGCGGCACACGGCTGACACGGTCGGGGGTCGAGGACGGCGCGGCACACGGCTGACACGGTCGGGGGTCGAGGACGGCGCGGCACACGGCTGACACGGTCGGGGGTCGAGGACGGCGCGGCACACGGCTGACACGGTCGGGGGTCGAGGACGGCGCGGCACACGGCTGACACGGTCGGGCGCCGAAGACGGCACGGCACACGGCTGACACCGCCGGGCGCCGAGGACGACGCGGCGGGCACCCGCGAATCGGGGCGATCGTCAGGCCAGCAGGTCGGCCATGACAGGTGCGAACGGGAGGTCGACGACGGCCCGGGACGCCCGGCCCGGCGGATATCGGACGGTGACCTCGGCGCCGGTGGAACAGGCCTTCTCGAACTCCGAGGATCCCTTCCCCATGAAGCGATACCAGCGCCGGAACCGGTGCCCGGCCCCGGTTTCGGGATCGATCCACTCCAGGCGCACGATGTAGGACGTGCTGCCTGGTCCCTTGGGGTTATAGCGGTACCGCCGGTCCACGGCGGCCACGCGTGCCGTCGCCCTGCTCCCGCGCTTTCGCAGTCGGCGCAGTCGCGCTCGCTGGACCCACATGCGAGCGTTGTGGATGACGGTGAGGCCGACGGCGAGTCCAATGATGAACCCGACGGGCAGGCCACCGACGCTGTGCCGGATGCCCAGGAGGTGAGGCAGCAGCGTCCAGGTCACGGATACGCCCGCGACTCCGCCCCAGAAGAGGCACAGCGCGAGGATGACCGGCTGCAGCAGGCCCCATCCGATGCCGACC
The DNA here is from genome assembly GCF_050942425.1 of Actinoallomurus sp. CA-150999. Taxonomy (NCBI): domain Bacteria; kingdom Bacillati; phylum Actinomycetota; class Actinomycetes; order Streptosporangiales; family Thermomonosporaceae; genus Actinoallomurus; species Actinoallomurus sp. CA-150999. The sequence goes on from NZ_CP192063.1 coordinate 3,293,657, forward strand.
GCCCACCAGGTCTTGCGCCGGGGGATGTCGACCCAGGTGACGTCGGCATGGCCGCGCCGGGCATCGGTCACGCTGATCACCTCCGGCTCCGGAGCACGGGCCATCCGTGGACGGGCGCCTGTGATCCTCCCATGTGCGCAGATGACGCTTGACTCCCATGTGCGCAGATGACGCTCGGCGGCTCTCTACACTTGAGCGCATCATGGCCGTGCAAATCGCTCCCAGCATCCTGTCCGCCGACTTCGCCCGCCTCGCCGACGAGGTGACGGCCGTCGCAAGCGCCGACTGGATCCACGTCGACGTGATGGACAACCACTTCGTGCCCAACCTCACCATCGGGCTGCCGGTGGTCGAGTCGCTGCTCAAGGTCACGCCGCTGCCGCTGGACTGCCACCTGATGATCGAGGACCCGGACCGGTGGGCCCCCGGCTACGCCGAGGCGGGCGCGTCCAGCGTGACCATCCACGCGGAGGCCGCGAGCGCCCCGATCCGTACGCTGCGGGCGATCCGTTCGGTGGGAGCGCGTGCCGGGCTGGCGCTGAACCCGGGCACCGCCGTCGAGCAGTACGCCGACCTGCTGCCCGAGATCGACATGATGCTCGTGATGACGGTCGAGCCGGGCTTCGGCGGCCAGTCTTTCCTCGACGTGGTGCTGCCCAAGGTGCGGCGTGCCCGGGAGCTGATCAAGGGCCGGAAGCTGGACGTCTGGCTGCAGGTCGACGGCGGCGTCAACGCCGAGACGATCGAGCGCTGCGCCGAGGCGGGCGCGGACGTCTTCGTGGCGGGCTCGGCGGTCTACTCCGCCGACGACCCCGCCGAGGCCGTCCGCTCCCTGCGCGAGCAGGCGAGCGCCGCCTACACCGCGTAGCCTGCGCCTGCCTGAGCGAGCCGCGAGCGCCGCTCGCACAGCGCCGCTCGCACAGCGCCGCTCGCACAGCGCCGCTCGCACAGCGCCGCTCGCACAGCGCCGCTCGCACAGCGCCGCTCGCACAGCGCCGCTCGCACAGCGCCGCTCGCACAGCGCCGCTCGCACAGCGCCGCTCGCACAGCGCCGCTCGCACAGCGCCGCTCGCACAGCGCCGCTCGCACAGCGCCGCTCGCACAGCGCCGCTCGCACAGCGCCGCTCGCACAGCGCCGCTCGCACAGCGCCGCTCACACCGGGTCGCGGCGTCCGCGTCGCACCGTCCGCGTCGCGCCGAGGCCGCGCCGTGTCTGCCTCGTCGCCGTCGCGCGAGCGGGTCACGAGTTCGCGGGCCGCCGCCTCACACCGCGCCGCCCGCACCGGGTCGCACCGCACCGCACCGCACCGCGTCGCACCGCACCGTGCCCGCATCGCACCTCCCGCGTCACGCCGCCTACGCCCGCGTCGCACCGCTTACGTGCACCGCTTACGTCCGCTCACGCTCGCGTCGCACCGCACCGCGTCCGCGTCGCGCCGCTCATGCCGCACCGCCCACGCCCGCGCCTCGTCGGCCTCGTCGGCGTCGCGCGAGCGGGTCGCGAGTTCACCGGGCCGCCGCGTATACCGAGTAGGCGCCGGTCGGCGTCGCGTGGGTGGGCCACGGGTTCACCGGCCATGAGGCCGCCGCTTGCGTCTCGGCGGCTGTCACGGTGCGTCCGTGCGCCTCGCCGGCCGTGACGGCGCGGTCCTACGCTTCGTAGACCACGGCGCCGTCGCCGTTCGGGTGGCTGCGCAGCCGGCCTTGGGTGACGAGCACCAGCAGGTGCGCCTGGGTCTCGGTGGTGGCCAGCATCTGGTTGAACATGTCGAGGTCGTCGAAGTGGCGTTCTCGCCGGGTCCAGGTCAGGGCGCGGGCCGTCTCGTACGCCGTGCCCGAACCCGCGGTGACGGCCGCCGCGCAGGCGTCGAGGCGGTCGGCGTGGTGGGCCAGGAGGGCGTCGACGCGGGCGTGCACGCTGTCGGTGACGGGGCCGTGGGCGGGGAGCAGCCGCAGGTCGGGGAGTTCCCGGACGATCCGGAGGGAGTCCAGGTACGCGCCGAGGGGGGACGCGCCCGGAACGCTCTCGAAACCGATGGACGGCGTGATGTGGGGCAGGACGTGGTCGCCGGCGAACATCAGCCCGTCGTCGAGGTCGGCGAAGACGAGATGCCCCCGGGTGTGGCCCGGCGTGGGGACGGCGAGGAGGTCCCGGCCGCCCAGCGGCAGCTCCGTACGGCCGTCGATCCAGTCGTCCGGCATCTCCCACTCGAGGACGTCGTGGCCGCCCTCCCGCCAGGCGGCCTTCAGGCGCTCGACGAGCGGGCGCGCTCCGCACACAAGGAGTTGCGCGAGCTGCGGGGAGTCCTCGCGCCGGAGCGGCCCCGTGAGGAGCTCCAGGGTCGGGCGTTCGCCGATGCCGAGGCTGACCCGCGTCCCGAACTCCCGGCGGACGGCCACCGCCTGCGTGTAGTGGTCGCGGTGGACGTGGGTGACGAGGAACCGCGTGATGTCCCCGAGGCCGTACCCGATCTCCTTCAGCGCCGTTTCGAGCTGCCGCCGGGACTCCTCGAGGGCCCAGCCGCCGTCGATCAGGACCAGCCCGTCCTCGCCCGCGACCGCGTAGACGTTGACGGCGCGGAGGCCGTCGCTCGGCAAGGGCAGGGGGATGCGGTGCACGCCCGGTGCCACCTGGAACGCTCCAGGCTCCGTCCACTGCGTCCGCTGCGTCATCGGCCCGCCTCATCTTTCGCGCTAGAACGACATTCGATCTATATCGGACCAGGGGCGGCCCGCGCCATCGTTAGCCTAGCCAAGTTTCAAAATTAACCAAGCGAGCGCTTGCTTGGCCGGATGTGGACGTGCGCATCCTCACATATGGCGTGGAATGCCCGGCGTGGCACACTGGTTGGGAGTCAGTAAGCGTGCTCCGGGGTCGGTGAAATTCCGAACCGGCGGTGACAGTCCGCGACCCGGCCGAAACCATCGGCCGGTTGACCCGGTGAAACTCCGGGACCGACGGTTAAAGTCCGGATGGGAGGCAGCGCGCGGCCGTGCCCTTCGTGGGCATGGCATCTGTGGCCTTGCCACACACCCGGAGCCTGATGAGGGAGGCCCGGGTGACCGATCATCCCGCGCAGGAGCGGGCGATGCGCCGGGCGCTGGCGCTCGCCGTCCGCGCCCGCGGTGAGACCAGCCCCAATCCCGTCGTCGGCTGTGTCGTCCTCGACGCCGCCGGAGAGGTCGTCGGCGAGGGGTACCACGCCTACGCCGGCGGACCGCACGCCGAGATCGTCGCGCTCCGGGAGGCCGCGGGCCGTGCCCAGGGCGGCACTCTCGTCGTCACCCTCGAACCCTGCGACCACCAGGGCCGTACCGGCCCGTGCACCCTCGCCGTCATCGACGCCGGCGTCCGGCGTGTCGTCTACGCGGTCGCCGACCCCGACCCCGTCGCGGGCGGCGGAGCCCGCCGGCTCGCCGAGGCGGGCATCGAGGTCGAGGGCGGGCTGCTCGCCGACGAGGCCGAGCGGGCCAACGCCGAGTGGCTCACCCGCACCCGGCTGAACCGGCCGCACGTCACCTGGAAGTTCGCCGCGACGCTGGACGGCCGGTCCGCCGCCGCCGACGGCACCAGCCAGTGGATCACCGGCCCGGAGGCCCGGCACGACGTCCACGAGCTCCGCGCCCGCTGCGACGCGATCGTCGTCGGCGCCGGGACCGTGCTGGCCGACGATCCCCGCCTGACCGTACGGGGCGTGCAGCGCCACGATCACCTGCTCATGTCCCGCAGGCCGTTGCGCGTCGTCGTCGACGGCCGGGCGCGTACGCCGCTGACCAGCCGGATCCTGGACGACGAGGCCCCCACGCTGATCGCCGTCGCGGAGGACGCCGACACCACGGCGCTGGAGGCCCGCACGGCCGTCGTCCGCCTGCCGCGCGGCGACGGCGGGCTCGACCTGGCCGCCCTCCTCGCCGAGCTGCGCGACCGGCAGATCGTCTCGGTCCTCCTCGAAGGCGGCCCGACGCTCGCCGGCGGGTTCCTGGCCGCCGGACTGGTCGACCGGGTCGTCGCCTACCTCGCCCCCACGCTCCTCGGCTCCGGCACCACCGCGCTCGGCGCGGCGGGCGTCGGCACGCTCGCCGAGGCCCACCACCTGCAGATCGAGGACGTCACGCGGGTCGGCCCGGACCTGCGCGTCACCGCCGTACCGCAAGCCGCCGAAACCCCCACCCGGCCGGTAGCGGCCCGAAGGGAGCACTGAATGTTCACCGGAATCGTCGAGGAACTCGGCGAGGTGGTCGCGCTCGAACCGGCGGCGGACTCCGCCCGGCTCACCGTCCGCGGCCCGCTCGTCGTGTCCGACGCCGTGCACGGCGCGTCCATCGCCGTCAACGGGGTCTGCCTCACCGTGACCGACGTCAAGGACGACGCCTTCACCGTCGACGTCATGAAGGAGACGCTCGACCGGTCCAGCCTCGCCGGCCTGAAGCCCGGATCGCCGGTCAACCTCGAACGCCCCGTACGGCCGACCGACCGGCTCGGCGGCCACATCGTCCAGGGCCACGTCGACGGCGTCGGCCGCGTCGTGTCCCGCGAGCCCGGCGACCGCTGGGAGGTCGTGACGGTCGAACTGCCCCCGCAGCTGGCCCGCTACGTCGTCGAGAAGGGCTCGATCACGGTCGACGGCGTCAGCCTCACCGTCGTCGAGGCCCGCGACGACGCCTTCACGATCGCGCTGATCCCGACGACGCTCGAGCTGACCACCCTGGGACGCAAGGGCCCCGGCGACCCGGTCAACCTCGAGGTCGACGTCGTCGCCAAGTACGTCGAGCGGCTCGTCACGGCCGGTGGGTCCCGGTGAGCTCCTGGACCCAGGCGGGCGTCACCGTCCTCGGCGAGAAGGTCCTGTGGACCGACCTGGTGGGCAACGTCCTGTCCCTGGGCACGGTCCTGCTGGCGATCCGCCGCACGATCTGGACCTGGCCCGTGCAGATCGCCGGCGCGGCGCTCCTCCTCGTCGCCTCGCTCAGCGCGCACGCGCCGGGCAACGCGCTCAAGCAGGTGATGTTCCTGGCACTGGCCTCGTACGGCTGGGTCCGGTGGCTGCGCGGCCTCCGGAAGAGCCGGGAACTGGCCGTGCGCCCGGCCACCCCGCGCGAACGCACCGCGCTCATCGGGGTGCTCGCGGCGGGCACCGTCGCGGTGGCCCTGCTGTTCGCGAACATCCCCTGGCTGCAGATCTCCTGGTCGCCGCTGGCCAACGCGTACATCTTCGTCGGCAGCGCGGTCGCGACGTTCGCGCAGAGCCGCGCGCTCGTCGACTTCTGGGTCATCTGGGTCCTCGTCGACCTGGTCGGCGTCCCCCTGGCGTTCAAGTCGGGGCTGTACGTCTCCGGCGCGGCGTACGGGATCTTCTTCATTCTCGTCCTCGCCGGTTTCCGTGACTGGCTGAAGCAGTACCGCCGGCAGCGGCGGCACACCGAGCCCAAGGTGGTGGCGGCATGAGTTTCGACAGCGTCGAAGATGCGATCGCGGACATCGCGGCCGGCAAGGCGGTGGTCGTCGTCGACGACGCCGACCGGGAGAACGAAGGCGACCTCATCTTCGCCGCCTCCAAGGCGACGCCGGAGCTGGTGGCCTTCACGATCCGGTACAGCAGCGGCGTGATCTGCGTGCCGATGGAGGGCCCGGACCTCGACCGGCTGCAGATCCCCCTGATGACGGCGCACAACAACGAGCGGATGCGCACGGCGTACACCGTCAGCGTCGACGCCCGCGACGGCGTGGACACCGGCATCTCCGCCGCCGACCGCGCCCACACGATCCGCACGCTCGCCGACTCGGCGACCGAGCCGTACGAGCTGGTCCGGCCCGGCCACATCTTCCCGCTGCGCTACCGCGACGGCGGGGTGCTGCGGCGTCGCGGGCACACCGAGGCGGCGGTCGACCTGGCGCGGCTGGCCGGGCTGACCCCGGCCGGGGTGCTGGCCGAGGTCGTCAACGACGACGGCACGATGGCGCGGCTGCCGCAGCTGGAGATCTTCGCCAAGGAGCACGACCTCAAGCTGATCTCGATCGAACAGCTCGTGGAGTACCGCAAGCGGACCGAGCGGATGGTCGAGCGCATCACCGAGACCCGGATCCCCAACCGCCACGGCATGTGGCGCGCGGTCGGCTACGCCAGCGAGGTGGACGACGGCGAGCACATCGCCCTCGTGTACGGCGACCTGGGCGACGGCGAGGACGTCCTCGTCCGGGCCCACTCGGAGTGCCTGACCGGCGACGTGCTCGGCTCCGAGCGCTGCGACTGCGGCACCCAGCTCGAGGCCGCGATGGCCGCGATCGCCGCCGAAGGCAGGGGAGTGCTGCTGTACCTGCGCGGCCACGAGGGCCGGGGCATCGGCCTGCTGGCCAAGCTGCGCGCTTACCAGCGCCAGGACGACGGCTCCGACACCGTCGACGCCAACCTCGAGCTCGGCCTGCCCGTGGACGCCCGCGAGTACGGCAACGCGGCGCAGATGCTGCTCGACCTCGGCATCCGGTCCGTCCGGGTGCTGACCAACAACCCGGCCAAGGTCGCCGGGCTGGAGAGCTTCGGCGTCGAGGTACGCGGACGGGAGTCGCTGCCCGTCTCCGTCACCGAGCACAACCGGCGCTACCTCGCCGCCAAGCGCGACCGCCTCGGCCACACGATCGGAGACCTGGGATGACCGAGCGGAGCGAAAGCACGGCGCGTCCCACGAAGGAGAGCGCATGAGTGGAGTCGGACGTCCGGACGAGACCTTCGTCGACGCCTCAGGGCTGCGGCTGGGCATCGTCTGCACCCGGTGGCACGCACAGGTCACCGACCAGCTCTTGGAGCGGGCCGTCGCGACGGCCAAGGAGTGCCGCGTCGCCGAGCCGGTGGTCGTGCGCGTGGCCGGCGCGCTCGAGATCCCGGTCGTCGCCCAGCAGCTCGCCCGCGACAACGACGCGGTCGTCTGCCTGGGAACGGTCATCCGCGGTGGAACCCCGCATTTCGACTACGTCTGCGACTCCGTCACCGCGGGTTTGACGAGGGTTGCCCTGGACGAAGGCACCCCGGTGGGCAATGGGGTACTAACATGTGAGACGCTCGACCAGGCATTGGACCGATGCGGGCTGGACCACAGCCACGAGGACAAAGGGATGGAGGCGACCGTGGCCGCTCTTGATACGGCACTGACCCTGCGAGGTCTTCGGCACCACGGTCACGCGCGGCATGACGCGGAGCATCTGGGCTCCTGAGCGTCGACGCCGCGATACCCATCTCTCGCAGAAAGGTTCATCAACCGTGCTGTCACTCGTGCTGCCCAAGGGCTCTCTGGAGAAGGCGACGTTCGAGCTGTTCGACGCCGCCGACCTGACCGTCCGCCGCGGCTCCGATCGCGACTACCGCGCCTCGATCGACGATCCGCGGATCGACCGGGTCCGCGTCCTGCGGCCGCAGGAGATCCCGACCTACCTCGAGCAGGGTCTGTTCGACCTCGGCATCACCGGGCGCGACTGGATCACCGAGACCAATGCCGACGTCGTCTCGCTCGGCGAGCTGAAGTACTCCAAGGCCACGTCCAACCCGGTGCGCGTCATCATGGCCGTGCCGAACGACGCGCCCTGGCAGACCGTCTCCGACCTGCCGGAAGGGGTGCGGATCTCCACCGAGTTCCCCGCCCTGACCGAGCGCTTTCTCGCCAAGCACGGCGTCAAGGCGCGGGTCGTGCCGTCGTACGGCGCGACCGAGGCGAAGGTCCCCGACATCGTCGACGTGATCGTCGACCTCACCGAGACCGGCTCCTCGCTGCGCAAGAACGGCCTGCGCATCCTCGACACCCTGCTGACCAGCTACACCGAGCTGGTCGCCAACCGCGAGGCGTACGAGGACGCCGACAAGCGCGCGGCCATGGAGGACATCGCGCTGCTGCTGCAGGGCGCGATCCGGGCCCGCGGCAACGTCCTGCTCAAGCTCAACGTCGAGAACGGCGCGCTAGAGTCGGTCCTGGAGATCATTCCGTCGATGTCGTCGCCGACGGTCACCCCGCTGGCCGGTGGTGAGATGCACGCGGTCGAGAGCGTCGTCGCCAAGCACGGCGTCAACACCCTGATCCCGGCGCTCAAGGCGGCGGGCGCCCGCGACATCCTCGAGATCCCGATCTCCAAGATCGTCGACTGATTCCTGCGTAAGGCGGATCCCTCATGACCACGGCGACGTGGCGGCCACGACGGGCCAGAATCGTCCCGTACGTCCTTGCGACGGTGGTCGTCGTCGGCATGATCGCCCTCGCCGTGGTCATGCCCGCCCTCTGGGGCCTCGGCGACCGGATCGGCCTGGTCGCGATCGGGCTGATCGTCGCCGGGATCCTGCACATGCTCGCCCGCAGCCGCGTGACGGCCGACCCCGACGGGGTGACGGTCGTCAACGGGCTGCGCACGCACGAGTACGAGTGGGCGGAGGTGCTGGGCGTGTCCATGGCCGAGGGCGCACCCTGGCCCTCCCTGGACCTGGCCGACGGCTCCACCGTCGCGGTCATGGGCATCCAGTCCTCCGACGGCGAGCGCGCGAACCGCGCTCTGGGCGAGCTGGCGGCCTTGATCCGCGAACGCGGCGAGACGACGGGCCCCTGACGTCCCGTTTCCGCCGAGGATTCTCGTGGTTTCGACCCCGGAAACCCTCGGCGGGAGACCGGGCCGCAGGCCGCCTCTTCCCACCCGGGCTCACCCGGTAGCGTCCGCGTGGTGAATCTTGATCTGATCAACGACGTGCCTGAGGGGCTGACTCTGAGAGCCCGGTCCTTCGTCAGCGCCCACGGCATCAAGGTCGATGTCCGGCCGGTCGAAGACCACAGGCAGTGGTGGCTTGAGCGAGAGATCCCGGCGGCGGTGATCGACCGAATGGCGGCGTATCAGGAGCGATGGGGCGGGCTCCTCTTGCCGCCCGCATCGAAGTACGACGGAGGCCCCAAATACTTCAATCCTGACGTGCCAGAAGGCTCATCCTCTGAAGGGTGGTGGTTCGAAGCAGGGCTGCAGCGGACCGCGGTCCCCTATGCATTCATGATCGGGCCCTCTGGCGAGTTCGGCATCCATGGGGATCGGTGGACGCCCCTTCATGCGACCGTCGAGGGATGGGTGGAGTCGCTCGCGCTGGCCCGCCACGCATCCATGTGGGCGAAGCAGATCACGAAGGTCACCGGCGATGATGTCGATGGCGTTGTGCTGGACGCCTACGAGCCGGTGCGAGAGGTGATGGGGTTGGCGGACACCTGGTGGCGGGGAACCGACTCGTTGGTGGCGATCTATTCGGGAGAGGCCGAGTGTCTCTCCTTTCCCAGGGCGCGCACCGCGTTCATCTACTCCGGTCTTGACGAGTGGGGCCTACGCGGGGGAGTCGAGGACCGTGATAGCACTGGCTGAGACGCGCACGGCCGCGATCGCTCCCGAGCCGATGGTGGCCGCGTTGGGTAACACGGGGGATGAGTGAGACCTGATCAATATGACGAGGCCGCTGACGCTGCGGCGCTGCGTGCACGACTGCGGCACGTCTACTGGATCGGCGGTGGCAGCGGCGCGGGCAAGTCGACGATCACCCGGCGCATCGCTTCCCGGCACGGCCTGCACGTGTACTCGACCGACGAGACGATGGCGGACCACGCCGGCCGCAGCACGCCCGCGGACGCCCCGTACCTGAGCAGGTTCATGACCATGGACATGGACGAGCGCTGGGTGAACCGGTCTCCGGAGATCATGCTCGAGACCTTCCACTGGTTCCGGGGCGAGGGCTTCGGCCTGATCGTCGAAGACCTGCTGCGCCTGCCGGCGGAGACCGGCGTCGTCGTCGAGGGCTTCCGGCTGCTGCCGCATCTCGTCAAGCCGCTGCTCGCCGCGCAGGACCACGCGGTCTGGCTCCTCCCGACCCCAGAGTTCCGCCGGACGGCGTTCGACGGCCGTGGCTGGGAGATCCCCCGCAAGACCAGCAACCCGGAGCTGGCCCGGCACAACCTGCTCGAGCGCGACCGGATGTTCACGGACCGCCTCTTCGAGGAGACGAAGCGCCTCGAACTGCCCGTCATCGAGGTCGACACCGCGATGAACGAAGCCGAGCTGGTCGGCCGAGTGACGCGGGCGTTCGGACTTTAGACCCGGGGGCGGACGTGCCGGCGCATCCGGGTATCGACGTCACCCTCGCCCTTTCCACGAGGCGACGCCTTACTGGCCGGTAGAACCACTTTGGTCAGTTCGTCCGGTAGGTGGTCGCCGCCGTCGCGGTCATCGGCCGCTGAGCCCGACCGCGGCGCACCATGTGACCGCCCGGACGCGTACGCGTCCCGATCAGCGGCGGATGAGGCCGAGGTCGGTGGCGACGGCAACGGCGGAGGTGCGGGATTCGACACCGAGCTTGGCGTAGACATGGGCCAGGTGGGACTTGACGGTGCCCTCGGTGAGGTGGAGCCGTCGACCGATCGCCTGGTTGGACAGGCCGTCCGCGACGAGGGCCAAGACCTCGGTCTCGCGTCGGGTCAGGGCGGTCGCCGGGCTGCGCAACCGGTTCATGAGCCGGCCGGCGACGGAGGGGGCCAGCATGGTGCGGCCTGCCGCGGCGGTACGTACGGCGGCGGCGAGTTCCTCGGGCGGAGCGTCCTTGAGAAGGTAGCCGGTGGCGCCCGCCTCGATGGCGGCCAGAGCGTCGGCGTCGGTGTCGTAGGTCGTGACGATCAGGACACGGGGGGCTCCGAGACGGGCGGTGATGGCGGCGGTCGCCTGCGCGCCGCTCATTCCCCGGCCGAACTGCAGGTCCATCAGGACGACGTCCACATCGCCGTCGGCGGCGCGGGCGACGGCCTCCTCCGCGGTGGCCGCCTCCGCCACCACCGTGATACCGGGCTCGGTCTCCAGCACGGCGCGTAGCCCGGCCCGTACCACCGGGTGGTCGTCGGCCAGCAGCAGGCGGATGGTGGCGTCGGTCATGGGTTCGCCTCGGCCTCGGGGGCGGCGGTCCGGGGGAGGGCGAACCGGGCGGTCAGGGCGGTGCCGTTCCCGGGGGTGGACTCGATCGTGAGGATGCCGTCGAGAGCGCGCACTCGGGCACGCATGGCCGCGAGCCCGAAGCCACCGCCCTCCGGATGGGGGACGGGCGGCCGGTCCGGGTCGAAGCCGACGCCGTCGTCGACGATGTCCACGGTGACGTGGTTCCCGAGGTAGCCCAAGGTGACCTCGGCGGTGACGGCGTCGGCATGCTGGACGACGTTGGCGAGGGCGGACTGGGCCACGCGGAGCAGGGCGACCTCGTGCGCGGTCGGCAGGGGCACCAGGTCGCCGGCCAGGTGGAAGCGCGCGGTGAGCGGATGGCGGGTGGAGGTGGTGGCGCACAGTCGCTCCAGCGCGTCGGCCAGCGTGGTGCCCTCCAGCACGGGCGGGGCGAGGGCGGCGACGAAGCGGCGGGCCTCGGCGAGGTTGTCCACTGCGGCCTGACGGGCCTGACCCACGTAGCGGGCGGCGGCGCCGGGCCGGTCGGGAAGGGCCCGTTCGGTGGCGCGCAGGAGGAGCTGGATGCTGGACAGTCCCTGGGCGAGGGTGTCATGGATCTCTCGGGCCAGGCGCTCGCGCTCGGCCAGCACCCCGGCGGTGTGCTGGGCGGCGGCCAGATCGGCGCGGGTGGCGGTGAGCTCCTCGATCAGCCTCCGGCGGCGTTCGCCCTCCCGGTACAGGGCCTGATACCCCCACACGACCGCGACCGCCACGGCGGCGCCGAGGGCCGGGCCGATCGCGGCGGCCGGTGTGAAGGTGCCCTGGTGGGCGGCGAAGGCCGTGATCGCCGCGAGCGCGGTGGCGATCACCGTGGCGAGGCCGGCACCGCGGGGCAGCAGGTGCAACTGCAGGAAGTACAAGGGAAAGGCGACCCACACCGCGTCGGCGGACAGCGTCAGCAGCACCAACCATACGACTCCCACGGCGCCGAGCCACAACATCGCCGCCGTGCGGGATCGCCGGACACGGGGCAGGACCGGCCCGGCCGCGTACACCAGTCCCAGCGCCGCGGCCGCCGCCACGACAGGGGCGGCATGCGGCCCGCCGCCGGCCACGGCCCGGGCGGCGGCGAGGGCGAGCAGGCCGGCGACCAGGAGGTGCAGGCACCAGGTCAGGGCCCGGATGGTGAGGGCCAAGGTGGGCGCGGTGCTGTTCACGATCTGTCCAGCCTAGAAGCCGAGGCCCATGGGTGCCTCCATCGAAAGTTAGAACCCGTCCGCCACCCTTCGGGCCGGGAAGTCCCGTCCTGGGCCGGATGCCGTGGCCGGGCGGGGCGGCGACGGTGGAGGTGTACCGCTTCCACCGTCGAAAGGGCAGGTCCAAGCCGTGTTCGTGGCCTGGAGAGACCTGAGGTTCGCCAAGGGGCGCTTCGCCCTGATGGGGACCGTCATCGTGCTGATCACCGTGCTGGTCGGGCTGCTGTCCGGGCTGACCGCCGGCCTGGGCAGGCAGAACATCTCCGCGATCAGCAATCTGCCCGCGGACAGGATCGCCTTCGGCGCGCCCGGCGGTGGACAGGGCCTGTCGTACTCGAACTCCACCGTCGCCGCGCGGCAGTGGCGGCAGTGGGCCCAGACGCCCGGCGTGACCAGCGCGGAGCCGCTGGGCATCACCGTGACGCGGGCCGTCGCCGGAGACAGGAGCGTCGGCGTCTCGGCCTTCGGCGTGCGGCCCGGCTCCGCACTCGCGCCGGACGGCGACCGGATCGACGAACGCTCGGTGGTGGTCTCCACGTCCGCCGCCGAGGACCTCGGTGTACGGCCCGGAGGCACCCTCACGCTCGCCGGGCGGACACTGACCGTCGCCGCCGTGCGGGGGGACGCGCACTTCAGCCACACTCCGGTCGTCTGGACCAGCCTGGACACCTGGCGGAAGACCGCACCGCCCACCCGTTCCACGGACGGGCCGACGGCCACCGTCATCGCCCTGAAGACCACCACGCGCACCCACGTGAAGGCCGCCGACACAGCGGCGGGCACCAGGACGGTGTCCAAGGGCGACTCGCTGACCGCGATCGGCTCCTACACCTCCGAGAACGGCTCCTTGCAACTGATGCGCGGCTTCCTGTTCGCCATCTCCGCGCTCGTCATCGGCGCCTTCTTCACCGTATGGACCATCCAGCGCAGCGCCGACGTCGCGATCCTCAAGGCGCTGGGCACCTCCACCGCCTACCTCCTGCGTGACGCCCTCGGCCAAGCCATCGCCGTGCTGACCGGCGGCACCCTCGTCGGTACCGCCATCGCCGTCGCCCTCGGCGCCGTCGTGGCGGGCTCGGCCGTGCCGTTCATCCTCACTCCGGCGACCATCCTTCTCCCCGCGACCGTGATGATCCTCCTCGGTGCGCTCGGGGCCGCCTTGTCCGTCCGCCGCATCACCTCAGTCGACCCGCTGACCGCCCTGGGGAGCGCCCGTTGAGCCTCACACTGACCGACATCACCCTCACCTACCCTGACGGCGACGGTCGCCTGACCGCCCTGGACCACGTCGACCTGGAGGTGCCCAAGGGCGGCCTCACCGCCCTGGTCGGCCCCTCCGGCTCCGGCAAGTCCAGCCTGCTGGCCGTCGCCGCGACCCTCATCACCCCCGACGCCGGCACCGTCACCATCGACGGCATCGTCACCACCGGGCTGACCCGCGGCGAACTGACCGCCGTGCGGCGCCACAAGATCGGCATCGTCTTCCAGCAGCCGAACCTGCTCCCGTCGCTCACCGCCGCCGAACAGCTCCAGGTCATGGCCCGGATCGACGGTCGCTCCCCGGCCAGAGCCCGGCTCCGGGCGATGGAACTGCTCGACGCGGTCGGCCTGGCGGACCAGGCCGACCGCCGCCCCCACCGGCTGTCCGGCGGTCAGCGTCAGCGGGTCAACATCGCCCGTGCCCTGATGAACGATCCCACTGTCCTCCTGGTCGACGAACCCACCAGCGCCCTCGACCATGAACGCGGCGCCGCGATCATCGATCTGATCACCCGTCTCACCCGCCAACGGGCCACCGCGACCGTCCTGGTCACCCACGACCGTGCCCACCTCGCCGTCGCCGACCGGGTCGCCGAAGTCCACGACGGACGCCTCCAGATCCCGGCGGCCCACTGAGGCCCGATCCAGGCGATCCAGCCACGGCGAGCGGGCCGCACGGCTCGACCGAAAGGTCCGTGGACCGGTCGACGCTCACGTTGCTTCGGCGCTGAGGGTCTGTGCGACGGATCTGCGGGCTGCGAGGCGGGCGGGTACGGCGGTGAGTGCGGCTGTTGCCGGTAGGGCGGCGAGTGCGGTGGTGAACAGCAGCCATGCGGGCGGCCAGACCACGTTTCCGGCGCTGAAGGGCAGACACAGGACGATGCCCATGGGAATGCCGGCGAGGGCGCCGGGCAGCGTCGGAAGTAGTTGCGCGGTGGACAGTCCGGCGGTGATCTGTCCGGGGGTGGCGCCGAGGGTGCGTGCGATGGCCATGGTGGGGCGGGCTTCCTGCGCTGTGGTCCACGTGATGGTGATGGTGTTGATGACGGCGAGGATGATCAGCGCGGCGGTGACGGCCAGCATCATGTGGCGTCCTTGGTCGGCCTTCAGATTGGTCAGGCTGGAAGAACCGTCCAGGCCGTAGCCCCTGGCGGGCTGGACGTATTGAATCAGCAGGGCGGTGATCGTGGTCAGTGTGGCCGTCATGTTGCAGGCGTGCAGGAACGCGCGGCCGGGTCGGCGGGCGATCAGTCGTAGCCCGAGCAGGAGTGGGGTCGGCAGCAGCGCGGAGATTCTGGTCAGGTGGGCTCGGTGCTGGGGCTGGTGGGCGGTGTCGGCGAGTGCGGCGATGGTTTCGGTGCGCAGTGCCCGGATGGTCGGGCCGAGGGTGGTGAGGGCCGCCACGGCCAGGGCGATGACGGTCGTGACGGCGATGGTGGTGCCGGTCGGTCCGGTGGCGGCGGTGATCAGGCTGGCGGTGGGGTTGATGATGGCGGGCTCGGCGAGCCGAGCGACCGTCAGCCCGAGCGCGTCGGCGATCAGTCCCAGGGGCAGGTATTCGGCGAGCAGGACGGCGGCGATGAGGCCGGGTGTGGCGCCGACGGCCTTGAGCAGTCCCACCCGGCGGGTCTGCTTGGCGGCGCGTCCCGCGGCCAGAGTGGCCACGCCGGCGATGGCCAGGAAGCAGAGCAGCCAGCTGCCGATGACCAGGATCGGCTGGCTGTCCTTGAGCATGACGGAGTCCTGGGTGGCCATGAACTGCCAGGTGACGAAGTGCGTGGTGGTCTGGTCGGGATCCACGGACGCCCTGTGTGAGTCCAGGAACGCTTGGGTCGCGGCGGGGTCGCGCAGCTTCAGGTAGATGGCGGAGGTCACCGACAGTTTCGCGGAGACCAGCGTCCGAGTGTCCGGCTCGCTCAGCCAGACCAGACCGCTGTTGTCGCTCGGTCCCTCGGCCCCCATCTGCGCGAACGGGTAGACGGTGTAAGCCGCGGTCACGGCGATTCCGGCGATCGGAAGCGAGCGGCCGGCGACGGTGACGTGGTCGCCGACGTGGACGCCCAGAGCGTTGGCGAAGCCGCGTTCGATCACGACGCCTCCGGGGCGTACCCAGGTGCCCGAGGTCACCAAGGGGCGGTCGATCGGGCCCGGTGTCGCGTCGGCGCCTTGTACCACCACGTTCGACGTGGCGCCGTGCGCCGTGAGGGTCGTAGAGAACTGGCGGTACGGTCCGCTGTGGGCGACGACTTCGGGAGCGTGTGCCAACGAGGTCAGGGCCGAGGTCGCGGTCCGGTCGGTGCCAGGGGAGAACGCCACGAAGTCCGGACCGGCGGTGGCCGCACGGGTATGCCGGTAGAGCGTGTCGGTCGCGCCGTGCAGTGACATGCCCAGGCTCAGCATGGCGGTGGCGGCGGTTATCGAGATCACGAGCATCACCGCCTGGGCGGGATGTCGGCGCACGTCGGCCAGGACGAGGCGGAACACGAGCAGGATGCGGCCCACGGCCTTCAGCCCTCCAGTCCGAACAGGTCGCTGAGCCGCCTGGTGCCGCCTGCCGGTCGGATGTCGTCGACCAACACTCCGTCGCGCATCGAGACCAGCCGGTCCGCGATGGCCGCGACCCGCTCGTCATGCGTGACGACCACGAGGGTCTGGCCCGCGGCACGCAGGTCCGCGAAGAGCCGCAGCACATCGAGCGTCGCCGCGGTGTCCAGGTTCCCGGTCGGCTCGTCGGCCAACAGGACCAGCGGTTCGTTGGCCATGGCGCGGGCGATGGCCACCCGCTGACGCTGGCCCCCCGACAGCTGCCAGGGCAGATGCCGGCCGCGGTCGGCGAGCCCGAACCGCTCCAGCAGAAAGGCCGCGCGGCGCCTGGCCGCGCGCGCCGAGCGCCCGGCCAAGAGCACGGGCAGCTCCACGTTCTCCGCCGCCGACAGCTCCTCCACCAGATGGAATGCCTGGAAGACGAACCCCACCGACCGGCGCCGCAGCCGGGCCAGGCCCCGCTCGTTCACGGTGTCGATGCGCCGGCCGGCCAGCCACACCTGCCCATCGGTGGGCCGCTCGAGGCCTCCCAGCAGGTGCAGCAGTGTGGACTTCCCGCAGCCGCTGGGCCCCATCACCGCCAGCATCTGTCCCGCCCGTACGTCCAGGTCGACTCCACCGACCGCGCGAACCAGACTCTGCCCCTGGCCATGCTCCTTGAACAGGCCACGGACCTGCAGCACACCGCCCAACTCGTTCATGCGCCTTGCACGCCTCCCTAACGGCTAGCTAATAGATAGCGGTTAGCCAGTATGAGCGTCAAACGGAGTCCGCTGATTTCTCAACAATCGACCACAGAGAGTGTTCACGTGCGTACGCTAAGGAGCGCTCCACTGTTACCGGGCGAATAGGGCGCTCACCATTTCGTACGAAGGGACGCGGGCCGATGAGCGGAAATCGGATGACGGCGCGGGTGTTCGTCGCCAAGGAGCTTCGCCGCGCTCGCGAGGCGAAGGGGCTGACGCGGGCGGCCGTGGCGAAATCCCTCTACGTCTCGGACTCCCTGGTCGCCTCGTGGGAGACCTCCCGGATCCTGCCGCGGCCGGAGCACCTCGAGCGTCTCCTGCCGATCCTGGGCCTGGGCGACATCCTGGTCCGCGTCATCGACGAACTCGTCGCCGGGGAGGTCCCGCCCGAGTGGCTGGACAAGTGGCTCGCGGTCGAACGCCGGGCCACCTCGCTGCTGTCGTTCCAGTCGACCGTCGTCCCTGGTCTACTGCAGAACGAGGACTACGCACGTGCGGTGCTGCGGGCGGGTCCGTACGACATCGCTGACCTGGA
The DNA here is from genome assembly GCF_050942425.1 of Actinoallomurus sp. CA-150999. NCBI lineage: Bacteria > Bacillati > Actinomycetota > Actinomycetes > Streptosporangiales > Thermomonosporaceae > Actinoallomurus > Actinoallomurus sp. CA-150999. The sequence goes on from NZ_CP192063.1 coordinate 3,310,919, forward strand.
CGACATGGTGGCCGCGCGGCTGGACCGCCAGAAGATCCTCACCCGGGAGGACTCCCCGCCCGTCCTCGTCGCCGTCATTGCCGAGAGCGTGCTCGGCCAGAACGTCGGCGGAGCCAAGGTCATGGCCGATCAGCTCCTGCACCTTGCGACCATCGCCGAGCGGGAGAACGTGCTCGTCCAGATCGTTCCGGCGAGCGCCGAGACGTGCGCCGGGTTCACCGGTCCTTTCGCGATCGCGACCCTCGACGGCGGCACAGAGCTGGCATACGTTGACAGTCAGCTCAGCGGAGAGGTGGTCGAGCGCCAACACGAGGTGGCAACGCTGCGGCGTATGTTCGAAGTGTTCCGGGCGGACGCCCTCCCAAGGCGGCAGTCGATCGAGCTCATCCGGAGGAAGTCGGAGCAATGGACGACCTGACGTGGCGGAAGGCCGCACGTAGCACGGCGAACGGCGGCAACTGCGTGGAGCTGGTGGTGGCGTGGCGGAAGGCCACGCAGAGCACGGCCAACGGCGGCGACTGTGTCGAGGTGGCCGTCGTCGAACGGGCCGGCTAGGAACTGGTTGTTTCACTCACTCGCACCCCCGCCGGCCGGCACGGCCGGGCGGGGGTGTCTGCTTTGCGGGACGGACCGGTGATTCAGACCTGAGCCGGGGACACGTCGATCAGTGGGAGCCCCGTCACGCGGGCGCGCTCCTCGGCGACGATCTCGGCGCGCCGGTGCGCGCCCAGCTTGGCGTTCTGGACCTTGTCGTGCAGTTTGACGATCGCGTCCAGCAGCATCTCCGGGCGCGGCGGGCAGCCGGGCAGGTAGATGTCGACCGGCACGATGTGGTCGACGCCCTGCACGACGGCGTAGTTGTTGAACATCCCGCCCGACGAAGCGCAGACGCCCATCGCGATGACCCACTTCGGCGCGGCCATCTGGTCGTAGAGCTGCCGCAGCACCGGTGCCATCTTCTGGCTGACGCGCCCGGCGACGACCATGAGGTCCGCCTGGCGCGGCGAGCCGGACGGGCGCTCCATACCGAATCGGGCGAAGTCGTGGCGCGGATCGCCGACGGCCATCAGTTCCATCCCGCAGCACGCGAGGCCGAACGTCATCGGCCACATCGACGACTTACGCGCCAGGCCGGCAACCGCCTCGACCGTCGTGAGCAGGAAGCCCCCGGGAAGTTGCTCTTCGAGTCCCATAGTCCTTCCAGGCTCGTCGCCCCGAGACCGCTGATCAACGACGGATCGCGCCACGATCGTTAATCAGGGCGACACAATGGGCGTATGGAGATCCGGGAGATCGAGGCGTTCCTGGCGGTGGCCCGCGAGCTGCACTTCGGGCAGGCAGCGGCCCATCTGGGCATCTCCACTCCTCGTGTCAGCCAGGCGGTGCGCGCGCTCGAACGCCGGGTCGGCGGTCCGCTGTTCGAGCGGACGAGCAGACGGGTCCGGCTGACGCCGCTGGGCGAACGGCTGGAGGAGGAGCTGCGGCCCGCGTACGACCGGATGGAGCGGGCGTTGTCCGAGGCCCAGCGGAGCGTACGGCCCGGCGTGCTGCGCGTCGGCGTTTCGACGAGCCTGCCCGAAGGTGTGGCCGACCGGCCGATCAGGGCCTTCGAGCGGGCCCATCCCCAGTGCGCCGTGGTGCGGTCCGCGCACCCCAACACCGACCCGTCCCGCTGGGGCGACGAGTGGCCGGTGGACGTCTTCGTCGGCTGGCTGCCCGCCGACCTCGCGATGGTCCGGGACCTGGGCGTACGCGTCGGACCCGTGTTGCTGCGGGACGAGCGTGCGGTACTGGTGGGGACCGGGCATCCGCTGGCCCGGCGCGCCGTCGTCGACGTCGAGGAGCTGGCCGACCACGATCTGCTCTACCCGAGCAGCATGCCGGAGCGGATCGCCGACCTCTGGATTCCTCGTACCACTCCGAGCGGAGTGCCGCTCCGACGCGTCGCCCGCTACGCCTCCGCGTCCATCGAAGAGGCGATCATCCTGGCGGCCGAGGGGGACGCGGTCCACCTGACGGTCGCCTCGCTGCGCCCCGACAACCCCCACGTCGTCAGCGTGCCGGTGTCCGGCCTACCGCCGATGATCTGCGCGCCCGCGTGGCTCGCCGGCGCGCAGAACCCGATGATCCGCGAGTTCGCCCGAGTAGCCGGTATGAGCGAAGCCCGATCGAGATGACCGCCTCCGCTCGGAGGACGCCGTCCCCGCTCCACCCGTGATCGATTTTCTAACCCAGATTCACGCAGGGGTAATTCACCATCTTTGCGGATATAGTCGGGCATTGCATGTGGTCGTGGGCTGTCCCAAAATTGGGCATGACCCGGGTCGGCTCTCTCGATCGCTACAGTAATGACATGACAAGTGAAACTTTCCTGTCGGTGGGACATCCGAGTGCTGCAGCCTTCATCGATGAGTCGGGGAGTGTCAGTAATGATCGTTTTTTCGTTCTCGGATGCATGAAAACCTGGGCTGCGGCGGAGCTCGCCCGAAAAGTTCGTCTGTACCGTGATCGCGCCCATTTCTACCAAGAGATTCATTTTGCGCGGATGACGGCCGCGACGCGTCGGCATCACATGGGGATGGTCGATCTTCTGGTCGCCGCACTCGCGGAAGGGACCCTGAGCTTCAGCTCCTGCATCGTCGATCGCGAAGACTTCGACGTGGTCGCGTACTGCGGAGGTGCCTACAACGCGTATGAGGCGGTCGCTACGCGCTTGCTCATCGATGCGGTGGACGGCGCAGAGTTGATCTCGGTGATCGCGGACGACTACTCATCCCCCAAAGGGGTCACCTTCGAAGAGAACGTCCAGGTCGCCGTCAACTCGACGCTTGGTCGCCTGGTGATCCCGTCGCTGATCCGGATGGACTCGCGAGCATCCGACCTTCTGCAACTCGCAGACCTTCTCACCTCTCTGGTTGGATTCGACTACCGAGCAGATGCGGGACTCGCGTCAAAGGTGAGTCCAAAGGGAAGGTTTGTTGCCGAGGCACGGAAACGTCTCGGTTGCCCCACGTTTGTCAATGCGTCCGCTTCAGGGTTTCGGGTACGTGGATTCCCGGCCCCATTCCTTGATCGAGGTTGACCTTTCGGACTGAGGCGGATACGCTCATAACAGAGCGGGTGAGGACTTCGGGTCTTTAGCCCGCTCTTTCTTTTGGGGATCTTCGCTCCATGAGAGCGGGTGGAGCGTGGGTCGACGCCGCCGGTAGACGGGCTGGGGCGGTCGTCGGCCGCAGGCGGGTCGTTACGATGATCGCTGTGGAGCATCGATACCTGGGGCACAGCGGGCTGAAGGTCAGCGAGATCATCTTCGGGAACTGGCTGACGCTGGACGGTCAGATCGCGGAGGACGCGCAGGCGGCATGCGTCCGGGCGGCGCTGGACGCCGGCATCACGACGTTCGACACGGCCGACATCTACTCCCAGGGGCGCGCCGAAGAGGTGCTCGGCCGCGCGCTGGCCGGGGTCCGCCGCGAGTCGCTCGTGATCGCGACGAAGGTGTGCCTGCCGACCGGTCCGGGCCCGAACGACCGGGGACTCTCGCGCAAGCACATCATGGAGAGCTGCCACGCCTCGCTGCGGCGGCTCGGCACCGACTACGTCGATCTCTACCAGGCGCATCGCTTCGACGAGGACACTCCGCTCGAGGAGACCATCCGGGCGTTCGCCGACCTGGTGCGGCAGGGAAAGGCGCTGCACATCGGGGTGTCGGAGTGGACGGCCGCCCAGATCGAGAAGGGGCAGGAACTGGCCCGTCCGCTGGGGGTGCCGCTGGTGTCCAACCAGCCGCAGTACTCCATGCTGTGGCGCGTCATCGAGCCGGAGGTCGTGCCCGCGTGTGAGCGTCTCGGCCTGAGCCAGATCGTGTTCTCCCCGGTCGCCCAGGGCGTTCTCGCCGGCAAGTACCTGCCCGGCCGGGAGGCCCCCGCGGGGTCGCGGGCCGATGACGCGCGGGGTTCGCGCTTCGTCGGCCGCTACATGTCCGACGCGGTGCTCGAACGGGTCCAGCGGCTGCGGCCGATCGCCGAGGAGGCCGGGCTCACCATGGCCCAGCTCGCCGTGGCGTGGGTCCTGCAGAACCCGAACGTCGCAGCGGCGATCATCGGCGCCTCGAGGCCGGAGCAGGTCGCCGAGAACGCCGCCGTCAGCGGGCGGCGGCTCGACGACTCGATCATGAAGCGGATCGACGAGGTGCTCGACGAACTCGTCGACCGCGATCCCGCCAAGACCGCGGCGATGTTCGACGTCATGCCGTCCTGGCGGCGCTGACCTTCCATACGAGCCGTGCGACGTGCCGTATCCGCCTGCCGGGGCCGTCGGCAGGCGGAACCCGAGGATCCGTGACGGCATGACGCGAGCCGACCACCCGATGAGGGGCGGCCGGCCCTAATAGCCGTCTGCATCACACGGGCGTGGCCCGGTGTCTGCAAGCGATAGGTCAGTGCTTGGCGGCGGCCGTGACCGGCGCCTCCCAAGTGGCCTTCCAGGTGATCGGCCCGACGATGCCATCCACCTTCAGGCCCTTCTCCTTCTGGAACGCCTTGCAGATCCTCTCGCTGTCGTCGCCGTAGTCACTGTCGACCGCGATGCTCCAGCCGCGGTCCTTCATCTGCTGCTGCCACTGACGTACCCGAGGGTCGTTGAACGTAGGGTTCGTCAACGGAGGCGGTTTGTAAGGTGGCGGTGCCGGCATAATTGGCCTCTCCTATTCCATATCGGACTGGACTGCTGGTCTGGTCAGCGGACGACTGACGCTATCCGTGCAGTCCCTCACAATCGCGGCCCTACCCGTCGCAACCAGCACCGATGCTGGTGATCTACCTAAAAACCGAATTCTGACTTACGTTTGATCGCATTTGACGAAATTGGTTCGAACAAAGGGACCCGGCTACGCGAGGGGAGGCAGGGCGGAGCGCGGGTCGACGCCGGAGAAGTGCAGGCCGATCACGAACGCCGCCGTGGCCTCCAGCAGGCCCGCCCGGTCGAGGCCGCCGGCGTCGGCCGGCACGCAGCCGAGGTCGGCGACCAGGGTCCGTACCCCCGCCAGGGCATCCGGGTCGTCGCCGCAGATCGGCACGGTCAGCGGGCGGCCGTCGAAGTGCGGTGGCGTCATCCGCCACACGCTGTCGGGGCACAGGTTGAACGCCTTGACCACGTGGGCGCCGGTCGCGTCGGCGATCTGCCGGGCGACGGACGGGCCGTTCCCGGTGGCGAGCGTGACGCCCGGATGCACGATGCCGTTGACGCAGTCGATCACCGTTCGCCCGCGCAGGGCATCCCCGACCTGTGCGAGGACGTCCTTGACGCCCTCGTACGCCACGGCGAGCAGCACGGCGTCACCGAAGCCCGCCGCGTCGCCGAGGCCGCCCGAGCGCACATCCGGCCCGATCCGTGCCGCGAGCCGCGTCGCCTTCTCACCGTCGCGCGCGCCGATGAGCACCTCGTGCCCCGCTCGCGCCCACTGGGTGCCGAGCGCGTCGGCCATGTTCCCCGATCCGAGAATCCCGATTCGCATGGACGCGACACTAGGGATTCCGATAGGCACCATTCGGTACCCGGCCGATGCGATAGGACGTAGGGATGACCGAGGAGCTCCTCGCCGACTGCCAGACCCGGCTGGCGCTCGACCTGCTGACGAACACCTGGAACGCCGTCGTGGTGCACGCGCTGCGCGACGGGCCGATGCGGCCGGTCGAGCTCCGCAAGGTGATCGGCGGGATCAGCGGCAAGATGCTGACCGAGACGCTTCGCCGGCTGGAGCGCGCCGGTCTGGTGGCCCGCAGGACGTACGCCGAGGCGCCGCCGCGCGTCGAGTACGCGCTCACCGAGGCCGGCCGCGGCCTGCTCGAGCCGATCGACGCGCTCGGCCGCTGGACCGAGCGCTACGCCGACGTCGTCGTGGAGGCCCAGGAGCGCGCGGCGGACCCGGTCTACCGGCCGCTGGTCACCCCGTAGTACTGCTCGTCCTGGACCTGGGGCGTGGAGGTCACGGTGAACGGTGAGGTGACCTTCGCCGTGACCGCGCCGTTCCGCGTCACCGAGACGCTGTTGGTGCCCGTCGTCAGCGGGAACGTCTGGACGTGGACGCCCGCCGGCGCGCTGTAGGTGTGCGGGGTGCCCCCGATGGTCGCGGTGACCTTCGCGGCCCCGGTGAGCATGGTGAGCACCTCGACCTGGTCGCGCGCGGGCGTGCTGCCGGAGCGCAGTGCCATGAGCCTGGTCTCGGCGACCTTCGGCCTGGCCGCGGCCGGCTGGGTCCGGTGCGTGACGTACACGACGTCCTTGGTGATGGCCGGGTACTTCCCGGTCTTCAGCCGGGTGAGGTAGTACGACGACAGGTCGAGATAGGTCCACCCGTGCTTCGCCGAGGGCGACAGCTGCGCGCCTTCGGAGTAGTCGTTCCAGGTGGGGATCTGCACCCAGTCGGCGCCGTCGATCGCCGCCTTCCACGTCAGCCGCAGGTTCTCGGTGTTGCCGGCCTCGTCGTACTTGCCCTGGTTCGGCCGTTCGTCCTGGACCGAGACCGGCTGCATCCAGATCTTGCCGAGCCTGTGGGCGCGGCTGATGTTCGCGGCGAGGCCGGTGTTGGCGGCCGGGTTCCGGTTGCCCCAGTTGGAGAAGCCGTAGCTGATGGCGGCGAAGGCGTCGGCGCCCGAACCGAAGTTGAGGAAGCACGGCACGAGCGCGACCTCGATGTCGTACCTGTCGCGCATGATCGTCATCCAGGACGACCACCACGCCGCGCTCTTGCCCTCGGCCTTGAACGGTGAGACGACGAGGCGCTTGTCGGCGAGGTGGTAGACGGCGGGCGACTTGGCGACGCTCGCGACGGCGGCGGCGAGCGCGTCGGCACTGACGTTCGCGAGGCCGTTCATGTCGGGCATCAGGACGATCTCGAAGCCGGGGTCGACCTGCTCGGCGGCCTTGATCAGCAGCTTCACGCGCGACCAGTTGGCGCTGGAGGAGCTCACGGACAGCAGGTCCACGGTGAAGCCGTCGAGACCGGCCGCGGCGGCGCGCCGTACCTCGGTCTTCATGTCCTCCAGCTGCCAGTCGCCGCTGAGGGGAGCGCGGCCGATCGGGCGGTCGCGGAGAAGTCCGCCGTACGCGGCGTGCTTGCCGCTCTCACCGGTCGGCGACAGGTAGTTCTTCGTGTAGTAGTCGCTCGCCGCGGCCTTGTTGTCCAGGGAGATCGGGTACGGCGTGAAGTAGTGCGCGAACACCTTGTGCTTCGAGGAGCGCAGGACGCTCTGCGCGGGCAGCCGGAACGGCAGCGGCCCCGGGTTCGCCGCCGCGGCCGTCGCGCCGGCGGCCGTCTGCGACGCCCGCTGTGCCGGAGAGCAGGCGGTCCCCGCGATCCCCATGGCCACGATCGCCGCCGCTGCGGCCGGCAACGGAGATCTCAAACGCATCGAACGACTCCTCGGTCGGGGTGCTCGCTTCATGATCATCGGAGCGTAGTGGGCCGCCATGCGGCGATTTCGGGAGTTACGGCAAGAAGGGTGCTTTGTGCGCTGTGTGTGACGAACCTGGACGGTTCTGTCGGGAGAAGTAGCCTTGAGGCGTGCCGCAGACCACCGCAATCCAGGCATCTGACTTCGCTTCACCGACGGCGTTGAGCGAGGCGCTGGACCGGCATGCGTACCTCGCCGACGAGGGCCTCGCCACCGCCTGCTTCCTCGGCCTGCGCATGAGGCGTCCTCTCTTCCTCGAGGGCGAGGCCGGGGTCGGCAAGACCGAACTCGCCAAGACGCTCGCGGCCGTCCTCGGCGTCCCCCTCATCCGCCTGCAGTGCTACGAGGGCCTCGACGCCGCGCAGGCGCTCTACGACTGGGACTTCCCACGCCAGCTCCTGCACCTGCGGGCGGCGGAGGCGGCGGGCGTGACCGACGTCGAGCGCCTCGAATCGGAGCTGTACGACCGGCGCTTCCTCGTCGCCCGGCCGCTGCTGCGGGCACTGGAGACCTCCTCGGCGGACCGCCCGAGCGTGCTGCTGGTCGACGAGATCGACCGCGCCGACGACGAGTTCGAGGCCTTCCTGCTGGAGGTGCTGAGCGACTTCACGATCTCGATCCCGGAACTCGGCACCGTACGGGCCGAGCACCCGCCCGTCGTGATCGTCACGTCGAACCGCACCCGCGAGGTCCACGACGCGCTGAAACGCCGCTGCCTCTACCACTGGCTCGAGCACCCGGCGTTCGACCGCGAGGTCGCGATCATCCGGCGGAGGCTCCCGGAGGCCTCCGAACGGCTCGTCCGCCAGGTGGCCGGCGCCACCGCCCGGCTGCGCGGCCTGGACCTGCTCAAGACCCCGGGCGTCGCCGAGAGCCTCGACTGGACCGAGGCCCTCGTCGCGCTCGGCGCACGAGACCTCGACCCCGACACCGCCGCCGTCACGCTCGGCGCCGTGCTGAAGTACCGCGAGGACACCGAACGGGTCGTCAAGGGCCTCGACGTCCTGCTCAACGGATCCTGACCATGGCCGAGCCGGAGTCCCCGCGTGACGTGGTCGGGACGCTGACCGGCTTCGCCCGTACGTTGCGCGCGGCCGGGGTGAACGCCGATCCCGAACGGCTCCAGGCGATGATCGGCGCGCTCGACCGCCTGGACGTGACGGACGCGCGCGACGTGTACTGGGCGGGCCGGCTCACCCTGTGCGCCGACCCCGCCGACCTGCCGCGCTACGACCGGTGCTTCGCCGCGTACTTCACGGGGGAGTCCGCCTCGGTCCGCCGGATGGCCCGGCCGCCGGTCGTCGCCGCGCGGCCGGTCGCGATGGCCGAGGCCGCCGGGCAGGAGGCGCGCGGCGACCCGAGCGTCGCGGCGGCCAGCACGGCCGAGGTCCTGCGCCGGCGCGACGTCGCCCGGCTCAGCGCCGAAGAACGGGACGAGGTGCACCGGCTGATCGCGCTCCTCGACGACGTCTCGGCGCGCCGCCGCTCCCGGCGGTTCACCCCGGCCCATCGGGGCCGCCTCGACCCCGGCCGGACGGTCCGTTCGATCCTGCGGCGGGGCGGGGAGATCTCCCAGCTCCATCACCGCGCGCACCGGACCCGCCCGCGCCGGGTCGTGCTGCTCGTCGACGTCAGCGGTTCCATGAGCCCGTACGCCGACGTCCTCCTGCGCTTCGCGCACGCCGCCGTACGCTGCGCCCCGCGCAGCACCGAGGTGTTCACCGTCGGCACGAGGCTGACCCGGGTCACCCGTGAACTGCGGCAGCGCGAACCCGACGCGGCGATGGGGGCGGTGTCGTCCGCGATCCCCGACTGGAGCGGCGGCACCCGGCTCGGCGAGGAGCTGAAGGAGTTCCTCGACCGGTTCGGCCAGCGCGGCATGGCGCGGGGCGCGGTCGTCGTCCTCGCCTCCGACGGCTGGGAACGCGGGGACGCCACGCTGCTGGCCGCGCAGATGGCGCGGCTGCGCCGGCTCGCCCACCGGGTGGTGTGGGCGAACCCGCACAAGGGCCGGCCCGGGTACGAACCGCTCACGGCGGGGATGGCGGCGGCGCTGCCGTATGTTGACGATTTCGTGGCCGGGCACAGCTTGGCGGCGCTTGAGGAACTGGCGGGAGTGATCGGCGATGCGTGACGTGCTCGAGGAGATCCGTACCTGGTATGCGGTGGGGGAGACGTTCGGTCTGGCGACCGTCGTCGACACGTTCCGCAGCGCGCCTCGCCCGCCGGGCGCCGCGATGGCCGTCTCCACCGGGGGAGAGGTGGTGGGCAGCGTCTCGGGTGGCTGCGTCGAGGGCGCGGTGTACGAACTGGCGCAGGAGGTCCTGGAGACGGGGCGGCCGGTCGTCCAGCGCTACGGCGTCAGCGACGACGACGCCTTCGCCGTCGGCCTGACCTGCGGCGGGCAGCTCGACGTGCTGGTCGAGGCGGTCGGACCGGCGACGTTCCCGGAGTTCGCGGAGGTGACGGCCTCGGTCGACCGGCACGAGCCGGTCGCGGTCGCCACCGTCGTCGCCGGGCCACGGGAGCTCGGCGCCCGGCGCGTCGTCTGGCCCGACCGCGTGGCGGGCTCCCTGGGGCTCGACCGCCTGGACGCCGCCGTCGACGACGACGCCCGCGGGATGCTCGCCCAGGGGATCACTGGCATCCGCCGCTACGGACCGGATGGCGAACGCCGCCGCGACGAGCTGTCCGTCTTCGTGCACTCCTTCGCGCCGCCTCCCCGCATGCTGGTCTTCGGCGCGATCGACTTCGCGGCGGCGGTCGTCCGGATGGGCCGGTTCCTCGGCTACCACGTGACCGTGTGCGACGCCCGGCCGATCTTCGCCACCGCCAAGCGCTTCCCCGAGGCGGACGAGGTGGTGGTGAAGTGGCCGCACCGCTTCCTGGCCGACACGGAGGTGGACGAGCGCACGGTGATCTGCGTGCTCACCCACGACCCGAAGTTCGACGTGCCGCTGCTGGAGGTGGCGCTGCGCACCCCGGCGGCCTACGTGGGGGCGATGGGCTCCCGGCGCACCCACGACGACCGGGTCAAACGGCTCCTGGACGCGGGCGTCACCAATGACGAGATCGCGCGGCTGCGCTCGCCCGTCGGCCTGGACATCGGCGCCCGTACCCCGGAGGAGACCGCCGTGTCGGTCGCGGCCGAGCTCATCCGGCTCCGCTGGGGCGGCAGCGGGCTCCCCCTCAGCGAGACGGACGGACGGATCCACGGGGGCTAGGCGTACATCAGCACCCGTACGGTTACGGGCGTACGCGAGGTCGGGCGTCCGGTCGCGGGCCGCCGGGCGGTCGAGAACCTCAGGTCCGGACCGGTCGGCGGCGTGCCCGCGGTGGGTGCGCCGGCGTGGTCGGGACGTGAGGTTCCTGCCCGTGGTCGCCAGGTCGGGTCAGAGCCGATCCGGCAGCGGTGTGGCGACGAATACCCCGTCGGGATCGAATTCCTTCTTCACCGCCGCGAGACGCTCGGCGTTCGGGCCGTAGGCGTGCGCCGTCTGGTCACGGTGTTCCCCTGCCAGCATGTTGGGATATCCGCCCGGTAGCGCGAGCGGTTCCAGCAGGTCCGCGGTGGTGTCCGCCCATCGCCGGTGCGCCGCCTCGTCGCCCTCTCCCGGCCGCCAGGACGCCAGGATCTCCACCATGAAGTGCTCGCGGCGCAGGCCGAACGCGGTGCTCGTCACCGGGACTCGGGTCGCCGCTCCGTGGAAGTGGTGGAGGCTGAGCGCGCTGAGCGGCGACGTTCGCGCCGTCGCCGCGGTGACGAGCGCCTGCGCCACGTCGGGCGTGAGCGCGGCCAGGTTGCGGGTGCGGCACGCGTAGTGCCGTCCGTCGCGGGCGAACGCCTCGTCGCCACGCCGAAGCGGTTCACCATAGTCCATCGTGGTCACACTCGACATGATCGGCTCGCCGAGGTCTTCGATGCGCTTGATCCAGTGCGCGCCCTCGTCGGGTGTGCTGCTCCAGGTCGGTTTGACGAACAACACGGGTGTGCCGTCCGGCGCGCTGATGACGCCGGTCTGCGCGGTCAGTTCGTCGGATGCCGACGCGACCAGTTCACCGAACCCGGCGAGCACATCGGGGGCCTGGGTGAACGGGAAGAGGATCGTGCCGCCGTAGACGAGCGGGATCGGCTGCAACCGGATCACCATGGACGTGACGACGCCGAAGTTGCCGCCACCGCCGCGCAGGGCCCAGAACAGCTCCGGCCGGCTGCCGTCGCTCGCGGTGACGACGGTGCCGTCGGCGAGCACGACCTCGGCGCTGAGCAGGTTGTCCGCCGCCAGTCCGGCAATGCCGCACAGCGGACCGTAACCGCCGCCCAAGGTGAGGCCGGCCATGCCCACCCCGCCGACGGTGCCGGTCGCCGCCGACTTCCCGGCCGGGGCGGCCGCCGCGATCAGATCGGCTGCTGTGGCGCCACCACCGACCCGCGCCACATCGCCGTCGATCAGCACGGTCCGCAGGCCACGCAGGTCGATGACCAGGCCGTCCTGCCGCACGGCTCGGCCGGCCCAGTCGTGGCCACCGCCCCTCACGGCCAACGGCAACCCCTCGGCGGCTGCCTGTCTGAGGGCGTCGCGCACCTCGTCGATGTCATGGCAACGCCGCACCACGGCAGGTCGTGCGGAGACGGCCCCGTTCCAGATGTCGAGTTCTTCCATGGCCGGTCAAGTTATCAGAGTCGGACTCTGATCTAAAGAGTCCTCCTCGACTGACTAGACCATCGGTCCGGTTGCTGGAATGTGTATCTTCTTACCCGTGCCGAAGACCACGCGCAGCAGCAGCCGACGAGCGGACTACGCAGCCCAGACTCGTCAGGCGATCATCGACACCGCGCGCAGCCTGTACGCCGAGACCGGGTTCTTCGCCACCAAGGTCGACGACATCGCGGCCGGAGCCCGAGTCGCGCCGGCCACCGTCTACGCGGTCTGCGGCGGCAAGCACGGGTTGCTGCGGACGTTGATGGAAGGTTGGCTCAACGCCCCGATCATCGAGACCACCTATCAGCACGTCGGTGCCCTCGACGACGGTGAGGAGATCCTGCGGCTGACCGCCGCCGGTACCCGCGAGGTGCGCGAGCAGTGGGGCGACGTCATGCGGGTGGTGCTCGCGACCGCGCCACACGACGCGCATATCGCCGAGTCGCTGGCCGCGGCGACCGACAGCTACCGTGAGGGCTTCGCCCTCACCGCTCGCCGCCTCGCCGACATCGGTGCGCTCAATGACGGTGTCGACGTCGCCGACGCCACCGACATCCTGTGGTTCTACTTCGGATACTCCTCGTACTTCACCCTGGTCGAGGAGAATCGCTGGAGCCTGCGGCGCGCCGAGAAATGGCTGCTGGACCAAGCTCGTGCCGCTTTGCTGTGACGAACGGACCGAGCCGTCGGTTCCTTCGATGAGCACGGGCTGGGCGCGCGACACGATCTGCGGATCCCTGACTTCGGCATATCCACTTCGCCGCGCCGACCGCCCTCACGCGCCTGCGGCCGGTCTCGAGTGCGCATAGGTGTGCCGTCCGGTGGGGCTGGCCCCACCGTCCAAGAGTCGACCTGGCCCTACTGCGCGGGCGTGGATCACGGCCGAGACTCGGAAGAGTCCAGACGAACGGGGAAGAAGGCCGATCGATCATGTCGCAGAACACCCGGAAGACCGTGATGCGCCGACTCGTCGTCGCGTCGCTGATCGGGGCCGCCGTGGCCGCTGGAACGGTGGCCGCTCCCGAACGTGCCACCCACGGTGTGCTCCCGCCCGTGGCCGGCCACCGCTGACCGATCTCGCGGCATACCGTGCCGTCTCTCCGCGTGCCGATGAGGCGTGACCGGGGCCACGCGGATGGATACGCTCCCCAGATGGGGATCAGGCACGCTGGCGCACCGGCGGGGCTGTTGCTCGCCGCGGGAGAGGGGCGCCGGCTCGGCATACCGAAGGCACTGGTCGAGATCGACGGCGTGCGGCTCGTCGACCGCGGGGTGCGCATGCTCCATGAGGCGGGCTGTACCCCGATCGTGGTGGTCACCGGCGCGGCCGCGGTCGACGTGGCCGGTGCGGTCGTCATCCACAACCCGGACTGGCGGACCGGCATGGCGTCGTCGCTGCGCGCCGGGCTGTCCGCGCTGGCGCCGGACTGCCCGGCCGTCGTCATCGCGCTCGTCGACCAGCCACGGGTGACTGCGGCGGCCGTGCGCCGGCTGCGCGCGGCGCACGAGTCCGGAGCGCGGGTCGCGGTCGCCACGTACGACGGCCGGCCGCGCAACCCGGTCCTCATCGCCCACGAGCACTTCGCGGAGGCCGCGGCCGGTGCCTCGGGAGACGTCGGCGCCCGCGGCTTCCTGCGCGCCCACCCGGAGCTCGTCGTCGCCGTCCCCTGCGACGACGTCGCCGCCGCGGACGACATCGACACCCCCGAGGACCTCCAGCGCCTCAGCTGAGACGGAGGTCGGATCGAGACGTCGGCGACGTCAACCGCCGGCGGGACTCGCGCGTCCTACCGAGGCACGGGGGGCCGTGTACGGTTCGGACAAGATCGCCAGGGCGCTATGCGCTCCGGCTGGGAAGGTAAGCAGCCCGCTATGACGTCTGCCTGGCCGGAGGAACCCGGCTACCACTGGGTGACCCACAATGACACCGCCGCCTCCCACCTGTTGAAGGCCGAGAACGCCCTCAACCAGATGCCTCCCGACCCGGCGCTGGCACAGGTCCACGCCACCCTCGCCCAGGCGGAGGCCACCCTCGTCGTGGTGCACACGCTCCGCGACATCATGGCCAAGATCCGCGAGCAGACCATGGCGATCGACGACCTGCGGCAGTTCATGGGCGTGGACGACCTGGGCGAGGACCGGCGCGTCGACGAGGCCGCCGCGCTGCACCCCGGCGCGGTGGCGGACCGGTAGGCCGACCGGATCCGGTCTGGGATCGCGGTCGACGCACTGGTGGGCCCGCCGATCTGTTCGCGCGCCGTGCCTCAGGGCCGGTGGCCCGCCGATCGGCCGATCGGTCCGTGCGTGGAGTCGTGCCTGGGGGGCCGGTGCGCCTGCCGATCGGCCGATCGGTCCGTGCGTGGAGTCGTGCTTGCGGGGCCGGTGCGCCTGCCGGTCGGCCGGCGCCGGGCCCTGAGGCCGACGGGCCGGTGGGCTCTCCGGTCAGTCGATCAGCTCGCGTACGGTGTCGCGGTCGACGGCGCCGCAGTCGACCGCGGACCGCAGCCGGGCGGTCAGCGCCGCGACGGTCGCCGGGTCGTCGCCGCCGTCGCCCTGCCCGGAACGATGGGCGCGGAGCCGTTCGACGGTGTCGTCCAGGCCGTTCAGCAGGTAGGCGTACACCGCGGCGTACCGGCTCGGCAACTGCGCGGCGTGCTCGTCCCAGCCCTGGTAGAAGCCGTGTAGCAGGGAGTAGCGAACCAGGCCCGCGTGCAGCCGCCATGCCTTGTGCACGTCCTTGGCCTCCTCGCCGGCCGGGACGACGTTCGCCGACCCGTCCGACAGCCGTACGCCGGTGCCGGAGAGGGCGACCTGCATGACGTGCCGGGCGTGGTCGCAGGCCGGATGGTCGAGGCGCTGCTCCGACGGGGGCAGCCCGAGGGCGGCCGTGTAGCCGCGCACGCCGAAGTGGGCGACGCTCAACCGCTTCCCGGCCTCGCCGAGGATTTCCGGCAGCTGATTGACCGACTGCGGGGTCTCGATCTGAACCTCGTAGCGCAGCAGTCCCTCCGGCAGGCCGATCTCCTCCTCGAACCGGCCGAGGAAGTCGCCGAAGATCCGCACATGCTCGGACGACACGATCCTGGGGAACGTCATCACGAAGCCGCCCGGCAGCCGGCCGAGCCGCTCGGCCAGGCCGGTGAGGAAGCCGTCGAGGGTGCGCATGGCCCGCTCGTGCCCGCCGTCCGCGAACGACTTCACCCGCAGCCCCCAGTAGTACGGCAGGGACCGCGTCTCGTACGCCTGGGCGACCGCCTCGACGGCGGCGGCGACGTGCCCGTCCTCCTCGGCGTCGTCGCGGACGCCGTACCCGTCGGCGAAGTCGATGCGCAGGTCCTCCACGGGATCGCGGGCGAGCTTGGCGGCGACCCGCTCGCGTACGGTGTCGCCGAGCGCCGCGTCGATGCCGAACGCGGTGGCCGCCACCGCGCCGCTGGGCGCGTGCGCGTCGAGCAGCCGCAGCGCCTCCTTGCCGAGGTCGGCGGCGGTCGTGGCGGTGAAGCGGTCCGCCGGGACGGACACGGTGTGCACCGGCCGGCGCTGCTCCGGCTCGCCGGGGTACTGGCGTTCGTACTCGGCTCGCGCCTCTTCGACACGGGCGCTCAGGTCGTCGACGGAGGACAGGGTCAGCTTCACGGAGTTCCTTCCCAAAGACACCGCGTCACACGTTACCGATCCGGGCCCGCCCGGCAGCGTTCGATCGCCGGCCGAGCGGACCCGGTCCGGCCGCACGTCTCGGAAGTCTGATCACCGCCCGCGCCCACCGGTTCCCGCGAGCACGCGGAACCGGTGTCACCCGCGTCGACACCGCCAACGGGTCCGCCCCGGTTCTCCGGGGATCGGAGTCGGTCTCTGCCGATGCCGTCGATGGGTCCGACCGGATCGCCGCGAACGCGCAGAACCGGTTCCCCAGGCGGGGCCGGTCCGGTTCCCCGTACGCGGAACGGGCGGTCAGGAGCCGACGATGCCCCAGGAGCCGCTGAACTCGGCGCCGGGCTTCAGCGTGATGAGGTCCGTGCCGGTGACGAAGGCGTTCGGCGGGCAGGTCATCGGCTCCGCGCCCAATCCCGCACGCCGCATCTCCGCGGGCGTCTCGTCGGCGGTGTAGATCTCCAGCCACGGGTGCGCCTCGTCGGCCCAGAGCGCGACCGAGTGGGTGCCGTCCTCCAGGCGCATCCACGCGCGCCCGTCCGCGTCACGGCGCAGCCCGGTGTACGGGTTGTCGATCTCCGTGGCGCCGAGCGGACGTCCCTCCCGGAAGTCGTACGGGGTGCCGGCCACGTCCCGGGCGGCCGGCTCGGGGATGGCGCGGTCGTCTACCTCGAGATACCGGTCGGCGGGAATCGTGAGGTCGCACTCGTCCAGCGGGCGGCCGAGGGTGAGGTAGGGGTGCGCGCCGTGCCCGTACGGCGCGGGCCGCGAACCGGCGTTGCGCGCCGACACGCGTACGGTCAGGCCCCGCTCGGCGTCGAGGGCGTACTCCAGGGCGAGGTCCAGCCGGAACGGATAGCCGGTGTGACCGAGCAGCCGGTACGTGAGGCGCACCCGGTGCGGCTCGTGGCCGGCCACCGCCCAGGACTCCTGGCGGATGAGGCCGTGGATCGCGTTGTCGCGTTCGTGCTCGTTGACGGGCAGCTGGTACGTCTCGCCGCCGAACTCATAGCGTCCCCGGTCGATGCGGTTCGGCCACGGCGACAGCAGCTGCCCGGAGGCCGCGGGCGGCATCTCGTCCGGGCCGTGCGTGAGGATCAGCGGCCGGCCGTCCAGGGAGAGCGCGCGCAGCGCGCCGCCCTGCTCGGTGACGACGGCGGCGTACGGCCCGGCGGCGATCTCGTACTGGTTCCCCGAGAGTGTCATGCGTCGATTGTCGTCGACTCCGGAGGCGACGTCGCACCTGCCGCCAGGTGCCGCCGCGCGGACCGCCAGATCTCCTCGGGGTCGAACTCTCCGGCCGTCCACATCGTGGCTCTGATCGAGCCGCGCACCCGGTACCTGCGCATGATCTCCACGTGGGCCGGCAGTTTCACGAAACCGCGGAGAGCCCTGCCGTCGGCCCACACGGACACCGAACCCACCCGCCGTTCCCGCGGTAGCGTCCAGAGCCACATGCCCACCGCGCCCTCCAGCTCCGGCCAGTACCGGCGCAGGCGGTACCCGGCACGGGCGATCCCCGGCAGATCGAGCAGCCGGTCGGCGGTGAAATCGGTGACGCTGACCAGCACCGATCCGCCCAGATCGGCGGCGGGGCCGGCCTTCCACGCGGAACGCAGCAGGTCCATGAGGCCCGAGCGTATTGATCACGACCGGCCCACCAGAAGAGCCAATGACGACGAACCGCGCTGGGCCGCTGCGCGTGGGACGGGGGAGGGGCGACGGTCAGCCGTCCGGACTGCGGTCGGCGTCCGGGCGCGGGGCGCTCAGCGCCAGAGCGGCGCGGCAGCCGGTGAGCAGGCCCCAGGCGACATCGGCGCCGGAGGTGTGCCTGATGTCGATGAGGCGGCGTGCGGCGGGCTCGAGGGGCTCCTGGCCGGCGATGCCGCGCAGCACGGCGGCGGTCTCCACGCTCGCCTGACCGCGCGCGGCGCACTGCAGCAGGGTCGCGGCCAGGGCGGTCGTGCGCTCGCACGCGTACGCGGTGACGGCGGCGCCCAGCCAGTCGGCGAGCCAGACGGCGCGTCCGCCGCCGGGCACGGCCCCGCCGAGCAGGCGCAGTGCGAGCAGGAGGCCGGCCAGCGCGTCGTCGCCGCTCGGCGTCAGACCCGGGCCGAGGCCGACGATCCGCTCGGCCGCGTCGACGGCATGGGCGAGGTCGCCGTCCGCGCAGCTGTCGGCGAGGACGCCCGGCACCGGGTGGCCGCTGAGGCCCCATGGTCCGGTCAGTTCGCCCAGCGCGTGGGCACCGTGCGCGAGCCGGGCCAGCGACAGCGGCCCGAGCACGGGGGTGGGGTCCCACCAGCGCCGGATCCGTACCCGCAGCCGCGTGGTGACCTCCACGCCACCGTCCCCGACGAACGCGACGTCACCCTCGCGGACGCCGCGGAACGGCTCCTGACGGGCCGGAGTGGCCAGGACCACGGCGTTCGGCGGCCGTACGGCGTCGGAGGTGACGAGCGCGAGGATGATCGGCTCGGTGGGGCCGTCGACGCGGAGATAGGCCGCTGAGGGGAACACGGCGACCGCGCGGGCGGCACGCCGCGGGCCGCCGAGCATGGCACGGACACCGAGGCTGGCGGCGCCGGGCAGGCTCAAGGCGGGCGGGGTACGCGGGCCACGCCGCCGCCCGGCGGTGGTGGACACCCTCATCCGGACCTCCCGCGATGCGCTGGGTCGGATCGTCCCGGGGCCCGTCCGCGCCGCACGGGATTCCGGGGATCGCCCCCGGCCACGGTCGTGAACGTAATCCGGCGCGGGCCACGGCCGTATGGATAATTCTGCCAACGATGGTTGCCAGCGTTCGTATTTCTCGTCATCGTGTGATCGTTACCGGCGGGAAACTTCGGCAGATGGGGCGGCCATGTCGTCTTTTTCGGTACCTCGTCCTCCGACTCTTCAAATCGACGGCGCCGGCACCCTGACCTACGGACTGTCCGTCGGGGAGATTCTGGGCCTGTCCACCCTCGCGGACGCCCGGCTCGTCGCCGGGGCCGGCGGGCTCGGCCGCGTCGTACAGCGCCTGAACGTCATGGAGGTCCCGGACGTCCTCGCCTGGGTCAAGCCCAACGAGCTCCTGCTGACCACCGGCTATCCGCTCCGCAACACTCCGGAATCCCTCGGCCACCTGGTCGCCGACCTCGACACGTGCGGGCTCGCGGCCCTCGCGGTCAAACCCGGCCGCTACCTCGACCGCCTGCCGGCCGAGATGATCGACCAGGCCGACGGGCTCGACCTCCCCCTCATCCTGCTGCCCGAGGACGTCGGCTTCGACGACATCCTCAACCAGGTGCTCACCGACATCCTCAACCGGCAGGCCGCGGTCCTGGCGCGCGGCGAGGAGGTGCACCGGGCCCTCCTGCAGATCGTGCTGTGCGGCGGCGGACTCCAGGAGGTCACCGACGAGGTCGCCACTCTCCTGGGCGCCGCCGTGGCCGTACTGGACGGCGAAGGCCGGCGGCTCGCGGCCTCCGGCGACGAGGCGCTCCTGGCCCGGCTGCGGGCCACACCGCCGGACGCCGGCGACCCCACGCCGCCCGACGCCCTCCCGCCCCTGGGGTCGGCCGCCGCCCCGCCCTTCCTCCCGGGAGCCGACGGGCCCACTCCGGCCATCGCGCCGGTCACGTGTGACGACCCGGGAACGGAGGAGTCCGGCGGGCACGTCGCCGCGCCCGTCGTGGCCGGAGGCTTCACGTACGGCCGGATGGCGGCGATCGGAGTGCCGGCACCCGATGCCGGCATCCTCGAACGCGCGGCCACCGTCGTCGCCCTCGTCATCACCAAGCAGCAGGCCGTGTCCGCCGTGGAGAGCAAGTACCGCGCGGACTTCCTGCGTGACGTGCTCACCGGCGACTCTGGTGACGACGAGCACGTCGTCGCCCACAGCGCGAGCTTCGGCTGGGACCTCGGCCGCCCCTCCACCGTCCTCGTCGCCGCCCTCGACCGCGGGACCGCGCGCGGCCCGGAGGAGCGCCTGCTCCAGGACCGGCTCGTCGCCGCCTGGACCTCGGCGGTCAGGCGCCGCGACCGCAGCGGCGCGGTGGCCGGTTTCTCGGGCGAGGTCGTCGCCGTGGTCGCCGCCGACGCCTGCGACGTCCAGGCGCTGGCCAAGGACGCCGCCGCGGTCTTCGCCGACCAGGAGCGGACCTTCTCGGTCGGGGTGAGCCGCGTCGCGCAGGTGTCCGCCGACCTGCCGTCCGCCTACGACCAGGCCGTCAAGGCGGTACGGGTCGGACGGCAGATGCACGGCGACGGGGCCATCGTGCACTTCGACGAGCTCGGCGTCTTCCGGCTGCTCAGCCTGGTGGAGGACACCGCCGAGCTGCACGCCTTCGTCCAGGAGACCCTCGGCGAGCTCGCGGGGGACCAGGACCCGGAGGCGGTCGACCTGCGGCGCACGCTGCAGGTGCTGCTGGAGACCAACCTCAACGTCGCCGAGACCGCCCGCCGTCTGCACTTCCACTACAACACGCTCCGGTACCGCATCGGCAAACTGGAGCGCCTGCTGGGCCCGTTCACCGACGACGCGAATCTCCGCCTCAACCTCACCCTCGCGCTGCACGTCCTGCGCATGCGCGGGATCTGAGGCCACCACGCCCGCGGCGACACCGCAGGTGTAGGTTTCGGCTTCGTCGAGGCCCACGGCTGTTGGGGGATCGGTGACACAAGGGACGGTCTCGACCTCTCTCGCGCGGTTCGTTCTGCACTCGTTGCGGGGGTTCGGCGTCGACGCCGCGGCGTTGAGCCGCCGGGTGGGGTTGCCGGTCTGGGCGCTGGGCGACGACACCGCGCGGGTGCCGACGCCGCAGATGACCAGCGTGTGGCGGCTCGGCCACCTGGAGTTTCCCGATCCCCACCTTGGGCTGCGGGTATCGAGCCGGTGGACCCGGGGACGGCTGTATCTGACCGACTACCTGTTCGAGACGGCCGCGACGCTGGGCGAGGGGTTCACCACCGCCATCGGTTACTCCCCTGTCGTCAGTGACGACGGCAGCACCGACGACGTCGATGTGATCGGCGACGACGGGCAGCTGACGGTCCGGTATCAGGTCCGGAGCCCCTTCCCGGAGACCAACGCGTTGATCCGTGAATTCGCGCTCGGAGTGCTGTTGCACCGAGCCCGGGACACACTCGGGGCGGAGGTCTCACCGGTGCATGTGGGTTTCTGCGGGGATCCGCCCCGCAGTCACCGCGACCTGGTCGAGGCGTTCGGGACTCCTCGGGTCGATTTCGGCCAGGACCGGACCACGATGACCTTCGCCCCGGCCGATCTGGAGCAGCCGCTGCCGGGCGCCGATCCCGTTCTGGCCCGGATCCTGCGCGCGCATGCCGATGCGATCACCGCGGCGCCCGGCCGTGTGCCGGGATGGCGTGATCTCCTGCGGGAGGCCATCACCGCCGATCTGCCTGGCCGGACGGTGTCCCTGCACGCGGTGGCGGGGCGGCTGGCGATGAGCCCGCGCAGTCTCCAGCGCCGTCTGGAGGAGGCCGGCACGAGCTGGCGGCAGGAGGTCGACGCGGTACGGCGCGACCAGGCCGCCCGGCTGCTGCGGGAGGGGACATCGCGTGCGGCCATGGCCGCACAGCTGGGGTACTCCGACGTTCGCGCCCTGCGCCGCGCGGTCCGGCGCTGGAACCTGACCACCTGACCGAGGTTGGCGCGCGGGGTCCCTCTGTTGGCGCGTGCGGTCCTCCCACGCCGGTGCGGTTCGCGGCAAGACTCCGAGCCACAAGATCATCATTCGGGCGTCTCCCGGGAAGACGGAAGGAGGTGCGCAATGAACGTCAGAATCACCGAGTGGCCGTAACCCGCGATTCGCCTCAGCGGCGGCCGACCCCCTACCTCCGACGGCGGTCGGCCGTATCCAGCGAAGACGAAAGGAGGCGCACGATGAACGTCAGAATCACCGAGTGGCCGTAATTTTCCGGATGAGCGAGCGGCGGTCGGTCCTCGGCTTCGGCTGGGGTCGGCCGTCTTCAATGTGCTGCGGAGATTGAATGAGTCGTCCGACTGACGAAGACCGGCCGGCGGTCTATCGGGATCTGTTCGCGCTGGTCGAATACCGTGCGGTGTTCGCCGCGAGCACGCTGTCCTGGGTCGGGGATTATCTGTGCAGGGCCGCGGTGGCGCTGCTGGTGTTCGATCGCACCGGCTCGGCACTGGCGTCGGCGGCGACCTTCGCCCTGGGGTATCTGCCCTGGCTCACCGCGGGCCCGTTGCTCGCGACGGTGGCCGAACGATACCCCTCACGCTCGGTGATGATCTCCTGCGATCTGGCCAGGACGGCCCTCATGGGACTGATCGCGATCCCGGGCGTTCCCGTGCCCGTCATGCTCCTGCTGCTGTTCGTGAGCGGCCTGTTCGGGCCTCCGTTCGAGGCGGCCCGCTCCGCCCAGCTCCCGCAGATCCTCACCGGCGACCGCTACACGCTCGGCGTCGCTTTCAACAACTCCATCTTCAACCTCGGCCAGGTCGTCGGGTACGCCGCCGGAGGGGTGATCGCCGGATACAGCCCGAACGTCGCGCTGCTGCTGAACGCCACCACTTTCGCCGGCTCGGCATTCCTGCTGCGCCGTTACGTCAAGCTCCGCCCGGCGACGCTCGCGGCCGCACGCCGCTCCGGCCTGTGGCGGGAGACCCGGCAGGGATACACCGTCGTCTTCGGCGACCCCGTCATGCGGGTGATCGCGTTCATCATCTTCGGCGTGGTCTCGTTCGTGATCGTGCCAGAGGGCCTGGCCGCCGCCTGGGCGTCCGAGCTCGGTGGCGGTGGCGCGACCCAGGGTCTCATCATGGCCGCCCACCCGCTCGGTGTCGCCATCGGCGGCCTGCTGCTGACGCGGCTGCTGCGGCCAGGGACCCGACGCCGGCTGATCCGCCCGCTCGCGGTCCTGGCCCCCCCTCAGCCTGATCCCCGGGTTGCTCGATCCGCCACTCGCGGGAGTGCTGGTCATGGTCACCGCGTCCGGCGCGGCCATGTCCCTGCTGGTGCCCGCCGCACATGGACTGTTCCAGCAGGCGGTCCCGCACGAATACCGGACCCGGGCGAACGGTGTCATGAGCAGCGGGGTCCAGATCTCCCAAGGCGTCGCCATCCTGGCCACCGGCGCCCTCAGCGAGCGCTTTCCCACCTCGGCCGTCATCGGCGCCTGGTGCACGGCCGGAGCCCTCCTGATCGTCCTCGTCACGTTCCGGCCGATCAGCCGCCCCGAGACACCGAGCCTCGCCTCCACCACGGCCGAGGAGACGCCATGAAATGCCCCGCGGTCCGCGCGCCCGGAGCAGGAGACCACACTTAGACCTCGGAGACGAACTGTCGACCACCCGAGGGGACTCCATGGCGATCGGCTGGAAACTGCACGGCGACGGGCGCACACCCCCGCCGGGCGAGGTGGTCGCGCCGGACGAGCGCCTGTCCTGGGGCCGTACCGTCGGCATCGGCGCCCAGCATGTGATCGCCATGTTCGGCGCGACCTTCGTGTTCCCGGTCGTGATGGGCCTCGACCCGAACCTCGCGATCATGATGTCGGGCATCGCCACGATGATGTTCCTGCTGATCACCGCCGGGAAGGTGCCCAGCTACCTCGGCACCAGTGCGTCCTTCGTCGGCGCCGTCGCCTCCATCCGCGCGGCGGGCGGCACCACCGCGAACGTGACCGGCGCGATCCTCGTCGCCGGCGCGGTGCTGGCCGTGGTCGGCCTGGTCATCCACGTGCTCGGTGCCGGGATCATCCACCGGATCTTCCCGCCGGTCGTCACCGGCGCGGTCGTCATGCTGATCGGCTTCAACCTCGCCCCGGTCGTCGCGAACGTCTACTGGCCGCAGGACCAGTGGGTCGCGCTCGCCACCCTCGCCGTCGTCGTCCTGTGCGCCGTCGTGCTGCGCGGGTTCTGGGCGCGGATCGCCGTCCTGATCGGCCTGGTCTTCGGCTTCCTCCTGTCGTGGATCCTCGACAAGGCCGCCGGCCGGATCACCGCGCCCGACGGCACCGGCAAGGTCACCTCCCACTTCCGTGTCGACCTGAGCAAGGTGAAGGCGGCGGACTGGTTCGGCCTCCCGCACCTCCACGGCCCCGATTTCAAGACCTCCGCGATCCTCGTCGCGCTGCCGCCGGTCATCGCGCTCATCGCGGAGAACACCGGCCACGTCAAGGCCGTCGCCGCGATGACCGGCGCGGACCTCGACCCGTACCTCGGCCGCGCCATCGCCGCCGACGGCCTCGGCACGATCCTGGCCACCGGGGTCGGCGGCGCGCCCACCACCACGTACGCCGAGAACATCGGCGTCATGGCCGCGACCAGGATCTACTCGACCGCCGCCTACTACGTCGCCGCCATCGTGGCGATCCTCGTGGGCCTGTGCCCGAAGTTCGGCGCGCTGGTCGCCGCGACCCCCGGCGGCGTCCTCGGCGGCATCACGGTCGTGCTGTACGGGATGATCGGCCTGCTCGGCGCGAAGATCTGGATCGAGAGCCGCGTCGACTTCGGCGACCCGGTCAACCTCGTCCCCGTGGCGGCGGGCATCATCCTGGCCATCGGCAACGTCACGCTGAAGATCACCAAGGACTTCCCGCTGCAGGGCATCGCCCTCGGCACCATCGCCGTCCTGCTCGGCTACCACGTCCTCAACGCCGTCCAGCGCACCCCACGCGACACCGGCGCCGGCGTCATCGCCCCCGGCGAACGCGACGTCATGCCCGGCGGCCGCCCCGGCGAGCCGGAATAGCGCCCGACCCGCCGGCCGGGGGCGACGGCCGCCGACCCGCCGCGGTCGGTGGCCTCGGTAGGGTGCGGGGGGAGCAAGGCCGTCCAGGATCGGAGCGCGAGATGTCGGTCATCGACAAGGTGTCGTGGATTCGGATCGAGGGCGGCAGGATCCTCAGCACGCGCTCGTACGGCAAGGACGTCTTCTACCTTCCCGGCGGCAAGCGCGAGGCGGGGGAGAGCGACGCTCAGACGCTGACGCGAGAGATCGAGGAGGAGCTCACCGTCGCGATCGTGCCGGAGACCGTCGCCCACCTCGGGACGTACGAGGCCCAGGCGCACGGTCATCCCGACGGGGTCACGGTCCGGATGACCTGCTACACCGGCGACTACCAGGGCACGCTCGCGCCCAGCAGCGAGATCGAGGAGGTCGTGTGGCTGTCCTACGCCGACCGCGACCGCGTCTCTCCGGTGGATCAGATCATCTTCGACGACCTGCGAGCCGCCGGACGGCTGACCTGAGCGACCGTACGGGGTGCGGCGACCGCCGGGCGATCAGGTGACCGTCAGCTCCCACAGGCCCTTGGCCAGCGTGGTGAGGCCGCCGGCCAGGGCGAGCAGCAGCACGATCCGCCGCGCACCGCGTTCCGGTATGTGATCCCCGAGCGCCCGCCCGGCGACGGCGCCGCCCGCGAGGGCGGCCGTGACCAGCAGCCAGGCGGGGCCGGTGAGCCGCGGCACGCCTTTGACCAGGAGGGACAGGGCGTTCACGGCGACCCCGTAGAACTGCGCGTTCGGGACGAACTCCCGTACCGTCCAGTCGGCGTTCACCGCGTACAGCGATAGCGCCGGGCCGCCGACCCCGGCCGAGGAGTTCATGAAACCGCTCGCGGCGCCGGCGGCGACCGCACCTCCGGAGCCTCTCAGCGCGGGCACCCGCGTGCCCGCGATCACGAGCAGCACCGCCGCGGTCACCAGCGCGCCCATCCCGGCGAGCAGCACCTGCTGAGGCAGGCGAGCGGCGACCCAGGCCCCGGCCGGCACCGTGCAGGCGGCCGCGGCGACCAGCGGCACCATCGCGCCCAGCCGGACCCGCCGCCATCCGTCCACCAGCCCGATCACACTGATCACACCCGAGGCGGCGTTCGACAGCAGCACTCCCTGGGAGGGGCCGAGAAGCAGCACGAGCGCGGGCGCCGCGACCAGCGCGAATCCCATCCCGGCCAGCCGCTGGACGGACGCGCCCAGGAGGACGATGCCGCCCAGGAGCAGATCGGCGGTCCAGCCACCCGTCACGACGGATCCTCATCACGAAGCACGGTCGAGAGCCTCCACCAGCGGTACGCCCTGGTTCAACGCGTTTTCGAGGCATGGGCGCATCGTGATCACGAGGAAGCCCAGGGCCTGTACCGAGTCGGGCGCCGGTGGAGTTCACCGGCGCCCGACTCTCGCCTGGTATCAGTCGTCCCAGCCGTCGCTCCAGCCGTCATCCCAGCCGCCGCCGCCCCAGCCGCAACCACGACCGCCCCCGCACCCGCGGCGGAAGCCACCGTCCGCGATCGCGACATTGTCATTCCTGTTGTCGGCGTGGACTCGCACGGTGACCCGGTTGATATTCCGGTTCACGTTGACGTTGCCGCTGCGGGCGTGATGCCGGTGTTTCCAGGTTGGGACCTGCGCCGATGCGGGTGAACTCGTGAGCATCAGGCTTGTGGCGGCTGCGAGCGCCAGCCCGCCGACAGCGCTAATCTCCTTGAGCATGTTATCTCCTTGATGCCGGAAGTAGCCCTTAAGGCCCTGTGCGCCCCTTTTGGGCGCTATAGCTTTGATTTCCGGCCTGCGATCCAGGTAGAGCAATTTCTAATTAAGTTCGGAATAAAATGGATAAGAGTGGTGAAGTGCAGAGTCGGGCGTAAACTCTGGAATTTGGCATCTGTCCGTAAGTGGGTGCGCGCGAGGGCGGCCAGGGCGACATCGCCCCGGCGGGCTCGCGGAGACCTCGCTCGCCCGCCGCGTCGTCCGCCGGCTTGCGCAGATCGTGGTCGACTGTTAGAAGTCAGAGTCTTGGGTCGTGACTGGCGCTGAGGTGGAGCACCACCGGGGAGCGGCCCGGAAAACGTCGTGCCGTGCGCCTGGGCCGAGTCGTGACGACCGTTCAGGAGCAGCCGATGTCCCAGACGCAGACCGCCCGTCTCATGGATGGCGCGGGCCTCGCCCGCCGCATCGTCGAGCACAGCACCGCCAGAGCCGCACAGATCACCCGGGAGAGCGGCACGACGCCGTGCCTGGCGACCGTCCTGGTCGGCGACGACCCCGCGTCGGTGACCTACGTCCGCATGAAGCGCAGCCGGTCCGAGAAGGCCGGCATCGTCTCGCGGCACGTGGCCCTGCCCGCCACCACGACGACGGCGGAACTCGTGGCCGCCATCACCGCCCTGTCGCAGGACCCGGAGGTGCACGGCATCCTGCTCCAGCACCCCGTCCCGTCGCACATCGACGAGCGAGCCGCGTTCGAGGCCATCGCCCCGGAGAAGGACGTCGACGGGCTCACGCTGAGTTCGTTCGCCGCGCTGAGCTTCGGGCTGCCGGGCTTCGTGCCCTGCACTCCCGGCGGCATCATGCGGCTGCTGGAGGAGTACGACGTCGACCCGGCGGGCCGGCACGCCGTCGTGGTCGGCCGCAGCGCCATCCTCGGCAAGCCGGTCGGCATGCTGCTGCTCGCCGCGAACGCCACGGTCACGTACTGCCACTCGCGCACGACCGACCTCCCGTCGATGGTGCGGCAGGCCGACATCCTGGTCGCCGCCGTCGGCCGGCCGCGTTTCATCCGTGGTGAGGACATCAAACCCGGAGCCGTCGTGATCGACGCCGGGTACAACCCCGGCAACGTCGGCGACGTGGACTTCGAGTCCGCCGCGACCCGCGCCGGCCTCATCACCCCGGTCCCCGGCGGCGTCGGCCCCATGACGATCGCCGTCCTGCTCGCCCAGACCGTCGACGCGGCGGCCCGGCAACTGGGCGACCTGAGATCCGATCGCTGAGTCCTCTCACCTCGTCGGTGTTCGCGGGGTCGGCGACTTGTCGTT
Organism: Actinoallomurus sp. CA-150999; assembly: GCF_050942425.1. Classification (NCBI taxonomy): domain Bacteria; kingdom Bacillati; phylum Actinomycetota; class Actinomycetes; order Streptosporangiales; family Thermomonosporaceae; genus Actinoallomurus; species Actinoallomurus sp. CA-150999. The sequence continues at coordinate 3,338,517 of NZ_CP192063.1, forward strand.
GCCGTCCGTTCCGGCGAAGCTGTTCAATCTGGGGGATTCGCGCACCTCCCGGGTGGTCATGTTCCGCACGGTGGCGCTTATCCTCGACCGGATACTCGAACACAGGGGGAGACGTGCCTGACCTGTCGACCTTCGCGGAGGCGGCCGTGTCGCCGGCCGAGCTCCGCGGCTTCCTGCGCGGGCTGCCGCCGGTGGACCAGGTGGGGGCGGAGGAGCGGGCCGCGCGGCTGGCGACCCGTTCGATCAAGACGTCGGCGAAGGCGTACGCGATCGACCTGGCGATCTCGATGGTGGACCTGACGACGCTCGAGGGTGCGGACACGCCCGGCAAGGTGCGGGCGCTGTGCGCGAAGGCGGCCCATCCGGACCCGGCCGACACGAGCGCGCCGAAGGTCGCGGCGGTCTGTGTCTACTCCGACCTCGTGGGTGAGGCGGTCCGGGCACTGGACGGCACGGGGATCGGCGTCGCGAGCGTCGCGACGGCGTTCCCGTCGGGGCGGGCGCCGCTCGACGCCAAGCTCGCCGACACCCGCCGGGCGATCGACGACGGCGCGTCCGAGATCGACATGGTGATCGACCGGGGCGCGTTCCTGGCGGGCGGCCACCAGAAGGTGTTCGACGAGATCGTCGCGGTCAAGGCCGAGTGCGGCGACGTGCACCTGAAGGTGATCCTCGAGACCGGTGAGCTGGTCACGTACGACAACGTGCGCCGCGCGTCCTGGCTGGCGATGCTCGCCGGGGCCGACTTCATCAAGACGAGCACGGGCAAGGTCAGCCCGGCCGCGACCCTGCCGGTGACGCTGGTCATGCTCGAGGCCGTGCGCGACTTCCGGGCGCGGACCGGCCGCCAGGTCGGCGTCAAGCCGGCGGGCGGGATCCGGACGACCAAGGACGCGATCAAGTACCTCGTGCTCGTGAACGAGACGGCGGGGCCGGACTGGCTGACCCCGGAGTGGTTCCGGCTCGGGGCGTCCAGCCTGCTCAACGACCTGCTGATGCAGCGCCGCAAGCTGACGACCGGCGTGTACGGCGGTCCTGACTACTTCACCCTGGACTGAGGCAGATGACTTTCGAGTACGCCCCCGCGCCGGAGTCACGGGGCATCGTCGACATCAAGGCGTCGTACGGCCTGTTCGTCGATGGGGAGTTCGTCGAGGCGAAGAGCTCCTTCAAGACGATCAACCCGGCCACCGAGGAGACCCTCGCCGAGGTGGCCGACGCGAGCGCCGACGACGTGGACCGCGCGGTCGCGGCCGCCCGCCGCGCGTACGACACGGTGTGGGGTCCGATGCCGGGCGCGGAACGGGCGAAGTACCTGTTCCGGATCGCGCGGCTGATCCAGGAGCGGTCGCGGGAGCTGGCGGTCCTGGAGTCGATCGACAACGGCAAGCCGATCCGCGAGTCGCGGGACGTGGACCTGCCGCTGGTCGCGGCGCACTTCTTCTACTACGCGGGATGGGCGGACAAGCTCGGCCACGCCGGGTTCGGCCCGGACCCGCGGCCGCTGGGCGTCGCGGGGCAGGTCATCCCGTGGAACTTCCCGCTGCTGATGCTCGCGTGGAAGATCGCACCGGCGCTGGCCTGCGGCAACACCGTCGTGCTGAAGCCGGCGGAGACGACGCCGCTGACCGCGCTGGCGTTCGCCGAGATCTGCGTCCAGGCGGAGCTGCCGCCCGGTGTGGTGAACATCGTGACCGGGGCGGGGGAGACGGGCCGCGCGCTGGTCGAGCACCCCGGCATCGACAAGGTCGCCTTCACCGGCTCGACCGAGGTCGGCCGGCAGATCGCCCGGTCGGTGGCGGGCACGGCGAAGAAGCTGACCCTGGAGCTGGGCGGCAAGGCCGCCAACATCGTCTTCGACGACGCGCCCCTCGACCAGGCCGTGGAGGGGATCGTCAACGGGATCTTCTTCAACCAGGGGCACGTGTGCTGCGCGGGTTCGCGGCTCCTTGTCCAGGAGTCGGTCGCCGAGGAGCTGCTCGACCGGCTGAAGGCGCGGATGACGACGCTGCGGGTCGGCGACCCCCTGGACAAGAACACCGACGTCGGCGCGATCAACTCCGCCGCGCAGCTCGCGAAGATCCGCGAGCTGTCCGACGCCGGCGAGGCCGAAGGCGCGACCCGCTGGTCGCCGGCGTGTGAGCTGCCCGAGCGCGGCTTCTGGTTCACCCCGACCGTGTTCACCGGTGTGGCCGCCTCGCACCGGATCGCCCGCGAGGAGATCTTCGGTCCCGTCCTGTCGGTGCTGACGTTCCGTACGCCGGCCGAGGCGCTGGAGAAGGCCAACAACACGCCGTACGGCCTGTCGGCGGGGATCTGGACCGACAAGGGCTCGCGGATCCTGTGGATGGCCGAGCGCCTGCGGGCCGGGGTGGTCTGGGCGAACACCTTCAACAAGTTCGACCCCGCCTCCCCGTTCGGCGGGTACAAGGAGTCCGGTTTCGGGCGCGAGGGCGGACGGCACGGGCTGGAGGCCTACGTTCGATGAGCGAGCGGTTGAGTGTTCGCAAGACCTACAAGCTGTTCATCGGGGGCGCGTTCCCCCGGTCGGAGTCCGGCAGGACCGTCATCGTGAACGATGCCAAGGGAAGGTTCCTGGCCCACGCCGCGCGCGCCTCTCGCAAGGACGTCCGGGACGCGGTGGTGGCCGCCCGCAAGGCCCAGTCCGGCTGGGCGGGGCGGACCGGCTACAACCGAGGGCAGATCCTCTACCGCGTCGCGGAGATGCTGGAAGGGCGCCGCGGCCAGTTCCTCGAGGAGGTCCGCGCGGCCGGTCTCGGCAAGGCGGCGGCCACCGCCGAGGTGGACGCCGCGATCGACCGGTGGGTCTGGTACGCCGGGTGGGCCGACAAGTTCGCGCAGGTGACGGGGTCGGCGAACCCGGTCTCCGGGCCGTTCTTCAACTTCTCCACGCCCGAGCCCACCGGCGTCGTCGGCGTGATCGCGCCCGACTCGCCGCTGCTCGGGCTGGTCTCGGTCATCGCCCCGGCGATCGTGACGGGCAACACGGCGGTCGTCGTGGCCTCCGAGCCCGCACCCCTTCCGGCGATCACCCTGGCCGAGGTCCTCGCCACCTCGGACCTGCCGGGCGGCGTCGTCAACCTCCTCACCGGGCACCGCGCCGAACTGGCCCCCTGGCTGGCCTCCCACCAGGACGTCAACGCTCTCGACCTGACCGGCGCTCCGGAGGACCTGGCCGCCGACTGCGAGCGGGCGGCGGCGGACACCCTCAAGCGGGTGCACCGCCCGGCCGCCGACGACTGGAACGCCGACCCGGGCACCGGCCGGATGACCGCGTTCCTGGAGACCAAGACCGTCTGGCACCCGGTCGGCATCTGATCCGCTTCGGGCCGGCCGGGCCCACTCCGCGCCGCGGGAGCGGCGCGGAGTCGGCCTCAGCCCGCAGCGGCAGCGCACGCTGCTCGAGCAGGCCATCGCCCGCTCCTGACCCCCGGCCCCTAGTTGTCCTGCCAGTGGTCCTTCGGGGTCGGTTCGGAGGGCTCGTCCGGGTCCTCGTCCGCCGAGGCGATCGTCTCCCAGAAGGCGGCGTGCGCCTGCTCGTGGAGGATCCCCAAGGACAGCATGCGCTCGCGGGAGACGGTGCCGGTGTCATCCGGTTCGAGCGCGGCGCGCCGCCGTTCGTACGCCCTCATCAGCTCACGATGCTGCCGCGCCTGGGTCCGTGCGAGACGCACCAGGTCGCCGGGGTCGCCGAGGTCGGCGAAGGCCAGCCTGAGCTGCGCCGGGTCGCGGAACTCGGCCTGGGGCACCTCGGGGGCCGACAGCCAGTCCTGTAGCGCCCGCTCGCCCGCGGGGGTGAGGTGGAAGAAGCGGCGGCGTCTGCCGCCCTCCTCGGTCTCCTCGGTCAGCAGGCCAAGCTCCGCCAGCCGGGGCGGATCGCGGTAGAGCTGCGCGTGGGGGATGGGCCAGAAGGGGACGATGGTCTCCTCGACGCGCGCCTTCAGCTCGTACGGGGTCATCGGGCCGTGGCGGGCGATCAGGCCGAGCACGACGTACGCCGACATGCTCAACTCCACACGAACCTCCCGTTGACACCGTCTCACTGAGACCATACTTTCATCTCGCCGATACCGTATCAATGAGACTATCGAGGTGCTCGTGTACGTCCATCCCGAACTGGCCGACGTCTTCGCCGCCCTCCCGGAGCGGCCGGCCGACCCCTACGCCGACGTCGAGGCGCTCCGCGCCGGCTTCCGCGCGCTGATGGCCCCGCAGATGGGCCCGGATCCCCGCGTCATCGTGGAAGGCGCGGTCATCCCGGGGCCGGACGGCAACACGATCGACCTGCAGGTCATCCGGCCGGCCGACGCCGCCGAGGGCGAGGTGCTGCCCGGGATCCTCTACATCCACGGCGGCGGCTTCGCGTACGGCGAGCTGGACGGCCCGAGCCCGATGGCGCGCGACGCCTGCGCCGAGGCCCGCGCCGTCGTCGTCAACGTGCACTACCGGCTCGCGCCGGAGCACCGCTTCCCCGCCGGCGTCGAGGACTGCTACGCGGCGCTGCGGTGGATGGCGGACGGCGCCGCCGGGCTCGGCGTCGACCCCGACCGGATCGGCGTCGCGGGCGCGTCGGCGGGCGGCTGCCTGAGCGCCGCCATGGCGCTCATGGCGCGGGACCGGCAGGGGCCCTCCGTCGCCTACCAGTGCCTGCTCATCCCGTGCCTCGACGACCGGGAGACCACCGCCTCACGCCGCAAGGTCACCGACCGGAGGATCATCAACGGTCCGAGCCTCCGCCGCACCTGGGACAACTACCTCGGCCCGGACCGCGGGGAGGCCTCACCGTACGCCGCGCCGGCCCGGGCGGAGGGCCTGCGCGGCCTGCCGCCGGCGTACGTCCTCACCTGCGGGATGGACCCCCTCCGCGACGAGGGCGTGGACTACGCCCGGCGGCTGATCGAGGCGGACGTGCCCGTCGAGCTGCACCACGTGCCCGGTGCCTGGCACTTCTTCGAGGGGTTCGCGCCGGAGAGCGCGATCGCCAAGGCGACGACCGCGCACTGGCTCCGGGCGCTGCGCACCGCCCTGCACCCCTGACCGGAGGCCTACTGGAAGAACTCGGCCGGCAGGTGATCCCGCATCGGGGCGGGCTGGAAACCCTGCTTCTGGATGGTGCGGAGCATCTTCTTGAAGTCGGCGGTCATGTTCGGGTTGAAGTGCACCAGCAGGATGTCGCCAGGGTGCAGGCGACCGGCCCGCTGGTAGGCGATCTGGCCGTTGCTGACGACCTCCCGCCAGAAGAAGATCGCCTTCATCCCGCAGTCCCGCGCGGCGCGCAGCGTGTCGTTGTCGGTCGCCCCGTACGGCGCGCGGAACAGCGTCGGGCGCGCGCCGTACTGCGTGGTGTAGATCGCGGCAGAGTCGCAGATCTCCTGCTTCTGCCGCGCGTAGGACAGCCGCGGCATGTACGGGTGCGTCATCGTGTGATCCCCGATGAGCGCGCCCGCCTGCTGCAGTTCGCGGAAGTAGCCGTAGTTCTTCTTGACGGCCATGTTCGCGAGGAAGAGCGTCACCGGGATCTGCCGGTCCCGGATCAGCTGGACGAAGTCGGCGTCCTTCTCCCAGCCGTCGTCGATGGTGATGAAGACGATCTTGCCCTGGACCGGGATGTTGCTGATCACCGGAGGCAGGCCGTGGCGCGACCGGGGGAGCCCCGAGGGCGTGCCGGACGGGGCCGAGCCGCTCGGCGTGGGCGAAGGGGAGGCGGACGGCGACCCCGAGGCCGACGCGGGCGGGCCGGTGGTCGGCGTCCCGCTCGGAGCGCCGCCTCCGGGGCCGTGCGACGCCATCGGTGCTGCGGTCCGCTCGTGCGGATTGCCCGGGTGGCAGGCCGCCACGCCACCCGCGGTGAGCACCGCGAGGGCGGCCGCGGCGAGGGTGCGGAGCTGTGGGCGAAGGACCATCGGATATCCCCCAGGAGCGATGGTGGACATTAATCAAGCTGTCCGGATTCGGCGGTCGATCAACCTGATTTAACGAAACGCGAACGTGGGATGGATCACCCCGCCGCCTTGCCGCCGAGGGAACGGGGCAGGTAGTTCTCCAGCGCTGCGGGACGCAGTCCCGCCTGGCGGATCCAGGTGAGGAGGCGCTCGAAGTCCCGGGCCAGGCCGGGCCGGAAGTGCATCAGGATGATGTCGCCGGCCCGCAGATCCGAGCCGCCGTCCATCCGGGCCAACTTGCCGGACAGGCCGTTGTAGAACTCGATCGACCAGACGACGACCGACTTCATGCCGCAGTCACGGGCCGCGGTCCGCGTGACCTGGTCGTACGAGCCGCCGGGCGGCCGGAAGATCTCCGGTCGCCTGCCGTACTGGTGGGCGTAGATGTCGGCCGAGTCGCAGATCTGCCGGTGCTGGGCCGCGGAGGACAGCCGTCGCATGTCGTTGAACGGCGCCGCGTGGTCCATCGTGTGGTCCTCGATCGGCGCGCCCGCGTGCTGCAGCGCCCAGAAGTACTCGTAGCCGGTCCGGGCCGCCTGGTCCGTCAGGAAGACCAGGATCGGCACTCGCTGGGTACGGACGATGTCGACGAATCGGGTGTCGTGCTCCCAGCCGTCGTCGATCGTGATGAAGACGACCTTGTCCTGGGTCGCGATCCGGTCGACGACCGGTGGCAGGCCGTCGCCCTTCCGCTCGTAGGACACCTGCCAGCTGCCCGGCTTCGGAGCCGGCCACCGGGGCGGTGCCAGGACCTGCGCCATCGCCGGGTTTTCCGCCGCTTGCGCGGCGGGGGTGTTCATCCGTGCCCGGACGTCAGGCCACAGGCCGGAGACCACTCCGAGCAGCGCCGCCAGCACGCACGACGCGATCAACCGTATTCCGCGCATCCATCCCCAGCTTCCCCTCAGTGGATCTTAAGTCTCTTCATAGGGGTTGATGCAGGGATGTGGTGGCCAGGTTCGGGCAATCCGTCGACGAATCCGGTCGATTTGGCGTGATCGTTCGGTCAGCCGCGTACGCCCAGGGCGCGGACGAGCGTGGCGCTGAGCGCGGAGACCGTCTCGTCCGGCAGCGGCTTGGCCGACGGGCCCTCGGCGAAGTAGCGGAGGAATGCCTGCTGGAAGCAGGCGCCGACCAGCAGGGCGGCCGCCGCGTCGGGGTCCGTGTCGGGCGCGATCCGCCCCAGGTCGCGCTCGGCGCGCAGATAGTCGGCGAACCGGCGGACGGCGTGCTCCGGTCCCGCGCCGTACTTGCGGAGCGACTCGCGCTGGGCGGCCATCAGCTGCGGCTCGGCCATCAGCGAGCCCAGCATCGGCAGCGCGTCGAGGTAGAAGTCCACGGTGGCGCGGGTGAGCTCGGCGATGGTCTCCTCGACGCTGCCCGCGCCGGGGCGGGCGTCGACGCGGGCGAAACCGGGCATCCGTTCGCGCAGCACGTAGAGCAGCAGCTCCGTCTTGTCGGTGAAGTGCTTGTAGAGGGCCGCTTCGGAGAGCCCGGCCGCCTTCGCGATCTCCTTGGTGGTGGTGCGCGTGACGCCGCGCTCGCGCATGAGGCCGGCGGCGGCGTCGAGGATGCGATCCCGGGTTCCCACGATCCCCCTTTGTCGATCGGACATTCTCACATTATCGTGGTTAGTGAGCACTCACCAACCTGCTAGGGTCCCCGGTTAGTGAGTACTCACTGACCGAGGCTGCAGGGGAAAGGCGACGAGCGATGCGACTTACGATCTTCGGGGCGAGCGGAGGCACCGGCACGCAGCTGGTGCGGCAGGCGCTGGAGCGCGGACACGAGGTGACGGCGGTGGTCCGCGATCCCGCGCGGCTCGACGTCGCCTCCCACGACCGGCTGAAGGTCGTGACGGCCGACGTGATGGATCCGGCGGCCATCGAGCCCGCCGTCGCGGACGCCGACGCCGTCGTCTCCGCGCTGGGCCCCCGCGAGTCCGGCCCGACGACCGTGTCCCAGGACGGCGCCCGCAGCATCATCGCGGCGATGGGCAAGGCCGGCGTCCGCCGCTTCATCATGATCAGTGCGGCCGGGATGGTCATCGACGCCGGGGACGGCCCGGTCACCCGCTACATCGCGAAACCGATCCTGAAGCGGGTCCTCCGGCACGGCTTCGCCGACATGGGCCGTGCGGAGGAGGAGGTCCGCGACAGCGGCCTCGACTGGACGATCGTCAGGCCGCCGATGCTCACCGACAAGGAGGGCACCGGGCGCTACCGGACCGCGACCGACCTCAACGTCCGGGGCGGCATCCGGATCTCCCGCGCCGACCTCGCCACCGGCATCCTCGCCCTGCTCTCCGACGACGCGACGGTGCGCCGGCACATCGGGATCGCGAACTGACGGAACGGGCCGAGGCGCACGCCGGTCCCGCGGTGCGCGACGGCCCCGTCGCCGAGGGATCGGGGACGGGGCCGTCGGTCAAGCTCTCAGAGAACCGGTCAGCCGACGCCCAGCAGGTCGACGACGAAGATCAGCGTCTCGCCCGGCTTGATGGCGCGGCCGGCGCCGCGGTTGCCGTAGCCGAGGTGCGGCGGGATGACCAGCTTGCGGCGTCCGCCGACCTTCATGCCGGCGACGCCCTGGTCCCAGCCCTGGATGACCTTGCCACCGCCGAGCGGGAAGCTGAACGGCTGACCGCGGTTCCACGAGGCGTCGAACTCCTCGCCGGTCGAATGCGACACGCCGACGTAGTGGACGGTGACGGTCGAGCCGGGCGTGGCCTCGGGACCGTCGCCGACCGTGATGTCGGTGATCTGCAGGTCGGCGGGCGGGGCGCCCTCGGGGAAGTCGATCTCGGGTCGCTCAAGCGCCATGGGATGTCTTTCAGTGTCGGAGATATCGAGTCCCCCAGCGTATCCACTGGTGAGCCGAGGAATGCGGGCGCGGGTGTGCCCGTTGGCATTCCTTGTGAACATTGAGGTCTTCTCCGATGTGGTGTGTCCCTGGTGCTATCTGGGCCGGGCGAGGTTCGCGGGCGCGGTGGAGGGGTTCGACGGCGAGGTCACCGTGACCTGGCGGCCGTACCAGCTGGATCCGGACGCGTCCGCCGGCGGGCTCGTCGAGCAGAGCCTGGCCGAGAAGTTCGGCGGTCCGGAGCGGGTCGCCGAGATGCACGAGCGGATGCGCGGGCTGATGGCGGCGGAGGGCCTGCCGTACGCGCCGGAAAAGGCGCTGCAGGCCAACACCCGCGACGCGCACCGGGTCGTCGCGATGGCCGGTGAGGCCGGGGTTCAGGACGCCGTCGTCGGCCGGTTGTTCCGCGCCTACCACGCCGAGGGGCGCGACCTGAACGACCACGGCACGCTCGCCGAACTCGCCGCCGAGGCCGGGCTGCCCGGCGTGGCCGAGCGCCTCGCCGCCGGGGAGGGCGAGGCGGCGGTCGCCGCACAGCTCGAGGTGGCACGGACCATGGGCATCACCGGCGTCCCGTTCTTCGTCTTCGAAGGCACCTGGGCGGTGTCCGGGGCGCAGTCGCGGGAGTTCTTCGAGAGCGCGCTCGCCGAGGTCGCGTCCAACGTGGCCTGAAGGCTCCTGAGGCTCCTGCGAACGCTGAGGCGATTTCAGGTCATGGTAACCCTCTGACCTGGTAAAACGCTTTGGCGTTCCGTTTTCCGGACGGATACATTCCGACATACGGATACCTCCGAATTCCCCGGGAGATCCCCCTTGGAGCCGCAGGGCCTTCGCCGCAGCCTGTCGCTGCGCGACCTCATCGTCTACGGACTGCTGTTCATCGGACCGCTCGCGCCCGTAGGCGTCTTCGGCGTGCTCGACGCCAAGAGCTCCGGTGCGGTCGCCCTCGTGTACGTCGTCGCGACGATCGCCATGGGCTTCACCGCCCTGTCGTACGCGCAGATGTCGCGCCGGGTGCCGAACGCCGGGTCGGTGTTCGCCTACGCCAGCGCGGGGCTCGGCCGGCCGGCGGGCCTGCTGGCCGGCTGGATGGCGATGCTCGACTACCTGCTGATCCCCGCCGTCGCCTACCTGTTCTGCGGGATCGCGCTGCACTCGCAGGTGCCCTCGATCCCCGCCTGGGTCTTCACCGCGGTCGCCTTCGTGGGGACCACGGCCCTGAACCTGGCCGGCGTGCGCCTCGCGGCCCGCGTCGGGTTCGTCGTGCTCGTCGTCGAGATCGTCCTCCTCGTGGTCTTCATCGTCGCCGCGATCGTGATCATCGCCATCCACGGGCCGGCCCGGCCGTGGACGTCGCCGCTCACCGGCGTCGGCGGGACGACCGCGAGCGCCGTCATGGGGGCCGTCTCGGTCGCCGTGCTGTCCTTCCTCGGTTTCGACGGGATCGCCTCCTTCGCCGAGGAGAACACCGGGAACGAGCGGCAAATCGGCCGCGCGGTGCTGTTCTGCCTGGGCCTGGCCGGACTGCTCTTCTTCGCGCAGACCTACCTCGCCGGGCTCCTCATGCCCATGAGCCCGCAGCACCTCGCGTCGGCGCCGGCCGAACAGGGCACCGCCTTCTACAAGATGACCGACTCGGCGTTCGGGCCGTGGCTCCACCTGACGTTCGTCGTCGTCAAGGGCATCGGACCGGCGTTCTCCGCGATGTCCGCGGTGGCGGCGGCGTCCCGGCTGATGTACGGGATGGCGCGCGACCACGGCCTGCCCGGGGCGCTCGCCAAGGTCGATTCCCGCCACCGCGTGCCTCGGGCCGCGCTGCTCACCACGGCGGGGGTCGCGGCCGTCGTCTCCCTGTGGGCGGCCTGGCGTTCGGACGGCCTGGACGTGCTGGTGTCCGTCGTGAACATGGGCGCCCTCGCGGCCTTCACCCTGCTGCACGCGTCGGTCATCGGCCTGTTCGTCGTGCGCCGCCGGAGCCGGGCGTGGCTGCCGCACCTGCTCGTGCCGGTCGCCGGCGCCGCCGTCTCCGTCTGGATCATCGTGTCGGCGACCACGATGGCGAAGGTCGTGGCCGCCGTCTGGCTCGCCGCGGGCCTGGTGCTGGCGTTCGGCCGGCGCCGTCGCCGCGTCAGCCCATCGCCTCGGGACGACGATGCGCGAGCACGGGGAGGATCCGCCGTACGCGCTCGGTGACCGCGTCGTCGGTCTCCACGACGCGCACGGCCGGGAACGGCCCCAGGTCGGCCTGGATCGTGCCCATCGGGTCGACGAGCAGGCTGCGGCCCACCCCGGTCGGCCCCTCCGCCTTCGGCGGGTCCGGGGACTTGTCGACCGCGGCCGTCCAGACGGTGTTCTCGATCGCGCGGGCGCGGACGAGCGTGACCCAGTGCTCCTCCTTGAACGTGCCCTGGGCCCAGGACGCGATCACCACCAGCAGCTCGGCGCCGCGGTCGACGAGCGCCCTCGCCAGCTCGGGGAAGCGCAGGTCGTAGCAGGTGATCAGGCCGATCCGGACACCGCACAGCTCGACCACCACGGGAGTGTCACCGGGGGCGATCAGGTCCGACTCCCGGTACCCGAACGCGTCGAAGAGGTGGATCTTGCGGTAGGCGCCCGCCGGCGCGCCCTCCGCGTCGAGCGCGACGGCGGTGTTGTACACCCGCCCGTCGGGCGCCGGTTCGAAGACGCCCGCGATCACGGCCGTACGGTGCTCGCGTGCCGCCTCGGCCAGGGCGGTCACCCACGGGCCGTCGAGCGGCTCGGCCGCCGCGGTGATGGCACTGCCGAACCGCACCTGCGTCGCCTCCGGGAAGATCGCCAGATCGGCGTCCGGGGCGGCGGCGAGCGCCTCGCGGACCCGCTCCAGGTTCTCCTTCGAGTCGTCGCCGACGGGGATCTGGCACAGGGCGATCCGCATCACGGCCTCCTCATCTCGTCCTCCCCCCACCGTACGAGATCCGGGACCGCGCGCCCGCGTTCACTACCCTGAGCCGGTGAACAACGATCCACTCGTCGCCCGCATGCGGGGATTCGGCACGACGGTCTTCGCCGAGATGACGGCGCTGGCGATCCGCACCGGCGCGATCAACCTGGGCCAGGGCTTCCCGGACACCGACGGCCCCGCCAAGCTGCTCGAGACCGCGGCCGAGGCCATCACCGGCGGTGCGAACCAGTACCCGCCCGGCCCCGGGCTGCCGGAGCTGCGCGAGGCCGTCGCCGCCCAGCGGGCGGAGCGGTACTCCCTGACCTACGACCCCGCCGACGAGGTCTTCGTGACCGTCGGCGCCACCGAGGCGATCGCGGCCACGATCCTCGCCCTCGTCGAGACCGGGGAGGAGGTCGTCGTGTTCGAGCCCTACTACGACTCCTACGCGGCGATCATCGCGCTGGCCGGCGGCGTGCGCCGGCCGGTGACGCTGCGACCCGACGCCGGGCGGTTCACCTTCGACCCGGACGAGCTTCGCGCCGCCGTCACGCCGCGCACCCGGGTCCTCCTCCTCAACTCCCCGCACAACCCGACCGGCACGGTCTTCGGCCGCGAAGAGCTGGAGGTCATCGCGGAGGTGTGCCGGGAGCACGACCTCATCGCCGTCACCGACGAGGTCTACGAGTACCTCACCTTCGACGACGGCACCGCGCACGTCCCCCTCGCCACGCTGCCCGGCATGCGCGAGCGCACGGTGGCGATCTCCTCGGCCGGGAAGACCTTCTCCGTCACCGGCTGGAAGGTCGGCTGGATCACCGCGCCTCCGCAGTTCGTACGGGCGGCGCAGACGGTCAAGCAGTTCCTCACCTTCACCGCGAGCGCCCCGTACCAGCGCGCGGTCGCGTACGCCCTCCGCGAGGAGCGCGAGTGGGTCGAGGCGCTCCGCGGGTCGCTGCGGGCCAAGCGAGACCGGCTGAACGCGGGGCTGGCCGGCGCCGGGCTCACGACGTTCCGGCCGCAGGGCACGTACTTCGCGCAGGTCGACGTCCGGTCGCTCGGCTTCGGAGACGGCCGGGAGTTCGTCCGCGCCCTGCACGAGCGGGCCGGGATCGTCGCCATCCCGACGCAGGTCTTCTACGACTCGGACGCCGGCGACCCGTACGTCCGGTTCGCCTTCTGCAAGCGCGACGAGGTCATCGACGAGGCCGTCGAGCGGCTCCGCCGGCTGTAACCGGGGATACGCTGGTCTTCCGTGTCCGGACATCGCATCCCGCAGCCGCAGTTCCCCGACGACGACGGCGGCACACCGCCCGCCGTCGCGCGGGCCCTCGGCGACTACGCCGCGGGCCGCGCCGGTGAGCAGGCCGTGCTGGCGGTGCTCGCCGACACCCGCCTCCTCGTCCCGGTCGTCGCGGTGCTGACCGAGGACGAGACCGTCGACGGCCTGCGGCGGGAGAAGGAGAGCGAGATGGCCCTCCCGACGCTCGTCGGAGCCGACGGCAGGCGCGCCGTCCTCGCCTTCACCTCCACCGACAGCCTCGCCCGCTGGCGCCCGGACGCCCGGCCCGTCGCGGTGCACGCCCGGCAGGCCTGCCAGGCCGCCGTCGACGAGTCCGCCGACGCGCTCGTCCTCGACGTGGCGGGACCCGTGCCGTACGCGATCGAAGGGGCCCGGCTGTACGTCCTCGCGAACGGCGGCGCGATCACCGCCCCGCACGAGGATCCCGACGTGCTCATGGCCGTGCACGCCGCCGTCGACGGCCTGCCCGGCATCACCGGCGTGCGCGTGGAGCCCGGTGAGCGGGCCGAGCTCGCCGTGCGCCTCCGGCTGGCCGACGGCGCCGGCGCCCCGGACGTGCGCGCCGCCGCCGACCGCCTCGCCGAACGGCTCCGCGGCCACGTCGCCGGAGGCGTCGAGATCGGGCTCGTCCGCGGATAAGGTGCCGGGGTGACCACCCCGGACTGGGCCGAGCCGGTGATCCGGCGACGGCTCGGCGTCATCACGGCCGCCGTCGCCGTTCTCGCGCTGGTGACCTGGCGGATCGGCCCGGCCCCCGACCTTCCGGCGTTCGCCTACCTGGCCGTGGCCGGTGTCGTCCTGACGTTCATCGACGTCGCGCTGAAACGGCTGCCCGACCCGCTGACGCTCCCGTCGTACGCGGTGGGCCTGGCGTTGCTCGGCCTGGCAGCGCTCTTCACCGACGAGGGCGGCGCCCGCCTCACCCACGCGTTGCTCGGGATGGCGGCGCTGTTCGCGCTCTACGCGGTGCAGTGGTTCATCGCGCCGAGCCAGATCGGCCTGGGCGACGTGAAGCTCGCGGGCGTGCTGGGGCTCTACCTCGGCTGGCTCGGTCTTCGCGCGTGGGTGGCCGGGGTGTGCGCCGGATATGTGCTCGCCGCCGTCTACGCGACCGCGCTGCTGGTGAGCCGGCGGGCGAACCTGAAGTCCGAGATGCCGTACGGGCCGTTCATGCTCGCGGGCGTGCTGGCGGCCGTGCTCGGCCACGCCTGAACGGGCCATTTCGCGCCCGAAGTATGAATGATGTCCGGGTGCCGGAATATCATTCCTCGCTGTTTGCCTTTTCCCGACGTGAGTCGCGATTCCCTGTCGGATCGGAAGGGGTATTCAATTTTGCGGTACGCCCTTGGCGTGCTCCGAAATAAACCCGTCCTACCGGGCCGAACAGATATGGGGAAACAATTGACTCCTCGCGCTAACGGGCGGACAAAGAGCCCGATCACCGGCCTTCGTTCGTGGATCGTGCTGATCACGGCCGGATCGGCCGGGGTGTTGACGGCGGCGACGTCGTGGGACCCGGCGCCGGCCGCCGCGGCGGACGCCGCCCGCCCGGCACAGCAGAACGCCGTCCCGCACGTTCAGCCGTCCCCGAGCACGAGCGCCGTCACGGACGGCGGCGGGACCAACGTCAACATCGGCCCCGATAGAGACGACAACAACCGGCGCTTCTTTGACCGCGGATTCTTCGACGGGCCGTTCAAGACCCGCCGGCACCTGGAGTTCACCGGGGCGATCGGATTCCCGGAGGTCGCCCTCGGCTGCTTCTTCGACCCGGACTTCCGCGGCGCCGACCGGCAGGGCCGCCGGGCCATCTGCGTCGAGACGGCCGGCCACCCGCCCATCTTCGCGCACACGCGAGTCCGCGGCCGCCATTTCTTCGACGACCGCTTCCGGCGGTTCCGCCGGGTCCGCCGCGACCATTGAGCCGACCGCTCGCACCCGGGTCGTGTCCGAAAGGTCATCGATGAACCTTCCGGACACGACCTCATTTTCCGGTGACTGATATTCACCGTCATGGATGAGTGGTGATTCGTGCCCTCGCCGTCGTTCAGGGGCAGAATGCGGCCATGGGTACGGCTCACGACGGTACGACGGCGGACGATATCTCCGGCCGATATGTCCTTCCGGACGCTTCGGTCGGCGGAGAGGGACTTCGGGCTGCGGACACGTGCGCTTGACTTCCGCTCCCTCGGCTGTGGCCGGGGATTCCTACCACGGTCGGTTGACCGTCTCGGTGGGTTCCTGCTTCACCGCGCTGTGCCGGGACGGACCCCGGTCTTACTTGCGCTCCACAGGCTGTCACCGCCAGTCCGGCGGCCAAGCCGATGTTGACGGCCGCGTTGATGTCTCGATCCAGGGCGGTTCCACACGCCCCGCAGGTCCACTGCCGGACGTGCAGGGGCTTGGGACCGTCCTTGATGCCGCAGGCCGAGCACACCTGGGAAGTGGGCTCGAACCGGCCGATCCGCACAAAGGTGCGGCCGTACCGTGCGGCCTTGTACTCCAGCATCGAAAGGAACCGAGCCCATCCGGCGTCGTGGACGGATTTGGCCAGGCGCGTGCGGGCGAGTCCGTTGACCGCCAGGTCCTCCACAGTCCCTGGGCGCGGGCGTCCTTGCGGATGCGCAACGCGTCGTTGAATACGACGCGAGCGCACCCGAACGCACTGGCCAGCGCCCCACGCTGCGGCCCGTTCGGGTACAGGCGGAAGCTGTACCGAAGCTGCATGACCAGCACCGTACTACAGTTTGTAATGATTGAGCAACGGAACGTAATTATTGGCCGATGGGCGAGTTTCCTGCTTCGCCAGTATTCGGGCTTCGTGTCGAAATACCGTCACGACGTCTTCAGCGATCGCTATCCGCATGGGGTCCGTCTCCGGGGCGAAACCGAGTTGGTGGAGTGCCTCCTGTAGCACTATCGGCGCGTGCGCAGCGCTTGTGATCCGGCTCTGCTTCGCTGCCCCGGCCGGTGAAGCACTGCCGACGATCCCGGTAGCCTTCCGTGGGGATGAAAGGATTCACCACATGCTGCGCTGGCTGACCGCGGGGGAGTCTCATGGCCCGGCCCTCGTCGCGATTCTGGAAGGGCTGCCCGCCGGTGTGCGCGTGACCTCGGATGACATCGCCGAGGCGCTGCGCCGCCGCCGGCTCGGTCACGGGCGGGGCGCCCGGATGAAGTTCGAGCAGGACCGCGTGACGATCGTCGGCGGGATCCGGCACGGCCGCACCCAGGGCGGCCCGGTCGCGATCGAGATCGCCAACACCGAGTGGCCCAAGTGGGAGACGGTCATGTCGGCCGACCCGGTCGACCCCGACGAGCTGGCGGCCCAAGCGCGCAACGCCCCGCTGTCGCGGCCCCGTCCGGGCCACGCCGACCTCGCGGGCATGCAGAAGTACGGCTTCGACGACGCCCGGCCGATCCTGGAGCGGGCCAGCGCCCGCGAGACCGCCGCGCGGGTCGCGATCGGCGAGGTGGCCAAGGCGTTCCTGCACCAGGTGGCGGGCGCCGACGTCCTCAGCCACGTGGTCGCGCTCGGCGAGATCGGCACCCCCGACGGCGTCTTCCCCGGCCCGGACGACCTCGAGCGGATCGACGCCGACCCGGTGCGCTGTGCCGACCCGGAGACGAGCGCCGCGATGGTCGCCCACATCGAGGAGCTCCGCAAAGCCGGCGACACGCTCGGCGGCGTCGTCGAGGTCCTCGCCTACGGTCTGCCGCCGGGCCTGGGCAGCCACGTCCACTGGGACCGGCGGCTCGACGCGCGCCTCGCCGGGGCGCTCATGGGCATCCAGGCGATCAAGGGCGTCGAGGTCGGCGACGGTTTCACGACCGCGCGCCGCCCGGGTTCGCGGGCGCACGACGAGATCGAGAACACCCCCGAGGGCATCCGGCGGCGCACCGGCCGCGCCGGGGGCATCGAGGGCGGCATGACCACCGGCGATCCGGTCCGCGTACGGGCCGCGATGAAGCCGATCTCGACCGTGCCGCGCGCGCTGGACACGGTCGACGTCACGACCGGCGAGCCGGCCAAGGCGATCAACCAGCGCAGCGACGTCACCGCGGTGCCCGCCGCCGGGGTCGTCGCCGAGGCGATGGTGGCGCTGGTGCTGGCCGAGGCCATGGTCGAGAAGTTCGGCGGCGACTCCGTCGAGGAGACCGCGCGTAATGTACAGGGCTACCTCTCATCTCTGGTGATCAAGTGAATTCCAAGGTCGTCGTCATCGGACCGCCCGGATCCGGCAAGACCACGGTGGGGCGGCTCCTCGCCGAGCGCCTCGGCGTCCCGTTCCGCGACACCGACCACGACGTCGAGGTCACGGCCGGCAAGCCGATCGGTGAGATCTTCGTCGACGACGGCGAGGAGCACTTCCGCGCGCTGGAGCGCGCGGCCGTCCAGGACGCCCTCGCGACACACGACGGCGTGATCGCCCTCGGTGGCGGCGCGATCCTGGACCCCGGCACCCAGGCCGACCTGGGCGGTGCCCGGGTCGTGTACCTCGAGGTCGGGCTCTCGGACGCGGTCAAGCGGGTCGGGCTGGCCTCGGCGCGGCCGCTGCTCGTGCTCAACCCGCGCAGCCAGTTCCGCAAGCTGATGGAGGAGCGGCGTCCCATCTACGAGCGCCTCGCCGTCCTCACGGTGGCCACGGACGACCGGGAACCGGCCGACATCGTCGACGAGATCGTCAAGGGGCTGTCGTGACCCGCGTCCACGTCGGCGGCGACGCGCCGTACGACGTCGTGATCGGCACCGGCGTGCTCGGGCAGCTGCCCGCGCTGGTCGGCGAGGCCCGTACGGTCGCCGTCGTGCACCCCGAGGGGCTGCCGGAGATCGCCCGGCCCGTGTGCGGGGTGCTCGCCGAGGCCGGCTACGACGTCCACGCGTTCCCCGTCCCCGACGGCGAGGCCGGCAAGGACGTCGCCGTGCTCGCCGGACTGTGGTCCGGCTTCGCCCGGCTCGGGATGACCCGCACCGACGTGGTCGTCGGCGTCGGCGGCGGCGCGACCACCGACCTGGCCGGGTTCGCCGCCGCGACCTGGCTGCGCGGCGTCAAGGTCGTGCTGGTGCCGACCACGCTGCTCGCCATGGTGGACGCCGCGGTCGGCGGCAAGACCGCGATCGACATCCCCGAGGGCAAGAACCTGGTCGGCGCCTTCCACCCGCCCGCCGGCGTCCTGTGCGACCTGACGACGCTCGTCACGATGCCGCGCGAGGACTACGTCAGCGGCCTCGCCGAGGTGATCAAGGCCGGCTTCATCGCCGACCCGAGGATCCTCGAGCTCGTCGAGGAGGACCCGGAGGCCGCGGGACGGCCCGACGGGCCGCACACGCTGGAGCTCATCGAGCGCGCCGTCGCCGTGAAGGCCCGGGTCGTGTCGGAGGACCTCAAGGAGAGCGGCCTGCGCGAGATCCTGAACTACGGCCACACGCTCGGCCACGCGATCGAGAAGCTCGAGGAGTACCGCTTCCGGCACGGCGACGCGATCTCCATCGGCATGGTGTACGCCGCCGAGCTGGCCCGCCTGGCCGGCCGCCTCGGCGACGCGGACGTCGAACGGCACCGGGCGATCCTGACCGCCGTGGGCCTGCCCGTCTCCTACCGTCCCGACGTGTGGCCGGCGCTGCGCGACGCCATGCGCGTCGACAAGAAGACGCGCGGCGCGCGGCTGCGGTTCGTCGTCCTCGACGGCGTCGCCGCGCCGGGCCGGCTGGAGGACCCGGACGAGGACCTGCTCGTACGGGCGTACGAGCGGATCACGCTGAGATGAGGACGGCGAGTGGCCGATGAGTGACGTCTTCGTCCTGAACGGGCCGAACCTCGGGCGGCTGGGCAGCCGCGAACCCGACGTGTACGGCGCGGCGAACTTCGCCGACCTGACGGAGCTCTGCCGCGACACGGCGCGGCGCCTCGGCCTGCACGCCGAGGTCCGCCAGACCGACGACGAGGCCGAGCTGGTGTCCTGGCTGCACGAGGCCGCCGACGGCAGGATCCCGGTCGTCCTGAACCCCGCGGCGTTCACGCACTACTCGTACGCAATGCGCGACGCCATCGCCCAGCGCACCGCCCCGCTGATCGAGGTGCACATCTCCAACCCCGCCGCGCGGGAGGAGTTCCGGCACACGTCGGTCGTCGCCGCGGTCGCGACGGGTACGATCGCCGGCTTCGGTCTCCTCTCGTACGTCCTGGCTCTGCAGGCGATCGCCGAGCTCCTGGCGGAGAGCGCGGACTGACCGGGGCCCGCTCGCGGGTCTGTCCCCGGCCGACTCCGGTACGGTAAAACTGAATCTCATTCGGTTACTGGTCGGTTTGGTCTGATTGGGGTGCGGCGCATGCGCATCGGGATGTCCCTCAACTACGCGGGCGGTTTCAAGGAGACCGTCGACGAGCTCGCGGACTATGAGAAGGCCGGGCTCGACATCGTCTTCGTGCCGGAGGCCTACAGCTTCGACGCGGTCAGCCAGATGGGCTTCATCGCGGCGCGCACCGAGCGGCTGCAGATCGCCTCGGGCATCCTCCAGCTGTACTCCCGCACGCCGACGCTCACCGCGATGACGGCGGCCGGCCTGGACTACGTCTCCGGCGGCCGGTTCGTGCTCGGGCTGGGGGCGTCCGGCCCACAGGTCATCGAGGGCTGGCACGGCGTCCCGTACACCGCGCCCATCGGGCGGACCCGGGAGATCATCGAGATCTGCCGCATGGTGTGGCGCCGCGAGCGGCTCACCTACGACGGCAAGTACTACAAGCTGCCCCTGCCCGCCGAGGAGGGCACCGGTCTCGGCAAGCCGCTCAAGCTCATCAACCACCCGGTCCGCGAGCGCATCCCGATCTTCATCGCGTCCCTCGGCCCGAAGAACGTCGAGATGACCGCCGAACTGGCCGAAGGCTGGGAGCCGATCTTCTACGTTCCGGAGAAGGCCGGCGACGTCTGGGGCGAGTCGCTCGCCCGTGGCAAGGCCAAGCGCGACCCCTCCCTCGGTGGGCTCGACATCGTCGCGCAGGCGTTCCTGGCGATCGGCGACGACGTCGAGGGCCTGCTCGACCTCGGCCGGCCCATGGCCGCGCTCTACATCGGCGGCATGGGCGCCAAGGGCCGCAACTTCTACAACGACCTCGCCCGGCGCTACGGCTACGAGAAGGAGGCCGAGGAGATCCAGGACCTCTACCTCGACGGCAAGAAGGACGAGGCCGCCGCCAAGGTCCCGTTCGAGCTCCTGCAGAAGACCTCCCTGATCGGCTCGGAGGGCTTCGTCCGCGACCGTCTCGCGGCGCTGAAGGAGTCCGGCGTCACGACCCTCAACGTCGCGCCGATGGCGGGCGACCACGAGAGCCGCGTCAAGCTGATCGAGAGGGTCCGGGAGCTCGCGGCCTCGGTGTGAGCCGAGCCGTCGCGTCAAGCCGGTCGAGAGGGTCCGGGAGCTCGCCGCCTTGGTGTGAGCCGCGAAGGCCGGTCGAGAGGGTCCGGGAGCCCGCTGCCTTGGTGTGAGCCGCGCAGGCCGATCGAGAAGGTCCGAGAGCTCGCGGTCTCGGTGTGACGCCGCGGACGGGCCCGTGGCGTCACGGGCCCGTCCGGGCCGTGTCTTTCGAGGTCACGCCCCGGGCGTACAGTCGGGGACATGCCGGAGGTCCACGAGGCGCGCCGCGCGCGGCTGGCCGGGCTCATCGCCGCCCGCGACGCCGACGCCGCGCTCATCACCCGCCTGGTCAACGTCCGCTACCTCACCGGACTGGCCAGTTCCAACGCCGCCCTGCTCGTCCACGCCGACGGGGCCGCCGTGCTGGCTACCGACGGGCGGTACGCCGGGACCGCGGCGCGGGTCTGCCCGGAGCTCGAATGCGTCATCGACCGGAACACCTCCGGGGCGCTCGCCGCCAAGGTGCCGGGCCGGCTGGCGTTCGAGGCGCACGACGTCACCGTCGAGGCGCGCGACACGCTCGCCGCGGAGCCGGGCGCGCCGGAGCTGGTCGCGCTCGGCCATGCCGTCGAGGAGCTGCGGAAGGTCAAGGACGAGGAGGAGATCGGGCTCCTCGCGGAGGCCTGCGCCATCACCGACCGGGCCTTCGACGCGGTCCTGCCGACGATTCGGCCCGGCGTCACCGAGCGTCAGATCGCGATCGCCCTGGACCGCGCCATGGTCGACCTCGGCGCCGAGCAGCCCGCGTTCGCGACGATCGTGGCGAGCGGCCCGAACGGCGCGATCCCGCACCACGTCCCGTCGGACCGCGTGATCGAGCACGGCGACCTCGTCACCATGGACTTCGGCGCCCGCCAGGGCGGCTACCACGCCGACATGACCCGTACGGTCGCCGTCGGCGCGGCGGGCGCCTGGGAACGCGAGATCTACGACCTCGTCGCGGCCGCACAGGCCGCCGGCGTCGCCGCCGCGCGCCCCGACGCGATCACCAAGGAGGTCGACGCCGCCGCCCGCGATCTCATCGAGGCGGCCGGCCACGGCGACGACTTCCCGCACGGTCTTGGACACGGTGTCGGCCTGGAGATCCACGAGGCACCGCTCATGGGGTATGACAAGACCGGTAAACTGATGGATCGAGTTCCCATCACCGTCGAGCCCGGCGTCTACGTCGCCGGTCGCGGCGGGGTCCGTATCGAGGACACGCTCGTGGTCCGTGCGGACGGTCCGGAGCTGCTCACCAAGACGACCAAGGACCTGCTCGTCATCTAGACGCGGCAGACCGCCGAAGCGGGAGAACGACACACTGTGGCGACGACGAACGACCTCAAGAACGGCATGACGCTGAATCTCGACGGCCAGCTGTGGACCGTTCAGGAGTTCCAGCACGTCAAGCCTGGCAAGGGCGGCGCGTTCGTCCGTACCAAGCTGAAGAACGTCCTGTCCGGCAAGGTCGTCGACAAGACCTTCAACGCCGGCACCAAGGTCGACGTGGCCAACGTCGACAAGCGGGAGATGCAGTACCTCTACCGCGAGGGCGAGGACTTCGTCTTCATGGACACCGAGACCTACGACCAGCCCCACATCCCGGGCGCGACGGTCGGCGACGCGGCCGACTACCTCCTGCCGGAGCAGAACGCCGTGATCGCCTTCAACGAGGGCACCCCGCTCTACATCGAGCTGCCGGCGGCCGTGGTGCTGGAGATCACCGAGACCGAGCCCGGCCTGCAGGGCGACCGCTCCACCGGCGGCACCAAGCCGGCCACGGTCGAGACCGGTGCGACGATCAACGTCCCGCTGTTCATCACGACCGGCGAGAAGATCAAGGTCGACACGCGCTCGGGCGACTACCTCGGTCGAGCCTGATCCGTGGCCGCACGGAGCAAGGCGCGCAAGCGCGCGCTGGAGATCCTCTACGAGGCCGAGGTCCGCGGTGACGCACCGGCCGAGGTCCTCGACCGGCGCATCCGGGAGTCCGAGCATCGGCTCGCCGAACAGGACTTCATGGAGCGCCTGGTCGAGGGCGTCGCCGAGCGTCGCGAGCGCATCGACGAGCTGATCACGACGTACGCCGTCGGCTGGACGCTCGACCGGATGCCGATCGTCGACCGCAACATCCTGCGCCTGGGCGCGTACGAGCTGCTGTGGCGCGACGACGTCCCCGACGGCGTCGCGGTCAGCGAGGCGGTGGCCCTGGCCACCGAGCTGTCCACCGACGAGTCGCCGAAGTTCGTCAACGGCCTGCTGTCGCGGCTGCTGGAGCTGAAGCCGTCACTGTCGTTGTAGACGTCTAGGGTGGGCTGAGAGCCGCTGAGCGGGAGGGGGCAGGCGTGACCGATCGTCCGCGATCGCGGTCGATGCGCACCGCCGTCGTGTGGGAGATCCTGCGCGACGTTCTCGACGAGAGCGCCAAGGAGTCGGGGCGGGACCGCCTCGACGTCGTCGACGCGGGCGGGGGCACGGGCGGGTTCGCCGTGCCGCTCGCCGAGCTCGGGCACCGGGTCACGGTGGTCGACGCCAGCCCCGACGCCCTCGCCGGCCTCGAGCGCCGGGCGGCTGAGGCCGGCGTCGTCGTCCGCGCGGTGCAGGGCGACGCCGACGGGCTGCTCGACGTGGTCGGGCCGGACAGCGCCGACCTCGTGATCTGCCACAGCGTGCTGGAGTACGTCGACGACCCGGCCACGGCGCTGGCCGCCATCGCCCGCACCGTCCGACCCGGCGGAGCGGTCAGCGTGCTGGCCGCCAACCAGGTCGCCGCCGTCCTCCACCGGGCGCTCGCCGGGCACTTCGAGGACGCCCGCCGCGTGCTGTCGAGCGCGCAGGGCCGGTGGGGGGACCGCGATCCGGTTCCGCGCCGGTTCACCTCGGGCATGCTGGCCGAGCTGATCGAGAGCGCGGGCCTGCGGGCGGGGCCGGTGCACGGTGTCCGGGTGTTCTCCGACCTCGTGCCGAGCGGCATCATCGACGGTGAGCGCGGCGCCGCCGACGAGCTCGTCGCCCTCGAGCGCGCCGTGTCCATGCACCCGGTCCTGAAGGACGTCGCCACCCAGCTCCACGCACTCGCGTACCGGCGCTGACGAAGATGAGCAGGAAGCAGCAGCTGCATCGGCCGGGGCCGCCGCCCGGGCCGCCGGGGGACGACACCGGCTGCACGGTCCTGCACGTGGACATGGACGCCTTCTTCGTGAGCGTCGAGCTGCTCGAGCGCCCGGAGCTGCGCGGCCGCCCGGTCGTCGTCGGCGGGGCCGGGCCGCGGGGTGTCGTGGCCGCCGCGTCGTACGAGGCCCGCACCTTCGGCGTGCACTCGGCGATGCCGATGAGCCGGGCCCGGCGGCTCTGCCCGCAGGCGGTGGTGCTGCCGCCGCGCCACGACAAGTACGCCGTCGTGTCGGCGGGCGTCATGGAGATCTTCCGTTCGATCACGCCGCTCGTGGAGCCGCTGGCGCTCGACGAGGCGTTCCTCGACGTGGCGGGCGCGCTGCGCCGCCTCGGCCGGCCCGCCGAGATCGGCCGGATGATCCGGGAGCAGGTCTCCGCGCAGCAGGGCATCACCTGCTCGGTCGGGGTCGCGAGCACGAAGTTCGTGGCCAAGCTGGCGTCCACCAGGTGCAAACCGGACGGGCTGCTCGTCGTGCCCGCCGACGGAGTCGTCGACTTCCTGCATCCGCTGCCGGTCGCGGCGTTGTGGGGCGTCGGGGAGCGCACCGAGGAGATCCTCCGGCGCCTCGGGCTGCGCACGGTCGGCGACCTGGCGCGGACCCCCGTCGACACCCTCCGGCGCGAGGTCGGGGAGGCGGTGGGCGAGCACCTGCACGCGCTCGCCTGGGGTCGGGACCCGCGGTCGGTGACGGCCACCGTTCCCGACAAGAGCATCGGCGCGGAGGAGACCTTCGACCACGACATCGCCGACCCCGAGGCGATCCGGCGGGAGTTGCTGAGACTGTCCGACCGGGTCGGCGCCCGGCTGCGGACCGCCGGGCTGGTCGGCCGTACGATCGCCGTCAAGCTGCGCCGCGGGGATTTCAGCACGATCACCCGGGCCCGTACCCTCCCGGACCCGACCGATCTGGCCCGCGACGTCTACGCCACCGCGTGCGCCCTGTACGAGGTGTCGGGCCTTGAGGGGGTTCCGCTGCGGCTGGTCGGCGTGCGCGTGGAGAACCTCATGCCGACCGGCACGACGCCCCGGCAGCTCGCCCTGGGGGAGCCGGAGACCGGCTGGCGGCAGGCCGAGGCGGCCATGGACCTGGCCGCCCGGAAGTTCGGCGCGGGGGCCGTGCGCCCCGCCGCGCTGGTCCGCGCCGAGCGTGAGCGTGATACTCGCCACGCTCGAGAGGGTCGCGATGACCTCTGAGACCGGCGTGATCATGGTGACTACGGGCAGTGAGCAGGGACATTGAATCATGATCCGCCTATCCCCAGTCGAACGTTTTCTTTCCCCCGGTCGTCAGGGCTCGTATTCTGGGCATATCACCGATAGCCATGTCCCCGTCCGGCGTGGGAATCCCCCTCGCGGGGCTGTCTTTGGGAGGCGCCGTGCCGCTCTCTGACCACGAGCAGCGCATGCTCGACCAGATCGAGCGCGCGCTGTACGCCGAGGATCCGAAGTTCGCTTCGGCGGTCCGCTCGACCGATCCGCAGGTGCATTACAGGCGCAGGATCTGGAAAGCCGCGATCGGCTCCGCACTGGGCCTCTTCGTGGTGTTGGCAGGCGTCATCGTGAACACCATGCCGATCAGCATTGTGATCAGCGTGGCGGGCTTCCTGCTCATGGTCACATGCTGTGCATGGGGCCTGACGAGCTGGAAGCGCATGAACGGCGTCGCCGCCCCTGCGCCGCGCAAGCGCGGGAGAAAGCGGCCGAAAACGGCCAAGAGCGGCGGGTTTATGGAGCGCCTCGAAGAGCGCTGGCGCCGCCGTCACGAAGAGCCCTGAGCCTCCACGAGACCCACGTCACCGCCCGGCGGCCCGCCGGGCGGTGACTCGTTGACGGCCGGTACCGGCCACCCCCGGATCCCCTGATCCCGCCGGGCGCGGACACGGCGCCTGCCCGGCTCGGAGAGCGGGCCCAGGGCACGAGACACCGGCTCGGCTCGGTGCCCGGCGCATGGGACGTCGGCTCGCCTCGGTGAGCGGGTCCGGTCTACGAGACGTCGGCTCAGCTCGGGGACTGCCGGCGGCGCAGCGACAGGGAGTCCAGCCGGTCGAAGGCGTCCAGCACCCGTCCGACCCCGTGCCGCAGGAGCAGGAGCGCGGACGGCGGCAGCAGCCGGACGCGCCAGCGGCGCCGACGGCCCGCCCCGGCGGCGATCGCGGCCCGTACGGCCCGCGCGTCGTCGCGCAGGCCCGTGGCGGGGCCCGGCGTTGGGGCGTACCGCGCGAGTTCCTCGGCCTTGACGAGCCGGGCGAGGGCGTCCGTGGCCGGTTCGCCGAGAGGCCGCGCCTCCATGAGCCGCCGGGCCGTGGCCCGCGGGCTGTCCCCGGCCCGCCAGGGCAGCCCGAAGTCCACGGCGGCGATCCGCAGCTCGTCCCACGCCGCGTGCGCGACGCCGGCGTTGGACGCCGAGCGGTGGACTCGCCCGAGGCGGCGCAACGCCACCGGGACCGCGGTGCCCCTCAGCTCGCCCGATGCCGCGCCGACGTCGGCGTTGGATGCCGACCCGGCCCAGCGGCGGACGCCGGCGAGGCGGTGCAGCGTCGCCGGGGTCGCCAGGAGCAGGAGGACGGCCAGCAGCAGGAGCAGCCGGCCGATCGGCGGGCCGCCATGGTCGGGTGGGGGGAACGCGCCGGCCGCGCCGTTCCGGTCCAGCGGGTCGGGGCGGTGGCGCAGGCCCGTGCCGGGGCCGGTGGTCGAGCGGCCGTCCGGCGTCGACCCGGTCGAGGGGAGCCGGCTCGTGGAGCCCCCGGTCGGGGCGCCGGGGAGGAGCTGTGGCGCGGTGTAGTCCGGAACGGTCGCGCTGCCCTGACCGCCGCCGCCCGACGGGGTCGGTTCGAAGCGCAGCCAGCCGATACCGCTGAAGTACAGCTCCGGCCAGGCGTGGGTGTCCTTGGTCCGGACGATCCAGCTCCCGTCCGACTGCCGGGTGCCCGCGGTGTAGCCCATGCCGACTCGCGCGGGGATGCCGATGATCCGCGCGAGGAGCGCCATGGAAGCCGCGAACTGTTCGCAGTACCCGGTCCGGCTGGTGAACAGGAAGTCGCGGAGCGCGCCGACGTTGCGCGGGGACGGCGCGTCGAGGCTGTAGGTGAAGTTCCCCGGCCGGACGAACCACTGCTGGAGCTTCACGGCGCGGTCGTACGGCGTCGACGCGGAGGCGGTGAGCCGGTTCGCCAGGGCCACGACGTCCGAGGGGATCCCGTGGGGGACCGCGAGATAGCGAGACGCGACGTCGGACGGGATCGGCTCCGTGGACTCGAGCTGCTGGTACGTGGGCGTCGGGCGGACACTCGACACCGTGTAGGTCCGCCCGCCGGCCGAGTCGCGCAGCGAGAAGATCATCAGTGAGGGGGCGTCCACGCGCCAGTCGCCCTTGATCCCCACCTTGGTCGGCGGGTACGGGGTCGGCAGCACGTTCATCCCGCGCACGTGCGAGTCCACGGCGATCCTGGTGCTCACCGTGCGGATCGAGCTGTCGCCGAGGCCCGGCGCCGCGGGCAGGGTCTTGCCGTCGACCTGCGCGTTCTTGTCCCCGTGCATGGGGGAGTACGTCCAGCCGTCGCCGTCGAACCGGTCCAGGGAGTACATCCGCAGGTACTCCGGGGTCAGGTCGTCGGTGGTGCGGTAGGTGAGGACGACGGCGTCGTCCTGCCGCACCAACTGGCGTTTGAGGCTGACGAGCGGGTCCGGGGTCGTGACGGTGGTGAGTCCGCCCGGGCCGTCCCCACCGCTGCCGGGCAGCCAGCGAGGATGAATGTCGGGCACCGCGAGCGGGACGACGATGGCGATCACGACAGCGGTCAGCCCGATGCGCCGTCCGGTGACGGCCAGCGGCCTCGAGTCGGGGCGGTCGTGCGCGAACTTCTCGCCCGACCAGTGCCGGGTGAAGATCGGGCGACCCCAGCCGGACAGCCGGTCCCGGGCGTCGGTCACGAGGAGTGCCAGGTATCCGGCCGCGCCGGGCAGGAAGACCAGCCATCCCGTGCTCTCCTGGCGGAACCTCGCCGGCAGGGCGTACATCGCGAGCAGGGGGAGCCCGGCGGGCGCCGCGCGGCGCAGCCGTACGGCCAGGAGGTCGACGAGGAACGCGATCAGGCCGATGCCGCCGGTGCTCATCAGCTCGATCCCCGGCAGGACCGGCACCGGCGGGGCGTACTGGAACACCTCCTGCCAGCCGTCCTGGAGCAGGGCGGAGAGGTACGAGATCGACGCGGGGGTGGGGATGACGCCGAGCAGCGCCGGGCCGGACGCGTACATCGCCGTCAGGTAGATCAGCAGTGCCACCGGGACGATCGCGAGACAGGCCAGGACCGGCAGCCGCAGCTTGCGGGTGAGCACGCCCGCCAGACCGACGGTCAGCACCGCGCCGAGCCCGCTGCCGAACCACGTCGCCGTCTTGAACAGCGGATACAGCGCGAGCGAGGCGAGCAGCGTCGCCGCGCAGGCCACGATCGTGAGACGTATCCTCATCGCGCCTCCGTCCGGTCCGGTTCACCGCGGAACCCGGAGCCACCGGCCTCGGCCCAGGCCGTCTCCAGGGCGGCGGCCGAGGAGACGGTGACCACCCGCCATCCGGCCACGTGCAGCAGCCGGATGACCTCGGGCGCCGTGCCGCTCTCCCCGACGATCACCGCGACGCAGGCGGCGGCACCGCGCCTGACCTGGGTCATCTCCCGCACGTCCTCCGATGTCAGCCGGCCGAAGACGCCCACGATGAGGCCGTCGCCGGCGTTCGCGGCCTCGCGGAGGGCCGCCACACCCGGCCGCAGCGACCGGCCGGTCGACGTGCGGACGACGGCGAGGAGGTCGAGCAGCGACCCCTCGAACGTCGCCGACGGGGGGAGCACGACGCCCTCGTCCGTGACGTACCGCAGGCCGAGGTTGTCCCGCCCGAGCTGCAGCCCGATGGAGGCGGCCGCCGAGACCGCCTGTTCGAACGTCGCTCCGGGCCCGTCGCCCCAGTGCGCCGTGCGCCGGGTGTCGAGGAAGAGGGTGGCGCTGGTCTGCCACTGCTGTTCCTCGCGGCGCACCATGAGCTCGCCGCGGCGTGCCGTCGACCGCCAGTGCACCCGCCTCAGGTCGTCGCCGTGGCGGTATTCACGGGGGGCGACGTCGTCCTCCCCGGCGCTGGCCACCATGCGGGCCCGGCTCTCACCGCCGCCCGTCCACGAGCCGGTCAGCCGGCCCGGAGGAAGAGGCACGATCGGCGGGGTGACGGTGATGGCGTCCGCGGCCGAGAACGACCGCGCCAGCTCCACGAGGCCGAACGGGTCCGCCAGACGTACGGTCAGCGGCCCGACGTGGTAGCGGCCGCGGACGTCGGCGCGCACCCGGTAGGCCATCTCCCGCGCCCCGTGCGGCTCGATCCGGTCGATGACGAACCGCGCCCGTCCCCCCAGCGTGTACGGCACCTGGTCCTCCAGGAGGAGGATCCCGGTGGGCAGCCGGGAGACGTTCTCCAGCAGGACGTGCACCTGCGCCTCCTGCCCCGCCGGGAACCGGGCGGGGGTCGCCCGGCGCGAGCAGGTCAGCCGGTAGCGGGTCCGGGAGACGACGAGGACGGACAGGAGAGGGAGCGACAGGACCAGCAGGCCGGCGCGGAGCAGGTCGCGCTCGCCCAGCACGAACGAGCAGACGATGGCGGTGATCCCCGCGGCCATGAACGACCGGCCCCGCGTGGTCAGCGCGCTGAGCGTCGTCATGTCAGCGCCGGTGGCCCGGGACCGGGACGCGCTGGACCAGTTCGGCGACGACCTGCTCGGGAGTGCGGCGCTGGACCTGCGCGTCGGCCGTCGGCAGCAGCCGGTGGGCGAGGACGGGGACCGCGAGGCGCTGCAGGTCGTCGGGGAGTACGTACTCCCGTTCGTCGAGGGCGGCGTAGGCGCGGGCGGCGCGGACGAGCTGGAGCGTGGCCCGCGGCGAGGCGCCCAGGCGCAGCTCGGGATGCTCCCGGGTGGCCGTGACCAGGGAGATGGCGTACGAGCGCAGCGCGGGCGCGACGTGCACCCTGCGGACGACCTCGATCATCGACCGGACGTCGGCGGCGTGCGCGACCGGCTGGAGCCGGTCCAGCGGCGACGGCCCGCCGTGCACGTCGAGCATCTCCAGTTCCGCGCCGGGTTCGGGATATCCCATCGCGATCCGGGCGGTGAACCGGTCCCGCTGCGCCTCCGGAAGCGGGTAGGTCCCCTCCATCTCCACCGGGTTCTGGGTGGCGATGACCATGAAGGGGGCGTCCAGCGTGTGGGTGTGGCCGTCCACCGTGACCTGCCGCTCCTCCATGCACTCGAGCAGCGCGGACTGCGTCTTCGGCGAGGCCCGGTTGATCTCGTCGCCCACGACGATGTTCGCGAACACCGGCCCCGGCTTGAACTCGAACTCCCGGCTCTCCTGGTTGTAGGCGCTGACCCCGGTGACGTCGCTCGGCAGCAGGTCGGGCGTGAACTGGACCCGTCGCACCGAGCAGTCGATCGACCGGGCGAGCGCCTTCGCCAGCATCGTCTTGCCGACACCTGGGACGTCCTCGATGAGCAGGTGACCCTCGGCGAGGAGGACGGTCAGCGCGAGCCGTACGACGTCGGGCTTCCCTTCGATGACGGACTCGATGGCCGCGAGGATCTTCTTCGAGATCTGGCCCAGCCCGTCTAGTCCGCCGTCAACACCGTCGTGCGTGGTCACTGACACTTACCCCTCCTCGGCCACCCGAACGGCGAGCGCGGATTGCCGCTCCACCGCCCGCGGACGGGTACTCACCCGATATGTCACCTGTAACTGGGTCATACCAATTCCGTGTGGTACTGACAGTACGTCGTCAGGCCCATTCACGGCGATGTCTTGGGGGTGCCGGGGCGGTCCGCGTCGTCGCCGGTGACGGGCCGTGTTCCCTCGGTTCCACCCTTCCGGCGGCGGGGGGCGTTTCCTCGGTTCCTCGGGCCGTGTTCCCTCCGTTCCTCCACTTCCCCCCACCACCGCCTCCGGGCGCCCTCCAGAGCGCCGACAGGCGGTCCGAACCGGCGCGCCCGTCGGCTCTGACGGCCCCTCTGACACCCCACGACGGCGCCCACTTCTGACCTGGCCATTCGCGCGGCGAGATGCCGTGTGACCGGTGTTTTGGTCGTTGACCGTGGAGGAGAGTGGAGTACAGTGGGGCGCCGTGGGGGACGTGCATCGACCCCCCGCGATGCGGGAGGTGGGGGCCGATGTTCCTCGGCACTCACTCACCGCGCCTGGACGACAAGGGACGACTGTTCCTGCCGGCGAAGTACCGCGAGGAGCTGTCAGGGGGATTGGTGATCACGAAGGGCCAGGAACGCTGCCTCTACGTCTTCCCTGAGGCCGAGTTCCAGCGCATCACCGAGGCGCTTCGCACCGCACCGGTCACCGCCAAGGCAGTGCGGGACTACAGCCGGGTCTTCTTCGCCAGCGCCTCAGACGAGGTCCCCGACAAGCAGGGCCGGATCACCATTCCGCAAGCGCTTCGGCGCTACGCGGGCCTGACCCGCGACTGCGCCGTCATCGGGGCCAACACGCGCTTGGAGATCTGGGACGCCTCCGCGTGGGAGACCTACCTGGACGACCAGGAGCAGCAGTTCTCCGACCTGTCGGAGGAGGTGCTGCCAGGGATTCTTTGACGCACCATCGCCGGTGATCGGATATCCGTTCGGCGAGGTCTCCACCCGCTCCCAGCTGGCGCACCTTCCCCGGTGCCAGATGGCCGTTGCACAACCTTCTTCCTCACGGAGCAGCGGATGGGGACCTGGCCGGACGAAATCCGACGGGGGCCGGCGAAAGCCATTGAGCGGTGAGCCGCCGAGCATGAGGGGTGGCGTCTCCCACGGGGCAGACGGCCACACCGGCCGCCTACATCGTTCCTGATCTGTTCTCTCTCAGGGGTGACGGGCGACAGCGGGCGCGGTTTCAGCGCTGTCCGCGAGCAGTGGCGTCCTGAGGGGGTTTTTCATGCACGGCGACGATGAGCGCGAGGAGGGTTCGCGCGCGCAAGGCCATGTTCCGGTCATGCTCGACCGGATCCTGGCGCTGCTCGCTCCGGCTCTGTCGGTGCCCTCCGATGAGGACGCGGTCTACGTCGACGCCACCCTCGGCCTCGCCGGACACGCCGCCGCCGTGCTCGCCGCACATCCGCGGGCGCGCCTCATCGGGCTCGACCGTGACACGACGGCGCTGGAGCGGTCCCGGCAGCGGCTCGAGCCGTACGCCGGCCGGTTCGCGCTCGCGCACGCCGTCTACGACGAGCTGCCCCGCGTCCTGGACGAGCTCGGCGTCCGCCGGGTGCACGCCGTCCTGTTCGACCTCGGGGTCTCGTCCCCGCAACTGGACGAGGCCGAGCGCGGCTTCGCCTACTCCTACGACGCGCCGCTCGACATGCGGATGGACCGCACCCAGCGGCTCACCGCCGAAGAGGTGGTCAACACCTACTCGGTCGCCGACCTGACGCGCATCCTGCGCGACTACGGCGAGGAGCGGTTCGCGCGGCGCGTCGCCGAGGCGATCGTCCGTGAGCGGGGGCGCGCCCCGCTCACGTCGACGGCCCGCCTCGTCGACGTCGTCCGCGGCGCCATTCCCGCCGCCTCGCGTCGTACGGGAGGCCACCCGGGCAAGCGCACCTTCCAGGCCCTGCGCATGGAGGTGAACGGCGAGCTCGCCGCGCTCGAGCGCGCGGTGCCCGCCGCGCTCGACGCCCTGGCCCTCGGCGGCCGCATCGCCGTCCTGTCCTACCACTCTCTGGAGGACCGGATCGTCAAGCGCGCGCTGGCCGCGCGCACCACCGATACCACCCCGCCGGATCTCCCGGTTCCGCTGCCGGAGTTGCAGCCCCGGTTCCGCCTCCTCACCCGGGGCGCGGAGCAGCCGTCCGACGAGGAGACCGAGACCAACCCCAGAGCCGCCTCGGCACGCCTGCGCGCCGCCGAGCGGATCCGGGAGGACGCACGTCCGCGAGGCATCGGCGCGATGCCCCTCGGTGAAGAGCCGCCGAGCGGGCGGAGTGGAGCAGGAGGCATCGCATGACCATCACGACTCCACCGGAGACCCGGCGGCGCCGCCTCCGGCGCGAGGAGGCGTCCACGCGCGCCGCGAACGGCACCGATGCCCCGACGAAGGACCGGGCGGATCCGCCACGCGAAAAGCGCTCCAGGGCGGCTCCGAAGAGCGCGTCGGGTGCCAAGGGTGCCCCGAAGGGCGCCACGGCGGTGCCGAAGGAGACGCAGGGCGGCAGGACGTCCAAGGGTTCCGGGACCGGCGGCCGCGCCGCCGCGCGCGGGACGGCGGACACCGGCACGGCCAAGCGCGGCAAGCCGCGGACCGGCGGCGCCAAGGACGCCTCACGCTCGGCGGCCACCGGCACGGCCACCGCCACCGCGCGCCGCCCCGCCTCGGCGAAGGCGGCCGGGAGGACCGGCGCACCGGCGACGGGCCGGAAGGCCGCGACGCCGGCGTCGGGCGGCACGGCGACGAAGGCCCGGACGACGACCGGGACGCCGACCCGCCGGACCGCCGGGAGCGCCGCGACGCGCCCGCGGGTGTCACGAGAGGCCGCGCCGCCGCGCGGCCGCGCGCCGTTCGTCCTGCTCATCGTGGGCCTGCTCGGTGGAGCCCTCGTCAGCCTCCTGCTGCTGAACACCGTCCTGGCACAGGACGCCTTCACGCTCAGCGAGCTGCAGCGCGACAACCGGCAGCTGGCCGAGCGCAAGCAGGCGCTCCAGGCCGACATCGCCCGGGAGAGCGACCCGGAGGTGCTGCACCGGAAGGCCCTCGGCCTCAACATGAAGGACCCGCAGGGCCCGGCCTTCATCGACCCCCGCACGGGACGGCTGATCGAAGGCGGCGCCCGCCCCCAGGGCGTGTCCGACGCCGCGGTGGCCGCCGCGGCGGCCGGTGCCGTCACCGGCGCGCCCGGCGCGCTGGTGCCTCCGGCCGATCCCACGCCTCCGCGCCGGAACACCGGCACGGCTCCGCAGGCGAAGACCGCGCCGCGTAAGACCGGAGGCGGCACGCGGTGACCTCGCGCCGCGGCCGCGGACCGGCCGCACCCTCACCGCCCGGAGGCCCGCGCCGCTCGAGCGGCCCCGGGCAGGCCGGTCGCGGCCAGGGCGGCCGGGGCCAGGCGTCATCGGCGCGTTCGGGTGCGCGGGGGGCCGCCGGTTCGGCGCAGTCCGCCCGGCGCGCCCGCGGCCGTCCGCCGGCGGCGGCGCCGCGGCGGCCTCGCGCGCTCCTGCGGCGCCGGATCGTCCGCCGTGATCCCGTCAAGCGCCTGAACGTCGGTCTGTTGCTCGTCGCGTTCGTGCTGTCGCTGTTCGCCGGGCGCCTCGTCCAGCTGCAGGGCATCGAGTCCAAGGGCTACGCCGAGGCCGCCGTACGGCAGCGGCTGAACCGGATCGACCTGCCGGCGGTTCGCGGGTCCATCACCTTCGCCGGTGGGCAGCCGCTGGCGATGACCGTCGACGCCCGGGTGATCTACGCCGACCCGTCGCTGATCCAGCAGTACGAGCAGAAGCACCGGACGAACATCCGGAACAAGATCGCCACGACGCTCGCGTCGATGTTCGGCCTGAACCCCGCGACGCTGCTGCAGAAGCTGGCACCCCGGACGAAGATGGACCACTACCGGGAGCTGATCCACCACGTGCCGCCCGACCGCGCCCGCATGGTGACCGCGATGGACTTCACGGGGATCGGCACGCTCCAGGAGTACCGCCGGGACTATCCGGGCGGTGATCTCGCCGCCAACGTCGTCGGCTTCGTCAACACCCAGAACGACGGCGCCGCGGGCCTGGAGTCCAGCATGAACAAGCTGCTCAAGGGGCGCAGCGGCTGGCAGAAGGTCGAGGTGAGCGAGAAGGGCCAGCGCATCCCCATGGGCGAGGACCAGCAGAGCAAGCCGACCCCCGGCAAGGGCCTGCGCCTCACCCTCGACCAGGACATCCAGTGGAAGGCCCAGGACGCGATCGCCCGTCAGGTCAAGGCGACCAAGGCGCAGAGCGGCACCGCCATCGTCATGGATCCGCGGACGGGTCAGGTCCTCGCCATGGCGACGGCACCGACCTTCGACCCGTCCACGTACTGGAAGTGGAAGCCCGACGACTGGGGCGACCGGGTGGTCGGCGAGGGGTTCGAGCCGGGCAGCACCAGCAAGGTCGTCACCGCGGCGGCGGCGCTGGAGGTCGGGCACGTGACGCCCGACACCGTGTTCTCCGTGCCCGACCACATCACCAGGCTCGACCGGACCTTCCACGACTCCGAGACGCACCCGACCGAGAGCCTCACCTTCGGCGGCGTCCTCGCCAAGTCCAGCAACGTCGGCACCATCATGGCCAGCGAGAGGCTGTCCGAGTCGCAGCTCTACCAGTACATGCGCGCCTTCGGGTACGCCCAGGAGACCGGCGTCGGCCTGCCGGGCGAGAACCCCGGCCTGCTCAAGCCGCCGAACCAGTGGTGGGGCACCGACCGCTACCCGATCGCGTTCGGGCAGGGCGTGTCGGTCAACGCGCTGCAGGTCGCCAGCGTCTACTCCACGATCGCCGACCACGGGGTCCGCGTGACCCCCAACGTGATCTCCGGCACGACGGACGACCACGGCAACGTCACGCCCGCCGCCAAGCCGGCGCAGCGCCGGGTCATCAGCGCCACCACCGCCGCCGAGCTCACCAAGATGCTCGAGGGGGTCACCACCAAGGAGGGCACGGCGCCCGCCGCGCAGATCCCCGGCTACCGGGTCGCGGGCAAGACCGGCACCGCCCAGCGGATCAACCCGAGCTGCGGTTGCTACCAGGGCGGCGGCTACACCTCCACCTTCGTGGGCTTCGCTCCGGCGGAGAACCCTCAGCTCGTCGTCGAGGTCGTGCTGCAGAAGCCGCAGAACGGCTACTACGGTGGTGAGGTGGCTGCCCCGGTGTTCAAGGACATCATGAGCTTCGCCCTGCAGAGCCGCCGCGTCCCGCCGAGCTCGGGCCGGACCCAGAAGATCCGTATCTCCCCAGACCAGCGCTGACCGACGGTACCCTCTCCGCCGTGTCCAACAGACCCGATCCCGATCCCATGCGACCCAAGACCGTTCCCGCCCGCCCACTGTCCGGGCTCGCCGCCCTCCTCGGCCTGAGCGAGGGCAGCGAGCCGCTGCGGGGAATGGTCACCGGCGTCACGCACGACTCCCGGAAGGTCATGCCGGGCGACCTGTACGCCGCGCTTCCGGGCAGCCGCTTCCACGGCGCCGTGTTCGCGGCGCAGGCCGCCGAGGCGGGCGCCACCGGGATCCTCACCGACCGCGAGGGCCGGATCCGGGCCGAGAAGTCGGGGCTGCCGGTGCTCGTCGTGGACGACCCCCGCGCGGTGCTCGGCCGGGTGGCCTCCTGGGTGTACGGCGACCCGGTGCGCGACCTGACACTGCTGGGCGTCACCGGCACGAGCGGCAAGTCGACCACGACGTTCCTGCTGGAGGCGGGGCTGCGGGCCGCGGGGCACGAGACGGGCCTGGTCGGCGGGATCGAGATCCGCGTCGGCGGCGAGGTGCTGCCGAGCGCGCTGACGACGCCGGAGGCGACCGACCTGCACGGCCTGTTCGCCCAGATGCGCGAGCGCGGCGTGACGGCGGCGGCCATGGAGGTCTCCAGCCACGCCCTCGACTTCGGCCGGGTGGGCGGCGCCTACTACGAGGTCTCGATCTTCACGAACCTCTCCCAGGACCACCTGGACCACCACCCGACGATGGAGGACTACTTCGCCGCCAAGGCGCTGCTGTTCACCCCGGCGTACTCCCGGATCGGCGTCGTGAACGTCGACGACTCCTGGGGCCGGCGGCTCACCCAGGTCGCGAAGATCCCGGTCACGACGTTCTCCGCGGACGGCGACCCGGGCGCGGACTGGCGGGCGGAGGACGTACGGCTGCGGCCGGACGGCAGCGACTTCCGGGTGGTCGGCCCCGGCGGGGTGGAGGCCGAGGCGAGCGTGCCGCTGCCCGGGCCCTTCAACGTCGCCAACGCGCTCGGCACGATCGTGGCGCTGGTCGAGTCGGGGATCTCCCTGCAGGTCGCGGTGCGGGGCGTCGCCGGCGTGGCCGGGGTCCCCGGCCGGCTGGAGCGCGTCGACGAGGGCCAGGACTTCGCCGCGCTCGTCGACTACGCCCACAAGCCCGGAGCCGTCCAGGCGGTCCTGGAGACCCTGCGGCCGCTCGTCGCCGACGACGGACGGCTGATCATCGTGCTCGGCTCCGGCGGTGACCGGGACACCGGCAAACGCCCCGTCATGGGACAACTCGCGGCACGCCTCGCCGACGTCGTCGTCCTGACGAACGACAACCCGCGGTCCGAGGACCCTTGGGCCATCCTCAACGCTATGGTCGGGGGGATACTCACCGTGCCGGAGAACGACCGGGCCCACGTCGTCGTGGAGCCCGACCGGGCGGCGGCGATCGCCCTCGCGGCCGACCGGGCCCGGCACGGCGACGTCGTCGTCATCGCCGGCAAAGGTCATGAACAGGGGCAGTATGTCGGCGGTGCGGTCCTCCCGTTCGACGACCGCGAGGTCCTGCGCCGCGTCCTGCGCGAGCGCCGGGAGAGACGAGATGACCACTGAGCGCGCGCGGCCGGGGTACGCCTCGCGCACGCCTGGCGCTGTGCCCCCGCAATCGACCAATCGGACATCCGGCAAGGAGCAGACTTGATTCCACTCTCGCTCGCGAGGATCGCGGAGATCACCCGGGGGAGGATGGACGGTGCGTCCCCTGAGGCGGTCGTGAGCGGACCGGTCGTCATCGACTCGCGCAAGGCCGAGCCCGGAGCGCTGTTCGTGGCGTTCCAGGGCGAGCACGCGGACGGGCACGACTTCGCCGCCCAGGCGGTCGAGGCGGGCGCGGCGGCCGTGCTCGCCGAGCGGCCCGTCGGCGTTCCCGCGATCGTCGTCGACGACGTCCTGACCGCCCTGAGCGCGCTCGCCCGCGCGGTGGTGGACCGGCTCCCCGGCACCACCGTGATCGGCGTCACGGGATCGGCGGGCAAGACCTCGACCAAGGACCTGATGGCGTGGCTCACCGGCCGGCTCGGCCCGGCCGTCGCGCCGCCCGGGTCGTTCAACAACGAGATCGGCCACCCGCTCACCGTGCTGCGCGCCGACGAGAGCACCCGCTACCTCGTCCTGGAGATGGGCGCGCGGGGGATCGGGCACATCGCCCACCTCGCGCGCGTCGCGCCCCCGGACATCGGCGTCGTCCTCAACGTCGGCAGCGCACACATCGGGGAGTTCGGCAGCCGCGACGTCGTCGCCAAGGCCAAGGGCGAGCTCGTCGAGGCGCTGTCGCCCGAGGGCGTGGCCGTCCTCAACGCCGACGACCCGCTCGTCCGGGCCATGGCCGCCCGCACCTCGGCGCGGATCACGCTGTTCGGGCGGGTGCCGGAGGCGGACGTGCGGGCCACGGCCGAGTCGCTCGACGACGCGGGCCGCCCGCGGTTCACCCTGGTCACCCCGAAGGGCTCGGCCGACGTCGCCCTCCGGCTCTACGGCGCGCACACGGTGAGCAACGCGCTCGCCGCGGCCGCCGTCGCGCACGAGCTCGGCATGCCGGTCGCGGACATCGCCGAGGCGTTGTCGGAGGCGACCCCGGCGAGCCGCTGGCGGATGGAGGTGACCGAGCGCCCCGACGGAGTGACCGTGATCAATGACGCCTACAACGCCAACCCGGAGTCGGTACGGTCGGCGCTGGACACCCTCGTCCACATGGCCCGCGGCCGGCGCGCCTTCGCCGTGCTCGGCGAAATGGCGGAGCTGGGTGCGATCACGGTGAGTGAGCACGAGAGGATCGGTGTCCACGCGGCGCGGGGCGGCCTGGCGGGCCTGATCGCCGTCGGCGAGACCGCCGCGTCCGTGCTGGAAGGTGCTGGACAAGTGGGGTCATGGACGGGAGAAGGCGTGCGGGTCGAGGATGCCGACGCGGCGGTGGCCGCGTTGGGCGAGAGACTGCGGCCGGGTGACGTCGTGCTGGTGAAGGCCTCGCGCGTCGCCGGGCTGGAGAAGGTCGCCCAGGCAGTGCTGGAGATGTCCGAAGGGGGGCACGAGGCGTGAGGACCATCCTGGTCGCGTCGGCCCTGTCCCTGATCCTCGGACTCCTCGGCACGCCCGTGTGGATCCGCGTGGTCCGCCGTCTCGGGTACGGCCAGATGATCCGCGAGGAGGGGCCCGAGGCGCACCTGAGCAAGCGGGGCACGCCCACGATGGGCGGCACCGTGTTCATCGTCGCCGCGCTCATCGGCTACTTCGTCGCCCACGCGGTCACGGCCACGCCGCCCACGGTGTCCGGTGTGCTCGTGCTGTTCCTGATGGCCGGCCTGGGCATGGTCGGGTTCGTCGACGACTACATCAAGGTGTTCAAGCAGCGCAGCCTGGGCCTGCGCAGCGGCGCCAAGATGATCGGCATCATCATCGTCGGCGTCGTGTTCGCGGTCCTGGCGCTGCGCTTCCCCAACGCGTACGGTGCCCCGCCGGCCATGCCGTACCTGTCGTTCCTGCGCGACTTCGGCCCGCCGATCGGCCCGTACCTGTTCGTGATCTGGGCCCTGGTCATGATCGCGGGCACGTCCAACGCGGTGAACCTCACCGACGGCCTCGACGGCCTGGCCGGCGGCGCGGTCGGCACGATCCTCGGCGCGTACGTCCTGATCGGCAACTGGCAGCTGCGCAACAGCTGCTTCTACGTCGGGCTCGCGCCGAACTGCTACACCGTCCGCGACCCGCTCGACCTGGCCGTCGTCGCCTCCGCGGTGCTGGGCGCCCTCGTCGGCTTCCTGTGGTGGAACGCCCCGCCGGCCCGGATCTTCATGGGCGACACCGGCTCGCTCGGCCTCGGCGGCGTGATCGTCGGGCTGGCCGTGATGACGCGCACCGAGCTGCTGTTCATCATCCTCGGCGGGCTGCCGGTCCTCATCACGCTGTCGGTGATCATCCAGGTCGGGTCGTTCAAGCTGACGAGAAAACGCGTCTTCAAGATGGCGCCGCTGCAGCACCACTTCGAGCTGTCCGGCTGGGCCGAGACGACGATCGTGGTGAGATTCTGGCTGATCTCCCTGTTGTGCGTCGGGGCGGGCCTGTCGCTGTTCTACCTCGAATGGATGCCGAACTGATGACCGCCTGGAACGGCCTGCGGGTGTGCGTGGCGGGTGCCGGCCTGTCCGGCCGCGCCGCCGCCCGCGTCCTGGCCGCCCGCGGTGCCCACGTCGCGCTCGTCGACGCGCGCGACGACGAGGCCCTGCGCGCCGAGGCCGCCCTGCCGGGCGTCACGACGCGCCTGGGCGACGGCGACACCCTGCCGCCGGAGACCGACCTGGTCGTCACCTCGCCGGGTTGGCGTCCCACTGCCCCGCTGCTCGAGACCGCCGCCAAGGCCGGCGTCGAGGTCATCGGCGAGGTCGAGCTGGCCTGGCGGCTGCGCGGCCCGGACGCCCCGCCCTGGCTGGCCATCACCGGCACCGACGGCAAGACCACCGTCGTGCGCATGCTGGCCCAGATGCTCGAGGCCGCGGGCCACCGGACGATCGCGGTCGGCAACGTCGGCACCCCCATCGTCGAGGTCGTCGCCGGCGCCGACGGCGCGGGACCGGAGCCGTACGACGTGCTGGCCGTGGAGCTGTCCAGCTTCCAGCTGCACTGGTCGAGCTCGATCCGCCCGCTCGCCGCGACCGTGCTCAACGTCGCGCCCGACCACATCGACTGGCACGGCTCCCTCGAGGAGTACGCCGCCGCCAAGGGCAAGATCTTCGGACCCGGCACGCTCGCGGTGGTCAACGCCGACGACGAGTGGTCCGTACGCCTCGGGGAGCGCGCCGAGCGCTCCGTCGGCTTCACGCTCGGCGTGCCCAGCCCCGGCCGCCTCGGCGTCGTCGAGGACCTCCTCGTCGACCGGGCCTTCACCGCCGACCCCGTACGCGAGGCGGCGGAGCTGGCCGAGCTCTCCGACGTCCGGCCGTTCGCCCCGCACAACGTCGCCAACGCCCTCGCCGCCGCCGCGCTGGCCCGCGCGTACGGCGTGCCGCCCGAGGCGGTCGGCGAGGGACTCCGGCGGTTCCGGCCCGACCCGCACCGCATCGAGCACATCGCGACCGTGGACGACGTCGACTACGTCAACGATTCCAAGGCGACCAACCCGCACGCGGCGGCGGCCTCCCTGGCGGCGTTCCGCTCCATCGTGTGGATCGCCGGCGGGCTCCTCAAGGGCGCCGACGTCGACGAGCTCGTACGCTCGTGCGCCGAGCGGCTCCGAGGCGTCGTCCTCATGGGCGCCGAACGCGGACGGATCGCCGAGGCACTCGCGCGACACGCCCCGGATGTCCCGGTCGTGGACGTCGCCGACACCGACACTGGTGCCATGGATCGCATCGTGACCGCGGCGGCCGGCCTGGCCCGGCCGGGGGACACCGTCCTGCTCGCGCCCGTCGGGGCGTCGTTCGACATGTTCGCCAACTACCCGGCACGCGGTGAGGCGTTCGCGGCGGCCGTCCGGCGGCTCCCGAACTGAGCGGCGCGGTGGGTTTCCGGGCAGAGTGAGCCGACCGTGGCCGGTGACTCCGGGGCGAGCCGCGGGCCGGGTTTCCGAGGGGCGTGATTCGATCGTGAGCGGGGCCGACGGCGGTTCGGGGAGCGTGATTCGACCGTGAGCGCGGTCTACGACGAGGAGGAGCCGCGGTCGGGGCCGCGCGCCTGGGCGTCCGGCGTGGCCGGCCTGTTCGACCGCCCGCTCACCTCCTACTACCTGGTGCTCGGCAGCTCCCTGCTGCTGCTCGCGCTCGGCATGGTCATGGTGCTGTCGGCGTCGAGCATCAAGCAGTACCAGGACACCGGGTCGGCCTTCAGCCTGTTCGAGAGGCAGGCGCTGTGGGTCGGCATCGGCCTGCCGCTGATGTGGATCGCCGGGCGGATGCCTCCGAAGGTGTTCCGCACGATCGCCTACCCGCTGATGCTGCTGTCGGCGCTGGCCCTCGCCGTGGCGCTGCTGCCCGGTCTCGGGCAGAGCGTCAACGGCGCGCAGCGCTGGATCAGCTTCGGCGGGCCCTTCCAGCTGCAGCCGTCGGAGCCGGCCAAGCTGGCCCTGGTGCTGTGGGGCGCCGACCTGCTGGCCCGCAAGGAGAAACTGCGGCAGCTCACCGACTGGCGGCAGCTGCTGATCCCCCTCCTGCCGGGCGCCGGGGTCCTCGTGCTGTTCGTCATGCTCGGCAGCGACCTCGGCACCACCGTGGTACTGCTGACGATCTTCCTGTCGCTGCTGTGGGTCGTGGGCGCGCCGGGCCGGCTGTTCGTCGGCATGGCCGGTGTGACCAGCGTCCTGGTCGCCATCCTCATCGTCGTCGAGCCGTACCGCATGACGCGGCTGACCGGCTTCCTCGACCAGTCCGGCAACCAGCTGACCATCAACTACCAGGGGATCCAGGGGCTCTACGCCATCGCCTCGGGCGGGCTGCTCGGCACCGGCCTCGGCGAGGGCCGGGCGAAGTGGAACTACCTGCCGCACCCGGAGACCGACTTCATCTTCGCCATCATCGGCGAGGAACTCGGCCTGATCGGCACGCTCATCGTCCTCGGGCTGTTCGGCCTGCTGGCGTACGCGGGGCTGCGGATCGCCCGCCGGGTCAAGGATCCCTTCATGCGGCTGGCCGCGGCCGGGGGGACCGCCTGGCTGATCGTCCAGGCCATCATCAACATCGGCGCGGTGATCGGCGTCCTGCCCATTACCGGCATTCCGCTGCCTCTGGTGTCGTACGGTGGGTCCGCCCTCATCCCGACGTTGTTCGTGCTGGGCATGCTGCTGTCGTTCGCGAAACGCGAGCCCGGCGCCCGGCAGGCCCTCGCCGCACGTGGTCCGGGACCCGCCGTAATGGCTCTAAGCTGGCTGGGCCTGGCAAAGCGCTGAGGGTGTCGAACCCGTGACGGAGCGAGAATGATCAGGAGCGCGAGCATGAGGGTTGTCCTGGCCGGTGGCGGCACAGCCGGACACATCGAACCCGCCCTGGCCCTTGCCGACGCGTTGCGCCGGGAGGACCCCGGCGTGCAGGTGACCTGCCTGGGCACCGAGCGAGGCCTGGAGACCCGTCTCGTGCCCCAACGGGGCTATGAGCTCGCCCTGATCCCCCCGGTGCCGCTGCCCCGGACCCTCACGCCCCGACTGCTGACGGTGCCCGGCCGGCTCGCCGGCGCGATCAACGCGGCGGCGGCCGTCCTCGACCGCACGCAGGCCGACATACTCGTCGGGTTCGGCGGCTACGTCGCGACCCCCGGCTATCTCGCCGCGCGGCGCCGGAAGATCCCCATCATCGTGCACGAGGCGAACCCGCGGCCGGGCCTCGCCAACCGTCTCGGCGCCCGCTTCACCGACCACGTCGCGGTCGCCGCGCCCGACACACCGCTCGCGCACGCCGAGGTCGTCGGCGTCCCACTGCGCCGGGAGATCGCCACCCTCGACCGGCTCGGCATGGGCGACAAGGCGCGGGCCCACTTCGGTCTGCGCTCCGACCTGCCGACGCTGCTGGTCTTCGGCGGCTCCCAGGGCGCCCGCTCGCTCAACCGGGCGATCGGGGAGGCCGTGCCGCAGCTGCGGGCGGCCGGCATCCAGATCCTGCACATCGTCGGCCCGAAGAACCTGGCCGAGCCGGAGTTCACGCCCGACGACCCCGCCTACATCATGCTGCCGTACTGCGACCGGATGGACCTCGCGTACGCCGCGGCCGACTTCGCCATGTGCCGGTCCGGCGCCATGACCTGCGCCGAGCTGACCGCCGTGGGCCTGCCCGCGGCGTACGTCCCGCTGCCGATCGGCAACGGCGAGCAGCGGCTCAACGCCGAGCCGATCGTCAAGGGCGGCGGGGGCCTGCTGATCGAGGACGGCGAGCTGACCGCCGACTGGATCCGCGCCAACGTGCTGCCCATCCTCGGCGAGCCCGAGCGGGTCGCCACGATGTCCGAGGCCGCCGCCCGCATGGGCCGGCGGGACGCC
This sequence comes from Actinoallomurus sp. CA-150999, assembly GCF_050942425.1. Classification (NCBI taxonomy): domain Bacteria; kingdom Bacillati; phylum Actinomycetota; class Actinomycetes; order Streptosporangiales; family Thermomonosporaceae; genus Actinoallomurus; species Actinoallomurus sp. CA-150999. The sequence goes on from NZ_CP192063.1 coordinate 3,382,120, forward strand.
GACGTCGCCCTGGCCCGCATGGTCGCCCGCGTCGTCGCCCAAGGAACCCAGTCATGACTCTCGTCACGCCGGTGGAGATCATTCCCGCCGACCGTTTGGGCAAGGTCCACTTCGTCGGGCTCGGCGGTGCGGGCATGTCCGGCATCGCCCGGATCATGCTGGGCCGCGGCATCCCGGTCTCCGGCAGCGACGCCAGGGACTCCGAGCTGCTGACCGAGCTGCGCGAGCTCGGCGCGACGACGTACGTCGGGCACGCCGCCGAGCACGTCGGCGACGCCGCCACCGTGGTCGTCTCCACCGCCATCCGTGAGACGAACCCCGAGCTGGCGGCCGCCCGCGAGCGCGGTCTGCGCGTGCTGCACCGCGCCGCGGCGCTCGCGTCGCTGATGGCGGACCGCCGCGCTGTGGCCGTGGCCGGCACCCACGGCAAGACCACGACCACGTCGATGCTGACCGTCGCCCTGCAGCACGCCGGTGCCGACCCGTCGTACTGCATCGGCGGCCAGCTCGTCACCACCGGCCTGGGAGCCGGGGAGGGCGCGGGCGACCTGTTCCTCGCGGAGGCGGACGAGAGCGACGGGTCGTTCCTCATGTTCACGCCGCACGCCGCGATCGTGACCAACGTCGAGGCCGACCACCTGGACAACTACGGCGGATTCGAGAAGGTCAAGGAGACCTTCGCCGACTTCGTCGCGCGGATCGAGACGGGCGGCCTGCTCGTCGTGTGCGCCGACGACCCCGGGGCCAAAGCGCTGGGCGAGATCGGCGTCCGCCGCGGTCTCACCGTGCGGACGTACGGGGAGGCCGCCGACGCCGACTACCGCATCGAGGGATTCACCCCCCGCGGGCTCGGCTCGCGGTTCACCGTGGCGGGGCGGGAGTTCGAGCTGGCGGTGCCGGGCCGCCACTACGCCCAGAACGCCGCGGCGGCGTACGCCGTGGCCGTCGAGCTGGGCGTCGACGCCGCCAAGGTCGCCGAGGGACTGGCCGGCTTCGGCGGGGCGCGGCGCCGGCTCGAGCCGAAGGGCGAGGTCGGGGGCGTCAAGGTCTTCGACAGCTACGCCCACCACCCGACCGAGCTCGCCGCCGACCTGCGCGCCACCCGCGACTACGTCGATGAGCTCGGCGGCGGGCGCATCGTCGCCGTCTTCCAGCCGCACCTGTTCAGCCGCACGCAGTTCTTCGCCACCGAGTTCGGCGCCGCGCTCGGGCTCGCCGACGAGGCCGTCGTCCTGGACGTCTACCCGGCCCGCGAGGACCCCATCCCCGGGGTGACGGGCGAGCTCGTGGCCAAGGCCGTCCCGCATGGGCGCGTCACGTACGAGCCGGACGAAAGCGCGGTGGCCGGGCGTGTCGCGGCGATGGCGGCTCCCGGGGACGTCATCATCACCATGGGCGCCGGCGACGTGACCCGGCTCGGTCCGGAGATCCTGCGGCTGCTCGGCGCCTGAGCGACCGGTTCCGGCGGCGTCGTGCCCTTACTCACCGGGCTCCCGGTCTCGGCGGCAGTGCGGGTGCCGGGCGGGGACCTCGGGGCGTTCCGCGCGGCGTGTCCGGCACCGCCTGGAGCGAGTGAGGAGGCGCGGCCATGGACCCCGACGGCACGTCGCGGGGAGCGGGGGACCTCTTCTCGACGGACACGCCCGGCACGGGCACGTCCGACACGGGCTCATCCGGCACCGACATATCCGGTTCGAGCGTGGAGGTGCCGGACCGGACGCCGTCCCGCCGGCGCACGAGCCGGTGGAAGGTCCTGTTCGTCGGGCTCTTCGTCGCGGCGGTGCTCGGCACGGCGACGTGGGTCCTGCTGGGATCCCGGCTGCTCGTCGTCCGGCGGATCGACGTCACGGGGGAGCGGCTCGTCCCGCGCGCCGAGGTGCTCGCCGCGGCGGGGGTGCGGGTGGGGGAGCCCATGGCCAGGCTCGACACCGGCGTCGTCCGCGACCGGGTGGAGGCGGTTCAGGCGGTCGAGACCGTCCGCGTGGAGCGGCGGTGGCCGACCACCGTACGGATCGTCGTACGGGAACGGACCCCGATCGTCGTCGCCCAGCGCGACAACCGGTTCCTCCAGATCGATCGGTACGGGGTGACGGTGCTCACGTCCGCGGCCCGCCCGCGGGGGCTGCCGGTGCTGGACGTGGCGAATCCCACGCAGAGCGATCCGGCGCTGCGCGCCGGCCTGGCCGTCGTCCGGGCCCTGCCCTCGTGGTTGGGGCGGCGGGTGGCCGGCGTGGAGGCCATGTCGCCGGAGGCGGTCACGCTGCGGCTGCAGGACGGGGTCACCGTGGTCTGGGGCGCGCCGGAGCGCGGCCCGGAGAAGCTCCGGCTGCTGCACGGCCTGCTGAGCGAGTCGCCGCAGCGGGGGGTGAGGACGATCGATGTCAGCTCTCCGGAGGTCGTCACCACGAAGTGACGGCGGCCGGATGCGGCCGAGTAGCGAACGATCCTCCGGCGCGGGACACTTGTCTTCGCGCGGCGGGTGGGAACGGCGCGCACCGGATCGGATGAAATGGGATGTCTGGGGTGTCGCGCGACACGCCGGTGTGCTCAGGGCCGGGTTAGTTGACCCTGCAGTGGGCCGCCCCTACTGTCCGTATCAGCCCTAGGTTGACATAACTCTAAGTCTCAACTTGAGGGTGAGGGTTCCGGCCCAACGATGTACGTGACTTCAGTAAGAAACACCGGAGCGGTGTCACGCCGGCCGGTTCGATAGAGCGAGCGGAAGGGCCCCTCGTCGTGGCAGCACCGCAGAATTACCTGGCGGTCATCAAGGTCGTCGGCATCGGCGGCGGCGGCGTCAACGCCGTCAACCGGATGATCGAAGAGGGGCTCAAGGGTGTCGAGTTCATCGCGATCAACACGGATGCCCAGGCGCTGCTGATGAGCGACGCCGACGTCAAGCTCGACGTCGGCCGCGAGCTCACCCGTGGCCTCGGCGCCGGCGCCAACCCCGATGTCGGGCGGAAGGCCGCCGAGGACCACCGCGAGGAGATCGAAGAGGTGCTCAAGGGCGCCGACATGGTCTTCGTCACCGCCGGCGAGGGCGGCGGCACCGGCACCGGAGGCGCTCCGGTGGTGGCCAACATCGCCCGCTCCCTGGGCGCCCTCACGATCGGCGTGGTGACCCGCCCCTTCAGCTTCGAGGGCAAGCGGCGCGCGATGCAGGCCGAGGCCGGCATCGAGACGCTCCGCGACGAGGTCGACACGCTGATCGTCATTCCGAACGACCGGCTGCTGTCGATCTCCGACCGCCAGGTCAGCGTGCTCGACGCGTTCAAGGCGGCCGACCAGGTGCTCCTCTCCGGTGTTCAGGGCATCACCGACCTGATCACCACGCCGGGTCTGATCAACCTCGACTTCGCCGACGTGAAGTCGGTTATGTCGGGCGCCGGTTCCGCGCTCATGGGCATCGGCTCCGCGCGCGGGGACGACCGCTCGGTCGCCGCCGCCGAGATGGCGATCTCCAGCCCGCTGCTGGAGGCCAGCATCGACGGCGCCCACGGCGTCCTCCTGTCGATCTCCGGTGGCTCTGACCTCGGGCTCTTCGAGATCAACGAGGCCGCCCAGCTCGTGTCGAACGCCGCGGCCCCCGACGCGAACATCATCTTCGGTGCGGTCATCGACGACGCCCTGGGCGACGAGGTCCGGGTGACCGTGATCGCCGCGGGCTTCGACGAGATCCGGCCGCACAACGCCCCGGCGCCTCAGGCGGAGCCCAAGCGGATGTCGCCGCCGGCCCGCCCGGCCGTGGCGGCGCCGCACGTCACCCCGCCACGGCCGGTGACGCCACCGTCGCCACCACCACCAGCGCCGCCCCGCGTCGCCGCGGTCCCCGCGCCGACGCCCGCCCCGCTGCCGGCCTCGGCCCCGTCCGGCACGGCCACTCCGCACCGGGAGTCCGGTCTGGGAGAGGCCAAGTCGGCCGAGGCGAAGCAGGACCAGTCGAAGGCCGACGCGTCCAAGGCGGACGCTTCCAAGTCCGAGCCGTCGGCCGACAAGCCGGGCGAGGGCCCGGCGGACACGACGCCGCGTCCGGCCTCCGGCGAGGCGGCGGCGCGCCCTAAGGTGCCGCGGCCGGCCACCGAGCCGACCGCGGCGCGCCTCGGCACCGACCCGGTCCGCCGCCGCCCCGTCGTCTTCGACGAGGACGACGACCTGGACGTCCCGGACTTCCTGAAGTAGTGATGCCGAGCCGCGAAGCCGAACTGGCCGCGAACCTCGCGGCGGTCCGCGAACGCGTCGCCAAGGCATGCGCCACGGTCGGCCGATCGGCCGACGAGGTCACCCTCATCGCGGTGACGAAGACCTTCCCCGCCTCGGACGTGCGCCTGCTGGCCGGGCTCGGTGTCACCGACGTCGCCGAGAACCGCGACCAGGAGGCCTCCGCCAAGGCGGACGAATGCCGCGACCTGCCGTTGACCTGGCACTTCGTCGGTCAGGTGCAGACCAACAAGGCACGCTCGGTGGTGTCCTACGCGGACGTCGTGCACTCGATCGACCGGGAGCGCCTCGTGACGGCGCTGTCGCGCGCGGCGGTCCGCGCCGACAGGTCGATCCGCTGTCTCGTCCAGGTGGCGCTCGACGACGCCGAGGGCCGGGGCGGGATCCGTCCCGACGGAGTCCCGGCGCTGGCCGACGCGCTCGCCTCGGCTCCCGGCCTCAGCCTCGGGGGCGTCATGGCGGTCGCGCCGTTGGGCGGAGACCCGGCGCGGGCGTTCGCCCGGCTGGCCGACGTCGCCGCCGCGGTGCGGAAGTCTCACCCCGAGGCGAACATGATTTCTGCCGGAATGAGCGGCGATATGGAAGAAGCGATCGCGTGTGGTGCGACACACGTCCGAGTCGGTACGGCGTTGCTCGGAGGCCGACGGGCAATCGTCAGGTAATGTCCCCACCGTGGACCTTGGCGTCCGCGTTCAAACGTAACGATCGGCGAGCGGAAGCTTCCCGCAGGGATCTCCTGTCGGCGGACGACGGAGGGGGCGTATGGCCAGCGCGATGCGCAAGATGGCGGTCTACCTCGGCCTCGTGGAGGACGACCGCTACGACGACGACTACGACGACTACGACGTCTACGACGACGAGGCCGTCGAGCGGCGTCGGGCTGAGCGCGGAACCGACGATTCCGCAGGCCAGCCCGCCGGAGTCCAGGCGCCTGCCGAGGAGGAGCCGAAGCCGTTCGGGCCGGAGCGGCGGCCCCCAGTTGGGGAGTCGGCCGTGTCCGACCTCGCTCGTATCACTACGCTTCACCCCAGGACCTACAACGAGGCCCGCACGATCGGAGAGCACTTCCGGGAGGGGACCCCGGTGATCATGAATCTCACCGAGATGGTCGACAGCGACGCCAAGCGTCTTGTCGACTTCGCGGCTGGTCTCATATTCGGCCTGCACGGAAGCATCGAGCGTGTTACGAACAAGGTGTTCCTGTTGTCCCCAGCCAACGTCGAGGTGACCGCCGAAGACAAGGCACGTATGGCAGAACGAGGGTTCTTCAATCAGAGCTGACAGTCACAAGCGAGAGTGTTCGTGAATCTTGGAAGTTACCTGAGCATCCCGCTGTACCTCTTCCTGCTCTTCCTCATCGGCAGGATGGTCTTCGAGACGCTCCAGGCGTTCGCCCGGTCGTGGAGGCCCCGAGGGGTGGTGTTGGTGCTGGCGGAGGCCACATACACCGTCACCGACCCACCTCTCAAGCTCCTACGCCGTTTCATCCCCTCCGTCCGGCTGGGTAACGTTGCACTCGACCTGAGCTTCACGGTTCTCTTCTTCATGGTCTGGTTCTTGATCATCATTGTCCAGGCACTCTGATCGGGTACCGTCCGTTCGGGGACAGACTCCAAGCGCGCCAAGGAGACCAGATGCCGCTGACACCCGCGGATGTGCGGAACAAGCAGTTCAGTACCACCCGGCTGCGGCCGGGCTACGACGAAGAGGAGGTCGACGCATTCCTCGACGAGGTCGAGGCCGAGCTCGACCGGCTCATCCAGGAGAACGAGGAGCTGCGCGCCAAGCTGGCCGAGTGCCTTCGCGGCAAGGTGCCGGCGATGGCCGCTCCGATCGTCGAGCCCAAGCCGGAGATCGCGCATCTGCCTGAGCCGCCCAAGCCGCCGGAGCCGAAACTCGAGCCCGAGCCGATGATGGGCGGCCTCGGCATGCCTCCCGCCCCGCAGCAGATGGCGCCGCCGCCTCCGCCGATGGCCACGCCCGGCGAGGACAACATGGACACCGCCGCGCGCGTGCTCGCCCTGGCCCAGCAGACCGCCGACCAGGCGATCGCCGACGCCCGTCGCGAGGCCGACGAGACGCTGGGGCGTGCCCGGCGCGAGGCCGAGGAGATCCTCGGCAAGGCCCGCCGGCAGTCCGAGCAGATCGTCAGCGAGGCCCGCGCCCGCGCCGAGTCGCTCGAGCGCGACGCGCAGGAGCGCCACCGCCAGGCCATGGGCTCCCTCGTCCAGCAGCGCGAGGAGCTGGAGCGCATGGTCGACGACCTCAACGCGTTCGAGCGCGAATACCGCAGCCGTCTCAAGGCGTACCTCGAGGGTCAGCTGCGCGAGCTGGAGGCCGGCAGTCACGCCGGGCCGTTCGGGCCGGGCAACACGGGCCCGCAGCCGGCGCAGCCCGCCGTCCCGCCTCCGCCGCCGCACCCCGAGGTGCCGCGCAACGGGCAGCCGGGCGTCGGACCGGGCAACACCGGAGCGAACCCCTTCCCGCAGCCGCCGCAGGGTGAGCCGCAGCACGCCCAGCACGGGGCCACCGGGAGCTTCCACACCGCCGACAATCCGCACGACCGGCGCTGAGTGAATCTAGCCGGTTGGAGGCGGCCGAACCGGCCGAAGTTGCGCTAGCGTGGCTGCGCACCTCCGGTACGACGGTCGGTAGAGGGAGACCTGTGTGATCATCCTGAGTGGCGTGCTCGTCGTCTTGGCGATCGCTCTTCTTGTGACGGGCATCGTCACGGGCAACACCGGGCATGAGATTCTCGGTCTTGACGGGCTGAAGCTGATCTATGTCTCCATCGGGATCAGCATCGTCTCCGCCCTCTTCCTCGCCGTCGGCGTATTCCTCCGCCGCAAGGAGCTGTTCGGCACAGCCGCGGCCCCGGCGAACGCCAAGACGTCCGCCGGCCGGGCGACCGCCAGGCCGGTCAAGGCCAAGGCACGAGTCGGAGCGGGAGAGGACGCCCCGCTCGTCCCGGCGACGTCCACGTCCCCGGCCGACGTGCCCGCCGAGACGACCGTCTGGATCGTCCCGGGGCGCAAGAGGTACCACCTGGAGACCTGCCGTCAGCTCGCGGGGCGCGACAAGGAGGAGCTCACCTTCGTCGAGGCGCGCGAGGAAGGGTTCACCGCCTGCACCGCGTGCCTGCCCGACACGGCGCTCGCCGCGCGTGCAGCCCTCACCGACACCGCGCCGGCCGACGACCGGCCCGCGGATGAGCGCACGGCCACGGTGACCGACACCAGGCCGCAGAGCGCGGCCCTCGATCCGGTCGAGGTGACCCGGTTCGACATCCCCGTCACGCGGGATGCGCCCGCCGAGGAGCGAGAGGCCCTCACGGCCGACGCGGCCACGGCCGCCGAGAGCACGGCGACCGAGCCGTCGGCGACGGACGCCCACGACGCCGCCGAGACCACGACCGTCGAGCAGCCCGGCGCCGTCCCCACGGCCGATGACTCCGAGTCGCTCGTCGAGCGATCGAGGCGACGCAGCCGGTCGCTGTTCGAGCCCGCGGAGCGCACCGAGAGCCGGGAGCGTACGGAGAGCGAAACCGCCGCGACGGACGCCACCACGGCGGACGAGCGGGCCGACGAGGCCATCGCCGCCGAGCCGGAGCACACCGAGCCCGAGCCAGAGCCCGCCGAGTCCGCGAAGGCCGAGACGGCGTCCCCGGACACCGGTCAGCGGGACGACGTCGAGTCCGACACGGCCTGGGCCGAGGATGAGCCCGAGGCGGCCGAGCCGCAGGATGACCTGCACGCCGACGAGACGGATGCCGCGGACACGGACGCGTCGCCGCATGAGCCCGCCGAGCCCGCCGACTCCGAGCACGAGGCCGCCAGGTCCGAGGACGCGTCGTCGGACGCCGAGGCGCCGGAGGCCGATGCCCAGGCGCGGGACACTCAGGCTCCGGACACCGAGGCGGACGAGAGCGCGACGGCCGGATCCGAGCCCGAGGCGGCCCCGTCGGACGAGCACGCCGAGGACATCGAGGACGACGAGGCCGAGGCCGAGCCGGAGGACACCACCGACGCCGCGGACGACCGGCCCACCGAGGCCGAAGATGCCGCCGAGTCGCCGACGGACGCCACCGCCGAGACGGCCGCTGAGAAGCCCGCAGAGCCCACGGACGAGGCCGATGACACGGAGTCCACGGCCGGCCCGACCGTACGCATCCTGAGCGGCACCAAGCGCTACCACCGGCCGGACTGCGCACTGATCGAGGACATCGCCGACGACGCCGACGACCTCGAGAGCCTGCCGCGGGAAGAAGCGCGGGAGCGCGGCTGCACTCCCTGCCTGGTCTGCCAGCCCGACGACGACTGACCCGTCGGCCGCCTCGACGGCACCTCTCGTACGGCCCGTCGGCCGTCTCAGTCGGCGCCGGATCCGATGGACGCCTTGAGGGCGCTTCCAGCGACATGTCGGCCGCTCCGATGGTGCCGCCTTCATAGGCCCGCCAGGTATCCAAGGGGCCGGCGACCCTCCGTCGGTCCTCCATGAGCCTGCTGGACCTCCGCCGGTCCTCCACGCGGCCGGCTTGGATCTCAGTCGGCGCCGGACCTGGTGGAAGCCCTCAGAGTGCGTCCAGCGACGCGCGGTTCCTGCGACATGCCGACCGTTCCGGCGGTGCCGCCTGCACGGGCCCGCCAGGCATCAACGGGGCCGCCGAGCCTCCGCCGTCCTCCATGCGGCCGCCGGATCTCAGCCGGTCCTCTACCGGTCGGTCGGATTTCAGCCGGCCTCGGGTTCGGCGGAAGCCCTCGGGTCGCTTCCAGCGGCATGGGGCGGGACGAAATGGCGTTTCTGGTCAGGCCGCGGCATGGCCGGAAGTGGCCGACCGGTCCGCGGTCGGCGGGTGTTCACGGACGTGTGTGTGGCCGGGCCGGAACATGACGGACGCGGTCACGTCCGGTTCTCAGGTGGGACCGGATGTGCGGTACGGAACGAACGGCCTCAGCGGGACCGTCGCTGACGGCGGAGTTGTCGCTGTTGCTCCCGGAACTCCCGGTGGACCGCGCGCTGCTTCTCCCGGAACTCCTGGTGCAGGTGTCGCTGGCGCATGTGGAAGTCACGATGATCGGCTGCCGCGGTGTCCGTACTCTCGCCCGACGCCGCGCGTTTGACGTCGACCCCGCCGAGCAACGCCATTCCCGTGAGCCGGATGACCGGGGCGTCCGGTCCGACGGTGTCATCGGACGGCAGTTGGCAGCCGCCGAGGATGGAGGCCACGGAGCTGAGCACCCGTACGCCCGGCGGAACGGTGATCGAGACGCCGCCGAGGATGGCCGAGACGTTGATGGTGACCTCGCGCTGGGCCAGCACGGCCTGGCGGAGGTCGAGTTCGACGCCGCCGAACACGGCGACGACGTTGGTCTGCGGCTCGACGAGCCAGCGCCCCTTCCGCTCGGCACCACTGAAGATCGCCACGATGTTGGGCGAGCCCGCCTGCGGGGCCGGCAGGTCGTCGCGGACCGTGGCCGCGGGAGCGGCGCCCCCTGTCGCCGGGAGGTCCGCCACGATCGGCGCCAGCTCGGCATAGGTCTTCGCCTGGTACACCGCGTCGAGACGCTCGGCGTGCTCATCCGGAGTGAGACGGCCCTCGGCGAGGGCCTCACGCAACTGGTCGGCGGTCCGGTCCCGGTCGGCGTCCGAGGCGCGCATGCGCCCGGGGTCGGCCGGGGCGGACTTGTCGGGAAGCTCCACGCCAGTATCATTCCGCACCCGCCCGGTGAGGACCAGTCACCCCCACGTCAGAGGCTGCAACGGGGCCCGGTGGGAGTCCCTGAACCGATTGATTCTCAAGGCAGGTTCGCGGTGTTGACGGGCTGCAGTTCCGGACGCTTGGCGGCGCGGCCGTCGCCAGAGGAGCGGCCTCGGAGGCGGCGGAGGATCCACGGACCGAGGAAGGTGCCGGCCCAGGTGAGTTCGACCGCCGCGCGTCGCCAGATCGGCATGGGCGGGAGCGGCGGGAGGGGATCGGCCCAGCTCGCATCGGCGCCGGGGAGCTTCAGGGTATGCGCGACGGCCGCGGCGATGCGGGCGTGACCGAGTGGGGTCGCGTGGATCCGGTCATCGCTCCACAGGCGCGGATCAGTGGTGACCGGGTGGTGGAACGTATCGACCAGCGTGGCTCCGTGGCGTTCGGCCATGGCGCGAATGCGGTCGTTGAAGTCGAGGACCCTGGGACGCAGGTGGCGTACCAGAGGCGCGATCTTGGCGACGTCGGGGAAGGTGAAGGTGGCCACGGTCGCGCCGGAGGCCGTGAACGCCTTCAGCATGGCCTCCAGGTCGGCCGCCACCGCGGCGGGATCGAAGCCGGGGCGGACCAGGTCGTTCATGCCCGCCATGACGGTGATCAGGTCGGGGTTCAGATCGAGGGCGGCTTCGGTCTGTTCGGCCCTGATCCGAGCGGCCAGGCCGCCGCGGACGGCGAGGTTGGCGTACCGGAAGTCCGGATGTTGAACGGCGAGGATCTCGGCCAGACGGTCGGCCCAGCCGCGGTAACCGGTCTCCTCGGTGCCGTCGTTCAGACCCTCGGTCTGGCTGTCGCCCACCGCGACATAACGCTGGTACGGCATGGTCACTCCGTAGGGATTCTGGTGCGCTGATCGAGGATGGCCAAGGCCTGACGGGTCCAGCGGACGTTCTCGCGTTCGAACGCCAGGCCGCGCAGGAGGGTCAGATACGGGCCGATGCGGGGGGCCTGCGTGAGGTGCTCCTCCTCGGTGCGGCCGTTCAGGAGGCGTGCGCGGAGGTGTTCGAAGCGGGCGATCTTGGCTTCGGCCCAGCTCATGCGTTCGCGGAGGGCGCTCTTCACGGCTTCGGCGTCACCGGCGTCGACCGCCTGCACCTGCACCATGAGCTCGTCGCGGATCGCGCCGGGGCGCGGGGGCGCGGCGGTGAACTCGTGCAGTGCGCGGCGGCCGGCGTCGGTGAGGGAGAACAGCCGCTTGTCAGGACGGCGCTCCTGGTGAACGATCCGGCCCTGGATCAGCCCATCGGCCGCCATCCTGTCCAGCTCTCGGTAGAGCTGCTGGGGGGTGGCCATCCAGAAGTTGGCCACCGACGCATCGAAGGTCTTGGCCAGGTCGTACCCGGATGCCTCACCGTCCAGGAGCACGGCCAAGACGGCATTGCGCAACGACATGTCCTGACCGTAGCTACTCATACATGCGAATAGTCAACTATGTGATTATTGCCACGAGTGACACCCCTGGCTCGTGGGGGTCTCCGCGGTTAGCGTCACCTGCACCTAGTCAACGAGTTGAGTAGAGGTGATCGGGGCATGCATCCCTTCCGGCAGGCCGTGGAGAGCGGAGACCTGGCGGCGGCCGAGGCGCTGCTCGCCGACGATGTGGTCTTCACCAGCCCCGTGGCGTTCAAGCCGTACCCGGGAAAGGCGATCACCGCGGCGATTCTGCGGGGGGTGGCGCGGGTGTTCGAGGACTTTCACTACGTCCGGGAGACCGCGAGCGCGGACGGTCGTGACCACGTGCTGGTGTTCCGGGCGAAGGTGAAGGGGCGTGAGCTACAAGGCTGCGATCTTCTGCACCTGAACGAGGACGGCCTGATCGACAAGCTCACCGTCATGGTGCGGCCGCTGTCGGCCGCCACCGCGCTCGCCGAGGCCATGGGCGCGGAGTTCGACCGCATCCAGCGGGAGGCACGGACCGCCGAGTAGGGCCTCCACTCGAGTCCGTGTCACCAGCCGCAACGTAGCTTCCTGTAGCGTCTCAAGTTCGATACGTGGTGATCACAAGTGGCTATACCGGACGGTAGCTGCACGATCACGGATCAGGGTTCTCCCGACGTTCACGGCGAATCGGGAGGCTTGAGGCGTGCTCAACCTCCTCAAGGACGTCGACCACATCACCCACTACACCGCCGACTTCACCTCGGTGGCCTTCCCGATGAGTAGTGAGGGGCGTGACGGGTGATCTACCGGTGGTCCGTGCCGGTGGTCTCCAGAGCCGCTCCCGGCGGGCTCATCCGTTGTCGGCCAGGATGCGGGGCAGGCCGAATCGCGGGAGCATGCCGGTGTCGAGGAAGGCCGTGATTTGGCTTATGCGGTCGCCGTCGAGAGTGAGCACGGTCAGTCCGTGCGCGCGGGCGATGCCGGCGTGGGGGTCGCGCAGATAGCGGCCGAATGCGGGCTGGCCGTTGGCTCTGGTCGGAATGAGGCGGAACCGCCGAGTGCCGCGCACAAAGCCGATTTCGGCGAAGAAGTCAGCGACGGCGTCGCGGCCTTGGTATTCCTGCGGCAGTGGTGGCATGGTGAACCAGGCGTCGTCGGTGAGCAGCTCGACCAGCGCGGGCACGTCGCACCGCTCAAAGGCGGCGACGAACGCGTCCATGACGCGACGTTCGGTCGGGGAGTTCGGTAGCGGCGGGTCTGCTGACTGCTCGCGATTCGCCAGTGCGCCGCGTGCCCTTTTGAGGCCGCTCGCGACGGCGTCCACGGTTGTGTCGAGCATCTCCGCGACTTCGGCGCCTCGGTATCCGAGCACGTCACGCAGCACGAGGATGGCCCGCTGGCGCGGCGGCATGGTCTGTACGGCGGCGACGAACGCGAGTGATACGGCCTCGCGGCTCTCCACACGTGCTTCTGGGCCGGGGACCGGCTCGCCGAACCCGGTCAGCGTGTCGGGGTAGGGCTCGAGCCACGGTACCTCGCTGAGCCGGTTCGGCTCAGGCAGCGGAACCGAAGGCGGGGCGGCGACCGGAGACGGCCGGTGGTTGCGATCACGCAATGCGTTCAGGCAGCGGTTGGTCGCGATCCGGTACAGCCAGGTGCGTATCGAGGAACGCCCCGCGAAACCGCCGATTCCGCGCCACGCCGCGAAAAGCGTCTCCTGGACCAGATCCTCGGCCTCGGCAACCGAACCCACCAGCCGATAGCAGTGCACCTGAAGCTCCCTCCGGTACGGCTCGGTGAGCCTGCCGAACGCTTCCGCGTCGCCCTCGCGTGCTCCCGACAGCAACACCTCGTCCATGACCCCGTCCTCGCTGCGTCCGAACTCGCATAATCGTCCAGTTGTGATGACACCGGCCACGCCGAAAACCGGGCGCGCCCGGTTTTCGGCGTCCAGCGGGTCTACCCAGCAGTGTCACTGTCGGCCAACCCGAGGAGACCGATGTCATCCCGATCGACACTCACCGCACCGCCCCCGAATCAACTGACCGCCGATCAGCGGTGGACGCTCGCGCTGGCGAGTGTCGGTTCGTTCCTGGTGATCCTGGACCTGTTCGCGGTGACGACGGCCCTGCCGACACTACGGGTCGCGCTGCATGCCTCGATCACCACACTGGACTGGACGATCAACGCCTACACACTCACCTTCGCCGTACTGCTGATGACCGCGGCGGCGCTCGGCGACCGCTGGGGCCGGCGACGGGTGTACGCGAGCGGTCTGCTGCTGTTCGCCATAGCGTCGGTAGCCTGCGCGCTCGCGCCGAACGGCGCAGTGCTCATCGGAGCCAGAGCGGTGCAGGGGATCGGCGCCGCCGTGACGATGCCCACGGCGCTCGCCCTGATCAACGCCGCCTTCCCAACCGAACGACGAGGATGGGCGCAGGGTGTGTTCGGCGCGGTCACCGGCCTCGCCACCGTGCTCGGACCCGTCTTCGGCGGGGTCATCACCCAGATGCTCTCCTGGTCGTACATCTTCTGGGTCAACGTACCCATCGGTGTAGCGGCCGCCGTAGCCGTCCTGCTGCGCATCCGCGACGTTCAGGGCGGTGGGCCGGGCAGGCGGCGTTCGCTGGACCTGCTCGGACTGGTCCTCGGCGGTGCGTCCGTGCTGGCGTTGGTATGGGGTGTGATTCGCGCCGCCACAGACGGCTGGGGCGACCGGGCGGTGGTCGGCTCACTCGTACTCGGCGGCGTGGCGTTGGTCGCCCTGCTCGCCTGGCAGCGTCGAGCGAGCCAGCCGCTCATTCCGCTGCGGTTGTTCACCGACACCGCCTTCGCGTCCGGCATCGCTGGCATCTTCCTCCAGTCGGCGTCGTTGACAGCCCTGGTGTTCTTCACCGCGCAGTTCTTCCAGGACGCTCAGGGCGACGGTCCGCTGGTAGCCGGGCTCCGCCTGCTGCCGCTCGGACTGGTACCCCTTGCCCTCGGATCCTGGTCCGGCACATCCACCGACCGTGTGGGCACCCGGCCGATGATCGCGGCAGGCATGACGCTCCAGACGGCAGGCACGACCATTCCGGCGGTGTTCTCGCGTCCCGGGCTGTGGTACCCGGTACTGGCGGTGGCCATGGCGGTCGTAGCCGTCGGCTTCACATTCGCCGTGCCCGCACTGACCAAGTCGGTCGTCGGCTCGGTCAAGCCCGCCGACATCGGCACCGCGTCGGGTCTGTTCAGCACCGTCCGACAGGTGGGCGCGGCGTTCGGCGTCGCAGTGGCCTCGGCAGCGTTCACCGCGACCGGCGGGTACCCCACTGCCTCCGCAGTCGCCTCCGGCTATCGCGGAGCCATGATCGTGGCCGCGGCGCTGGCAGGATTGGGCACGGCGACAACCACGATGTCCCGGCGAGCAGCCAGCAGGGCAAGCGCCGTGCTCCGGGGATGACCACGCTTCCGAGAACACGGTCCCAGGCAGATCACAAACCCCCGCCATGACTTCCGAGCGCCAACCGGCACTCCAAGGGCGCCCCGCTCACCAATGCGCGCGCCCGCGACTGGGCTGTGCGCGACTACCGCCTCTACCTGCTCCGCGACGCCGTACCCAAGAAGTCGGTGCGCTACAGCAACAACGCCCTCGCCGCGCTGGACGACTTCCACACCCGCCTCGGCCTCGGCAAGGCCAACATCGGCCGAGACGACCTGCCCCGTACCGCACCCCGAGCGCTGGACGAGAGGACTCAGATCCGGTGGCTGCGAGCGATCGAGGCCCCCAAGCAACTACTCTCAGCTACTTTTTGGCTGGTGACACGGACCCGAGGGGAGGGCCGAATAGCATCCACGTCGTGGCCTCTGACGGGTGACCGGTAACCGGTGATATTTTACTCACCATGGCTTTGGCAGGTGGTTCGCTGCGGCGGATGAGTCTGCGTGACCAGGCACTGGCGGCGCTGAGAGAAGCGCTGGTCACCGGTGACCTGGTGCCGGGCGAGGTGTATTCGGCGGCGTCGTTGGCGACGGGATTCGGCGTGTCCACGAGTCCGGTGCGTGAGGCGATGCTCGCGCTGGTCGATGAGGGGCTGCTCGAGGCGCTGCCCAACCGGGGATTCCGGGTGGTGTCGTTCACCGAGCAGGACTTCGCCGAGATCTTCGAGCTGCGCATGATGCTCGAGGTTCCCGGGGTGGGCCGGGCGGCGGAGCTGGGCATGGCGGACCGCGTAGAGCGGCTGTCGCAGCTCGTCGACCTCATCGAGAGGACGGCCGAGGAACGCGACCTGGCCGGCAACCTCCAGGCCGATCGCGACTTTCACATCCTCCTGCTGGAGGCGACCGGTAACCGGCGGCTGGTCGACTCCGTGGCGGTCCTGCGCGACCAGACGCGCCTGCACAACCTGCGCTCCCTCACCGCGGACGGCGACCTGGTCGACTCCGCGGCCGAACATCGTCCGCTGCTGGACGCGGTCCTGCAGGGCGACCGCGCGCTCGCCGAAGAGCTGATGCGCCGGCACCTGTCGCATATCCCGGGGGACTGGTCGTCGGGCGGTGGGCCGAAGCACGGCCCGGACACGTGAGGTCTCGCGGGCCGCTCACCAACCGCACGTAAGCAGAATTCCCGAAGGAGCAGTGGTCGTCCCATGAGCGTTCTGTCGTCGATCAGCGGTCCCGCGGATCTGGGCGGGCTCAGCGCGGCGGAGCTGGACCGGCTCGCCGCCGAGATCCGGGAGTTCCTGATCGACGCGGTGTCCCGTACGGGCGGCCACCTGGGTCCGAACCTCGGCGTCGTGGAGCTGACCATCGCCCTGCACCGGGTGTACGACTCTCCGGCCGACCGCATCATCTTCGACGTCGGTCACCAGGCGTACGTGCACAAACTGCTGACCGGGCGGCAGGACTTCTCGCGCCTTCGGCAGGAAGGCGGGCTTTCCGGCTATCCGAGCCGGGCCGAGTCCCCGCACGATCTCGTGGAGAACCAGCATGCCTCCACCGCCCTCAGCTGGGCGGATGGGCTGGCCAAGGCACACCGCCTCAACGGTCGGGGTGATCGGCACGTCGTCGCGGTGATCGGGGACGGCGCGCTGACCGGCGGAATGGCCTGGGAGGCGCTGAACAACATCGCCGCCGACCCGTCGTTGCCGCTGGTGATCGTCGTCAACGACAACGGGCACTCGTACTCACCGACGATCGGCGGCCTGGCCACCCACCTGGCGGCGTTGCGGACCACCGACGGCTACGAACGGTTCCTGCGACTCACCCGGGACGTCCTCGGCCGTACACCGGTGATCGGGCGGCCGTTGTACGACGCTCTGCACGGCGCCAAGAAGGGGCTCAAGGACTTCGTCGCGCCGCAGGGAATGTTCGAAGACCTGGGCCTGAAGTATGTCGGCCCGATCGACGGTCACGACCGGGCGGCGGTGGAGCAGGCACTGCACTGGGCCAAACGATTCTCCGGCCCGGTCATCGTCCACTGCATCACCGAGAAGGGCCGCGGATATCCACTGGCCGAGCAGGCGGACGAGCGGTTCCACCAGGTCAAGGTGATCGACCCGGACACCGGGGTGCCGCTGCGCGTGGCCGGGGAGGACTGGACCTCGGTGTTCGCCGGGGAACTGGTGCGGATCGGCGCCGAACGACCGGACGTGGTGGCGATCACCGCCGCGATGCTGCGGTCGACCGGGCTGGAACCGTTCGCCCGGCGCCACCCCGACCGGGTGTTCGACGTGGGCATCGCCGAGCAGCACGCCGCCGCCTCCGCGGCCGGACTCGCCCTGGGCGGGCTGCATCCGGTCGTCGCGGTGTACGCCACGTTCCTGAACCGCTGTTTCGATCAGTTGCTGATGGACGTGGCACTGCACCGGTGCGGGGTGACGTTCGTCCTGGACCGGGCGGGCGTCACCGGGGACGACGGCGCCTCCCACAACGGCGTGTGGGACATGTCCCTCCTCCAGGTCGTGCCAGGGCTGCGGATCGCGGCCCCCCGGGACGGCGAACGCCTGCGGGAACAGTTGCGCGAGGCGACGGCGGTGGACGACGCGCCGACGGTGGTGCGCTTCCCGAAGGGAACCGTCGGTCCACCGGTCCCGGGCACCGGGCGAATCGGCGGCATGGACGTCCTCCGGGGAACCGTCGCGACGGCGACCGACGAACCGGCGGCGGATGTCCTGATCGTGTCCGTCGGCGCGCTGGCCCCGCTGTGCCTGGAGGTCGCCGACCGCCTGGCCGCCGACGGCATCACCGCGACGGTCGTCGATCCGCGCTGGGTCAAGCCGGTCGATGACACGCTGCCCGGCCTCGCCGCCCGGCATCGCATGGTGCTGACGGTGGAGGACGGAGTACGGGCCGGCGGCGTCGGCTCCGCCGTCGCGCGGGCGATGCGCGACGCGGGGGTCGACGTTCCGATGCGCGACTGCGGCGTACCGGAGGCCTTCCTCGACCACGCCGCGCGCGATCGTGTGCTCGCCCGCGTCGGCCTGACCGCGGCGGACATCGCCCGCCAGGCCGAGGAAACCCTCATCCGGCTTTCGCGACTGCCACAGGACGCGCCGTCCACTCTTCGCTGACTCTGACCTGTCAGCCGCGCGACCGGATGCCTCCCTGCCGGGCGCGCTCGTCGCCTTCGCGGTAGAGCACCAGGTGCTCGTGGAAGAGAACGCCGTCGCGGACGTCGCCCGTGGCGGTGAAGCCGGTGTCGTCGACGTAGTCGATGTGGTCGCCGGTGACGGTGTAGCGGCCGGTATAGGCGCTCTGACGGTTTCCGCGGGCCTCGTCGTAGCGGCCGCTCGGCAGCAGTTCCTGGCGGATGAATCCGTCCGCGGTCACCCACATCCCGACGTACGGGTGAGGGGCGCGGGGCGTGTCGTTGCTGGTCATGGCTCCATGGTCGGCCCGGCGGCCGGTGGCGACCAGGCCGCGGTCTCCCCAGGTGCGGGCTTCCTGGGGGCGGCGCACCCACCGTCGCGAGCGGATCCCCAACTGCCTGAGCATCCGGGGGATCTACTGCCCCCGGCGGTGCCATCGGCCGATCGTGTCGCGCGCGAACGCACGGTCTCGGCGCTCCGGCGGATCAGGTGGAGTGGCGCTGATCCGCCGGAGCGCACGGAGGGTCAGGCGGAGCGGCGCAGCCAGAAGGTGAGGCGCAGCTCCTCGTCCTGGACGGGGCTCAGGTCCACGTCCGGCTCGCCGTCCTGCCAGGTGCTCGCGAGCACCTCGCCGGCCACCTCGTCGCCGTGCTCGCGCAGCGCCGCCGCGAGTTCGGCGTCGCTGGTGCGCCACCACAGGTCGATCCGGTCGCTGATGTCCAGGCCGGTGTTCTTGCGGGCCTCCTGGACCAGACGAATCACCTCGCGGACCAGCCCGGCACGGCGCAGTTCCGGCGTGACGGTCAGGTCCAGCGCGACCGTCTCCCCGGCGGCGCTCTCCACCGCCCAGCCGCTGCGCGGCCGCTCGGTGACGATGACGTCGTCCGGCGTCAGCTCCACCTTGCCGACCTCGTCGGCCTCGACGGTGACCGAGCCGGAGTCGCGCAGGGCGTGGACGAGCCCGGCCGGCTCGGCGGCGGTGACGGCCGCCGCGACCTTCGGGGTCTGCTTGGCGAAGCGCTTGCCCAGCTCGCGGAAGTTGGGCTTGACCTGGTACTCGACGAGCTCGCCGCCGATCGAGGCGAGCGTGTCGAAGCCCTGGACGTTCAGCTCGTCGGCGATCTGGGCGCGCAGCTCGGCGGGGAGCGACGCCCAGCCCCCGGCGCCGACGAGGGCACGGCCGAGCGGCTGGCGGGTGCGGACGCCCGACGCGGCCCGGGCGGACCGGCCCAGCTCCACGAGACGCCGGACCAGCGCCATCCGATCGGACAGCTCGGCGTCGAGGAGCGTCTCGTTCACCTCCGGCCAGGTCGCCAGGTGCACCGAGTCCGGGTCGCCGTCGCGCCGCAGAACGTCCCAGACGTAGTCGGTGACGAACGGCGCGATCGGCGCCATGAGCCGCGTCAGCGTCTCCAGGCACTCGTACAGCGTGGCGAAGGCCGCGGCGTTCTCGCCGGACGCCTCGGGCCCCTCCCAGAAGCGGCGGCGGGAGCGGCGGACGTACCAGTTGGACAGGTCGTCGATGAACTCCGCGAGGCGGCGGCCGGCGGCGGCCGTGTCGAAGCCCTCGAGCGCCGTGTCGACCTCGCGGACCGTACGGTGCAGCTCGGCCAGCACCCAGCGGTCGAGCAGCGGCCGGTCGGCGTGCGCGGGGGCGGGCGCGTCCGGCGTCCAGCCGGAGGCGTTCGCGTACAGCGCGAAGAACGACGCGGTGTTCCAGTAGGTCAGGAGGATCTTGCGGACGATCTCCTCGAGCGGGGCGTCGCCGACGCGGCGGGCGGCCCACGGCTGGCCGGCTGCGGCCATGTACCAGCGCAGGGCGTCGGCGCCGTGCTGGTCCATGAGCGGGATCGGCTCGAGGACGTTGCCGAGGTGCTTGCTCATCTTCCGGCCGTCGTCGGCGAGGATGTGCCCGAGGCAGACGACGTTCTCGTACGACGAGCGGTCGAAGACGAGCGTGCCGACGGCCATCAGCGAGTAGAACCAGCCGCGGGTCTGGTCGATGGCCTCGCAGATGTACTGCGCCGGGTACGACGCCTCGAACGTCTCCTGCTGCCGGTGCGGCGCGCCCCACTGGGCGAACGGCATGGAGCCGGAGTCGTACCAGGCGTCGATCACGTCGGGGACGCGACGGGCCTCCTTGCCGCAGTCCGGGCAGGCGAAGACGACGTCGTCGACGTACGGGCGGTGCGGGTCGAGCGCGCTCAGGTCCTGCCCGGCGAGCTCACCGAGCTCCTTGAGGGAGCCGACGCAGGTGGCGTGATCGTCCTCGCACAGCCAGAGCGGCAGCGGCGTGCCCCAGTAGCGGCTGCGCGACAGCGACCAGTCGACGTTGTTGCGCAGCCACTCGCCGTACCGGCCCTCCTTGATCGTGGCGGGGAACCAGTTGGTGCGCTCGTTCTCCTCCAGGAGCCGGTCCTTGATCGCCGTGGTCTTGATGTACCAGGCGGGCAGCGCGTAGTAGAGCAGCGGGGTGTGGCACCGCCAGCAGTGCGGGTAGCTGTGCTCGTAGCGCTCCGAGCGGAACAGCAGTCCGCGCTCTTTCAGGTCCTCGGTGAGGCGCTGGTCGGCCTCCTTGAAGAACACGCCGCCGACGAGCGGCACCGACAGGTCGAACTTCCCGTCCGGGTTGATCGGGTTCACGACGGGCATGCCGGCCGCCCGGGTGGCCGCGAAGTCGTCGGCGCCGAAGGCGGGCGCCATGTGGACCAGGCCGGTGCCGTCCTCGGTGGTGACGAAGTCGGCGGCCAGCACGCGGTGCGCGTCGGGGATCTCGACGAGGTCGAACGGCCGCCGGTACGACGTGCCGACGAGGTCGGCGCCGGCGACGCGGGAGACGATGTGCCAGCCCTCGCCGAGGACCTGGGCGAACAGCGGCTCGGCCACGATCACCTTGCCGGGTTCGCCGGAGCGGGCGGCGACGACGTACGTCACGTCCGGGTGGACGGCGATCGCGGTGTTGGACACCAGCGTCCAGGGCGTGGTCGTCCAGACCAGGAGGTCGGTGCCTTCGAGCGGGCCGTCGGTGATCGGGAACCGGACGGTCACCGAGGGGTCGACGACGGTCTCGTAGCCGCCCGGCTGGCCGAGCTCGTGGTCGGACAGGGGAGTGCCGCAGCGCGGGCAGTACGGGCTGATGCGGTGGTCGCGGACCAGCAGGCCCTTGTCGAAGATCGTCTTGAGGGACCACCAGACGGCCTCGACGTAGTCCGGGTCCATCGTGCGATAGGCCTGCGCGAGGTCCACCCAGTAGCCCATGCGCTCGGTCATCGCCTCGAAGGCGTCGACGTGGCGCAGCACCGACTCGCGGCAGCGCGCGTTGAACTCCGCTACGCCGTACGACTCGATGTCGCGCTTGCCGGAGATGCCGAGCTCTTTCTCCACGGCCACCTCGACGGGCAGGCCGTGACAGTCCCACCCGGCCTTGCGGCGGACGCTGTAGCCCTTCATCGTCTTGAACCGCGGGAACAGGTCCTTGAACACGCGTGCCTCGACGTGGTGCACGCCGGGCATGCCGTTGGCGGTCGGCGGTCCTTCGTAGAAGACCCACTGCGGTCCGGCCTCGGTCTGGTCGAGGGACCGCTGGAAGACCTTGCCCTGCCGCCAGCGGGCCAGGACGTCCCGCTCCAGCGCGGGAAGGTCGACCTGCGCGGGGAGGGTACGCAGCCTGCCGCGCCCCGTCTCGGGCGTGGCCTGCGGCTCGTCGGGCATTTCGGGTGCACCTCCGGCGTCACGAACTTGTACGTGGAAACCGAAGGGACGAGGCGGCGAAGCCCCGCGGTACCACCCTCCTTGGCCGCTCCGGGAAGAAGGAACGACCCGCTCATTACGGTCGGCTGCCGGATCTACTGGGCCTGCTGGCCGTTCTGCCGACGGCTCAGGGGTGATCAGACCGCCGGGCACGCCCCCGGACTCGCACCATCTCCGGGTCGCTCAAGGCTGCGTACGGCGGCAGGTGTCCCCATCAACGCCTTGCCGATAGCGACGATAACGCACCAGGGCCTGTGACTTCTTCCCGTTAAGGGAGCGGAGGCGGGCAGGAGGGGGTTTCGGACAGCGCGCGTCGGTCAAGAACGGGCAATGACACGCCAAGGGAACTCGACGCTCTGAGGGCGTAATGGGCGATATGCGGAGTGTGACAACCCCTGGTCATTTGCCGTCTGGCGAACCGCGACCTATGCTGCCCGCACTGCCGAAAAACAAGATCAGCGCGAGGGGGCCCATATGGACGGTACCACTGGTGCGGGAGATAAGAATCGCACAGCCGAGGCGCCCCGCACATCGCGCACCGGGCCACGTCACCGGTCGGCCAAGGCTCAGCAGGTCTCCACGGCCACCGCGCAACGGCTTCCGGTCCGCGAAGGGGAGGACCGGTGGACCAGCGCCGAGCTGTCCGAGGTCCGTGGCCGGTTGCAGGCGGAGATGGGGGAGCTGACCGCCGAGATCGCGACGGCGGAGTCGCAGATCGCCGAGCGCATCAACGACGCCGCCGAGGGGGCCGGCGACGATCAGGCCGACGCCGGCGCCAAGACCTTTGAGCGTGAGCAGGCGATGGCGCTCACTTACAACGCCCGTGACCTGCTCGCCCAGAACGAACGCGCGATCGTCCGGATCGACCAGGGCACCTACGGGGTGTGCGAGTCGTGCGGTCAGGCGATCGGTAAGGCGCGCCTGCAGGCGTTCCCGCGTGCGACCCTATGTGTGAGATGCAAACAGCGCGAGGAGCGTCGCTGAGCGACGCCATGAACCCAGAGCAGGAAGCCGCCGAGCGGCCGCGGCGCATCGGCGTGCTCGTCGCCGTCGCGGCGGCCGCCCTCGCCGCCGACGCGATCAGCAAGGTCATCGTCGTGGCGACGCTGCAGGACCGGCCGCCCGTCGAGCTGATCAACGGGCTGCTGACATTGCGGGTGCTCCGTAACAGCGGTGCCGCCTTCAACATCGGCATCGGCATGACCTACGTCTTCACCGTGATCGCCACCGCCGTCGTCGTGGCGATCCTTCGGTACGCCCGGCGGCTGCGCAGCCTGCCGTGGGCCGTCACCCTCGGCCTCCTGCTCGGCGGGGCGCTGGGCAATCTGGCCGACCGCCTGCTGCGGTCCCCGGGTCCGCTGCGCGGGCACGTCGTCGACTGGATCGAGCTGCCGCACTGGCCGGTGTTCAACCTCGCCGACTCGGCGATCGTCTGCGGCGGGGCTCTGGCCGTGGTGCTGGCCTCGCGCGGGCTGCAGGTGGACGGCACCGTCTACCGCGACGAGAAGAAGGACGAGCGGGCCGAGCGCGACTCCGGGACCGGCGAGGCCGACGCCCCGGCGGCGGACGGGCCGGACGGTGAGCGGAACGCGCCCGCCGAGCCCGCCTCCGGCACGACGAAGGCCCCCGGCGGAGCGAACGAGGACGGGGCGCGACCCACGGATTCGGCCGGCTCCGGCGGCGAAGACGACGCCGGCGGCGCTCGCCCGGCCGCCGAGAGCGCCTCCGACGACGGCCCCGCGGACGCCGACAGCGCCTCCGACGGCGTCACCGCCCCGGACGACGCCACCGTTTCCGACATCGCCACCGCTCCGGGCGACGCCGTGATCGAGGGCGGCGCGCCGAAGGACAATGGGCGCGCGGCCGGCGAGACCTCCGTTCGGGACGCGAAGCACTGATGAGCGAGCATCGCAGCCTCCCCGTGCCCGACGGCCTGGAGGGAGAGCGCCTCGACGCCGCCCTGGCCCGGCTCTTCGGACTGTCGCGCAGCCGCGCCGCCGAGGTCATCGCGGCCGGTGACGTCCTCGTCGACGGGCGTGCCGCCGCCAAGTCCGACCGCATGCAGGCGGGCACCTGGCTCGAGGTGACCCTGCCGGCGCCGCCGGCCGCCCCGGCGCCGAAGGCCGAGCCGGTCCCGGGCATGACCATCCTGTACGAGGACGCCGACATCGTCGTCGTCAGCAAGCCGATCGGCGTCGCCGCCCATCCCACGACCGGCTGGACGGGCCCGACCGTGCTCGGTGGTCTTCTCGGCGCCGGGCACACGATCGCCACCAGCGGCGCCGCGGAGCGCCAGGGCATCGTGCACCGCCTCGACGCGAACACCACCGGGGCGATGGTGGTCGCCAAGAGCGAGATCGCCTACTCCCGGCTGAAGCGGGCGTTCAAGGACCGGACCGTCGACAAGCGCTACCACGCCCTCGTCCAGGGCCACCCGGACCCGCTGCGCGGCACCATCGACGCGCCGATCGACCGGCACCCCTCCGGCGACGGGCGGTGGGCCGTGGTGGCCGGAGGCCGCCCGTCCGTCACGCACTACGACACGATCGAGGCGTACCGGGCGGCCAGTCTGCTCGACATCAAGCTGGAGACCGGGCGTACCCACCAGATTCGCGTGCACATGTCCGCGGTGCGGCACCCGTGCGTCGGGGACTTCCTCTACGGCGCGGACCCCACCCTGTCCGCCCGGCTCGGCCTGACCCGGCAGTGGCTGCACGCCGTACGCCTCGGGTTCGAGCACCCGACGCAGGGGCACTGGGTGGAGTTCGAGTGCCCGTACCCGGACGACCTGGCGCACGCCCTGGACGTCGTCGCCGGCGAGTCCTGAGCCCGGGCGTTCACCCGGCCGGCGGGATGGGCCAGCCGGCCGCGCCGAGCTCCCGGGAGATCCGGCGGGCGGCCTCCCGCACGGCGCCGGCGACGGCCTCGCCGGGGGGCCATTCGGGCATGGGGACGACCACGCCGATCGCGCCGACGACCGTCCGGTAGCCGTCGAAGATCGGCGCCGCCAGCCCGCACTCGCCGATGACGGCCTCCTCCTGTTCCGTGGCGAGGGTGTCGGCGCGTACGCGGTCGAGCCTCTCGCGGAACTCGGCCGGGTCGGTCACCGTGTCGCGGGTCATGCTGCGCAGTGGGCCGCCCGCCATGAGCGCCCGGGCCTGATCGGGCGCGTAGGCGAGGATCGCCTTGCCGAGCGCGCTGGCGTGCGCGGGGATGACGATGCCGACCTCCGGCATCTGCCGTGAGCCGTCCGGCCGCGGCTCGTGATGAACGATCATGACCTCGTCGGGGAGCAGCACCGCGGTGCGTACGGCGTGGCCGGTGGTCCGCGCGAGCTCGGCGGCCCAGGTGAGGCTGCGGGAACGCAGCTCCAGCGTGTCGAGGTAGACGTTGCCCAGCTTCAGCACGGCGGGGCCGAGACGGTAGCGGGCGGAGCCCTGCTCCTGCAGCACCAGGCCGCGGGTCTGGAGCGTCTTGATGATGCCGTGAACGGTGGAGGGCGCCAGCTCCAGCCGGGCTGAGATCTCGGACAGGCTCAGGTGGCGCTCGGCTTGGAGCACCTCCAGGACCCGGATCGCCCGATCGACGGACTGGATCATCCGCGCCCTCTTCCGGTCGTCGCCCGGCCCGCCTGCCGATCGCACTTTACAACAGCGGGTCGACACCTTACATTCGGGCCATTCGGCATTATCGAATGATTTTCGTAGATGTCGAATTGCGGTTCTCCCTGCCGACCTGACGCGTGAAGGAGGAGCCATGCCCGTACGGCAACTGGTGAACGATCCGGCCGACCTGGTGCCGGAGGCGCTGCGAGGGTTCGCCCGCGCCCATCCGGAACTGGTCCGCTACCACGACGATCCGGCGTTCGTGGTGCGCGCCGGCGTGAGGGACCGAGCGAAGGTCGCCCTCGTATCGGGCGGCGGCTCCGGTCACGAGCCCCTGCACGTCGGCTTCGTCGGAGCGGGCATGCTCGACGCGGCGGTGCCCGGGGCGGTGTTCGCCAGCCCGACCGCGTACCAGATCAAGGCGGCGATCGAGGCGGCCGACCGCGGCCAGGGCGTGCTACTGATCGTGAAGAACTACACCGGCGACGTCCTGAACTTCCAGATCGCCGCCGAGTTGGCCGCCGATGAGGGTATCGAGACGCGGACCGTCCTCGTGGACGACGACCTGGCCACGGACGGGCAGGAGGAGGGCGGCCCGGGACGCCGGGGAACCGCCGCGGTCGTCGCCGTCGAGAAGATCTGCGGCGCCGCGGCCGAGCGCGGAGCCTCCCTGGCCGACCTCGCCGCGCTCGGCGAGCGGGTGACCGGATCGGCGCGCACCCTGGCCCTCGCTCTCGCGTCCTGCACGCAGCCGGGTCAGAGCCGGCCGTCGTTCGACCTGGCCGACGACGAGATCGAGTTCGGCGTGGGCATCCACGGGGAGCACGGGGTGGGACGCCGGCCGTACGGGCCGGTCCGCGACCTCGTCGGCGAGCTCACCCGCCCGATCGCCAAGGCGCTGGAACTCGGCCACGGCGACTCCGTGATCGCCATCGTCAACGGCCTCGGATCGACGCACGACCTGGAGCTGTCGGCCGTCCACGGCGAGCTGACCGCGATCCTGGACGACCTCGGCGTCGAGGTGACCCGGTCGCTCGTGGGCTCCTACGTGACGTCGCTCGACATGCGCGGTTGCTCGATCACGCTGGTGCGCGCCGACGACGAACTGGTCGACCTGTGGGACGCGCCGGTCCGCACCCCGGCGCTGAGCTGGTGAGAGACGGGAGTATGGACATGGAGACCACCACCATCGACACCCGGGCCTGGATCGAGCGCTTCATCGCGGAGGTCGAACGCCGCGGCGCCGAGCTCACCGAACTGGACCGCCGGGCCGGCGACGGCGACTACGGCACGAACCTCGGCTCCGCCGTTCGCCGAGCCACGGCCAACCTGGAGGCCGCCGACGCGGACACGCCCGGCGCGGTCTTCACGGCCGTCGCGAACGCCTTCCTCAACACCGGTGGGACCAGCGGCCCGCTGTTCGGCATGTGGTTCCGGGAGTTCGCCAAGGCGCTCGGCCCCGAGGTCACCACCGGGGCGCTGAGCGAGGCCGCGCGGAACGCCGTGGCCGTCGTCCAGCGGCTCGGCAAGGCCGAGGTCGGGCACAAGACCATGGTGGACGCGATGGCGCCGGCGGCCCGGGCCCTCTCCGAGGCGGCGGAACGGGACGCCGATGTCGCCACCGCGCTGCGCGAGGCGGCGGCGGCCGCCCACGAGGGCGCCGCGT
Organism: Actinoallomurus sp. CA-150999; assembly: GCF_050942425.1. Taxonomy (NCBI): domain Bacteria; kingdom Bacillati; phylum Actinomycetota; class Actinomycetes; order Streptosporangiales; family Thermomonosporaceae; genus Actinoallomurus; species Actinoallomurus sp. CA-150999. Next base: position 3,409,060 of record NZ_CP192063.1, read on the forward strand.
CCACCGAGGACCTGCTCGCCCGGCGCGGCAGGGCCAGTTACGTCGGCGAGCACGCGCGCGGCGTCGTCGACCCCGGCGCGCTGACCGTCGCCTGGTTCTTCGACGCGGCGACCGGGTGAACCGCGTCCCGGCGGGCGGGTGACGCCGGCCGGGACGCGACCCGGCCGGCCGCCGGGAGAGCCGGCGGCCGGCCGCGGCCACCGCCGGCCGCCGCCGGGTCCGGTGCCGAGACGTATCGACGGATGCCCGTGTCCGGCCGTTCCGTTCGTCCAAGCGAGGGCGGGGGATCGGCCGAAACGTTCAGCGCCGGTTGCGGATCACGCGAAACCCGGCACGATGCACCCCGTGAACGAGATGACGCAGCTCAACCTGGACGGTCGGCGGTTCGCCATGGTGAGCTCGACCGCGAGCCGAGTGGACCCCGACGCGCCCACCCGGTTCCTCTACCGTGAGGCGGACGGCGTGATCTGGGGCAGCTATGACGGCGACACGGTCGTGCACGGCCGGTTCGTCGGAACCCGCCGCCACGACGAGATCGAGCTCAGCTACGTCCACGTGACCAAGGACGGCGGGAGTCCGGTGGCCGGGCGCAGCACGAGCCGTATCGAGCCGCTGCCGGACGGGCGGTTCCGGCTGGTCGAGGAGTTTCAGTTCGACGGGGACGACACGCCCCAGGTCAGCGTGTGCGAGGAACTCCCCGCCTAGGGTTCTCGCCGGGCGGGCTCGTGGGACAGGTCCTGCAGCCCGCCCAGGTCGGCGCGTCCGGCGTCCGCGCGGACGAATCGCATGCTGCCCAGCGGCATCGGGCCGGTCTCGGCGGCGGGTGACGGGGCGGGCAGCGGCCGTTCGTCCGAGGGCAGGATGTAGGGGCGGCGCAGCACTTCGTCGAGGATGAACACCGTCTCGGTCGCCTTGACCGCGGGGATGCTCGCCAGCCGATGGGTGACGAGATGGTGCACGGTGGCCACGTCGCGGACCCTGATCTGGATCATCGCGTCGTGCTGGCCGGTGGTGATCGCGCAGTACTCCACCTCGGGCATGAGCGCCAGCTGGCTCCGGAACTGGCGCCACATCTGCTGGCGGACGGTGACGAAGACCAGCGCGCAGACGCCCAGCCCGGCGCGGACCGGGTCGACCTGGGCGGTGAACCGGACGATCACACCGTTCGCGCGCAGCGCCTCGAACCGGGTGTAGGCGTTCGCGCGGGAGATGCCGACCCGCTGCGCGAGAGCGGAGATCGAGATCCTGCCGTCCTGTCGCAGGACGTCCAGTATCCGCAGGTTGATGGCGTCCAGGTCGGTGGGGATTCGTCCAGGCCGCCACTCTTCAGCCGACGGTCCGTCCGACGTTTCGTCCATTGAGGCAGGCTCCCGAAGCAGTTCATCTCGACTTTTGCGGCGGTCGTGGACAGCTTGGGCACAACACTGCACTATCACTACCTAATCGTCTAGATGTTCTGAATGTCGTATTTAACCCCTGACCGAAACCCTCGGAGGCTGTACATGCCGAGCCTGCGCTCCGCGCCCCGACGGGCGATCCTGCCCGTCCTCGTGGCGTCCGCGATCAGCCTGACCGCATGCTCCGGCGGCGGCTCCTCCTCGTCCTCCTCGGCGTCCGGCGGCAAGGCGCTGGTCATCGACACGTCCTTCAACCTGAAGACCGCCGACCCCGGCCGGATGTACGAGCAGACCGGCCTGCTGGTCGACCGGGCGCTCTACGACACGCTGCTGACCTTCACCGGATCCGACGTCAGCAAGCCGGTGCCCGCGCTGGCCGAGTCGTACCAGGAGTCCAAGGACGGCAAGACGCTGACGCTCAAGCTGCGGCAGGGGGCGACGTTCTCCGACGGCAGCCCGGTCACCGCCGACGACGTGGTGTTCTCCCTGAACCGGGTCCGCGACCTCAAGGGCAACCCGTCGTTCCTGCTGGACGGCGTGACCGTGAAGAAGGTCGACGACACGACCATCGAGCTGCACTCGGCGCAGCCGAACCCGGCGCTGCCGTTCATCCTGCCCAACCCGGCGCTCGGCATCGTCAACTCCAAGGTCGTCAAGGCCCACGGCGGCACCGAGAGCGCCGACGACAAGGCGGAGTCGTTCCTCAACGGCCAGTCGGCGGGCTCCGGCCCGTACGTCCTGGACTCGTTCAACGCCAGCACGCAGGTCGTGCTCAAGGCCAACGCCAAGTACTGGGGCACGACCAAGCCGGCGTACGGCAAGGTGGTGATCCGCAACGTCCAGGCGCCGACGCAGAAGCTGAACGTGCAGCGCGGCGACAGCCAGATCGCGCTGGACCTGTCGGCCGACCAGGCCCAGGGCATCGGCGGGGGTCTGCAGGTCGCCAAGGGCGCCTCGGCGAGCGTGTTCTTCCTGCTCGCCAACCACGGCAGCGCCGTCAGCAAGGTCACGTCCAACCCGAAGTTCGTCGAGGCCGTCCGCAAGGGCGTCGACTACCAGGGGCTGCTCCAGCTCGCCGGCGAGGGCTCGGTCCAGGCGGCCGGGATCGTCCCGTCGATGATCAACGGCGCGCTGCCCGCCGACCAGGCGACCAAGCGCGACGTGGCCGGCGCCAAGGCGGCGCTCGCCGCGAGCGGTGTCCCGAACCCGAAGGTCAAGCTGGAGTTCCCGAGCGACTACACGCTGAACGGGCTGTCCTTCCAGCCGCTCGCCGAGCGCATCCAGGCGAACCTGAAGGAGGTCGGCATCACCGTCGACCTGGCTCCCGCGCCGATCGCGACCGCGCTGCAGAACTACCGCGACGGCAAGGAGGAGATGGGCCTGTGGTGGTGGAGCCCGGACTACCCGGACGCCAGCGACTACCTCGCCTTCCTGCCCGGCAAGCTCATCGGCCTGCGCGCGGGTTGGAAGAAGGGCGACGACTCCGCGCTGGAAAGCGCCGGTGACAAGGCCGCGCGGACCATCGGCGACGCCCGCGCGCAGCAGTACCAGCAGATCCAGACGCAGCTGAACCAGAACGGTCCGATCGTTCCGCTGTTCCAGCCGAGCCAGCACGTGGTCAGCGCCGCCTCGGTGACCGGCGTGGCGCTGAACCCGGTGTGGACCATCGACCTCGCGACACTCGGCAGCAAGTGAAACACCAGCTGATCCGCTTCCTGGCCCGGCGGCTGGCGGTCTCCGTACTGCTGGCCGTCGGGGTCACGCTGGTCACCTTCACCCTCACCAACCTGGTGCCGGGTGACCCGGCCGCGGCCAACCTGGGGCAGCAGGCCCTCGGCAACCCGGCGATCGTGAAGCAGTTCCGCGAGCAGCACGGCCTGGACAAGCCACTGCCGGTCCAGTACGTCACGTACCTGCGGAATCTCGCCCATGGCGACCTCGGCGAGTCACAGCAGAGCCATCGCCCGGTCGACGCGGACCTGTCGGAGTTCGTGCCCGCGACGTTCGAGCTGGCCGGCGCGGCGCTGCTGCTGTCGCTCGTGGTCGGCGTCGCGTTGGGGGTGATCGCGGCGCTCCGCCGGGACCGGATCGTCGATCAGTTCCTGCGGGTGACGAGCCTCGCCGGGGTGTCGGTGCCGACGTTCTGGCTGGCCCTGCTCGCGTTCTACTTCGTCTTCTACCGGCTGCGGCTGGCCCCCGGCTCCGGCCGCATCGCCCCCACCATGACACCGCCGCCGCACGTCACCGGCCTGTACACGGTGGACGCGGCCCTGGCCGGCCAGTGGGACGTGTTCGCCAGCGCCGTCGGTCACCTGGCCCTGCCCGCGCTGGTGCTCGCCGCGTACACCATCGGGCTGCTGACCCGGTTCACCCGCTCGGCGGTGCTGGAGGTGCTCGGCCAGGACTACGTACGGGCGGCGCGCGCCAAGGGGCTGCCCGGCCACGTGGTGCTGTTGCGGTACGTGCTGCGCGCCGCGCTGGTCCCGATCATCACGGTGGCCGGCCTGGCCTTCGGCAGCCTGCTGTCCGGCACGGTGCTGGTGGAGTCGATCTTCGCCTGGCCCGGCGTCGGACAGTACGCGTACAAGAGCGCGACCAACCTCGACCTGCCCGCGGTCATGGGCGTCGGCCTCGTCGTCGGCGCGATCTACGTCGTGGTCAACCTCATCGTCGACGTGCTGTACGGCGTGATCGACCCGAGAGTGAGGAGCGCATGATCCGCCGCCTTCCGGAGGCGTGGCGCAGGCCCCTCGCCGTGACCGGCCTGGTCGTCACCATCGCATGGCTGATCGTCGTGGTCGCGGCGCCACTGCTCGCCCCGTACGACCCGCTCGCGCAGAAGTTCCCCCGGCTGAGCCCGCCCGGCGGCGCGCACTGGTTCGGCACCGACGACCTCGGCCGGGACGTCTTCAGCCGGGTGCTGTACGGCGCGCGGCTGTCGATCCCGCTGACCCTGCTGCTGGTGGCGCTGTCGGTGGTCATCGGCGGCCTGCTGGGCGCCTGCGCCGGCTACTTCGGCCGGTGGGTGGACGAGACGATCATGCGGGTGGCGGACCTGGTGTTCGCGTTCCCGACGGTGATCCTGGCGATGGCCGTGGCCGCGTCGCTGGGCGCGAGCCTGCGCAACGCGGTGCTGGCGGTCCTCGTCGTCTCCTGGCCGGCGTACGCGCGCGTCACCCGCGGTCTGGTGCTCGGCATCCGGTCCCGCGAGTTCGTGCTCAGCGGGCGGCTGCTCGGCTTCTCCGTGTGGCGCTCGCTCCGCACCGACGTGCTGCCCAACGTGACCGGCCCCGTCCTGGTGCTCGCCACGCTCGACATCGGCACCCAACTGCTGCTGCTGTCCGGCCTGTCGTTCCTCGGCCTCGGCGCCAAGCCGCCCACCGCGGAGTGGGGGGCGATGGTCGCGTCGGCCACACAGGTGTTCGACAAGTGGTGGGTCGGGGTCTTCCCGGGTCTGGCCATCCTCACGGTGGTGCTGGCGTTCAACTTCCTCGGCGACACCATGCGTGACGCGCTCGACCCGCGGACCGCCAGGGCGATCAAGGAGCGGGCGCTGTGACGATCCTGGCCATCGAAGAGCTCACCGTCGAACTGGGCGGCCGACGCCTCATCCGCGGCATCGACCTCGCCCTGGAGGCGGGGAAGGTGCACGGACTGGCGGGGGAGAGCGGCTCGGGCAAGACCATGACCGGCCTGGCCGTCCTCGGCCTGCTGCCGCACGGCGCGCGCACCGGCGGGACCATCTCGCTCGGCGACACCGACCTGCTGACGCTCAAACCGAAGGAGATGAACAAGCGGCGCGGCAGTGAGATCGGCATGGTCTTCCAGGACCCGTCGACCAGCCTGCACCCCATGCTCTCCGTCGGACGCCAGATCACCGACCCCATCCGCCATCACCTGGGACTGGACCGGCGGCAGGCACGGGAACGGGCCGCGGAACTCCTCGGCAAGGTCCGCATCCCCGACCCGGAGGGCGCGCTCGACCGGTACCCGCACCAGTTCTCCGGCGGAATGCGGCAGCGCGTCGCGATCGCCATCGCGCTCGCCTGCGATCCGCGCGTGCTGATCGCCGACGAGCCGACGACGGCCCTGGACGTCACCGTGCAGGCCGGCATCCTCCGGCTGCTGCGCGGCCTCTGCGACGACCTCGGCCTCGCGGTGCTGCTCATCACCCACGACCTCGGCGTCATGTCGTCGGTCGCCGACGTGATCAGCGTGATGCGGGACGGCCGCCTCGTCGAGACCGGGCCGCGTGCGCGGGTCATGCGCGAGCCGGCCGATCCGTACACCCGTGCCCTGCTGGACGCCCTGCCCGACCGGAGCACCCCATGACTCTTCTGTCCGTCGAGGACCTGGTCGTCGACCACCGCACCCCCGGCCGGCCGCCGGTCCGGGCCGTCGCCGGGGCGAGCCTCACCGTCGCCCCGGGAGAGGTCGTCGGCCTGGTCGGCGAGTCCGGCTGCGGAAAGTCGACGCTCGCCCGCGCGATCTGCGGGATCACCGCTCCCTCCGCCGGTTCGGTCGCCTTCGAGGGCCGCCCGGTACGCCCGCTCGGCCTGCGCCGCCGCGATCCGGAGCTGACCCGGATCCAGATGGTGTTCCAGGACCCGTACGCCTCGCTCAACCCGCGCCGCCGCGTGGGGAGGCAGATCGCCGACGGGATCCGCGACAAGGCGACACCGGGTGAGCTCCTGGAGCGGGTCGGTCTCGACGCGGACATGGCCGGCCGCTACCCGCATGAGTTCTCCGGCGGGCAGCGGCAGCGCATCGCCATCGCCCGCGCCCTCGCCGCGCGGCCGTCCCTGCTGATCGGCGACGAACCCATCTCGGCGCTGGACGCCTCCGCGCAGGCGCAGGTCGCGGGGCTGATGCGGTCCCTCGCCGTCGAATCCGGCGCCGGGCTGCTGTTCATCAGCCACGACCTGTCGGTGGTACGGCTCATCGCGGACCGGATCGCCGTGATGTACCTCGGCAAGATCGTGGAGACCGGCCGCACCGCCGAGGTGTGGGACGACCCGAAGCACCCCTACACCCGGGCGCTCCTGGCCGCGATTCCCGCGCCGGACGGCTCCGGCACGCTGCCCGCCGAGCTCCCCGGCGACGTGCCGAACCCCGCGGCGCCGCCCTCCGGCTGCCGGTTCCACCCGCGCTGCCCGAGCGCGATGGACGTCTGCTCCGTCCGGGAGCCGGTGCCCCTGGGCGGGGTGGCCTGCTGGCTCTACGACACGGCGGGCTCGGACACGGCGGGTTCGGACACGGCGGGTTCGGACACGGCGGGCTCGGGCACGGTGGGTTCGGGCACGGCGGGCTCGGGCACGGTGGGTTCGGATACCGCGGGTTCGGGCACGGCGGGCTCGGGCACCGCGGGCCCGGACACAGCGGGCTCGGGCACCGCAAGCCCGGACACCGCAGGCTCGGACACAGCCGGCTCGGCCGCCGAGTGAGCGGAGAACGCCTGGACCGGCTCCGTGCCCTGCTCACCGCGCACGGCGTCGACGCCCTCGTCCTGCGGCCGTCGTCGAACCTGCGATACCTCGCCGGGGCGACGCTCCACGGGTTCCTCGTCGTCACGCCGGACGGCCCGCCGGTCCACGTCGCCGACGCGTTCGGCGAGGCGGTCTCGCGCATCCCCGCCGGTGCGCGGGTGGCGGTCGATCCGCAGATGCCGGCCCACGAGCTGCTCGCCCTGCAGGAGGCGCTCGGCCCGGAGACGCCGATCGCCTCCGCCGCGCCCCTGCTCGCGCCGCTGCGGATGCGCAAGTCCGCCGCGGAGATCGAGCTGATGGAACGCGCCGCGATCGCAGCGGACCGGGCGCTGGTCGCGGCGCGCGACCTCACCTGGTCCGGTTCGACCGAGCGTGAGATGGCGCGGCGGCTGCGGATCCTGCTGCTCGAGAGCGGGCACGAGGAGACCATGTCCGTGGCCGTCGCGGCAGGGGAGAACTCGGCCGACCCCCACCACCGGCCGTCCGACCGAGTGATCAACCCCGGCGACGCCGTCCGGGTGAACCTCAGCGGCCGGTACGGCGGTCACTGCTCCGACACCACGCGGATGTTCGTGGTGGCCGAGCCGCCGGAGGACTTCGAGGCGATGTACTCCGTCGTGCTCGCCGCCCAGACCGCCGCCTGCGAGGCGGTGCGCCCCGGCGTCACGGCCGCCGAGATCGACGCGATCGCCCGCGCGGTCATCGCCGACAGCGGGTACGGCGCGTTCATCCTCCACCGGACCGGCCACGGCGTCGGCCTCGACGAGTATGAGCCGCCCTACCTCACGCCCGAGGACGGAACCGTCCTCGACGCGGGCATGACCATGTCGATCGGACCCGGCGTCTACCTGCCCGAACTGTACGGTGCGCGCATCGAGGACGTCGTCGTCTGCACCGACATCGGCGCCCGCCGGCTCAACCAGACCCCTCGCCTGCTCTCGGTGGTCGACCTCTAGGCGATCGATTCCAGGGGTCAGTGGTCGTAGCGATCCCGGACTCGCCGGACGGGTGGCGGGACCCCATAGGCTGAGCCACCGTCCGCACTGTCTAGGGGAGACATGACAAGTAGGTTCACGGAGTTGGTCGTCGACTGCCACGATCCGGAGCGCCTCGCGGCCTTCTGGTGCGCGGTCCTGGATTTCAAGGTGATCGACCGGAGCGAGGGCAAGGTCGAGATCGGCTCCTGGGAGCCGACCGTCGAGGAGGTCCGGGCCCGCCAGATGCCGCCCACCATGGTGTTCATCCGGGTGCCTGAGGGCAAGACCGTGAAGAACCGGCTCCACCTGGACGTCAGCCCGATCGACAGCAGTACCGACGACGAGGTCGCCAGGTTGCTTGGCCTTGGCGCCGCCACGGTGGACGTGGGCCAGGGCCCTGGCCGGAGCTGGGTGGTCATGGCCGACCCCGAGGGCAACGAGTTCGACGTCCTGCGCACTCTGGCACCACCCAACTAGATGATCACCCCCAAGGGGTGGTGGTCGTAGGCGGTCAATGAGCGCGGGACGGGCTGTCCGCGAGCAGATCCAGTAGCGTCTCGCGCTCGTCGGCCTTCGCTCCGGTCAGGGCGAAGGCGACGGGCAGTCCCTGGAGGTTGCACACCAGGTGCAGGCGCAGGCCCATCCATCGCGTCAGACGCCGAGCGTGCGGAGGCCGGCGGCGACGGCGGCCGCGACCACCAGGACGACGAGGAACGGGGCGCGTAGCAGCAGCGCGACGACCGCGGCGCCCATGCCGGCCAGGCGGGGACCGTCCAGCTCCAGGGTGCGGCCGTGCGCGAGTGTCTGCACGGCGACCAGCGCGGTCAGCAGCGCGACGGGTACGAGCGCGGTGAACCGCCGCACCCGCTCGTCGTCCAGCACACGTTGCGGGGCGACCAGCCCGGTGAGCTTGAGCGCGTAGCAGCCCAGCCCGGTCGCCACGACGGCGATCCAGACGGCCATGATCTTCCTCCTAGACTTCCGAGAGTTCCCGGCGCTCGCCGGCCTGTCGGGATGAGGGCGTGCGGCGTCGTACGATCCCGGCCAGCGCGGCGACGGCGGCGAGCATGACCGGCACGCCCGGGGGCAGCAGCGGCGTGGTCGCGACCGCGATCGCCATCGCGAGGAGCGCGACGACGCGCTCGGTGCTTCCGGAGGTCAGCCGTGGCCACAGCAGGGCGAGGAACGCCGCCGGCCCGACCACGTCGAGGCCGTACGTCTCCGGGTTGCCCAGCCGGGCCGCGCCCAGCGCGCCGAGCAGGGTGGCGAGGTTCCAGGTGGTGTAGATGCTGATGGCGGTGGCCCAGAACCCCGCGCGGGCCGACCGCGGGCCGGGCTGCGCGGTGGCCACGGCCGTCGTCTCGTCGATGACGACGTGGGCGGTCAGTAGTCGCCGCCATCCGCGCACGTCGAGCGTCCGCGCGAGCCGCAGGCCGTACAGGGCGTTCCGGCCGCCGAGCAGGACCGCGCCGAGGGCCCCCGCGATCAGGTTGCCGCCGCCGGCGACCACTCCGATCAGCGCGAACTGCGACGCTCCCGAGAACGCCACGAGGCTCAGAACGCAGGTCTGCGCCACCCCCAGCCCGGCCGCGACCGACGCGGCCCCGAACGCCAGCCCCGACAGGCCGACGGCCAGGCCGACCCCCAGCCCGTCGCGAACGGCGGAGCGTATGTCCGAATCCATACCCGCAGGCTAAGAAGCGTGCGGGACGGGCGTCTTGCACGAAATTGCGGCCGTCACGAGGGCGGCGGCCCTGTGCTCAGTGGTGTTGCTCTTGGCGGGCGAGGAGCCCGGAGGCGGTCAGTTGGACGGTCTGGCGGATCAGGTCGGTGAAGTCCGGGCGCATGGCGGCCAGGACGGGGGCCGAGGCGTAGGCGGCCTGCACGGCCTCGGAGGGGCGCTCGCAGGGCCAGACGGCGGTGGCCATGAACAGGGTCGCTCCCACCAGCCGGAAGGCGTCATCTTCGCCGAGTTCGGGGAGGTGCCGCAGGGCCAGCCGGGCCAATGCCCGCATGGACTGGAGGGCGGCGTGCTTGTGGTCGATGGCGACCTCGGTGGAGATGTTGTGCTCCAGCACCGCTGCCTGCGCGCTGAGCAGATCGCACAGTACCGGCCGCTGCGCCATCGACTCGGCCAGGATCTCGGCCAGCCGGTCTCCGCGCTCGCGCGGCGTGCCCTGGCCGGCCTGAAACGACCGCTCCAGCTCGGCGATCCAGTCCTTGAGCTCGGCGTCCAGCAGTTGGAGCAGAACCGCCTCGCGGGAGTCGAAGTAGCGCAGCACATTGGGCTTGGCCAGGCCGACGCGGCGGCTCAGTTCGTTCAGGCTGAGCTTCGCGACCGGCATCTCGGTCAGCATCGCGGCTGCGGTGTCCAGGATCTGCCGTCTCCTCTGGCTCCGTTGCTCGTCGTTGCGGGCACGTTTGAAGTCCACCGTCACATATTACATACCGGTGGTATTTTGAGAAGTTACCGGTGGTACGTTACTCTGCTGCGAGACAAGATACCGGTAGTACTTTGGAGGTGCGTCTTGTACCACGTTCCTGACCAGCAGGGAAAGCTCGCCGTAGTGACCGGCGCGAACAGCGGCACCGGCAAGGAAGCCGCGAAGGCTCTGGCTTCGGCGGGCGCCACGGTCATCCTCGCCGTGCGCACCCTCGCCAAGGGCGAGCAGGCGCGCCGCGAGATCCTCGCCGCGCACCCAGCGGCCGAGGTGGAGGTGCGCCGCGTCGACCTGGCCGACCTGTCCTCGGTCCAGGAGTTCGCCGACCAGATGATCAAGGACGGACGGCCGCTGGATCTGCTGCTGAACAACGCGGGCGTGATGATGCCGCCGGTGCGTCATGAGACCAAGGACGGCTTCGAACTGCAGATCGGCAGCAACTTCCTCGGCCCATTCGCTCTCACCGTACGACTGCTCCCCCTGCTGCTGCAGGCGCCGGCGCCGCGGGTGGCCACGATGAGCAGCGGCCAGGCGAACCGCGCCACCATCCGGTTCGACGATATGAACTGGACTAACGACTACAAACCCGTCCCTGCCTACGGTCAGTCGAAGCTCGCGGATCTTCTGATGAGCCAGCACCTGGCCGATCTGGCCACAAGAAAAGGGTGGCCGCTGCTCTCGACGGGCGCGCACCCGGGCAGCGCCCGCACCAACCTCGCATCGAACGGCCCGACAATGGGCGGTCGCCCGCCGCTGCTTCTGCAGGTCCTGGGACGCATAGTGCCGTCGCAGAGCGCGGCAGGCGGCGCGCAGCCGCTGCTGTACGCGGCGACCAGCCCCGACGCGACGCAGGCCGGCTACTACGGCCCCCGCTGGAGCATGGTCGGCCCTGCCGCGCCGGCGAAGCTGCCACGTTCCTCGGCCGACAAGGCGATCGCGGCCCGGCTGTGGACTCTGGCCGAAAAGCTCACCGGCGTATCGGTTCCCGCCCAGCTCTGACGCACCCGACCCTCCACGAGTGCCGGCCTTCAAAGCCGTCGAGCGCGTCCGCTGCCTGACCGAGCATTTCCGCGATCACGAAGGCGCCGACACCGAGCTGATGGACCGCGCCGCTTGGTGACGACAGGGGTGCCCTTGTACGCCTCCGCCGGCGGGAGGCCCGGCGTACAGGTCAGGTGGGGCGGCCGAGGAGGTAGGCACCGGGTGGGACGCCGACGATTCGCTTGAAATGCCGGGTCAGGTGCGCCTGATCGGTGAAGCCGAGGTCGGCGGCGACCTCGGCGGGCCGCCGGCCGGCGTCCAGGAGTGAGCGGGCCCGCTGAACCCGAAGGTTCGTCAGGTAGGCGTGCGGCGGCAGGCCGTACGCGGCGCGGAAGGCGCGGAGCAGGGCGAATCGCCCGGTGCCCACCATGGCGGCCAGGTCGTCGAGGGACGGCGGGTCGGGCAGCCGCTCGTGAAGGATCTCGCGGGCGGCGCGGACCGCGCGCGGGGGCGCGCCGTCGGGCATCGAGCGGGGCGGCCGGGCGGCGTGGCGGCGAAGGAGCCCGGCGAGGGCGCGGTGCAGCGTGGACGAAGACGCGAGGGCGTCACCGGCCTCGGCGCTGCGGTGAACGGCGCGGAGCAGCCGGGCCGCATCCGGGTCGTCCACCACGGTGTGGGGGAAGTAGGGCGTGCCGCCGGGGGCGCCCAGCTCGGCGGCGAGCTCCGCCACGACGTCCACGGTGGGGTACAGCACGCGGTAGCGCCAGCCCTCGGGGACGCCCGCGTGCCCGCCGTGCACGACCTCCGGATTCAGGAGCGCGACCTGGCCGGCGGCGGCCCGCAGGAGCGACCCGGCGTGCTCGAACTCCTCCACCCCGGACTCGATGAGCGCCACGGTGAAGGTCGCGTGGGCGTGTCTCGCGTAGCGGTGGGTGACGTAGCGGGCGCTCAGCAGGTCGACACCCGGCTCCGCAGGGTGCCGCCGATAGTGCGCCACCTCCCGGCTCATGGCTCCGATGCTACCGACCGCGGCGTCGAGGGCGGCAGGACGGCGGGCAGGCCGAAGACCGTGAACAGGCGCAGGTCGAAGAACATCGCGACGTGTGAGACGCCCTCGGGCGTGGGCGTGAGGACCTGCAGGGCGAACGCGTGGTGCGCCCCGTCGGCGGCGTGCATGTAGACCGCGAACGCGGGCTGGCCGTTGGCGCGCGTCTCCACCAGCCGCATGGCGCCGGGGGCGTCGGCCGGGCACTGCTCCTTGATCAGGTGGCCGATGTCCTCCCGGCCCTGGAACCAGGCGGTGAAGGGCGGCATCTCCCAGACGGCGTCGGCGGTGAGCAGCCGCTCGATGGCGGCGACGTCGTAGTCCTCGAAGGCCTGGACGTAACGGGCGAGGAGCTCGCGCTGCTCCGGCGAGGTCGGCTCGGCCGGGCCGTCCTGCGGGGGAGCGATCTCGTCGAGCCGGGCGCGGGCGCGCTGCAGGATGCTGTTGACCGCGGTGGTCGTCGTGTCGAGGGCCTCCGCCACCTCTGCGGCCCGCCACTTCAGCACGTCGCGCAGGATGAGGACCGCGCGATGCCGGGGCGGCAGATGCTGCAGGGCGGCGATCAGTGCGAGGCGGATGCTCTCCCGGGAGGCGACGATCGCCGCGGGGTCGGCGTGCTCGGCGCCGGCCATGGCGTCGGGAACGGGCTCCAGCCAGGGCACGTCGGACCGCTCGACGAGCGTGTCGTACGGGTCGGCGTTCGGGCTGCCGAGCCCGGTCGGGAGGGGCCGGCGGCCTCGGCTCTCCAGGGCGGTGAGGCAGGTGCGGGTGGCGATCCGGTGCAGCCACGTGCGCAGCGACGACCGGCCTTCGAAGGAGTCGTACGAGCGCCAGGCCCGGATGTAGGTCTCCTGGACCTGGTCCTCGGCGTCGTGCACGGAGCCGAGCATGCGGTAGCAGTGCGCCAGCAGCTCACGGCGGTACGGAGCCGCCTCGCGCAGGAAGTCTTCCTTGACGGCGCTGTCCGTGCTCATGGTGCCCCCTCATCGCGCCGGGCGACCGGCGGCCGTCCGCAGGTCCTTCCCCTTGTATACGGCACACCGCTGACAGAACGCCCGTGACCTGGAGCATGACTGGAGGTGAACGTTCCGCCGGGCGGCTCTCGTCTCATTGACCGAGACGAGGGTCCCGCACGGTGGCATGCGGGGAATCGCCGCGGTTACCCTGGGCACGTGGATCGTCGCTATTTCGCGTTTATGCAGCCGGCTTCGGGTGAGCCGGTCGACGTGACCTGAGCGACGACCCCCGAGCCGGCCAAGGCAGAGCCCCACAGGCTCTGCCTTTCGCGTTTTCCAACGTGAGTGGGCGGCTCGGGCTCCGGGCCCGCCCGGAGGGAGAGACCCATGGACCTGCACGATCCGGACCAGCCCGTGATGATCGCCGGCCCTGCCGCCGCGCCGGACGTCGCCGTGGTCAGCCTGCGCCGCCTGCACGGTCGCGTGGACGCGGCCGGCGAGCTGACGAGGGTGCGCCGCTCGTACCGGGGGCCGCTGCTGGTGGAGCCGTTCTCCGCGCGCGACCTCCCGGCCGTCGTGACGCACGCCGACGGCGTCATGGTCGGCGGAGCCTGGATGCAGGACTTCCAGCTCCTGCGAGCGGTGGCCCGTACCGGGCTCCCCGTCGTCGTACAGCGGGCCACGGCCGCCACGCTGGAGGAGTGGCTGTCGGCGGCCGAGTACTGCGTGGCCGAGGGCAACCGCGACGTCGTCCTCTGCGAGACCGGCACCCGTACGCACCTGCCGCACGCCACCATCGACCTGGAGCTGGTCCGGGAGGCCGGGCGCCGCCGCCCGGTGTTCGTGGACGTCTCCGCCGCCCCGTACCTCGCGGTCGCGGCGCTGTCGGTGGGCGCGCGCGGGCTGTTCCTCGGCGAGGACGCCGAGCCGGACCTGGTGGCCGAGGTGCGCGCGAAGGCGGCCCTGCTCGGGCCGCTCGTCCGCGACGACGAGCCGGAGACGATCCCCGAGGCGCGCGCGGCGATCGACCGGATCGACGCGGCGCTGGCGACACTGCTGGAGCGCCGCGCCGAACTCGCGGCGACCGTGCAGCGGCTCAAGCCGGTCGGCGGCTTCGCCGGCCGGGACCCGCGACGCGAACGCGAGATCGTCGAGGCCATGGCGCGACGCGCCCCGGGGCTCGGCGCCGACCGGCTCGCCCGGATCATGACGGCCGTCATCGAGGCCGGTCTCGAGGCGTCCGAGGAACGCGACCTCTCCCCGGCCTGAACGCTGATGGACCTCGGCCGGCGACCATGGCCGCGGTCGGATGCGTCGGCTGGTGACAACGGCCGGGAGTCGCAGGAGGACAGGACGGCGGTGAGGACGACCGCGTTCATGATGTCGCCCGCCCCGAGGAACAGGCCGACGCCGATCGCCCCGCCAATGGCGATCATCTCGACCTGCCGGTTGCCCAGGGAGTGGGCGTAACCGGCGTTCTCGTCCTCGGACGTCGTGTCCTGGTGATTCAGCATGTTCTTGCGAGGAACCCCGGGCCTGCAGGCCCGGGAGGAATCGTATCCCGACCTCTGCGGCGCGCAGCGCCGCAACAGCGTTCTGGAAGGCCGCCCGCTCCGCTCAGGAGGAGTGCTCCTGGTCGGTGCCTTGATGATCGGAAGCGGACGCGCTCGTACGAGGAGGCGAAGTGGGGACGGAGAGGGGGCGGAGGAGGTCGCCCCGCGGGTACGTGGGAGTGTCGCCAGGGAGTTCTTGGGTCCTCTGCGAATAGCGGGGGCTCAGTTCTTCAATTCGGTGACGTAAAGCGATGATATCGTCACGGCTCGTGAAGGTCGTGGTCCAGGTCAAGCTGGCACCGACGCCTGTGCAGGCGGCGGCGCTCAAGCACACCCTTCGCACGGTCAACGAGGCCGCGTGCTGGGTGTCTGGTGTGGCGTTCGAGCGCTAGCGGCAACTCGCGCTGCGGGCCAAGCTGCAGAAGAAGGGCACCAAGTCCGCCAAACGCCTGTTGAGGAAACACCGGCGTAAGGAGTCACGGCGGGCCAAGGACGTCAACCATTGTGTTTCCAAGACGATCGTGACCGAGGCTGAACGCACCGGGCACGGGATCTCCCTGGAAGAGTTGACGGGGATCCGTGAACGGGTACGGCTCCGCAAGCCCCAACGGGTCGCCCTGCACTCCTGGGCCTTCGCCCAGCTCGCAGACTTCATCGTCTACAAGGCACGCCGCGCCGGTGTGCCCGTCGTGTTCGTCGACCCCGCGTACTCCTCCAGGCAGTGCGCCGAGTGCGGGCATACCGACCGGCTCAACCGGATCTCTCAAGCCTTGTTCATCTGCCGGGGTTGCGGCGTCGTTGCGCACGCGGACCGGAACGCTTCCCGCGTCCTGGCCCGAAGAGGCCAGAACGCGTGGGATGCGGGGCGGAAGTCACACGTCCCGACCACCAGCCCACCAAGCTGACGGTCAAGACGCGGCAGACCACCTCACCGCCAGTGAGGCTCTAGCCGCAAGCTCGGTCCTTTGAGGACCGAGAAGCTGACTGCTGTCGACACACGAACTGTGGTTTGTCGCTCCCCCAAAACCGCGATACGGCCACCGACCCTACAAGCTCGCGGAGCGTGTTCGAGCCGCGACGCGAAGTCGGTCGATTCCCCGCCGGAAATGAGGTAGACCCTGGTAGGTGAGGCAACCGCCGCCGACCGGCCCGCCGGCCGCGTACGGGTGTACGTCGCTTGGAAGTGAAGGCGTCGCTGACCGAAAATAGGTATAAACCGGACATCCGGAGTGTCAGGCCCCGGTGATCCCGGTGGCACCGTTAGGCTCAGGGGACCCGGCTTCCGGCCGGCTCTCACCCCAGACGACGACTTCCGACGCGGCGCGTGCTCCGGGCACGTGGGGCGTCGCCATGCCTGAAGGAGGCGCATCGCGCATGAGTGACTCGTTCGTGCATCTGCATGTGCACACCGAGTACTCCATGCTCGACGGAGCGGCCCGTCTCAAGGAGATGTTCGCCGAGGTCGAGCGGCAGAAGATGCCGGCCGTCGCGATGACCGACCACGGCAACACCCACGGTGCGTACGACTTCTACAAACAGGCCACCGCCGCCGGGGTGACCCCCATCGTGGGCATCGAGGCCTACGTCGCCCCGGAATCCCGGTTCCACAAGCAGCCGGTGCGCTGGGGCGAGCCCAGCCAGAAGGGCGACGACGTCTCCGGTGGCGGCCACTACACCCACAAGACGATCTGGGCGCGCAACGCCGAGGGCCTGCACAACCTGTTCAAGCTGACGAGCCGCGCCTACACCGAGGGGTTCATCCGCAAGTGGGCCCGGATGGACTTCGAGCTGCTGGCCGAGCACTCGGCCGGCCTCATGGCCACCACCGGCTGCCCCTCCGGCGAGGTCCAGACCCGGCTGCGCCTCGGTCACTTCGACAAGGCCCTGGAGGCCGCCGCCAAGTACCAGGAGCTGTTCGGCAAGGACAACTACTTCCTGGAGGTCATGGACCACGGTCTCGACATCGAGCGCCGGGTCCGTGACGGACTGATCGAGATCAGCAAGAAGCTCGGCATCCCGCCCGTCGTCACCAACGACTCCCACTACACGCGCGAGTCCGAGGCGTCCGCCCACGACGCGCTGCTGTGCATCCAGACCGGCAAGCAGCTGTCCGACCCGGGCCGCTTCAAGTTCGACGGCTCCGGCTACTACCTCAAGTCCGCCGACGAGATGCGGGCGATCGACACCTCCGACATCTGGGCCGAGGGCTGCCGCAACACCCTCCTCGTCGCCGAGCGCGTCGACGCGTCCGGCATGTTCGAGTTCCACAACCTCATGCCGCGCTTCCCGGTGCCGGAGGGCGAGTCCGAGGAGTCGTGGTTCCGTAAAGAGGTCTGGCGGGGCATGGAGCGACGCTTCCCCGAAGGCGTCGACGAGGAGCACCGCAAGCAGGCCGAGTACGAGATGGACGTCATCTGCCAGATGGGGTTCCCGTCGTACTTCCTCGTCGTCGCCGACTTCATCATGTGGTCGAAGAACAACGGCATCGCGGTCGGCCCCGGCCGTGGCTCGGCGGCCGGGTCGCTCGTCGCGTACGCGATGGGCATCACCGACCTGGACCCGCTCCCGCACGGACTGATCTTCGAGCGGTTCCTCAACCCCGACCGCGTGTCCATGCCCGATATCGACGTCGACTTCGACGAGCGTGGGCGGGCCGACGCCATCCGCTACGTCACCGAGAAGTGGGGCGCCGACAAGGTCTCCATGATCGCCACCTTCGGCACCATTAAGGCGAAGGCTGCGATCAAGGACGCGGGCCGCGTCCTCGGCTTCCCGTACGCCCTCGGCGACCGCATCTCCAAGGCGTTCCCGCCCGCCGTCATGGGCAAGGACATCCCGCTGTCGGGGATCTTCGACGACAAGCACCCGCGGTACGGCGAGGCCGGCGAGCTGCGCAAGCTGTACGAGGAAGAGACCGACGTCAAGCAGATCATGGATCTGGCGCAGGGCCTCGAGGGCCTGATCCGCCAGACCGGCGTGCACGCCGCCGGTGTGATCATGTCGGCGGAGCCGCTGACCGACCACATCCCGATCATGCGCCGTGACTCCGACGGTGTGATCATCACGCAGTTCGACTACCCGACCTGCGAGACGCTCGGCCTGCTGAAGATGGACTTCCTGGGCCTGCGCAACCTGACGATCATGCAGGACGCGCTGAAGGCCATCAAGGCCAACAAGGGCGTCGAGCTCGACCTGCTGAAGCTGCCGCTGGACAACAAGAAGGCGTACGAGCTGCTGGCCCGCGGCGACACGCTCGGCATCTTCCAGCTGGACGGTGGCGGCATGCGCTCGCTGCTGCGGCTGATGCGCCCCGACAACTTCGAGGACATCTCCGCGGCCCTCGCGCTGTACCGCCCCGGCCCGATGGGCGCCAACTCCCACACCAACTACGCGCTGCGCAAGAACGGCCAGCAGCCGATCAGCCCGATCCACGAGGCGCTCGAGGACGACCTCAAGGACATCCTCGACACGACCTACGGCCTGATCGTCTATCAGGAGCAGGTCATGGCCATCGCGCAGAAGGTCGCGGGCTACAGCCTCGGACAGGCGGACCTGCTCCGCCGCGCGATGGGCAAGAAGAAGAAGTCGGAGCTGGACAAGCAGTACGCCACCTTCGAGTCCGGCATGAAGGAGCGGAAGTACCCGGCCGCGGCGATCAAGGCGCTGTGGGACATCCTGCTGCCCTTCTCCGACTACGCCTTCAACAAGGCGCACACCGCCGGGTACGGCCTCGTCTCGTACTGGACCGCCTACCTCAAGTCCAACTACCCCGCCGAGTACATGGCGGCGCTGCTCACCTCGGTCAAGGACGACAAGGACAAGAGCGCGCTCTACCTCAACGAGTGCCGCCGCATGGGCATCAAGGTGCTCACGCCCGACGTCAACGAGTCCGACTCCGACTTCACGCCGAAGGGCGACACCGAGATCCTGTTCGGCCTGTCCGCGATCCGCAACGTCGGCGAGAACGTCGTCGACGCGATCGTCAAGGCCCGCATCGAGAAGGACCGCTTCACCGACTTCCAGGACTTCCTGCGCAAGGTGCCGCCGCAGGTCTGCAACAAGCGGGTCGTCGAGTCCCTGGTCAAGGCGGGCGCGTTCGACAGCCTCAAGCACGAGCGCAAGAGCCTCGTCATGGTCCACGAGCAGGCCATCGACGCGATCATCGACATCAAGCGCAACGAGGCGATCGGCCAGGACTCCCTGTTCGGCGGGGGCGAGGACGTGGTGGACACGACGTTCGACATCGCCATCCCGGAGGGGGAGTGGGACAAGACCACCCTGCTCGCCTTCGAACGCGAGATGCTCGGCCTCTACGTCTCCGACCACCCGCTGCTCGGCATCGAGCACATCCTGTCCGCGAACGTCGACTGCTCGATCGCCGCTCTCACCGCCGACGAGCGGGCGGACGGCCAGATCGTCACCGTCGGTGGCCTGGTGTCGGGCCTGCAGCGGAAGGTCACCAAGAAGGGCGACTCCTGGGCGCTGACCGTCCTCGAGGACCTCGAGGGCGCGATCGAGCTGATGATCTTCCCGTCGGCGTACCAGCTGTGCTCGACGCTGCTGGCCGAGGACGCCATCCTCGTCGTCAAGGCACGCCTCGACAAGCGCGAGGACACCCCGAAGCTGATCGCCATGGAGGTCACCCAGCCGGACCTCACGGTGAGCGACTCCGGCCGGCCACTCACCGTCTCGATGCCGGTGACCCGGGTGACCCCGCCGGTCGTGCAGAGCCTGAAGGAGGTGCTGGGCGCCCACCCCGGGCAGACCGAGGTCCACCTGCAGTTGCAGAACGGCCCCCGGACCACCGTCGTCCGTCTCGACGACAGGCTCCGGGTCACGGCCTCCCCGGCGCTGATGGGCGACCTCAAACAGCTCCTCGGCCCCACCTGCCTGGTCTGATCGGCCGGCCCGCCCCCAGCGGCGGGCCCCGCGGCCTCGTCACGGCGGGGGCAGTGGCCCGGACGCAACAGGCCGTCCGGGCCCCACGCCGCGCGTCACAGCCGGGGCGAGACAGGCCGTCCGGGCCCCACGGCGCGTCACAGCGGAGGGACGCGGCGCGGACGGCGGAGGTCGTCCGGGTCGCGCGTGGCTCCGTCACAGCGGGGGGATGTGGTGGCCCGGGCGGAAGAGGTCGCCGGCGTCCCAGGTCTTCTTCGCCTGGGCCAGGCGCGCGTGGTTCTCCGGCGTGTACGCGGTCGCGGTCCGGTCCGGGTCGGCCAGGAAGTTCAGGAAGGACCCGCCGGTGGCGTACGGTCGCAGCCGGCCGGCCAAGCCGTCGACGGCCGCGTCGACGCGGGACCGCTCGGCAGGGTCGCCGTACCCGGTGCCGGCGGGCCCGTACGGCTCGCTCGCGAGCACCGAGAACGGCACGTCGCGGTGGCCGACCGGCCCGGCGTCCGGCGCGGGCCGCGCCATCGCGCCGCCCCAGTGCCGGACCTCGACCGCCGGTGCCGGCGTCCCGCCGAACACCGCGTCCGGCAGCGCTTCGAGCACCGCGCCGGGCAGGTCACGGAACAGGTCGATGTGCTGGCGGACCGCCATCGGAGGCGGCGGCGACCCGGAGATCGCCGTGCTCGCCTCCCCGAACGTCATCGCCCGGAAGCCGTCGGCCAGCGGCGGCCCCGCCGCCTCCAGCAGCGAGTCGAGTCGCGGCTCGGCCTCCTCGTACGTGCCCAGATGGAACACCCGGACGCCGACGACCGGCCGGCCGCGTACCGTGTCGGGGAGCCCCGGGGCGTCCGGCATCCGCATCAGCACCACGGCGGTGTTCAGCTCGTCGGGCTCATCGGCCGCCCACTCCCGGTAGCGGGCGAGCGTGTCGGCGGCACGCTCGGCGTCGTAGAGGGAGAGGCCCGCGAACACCCGGCCGACGCGGTGCAACCGGACCTCCAGCGCGGTGACCACGCCGAAGTTCCCGCCTCCGCCGCGCAGCGCCCAGAGCAGGTCGGCGTGGTGGTCGGCGTCCGCCGTGACGTGCTCGCCTTCGGCGGTGACCACGTCGGCCCGCACCAGGCCGTCGGCGGCGAAGCCGAATTTGCGGGACGGCCAGCCCGCCCCACCGCCGAGCGTGTACCCCGTCACGCCGACGAACGGGCTGCCCGACACCGGCACGAGACCGTACGGCGCGGCGGCGGCGATCACGTCCGACCAGCGCGCGCCGGGGCCGACCCGCGCGACGCTCCGGTACGGGTGGACCCGGACCTCCGCCATCCGTGACGTCTTGAGCAGGAGGCCGCCGTCGGCGGGCACGATCGTGCCGTGCCCGGTGGCCTGGACGGCGAACGGCAGGCCGTGCTCGCGTGCGGTGACGACCGCGGCCCGTACGTCGCCGGGACAGGTCGCCTCGGCGACGATCAGCGGGTGCGGGTCGACCCGGAGATTCCAGGCCGTCCGCGCCTCGTCGTACGCCGCGTCGCCGGGCAGGTGCACCGGTCCGGCGAAGGCCTCACGCAGCGTGCGCGCGATGCGTTCCGCGGTCGTCGCAGTCAACGTCATGTCGTTCGCTCCCCGGGAGTGTCGGCCGTCACCGGCGTGACGGCGGCCGTCATCGGTCGTCTCCGATGCTCGCCCCCCGGCCGCCCCGCCGTCGTCGGCCGGGGGACGGGAGTCGCGCTGCCCCACGCGGCGCAGCGACGGCCCACGTACTCCCGGGGGAGTAGCGCGCGGCTCCGCTTCCCGGAGGAGCCGCGGGGCGACGTCCGCGGTTTAAGCTGCCCGAATGGGGATCCAGCACCGGCTGCGTCCGCCGGCCTCCGACCTGATCGTCTCGACCGCCGTGGCGGCCGTCGCCCTGATCGGCGCCGCGATCGCGCCTCCCGGGCGTACCGGCCTGGACGCTCTCGGCTACCTGCTCCTGCTGGCCGGGTCGGCCGCGCTCGTCGTACGCCGCCGGCACCCGGTCGCCGTCCTCCTCATCACCACCGCGTGCGTTCTCGTCTACCTCGTCCGCGGATATCCGGGCATCGCCGCCGCCGAGCCGGTGATGGTGGCACTGTTCACCGCCGCCCGCGCCGGGCACCGGATCATCGCCCTGGTGCCCAAGGCCGCCCTCGTCGTCGTCATCATCACGGACCTGACCCTGCACCACGGAGAGCCGTTCCGGCAGGTGCTCCAGGACCGGTTCCTGCTCGCGGGCTGGCTGGTCGCCAGCGTGATGATGGGCGGGGCCTTCCGGCAGTGGGACGCCTACGTCCGCGAGGCACGGCAGCGGGCGGCGGAGGCCGAGCGCACCCAGGAGGAGATGGCGCTGCGCCGCGCCGGCGAGGAACGCCTGCGCATCGCCCGCGAGCTGCACGACTCGCTCACCCACAGCATCTCCATCGTGAAGGTCCAGGTCGGCGTGGCGATCCACCTCGCCCGCAAACGCGGCGAGGACGTCCCGGAGGCGCTCCTGGCCATCCAGGAGGCCAGTGGCGAGGCGATGCGCGAGTTGCGGGCGACGCTCGAGGTGCTGCGCGAGTCCGACGCCGAGACCAGCGGCAGCGGGCTGGACCGGCTGCCGCAGCTCCTGCGGCGGGCCTGCT
The DNA here is from genome assembly GCF_050942425.1 of Actinoallomurus sp. CA-150999. Classification (NCBI taxonomy): domain Bacteria; kingdom Bacillati; phylum Actinomycetota; class Actinomycetes; order Streptosporangiales; family Thermomonosporaceae; genus Actinoallomurus; species Actinoallomurus sp. CA-150999. Next base: position 3,431,419 of record NZ_CP192063.1, read on the forward strand.
CCGCCGGCCTGCAGGCCGACCTGACCATCGTGGGCCGGACCCGCGAACTGCCGCCCGCCGTCGACCGCGCGGCGTACCGCATCGTGCAGGAGGCGCTGACCAACGTCGCCCGGCACGCCGGCGCCGCGTCCGCGTCGGTGTGCCTCGACTACGGCGCGGACACGCTCACCGTCCAGATCGACGACGACGGCACGGCCCGGCCCGGGACGCCCCCGACGCCCGGCGTCGGCCTGACCGGCATGCGGGAACGGGTCACCGCCCTCGCCGGGCGGCTCAGCGCCGCACCCCGCCCGGAAGGCGGATTCACCGTACGCGCCGAGCTGCCTCTGAACGACCCGCCGGAACACCCGACGGACGGCACCGCTCCCGAGCGAACGCCCGCCGCCGCCCGCACCGAGGACGGGCGCGCGGCCGGGGACGGGCCCGAGCGCATCGTCGGGACCGTGACCGCCGGCGGGAGCAGCGCCGGCACCGCGGCCGGGACCGTCACCGGCTCCGGGACTGTGGCCGGGGAAGGTGCCGGGACCATGGTCGCGACCGGGGCCGGGAACAGCGCCGGCACCGAGGCCGGGTCCGCCGCCGCGACCAGCAACGCCGCGACCAGCACTGGTACTGCCGCCAGGAGCATTGCCGGCACCGGGACCGGGAGTGCGGCCGCGTCCAACACCGGGACTGCGGTCGGGAGAATCGCCGGGACCGGGGTCGGCCGGGAGATGCCGTGATCCGGGTGCTGCTCGCCGACGATCAGGCGCTCATCCGCGCGGGATTCCGCGCCCTTCTCCAGGCCGAGGACGACATCGAGGTCGTCGGCGAGGCGGCGAACGGCGAAGAGGCCGTCGCACTCGCCCTCCGGCACGGGCCCGACGTCGCCCTCGTCGATGTTCAGATGCCCGTGGTCGACGGCATCGAGGCGACCCGCCGGATCACCGCCGACGAGCGCCTGGCCGGCGTCCACGTCGTGATGCTGACCAACTACGGGCTCGACGAGTACGTCTTCGACGCGCTGCGCGCGGGCGCGTGCGGCTTCCTCGTCAAGGACACCGAACCGGCCGACCTGCTGCACGGCGTCCGCGTCGCCGCGCGCGGCGACGCGCTGCTCGCACCGGCCATCACCCGCAGGCTGATCAGGGAGTTCGTGTCCCGGCGCCCGCGGGTCTCCACGCCGGACGCGCTCGCCGCCCTCACCAACCGGGAGCGAGAGGTGACGGCGCTGGTCGCCCGCGGCCTGTCCAACGACGAGATCGCCGCGCACATGGTGATCAGCCCGACCACGGCGAAGACACATGTCAGCCGCGCCATGACCAAGCTGCGCACGCGTGACCGCGCCCAGCTCGTCGTCCTGGCCTACGAGTCCGGCCTCGTGACGGCCGGCGACGCCACCGTCCGCCCGTGGGACCCGGACGGCTGACGGAGTCAGGTCGCCGAGGCGCCGAACGTCCGGCGGTAGGTGGCCGGGGAGACGCCCACGGCGGAGTGCAGATGCTGGCGCAACGACGCGGCCGTGCCCAGGCCGGCGCGTGCGGCCACCTGGTCGATCGGCAGGTCGGTGGTCTCCAGCAGCCGCCGGGCCTCCTCGATCCGCTGCCGGACCAGCCACTGTGCCGGGCTGAGCCCCGTCTCCGCGCGGAACCGCCGGGTGAACGTCCGTACGCTCATGCCCGCCCGGCGGGCGAGTCGTGCCAGGTCGAGCGGCTCGTGCAGCCGCTCGAGCGCCCAGGCGCGGGTCTCCGCCGTCGAGGCTCCCGTGGGCTCCGGCAGCGGCCGTTCGATGAACTGCGACTGGCCGCCCTCCCGCCACGGCGGCATGACCGAGCGCCGGGCCGCGCGATTGGCGACGGCGCTGCCGTGGTCGCGGCGGATGACGTGCAGGCACAGGTCCACTCCGGCGCCCACCCCGGCCGAGGTCAGCACGTCGCCGTCGTCGACGAACAGGACGCCGGGGTCGAGCCGTACCGTCGGATACAGCGCGCGGAACCGCTCGGCGTGCAACCAGTGCGTCGTCGCCGGGCGGCCGTCCAGCAGGCCCGCGGCGGCCAGCACGAACGCGCCCGTGCAGATCGACATCACCCGCGTGCCCGGTCGCCGCCGGGCCAGCGCGTCGGCCACCGGTGACTCGAGGACGCCCTCCTCGAGGGCCGAGCCGCCGTGCACGCCCGCGATCACGATGGTGTCGGCGGTGGCGAGGATCTGCGGCCCGTGGTCGGGGACGGCCGCGAACCCGGCCGACGTGCGCACCGGCCCGCCGTCCGGGGTGCAGACGCGGACCCGGTAGAGAGGCCGTCCGGCGGTGTCGCGAGCCGCGCCGAAGATCTGCGCGGGCACGCCGAGGTCGAACGCGACCACGTCGTCGAGGGCGAGGACGACCACCTCGTGAGGCATGGCCCGATTCTTTCATATGTTGGCCTTCGGGCCACTCGCCGCCGGAGGCCGTGGCCGCGAGACTCCCTTGAGTGACCCAGACACTTCCCGACACTCCGGCCCGGACCGGCCCGCGTCTGCACCGTGCCTGGATCGTCGCCGCGGTGACCCTGGTGGCCCTCGTCGGGGCGGCCGGATTCCGCGCGACGCCCGGCGTCCTCATCGACCCGCTGCGCGCCGAGTTCGGCTGGCCGCGCGGCACGATCGCCTCGGCCGTCTCCGTCAACCTCCTCCTGTACGGCCTCACGTCGCCGTTCGCGGCTGCCCTGATGGACCGGTTCGGCATCCGCAAGGTCGTCTCCGGAGCGCTCGTGCTCGTGGCGGCGGGCAGCGGCCTGACCGTCTTCATGACGGCGTCCTGGCAGCTCATCGCGTGCTGGGGCGTGCTCATCGGCCTCGGCACGGGGTCGATGGCCATGGCGTTCGTCGCCACCGTGACCAGCCGGTGGTTCGTCAAGCGCCGGGGCATCGTCACCGGAGTGCTCACCGCGGGCGGCGCGGCCGGGCAGCTGGTGTTCCTGCCGGTCCTGGCCCACCTGACCCACATGTACGGCTGGCGGTCCGCGGCCCTCACGGTCTGCGTCACCGCGCTCGCCGTCGTCCCGCTCGTCGCGCTCCTCCTGCGCGACCACCCGTCCGACGTCGGGCTCCCGCCGTACGGCGCGGCCGAGCCGGTGCCGAAGCCGCACAACGAAGGCGCCGCGCGCCGGGCGCTCGGCTCCCTCGCGACCGCCGTCCGGACCCCGGTCTTCTGGCTGCTCGCGGGCGGTTTCGCGATCTGCGGCGCCTCCACCAACGGCCTCGTCGGCACGCACTTCATCCCGGCCGCCCATGACCATGGGATGCCGGAGACCACGGCGGCGAGCCTGCTGGCCCTCGTCGGCATCTTCGATGTGGCCGGCACGGTCTTCTCCGGCTGGCTCACCGACCGGGTCGACTCCCGGGTGCTGCTCGGCGTCTACTACTTCCTGCGCGGCGGCTCGCTGCTGGTCCTGCCGAGTCTGTTCGCCCGGACCGCGCACCCGAGCATGCTGGTGTTCGTCATCTTCTACGGCCTCGACTGGGTGGCGACGGTGCCGCCCACGGTCGCCCTGTGCCGGGAGCATTTCGGGCTGACCGGCCCGATCGTTTTCGGCTGGGTCTTCGCCTCCCATCAGATCGGCGCGGCCGCCGCCGCCGTCACGGCGGGCATCATCCGCGACCACCTGGGCGACTACGCGGCAGCCTGGTACGGCGCGGGTGTCCTCTGCCTGCTCGCCGCTCTCCTGTCGATCCGGATCAAGAGGCGCGTTATGACTGGTTAAAACGCTTTGCTTGGTGTTTACCGAAGCGTCGTGCGGGCCGCCTACAGTTCCGGGCGTGCCCGAGACACTGGCCGAGGAACTGCTGCTTCTCGCCTATGACCTGCGCGGCAAGTGCCGCATCGGCCCCGTCGAGCTCGACTGCGGGGTCGGCGGCGCGATGCTGTCGGACCTCCGGCTCGCCGGCCGGCTGCGGCTGAACGGCGCGGCGCTGGCCGTCGCCGACCCCGAACCCGTCGGCGACCCGGTCCTCGACGGCCTGCTCACCGACATCGCGTCCTCGCCGCGCAACCGTACGCCCCAGGAATGGGTGACGCGCCTGCGCGCGACGGACCACCAGCGGCGCCTGCTGGCACGCCTGGCGGACCGCGGTCAGGTCGAGGTCGACCGTCACCGTACGCTCGGCGTGTTCGTCGAGACCCGCTATCCCGTGCGGGACATCGTGGGGCTGTGGGAGGCGCAGCAGCGGGTGGTCGCCACCGTCACGACGGGCGCGGCGCCCGCCGACGCCCGTACGCTCGCCCTCGGCGCGCTCGTGGCGGCCTCGGGACTGGGCAAGGCGGTCTTCGCGACCTCCGGGAACTGGCGGATCCTCCGCGACCGGATGCGCGAGATGGCGGCCGGCGACTGGGTCGCCACCGCCGTGCGCGGGGCCCTCGCGGTCGAGCACCGGAGCGTGTCCGCCTGACCGGTGCTCGCCGCCGAGAGGCTTCGGCCGTCAGCCGGTGAAGGCCAGGGCGTCGATCTCGACCAGCATCGACTCCTGCGGCAGGCCGACGAAGACGGTGGTCCGGCAGGGGAGCACCCCACCCGGGCAGTTCGCCTTGACGAACTCGCCGTACGCCTCGTTCATGGCGGCGAAGTCGTCGCGGTCGGTGAGGTAGACGCGGAACATCACGACGTCCTCGATGCTCGCGCCCCCGGCCTCGAGGATCGCCTTGACGTTCTCCAGGGTCCGCGTGGTCTGTGCCTTCACATCGCCCGGGTGGACGTACTCGCCGGACTCCGGGTCCTGCGGGCCCTGCCCCGACACCTGGATGAGCGGTCCCCGGCGCACGCCCTGGGAGAACACCCACGCCGGGGCGGGCGCGCCCTCGCTCCGGATCTCGATTTTGTCAGCCATGGCCGTTCCCTTCGATCTCGGTGTATCCGCAGTCGGCGGAGATGGTGCGGGTGGTCGTGAGCAGGTCGGGGAGCAGGTCGAGCACCTCGGCACGGCTCAGCAGGACGTGCGGTACCGAGATCGAGACGGCCGCCGCCACCCGGCCGCTCGCGTCGCGAATGGGCGCGGCGACGCAGGTGATGAACGTCTCGTGCTCCGCGTCGTCCATCGCGTACCCCTGCCGGGCCACCCGGGCCAGCTCGGCGAGCAGGGCCTTCGGGTCGGTGATGGTGTTCTCGGTGAACCGGGTGTACTCGATCGCCTGGACGACCTCGCGTCGCCGCTCGTCGGGCAGGTCGGCGAGGAGCACCTTGGCCAGGGCCGTGCAGTGCAGCGGCACGCGGAGACCGACCCGGGAGTACATCTGGATCGACTGCCCGGAGTCGCGCTTGTCCAGGTAGAACACCTCGCCGCCCTCATAGACGCCGAGGTGCACGGTCTGCCCGGTGGACCGGTTCAGGCGCTGGAGGTGGGGCGCGGCGAGGTCACGGATCTCGCGTTGGGCGAGGGCCGAGTCGGCCAGCGCGAACAACCGCGCGCCCAGGTGGAACCGGTGGAGGCCGTCGCGGTAGACGAACCGCTCGTCCTCGAGCGTGCGCAGCAGCCGGAGGACGGTGGTCTTGTGCACGCCGAGCTCACCGGCGAGGTCGTCGAGGGACCGCGGGCCCTTCTCGAGGCCGACGAGTATCCGCAACGCGCGCGCCAGGCTCTGGCTCACCGCACCCTCCGCTCATCACCGCCGGTTTCAATCGCAGCACGATGCCCCATTGCTGCCCACCTGCGACACATGCCCCATTGACTCTCGCGTGGCGGCGATGCTACAACCACTGGAACATATCGCGCAACGGACGTTGCAGAATACGCAACGCCGGAGGTGATCGTGGCAGAGAAGATCGACAAGGACGCCGTCAGCGCGCTGCGCGACGAGCGTCTCGACTGGCGCTTCAAGGCGGTGCCCGCGGCAGCCCACGGCTCGACCGTGGGGGAGTTCCTCGCGGCGCGGCCGGCGCTGGAGGAGTTCGGCACCCCACTGCTGACGCTGGACGCCGACGCCCTCGACCACAACATCGCCACGATGGCCGACTGGGCCGCGACCGCGGGCGTCCACCTCGCGCCGCACGGCAAGACGACGATGGCGCCCGCGCTGTGGCAGCGGCAGCTCGACGCCGGCGCCTGGGGGATCACCCTCGCGAACCTCCCGCAGCTGCGGGTCGGGCGGGCGTTCGGGGTGAGCCGGCTGATGCTCGCGAACGCCCTGCTCGATCCGGCCGGGCTGGCGTGGGTGGCGGCCGAGCTCGACCGCGATCCGGACTTCGAGTTCACGTGCTGGGTCGACTCGGTACGCGGAGTGGAGCTCATGGACGCCGCCCTGCGCGCGGCCGGGGCTCGGCGTCCCGTCGACGTCTGCGTCGAACTGGGCGGGCCCCACGGCCGCACCGGGGTCCGCGACGACCGTGAGGCGCTGCGCGTCGCCGACGCCGTGCGCGCGACGCCGACCCTGCGCATGGCCGGTGTCGGCGGCTACGAGGGCGCGCTCGCCCACGACGCCTCCTCCGCCGGGCTCGCCGCGGTGGAGGCGTACCTGGAGCGGATGGCGGCGCTGCACGGGCGGATGCCGTACGAGATCGCCGACCCGATGGTGACGGCGGGCGGCAGCGCCTACTTCGACCAGGTCGTCGAGGTCCTCGGCGGACTCTCCGGCCGGGTGGTGCTGCGCAGCGGCGCGTACGTCATCCACGACGACGGCTTCTACCGCGCCATCTCGCCGTTCTCGCGGGGCGCGGGGACGCCGTTCCGCCCGGCCATGCACGGGTGGGCGCGCGTGGTCTCCCGGCCGGAGCCGGGCCTGGCGCTGCTCGACGGCGGAAAACGCGACTTCCCCTACGACGAGGGGCTGCCCGAGCCGCAGTCGATCCGCGGCAAGGGCGTGCTCGACGGCGCCCGGATCACCGCTCTCAACGACCAGCACGCCTTCCTCCGGCCGGCGCAGGACGGCACGGCGTTGCCGGACGTCGAGGTCGGCGACGTGATCCGCCTGGGGCTCTCCCACCCGTGCACGGCCTTCGACAAGTGGACGCTCATCCCCGTGGTGGACCCCTCCGGCGCGGTCGTGGACCTCGTGCGGACGTGGTTCTGATGGCCGACCTGGTGATCCGGGGCGCGTACGTCGTCGACGGCACGGGCGCGCCGGGACGTACGGCCGACGTCGCCGTCACCGACGGCCGGATCAGCGACGTCGGCGGCGCGCCGAGCGGCCGCTGGGTCATCGACGCCTCCGGGCTCGCGCTCGCCCCCGGGTTCATCGACATGCACGCCCACTCGGACCTCCGGCTGCTCGTCGAACCCGACCACGAGGCCAAGGTGAGCCAGGGCGTCACCACCGAGGTCCTCGGCCAGGACGGCCTGTCCTACGCCCCCGTCGACGACACCACGCTCGGCCAGACCCGCCAGGCCATCGCCGGCTGGAACGGCGACCCGCCCGGCTTCTCCTGGGACTGGCGGAGCGTCGGCGAGTACCTCGACCGGCTCGACCAGGGCATCGCGGTCAACGCCTGCTACCTGGTCCCGCAGGGCTCGGTGCGGATGCTCGCGATGGGCTGGGCCGATCGCCCGGCCACCGACGCTGAGCTGGCCCGGCAGAAGGACCTCGTGTCCACCGGCATGCGCGAGGGCGCGGTGGGGATGTCCAGCGGGCTCACCTACGCGCCCGGCATGTACGCCACGACGCCCGAGCTGGTGGAACTGTGCCGGGTCGTGGCCGGGCTCGGCGGCTTCTACTCGCCGCACCACCGCTCGTACGGCGCCGGAGCCCTCGACGCCTACGCCGAGATGATCGACGTCTCCCGCGCCTCCGGCTGCCCGCTGCACCTCGCGCACGCGACGATGAACTTCCACGTCAACGCCGGCCGCGCCCCCGACCTGCTGGCCCTGCTGGACGACGCGATCGCCGGCGGCTGCGACATCACGCTCGACACCTACCCGTACCTTCCGGGCTCGACCACGCTCGCGGCACTGCTGCCGAGCTGGGCGTCCGCCGGCGGCCCGGACGCCACCCTGGCCCGGCTGCGCGACCCCGCCGCGCGGGAGCGGATCCGGCACACGATGGAGATCGAGGGCTCCGACGGCTCCCACGGCGTGCCGATCGAGTGGGAGACCGTCCAGATCTCCGGCGCGCGCGACCCCGCCGTCGTCGGCCGGACCCTCGCCGAGCTGGCCGTCGCGTCGGGGCGGACCCCGTTCGACGTCTACTGTGACCGGCTGCTCGCCGACGAGCTCGCGACGACGATTCTGCAGCTCGTCGGGAACGAGGAGAACGTCCGCGCGATCATGCGGCATCCGGCGCACACCGGCGGAAGCGACGGCCTGCTCGCGGCGGCCAGGCCCCATCCCCGCGCGTGGGGAACGTTCCCGCGGTACCTCGGCCACTACGTCCGCGAGCTGGGCGTCCTCACGCTCGAAGAGTGCGTCGCACACCTGACCGGACGCCCGGCGCGCCGGCTCAAGCTGACCGACCGCGGACTGATCCGGCCCGGCCACCACGCCGACCTCGTCCTGTTCGACCCGGCGACCGTACGCGACACCGCGACGTTCGACGAGCCACGGCAGCGGCCCGAGGGCGTCCCGTACGTCTTCGTCGGCGGCGTCGCCGTCATCGCCGACGGCCGGCACACCGGGGCGCTGCCCGGACGGTCGCTGCGCCGCACCCCGCACGGAGACACCCGCTGAGCCCCAGCGGTCTACGGACCGCCCGATCACCTGAGCCCTTCAGACCGCCCCGACCACCCGAGCCCCCGACCACCCCAGCCTCTCGATCACCCGAGCCCCCAACCACCCGAGCCCCCGGCCACCCGAGCCCCCGGGATCGCCCGACCACCGGAGCCCCTGGGACCGCCCCGACAACCCGAGCCTTTCCCCCGAGACCGCGCCGACCTCCTGAGCCTTCTTCTCCGAGACCCCCCGACAACCCCGGCCTTCCCCGAGACCGCGCCGATCACCTGAGCCTTCTTCCCCCGGATCCCCGCCGCACCGCGGGCGATCACCCCGCTCCCAGAAGGGTCACGCATCATGCACTGGCTGCAACACGAGACCGGAGGTCTGCTGCTGCTCTGCGCGGTGGCGATCGCCGTTCTGCTCTTCCTCATCATCAAGGTGAAGCTCGAGCCGTTCATCGCGCTCATCGTGTCGGGCCTGCTGCTCGCGCTGGCCGCCGGCCTGAGCGTGACCCAGATCGTGGGCACGGCGCTGAGTTCCAAGACGTCCATCCTGGAGACCGGGTTCGGCGGGATCCTCGGGCACATCGCGCCGATCATCGGACTGGGCACGATTCTCGGCGCGATCCTGGAGGCATCCGGTGGCGCCGACGTCCTGACCCGGCGGCTGCTGGGGGTGTTCGGCGAGAGGGGTGCCCCGCTGGCGATGGGCCTGTCCGGCCTCATCTTCGGAATTCCGGTCTTCTTCGACATCGGCATCTTCGTCCTCGCGCCGCTCGTGTACATCACGGCCCGGCGCGGCACGCGTTCCCTGATCACCTACGCGCTTCCGCTGCTCGCCGGCCTGTCCATGACCCACGCGTTCCTGCCCCCGCACCCGGGCCCCGTGGCCGTCGCCGGGCTGCTCGGGGTCAGCCTCGGCTGGCTCATCGTCATGGGACTGGTCTGCGGCATCCCGGCGTTCCTCGTCGCCGGTGTCGCGTGGGGCGCGTGGATCGGTGACCGGGTGCGCGTCGAGGTGCCCGAGGACTTCGTCGCCGGTGAGGAGAGCGCCGAGCGCGCGGAGCGGCCCGAACCGCCCCTCAGCCTGGTGGGCGCGATCATCGCCGTGCCGCTCGTGCTGATCCTCCTCGCCACCTTCGGTGACGTCTGGTGGAAGAAGAGCTCCGTGCTTCCCGTGCTGACCTTCCTCGGCACGCCCGCCGTCGCCCTGACCATCTCCGTCCTGCTCGCGATGTGGCTGCTCGGCACGCGCCGCGGCATCCCGGCCTCCGAACTCGCCTCCCTGGCGTCGGCGTCACTGCGCCCGGTCGGCATGATCCTGCTGGTCGTCGGCGGCGGCGCGTTCTTCGGCGCGGTCATCGCCGCGACCGGTGTGGGCAAGGCCCTGGCCGGCACGATGTCCGACGCGGGCCTGCCGGTCATCGTCCTCGCCTACCTGATCAGCTGCGGGCTCCGGCTCGCCCAGGGCTCGGCGACCGTCGCGCTCGTCACCACCGGCGGCATCATCGGCCCCTTGGTTCAGAGCCATCACTACAGCCAGGCGCACCTCGCGCTGATCGCGATGGCGGTCGCCGCCGGCTCGATCATCGCCTCGCACCTCAACGACGGCGGCTTCTGGATCGTGTCCCGCTACTTCAACATGTCGGTCAAGGAGACGTTGAAGACCTGGACCGTGCTCGAGACGATCCTGTCCGTCGTCGGGTTCGCGATGGCGGGCCTGCTCAGCCTCGTGATCTGACCAGGCCGGTCTTCGGCCACACCCCTTGGCGGGGTGTGGCCGAAGACCGCGGACTACCGGCCGGGCAGGGCGGTGACGGTGCCCGCGCCGACCGTACGGCCGCCCTCGCGGATCGCGAAGCCGAGGCCCTCCTCCAGGGCGACCGGCCGGCCCAGCTCCACCGCCATCGTGACGGTGTCACCGGGCAGCGCCATCCCGCCCTCGCCCAGGTCGATGTCGCCGACCACGTCCGTCGTCCGGATGTGGAACTGCGGCCGGTACCCGGTGAAGAACGGCCGGTTCCGGCCGCCCTCCTCGGCGCCGAGGACGTACACCTCGGCCTGGAACCGCGCGTGCGGGCGGATCGCCCCCGGCGCGGCGACGACCTGACCGCGGCGCACCTGCTCCCGGCGGACGCCTCGCAGCAGCACGGCCGTGTTGTCGCCGGCCTCCGCGTGGTCCATCGACTGGCCGAACGTCTCCAGGCCGGTGGCGACCGTGGTCAGGGTCGCACCCAGCCCGACGACCTCGACGTGGTCGCCGACCCGGATCGCGCCCTGCTCGACGACGCCGGTGACGACGGTGCCCCGCCCGGTGATCGTCAGCACGTTCTCGATCGGCAGCAGGAACGGCCGGTCGAGGATCCGCGCCGGGATCGGCACGTACGCGTCGACCGCCGCGAGAAGGTCCTCGATCCGCTTCGTCCAGTACGGGTCGTCCTCGAGGGCCCGCAGCCCGGACACGCGGACCACAGGGATCTCCTCCCCGGGGAAGCCGTAGGCCGACAGCAGCTCACGGACCTCCAGCTCGACCAGGTCGAGCAGCTCCGGGTCCTCCACGGCGTCGGCCTTGTTGAGGGCGACGACGACGTGGCGGACACCCACCTGCCGGGCGAGCACCACGTGCTCGCGCGTCTGGGGCATCGCGCCGTCCAGCGCGGACACGACGAGGATCGCCCCGTCGATCTGCGCGGCGCCGGTGACCATATTCTTGATGTAGTCGGCGTGGCCGGGCATGTCGACGTGGGCGTAGTGCCGCGTCGACGTCTCGTACTCCACGTGCGCGATGTTGATCGTGATGCCGCGGTCGCGCTCCTCCGGAGCGCGGTCGATGCCCTCGAAGGGCACGACCCGGGCCAGCCCCTGCCGGCTCAGCACCTTGGTGATCGCCGCGGTGAGGGTGGTCTTGCCGTGGTCGACGTGGCCCATCGTGCCGATGTTGAGGTGCGGCTTGCCGCGTTCGTAGATCTGCTTGGCCATGATTCGTCCTCGCGTCGTGATCGAACGTGAGAACCCGGGCAGGGGGCGACGCCCCTGCCGTGCCACCCTCCTCCGCGGGTTCTCGAAGGACGGGGCGGAGGAGGGTCAGCGTCGCAGGCCGTCGGCGAGCACGGCCGCGGCGCCCGGCGCGTCGAGGTGCGCGGGCGACAGGAGGGCGGCCATGCGGAACATGCCACGAAGGTACGGCGCGCGGCGCCGCCGGTCGATCGATTTTCCGCCGAGGATCTTTCCGGAACCTCGGCGATCAGGAACGGACGGTCACGGCCAGGTTCGCCAGGCGGTCCTGGTCGTCGAACTCCGCGACACAGGAGCCGCCGTCCGGCAGCGTCGCGGTGATGGACGTCTCGGTCTGCCGGTACGCCAGCCGGTGGTGGCTGAAGAACCGCATGACGGTCAGCCGATGATCGGCGGGGAACAGGGAGAGCGCGTTGGTGATCAGGCGGGGCGCCGTGGCGGAGTCCCACGTGGCCGCCGGGACGGCCGGGTCGCGGACCGCGAAGTAGGCGATCCCGCCATCGTAGGGACCGGGGATCGTGCCGGTCAGGCCGAGCATGCTGGTGGCGACCATGGCGATCGGCTCACCGCCGTTCCGGGCCGGACCCTCGTACCAGGACAGGTCCAGCTCGCCCGAGGTCATCTCGGCGATCCCGAGGCGGGAGCCCATGGCCTTCGGGTTCAGCACCCCCGGGTGGGACGGGCCGAACTGGGGGTTGGCCCAGCCCCACAGCCAGCTGCGGTCTTTCTCGGCGAAGCTCCCGATGAGGGCCACGTGCAGGGTGACGTCTCCCTGCGTATAGGTGCCGGTCGTCAGGTCGGTGCTCCAGTCGGCCGCCGGCAGGAACTCCGCCAAAACCTCCTGTTGCTGTGCGGCGACCGCCGCGTAGGCGGCCCCAAGCCGCTCGAACGCCGGGCTGAATCCAGACATGGCGGGCACACTATCTCAGAAGATTCATGCTGCGACGTGGGCCAGTTGACGTCCAGGTTAAGGCGGTACGCTGCGATGTTCACCGACGCCGGGGGAGGGCGAGTGGCGAGCCGGATTCGCGCAGGAGTGCTGACGGCGCTTGCGATCACTGTGCTGGGCGTGCCCATTGGGTTTCTGTGGGTCGCCCTCGCACCGCGGACGGCCTATCAGGTATCGGGCGGCAAGGCGCTCCTCGCCGATCCGGAGGCCCAGACGATGATCGCGGCAGATGGTTGGTTCGCCGTGGTCACCGCCGCCGCGGGCCTGCTGTGCGGCGTCGCCGCCTACCTCCTGGCCGGGCGCCTGGGAGAGTTCGGCATGCTCGTCGGGACCGCGGTCGGCGCCGGCGCGGCGGCCGTCGTGGCGTGGCGGCTGGGCCATCTCATCGGCCTGAGCGCCTACCACCACGCGCTGCGTGGCGGGGACGGCACGCTGGTCCGGGCCCCGCTCGCCCTGCACGCCCTCGGCGTGGTCCTCGCCTGGCCGCTGACGGCGGCGGTGGTGTTCGGCCTGCTGGAGGCGCTGGACGTGGCGGGCCGGGAGTCGCGCAGGCGGCTAGCCGCGGGCGATCCCGGCCGTGGCGGCGCCGGTCAGCCGGACCAGGTCGGCGGGGGCCAGTTCGATCTGGAGGCCACGCCGACCGGCCGAGACGTAGATCGTCGGGAACCCTGACGCGGACGCGTCGACGACCGTCGGCAGCCGCTTGCGCTGCCCGAGCGGGCTGATGCCGCCCCGGACGTAGCCGGTGACGCGCTCGGCCTGCGCCGGGTCGGCCATGGCGGCGCGCTTGCCGCCGGTCGAGGCGGCCAGGGCCTTGAGGTCGAGCGTGGACGACACCGGCACGACCGCGACGGTGAGGTCGCCGTCGACCTCGGCCACCAGCGTCTTGAAGAGCCGGTCGTGCGGCACGCCGAGGGCGTCGGCCGCGGCCTCGCCGTAGGAGTCCGCGTCGGAGCCGGCCTCGTACGGGTGGAGGGTGAAGGGGATTCCGGCGCGTGTCGCCGACACGGTCGCGGGCGTGCCCTTGCCGCCCGATCGCCGGTTGGATGCCACTGGTGGTTCTTTCCTTCCTCAGGGTCAGTTGGGACTGACGGTGCCGCCGAGGAACTCCGCCGCGGGAACGGTCGGGAAGGCCTCCAGGAGGAGGTTCTCCCGGCGGAGCAGGCCGTACTCGAGGCGGAGCCGGGTCGCGGCGTCCTCGGCCTCGAGCAGCCGCTGTTTGTCCGGGCGGTCCAGGACCACGGAGGCGGCGACCAGATACGACAGCTGGATGGGATCCGTCGGCAGGTCGTCGAGCTCGGCCACCTCGGCGCCGTGCTCGGTCAGCCGGTCGCAGTAGCGGTGGAACAGGCGGTTCACCGGCCCGGTGATCTTGTCGGCCCCGGGGCCGTCCTCCTCCGGCAGGAGGGTGACGTCGGCGTTGAGGTAGGAGAGCGAGTCGTCGATGTGCTCGATGTGGAAGCGTGTTCCGCCGGTCGTGACGACGTCGTACCGGCCGTCGTCGTGCCGCTGGACGCCCCGGATCTCCGCGGTGCAGCCGACGGACGAGAGCCGGCGGGCGGCACCGGGGCCGACCTCATGGCCGAGTTCGATCGAGACGACGCCGAACCGATGCGGCTCTTCGGACTCGAGGAGATCGCGCATCAGGTCGCGGTACCGCTCCTCGAAGACCTGGAGGGGCAGCACCAGCCCCGGGAACAGCACGGCTCCCAGCGGAAAGATCGGCAGCCGTTCGGTCACGGCGTCAGCGTACGACGTTCCGGCCCTCGCCGTCGCGTCGCATTTCGGCCGTGTTTGTGATCTACAACGTAAAGGCCCTGGCTCGGAACGATCATCCGGCCAGAACTAGGAACGTTCCACGGGCGATGTGACCGTAGTCACCTTGAACTAGATCGCGTCAACCGGCACACACCACCACGACCTGCGGAGTTACGGTCGGACGACCGCGCGGCCACGCCGTCGCGGCACGGCGGTACCTCCCGCCGGTGTTTTCCCGGAGGCCCGTATGTGGCTCAGCATGTTCTTCCTGACGATCGCCAGTCTCTGCGTCGGATTCATTCTCGGCTGGATCGTCGCCCGCCCTCGCCGCTGGGGCGGTTTCCCCGACGCCGCCCAGGTCGGCGCCGAACGGCCGGAGACCCGGCCGGAGTTCACCGGAGGCGCACGACCGGGCGTGTAGGCCCGAATGATCAACGGTGACGGCATGCGCGTGTACGTCGTGGCCGCCTCCACCGATCGCCCGTCGACCTACCGGCGCGTACGGATTCTTGGTGTCTCGGTGGGTGAGACCGGCGTCCGGGCCGGTGGGGGTCCTTCGTAGACTGATCAGGTGATATCCCGTATCGACCTGCGCGGGTCCCTGCCGGACGACCTGCGCTCCGTGCTGCCGAGAGCCGAGCTCGACGTCGAGGCCGCCCTGGAGAAGGTGCGGCCCATCTGCGATGACGTACGCCATCGCGGCGCCGAGGCCGTACGGGACTACACCGCGCGATTCGACGGGGTGAAGGTCGAGTCGGTGCGGGTGCCCGTCGCGGCCATCGGCCGTGCCCTCGACGAGCTGGACCCGGCCGTCCGCGACGCGCTCGAGGAGTGCGTCCGCCGCACCCGCGTCGTCCACCGCGCCCAGCGGCGCACCGACGTCACCACCCAGGTGGTGCCGGGCGGCACCGTCACCGAGCGGTGGGTGCCGGTGGAGCGGGTCGGGCTCTACGTCCCCGGCGGCCAGGCCGTCTACCCCTCCAGCGTCGTGATGAACGTCGTGCCCGCCCAGGAGGCGGGGGTCGACTCCCTCGCCGTGACGTCACCCGCCCAGCAGGAGTTCGGGGGGCTGCCGCACCTGACGATCCTCGCGACGTGCGCGCTGCTCGGCGTGGACGAGGTGTACGCCGCGGGCGGCGCGCAGGCCGTCGCGATGTTCGCCTACGGCACCGAGGAGTGCCGGCGCGTCGACATGGTCACCGGGCCGGGCAACATCTGGGTCGCGGCGGCCAAGCGGCTGCTCAAGGGCGTGATCGGCATCGACTCCGAGGCCGGTCCGACCGAGGTCGCGGTCCTCGCCGACGCCACCGCCGACCCGGTGCACGTCGCGGCCGACCTGATCAGCCAGGCCGAGCACGACACGCTCGCCGCCGCCGTCCTCGTCACCGACTCCGAGGAGCTGGCCGCCGCCGTGGAGCGCGAGCTGGCCGCGCAGGTCGCGCGGACCAAGCACGCCGAGCGCATCACCGCCGCCCTGGCCGGCCGCCAGTCCGGGATCGTGCTC
This sequence comes from Actinoallomurus sp. CA-150999, assembly GCF_050942425.1. Classification (NCBI taxonomy): domain Bacteria; kingdom Bacillati; phylum Actinomycetota; class Actinomycetes; order Streptosporangiales; family Thermomonosporaceae; genus Actinoallomurus; species Actinoallomurus sp. CA-150999. Next base: position 3,447,236 of record NZ_CP192063.1, read on the forward strand.
GTCGACGACGTCGACGGGGGGCTGAAGGTCGTCGACGCCTACGCCGCCGAGCACCTGGAGATCCAGACCGCCGACGCCCGTACGGTCGCCGCGCGCGTCCGCAACGCCGGCGCGATCTTCGTCGGCCCGCACGCGCCGGTGTCGCTCGGCGACTACATGGCCGGCTCGAACCACGTGCTGCCCACGGGCGGCTGCGCCTGCCACTCCAGCGGCCTGTCGGTGCAGACGTTCCTGCGCGGCATCCACGTGGTCGACTACGACGAGCAGGCCCTGGCGGACACGACCCGGCGGGTCGTCACGCTCGCCGAGGCCGAGGACCTGCCCGCCCACGGCGCCGCCATGAAGGCGCGGTTCGATTGGGGAATCCCCGAGTGACCTCCTTGAGCGATCTGCCGATCCGCGACGACCTGCGAGGGAAGGAGCCGTACGGCGCGCCGCAACTCGACGTGCCCGTACGCCTCAACACGAACGAGAACCCCTACCCGCCGTCGCCGCGGCTGGTCGAGGCGCTCGGCCGCGCGGTCGCCGACGTCGCCGGCGGCCTCAACCGCTACCCCGACCGCGACGCCGTCGAGCTGCGCAAGGACCTCGCCGACTACCTCGGCCACGGGGTCACCGCGCGGCAGGTCTGGGCGGCCAACGGCTCCAACGAGATCATTCAGCAGATCCTGCAGGCGTTCGGCGGCCCGGGGCGTTCCGCGATGGGCTTCGAACCGTCGTACTCCATGCATCCGATCATCACGCGGGTCAGCGGCACGGCGTGGATCGACGCGTACCGCGACGAGGACTTCGGGCTGGAGGCCGAGCGGGCGGTCGCGGCGATCGAGGAGCACCGGCCCGACATCGTGTTCCTGACCTCGCCGAACAACCCGACGGGCACGTCGCTGTCGCTCGAGGCGATCGAGGCGGTGCTGAAGGTCGCGCCGGGCATGGTCGTGGTCGACGAGGCGTACGCCGAGTTCCGCCGGGAGGGGACGCCGAGCGCGCTGTCGCTGCTGCCCGGCAATCCCCGGCTGATCGTGACCCGGACGATGAGCAAGGCGTTCGCGATGGCGGGCACCCGCGTGGGCTACCTCGCCGCCGACCCGGCGGTGATCGACGCGCTGCTGCTCGTCCGCCTGCCGTACCACCTGTCGGCGGTGACGCAGACGGTGGCGCGGACGGCGATCGCGTTCCAGGAAGAGCTGCTGGGCGCGGTGCAGGCGCTGCGTACCGAGCGCGACGCCCTGGTCGGCTGGCTGCGCGGCGAGGGTTTCCAGGTCGCCGACTCGGACGCGAACTTCGTCCTGTTCGGGAGGTTCCCCGACCGGCGCGCCGTCTGGCAGGGCGTGCTCGACCGCGGCGTGCTGATCCGCGAGGTGGGGCCGCCGGAGTGGCTGCGGGTGAGCGTCGGGACGCCCGAGGAGATGGCGGCGTTCCGCGCCGCGCTGAAGGAGAGTACGTGAGTTCAACCGGAGGAGAGCGGATGCGGACCGGACGCGTCGAGCGGGGCACGAAGGAGACCCAGGTCCTCGTCGAGGTCGACCTGGACGGCACCGGGCGGGTGGACGTCGCCACCGGCGTCGGCTTCTTCGACCACATGCTGACGCAGCTCGGCAAGCACGGGTCGTTCGACCTGACCGTGAAGACCTCCGGTGACCTGCACATCGACAGCCACCACACGATCGAGGACACCGCGATCGCGCTGGGTCAGGCGTTCCGCGAGGCGCTGGGCGACAAGTCCGGCATCCGGCGGTTCGCCGACGCGAGCGTGCCGTTGGACGAGACGCTCGCGCAGGTCACGGTCGACCTGTCCGGCCGGCCGTACCTCGTGCACACCGAGCCGGAGGGCATCGCCCCGATGATCGGCCCGGACTACGACACGACGATGACCCGGCACATCTTCGAGGCGTTCGTCTTCAACGCCGCGATCTGCCTGCACGTCCACGTCCCGTACGGGCGCAACGCGCACCACATCGTCGAGGCCCAGTTCAAGGCCCTCGCCCGGGCGCTGCGCGACGCCGTCGCCCACGACCCGCGCGCGCACGGCATCCCCTCGACCAAGGGCACGCTGTGAAGAACGTCGTCGTCCTCGACTACGGATCGGGCAACCTCCGGTCCGCCGAACGGGCCATCGCCCGCGTCGGCGCGGACGTCACGGTCACGGCCGACTTCGACGCCGCCCTGAACGCCGACGGCCTGGTCGTGCCGGGTGTCGGCGCCTTCGCCGCCTGCATGAACGGCCTGCGTGGCGTCCGCGGCGAGCAGATCATCGGCCGCCGGCTCTCCGGGGGCCGTCCGGTGCTGGGCATCTGCGTCGGCATGCAGATTCTCTTCGAGAAGGGCGTCGAGCATGGGATCGCCACCGACGGCTGCGCGGAGTGGCCGGGCACGGTGGAGCGCATCGAGGCGCCGATCCTGCCGCACATGGGCTGGAACACCGTGGAGGCCCCGGAGGGGACGGTCCTGTTCGCCGGCCTCGAGCCGGACACCCGGTTCTACTTCGTGCACTCGTACGGCGTGCGCCGCTGGGAGATGCAGCCCGGCCGGTTCACGCCGCCGCTGGTGACCTGGAGCGAGCACGGCGAGCCTTTCGTCGCCGCGGTGGAGAACGGCCCGCTGAGCGCGACGCAGTTCCACCCGGAGAAGTCCGGTGACGCCGGGGCCGCCGTCCTGAAGAACTGGCTGTCGACGCTCTGATGAGCAAGGAACGTCAGCGGCGGCGAGCCGAGCGGGAGGCCGAACGCGAGCGCGCCGCCGCCGAGGCCGCCCGCCGGAACGCCCGCGCGGCCCGCCGCCGGGCGCTGGTCGCCCGGTTCACGCGGTGGGTGCCGCGCCGGTCCGGCCGGCCGGGCGGCATTCTCGCCCGCCGTCGCCGCGAGCAGAACGCCATCGTCGCGGTCGTGTTCGTGCTCGTCCAGGTGGTCACCTGGATCAACCTGTCCTCGTGGATGGAGCGGCTGGGAGTGCTGGCGCTGTCGGCGTTCCTGGTCCCCGTGTTCGTCACGCTCGCCTTCGACCGCAGGTCCTGAGCCCTTCTCGGTGTGCCCGGCGAAGGTCGCGGTGACGCCACGTCCGGCGGTGCGGTCGCCCGATGCCCGGCCGCGAGCGTCATGGTCGGTGTCGGATGGGTGAACGATCACCGTCGCTTTGGTTAACGATCTTGTGGGAGCGCTCCCAGATTGATTCGATCATGAAAACCGTACGGTTGCGTATGGTGATGTCGCGGATTTCATGATCATTTGGGAGGACGCATGCCACAACGTCGTAAGGCCATCATGTCCGTACTGACCGCGGCCATGGTGTCGCTGGCCCTGGGGACCGGGCAGGCTCGGGCCGATACGTCGCCCGACGCGGCGGCGTTCGCGGACGCGGACCAGACCCCGGCGGAGATCCAGGCCTACTGGACACCGGAACGCCTTCGCACGGCCGACGAAGAGTCCACCCCGGCCCCCGAACCCGACGATGAGGGGACCCCCACCACGACCCCTGCCTCGACGATGACCGACAGCGGCACGGGCAGCGCGCCCCCCTCCGCCCTCACGCGGGACGCCGACGCGCTGACGCCGTTCTCGCAGTCGAAGGTCTGGTCCGCGCACGGTACGGGGCCGGCCGCCATGATCGGCAAGCTCTACTTCACCGACCACGCGGGAGAGCGTCACTTCTGCACCGCGACGGTGATCAACTCCGACAACCACAGCACCATCTGGACCGCCGGGCACTGCGTCACCGACGGGCACAAGCACTGGTACTCCAAGTTCCTGTTCGCGCCCGACTATCACGACGGAAAATGGCCGTACGGGACGTGGGCGTGGACGAAGGTGGCGGCTCCGAACGGCTACCACGACGGGAAGAGCCGGAGCTTCGACATGGCCGCGATCGCCCTCGCCCCGAACTCCGCGGGCCGCAGGGTCGGTGACGTCGTCGGATGGCAGGGGTACAAGTTCGGCAAGGCCTACGACCAGACGGACTGGTCCGACGTCCGCTCCTTCGGCTTCCCCGAGAACACCCATCCCTCCAGATCCGGGATCAGCTCCGCCGACCTGCGGTTCTGCGTCGACAGTAAGACGTACCGCGAGAGCCTCTTCCAGGTCATCGACTGCGACATGGGCAGCGGCTCCAGTGGCGGCCCGTGGCTCGAGGACCTGGACGTCTCGCGCGGCTGGGGCTACCTCATCGGGCACAACAGCCACCACACCGATGCCGGTATGGCGACGGAGCGCAGCCCCTGGCTGGACAACGCCGCGATCAATGCCCGCGACGCGGTCCGCCGCGCCTGAAACGACGCCGCAACACCCTCGCCGCTCGGCGGCCTCCACGGCCGTGGAGGCCGCCGAGCGGCGCCGGCGGAGCCACCTGAAGGGTCCTGTCCCCCTCGCCTTCGACCGGAGGTCCTGACCCGTCCGCTCGGCGGTCCATCGGGATGGTGGTGGGGTCCCCGACACCGTTCTCCGCCATCAGTTCGGCCCACCGGCCTTCAGCGGGCGGTCGCCGCCTTGGGTGCCGCCGTTGGTTCCGGCGTTGGGGTTACTTTCGTTGGAGGTGTCGCCTCCGCCGTTGCTGCTCTTGCCGTTGTCGTTGCCTCCGCCGTTATTGTCCTTGCCGTTTCCACCGCTGTCGTTACCTCCGGCATTGTTGTCCTTGCCTCCGCCGCCGCTGCCGTGCCCATTGCGGTTGTCGTTCTCGCTCCCGCCGCTGTTGTCGCTATTGTTCGAATTAGACTGACTCTTTTCTTTGTGGTTCTTCTTATAGGATTTAATATCAAGATGTGCAGCATATCCGCCATGCTTGCCTTGGTCGTCTTTATTGCTCGAACCGTCGCCTGTGGGATCGCTGCTGCCTTTGGTGTCTTGATTTCCACTGCTGCTGTTGACGCTACTGTCTAGCTCATCGTGACCGTTGTTTTGGTGTTTGTCGTCCTTCTGGTTTGCGGTCGCGGTGTCGTTGCTGTTGCTGTTGCTGTTGTTATCACCGGCGGTGCTTGGGCGCTCCCCGCCGCCGTACTGGCCGGCGATGAGGTTCCCGTTGCCGTTGTTGTCATTTCTGGTGGTGCTTTGGTGCTCGCCGCCGCCGTATTGGCCACCGATGAGGGTGCTGTTTTCGTTGCTGCTGTTGACGCTGCTGCCGAGCTCATCGTGGCCGTTGTTATCCTGTTTGTTGTCCTTCTGGTTTGCGGTCGACTCGGCGGCGCTCAGTTCGCTTGGGGTTCCCGAGTGAGGGACGGGTTGGGTGGTGGGTCGCGTACCAGTGCCGCTGACGCCGTTGTCGTTGTTGGTGTCGATGCTGGCACCGTTGTTGGACATATAGCCATCGCCGTTGGCTGTGACGCAATGGTTGCCATGGCATCCACTGTTGCCGTGGCCGAGTTTGCTGACGAGATTGGGGGAGGTTGGTTGATTGCTGGTTGTAATTGTAGTTTCGCCGCCGCCGCTAAGTTGTTGCTGGACGGCGTCCTTGAGGCGGTTGTTGGCGACTTGCCGCTGGTCGTTAGCGACCCTCTGCTTTTCGGTCGCCATGGACTGGGCGCAGCTCGGGTTCTTCTGGCAGGCTTTGTCCTGGATGTTTCTTTGGGCATCGACCGTCTGATCGACGTAGGCGGTGGAGTCGGTGCCATCGGTGTTAGCCGGGTCGCCCAGGTAGTGGTTCTTCTGGTTCGGATCCGGCGGCATGTTGGTGGTGACGTCCGATTGCGCCTGGCCGGCGGCGATTCCCTTTTGCTGCTCGGCGGCAATCTTGGCGGCGGCCTCATCCAGGCGCTTGGCGTAGGCCTCGGGTGATTCCCCGACGTAGGGCCGGATGTTGTTCCTGGCCCAGATCAAAGCGTTGAAGCGATCGGTCTGGTAGGTGTCGTTGGCCGAGTTGAAGTATTGCGTCACCGTTGAGTTGATCTTCGCCCCGACTGTATCCGCCGAACCGGCGGACCCGTTGCCGCTGTACCAGATCTTGCCGTTGCCGTCGATCCACACGTTGTAGCCGGCGTCCTTCAGCGATTTTACGGCCTTTTCTTTGGCGGTCTCGAACGTTTGCCCTTGCGCCTGCTGCTGGGACTGGTTGATCTGGTCGTTCAGGACGGCCAGGTCCGTTGCCTGGCTCTTGATCTGGTCCAGCTCCATGTTCAAGGATGCGGCCTGGGCGATCGCGGCCTGGTCGTTCGGGTCTTTCGCGTTGAAGAACCCGTCCTTGTACGTGATCGACCCACCGGTGAACGGCAACATCGAGGGGCTCAGGTCCGCGGCACTAGCGCTGTTGACCGCGTTGGTGTTCTTGTTGAGCTGCGTCGTGATGTAATTTTCCAGGTTTGTGACGTTCTGGACGTTGCTGATCTTCGGGTCCCAGGTGTAGCCGTTGATCAGCCCCTGGTAACCGAGGGCGGATACGGTGGCGTTGTCGGCTTGGATGTTGTACAGCCCGGCCAGTTGGGATCGACGACCCTGTCGCTGCCACTCATAAATGAGCTGCAGATAGGGATCGGGCTTGCCGGTCCGCTTGTTGATCACGGCAGTAATCTTGCCGTTCTCGTATCGCGGTTGAGCGATTTCCGTCGGATCGGACCCGTAGGCTGCCTGTTCGTCGCTGATCTCCTGGGGGAGGGAGAGATCGTACAGGGTCTGCCAGTCGGCCTCCTTCTGCTTCTCGCACGCGGAATCACCGCGGCAGTCCCTGCCGGCGACCTGCAGCGCAGCCGGTTCATTGATCAATCGGTCGTACATCAACTGCGCTTCGCCTGGATCAGGGCTTGAGGTCAAACCCTGGCTAATGCCGCTCTGGATGGTTTGAATATTCTTGTCGACGACGCCTGGCTTCGTTCCCGAATAAGAAGCGATCAACTCGGCCGGGTCGCCGTTGTCCGGCGCGCCGGCGACCCGTGCATCGTTTCGTGCGAACTCCAGCATCTTGAGGTATGCCTGGACTCTGTTCATCACAGTGTCCCGAGTCGGATAACGGGACTCCTGATAGCGGGTAATCCCGTTGGCCAGCTCGTCGGTGCCCAGCCCCGCCACCCCGGCCAGCCCGCCAGAGACCCCGGTCTCGGTCTCGTTCAACCCCGTCTCATCGGGCGTCGATGTCGTGGTCTTGGGCAGGTCCGCGTCCACCACGATCGGCTGTCTCGGCGCCTCTACGTCGGAGGATCGGACTACGGGCGGCTGCTCGACCACCCCGTTCACGATGATCGGTTCTTCGGGGGGAACGGTGTTCGACGTTTCACCCGACTCGTATGCGTTGTGCTGTCCGCCCTGACCGATCTTCTCCGTGGGGCGCTCGTCGGGCGCGGCACCGGACGATCCGGTCGAGGTGTCCTCGCTCGCGTCGCCGAATACGCGGTTGTAGTTCTTGAGCGCCTTCTCGAGCGTGTAGCCACCGGTCTCGCCCCGGTCGGTCGAGGACACGGACCTCGTACCGCCGTTGGTCCGGCCGCCGCCGGGGAGCGTGCAGTTGTGGACCAGGAGTTGGGCGGCGCTGACGTAGTAGTCGTGGTCGCCGGCGACGGAGAAGTTGTAGACGGTGGTGGAGACGCGGCGTTCGGTCGCCCGGAGCAGTACGGCGGTCCCGCCGTCGCGTCGGGCGAGGTGGTCACCGGGGCGCAGGTCGCCGGCCGTCGTCCAGCCGCGTCCGGGGATCCAGAAGGGGTGGTCGGGGGTGACCTGGACGGTGACGCCGCCGGAGACGGTGAGGGTGAGCATCCGGGTGGCGTGGCGGTTGAACAGGGCGGTCACGCGGCGGAGTTCGGTGCGCCCGGTGGTCAGGCTGTGCGCCCAGACATGGTCTCCGACGCGGATGTCCTGGATGGGCACGCTGCCGCGGGTGGTGGCCACGGGCGTACCGGCGGGGAAGCAGTTACAGACCGGCTGGGCCGCCTCTTCCTCCTCGGTTGTCGACAGTGGGGAGTCGCCCCCGCCGCGGCCGATGAGGCCGGTTCCGCCGTACTCCGGGTTCTGGGCGCCGTACGACGGAGACAGCGAGGTGAACCGGACGTAGCTTTCGCCGGTCTGGCCGCCGGTGGCTGGCAGCCGGGTGAACTGGACGTAGTTCTCTCCGCCGATCGATGAGGCGGGCAGGGACGATCGCGCCGACGTCCCCGGAATCGCCACCTCGCTGCCGTTCCACTGCGGGATCTCCGTCGTCGGAGTCGTGGAGGTGATCCGCGTCGTGGGGGCGGTCACCGTGGTCTGCGGGAGAGCGATGCGGCTCCCGGGAGCCGGGACGTACTCGGGAACGGCGGAACCCGGGGACGAGGGGGTGATCGGCAGCGTCACTCGCCGTCCGTCGGGGAGCGTCACCTCGACCGGCGTCTGCTGCGGCTGCGTACGGTACGGAACGACCTCGGGCGGGAGGGGCGGAGTGCCGGTCGAGATCGGCTGGGCGACCTCGTTCGTCTTGCCGGTACCGATGGTCCGCCCCCCGGTGGCGCCCGTGTTCGGCACTGGCGTTCGGATCGCCGTGCCCCCGTCCACCTGCGGGGTGGTGACGATGGTGTGCAGCGTCGTCCGGAGCTGCTGTTCCAGGTCGTCGATGAGGCTCTGATCGGCCTGGTCGCCCTTGGCCCGTTCCTGCTGGATGCGGTGGATCAGGCTGCCGGCCTTCTGCAGGTCCGGATAGAGGAGCGGCCGTCCGGGGGTGATGCGCTCCGGCGTCAAGCGGCCGATCAGACTTGAGATCTCGTCGATCGAGACCGAGCCGGGATCGGTGTTCATCCGAACGTACAGCTCAGTGAGCCGGTCGAGCGCCTGCTGCCGGGCCGCCTCGGCGGCGTCGCCCTGGAGCGACGGGTCCGAGGCATCGGTGGCGTACTGACCGCCGTTGTCCCGGGCGTTCTCGAGAGCCTGGGCGATCTGCTGGAGCAGGCCCGCGATCTTTTTGTTGCGCGCCTGCCGCACGGTCGTGGAATCGGACGGCAGGGCGGAGGCGAGTTCCTGCTCGATCTGCCGCATGATGTTCTGCACGTAGCCGGTGCGGTCCCAGCCCTGCCCGTACACCTGGGCGAAGAACTGCCGGATCATCGCTACCTGCTTGGCGTCCGCTCGCGCGTCACCGAGGAACGCGACGCCGTCGCCGCCCACCACGATGATCGCGGACGGTATGCCCTTCTGGCCGGCCGTCTTCGACAGGGCGTTTCCGACGGACTGCGCCGACGCGCCGGACTTCGACAGGTCGACGACGATGCCGCCCAGCGGTGCGCCGTCACGGCTCGGCTCGGCCGCCAGTTCCGCGTACTTGGCGCGCAGACCGGAGGCGATCTTGTCCGGGGCGGCGGACGCCGGACGGTAGATGCCGTACCGGTCGCCGTCGATCACGAGCTCGGCGGCCCGGGATGAACCGTAGCGTCGCCGGACCGTGACGTCGCGGTTCGCGCGGGCGATGTCGTCGGCCACGTCGGTCACCGTCCGCGGGAAGGCGCGGCCGGTCTCGACCTTGGCCCGTACCGACCCGCCGGTCCCGGTCTTGGCCCGTACCGGCTGGGACGTCTCGCCCATCAACGCGGCGATCGCGTCGGGATCATCGCGCATCAGCTTCTTCAGCGCGTCGGCGGCCGCATCCGCGTTGTCCTGAGGAAGTACGACGGCGAACACGTCCCATTTCTGCTCGCCCTGTTCATCGGGCCCCTGCCGTACGCCGACCACGAAGTATTTGAGGTTCCGCGCGAGAAGCAGTTCGTTCTCATCGTTACGGCTCAACGTGCCGAGGTACACCGCCGGTGTGCCACGCGGGACACGGAGATGGAGCCTGACCGGACGCGAGGGCGAGAAGACCTTGCCGCCGAGACTCGTCGACATGAATCCGGGCTCGTCGACGACGGTTCCCGCGAGAGCGTTCAAGGGCGCCCCGAACGCGCCGGCGGTCACGCTCCGTATCACGTCGATGTCCTGCGGTACCGGCCGGCGCCGCATGATGCGATCCAGCGCCGCGGCCTTCCGCTTGAGCGCGATGCGCCCCCACGGCGACGAATTCCTCTTCCCTCTCAGGAAGTCATTCAGCTCGGCGAAGTGACCTTCGGAGTAGTCCCGCAGCGTCTTTTTCTGGCCACCGGAAAGGCGGGCGAGTACGGCATCCCACGTCGTTTCGCCGAACTGAGGCGCGACCGACAGACCACCGATCGGGGTGACAGCGGGTTTCGCCCCTCTGGGACTCGACACGGCGGACGTGGCGGGTTCGGTCGGCAGGAAGCCACGGTTGCGCGCGTTCTGTCCGGATGCCCTGACCCGGGTCGTCGGCGTGGCGGTGTCCTGGTCGGCGCCCGACTGCGGCGACGCTACCTGGCCGGAAGGAACGTCCGGGGAGTAGATCGGAGCGTTGACGCCCTTGAAGCCTTTGCCGAGAGGAACGACGAACGCGCTCTCGAAGGAGAGGTTCACCCCGGACAGGGCCTCTTTGAGGACGTCGACGATGGCGTCCAGGGGCGGCGATTTGATGCCGTGGGCCTCCAGCCACTGGGAGAGGCCCTCGGCAAGGGTGTTCGGGTTGTAGTCGACACCGGCGACCAGTTCGAGGGAGGGCTTCAGCTCGAACAACCGCGCCATCGCGTTGGGGGCGGAGAAGTCGAGCGGGAAGTCCTCGGCGACTTCGAAGGAGAGCTTGGCCTCGATGACCGACGGCACCGACCACGCCTCCTGCTGGCCCGGCAGCCGGAACGCCAGCTTGAGCGGAACGTCGACCTTGGTGGAGACCTTCCGCTGACGGGTCAGCTTGCCGGACTGCGCGTTGTCGGAGCCGCCGCTGATGACCCACGGGCCGCGTTTGAAGGGGGACAGCTTGTAGGCGGACCACTTCTCCTGCCCGAGCTGCTTCTCCCACTTCAGCCCGAAGGAACTCTGGGTGTTCGCGACTCCTTCGAGTACGAAACCGACCTGGACGCCGCGGATCTCACCGACCTGCCAGAAGGGCGATTCCCCGATCTTCGTCTTGATCCGCGCGGCGTTGGGGATCTCTTCGACCTCGACCTTGTCACGCCGGTTGCGCAGCAGCAGGTAGAAGCCGCCGTCGACGGGATCGCGGACGATCTGCACGCCCGCGGAACCCGTGACCCGGCGCGACCAGGCGATGATCGGCGCGGTGACCGCCTTGCCGGCGCCCTTGACGGTTCGCGCCACCTTCCCGGCGGAGCCCGGTGCGGGCAGGGCCTTCGTGCTGCCCTCGCCCGGGTTCACGAGCGAGGTGTCGTACTGACGGTCCAGTTCTCCGGACGCGGCGGCGTCGGCGAGGTGGCGGTGGCCGTGGGGGATCCGCTTGGTGCGAGCCATGTACGGCAGGGCCCACTCCATCCCGAGTTTCTCCACGCGGGCGCGCCAGGTGCTGCCGCGGGCCCACTGATCCCGCTGGATGGCGCGCCATTGCGCGGATACCCGCTCCACCTCGCGGATCTGGGCCTGCCGAAGCCACCCGGCCTTGGCCTTCTTGCCGCCGGCAGAGGTGATCTTGTTGCCGAGGCGGATCAGTTCGTTCTCGGTCTTGATCTGCGCGTCGAGAGCCTTGTGCAGCCGGTCCGCCAGAGTGGAGATCGTCTCGGGTGGTGCGGGTGCCCCCTGCGCAGAGAACTGCGCGGTGCGAAGGGCCCGTTCGGCCGCAGCGGTCGCCTGATCGGCCTCTCCGAGCTTGGTGCGCAACGTGTCGAACTGACCGATCCGTCGTGCCAGATCCGTGTCGATGGGCGGCGTCGCGTTCGGCGACGAGCCCTGTTCACCGGCTCCGGTGGCGAGTGTTTCCGGACGTTCGGCGCTCGCACCAGAGCTTTGGGAGAGGAAGTCGGTGGGGATCAGCTCGATCTTCTTCAGCGAGTCGATCCGTGGCAGAGCGGCGAATCCGCCTCTCCCGCCGTCGACCTTCTGGCTGTCGAGGAACACCACGCCATTGGCGTCGTGGACGACGTTGAGGATGTGAGCGGAGCCGTCCTTACGCCACAAGGCGACCAGCGCACGGGCACCCTCACCGGCGCGCTGCATCTCTGCGACGATCTCGTCCCACGACGACACCGGGTGGACGCCCTGCCGTGACACGATCTCGCGCTGCAGCTCATAGGCCCGCTCGCGGTCGGTGGCGTCGAACACCGGCGGGGCGGGAGCCGGATCACGGGTTCCGGTGGCCACTGCCTCGTCTGTCCCGATCGCGCAGTACAGGCAGTTCTGGTCGTAGCCGGAGGACGGCCGGTAACGTGGCGTGTTGATCTTGGCCAGGGCGGCGTAGTCGCGTTCGTACAGCCTGGCCAGCTCGTCCGGATCGGCCGACCCGTCGAAGATGGCCGGCAGCGTTCCGTCGGGCACCCGTGAGGCGGTCCGGCTCGACGACTGCCGCCGAAGCCGGTTCAGCAGGTTCTGCAGCCTGTCGGACGGAGACTTCCCGTCTGGAACCGTTGCGGTGCTCGGCACCGCCGGCGAAGCGACCGCCGGTACGGAGCCCTTTCCCTGATCGCCGGCCGGGGTGCCGCCCGAGCCCGACAACAGCCCTCGATAGATCCAGGAACCGCCCGCGTCGCGGACCATGTCCGCCCGGACCCGTGATGGGCTCGGCAGCGTTGCGTCCGGGACCAGTGTCCCCGTCTCGAAGGCGTCCGCCAGCGCGGCCACCTGGCCGGGCTCGAACACGGTGCCGCCGACCCTCAGCCACACACCCGCGTCGGCGACACGGGCGACGAACATCTTCGCGGGCTCTCCCTCGACCCGGTCTTCTTGCGTCAGCCGACCCCACTTGCCCGTGCTCTCGATGCGCATCGTGGCTCGCCGGTGGATGGGATCGGCGGCCTGCCATCGCTCGAGCCGGGGCAGCTGTTTGATCGCACGTGTGTTGCTGGTGGTCGCGGCGGCCTTGAGCTCGTCGATGTGCAGTAGGCCGTCGGCGCCCATGTACAGCGCGTCGATCTCGGCGCCGCGCTGTCCGGCCTCCGCCCAGATCTCCAGTCCGGGAACGACGGTTCCGTCGATCACCACCGCCGGGCTCTTCTCGGTGCGTTTGAGACCGGCGTAGACGGTCGTGCCGGACTTCGCCTCATTCCGGGCGATCGCGCTGACCTCCCGGAGCTCGGAAAGGTGATCGACGCTCTGCAGCGTGTCCGCGACCAGGGAGGAGGCGCTGTCGCGGTCGATCCGGGCGATCCCGCCGGCCGCGTCCAGGGGGAGGTCGGCGATGGCCCGCAGTACCTCGTCGGTCTCGGCGCGGCGCTTGGCCGCATTCGGCGGCTGCGCCCGGGTGAGGAACTTCTGGAGAACGGGTTCCTTGATGTTGATCCGGGCCAGCACGGGCCGGACCGCGGCGAGCAGGGCAGCGTCCGCGTCCGCCGCGGTGGCGGTCTTCGGGGCCTCCCTCTTGATCCGCTGCGCGTACAGCTCAGTGAGGACCTGGTCGAGCGTCCGGCCGGGGCGCTTGCGCAGGTCCGCCAGGTATCGCGTCATGCGCCCGACGTCGTGTTCAGCCCGCTCCCACGCGAACGCGAACTGCCGGCGACTGGGTTCGCCGGTCAGCTCGTTGTCGTAGACGGCGCGCAGCGTCGGGTCGGTGAGACCCGGCAGGTCGTCGGACGAGGCGGCCAGCGTGACCCCGGTGCCTGGGACCGACGTCGGCCGCAGGGTCACATCTGCCTGCGGGATCAGACCACCGAGCAGTCCGAACACCAGCGCGGCGGAGGCCACCGCCCGGCCCCGCACCAGGTGCCACGGCTTCGCCTTAAGCCGCCTCGGGCCCTCGCCCACGCCGGCCACGACGGAGTCCGGGCGGGTGGCGGGATCCGGGCGCACTCCGGCACTCGGAGCGACGCGCCTGCCGGTCCGCCGGGACGTCAGCGCGGCCGCGACCAGCAGTACAGAGGCGATACCGAAGAGGAGGGAGTTCATCGCGAGACCGTCACCTTCACCGAAGCCTCGATCGTCCGGTCACTACGCCCTGGAAGATGGCCGTCGCCGCCTCCGCGCCGCGTGGCGGCGACGGCCGACTCGATTCCGCTCAGCGCGGGCCGAGCTTTCTCCACGGGTCCCGGGTCACCTGACCGGCTGCGCGTCGTACGTCTGCGCGCCGCCCATGACGGGCTGAGCGACGGCTTGGGCGGCGTCCGAGCCTGTCGGTGAGGAGCCGTCGTCGCTCGATGACCGCACTCCCGCATCCGCGCCGGTGGCGTACGGAGCCGTAGCCCCCGGAGCGGCGTACGAGGTCGTCGCCGTCGCGTGGTGACCGGCCGAGGCGTAGCCGTCCGAGGACGGCGTGGCGCCGGTCAGCAGGCACAGCGGGATCATCTTGTGCCCCTGCGCCGAGGCGAGAGGCCGAGCGGTCGAGCACGGGGAGCACGGCAGGTAGGAACCGCGGGCGGTGTCCGGGCACAGGGGGACCTGGCCCGGCCCGTCCGAGACGGTCGGCTTGTCACTGGCGGCCTGCGCGGCGTCGCTCGGCCGGGCGCCGTCATCAGACTGGGTGTCGTGGTCGTGTGACCGGTTCCCGTCGTGGTGGCCGTGTCGGTGCTCTGGCCGGGCGCCGTCATCGGACCGGGTGTCGTGGTCGTGTGACCGGTTCCCGTCGTGGTGGCCGTGTCGATGCTCCGGCCGGGCGCCGTCATCCGACCCGGCGTCTTGGCCGGCGTGGGCGCCGTCGTCCCGACCGGTCTGGGCACGGGCGGCCGCCTGCGTGCCCTGGCCGGTCTTGGTGCCGTCGGTGGAGTGGTTCGAGTCGCTCGACGAGTCGTCCGAGTTGGAGGCGCTGTTATCGCGCCGCAGCGTCACGCACAGGCGCTTCACCGCCTTGCCGTCGGCGTCCGTGAGGCCGTTCGCGTCGCCGCCGGACGCGGACGCGATGGAGCAGGGGACGCAGCGCGTCACCTGGCTCCGGCCGTCGCCGTCCTTGATCAGGCAGAGTCCCGTGGCCTGGTCGTCGCTGGAGGTGGAGTCCTGGCTGGACGAACCATCGCGTGAGGAGCCGGCGGTGTCGGAGGCGGGCGCGCACACCTGGGCGGTCAGGTCGGCCGTACGGGAAGGGAGACGATGGCAGCCCCCGCAGGCGGTCGCCTGCGACGGATCCTGTTCGTCGGACGTGGCGCTCTGGCCGGTGTCCGAGCCGCCTTGGACGCAGATCCGGGGCTGCGAAGCGGACGTGCCCGCAGCGGCTGCCATCGGGTCGCCCGAGACCGTGCCGGACGCCGCATCGGTCGTGTCGCCGGGCGTGGCGGCCGGTGTTGTGTCGGTCGTGTCACCTGCCGTGGCGGCCGGTGTGGCGTCGGTCGTGTCGCCGGCCGCGGTGGCCGGTGTCGTGTCGCTGGGCGTGGTGGCGGCCGTGTCGTACTTCGCGGTGCCCGAGGTGTCGGTCATCCCGCACAGGGACGGCTCGGCGGTGCAGACGGCGAGGTAAGTCGACAGCCCGGTCGTGTCCGTGCCTCCGGAGAGAGCGGCGACCGTGTCGGCACCGGCGGCAGGCCCGGACTGGACGGCCGGCGCACCCGCCTTCTTCGCCTCCTTGGTCGCCTTGGCGGAGGTGCGCGCGGCGGCGAGAGTGACCTGCGGCAACGTCGAACGCCGGGCGGCGGCCTTGTGCTCGGCGGCGCGGGCTGCCTTCCAGGACCGGGCGGCGGCGATGAGATGGGTCTGCTGCGCGGCGAGCTTCTTGTCGCGGGACCGTAGTTGCGCCGCCAGCTTGTTCAGCTCGCCGGACGGCTTGCCCGACTGGGCGACCGTCTTCTGCTGCATCGCGCTGATCGCCGCCAGCGACTTGCGGATGAGTGCGCGCTGGTGCCCGGCGGTCGCAAGCCGGTGCTCGTACGGCGTGCCCGCCACGACCTTCGTCGCTGCCGGAGTCGAGGCGTGACCGGGCGTGGAGGTCTTCTTGGGCGTCTGCTTCGCCGCCTTGCGCCGCACCGTCTGCTTCGCGCCCTTGTGCTGGACCGCAGTGTGGGTGGTCCGCGCGGTGGCCGGTGACGGGCGATCCTGCGCGGCCGTCTTCGTACCGGCGCCCGAGTGCACCGACATGGCCACGGCGATGATGCCGCAGACGATGGCGAGGACGAACAGCAGCAGCGGCCAGGATCGGTCGGTGCGCTCGGCGTCGCGGGTACCAGAGGGGAGGATCCGGGCAGAGACGGATCTGGGCTTCTTCGACACGGGAGGGTCTCCTCGTCGGCCGCGCCGGGGTCCGTACGAGGAGGCCGGCGCGCGGCGGATGCGAATGCGTGAACAGTCTCGGAACACGGGGCAACGCCCCGGAGAAAGACGACGACGGAGCACCGTCGTCACGCACGTCGCGGCCTGGCCTGCGACCCGCCTTCACGTACATCAGGGACTGGCGCCCAATGCACGTGGGATGTCGAAGCCAAGAATGAGGGGACGACCGATCACTGTCAAGGTCTCTCGGCCGTACGTTCCCGGGCGTGGCATCCGTGCGGGATGTCCGCCATGAGCGAGCCGCTGTCAGTCCGCTGACGCGTGCTCGCGGCGGACACCGCTGCGGTGACCCGCCTAGGAGATGGCTGCGATGACCCCCTACAGCGATGACCCCCTACAGCACGGTGACCTCCTCCGAGGACGTACCGGCCGACGCGTTGCACCCGCCCCTGCGGCGACCGGACGGCGTGAGCCCCCAGGGTCGTAAGTCGGCGTGGGCGGCGTTCCTGCTGGGAGTAGTGGTCAGTGTCGCGGCGAATGTCGCGCACACCTGGCACCCGGCCGCCGCCACCCTGCGGACCCACGCCGCCCTGCACGGCGGTTCGACCGGCGGCCGGCATCCAGAGCCCGGGGCGCAGCCGGCGGTCGCGATCGACGGTGAACGGGGCGTCCGGCCGAAGAGGTCTTGACGCGAAGCGGATCTTTTCGCACACTGGCCCTGCCATCGGCGCGATGGCGGAGCCGTTGCTGAAGATTCGCAGCGGTGTCCGGTCTGCCTGTTGCTGAGCAAGCAGGGGGCGTGCCGCGTCGGGATGGTGTTGGTCGCCAGGGCTTGGCGACGCACCTTGCGTACTGCACTTCGTCGTTGACTCGTCGTGATCAGGTGCGGGCGCGCCTCCCGGCGTCTCCGCGCATCCTCAGGAGCAGACAATGCGCCCCCTCCGCCACATTCCGCCATGCCTTCCTGCCCTCTGGGGCGCCATCAGCCGCTGCGCCGCGGTACGACGCCGCATCACCGGTGCGCTATCGACGCCGCGCGCGATCTCCATCCCGAACAGGCCACCGGTCGGCGCCTGGCTGCCGCCCATGATCGGCGTACTGATCGGTGCCGTGCTGGTCATCTCGATCGTGGGAGTCCCCGGCGTCGAGCCCGGTTCGGCGTCCGCGCCGGCCTCCGATCGGAGACCGGCACAGGCGTCGGCCGTCGCGGGAAAGGCGCCGGTCGCCGCCGCGCCCGTCCAGAACGCCCCCCTGTCCGCCACACGGCAGGACCTGACGAAGGTCCGTCGCGCGCTCTCCGCGCTGAGGAAGGCGCGCGCCGAAATCGCGGCGCTGCCCGGCGCGTCCGTCGCCGACCTCGACCGTGCCATCGGCGAGCTGGCCCGTACGGCACAGGCCGGGCAGGTCACCGACGCGGTGGCCCGAACCGCGCCGACGAACGTCTCGGCCGCCTCCCGCGGCGAACGAGAAAGCCGCGCCATCGCCACGGCCGTCGCCTACGCCCGGGCTCAACTGGGCAAGCCGTACATCTACGGCGGCGAGGGCCCGCGCGGCTACGACTGTTCCGGGTTGACGATGAAGGCGTACGAGGCCGCCGGCGTCTCGATCCCGCGGACCTCCGACGTCCAGTACTGGCACACCCACCACGTCAACCTGGGCCACGAACAGACCGGCGATCTGGTCTTCTTCGAATACCACCGAGGAATGAGCGGACCTGGCCACGTCGGCATCGTGATCGACCCGAAGCGTCACCTGATGATCGCCGCTCCGCACACGGGCACGGACGTCAAGATTCAGAACTACCTCACGGTCGGCAACGCGGACGGCTTGGTCGGCTTCGGTCGTCCCGTGAACGGGCACGCCATCCACCCGGCCCACCCGTTCCACGGCCGGATCCCCGCGATCAAGACCGCCGACGCCTCCCCATCGGCCCACCGGGCCACCGCGCACACGGCCCGTACGGCGTCGGCCGCGCCGGCGGGCTACACGGTGTCCCCAGCGCGTCGATCCGCAGGCTCGGCCACCCGCCGGAGCACGCGACCGGCGGTCGATCGGCCCGCGCGGGTGTCGCCGTCCCGACACGGCCGTGCGCATCGGCTCACGCGGGTACCGGCTCGGCACGGCAACCGGATCGACCGGTCGGCCCGAACGCCGGCTCACCCGTCTTCTCCGCAGCGTTCCACCTGGTCGGCGCCCACGCCCCCGTCGAGCCGCCGCGCCACGCCCAGGACGGCGGTACCGCACCGTTCCGGCACGGCCGCACGTCACATCGCCTCCGGCCACGGGGACGGCGCCCGATGAGCCCGCTCGCGACGGCACCCGCCGCCAGGAAGGTGTGCCGGCTGGACGAATGCGATCAGTCGGTCCCGCCCACGGTCGACGGGTCGCCCCGGTTGTACTGTTCACCCGCTCACCGGGCCGAGGCACGCCGGCGGCGACGTGCCGCCGTGCCGGTCGGCGGCTCGCCGGAACGAGTACCGGTGCCGGACCGGTCCGCCCCCGCCGCGCAGGTCGCCAGCGCGCCACCCCGGACCGTGGATCACGAGACCGCCGGCCGGCCGGCACCCATGCCCCCGCGCGAGCGGAAATCCGCGCGGCCCGGACGACTGCGTTCGGAGAGGGGGCGTCTGGAAACGGCGCCCTCGGGAGCGGAGCGCCGGGAAACAGAGCGCCCAGAAGCCGCACTCCCGGAAACAGCGCGCGCGGATGGTCCGCGAGAGCCCGCACTGGTCTCCGCCGTGATGTCGGCCGCGGGTATGCGGGGTACGCCGGTTACTTCGGGCGGGGACGGGGTGAAAACCGCGAGCCGGGCCAGAGGCTCCGCCGTCACGTCGGCCGCGGGTACGCGGGGTACGCCGGTCATCCCGAGCGGGGACGGGGTGAAAACCGCGAGCCGGGCCAGAGGCTCCGCCGTCACATCGGCCGCCGGCACGCGGGGCACGTCGGTCACTTCGAGCGGGGACGGGGCGGAAACCGCGGACCGGGTCAACGGCTCCGCGAAGCGCGCCGGGCAGGAACGCTCGCAGGCCGGTCGCCGGAATTCGACGACGATTCCCCTGCAGACGGGCGGACGCCGATCGCGCGGCGCCGGAGGCCGACGCCGATCCGGGCCTGCAAGTGGTGGGCGTCGATCGAGTGCTGAGGAAGGCGGGCGCCGATCCGGGCCTGCAGGCGGCGGGCGTCGACCGGGTGCCGGGGAAGGTGGACGCCGATCCGGGCCTGCAAGTGGTGGGCGTCGACCGGGTGCCGGGGAAGGCGGACGCCGATCCGGGCCTGCAAGTGGTGGGCGTCGATCGGGCGGTGGGGGAGGCGGGCGCCGACCGGGCTCTGCCGGGGGCGGGCGTCGCTGGACGACGCGGTTGCGTCCGTCGGTCCAGCTGCCTCGCGGACGCCTGAGCGGGCCGTCCCGGGTTTGGAAGAGGCTGAGGCCGTCGCAGCGGATCCGCCCGCTCCGTTGGGCGGCGGCCGGATTGGTCGCGTTGATCCTCTTCGCGACCGCGGCAGCCGCGCAGCCGTCCGTCTTCACCGGCCATCGCGCCGGGCCGCGCCGCGGGGCATCGGCCCGTACGGTGGCGCCGGTCACGGGGGAGGCGCTCATCCGCCTGCGGTCCGCCGAGGTCGCTCGGTCCCTGAAGCGCGTCGAGGGCCGGATCCGGACGCTGCGGAACGCCCGGCGGGAGCTCACCGGCCTGCCCGCCGCGCGCAGGACGCCGGCGGTTCTGGCGGCGCTGGCGCAACTCGGTCGGCAGCAGGAGAGCCTGGACCGGCTCGCCACGGCGCTACGCCGTCGGACGGCCGAAGCGACGGACCGGTCGCGGCGGCCGGCCGAGCGGGCCCGCCTCGCGAGCGCCCTCGCCGACGTCGAGGGCGCGCTGACCGAACTGCGCGGACTCCCCCCGGACTCGCGGACGCCTTACCTGCGCGCGGCCGTGAGCCGGTTGGCGGAACGCCGTACGGTCCTGCGGCGGCGACTCTCGGCGGCGGACCGGGCCATCGCCCGCCTGGACGAGGAACTGAGCGCTCCACTGCCGGCAGGCGCCCCCTGACCGGGCGACGGCGCGCTCGAACCGCCACACGTCACTGGTCACCGTCTCCATGTAGGCCTCCTAGCCGCGGATCAGGGCGGAGACGATCGCGTACGACGGTTCGAAAGACGGGGCCGGGCGCGCTCCAGCCGCCGGACCTGCGCGGCAGGACGACCGTCACCGCTTCGGTAGGGTTTCGCGTATGACACTGACGCTGCTTCCCGCGGTCGACGTAGCCGATGGCCAGGCCGTGCGCCTCGTGCAGGGGGAGGCCGGCACCGAGACCTCGTACGGCGAGCCCGTCGAGGCGGCCCTGGCCTGGCAGAGCGCGGGCGCCGAGTGGGTCCATCTGGTCGATCTGGACGCGGCGTTCGGCCGGGGTTCCAACCGTGAGCTGCTCGCCGCGGTGATCGGCAAGCTGGACGTCAAGGTCGAGCTGTCCGGCGGCATCCGCGACGACCAGTCGCTGGCCGCCGCGCTGGCCACGGGCTGCGCGCGCGTCAACATCGGGACGGCGGCGCTGGAGAACCCTGAGTGGTGCCGGAGGATCATCGCCGAGCACGGGGACAAGATCGCGGTCGGGCTCGATGTGCGCGGCACCACGCTCGCCGCCCGCGGCTGGACGCGCGAGGGCGGCGACCTGTGGGAGGTGCTCGACCGTCTCGAGGCCGACGGCTGCCCGCGCTACGTCGTCACCGACGTGACCAAGGACGGCACCCTGCGGGGACCGAACACCGAGCTGCTCCGCGAGGTGTGCGCGCGCACCGACCGCCCCGTCATCGCGTCGGGCGGCGTGTCCTCCCTGGACGACCTGCGGGCGCTCGCCACGCTGGTGCCGGCCGGTGTCGAGGGCGCCATCGTCGGGAAGGCGCTGTACGCCGGCGCGTTCACCCTGGAAGAGGCCCTGGCGGCGGTGGGAGGGGCCGCGTGATCAAGCGGATCTCCTCGGGCGGCCCGTGGGAGAACGTCGTCGGCTACTCGCGGGTGGTCGTGGCCGGCCCGTGGGTGCTGGTCGCGGGCTGCACGTCGACCGTGGACGGCGAGGTCCGCCACGAGAACGACGCGTACGGCCAGACGAAGACCGCGTTCGGCATCGCCCTGCAGGCGGTCGAGCAGGCCGGCGCCGAGGCCGAGGACGTCGTACGGACCCGGATCTACGTCCGGGACATCGCCGACGCCGAGGCGGCGGGGCGGGCGCATCACGAGATCTTCGGTGAGATCCGCCCGGCCACGACGATGATCGAGGTCTCCGGGTTCATCGATCACCGGATGCTGGTAGAGATCGAGGTGGACGCCTATTCCGAGGCGCTCCAGGACGGAGACAGGCCATGACCGTCGCGATCCGGGTGATCCCGTGCCTGGACGTCGACGCCGGGCGCGTGGTCAAGGGCGTCAACTTCGAGAACCTCCGGGACGCCGGCGACCCGGTCGAGCTGGCCCGCCGCTATGACGCCGAAGGCGCCGACGAGCTGACCTTCCTCGACATCACCGCCTCCAGCGGAGAGCGGGAGACGACGTACGAGGTCGTGCGCCGTACGGCCGAGCAGGTGTTCATCCCGCTCACCGTCGGCGGCGGCATCCGTACCGTCGACGACGTCGACCGGCTGCTGCGCGCCGGGGCCGACAAGGTGTCGATCAACACGGCGGCGATCGCCCGGCCGGAGTTCCTCCGGGAGGCGGCGCACCGGTTCGGCTCGCAGTGCATCGTGCTGTCGGTGGACGCCCGCCGGTCCGGTGACGGCTTCGAGGTGACCACGCACGGCGGGCGGCGCGGCACCGGCCTGGACGCGATCGAGTGGGCGCGGCGCGGCGAGGAGCTGGGCGTCGGCGAGATCCTGCTCAACTCCATGGACGCCGACGGCACCAAGAGCGGTTTCGACCTGGAGATGCTGCGGGCGGTCCGCGAGGTCGTCGGCGTGCCGGTCATCGCCAGCGGAGGCGCGGGCGCGCTCGAGCACTTCGCCCCGGCGATCGACGCGGGAGCCGACGCGGTGCTCGCCGCCAGCGTCTTCCACTTCGGCGAGCTCAAGATCGGCGACGTCAAGGAGTCCATCCGGCAGGCGGGTCACCCCGTACGCTGACCGGCCCCCCGCCCCAGGTCTCCGGCCGGGTCGAGCGTTCGCCGGGTAGGGGTGGCTGTGCTTTTCCCGCACTCGTCGTAACGACGATTCTCCGGTCACTGACGGGGCTCCTGGGGTGACGTGTGTCTCGAATCCGCTTCGAGCGAGCATGTTCGCCGGTGAGTGGGGCACAGGTGGGACGTGTCCCACAGAAGTGACATAGCCCTAAACCTGGCCTATCGGGCGGTCCGCCCGATACTCGGGTGCGGCGGCGCGGCCATCGTCCTGTGCGGTCCGTGGCGGTTCGATCACGCTGAATATGTGTACCGTTGTCACAAACGCACATTTCGGACATCCAGGGCCGAGGTCACTTCGGGGGGAATGGGGAAGCGGCTCTGGGCGGGAGATGATCATGCGTGCTCTTACGGTGGTGCCGTTGAAGGCGGGATCGCTCGAGGTCAGCGAGGTCCCCGAGCCCGCACGAGGCGAGGGCGAACTGCTCGTCGACGGCGTCGCGCTCGGCGTGTGCGGCACGGACCGGGAGATCATCGCCGGTGACTACGGCTGGGCGCCACCGGGCGCGAACCGGCTGATCATCGGACATGAGTCGCTCGGGCGGGTCCGGGAGGCTCCTGAGGGCAGCGACTTCAGCCCCGGTGACCTGATCGTCGGCATCGTGCGGCGGCCCGATCCGGTGCCGTGCGGCGCGTGCGCCCGCGGCGAGTTCGACATGTGCCGAAACGGCGAGTACACCGAGCGGGGCATCAAGCAGATCCACGGTTTCGGGTCCGAGCGGTGGACGATCGAGGCCGACTACGCGGTCCGCATCGACCCGGCACTGGGCGACCTCGGCGTCCTCATGGAGCCCACGACCATCGTGGCCAAGGCCTGGGACCACATCGAGCGGATCGGCAACCGGGCCTGGTTCGAACCCCGCCGGCTCCTGGTGACGGGCGCGGGCCCGATCGGCCTGCTGGCGGCCCTGCTGGGCGCGCAGCGGGGGCTCGACGTCCACGTGCTCGACCGGGTCACCGGCGGGGTGAAGCCGAAGATCGTCGCCGACCTCGGCGCCACGTACCACACGGGGTCCGTCGCCGACGTCACCGCCAAGGCGAACCCGGACATCGTCATCGAGGCCACAGGTGTCTCTCACCTCGTCATGGACGCGATCACCAACAACGCGGCGGCGAGCGTCGTGTGCCTGACGGGCGTCTCGCGCGGCGGCCATCAGATCGAGATCGACGCCGGTTCGCTCAACCGGGAGATCGTCCTGGGGAACGACGCCGTCTTCGGATCGGTCAACGCCAACCATCGCCACTACGAACTGGCCGCCGAGGCGCTCCTGCGCGCGGACCGGTCGTGGCTGGCGCGACTCATCACCAACCGGCTGCCACTCGAGCGAGCCCCCGAGAAGCTCGAAGGAGGTAGTGGCGACGACGTCAAAGTCGTCATTGACCTGGGATCGGGATGACCATGACCACACAAGCTCCCGCCGTGCGGCAGGAACACCTCGCGCATGTCGTCTTCATCAGCGCGGCCGCGGCTCTCGGCGGCTTCCTGTTCGGGTACGACAGCGCCGTCATCAACGGAGCCGTGGACGGCATCAAGGGCCACTTCGGCGTCGGAGCCGGCGTCACCGGTCTGATCGTGTCCGCGGCGCTGCTCGGGTCGGCGCTGGGCGCCGCGATCGCCGGCAAGCTCGCCGACCTCAAAGGACGTCTGCTCGTCATGCGGCTGGCCGCCGTACTGTTCGTGATCAGCAGCTTCGGGGCGATGTTCCCGTTCGCGGACTGGGAACTGGCGTTCTGGCGGATCATCAGCGGCATCGCCATCGGCATGGCCTCGATGGTCTCTCCGGCCTACATCGCCGAGGTGGCGCCGCCCGCCTACCGCGGCCGGCTGGCCTCCTTCCAGCAACTGGCCATCGTGCTCGGCATCGCGATCTCGCAGCTCGTCAACTTCGCGATCGCGGCGCTGGCCGGCGGCAACACCCGCAACCACCTGGTCGGCCTCGAGGCGTGGCAGTGGATGCTGGGCGTCGCGGCGATTCCCGCGGCGATGTACCTCATCTTCGCCCTGATCATCCCTGAGTCGCCGCGTTACCTCGTGGAGGACGGGAAGCTCGACAAGGCCCGCAAGGTCCTCGCCGAGGTCGAAGGCGAGCACATCGACCTCGACGCCCGGGTCCGGGAGATCCAGTCCGTGCTCGCCGCGGAGCACAAGCCGCGGCTGCGGGACATCCGGGGACGCGCGGCGGGCCTGCTGCCGATCGTGTGGGTGGGCATCGGCCTGTCCGTCCTGCAGCAGTTCGTCGGCATCAACGTGATCTTCTACTACTCCGCGTCGCTGTGGCATTCGGTCGGCATCTCCCAGACCAACTCGCTGCTGATCAGCCTGTCGACCTCGATCATCAATATCGTCGGCACGTTCATCGCGATCGCGTTCGTCGACAAGATCGGCCGCAAGCCGCTGGCGCTGATCGGCTCGATCGGGATGACGATCTCGCTGGCGACGATGGCCTGGGCGTTCAGCGCCGCGCACAAGATCAGTAGCACCGAGGTCCGGCTGCCGCACGCCGAGGGTCTGGTGGCACTGTTCACCGCGCACACGTACGTGCTGTTCTTCGCGCTGTCGTGGGGCGTGGTCGTCTGGGTCATGCTGGGTGAGATCTTCCCGAACAAGATCAGGGCGGCCGCGATGTCCGTGGCCGTGGCGGCCCAGTGGATCGCCAACTGGCTGGTCACGGTGACGTTCCCCAACCTGTCGGAATGGAGCCTGTCCGGGGCGTACATCGGATACTCGATCTTCGCCGCGCTGTCGGTGCTGTTCGTCGTCAGGTTCCTGCATGAGACGAAGGGAAAGAAGCTCGAGGAGATGGGCTGACCGCCCGCAGCGGCCGACGAGGAGGAGCAGATGACGCTGCCCACGGCGCGCCTGGGCGCGACCGACATGGAGATCACCCGCGTCGGGTTCGGCGCCTGGGCGGTCGGGGGATCGTGGGAGTACGGGTGGGGTCCCCAGAGCGACGAGGAGTCGATCAACGCGATCCGGCACGCCGTCGACCAGGGCGTGAACTGGATCGACACCGCGGCGGTCTACGGTCTCGGACACTCGGAGAAGGTCGTCGCCCAGGCGCTCAAGGGCGTGTCCGACCGCCCGTACGTCTTCACCAAGTGCGGGATGCTCTGGGAGAGCGACGGGAACGTCGCGCGCGTCGCCCGGCCGGAGACGATCCGCCGGGAGGTCGAGGACTCGCTGCGCCGGCTGCGGGTCGAGCGGATCGATCTCTACCAGGTGCACCAGACGCCCGATGACGGCACGCCCGTGGAGATGTACTGGGAGACGATGGCGGAGCTGAAACAGGAGGGGAAGGTCCGGGCGATCGGCCTGTCCAACCACAGCGCGCTGCGCCTGGAGAAGGCCGAGCAGGTCGCGCACGTCGACTCCTTGCAGCCGCCGTTCTCGCTGATCGATCGCATGGCCGCTCCGGAGATCGACTGGTGCGCCCGCGACGGCGCCGGGGTGATCGTCTACTCGCCGATGCAGTCCGGCCTGCTGACCGGCGCGTTCTCCCGGCAGCGGGTCGACACGCTGCCCGAGGACGACTGGCGGCGCCGCTCTCCGGACTTCACCACCGGGCTCGACGCCAACCTGGCGCTGGCCGACGCCCTGCGGCCGGTCGCCGAACGGCACGGTGTGTCACAGGCGGCCGTCGCCGTCGCCTGGACGCTCGCCTGGCCGGGCGTGACCGGCGCGATCGTCGGCGCCCGCAGCCCCGAGCAGGTCGACGGCTGGCTGCCCGCCGCGTCCCTGGAGCTCACACGGGAGGACCTGCACGAGATCGCCACGGCCGTCGCGCGCACCGGCGCCGGCCGCGGCCCCGTACGCCCCTGACTCAGGCGACCTCGATCTCCCCCCGGCCGGTGCTCGTACCCCCCTGACCTCAGGCGACCTCGACGATCGCGTCGATCCCGCGTCGGCCGGTGCTCCTGCGCCCCTGACCTCAGGCGATCTCCACGATCGCCTCGACCTCGACCGGCACCGCGAACGGCAGGGCGCACACGCCGATCGCGGAGCGGGCGTGGCGGCCCGCGTCGCCCCACAGGTCGCAAACGAGGTCGCTGAAGCCGTTGACCACGGCCGGTGTCTGCTCGAAGCCGGGCGTGCAGTTCACGTATCCGGTGACCTTGATCCACCGCCGTACTCGCGACAGCTCGCCGAACTCGCGTTTGAGGGAGGCGAGGGCCGCGAGGGCGCACTGACGGGCCGCCGCCCGGCCCTCTTCCACGGTGAGGTCCGCGCCGACCTTTCCGCGAGCCAGCCGGCGCGGCCCGTCGGCCGGGCCGTGCCCGGACAGGTACGCGAGCGGGCCCGCCACCGTGACGAACTCCAGCCGCAGGGCGACGCCCGACGGCGCGGCGATGGGCGAGGGGAGGACCGCTCCCAGCTCGGACAGGCGTCGTTCGATCAGATCCATGCGGGCAACCTAGAGAAATAAAACGGCGTTCCGCAAGACCTTGAAGAATGAAACGGCGTTCCGTATCTTGTCGGTCCATGGTTCCGCGAAACGACGGCGACGAGCAGCCGGTGCAGGCCGTCGCCCATGCCCTCGACGTTCTCGAACTCCTCGCGGCCGGGGGACCCCGCTCCCTCGGCCGGATCGCCGAGACCTGCGGGCGGTCGAAGGCGACCACGCATCGGCTGCTCGCCACCCTGGTGATCCGGGGCTACGCCGAGCAGGATCCCGAGACGGGCATGTACCGGGCCGGCCTGCGCTGTGTGGAGCTCGGCATGAGCGTCCTGGCGGGAGTACGGATCGGCGACATCGCCCGGCCGCACCTGGAGGAGCTGAACGCCGTCACCGGCGAGGTCGTCCACCTGTGCGTGTACGACCGGGGCGAGGTCGTCTACATCGCCAAGCTGGACTCCCGCCTGCCGGTCGCGCCCCAGTCCCGGGTCGGTGCCCGCGCCCCGGCGCACTGCGTCGCCCCCGGCCGTGCCCTCCTCGCCCACCAGCCGCCTGCCGAGCTCGCGCGCGTCACCGACGCCGGACTGCGGCGCTTCACCGAGAACACGATCACCGAGCCCGATCGGCTGGCCGAGGAACTGACGCGGGTCCGCGAACGGGGATACGCGATCAACGAGTCGTCCTGGCGTCCCGGCGTGTGCGGAGTCGGCGCCGTCATCCGGGACTACACCGGTACGGCGGTCGCCGCCGTCGGCTGCTGCGTACCCGAGTCCCGCTTCGGCGCCGCGCACCGGCGCGACCTGGCCACGGCCGTCACGACGGCGGCCGCCCGGATCTCGACGGCCCTGGGGCACGCCGAGGCGGTGACCGGATGACCTCCCGCCTCTTCGCCGAGATCACCGGCACGGACTCCGGCCGCGACCCGGTCCTGCTGCTGCACAGCCTCGGCCTCGACCACACGATGTGGCGCTCCTGCGCCCCGTACCTCGCCGCCGAGCGCCGCCTGATCACCGTGGATCTGCCGAGCCACGGGCGATCTCCGGCCGACGCGGACACCGGCGCGGGCCTCCTGGCGCTGCTCGACGACGCCGGGGCGGCTCGGGCCCACGTCGTCGGCGTGTCGCTCGGCGGGAACGAGGCTCTCGCCCTGGCCGCCCGGGCGCCGGAGCGCGTGCGGTCGGTCACGGCATCCGGTTCGTTCGCGTTCCTGGACGAGACGGTACGCGCGGCGAGACTGGACGCGACGGTCACGCGCGCGGCGGAGCTGGGCATGTCCGCGTTCGCCGACGCGTACATCGCGGGCACCCTGAGCGCGGAGGCCCGGCAGAAGGACGGGCACCGCCTGCGCGAGGTCCTGGCCGGGACACCACCGGAGGCGTACGCGGCGGCGGCCCGCCGCTGCTTCGCCACCGACCTTCGCCCGCTCCTGCCCGCCGTCCACTGCCCGGTCCTGCTCCTCGTCGGAGAACACGACACGAGGACACCCCGCTCCAGCGCCGAAGGCATCGCCGCCGGCCTCGCTCACGCCGAGATCCAGGAGATCCCCGGAGCCGGTCACCTGGCCAACGTGGACGAGCCGCAGCACTTCGCCACCGCTCTACGGGCGTTCTGGGACGCCGACCGACCGGCGAACGTCACGGGGTGAGCCACGACCGCCTCGACCTCGACCGGCATCGCGAACGCAGCGACCGTGTCGGGTGGGCTCGGTGAGCTCAAAGTGCCTCAGGGGCTCACGTGGACGAACGGCCGGCGGGTGAGCTTGCGACCGGGCGGGCCGGCCAGGCGTCCTCGGTGACCAGGCGGCGGGACAGCAGGGGCTCCCACCAGGAGCGGTGGTCGCGGTACCAGCGGATCGTCTCGCGGATCCCCGTCTCGAAGGAGACCGTCGGCCGCCAGCCGAGCTCCCGGCGGATCTTGCGGGCGTCGAGCAGGTAGCGCCGGTCGTGGCCGGGGCGGTCCGGGACGACCGTCTTCAGTGAGGCGGGGAGGCCGAGCTCGTCCAGGACGAGGTCGGCGAGCTCCTCGATGCTCGCCTCCTCGCCCGTGCCCACGTGGTAGGTGGCACCTTCGGCGCCGCGTTCGACGATCGCCGTGATCGCCGCGCAGTGGTCCGCGACGGAGATCCACTCCCGGCGGTGGCGCGTCGAGGCGTACATCGGCAGGGGCCGCCCGGCCAGCGCGTTGGTGACGAACAGCGGCAGCACCTTCTCGGGGAACTGGTACGGCCCGTGGTTGTTCGCGCAGTTGGAGATCGTCACCGGCATCCCGTACGTGCTGTGGTAGGCGCGCACCAGGTGGTCGGCCCCCGCCTTGCTGGCGCTGTAGGGGGTGTTCGGCCGGTAGGGGCTGGTCTCAAGGAAGCCCTCGGCGGCATCGAGCGGCAGGTCCCCGTACACCTCGCAGGTCGAGACGTGGTGGAAGCGCCCGACTCCGACCCGGCGGCACACGTCCAGCAGCACCTGGGTGCCGAGGACGTTCGTGCGGAAGAAACGCTCCGGCTCGACGACGGCGAGACTGTTGTGCGACTCGGCCGCGAGGTTGACGACGACGTCGATCTCCCGGCCGCCGAGCAGGGCGAGCATCCGCTCCTCGTCGCCGATGTCCGCGTGGGCGAACTCGATGTCGCCGTCGAGCCCCGCGAGGTTCCTCAGGTCACCGGCGTACGTGAGGGCGTCGATCGCGACGATCGTGTCGGCCGGCTCGGCCGCGCGCCAGTGCCGCACGAGGTTGCCGCCGATGAACCCGGCCGCCCCCGTGACCACGATCGTCCTCGGCATCTCCCCGCCATCCGTCACCGCTCCGTCTGGAACCTCGCAGGATACTCACCGGCTCGCGGCCTGCGCGGTGAAGGCGGTGAGGTTGGCGGCCGCCCAGTCCCGGAAGGTCCGGGGCGGCAGCCCGGTGATCTGCTCGACGGTCGGCAGGGGCGTCTGCCCGCGACCGTGGAGCGGACTGCCCATGGCCGCGATCGTGGCGTCGGCGAGCCGCTCGTCCAGGCCGTAGGCGACCATCTGGTCGCGGGACTGCTCCGGGGTCTGGACGGTGACGCCGATGGGCCTGTCCAGCAGCTCGGCGAGGACGGCGATCTGACGCCGCGGCGAGATCGCCTCCGGGCCCGTCACGGGATGCCCCGCGCCGGTGGGGGCCCGGCCGACGAGCAGGTGGTACGCGACGGCGGCGATGTCGACCGGATCGACCGGGGCGACCGGAAGATCGGCGAAGGGCACGGACACCGCATCGGCCGCGGCGATGGACGCCGTCCAGTGCAGCGCGTTGCTCATGAACGCCCCCGGCCGGACGAACGCGCAGCGCACGCCCGAGCGGACGACGGCCTCCTCACCTTCCCGGTGCCAGCGGGTGAGCGGGTCGTCCGCGCCCTCGTCGATGCCGAGGACGGAGAGCTTGACGAGATGGTCGATCCCCAGGGCGGCGGCCGCCTCGGCCACGATGTGGTCCTGCCGCGGACCGTCCGGCCCGCCGGTCAGCAGGAACACCCGGCGTACGCCGGTCAGCGCCCGCCGGACCGCTTCGGGGTCGTTCAGGTCGGCGGCGTACGGCTCGACGCCGGGCAGCCGGTCTCCGCGCTCGGGATGGCGGGACATCGCCCGTACGGTGGCGCCCCGGGCCGACAGGAGGCGGACCAGGGCGCTGCCGACGGTCCCGGTGGCTCCGGTGACGAGGAAATCGGGCATCTCAGTCTCCTTCGCGGGTGATCTTGGGGAGGGCCTGGAGCAGGTGCTCGTGCCAGTCGACCTCGGCCCGCAGGCGGGCGATCTGGTGCTCCGACACGACCAGCTCGGCCGCGCTCAGCCAGGGGCGGGCCGCGGCGAGCCGGCTCTCGGCCGAGGTCAGCCGGGCCCGGAACTCCAGCAACCGCGCGTCGACGATCTCCTGCAGGGTCTCCTCGGCGACCGTCTGGGCGTGGGCGAGGGCGAGATCGAACGGATCGGTGGGGACGACGACCGCCCGCAGCATCTGGTCGTGCAGGGTGCTCAGCGCCCGCCGGCCGTCGGCGGTGATCTCGTAGACGGTCCGCTCGGGATAGTTGCCCTCCCGCTCGGTCCGGACCTCGGCGACCAGCCCCTCGCGGGAGAGCCGTGCCAGCGCGCCGTACAGGGCGCCGGGCTTGACGTCCGCCCAGTGCTCGGCCCGGTCCTCGGCGACCTGCAGGCGCATCTGGTGCCCGTGCATCGGGCCTCGCTCGGCCAGCGTGCTCAGCACGAAGAGACGAATAGCACTCACGAGCGACTACTCTCGCATGAGTAGTCGCGCATGGTCAATCACGAGTCCCGTACGACCAGCGGCGGCGGACGCCGAGCGTCACATCCGATGCCCGCTCAGAACTTCGTGAAGTGGTGGAAGCACTCGTAGGCGACGTCCTGGGCGGCGAACGCCTCGACGTCGGCGCGTTTCACGGCGAGGTAGGCGGCGCTGCGCAGCGGGCCCAGGGCGTCCATGAGCAGGGCGTCGGCCTCGAGGGCGTCGAGCGCCTCGCCGAGGGAGGAGGGGAGACGCGGCGGGCGGTCGGCCTCGGGGAGGGTGTCCGGATCGACGTCGACCGCCGCGCCGGGGTCGGTCTTCGACCGGATGCCGTCCAGGCCGGCGTGGATCACCGCGCCGAGGGACAGGTACGGGTTGGCGCTGGAGTCCGATGGCTTCAGCTCCAGGTTGGTGGTCTCCTCGGCCGCGTCCCGCATCGGCGAGCAGATCCGCACGGCGGCCTCGCGGTTGTCCATGCCGTAGCAGGCGTACGCGCTCGCCCACGACCGCGGGGTGAGGCGCCGGAAGCCGTTGACCGTGCCGGAGGTGAGGGCCGTCAGGGCGGGCAGGTGCGCGAGGAGCCCGCCGATGAACCAGCGGCCCTCATCCGACAGCCCGTACTTGCCGCCCGGGTCGTGGAAGACGTTGCGGTCGCCGGACCACAGTGACAGGTGCAGGTGGCAACCGTTGCCCGCCTGGCCGGGAATGGGCTTGGGCGCGAGCGAGGCCCACAGCCCGCGGCGCATCGCCACCGCCCGTACGGTCTCGCGGTAGAGCACGTGGTTGTCGGCGGCGCGCAGGGCGGCGGAGGGCCGGATCGACAGCTCCTGCTGGCCGTGCCCCAGCTCGGGGTAGTAGTGCTCGACGCGCATGCCCTGGGCCTCCAGGGCGTGGACCAGTTCGATGGCGAAGTCGTGCGCGGCGTGGAAGCCGGTCGCGGAGTAGCAGAGGCTGTCGTCGATGGGGACGAGCCGGTCCGGGCCCTGGTCGGCGGGTATCCGGCGGCCCAGCGTGAACTCCGGTTCGAACGCCGCGACGACGGAGTGGCCGGTGTCCGCCAGCGCGGCGATGGCGTCCTTGAGGAAGGCGCGCGGGCAGGCCTCCCACGGCTCGCCGTCCGGGTGGACGAGGTCGGACAGCATCGCGGCGGCGCCGGGGGCGTACGGGAGCGGTGTGAACGTGGACGGGTCCGCCAGGATGCGGACCTCGCCCACGGGCCCCATGCCCTCGACCGGCTGCAGCGTGTCGAGCATGGTCATCGCCATCATCGCGACGGTGTGCCCGATGCCCGTGTACAGCCGGTCGGCGATCCGGGCCCCGGCGGCCGATTTGCCGCGGATGATCCCGCCGTGGTCGGCGTAGAGGAACCGGACGAGGTCGATGCGGCCCGTCTCGACCCGCTCGGCCACGTGCGCCGCCACCGGGTCGTCGCGCCTTTTTCTGGCGTCCATGCCTCTGGAGTAACACGGAGGGTGAGTTCAGGCCAGTGGCGCGCCGATGTACCGCTGCACTGTCGGGGCCAGGTCGGCGA
This sequence comes from Actinoallomurus sp. CA-150999, assembly GCF_050942425.1. NCBI lineage: Bacteria > Bacillati > Actinomycetota > Actinomycetes > Streptosporangiales > Thermomonosporaceae > Actinoallomurus > Actinoallomurus sp. CA-150999. The sequence goes on from NZ_CP192063.1 coordinate 3,479,620, forward strand.
CGAGCGCGTCGACGTCGAGGGCGACGATCGGCGGCAGCCGCAGGATGTAGCGGCACAGGGCCGCGCCGAGCAGCTGGCTCGCCACCAGGGCGGCACGGGTGGGGCCGTCCTCGCCGCCACCCAGGGCCGTGGCGACCTGAGTGGCGAAGATCGTGCGCATGCGCTCGGCCGCGCCGTCGTTGGTGACCGCGGACCGCAGCAGCACGGTCAGTACCTCACCGGGCCCCTCGCCCTCCCACTGTTCGAAGAAATGGCGCACGAAGGTCTCTCCGACCTGGTCGGGCGGAATCGTGGTGAGGTCCGGCAGCCGCAGGTCGAGGTCGACCGCGGCGGCGAACAGGCCCTCCTTGGACCCGTAGTAGCGGATGACCATCGACGGGTCGATGCCGGCGTCGGCGGCGATCGCGCGGACGGTCGCTCGCTCGTAGCCGTCGGCGGCGAAGCGGCGGCGGGCGGCGGTGAGGATCGCCGCGCGGGACTCCTGGGATCGGGCGGTGAAGGCCATGCCCACAAGTGTAGGCCAACAAGTGTTGGCAAAGGGCCGGTGGGGGGCTAGTGTCATTGTCAACAGACGTTGGCCATCAAGCGTTGGCCGCAAGGAGGTCACCGAAATGCCTGAGCTTCCAGACACCACCGAGGTCGCCATCGTCGGCGCCGGCCCCACGGGCCTGGCCCTCGCCGCCTCGCTGGCGGACCGGGGAGTGGAGTTCGTGCTGCTGGACAAGGCGGCCGAGGGGACGAACACCTCGCGCGCCGCCGTGGTCCACGCCCGCACCCTCGAGGTCCTCGAGCCGCTCGGCGTCACCGGCGAGCTGATCGAGCGCGGAGTGATCGTCCCGACGTTCACGGTCCGTGACCGGGACCGGACGCTCATGAAGGTCGACTTCGGCGGCCTGCCCACCGCGCACCCCTACACGCTGATGGTCCCGCAGAGCACGACCGAGGAGGTCCTGCTCCAGCGCCTGCGCGCGCTCGGCGGCGACGTCCACCGGGGCAGCGCGGTGACCGCGGTGACCGGTGACGCCGAGGGCGCCACCGTGCGGCTGGCGGACGGGGGGACCGTCAGGGCGCGCTCCGTCGTCGGCGCCGACGGCATGCACAGCGTCGTCCGCGAGCAGGCCGGCATCGGCTTCACGGGCGATGCGTACGCGGAGTCGTTCATCCTCGCCGACGTCCGCGTGGAGTGGGAGCTGCCGGACGACGAGGTCCAGCTGTTCCTGTCCCCGGAAGGAGTCGTCGTGGTGGCCCCGCTTCCCGGAGGCCGGCATCGGGTCGTCGCCACCGTCGGTGAGGCGCCCGAGCACCCGGACGCCGACGACGTGCGTGAGGTCCTCGGCACTCGGGGCCCGCAGACCTCTCCGGCGCGGATCGGCGATGTCGTGTGGAGCTCACGGTTCCGGGTGCACCACCGGATCGCCGACCACTACCGGGCCGGGCGGACCTTCCTCGCCGGTGATGCCGCCCACGTGCACAGCCCGGCCGGAGGCCAGGGCATGAACACCGGCATCCAGGACGCCGTGGACCTGGCCGGTCGCCTCGCCGACGGGACCGAGGACGGTTATGAGGCCGCGCGGCGCCCGGTGGCCGCCGAGGTCGTGGCGATGACCGACCGGATGACCCGCGCCGCCACCCTCGACGGAAACGTGGCTCGCATGGTGCGCAACACCCTCCTGACCGTGGCCGGCCACAACCCGACGGTCCGGCGCAAGCTGGCGATGCGGCTGTCCGAGCTCTCGGTGGGCCGCTGAGCGGACGGCCGCCGGGCCCGAGTCGCCCAGCGGGGCACGGACGGTGCGCCGCGGCTCGGCTCAGATCGGCGGCCAGGCGCCGTACGTCGGTGTCCTTGGCGGCTCGGTTCAGGTGGTCGGACAGGTGCCAGGTGGCGCCGGGACGTACGTCGGTGTCCTTCGCGGCTCAGTTCAGGTGGTCGGACAGGCGCCGGGCGGCGGCGGACCGCACGTCGGCGTCCTCGGCGTCCTCGTGGCGGAGCCGCCGTAGCCGGGCCCGCGTCGCGCCGTCGAGGGGCACCGCCCCGGCGGCGATCCGGCGCACCCCGCCCTCGCAGTCCCACAGCCCCTCGACCAGGTACGGCTCCGCGACGTGCGGATCGATCCTGCCGAGAGCGCCCAGCAGGTTGGTGCGCAGCTGAGACGAGGCGCTCTCCGTCCAGCCGTACAGCAGCAGGGGGATCGCGGACCGGGTCCGCAGGCGGCCGAGCCCGTCGGTGGGCACTGCGGCCAGGTCCCAGTCCTCCTCGTCGAGGGCGATCTCGAGGGCGTCCAGGAGCGGCCCGGCGTCCACCTCCGTGCCGTGCGCGGAGAGCACGTCGATCCCGACGTCGGAGTACGACCGCTGCTCGGCCACCCAGACGCGGGCGCGGGTCAGCGCGGCGGGTCCCAGGTCGCGGACGGCGCGGCACAACGGCCCGTCGTAGGAGCCGGTGGGCAGGCACTCCTCGACGAGGTCGAGGACCAGGGGACTGTGGCGGCGGCCGAGCTCGAGGATGGCGGCGGTCGCGCCGTCGCCGCGGGCCCGCACGCGGGCCGCCAGGTCGGCGGCGGAATGACCGGTGAGGGAGATCCGCGGCTCGTGCGGGCGTGTCTCGGGTCTGCGCGCCGCGGCGATCCGGGGTTGTCGGCGCGCCCACATTCGCGTCACCGCGCCGTCGACCCCGCACAGCCAGGCGAGCGCGCGGTCGTCGCAGCGGGCCGCCGCGACCTCGTCCAGTCCGTCGGCGAGGGCGGGGTCGTCGAGTTCGACCAGGGACTGCAGGGCGGTGTACCAGTTCGCGCCGTCGGCGGCGTAGCGCCGCAGGGGGAGGGCGGCCTCCCGCCGGCCGAGGCGGACCAGTTGGGCGAGCACGTCGAGGGCCAGGTTGGTCCGGTCCGGCTCGGTGTCCAGCCGATCATCAGGATCGAATATATGTTCGATTATGGGGGTGATCTCGAGCTCCAGGTCGAGGATCAGCCGTGCGAAGTACAGTCCGCGGGCCTCGAGGGTGTCCCATCGAGGGTCGCGGCTGACGCAGTCGTAGATCAGGTCACGCGCGCCAGGCGTGCCGGCGGCGCGGCGCGCGGCGCAGCCACGGCCGCGCTGCAGTCGGCCGTGCAGTGATTCCGCCGGATGAATGACGATGGGTTCCACTGCTGCAGGATGCGCACTCGACCACAAATCGGGCAAGCAAATTATGAGACAGAGTCATGCCCGCTTAGCGAACGCCGGGGAGCGCCGTCCTTCCGCTCAGGGCAGCAGCGGCGCGCCCGCGCCCTTGATCGTGCGGATCACCGGGGCCGTCTCCACGTGGCGTACGCCCTCCAGCGCGCCGACCCGCTCGGTCAGGTAGCGGTACAGGTGACGCGTGTCCCGGCAGGCGAGGGCGACCAGCAGGTTGGTCGGGCCCGTCGTGGCGGCCGCGAAGGTCACCTCCGGATGCCCGCCGATCGCCTCGCCGACGGCCACCAGCTCGGAGGGCAGCACCGACACCCACAGCCGCGCCTCGGTGTGATAGCCGAACGCCTCCGACTGCACGTCGAGGTCGTAGAACAGCACGCCCACGCGGCGCAGCTGGTCCATGCGCCGCCGCACCGTGGACTCCGACCAGCCAGTGACGGAGGCCAGCTCGGCGTGGCCGGTGCGCCCGTCGGCGGACAGCGCCGACAGCAGCGTGTGGTCGGCCTCGCTCAGCTCCATCGGCTCGTACTCCGGCGAGGGCGGCTCGGGCCGTAGCCGGTCGGCCTGCTCCTCCGAGAGCGAGCGGACGCCCGCCCAGCCGCCCGGGCCGCCCGCGAACAGGTGCAGGAGCGCGTGGGCGGTGACCGACGACACCCGGCCCGTGCGCGGCAGTTTCTGCAGCAGCAGGTTGTCGCGCTCCTCCGGCGTCCGGGCCATGGTCCCGCAGGCGATCTCGGTGCCGCCCGACAGCAGGTGCACCCAGAAGGTGTCCGTGCGGCGGGCGAGCGCGGCGGCGACCGCCCCTGCCGCGTCCGGCGTGGCCCGTACCCGGAGCGCCCAGGACACCAGGCCGGCGCGGGGCGCGTCGACGGCGCCGACGACTCGCGCCACCCCGGTCGTGCGCAGCCGCCGGTACCGGCGGGCGATCGTCTGGTCCGAGACCTCGAGCACCTCGGCGATCTTGCTGAACGGGGCCCGGCCGTCGAGCTGCAACGCGTGGACGAGGTGCCGGTCCAGCTCGTCGAGCGTGAGGGAATTCACCACAAGAGAGTAGCGAACGTCGAGAAGCGCCACTCGCGGGCTGCTGGCTGGAGAGTTCCCGTTCGTACGGCGAGGGTGAGGGCCGTCCCCAGAAACCGGAAGGAATCACTCATGCGCAAATGGTGGCCGCTCGTGGCGGTCTGCCTCGGGGCCTTCATGCTGCTCGTCGACGTCACGATCGTGACGGTCGCGCTGCCCGCCATGGCCAAGAGCCTCGACGCGTCGTTCACGGCCCTGCAGTGGGTGCTGGACATCTACGCGCTCGCCCTGGCCGCGCTGCTGCTGGGCGCGGGCTCGCTCGCGGACCTGTTCGGGGCACGCAGGGTGTACGTCGCGGGGCTCGTGCTGTTCGCCGCGTCCTCGCTCGCCTGCGGGCTGGCGCCGAACGCCGCGACCCTCATCGCCGCGCGCGGCGCGCAGGGCGTCGGCGGTGCCGCGATGTTCACCACGACGCTCGCTCTCCTCAACAGCACCTACCAGGGCCGGGACCGGGGGGTGGCGTTCGGCGTGTGGGGCGCCGTCAACGGGCTGGCCGCGGCCGGCGGCCCGATCCTCGGCGGCCTGCTCACCCAGCACGTGAACTGGCGGTCGATCTTCCTGGTCAACCTGCCGGTGACCGTCATCGCGATCGCGCTCACGCTCGCCGTCGTCGGAGAGTCCCGCCGCACCAGTGGCGCCCGGATCGACCTGGCCGGGATGGCCTCCTTCACCGCCTGCGCCGGAACGCTGACGTACGGGCTCATCCGCGCGGGTGACGACGGCTTCACCGCGGCGGTACCGCTCGCGATGTTCGCGCTCGCCGCCGTCGCCTTGGCCGTGTTCATCGTCGTCGAGAGGAGGGCCCGGGACCCGTTGCTCGACCTGGGCCTGTTCCGTAACCGGTCGTTCGTCGCCGTGCTGATCGGCGGTGCCCTCCTGATGGCCTCGGCGTTCGCCTGCCTCGCCTTCACCTCCCTGTGGCTGCAGGGCGTCCTCGGCCTGGGACCGGTACGGGCCGGGGCCGCCCTCATCCCGCTCGCCGGCGCGTCCTTCGTGGTGTCCGCCGTCGCCGGGCGGTTCCTGCACGGCGCCTCGCCCCGGCTGACCATCGGGATCGGGCTGCTGCTGATCGGCGCCGGTTCGGGCCTGCAGGCCGTCCTGGACGCCGGGTCCTCGTCCACCGCGATCATTCCGGGGCTGATCGTCGGCGGCGTGGGCGTGGGAACGTCGATCCCCGTACTGTCGGCGGCGGCGATGAGCGCCGTCCCGCCCCAGCGCGGCGGGATGGCCGGCGGCGCCCTCAACACGTTCCGGCAGCTCGGCTACGCCCTCGGCGTCGCCGTGCTCGGCATCGTCTTCCGCGGCCGGATCGAGCACGTGCTCACCGGCCACGTCGCGGACCCGCACGCGATGGCCGGTGCGGCGAGCGGCGGGCAGGCCCCCCGCCTGCCGATCATCCGCGCCGCCGTGGCGTCCGGCCTCAACGAGGTCTACGCCGTCTCGGCCGGCCTGGGAATCGCCGCCGGGATCATCGTCCTCGCGCTGTTCCGCACGCGGCGGCGGACCGCCGAACGACCGGCGCCGGAGCGCGAGAAGGCCGCCGCCTAGATTCCCCGGGCGAGGGCCTGTCTCGAAGCCGCGCAGTAGGACGGCGGGGCTTCGAGACAGGCCCTGGGTCAGACGCGCCAGCGGCCCTGGTTCAGGACGTTGATCGCCTCGGCCTCGCCCGTCATCTCGACCTGCGCGGCGTCCTTGCGGCCCATGGCCCACAGGGTCAGCTCGCTCGGCCGGCCGTGCACCCGGACCAGCCTGCCGCCCTTCGTGACGCGCTGGGTGCGCCCGCCCGGGTCGACGAATGTGATCTCCACCGGCAGCCGCCGCAGCGCGAACCGGGCCGTCTTCAGCCGCCGCCACAGCTGCTCTTCGAGGGCCGTCGGCAACGCACGGGGCTCCCAGCCCTCGCGGGCCCGCCGCACGTCCTCGTGGTGCACGAAGTACTCGGTGGTGTTGGCCGCGGCGTCCACCACGGACAGCGCGAACGGGGACCAGCCCGGCGGCCCGGCCCGGAAGCGTTCGACCAGCTCGGCGAAGGGCATCGAGTCGCGGGTCTGGAGCCGTACCTTCTCGGTGTGGCCGGCCAGCAGGGGGATCATGATCCCCGGCGTGGCGTCGGGCCGGTGCTCCCGGATGACCAGATGGGCGGCCAGGTCACCGGTGGTCCACCCCTGGCAGAGGGTCGGGGCGTCGGGGCCGGCGTCGATCAGGGCGTCGCTCAGGGCATGGCGCTCGACGCGCGCCCAGTTCTCGTTCCCCATGCCGCGATCGTAGGCCCGCGTCTTCCCGGAGCGGAATAACCCGGGGCCTCCGCGTGATAGGGAATAGCGGCCCCACCATCTGCCACGAAGGGGGAGTTTGTTGTCACAAAAAGTGACATCGGACATTTTGAAGAAGGGGATCGGTGTCCTCTGGGTCGCCGCCCGGGCCGAGCCGCGTCTCCTCACCGCCGCCGTGCTCAGCAGTGGGCTGTACGCGGCGATGACCGTGGGCAGCGCCTGGGTCCTCGGCCGGGTCACCCAGGACGTCGTCCTGCCCGCCTTCAGAGACGGCCGCACCACGGCCGGCACGCTCGCCCTCGGCGGCCTGGCGATCGTCGGCGTGGCCGCGCTCAAGGCGCTCGGCATCGCCGGACGGCGGCTGTACGCCGGGATGGTGCAGTACAACATGCAGGCGACCTACCGGCGGGCGGTCACCCGGCAGTACCTCCGGCTGCCCCTCGCCTGGCACCAGCGGCACCCCACCGGCCGGCTCCTGTCCAACGCCAACGCCGACGTCGAGGCCGCCTGGGCTCCTCTCGCTCCGCTGCCCATGGCCCTCGGCGTCGTCCTGATGCTGATCATCGCCGCCGTCGCCATCCTCGCCACCGACCTCGTCGTGGCGATCGTCGGCTTCCTCGTCTTCCCGGCGATCGCCGGGCTCAACGTGATCTACCAGCGGAGGCTCGCTCCGGTCGCGGCGCGGGCGCAGCGCCTGCGGGCGGGCGTCAGCGAGGTCGCGCACGAGAGCTTCGAGGGCGCGCTGGTCGTCAAGACCCTCGGCCGGGAGGCCGACGAGACCGAGCGCTTCGCCGCCGTCGCGCACGAACTGCGCGACGCCAACGTGGCGGTCGGCCGCCTGCGCGGGCTGTTCGACCCGATCCTGGAGGCCCTGCCGAACCTCGGCGTGCTCGCGGTCCTGCTCGTCGGGTCGATCCGGCTGCGCTCCGGCGCGATATCGCCCGGCGACCTCGTGCACGTCGCGTACCTGTTCACCCTGCTGGCCTTCCCGATCCGGGCGCTCGGCTGGGTCCTGGCCGAGGTGCCGCGCAGCGTCGTCGGCTGGGAGCGGGTGCAGAGCGTCCTGGAGGCGACCGGCTCGCTCCCGTACGGCGAGCGGGCCGTCGACGGGGACGGTCCGGCGCGCCTGGAGGCACGCGCCATCCGGTTCGGCTACACCGACGACGACGTCCTGCACGACGTCGCCTTCACCGCCGAGCCCGGCCGTACGATCGCGGTCGTCGGCCCGACCGGTTCGGGCAAGTCGACGCTGACCAACCTGCTCGTCCGCCTCGTCGACCCGGCGAGCGGCAGCGTGCTGCTCGACGGCGTGGACGCGCGCGACGTGAAGCGGCACGGCATGTCCGCGACCACGGCGCTCGTGCCGCAGCAGGCGTTCCTGTTCGACGACACCGTGCGCGGCAACGTGACGCTCGGCCTGGACGCGCCGGACGAGGACGTGTGGGAGGCCCTGCGGCTGGCCCAGGCGGACGGCTTCGTCTCCGGGCTCGCGGACGGCCTCGACACCCACGTCGGGGAGCGGGGCACCACGCTGTCCGGCGGGCAGCGCCAGCGTCTCGCGCTCGCCCGCGCCCTCATCCGGCGACCCCGTCTCCTCGTGCTCGACGACGCGACCTCCAGCGTCGACCCCCAGGTGGAGGCCCGCATCCTGGACGGGTTGCGCGACTCGGCGGCGACCGTCGTGGTCGTGGCCTATCGCAAGGCGACCATCGAACTCGCGGACGACGTCGTCTACCTCGAACGCGGCCAGGTCACCGCCCAGGGCTCGCACAAGGAACTTCTGGAACGGTCCGCCGGATACCGGAATCTGGTCACCGCCTACGAACGCGCGGACGCCGAGCCGGAGCCGGCCGACGATGAGGACGAGAACGAGGAGGCCGTGGCGTGACCGCCGTCGATACGAGCCGGCCGTCCGGCCTGGCGACGCTCCGCCGCGGCCTGCGGCTCACCCCCGAGTTCCGGCGGGGCATCACCGGCACGCTGCTGCTCGCGCTCGTGGCCACCGTGGGACGGATCGTCGTCCCGGTGGCCGTCCAGCAGACGCTCGACAGTGGGTTGCGCGCCAAGGGCGGGCCCGACATCGGCTTCATCCGCACCGCCGTCATCGTGTGCGCCGTCGCCGTCGTCGTGACCGCCCTCGCGGCGTACCTGATGAACGTCCGCCTGTACCGCACGAGCGAGAACGGCCTGGCGGCGCTGCGGGTCCGGGCGTTCCGGCACGTGCACGACCTGTCGATGCTCACGCAGAGCGGCGAGCGGCGCGGCTCGCTCGTGTCCCGCGTCACCAGCGACGTCGACCAGATCAGCCAGTTCATGCAGTACGGCGGCCTGATGATCATCATCGCCGGCGGCCAGCTCATCGTGGCGACCGTGCTCATGGCCGTGTACTCCTGGCCGCTCGCCCTGCTGGTCTGGGTCGTGTTCCTGCCCCTCGCGTACGCGCTGCGGATCTTCCAGCGCTGGCTGTCGAAGGCGTACGGGACGGTGCGCGAGCGGGTCGGCGACATGCTCTCGGCGGTGAGCGAGTCGGTCGTCGGCGCCTCGGTCATCCGCGCGTACGGCGCGGAGGAGCGCACCGCCCGCCGGATCGACGAGTCCGTCGGCGAGTACCGCGACGCGCAGGTCCGGGCCCAGAACCTGGTCGCCCTGACCTTCCCCTCCACCGAGCTGGCCTCGGCGCTCGCGACCGCCGGCGTGGTGGTGGCCGGGACGCTCTTGGGGATCGGCGGCCACCTGACCGCCGGTGAGCTCGTGGCGTTCCTGTTCCTGGTCACCCTGTTCGTCAGCCCCTTGCAGGTGGCCACCGAGGTCCTCAACGACGCCCAGAACGCCATCGCCGGCTGGCAGCGCGTGCTCGGCGTGCTGGACATGACGCCGGACGTGGCCGACCCCGGACCGGATGGAGTGGAACTGCCTCGAGGCGCGATCGACGTGCGCTTCGAGGACGTGTCCTTCGCCTATCCCGGCGGGCCGACCGTCCTGCACGACGTGTCCGCGCGCATCGCGCCGCGCTCCCGGATCGCGATCGTGGGGGAGACCGGATCGGGGAAGACGACCTTCGCCAAGCTGCTGACCCGGATGATGGACCCGGCGTCGGGGCGGGTGCTGGTCGATGGCGTGCCACTGACCGACGTCCGGTTCTCCTCGCTGCGCGAGCGGATCGTGATGGTCCCGCAGGACGGCTTCCTGTTCGACGGGTCCCTCGCCGACAACATCCGCTTCGGCCGGCCGGACGCGTCCGAGGAGGACATCCGCCTGGTCCTGACCGAACTGGGACTGGCCGACTGGCTGGGCGGCCTGCCGGAGGGGCTGCGGACCCCGGTCGGGCAGCGCGGCGAGTCGCTGTCGGCGGGGGAGCGCCAGCTGGTCGCGCTGGCCCGCGCCTACCTGGCCGACCCGGACCTGCTCGTGCTCGACGAGGCGACGTCCGCCGTCGACCCCGCCACCGAGGTGCGCCTTCAGCGCGCCATCGAGAGCATCACCCGGGGCCGTACCGCCGTCTCGATCGCCCATCGGCTCTCCACCGCGGAGGCCGCCGACGAGGTCCTCGTCTTCGACCAGGGCCGTCTCGTCCAGCGGGGCCCGCACGCCGCGCTGGTCGCCCAACCCGGACGATATGCCGAGTTGTACGCATCCTGGGCAGCGCAGTTGAAGATTTGATTTTCCGGACACTCGCGCCGTTCTCGCCGGTGAGAGGTGGGTTGCCGCGACAACGGCGGGGAATATCGACGGCGGAAAACAGTCTTTCGCACCGGGGCGTGTGACAGAGCACCGAACTTGGTAAACTGAAACCGGTTGCTGTCGTAGTTCCACGTTCGTTTGCCAGACGCCCGCGGACCGATGACTGGCGGGCGTGTTCTTGCTTCTTCAAGGGCCTGCGCACACCCGCGGTAACCACAAAAGTGACCCACAACCTGTGGGTTTTGTTTGTCCCGCAAGGAGTTAGGCATGGCCCAGGGCACCGTGAAGTGGTTCAACGCTGACAAGGGGTTCGGCTTCATCGCCATTGACGGCGGTGGTCCGGACGTCTTCGTTCACTACTCGGCGATCACTTCGAACGGATACCGTACGCTCGAGGACAACCAGCGGGTGGAGTTCGAGGTCGTCCAGGGCGACCGCGGCCCGCAGGCGGACCAGGTCCGTCCGCTGTAGTTCAGATAATGTTCACTTAGGTTCACCCGTCGGGGTCCGTACCGTTTCGGTGCGGGCCTCTTCGCTTTTCTGCAACCGGTCGATCGCCCAGAGCGCCCAGTCGCGTTCGGCGGCCATGTGCCGAAGTCCGCGTTCAAGGGCAAAACCCCCAAAACTGGACTCGCCGACCCGGCAGCGCAGCGCCTCCAGATCGGCCTTTCTCGCCTCGGCGGCACGCGCCTGCTCCGTGAGCAACTCGATGGCCTTCTGTGGGGGCAACAGGGGGATTAGGAACGCCCGCAGCGACGCTTCGTTGCGTATCCGCTGCTCGGGCTTTGCCTCGACCAACCATTCGTGCAGTTCCGCCTGGCCGGCCGCGGTGATGGCGTAAGTCTTGCGGCCGCGCGGCCCCTCCTCTTCGACCTTCAGCAGCCCGTCCGCCGCCATGCGGTTCAGCTCGGGATAGATCTGGCTGTGGCTGGCCTGCCAGACGTGGGCGAGCGATCCCTCGAAGCTCTTGGTGAGGTCATAGCCGCTGGACGGCCCCCTGACCTCGATCAGTGCCAGCAGTGCGGCGCGCAGTGACATGCGATCACCTTAGCTCGGCTCTTACATGTTGGGATTGACATGTCGGCTCATACGTGTTGATATCGACGCGTTGATCGAGTCTGAGGAGAGGAACCGGGATGTCGACCGCTACGAGCACCGCGCCGCCCGGCACGGAACGCCGCCCCAAGATGGGCGTTGTGATCATCGCCGTCGTCGGCGGCATGTTCCTCGCGATGCTGGACCAGACGATCGTCGGCACGTCGCTGCCGACGATCGTCCGGGACCTGCGCGGGGAGGACCTCTACACCTGGGTCGTCACCGCCTACCTGCTCACCTCGACGATCACCGTTCCGCTGTACGGGCGGCTGTCGGACGTGCACGGCCGCAAGCCCCTGCTGCTCATCGGAGTGACCGTCTTCCTCATCGGGTCCGGCCTGTGCGCGGCCGCGCAGAACATGCCCGAGCTCATCGCCTTCCGCGCCGTCCAGGGGCTCGGCGCCGGCGCCCTGATCCCGCTGTCCCTGGCCCTGGTCGCCGACATGTTCCCGCCCGAGCGGTCCGGCAGGGTCCAGGGCGCGGTCGGCGGCGTGATGGCCCTCAGCTACGTCGCCGGCCCGTACCTCGGCGGCCTGCTCACCGAGCAGGCGAACTGGCGCTGGGTCTTCCTCGTCAACCTGCCGATCGGCGTCGTCGTCCTCGCGGTCATCGCCCTCCGCCTGCCCCACCAGCGGCGCGAGCGCGTCCACGCCCGGCCGGACTACCTCGGCATCACGGTGTTCGCGGCCGGCATCGGCCTGCTCCTGTTCGGCCTGACCGAGAAGGGCCGCGCGACGGCCTCCGGGGCGACCCACGCCTGGACGAGCGCGACCGTGGCCGGGCCGATCGCCGCCTCGCTGGCGCTGCTCGCCCTGTTCGTCCTCGTCGAACGGCGGGCAGCCGAGCCGATCGTGCCCCTGGGGCTGTTCCGCAACCGCACCTACACCGCGGCCAACGTCGGCTCGTTCTTCACCGCCTTCGGGATGTACGCCGCGATCATCTTCCTGCCGCGGTACTTCCAGACGGTGCACGGCGACAGCGCCACCACCTCGGGCCTGAAGGTCTATCCGCTCATGCTCGGCATGCTGGTCGGCAGCTTCCTCACCGGCGCGCTGATCAGCCGGACCCGCCGCTACAAGCCCTGGCTGGTCGCGGCCCCCGTCCTGCTCGCCGCCGGGGCCCTGCTGTGCGCGAACCTCGGCGTCCACACCGGCGTATGGGCCCTGGCCGGCTGGATGATCCTGATCGGGCTCGGCATCGGGCCGATGCTGTCCGGGCTCACCGTGGCCGTGCAGAACGCCGTCGACCCGGAGCACATCGGCACGGCCACCAGCAAGATCACCTTCTTCCGCCAGGTCGGCGGATCCGTCGCCCTGGCCATCGCCGGCACCGCGTACGCCTCCCACGTCCGCGAGGTCGCCCCGGCCCACGGCCCGGCGAACGCGGCGGCGTCGGCCACCGCGACCGTGATCCCCTGGCTCGGCGTGGCCGGCGCGGCCATCGCCCTCGTCGTCTTCGTGCTGATGCCGGAACGCCCGCTGCGCCGCCTCGCCCCCTCCGCGCCCTCGGTCGAGTGAGGCGGCACAATGGATGTCATGTCCTTGGACCCCAAGATCGCTGATCGTCTCAAGCGCACCGAAGACGGTCTCGTCCCGGCCATCGCCCAGCAGTACGACACCGGCGAGGTGCTCATGCTCGCCTGGATGGACGACGAGGCCCTGCACCGCACGCTGACCACCGGCCGCGCCACCTACTGGTCCCGCAGCCGTAACGAGTACTGGGTGAAGGGCGAGTCCTCCGGCCACCAGCAGTGGGTCAAGGAGGTCGCCCTCGACTGCGACGCCGACGCCATCCTCATCAAGGTCGACCAGGTCGGGGCCGCCTGCCACACCGGCGACCGCACCTGCTGGGACGCCGACAAACTCGACGCTGTGGTGGGAGAGCCCCCGAAGTGACGAGCCGCCGCGAACTCGCCGCCGCCGCGCTGCTCGGCGCGGTCGGCGCGGGGCTCGCCGCCGGTTTCACCGGCCGGACCTGGGCAACGGTCACCGTACGCGGCGGCATGAACCTCATGCCGTCGCTCCAGCCGCTCACCGGACGGTCGCTGAGCGGCGGCGTCGCCGCCCTCGGCCTGGCCGGGCTGGCCGGGATCGCCGCCCTCCTCGCCACCCGCGGGTGGGCGCGGACGGCCGTCGGCGTGCTGCTGACCGGCTTCGGGGTGCTCATCGCCGTCCTGTCGCCCGTCGCCGTCCGCCACGCGCACGTCGTCTCCGCCGCCGCGAACCGCACGAACCTCACCCGGCTGACCGGCGACGTCACCGTCCAGGTGAACGGCTGGTGGATCGTCGCCCTGGCGGGCGGTGTCCTGCTGGCCGCCGCCGGGCTCCTCACGGTCGTCCGCGGCCGGCGCTGGCCCGGCATGTCCGCCCGCTACGACCGTCCCGGCAACGCCCCGCGCCAGGGCGACGACCCCGCCTCGCTGTGGAAGTCGCTCGACCGCGGCGACGACCCCACCAGCGAGGACCTCCAGGACCGCTGATGAGCGGGGCCCGCGGGCAGGGCACCGTTCTGGTGGTGGAGCACGACCCGAGCGTCGCCGAACTCATCCGGCTCTACCTCAGCCGCGAGGGATACCACCCGCACCTCGTGACCGACCCGGCGTCGGCCGCCGCGCTCGCCCGCCGCCTGCGACCCGACGCGGTCGTCCTCGACCTGACGACGGGCGTGCACCGTGAGATGGCGGAGGCGGCCGGCGCCGCGGTCATCGTGTCCGTCGTGCCGCCCGGGATGACGCCGCCCGGCGGGCACACCGTGCCCCGGCCGTTCAGCCCGCGGGCCCTGCTCGCCACGCTCGGCCGGGCCCTGCGCGGGCACCAGGCGGAGGCTCCCCCTCCCGACGACGTGCTGCGCGCCGGCGACGTCATCCTGGACCCCCGGACCCGCACCGTCACCGTCGCCGGTGCGCCCAAGGCCGTGACGACCATGGAGTTCGACCTGCTCGCCTTCCTCATGCGCAACCCGGGCCGGGTGTTCGGCCGCGAACAACTGCTCGCCGCCGTCTGGGGATCGGCGGAGTCGGCCGGGGCCCGTACCGTCGACGTCCACATCGCCCAGCTGCGCGCCAAGCTCGGCGCCCGCAGCCCGCTCCGCACCGTACGCGGCGTCGGCTACGCCGCCGACCTCTGAGGCGAGGCCCGGGCACACCACCGAGCCGCCGGTCTTTGGCGTGAACCCTGGCGGCCACCGCCGAGCCGCCGGTGGAGCGAACGTGGGGGTGCATCGGTGGGCCTCCGGGCTTTGACGCGGGGCCTGGCACGCAACGGCGGGCCGCCGATCTTTGAGTTCCCGGGCCGTACGCTGGGAGCGTGACAGTGGGGCAGTGGAGGAGTCGGCCGAGTGGGGTGGTGGCGCCTCGTCGTCGTATGGGGCGTTGGGGGCCGTACGCCGTGCTCGCGGCGGTGATCGGGGTGGCCGGGTACGTCGCGGCGGTCGACCCTAACCGGCCGGGGCACTATCCGACGTGCCCCTTCCTCGCCGTGACCGGCTACTACTGTCCCGGCTGCGGAGCGCTGCGCATGATCCACGCGATCGGGCACGGTCACCTCGCCGAGGCGTTCGGGCGCAACCCGCTGGCCTTCGTCACACTGCCATTCCTGGCTTACCTCTGGGTGAAGTGGGCGTGGGCCGTCCGTGCGGGCGGGCCGGTGCGCTCCAAGGTCCTCCATCCGGCTGTGATCATCGGGTTCTCGGTGGTCATGCTCGTGTTCTGGGTCGTCCGTAACCTGCCGGTCGGGCGTGCGCTTGCGCCGTGATCTCGTACCCGCGGAAGGGGTACCGGGGCGGCCGGGCTACGATCGAGAAACGAACGTCCGACAAAGGGGGACCGTGTTCCGTGAGCGAGCTTGTGAGGCAGGACTCGGCGCGGGTGCGGTGCGGGCGTGCGGCGAACATCATCAGCAGGGAGGACCTGTGAGCGATGTGAGCGACCGATCCGGCACAGCGGCGTCGCGTCCGATCAGCGAGGCGAAGAAGGTGGGCCCTGTGAGCGAGCGGATCGTAAGCATGGCGCGCATGGTCACTCCCCCGACGAAGGAGGCCCCGTGAGCGAGCGGAGCGAGCGAACCATAAGCATGGCGCGCCCGGTCACTCTTCCGACGAAGGAGGCCTCGTGAGCGTGCTGGACGAGATCCTGGACGGGGTACGCGAGGATCTCGCGGAGCGGCAGCAGGCGGTGTCGCTCGACGCGCTCAAGGAGATGGCGCGCCACGCGCCGTCGCCGCGCAACGGCCTCGCCGCACTCCGCGGGCAGGGCGTCTCCGTCATCGCCGAGGTCAAGCGGTGCAGCCCCTCCAAGGGAGCGCTCGCCGCGATCGCCGACCCGGCCGCGCTCGCCGCCGACTACGAGGCCGGCGGCGCCGCCGTGATCAGCGTGCTGACCGAGCGCCGGCGCTTCGGCGGCAGCATCGACGACCTGGCCGCGGTCCGCAACCGTGTCGACATCCCGGTGCTGCGCAAGGACTTCGTCGTCTCCTCGTACCAGCTGTGGGAGGCGCGGGCGTACGGCGCCGACCTCGTGCTGCTGATCGTCGCCGCCCTCGAGCAGGAGGCTCTGGTCTCCCTGATCGAGCGGGCCGAGTCGATCGGGCTGACCCCGCTCGTCGAGGTGCACACCGAGGAGGAGCTGGCGCGCGCCGTCGACGCGGAGGCCAAGGTCATCGGCGTCAACGCCCGGGACCTGACCACGCTGCGCGTCGACCGGAGCACGTTCACGCGGATCGCCCCGCAGATCCCCGACGGCATCGTGAAGATCGCGGAGTCGGGTGTTCGCGGGCCGCACGACCTGCTCGCCTACGCCTCCTCCGGGGCCGATGCCGTCCTGGTCGGGGAGAGCCTGGTCGTCGGCAAGGACCCGCGCTCGGCGGTCTCCGACCTGGTCGCGGCCGGAGCGCACCCTGCGTTGCGGCAGGGCAAGTAGGCGGCGAACCCAGTAGGCTGTGGGCATGCTCCTGCGCGAACGATGGCGAGGCCATCCGTACCTTGACTGACCGGATTCGGCCTCTTACACCTTCGACAGGACCATTGCGATGACCATCGATGCCGCACGCGAGTTTCCGGACCTGACCGGCCACTTCGGTCGTTTCGGCGGCCGGTTCGCGCCCGAGGCGCTCATGGCGGCGCTCGACGAGCTGACCACCGCCTACCAGACGGCCGCGGCCGACCCGGAGTTCCGGGCCGAGCTCGACCATCTGCTGAAGACCTACGCCGGGCGCCCGAGCCTCCTCACCGAGGCCGAGCGGTTCGGTGCGGAGGCGGGCGGGGCGCGGATCCTCCTCAAGCGCGAGGATCTCAACCACACCGGCTCCCACAAGATCAACAATGTGCTGGGGCAGGCGCTGCTGACCCGGCGGATGGGCAAGACCCGGGTCATCGCCGAGACCGGCGCGGGCCAGCACGGTGTCGCGACCGCGACCGCGGCGGCCCTGCTCGGCCTGGAGTGCGTCGTCTACATGGGCGAGGTCGACACCGTACGCCAGGCGCTCAACGTCGCCCGGATGCGGATGCTCGGCGCCGAGGTGATCCCGGTCAAGACCGGCAGCCGCACCCTCAAGGACGCCTGCAACGAGGCGTTCCGTGACTGGGTGGCGAGCGTCGAGTACACCCATTACTGCATCGGCTCGACCATGGGCCCGCACCCGTTCCCGATGATGGTCCGCGACTTCCAGCGGATCATCGGGGTGGAGGCCCGTGAGCAGGTCCTCGAGCTGACCGGTCGGCTGCCCGACGCGGTGGTGGCCTGTGTCGGCGGGGGTTCCAACGCCATCGGCGCCTTCCACGCGTTCGTCCCGGACGAAGAGGTCCGGCTCTACGGCTTCGAGGCCGGCGGCGCCGGGGTCGACAGCGGCAAGCACGCGGCGACGCTGGTCGGCGGGTCCGTCGGCGTCATCCACGGCATGCGCACCTACCTGCTGCAGGACGACGAGGGCCAGACCCTGGAGACTCACTCGGTGTCGGCCGGGCTCGACTATCCCGGCGTCGGCCCCGAGCACTCCTGGCTGCGCGACACGGGCCGTGCGACCTACCAGGCCGTCACCGACGCCGAGGCCATGGACGCGTTCGCGCTCCTGTGCCGCACCGAGGGCATCATCCCGGCCATCGAGTCCGCGCACGCCCTGGCCGGCGCGCTGCGCGTCGGCCGGGAGCTCGGCCCCGACGCCACGATCGTGGTCTGCCTCTCCGGCCGGGGCGACAAGGACATGCACACGGCCGCCGAGTGGTTCGGGCTGGTCGAGGGCGAAGGGTCCGCGCGATGAGCGGGGGACCGGTGGCCGAGGGCGACGCGCTCACCGGCCAGGCGCGAGACGATCGGCGGACTGGATCCATGACAGGCGACGCACCGACCGTTGCGACGGCGTTCGAGAAGGCCAAGAGCGAGGGGCGCGCGGCGCTCGTCGGCTACCTGCCCGCCGGATTCCCTTCGTACGAGGGGGCCGTCGCCGCCGCCACGACCATGGTCGAGGCCGGCTGTGACGTCATCGAGATCGGCCTGCCCTACACCGACCCGCTCATGGACGGCCCGACGATCCAGGACGCCGTCCACCAGGCGCTGACCGGCGGCATCCGGGTCGCCGACGTGTTCCGCACCGTCGAGGCGGTCGCCGCCACCGGGGCGCGCACGCTCGTCATGACGTACTGGAACCCGGTCGACCGGTACGGCGTCGACGCCTTCGCCCGTGACCTGTCCTCGGCGGGCGGTTGCGGCCTGATCACTCCGGACCTCACGCCGGAGGAGGCCGAGCCGTGGCTGGCCGCGTCCGACGCGTACGACCTCGACCGCGTCTTCCTGGTCGCCCTCAGCTCCACGGACGAGCGCCTCGGCATCATCACCGGCGTGTCCCGCGGGTTCGTGTACGCCGCCTCGCTCATGGGCGTGACGGGTGCGCGTACGGCCGTCGACACCGGCGCCGCGCACCTGGTCGAGCGCACCCGCAAGGCCATGGCCCAGCGGTCGCCGCTGCCGATCGGGCTGGGCCTGGGCGTCAGCAACGGCGAGCAGGCCGCCGAGGTCGCGGGCTTCGCCGACGGGGTCATCGTCGGCTCGGCGTTCATCCGCCGGCTGCTCGACGCGCCGTCCCCCGAGGCCGGGATCGACGCCGTACGCCGGCTCACCGCCGAACTCGCCGAAGGCGTCCGCCGATAGCGGGCCCGCGCATGCCGGGAAGGTGACAGGATCTACCGTGCTTGACGGTGTCCTTACATTCTCGTCGCCTATGCTGGCGCGCGCCGGATCATGACAGGGTGAGGAACGACAGTGGCTGAAGCCAAGGCTGACTCCGCGAGACGCAGGACCAAGGCCACCGGGGGAGCGTCCGCGGGCGGGAAGACAGTGTCCGCGACGCGCGGCTCGACGACCGAGAAGACCGAGGCCGCGGAGGACAGGGCCGGTCTCATCGGGCGGATCCGCCTTCCGTCGGCCATTCAGCGCCGCCAGGACTGGATCACGCTCGTGGTGCGCGTCGCGCTCGCGGCCGTCCTCGGGATCGCCGGGTACGCGAAGTTCAGCGAGCCGCCGGCACTGCAGAAGACCGCGGTCTCGGCGTACCAGATCCTGCCCAAGGGCATGGTCACGCCGGTCGCCCTCGGGCTGCCGGTGCTGGAGATGGTCCTGGCCGCGATGATCCTGCTCGGCTTCGCCACTCGGGTCATGGCGATCTGTGTGGGCCTGCTGTTCATTGTCTTTATTGCCGGGATCATCTCCGTGGCCGCACGTGGACTTTCGATCAACTGCGGCTGTTTCGGGGGCGGCGGCACGGTGGGCAAGGGCCAGACCCATTACCTTAGGGAGGTCTTCCGAGACCTCGGCTTCCTCGCCCTCGCCGCCTGGCTGATGGTGTTCCCGCGCGGAAAACTCGCGCTCGACCGGGTGCTCGGTCTGTACACCACCTGAGATATTCAAACTAGGAGAACCAGATGAGTAAGGCCGCTCGACAGCGGTCGGCCCGCGAGCGGCTGGCGGAGGAGCGCAAGCGTCAAGCGCAGAAGCAGCAGCGGATGCGGGCCCTCACCATCGCCATCAGCGCCCTCGCGATCGTGGCGCTGGCCGTGGTCGTCACCGTGTACGTGGTGAACAAGAAGGACAAGAACACGTACACCGGTGCGCTGGCGCCGGCGACCCGCATGGCCGACGGCCGGATCCTCATGGGCAAGCCGGGGCTCAAGGCGCCCATGCTGGAGATGTTCGAGGACTTCCAGTGCCCCATCTGCAAGGAGATGGAGAGCACCAGCGGCAACACGATCAAGCGCCTCGCGGCCGAGGGCAAGGTCAACGTCATTTACAACCCGTTCTGGCTGTTCAAGGAGCGGGAGGAGCCGATCCGCGGCAACTCCCAGCGGGCCGCCAACGCCGCGCTGTGCGCTCCGGCGGACAAGTGGGTCAAGTACCACGACACGATCTACAAGAACCAGCCCGCGGAGGGCTCGGCCGGCTTCTCCAACAAGGACCTCATCGGCTGGGGCAAGGACCTCGGCTTCGACACCCCGGCGTTCGAGCAGTGCGTCAAGGGCATGCAGAAGCAGAGCCAGGTCGACTCGATGACGAACTACGCCGAGCAGGCCCGCAAGGTCACCGGCACGCCGACCGTCTACCTCAACGGCCAGTCCCTGGACCTGAGCAACGTTCTGCTGAAGCCGTCCGCCCTGGAGAAGGCCATCCTGGCCGCCAAGCCGGTCGACGCCACGCCGAGCGCGGCGCCGACGGCCACTCCGAGCGGTTCGGCCAGCCCGACGGCCAAGTCCAGCAAGTAACGACGACGCCGGACGGGGCACGGCCGAGCCACGCCGTGCCCCGGTCGGCGCGGGCACCCGCGAACGCCTGAGTACATGGGGGTACGGCCATCGGCCGTGCCCCCATCGCCATGCTGCGGGGACTCACCTCGGCGGCGATGCGTATTCGACGCCCGATCTTCACCGTCGTCGCGCCGTCCGATGCCCGCCAGACGGTAATCTCACATCCCATGCAGCCGCTCGCCTTCATCCCCAGCCCATCGCAGGGCAGCATCCATCTGGGGCCCCTGCCCCTTCGTGGATACGCCTTGATGATCATCATTGGGGTGATCGTCGCCGTCTGGCTCGGGGAGCGGCGCTGGACGGCCCGGGGCGGCGCGTCCGGGACGGTCGTCGACATCGCGGTCTGGGCGGTCCCGTTCGGCCTGATCGGCGGGCGGCTCTACCACGTCATCACCGACCACCAGCTGTACTTCGGCCACGGTCGCCACCCCATCGACGCGTTCAAGGTCTGGAACGGCGGGCTCGGCATCTGGGGGGCCATCGCCCTCGGCACGTTCGGCGCCTACCTCGGCTGCCGTCGCCGGGGGATCTCGCTGCGCGTCTTCGCCGACGCCGCCGCGCCGGGCATCGTCCTGGCCCAGGCGATCGGGCGATGGGGCAACTGGTTCAACCAGGAGCTGTACGGCCGGCCCACGACGCTTCCCTGGGCCGTGAAGATCGACGCGGCGCACCGCCCGGCGAACACCTCGGACATCGCGACGTACCAGCCGACGTTCCTGTACGAGTTCCTCTGGTGCATCGGGGTGGCCATCCTGGTCATCTGGGCGGAGAAGCGCTTCCGGCTCGTCTACGGGCGGGCGTTCGCCCTGTACGTCGCCGCCTACACCGTGGGCCGGGCCTGGATCGAGTGGCTGCGCGTCGACCCCGCCCACCACATCCTGGGCCTGCGGCTCAACGACTGGACCGCGCTCATCGTCTTCCTCTGCGCGGTGGCCTACATCTACTTCCAGCGGGACAAGACGGAGAACCCGGCCGGGGCCTTCGGTACGGCGGCGGAGGAGTCCGCGAGCGAGGACGGCACCGCGGCAGCGGGCACCACCGCCGTGGACCAGCCGGCGGGGGAGACGCAGGCCGAGGAGCCGGCCCAGGCGAAGGACGCCGAGGAGCCCGCCGAGGCGGCCGAAGCGGAAGCGCCCGCCGAGCCTGACGAGGCGGCAGACTCGGAGGACGCCGCCGAGACCGTGGAAGCCGCAGAGGCCGCCGAGAAGACGGAGACCGAGAAGGCCGAGCCGGAGGGCGGCGAGTCCACCACCGACGCCCGGGAGGACGGCGAGTCCGCCGCGGACGTCCCGGAGGACGGCGCCGACGACCCGGCCGAGGCTCCTACCGCGGAGGCGGCGGAGGAGCCGGAGGCCGACGGTGCGCGCGCCTCGGAGCGCTCCGAGACGGACGAGGCGGAGCCCGCGGACGACGACGCCGCGGCCGCTTCTGGCGACGAGGCGGAGGACGGCGCCGAGACCACCGACTCTCAGGCCGCCGGCGACGCGCCGAACGACGAGGAGAGCCGCTCGGAGGGCGACGCGGCCGACGAGTCCGAGGCCTCCACCGCCGAGAAGGACTCTCCGGCGGGAAAGACGGACCGGTCGTCGGCGGGCCGCGGCGCCTGAGCAATGATCTTGCGCGCAAGCCCCGTCATCCGCGGCGGGGCCGGCGCGTCCTAGACCTGCGCCCTGCCGTCAGGCCGGGCGTTTCCCTCGGCCCGGAGAGGCGTTCGGCGGTCCGTGGGGTGCGCCACAAACGGCGGGACAAAAGGGGGCAGAGCGGCGATATGGACATCTCGTCCCTGGAGGTTCGCTAAGCTCACGGCTCGTGAGCGACATGGGTTACGAGGACGGCGAGCAGGGACAGGCATCGCGGGGACGTCGCACCGCGCGAGGCTCGGCCAGTGGTTCCAAGCGAAACCTCCTGGTCATCGGAGTGACCGCGGTGGCCATGCTCCTCACCGCCGGCTGTGGCGGTGGTGACAAGAAACCGGAAGCCGCCGCAGCGGTGAAGGTGCTGCCCAAGGTCTACGTCAACACACCGCCCAATTCCCAGGTGAAGAAGCTGTCCGAACGGAGCAAGGACAAGCGTCCGCTGAACAAGAACGAAGTGTTCGGCGACGACGACAAGACCGTCTCCAGCGGCAAGTTCACCTTCACCCTGGCGGGATCCGACATCGCCAGTGACTGCAAGACCGTCACCTGGGGGCAGCAGCTCCAGGCCGACCTGCAGAAGTACGGATGCAGCCAGATCGCTCGCGGCGCGTACGTCAGCAACGACAAGCAGTACGTCGGCCAGTTCATCGCCCTGAACCTCGAGACCCTCGACGGCGCGTCGCAGATCATCCGTGACCTCGACCCGGGCAGCAGCGCGGGTTTCGTCTCGCCGCTCACGGTCAAGGGCACGACGAACTTCACCGGCGGCTTCAGCGCGGCCTACAGCCAGCCGTTCGGGCACTTCGTGGTCATCAGCTGGGTGGAGAAGGCCGGCGGAGCACAGCCGCAGACGATGAACGAACTGCTGAACGCCAGCATCGCCATCGAACGGGCCGACGACTTCGTCTGGGAACGACTCGTCCTCGCCGGTGGATAGCCGGAACAACGGCCCCTCCCAGGGCTGGGACGGGCAGCAGCCTGCCGCGTGGAACGGCGGCCGGCCTCCCGGCGGGCAGCCGTCTCCGGGATGGAACGGCGGCAACCCAGCGGTCCCAGAGGGGCAGCAGCCCCCGGGGTGGAACGGCGGACCACCTCCCGGCGGGCAGCCGGCTCCAGGGTGGAACGGAGGTCCGTCCGGGGGACAACCGTCCCCGGAGTGGAACGGCGGAGGTCCTCCCGGCGGGCAGCCGGCCCAAGGATGGAACGGAGGTCCTCCCGGGGGACAGCCGACTCCAGGGTGGAACGACGGACGACCTCCCGAGGGGCAGACGTCCCCGGAGTGGAACGGCGGAGCGCCTTTCGAGGGACCGCAGCCTGCAGGGTGGAACGGCGGCCCGCCTCCGGACGCGCCGGACGACCTGAACGCCGACCCCGAGGGCGATCCCGGGAAGGCACCGCGGAGACCACGTCCGTCCCTCCGGTTGCCCGCGATCAAGGGCCGGGCGCGGCTCGCCCAAGGTGAGAAGGGGCCGGGCACCCTGCCTCCCGCCGCCTATTTCTTCGCGGCCGGAGTGGTCCTGGTCGTCGCGCTCATCGCCGTCGCCGGCGTGGTGGTGCTGCTCCACGACGAGCCGAAGCCCTCGGCCCCGCAGTCGGGCGGCCCGTTGGCCGGTGGACCGTCGCCGTCGGTGTACTCCGCAGCGGCATCCACCGACGTGTTCGGCCCCATCGCCCAGCGCAAGGCCGATCCCAGTCCGCTCACCGAGAACGAGGTCTTCGACAAGAAGACCATCGCGGATGCGGACTCGAAGGCGTCGTTGAAGCTGACCACGTCCAAGCTGGACGCCCGGTGTGCCGACACCGTCTGGGGTCAGGCACTGGTCAAGCTGCTGCAGCAGGCGGGCTGCACCCAGGTGGCTCGCGGAGTGTACGAGGACAAGCGCTTCACGGCCATGGTGGCGATCTTCAACCTGGCCGACTCCACGGTCGCCGACAAACTGGTCACGGCGGCCGATCCGCGGACCGGCAACGGGTTCGCGCGGCCACCCTCCGACGAGGCGGGGTTCGGCCAGGGCTTCAGCACCGCGCGCGGGGTGGCGATGGGCCACTACGCGGTGATCACCTGGGTACGGCGGGCGGACGGATCGGGCAGCGAGACGGACCCGAAGCTGCTGTCGCTGCTCGTCACGGTCGGCCCGCCCCCCGCCGTAGTCGGGCGCGTCGCCGACCAGGGCCAGAAGAACTGACGCCGCCCTGACCGGCGCGGACCGTGAGCGAGGTCGGCTGTGAGCGGTGTCGGCAGTGATCGAGGGGCTCGGCCGGCGCTCGCTCGCTGGTGCGTCGGCGCGCTCGCCGTCCGTACGGGTCAGAGGTCGAGTGTCCGGCGTACCGCGTCGGGGAGGTCGCTGAGGCGGTGGGCGGGCAGGTCCAGCACCGTCGCGTCGCCGAGCCAGGGGGCGGCGTCCTGGATCCGGGCGCGGGCCTGGTTCTTGGTCAGGTCGCCGGTGGAGTGCCGGATGAGCCCCTCACGCCAGGAGCCGGCGACTCTAACGTGGGGCCGGTCCAGGATGTACCGCAGGACGGCGCCCGCCCCGCCGGGCGGCGCGACGCGGGAGGCGACGATCTCGCCGGGTTCGGTCTTCATGTGGTACACCGCCGCGAGCACGCTCTTCAGCGCCCGGGGGAGGACCGCCGGCGTCAGCACGCGCACCCGCTCGGCCCGCGACGCGAGGAGCACCCGGGGCAGCAGGGCGTCGTACCCCGCCGGTAGCGCGACGACCACGTCGGCGGCCCGGCCGGCGTAGGGCTTGGCCAGCCATGTCGCCAGGTGGACGCGCGGGGTGCCGGGCGCGAAGCCCTTCGGCCACTCGCCGACCAGCAGGCCGGCGGGCTCGGCGACGGCCGGATCGACGGGCCGGTCCGGGGACTCGACCGCCTGCGGTCCCTGCGTGTAGATCCGGGTGCCCGCGACGGCCGATCCGAGGGCCTTCCCCGTGCGGCTGGTGGGCCGCAGGACGTACAGGTCGCTGGCCGAGCCGATCGCCGGCGCCCCGTGGTAGCGGTTGAAGTCCGGCCAGATCGCCTCGTACGCCAGGTGCAGTGGCCCGAGCGCCTCCTGCACCTTCAGCGCCAGCGCGGGCGTGCCTTCGCTGGCGCCGTACGCGACCAGCACGCGGCCGGTCTCGCGGTCGCGCAGCCCTTCCAGGCCGCGCCGGGTGAACAGCGCGACGCCGTCCGGTGTGTACGGCGGGTCGGTGAAGACCAGGTCGGCCCATTCGCGCGCGCCGGCCGGCAGTCCCAGCCGCAGGTCGGCGAACCGGCAGCGGACCGGCAGGCCGCGCCGGGCCGCCTCATCGCCGATGAACTCCAGGATGCGGTCGTCGATGTCGACCACCGTGATCTCCACGCCGGGGTGGGTGAGTGCGACGGCGAGGGAGGTGAGGTCGTGGTCGCCGACGCACAGCAGCCGCGCCGAGCCGAGCCAGAACCGGGCGCCGAGCAGCAGCGCCCGCCGTACGGCGGTCTCGGCGGTGGCCGCGACGTGGTCGAGCGCGGTACGGGCGCGGGGCGCGGCGGCGATGAGCTCGTCCATCGCGGCTACGGCCTCGGCGTGCTCGGGAAGCAGGTGGGCGACCGGATCGGCGAGGAGCGGGGAAACGGTCAGGGGGCGGTAGGCGTCGATCCGGTCGGGCCGGATCCGCCCGCCGTCGAGATCGTCGCCGAGCGCGGCCAGCAGCGCGTCGATCGTCCGGCGGGGCGCGGCGGTGGCGCGGACGAGCGCGTCGGCGTCCCAGGAACGCGCGCTGATCAGCAGGGCGAGGGCGTGACGGAGGCGGCGGGCGCCCACGCCTTCCAGAAGTCGTGCGGCCTCTTCGGGCACCTGACACATGGAGTCCAGCGTAGACGTGTCAGAATCCGGCCGAATGGGTGGGAACCACACCCTAGGCTTCTCCCTCTAAGAGGCGAGGTCATCAGAGGAGAACACGATATGAGTTACCCGTACCCGCCCACCGGCCCCGGCGAGCAGCCCCCGGGAGGCCAGTCCGGCGGGTGGGGCGCGCCCCCACCGGGCGGATACGATCCGTCCGGTCCCGGCTGGCAGCACCAGGAGACGATGGCGGGCGGCGTGCCCATGGGGCCGCCGAGCATGCAGCCGCCTCAGATGCAGCCCCCGATGGGTCCGATGGGCCCGATGGGCCAGCCGCCCATGGGACCGCCGCCGAAGAAGGGCAACGGTGGCATCGTCATCGCGGCGATCGCCGGTGCCGTCCTCCTGATCGGCGGGGTGCTCGGCGGCGCCTACTACGCCGCCTCGAGTGGCGGGGACGACAAGACCAAGACGGGCACGTCGCCCGCCGCGGTCGGCACGCCGGGGACGGGGGGCGGCCAGCCGGCGCCTGGCCAGCCGGGCTCCGCGAACGGCCAGTACAAGCCGTCCTACTACAACGCCACCAAATCCTGGTCACTGTGGGACAAGCTGAACGCCTCCTCGTCGGACTCCGCGCCGATGACCCTGACCGAGGTCTTCAGCGACGCCGAGGCCAAGGCGCAGACCAACAACATCGAGCACATCACGATGCAGCTCCAGGGCTCGGGGCGGCTGGACACCGACTGCGGGAGCGCGGTCTGGGGCGACGGGCTGAAGACGGCCCTGCAGAGTTACGGCTGCACGCAGGCGATCCGCGCCGCGTACGTCTCGTCGGACCAGCGCTGGGTCGGCCAGGTGGTGATCTTCAACCTCCGCGACGTCAACGCCGCGAACAGTCTGATCGGGGACATGGACCCGGACGCGGGTAACAAGGGCTTCTTCCTGCCGGTCTCGGGGCCCGCGCCGGTCAGTAACTTCGGCAAGGGCAACACGGGCGCGTCCGGCGGGGCGTACGGGCACTTCGTCGTGATCGGCTGGAGCGGCAGCGCGAACGGCACCGCGTCCAGCCCCGACACGATCGCTCCGGCCTCCCTCGTGGAGCGCGCGGGCAAGACGTTCCTGTTCACCAGGAACGTCAGGAGCTGAGCAACGAGCTGAGCAACCGGGAACCGCGTCGGACGGCGGGCCCTGTCGAACATCCGGAGAACATCCGGTGACGGCGGCGCCGTCCGGCGCGGTTCTTTCGTCTCGCCTGCACCAAGACGACGGTCTTCTCCGTCTCGCCTGCACCAAGACGGTCTCTCCGTCTCGTCTCCACCAGGACGGTTCTTCCCTCTCGCCTCCGCCAAGGCGGAATCCAGCCGCATCAACGGAACAACCGGGCGAAAGCCTCGGTTCGCACAAGATGCGGAAGATTCACCAAGTTTCGTGATCACGCCGCGTCGGGGATGAATCAGGCAGTGATGTAATCTCTATTCACCGCAGCGGGCCAACGTCGTCCCAGTCTGCAACTGATGGGGAGCGGAACGAAGACGACGAGGAGGGTTGATGGTGCCTGCTGCCATGAGTCCGGGCCGAGGACGTCCAGAGCGTCAAGGTCTGTACGACCCCGCGGGTGAGCATGACGCCTGTGGCGTCGGCATGGTCGCCGACCTGAACGGCCGCAAGAGTCACGACATCGTCGTGAAGGCCTTGACCGTCCTGCGTAACCTGGATCACCGCGGTGCCAAGGGCGCCGAACCGGACGACGGCGACGGCGCCGGGATCCTCACCCAGCTGCCCGACGCCCTGTTCCGGGAGGTCGTGGACTTCGCGCTGCCCGAGCCCGGCGCGTACGCCGCGGGCATCGCGTTCCTGCCCACCGACGAGGCGGAGCGGGCCGAGGCGGTCGCCGTCGTCGAGCGGATCGCGGACGAGGAGGGCCTGACCGTCCTCGGCTGGCGTGAACTTCCGCACGACCCGAACTTCTCGGGCCCGACGGCGCGCGCGGTCATGCCGCACTTCGCCCAGCTGTTCCTGAGCGCCCGCGGCGGCGCCCGGGAGCTGGAGCTGGACCGGATCGTGTTCTGCGCCCGCGAGCGCATGGAGCAGGACACCGGGGTGTACTTCCCGAGCCTGTCCAGCCGCACGATCGTCTACAAGGGGATGCTGACCACCCCGCAGCTGGAGCCGTTCTTCGCGGACCTGTCCGACCGGCGGTACGGCACCGCGATCGCGCTGGTCCACTCGCGGTTCTCCACCAACACGTTCCCGGCGTGGGAACTGGCCCACCCGTACCGGTTCATCGCGCACAACGGCGAGATCAACACGGTCAAGGGCAACCGGAACTGGATGCGGGCCCGCGAGGCGCTGCTGAAGTCCGACCTGCTGCCGGGCGACCTGTCCCGGATCTACCCGGTGATCGACATCGAGGCCAGCGACACCGCGTCCTTCGACGAGTGCCTGGAGCTGCTCCACCTCGGCGGCCGGTCGCTGCCGCACTCGGTGCTCATGATGATCCCCGAGGCGTGGGAGAACCACACCGAGATGGACCCGGAGCGGCGGGCCTTCTATGAGTTCCACTCCACGCTGATGGAGGCCTGGGACGGCCCGGCGAGCGTCACCTTCACCGACGGCACCGTCGTGGGCGCGGTCCTGGACCGCAACGGCCTGCGTCCGGGCCGGTTCTGGGTCACCGACGAGGGGTTCGTCGTGCTGGCCAGCGAGGCCGGCGTGCTCGACATCGAGCAGTCGAAGGTGGTCCGCAAGGGCCGCCTGCAGCCCGGCAAGATCTTCCTGGTCGACACCGCCCAGGGCCGCATCGTCGAGGACGACGAGATCAAGGCGGAGCTCGCCCGCGAGCACCCGTACGCCGAGTGGCTGAGCGACGGCCTGGTTCGCTTCGGGGAGCTGCCCGAGCGCGAGCTGCGCGTCGTCGAGGAACTGCACGAGGGTGACCTGCCCTCGCACGAGACGCTGGTCAAGGGCCAGCAGATCTTCGGCTACACCAACGAGGAGCTGAAGATCCTCCTGGCGCCGATGGCGAAGAACGGCGCCGAGCCGATCGGATCCATGGGCACCGACACGCCGCTGGCCGCGCTGTCGGACCGTCCGCGGCAGCTGTTCGACTACTTCAAGCAGCTGTTCGCGCAGGTCACGAACCCGCCGCTGGACGCCATCCGCGAGGAGCTCGTCACCAGCCTGCAGTCGACGCTCGGCCCCGAGGGCAACCTGCTCGAGCCCGGCCCGGGCTCCTGCCGCCGGCTCGTGCTGCCCACGCCGATCCTCGACAACGAGGAACTCGCCAAGATCACCCACATCAACGACGACGGCGACCGGCCGGAGTTCCAGCCGTACGTCGTCTCCGGCCGGTACGACGTGGCCGGCGGCGGCGAGGCCCTGCGGCGCCGCCTGCGGGAGATCTGCGCCGAGGTGTCGGCGGCGATCCGCGACGGCGCCCGCCTCCTCGTCCTGTCCGACCGCGGGGCCACCGCCGAGAAGGCGCCGATCCCGTCGCTGCTGCTCACCGGCGCGGTGCACCACCACCTGATCCGGGAGAAGACCCGTACGCAGGTGGGGCTGGTCGTCGAGACCGCCGACGCCCGCGAGTGCCACCACATGGCGCTGCTCATCGGGTACGGCGCGTCGGCCGTCAACCCGTACCTCGCCATCGAGACCGTCGAGGACCTGGTCGCCGGCGGCGTCCTCACCGGTGACCCGGCCAAGGCCGTCCGCAACCTGGTCAAGGCGTACGGCAAGGGCGTCCTGAAGGTCATGTCCAAGATGGGCGTGTCCACGGTCGCCTCGTACACCGGTGCGCAGATCTTCGAGGCGGTCGGGCTCGGCGAGGAGGTCGTCGGCGAGTGCTTCACCGGCACGACCTCCCGCCTCGGCGGCGTCGGCTACGACGTGCTCGCCGAGGAGGTCGCGCAGCGCCACCACCGGGCGTACCCGCCCGGCGGCAACGAGCTGTCGCACCGCACCCTCGAGGTCGGCGGGGAGTACCAGTGGCGGCGCGAGGGCGAGCCGCACCTGTTCAACCCAGAGACGGTGTTCAAGCTCCAGCACGCCACCCGCACCCGCCGCTACGAGATCTTCAAGGACTACACGAAGCTCGTCGACGAGCAGGCGCAGCGGCTGATGACCCTGCGCGGCCTGTTCAAGCTGCGCGAGGGCGTACGCGCGCCGGTGCCCGTCGAGGAGGTCGAGCCCGTCTCGGAGATCGTCAAGCGGTTCTCCACGGGCGCGATGTCGTACGGTTCGATCTCCGCCGAGGCCCACGAGACCCTCGCGATCGCGATGAACCGCCTCGGCGCCAAGTCCAACACCGGTGAGGGCGGCGAGGACCCGGAGCGGTTCACGCCGGACGCCAACGGCGACCTGCGCCGCTCGGCGATCAAGCAGGTGGCGTCGGGCCGGTTCGGCGTGACGTCGGAGTACCTGACCAACGCCGACGACCTGCAGATCAAGATGGCGCAGGGCGCCAAGCCCGGCGAGGGCGGGCAGCTGCCCGGCCACAAGGTGTACCCGTGGATCGCCAAGACCCGGCACTCCACGCCCGGCGTCGGCCTCATCTCGCCGCCGCCGCACCACGACATCTACTCGATCGAGGACCTGGCCCAGCTCATCCACGACCTGAAGAACGCCAACCCGGCGGCGCGCGTGCACGTCAAGCTCGTCGCCGAGGTCGGTGTCGGAACGGTCGCGGCGGGCGTGTCCAAGGCGCACGCCGACGTCGTCCTGATCTCCGGGCACGACGGCGGCACCGGCGCCTCGCCGCTCACCTCGATCAAGCACGCCGGCGCGCCCTGGGAGCTCGGCCTGGCCGAGACCCAGCAGACGCTGCTGCTCAACGGCCTGCGCGACCGCATCGTCGTGCAGACCGACGGGCAGATGAAGACCGGCCGCGACGTCGTCATCGCGGCGCTGCTCGGCGCCGAGGAGTACGGCTTCGCGACCGCGCCGCTGGTCGTCTCCGGCTGCGTGATGATGCGCGTCTGTCACCTGGACACCTGCCCGGTGGGCGTCGCCACCCAGAACCCGGAGCTGCGCAAGAAGTTCAGCGGCAAGCCGGAGTTCGTCGTCAACTTCTTCGAGTTCATCGCCGAGGAGGTCCGCGAGTACCTGGCCGCGCTCGGCTTCCGGTCCCTCGACGAGGCGATCGGGCACGTCGAGATGATCGACAGCGCCGAGGCCGTCGGCCACTGGAAGGCCGCCGGGCTCGACCTGGCCCCGATCCTGCACCGGCCCGACCTGCCCGACGGCGCGGCGCTGAGCCGTGTCACCGGGCAGGACCACGGCCTGGAGAAGGCGCTCGACAACACGCTGATCCAGCTCGCCGAAGGCGCCATCGCCTTCGGTGACCCGGTCAAGCTCGAGCTGCCGATCCGCAACGTCAACCGCACGGTCGGCACGATGCTCGGCCACGAGGTGACCAAGAAGTGGGGCGGCGAGGGCCTGCCCGCTGACACGATCGACGTCACCTTCACCGGGTCGGCGGGCAACTCGTTCGGCGCGTTCGTGCCGCGCGGGATCACGCTACGGCTGATCGGCGACGCCAACGACTACGTCGGCAAGGGCCTGTCCGGCGGGCGCCTCACCGTACGCCCGCCCGCCGACGCGCCGTTCAAGGCGGAGGAGCAGATCATCGCCGGCAACGTCATGCTGTACGGCGCGACGTCCGGTGAGGCGTTCGTCCGCGGCGTCGTCGGCGAGCGGTTCTGCGTCCGCAACTCCGGCGCGACCGCCGTCGTCGAAGGCGTCGGCGACCACGGCTGCGAGTACATGACCGGCGGCCGGGCCGTCGTCCTCGGCCCGACCGGCCGCAACTTCGCGGCCGGCATGTCCGGCGGCATCGCCTACGTCCTGGACCTGCGGCCCGAGCGCCTCAACGCCGAGATGGTCGACCTCGACCCGCTCGGCGACGACGACCGCGCCTACCTGCGGGACATCGTCGAACGCCACCGCGCCGAGACCGGATCGACGGTGGCCGCCGCGCTGCTCGCCGACTGGGACGCCGCGGTCGGCCGCTTCGCGAAGGTCATGCCGCGCGACTACAAGAGAGTCCTGAACGCCCGCGCTGCCGCCGAGGCCGAGGGACGCGACGCCGACCAGGCCGTCATGGCCGCCGTCAACGGGTGAAGGGGGAGACATGGCTGACCCTAAGGGCTTCATGACCCATCAGCGGGAGCTCCCGCAGCGTCGCCCCGTCGACGTTCGGATCCGCGACTGGCGTGAGGTGTACGAGAACTTCCCCAAGGGCTCGCTGGAGAAGCAGGCGTCCCGCTGCATGGACTGCGGGATCCCGTTCTGCCACAACGGCTGCCCGCTGGGGAACCTCATCCCCGAGTGGAACGACCTCGTCCACCGCGACGAGTGGCAGGGCGCGATCGAGCGGCTGCACGCCACGAACAACTTCCCGGAGTTCACCGGGCGGCTGTGCCCGGCGCCGTGCGAGTCCGCCTGCGTCCTGGGCATCAACTCCGACCCGGTGACGATCAAGCGGGTTGAGGTCGAGATCATCGACCGGGCGTTCGCCGAGGGCTGGGTCACGCCCCAGCCGCCGGCCGTCAGGACCGGCAAGAAGGTCGCGGTCGTCGGCTCCGGCCCCGCGGGCCTGGCCGCCGCCCAGCAGCTCACCCGCGCCGGCCACGACGTCGTCGTGTACGAGCGGGCCGACCGGCCCGGCGGGCTGCTGCGCTACGGCATCCCCGAGTTCAAGATGGAGAAGAAGCACCTCGAACGGCGCCTGGACCAGATGCGCGCCGAGGGCACCGAGTTCCGCACCTCGGCGAACATCGGCGTCGACGTCACCGCCGACGAGCTCCGCGCCTCGTACGACGCCGTGGTCCTCGCCGGTGGCGCGACCGCCTGGCGTGACCTGAAGGTCCCCGGCCGGGAGTTCGACGGCATCCACCAGGCGATGCAGTACCTCCCGCCCTCCAACAAGGTCCAGGAGGGAGACATCGCCGAGTCGCCGATCTGCGCCGAGGGCAAGCACGTCGTCGTCATCGGCGGCGGCGACACCGGCGCGGACTGCATCGGCACCGCCGTCCGCCAGGGCGCGCTGTCGATCACCCAGCTGGAGATCATGCCGCGTCCGCCGGAGAACCGTCCCGGCGGCCAGCCCTGGCCGACCTACCCCATGCTGTTCAAGATGGAGTCGGCGCACGAGGAGCTGGTCGACCTCGGCGGCGAGCGCGCGTACGCGGTCAACACCCTGGAGTTCCTCGGCGACGAGGACGGCCGGGTCCGGGCGCTGCGCGTCGTCGACGTACGGGGCCCGGAGACCGGCTTCGAGCCGATCGAGGGCACCGAGCGGGAGATCCCGGCCCAGCTGGTCACCCTGGCCATGGGCTTCGTCGGGCCGGAGCGCGCGGGCCTGCTCGAGCAGCTCGAGGTCGAGCTGGACCAGCGCGGCAACGTCGCCCGCGACACCTCGTACGCCACCTCCGTCGACGGTGTCTTCGTCGCCGGCGACATGGGCCGCGGCCAGTCGCTGATCGTCTGGGCGATCGCCGAGGGCCGCTCCGCGGCGGCCGCCGTAGACAAGTGGCTGCAGGGCCACTCCCACCTGCCGGTCGCCATCCCGCCGACCGCCCGCCCGCTGGTCTGATCCGTACCGTGGGGCGTGTCCCGGCCGGGATACGCCCCACGGCCGCGAATCCGTACACATCCCAGAAAATCGGGCGCGCCGCAATTCTCTTGTGGTTTCGACCGTCCTTGTGGTGGCCAACTCCGTGCGAACATTGCGCGGCCAGCAAGTTAAGGACGTAATTAACTCACCTGTCGCCAAATACCCTGTTGAAGGGGCAATTTTCGGGGCGTGCTTCACAACAGTGAGGCCGGGGGGCTCCGAATACATCGGCAGGGGCGCGGACGTGAACTGGATCAGCCCGGAGAACATCGTCGCGGTGATCGCCGCGCTGCTGGGACTTATCGCGCCCGCCATCGGCGCGATCTTCCAGCAACGGACGCGGCGCGGCAAACGCATCGGCCACCGTAAGCAGATGGACACCGCGATCGGCGGCGACCGCGGCGACGGCCAAGGGCAATCGAAGGAAGGGTTCGGGCTCTTCACGGCGCAGACCGGCACACAGAAACCCACCCTCGTGCTTCTGCGCATCGAGAACAACGGCACGAGCAGCATCGTGAAGGAGGACTACACCAGCTCCGACGAGGATCACGGCCTGAAGGTCGTATTCACCGGACGCACCATCTCGAGCGTCGAGGTCATCGCGGATCCCAAGGCGGACCATCTGCTCAGCCACTTCGCCCAGGGCGGGATGCAGTTCCACGGCAACACGATCGATCTGCCCCGTGTCCCGCTCAACGTGGACCAGTATTTCAAGCTGCTCGTGCTTCTCAGCGGCGGCCCGGTCGGCAGCGAGGTCACGGTCAGCGGAGGAATCCGGGACGGCAGAGTGGCGCCCAGCCGCAGTATGTCGGTCGACGACAAACCGCCCCTGTTCAGCAAGGTCGCCTTGGGGACCACCGTCGTCCTCGCGGCCTGCCTCCTCATCCTGGCGGGCATCGTCGTCTTCGGGCGTTCGATCCCCATGGGCTGTGTCGATGGAGACCTCAGAGTGGTCGGCTCGACGGCATTCGAGCCTGCCGCGGAGAAACTCGCCCGCCGGTACGAGGCGGAATGCCCGAGTTCGCAGATCACCGTGGACGCGCACGGCAGCACCGAGGGCGTACGGGAACTGGCGAGCGGCAATGCCAAGAACGGTTCCCCGGCCCTGCTCGCCATGTCGGACGGCACCGAGCCGGCCGGCTTCACCCGGCTGAACGAGAACCGGGTCGCCGTCGTCGCCTTCGCCCTCGTCGTGAACGACCAGGTCCACCTCCAGAACCTGACGACCGACGAGATACGCCGGATCTACCGCGGCGATGTGGTCAACTGGCAACAGCTCGGCGGCCCTGACCTGCCCGTCCGGCTCGTCAGCCGGGACGCCAACTCCGGCACCCGCGACCTGCTCCGCCGACGCCTCCTCGGCGGCCAGGGCGAACCCCCCTTCACCTCGCGGGACTGCGTGAACAAGAACTCCCCGCAGGACAAGGTCATCCGCTGCGAGCTGGGCAGCACCGGCGAGGTCCTCACGACCGTCGCCCAGGTGCCGGGCGCCATCGGCTACGGCGAACTGCGGGCCGCCGAGACCTCCAAGAACGTGCACACGCTGAGCATCGACGGCCAGGCGCCGTCGACCACGGCCATCAGTGCCGACACCTACCGCTTCACCGAGATCGAGTACGCGTACACCAACGGCACACCGGCCCCCGGTTCCCTGACCTCGAGCTTCCTCAACTACATGATCAGAGGCAGCGGCCAGGACGTGCTGAAGGCCTTCGGGCACGTGCCGTGCTACTCACCCGACGGCCTGAAGCGCTGCCAGCCGTGACCTCCGGACAAATTCCCCTTAGGTGGTAATCCGCCGGTTTTAATCATCCTCTGACCAGATCTGGTTAGGATCGGCAAGACCAACGGGTCCCCGGCGCAAACAGTGGAAGGTCACACTTGCTGCCTAAACTCTCCCTCGCATTGACCGCTGCCGCATGCGTACTCGCGTCCTCGGGTATCGCGCACGCCGATTCGGCGATTCCTCGGCCACGGCCCACAGGTTGGCCCATCAAGGTGGACACCGGGTCGTTGAACGATACGAAGGCGGAAGCCGAGGCGACGATCCGCTACTGGACCAAGACAAGGCTGTTGCAGAACTCACCCTCGGCGGAGGCTCCGAGCCCGAAGTCCTCGGATCCGGCGGATCCCGTCCCCACGGTCGGGCGGATCGTCTTTCCCGGGTTCAACTGCACGGCCACCGTCATCGGGTCGGACCTCATCCTCACCGCGGCCCACTGCATCAAGCGATACGGCGTGCCGATCGGAAGGCTCGGCGCGTTCGTGCCGCAGTACAACGCCGGCAACGGTCCGCGGGGCAGTTGGCCGCTGGCCGACTACTACATCGACTCACGCTGGGGGGTCACCGACAACCCGCGGTACGACTACGCGCTGGTGAGGCTGTCGATGACCGGCCATGACTACCACCTGGGCGACAAGACCGGAACCGTACGGATGTCGGCCGACCCGTTCAAGGCCGGTGAACAGGTCGACCTCCTCGGATATCCCGGCGACCAGGACGTCCCGTACCGATGCGAGACCCCCGTCAGCTCCGTGAAGTTCAGCGGCGTCGGTTACTGGAAGGTCGACTGCGCCTCGTACACCGATGGGGTCAGCGGAACCTCCTTCCAGCACTACCAATCCGCACCATGGAACACCACGACCATCGGCGCGGTCGTCGGCGGATACCAAGAAGGCGGCTCGACCGTGGAGACGAGCTACGCCTCCCAGTGGGACTCCAGCATCTACGCCCTGTGGCAGCAGGCGAACGCGGGCAGCGCCGTCTCCTGAGCCGCGGACGGCCTGGCCCTGAAGGGCCGGGCTGCCTCAGGCCGGCTGGTCCTGAACCGCTGCCATTTCCCCTGGTGTAACGACGTAACTCGAAGGTACGAGGGCGGCGCGGCTCAGTCGGCCGCCTTTCGCAGAGCTTTCAGGTAGCCGTCCCCGGACTGGTTGAGCCGCTTGATCAGATGCTCGAGCTCTGTGTCCGACTCGTCGGCGGGCCGGGCACTGCCCGCCCAGAGGATCGCGACCTCGATGAGCTTCTGATCGGCGTATCCCACGACCCCGCATTCGCCGCGAACCCGATTGGCACCCACCTCGGGCAGATTGACCTTGGCGACCGCGGCCTCGGCGATGAGCATGAACCCCATCGAGGCGAAGCCCGTCTGCGGGATCAGCGACCATTCCTCGATGAGGCCGCCGCTGGCGTTCTTGTCGTTCAGGCCGGTCTGTGCCACACCGTCCTCAGGGCTGGGCGCCTTGGGGTTGTCCTGGGTGAACTTCCGGCCGCCGAACGTTCCTTCGGTCATGATCGCCCTTGCCTGGCGGGCACCGGTGCCGCGAAGGACGATGACGTGACCGTCGGCGGGGATGTCCGCCCGCCCGGCGCTCTTGTCGAGCAGTTCCTTCTGCTGTTTGTGCATCTGGTCGAGTTTCTGCGCCATCTGCCGATTGGCGGGGGAGTTGAGGATGCTCGTGCAGTCGGCACGGGCCTTGCCGGCTTCCGCCACCGCCCCTGCCGCCTCGGCGATGATGGCCCCATAGGCCGTACGGACGTTGACCTCGGTGAACATCTCCTTTTTGCTCTGATTGGCCGCCGCGACGATGTTCTTCAGCAGCTTCAGCCGCATCTGGCCCTTTTGCTCGTCCGCCGGGGGGTTCAGGGTAGTGCCGAAGGTCTTGATCGCCTGGGTGTCGGTGATGGACACCCGCTTGCCGTTCAGGGTCAGGCCGGTCGCAGGGCGCTTTCCGGTCGCCTTCGCCGCGTTCGCGGTCGGTGCCGCCGTGAGGACGGACTGACGCAGCGGCGTCCCGGGGACGGCGTTGTCGGGGGTCGCGTCCTGGTTCAGCAGTCGCGCTTGCGCGCTGTTGTCGTCTTCGTCCTTGTTCGGGTTCGGAGCTATTTCTTGCTTGTACATGGTCGGGCCCGGTCACATGGCAGGCGCGGTGCCGGCTTGTCCGTTGCCCGCGACAGGCGGGCTGCCGACCGCAGCGTGGTCGATCTGGTTGACCACCGAGGGGATCGGGAAGGCGCGCCGGTAGAGGTCGACGCCGGTGCTGTCGCCGGACTGGACGAGCTGGAGGGCCAGCCTCAGTTTGTCGGTCTCGGCCTGCCTGCGGTCGTTCTCCACCTGCTGCGCCCGGACGGCCTGCGTTTGCAGCCCGGCGGAGTAGGCGTCCAAGGCGTCTCCGTCGCCCAGGACCGAGTCGACGACCACCCCGTCGGTGCGCAGCACGTGGCTGTCGGCGCCCACGACGATCCCTGGGACGGTGTGCGTACTCCCGTCGTCGGCGGTGTAGGTGGAGGTGTAGCCGGGGGTGACGCGCAGGTAGGAGACCGCCTGCCCGTCGGCGCCGGTCAGGGAGACGGTCTGCACGAAGTCCTGCCGGGCCTCGCCGGACACGTCGACGATCTTCTGCAGTTCCCGGGTGATCGCCTCGCGTGCCTCGGCGACCTTCTCGGGCAGCAGGCAGTCGCCGAGCAGCCGGTCCAGGTCGGCCAGGGGGACCTCGTCGCGCGACTCGGCGTGTCCGTTGAAGAAGGCGACGCGAATGTCCACCAGGTGAAGCAACGTCAGATACTCGTGATTCATCTGCCGGAAGACGAAGTTGAGGGTGCGGCTGACGTTGATGTTCTCGAGCGTACGCTCGACCGCCTGCTCCTCGCCCTCCTCCAGCTTCATGTCCATGCTCGTGTCGATCTGGACGTCGCGGCGGGAGGATGCCCGGGCGCTGTTCTGCGCGACGGCGTTGGTGAGATTCTTGGTGAACTCCTCCCGGGCACTGTTGGAACTGCCCGACACGCCGGCGCTGGCCTTGGCGCTCGCACTTCCCCAGCCCCAGTTCGCATTGCCCTCGGCCTCGACCTCGGCGCGGTACTCG
Organism: Actinoallomurus sp. CA-150999; assembly: GCF_050942425.1. Lineage (NCBI taxonomy): Bacteria > Bacillati > Actinomycetota > Actinomycetes > Streptosporangiales > Thermomonosporaceae > Actinoallomurus > Actinoallomurus sp. CA-150999. Next base: position 3,517,630 of record NZ_CP192063.1, read on the forward strand.
AAGCTCTTGGCGGAGTTGTCCTGATTCGACTGCTCGGAGTTGACCGTACGGCTGAACTCGTCCTCGGTATCGGTGCTGGTGGAGTCGAGGATCGAGGCGGCCTGCTGCTGGCTGACGGCCGACCGCCGGTAGGTGCTGATTCGGATGCTGGTCTGCTCGCCCGGCAGTAACGAGAAGGTCTTGAGCACACGGCCGGCGCCGTACCGGCCCGGTAGCGAGGTCAGCCGGTAGTACTCCACCAGCACCAAGCCGGGAGCGCAGTGCCCCGGTGCGGGCAGGAAGCGGTAGCCGTACTCACCGGTGGGCGCGCGGCTGACCACCAGGCGTGCCCCGGACGACAACTGCTGGACCACCGTGGCGTCGTCCAGGCCCGCGACCGCCTGCTGCATCCCGGCGCGCGCCGCGTCGTCGGTCCCGTTGGCGACGTTGGGGAAGACCGCGGGATCGAAGTAGCCGGTGGTCTTCGCCGTCTGCCAGGCCGTGCTGATCCGCTGCCGGGTCAGCGCGAACGGCGGCACCCTGGTGCCAGGCGTCTCGTGCCCGGTGTCGGGGTCCTCATAGCCGTGCAGGTAGATCAGCGGGGTCCGGGGTTCGGGCCGGTCCTCGTCCAGGCCGCGCAGGGAGGTGGAGGTCACGGGCTGCTCGCGCAGGCGGAAACAGAGCCGCCGCTTGTCGAGCGCCTCGGTCAGTGGCTGGTCGAAGTCCAGCGGCACGACGACGTCCTTCACCTGCTGGCTTCCGGTGTAGTTGAAGCGGAATGTCAGCGAGTTGCCGTGCACCAGGTCCGTCCAGGGGCCGTTGTCGTTGCCTCCGTCCTGCAGTTGCCGCAGTGTGATGCCGAGGGAACGGGCCCCCGGATTACGGGTGTCGGGGAAGTTGTCCCACGTCTGGAGCGGCTCGCCGGACTCGTCGTACACCCCGCAGGTCAGCTCCATGCCGTCGGGCGAGATGAGCGAGATCGCGAATGATCCCGCCTGGGACTCCGCGAAGGGCGTGAGCCAGTAGGTGAGCCCGTAGTAGGTCCGCCACGCCGACTGGTCGACGTCCAGCGGAATGATGAACTGTCCCCGATAGCTGGTCGGCTCCGGAAGACTCTCGTCGCTGATCACGGCCGACGTCGGCAGCGCTGTTTCCATGCTCTCCTCCTTGAGAAGCCTGAGTGCGCCTCCGCATCGTGAATCTCCGATGGTCGAAGCACCATCCGGGTAAACACCGAGTCTCTGGCCGGAAACGGCACGGTGGCCGCGACGAGTCCGCCGCCCGCCCGGGCCGAGGCCCTTCGCGAAGATCACTACGCTTGGCCGGATGACTGATGATCGAATGATGCGCGGTTACTCCGGCCACTCGCATGACCCGGGCCGCTACCCCACACCCGTCATCGAGCTGGACGGCGCGCCCGTCTCGGTCAGTGTCGACATAGACGCGGTGCTGTGGACCTGCGATCTCCGCGGCGGCGAATGTACCAGCCGTCCCCTGGACCTCGACGCCGCCGGCCCCGACGACGCCTGGTACCTCGAGAACGACTATTGGGACGAAGGCGACGACGAGTACGGGCGGCGAAAGATCGTCATACGGGCCGACAACATCGCTCAGCGCATGACGGTGTCGCGGCTCGACGGGCGGCCCGTGGTCGTCACCGGCGGTGACCGGTTCGACTTCTCCTTCGAGGACGACTACGACTCCAGCGGCGGAATCGTACGGGTCTGGGATCTGCGCACCGGAAACCGGGTCGGTACGGTCATGGTCGGTCACGGTCTCGGCGTCTGCTCGCTCGCCACCGTTCCCTCCGAGCGAGGGCCGCTCGTCGTCAGCAGTAGCGAGGAGGGCAAACTCCTGGCGTGGGCGATGGCCACCGGTGAACCCGTGGCAGAGCTCGAAGGCGGCTACAACGGAGAGATGGCCGCCGCCCTCGTCGACGGCCGGCCGGTCGCCGTGACCGGAGGAGACGACACCTTCCTGCAGGTCTGGGACATCCGGGGCGGCGAACAGATCGGCGAGGATCTGAACGGTATCGAGCCCTGCGTCAGGGCCATCGCGATAACCGAGCTGGCAGGCCGGGCGGTGGTGGTGGCCGGCGGCGACGACGCCGCGCTGCATGTCTGGGACCTGGCGACCCAGGACCCGATCGGATCGCCGATGACCGGCCATACCGAGGGCATCGAAAGACTGGGCATCGCGACCATCGCCGGACGGACGGTGGCCGTCACCGGAAGCCCTGGCGACATCCGCGTATGGGACCTCGCCCGAGGAGAACAGGTCGGAGACCCGCTCACCGGCCACCACCTTCAGACGGTCACCGAGATCGCGGGTACTCCCGCCGCCGTCGTCCAGGGCTCTGGCGGCACCCTTCGCCTGTGGGACCTGACGCTCGCAGCCCGCTGACGATCAAGTCGGCCCTGAGAGAACAACCGCCAGGTGAGGTCGAAGATCGCGTTGGCTTGGTCGCAGGACCGAACCCTCGGGAGGGTGCATGGGCGAGCACGAGGCATTCTGGATCGACCGGGACTACGACCGGGAGCGCGCCGCCGACGGGTCGAGCCGCTACGCCGAGCACGTGCGGCAGAACGCCGCCGCGTTCGACGGATCGTGGGGCGACATTGCCCCGGTCACCTTCGCCTGCGCCGCCTGGCGGCTCGCCACGACGCCGGTGCCCCCGTACGTGCGCTGGCACCGGCGGATCCTGACCGCCGCCTGCGACCGCAACCCCTGGGACGGCGGCCTCACCGTTCACGCGATGCTCGCCTCACCGCTTCCCGCGCAGCTCACCACCTCCCGCGACTGGTGGCGTGACCGCGGCTGGCGCGATTGGCCACAGACCGTCGGGCAATACCTGGATCCGACCGACCAGGACCTGACCCGGAGTCCTTTCCTGCGAACGACCCTGCTGGTCGACGCGCCGGTTCCGCTCGGCGCGCTTCCACCGGCCCCCGACGGCCCATCCGACACGCTCGCCGACACGGCGGGCCTCGCCGTGGCCGCCATGGTCAAAGAACTCAACGAGTTGCTCAGCCCGATCATCCGCCGGCTGGAGACCGCGCCGACACGCGATTGAATCGTCGACCGGATCGGCGGATTCGGCGGAAATGAGCGCCATTCATATGGCGTGGGCTCGGCCGAGATGGCTAACGTCATCAGCGTCGCGCCCAAGCGTCGCCGGCGCACGGGCCCAGGACTCGTACGGGAAGCAGCGATGGCACGCGACCGGGGCGGGGACCAGGTGTCCCAGAACGTTAGAGCGTCCGGGCACGGCCAGGTGAATGCGGCCGCTCGTGACCTGCACATCCATCATCACTACGCGCCGGATGCGGGCTCGGCGCCGCAGGCGCCGATGACCCTGCCGGCCGCGCCGGCACTTCTGGTCGGCCGTACGGAAGAGACCGCAGGCCTGCTGGAGTTGCTCGATCCGCGAAGTCGGGAGTCCAAAGCGGTCGTGGTGTCGGCCGTGCACGGGCTGGGCGGAATCGGCAAGACCGCCCTCGTCCTGGACGCGGCGCACCAAGCGGTCGGGCGCGGCTGGTTCCCCGGCGGGGCGGTCTTCGTGGCACTGCGCGGGTATGACCCGGCTGGCCAGGTCACCGCCGCCCAAGCGGTGGACATCCTGCTGAGGGCACTGGGCGTTCGGGATGAGGATCTGCCGCCCGGCTATGAGGAGCGGGTAGGGCTGTACCAGTCTGAGCTGGCGCGGCGAGCCGATCAGGACACGTCCGTGCTGGTGGTCGCGGACGACGTGGCTTCCGCCGATCAGGTACGGCCGTTGATTCCCGCCCAGGATGTGCACCGGTTGCTGGTCACCTCACGGGACACCCTGGCATCCCTGCCGGCCCGTCTGATGTCGCTCGACGAACTACAGCCCGGCCCCGCCGCCGAGATGATCAGCGGAATCCTGACCCTGGCCCGTCCCGGCGACACCCGACCGGCCAACGAGTCTCCCGCACTCAATCAGGTGGTCGAGCACTGCGGTCGGCTACCACTGGCCCTGCAGATCGCCGCGGCGATCCTGGTCGGCGACCCTGGCCTGCCCATCGCCTCGCTGGCCGCCGACCTGGCCGATGAGCGCACCCGGCTGGACCGGCTGCACTACGAGGAGATGAGCGGTCGGTCCACGGCGGTGCGCGCCGCCTTCGAGCTGTCCTACCGGCGACTGAACCCCGGCCAGCAGTCACTCTTCCGGTTGCTGTCCCTCAACCCCGGTCCCGACATCTCCACCGATGCCGCCGCCGTACTCGCCGTATGCCCCACCGCTGAAGCGCGTCGCCTGCTGGCAGCACTGGCCCGGGCCGGTCTGGTGACCGAATCACCAGCAGGATCCGGGCGCTGGCGACGACACGACCTCATCGCCGTGTACGCGGCCGAACTCGCTGAGCGACAGGACATCGACCGGCTCGACCAGGCCCGCAGCCGTCTCCTGGAGCACTACTCGGCGATGGCCGAAGCCGCCGCGACGGACTTCCGGGCGCTGCCCGACGATCCACGCTCAGGGCGGTTCACCGACCGTGAGGATGCGCTGGCCTGGCTGGACGCCGAACGGCCCAACCTCGTCGCTGCGGTCGCGCAGGCCGCCCCGGCACATCCGCGCACGGCCGTCGCGTTGACCAAGTCCCTGGCCGGGTATCTGGACTGGCGCCGCCACGTCGACGACGCGATCGCGACCGGAGAACAGGCCCTCACCGCCGCACGGCAACTCGGTGACCGGAGCGGCGAGGCCGCCACCTTGCACAATCTCGGCATCGCTCTACGTACGGCGCGCAGGTTCCCCGAGGCGGTCGATGCCCAGACCCAAGCACTGGCCATTCGGCGGCAGATCGGGGATGGCAACGGCGAAGGCGACGCGCTGACCGGCCTCGGTGGCACGCTGTGGCAGGTACGTCGGTTCGACGAGGCGGTCGACGCCCTCAACCGCGCCATCGCCATCCATCGAGAGACCGGTGACCGGCACGGCGAAGGATTGGCATTGGGCAATCTCGGTAGGGCCCTGGTAGGCGAACGCCGATTCCAAGAGTCCATCGACGTCCATCACCGCGCCGTCACCATCTTCCAAGAAACCGGTGACCGGCACCGCGAGGGCACGGCATTGGGCAACCTCGGTGCCGCCCTGGCAGGCGAAGGCCGATACAAAGAGGCGATTAATGCCTATGCCAAGGCCGGCGCCATATTTCAGAACATGGGTGATCGGCATGGCGAAGCCGGCGCACTGACCAACCTGGGTAGGGCGCTGAAGGACATAGGCCTGTTCGCTGAGGCGATCGACGCCCTCACCTGCGCCGTGACCGTCTATCGAGAGACCGGTGACCGGCACGGCGAGGGCATCGCTCTGGAGAACCTCGGTTCCGCCCTCGGAGGCGCGGACCGGCCCGATGAGGCGATCGACGCCCACAACTGCGCTATCGCAATCTCCCGGGAGACCGGTGACCGGCACGGCGAAGGCATCGCGTTGAACAACCTCGGCCGAGCCCTACGCGGCGAAGGCCGGTTCGATGAGGCAATCGATGCCTTCACCCGCGCCATCGCCATCTACCGGGAGGTCGGTGACCGGCATGGAGAAGGCGGCGCACTGCACAACCTCGGTGATTCACTGAGGGACGGCGGCGAAGCTGCAAAGGCGATCGACCGTTATACGCAGGCCACTGTGATCTTCAACGAGATCGGCGACCGGCCCGACGAAGGTGCTGTGCTGATCAATCTTGGTGGCGTCCTGCGAGAGGTCGGGCGGTACGAGGAAGCGATCGAAGCCGCCACCCGCGCCGCCGTGCTCTTTCGAGAAGTCGATAACCAGTATCTCGTAGGCGGCGCCTTGAACAACCTCGGCACCGTCCTGCACGAAGCAGGCCGACCCGAGGAGGCCGTCGACGCATTCACTCAGGCCGCTGCGATCTTCGGCGAGATCGGTGAGCGGACCGCCGAGGAGAAGGCCTTGGCCAATCTCAGCCGGGTGGTACGGGAAGGGCGTAGGCGCGGTGCACGGAGTGGATGGCGAGGGGCACTGGATCGGCTGCGTGGGACAGGCGACCGCTGAGCGCGAGATCGCAGGTCATCCTGGCGCGTCGAGCCAGACCAGCGTGACCGTTCGCGTACGGGAGAAGACGCGTCGCGCTGTTTCGGCGTCCTCGAACCGCCCGCGCCAGTCTCCGGACTCGGCGCAGACCAGGGCGTGACCGTCGCGGAGCTGCAGGCCCCAGCACAGGACGCCCCCGTCGTCCTGCTCGGCGTCGATCCAGCACAGCGCGAAGGGCCGGGGTGCGACCTCGACGGCGAGCTCCGCCGCTTCCTGCTCGAGGTCAGTGAATGCGGAAATCTTCGTCATGCACCACACTCTGTCCTTGCTCATTTACTCTGAGTGTGCATTCGCATCCGTGGTGAAGGGGCCGTGAGGGCGGCTCATCCGACGTCGGATCGCGTCAGCGCGAGGTGAGGAGCCCGGCAATGGCATCAACGACATCACGCAAATCGACCACGTCCACCGTCTCCGGCACCACGGCGCTCGCCTACTGGGGCGACGAGCTGCGCTTCTACCGCGAACAGGCAGGACTCACCCAGGAGCAGCTGGGCCGCGCGATCCACATGTCGCCCTCCATGATCGCCATGGTCGAGACGGGCAGGCGCGCGCCCCGCATCGAGTTCATCAATGCGTGCGACGGCGTCCTGGGCACCAACGGTGCCCTCGCCCGCCTCTGGAAGAGGATCATGGAGCACTCCTATCTCGAGTGGTTCCGCCCCTTCGTCGAGGTCGAATCCGAGGCCACCGAGATGCTCAAGTACGAGCCACAGGCCGTGCCGGGCCTCCTCCAGACCGAGGACTACGCTCGTGCGCAGCTGGCGATGGGCTATGTCCGTGAATCCGATAAAGAGATCGAGAAGCACGTCGCCGCGCGGATGAGTCGTCAGGAGATTCTCACTCGCGACAATCCGCCGTTCCTGTGGGTGGTCCTCGACGAGGCCGTGCTCCGCCGTCCGGTTGGCGGCGCCGAGGTGATGCGGGACCAATTCGCCCGGCTCGTGCACGTCTCACAGCTGCCGCACGTCGTGCTCCAAGTGCTGCCGTTCACGGCCGGGGCGCATGGCGGTATGAGCGGCCCGATGACCTTGTTCACCCTCCCCGACGACACGAAGCTGGTCTACGCTGAAGCCTTCGGTGGCGGGCAGATCATCGGGCTCCCGCAGGAGGTCACGAACTGCCATACCATTCTCGACTTCTTGCGTGCCTGCGCGCTCCCGCCCGACGACTCCGTCCGGATGATCGCAGACCTGATCGGAGAATGATGAGCGGCGAGGTCCAGTGGCGTAAGAGCAGTCGCAGCAGCAGCCAGGGCGGTGACTGCGTCGAGGTCGCTCGGTTGAGCGCTGGGCAGGCGGCCGCCGAGGCGACTTCGGGCTGACGCGAACGCGCCGGCCGGGAAGTAAGACCGACCGGCGCGTCTCGAGCTACAAGGCGGCGGCCCCTAACCGAGGTGCCTCGCGAAGAACTGCAGCGCGCTGTCGGTTTCGAACGCGGGGATTTCCCCGTGGTCGCCGGGGTTGGCGTGCAGGGTCTTTTCGGGCGAGCCCAGGGCGTCGAACAGTGCCAGGGCCTGGTCCCTGTTCACCAGCGAATCGTCCCATTGGAGCAGGAACTGCACCGGCACGGTGACCTTGGCGGCGGTCTCGACCAGCCCGTGTACGCCGAGCAGGCCCAGCACCGCGGCGCGGATCCGGGGTTCGGCGGCGAGCAGCGGCACGCCGAGACCGCAGCCCATCGACACACCCCAGTAGCCGACCGGGCCGGCGCCCACATGGTCGAGCTCCTGGACCGCGGTCAGTACGGCCTGCCAGTCGGCGACGGCCTGCCCGGCCAGTAGGTCGTGCATGGCCGCGACCAGTTCGGCCGGATTCTCTCCGGCGGCCATGCGGGCCCGCCAGTCGTCCACGAGCTGGATGAACTGGTCGTCTTTCGGCCGGTCGCCGTGGTCAGGGGCGTCGATCGCGGCGACGGCGAAACCCCCTTCGGCGGCGAACCGGTGCGCACCGGCCAAGACGCCGGGGGCTTTCTTGTGCTGGCCGCCGCCGTGTCCGATGAGGATCAGCGGACGGGGGCCGGTGGCGTCTTGCGGCGTGAAGAGCACGCCGGGGATCTCGCCGAGGGCGAAGGACTGTTCGGTGACGCCGTCGGCCGACGTCTGAGAGGTGAAGTTGAAGCGCATAGCGTCTCAAGGCCTTTCAGGTGCCTTGTGCGGGCGCTCCCTAGGCCATGCGCGGGAGGGAGGCCCGACCTGTCATCACAGCGTTGATCGGTCTCACCTCCTCCAGTCGCGGTGCTGCACGGCGCCGCCGAACTTATCACAGAGACCTCGGCGCCGATCTAGCCCATGCCGACTCGTTGGACCGATGGCTCGATGAGCGCGACGACGCGCTCCTCGGCGCGCGTGTAGGGCTGCCCGATGTACCTGGTCGCGATCCGGTCGATGACCTCCCAGGCGGCGTCTCCTTCGAGCCACTCGACCACCCGGCCGCGGACGATGACGGGGGTGAAGGGGTCGTCCGGTGGCACGAGGGAGAGGGCGACGCGTGGGTCGCGGCGCAGGTTCCGCGCCTTGCGGGATCCGGGGCCGGTGAGGATGGCGACCCGGTCGCCTTCGGCACCGACCCAGAGCGGAACGGAGTGCGGTGATCCATCCGGCAGGACCGTGGCGAGATGGGCAACGGCAGTGGTGCCGAGCAGGCGGCGTACGTCGGGTTCGAGCATGGGCTTTCCCTCACTTCTCGACTTGGTAGCGCAGGTGGGTGACTCCGGGTGCGGGCAGAGCCTCGATGAGGCTCAGTCCGATGTGGGTGGGCAGTTCCTGAAAGAAGCGGCGGCCCTCGCCGTGGTCTGCTCGTCCGTCGCCTCGGGTGGCGCCGTACGGTGGCTGACCACGAAGAGCGGAGCCGTCGGGTGCGGGCCCGCGCCTCCGAAGCCATCGGAGTCGTCGTACGTGTTCCGGCCCGTGACGACGGCACCGACGCGCCCCGCGAGTTCGTCGAAGATGGAGCGGCTCGGCTCGTACAGCCGGAAGCCGGGGAACAGCCGGCTCGGGGCGTCGCCGTCGCCGTACCAGCCGAAGAGGGTGCCACCATCGCCGAGTCCGTGTCCGGGACCGGGACCGCGTCCGGTGATGAAGCCGTCGACGGAGACGGCCAGTGCGGTGAAGACCTTGCCCATGGGGTCCTTCCTGGATGCGGGTGATGGCTCCGCTGTGGACGCTAGGGCGGCGCGCGCTCGACGGCTTGAACGAATCGTGCGCGTCGCCTGCCGGCGAGATCTCGCTACGCTGACGGCGTGGATCGCGCCCAGGCGTACGACGAGCGTCTCCCGCTGCCTGCCCTGGCAGCCCGGGTCCGTACGGTCTGGGTCCAGCGCACCGGTCCACGGCCGGTGCTGCAGCGCAACCTGCCCACCGGAGGCGTCGAGCTCCACTGCCCGATCGGCGCCACGCCACGGCTGGTCGGACCGCTCACCCGTGCCAAGGTCGAGATTCTGCCTCCCGGCCTGACGATCGTGGGCGCGAGGTTCTGGCCGGGTGCGGCATCGCCTCTGCTCGGCGTGCCCGCTGACGAGCTGGTCGACCAGCTCGTGCCGTTCGACGACGTGTGGGGTGCGGCGTCGGACCTGTCGGCCCGGCTGGCGAAGGCTCCCGGGCCGGACGCGGCACTGCGGTCGCTGCAGCTCGACCTGGTGCGCCGCCAGGCGCGTACGCCACCTCCGGACTCGCTCGTGGCCGAGGCGGTGCGGCGGCTGATGCCGTGGCGGCCGACGGGAGTCGGCCCGCTGGCGGAGGACCTGGCGATCTCGGAGAGCCAGTTGCGGCGCCGATTCCTGGCCGAGGTCGGCATCGGGCCGAAGACGCTGCAGCGAACGCTGCGCTTCCAGGGCTACCTCGCGCTGGCCCAGGCGGCGAAGCAGGGCAGTCGGGTGGCCGACCTGGCGGCCGAGGTCGGGTATGCCGACCATGCGCACCTGGCCCGCGAGTGCCTGCGGCTGACCGGCCAGACTCCGCGAGAGCTGCTCGGCGACGCGGTCGACCGGTGCGGGTGCGGGCACGACCACGCGGCGTCGTACGGATCGTTCCTGGCCGCTCGCCCACGTGCCGCACTGACGGGCTGAGGACGCTCGTTCCGCTCAAGCCGGAGATGCCCGCGCGGACCTAGCGTCGGACGGGTGCGAGAGTTGCGTTCCTTGCAGGCGGCCCTCGACGGCGAGCTGATCACACCGGATTCACCCGCGTACGACGCGGCACGCCGTCCAGCGCCGGCCCGATTTCACGACGTGCGCCCGATCGCCGTCGTCAGATGCGCCTCCACCCGCGACGTGACGACCACGCTCGCCTTCGCGAGGCACAGCGGCACGCACGTCGTCCCCCGTGGAGGCGGCCATTGCTTCGCGGGCCGATCCTCGACGGCGGGTCTGGTCCTCGATCTGGGCCACCTCGACGCCGTCACCGTCCGCCCCGACGGGCGCGCGAGGATCGGCGCGGGCGCACGCCTGGCACAGGTCGACGACGGGCTGCACCGATCCGGCCGCGCCATGCCGGCCGGCTGTGGTCCCACGGTCGGGATCGCCGGCCTCACCCTCGGCGGCGGGCTGGGCCTCATGGGACGACTCCACGGGCTGACCTGCGATGCCCTGCTGAGCGCCCAGGTCGTGCTCGCCGACGGGCGCGTCGTCGACTGCGACCTCGATCGCGAACCGGAGTTGTTCTGGGCGCTGCGGGGCGCGGGCGGGGGGCAGTTCGGGGTGGTCACCTCCTTGGTGTTCGCCACGGTCACCGAGCCGCGCGCCACGCGTTTCGAGGTGCGCTGGCCCGAGGCGGCGGCCGTCGACGTCGTCAGCGGGTGGCAGGTCTGGGCATCCGAGGCCCCGGACGACGTGACCGCCAACCTGAGCCTCGTCGCCGCGCCAGGCCACCCGCTGCGCGCCGTCGTCTTCGGCGCCGCGCTGCGCCACGCCGAGCCCACCATCGTGCTCCTTGAGAGCCTGGCCGCCCGCGTGGGCGTCGAGCCCGAGATCCGCCATCACGTCCTGACCTGGCGTGATCTGAAGCGATCGTTCGCCGGTGAGGAGTCGCGCAGCACAGTGCCGACGGTCAGCCGTTCGGAGTTCTTCTCCCACCCGATGCCGGCATCGGCGGTCGTCTCGCTGATCGACGAGTTCACGTCCGGGGCGGCCCCCGGCCGGCGCGAGCTCAACTTCACGGCCATGGGCGGCGCGTACAACCGCGTGCCGCCGGACGCGACGGCGTTCGCCCACCGCGGCGAGCGGTTCCTGCTGGAGCACGTCGCCCACGACGGGGACCATTGGCTCGAACGATCCTGGGCGCTCGCGCACGCCCACGCATCCGGCCGCGTCTATCCGAACTTCCCCGATCCCGATCTCGACGACTGGGCGACCGCCTACCACGGCGAAAACGCCGAGCGCCTGCGAGCGGTCAAGCGCGATTACGATCCCGAGAGGCTCTTCCGCTTCCCGCAGGCGATCTGATGGCGCGCGACCTCGCCGAGGTCGTGACAGGATCGGCGGATGGTTGCCGGACCTCCGGAAAGGTGCCCGACCGGGCCCTGCCGGCGCTGCTCGTCGCGTACGCTCCTCGGCGGCTCGCGATGAGTTTCCACTCCGGTGACGGTCAGATCAGGGGATACGCGACCTCATAACGGTGATCAAGGAGTGGTTCGATGCGGAAGATAACCGCCGGCCTGTTCATTGCGCTCGACGGCGTCGTCGAGAACCCCCACTATTGGCACTTCCCGTACTTCAATGACGAGATGGGCGCGGCCGTCACCGCCCAGCTGGGTGCCGCGGACACGCTGCTGCTCGGCCGCAAGACCTACGACAGCTTCGCCGGTGCGTGGCCGGACCGTGAGGCCGCGGGCGGCGAGGACGCCGGTATGGCCAAGGCGCTCGGCGACGCGCGCAAGATCGTGGTCTCGAACCAGGATCTCCAGTTCACCTGGCGCAACTCCGAGCTGCTGCGAGGCGACTTGGTCGAGGCCGTCACCGCGCTGAAGAACGAGCCGGGCGCGACGGATATCGCGATGAGCGGTTCCGTCTCCGTCGTACGTCAGCTGCTGGCCGCCGGTCTCCTTGACGAGCTGCACCTGCTGGTCCACCCGATCGCCATGCGCAAGGGCATGCGCCTGTTCGACGAGGGCGACTCTCCGATACCGCTGCGGCTCGTCTCGTCCCAGGCCTTCGCCACCGGCGTCATGCACCTCATCTACGCCCCGGACGAGTCGGCCCGCACGGGCACGTACGACGATGCCAAAGCGCATCTGCCCCAATCTGAGAACGGCTGACTTTCACGACCTCGAAGGCCTCACCGGGGCGGATTACGGGACTCTCTTCCGCCCCGGGCTACTGCCCTCGTTCTGCGCTGTTTCGTCAGACTGAAATGTTCTCAGCCTCAATGAACACCGCAGAACGAGGGCGTACTCAGCCGACCGGCGCGCCGAACCACTTGGGCAGTCGGCTGAGCAGATCCGCCTGGTCTTCGCCGACCCAGGCCACGTGGCCGTCCGGTCGCAGCAGCGCCGCGGGCACGTCCAGTTCCTCACTGACGTCGACGACATGGTCGACCCGATCCGCCCACCCGGCGACCGAGAGCCGGCCGGTCTGGTCGAGCAGCAGTCCACGGCCGCCGTGCATCAACTCGTACAGGCGCGCCCGCTTCAACCGCACGTCGCGCAACCGTCGGCCGAGCAGTGCGTGTCCCTCGCCGAAGTCGTAGCGGATCCCGACCGCGATGATCTTCTCCATCATGTACCGGTGCACGTCCTCGAACTCCATCAGTTCCGACAGCAGCCGGCGTACGGACTGGGGGCCCGGCTCGGGGGACAGCAGCTCGATCTCCGCGCGGGTGTGGTCCAGCACGCGGGCGGCCACCGGGTGCCGTTCGGTGTGGTAGCTGTCCAGCAGCCCCTCCGGTGCCCAGCCGCCGACCTCGGCGGCCAGTTTCCAGCCGAGGTTGAACGCGTCCTGAATGCCGAGGTTGAGGCCCTGCCCGCCGATCGGCGGGTGGATGTGCGCCGCGTCGCCGGCCAGCAGCACCCGGCCGGTCCGGTAGCGCTCGGCCTGCCGGGTGGCGTCGCTGAAGCGGGACAGCCAGCGCGGTGAGTGCACGCCGAAGTCGGTGCTGGCGTACACCCGCAGCCGCTGCTTGAATTCCTCGAGGGTCGGCGGGACCGTACGGTCCTCGGCCACCCCTTCGGCGGGCACCACGACGCGGTACAACCCGTCCCCGGAGGGCGCGTAGGGCCCGAGACCGAACCCCCGATGCGTCTTGCGGACTTCGGCCACCACGGCGGCCACCTCCTCCGGTGCCGCGGTCACCTCCATCTCGCCCAGCAGCGTCTCGGCCCTGGCGGGCTCGCCGGGGAAGCCGACGCCGAGCAGCTTGCGCACCGTGCTGCGGCCGCCGTCGCAGCCGACGAGGTAGCGCGAGCGCAGCCGCGTGCCGTCGGCCAGCTCGGCGGTCACTCCGTCGTCGTCCTGGCTCAGCCCGACCAGTGCGCAGCCGCGCCGGACCTCGGCGCCGAGCTCGGTGGCGTGCTCGGCCAGCAGGCGCTGGGTGCTGGGCTGCGGAATGCCGAAGACGTACGGGTACGTGGTGTCCAGCCGTTCGGGCGCGGGCTTGCTGATGCCGGCGAAGTAACCACGGAGCGGGTGCTGCTTGCCGTGCGCGAGGAACCGCTCCAGCAGACCGCGCTGGTCCATCACCTCGACGCTGCGCGCGTGCAGGCCGAGCGCGCGGACCTGCCTGGTCGGCTCCGCGTCCTTCTCCAGCACGAGCACGTGCACGCCGTGCAGCCGCAACTCACCGGCCAGCATCAAGCCGGTCGGCCCGCCCCCGGCAACGATCACGTCGAACATGAAAGCCCCCCATTCGAAAAGATTGCATCTCGGCCAGCCGCTCCGCGCGGTTCAGCGGCGCACATCCACGAGCACACGTACGCGAACCCCCGAATTTCCGCAGGCCCTGGCCTCGGCGGACGATTTTGCAGCACGACCCGGGTCTTGCCGCAAGCCCCCCAGTGCGCTATAGATTGAAAATGGAGGGAGTACCGAACCCTCGCCTTTCCCGCCCAAGAAAGTCGGCGTGCGCCTGACGAAGTAGCCTCCGGTCACGTCGGCGACCTCCGCGGAGCAGGCCAGGTACACCGGGGTATCGGGACCGGGCTGGAAGGGACCTGCGCTTGTCCGCGCGTCGATCGTGCGGAACCATGACCGGATGGCGGCAGTTGGCGTGGATGAGCAGCATGCTCTCGATATGGCGATAGGGAACCTGGTCCTTCGTGAGATGTACGAGGAGGACACCTGGGCTGAACTCACGATCAAGATCGATCGGGTTCGGCACTATTTCATGCTCCGAGCCGATACACAGCCAGGCATCGATCCGGCCGGCGAACTGCATCACGCCATCGCCCAATTGGTCAATGTGCATGTCCACGCCGGTTCAGACCTGACAACAGCGATCTACCGCTACGACAAGGACCCCAACGGTCGATGGGACATGGTCGCTCGGTTCTCCTATGCGCCCGATCTCTCACCGAATGAGTGACCCTTCGGGTAGCCGGCCCCTGGGCGGGCGTTGCCCGCGCGCTGCGCCGTTACGTTTTCTGGGTGGCGTCCGAAGAGGACAAGCTGGCATTGGTGCAGGACGAGGCGTCGCCGTTCTTCACCACCGCGCATTTCGACGGCCACCTGTCCGTGCTATTGAGGGCTAGCCGTATCGGAGAGCTCACCCGGGAGGAACTGGCGGAGATGGTTCAGGACGCGTGGTTGTCACGCGCGTCGGCCCGCCGAGCCGCAGCCTGGCTCAACGCTCACCCCCCGAAATGATCACATCCCGTTCGCCGGAGCATCGGACGGAGGGCCCGGGCGCCCTCGGGTGCTCTCAGCGGGTGGCGAGTGCTTCGACGCGGGCGTGCAGGTGCGGCACCCAGTCCTCGGACTCCGGTTTCATCAGCACGCTGCGGAGGATCCGCGCTCCGTCGGCGTCAGAGGTGATCTTCGGGTGGCGGGCCGCCATCGCGCCGGCGTCCACGCGCAGCGTACTGAGGAACACCGGGTCGTCCGGGTCGGCCATCCCGTCCCGCAGGATCCGGGCGCCGGCCTCGTCGATGCGTGACAGCGCCATCGGCTCGGTGGCCGGGAAGTAGCCGACGATGTCGAGCTCCGGCCACTGGTACAGCTCGATCGACGGCGACGCCTCGATCAGCCGCGCCCACTCCAGCGCGGCGCGTCGGCCGGCCGCCAGCACCCGGCCGAGCCCCTCGTTCGTCGGAGGCAGCAGGCGGAAGGTGAGCCACAACGCCGCCGCTGCCGCCCCCGCCCGCGAGCATTCCAGACTGATCTCGCCCAGGTGCAGGTCGTCGGAGGTGAAGTAGGTGTAGGGCGAGTCGTGCCGGTAGAACCGGCCGACCGTCGGGTCGCGGAACAGGACGGCGCCGCAGCCGTACGGTTGCAGGCCGTGCTTGTGCGGGTCCACCACCACCGAGTCGCACCGGGCGATGGCCCGCCATGGCTCGGCGGCCAGCCCCTCGGGTCCCTCCGCGCCGGCCAGGAGGGTGAAGAAGCCGCCGTACGCGGCGTCCACGTGGATGCGGACGCCGTACCGCTCGCGCAGGGTCAGCGCCTCGTGGATCGGGTCGATCGCGCCGAGCCCCGTTGTGCCCGCAGTGAGCACCACCGTCCCGACGCGGCCGGTGCGCAGCAGCGCCTCCAGCGCGTCCAGGTCGATGCGGCCGCGGGCGTCGGCCGGGACCGGGTGCGCCTCGATCCCGAGGACACCGCACATGCGCGCGTGCGTGTAGTGCGCCTCGGCGCCGAACGCGACGCCCCGGCCGGGGTGCAGCTCCCGGGCCACGAACAGCGCTTCGAGGTTGGCGATGGTACCGCTGCTGGTCAGATGGCCCAGGTGGTCGCCGAAGCCGAACATCGCGGCGAGCTGCCGGACCACCTCCCGCTCCATCCGCGCCGTGGCCGGGCCGCCGTCGAGGGCGTGGTTGTTCGGGTTGATCAGCATCGTGGCGAGGTATCCGGCGACGGCCGCCGGGTGCGGCGGCTTGAGCATCTGACCGGCGTAGCGGGGGTGGAAGAACGGATAGTTGTCCCTCAGGCGCTCGGTGAGCGCCGCGAACTCCTCGGCGAACCGCTCGTCCCCCACCTCCAGCGACGGATGCGGCCGGTAGGGGCCAAAACCCGCCGACCACTCCCGTACGGAGTCCAGCGCCTCGCCGAGCCAGTATCGAAGATCCATGGTCGAATCAGACATCCACGCCTCGAATCGTTTGGCTCCAAATAAGCTAGCTGAGGCCGATTCTGGCGGTCAAGCATCGCATCGACAGGGTTACGACGTGACATCGACTGGGGTATCGTTTGGTTCCCAATGAAATCTATGGGAGGCGGGCTGGCTCCCGCTCGCGGTCCGGGCCTCACCCGATCTCTTGGGGACCCGATCCGTCCTCCGGCGGGAGCCGGCGAGCGGCCTGATCGAGGATCTCCGTGACGTGGAGGCCGAAGGCGGCGTCGCAGTCATGAGCTCGGCCGGTGCGGGCCGAGTCGATCAGGGTGTCGATCATCCGCCGCAGCGCGGTCACCGCTGTGTCCTCGCTCGACGGCATCGCGGTGACGCCGTGGGCGCCGCGCAGCTCCACCGCGGCGCCGGAGGCGGGGCCCGGTGCGGTGAGGGTGAGCGTCACGGTGCTGGACGCGCCCGCCTCGTGCCGCAGGACGAGGTGCACCGTGTCGCCCGGGCCGGTCGTGGCGGTCGCCACCTCGCGTACGTCGCCGAGAACGGGAAGCAGCACGGACAGGGCGTGCGGGCCGACGTCCCACAGTGCCCCCTTCTCGTGCCGCCACGGCGAGTTCGCGAACGGCCCGCCGTCGAGCGCGCCGATCCACGCCGCGTGTGCGGTGAACCAGCCGCCCTTCCGGGCCTGCTCGGCGATCCACGCCCGTGGCTCATCGGTGAACCGGGAGGTGAAGAAGACCGCCGAGGCGACACCGGTCTCCTTCACCGCGTCCGCGACCTCCCGGGCGGCGGAGACGTCGATGGCCAGGGGCTTGTCCAGCAGAAGGTGGCGGCCGGCCCGCGCGGCGCGTACGGCCAGCGGCGCCTGGACGGCCGGCGGGAGGGCGATCGCGACCGCGTCGCTGTCGGCGACCAGGGCGTCCACGTCCGCGTACGCGCGGGTGCCGAAGCGATCGGCGAGCGCGCCCGCCGCCTCGGGCCGTCGGCCCCAGACTCCGGTGAAGTCCACCTCGGGGTGGTCGCGCAGAGCCGGCGCGTACGCCAGCAGCGCCCACGGGCCGGTGCCCAGAAGCCCGACGCGCATGCGTCCGCCGCGGCCCATCACCGCCCGCCCTCGACGAGCCGGGCGAGGTCGGCCCGCGCGTGACCGCTCATACCGTCGGGAACCCGCCACTTCGTCATCGCGTTCGGCCCGCGGCTACGCGGGCTGCCCGTTCACCTCGAGGGTGACGCCCGGCTTCTCGGTCCAGAAGGCGAGCAGCCCCGTGATCTCCTCGACCCTCGGGAACGGCTCCGGGTAGGACCAGACCACGTCCTCGGCGACACCGTCACCGGTCTCCACCGACCAGTAGCGGGCGTCACCCTTGAACGGGCAGTGCGACGTCGTCGCCGACGGCCGGAACAGATCCGTTTTCACGTCCTCCGGCGGCAGGTAGTACCGCGCCGGGCAGCCCGTCTCGGTGAGGACGACCGGCCGCGACGAGGTCGCGACGACCGTGTCCTTGATCCGCACCACGACCTGGTCCGAGCCGGGTGTGACCTCGATGTCATGTCCCTTCGTGTTCATGCCTCGATCCTTACATCTTTGGCGCGAGATTCCAGTGCCGCCCCGCTCCTGGAAGAATCGCGACCATGGTCACCACGGCGGAGCGGGCGCGCGGTACGGCGAAGACCCCGGATCTGGCCGTGCTGCGGCGGCTGCGGCTGGCGAAGGACCTCATGGACCGCGACTGGTCCGAGCCGCTCAACCTGGACGCGGTGGCCGCGCACGCCGGTTACTCCCGCTACCACTTCGTCCGGCGGTTCCGGGACGCGTACGGCGAGACGCCCGGCCAGTACCTCACCCGGCGCCGGATCGAGCGCGCGCAGGACCTGTTGCGTTCGGCCAACCTGACCGTCACCGAGATCTGCATGTTCGTCGGCTTCACAAGTCTCGGGACCTTCTGCACCCGCTTCCGGCGGCAGGTCGGCATGACGCCGAGCGAGTTCCGCGCGCAGGCGCACCGGTCCGTCCCCGCGCCGATCCCGGGCTGTTTCGTCATGCTGTGGGCCGGCGGCTTCCGCGCCGACTGAGCAACATTCGAGAATCCGCAGTTCAAGGCCGTTCCCTACGGTGGGTTTCGTTACCTCACGCGAAGGAGCGAAGCCATGATCACCGGACTTGGACTGGCCACGATCTGGGTCCTGGACCAGGACTCGGCCAAGGAGTTCTTCACCGAGAAGCTCGGCCTGGAGCTCCGCAACGACATGACCCTCGGCGAGGGCGGCATGCGCTGGGTCACCGTGGGGGCGAAGGGCCGGCCGGAGCTGGACCTCACCCTCATGATCCCCGGCCCGCCGTCGCTCGACGCGGAGTCCGCGGAGCAGCTCAAGGCGCTCATCGCGAAGGGCGTCCTCGGCGCCGGGGCGTTCACCACCGACGACTGCGTGGCCGAACACCGGGCGCTCGCCGCGAAGGGCGTCGAGTTCCTCCATGAGCCGCAGCGTCGCCCGTACGGCATCGAGGCCGTCTTCCGCGACGACTCGGGCAACTGGTACAGCCTCACCCAGCCGTTCGAGACCCTCGACGAGAGCGCCGACTGGGGAGACGTCTGCAGCGGCTGAGGAACCGTACGGCCGCCGTGACCGTTCACCGGGAACGGCGGCCGTGCTCGGCCGTCCGCTCCGTCTCACCTGCCACGATGTGCCATTTGTGCATCATTCGACTACCTTGGGCGTTCGTGCGTAGTTTCGAACCCGGGGGAGTGAGATGACCGAGACGGCCGTACATCCCGGTTTGACCGCCGGGATCTGGACCATCGACCCGGCGCATTCGGAGATCACCTTCAGCGTCCGGCACCTCATGACGACGGTGCGGGGAAGCTTCACCGATTTCGGCGGGAGCATCGAGATCGCCGACGATCCCTTCCTCTCCACCGCGACCGCCGAGATCGCCATCGAGTCCATCGACACCCGCAACACCGAACGCGACGCCCACATCCGCTCCTCCGAGATCATGGACATGGCGAACCACCCCGCCATGACGTTCACCGCCACCGGGGTCGCCCCGGCCAGGACCGGCCGCCGCGCCCGCCATCCCCGCTACGGCGTCGACGGCGACCTGACCATCCGGGACATCACCCGCCCGGTCCACCTGATCACCGAGTTCCACGGCACCAGCGTCGATCCCTGGGGTGGCCTGCGGGCCGGGTTCACCGCCTCCACGCGGATCCTGCGATCGGACTTCGGCATCCAGTTCAACGTCCCGCTGCAGGGCGACCGCCTCGTCCTCGGGGACGAGATCGAGATCGGGCTGGAGATCCAGGCCGTCCTCGCCGACGGCTGACTCGGCCCGAGCCGTCGGTCGGTAGGTCCCGGTCGCGCCGGAGGCCACCGGATCCCGTCGGCCGGTTCCCTCCTCGGCCGGTCGCCCGCGCCGGGCCGGGGGAGCGGCCGGCCTTCAACCCGGGGCCTTCGCGAAGGCGATGCCGAGCGGCGCCGCGTCCAGCGGCTTCGTGCCCGTACCACCCGCGATCGTCGCGATCACCGCGTCCGACGCCGTGCTGATCACCGAGACGCTGCCGGAGAAGACGTTGCCGACCCACGCCTCCGCGCCGTCCGGTGTGATCGCCACCCTGGACGGCAGCTTCCCGACCGCGACCGTACGCCGCACCTTCCGCGTCGCCGTGTCGACCACCGCGACGACGTTGGCGTTCATCCGGCTCACGTAGGCCTTGGCGCCGTCCGGCGTCACCTGCACACCCCACGGCTCATCCCCGACACGGATCCGGGCGCGCTCCCGGCCGCTCGCCGCGTCGAGCACCGACACCGTGTCCGCCCGGGGATTCGTCACGTACAGCGTCCGGCCCGTGTGATCCACGGCGATCCCCTGCGGGCCCGCCGCGTCGCGGATCCTGCGGACCACCCGGTCGCCCCGGGCGTCCAGCACCGCGACACCGGTGTCGTACGTCACGTACGCCCGCGCGCCGTCCGCCGCGAACACCACCTGCCGGGGAGCGGTCCCGACCCGGATGCTCCGCACGACGGTGTCGGACCGAGTGTCGATCACCGCGACGGTGTCCGCGCCGCCCTTCCCGGTGTCACCTCCGGTGACCGTCGCGTACACCTTCGTCCCGTCCGGGGAGACCGCCACGTCCCGGGGGTACGGGCCCACGTGAAGCGGCCGCGCCGAGCCACTCGCCGGATCGACGACGAGCACGTCGTACTGGCCGGTGTCGGCGACGTACAGCTTCCTGCCGTCCGGCGTCGCCGCCACGCCCTGCGCCGCGTCGGTCTCGATGTTGGTCGCCACGATCCGGTGCGTCGCCACGTCCACGGTGGCCACGCTGTACCCGCCGGTCAGGGCCAGGTACGCGAGGTACGGGCCCGTCGCACGCCTGGCCTGCGGCTGTACGCGCGACGGTTCCCACTTCGCGCCGCCCGGGGCGCTGTTGCCCGGCCGCGGCCGTGGACCCGGCCCCGTCAGCCCGAGCGCGGAGCCGGCGGGCACGGTGAGGACGACCAGACCCGCGACGCCTCCCGCCGCCAGGAGCAGACGCCGCCGTGAGATGTTCTTCGGCACGGTGAAACTCCTTCCCGTCCGCCGGGCTCAGCCGCGAGGCCGAGGCCGGGAACCCTTCTCCTGCTGGGGCGGGGTCTGCTCGGCTCCCGGGAACCGCGGCGCCGGCAACCGCTCGACCGCCTCCACCGCCTGCGCCAGGTCCCTCTTCGTGCCCGGGAGGTGCGGCGGACGGCCGTGGGCCGCCATCCCCAGCGCGGACGCCATGTCCCCGAACGCCTGCCGCCGCCACGCGCTGAGGTTCGGCACCCGGACGCCGGTCAGGCGCTCCAGAAGGCGGAGCGTCGACGTGTGGTCGAACGGCTCGCGGGCCACCCAGCCGCCCTGCGTCCAGGGCGAGACGAGGAGACACGGCACGCGGAAGCCGCCCCCGATCGGCAGGCCCAGGACGAACTCGTCCGGCGTGCCCGCCGGAGGCACCGGGGGAGGGACGTGGTCGAACAGCCCGTCGTTCTCGTCGTAGTTGAGGATGAACAGCGTCTTGCGCCACACGTCCGGATTGGACGCGATCGCGTCGATCTTGCTGGCCACGTAGTCGGCGCCGGCCGCCGGGGTGTAGTCCGGGTGCTCCGACTGGTAACTGGTCGGGATGATCCACGAGACCGTCGGAAGCCGGTCGTGGGCCGCGTCGTATTCGAACCGGCCCGCCTCGTACGTGCGCAGCCCGTTGCGGAACAACGGTGAATCGGGCGTGGCGTTCTGAAACGCATCAAAGTATTCGAGGACGTTGCAGCCGTAATTGTCTACCTCCTGGTAGACCCGCCACTCGACGCCTGCTTCGGTGAGCGCCTCCGGATATGTCTTCCATCGGTACGGGGCGGGATCCCGGTTGCTGACGACCGGGCCGCCCAGCGTCCCGCCCGGGTCGATGGTGCCGCTCATCAGGTACAGCCGGTTCGGCCACGTCGGCCCCATCACCGAACAGAAATAGTTGTCGCAGATCGTGAACGACTCGGCCAGGGCGAAATGGAAAGGAATGTCCGCGCGGGTGTAATGCCCCATCACGTACGGGCCGTTCTCCCCGTCGGCCGCCCGGTGCGCCGGAAGCCAGTTGTCCATCTTCCCGTTGTTCCACGCCTGGTGCTGCACCTTCCAGGCGTGACTCGTCGACGGGATCGCCTGCGCGTTCGTCGTCCGCGTGTCCAGGTGGAAGGGCAGCAGGTAGCCCGTTGGGTTGAGCGAGTCCGGCTGGTAGAACACCGACCGTCCGGTGCTCAGCGTGATCGCCGCCGGATCCGAGAAACCGCGCACCCCCGGTAGCGTCCCGAAATAATGGTCGAACGAGCGATTCTCCTGCATCAAGATGACCACATGCTTGATGTCCGAGAGGCGCCCCTTACCCGGCGACGGCGCCTCCGCCATCGCCCGCCTCACATTCGGCGGCAGGAACTCCGCGGCGAACGCCGCCGCGGCCATCGCTCCCGCCGAACTGAACAGGCGGCGGCGGGTGAGTTCGGGCATCTGACACACGCTCCCGTCGAACCGAGGACCAGGAAAGACAAATAGAAAATGCCCATAGGCGGGGGTCGGACGCAACGTGAACGGACTAACGGCTGTCGATGATCATGCGACGGAAACGTTAACCGCGACAAACGGCAACACCGAGAGTCATGGCCGTATCAGGCCAGAAAAGGACCTATTGCGGCCATCCATGATTAGCCGTGGACCGCCAGCGCCGTCCCCGCGAGCCCACCCGCCCGGACGCTCACCCGTACGCACCCGTACGCACGCCCGCCTGTACGCCCGCCAGGACGCCCGCCCGCCTGTACGCCCGGATGCCAGGAACTCGTCGAGGCCTTCGCCGCCTGAGGCGGCACGCGGACACGCCCGGCCCGGCCCGACTTCCCGATCCGGCTGCCGTCCGGCGTATCGCGGCATACCCTCCTAAATGGCGGAAGGGGCCAGTGTCGGCCCCTTCGGTCTAGACCAATACGTGAACACTGGGCAACGCCGACCTGCACGAATGCGCGTACTGCCCAGTAACTACCTAGGGTTGTAGCGTGAGTCGCCGAGCAAAGATCGTCAGCACGATAGGTCCCGCCTGTTCCAGCAAGGAACGGATCCACGCCCTCGTCGAGGCGGGGATCGACGTCGCCCGGCTCAACATGAGCCACGGCACGCAGGAACAGCACGAAGAGGTCTACGGCTATCTCCGGGAGGCCTCCAACGCCACCGGACACAGCGTCGGCATCCTCGCCGACCTCCAAGGACCCAAGATCCGGCTCGGCCGATTCGCCGACGGACCCGTCCGCCTCACCCTCGGCGACGAGTTCACCGTCACCACCGAGGACGTCCCCGGCGACCGCAGCGAGGTCTCCACCACCTACGGCGGACTCCCCGGCGACGTCGCCCCCGGTGACACCATCCTCATCGACGACGGCCGCGTCGTCCTCAACGTCACCGCCGTCGACGGCCCCCGCGTCCGCACCCGCGTCCTCGTCGGCGGCATGGTCTCCGACCACAAGGGCCTCAACCTCCCCGGCGTCGCCGTCAGCGTCCCCGCCCTCACCGAGAAGGACGAGGACGACCTGCGCTTCGCCCTCCGCCTCGGCGTCGACATGGTCGCCCTGTCCTTCGTGCGCAGCCCCGCCGACGCCGAGACCGCTCGCCGCATCATGGAGGAGGAAGGACGCACCGTCCCCCTCCTCGCCAAGGTCGAGAAGCCGCAGGCCGTCGACCATCTCGAAGAGATCGTCGAAGCCTTCGACGGCATCATGGTCGCCCGCGGCGACCTCGGCGTCGAGCTGCCCCTCGAGCAGGTCCCGATCGTCCAGAAGCGCGCCATCGAGCTCACCCGCGAGAAGGCCCGCCCGGTCATCGTCGCCACCCAGATGCTCGAGTCCATGATCAGCGCGCCCCGCCCCACCCGCGCCGAGACCTCCGACGTCGCCAACGCCGTCTTCGAAGGCGCCGACGCCGTCATGCTCTCCGGCGAGACCAGCGTCGGCGACTACCCCATCGAGTCCGTCCAGACCATGGGCCGCATCGTCTGCGCCGCCGAAGAGCACACCCTCCGCGCCAGCCACTCCCTTGACCGCGTCCCCGAGACCGTCGGCGGCGCCATCGCCCGCGCCGCCGCCGAGGTCGGCGCCACCGTCGGCGCCAAGGCCCTCGTCGCCTTCACCATGTCCGGCGAGACCGCGCGGCGCCTGTCCCGCTACCGCTCGCCGATCCCCCTCCTGGCCTTCACCGCCCGCGCCGAGACCCGCAGCCAGCTGGCCCTCGTCTGGGGCGTCGAGACCTTCATCGTCCCCGAGGTCTTCCACACCGACGATATGGTCCGCCAGGTCGAAGCCGCCGTCCTCGACGCCGGCCGCCTCCAGAAGGGCGACCGCGTCGTCATCGTCGCCGGCTCGCCCCCCGGCACCCCCGGCTCCACCAACGCCCTGCGCGTCCACCGCATCGGCGACGCCATCGCCACCCACCCGGCGTCCTGACACCGGACCCGGCCGAGTGCGGGCCATCGCCCTCAAGGGGAAGCGATGACCCGCACCAACCGGGCGCACCCGGCCGCTCACCACGTGCCGGGTAAATGATCAGTCCGGGAGGGCCCGGCCGATCGGTAGGCTCCCGGGCCATGCCACCGGGGACCGACGCACAGGCGGAGTTCGACCAGGGCCTCGCGCTCCTCGGCCAAGGCCGGTACGACGCGGCGAAAGAGACCCTGCGCGCGGCGGCCGAGCACGGCCACGCCGCCGCGGCCACGACCCTGGGGCGGCTGCTGTGCCTGGACGCAGACTCCTGGCTGCCCACGGACACACCCGGCGAGGACTACGTCTCGGCCGCCGAGCCATGGCTCCGGCGCGCACTCCACCTCGACCCCGACGACCGTACGGCGGCGCTCCTCCTGGCATCCCTCCTGGACCGGCAGCTCGAGATGATGCGCCGGCAGGACCCCTGGGGCACCGTCTGGGTGGACGAGATCGACACCGGCGAGAACGACCCCGACGACATCTGGCAGGCGGCCCTCACCCGCCGCCACGACGAGGCGATCCGCCTGCTGGAGCACCTCCTCGACCTCGACCCCACCGACGAGTCGGCCGCCGCCACACTCGTCGCTGTGCACAAGGGCACGTGGGCGCACCACCTCGACGAGAACCAACGACACGAGCCACCGCTGCCGGAATCCGACACGACCGGCCGCGCCCTCCTGGACCACCTCCTCACAGCGGCCCGCCGCGCCGCCGAACTCGACCCCTCGGACGCGCTGCTCGCCATGGAACTGGCCGACGCCCTGCGCTGGAACGGATCACCGGAAGCCGCCCAGTGGCTACGCCGATTCACCACGCTGCGCCCCGAATGGACGAAGCCGGGCTCCATACCGCCCCGGCACCCCGACGATCCCCCAGAGGGATTCCCGTCCGAAGGCCGGTACGGCTGGTACGTCCTTGAATTCGGGCAGATGGTCGACAACTACGGCACCAACGCCTTCGAACGGCTGATGACCGCCGACCCGGCCGAACTGCGCTGGGCAAGCGAGGGACTGTTCCGCAACCTGCGCGGCGACCCCTTCCACGGAGACGCGCCAGGCGACGACCAGCCGCCGGAGTGCCTCACCCTGTCGGTCTACGACGCGGGCCACGACCGCGGCGACATCGACCTCACCCCGTACCTACGGACCGCCCCCGACGTGGCCCCGCGCGTCGACTGGTCGGCGTTCTCGATCCCACCGCTGAAGAGCACACCCCTGCCACCCGGCCGCCCCGCGCTGTCCTGGCTCTCCCTCGGACCGGACACCGTCCACTACGGCTTCAGCGACGACCCGCACTACTGATCGCCGCCAACTCGTCGACCGCGCGCCGTTGGACACTGGGCTTTGCCCCCGCCCAGGCGCGCGGCATGCTGGAAGCATGAGCGAAGACCGCGAACCGCAGGACGACGCGCAGCCCCAGCGCTCCGCCCGCTGGAGCGACCTCCCGAAACGCCCCGACCCCGAGGACCTCAAGGCCGAACACCGCGACCCGGCCGTCCCCGGCTCGGTCCTCAGCGCGCCGGACGCCGAGAAGGAGTTCTTCATCCGCCACGCAGCTGGCTGATCAGTACTTCGGCCCCACGAACCCATCCAACCGCGCCACCGCATCGCGGCGAGCGACGGAGATGTTGTTGCGGTTGGAGTGCCTCCAGGCGATGCCGAGCCTGTCGAGGGCATCTGTGAAGAGCTGGGTGATGTCGGCCGATTCATTGGTGAAGAAGTAGCGCGGGTATTCGTACCAGCGGTCGCCGGTCTCGGTCGCATGCCGCACTCGGTTGGTCGATCGGCTTCCGTCGGAGTGGATCAACCCACGGACGAACGGTTTTGTGAACCGCTCGACCAGCTCCTGCTGCCAGCCATCCAGCGTGATCTTCCGTGTGTGCTTCTTGCCCGGGCCGTGCTGAGGGAACATGCACGGCCAGTGCTTCGAATGACTGTTGATCTCCGTGCATCCGCCCAGTGGAAGAAAGCGAACCTTGTTGTCGGGGCGGATCGCGCGGATGGCATCTGCGCACTCGGTCTGCAGGCCCGGGTACTTGTCGGCGCAGAAGATGCGCAAAGACCAGATGCGTTTGGCGGGATCGCCGACCGGGCTGATACAGCCATCTCCGAGGTAGAGGCCGAGAAGGTAGGCGTATTTGTCCTCCGGCGCGAGGGACGTCGGCTGACTGCCACAGCGAGGGCAGGAACGAGCCGGGGCGACGGGCATCCCCTGGTCGGCCCGCAACTGCCAGTCCCGGATGGCCCACCGAGAGATCTGCGTGCGTCGGCTGACCTCGGCGACGGTCAGCCCTTGGGCGAGGAGCTCTAAGGCGCGGTTACGCGAAGCGACGTCATACATGCGCTCAGTGTTGCAGCGCGATGCGACAAAACCGCCGTCCGCTGCGGACGGCGGTTCACAAAGTGCCCCGAGTGGGATTCGAACCCACACTAGATGGTGTTTGAGACCATTTCCTCTGCCATTGGGATATCGGGGCCTATTTCCTGACATCCAGTCATATGTCCAATTTGGTGCCCGGTAGTGCCACCCGGGTCGGGTACCAGGGTAGCGGGTCCGGGTACGCTCGTGCGCGTGACCGAGAGCGCGCGTCGAGTTGTGATCGCTGAGGACGAGGCCCTGATCAGGCTCGACCTCAAGGAGATGTTGGAAGAAGACGGCTACGAGGTCGTCGGTGAGGCCGGGGACGGGGAGACGGCCGTTCGCCTGACCATGGAGCTCGTGCCGGATCTGACGATCCTCGACGTGAAGATGCCTGTGCTCGACGGGATCTCGGCGGCGGAGCGGATCGCCGCCGGGCGGGTCGCGCCGGTGGTCATCCTGACGGCGTTCTCCCAGCGGGAGCTGGTCGAGAGGGCGCGCGAGGCTGGAGCCATGGCCTACCTCGTGAAGCCGTTCACGAAGGCGGACCTGGTGCCCGCGATCGAGATGGCGGTGAGCCGGTTCCAGGAGATCAAGAGCCTCGAGGCCGAGGTGAGCTCCCTGGAGGACCGGCTGGAGACCCGGAAGCTGGTCGATCGGGCCAAGGGGCTGCTGCAGAGCGCGCACGGGTGGTCGGAGCCGGAGGCGTTCCGCTGGATCCAGAAGACCTCGATGGACCGCCGGCTGTCGATGCGTGCGGTGGCGGAGGTGGTCATCGCGGGGAGCGGGAGCGCCGGCGAGGACGCGGGTCGGACGGCCGAATAGCCGGGCGCTGTGTGTCCGTAACCTGCCTGAAATGCGGTGATCTGGGGCGCTACGCTGCGTAGCCGACCGTAACGGAAACTGGTGTTTTAGGGCACGGACCAGTAACGAAGCAGTAACACCCTAGCTGGGGGACTACTGCTCGTAGGCCGCTGCTCGGTGTACTACCCACCGAGCCCCCAGGAAACGTGCAATTCCGCCCGCGCCGAGTCCACGACCTGGGTGCGTAAACGTGCCTGATCCAGGCCGATTCGGACGGAAGGACAGCTACCTTGCGGAGCAGATTTTTTACGGTTGTCGGCGTGGTGGCGGCGAGCGCGACACTCGCGCTCGGCGCGTCCGCGTGTGGTGGCAAATCGAAGAGTGGCGGTGGAGACAGCGTCACGATCGGGTTCATGGGCGACCTGACCGGTGAGAACTCCGGTCTCGTCATTCCCCCCAAGCAGGGCGCGCAGCTGGCGATCGACCAGTACAACGCGACGAACCCGAAGGTCAAGATCACCCTCAAGACCTACGACAGCCAGGGCAAGGGCGAGCAGGCCGTGCCGCTCGCCAAGCAGGCCATCACCAAGGACAAGATCGCCGGTCTGATCGGCCCGACGTTCTCCGGCGAGTCGGCCCAGGCCGACCCGGTGCTGGAAGAGGGCAAGGTCCCGAACATCTCGTCCTCGGCGACCAACGCGGCGCTGGCGACGCACGGCTGGAAGTTCTGGCACCGCGTCATCGGCAACGACAACGTGCAGGGCACGGGGATCGGCGGGTTCATCGCCAACTCGCTGAAGGCCAAGAAGGTCTTCATCATCGACGACGCCTCCGAGTACGGTAAGCCGCTCGCCGCGACCGTGAAGTCCACGGTGGAGAAGGCCGGCGCGCAGACGTCCACGGACTCGATCGACATCCAGGCCTCGGACTACTCCTCGACGGTCAACAAGGTCAAGGCGTTCAACCCGGACGCGATCTTCTTCGGTGGCTACTACGCCCAGGGCGGCAAGCTGATCAAGCAGCTGCGCGAGGGCGGCGTGAAGGGCCGCTTCCTGTCCGGCGACGGTTCGCTGGACAAGGGTCTGGCGCAGGGCGCCGGCGGTACGAACGCCGACGGTTCGGTCATCGGCTGCCCGTGCCTGATCGACCCGAGTGGTACGGCGAGCGCGGCCAGCAAGAAGTTCGCCGACGACTACAAGGCCAAGTTCAACGCGGACCCGGCGATCTACTCGGCGGAGGGCTACGACGCGGCCACCGCGTACATCTCGGCGGTCAAGGCCGGCAACACGACGCCGGAGAAGATCAACGACTACCTGTCGAAGATCGACGTGCCGGGTGTCTCGAAGCAGATCAAGTTCAGCAGCACCGGTGAGCCGACCGCGACGGACGTCTACGTCTACCAGGTCAAGGGCGACCAGCTGCCGCTGCTGGGCAACGCCAAGAACGCGACGGTCAAGTAGCCCGCCTGCCAGACGGCGGCCTTGAGATACGCGCAGGGGCGGGAGCGACACGTGCGCTCCCGCCCCTGCGGCAAAGGCGACGACATTGAACAATCTCTTCAGTCAATTCTGGCCGTACACCATTGATGGGCTGGCGCTGGGCTCGATCTACGCGCTGGTGGCGCTCGGCTACACGATGGTCTACGGCGTTCTGCGCCTCATCAACTTCGCGCACTCCGAGATCTTCATGATCGGGACGTTCGCGGTCCTGGGGGCCCTGCACGCGTTCGGCATGCCGGCCAATGTGGGCGGTTTCGCCCTGGTGGGCCTGGTGCTGGCGCTCGCGGTGGTCGGCGGTGTCGCGTCGGGCGGCAGCGCGGTGATCCTCGAGTACGTGGCGTACCGGCCGTTGCGGCGGCGCGGGGCGTCGCGTCTCGCGGCACTGATCTCGGCGATCGGCGCGTCCCTGTTCCTGCAGCAGCTGTTCGCGCGGCTGGTGATCCCCAAGGCGTTCAACCTGCCGAAGGAGAAGGGCGCGCTGCCGGTCCAGGGGCACTTCGTGCACCGGAGCGATGTGATCCACATCGGCAGCTTCGAGGTGGCCAACGACCGGTTCATCGTGATCGTCGGTGCGGTCCTCATGATGGTCGCGCTCGATCTGTTCGTGAACCGGACGAAGCTCGGCCGCGGGATCCGCGCAACGGCGCAGGATCCGGAGACGGCGGTGCTGATGGGCGTGAACATCGACCGCATCGTGACCGCGACGTTCGCCCTCGGCGGTGCCATGGCTGGTGTGGCGGCGGCGCTGTACATGCTGCGGATCGAGGAGACGAAGTTCGATGTCGGCTTCCTCCTGGGCATCAAGGCGTTCACGGCCGCGGTGCTGGGCGGTATCGGCAATCTCCGCGGTGCGCTGGTCGGCGGTATCGTGCTCGGCGTCGTCGAGATGTGGGGCGCCGCGGTCTTCGGCTCCGAATGGCAGAACGTCGTGGCGTTCAGCGTTCTGGTGCTTGTCCTCATGTTCCGTCCCACCGGCATTCTCGGTGAGTCTCTCCAGCAGGCGCGCGCATGAACGATTCGACCAACCGAAACCCGCTCGCCCGTGCGCGGGACGGGTACTCGTCTTTCCTCGATTCGCTCCGTGACCGGTGGGCGACCGCTCCGCGCTGGGTGCGCTGGGTGGTCTACCTGCTGCTGATCGTGGTGGCGATCATTCTTCCGGCGGACGGCATCGGCAGCTTCATGTCGCCGTACACGGACTGGCCGACGCTGCTGTTCTTCCCGATCGGCGGGTACATCCTGCTGGCGATCGGCCTGAACGTGGTGGTGGGTCAGGCGGGTCTGCTCGACCTGGGCTATGTCGCGTTCTTCGCGATCGGTGGCTACGGGATGGCCATGCTCGGGACGAAGGCAGGCCTGGACTTCTGGGAGATCCTGGTCCTCGGCGTGCTGCTGTCGGCGGGGTCGGGCATTCTCCTGGGCGCTCCGACGCTGCGGCTGCGCGGTGACTATCTGGCGATCGTGACGCTCGGGTTCGGAGAGATCGTCCGGATCACGGCGAACAACTGGAACTACATCGGTGGCCCGAACGGCATCGGTGGCATTCCGCATCCGCCGACGCTGACCGAGTGGACGATCCCGGACAACGGGTTGTTCGACGCGATCGGGATCGGCGGGGTGCAGCCGTTCAAGTACGGCGCGCTGGACGGCAAGCCGTACTACTACCTGATGCTGTTCCTGATCGTCCTGGCGATCATCTTCGCGAAGCGGCTGGAGAACAGCCGGGTGGGCCGGGCGTGGGCGTCGATCCGGGAGGACGAGGACGCGGCCGAGCTGATGGGCGTTCCGACGTTCAAGTTCAAGCTGGCGGCGTTCGCGATCGGTGCGGCGATCGGTGGCGCGAGCGGCGTGGTGTACGCGTCGCAGGCGGTGTCGATCATTCCGACGAACTTCCCGTTCATCCTGTCGGCGACGATCCTGGCGGCGGTGGTCCTCGGTGGTTCGGGCAACCTGCCCGGCGTCATGCTGGGCGCGTTCCTGGTGGCGTGGATCCCGGAGCGGATCCGTGGCCTGCAGGAGTACCGGGTTCTGGTGTTCGGTGGGGTGCTGGTCCTCCTGATGGTCTTCCGGCCGGAGGGTCTGTGGCCGTCGCGGCGCCGTAAGGCGGAGCTCGCCGAGGGTGAGGGCGGCATGGGCAGCATGGGTGCCGAGGTCGGCGGTCCGGTGACCGTCGGAGCGGGTGAGGGGGCCGAATGAGCGAGACGGCAGCCGTGCCGACGGAGGAGAGAGCCGGTACGCCGATGCTGGATCTCCGCGGCATCACGATGCGCTTCGGCGGCGTCGTCGCGATCAACGATCTCAACCTGACGATCAACGAGGGTGAGATCTTCGCGCTGATCGGCCCGAACGGCGCCGGCAAGACGACGGTGTTCAACGTCGTCACCGGCGTGTACCGGCCGACCGAGGGCCAGGTGGTCTTCGACGGTGGCCGGATCGACGGCAAGAAGCGGTATCAGGTCACGAAGCGCGGCGTGGCGCGTACGTTCCAGAACGTCCGGCTGTTCCACAACATGTCGGCGCTGGAGAACGTCATGGTGGGCGCGGACGCGCATCACCGCGCCGGGATCGCCTCGGCGGCGCTGGGCCTGCCGTGGCACCGCCGTGAGGAGCGCGACGGGCGGGAGAAGGCCCGTGAGCTGATGGAGTTCGTCGGGATCGCCCAGCGGATGGAGGAGACGGCGAAGAACCTTCCGTACGGCGACCAGCGGCGGCTGGAGATCGCGCGTGCACTGGCGACGGATCCGAAGCTGCTGCTGCTGGACGAGCCGGCCGCCGGGATGAACCCGACGGAGAAGGAGCAGTTGCAGGGGCTGATCCGCAAGATCCGGGACACCGGGCGCACGGTGCTGCTGATCGAGCACGACATGAGCCTGATCATGGGCATCAGCGACCGGATCGCCGTGCTGGACTTCGGTCAGAAGATCGCTGAGGGTCTGCCGGCTGAGATCCAGAACAACCAGCGGGTCATCGAGGCGTATCTGGGGGTCCCCGCCGATGCTTCTTGAGATCAAGGACATCCACGTTTACTACGGCAAGATCGCGGCGCTCAAGGGCGTGTCCGTGGAGGTCGACGAGGGCGAGGTCGTCACGCTGATCGGCGCGAACGGCGCCGGCAAGACGACGACGCTGAAGACGATCTCGGGGCTGCGTCCGCTGACGCGCGGCAAGATCCTGTTCAACGGCAAGGACATCAGCAAGGTGCCGGGGCACAAGCGGGTGCTGATGGGCATCGGGCAGTCGCCCGAGGGCCGTGGCATCTTCCCCGGTATGACGGTCGTCGAGAACCTCTACATGGGCGCGTTCGCGCGCAAGGACGAGGTGGAGAAGGACCTCCAGGAGGTCTACGACCTGTTCCCGCGGCTCGCCGAGCGCAAGAACCAGGCGGGCGGCACGATGTCCGGCGGTGAGCAGCAGATGCTGGCGATCGGCCGGGCGCTGATGACCAAGCCGAGGGTGCTGCTGCTGGACGAGCCGTCGATGGGTCTGGCGCCGAAGCTGATCCAGCAGATCTTCGAGATCATCACGGAGATCAACCGGCGGGGCACGACGGTGCTGCTGGTGGAGCAGAACGCCCAGCAGGCGCTGCAGGTCGCGCACCGCGCGTACGTCCTGGAGACCGGCAGGGTGGTCAAGTCCGCGGAGGCGAGCGCGCTGCTGGACGACCCGCAGGTGCGCGCGGCGTACCTGGGTGGCGGCGCGGAGGCGGCCGCCGGTCCGAGCGACTGAGGTCCCCGTCCGGGGGGTGGTGGCTCGCGCTGCGGGCCGCCACCCCCTGTTCACGTTAGGGGGATGTCGACGGGGTTCTTGGCGCCGGCCACGGCGGCGCCCTTGAGCTGGTCGGCGAGCTTGGACGAGGAGGGGTCGCCGTAGACGCGCAGGGCCTTGACGCGGCTGTTGGCGGGCACGTCGAACCACAGGTCGAAGGCGCACATCTCCTGGGAGGCGATGGTCTGCACGCCGTTGGGTGCGCGGGAGATCTGCATGGCGTCGTAGCTGGGGGCGTGGGTGGTGCCGTCGGCGGTGACGAGGAGCTGCTTGACGGGGTTGAAGTCATGGCGTTCGCGGCCATGGTTGACCATGAGGAGGCGTACGCGGACGAACTGGCCATGGGGGATCCAGCTGCCGTGTGAGCCGATGACCTCGGGGATCTTGGCGCGGAGCCCGATCGCGGTGTAGGTGACCTCGCCGATGATGGCGGTCTTGCCGCTCAGCGCCTGCTCGTGCTCGGGAAGCGGCTGGGGCGGGATGTGGTAGTCGCGGTCGGGGTGGCCGCAGCCCGCGGCGGCCAGGGCCAGCGCGGTGAGGAGCGTCACGCGGAGTGTGATCGCGAATGGGCGCACAGCGCGACGGTAGGGGCGGCGGCGGCCGCGCGAAAGACCCTGTGGCCGACGCGTAGAGCGCCTGTGGCCGAATCGAGACCGGGAACGACGATGAGCCCGGAGCGCCTTTGGTGCCGTCCGGCCCGGCGGCCCGTGCAGGCCTTCCCCGGCCCTGCACGGGGGGGGATCGGGTCGTACGTTTTCTACTCAGCGCTCCGGGCTCTTGCCCTACAACGGTAGCGAGACTGGAGTGACTGGTGCAAAAGATGTGAGAAATCTATTCGCGTTCGCGGATGGCGCAGGTGAGTCTGGCGGTGCAGACGCGGCGGCCTTGTTCGTCGGTGATGACGATCTCGTAGCTGGCCAGCGTGCGTCCGCCGTGCAGGCGGGTGGCGACGGCGGTGACGTGTCCGCTGGTGGCGGCGCGGTGATGGGTCGCGTTGATCTCGATGCCGAGGGCGATGCGATCGGGTCCGGCGTGCAGGGCCGCGCCGACGGAGCCGGTGGACTCGGCCAGCACGCAGGAGGCGCCGCCGTGCAGGACGCCGTACGGCTGGGTGTTGCCCTTGACGGGCATGCGGGCCACGACGCGCTCGGGGCTCGCCTCGAGGAGCTCGACGCCCATCGCCGTGGCGAGGTCGCCGCGCGGTTCGATGCCGCCGAGATCGTTCACGGGGCCGCCGTCGGCGCTGCTCATGAAACCTCCATCACGTGCGTGGAACTGTCGTAGCGGAAGACTAGGCTGCTGGCGTGGTGACGACGGAAGCGACCTCTGAAAACGCGCGCCTGCTGCTCCTGGACGGGCATTCCCTGGCCTACCGGGCGTTCTTCGCGCTGCCCATCGAGAACTTCTCGACCACGACGGGTCAGCCGACCAACGCGGTGTACGGCTTCACGTCGATGTTGATCAATGTGCTGCGCGACGAGGGGCCCACCCATGTCGTGGTGTGCTTCGACCGGTCCGAGCCGACGTTCCGGCACGAGACCTACGTCGAGTACAAGGCGAACCGGCGGGAGACGCCGGACGACTTCCGCAGCCAGATCAGCCTGATCTTCGAGGTGCTCGACGCGCTGCGCATCCCGCGGCTGTCCGTCGCGGGCTACGAAGCCGACGACCTGATCGCCACGCTCGCCACGCAGGCCGTCGAGCAGGGCATGGACGTGTCGATCGTCAGCGGCGACCGTGACGCCTTCCAGCTCGTCGGCCCGCACTGCACGGTGCTGTACCCGCGCAAGGGCGTGTCCGACCTGGCCCGGATGACGCCCGAGGCGGTCGAGGAGAAGTACGGCGTGCCGCCGGAGCGGCACCGGATGCTGACCGCCCTGGTGGGGGAGACCAGCGACAATCTGCCGGGCGTGCCGGGCGTGGGCCCGAAGACCGCCGCGAAGTGGATCACCAAGTACGACGGGCTCGACGGCGTGATCGAGCACGTCGAGGAGATCACGGGCAAGGCCGGGGCGAGCCTGCGCGAGCACCTCGGCGAGGTCATGCGCAACTACCAGGTCAACGAGCTGGTCCGCGACGTGCCGCTCGACGCGGCGCCGACGGAGCTGGTGATCGGGCAGTGGGACCGCGACGAGATCCACACCCTGTTCGACACCCTGCAGTTCCGGGTGCTGCGGGAGCGGCTGTACGCCACGCTGTCGGCGGTCGAGCCGGAGGCCGAGGAGGGCTTCGAGGTCGAGATGGCCCGGCCGGGGCCGGGCGAGGTCGCCGCGTGGCTGGAGGAGCACGCCGCCGGGGAGGGCCGGGTCGGGGTCGCGGTCACCGGCACGTGGGGTCGGGGCACCGGCGACATCACCGGCATCGCGCTGGCCACCCAGTCCGGCGCGGGCGCCTTCATCGACCCAGTGGAGCTGCCGGAGGACGACGAGCGGGCGCTCGCCGCGTGGCTGGCCGACCCGAAGCGGCCGAAGGCCGTGCACGACGCCAAGGGCCCGATGCTGGCGTTCGCCGCGCGCGGGATGCGCCTCGACGGCGTGACCAGTGACACGGCCCTGGCCGCCTACCTCGCGCTGCCCGGCCAGCGCTCCTTCGACCTGGGCGATCTGGTCCTGCGCTACCTCCACCGGGAGCTGCGCAAGGAGGCCGACGACGGCGGCCAGCTGACCATCGACGGCTCCGGCGAGCAGGAGGCCGCCTTCGACCTGGTCGTACGGGCGCGGGCGGTCGTCGACCTCGCCGAGGCGCTCGACGCGGACCTGGAGCGGCGGGGCGCGACCCGGCTGCTGCAGGAGGTGGAGCTGCCCCTCGTGGACGTCCTGGCGGGCCTGGAGCGCGTCGGTGTGGCCCTGGACATCGACTACCTGGCCAAGCTGTCGGCGACGTTCGGCGCCGAGGTCAAGGCGATGGAGGAGGCCGCCTGGGAGGCGATCGGGCACGAGTTCAACCTCGGGTCGCCCAAGCAGATCCAGCAGGTGCTGTTCGACGAGTTGGAGCTGCCGAAGACGCGCCGCACCAAGACCGGCTACACCACCGACTCCGACGCGCTGACGAGCCTGTTCGCCCAGACCGCCCACCCGGTGCTGGAGCACCTGCTGCGGCACCGCGAGGTGGCCAAGCTCAAGAGCATGGTCGACTCGCTGATCCCGATGGCCGATGATGACGGGCGCATCCACACGACGTTCGGGCAGATGGTCGCGGCCACCGGGCGGCTGTCCTCGGCCGACCCCAACCTGCAGAACATCCCGATCCGCACGGCCGAGGGCCGGCAGATCCGCGAGGGGTTCATGGTCGGGGAGGGCTACGACTGCCTGCTCACCGCCGACTACAGCCAGATCGAGCTGCGGATCATGGCGCACCTGTCGGAGGACGCCGCGCTGATCGACGCGTTCGGGTCCGGCGCGGACTTCCACACGATCACGGCGTCGCGGGTGTTCGGGCTGCCGCCCGAGCAGATCGACGGCGAGCTGCGGTCGCGGATCAAGGCGATGAACTACGGCCTGGCGTACGGCCTGTCGGCGTTCGGGCTGGCACAGCAGCTGCGGATCACGCCCGACGAGGCGCGGGCGCTCATGGCGGAGTACTTCGAGCAGTTCGGCGGGGTCCGCGACTACCTGCAGGACATCGTGGTCAAGGCCCGGCAGGACGGCTACACCGAGACGATCATGGGGCGGCGGCGCTACCTGCCGGACCTGACGTCGGACAACCGGCAGCGGCGGGAGATGGCCGAGCGGATGGCGCTGAACGCGCCGATCCAGGGGTCGGCGGCCGACATCATCAAGGTCGCGATGCTGGGCGTCGACCGGGCGATGCGCGCGGCCGACCTGCGGTCGCGGATGCTGCTGCAGGTCCACGATGAGCTGATCTTCGAGGTGGCGTCCGGCGAGCTGGACGCGCTGCGGGCCCTCGTACGCGAGCAGATGTCCGGCGCGTACGACCTGCGCGTGCCCCTCGACGTCTCGATGGGCACCGGCCGCACCTGGCAGGACGCCGGCCACTGAGCGCGGGCCGCTCCGCGGCGGACCGGTACGGAGTTCGGGTGGGTCCCCCGGAGGCGGTTGCAAGATCCGGTGAGCGGGAAGTAACGGTGCGCACGGTCTCATAGATCGTCGTGGGCCCGAACTCCTGGGGGGACCCGTGCCGCACCTTCACCGACTCGCCGCCTTCCTGATCGCCGCCGCCGTGGCCGTCGGCCTGCTACTGCCGTCGGCAGGGCATGGCGGCCGCGCGCCCAAGGCGAACGCGCGCCGCATGGGCTCCGAGGTGGCCGCTTCGACGGCGTCGCCGGCGCGCGGCACCGGCCGGGGCCGCCGGGCGGTGGCGCCGCCGAGCCCGGCCGCCGCGCCGCCGAGTCCGGCGTTCGATCACGCGAA
This sequence comes from Actinoallomurus sp. CA-150999, assembly GCF_050942425.1. Classification (NCBI taxonomy): domain Bacteria; kingdom Bacillati; phylum Actinomycetota; class Actinomycetes; order Streptosporangiales; family Thermomonosporaceae; genus Actinoallomurus; species Actinoallomurus sp. CA-150999. The sequence goes on from NZ_CP192063.1 coordinate 3,554,713, forward strand.
GGCGGCCGCGGCGGCACGCGCCGTCGGCGCCAACGAGCTCGGCCAGGTCCCGATCCTGATGATCCACCGGGTGCTGGCCAAGCCGCTGGTGTCCCTGGACCGCACGCCCGCGCAGCTGTACGCGGAGTTCACCCGGCTGGCGCAGGAGGGCTACGTGCCCGTGACGGCGTCGGAGTTCGCCACGGGCCGGATGAACGTTCCGGCCGGCCGGCATCCGGTCGTGCTGACCTTCGACGACGGCTCGCCGACCCACGTGGCGTTCGACGCGGCCGGGAATCCGGCGCCCGACACCGCGGTCGGGGTGATCGAGCGGGTGGCCCGGGAGCACCCGGGGTTCCGGCCGGTCGCGACGTTCTTCGTCAACGCCGATCCGTTCGCGCTGGGGGACCGGGCGGCGGGCGCGATGCACTGGCTGGTCCAGCGCGGGTACGAGGTCGCCAACCACACCACCCACCACCTGGACATGACCGGGATGAGCCACGGCGCGGTGGCCAAGGAGATCGGCACCGACCAGAAGATGATCATGGATGCGACGGGTGTCCCGGCGGTGACGTTCGCCTTCCCCTTCGGGGCGCCGGCGCGGCTGGCGTGGGCCGAGCACGGTGAGGCGGGCGGAGCCCAGTGGAACTTCCGAGGAATGTTCCTCGCCGGGTGGCGTCCGGCCGACTCGCCCTTCACGAAGGACTATGATCCTCGGCAGATCCCGCGGATCCGCGACGACGGCCGGATAAGGGAAGACGACTGTCGGCAGTTCTGCTCGATCGCCTGGCTCGACTGGCTGGCCCGCAATCCGGACAAGCGCTACACATCCGACGGGGATCCAGCCACGGTGGCCTTCCCGCAGGCTAAGATGATCTATCTTGCCAAGGGAGTCGGCGACCACGCGTGCCCCTACTGAGCGTCCGTGAGATTGACCGCACCCGCTATGGTCCCATATTCTGATCGCTGCGCTGTGGGCCTGCGCGCGCCTCGGACAGAGCAGGCTCGCGCTCGGTCACGTCGACATCGGTATGGTCACGCCGCCGGTTCATCGGCAGGGACGGATAACTGGCCCTCCGCGCAGCACAGGCAACTACGCATGTCCGTACCCGGAGCCATCCCACACATGACGAGCAGCACCGAGGCCACCTCGAGTACCCCGCAGGTAGCGGTCAACGACATCGGGTCCGAGGAAGCCTTCCTCGCGGCGATCGACGAGACCATCAAGTACTTCAACGACGGCGACATTGTCGAGGGCACTGTCGTCAAGGTCGATCGAGACGAGGTCTTGCTCGACATCGGCTACAAGACCGAGGGCGTCATTCCCTCGCGTGAGCTCTCGATCAAGCACGATGTCGACCCGAACGAGGTCGTCAAGGTCGGAGACCACGTCGAGGCCCTTGTTCTCCAGAAGGAGGACAAGGAAGGTCGTCTGATCCTGTCCAAGAAGCGCGCCCAGTACGAGCGCGCCTGGGGCACGATCGAGAAGATCAAGGACGAGGACGGCATCGTCACCGGTACCGTCATCGAGGTCGTCAAGGGCGGCCTCATCCTCGACATCGGCCTGCGCGGCTTCCTTCCCGCGTCGCTGGTGGAGATGCGCCGGGTTCGCGACCTTCAGCCGTACGTCGGCCGGGAGCTCGAAGCCAAGATCATAGAGCTGGACAAGAACCGCAACAACGTGGTCCTGTCCCGCCGTGCCTGGCTGGAGCAGACCCAGAGCGAGGTCCGCCAGACCTTCCTCAACACCCTCCAGAAGGGCCAGGTCCGCAAGGGCGTCGTGTCCAGCATCGTCAACTTCGGTGCGTTCGTCGACCTCGGCGGCGTGGACGGTCTGGTGCACGTCTCCGAGCTGTCCTGGAAGCACATCGACCACCCCTCCGAGGTCGTCGAGGTCGGCCAGGAGGTCACGGTCGAGGTCCTCGACGTCGACATGGAGCGCGAGCGGGTCTCGCTGTCGCTCAAGGCGACGCAGGAGGACCCCTGGCAGCAGTTCGCCCGCACCCACCAGATCGGCCAGGTCGTTCCGGGCCGGGTCACCAAGCTGGTGCCGTTCGGCGCGTTCGTGCGGGTCGAGGAGGGCATCGAGGGTCTGGTGCACATCTCCGAGCTGGCCGAGCGCCACGTGGAGATCCCCGAGCAGGTCGTCCAGGTCGGCGACGAGATCTTCGTCAAGATCATCGACATCGACCTCGACCGGCGCCGCATCAGCCTCTCGCTGAAGCAGGCCAACGAGACCGGCGGGACGTTCACCGACGAGGAGTTCGACCCGACGCTCTACGGCATGCCCGCCGAGTACGACGAGCAGGGGAACTACAAGTACCCCGAGGGCTTCGACTCGGAGACCGGCGACTGGCTCGAGGGCTTCGACGAGCAGCGGGAGACCTGGGAGCGGCAGTACGCCGAGGCCCGCACCCGCTTCGACGCCCACAAGAAGCAGGTCGAGGAGGCCCGCCGCGCCGAGGCCGAGGCGGCCGGCCCGCAGTCGTACAACACCGAGCAGCCTCAGGGCGGTGAGACCGGCGGTGCCCTCGCTTCCGACGAGGCGCTCGCGGCGCTCCGCGAGAAGCTGTCCGGCGGCCAGGAGTAAGACGACAATCAAATAACGGCGAGGAGTAGAAGACCACGTTATGGTCGATTCTCACTCACGCGTCCGATCTGGGGGTCCCGTCGTTTCGGCGGGGCCCCCGGTCGTTCCCCAGGAGCTGTCGCGGATCTCGCTGATCGCGGTCACCGTCGCGGTGCTCGCCGCGGTGCTACGGACGGCGTTCCCCGCGTTCGGGCATTTCACCGAGTCCGGCGGGGCGGTCACCGCCACCCTGGTGATCCTCCTGTCCGGCCTGGCCAGTGTCCTGGCGCCCGCCGTCCGGGCGGTCGCCGGGCCCCGCGGCCTGCTGGTCGCCGGGGTCGGTGGGCTGCTGCTGGTTCGGCTGGCCATGCAGGCCCTGTCGCCGGCGCTGTGGCTCGCCTTCGCGGGCGCGGTGTTCGGGATGCTCGCGGTCACGGCGCTGTACGAGGCGGCGCGCGGCCTGTCCGGCACCGGGTTCGCGGTCGCGGCGACCGCCGGGCTCACCGGCGACACCGCGCTGCGGCTGGCGTTCGGCACGTGGGACCCGCCCTCCCGCCCGGGCGTCGCCGCCTGGATCGTCACCCTGCTGGTCGTCGCCGGCGGTGCGGCAGCGCTCGTCGCATGGCTGCGCACGCCACCGGTCGAGGCGCCGGTGATCGGCTGGCGTGACGCGCTCGGCGCGGCCGCGCTGGGGCCGTTCCTGGCCCTGCAGATCCTCGTGCTCTCCAGTCCGGCGTTCACGTCCTCCAGCGGAGCGCTGCCGCTGGCCGTCGCCGGCGCGGTCGTCCTGCTCGGCCAGGCGCTGAGCCTGGCGTTCCTGTCCTCGGGCCTGGCCGTCGCGGCCGTGCCCGGCGGGGTGTGCGTGTTCGGCGGGACGATCCTCGGCGTGGGCGCGGCGGCGGTCACCGGCCGGTACGGCCTGACCGGCGCGGTGGCGATCGCGACGGTCATCGTCGGGCAGGTGCTGTCGGCGTGGCTGCTGGCGGTCGCCTCGCGGGTGCCGCTGCGGCGCGGCGGCTACCGCGGCCGTCCCGCCGAGCGGGGCGGGCCGCCGCCGAACGTCAAGGTCGCCGACACCGGCGGCCGGGCCTGGCGCATCGACCTGGGAGCGGCCCTCGGCGGCCTCGGCATCCTGGTCGTCCTCCTGCCCTACCAGCTGCACTACATCCACCCGCTGCCCCTGCCGAACAAGGTCCTGCCCGGCCTGGCGGGCATCGCCCTCGGGCTGCTGTCGGCGATCGCCGCCGCGCGCGGCGGTCCGCTGCCGGCCCGTTCGGCGATCCGCGCCCTCGGCGCCGGCGCGGCGGCGCTGGTGCTCGTGGCCGTCCCGGTGATCTACGCGGTCACCGCGCCGTCGGTGACCGGTGCGGCATCCCTGCCGGGCACGTTCCGCCTCGTCTCGTACAACGTCCACGACGCGGTCGGCGGCGGGGGACGGCTGGACCCGGAGGCGGTCGCCCGCGCGATCGAGGCGCAGCACGCCGACGTCGTGGCGCTGCAGGAGGTCGGCCGGGGCCGCCCCATGTCAGGGACCGTGGACGTCGCGTCCTGGCTGGCCCGGCGGCTGAAGATGCGGCTCGTGTGGGGGCCGGCCGCCGACCACCAGTACGGCAACGCGGTGCTGACCCGGCTGCGGGTCAAGGCCACCGGGACCGGACGGCTGCCCGTGGGCGCGGGCCCGCAGGCCCCCGGCTACGTCTGGGCGCGGATCGACGCCGGCGGCGGACGCACCGCCGACGTGTGGTCCGTCCAGCTCCAGCAGGGCGCCGACCGGACCCAGACCCGGCAGGCCGAGATCGTCAAGCTGCTGCAGCTGTGGAGCGGCGCCCCCCGTACGGTCATCGCCGGGGACATGGGCGCCGGCCCGGGCAGCCCGGAGCTCAGCCGGCTGTCCGCGCAGAGCGGCCTGGGCAGCCCGATCGAGTCCCCACCGCCGACCACGACGGGCGGCGGGCGCGTCGACTGGATCCTCGGCAGCGACGACCTCGGCTTCGACAACAGCGCGGTCGACTCCTCCCACCGGGCCTCGGACCACTACCCGGTGGCCGCGACCGTCCGCGTGGTGGGCTGAGGATGGACGAGGTCCGGATCGAGCACGCCGGCGTCGACGACGCCGGCGAGATCCTCACCGTGCAGCGCGCCGCGTACGTCACCGAGGCGCAGCTGCACGGTGACCCGTTCCTGCCGCCGCTGGTCGAGTCCCTCGACCAGATCCGGAAGATGATCGCCGAGTCGCTGGTCCTCAAGGCGAGCGTCGGGCCGCGGCTCGTCGGGTCGATCCGCGGCCGGTTCAACGAGCGCACGTGCCTGGTCGGCCGCCTCGTCGTCGTCCCCGACCTGCAGGGGCGGGGGATCGGCGCGGCGCTGATGCGGGCACTGGAGGCGGAGGCGGCCGGGCGGGCCGACGCGTGTGTGCTGTTCACCGGGCACCTCAGCGAGGGGAACCTGCGCCTGTACCGGCGGCTCGGCTACGCCGAGACGAGCCGGGAGCGGGTAGCCGACCACCTCATGCTCGTCCACATGCGCAAGGGTCTCCTGGCCGCCGCGCCGGAGGAGTGAGTACGCTCGCGGGCGTGCTGAGTGTGGGGTTGACCGGAGGCATCGGGTCGGGCAAGAGCGAGGTGTCCCGGGGGCTGTCGGCGCGCGGCGCGGTGATCGTCGACGCCGACGCCGTCGCCCGGGAGGTGGTCGAGCCGGGCACGCCCGGCCTGGGCGAGGTCGTCGCCGAGTTCGGCGAGGGCGTGCTGCTCGCGGACGGCTCCCTGGACCGGGAGAAGCTGGGCTCGATCGTGTTCGCCGACGAGGCGAAGCGCGCGCGGCTCAACGCGATCGTCCACCCGCGGGTGGGGGAGCGGATGCGCGAGCTCGTCGAGCAGGCGCCGCCGGACGCGATCGTCGTCTACGACGTGCCGCTGATCGCCGAGAACGGTCTGGCGGGCATGTACGACCTCGTGGTGGTCGTCGACGCGCCCGTCGAGGAGCAGGTGCGGCGGCTGACCGGGTTGCGCGGCATGACCGATGCGGACGCGCGCGCCCGCATCGCCGCCCAGGCCACCCGGGAGCAGCGGCTGGCCATCGCCGACCGGGTCATCGACAACTCCGGCACCCTTGAGAAGCTCGCGGCGCAGGTCGACGAACTGTGGGCCGAGCTGACCCGGCGCGCCGGCGTGACGGTGGGCGACCCGTGATGACGCGGACCACTTGGGCGATCGCGGGGCCGGCGCACCGTACCGACGTGGGGAGTGGCTGATGATGCGGGTGACCTGGGCGACCGATCAGGGCAGTCCGGCTCGGCCGAATGAGGACTTCGTCGCGACCGCGCTCGGCGCCGCCGTCGTGCTGGACGGCATGAGCATCCCGATGGATCTCGAGACCGGCTGTGTGCACGGCCGCCCGTGGTACGTCGGGCGGCTCGCGACCCGGCTGCTCGCCGCCCTCCTCGACCACGGGCAGGACCCGGCGGCCGCACTCGCGCAGGCGATCACCGAGACGGCCGCCGCGCACGGTGGCCGCTGCGACCTGGCCCACCCCTGGACCCCGGCGACGACCGTCGTCGCGCTGCGCGTGCGCGACGAGGTCGCCGACTACCTGGTGCTGTCGGACTCCACGCTGCTGCTCGACCAGGGCGGGGAGGTCACGGCCCTGACCGCCGAGGGCAGCGGGTTCGCCGCCGCCGACCCGCGCGTGGCCGGGCAGGCGCTCACCGGGAGCGCGCCGCTGCGCGACGTGCGCCGGGCGGCGCTGCTCACCGACGGCGCCACCCGGCTGGCCGACCGGTTCGGCCTGGCCGACTGGCCGGGCACGCTCGCCACCCTGGCCGAGCGGGGCCCGGTGGCGCTGATCGAGCAGGTCCGTGAGGCCGAGCGTTCCGACCCGCACGGGCAGCGGTGGCCCCGGAACAAGCGGCACGACGACGCCACCGCCGCCTACTGCGAGTTCGTCTAGGGGGTGTCCGGCGTGTCTTGGTCGCCGTGCGGGCGGACGGAGATCCGCCGGACACCCTCTAACCCTTGAGCACGGAGCGGAGGGTGTCCGGGCGGTTGGTGATGATCCCGTTGACGCCGTAGCCGATCATCCGGCGCATCGTGGTGCGGTCGTTGACGATCCACACGAAGATCTTCAGGTGGCGTTTGTGCACGCTCTTCACGTAGCCGGACGTGACGTCCTTGTACGTGGGGTTGACGTACTTGGCGTACTTCGCGACGGCGGATAGTTGCCCGGTGGTGGGCGTGCCGAGCACGCCGAGCGGCACCGCCGGCAGCAGCTTGTGGAACGTCTTGAGCGAGGACCACTCGAAGCTCTGCACGATCAGGTGGCCGGGGCGCAGCCAGTACGGGTGGGTCCGCAGGTCGGCCGCGATCCGGTTCGTCATGCCCGGGTACAGGGACGGGTTCTTGATCTCGAGAAGGAGCTTGAGGCCGGTGCTCTGCATGCCGTTCAGGGTCTCGTCCAGGGTCGGCACCCGCTCGCCCTTGTACTTGGCCGAGAACCACGAGCCCGCGTCGAGCCGCTTGATCTGCTTGAGCGTGTAGTCGCGGACCCGCCAGGGCGACCCGTGCGGGTAGACCTTCTCGACGTTGGTGGTCCGGCTGAGCGTCGCGTCGTGCATGATGACCAGCTTGTGGTCCTTGGTCTGCTGGACGTCGAGCTCGAAGTAGTCCGCGTGCCTGGTCTTGGCCTGCCGGAAGGACGCGAGGGTGTTCTCCGGCGCGTACGCGGAGGCGCCGCGGTGCCCGACGTCGGCCACCGACGTGGCGGCGGAGGCGGTGCCGGTGAGCGCGAGGGGGACTGCCGAGGCGAGTGAGACGACGACGAGGCGTGCGGCCATGGCCATCCTTCGGCGACGGGGGGTGGGCTCGGCAATGATCATGCTCCGCCGGAGGGACCGCCGGGCGAGAACGCCATGTTTCGGAGATGACACTCATGTTGACATTCGGTAACGCGGGTCCTGTAGGACCGCGATGCCGGGCATGTCGCCGCTGAGGATCACAGCGGCCGGCTCGGCAGGGGTGGCAGCCCTGCCCACGCCTGCCGAGCCTGTTCAGGACCCGCGATCGGCCGCACCACGGGAGACGGACGCGCCACCGCGTCCGCCTCCCGCCACGTCTACTCGGTGCGCAGGGCGGTGGCGGTGCGGGTTCGGGCGGCCCAGCCGGCCGGGAGCAGCGCGCCCGCCGTCGCGAGGACCAGCCCGCCCAGGACGAGCGGGGCCAGCACCGGCAGGTCGTACACGGCGATGTCCGCCGCCGGGAACCTCGTGCCTGCGGCGTGGCCCATGACCGGCAGCACGTAGTCGTGCAGCGCGACGCCGATCGGGACCCCGAGCGCACCGGCGAGCAGGCCGATCCCGGCGACCGACGTGATGACCATGGCGACCGTCTGTCTCGGTGACATGCCCAGTGCCTTCAGCACTCCCAGGTCGTGGACGCGTTCGCGGGTGTCGAGCACGACCGTGTTGAGGACGCCGAGACCGGCCACGGTGAGCAGCATCAGCGCGAGTATCGCGGCCAGCGTGTCCATGGCGACGACGATGCTGCTCACCTCCCCGGAATTCGTCTCGGCGGTGACGCCGATCGGGCGCAGGGCCGCATTGAGGGAGTTCACGTACGCCTGGGTATCGGTTCCCGGCCGGAGGTCGACGGCGAACTCGGTCGACCCCGGGATGACGGAGACACCGAGGCCGGCCAGGGACGCGTCGTCGGTCAGGACGGTCATGCCTTCCTCGCGCAGGTCGAGGGCCTCGCCGACGATCCGTACCGGGGCCGTACGGCCGTCGCCGGTCAGGGTGACGGTGCTCCCGATGTGCGATCCGGTGGCCTTGAGGAAGCCTGAGGGGACCACCGCCTGGCCCGGGCCGCTGAACCAGGAGCCGGAGACCATCTGGTACGAGCCCCAGGACGAGTCGCCGTGGAAGGCGATCACGGTCGTCGCGCCGGTCAACCCCGCCACGCCGACCCGGGCCTGGCCCGTCCTGAAGAACCGCCGGGTTCCCGGTTGCGCACGGATCTTCTCGGCGATCGCATTCGGGTCGGCCGTCCGGAGCGCGCCGGAACCAGGCGCCGGAACCGCCTGGACCACGACCGTGCCGGGGGTCCGGCGGTTGAGGCCGTCCTGAATGTCGCCGAGCGACATGGCCAGGCCGACGCCGAAGGTGACCCCGATCGTGCCGAAGGCCACGGCCGCGCCGATCGTGGCCGACCTCGCGGGCTGGGCGAAGGGGGTGGCCAGGCCGAGGCTCACCGGGCGCGGCAGCGGCAGCCGGCCGAGCAGGTGCCGGACCGCGCGTCCCCGTCCGGCTCGCGGAGTGCGGCCGATGGCGATCGCCTCGACGGTCCGCAGCCGGCCGGCACGTAGCGCGGGCACCAGCGCCGTGGCGGCGACCGCGGCGAGAGCGGCGGCGGGGACCGCGAGGTCGATCCACGGGGCGATCGTCAGGGTCCCGGTGCCGTACGCGCGTTCCGCCTCGCCCAGGATCGGGACCGACAACAGGTTGCCGAAGAGGACGCCCAGGACGGTGCCGACGGTCGCGGGGATCAGCGCCTGTGCGACGTAGGCCCGCACGACCTGTGCCGGGGTGAAGCCGAGGGACTTCAGGATTCCGATACGCCGGGTCGCGGCGCTGACCGCGCCGCTGACGACGATCCCGATGACCAGGACCGACATGAACAGGCCGAGCACCGCGAAGGTGACCACGAACGGGACGAACGTCGCCGAGTTGCGGCTCGCGGCCAGTCTGATCTTCAGGTAGGACGCGCTGCCGGTCATCGATCCCGGCGGCACGGCGGCGGTGATCGCGGCGCGGTCGGCGGCGATCTGGGCGTCGGTGGCGGCTCTGGTGAAGCGGTAGAGCATCTGATGGGCGGGGGTGCGGCCGGGCGCGGTCAACGCCGCGAGCTGTGCCGGAGACACCCATGCCTCGGCGCTCGCGCCCACCGACTTGGCCACCCCGACGACGGTCAGCGTCGGGTCGCCCGGCGCGTCGGGGAAGGTCATCTGGTCCCCGATGTCGATCGGCGGGCCGTCGCCTTCGGCCATCACGATCTGTCCGGGCCCGGTGGCCCATCGGCCGGCGGCGAGGTCGATGTCGTCGACCGGTCCGCCCGGGGTGGACCGGCCGACGATCGCCATGGGCGGTAGCAGGTCGCCCGCCGGTAGGCCGAATCGGTTCCGGCCGGGGCGCGGGCGCAGGGCGAGGACGGGGAACGGCCCGGCGGCGGCCGTCACGCCCGGGGCGTGCGCGGTGGTCGCGACCCGCTCGGCGGTGACCTTGGATCCGTCGAACTGCGCGGTCAGGTGTGCGCCTTTCTGCCTGGCGAAGGCGCGGTCGAACGGCGCCTGCGACGCCACGAGGAGACCGGCGGCCAGCACCGACGCCGTGACCGCCAGCATCGTGGTCAGCGCCATCACCAGAGTCTGGACCCGGCGCCGTCCGACGCCGGCGCGCACGACCTTGCCGAGAGCGCTCATCGGACGGCCGTCCGGACGTCGCGGACGATCCTGCCGTCGACGAGCTCGATGGTCCTGGACGCGCAGGAAGCGGCGAGCGCCGTGTCGTGGGTGACCAGCAGGATCGTCTGCCCGGTCCGGTTGAGCTCGACCAGCAGTTCCGTGACGTCCGCGGCGGACGCGGTGTCCAGCGCGCCGGTCGGTTCGTCGGCCAGCAGCAGCGGGGGGCGGTTCATGAGCGCCCGGGCGACGGCGACGCGCTGGCGCTCCCCGCCGGACAGCCGGCCGGGGAAGGCACGGGCGTGCCGGGCGATTCCGAGGTGTTCGAGTAGTTCGGCCGTACGGACGCGGGCCTTCCCCCGTGGCATGCCGGCCAGCTGGGCCGGCAGCAGGACGTTGTCCTCGACGGTCAGGTCGTCCAGGAGGTTGAAGAACTGGAAGACCATGCCGATGCGTTCCCGCCGGTACTTCGCCAGGGCGGCCTCGCTCAGCGCGTCGACGCGGACGCCGTCCACGGTGACGCTGCCGTCGCTGGGCTTGTCCAGCCCGGCGACCATGTTGAGCAGGGTCGACTTGCCGCTGCCCGATGGGCCGAGTACGGCCAGCGCCTCACCGGCGCGTACTTCCAGGCTCAGGCCGGCCAGCGCGGGCCGTCCCGCGTCGTATCTCTTGCTCACGTCGCGGATCTCGATGATCGGCGCGCTCACGGGTCCTCCAGGGGATCGGGGCGGTTTCGACGCGACGACGCTAGGAGCGGCACGGTGCCCGGCGCGTCGGCAGTCGTGACGAACTCCGGTCCTCCGCCAGGGGGACGGGGCGGCGGGTCATCACTGCGATGTACGCCGGTGCGACGGAGACTCTCGTCATGGGGACGGATGTGGCGGGACGCGGGCGGTTGCGACACTGTGCCGGTGAACAGAACGCAGGTCGCGGGCCGATGGAACATCGGCGTCGCCGTGCTGCGGCGTGCGACGACTCCGCCGCCTCGCCTGTCGCGCTGGGCCTGGGCGGCCGACGCGATCCTCGCTGCCGCCCTGGCCGTGGGCACGGTGAGCGGCGCGCTGAGCCGAGACGACCAGGTCGGCAGGCCGAGTCCGGTCTTCCAGCCGGACCCCCTGACGCCGGCCGGCGCACCCATCCCGCCCGCCCCTCCCGCGCCCGGTCCCGGCCCGCTTCACCACTACGGCGCGGTCCACCCCTGGCAGTTGCTCCTGGCTGTCCTGACCGCACTACCGCTGGTCGCGCGCCGGCGGTATCCCCTGGCGGTGTTCTGGGTGGTGATCGGCGCGTCGCAGCTCTACCACCTCAGTCCGGGCTTCGATCCCACGTTCACCTTCACCGCCTGCGTGATCGCGGCCTACGGCGCCGCGATGTACAGCCCCTACCGGGTTCTCGCGATCGCGAGCGCGTTGGTGGGCACCGGGTTGATCGTGGGAGCCCACAAGGCGAGCGTGCCCGCCATCAGACCCGGCTTCGTCACGTTTCTCCTCCTGATCCCGGTGGGGCTCGCGGCCAACACGATCCACATCTGGAAGCAGCGTGTACAGACCCTGGAGGCGGAGCAACAGGCCGCGACGCGGCGGGCGGTGGAGCTCGAGCGTTCCCGGATCGCGCAGGAACTGCACGACGTCGTCACGCACAATGTCAGCATGATGGTGGTTCAGGCCGGTGCCGCGCGCAAGGTGATGAAGGCGGCGCCCGAGCGGGCCGAGCAGGCGCTGCTGGCCGTCGAGTCCGGCGGCCGGACCGCGATGACCGAGCTCCGGCACGTCATGGGCCTGCTCACCATGAACGGCGACGACCCGGACCAGACCGCACCGGAGGACCTCGCTCCGCCACCGGGCCTGGACCAGGTGTCGGCGCTGGCCGCGCGCGTCCGCGAGACGGGAGTGCCCGTGGAGCTGACCGTCACCGGCACGCCGGTGCCGCTGCCGGCCGGGACCGACCTGGCGGCCTACCGGGTGGTGCAGGAGGCGCTGACCAACACGGTCAAGCACGCGGCCGGGGCCCATGTGACGATCACCGTCGCGTACGGCCCTCGCGAGCTGCGGATCGAGGTGACCGACACCGGCGGCACGTCCTCGGCGTCGGCCCGCTCCGGCAGCGGCCGGGGCCTGATCGGCCTGCGCGAGCGGCTCGCCGTCTACGGCGGAACGCTGGAGGCCGGCGAGCGTCCCGTCGGCGGATACCGGGTGCGCGCCGTGATCCCGGTGGGGGAGGAGTGACCGAGTCCCTGCGGGTGGTCATCGCCGACGATCAGGCGCTGGTCCGCACCGGCTTCGCGATGATCCTCGCCGCCGAGGGGATCGACGTGGTCGCCGAGGTCGCCGACGGGGCTAAGGCGGTCGACGCCGTGCGCCAGACCCGCCCCGACGTCGTGCTCATGGACATCCGGATGCCGGAGGTCGACGGGCTGGAGGCGACCCGGCGCATCCTGGCCGCCGGCCCGGACGCCCCTCGCGTCATCATCCTGACCACCTTCGACCTCGACCGGTACGTCTACGCGGCGCTGAGCGCGGGCGCCAGCGGTTTTCTGCTCAAGGACGTCTCGCCGGAGCACCTGGTCGCCGCGGTGCGCCTGGTGCGCTCCGGGGACGCGCTGCTCGCCCCGAGCATCACCCGCCGCCTCGTCGAGCGGTTCGCCCGCCGCGACGAGCAGGCCGCGACCCTGCACCGCGACCTGTCGACGCTCACCCCGCGTGAGCTGGACGTGCTCCGGCTGCTGGCCCGGGGGCTGAGCAACGCCGAGCTGGCCGGCCGGCTCCACGTCAGCGACACCACCGTGAAGACCCACGTGGCGCGGATCCTGTCCAAGCTCGGCCTGCGCGACCGCGCCCAGGCGATCGTCGTCGCCTACGAGACGGGCCTGGTCACGCCGGGAGAACCCGGGACCTGAGCGGTCCGCCCCTCCCGGGTCGGCTCGGAATGTCGGTGGCGGGGCGTAGGTTGAAACTCTTACCGGGGACCGTGGCCGTCGGCCCGCCCGGACCAGGGGCCGCCGAGGCGGCAGTGATCTTTCATCGGAGGAGCAGCGTGCGGCCTGTCACCGATCTTCAGCGTAAGGTGGCGCCCTTCGAGGTCGTCACCGACATGACCCCGTCCGGCGACCAGCCGCAGGCCATCGCGGAGCTGGAGAAGCGGATCACGCGCGGCGACAAGGACGCGGTGCTCCTCGGCGCGACCGGCACGGGAAAGACCGCGAGCATCGCCTGGCTGATCGAGAAGTTGCAGCGTCCCACGCTCGTCATGCAGCCGAACAAGACGCTCGCCGCGCAGTTCGCCAACGAGCTGCGCGAGATGCTGCCGAACAACGCCGTCGAGTACTTCGTCTCCTACTACGACTACTACCAGCCCGAGGCGTACGTCCCGCAGACCGACACCTTCATCGAGAAGGACTCCTCGATCAACGACGAGGTGGAGCGGCTGCGGCACTCGGCGACCAACTCGCTGCTGACCCGCCGTGACACGATCGTGGTCGCGTCGGTGTCCTGCATCTACGGCCTGGGCACCCCGCAGGAGTACGTCGACCGCATGGTGCGGCTGCGGGTCGGCGACGAGATCGACCGCGACGAGCTGCTGCGCCGGCTCGTCGCCATGCAGTACGCCCGCAACGACCTGGCGTTCACCCGCGGCACGTTCCGGGTGCGCGGCGACACGGTCGAGATCATCCCGCAGTACGAAGAGCTCGCCGTCCGCATCGAGATGTTCGGCGACGAGATCGAGAAGCTCGCCACGCTGCACCCGCTGACCGGCGAGGTGATCACCGAGGACGAGGAGCTGTACATCTTCCCGGCCTCCCACTACGTCGCCGGCCCCGAGCGCATGGAGCGGGCCATCAGCGGCATCGAGAAGGAGCTGGAGGGGCGGCTCGCCGAGCTGGAGCGGCAGGGCAAGCTGCTGGAGGCCCAGCGGCTGCGCATGCGCACCACGTACGACATCGAGATGATGCGGCAGGTCGGCAGCTGCTCCGGCATCGAGAACTACTCCCGCCACATCGACGGCCGTGGCCCCGGCACCGCGCCCAACACCCTGCTCGACTACTTCCCCGAGGACTTCCTCCTCGTCCTCGACGAGTCGCACCAGACCACGCCGCAGATCGGCGCGATGTACGAAGGCGACATGTCGCGCAAGCGCACCCTGGTCGAGCACGGGTTCCGGCTGCCCAGCGCGATGGACAACCGCCCGCTGAAGTGGGAGGAGTTCCTGGAGCGCATCGGCCAGACGATCTACCTGTCCGCGACGCCCGGCCCGTACGAGCTGGGCCGCGTCAAGGGCGACGTGGTCGAGCAGGTCATCCGCCCGACCGGCCTGATCGACCCCGAGGTGCTCATCAAGCCGACCAAGGGCCAGATCGACGACCTGGTCCACGAGATCCGCCAGCGCGCCGAGCGCGACGAGCGGGTGCTGGTCACCACGCTGACCAAGAAGATGGCCGAGGACCTCACCGACTACCTCCTCGAGCTCGGCATCCGGGTCCGCTACCTCCACAGCGAGGTCGACACGCTGCGCCGGGTGGAGCTGCTGCGCGAGCTGCGGCTGGGGGAGTTCGACGTCCTGGTCGGCATCAACCTGCTCCGGGAGGGCCTCGACCTGCCGGAGGTGTCGCTCGTCAGCATCCTCGACGCCGACAAGGAGGGGTTCCTGCGCTCGGAGACGTCGCTGATCCAGACGATCGGCCGCGCCGCGCGCAACGTCTCGGGCCAGGTCCACATGTACGCCGACAAGGTCACCCCCTCCATGGAGCGGGCGATCGACGAGACCAACCGGCGCCGCGCCAAGCAGGTCGCCTACAACGAGGCGAACGGCATCGAGCCGACCGCGCTGCGCAAGAAGATCGCCGACATCCTCGACATGCTGGCCCGCGAGGACGCCGATACCGAGGAGCTCATCGGCGGCGCCGGGCGGCAGCAGAGCCGCGGCAAGGCCCCGGTCCCGGGCCTGTCCTCCAAGCAGAAGGCCGGCCGGCACGCCGCCGACCTCGTGGGCGAGCGGCCGCGCGAGGAGATGGAGGCCCTCATCGACCAGATGACGCAGCAGATGCACCACGCCGCGGAGGAGCTGCAGTTCGAGATGGCGGCCCGGCTCCGCGACGAGATCAAGGAGCTCAAGCGCGAGCTGCGCGACATGAAGGAGGCCGGCGTCCGGTAGCGCGGAGAAAGAAGGAGGCCGGGGTCCATAAGGACCTCGGGGGTCCGTCAGGGCCTCAGAGCGTGCAGAGCGCCGCCGCTCGTCGGGGGTGGTCTCTGCCGTTCCGGCCTGGGCGGTTCGGGTCGCAGCAGGCGTCTACGGGGTGCCGGGCCGCGTCCCGGACGTCCGGGAACGGCACCGGGCCCGCACCGACGAATCGGTGCGGGCCCGGTGAATTACTTCGTGCTTCGAAACAGGTAAGCCTAGAGCGGCTGGACCTGCTCCGCCTGCGGGCCCTTCGGGCCCTGCGTGGTCTCAAAGCTCACGCGCTGGTTCTCCTCCAGGGTACGGAAACCGCTGGAGGCGATGGCCGAGTAGTGCACGAACACGTCCGGGCCACCACCGTCCGGAGCGATGAATCCGAAGCCCTTGTCGGCGTTGAACCACTTGACGGTGCCTTCTGCCACTTCTTTTTCTCTCCTTCTTGGGAGCCTCACCGATACGCCGGGTGGTGTACCGGGGCTGCATACGGACCCTTGCTTTCGTCCGCGAAAACTATCCCGGAGAAGCGAAAACGCCCGCCGTCAGAACTTCCGCGGGCGCTCAAGATCAAACTCAATACGTACGGAAAACCACGACTGCAACACCGGCATGCTATCCGCTTGCCGGAACCCGGGCAAGCGTCCTGGAGCGGCCGCGCCGAAGGCGCGCAGGGCTCCCGTCCGCCCGGCGAGGATGAGATCATGATCCCGGGGCGGAGGTGGTCATGGTCGCGGTGCTGTGGGGGCGGATCCGTACGCGCCGGGGGGCGCTGATCGCGATCCCGGTGCTTCTGGCGGTTCTGGCGGCGCTGACGGTCCCGCTGGCCGTCACCGACCAGTGCCGGCTATTCGGCAGCGGATGCCGGGTCCCGCGCATCCATTTCGCGCCTCTGCCGACCCGGTTGACCCCCTTGGAGGCCGCCGTCAGCGGCGGCTACATCGCCCTCGGCGACTCCTACTCCTCGGGCGAGGGCACCTGGGACCTCGATGCCGACCGCTCGTACGCGGGCGGCGCCGAGGACTGTCACCGGTCGCGCGGGGCGTACTTCGCGACGGTGCTGCAGGGATTTCAGTTCGCGCTCGGCGGAAACCTGTGGGCCTGCAGCGGCGCGCGCGTCGACGACGTCCTGCGGGGCGGACGGCAGGGCCAGCCCGCCCAGATCGAGCGCCTGCGTCCCGACACGAGCCTGGTGACGCTCACGATCGGCGGCAACGACATCGGCTTCTCCGAGATCGTCACCCGCTGCGTCGTACGGCTCCCGTGGTCGTCGGCCTGCCGGGACCAGGACCCTGACATCCGGGCGCGCATGTCGGCGCTGCCCGCCGGGCTGGCGTCGGTGTTCGACCAGATCGGCCGGCGGTCGCCGAAGGCGCGCGTCATCGTGCTGGGCTATCCCCGGCCGTTCCCGGTGCAGCCGGCGCATTCGGTGGACAACATCGGCGTCTCCGACCAGGTGTACCTCAACGGCGTCGTCCGGTCCCTCGACGACACCATCGCCGCCGCGGCCCGGAAGGCCGACGGCGGCCTGGCCGCCGCGGGCAGGCCCGGCACGGTGGAGTTCGTCGACGGGTACGGCGCGTTCGACGGACACGAGCTCGGCACGGCGCAGCCGTACCTGAACGCCCTCACGATCGACTTCCGCGCGCCGGCGGTCCAGCCCCGCAGCTTCCACCCGAACCAGCTCGGCTACCAGAGCTTCGCCCGGCTGATCGACGGTCAGATCCAGTCCGGCCCGCCCCGCCCCGTGTACCAGTACCGCCGCTGACCGAGGGCGCCTCCGGCCGTGGCCGGCCGGAAACGCCCTTCCACCGGCGAATTACGGGCGTGTGAAAATTACACGTTTCGGTCTTGTGGTATCGAGCAGATCGTTACATTCGAGATCGTGAGTAGGCGACGCACGGCCACGGCCGCTCGGTACGCGAGCAACACGTCGGATCGCCCGCGATGACGGACGACCGAGCCACGGCGGAGCCTGCCGCGGACCGCGGGCGTACGGCGGCGAAGCTCGCCGAGTTCCACGAACGTGCGGCGCGGTCGAGGTCGCCCGGAACGCCTCAGGCGATCGCCCGGCAACGCTCGCGCGGCAAGAAGACCGCCCGGGAACGCATCGAACTGCTCCTCGACCCCGGGTCCTTCGTCGAACTCGACGCGTTGGCACGGAACCACTCGGCCGATCTGGCGTCCGCCGACCGCCCGTACGGCGACGGCGTCATCATCGGCCACGGCACCGTGGACGGCCGGCCGCTGGCCGTTTTCGCCCAGGACTTCACGGTGTTCGGCGGCACGCTCGGCAAGGCGCACGGCGAGAAGATCTGCAAGATCCTCGATCTGGCCGCCAAGGTGGGCTGCCCGGTCGTGGGCATCAACGACGGCGCCGGTGGGCGTATCCAGGAGGGGGTCGTCGCCCAAGCGCTCTATGGCGAGATCTTCTTCCGGAACGTGCGCCTGTCGGGCGTCGTTCCCCAGATCTCGATGATCATGGGCCCGTGCGCCGGAGGCGCGGCGTACTCGCCGGCGCTCACCGACTTCGTCGTGATGGTGGACCGGAGATCGCACATGTTCGTGACCGGCCCGGACGTGCTCTCCGTCGCCATGGGCGAGCGGGTGGAGCTCGAGGAACTCGGTGGCGCGCGGGTCCACAACACGCGCTCCGGCAACGCCCACTACCTCGCCGCGGACGAGCAGGACGCGATCGACTACGTCCGGCACCTGCTGTCGTACCTGCCCGACAACAACCACGACGCGCCCCCCGCCTACGCGGCGGGCGGCGACCCGGACGGGACCGTGCTCGACTCACTGGTCCCCGGGCCCAGGAACCAGCCGTACGACATGTACACGGTGCTGAACGCCATCGTCGACGACGGCGAATTCCTCGAGGTTCAGCCGCTGTTCGCGCCCAACATCATCTGTGCCTTCGGCCGGATCGACGGGAACTCCGTCGGCATCGTGGCGAATCAGCCCATGAGACTCGCCGGGTGCCTGGACATCGACGCGTCGGAGAAGGCCGCCCGATTCGTGCGGACGTGTGACGCGTTCAACATCCCGATCGTGACGCTGGTCGACGTGCCGGGATTCCTGCCCGGCTCCGAACAGGAATGGAACGGAATCATCCGGCGCGGCGCGAAACTCCTGTACGCCTACGCCGAGGCCACCGTTCCGAAGATCACCACGATCATCCGTAAGGCCTACGGCGGAGCGTACGTCGTCATGGGTTCGAAGCACCTACGCGCGGATCTCTGTTTCGCCTGGCCGACCGCCGAGATCGCCGTGATGGGCGCGGAGGCCGCCGTGAACATCCTGCACCGGGAGCAACTCGGCGCCGCGGCGGATCCGGCGGACATCCGCGTCAAGCTGATCGATGAGTACGACGAGACTCATTGCACGCCTTATCGCGCCGCGGAACGCGGTTATGTCGATGCGGTGATCGCTCCGTCCGACACCCGGAAGAGCATCGCCGGCGCACTGCGCATCTTGACCAACAAGCGAGAGACGTCGATGCCGAAACGGCACGGAAACATCCCCCTCTGAAACCTTGATGAGTCGGAGCCGCTCGTGGACGGAAGACGTCGACTGAACGAACCGGTCGCGGTCATCGGAATGGCCTGCCGCATGCCGGGGGAGGTCGACTCGCCGGACGACCTCTGGCGGCTGCTCATCGAGAAGCGGGACCCGGTCCGGGAAGGCCCCTTCGACCGATGGGACGTCGACGCCTTCTACGACCCAGATCGGGAGACGCCGGGCCGGTCCAACACGCGCTGGGCCGCCACGCTGGACGACATCACCGGGTTCGACGCCGCGTTCTTCGGCATCTCGCCCGCCGAGGCGGCCTCGATGGACCCCCAGCACCGGCTCCTCCTCGAGGCCTCCTGGGAGGCTCTGGAGTACGCCGGAATACCGCCGCGCGAGGTCACCGGGACGCAGGGCGGCGTGTTCGTCGGGATCTGGAGCCAGGACAACGCGGTCCGCCTGGGTGCGCACTACGACGAGATCGACGCGTACGCCGGGACCATCGGGAACGTGCACAGCACGGCGGCGGGACGCGTCTCGTACGTGCTGGGGCTGCACGGGCCGTGCGTCGCCGTCGACACGGCCTGCTCGTCCTCGCTGGTCGCGACCCATCTGGCCGTCCAGAGCCTGCGGACCGGTGAGTCCGACTTCGCGCTGGCCGGCGGGGTGAACGTCATGCTGAGCCCGGAGTTCATGCTGTCCGGGACCCGGTGGGGGATGTTCTCGCCCACCGGCCGCTGTCACGCCTTCGACGCCCGCGCCGACGGCCTCGTCAGGAGCGAGGGCGTCGGCGTCGTCGTCCTCAAACGGCTCGCGGACGCGCGGCGCGACGGCGACCGGGTGCTGGCGGTCATCCGGGGCTCCGCGATCAACCAGGACGGGCGGTCCCAGGGGCTGGTCCACCCGTCGGAGGACGCGCAGCGCATGGTCTACGCCGCGGCGGTCGAACAGGCGGGCATCGACCCCGGCCTCGTCGGGCTGGTGGAGACCCACGGCCCGGGGACGCCGGTCGGCGACCCGATCGAGTTCCGCGCGCTGTCCCCGATCTACGGGAACGGCGCGGGACGCTGTGCGCTGGGCTCGGTGAAGTCGAACATCGGCCATCTGGAGTCGGCCTCGGGCATCGCGGGCTTCATCAAGGCCGTGCTCGCGGTCCAGCACGGCGTCATCCCGCCCAACCTGCACTTCGAGCGCTGGAACCCGAAGATCTCTCCGGACGGCACCCGTTTCTTCGTGCCGACCGAACCGAGCCCGTGGCCGGTGGCGGCGCCGACGCGGCTGGCGGCGGTGTCCTCATTCGGCTTCAGCGGCACCAACGCGCACATCGTCCTGGAGGAGTACACGGACGGGCCGGCGGCTGCGGAGACACGGACGGACTCCGCGCCGCGTCCGGCTCCGGCACCGGTGAACGTCGCGGAGACGCGGACGGGCTCCACATCGCGTCCGGCTCCGGTGTCGGTGACGGCCACGGAGACGCGGGCGGGCTCCGCGCCGCGCCCGGCGCTGGTGCCGCTGTCGGCGACCGCCCCGGAGATGCTGGGCACGGCCGCCGCGCGGCTCTCGCGGTGGCTGACCGACGCCCGCGACCGCGTCGACCTCGACGACGTGGTGCACACGCTGGCGGTACGGCGCTCGCACCACCGAGCGCGTACGGCGGTGGTCGCCGCCTCCGTGGACGAGCTCATCGACCGGCTCGGCCGGCTCGCCGAAGGCGAGGAGGAGGATTCCGGCACCGTACGCGACGCGGCCGCCGTGGGCGCCGTCTGGGTGTTCTCCGGTCAGGGCTCGCAGTGGGCCGGGATGGGGCGCCGCCTGCTCGAGGAGGCACCGGTCTTCGCCGCGACGATCGCCGAACTCGAGCCGCTGATCGCCGCCGAGGCGGGCTTCTCCGTGACCGACACGCTGCGCGCTCCGGAGGTGGTCACCGAGATCGACCGCGTCCAGGTGACCCTGTTCGCCGCGCAGGTGGCGCTGGCGGCGGTCTGGCGGTCCCTCGGCCTGGAGCCCGCGGCGGTGCTCGGGCATTCGATGGGCGAGGTGTCCGCAGCGGTGGTCTGCGGCGCCCTGTCGATGGAGGACGGCGTAAAGGTCAGCTGCCGCCGCGCCGCGCAACTGGTCCCGCTGGCCGGTACCGGGGCGATGGCCTCGGTCGACCTCCCGCATCGGCGGGTCGAGGAGGAACTCCGGCAGGTGACCGGCGTCACTGTGGCGGTGATCTCCGCTCCGTCGGCCACCGTGATCGCGGGAGACCCGGAACCGGTCCGGCGCCTGGTCGAGCGCTGGCAGGAACGCGGGCTGACGGCCCGGTTCGTGGCCGCCGACGTGGCGGCGCACGGGCCGCATCTGGACCCGTACGCCCCTCGGCTGATCGATGCGCTGTCCGACATCCGGCCCGAATGCCCCGGCGTGCCGGTCTACTCGACCGTCACCGGGGATCCGCGGGAGACGGTGGCCTTCGACGGCGCGTACTGGGCGGACAACCTCCGCAGACCGGTCCGGTTCGCAGGCGCCGTCCGGGCCGCGGCCGAGGACGGCCACACCGTGTTCCTCGAGGTGTCGGTCCACCCCATCGTCGGCCACGCGATGCGGGAGACGCTCGAGGAGATCGACGCGGACGCGGTCGTCGCGCACACCATCCGGCGTGACAACGACGACCTGCGAACGATCATGGGCCAGCTCGCCCGCCTGTACTGCGCCGGCGTCCCCATCGACTTCGGCCGGCACGCGGCCGGCTCGCTCATCGAGGCCCCGGCGACCACCTGGAACCGGATCCGCCATTGGATCGACCTGCCGCTGCCCCACCCGGCACGGCAGGCGGCGGGGGAGGAGATCCGGCCACCGCTGCTCGGCGCGCGCACGGCCGTGCCCGAGCCGGGGCGCCGGCAGGTCTGGCAGGCCGATGTCGGCACCGGCGCGCTGGCGTGGCTCGCCGACCACCAGGTGGAAGGCGTCACGGTCCTCCCGGGAGCGGCGTACTGCGAGACCGCGCTGGCCGCGGGGACCGAGTTCTTCGACTGCGCCGCCGAACACGTCCAGCTGTCCGACCTGCGCTTCGTCCGGTTGCTGCCGCTCGACGAGCACACGACGCTCTACACGTCGCTCACCCCGCGCGGCGCGGACACGGCGGTCGTCGAGATGCTCACCAAGGGCGACGACGACGAGTGGATCACTCACGCGACCGCCGAACTGCGCCACCTGCCGCGGACCGCCCGCCCTGAGCCGGTCGACCTGACCGCCCTGGGCACGGCGTACGACGAGAACATCGACGTGGAGGACCGCTACGCCGAACTCCGCGCCGACGGCTATCACCACGGCCGGGCCTTCGCCGGGGTGGAGAGCCTGCGCCGGGCGGCCGACGGCGGGACGCTCGCGCGGGTGGGCGTGCCGCCCGCGGCCCGGGCGCTCGCCGGCCCGGTCCGGCTGCATCCCGTCCTGTTCGACGCGTGCCTGCAGACGCTTCTCATCGCGGCGGTCGCCGCGACCGGCAGCGCCGGATCACGGCTGCTGTTCCCCGTCGAGGTGGGGTCGCTGCGTGTCCTCATCCCCGGTCAGACCGCCGCGTACTGCCAGGCGACGCTGGGGGCGGCCTCGCCGGAAGGCGCGACCGGGACGCTTCGGCTGCTGGCCGAGGACGGGTCCGTGGTGGCCGAGGCCGCCGACGTGCGGTTCGCGCCGATGGAAGGGCAGGCGCCCGCCTCGCGACATGAGCGGTTGTTCCACGAGATCCGGTGGAGGCCGGCGCCGCTGGACCGCCCGGTCACGACCCGTGGGAGCTGGCTCGTCCTCGGTGACGGCGACGATCCGCTGCCGGCGGCGTTGCACGCCGAACTGGCCGCGTCAGGGGCGACCGCCACGTTGCTGAACGCCACCGGTCCGCAGGTGAGAGAGACCCTGGCCTCGGTGACGGACGTCGTCGTCCTCCCGTCCCCGACGGCGCCGGCGGAGCCGGAGATCGGGGACCGGTGCCGTGACGAGGTGATGCGCGTCGTCGAGCTGACCGGACTGATGTCCGAGGCCGGTGCGCCCCGGCTGTGGGTCGTCACCCAGGGCGCTCAGCCCGTCACCGGGGATGACACGCCGGCGCTCGCCCACGGTGGGCTGCGCGGTGTCGCCCGGGTGGCGATGTGCGAGTATCCCGGCCTGCGCACGACCCTCGTCGATGTCGAGCCGGGTACCGGCGCGGTGGGCGACCTCGTCGCCGAGCTCTTCGCCGGGGGCTCGGACGACGAGATCGCGTGGCGGGGCGGCCGGCGGTGGACGGCGCGGCTGGTGAACGCACCCGTCAGCGACGGAACCTGGCGGACCAGGCCGCGGCGGACCCGGCGGTACGGCCGGGACCGTATCTCTCTCGAGATCGCCCGGCCCGGCGACCTGGACACGATCGGCGTGGTCGCACGGCCGCGTCGCGAGCCGGCGCACGGTGAGGTCGAGATCGAGACGCGGGCGGTCGGGCTCAACTTCGCCGACGTCATGCACATGCTCGACCTGTTCCCGGACCTGCACGGCACCTCCGGCCGGCTCGGCCTGGAATGCGCCGGTGTCATCGCCCGGGTCGGCCCCGGAGTGGACGACCTGCGGATCGGCGACCGGGTGATGGCGTTCCACGACGGTACGGCCGACACCTTCGTCACACTGCCCGCCGAGACGGTCGTTCCGGTACCCGACGGCATGACCGACGTCCAGGCCGCCGGCGTGCCGGCCGCCCACCTGACCGCCTGGTACGCGCTGACGCGGGTCGGCCGCCTCACCGCCGGCGAGCGGATCCTCATCCACGCGGGGACCGGGGGCGTCGGCCTGGCCGCGATCGCCATCGCCCGGTCACTCGGCGCGGAGGTCTTCGCCACCGCCGGTAGCGAGCGCAAGCGCGAGTACCTCCGTGAGCTGGGCGTCGAGCACGTGATGGACTCCCGGTCGCTGGACTTCGTCGCCCAGACCCTCGCCGCCACCGGCGGTGAGGGGGTCGACCTGGTGCTGAACTCGCTGTCCGGGCCGGCCCTGTTCGCGGGTCTCGAGGTGCTGAACATCGGGGGACGGTTCATCGAGATCGGCAAACGCGACATCTACGCCAACGCCAAGCTGGGTCTGCTGGCCCTCCGCCGCAACATCACGGTGGCCGCCGTGGACCTGGCCCTGCTCGGCCGCGAGCGCCGTCCGCTGATCCGGGAGCTGCTGACCGAACTCCGTGAGGAGTTCACGGCCGGGAGGCTCGCCCCGCCGACCTGCACCGAATTCGCCTTCACCGAGGCGGCGACGGCGCTGCGGCACATGGCCGCCGCCAAGCACATCGGTAAGCTGGTCCTCACCGTGCCCCGGCAGGGCGAGGTCGACGTGGCCCTCCCGCCCGGTGGCAGGCCGGTCGTCCGCCGAGGCGCGAGTTACGTCCTCACCGGCGGCCTCGGCGGCCTCGGCCTGGAACTCGCGCGATGGCTCGCCGACCACGGCGCCGGCCGGATCGTGCTGGGCGGCAGGTCGGCACCGTCGGAGACCGCGGCCGCCGCGCTCGCCGAGATCCGCGCCGGCGGCACGCAGGTGGAGGTCGTCCGCGGCGACATCGCCGAACCGGACGTGGCCGAGCGGCTGGTCGCGGCGGCGACCGCGGACGGGCGGGCGCTTTCCGGGGTGCTGCACGCCGCGGCCGTCCTCGACGACGGCGCCCTGAGCAATCTGGACGCCGAGCGGCTCGACCGCGTGTGGCGGCCGAAGGTGACCGGCGCCTGGCGGTTGCACGAGGCGACCGCCGACCTTCCACTCGACTGGTTCGTGCTGTTCTCCTCCGTGGCGTCGCTGCTGGGCAGCCCGGGGCAGGGCAACTACGCCGCGGCCAACGACTGGCTCGACTCCTTCGCCCGGTGGCGGCGCTCCCGAGGGCTGCCCGCCCAGGCGGTCAACTGGGGCGTCTGGGGCGAGGCCGGCCGGGCCACGGAGCTGGGGCACCGCGGGTACGCCGCGTTCGGCACCGCCGAAGGCCTGCGCTCCCTGGCGGAGCTGATCGACCACGAGCGGACCAACGCGGGCGTGTTCGTCCACGATCCCGAGCACTGGTTCCACGCCGCCCCGAGCGCGGCCGACTCCGCCTTCTTCGCGGAGATGCCGGTCCGGCGGATCGCCGAATCCCTCGACGACGGCATCACCGCCCGGCTCCGGGCCGCGCCGCCCGAAGAGCGACGCAGGACGGCCTTGAGCTACCTCGGGACGTGCACGCGAGTGATCCTCGGGCTGAGCAGCGCCTCCATCGACTCGACCACGGTGCTGTTCGACCTCGGATTCGACTCGCTCACCGCGCTGCAACTGCGCAACCGGCTCGAGGTGGACCTGCGGGTGAAGCTTCCCGCCACCGTCGTGTGGACCCATCCCACCGCGGGAGAGCTGGCCGGCCGGCTGCTGGAACATCTCGATCTGGAGGTCCCCGACCGCGACGCTCCACCCGCCGGCGACGCGACCGGACGCTGGTTCCGGACGTTCGCTCCGCGGCCCGAGGCGACGATGCGGCTGTACTGCTTCCCGCACGCGGGCGGTTCGGCGTCGACCTACCTGCCCTGGACGGACCTGCTGCCCGGGCAGGTCGAGCTGCACGCCGTGCAACTGCCCGGGCGCGAGGACCGCGCGGAGGAGGAACCGCGCACCGACCTGTTCGCGCTCGCGGATGAGCTGGCGGCGATGATCGCGGCGAATCCGGACGCACGCCCCTTCGCGTTCTTCGGGCACAGCGGCGGGAGCCTGCTGGCGTTCGAGACCGCACGCGCCCTCTGGCACGGCCACGGCATCGCGCCGGTGACGCTGGGCCTCTCGGCGATGCCGGCGCCCGACGGCCCCGGAATGGACGAGCTGTCCGAACGCCTCTTCCGCGAAGAGAGTCCCGAGGCCCTGGAGGCTCTCGCCTTCATCCCGCCGGAGATCCGGCGGGAGCCGGCCCTGCTCGAACGCGCCAGGCGCGCGCTGACGTACGACTACGCCCTGTACCGCGCCTGGCGGTACGAGGCGCCATCCGGTCCGCTCGGCTGCCGCATCGTCGTCTTCGCCGGCGACGACGACCCGCTCTGCCGGCCCGAACACCTGGAGGGATGGGCGGAGCAGGCGACCGGCTCCGTGACGACGCACGTCTACGCGGGCGATCACTTCTATCTCCGGGACCACCTCCCGGAGATGATCGGACGCCTCACGAAGTCGTTCGAGGCATGAGGGGCCTCAGGCGCTACTGGCACCGTGGAAGGCCGGGTGCCGGCGCCCCGCCCGCCAGCTGACCGCAGACGGCTGTGGGCGCGGCCCCGACGTCGCCGCCGGTGACCTTGACCAGCGTGAGCGCCCGGCGGCCGGAGCCGCCGCTCACGTGCTGGTCGCCGGTGAAGTCGATCACTCCGGTGGCGCCCTGGTAGCTGAGGTTCGGAAGCGTCAGCAGGACCGAACCGGAGGTGACCGACGCGCTGCCCGGGCTCCGGGGGCCGTCGTGCGCGGCGAGGTTCAACGTCCCGAAGGCGTTCTCCGCCGCCCGCGTCAGCGCGGAGGCCGAGTCGTACGTCATCACCATCTGGCCGTCGGCCAGCAGCGTCGAGCGCTCCGCCGGGCCGATCCCCAGCTCGTTCCGGGCCAGGACGAAGAACGGGTTGTCGGCGTCGCGGCCGCCGGCCACGAGGTTCGGCAGGTAGGTGTGCGTCGTGTAGTAGACGGTCATCGGCCGGGGCAGCAGCACGTCGGTGCGGCCGGTGCCGAACCGTGACCGGGACACCTCGTCCCCGCCGAGCACCGTCAGCGCGCGGCCGGCGCAGCCGCCGTCGCGCAGAGCGTTGATCAGGCCACTGAGGTCCTCGGTCCGCCCGGCGAAGTACACCAGGTCGTAGCGGGCGCCCGTCGAGCTCCGGCAGGCCGCCCGGACCTTGCCGCCGATGTCGTCGGTGCCGTCGTAGCGCAGCATCGTGGAGGACGGGCCGACCTGCAACGCCCTCCGCGCGTCCTCGGCCAGCTCCGCGCCGTAGTCGTTGCCCGATCCGGGGGAGCGGTAGACGATCAGCGTCCGCCCGGGCCGCCGGCCGCCCAGGGCCTTGCGGGCGACCACGGCCTCGTCGTTGTCGGTCGCGGCCAGACCGTAGTAGTGCGGCAGCGCGGGGAGGGTGTCGGAGGAGTTGACCGGGGCGACGACGGCCAGGCCGGCGGCGTTCAGCCGGCGGACCGCCTGCTGCGACTCGGCGGTGTTGCGGCCGAAGCCGACCACACCGACGACCGTGCGGTCCCGGCGCGCCATGGAGAGGATGCGGTCCGCGGCGATCTTGGAGAAGGCCATGTCCTGGCCCGCGTTGACGGCGAGGAGCCGGATCTTCAGGGGGTTGTCGCCGCCGCCGGACTCGGGCCGGTTGTTGCTCCGCTGGGCGAGGTACGCGCCGGCCAGCTGGCGGATCGTGCTCACCGCGCTGTTCTCCTGGCCGTTGGCGGCCGTCATCATCCCCACGTACAGGATCGTCACGTAGGGCCGGTGGGTGCCCAGCACCCAGGTGTTCTCCGCCGTGATCCGGTCCTCCAGGTCGGCCAGCGTGATCTGGCCGGCGGTGTGGGCGGGGTTCGGCCCGGAACGTCCTCCGCCCAGCGCGGTGCTGACCGGTCCGCGTTCGAAGCGGACACCGCTCGTGGCGATCCCCACGCACTCACGGCTGCCCGCCGTGTCGGTCCGCAGCCGGGTGTCGGTGTTGGCGAAGAACAGGCCGTGCACGCTGCAGTGCGTCGAGGTGAGCTGCGCGTGCAGGTACGATCCGCCGACGGCGAGGGCGGCCAGGAGCACCAGCAGCGACCGGCCCGACCACAGCCAGGTCCACCGCGGGCGGATCCGGAGCTTCAGCGGCGGGGGCGCCGCCCGGATCGGGCTGCCGACGGAGATGGGCAGTCGCAGCAGCCACGGCAGGGCCACCTGCGCGCTCGGCCCCTGGGCGCGGGCCAGGGACTCGAGCCACTGCTCGTAGCGCGCCAGCGGAGAGAGCGCGTCCGCGGTGCGGCGGACGCCGGGCAGGTCGTCGATGTCCGCCCGGTGGGCGTGGTCGACCGAGGCCACGACGAGCAGCGGATGCAGCTCGCTGCGGCGGCTGCGCACGTCGCTCATCGCCAGCAGCAGCGCGACACCGCCGTTCCGCCCGGTGACGTTCTTGAGGAAGACGACGGAGGGCACGGGCCGCTTGAATCCCCGCAGCGTGGGGGACAGCTTGCGGTGCCGCGCGCGCAGGTCCTCCAGGAACGCGAAGGTCCTGGTCTGCAGCCACGACTCCGCCGAGCGGGCCGAACCCGTCGCGACGGCCTGGTGGATGTGGTCGAGTTCGCGGTTCAGCCGCCCGTCGAACCCCCGGTTGCCCTGGACGGCGAAGAACGACGAGGCGGCAAGCCACCGGTAGCGGGTGCCGAACCCGACGCGGGACAGGACCGGCAGCCAGATCCTCCGGTTCACCAGCCCGGCGGCGAGGGCGACGGCGCCCAGCAGGATGACGCAGATCATCAGCAGCGTGCCGATCCGCGTCTTGTCCGCGACGCCCTGGGCGATGCCGCCGAAGATCGCGGCGATCAGGACGATGACGGTCGACCACCACACGGGCGCGGTCAGCGGTCGCCGCGTCCACGGAAGCAGGACGGCCGCGTCGTACCACTCCTCGGCGGGCGTGGTCGAGGAGGGATGCGCGCTGTTCTTGTCCGCGGCGTTCTTGACCGCCTGCTCGAAGGACCGGACGAGGTCCGACCGGGGGAACCGGAAGCGGCCGGCGGCAGAGCGGTCGCCGGGCCACGCGTTCGGCTTGGCCAGCGTGTCCAGCAGGCCGATCTCCGCCGGAGCGGTCCGTTCCGCGCCCTCTCCCGTCTCACCCTCGGTTGGGGACGAGGCGGGCGAGTCCGGGAGCGACAGGGCGAGGTGCGGGATGTCCGCCGCGGCGGCCGCCTGGGCCAGGGCGTCGACGTACGCGTCGGCGTCCACGTCCGGGTCCGCCGCCTCCAGGACCATGAGGGGGAGCGCCTGGCTCCCGAGGCGCCACGGATGCGCCCTGGTGCGCCCGTCCAGTAACTCCAGGAGCTCACGGCCGACCTGGGTGCTCAGGACGTCCTCGGCCGCATTGGCGGGCCCCGTGGCACTCACGCCCACCCCCCGCGAGATCGGATCGGGCGACGGTGATCGACCGCCGTGAATGCAGCGTACGAGGCGAAACCGGCACTTTCACGGCAGGTGGGGATGCGCCCCGACCAGAACCTCGAATCAGGACAGAGAGGCGCGCTGTCAGGCGTCGGTGATGCGGTTCAGGCGCTCCAGGGCGTCGGCGAACTCCTCGATCATGTCGTAGACGACCTGACGGGCGGGCTTGACGGTGTTCATCTGCCCGACCACCTGGCCGACGAAGTAGTTGGCCAGCTGCCGGGCGCCCTCGTTGCCGGCCTCCGCGGCCTTGCCGATGGGCGCCATCGCGCCCTCGGCGACGATCATCTGCAGCGGCATCGGCAGCGGGCCGGGGCTGTCGGGGGAGTCCCACTCGTCGGTCCAGGCGGAGCGGAGCTGCCGGGCCGGCTTGCCCGTGCGCGATCGCGAGCGGACGGTGTCGCGGGAGGTCGCCGCGAGCATCTTCGCCTTCACCGCGGGCAGTGTCTCGGCCTCCTCGGTGGTCAGCCAGACCGAGCCGCACCAGACGCCCGACGCGCCGAGGGCCATCGCCGCGGCCATCTGCCGTCCGGTCGCGATGCCGCCCGCCGCGAGGACGGGCAGCGGCGCGACGGCGTCGACGATCTCCGGGACGAGCACCATCGTGGAGATCTCGCCGGTGTGGCCGCCGGCCTCGCCGCCCTGCGCCACGATCAGGTCCACTCCGGCCTCGACCTGGCGCCGCGCGTGCTCGACCGTGCCCACCAGCGCCGCCACGGGCACTCCGGCGGCACGGGCCCGCTCCACCATGACCGGCGGGGGCGGGCCGAGCGCACTGGCGATGAGCCGGATCGGATGGGCCAGCGCCACGTCGATCAGCTCGGTCGCGCCCTGCTGGGTGACCTGACGTCCCACGCCGTCGACGCGGGGGTCGGCGGCGGCCTCCGGCACCGGCACGCCGTACTTCTCGAACAGGCCCTTCAGGAACTCCCAGTGCTGCGGCGGCACGGCGGACAGCAGGGAGCCCGAGCCCTCGGCCGCCTCCTTCGCGATCTTGCCGGGGACGAGGACGTCGACGCCGTACGGGCGACCGCCGACGTGGTCGTCGATCCAGCGCAGCTCCTCCTCGAGACGGTCCGGGCTGTAGGCGACCGCCCCGAGGACGCCGAAGCCGCCCGCGTTGGTAACCGCCGCGACGACGTCGCGGCAGTGGCTGAAGGCGAACAGCGGGAACTCGATCCCGAACCTGTCACAGACCTCGGTCTTCAATCCTGCTCCTCGAAAACGGGATGACTCTCGCCCTCGTCCGGGTGGACGAAGCGCGCACGCAGTGGCAGGCCTTCTCGCGGGGCGGTCACCCGGTCCAGCCGCCCGTACATCCACGGTCCCTCGGCGAGCTCCACCAACGCCAGCGGTGCCGTCTCGCCGCCGGGGAGGTGCGCGACCGCCCACGACACCAGGATCGCCCGGCCGCTCGCCTCGGCCCAGACGAGCTCCTCGGCGCCGCACTCGGGGCAGCCGCCGGCGTCGGGCGCGTACCAGCGGTCGCAGGGGACGCACCGCCGGATCATCAGCCGGTCCCGCGCCGCGCCGTCGAAGAACGGATCGGAGCGGCCGTCGCGCCGCACGACGCCGTACGGGTGCCCTGCCGCGCTCATGGGTGCCTCCAGGACGCCTTCGGACGCGGCCTTCCCCCGTCGCCGCGCTCCTCGGTCCAGGCCGCGTCGCGCCCTTCCGGCTCGCTCATCGGCGCCCCCTCGGGTGCGGGCCGACGATCAGCGCGGAGTGGTGGTCGAGGACGCCGCCGTTCCCGCTGACCAGGATCAGGTCGTTCCGAGGCGCCTGGCGTGCGCCGCCGTCGCCGCGCGCCTGGATGACGGCCTCCGACAACGGGGTCATGCCCCACATGTAGTACGACGACAGCTGCCCGCCGCCGGTGTTGGTCGGCAGCGTCCCGCCGGGGCCGAGCGCGCCGCTCGCGGCGAACGCGCCGCCCTCGCCCTTGGCACAGAAGCCGTAGTCCTCCAGGGAGACGAGGACCGTGAAGGTGTAGCAGTCGTAGAGCTGGCACATGGTGATCTCGGCGGGCGTGACGCCGGCCATCTTCATCGCGGCCGGGCCGGAGATCGCCGCTCCCGTCGTCAGGCCGAAGTCGCTCCCGCGTTCGAGCCGGTGCCCGGGGTGTCCCTGACCCCAGCCCCACAGGTACACCGGCGGCCGCGCCAGGTCGCGGGCGCGCTCGGCGGTCGTGACGATCACCGCGATGCCGCCGTTGGAGACCAGGCAGCAGTCGAGGAGGTGGAGCGGCTCGACCACCCAGCGGGACTCCTGGTGGTCGCGCAGCGAGATCGGCTCCCGCATCTGCGCGCGGGGGTTGCCCGCCGCCCAGGCCCGCGTGCCGATGGCGATCGCGCCGAGCTGCTCGCTGGTCGTGCCGTACCGGGCCATGTGCCGCCGGGCGGCGAGCGCGTAGTAGGCCGTCACGCTGCGGAACCCGAGGGCGGCGCGCAGCCCGTCCAGGCCGTGCCACTCGTGGGCGTCGCGGTGGTACGCCGAGCCCGCGGAACGTTCCGGGCGCAGCGGCGCGTCGGCGAACACGCAGGCGACGGCGGTCGCCGATCCGGCGGCGACCACGGACGCGGCGTGCTCCACCATCGCGCCGGCGGTCGCGCCGAAGGAGTTCATCTGGACGAGCAGGCGCAGGTCGCGCAGGCCCAGGGTGCGGGCCAGCTCGATGCCGGGGGAGCCGAGCAGGCCGGGGCTGACGATGAGCCCGTCGAGGTCGGTGAGGGCGAGCCCGGCGTCGGCCGCAGCGGCGCGCACGGCCTGCGCGGCGAACCGCCGCGGACTCGGGCCGTACACCTTGCCGAGCTCGGTCATGCCCAGCCCGGCGATCGCCGTCTCAGCCATGGCTCACCGTCGCCGCCTCACTCTCGCGGTGCGTTCGAACCCACCGTACCGAATGATATTCGGATTCGGGCGGGGCGCCGGGTCACCGCCTCGCGGGAACGGCCGGTCCGGGTCGGGTCACCGTTTCGCCGCGACGGTCGGCCAGGGGCGGGTCACCGCCTCGCGGTGAAGGCGGTGACGAGGGCGTCGACCAGGGCGCGGCCGGCCTCGCCCGACGGGTCGAGCTCCGGGTCGTAGATGCCGACGTGCATGCCGACCGCGCGGGGATCGGCCAGCAGGATCGCCAGCGCCTCGGTGAACTCCGGGAAGGACAGCCCGTCGGGATTGGGGGAGTCGACCGCCGGCATGACGCTCTTGTCGAGCACGTCCGCGTCGATGTGGATCCAGTACCCCGCGACGGGCGCGGCCGCCAGGTCGCGGCGCCCGGCCTCGGCGGCCGCCGCCGCGCCGTGCTCCCGGACGTACTCGATCGGATACCGGTGGATCCGCGAGGTGTGAAAGGGCTCGTCGTCGTACAGCACGAGGTCCTCCGGCTCGTACTGCACGCCGATGTGCACGGCGTGCTCCTCGGCGACGTACGGTCCGAGGCCCTCGATGTCGGTCAGCGCGGCCGGCCCGTGCCCGGTGACGAGGGCGAGCGCCATGCCGCCGGCGGCGAACCGGCCGCGACGGCTCTCCGGGTCCCGGAGCGGGGAGTAGTCGTCGTGGCCGTCGAGGTAGACGAGGCCGTACGAGCCGCGCCGCCGCAGGGCCAGGACCGGCCCGAGCACGATGCCGCAGTCGCCGCCGAGCACGAGCGGGAACCGCCCCTCGTCGATGATCTTCCCGACGCGGTCCGCGAGCCGTACGGAGAAGTCGGCGATGGCGGGGCCGTTGCGGAAGCCGGTGACCGGCTCGTCGGCGAAGGAGTAGGGCGGGGGCTCGACGCCGCCGGCGTCCGCCGCGCCGAGCCGGTCGACGAGGCCGTGCGACCGCAGCGCGGCGGCGAGGCCGCGGACCCCGGGCTGGTGGCCGTCGTGCGGCGGCCGCAGCCCGAGGTTCGACGGAGCGTCCAGGACCGCTACCGACTGAGTCATGAGCACCACCTAAATCATTTTGGTGGTTGCATCTTGTCGGTCGCGGATCCGGCCGTCAACGGGCGAAGCGGTCGGTGGCCTCGATGAGGTGGTGCAGGATGCCGGGCTCGATGTAGGCGTGGCCCGCGTCGTCGACGATGTGGAACTCCGCCTCCGGCCAGGCCTTGTGCAGGTCCCACGCGGTCGCCGCCGGCGTGCAGACGTCGTAGCGGCCCTGGACGATCACACCGGGGATGTGGCGGATCTTGTCGATGTCCCGGATCAGCTGCTCGTCCTCGAAGAACCCGCCGTTGACGAAGTAGTGGTTCTCGATCCGGGCGAACGCCACCGCGTAGTCGGCCTCGCCCTGCTCGGCGATGATGTCCGGGTCGGGCCGCAGTGTGATCGTCGAGCCCTCCCAGACGCTCCACGCCTGAGCCGCCGGGAGCCGTACGTCCGGGTCCGGGTCGTCCAGCCGCTTGGCGAACGCGGCGATGAGGTCGTCCCGCTCGTCCTCGGGGATGGGGGCGACGTACTTCTCCCACAGGTCGGGGAAGAGCAGCGACGCGCCCTCCTGGTAGAACCAGTACAGCTCGAACGGCCGCAGCATGAAGATCCCGCGCAGGATCAGCTCGGTCACCCGCTCCGGATGCGTCTCGGCGTACGACAGGGCCAGCGCGCTGCCCCACGAGCCGCCGAAGACCATCCACCGCTCGATTCCCAGGTGCTCGCGCAGTCGTTCCATGTCCGCGACGAGGTTCCACGTGGTGTTGTGCTCCAGCGAGACGGCCGGGTCGCTCGCGTGCGGCCGGCTGCGCCCGCAATTGCGCTGATCGAACAGCACGATCCGGTACTTCTCCGGGTCGAACTGGCGCCGGTGACCGTGCGTGCATCCGCCACCGGGCCCGCCGTGCAACATCACCACGGGCTTGCCGTCCGGGTTGCCGCAGACCTCCCAGTAGATCTGGTCGTCGTCGCCGACATCGAGCAGGCCGGAGGCGTACGGCTCGATCGGCGGGTAGAGCGTTCTCATGGTCAAATATTCTTTCCGTCCGAAGCGCGGGTGATTCCGCAGAGTGACCGTTGACGGCGCTCCGTTGAGTCACCGCTGGTCACAGCCGTCTTATCACGTACCGAAGATCTCGAAATCATCACGAGTCCTGCGCCACACCTTGCGTGACATGGCAGACAGCTTGGTGAGACGCCCTTAGAGTTCCCTATGTGAGCGATCTCAACGGTTCGGGCGGTTCCTATGCCCCGGAGGGCGCGGGGTCGTCGTGGGCGCCCAGCAACGCCAACCTCCCGGCGCGTCCTGGTGACGCGGACCAGCCGGCCGAGGTGGTCGACCGGCTGAGACAAATGGCCGACATGCTCGCCGGCGCGCTGGCGCAGGGCGAGCAGAAGGTCGCCGAGGCCAAGCAGGACGCCGAGACGAAGATCGCGGCGGTGCGGGGCGAGCACGAGTCGGCCAAGCAGGAGGCCGCGTCCGCCTGGCAGGAGGTGGAGCGGCTGCGCACCCAGGTGCAGCAGGCGCAGGCCACCGCGCGGCAGATGCTCGCCGAGCGCGAGTCGGCCAAGCAGGACGCCGCCTCGGCGCTGCAGGAGGTCGAGCGCATCCGCGCCTCCCACGACCAGATGGAGCAGCGCGCCGAGCAGGCCGAGGCCGCCGTCCGGCAGATGATGACCGAACGCGAGTCCGCGCAGCGTGACGCGGCGACGGCGCGGCAGGAGACGCACGCAGAGCGGCAGGCCAAGGAGCAGGCCGAGGCGACCGCGCGGCAGCTGATGGTCGAGCGTGAGGCGGCGCAGCAGGAGACGCACGCCGAGCGCCAGGCCAAGGAAGGTGCCGAGGCCACCGCCCGCCAGTTCATGGTCGAGCGTGAGGCGGCGCAGCAGGAGACGCACGCGGAGCGGCAGCTCAAGGAGCAGGCCGAGGCGACCGCGCGGCAGCTCATGGCCGAGCGCGAGGCCGCGCAGCAGGAGACGCACGCCGAGCGCCAGGCCAAGGAGGGCGCCGAGGCCGCGGTCCGCCAGCTGATGGCCGAGCGTGAGGCGGCGCAGCAGGAGACGCACGCCGAACGCCGGCAGAAGGAGCAGGCCGAGGCCACGGCGCGCCAGCTCATGGCCGAGCGCGAGGCCGCGCAGCAGGACGCCACCGCCGCGTGGCAGGAGGTCGACCGCATGCGCGCCCAGGTCGACGAGATGGGGCAGCGCGTCGACCAGGCCGAGACCACCGCCCGGCAGGCGGTCTCGGAGCGCGACTCCGCCAAGCAGGAGGCGCAGACGGCCTGGCAGGAGGGCCTGCGGGCGCGGGCCCAGGCGGAACAGTCCGAAGCGGCCATGCGCCAGGCCCTCACCGAGCGCGACCACGCGCAGCAGGACGCGGTCGCCGCCCGCCAGGAGACCGACCAGGCCCTCGCACAGGCACGGCAGGCCGAGCAGCGCGCCGAACAGTCCGAGGCCGCCGTGCGCCAGCTCATGGCCGAGCGGGAGGCCGCCCAGCGGGAGGCCGGCGCCGCCTGGCAGGAGGTCGAGCGCCTGCGCGTCCAGACCGAGCAGGCCGAGGCCGCGATGCGGCAGGCGTTCACCGAGCGCGACCAGGCCAGGACCGCGTCCGAGCAGTCCGAGGCGACCGCCCGGCAGGCCTTCGCCGAGCGCGACCAGATGCGTGAGGACCGCGACGAGGCACACCGCTCCGCCGGGGAGGCCCAGACGGCGCGCAAGGCGGTCGAGGGCGAGCGCGACCGGTTCTCCCAGCACGCGGCCGAACTGTCGCAGTCTCACGAGGCCACGAAGTCCGAGCTGAACACCCTGCGGGCCAAGGCCGCCGACCTGGAGGCGAAGGGGCTGACCCTGCAGCAGACGTCGGCGGCGTCGGCGAAGGAGGCCGAGGACGCGCGCCGCCGCGTCCAGGAGCTCGACGCCGACCGGCGCCGGGCGCTCGACCAGGCGACCAAGGCCGAGTCCGGCCGGGACCTCGCCGAGCGGGGACAGGCGCGGGCCCAGTCGGAGCTGGCCCAGGCGCAGCGCCGGGCCGAGGACGCCGTCCGCGAACGCGACCAGGCCCTCACGCAGGCACGGCAGGCCGCCACCGAGCGCGATTCCATCACCAAGAAGCTGGAAGAGCGCGAGCAGTGGGTCGACCAGCTCGCCGAGGCCGTCACGCAGCAGCGCGACGCCCTGTCCGCGCTGTCCAGCGAGCGGGACCAGGCGCGGACCGCCGCCGACCAGGCCAGGAAGATCATCGACGAGCTCAGCGGCCAGATTCAGAGCGGGATGTCGCCGAACAGCACCGGGAGCTACGCCAACGGCTACCGCTGACCGGCCCGCGAGGTGCCGGGTGCCGTACGCCGTTGATCGGTTCGTCCGGCACGGCGGGGATCCGCGCGATCGGTCGCCGTTGATCGGATCGGCGGACGCTACCAGGAGAGTCGCCTGTTATTCTGGTGGCCCGTGGACATTCGGCCGTTCGCCACACCGGTGAACGCCGCAGCAACGACCACGGGAGCGTCTTTCTTGCCTTCGGCAGTCATTGGTGGAGCCACCCGGACCACCAAGCATCTCTTCGTCACCGGTGGTGTCGCCTCAAGCCTCGGCAAGGGGCTGACGGCCTCCAGCCTCGGGCGCCTGCTGACCCTGCGGGGTCTGCGCGTCACCATGCAGAAGCTCGACCCCTACCTCAACGTCGACCCCGGAACGATGAACCCGTTCCAGCACGGCGAGGTCTTCGTCACCGACGACGGGGCCGAGACCGACCTCGACGTCGGCCACTACGAGCGGTTCCTCGACACGGAGCTGCACGGTTCCGCCAACGTCACGACCGGCCAGGTCTACTCCAACGTGATCGCCAAGGAGCGGCGCGGGGAGTACCTCGGCGACACGGTCCAGGTCATCCCGCACATCACCAATGAGATCAAGGACCGGATCCGCGGCATGGCCGGTCCGGACGTCGACGTCGTCATCACCGAGGTCGGCGGTACGGTCGGCGACATCGAGTCGCTGCCGTTCCTGGAGGCCGTGCGTCAGATCCGGCACGAGATCGGCCGGGACAACTGCTTCTTCCTGCACGTCTCGCTGCTGCCCTACATCGGCCCGTCGGGTGAGCTGAAGACCAAGCCGACGCAGCACTCCGTCGCCGCGCTGCGCAGCATCGGCATCCAGCCCGACGGAATCGTGTGCCGCTCGGACCGGCCCATCACCCAGGGGCTGAAGAACAAGATCAGCATGATGTGCGACGTGGACGCCGACGCCGT
Source organism: Actinoallomurus sp. CA-150999 (assembly GCF_050942425.1). Lineage (NCBI taxonomy): Bacteria > Bacillati > Actinomycetota > Actinomycetes > Streptosporangiales > Thermomonosporaceae > Actinoallomurus > Actinoallomurus sp. CA-150999. The sequence continues at coordinate 3,591,691 of NZ_CP192063.1, forward strand.
GGTCTCGGCGGTGGACGCGCCCAGCATCTACGACATCCCGAAGGTCCTGCACACCGAGGGGCTCGACGCGTACGTCGTGCGCCGTCTCGGCCTGCCATTCCGCGACGTCGACTGGAAGCAGTGGGACGACCTGCTGCACCGTGTCCACAACCCCGCCCGTGAAGTGACGATCGCGCTCGTCGGCAAGTACATCGACCTGCCCGACGCGTACCTGTCGGTGACGGAGGCGCTGCGGCACGGCGGGTTCGCCCACGACACCCGGGTCAACATCCGCTGGGTCAAGAGCGACGACTGCCAGACGCCGGAGGGCGCGGCCCGCGAGCTCGGCGGCGTGGACGGCGTCCTGATCCCCGGCGGGTTCGGCGTGCGCGGCATCGAGGGCAAGGTGTCGGCCGCCCGCTACGCCCGCGAGAACGGCATCCCCACGCTCGGCATCTGCCTCGGCCTGCAGTGCATGGTCATCGAGGCGGCCCGGTCCCTGGCCGGCATCGAGGGCGCCAACAGCGCCGAGTTCGACGAGAAGGCCGCCGACCCGGTGATCGCCACGATGGCCGACCAGATCGACGTCGTCGCGGGCGAGCGCGACATGGGCGGCACGATGCGGCTCGGCCTCTACCCGGCCGACCTCGCCGAGGGCTCGCTGGTCCGCGAGATGTACGGCGCGGCCAAGGTCGAGGAGCGCCACCGGCACCGCTACGAGGTGAACAACGCCTATCGCGACGAGCTGGCGGCGGCCGGCCTGGTGTTCTCCGGCCTCTCCCCGGACGAGCGCCTCGTGGAGTACGTCGAACTGCCCCGCGATCGGCACCCGTTCTACGTCGCCACGCAGGCGCACCCGGAGTTCCGGTCCCGGCCGACCCGGGCGCACCCGCTGTTCGCCGGCCTGGTCGCCGCCGCGCTGGGCGAGACCGGGGCCCGATGAGCGAGCCGCAAGGCCACGTCACCGGTGAGGACGGCGTCGCCGACGAGCGCTGTCGCTGGGAGACCGTCGGCAGCGAGCAGCGGTTCGACGGCGCCATCATCGAGGTGCGCACCGACCGCGTCCGGATGCCGCACGGCGAGAAGTCCGAGGTGGTCGCGCGCGACGTCGTCGTGCATCCGGGGTCGGTCGGGGTGATCTGCCTGGACGACGAGGAGCGGGTGCTGCTCCTGAGGCAGTACCGCCACCCCATCGGCTACCTGCTGTGGGAGCCCCCGGCCGGGCTGCGCGACGTCGAGGGCGAGCCGCTGTGGCGCACCGCGGCCCGCGAACTGGCTGAGGAGGCCGGCTACCGGGCCCGCGAGTGGCACACCCTGCTGGACGCCTGTACGTCGCCCGGCATGACGAACGAGCGGACGCGGATCTTCCTCGCCCGGGGGCTCAGCGAGATCTCCGCGGGCGAGGACGACTTCGAGCGCATCCACGAAGAGGCCGACATGCCGATCGCCTGGGTGCCGCTCGACGACGCGGTCGCGACCGTACAACGCGGCGCGGTCCACAATCCCCTTGCCGTCATGGGTATCTTGGCGGTCTACGCCGCCCGGGCCGCCGGCTTTCGAGACCTGCGCGCACCCGACGCCCCGGAGTGGTGACCCCCGTCCGCCACGACTCGTCGGGATGAGGTGCCCCGCTGATATCCGCCGCCGGTGAAGAGGTCGGACGATCGTTGCAGGCGCAGGTCCGGGCCTACCTCGACCATCTCGCGGTCGAGCGCGGCCTGGCCGCTAACACGTTGAGTTCCTACCGGCGTGACCTGCGCCGTTACGTCGACGCGCTGACCGCGCGCGGCCGTACGGCGATCGGTCAGGTCGGTGAGGACGACGTCGTGTCGTTCCTGGCGGTGCTGCGGGAGGGCGACGACGCGCATCCCCCGCTGGCCGCCGGGTCCGCGGCCCGCGCGGTCGTCGCCGTGCGCGGCCTGCACCGGTTCGCGGTCCGGGAGGGCATGTCGGCGGCCGACCCGGCCCGGGACGTCAAGCCGCCCGTGCCGCCGCGCCGGCTGCCCAAGGCCATCGGCATCGACGAGGTCGAGCGGCTGCTGGCCGTCGCCGGGCCCGCGGACACCGCCCGCGGGATGCGCGACCGCGCCCTCCTGGAGCTGCTGTACGGCACCGGGGCGCGGATCTCCGAGGCCGTCGGCCTGGCCGTCGACGACGTCGACCTGGACGACGCGGTCGTGCTGCTGCGCGGCAAGGGCGGCAAGGACCGGGTCGTGCCGGTCGGCCGGTACGCCCGCGAGTCCCTGGAGGCCTACCTCGTCCGGGCCCGCCCGACGCTGAACGTCCGCGGCCAGGGCGGCCCGGCGCTGTTCCTGAACGCCCGCGGCGGGCGGCTGTCGCGGCAGAGCGCCTGGTCGACCCTGCGGTCGGCGGCGGCGCGCGCCGGGCTCGATGACGTCTCTCCGCACACTTTGCGGCATTCTTTCGCGACCCACCTACTCGACGGCGGCGCCGACGTTAGGGTGGTGCAGGAGTTGCTCGGCCACGCGTCGGTCACGACGACCCAGGTCTACACCCTGGTCACCGTCGATCGGCTGCGCGAGGTCTACGCATCCGCACACCCGCGTGCGTTGGGGTGATCAGAGCGTCCGCGCGGTGCGCCGCCTTGCCCGCCCTACTTGACAGGCCCTAGAGTCCCCATCTACGGCAATCCGCAGCCGCGGGGGAGGTTCGAGGAGCTGGTGACTGAGCCCAGCGAGCAGGAGAGAGCACGTTCGGAAATGGCGCTCTCGACCGCCATCGCGACCGATCCGCGTAACGCAGCGCCACTCGGGCCTACGCTGCGTCCCATTCCGTCGTTCCCGGACCCGGCGCCGCTGGCCGAGCACGGGCCGGCCCGCATCGTCTCGGTCTGCAACCAGAAGGGCGGCGTCGGCAAGACGACGACCACGATCAACCTCGGCGCCTCGCTCGCGGAGCAGGGCCGCCGGGTGCTGCTCGTCGACTTCGACCCGCAGGGGGCGCTGTCGGTCGGCCTGGGCAAGGGCGACCCGCGTCAGCTCGACCTGACGATCTACAACCTGCTCATGGAGCGGGGCGTGGAGACCGAAGAGGTCATCCTGCCGACCAGCGTCGAGGGCATGGACCTGCTGCCCAGCAACATCGACCTGTCCGGCGCGGAGGTCCAGCTCGTCCACGAGGTCGGCCGGGAGTACATCCTCGGCGGGCTGCTCAAGCCGGTCGTCTCCGACTACGACTACATCATGATCGACTGTCAGCCGTCGCTCGGCCTGCTGACCGTCAACGCGCTCGCCGCCAGCCAGGGCGTCCTGGTGCCGCTGGAGTGCGAGTACTTCGCCATGCGCGGCGTCGCGCTGCTCATGGAGACGATCGAGAAGGTCACGGGCCGGCTCAATCCCGAGCTGACCATCGACGGGTTCCTGGCCACCATGTACGACTCGCGCACCCTCCACACCCGTGAGGTGCTCGGCCGGATCGTGGAGGCGTTCGGCGATCAGGTATTCCACACGGTCATCAACCGCACGGTCCGCTTTCCGGACGCGACGGTCGTCGGTGAGCCCATCACCCGGTTCGACCCGTCGTCCATGGGCGCGAACGCCTACCGGGAGCTGGCCAAGGAGGTGCTGCAGAGGTGGCAGCTCGCCGGGTGACCCTCCCGCGGTCGGCCGGCCCCGGCCCACGCCGTAGTGGGCCGTCCCGCGCCCACACGGCGCCGCAGGGGAGTCCGTGACCTCGACTACCGTTGACGAGGTGGGCGAGCAGGCGGAAGAGGAGCATGAGGGCGGGTTCCGGGTCCATCTCGACAACTTCGAGGGGCCGTTCGACCTGTTGCTCGGGCTGATCTCCAAGCACAAGCTCGACATCACCGAGGTGTCCCTGCACAAGGTCACCGACGAGTTCATCGCCCACATCCGGTCCCACGGCAGCGACTGGGATCTGGACCAGGCGAGTCACTTCCTCCTGGTCGCCGCCACGCTCCTGGACCTCAAGGCCGCCCGGCTGATCCCCTCCGGGGAGGTCGAGGACGAAGAGGACCTGGCGCTGCTGGAAGCCCGCGACCTGCTGTTCGCGCGGCTCCTGCAGTACCGCGCCTACAAGGAGGTCGCGGCGCATTTCGCCGGCCGGATCGCCGACGAGTCGCGCCGCTTCCCGCGCACGGTCCCCATGGAGCCGCAGTTCGCCAACCTCCTGCCGGAGGTGCTCCTCGGCCTGGGGCCCGAGAAGTTCGCGGCCCTGGCCGCCCGGGCCCTCGCGCCGAAGCGGCCGCCCACCGTCTCGATCGAGCACATGTACGCCCCGCAGGCCAGCGTGCGGGAGCAGGCGGACATCCTCATCGCCCGCCTGCGTGAGCTGGAGCGCGCGACCTTCCAGGTCCTGACCGACGACTGCGCGGGCACCTTCGAGGTCGTCGCCCGCTTCCTGGCCCTCCTGGAGCTCTACCGTGAGAAGGCCGTCTCCTTCGAACAGGACGAGCCCCTCGGCGAGCTGCACGTCACCTGGACGGGGACCGGCGAGGGCGACATCAAGGTCGGTGACGACTACACCGGCCGACCGACGGAGTCCGACGATGACTGACATGCCATCCCCCGAATCCGAGCACATCCCCGCCCCGCGCGTCGGCGAGGCGCCGCCGGAGCCCCACGACGCCCCTTCCGAGAGCGGTCGACAGGCGGATGCGCCCGGAGAGGCGGCGCTGGAGGCCGAGCCGTCGCTGCACGCGGGACTGGAGGCGATCCTGCTGGTCGTCGACGAGCCGGTGCCGGAGGTGACGCTCGCCCAGATCCTCGAGCGGCCCCGGCAGGAGATCGCCGAGGCGCTTCGTGAGCTCGCCGCGGAATATACCGCCCAGGGCCGGGGGTTCGACCTAAGAGAGATCGCCGGTGGGTGGCGCTTCTACACGCGGGAGACCTGCGCTCCGGTCGTCGAACGCTTCGTCCGGGACGGCCAGCAGGCGAGGCTGACCCAGGCCGCTCTGGAGACGCTCGCCGTGGTCGCCTACCGGCAGCCGGTGAGCCGGGCGCGGGTTTCGGCCATCCGGGGCGTCAACAGCGACGGCGTGATCCGCACGCTGACCCTTCGGGGCCTGATCGAGGAGGCGGGCCACGACCCGGAGCACCAGGCGGTGCTCTACCGTACGACCGGCTACTTCCTCGAGCGGCTCGGCCTGAACGACCTGGACGAGCTGCCCGATCTCGCCCCGTACCTACCTGACGACCTGGAAGGCATAGAGGAACTCCAGCAGTGAACCAGACGAATGAGGGCGTACGACTGCAGAAGGTGCTCGCGGAGGCGGGCATCGCGAGTCGGCGCGCCTGTGAGGACCTGATCGCCGCCGGCCGGGTCACCGTGGACGGCGAGAAGATAACGTGGTTCGGCGCCCGCGTCGACCCGCAGACCGCCGTGATCCACGTCGACGGCAAGCGCATCCCGACCCGTACCGAGCTTCGCTACTACGCCCTCAACAAGCCCAGGGGCATCGTCAGCACCATGTCGGACCCGCGGGGGCGCAAGACCCTGATGGAGTACGTCGGCGACGTTCCCGAGCGCCTGTTTCACGTCGGGCGGCTCGACACCGAGACCGAGGGCCTGATCCTGCTGACCAACGACGGGGAGCTGGCCAACCGGCTGATGCACCCGAGCTACGGCGTCAGCAAGACCTACCTTGCCGAGGTCCACGGGCCGGTCGACCGCGATCTCGGCCGCCGGCTCAAGAAGGGCGTCAAGCTGGCGGACGGGTTCGCCAAGGCCGACGAGTTCCGGATCTTCGACCAGGTCGGCAAGCGGGTCCTCGTCGAGGTGACCCTGCACGAAGGGCGCAAGCACATCGTCCGGCGTCTGCTCGCGGAGGTCGGCTACCCGGTCCAGCAGTTGGCGCGCATCGAGTTCGGCCCGATCAAGCTCGGGCGGCTGAAGTCCGGGACGATCCGTGCGCTGAACACCAAGGAGATCGGCGAGCTGTACGCCGCCGTGGAGCTCTAGAAGGCCGGGCCCGCACGGATTCGGAGAGGTTTCATGGGACGATCAGTACGAGCGGTACGCGGTGCGACCCAGGTCGAGGAGAACGACCGGGATCAGATCCTCGAGGCGACGGCCGAGCTGGTCGCCGAGGTGATGAGCCGTAACTCCCTCACGACGGACGACGTGATCAGCGTTGTCTTCACGGCGACGCCGGATCTGACCGCGGAGTTCCCGGCGCTGGCCGCCCGGAAGCTGGGGTTCAACGAGGTTCCGCTGCTGTGCGCGAGTGAGATCGACGTTCCGCACGCGCTGCCGCGCGTGGTCCGCCTGATGGCCTACATCGAGACCGACCGGCCGCGGTCGGAGATCCAGCACGTGTACCTGCGCGGGGCGGTGGCACTCCGGCTGGACATCGCCCAGTAAGCGGCCTGCTCGGCTGAGTAGACTGGGCGACTACCAGGGCAAACCATCTCGAGGGTGTCATGGCGGTAGCGGTGACACAGAGGCATGCGGGAAATCTGCCGGCCGAGATGACCAGCTTCGTCGGCCGCAGGCGTGAGCTTGCCGAAGCGAAGCGCCTGCTGTCCACCGGCCGGATGGTGACGTTCACCGGTCCCGGGGGCGTGGGCAAGACCCGCCTGGCGGAGCGCGTGGCCGCCGAGACGTACCGCGAGTTCCCCGACGGCGTCTGGCTGATCGACCTGGCGCCGATGGTGGCGGGTGAGCCGCTGCCGCGCGTCGTGGCCGGGGTCCTGGGGCTGCAGGGCGAGGCCGGGCTGTCGGCGCTGGCCGACTACTTGGCGGACCGGCGGCTGCTGCTCCTGCTGGACAACTGCGAGCACCTGGCCGTCGACTGCGCGACCTTGGCCGGCAAGCTCCTGGGGGTCGCTCCCGGGCTGCGGATCCTGGCCACCAGCCGGCAGGTACTCCACATCGAGGGCGAACGCGTCCTGGAGGTGCCGCCCCTGTCCGTACCGGACACCGACGACATCGCCTCCGTGGACGAACTGGCGCGCTTCGAATCGGTCAGCCTCTTCGTCGAGCGGGCGTCCGCCGTCGTCCCGGGGTTCACGATCAACGCCGACAACGCCCTCGCGCTGACGCGGCTGTGCCGGCGGCTGGAGGGCATCCCGCTGGCCGTCGAGCTGGCGGCGGTACGCCTGCGGGCCCTGTCGGTGCAGCAGATCCTCGACCGGCTCGACGACCGCTTCCGGATCCTCGTCGGCCATAGTCCGGTCGCGCTGCCGCGTCAGCAGACGCTCCGCGCGCTGATCGACTGGAGCCACGACCTGTGCTCGCCCGAGGAACGCGCGCTGTGGCGGGGGCTGTCGGTCTTCTCCGGGGGCTGCTCCCTCGAGGCGATCGAATACGTGTGCTCCGGGGACGAGGTCGCCCCCGACGAGGTCATCGACGTGGTGACGGGCCTGGTGGACAAGTCCATCCTGCTGCGGTCCACCGTGAAGTGCGACGGGCTGCGCTACGACATGCTGGAGACGCTCCGCGAGTACGGGCGGGAGCGCCTCGTCGAGTCCGGCCGGGAGACGGCGCTGCTGAGACGCCACTGCGCGTGGTGCCGGGACATCGCCGCGCGGGCGGAGGCCGAGTGGTTCGGGCCCGGCCAGATGGAGCTGGCCGCCATGCTGCGGTGTGAGCAGTCCAACGTCGTGGCGGCGCTGGAATTCTGCCTCACCCAGATCGGCGTGTCGCACTGCGCGCTGGAGATCGCCGCGTCGATGTGGAGCCACCGGCTCTCGTGGGCCTCGCTGCGGGACGGCCACCACTGGCTGGATCGGGCGCTGGCGCTCGACCGGGACCCGACGGCCGAGCGGGCCAAGGCGCTCTGGGTGGACGCCTGGCTCATGCTGCTGCGCGGTGAGCCGAAGGGGGCGGAGCCGCTACTGAATGAGTGCCGGGAGCTCGCCGAGCGGCTCGGCGACGTCGAACAGCTCGCCGGGGCCGTCCAGATCAGGGGGTTCGCCGCGCTGCTCGCCGGGGACTTCACCGAAGCCGCCGCCCTGCTGGAGAAGGCGCTGTCGTACCACCGCACCATCGGGAGCCGGGGCCGGTACTGGACCACGCTGTTCCAGCTGGCCATGGCGGCGGTCCTGGACGGCGATCCGCGGGCCGCCGAGCTCTGCGCCGAATGCCGAGCCATGTGCGAGCGGGAGAACGCCCGGTGGTCGATGTCGTTCGCGATCTGGGTCACGGGCCTCGAACGCTGGAGCAAGGGCGACACCCGGGCGGGGACCGACATGATCCGGGACGCGATCCGCATCAAGGTGCCCTTCGGCGATCACCTGGGGATGGCCCAGTGCATCGAGGTGCTCGCCTGGCTCGCCGCCGACGCGGAGGAGCACCGGCGCGCCGCAGAGCTCCTGGGCGCCGCCCAGGCGGTCTGGAGGTCGATCGGCACGTCGCTGTCCGGGCTCGGGCACCTGGCGGATCCGCACCGCCGGTACGAGGACCGCCTGCGAGCCGCCATCGGTGACCGGGAGTTCGCGGCGGCGTACGACCGCGGAGTGCAGCTCGACGTCGACGGCGCCGTCGCCCTGGCGGTCGCCGAACGCGAGGCCGACCTGGAGGCCCCGCAGGCCGAACGCGGTATCGCGGCGGTCCTCACCCGCCGCGAACGCGAGATCGCCGACCTCGTCGCGGAGGGCCTGAGTAACAAGGAGATCGCGGCCGCCCTGGTGATCTCTCAGCGGACCGCGGAGGGGCACGTCGAGCACATCCTGCGCAAACTGGGCTTCACATCGCGGGCCCAGATCGCCGCCGCCTGGACGCCTTCCAGCCGCGAAGATCAACCGGGTTGAACCGTGTTGGACGGCGCTCGCTTCGCGAGCGCGGTTCGCGGCACCCTCCCTCGTCCGGTCACCGCTCCCTGCGCTCCTCAGTCCAGACGACGCGCGCCGCTCTGTTCGATGGCGCTCGCTTCGCGAGCGCGGTTCGCGGCGCCCCACGCGCCGTCTTCCCTCGTCGCTCTGGTCGCTTCGCTCCCGGCGCTCCTCAGTCCAGACGACGCGCGCCGCTCACAGCACGGCGACGGGGGTGACGGGGGAGCCGGTCGCGCCGGGGACGTTCAGCGGGGAGACGACGAGCAGGAACTCGTATCGCCCCGCCGTACCGCACGCGCCGGACAGCCCCTCCAGGTCGAGGTTGTCCAGGAGCGGCACGCCCATCGCCGCGATGGCGAGGGCGTGGACGGGGGAGTGGACGCCCGCCACCGGAGAAGGCCGTACGTCACTGTCGCCGTCTCCGCCGAGGAGCGCGATGCCCCGCTCGGCCAGCAGGGGCACGGCGTCGACGTGGAACCCTGCGCTCGCCGCGGACGGGTCCCACGGCCCGACCGCTGCGCGGCGCCGCAGGTGACCCGAACGCAGCAGCACGGCGTCTCCCTCACCGATCCGGAGGCCGAACGCCGCTTCGGCGGCGAGGACGTCCGCGGCGTGCACGGCCTGCCCGGGTTCGAGCCAGTCGACGCCGCGGACCGCGGGCAGGTCGAGCAGCACTCCGCGGGTGACGAGCGGGCCGAGCCGGTCGACCGACCCGTACCGCGCCCCGGTGGCGTCGATCACCTCGCGGGCGGGCGGCCCGCCGAAGAGCCGCCCCTGGTAGGCGATGTGCGCGAGCGCGTCGAGGTGGCTGACCGACTTTCCGTGGTAGTCGACGCCGATGAAGTCCTTGTGACCGGTGGGTTCGGGCGCCTCGACGTCACCGAGCTCGGTCATGTGGTGCAGCGCGGGCCGGTGGTTGTCCGGTGCGGGAGCCGTGCTCCAGGGCCGGGCCAGCGGGACGACGACGCCCGAGCGTACGAGCGTGGCGGCGGCCAGCACGTCACGCGCGCCGACGAGGTTCCAGGCGCCTCGCTCCGGCTCCGGCCATCGGTCCCAGGCGCGCACCGCCGCGAAGAGACGATCGAATTCGGCGCGTGAGACCGCCGGTCCGTTGTCCGGCGGCCCGTCCGCCCCCGAGCCGTCGCCCATGAGCGTCACGGCGCGCGGACCCGGTCCGGCGACCGGCGACCGCCGCCGTCCTCCCTCCGGCCACTTTACGGCGGGTGGCTCGCCCCGCTGCGACCGATGGCGAGGACTTGACCAGCGCCTTTGTACGATGAAGACAACTGGGCGAGCGCGAGCGGGGGCCCGCCGGGACGGGAGTTCCGCGGAGAAGTCGGTGTACGACACTCCAGTCGATCGTTTCCCGGGTCCGACGGCTGAGGCGGCCGTGGACCCTCTCCTCCGGATCCGCGGGTTGCGCAAGAGGTTCGGAGGCACTGTCGCGCTGGCCGGGGTCGACCTCGACCTCCGCCGCGGCAGCATCCTCGCGCTGCTCGGGGAGAACGGCGCCGGCAAGTCCACGCTGATCAAGATCCTGGCCGGCGTCCACCACGCCGATGAGGGCCAGGTCACCGTCGGGGGGCATCCTCTCGGCACGGAGGCCGCCTCCCGCGCGATGTCCTTCATCCACCAGGACCTGGGCCTCGTCGAGTGGATGACCGTCGCCGAGAACATCGCCCTGGGCGCCGGCTACGCGCTCCGCCGCGGGATCATCTCCTGGCGCCGGACCCGTGATCGATCGGTCGCGGCCCTGCGGGTCGTCGCCGCCGACCTCGACCCCGACCGCCCCGTCACCGGCCTCACCCGCACCGAGCGGTCCCTCGTCGCCATCGCCCGCGCCCTGGCGACCGACGCCCAGGCGGTGATCCTCGACGAGCCGACGGCGAGCCTGCCGGCGACCGACTGCGCCCGCCTCTTCACGGTGCTGCGGACGCTGCGCGACCAGGGGCACGGGATCATGTACGTCACCCACCGGCTCGCCGAGGTCGCCGAGGTCGCCGACACCGTGGCGGTCCTCCGCGACGGGCACCTCGTCCGGTACGGGCCGGTCCCCGACGACACCGACGGCCTGGTGCGCGACGTCGTGGGACGGGACCCCGGGCGTCATCGCCGTCGCGCCTCCCGGACCGGCGAGGTCGTGCTGGCGCTCGCGGGCGTACGCACGGAGCGGGCCGGGCCGGTGAGCCTCGAGCTGCGCGCCGGGGAGGTGCTCGGACTGGTGGGCCTGACCGGCGCCGGCCACATCGATGTCGGCCGCGCGGCGGCCGGCCTGCGCCCGATCCTGAGCGGGGACGTCCTCCTCGACGGCCGGGCCGTCGCGATCAGGTCGGCGTACGCCGCCGTCACCGCGGGCATCGGCCTGGTGACCAGCGACAGAGCCGGGGCGGCCCCCCGCCTGAGCGTCGGGGAGAACCTCCTGGCCAACCCCCGCGCCCGGGGGCTGTCCCCGGTGAGCCTGGTCGGGACCGGCAGAGAGCGCACCGGCGCGAGCCATCTGCTGGCGCGGTTCGGCGTACGCCCGCCGGACCCCGAGGCGCCGTTCGCGGCCCTGTCGGGCGGCAACCAGCAGAAGACCCTGATCGGGCGGTGGCTCGGGGTGCGCCGGCGCGTCCTGGTGCTCGAGGAGCCGACCGCCGGCGTCGACGTGGCCGCCCGCGCGGAGATCTACCGGCTGCTGGACGACGCCCTGGAACGGGGCCTGGCCGTCCTCCTCGTCTCGAGCGACGTCGACGAGGTCGTACGCCTGTGCGACCGGGTCCTGGTGTTCACCCGCGGCGTGGTGAGCGCCGAGCTGTCCGGTGAGGCTCTCACGGCCGCCACGGTCGTCCGTGCCGCGTCCGGGCCCCTGTCGGGGAGGGCGGGGCGTTGACGGCCCCTCCGCGCCGTTCCCGTCGCCGGTCCGTCGCGCACGGGATCGGCAGCTACGGACTGCTCGCCCTGGGCGTCGTGCTGTTCGCCGTGTTCTCGGTGACCCTGCCGGAGACCTTCCCGACGATGGCCACGATCACCTCGGTGCTGTCCAGCCACGCGATCCCCGCGGTGCTCGCCCTGGGCGCGACGATCCCCATCGTCGCCGGGAGGTTCGACCTGTCCATCGGCTACGGCCTGGGGCTGTGGCACGTGCTCATCCTCCAGCTTATGATCGTCGACGGCTGGCCGTGGACGGCGGCGTGCGCCGCCGCGCTCGCCGGGGGCACGCTCATCGGCGCGATCAACGGGTTCCTCGTCGAGTTCGCGCAGATCGACTCGTTCATCGCCACCCTCGGCACCGGCAGCGTCATGTACGCCATCAGCGGGTGGACGACCCACGGGGGTCGGATCCTGCCCGGCTCGAGCGGCCTTCCCCCGGCGTTCACCGACCTGTACGACATGACGTTCCTCGGCGTGCCCCTGCCGGCCTTCTACGTGCTGCTGCTCGCCGCCGTGCTCTGGCTGGTCCTGGAGCGCCTTCCCCTCGGCCGGTACCTGTACGTCATCGGAGACAATCCGCAGGCGGCCGAACTCGTGGGCATCCCGACCCGCCGGTACATCGTCTACGCCTTCGCCGCGTCCGGGGTGATCACCGCGGCCGCCGGCGTCCTGCTCGCCGCGCAGCAGGAGATCGGCGATCCGAGCGTCGGGCTCGGGTACCTGGTGCCCGCCTTCGTCGCCGCTCTGCTGGGTTCCACCACGATCAGGCCGGGGCGGCCCAACGCCCTCGGCACTCTCGTGGCGGTCGCGGTCCTGGCGATCGGTCTGGCGGGGATCGGCCAGTTCGGCGCGGAGTTCTGGGTGACGCCGCTGTTCAACGGCGTGACGCTCCTGATCGCGGTGGGGCTGGCCGGCTACTCCGCGCGGCGCCGGGAGCGCGCGCACGTACGGCCGCGCGCGGCACCGGCGCGTCCCTCCAGGCGAAAGGGCGGATCGGCCGCGAGCGCACCGCCGGAGGGGAGGGCACCGCCTGAGGGGAGTGCGTCGCCGGAGGGGAAGGCGTCTCCGAAGGGGAAGGCATCGCCTGAGGGGAGTGCGTCGCCGGAGGGGAAGGCGTCTCCGAAGGGGAAGGCATCGCCTGAGGGGAGAGCGTCGCCGGAGGGGAAGACGTCGCCTGAGAGGGGAGCGTCGCCGGAGGGAAAGGCGTCTCCGAAGGGGAAGGCGTCGCCCGCGCCGCCGTCCGGGGAGGGGAGCGCACGTGAACCGCGTACCTGAGCGCGTTCGGCGCGCGCCGGCGGCGGTCTTCGTGCTGATCCTGCTCGTCCTGCTCGGCTGCGGATGCGTGCGGCGGCCGACCGGTCCGGGGAGCGGCTCATCGGCCGGGTGCCCCCGGGTGCTCCAGGTAGCGAGACAGGCCGTCGCGCGCGCCGAGGCGGCGGGGGCGGTGTGGGACGGTCCCACCACCGGTCCCCGGGCGGTCCCCGGCAAGCGCATCGTCGTGATCGCCGAGTCCATGACCAATCCGGGCGTGGCCGGGGTCGCCCAGGGCGCCCAGGGGGCCGGGCGCTCGATCGGCTGGGACGTCCGGATCCTCGACGGGCAGGGCGGCCCCGCGGGCATCAAGGCGGCGTTCGGGCAGGCGATCGCCCTTCGGCCGTCCGGGATCGTGATCGCCGGTTTCGACCCCGCCTCGGTGGCTCAGGAGGTCGGCCGGGCCAACGCGGCGCGCATCCCGCTCATCGGCTGGCACGCGCTCGCCGCGCCGGGTCCGAGCGCCGCGCCCCGGCTCTTCACCAACGTCACGACCCGGGTCGAGGACGTCGCCCGCATCAGCGCCGACTGGGTCATCGCCCACTCGAACGGCCGGGCCGGCGTCGTGATCTTCACCGACTCCTCGATCCCGTTCGCGGAGCGGAAGTCCCAGCTGATCAAGCAGCGGGTGCTGACCTGCGCCGACGTGAGGCTACTCGCCTACGAGAACATCCCGATCCCGGACGCCACCAGCCGTACCCCCCAGGAGGTGGCCTCGCTCCTGGCCCGCTTCGGCGACCGCTGGACCCATTCCATCGCGATCAACGACCTCTATCTCGCCGACGCGGCGCCGGCCCTGCGGGCGGGGGGCAGGAGGCGCGACGGCCCGCCGTACTCGGTCGGCGCGGGTGACGGCGATCCCTCGGCGTTCGCGCGGATCCGGAACCGGCACTTCCAGGCGGCGACCGTGCCGGAACCGCTCGATCAGCAGGGCACCCAGATCATCGACGAGTTCAACCGCGCGTTCGCCGGCCGGCCCCCGAGCGGCTACGTCGCGCCGGTGCACCTGGCCACCGTCCGCAACATCGACGAAAGAACCTCCTGGAACCCGAAGGGCTACCAGGAGGCGTACCGGCGGATCTGGGGCACGTGACCGCCGCGCGTACGGCCCGGTCGGCCCGATCTCCGGAATCGATACGCTGGTACCCCAATCGGGAGGTGAGACCCATCGGCGCACTTCGGCGGATCGTCGTCATCGGCACCGGACTGATCGGCACGTCCGTGGCCCTCGCGCTGCGCGAGCGCGGCGTCGAGGTGTCGCTCGCGGACCGCGACCCGGCGTCCGTGCGCCTGGCGGCCGGGCTCGGCGCGGGCACGCCGCTGCACGCCGGGGACGAGCCGGCCGACGTGGCGGTGGTCGCGGTTCCGCCGGCGGCGGTCGCGGCGACCCTGCTGGACGCGCAGAAGCGCGGCCTGGCCCGCGTCTACACCGACGTCGCGAGCGTGAAGGCCCGGCCCCTGCGGGAGGCCGCCGAGCTGGGCTGCGACCTGACCTGTTTCGTCGCCGGGCATCCGCTCGCCGGCAGTGAGCGGTCCGGGCCCGCCGCCGCCCGCGGCGACCTGTTCCTCGGCCGGCCCTGGGCGCTGTGCCCGACGGCCGACACCGACCCAGCCGCGCTCGAGACCGTGACGGCCCTGGCCCGCGAGTGCGGAGCCCAGACCGTCGTCGTGGACGCCGAGGAGCACGACCAGGCCGTCGCGCTGGTCTCCCACGCGCCGCACGTCGTCGCCGCAGCCGTCGCCGCCCGCCTGGAGCAGGCCCCGAAGGTCGCGCTGGGCCTCGCCGGCCAGGGCGTGCGCGACGTCACGCGCATCGCGGCCGGCGACCCGGAGCTGTGGATCGGCATCCTCGGCTCGAACGCCCTCCCGGTGGCCGAGGTGATCGAAGAGGTCGCCGCCGATCTGACCTCCACCGCCGCCGCGCTGCGCGAGGGCGCCGGACCGGGCGTCTCCGACCTCCTGACACGCGGTGGCACGGGCCGCCGCCGGCTGCCCGGCAAGCACGGCGGGCGGCCGGGGGCCTACACCGTCGTGTCCGTGCTCATCCCCGACCGGCCCGGCGAGCTCGCGCTGCTGTTCCAGGCGGCGGGCGTCGCCGGGGTCAACATCGAGGACGTCACGATCGAGCACTCGCCCGGCCGGCCGGTCGGTGTGGTCGAGCTCAGCGTCGATCCATCGGCAGCGGAGCGGCTGGCGGAGGAACTGCGGGCCCGGGGCTGGTCCGTCCCCGGCTGACCTGATCGCGCCCGCCGTCGGCGGGCCGGCGGCGCAGCAGCAGCGCGACCCGTACGGCGCCGATGACGACCATGGCGGTGATCGGGAGGAAGGCGACCTGGAAGGCGCCCGCGTTGTAGTGACCGCCGGTGGCGTCGAGGAGCATGCCGGCGCTGAGCGATCCGGTCACGGCGGCCGAGAAGCCTCCGACGTTGACGAGTCCCGAGGCGATTCCGCCGCGGTGCGGGGGGTTGGCGTCGCGGGCGAAGTCGAAGGCGAGCATGGACGCGGCGCTGCCGACGGCGCTGATCAGCACGAGTCCCCCTGCCAGCGGCCCGGGCAGGTGGCCGCCGGGCCAGGTGATCGCGATGAGCCAGGCGACGGCGAGGACGCCGGTGACGCCGATGATCAGCCGGCCGCGCAGGTCGGGGCGGCGGCCGCCCAGCCAGCCGATCAGGGGCGAGGCGACCATGGGCGTCGCCGCGCCTGCCGTCAGGACGAGCCGGGCCGTCCCGGGCGCCATCCCGAGCCCCTCGACCAGGTACGGGTAGCCCCACAGCGTGGCGAGCACCATGAAGGACGCCATCGTGGCGAAGTGCGTCCACAGCCCGGCGCGGGTGCCGCGTGCCGCGAACACGGCCCGGAGGTCGGTCAGGACGGAGGTACGGGCGATGGAACGTTCCATGGGTCCGCCCGGGTGGTCGCGCACCCACCACCACACGACGATCGACAGCAGGCCGCTCACCAGCCCCACCCCGAGGAAGGTCGGGGTCCAGCCGAACGCCCGCAGCGCGGCGGACAGCGGCGCGGTGCCGACGATCTGCCCCAGCGCGCCCGTCATCCCGGTCAGCGCGATGAGCAGCGCGAACCTCCGGCGGGGGAACCATGAGGCGATCAGGCGGATCACGTTGATGAACGTGAGGGCGTCACCCAGCCCGACCAGCGCCCGGCCGAGGACCGCCAGCGGCATCGTGGTCGCGAACGCGAAGAGCGCCTCGCCGAGCGCCATGATGAGGAGGGCGATACCGAGCATCCGCCGGGGCCCGAACCGGTCGGCCATGACCCCGCTCGGGATCTGCATGGCCATGTAGACGCCGAGCTGCAGGATCGCGAACGTCGACAGGGCGGTCGCGTCGATGCCGAAGCGCTGCTGGGCGGCGAGCGAGGCGACGCCCAGGCTGGTCCGGTGGAAGAAGGCCGTGAGGTAGACCGTCGCGGCGACGGCCCAGACGCTCCAGGCCCGGCGTCCGCCGAGCGGGTGTCCGGTGGCCTTCGGCGCGGAGGTGATCGTACGGGGGGCGGTGAGAACCGCGGGATTCAACGGGGGCCTTCCTGGGGTTTCGATGGTGGTGCGCGGTCAGGTGTGTCCGCGCAGGGCCGTCACCGCGGTCTGCAGGTGACGGTGGATCGCGCCGCGGATCCGCCGGCGGTCGCCCGACCGTACGGCCTCGAGGATCTCGCCGTGTTCGTGGATCGCGGCCGCTGTACGGTCCGGGTCGTCCGCGGTGAGCCGGGCCATGCGCAACTGGCGGTCGCGCAGGGCGTCGTACAGCTGGATGATGATCTCGTTGCCCGCCGCCGCGACGACCGCCCGGTGGAAGCAGCGGTCGGCGCGGGCGAACTCCTGGGCGTTCCCGGCCGCGGCGTGCTCGCGCATCGCCTCGAGGAGCTCCGTGAGCTCGGTGATCAGCGCCGGGTCGAGCGACGCCTTGCCGGCGGCGAAGGTCTCCACGAGCTCCCGCGTCTCGAGCACGTCGGAGATCTCCTTGGGGGAGACCGGCAGCACCAGCGCGCCCCGCTTGGGATAGAGGCGCACCAGCCCCTCGGCCTCCAGGCGGAGGAGGGCCTCGCGGACGGGGGTACGGGACACCCCGACGGCAGTGGCGATCTCACCCTCGCTGAGCAGCGCGCCGCCCGGGTAGGCGCGATCGAGGATGGCCTGCTTGACATGGTCGTACGCCCGGGAGGTGGCTGAGGTCATCTTGTATCTATGTTACATACAAGTCGTATGCGATCTCCTCCGGGGGCCGGACCGCCCCTCCGGTTGCTCGGCCACAGCGGGACCCCGGTACCGGTAGCCTCATTCGTTGGCCGGTCGGTATGTAGATAAGGAAGCGAACGTGACGCTCGTCATCGCCATGGACGGTCCATCCGGGTCGGGTAAGTCCAGCGTCTCCAAAGGCGTGGCGCGCGCCCTCGGGCTGCGCTATCTCGACACGGGTGCGATGTACCGCGCCATGACCTGGTGGATGCTCCGCGAGGACGTTCCGCTCGACGATCCGGCCGCGATCGCCGCCCGGGCGGGCGAGCCCGTCCTGGTCTCCGGCACCGACCCGGCCGCACCGACGATCATGGTCGACGACGTCGACGTGTCCGGCCCGATCCGCGGGCCGGAGGTCACCGGCGCGGTGAGCGCCGTCGCCGCCGTCCCGGCCGTCCGCGAGCGCCTGGTCGCCCTGCAGCGCGAGATCATCGGCACGGGCGGCATCGTCGTCGAGGGCCGCGACATCGGCACCGCCGTCGCGCCGGACGCCCAGGTCAAGATCTACCTCACGGCGAGCGCCGAGGCGCGTGCCCAGCGCCGCAACGCCGAGGTCACCGGGGCCACGATCGCCGCGACCCAGGCCGACCTGGCCCGCCGTGACCACCTCGACTCCACGCGCAAGACCGACCCGCTCGCGCGGGCGGCCGACGCGATCGAGCTCGACACGACCAGCCTCGGCCTCGGTGAGGTCATCGAGGAGGTCCTGCGCATCGCGCGCAAGCACACCGCCGACGCCGACGGCGATTCGGCACGACAGGCGCGCTCCCGGGCCGGCGAGCCGCCCACGAGGAGCGAGACCAGTGAGTGAATTCCAGCATGCCGAGGCGATCGACGTCGCGGTCGAGCACGACGTCGCGCCGCCACCGGTCGTGGCCGTCGTAGGGCGGCCGAACGTCGGCAAGTCCACGCTGGTCAACCGCATCCTCGGCCGCCGCGAAGCGGTCGTCGAGGACGTCCCCGGCGTGACCCGCGACCGGGTCGCCTACGACGCCACCTGGAGCGGACGGCGATTCACCGTCGTCGACACCGGCGGTTGGCTGCCGAACGCCGAGGGCCTCGCGGCCGCCGTCGCCGACCAGGCGCGGCTCGCCGTCGACGCCGCCGACGTCGTGCTGTTCGTGGTGGACGCCACCGTCGGCTCGACCGACACCGACGAGGCGGTCGCCGACATCCTGCGGCGCGCCAAGAAGCCGGTCGTGCTGGCCGCCAACAAGGTCGACGACCCCCGGACCGAGGCGGACGCGACCACACTGTGGTCGCTCGGCGTCGGCGAGCCGCTGGCCGTCTCGGCCCTGCACGGGCGGGGCAGCGGTGACCTGCTGGACGCCGTCCTGGAGGCCCTGCCCGAGGAGGCGCCGCCGGAGATGTTCGGCGCCGCGGGCGGCCCGCGCCGGATCGCGCTGCTCGGCCGGCCTAACGTCGGCAAGTCCAGCCTGCTCAACAAGCTGGCGGGGGAAAACCGGGTGGTCGTCGACGCGGTCGCCGGCACCACCCGCGACCCGGTCGACGAGCTGATCGAGCTGGGCGGCCAGACCTGGCGGTTCATCGACACCGCCGGCATCCGCAGGCGCGCCCGCGAGAACCAGGGCGCCGACTTCTACGCGACGCTGCGCACCCGCTCGGCCCTGGAGCGGTCCGAGGTCGCGGTCGTGCTCGTGGACGCCAGCGAGCCCCTCGCCGAGCAGGACCTGCGGATCATCTCCATGGTGATCGAGTCCGGCCGCGCGCTCGTCCTCGCGTTCAACAAGTGGGACCTCGTGGACGAGGAGCGCCGGCACTACCTCGACCGGGAGATCGACCGGCAGCTCCACCACGCCCGCTGGGCCCCGCGTGTCAACATCTCGGCCCGTACGGGACGGCACGTGGAGAAGCTCGTCCCGGCCATCGAGACGGCCCTGGCCGGCTGGGGGGAGCGGGTGCCGACGGCGCGGCTCAACTCCTTCATGAGCGACCTGGTCGCAGCCAAGCCGCACCCGGTGCGGGGCGGCAAGCAGCCGAAGGTCCTCTTCGCGACCCAGGCGGGCGTGCAGCCGCCGAAGTTCGTCCTGTTCACGTCGGGCTTCCTGGAGGCCGGATACCGCCGCTTCGTCGAGCGCCGCCTCCGCGAGGACTTCGGCTTCGAGGGCACCCCGATCGACATCGGCATGAAGATCAGGGAGAAGCGCCAGCGCAAGTGACCGGCGTCGGGATCATCCGGCAGCGGACACGGCGGTGATCCCGGCGTCACCGGACGCGGTGCGGGCGGATCACCGCCGTGGCTTGCGGCCGGGTCTTCGGGTGCCGGCGGTCGAGCAGGACAGCGACGGCGCCGGTGCGGCGGGCCGGGGGCCCGGCAGGCCGATGGTGGTCGGAACGAGCCGGGCCATCGCCGTGAGGTCGAAGACCCGGCGCACCGCGCCCTCGGCCGGGATTGCCGCCGACAGGGGGATCGACAGGGCGGTGCTGCGGCCATGGGCGCGCACGATGATGTGGAGGCCGGCCGAGTCGAGGAAGCGGGTGCCGGTCAGGTCGAGGATCATCTCCGAGACCCCGCTGTTCAGCAGGCGGAGCACCCGCTCCCGGATGGCCGGAGCGTTGACCACGTCGACCTCTTCCGGGAAGTGCACGATGGTGACGCCGGAGCTCTGCTCCACCTTCAGATCGACCGTGGACAGATGACGCATCGCAGATTCCACCTCACGGCTGGCCGGGATCGGGGGGCGATCACGTGACCGACTGGTTGACCAACAGTCAGGAACGCTGTGTCGCAATCGGAGCTGTACCCGTATAGCGCCGGGAGAATCCAAAAAAGTCCCTGACCTGAGCCTTTCGTCCGATGTGTCGTGCGAGGGCCCGGACGGCCCCGGGTACGCAGCCGCTGGCCGTGGCCGGGGTGGACATGCGTACGATCGGCGGACAGCCCCGAGCCGCCCGGCAAACGCCGCGGCCCGAGATCGGAAGGACGTCACGCATGGCGCAGGAAGTACGCGGAGTCATCGCCCGGGCCAAAGGCGCGCCAGTGGAGATGACCACCATCCTCGTCCCGGACCCCGGTCCCGGTGAGGCGGTCGTGAAGGTGCAGGCCTGCGGCGTCTGTCACACGGACCTGCACTACCGCGAGGGCGGCATCAACGACGAGTTCCCCTTCCTGCTCGGCCATGAGGCGGCGGGCGTCGTGGAGTCGGTCGGCGACGGCGTCACCGACGTCGCCCCGGGCGACTTCGTGATCCTCAACTGGCGGGCGGTCTGCGGCCGGTGCCGCGCCTGCCTGCGCGGCCGCCCCTGGTACTGCTTCGACACGCACAACGCCACGCAGAAGATGACCCTCACCGACGGGACCGAGCTGTCGCCCGCCCTGGGCATCGGCGCGTTCGCCGACAAGACCCTGGTGGCCGCGGGCCAGTGCACCAAGGTCGACCCGGCCGCCTCACCGGCCGCCGCGGGGCTGCTCGGCTGCGGCGTGATGGCGGGCCTCGGCGCCGCGATCAACACGGGCGGGGTCGGCCGCGGCGACTCGGTGGCCGTGATCGGCTGCGGCGGCGTCGGCAACGCGGCCATCGCCGGAGCGCGACTCGCCGGCGCAGCGAAGATCATCGCCGTCGACATCGACGACCGGAAGCTCGACCAGGCGAAGAAGCTGGGCGCCACCCACGCGGTCAACTCCGCCCACGAGGACGCCGGCGCCGCGATCCGCGACCTGACCGGCGGCTTCGGCGCGGACGTCGTGATCGACGCCGTCGGCCGCCCGCAGACGTACGAACAGGCCTTCTACGCGCGCGACCTCGCCGGTACGGTCGTCCTCGTCGGCGTCCCCACCCCGGACATGCGCCTCGAGCTGCCGCTGCTGGACGTCTTCGGGCGCGGTGGCGCGCTGAAGTCCTCCTGGTACGGCGACTGCCTGCCCTCGCGGGACTTCCCGATGCTGATCGACCTGTACCTCCAGGGCCGGCTCGACCTGGACGCCTTCGTCTCCGAGACGATCCCGCTCGACGACGTCGAGGGCGCCTTCGAGCGCATGGGACGGGGCGAGGTCCTGCGGTCGGTGGTGACCCTGTGACCGCCCGCCTCGACCACATCGTCACCTCCGGGACCTTCTCCCTCGACGGCGGCACCTGGGACGTCGACAACAACGTCTGGATCCTCGGCGACGACGCCGAGGCCCTGGTGATCGACGCGGCGCACGACGCCGACGCGATCGCCGAGGCGGTGGGCGACCGCCGGCTGGTCGCCATCGTCTGCACCCACGCCCACGACGACCACATCGACGCGGCCCCGGCTCTGGCCGCCCGCACGGGCGCGCCGATCCTGCTGCACCCGGCCGACCGGCCGCTGTGGGATCTCACCCACCCGGGCCGCGCCCCGGACGCGGAACTCGCCGACGGGCAGCCGCTCCGCGTCGCGGGTACCGAGCTGACGGTGCTCCACACGCCGGGCCACAGCCCCGGCGCCGTCTGCCTGCACGCACCAGAGCTGGGTGCGGTGTTCTCCGGCGACACCCTCTTCCAGGGCGGGCCCGGGGCCACCGGGCGGTCGTTCTCCGACTTCCCGACGATCATCGCCTCGATTCGCGACCGCCTCCTGACCCTGCCGCCGGACACGGTCGTCCACACCGGCCATGGCGACGACACGGCGATCGGCACGGAGGCCCCGCACCTCGACGAGTGGATCGCCCGCGGCCACTGAGCCGCCGCCGATCTCGACGAGAGTCGGAAAATCGATCGGACGACCTGCTCGCGTCACGCCCGAGTGGCGCGAGCAGGCCGTCGAGAGCTCCGATGACCACGCCGGCGGCCGTGAGGTCCGCCGGCGCTGAAGGACCCATCGGCGGTGGCCGTCCGGGCGGAGTCCTCGGGCACGGTGGACCGGCCCCGGAACCCCTCCGCGGAAGGCGGAGAGCCCGTCGGGCTTCCCGAGCCCGGTCCACCCCACGTCCGCCGTGATCGGCGGCGTCCGGACGACCATCGCCGGACATCACCCCTCCGAGGTCTGCCTTCCCCAGCGCCGCCCGGAGCGGACGGGCGACCGAGTCCCGGACCGGCGGCCGCATCCTGTCGCCGAATCCCCGGCGGGTGAGCGCATCCCGTCGTCGATCCACGTCTTCGCTGCTGACAGTCGTTTGTCACAGATCCATAACGTCGCCACCGGCCCATTGACGGCGCACGGTCGGAGAAAAGAGACTCTGCCCTCAACTGAGAAAACATTCCATATTGAGGACGGAATCTTGATGCCTCCAATCGATCGCGACCACATCCGCGCCATTCCGGACCTACCGCGCGCGTCGGCGGATCGGATCGCGGGCTTCGCCGGCGTTCCGGTCGCGGTCATCGGGGACGCGATGGAGCGACTCGGCATGTGCGACGCCGGGATCGGGACGATCACTCCCGGCCGGACGGCGGTCGGCTCGGTGCTCCCCGTCCTGGTGCGCGGCGGCGACAACGCGGGCGTCCACGCCTGCCTGGAGTACGTACGCCCCGGGGACGTCATCGTCATCAGCGGGCAGGCCGACATGTCGCGCGCGCTCGTCGGCGCGCTGCTGGCCCGTAAGTTCGCCGCCGCCGGGGCCGCCGGGGTGGTGATCGACGGATGCGTACGCGACCAGGCGGAACTTCGTGAGCTGGGCTTCCCGGTATGGGCTCGGGGGGTCACGCCCGCCGGGCCGTACAAGCACGGGCCCGCGATCATCGGCGAACCCGTCGCCGTCGGGGGTGTCGTGGCGGCCGCCGGTGACCTGGTGGCCGCCGACGACGACGGCGTGATCGTCGTTCCCGCCGCGCGGGCGGCGGAGGTCCGCGCGGCCGTCGACCTCGTCCTGGAGAAGGAGGCGGCGATGCTCGCCGCCATCAACGATCAGGCCTCCGACCATTAGCGGCTCCGGCCTCCCGTTTCCGAAAGGCACCCCCATGCGTCTGCGCATCGTCACGGCGGCCACCGCGCTGGCCGCCACCGCGTCCACGGCCCTCGTCGCCGGCTGCTCGTCCGACACCGGTGTGGCCCCTGGCGCGGCATCGGCCGGGTCGGGCGGTCACCAGGGCCTCGCGGCGTCCTCGGCCGTCGGCGACCTGAAGGTCGACACGGCGGCACGGAACCTCCTCCCCGCGGAGACCCGCAAGTCGAACGTCGTGAAGGTGGGCGGCTCGACGGACATCGCGCCGTACCTGAGCGTCAACGGCAAGAACCTCGTCGGCGTCGAGGCCGACTTCATGACCGCGCTGGGCCGCACCCTGGGCGTGAAGTTCGAGGTCACCAACACGAAGTTCGCCGCGATGGTGCCCGGCCTGCAGTCGCGGCGGATCGACGTCGCGATGGCCGACTTCAGCGACACGCCGGAACGGCAGAAGCAGGTGACGTTCGTCGACTACACGCGCGCCGGGCAGATCCTGGTCGTGCCGAAGGGCAACCCGCTGAAGCTCAAGTCGCTCGCGGACCTGTGCGGGCATTCCGCCGGCGGGCCCACCGGGAGCCTCTCCGTGGACCTCGCGATGGCGCAGTCGAAGAGTTGCACGAGTTCCGGAAAGGCCGCCGTGAAGGTGCAGCGGTACCCGACCGCCGCGGAGTCCTCGCTGGCGCTGCAGAGCGGGCGGATCGACACGCTGGCCATCGACTACGGCATCGGGACGTCGCTGGTCAAGCAGTCGCAGGGGAAGCTGCAACTGGTCGGCGAACTGTTCGGTAAGGGCCTGCACGGCGCGGCGTTCCGCAAGGACGACCAGGACCTCCAGAAGGCGTTCGCCGCGGCGTTCACCGCCATCATGAAGAACGGCACGTACGCGAAGATCCTCAACCAGTGGACGCTGCCGCAGATGTCGCTGGACAAGGTCCTCACGAACGGCTCGGCCGCATGACCGCGCTCCCGACCCGCGCCTCCGGACGGCCGAGGATCGAGCGGCGCAAGCACTACGGGCAGTACGTCGCGGCGGCCGTGCTCATCGGCGCGGCGCTGTTCCTCGCGAAGTCGCTGGCCGTCAACCCCCGGATGCAGTGGCCGGTCATCTGGCACTACCTGTGGAACACGCACGTCCTGTCGGGCCTGGTCGTCACGCTCGTCCTGACGGTCGTGTGCCAGACGGTCGGCACCGCGCTCGGCTGCCAGCTCGCGGTGATGAGACTGTCGCGCAACCGGGTGCTCCGGTCGGCGGCGGGCGTGTACATCTCGTTCTTCCGCGGCACGCCGCTGCTGGTCCAGCTGATCTTCTGGTACAACCTCGCCGCGCTCTTCCCGACGCTCGGCGTGGGAATCCCGTTCACCGGAATCGGCGTCAGCGTCGCCACGAACACGCTCATCAGCGGGCTGGTCGCCGGATTCCTCGGGTTCACGCTCAACGAGGCCGCGTACATGGCGGAGATCGTGCGAAGCGGCATCCTGGCGGTCGACCCCGGCCAGCGCGAGGCGGCGCTGTCGGCGGGCATGACCGAGGCGCAGTGCATGCGGCGGATCGTGCTGCCGCAGGCCATGCGAGTGATCGTGCCGCCGACGGCCAACCAGGCGATCAACCTGCTCAAGGCGACGAGCCTGGTGGCCTTCATCTCCGGCGGCGACCTGCTCACCAACGTCCAGGACATCTACGCGAACAACTTCGCGGTCATCCCGCTGCTCGTCACCGCGAGCCTCTGGTACCTGGTCGTCGTCGGCGTCGCGTCGATCGGCCAGCGGTACCTGGAACGGCACGTCGGGCGCGGGTTCACCACGTTCAACGACGCCCCCGAACCGGGGCCGGACGTCCGGGAGGTCGCCGCATGACGCCCATCGTCGAGATCCGTCACGTGTCGAAGTCGTTCGGCCGCCTTCAGGTGCTGCGCGACGTGAGCCTGTCCGTGCCGTCCGGGTCGGTGACCGCCGTGCTCGGGCCGTCCGGGTCGGGCAAGTCCACCCTGCTGCGCTGCGTCAACCACCTGGAGACGGTCGACGACGGCGAGATCGTCGTCGACGGCGAGCACATCGGGTACGCGCGCCACGGCGACGTCCTGAAGGAGCTGTCCGGCCGCGCGCTGGCCCGGCAGCGGGCGTCGATCGGCATGGTCTTCCAGCGGTTCAACCTCTACGCGCACAAGACGGCGCTGGAGAACGTGATGGAGGCGCCCGTCCACGTGCTCCGTACCCCGGCGGCCGAGGCGCGGGAACGCGCGATCGCGCTGCTCGACCGGGTCGGCCTGGCCGACAAGGCGCACGCCCACCCCGCGCAACTGTCCGGCGGGCAGCAGCAGCGGGTGGCGATCGCCCGCGCGCTGGCCATGCGCCCGAAGGTCATGCTCTTCGACGAGCCCACATCGGCGCTGGACCCCGAGCTGGTCGGCGACGTGCTGGCCGTGATGCGCGAGGTCGCCGAGACCGGGATGACGATGATCGTGGTCACCCACGAGATCGGCTTCGCCCGCGAAGTCTCCGACCAGGCCGTCTTCATGGCCGACGGCGTCGTCGTGGAGGCCGGCACCCCCGACGAGGTGCTCCGCAACCCCCGGCAGGCCCGCACCCGCGACTTCCTGAACCGCGTCCTCTGACGGCACACCGTACGGAAAGAAGCCCCGTGGCAGCACAGAACGACCTGGTGGCGCGCATCCGCGCGACCAGCCTGCGAACCCCCATGTCACCCGCGACCGGTGACGTGGTCTCCCTGGCGATCGGCGAACCCGACTTCGCCACCCCGCCCGGCATCGTCGCCGCCATGAAGCGGGCGCTGGACGCCGGGCACACCCACTACACCAGCCCGCTCGGCCTGCCCGAGCTGCGATCGGCGATCAGCGGACGTGTCGGACGCGGCTACGACCCGGACGGCGTCACCATCACGCACGGCGGGTCGGCGGGGCTCGCGGCCGTCATCATGTCGGCCGTGAACCCCGGCGACACCGTGGTGATCGACGACCCGACGTACTCCCTGTACGCGGACATCGTCGCCGCCGCCGGGGGCACCACCGTACGGGTGGCGCGGCGGGCGGACGGGCGGATCGACCAGGAACGGCTGCGTGCGGTACTGGCCGGCGCCGCCCTGCTGATCGTCTGCCAGCCGGGCAACCCCACCGGCCGGATCCTGACCGCGGAGGAGTGGCGGTCGATCGCCGAGGCCACCCGCGGCACCGGCACGCTCGTGCTGTCCGACGAGGCGTACGGCGGCATCCTGTACGGCGACGGTTTCGTCTCCGTCCTCGACGTCGCGGACCTGCGCGACCGGGCGGTGCTGTGCCAGACGTTCTCCAAGACGTACGCCATGACCGGCTGGCGGCTCGGCTACCTGGTCGGTCCCGCGTCCGTCATCGCGGACGCGGCGCTGGTCCACCGCACGGTCAACGGCGCGATCAACACGGCCGCGCAGCACGCCGCGCTCGCCGCCTTCGACGCCGCGGTCGAACGCGATCTGAAAGCGATGGTCGACCAGTATCGTGAACGCCGTGACGTCATGGGCGCGGAACTCCTGGCCATCCCCCGGCTCACCTTCGAGCCGCCCGACGGGGGGTTCTACTTCTTCTGCGCGTACGACGACCCGCGCACGTCACTGGAGATCCGCGACGCGGCGCGGCGATGCGGCGTGCTGATCCGGCCCGGCCGGGAGTTCGGCCCCGCCGGGGAGGGGCACATCCGGCTGTCCTTCGCCACCTCGGTCGCCGACATCGTGTGCGGGGTGCGGCGGCTGGCCGAGGTCTTCGACCGCCCGGAGCCGCCTGGTGCGTAGCGACACCGAGCGCAACTACCGCACGCTGCTGAGGGTGGCGGAGGAGATGTTCGCGGATGCCGACGAGACGGTCACGCTCACGCAGATCGCCAAGAAGGCGAACATCGCCCCCGCCACGGCGTACCGCTATTTCGGCTCGCTCGACGGGCTGGTGACCGCGTTCCGCGTGGAGGTCAACCGGGATCTGGTGGCGTTCAGCGAGGACTGCGACGCGGAGGGCCTGGACCTGCTGGCGGCGGTGTGCCGCCGGTGGGTCGACCTGGTCGACCGGCACGGCCACGCGATGGCTCAGGTCCGCTCCCGCGAGGGCTACCTCTCCCGGCTTCGCGCCGCCGCGCCCGACATCGTCTCCCATGCCGCCGCCATGCGCCGCCCCCTCACGGAGGCGTGCCGCGCCCTCGGCATCCCCGACTCCGGCGACGAGGCCCTCCACCTCTGGAACGCCCTGTACGACCCTCGCGACATCCTCGACCTTCGCGCCACCCTCGAGCTGTCGGTCGACGACCTCGCGGCGCGCCTGTTCGCCGCCCTCTGCGCGGCCCTCACCGCCTGGAGCACGCACCGTACGTAGCCGGGGCGATGGTCCCCCCGGCTGCCCAAGATCGGCATATTCCCAGGTCAGAGGGGTTATCGCGATGGCATACCTCACACGTGCACAAGTTGAACTTTAAACTTATGCACGAGTAACGTCTTCCATGTCCCACCACCCAGGGACGCGCTCCCGGCGCCCTTCACCCATGAGGGCGCCGGGCCGACACAAGGAGATGACCATGAATCGGACCTTGGGACGGCATGTCGCCACCGCGGCCGCCACACTCGCCGTGGCCGGCGGCGCCGCACTCGCACTCGGCGGGACCGCCTCCGCGGCGCCCGTCCAGGACGCGCACCGCACGACCGTCACCGCCCACGTCGCCGTACACGGCGACAACCGCGACGACGACCGTTACCGCGACCATGGCGACGGCCGTCGCCGGGACGGTGGCCGCGCCTGGGAGGGCCACGGCCGGTACTGGTACGGCAGTGAGAGCCGGCGGTACCGCGTCATCGACCACCGGCTCTACTACTGGAGCCACGGCGCGTGGAGGCTCGTGACCTGGCACACGCACGGTCACGACTTCCGCTGATCCCCGACCAGACGGGAGCCCGCTCCGGACGACGCGCGACGCGCCGCCCGGAGCGGTAGGCGGGGAGTAGAGGAAGTCCAGTCAGACCCGGCACGGGAATCGCTCGGCGGTGGCGCCAAGGGGGGCGCCACCGCCGAGCGGGACGTGCCGCACATCGCCGCTTCGACCCGCGGTGCCGGGGAGACGGAGCCGAGCCGGGCCCTCCATAGGGGAGAGGGCCTGAGGGTGCGGTCATCGACCGGCCGCCGGCTCCGGGAATCACCGCTCAGGGCCGCGGCGGCCGCCGCCGGTCCGGGACCGGTCACGGCATGGGGGTGCCGGACCGGAACCGGGCCGGCGTTGCACTCTGCTCGCGCTCGGGCGTCCGTGCCCGCGGGGATCGGTCAGCGCCAGACGACGGAGAGGGCGGGGGAGGCCGTGGCGGTCTCGATGGCGGCGCGGACCTCCTGGAGAGCGGCGATGACGTCGCTCTCCAGTTCCGGCGTGAGGCGTGACTTGGGGATCGAGCAGCTGAGCGCGTCGGTGACGGCGGCGTCGTAGCGCAGGGCGATGCCGATGCAGTACAGGCCGACGGTGTTCTCGCCGTCGTCGACGGCGTAGCCGCGCCGCCGGGTCTCGGCGAGGTCGGCGTGCAGGGCGTCTCGGTCGCAGAGGGTGCGCGGGGTCAGCCGCTCCGGCGCGGCCGGGATCAGGGTGTCGATCTCATCGTCGGTGCGCTCGGCGAGGACCGCCTTGCCCAGGGACGTGGTGTGCACCGGCAGCCGCCGGCCGACGCGGCTGAACCGGCGGCGGTAGTGGTGGGACTCGCGAGTGGCGAGATAGACCATGTCCGTGCCGTCGAGCCGGGCGAAGTGCAGCGTCTCGCCGAGTTCGGTCGCGAGCGCGTCCAGGTGCGGCTTGAGCATGGCGAGCCGGGGGTCGTCGTCGAGGTAGGCGGTGCCGACGAGCAGCGCGCGGATGCCGATGGAGTACAGCGACCCCGTGGCGTCGGTGCGCACCCAGCCGCGGCCCACGAGGGTCTGCAGCAGGGCGTAGAGGCTGCTGCGGGGGATGTCGATCCGCTCGGCGAGGTCCCGGAGCGTCACCGCCCTGCCCTGGAGCGCGGCGAGAGTCTCGAGAACCTCGACCGTCCGCCCGGCCGACTTCACATCGCGAACACCCCGCGGTTGCTCTGTGCTCACTGATCGCCTCCCCGCCCGTTCTGCCCGTCATCCTGCCACGCCCATGTCGCGGGTGGATTGCGGCTTCTTGACGGACTTGCACGTTTACGTGCATAGTCTCCCATTATAGATGCTGTCTACATATGGAGATGACGTGCACGATACGGACTCGGCCGTCGCAGCGCGCACGGCTGCGCTCCGCGCGGGGATGGACCGCGCGGTGCTGTCCTTTCCGCTGACGGCGTTCTCCGCGAGCGGCGATCTGGACCTCGGCGCGTACCGGGCTCTCCTGGAGCACCAGCTCGCCGCGTCGCCCGGCGCGCTGTTCGTCTGCTGTGGCACGGGCGAGTACTTCAGCCTCGATCTGGAGGAGTACGCCGCCTGTGTGCGCGCCGCGGTCGAGCTGGCCCCGCCGGAGGTTCCCGTCGTCGCGGGGGCCGGACACGGCGTCGCGCTGGCGACCCGGTACGTCAGGGCCGCCGAAGAGGCCGGGGCCGGCGCGGTCCTCCTCCTGCCGCACTACCTGACCGAGGCCCCGCAGGCGGGCCTCGCCGAGCACGTACGGCGGGTCGCCGCCGCGACCACCCTGCCGGTGATCATCTATCACCGGGGACAGGCCCGGTACGCTGTGGACACCGTGACCGCCCTGGTGGCGGAGGTCCCGAACCTCGCCGGGCTCAAGGACGGCACGGGCGACATCGAGCACTTCCAGGCGCTGCGGCTGGCGACCCCGCCGGAGTTCCTGTTCTTCAACGGTGTGCCGACCGCCGAGCTACAGGCCCGCGCCTACGCGGCGATCGGGATCCCCGCGTACTCCTCGGCCGTGCACGCCTTCGCGCCGGAGATCGCCGGGGCGTTCCACGCCGCGCTGCGCAGCGGGGACGAGGCGACCGCCGACCGGCTGCTCTCCGGCTTCTACCTGCCGCTGGCCCGGATCCGCGACCGGACGGCAGGGTACGCGGTGTCGCTCGTCAAGGCCGGGGCGCGGCTGCGCGGCCTGCCGGCCGGCCCCGTACGCCCGCCGCTCGCCGACCCCGGCCCCGAAGATCTGGCCGACCTCGAGCGCGTCCTCGCCGCCGGCCTCGAGCTGATCTGAGTCAGGAGCACTCATGAGCGACCTGCGCATCGCCGACGTGCGCGTCACCCCCGTCCTCGTCGAGGACCCGCCGCTGCTGAACCTGCAGGGCGTCCACCAGCCGTACACCCCGCGGGTGATCGTCGAGGTGGAGACCGAGGACGGTGTCGTGGGCCTGGGGGAGACCTACGGCGACGACGAGTACCTCGAACCCCTGCGGACGGTGGCCGCGCTGCTGCCCGGCCGTTCGGCCGCGTCCTCCGAGAGCCTGTGGGAGATCGTGGCCGGCGCGCTCGACGCGAGCGCGGTGACCGGTTCGCTCACCGACGACCTGCAGGCCCGGCGGCTGTTCGGCCGGCAGAACCTCACCAAGCTGCACGCGATCGTCGTGTCGGCGTTCGAGGTCGCCTTCCTGGACGCCATGGGCCGGTCCCTCGGGCTGCCCGTGCACCAGCTGCTCGGCGGCAAGGTGCGCGACCGCGTCGACTTCGCCGGCTACCTCTTCTACAAGTGGGAGAAGCACCCGGTCGCCGGCGCGCCCGTCGACGACTGGGGCCTGGCCCTCGACCCGGAGGGCGTCGTCGCCCAGGCCCAGCGGATGATCGACCGGTACGGCTTCGGCTCGCTGAAACTCAAGGGCGGGGTCTTCCCGCCCGACGAGGAGATCGCCGCGACCCGGGCGCTGCACGACGCGTTCCCCGGTGTTCCGGTGCGTCTCGACCCGAACGGCGCCTGGTCCGTGGACACCGGTACCCGCGTCGCCGAGGCCCTCCGCGACACCGTCGAGTACCTCGAGGACCCCTGCACGGGCGTCGAGGCCATGGCCGAGGTCCACCGCCGCACCGAAGTGCCGCTCGCCACCAACATGTGCGTCACCTCGATGCGGGAGATCCCCGAGGCGTTCCGCGCCGACGCGGTGCAGGTCGTCCTGTGCGACCACCACTTCTGGGGCGGTCTGCGCGCCACCCAGGCCCTCGCACGGATCTGCGAGACGTTCGGCGTCGGCCTGTCCATGCACTCCAACACCCACCTGGGCATCAGCCTGGCCGCGATGACGCAGGCGGCCGCCTGCGCGCCCGGCCACCTCCACGCCTGCGACACGCACCGGCCGTGGCAGACCGACGACGTCATCACCGAGCCGCACGTGTTCCGCGACGGCGCGCTGACCGTCTCGGACGCGCCCGGCCTGGGCGTCGAGCTCGACCGCGCCGCGCTCGCCCGCTACCACGAGCGCTGGCGTACCAGCGACGTGCGATCCCGCGACGACGTCGCCGCGATGCGCGTCGTCGACCCCGGCTGGAACGCCCCGTCGATCCCGCGCTGGTAGCACCCACCGTCTCCCGGCCGGCGGCATCCGCCGGCCGGGTGGGCCCGTCCCGGGCCGCTCGTTCCCTTTCCCTTCTCACCTCCTCCTGGCGTTAACGGGCGTGCCGATCGACGGCATGCCCGCTCTCCCTACCCCCCGGGAGTGCCGATGCACATCACCACCCACCTGCCGGACTGGGGCCTCGCCCTGCTCGCCCTGGCCGGCATCGCCGCCCTACTTCTCCTCGTCATCAAGATCCGTCTACACGCGGTCCTCGCCCTGCTCATCGTCAGCGTCGGTGTGGCGATCGCGGCGGGGCTGCCGGTCAAGGACATCCCCGACGTCCTCGCCGGCGGCTTCGGCGACACGCTCGGCTCCGTCGCCATCATCATCACCCTCGGCGCGATGCTCGGCCGGATGCTGGAGATGGCCAACGGCGCAGAAGTGCTGTCCCGCGCCATGATCCGCCGCTTCGGCGAGGACCGCGCGCCGCTCGCCATGGGCGTGACCGCCCTCATCTTCGGCATCCCGATGTTCGTCGACGCGGCATGGATCGTGCTGCTGCCGCTGATGTTCGCCGTCACCCGTACCTCGCGCAAACCGCTGATCGCCATCGCGCTGCCCGCCGTCGGCGCCCTGGCGATGACCAACGCGGTACTGCCTCCGCACCCCGGCCCGGTGACCGCCGCCGGCCTGCTGCACGTGAGCCTCGGCTGGGTGACCGTCTTCGGCATCATCTGCGGCCTGCCCGCCTGGCTGCTGGGCAGCTACGCGTACGGCGTGTGGATCGGCCCGCGCATGAGCGAGGTGAAGGTCCCCGAGGACCTGTCCGTCGCCGGTGAGGGCGGTACCACCTCGGACGAGAAGAACGACGGACCCGGCTCCGGGGACGGCGAAGCCGCCGACGGCGGGGTCGCCGTGGCCGACCGGCAGACGACGGCGGTGGCCTCACGGGCCGTCGAGAACCCGCCGTCGCTGGGCAGCGTGCTCGCGGTCATCCTGCTGCCGATGGTGTTGATCATGCTCAACACCTTCTCCACCGTGCTCCTGAAAGAGGGGTCCACGGCGCAGAACATCCTGGAGTTCGTCGGGGACCCGATCATCGCACTGGCGATCACGGTGCTCGGCGCGCTCTACATCTTCGGCGTACGGCGCGGGCTGAGCGGAAAGCACCTCGAACAGGCAGCGAACGCCTGCCTCGGGCCGATCGCCTCGGTGACGCTCGTCATCGGCGCGGGCGGGATGTTCGCGGCGGTGCTGAAGAAGACCGGCGTGGGCAGTGCCCTGGCGCACCTGCTGGGCAACGCCGGAGTGCCGACGCTCGTCCTGGCGTTCGTGCTCGCCACCGCGCTGCGGGTGGCTCTCGGGTCCAAGACGGTCGCGATCGTCACCACCGCGCCCATCGTCGCGCCGCTCGCCGCCCAGTCGCACTTCGGTCAGGCGCAGCTGGCCCTCGTCGTCATCGCGATCGCCGCCGGGGGAACGGTGCTGTCGCACGTCAACGACGCCGGGTTCTGGCTGATGAACCGCTACTTCCGGCTGACCATCCCGCAGACGCTGAAGTCGTGGACGGTGATGGAGACGCTGATGGGCGTGACCGCCTTCCTGATCGCCCTGGTCATCAGCCTGTTCCTGTGACGGCACGCGCGGGGGCCGTTCGCCGGCCCCCGCGCGTCCACCGCACGAGCCGTCGTGGTCCGCCGACCTGCGGACCACGACGGCTCGTGCGGTGTGACGTCAGTCGAGCTGGATGTAGTCCAGTTCCGCGTAGCCCGTACCGCCGGTGAAGTACGGAGCGCCCTTCGCCAGCCGGATGGTGTTGTATCCGGCGTGCAGGTCGACCGTGGTGGCGACGGTGGAGCCGAACTGGCCCCATCCCGCGGTCGGCGGATAACTGACGGTGTGCCAGGCGCCGCCGTCGTAGGCCAGCCCCTGCGTCGACGTCGCGCCGGTGCCGTTGGCGTACCCGATCGTCATCGTGTACGTACGGGCGGTCGGCACGTTGACGACGAAGTCCACGTAACTGTCGGTGCGCGGGTCGCCCATGTTGTCGATCCGGCCGACGTAGCCGCCGGCCGAGGCGGTGCCGGCGGTGAGCCGCTGCGCCCGGAAGACCGAGGCGTTCTCGGCCTCGTAACGGTGCTGGTAGGCGGGCACCCCGCTGGTGGGCTCGACGACCAGGTGGTAGGCGCTGCCCGCGTCCATGTTCGGCACCGGCACGGTGATGGCGCCATTGGTGACCGTGTACGTCGCCGTCGAGATGTCGGTGGGCGCGGACACGGCGGTGAACCGCCCGGAGGCCGGTGTGGACTCCAGATGCACCCGGACGGTCTGGCCGAGCGAGGACAGGCCCGAGACGCGCACGTCATTGGTGCCCGACGCGTTGCCGAAGGCCACATTGACGATCTTGCGGGTGGGATCGAAGGCGGCGAATCCGTCCAGGCCGGTCTGGTCGGCCGGGGTGGTGGTGACCATGGTGCCGGCCATGTCGCCGTACCACTTGTACAGCCACCAGCTGCCGGTCGGCTGGTTGTTCGTCACGAGGCCGTTGACGGTGCCGTACTCGTACCAGAAGGCGCGGTCGGCCGACTCGACGCCGGCCCGCTCGAACTTCGCGATGTAGCTGGACACGCGGCCGGCCACGTCGACCTCGTTCGTCCACGCGTATTCGTTGATGGAGATGCGCCGCGGGCTGACGCCGAGCGACGATTCCAGCGCGCGGTAGGCCGTGACCTCCGACGCGATGTTCGCGGCGTTCCATTCGTGCCAGGAGACGACGTCGGGAAGGGCGTTGTGGTCCTTGGCATAACTGAGGAAGGACTGCATGGAGGAGGCCTTCCAGGAGGACAGGCTCGGGCCGACGATCGGGGTCAGCGAGTCGAGCGAGCGCACCTCCTGGTAAGTGCGCACCCAGCCGGCGTTGAAGTCTCCGGCGCTCGCGGTGTTCCACGTCCCGTCGGGCTCGTTCCAGAGCTCCCACCCGGCGATGTTGCTGACCGAGGTGGCCGCCAGCCGTTTCTTGACCATGGTGTCTACTTTGGACAGCCAGTCCGACCAGCTCACCCACTTGTACGGGAAGTCGGGGTAGATGTCGGGCATCCGGATGAACTCGGCGGTGCCGACCCGGTCGGCCTGCGGCGCGACGAGCAGCGAGTCGCCGCCCGGTGGCTGACCGTTGGGCTTCTGGCCGACGCCGGGAGCGGGCTGGGTGAGGGTGTTCATCGCGATGGGCAGCAGCGTCGAGTCGGCCGGCCGGTTGTTCTCGGCGAGAGCGTAGAGGCCGCCCGACGCGACATGCGTGACGGGCCGGTACGGTGCCGCGGCGTTCACCACCAAGGTCGCTCCCGCCGCGTGCGCGGGCGTGACCGGGCCGGCCACCGCCAGGGCGGCGGCCACCAGCGCCGCCGTCACGGCGGCGCGGAGTGTTCGCTGGTACATCGGATCCTCGCTTACTTCGGATGGCGGCGTGGCGATTCCGGCCGTCGCGTCCGCCGCGGAGCCGGAACGTCCCCGCCGCCTGACGGGGGAGAGGAGGAAGGATGGAGGAAACCTCGGAAATCGATTGCCCCAGAGGCTAAAACGCTGGGTATTAGGCGTCAAGGGTGCGTTTCCGCCTGACTCCGCGTCCTTCGTCGGCCCACCTGTCACGTACTGAGAGAGCGCCAGAAAGGAAAAATCAGCGAGGAAAATTTCGGAAAACAGGAAAATCGGTGCTACCGGCGGCGGTCAGGCCGTGATGGGCGCGGCCAGATTCTGCTTGACGCCCCGGCTGAGATCGTCGGCGATGATCTCAGCGGTGTCCGTAGCGAGTCCGTCGAGCGCGATCTTGGCGATCACCGCCGGATCGGACTTGTCGGCCGTGATGCCGGACGTCATGTCGGTCTCCATGTAGCCGACGTGCAGTCCGGCGACCTGGATCCCCTTCGGGGCGAGTTCCTGGCGTACGGCGTTGGTCATCGCCCATTCGGCGGCCTTGGCCGCGGAGTACGCGCCGGAGGCCGGAATGTGCACCCAGGAGAGCACGGACAGGACGTTCAGGACGGCGCCGCCGCCGTTGGCCTCGATGACCGGCGCGAACGTGCGGATCACGTCCAGCGTGCCGAGGTAGTGCGTGTCCATCTCACGCCTGATGTCCGCGAGATCGCCGTCGATCAGGGACGACCTGGTGGAGATGCCGGCGTTGTTGATCAGGAGCGTCGTGTCCGTGGCCACCCCGGCCGCCTCGCGTACCGACGCCGGATCGGTGAGGTCCAGCCGCAGCGGTACGGCACCGGGCACGTCCACCGTCTCGGGCCGTCGGGCGGCGGCGTACACCTTGGCTCCACGGTCGAGGAGCTGGGCGACGAGATGCCGGCCGAACCCCCGGTTGCCACCGGTCACGACCGCCACCGAATTTTCGATCTTCATGACTTCCCTCTTCCGTATGCGGCGGCTCAGGCCGCCGCGCTCGCTTAAATATGACCGGTCGTCTTAGACGATGTCAAGCGGCCCCACCTCGGTTGACAGCGGTGAGACGACCGGCCATATTGGGTGCGGAGGTGGGTCGTCATGGGCAGGCGTGGCGTACGCGAGGAGATCGTCGAAGCGGCACTGGAGCAGTTCCACGTCCAGGGGTACAACGCGGCCGGCGTGAAAGTGATCACCGATGCGGCGGGCGTGCCGAAGGGGTCGTTCTACAACCACTTCGACAGCAAAGAGGCGCTCGCCGTCGTGGCCCTGGAGCGGTACGGCGCCGGGCGGCCCCTGCGCGAGCTGGCCGAGGGAGAGGGTCAGCCGCTGGCCCGGCTACGCGCGCATTTCGAGGCGCTCCGCGAAGCCGTCGTGCGCTACGACTTCACGCGTGGGTGCCTCATCGGCAACTTCGGCACGGAGATCGCCGATCACAGCGACGTCATCCGTGAGGCCGTCCGTCAGGGCCTCGCCGAGTGGACGGCTGCGATCGCCGCGGTGCTCACCGAGGCCCGAGACGCCGGCGCCCTCCGTGCCGGACTGGATCCGCGGGCCACGGCCGGCTTCCTCGTCAACGCCTGGGAGGGCTCCCTCATCAGGGCCCGCGCCGACCGCTCCACCGACGCCCTCGAGTCCTTCTTCGTCCTGATCTTCGACACCCTCCTGAGCCGAGAGGTCAGCGCTCGACGAGGGTGAGGGCGAAGGTGTAGCGGCTGGCGCGGTAGACGTGGGTGCCGTACTCCACCGGGCGGCCCTTGTCGTCGTACGCGATGCGGGTCATGGTCAGCAGGGGGACGCCGCGGC
This sequence comes from Actinoallomurus sp. CA-150999, assembly GCF_050942425.1. Lineage (NCBI taxonomy): Bacteria > Bacillati > Actinomycetota > Actinomycetes > Streptosporangiales > Thermomonosporaceae > Actinoallomurus > Actinoallomurus sp. CA-150999. The sequence continues at coordinate 3,628,464 of NZ_CP192063.1, forward strand.
GTTCGTCCAGCAGTCGCGCCTCGGGGGCGGTGGCCCCACGCGCGCCGATCGTCTGGTTGGCGATGCGGAGGTTGACCCCTGCCGCGCGCAGCAACTCGTACAGCCCGCGGGCGCCCAGGTCCTCCGCCGTCAGCGTGACGAGGCCGACGGGGAGGTAGTTGGTGAGCAGGGCGAGCGGCTCGTCGCCGGTGAGCCGGAGCCGGCTCAGGCGCAGGACCTCCGTACCGGGGGCGATGTCGAGCTTCCCGGCCACCTCGTCGTCGGCGGGCAGGGTGCCGAGCTCCAGCACGCGGGTCGAGGGGCTGCGGCCGGAGGCGAGAAGGTCGTCGTAGAGGCTGGTCAGCTCGATCGAGCGCCGCACCTGGGCCTGCACGACCTGGGTGCCGACGCCGCGCTTGCGGACGAGCAGGCCCTTGTCGACGAGGTGCTGGATCGCCTGCCGGATCGTCGGCCGGGACAGCCCGTACCGGTCGGCGAGCAGGATCTCGTTCTCCAGGCGGCTTCCGGGGGGAAGGCGACCGTCGCGGATGGCCGCCTCGAGCTGCTGCGCCACCTGGAAGTACAGGGGGACGGGGCTGCTGCGGTCGACCGAGACCGCCGGCCGGTGCACGGCCATTCTGTCCATGTGCGCCTCCGGAATCCCCTGGAAAGCCCGCTCACCGGCAGCGCCGCAAGCTGTGACATCACGATGTCCGGACAAGGTAGCCGTCACGCGGGCTCCGTCGCACATCGCCCCGCCTGGCGGCCATCCTCTGGTAAAAGCTATTACCTCCTAATGTCAGGACAAACTCTTGACATGGGATGAATTCCTGCGGAGGCTGGATGCCACGACGGTGAACGAACGGCAACGTCGTCGTCACGCCGGGGTCACCCGGCGCGGTTCCCGAGGAACCGATGTCCCGGAGGTGCATCCGCTCGGTGAGTCCGCACGATCTGATCACCATGGGACGGGTCAGCGTGGACGTTTACCCGCTCCAGGTGGGCGTACACCTGGAGGACGTCGAGACGTTCGGCAAGTACCTCGGTGGCAGTCCGACGAACGTCGCGGTCGCGGCCGCGCGGCACGGTCACCGTACGGCGGTGATCACCCGGACCGGGGAGGACCCGTTCGGCCGGTACATCCACAGCGCGCTGCGGGGGTACGGCGTCGACGACCGCTTCGTCACCGCCGTCCCCGGGCTGCCGACGCCGTTGGCGTTCTGTGAGATCTTCCCGCCGGACGACTTCCCGCTGTACTTCTACCGCTACCCGAAGGCCCCCGACCTGGAGATCCACCCCGAGGAGCTGGACCTGCCGGCCATTCGCGCGGCGCGCGTGTTCTGGGCCACCGTCACCGGCCTGTGCGAGGAACCGAGCCGTACGGCGACGCTCGCGGCGCTGGCCGCCCGGTCCCGGCAGCGGGACACCGTGCTCGACCTGGACTACCGGCCCATGTTCTGGTCGTCGCCGGAGGAGGCGAGCGGCTGGGTCGGCCAGGCTCTGGAGCACGTCACGGTCGCCGTCGGCAACGTCGAGGAGTGCGAGGTCGCCGTGGGGGAGCGCGAGCCGTACGCGGCGGCGGAGGCGCTGCTGGACCGCGGCGTCCGCCTGGCCATCGTCAAGCGCGGCCCCAAGGGCGTGCTGGCCGCGAGCCGCACGGGCTCCGGCGGAACGGACGTGGTCGAGGTGCCGCCGGTCGAGGTGGAGGTCGTGAACGGGCTGGGCGCCGGCGACGCGTTCGGCGGGGCGCTGTGCCACGGTCTGCTCGCGGACTGGGACGTCGAACGGACCGTACGGTTCGCGAACGCCGCGGGCGCGATCGTCGCCTCCCGCCTCGCCTGCTCCCCGGCGATGCCCACCACCCCCGAGGTCGACCAACTCGTCGCCGGCGGCCCTGTGCCGAGCGCCTCGGAACCGGGCGGACCGGTGGCGCGCGTTTCGGAGACCGGTGGCCCTGTGCCGAGTGCCTCGGAACCGGGCGGGTCGGTGGCGCGCGTTTCGGAGACCGGTGACCCCCTGCCGAGCGCCCCGGAGCCCGGCGGACCCGCAGGGCGCGTCTCGGAAACCGGTGGCCCGGTGCCGCCGCAGGCCCCGGAAGGGGCGGCGGATGATCATTGAAGCGTTCGCCGACCGGGTCGCGGCGCTGGCCGAGGTTCGGGCCTCTCGGCCGGAGGCGGTCGCCGAGGCAGCCGCGCGGCGGGTACGGTGCGGGTCGCTCCTCGGCCCGAACGGCCGCCTCATGATCCTGGCCGCCGACCATCCGGCGCGTGGGTCCCTCGGCGCGGGTGACCGCCCGCTGGCCATGGCCGACCGGCGGGACCTCCTCGAACGGCTCTGCCTCGCCCTCAGCCGTCCCGGGGTCGACGGCGTGCTCGGTACCCCGGACGTCGTCGAGGACCTGCTGCTGCTCGGCGCGCTCGACGAGAAGGTCGTGATCGGCTCGATGAACCGCGGCGGCCTGGCCGGGTCGGCGTTCGAGATCGACGACCGGTTCACCGCCTACGACGCGCCGGCCATCGCCGGTCAGCGACTCGACGGCGGCAAGATGCTGCTGCGCATCGACGACGCCGACCCCGCGACCGCCCGCACGCTGGAGTCCTGCGCCCGCGCCGTCTCGGAGCTGGCCGCCGGCCGGCTGATGGCCATGGTCGAGCCGTTCATCTCCCGCCGCGCCGACGGCCGGGTGCGCAACGTCCTCACCCCCGAAGCCATGACGCGCGCCCTCGCGATCGCCTCCGGACTCGGGGCGACCTCGGCGTACACCTGGCTGAAGGTCCCGGTCGTCGAGGACATGGAACGCGTGATGGCCGCCTCGACGCTGCCGGCCCTGCTGCTCGGCGGCGAGGTGCCCGCCGACCCCGACGCCGCGTTGGCCGGCTGGCAGCGCGCACTGCGGCTGCCGACCGTCAAGGGCCTGGTCGTCGGCCGCAGCCTTCTCTATCCACCGGACGACGACGTCGCCCGCGCCGTCGACGCCGCCGTGGAGGTCCTGGGATGAAGCACTACCTGCCCGCGGGCAGCACCGGTACGCGGCCGTACACGCTGGAGGTCACCCCGGAGACCGCCGGCTGGACGTACTCGGCGCTGCGGGTCCTCGAGCTCGACGGCTCGCACACGTTCGACACCGGCCCGTACGAGACGCTGGTGCTGCCGCTGTCCGGGTCGTGCCGGGTGGCCTGCGACGGCGAGACGTTCGAGCTGCGCGGGCGCCGCGGTGTCTTCTCCCGCGTCACCGACTTCGCCTATGTTCCGCGCGACGCGTCGGTCACGGTCACCGGCCGCGGGCGGTTCACGCTGCCCGCCGCCCGGTGCGAGAACCGGCTCCGTGCCCGGTACGGCCCGGCCGAGGACGTCCCCGTCGAGCTGCGCGGGGCGGGCCAGGCGTCGCGGCAGGTCAACAACTTCTGCACGCCGGAGGCGTTCGAGGCCGACAAGCTGATCGCCTGCGAGGTCATCACGCCCGGCGGCAACTGGTCGTCCTACCCGCCGCACAAGCACGACGAGGACCGCCCCGGCGAGAGCGTCCTGGAGGAGATCTACTACTTCGAGGTCGGCAGCGGAGCGGAGGCCATGGCGTACCAGCGGGTGTACGGCACCGCGGACCGGCCCATCGACGTGCTGGAGGAGGTGCGCAGCGGCGACACCGTGCTGATCCCGCACGGCTGGCACGGCCCGTCGATGGCGGTGCCCGGGTACGACCTGTACTACCTCAACGTGATGGCCGGGCCCTCGCCGGAGCGCGCGTGGCTGATCTGCGACGACCCGGCGCACGCCTGGGTGCGCGGCACCTGGGAAGGACAGGAGACCGACCCCCGGCTGCCCCTCACCTCGACCACCGAGAGGGAGACATGAGGCTGACCGTAGGACAGGCGATCGTCCGGTTCCTCGCCGCGCAGTGGTCGGAGCGGGACGGCGTGGAGCAGCGGTTCTTCGCGGGCTGCTTCGGGATCTTCGGGCACGGCAACGTCGCCGGCGTCGGGCAGGCCCTGCTGGAGGCACAGCGGACGGGCGGTCCCGAGCTGCCGTACTACATGGCCCGCAACGAGCAGGCCATGGTGCACGCCTCGGTCGGCTTCGCGCGGATGAAGGACCGGCTCCAGACCTTCGCGTGCACGTCCTCCATCGGCCCGGGCGCGACCAACATGGTGACCGGCGCCGCGCTGGCCACCATCAACCGGATCCCCGTCCTGCTGCTGCCCGGCGACATCTTCGCCACCCGCGCCGCCGACCCGGTGCTGCAGCAACTGGAGGATCCCCGGTCCTCGGACGTGTCGGTCAACGACGCGTTCAAGCCGGTGTCCCGGTACTGGGACCGGATCAACCGGCCCGAGCAGCTCCCGTCCGCGCTGCTCGCCGCGATGCGGGTGCTCACCGACCCCGCCGAGACCGGCGCGGTCACGCTCGCCCTGCCTCAGGACGTCCAGGCCGAGGCGTACGACTGGCCGGAGGAGCTGTTCGCCCGGCGGGTGTGGCACGTCCCGAGGCCGGTCCCCGAGCCCGCCGAGTTGGAGCGCGCGGTGGCGGCGCTGCGCGCGGCCGAGCGGCCGCTGATCGTCGCGGGCGGCGGCGTCACCTACTCCGACGCGGCGGATGACCTGCTGGCCTTCGCCGACGCCACCGGCATCCCGGTCGCCGAGACGCAGGCGGGCAAGGGCTCCGTGCCGTGGGACCACCCCTGCGCGGTGGGCGGCGTCGGGGCCACGGGCACGCCGGCCGCGAACGCCCTCGCCCGGGAGGCCGACGTCGTCCTGGGCGTCGGCACCCGCTACAGCGACTTCACGACCGCGTCCCGTACCGTCTTCGCCCACCCGGACGTACGGTTCGTCAACCTCAACGTCGCGCGGTTCGACGCCGTGAAGCACTCCGCCGTCCCCCTGGTCGCCGACGCGCGGGCGGGGCTGCGCGCGCTCACCGAGGCCCTCGCCGGCCACCGCGTCGACGCGGCGTACGCCGAGCGCGTGCGGCGGCTCGCCGAGGACTGGGCGCGGGTCGTTGACCGGGCCTACCACCGCGGGCACCGGCCGCTGCCCGCGCAGACCGAGATCCTCGGTGCCCTGGGCGAGATCGCCGGTCCCCGCGACGTCGTCGTGAACGCCGCCGGCAGCATGCCCGGCGACCTGCAGATGCTCTGGCGGGCGCGCGACCCGCGCCAGTACCACGTCGAGTACGGCTACTCCTGCATGGGCTACGAGATCGCCGGCGGCCTGGGGATCAAGATGGCCGACCCCGACCGGGAGGTGTTCGTCCTCGTCGGCGACGGGTCGTACCTGATGATGGCCCAGGAGATCGTGACAGCGGTCTCCGAAGGGATCAAGCTGACGATCGTGCTCGTGCAGAACCACGGTTTCGCGTCGATCGGCGCGCTGTCGGAGTCGCTGGGATCCCAGCGGTTCGGCACGAGCTACCGCTACCGCAACCCGGAGACGGGCCTGCTCGACGGCGAACTGCTCCCGGTGGACCTGGCGGCGAACGCCGCGAGCCTCGGCGCGGACGTGCTGCGTGCCACGACCGTCGAGGAGTTCCGTACCGCACTCGAACGCGCGAAGGAGGCGAAGGTCACGACCGTGGTGCACGTCGAGACCGATCCACTGGCGCCGGCGCCCGACTCGGACGCCTGGTGGGACGTCCCGGTGGCGGAGGTCTCGGCCCTGGAGAGCACCCGGAAGGCGCGGGCCGACTACGAGGCGGCCAAGGCCGCGCAGCGTCACCATCTCGGAGACAACGCCGCCCCGACTGAGTGAAGACGGAGAGACGCGATGTTCAGACCAGACAGGCGGGCGGGCATTCTCGTCGCGGGGCTCGTCCTCGCCTTGAGCGCGTGCAGCAGCCACGGCGGCAAGAAGGCCCAGGATACGGCGGAGAACCCCGCCGCCGGTCACGCGAGCACCCCCCGGATGAAGATCGCCCTCGTCACGCACCAGGCGCCCGGTGACACGTTCTGGGACATCGTCCGCAAGGGCGCGCTGGCCGCCGCCGCCAAGGACAACGTGCAGCTCATCTACTCGAACGACCCGGACGGCGACAAGCAGGCCACCCTGGTGCAGAACGCCATCGACAGCAAGGTCGACGGCATCGCCGTCACCCTCGCGCACCCGGACCCGATGGCCGGTGTCGTCAAGAAGGCCGTCGCCGGCGGGATCCCGACCGTCGCGATCAACGCGGGCCTGGACCAGTGGCAGAAGATGGGGATCCTCCAGTACTTCGGCTCCGACGAGAGCATCGCCGGGGAGAGCGCGGGCAAGCGGCTGAGCGGCGAAGGGGCCAAACACGTCCTGTGCGTCCTGCACGAGCAGGGCCAGGTGTCCCTGGAGGCGCGCTGCGGCGGCCTGACCAAGGGTTTCTCCGGCAAGACCGACAAGGTGTACGTCACGGGGACGAACATGCCGTCCGTGCGGTCCACCATCGCCGCCAAGCTCAAGCAGGACAAGAGCATCGACCGGGTCGTGGCCCTCAGCGCCCCGATCGCGCTGACCACGCTGCAGTCGGTCAAGGACGCCGGGAGCTCGGCCAAGGTCGCCACGTTCGACATGAACCCGGCCATGGTCAAGTCCGTCCAGGACGGCCAGATCGAGTGGGCCGTCGACCAGCAGCCCTACCTCCAGGGCTACCTGGCGGTCGACTCGCTGTGGCTCTACAAGACGAACGGCAACGTCATCGGCGGCGGTAAGGCGACGCTGACCGGGCCGTACTTCGTCGACAAGACCAACGTCGCCGCGGTCGCCAAGTTCGCCTCGCGCGGTACGCGGTAGCGACGGCGCCGGGGACCGGCCGTCGCCGGTCCCCAGCGCCTCCGAGCCCTGGAGGTTCTCATGAGTCACGCAGTGCACGCCGGCGAGGCCCCGCCGTCCGTGCCGGACGAGCGGCTCGCCCGGCAGTCGCCGCTCGCCCGCCTGCTGGCGCGGCCTGAGACCGGTTCGCTGGCGGGTGCGGTCGTCATCTACGTGTTCTTCTACGTCGTCGCCGAGCCGTTCCGCGGGCTCGACTCCCTCGCGACGATCCTCTACGCGAGCTCCACGCTCGGCATCCCGGCGGTCGGGGTCGCCCTGCTGATGATCGGCGGTGAGTTCGACCTGTCGGCGGGCGTCGCCGTGACGACCTCGTCGCTGGTCGCCTCGATGCTGAGCTTCCAGCTGACGCTGAACGTCTGGGTCGGGATCGCCGTGGCGCTGCTGCTGGCGCTGGGCGTCGGCGCGCTCAACGGCTACCTCGTCATGAAGACCGGGATCCCCAGCTTCCTCGTGACGCTGGCGACGTTCCTGATGCTGCAGGGCCTGAACCTCGCCATCACGAAGCTGATCACCGGCAACGTCGCCAGCCCGGACATCTCGAACATGGACGGCTTCGGGTCCGCCCAGAAGATCTTCGCCGAGGAGTGGAACGTCGGCGGGCTGTCTCTGCGGATCAGCGTCCTGTGGTGGCTGCTGTTCGCCGCGATCGCCACGTGGGTGCTCCTGCGGACGCGCGTCGGCAACTGGATCTTCGCCGTCGGGGGAGCGCAGTCGAGCGCGCGGGCCGTCGGCGTCCCGGTGCGGGGGGTCAAGATCGGCCTGTTCATGACGGTCGGCTTCCTGTGCTGGTTCACCGGCATGAACCTGCTGTTCTCGTTCAACACTGTGCAGTCGGGCGAGGGCGTCGGCAACGAGTTCCTGTACATCATCGCGGCCGTCATCGGCGGCTGCCTGCTGACCGGCGGGTACGGCTCCGCCGTCGGCGCCGCGACCGGCGCGTTCATCTTCGGGATGACGACCCAGGGCATCGTGTACGCGGGCTGGAACCCCGACTGGTTCAAGTTCTTCCTCGGCGCGATGCTGCTCGGCGCCACCCTCCTCAATCTCTGGGTCCGCCGGCGAACGGAGGCCTCGCGATGACCGACACCATGACCGAGACGCCCTTGGTGCGTCTCACGGACTGCGAGAAGCGCTACGGCAACATCATCGCCCTGACCGGCGTGTCGCTGGAGGTCCACGCCGGTGAGGTGACCTGCGTGCTCGGCGACAACGGCGCGGGCAAGTCCACCCTGATCAAGATCATCGCCGGGATGCACCAGAACGACGCCGGCACGTACGAGGTCGAGGGCGAGCGGGTGCGCTTCGCCTCCCCGCGCGAGGCGCTCGAACGCGGCATCGCGACGGTGTACCAGGATCTGGCGGTCGTGTCGCTGATGCCGGTCTGGCGCAACTTCTTCCTCGGTTCGGAGGTGCGTAAGGGCGCGGGCCCGCTCAGCCGGCTCGACATCGGCTTCATGCGGCGCACCACCAAGACCGAGCTGGCCAACATGGGCATCGACCTGCGCGACGTCGACCAGCCGATCGGGACGCTGTCCGGCGGCGAGCGTCAGTGCGTGGCGATCGCGCGGGCGGTCTACTTCGGCGCGAAGGTCCTGATCCTTGACGAGCCCACCGCCGCACTCGGCGTGAAACAGGCCGGCGTCGTACTCCGCTACATCGTGCGCGCCAAGGAACGCGGACTCGGCGTCATCTTCATCACCCACAACCCGCACCACGCCTACCCGGTCGGCGACAGCTTCCTCATCCTGAACCGCGGCCGTCCGCTCGGCGACTACACCAAGGACGAGATCACCCGCGAGCAGCTCACCGCGCTCATGGCCGGCGGCGAGGAGCTCGAGCAGCTCAGCCACGAACTCGAAGGCGCCGCCGCCACGGACGCCGAGCTCGGCAAGGTCGCGCAGGAACTCGAGCACGAGATCGCCGAACTGTCGGGCCGTCCGACGCCACCCGAGCGGGACAGGCCCTAGACCCCGCTGGGAGCGTCGCCGTTTCCGTCCGCCCGGAAACGGCGATCTTCCCGCGATCAACGGAGGAGGAACAGTGGAGGCCGGTCCACGGGAACGGGTGCTCGGTGTCGGGGTGATCGGCGCCGGCTGGATGGGGCACGCGCACGCCCGCGCGTACGCCCGGCTGCCCCACCACTATCCCGAGCTGCCCGTACGGCCGCGCCTGGTGGCGGTGGCCGAGACCGTGCCCGCCCAGCTGGCGGACTTCGCGTCCCGGTACGGCCCCGACCGCCGCTACACCGACTGGCGGGACCTCCTCGCGGATCCCGAGGTCGAGGCGGTCAGCGTCACCGCCCCGAACGCCCTGCACCGCGAGATCGGCGTGGCGGTCGCCGAGACGGGCCGTCACCTGTGGATCGAGAAGCCGGTCGGCCTCACCGCCGGGGACGCCCGTGCGGTGGCCGAGGCCGTGGCCAAGGCGGGGGTCCGGTCGGCCGTCGGATTCAACTACCGCAACGTCCCCGCCGTCGCCCGCGCCCGCCGCCTCATCGCCGAGGGCGCCATCGGCACGCCCACCCACGCCCGCGTCCACCTGCTCACCGACTACGCCGCGCATCCCGCCGGCGCGCTGACCTGGCGGTTCCTGCGGGAACACGGCGGCTCGGGCGTGCTCGGCGACCTGGCCTCCCACGGCGTCGACCTCGTCCGCTTCCTCCTCGGCGACCTCGAGCGGCTGGTCGCCGACACCGCCGTCTTCGTGCCCGAGCGGCCGCTCGCCGCCCCCGGCGGCAGCCACTACGCGATCGCCGACGCGGGCGGGCCCGTCGGCGTGGTGGAGAACGAGGACTACGTCTGCGCCCTGCTGCGGACCCGCGACGGGGTCCGGGTGACCTTCGAGGCGGGCCGCACCGAGGTGGGGGAGCAGAACACCTACGGCTTCGTCGTCCACGGCACCACGGGGCTGGTCGGCTGGGACTTCCGGCGCGCGGGTGAGCTGGTGGTCTCCGCCGGCGGGGACTACCAGAACGAGCCGGCGACCACGGTGTTCGCGGGCCCGGGCGACGGCGAGTACGCGCGGTTCCAGCCCGGAGCCGGGATCGCGATGAGCTACGACGACACGAAGGTGGTCGAGGCCGCCGGCTTCCTGCGCAGCGTGGCCGAGGGCGTCCCGCACGGCGCGACGATCGAGGACGCCGTCCGCAGCGCCGAGGCCCTGGAGGCCATGGAGCGCTCGGCCGCCACCGCCGCGTGGATCACCCTGTTATCGCCGGAGGCCGACCGGCGGGTGATGCCACCGATCACACGTGCCCCCGGGAACGCCGACGTCCTGGGAGCCGACACTGTCGGTGGGCGTGGCTACCATGCCCGTCATGATCTTGGTGACGGGAGCAAGCGGCACCGTGGGCTCGGCGCTTCTGGAGACACTGCGCGCCGCCGGGCATCCGGTCCGGGCCGCGTACCACGCGCAGCGCGACGTCGACCGTGCGATCACCGCCGGTCGCGACGCCGTCCGGATCGACCTGGGCGAGCCCGCGACGCTCCCGCCGGCGCTGCACGACGTCGAGGCGGTGTTCCTGGTCGGCGCGATGGGCCGTGACCAGACCCGCCAGGAGCTCAACCTGGTCGAGGCCGCGACCGTCGCGGGCACTCCCCGCGTCGTCAAGCTGTCGGTCTGGCGGGCCGACGAGGAGCTGACGCCGATCGCCCGCCTCCACCGGCCCGCGGAGCTGGCGCTCCAGGCCTCCGGCCTGGGCTGCACGTTCCTGCGGCCGAACTTCTACATGCAGAATTTCACCCGGCAGTTCGCCGCTTCGATCCGGACGACCGGCGCGTTCGCCCAGCCCCGCGCCGATGCCCCCATCAGCTTCGTCGATGCCCGCGATATCGCCCGGGTCGCCGCGCGCCTGCTCACCACCGACGGCCACGAGGGCCGCGTCTACGCCGTCACGGGCCCCGAGGCGCTGACCTATGACACCGCCGCCGAGGTGCTCTCACAGGTCCTGGACCGGCCGATCCACTTCGCCGGGCTTTCCGATGCCGACGCCCGAGCCGCCATGCTCGAGCGTGGCCTGCCCGCGGACTACGCCGACGCCTTGATCGAGGTGAGCCGCGCGTACCGGGACGGCGGCGCGGAGACCGTCACCACGACGGTCCGCGATCTCACCGGCCGCGAGCCGACGACCTTCGAGCAGTTCGTCCGCGACCATCGCCCCGCATTCACCTGAGCCGCGGACCCATGGTGCGTGCGGCATTTCGCGCCAGCCTGAAACGTCCAGGACCGGTCATTTCACCGTCATCACTTGCGCCGGCGAGCCGAAGGTGCCGAATGGCCGTTATGTCGCAAACGCACTGCGTAATTGCCGCTGATAGGCCGCGACGGTTTCGACGCGGACGACGAAGACGGCGCCGGCGGTGTGGTCGGATCGCCGAATGCCCGGTAGCAACAAAACGGGCGACAGCTCCGCGGAAAGTCTTTACTCTCTCTAGGCAACCTAGCCGGGCCTCGCAATAGAGCCCGATTTCTGCGGAGCGTGTATGGACTTTCGCAAGAAGGCATCGGCCGTCGCGGCGGCCGGTGCACTGGCCACCATCACCACTCTCGCCGCGGGCGGTCCGCCCGCCGTGGCCCAGGCCGCGCCGGGGTCGACGGCATCCGACACCCCGATCACCCACGAGCAGAATCCACGGGTTCCCGAGGGCGCGGCGTGGACGCAGGCGTACTTCCCGTCCTCCGACGGCAGCGGTGTCGTGCTGCACGCCGACGTGCTCCGCCCGGCGAACCTGCCGGCCGGGGCGAAGACGCCGGTGATCCTCTCGGTGGGCCCCTACTTCGCGCACGCGGGGCAGACCGGTCCTGAAGGGTGGGACCGGGCCGGACCGTCGGCGCGCTTTCAGGACTTCATCAACGGCGCCGGCCTGATGGCACGCGGCTACACCTTCGTAATGGTCGACCTGCGCGGCTTCGGCGGGAGCACCGGGTGCCTGGACTGGGTCGGCCCGGGGGAGCAGGCCGACGTCCGGGCCGCCATCACGTGGTCGGCGAGCCAGGCCTGGTCGACCGGCAAGGTGGGCATGTACGGCAAGTCCTACGACGCCGTCACCGGATTGGTGGGCAACGACCTCAAGCTGCGAAGCCTGAAGGCGGTCGTCGCGCAAGAGCCGGTCTGGAACATGTACAACTACTTGTTCAGCAACAAGGTGCCGCGCCCGAACGTCACCGGCACGCCGATGGCGTACAACTCGATCGCGACGATGCCGCCGATGGCCGACGACAGCGACCGGTACAAGGCGAACGCGGAGTACGAGAAGAGCCATCCGCAGTGCCTGAGCGACAACATCACCAACAACAACAATCCCGATCCGCATTCGGCGTACTGGAACGCCCGCGACCTGGCCGCTCACGCGGTCGGCACCAGCACGCCGTTGTTCGTGACCCAGGGCTTCATCGAGCCCAACACCAAGCCCGAGGACATCGCGGAGTACCTGGGTAACCACCGGGGCCGGGAACGCGGTTGGCTCGGCCAGTGGGAGCACGTCCGGGGTAACGACACCGACGCGAGCGGCCGACTGTCGCAGGGGCGTGCCGGCTGGTTCAACGAGGTGATGCGGTTCTACGACCAGTACCTCCGCGGCACCAAGCCGCCGGTGACCGACCCGGCGTACGCCATCGAGGACAGCCGCGGCCACTGGCGCGCCCAGCCGACCTGGCCCGTGACCACGACGTCCTACCAGGCGCAGCTCTCCTCCGGCCGGTACGTCGACAGCGGCGGCGGTGCCTCGGCGGCCGCCGGCACGGCGGACCGTGGCCGCTGGGACATGGAACGGGCGCCGCGGATCCAGGCGCTGTCTCCCGCCGAGAAGAACGCCGCCCGGCGAAGCGCCGCCGCCGACTCCAGCTACTGGACCTGGTCCACGCCCGCCTCCGAACCGCTCCGGCTCACCGCCACACCGCGGATCACCCTCAACGCGGGCGCGAGCGGGAACGTGATGGTGCGCCTGTGGGACGTCGCTCCGGACGGCACGGCGACGATGTTCGACGAGAACGTCGCCCTGCTGCAACGCAGCGGACGGATCTCATTCGACCTGAAGGCGACCGACTGGACCTTCGAACGAGGACATCGGCTGGGAGTCCAGATCGGCACCATCGGCTCGACCGACTGGCTGGACGTACCCTCGGGTCACACGATCGCGGTGTCCGGCGCGCGGCTCGCCATGGCCATGCAGAACCCGCGGTCGGACGCACCGACCCAGGGTGACCGCTCGCCGTACCTGGACCAGTACCTCACGGCGAACACCACCACACTCGGCAACGTCGGCGAGGGCACCTTCCCGCTGAAGCTCGCGTGGGGCCGCTGACCACCCGGCCACCGGCACACACCGGCCGCCCGGCACGCCTCAGCGCGTGCCGGGCGGCCGGCCGTCGATCTGTACGAACTCCTCGGCGCCGGCCGTGACTACTAATTGCAATGCAAAACCCCCCGACCCCGTAGGTTCGGAGGGTTTGAGATCACGTGGTCGGGACGGCGGTGTCCAGGCTCAGGACATCGGAATGGGATGGCGACACGATTGCCTGGCACCTGCAACACCACCACCAGATCCGGCTCTCACGGGCGACGATCAGCCGCTACCTGATGCGCCATGGTCTGGTCACATCCGCGCCGAAGAAGCGCACCAGCGGGGTTGTCGTTGCCGGGCGATAATCAAGAGAACCGCTGCCCTTTGGAGAGTGCATGGGACGTCCGACGACGGAGGGGGCCGAGGCCTCTTCCCGCTTGGCATCCATCCTCGTGGTGGACATGGTGGCGTTCAGCCGGTTGAGCACGGTCGAGCAGTTGGCCCTCCGGTCTGGAATGTTCGAGGCCCTTCGCGAGGCGCTGGATTCCACAGGGATCCCCTTTGACGAGTGCTACAGGGAAGACCGCGGGGACGGCGTACTGGTGATCGCACCGGCACGGTTCAGGGGCGAGGTGCTTCTCGGACGACTGCCCGAAGAGCTTCAAGCCAGCATCAAGGGCTACAACTTTCGCGCTTCCTCACGGGCAAACCTGCAGCTGCGGGCGGCCGTGGGCAGAGGACAAGTGATACACGACCAGCACGGCGTGGTCGGAACACTCGTGAACTCGGTCTTCCGGATGGTGGACGCCGCGCCGGTCAAAACTGCGGCACGGAACCGCGGGGCAGATCTGGTGTTGGTCGCTTCCGATGCTCTTTTCCGCGAGGCGAAGGAGAGTATCGACGCTGGCGGCTTCGAGGAAGTCGCGGTCCGGGTGAAGGAGACCAACAGCACCGCGTGGATGCGCGTCTACGGAGGGCGGTCCGACGAAGTCGCCAGCAATGTGGTGACGGCTGGTGTCGTTCACGGTGACATCCATTTCTACACGCCAACGGTCAGTCCCCAGTTGCCCGTGCCGTTCCAACTGCCAGCCCCGACGCCTGACTTCGTGGGACGCGAGCGCGCTCTGGCCGACCTGGACGCGGCGCTCGCACGGGTGAAGGACGGGCAGCCGGTGACCGTGATGGTCGAGGGAATGGCCGGAGTCGGTAAGACGGCGCTGGCACTTCGGTGGGCCTACCAGGTGCGGGACCGGTTCCCTGATGGCCAGCTGTGGGCTGACCTTGGCGGTGCTGCGTCGGACTCTGAGGCCGTGGACTCCGCTGAGATCCTTGCAGACTTTCTGATGGCCTTGGGCGCCCCGAGAGAGAGGATCCCCGAGGGTCTCGACGCACGGGCTCGGCTGTATCGCACGATGTTGCATCGCAAGCGCGTGCTGGTCATTCTCGATAACGCCCACAGCGACGCGCAGGTCCGTGCACTGATTCCGGGAGAATCGTCGTCGGTCACCATCGTGACCACCCGAAACCGACTGCGCGGGTTGGTCGTGTGGAGCGGGGCCCAGGTGATGCGGCTGGGCCAACTCAGCCTCGATGAGGGTGTGGCGTTGCTGGAGTCGATCCTGGGGCGGCGTCGGGTGGAGGCCGATCCCGATGCCGCAGCGGCGCTCGTACACCAGTGCGGACATCTGCCGCTGGCGCTCCGCATTGCCGCCGCCAACCTGCAGCTCTATCCGGGCGACCGGATCTCCGACGCCGTTCGCGAGCTTGTAGAGGCCGGGGAGGCCGGCGACCGTGGTGACACGGTACGAGCCGCCTTCGGAGTCTCGTACCGCAGTCTTGACGACGATGTTCGCCGGGCCTTCCGATTGCTCAGCCTTGTCGAGGGACTCGACTTCACACGTGAAGCCACCGCCGCGTTGCTGGGAACCGGAGTCGAGGAGTCGGAGCGGCTGCTGGACGACCTGGTCAAATCCAACCTCATCGAGTCGGTCAACCCTGGGCACTTTCGGATGCACCCGCTCCTGTTGGACTACGCCAAAGACCAGGTGCAAAGCGAGGAGGACGAGGCGACGCGGCGTGCGGCCGTCAACCGGTATGTGGAGTCCGTCCGCCGGGAGGCCATGCCGGAGGCGTTCGTCACCCGGGACTTCTGGACCACGGACGACCGGCTCGCTTACCGCCCGTACGCGGATGCGATCACCGCCTTCATCCGGCACGCCGACACCCACCCGCCGCTGACGATCGGTGTCAAGGCCCCGTGGGGCGCGGGCAAGACCTCGCTGATGAGGATGGTCCAACAGAGCCTTGATCCTGGGGCCGATACAAATCCGATCAAGATCCGGCTCACCCCAGAGTCGCAGCGCATGGTCGGGATCTTCCGGCGGGGCAGGCGAAAGGGAGCCGCAGAGGCGTCCGAGACGCGGGTGACCAACCGCGAAGTGCTCGAGCAGGCGGCTACCACGGCCGATGACGAGCCATCATCCGAAAAACGGCGGCCGGCAACGCGGCGGGCCGAAGCGGACGGGCGGGTCTCGACCGCTCTGCGGGCCGAGCCGGCACCAAACGAACGGATCTTCGAGCGGCAATGGCGGCCCACCGTCTGGTTCAACCCGTGGATCTACCAGAACGGCGAGCAGGTCTGGGCCGGCCTGGCGCACGAGATCATCACGCAGGTCAGCTCCCGAATGGCCATCGGCGATCGAGAGCGATTCTGGCTGCGGCTCAATCTCCGCCGCGTGGATCGTGAGGCCGTGCGCCGCAGGTGCCACCGCGTGCTGTTCGAGCGGCTTCGCCCTCTGCTTGTCGCGTGGGCGATCGGTGTGGCGGTCGCGGTGTGCGGGCTGCTTCTGGCGCCGATCCTGCCGACCGGCGAGGATGTGATGCGGTTCGTGTCCGGGAGCGTGCTCGGCGGGGGCACTCTCGTGATCGTCGGCATGGTCGCCAGTCGCGTGATCGGATTCCTGCGGGGCGCGGTGGCGGGGCCGACGGCCAAGCTCGTTAAGGAGCCCGATCTACTGGGCGGTGGCCACCGGCTGCTGTCGGCTCAGCTCAACGGTTCGTTCGACAAGCTCGTCCCCGATCCCGGTTATGCGTCCAAGCTAGGTTTCCTGCATTTGGTCCAGACGGACATGAAGCGGGTGCTCGACCTGGTAGCCAGTCCGCAGCGCCCGCTGGTCGTCTTCGTCGACGACCTGGATCGCTGCTCTCCGGGCACGGTCGCCCAGGTCATCGAGGCCATCAACCTCTTCCTTGCGGGCGAGTTCCCCAACTGCGTCTTCGTGCTCGGGATGGAGCCCGGAGCCGTGGCCGCCCATGTCGAGGTCGCCTACAAGGACCTGTCCAGCGCGCATCAGCAAGGTCGGCTTCCCGGCGACTGGTCCACGCTCGGCTGGCGGTTCCTGGAGAAGATCGTCCAACTGTCAGTCAGCCTCCCGCCTCCCCGCGAGGACGTGGAGCTTCCGCACTTTGTACGTACGCTGCTGAAACTCGGCGCCAAGGGCTCTTCGCCACCCAGGATCGCCGCAGGGTCAGGCTTCGCACCGTCCGGGACGGTCAACAACCCGCCAGCCACGGATATACGTTCCGGCGCGGGACGGACGGCCGACGAGCCGGCCAGCACCGAGCCGACCGGAACCGGTGTCGAGCACATGGCGACATCGGACACGGACGTTGACAATCGCGGAGCCCGCCCCCGAACACCGTCGCGTTCAGAGGACGGGCCAACTCTGACGAGCGCGGACCGCGCGCGGCTGGGCCAGGCGATACGCGATCGGGCACCGACTCCCAGTACGTTGCGGGAAGCCGCCATCGAGGCGCAACGTCAGGTCATCGGTGTGGGTGAGCCGCTGCTGCCAGCCACACTCTCCACCGCCGAGGAGATCTTCGCCGAGCTCTACAGCGATGCGGCCGCGCACGAGGCGATCACTTCTGCACTATCGGTCCTCGCCACACGGAACCCCCGTGAGATCAAGCGATTCATCAACCTCTTCCGCTTCTACACCTTCATCAACCAGCTTCGCCGCCTGCACGGAGAACCGGCGGCCTCCGGCGAGCAGGTGGCGAAGCTTGCCGCGTTCGCGATCCGCTGGCCTCACCTAATCGCCCTGCTGGGCAACGCTGACCCGGCGCATCGTCCGCACCCGTTGGCCGAGTTGGAAAGCAGCGCTCGCAAACAGGACCAGATGGACTGGACCGCGACATTGCGCCGCCTGCTGCCGACCATCGTCCCTACCAACCCCGCCCCCTCCTGGTGCCATGACCTCCAGGCCTTCCTCGTCACCGGCCCCGAAATCGGTGAGGTGGCCGCCCCACTGCTGTGACCGTCGGGTACGGCCCGACGGGGCGTGAGCGCCTACCGGCTAACACGAAGCTCGGCCGTAGCTATCGCGTCTCGACCGCCGACCTGCATCATGCTCTGAACATCGATAGCGATGACGCTCACTGCGTCAGCGCTCCTCAAGATCTTTTGCGGCCGGATCGTGCCCCATAGAGACGTTCAATCCCACGGACAAATAATCAAGGGCCGGTCTCCGCTGAGCGGAAACTGGCCCTCGACCTTGCTTTTTATGTCGGGACGGCGGGATTTGAACCCACGACCCCTTGACCCCCAGCCACGAATAGCGTTCAAATTCGTTCCAGCTCGTGGCGATTCTCCACGGTATATTCCCAGGTAGATGACGTGATCGCCGTGTTCGCTGGTGCTTCTCTGTATCCCTCTAGAGCGTCTCGTCCGCGGACAAATCACGGACGGATCGCACTGGGGAGATCATCGCTGTGGGGTACGCGAAGAAGCGCAAGAGCAAGGACGGCAAGTTCCGCTACACGGCCTGCTACTTGGACGCGAGCGGCCGGCTGCGATCCGCGGGCACCTTCTCGAACAAGAAGGATGCCGACAAGGCGTGGCAGCGGGCCGAGGTGAAGCTGTCCGAGGGGCGGGTCGGTGACCCGGCGCGAGGCCGTCAGCGGTTCAAGCGGTACGTCGAGGAGACGTGGCTGCCCAACCACGAGATGGAGGCCAGCACCCGGGAGAGCTACACCTACTGCATCGACAAGCGCATCGTTCCCGAGTTCGGCGCCATGCGGATGATGGACATCCTTCCCGAGCATGTACGCGCCTGGATCGCCAAACTCAAAGGGCAGGGCGTCACGCCGGTGACGATCCGCTACTACAAGATCATCCTGAGCGCGATCTTCACGACCGCCTTCGACGATCAGGTGACGTTTCTCAATCCGTGCCGGGGCGTCCGGACGCCGCCGGTGGCGCGTAAACCGTTGCAGATCGTCACGCCTGAGCAGTTCGACGAGATCTATCACGCGCTCCCGAGCGACGCTTTCCGGCTGCTGGCCGAGACCGAGATCGAAAGCGGCCTGCGCTGGGGCGAGCTGACCGAGCTACGCGTCAAGGATCTGAACACTCGCACGAGGCTCCTTACGGTCAGCCGCGCCGTCGTGGAGCTCAACCCCAAATTCCATCCTGAGGGCAAGCGTTTCCTGGTCAAGGACTACCCGAAGAACAGGAAGTAGCGGCGGTTCAAGCTCAGCGCCCAGATCACCGACAAGCTCGCCGAACACATCAGGACCCACCGCCTCGGGCTTGATGACCTGCTGTTCGGCATGGGGCCGCAGGACACGCCGAACACACGGCTGCGTGTGGTGCCCGACCCGGAAGCTCTCGGCTGGACCGATCCGAACAGAAAAGGCGGCCGATACAAGCACGGCACCCTGTCCGCGTACACCGCGGGGAAGTGCCGGTGCGAGTACTGCCGCGCCGCGTTCGCGATTTACCGTGCTGAGCGGCGCGGTGCCGGCAAGGACAACCCCCGAACACCGCGCGTACGCGACAGTGATGGGCACATCTCTCGCGACTGGTTTCGTCGCCAGATCTGGAAGCGCGCGGTCAAGGCGGCCCGCCTGGACTTCATGCCCACCATGCGGGACCTACGCCACGCGCACGCCTCGTGGCTGCTGGCTGGCGGCGCCGACCTGCAGGTGGTGAAAGAACGACTCGGGCACGGCTCCATCGCCACCACCGAGCGGTACCTGCACACCCTTCCCGACGCGGATGAGACCGCGCTGGACGCTCTCGCCAAGACGCGCCGCCGCGCCACTTCGTAGCCGCACCACGAGCATCCGGGACACCTCGGGATGAGTGAAGCCACCGACAACAACGAACCGTCCACCAGCCTCGGATACAGCCCGGGGCACCGCATCGACGGCGCCGACCGTGCGATCCGGGTCTCCACGGTGGCCGTCGTGGTCGGCGTAGCCGGGGTCGCTGCGTTCGTGTCATGTCGCCACGCTTACGAACTCGTCACCACACACGGAGAAGACGGCACGACCGCAGCCGTGATGCCGCTGACCGTCGACGGCCTCATCTTCGCGGCCAGTATGACCATGCTGGATGCGGCCCGACGTGGGCACCGCTCACCAGCCCTTGCCCGGTGGACGCTCGGGCTCGGCATCACCGCCAGCGTCCTCGCCAACGTTGCACATGGGCTTACCCATGGCGTCGTCGGCGCGGTCATCGTCGGGTGGCCCGCCCTCGCGCTCGTGCTTGTCTATGAGTTGTTGATGACAATCGTGCGTGGCGAACGCGGAACACGGACCGAAGCGGCGGAAAGCGCTGCACCTGAAACCGAGCAAGCCGTACCCGCCGTATCCGAGGTACCGGATCCGCTCAAGGTACAAGCCCGCCAGGTCTTCGCCGCAGACCTCGGGCTGGCCGCTGCCCCAGCATCCGTGCTATCCGCTCTGAATTGAAAATCGGTCAGCCTCGCGCCCAGCAGGTGCAGGCGTATCTGACCGCTGGTCGAGAGTAGGACTCCCACCTCCGAGCAAGGCGACGACAGGCTCTCCCCGGATCGGCGTATCGGCCGTCGGGTGACTGCACCGGGCGTCCGTGAGCTCTGGCTCCTGATCGGTCGGTACCGCGTTCTCTCGGGAGGTCTGGTCTGTGGTGTGACGTTGCGCTGATTCTGGAGAGCGCCCGTCTCGCCTGGGGGCCAGTTTTCACGTGTCGCCGACGCACCCGCGCGACCGGGCATTGAGCGACAGAAGATCAGCCCAAACTATGACAAACCGCAAGTTTTCAAAGATGCGGTATGGACCGCCAGGTAACACACCCCCAGAATCAGAAGTCATGGATTCGAGCCTCCTTGCAGCGTTGATCGCTGCGATGGCCACTGCTGCCGGATGGATCGTCAATAGTGCACTGGGAAGCCGGGCCGAGCTGCGGCGGAGACGGGCCGAGGCACGGCTCACACATGTAGAACAGCAGCTGGAGCAACTCTACGGACCGCTTCTGTTCTTGGTGAAGGAGGGGCGGTCAGCGTGGGAGGATTTCTGCGACACACTCGGGCGCAACGTCGTGCTCCTGAATGGCAAGCCGCTCAGCGAGGAGGAGAAGGCTCTCTGGCTGTTCTGGGTCGACCATGAGTTCATGCCACGTAATGAGGCGATCCAGAGTCTCTTGTCGTCGAAGACGCATCTCATTGCGGGCGACCAGATGCCAGACTCATTCATGGAATTCATCGAGCACCACAACGCCTGGCGCGTGACGCATCTGCGATGGAAGGAGGATGGGGTGCCATATTCATGGCACTCCAAGGTGAACTGGCCGATGAAGTTCGAGACGGACGTGATCGAATCCTATGAACGGCTCAAGAATTTGCAAATCCAGATGGCGGGCTTGGTGAGAGGCATGGAGACCTGACTGCTACGACACCGTCCTGGTCTCATCGGTCGGCCCGTACTTCGCGCAGGCCCGTGCCCCGGATGGCGTCGGCGGTCATAAGTCCCGACAGGCGACATCCGGCCAGCGTATATTTAGCCGTCAATCGCCACATGAAGCTATTTCGTCAAGGATCGGCTCGACCTAGCACTGAGTGTTGCCCGATCTGCTCACGGTCCTGCCGTGCCTGCTCTGTCGCTAGCAATTGCGTTATTGTACTAGTCATCTGCCCTCCGGTCACGTTCACGCTTTTACGGGCAGCTTCGTAGAAATGGTCCCGTGCTTCGTTGGCATTCCTCACGGCGGCTATCCAGTCATCTGACCCGGCATCATTGGGTCGACTTCTAACGAACTCTGCTTCAATCTTTACCACGTCATGCCAGCGCAGAGCAGCGTATGCAGTCGGTTGGTCTGCTAGAAGTAGCATCGTCTCCCATGCTTCGGCCCGATGGGCTTCCGCCTGCGCGATCATTTCGAGTCCAGCTTCGCGATTGATCGGCTCGGCCAGGTTGTGGACGAGAGAGGGCTCGACCATCGCCAAGACGGTCATGTGGATCTTCTTGATTGCCTTGGCATACTCAACGTAGGCGTCAATACGTCGCTCATCCCACCGAATTGCTTGGCTGCGTCTCCAGTGGGTTCTTTCGACCCACCCAGTGGCAATAACGCCGATCACTACACCGATGAGCGCTGGTATCGCACTGAGGAAGCTGCTCATGGCTCTAGGCTCTCAGGTGCGCGCTAGATGTTTCAAGGGTCAGTTTCGGACCGTCAACGATACAGGTGCGAACAGTCAGGAATTTGTGAAGGGCAGAATGCATGGTGGCTGCATCCGTATTAAGCGTCGGTGCCCAGGTGGCAGTCCGGCTTCGGCGCCCTGGTGACGGTGTTTGCCAGGGAGACAGAGTAGGGTGGGGTGGGGTGGATGTTATGCGGCAGGCGGCTTGCTCGACAGTGAGCCCTCCGCGTGCTCCCACGTTGAGCGCGACAAATCGACCGCCACACGATAGAACAGCATCCGAAGCCCTTGGTCCGGTCGGTGATCTTTGGCTAGAAGTTGATCTACCAGAGGCTTCGCCATGTCCAGGCGTAGACGGCCAACTCGCGATCAAGTGATCAAGACGCCTCCGATCGAGGCTGAAAAAGCTCACTGTCGATCCGATTGCGCCTTTCAACGGAGCAGGATCCGAACTATTTCTTCTCTGTCTTCCTTTGGAAGCGCTGCAAATGTGGAGATGATGTGGCGGGTGGCCATGGCTGGCGGGATCGCTTTGGCGTAGGTGTCGCGAAGGAGAACTGCGCAGGCAGGCAAGGGGTCCGGGCCTGGTGGCAGGTCTGAGTCGCCTATCTCGACCAGCGCGTCGCGGGTAACGGTCACGAGGTCTGCAGCGGATTGCGCTTGTGCCTTGGCGGCGTGGATGGCGAACGCGAGGAGTCGAGCGGCGATGTCGACGGCGCCTGCAGGTCCACCCGGGTTGGCTGCGGCGGCGCCTCTCACAGCGAGATACAGCCAGGACGGAACGGCCATCGGCTGGTGGGATCGAACCTGAACGATCAGCTTGCCGAATAGGCTTGCAGCGCGGGGTGCGTTGGCCCAAGCGGCGGGGCGGCTAAGGGCAACAGCAACGCTGCGAGGGGCCCAGCCTTCGTCTTCGGCGAGTTCAAGCAGTCGCTGCTCGTTGAAGGGCATGTCACTGACACGCGTCTTGATCAGTGTTCGGATGGCGTTCTCGTATTGTTCGGCTGTGATGGTGCGGTGGTGGGCCAGGTGGTCGAGGACTGCGGGCGTCGAGGTCGCTCGTAGGCCGCTCTCACGGACGATTGCTCGCAGAATCGGATCGTCGCTCCATACTGCGATCTTTCGGTCGATGGCGAGATCGACAATGGAGGCCCAGGCGATCAGAGCTGGAGCATCGAGGTCGTCGAACAATCGGGTAGCAGGTCGGGGGTAGCGGGCAAGCGCTTCGATGGCTGTGAGCAGGGACTCCGCCTCTTCGGCAAGGCGGTCGGCTTCAGCTTGGGGTATTGCGTCGAATCGTCCAACGTCGCGTCCTTCGTCATAGGCCCAGGTGTCGGTGCTACGCAGGGCCAAGCTGTCCTTACCAGCCAAGGCGTCGCGCAGGGCGTCGTCAGTGGTAACCACCCGAGCGAAGATGCCTATAGCGGTCTGTCGTACATCGAGGGGGAGGGTGAGCAGGACGGCGACTGCAGCGGTGTCAATTACGACGTCTTCATCCGCATCCGTGCGCGCAGTTTCCGCGCAGGCGGCAATCTCAGCAGGATCGGAGTAGCGGGCTGGAATGACAGCACCACTGCGGCGAATCAGGATCTCGGCGTAACTTCGTCCGGTGGCTGCGGCGAGCAGGCTCAGCGGCAGTTTACCGAGGATGAGCCCGCGGGCCAGGTGGTGGCGGTGGAGTTGTTCCTCGTGGCTGGGGCGCACCATGTCGCTCATCTCGACGAGGAGTTGCGCCATGTCCGCTGTTCGCAGCCGTCGCAGGTGGGGGCTAGCGGGCCAGCGATCGAAGAACCGTTCCATCTCTAGGCGGGCATCGGCTCGCAGGTCGTCGGGAAGTTCGCCACGCGCGGTGTTGGGGATCATTAGGTTAGTGACGACGAATGCGCTGAACTGCTCCGAGTCGCCAAACCGGCGTAGCAGCCGTAGGCAGCCAGCCACGGTCTCCTCCAGCCGGCCATATCGGCGGTAGAGCTGGATCCAGCGTTGTGCGTCGGCAACGTCGGGTGGTTCGAGCGGTTGAGGCGCAGTTGATAGCACGCGCCATGCGGTGCCGAGGTCACCGCGATGGATTAGGACACGGATCAGCGCCCAACGTGTGCCGGTGTGGTCGGGTTCGATCCGCATTGCCGTTTGCAGCAGTTCACACGCACGTTCGTAACGGCGATCGTTGTACGCCAGTTGTGCGGCCAGCCGCAGCGCATCCGAGCGTCCATTCCAGTCCGGAGCGGTCGAGGCGAGCAGCGCCTCCAGTTCGCGCTCGGCGTCGCTAGCGCGGCCGGCTCGGGTCAGCGCTTCGGCTGCGCCGTAACGCAGCGACGGGTCGTGGAAATCCTCGGCAGCGTCGCGGAGCGTACGGACCTGATCATCAACGTTCCCGACCGCCTGGTATGCCTGCGCGAGGTGGAGCGCGGCGGTCACCGAAGCGCGCCGTAGTGCCCGTAGGCGGGTAATCGCCGCTCCGGGTTTGCCTGCTGCCAGTTCGGACAAGGCACGGATCTCGACCGCCGCCTCGGGGTGGCGCGCCTGGAATTCCTCGAACCGAGGGAGCTCCTCAGCCCCTGATCCGGCCAGGCCAACCAACGCCTGCGCCAGGTGTTCGTCGTTGTCGCCGGCCAACTCGATTGCTCGCTGCCAATGGGGTCCCGGGTCTAGGCCATCGGCTTCGGCCAGGAGGGCCTCCAAACGCGCCCGTGCCGCCTGATCTGTGACGTGACGGGCGCGATCACGGGCCAGATCCAGATTGCCCAGTTGCATGGCTGCCATGGCGACGTACTCATGCACCAGAGGCGAGGCGGCCTCGTCCGCGGTCGCGCCGTCATCGCTAACGGTTCCCAATGTGATGGCGTCGCCCGGGTCCATCGTCAAGACCGCTACTTGGCAGGCCAGCTCCGCTGCTTCTGCGCTATTGCCCCGAAAAGCTCGTTGTTCATTGCGGGCTCGCAGGGCCAAGTCGCCGGCCTCCCTCAAATCGGCATCCCAGTTCGGCGATTCACCACGTCGGGCGCGGATGACCAAAAGCCGGGCGCGGATGATCGCAAAGCCAGCAGACCAATGCTGGCGCAGCACCTCAGCCAACACTTGGAGGCTGCGGTCGAGCGTGGGGCGGGTAAGGATCTCGCCGCCCTCGGTGATCGCTAGCCGTAGTCGTAGCCCACCGCTTAGGAGGTGGTTCAGCATGTCGTCAGGCGACCATCCGGCAAGTTCGCGGGACGCAGTTTCAGTATCCGCTGCCAGCAGAGCAGCGACGGCGCGGGCGTACGGTTCGGTGTCCGTGGCGGCCCGCCCAAGAGCGTCGAGTGCCTCTGACCGGCCTACTGTGTAATCATTTTCGTCGTAGAGAATCGCGGCACGGGCCAACCAGAAACCGCGCCGAGACGCGCCCTGCGCCGCTGCAGCCATAAACAGGTCCGCTGCCAAGCGGACTGCGCCGTACCCAGCGGCAAGTTCTGCCGCAGCCACCTGGACCTGCCATGCCGCCTGGACCAGCCACGTAGGCCAATGCTGTTCCCACTCCGCCACGACAGCGGTCGGACGGACATCCATGCTGGTTAGCGCCGTGACCAATCGCCACGTCTGGGTTGGCTCGTCGCGCCACGCAGCGAGGATCCGCGGGGCACAAACAGGTGGGAGCTGTGCGAGCCGTTCATGCAACGCCTGTTCATTAGCAGGGTCAGTCGCCGACGATACCGACTGCTCCTGTGGCCACAGTTTAGCGACGGCGCGGTCGATATCGGCCAACCGAAGATTCCTGTGCCCGTCCCGCACCTGACGGGCAACCCAATCCGCCCCGGCTGCGATGGCCTCCTCGTCGTTGCGTAGGCCGATATCACGCATCTGAGAAGCCACCGCTTCGTGAAGACGCAGAGGAGTAAGAGCGGTATCAAACCGGAGCACGGAGAGCATGTCCAGCAGTTCGGCCTCGGTCAGGTTGACTGCGGCGGCCCAACGAGCCCTGGCTTTGCCTCGCGCGGAGCGAGGTCCCCCCCAACGCGGCATGGGGCATGAGAAAAGACGTCCGCGTGTCACACTTCGATGTCAGAGGATCTTCTGGATCTAGCGCACGAGTGGTAACAAGCGCCAAGTCGGCCGTCGCGCCGTCTGCTGTCAGTCTTCGCCACTCCGCTGCGATCTTGGCCAAAATCGAGGGACCGCCAGCACGACTCGGAGCAAGCAAATAATCCGTACCCACCAATGTCGTGGCGTCAACCGCATATTTTACCTGCGAGTAGCTGTGGGGGGGCTCCGTCCTGTACAGCACGACGTCGTCAAGGTTCCCGGCGTCATCAACCTCCACCCCCACTCCGATTACAGGATTTGGCTCCTGCTGGGCACGGTCCTGTAGAGCACCGACACAACCCCTCCATGCCACGAGCCACTGATACATATCACCGGCCACGCGAACGCCGGTCCTGCTCGGTGCTGGTAGCGGATCCATGCACATATTCTCCGACACAATGACCGGCTCAGCGGGGTGTTGTCCCATCCGGGCCAACATCCCGCAGCCCTGCCCGGATTTTGCTCACCCCGTGCTCGTGATCGTGCGGAATTGCTCACCCATGCTCGGAACTCGCTGCCTGCCAGCTGCTGCGCTGAAGGATCCGCAGGATCATGAGCACTCGCAGGCTCATGACCTGCGGCGTTGTTGGGCGTGGCAACGCTGTCTCGCCAGTTTCGGGTGATCATGAGCAGTTCGTCTGCTGGCCCCGCGGCTTGTTCCTGTCGGAAGGTCATCTTGCCGCTCGATCCTGCCGCCGGTGGGTAAGAATGATCAACATGGCGGCCCCGGCGGTGTCCCAGATAGCGCGGTGAGGCTGGCTGTTGGGAGCCAGCCCGGTTACTTGTTCCGTTAGCTGGTAGTGGCCGAGGCGAAGTGGACGTCACCGGCACTCCTCACCCCCAAGGCACTACCGCAACTTCGCGAGGACGTGCCTCTGGTCGGGTCCACCCGGGCCCTTGACGCTCTTCCCGCTATGAGCCAGGGTCATGTGGTGATGCGCACATGCGTGCACAGTCCCCACACCGGAGGCCCTCCATGCGGCTAAGTTTCGTGGGTATCACCCCGAGCACTCCTGACAACAACTGTCCGGCCGTGTTCGTGGACGAGGACACCGGAGACATCTGGTTCCAGGGCGAGCAGGTCCGAGACGCGGCGGCGCTGGAAGAGGTGAACGGGCATAGCCCCGTCGGCGCGAACGAGGCGGTAGTGAAGCTCCCGCCGATCATGAAGGCGATCATCCTGGAGGCGGTCAATGGCACCTACGAGCACGGCAGGAGAGGGCCCGGACAGCACCCGGCGCGTACCTGACGAGCGCGTCCCGTTCGAGGACGTGCTGAAGGGCTGCCAGCACTCGGCCGTCCACCTGGAGATGCGCGACGCCTACACCCCGGTCGACCCGTGGTACCAGGCGTGGCTGACCGGCGATACGGAGGAGTTCGAGCGCCGGCTGACGCGGCCGTGGCTGGACCTCATCCGAGAGGTGACGGCTAAGGGCGTCCAGGTTCGCCGTGCCCGGATCGTTTCCGAACCGGTCAGTGACTACATCCGGTTCGAGCATGCGACCACCGCGTCGAACGTGGCGGCAGGCGAACAGGTGCGCTGGCTGCCTCGCCGGAACGCGTCGGAGCTGTGCCTGCCGGGCAACGACTTCTGGGTATTCGATGGTGAGTGGGTGCAGTTCAACCACTTCACCGGCGATGGCGCGGTGGCCGGCCCGGAGAACCGTGGCGACACGGCCGTGGTTGAGTTGTGCGCTGCGGCGTTCGATGCCGTGTGGGAACGGGCCATCCCACACGAGGAGTATCGGCTCAAGTAGACCGCGCCAGTCGCTCATCCCGTGCCTACATCACCGTCGTCGTCAGCGCAGGCCGCTCGACAACTGCTCGCCGATCAGCTCCGCGAACTCCGCGTCGATGCGGGACTGACCGGTCCTGCGCTGGCGAAGGCGGCGGGGTGGCATCACGCCAAGGTCTACCGGATCGAGAACGCCCGTACGCCGCCCTCGGCTGACGACATCCGCACGTGGTGCCGCATCACCGACGCCAACGGTCGCGCCGACGATCTCATCGCCTCGCTGCGGGCCGCCGAAGGCATGTGGGTCGAGTGGCGCCGGATGGAGCGCTCTGGCCTCAAACGTGCTCAGCAGGCACGGCTGCCGCTGTATGAGCGGACTCGGCAGTTTCGTGCCTACTCGTGCTGGACAGTGCCCGGCCTCATCCAGTCGGAGGGCTACACCCGTGCCGTGCTGCGCGCTGTGCAACAGCAGCGAGAGCTGCACGACGATGTGGAGGAAGCCGTCGCCGTGCGCATGGAGCGGCAACGCGTCCTCAGCCGAGGCGGACGGATGTTCGCTTTCTTGGTGGAAGAGTCGGTGCTCCGTAATGGGATGGGTGGACGCGAGGTCATGGCGGCCCAGCTTGCGCACTTGGCCGAGGTCTCCTCCATGCCATCGGTGTCGCTCGGCGTCGTGCCGGCCGGTCCGTATCGTGAGGTGGCCCGCCCGGTCGAAGACTTCTGGATCTTCGACTCTGCCCAGGTCAACGTCGAACTGGTCTCTGGCTACCTGACCGTTACCGGACCGAGCGAAATCGCGATGTACGCCCGGACCTTTGCTCGACTTGCCGAGATCGCCGTCTACGGCCGGACGGCTCGCGACCTCATCTCCAAAGCTCACGACGAGCTCTAGCCACGACAGTGTGCACATCGGTGCACATTCATGGACCCGACAGCCTTCCGCTTCCTACCGTCCTGACCATGGACGTGACGAGCTTTCAAGGACAGCACGACACTCCCCAGCCGCGTTCGGATCCACCGGTCTTCTACGAGTGGGTCATCGAGGACGACAGTTGTTCGGGCATCTCACTCGACGCCGTCCGAGCCAAGGTGGCCCTGGCACAGACGCTGCTGGAGGCCGGTGCAGGCTGCGGCTACATGCGGCCGGTCGCGCTTCGGCGCGACGGTGACGACTGGGCATACGCGCGGTTCGAGATCGCCTGCTGGGCCACCTGTTCGAACGGCGCGGTGACATGGCAGCCCTCGTAGACCGGCCAGCGCTGGCAACGCCGGCCCAGCACGCGCCCGTGATTCATGAGTGGCTGGTAGAAGACGTCAGGCAATCCGGCACCTGTCAGACGGGGCATGCGGCCATGTACGCCTTGTCGCAGGCACTCTTCCACCTCGGCGGCGGGTTCGGCGTGGTACGTCCGCTCGAATGGCTCCACCTCGGTCAGCTCGGCGAGCGCTACCTCCTCTGTAATCCGCTGTACCGGGCGAAGTGCGAGCACGGGGTGATCTGGTGGTGCTGAAGGTGCCCCACGTCCCGCTTGACGATCGGCCAGTTGCGAAACCACCAACCTCATCCAAAGGCGTCCGCATCATGAGTGATGGCATCGTTTCTCTGGCAACCGAGATCGACGTCACCCAGCCATCGGTCGCCCGGGTCTATGACTACTGGCTCGGGGGTAAAGACAACTTCGCCGGCGACCGGATGCTGGCCGAAGAAGTCATCCGCCGGTTCCCCCAGATCCGCGCCGTCGTACGGGAAAACCGCGCCTTTCTCCAGCGGGTGGTGCGCTACTTGGTCGACGACTGTGGCATCCGGCAGTTCATCGACATCGGCACCGGCCTGCCGACGCAGGAAAACGTCCACCAGGTGGCGCAGCGATGCAATCCGGCCGTGCGGGTGGTGTATGTCGACAACGACCCGATCGTGCTGACTCACGCCGAGGCGCTGCTGGCGACCAACGGCCACACCACAGTGATCGAGGGCGACGTACGCGAGCCGGCCATCATCCTTGATCGGGCGATGGGCAGCGGCCTAATCGACCTCGCCGAACCCGCCGCGGTGCTCATGATCGCGCTACTGCACTTCGTGACTGACGAAGACGACCCGCAGGGCATCGTCAACACCTTCGCCGATGCCGTGGCGCCTGGGAGCTATCTGGCGATTTCGCACGCGCAGTGGCGGGCGGACGCCGCCGATGCTGCCCAACTGTACGACCGCGCCAGCGCACCCATGGTCTTGCGGCACGCCGCAGCGATCGAGCGACTGTTCGGCCGCTTTGACGTCGTTTCGCCCGGCGTGGTGAACATCCCGGCCTGGCGGCCCTGCCGGGCAAGCACGACCGGCGACCAGACCGCCTTGCCGGCCGTGGGCGGCGTCGGACGCCTGGGCTGAACTCCCTGCCGCTACGAAGAATGAACCTGGTAATGCACCGGAACGCTGACGGCATCACGCCCACGCGTTGGGATTGGATCGCGGTGGCTTGTGGGCTGGCGAGCGGCGAGTGGCTGCGCCCCGGCGAGGCCGCGCACCTGGCCCGTACGGACACTGCCACGTTGCGGCATTGGGCCGAACGCGGCCTGATCAGCGCCACCCAGGACGCCGCACACGGCCATCACCGGTACCTCAAGGCCGAAATCGAAGAGATCGCCGAGCGCACGGACTACGTATCGCGGCCGAGCATGAAGCTGCTCTGCCAACTGCTGAGCGACGCACTACCGACCTGATCAGGGGAACGACCCGTGATTCGCGAAATCGCACACGTCCGCCATATACGCATGCTGTACCTACAGCTCCTCTACCACTGCAACTTCGCCTGCCAGCACTGCTTTCACGGAGAACTACTCAAGGCCGAAGACAGCTACAGCGAGCAGGAAGTCGGCGCCATGCTCCGCTACTTCCGCACCAACTACGGGCTCGCCGCCGTCACCCTCCTTGGCGGCGAACCCCTGCTGCACCCAGGGATCGTCGAGGTCTGCCGTGAGGCCAAGGCGCTGGGTCTGGCGGTCGAGATTTGCACCAACGGCCACTTCGGCTTCCAGCACCAGGTCGAGAAGCTAGCCCCATACCTCGACAAGCTGCGGATCTCGCTGGAAGGACTCCAGCCGGCCAACGACCGCATCCGCCACCCCGGCAGCTTCGTCGCGGCGATGCGGACGATCGAGGCGGCACACCGACTCGACATCCCGCTCGGCGCGACGATGACCGTCACGGCCACCAATCTTCACGACGTCGTCCCACTCGCCCGGCTCCTGGAGCAACGAGGCGTCCAGGAACTCAAACTGCACTGCCTCCGACCGGTCGGCAACGCCACCCAACATCCAGAACTCTTCATCACGGATACCGCGCGCTACACCGCGTTGCATGAAGCGATCCGCCACGCCAACCTCGGTATCGAACTGCGCTACGACGCTGACCTCGCGCCGCATCCGCACTCTGACGCCTGCGCCACCAACGGCAATCGCGCCGGCCAGGACCTCGACCGTATTGAGGCCGACCCGCGCGGCGGCCTCACCATGTCCTGCAAAGCGGTCGGCCGCCACGCCCACGCCTTCCGCTGGGACAGCAGCCAGGAGACCGTCGTCTACGAACCGCACGCCCACGATGAACTGATCCAGCACATCCCCGACGTGGTGTACCGATCGACGTGACGAAGCCGTTGTTCATTGCCATCGAGGGCCTAAGCTGCACCGGCAAGAGCACCGCAGCGCACGGACTGAGTACGGCACTCGGCGCCGCCTTACTGCCGACCGTGCCAGAGGAGTACGGGCTGCTCCGGCAGCGTCTCCATCGGCCCGAAGAACTGGACGCCCGCTTCCTGCTCTTCATGTCCGCCATCAGCCTGGCCAGCCTCGACATCGGGCGTCACGTCCATGCCGGCCGGTCCGTCGTGGTCGAGAGCTATGTCGCCCGGACGGTGGCCTTCCACCGCGGCATGGGAGCCTCGGCACGAATCGTCTTGCCGGAGCTGCTACGGCCGGACGTCACCTTCGAGCTGACCTGCGAGGCGGCCGAGCGTTGCTGGCGATGGCAGCAGCGCGGTGGCCACCGCCACTCCTGGGATCTACAAGCGGAGAGATGCGAGGCGGCCATCCTGCGCGAATATCGACACTTTGCCATGCATCGTATCGACACCACGCATCTATCACCGCCCGAGGTAGTAGCGGCGATCTCGTGCCACCCACTGGATGGGAGTTGTAGCTGTGAAAACACGCAGCCTTTGGCAGGACACCAAAACCTTCTTCCCGCTCTTCTCCGCAGAGCTAGAGAGACGCCGAGTCAAAACCGTCTGCGTAGTCGGTGCCTCGGACGGTAAATTCGTCATACCACTGGCCGAACACGGCTACCGCGTGCTGGCAATCGAACGTGACCCCCAGGCCGTGCACGGCGGGCCGGTCACGCTGCCAGGACACGTACCTGGCGACATGCTGGGGCTTCGGCGGCGACTCGACATCGAGAGGGTGGCTGCGAACGTCGACATCATCGAAGCGGACCTGCTGGAACAGGACGTGTTGCCAACCTGCGACGCCGTATGGACAAGCTGCTCATGGCACTACTCGGTCAACCACCGCCGACCACTCGCAGACTTCATCGGACGCCTGCACGCCTTGTGCGCGCCAACCGGCATCCTCGGCGCCGAGTACATGATGCCGGTACGGACCCGCCATACCACGATCGAGCACTACCTGGAGAAGGGCGAAATCCGGCGTTATTTCGAGAGATGGCGTTTGCTCTGGGAGGCCTACACGCCAACCTTCGTAGAGGATCCTCATGTGGAAAAACTCAAGCCACATATACATCGCATGGGCTTCGTTGTCGCCGAGCGAGCATGAAGCTCGGGCTGCGACTAAGGCTTATGAGTGAGAGCTAGTAACTGCCCAAACGGAAGGCAGACAATGGAAACCTATCGATTCCTGGCGCGAGACCTCGAGGCTCTCAAGACCCGGATCGCGCGATACGAGGAGCAGTGGCGGGAAGCGCTGAGCGGTATCCACGACTCGACCACGCAATCCAGTGAAACCTGGCACGACAATCCGCAGTTCGACGAAGTGCAGCAACGCGCCAAGATGCTCAAAACCGAACGCGACAAGTTGGCCGCCATCCTGCACAACAGTGAACTCGTGACGCCAGCGGCGCCAAACGGCCGCGTGGACGTCGGCAGCGTGGTGCAAGTTCGCTACGCGAAGACCGGCCGTGAGGAGCAGTTCGTCATCGGCAGCTACATGGTGCTTGACGATGACGACGACAGCCGGATCTCCTATGCCGCGCCGTTGGCGAAGCTGCTCCTAGGACATCGGAAGGGAGATGCGGTCGCAGGGAAAATTGGTGCGAAGAAGATCGAGATGGAAGTTCTTGGGGTGGGGCAGTTAGAGGAGAGTAGGTAAGTAGGACGGTGACGCCGCGCAGCGGCGAATCGCCTGATGATACGCCGATGTCGCCCCCTCGCAGCAGGATCTTTCGATCCGTGAGGTCGGCGGCCATCTCTTGGGGGATCGCCGGCGGGGTGGTCGAATACGTGGGCCGCCACGCACCAGGAGGTTCAGGCGATGGCTACGGCGGAATCTCGTGCTGTTTCGCGTAATCCGTGAACGGCTGTGCGACGGTGAGCCGCTTCCACGCGACGTACGGCGCAGGACCGAGGTCTTCGAGCAACTCGCGGCAGAGTCGGACGCTGTGCTCGGCAAACTCCATCCGGACCACCGACACGTCGTCGAACAACCGCGGTGTCATCCACATCAGCTATCAACCTGGGTGTACGAGGCTGACTCCAAGAACAAGCACGTTTCGGTCATGACTGGACCGACCATGAAGTCGGCCAGGGGCCAAGCTGTGCCAGGCCAGATGTGGCCTTAGCCCGCGAAATCGCAGAAGGGGGCATTGTTGCCCGCCTTATCCTGTCAAGCTAGAGATATACGTTAGACCCGGCCTACAACGTCGCAACCTGGAGGTGGTGCGAGCATGGATGAATCGCCGTCGACGAATCGGACATGTGGACACGCGACAAAGTCCGGCAAGCCATGCAAGCAAGTCCTCTATGGTCACGACGTAGCCTGCAAGCTTCATGCCACTAAACACGACCATGCCTTGGCCGCTGCTCGTAAAGAAGGCTGGGAGGACGGGTTCGCCCGCGGTAGCGAGCTAGGTGCTGGGGCTGCACGAATCGAACGGCAGGAGCTGGAGCGACTTCGGGAGAAGGTCAAAGATCTAGAGCGACGGCTTGAAGACGCATCCCGCTACTACGAGATCGACGGAGATCAGGTCGTCGAGGTCGAGGGTTACGGCTATCGGTGGAGTGGGGCGGATCAGTTGAAGGTCGGCGACCGTGTACTACTACCCGAAAACTATGTCAGCGTTCTCAAGCGTGGACGGGGGCCGATCGAGGGTACGGTGACCAAGCTCGGTTCGACCTATCGAGGTGGCGACCTATCCCGCATCATCCGACGGATCCATTCGTAACCGCGACCCAAGAGCCGGCGGAATCTCCGCCTTCCTCATCTTGGCCTGTTAGGAGACAATAGAGTAGCCATAAGGACCGGCGTTTCCCATTCCTGATACCTTGTCTCCCGCGCGAGCTTCCCCCATCAGGCTGAGTTTACGATCACGTATTTGATCCGGCACAGAAGGTTGTCTCCAGGTCGTTAAGGACCGCACGGACGGGGCCCCAGCACAGCATTACGGTGTCTTGGTCTGGCGCGAGGTCCCGCTGTCGTTGTAGGCGTAGGTGCACAAAGTTGCGATAGTCGCGCACCTTGTCCATGAAGTCCTTGGCGTCCAGCTGAATCCAGCCTTTGGAGTGGGCAGTCTGAATGAGTAGGTCGAGTGAGGCGCGCTCAGCGCGGACTCGGTTGCCGTTACCTGCGACAAGGCCTTGAGCCGCGATTTGTGCGTCGTGTTCGGTCAGGACACACAGTAGGAGATGCTCCACGAAGCTACCGATTCCTACCAAGGCGAAGACGTAGGCTCCATTCTGCTCGCAGATCTGTGTCTCGGCAGCCCGAGCGACCAGCCAGGTGACAGCGTCGGCGTCACTGATCAGACGGCGAAGGCGAGCTTCAAGATCCGCGGGCGCGGAGAAGACGATCCTGTCCTCGTCGGCTATCAGCTCGCCGAGTATCGGATGGCTACGGTTAGACGTGATGACAAGGCCCTCTGGTTCAAGCACCTTGTTGACCTCTTCGCGTACGAGCTCGGCAGATTGCGCACCATCGTCGTATTCGATAGGGCTACAGATCCTACGAAGAAGACTCTCGATGAGTGATTGATCGGTGTCCTCGTCCTGAAGTGTTTCGAGTAGCCACTGGATACGAGGTGTTCCATCATATTCGGGAGGCTCACTCCAGCCGGCCCGATGGAGCAGTTGCTCCAACTCCCGACCAGTCCGCTCGTATGGGCCGCCCAAATCACAGATGATCTTCGTAAGGCGTTCGATAGTCTTTGGGTCCAGAGGGAACATCAGTGGCCGCGCCTTCCGATGTGTTGTTGCCGAGCCTCATCGAACGCTGCATTCAAGCGTTCGACAATTATCTTTCCGCGACGGGAGAAGCCGAGCTCCTGGATGGCTTCGCTGATTCTGTCTTCGCGAGGGAGGAGTAGGCCGTCACTCAATAGCCACGAGCAGATCTCCACGAGCTGGTCTTTGCTGTAGTCGATGATCTTCGGATGTCGGGCAATGAGTGGCCGGGGACCCCGACTCGGCGCCACCATTTCGGGTACTACCAGAGATGGTGGTTGGCTCTCAGACTGTTGAGTATCGTCCGCTCGGCCTTCTTGTGCAGAGACCTCGTGGCGCCATCGTTCAATGATCCGGGCGGTCTCGGTCGCGGGATCCTGGAACCATGCGATTGACCAAATCCGGTGGAATCGCCACCCGAGTCGCTCGAGGTGTTCCTGGCGTAGGCGGTCGCGATCGCGTGCACTCGGGGCTGAGTGGTAACGCTCACCGTCAGCCTCGACCGCCAGCACCATCTGGCCTGGCCGATCGGGATGAGCCAGCGCAAAGTCGAGCCGATAATCGCCGACGCCCCACTGGGGGTGGACGGGAACCCCTTCATGCTCGAGTGCCTCCAGGACACTTCGCTCGAAGCCGTTGAGGTTGGTTGCAGCATGCGGACTCCCCAGGACGGTACCTCCCGTACTGGCGAATTCGAGGAAGCGACGGATGAGTTCAGGACCCTGATTCCTGGCAGATTTGGTCTGGCGTGGGTCCATGTCGAGGTGAGAGAAAGAGCTGACGACTGTCATACGCTGGCGTGCACGGGTCACGGCCACGTTGAGGCGTCGCTCACCGCCGGCCTCGTTCACGGGACCGAAACGCAGCGGTACTCGGCCGTCCGGTCTTTTCGGATAGCCGATGCTGAGGATGATGGCGTCTCTCTCGTCGCCTTGGACGCTCTCGAGGTTCTTGATGAAGAACCTGCGGCCTGGACCGTGCTCCTGGGAGAAGAAGTCGTCTAGCTCGGGATGTGTAGCGCGTGCGTCGTTGAGTGCGATCTCGATCCGGTCGGCGTGTCGACGTCCCATAGTGATCACGCCGAGGGTCTCTTTTGGCCGCAGTCGTGCATGCTGCAGTGCCAGTGCAACGACACGCTGAACTTCCTGCGGCGATGATCCGTCCTGTCCTGGGGCCGCGACCGCGTCGACCAGGTCCAGCGTGAGTGGACTATCGCTGAGGGTCCCGGGAAATGTGACCAGGTCACGGTTGTAGATATGGAGGTTGGAGAAGGCGATGAGACGTTCATCGCTGCTGCGGTAGTGCCAGCGCAACCTGCAACGATGAGGTAGGAGGCTCGACAGACGGTCGAGAATTGACTCGTAGACGGCGAGGTCGTCGTCTGCGTCCTCGCCATTCTCGTCCCTGGTGTCGGCGGCTCCGCCCAAGAGCTGACGGAAGAATCGCGACGGCGGCAGCTGCTTTGGATCGCCAGCGACTACGAGCTGGTGGCCGCGCATGATCGAGGTGATCGCGTCCTGAGGTTCGACCTGACTAGCCTCATCGAAGATGACCACGTCGAAGAGCCGCTCGGCTGGAAGCATCCGGCTGACCACTACTGGAGACATTGCCCAGCACGGTCGCGCCGCCAGAAGTACGTCGGGCGCGCGGGAGATTAGTCGGCGGATAGCCATATGCCGGGTCTTGCGAGAAGCCTGCCCTCGGACCAGCGCACTCTGCTCCGGGTGGTTGTCGCGTGCCTGTCGGAGGTTCTCGGCGACGGCCCTTCGCACCCGATGCGCGTTGGTATCGCGATGTGCGAGGTCGGCCCGTTGGAACTCATCTATTTGGCGCTGATGGCCACTGAAAGTGAAGTCCCGCAAGTGGGGCACTCGGAGCCGGAACTCATCCAACACGGAGGAGAGCCACGCACAGTGGAACGCGTCGGCCGCCTGCTCAGCGGAAGCGTCATGGGCGGCGAGTTCGTCCAATAGGGCATCCAACCCGTATTGGCTGAACCGATCGGCGAGCCCGTTGAGTTTGGGCATGCGCAACAAGGTGTCGCGGTCACCGTTCAGCGCCTCGAGCGCGGCCTCGATCTCTTGCGCAGGTTTCTGTTCGAGTGGTTCGACGTCTGCGCTTAGCGAGATGGCGGCGAGTTGGTCACGCAGATGCTGGTAGCTCCGGGTGATCTCTTCGAGTCCTGAAACGGCGGAGGGTCCGCTGCCGTTAACGGCGAGTGAACGCCAGCGATCGCGTTGTGCGGCTGCGTTTGCCAGCACAGAATTCAGGTCGGCCCGGTTCCGCAGTCCATTCTTGGCTAGGGCGCGGGCCTGCTTGATCAGAACGCGGCGCCTCCAGAATCCGATCCGTTGGTGATGACGTCGCTGAGCACGGCTGGAGGTCGCGTGCAGCAGGACATCGAGGCTCTCGCCGAAGACTTGCTCGTTGAGAATAGCTAGGGTTTGTCCCACCCCACTCAACAGATCAAGCGTCTCTTGCCATCCAGCGAGCGTCACTGGTGCTCTAAGCCCGACTGTTGCGACCAGATGCTCCATCTCAGTACGGGTCGATCTCAGCGCCGAGCCGGCCACCTCATCAAGCTGGAGGATCACCTTCTCGAGGTCGCTTTCAGTGCGGATATTCGCGCGTGACCACGGAGACTCTTCTCGCCGCACGCGTAGCCCGCCCGTATCGATGTAGTCCTTGAGATCCGTCGTCACCACGGCGATGGCCTCTGCGTCGAGCTTGCGGAGCCGGGCGCCGCGGAAGCGGATGTGGGTTTGGCTTTCTTGCGGAAGCGCAGCCAGGCGAGCCTGCGCCTCGAAGTAGCTGATGTCCCACGGATCCCTGGTCCTATGTAGCTCGACCGCGTGAGCGACCGCGCGAGCGCGGCGTTCAGTGAGCGTCCGATGGAGATCTTCGAGCCGGTGTGGAAGCTCGCGACCGGCTCGCTCTAGGCTTTCAGCTAGCTGCTGGGCGACATGACGGCGGTTAGCCCTCTTGTCATGCAGATCAAAGACGAGGTGGTCTAGGTCTACCCGCGCGAGCCGATCGGTGACGGCCTCGATCGCGGCGCGCTTTTCCGTGACGAAAAGTACGCGCTTTCCCCGAGCAGCAAGTTCCGCGATGATGTTCGCGATCGTCTGGCTCTTCCCTGTGCCGGGAGGTCCTTCGATGAGTAGATGCCTGCCAGCGAGTACGTGCCCGATGGCCGTGTACTGCGACGAGTCGGCATCCAGTACCAGGTATTCGTTGCTCGGGGTGACCTCGTCACTGGGGACTATCTGGTGTGGGCCCCCCGCTTGCAGCAGCGCCTGCAGCGACGGCTGATGGCCTGCGAGGGCCGTGATGATCTCATGTTGTGCCAGCAGATCAGCTGAGGTTTGTAGATCTTTCACCATCGGCAGCTTCTCGTAGCTGAAGACACCTACAACGGCGCGATCTTCCAACTCAGCCGAAACGCGCGTCGATGCCAGAATCGCAGCTAGGTGCTGGAACGCCTGCTGAACCTGGTCGGCCGGGTCAGTTACCTCCGCAAACAACGCGTCGAGCTTGTCGTTGAAGGCATCGGCATCGATTTCGGCGCCGTACTGCCGCGAGAGGGCGTAAACAAGGACGGGATTCACCGCCGCCTCGTCTGTCACCTCGAGGGTGAAGTCGTTCTCCGTGGCTGTGCGGGACC
The DNA here is from genome assembly GCF_050942425.1 of Actinoallomurus sp. CA-150999. Classification (NCBI taxonomy): domain Bacteria; kingdom Bacillati; phylum Actinomycetota; class Actinomycetes; order Streptosporangiales; family Thermomonosporaceae; genus Actinoallomurus; species Actinoallomurus sp. CA-150999. The sequence goes on from NZ_CP192063.1 coordinate 3,666,874, forward strand.
GCAGGCTGACTGGTTGGAGCAACAGCGGAGCACGAAGAGGTAGGACGGGAGCAGCGCCACGAGTGCTCGGTGGATCTACTCGGAGCATGCCGCGGGCGAGGTGGCCGGCTTCAACGCCCTGCTCCTCGTCAAGCTCCAAGATCTTCTTGTGGAGATTCCGGGCTCGCGTACAGGCGGTCTTGTGCTCAGCAGGCTCGGTGATCAGCGCATTTAGCCGGACCTTGTTCCCTGCGAGGAGGGCCGCCAGCGCCTCTGGCCGTGCGGCGGTTAGGTCCAAAGTAGCGGTCTTGGTGTCCTTGTAATGCAGCAGCGTGTTGCGATGACCGAGATCAATTAGTTCGTCCGCCCACCTTCCAGCAGCCGTCCGGACGGCCACCAAACGATCACGTTCGACTCCGAACGACATTCTGCCTCCCCGTTTTCATGGCGAGCCGCGGGCTGGTGTAGGCGGCTGCGCATGTTGGCGAACAGAGAAACATCTCAATTCCGTCGTTGGATGTCCAGCGCTTCTAAAGATAGAATTGAGAAACCTCAAAATTGGACACCTGAAACTACCAAAAGTGCATGTCCGGATCTAAATGATCTAAGGTTCGAACGTTTGTCCGATCAGTGTCAGGTCGCCTATCCAGGGCCGCTCCGTGCGCTGATCCGAAAGCGTCGGACATGGCCATGCTTTCGTTCACTTTCTTGCTGATGGGGTACGTGCTGCGAAATCCGCGCAGATCTCACCTTTGCCTGCTGTGTCGTGGCCTCTGAGGGAACTTAAAACAACTTGGCGATTCATAGGCCCAACCTGCAGTCCGGTGGAAACTCGAGATAGCTAGATCGTCAGACGGCGAGCGATCACGCACTCCTGACGTTATCTACCAATCGATCAGACTAGGCTGGCTGCCCTTCGCCATGCGCCGTGAACGCTCGCCGCGCTAGCTCGCCGAGCTGTTGATCTCCTTGAATTTCGTCCTGGAACCGCCTCTCAATCAGCGCGAGCCAGTTGCGCGGCAATCGCTCAGCGTCCAGCGCAAGCTGTCGAAAGATCATCCTTAGGTAGAGAGGGGAGTCCGGGTCATCGATTGTGATGGCATCGAGGCATGCGTCGTAGTGCGCTGTGAGCGACTCGGGGGCCTCATCTTCGACGGTGACCCGGATGAGTTCCGTTAGCTCGTGGGCTGCCGACGCGTACGACCCATCCGGACGGCGGTGGAACACCTCCGTAAGATTCTCAAGCGGCTCGGATGCGTGAAGGAGGAGGTCAGTCAGCTCGTCGCAAAGGAGCGCGGTATCCGCGTAAGCGCCTACGTTGGCCATGCGGAACGTGTCGAGGGTCGGCAGGTCATCGTACGCCCACGTCGGGTCGATACGGGCGAACGGCTGTACCGGGCTGAGTATTAGGTCGCGTGAGGCTCCGCGCTTCACACGGCGTGGTATGAAACAGAGGGTGAGGCTACGGAATTCGTCGTCTGAGAGCTGCGAGCGCCACAGGAGGGTATGGCGGCGCCAGTCGTTGACTGGATCTGGTGAACCAGGGAACAGGTCGCTGGCTCGAAGCGGACCAAGGAGGGCAATGAGTAGCACGAGGTTGACTGAGTAGGCGGCGTATCGCGCTGGCATCGGGGACTGGGCCGGGGCATAGCTCCCATAAGCGCTCTCGCGTTGGGGTGCGAGGGCGGCGCCGAAGTGCTCCTGCAGCAGTTGACGGATGAGGCCTCGTTTGGGCAACTCATGACACAGCGCGGCGATGAAGTAGGTAATTGAGCTGCGGGCTGAGATTGGAACGAACGATAGCAACACACGCAGGAAGCCGTCGTCGGAGTTGGCTTGACGGGTGCGCCGTGCTGCGTGCTCCGCATCCCGGGCGAGTTCGGCTAGTTCACGGACGACCAGCCGCGCCACAAGGAACTCCCCGAACGTCGCGTGGAGGAACTCACAGGTAGTGAGCCTCGTTTCGGCACGCACAGCCTGGGATTGGTGAACGAAAAAGAACTTTCCTACCACTCGCTGCGCCGGGCTAAGCGGTGAGTGTATACCGGACACTGGGCCAGCTTCCTTCAGAAGTGACGCCAGGTCAGTGTTCAGCTCGTCTTCGGTGATCCATTGGCGGCGTCGGTTGAACATAGAGAACGCGGTGAGCGACAGGTGCAATAGATCCTCTTCGACCGCCCGAGCGAAATCTTGGCTGTCGAGATTCGCGCTGGACTTGGCGACTTCTCGCTCGGCGAACCGGTTCAGCAGCCGCTCATAGAGTTGGGCCTGGTCGAGGTTGTCATCATCTCGCTGAAGGGCGTTGTCGTCGGCGTCATAGAGCGCAAGCATCATCAAAAGCAAAGGCTGCTCGGCCAAAGTTGCATGCGCCAGAGCGCTCGTCACCGGCAACGGCAAAAGCCCACGAGTCTCGAAGAATGGTTCGTTAGCCTCGTTCCAGACCTTCAGCCAGCGCTCTACCTGGCCGGGGTGGAACGGTTCTAGATGTAGGACAACCACACCGTCGGGCGGCACGCGCACCCGGTCGGCGACCGTCGTTCGACTGGTTACCACAACGGCGACAGGCCGTCCCTGGTCGGCCTCTCGCTCTTGGAACTGCACGATCCGTTCCAGGTAGTCCGACTGACTGACGCCGGTGGCCTGAAGGAGCTCGTCGTATCCGTCCAGCAGCACGACGGGCAGGGCACCGTCGGCCGTCCGGGCCAAAGCAGGCCAGGACAGCGTCTCTCCAGTCGCGTCCCGGATGGCGTACTCGATTTGGCCCTGGAGATCGCTGTCGGCGGGCGTCTCGCGTAGCGACACGCGGACGACGAGGAAGTCGGAGGCCGGCAGCCGCGCGGCGAGGACCTTGGTGAGCACCGACTTACCCGAGCCCGGTTGGCCGAGCAACAGCAGCGGGCCTCTTACGGCCTTCAGAGAGGTCAGGTATCCGAGCAGATACCCGTACAGGTCGTCCCGGACCGGGATGTCTGCCCACCAGTCCTGGTGATCAGGTCGGCTGAATGGGCTCAGGTCGGCAGCGCGGAATTGGTGATCGATGTACGCGTCTTCGAGCGCCGGGATAATCAGCCCCGGAGGCACGTCGCCGGTGCGAAGCACGCCGCGACTGAGCTCAGCGCGGTACCGGCAAGCGAGTTCCTCCCGCCGCCCGTCAGGCGCCCGGTCCGAGGCGATTCTGGCGAGGACGTGCTCCAGCTCGGTCAGGCCCGATCGGAGCGTCGCCCGGGTTACCGAGTGCTCGCCCAGGTTGATCCAGAAAGCGACCTCCGGAAAGTCGGCCGCGAGGCGGCGGAGCATCTCATCGTGCCGCCGTATAGCGTGTGCCGGAACATCCTCGCGGAGGGCGCGAACGATACGAGCCTGGCGGGTTCCGTCGAGGTCATCCCATATCGCTAGGCCGGTCACAAACTGACCGAGGGACTCAGACAGTGCCAGGTAGTAAGCCTCCAACTCTCGCTCATCCGGCCGATGCGGTCCGACTGACGGAACCTGGGTGCGAAGCAGGTGTCGGGTGACGCTACTGAGCCGAGGATTGGATCCGGCGGATCCTCGGGTGGCGACCGCGAGCTGCTCGGCTCTGTCGAGGTCGAGATCGGGCAAGCCACACTCGGCGATAGCCTCGAAGTACGCAGTGAGGACGATGACCGCGTGGGCCGCCTCTAGCCGCTGGGTACGGTCAAACCGCCCGAGGCCGGAAATCTTCTCAGCCAGGCCAGCGACGAGTTCGCCGCCGACCTTAGCCATCTCGGCCTTGGCATCGAACAGGCTGAGCACGAACTGTGTGCCGCCGGCCGTTGCCGCCAGAAGGGCCCCTCCAGTGAGCGTATCGAGGGCCTTGACGGCCTTGCCTCGGCCGCCGAGCAGCTTGACAGCGTCGGAGTAAGAGAGCGACCGGGCCATGGGTCCTCCAAGCGGAAGCCAGGGTTACGGGTACAGCATCCCCGGGATACGGCGCGATTGTGGGGAGTTGACGGTAGGAGGCCACAACGCGTCGCTCGCTTGGACGGGCCGGAATTATGAGATTACCTGCCGGTCACGTCTCGCAGGCGTTAGAGGTTGCGCTGGGTACTCCGTTGGATTTCTTGGACGGGCGGCTGGTAGCGGATGCGACTGGGCCGTTGGTCGCGGCGCTGTGCGGTTTTGGCTTGTCTGTGAGCAGTGCGTTCGGTGGCTTCAAAGGTGAGCGCTTCAGGCTCGAGCCTGCTGCGGAGCCGTTGTCCAGCGTGCACGGCGGCGAGGTGATCGAGGTCGGTGCTGGTGTGGGCGTCATAGGGATGACGTTGGCAACGCGGCGGGCGGTGGGTACGGACCTCGTCGGCGATCGGTCGGGTTCGCGACTGAGCTCGGTGAGTATGAGGGTGTCGGCGCGCTTACCGCTGGCGGTGGCGGCGTAGGCGTCGATGGCGCGGTGGAGTTCTTCAGCCGGGTTGCGTGCCTGGCCGTGGCGTGCCCGATCGGTGTCGTCTTCAAGGAGATTGCGGGGGAGGTAGAGGCGGGCGGTGTGTCGGTCTCGGGACATGGCGGCGTACAGGGTGTTGGGGTCGAGGCCGAGCCCGTAGATGAGTGTGTGGTCGCAGGTGAGTCCTTGGGCTGCGGCGACCGTCAGCGCGGTTCCGTGGTCGAGGCCGCCGTGTGCGATGAAGGCCGGTGACAGCCACTCCCGCACGATGTGGGGGCCGTCCGGACCGTGGTGTTGCCATTCGACTTGGACGTTGCGGTGCGAGTCGATGGAGGTGATGAGACCGCGGTAGCCGTTGAGTACGTCGGTGTGGCGTGGATCGGTTCGGGACCGGTAGTCGTTGATACGGATCCTCACGTGGTCACCGACCGCTAGTCGCAGGGTGGTGCCGCCGTTGCGGCGGTAGGTGTGATCGGGGCCGGACAGTTCTTGGTTGACGCGGCGGATGGTGCGGGCGGCGTGGTTGAGGGCGTCGACGTCGTTGTTAGTGCCGGCAAGGATGAGTACTTGGGCGAGTTCGTCGTGGAGGTCGGTGGCTCCTCGCCGCACGGTCGTCCAGTCGGCGAGCAGGGCGGCCAGGGTGTCGTCACGGTCGGCGCCAGCATGCACCTTTCCACCTGCGCCCCATGTGCGGAGCGCGTGGCCTCGGCGGTTGTCGCGCCATAGTTGCAGGGCGCGGCGTTCGAGGCGGTCATGTTGGCGTCGGTTCTCGGTCAGGGTGGGTCCGTCGACTTGGCGGTGGATGGCTGCGAATGCGCCACCGACGCCCACGGCGCGCAGCTGCATCGGGTCTCCGATCAGCACGACCTTCGTGCCGGAGGCGGCGGCGGACTGCAGTATCTGGGCCAGGTCCCGGTCGTCGACCATGGCGGCTTCATCGACGACGAGGACATCGACGCCGGCCAAGCCGACATCCTTTCTGCCGCTGCGGATGCGGTTGAGCCAGGAGGCGATCGTCGCGGCGGGGATGTCCGTGCTTGCCTGCAGGTTCGCTGCCGCGACCGCAGCGGTGGCTGCGCCGGCGACAGTGAGCCCTTCGGCGTGCCAGGCGGCGCGGGCGGCGGACATGAGCGCGGTTTTGCCGGATCCGGGTACTCCGATCACCGCGTCGACGCCGTGCCCGTCGACGGTGAGTCGTTCGACCACGGCGCGCTGTTCGGCCGATAGTGGAAAGCTCTTGCTGGCCTCGTACGCCTCGATGGCCAGCTCGGTGGTTGGCGCCGGAACCTTGGCCAAGCCGGCACCGTACCCGGCACGGGCTGCCTCCAGCGCCGCGGTCTCGGCAGCAAGGATGTCGCGAGTCGTGTAGCGGCTGGGGTGTGTCAGATGGGCGATCCGGCCGGGCAGCGGAACGGCAGGTCCGCCCTCCAGCGACAGGACCGCTTCGGTGAGCGCTTCGGCCTCGGCCAGATCTGCTACCCCGGCTGGGAGCGCGTCGCACACGGCGGCGAAGACGGCTGCACGGCGGACCTTCTTGGTGTGTGCACACACCCCGGTCTCGGGATCGAAGACCTGCGCGGCGATCGCCTCCACGCTCGGTACCGCCTGGACAGAGCCGCCCGGCATTGCAGACAGCTTGAGATTGAGGCCGGACAGGTCGTCAGAGGCGAACCCTGCCTCGTTCGCCTGGCGGTCCCATGACGATCGGAGCGCCTCGCTGTCAGTGCCGCACGGTTTGTGCTCACGAGTCGTGGCTGCTGCGGTCCTGGCCTGCGCCGTCGAGGCGTACTCGGGATCGACGCCGGCCGCCAGCAGGAGGTCCCGGATCTGGCTATGGCGTTTGGAGAACACCGCCCGTAGGTGATCGGGAATCACTGCGATCTCCCAAACCCCCGTATGGGGATCCCGACGCCAGGTGAGGCCGTAACGGCGGGTCAGTTCGTGGCGCATGCGTGCTTGGGTGAACGCTCCGAGCGCGCCGACGTTGTGGTGGAACTCACTCCCACCCGCCCCCGGGCAGCTCCATACCCCGTCGGTTCGGCGGATCAGGTTGGCGATCACCACATGTGCGTACAGGTGCGGGTCGGGAGTAGCGCCTTCGACGGGCCGGGCCACCGAATGCCACATCACCCATCCCAACAGCCCGGTCGAGCTGACCCGCTCCGCGGTCTTGCTATCACCGTGGTGGCCCTTCATCCCGTACCCGCACCAGACCTCCAGTGCGGCCACGGCCTCGTCCACCACGTCGGCGAACATGTCCTCGATCTCGGCTGCGGTTCCCGTGTCGGTCAATCCGTACAGGACACTGATCGACTTCGGCAGGTCCAGGGTCACGTCATAGCCGCGGTTGCCGATGCGTACCCGGCGGTGCGCGTGCGCCTGTGCATGCTCCACCTCGGCGGCCGGATACACCTCATCGAGATCGATTCCGGCGGCTTCGGCCAGCCGGGAAAGATCGGCGTACGGGGCCCGGTGGGCTTCCCCGTGGCGGTTCACCATTCGCACCAGGCGCTGCAACCGCTTCGCCGCCCACCGGCCCGCCATGGACTCCTCCAGGTCGACGTCGCGTTCGGTGATCGCCGCCACCAGAGGCGCTGCGGACAGCGTCCCGGACGGGTCGGTTGCCATCTTCGGCTTCACCAGGACCTGTCCGGAACGTGGATCAAGCCCGGCCATCAACGCTCGCGCAGCGTCCTTCTGCGCCTCGGTCAGTGCGCTGCCCGGGGTGATGCCAACCTCTGCCAAGCCCCGCCCGATCCACGTCAGCGAGCGCTCGGCTGCCTTCATCCGGTACCGAAGTTGATGATCAGCTTGTCGCCCGACGAGTGCCTGCGCTTGGCCCTGGGCCGGGGGCGCGAGTCCGCAGCCGGCGCCTTCCGATAGGCGGTACTCCACCTGGGCTGGCGCTGGCCCAGCTTCGTCACCCACGCCACCGATCTCACCCCCTTGGCCCTGGCTCCTCGGCCGGGGCGACGGACCGTCCGCCGTATCGCGATACCTGGGTCCAACCCCGTTTGATGTTGCTTGTTGTAGATGATGAGTTGTATGTGGATTGATAGTCAATAAGTTTGTATGTTCTATTTTAGGATTTAGGTGTTGATGGTTCTATATGAGTTGTTCAGTTATTTGCAGTTGTATTTAGTGTTCGTTGTTCGGAGTGATCGGCGAGCGCAACAGCCCTGTACAGGCCGGAGATCCGGCCGAGCGCTGATGCCATGACCGACCGCCCATGGGCATGAGCCAAGACGGTTCCACGCTCTCGAACCAGATGCGATCAATCGACCCACAAAGACACGGCCGGCCGAGGGATGACTCCGCTGACCCTGCGCTAACGGCCCCCTGATTTCCGCCCTCTACTGTCTGGGCGCTATGAGAGGCCAGATGTATGACGCAGTTGTTTCTCGTCGCTTCTGCTCGGCGTGCGGCACGTGAGCAGGCAATGGTGGCGAGATCCGGACAGGACCGCTGCGTAGGCCATCGCACGGGCGGCTGAGCACGCGCGAATCCTCATCGAGTACCGCACCGAGATCGAGCTGATCGACGAGAGTGGTCACGCCGTCGACGTCCCCGTGGTCCTGGTAGACGTTCATGGCAGCCCGTGGATCATCCATCCGGACCCCGAAGGCATCCTCGGCTGGCTGACCGCGCAGATCGACCTCCACGAGGACGGCGACTTCGCCATCTTGACGGTCACCTACGGATGGCTCGGCGCCGGCGACCTGGAGCCCGACCGCCTCATCGCCAACCTGATCGAGGCCGACTGGCTCCCGACCAACATCTGGATGACCGAGCACGTATCCACCCGACGCCGCACGATCGGCGGACAGTCCGCGGACACCAACGGTCAGCGCGCCCAAGCGCCGTACCGCTCCCCAGACAACCCCACGCCGGGGCTCAACGAAGGAAGGAAGCACAGATGGAACCCATGAGTATCGAGGAAGTACGCCGCCTGCCCGCGACGGTCGACGTCCCGACCGCCGGGCGCGCGTTCGGCTTCGGGCGGGCCAAGGCGTACCGCCTCGCCCGCGAGGGCAACTTCCCCTGCAAGGTCACAAAGATCGGTCGCAGCTACCGCGTCTCGACCGCCGACCTTCGGCGCGCTTTGAACATCGACAGCGACGACCCCCACCGCGTCAGCGCTCCGCAAGATTCTTTGAGGCCGGATCGTGCCCCCTAGGGACGTTCAATCCCACGGACGAACCACGGACAAATAATCAAGGGCCGGTCTCCGCTGAGCGGAAACCGGCCCTCGACCTTGCTCTTTATGTCGGGACGGCGGGATTTGAACCCACGACCCCTTGACCCCCAGTCAAGTGCGCTACCAAACTGCGCCACGTCCCGTGAACATCGCCAAGGCTAGCACAGGCGCAGCCTGGTCGGCGCACGTCGGCCGACCCGTAGCGATCATGCTGCGGCCTCCGGGATCTCGCCGAACTGCTCGCCGCCGCCGCGCCCCGGAAGCCGTCATCTCCCGGCCATATGGACCATTGCCGTCAATAGTGCACTTGTGATGTCTCGGGGGCATTGGAATGACCCCGAACCCGATGCGGGTTCGGGGTCTGCCGCGTTTCCGGCCGGGCCGGAGGTCGGCCCGGTCGCCGGCTAAGTGACCTTGTGCGGGGAGCTGTACCGCCAGACCGGGGTCCAGTAGTTGGCCAGGAGGTCGGCCACGGCGGGGCCCTCGACGAGGTAGCCGAACTCGGCGAGGTCGTGCGGGTACAGGTTGTCGCTGCCGATGTAGAAGCAGGCGTCGTCGACGATGTAGACCTTGGCGTGGTTGCCGGGAGCCGGGTTGTACGTTCCCGACGGCTTCAGGGCGCCCTTCTCGAAGCGGCCGATGACGGCCGTGTCCGGTGGGTCGGGCCAGAGGTAGTCCTCACCCTCCTTGGCGAACTGCACCTGGGTGAAGCAGAACGGGGCCACCTGGAGGCGGGCGAGGATGCGCTGGAGGGCGGCCTCGTCGCGGAGCTTGGCAGGGAACTTGCTCTCGATGATGCTCTTGACGAGGGCGTAGGTGCCGGAGGCGCCGAAGCCCCAGGAGTACTGGGCGCCGTGGGTCGCGCCGCCGATCGGGGAGACGACGATGTCGACCTTGAGGAGCTGGTTCTGGATGAGCGCCTCGGCGATCCAGTGACAGACCTTGTGGTCTTTCTCGGCGGTGAAGCTGGTGAACACGAGGTCCTGCTGGCAGATCTTTAAAGTGCGCTGGGCGCCTTTGATGATCGCCTCTTTGGCGACGTCGCTGGCGTTGCAGCCGAGTAGGCCGCCTCGTCCGAGCGACAGCATCTTGCCCGTCGTCCAGCGCCGGCCCTCGCCCGGGACCGGCTGGTAGTGCTGGTCGCTGATGTCGATGACGCACATCTGGTTGCGCTGCAGTCCGGGGGCGATCGTGTCCGTGCCCCACTTGGCGTTGATCTTTCGGACGGTGAGGTTGTCGCCGCCGACGTTCCAGCACCAGTTCGCGAACTCCTGGGCGTGCATGGCCGCGGTGCCGATGACCTGGAGGGATATGTCGTGGACCGGCGGATAGGTCCCGTAGGACTCCGCCCACAGGTTGTGCCCGCCGACGAGTGCGACCGCGCCGTCCACCGCCACGATCTTGGCGTGGTTCCAGAAGAACGCCGTCAGCTTGTACAGCTCGCCGACGAGGATGGTCATCCGCGTGGTGTCGAGTTTGTTCTGCCGGCAGAAGTCCTTGAGGTCGCGGACGAATGCCTCGACCGTGCCCTCCACCGGGACGTACCCGTACAGGAACCGGACGGTCACCTGACGCCCGTTGAGTGCCAGGAGACCTCGCTGGATCGCGGTCAGGAACGACCCGCTGGGCGGGTTCAGCGACACGATGTCGATGACCTGCCGCCCCCCGATCAGCATCGACTCGACCGTGTCGGCCATGTCGCGAAGTGCCTCGATCGCGCAGGCCGTCGCGCTGCTCTGGTTCATCGGCTTCCCCCACATGCAGGGCGTGTCGATGATTCTGATCCGATTCTCCGTGCTGACCGCGTGGACCCGTAGATCCAGATCGCCGAGCTTCTGCTCGATCCGGTCGATCCAGCTGGGTGGGTAAGGTTCCATGCGCCTGCCCCCTTCGCGTGCGCTGCGAAACCGCAACGTAACTCTCCGGAGAATCGCGAACCACAGCCCTCGTCGCCACGGAACTCTGGCACGAGGTCACATGTGTCTATAGGTGGCAGAACGCGCTTTTGCCGCCGTACGGGTCTGAATTCAGCGGGCGCTGTCGGAGGGCGGTGCGGTGCTCTGGCGGACGACCAGCCGGGTGGGGACGAGCGTGGTGCCCGGAGCCGAATGCCGGCCACCGCGGATCTGGTCGAGAACGCCCTGGACGCAGCGGCGGCCGACCTCGGCGAAGTCCTGATGCACCGTGGTCAGCGGCGGGGCGAACCAGTCGGCGGTGCCCGGAACGTCGTCGAAGCCCACCACGCTGACGTCGGCGGGTACGCGCCGTCCCTTCTCGCCGAAGGCGCGCAGCAGGCCGAGGGCCATCTGGTCGTTGGCCGCGAACACCGCGGTGCAGGCCGGCTCCTCCGCGAGTTCCAGCCCGGCGCGGTATCCCGACTCCGTGGACCAGTCGCCGTGCCGTACCGGGGGCACCTCCCTCCCGGCGGCCTCCAGGGCCTTCCGCCAGGCCGCGGCGCGGCGCTCGGCGGCGAACGACTCCGCCGGGCCGGCGACGTGCCATACCGTACGGTGCCCGAGACTCAGCAGGTGCTCGACCGCCTGGCGGGCACCGTCGGCCTGGTCGGTGTCCACCACGCTGTACCTGTCGTCGGCGTCGGAGTCGACCATGACGACGTGGACGCCCGGGGGGAGGGTGAACGACACGCTGTCGAGCAGGTGCGCCTCCATGATGACGATCACCGCGTCGACGGCGAGCTCGCCCAGGCGGGTGAAGGCTCCCATGACGTGATCCTGGGTCCGGGCCGCGACCGGGATCAGCGTGATCGCGTATCCCTCCGCGGCCGCGTGCGCGGCGATGGCCTCCAGGGTCCGCGAGTTGCCGGTCGAGCTGAGGTCGAAGAGGATCACGCCGATCGTGCGGAACTCGCCGTACCGCAGCGCCCGCGCCGCGCTGTTGGGCCGGTAGCCCAGCTCGCGCATGGCCGCCAGGACCTGGTCCCGCGTCGACCCGACGACGCTCGGGTGGCCGTTGGAGACCCGGGAGACCGTCTGGGAGGAGACGCCCGCGAGGCGCGCCACGTCGGCCATGGACACGCGCTGCTTGCGTCGCCCGCCGACGGGCGCCACCGGAGGGGTCTCCTGCCGGTCGCCGGAAGCCGATGAAACCATCGTCGGCCGCTCCTTCTGGACCGCTTCGGCGCCGCCGAAGCCAAGGGTGCGGGAGTCGGGACGGCCCTCTCGGACCCTTGACGACCGCTGTGACGGCTGCCACGATACCGCGATAAGTTTACGTAAACATCGTATCTTCGTCGTTACCTCTCCCCACTACGATCGCTGCTCATAGTCGCAGGTGATCGCGGATGTTAACGCAAACATTCAACGGTTGGGCAGAGCCCGGCGCAGGAGGTTCACCATGGCGGAGGCGCGAGCGGTGGTGACGCCCCGGGTCCGGCGACCCGGCGGCCGTCGCTCCTGGCGCGGATGGCAGTTCGTCGGGCCGTTCATGGCCATGTTCACTCTGGTCTTCCTGGCTCCGATCGCTTACTCGATCTATCTGAGCCTCTTTCAGACGAAGCTGATCGGGGGGACGACGTTCGTCGGGATCGACAACTACCGGACCGCGCTGTCGGACCCGCAGTTCTGGTCCTCGTTCGGCCGGGTGGCGGTCTTCCTGGCCGTGCAGGTGCCGATCATGTTGTTCATCGCCCTGCTCCTCGCGCTGGCCGTCGACAGCGGACGCCTGTACGGCAAGGCGTTCTTCCGGGTCTCGGTGTTCCTGCCGTACGCCGTGCCCGCCGTGGTCGCCACGCTGATGTGGAGCTTCATGTACGGCTCCGAGTTCGGGTTGATCAACGACCTGAACGACGCCTTCGGCCTCTCCCTGCCGAACCCACTGTCCGCGCACCTGCTCCTGGCGTCGATCGGCAACATCGTCACCTGGGAGTTCGTGGGCTACAACATGCTGATCTTCTACTCGGCGCTCAAGGTCGTACCGGCCTCGCTCTATGAGGCGGCCGAGATCGACGGGGCGGGTCAGCTGCGGATCGTGTGGGCCATCAAGATCCCCGCACTGCGGGGCGCGCTGCTCATCGCCACGATCTTCTCGATCATCGGCAGCTTCCAGCTGTTCAACGAGCCGGCGATCCTCAAACACCTGGCGCCGAACGTGATCACGAGTTCCTACACCCCCAACTACTACGCCTACACGCTGTCGTTCGCGGGACAGCAGCAGAACTACTCGGCGACCGTGGCCATCGTGATGGGCGTGATCACCGTGATCATCGCCTATCTGGTGCAGGTGCGCGGCATGCGGAAGGCGGTCTGACCGATGGCCACCACCGGAACCACGACTCCACCGGCCCCGCGGACCCCCGGCCGGAACGGCGGTCGACGGCCGCTGATCGTCCGGCGCAGGACCTCGCTCCGCGACCGGCGCAGCCCTCTGCTGACCGCGCTGACCTCGATCGCGGCGATCTACAGCCTGGTCCCGCTCATCTGGCTGGTGATCAACGCCACCAAGAGCCAGGAGGGCCTGTTCCATTCGTTCGGCCTGTGGTTCTCCGGCGACTTCGCGCTGTGGAGCAACATCCGGGAGACCTTCACGTACGACGGAGGGATCTTCACCCGGTGGGTGCTCAACACCCTGCTGTACGTGGTGGTCGGCGCCGGAGGCTCGACCCTCCTGGCCACGCTGGGCGGCTACGGCCTGGCCAAGTTCACCTTCCCCGGCAAGCGGCTGGTGTTCGTCCTCGTGCTCGGCGCGGTCGCGGTGCCCAGCACCGCGCTGGCGGTGCCGACCTTCCTGATGTTCGCCAAGCTGGGCCTGACCGACACGCCGTGGTCGATCATCATCCCGTCGCTGGTCTCGCCGTTCGGCCTGTACCTGATGTGGACGTTCGCCACCGAGGCGATCCCGCGTGAGCTGCTGGAGTCGGCACGGGTGGACGGCGCCGGTGAGTTCCGCACGTTCTTCTCCGTCGGCCTGCCGCTGCTGCGCCCGGGGATCGTCACCGTCCTGCTGTTCACCGTGGTCGCGACCTGGAACAACTACTTCCTGCCGCTGGTCATGCTCAAGAACCCCCACTGGTATCCGCTCACCCTCGGCCTGGACCGGTGGAACGCGCAGGCCCACACCGCGGGCGCGCAAGCCGTCTTCAACCTCGTCATCACGGGGTCGCTGCTCATGATCCTGCCGCTGATCGCCGCATTCCTGCTGCTCCAGCGGTACTGGCAGTCCGGTCTCGCGGCGGGCAGCGTCAAGGGCTGACCGACCGCCATGCTCCCCCTCCTCGCCCTCATCGAAAGGTAGGACCCCTCCATGACATTCGGTCGCCGTCGTTTGCTCCTGTCCGGAATCGCGATGGCCGCCAGTCTGGCGCTCGGCGCGTCGGGCTGCGGCTCCTCCGGAAGTGATTCAAAGTCCGGTTCGTCCGGCAAGTCGGCCGCCGTCTCCGACGCCGACGTCCAGGCCGCGCTGACCGCCGGCGGTTCCATCACGGTGTGGGCGTGGGAGCCGACACTCAAGCAGGTCGTCACCGCGTTCCAGACCAAGTACCCCAAGGTAAAGGTCAACCTGGTCAACGCCGGCACCAGCAAGGACCAGTACACCGCGCTGCAGAACGCCATCAGCGCCGGGAAGGGTATTCCGGACGTCGCGCAGATCGAGTACTTCGCGGTGCCGCAGTTCGCGCTCGGCAAGTCGCTGGCGGACCTGACCGGCTTCGGCGCCGACAAGCTGAGCGGGACCTTCTCGCCCGGACCGTGGGGCTCCGTGCACCAGGGCAAGGGCATCTACGGCCTGCCGATGGACTCCGGGCCGATGGCGCTGTTCTACAACAAGGAGGTCTTCGACAAGTACAAGATCAACGTGCCGACGACGTGGGACGAGTACGCGCAGGCGGCCGAGAAACTGCACGCCGCCGACCCCAAGGCGTACATCACCAACGACGTCGGTGACGCCGGGTTCACCACCAGCATGATCTGGCAGGCGGGCGGCAAGCCGTACAAGGTCGACGGCACCAACGTCAGCGTCAACTTCTCCGACGCCGGCTCCCAGAAGTTCGCCACGACCTGGCAGCAGCTCGTCACCAAGAAGCTGGTCGCGCCGGTCGAGGGGTGGAGCGACGCCTGGTTCAAGGGCCTCGGTGACGGGACCATCGCCAGCCTGACCACCGGGGCCTGGATGCCGGCGAACTTCGAGACCGGCGTGAAGGCCGGGAAGGGCAAGTGGCGGGTCGCCCCCATGCCGCAGTGGCAGGCCGGCGGAACGGCCACCGCCGAGAACGGCGGCAGCTCGCTGGCCGTCACCACCGCCAGCAAGCAGCAGAAACTGGCCTACGGCTTCCTGAAGTTCGCGAACGTCGACGACGGGGTGAAGCTGCGGGTGGACGCCGGAGCCTTCCCCGCCACCACCGCCACGCTTCAGTCCCCGGAGTTCCTGAACGCGACCCCGCCCTACTTCGGCGGCCAGAAGATCAACGAGATTCTGGCGCAGTCCGCGAAGAACGTCGTCCCCGGCTGGTCCTACCTGCCGTTCCAGACCTACGCCAACAGCGTCTTCAACGACACCGTCGGCAAGGCCTACATCAGCGGCACCACCCTCCAGCAGGGCCTCCAGGCGTGGCAGGCCGCGTCGATCAAGTACGGGCAGCAGCAGGGCTTCACCATGAAATGAGGCACCGGCCGTGAGGCGCCCCGTACCCGCCGGCTCGTCGGCGGGTACGGGGGCCGGTCTCATCGGGGACGGCGCAGGACGCGGACGCCGTGGGGGCCCAGCACCCCATCGCCTGCTCCGCCGTACAGGACCTGCCCGTCGATCCCGCCGAGTTCGACGGGCTCTCCGGTGTGGTTGATCAGGAACCAGAACTCGGCGTCGCCGGTGGCGCGCACCGCCAGTTCGACTCGTCCCCGGGCCTGCTCGGGCAGTTCGCCGTCCACCCCGCTGACGCGCAGGAGCTCGGCGAGCACCGGCTGTAGGCCCTGGGGGCCGAGCCTGGTCGAGACGTACGCCGCCGAGCCCGCGCCCGTACGCCGGAGCGTGACGGCGGGCCGCCCCGCCTGCTCGCCGGACTTGTACGTGGCCAGGACCTGGACGGCGGGGTCGGTGAGGTCGATGCGGTCGGTCCAGAGTGTGCCGGCGGACCCGTTGTCGAGCTCGACGCTCTGGTCGGCCGGCAGCGGCCCGAACTCCTCGATCCGGATTCCCAGCAGATCGCGCAGCGCACCCGGATAGCCGCCCAGCCACACCCGGTCGTTCTCGTCCACGATGCCGGAGAAGTAGGTGGTCACCAGGTGCCCGCCGCCCGTGACGTACGCGCGCAGCCGCTCCGCCAGGGCCGTGGGCACCACGTGGAGGATCGGTGCCACCACGAGGTCGTAGCCGTCGAGTGCGTGCTCGACCGGGACGACGTCGGCGCGTACCCCTTCGGCCAGGAACGCGGAGTACCAGTCCAGCGCCTCCTGGTGGTAGCGCAGGAGCGATGACGGGTGGGAGTCCAGCTCGGCGGTCCACCAGGACTGCCAGTCGAACAGGATCGCCGCGCGCGCCGGCTTGCGCGGGGCGCCCGCCACCGGGGCGAGGTCCCGCAGCGCGGCGCCCAGGTCGCGGACCGCGCGGAACACCGCGCTGTCCTCCCCGGCGTGCGGCAGCATCGCCGAGTGGTACTTCTCCGCGCCACCTGCGGACTGCCGCCACTGGAAGAAGCAGACCGCGTCCGCGCCGTGGGCGACGTGCGTCAGGGAGTCGCGCGCCATCGCGCCGTCCGGCTTGGGTTGGTTGACCGGCTGCCAGTTCACCGCGCTGGTGGAGTGCTCCATCAGGTACCAGGGGCGGTCCGGCGTCAGGTTGCCGGTGAGATTCGCCGAGAACGACAGCTCGTCCTGCCCCTGCGGACCGGGTATCACGTAGTGGTCGTTGGACACGAAGTCGATCTCGGCGGCCCAGTCGGCGTAGTTCATGCCGGTGATGCCGCTCATGACCATGAAGTTCGTCGTCACCGGGACGTCGGGCGTGAGCTCGCGCAGGAGGTCCCGTTCCACCCGCAGGTACTCCTTCAGCGCGTCGGAGGAGAACCGCTTGAAATCCAGCTGCTGGGCCGGGTTGGGGAAGGACGAGGGAGCCGCCAGGCGGGGTGGGAGGAGCTCTTCCCAGTCGCCGTAGTGCTGCGACCAGAAGCTCGTCGACCAGGCGGCGTTCAGCGCGTCGACGGTCCTGTACCGCTGCCGCAGCCACGCGCGGAAGGCCCGCGCCGCGTCGTCGGAGTAGTCGTAGATGTTGTGGCAGCCCAGCTCGTTCGACACGTGCCAGGCGGCCAGGGCCGGGTGATCCTTGTACCGTTCGGCCATCGCGCGTACGAGCACGAGCGCGTGCTCGCGGAAGACCGGGGACGTCGGCCGCCAGTGCTGGCGCGCCCCCGGCCACCGGGTGCGTCCCTCCTGGTCGACCGGGAGGATCTCGGGGTGGGCCGTGGTCAGCCACGGCGGCGGTGAGGCCGTGGCGGTGGCCAGGTTCACCGCGATGCCGTGCTCGTGCAGCAGGTCCATGACCTCGTCGAGCCAGGCGAAGTCCCACCGATCCTCGGCGGGCTGGAGGCGGGCCCACGAGAAGATCGCCAGCGCGACGACGGTCACGCCGGCGGCGTTCATCGCCCGCACGTCCTCCCGCCAGATCTCCCGGGGCCACTGCTCGGGGTTGTAGTCGGCGCCGAACGCGAGCCCGGGACGGGCGCCGTCGACGGGCCACCGCAGCCACCGGGGCGATGGGTTGTTGACCACCTGCACTCCTCGAACCGGGAGCGGGTACCCGCTCGACCGGCGACAGAACGAATGTTTACGTAAACATCCGCATGTTCGCAGGTCGTCCGAACGCCGTCAAGATCTGGCGTTGTCGGCCGGCGGCGCCTCCCGAGGGACCCTGCGGAAACGCGGAGGTCGGCGACGCCGTCCCCGGCCGTCAGATCGTCGCGGTGGAGTCCTGGCTCGGCGGGCGGTGACCGAGCCGCAGCGAGAGCGTGGCTGCGCCACCGCGGACCAGGCCGCTCCACACCTCGCGCCGCCGGTCGTCCCAGCGGATGCTCGGCACCGAGATGCTCATCCCGGCGACCATGTCGCCCGTGTGGTCGTAGACGGGGGCGGCGACGCAGAACACCGCGTCGTTCGACTCGCACTCGTCGTAGGACAGCCCGTCCCGCCGGATCTCCTCCAGGTGCGTCCGCAGCCGTACGGGCGAGGTGATGCTGCGGACGGTCATCCCGGCCAGGTCCCCGTCGAGCGGGTAGGCGGCGTTCAGGCGCTCGGCCGGCAGCCCGGACAGCAGCATCTTGCCGACGCCGGTGCAGTGCGCGGGCAGGCGGCGCCCCACGGCGGAGACCATGCGGACGGGGTGGGTGCTGTCGACCTTGGCGATGTAGACGACGTCGGTGCCGTCGAGGACCGCGACGTGGACCGTCTCGGCGCACTCGGCGGCGACCCGCTGGGCGGCCTCCCGGGCCTCGTGGGCCAGATCCAGCTGGTCGGCGAAGACACTGCCGAGCTGGAACAGCCGCATGCCGAGCCGGTAGCGCGTCGGCTGGCCGGACACCGGGATGAGGTACGCGCGTTCGGCAAGCGTGGTGACCAGCTCGTGGACCGTCGTGCGGGGGAGCCCGAGGCGCTCGGTGATCTCCGGTGCGGACAGGGTGGGGCGTTCGAGGAACAGCTCCAGGATGTCCAGGGCGCGAGTCACCGCCGGCACCGCACGCCCCATCACCGCCGCCTTTCAGACCTCGTACGAAATTTCGAACAGCCTAGGAAGCGGTGCCATGTGGTGTCAACGACCCGCCTGCCGCCCGACGGACGTGACCGGACGATCTAACGACGGACGGTACCCGCGGGGAAGCTTTCGGTGAATCTGGCCTGATGAGGTCATTGTCGTGCCGAGTGGTGCTTCGCTTGATATTACGAAAAGTATCCAATCGAAAGCGGAGCGTCGCCATGGGACGAGATGACGGGATCAAACCGCACGACGAGATGCTCCATCTGGCGGCCGGGCTGGCCGATCTCGTCACGGAAGGGCTGCGAGGCGCGGCCCGCCGCCTCCCCGGCCTCGCGGAGGTGCGGGAAGAACTACGGGCGCGAGGCGAGCTGGCCCTCAAGCGCACCGGCCCCGGGTCGGAGGCGCATCTGGAGCTGCTGGCCCGGCGGGCCGCCGAGCGGGGCGGGAATGGGTGACCTTCGGGTCCGGGTCGACCGGGCACTGACGGAGTTCGTCGACGCGGAACTCGCCGAGCTGCTCTCGCTCGCCGGGGAGCTGGCCCCCGTCGCCGAGCAGACGCGCGTCTCGATCTCCGGAGGCAAGAGAATTCGGCCGGCGTTCTGCTACTGGGGATGGCGGGCGGCCGGGCAGCCCGACACCGACGCGGTGGTCCGTGCGGCGGCGGCGCTGGAGTTGGTGCACGCCGCGGCCATCGTCCACGATGACATCATCGACGGCAGTCCGCTGCGGCGGGGCCGGGCCACCGCGCATGAGCGCCTCGGGAAAGGCCTGGCCATCGTGATCGGCGACCTGCTGATGACCTGGGCGGGGCAGCTCTTCCACGCCTCGGGACTGCCGCGGACCTTCTTGGCCCGGGCACTGCCGGTGTGGGCGACGATGGGTCGCGAGCTGGTGGCCGGCGAATGCCTGGAGATCCTCCGCACCGGAGGTGACCCCGATCTGGCCCGATCCCTGGCGATCGTGCGGTTCAAGACCGGCTCGTACACCGTCGAGCGGCCCCTGCAGATCGGCGCGGTGCTCGGTGGCGCGGACCAGGGCACGCTGAGTGCACTGGCCGCGTACGGGCGCCCGCTCGGCGAGGCCTTCCAGTTGCGCGACGATCTGTGGGGCGTGTTCGGCGACCCGGCCCGGACCGGCAAGTCGGCACTGGACGACCTGGCGGGCCGCAAGCCGACCGCGCTGCTGGCCGTCACCCTAGCCGGGGCCGCCGGGCCCGAACGGCGGCGCCTGCACCATCTCCTCGACGGCCCGGTTACCCCGGACGACGCGGAGGAGATCCGGCAGATCATGCGGCGGTCGGGCGCGCCCAACGAGGTGCGCCACATGATCGATGATCGCGCCGAGGCCGCACGGGCGGCCCTGCGGGATACCCGCCTCGCCCCCGAGACCGCTGAGGCCCTGACCCGACTCATCTATGAGGCGACCGCTGATGCATGAGTACACCGACGAGCACATGGACGCTCTGCGGCTCAGGGGCGACGAGTTCGCCGACGCGACCGTCGAGGCCCTCTTCACCGGGGCGGAGGTGGCCAGATTCAACACGGTCATGCGCTGGTTCACCGTCTCCGGCCAGGCCCTGCCTGATGAGCTCCCGGACCCCGCCCGCGACTACCTGGAGGCGACGGCGACGCCACCGGACTGGGTCGACTGGGCGGTCATGGAGCGGGCCCGGCAGTTCTTCATCGACAACGACGTGCACATCTCCACTGCCCTGTCCTTCGCGGCGATGCCGGCCTGCTACGTCGTCCCGCACATCGCCCGGCTGCTGTCCGCGACGCACTCGCTGGCCTATCCCTCCCGCCGAATGGCCGAGACCGGCCAGTTCACGGTGTACCTCATGCGGCCCGACGCCTTCGAGGCCGGCGGTCGGTTCCTTCCGGCGGCGCAGAAGGTGCGGCTGCTGCACGCCTCCATCCGTCACCACCTGAAGCGGGAGGGCCGGTGGCCGGAGCCAGTCCCGATCTGTCAGGAGGACATGCTCGGCGGGCTGATGATGTTCAGCCTCCAGGTGCTGGACGCGCTGCATCGCATGGGCGTCCACATCACCTCCGACGGCGCCGAGGCGTACTACTACGCCTGGCGGGTCGTGGGCACGATCCTCGGCTGCGACCCGGCGACCATCCCCGCCGACCTCCAGGCGGCCCGCAGGTTCTCCGACCGGTACATGATCCGGCACATGGGGCCGTCCCCCGAAGGGGTGCACCTGACCCGGCAGCTGATCACGATGTACGAGGAGGTCGTGCCCGGCACGCTCCTCGATCCGGTCGTGCCCGCGCTCATCCGTTTCTTGATCGGCGACACCGCCGCGGACTGGCTGGAGGTCCCGCGATCACGCTGGGACTCCCTGATCAAGGTCGCCCCGGCGCTGCTGGGGGCGCTCGAGCGGTTCGAGGACCGCGGGCCATGGGCATCGCAGTTGTCCGATCGGCTCGGCCGTCTGACCACGGCACTCGAGCTGTCCTCCCTAACCCGGGGGCGCGTCATGCACTATGCCATTCCCCACGAGCTCAAGGCCGACTACGGCCTGCCCACGTCGGTGCCACGCTGGGCCCCGCCCCCGGCCGACCTGGGCTGATGCTCCCATCTCCGCCCCTGCCCGCACGGTCGCGGCAGGGGCGGTGCACGTCCGGGGGCATCCAACCGGGCGACTCGACGGCCGAGCGCGCGATCCGCGCTTTTCCCGTAAGCGTCCTTGACAGCACATCGCACCGGAATTTAGCGTCTGCCCGCAGGCCTCGAACGACGTTCGAAATGTCGAACAGGGTGGTACGGTCTGCGCGCGGGGCAGGCCGACGGCCTTCTCGCGGCCTCCGTGACAACAGCACATCGAAGACCGCCTGATCGGGGGCGGGCGGCGGATGCGCATTCCGGCCCCAGGGCCGAAGAAAGGAGCACTCGTGCCCCTCCGCCCAACGAAATCCCGCCTCATCGGCATGGCCGCGCTGGCCGCGCTGGTGACCGGCGTCCTCCCGGCGGCGAACGTCCAGGCGGCGTCGAAGCCGACGATCTCCAAGGACCTGTTCGGCACCCTTTCCGACGGCACGAAGGTCTGGCGCTACACCCTCAGCAGCAACGCCATCAGCGTCAAGATCATTACGTACGGCGGGATCGTCCAGCGGGTGGACGCCCCCGACCGGCACGGACACCGCACCAACGTCGTCCTCGGCTTCCCCAAGCTCGACGACTACGTCGCCAAGAACAACCCGGGACCGTACTTCGGGGCGCTCATCGGCCGGTACGCCAACCGCATCGCCAAGGGCACCTTCACGCTCGACGGCAAGACCTACCACCTGCCGATCAACAACGGCCAGAACAGCCTGCACGGCGGCCCGAAGGGCTTCGACACCAAGGTCTGGACCGCCACGCCGGGTACGGGCAAGGACTCCGTCTCGCTGCGGCTCGACTACACCAGCCCGGACGGCGAGATGAACTACCCGGGCACGCTCAAGGCCAGCGCGACGTACACCCTCAGCGGGCACAACCTGCGCATCGACTACCGGGCCACCACCGACAAGGCCACGATCGTCAACCTGACCAACCACTCGTACTTCAACCTGGCGGGTGAGGGGTCCGGCGGCATCTACGACCACCGGCTGATGCTCAACGCGAGCCGCTACACGCCGGTCGACTCGACGCTCATCCCCACCGGGAAGCTCGACCCGGTCGCCGGCACGCCGATGGACTTCACCAAGCCGACGCCCATCGGCGCGCGCATCCGCAACAACTTCCAGCAGCTCGCCTACGGCCAGGGCTACGACCACAACTGGGTGCTGGGCGGCTCGGGCTTCCGTCTCGCCGCGGAGGTCAGCGAGCCGACCAGCGGCCGGGTGCTGAAGTTGTACACCGACCAGCCCGGCATCCAGTTCTACTCGGGCAACTTCCTCGACGGCACGCTGTACGGCACGAGCGGCCGGCAGTACCGGCAGGGAGACGGCTTCGCGCTGGAGACCCAGCACTTCCCCGACTCGCCGAACCACGCGAACTTCCCCTCCGCGGTGCTGCGCCCCGGACAGACGTACCGGACGGCGACGGTCTGGTCGTTCTCGGCCAACTGACCCCGCTCGACACCGGGCCGCCCGCGTCGAGCGGCGGCCCGGTGCCGCCGTCCAGGGCCGGTCTCGACGTCGCCGCGCAGAAGGACGGCGGGGCTTTGAGACAGGCCCTAACCGAGGCTCCAGAGGCGTACGGTCGCGTCGTCGCCGCCGGTCGCGAGTGTCCTGCCGTCGGGGGAGAAGGCGACGGCGTCGACGACGCCCGCCTGCGGGGTCAGCGTGGTGATGGGCCTCCCGGTCAGGGCGTTCCACAGCAGGACGGCGTCGCCTCCGGCGCAGGCGAGGATCCGGCCGTCCGGGCTGAACGCCACGCCGTTGACGCGACCGGGGAGGCTGGGCAGGGACGCGACGAGCCGGTGGGTCACGACGTCCCACAGCCGGACGCGGCCGTCATAGCCGCCGGCCGCGAGGATCCGGCCGTCGGGGCTGAACGCCATCCCGACGACGAGTGACGTCAGCCGGGTCACGATGACGGGGTGGTCGGGCCGCGCGGTGTCCCACAGCCGGATGGCCCAGGTGCCGGCCGTGGCCAGGGTGTTCCCGTGCGGGGCGAAGGCTGCGGTGAACATGCTCTCGTCCCGGGTGGGCAGCGTGCCGGCCGAGCGGTGGTCCGGGACGTTCCAGAGACGGACGGCGTCGCCCGCGCTCGCGAGGAGCCCGCCGTCCGGGCTGAAGGTCAGCGCACCGACGCTGTTGCCGTGCGTGTCCATGGTCGCGACGCGCGTGCGCTCGGCGGTGTTCCACAGGAGCACCTTGCCGTCGTACCCCGCGGTGGCCAGCGTGCGCCCGTCCGGGCTGAACGCCGCGGCGAACACGTCGTACGCGTGGCCGGTGAGGGTCGCCACCTGGCGCCGGTCGGGCAGATTCCACAGCCGTACGGAGTGATCCGCGCCGCCGGTGGCGAGGGTGCGCCCGTCCGGGCTGAAGGCCACCGTGTAGATCTCGCCCGGGCCCGCGGTCAGCGCGGCGTCGAGACGCGGGACCGTGCTCGCGGGACGCGGCGGCCGGGAACGCCGCGCGACGTCGTGCGTCTGGCCGGGCACCGTCAGCAGGGTGAGCGCGAGGACGGCCACCGGGGCGGCCACCAGCAGCGTGAGGTGGCGTCCGTGCCACGTCCGCTGCCCGTGAAGTCGGCCATGAGGTCGGCCGGGAGGTCGGTCGGGGTCGGTTGGTCGGGGAGAATAGGGGTCGGTTGGTCGGGGAGAGTAGGGGTCGGTCCGCCGGGGAGACACGCGCACGCCGCGCTGCGGACGAGTCGTCTCGGGGAGGGCCGCCCAGGATCGGCGACGGCCCCGGCCTATATGCGAACGGCGACCCTCAGCCTCCCGGGTCGGCATCGGCAGGGCGCGCGGCCCATCGGCGTACGCCCCGCCGAGGAGGGGCCACGCGGGGTCGGCGATCGCGGCCAGGAGCTCCGCCGCCGCATCCGCGCCGATGCGGCCGACGATGTCCTTGCGGAGCAGGCCGTCCAGGACCGGGGCGAGCGGGCCCGCGTGCGGCGCGGGCGCCGGCTCCTCGGTGACGATCGAGTGCAGCACCGCGTTGGTGTTCGGCCCGGTGAACGGCCGGCACCCCTCCACGGCGTAGAAGAGCGTGGCGCCGAGCGACCACAGGTCCGACGCCGGGACGGCGGGCTCGCCGCGGGCCCGTTCGGGCGCCAGGTAGGCGGGGGCGCCCATGACGATGCCGGACTGGGTGAGTCCGGGGTCGCCCTCCACGGTCGCCAGCCCGAAGTCCCCGAGCACCACCCGGCGCCCGGCGACGAGGACGTTGCCGGGCTTGACGTCGCGGTGCAGGACGCCGGCCCGATGCGCGGCGCGCAGGGCGTCGACTAACTGAAGCCCGATTTCGGCGACCCGCTCCGGGGGGAGCGGGCCGTCCTCTCGGATGAGCTCCCCGAGCGACCGCCCCTCGACGAACTCCATGATGATCCACGGATCGTCCCCGTCCTCGACGACGTCGTGGACGGTGACGACGCCGGGGTGGTCGAGCCGGGCCGCCGAGCGGGCCTCCTGGAGTGTGCGCCGACGCTGCTCCGCACGCTGCTCTTCGGTGAAATACGAGGGGAGGAACAGCCGTTTGGCAGCGACGTCGCGGTCCAGGCGCTCGTCGCGCGCCCGCCACACCACCGCGAAGCCGCCACGGCCGACCTGCTCGATGAGACGGTACTGCCCGGCGATCAGCCGCCCTCGGCCTTCCGGCATGGAAGGACGATAACCGTCGTCGAGGCCCGGGAGATAGGGGCTTTGGGCCGGTCTTCTCCGGCGGGCCGCCGACCGCCGCAGCCGCGACGGCCGGCGGTCAGGCGTCACGGGGCGAGACTCGCGTACACGACCACGTCGCGCCGGTAGTGTCCCGACGCCGGGTCGAACGCACCGCCGCAGGTGATGAGGCGCAACTGCGGGTCGGGGGTCGCCCCGTAGACGTCCTCCGTCGGGAACTCCGTCTTCGGGTACGACCCCACACGGTCGACCGTGAAGGCCACGACCCGGCCCGTCGCGTCGGTGACCTGGATCCGGTCGCCCGGCCGCAGGGACCCCAGCCCGGTGAAGACGGCCGGGCCGGTGCGGGAGTCGACGTGTCCCGCGATCACGGCGGGCCCCGGGGCACCCGGACGGATGCCGTCACCGAACCATCCGGCCCGCGCGGGATCCCGAGGCGGTTGGAGGCGGCCGTCCCGGTCCGTCGGCAACCGCTCCAGGATGGTCCGCACACCGAGGGCGGGGATCCGCAACATGACCGGCTCGGCGTACGCGCCCGCCCGGCCACCCGGCTCACCGGCGGCCGTCCGTCCCCCGGCCGGAGGGGCGACGGGCGAGAGGGCCGCGGGCGGTTCCCCGGCGGCCGGCCGGACGGCGGCCGGCGGAGTCTCGGCCCGCGGCGCGGCGGGCGGCAGGACCCCGGGCAACGGAACCTGGGACGACGGGACTTGGGACGACGAGACTCCGGGTGACGGGACTCCGGGCGACGGGACTCGGGGCAACCGAACCCTGGGCGACGGGACTCCGGTCGGCGGGCCGTCGGGCGACGCGACTTCGGTCGGCGGGGCGGCGGCGGGCGCCGGAGCCTCGGCCGGTGGACCGCCGGGCAGCGGGATCAGCCGGGCGGAGGCCGCCCACGGCGGCGGTGCGACCGCGCCGGCGAGGCCGCCGAGGCCCGTTTCGACGCTGCCGCGCGGCGTCCGGCGCGGCGCCGTGGCGTCGCGCAGGTCGAGTAGCCGGGGCGCCGATGGCCCGTCGAGCACCACGAGCGTGTGGATGGAACCGGGGCGCAGCGACAGCCGTGCCGTCAGCGGATCCCCGGACGCGCTCGCGACGCGAACGGTCGTCGTGCCCGCCCGCATCGAGCGGTACGCGGTGACGGAGGGGAACCGGAGGCCGTCGGCGAGCGGCCGGTCATCGGCGGTGACGGTCACCGCCGGCCGTTTGAGCGAGGCCTCGATGACGCGCAGCGCCGAGCGTCCGGGCGGCACGGCGAGTGCGTCGTCCAGGACCTTGAGGCGGATTCCCTTGTACGGGCCGAGGCCGGCGACGGTGTAGGCCTCCCGCGCACGGACGCGGACGCGGGCCGACAGGACCGGCGGGCTGGACGCAGCCGCGTCGGCGGGCCGCATCGCGACGGTGTAGGCGCCGCCGCTGAGCCGCTGGTACGGCGAGAGGTCGCCGTAACCCACGTGTTTCAGGACCAGCCGCGGTGTGGTCCGTCCCGCGGCGTACAGGTAGACATCGACGGCGGGCGTGTCCGGCGACAGGTGCGCGAGCCGGAGGTAGCCGTCGCCCGGGGCGGCGAGAGCGGAGGACGACCCCGGCAGCACGACACCTAAGACGGTGACGGCGACGAGGACGGAGCCACGCCTGATGAGGCTCCGGCCGGACGGCTGCGGGGGGCGGGTGGTCATGGACGGTCTCCTGACAGGCTCGCGCCCACGACCGGCGCGGGCTGATGACATCGACGAGAGAGCGGACGCGACCGGGATGACGGGTCGGTTCGGCTCTGCGTGAAGTCTTCCTCACGGATTGCCGTCATGTCCCGTGATCGGGCTGATGCCCCCCTCCCGCGCTGGCCGCACCCGGCCGCGATCGGGCCGGTGTCCCCACCCCCCGGGTCGGCGACCGGTGGCGGGCATGCGCCGCGGCCGGTCGCCGGAGTCCTGCCGTCGTTCAGCCGCCGTTGATGAGCTTCATGGCGAGGTCCGGGCTGAACTGGCCGGCCGGGATGCCCTTGCCGACGCCGCAGGGTCCGTCGGAGTCGCCGGGGACCTTGACCCACAACAGCATCTCCGCGCCGCCGCCGGTGCGGGACGGCGTGCCGAGCTTGCGGCCCGCCGGGTTGCACCACTCGCCGTTCTTGGAGCCCTTGCCGTTCCGGCTGGTGTCGACGACGAAGTGGCGCGTGTAGCCGTACTTCGACTTGAGCGCCGCGTTGACGGCCTTCGCGTACGAGGCCGACTGGGCGGTCGTGTAGTAGTTGGAGACGTTGACGGCGAAGCCGCGGACGCTGCCGACACCCGCGGACCGCAGCCGCTGCGCCATTGTGGCGGCCGGGATCCACTTGGCGTTTCCGGCGTCGAGATAGGCCCAGGTATTGGGCGCCTTGGCCTTGAACTGGGCGGCCGCATAGCTCAGCAGCGACAGGCGTGTCTTGCGCTCGCCGTCGTTCGGCAGGCAGTCCACCTGGGCCACGGCGTCCGGTTCGATGACGACGACGGCGGGCCGGCTGCCGATTCCCGCGGCGAACTTCGCGATCCACGTCCGGTACGCCGCGGCGCTCCCGGCGCCGCCCGAGGACGCTCCGCCGCAGTCCCGGCCCGGGATGTTGTAGGCGACGAGGATCGGCAGCTTCTTCTTGGCCTTGGCCGCGGCCGTGTAGCCGGAGACGGCCTTGGTGATGTCGCCGCTCCAGTTGCCGAACCAGCGAGCCATCGGCTTGGTGGCGATGGAGGCGTTGATGCGCTTCGCCCGTGAGTCCCCGCGGTGGTTCTTGACCCAGGTGGCGGGGTTGGAACCCGGGTCGACGTAGAAGCCCCTGGTCGACGTGAGGGGGCTCCCGGCGGCCGTGACCCCTTCGGCCGGGTCGGCGGCCCGTTCGTGTCCGGCGGTCGCGCCGGCCGGATGACCGGACGAACAGGACGTCGCGAGTGCGGCCAGGGCCGCGAGCGCGACGATGCCGTCGCGGCGCAACGCGCGTGTCATGCGTTTCCTCCTCAGCGGATGCCCCCGAGACAGCGTTTTTGATCTTGAGGGACCCTAGCGGCCGTGTCGGCCGGATTCCGAGATATCGCCCAAAAGACCGCCCGCCCCTCGGGGCCGGGCGGTGACGGAGCGTGGCCGCCGGGCCGGGCGGCGACCTCGGCGGCCACGCTCCGCCCTTCCAGTCGCCTGGGGGCGTGAGAAGGTTGCCGCGAATTTTTCTTGCGTCACAGAAACGGTCATACGTCTCATTAATCACGCACCGTGACGAATGAGTGAGTACCGGGATGGCCCAGGGGGGCTATTGCCACGAACGCGGCATCTGTGGTGCCATTTGAGCCGGTTAGGGATCTTGAATCTGATTCATGTAATGCCCGCGGATACCGGTGAGGCCCTTCATGCGTTCCCCCAAGCGTTCCGGCAGGTGGTCCCTGCGGACGAGGCTGCTGGTGATGGTCCTCGTGCCCCTCGTCTGTCTGGCCGGGCTGTGGGCGTTCGCCGCGTTCCTCACGTCGCGTGACGCTCTGAACAAGTACGAGGCGTCGACCGCGTACAACAAGGTCGCGCTGCCCGGCGCCGCCCTGTCGGCGATGCTGCAGCGTGAGCGCGTGGCCTCCGCCGTCCTGCTGAGCACCCACGGCCGGCAGGGACGGGACGAGGTCAACGAGGGCCGGGCCGCCGCCGACGCCGCGCAGGCGGCCCTCCGCAAGTCGGTGCTCTCGGAGAGCGCCCGGCGCTCCATCAGCCCCACGACCGAACAGCGGCTGAGTGACCTGTGGACGCAGCTCGACGGGCTGTCCGGCCTGCGCGGTCAGGTCGACTCCGGGTCGCTGGACAGCCTGCGGATGATCGGTGACTACAACACGCTGATCGAGTCCGTGATCCGGGTGTTCAGCACCATGATCGTCATCAACGACTCCGAGATCTACCAGCAGGGCACGGCGCTGGTCTCCTCGACCATGGCGCGCGAGCTGGTGATGCGCGAGGACGCCATCGTGACCTCGGCGCTCGTGGGCAGGCACAAGCTCACCGCCCCCGCGTACGCGATGTTCACACAGAGCGCGTACAACGAGCGCTACCTCTTCGACGCGGCGCGCGCGGAACTGAAGCCCTCGCTGCGTACGCCGTGGGACGAGGTCGCCGACTCCGAGGCCTTCACGACGTTCCGCGCGCTGGAACAGGCGATCATCGACTCGCACGGCGGGCGGCTGCCGGCGCAGACGGCGGCCGGGTGGCAGCCCACGGTGACCCCGCTGATGACCTCGTGGGCGAAGGCGACCATCGACGCCGGTACCGCGCTGACCAACGAGGCCAAGCCGATCGGTGACCGGATCGTCCTGCTCCTCTACCTCGCCGCGGGCATCGGTCTCTTCGCCATGGCGATCTCGATCCTGGTGTCCGTGTTGTTCGGCCGTGCGCTCACGCGGGAGATGTCCGGCCTGCAGCGCGCGGCCCTGAACCTCGCCGAGGAACGGATGCCGAAGGTCATCAAGCGGCTGCGCGCCGGCGAGGAGGTGGACGTCGCCGCCGAGAGCCCGCCGGTGGAGGCCGGCAGCAGCAAGGAGGGCTCCCGGGTCGCGGACGCCCTGACCACCCTGCAGCGGACCGCCGTCGAGGCGGCCGTGGGCGAGGCGCGCCTGCGCAAGGGGATCAACCAGGTCTTCCTCAACCTCGCGTGGCGGAACCAGTCGCTGCTCCACCGCCAGCTCGCCATGCTCGACACGATGGAGAAGCAGGCGCGCGACCCGGACGTCCTCGACGACCTGTTCGCCCTCGACCACCTCACCACCCGGATGCGGCGCCACGCCGAAGGCCTGGCGATCCTGTCGGGAGCAGCGCCCGCCCGCGGCTGGCACAACCCCGTGGGGATCCGCGACATCCTGCGGGCGGCGGTCGCCGAGGTCGAGGACTACACGCGGGTGGACGTCGAGGCCGCCACGCCGGCCGCGCTCGACGGCGCCATCGTCGCCGACGTGACGCACCTGCTGGCCGAACTGCTGGAGAACGCCACGGCGTTCTCCCCGCCGACCACGCAGGTGCAGGTCCGGGGTGAGCTCGTCGCCCACGGCTACGCCGTCGAGATCGAGGACCGGGGCATCGGCCTGAACGACGAGGAGCTCGCCGAGGCCAACGGGCGCCTGTCGAACCCTCCGGAGTTCGACCTGCTCGACAGCGACCGGCTCGGCCTGTTCATCATCGGCCGGCTCGCCGAACGGCACGGGATCCGCGTCACCCTCGGCCGGTCCCCGTACGGGGGCGTCCGGGCGGTCGTGCTGATCCCGCCGGAGCTGGTGGCCGGTGACGACGACGGCGACTACGAGCAGACCTGGGCCGACGAGTCGCCCATCGACGCGGCCTGGCATTCCGTCGTGCAGGTCGAGCCGCCCGTCGAACCGCCGCCCTCGCTGACCGCGCCGCTTGAGCTCGCGGCCCCGGCGATCGACCACTGGGCCGACGGCCCCGTGTGGTCCGGCGGGGGTGCCTGGGGGGCCCCGGACTTCGCCGCGCCCGGCTGGGCGGGTGAGGACATCCAGACGCCGCACGAAGGCTGGACCGACGACGATGCGCCCGAACTGCCGAAGCGTGTCCGCCAGACCAATCTGGCGCCCCAGCTACGCGACGAGTCGACCTGGTCCGCGCCGCCGGCCGGCGGCGCCGCCACGACCCGTCCGCCGGAGGAGACCCGGTCGCTGATGTCATCCCTGCAGCAGGGGTGGCAGCGCGGCCGCGAGGCTCCGGACCTGGACGAATGACCGGCGAAGGGGGAGTGGGCGAATGCTGGATACGACCGGTGAGCTGAACTGGTTGCTCGACGATCTGGTGGGACGCGTCGCGCGTGTGCGGCAGGCGATGATCCTCACCGGGGACGGGCTGCCCATGGGCATGTCCCGCGGGCTGGACTCGGCGGAGGCCGAGCGGTTCGCCGCGCTGGCGGCCGGACTCCACGGGCTGGCGCGTACGGTCAGCGAGCGCGTCGAGGGCGGAGGCATCCGCCAGACGGTCATCGAGCTGGAGAAGGCGTTCCTGTTCGTGGTCACGGCGGGAGACGGCACGTGCCTGGCGGTCGTCAGTGAAGGCGACGCGAACATCGGGCTGATCGCGTACGAGATGGCGCGGCTGGTCAAACGGGTGCGGCGTCACCTGGCCACCACCGCGCGGTCGACGGCCGGCAGACCGGACGGAATGCCGGGGGGAGCGTGATCCCCGTTGACCGCGCCCAAGCGGCGGTGGTTCGACGACGCGGCGGGCCCGATCGTCCGACCCTACGCGGTGAGCCGGGGCCGGACCCGGGAGTACGGGGAGACGCTGGACCTGCTGGCCGTCATCGTCGGCCGGGCGCCGGCGCGGGAGGACCGGCGGTGGCTGGATCCGGAGCACCTGCGGCTGCTCGGCCTGTGCCGGCGGCCGGTGACGGTGGCCGATCTCTCCTCCGACCTCGGACTGCCCCTCGGCGTCGTCCGGGTCCTGCTGGGAGATCTTCACTACTGGGGCTTGATCAGCGTGCGGCCTCCGCAGGCGCACGTCTACGCGCACGACGAACGGATACTCAGGGCAGTGCTCAATGAGCTATACACACTTTGAACCGGCCGTCGCCACGCCGGAGTCGCCGGTGGCCATCAAGATCCTCGTCGCCGGAGGGTTCGGAGCGGGCAAGACGACACTGGTCGGCACGGTCAGCGAGATCCGGCCGCTGCGCACCGAAGAGGCCCTCACGAGCGCCGGGGTCGGCGTCGACGACACCTTCGGGGTCGCGGGCAAGGAGACCACGACGGTCGCCATGGACTTCGGGCGCATCACGTTCCGGAACAACGTGGCGCTCTACCTGTTCGGCACCCCCGGGCAGCAGCGCTTCTGGTTCATGTGGGACGAGCTCGCCAAGGGCGCGGTCGGCGCGGTGGTCGTCGCCGACACCCGGCGGCTCGCCGACAGCTTCGCGGCGATCGACTACTTCGAGCAGCGCGGGACGCCGTTCGTGGTGGCCGTCAACTGCTTCGACGCCGCTCCGCGGTACGACGTGCACCGGGTCCGCGCGGCCCTCGACGTCGACCCCAGCGTGCCGATCATCCTGTGCGACGTACGGCGCCGCGAGTCGGCCAAGCTGGTGCTGGTCTCGATCGTCGAGCACGCGCTGCGGCTCGCCGGCCGACGAGCCCCGGTGAGGTGACGGCGCGCCGACCGGCGCCGCGGGGACCAGACGGACGATTCACTATGTCGCCTTCTCGGCCGTGAGCGGCCGGGCCTTGGAGGCCCGGTGGTCACGCCTCGTCGCGCTCCCCGTCGCGGCTGGCTGTCGTGTCGGGGGCGCATCACCCCGGTCCCTGCTGGAAGGCTTGGGATCGGGGTCGGGCATGGTGACAAATGCCCACGCCGTGCGCGCCCGCTGGCGGACGTTCACGGCGGCGATGTCGTCGGCCAGGCCAGCGAGCCCGCACGCGACGCACAAGAATCGGCCCCGGGTGGGGCGGTTTTTGCGGGAGACGTGCCCGCACCACGAGTTAGGGCACGTCTGGGAGGTGTAATGCGGGTCCACCTCGAGGTACGGCACCCCGGCGCGGCGGGCCTTGTAGTGCAGGAAGGTGCCGAGCTGATGGAACGACCAGGACGAGAGCGTGGCCCGCTGGTGCCGCTTGAGCCGGACCCGGTCGCGGATCCCGTCCAGGTGCTCGACGGCGATACCGCGTCCGGTGCGTTGGGCATCGGCCACGATCTGCTTGCTGATCTTGTGGTTCTCGCCTGTGGCGTGCCGACTCTCCCGCTGCCGGCGTTTGGCCAGCCGCCGCGCGGCCGACCTGGATCCAGCCGCCTTCTTGGCCTGCAGCTCGGCCCGCCGCCGCGCTTGGGCCCGCCGGTACCGCTTCAGCGCCTGGCCCTGATGGTTGTCCCCATCACTGGTGGTGGCCAGGTTCTCGATCCCCCGGTCCACACCGATCCAATCGACCGGTTCGCACTGGGTGGCCTCTGCGATCTCACACGTGGCGTACAGGAACCACGTACCGTCCCGCAGCACCAGGTCGGTTTCGCCCTTGCGGTGCTCGGCCAGGGTCTTCAGATGGGACGGCTTACCGGTGAAGCCGATGCCCTGCAGCCGGCCCGCCGTGGTCCAGATCGACACCGTCCGGGCATCGTATTGCCAGCTGAGGCAGCGGTCATCGAACGGGTGGGCGGCGTCTGCGCGGAACGCGATCGGCTCGGAAGTGGCCTTGCGCCGCCGTTTGCACCCTTCCGGGCCGAGCCACCCGGCCTTGATCAGGGCGTGCAGCGCGGTGTAGGCGTCGGCGGTCTTACGGATCACATGCAACGCAGGCTGCGCAGACAGCCCGCATGCCTTCAGCTCGGCGTACAGGAGTTTTTGCAGCCCGGCCCGGGAGAACACCCTCTGCTCGAACGCCGTGACCGACACCCGATTCGCAGCCGCGTTGCAGGCGTGCAAGGTCGCCGCCAGCGCCGCCGCCTGCTCAGGCGTCGGCAGCAGCTTCACCTGCACCACCAACTTCACAGTCAGTGACAATACAAGTGCATACCGACGTCGGTGTGTGACTCCACGAATTCAACAGCGGGCGTCTCCACCCGTCGCCTCCGCCAGGAGTTCCCCGCCCACATCCGCAAGTACCTGTGGGGCGATCACTTCTGGTCCCGTCCTACTTCGCCGCCTCCTGCGGCGGCACCCACTACCGATCATCAAGGAGTGCATCGACCAGTAGAAACGCCCCGGCTAGCGCACGCCTAGCGCCGGCCCCGCCCGGCGTTGCTAACGCGCCGTGACACACCGGAAACGATTCCTCCGGGCCCTGAAGCCTGAAGGACCGGGATCCCTCGCTAGACGCCTGTTGAACATCGTCTCGGTAACGATCAGAAATTGTTTGATCGATTTCCATGGCCGAGCTGGATTCGGTACTGTTCTACCGTTTTATGGCCCGCATGCATGATCGCTTGCGCCCCCCGACAGCGACTCATGAAAGGACGCCACCCTTGGGTACCGCAGTGCTTCCCCTCGCATTGCCGCCCTGCCGCGTGATCGCTGCCTTGAGTGCCTCCGCGGATGTGGGAATGTGAACATCTTCCTATGGATCACCCTGCTCGCCCCTGTGTCCCTGGTACTCGCCGTCCGGGGCCGTCGCCGGTTCGTGGCGTCCGCCCCTGAGCCGGAGGACGGGTACCCCGAGTCGATGACCGCCGTCCTGCCCCCCGGCGACGAGGAATACCTCGCCTGGCTGGCTGATCATTCTTGGCCCGCCGACGAATACCTTGATCTTGAACGTGACTGGCGTTCCGAACTCGCGTCGATCGCCGTTCATGCCGATCAAGATGGCCCCGTTTGTCCCGGTTGTGAGCATCCGGGCGACGACGTGTGGCCGTGCCCGAATTGTGGTCTTCTGGTGCATTCGACGTGTGGCCACGGAATGCGCCGCAGAAAGATCGCCAAGCCCTACCGTACGCGTGACATGGACTCCGAGTCGGTCGTCGCCGAATGGGTCTGCTGCCGGTGCGCCTCGATCGTCGGGCTCGACGTGGACCGCGGCGACGAGGAGACCGGGCACGGCCTCCACCAGTGAGCCCGGCCTCTACCGGTGAGCCCGGCCTCCATCAGTGAGCACGGCCTCCACCGGTGAGCATGCCGCTCACGCCATGCGGCGCGACAGCGCGGCCAGGACGTGGGCCGCGCCGCGCGTCGCCGGGTAGAGGTCGCGGTACAGGCCGTACAACTCGTCGTACGTCTCCCCGGCCGCCGGGTCGGGGGTGACGACGCCGGCGGGTGGGTTCCACTCGCCGGCGGACAGGCCCGCGGCCCGCCCGGCCAGCAGGGCGTCGCCGTAACACGCGCCGATCGTCACGGACGGCAGGACCTGCGGCTGTCCGAGCACGTCCGAGACGATCTGCGTCCACAGTCCGCCCTGAGTGCCGCCGCCCACCGCCACCAGGCGCTTGGCCGCGCCGCCCGCGGAGCGCATCGTCTCCAGGTTGTGACGCACGCCGAAGGCCGTGGCCTCCAGGGCCGCGCGGTACAGGTGCCCGCGCCGGTGACGCAGGGTCAGGCCCAGGATGAGCCCGCGCGCGTCCGGGTCGAACAGCGGCGTCCGCTCGCCGGCGAAGTACGGCAGCATCAGCAGACCGCCCGCCCCGGTGCCGGCCGCGCGCGCCTCCTCCGTCAGCTCGGCGTACGACCCTCCGGTCAGGTCCCGCAGCCAGCCGGTGACCGCTCCGGACGTGGCCATCCCGGCCGCCAGGTCGTAGGTGCCCGGCGTGACGCCGACCGTTCCCCACAGCTCCGGCCAGGCGCGCCGCTGCGCCAGGACCTCGATGAGGAACATCGTCGTGCCGTACATCACCATGACGTCGCCGGGGTCGGTCACCCCGACGCTGACCGCTTCGGCCCAGGCGTCGATGGTCCCCGTGACGACCGGCGTGCCCGGCCGCAGGCCGGTCCGCTCCGCCGCCGACGCGGTGACCGTGCCCGCGATCTCCCCGGGCCAGCGGAGCGGCGGCAGCTCCAGGCCGGGCGCGATCTCCGCCGCCCAGCCGTCGATCCAGGCGTGCTCCCGGCCGTCGTACAGCGGTGTGCATTGGCTCGCGGAGTGGTGGTCGAGGACGTACGCGCCGGTGAGCTCGTGCACGAGAAAGGAGCTGGCCATGAAGAGCCGGCGCGTCCGCTCCCAGAGGCCGGGCTCGTGCCGCCGGAGCCAGGCCAGTTTCGGGCCGACGGCCTGGGTGGTCAGCGGGGATCCGCCGCGTTCGACGATCGCCTCGGCGCCGTACCGGCGGGTGAGCTCGTCGATCTCGGCGACGGCGCGCGTGTCGACGCCGTACAGGATCGCCGGCCGCAGCGGGTCGCCGGCGGCGGAGGCCGGCAGCGCGCACGGCCCGATCCCGCTGACGCCCACCGCCGCCACCCGCGCCGCGTCGTGCGAGGCGAGGAGTTCCCGAGTGACCTCCCGGAACCCGGACCACCACACGTCGCGGGCGTCGTGCTCGGCCCAGCCCGGCTGTGGGCTCGACACGGTGTGCTCACGGACCGCGGTCGCGACGACCGTCCCGTCGGGAGTGGCGAGCACCCCTTTGGTGCTCGACGTGCCGACGTCCACTCCGAGCAGAAGCTCCATCCCGTTCCCCTTCGCGTGAATCGGCGGGGCTCGCCGGTTCCCTGAACCGGCGAGCCCCGGTGCGGCCGGCCGTACGACCGGCCGCGTTGTCAGTGCTGTCCTCCGTCAGCCGTCAGCCGTCAGCCGTACGACCGGCCGCGCCGTCGGTGGCGCTCCGCGTCAGCCGCCGTCCGTACGACCGGACGCGTGGTCAGTGGCGCTCCGCGTCAGCCGCCGGCCTTCCCGGACATGTCGTACTGCTTGTACAGATCCGCCGCGTTGTCCTTCGTCACCTGCGTCGTGTGCAGGACCTGCTTCTTGGGGACCGGCCTGCCGTGGGCGATGGCGTCGGCGGTCTCGGCGGCCTCCTTCGCGGCGGTCGGGTAGACGAACGTGCTGGACAGCTCGCCCAGCTGGACGGCCCGGATTCCGCCGTCCGGGATCGCCAGGCCGTCGATGCCGATGAACTTGATCTGGCCCTCGCGGTGCTGGGCCTTGGCGGCGAGGTACGCGCCGAGCGCCATCGGGTCGTTGTGCCCGTACACCAGGTCGATCTTGGGGTACCTCGAGAGCCACTGCTGCATGACCGGCACGGCGTCGTCCTTGAGCCACTTGGCCTCGCGGTCCGCGATGATCTTGATCTTGGGGTTCGCCGCGATGGCGTCGCGGAAGCCCTTGTCGCGGTCGATCTGCGGCTGGTCGGACAGGATGCCGCGCAGCTCCACGACGTTGCCGCCGTTCGGCAGTTCTTTGGCCGCCTCCTCGCCGGCCTTCTTGCCGATCTCGTAGTTGTCGCCGCCGATGAAGGACGTGTAGCAGTCGGTGTTGACGCTGCGGTCGAGGATGATGACGGGGATCTTCGCCTGGCACGCCTGCTGCACGGCCGCGGTCAGCGGCGCGGGCTCGTTCGGCGAGACGATGAGCACGTCCACCTTCTGCTGGATGAAGCTCTGTACCTGGCTGACCTGCGTCGCGCTCGACTGGTGCGCGTCGGAGATCGGCAGCAGCTTCAGTCCGGGGTGCTGTTTCACGAAGTACTTCAGCTGCAGGTTCAGCTGGGCGCGGTACGGCTCGGCGTTGTTGGACTGCGCGTAGCCGATGACGAATTCCTTCTTCCCGCCGGAGGTGGTGCCGCCGCTCGACGGGGCCTTCGACGCGCAGCCCGCGCCGACCACCGCCAGCGCCGCGGCCGCGGCGGCGTACCGAAGAACTGATCTCACTGTTCGTCTCCTTCTCGGGATGAGGAACCTTGGGGTGAGGAACCTCGGGATGAGGAACCGACCAGGCGCCTGATCGGGGTGATGAGAGCGGTGAAGAAGCCGGGCCGCTGCAGCACGACCGCCACGACGACGATCAGGCCCTTGATCACGAGCTGCCAGTTGTCGCTGACCGCGTTGAGCCCCAGGACGTTGTCCAGCAGCGTGAGGATCAGGGCGCCCACGAACGTGCCGGCGATCGTGCCCCTGCCGCCCGCCAGGCTCGTGCCGCCGATGACGGCCGCCGCGATGGCGTCCAGCTCATAGGACTGGCCGGCCAGGGGGTCGGCCGAGGCGCTGTACGCGGCGTCGATCGGGCCCGCGAAGCCGGCCAGCATGCCGGACAGCACGAACACCGTGATCGTCACGGCCGTGACGTTGACGCCCGACAGGCGGGCGGCGGTCGCGTTGCCGCCCACCGCGTACACGTGACGCCCGAAGCGCGTCCTGGAGAGGATCAGCTGGAAGACGACGCACACGACGACCAGCGCGAGCACCGGATAGTAGATCCCCTGCCCGAGGACGCCGGTCAGCACGTTGTGCCCCGGTGTGCCGAGGCCCTGGAACGCCGCCGCGTGCGGGGTGAGATGGCCCTGGTCGTTCACCACCTGGGTGCCGACGCTGACGTTGTCGCTGTACTGGCGGTCGAGGCCACGGACGACCGACAGCATCGCGAGCGTCATCACGAACGACTGGATGCGGAACCACGTCGAGCCGATGCCGTTGCACAGCCCGAAGAACGCGCCGACCAGCATGCAGATCGGCACGATCTCCCACGGCGTCAGGTTGTGATGGACGAGCATCATCGCCGAGACCATCGAGCCCATGCCGAGGATCGAGCCCACCGACAGGTCGATGCCGCCGGTAAGGATCACGAGGGTCACCCCGACCGCGAGGATGCCTCGCGAGGCGAACGCCCCGACCGCGTTGGTGAGGTTCGTCTGGTTCCAGAAGACCTCGCCCTTCGTGGCGAGCCCGAGTGCGATCACCAGCACGAGCCCGATGTAGCCCTGCAGCGAGCCGAGTATCGGCAGGAGCCGGCCGAGTCGTGTCGTCAGGTCCGGCCGGGCTCCTCCGATCGCGGTCCCGGCCGCGCCGTCCTCGCTCATCGGGCGCGCCCCCTTGTCCGTCGTCTCAGTCATCGATCACTCCGGTGAGCACGGCCTGACGCGCCATGGCGGCGGCGAGGATGTCCTCCTGCGTCGCCTTCGGCCCGTCGGCCGGGTCGCGGTGGAATTCCCCGGTGATCCGTCCCTCGCAGAGCACGAGGATCCGGTCGCACATGGCGAGCAGTTCCGGGAGCTCGGAGGAGACCACCAGGAGCGCGGTCCCCGTTGCGGCGAGCCGGCTCATCAGGGCGTGGATCTCCGCCTTCGCCCCGACGTCGATGCCGCGTGTCGGCTCGTCCAGCAGCAGCATCTTCGGCTCGGTCAGGAGGCACTTGGCGAGCACCACCTTCTGCTGGTTGCCGCCGGAGAGGTTGTTCACGATCGTGTTCGGGCCCGGCGTCTTGACCCGGAGCTCGCGGATCTTCTCGGCCACGGCCGCGCGTTCGCGCCGCCGGTTCACGAACAGCCGGGTGAACCTGCCGAGCGCCGCGAGGCTCGTGTTGAACGCCACCGTGTTGGTCAGGACGAGGCTCTGCGCCTTGCGGTCCTCGGCGATCAGCGCCAGGCCACGCCGGATGGCGTACTGCGGCGAGCGCGGGCGGTAGGGCCGGCCGCCCAGCTCGATCCGTCCCCGGACCCTTCCGTACGCGCCGAACAGCGCCTCGAGGATCTCGCTGCGGCCCGCCCCCATCAGCCCCGCCAGCCCGACGATCTCTCCCGGGCGTACGGCCAGGTCGATGTCGTGCAGGGCCGTACGGCCACCGTCGGGGGAGAGGCCGAGCCCCGCGACCCTGAGCCGGACGCCGTCGTGGCGCCCGTCGGGACGGGGGTCGCCCGCCGAGGGTTCGGCGGGGTCGCGCGGGAACAGGTCGCCGAGCGGGCGGCCGACCATCATCTGGATCAGTTCGGGCCGGGTCGTCTCCGCCATGGCACGGCGCCCGATGTACGCGCCGTCGCGCAGCACGGTCACCGAATCGGCGATCTCCTCCAGCTCCTCGAGCCGGTGCGAGATGTAGATGACGCCGACGCCCCGGCCGGTGAGGTCGCGGATCACCTGGAACAGCCGGTGTACCTCGGCGTCCGCCAGCGCGGAGGTGGGTTCGTCCATGACGAGGATCCGCACGTTCAGGCTGAGCGCCTTGGCCACCTCGATGAGCTGCTGCTCGGCGATGCGGCACCGGCCGACCTGCCGTCGCGGGCTCAGCCGCAGGCCCAGTCCCTCGAGCAGCTCGGCGGTCCGGGCGTGCAGGGCCTTGCGATCACGGGTGCCCCAGGGCGTGCGGGGTTCGCGGCCGAGGAAGATGTTGTCCGCGATGGACAGCTCCGGGACCAGGTTCAGCTCCTGATGGATCATCCCGATGCCGTGCCGCTGCGCGTCTTTGGGGGAGTGGATCGTCACCGGCTCGCCGCCCACCTCGATGACGCCCTCGTAGTCGGCGTGCACTCCGGCGAGGACGTTCATCAGCGTCGACTTGCCGGCGCCGTTCTCGCCGAGCAGCGCCGCCACCTCGCCGGCGCGCACCGACAGCTCGACGCCGGACAGCGCTCGTACTCCGGGAAAGCTCTTGGCGATGCCGCGCATCCGCAGCACGACGTCGTCGCTCATCGGATGCTCCATGCGCCGTAGGAGGCCGCGGACCACGCCGAGCCGACCGGGGTGAGGGTCACCGTGATGACACGCCGTCCGGCGGTGACGCTCGCCGGCAGTTGGTAGGCGTCGTCGAGCCAGCGGTGCGTGGTGTTGCCGAGCGGCTGCAGCCAGTCCGGGAGCGGGTGGCCGTCGACGCTGACCCGGGCACGCTGGTACGCGGTGCTCTGATCACCGGTGCGCCGCAGGACGACGCCCTTGTTCGCCGGGTCGACCGCGAGCCGGAAGGTCACGGGTGCCGTGGTGGCCCGGGTGGCCGCGGTGAGCGCCGTACCGGTCCCCTCGAACGTCGAGCTCAGGTCCGCCACCGGGCCGGGGTCGGCGGAGGTGTAACCGTGCGCCTTCTCACTGGCCGGATCGCCCAGGGTGAGCGTGTCGGTG
The DNA here is from genome assembly GCF_050942425.1 of Actinoallomurus sp. CA-150999. Lineage (NCBI taxonomy): Bacteria > Bacillati > Actinomycetota > Actinomycetes > Streptosporangiales > Thermomonosporaceae > Actinoallomurus > Actinoallomurus sp. CA-150999. The sequence goes on from NZ_CP192063.1 coordinate 3,706,856, forward strand.
CTCCGGGTCGACGGCGTCGCGGCGCCGTACCAGAACGCGGTGGTGGAGTAGTTCGCCGCGACGTCGTCGACCGGCCCGTGCTCGATGCCGAAGGTGATCGCGGAACCGAACGGCACCGCGTCCCCGATCATCAGCCGGTACGCGCCGGTGCAGTCGGAGTCCGCCGCGCAGCCGGTCGTGGCGGTCAGGTGGGCCGGGTCGCCGTTGAACGGCTCGGTGTAGGTGTCGCGGTTGAAGTACCAGCCGCTCTGGTAGAAGTCCTCCGTTCCGGTGCCGTGGATCTGCGGACTGCGCGCGCCGTCCGTGTAGACGCGCTCGTCGCCTTCGAGGAAGCCGCGGTTGGCCGGGCCCTGCATGCTCGCGCTGACCCCGACGAACTTGCCCTGCCCGGTCGCCTGGAGGTACGGCCAGTCCGCGCCCTGCCGGGTGGCGCCCGAGCGCGACTGGGCGCCGAAGTAGCCGTCCCCGGTCACGGCCCGATGGGCCGAGGTCACGCGGGCCTCACCCGCGGTGACGGCGAGCGGCGAGCCGTTGTACAGCTCGACGGTCGCGCCCTTCCGGTAGGGCATCGGCCACCAGGCGGTGTAGGCGTGCCCGGCCGGATCGATGCCGGTGAACAGGGAGCGCACCGGCGCGACCGCGAAGCCGGAGCCGAAGAACTCCCCGAGAGGAGAGTCGACCGTCCGCCGGCCGTCGAAGGTGATCCGCAGCCGCAGTCCCTGCAGCAGCTGCCGGGCGGTGCGTGCCCTGGCCGCCTGATCGGCGTCGAACGGGTAGGCGAATGTGCGGTCGCCCTGCCAGGTCTGGCCGGCGATGGCGTAGTGGTGCGCGGCCTCGTCGGAGGCGTTGCCGACGTCGACGGTGTCGGTGCGCTTCAGGCCGCCGCCGACATGGCCGTCGGCCCAGTAGGTGAACTCGTTGTAGTCCAGGTCGGAGGAGACGAACGTGTTGGTGATGGTGAGCCGCGACTTTCCGGCGGTGACGCTCGCCGGCAGTTCGACCGACTCCTCGGCCCACTGCCCGGCACCGCGAGGCTCGGTCGGGCTCCACCGGCCGACCTCCTGCCCGTCGACCGACACCGTGGCGACCTGGTGTCCGATCTCCGGGTCGTAGCGGCGGGTGAGCCGGACACCGTCGTTGGCCGGGTCCACCGCGACCGTGAAGGTGCTGGAGCCGTTCCGGCCGAAGGCGCGGCCGTCGTCCCGCACCATCTTCGGGGTCACCTGCTCGGCCTGCGGAAGCGTCAGCCCCAGCGCGGTCAGCTCGCCCGAACCGGTCGTGCGCGCCAGGCGCGCCGTGGCACCGGGGGCGAGGTCCAGCGGCGTGCGCCGCGTGACGGCATGGGGCGACGCCGGCTTCGGATCCCGGGTCCCGGCGGCCCGCAGGGTCGCGATCACGTCCGCCGCCTTGTCGGACGGGTCGAAGGTGCTCACGCCGCGGTCGTCGGCGAACGTGCGGTACGTGACGTGGTAGAAGATCGGGTTGTGCTGGGTGGTGATCCGCATCGACCGGCGGAACGCCATCGGCACCTCGACGTAGACGCCGCCCGAACTCTGGTCGGCGTTGGCGACCAGCGGGTGGACGAACGGCGCGCCGAGTTTGCCGTCGACGAGGTCCTGCAGGGGAGCGTGCACGACGTCGTGCCCGTCCAGCGTGATGGTGATGTCCCCGGTGGCCCGTACGTCGCCGTTGTCGCGGGTGAACCAGATCGCGTCCACCTCGCCGGGCCCGGAGTGCTCGGCGATCACGCATCCGTCGGCGGCGGTGCGCAGGCAGGAGTACCGGCCGTCGAAGCCGTCGTCGTTCCCGCCGGTCCGGTCGAAGCTGGAGAACTGCTGGGTCCGCACCCCGCCGGTGAGTTCGGGGAGCCGGTCCAGGTGCCGGTAGACGTCCCAGCCGACCGGCCCCTTGGCGTCGGCCGAGGCCGGCGAGGAGGCGGCGCCGGCGGGGCCGGTGACGCCGACCAGCAGGCCGGCGACCAGCGCGCCGGCGGCCGGCAGGAGAATCGAGGGCCCTCTCATGACGCGTCTCCGAAACCGTCGAAGTCGACGTCGAGCAGCGCGCACACCGTACGCAGCTCGGCGACGTACTCACCGGGCACGGCGTGGATGTGGTTGGCCCCGAAACGGGACAGGAACTCGTCGGCGCCGACGCGCAGCCGGGCGAACGCGTGCGGCCACTCGTAGGTCGACTGCCGCATCATCGCCTCGTTCGTCGCCTCGTCGTACTGCTCGAACGCGCCGCGCATGACGTGCATCCGGTACCGCCCGTCGTGGCGGGTCAGCCGCGCGAAGGTCGCCTCGCCCGGTGCGGCGAGGTGGTGCACCGACGCGCCGCCGGCCGGGAAGTAGAAGACCTCCGGGTGGAAGTGGGTGCGGGCCAGGTTCTCCGCCGGGTCGGCGGAACGCGCGGCGTACCAGGTCGCGTGCTGGCCGGAGTTGCACAGGTCCCAGACGTCCTTGTCGGCGTGGTAGTGCCGGACGTCGGCGAACAGCACCGGATCGCCGGAGAGCAGCTTCAGGATCTGCATCGTCAGCGCGCCGTCCATGTCGGCCTCGGTGGCGGTGACGTGCGTCTCCTTCGCGCCCTCCCAGTCGTACGGGTCGTTGAGGAACGCCTCGGTGACGTCCATGGTCGTGAAGTGGGTGGTCAGCTCCGGCTGGCCCTTGATGCCGGAGAAGTCGAGGTTCCACTCCTCGATCAGCTCGCGCATCGCGTAGTAGGAGCGGATCTGGCGTTCGAGGAGCTCGGGGGTCAGCCGGTCACCGTCGTAGTGGACGTTGCCGTGCTTCTCCAGCCAGGCCCGCCCGGCGGCGACCCGGGAGGCGTCGGCCTTCTCGGCGCGCCGGACGATCTCCCACTGGTCGATCTCCTCGACGTCCACGCCGAACTGCCGCATCCACTGGTCGGTGTTGCCGACCGCCGTGTACATGCCCATCGGGCGGCCGCCGATCCGGCCGAACGTCGAGCCTCGCAGCCGGCGTACGGCCGTGGCGGCGCGGACCTGCGTGAGGATGCGGTCCTTGATCTCGGCGGGGTCGCCCCAGACCCGGGCGTGCACGCGGCCGACCTGGTCGAGGGCGCCGCCGCCGGCCAGCATGCCGACCATTCCGGGGTACTGCGGATCGATGTTGCCGACGAGCAGCAGCGGGCCCGGGGTGGCGTCCGCGGCGAGCATCGTGAAGTGCGGGAACGCCCAGACCGAGTAGTTGAAGATCGTCAGATCGGGCTGGTGGGAGGCGACCCACCGCGCCTCGGCCGTCGCGAGCTCGTTGGTCCAGACCGTCTCCCGCGCGACGACGACCTCGTGACCCTCCGCGCGCAGGACCTCGGCGAGGACACGTGTGGACTGGCCGACATGGTCGGCGACGTCGCGGGCGACGAAGTCACGCCCGTCGGACATGCTGAGTAGACCGATTCGCGCCACGTCTTGACCTCCGAAAATCGTTCCGGCCCTGTGGGGGGCCGGTTCACGGCCGGGTGCTGTAGAGTGCGAGAAATCGATTTCTGAAATCGATTTCTCGGAACGTAGAACCTCGTGCAGGGTCTGTCAACCCCCGCCGAGCGGTCGTGGACAATGAACCGGGACACGGAGTAGGGGCTGATCAATGGGTCACGTGACGATTCGCGACGTCGCTCGGGCGGCGAAGGTCTCGCCTGCGACCGTGTCGCGTGTACTGAACACGTCGGAGACCGTCGCGCCGGAGCTGAAGGATCGCGTGCTGGCGGCGGTGAAGGCGCTGGACTACCGGCCGAACAGCCAGGCGCGCAGCCTCCGCACCCGGGCGACCACGGTGCTCGGCCTGATCATCTCCGACATCACGAACCCGTTCTTCACGGGGATGGTCCGCGCGGTCGAGGACCGGGCCAACGAGGCCGGCTACTCGGTCGTGCTGGCCAACGCCGACGAGGATCTGCGCAAGGAGCAGCGCTACCTCGAGGTGGCCGCCGCCGAGCGGATGGCCGGGGTCCTCCTCTCACCGGCCTCGGTGACCGACACCCGGATCGACGTGCTCGTCGAACGCGGCATCCCCGTGGTGACGATCGACCGCCGGCTCCGGACGGCCGCCGTCGACCGGGTCGTGGTCGACAACCGGCGAGCGGCCATGGAGGCGACCCGGCATCTGATCGAGCAGGGCTGCCGCCGGATCGGCTTCGTCGCCGGGCGGCCCGGGACGACGACCGGCGAGGGCCGGCTCGCCGGGTACAAGACGGCGCTCAAGGAGGCGGGGCTCCCGGTAGAGCGGGAGCTCATCGTCGGCGGTGACTTCCGCATCGAGGGTGGACGGGAGGCCACCGAGCGCCTGCTGGCGCTGAAGGACGCCCCGGACGGCCTGTTCGTCGCCAACAACCTCATGACCATCGGCGCGGTCAACGCGCTCGACCAGGCCGGGGTGCGCTGCCCCGACGACCTCGCGCTGGTGGGGTTCGACGACATGACCCCGGCGCTCGACATGCGCTCCCGGCTCACCGTCGTCAGCCAGCCGACGTACGAGATCGGCCGCCAGGCCACCGAACTGCTGTTGCGCCGGATCGTCGGCGAGACCTTCCCCGTCCGCCACATCGTGCTGTCCGCGGACCTGAAGATCCGTGAGAGTTCGCTGCGCGGACGGGCATGAACGCGCGGGCAGGGCGGAGCGAGCGTTGACGCGGCCCGGCCGTACTGCTTACGGTCGTCATACCGACCAGTCGGTATGGCCCTGCCCGACGACGGCCGGGCACGGCGACCGGGCTCGCGAAGGGACGGCACATGGACTTCGGATTCGACCAGACGACCAACGAGTACCGTGATCGGCTGCTCGACTTCATGGACTCCCACGTCCATCCCGCCGAGCCCGTCTTCGCCGCGCAGGCCGCCGAGCGCGCCGGCACCTGGACGACGCCGCCGGTCATCGAGGGTCTCAAGGCCGAGGCGCGCAAGCGCGGCCTGTGGAACCTCTTCCTGCCGCACAAGGAGCACGGCGCCGGGCTGACCAACCTGCAGTACGCCCCGCTCGCCGAGATCACCGGCCGGTCCCCGCACATCGCCCCGGTCGCCCTCAACTGCGCTGCCCCCGACACCGGGAACATGGAGATCCTCTCCCTGTTCGGCACCCCGGAGCAGAAGGAGCGGTGGCTGGCGCCGCTGCTGGACGGCGCGATCCGGTCGGCGTTCTGCATGACCGAGCCGGCCGTCGCGTCCTCCGACGCCACCAACATCTCCCTGCGCATCGAGCGGGACGGCGACACGTACGTCCTGAACGGCCGCAAGTGGTGGTCGTCGGGCGCCATGAGCCCGGCCTGCGAGATCCTCATCGTGATGGGCGTGACCGACCCGGACGCCCCGCCGTACCGCCGGCAGAGCATGGTGCTCGTGCCGAAGGACACGCCCGGCGTCACGATCAAGCGGGGCATGACCGTCTTCGGGTACGACGACGGCACCCACGGCGGCCACGCCGAGATCGACTTCGAGGACGTCCGCGTCCCTGTTTCCGGGGTCCTGCTCGGCGAGGGCGAGGGGTTCCGCATCGCGCAGGAGCGTCTGGGCCCCGGGCGGATCCACCACTGCATGCGCGCCATCGGCATGGCCGAGCGGGCCCTGGAGCTCATGTGCGAGCGGGTCGTGTCCCGGACCGCCTTCGGCGGCCCGATCGCCGACCAGGGCGTCGTGCAGGACTGGATCGCCGAGGCGCGCATCCGCATCGAGCAGGCCCGCCTGCTGGTCCTCAAGACCGCCTGGCTGATGGACACCGTCGGCAACAAGGGCGCCCGCGTGGAGATCTCGGCGATCAAGGCGGCCGTGCCGGAGATGGCGGGCTGGGTGATCGACCGGGCCATCCAGGCGCACGGCGGCGCCGGCGTCTCGCAGGACTACCCGCTCGCGGACCTGTGGGCCGGAGTGCGCACCCTGCACTTGGCGGACGGGCCCGACGAAGTGCACAAGCGGTCGATCGCCCGCCGCGAGCTGGCTCCCTACCGGGGGAGATGATGGCCTCCGGCGACGACCGCCCGCTGCCGGAGCGGCTGCTGGCGGTGGCCACCCGGCTGTTCGCCGAGAACGGCTACGAAGGCACCTCCGTGCAGGAGATCGTCGGGGCCGCCGGCGTGACCAAGGGGGCGATGTACCACTATTTCGCCGCCAAGGACGACCTCCTGTACGAGATCTACCATCGGCTGCTGGCGCTGCAGACGGAGCGGTTGCAGCGGTTCGCGAGCGGTCGGGGTCCGGCCGAGGAGCGGCTGCGCGCCGCCGCCGTCGACGTGATCGAGACGAGCCTCGCTCACCTGGACGAGGTGACCGTCTTCTTCCGCTCGATGCACCTGCTGCCGGCCGAGAAGCAGAAGGCGGTGCGCGCGGAGCGGCGCCGCTACCACGAATGCGTCCGCGCGCTGGTCGAGGAGGGGCAGCGGGAGGGGACGTTCCAGGCCGGGGTCCCGGCGGACCTGGCGGTCAACTTCTTCTTCGGCGCGGTCCACCAGATCAGCACGTGGTGGCACCCCGACGGGCCGCTCGACGCCGTTGCCCTGGGCGACTACTACGTGGGTCTCTTCCTCAACGGACTGCGGACCGGGAGCGGCGTGTCCGAAAGCCGATGAATCTTTCGCCGCCACTGCGGTAGATGGAGGACATGCGGAAACTCTCATTGGACGCGGTGAGCCGGGAACAGCTCGAACGCGCCGGCGCAGGGGCGGCGGGCCGGAGCGCCACGACCGTGTACGGAGGCCATGAGCACGCGCTGAGGCAGACCGTCGTCGCGCTCACGGCCGGTTCGACGATGGACGAGCACGCGAGCCCGGGGGAGGCGACGGTGCACGTGCTGCGCGGCCGGGTACGGCTCGTCGCCGGAGGCGATCATTGGGAGGGCCGGACGGGCGACCTGATCGCCGTGCCCGACGCCCGGCACAGCCTCGAGGCGCTCGAGGACTCGGCCGTCCTCCTCACCGTCGTCAAGCTGCCGAACGGAACCTGAGCGGGGCCGCCCGCCCGGGTACGGACACCCGTCAGTCGCCGGTGTGCGGAGAGCTCCGGCTGAAAGCGCGCCGGTACTGGCCGGGGGACACTCCGACCACGCGGGTGAAGTGGTGGCGCAGATTCGCCTCGGCGCCCAGGCCGCTGCGCTCGGCGACGCGGCTCAGGGGCTCGGACGTGGACTCGAGCAGTTCACGCGCTCGCTGCACACGCTGGGCCAGCAGCCATCGCAGCGGTGACGTCCCGGTCGCCGCGTGGAAGCGGCGGATGAGCGTACGGGGGGTGACGTGCTGCCGGCGTGCCAGGTCGGCGATGGTGAGGGGCCGGTCGAGGTGCTCGACGGCCCAGTGGAGCAACGGGGCCAGGCCGTCGTCGTCCTGCCGGGCCAGGGGGGTCTCCACGTACTGGGCCTGGCCGCCCGCGCGGTGCGGGGGCACCACGAGCCGCCTGGCGAGCAGGTTGGCGATCCGGGCGCCGAAGTCCAGGCGGACCAGGTGCAGGCAGAGGTCGATACCCGCGGCGGTGCCCGCGCTGGTCAGCACGTCGCCGTCGTCGACGTAGAGGACGCCGGGATCGACGGTGACCTTCGGGAATCGCTGCGCCAGGAGGTCGGCGTACATCCAGTGGACGGTGGCGCGCCGGCCGTCGAGCAGCCCGGCGGCGGCGAGAACGAACGCGCCCGAGCAGAGCGAGACGACACGCGCTCCGGACCGGTGGGCCGCACGGACCGCCTCCACCAGGTCGGGAGGCTGGGCGTCATGGACGTCGGCGCAGGCCGGCACGATCACGGTGTCGGCGTCGGCCAGCCGATCCAGGCCGTGCGTCGTGCCCGCCACGAAGCCGGCCCCGAGCGTGGTGCGGCCCGGCTCGGCGGCGCATATCCGGAAGTCGTAGAGCCAGGGGTCGGCCAGATCGGGGCGGGCGCGTCCGAACACCTCACACGGGATGGCGGCCTCGAAGATCGGCACATCCTCGGTCACGGCCAATGCCACGGTTCTAGCGGCCATGTCAATATTTTAGCGGTTATCGTCATTCTTGCCACTGGCCCTGGTGGCTCCGGCCCTTGCAGCCTGTGATGTATGACCGAACCCGTGAACGTCCAGCGGCGGGCGGGCGCCGTACTGGCGGTCGTGTGCGCGGCCCAGTTCCTCACGATCCTGGATCTGTGGGTGGCGAACATCGCGCTTCCGGTACTGCGGCGCGACTTCTCCCCGGCGACGCTGCCGGAGGTCTCCTGGATCCTGGACGCCTACGCCATCGTCGTCACGGCTCTGCTCGTCCCGGCCGGGCGCGCGGCCGACATCGTCGGCCGCCGCGCGAGTTTCCTGGCCGGTCTGATCCTGTTCGGCATCGCGTCCCTCGGCTGCGCGCTGGCCCCGAACCTGCCGGCCCTGATCGCCTTCCGGGCGCTGCAGGCGACCGGGGCCGCCGTGCTCATGCCCACCTCGCTCGGGCTCGCGCTGTCGGCCTTCCCCGAGCACCGGCGGGCCACGGCGGTGGGGATATGGGCCGCCGTGGGAGCGGTGGCGGCCGGCGGCGGTCCGGTGCTCGGCGGGCTGCTCGTCGAGTGGGACTGGCGCTGGATCTTCCTCATCAACGTGCCCCTCGTCCTCGCCACCCTGGTGGCAGGCGTCGTCGTCCTGCCCCGTGGCGGCGGTCAGGGAGCCGGTCGGCACGTCGACCATCGGGGAATGCTCCTCGCGCTCGGGGCCATCGGCCTCGTCTGCACCGCGCTGACCGAGATCCAGGATTGGCCCGCGGTGTGGACCTGGGCGATGCTGACGACGGGGCTCGTTCTGGCGGCGGCGTTCGTCGCGCACATCCGTCGCCATCCCGATCCCGTGGTGAAGCCACGGCTGTTCTCCGTACGGGCGTTCAGCGCCGGCGCCGCCGGGCTGGTCACGTACTACGTGGGCTTCGCCGCCATGCTCCTCGGCACCACTCTGCTGCTGACCGAGCAGTGGCACTTCTCGGTCGTCCGGGCCGCGCTCGGCATCGCACCCGGTCCACTCGCGGCCGGCGTCGTGTCACCCTTCTCCGGCCGGCTGTCGGCGCGTTTCGGGAAGCGGACCACCATCCTGGCGGGCGCGCTCCTCTTCGCGATGGCCGGGGCCTGGCCGCTGCTCACCGCCGAGGCGGCCCCTGCCTACCGGGGTGTGGTCCTGCCCGGCATGCTGCTCTGGGGTCTGGCGAACGCGCTCATCCAGCCGTCGTTGTTCGCCTGTGCCGACACGGTCCCGCGTGCCGATCTGGCGTCGGGGTCCGCGGTGCTGTCGATGGCGCGCCAGTTGGGCTCCGCCCTCGGCGTGGCCGTGCTGGTCGCCGTGCTCGGCGCGGACCGGACGACCGGCCTGGCCGGTTTCCACCGCGCCTGGCTCGTGGTCCTCATCACCGCCGGCCTGACGGCCGTCGCCGCTCTCGGCATCGCCGGGCGGGCCGACGGCGCCGAGCTCGCGGAACTCGAGCGAGAGACCGGTCGAGCGATCCAGGAAGCCGATCGCTGAGATAGCAAACGTTTTCTATGTTGGAAAATGTGCGAATCATGTTCGTATGTCTTCCTTATTGACAGTTTGAGTGCATTCGGGCATTAATTATCGCCATCTGAACCGGGTGCCTCCGGGAGCGGCAGGCGTGACCAGGGAGTTGGCGTCATGAGGGCGGATTCGGATACGGGCTCGACCATGCCCGGTGGCGGGATCACGAGACGCGCGCTGCTGGCCGGCGCGCTCGCCACGGGAGCCGGCGCCGCCGGGATCGCGACGGCGAGGACGGCCACGGCCGAGGAGACGGATCCCCCCGGACGGTCGTGGTCCGTGATCTCACCGGGTGGGCGACTGCACGCCCGGCTGGCGTGGGGACCGGCCGGCCTGACCTGGGCGGTGAACCTGCACAGGCGGCCCGTGCTGCTGCCGTCGACGCTCGGGCTGCGGCTGGACTCGGGCGCCGTGCTCGGGCCCGGCGCGACGCTCACCGGGTTCCGCCGCGACCGGATCCACGGGCACTGGACGCCGGCGTACGGGCGGCGGGAACGGCTCACCGAGGAATGCGCCGAACTCCAGGTCGACCTGGTCGATCCGGCGACGAACACGGCGTTCAGCGTCATCCTGCGCGCCTACGACGACGGTGTCGCGCTGCGCTACCTCCTGCGGAACGCTCCCGGAGACGCCGTCACCATCGCCGGCGAACAGACCCGCTTCCGCTTCCCCACCGGAGCCGTACTGTGGGCGAGCCGCGACGAATCGGACTACAGCGCGGTGTCCCCGGGCGCGATCCCGGTCTCGAGCAACGGAGCCGGCGACAACGGTTCCCTCGCCGACATCCCCGTCACCGTGCGACTGGCCGACGGCGGCACCGCGTGCATCGCCGAGTCGGCGCGCGAGCACTACCCGCGGCTGCTGCTCGCCTCGGTGCCGGACGACGCCGACGCCGTCGTGTCGTACCTGGCCACCTCCGCGCAGCGCGGCGGCGGGCCGATCCAGTCGTCGTTCTCGGTCGCCACGCCGTTCGCCACCCCGTGGCGGACCCTCATCGTGGGCGGCAGCGCCGCCGACCTGGTCGACCGCGGTGACCTCGTGACCACCCTCGCGCGGCCCAGCGTGCTGGCCGACACGTCCTGGATCAAACCCGGCAAGGCGTTCCGCTGCAACCTCACCACGGCCGAAGGGCTGGCCGGCGTGGACTTCGCCGCGGCACGAGGCCTGCAGTACGTCGAGTTCGACGCCGGCTGGTACGGCCCGGAGAACAGCCCGAGCTCGGACGCGACCAAGCCCATACCCGCACTGGATCTCGGGCAGATCATCGAGTACGGCCGCAGCCACGGCATCGGCGTGATCCTCTACGTCAACCGCATCGCGGCCGAGCGCCAACTCGACCAGATCGCGCCGCTCTATCAGCAGTGGGGCGTGGCCGGCGTGAAGTTCGGGTTCCTCCTCGAGGGCACGCAGGCGCAGAACGACTGGATCCTCAACTCCATCCGGACGTTCGGCGAACACAAGCTGCTGGTCAACACCCACGATGACCTGCGACCGGCCGGCCTCGAACGCACGCTGCCCAACTACATCACGATGGAAGGCGTCCGCGGCAACGAGCACTTCCCGACCGCCACGCACAACGTGACGCTGCCGTTCACCCGGAACGTGGCCGGCCCGATGGACTACACGATCTGCTACGCCCAGTCGCGTGACCAGACGACCAACGCCCACCAGCTGGCCATGGCGGCCGTCTACTACAGCGCGCTGGAGTGGATCTACTGGTACGCCAAGCCGAGCCAGTTCGCCACCGGGTATCCGGAGCTGTCCTGGTTCGACGCGGTCCCCACCACCTGGCAGGAGAGCCGGACCCTCAGCGGCGAGATCGGCGAGCACGTCGTCGTCGCCCGCCGGAACGGCGGCACGTGGTTCCTGGGCGCGATGACGAACGAACAGGCCCGCACCGTCGAGGTCGGCACCGACTTCCTGGAGCACGGCGAGTGGCAGGCGCACGTGTACGCCGACGGCGCGCCTGGGAGCGCTCCCCGCGGCACGCCGGTGGTGCTGTCGGAGCGCACCGTACGGGCCGGCGACGCGCTGCGGCTCGACCTGGCGCCGTCGGGCGGGCAGGCCATCCGCTTCGAACGCCGCTGACGCCCCGCCCCGGCTGAGCGGCCTACGCGACACCGGTCCGGGCGCCCCGGCCCGGACCGGATTCCTCCCCCTGGACCGGGGACCCCTGAAGGAGTGACATGCGCGGACTCATCCCCCGTGTCGTGGCGGTACTGCTCGCCATGACGACCACGCTGGCCGGCGCGGCCGGCGCGTCCGCCGAGAACGGCGACGACCCGCCCGGCCGGCCGGCGGCGCCGGGCACGGTCGCCATCGTGCCGGGCGCCGCCTGGAACGACCAGAACGGTGAGCTGGCGCAACTGCACGGCGCCGGCATCCTCAAGGTCGGCCACACCTACTACGCGTTCGGCGAGGACAAGGTGGCGGGCAGCGCGTTCACCGCCGTGGCCTGTTACTCCTCCACCGACCTGGTGTCCTGGACCCGGCACGCCGACGCGCTGTCCCGGCAGGCGAGCGGCGACCTGGGCCCGAACCGCGTGGTCGAGCGCCCGAAGGTCATCTACAACGCGACCACCCACCAGTACGTGATGTACATGCACATCGACTCGCCCAACTACGGCGACGCCCGGGCCGGGGTCGCGACGAGCGCCACCCCGTGCGGGCCGTACGACTATCGGGGGAGCGCCCGGCCACTCGGCCAGCTCAGCCGGGACCTCGGCCTGTTCCAGGACGACGACGGCACCGCCTACCTGCTGTCGGAGGACCGCAACAACGGGCTGCGCGTCGACAAGCTGTCGGCCGACTACCTGACCGTGGAGTCACCGGCGGCCGTGCTGCCCGACCGGGAGTCGCCGGCCATGGTGAAGGTCGACGGCACCTACTACCTGTTCGGGTCGAAGCTGACCGGGTGGAACACCAACGACAACGACTACGCCACGGCCGCCTCGCCGAGCGGGCCGTGGTCGGACTGGAAGCCGTTCGCGCCGGCCGGCAGCAAGACGTTCAACTCGCAGACCAGCTTCGTCCTGCCGGTCAAGGGGCGGCACGGCACCAGCTACGTCTTCATGGGCGACCGCTGGTACGCCAGCCACCTGCACGACTCGGCGCCGATCTGGCTGCCGATGTCGATCGGCGGTGGAAAGGCGTCGCTGAACTGGCAGTCCTCCTGGTCGCTCGACGTCGCCGACGGCACCTGGGAGCCCCAGCGTACGGACACCGTCTATGACGCCGCCGCCGACGGCGCCTTCTCCAACGGAGCCCAGGTCGTCACCTGCTCCGCCTGCTCGGGCGGTACGGCGGTGGGCGGAATCGGCGTCGGCGGCGGCCAGACCTCCTACACCTACGACGACGTCGATCCGGCGCTGCACTACAGCGGCGCGTGGACCCACGCCGCCAACCAGGGGTGGACCGACGGCGACTACGGCAACAACGAGTCCTTCAGCGTCCAGGCCGGCGACAGCGTAACGGTCGGATTCAAGGGCACGGCGGTGCGGTGGATCGGCGCGAAGAACACCAACGGCGGCATCGCCGACGTCTACCTCGACGACGCGAAGGTCGCCACGGTGGACACCTACGTCGCCGGCGGGAAGAGCTTCCAGCAGGCCCTGTACGCCAAGTCCGGGCTCGCCGACGGAGATCACACCCTGAAGATCGTGGTCACCGGCCAGAAGAACGCGGCCTCCACCGCGGCGACGGTGGTCGTCGACGCCATCGACCTGCCCAGCGGGAACGCTCCGCCTCCCGCCGGCGTGCTGCGGCTCGACCACGTCATCGCGCCCAGGTACGGGGACTACACGATCAAGATCGGTTACGTCGATTCGGACCCGGCCAACCGGTACGCCTACCTGACGGTCAACGACGACGTGCCCATCAAGCTGGCGTTCCCGACGACCGGCTCCAACGGGATCAACGTCGCGGTCGCCCGCGTGCGTCTGAAGCCGGGCAGCGGCGGCAACGTCCTGCGCTTCTCGAACGACGATGGCCCGGCACCGGTGATCGACACCATCGCGGTGCCGCAGCCGCAGCCGCAGCCGTTCGGCTGAAGGCGATGGCCCGCCCTCCTCGCGCATCCTCAAGGCGTCGAGGAGGGTGGGCCGTTTCAGTGATGACGTACGTTTCCTTCGGCGTCATCGATTACCCGTGACGTCCCGACTTGGCGCCTCTGGCGGAGTCAGATATCAGACTTCTCCGCATGCCCCGGGTTCGGCGGCGACCAGATGATCGACACGATCTGGAGTGCCGCTGTTGCGAGGTGCTGGTCGCCGTCGATGCGGGCGTGCTCGGCCGCCTGTTCAGGCGTGATGCCGCGGGTACACAGACGCCAGGTGGTGTCGGTGTCGAGTTCGAGGCTAGCGCTGGGCTGGGGCTGCGGTTGATCGTGCAGCCGCCAGCGGTCGGGGCCGCGGGTGCAGGTCCAGTCTCCGCCGCCGGGTCCGGTGACGCTCAGCTGGAGGGCGGTGCCTTGTGGGGCGGTCACATCGCGCAGCGTGTGCGGCAGGCCCCGCATGAAGGTGTCGATGACCGGGCCGAGGTAACGCGGGTCGGTTAGGCCGGTCCGGCCAGTGACGTCGCAGATCTGTTGCTGGTGGGTCCAGTACTCGGTGTATTCGCGGGCGACGTCCAGCCAGTACGGATGCGGGCCGGGGCCGGCCCAGCGCACCGGCCCGCCGAGTGCGTCCAGGTCGACGGTCTGCCAGAACTCCACGATCTGGTCCCCGATGTCCGACAGGAGCTGGATGAGCATCGGCGGGCTGATACGGCGGGCCGCAGTCACCCACTCTTCGTTGATGCGGTCGAGGAAGGCGGGGAACGCCTCGTCGTCGCGCGGATGCAGCACATGGAAGCCGTCGCGGTGGATGGACAGGCGCCCGATGTGGTCGCCGAGCACGTGCGCGGCGACATCCTTGACGCTCCATCCGGGGCAGACCGTCGGCTTGGCCCACTCGTCGCCGTCGAGCCGGTGCAGCAGATCGATGAACGCGGCCTGTTGCTCGGCGAGCACGGGCCGGACGTCGATGGGCGGTCCCAACCAGGAGGTGTCGGTCATCGCGTCCTCTCAGTGTTCTGCGCTGCTCGCGTGCCGGGCGACGGCGGCGGTGTAGCTGGTCCAGGGCATTCCGGAGCGTATCCAGCAGCTGCGCACCGCGTCCGGTCAACGGATCCGGGGGCATCCTCGATCACCCGACCCAGCCGTTGCAGCCCGGCGGGCCTGGGGTCCGGCCGCCACTCGCGCCCGCGTCAGCACAAGGTGCTGGCCGCTTGCACTTCGCCGAGTGCTCGCCGCGCGAGTTCGCCGAAGTCGTCGCCGTTCGCCGTGTCGCTCCAGCGCTCATAGGCGATCTTCATGGCGAGCGCGCCCAGCTCCGCGGCCACGCACGACGCCACGTCGGGAACGCCGCGCCGCTTGAGTGCGTCGGTCATCGACGCGGTGAGCGCGAGGCCCTTCAGCGCTTCGCGCTCGCGCAGCTCCGGGCTGGCAGCGATCACTGCCCGCCTGCGGGTGCTGAACTCGCGACGAGCGGGTGTGAAGGCCTCCCTCCCGACCGCGTCCAGGGCATGAGCCACCGCTTCGAGCGGGGTGGCGGTTGCCGGCGCTGCGGCTATCGCCTCGACGAGCAGTCTGTTCATCGTGTCGTGGCCGAAGAGCACTTCCCGCTTGTCCTGGAAGTGCCGGAAGAAGGTGCTCTTCGTCAGCCCCGCGCGCTGCGCGATGTCGATCACCGTCGTGTTCTCGTAGCCCCGCTCCGCGAACAGTTCGAGGGCGGCCAGGGCCAGCCGCTCTGATGCGTTCGGTTGCCAGCGAGCCATGGGAAGAGTGTACGGCACTTGGTCCCATCACTCTGTTATGGTGATGGCACCAAGTCCCATCACCTTGCCTGCTGGAGGTCCCCTATGAGCCGAGCCGTCAGCTACGAGACGTTCGGAGGTCCCGAGGTCCTGGAGTTGCGAGACGTTCCGGAGCCGCACGCCGGCCCGGGTGAGGTTCGCGTCCGCGTGACGACCGCCGGGCTGAACCCGATGGACTGGATCATCGCCTCACGGCCTGAGGCGGCGGCGCAGTTCGGCATCACCGTGCCGTCCGGCTTCGGATACGACTTCGCCGGCGTTGTCGACGAGGTCGGCGACGGCGCCACGGGTTTCGCCGTGGGTGACCGTGTCCACGGCGGCGCGCTGGGGAGAGCCGTCGCCGACTTCGTGGTGGTCAAGATCCCCACCGATGCGTCCGAGGCGCTTTTTCCCACGCCGGATGGCATCAGCGACGAGGTGGCGAGCACGCTTCCAGTGGCCGGCCTCACC
The DNA here is from genome assembly GCF_050942425.1 of Actinoallomurus sp. CA-150999. NCBI lineage: Bacteria > Bacillati > Actinomycetota > Actinomycetes > Streptosporangiales > Thermomonosporaceae > Actinoallomurus > Actinoallomurus sp. CA-150999. The sequence continues at coordinate 3,722,642 of NZ_CP192063.1, forward strand.
GCCGCCGCGGCTCTGGCGGCGATCGACCTGCGGTCCGGCGACACCGTCCTGATCGGCGGCGCCGCCGGCGGCGTAGGCGTGTTCGCCGTACAGCTCGCGAAGCTCGCCGGCGCCACCGTGATCGGCACTGCCTCGGAGGGCACCTTCGAGTTCCTGCGGAAGCTCGGCGCCGAGCCCCTGGCGTACGGCCACGGACTGGCGGACCGGGTCCGGACACTGGCTTCCGGCGGAGTGACCGCGGCGACGGACCTGTTCGGCACGGAGACGGCCGAGACCGCGCTGGCGCTCGGCGTACCGCCCGAGCGGATCTCCACGATCGCCGCGGGCCCCAACCCTCCCGGTGGCGTACGCGCCACCGGCGGCTTCGACGCGGGGCCGGACGCCATGGAGCGGATCACCGAGGCGATCCTCGCCGGCAAGCTCACCGTGCCCGTCGCCGCGACCTTTCCGATCGAGCAGATCCGCGACGCCGTCGCGCTGCAGGCCGGACGCCACGTCCACGGCAAGATCGTGGTCACGCTGTGACAGCACCCCGGCGCAGAACGGCGAGCGCGCAGGACCGCACCGTACGCGGTGTTGCGCCGGGACGCCTGCCAGAGAGCATCACACCGGAATGGTCGATGCCGTACACATGACCTGCGCCGCCCGCGAGGCGATGTCCGTGCAGTCGCGGCGTCAGGTGGCCTTGCCGCGGGCGATGTAGAGGTTCATGTCGGTGAAGTCGAGGGTGAGGTTGTAGGGCTTGTAGAAGCAGTGGGCGAGGTGGGCCCACACGTCGAACCCCCAGGGCTGGGTGAGTGTCATGTCCGGGGTCGTTTCGCAGTAGGCCGCCTTGGCGACGGCGTCGCCGAGGCGGATCTCCTTCGGGTAGCAGGGGTAGGCGACGACCGGGTGGCTGTGGGCGGCGGTCTCGAGCGGGCGGTCGTAGTCGGTGCGGATCTGCAACTGCGTGGCCGCTTCCCCGGACATGCTCGCGGCGGTCTCGCCGATTCCACCGAGGTTCACGGCCATCACCCGTGGGCCGGAGCCGGCGATGCTGCCCTTGCTGTGCACCATGTGATCAAAGGCCAGCCACAGCGGCAGGGGCTCCGCGCCCGCCCGTTTGGCGGCGGCGCGTGCCTTCCTGGCCGTTTCGGGCGTCCGGCGGCGCAGGATCAGCGATCGGCCCGCGTAGTCGAAAGTGGTCAGCAGGTGGTAGAAGATCCACGTGCCGATGATGCCGTCGCCACCGGGCGTATCTGTATCCGACCACTCCACGGGGATGTTGCGCAGTTCGATGTCGCCCAGCTTGAAGGAGTCCAGCACCCCGAAGTACTGCCACGCGGTGCCGCCCAAGTAATCGATCTTCTGACTGGCGACGGCGCTCAGCCCGGCTTCCTTGGCCACCGCCGCGGACAAGCCCAGCCACGAGGCGCCGGTGTAGAACATGAAGCGCTTCGTCGGTCCGCCGTTGACCGAGCCCTCTACCAGCGGCGTCGGGTCCATCTGCTGCCATGGCAGCCGCGCGGTGTCGCCGTGGATCTGATACGCCTCGCCGCTGAGTGCCCCGAACCATTTGGCGTAGACGTCGTTGCCGATCGCTTGCGCGCGTTGTACGGCGAGGGAGAATTTGTCCTGCCGGATGTAGCAGTCGCCCAGGAGCCTGTTGGTGTCCTTGTCATCCGGTGCCAGTTTGAGGGCCGTCGTGAGATACTTCTCGGCCTCGGGGAACCGGTTGGACAGTAGCCCGACATAGCCGCGCTGGCGGGCCGCCTGCACATTCGTGGGGTCTTTTTTCAGGATCTCCTCATACGCGCGGCCGGCCCGCTCGAACTCCCCGGCTTTGAACAACGCGTCCGCGTCACTGCTGTCGGCGTGCGCCGTGGCCGCCTTGCCCAGCAGCGGCGCGGTCGCGGCGGCACCGGCCACCACGGCGGCGCCCCGGAGCAGCGAACGCCGGTCCCATTCTCCGCCATTGGCCACGGCTTTCTCCTTCGTGATCACCTTCCGAAGCCGGGGCGCAATGCCCTCGGCACGGGCCGCAGTGGTCCGTGCGTCTACTGAAAACGGAGGAGTGTTGCGCTGGCGTATGCGTTTTTCGATACGCCCGCGATACACGTGATCCCCGCATCCCCGGAATCAACTCAAGCGGTCGGTCAGGAAGGTGAGGATCTCGTCCCTGGCCTTCAGCGTGGGATGACCGTCCTCGTCGACGAGGTGGGCGGTGACGACGCTGTGGGGGGTCTCGACCACGTCGCGAAAGAACGGGGGCGGTTCGGTGTTGGCAGAACCGCCCGCAAGGACGCGGCCGTCGAAGGCGTCGCCGAGGAGTGCCTGGTAGGCGGCGAAGCGCCGGCCGGTGCACCAGCGGTCGTCGTCGAAGCGGTAGGCGAGAACCTTCAGTCCATCGCGCGCGACGCGTTCTTGGATCGCGCGCGCGTCCTCGTCGCTGATCTCCAGTCCGGCGGGGTCGTCCAGTGGCAATGACGGGTGGTTGACCACTGGCGCGATGACGGCCGGCTCCAGCGCCATGGTGAGGGCGAAGTTGCCGGTGAAACACAGTCCGATCGCGCCGACCCCCGGACCGCCGTGTTCGGCGTGGGCCTGGCGCGCGAGTCCACGCAGCCACGCCGTGACAGGGCTGGTGCCGCCTCCGGCGAACGCTCGGAACTCGGCACTGACACACGCACGGCGGACGACCTCCTTGCCGCTCTCGGCCGTCGGATAGGCGCCGTCGACCCCGAAGAGTGAGGGGACATAGACGGCGAAGCCCGCATCCCGCACCCACCGCGCCAGCCGAAGGACGTCAGGGCTGATGCCAGGCATCTCCGGCATCAGCACGACGGCCGGCCCGCGTCCTGCGACGTAGACGGTCTTCACCACGCCGTCCACCTCCACGAGCCGGCGGGAGAAGTCCGTGATCGCGTCGTCAAGGCGTTCGTTCGCAGCGCTCATGGTGACAGCGTGGACTGATGTGCGCGCGCAGGGCGATAGGCCAGATCGCCATGTATGGGGGTAATCTCGCCAAAGGTGGGGAGGTGGGCGTGAGTGCACTGCGGGTCGGTGTTCTGGCCTATCCGGGCTGCTTCGCGTCCGAGGTGTTCGGCGTGCCCGATCTGTTGACGATGGCCACGCGCGTGGCCGGCCCGGACCGCGCCGGATACGAGGTGTCGATCGTTTCGCCTCGTCGTCGCGTCGCCGCATCGGGGGGTTCGGCGCTGGCCGTCTGTCCGCCGCGCGAGGTCGACGTCCTTGTCGTGCCCGGGTTCGAGCTCGCGCCGGGTCTCGACGTGGACGCCAAGCTCGCCGCCCTCGCCCCTGAAGTCGCCGTGATCCGCTCACACGCGGCCACGGGCAACGTCGTCGTCTCGATCTGTGTCGGTGCGTTCCTGCTCGCCGAGGCCGGACTGCTCAACCGGCGTCAGGCCACCACGGCATGGCTTTTCGCGGACGAACTGGCTCGACGCTGCCCGGACGCCGATGTCCGACCCGAACGCCTGGTCGTCACCGACAAGGGTGTGACGACGACGGCGGCCTTCAGCGCCATGTACGACTTCGCGCTGGAACTGATCCGCGAGCACAGCGGTGCCGGCGTGGCACGGACGACCGCGCGGGTGGCGCTCGTCGACGACGCGCGGTCATCCCAGACTCCCTACGTCGACGCACGACTTCTTCCGTCACCCGGAAACGAGTTCTCCCGCAGGGTCATGCGCCGGCTCGACCAGAACCTCGCCGCCCGATACGACCTGGCCGCGTTGGCGGACACGTTCAATGTCAGCACCCGGACACTGCTACGGCGCTTCGCCGACGAGACCGGCCAGACCCCGCTGGACTACCTGCAGTCGTCGCGGGTTCGTCGAGCCCGCCACCTCCTTGAGACCACCGACCGAACCGTCGCGAGCATCTGCGCCGCGGTCGGGTACAAGGACTCCGGAACCTTCGCCGCTCTCTTCGCGAAGCACACCGGACGACGCCCAAGCGACTACCGCGCGACCTTCCGGCGCGGCACCAACCGATGAGCGGCCTTCCCCTTGGTCTGAGCGAACGGGAGAGGCTAAGGAACGGCGCCGGCCGTCGCGGTCGACTCCGTCGTTGAAAAGCCTCGCCGCCGATCGCCCCCTGGTGTCGCCATCGACGGTCTCCAACGTCGAAGCGGGACGAAGAAAGATCGACGAGAGGCAAGCAAAGATCATCGATCGTCACTTCCGGACCGGCGGCCTCTTCGAGCTCCTGCTCTGGTACGCCCAGAACGGCCACAACCCCGACTGGGCCCAGTCGGTCACCGCGTACGAGACCATCGCCCAGATAATCCGTATCTACCACGGGCAATACACTCCGCCCCCGTTCCAGACTGAGGACTACGCGCGAGCCCTCCTGCTGGCCAGGAGCAACGTCGGGGATCTCGAGGGGACACTCAAGGCCAGGATGGATCGGCAGGCCGCGATTCTGGACAGGCCAGATCCGCCCTACGTGTGGGCGCTGCTAGACGAGGACATCCTGGACGACTGCATCGGCGGCGTCGAGGTCATGCAGGCGCAGCTCCGGCACCTCCTCGCACTGATGCAGCGGCCGCACATCACCATTCGCATCATCCCGCGCTCGACGGGTGCGCATATCTGGAAGGACGGCCCGTTCCGCATCATCAGCGTCGATTCCCGCGATATTGCCTACGCTGGAGCAGCGCGAGGCGGTCGGCTGATCGAGATGTGCGGCGAGGTCGAAGAGTTCCGGCTGGACTTCGACCGGATCGGGCATAAGGCAGCGTCCGACGACGCCTCGCGCGCCCTGATCGAGCGGCGATTGGAGTCCACCGAATGGCGATGCAGTGGCGCAAGAGCTCCCGCAGCGGGGGCGTCAACGATGAGGCGTGCGTCGAGGTGGCGCCGCTGACCTCCCAGGAGGCCGCCGGCCTGACGGCGCGATTCACGACTGACGTTCCGCCTGTAGGCTGACCCCCTTCGTGATCTTGAGAGGGGACGGCGGATGGGCGGGGCCGCACGGCGATTCGGGCGTATGGCGCGCGTGTGGCTCGTCTCGGGTGCGGTCGTGGCGACCCTGGCGGCCGCCGTCTCCTCCGACGCCGCGACGCCCGCGCCTTCCGTCCTCTCCCTTCCGAAGTACGTCGTGTCGGTGACGACGGGCGGCCAGGCCTGGGCCCAGGTGCTCAGGGGAAAGACCTTCCGGGCGTTCGACGCGGTACCGGCCCCGTCGCCGGGCGCCGGCCGGGCGACGGCGGTCGTGGCCGCCATCGCGGATCGTACGTTCGTCGTGGCCGCCTTCGACCCCAAGTCCTGCGTCTCGCGGTTGTACCGTCTGCGCCTCACCGAACAGGGGCGCCCGGAGGTTCCGCGGCCGATCCCCGGCGGCCCGATCCACGCGGCCGTGGCGGGCCTGGCGGTCGGCCCGGACGACTCGAAGATCGCTTTCACGACGGCGTCGTGCGCCGACACGGTCGTACCCCGTGCCTCGGTCACGGTGTTGAACGTCGTCACCCGGGAGCGGCGCACCTGGTCGCTCGGCGCCCCTTCCGTCGTCGGCGACCTGACGTGGGGCTCCGACGGTCGTACGCTCGGCTACGCGCTCGGGGAGGGCGTCCCGGACCGGGCCGAGGGCTTCGCCCTGACGTCCGGAACCCTGCGGTCCCTCGACACGACGGCAGGGGAGACGTCGTTGCTCGCCGGACGAGTGGTGTTCCGGCCGGCCGACGGCGTCCTGGAGTCGGCGACCCTGGACAGCGGTCTGCGCACGGGCACCGCTTTCGTCCGCGACACGCGGTCGGGGGCCCGGAAGTGGTTCTCGTTCGGCCACGGCCGTTCTCCCCGTCTGATCGAGGTGATCCCGGCCAACACCCTGGTCGCGGTGGCCACGCGCGGTGCCGGACGCCGGCATGAGTGCGGCGGCGACATCGACGCGTTCGGCCGGCTCATCGACGGGCATTTCACCCCGCGCGTGCTGGACATGCAACTCGAGTGCGGCACGGCGTCGTGATGGGGATCGGCTCACCCTCTTGACCGTAACCGCTCACTTACATGAACATGAAGGTCGATCCGGAAGGCGGTGTGTCATGACGATTCGGTCCGGTCCGGCGCCATCACAGATCGATCTCGCGGCGCTGGAGTTCTGGGCGCGACCCGTCGAAGAGCGTGAGGCCGCCTTCGCGGCCCTGCGGGCGCGGGAGCATCCGGCGTTCTTCAGCGAGATCCCCGTCCCGTTCGTACGGCCGGGCAAGGGCTTCTACGCGCTGGTCCGGCACGCGGACGTCAGCGAGGCGAGCCGCCACCCGGACGTCTTCAGCAGTGAGCCGAGCGCGACCAGCATCCCGGACTTCCCCGCGTACATGGAGCGGTTCTTCGGCTCGCTGATCAACCTGGACGACCCGCGGCACGCCAAGATCCGCCGCATCGTGTCGCGTGCCTTCACGCCGAAGATGCTCGCCAAGACCGAGGACGACATCCGGCGGCGCGCCGCGCGGATCGTCGACGAGCTGATCGAGACCGGTCCGGACGACTTCGTCTCCAAGGTCGCCGTCCGCCTGCCGGTCGAGGTCATCTGCGACATGCTCGGCATCCCCGAGCACTACCACGCCCAGGTGGTCCGGCGGACCAACGTGATCCTCGGCAACTCCGACCCGGAGTACACCGGCGTCACGCCGGGACCAGAGATGAGCCGGGTCGCCGCCGGCCGCGCGCTGCTCAAGATCATTTGGGCGGCCCGCGACCTGCACCGGCTCGCCGCCCGCCTCGGGCGCGAGCGCATGAAGAACCCGACCGGTGACCTGACCTCGGCCCTGGTGACCGCGAACGTCGACGGCGAACGCCTGACGACCCGCGAGCTCGGGTCGTTCTTCTTGCTGCTCGTCGTCGCGGGAAACGAGACGACGCGGACGGCCTTGAGCCACGCGCTGAAGCTGTTCACCGACTTCCCCGACCAGCGGGCCCTGCTGCTGGAGGACTTCGAGGGCCGGATCGGCGGCGCCGTCGAGGAGATCGTGCGCTACTCCACGCCGGTGATCTTCATGCGGCGCAACCTCACCCGCGACCACGAGATGAACGGCCACACCTACAAGGCCGGCGACAAGGTGCTGCTGTTCTACAACTCCGCCAACCGCGACGAGACGGTGTTCGACCACCCGGAGGTCTTCGACATCACCCGGGATTCCAACCCGCACGTCGGCTTCGGCGGCCCCGGGCCCCACTTCTGCCTCGGCGCGAACCTGGCCCGCCGGGAGATCACCGTCATGCTCCGGGAGCTGTTCACCCGCCTGCCGGACATCCGCGCCGACGGCGAGCCCGACCGTCTGCTGTCCGGCTTCATCAACGGCTACAAGCGCCTGCCCTGCACCTTCACCAAGCCCTAGACCCCACCGTCGAAGCGGGCGCGAGCCGCCCGGATGTCGGCCTCGTGGTCCACGGCCCACCGGCCCAGCATGAGCAGCGGCTCGCGCAAAGATCGTCCGAGGTCGGTGAGGGCGTACTCCACTCTCGGGGGCCTGCCCGGGTGGACGGTCCGACTGATCAGGCCGTCGCGTTCGAGCGTGCGCAGGGTGCGGGTGAGCACGCGGCGGCTGAGTCCCTGGACCGCCCGGTCCAGCTCGTTGAAGCCGTACGGTCGCGTGGCCAGGAGCGACAGCACCAGGACGCCCCACTTCTCGCCGACGCGGCGTAGCACCCCGGTCGCCGGGCACGCTTCGTGCTCCTCGACGGTCACGGGTGTGGGCAGGGCGACGGCGAGGTCACCAGTGGACATGAAAGTGCCTTCTTTCGGGGCCGTTCCGACCGACACAAGATCAGCGTACGGAATCGATCGGAACCAAGGAGCCTTGCCATGCTTGCTGTCTGCGGAGCCTCCGGAAACCTGGGCGGCCGCACTCTGCGGCACCTCGTGGGGCGCGTCGACGCCTCCCGGGTGGTCGCCCTCTCCCGTACGCCGGACCGGATCCCCGAGGTCGGGGTGGAGACCCGCGTCGCCGACTTCTCCGACCCCGACGGGCTCCTACGGGCGTTCGACGGGGTCGAACGGCTGCTGATCATTAGCCTTGACGCCATCGCGGGCCGGGTGCCGAAACACGCCAACGCGCTCGACGCGGCGGCGAAGGCCCGTGTGGGACACGTCGTCTACACCTCGGTGGCGCGCGCGGGTGAACCGGGGAACCCGGTGCGGGTCGTCCCGGACCATCGAGACACCGAACGCCTGCTGGCCTCGTCCGGGCCGGCGTTCACCGCACTGCGTTTCAACGTGTGGCCCGAGATGTTGACGTACCTCGGGATCGCGCAGCGGGCGGTGGCCGCCGGGCGGCTGCCCGGCAACGCCGGTGACGGGCGCGTCGGCTACATCACCCGGGACGACAGCGCCGCCGTGGCCGCCGCGGTCCTGGCCGACGGCGGCTGCGAGGGGCAGCTCCTCGAGGTCACCGGACCGGCGGCCGTCAGAGACGCGGACATCGCGGAGGCGCTGACCGAGGCGACCGGACGCCTCGTACGACATGAGCCGGTGACGGACGAGGAGATGCCGGTGCGTCTCACCGCGTTGGGGATGCCGGCGCCGCTCGCCGAGGCGTGGACGGAAGCGGGCATCGCGCGCCGGGAGGGCTGGTTCGACGTCATGACTCACGCGGCCGAACGGCTCACCGGTCGCAGGCCGACGTCGATCGCCGAGTTCTTCGCGGCCGAACGCGCGACCCTGCTGGCCACGTGACCGCCGAGACGTCCTGCGCGCCATCGCCGTGGACGTGCAGCGTCATGGGCGTACGAAAGGTGTGGCCGACGCCGGTACGGCGGCCACACCTTCTGTCCCGATCTAGGGGAGCTTGACGTACCGGGCGAGGAAGTCGCGGGCCGGGCCGGCGTCCAGGCGGTAGTCGTAGTTGGTCGCCTTGCAGGAGTCGTCGTCCCCGCTGATGGTCGTGGCCACCAGGAGGTCGGAGTCGCCGAGGAAGTTGGGGCCGCCGGAGTCGCCGTAGCAGGTGCCTCCGTCGCCCTCCTCCAGGTCGAGCTTCAGCCACACGCGGGTGAGGTCGTCAAAGGAGATCGACGTCCGGCTGCGCGTGTCGGTGTAGACCAGCTTCGTCTTGCGCGAAGCCGCCTTCTTCTGGTTGATCGACCCGTATCCGACCGGGGTGAACTTGGCGTCCTGCAGCGATCCGTCGACGCGCATCCGGGACAGCAGGCCCGCAGGCGGCAGCTTGGCCGGCTTGATGCCGGCGATCGGCTTGTCGAACACCACGACGGCGATGTCGTGGAGGTCGCCCTTGGGGTTGTACCGCTCGTCCGGGATGTAGCGGCCGGAGTAGACGGTCTCCCCCTGCTGGTAGTGGCTGGCGAAGGTGACGCGCGCGGTCCGCTGGTTCTTGTGACCGCAGTGCGCGGCGGTCACGAGGACCGTCGGGGAGACGAGCGTGCCGGTGCAGTAGGCCCAGGTGCCGTCGGGGTACGGCTTGTCGGCGAGGAGAGCGCCGACCGACGGGTGCTCGTTGCCGTCCGCAGATCCATTGGTGATCGCGAGGGCGGGAGAAGCGAGGCTAACCACGAAAGCAGCGCAAACGAGGGGGGCGGCAAAACGCATGAAGGAGACTTTAAGTGGATATCTCACGCTTTCGCAAAAGGATCAGGCAAAGATCTACCTAGGCATCTACCTGCGGATACGTGATCAGGGAAGTGATCGGAATTCGCCGGAAAGGGCTCTCGTGATCACATCGAAGATCGGAATGTGCCTCCCGGGGCGGCGAGGCGAACCGGGCCCGCGGCGGTGCCGCGGACCCGGAAATTCGGGCACTTACGAGAGGCCGATCCGGCCCGCGGCGCGGTCCCAGGCGGCGTCGTCACCGCTCGGCCGGTAGACGGTCAGCTCCTGCGTCCGGCGTACGAGCCCGCGCGGGTCGGCGGTCAGCCCGTGCGCGCGGGCCTGCGCCAGCGCGTTGCCGATCGCCGTCGCCTCCACCGGGCCGGCGACGACCGGCAGGCCGCAGGCGTCTGCGGTCAACTGGCACAGCAGCGTGTTGCGCGCCCCGCCGCCGACGACGTGCACGACCTCGACGGACCGTCCGGACAGGCGCGCCGCGTCCCGGATCGCGGCGCGGTGCCCGAGGGCGAGGCTCTCCAGGATGCAACGGACGATCTCGGCCCGTCCCTCCGGAGGACGCTGGCCGGTCCGCGCGCAGTACGCGGCGATCCGCGCGGGCATGTCGCCCGGCGGGATGAACGCCTGGTCGCCCGGGTCGACGAGCGCGGCGAACGGCGGGGCGTCCGCGGCGGCGGCCAGCAGCTCGGGCAGCGACTCCTCGGCCCGCCACGTCCGCAGCGACTCCTGCAGCAGCCACAACCCCATGACGTTGCGCAGGTAGCGGATGGTGCCGCCGACCCCGACCTCGTTGGTGAACCCGGCGACCCGGCTCTCCTCGGTCAGCACCGGCGCGTCGAGCTCGACGCCCGCCAGCGACCAGGTGCCGCAGGACACGTAGCCGAACCGGTCGTGCTCGGCGGGCACGGCCAGGACGGCGGAGGCCGTGTCGTGCGAGCCGACCGCGGTGACCGGCAGCGACTCCGGCAGCCCGGTCTCGGCCGCGACGTCCGGCCGCAGCGTGCCGATGACGTCGCCCGGCCGGCGCAGCGGCGGGAAGATCCCCGCCGGCAGCCCGAGCCGCTCGATGAAGGCGTACGCCCAGTCGCCCGTCCGCACGTCGTACAGCCCGGTCGTCGAGGCGTTGGTCTGCTCCGCGCCGACCTCGCCGGTCAGCCAGTACGCCAGCAGGTCCGGGATCATCAGCAGCGTGCGCGCCGCCTCCGGGACCGGCGCCGACAGCAGCTGGTACACCGTGTTGAACGGGAGGAACTGCAGCCCGCCGACGTCGTACAGCGTCTGCGCGCCCACCTCGGCGATCAGCTTGTCCATGACGCCGTCGGTGCGGCCGTCCCGGTAGTGGACGGGGTTGCCGAGGAGCCTGCCGGTCCGGTCGAGCAGACCGTAGTCGACGGCCCAGGAGTCCACGCCGATCGAGGTGACGCCCTCGGCGGCTCGTAGTCCCTCGAGGACCTCTCCGTACAGCCCGAGGACGTCCCAGTGGAGGGTGCCCGCCGCCCGGACCGGGCGGTTCCGGAAGCGGTGCGCCTCACGCAACGTCAGCTCGTCGTCGCCGACGCGGGCGATCATGACGCGCCCACTGGAGGCGCCCAGATCCACGGCGGCGAACGAACGCGGGGGCATGGCTGCTCCTCCTCAGTCGATGATCACGATGGTGAGCCGACGCGGCCCGTGCACGCCCTCGACGCGGGACAGCTCGATGTCGCTGGTGGCCGAGGGGCCGGACACGAACGTCAGCGGCCGGTCGGGGGAGAGGCGTTCGAGGGCCTCGGGCACGTCCGCCGCGATCCGCGCCGCCTCGACCACGACGACGTGGTGATCGGGGACGAGCGTGACCGCGCGGCGGCCCTGGCCGGGGCCGTGGTCGAGCACGACCGTGCCGGTCTCGGCGATCGCGACCGCGCAGCCGGTGATCACACCGTCCAGGGCGTCCAACTCGGCGATCGACACCGGCGGATCGTCCCGCACGATCTCGAGCCCACCGCTCGGGACCTGCGCGTTGTCCCGTACGCCGTCGAGCCCGCCGCTCGAGACCTGCGGAGCGGCCCCTGCGACGTCGAGCCCGTCGGCCGAGGCCTGCGGGTCGTCCCGTACGGCGTCGGGCCGGTCGGCCGGGGCCTGCGGGTCGTCCCTTGCGGCATCGAGCCCGGCCGTCCACGGCGCGGGCAGGCCGTTCGGGGCGAGGTAGCGGCCGCGTAGTGCGCCGAGGACGCCCGGCAGGTCGGCGTGGGCGATCCGGCGGACCTCCGCGCGGTAGTCGGCGGCGCGTTCGGCGAACAGGCCGACGACGTCGCCGTCGTGGTGACGGCGGAGGTACGGCCGGGGGATCACGTCGTACGCGGCGGCGTCCGGCGGCGCGTCGCCGAGCCGGCGCAGGATCTCGTCGCGGGCGTTCACGAGCGTTTCTCCCACCAGTCGCGGAAGGTCTCGGTCGCGGGGACGGGCGCGTCACGGGTGTCGGTCCAGCGCGAGAGCGGGCCCGGCAGCCGCCGGATGCCGCCCTTGCGGCTGAGGGCCCGTCCGGCCGTGCCGGCCAGACGCTGCCCGAAGGCGAGCCGGGCGGGGGAGCGCAGCGTCCAGGCGGCGAACCGCATGGCCGCCCGCTCGGCGCGGCCGTGAACGGCACGCGACCGCAGGTGCACGAGCACCTCCGGGATGTCGATCGCGACCGGGCAGACCTCGTAGCAGGCGCCGCACAGCGTCGAGGCGTACGGCAGCGAGTCGTCCACCGGCGAGCCGCCGCCGCGGAGCTGCGGCGACAGGATCGCGCCGATCGGCCCGGGGTACGGCGACCCGTACGCGTGCCCGCCCGCCCGCTGGTAGACGGGGCACACGTTGAGGCAGGCCGAGCAGCGGATGCAGCGCAGCGCCTGCCGGCCGACCTCGTCGTCGCGCGTGTCCGTCCGGCCGTTGTCGACCAGCACCAGGTGGAACGTCTGGCCTTCGGTGGCGCCCGACCAGATCGAGGTGTAGGGGTTCATCCGCTCGGCGGTCGACGAGCGCGGCAGCAGCTGGAGGAACACCTCCAGGTCCCGCCAGGCGGGCACCACCTTCTCGACACCCATCACCGAGATCAGCGTCTCGGGGAGCGTCAGGCACATCCGGCCGTTGCCCTCGGACTCGACCACGACGAGCGAGCCGGTCTCGGCCACCGCGAAGTTCACGCCCGACACGGCGACCTTCGCCGCCAGGAACCGCTCCCGCAGGTGGGCGCGGGCCGCATCCGCGAGCCGGGCGGGCTCGTCGGTGAGGTCGCCGGGCGCGCCGGGCATCTCCCGGCGGAAGATCTCCCGGATCTCCGCGCGGTTGCGGTGGATCGCCGGTACGAGGATGTGGGACGGGCGGTCGTCCCCGAGCTGGACGATCAGCTCGGCCAGGTCCGTCTCGTGCGCGCGGATGCCCTCGGCGGCTAGCGCCTCGTTCAGGCCGATCTCCTGGGTGGCCATCGACTTGACCTTGACGACGTCGGTCTCGCCGGTGGCCTTGATCAGGTCGGTGATGATCCGGTTCGCCTCGGCGGCGTCCCGCGCCCAGTGCACCGTGCCGCCCCGGGCCGTCACCTGCTCCTCCAGGAGCCGCAGGTAGTGGCCGAGGTGCTCGATCGTGTGGTCCTTGATGCGCTTGCCCGCCTCCCGAAGCTCCGCCCAGTCCGGCAGTTCGGCCACGGCTGCGGCTCGCTTGGCGCGGATCGTGGTGGTGGCGTGCGCGAGGTTCCGGCGCAGCTGCGTGTCGCGTACGGCGTCCCGCGCGGCGTCCGGGAAGGCGGGCATCCCGACATACGTCGGCATCCGAGCCCCGGCGCTTCCATCGTGCGTGGGCATGGGTGCCTCCCGTCCGGCGGTGCGGTCATTCATTCGGTGGCCGCCAGGATCTCGGCCAGGTGCACGGTCCGTACGCCGGTCCGGAGCCGGGACAGCAGGCCGCCGATGTGGGCGAGGCAGGAGTTGTCCGCCGCGCACACCACTTCGGCTCCGGTCTGCCGGATCCGGGCGACCTTGTCCGCGCCCATCGCGGCCGACACGTCGGGGTTCTTCAGCGCGAAGGTGCCGCCGAAGCCGCAGCACTCGGCCGCGTCGGGCAGCTCGACGAGGTCGATGCCGCGCACCGCGCGCAGCAGCCGCAGCGGCCGTTCCCCGAGGCCGAGGGCGCGCAGGGAGTGGCAGGTCGGGTGGTAGGTCACGCGGTGCGGGAAGTACGCGCCGACGTCCTCGACGCCGAGCACGTCGATGAGCAGCTCGGACAGCTCGTGGACGCGCGGCGCGGTCCGACCGGCCTCCTCGGCCAGCGCGTCGTCGCCGACGGTGCGGGCCACCCGTGCGTGGTTCTCGCGGATCATCCCCGCGCAGGACGCCGACGGGACGACGATCGCGTCGTACGGTTGGAACGTTTTAACGAAATCTCTGACCAGCGGTCCGCACTCCCGGTCGTACCCGGTGTTGTAGTGCATCTGACCGCAGCAGGTCTGCGCGGCGGGGAAGACCACCTCGTGCCCCAGCCGCTCGAGCAGGGTCACGACCGCCTTGCCGGTGCCGGGGTACAGCGTGTCGTTGAAGCAGGTGACGAAGAGGGCGACGCGCATGTCAGCGGCTCGATTCGCGGACGACGAGCTCGGGCTGGAACATGATCTGCTGGTGCGCGTGGCCCGCCGGGGCGTCGCACTCGTCCAGCAGGAGCTCGGTGGCGATCTTGCCGAGCTGGTAGGTCGGCTGGCGGATCGAGCTCAGCGGCACCGCCGCCGCCGAGGAGAACTCGATGTCGTCGTAGCCGATGAGGGCGACGTCGTCCGGCACCCGCACCCCCGCCTGCGACAGCGCGCGCAGCACGCCCAGCGCGAGCAGGTCGTTCGCGCAGAAGATCGCGTCGGGGAGGTCGCCGGCCAGGAGCTTCTCGGCGGCGAGCGCGCCGCCGCTCGCGTTCATCTCCGGCACGACCACGTCCTCCAGGGCGCGGGCGGGCAGCCCCGCCGTACGCAGTGCGCGCCGGGCGCCCTTGCGTCGGTCGGCGCACTGCCGGATCGCCAGCGGACCGGTGACGTACGCGAGCCGCCGTGCGCCCCGGTCGAGGAGGTGGGCGACGGCCAGGTCCCCGCCGGCGACGTCGTCGACGGACACCGAGCACACGTCCCCGGTCGCCGGGTGGTCGACCAGGACGACGGCGACTCCGCGCTGCCGCAGCAGGTCCACGCGGGAGAGATCCTCTTCGGTCGGCGTGATCAGGACGCCGCGGACCCGCTGCTCGGCCAGGACCCGCAGGTTGCGGGCCTCCCGCTCGGGCGACTCGCCGGAGTTGCACAGGATGACCGCGTGGTCCCGGTCGCTGACGACGTCCTCGACGCCGCGCGCGACCGCGACGAAGAAGGGGTTGCCGACGTCGAGCACGACCAGGCCGATGGCCCGGCTCTGCCCGGCCCGCAGGGTCGCGGCCGAGCCGTTGCGAACGAAGCCCAGCTCACGGATGGCCTGCTCGACGCGGGCGCGCGTCGCCGCGGCGACGCGTTCGGGCCGGTTCAGCACGTTCGAGACCGTGCCCGGCGACACGCCCGCGCGCTGCGCGACCTCCCTGATCCCCACGGTCCCCAAAGCCTTGTACCTCTTCTCCGAATGTGATGGCGTTCACTGTGACGACTGAATTAAAACGTGTCAACACGTCCTGTGAGGGCCGTTCGACGAGACCGGGCGGTGACCGGCTCGTTATCTCGGCGATATTTTCCCAGCTCAGACGGCATAACGATCTCCCTTGGCGAGGCCGCACGGGAAACTCACTCTTGACGTGACCGCGCTCACAGACCTAGCGTCCCGGGTCAATCGCGTTAAAACGTTTTTATTCCGTTCACTTCCGGAGGAAGCATGACCGAGTCGCCTCCGATCCTCGCCTTGGCGAGCGTCAGTAAGGCGTTCGGCGCGGTGCGGGCTCTGCAGGACGTCTCCCTGGAGCTGTGGGGCGGAGAGATCCATGCGCTCGCCGGCGAGAACGGGGCGGGCAAGTCCACCCTCGTCAAGATCCTGGCGGGGGTGCACCGTCCCGACGAGGGGCAGGTGCTGCTGGACGGCCGCCCGCACGAGTTCCATGGTCCCGGCGACGCCCAGCACGCGGGTGTCGCCGTGATCTACCAGGAGCCCACGCTGTTCCCCGACCTGTCGGTCGCGGAGAACATCTTCATGGGCCGCCAGCCGCGCGCCCGTTTCGGCCGCATCGACCGCCGCGCCCTCCGGACCGAGACCGCGAAGCTGTTCGAGCGGCTGGGCGTCGCGCTCGACCCGGACCGGCCCGCACGCGGTCTGTCCATCGCCGACCAGCAGATCGTGGAGATCGCCAAGGCGATCTCCCGCGACGCCCGCGTACTGATCATGGACGAGCCGACCGCGGCGCTGTCCGGCAATGAGGTCGCGCGGCTGTTCGCGGTCGCCCGCACCCTCCAGGAGCAGGGCTGCGCGCTGCTGTTCATCTCCCACCGGCTGGAGGAGATCTTCGACCTCTGCCAGCGGGTGACGACGCTGCGCGACGGCCGCTACATCTCCACCGAGACGCTCGACGGGCTCACCCCCGACGACCTCGTGCAGCGGATGGTCGGCCGCGAGCTGGACACGCTCTATCCCAAGCAGGAGACGACGCCCGGCGAGACGGTGCTGACGGTCTCCCGGCTGACCCGCGAGGGCGTCTTCACCGACGTCTCCTTCGAGGTGCGCGCCGGGGAGATCGTCGCGCTGGCCGGCCTCGTCGGCGCCGGGCGTAGCGAGGTCGCCCGCGCGATCTTCGGGGTCGACCGCTACGACGCGGGCGGCGTCCAGGTCGGGACGACGAAACTGCCGGCCGGCAGCCCCACCGCCGCGATGTCCGCCGGGATCGCCCTGGTCCCCGAGGACCGGCGCCAGCAGGGCCTGGTCATGGACGGCTCGATCGAGCGGAACATCGGCCTCACCCAGCTGCGCACGCTGCGCCGCGGCCCGATCATCTCCCGGAAGGCCGAACGCGACCGGGCCGCCGACTGGGCGATCCGGCTGCAGCTGAAGTACGCGCGGCTCAGCGACGTCGTCGGCGTGCTGTCCGGCGGCAACCAGCAGAAGGTCGTCCTCGCCAAGTGGCTGTCGACCGAGCCGTCCGTGCTGATCGTCGACGAGCCCACGCGCGGCATCGACGTCGGCACCAAGGCCGAGGTGCACCGCCTGCTGTCGGAGCTGGCCGGCCAGGGCCTCGCCGTCCTGATGATCTCCTCCGACCTGCCCGAGGTGCTCGGCATGGCCGACCGCGTCCTGGTCATGCACGAGGGCCGGCTCGCCGCCGAGATCCCCCGCGAAGAGGCCACCGAGGAGACCGTCATGGCCGCCGCCACCGGCCGTACCCGAGAGGAGGCCGCGTAAATGGCAGCCGTAACCGCCGACGCCGGCGGGCGCAGGCTCGTCGACACCGTCCTGCGGGCGCGGGAGCTGAGCATCCTCGCCGCGCTGATCGTCCTCGTCGTCGTGACGACGGCGGTGAACTCCTCGTTCCTGTCGACGCAGGGTGTCAAGGACATCTTCCTCAACGCCTCGATCCTGGCGTTGCTGGCCGTCGGGCAGACGATGGTGGTCGTCACCCGCAACATCGACCTGTCCGTCGGGTCGGTGGTCGGCCTGGTGGCGTTCGCGTCCGGGAAGTTCGTCGCGGGGCACGACCGCAACGTGCTGCTGGTCCTCCTCATCGGGATGGCCATCGGAGCGGTCTGCGGACTGGTCAACGGCGTGCTCGTCAGCTTCTTCAAGGTCCCGGCGCTCGTGGTGACGCTCGGCACGCTGTACGTCATCCAGGGCCTGGACTACTACTGGGCGCACGGCCAGCAGATCAACGCCGCCGACGTGCCCTCGTCCCTGCTCGACCTGGGCAACGGCAGCGTGCTCGGCGTGCCGTACCTGCCGCTCATCACGGTGGTCGTGATGCTCGCGGTCGGGCACTACCTGCGGGCCTACCCGTCGGGCCGGGAGTTCTACGCGATCGGCTCGAACCCGGACGCCGCGCGGCTCGCGGGCATCGCGATCCGCAAGCGGATCCTCACGGCCTACCTCGTCAGCGGCATCCTCGCCGGACTCGCCGGGGTGTTGTGGCTCGCCCGGTTCGGCACGGTCGTCGCGGACGCCGCGCACGGCTGGGAGCTGCGGGTGGTCGCCGCCGTCGTCGTCGGCGGCGTGGCCATCGTCGGTGGCCTCGGCAGCGTGTACGGCGCCGCGCTCGGCGCGCTCCTGCTCACCACGATCGGCAGCGTCCTGGTGGTGCTGAAGGTGAACTCCTTCTGGCAGGACGCCATCGCCGGTCTGCTGCTGCTCCTCGCGATCAGCGTCGACCGCCTGCTCGGCCTGCGCGTCACCCGCGCCCTGCGAAAGAGGAATGCCCGTCATGGCGCCTGAAGCCCCCGCCGCCGAGGCCCGCCCCGTGCAGGCGCGCGCCGAGGCTCCCCGCCCGCTGACCCGGTTCATCCGCTGGGACGTCATCGTCACGGCCCTGCTGATCGTCGTGTTCGCCGGCGGCGCGTTCGGCACGTCGGACTTCGCCACGAGCGACAACCTGTCCTTCGCCCTGGACGACCTCAGCGAGATCGCGCTGATCGCGCTGCCCATGACGCTGCTGGTCGTGGCCGCGGAGGTCGACCTGTCCGTGGCCTCGGTGCTGGGCCTGTGCAGCGCGCTGTTCGGCGCGCTGTGGGACGCCGGGTGGGCGATCGAGATGATCATCCCGCTGCTCTTGGTGGTCGGCGCGGTGGCCGGCCTGGTCAACGGCCTGCTCGTCACCCGGCTGGGACTGCCGTCCCTGGCCGTCACGATCGGCACGCTCACCCTCTACCGGGGCCTCGCGTACGTCGTGCTCGGCACCAAGGCGGTCGCGCAGTTCCCGCAGAACTACGCCGACCTGGCCACCAAGACCGTGCCCGGCACGCCCATCCCGTACCCCTTCGCGCTGTTCATCCTGCTCGCCATCGTGACCGCGGTCGTGCTGCACGCCACCGGCCTCGGCCGCGCGCTGTTCGCGATCGGCGCGCAGGAGGAGGCGGCGTTCTTCGCCGGGATCCGGGTCAAGCGCATCAAGCTGCTGCTGTTCGTGGTCTCCGGGATCGTGTCGGCGTTCGCCGGCGCCGTCTACACACTGCGGTACGGCAGCGCCCGCGCCGACAACGGCCTCGGCCTGGAGCTGGCCGTCATCGCCTCGGTGCTGCTCGGCGGCGTCGACTTCGACGGCGGCAAGGGCACGCTCGGCGGTGTCGTCGCCGGCGTGCTGCTGATCGGCCTGCTCCGCAACCTGCTCATGCTCCGTGACGTCGCGACCGAGATCCAGTCGATCGTCACCGGCGTCCTCCTCATCGTCTCCGTGCTCACGCCGCGGATCGCGGCCGCCGTACGCGAGGCACGACGACATCACCGCAGCTCGAGCTAGCCCCGACCAACCAACCCCGTCCGACCTCCCGGCTCCGCCGCCTCCTCCTAACCGGAAAAGGAACCCCTCATGATCATGCGTCCCCTGGCGGCCGTGGCCATCGCCACCGCCCTCGCCGTCGGTGCCGCCGCCTGCGGTGGTACGACGAAGAACTCCTCGGAATCCAAGGACGGCAACGGCGCCGCGACGACCGGCGCGAAGGCGGACCCGAACGCGCCGCTCAAGAAGGGCCTGAAGCTGGCCTTCCTTCCCAAGCAGGTCAACAACCCGTACGAGACGATCGTCGACAACGCGGGCATCGCCGGGGCCAAGGAGTACGGGGGCGACGCGAAGGAGGTCGGCCCGTCCGACGCGTCCGCGTCCTCGCAGATCTCCTACATCAACACGCTGATCCAGCAGCGGATGGACGCGATCCTCATCGCGGCCAACGACCCGAACGCCGTCTGCGGTCCGCTCAAGCAGGCGATGTCCCGCAAGATCAAGGTCGTGTCGTACGACTCGGACGCGTCCAAGGACTGCCGCGACGTCTTCATCAACCAGGCCAGCTCCGAGGAGATCGGCCGCAGCGAGATCAAGGTCATGTCCGACCTGATCGGCGGCAAGGGCAAGATCGCGATCCTGTCGGCGACCGCGAACGCCACGAACCAGAACACCTGGATCGGGTTCATGAAGGACGAGCTGAAGAAGCCGGAGTACTCCGGCATCCAGCTGGTCAAGGTCGCCTACGGTGACGACGACGACCAGAAGTCCTTCCAGCAGACGCAGGGTCTGCTGCAGGCGTACCCGGACCTGAAGGGCATCATCGCCCCGACCACGGTCGGCATCGCCGCCGCGGCCCGCTACATCTCCGGCTCGAAGTACAAGGGCAAGGTCGCCGTCTCCGGCCTCGGCACGCCGAACCAGATGCGCAAGTTCGTCAAGGACGGCACGGTCGGCAAGTTCGAGCTGTGGGACCCGAAGAACCTCGGCTACCTCGCGTCGTACGCCGCCGCCGCCCTCGCCTCCGGCCAGATCACCGGCGCGGAGGGCGAGAAGTTCAAGGCCGGCAAGCTCGGCGAGCGCACCATCGGCAAGGACGGCGAGGTCATCCTCGGCCCGCCGACGGTCTTCGACAAGAGCAACATCGACAACTACAACTTCTAGGCGGCCGGTGGCGGGGCCGCCTTGTGCGGCCCCGCGCCGTCGCGGGAGGAGCCCCCGTGCAGCGCGTCTGTTTCCTGCTGAAGGTCAGGCAGGACCGGCTGGATGAGTACCGCGAACGGCATCAGGCGGTGTGGCCGGACATGCTCACCGCCCTGCGCGCGGCCGGCTGGCGCAACTACAGCCTCTTCCTGCGCGACGACGGGCTGCTCGTCGGCTACCTGGAGACCGACGACTTCGACGCGGCGCGCGCGGCCATGGAGAACACCGAGGTGAACGCCCGCTGGCAGGCGGAGATGGCGCCGTTCTTCGAAGACCTCGAAGGACAGCGCCCGGATGAGGGCCTGCTGCGGCTCGACGAAGTCTTCCATCTCGACTGACGATCGGGGATCACGAACAATGACAACGGACAGCGCCCAGGTCAAGGCGGCACTGCGGACCCAGCGCATCGAGACGCCGTCGTGGGCGTACGGCAACTCCGGCACCCGGTTCAAGGTCTTCGCCCAGCAGGGCGTGCCGCGCACGCCGCAGGAGAAGATCGACGACGCGGCGCAGGTTCACAAGTACACCGGCATCGCGCCGACCGTCGCGCTGCACATCCCCTGGGACAAGGTGGACGACTACGCCGCGCTGGCGCAGCACGCCCGCGACCGGGGCGTCCAGGTCGGCGCGATCAACTCGAACGTCTTCCAGGACGACGACTACATGCTGGGCAGCGTCACCCACCCCGACCCGAAGGTGCGCGAGAAGGCGCTGAACCACCTGCTCGAGTGCGTCGACATCATGGACGAGACGGGCTCGCGCGACCTGAAGCTGTGGTTCTCCGACGGCACGAACTACCCGGGCCAGGACGACATCCGCGCCCGGCAGGACCGCCTCGCCGAGGCCCTGGCCGCGGTGTACGAGCGGCTCGGCGACGACCAGCGGTTCCTGCTGGAGTACAAGCTGTTCGAGCCGGCGTTCTACACCACCGACCTGCCGGACTGGGGCACGTCGTACGCGCACTGCCTCAAGCTCGGTCCGAAGGCGCAGGTGGTGGTCGACACCGGGCACCACGCGCCGGGCACGAACATCGAGTTCATCGTGGCGTTCCTGCTGCGCGAGGGGAAGCTCGGCGGCTTCGACTTCAACTCCCGCTTCTACGCCGACGACGACCTGATGGTCGGCGCCGCCGACCCGTTCCAGCTGTACCGGATCATGGACCAGGTGATCCAGGGCGGCGGGTACACCGACGAGATCGCGTTCATGCTCGACCAGTGCCACAACATCGAGCCGAAGATCCCCGGCCAGATCCGCTCGGTGCTGAACGTGCAGGAGGCCACCGCCAAGGCGCTCCTGATCGACATCGAGGCGCTGCGGGCGGCCCAGCAGGCGGGTGACGTGCTCGGCGCGAACGCCGTGTTCATGGACGCCTACAACACCGACGTCCGGCCGCTGCTCGCCGAGCTGCGCGCGGAGATGGGCCTGGACCCGGACCCGATGGCGGCCTACGCCCGGTCCGGGTACTTCGAGAAGATCCGCGACGGCCGCAAGGACGGCCAGGCGGCCGGCTGGGGAGCGTGACCTGATGTTCCGCAGAGCGCTGGCCGTGGCCGCCGTCGCGGCGCTCGCCGGCGGCCTGGTCGACGCCGCGCCGGCGGTGTCGGCCACCCGATCGGGGCCCTCGGCGCGGGTGCTGCGCGACACGCTGCTGGACCCGTCCGGCATCTACTTCGTCTCCTACGACGGGCTGGTCAACCAGGACCCGTTCCAGCTGAGCGGCATCCTCACGTACGGCGGCTACCAGTACGTCGCCTGGTATCACGCGGACCGCTACGTCAAGATCGCCCGGCGGCGCGCGCCGGAGGGCGCGTGGCAGACCATCACGCTGCCGCACCAGCTCACGACCGACGACTCCCACAACGTCATCTCGATGGGGATCTCGCCGCGCGACGGCCGCATCCACATCGCGATGGACACCCACAACACGCCCGTCTTCTACGTGCAGTCCGTCGCGGGGCTGGCGAACCATCCGGCGAAGTGGGACGCGAGCGACTTCGGGCCGGTGCGGCAGACCCTCGGCGGCCTCGACCTCGGCAACATCACCTATCCGCAGTTCATCGTCACGCCGGAGAAGAAGCTGCAGTTCGTCTACCGGACGGGCCAGGGCTCCGGCAACGGCGTCAACCAGCTGGCCGAGTACGACGGCGGCACGTGGCGGCAGGTCGGCACATGGTCGAGCGCGACCGGGAACTACACCGCGAACGGCGTGACCAGCACGACCCGCAACATGTACATCCACGGCCTGGACTACGGCCCGGACGGCCGCCTGTCCGTCGCGTTCACCTGGCGGGAGGGCGACCAGAAGGTCCTGTGCGCCCCGGGCGGGCTGGACAACCACGACATCGGCTACATCTACAGCGACGACCGCGGCCGTACCTGGCGCAACAGCGCCGGCCGGGCCGTCGGCGCGACCGGCACCGCGCCGGTGTCGATCGACGCGCCGGGGCTCACGGTCGACCCGATCGGCGTCGACCGCGGACTCATCAACCAGGAGGGCCAGGCCGTCGACTCCGCCGGCCGTCCGCACGTGATCGAGAGTTACGTGCCCGAAGAGTCCAAGTCCTGCGTGACGAACTACGTCGCCGACCGTACGGCCTACGGGCGGGACTACCACCTGTGGCGGGACTCCTCCGGGACCTGGCACAAGACGCAGATCCCCGTGCCGCTGAACGCCACCGGCCGGTCGAAGATCGTCTTCGACCGGGGCGACAACGCGTACGTGATCATGCCGTTCGGCCGGATCGTCGCGGCGAGCAAGGCGAGCGGCTGGACGGACTGGAAGCAGCTGTACGACGCGAAGGACCTGAACGCCTTCGGCGAGGTCGACGTCGACGCCTCGCGGCTCCGCTCCCAGGGCGTCCTGTCCTTCATGTACCAGCAGAAATCGACCGGGACGACGCCGTCGGCCGTCCGGGTCATCGACTTCCGGATCGGCGCACGCCGGTGACCACCGGCCGCACCCCGACCGGCCCTCGCACCACGAACACCCAAGGAGTGACTCGAATGACGGGCAACCAGCCCGAGGTGGACCAGCTGCTCGAGCGTGCGCACGCGCTCGGCTCGGACCCGCGCAACACGAACTACGCCGGCGGCAACGCCTCCGCCAAGGGCGTCACCGCCGATCCCGTGACCGGCGGCGATGTCGAGCTGATGTGGGTGAAGGGCTCCGGCGGCGACCTCGGCACGCTCAAGGAGTCGGGCCTGGCGGTGCTGCGCCTGGACCGGCTGCGCGCGATGGTGAACGTCTACCCGGGCGTCGAGCGCGAGGACGAGATGGTCGCCGCGTTCGACTTCTGCCTGCACGGCAAGGGCGGCGCGGCGCCGTCGATCGACACGGCCATGCACGGCCTGGTCGACGCCGTCCACGTGGACCACCTGCACCCGGACTCCGGCATCGCCATCGCGACCGCCGCCGACGGCGAGGAACTGACCCGCCGCATCTTCGGCGACCGGATCGCGTGGGTGCCCTGGCGGCGGCCCGGCTTCCAGCTCGGCCTCGACATCGCGGCGATCAAGAAGGACAACCCGCAGGCCATCGGCGTGATCCTCGGCGGCCACGGCATCACCGCGTGGGGCGACACCAGCGAGGAGTGCCAGGCCAACTCCCTGGAGATCATCCGTACGGCCGAGGCGTACATCGCCGAGCACGGCCGGCCCGACCCGTTCGGCGCGGTGATCAACGAGGCGCTTCCGGAGGCCGAGCGGCGCGAGCGGGCCGCCGCGCTGTTCCCGCTGATCCGGGGGCTCGCCTCGACCGACCGGCCGCAGGTCGGCCACTACACCGACTCCCCGGAGGTCCTGGACTTCCTGGCGCGGGCCGAGCACCCGCGGCTCGCCGCGCTCGGCACCTCCTGCCCGGACCACTTCCTGCGCACCAAGGTCCGCCCGCTCGTGCTGGACCTGCCGCCGACCGCCCCGCTGGACGACATCCGGGACCGGCTGCACGAGCTGCACGGGGCGTACCGGGAGGAGTACCGCGCCTACTACGAGCGGTACGCCGACGAGAACAGCCCGGCCATGCGCGGCGCGGACCCCGCGATCGTCCTCGTGCCCGGCGTCGGCATGTTCAGCTTCGGCAAGGACAAGCAGACCGCCCGGGTCGCCGGCGAGTTCTACGTCAACGCGATCAACGTGATGCGCGGTGCGGAGGCCCTGTCCTCCTACGCCCCGATCGCGGAGTCGGAGAAGTTCCGCATCGAGTACTGGGAGCTGGAGGAGGCCAAGCTGCGGCGCATGCCGAAGCCCAAGCCCCTCGCCACCCGCGTCGCCTTCGTGACCGGCGGCGGCTCTGGCATCGGCGCGGCCACCGCCCGCCGGCTGGCCGCCGAGGGCGCCTGCGTCGTCGTCGCCGACCGCGACGCCGGCGCGGCCGAGAAGGTCGCCGCCGAGCTCGGCGCGAACGCGCTGCGGGCCGCGGACGTCGCGGTCGCCGTGGCCGTGGACGTCACCGACGAGGCCCAGATCACCGCCGCCCTCCGCGAGGCGGTGCTCGCCTTCGGCGGCGTCGACCTGGTCGTCAACAACGCCGGGCTGTCGCTGTCCAAGCCGCTGCTCGAGACGACCGTCGCCGACTGGGACCTGCAGCACGACGTCATGGCCCGCGGCTCGTTCCTCGTCTCCCGCGAGGCCGCCCGCGTCATGATGGAGCAGGTCATGGGCGGCGACATCGTCTACATCTCCTCGAAGAACTCCGTGTTCGCCGGTCCGAACAACATCGCCTACAGCGCGGCGAAGGCCGACCAGGCGCACCAGGTCCGGCTGCTGGCCGCCGAGCTCGGCAAGCACGGCATCCGCGTCAACGGCGTCAACCCCGACGGCGTCGTCCGCGGCTCCGGCATCTTCGCCGGCGGCTGGGGCGCCAAGCGCGCCGCCGTGTACGGCGTCCCGGAGGAGAAGCTCGGCGAGTACTACGCCCAGCGCACCCTCCTCAAGCGCGAGGTGCTGCCCGAGCACGTCGCGAACGCCGTCTTCGCCCTCACCGGCGGGGACCTGACTCACACCACCGGGCTGCACGTCCCGGTCGACGCGGGGGTGGCAGCCGCCTTCCTCCGCTGAACCGCCACGGGGCGGCGCGCCGCCACGCGCCGCCCCACGGCCGCACACATCGGGGTTGCTCAATCCGCCGGATCCCAGAGAGGGAGAGCCCAGGGATGCGACTGGCTTCGAATGTTCAACGACGACCCTTGCACGTCCTCGCCTGCCTCGCGCTCGGCGCCACCACCACGCTCGTCGCCACGTCGCCCGCGCGGGCCGACGGAGACTCGCGGGCCGCGAACGCGCTCGCCCAGCTGCCGGCGCCGAACTGGCGCCACTATGTCCAGGGGACCTCCCACCGCGAGGTGTCGCCGGTCCGGGTCGCCTCCACCGCCGGCGACGTGACCAACCCGAAGGGTCTGCTCGGCGCGGGGACGACCACCCTGCACCGCGAGGCCCCGAAGCCCAAGCCGGTCTGGCCGTCCGGCACCACGGCCTCGGCCTCCTCGTACCACGACCCGAACGGCGGCAACAACGGCACGCCCACCTCGTACGAGCCCGCCCACGCCGTCGACGGGGACCCGAAGACGTTCTGGAACGACGCGAACTCCGACACGTATCCGGCCTGGCTGGAGATCACCAGCCCCACCCCGGTGAAGCTGCCGGGGATCACCGTGCTGTCCAACAGCGACGGCGTCCCGATGGACTTCACCGTCTCCACCTGGAACGGCGCGGACTGGGTCACCCAGGCGACGGTGACCGGCAACACCGACGTGCAGCGGGCCGTGACCTTCCCGCAGGAGGTCACCGCCGACCGGGTGCGGATCACCGTCACCAAGGACCAGCCCAGCTCCCGGGGGGACTTCACCCGCATCAACGAGGTCTGGCCCGGCGTCGTCACCGACCCGCCGCAGGCGAGCGTCACCCTGGACTTCGGCAAGGTCGTCGTCGGCTACCCGAAGATCCGGTTCGGCGGGGCCTCGGCCGACCACCCCGGCGTACGGCTGGCCTTCTCCGAGACCCTGCAGTACCTCACCGACCGTTCCGACTTCACCCGCTCCGACTTCGCCGGCGGCCCGGGCACCGACCAGTACGCCCCACCGGAGACGTCCACCACCTGGACCGACACCAAGGGCTGCCAGAGCGGTACGAAGGTCTGCGCGGACGGCCTGCACGGCTTCCGGTACGTCAAGATCAGCCTCGACGCCCTGGAGAGCGACGCCCCGGTCGCGGAGCCGTACGGCACGGTCAAGCTCGAGGACGTCACCGTCGAGTCGACCGCGCTCCCGGGCGCGCCCGGCACGTACAAGGGCTGGTTCGAGTCCTCGGACCCGGCCCTCAACCAGTACTGGTACAACGCGTCCTACACCAACGAGCTGGTCACCGACACGTTCCGCCCGACCGACGTCGAGCCGCGGAACGCCGACAGCCCGTCCCTGGACGGCAAGCTGGTGCTGCACGACGGCGCCAAGCGCGACCGCGACCCGTACGTCGGCGACGTCGCCGTGTCGGGCCGCACCGACTACCTCACCCACGCGGTGCCCGAGGCCGCCCGCAATGTCCTCGCCGACCTGGCCGACCACCAGCGCGCCGACGGCTGGATCCCGCCGGCGTCGATCAGCAACTACACGCTCCCGCTGTTCGACTACCCGCTGTGGTGGGTGACCTCCAGCTCGGACTACGTGCTCTATTCGGGCGACACCGGCTACGCCGCGAAGTACTACCCGAACCTCGTCAAGACCCTCGACACCTGGTACCCGTCGGTCACCGACTCGCGCGGTCTGCTGTCGAAGGGCCTGAACGGCACCGGCGGTTACGGCGACTATGCGTTCCTGCCCCGCACCGGCGAGGTCACCTACTACAACGCCCTCTACGTGCAGGCGCTGGGCGACGCGGCCGGCCTGGCCCGCGCTCTCGGCCACCCCGCCGACGCCGACCGCTGGCAGCAGCGCGCGCAGACCGTCGCGAAGGCGGTCAACACCTATCTGTGGGACGCCACGACCGGTGCCTACCTGGACTCCGGCACGGGCGCGGTCCGCCATGGCCAGGACGGCAACGGCCTCGCGATCGTCGCCGGAGTCGCCTCCCCGGAGCAGGCGGCGTCGGCGCTCGGCCACCTCGCCAAGACGACGGCCCAGCCGTACGGCAACGCCTTCATGGACAACGACACGCTCGTCTCGGACGGCAGCAAGCGGGTCTACGCCTTCACCTCCTACCCGGAGATCCAGGCGCGTTTCCGGTCCGGTCAGGCCGACTCCGCGATCGAGGAGATCAAGCGGCTGTACGGCTGGATGACGAACCACGACCCCGGCATCACCGACTGGGAGGGCATCGGCGAGAACGGCTCCCTGTACGAGGGCGCCTACACCTCCATGGCACACGGCTGGTCCACCGGCGTCGTGCCGGCGCTCAGCAACGAGCTGCTCGGCGCCGTGCCGACCGGTCCCGGGTTCGCCACCTGGGCGGTGCGGCCGAACCCCGGCTCGGTGACGTGGGCCCGCGGCCAGTTGCCCACCCCGCACGGCCCGCTGCGGGTGACCTGGACGCAGGGTCACGGCGCCGTCCTCACCCTCGCCGTCACGGCCCCGGCCGGCACCTCCGGCGACATCGCGGTGCCGACCGGCGGAAAGCGGGTCACCGTACGCGTCGACGGCAAGGTCGCCTGGAACGGTGCCGCCCTCGCCTACCAGGCGACGAACGACGGCGGCCACATCACGTTGCACGGGATTCGTGCCGGTTCGCACACGGTCCAGGTGACCGACGGATGACGGGAGACGCCAGCGCCTGAGTGACCGATGGCGGGCGGCGGCCCCGGCCGCCCGCCTCATCGGGGGTTTTCCTTCCGCCGGATCCCAGAAAGGGAGCCCGAGAATGCACCTGCTACCGAGGTTCCGCCGACGATCGCTGTCCGTCCTGACCGTGACTCTCATGACCACCGGCGTGGCCGGCGCCGTGCCGGCGTTCGCGTCGTCGTCCCCGCCCGTACGGGTGACGGCGACGACGACCGAGCGTGAGACGAACCCGATCGGCATCGACGCCGCCAAACCCCGCCTCGGCTGGCGGCTGGACTCCGCCGCGCGCGGGCAGTCCCAGACCGCGTACGAGGTGGCCGTCGGCACCAAGGCACGCGCGGCCGACGTCTGGGACAGCGGCCGCGTCGCGAGCCCCCAGTCCGTCGACGTGTCCTACGGCGGCCCCGCGCTGCGGTCCGGCCACCGGTACTACTGGCGCGTCCGCGTCTGGGACGCCCAGGGCAGGCCCTCGGACTGGAGCAGGACGTCGTTCTTCGAGACCGGCCTGGCCCAGCAGGACTGGACGGCCAAATGGGTCGGCAGTCCCGACACGACGCCGAGCCTGACCGGCGCCGACTGGATCTGGTACCCGGAGGGCGACCCGACCTCCAGCGAGCCCGCCTCGACCCGGTACTTCCGCCGTACCGTCGACCTGGGCTCCGCCTCGATCAGCAAGGCGTTGTTCACCCTGACCGCGGACGACGGCTTCGTCCTGTACGTCAACGGCGCGCGTGTCGCGTCGTCGCCGCAGGTCACGGACAGCTGGAAGCAGGGACAGCTCGCGGACCTCACCTCCGTCCTGCATCCCGGCGCCAACACCATCGCGATCCAGGCGGTGAACACCTCGGTGAGCCCCGCGGGCATCGTCGGGCGGCTGCACGTCGAACGCTCCGGCGCGGATCCGATCGACATCGTCACCGACGGCTCGTTCAAGGCCGCGCAGACCGTGCCGGACGGCTGGGAGAAGCCGGGCTTCGACGACTCCTCCTGGCCCGCGGCCAAGGACGCCGCCGCGTACGGCTCGGGCCCATGGGGGAGCCAGGTCGTCCAGCCGTCGCCGCCGGTGCCGTACCTACGGCACGGGTTCCAGCTCGCCAAGCCGGTCGCGGCGGCCCGCCTGTACGTCACCTCGCTCGGGCTGTACGAGGCGCACGTCAACGGCCGCCGGGTCGGAGACGACGACTTCACCCCCGGCTGGACGGACTACAACAAGCGCGTCCAGTACCAGGCCTACGACGTGACCACGATGCTGCACCGCGGGGACAACGCGATCGGGGCGCTGCTGGCGCCCGGCTGGTACTCCGGGAACATCGGTTTCGCCGGTTCGCACATCTACGGGCAGCAGCCGTGGTTCCTCGCCCAGCTCCGCGTGGACTTCACCGACGGCACCTCGCAGACCATCGGGACCGACGACTCCTGGAAGGCGGCCGCCAGTCCGCTGACCTCGTCCGACATCTACGCCGGCGAGACCTATGACGCCCGGAACGAGCAGGGCGGCTGGGACGGCGCCGGATTCGACGACCACGCCTGGCAGCCGGTCAAGGTGAACACCACCGTACGGCCGAACCTCGTCGCCCAGGCCGGTCCGCCGGTGCGGCAGGACACGGTGCTGCACCCGGTGAAGCGGACCGAACCCAAGCCGGGCGTGTTCATCTTCGACCTCGGCCAGAACATGGTCGGCTGGAACCGCCTGACGGTCTCCGGCTCGGCCGGTACCACCGTGACCCTGCGGAACGGCGAGGTGCTGAACCCGGACGGCACGCTCTACACCACGAACCTGCGCGGCGCCGTCGACACCGACCGCTACACGCTCAAGGGCAACGGCACCGAGACGTACGAGCCGCGCTTCACCTACCGCGGCTACCGGTACGTCGAGGTCACCGGCTATCCGGGCACGCCGGGCCTGGACGCCGTCGCCGGCGTCGTCGCGCACGCCGACGCTCCCGCCAACGGCACGCTGACCACCTCCGACCCGCTGGTGAACCAGATCCAGCACAACATCGTGTGGGGTCAGAAGGGCAACTTCTTCAGCGTCCCGACCGACTGCCCACAGCGCGACGAGCGGCTCGGCTGGACGGGTGACATCGCCGCGTTCGCGCCGACCTCGACGTTCAACATGGACGCCGACGGCTTCCTCGCCAAGTTCACCACCGACCTGGCCGACGACCAGACCGCCGACGGCGCGTTCACCGACGTGGCCCCGGCCGTCGCGGGGGGCTCGGGCACGGCGGGCTGGGGCGACGCGGGCGTGGTCATTCCGTACACGCTCTGGCAGCGCTACGGCGACCTGCAGGTCGTGCGCGACCGCTATCCGGCGATGAACAAGTGGATCGACTACCTGAAGGCGCACAGCACCGGGTTGATCAGGCCGGCGGAGGGCTACGGCGACTGGCTGAACGTGAACGACGACACCCCGAAGGACCTGATCGGCACCGCGTACTTCGCGCACTCGACCGACCTGGTCGCGCAGATGGCGGACGCGATCGGCGACCACGCCGCGGCGGCCTCCTACCGCACGCTGTGGGGGCAGATCCGGGACGCGTTCGACGCGAAGTACGTCACGTCCGACGGCACCGTCGGCGGCGGCAGCCAGACCGCCTACGTCCTGGCGCTCGCCGGCAACCTTCTGCCGGACGGCCAGGTCAAGCCCGCCGCCGACAAGCTGGTCGCGAACATCGACGCCCACGGCGGGCACCTCACGACCGGGTTCCTCGGCACCGGTGAGCTGCTGCCGACGCTGACCCGCACCGGGCACACCGACGTGGCGTACCGGCTGCTGGAGCAGAAGACGTTCCCGTCGTGGGGCTACGAGATCGACAAGGGCGCGACCACCATCTGGGAGCGCTGGGACGGCATCAAGCCGGACGGCACGTTCAACGACCCCGGCATGAACTCCTTCAACCACTACGGGCTCGGCTCGGTCGGCGACTGGATGTACCAGAACGTCGGCGGCATCGCCCCGGCGTCGCCCGGTTACCGGAGCGTCGTCATCCACCCGAGGCCCGGCGGATCCCTGACCAGGGCGTCGGCGACCTACCGGTCCGACTACGGCGAGATCGCGAGCCGCTGGTCGGTCTCCGGAGGCCGTTTCACCCTCGACGCCACCGTTCCGGTCAACACGACCGCGGAGGTGTGGGTGCCCGCCGGAAGCGCGAATCAGGTCACCCAGGACGGCGCACGCTTCGTGCGCATGCAGGACGGCAACGCCGTGTTCACCATTGGCTCGGGACGCTGGCACTTCAGCACCCGCGCCTGAAAGACCGACGGCGGGCTCGCGGCACCGGCCGCCGCGGGCCCGCCGTCTCCAAAGGAGGTTAGAAGATGACCGTCGACACGAAAATCCGGGTGGGTCTCGTCGCGGGTGGGCTCGGCGCGTACTGGCCGCAGTTCCCCGACCTGCTGCCGCAGCTCAAGCGGTCCGCCGAACGCGTGTCCGAGCGGATGCGCGGGCTCGGGGCGGAGGTCGTCGACGTCGGCTTCATCTCCGACGCCCAGGAGGGCGCCGCCGCCGCGGAGAAGCTGCGGGTCGCGGGCTGCGACCTCATCGTCGGATTCCTCACCACGTACATGACCGCGACGATGCTGGTGCCGATCGCCCAGCGCAGCGGCGCCCCCGTGCTGCTGATCAACCTGCAGCCGACCGAGTCGATGGACCACGCGACCTTCGACACCGGCCAGTGGCTGGCCTACTGCGGCGCCTGCCCGCTGCCGGAGATGGCCAACGCGTTCCAGCGCTGCGGCATCCCGTTCCGCTCGGTGTCGGGCTACGTCGAGGACGAGCGGGCCTGGGCGAAGATCGGCCGCTGGGTGCGGGCGGCGGGCGTACGGGCGGCGCTGCGCCGGGGGCGGCACGGCCTCATGGGCCACCTGTACCCGGGCATGCTCGACGTCTCCACCGACCTGACCCTCGTGCCGGCGAACTTCGGCGGCCACATGGAGGTGCTGGAGTTCGACGACCTGCGGGTCCGCGTGGAGAAGGTCACCGACGCCGAGGCCGAGGCCAAGAAGAAGGAGGCCGCGGAGATCTTCGAGCTGGCCGACTCGGTCAACGACGAGGACTTCTCCTGGGCCGCGCGCGTCGCCGCCGGCCTCGACCGGCTCGTCGAGGACTTCGAGCTGGACAGCCTCGCCTACTACCACCGGGGCCTGGACGGCGAGATCCACGAACGTCTCGGCGCGGGCATGATCCTCGGTTCGTCGCTGCTGACCGCGCGCGGCGTTCCGGCCGCGGGCGAGTACGAGCTGCGGACCTCCCTCGCCATGCTGATCATGGACCGGCTCGGCGCGGGCGGCTCCTTCACCGAGCTGCAGGCGCTGGACTTCCAGCGGGGCCACGTCGAGATGGGCCACGACGGCCCGGCCCACCTGGCCATCAGCGATTCCAAGCCGCTGCTGCGCGGCCTGGGCGTCTACCACGGCAAGCGCGGCTGGGGCGTGTCGGTGGAGTTCGACGTCAAGCACGGGCCGGTGACGGCGTTCGGCATCCGCCAGGGACGGGACGGCCGGTTCGCGTTCGTCGCCTCCGAGGGCGAGGTCGTCGACGGGCCGCTGCTGCAGATCGGCAACACCACCTCGCGCGTCGACTTCGGCTGCGACCCGGGGGACTGGACCGACGCCTGGAGCGCCACCGGCATCTCCCACCACTGGGCCCTCGGCACCGGCCACCGGATCGCCGACCTGCGCGCCCTCGCGGACCTCCTGGAGGTGGAACTGATCGACGTACGCGCCTGATACCAGTTCTTTTCCGGGTCGGGGGACTCACGCATAGGAGACGGTGTGGCGAGTTTCTTCGGCATGCGCGGAATCCGCTTCGTACTCGCGCTGACCATGGCGCTGGGCGGGCTGCTCGTCGTCACGGCGCCCGCCCGGGCCGCGGTCGACACGGACCTGGCGAACTTCGACGCGGCCGGGAACCAAGTGGTGCGGTTCGACACCGACGGCAACGCGGTGGACGCGCACGACGGAGCGATCGCGCGGTTCGGCGGGACCTACTACCTGTACGGCACCAGCTACGACTGCGGCTACCAGTGGCAGAACAACGACACGTTCTGCGGTTTCAAGGTCTACTCGTCGCCCGACCTGGCGCACTGGACCGACCGCGGGCACGTCGTGGCGCCCCGCTCGTGCCGGTACTGCTTCCGCCCGCACGTCGTCTACAACAGGGCGACCAGTAGGTACGTCATGTGGGTCAACGACCAGGACGCCGCCGACAAGTTCCGGGTCTACACGAGCCGCACGCCGACCGGGCCCTTCACCGAGCAGCCCGTCCCGGACCTACCGGACCAGACGCACTGCACCGCCGACCTGGCCGTGTTCGTCGATGATGACGGGAAGGCCTATCTCACCTGCAGCAACGCGGGCTGGCACATCGCGGTCATCGAGCTCACCGCCGACTACCTGCGCGCCGCCGGACCGTACGACATCACCGGCGTCACCCGCGTGGAGGCGCCGTCGATCTTCAAGCGGGACGGCACGTACTACCTGACGATGTCGGACCCGAACTGCGGGTACTGCACCGGCACCGGCACCGCCTACCTGACCGCGAAGAGCCCGCTCGGCCCGTGGCGCGGGCGGGACGCGTGGACGGCCGAGGACGGCGCGCTGACCGCGCGCGGCGGGCTGTACGGGCTGTCCCAGCAGGGCGAGGACTGGAGCGACTACACCTTCTCCTTCGACGTCGCGCCGCTGCCCACCACCTCGGGGACGTCGGCGCAGGCCGGGTTCTCGGTGCGGATGAACCGCGACGACTACGGCTACCTGTTCCTGCTGACCGGCTCCGGGTCGGCGAACGGCAAGCTGAGCGTGCTGCGCCGGGCCGGGGCCACCCAGGCGAGCCATGTCGTGCCGCTGGACAAGCCCATCGTCGCGGGGGAGTGGCATCACGTCGCGGTCACGGCGTCCGGCGCGACGCTGACGACGTCGATCGACGGAGTCCGGGTGGACACCTACACCGACACGACGTACGCCACCGGCAAGGTCGGCTTCCGGGAGTGGAACGGCGCCAACCTGGAGTCCGCCCGGTTCGACAACGTCAACGTCACCTCGGCCGACGGCCGGACGCTGCTGTCCGACGACTTCTCCGGGGACTTCTCCCGGTGGGTGGTCCCGACCAGCGGCATCAAGATCAGCGATGACTCCTGCGGCGGGCAACCGGCGCAGGTCGCGACGCTGCCGTCCCGGCACGGCGCGCCGACGTACCTCTACTTCAGCGACCTGTGGGACTTCCACACCAACGAGGCGCTGGCCAACTACTACTGGCAGCCGCTCGCGTTCGGCTCGGACGGCGCCATCCAGCCACTGACCTGCGCGAACTCGCGAATCCACCTCGACCCGGGCCACCCCGGCCACCAGCGGCCCATCCGGGCCGTCGACCAGACCAGCGGCGTGACCGGATTCCGCACCACGTGCGACATCGCCGGGGCCACCTGGCGCGAGCAGGGCTTCACGGCCGGGCGCACGGGCCGGCTCACCTCGCTCGCCGTGACCGTCTTCAAGGACGGCACGGAGACCGGCCGGGTCCTTCGGACCCCGCCGTCCGACCCCCTCGACGTGCGGCTCGTCGACCGGCACACCGGGACGACGGTGTGGTCGGCGTCCGTTCCGGCGAGCACGATCGGCTGGTCCGCCCGCGACCTGACCCTGCGACCCGGCGTACCGGTGCGGCGCGGCACCGAGTACGCCCTGCGCCTCGGCACGTCGGCCGCCACCGGCTGCTACGGCGTCGCTTTCAACGACCAGGACCCCTACTCCGGCGGTACCTCCGCCATCAGCACCGACGGCGGTGCGGGATTCACCTCCGAACCCGCGCGTGACCTGAAGTTCCACACGTCCGTCGAGCGCTGACATCACCAGGAGACGAGGAGCCCCCATGAGGTTCATCCCGGCCTGCGCGACCGCGGTCGCGCTGGCCCTGACACCGGGTCTGCCCGCGCACGCGGACAGCGGGCGGCTCGGCGTCGCCGGGTTGCGCACCGACGCGCTCGAGACGGCACTCGGCGTCGACGACACGACGCCGACGCTGAGCTGGAAGCCCACGGCGACCGGCCGGAACGAGGCCCAGGCCGCCTACCAGGTGCAGGCCGCCACCGCCCCGGACCGCCTCGACCACCCCGACCTGTGGGACTCCGGCAAGGTCGCCGCCACGGCCGTGAGCGCCGTCTACAAGGGCGCTGCACTGAAGTCCCGGCAGCGGGTGTGGTGGCGCGTGCGCGTCTGGGACGGCGCGGGCCGCGCGTCGTCGTGGAGCCGCACCGCCTGGTGGGAGATGGGCCTGCTCGCCAAGACGGACTGGTCGGCCAAGTGGATCGGCGACGACCGGTGGGTGAACCGGAAACCGGCCCCGGTCACGGTCAAGGTCCCGGCGCAGGACGCCCGCTACGTCCGGGTCGACGTGGCGAAGCTCGGGCTGCCCATCACCGAGGGGAGTTCGCTCGTCTCCCGGCTGCAGCTCGCCGAGATCGTCGTCGCCGACTCCGCGCACCCGGACGAGGACCTGGCCAAGGGCGCCGCCGTCACCGCCTCCGAGATCGGCAACTACCCGGGCAAGTGGCAGCCGGCGTACGTCACCGACGGGTCGCTCACCAGCGAGCAGGCGCCGTACGGCTACACCAGCCCCTCCTACAAGTCCCAAGATCCAGGCCACCACATCTGGCTGCAGCTCGACCTCGGGCAGAGCCGGCACTTCGACCAGGTCGTGCTCTACCCGCGCACCGACGTGATGACCGACGACGAGAAGACCCCGAACTTCCCCGTCGACTTCACCCTGCAGACCGGGAACGACGCCGTGAACCTCGCCACCGCCGCGACGGTCACCGGCCAGGAGCCGCCACCGGCATACCACACGACCTTCCCGCCGCTGCCGCTGCTGGCCCGGCAGTTCGACCTGGCGAAGGGCGTGCGCAACGCCCGCCTCTACGTCACCGCGCTCGGCATCTACGACGCCACCGTCAACGGACGGCCGGTCAGCGACGCGGTGCTCGAGCCGCCGAACACCGACTACCGCAAGCGCGTCGTCTACTCCACCTACGACGTCACGAAGCTGCTCCG
The DNA here is from genome assembly GCF_050942425.1 of Actinoallomurus sp. CA-150999. Lineage (NCBI taxonomy): Bacteria > Bacillati > Actinomycetota > Actinomycetes > Streptosporangiales > Thermomonosporaceae > Actinoallomurus > Actinoallomurus sp. CA-150999. The sequence continues at coordinate 3,758,590 of NZ_CP192063.1, forward strand.
CAAGGGCGGCAACGCCATCGGCGTGCGGCTCGGCAACGGCACCTACAACGTGGCACCGACCGCCGACCGGTACACCAAGTACGTCGGTGCGCAGGGCCCGCCGCGCCTGCTCGCCCAGCTCGAGGTCACGCTGAAGGACGGCACGACGCAACGGATCGCCACCGACGGCTCCTGGCGCACCGACCTGGGCCCGACGACGTTCTCGCAGTGGTACGGCGGCGAGGACGAGGACGCGCGGCGCGACCAGCCGGGCTGGGACCGGCCCGGTGCGGACCTGAGCGGCTGGAAGGCCGCCGCGGAGACCGCCGACCCGGGCATCGCCGTGGCGGCGCGGATGTCCCCGCCGATCGTCCCGGTCGGCCGGGAGCACACCGTACGGATCACGCACCCGGAGTCCGGGACGTACGTCTTCGACCTGGGCGCGAACGTCTCCGGCTGGCCGGTCCTGCACGTCAGCGGCCCGCGCGGCACGACCATCACCGTCAAGCCGGGGGAGCGGCTCGGCGACGACGGCCTCGTCGACCAGGGCACCATGATCGCCGGTGGCAGTCGGCAGCCGCCGGTCGAGGACCGCTACACCTTCGCCGGGAACGGCGACGAGACCTGGCGTCCGCGGTTCGTGTACCACGGATTCCGGTACCTCCAGGTGACCGGCCTGCCGTCGGCGCCGGACAAGGACACGGCCGAGGCGACCGTCCTGCGGGCCGGCAACGCGACCGCGGGCACGTTCGCCAGCTCCGACCTGCTGCTGAACGACATCCACAAGATCGTCGAGGCGTCGATCGCGGGCAACATGTTCAGCATCCTCACCGACTGTCCGGACCGGGAGAAGCTCGGCTGGCTGGAGCAGACGCACCTGGTGCAGGGCTCCGTCGCCCGCGACTTCGACGTCGAGGCGTACTACCGCGACTTCCTCCAGAACGTCGCCGAGGCACAGCTGCCCGACGGGCACGTGCCCGACATCGCGCCCGAGTACGTCGTCTTCAGCGGCGCGGCCCGCGACGACCCGAACTGGGGCAGCGCGATCATCCTGTCGGCCTGGCAGCACTACCAGTCGTACGGCGACGCCGGGACGCTGCGCACCTACTTCCCGGCCATGCGGAAGTACTTCGACTACCTGACGTCGAAGGCGAGCGGGAACCTGCTCGACTACGGCTACGGCGACTGGGCCACCACCGACTCCTCCACTCCCGTCGGGCTCGCGGCGAGCTACGGCTACTACCGCGACGCCGTCGCCCTCGCGAAGATCGCCAAGCTGCTCGGCGAGGACGCCTCCGGGTACGAGAGCGCGGCGCAGAAGATCGGCGCGGCGTTCAACGCGAAGTACCTCAAGGACGGCGCGTACGGCTCGGGCAGCCAGGCGAGTGACGCGTTCGCCCTCGACATGGGCGTGGTGCCCGCCGACCAGCGGCAGGCCGTCACCGACCACCTCGTCAAGGGCATCGAGGCCAAGGGCTACCACCTCACCGTCGGGGAGATCGCGCTGCCCTCGGTGTTCCGGGTGCTGTCGGCGGCCGGCCGGGACGACGTGCTGCTCAAGGTCGCGCAGCAGGTCACCGCGCCGAGCTACGGCTACCAGGTCGTGCACGGCGCGACCACGCTCACGGAGTACTGGGACGGCCCGACCGGCTACGGCTCGCAGGATCACTTCATGCTCGGCGCGATCGACGAGTGGTTCAACGCCGGCCTGGCCGGCATCCGGCAGGCCGACGGCGGCGCCGGCTACACCAACCTCGTGATCCGCCCGGCGGTCGTCGGCGACCTCACCCGCGCGAGCGGGACGTACGAGACGCCGCGCGGTGAGGTCGCCAGCTCCTGGCGGCGCGACGGCCGGACGCTGCGGCTCGACGTGACGGTGCCGCCGGGCGCCCCGGCGCGCGTCGAGGTGCCGCTGCTCGGCGGCGACCGGGTGGCCGCGCCCGCCGGTGCGACGTCGATCGGCGCGCAGAACGGCTACGGCGTCTACGAGGTCGGCTCCGGGCACTGGTCGTTCACGGTGACGACCGCGTCCGCGGTCGCTCCGGACCGGACACAGCTCGCCGTGGAGCCGCCCTTCGGCGTGAACGTCCCGGTCGTGGCCGGTCACCCGGCGTCCGCGCGGTTCCGGGTGACCAACCTGGAGGACGACGCGGTCACCGTACGGCCGCGCGCCACGGCGTCGTCCGGCTTCGCGGCGACGGTGTCCGGCGCGCCGGTACGCGTCCCGGCGCACGGCTCGGCCGAGATCCCGGTCGCGCTGAAACAGGAGGACAGCGGGGTCACGTCGGGGACGGTGACGCTCACGGCCGGCGACGACAGCGCGTCCGCGCCGGTCGCGGTGACCGGGAACCTCGTCCGCCTCGCGACCATGTCGGCCTCGAGCACCCACAGCGGCTCCGACCCGGCCTGGACCAATGACGGCGGGACGGACTCGGAGGTCTGGCTGAACGGCGTCGGCGGCTGGAACGACGACACCTCCGCCGAGTGGCCCGACACGCTCACCGCCACCTGGGACGCCCCGGTCACGCTCGGCCGGGTACGCGTCTTCACGCTGAACAGCACCAAATCGTCCGCGGCGAAGTCCGGAATCCGGGACTTCGACCTCGAGGCGCGGGTCGACGGCACCTGGCAGCCGCTCGCGACCGTGCGCGGGAACACCGCCGGCGTCGTCGAGCGGACCGTCGATCCGGTCCAGGCGTCCGCGTTGCGCGTCGTCGTCCGTGACTCCAACGACCACAAGTACAGCCGGGTGATCGAGCTGGAGGGCTATCCCTCCTGAGGTCTCCCGTAAGAACCACGGCCGGTGTCAGCCGGTCGCCGGTGGGGAGGGCGGCGTCCGCCCAGGCGGCGTCGCCCTCCCCATCGGATCCCCTGAATGCGAGGAACGATGTCAGTCAGCGATGTGGGCGGAGCGGGCTTCACGCGCCGCGGCTTCCTGTTGACGGCCGGGACGGCCGCGGCGGGAGCGGCGGTCGTCTCGGGTACGCCCTTCGGGGCCGTCGCCCAGGCCGGGACGGCCGGCCGATTCGCCCGGCCCGACGCGGCCGTGGCACCGAAGTTCCGCTGGTGGTGGCCTGACGGCAACGTCGACCCCGCCGAGATCCGGCGCGAGGTCGACCAGATCGCCGACGCCGGCTTCGGCGGCGCGGAGATCGCCGCCGTGCACCACAGCATCGCCGACAAGTCGGTGCTGGATCCCGCCGGCCACGGCTGGGGAAGCCCCGCGTGGGTCGACGCCGTCGAGGCCGCCCTCGACCAGGCCCGCCGGCGCGGCGTGACCATCGACCTGACGATCGGCCCGGCCTGGCCCGCCGCCGTCCCGACCATCACGCCGGACGGCCCGGCGGCGGTCAAGGAACTGGCGTACGGCTCGGCGACCGTCGCCGCCGACGCGACGTACGACGGACCGGTGCCCGCGCCCGCGATCGCGCCCGCCGCGACGGTGACCGCCCAGAGACTCCTGCTCGTGCAGGCCGCACGCGTCAACACCGCCAACTCCACGCGCAAGGAGACCGGCCTGGACCTCGCGTCCGTGCAGGACCTGACCGGCAGGGTCGCCGACGGGCGGCTGAGCTGGACCGCTCCGTCCGACGGCTCCTGGGTGGTCATCGCCCACTGGGAGCGCGGCTCCGGCCAGACCCCCGAGTCCGGCCCGCACACGAGCCCGGCGGCGTACGTCGTCGACCACTTCAGCGCGGCCGGCACCCGGGCGGTGACCGACTACTGGGAGTCCCACATCCTCACCCAGGACGTGCGGCGCCTGATCCGCCGGGCGGGCGCCACGCTGTTCGAGGACTCCATCGAGATCGAGACCAAGGCGCTGCAGTGGACGCCGGACCTGCCCGCGGAGTTCGCCCGGCGCAAGGGCTACGCGCTGGCGCCGTACCTGCCGGCGATCGTCCAGAAGAGCGGCAACCAGGTCTTCGCCTACGAGGCCGCGCTGACCCGGCACGTCCGCCACGACTTCTGGGACGTCGTGTCCCAGCTGTTCAACGAGCACCACGTCACCGCGCTGAAGAAGTGGGCGCACTCCATCGGCCTGGACCTGCGCGCTCAGCCGTACGGCCTGCAGACCGACGCGATCGCCTCCGCCGCGATCCTCGACGTCCCCGAGGGGGAGTCGATCGGGTTCAAGAACCTCGACGACTGGCGCTGTCTCGCGGGCGGCCGGGACATGGCCGGGAAGACCGTGCTGTCCGGGGAGATCGGCGCGTACAACGGGGGCGCGTACAACACGACGTGGAAGCGCTTCCTGCTGACGGTCGGCGGGGCGTATGCTGCCGGGCTGAACCGCGCGGTCATCCACGGCTTCTCCTACGCCACGGCGCCGGGGGTGAAGTGGCCCGGCTTCGCGGCCTTCACGCCGTACAACGGCACCATCGGCTACAGCGAGTCCTGGGGGCCGCGCCAGCCCACCTGGGTGCACGCCGAGGACATCTCCGGCTACCTGAGCCGCGTCCACGAGGTGCTGCAGTCCGGCACGGCCCGCGCCGACGTCGCGATCTTCCGGCAGACCGGATATACGGCGACCGGCATCGGCGCGTCCTGGTTCACCGCGAGCGGCGTCCCGCTGGGCTGGACCCACCAGTTCGTCAGCGAGCCGCTGCTGGCCCTCCCCAACGCCACGGTCTCCGGCGGCCGGTTCGCCCCGGACGGGCCGCGCTACAAGGCGATCTTCGTGGAGGGCGACTTCTTCGCGGGCTCGGAGTGCACGCTGACGGTGTTCGCCGCCGAGCGGCTGCTGCGGTACGCGAGGGCGGGCCTGCCGATCGTGCTGCTCGGCGACTGGTCCGCGCCGACCGTGCCGGGCCTCGGGTCCGACACCGAGAACGGTCGCCTGCGCGCGGTCGTCGCCGACCTGGTCAAGGAGCCGAAGGTCCGGGTCGTCGCCGACAAGGCGAACGTCCCGGCCGCGCTCGCCGACCTCGGCGTCGCGCCGGAGGTGACGTACGCGCAGAGCTCCACCCTGCTGAACGCCCGCCGCCACGACGACGGCGTCGACTACTACTACCTGTGCAACGGGCGGCACGCCGAGTCGGTGAAGCCACCCGTGGCCGCGATCGACCACGCCGTGTCGTTCACGCGCACGGTCAAGGACGCCGTGCCGTACGCGCTCGACCCGTGGACCGGCGAGGCCGAGCGGATCGCGACCTACACCGAGGACGGCGACCGGGTCACCGTCCGCGTGGCGCTGCAGCCGGGTCAGGCGACCGTCGTCGCGCTGGCCCGGCCGGGCCGGTTCGGCTCCGGCGGCGGCCGGACGCACGTCACGAGCACCGAGGCCGCCGAGGCCCGCTTCGCCGACGGCGACCTGGTGATCCGCGCGACGGCGGCCGGGACGTACGCCACGACGCTGTCCACCGGCCGGATCGTACGGACGACGGTCGCGGACGTCCCCGCGCCGATCACCCCGGGGACCTGGCAACTCGAGGTGGAGAGCCGGGAGCCGGGCGCGTCCGCCACCGAGACGGCCACGGTCACCCACCGGCTGACGCTCGACGCGCTCAAGGCCTGGCCCGACATCCCGGAGCTCGCGGACGTCTCGGGCATCGGCCGGTACACCACGACGGTCGACCTGCCCGCCTCCTGGACCCGCGCGCACGGCGCGTACCTGCAGCTGGGCCAGGTGTTCGACACCTGCCGGGTCACGGTCAACGGGCGGCGCCTGCCGGCGGTCGACCAGATCAACCCGGTCGTCGACGCCGGGCCGTACCTGCGGCGCGGCGCCAACACGATCGAGGTCGAGGTCGCGACAACCCTGAACAACCGCCTGCGCGTGTCCGACCCCTCGGTCTACGGCGGCGCGCCCCGGCAGGCGTACGGCCTGATCGGCCCCGTTCGCCTCGTGCCGTACGTGCAGGCGGCGATCGCCGGATGACGCCCCCGACAGAGACGAGGTACCCCATGAGAACGACGCTTCTCCACTGCCTGAGCGGCGGCGCCCGGCCCGCCGCGCACGGCGCCGACTGCACCTCCACCTCCGCCTCCTGACCGGCCGGGCCGGTCGCGGGGATCCTCCGTCTCCTCGCGCCCGGCCCGGCCCCGAACCCTCGTTTCCTCCTGACCCTGAGAGATCGCATGAGCCCCTGGAAGCGACGCCTGCCCCTGACCGCCGTGGGACTGGCCGCCCTCGTCGCGCCGGTCCTGTCCGTCCCGCCCGCCACCGCGGGTCCCGCGCCGTCCCGGTCCGCGGCCCGGCCGTGGGACGCCTACAACCTCTCGCCCCGGACCCGGACCGTACGGCCCGTCGCCATCTACAACACGAACGGCACCGTGACCGACCCGTCCGCCGTGCTCACGGGCCGGCGGACCCGCCTGACCGGCACGGGCTCGTACGTCACGCTGGACTTCGGCAAGGACGTCAGCGGCCTGGTCACGCTGCACTTCGCCGCCTCGGACGGCCCGCAGCGGGTCGGCCTGGCGTTCAACGAGTCCCCGGACTACGTCGGGACCAACTCCGACACCTCCACCGGCGGCCCGCGCAGCCGCGACGGCGTCCTGTACGCCGACGTCGACGGCGCGACCACCTACACGATGCCCGCCCAGAACCTGCGCGGCGGCTTCCGCTACCTGACCGTCTTCCTGGACTCCGCCGGCAGCGTCGACCTCGACCGCGCGTCGCTGCACTTCACGGCCGCGCCGACGATGAAGCACCCGGCCGACTACGCGAACCACTTCTACTCCAGCGACCCGCTGCTCAACCGCATCTGGTACGCGGGCGTGTACACGATGCAGCTCAACACGATCGACCCCAAGACCGGCAGGGTCTGGGAGCCGCCCGCGGCGCTGTGGGACAACACCGGCGACGTCGGTGTGGGCGACACGATCCTCGTGGACGGCGCCAAGCGCGACCGGACCGTGTGGCCGGGCGATCTGGGCATCGAGATCCCCGCCGCGTACGCCGCCTTCGGCGACACGGTGTCGGCGCGCAACGCGCTCACGACGGTGTACCAGCACCAGAAGGACACCGGCGAGCTGCCGTACTCCGGGCCGATGATGAACAAGTACGGCTCCGACACCTACCACCTGTGGACCCTGTCGGCGAGCTACGACTACTACCGCTACACCGGCGACACGGCGTGGCTGGCGAGCGTGTGGGACGCCTACAAGCACGGCGTCGACTACAGCACCGCGAAGGTCGACGCGAACGGGCTGCTGTCCATCACCGGCACCGGCGACTCGGTGCGCATCCTCGCCAAGGGCGAGAACCTCATCGCCAACGTCCTGCTGTGGCGCGTGCTGAGCACCGGTTCGGAGCTGGCCACCGTGCGCGGGGACACGGCCCTCGCCGCGTCGTACGCGAGCCGGGCCGCCGCGCTGCGCACCGCCATCGACGCGAACTTCTGGGACGACGCCGCCGGGGCGTACAAGTTCTACCCGAACTCCACCATCCACCCGCAGGACGGCAACGCGCTCGCGGTCTGGTACGGCCTGGCGGACCAGGACAAGGCCCGGCGGATCAGCACGACGCTCACGGGCAACTGGAACGACGTCGGCTCGACCGCGCCGGAGAACAAGGGCAACCCGGGCGTGTTCTCCGGGTCCATGGAGGTCAACGCGCACTTCGCGGCGGGCGGCCAGACCGCCGACCAGGCCGGCGTGGACCTGATCCGCCGCCAGTGGGGCTACATGCTGACCAGCCCGCACGGCACGCAGAGCACCTTCTGGGAGTCCTACCGGGCGGGGGAGTCGTGCGTGTTCTGCAGCACGTACGTCAGCCTCGCGCACGGCTGGGCGACCGGCCCGACGCCCGCGTTGAGCTTCTACGTCCTCGGCGTCGCACCCGACTCGCCGGGCGGGCGCACCTTCCACTTCGTCCCGCACCCGGCTGACCTGACCTTCACCGAGGGCCGGATCACCACCGAGTACGGCCCGGTCGACGCCTCCTGGCGGGTCGACCACGGGGCGTTCCGGGCGCGGCTGACCGCGCCGCGCGGCACGACCGGCCGGGCGGGCGTGCCGACCTTCGGCGGCAAGGTCCGGGTCTTCGTCAACGGGCGGCTCGCCTGGACCGGCACGCGGGCCACGGCGTACGGCGCGCACACCGACGGCGAGTACGTCTACCTCGAGGGCCTGCGCGCGGGCCACTACACGATCACGAGCGAGCGAGTGGGGGAGCGATGAGTACACCGTTCAGCCGGCGCGGGTTCCTCGGCGTCGCGGGCGGCGCGGTGGCCGCCGCCGGCCTGCTGGATCTGCCGGGGCGGGCGGCCGTCGCGGCGACCGGCGGGGACCCGGCCGTGACGCCGTTCCCGCTGCGCGGCGTCACGCTGTTGGAGAGCCGGTTCCGCGACAACATGGCGCGGACCTGCTCCTACCTGACGTTCGTCGACGCGGACCGGCTGCTGCACACGTTCCGGCTCACCGCCGGGCTGCCGTCGGCGGCGCAGCCCTGCGGCGGCTGGGAGGCCCCGAACGTCCAGTTGCGCGGCCACTCCACCGGGCACCTGCTGTCCGCCCTCGCCCAGGCGCACGCGAACACCGGCGACGACGCCTACGCCGCCAAGGCCCGGTACATCGTCGGCGAGCTCGCCAAGTGCCAGGCCGCGGGGCCGGGAGCGGGCTACACGACCGGGTATCTGTCGGCCTTCGAGGAAAAGGTTTTCGACCAGCTCGAGGCGGGCGGCCATCCGTGGGCGCCGTACTACACCCTCCACAAGATCATGGCGGGGCTGCTCGACCAGTACCAGCTCAGCGGGAACCGCCAGGCCCTCGACGTGCTGCTCGGCATGGCCGCCTGGGCCGACGCGCGCACCGCGAAGCTGACGAGCGAGCAGATGCAGTCGCTGCTGAACGTGGAGTTCGGCGGCATGAACGACGTGCTCGCCGCCCTCTACCTGCAGACCCGCGACCCCGCGCACCTGCGCACCGCCCGCCGCTTCGACCACGAGGCCGTCTTCGGCCCGCTCGCCGACCGGCAGGACCAGCTGGCCGGCCTGCACGCCAACACCCAGATCCCCAAGATCGTCGGTGCGGTGCGGGAGTACGAGGCCACCGGGGACCCGCGCTACCTCGACATCGCGGCGTACTTCTGGGAGACGGTCGTCCGCCACCACACCTACGTCATCGGCGGCAACAGCAACGCCGAGATGTTCTGCCCACCGGACCAGATCATCTCCCAGCTCGGCGAGAACACCTGCGAGAACTGCAACAGCTACAACATGCTCAAGCTGTCGCGGCTGCTGTTCTTCCACCGCCCGAGCCCGGCGTACATGGACTACTACGAGTGGACCCTGTACAACCAGCTGCTCGGCGAGCAGGACCCCGACTCCGCGCACGGGTTCTGCACGTACTACACCGGCCTGTGGCCCGGCACACAGCGGCAGGTCAAGGGCGGTCTCGGCGCCGACCCGGGCAGCTACAGCAGCGACTACACCAACTTCTCCTGCGACCACGGCACGGGCATGGAGACGCACACGAAGTTCGCCGACTCCATCTACTTCCACACCGGCGGCACGCTGTACGTCAACCTGTTCATCCCCTCGGAGGTGACCTGGGCCGAGCGCGGGGTCCACGTCCGCCAGGAGACCCGCTACCCGCAGGAGGACACGACCCGGCTGACCGTGCGCGGCGACGCGCGGTTCACGATGAAGATCCGTATCCCCGGCTGGACCCGTCATCCCCGGGTCCGGATCAACGGCCACGAGGCGGGCCGGGCCCGGCCCGGCACGTACGTGACGATCGAGCGGCGCTGGCGCGACGGCGACACCGTCGAGGTCACCCTGCCCATGGCGCTGACCTGGCGGAAGGCCCCCGACAACCCGAAGGTCCAGGCGGTCAGCTACGGTCCGGTCGTGCTGGCCGGCGGGTACGGTGCCCAGCAGCTGAAGACGATCCCGGCGATCGAGCCGCGCTCCGTGCGCGCCGCCGAGGACTCCCTGCGCTTCACCGCGACGGCGGACGGCGCCGACGTCACGCTCATGCCGTTCTCGGAGATCCAGCACCAGCGGTACACGGTGTACTGGGCGACCCCGCCGGACCGGTCCCGGCCGCGCCTGATCGCCCGCTACTCCTTCGGGGAGGGCAGCGGCACGACGACGGCGGACGCGACCAGGACCTGGCCCGCCGCGACGCTCGCCGGCGGCGCGACCTGGACCGGCGACGGCGCGGTCGCGCTCGACGGCAAGGACGGCCACGTCGCCCTGCCGCCCGGGCTGATCAGCGGGCTCGACGCCCTGACCATCGCGGCCTGGGTACGGCCGGAGGAGCTCGCCAACTCCGCCCGCGTCTTCGACCTGGGCTTCCACAAGATGACCTACCTGTTCCTCGCCGTACGGACCGGCACGGGCAAGGCGCGCTTCGCCATGAAGATCGCCGGAATGGACGGGGAGGACTTCATCGACGCCGCCGGCCCGATCCCGGCGGGCACCTGGAGCCACGTCGCGGTGACCATCGCCGACGGCAAGGGCGTGCTGTACGTCGACGGCGCCGAGTCCGGCCGCAACGACGCGCTCGTGATGAGCCCGCTGCTGCTCGGCGCGACCACGCAGAACTACCTCGGCCGTTCCCAGAACCCCACCCACCCGTACCTGCACGGCCAGGTCGACGACTTCCGGATCTACAACCACGCCCTCACCGCCGCCGACGTCGCGGCCCTCCACGCTCAAGGACGGAACGCATGAGCACGTTGCGACGGGCCGCCGCCTCGGCTGCCGCGCTGGCGGTGGTGTTCGGCACCGCCGTGCCCGCGTACGCCGGTGAACGCCCTGGCGTCACCGGCCTGCGCGCCGCCGACCTCACCGAACCGCTCGGCATCGAGGACACGACCCCGCCGCTGACCTGGCGCCTGACCTCGGCTGCGCAGACGGCATATCAGATTCAGGCCGCGACCAGCCCCGACGGGTTCGGCCGGCCCGACCTGTGGGACACCGGCCGGGTCGCCTCCGCCGGCCAGCGCGTCGACTACGCCGGGAAGGCGCTCGCCAGCCGTACCCGCGTCTACTGGCGGGTGCGCGTGTGGACCGGCTCGGGCGGCGCGTCGGCGTGGAGCGAACCGGCCTGGTTCGAGGCCGGCCTGACGTCGGCGTCCGACTGGTCCGGCCAGTGGATCACCCACCCGGACTGGCGGTTCAAGGAGAAGCAGCCGACCCCGATCGTGGTGAAGCTGCCCGAGACGACCGCCCGCTATGTCCGGCTCAACGTGACCCGGCTCGGCCTGCCGCTCGTGGAGAACCTCCCGGACAAGACCTGGCGGCTGCAGCTCGCCGAGCTCGAGGTCCGCGACTCCTCCGGGACGAACCTGGCCGCGAACACGACGGTCACGAGCTCCGACACCGGCAACCAGGTCAACCACAAGTGGCTCCCGCGCTACCTGACCGACGGGACCGAGACGACGAACCAGGAGCTCGCCGGCTGGTCCAGCTCCGCGTACCCCTCCGACGACGTCTCCGCCAAGCCGATCACGCTCACCGTCGACCTGAAGTCCGCGAAGACGTTCGACCAGGTGCTGCTGTTCCCGCGCACCGACGTCCCGGCGGCCGGCGACAAGGTCCCGTACGCGCCCGTCGACTACTCCGTCTCGACGGGCGACGATGCCGCCGGGCCGTTCACCGCCGTGCGGACGGTCGCCGGTCAGGAGCCACCGCGATCACCGGTCCCGGAGGCGATGCCGATCTTCGCCAAGGACTTCGCGCTGCCCTCCAGGATCCGCTCCGCCCGCCTGTACGTCAGCGGCGTCGGCGTCTACGAGGCCGGGCTGAACGGCCGCAGGCTCGGGGACGCCGTGCTCGAACCGGGCAACACCGACGTCACCGACCAGGTCCCGTACGCGACGTACGACGTCACGCGGCTGCTGCGGCCCGGGCGGAACTCGATCGGCGTCCGGCTCGGCAACGGCACCGCCAACGTCATCTCCACCGCCGACCGGTACCGCAAGTTCGGCGGCACGCAGAGCGACCCGGAGCTGATCGCCCAGCTCGAGGTCACCCTCGCCGACGGCAGCGTCCGCCGCGTCGTCAGCGGAACCGACTGGCAGACCACCCTCGGCGGCACCACCTTCTCCAACTGGTACGGCGGGGAGGACTTCGACGCCCGTCGTGAGCCAACCGGCTGGGACCGGCCCGGCGCGAAGCGGCCGGGCTGGCAGCAGCCGGTCGCCGTAACCGGCCCCGGCGGCAGGCTGACGGGCCGCATCGAGGAGCCGGTCCGCGTCCAGGACACCCTCCAGGGGACCCAGGTCGGCTCCGGCGACGGCTACCAGGTCTTCGACCTCGGCCGGAACATCGCCGGCTGGCCCGAGCTGACCATCACGGCCCCCGCCGGAACGACGGTGCGCATGTACCCGGCCGAGAGCCTCAACAACGGCCGCGCGTACCAGCTGACCAGCAACGTCGGCGCGCCGATCTGGGACCAGTACACGACGCGCACCGACGGCGCCGAGACCTGGCACCCGCACTTCTCCTACCACGCCCTCCGCTACGTCGAGCTCCGCGGCGTGCCCGCCGGCGCGACCGTCTCCGTCCGAGGCCTGGCACTGCACGCCGACAACCCCTCGGCCGGTTCGTTCTCCTCGTCCAACGACCTCCTCGACGGGATCCACACCCTGATCCGCCGGGCGATCGAGAACAACATGCAGAGCATCCTCACCGACTGCCCGAGCCGGGAGAAGCTCGGCTGGCTCGAACAGGACCACCTCGTCTTCGGCGGTCTGGCCTTCAACTACGACATGGCGGCCCAGCTCCGCAAGGTCGTCCGGGACATGGCCGAGGCGCAGACCGACACCGGTCTGATCCCGTCCACGGTGCCGGACTACACGGTGCTGGCCGGGGCGTACCGCGACGACCCGAACTGGGGCGGCGCGTTCGTCGTCGTGCCGTGGGACCTGTACCTGACCTACGGCGACGCCGACACCATGCGCGCCTACTACCCGGCGATGCAGAAGTACGCCTCCTACCTGGAGGCCCGGGCGGTGAACGGGCTGACCGACTACAGCCTGGGCGACTGGATCACGCCGGACCGGACGTTCCCGAAGTTCGTCTCCGGGACGTACGGCTACTGGCGGGTCCTCGACACCATGTCCAAGATCGCCGGCGCGCTCGGGAAGACGGACGAGGCAGCGGCGTACCGGGCCAAGGCGGACGCCAGCGCGAAGGCCCTGTCCGACAAGTACTACGACACCGCGAGCGGTACCTTCGCCGGCGGCGGCCAGGGCGCCGAGGCGCTCGCCCTCGACATGGGCGCCGTTCCGGCCGACCAGCGGCAGCGCCTGCTCGACCACCTGGTCGGCAGCGTCACGGCGGCCGGGTACCACCTGCAGCTCGGCGAGATCTCGCTGCCCAGCGCGTTCCGCGTGCTGCCCGACGACGTCATCTACAAGATCGCCACTCAGACGGACAGCCCCAGCTACGGCTACCAGGTCGTACACGGCAACACCACGCTCGGCGAGGGCTGGGACGGCGGCAGCGGCCAGTCGCAGGACCACTTCATGCTCGGCTCGATCGACTCGTGGTTCACCGGGCGGCTGGCCGGCATCCAGCAGGCCCCCGGCTCGGTCGGCTACCGCAAGCTCCTCATCGCCCCGGCCGTCGTCGGCGACCTGACCCGGGCTTCGGCCACCTACCGCACCCCGTACGGCGAGGCCCGTACGTCCTGGACCAAGACGGACGACGGCATCCGGCTGACGGTCACCGTGCCGCCGGGCAGCACCGCCGAGGTGCACGTCCCCGGCTCCGGCGAGGTGCGCCAGGTCGGCTCCGGGACGTGGACGTTCCGGTCGAAGTGACCCGCGCGTGCTCCCGCCTCACCCGGGGCGGGAGCACGCGGAATCGCACGGCGCCGGGGGCGCCGAGCGGAAGAGCACGGCGGCCGACCCGGCCGTGATCGCAGAGGAGGAGTCAGTAATGAGGAACCGTCTCCCCGCGGCCTTGACGGCCGCCGGAGCCGCGGCCGTCCTGCTGGCCGCGCTGAGCGCGCCGGGGACCGCCCCGGCGTGGGCAGGGGTGGACCACGCCCCCCTCGCGCCGTCGGGCCTGACCATCGGCGACCAGACCCGGCCGCTGAACGTCGAAGGCCGTCCGGCCTTCGGCTGGCTGCCCCGCGACGTCGACCCGGGCGAGGTCCAGACCGCGTACCAGATCAAGATCTCCGACGGCCGCAAGACGGTCTGGGACAGCGGGAAGGTCACCTCGTCCCAGGAGTCGTACGTCGCCGGGCCGGACGGTCTGGCGCGCGGCGCGAGCTACACCTGGACCGTCCGCACCTGGGACCGCGCGGGCAAGACGTCGCCGTGGGCCAGGCCGGCCGCCTTCGACACCGGCCTCGCGGACGCCGACTGGCAGGCGAACTGGATCCGCCGCACGACGGCGGAGAAGGACGACTACACCTACGCCCGCAAGGAGTTCGCGGTCGGCCGCAGCCCGGTGGTCCGCGCCCGCGTCTACGTCGCCGCGAGCCAGCAGTACGACCTGCACGTCAACGGGCGGCTTGTCGACCGGGGCGCGGCGTTCTCCTACCCCGGCGAGGGTTACTACAAGACGGTCGACGTCACCCGCCTGCTCAGGCCGGGCGGGACGGCCGCCGTCGGCGCGCTCTACCACTGGTACGGCCCCGGCCAGGGACGCCCGTCGGGCGAACCGGGCCTGCTGATGCGCGTCGTCGTCGACCACGCCGACGGCACCCGCCAGGTCGTCGTAACCGACGGCTCCTGGAAGGTCGCCCGCGCGCAGTGGAAGGCCACGTCGTACCGCAACGGCGACGGCCGCGACTACATCGAGGACATCGACGGCACCGCCGAACCGCTCGGCTGGGACCGCCCCGGCTTCAACGACGCGTCGTGGACGGCGCCGCAGGTGGTCGGCGCCCACCCGGCGGGTGTCTTCACGCACCTCCAGGGCCAGGAGTCCGGGCTCGCCTATGAGACGGTGCACCCGGTCAAGGTCACCAAGGTCGCCGGCGGGGTCGTCGCCGACTTCGGGAAAATCATCCCGGCCGTGCCGGTCGTCCGGTTCCGTGACGGCGTCAAGGACACGGCGGTGACGATGACCGCCGGCTACCTGCTGGCCGGCGACGGCACGGTCTCCAACTCCAAGCACGACAACCAGACCACCGACCTGACCTACCGCTACACCGAGCGGGCCGGCGACCAGACGGTCCGCTACTACACCTACGAAGGCTTCCGCTACCTGCAGATCAACGCCGATGTCGCCGCGGACGACATCAGCGCGATCGTCCAGCACACCGACGTGCCGTCCCGGGCCCGGCTGCACACGTCCAACAGTGGCGTCGACGCCGCGTACGACCTGATGCAGCGGTCGGCGCTGTACGACTCGCAGGAGCAGTTCCTCGACACGCCGACCCGGGAGAAGGGTCAGTTCCTCGGCGACTCCGTCGACGTGTCCCTGGCCACGATGTCCGGCTGGGGCGAACGCCGCCTCACCCGTAAGGCGATCCGCGAGTTCATCGCCTCCCAGGCACGCTACTGGCCGGACGGCCGGCTCAACGCCGTCTACCCGAACGGCGACGGCAAGCGCGACATCCCGGACTACACCGAGATGTTCCCGGGCTGGGTGTGGGAGTACTACCTGCAGTCCGGCGACGCCGCCACCCTGAACGACGCCTACCCGGTCATGACGGCCGTCGCCGACTACGTCCGCCGCTACATCGACCCCTCCACCGGCCTGGTCACCAAGCTCGCCGGCGGGTCCGGCGCGTACCAGTACGGCATCATCGACTGGCCGAACCGCTACGGCTACGACACCGACACCGTGGCCCGGACCGCCGTCAACATCCTCGCGGTCGACGTCCTGAACGCCACCGCCCGCGCCGCCCAGACCCTCGGCAAGGACCCGAGCGCATTCCAGCGCGACGCGGCCGGTCTGAGCAGCGCGATCAACAACAAGCTGCGCCGCGCGGACGGCGTCTACATCGACGGCCTGGAGGCCGACGGCTCGCAGAGCACCCACGCCTCCCAGCTCGCCAACGCCTTCGCGGTCGCGTACGGGCTCACGTCGGATGCCGCGGTGCTCGACCACGTGGCGAGCCTCGGCCTGCAGATGAGCCCGATGACCGTCCACTGGCTGATGACCGCCCTGGCCACCCGCCCGAACGCCTTCGTCACCCGCCTCACCGACCCGAACAGCATCGGCTGGGCGAAGATCCTCGCCTCGGGCGGCACGTTCACGTGGGAGTCCTGGGAGGCCCCGGAGACCGGCGACAGCCTGTCGCACGGCTGGGGCGCGTCCCCGGTCATCGACGTCCAGCAGACCCTGCTCGGCGTGACGGTCACCGCTCCCGGCGCGGCCCAGATCCGCGTACGCCCACCGGCGTCCGGCCTCACCTCGGCGTCCGGCACGGTCCCGACCCAGCGCGGCGACGTCCGGGTGTCCTGGCACAAGACCGGCGGTCGTATGACGCTGTCCGTCGACGTCCCGGTCAACGTGAAGGCCGAGATCGACCTCCCCACCACCGGCCAGGTGGAGGTGAAGGGCGACGCGACGTACGCGGGTCGCCGAGACGGCGGAACGGTGTACGAAGCGGGCTCCGGCCGAGTCACCTTCAGCTCATAGAGCTGAGCTCGCCCTGACCGCAGACCGCCCGCCTCTCCAGATCGCGAGAGGCGGGCGGTCTTTTCGATCGGTCGTTGCCGTCGGTATTGACGGTGCGAACAACGCGATTGGGACCGGACAGGGTCCGCAGCGGCGACAGGGTGACAACGACGGCGGCAATGCGGGCACCGCCGGACTTACTCCGTTGCGTCGTTCCCGGCCGTCGTGAGAATGTTGGCGCGCTCCACGGCACGTACACACACGGCAAAGGACTGAAGCCATTGATCCCGGCGTCCCTCAGCGGCCGCCGTCGGCACTGAGCCCGTCTGCTCTTCTCGCGGCATCAGTGCCACGCCATCCCGCGGCGGCCCCACGATCCGGTGCCTGACGCACCGCCCCATGCGCTGCTCACCCGCCTGCGCGGGGTGAGCGCTCCACTGATTACGTGAGGTCGACATCACCGTGGACACCAACGTTCAGAGTTTCGCCGTCGCCAACCTGCGCCGCCGGCCCGTCGTCGTTGAGACGGGCGGCTTCGTCGCGGGCTTTGACCCCGGCACCACCAGCCCGTACGTCAACTATGCGACGCCGCTGCCCGGCGCCGAGCCGACCCGTCAGGACGTCGCCGCACTGATCGGGGCGTTCCGTACGCGACGCCTCAAACCCCGCCTCGAGTTCGCGCCCGACGCCGCGCCCGCCGTAGAGGCCGCGCTGCGTACGGCCGGCTTCAGCACTGAGGCGGTGCACGAATACCTGGTCTGCACCCCGGAAACGCTGACGATGCCGCGAAATGACGGTGCGGACGCCATTCTCGTGGAGAGCCCGTGCTCGGACGAGGACTACGCCGCGGTCGACGCGGCCTTGTCGGAGGCGTTCAGCGGCGAGTTCGAGCCATCCTCGGAAGGCGCGGCCCGGCTTCGCCGCACCCAGGAGAACGGCGGAGCCGTCCGTTTCGTCCGCGCCCCCGATGGCGGCTGCGCCGGCGGGGCCACCTGCTCCCCACCCGCCGTCGGAACGGCGGAACTGGCGGGCGTCGGCACCCGGCCCGCCTTCCGCGGCCGCGGCGTCGCCGCCGCGGTCACGGCGGCGTTGACCGAGGCCATGTTCGCCAGGAGAGCGCGGTCGGTGTGGCTGGAGTACTCGGGAGAGGGATCCCGACGCGTCTATGAACGCATCGGCTACCGACCGCGAGGCACCCGCCGGTACATGTCGCTCGAAGCAGCGGCCTGCAAAACCTCCTGATGCGATCACGCTTCCAGCGGAAGTCTGACAGGGCGTAGCATAGATGTTACGCTCGAGCTGTGGGGGTGAGTGCGATGACGAGTCTGTTCTGGAAGGATCTGGCAACCGACCTGGAGGACCCGGAGTTCCTCCGGGAGTACATTCGCGAGTCGGTCCGCATCGCGACTGTCGATGCGATCATGAATGCGCTGGACCGGGCGCGGCTTGCCGAGAACCTGTCCAAGGCCGAGGTGGCCAGGGCCATCGGAGCGGAGCCTGCGGTCGTTCGTCGCTTGTTCGCGGCGGGCAATACGAACCCCAATCCAACACTGGGGACCCTCGTCGACGTGGCCGCGGCCCTTGGGTTGCGCATAAAGGTCGAGCCGCTGCCTGACGAGGAGCGGGAAGCGGTAACCGATCCGTTGCGGAATGGCACGGCCAGCCAGGCAGCGATCGAGAGGCTCGTGACGTTGCGGTCCCAGTACGAGTCGACGCAACCTGCCTGAGCGCCGAATCAGCCGAGCGAACGAGGATTGCGCGCCAGATACTCGTCGCCCAGCCGACGCACCCTGGCGTACTCGGCCGCGTTTACCGTTGTCCGGAAGGGCTTATGTAGCCCGGCGACGATGACCAGCAGCGGCTTCTCGGCGTCTTTGGCCTCGTAATCCAGCAGACAGTAGAGGCGATAGTGGTGGCGGCCCTTGCCACCACCCGGCTTGACCCCGTCCAGACGGACCTCGAACCAGCCCGACATGTCTCCGTGCATCGCCTCCCAGTAGCCGCCACCTGCGAACCTGTACGGCGGGGCGGCGGCCACGGCCGTCAACACCGCGGCGAACTTCGCGCGCACGGTGGGGGGACAGGACCGCAAGAAGTCACGCCCGGGGATCGACTCGCCGGGGTCGTCGTCGACGTGGCGTTTGAAGAAGGCGACGGCATGTGGGTGCTCGCGTCGAGGGCGGTTAGCAGCGGCCGGGGGAGTCACGCATCGTGATTGTAGTGAAACTCATTGTTGTCGGTGTGGTGTCCGAGCAGCTTGTGCGAGGGGACGCTTGGCGAATCCATCGCAGCAGGGACCGCCGAGGAGTACCAGCCGGTGATGACATGGCCGTCCCTGTGCAACGCGGCCCGGTCGATGGGCAGGGATAGGACGCGCGGAGTCTCATCGAGAGGTCGAGCTCACCCGCTGGCCGTAGAGGTGGGCGGTCTGGCCGCGGTATTGGATGTCGCGCAGGTGGCGGTGGCCGATCCGTTCCGCGACGGCTATGGAGCGGGAGTTGCTCGGCAGGATGACGGAGATGACTTCCTGTGCGCCCAGCTCCTTGAGGCAGTAGTTCAGGGAGGCGCGGGCCGCCTCCGTGGCGTAGCCCTTTCCCCAGTGTTCTCGGGCCAGGCACCAGCCGACTCCCAGCCCCGGAAACCCGTGCGGCTGCCAGGGCCCGGCGCGCCCGACGAACCGGCCGGTGGCTTTCTCCACCAGCGCCCAGTGGGAGTAGCCGCGGATCTCCCGGTGCCCGATGAACATGGCGAGACTTCGCCAAGCATCCGCGGGTGAGGTACCGATACTCTCCGCCAGCCCTCCTGCGACCTGCGGGTCGGCCAGCATCGCAGCGTAATCGTCGAAGTCATCGCCCGTCAGCGGCCGCATCATGAGCCGGTCCGTCTCCAGCACAGTCATGATCGAAGTATCTGGCAGCAGAGATCGGCTTCTCAAGCGGTCACTCAAATGCCGGACCGGTTCAGGATCGATGACGGGGAGATTTAAGGTCCCAGCAGGACGGGGAGGGCATCGGTGCCGTGCTGTACGAAGCCGCGCGCGCCGTAGTAGAAGCTCGGCGGCGAACCCGGGTCCAGGCGGATGTCCGGGCGGGCGGCGAACAGCGCGGTCAACACGGCGTGCTCCTGGATGCAAGGGGCGCGGCGCATGCGCGCGGTGCGGGAACGGGATCTGCGGCTAACACACTGGCCCCGACGGCCGGGCAGGACTCGCGACGTTTGACGACCTGGGGGCGATTGCACGTGAGGGGACGGCCGGCTCGTCAGGGCTGCGCCGGGTCGAGCGGCAGAACGCGGTGGAAGACGACTCTGGCCTGGCCGGGGCCGCTGTAGTTATTGACGACCTCCGCGTCGAAGCCGAGGCTGCGATGGAATGCGATCGAGGTGGTGTTTCCGGGGGACGTGATCGCCTTCAGTCGCCGTGCGCCCTGGCGATACGCGGCGTCGGCGAACGCCGTGTACAGGCGGCGCCCGAGGCCGGTGCCGCGGGTGTCGTCTCGAGTGGCGATGAGGTGAACGTACCCGGTACCCGTTGGGGTGACGAACCCGATGACGTACCCGTGGATTTCGTCCTCGGCTCGGGCGACAAGGCACGTTTCACCGAACTCGCGCACCAACGTTAGAAGGTGCTGGTGCCGAAGGTCTCGGTCTCCCCAGTACCGGTGGTGATCAGCAAGTACCTGGTGGATGTCGGTCACCTCGGCCGGTGTGATCCGTGCGTGCATGACAGGAATCATCGCAGGTGCTGCCTTCATCCCCTGAGAAGGGAAGTGAGCCTCAGACTCGGGTGCGGCCGACGTAGAGGTTGCGGGCCCGGTAGTAGGTGTCGGTGGTCGGGCCGGGGGATCCTGAGGACCCTTCCATCTGCAGGTTGATGATGATCCACATCGGCTGGCCGACGAAACCGGCGCCCCGGTGCTGTCCGACCCAGGTGCCGTCGAGGTAGTAGTGGATGTCGACGTCGGTGGCGTTCACCTTCGTGATCCAGGCTCGGTAGCCGTGCCAGGAGCCCGGGTTGGAGACACCGACGATCGTGTTCGACCACCCGCCGGAGGCGTTCCGGTAGGTGTTGAACCAGTTTCGCGCGTCGCCCTTGTACTCCAGGATGTCGCTCTCCGGCGGCCAGGTATTCGCGCCGGTCAGCCAGAATGCCGGCCACGTGCCGCGCGCGGAAGGTGCCTGGAACTCACCCTTCACCTCCCAATTGGGGAACTGGTCGTTGACCAGCACCTGCGTTTTCGCGTGAACGGCGCCCGAATGATAGTGGATCGGCAGGTACGGGCTGGCGGAGCTCTTTCCCTCATCCCACGTGATATGCGCGGCCTTGAGTTCGAGTACGCCGGAGGACGCGAGATAGACGTGATTGTGGTCGCTCGCGGAGCCGTACATCCGGGCGCTGCCGTTGTGGTCCGAACCCCACGGATAGCGGTAGTTCCACGCCGCCTCCAGGGTCGAATAACTCGCGAAGGAGCCGTCGACGACCCGGCCACGCCGACGGATCCGGCTGCGAGAAAACGTCGTCGGGTGTAGGTCATCGTCGCACCCTCCCTGATGCGGACGATCGCCATGCCCTGGTCGACGGGCGCAGGAAATGGCGCTGGACAACGCGCGGCATAAGCCTGGCGCGACGTTATCCAGACGCTTCGAACGCGTCAAGAAGGCTTTCACGCATTTTCAGCCGGGATAAACAACCCGTGACGGCTTCCGCGCGGACGTCAGGATTCGCTGTCGGCGGCGAGCCGTTCCTGGATGACGGCGGCGTGCGCTGAAACGGGATCCGCCGCGCGCAGGGCCGCCGCGGAGATGAGGGCGGTCGAGCCCGGCGCCGTACAGGCGTGGGCGCCCGCCACCGTGCCGAGGCGGGCGCAGTCACGTACGTCCCGGCCGGTGAGCCTGCCGTACAGGAAACCGCAGACGAAGGCGTCACCTGCTCCGTTGGAGTCCACCGCCGGTGCGGGTGGGACGGCGGCCGGGACGTGCAGAGGCGTCGTGTCGCCGTCGCGGGTGAGCAGGTAGGCCCCGTCCGCGCCGGCCGTGGCGACGACGATCTCCGCGCGGCCTTCCCGGAGGATCTCGCGCATCAGCGTGGGGGCGCGGTCGCCCGTTTTCGCGGCGCTGAAGAAGACGAGGTCGGAGCGGAGGGCGAACTCCCGGTGGTGGTCGGCGACTCCGTCCCAGTCGTGCAGGTCCGTGGAGACCGGGATGCCGAGCGCCTCGATGTCGTCGTAGAGGAAGCGCGTGAAGTTCATGATGGACAGGTGGACGTGCCGTGCCCGGCGGAGCCAGGGCAGGTAGTGGTCCCGGGGCATCCGCAGGTCGGCGGGGTCGCGGCCGTCGTAGAAGGACATCCGGCGGCCGGTCGCGTCCACCAGGTTGACCGCGCGGCGCGTGCCGGCGGGGGAGATCAGCGGGGCGAACTCCACGTCGCCTCCGGCCAGTCGTTCGCGTACCTGTGCGCCGATCCAGTCGTCGCCTATGTAGTCGAGCAGCGCGACGTTCAGGCCGAGTGCGCGGGCGCCGAGGGCGACGTTGCCGCCGGTGTGGCCCGGCCACTCCTCGATCGGGCCGACGGGGACCGAGTCGGCGAGTGGGACCGGCAGTGAGCCGACGCGGACGATGGTGTCCACGCCGCTGCCTCCGACCACTACGACGTCGTACGCCGCCTGCCGTGGGTCCACCCGCTCCTCCTCGGTTCGCCGGGCGCCAGTATGACGTCCTGCCTGGTGTACGGCTACCGGTGCGCTGATGACCTGGAACGTCCCCGTATGATCGCGGATGTTTCGGCCTCGCTTTTATGGAGTTTTAGTGCGATACGGGATTGTCCTCGCAACCGTCGCCGTCGGTTCGCTCGTCGCCGGGTGCGGTGGTGGCGGAACCGAGCAACCCGCGGCGCACTCGTCGTCGCCGAGCGCGTCGAAGGCGGCCGCCGCCTTGACCGAGGCGCAGGCACGGGCGGTCTTCACCAACTACGAACGGGTCAACAACGAGGCGAACGCGAAGGTCTCCGACGCGCTGCTGCGCGAGAACGAGACCGGGCCGATGCTCGAGGTCGACCTGGTCGGCAACAAGCGCATCCGGGCCAAGCAGGAAACGAAGATCAAGGCGTTCCACTACAAGAGTCCGCAGTTCTTCATCCCGCACGGCGTGAGCCCCGCCTGGTTCGCGGTCTTCGCGGCGGTGGGCAGCAGCGAGAAGGAGTACGTCGTCTTCGCCGACACCGGCGGCGGCAAGTACAAGGCGGCCATGGGATCGTGGCTCGCGAAGGGGCAGAAGTTCCCGTCGATCGCGCGGGGTGCGGACGGCTCGGCGACGGCCGTGACGACCGGACCGGCCCTCGACGTCGGCACTCGGCTCTCCTCGTACCTGTCGTACGTCGCGGCCCGCCGGAAGGCTCCGGAGGGGTTCGCCCCCGGCCCGCTGACCTTGAAGCTCGGTCAGCGCTGGGCCAAGGACGTTTACAAGATCAACAGCGGTAACCGGTGGCAGGGCCGTTCCGAGTGGGCGCCCCGTACGCAGCCCGTCTACGCGCTGAAGACCACCGACGGTGGCGCGCTGGTCCTGAGCCCTGCGGAGCAGGCGCTGAGCTACACGGCGACACAGCCGAACGTGTGGTACCAGCCTCCCTCGGACTTCAACGGACTGGGCCCGAAGCGCTACTACCACCGCTTCAGGGGCGAGTGGCTGTGGACGTTCGCGACCCATGTTCCGCCCCAGGGCCCGGCATCCGTCGTGGCCAGCGGCGTACACGCGATCAACACGACCGGCAGCTGACGCCGCACGACGACCTCGGTCGCCGAGGACGGGCCGCCGGGGGCGTCCGAGGACGCCCCCGGCGGACTCAGGCCCGCTGCGGGAGCGGCGCGTCGAGGAACGGGACCACGGCGGCCGGCAGCGCCGGGGACGTGGAGATGTCGTAGTGGGTGGTGCCGGGCAGGATCGCGAGCCGCGCGGCGGGGCGGGCCGAGCCGTCCCAGCCGGCGTCGCGGAGGCCGCCGCCGAGCAGGGCGAAGAACTCCACGATGTGCGCGGGCCGTACGGAGTCCGCGTCGGCGAAGACCAGCATGGTGGGTGCGGTGAGCGCCGCGACCTCCGCCGACCAGTCGAAGTCACGCTTCAACTGGTCGCTCGTCTTGCCGAGAAGGGCCGGAAAGTCCTCCACCCGCGGTGCGAGGCGGGCGTACAGCTCGTAGACGGGGGACTGTTTCATCGGCTCGGCCAGATGCGGGCCCATCTGGTCCATCGTCGCCAGGACCTCCGGGAACCATCCGTCCCGCTTACAGGGGATGGAGACCAGGACCAGGCGGCGTACGCGCTGCGGATGCTGGATCGCGGTGCGCAGGGCGACCTTGGCGCCGAGGGAGTAGCCCATCACGTCGGCGTCCGCCAGGCCCAGGTGAGCGATGAGCGCGGCGACGTCGTCGGCCATCGTCTCGGTGTGCAGCGGCCGGTCGATGTCGGCCGTGCGGCCGTGGGCCTGGAGGTCGACCGTGATCACCCGCCGGTGTTCGGTGAGCGCCGGCAGGATCGGGCCGAACAGCTCGCCCGCGCCGAGTCCTCCGTGCAGGAGGACGAGCGGCTCGCCGGCGCCCTGCTCCTCGAAGTACAGCGACAGCCCGTTCACGTCCGCGTAGCCCATCACGTCATCCTTCCACCTGGTCCATCGGCCGGCGGTGTTCCGCCGATCGATAGGTAGAACGGCGGTGGGCCGCGGAACTCATCGGTCCACCGGTGATGAATTTCCACGGCGGCGACGAGTGTCGTGACCGCGCCGTCGCCGTCAGCGGACCAGCCGGAAGAAGGCCCGCAGCTCCTCGACGAACAGCCCGGGCTGCTCGAACGCGGCGAAATGACCGCCCTTGTCCGGCTCGCTCCAGTACCGGATGTCGGTGAAGCGCTTCTCGGCCCACCGCCGGGACGGCCGGGGGTTCTCCTTGGGGAAGACCGAGCATCCGGCCGGGATCGTCACCACGTCCGTCGTCTCACCGGTGAAGAGCCGCTGGACCTGTTTGAAGCTTTCCCAGTAGAGCCGGGCGGCGGACGCGCCGGTCCCGGGCAGCCAGTAGAACATGAGGTTGTCGAGGAGCTCGTCGCGGGTGAGGGCGTTCTCGGGGTGACCGTCGCAGTCGGTCCAGGAGCGGAATTTCTCGATGATCCAGGCGCACAGCAGCACGGGGGAGTCGACGAGCCCGTAGCCGATGGTCTGCGGCCGGGTGGACTGCTCCAGCGAGTATCCGTCCTCGGTCTCCTGGGCCCGCTCGAGGGCGGTGAGCGCGGCGGCCTCCGCGTCGGTGAGGTCGTCGAACGTGGCCGGGTCCGGGGCCGCCAGGGGCGGGACGAGGTGGATGCCCGCCACGTGGTCCGGATCCTGCCGGCCGATGAGCGTGGTGATGGTCGTGCCCCAGTCGGAGCCCTGCGCCCCGTACCGGTCGTAGCCGAGGCGGGCCATCAGCCGGATCCAGGCGTCGGCGATCCGCTCGACGCCCCAGCCGCGGCGGCCCGGCTTGTCGCTGAAGCCGTAGCCGGGCAGCGACGGGCACACGACGTGGAACGCGTCGCGGGCGTCGCCGCCGTACGCTGTCGGGTCGGTGAGCGGCCCGATCACCTTGAGGAACTCCACGACCGATCCCGGCCAGCCGTGGGTGAGGATGAGCGGCAGCGCGTCCTCGTACGGCGAACGGACGTGGAGAAAGTGGATCCCCAGCCCGTCGATGGAGGTCCGGAATTGCGGCAGGGCGTTCAGGCGGCCCTCGGTGGCCCGCCAGTCGTACTCCTCGGCCCAGTACCGGCACAGTTCGCGCAGGTAGTCCAGGGGCACGCCCTGGGACCAGTCGTCGACCGTCTCCTCCTCCGGCCACCGCGTGCGCCTGAGGCGTTCCCGCAGGTCGCCCAGTACGAGCTCGGGGACGTCGAGATGGAACGGGATCACATCGTCGGTCATGCCGCCCTCCTCATCGGAGCGCCGGTGGTGAGCATGGTCGGGTCGCCCCCATTCGGCGTGCGCGTCGTCATGCCGGTCATCCTTCGGCCAGGAGGAGCGCCTGCTGGGGAGCGAGCCGGACGCGGCCGGTCTTGGGCCGGCCGGGCGTGACGGAGGGGTCGTCCGTGTCGAACACCGCCGGCGCGGGCAGGTCCACATCGGCCACGGGGGTGTCCCGCAGGTTCACCACGGACCAGAGAGCTCCCCGGCGGTAGGCGGTCACCGGTGCGGCGAGCACGGCCCTGGTCACGTCGTCGGTGGCGGCCAGCAGGTGGGTCAGCCGGCGTCTGGTGGTCAGCAGCCGGCCGACGGTGTTCAGGTGGGACGCCGGGTCGTCGTGCTGCGTCGCCACGGTGTCGTCGTCACCGCGTGCGCCGTCGGGCAGCCACGGATGCCCCGTGGTGAAACCCAGACCTGGGCCGGGCCGCCACGGCATGGGAGTGCGCGCGGCGTCGCGGCTCTCCTCCGGCTGGGCGGCGCCCAGCGGGTCGGCGCCATGGCCGGGCGGCACGTGCCCGTCGCCCAGGCCGAGCTCCTCGCCCTGGTAGAGCCAGAAGGTTCCCGGCAGCAATGCCATCAGAACGTGCAGCGCGAGTGAGCGGCGCCGTCCTCGGAGCCCGTCCCCGAACCGGGTGACGGCACGGGAACGATCGTGGTTGCCCTGGACCCAGGAGAGTCGTGGCGACGCCATCGCGGCGGCCTCGATCATGGCGTCGATCCGGTCGGCGTCCCAGCCGGTCTCCACCAACCCGAACCAGAACGACGAGTGCAGGCGCTCGCCCTCGACGAATCGCGTCAGCGCCCGAGGATCGAGTTCGTAGACCTCGCCGACGAGGAAGGCGTCGTGCCGGTCGGCGATCCGCCGCCACCGCTCGTGGACGGTGTGCACATCGGGCTGGTGGATGTCGTGACGATGGTCCTGGCGGCGCCAGTCCATCGTCACCCCGCGCACCGGGAGGATCCGGCCGGCGGGCAGCGGCGGGTTGTCCCGCAGGTCCGCGTCCTTGACGAGGTAGGCGGCGGTGTCGATGCGGAAGCCGTCCAGCCCCCGCGCGAGCCAGTGCTCGACGATCGCGTCGATCTCGGCCGCGAGTGCGGGATTGCGCCAGTTCAGGTCGGGCTGTTCCGGGCGGAACAAGTGGAGGTAGTACTGACCGGTCGCCGGGCTGAACGTCCAAGCGGGCCCGCCGAAATGGGACAGCCAGTTGTTGGGCGGGCCGCCGTCCGGGCCCGGATCCCGCCAGATGTAATAGTCGCGGTGCGGGTCCGTCCGCGAGGAGGCGGCGGCGACGAACCAGGGGTGGGCGTCGCTGGTGTGGTTGACGACCAGATCGCCGATCACCCGCATCCCGTGGCGGTGCGCCTCCGCCAGCAGCCCGTCGAGGGCGGCCTCCCCGCCGAACGAGGGATCGACGGCTCGGTAGTCGGCGACGTCGTAGCCGTGGTCGCGCATCGGCGAGCGGAAGAAGGGGGTCAGCCACACCACGTCCACCCCGAGCCTCGCCAGGTGATCCAGGTGCGTGCTCGCCCCCGTCAGGTCGCCCCAGCCGTCACCGGTGCCGTCCGCGAACGACGGAAGGTACACCTGGTAGCCGACGGCGTCGCGCCACCACGGCCGAATCCGCGACCGCTCCAGCAGATGGGCCAGCCGGCCGAGGTCGGGCAGGGAGAGATCGCCGGACAGCCCCCGGAGCGCCACGGTCGACATGCCCGCCGCCCGGCCGGCGGCCAGGCCTGGCTCGGAGTCCTCCACCACGAGGCAGGCGGATGGAGGAACCCCCAGGCGAGCCGCGGCCTTCAGGTAGCCCTCGGGATCGGGCTTGCCCGCGCCCACGTCGTCGATCGTGAGGAGAAGAGGCGGATCGATCCCCGCCGCGTGGAGGCACACCTTGGCCAGCCGTCCGTCGGCGCTGGTCACCACGGCCCACGGCAGTCCGAGCCGGTCGAGCGTGGCGATCAGGAGATCCGCGCCGCGCGCCGCGGTGACGTCCGCCAGGTCCTCGTACTGCAGGGCGTGCAGCCGCCGCACCGCCGCCGTGACCGCGTCCTCGTCGAGCTCAGGAAGCAGCCGCCGGACCGTACGTGCCGCCGGGCTCCCGTGGGCGATAGAGAGCACCGCGTCGACGTCGACGCCGTACTCCGTCGCCCAGATCGACCAGGCACGCTCGACCGAAGCGTCGGAGTCGACGAGAGTGCCGTCCATGTCCAGGAGAACCGCTTCGATCGCTCCGAGATCCGTTCGTTGTCTCCGCACAGCGTCCCCTTAGAATAAACTCGTGACTCGAGCATAAACGAGGGGAACGTACGCATGGCAAGCCCCCGATCGCGGTCCGCGCGTGCCAGGGATGTCCGCTGGCGCGGCCCGCTCGCCGTACTCGACGAGATGCGCCGCGAGCCGGGCGTGACCCGGGCGGCCGTCGCGCGCCGACTCGGTCTCAGCACCGGCTCGGCCACCGAGATCACCGCCCGATTGCGTGACCTGTCCCTTCTCGCCGAGACGCCTGCCGCCACGGCGGCCCGAGGCCGTCCGACGACCGTGCTCACCCCCCATCCGGACGGGCCCGTGGTGATCGCCGTAGACCTCCGGCAGGAGGACTGGCGGTGCGCGGTCGCGCCGCTCGACGGAAGGCCCGAGATCGCGGAGACCGGCACTCACCGGAGCCGTGACCCCGAGCATGTGATCGACGCGGTCGCGCAGGTGGTCAGGCGTCTCCACCGCCGTCATGGAGAACGCGTTCGGGCGGTCTCCGTGGCGATCGCCGCGACCGTGCAGCGCGGCAGGGTCGTCCAGTCCGCAGTGCTCGGCTGGGACGCGGTGGACCTGGCGGCGCTGGCGGTCGATCCGCGTGTGCCGCTGCTGATCGGCAACGACGCGACCCTCGCGGGCCTCGCCGAGGCCCGGCAGGGCGTCGCCGCCGGAGCCACGACCGTCCTGCACATCACCGTGGAGGTCGGCGTCGGCGGCACCCTGGTCGTCGACGGCCGGCCGGTGGACGGCGCGACGGGCGCCGGCGGGGAGTTCGGTCACCTTCCGTTCGGCGATCCTGACCTGCGCTGCCCATGCGGTGCCCGG
This sequence comes from Actinoallomurus sp. CA-150999, assembly GCF_050942425.1. Classification (NCBI taxonomy): domain Bacteria; kingdom Bacillati; phylum Actinomycetota; class Actinomycetes; order Streptosporangiales; family Thermomonosporaceae; genus Actinoallomurus; species Actinoallomurus sp. CA-150999. The sequence continues at coordinate 3,787,097 of NZ_CP192063.1, forward strand.
GGCTGCTGGGACCTGGTGGTCGACGGCCGAGCCATCGCCCGCCATCTCGGCGACCCCCCACCCCGCGACCCCCGAACTTACGCGGAGCAGGCCCTCGCCCGCGCCTCGGCGGACCCGGCCGTCCGGACCGCCATCGGCCGCACCGCGAGCGGACTGGCCGGTGGCCTCGCCGGATTGATCAATGCAATGGACCCCGCCGTTGTCACCCTGGGCGGCCTCGCGGAGTCACTCCGGGCGGCGGCCGAGCCGGAGTTCACCGCTGCCCTGGCCGGCGGCCTTATGCGCTTCCGCCGCCTGGACCCGCCTCCTGTGGTCGACGCAGCCCTCGGCGGTGACGGGGCACTACACGGGGCGGTGGTGATCGCGCTCGACCACGTCCTCACCGAAGACGGCCTCGCCACCTGGATGGCCCTCCGATCCTGAGGGGCCTCGGCCGTCGCCGAGGCGGTCGGCGTAGGCGTACCGGATCCGGCAGAGGCCGACTTCAAACGCCGGCCGCCGCTTCGGGTCGTCAGTCGATGTGGCGGTTGATCTCCTCCGTCACGACCTTGCGGAGCAGTTCGGCAGCCTCGGTGAGCGTTGCGACCTGCGCGCGGGCTAGGGCCTGTCTCGAAGTCCGCTGTCCTACTGCGCGGCGTCCAGGCGGCGACTTCGAGACAGGCCCTAGCCGCCTACCTGGTCGCTGTCCTTGAAGCCGCCCCAGCCGTGCCAGCGATCGATCTCGATCCAGGCGCTGACCCGGCCGCGGTCCCGCTGCGGGTACGGCCGGCCCCCGTAGTGCCGGGACAGCCGGTCGATGTCGGCGAGATCCTTGTCGTCGCGCATCTCGGCGACGTGCCCGATGAGCGTGACGTGGGAGTACCAGTTGCCGTCGAGCACCGTCAGCGTGACCCTGGGGTCGTTGCGCAGGTGGTCGAGCCGCTTGCGGCCCTCGTCCATGTTGACCAGCACCCGGCCGTCGTCCCAGAGATACCAGGTGGCCGTTGACACCGGCTGCCCGTCGGATCGCAGGGTGGCGATGACGGCAGGGTTGGGCTTCTCCAGCATGGCGACCACGGTCTCGGGGAGCGGTGGCTTCGACATGACGTCTCCTCCTACGGCGATGGACCACGCCCGGGGGCGTCCCGGGACGCTTATCCACGCTGCCATATCCCGGCGAGGGGCGTCCGCGCCGCCCCTGTCAGCGGCGGGCGGTGACCTTGGTCGGCAGGGCGGCGAAGCCGCGGTTGTTGGTGGAGTGGATCCGCCGCAGGCCGTCGGTGTCGATGTCGTAGTCGGCGACGACCTTGACGACCTCCTCCAGGGCGATACGGGTCTCGAGCCGGCCCAGGTTGGCGCCCAGGCAGTGGTGGCGGCCGCTGCCGAAGGCCAGCGATGAGCCGGTGTCCCGGTCCAGGTCGAAGCGGTCCGGGTCGGGGAAGGCGCGCGGGTCGCGGTTGGCCGAGCCGATGAGCAGCAGGACCCGCGACCGCGCCGGGACGGTCGTCCCGTGCAGGGCCACCTCGGTGGTCGTCGTACGGGCCAGGGCCTGGGGTGGCGGGTCGTAGCGCAGGGTCTCCTCGATCCAGTCCGCCACCCGGCCGCCCAACGCCCTGGCGCGCTCGTCCGGGTGCCGCCAGGCGGCGTACCAGGCGTTGCCGAGGGTCAGCATGTTGGTCTCGATGCCCGCGCCGACCAGCAGGATCGCCACGCCGACGATCTCCTCGGGGGTCAGCCGGTCGTCCCCCTCGGCCGCGTCCAGGAGCCCGGACAGCAGATCGTCCCGGCGTCTGCGGGCGCGCTCCTCGGTCAGCTCGACGTAGTAGCCGACCAGCGCGCCGATCGCCTGGAGCGCCTCGGGAGGCAGGTCGGTGGTCTCCTCGTCGCGGTACATGATGGCGGCGCCCAGGCGGCGCAGCTCACCGCGATCGGCCTCGGGGACGCCGACCAGCTCGGAGATCACGTCCGCGGGGAACGGGCCGGCGAAGTCGGCCATGAGATCGAACGTCTCGCCGTCGAGCAGCGGTTCGAGGTACGAGCGGGCGAGCTCCCGCAGCCGTGGCTCCAGCTCCTGGACGCGGCGCTGGGTGAACGCCCGCGACACCAGTCCGCGCATGCGCGTGTGCTTGGGCGGGTCCATGGCGACGAAGGAGAAGAACCGCTCGGCGTCCGGCCCCCAGAACGCCGGCTCGATGCGCAGGCCGTTGACGCTGGAGAACGTCGCGGAGTCGCGCAGCGCCGCCTGGACGTCGGCGTGCCGGGACAGCGCCCAGATGTCGTCCGTCTCGTTGCGGAAGACCGGCGCCTCCTCCCGCAGCCGCGCATAGACCGGATAAGGGTCATTATGAATGCCGAAATCGTACGGGCTGTAATTCAGATCCATTCTGCGCCGTCCTCGTCACCGTAATTCCCTCGAGGCGAGCATTTCGCGGAAACGATCGCGCCGCCACCGTACGGATCGGGCTCGCCGAGGATCGCCGAGGTCATGGGCACGACGATCCTCGGCGACATGCCGCAGACGGAGGCGAAAAGCAGGTGCGGCCGAGGGACACGGCCTTCCACAATCCTGAACATGGCATCGTCGCACTGGCCTCTGTTCGATCTGCGGTTGAGCACTCCGCGGCTGCGGCTCCGGCTGCCGACTCTGGAGGACCTGGACGCGTTGGCCGACGTCGCGGCCGGCCGCATCCACGACCCGGGCGTGCAGCCGTTCGTCATGGAGTGGACCGAGGCACCGCCCGTCGAGCGGGCGCGCGGGACCCTGCAAGCTCACTGGTCGCAGTGGGCGGCCTGGAAGCCGTCGTCGTGGGGGCTCAACCTGGTGGTCGAGTTCGACGGCACGATCGTGGGGAGCCAGGCGATGTCGGGGAGGGACTTCGCGGTCCTGCGCGAGGTGTCGACGGGGTCGTGGCTGGGGCAGCCGTACCAGGGGCAGGGGATCGGCACGGAGATGCGCGCCGCGGTGCTGCACCTGGCCTTCGCGGGGCTGGGCGCGGAGTACGCCGTCTCCGCCGCCTTCGCCGACAACGCGGCATCCTGGGCGGTCTCCCGCAAGCTCGGCTACCAGGAGGACGGGATCGACCGCTACGTCGTCCGCGGTCGGCCCGTGGTGTCGCGGCGGCTGCGTCTCGACCGCGCCGGCTGGCAGGCCCGGCAGTCCGTGCCGGTCACGATCGACGGTCTGGACCCCTGCCTGCCCCTGTTCGGCTTGGACGGCTCAGGGTCGCCATGATCCGCGCGAGGTCGTTCACCGTCCGGCGTCCAGCGCCGGAACGGTCGCGGTGAGCACCTGCGCCACGGCCTCAGGCTGGGCCGCGATCTGGTCGTCCAGTGCGAATCTCATGGTCGGACCGTAGGTCCTGAAGCGGTACGGCCGACAGATCCACTTATGCGCCCTGAGACGGTCCACTATGGGGCTCGGCACCCTCCCGCGGCCCCTCGGAGGTCGAACGGCCGAGTCCGTCTGCGTGCGATCGGTCCGAGGACCCGGAGGCCGCGTTCTCGATGCTGTCCAGCAGCCGTTCCAGGGCGTACTCCCAGCGCTCGTCGAAGCCGGTCAGGGCGCGGCCGGCCTCGACGGTCATCCGGGCGAACATCGGGTGGTCACCGCTGGCGATGACCGACTGGATGTAGGGAGTCTGCTGTCGCATCCACTGCTCGAGGTCCAAGCCCGTACGGCGCTGGGCCTCCTGGTCCGCGACTTCCATCTGCAGGAAGCCGTGAACGTGCACGAAGATCATGCCCATCGTCGTGAGCATTTCGTCCATGGACAGGCGCAGGCCGTCCAGAACCTCGAGGACCTGCTCGAACAACCGGATCCGGTTGGGGCTTGCGGCCTGGCGCAGTAGCCCGAGCTCGGTGAGCCAAGGGTGGCGGCGCATCGCCGACCGCATGCGGTCGGTCAGGGCGCGTACCTCGGCTCTCCAGCCGCCGAGCGCCGTGTCGTCGGGCCGCAGGAACTCGGCCGTCGCGGCGTCCACCATCAGCTCGATGAGCTCGTCCTTGCCGGTGACGTAGGAGTACGGCGACATCGGGTTCGCGTCCAGCTCGGCCGCCAGCCGCCGCATCGACAGCGCGGCCAGCCCCTCCGTGTCCGCGATGGCGATCGCCGCCCGCGTCATCTGGTCTCGGCTGAAGCGCAGCCGTGGTCCACGCGCCGGCCGGCCGGACCGCAGCCACAGGTTCTCACGCTGCTTCACCCGACCTAGCTTCCCACCCACAAAACTCGATACGCTGTCTTGAGTTAACTCGATACAGTGTCTTGAGTTTTGGGGGGCGGATGTTCGATCCACCGGGCCTGGGATTGTTCGAATGGAGGCCGCTGTTCCACGTCGGACCCGTCGCGGTCCACAAGCCGATGGTGCTGTGCCTGCTGACGACGGCCGTGGTCGTGGGGCTGTTCTGGGCCGCGTTCGCCCGGCCCGCCGTGGTCCCGGGCCGGATGCAGAGTCTCGGTGAGTACGCGTACGGCTTCGTCCGGGATCAGATCGCCCGGCCGATGATGGGCGAGCGAGGCGACCGGTGGATGGGACTGCTGCTGTCGCTGTTCTTCTTCATCTGGACGGCGAACCTGATGGCGGTCGTGCCGCTGGCCCAGTTCCCCGTGACCGGACATATCGCGGTGCCCGCCGTGCTCGCCGGCCTGGTCTACCTGATCATGTGGGTGGTCGGCGTCCGGACCCACGGTCTGATCGGCTTCGTCCGGCACGCGACCTGCCCGCCGGGTCTGTCCAGGGCTGAGACCGCGCTCGTCGCCCCGCTGGAGTTCCTGTCCGTCTTCATCCTGCGGCCGTTCACCCACGCGGTGCGGCTGTTCGCCACCATGTTCGCCGGCCACCTGCTCGTGGCGCTCTTCGCCACGGTCGGCCATCACTTCCTCATCGAGAAACCCACTCCGCTCGGGGTCCCGGTCGGGATCACCGGGGTGGCCTTCACCATCGTCGTCACCGCACTGGAGCTCTTCGTCCAGGCGGTGCAGGCCTACGTCTTCACCCTGATCGCCGCCTACTCCATCGGCGACGCACTGGACCCGGCGCACTGATCCCGGCGCGCTAAGGCGGCTGCGCGACTGGCACCAGGTCTCAGCCCGTCGTCCAGTGGTGGAGTTTCTCGGGGTTGCGTACTACCCAGATGTGCTTGATCCGGTCGCCCGCGACCTCGAACGCGTACACCGACACGGTGACGCCGTCCTGCTGAGCCACCAGACCGGGCTGGCCGTTGACCGTACGCTCCAGGAACGTCATGTTGCCGGGCCTCCGGTCGGCGATCTCGATCCAGGCGTGCGCGATCTGCTCGCCGCCTTCGATGGGGCGCAGGAAGGTGACGGCGAGGCCGCCGCCGTCGGCGATCGCCGTGGCGTCGGGGTCGAGCAGGCCGATCAGGGCGTCGATGTCCTTGGCCTCCCATGCCTCCTTGAAGTCCCTGACGATGCCGGCCTGCTGGGCTGTCGGACTCGCGGGGCCCTGCGATTCGCGAATGCGGCGGCGGGCCGAGGAGGCCAGCTGGCGGCATGCCGCCGGCGTACGGCCGACGATCTCGGCGACTTCGGCGAAGGGATAGCGGAAGACGTCGTGCAGGATGAACGCGACGCGTTCGGCCGGGGTCATCGACTCGAGCACGACCAGGAAGGCCATGTTGACCGACTCGTCCAGGGTGACCCGGTCGGCCGGGTCGACGGTCGCACCGCCCGGCCGCCCGCTGATCCACTCCGTACGCTCGGGCAGCGGCTCGGGAATCCACTCGCCCACATACCGCTCCCGCCTCGCGCGCGCCGAGCCGAGCACGTCCAGGCAGATGCGACTGGCGACCCTCGTCAGCCAGGCACCGGGGGCCTCGATGGCCTCCTGCTGCTGCCCGGACATGGCGTACCAGCGGGCGTAGGTCTCCTGTACGACATCCTCGGCCTCGGCCAGCGAGCCGAGGAGCCGGTACGCGAGATTGATCAGCTGACGCCGCTCGCTCACGATCGCGTCCAGGCCCGCATCGGGCCGGCCCTCTCCTGGCCCGTATTCGGTGGTCATGGCGTCGCCCTCCCGGTCACATCCGCTCTCACCGGTTCGACGGGACAGCCCCCCGGAATGTGAGGTCACGCGTCGCCTCACATTTCGGGGGGCTGCGTCGTCGTGCTGGCGAGACGAACACATCATCCAGCGGGCGGGAAGCCCGGGAGACACCAGGACCCGTTCCTCCGTCCCCCCCGTGATCGCGCTGACCGCCGCACACGACCAGCCAGGAGACACCATGACGACTTCGGTTCCAGCAGCATCGTTCACCGATCCGGCGCCCGCGGAGACCCTTGAGCGGGTGGCCGCCGCGTTGCGGGAGCACAATTTCGCCGTCGAAATCCTCGATGACGCCGCCGCCGCGCGTACCCGCGTCAAAGACCTGGTTCCCGAGGGCGCCAGCGTGTTCACCGGAGCCAGCGAGACCCTCCGCCTGTCCGGCATCGACGAGGACCTCAACGGCAGCGGGCGATACGACTCCGCCAAGGCACGCAGCAAGACCATGGACCGCGCCACCCAATCGGCCGAGATGTGGCGGATGATCGCCTGCCCCGACGTCATCGTGGGCAGCGTCGCCGCGGTCACCGAGACCGGCTCCCTTGTGGCCGCCTCGGCCAGCGGAAGCCAGCTGGCCGGCTACTCCGGCGCCGCATCCCGCGTGATCTGGATCGTCGGAGCGCAGAAGGTGGTGCCCGACCTGAGCACCGCGCTGCGCCGCATCGAGAACCACTGCGTCCCGCTGGAGAACGAACGCGCCATGGAAGCCTACGGGGTGCCCACCGCGCTCAACCGCCTTCTCATCCTCAACGCGGAACTCCACCCCGGGCGCGGCACCGTCCTGCTGCTCCGCGAGGCCATCGGATTCTGAACCACCGTCGGGGCGGATCCTCCGGCTTGAAGCCGAGATGGCAGCACAGGCACGGACATCCTCGTTCTCGATCACAGGGGGTGAGCACTCGAGTGATCTTGAGGCTCCGTGCCTGCGTTGCTTCTGGACCCTGCCCCGCTCACCGAATCTGCGCGCGCACTGATGCGAGTCAGCGGCGTTCGGGGGCGGCGGGGGTGAAGTCGTCGTGGCCCAGGACGCGCAGCAGGCTCAGATTATCGGTGGTGGACGTGCCGGGCGGCGGTGTGAAGATGGTCAGGCGCTGGTCCTCGGCCGGGCTGAGCAGCGTCTCGCACTCCAGGTCGATGGGCCCGATCGCCGGATGGTCGACGCGCACCCGGCTGGCGCGCCGCACGGCGACCTCGTGCAGTTCCCACAGGGCGGCGAATTCGGTGCTGACCTCGCGCAGCCGGGTGACCAGGCGGGTGGAGGCGGCGTCGCTGCCGCGCCGGGCGACGGAGGCCCGCAGGTCGGCGACGTGGTCGCGGCCCTGCCGCTCGCGCTCCTCCGCCGAGTAGATCCGGCGGATCGTCGGATCGGTGAACCACCGCCAGATGAAGTTGCGGTCCTGCTCACGGACCGAGCAGATGCAGCCGAGGAGCGCCTCGGCCATGGTGTTGCGGGCGAGCAGGTCACCGAGGTCGTTGGTGATGTGCGCCGGGGTCTCCTTGAGCTGGTCGAGCAGGTACAGCAGGCTCGGCCGCACGTGGTCGCCCGCCAGCCGGCCCGCGGGCGGCCGGTGCCCCGCCAGCAGGTAGAGGTGGTCGCGCTCGTCGTCGGTCAGGCGCAGCGCGTGGGCCAGCGAGCTCAGGATCTGCGGAGACGGCTGAGGGCTTCTGGCCTGCTCGAGTCGCATGTAGTAGTCGGCGGACATCCCCGCGAGCTGGGAGAGCTCCTCGCGCCGCAGCCCGGGCGTGCGGCGGCGGGGTCCGGCCGGCAGGCCGACCTCCTGGGGGCGCAGCCGCTCCCTGGAGCGACGGAGGAAATCGGCGAGCTCGCGGCGGTCCATCTCCATAACGCCATCATCGCCGAGGTTCCCCGCAGGTCCGGACGCTCAGCCAGGGATCACGGATCCTAGGGAGAACGGTCCGCTCGTCCCCGCCGCAGGTTCTTGGCAACGTTGTCGGTGTTCGGCCGGATCGGCCGGACGCAGACCGTTGAGGGAGTACGTCATGGCGAAGGCAGTGCGGTTCGAGCAGTACGGCGGGATTGAGGTCCTGCAGGTCGTCGAGGTCGACCGGCCGGTGCCCGGACCCGGACAGGTCCTCGTCCGGGTGAAGACCACGTCGATCAACCCGGGGGAGGTGCACATCCGCACGGGGGCGCTGCACGAGCGGTGGCCCGCGACGTTCCCCTCGGGGCAGGGTAGCGACCTGGCCGGGTTCGTCGAGGAGATCGGCGAGGGCGTCACCGGGTTCTCGGCCGGTGACGAGGTGATCGGCTTCACCGACAACCGGGCGAGCCACGCGGAGTTCGTGCTCGTCGAGGCCGCGAACCTCATTCACCGGCCGGCGGGTGTCTCCTGGGAGCAGGCCGGGACGCTGTACATCGCGGGCACCACGGCGTACGCGGCGGTGCGCGCCGTGGCGGCGGGGCCCGGCGACACGGTCGTGATCTCCGGCGCCGCCGGGGGAGTGGGGGCGATCGCCGTCCAGCTCGCCGGCAACGCGGGCGCCCGGGTGATCGGCCTGGCGAGTGAGGCCAACCACCAGTGGCTCGCGGACCACGGGGCGATCCCGGTCTCGTACGGCGACGGCGTCGGCGACCGGATCAAGGCCGCCGCGCCCGACGGGAAGGTCGACGCGTTCATCGACACCTTCGGTTCCGGCTACATCGAGCTCGCGCTCGACCTGGGGGTGGCTCCCGAGCGGATCGACACCATCACCGACTGGACGGCCGCCGAGAAGTACGGGGTCAAGACCGACGGGAACGCGGAGGCGGCCAACGCCGAGGTGCTCGCCGAGCTGGCCGCGCTGATCGAGAAGGGGCAGCTGGAGATCCCGATCGCCCGCACCTACCCCCTCGACCAGATCCGGGACGCCTACCGCGAGCTGGAGCGGCGCCACACCCGCGGCAAGATCGTGCTCGAACCGTGAGGTGCGGGACGCGGTCATACGCAGCCGGCCCGAGCCCCGTACAGGGGCCGGGCCGGTCGGCCGAAGCGCTCAGCGAGGCGGGTAGGGCGTGGTCTGGAAGCGCGCGCGGAACTCGGCGAGGAGCTCCTCGGTGACCTCCGCGCCGGCCGCCACCTCCGCGTGCACCTGCCGGAAGTAGTCCTCATAGCCCGCCGGTGTGTACAGGCACAGGCCGCGTACCGGCACCTCACCGGCGTTACGGAATCCGTGGGGGGTCCCGCGTACGGCCGCCAGCAGGTGGCCGGGCCCCGCGGTGATCTCGCCGTCGCCGTCATGCAGCGTCAGTTCGCCGTCGAGGACGTAGAAGTACTCGTCGTGGCCGTGGTGCACATGCGGCCGTGCGCCCAGCACGCCGGGGTCCAGCGTGAACTCTTCGAAGGCGAACCGGCCTCCGGTATGCGTCGCGGTGAGCCGGAACAGGTGGTCGACGCCGGCCACCTCGATGAGTTCGCCGTCACCCGGCCTGCGCAGGAGCGGACGACCCTTCGCGGAATCGGTCATGATCGCATCCTGCCCGATCACCGCCCGGGCCGCGTCGCTACATGCCGTAGCCGAGTTCTTCGGCGGCGACGGACCACACCTGGTTCTCGTCCCGTACCGCGTCCGGGTCGATCTCGGCGAACGCGGCGAGGGTACGGGCGGCGATCGCCTCCAGCTCCTCGTCGTCGTCCTCGGCCCGCTTCGCCTCGCGGCACGACTTACGGAACACCTCGGCACAGGCGACCAGCCGCGCCGCCGACCGGTTGACCGGCTGCGCTCCCTCGTCCGCGTCGACGATCAGGACCTCGCCGCCGTCCCGGTCGACGCCGAGCAGCGCGATGCCGGGATCCTCGCAGACCACGGCCATCGTCCTGCCGTCGAGGACGTGGTCGGGGAACGGCGGCTTGCGCCACCGTCCCTCGACCGGGACCTTCTGGTAGGTGATCGGGCGTAGCGGGGCGAGGGCCCGCTCGATCGCGTCGTCGGATTCCACGAGCGAAGTCTGCCACCGGAGGGCGTCAGTCGACCTCCGCGACGGCCTGGGCGAACTGCGCCTGGTAGAGCCGGGCGTAGGCCCCTTCGGCCTTGAGGAGTTCGTCGTGGGTGCCGTGTTCGACGATGGCGCCGGATTCCATGACGAGGATGAGGTCGGCGTCGCGGATGGTGGACAGGCGGTGGGCGATGACGAAGCTGGTCCGTCCCTTGCGCAGCGAGTTCATCGCGCGCTGGATGAGCACCTCGGTGCGGGTGTCGACGGAGCTGGTGGCCTCGTCCAGGATGAGGATCGTCGGGCGGGCGAGGAAGGCCCGGGCGATGGTGATCAGCTGCTTCTCACCGGCGCTGACGTTGGTGCCTTCGTCGTCGATGACGCTTTCGTAGCCGTCGGGCAGCGTACGGACGAATCGGTCGACGTAGGTGGCGCGTGCCGCCTCCACGACCTGGTCGTGTGTGGCGTCGGCGGCGCCGTAGGCGATGTTGTCGGCGATGGTGCCGCCGAACAGCCAGGCGTCCTGGAGGACCATGCCGGTTCTGGCGCGCAGGTCCTCGCGGGTCATCTCGGCGATGTCGACCCCATCCAGAGTGATCCGGCCGCCGGTGACCTCGTAGAACCGCATGAGCAGGTTGACCAGGGTGGTCTTGCCCGCACCCGTCGGGCCCACGATGGCGACCGTCTGGCCCGGTTCGACGGTCAGGGACAGGTCCTCGATCAGCGGCGTGTCGGGCGCGTACCGGAACGACACGTGCTCGAACACCACCCGGCCGCGTACTTCCTCCGGCCGCAGGGGCGTCTCCGGGTCGGGCTCCTGCTCCTCGGCGTCCAGCAGCGCGAAGACGCGTTCGGCCGAGGCCACACCGGACTGCAGCAGGTTCGCCATGCTCGCGACCTGGGTGATGGGCTGGGTGAACTGCCGGGAGTACTGCACGAACGCCTGCACGTCTCCCAGCGACAGTGAGCCCGACGCCACCCGGAGGCCGCCGACGACCGCGACGAGGACGTAGTTGAGGTTGCCGATGAACATCATCGCCGGCTGGATCAGGCCGGAGATGAACTGCGCCTTGAAACTCGACGTGTACAGCGTGTCGTTGTGCTTCCGGAAGGTCTCCAGCGACTCCTTCTGGCGTCCGAACACCTTGACCAGCGAGTGGCCCGTGTACATCTCCTCGATGTGCCCGTTCAGCCGGCCCGTGGTGGCCCACTGCTTGATGAACTGAGGCTGCGCCTTCTTGCCGATCCGGGAGGCGACCACCATCGCGACCGGCACGGTGACCAGCGCGATCAGTGCCAGGAGGGGGGAGATGAGGATCATCATCGTGAGCACGCCGACGATGGTGAGCAGGGAGGTCAGCATCTGGCTGAGGGTCTGCTGCAGCGTCTGGGCGAGGTTGTCGATGTCGTTGGTGACCCGGCTGAGCACCTCACCGTGCGGCTGACGATCGAAGTAACTCAGCGGCAGCCGGGACAGCTTCAGCTCCGCCTGCTCACGCAACCGGAACATCGACCGTTGCACGATCGTGGTCGTGAGCCGGCCCTGGATCAGGCCGAAGACCGCGGCCACCGCGAACAGCGCCAGCACGGCCAGCAGCACCATGCCGACCTTGCCGAAGTCGATGCCGTGCCCGGGCACGACGTCCATCGAGCTCAGCATGTCCGCGAGCGTGCCCTGGCCGGTGCTCCGCAGATGCGCGACCACCTCGGCCTTGGAATGGCCGGCGGGCAGCTGGCGGCCGATGACGCCGGCGAAGATCAGGTCGGTGGCGCGGCCGAGGATCTTCGGGCCGACCACCGTCGTCGTGACGCTCGCCGTGGCCAGGAGCAGGGTGGCGACGATGAGCGGCCGCTCGGGCCGCAGCATGCGCAGCAGCCGCCGGCTCGACCCGCCGAAGTCCAGGGACTTCTCCATCGACCGCCCGGCCATGAACGCCGCCGGCCCACGGGCCATGCCCGCCCCGCCGGCCGGCCCCGGCCCCCGGCTGGGCACCGCCCGCTCGCCATTGCCCGAGGACGCAGGCCCGCTTCCGTTCGGTCCCCCAGTCATGCCATTTCCCCCGCTACTCATGCCGCCTCCTGCTCGGTGAGCTGGGAGAGCACGATCTCCCGGTAGGTGGCGTTGGTGTCCATCAGCTCGTGGTGGGTGCCGGTGCCGACGACCTGGCCCTCGTCGAGGACGATGATGCGGTCGGCGTGCCGGATGGTGGAGACCCGCTGCGCCACGATGACGACGGTCGCGTCGGCGGTCTCGTTTGCCAGCGCCGCGCGCAGGGCGGCGTCGGTCGCGTAGTCCAGGGCGGAGAACGAGTCGTCGAACAGGTAGATCTCGGGCCGGCGGACGAGCGCGCGGGCGATGGCCAGGCGCTGGCGCTGGCCGCCCGAGACGTTCGTGCCGCCCTGGTCGATCTTGGCGTCCAGGCCGTCTTCCATGCGTTCCACGAAGTCCTTGGCCTGGGCGATCTCGAGGGCGCGCCAGAGCTCTTCGTCGGTGGCGTCCGGTTTTCCGTACCGCAGGTTGGAGGCGACCGTGCCGGTGAAGAGGTACGGCTTCTGCGGGACCAGCGCGACCGCGTCGGACAGCGTCACCGGGTCCAGGTCACGGACGTCGACGCCGTCGACGAGCACGGCGCCGCCGGTGGCGTCCATGAGCCGCGGGATGAGGTTCAGCAGCGTGGTCTTGCCGCTGCCGGTCGAGCCGATGATCGCGGTGATCTCACCGGGCCGCGCGGCCAGGCCGACGCCGGACAGTACGGGCTCCTCGGCGCCCGGGAACCGGAACTCGACGTCCTGCAGCTCCAGGTGGCCGTGCACGTTCAGGGTCCGCACCGGGTCCGCCGGCGGGACGACGCTCGACTCGGTCTCCAGGACCTCCTGGATGCGCTCGGCGCACACCTCCGCGCGCGGCACCATCATGAACATGAAGGTCGCCATCATGACCGACATCAGGATCTGCATGAGGTAGCTCAGGAACGCCGTGAGCGCCCCGACCTTCATCGACCCGTCACTGATCAGGTGACCGCCGAACCACAGGACGGCGACGCTGGAGACGTTGACCACCAGCATCACCAGCGGGAACATCAGGGCCATCAGCCGGCCGGTCCCCAGCGACACGTCGAGCAGCTCGGTGTTGGACGTGGCGAACCGCCGCTGCTCGGGGGCGTCGCGGACGAACGCCCGGATGACCCGGACGCCGGTGATCTGCTCGCGCAGGATCCGGTTGATGGTGTCGATGCGTTCCTGCATCAGCCGGAACAGGGACCGCATCCGCGTGATGATCAGCCCGATCACCACGCCGAGGATGGGGACGATGATGAGCAGCAGTGAGGACAGCGTCACGTTCTGGTTCAGCGCCAGCACGATGCCGCCGACGCCCATGATCGGAGCCGCCACCATCATGGTGAAGGTCATCAGGGCGAGCATCTGGACCTGCTGCACGTCGTTCGTGGTCCGCGTGATCAGCGACGGCGTGCCGAACCTGCCCACCTCACGGGCCGAGAAGGCCTGGACGCGGGTGAAGATGGCGGCCCGGATGTCGCGGCCGACGGCCATCGAGGTACGGGCGCCGAAGTAGACGGCGCCCACCGAGCAGACGATCTGCACGAGGGAGATGGCGAGCATGACGCCACCGGTCCGCATGATGTAGCCGGTGTCGCCCTTGACCACCCCCTTGTCGATGATGTCGGCGTTCAGGGTCGGCAGGTAGAGCGTGGCGAGCGTCTGCACGAACTGCAGCGCGACGACGAGCGCCAACGGCCGGCGATAGGGGCGCAGATGGACGCGCAGGAGTCGGATCAGCACACGACACTCTCTCGGGGGGGACGGCAACGGAGGGCGAACCGGCTCTCCGCGGGGAAATCACACTCAGCAGGTGCAAACAGAAAAATACCGCCAAGAGACGGTACTGGCGGTTCGATTATTTTCGCCCTCCGCGATCGTCACGCTCCCGGCCGGAGATCGGCCAGCGGGCCGGTCGGGAGCGCGATCCATCCCTCGGACCTCGCGGTCGCGAGCTCGTCCGTCCTCGGGGCGGCGGTGCGGCAGCCCCCACAGCCGGAGGGACGCGGCCGGGTAGACCTCGACGACGACGCCGGTCCCGGAGCGGTCCACCGGGCGGCCGGCCCGCGCGAGGCGGGCCAGCAGCGCGGCCAAGCGCAGGGCCGCGTGGCCGATCCGATCGGCGGAGACGCTCAGCGGGGTCAGGCCGGTCCGGTCGTGGACGACCCGGTCGGTCAGCCGCAGCGCCAGGTTCCTGCGCCAGTCGCGGCCGCGCCCTTCTGACGGCCGGCCGCCGTACGGGAGAAACCACTCGCCCTTAAGACGTTGGGCTTCACGAGGGGCGCCGCCGCCGGTGTGATCGACCACGCCGCGGGGACGCTCTGCCGTCGAGGACGATCGGCCAAGGAGGCGCCGTGAGGTTTGTGCTGCGTGAGCGGGTGTTCGGGATCGGTGAGGATTTCTGGGTCGAGGACGAGGCGGGAGAGCGCGTCTTCCTCGTCGACGGCAAGGCGTTGCGGCTGCGTCAGACCTTCGAGCTCAAGGGGCCCGGAGGGGAGGTGCTCGCCGTCATCCGCAAGAAGATGGTCGCCATCCGCGACACGATGGTCGTCGAACGCGACGGCGAGACGGTGGCCAAGGTGCACCGGAAGCTGTTCAGCCCGCTCCGGCACAAGATGCTGATCGAGCTCGCCGACGGGCAGGAGTGGACGGCGAGCGGTGACCTCATCGAGAAGAACTACGAGATCGAGGGCGACGAGGGCGTCGTCGCCCAGACGTCCCGCAAGTGGTTCCGGATCCGCGACACGTACGGCGTCGAGGTTCACCACCCCGACGTTCCGCTGGTCCTCGCCGTCGCCGTCGCGGTCGACGAACTCGCCGCGGACGAGCGGCGCGAGGACGACTGACGGCCGCGTATCCCAGAGTCGCCGGAGAACCGTCCGAGCCGCGTGGTAGTTCTTTGCGAACTCCATGATCGACTTATCGGGCGGTGAGTACGTGACGAAGATCGAGAAGGCCCGTGGTGCGGCCGCGCGGCTGGTCGAGAGCCCTCCGGGCTGGCTCGAGCGGCTGCGCGCCGACGAGGGGCCGGTCGCGCTCGGGGTCACCTGGCTGGATGCCGCCGCCATCAGCGATGAGGAGGACGGCGTCTTCGACGGCATCATGCACACGGAGGCGACGGCGGAGTACGTCCGCGAACACCGTCCTCATATGGTGCGCGTCGCGTCGGGGCCGCAGTACGCCGGTATGAACGGCCTGGAAGGGGAGGCGGCCTGGTACGTCGACATGCGCCGGCCCGAACGGCTTCTGCTGGCGCCGTCGTCCTCGTATCCTCCCTTCCTCTGGATCCCGGCCGGCGACACCGTCGACGGCATGCGCGGGGCTCTCGGCGGCCTGTTCCCGTCGCCGAAGCCGACCCGCGTCACGCTGCCGAAGACGGCCCGGGGCTTCATGGGGTACGCCGGCCAGATCGGCGTACCCAACGTCTACAGCGGTGAGTTCGTGCCGATCGACGGCCTGGAGCTCGACCGGTACTACACGATGAACACCTTCACCGAGCTGTCGTCGTGGGGCAGCGCGATCATCGACGATCCGTACCCCGACGAGTTCGTCCCGCCGATCCAGATGATGGCGGCGGCCCGGGACTTCAAGAAACAGAGCCCCGGTGTCCCGGCGATGACCTGGCGGACCGCCGCGTCCGGTTCGTACCTGAGCATCGAGGCGCACCAGGGGCGGCTCTTCGTCGCCGAGGCGCGCTACCGGCCCAGCCCGAATCCCCAGGTGATCGAGGAGATGAACGCCGAGTTCGGCTCGACGTTCCCCACGGACCTGCCGGTCGACGTGGTCGGCGCGCTGATCGGGTTCGACTTCCGTCCCCTGGACCTCTGGGAACGGGAACTGGCCGTCGAAGAGGAGCCGGGCCACATCCTCGGCAAGATGGAGATCGCCGTCGCCCTCGCCCACGGTGACCTCGACGCCGTCGATCGGCTCCGGCCGTACTTCCGGCACGACGCGCCGGGCGTACGGGCGGCCCTCATGAACTTCGCGCTGGCCTACAACCTGGACTCCCTCCTGGAGGAGCTCGTGCTCACCGAGACCGAGGAGGAGATCGCCGAGCAGCTCCACCGGATCCTCGACGAAGGCACCGGCAACTCGCACCCGGACATCTTCGAAGAGGGTGCGGCCTGGGACGAGGACGACGAGTTCGAGGAGGATGACGAGGATGAGTGACCGGCCGGCCGCCTGGACGGGAGGGACCCTTCCCGCCGGTGCGACATCCGCGAGCGCCCACCGGCTCGCCGTCGCCGAGGGCTGGGTCCTCGAAACGGACGTGCCGCGCACCATCGACCGGTCGCGTACGTGGAGGTGGCGAGCCCCCGAGGGTGAGGTGAGCCTCGTCGAGGACCACCGCACCGGGCTCCGCCACATGGAGGCACGGCCGGCGGCGTTCGCCGAGCGCCTGGCCGCCGCGCTGGCCTGGGAATCCGCCGCGGACCTGTTCGAACGGGCCCGCACCGCGTCCGGCACGCTGGAGCGGATGCGGGCGGTGCACGCTCTGGGCTTTCTCCAGTACGGCGCGGCCATCGCGGCGGCGGCGACCGCGCCCGAGGATCCGGACGAGCCCGGATACGCGTTGCTGCCGGACGACGTCCGTTACCTGGAGGCGTTCGAGCGCGCGCTGGACGACCCCGAGCCGAGCGTATGCCGGGCCGGGGTGCAGGGCCTCGCGTTCGGCCCCTGGCCCGGCGCCCGCGAGATCCTGCGCCGCCGCCGCGCGGAGCTGCCACAGTTCGCCGGGCTCATCGACGAGCGGCTGAACAGCGCGCCGCCCCGGTTCCGCAGGCCCGCCACCGAAGACAACACGGCGTCCTGAAGGGACGAGGAGCACCGGGCCGGGAGGACTCCGGCGCTCACCGGTCCTCAGGGCGGCGCAGCACGCGGCGCTGTGCGAAGGATCCGTTCCGGGCCGCCTTGGCGGCCCGGAGGCGGTCGAGCTCATCGGGCTCGACGCCGTTCGCAGCGGCGAGGGCGTAGACCACTTCGAGGATGTCGGCGAGCTCCTCCACCGCGCCGGACTCGGCGAACTCCCCGACCTCCTCGTACAGCTTGGCGCGCAGCAGCACGAGGTACTCGCCGTCACCGGCGACCCGGACCTCGGGGACGCGGCCGGCGGCGCGGATGAGCTCGGGCACGCGGTCGCGTACGAGCTTCTCCAGCCGTCCGGGACCGGTCTTGGTGCGGTGCGTCAGGTCGCCCTCGCGGCGGTCGAGCGCCTGGACCCACTTGACCGCGACGGCGGCGGTCTGGACGAGCTCGGTCCGCAGGGCCTGCGGGTCGGTCTCGGCCAGCGACTCGTGGAACTCCTCCGCGAGAATGTGTCGCCAGGTGAGCCTGGCCCCCTCCCACGCCTCCTTGCAGTCGCGTTTGGCCGCGTCGGCCGCTGCCGCGTGCTCGGGCCCGGTGCCGTCGGGGAGATCCTGGACGCCCCACATCGTGTCCTGCGCGGCGCGTTCCGCGGCGACGTCGGCCAGGACGCGAGCGAGCGCGCCGGGCGTGCCGGAGTCACCTGCGGCCGGGGCGCCGTACGGGTTGAGCGCACTGGGCGTGCCGGAGTCACCTGCGGCCGGGGCGCCGTACGGGTTGTCGGCTGGGTTCATGCCGTCAGTCTGGCCGGTCCGGCACCCCCGGAGGCGGGAATCCCGACGTCGCCGAGATGATCACGCCGTCAGTCTGGCCGGTCCAGCACTCCTGAAGGCGGGAATCCGGACCCGGCCGAGACGGTCATTCGGCCTCGCGGCGTGCCCGGGCCCGTCGTTTGCCCTCGTGCATCGCCTGCACGCGGGCGACGGGGATCGTGCGGCCCTCCTCGATCAGGCCGGGGTCCAGCCGTTGCGGCTCCGGCATCCGGTCGGCCCACGGATCGCTCCCGGCGAGGAGGCCGGGGACGGTGCGGACGGTGAAGTCGGCCGGCGTGACCCGGTCCAGGTCCTCCCAGGAGACCGGGAAGGAGACGGGCACGCCGGGGCGTACACGCGGGCTGTACGCGGCGACGACCGTCGCCCCGCCGGCGCGCGTCGAATCGAGGAACACCTTGCCTCCCCGGTCCTCCCGGATGAAGGCCGTGGTGGCGAGGGCCGGGTCCAGGCGTTCGGCGCGCGCGGCGATCGCCCGGGTCGCCGCGGCCACCTCCTCGATCGTCGCCTGTGCCTCGATCGGCACGAACACGTGCACGCCCTTCGCCCCGCTGGTCTTGACGACGCCGACCAGCCGAGACTCGGAGAGGACCTGGCGGACCAGATGGGCCGTACGGACGGCGAGGCCGAACGCGTCGCCCTCCGGCGGATCGATGTCCAGGACGAGGTGGGTGGCCGGGTCCGCGCGGTCGGCGCGGACCAGCGTCGGGTGGTACTCCACGGCACGCTGGTTGGCGAACCAGAGGAGGGTGCGGCGGTCGTCGCACAGCGCGTACGTCACCTGGCGTCGGGACGTCTCCGCCCACATCCCGACCCTCGGCACCCACGGCGGAGCGTACTTCGGGAGGTTCTTCTGCATGAACGGCGCCTGGCCGCGGAGGACGCGGATCACCGACAGCGGCCGGTCCCGCAGCGCCCGGACGATCGGGTCGGCGACCGCGTCCAGGTAGTCGACCAGGTCCCGCTTCGTCGCGTCCGCCCCGTCGAACAGTGGCTGGTCGAGGTTGGTCAGCGGCACGCCGTGCCGCTCCTCGTCTGTGCCGCTCATCAGGCCACTTTCCCGGCGCCGGCACGACAGGTCAAGCGGTTCAGAGCAGTGGTGAAGGGTGCTCGGCGATCACGGGCGCTCTTCAGGATGGTCCTCGACACCCCGGCGCTCGTCGGTATGCCCTGCCCAGTGCGGGGCCGGCGTCCGGGTGACGCGCGGGCGCGTTCCGTACGTCTGAAGGGGGAGCCGTAGCTCCCCCTTGACCTCAGTCTCTAATGGCGGTTGTCAGCGGCGGTGTACGCAGCCCCGGGGCAGCCAGAAGCCGCGCATGAATACTCTTCCTCGGCGGGTGTGCACCCAGTGCCCGCGTACGAATTTGCGGCAGCGGGGACGGCTGTCGCGAATCGCGGTGCCGGTCGCCACGTGTGCCGCGCCTTGCGCGGAGACGGTGACCTTCCCCTGACCGGTGGCCGCGTTCGCCGGTGTGGCCGCGAGGCCTATGCCACCTGCGAGGACCAGGCCTGACACGACAAGTCCCTTGGGCACCTTCATCGACGTGACCTCCTCAGGGATTCGGGGCCGGACTTCTGGGAACGACGCGTTTCCGGCCCGGCCGGCGCGCATTACGGCGCACTCACGGTGTTCCCGTTACAAATCACCGCAATTCGTCGGTCACTAGACTTGACTCACTCTTCGGATTCTCATGGTGTCCCATTTCGGTGGTCTCCGGACGGGCATTACCTTCGGCGGTATCCGCCGGTGAAACATCCTGGGAGGGCCGAGGATCACCGCGCAGGCCGGGGGCCAGCAGGACGGTGACCGTGACCGAGGCCACCGCCATCGCGGCCATGGCCAGGGCCGGGGACGTGCGCTGGGCGATCGCTCCGGCGAGGGCGGCGCCGACGCCCTGCATGGTGAGCATGCCCGCCGCGTGCAGCCCCAGCGCCTGCCCGTGCACGTCCTCGGGGGTGAGCGCCATCAGGCGTTCCTGGAGCAGCAGCGTGGCCGAGTATCCGATGGAGGCGAGCGTGACGGCTGCCAGGGCGACCGGCAGCGCCGGGTGCGACGCGAAGACCAGGTACGGTGCCGCGAGCAGCAGGCGCAGCGGGGCGTCGAGTCGCCGCCTCCATCGCCCGGGGAGGAACCGGCCGGCCACCGTGTCCCCGATCAGCATCCCGCCGGCCGCGAACGCGAACAGCAGACCCGCGTGCCGGGGCTCGTACGCGACGAACAGGGACTCACAGCCGACGATCAGCCCGTTCGGCAGCCAGAGCGCGAGGTAGACGTAGCGGCGGGGCGGCGATGACCAGAGCCGTGCGTTGGTCCGCCAGGTCACCGCGATCGACGGCCGCCCGGCGGCGCGTGGCGGGCGCGGGGTCAGGCCGAACCACGCGACGGCCGCCGTGGCCAGGTAGAGGGCGGCCCCCGCCAGCAACGTGCCGCGCGGGGACAGGACCGTCAGGAGCGCGCCCCCGGCCGCGAAGCCGAAGATCTGCATGGTGCCGACGGCCATGTTGAGCACCGATCGGCCGAGCAGGTAGGCCTCGCCGGGAAGGATCTCGCTGAGCAGCCCGTACCGCACGCCACCGCCCACGGAACCGGCCAGCCCGACCGTCATGATCACCGTGAACAGGAGCCAGATCGGGAGCCCGGGGATGGCCAGCACGGCGGTGCCGAGGCCGAAGAGCAGGGCCAGCGCCGCCGTGGCCGCGCGCGGCGGCAGCCGGTCGGCCGCCGACAGCAGCGTCGCCGCCCCGATCACCTGGACGAGCGACGGGCCGAACATGCTGAGCGCGGACAGCAGCGGCGAGCGGGTGTCCGCGTAGACGAGCGTGCCCAGCGCGAGCGAGCTCAGGGTGGACGCGCCGATACTCGCCGACGTACCGGCGAACATCGGCGCGAACTCCGGTGTGCGGAAGAGTCCGCGATAGGTGAGGGGCATGATCGGGAGTGTCACGGTGGAGTTCGCGGGCCCGTTAATGTTTCGCGAGGAGGCGAAACATGGGCTGGTGGCGGATCAGCACGGACACCCTTGCCGGGAGCCGGTTCGTGGTCTCGGCCCTGGCCGAGACCAGCGCGTGCCTGGGCGCGCTGGCGAAGGAGCGGACCGTGCACCCCGGCGACCGGGCGTGGCTCGACGCCCGCCTGCCCGCCTACCGGGCGCGGCTGGCGGGGGACCCGATCACCGCGCTCCTGCTGTGGGCGACGCTGCGTCCGCGCTACATCGCCGACTTCGCCACGCCGACGCCGACCGGTGAGCCGGACCTCGACTTCCATCAGGAGCTGGCCCGGATCCGGGAGACGCCCGCCGACCGGGTCCACGCGAACCTGGAGACCGCGCTGGGCGGCCCGGTCCCGCGCGAACTGCACCGGTCCGACCTCGCCGAACGCTTCGCCGACCTGCTGGAGTGGATCTGGACGGAGATGATCCGGCCGGACTGGGCCCGCCGCCGGCGCATCATCGAGGCCGACGTCGTCGCGCGGACCGACCAGTTGACGCATGGCGGGTGGGCCGCCGCGCTGGACGCGATGCGCCCGGGAATGCGCTGGCTCGGGGAGGGACGGCTGCAGGTCAACCCTTATGACTACCCGCCCCGCGACCTGTCCAGCGTGCGGTTGCTGTTCGTGCCGGTCACGGCCGGTTTCGGGTGGGTGTCCTGGGAGGCCGGCCGGTACGCCGTGGTCTACCCGTGCTCCGGCGTGCTGGCCGCGCCGGACCCCGCCCCGGTGCCGGACGCGCTCGGCGCGCTGCTCGGGCACGCGCGGGCGAAGGTCCTCATGCTCCTGGACGCGCCCAAGAGCACCACGCAGCTCGTGGCCCTGACCGGCCAGGGCCTCGGCTCCGTGGGCCGTCACCTGAAGGTGCTGCTCGACGCCGGGCTGGTCCGGCGGCGCCGCGCCGGACGGTCCGTGCTGTACTACCGCACCGCGGCCGGGGACGTCCTGGTGACCGCGCAGGCCCGGTGACACGCACGGGTCCCTCGCGGCGGCGCACCGCCGCGAGGGACCCGGACCTCAGCGCAGCGGCCCGAAGAACGCGCGCAGGTCGGTGACCACCTGCTCGGGCTCCTCATGCGCCATGAAGTGCCCGCCGTGCTCCGGCCGGTGCCAGTGGCGCAGGTCCGCGTAGATTCGCTCGGCGAGGCTCTTGGGGAAGGTGCGGAACGCCGGCTCGTTGCTCAGGGTGACCGCCCCGGGGACGGTGATCCTCGGGACCGGCCGGTTCATCGGGTAGTCGTAGTACTGCCGGAAGGACGAGCCGATCGTGCCGGTCGCCCAGTACAGGGTCGCGATCGTGCACAGCGTGTCCTTGTCCCAGCTCTCCAGGGTCCCGCCGCCGTCGGTCCAGTCGCGGTACTTGTCGACGATCCAGGCGGCGAGCCCGGCGGGGGAGTCCATCAGGGCGGCGGCGATCGTGTCCGGCCGGGTCAGCATGATCTCGCTGTAGCCCCCGTCCATCTCGTCGTACGCGTCCAGCTCGTCGAGGAACTTCTGCTCCTCGGCGGTCGGGGGCCGGTCGGCGAAGTCGGTCGTGACGACCGCCGTGGTCACGTGGACGCCCGCGACCTCACCGGGGTACAGCGCGCCGAGCCACTGGGTGATCCCGCCCCCGATGTCGCCGCCGAACGCCCCGAACCTCTCGTAGCCGAGGGTCTCGGTCATCAGCGTGTGCCAGATCTCCGCGACGCCCCTGCGCGTCCACGGCCCGGCGGGCAGCTCGGAGAACAGGAAGCCGGGCAGCGACGGGATGACGATGTCGAACGCGTCGGCGGGGTCGCCGCCGTGACTCGCCGGGTCGGCGAGCCGCCGGGCGACCTGCAGCATCTCCACGAAGCTGCTCGGCCAGCCGTGCGTGAGGATCAGCGGCAGCGGCGCGGGCGCCCCTTCGGCGCGGACGCCCCGGATGTGGACGTAGTGCACCCGGCGGCCGGCGACCTCGGCGACGAAGTGCGGGTAGGTGTTGAGCGCCGCCTCGGCGGCACGCCAGTCGAACTCGTCCGCCCAGTAGGCGACGAGTTCGCCGAGGTAGCCGGGATCGGTGCCGGCCGCCCAGAAGGTGGAGTCGGACGCCGTCGTGAAGCGCGTACGGGCCAGGCGCGTGCGCAGGTCGTCGAGGACGTCGTCGGAAACGGCGATCTGAAAAGGCGTTACTGTCATGTTTCCTTCACCGAGGAGTGTCTACGGACGGACACTCCTCGGCGCGGATCAGGCAGCCGCGGTGGCGAAGAGTGCCCGGAAAGAACTGGTCATCGTCATCGGGCTCACCTCCTCGCGTCGCCCTGGTTGCGAGGACTGTACACGACATTCGTCGCATCGGCACCCACCTGATCACACCACGGCCGAACGGTCCGCCGGCAGGTCGGGCAGCGGCAGGGCGGCCCTGTCAGGAGAGCCGGCGGAAGAATTCGCCGGGACGCTCGGCTGGAGGCGTGACCTGCCGGCGAGCGATCACCGTCGGCGTATCACGAGGACGGCGGAGTCGACCTTCGGCGGTGGCCGGAAGGCGCGGCGGGGCAGCGAGCGCCCGGCCCGTACGGTCCACCGGCCGGGCACGCGCGCGGCCGACCGGCCTTCGGCGTAGCGCCGGACGACGGCGCGCTGGAGCACCAGGTCGGCGGCGACGAGCCGGGACCGGGGCGCCAGCAGCGTGCGGAGCAGTGCGCTGGAGATGCCGTACGGCGGACTGGCCACCACGCGGAAGGGCCGGTCCGGCAGGCGCAGCAACCCGGCGTCGGCCTCGACGACGGTGACCCGCGCCCCGGCGAAGCGCTCCCGCAGACGCCGGGCCCGGCCGGGGTGCAGCTCGACCGCGATCACCCGGGCGCCCGCCTCGAGGAGATGCGCCGTCAGCGCGCCCTCGCCGGCGCCGATGTCGAGCACCAGGTTTCCGGGGCGCACGCCGGCGTCCGCGACGACGCGCGCCGCCCATTCGTCAGTGA
Source organism: Actinoallomurus sp. CA-150999 (assembly GCF_050942425.1). NCBI lineage: Bacteria > Bacillati > Actinomycetota > Actinomycetes > Streptosporangiales > Thermomonosporaceae > Actinoallomurus > Actinoallomurus sp. CA-150999. The sequence goes on from NZ_CP192063.1 coordinate 3,810,685, forward strand.
GCGGGTGCCAGCCCCAGGCCCGCCGCGAGTTCCCGGCGGCGGACACGGCGCATCACGTTCATGAACATCGGCATGGACGCCACCGTAGAGAGCCGGAGGGCGCGGCGAAACCGAATTTCGCCTGCCGGGCGCCGGTCGGCCGGGCCCCTGCGGCGGGGCGGCCCGAGGACGTGGCCCGCCCCGTCCGGTGGTCGGCCTCCGGCGAGGGAACCGGGACCATCGGCCAGGTCATCGACTCCGAAGGCGGCTTCCGCCGCTGGGTCGTGTGACCCCGCCGTCACGTTCAGAGATAGTTAAGTAAACATCCCATGGTGTGATTTCCCGGCGTCCGGCCGCTGGCCGGGTGTCGGGCGCGTTCCTTGCGCTCTTCGTGCGTCAGCGTCCCACCTGCGGTGTTACGAATTGGTCGCATCCCCTTGACGCGGGAAACGTGGATGTTACAAGCTCTGTGATCTGCGGCGCGGATTCATGCGAACAGTGCGGCGATCAGTGTTATGTCTCTGTCGTCCCCCTAGCGATGGAGGATCAGGTGACCGAGGGCGGTTCCTCACGCCACTCCCAACGATCCCACGGGCTCCGGCCGTACGCACTGTGCTGCGACCACCGGACGACTCCACTGGGGATCGGCGAGCCGACGCCACTGCTGTCGTGGCGGCTCGCCGCGGGCGATGCGTCGCCGCGCGGCGACGCGCCCGTCGCCTACCGGGTCGACGTCGCGGAGTCCCTGGACGGGCCCTCCCACTGGGACACCGGGCGGGTCGAGGACGCCGGCGCGACCGGGGCCGTCTACGCCGGCCCGCCCCTGCGGCCGAGGACGCGGTATCACTGGCGCGTCACGGTGTGGGCGGCGAGCGGCGGTGCCGAGAGCGCCGAGTCGTGGTTCGAGACGGGGCTCGGCGAGGGCGAGTGGCGGGCGTCCTGGATCGCCCGCGACTGGACCGCCGTGGACGTCGTCGACCCGCCGGAGGAGGGCGAGCGCGCGCTCGAATCCCACGGTCTGTCGCCGTGCCCGCTCCTGCGGCGCGAGTTCACCGCGTCCGCGGTCCCGGTCCGGGCCCGGCTGTACGTCAGCGCGCGAGGGCTGTACGAGCTCCGCGTCAACGGCGAGCGGGCCGGCGACGCCGAGCTGGCCCCCGGCTGGACCGACTACCGCCACCGCATCCAGTACCAGGCGTACGACGTCACCGCGTTCGTCCGGGAGGGCGCGAACGCCGTGGCGGCCACGCTCGCCGACGGCTGGTGGAGCGGGTACGTCGGGTTCGACCCGCGGCGGGCCGGCGCGCATTACGGAACGTTCCCACAGCTGATCGCGCAGCTGCACCTCGACTATCCGGACGGCTCCACCGAGGTCGTCGGCACGGACGAGACCTGGCGCGCCGCCCAGGGAGCGCTCCGCTACGCGGACCTGCTCATGGGCGAGTGCCACGACGCGCGGCAGGCCGTCGACGGCTGGGACGGGCCGGGCTTCGACGACGGCGCGTGGTCGGCCGCCCGGGTGGCCGACACGGACACGAGCCTCCTCGTGGCGTCCGTAGACGAGCCGGTGCGCGCGCTCGGCGAGCTGGTCCCCACGGAGATCCGGAGGGTCGGCCCGGAGACACACCTCGTCGACTTCGGGCAGAACTTCGCGGGCCGGGTGCGGCTGACCGTACGCGGCCTCGCGCCCGGCGGCCGCGTCGTCCTCCGGCACGCGGAGGCCCTCGACGAGGACGGCGCGCCGTACGTCGCCAACCTGCGCACGGCCGCGGCGACGGACGTCCTCATTGGACGCGGCGACGACACGGTCGTGTTCGAACCCCGCTTCACCTACCACGGCTTCCGGTACGCCGAGGTGACCGGGCTGCCCGAGCTGGACGCGGCCGACGTCACGGGCGTCGTCCTGCACAGTGACACGCCCTGGGTGGGCGCGTTCGACTGCTCGGACCCCGGCGTACGGCGGCTGCACCACAACATCACGTGGGGGCAGCGCTCCAACTTCGTCAGCGTGCCGACCGACTGCCCGCAGCGGGACGAGCGCCTGGGGTGGATGGCCGACGCGCAGGTGTTCCTGCCGACCGCGTGCCTCAACGCGGACGTCGCGGCGTTCTTCGCCAAGTGGACGCAGGACGTGCTGGACGCGCAGTCGCCCGACGGCGGATTCCCGAACGTCGCGCCGCGGCTGGCGGGCGTCGCCGACGAGGGCGCCCCGGGCTGGGCGGACGCCGGCGTGCTGATCCCCTGGCACCTGTACCGCGTGTACGGCGACGAGCGGTTCCTCGCGCGCAACCTGGACGCGATGGCCGCCTGGGTCGACCTGATCCATCGGCACAACCCCGACCTGATCTGGCGGACCAAGGTCGGCCCGCACTTCGCCGACTGGCTGTCGCTGGGCCGGCCGACCTCCCGTGAGGTGGTCGCCACGGCGTACTTCGCGCACAGTATCGAGCTGACCGCCCGCGCCGCCCGCGTCCTCGGCGACGGGCGCGCGGACCGGTACGCCGCCCTGGCCGCGGACGTCCGGCGGGCCTTCATCGAGGAGTTCGTCTCCGCCGACGGGCGGATCGAGGGCGACACGCAGACGGCGTACCTGCTCGCGCTGGCCTTCGAACTGCTCCCCGAAGAGCTCGCCGACCCGGCCGGGAAGCGGCTCGCCGCCCTGGTGGAGGAGAGCGGGCCCCGCCTGTCCACGGGATTCCTCGGCGTCGGCCTCGTCGCGCCGGTGCTCGACGGGCTGGACCGCCCCGACCTCGTGCACGCGCTGCTGCGCCGAACGGAGCAGCCGTCCTGGCTGTACCCCCTGCGGCACGGCGCCACCACCATCTGGGAGCGCTGGGACGGCTACACCGACGAGGACGGTTTCCAGGCCCCGGCGATGAACTCCTTCAACCACTACGCGCTCGGCTCGGTGGGGGAGTGGCTTTACCGCGGCCTGGCAGGGCTCGACCAGGCACCGGACTCGGTCGCCTACGGCGACCTGGTGATCCGGCCCCGCCCGTTCACGCCGCCCGGGGTCCCGGGCGCGGAACCGAGCTGGGCGGAGGCGGCCTACGAGTCGCCGCGGGGCCGGATCCAGGTCCGGTGGGAGCACGCGGACGGCCGGTTCCTGCTGGACCTGACCGTGCCGCCGGGCGCGACGGCGACGGTGCACCTGCCCGTGCCCCGTACATGGGACGTGCGGGAGGGAGACGACCCGGTCGGCGATGCCCCCGGGGTGGAGATCGTCGGCAGCGAGCCGACCGCGGAAGGGCGGTCGTTCGTATGCCGCGTGAGCTCGGGGGACTACCGATTCTTGGCAAGGAGGACGGAATGACATCGCGATTCGAGCGGATCGACCGCAGAGGGTTCCTGCGCGCGGCCGGTGGGCTGGCGGCCGTGGCGGCGCTGCCCGTCGGGCTGGCGGCCTGCGGCGGATCCTCCGGCGCCGGCGGTTCCGGCGGCGGGAAGACGCTGCGCCTGGTCGGCGTCGCGGACCAGCAGAAGGCCCTCGACGAGCTGACCAAGCTCTACACGCAGGCGAAGTTCAGCACCTCGTACGCGCCGACCGACCAGGTGGAGACGTCGCTGCGCACGCAGCTGGGCGCGGGCAACGCGCCCGACGTGCACGTCGTCTACCCGGGCAACGGCAGCGCCATGGCGATGGCGCAGATCGCGCAGGCGGGCCTGCTCGCCGACCTCAGCTCCCAGTCGTGGACGCAGCTGATCCCGGCCAACTTCAAGCCGGCGTTCCAGCTGCAGGGCAAGACGTTCATCTACTCGGCCGGGTCCAGCGTCATCGGCGCGATCTACAACAAGAAGGTCTTCCAGAAGGCCGGCGTGCAGCCGCCGAAGACCTGGACCGAGCTGCTCGACGTCTGCGGGAAGCTCAAGAAGGCCGGCGTGACGCCGATCGCGCTCGGCGCGCAGACGCCCTGGATCACCCAGCTCATCACGTACGCGCTGGTCCCATCGACGGTCTACGCGAAGAACCCGCAGTTCGACAGCCAGATGCAGGCGGGGTCGACGAGCTTCGCCCAGTCGGGCTGGCGTGACGCGTTCACGATGTACCTGGACCTGCAGAAGCGCGGGTTCTTCAACGACAACCCCAACGGCACGACGTTCGAACAGCAGACCTCGATGGTCGCCACCGGCAAGGCGGCGATGGCCGTGCAGGTCTCGGCGGTGCTGCCGGACTTCCGCAAGGCCGCCTCGAGCCCCGACGACCTCGGGATGTTCCCGTTCCCGGGCGCGGACAACGCGGACGGCGTGTGGATCCCGGCGGGCGTCGTCGTCGGCCTCGGCGTGAGCGCGCGCAGCCGCAACGCAGGCGCGGCCAAGGCGTTCATCGAGTTCCTCGGGAAACAGGAGAACATCAACCGCTGGGCCGAGGCCGTCGCCTGCATCCCGCTCCACCGCGACGCGTCCTCCAAGATCGACCCGGTGCTCGAGCCCTTCCTGCCGCTCATCGAGGGCAACAAGGCCGTACCGTTCATGGACCAGGCGTGGCCGAACGCCGAGGTCCAGCCCACCCACTTCGCCGTCGTCCAGGAACTGCTGGCCGGCAAGACGACGATCGACAAGGGCCTGGCCAAGATGGACCAGGTCTACCGGAAGAAGTCCTGACTCCATGACAGTGACCACCCCCCGAAGGGCCCGTCCGGCGACCGCGCTTCCTCCCGTGCGCGGTCGCCGGAGGGGCTTCCTCACGCCGCCGTGGTGGTTCGTGGCCCCGGCGCTGCTCGTGTACGCGCTCGTGGTGCTCTACCCGAGCATCTCGGGCGTGCTGTACGCCTTCACGAACTGGAGCGGCATCGGCGACAAGTCGTTCAACGGCCTGGACAACTTCAGCACGCTCTTCCACGACGAGCGGGCCGTCGGCGCGCTGAAGAACACGCTGCTGCTCACCGTCGCGATCGTCGTCGTGCAGAACGGCATCGGGCTGCTGCTCGCGCTCGGCGTGCACGCCCGGATCAAGTCGCGCACCGCCCTGCGGGTGATCTTCTTCGCGCCCGCCGTGGTCAGCCCGGTGATGATCGCCTTCCTCTGGAAGTACGTCTACAACCCCGACCCGCACGCGGGCCTGAACGGCCTGCTCGGCGCGTTCGGGCTCGGCGGGCTGCGGCAGGACTGGCTGGGCAACCCGTCGCTGGCGCTGTGGTCGGTCGCGGGGATGGTCGTGTGGCAGTACGCCGGCTACTCCATGGTCATCTTCCTGGCCGGGCTGGAGGGCGTCCCGGCCGACCTGCACGAGGCGGCGATGATCGACGGCGCCGGGCGTTTCCAGCGGTTCCGGTACGTCACCTGGCCGCTGCTGGCGCCCGCGCTGACCATCAACGTGATGCTGTCGACGATCGGCGGCCTCAAGCTGTTCGACCAGGTGTACGCCGCGACGGGCGGCGGCCCCGGCTACTCCAGCGAGACGCTGTCGACCGTGCTCTACAAGCAGGCGTTCGTCTACGGCAAGTTCGGTTACAGCACCGCGATCGCGCTCGTCCTCGCGCTGTTCGTCGCGGCCGTGTCGATGATCCAGATCGCGTACCTGCGCGGCAGGGAGGTCCAGGCATGACACACCTGCGGTACGGCTTCCGTACGTTCCTGCTCGAGCTGCTCATGGTCGCGGCCGGCCTCGCGTTCCTGTTCCCGGTGTACGCGCTCGTCACCCTGTCGCTGAAGAGCAGCAAGCAGATCGCGAGCGCGCCGCTGTCGCCGCCGACGTCGCCCACGATGGGCAACTTCTCGCGGGCCTGGTCGGCGGCGGGCCTCGGCTCCGCGCTCGTGAACAGCACCGTCATCACGATCGCGAGCCTGATCTGCCTCATCGCGATCGGTTCGTTCGCGGCGTACTTCCTGGCCCGCTGCGCCTCGCGGCTGGGGTTCACGCTGTACGTGCTGTTCCTGCTCGGCATCGTGCTGCCGTTCCAGCTCGGGATGATCCCGCTGTTCAAGCTGGTCGACCAGCTGGGGCTGCTCGGGACGTACCAGGGGATGATCGTCTTCTACACCGGCATCCAGCTGCCCTTCACGATCTTCCTCTACACCGGGTTCATCCGGGCGCTGCCCCGCGACTACGCCAACGCCGCGCTGATCGACGGCGCGACGCACCTGCAGGCGTTCACGCGCGTGGTGTTCCCGCTGCTGCGGCCGATCACCGGCACCGTGCTGATCCTCAACGCGGTGTTCATCTGGAACGACTTCTTCACGCCGCTGCTCTACCTCGGCGGCTCGGCCCGCGAGACCGTGCCGGTCCGCGTGTTCGCCTTCGTCGGCCAGTACGTCTCCGACTACGGCCTCGTCTTCGCCGGCCTGGTCCTGGCGGCGCTGCCGATCCTCGCGGTCTTCCTCGTGCTGCAGCGTTACGTCATCCGCGGGTTCGCCAGCGGACTCAAGGGATGACCACAGCGCACGGGATGGGGGCGGCTCACGGGATGGGGGCGGCTCACGGGATGACCGGGCTGCCGGCCCGGCTGGCGGAGGTCCTGGAACGTCCGCCGGCCGGGTTCTCGCCCGCCGCGATCTGGTGGTGGAGCGGCGAGCCGCTCGACCGGGCCCGGCTGCGGTGGCAGCTGGAGCGGTTCGTCGCCGGCGGCGTGCGTAACCTCATCATCTTGAACCTCGCGCCGTCCGGGCCGATGTTCGGCTCCGACGCCGACGAGCCGGCGTTCTTCTCCGAACCCTGGTGGGAACTGCTCGACGGCGTCTGCGCCGACGCGAAGGAACTCGGCGCGTACCTGTGGTTCTACGACCAGCTCGGCTTCTCCGGCGCCGACCTGCAGGCCCGCCTCGTCCAGGAGACGCCGTCGTACGCCGGGCGGTGGCTGGAGCGCCGGGACGGCGACGTCACGGTCGTCACCCGGGGCTTCGACTACCTGTCCCCGGACGCGTGCGCCACCCTCATCGACCGCGTACACGGGGAGTTCGAGCGGCGCCTGCCGCACTGGCTGGGCACCGTCCTCGTCGGCTCCTTCCAAGACGAGCTGCCCGCCCTGCCGACCTGGTCTCCGGTGTTCGCCGAGGAGTTCGAGCGGCGGCGCGGCTACGACCTGACGCCTCATCTGCGCCTGCTGTGGGTGGGGGAGGAGGACCCGGACGGCCCGCGGGTCCGCCGCGACTACCACCGCACCCGCGCCGAACTGGCCGAAGAGGCATTCTTCCGCCCGCTCGCCGCCTGGCACGACCGGCACGGCCTGGTGCACGGCTGCGACCAGCAGGACCCCGCCCGCGCCGGGCACCCGGTCGACGGCGTCCGGCTGTACGCCGACTACGCGCGCACGCACCGGTGGTTCGGCGCCCCAGGCTCGGACCACCACGGCGACGCGCGGATCCACTCCTCTCTGGCGCACCTGTACGGGCGGCCGCGCACGTGGATCGAGGCGTTCCACTCCAGCGGCTGGGGCGGCACGCTGGAGGAGACGTTCGACTGGCTGCTGCCGTGGCTACGGTCCGGCGCGACCCTCTACAACCCGCACGCGGTCTACTACACGACCAAGGGCGGCTGGTGGGAGTGGGCGCCGCCGTCGACGGACTGGCGCCAGCCGTACTGGCGGCACCACGGCGTCTTCGCCGACGCCGTCACCCGGCTCTGCGCCGCGCTGTCCCTGGGCCACCACGTCTGCGACGTCGCGGTGCTGCTGCCGACCGCGACCGCCCAGGCGGGCACCCGGCTCGACGGCGTCGACGAGGACGCCGAACGGGCCCAGCGGATCTACCGCGAGCTCATCGGCGACATGGCCTGGTTCCGTACGGTCCCCGGCGTGCTCGACCGCCTGAACCTGGACGCCGACGTCATCGACGACGACTCGGTCGCGCGGGCCACGGTGGCAGGAGGACGGCTACGGGTCGCCGGCGAGGCGTACGCCACGGTCATCCTGCCCGGCTGCACCGTGCTGGAGGACGCCACCGAACGGCGCCTGGCGGAGTTCGCCGCCGCAGGCGGCCGCGTGATCGCCATCGGCCCCGGTGCCGGTCGGCCCGGCGGACCGTACGAGTTCGTCGGCTCGCCGGACGAGCTGACCACCGCGCTGACCGGAGCGCCGCGCGTGGACGCGCCGGTGCCCGTCCTCGTCCGCGAGGTGGGCGGCGCGACGCTGGTGTTCCTCACCGCCGCCTTCCCGCGCGCCAGCGAGGTGTCCGTGGGCCGTCCGGACGAGCGCGGCATCGAACTGGGCTGGCTCGACGCCGTCTGCGACTTCGACCCCGGCCGGTACGCGGCCGAGATGCGCGTGCGCGTCCGCGGCACCGCAGGCCGTCCGCTGCTCGTGAGCCCGTTCGGCGGCCCGCCCCGGCCGCTGCCGTACGAGCGGGACGGTGACGTCACCGAGGTCATGGTCCCGTTCGACGACGGCCCGGCCGCCCTCCTCGTCTTCCCCGGCGCTTCGGATGCCAGCGGCCTTCCCGGAGCCGGTGAGCCGGACCCCTACGGCTCTCCCGGCGAGGAGAAGCCGGACGTCGGCGGCGAGGGACCGAATGCCGGCGTCGAGAAGCCGAATGCCGCCGTCGAGGGGTCGGATGTCGGCGGCTCTCCTGCTTGGACGTCCGAAGGCACCTCGATCGAGCTGGGGTCCACGTGGGAGATGGGGCTCGTCCCCACGCTCGAAGACACCTGGGGTGACTTCGCCCGTCCCAGCGGGTCAGGGTCGCCGGTGGAGCGGTGGGAGTTCCGGCACCGGGTCGAGACCGACGGCGACGACGGTCTGAGCGACGGCTGGGCGGCACCCGGGCACGACGACGCGGCATGGGAGGCCGCGTACGCGACGTTCGGGCCGCACACGCTCGCCACCGGTCCCGAGCATCCCGGCGAGCTTCCCGGCGCCTGGCCAGAGGACGGCGCGGACTGGAGGGCGGTGACGTACTCCTCGTCGCGGGGCATCCACAAGGACCCGATCCACCGCGAGACGCTTGGTCCCAAGGGACATGTGCCGGAGGAGTTCATGGACCTCGGCGACGTACCGGCGGGCCAGGCCGTGCATGTCCGTACCGAGCTGACGGTCCCGGAGACGGTCGCGGCGACACTCGCCGTCGGAGCGGCCGCGGCCAAGACCGCCTGGCTCGACGGCACGCGGGTACCCCTGGACGACGGCGGCCACCTCGCGATGGCGCCGGTCCGGCTGGAGGCGGGGACGCACGTCCTCGACCTGTGCCTGACGCCCGACGAGGACGTACGGCTGCGAGCGCACGTCGCGTTCGTCCGGGACCCGGACCGGTATCGGCGGCCCGAATGGATCGCCGCCGCAGGGCCCGCGCGGCCTGGTGCCCGTGTCGCCCTCACCACGACCGTCCACCTGGACGCCGTCCCCGAGCGGGCCGTCCTCCAGGTCGCCGCGATCGAACCCTGCCGGGTGCTCGTCAACGGGGTGGAGGCCGGGCGGCAGGGCGGGTTCGACCCTTACGCCGAGCACGACGCCCCGCGCGTACGGCGGTACGACATCGCCGAGGTACTGCGCGCCGGCGCGAACGATCTCACCCTCGAACTCACCGAGCGCGATGCCCCTGCGGCCGTTCTCGCCGACGGCGACGTCACCGTGACGGCGGCGTCGGGGTGGCGGGCGACCAGGGACGGCGAGCCGGTTCCGGTGACCGTGTGTCGTCGCCCGTACGGTGATCCTGCGGCGCTGCACCTGCGACGCCGGCCGCATCCGCTGCCCGGAGCGGCCTGGCTCGAGGACGCGCCCGCCGACGGCTGCGTCCTGCCGGTCGCGTTCGCCGTCCCGCGCGCCGGCGCCGAGCGGACCGAATGGTTCCGCTTCGGCATCCCGCCCGGCGCAACCCGCATGGACCTCCTGATTCACGGCGAGCCGCAGGTCTTCGTCGACGGTGCCCGTGTGCCTCTCGCCAGCGGGAGCCAGGCAGAGGACGGGGAGCGGCCCGCACGGATCTCCGTGGAGCTGCCGCCCGGGGGAGGCGTACGCGCCGGGGCGGTGCGGATCCGGACGCGGCCAGGCTTCGAGGGCGGTGCCGCGTTCGCCGCGCCGATCCGGTTCGAGGTCGGCAGCGGGCGGATCGAGCAGGGCGACTGGGAGTCCGTCGGCCTGGCGGAGTACAGCGGGGGAGTCCGCTACCGTACGCGCGTCGACCTCACGGTCGGCGGCCGTATGGTCCTCGACCTGGGGCGGGTGCGCGGGACCGCCGAGGTCTTCGTGAACGGGCGGAGCACGGGCGTACGGGTCTGCTCGCCGTACCGCTTCGACCTGACCGACGCGGTACGGGAGGGCGCGAACGACCTCGAGGTCCTCGTCTTCGGCACGCTGGCGCCCTATCTCGACGCGGTGAGCCCGACGCACTTCGTGTTCCCCGGTCAACGGGCGTCGGGGCTGTTCGGCCCGGTCCGCCTGCTCCGCGCCTCCGGCGGCTGAGCGCACGGCGCTGCGCCTGGGCCTCGTGCGTCTGCACCCGTTGCGTCCGGACCGGCGCGGCCGGGTCTGGTGCGTCCGGACCGGGTGCGTCCGGGGCTGCCTCCGGATCGGATGCGTCCGAGGCGGCCTCCGGTCCGCTGTGTCCGGGTCCGCCCCCGGATCGGGTGCGTCCGGGGCTGCCCCTGGATCCGATGCGTCCGGGTCTGGTGCACCGGAGCCGATGGGGCCGGATCAGTGGGCCAGGGTGTACTCGGGGAGTGCCGGGGTGCTCTTGGTCAGGCGTTCGACGGCGCCGAGTAGGCGCGTCAGCGGCAGTCGGGCGACGGTGTCGCGGAGGCACTGGCCTCCGGCGGTCTTGGGCACCATGAGGCGGACGTTGGGGCCGATCTGCTGCTTCTTGTCGACCAACGGGCGGTGGGCGTCGTCGTAGCGGGGGAAGGCGATGAGGTGATCTCCGCCGGCGGCGGCGAGTTCGCCGGCGAGCCGGTAGGCGCCGACCAGGGCCAGTTCCGCGCCTGCGCCGGAGGCCGGGGAGGCGCACCAGGCGGCGTCGCCCACCAGCGCCACCCGGCCCGCCGACCATGAGTCCATCCGCACCTGGCTCAAGGCGTCGAAGTAGAACTCCGGGTCGGCGAGCGCGGAGGCGAGCAGTTCCTCGGTCCGCCACGACGACTCGCCCGCGAACGCCTCGCCGACCAGGCGCTTGTGCTGCTCGATGTCGCGGTGGTCGTAGGCCAGCGGCTCGGAGCGGAAGATGAAGTACGCCTTGGCCTGGGCGTGGTTGCCGGAGCGGTAGACGCCGGTCATCTTGCCGGGCACCGGGTTGTGCAGGGTCACCCAGCGGTTCTCGCCGAGCGACGCGTCGGCGTTGGCGAAGGCGAAGTAGTGGTCCCGGTGCCGGACGAACCGCTCTTCCGGGCCGAAGGCCAGCCGGCGGACCGTGGAGTGCATGCCGTCGGCGCCGATGACCAGGTCGAAGCGGCGGGTGTCCGCGTGGTCGAAGGCGACCGTCACGCCGTCATCGTCCTGTTCGAGGTGGCGGATGGAGTCGCCGTAGAGGTATTCGGCGTCGGTCTTCTCGTGCAGGAGCGCCACCAGGTCGCCGCGCATGATCTCGATGGCGTCGGCGTCCCGGGTGTCGATGCGCGCGATGGCCCGGTCGTCGGCGTCGACGAACTTCATGCCGTGAACGTCGGCGGCCGCCGCCCGCACGTCCGGCATGAGCCCCATGCGCTCGACCACGTCGACGGCCTGGCCGCGCACGTCAACGCCGTTGCCGCCGGCGCGCAGCCCGGGGGCGCGCTCGATCACGGTGGGCCGGAAGCCGTACCGGGCCAGCCAGTGCGCCAGCGTCAGCCCGGCGATGCTCGCCCCCGAGATCAGGATGCGCTCGTTCATGGTGGTCCTCTCGCAGTAGAGTAAGTGAAATACGCATTCCAGTTAGATTATGTGGAAGGGGCATTCCAGATGTCAACGGGTGGCGGGAGCGGGCGCAGGGCCGACGCCGTACGTAACCGGCGGCTCGCCCTTGAAGCGGCCACGGCGCTGCTGGCCGAGCCGGGCACGCGCCTCACCGTGGAGGCCATCGCCAAGAAGGCCGGCCTGGGCGCGGCGACCGTCGTGCGCGCCTTCGGCGGCAAGGACGCCCTCCTCGACGCCGCCGTGTCCGGCCTGCTCGAACCGGTGATCCGGCGCGCCCGGGAGCTGCTGGATCAGATCGCTCCGGAACAGGCGCTGCGCGCCTTCCTCGCCGAGCTGATCGACTTCCAGTCCACTCACCACGCCATCAGCGACGAACTGGACGGCCTGGACGTGCCGGCCACCGTGGCGCTGCGAGGTGAGCTGGTACGGGTCGTGGAGGAGATGGTCGACGGGGCGCGACGGGACGGCGCGATCCGCACCGACCTCGATCCGGCCGTCGCCACCGTCCTGATCGGTCAGACCGCCTACGCGATCGCGCGGACCCGACCGGCCTCCCCGGAGCTCACCGCCGCGTTCATCACGGTGCTCATGGACGGCCTGCGCCCGCGCTAGTCCACCCCCGGCGACGAGGTGTCGTGACCCCACGATGCGTCCATGTGCCTTAGCGCTGGTTCCCGTTCATCGGTGGCGCCATGAAAGGGACTCCGGCCTGGAATACGGAACGCGTCTCGAGCACGCCATCACGGAGCTGGAACGTTGCGATCTGGTGCCGGTCAGCGGGCGACGCGGCAGCCGGTGTGGTGGGCCGCGGCCTCGGCGGCGGCCGTGTCCGCGTCCCCGGCGCGGACGGCGTCGAGCAGGCGCGCGTGGTCCATGTACTCGCCGGGGGACAGTTCGGCCCCGAAGTGCTCGCGGAGCGAGTCGCGGATCACCTGCCCGAGGTCGGCGTACAGCTCGGACAGGACCTCGTTGTGCGAGGCGGCGACCACCGCCAGGTGGAAGGCCGCGTCCGCGTCGACGAAGACGTCCCGGTCGCCGGACTCCCAGGCCTCCTCCCGTCGCTTCAGGAGCGCGTCGAGTCGCCGTAGGTCGTCGTCCGTCCGGCGCTCGGCCGCGAGCCTCGCCGCCGAGGCCTCCAGAGTGCCCCGTACCTCGGCCACGTCGCGCTGCTCGACAGCGGCGAAGCGGCGCTGCATTACGCCGGCCAGCTCGCTGGTCGCCACGACGTAGGTGCCCGAACCCTGGCGGATGTCGAGCATCCCGTTGTGCGCGAGCGCGCGTACGGCCTCGCGCACGGTGTTGCGGGCGACGCCCAGCTGCTCGACCAGCTCTGGTTCGGTCGGGATGCGTGACCCGACCGGCCAGGCACCCGAGGTGATCTGCTGTCGCAGCCGGGCGATCACCTGGTCGGACAGAACCGCCCGGCGGGGAACTGGACCGAGATTCATCCCATCATTCTACGATTAGCGTTATGTCGAACAATGAGGCGGTTCGTCCGCACTGTGCCGAACCGCCGGCGGACCAGATCCGGCCCGCTTTCGGGAAGCGTCACCTGGCTGCGGCCGCCCTCGTCCTGGCCGCGCTCAACCTGCGTCCCGCCGTGACGAGCGTCGGCCCGGTGCTCGAAGAGGTACGCGCCGCGCTGGGGATGAGCGCCACCGTCGCCGGGCTGCTCACCTCGCTCCCGGCGCTGTGCTTCGCGCTCGTCGGCTTCGCCGCGCCCCGCCTCGCCCACCGCTACGGCGCCGAGGGCGTCATCGCCACCGGCGCCGTCGTGATGGCGATCGGCCTGGCGACGCGTCCCTTCGCGTCGGGCACGTCCGTGTTCGTCGCGCTGAGCGCCGTCGCCCTCGCCGGGATCGCGGTCATCAACGTGCTGCTGCCGGTGGTCGTCAAGCAGCGGTTCCCCGACCGGGTCGGCGCGATGACCGGCCTGTACTCCATGGCCCTCAACGTCGGCGCCTCGACCGCCGCCGCGGTGACCGTTCCGCTGGCCCGGGGGTTCGGCGGTGACTGGCGTGCGGGGCTGGGAGCCTGGGCGGTCCTCGCGGCCGTGGCCGTGCCCGCGTGGTTCCTCCTCGCCCGCCGCCGTACCGCGGCCGCACCGGGCACTGGCGTGCCCGTCCCCGCCCGCGATACCCCCGCGACCTCGGAGCCGGACGTGGACATCCCCGCGTCCGATGCCCCGGTGCCCGATGCCCCCGCGTCCGGTGTCCGCGTCACCCGGAACGCCACCGCCTGGGCGCTCGCGGTGTTCTTCGGCCTGCAGGCCGGCGCCGCGTACGTCATCATCGGCTGGCTGCCGCAGATGTTCCGCGACGCCGGGCTGTCGGCGGAGACCGCCGGTCTGCTGTTCGCCGTCACGTCGCTGCTCGGCGTGCCCCTGTCCTTCGCGCTGTCCGCCGTCGCGGGCCGCCTGCGGAACCAGAGCGGTCTGGCGGCCGCCCTGGCAGTGTGCGGCCTGGCCGGATACGCCGGGCTGTGGTTCGCGCCGGCCGCCGGGGCATGGCTGTGGGCCGTGCTCCTCGGCCTCTCGAACTGCGCCTTCCCCCTGGTCCTGACGATGATCGGGATGCGCGGCCGGGACGGCGCGACGGTGACGCGGCTTTCCGCCTTTTCGCAGAGCACCGGCTACCTGCTGTCGATGCCCGTGCCGATCCTCGTCGGGACGCTCTACCAGCACAGCGGCGGCTGGCGGACTCCGCTCACCCTGATGGCGGTGCTCATGCTGCTGCAACTGGTGGCCGGCCTCGTCGCGGGCCGCGATCGCCGGATCGGCTAGGGCCTGTCTCGAAGTCCCCGTCCGTAGCGAGCGGCGTCCAGGTGGTGCCTCGCAAGGCGGAGGAGGGAATCAGCCCGGTGTTGGCTGGCGACCGACGACAACGCGGCGAGGCGCCGCCTGGACGCCGCGCAGTAGGACAGCGGGACTTCGAGACAGGCCCTAGCCCCGCTACGATCGCCGCATGTCCGCGGGCACGGTCGTCTTGGTGGCCGCTTCGTCCCCATCCAGAGGCAGGAAAGGCGTGGGATCGCGATGGCCGACGGTGCTGAGGCGCGACTGACCGAGGTTGCTCCGGGGGTTTTCGCCTGGCGGCAACCGGATGGTTCCTGGTGGATCAACAATGCCGGGGCCGTGCACGGCGCCGACGGCGTCATCCTCATCGACACCTGCGCGACCGCCGCGCGGACCCGCCGGTTCCTCGCCGCGGTGGACCTGGCGACCGGTGGCGGCCCGGTGCGGATGGCGGTCAACACCCACTTCCACGGCGACCACGCGTACGGCAACGCGCTCCTTCCCGACTCCACCGTCGTGGTCGGGCACCGGGTCACCCGCGAGCAGTTGCTGGGGGACTTCATCCTGAAGTCAACCCCGCCGGTCTGGTCGCCGTCGCCCGACTGGGGCATCTCGCAGGTGCGGCCGCCGACCGTCGTCCTGGACGACGAGCTGACGCTGTTCACCGGGGAGCGGCGGATCGAGCTGCGGCATCCCGGGCACCGCGCTCACACGGGTGGCGACGTCGTCGCCTGGCTGCCGGAGGAGCAGGTGCTGTTCACCGGCGACCTGATCTTCCACGAGGTGACGCCGCTGGTGTTCATGGGCTCCGTCGAGGGGGCGCTGCGCTCGCTCGACTGGCTGGCCGGCTTCGGCGCGCGTACCGTCGTCCCCGGCCACGGCGCGCTCATCACCGGAGATCTCTCGCCGGTCCTCGCGGCGCACGAGGCGTACTACCGCTTCATCCTCGACACCGCGCGGAACGGCAGGGCGGCGGGGCTCACTCCTCTGGAGGCGGCGCGGGAGTGCGATCTCGGACCCTTCGCCGAATGGCCGGACCGTGAGCGCGTCGTCCTCAACCTGCACCGCGCGTACGCGGACGCCGAAGGCGGCGAGCTCGACCTGCTCGCCGCCTTCACCGACGCCATCGACTACAACGGCGGCCCGCTGCGCTGCGCCGTCTGAGGGCTCAACGCCGCCCGGCCAGCGAGCCGTGCGAGACCGGGAAGTCGAAGTAGGTGTTCGGGAACGGCTCGGGCTGGTACGTGAAGTGCCACCACTCCTCGGCGAGGTTGACGAAGCCGGCGGCCTCCATGCTCTTCTTCAGCATGAGCCGGTTCGCGTGCTGCACGCCCTTGATCCGCGGGTCGAGGGTGTGCGCGAGCGTGTCGAAGCAGTCGAACCCGGTGCCCATGTCGATCGAGTTGTCGGGGAACCGCTGCGCCTGCGGTGCGTAGCAGGGGACCAGGCGCTGTCCCGGCCGGTACGGCGGCGTCGGCCGGGCGGGCAGCTTCACGATGGTCAGGTCCATCGTGCTGCCCCGGCTGTGCCCGGACTTCTCGGCGATGTAGCCGTCCGCGAACAGCCGCGACTTGTCGACGCGCGGATAGAACTCGGCCTTCATCGAGGTGGCCTTCGGGTCCTTCGCCCACCGTACGAAGTTGTTCACGGCGCGCTGTGGGCGGTAGCAGTCGTACACCTTCAGCGAGTAGCCCTGGCGCAGCAGTTTCCCCTGGACCTTGTGCAGGGCCTCGGCGGCGGGCCGGGTCAGGATGCAGATCGGCTGCCGGTATCCGTCGATGCGCGCGCCCACGAAATCGTGCACCGTGTAGTAGCGCATCTCCTGGATGATCGTCGGGTCGACGTCGCTCAGCGCGACGAACTCCTTGGGGGCCTTCGGCTCCGTACGCGCCTGCGCCGCGGGGGACGCGGCGGTGACGGCGAGGAGCGCCGCGATCGAGACGGCGAGGCGGCGGAGTGCGGTGGCGGGTTTCTGCATTCTTCTGGCCTATCAGGTCGCCCCGCTTCCGGGAAGCCCGGGCGAATCGGCGGCCCGCCCGGCCGCTTGCCCGTCGGGGGCGGGACGGCTTGGCTGTCCGTCAGGACGCGGAACGGCCGCCGTTCGGTCAGCCGAACCGGCCGCTGAGAGCGCGGAAGACGCCCGGCGCCGCGCCCCTGAGCCGGGACGGCAGCCGGAGCCAGCCCGGCACATAGCACTCCGCGCGGCCCTGTTCGATCGCGGACACGATCGTCCGCGCCACTCGCTCCGGTGGGATCGGCCGTGGCCGGCGGCGCGCGTACGGGGTCCCTCGCCGGTCGAAGAAGGGCGTGTCGACGACGCCGGGCAGGACCACCGACACGCCGACGTCACGCAGTTCATGGCGCAGCCCCTCGGCGAAGACGATCAGTCCGCCCTTGGTCGCGGAGTACACCGCCTCCTCCCGTACCCCGACCGCCCCGGCGATGGAGGCGACGAACACCACGTGGCCGGCGCCGCGCTCGATCATGCCGGGCAGCAGCAGTCGGGTCAGCAGGATCGGGGCGGTGAGGTTCACCGCGGCCAGCCGTTCGATGGCCTCGCCCGGCATCCGCGCGAGCGGTCCCGCCCAGCCCGCCCCGGCGTTGTTCACCAGCACGTCCACCGGCCCGGTGCGTGAGACCAGGGAGGCGGCGTCCGCGGTCAGATCGCCCACGACGGCCCGGCCCCCGGTCTCGGCGGCGACGGCGTCGAGCCGGGGCCGGTCACGCCCTACCAGGACGAGACGCGCCCCGGCCCTCGCCATCTCCCGCGCGGTCGCCGCCCCGATGCCGGAGGACGCCCCGGTGACCAGTACCCGAGCACCGCTGAGCCGCATGCTCCATGACTTCCCCCGGGCCGCCTCGGCAACCGGTGACGTACGCCGCCTGCCTCAAGGGCCTTTCTCGAAGGCGCCGCGCAGTAGGACAGCGGGTCTTCGAGGCAGGCCCTAACGCACCGGCCCGAGGTCGTCGGAGCGTCCGGCTTCCAAGCGGGGCCACTGGGCGCTGGGACGTCCGTTGGTCCGGGCGATGTCGTCGGCCTGCGGCCAGCCGGCGGGCGAGTCCTCCCACGCCTCCTGCCGCCCGTACGCGGTCCTGTCCAGGAGGCCGTAGGTGACGTCCATCACCTCGACGCCACGGCCGGTGGTCCAGTACGTCTCGAACACCCGGTCGCCCTGGCGCAGGTAGCTCGCCAGCATGAACGGGCCGCGGCCCGCCATCAGGACGTCGATGGACTCCGCCGCGGAGTACCAGGGCACGTCCCAGCCCATGAAGTCGCGGTAGCGGACGCTCTCCTCGTACGGGCCCTGGCAGAAGGTCGCGTACGTGATGTCGCGTACGTGCAGGTAGGACAGCTCGCGGACCTGGCTGTTGAAGAACGTGCAGCCCTCGCACTGCTCGGTGGCCGGGTGGCCGGTGTTCCACATCTGGTAGTAGGCGATCAGCTGGCGGCGGCCCTCGAACGTCTCCAGCAACGTGACCGGTCCGGCCGGGCCGACCAGTGTGGCGCCGGCGTCGACCTCCACCATCGGCAGCCGGCGCCGAGCGGCCGCGATCGCGTCGCCTTCGTGGGTGTGCGCCTTCTCCCGGATCCGCAGCACGTCCAGTTCGGCCTGGTAGCCGGCCCGGTCCGCGATCTTGGGCGCCGGTGCGGTGATGTCGGTGTTCATGAGATCTCCGTTCGTCCCTGGTGGACTTTCGCCCAACCGACGAAGGCGGCCGGCTCACATCGACATCGCCCGGCGAAAAACCTCAGAGATCTTCGAGTGACCGAGCGTGCCGCTCCGAGCATGAGCCTCAACCAACGCGGTCAGCGAGCCGGCCAGGCCCATCCTCTGGGTCCTAGTGTTGGTGGGTGCCGTATCCGCATGCATCGCAGAATCGGTCTCCATGAGATAGGGCCTGCCCGCAGGATGAGCAGAAACTCGCCGGGATGCCGGTGGACTTCCATTCAGTGCGGGGGCGTAGGCCCGCCTCGATCGCGGCTGCCAACTCGGCCTGGCCGGTGTAGTGCGCGACCTGTGCATTGACGCGGGTATGGGCTTCGTCGTCGGTCCAGCATGCGGGGATCAGGGCCTGCGCGACGACCTCTTCCCCGGCTTCGGAAGAGCCTTCAGGGGTGTCGGTGCTGATGATGCTCACCTGGGCTGCGAGCACTTCGATTCTGGTCTTTCGCGGGGGGATTTTAATGGTGAGGTGGTAGTCGCGTGATTCTCTGCCCCAGACGCCGAGCGGGTAGTCACGGGTGTCCCGGGCTGACGTGGCGAAGGACGTGGTGAGATCCTCGGTTGTCGGTGAGACTTGTCTGAGGACCTTCACATGGGGACCATCGGGCGTCTGAATTCGCAGGAACGGGTTGAGCGTGGTCTTGCCCATCCAGGACGAGACCATGTTCCGGAATTCCGTGGTCAAGTCGGTCGGGTGCGCGACCACGTCGACGCTCCCGTTCAGCTTTGTGGCGATCTCGCGGAGTTCGTCCACGCGCCAGTCGGTGCCCAGCCCCCGGCAGTCACAGCTGAACTTCCCCCGGCACGCGTCCAACGCGGCCTTCAGTTCCGCATCGGTCTCAGCGTCGTCGACCGAGTCGGTGAGGAGGATCGCGTGCGCGAGATCGACGTCGGCGAGGAGCTCGGCGGCCGCGGTCAGCCACCGGCCGAACGCGACTCCCGAACCCGTGCGCAGGCCGTCGACGGCGGTCTTCGCCTCGCCACGTGTCGCGCGCGACGCGGTCGCCAGCGCCTTATCGGCGGGTGGATAGACGACGGTGGCCGCGCCGGTGCCGGCGATCACCGCGAAGCGTGTTCCGTCCGCCAGCATCTCGATCGCCGCGATCACCGCTTGTTTCGCCGCGGACAGCCGGCCCGAATCCATGGATGGCGCGCATCCCAGCAGGAACACGACGGCCCTGCGTTCCGGAGCGACGGCCGTCGCGCCGATGCCCACGCCGCCAGGAGTCTCAGCGGTCACGGTGATGATGGCGTTGACCTCATCCCCGCCCGGCGGCAGGTACTCGTTGTGGAAGACCTCGATACGAAAGTCGAGGGGCTCCAGCGACACCGATCGCGACCTGAGTTCGGCCCGGTGGGCGCGGTTCCGCACCAGCGGGATCCGTCCACCGAGGCTGGTATTACGTTGCTGAGGCTCGGGATAGGACTTGCTCGAACACCGGCGGCGGATCTGCTCATAGAGTGGCTGACACTCGAGAACCGATCCGGCATCGGGGATTCCTTCCCCGAGTACCGCTATCAGCTCGCCGGTAAAGGCGGTGAATTCGGCTCCCTGCGGAGCGAGCGCCGTCCTCGTCGACGCGGTCGACGTCAATACGTAGGTGCCCTCGATCAGGGCACGATCGGCGACCTGGGCGCCGGAGACGCCCATGTCCGCGCCGATCGCGCGACCGCTGAAACAGCAGTCGAGAATGAGTACCTTCCGAGCGGCGCGCGTACGGCGGAACGCCAAGCGGACCTGTTCGAACTCCAGCGCCGTCCACAGGTGCTCCTGGCTGGTGCCCGGCGTGGCGAGGAACAGAGCACCGTCATGTTCGGCGCACAGCCCATGCCCGGCGTAGTACACCAGGAACAGATCCTGCGCGGCCTGGGCGGCCGCATCGAGCGCACCGGCGATCACCTCCCGCCCGGCATCGAGGATGACCGCGCAGTTGTCCTCACCCAGCCCCCACAGTTCGGGATCGGTGAGAAGCGTCCTGAGGCGGTCGAGATTGCGCGTGACCCCGGGCAGCTGTTCCAGATGCTCGTAGCCGGCGGTGCCGACCAAGACGGCACGCGAGAGTTCGGGACTTGCAGGCATGACGAGCCCGCGCCTCACTCGTTCTCGGACAACGCATCGATCACTCGCTGCCGGCTGTCGTCCGACCCGTCGGAGTCCTCGACGCGGCGGCCATCCCGTTCGAACTCGGCTTTGGGTTTGCTCGTCCGCGTGGTGCGCCAGGCGCCGTACGCGATGAGCACATTCGCCAGGCTGACGAGATCGGTGAAGACCAGTTGAATGGCATCGAAAGCGCCGCCCTGGTCCTCCGGCCCGGCAGGTGCGCCGAGCAGCCTCACGGTCACCTCACGCGAGACGTCCGGATCCCGCCGAAGCCACTCGCACAAAGACCGGATCGTGGCGTCGTCGTCCTCCTCCGGGAATCGGATCGCGACATCCACCGAATCCTCCCTGCCACCAAAGAAAGTCAACGACCGCCAGTGTCTCAGGTCTTCGATTCGGCGGGGGCTACCTCCACCTCGGATGAGAGGGGTGACTCCAATGTGTCCGGCCGCGCCGCTTCACTAGCTTCGCCATCATGAAGATCTCAAAGCACGCGTCCGCCGTCGTCGCCGGATCCGTACTTGCGGGTGTAGCGCTGCCCATCGCACCGACCGCCGCATCAGTGGTTCCGCCGCCGTCTCGGCAGACGTTGGTGCGACAGGCGGGCAGGGTCGTCGCGGCCGGCGTACCGGGCGTCAACATCGAGACGCGCGATGAGCATGGCACCCGCTCCGTCGTGGCCGGTGTAGGAAATCTCCGCACCCACGAGCCGCCGCGGCCTTCCGGACAGTTCCGCATCGGCAGCGTCACCAAGTCGTTCACGGCGACCCTGGTGCTCAGCCTCGTCGCGGATGGGCGGATCGACCTCGATGCCCCGATCGACCGCTACCTGCCGGGGGTGCTGCCGTACTCCGAGCCGATCACCGTCCGTCAGTTGCTGCAGCACCGAAGCGGTCTGTTCGACTACGGGAGCGTCCTGTGGCCGGACCCGAAGACCGTGGCCCGGTCGCGATACCGGGACTACGCCCCGGCCGATCTCGTGCGCATCGCCACGCGGGAGCCGCTGCAGTTCACCCCCGGCAGACAGTTCCTGTACTCCAATACCGACTACGTCCTGCTCGGCATGCTCGTGGAGAAGGTCACCGGCGACAGTTACGCACACCAGTTGTCCCGGCGCGTGCTGGACCCGGCCGGGTTGCGGCACACCTACCCCGCCGGACACGGTCCGCGGCTGCGGCAGCCGTCGGCGCGTGGGTACGAGGCCGTGTATTCGTCGACCCGGTTGACGGATCTCACCACCTTCAACATGTCCGCCGCGTGGGCGAGCGGCGACATCGTCTCCACCACCCACGACGTGAACCTCTTCTACTCGGCGCTGCTCGGCGGGCGACTGGTGCCGCCCGCCCTGCTGCGCCAGATGCAGCAGACCCAACCCGCCTTCCCCGGATTCACGTACGGACTGGGCCTCGGGCACACCGAGATGTGCGGTCGGCAGGTCTGGGGCCACCAGGGAGGCGTGCCCGGGTACGGCACCTACAGCT
Source organism: Actinoallomurus sp. CA-150999 (assembly GCF_050942425.1). Classification (NCBI taxonomy): domain Bacteria; kingdom Bacillati; phylum Actinomycetota; class Actinomycetes; order Streptosporangiales; family Thermomonosporaceae; genus Actinoallomurus; species Actinoallomurus sp. CA-150999. The sequence continues at coordinate 3,832,512 of NZ_CP192063.1, forward strand.
TCACCAGCCCTCAGGGCCCACGCCAGATCACGATCTCGGTGAACCGAAGCCTCAGGCTGAGCCCGGCCGCCGGAAAGGAGATCAACGCGCTCATCGCCGACGAGTTCTGCGGCGACCCGGCCCAGAGATGAGGCCGCCGCAGCGTCGCGCGCCGACCCGAGGAGGTCAACCGGTCAGGGTGCCGTAGCCGTCGTTGCCGAGGCCGGTCGCGGTCTGACTGGTCCAGAGGTCTCCCTTCGCACCCAGGGAGGTGACGTCGCCGATCACCTGGGTGTCCACCTGGTCGCGGGGGAGGGCGCCGGCCTGCGCGACGTCGTGGGCGTACGCGGAGGCGGCGCTACCCGCCGAGGAGACCAGGCCCGGGGTCAGCGAGGACCATGGGGAGCTCAGCGCGGCGCTGCCGCCGCCGAGTGCGAGGGAGGAGCCGTTCAGCGAGCCGTCACGGTTGGAATCGAGCACGTTGCCGCTGTTGTAGGTCGACTGGTTGGAGCCCATCTGGTAGTAGGCGTTCGAGGCGTTGGTGGTCCTCGGGCCGGTGATGAAGTAGTTGTCCACGACGTCGTGGGTGAACTTGCCGCCGGAGTTCCCGGCGGTGTAGCCGGCCTGGTAGTCGTAGACGACGTTGCCGATGTACTGAGTATTGGCCTTCGCCAGCGGGTTGCGGTTATGGGAGTTGGCGAAGATGTCGTGGTACCAGGTGAAGGGGCCGCCTTCGGTGTGGGCGCCGAACTGCTGGCCGATCGGGTCGGCGATGATGGAGTCCTGAATGGTGATGTTGGAGGCGCCGACGGCGTCGACGTCGTCCCACTTGGCGAACTCGACCGAGACGTGGTCGAAGATCATGTTGCTGCTCTGGTAGAGCGACAGGCTGGCCTTGCCGCTGGCCGGGTCGAGGGTGCCTTCGCGGAACCGGACGTTGCGGACGATGTCGTTGGAGGAATTCGCGAACGACACCTCCCGGGCCATGAAGCCGACACCCTGGCCGGGAGCGGTCGTGCCGTCGATCGTGATGTCGCTCGTGACCGAGACGGCGGAGGACAACTTGATGTAGCCGGCGACGTCGAACACCACGATGCGGTGGGAGGCACTGACCGCGTCGCGGAACGAGCCGCTGCCCGAGTCGTTCAGGTTGGTCACGTGGTACGTCGTGCCGCCCGCGCCGCCGGTCGCGCCGGCGCCGTAGCCCACGGCCCCCGGGAAGGCGGACGCGGAGGCGGCGGGGGCCTGGGCCGTCCATGCGGCGCAGACGAGGCCGGTGACGGCCGCGCCGAACAGGAGCGCACCGCCCCGCGGTGAGGTACGACGGCGTTTGAAGACGGACATGTGACCTCCGGATGAGCGGGCTTCGTGACGGTAAATACCGGACCGCGAATCGTCAAGGCGAGGTGATGATCGAGGGTGCGGATCCGTCGTCGGCCACTTCCGTGTGGCATCGATGTCGCCGGGTCGACGTGGGCCTTCATCAGCGGATTCGGAGGCTGGCGACTGGTCGAATTTCGGAGATCAGAGGCGCATGAGGCCGGTCCCTTGCCGGTGAGTTTTTCACGCCGCTTTCAAAGGGTGTGGCTGTCAGTACCTGCGGGGCGGATTCGGTCCGTTGGGAGGCTGGGGCGGGCTGGGCGGATACGGCTGGTTGGGGTAGGGCGTGGCCGCGGGGTAGGGACTGTTCGGCGGTCCGCCGGCTGCGGGTGGCTGCTGTCCGTACGGCCCGTGCTGGGGGTAGGGGCCGCCGGCCGGCCCCGACGGCGGCGCACCGTACGCTGGTGCGGCTGCGGCAGGGGAGCGTCGCCGGGCCACCATGAAGACGACGGTGAGGACCATGAACAAGGCGCCGACGCCGATGAGCGTGTAGCCCTCGTCGTGGGTCTTGGACAGTTGCTGGGCGGAGTCCCGGGCGACCCTGGAAAAGCCATGGTGGGAGATGGTGATGCACCGGTCGTCCGGTCCCATCGACCTGCCGTTGCAGGTGGCGGTCGTTTTCGTGCTGAGGAACGCGCCGTAGGCGATCGCGGCGACGCCGATGCACAACGTCACGATCAGTCGGCCTGGCTTCACGAGCTCTGCTCCTGTTGGTGATGGCTGCGATACGTGAGGGCGCCGGTTGCCACGGCGGGCCTCTGCTCTGACGCGGTTACCGGCGCGATCGTGGCGCCGCCGGGCTTTTCTGGTGGGGGCGTCTGCCGGGTGCGCGGGTCAGGACTTGAGCGGTAGCCGCTTGGCGAGTCGTGTGGCCAGCGGTTTGAGAGCGGGCATCGGGCCGGATTGGCTGTCGGCGTCCATCGCCATGATGACGTTGCCGGAGCGTACGAGGATGATCTCGTCGGCGACGTAGGGGCCGGTGGGGGTGACCTTGACGTCCAGTGCCTGGTCACCAAGGTGCGCGAGGGCCGTTGACTTGGTGGTCATCTTGACGGTCTTGCCGCCGAGGGCCTGAGTGGTGAAGTGCGCGCAGCGTTTGGCCAGGGCGCTGACCTCGGTCATCTGCTTGACGGCATCTCCGGGCTGGTAGCCGTTGAAGACCAGGTCGGAACTGGTGTCGTTGGGGGTCTTGAGCCCTTGCTCCGCATAGGAGGCCTGGTAGTCGTCGGTCAGGGTCTTGGCGCCGCCGTTGGTCATCGCCTTGGCGCAGCTCTCGCCGGGCAGCAGTGGGGCACTGGGGGTCTTGACGGTGGCTCCGGTGTCGAAGTTGCCGGCGTTGTCCAGCTTCCAGCCGTGGGGCAGGTCCTTGGCGGTGGGCGCCAGCGTCTTCAGCTTCGTGCCGGTCGGGACGTTGCCGGACCCCCCGGCCGGGCTGCTCGGGCTGCTGGAGGCGGCGGGCTGCTTGGCGGTGGCCGGGGGTTGTTGGGTGATGCCGGGAGAGGACGGTTTCGACGATGAACATCCGGTCACCATGATTGCGAAAGCCACGGCTGTACCGGCTCCGGTGAGCAACCTATGCATGGGCATGACGATTCTCCCCCAATGAAGATTATGAAGCCGGCTTGATATGACTCAAGTCCGGCAAGTCGGTGACTTTAGCCAACATCTGGACGATCAGGCAACCGAAAATTTGTGGGCTCCGTCACGTGAGTTTCAGAACATCAAAAGCCGATGTTATCTTTACCAACATTTTGCCGGATCGGCTCGACTTGTGGCCTGGAAAGCGCGTAGCGGGAATTTTAGGAGCAATTGCGACCGCCCTGAGGGATGCACACGAAGGCGCTCTCTTTTCTCAGGTGTGCAGAGCGTGCCGGTCGACGAGGTCTGCTGATGTGGTGGTCCTCCCGTCTGGGAGGACCACCATTAAGCGGGTCGATTACCGGTAGCTCATGAAGGACATCAGGTAGCCGTAGTTGGGGCTACCGACGCCGGTGGCTGCGTCGTAGCCGGGCGTGGCGGCCAGAAGTGCGGGGCCCGCGCCGTCGGTGCCGGTGGTGGCGAGGTAGGTGAGGATCGGACCGCTGGCGGTGCTGGGGTTGGTGTACCAATTCAGTGCGAAGTCCAGCGGATTCCCAGGGTTCTGGGCTGTGATATCCGTGAAGAGGTGTCCACGGTAGCCGTGGTAGATCGCGCCGTTGGCGAATCCGATGGGCTCTCCCTTCGCCTGTTCGGCGAGAGCCTGCATGCCGGCGAACAGTGGGGCGGCCAGGCTGGTACCGCCCCAGCGAGCGGTGGAGTAGGCCGTGGAGCCGTCGGGCTGTGTTGCGGTCAGGCCGATGATCATCCCGGTGTTGGGGTCGGCGTCCATGGCCACGTCGGGCGTGACACGCATGGGCGGGGCCGAAGTGCCGTTGGGCAGGGTCTCGCTCAGGCTGTTCGGCACGATCCCCGCCTGGTAGGACGGCTGTGAATAGGCGTAGCTGGTGCCACCGCCGCCGCCTTGGTAGAAGTCCGCGGGATAGGTTCCGGGCAGCGGATCGGCCCAGCTGGTCCCCGCCGAGGTGAGCGGGTCGCGGAAGATGCCGTAGTCGGCCTCGTACTCGTAGTTGCCGCGTGACCCGATGGCGAGCGCGGTTCCGCCCACACCGGTCGCATACGGACTTGAAGCGGGGTACGACGCTTGAAGCTTGTCGGAACCTTCTCCAGCGCCACGAGCCGTGGCGGGGTCGTTGTAGCCCGCGTCGCCCGACGAGAAGTACATTCCTATGCCTTCGGCGTTGCCCTGTTGGAGGATGGAGTCATACGTCGCCCGGAGGGCGGGGGTCTCCTGGTCCTCGGGCGCGGTCCAGGAATTGCTGACGATGCTGGCGAGGTGGTTGTCGACGACTCGCGCCAGCGCGTCCTGGAAGTCGTTGTCATTGCAGCTTGAGGCGCCCACGTACACGATGTTCGCGTCCGGCGCCATGGCGTGTGCGGCCTCGACGTCGATGTGTTCCTCGGTAAACCAGTTGCCGCAGGCCGACACCGAGTTCCACGAGGTCGGCAGGTTCTGCGTGAACTGTCCGGTGGCGAAGCCCGCGTCGCCGTGGCTGGCGAAATAGGTGTTGGCGTCGGAGAGGATCGTAGGTGAGGCGTAGGCGTCGACGACGGCCACCGTCACGCCTTTCCCGGTTAGGCCGCTGCGAGTGGCGCCATAAGCGGACCTGAGTTGATCGGGCGTGTATCCGCAGACATTCCACGGCGCGCTGGCGCCATATGCGGTCGGGAGGTTCGTGGCCTTCGTCTCACCGTAATAGCGGGCGCACGGCCCAGGCGCCCAACGGTTGCTCGGCGGAGGTGGAAGCGAGTCCGCCGGTTTCATTTCATGAGGTGCCGAATCCAGGCCGGTGATGGTCATCACGTTGGGCGCCAAGGCCGCCGGCACCCGCGGCGTGCTTTCGGGCGCGATCTGGAGTTGGTTCTTGACCAGGAATTTGTGGAGCTGTACCGAGAACGCCCGCTGCGCCTGGGCCACGCTACCCTTTACGGCAACGTAGTGGTTGGTGACCGCGGTTACCGCAAGGCCCGTCGACCTCGCCCAGGATGCGACCGCCCGCTGCTGGGCGCGTGTTGGGCCAAAGTGCGCCCGAAACTGAGCGGGAGTCAGGTAGTGCCCGTACGCCGCGTTGCCGGGAGTCGAGACCTCCTGGTCGAAACGCGCCAGCCCGGCGGGGTCTTGGTAGGCGAGCCAGATCCGCCCGTTGATCGGCGTCGAGGCCGCTGCCGGGCCGCGATCCGCGGAGGTCACCGCCCACGACGGCTGGGCACCTGCTACCGGCGTCGTCCCGCTGGCCGCCTGTCCAGGGTCGGCGAACACCACCATCGCAGGTAGCGTCAGCGCCACGGCCCCAGTGGCCAAGCGCCACAGTGCACCGAATGCCATTGGCAAGTCCTTTCATAATCCAAACGATCATCGACGCCGCCATGACCAAGCTGAATGCCGCTGCGCTCCCACGGCGGTCCCAACACTGCCTTCATGCGGTGACCCGAAGCCGTCAGTCCTGCCGTCGTCGACTCCCGCTCTTTCAGGGCTTTGCGTTGTAGACCTCTTGGGATTGACCGTCCTGGCGCGCCGGGAGACGGCAACTCCTGCGTCGGTGCTTCTGCTGGAAGTCACGGGCTTGTCGGGTCGGCGTCGGCGCCACCTGGGCCTTCATCCCGTCGGTTTCGCCGGACCGTGCCCGGCCGCCTCGGCGGCCAGGAGTTGACGGTGCGTGCGCCGGCGAGGCGGAGTCGCGTGACCTGGCCGATGTGCGCGCCGCGCTGCCGCCCGATCAGGCGCGTGCCGCGCTGCAGGCGTGCCTGCCTCGGGGCGGCAGGCTGCGGTTCGCCATCGACGGGACGCCGTATCCACGCCCGATGCCGAGTGCTCGCCGGGCCGGGGACATGTGCATCATGACGCGTGCCGGACGCCGCCACCCGACACCTTCGTGCGCTTTCTCAGGGCTGGGGCCTGTCGCCTCGTCACGGTCGCAGGCTCCGAGGTCGGCGCGGGCGATGCAGGTTGTCATGCATGGCCGCTGGTCGAGGACCGCTCCGCGCGTCACTCACCTGCCGTGGGCGTGCCCGTTCCATGGGCAGACCGCTCGGCGGGTTCGCTCTGATAACTGAAGGTTCGCGTCCCCTGCCAGGTTCTCCGAGTTATGCGGTATCTGTGTGCTTTTTCGGCGGCGAGGTGGTTCGGTCCGATGTCGACCACATCAGCCTGGCGCCAGCTGCCATCGAGCTTTTGATCGACGAAGTAGGTGAACTCATTGAAGTCCTTTGACGAGGATTCGAATGTGTTCCTGATGGTGAGGGTTATTTTGCCGTTCGTGAGGGATGCCGGAAGCTCAACGGTCTGATCCATCCAGATGGTAAGGGCTCCGGCCAAAGGTGCCCACCTACCGGCGTGAATGCCGTTCACCGAGATTGCTGCGCTCTGGCCGGAGACACTCGAATCGAGGCGGCGTGTCAGTCGCACGCCGGTGTTGGCCGGATCGACCACCACAGTGAACTGGCTCCATCCGCCCGCCCCGAATGCCCTGCCATCGTCGGTGACGATGCGACCGGGGGGTGTCGACGGCTTGGCGGGTGTCGATGGTCGCTCGCGATCTGAGGGGATGAGGAGAAGCGCCAGGGCCACGGCGGCGACCACCGAAGCCACGAGCCCGGCGAGCGCGACGGCACGGCGCGGAACCTTTTTCCGCTCGCGAACGGGGCCCACCGCGAGCGACCGGTCAGGCCCCATCAGGTGGGCGGCGGACACCTCGGTCAGCTCGTGGAACCGGTGGTCTGATACGCAGACCGCCGGGTTCAAGACATCAGCGGACTCGGACTCCCTGAAGCTGATCATGTCTCTGACGGTGCGAGGTAGCCAATCGCCGCTCGGCCAGGGCGAGGCCAACCGGGCGAGGATGTCGGTGAGAGGAGGCCGGCCGGCAGGGTCCTTGGCCAGGCACGCGGCGAACAAATCGCGAAGCCCCCCCTCCACCGGGATATCGAGTAGATCGACTGGCTCCTTGGCGATGCGGTGAAGGATGGCGGCGGTCGTTTCGCCGCCGAAGAGGTTACGGCCGGCGGCGGCGAAGCCCAAGACCGACCCGAGGGAGAACACATCACTGGCGGGTCCAGCCCGATCCCCGCTCACCTGCTCGGGGGACATATAGGCACAGGTTCCGAGAACAGTACCGATCGCGGTCATCTCGCTGGCATCCTGCGTGCGGGCGATGCCGAAGTCGATGATTCTGGGCCCGTCGGCGGCGAGGATCACGTTGCCGGGCTTGAGGTCTCGATGCACCAGGCCGCATGCATGGATGGCGGCCAGCCCCTCGGCGAGCCCGGCACCCAGGGTTCGCACGGCCTGCATGCCGAGGGGACCGTGTTGGGTAACGGCGTCGTACAGGGACGGGCCGGGGATGTAGGCGGTGACCATCCACGGCGGATCGGCATCAGGATCGGCATCGACGACCAATGCGGTATGGAAACCACCGACCCTACGGGCGGCCTCAACCTCGCGGGCGAATCGGGCGCGGAATTGCCGACTATGAGCGTATTCATCCCGAATTAGTTTTACCGCGACCGGACGGCCTCCAGGGGAACTACCGAAAAACACTTGCCCCATGCCGCCTTCGCCAAGCCGCCCCAGCAAGCGGTACCTACCGACCTGTCGCGGGTCACCGGGCCGCAAAGGATCCACCCACGCCCCCTATCGATGCGAGGACCGCAAATGATCAAACCTCCTCACGGAAGGCTATAGCGAATCGCTCCAGAAAATGACCCTTTCATGAACCAGGTTGACCGACCTGCGGCGAGTTGTGAGGGGGCCGGCCGACGCACTGATCTCCGAGCTGGAGCCGCAGGTGTGGGGTGCGGTGGAGTTCGTTGCCGTGTAATGCAAGAACTTCAGAGTTCTTCGAGGCGGCCGGTCAGGTAGTGGCGCTCGGCCTCGGTGGGCGCCAGCTTCAGCGCTGCCTCGTACTCCGCCTTCGCCTCGGCGGTACGGCCGGCCCGGCGGAGCAGGTCGGCCCGGGTGGCGGGCAGCAGGTGGTACCCCTCGAGCCGGCCGGACGCGGCGAGTTCGTCGACCAGGGCCAGTCCGGCGGGGATGCCGTCCGCCATCGCGACCGCCACGGCGCGGTTGAGGTCCACGACCGGCGACGGCGCCAGCGTCGCCAGGTCGGCGTACAGGCCCGCGATCTGCGGCCAGTCCGTGCTCGCCGCGTCGGGCGCGGTGGCGTGGCAGGCGGCGATCGCGGCCTGCAGCTGGTACGGCCCGGCGCGCCGCATCGCCAGCGCCTCGTCGAGTGCCGCCACGCCCTCGGTGATCAGCGCCCGGTCCCACCGCGAGCGGTCCTGCTTCTCCAGCGTGACCAGCACACCGTCGTCCGTGCGCGTCGCGCGCCGGGCCTCGTGCAGCAGCATCAGCGCGAGCAGCCCGCGGGGTTCGGGCTCGTGCGGCATCAGGCGGACCAGGACCCGCGCCAGGCGGATGGCCTCGGCCGTCAGGTCGCGGCGGGCGCCCTGAGGGTCGTACTCCTCGTCGTAGCCCTGGTTGAAGATCAGATAGAGCACCGCGAAGACGGCGGCCAGTCGCTGCGGGAGGAGTCCGGCGGGTGGCACGCGGTACGGGATGCCGGCCTCCCGGATCTTGCGCTTGGCGCGGACCAGCCGTTGCGCCATCGCGGGCTCGGCGGTGAGGAACGCCCGGGCGATCTCGGCGGTGCTCAGTCCGGCGAGCGTACGCAGGGTCAGGGCGACCCGGGCCGGGAACGGCAGCGCCGGATGGCAGCACGTGAAGATCAGCCGCAACCGCTCGTCCGGGATCTCGTCCACGGGCGGCGTGCCGGGATCGCGGGCCAGCACGGCGAGTTGGCGTAGCTTGGCCGCCCCGGCGGCGTCGCGGCGCAGCCGGTCGGTCGCGCGGTTTCGGGCGGTGGTGGTGAGCCAGGCGCCCGGGCGGCGCGGGATGCCGTCGCGCGGCCAGGTCTCCAGCGCGGTGGCGAACGCGTCCTGCGCGCACTCCTCGGCCAGGTCCCAGTCGCCGGTCGATCCGATCAGGGTCGCGACCACCTGGCCCCACTCGTCCCGGTAGGCGGCGTCGACCGCGGCCCGTACCTGGTCGTCGGGCGCGGTCATTCCCACACGGGACGGATCTCGACGCCGCCCCAGCGCGCGTACGGATGGCCGGCGGCGATCTCGATCGCCTCGTCCAGGTTCGCGCACTCGACGATCACGAAGCCGCCGACGAAGTCCTTGGTCTCGGCGAACGGCCCGTCCGAGATCAGCGTCTCGCCCTCGCGTACGCGGACCGTGGTCGCGTCCACGACCGGGCGCAGCCGTGCGCCGACGAGCCTGCCGCCGCGCCGATCCAGGTCCGCGAGCCAGGCCTGGTGCACTGGATCCGCCGCGAGTTCTTCGTTGGTCGGCGAGACCGTCTCGTCATCGCAGATCAGCAGCACGTACTTCATACGACGAATTCTGCCCGACCGGATCCCCGGTGCCCTACTTGCGCCATGCGAACGCGCGGCCCGGGTTGACGGCCAGGATCGTGTGCATGGCGTCCTCGCCGACGCGGCGGGCCAGCGCGGCGGCCGTATCGTTGAGCAGGGCCGCCGGGCCGGGGCTGCCGTTGGAGGCGAGGCGGTCGGCGGTGGGGGTGTCGGCACCGAGCAGGACACGGTCGCCGTATCCGGCCTCGAGCATCGCGCAGATCAGATCACCGAGCCGCCAGTCGGTGGCGTGGGTGTCGCGACGAGGGCCGTCGTAGGCGAGGTAGGCGCCGGAGGCGGCCAGCTCGGCGTGCAGGCGGTGGTCCGGGTTGCGGGCGAGGTGGCCCAGCACCACGTGCCTGGGCGGCACGCCGGCGGCGTCCAGCGCCGCGAGCACCGCCTGGCCGTGGGTGCCCAGCTCGAGGTGCACGCAGACCGGCGCGCCGGTGGCCTGGTGAGCGGCGCCGGCCGCGGCCAGCGCCCGGCGTTCGTGCTCGTCCGTGCCGTGGTAGCCGGCCGCCACCTTGATCACACCTGCGCACGCCGGGCCGGCCGGGTCCGGCACGCCGTCGTCGCCGCGCATGCCGATGGTGAGTTCCTCGGTGAACAGGGCGGCGAGCTCCGCCGCACCGAGAGTCGCTGGCCAGCGCGGCGGGCCTCCGCCGGTGCTGTAGTGGCGTGCCTGGTGCAGGCCGGTGGCGGCGATGATGTGGATGCCGGTCCGCTCGGCGATGCCGGGCAACCATTCGGCGCGGCGGCCCATTCCCGGCGGCGTCCACTGCACGAGAGCCCGGCCGCCGGCTGCCCTGAAGTCCTGTGCCATGGCCGACGCTACGGACCGCGAGCTGAGCGGGCTGCCGGGGATCACCGGGGACTCGAGCAGCAGGTGGTCATGGGCGTCGGTCACTCCCAGCTCGCCGAGTGGCACGTCACCGCGCACGGTGCGGACGAGGCCCGTCACGCGGTCGCCTCGTCGCCGGCGCGAAGGTGTCTTCCGATCGCGGCGACGGTCAGGCACCACGCCGAGATCCCGGTCATCTCCGGCCGGGCGTGCTCGGTGAAACCCGATGTCGCGTCCTCGGCGAGCACCAGCCGGTAGTCATGGGCGCTGGCGTCGTAGATCGTCGCCCGCGGGCAGTTGGGGTAGTTGCATCCCGCGACGACCAGCGTGTTCACACCGAGATCATCGAGATGCCGCCGCAGCGGGGTGTGGTGGAAGGCGCTCCACCTCGGCTTGTAGATGACGTGCTCCCCGTCGGCGAGCGGCTGGGCCGCACCCGACAGCAGCCGGCCGGGGTCCAGGGGCGCGGCGCCGTCCGGGGCCAGGCCGTCGGCCAGGCGAGATCCCGGCGAGTGCGGGGCGACCAGGCCGGCGCCGGCGGCGATGAGCGACCGGCGGCAGCTGTCGGAATTGCTCCCATCGGGCAGATACAGCCGGACCACGTGCACGATGGGCCGACCGGCGTCCCGGAACGTGCGCGCCAGCCTGGCCACCGCCGGGACGATCCGTTCGGTGCCGGGCACCGCGTGCGGGCCGGAGACGAAGTCGGCCTGCATGTCGATCGTCAGCAGGGCGGCACGGGCGAACTGCGGCCGCGTGTACTCATCACCGGGCACCGGGTCCTGGGAAAGAGCGTTCTCGATCACCCTGCGCACGCTACGACTCGGCGGCGGGGCCGCCTTGTACGTCGTTGCACGCCCGTCCGGCACGGGCGAACTCCCCGGGGGTGGCGGCGAACGTCCGGCGGAAGTGGCGGTGCAGGTGAGACTGGTCGTAGAAGCCGCTGTCGGCGGCCGCACGGGCGACGCTGTGGCCGGCGGTCAGCAACTGCTGGGCATGCCGCAGCCGCAACGCCAGCAGGTACCCGTGCGGGGTCACCCCCGTCTCGGCGCGGAACGCGCGAAGCAGCACGAAGCGCGGCATCCCGGCGAGCTCGGCCAGTTCGGCCAGGCTCGGTGTGCGCCCGATGTCGGCGGCCAGATAGCCCTTGATCCGGCCGATCGAGGCCGGCCAGGAGGCCCTGGACGGCTGGACCGGCCCGCACGCCGCATGCCGGGCCAGCACCAGCGTCAGCACCTGATGAAGCTGCTCGCAGGCCGGCAACGGCGCGGTGCCCGGCTCGCCCAGCAGCCGATGCACCCGAACCAGGCGGGCGGCCAACTCCGGATCCCGCGGGGTCGCGGCCGGGAACGTCGGCCGCCGCCCTGCGATCTCGGCCAGCAGGTCGGGAGGCACATAGAAGACCCGGTAATCCCAGCCCTCTGGCGCGGCAGGCCGCCCGGCATGGATGACCTCGGCGTCCAGCAGCAGCAACCCGCCGGCGCCGACGCGCTCGTCCGCACCCCGGTACCGCACTGCCTCCGCGCCACGGTCGATGACCGCGATGGCGTACTCGCTGTGCGCGTGCGGCACGAAATGGTGCGTCCGGAACGACGCCGTCACCAACCGCACCTCATCGGCGCCCGGCGCGTACCGATGCCGGACACGGTCCGCTCCGGCCTGCTCACCCTTCACGCCTTTCTCGACCTCCTCCGCCATTGTCGGCCCACCGCCCGCGCACGGGCCGGAACGCCGGCGACTCCTACCCTCGACCGCAATCGTCATCGTCGGCAGCGCGTTATACGCCATTTCGACCGCACTTATGGGTAATGAAGGCTTGATCACGATTTGCGGGTAATCTGTGGAATCGCTCCCATACCGGGCAGTATGAGGCCGTGGGGTGGGTAATCACTGGGGACATCGCGGAATTCGACCTGGCCGCGGGTGGCTTCCTCCGCTCTCGGCCGATCGAGAACACCGTGCTGATCACGGTGGTCGAGTCGCTGCGGGCACGGGGGCCGGCGGCGTACGGGGACGCGCCCGCCGTGATGGGAGCCTGGTCGACCGTCTCCGGTTGCGTGGCCGGCGCGTTCGTCCACACGCCGCCCTTTCCGCTGCTGCTCAGCGCGATGCCGGGACAGGCCGTCAAGGAGCTCGCCGGGGCCCTCGCGGATGACGGGCGGCGGCTGCCGGGAGTGACCGGGCGCCACGAGCCGGCCCAGGAGTTCGCCATCTGCTGGCGGATCGAGACCGGAGCCGACCACAAGATCTGGGAGCGCCGCCGCCTCTACCGGCTCGTCGAGGTCCAGCGGCCGGACGTGCCCGGCAGCGCGCGCCTCGCCCGGCCCGCCGACCGGGACCTGCTCCTCGGCTGGTACCGCGACGCCGAGCGGGAGATCCGGGAGCGTCCCGGCGACCACGGCGCCGCGGTCGACGACCGGATCTCCTACGGCGGCCTGACGATCTGGGAGCGGGACGGAGTCCCCGTCGCTCTCGCGGGCCGGACCCGGATGGTCGCCGGCATGACGCGGATCGCGCCCGTCTACACGCCGCCCGAGCACCGGCGGCACGGGTACGGCGCCGCCGCGACGGCGGCCGTGAGCCGGGCCGCCGTCGACGCCGGAGCCGAGGAGGTCGTGGTCTTCGCCGACCTGGCCAACCCGGGGGTCAACGCGATCCACCGGCGCATCGGCTACCAGCCGCTGGACGACTACCTCGTCATATCGTTCCGGGCAGGGCGGCGCGGCGACTGACGCCGCCGACCGATCGACCATCGCCGAGGAGCGTGCAGATGAGGGCGGGAATCGTCATCCTTCCGGAGTACCGCTGGCCGGAGGCCGAGCCGAAGTGGCGGCGGGCCGAGGAGTACGGGTTCGACCATGCGTGGACGTTCGACCACCTGGGCTGGCGGTCGCTGGTGGACGGGCCGTGGTTCGGCGCGGTTCCGACGCTGGCGCTGGCCGCGCGGGCGACCGAGCGGATCGAGCTGGGCACGCTCGTGGCCTCGCCGAACTTCCGGCATCCGGTGCCGTTCACGCGGGAGATCCTCGCCTTGGACGACGTATCGGGAGGCAGGTTCACGCTCGGCGTCGGCGCGGGCAGCTCCGACGACTATGACTCGACCGTGTTCGGCGAGGCCGGCCGGGTGGCCAGCCGGTCTCGGCGGTTCGCGGAGTTCGTGGAGTTCCTGGACGCCCTGCTGACCACGGAGAAGACCACCCTCACCGGGGAGTACTACGCCGCCGTGGACGCCCGTAACGCGCCCGGACCGGTGCAGTCGCCCCGCCCGCCGTTCGTCGTGGCCGCCAACGGGCCGAAGGCGATGCGGGTCGCCGCCCGGTTCGGGCAGGGCTGGATCACCACGGGGGCCAAGACCGACGACCTCGAGTCCTGGTGGCGGAGCATCGGCGAAGCCGCGGCCCGGTTCGACGAGGCCCTGGAGGAGACCGGACGGGACCGTGGCGAGGTCCGCCGGTTCGTGCAGACCGACGCCGCGCAGGTGTTCGCCCTGTCCTCGGTGGAGATCTACCGCGAGTTCCTCGGCCGGGCCGACGAACTCGGGTTCACCGACGTGGTGGCGCCCTGGCCGCGGCGCGAGGGTATCTTCGCCGGCTCGGAGGATGTTCTGGAGGCGGTGGCCGCCGAGGTCCTGCCCGGCCTGCGAACCTGACCGGTGGGTGGTCGTGACGCGGGCTGCTGTAGTGGCCGCGGCGTCCGGGGACGGCCGGGCCGCTGCAGCATGGCCCCTGTCACGACCACATCCGGCCGTGAGCGGGCCAGGCATTCCGAACCGGGATGAAACCGGCGGCCCGTACGTTCGAAGATCGACATGTTCCCCCGTGATTCCGAGGCCCCGGTGAGCGAACAGAAGATCAACAAGGACGTGCCGCAGTCCGCGCGTGTATGGAACTACCTGCTCGGTGGCAAGGACAATTATCCCGTCGACCGGGAGGCGGGCGATCAGGCCCTGGAGGTGCTGCCGGAGGTTGCCCGGCTGGCCCGCGAGTCGCGCCAGTACCTCAACCGAGCCGTGTCCCATCTGGTGGAGGAGGCCGGGGTCCGGCAGTTCCTGGACATCGGCACCGGGCTGCCGACGGCCGACAACACCCATGAGGTCGCCCAGCGGTCCGCGCCCGAGGCCCGGATCGTCTACGTCGACAACGATCCTCTGGTGTTGACGTACGCGCGGGCGCTGCTGACCTCCGCCAAGGAGGGCGCCACCGCCTTCATCCACGCGGACCTGCGGGAACCGGACACGATCCTGCGGGAGGCCGCGCACACGCTGGACTTCGAGCGGCCGATCGCGCTCATGCTCATGGGCATCACCGAGTTCATCCCCGACCACGAGCAGGCGTTCGGCATCGTCGATCGCCTGGTCGCGGCGCTGCCGTCCGGGTCGTACCTGGCGCTGTACGCCACGACGAACGTGGTGCACGGCGAGCGCACCGACCGGGCCATAGAGATGTGGAACCAGGCCGAGGGCACCACCCCCATGACGGCCCGGTCGGTGGAGCAGATCGCCCGGTTCTTCCGCGGGCTGGAGCCGGTGGATCCGGGCCTCGTCGAGATCACCCGGTGGCGGCCCGTGCACCCCGACCTGACCGGCGAGCCCGTCGACGGCTACGCGGGGGTGGGGCGCAAGCCATGATCGGGCCGATCCCGGCCGCCCCTGCGGGCCGGGATCCCCGCTACGACCCGTTGGTGACGCGGCTGCCGTCGCCGACGGGCTCGTCGGCCGGGCTCTCCTCCGGCGTCGGCGCCGGACCCGAGACGAAGACGGCCGACAGCGAGAGCAGCAGGGCCCACACCCCGAAGAAGGTGAACGCCAAGGCGGCGTACGGGCCGGTGATCCAGTCGATGAACAGACCCGCGCCGATGATTCCGATCCCCGTTAACGCGATGCGCATACGTTCTACTGTGCGGCGATCAGGACCATTTGTCGAGTGAATAATCCTGTTCTTTAGGCCGTCCGAAGCCGGTCGCGTCAGTGCAGCGCGCTCGAAGAGCCGCAGGTCAACGCCGATACAAGCCGTGACGTACGGGTACGACCCGTAGGGTGATTTCGGCGGGCGGCCGATGAAGACGTTCCTCGCCCTCGCGGCGGCCTGCTTCCTCGGCATCGGATTCGTCGCCCAGCAGCACGTGGCCTACCGCGAGCCGCTGGACGAGATGCTGCGGATGCGGCTGCTCGCCCACCTCATCCGCCAGCCGGTGTGGCTGCTCGGCATCGCCGCGATGGTCTTCGGGCAGGTGCTCGGCGCGTTGGCGCTCGACGAGGCCGATCTCGGCAGGGTCGAGCCACTGCTGGCGACCAATCTGATATTCGCGCTCGTCATCGCGCACCTCGTCTACCAGGAGCCGCTCAGCCGGGAGGTCCTGGGGGGCGGGTTGCTCGTGACCATAGGCGTGGTGATCTTCCTGGTCGTCGGGCAGCCGCACGGCGGGCGGACGACGGACCCCTGGTCCGTCCGCTGGATCGGCGCCGGTGTGGTGCTGGCGGTCGCGGCCATGCTCGTGCTCGCCGCCGCCCCGCGGTCGCTGCGGACCAAGGCGATGCTGTTCGCGGCCGCCGCCGGGATGCTGTTCGGGGTCCAGGACGCGTTGACGCGGAGCTCGCTGCTCATGCTGAGCGAAGGGCTGGCGGTCGGCCTGCGCAGCTGGCAGCCGTACGCCCTGGTCGTGATCGCCGTGCTGTCCCTGCTGCTCGCGCAGAGCGCGTTCGACGCCGCGCCGATCGGCATCTCGCTGCCGGCGATGACGGCGGTCGAGCCGGTGATCGGGATCGTTCTGGGGATCCTCGTCTTCGCCGAACATCTCCGGCTGACGGGGACCGCGCTCGCGGCCGAGGTCATCGGTCTGATGATGATCGTGGCGGGTATCGCGGTGCTCGGGCGCTCCTCGTTCCTCGGCAAACCCGGGCAGGACGTGGGCGCGGGCGTGAAAGGCGGACCGGGATGATCGCCGTCCTGTTCGCGGTCCTCGCCGCGGCGAGCAACGCCCTCGCGTCGGTGCTGCAGCGGCGCGCGGCCCGGTCGGCGCCACCCGACGAGGCCTTCCGGCTCGCGCTCATCTGGGACCTCGTGCGCCGCCCGGAATGGCTCGGCGGCATCGTCGCGCTCATCGCCGGCTTCCTGTTCCAGGCGGCCGCGCTGACGACGGGCGGTCTGGCCCTGGTCCAGCCGCTCCTCGTGACCGAACTGCCGATCACGATGCTGCTCATCTCCTGGATGTTCCGGATCCGGCTGGGGTCGGAGTCCTGGCTGGCCGTCGGAGCGCTGACCATCGGGCTGGCCGTCCTCCTCGCCGCCGCCTCCCCGTCTCCGGGAAGCCGGCACCCGGGCCGGATCGACTGGGCGATCGCCACCCTGGTCACGGCCGGGGTGATCACCTACCTGGTCTCGATGGCCAGGGTCACCAGCGGCTCCGCCCGCGCCACCCTGCTCGGGGTCGCCTCCGGCCTGGGGTTCGCCTTCACCGCCGCGCTGATGAAGGAGGCGACGGAGATCCTTCCCGAGGGCACGGTCGCCCTGCTGACCTCCTGGTCGGTGTGGGCCATGGTGGCGGCCGGGCTCGGCAGCCTGTTCCTCCTCCAGAACGCCCTGCACAGCGGCACGCTCGTGGCCGTGCAACCGGCGCTCAACGTCTCCGACCCCGTCGCCAGCATCGCGTACGGCGTCGGGTTGTTCGGTGAGGAGATCCGGCTGGGCGGTTGGGCGGTCGCGGAGGTCCTGGGCATCGGCCTGATCCTCTACGGGAGCGCGCGGCTGGCGCAGTCGCCGCCGATCCGCCGCCACGCCCAGGTCAAACCGGCCGACCCGGGGAGCGAGCCCCGTCCGGACCCCTGACCGGTGGTTCGGGCGGCGGGTGCTCCGAGTCGGGCCCGTATGGGCCGAAGAGGAGGTCCTCGGCGGCAGGCGTGTCGAACAGCGCCGACGCGCGGGCGACCAGGCGACTCCGCCCGGCCGAGTCCCCGAGCCGGTCGAGTTCGGCGATCAGCCGCGCGGCGTCGTCCGCGTGGACGCTCAGCCCCGCGCGGGCCATCGCGAGGACGCCGTCGCGGCCGTGCCCCGGAATCGGCCGGTACGACACGACCGGAAGCCGGGCCGCGAACGCCTCCCGGCACGTCAGCCCCGCCGCGTTGTCCACCAGGGCGTACGCGGCCCCCATCAGCTCGGGAAGGTCGTCACGCCAGCCGAGCGCCACGAGCCCCCCGATGCGGCCGAGCCGGTCGCGCAGCGCCCGGTTCCGGCCGCAGAGCACGACGGGCACGTACCGTCCTGAGCGCGCCAGCACCCGGGCGGCCTCCTCGACCTCGCCCACGCCCCACGAGCCCGCCGAGACCAGGACCGTACGGTCGTCCGGCCCCAGGCCGATCCGGGCGTGGACGGCCGCCGTGCCGGCCGGGGGACGCCGGAAGGCGGGGCGGGTGAGCGGGGCGTGGCAGTCGGCCGGGCGGCCGGTCGCGGCGGTCACGTCGTGAGCCGTCTCCGGGCAGGGGCACAGGTACCGGTCCGTGCCCGGATGGAGCCAGAGGCGATGCGCCGCGAAGTCGGTCAGCAGCACCGTGCCGGGCACGGTCAGCCGGCCTGTGCGGCGCAGGTGCCCGGCCGCCTGCGCGGCCAGGTGGAACGTCGAGACGACCAGGTCAGGGGACCGGCGGCGGACGAGACGGTCCAGGCGCGCGGCCAGCAGCACGGTCAGCGGCGAGGCCGCCCACGCCGGGCGGGGAGAGATGAAGAACGCCCGGTAGATCAGGGCGTACACCCACGGCGCCCTCCGCATCATCCAGCCGTACCACCGCCGCAGGGCGTGCCCCAGGCGCAGGGGGAGCAGCTCCAGCACGTCGACGACCTCGGCCTCGTGACCGGCGGCGGTCAGCCGCCGGGCCAGCTCGACGGCGACGGCGTCGTGACCCGCGCCCATGCTCGCACTGAGGATCAGCAGCCGATGTCTTGCCGGTGCCATGACCGCGCCTCCCGCAGACTTGGACCGATGTGCCGGACCGCGCTGACCCTGGGGCTGACCGGCCTGGCTCTCCTGCACGCCGGGCCGGCCGCGACCTGGCTGCCGGCCGTACGCCGCCGGCTGCCGGGCCTGGCGGGGGTGGGCGACGCCGGCCATGTCGCCCTGACGTTCGACGACGGCCCCGACCCCGGGTCCACGCCGCGCTTCCTCGCCGAACTGGACCGGCTCGGCTGCCGGGCCACCTTCTTCGTTGTCGGGGCGACCCTCGCCCGCCACCCGGATCTCGGGCGCCGCATCGTGGCGGAGGGCCACGAGGTCGCCGTGCACGGCTGGCGGCACCGCAACGCGTTGCTGACCCGGCCCGGCCGGGTGACCGGTGAGATCGCCAGGGCGGCGGACCTCGTGGCCGCCGTCACCGGAGCCGAGCCGGTCTGGTACCGGCCGCCGTACGGCGTGCTCAGCGCGGAGACCCTGACGGCCGCCCGCCGGCGCGGGCTGCGGCCGGTGCTGTGGACGACATGGGGGAAGGACTGGACCCGCTCGGCCGACCCCGTCTCGGTGCTGGCCACGCTGGCCCCCGGCCTTCGCGGCGGAGCCACCGTGCTGCTCCACGACTGCGACCACACCTCGGCCCCCGGCGCCTGGCGCTCGGCCCTCGGCGCGCTGCCGGGGCTGGTGGCCCGATGCCGCGACCTCGGCCTGCGCGTGGGACCGCTGGCCGAGCACGGGGTGCGCTGAGCCGCTCCAAAGCAATTTTCGATAAGGCTATCGCGGTCTTTTGTTGTGCTTTTCATTGCGGTTCGTTGGCCTGTATTGGCGGGTGGTTTCCTCGTCGAGTGGCGAGGGTCTCAGTATGCATTTGCCCTGGTCAACGCAACCGACGACTCGTCTGAGAGTCAAATCATGGTCGATATCGAGCCAACGTAACGATTGTCCGCCGCGCGATTGTTTACGGCGTCTCTCCAGGGAAATCGTGAACCCGTGTCATCGGCAGAGGGCGTCATATACAAGGCGCGCCGGGAGAATTTTCCCGTCGCATCACGGCTGTTGCCGCGCGGATACCGCCGCCACCTCATGGCGATCTACGGCTTCGCCCGGTTCATCGACGACGTCGGCGACGAGGCCCCGCCCGCGGATTGCCCCCGTCTGCTGGACATCGTGGAGAACGACCTGGGACGCCTGTACGCGGGGCGCACGCCGAAGGTGCCGGCGGTCGGCGCGCTGGAGCGCACCGTCACCGCGTTCGGGATTCCAGTGGAGCCGTTCCGGCAGCTGGTGCGGGCCGGGCGGCGCGACCAGGCGGTCACCCGGTACGAGAGTTTCGAGGAGCTGCTCGCCTACTGCGAGCTGTCCGCGAACCCGGTCGGGCACATCGTGCTGCACGTCTTCGGCGCCGCCGACGCGCGGCGGTACGCGCTGTCGGACCAGGTCTGCTCGGCGCTGCAGGTGATCGAGCACTGCCAGGACGTGGGCGAGGACTACGCCCGGGGCCGCGTCTACCTGCCGGGCGCGGACCTGCGCCGGTTCGGCTGCACCGACGACGACTTCGTCCGCACGACGACCTCTGACGGGCTGCGCCGCGTCGTCGCCCTGCAGACGACGCGGGCCACCGGGCTCCTGGACGCCGGGACCTCCCTCGTCGCGATGCTGAGAGGACCCGCACGGGTCGCGGTGGCGGGCTACATCGCGGGCGGCCGGGCGACGATCAACGCGCTCCAGGCCGCGGACCACGACGTCCTCGGCCAGGCGGTCCGCCCTCGGCGGTCCCGGCTGATGACCACG
Source organism: Actinoallomurus sp. CA-150999 (assembly GCF_050942425.1). Taxonomy (NCBI): domain Bacteria; kingdom Bacillati; phylum Actinomycetota; class Actinomycetes; order Streptosporangiales; family Thermomonosporaceae; genus Actinoallomurus; species Actinoallomurus sp. CA-150999. The sequence continues at coordinate 3,852,447 of NZ_CP192063.1, forward strand.
TGGCTGCGCGTCCTCGCGACAGGAAGGTGAGCCGGTGAGCGCATCCGAGGCCTATCGACACTGTGAGCAGATCGTCCGCACGCAGGCGCGGAACTTCTCCTACGGCATCCGCCTGCTGCCGGGGCCCAAGCGCCGCGCGCTGAGCGCCGTGTACGCCTTCGCCCGCCGGATCGACGACATCGGAGACGGGGACGGGCCCGCCGACAAGCGCCTGGAGCGTCTCGAGGAGGAGCGCGTAGCGCTGCACCGCCCGGTGCCCGACCCGGGGGACCACGTGCTCGTCGCCCTGAAGGACGCGGCCCGCCGTCTCCCCATCCCGCTCATGGCGTTCGACGAGCTCATCGACGGATGCACGGCCGACGTGCGCGGCACGACGTACACCCGGGTCGAGGACGCGGTGGCGTACTGCCGCAGCGTCGCCGGGTCGGTGGGGCGTCTCTCCCTCGGCGTCTTCGGCACCGACGACGTCGAGACGGCCGAGCCGCTGGCGGACGCCCTCGGCATCGCGCTGCAGCTCACCAACATCCTGCGGGACGTCCGCGAGGACCGGCTGATCGGACGCGTCTACCTGCCGGCCGAGGACCTCGCCCGCTTCGGCTGCACGCTGGGCGTCGACGCCGACGGCGCCTTCACGGACCCGCCGGAGCGGCTCGCCGCGCTGATCCGGTTCGAGGCGGACCGGGCCCGCGGCTGGTACGTCCGTGGCCTGCGGCTGCTGCCCCTGCTGGACCGGCGCAGCGCGGCCTGCACGGCGGCGATGGCCGGCATCTACCAGTCCCTGCTCGAGCGGATCGCCACCGATCCGATGGCCGCGCTCGCCGCCCGCTCGGCCCTCCCGACCTGGGAGAAGGCCATGGTCGCGGCGCGCGCCCTCGTCGGAGCCGGCCGGTGACCGCGTCCGGCCCGGGCGCGCCGGTCGCGGTGGTGGGCGGTGGGCTGGCGGGGATCGCCGCCGCGCTCGCGCTGGGCGAGGCCGGTCTCCCGGTGACCCTTTACGAGGCGCGCCCCCGGCTGGGCGGCGCCACGCACTCCTTCGCCCGCGACGGCCTGGTGGTGGACAACGGCCAGCACGTGTTCCTGCGCTGCTGCACGGCCTACCAGGGCCTTCTGAAACGGATCGGCGGCACGACGCGCGTCCGCCTCCAGGACCGCTTCGACCTGCGGGTGCTCACGCCGGCCGGGCGGTCCGGGCGGCTGCGTCGCGCGGTGCTGCCCGGGCCGCTGCACCTGATGCCGGCCCTGGCGTCGTACGCGCTGCTCCGGCCGGCCGACCGGCTGCGGGCCGTACGGTGTGCGCTCGCCCTGCGCGGCCTGGACCCCGGCGACCCGGCTCTGGACCGGCTCGCCCTGGGGGAGTGGCTGGCCGCCCAGGGGCAGGGCGACGTCGCGCGGCGCGCGCTGTGGGAGCTGTTCGCGGTCGCCGCCCTGAACATCGGCGTCGAGGACGCGGCCCTCGGCCCGGCGGCCATGGTGTTCCGGACCGCGCTGCTGGGCCGGGCGGACGCCGCGGACATCGGTGTCCCGGCCGTGCCCCTCGGCGACCTGCACGGCACCGCAGCGCATGCGGCGATCGAGCGACAGGGCGGGTCCGTACGGCCGGTGGCCAAGGTCACCGCCATCGAGCCGGGACCGGTGGTCGTGGTGGACGGCGAGCGGATCGACGCGTCCGCCGTCATCGTCGCGACCCCGCATCGGCAGGCCGCGCACCTGGTGCCGTGGGACGCCGCGCCCGACCGGAGCGACTGGGCGGGGCTGGGCGAGAGCCCGATCGTCAACGTGCACCTGCACTACGACCGTCCGGTCAGCGACCTGCCGTTCGCCGCAGTCGTCGACTCGCCCGTGCAGTGGGTCTTCGACCGGACCCGGGCCGCCGGCGTCCGAAGCGGTCAGTACCTCGCCGTCTCGGTGTCGGCGGCGGACCGCTGGATCGACGAGCCGACCGCCAAGCTCCGCGCGGAGTTCGTCCCGGCGATGGAGCAGTTGTTCCCCGCGACGCGTCGGGCGCGGCTCGTCGACTTCTTCGTCACGCGCGAACGCCGCGCCACCTTCCGCCAGGCACCCGGCAGCGGGGCGCTCCGTCCCGCCGCCACCACCCGGTGGCCGGGGTTGTACCTCGCCGGCTCGTGGACCGACACGGGCTGGCCCGACACGATGGAGGGAGCCGTGCGCAGCGGACTCACCGCGGCCCGTCTGGTCCGGAAGAGGCTGACGGGGGCCGCCTCATGACGGCGACCCCCCCATCGTCGGTCGCCGGCGCGCGCCCGCTCGTCGAACCGGTCCTTCGCACGGCCGTCGCGCGGCTCGATCCGATGACGGCCCAGGTCGCGGGCTACCACCTGGGCTGGAACGACGCGTACGGCCGGCCCGCGACACCGGGCGGCAAGGTGCTGCGGCCCGCGCTGGCCATCCTGTCGGCCCGGGCGGCGGGCGCGGACGTCGAGGACTGCCTGCCGGCCGCCGCGGCGGTGGAGCTCGTGCACGCGTTCTCCCTGCTGCACGACGACATCATGGACGGAGACCGGACCCGCAGGCACCGGCCCGCCGCCTGGACCGTCTTCGGCCGGTCGGCCGCCATGCTCGCCGGCGACGCGCTGCTCGTCCTGGCCGGGGAACTCCTGCTGGAGCTGGGCACCCGGGGCGGGGTGTGGGCGGCGCGCGGCCTCGCCGCCGCGGTCCAGCGGCTGATCGCCGGGCAGGCGTCGGACCTGGAGTTCGAGGGGCGGGACGACGTGAGCCTGGAGGAGTGCCGGCGGATGTCGGCGGACAAGACCGGCTCGCTGCTGGCCTGCTCCTGCTCGATCGGCGCGATGGTCGCCGAGGGGCCCGCGCACCTCGTGGCGGCGCTGGCGGCGTTCGGCGCGCAGGCGGGCCTGGCGTTCCAGCTCGCCGACGACCTGCTCGGCATCTGGGGCAGCCCGGAGATCACCGGCAAGCCGGTCCTGGCCGACCTGCGGGCCCGCAAGAAGAGCCTGCCGATCGTCGCGGCCATCACCAGCGGCACGACGGCGGGCGAGCGCCTCGCCAAGCTCCTGGCCCACCCGGACCCGCTGTCCGAGACCGAGCTGGGCGAGGCCGCCCGGCTGGTCGAGGAGGCGGGCGGCCGGGTGTGGGCCGAGGCCGAGACCGAGCACCGGCTCGACGCGGCCGAGCGCCAGCTGGCGACCCTGGACCTGCCTCCAGGCGTCCGCCAGGAGTTCGGGCAGATCATCCGTTTCATCGCATCCCGGGATCACTAGTGACCACAGAGCCCCGCCCGGTCGCCACCGGCGCCGACGTCGCCCTCAAGGCGGCCTGCGACCACCTCCTCGGCCTGCAGTCCGCCGAAGGATGGTGGAAGGCCGAGCTGCAGACCAACGTGACGATGGACGCCGAGGACCTGCTGCTCCGCGAGTTCCTCGGCGTCCGTACGCCGGAGGACACCGCCGAGGCCGCCCGCTGGATCCGCTCCGAGCAGCGCGAGGACGGGTCCTGGGCGAACTTCCACGAGGGGCCCGGCGACCTGTCCACCACGATCGAGGCGTACGCGGCGCTGCGCCTGGCGGGGGACTCCGCCGACGCGCGGCACATGCGTACCGCCGCCGCCTTCGTGCGCCGGAACGGCGGGATCGAGGGCAGCCGGGTGTTCACCCGGATCTGGCTGGCGCTGTTCGGGCAGTGGCCGTGGACGGACCTGCCGGTCATGCCGCCGGAGCTGGTGTTCCTGCCGCCGTGGTTCCCCCTCAACGTCTACGACTGGGCGTGCTGGGCGCGGCAGACGGTCGTGCCGCTGACGATCGTGAGCGCGCGGCGTCCGGTCCGGCCCCTGCCGTTCGACCTGGACGAACTGCGCACCGGTCGCATGCCGCGCCGCCGGCCGAGCCTCGGCTGGGACGGCTTCTTCGGGGCCCTCGACCGCGTCCTGCACCGGTACGAGCGGCGGCCCGTGCCGGGCCTGCGCCGCGCGGCCCTGCGGCGCGCGGCCGAGTGGATCGTCGCCCGGCAGGAGCCGGACGGCTCCTGGGGCGGCATCCAGCCGCCGTGGGTGTACTCGCTGATCGCCCTCCACCTGTCCGGCTACGGCCTCGACCACCCCGTCATGCGTCGCGGCCTGGCCGGGCTCGACCGGTTCACGATCCGCGACGAGCGGGGCCGCCGCCTGGAGGCCTGCCAGTCGCCGGTCTGGGACACCGCCCTCGCCGTGAACGCCCTGCGCGACGCGGGCGTGCCCGGCGACCATCCCGCCCTCGTCGGCGCCGCCGGGTGGCTGCTCGACGAGGAGGTCACGGGGCCCGGCGACTGGGCCGTACGGCGGCCGTCGCTGCCGCCGGGCGGCTGGGCGTTCGAGTTCGACAACGACGGCTACCCGGACACCGACGACACCGCCGAGGTCATCCTCGCCCTGCGCCGGGTCGCCCATCCGGGCGTGCGGCCGGCGATCGACCGCGGGCTGCGCTGGATGGCGGGCATGGTCTCGCGCGACGGCGGGTTCGCCGCGTTCGACGCCGACAACACCCGCGAACTGTGCCTGCGCCTGCCGTTCTGTGACTTCGGCGCGGTGATCGACCCGCCGTCCGCCGACGTCACCGCGCACGTCGTCGAGGCGCTGGCGCACGAGCTCCCGCCCGGATCGGACGACGTGCTGCGCCGCGCCGTCGTCTGGCTGCTCAAGGCCCAGGAGCCGGACGGCTCGTGGTTCGGCCGCTGGGGCGCCAACCACGTCTACGGCACCGGCGCCGTGCTCCCCGCGCTCGTCGCCGCCGGCGTACGCCCGCACCGGCCGTGCGTCCGGCAGGCCGTCGCCTGGCTCGAACGCCACCAGAACGACGACGGCGGCTGGGGCGAGGACCTGCGGTCGTACCGCGATCCCGCCTGGATCGGGCGCGGCCACTCGACGCCCTCCCAGACCGCATGGGCGCTCATCGGGCTGCTCGCCGCCGGCGAGCGCTCGGCGGCGGTCGAGCGCGGCGTGGAGTGGCTGGTCGGCGCCCAGCGCGCGGACGGCACCTGGGACGAGCCCTATTTCACCGGCACTGGCTTCCCCGGCGACTTCTACATCAACTACCACCTCTACCGGCTGGTCTTCCCGATCAGCGCGCTCGGCCGCTACCTGGGTTCGGTGACCCCATGACCAGGCTGGTCATCTGCACCGCCCTGCGAATCGAGGCCAGGGCCGTCCGCCGCGGGCTGCCGACGTCCGCCCGGACCGGCGGTCCCGGGCCGTCTCCGTCCGCGCGGTCCGGTGGTCCCGGAATGCCGCCGTCCGCGCGGTCCGGAATGCCGCCGTCCGCCCGGGCGGGTGGTCCCGGGATGCCGCTGTCCGCGCCGGACGTCCGCGTCATCCGGACCGGCCTCGGGCCGCGCCGCGCCGCCCGCGCCGCGAGGCGACTACCGGAGCACGAGGCACTCGCCGTGACGGGGTTCGGCGGCGCGCTCGACGTCGGGCTGCGTCCCGGCGACGTGCTCGTGGCGACGGAGGTGCGCTTCGGCGAGCGGGTGTTCCCCTGCTCCTCGGCGGCGCGGATCGCCGAGGAACTGGCGCTCGCCGGCCTGTACGCGCGGACCGGACCGCTGTTCACCTCACCGCACCTCGTCACGGGCGCGGAGCGGCTGCGGCTCGCCGCCGCCGGCGTACGCGCCGTCGACATGGAGACCGGGCCGCTCGCCGAGGTCGCGACCGGCACGCCGTTCGCCGCCGTACGCGTCATCGTCGACACCCCGGCCGTCCCGCTGCTGCGGGTCGGCACGGTCCGCCGCGTCCTGATCGCCCGGAGCAGACTGCGCCGCGTCGCCCCGGTCCTCGTCGAATGGGCGCGCATCGCCGGTCCCCGCCCCACGACCCGGGCCCAGGACCAACGGCGCAGGAGAGCCGGGTCAACGCCTCCGGAGGTCGAGTCATGACGATGCCGCTTCGCCAGAGCCTGCGCATCGGCGCCTACATCCTGGGCCGGAAGCTGCGGCGCACCCGGAGGTTCCCGCTGCTGGTGGAGCTGGAACCGCTGTTCGCCTGCAACCTCGCGTGCGCCGGCTGCGGGAAGATCCAGCACCCCGCGAACGTCCTGCGGCAGCGCATGCCGGTCGAGCAGGCGGTGGCCGCGGTCGAGGAGTGCGGCGCGCCCATGGTCTCGATCGCGGGCGGCGAACCGCTCATGCATCCGCAGATCGGGCGGCTGGTCCGCGAACTCGTCGCGCGCAAGAAGTACGTCTTCCTGTGCACCAACGCGCTGCTCATCCCCAAGAAGATCGACCAGTTCGAGCCCTCGCCGTACTTCGCCTGGACCGTGCACATCGACGGCCTGCGCGAACGCCACGACGCCTCGGTGTGCAAACCGGGCGTCTTCGACGAGGCCGTCGCCGCCGTACGCGAGTGCAAGCGCCGGGGGTTCCGCGTCACCACCAACACGACGGTGTTCAGCACCGACAGCCCGAAGACGGTCGTCGACGTGCTGAACTACCTGAACAACGACCTGGCCGTCGACCAGATGATGGTCTCCCCGGCGTACGCCTACGACAAGGCGCCGGACCAGGACCACTTCCTCGGCGTCGAGGACACCCGGCGGCTCTTCAGAGAAGTGTTCGCGGGCGGCGACCGTCGGCGGTGGAGGTTCAACCACTCACCGCTGTTCCTGGACTTCCTGGAAGGGAAGATCGACTTTCCGTGTACGGCGTGGGCGATCCCGTCGTACTCGCTGTTCGGGTGGCAACGGCCCTGCTACCTGATGGCCGACGGGTACGCCCGGACGTACAAGGAACTCATCGAGGAGACCGACTGGGACGCCTACGGCCGCGGCCGCGACCCCCGCTGCGCCAACTGCATGGCGCACTGCGGCTACGAGCCCACGGCCGTGTTCGCCACACTCGGCTCGCTGAAGGAGACCCTGCGCGCCGCACGGAACGGCTGAGCCGCGACCCGGTCCCTGCGCGCCGTACGGAGCGGTCGAGCTTGATCAACGATACCGCTTGAGGCCCTATTGGCTAACCGGTATCCGTTAGCTAGCGGTTAGGTATTAGGCTGCCCGCACGATGAACGACACCGCCACTCGTACGACGGCGCACGCCACGCCCCCGCGTACGGCTCACTCCTCCCGACGCCGCCACGGCGGCGCACTCGCCGTCCTGCTGAGCGTCATGGCCTTGCTGTTCGCCATAAGCCCCTTGGCCGAGGCGGACTCCACCGCCGGCGGCGACGTGCAGGTCGCCCAGACGCTCGGCGACCGGGAGCTGACCGTCATCCTGCGCCGGGTCACCGGTGTGCCCGGACCTCTGCACGTGGACGTGATCACCCACACGGGTACGTCGGCCGGCCGCCTCAAGCTGGCGGTGCTACCCACCGGGGTCTCCACGTCCGCGTCCGCCGCCTCGGCGTCGGGTACGGACGTCGACACCGCTGTGGTCGCACTGGGTAGCCGACCGGGGTCCTACTCCGGCGTGCTGGACGTCACCCAAGTCGGCCCGTGGGAGCTGTCGCTCAGCGATGGAACGCGGACCGCGACGATTCCCTTCGTCGTGTCGAAGCAGACCACCTCGCCGGCGGAGACCGCGGTCTACGTGGGCTTCAGCGGTGCCGGGGTTCTTCTCCTGGTCACCGTCCTGGTCGCCGTACGTGTGCGCCGCGGCTGGTGGACGCTGGTGCCGGCCGGCGGGCTGGTCGCCTGTCTGGCCGTGGCGGTCACCGGCGCACTGCTGTCGTCCGGGCTGCCGCTGCCGCCGTCCCAGGGCGGCCAGGTCGACGCCACCATCGACGGCGTCGGCGACCCCTACGCCTACGTCGGGCAGCGGACAAGCGACTACTCGCGCCCGCCGGCCACGCTGCTGCTGTGGTCTTCAACGGTCCGCGCGGGCAAGGTCGACGATCTGCGGCTGACCCTGTCCGACGCGTCCACCGGCCTGCCCGTGGACGACGTCGTCGCGCACGACGGAGCGCTGCTGCACCTGCTGGTCATCGGACCCTCGGGGCAGCTGTGGCACCTGCACCCCATAAGGATCAGCGCCGGCGAATTCAAGGTCCCGTTGTCCCTGCCCGAGGCCGGCCATTACGCGGTCTCCGCCGAGTTCGAACGCCGGGGCGGCGGCGTCCAGCAGCTCCGTTCAGCCACCGGGATCGACGCGGTGTCCGCCTCCGGCGCTGCCGCGCGGACCACGTCCGGTGACGCTCCGACGCACGCGGGGACCGGTTCGCGGACTGTGGCCGGCGTCCGGGTACGGCTGACCGCGTCCTCGCTGGTGGCGGACAAGGCCGCCGTCCTCACCGCCCGCGTGGGGGACACCGCGACCCTGCAGCCCTGGCTCGGCATGCTCGGACACCTGATCGTCGTCGGCCCGGTCTCGCCCGCGGCAGCGGTGGGGACGGAGACGCAAGGCGCCCAGGTGTGGGCCCACTCCCACTCCATGGGCGCGGTGTCGGGCGGCACCGACGACATGAGCGGCATGAAAAGAACGGCAGGCATGAAGGGGATGAAAGGGATGGAGAGGGACTCGTCGTCGGCATCCTCCTCCTCGGACATGACCTCGATGAGCGGTCTGACCTCCGTCAACGGCGACAGTACCGCCGACGAGACCGTCGCCGCCTACGGCCCCGAGGTCTCCTTCGTCTACACCTTCCCGGCCGTCGGCCATTACCGGATCTGGATCCAGGCCGAGCGTGACAACACGATCCTGACCGTCCCCTACCTGCTTTACGTCACCGGTACTTCGGAGAAGACCCCATGAGCGGGCAGAGCGAGCGAATCGAAAACACGCGCGCCTGGATCACTCCTCCGACGCAGGAGGACGCATGAGCGGGTGTAAATCGCCGTCCGGTCGGCGGCTCCTGGTAGCCGGGGTGGTCCTGACAGCAGCTCTGTTGACCGCGCTGGCGGTCCATTCCCTGTGGGCGTCTCTGCGGGCGCCGTCGTCGGGCATGACACAGCCCGCGTCCGACTACACCCCGCAAGGCGCGGCGACGCTCACTAGCGGCACCGCCCACGATGTGGTGATCCTGACGATTTCCGCGCCCGTCACCGGCACCACCGCGGTCGACGTCCGGCTCGTACCGCGACACGGTGCCGCGACCAGCGGGTCATCACCGGTCGTCACGGTCTCCGCGGTGCTGCCCACCGCGGGCCACGCGGTACCCGACTTCACCGCCGTACGGACCCCGGACGACCACTACCACCTGACCGGCCTCCCGCTGATGATGCCCGGCAGCTGGGAGTTCCTCGTCGCCATCGACGGCAACGGCCGCCACGACCGGCTCGTCTTCCCGCTCACCGTCTCCTACTGATCGCGCCGCACCCTTCAGCGCGCCGTCCTGGCACATCCACGTAGAAAGGCATGCCCGATGGATTCCGTCCCCGCGCCCACGCTGACCAGCCCAGGCCGACCGTCTCCGCCCGACCGCCCGCCGCGACCCCAGGCGGCCGGCGCGTACACCGTGCTGGCCGGCACCCTGATGTCGCTGGTCGGCATCAGCTGGGACGTGCAGTGGCACGTCGACGTCGGCCCGGACACCTTCTTCACCCTCTCCCACCTGATGCTGTACTCCGGTAGTGCCATCGCCGGGATCGCCAGCCTGGTGATGGTGCTGCGCGCCACCTTCGCCGAGCGAGCCGGACGTCCCGCCGACCCCGCCGTCGGCGGCAGTCCGGTCCGGGTCTTCAGTGGCACGTTCACCGCGCCCCTGGGGTACCTCGTCGCCGGAACCGGCGCCGCGCTGTTCCTGCTGTACGGCCTGATGGACCTGTGGTGGCACTCCCTGTACGGCTTCGACGCGGTACTGAACTCCCCGCCGCACGTTGCCCTGTTCATCTCCATAAGCCTGACCATGGTCGGCAGCGTCATCATCTTCGCCGCCGCCCGCGCACAGAACTGGGGCCGGATCGGGCTCGTCGTCAGCATCCCCGTGCTGATGACGTTCACCCCCATCACCACCAACGCCTTCGACGGACTGTTCCTGCCCATCGACCCCCGGCTCGCGGGCACCGTCCTCTTCGCCGTCTGCTTCGTTCTCATGGGAGCGATCACCCTGCGCCGCCGGGGAACGGCTCTGTCCATCGCGACCGTCCTCGGCGTCATACAGCTCTTTCTCTGGTGGTTCTCGCCGTGGGCCACGAAGGCCTACGCGGCCCACGTCGGGCTGCCCCTGCGGGACAACCTACGGCAGATGCCCCCTGAACTTCCCTCCGGCATACCGATGTTCATGCTCGCTGCGGCTCTGGTGATCGAGGTGCTGCTCCGGCTGGGGCGTAGGCGGGGCTGGTCGGTCCGCTGGCTGCCCCAGCTCACCGGCGCCGTCGGCGGCGTGGTGCTGAGCTCCTCCATGCTCATGCAGACGTCGATCCTCCGCGGAGGGCCGGGCGCAGGGCCGATGGGTCCGTCCACCACATCCGCGACCGCGGTCCTGACCGACGCGATCCTCGGGCTGGCGTTCGGTGCCCTGGCCGGCTACCTCGCCGCCCGCTTCGCCGCCCTGCTGCACCTCAACATCCCCGCCGTCGACCAGAAGGGCCGCTGACCCGATGCACCTCCGAACGCCCCTCCCGCCACGGCCGCGACCGGCCCGCACCACGCGCCGGCCGGTGAAGCACCGTGCCCGCGCTCTGCTCCTCGCCCTGTGCACCATGGGCGCCGCGATCCTGGTCTCGGCCCCGTCCGCACATGCCTACGCCCCGGTCGAGATCGTCCACACGGAGCAGGTGCAGGCCGGCCCGTACCACCTGACCGTGGGCCTCTCCAAGTGGCCGCTGCGCGCCATGCAGTCGCTGGACTTCACCTTCGCCCCCGACGGGGGACTGACCGGCAAGTCCGGCACCCTCAGCATGATCGGCCCCGGCATGAAGGGGGGAATGCACATGGGGGGCCCGCTGTCCCGTCATCCGCGCAAACGGGACGTCTGGGGCCTCGACGTTCGGTCGCTGTCCACGGCTGGCCAGTGGACTTTCACCTTCACCATCAACGGTCCTGAGGGTCAGGGAACGGGCACTCTCGACGACATCACCGTCCTCGGCCAGCCCGGCCCGCCGCTGGCACTGAGCTGGGCCCTTTGCGCCCTGCCCGTCGTCGGACTGATCGCCTTTCTGGTCGTCGCCTGGCGACGTCACCGTCCTTCCCGCCACCTCGCGGTGGTGGGCATCTGAGACACCGTGCGGTGACCCGCTGCTCGACCGGCCGGAGACGCCCTCGCCGGACGTGTCAGGGCGGTCACCGCGTACGGGCCTGGGCCAGCGCGCCGACGCCGTCCAGGGCGGCCGGGCGCCGCCACAGGGGCAGGAACGCACCGCGCCCGGCGCCGTCGTCAGCAGCACGCCCCAGCTCAGGCGCGCGGTCGGCGGTCCCCTCACCGGTCCGTTCCCAGCACGCACCGGCTGCGCGTGCCGGGGCAGCTTGCTCTCCACCCGGTCGAACCGCGGGGTGTTCACCGCGGGCATGTGCACCATGGTCACCTTGACGTTGCTGTGCCGGTGCAACAGCCCGGTGCGCAACGACTCGTGGAAGCCCTGGATCGCGTGCTTGGCGCCGCCGGGTCAGCCCAGTTTCTTGGCCTTGAGCGCCTTCATCATCAGCGGCCACGCGGTGTGCATCTCCGGCTGCCACGTCGACCAGTCGTGGTAGCCCTTCTGGTAGATGTGCGCGGTGACGGGGATGTGCAGTTTACGAAGGCGGTTCACGAGCGAGACCGTCGTCGCCCCGCAGACGACCTCCTGGAGCTCCACCGGTTCCTTGCCGCCGGCCGGGTCGTGCGGGCCGGCCAGTCCGGTGAGGCCGCTGGCGAGGTAGAGCCCGGTCCCTTTGAGCTTCGCCGCGAGGACGTACGGGTCGTTCGCCTTCCAGTTCTTGTCGTCGATGCCGGGGATGCCCCAGATCCGGAACGGGTCGTACTTCTCGCTTGCCTCGAACATGACGAGGGCGGGCACGCCGGTCTGTGTGAGGTGCAGGACGCCGCTGAGCGAGACGGCGTACTTGAACATGCCCGGGTGGCGCGCGGCGTACTTGACCGCTCCGTATCCGCTGGACGAAACGCCCATCGTGGCGCGCCGCGTGCCCGCGTGGTAGTTGCGCTGCATCAGTTGGAGGAGTTCGGAGGTGTGGAAGGTCTCCCACTTCGGCGTGCCGCGCTTGCCGCCGTTCCACCAGTCGGTGAACCAGCCCGCCCACCCGGTGTCGGGCATCACGACCATCACGTCCCACGAGGCGGCGACCTTCTCGATGTCGGTGCTCCGGGTCCACGACACGTACGTGTCCCGGCCTCCGTGGTAGGCGTACACGACCGGCCAGGACTTCTTGGCCGAGCGGGACCAGCTTCGCGGCACCAGGACACGGACCGGCACCGACGCCCCCAGCGCGGGGGAGGAGACCGTGAGGTCGACCGTACGGGCGTCGATCCAGTGCTCGGCGGTGATCTTCGCGCCGTCGTCGGCGGTGACCCGTTTCACGGCCGCGTCGGCCGTATCGGCCAGGACGCCCGCCGAGGCGACCACCATCAGGAGGACACCGGTGAATCCGCGCGTGAAACCGCCACCGACCATGCGATGCTCCACCGCTCTCCGCACCCGCCCATGTCACCGGACGTAGTGATCAACTCGAGGAGTCATCACCTTGGCGGAATCGGGGGTCGTTCGCTGCGCATGGAACGCACGAAAACGGCGCGGCGATTGGCACCGGCGCACAAAACGCGGAACGGTCAGGGCGCGGTGGTGGCGAGGTGGACCGAATACTCCCCGGACCGGGCGAGCCGGCGCGCGGGGCAGCGGTGGAACAGCCGGGACCATCGACCGGGCCGGAGGGACTGCCCGACGAACAGCGCGTCGCCGTGCCGGGCGATCATCACCTCGCGCAGGCGCTTGTCGGGCCGGCCGCTGAGGACGGCGAACTCCCAGGGCAGGCCGGTCGGATCGAGGATCTGGACGGAGTCGAGCCAGGCCTGCATCTCCATGAGGTCCCGGCAGTCACGGCTGATCAGCGCCGCGCCCGGGGCGACGAGCGCCGTGAGCTCGCAGAGACTCGGTTGCGGGCGAACGTGCACGCAGAGGATCTGCGCGTCGGTGCCGGCGGCCTCGTCCGCGGCCTGGGAGAGCGCGGCGCGTCCGGAGTCCGATCCGTCCACGCCCACGACGAACAGGGGCCGTTGTGCGTCCCGGGCGGAGCCGTCAGAGCCCGGGGTGAATGACTCGTCCATGTGGCCTGCTCCTCACTCGGACTCCATAGTACGCTATATAGATGACCGATCGGGGCGATGTCGCGACCAGAAGTGACGAATCGGTGGACCTTTTCGACGACTTCGTCGACGCGGTGCTGGATCTGCTGCGCGCGGCCCGGCGTACGGGCGGCGCCGCGAACAACGTCCCGGGAGACGCCATCTCCGTGCCGCAACTGGTCGTTCTGGGGGCGATCTCCGTCGTGGGGGACCGCGGGGTGTCGGCGGTCGCGGAGCAGGCCGGGCTGGCCCAGCCGACGGTCACCCGCGCCCTGACGGCGCTCGAGCGCAGGGGAATGGTCGCGCGGGCCCCGCACGCCCGCGACGGCCGGAGCATGTGCCTCACTCTGACCGCCGCGGGGCGGGCCGTGCTGGAGGAGAAGCGGCGGGACCTCGTCGGCCGCTTCGCCGAGATCTGGGAGTCCCTCGGCGCCGACGAACGCGAACACGCCGTGTCCCTCGTCCGCCGGCTGTCGGCCGTCACCGACCGGCTCGTCTGAACCCGATCCCGCCGGCCTTCACCGGGACCGGCTCGTCTGAACCCGGTCCCCGGCTGTCACCGACCGGCTCGTGCGAACCCGATCCGACCGGCTCGTGCGAACCCGATCCGACCGGTTCGCGTGAACCCGATCCGACCGGTTCGCGTGAACCCGATCCGACCGGTTCGCGTGAACCCGATCCGGCCGGACCGTCTGGAGCCGATTGCGCCGGGCGTCACCGGCAGGTTCGTCCGAACCCGGTTCCCGGCCGCCTCGCCGTCAGCGGGCCGAGCCGGCGCCTGCGAGGATGAGGCTGCCCTGGGGGAACGGGATGTCGATCCCCTCGCTGCGGTACCTGCGGTGCAGCCGCTTGATGAACTCGTGGACGACGATGTACTGGTCGGTGAACTCCCGGGTCCGCAGGTTGACCGAGAACCCGATGCTCGACTCGCCCATCGTGTTGAACCGGACGGAGGGCTCGTACTCCGTCATTCCGCCGTCCACGGTGGCCATCACCTCCTGGGCGACGTCGAGAGTGACCTTCTCGACGTGCTCCAGGTCGCTGTGGTAGCCGATGACCACCTTCACGGAGATCGACATGTCCTGCGCCGGCCGGTGGTAGTTCGTCACGATCGCGTCGGCGAACCGTGAGTTCGGGACCACGACCAGGTTGTCGGGCACCTGGCGGATCGTCGTGTTCCGCCAGTTGATGTCGATGATGTAGCCCTCCTGGCCGCTGTCCAGCCGTACGAAGTCGCCGGGCTGGACCTTCCTCGACGCCAGGATGTGCACCCCGGCGAAGAGGTTGGCGAGCGTGTCCTGCAGGGCCAGCGCGACCGCCAGGCCGCCGACGCCCAGCGCGGTGAGCAGCGGGGTGATGGAGATCCCGAGGCTCTGCAGCAGGATGAGGGCGCCGATCCCGACGACCACGACCCGGACGATGTTGACGAAGATCGTCGCCGACTGTGCGACGCCCGACCGGGCCAGCGCGATCGAGGAGACGACGCCGGCGGCGAAACGCGCGATCGCGATGGAGATCGTCAGGATGAGGACGGCCACGAGGACGCGGCCCGTCGTCGTCCGGATGCCCGGTTTGAGGTGCAGGATCAGCACCGAGATCCACAGGCCGAGTACGGTGCAGGGCACCACCGCGAGGTCGCGCAGCAGCCTGAAGAACAGGTCGTCCCAGGTCCAGCGGGTCTTCACCGCCCGGCGGGTGAGCCAGCCCAGGAGAGTGCGCAGGCCGAAGCCCGCCGTTACCGCGGCGATGGTCACGGCCACCGCCACGACGAGTCGCTGCCAGTCCAACGGCTCGGTCACCGGCGGCCTCCCGCCGGGAGCCGGTCGTGTGATCTCGTGGAAAGGCACCAGTCGGCGGCCGGGCGACCGCCGTACTCTGTCGCCGGCCGAACGCAGCCGGACGTCATCATTCGAATTCCTCCTTCTTCAGGCGAGCGACCGAGCGTAGCCAGACCGGCGTCGGCGCGCGGGGACATTGCGGCTTTTCTGAGGAAAAGCCTGGTAGGCGGCTTTTATGCGGAATGTCGCACTTGGACGATCACGCAGCGCTCATCCGAGCAGCGGTTGGCCAGGTACGGCCAAGATCACTACTGGCCGGTTGACCTGGTGGGGTTCGCCGTTTTAGATCTTGGTCACCGGTTCGACCGGGGGTTCGTCCGGCCGGCGGATCCCCGCGCCGGAGCCCCGACGACCTGCGCCGTGCACAGTAAGACCCCGCTCGGCGACCGCCTTCACCGAGGGCGGTGGCGCATCTCGACCGTGGCTGCACCACGCCACCACCTGAGAGGTATCTGGATGAAGTCGATCACGCGCCGCATCCTCGCCACGGCCACCGCCGCCCCCATCGCGCTCGCCCTGACCGCCCCCGCCGCCCACGCCGACCCCTCCCCGGTCAAGGTCGACTTCACCTCGTGCCCCGACCGGCTTCCGGTCGGCGCCGACCCGGCCCAGTGGTGGTGCAACATCTTCGTCGTCGGCGGCGGATCCATGAAGCTCGGCGGCATCACCCAGCCGCTCACCGAGCACATGACGATCAGCGTGGCCGGCGGCCCCGACCGTGCCGGCAAGCAGGTCCAGATCGTCACCGTCACCGCCAAGGCGATGACGGTGCCCGGCGGGGCGCTCGGCATCCCCGGCACCGAGAACACGCCCGGCCTCAAGCTGCAGGCCCTGCCGAAGTACGTCGGGAACTTCGGGCTGTCCGTCGACGACAGCGGCAACCTGCACTCCACCATCGACCTGCGCATCAAGCTGATCAACACGCTGCTGGGCAGCACGTGCTACATCGGCACGAAGAAGACGCCGATCAAGCTGAATACGACGGTGGACCCGACGAGCCTCACCCCGTACGACGGCGACATCGTCGGCCTGACCCTGAACGACAATTCCTACAGCGTCCCGGGAGCGAGCGGCTGCGGCCTCCTCACCCCGGTCGTGAACTTCCGCGGAAGCCTGCCCGCCGCCTCCGGCCAGAACACGGCGAGCATGCGCACCTACCTCGCGAGCAAGGTCTACACCGACCTGTACCCCGCCCTGCGCAAGAAGGCGCGGTCCAAGCCCGCCAAGAACCGGCTGCCCTTCAACCTGCCGAAGACGATCCTGCGGCACAGGTAGCCGGGCACGGCCCGCCCCACGCGGCGGGCCCTCGATACCGCCCGGGGCGGGCTTGCCGGACCAAGTTCGTCCCGGGCACCGGCTTTTCCTCGACCACATACACCGCGCGCGCCGACTCCGTCCCGCTCAGGTCGTCGCGACCAGATCGGCGAGGACCTGGGCGGCGTGGAGGGCGTCGGCGTGGGTGACGTAGAGCGGCGCGAAGCCGAAGCGGAGGACGTCGGGGGCGCGGAAGTCGCCGATGACCTCGCGCTTGATCAGCTCCGTCATGACGGTTTCGGCGGACTCGTGGCGGAGGGACACCTGGTGGCCGCGCCGCTCGTCGCGAGGCGTCAGCACCTCCACCGTGCCGGACGGGAGCAACTCGTCGACGCATTCGATGAAGAAGCCCGTCAGGGACAGGCCCTTCGCGCGGACGTCGGCGAGCGCCACGCCGTCCCAGACCTCCAGGGCCGACTCCAGCGTGAGCAGGGACAGGATGTCGGGGGTGCCGCAGCGGGCCCGCTCGACGCCCTCGGCGGGGACGTAGTCCGGGGCCATGGCGAACGGCTCGCGGTGGCCGCCCCAGCCGGACAGCGGCTGGTCGAACGTCTCCTGCAGGTCACGGCGTACGTAGATGAACGCGGGGGCGCCGGGGCCGCCGTTCAGGAACTTGTACGTGCAGCCGACCGCGAGGTCGACGCCGAGCGTGTCCAGCGCGATCGGGAGCACGCCGACGCTGTGGCACAGGTCCCAGACGACGCGCGCGCCGGCCGCGTGGACCAGCTCCGTCACGGCCGCCATGTCGTGCAGCCGGCCCGTCCGGTAGTCCACGTGGTTGAGCAGCGCCACGGCGGTGCGCTCGCCGAGTGCCGCCGGCAGGTCGTCGACGCGCACCGCCCGCAGCACCGTGCCGGTGAGCTCGGCGACCGACGCCGCGATGTACCCGTCGGTGGGGAACGTCGCGGCGTCGACGAGGATCTCCCGCCGCCCGGGGGCGAGCCGTACGGCGGCGACGAGGGCCTTGAAGATGTTCACGCTCGTCGAGTCGGCGACGACGACCTGGCCGGGCGCGGCCCCGACCAGCGGGGCGATCCGCTCGCCGACCCGCTGGGGCGCCTCCCACCAGCCCTCCGACCACGACCGGATCAGCCGGCCGCCCCACTGCTCGCGGACGACCCTCCCCACGTGGTCCGCGACCCGCCGGAGCGGGGCGCCGAGGGAGTTGCCGTCGAGGTAGACGGTGCCGGGCGGCAGGTCGAACTCGGCGCGCAGACGCGCCAGGGGATCAGCGGCGTCGAGCTCGGCGGCGCGTACGGTCAGGTCCATCAGTGGCGATCCTCACACGTGGGAACGGGCGGTCCACAGCTCCGGGAAGACGTCCCGGCGCGCTCGCTTCTCCAGCCAGGCCACCCCGGCGGAGCCTCCGGTGCCCGTCTTGGCGCCCATCGCCCGGCGGGTGGCCATGAGATGGTCGTGCCGCCAGCCGGTGAACTCCTCGGCGACGTCGGTCAGCGCCTCGCCGAGCCTGGCGGCCTCGCCGGCGTCGGTGGCGTAGATCTTGGTCCAGACCTCTTCCACGGCGGCGTGGGGAGTGTAGGCCTGGGTGAGGTCGCGCTCGAGCACCTCGTCCGGTACGGAGTGGCCCCGGCGCGCGAGCAGCGCGAGGGCCGCGTCGTAGACGCCCTGCTCGCCGAGCGCCTGGGTCAGCTCGGCGTGCTGGGCGGGGACCGACCGGTGCGGCACGAGCATCGACGCGGACTTCTCGCCGAGCAGGAACTCCACGTGCCGGTACGCCGCCGACTGGAACCCGGATCCCTCGCCGAGGGCGTCGCGGAACGCGTTGAACTCCCGCGGAGTCATCCGTGCGATCGGCAGCCAGGCGGCGCGCAGCGCCTTCAGGTGCGTGGTGCAGCGGCGCAGCGCGGCGACGCCCCCACGGACGTCGTCGGCCCGCAGCCGGTCGCGGGCGTTCCTCAGGTCGAAGACGAGCAGGCCGAAGTACAGCTCCATCACCTGGGTGACCACGAGGAACGACATCTCGAGAGGCTCGTCGGTGACCGGCCTCTGGAGCGTGTGCAGGGTGGACGCGTGCACATAGTCTTCGTACGGCGTGGTGCCGCCGAAGTCGAGCTTCGGCTCATCGGCGGAGTGCATCATGGGGCAGCCGGACGATGCTTCGGACGTCACCTTTGACCTCCTTCATCACGTTGTGGACGAAAACCATTCTGCGCGGCTCGATCCCGAGGCCACAGGGGCGATGGGGAACGCTGAGCCGGCGATCTTTTACGATCGTCACTGAATTCGGCGGTTAGGCTTACGAGCGTGAAACCCGACCTCGACGCCGTCGACTGGGCCCTTCTCGGGGCGCTCCAGGAGGACGCACGGCTGTCCTTCAACGAGCTCGCCCGCAGGGTCCACCTGTCCGCCCCGACGGTCGCCCAGCGGGTGCGCCGGCTGGAGGAGACCGGCGTGATCACCGGCTATCACGCCCGGGTCGATCCGGGGGCGGCCGGGTTCGCCGTCGTCGCCCAGGTCCGGATGAAGTGTTACGGCGCCCGCTGCATCACCGTCCACCCGGAGCTGCTCGACGACATTCCCGAGGTCCTCGAGGTGTCCCGGCTCACCGGGGACGTGTGCTCCATGGTCCTGGTCGCCACCACCTCGGTCGCCGAGCTCGAGCGCATCCTGGTGCGCCTCGCGTCCCACGGCGAGACGAGCTCGGCGATGGTCCTGTCCACCCCGATTCCGTGGCGACCGCTCACTCCCGCCTGACGGTGGTACGGGAACTCGGCGCCCTGCTGCGGGAGGCTCCGCCGCGAGCCGGCGGTACCCGCGTCATCGCGATCGACGGGCGGTCCGGCTCGGGCAAGTCGACCATGGCCGCCCTGCTCCGGGAGGAACTGGACGCCCCCGTGGTCGCCCTCGAGGGCCTCTACGGCGGCTGGGACGGTCTGGAGCACGGCGTGGACCTGCTGGTCTCGGAGGTACTCGAGCCGCTCGCCGCCGGGCGCGCCGCACGCGTCCCGCACTATGACTGGATCGACCAGACGTGGGGCGACCCGATCGAGCTGCCGCCGCCCGGGTTGCTCATCGTGGAGGGCGTCGGCGCCGGGGCACGCCGCGCCGCCCGCCACGTGAGCGTGCTGGTGTGGCTGGAGGCGGCGGACCGGACCCGCCGGCGACGCGCGCTGGACCGCGACGGCGACACGTACCGGCCGCACTGGGAACGCTGGGCGGCGCAGGAGGCCGCGATGCTCGAACGCGAGGCGACGCGCGACCGCGCCGACGCCGTCGTTCGAACCGACGCGACGCCGGACCCGTCAGGGCCGACGGGTCCCGGCGCGCTGCGGTTCGAACAGGCCCGCGAGGAGGATCGGACCGGATTTCGGCGGTAGTCCGGCCGATGCCGCCGCCGGCCTTCCTCCGATCCTCCGTACGGGCCTTGTCGGTTGCTCGGTTGCTCGGGCGAAATCAGTCGGCGGGCCTGCCGAACCAGCGGGAGAGGTGGTCGTCCAGGTCCTGCTGATCGTCGCCGATCCAGGCGACGTGGCCGTCGGGGCGCAGCAGGACGCACGGAACGTCCAGCGCCGCGGTGGGGTCCGCGAGGTGATCGACCCGGTCCGACCAGCCGCCGACGCTCAGGCGTTCGGTGCGGTCGAGCAGCAGGCCGCGGCCGCGATGCAGCAGACCGTAGAGGCGGCCCTGTTTCACGTCGATGTCGCGCAGGCGGCGGCCGAGCAGGTCGGGGCCTTCACCGAAGTCGTAGCGGATGCCGATCGCGGTGATCTTCTCGATGAGATAGCGGTTCACCTCGTCGAAGTCCATCAGTTCGGTGAGCAGCCTGCGCACGGCCTGCGGGCCCGGTTCGGTGGAGTGCAGTTCCATCTGGGCGCGGGTGTTGTCCAGCACGTCCTCGGCGACCGGATGGCGTTCGGCGTGGTAGGTGTCCAGCAGTGTCTCCGGCGCCCAGCCGCGGACCTGTGCGGCCAGTTTCCAGCCGAGGTTGAATGCGTCCTGAACACCCAGGTTGAGGCCCTGACCGCCGGTGGGTGGATGGATGTGCGCCGCATCGCCGGCCAGCAGCACCCGGCCGACCCGATAGCGCTCGGCCAGCCGGGTGGCATCCCCGAAGCGGGACAACCAGCGCGGGGAGTGCACGCCGAAATCGGTTCCGGCGATGGCGCGCAGCTGTTGTTTGAAATCCTCGAGGGTGGGTGGTTCCGCGCGATCGCCGACTCCCGCGGCGGGGACTACGACGCTGTATGCCCCTTTGCCGACGGGCTTGAGCCAGAATCGCTTCTCGGTCTCCTGGATTTCGGCCACCTTGGCGGCGATCTCCTCCTGCGGCACACCCACTTCCATCTCGCCCATCAGCGTCTCGGTCCGCGAGGGCTCGCCGGGGAAGCCGACGCCGAGCAGTTTGCGCACCGTGCTGCGTCCGCCGTCACAGCCGACGAGATAGCGCGTGCGCAGCTGGTCGCCGTCGGCCAGTTCGACGGTCACACCCTCGTCGTCCTGCGCGAAATCGGCCACCGTACAACCGCGCCGGACCTGCGCACCCAGTTGGGTCGCATGTTCTTCGAGCAGGCGCTCGATGACCGGCTGCGGGATGCCCAGCAGATAGGCGTGCGCGGAATCCAGGCCCTGGGGCGCGGGTTTGTTGATGGCGGCGAAGAATCCGCCGGCCGGACGCTGTCTTCCGTGTTCGCGAATGCGGTCCAGCAGTCCGCGCATCGCCATCAGCTCGAGACTGCGAATGTGCAGACCGACGATGCGGACGAACGACACGGGCTCGGTTTCCTTTTCCAGAACGAGTACCCGCACATCGTGCAGCCGTAGTTCGGCGGCCAGCATCGCACCGGTCGGCCCGCATCCGGCGATGATCACGTCGAACTTGAGGGGCGCGCGGTCGGCGCCGGAGGCCGGTGAGGGGAGTCCGGTGACGTCGCGCTCGGCCGTATCGTTCGACGACGGCTCGGCGGTGAACTGCGAAGAGTTCATAGGTGTTGCCTTTCGGGAGTGCCTTGTTGTGGAGGCGCTCCCGGCGACACCTACGTCAATCGCCGGCCGTGACGGTAAGGGGGAGCACCCACGTCGATACAGCGTTCATGGGTCTCACCTCCTCGGGCGGTGTCACGGACGACTGCAAGTTACAAGCCCGAGCATCACCCCGTCCAATCATTTCCCAGCCACGTGATCACGGCTCCGAACGGGCCCATGCGGTTGACGACCCGAATGAATCGACCTCCGCGTGCTGACGGCGGCGTGTCACCAGTCGTCCGCGCGCTCCTCGACCAGCTTGACGAGGCCGCCGTCGACGAGGTCGTAGCGGTTCATCGTGGTGAGCCGGGGCGAGTACACGTGGACGCTGATCGCCGGGGCGGTCGAGACGTTGGTCACCGAATGGATGTAGTCCGGCCCGAACTCCCGGAAGTCGCCGGGCGCGAGGTCGCGTTCGACGGCCAGGTCGTGTTCGCGCAGGCTCCCGAGGGCGACGGCGAAGGCCCCGCGGGACCCTCCGTGGTCGTGGAAGCCGGTCGACTGGCCCGGCATCCAGCTGAGCAGCCAGATCTCGTGATCGTCGTCCTGGTGGAGGCGCTCGTACCAGCGTTCCTCGGTGCTCAGGCGGACGCGGTGGATCCATTCGTCGGGGGCGGTCGCCAACCGCTGGGCGATGTCGGCCAGACGGGTCTGGGCGGGCGCGGAAGTGCTCGCGGCCATGTACTTCTGCTCCTGTTCACTCTGAGGCCGTTCGGTTCACGCGGGTACGGGCGTGGTACACAGCGCGCTCGCCTGCCGTCGCAGATCGACAGGCAGGTTCAGCCACAGGGGAACCTCGGAGTGCATGGGTCGAGCATGGCGGCAATTCCCTAGTAAGTCAATCTGGATGGTTCGGAAGCCTCCGTCGCGGGCGTCAGAGCCGCTCGATCGTGACCTCGTCGGCGCGGTAGCGGGCCCGCAGCGGCTTCTTGTCGAACTTGCCGACCGTCGTCTTGGGGATCTCCTCGACGAACGCCCAGTTCTCCGGGACCTGCCAGCGGGCGACCTTGCCGGCCAGGAACCCGGCGAGTTCGGCCGCGGTCACCGTGCGGCCGTCGCGGGTGACGACGAAGGCGAGCGGGCGCTCGTCCCAGCGCGGATCCGGGATGCCGATCACCGCGGCCTCGAGGACCGCGGGGTGGGAGACCAGGTGGTTCTCCAGCTCGACGGAGGAGATCCACTCGCCGCCGGACTTGATGACGTCCTTGGCCCGGTCGGTGATCTGGAAGAAGCCCCGGTCGTCGATCGTGCCGATGTCGCCGGTCCGCAGCCAGCCGTCGTGGAACTTCTCCGGGGCGGGATCGCGGTGGTACGCGCCGGTGATCCACGGCCCGCGCACCTCGATCTCGCCGACGGACGTGCCGTCCCAGGGCAGCTCCTCACCCAGCGCGTCGACGATCCGCATCTCCACGCCGGCCGCGACGCGGCCCGACTTCAGGCGCCAGTCGACGTCCTCCGGGGTGCCCGGCTCCACGCCGGGCGGGGGGAAGGCCATGCCGCCGATCGGGCTGGTCTCGGTCATGCCCCAGCCCTGGATGATCCGCAGGCCGTACCGCTCCTCGAAGGCCTCCAGCAGCGCGCGGGGCGCGGCGGCGCCGCCGGAGGTGCCCGTCCGTAGCGACGACAGGTCGATCTCGTGGGCGGCGCCGTGGTTGAGGATGGCGCTCCAGATCGTCGGCACCGCCGAGGAGACGGTGCTGCGCTCGGCCGCGATGAAGGCGGTCAGGTGCTCGGGCTGCAGGAACGGCCCGGGCATGTGGAGCGTCGCCCCGGACAGGAACGCGGCGTACGGCAGGCCCCACGCGTTGACGTGGAACATCGGGACGATCGCGAGCACGCGGTCCGTCTCGGTGATGCCCACCATCGACGCCGACGTCGCCGCCATGGCGTGCAGGAAGGTCGAGCGGTGGGAGTAGACGACGCCCTTCGGATCGCCCGTCGTGCCGCTGGTGTAGCACATCGACGCGGCGGCGCGCTCGTCGAGCTCCGGCCAGTCGACCCCGGGCTCCTCGGCCGCCAGCAGCTCGTGGTAGCGCAGCACGCGCGCCTCGCCGAGGGCGGACGCGTCGCCGTCGCCGACGACGATGAACGTCTCCACGGTGGGCAGCCGGCCGGCCACGCGGGCGAGCAGCGGCACCAGGGAGTCGTCGACGATGATGATCCGGTCCTCGGCGTGCCCGACGATGTGGGCGAGCTGGTCGGGGAACAGTCGGATGTTCAGCGTGTGCAGCACCGCGCCCATCCCCGGGACGGCGAAGTACGCCTCGAGGTGCTCCTGGTTGTTCCAGCAGAAGGTCGCCACCCGGTCGCCCGCGGCGACGCCCAGCCGGGAGAGGGCGGCGGCGAGCCGTTCGGCGTTCTCGGCGATCTGCCGGTACGACGCCCGGCGCGGCTCGCCGCCGGTCCAGGTCACGCACTCGCTGCCGCCGTACACGCGGGCCCCGTGCCGCAGGATCGCGGAGACCGTGAGGGGGAATTCCTGCATCGTGCTGGCGATCATCGCGGCCCTTCCGACGTACATACCGACCGGTCGGTAGCAGAGTAGAAGTCCCGCCTTCGACCCGTCAACGATGTCCCGGCGAGGACGGTCCACGAAGCGCGCCGAACGGCCGCGCGGTGAGCCGGTGGCCGGGGTCGGCGCACCGCGCGGCGGTCAGGAGCGCTGGGCGAGGACGGCCGCGGGCGCCGCTCGTAGCGCGGCCCGGGCCGGGAGTTCGGTGGCGAGCCAGGCGATCGCCACGACGAGGCCGGAGATCGCCGGCAGGAGCCAGACCGGTCCCGCGGCCCACGGGCGGCCGAGGAAGCCGGTGCCCAGCAGGGCCAGCGGCACCGCCGACAGCGCGATCCCGGCGCCGACGGCGGCGACGGACATCAGCGCGGCCTCGCGGCGCACCATCGCGACGATCTGCCGTGGGGTGGCCCCGACGAGCCGGAGCGAGGTGAACTCGTCGCGCCGCTGCGAGGCCGAGGCCGCCAGCCGGTTGGCGACCGCCAGCAGGACGTAGCCGAGCAGGACGGCGAGCACCACGACGTTCACCCAGACCTCCGGCGGCGTCGGCGTCTTCCCGACGCCGTCGGGGTCCTCGGCCCGCACGCCCGGCTCGTGCGCGGTGAGCGCGGCGACCGCGCGCCGTATCTCCGGCCCCCGGCCCGGGGCGGCGCGGACGAGCACCTTGTCGGCCAGGCCGGTCGTGGTGTGACCGGCGACCAGGTCGCGCGAGGCGACGACGTCCCCGAAGCCCAGGCTCCGGTCGTACGTGGCGACGACCCGTACGGCCGCCGTGGTCCCGTCGCCCAGGATCACGGAGACGTGGTCGCCGACGTGGGCACCGCGGGCGAAGGCGGTGCTCCTGCTGATCGCGATGGCGGGGCCGGTGAGGTCGCTCAGGGCGCCGGCGCGGAGCCCGAGGTCCAGGACGCCCGCCGCGTCGGACCCGGTGACGAGCGTCCGGTACGACGCGACCATCGTGGAACCGTCCTCGCGGTACGGCCACAGCACGGTCGTCGCGGCCACCGGCACGGCGGCGGCGACGCCGGGCGTCGTACGGACCTCGTCGGCCAGCCGCGCGGGGACACCGCCGAGGCCGGGCGCGGTGACCGTGACGTCGGCGCGCGTGGCCTCCTTGGCCTGGTGGGTGGTGGCGGCCATCAGCGTGGTCTGGGTGAGCGCGTAGCTCAGTGTGAAGGCGACGGCCATGCCGAGCGCCGTGACCGCCCCGCCGACCCGGACCGCGTAGCCGTGGCCGTTGCTGACGGCCAGCCAGGTCGTCGGCGACGTGCGGCGCGGCAGCCGCCCCAGCAGCGCGCCGCTGCCGTTCCGGACGAGGTACGGACCGGCGAGGCCGAGGCCGATGACCGCCAGGATGCTCGCCGAGCCGGTGGCGACGGTGGCCTCGGCGGTCCGGAGAAACAAGGGCACGGACGAGGCCACCATCGCGCCGACGATGAGCAGCAGCCCGATCCGGGTCCGTACGACCGACGGCGTCCGCGGGTCGGTCCGCGACTCGGCGACGGCCTCGGTCGCCGACATCCGCGAGGTACGGAACGCGGCGCTCAGCGCCGAGACGCGGACCGCGGCCGACAGGAGCAGGGCCGCCGCGAGGGCCGGCAGGGGACTCCAGGCGAGCGGCAGGCGGTCCGGCAGGACGCCGTGTGCGGTCAGCAGGTCACTGAACCGGCCGGCGAGGAGATAGCCGAGCGCCGCCCCGAAGGGGAGGGGGAGCAGCGCGACGGCACCGGTCTGGTCGGCGATGAGGCGGCGGACCTGGCGCGGCGTGGCGCCCACGGCCCGCATGAGGGCGAGGTCGCGGCGCTGCCCGGCGATCGATATGGACAGCGCGCCGGCGACGACGAACCCCACGATCATCAGGACGACCCCGCCGATCGAACCCGCGAGCATGAACAACAGCGTGCGGGCCGTCGCCGCGCCGGGCTCCTCGACGTCACCGCGCGCGGCACCCGTCGCCACCGTCAGGTCGCCCCGGCCGTCGGTCCGCAGGGCCTGGCGGACGCGCGCGGCCAGCCCACCGACGTCGGTGCCGGGGGCGGCGCGGAGCGCCACGAGATCGACCGTCGCGCGCTTCGGCCCGGCGTCCCGGCCGGCCAGGTGGGCCGCCGTGGCGTCGGCGAAGTAGACCCCGGGCCGTCCGCCGACGACGGCCGACACCCGGTACTCGTCCCGCAGGCCGGCGGCCACGACCGTCACCCGGTCACCGGGGGAGACGCCGGCCCGCGCGGCGGTGGCGGTGTCGAGCGCCACCTCACCGGAGCCGGCCGGAGGAGCCCCGCGGACGGCGCCGGGACCCGGTAGCGTCCGCGACGACCAGCCGTGCCCCGCCGTACGCGGGTCGGCGTCCGGGCCGACGACGGCGCCCCCGCGCCCGACGACGGCGGCGGGCAGGCTCACGTCCCCGACGGAGGAGGCGACCCCGGGCAGCCCGGCCAGCAGACCGACGAGCCCCGCGGGGATCGCCGCACGCTCCGGCAGCGGCTCGGCCAGGTCCTCGCTCTGGCCGACCGACTGCCGGCCGGAGACGACGACGTCCGCTCCGGCGAGGCGCTCGACCGGGATGTGGGAGCGCAGCCCCGACTCCGCCAGCACGCCGGTGGCCGTGAGGAAGGCGGACCCGCCCAGGACCGCGCAGACGATCGCGACGAGCGCCCCGACCCGGCCGCGGGCGAGCAGGAGCGAGATCCGGAACATCAGCGGCCTCCCAGCGAGCTCAGCCGGCCCGCGAGCAGCTGGGCCGTGGGGTCGCCGATCACGTCGACGATCCGCCCGTCGGCCATGATCAGGGCTTCGTGGGCGCGGGCCGCGGCGGCCGGGTCGTGCGTCACCATCACGATGGTCTGGCCGAGCTCGTCCACGATCTGGCGCAGGAGCGTGAGGACGTGCCCGGAGCTGCGGACGTCCAGCGCCCCGGTCGGCTCGTCGGCGAACACGATGTCGGGCCGGGCGGCCAGCGCCCGGACGATCGCCACCCGCTGCTGCTGCCCGCCGGACATCTCGGCGGGGCGGCGGTGCAGCGTGCCGTCCAGGCCGGTGCGGTCGACCAGCGCGCGGATCCACTCCTGGTCCGGGGAGCGGCCGGCGAGCCGCAGCGGAAGGGTGATGTTCTGCTCGACCGTCAGCGAGGGGAGCAGGTTGTAGCCCTGGAACACGAAGCCGATCCGGTCCCGGCGCAGCACCGTGCGGCGGGCCTCGTTGAGGCGGCCGAGGTCCGTGTCCCCGATCACCACGGTTCCCGACGTCGGGGTGTCCAGCCCCGCCGCGATCTGCAGCAGCGTGCTCTTGCCCGACCCGGACGGTCCCATCACCGCGAGGAACCTGCCTCGGGGGACGGTGAGCGACACGTCGTCGAGCGCCGTCACCTCCACGGTGCCCGTACGGTACACCTTGGTGACCTGGTCGAGGCCGATCACCTGTCCCGGCGGCGCGGGACGCGTGTCGGCGGATCCGCGGCGCCTCATGCCCGGCCCCGGCGGAACCGGTCCGCGATCAGCCAGGTGACGCACAGGATGGTGACGACGCCGAACGCCAGGCTCACCGGAATGGGAAGCCCGGCCATCGAGGTCACCGCGTTCCCGGCGGCGCTGATCACCAGGACGGTCCAGAGGGCCGTGCGCTTTGCGCCGATGCCGTGCCGTTCCGGGGCGGCGGCACCGCGCTGGTCGATGCGATAAGGGTCGTTCGTCATGAGTCCTCCTCGGTAGGACCACGACGCTACGGACCGCGCCGACCTGCGACGATCCCGCGCACTACCCGACCGTGGTACAGCAGGCACCACTTCCCGGATTCCACCGCGAACCGCCGCGATCATCCATAAGGTGGACCACTGATCGCGGGGAGGACGTGGAGATGCCAGGCTGGAAGGACGGCGCGGTCGGCCGTGCGCTCCGCGGCTCGCTTGAGGCGTACCAGCGGCTCGCCGGTGGCCTGGGCACCGCGTCCCTCGCCCTGTGCACCGTGGGCGGGTTGCTCGTCGTCGCCGTCCTCTGCCTGATCGGCGTCGGACTGCCGCTGCTCCCCGGCGCGCTGTCGGTCGTGCGCACGGTGGCCGGCTGGGAGCGCGAGCGGCTGAGCCGGTGGGGCGACGAGGTCATCAGCCCGTACCCCGTTTGGCCGAATGGCTGGTCCGCCCGGCTCCGCGCCGCCGCCGCGGATCCGGCCACCGGGCGTGACCTGCGGTGGCTGTTCACCCATGCCATATTCGGATTCGTCCTGGGCTTGATCGGCGTGCTGCTGCCGCTGCTCGCGATCCGCGACCTGACCTTTCCCCTGTACGGGTGGATGTTGCCGCACGGCACGGCCACCACCTCCGTGGGCATCCCCGTCGACGGGTGGGCGGGGATGGTGTCCAGCGTTCTCCTGGGCGTCGGGTGGACGGCGATCCTCATCGGCCTGACCCCGGCGATGGCACGGCTGCAGGCCCGGCCGGGGCTGCGCCTGCTCGAACCGCACCCGGGCGTCGACCTGTCCGCGCGCGTCGCGGAGCTGACCGCGACCCGGGCCGCCGCCCTGGACGCCCACACCGCGGAGTTGCGGCGGATCGAGAGATCCCTGCACGACGGCACGCAGAACCGGCTCGTCGGCGTGACGGTCCTGCTGGGCGCCGCGCGGCGGGCGCTGAAGAAGGACCTCGCCACCGCCGACCAGGCGATCGAGCAGGCCCAGTCCGCGGCCGAGCAGGCCCTCGCCGAGCTGCGCGCGGTGGTCCGCGCCATCCTGCCGCCCGTCCTCGAACAGCGTGGGCTCGGCGGTGCGCTGGCAGCGCTGGCGGCCGGGTGCGCCGTGCCCTGCCGGGTGTCGGTCGACGTGCCGGGCTCCCGCCCCGCGTCGGTCGACGCGACCGCCTACTTCGTGGTCGCCGAGGCCCTCACCAACATCTCCAAGCACAGTCACGCCCGGCACGCGGCCGTCGACGTGCGCCAGACCAGGGACCGGCTCCACCTGCGCGTCGAGGACGACGGGCGCGGGGGCGCCGACGACAGGTCCGGAAGCGGCATCGTCGGCATCCGCCGCCGGGTCGAGGCGCACGACGGACGCGTGACCTTCTCGAGCCCACCGGGCGGACCGACCATTCTCGACGTGGAGTTGCCGTGCGTGTTGTGATCGCCGAAGACGACGCCCTGCTGCGCGCGGGTCTCGAACTGCTGCTGCGCGGCGAGGGGTTCGAGGTGGTGGCCGCCGTCGAGACGCCGGACGCCTTCCTCGCCGCCGTCGACGCGGACCCGCCCGACATCGCCATCGTCGACGTGCGCATGCCGCCCACCCACACCGACGAGGGCATCAAGGCGGCGGTGGCCGCCCGGGCACGCCATCCGAAACTCGCCGTGCTCGTGCTGTCGGCGTACGTCGAGGAGTCCTTCGCGACGGACCTGCTCGCCGGCGGTACGGCCGGCATCGGCTACCTGCTCAAGGAGCGCGTCGGGCGGGTCGAACGGTTTCTTGAAGCCCTGAACCGCGTCGTCGCCGGGGGTACCGCGATCGACCCGGAGATCGTCGCCCAGCTGTTCGCCCACCGGCGCGCCGACGACCCGCTGGACCGGCTGACACCACGGGAACACGACGTGCTGGCGCTCATGGCCGAGGGCCTCGGCAACGTCGCCATCGCCCAGCGCCTGGTCGTCACCGAGGGCGCCGTCCACAAGCACATCCGCAGCATCTTCGCCAAGCTCGACCTGCCGCCGACCGAGCACACGGATCGCCGCGTCGCCGCCGTCCTGCGCTACCTCGAGAGTGCGGGAAAGTAACGCGATACATCCGATGAATTCGGCACTTCGAGTTCATCGTCCGCCGATCCACGCTTGCTCGACTGAGGTAACGCGCTGACGTCAGGCCGTTCGGTGAGCCTCACAAGGCGTCACAGAACACCCTTGACTCCTCCGATGTCTGATGTTTTCGTGTGTCACAGCCCCTGACCTCTCGAGTACCTCCGGCGGACCCGGCGCGCCGACCACGCGCCCTCGCCGTGGCTCTCGGCAGACCCTCCGAGGAGCAGCATGAGACGCCTGCCCACCGCCATCGCGGCGGCCGTGGCCCTGATCGGGCCGCTCGCCGTCGCACCGGCCGCCGTGGCCGGACGGGCACCCACGCCCGAGCAACGCGCCGCCGCCCTCGTCGCGCAGATGACGCTCGACGAGAAGATCACCCAGACGCACACCACCGGCAAGGGCGCCGGCGGCATCTCCCGGCTCGTGCCCGGCATCCCCCGGCTCGGCATCCCCGACTTCCTCATCAGCAACGGTCCGGCCGGCGTCGGCACCGGCGCGGTCCCCACGCAGCCCGACGCCACGGCGCTGCCCGCACCCGTCGCCCTCGCCGCCGGATTCGACCCCGGGCTGGCCCGGCAGTACGGCGTCGTCGAGGGCCGGGAGACGGGGAACGTCGGCCACAGCCTGCTCGAGGCCCCGGACGTCAACATGGTGCGCGTCTACCAGAACGGCCGCGCCTTCGAGAACTACGGCGAGGATCCCTACCTCGCCTCCCGGCTCGCGGTGGCCAACATCCAGGGCATCCAGAGCCAGGGCGTGCTGGCCGAGGTGAAGCACTACGCCGCCAACGACCAGGAGACGAACCGCAAGACCATCAACGAGCAGATCGACGACCGCACCCTCCACGAGATCCACCTGCCGGCCTTCGAGGCGGCGGTGAAGGAAGGGCACGTCGCCTCGGTGATGTGCGCCTACCCGTCCATCAACGGCTCGTTCGCCTGCGAGAACAAGCACCTGCTGGCCGACGTGCTGCGCGGCCAGTGGGGCTTCCGGGGCTTCGTCCAGTCCGACGCCAGCGCCACCCACACCGCCGTCGGCTCGGCCGACGCCGGTCAGGACCTCGAGTTGCGGGACAACGGCCCGTACGACGAGGAGCTCAAGCAGGCCGTCCTCGACGGCAAGGTCAGCATGCAGCAGCTGGACACGATGATCGTGCGCCGGCTCGCCATCGAGATCCGCGCCGGGCTGTTCGACCACCCGAGGACGGTCACGCCCATCGACGCGGCCGCCGGGGGAGCGGTGGCGCGGTCGGTCGCCGAGCAGACCGCCGTGCTGCTGAAGAACACCGGCTCGGCCCTGCCGCTGAACGCGAAAGGCCTGAAGTCGATCGCGGTGGTCGGCCCGTACGCGCAGGCCGCGCACCCGGGCGGCGGCGGCAGCTCGCACGTCAAGCCGCTGTACACGGTCAGCCCCGTCGAGGGCATCCAGAAGCGCGTCGGCGCGGGCGTGACCGTCCAGAGCGCCGACGGATCCGACGCGGCCGCGGCGGCGAAGCTCGCCGCCTCCTCGGACGTGGCCGTGGTCGTCGTCGGCGACGTCGAGAAGGAGGGGGCGGACCGGGCGAACCTGTCGCTGTCCGCCGACCAGGACCAGCTGGTCCGCTCGGTGGTCGCGGCCAACCCGCACACGATCGTCGTCCTCAACAGCGGCGCGCCCGTCCTGCTGCCCTGGATCGACAGCGTCCCCGCCGTCCTGGAGACCTGGTACCCGGGTGAGGAGGACGGCAACGCGCTCGCGGGGCTGCTGTTCGGCGACGTGAACCCCTCCGGCAAGCTGCCGGTAACCTTCCCGCGCAGCGAGACCCAGACGCCGGTGAGCACGCCCGAGCGGTACCCCGGCGTGAACGGCACGGCGACCTACTCCGAGAAGCTCGAGGTCGGGTACCGCTGGTACGACGCGCAGGGCGAGCAGCCGCTGTTCCCCTTCGGGTACGGCCTGTCGTACACGAGCTTCCGGTTCGGCCACCTGACGGTCTCGCCGCGAGCGGACTCGCACGGGCACGTGACGGTGGGCGTCGACGTCAGCAACACCGGGTCCCGTACGGGCGCGGAGGTCGCCCAGGTCTACGTGACGGCGCCGGCGTCGGCCGGAGAGCCCCCGAAGCAGCTCAAGGGCTTCGCCAAGGTGACGCTGCGCCCGGGCCAGACGAAGCATGTGACGTTGCGGCTCGACGCGCGGGCGTTCTCGATCTGGGACACCGCGTCGCAGCGGTGGACGGTCGTCGGCGGCCGCCACGTCATCGCGGTCGGCGACTCCTCGCGGAACCTGCCGGTGTCGGCGCCGGTCCGCATCCGCTGAGGGCGCTGGAGGCCCGGCCGGCGGCGTCCGGCCGGGCCTCCCCGCGTTCGGCGGGTTCGCAGCGCGTACGGCTCAGCGGTGCTGCAGGGCGTCGAGCGCGACCGCCTGGGCGATGACCAGCCGGCGGTCGAGTCGCGAGTCCTTGATGTCGACGACGTACCGGTCCCGGAGGCCGAACTTCTTGTCCACGGAGAACGTCTCCTGCTCGTTCGCGGTGAAGTCGAAGTGGTACGGCCAGGCGAACGGCAGGCTGTCGACGTAGGGGATGAAGTCCCAGACCCGGCGCAGGATGGCGACGGTCTTGTTGCGCTCGGAGCCGGTGGTCACACCGAGGCCCGGCTGCTCGAGGTGCCAGGTGGAGGCGAGCAGTGACGCCTTGAAGTCCTTGCGGAAGTTGCCGATCGGCTGCCCGCCCGGGTCGGTCACGTCGTACGTCGCGGCCAGGTCGAGCCGCTGGCGCGCCTTGAACCCGAAGAGCGGCTGCTCCTTGCGGTCGTCGGCGTAGAAGGTCACCTGCTCCTTGAACGCCATGCGCTTCTGCTGGGCGAAGGCGACGAGTTCGCCCTCGGAGCCGTCCGGGTTCTCGGCGTGCACCTCGTACTGGTTCACCATCAGCCGTACGCGCTGGCGGACGAGCAGCCGTCGCTGCGCCTGGAAGGTGGAGAAGTCCATTGTTTACCCCGTTCTGTACGCAAAGCTGAGGACCAGCAAAGGTACAGAAACGGTAAAGCGCCCGGCGTGGGGCGGCGATGATCGTGCCGGAAACGTCACATCACGGCGCCGAGCTGCCAGGGCACGAACTCCTCGTCGCCGAAGCCGAGCTCCTCGCTGCGCGTCCGGCGGCCGGACGCGGTGGCCAGCACCAGGTCGAAGATCCGCCGGCCCATCTCGGCGACGTCGCACTCGCCGTCGGCGATCAGACCGCAGTTGATGTCCATGTCGTCGGTCATCCGCTCGTACAGCGGCGTGTTGGTGGCGAGCTTGAGGCTGGGCGTCGGCTTGCAGCCGAAGACCGATCCGCGGCCGGTCGTGAAGCACAGCACGTGCGCGCCGCCGGCGACCATGCCGGTCGCGTTGACCGGGTCGTAGCCCGGGGTGTCCATGAACACCAGCCCCTTGGCGGTGATCGGCTCGGCGTACTGCACCACGTCGGCGAGGTTGGACTGGCCGCCCTTCGCGGCGGCGCCCAGGGACTTCTCCAGGATCGTGGTCAGGCCGCCGGCCTTGTTGCCGGGGGAGGGGTTGTTGTCCATCGAGCCGCCGTGCCGGGCGGTGTACTCCTCCCACCAGTGGATCCGGCGGACCAGCCTCTCGCCCACCTCGCGGTTGACCGCGCGCCGGACGAGCAGGTGCTCGGCGCCGTAGATCTCCGGGGTCTCGCCGAACACGGCGGTCCCGCCGTGCCGAATGAGCAGGTCGGCGGCCGCGCCGAGCGCCGGATTGGCGGTGATTCCGGAGTAGCCGTCCGAGCCGCCGCACTCCATCGCGAGGACCAGCTCGGAGGCGGGCACGGGCCGCCGCCGCACGGCGTTCGCCGCGGGCAGCATGTCCTTGATCCGGGCGACCCCCTCGGCCACCGTCGCGCGGGTGCCGCCGAGCTCCTGGATCGTCATCGGCACCACCGGCGTGTCCCGGCCGACCCCCCATTCCTCGACGAGGGAGCGGACCTCGTTCACCTCGCAGCCGAGGCCGAGCACGAGGAAGCCCGCGAAGTTCGGGTGGTTCGCGTATCCCGTGAGGGTGCGCCGCAGCACGGCGAACTCCTCGCTGCCCTCGCCGGCCATTCCGCAGCCCAGGGTGTGCGTCAGCGCGACCACACCGTCCACCATGGGGTACTCGTCCAGCGGACCGGGCATACCCTCCTGGCGCCGGAACCGCTCGGCGATGCGGCGGGCGGTGGTCGCCGAGCAGTTCACCGTGGTGAGGACGCCGATGAAGTTGCGGGTGGCGACCCGGCCGTCGGGCCGGACGATCCCGTCGAACGTCGTCCGCTCCGCGACGGGCACGGGGTCCTCGGGACGGACGTCGACGCCGTACTCGTACTCCCGGTCGAACATCTGGAACCCGAGGTTGTGGGTGTGCACGTGCTCACCGGCCGCCACGGGCCGCGTGGTGAAGCCGATCACCTGGCCGTACTTGCGCACCGGGGCGTCGGCCGGCAGGTCGCGCAGGGCGATCTTGTGTCCGCGCGGCACGTCGTTCCGGGCGACGAGCCCCTCGCGGACCGCCTCGCCGGCTGCGAGATCCTCGGTGGCCAGGGCCACGTCGTCGTCCGGATGCAGGATCAGCAGGGCGGTCATCCGTCACTCCGTCCGAAATAGCGAACACTGTCCGATATCTTCCCCCGGCTTCGCGTCGGTTTCCAGCGTGATGCATACGGTGGTTCAGCGGGCGCGCACCCGGAGAGCGCGGCGGAGGTCGTCGAGCTCGTCGGCCAGCGCGCGGCGTAGCGGGATCGTCAGGTCCTCCCGCGCCAGGCACTTCTCGGCGGCCCGTACGGTGGCCGGGGTGGCGGCGTGCGAGGGGAAAAGATCACGGCCGAGCGCGCGGGCGACCGCCGGGCCGCGCTCGCCCGCGGCCGGGAGTTCGGCGAAGTAGCGCTCGATGAACCCGGCCGTGAGCTCCGCCCGGGCCGGCTGCCAGAAGCCCTGAGCGGTCGCGGTCAGCAGGTGGTTGGACAGGGCGCCATCCGTGAACAGCCGCTGCCACGCCTCCTCCTTGGCCGTCGGGTCGGGGAGGGCGGCCCGGCACCGGGCGGCGCCTTCCCGCCCGCGGGCGCTGGGGTCGCGCTCGACCTCGGCGGCGATGTCGGGCTCACCGGCCCCGCCGTGGGCGGACAGCTGCAGCAGCACCCTCCAGCGCAGGTCCGGGTCGAGGTCCGGACCGTCCGGCACCCGCTGCGCACACGACCACTCCCGCAGCTCGCCCAATGCGTCCGAGGTCTCGGAGCAGCGGATCAGCTCCCGTACGGCCGCCAGGCGCAGCGCCGGCGCGGAGCCGTCCGCGGTCCGGCGGAGGATCTCCCGGCAGACGTCGGCGAGCGCGGCCACGGCGGCCGGACGCTCGGCGGGCGGCGTGAACCGGTCGGCGACGTGCTGCCGCCCGAAGGCGAGCATGGCCTCCACGACGCTGACGTCCGGCTCGGCGGGCAGGTGCGCGCCGACCAGGGCCAGGAACTCGGTGGTGGACAGCTCGCCGTCGCGGACCATGTCGCGGGCGGAGTTCCACAGCAGGGCGCGGGTCAGGCCGTCCTCGATCGTCGACAGCGCCTCGGCCATCACCGGCCGGCACGGCTCGGCCAGCCGGATCTTGGCGTAGCTGAGGTCGCCGTCGTTGAGCACCACGAGGGCGGGGCGGGGGATCCCGGTCAGATCCGCCGGCCGAACCCGGGCGGCGCCGTCCGGGCCGGCGTCCGCCGGGAGGTCGACGGGGAAGCGCTCGCGCAGTACCAGCCGGCGGCCGCCCTCGGCGCCGTCGGCCAGGTCGTAGGCCGCAGCCTTGATCCGGTGCGGCCGGAGCACCGACGGCTCGTCCGCCGCGCCGGTGTGCACGACGGTCGCGGACACCCGCGCGCCGTCGTCCTCGGCGGCGATCTCCAGGCGCAGCGTGTCGACCCCGCTCGTGCGCAGCCAGCGCTCGGCCCAGCCGTGCACGTCCCGGCCGCTCGCGGCGGCGAGGGCGTCCAGCAGGTCGGCCATGGTGGCGTTGCCGAACCGGTGCCGGGCGAAATAGGCGTTGATGCCGGTGAAGAAGGACTCCGCGCCGAGCCAGGCGACCAGCTGCCGCAGGACCGACGCGCCCTTGGCGTAGGAGATGCCGTCGAAGCTCATCAGCGCGGCGGCGGTGTCGTCGATGCCGTCGGCCGCGACGGGATGGGTGGAGCAGCGCTGGTCCGCGTCGTACCCCCAGGGCTTGCGCGCGATCGCGAAGCCGGTCCAGGCGGTGGTGAAGCGGGTGGTCTCCGAGACGACCTGATAGCCCATGTACTCGGCGAACGACTCATTCAGCCACAGGTCGTCCCACCAGCGCATCGTGACGAGGTCGCCGAACCACATGTGCGCCATCTCGTGCGCGATGACGATCGCGCGCGTCTCGCGCTCGGCCTCCGTGACCGCCGAGCGGAAGATGAACTCGTCGCGGAAGGTGACGCAGCCGGGGTTCTCCATCGCGCCCCAGTTGAGCTCGGCCACGAAGGCCTGGTCGTACTTGACGAACGGGTACGGCTCGTCGAACAGCTCGTGGTACCGGTCCAGGCTGCGCCGCGTGATGTCGAAGATCTCATCGGCGTCCAGGTGCGGGGCGAGGGAACGCCGGCAGTGGAGGCCGAGCGGGATCCCGCCGTGCTCCGCGTGGACCGAGTGCAGGGGACCGGCGACGACGGCGGCGAGGTAGGTGCTGATCGGCGCGGTCGGGTCGAAGCTCCAGTGGCCGTCGGCCTCCTTCCGCCCGGGAGCGTTGCTCACGACGGTCCAGTGCGGCGGGGCGGTCACCGAGAACTCGATCGGGGCCTTGAGATCCGGCTGGTCGAAGCACGCGAACACCCGCGGGGCCTCGTCCGGGCCGCACTGCGTCGAGAGGTACGCCTCACCGTCGGCCGGGTCGATGAACCGGTGCATGCCCTCCCCGGTACGGGAGTAGCGCATGTCGGCCTCGACGCGCAGTTCGTTGTCGGCCGCCAGGTCCGGCAGCGGCAGGCGGCCGTCCCGCAGGGACGCCGGGTCGAGCACGCGCCCGTTGAGCACCGCCCGCCGCAGGCTCGCGGGCCGGACCTCCACGAAGGTGTCCGTCCCCGGCCGGGCGCCGAACCGGGTGAGGGAGGTGGCGTGGAACACCTCGTCGCCGCGCGTGAGATCCAGGTGCACGGAGTAGGAACGGACGTCCAGCAGACGGGCGCGGGTCTGCGCCTCCGCGCGGGTAAGAGCCGACATGCGGTAATACTGCCGTATCGCTGCCGCCCGAGCAGGGCAAGGGCGCGTCTCACGGCGGGGACGCCGTGATTCTGGCGAGGAGTGCGGCTCGTTCGGTGGGCCCGGTCGGCGACGGCGATCGCTCCGTCTCATGGCGGGGACGCCGTGATTCCGGCGAGGAGTGCGGCTCGTTCGGTGGGCCCGGTCGGCGACGGCGATCGCTCCGTCTCACGGCGGGGAGGCCATGATTCCGGCGAGGAGCGCGGCTCGTTCGGCGAGGCCGGTCACCCGGATGGCCTCGTCGGCGGCGTGCGCGCCTCGCCCACGGGGGCCGAAGCCGTCGAGGGTGGGCAGGCCGAGCGAACCCGGCAGGTTCGTGTCGCCCGCCCCGGCCGCGGGCCGGCCGGTGACGTCCTGCCCCAGGAGCCCGCCGACGCGGGCCACGTGGTCGAGCAACGGGTCGGGCGAGCGTTCCGGCCAGGTCGGCCGCGCGGACAGCACGGTGGCCTCCACGGCGGCGCCGGGACGCACCGGCCGCAGGTCCGCGAAGGCGTCCAGCACCGTGCGCTCGGCCGCCGCGGAGGCGAACCGCAGGCCGATCTCGGCGGAGGCCTCGCCGGCGACGACGTTGGCGCGGCGGCCGCCCTCGATCCGGCCGACGTTGAACAGCGTCGTGCCGTCGTCGGGCACCACGCCGCGTACCGCCGCGATCTGGTCGATGAGCTCGTCGATGGCGGACACACCTTTGCCCGGGTCCAGCGCGGCGTGCGCCTCGCGGCCCTGGACGCCGAGCCGGACGCGGACGCTGCCTCGGCGGGCGTTCTTCAGCGCGCCGTCCGGATGCGGCGACTCCAGGCCGAGCACGGCCGTCGCGCCGTCGAGGTGACGCTCCACGACGGTGCCTCCGGTCGGGCTGCCGACCTCCTCGTCGGCGACGACGACCAGGCGGACCTGCCGGGCCGGCGCGGCCCCGGCCGCCGACAGGGCGCGCAGCGCCATCTCGACGGCGACCAGGCCACCCTTCATGTCGTACGTGCCGGGGCCCGTGATGATCGTGCCGTCGTCGGTGTACGGCATGGTGGCCAAGCGCCCGACGGGCCAGACGGTGTCGTAGTGGCCGACGAGGAGCAGGTGCGGGCCGTCCTGCGGGCCGAACCGCGACACGAGGTGCTCGCCGTCGCGGGCCACGGCGCCACCGGCCTCCCGGTGACCGGCCTCGATCAGCGCGGCGCAGCGGGCCAGCGCGGCGGTGTCCCCGGACGGCGATTCGGCGAGGGCGTACTCCCGCAGCCGGTCCCGGCCGAATCCGAGCAGCCGGGCGGTCGCGTCGGTCAAGGCGGTGGCGAGCTCGGGGGTCATGTCCCCTCCCTGGTCCGCGGCGCGCCGAACGTGGGAGAATCTGCAGGTAGAAGCCTTACCTGTGATCGTACCGTGAGCAGAATTCCGTCGCCGCAGCTGACCGTGCGGCCGCTCACCACCTCCGCCGAGATGCGAGCCGGGGTGGAGGTGTACCGCGCCGCGTTCGCCTTGGCCGCCACCGACCCGGCGGTCAGCCCGCGTCTGCTGGCCGCGCTGCAGCGCAACGCCGGCTCGGTCATCGGAGCGTTCGCCGGGGACGAGCTCGTCGGCTTCACGTACGGCTTCCTCGGCTCGGACTCCGGCACCGTGTACCACTACTCCCAGGTGGCGGCGGTCCATCCGGACTGGCAGGGACGCGGCGTCGGACGGGCGCTCAAGCTCAGCCAGCGCGACTACGTCCTGTCGACCGGCGTGCGACTGATGCGCTGGGCGTTCGACCCGCTGCGCACCCGCAACGCCCACTTCAACCTCGACGTCCTGGGCGCCACCGGCCGCTGGTTCCTCCGCGACTTCTACGGCGTGGAGGACATCGGCCGGGACCCGGGCATGCGCACCGACCGGTTGATCGTCGAGTGGGACCTGCTCCGCCCGCCCGGATCGGCCGCCCCGCCCCCGCCGTACACCGGCTGGGGGGAGACGCGGCCCGAGGGAGACGACGTCCTGCTGGGGGCGCCTCGCGACTGGGACGCCGTCGTCGCGCGTGACCGTACGGCGGCGTCCCGGCTGCGCGACGACCTCGCGGCCGAGCTGAGACGCCTGATCGACGAGGGGTACGTCGCGACCTCGTGCCTGACGTGCGGGACGGACACGGCGGTCTACCGGTTCCGGCCCGCACCCGGTACACCAGCGCATGAGAAGGGATGAGACACGTGCCGAGAGTGTCCAAGTTCGAGGCGTTCCAGGTGAGCCTGCCGCTCGTCCGCGCCTTCCAGACGAGCTCCCACCGCAAGGCGCACCTGGAGCACATCCTCATCCGCGTCGAGGACGGCGACGGCGCGGTCGGCTGGGGGGAGATCGCCTCGCCCAGCGACCCGTACTACTCCGCCGAGACCGTGGACGACTGCCGGCTCATGATCGAGGGGTACCTCGCGCCCGTGCTCCTCGAGGCGGAGTGGGAGCATCCCGGCGACGTCGGCGAGTTCTGGGCGCGCATCCGCGGCCACAACTTCGCGAAGGCGGGAGTGGAGATGGCCTGCTGGGACCTGTGGTCCCGGTCGGCCGGGCTGCCACTGGCCCGGGCGCTCGGCGGCACCCGTACGGCCATCGCCGCGGGCGTCAGCCTCGGCATCGAGCCGACGGTGGCCGACCTGCTCGCCCAGGTCGACCGGTACGCCAACGAGGGGTACCGCAGGATCAAGCTGAAGATCGCGCCGGGGTGGGACGTCGAGCCGGTGCGCGCGGTCCGCGCGGCGCGCCCCGACCTGCCCCTGCACGTCGACGCCAACGGCGCGTACACCGAGGACGAGAGGGCGGTCTTCACCGCGCTGGACGACTGCGGCCTCACGATGATCGAGCAGCCGTACGCCCCGGGCGCGCTCGCCGCGCACGCGCGGCTGCAGGCGCGGATCGTCACCCCGCTGTGCCTCGACGAGTCCGTCGACGACCTGGACCAGCTCGACACCGCGATCACGCTCGGCGCCGCCCGCATCCTCAACATCAAGGTCTCGCGGATGGGCGGGCTGGCGGCGGCCCGCGCCGCGCACGACCGGGCGGTCACGGCCGGCTGGCAGGTCTGGTGCGGCGGCATGCACGAGTTCGGCGTCGGGCGGGCCGCGAACGTCGCGATCGCCGCGCTGCCCGGCTTCACCCTGCCCAGCGACGTGTCCGGCTCGGACAAGTACTACGAGCGGGACGTCGTCGAGCCGCCGATCCGGGCGGCCGACGGACTCGTCCCGGTGCCGTCCGGCCCCGGGCTGGGCCACGAGGTCGACGAGGACCTGGTGCGCGGCCTGGCCTCCGCCGTCCTGGCCCGGTGAGCCGTCGGGCGCCGTCGTACGGTCAAGCCTTGTTAAATTCCGTCTCCACGGGGCATCGACCAGGTCCCGGGCAGGGGCCGTACCGAGGTTCAGGACGGCGTGTGGGAGGCTTCGGCGGTGGAGGCGAACCAGGTCAAGGTCCTGCGAAACGAACGTCTGGCATTGTTGCGCAAGCGGCGGCGCGTCCAGGACCGGGTCGCCGATCAGATCACCGCGTTCTCGGGCTCGATGCCCTTCGTGTACATCCACATGGTGTGGTTCACCGGCTGGATCCTCGTCAACAGCGTCGGTTCCGCGCGGTTCGACCCGTACCCGTACGGCCTGCTGACCTTGATCGTGTCGCTCGAGGCGATCTTCCTGTCGACGTTCGTGATGCTCAGCCAGAACCGCGAGGCGCTGCGGTCCGACCTGCGATCCGAGATCGACTTCGAGACGAACGTCCTGTCGGAGGTGTGGCTGGAGGCCGTCGCCGAGAAGCTGGGCATCGAAGTGGAGCAGGTCCATGCCAGCGCCCGCGAGCGGATCGCCGAGGCGAAGGCCCGCCAGGAGCAGGCCGCCGGCCGGTCCGGCTGACCGGCGATGATGATGATAGAGAGGGGATAACGACCTCCGAGAGGAGCGTCCACGTGCCGCAGGGATCGCTTGGAGACGACCACGCTCGTCTGTCGCTTCCGCAGTTGCGCCTGGACGATCTGCTCGGCGAGCTGCAGACGCGGCTGGACGCCGTCCTCGCCACCCGTGACCGGGTGCACGCGCTGCTCGAGGCGGTCGTGTCGATCGGCAGCGACCTGGATCTGCGGACCGTCCTGCGCCGCATCGTCGAGGCCGCCACCACGCTCGTCGACGCCCGGTACGGCGCGCTCGGCGTGATCGGCGACGGCGGGCGGCTCGTGCAGTTCATCACCGTCGGGGTCGGCGAAGAGGAGATCGCCGAGATCGGGCACTGGCCCCACGGGCACGGCATCCTCGGCCTGCTGATCAAGGAGCCGCATCCACTGCGGCTGCCGGACCTGAGCGCGCACCCGGAGTCGTACGGCTTCCCGGAGAACCACCCGCCGATGCGCCGCTTCCTGGGCGTGCCGATCCGCGTCCGGGACGAGGTCTTCGGCAACCTGTACCTCACCGAGAAGGCCGGCGGCGGGGAGTTCGACGAGGACGACGAGAGCGTGGTCGCCGCGCTCGCCACCGCGGCCGGCGTGGCGGTCGAGAACGCCCGGCTCTACCAGGAGGCCCGGCGCCGCGAGCGATGGCTGCAGGCGTCGGCCGAGGTGTCGACGACGCTGCTGTCCGGCACGGAGTCCCACGACGTGATCGAGCTCGTCGCCGCTCGCGCCCGGGAGATCTGTGACGCGGACATGGGCGCGGTGGCGCTCGTCGACGGCGCCGATCTGGTCGTCGAGACGGTCGCCGGCGAGCACGCCGAGGAGGTGCGCGGGCTGCGGATCCCCGTCGACGGGACGCCGGCCGGCGGGGTGTTCCGTAGCGGCGAGGCGCTGGCGATCACCGACGTCGAGGCGTTCGCGAGACGCCTCGGCGTGCCCGAGGGGGTGCCGACCGGCCCGGCGCTGATCGTCCCGCTGGGAGTGGGCGAGGACGCTCGCGGTGTTCTCTGGGTCGTGAACGCCTCCGGAGGGCAGGTCTTCGGAGAGCCGGTCCGACGGCTGCTCGAGCCGTTCGCGGCGCAGGCGGCCGTCGGGCTGGAGCTCGCCGGGCGCCGCCGGGACGCCGAGCGCCTCACCCTCCTGGAGGACCGTGACCGGATCGCCAAGGACCTGCACGACACGGTCATCCAGCGGCTGTTCGCCACCGCCATGACGCTCATGAGCGCCATCAAGATCGCTGAGAAGCGGGACGTCGCGGTGCGCGTCCAGCGGGCGGTCGACGACCTCGACGACACCATCCGGCGGATCCGCTCGACGATCTTCGCGTTGCAGAGCACGACGGAACAGACGCTCCGCACGCGCGTGCACGGCGTCATCGACAGCGCCGCCGAGACCCTGGGCTTCGCGCCGTCCGTCCGTCTGGACGGCCCGCTGGACATCGCGGTCGACGACGCGATCGGCGCGCAGGCGGTCGCCGTCCTGCAGGAGGCCCTGTCCAACGCCGCCCGGCATTCGCGTGCCCGGCGCGTCGCCGTCTCCCTCATGGTCGGGGACGAGCTGATCCTGCGGGTCGAGGACGACGGCGTCGGCATCCCCGATGGCGGCCGTCGCAGCGGGCTGCGCAACATGGCCGAGCGCGCCCGTGTCCTCGGTGGCACCTTCGAGATCCACCGGCGCGAGGGCGGCGGCACCGTCCTGGACTGGCGCGTCCCCCCGACCATCGGCGGCGGGTCCGCCGCCGGAGGCCCTGGACCGGTGTAACGATCTGCGATCGGGGCAGCCCACGGTTCATGGCCGAAGTCGACGCGGTGGTGGTGGGCGCCGGGCCGAACGGACTGACGGCGGCGGTGACGCTCGCCCGTGCCGGGCTGGCGGTGCGGGTGTACGAGGCGGCGGCGGACGTGGGCGGCGGCACGCGCACCGAGGAGTTGACCCTGCCGGGCTTCCGGCACGACGTGTGCTCCGCCGTGCATCCACTCGGCGTCGGATCGCCGGCGTTCCGCGCGCTGCCGCTGGAACGGCACGGCGTGACCTGGGTCGAGCCGCCGATCCCGCTCGCTCATCCCTTCCCCGACGGGTCGGCCGCGATCCTGGCCCGGTCCGCCGAGGAGACCGCGGCGGTGCTCGGCCGCGACGGCGCGACGTACCGCCGCCTGATCAGGCCGTTCCTGGGCCGCTGGGAGGATCTCGCACCCGACGTGCTGCGCGCCCCGCTCGCCGGCCTGCCGCGGGATCCGCTGCTGCTCGCGCGCTTCGGCGCGCGGGCCGCCGCGCCGGCCGCGCTGCTCGCCCGGCTCTTCCGGGAGGAACGCGCCCGCGGGCTGCTCGCCGGGCTGGCGGCGCACGCGATGGCACCGCTCGGGTCGCCCGCGACCGGGGGAGTCGCGCTGCTGTTCGCGCTCGCGGCCCACGAGGTGGGCTGGCCGTTCCCCGCGGGCGGCTCGCAGGCCCTCGCCGACGCCCTGGCCGACCACCTGCGCTCCTTGGGCGGCCGGATCGAGACCGGGCATCCCGTACGCTCCCTCGACGAGCTGCCGCCCGCCCGGGCGTACCTCCTCGACGTGATGCCCGAGCACCTGGCCGCCCTGGCCGGCCGGCGGCTGCCGGACCGGTTCGCCGACCGGATGCGCCGCTACCGGCACGGCCCGGCCGCCTTCAAGATCGACTACGCGCTGTCCGGCCCGGTGCCCTGGCGGGCCGAACCCTGCACGCGGGCGGGCACCGTCCACCTCGGCCCGACGATCGGGGAGATCGGCACGGCGCTGCGCGCGGCGTACGACGGCGCGGCGCCGCACACGCCGTTCCTCATCGTGGCCCAGCCGAGCCTGTTCGACCCGTCCCGGGCGCCCGACGGGTCCCACGTCCTGTGGGTTTACGGGCACGTGCCCCGGGGCTGGACGGGCGACCTCACCGGGGCGATGGAGCGGCAGATCGAGCGGTTCGCCCCGGGCTTCGGCGACCTGGTCGTCCGGCGGTCCGTGGCCGGGCCGCACACGGTCGAGGCCCGCGACCCGAACAACATCGGCGGTGACATCGCGGGCGGGGCCTGCGACCGCCTGCGGCTGCTGTTCCGGCCGACCCTGGCCCGGGTCCCGTACGCCACGCCGGACCCGAGCGTCTACCTCTGCTCGTCCGCCACGCCGCCGGGTCCGGGCGTGCACGGCATGTGCGGCCACCACGCGGCCCTCGTCGCCCTGCGCCGTGTCTTCGGGGAGGAGGTGCGACGGGCATGCGATGGCTCACGGACCCCGGATACGGGCCCGGTCGGCTGATCTTCCAGCACGGGATCGCCGCGATCTACCTGGCGGGCTTCCTCTGCGCGGTGAACCAGTTTCGCGCGCTGGCCGGGGAGAGGGGCCTCACCCCGGTGCCCGCGTACCTGCGCAGGGTGTCGTTCCGGCGGGCGCCGAGCATCTTCCAGTTCCACTACTCGGACCGGTTCTTCGCGGTCGTCGCGTGGAGCGGCGTGGGCCTGTCCGCCGCCGTCCTGGCGGGGCTCGCCGACGTGATGCCGCTGTGGGCGACGATGCTGCTGTGGGCGGTGCTGTGGGTGCTGTACCTGTCCATCGTCAACGTCGGGCAGGTCTGGTACGGCTTCGGCTGGGAGTCGCTGCTCTGCGAGGCGGGCTTCCTCGCGATCTTCCTCGGCAACGCGCGCACCGCCCCGCCCGTCCTCATTCTGTGGCTGCTGCGCTGGCTGCTGTTCCGCCTGGAGTTCGGCGCCGGACTGATCAAGATGCGCGGCGACCGGTGCTGGCGCGACCTGACCTGCCTGTACTACCACCACGAGACCCAGCCGATGCCGAACCCGCTCAGCTGGTACTTCCACCGGCTGCCCAAGCCGCTGCACCGCGTCGAGGTGGCGGCCAACCACGTCACCCAGCTGATCGTCCCGTTCGGACTGTTCGCGCCGCAGCCGTACGCCACGGTGGCGGCCGCCATCGTCATCGTCACCCAGTTCTGGCTGATCCTCTCGGGCAACTTCGCCTGGCTGAACTGGATCACCGCGATCCTGGCGACCTCCGTGGTGGACTGGCGGGCGCTGGGGTTGCCGGGACTTCCGCAGCCCACCGCCGAGCCGGTCTGGCACCAGGCGCTGGTCATCGCGGTCACGGCGCTGGTCGTCGTGCTCAGCTACTGGCCCGCCCGGAACCTGATCTCACGGCGGCAACGGATGAACGCCAGCTTCAACCCGCTGCACCTGGTCAACTCGTACGGCGCGTTCGGGAGCATCACCAAGACCCGCTACGAGG
Organism: Actinoallomurus sp. CA-150999; assembly: GCF_050942425.1. NCBI lineage: Bacteria > Bacillati > Actinomycetota > Actinomycetes > Streptosporangiales > Thermomonosporaceae > Actinoallomurus > Actinoallomurus sp. CA-150999. The sequence continues at coordinate 3,897,398 of NZ_CP192063.1, forward strand.
TCGTGATCCAGGGCACCGAGGATCCCGAGCCGGGCCCGGACAGCGAGTGGCGGGAGTACGAGTTCAACGGTAAGCCGGGCGACCCGCGGCGACGGCCCCGCCAGTTCGCGCCCTACCACCTCCGCCTGGACTGGATGATGTGGTTCGCCGGGCTGTCCTCCCTGTACGCCGAGCCGTGGATCGTCCCGCTCGCCGAGAAACTGCTGGAGAACGACCCGGCGACGCTCCGGCTCCTACGGCTCAACCCCTTCCCGGACACCCCGCCCGCCGTCGTCCGCGCCCGGCTCTACCGGTACCGCTTCACCACCTGGCGCGAACGACGGGAGACCGGCGCGTGGTGGGACCGCCGCCTCGTCCGGGAGTACCTGCCGCCGATCGGCCTGCGCCCCACCGCCCAGGTCCGCTGATCAGGCGTCAGCGAGCCGGCGCCGGGGGCGGGCCGGCTCGCGGGGAAACGGTCCGGTCGAGGTCAGGCCGAGATCAGGGCTTCGCTGAGTTCCCGGGTACCAGGGAGGTCGGGCCAGCTGCTGAGCAGTTGAGACTGAAGTGCCCGTACTTCGCGGTGGATCCGAGCCGATCCCGTCTGCTTCGCGGCCCCGAGTGCGGACAGGCCGAGTTCTGCGGCACGGTCGGGTGCAGGTTCCTTGCCGTGGACCATCGCGACTGCCAGCTTCGCGGTGAGGTGGCCGCGGTCTCGCAGCATGGTCGATGGCATCTTGTCGATTTTGCTTTGCAGGATGGTGATGGCTTTGTCGCCCTGGCCGGAGGCTCTATAGCAGACAGCGCTCTGTTCTTCGAGGGTGTCGGTGTCGTAGTGGTGCAGGTAGACCGGGACATTCGGATGACTCACCTGGGGGTGCTCACGAAGGAGGCCGGCGGCCGTTTCAAGGCGGGCGAAGCAGGGACCGAAATCGCCGAGCAGGGCGTGCCCGCGGGCCTCCTGCTGGCTCGCCAGTGCGGTCAGCTTCGGGTCGGTACCGCCCACCTTCTGGGCGGCGGTGGCCAGTTGTACAACGGCGGTGTGGTCCTCGGTCAGGCAGGCGATGTTGCTCTGGCGGATGAGCATGTACGCCACCATCTGCTGGTCGCCGGCGCAATGTGCCCATTCCGTGGCTCGGCGGGACCACTGGGCGGCGGCGTCAAGGTTGCCCGCGTCTTGATGCAGCCATCCGGCCATTTCGGCGTATTGGGCGAGTACCTGCATCAACGGCTCAACATGTGGTGCCCGAGCGGATTTGCGGAGATCGTCCATGACCTCGATCTGGGCCAAGACAGGCCGTAGGAGACGGTGCGGACCGAGCATCTTGTCAGCGGTGTAATGCTCGGCGAGCATGCGGCGGAAGTAGCCGAGCACATCGTCATCCAGACGCGCCGGCTGATCGATGGCACGGATCAGGCGCTGAGCATTCTCAGGATCGGTGGTGCCGGGCAGTAGCGAGGCAAGAGCACCACTGGTCAGCAGTTGGGTGAACTGTCGCCGGGAAATGGTCACGGGCAGGCCCCCTCCGTCGGGCATCCGTAGTTCCAGGATGACGGGCTCGCTGTCGAGGTCACCGCCGACCGCCGCTAAGCCAAGGGCGGGTGTGTACCGCTGCGGCTCCGCCGCCTGGCGGAGCGCGACCAGCAACCCGTCGGCACTCAAGAGTTCGTCGAGTACACGGACTTGCTCGACCGGGATCAAGATCTCGCCGTTCTCGGCGCGCGAAATGCGCGAGTAGTCATACAGCGCCAGCTTGCCGAGCTCGCGCAGAGATCGCCCGGCCCGGTTGCGGAAGTAGCGAAGGACCAGCCCGAGCATTCGTACGGCGGCGTCAGCAGGCTCACGACTCATGGCGGGCCCCTCGGTGTTGCGGCAACGTGACGGCAACGCCTACTCCCTGTGCATCGCCGACTACAGCAGCGATGGTGAGTCAAGTCGCGGTTGTCCGAAGCGTAAGCGCAACGACCGCGCCATGCCCACCACTTCAAACGACTCAGCTGGAGGAACGCCGTGGATTTCATCGAGATCAACGCGCTGCGGTTGCGCTGCGTGATCGGCTGTCGAGACGAGGAGCGCCGGGGTCGCTCGGACGTAGTCATCGACCTGCGGATCGGGGCCGACGCCCGAGCCGCTGGCGTCAGCGATGACCTGGCCGACACCTGGAACTACCGCACTGCAACGAAGGCGATCATCGACCACGTCGAAGGCTCCGCGCACCGAACGGTCGAAGCCATGGCCACCGCGGTCGCCCGGCTCCTGGTCATCGACCACGACGCCAGGTGGGTGAGGGTGCGGGTGCACAAGCCGGGTGCGCTGCGCTTCGCCGACACGGTGGGCATCGAGATCGAGCGCACTGTGGCCGACTTCCTGAAGTCGGCCACCGACACCATGAGGGGATCGGCACTATGACCGCGACGGAGATGCTCGGAACGCTCTCGGTGCAGCACCAGTCGCCCGCCCGCAACCTCGAAGCCGCCGAGCGGGCCGCCGCCGCGCTGCTCACCGCGCTCGGCGTCGATCTGCGCGGCGAGCGGCGCCAAGCGCTACAGCCTGCCCAGCAGTGACGTGGCGCTGCTGCCGCTGGTGAACACCACCACCGAAGCGATCGCCGCCTACCTTCTGGACGAACTCCGGCCCTGTCTTTGGGATCTGCCAGGTGTGCAACTGGTCGAACTGCATCTGGCTGAGGCACCGGACACCGCGGTCACCGTCTCCGTCGACCTGGCCGCCGTCCGCACGGGAAGCATCGATCTGGAGATCAAGGAATGACGGCACGGCGATTGCCGGCCAAGCACCTGCCCAAGGCGTTGCTTGGCCTCGTCATGGAACGGCGGCTGACCGAACGTCACTCACCAGAGACGGTCTCGGTTTCCAGCGCGTGGGACGTCTGGTGGGCCTGCTACCGGGCGGCCCTGTCAGTCGACCAACTCGGCGTACAGGTGACCCGGCCCGGCATCGGCTGCGCCGATTGCGATCGCGATGCGGTCGCGCTGGCCACGGAGTCGCCCCCACGCCACCCCGACGCCGTCGGCTGTCGACCCTGTAACTGCCTGTTGGCATGGGCCATACGGATGCGCGGGCCCGCCGCTCCCGCGCAGTGGCCGTCGACGCGGCTAACGCTGGCACTGCTCAAGCCCGGCGCACCTCACACGCGAATCCGCGCAGAGCTGGAACGGACGCATGAGGTCCTAACGGTCATCGATACGGTGCTGACCACCGACGACACCCGTCGGCTGTACCCCGAGGCGTACGGTGCCGACTACGTCGGCGCCCGCGACGCTTACCTGACCGGCAGCCCTGTGCAGAGCTTTGTTCTGCACGCGCGGTGGGAGCGCTCAGCCCCGGCCAAGCAGATCAAGGCGACCATCCGTCAAATCCTGGGCGCCGATGAGCTCCGCAACCACCTGCACATGCCGGACAACCCCGGCGAGGCGTTCGCCGACATCGCGCATTTCGCCGGGCCCGACACCCTCACCGACCTGTATGGAAGGTACGAGCATGACCGATCAGCCGAGCGCATGGCGTTCTACCGGACTGCACTGGGAATCAGCCGTCCCGACGCTCACCGCAGCAGCGCATAAAGCCAACGGCTTGGTCCTGGCCGACCGCGTGTACGCACGGCCGGTCACGGTCGGCCAGCGCATCGGATGGGCGCTGACCGGCCCACGCCGCTGCATCGGCGTCTGGAACGGCACCCGCCGCATCGCCTGTCCCACGGCCACTCCGGTGCCCGACAACGGGACCGACGCGCAATGCCCGGCCTGCGCGGCCGGTGACCGCGGCCGCGCGCTCGCCAGAGACGCCACCCTCGGCGACGACCATCGCACTTATGTTCTCTATCTCGCCTGGTTCGGAACCAAGCTGCTGAAGGTCGGGCTAACGGCCGCTGATCGCGGGCGGGACCGACTCCTCGAACAAGGTGCCATCACCGCGACCCTGCTCGGCACAGGTCCCTACACCGCCGTCCGGCGGGCCGAGCGCGCTATCGCCGCCAGCGGTCTGGCTGCCGAACGGATCAGCGGGCGCGCCAAGGCTGATGCCTGGTGGGCGCTCCCGGCCGGCGAGGAACGCGCTCGGCAGGTGCGCCACGCCCGCACCGCCGTCCTGACCGCTCCACTGCCCCCCGACATCGCGTCCTGCGATCCGCAGATCCTGGACCAGGCCACCGACTTCGGACTCACCGAGCCCGTGCCGGATTCCTACGCCGAGCTCAAGGCGGTCATCGGTTCAGCGGTTCTGGCCGGGACCGTCCGGGCGGTCATCGGCCGCCGGCTGGTCCTGCAGACCCCGACCGGAGCGATCCTCGCGGACATGCGGCGCATCGCCGGATGGCAGCTGACCCCGACCACCACAGACCTGTCCACAGGGCTGGACCTGGCCCCACGGAACCGACCGCGAGACACCGATGAAGACCAGCCGTCCCTGTTCTGAACACCGTGGTGGCCGCCTCGTTGTCCTGGAAGGAATGCCCGGCGCCGGCAAGACCACCACCGCACGCGCCTTAGCAGACGCGGGCCTGTACGTACTGGGCGAATACACCTCCTCCACAGCCGCCACCGTCCCGCTGTACGAGCATCCGGCCGTCGACGATGACGACGCGCACCAGGACAACTGGCTCCGCAAAGCCGCGCAGGCAACCCAGGCACTCGCCACCGGACGTCCCCGCCCAGTGGTGTTCGCCGACCGCGACTGGCTCAGCTCCCTCGCCTACGTCTACTCGATCGCCCACACCGACCACGGCGTACTCCTGACCGAGCGGACCCACTGGGCCGACAAGCACCTCACTACCGGCAGTCTGCTCCTCGCCGACGCGTACGCCATCTTCGACCTGGACGCCACAACAAGCCTGCGCCGTCGTGCCGAGACACTCCGGCACGCCCACCCCTGGACCCGCCTCGAGGTGCTGCGCCGGCTCCGCACCTTCTACCGCGACCCCAGCGCCGTCGTACGGCCGGTGTGCCCAACGCTCGCCGAGCGTCTACGCGCATCCAGCGGATCGACGTGGCCGGGACCGATCACCCCACCCGCCTGCTCACCATCGTCCGCTCCCTCGGAGACGCTCCCTGATGCAACGGTCCACCACACCCACGGTCGCCGTCGCGCTGCAGGACGGCTTCTACTCCTGCGGCACCGGCGCCGGCCGCTCGAACCGGGCGTTCCTGCAGACCCTCATTCCGAAGCTGCTCCCGGCCGTACGGCTGGTGGTCCTGCCCATCCGCCTGGTGCAGGCCGGCAGCGAATACAACTCGGGATGGCATTACCAAATGCACGACCTCATCCACCGGGCCGGAGGCCAGGTCCTGCCTATCGACAACGGCACCGCGGGCCACCGGCGATTCGGCGGACTCAAGGCCTTCCGGCATGCCTGCGCGTCAGCGGCCAACGCGATCCACCGGCATCTGCTCCCGTCGGCCGGCCCACTACTGCTCATCACGTTCGACTGCCCGTTCTACGGCCTGGCCGACGCTCTAACCGCGAACGCCCGGTCCAGCCTCGTCGCCGTCGCTCGCTCGACCGCCGCCCTGCACGACCCGGGCGACACTCCGCGCATCGAATGGGAACGCAAAGGCATGCACCAGCTCGTGGCGGCGGGCGGCCGGATCGCTGCCATCTCCACCCACATGCGAACCCATCTGAGCACCGAATACCGCATCCCTGAAACCGCCATCCTGGACCTGCCCAACGGGCTGACCGCCGAGGACTGGCAGCACATCCCCGCACCCGACACCCGGCTTCTGCCACCCGCCGCCCGCTCAGGCTTCATCCTGTCGATGGGCCGTGCCGTGCCCTACAAAGGCTTCGACGACCTGCTCGACGCGCTCACGCTCCTGCGAACCCGCGGGACTCACCTGCCGCATACCGTGCTCGCAGCCGTCACCGACGATCCCGCGCTCAGCCCTTACCAGCAGCATCTCGCCCAGCAGATCAACGTCCGAAAGCTGAACGCCACCTTCCTGCCCCGCTTCAACCCAGCACTTCGCAGCGTGCTCACCCATCCGGCACTCGCCGCAGTCGTCGTGCCATCGCGTGTCGAGCCGTTCGGACGTATCCCGCTGGAAGCCTTCGTCGCTGGTGCCGCTCCTGTCGTGGCCACCACCGCCGGCGGACTCGCTGAACTCGTCACCGAGCGCACCGGCTACACCGCCACGCCAGGCGACCCGGCATCTTTGGCCACCGCGATCGCACGCGCGTTGGCCGCCGATACCACCCAGCGGGCCCGGCTCCGCGCGGCGGGCCGTCACTTGGCGATCACCCGCTACAACTACGACACCACCGTCCGGCGCTTTCTGCACCAGATGGCCCCGTGGGCGACCAGCCCGGTCGCCGCAGCGGCTGAACAACCCATACTCCGCGCGGCGACCCCACCGGGACGGTGAGGCCGGTCAGTCGACATAGCCAGGCGGCTCAGGTGAGCCAACCGGCAGATCCCACCTCTGCTCGGCGACACGAGCCGCCGCCTTGACCTGGGCGACAGCGGGCTCACCCCAGCCCAGCACCTCGGGTGCGGCCGTCAGCGACATCATCACCCGACGGTAGATCCTCCCGCCATCCGGATCGGGCCGGCGTCCTTCGAACGAGCCGATCAGGCCGACCATCCGGACCTGAGCGTAGGGCTCCCGGTGCGGCCGGTGGACCTCCTGGTACCCGAGGTACACGGCGTTCACAATGATCAACGCCAGGATTCGGGGAACACCAGCATGTCGCTCACGTCACGTCCGCAGACGACAGCCGAGCTGTTGATGGAGCTCGAGCCCGTCGTTGCGGTAGAGCTCGATCGTCACCTGGCCACGGCCAAGGAGTGGTTCCCGCATCAGTACGTGCCGTGGAGCCAGGGCCGCGACTTCGAGGGCCCGTTCAACGGTGAGGCATGGTCACCTGAGGACACGAACATCTCGCCCGCCGCGAGAGAGGCACTGATCGTCAACCTTCTCACCGAGGACAACCTGCCCGGTTACCACCGGGAGATCGCGACCATCTTCGGCCGGGACGGCGCGTGGGGTACCTGGGTCGAACGCTGGACGGCCGAGGAGAACCGGCACGGCATCGTCATCCGCGACTACCTCACCGTCACCCGGGCCGTCGACCCGGTCGCGCTCGAACGTGCGCGCATGCGGCACATGGAGGGCGGCTACCAGGCCGACCACGGCGACAAGATGCTCCATGGCATCGCGTACGTCTCCTTCCAGGAGCTGGCGACGCGCATCTCTCACCGCAACACCGGAAAGGCCTCGAACGATCCGGCGTGCGAACGCCTGCTGGCGCGGGTGGCCGCCGACGAGAACCTGCACATGCTCTTCTACCGCAATCTGCTCGCGGCGGCCTTCGAACTGTCCCCCGACGAGACGATGCGTGCCGTCACCGATGTGGTGACCGGCTTCCAGATGCCCGGCCACACCATCGACGGCTTCCTGCGCAAGTCGGTCGCCATCGCCAACGCCGGCATCTACGACCTGCGAGTCCACCTCGACGACGTGCTCTCCCCGGTCCTGCGGCAGTGGCAGGTCTTCGACCTCGAAGGTCTGAACGCCGACGGGGACAAGGCCCGCCAGGAACTATCGGAGTTCCTGGAAGGGCTCGAGACGGCGGCGGCACGATTCACCGACCGCCGTGCCGAACGCCAGGCCCGGGCGGCCGCGGCGGGCGCCGAGACGCGGTGACGCTCACCGGGGCACTCTTCTCATGCTGTACCGGAGGACTGCCCAGCCCCGGACGTCGCCGACGGAACGGGCGGCCCGGCCGCCCAAAGAGACGCGGCATGACGGGAGGTAAAACTTTAACCGTCGCCGACGGTCGGGCATATGGGGTGTGGTAATGTCAGAGGAAATTGCAGTTGTGGTTCCCACAGACTTATGTGCGCCTGCTGGTTCCAACCTCAGGCGCATTTTTTGTTGTAACCGGACTTCGTCCGGGAGGGGTCATTTCGGCGATGCAGGAGTCACACGGTGTGAGTCCTATCAGCACCCCAGAAGGATATGGATCATGAGTACAGGTACCGTTAAGTGGTTCAACGCGGAAAAGGGCTTCGGCTTCATTGAGCAGGACGGCGGCGGCCCCGACGTCTTCGCTCACTACTCCAACATCGCTGCTCAGGGCTTCCGTGAGCTCCAGGAGGGCCAGAAGGTGCAGTTCGACATCACGCAGGGCCAGAAGGGCCTGCAGGCGGAGAACATCATTCCTGTTTGAGCTCTCCGCATGTATCGCGGGGCCCGTACCTGAAGGTACGGGCCCGGCGGCCGTTCCCCGGCCTGCCGCCGACTCCGCCTCGGCGTTTTGATCAACGCTAATGAGGCGCGCAGAGGCGGCCGCACGACAACCCGCGAGTCCGCTGCCCTGACCTTTGTCAACGAGAGCCAGCCATGTCAGGCGACGCCACGGGCAGCCCAGGCGGCCAGCACGGTACGCGCGCGATTCGGCGGGTCACGTACGCGTCTGAGCCCTGGGAGCCGGAGGAGGTCTCCCAACGCCCTTGCCGAGGCCTACGCGCGCGGACTCCCCGGCTTCAGGACGATGCGCTCGCCGAGCGCCCGCTCGATCGCCTCGCGGGTGTAGAGCAGCGGGAACGCCTCGTCGGCTGCCCAGGCGTCGAACAGGTCGTGGTGGTGCGGGCTGCCGGGGACGCCGGACTGGCCCGGGGAGTTCATCGCGACCGACTCGTCCCACGCGCCGACGTCCACGACCAGCCGGAACGTCGCGCCGCCGGTCTGGCGGAAGTCCGGTGTGTACGCGGTGCTGCCGACGGTGTCGCCGCTGCCGCCACGTGGTGCCGGGCCGGCGGAGGTCCAGTCGCGGTCGCCGAGGCGCGCGGCGAGGGGGTGGCGCGGCTCGGCCTGGTGCAGTCGGCCCCACGCCCAGGCGGCGGTGTCCTCGCCGAGCAGGCCGCCGGACTCGGCCATCGCCGCGGCGAGGGTCGTCCGCAGGATCCGCCGCCGGGTACCGGCGGTGTCGTGGCCGAGGCGATCGCCGGGTGAGGCCAGCAGGTCCAGGTCGACGCGCGCGTCGGTGGACTCGTCCTCGATCGGGAGGAGCCGGGCGAGCGCCCGGGCGCGCTCGTCCGGTGGGATCAGCGTGGCCAGCGCCGCGTCGCGGAGGGCGGGCCGCAGGTGGCGGCGGTACCAGATCTCGAACAGCGCAGCCGCGGCCGAGTCCGGCGTGAGCCGCGCGTCCCAGCCGCGCAGAAGTTCCAGCGCCGCCGCGACCCGTACGTCGCCCTGCGGCTCGACGTCCGCCAGCAGCGGCAGGACGCGACGGGCGGGCACGCTGAGGTAGTCGGTCTGCAGGCGCACGCAGTCGGCGACGGTCCAGCCGGTGCGCGACCCGAGCTCCTCGGCGATCCGCTCGTAGCGGTACGGGGGGTACCAGTCGTAGGTGACCGGCGGCAGCGGGTGGCCGTCGGGCAGGTTCAGCTGGTTGGCGGTGGCGAACCAGCCCTGCTCGGGGTTCCGTACGGACGGCAGCTCGTCCATGTCGCGGAAGCCGTCCCACTCGTACCGGCCGTCGCCGGGCACCGGCAGCGTGCCGTCCCAGTTCGGGCGCTTCGGCACGAGACCGGCGGGGCGCCAGCCGATCGTGCCGTCCGGGGCGGCGTAGATCTGGTTCTCTCCGGGCGCGCCCCAGCGGTTCATCGCGGCGACGAACGCGTCCGGCCCGTCCGCGTTCATGTAGTCCATGCTGCCGAGGTAGGGGGCCATACCCGGCTCCAGCCACGCGGCGCGTACGGCGAAGGCGGCGTTCCGGTCCGGGCGCTCGTCGATCACCGGGCCGTGGCGGGTGAACCACAGGTCGACCTCGACGGCCTCGCCGTCGCGTACGGGGATCGTCTCGCGGACGCACTCCATCGGCTCCCACCTGCCGCGGTAGTCGTAATCGTGCGGGTCGGCCGGGTTGGTGCGGTAGACGTACAGGTCCTCCTGGTCGATCGGGAAGATCGTCAGCCCGAACGCGATCTTGCCGTTGTGGCCGATGGAGACGCCGGGCAGCGCGGGCTCGCCGGCGCCGATGACGTCCAGGCCGGGCGCGGACAGGTGCGCGATGTAGCGCAGCGCGGGCAGGGTCACGGCACGGTGCGGATCGTTGGCGAGCAGCGGGCGGCCCGTGGCCGTACGGGACGGGGCGATCACCCAGTTGTTGCTGCCGTCGAGGCCGCCGCGGCGGCCGAGGTCGGGTGGCGCGGTGGCGAGGCGGTAGACGCGCAGAACGTCGTCGGGGATGAGGCCGAGGTCGAGTCCCTCGGGTACGCGCGGCTCGTGCGGGCCGGGTTCGCGTACGCGGCGCAGGTCCTCGACGCCGGGCCCGTGGTCCCGCAACGTGAGGGCGCGCGCGACCTCCTGTTCCAGGTTGTAGAAGAGGCCATGGCCGCGGATCCGCGCGACGTCGGAGGGCTCCCAGAAGGCGGGGAGGTGGCCGAGTTCGCCGAACTCCGGCGGGAGGTGCTCCTCCTGCTCGCGGCACAGCGCGACGAAGGCGTTGACGCCACGGACGAACGCGCCGGTCACGCGCTTGGTGTCCGAGCCGTACGCCGGCCACTCCGCGTGCATGTCGCCCCGGTAGAGGAACAGCCGCGCGGCGCGGTCGTGCTCGACGTACCCGGCGCCGAAGACCTCCGACAGCAGACCCAGACCGCGCCGGCGCCAGAAGTCGATCTGGAACAGCCGATCGCGCGCGGCGTTGAACCCCTGCGCGACGAACAGGTCGTCGCGCGACTCCGCGTACACGTGCGGTACGCCCCAGCGGTCGATCAGGATCTCCACCGGTTCCGACAGGCCGGGGACGATATAGGTCCTGGTCACTTGACCTGACTATCCGATGCCGTCTCTCCGCCGCAACGGATGTTCACCGTGTTACGCCGCAAATCGGGCGATCCTGGGGTGATAAGTGCGTATCGTGCGGACGACCACAGTGGCGGATCGATAACGGAAGGTGGCTCCGGTCGTGACTTACCGCGACGGCGATCTGGGTGGGCGCCCGGTACGCGCACTCGGCGACGGCAAGGGCGAGCGCACCGCGGTGTGCCTGATCGGCGCCGCGATGCTCGCGCTGGCACTGATCGGCATGTACGTGTCGTTCCAGACGGTGTACGAGTACGTGCACCCATGGTTCCGGGGCACGGCCTGGGCCGTACCGGTCGCCATCGACGTCGCGATCCTCGTCTTCTCCGCGGCCGACCTGCTGCTGTCGTACTGGCGGATGGCCAAGCCGTCGATGCGGCTGATCCCGTGGGCCTTCACGGCGGCGACGATCTGGCTGAACTGGCAGGCCGGCGGCCCGATCCCGATCCGCGTCGCGCACGCCGCGATGCCGGCGCTGTGGGTACTGTTCTGCGAGTACGCCCGCCACGTCCTGGCCGCGCGCGTGGGCCTGGTGAACGGCGGCCGCATGGAGAAGGTCCGGCGCTCACGGTGGCTGCTGGCACCGCTGTCCACGGCCCGGCTGCGCCGCCAGATGATCCTCTGGGAGATCACGTCGTACCGGCGGGCGCTGCAGCTGGAGGCCGAGCGCCGGGCGAAGATCGCGCGTCTGGAGATGGCCCACGGACGCAAATGGCACCGCCACGCCTCGGCCGACGAACGACTGGCGATCAAGCTCTCCCGGGTGGCCCCGGCGGAGCTCCTCCCGTCTCTGACCGCGACCATCACGTCTGGCGAGCAACCCGAGCCCGCCGTACGGCCTGGGCCCGCGGTACAGCCCGAGCCGGCCGTGCAGCCCGGGCCCGCGGCACAGTCCGGGCCCGCCGTCCAGACCGGGCCCGCGGTACAAACTGAGCACGCCGTACGGGCCGAGCCCCCGGTACAGGCTCAACCCGCCGTACGGCCCAGGCCCCGGGCACAGGCCGAGCCCGAGACGGCGCCCGCCCCGGTAGCGGTCACGCCGCCGGAGCCGGAGCCCGCCCTCCCCGAACCGCCACCCGAACTGCCGGCCGTGGAGCCGAAGATCGGGCAGATCCCCGACCCACCCGTGGGCGCGTCCATCCCAACGGAGGGCAGCGCCCGGCAGCGCGCGGCGGCCCTCCTGGCCACCGAGCCGGACATCCCGGGCACGGAACTGGCCCGTCGCCTGGGCGTGACGACGGGCTACGGCCGCCGCCTGCGCTCGGAACTCCTCAACGCCGCCAACGGCTACCGCTGAGCCGGACCAACGGGCCTGGCCACTGGGAAGGCCAGGCCCGTCGAGCACGGGAGATCAGCAGAACGGTCTCCTCGCTGAGCGGCTGTCCGGCCAGGTCGGGCACGTCGGCGCGGATGACCGCCGGCCGTCGCCCGTACGGCAGGTCCGCGCCGCTGCCGCTGCACCTGGTGGCCGGCAACCACGATGATCCCGAAGCGCTGCTGGACGAGTTCGGCGGCACGCGCTTCGTCGGCGATGGGGCGACGATGCACTACGCGGTGGAGCATCCTGCGTTCACCGTCATCAGTCTGGATTCCGCGGTGCCCTGCTCGCCCGGCGGCCACCTGGGGACCGCGCAGTTGGAGTGGCTCGACGAGGTCCTCGCCCGCAGACCGAGCACGCCGGCGATCGTCTGCCTGCACCATCCTCCGATCGCGATCGGCATCCCGTTCCTGGATGGGATGCGGCTTGACGATGGCGAGGAGCTGGCCGATGTGGTCGCACGGCACCGCAATGTCGTGCGTGTCCTGGCGGGCCACGTGCACCGGCCCATCACCGCCGCGTTCGCGGGTAGCACCCTGGCGATCGCCCCCAGCACCCATCTTCAAAGCGGCCTGGCGCTGGACGACGGCGTGCCCAACTATCTCCCAGAGCCGACATCCTTCCTGCTTCACCTCAGCGGGCCATCGTGGGTCACCCACACTGTCCCCGTCAGTCACGCCGCAGCACCGATCGCCTGCTTTTAGGGTGACTGTGCTGGTCGCGGCCATTCGTCCGGCGACGGGTTCTCCAGGGTGCCGTCCGGGTGCGTGAGATCACCGTGAGTGCTACGGTCCGCCTCGGTCGGCTCGCCGCGCGCTGACTGACTGTGCGTGCGTTGTCGGGCTACCGTTGACTGACCCGCTACCAGGGAAGATGCGCACATGAGTGAGAAGCCCCCGACCGATCACGCAGCGCAGTATCTGGTCGATGTGATGCGCCGCCAGACTGCGCACCTGGAAAAGGTGCTCCACACCGACGCGCACCTGCCCGACTGCTTCGACGAGGTCAACCTCCCGGCCTGGTTGCGACGCACCGAGGGCGAGCAGCGGCTTCCGGTGACGATCGCCGTCGCCATGGCGATCGTCCTGCAGATCGAGCTTCCGCGCCGGTTCGCCCTGCAGCCGCGCTACCTGCTACCCGGCCTTGAGGCGGCCCTGGCCTGCGGCCTGATCGCGGCCAACCCCCTGCGGATCAACCGGGAGTCCCGGATCCTGCGCATCGCGAGCCTCACACTCATCGCGATCATCACCGTGGCGAACACGTTCTCGGCGTTCATCCTCGTACGCGAGCTGATCAACGGAACGGCCGGCGACAACGCCGGACCGCTGCTGGCCACGGGCGCGGCGATCTGGGGCACCAACATCATCGTGTTCGCCCTCTGGTACTGGGAACTGGACCGCGGTGGACCGGCGGCGCGAGCCCTCGCACACCGGCCGCACCCTGACTTCCTGTTCACCCAGATGCAGGCCCCGGAGATGGCGCCTCCGGACTGGGAGCCCGCCTTCCTGGACTACCTGTACCTGTCGTTCACCAACGCGACCGCGTTCAGCCCCACCGACGTGATGCCACTCACTCGCTGGGCCAAGATGATGATGCTCGTCCAGTCGGCGATATCGATCGTGGCGGTCGCCCTGGTCATCGCCCGAGCGGTGAACATCCTCAAGTGAGTTCGCCGGGCGCGGCCTGGCCGGGGACACCCCGCGGGACGGCGGCGGGCCCGTCGAACTTCGCGTCCCGATCACGGATGGCCGATCCGGCTCAGAAAGACGATCTCGTTTGTTAGGTTGCCGATGTGACGCCAGACGAGAGGTCCCGCCCGGGGTTCGAACAGCACGACCAGGGCGGCATGGCCGAGCGGCGGACGCGCCGCGACGGTTCGGGTGACCGCGGCAGGGGGATGGCCGGTTCCGGGTCCGAGCCCATCGCCTTCGGGCTGTCGGGGTTCGAACGGCTCGATGAAGGTCAGTGGTTCGATCCGCGCGGCGTCGCGGACAAGGGCAACCCGAACGCCATGCACAACCTGACCCATCTGCTGCGGAACGCCGACCGCGAGCACGAGGCCGAGCAGTGGTACCGCCGCGCCGCCGACAAGGGCGTGAGCAAGGCAGCGGACCGGCTGCGCCACCTCACGCGGCGCTGACGGCGTACCGGTCCTGGTCTGGAGGAACAGAGCCATGATGCGACCGCCCGCCGTGACCCTGACCCTGGTGAAGGGACGGCTCGACCGGACCGAGTACGTCTTCGAGGAGCGCACGACCTGCGTACTCGGCCGAGCCGACGACTGCGAGCCGCGGCTGCCCGACGACGCGCACCACCGTACGGTCTCTCGTCATCACTGCCTGCTCGACATCAACCCGCCCGACGTGCGCATCCGCGACTTCGGCAGCCTCAACGGCACGTACGTCAACGGCGAGAAGATCGGCCAGCGCGCGGCGCACCAGACTCCGGAGGAGGCCGCGGCGCTGTCATTTCCCGAGCACGACCTGGCGCACGACGACGAGATCCGGATCGGCGAGACGGTCTTCCGCGTCGGAATCAAGGTCCCGCTCGCCGGAAACGGGCGGACCCTGCCCCTCACCCGGTGTGCGAAGTGCGGACGGGAGGTGGACGACGAGGTCGGCGTACGCTCCGGCGAGTACATCTGCGCCGCCTGCCAGGCCGAGCCGTCCGCCATCCTCCAACTCCTGTTGCACCTCGCGCACAACGGGCGCGAAGACCTCACACCCGTCGCCGGCTACGAACTGCTACGCGAACTCGGGCGCGGCGGAATGGGCGCGGTCTTCCTCGCCCGGCACGAGAGTACGGGCCGGGAGGTGGCGCTGAAGGTGATGCTGCCCAAGGTGGCGGCGAGCCCCGAGGCGCGTGCGCGCTTCCTCCGCGAGGTCGCCGTCACGCGGGCGCTACGACACCCGAACATCGCCACCCTGCACGACGCCGGTTTCGCCGACGGGACGTTCTACTTCACCATCGAATACTGCGCGGGCGGCAGCCTGGACCGGCTCATGCCCCACGCGGGCGGGCGACTCCCGGCCGACGAGGCCCTCCGGCTCGTCCTTCAGGTACTGGACGGCCTGGCGCACGCGCACGATCAGGGCGTGGTCCACCGAGATCTCAGCCCGTCCAACATCCTCCTCGGCGAGGGCCGCGACGGCACCGCGGTCGCCAAGGTCGGCGACTTCGGTCTCGCCAAGTCCTTCGACCAGGCCGGGCTGAGCGGCCTCACCCGGACCGGATCGACCGCGGGCAAGCCCTGGTACATGCCGCGTCAGCAGGTCATCAACTTCCGCAACGCCTCGCCCGCCGTGGACGTCTGGGCGCTCGCCGCCTGCCTCTACCATGCCCTGTGCGGGCGGCACCCCCGCGACTTCCCGCGCGGCAAAGACCCCTGGCAGACCGTCCTGCAGACACCACCGACCCCGATCCGCCGACGCGACCCGAAGATCCCGCCCGCCCTGGCCGAGGTCATCGACCACGCCCTCCAGGAGCGCCCCGCGATCGGCTTCCAGACCGCCCACGAGTTCCGCGCCGCCCTCCGCGCCCTGTAACGACGATCGGCGGTCCGGCGGCGGGCGGTGAAAATACCCGAGCGCGAGAGGCCGGTACGGTGCTACGGTCCGCCGGTGTTCTCGCTGGACGAACCTCCTCTTTTCACCCGGCTACGCGATCGCGAACATGTCCTCGTCGCGGGTGCCGGCGGCGGATTCGACGTCTACGCCGGCCTCCCCATCGCGCTGGCCCTCATGGAGCGGGGCGTCCGGGTCTCGCTCGGGAACCTCTCCTTCACGTCCCTGTACGGGCTCTCCATAGACGTATGGCTGGAACCCAACGTCGCCGCCATCGGCCCGGACACGCGCGGCCCGGACGGCTACTTCCCCGAGCGCACCCTGGCACGGTGGCTCGCCGTCCACCGGTTCCCCTCCACGGTCCACGCCTTCGCCAGCGTCGGCGTCCGGCCGCTGACGGCCGCCTACCGGGCGCTGGTCGAGCGGCTGGGCATCGACGCGGTCGTCCTGGTCGACGGGGGCACGGACATCCTCATGCGCGGAGACGAGGCGGGGCTGGGGACCCCGGAAGAGGACATGGCCAGTCTCGCGGCGGTCCACCAGCTCGACCTCCCGGTGAAGCTCGTCGCCTGCCTCGGCTTCGGCGTGGACGCCTACCACGGCGTCAGTCACTCCCTCGTGCTGGAGAATCTCGCTGCTCTGGACCGGGACGGCTCCTACCTCGGAGCCTTCTCCGTGCCTCGCGAGAGCCGCGAAGGAACTCTCTACCTGGACGCAGTCGCCCACGCCCAAGCGGCAACGCCGGACCGTCCCAGCATCGTGAACGGCTCCATCGCCGCCGCGATCCGCGGAGACTTCGGTGACGTACGGTTCACGAGGCGTACGGCGGGCAGCGAGCTGTTCATCAACCCGCTGATGGCGATCTACTTCACCGTCGACGCCGATGGCCTCGCCCGGCAGAACGTCTACCTCGACCGGCTGAAGGACACCGTCCTCATGCGCCAGATCAGCTCCATCATCGAGGACTTCCGCCATGAGGTCCGCTGGCGCCCGCCACGCGCCATACCGCACTGAGCCTCGCGGCCGACCCGGTTTCGTGGCCTTGGCGTAGCGGGAGAGGACGATGCGGAGGAGACCCGACTCAATCAGTCCCTGAGACGGACGCCGCACCCCAATTAAGCGCTAGTCGCCGCAATATGCCTAAATGTGGCAATCTATTATAAAAGACGCACTAAGTGATAAATCTGACATATGGGGGCATCGTTCAGGCTGCGGTTACCGAAAAAGTCGATAAGGCGACGTCTAGCTGGGGTTTTGTGGCATTCGGAGTGCCTGAATCGCTCCATTGATCCGCCGAGACGATCACACATCGTTACCGTTCGTAACGGGGAAGTCTCAATGTGCGGGCATGAAAGTGTGCATGGCCGTAAAGTCTTGGTTCATGCGCCTTGACAAGTGATCACATGCTGTAGGTACCATCCCGTTAAGGACGTCCGGAATCTGTTCGCCCCGAAGACAGATGCGGAAGGGAATCCGATGCTCGAAGATCTCGCAAACACGGAAATTTCCGAGGCTAACTTCGACGTCGAAGAGCTGTCGCCGGCGCTGAAGAAGGCGTTGGGCGCCAAGGGCCAGCGCGGTTCTCACTATGCGTTCGTGTAAGTCAACACGTCTGCTGTGAGGAGTTAAAGGTGGCGGCCACCTCTGTTCTCGAATCCAATGGGGGTAATTCTCCGGAATGGCCCAACGATCTGCTGGACCTCGCGGAGGTTCGGCGACAGGGGTGGCGGCCACTCCCGTTCGATGAGTTCGTAGTCAAGGTGCACAGTCGGTGCAACCTCTCGTGCGACTACTGCTACATGTACGAGATGGCCGATCAGAGCTGGCGAAGTCGGCCGATCGTCATGAGCCAACAGACTATCGTCCACACATGTCAGCGGATTGCGGAGCACGCACAGACGCACGATCTTCCCTCAGTGCGCGTGGTGCTCCATGGGGGCGAACCGATGTTGGCCGGCGCCGACACTCTTGGGCTTTTCGCGCGAGAGCTGCGTTGCTCGGTCGACGCGAAGACCTCGGTGGAAATCGGCGTCCAGACCAATGGGATTCTGATAGATCAAACGTTTCTTGGGACCTTCCTAGAACACGGAATACGTGTCGGGGTAAGCCTTGACGGAGACTCGATCGGGCATGACCGACACCGGCGATATGTCAACGGTCGGGGCAGTCATGACCAGGTTTCCCAGGGCCTTCGTCTGCTGAAGTCCGATGCTCATCACGAACTCTTCGCAGGACTTCTTTGCACGATCGACCTCGACAATGATCCGATTCGCACGTATAAGGCGCTCGCCGAATGGGAGCCGCCTCGCGTAGATTTTCTGCTCCCGCATGGCACATGGGACGAACCTCCACCGTATCGCAGCAGGGATTCGACGGCTACTCCATACGCCGACTGGCTGATCGCTGTATTCGAACATTGGTACGAGGCGCCACCGGGTGAGCCTTCGATCAGACTCCTCGACGGTATTATGCAACTGATGCTCGGTCGGTCGAGCCCTTTCGAAGGAATTGGGCTCGCTCCCGTCAGGCTGCTCGTCATCGAGACTGACGGCACTCTCGAACAGGTTGACACACTCAAGGCTACTTACGCGGGTGCGCCTAATACTGGCCTGAATGTGGCTGAGCACCCTTTCGATTTGGCCCTCGACCACCCGTCAATCGTGGCAAGACAGCTCGGCGTCGACGCGCTCGCGGAGGACTGTCGATCGTGCCACATCCGGGATGTCTGTGGCGGCGGTTATTATCCGCATCGATATCGCACAGGGACGGGGTTTCTCAATCCTTCAGTCTACTGCCCGGACCTCATGAAACTCATCACGCACGTGCAGCGCCGGGTCCGCGACGACCTTCTCGCTCATGCACGGAATCCCGATCGCGCATGACGGTGATGTGCGTCATCCCCGAGGAACGTTTGTGAGTTCAACCTGGAAGCGGCTAGTAGACGGATCAGACGGCGGCGACGATATCAAGCAGGCGATCGTTGCGCTTTGGGACGGGCTCGCGGGTGACTATGACAGCGCGTGGGCACACGGTCTAAAGACGGGAAGGGAGAAGCGAGCTTGGTCAGATCTGTTGACTCGGCTGCTGCCCCTCGACCCGCCGCTGCGGATCCTGGATGTCGGATGTGGCACCGGGTTCTTGTCGCTTCTGCTTGCAGAGGCCGGGCACGCAGTCGTGGGACTTGACCTGTCGGAACCGATGCTCGAGGTTGCAAGGCGCGCTGCAACCGACCGGTCGCTGCCGGTCGAATTCGTCCAGGGAGATGCCGAAAACCCGACCCGGTCCCTCGGAGGTTTCGACGCCGTCGTGTCCCGGCACCTGCTGTGGACTCTGCCGAGCCCACAGCAGGGCCTACTCGCATGGATAGGGCTGCTTTCCCCGGGTGGACGAGTCCTGGCGATCGACGGGTTCTGGAGCTCCAAGCGGGTCACGGACAAGGCGATGGCGGCCACCGGCCGAGTGCTACGTCGGCTGGCAGATGGGCGGCAACACGGCGACAACGACTACGAGCCGGAAGTCGCCGCCCGACTCCCTCTGCGCGACCTCACGGAACTCGCCCCTGTACGCGAGCTGTTTACCGCCTCTGGCCTGGTCGACGTGGCAACCGAGCCGCTGACCACGATCGATCGGGTCGAGCGGTCCGTGATGCCGGTGAGATACCGGCTTGCGCTTCGCCACCGCCGATATCTCGTGCACGGCCGTCTCCCCGCAGATGGCCCGGAACTCTCGAAACTGCGGCAAGCCCCAAGGTAGGGCTACTCGCGGGCGCGGCCGACCAGATGAATGAGTCCAAGGGATCTTCTGCGGAGATGAGACTTTCCGGAATAGACCGGTATCGGGTTGTCTTGAGAACTCCTGGGATCCGCCCCACGCTGGCGGCCGGATTCATCCTGAAGCTTGCGGTGATCGCGATCCCCATCGTGTTGACCCTGCATGTGGCCTTGGGACTGGGCAAAGGCTTGGGAGCGGCGGGGCTGGTCGTGAGTGGCTGGCTCGTCGGAGTAACTGTCGGTGCACCGCTGCAGGGCGCCGCAATCGACAAATGGGGCCTTCGTCCGGCACTGCTATTCAGTGCCGCTGTACAGGGTGTTTTCTGGGGCATGGCGCCGCTGTTGCCGTTGTCGGCGCTGATGGTCAGTGCGACAGCCTCGGGGGTGCTGCTGATACCGGGCTCCACCCCGGTCAGGCTGGTGATCGCAGCTCTTGTGCCGGAAGGACAACGGCAAACCGGCTTTGCCATCGACTCGATGCTCACCGAACTTTCGTATCTTGTCGGCCCTGCCCTGGGAGCGCTGGTGACCACCGAGGCGTCCAGTACGGCGGCCATGCGCGGGCTCGGATTCGTATCGCTGCTCGGTGGTGTTTCAATAGCGATGCTGCGTCGTCGCCAGGACGCCACGGCGGCTGAGGTCGGCGGCGAGCGGGAAGGAACACGGCCGCCGACTCCATGGAAGAGCCTGATCGCCTTGCTGGCTTGTGTATTCGCTGTGGGCGGGACCACGAGCGGGTTCGAAATCGCGATGGTAGGGCTAATGCGGCACGTGGGGAGTGCCCAGTGGATAGGCGTGCTCCTGTCCGCGTGCGGAGTCTATGCCCTGGTGGGCGGATTTGTCCTCGGGGCCTCACGGCTAACGGTTCGGACCTGGGCCGGTGCGCTGGTCCTCGGAATGGTTGTCATCCCGATCGGTTGGGTTACGGACTGGCGCGTCTTGCTCGCTGTGGTCGCGCCTGCGGCCGTGCTCTCCTCGGTCACCCTCGCTGCTGGCGCGAGCGAGGTCAGCCGCTTTGCGACGGCCGCCACTCAGGGAAGAGTCATGAGTCTCTATGGCGCAGCGCTCGCAGGCGGCAATGCCGTGGGCGCTCCGTTGGTGGGGTTTGCGGTAAGCGCGGGTGGTCCGGTCATCGGCTTCGTCACGGCCGGCGGCGGCGCCATCGTCGTTTCACTTGCAATCAAGCTTATGTTTAGCAGCAGAGACCCACATATACCGGTGGGCTCGACCGCGCGGTTGGTTGACTCAACCGCTGCGCCGACTCCGTTGGGGGATTAGATGCATTCTCCGCCATTCGTTGTCATCGTCGACTCGTATGCGCCGACTCAGATACTTGTCGATCAGTTCCGCAAGGCCGGAGCTCAATTGATACGGGTGCAGAGCACGGTCGACATCCCACGCGTCTACGAGGACTGGTCGGGCCCAACCGGGTACGTGGCGAACATCGTGCACACTGGCGATCTGGCCACAACCATCGCCAAGGTCGCCGAGTACCAGCCGACAGCGGTACTAGCCGGTGGCGAGATCGGAGTGGAGCTCGCTGATGCTCTAGCCGAGGCCCTGGATCTTCCCGGCAATGGAACACGGTTGAGTGCTGCTCGGCGAGACAAGTATGTCATGATTGAGACGGTAAGACAGGCGGGCTTGGCTGCTGCCCGGCAAAAGCGAGTCGAATCCGCAACCGAGTTGATGGACTGGCACACCGCCACTGGTGGTCGTATTGTTGTGAAGCCGATCCGAAGCTCGGGTGGCGACTCGATTTTCGTTTGCGATACCCCAGATCAGTCTGCGGCTGCATTTTCCCGGATTCACGGCGCCAATAATATCTTTTCGACTCGCAATGTCGGTGCCCTCGCGCAAGAATATCTACGCGGAACCGAATATATTGTAAACACTGTGAGTCGCGATGGAAATCATCGTATCTGCGATGTGTGGTGTACGACGCGGATTTCCGTCAATGGTATGCTCGATCTTGTCGACACCGAATACCTGATGCCGCGATCCGGGGCCGTTCAGGACGTATTGGCTGCCTATGCAATCGAGGTGCTCGACGCGCTCGAAATTCGATATGGCGCAGCACATCTGGAGATCAGAGTAACATCTCGTGGGCCGGTTCTCGTCGAGGTGGGCGCCCGGATATGTGGCGCCGGCCTGCCGTACTATGCACAAGTCGCGCAAGGTGAATCGCAACTCGACTGGACCGTCATGGCTTACCTCGACCCGGCTCAATTTCTCGCCACCTACCAGGAAAGCCGGCCAGATCGGAATTTCTGCGCCTTTGTCGGTCTCGTCTCCCCTGCCACGGGGATCCTGCGGCGATATCGAGACCTATCAACACTTCACCGCCTTGAGAGCTTCTATGAGTTGAAAATCGCCGTGCAGCCTGGCCAGCCTATTTATCGAACCGTAGATGATCTCACCTATCCTGGCATTGTCATTCTCATGCATGAAAGCGAAGAAACTATACGGCGCGACGCCAATACCATTCGCTACCTTGATGGACCAAGCTTCTATGACATCTCACCAACGCAGTAGACCCGCGCATCGATCGCCTAAGCCAGCGCCGACGGGACGTCACCCGCTGAAAACCGTCGTTATCAGGCGTCTTCGCCGACGCCCAACTGGTGTCGCATCGCGGCCGAGTCGAGCAGGGCCCAGTGTTCAACGATCTTGCCGTCCCGCACGCGGACCATGTCGATGCCGGTGACCTCATAACGTCGCCCGGACGCCGCGTGAGTGCCGCGAACGGTATAGCGGTTGACGGAGAAATCACCGGAAGCAACGTTGTGCTCGACCGTCGACTGGACGCCGTCATCCATGTGTTCCCACTTTTGTCTCCAGGCGGCCGCGCCCTTGTGATCGCCCAAAGCGCCTCCGCGGTGGTCGATGACGTCAGGATCGATCAGCGCCAGGGCCTCCTCGCGCCGGCCCGCACTGAACAACTCGACGATGCGCCGGTGGACCTCGGCCGCGCTGGCGACCGACGTAGCAGCCTCCGTCTGTTCTGACATGCGATGTCTCCTCCATCAAGCCGAGGCGTAACTGGGGAGCTCCCCGGTTAGTCTGCTCCGGTACTGTAATCGGGGATATCCCCGGTTAGCAAGGAGGGTCATGTCATCGGCCGACGCCGGCTCCGCGGCACGCCAAGGACCGCCGCAGCGACCCCGCCGGGCCGACGCGCAGCGCAACTACGAGCGACTGCTGGCCACCGCCAGGGAGGTCTTCGGCGAGCGTGGTGTCGACGCGCCTCTCGACGACATCGCCCGCCGGGCCGGGATCGGCAACGCCACGATGTACCGGCATTTCCCGACGCGCCGAGAGCTGATCATCGCCGTTTACGCCGACGAGGTGGCTGCGCTCTGCACCCAGGGCGAGGCCCTGCTCGATGATGAGTCGCCCGCTGACGCGCTCTTCGGCTGGCTGCGAGCCTTCATCGCGCACGTGGCCGCAAAACGCGAGCTGGCGCTGGCCATCCCCGACGATCAGGGTGGGCAGCGCTCGGCATTGTTCGACCGCTGGCACAAGTCGATGCGCACGACCGCGTCCACGTTGCTGACACACGCCCAAAGCCGTGGCGCCGTCGATACCGATCTCGACGTCTCCGACCTGCTCACACTGGCCAACGGTATCGCCGTGGCCAGCAGCGACACCGATCAGGCCGAGCGGTGCCTTGGACTCCTTCGCCGCGCTATCGCCACCTAGCCGGACGCCGAACCCGTCGAGGTTCGGCGTCACCTCACACACGTTCGCGCGAACATGTGTGCTTCGCCGAAGGACTCGTTGGTGGCGATCGCCGGGCTGTTCTTCTGATCAGGGGCGTTGCCCGAACTCATCGGCGAACGCTGCCGCTAGACGTCGACAGAACCATTCTCGCGGCGTGCCGCTCCGTCGGCCGTCGAGCGGACCTCGCGGGCGATGTCCGGCCACAGGGCGGCGGGGAGGTCGTGGCCCACGCCGGGGAGGGTCACCAGCCGCGCGTCCTCGATGGCCCGCGCGGTGGCGCGTGCGGCGGCGACCCGCAGGAGCTGGTCCTGCTCGCCGTGCAGGACCAACGTGGGCAGATGGAGCTCGTGAAGCCGCGGCCCGTGCCAGTGGGCGCCGATCTGCCGGCTCTGCGCCTTCTTGTCGCGGGGCCCGCTGTCCACTTCGGCTTCGATCCACGCGCGGGCGGCCGCCTCGTCGAACGGGTAGCCGGGTGAGGCGATGCCGCGCCAGACCGCCAGAGCCGCCTCGATGTCGCCCTCGCGTCCCTCGGGGAACCGCATGCGGGCCAGCTTCGCGAGCAGGCCGAACCGCAGGTAGCGCAGCACGCCCAGCCCGGACACGTCGCTGGGGACCGCCGCGGAGGACGTCAGGCTGAGCACGCGGTCGGGGTGGCGGAGGGCGACGCGCTGCGCGAGCTGTCCTCCCAGGGAGTGCCCGAAGACGTGCGCCCGCTCCCAGCCGAGAGCGTCCAGGACGGCGACCGCGTCGTCGGTCATGTCCTCGGCGGTGTACGGACTTCCGCGCTTGCCGAACAGCGCGGAGAAGGGGTTGCCGGCCGGGGTCGCCGGCATGCGGGTGGACTGGCCGGCGTCGCGCTGGTCGTAGCGGGCGACCTCGAAACCCGCGTCGGCGAAGGCCTCGCACAGGCCGGCCGGCCACCAGAAGCGGGAGACCGCCAGTCCCATGATGAGCAGGAGCGGCTCGCCGCGTGACCCGCGCAGGCGATCGAACGCGATGTCCACCCCGCCGTTGGCCGTGTACCGGGTCGGCGTCCATTCCAGAGCCCGCCCGGTTGCTGATCGGTCGACCATGTCATCTCCCTACTGCGATCGACGTTCGCATAAAGTCGTTCGGCTACGATACTGCAAACGGCGTTCGCAGAAAGGTGAGGGTGTGACCGAGGGGTCCGACCGCAGCATCTGGCTACGACCTGAGCGTGGGGCGCGCGGCCCGGCGCCCGAGTACAGCCGGAGCCGAATCGCCGCAGCGGGCGTCGCGCTCGCCGACGCGGACGGGCTCGGCGCCGTCACCATGCGAGCGGTGGCGGACGCCCTCGGCACCGGACCGGCATCTCTCTACCGCTACGTCGCCACCCGCGACGAGCTGATCGAACTGATGATCAACGAGGTGAACGGAGAGGTCGATCTCGCCGCGCCCGGCACCGGGCACTGGCTCCAGGATCTGCTGGCCCTGGCCCGGCGGAGCCGCGACATCTACCTCCGTCATCCCTGGCTGCTCGACGCGGGCGGCCTGGGCGGCCCGATCGGACCGAACGCGGTCGACTACCTCGAGCACGCGCTGGCCACCCTCTCCGGCATCGGCGTCGACCCCCGTACCAAGCTGGAGGCGATCGGCGTGCTGAACGGCCTGGTCGCGCTCCTGGCGCGCGCGGAGATCGCGCAGGGAACCACCGGCCGTACACTCCCGCAGTGGCAGCGGGACCAGGCGGCCTACCTGAGCGAGGTCGTGACGGCGGGTCGCCACCCTCACCTGGCCGCCGCGCTGGCGGCCCGCCCTCCCGAGGCCGCCGAGCCTCTCTTCGACCGGGTCATCACCCGAGTGCTGACCGGACTTCTCCGGCAGGACCCCCCAAAGGAATGACCCCCTAGGAGACGAAGTCGGGCAGGCGTTCGCGGGCGATGGCGCGCAGCGTTTCGGCGTGTTCGGCGGGCACGCCGGAGTACGGCCAACGCAGCCGTGTGCCGATCGGGCACCAGCCGCCGATCGTCGCCAGCAGTTTGTCGAGCGCGGCGTTGCAGTATTCGCGCTGGAGCGGCTGGATGAACTCGCCGATGAAGGCGTTGAGGCGCGCTTCGGTGGACATCGCGGTGGGGAGGCCGTCGCGGATGGCGTGCCACCAGGCCACGGCGGCGCGGGGATTCAGGCAGGCGACGTTGGAGTACGCGCCGGCCGCGCCGCGACGGTGGCCGGAGGCGAGATGGTGGCCCGGTACGAACACCGAAACACGCTCCATCACCGGGCGCATCGCCTCGTACCAGGCATCGTCCCCGTCGCCGACCTTGAGCCCGATGATCTCCGGGATCTCATCGCACAGGCGTCCAAATTCGTCCGGGGTCAGCACGCGCTTGGAGTGCGGGGGGTTGTACAGGACCAGGGGTACCGGTGTCGCCTCGTCGGCGAGTCGGCGCAGGAAGGCGATCGCCTCGCGGTCGGTGACGGTGAACCAGTCCGGCAGGATCACCTGGATCGCCGCGGGAGCGAGCTCCCGAGCGCGGCGGAGCCGGTGAAGGGCGACCTGCGGGCTGGGATGGGCGCAGCCGATCTGGAACGGCGTCCCCGCCGACGCGCAGCGCTCGGCCACCAGCGAGGTGAGCCGATCGACCTCCGCTTCATCCTGTGTCCAGAACTCGGCCGCCGATCCACCCGTGTACACGCCGTCGACACCGGCGGCGATGAGCCGGTCCACCTGCTCGCCGACATGCTCCCAGCGCAGATCGTCGTCTTCGTCGAGTGGGAGGAGCACCGTCGCCCAGGTGCCCGTCGGGGGGCTCACCGGACACGGACGGTCGTGGCCTCGGGTTCCAGTCATCCGTCCACGCCTCTCGCCGGGGATCTACTCCTTGTGATCTTGCCCCGTTCTGTTCGACCTCGCCATCCGGCAACCGTCATTCCGGGACTCGCCGCTCGTGAGGACGAACGGCGTACGTGCGGGTTTCCGGCTCTTGACATCCCCGAGCGACCCGGCACATAGTGGGCGGACCTAGAGCGCTCTAGCGCTCATTTCCCAAGGTCAGTGAGGTCACCACGTGAGCAGGGTCGAACCGCCACGCGCGGAGGCCGGGGCGCTCGACGCCCTTCCTCGCCGAGTACGAGTCCGGGTGAGGTGACCGATGGCCCGTCATCGCCCCCTGGGCGTGGCCGTGGTGGGGTTCGGCTGGATGGGCCGGGTGCACGCCCAGGCGTACGCCCGGGTGCTGCATCACTTTCCGCAGCTGGACCTGCGCCCGGAGCCGGTCACGGTCGCCGATGAGGTGCCCGGCCGGGCCGAGGAGGCCGCCGCCCGATTCGGCTTCGCCACGGCGACCCGTGACTGGCGTGACGTGGTGGCCGACCCGCGTGTCGCCGCCGTCAGCGTCACCGCCCCGAACTTCCTGCACCGTGAGATCGGCGTGGCGCTGGCGGAGGCCGGCAAGCACCTCTGGATCGAGAAGCCCGTCGGCCTGACCGCCGCGGACGCCCGCGCGGTTGCCGACGCGGCCGGCGAGGCCGGGGTCCAGGGCACCGTCGGGTTCAACTACCGCAACGCCCCGGCCGTCGAGACGGCCCGGGAGATGATCGCCGCGGGGGAGATCGGCGCCGTCACCCACGCCCGCATCCGGCTGTTCAGCGACTACGCGGCGCACCCCGATGGCGCCTTGACCTGGCGGTACGAGCGCGAGCGCGGCGGCAGCGGCGTGCTCGGCGATCTCGCCTCGCACGGCGTGGACCTGGCCCGCTTCCTCCTCGGCGAGATCTCATCACTGGTCGCCGACACCGCCGTGTTCGTACCCGAGCGGGCCCGCCCGGCCGGCGCCACCGCCGGGCACACCCGGTCCGCGGGAGGGGAGCGGGGACGGGTGGAGAACGAGGACCACGTCTCCTGCCTGCTGCGGTTCGCCTCCGGGGCGCGTGGCGTCCTGGAGGCCTGCCGGGTCTCGGTGGGCGAGCAGAACAACTACGGCGTGGAGATCCACGGCACCAGGGGCGCGCTGTTCTGGGACTTCCGCCGGATGGGTGAACTGGGCGTCAGCCGGGGAACGGACTACCAGGATCAGCCGGTCGGCACCGTCCACGTCGGGCCGGGGGACGGCGAGTACGCCGCCTTCCAGCCCGGCGCCGGGATCAGCATGGGCTACGACGATCTGAAAGTCATCGAGGCGTACCGCTTCCTGCGGTCCATCGCCGAGCGGACGCCGTACGGCGCCACACTCGAGGACGCCGTCCGCGCCGCCGTCGTGCTCGACGCCATGACCCGGTCCGCCCGGACGGGGACGTGGGTGAGCCTGCCGTGAGCGAGATCCGCGTCGGTGTCATCGGCACCGGCATCATGGGCGCCGACCACGTGAACACCCTGCACCGCCATGTCTCCGGCGCCGCCGTCACCGCGGTGGCCGACATCGACCCCGCCCGGGCCCGCGCCGTCGCGGCCGGCGTACGGGACGCCCGCACCGTCGACGACGCCTTCGCGCTGATCGCCGATCCCGCCGTCGACGCGGTCGTCATCGCCTCACACGACGCCACCCACGCCGACCTGGCCATCGCCGCGGTACGGGCCGGCAAGCCCGTGCTGTGCGAGAAGCCACTGGCACCGACCCTGGCCGAATGCGTACGCGTCGTACGGGCAGCGGGACGGACAGGACTGATCTCGCTCGGTTTCATGCGTCGTTTCGACCCGGCGTACGTGGAGCTGAAGGCCGCGCTCGCCGCCGGGACCTGCGGGGTGCCGCTGCTGCTGCACTGCGTCAGCCGCGGGGTGGCCTCCGCGCCGGGCGCCACCAGCGAGTCCAGCGTCACCGGCTCGGCGATCCACGAGTTCGACACCGTTCCCTGGCTGCTGGACTCTCCGATCACCGAGGTCGAATGGCACGCCCCGCGCCGCGCTCCGGCGACCGGGCTCCAGGATCCTCAGCTGATCCTGCTCCGCACCGCCGACGGCGCCCTGACCACCGTCGAGGTGTTCCTCAACGCCGGCTACGGCTACGACATCCGCTGTGAGATCGTCGGCGACCGCGGTACGGTCGCGCTCGCCGACCCGGCCCGCATCGTCACCGACGCCGACCGCGGGCGGTCCACCGGCCACCCCGCCGACTGGCGGCCCCGGTTCGCCGACGCGTACCGGCTCGAACTCCAGGCCTGGATCGACGCGATCACCGCGGGCACGCCGTCCCCACTGGCCACGGCCCGCGACGGGCTGACCGCGAGCGCCGTCGCGGCGGCGGTCATCGACTCCATGGGGAACGGCGGCAGAACCGTCCCGGTCCAGGCCCCGGCGCTCTAGAGGAGCCCTCGCGATGCCCGCCTTCCCCGCGGCCCTGCCCGCCGCGCGTACCCCCGACCCGATGACCGCCCCCGCCTTGCGCTGGGGCATCCTCGGAACCGGCTGGATCGCCGAGCGCTTCGCCCGTTCCGTTCGCCGCCACACCCGCCAGAGCCTCACGGCCGTCGCCTCCCGCGACCACGGCCGCGCCGAGCACTTCGCGCGCCGCCACGGCATCCCCCGCGCCCACGGTTCGTACGAGGAGCTGACCGCCGCCTCCGACATCGACGTCGTCTACGTCGCCACCGAGCACACCGCCCACCTGACCTGCGCGCGGCTCGCCCTCGAGCACGGAAAGCACGTCCTGGTCGAGAAGCCCCTCGCGCTGAACGCCGAGGAGGCCATCGAGATCGCCAGGTTCGCGGCCGGGCGGAGGCTCACAGGTTTCCCTGGGGATCTGTGATGTTCCGTAGCCCTCACTCGAGGGCGTCGAGTTGCGGTGGTTGCTCACGATGGCGGAAGCGGTGTGCACACCCGACGGCGTTTCGCCGGTAGGCCGTTGAGGCCCTGGCGGGCTTGCCTCGCTCGGATTTTCGAATCACCGAGCGGATTGCAGATACAGTCCGCTACTGTGCGTACATGTTTGGTCGCGTGTCGTCCGGTCGTGTCGCATGAGCCGTAAGCTTGCGCTGGCCGACGGCCAGGTGGCGCGGACCGCGGCCGCCCGCGGGCTGCTGCGTGGTGGGGTGGATGAGGAGACCGGTGAGGCCTTGACGGCTCGGACGGTGGCTGAGCGGGTGGGCTGGTGCGCGGACCTGGTCGCTGGGATGGCCGCCGGTCTGCTGGCGGAGCGTTGGAACGCCGAGGATGTGGCCGTGCTGGCGGACGGGGTGGATGGCGCGGGCCGTGTCTTGCCGTCGAATGCGTGGATGGCGTTGCGGAGGCTGGGCTGGGGCGTGACCGTTCCCGGCGGGGTCAAGGTCAATGACCGGATCGTGCGGATGGCGCAAGAACAAGCCGGGCGGATCCTGCGCGGTGCGCAGCACCGTGCCGAGAAGGTCACCGGGATCCTGGCGACCTGGCCCGCTGACCCGGCCAAGCGCACGCAGGCCGAATGGCACGCCGTCCGTGAAGCGATCCGGGACGGCAGGGCGCTGTCCGGCAGCGTGATCAAAGCGCGCACAAGGCAGATCACCGCATTCGTCGGCAGGTATGGGCGGCTTCCGGTTGATGTGTTCGAACTGGAGGAGGCGCCGCGCGTGGCGCGGATGCTGGTGCTGGCCGCGGTGGACCGGCAGCAAGCTACCCTGGAACGCGCCGACGATGACCCGGCCAGGGTGCTGTTGCGGCTGCAGTTGCCCGGCCGCCCGGATCCGCGCTCGTACACGGAGTGGTCCTGGGTGGCCTGTCCGGTCACGCTGCCGCCTACAGTCCCGCCCGATGCGGTGCTGCACCTGCCCACACTGCGCCCGCAGGGCCAGAAAGTGCACGCGGATTTGGCGTTCTCCCACCCTGTTCCCAAGGCCGAACGGAAGGGTCACACGACGGCGCTGGGCGTCGACTGGGGCCTGAACACCCTGCTCAGCGCCGGGGCCTGCCGCTTGCATCCCGACGGCACCATCACCGCACTCGGGGCCGGGGCGATGTTCCGGGCCGGTGGGGTGATGGCCCGCCAGCACCGGCTGCGCCGCCACGGCGAACACCTGCACGCCAAAACCGACACCTACGCCCGCCTCATCGCCGACCAGGAGGACCACCACCTGGCCGCCAAACACGCCGTCCTGACGACCGAACACCGGCACGTGGCCGACCGCCGGTCGGGCCTGAACGACGCACTCGCCTGGTCGGCCGCCCGCTGGGCAGTGGACCAGGCGATCGCAGCGGGTGCGAGCGTGATCTATGTGGAGGATCTGCGGTCGATGGAGGCCAAGGGCATGGGCCGCACCCTCAACACCCGTCTGTCCCAGGCCGTGCGGGGGCAGATCGTCGGCAACATGCGGCATCTGGCCGCCGAGACCGGCATCGCCGTCGTCACCGTCCCGCCGAAGAACACCTCCAAGCACTGCCCGCAGTGCCTGGTCCCCTTGCGGCACTGCAAGGCACCCGACCGGCTCACCACTCCCGGGTGGAAGTGGGCGATCTGCCCTAACCTTGACTGTGGCTGGCGAGGCGACCGCGACCACGGCGCGTGGCGGCGCATCGCCGCCCGCGGCCTCACCCACCAGCACACCACCACCGCCGACCGCGCCACCGGCCAGATGGCCATCTCCCGCGTCGTCGACACCCTCGAAGCGGGCGCGGTCATCACCCCGACCGCGCCTTCTCAGGCCAGCGGGGAGGATCGGTCCAAGACCGGCACCACCCCGCGCCGAACCTCACGCCCCGTGCCCAGGCGACGCGGGGCACCCTCCACCCTCGGCCCCCAAGGGGCGGCGGGTCAGCGTCCGGAGGGACGCGCTCACACGGACCACAGACTGCCTCGGGCGGCCTGCGGGTACCAGGGCGCGCGCACGACTATCGTGCACACGATCAGCTCAACCACCCTCACCAGCCGGGGCCGTCCACGGCACCGGCCCAAGGGAGCGGCATTGGGTGCGGGTTTCCACCTGCACGCCCACGCCACCCCGCCCCGGTGGGTAGATCCTCCAGTCACGACGCCCAACATGACTGCGGATCCCTAAGCTGATCAGAGACGCTGTTCTGCGCGGAGGCACTGTGGACTCTCTTCCTGCCCAGATACGACATCGTCCGGCAGGTCCTAACCGTCGGGCAGCCTCACCCGGCGGGCGTCAATGGCCAGATCTCCGCCGTCCTCCGCGACCCGAATGGCAACCAGGCAGTGACACTCCGACCACGGCCACCATCGCCGGATCGCACGGGACCCTCATCCTGCCCGGCCCGTTCAACCAGCCCGGTGACCTCATCCTCACTCCGCACGGCGGCCCGGCACTGACCTTCACCGAACCGCGCACCGCCCACGACGCCCGCTGCATCACCGCCGGACGACCGCAGTCCACGATCCGCCCCCTCGACGACTCGATCACCACGCTCCGCGTCATGGACGAGATCCGCGCCCAGTGCGGCATCGTCTTCCCCACCGAATCGTGACCGCCCGCGGCCGGAGCGGACGCGCCCCGGCCGCTCGGCAGCGACCAAGCCGTTTCAGCGGGGCGGGCGAGCGCCTTGAGGTAAATCGCAACGGCGTAACCGGTCCTGCCGTTACATGCCCGGACCTTGATGTACTTGATTTTGTGCCGGGCCCGGTGACGGACGCGCGCTTCCGCAACGGGAGACGGCGTGCCCGTGGATCACTTCACGCGCTTCTCCGGGCTGCAGGTCGTGCCCGGCTCTACCAGGACCCGGCACTTGCGGACGTAGATCCGCGTCGCCGCCTTGCCGTCCAGCACGAGGGTCTTCCGCACATCCGCCTTGCCGAACGGCTCGACCTTCTTCGTCGCATAATGCCCGGGCGTTCCGATGCGGAGGTAGGCGATCCCGTCGCCGCTGTCCGTCGGGGAGTAGATGTGGACGTGAACCTTGATCGTGAGCTGCTTGTGCTTCTTTTTCAGATCGAGCTTCCAGGTGCCGTCGGTCACCATGTCCTTCGGCTTGATCTTCCTGTCCAGGTTCCACGAGCCGCTCGTCTTGGGCTTGGCGACGGTCGTGGCGGCGGACGCCGTTGACGCTCCCGCGCCGACCACGGCGAGGGCGGCGGCCATGGTGACGGCCAACTTCCGCATTGGCGATTCCTTCGAATATCGACGAGTGCCACCAATGGGCTGACCGGTGAATTCACGGTGCCGTTCATCTGGTGGGCACCTGTTTTCGGTGCACGCCAACTATCGCCTGCTCGGATTTTCGTGGATAGAGGCTCGAAGCCTAACCTCTGGGGTCCTGAATGGACCTCAGGTCCCGGCGTTCGGCAGCGCCAGGACGCGGGCCGCGAGTGCTCGCTCAACGTCAAGGCCGGCCGGGTCGTGTACCGACCCGACCGGCCTGTAAGTCATGTGACCTGGCCGTGCACACCGTGGTCGGTGTGCACGGCCGAACCGCACGGTGCGGCCCGTCGGCGCTGGAAACGCCGACGGGCCGCACCATGCCGGTCAGCGGTAGAAGGTGTCGCTGTGGATGTCCACCGGGTTGCTGGTGTTGCCGGTGGCCACGCCGTACACGGCCAGGAAGGTCGAGCCGGTCGTCCAGACCAGGCCGGTGTAGTCACCGATCATCCGGCCGGAACTCGTCAACGGCACCGTCCGCGCGTCGAACGAACCCTCCACGTGCTGCTCGTTCCACGATCCGGACTCCGTGCAGTCCTCCGCGCAGGTCGTGGCCCAGAAGTCGGTGGGCAGCGTGGCGGCGGACGTGTTGTTCCGGAAGTCGTAGTACGTGATCCCCACGACGCCGGCGGGAGACACGGCGATCGCCGGTACGGCGGCCGAGCCGGTGGGCGTCTTGTCCACGCGAACCGGGGTGGACCAGGTCTGTCCGTTGTCCGTGGACCGCGCGTACGCGACGTGGAAGGTGCCGTCGGCGTTCTGGCTCTGCCAGACCGCGTTCACCACCTTGCTGTTCGGCTGGACCGCCAGCAGCGGGAGCGACGCGTTGCGCACCGGGTCGGTCCCATTGTCGGGGTCCGGGATCTTGGTGCCCACGGTGAACGGCGCCGCCGCGTTCAGCGTCGGTGTCGACCACGTGTCGCCGCCGTCGGTCGAGCGGACGACCTGGGTGGCGGCGGTGGTGTCGGTCTCCACGTGCATGCCGAGCAGCAGCGTCCCGTCGGCCATCGGCTGCACCACGGCACCGATGGCGCCGCTGTTGGTCGGGAAGTCGTAGACCTTCTTCGAAGTCCAGGTCTTCCCGTCGTCGGTCGACTTCGCCATGTAGACCGGCTGGCCCCAGGTGCCGTCCGACTCGCTGAAGGAACGGTCCCACACCGCGTAGACCACGCCCGGGTGGTACGGGTCGGCGGTGATCGCCGGGCGGTCGTTGAAGAACTCCGTGGTGTCGTCCCGCTGGAGGGTCACCGGGGCATCCCAGTGCTCACCGCCGTCGGCGGACCGCGACACCAGCATCGCCGTCACCTGACCGGTACGCGACAGCGAGAACGACGCTGCCACCGCCGCACCGGACGGAGTGATCGTGATCCAGTGGTCCGTCGTGACGTCGTAGTCCCCGCCGTTGGCCGCGGTGCCGCCGTTGCAGTGGGAGAAGGCGGGCTGCGCCGCCGACTTGTGCCAGGTCACGCCGGCGTCGTTGGACACGACGGTGACGGCTCCGTTGCTGCCGTACTTGTTCCACCGGTCCTGCTGGTAAATCGCGACGAGATGCTTCGAATTCTTCGGATCCCGCGCCGCCATGGGCTGAACCTCGGCATTCGGGTTCAGCACGTAACCGTTGCCCTCGGCCAGCCCACAACCCGCCGGCAGCGCGCTGGTGCCCGATATCACTACCAGGCCGGCAGGATCAGAACCATCCGCGAAGGCGGGCTGAGCCGCGATGGTGCAGGCGAACATGGTGGCCGCCGCGGCCACCACTGCCCTGGAACGTTGTTTCAACGTGCCTTCCTATCCTCGATGAGGGTGTCTCCACAGGGGATGCCGCTGCCAAGCCGGGCAGCGTGTTCCCCAGCGGGCGCCAAACGGCAGAGCAGAGGCTACAGCTTCAAGATCGTTTTCGTCTCGCTCTTGATCATCAGCACCGGATCAGGGGTATTCGTCGAGCGACGTGGTGGTCCAAGCGGGGCCCAGGCAGGCCGTGTCCGCCGGCCGGTCGTGCATGGCGAGCACGAGTGCGGCGTTCGGGAGCCATTGGCGGACGGCGGTGAGCACGTGGGTGGCGATCGTTCCGGTGAAAAGGTGGTCATCGGCGAGGACGGCCTTGGCCACACCAGGCGTGGGCCGAGCCCGCAGTGCCGCCGCGATCGCGTTGAGCAGTGTGGGTCAGGCGTCGATCACGGGGGTGTCGGTCGTGGTCCGGTTGAAGCGGGGCAGGGCGGCGGCGCCGACGGCGAGGAGCGCGACGATCGCGATGTGGACGTACTCGGCGGCGGCGAACGCGTGTGGCACGCTGTGCGGGGCCAGGGCCAGGTAGAGCGTGCCGAGCGTGGCGACGCCGAGCGCCAGCCCGCTTTGTTGCAGCGTGATGAGCACGCCGCTGCCGATCCCGCCCAGGTGGGTGGGGACGTCGGCGAGCACGCTGCGGAACAGCCCGGCGAACAACATCGACTGCCCGGCGCCGGCCAGGGCCAGCGGCGCGGCCATGGTCCACAGGCCGACGTGCGGCCAGTCCGTTACCAGGACCGCGACCAGCCAGGCCAGGCCGACCAACTGCACCAGCGCGCCGGCGGACAGTGCGGCCCGGCCGAAGCGGGTGATCAGGCGCGGCGCGAACAGTGACCCGAGGAAGAACAGCAGGGCCATCGGCACGATGGCGAGGCCGCCGTGCAGTGCGTCGGCGTGCAGTCCGTCCTGGACGGTCAAGGCGAAGACGAACATGAATGCGCCGAACCCGATGCTGAAGGCCAGCACCATGATCAGGCCTCGGGACATCGACGGCAGCCGCAGGAGTGACGGCGGCAGCAGCGGCACCTCGCCGCGTGCCTCGGCGCGCTTCTCCACGGTGTGGATGACGAAGCCGAGGACGATCGCCAGGGCGATCAGGAGCCAGGTCCACCACGGCCAGCCCAGCGAGTGCCCTTCGGTCAGGGGGATCAGCAGGGCGACGATGGTGGCGGCGAACAGCGCGGTACCAGGCAGGTCGACGCCGACCGGGTGCGCCGAGCGGGTGGCCGGCACGATACGGGCCGCGACCAGCAGCACGACCAGCCCGATGGGCACGTTGACCAGGAAGATGGGACGCCACCCGGTGCCGGCGATGTCGGCGCTGACCAGTAGACCGCCCACGAGTTGGCCGACGACCGCGGCGATGCCGGAGGTCGCACCGTACAGGGCCAGCGCACGGGCCTTGCGTTCGCCATCCAGGGTGTGGTGGAAGGTGGCCAGCACCTGCGGGATGAGCAGTGCGGCGCAGGCGCCCTGAATGATCCGCGCGGCGATCAGCACCCCGATGGTCGGCGCGATGCCGCAGGCGAGCGAAGCCAGCACGAAGCCTACGAGTGCCCCGAGGAAAAGGCGGTGGCGGCCGTAGCGGTCACCCAGCCGACCGCCCAGGACCAGCAGGGATGCGTACGCCACGCCGTAGCCGGCGATCACCAGTTCCAGCGCGGAGGGCGAGGCGTGCAGCGAGGCCTCGATATCGGGCAGGGCGACGTTGGTGATGAAGAAGTCCATGATCGGCAGGAATGCACCGGCCAGCAGGATGAACACCCCGATCGGGTGCAGCCCGCCCGCGCGGGCGACGGAGCGGGGTGAGGCCGGCCGGGAGTCGGCCGGGGTAATCGTCGATGTCACGGGCAACTCCTCGAGAAGTAGTTATGAGCTCATCACTATATGTCCATAATTATTATGTGTCTATAAGTATGTGACCATAAGTACCTGAGCGGAGGGCCTACCCTGGTGGAGTGGCAGTGACTGAACCTGATCGCAGGCGCGACTCGGCCGACGATCTACGCTGGGCCGAGTTGGCCGACCTGGTGCTCATCATCGCCCGGGAGATCCAGTTCCGCGGCTACGCCGACGAACGGGCCGTCCCGCTGTCGCAGTCCGAAGGCATGGTGATGCGCTACCTGCTCGGCGTTCCGGCCGCGCCGCCCAGCCGGATCGCCGCCGCCACCGGGCTGCAACGCACCAACCTGTCCGCCGTGCTGCGCACGTTGGAGGGCAAGGGCCTGATCGAACGCCAAGCCGACCCCGACGATGGTCGTGGCGTGACCGTACGGGCGACCCAACATGGCAAGACGAACTACGCCCTCGTCCGCCACGAGTGGGCCACAATCCTGTCCGCGGCCGCCGGTGGTGACAGCGCCGACCTGGACGCCGCACTGGGCTTTCTCCGTGCCGTGGAAGCCGCTCTGGTCAGCGCACGACCACAGTCATCAGGCCCCTGACCAGCGATGTGACCACGCCACCCCGCCAGCCCGAGGCCGGTCCCGCCGGGCCCTTCTTCGACCGCGTCATCACCTGGGTGCCGACCGGGCTTCTCCGGCCGGACACTCCCGGCCAACGGCCTGAGCCCCGCTGAGAAACGACGACGCGGCCGCTCTGTGTCAGGGGGCGAAGCGAGCGATGGGGTTGTCCAGGGTGCCGACGAGTTGCAGGGCGCCGGCCGGGTCGGCGAGGTCGACCATCTGCCGGTTGTTCCGTAGTTGCAGCCGGTTGAGGCAGGACAGCGCGAACCGCTCGGCGAACAGGTCGTATCTGGCGAACCGGTCGGCCAGGTGGGGGACCGAGTCCTGGTAGTCCACGACGCAGGCGGCCACCGTCGACCAGAACGTGTCCTCGTCGAGGGTGCCGTCCGCGTCGAGGATCGCGCTGAGGAAGCGGAAGAAGCAGTCGAAGACGTCCGTGAAGATCGACAGGATCTTCATGTCCTCGGGCACGTCCGCGCGGACGCGCTCGATCTCCGGTGGCAGCGGCCGGTCGGCGCTCATCACGCCGATCTCCTCGGCGATGTCCTTGAACATGGCGCGCTGCGGGACGCCTCGCTCGTCGAGCACGAGGATGACGTTCTCGCCGTGCGGCATGAAGACCAGGTCGTGGGCGTAGAAGCAGTGCAGGATCGGCGTCAGGTAGGCGTCGAGGTACCGGCGCAGCCAGGCGACCGGGTCCAGCCCCGACCCGTTGATCAGGGCGCTCGCGAAGGAGTCGCCCGCCCGGTCGACGTGCAGCAGCGAGGCCATGGTCGCGAGCCGCTCGCCCGGTCCGAGCAGCGGCACCGGGCTCTCCCGCCACAGCGCCGCCAGCATCTTCAGGTACGGGGAGCCCTTCGCGGAGGCGGCGGCGTACTGCTCATGGTGGTACCCGACCGCAGCACGCTCCCGCAGCACGGTCAGGCCGGTCCGCTTCAGGACCTCGTCGCCCGCGACCAGGTCGGCGACCCAGTCGTTGATGGCCGGCGTCGCCGCCATGTACTCCGCGGACAGGCCGCGCAGGAAGCCCATGTTCAGCACGGACAGGGCCGTCTTCACGTAGTGCTTCGACGGTGCGCCGACGTTGAAGAAGGTCCGGATCGACTGCTGGGCGAGGTACTCGTCCTCGCTCGGGCCGAGGAGTACGAGACGGCGCCGCGCCACCTCACCGGCGAAGGTCACCGACAGCCGGTTCCGCCACTGCCACGGGTGTACGGGAATGAGGTGGAAGTCGGCGAGGTCCAGCCCGAGGCCGGCCATCGTGGCCGCGAACCGTTCAAGGGTCGCCGTGCCCAGCTCCGCGCGCATCAGCGCGTCGTGGTCGAGGCCCGCGCCGCTCGTGAAGGTGGAGCGGTCCCGGCGCGCGGCCAGCCAGAGCAGCCGGACCGGCCGGGCGGCCTCGGGGGCGTACCACTGGTACTCCTCGGCGTCGAAGCCGAGCCGCCCGTTGTTCGCGACGAAGCAGGGGTGGCCCTCGGTCATGCCGGTCTCGACGGCCTGGAAGCCGGAAGCGACCCCGACGAGCGAGCGGAGTGAGCGGCCGACGAAGGAGGTCGCTCGCGGAGCGAGTGAGGAGCGGTGAGCGACCATGGAGCCCGCCCGCGCCAGGTCGGCCGCGCGGACCGGGGGCCGGGCGAGTTTGTACGCGCTGCTAGCGAGGGTGCTGCTGATCTCCTCCAGGTAGACCGGGAGGACCTCCTCGGTGAGGCCGAGCGTGTGCCGCAGCTCGACAACGAAATCGAGCGCGTCGAGCCGGAGCGCGGCGCCGGAGCGCCACCGGACGATGGAGTGCGCGTCGATGTCCCAGTGGTCCAGCGCGAGCACGCGCGCCGCGAACGAGTACTCCACGGTGCCGTCGTCACTGCGCACGGCGTACCGGCCGTCCGGCAGCCGCTCCGGCACCAGCAGCCGCTCGTGCGCGAACTCGGCGAGGGCCTTGCGCACCAGGAGCCGGTTCGCGTGCGCCCAGCGTCCGGGCGTCAGGTGCGCGACCGCGTCGGGACGGTCGTGCCCGGGCAGCGTCGCGTCGGGACGGTCGTGCCCGGGCAGCGTCGCGTCGGGACGGTCGTGCCCGGGCAGCGTCGCGTCGGGACGGTCGTGCCCGGGCAGCGTCGCGTCGGGACGGTCGTCTCCGCCCGGCGTCGCCTCGTACCGCTCGCGGGGGCAGACGCTCAGCAGGGCCTGCTTGTCCGGCAGGGAGACGGTGCCTACGACCTCGAAGCCCACCGTCGCGTTCAGCGCGTGCACGGCGGTGTTGCGCACGTCGGGTTCCACGATGACACGGCGCGTGCCGGGGTCGGCGAACAGCAACTCCATCACGGTGACGATGACGGCGCGGGTGAAGCCGTGGATCGGTGTGGCGGTCGGCGCGGCGAGGAAGTGCATCCCGACGTCGCCGGGGCGGGCGTCGTACACCTCGCCGAGTTCGCGGCGCGGGTCGTAGCGTTCGACGAGGAAGGCCGGGCGGCCCTCGTGCAGGCCGAGGTACGCGTCGTGGCCCGGCCGGGCGGCGATGGCCTCGAACTCCGCGACGACGCCGGACGGGCTCGCGTCGCCCATCATCCAGAACACCGACTTGGGGTGGGTGACCCATTCGTGCAGCAGCGCGGCGTCGCCGGCCGGGTCGACGGGGCGGAGTGCGAACTCACCGAGCACGTCGTCGGTACGGGAGAACACGATCACGCGGACACGACCTCCCTCGAAACCGCGGCGCCGAACTCCTGGAAGGCGATCGACCGTTCGATCGGGTAGTGCTCGCGGCCCAGCAGGCCGCGGATGACGCAGGAGTTGCGGTACGCGGCCATGCCCAGGTCGGGCGCTGTGAAGCCGTGCGTATGGAACTCGGCGTTCTGCACGTAGACGCCGCGGCCGGTCGCGTCGACGCTGTAGTCGCGCCGGACCGCGAGGCGGCCGGACTCGTCCCACCGCAGGCGGTCCCGGACCGGGGCGAGGAACGCGGGGACCTCGTACCGGTAGCCGGTGGCGAGGATCAGGCCCTCGGTGGCGAGGGTGAAGTCGCGGCCCTGCTCCTCCTGGCGCAGCCCGAGGGCGTACGAACCGGCGTCGTAGCGCGCGTCCCGCAGCGCCGTGTTGGTCATCAGCCGCGTCGGGCACGGCCGGTGCAGGCTCTTGCGGTACAGCAGGTCGAAGATCTCGTCGATGAGGCCGGTGTTGATGCCCTTGTACAGGCCCTTCTGGGCGGCGGAGAGCCGGTCACGGGTCGCGGCGGGCAGCGCGTGGAAGTAGTCGGCGTACTCCGGCGACGTCATCTCGAGCGTCAGCTTGGTGTACTCCAGCGGGAAGAACCGCGGCGATCGCGTCACCCAGTTGAGCTCGTAGCCGTGGTGGTCGATGTCCTGCAGCAGGTCGTGGTAGATCTCCGCCGCGCTCTGGCCGCTGCCGACGACCGTGACGCTGCGCTTCGCCCGCAGCGCGGACCGGTGCCGCAGGTAGTCGGCGGCGTGGATCGCG
Organism: Actinoallomurus sp. CA-150999; assembly: GCF_050942425.1. Taxonomy (NCBI): domain Bacteria; kingdom Bacillati; phylum Actinomycetota; class Actinomycetes; order Streptosporangiales; family Thermomonosporaceae; genus Actinoallomurus; species Actinoallomurus sp. CA-150999. The sequence continues at coordinate 3,937,314 of NZ_CP192063.1, forward strand.
TCGCCGGGCAGGTCGCGGCAGCAGTCCGGGACGTACGGCGGCGTGCCCGTGCCCAGGACCAGGCTGCGCGCCCGGAACGTCACGCGGCCCTGTGGCTGCTCGGCATGGACGACGTACACCTCCTCGGCCTCGTCGTACTCCACGGCCGTCACGTGATGGCCGAAGCGGATCGTGGCGAGCCGGCCTGCGGCCCAGCGGCAGTAGTCGACGTACTCGGCGCGCAGCGGGAAGAAGCTCTCCCGGATGTAGAAGGAGTACAGGCGCCCGGACTCCTTCAGGTAGTTGAGGAACGAGAACGGCGAGGTCGGGTCGGCCAGCGTGACCAGGTCGGCGAGGAACGGCGTCTGCAGCGTCGTGCCGTCGAGGAGCATCCCCGGATGCCAGTCGAACTCCGGCTTGCTCTCCAGGAACACCCCGTCGAGCTCGTCGATCGGGTCGGTCAGGCAGGCGAGGCCGAGGTTGAAGGGGCCCAGTCCGATGGCGACGAAGTCATGAGGCGTGGGCAAGGTCGTCTCCCAGGTAGGCGCGGGCGTGTCCGGCGAGCAGGTCGAGGACGGCGGCGATGTCGCCTGTCGTGGTGCGCGGGTTGAGGAGCGTGAACTTCAGGTGGTGGCGGCCGTCGACGACCGTCGTGGCGACGGCGGCCGCCCCGGAGGCGGACAGCGCGGCGGCCGCGTGCAGGTTCGCCCGGTCGAGCGCTCCGGCGCTCACGCCGGGCGGCGCGTAGCGGAACACGACGGTGCTCAGCCGGGGCCGTACGACCACCTCGAAGCGCGCGTCGGCGTTCAGCAGCGCCCAGGCCTCGGCGGCCAGGTCGATCACCGCGTCGAACAGCTCGCCGACGCCGCCCGCGCCCATCATCCGCAGCGTCAGCCACAGTTTCAGCGCGTCGAACCGCCGGGTCGTCTGCAGGCTCTTGTCGACCTGGTTCGGGATGCCCCGGGCGGCGCTGCGCGCGGGGTTGAGGTAGTCGGCGTGGTACGTCACGTGCCGCAGCGCCGCCCGGTCCCGTACGAGCACCGCGCTGGAGCTGACCGGCTGGAAGAAGGACTTGTGATAGTCCACGGTGACCGAGTCGGCGCGTTCGATCCCATCGAGGAGGTGGCGCCGGCGGGACACCAGCAGGCCGCAGCCGTACGCCGCGTCGACGTGCAGCCACGCGCCCGCCGCCGCGCACAACTCGGCGATCTCCGGGAGCGGGTCGATGCTGCCGAAGTCGGTGGTCCCGGCGGTGGCGACCACCGCCATCGGCACCAGGCCCTGGCGGCGGCACCGGTCGAGCTCGCGGGCCAGCGCGCTGGGGCGCATCCGCCGGTCCCGGTCGCACGGCACGGCGACCACCGCGTCCTCGCCCAGCCCGAGCAGCCGGGCGGCCTTGACGACGCTGAAGTGCCCGCAGGCGGAGGCGAAGACGCGCAGCCGCGCGGGGTCGGCGCACGCCTCTTCGGGGGCTGGCAGCGGACGGGCGGCCTCGGCGCGCGCCTCCTCGCGGGCCGGCAGCGGAAGCGCGGTCCCGGCGCGCGCCTCTTCAGGGGCCGGCAGCGGAAGGGCGGTCCTGGCGCACGCCTCCTCGCGGGCCAGCAGCAGCGCCTGGAGGTTGGACTGCGTGCCGCCGCTGGTGAACACCCCGTCGGCGGCCGGACCCAGGCCGAGGCGCTGCGCCGTCCACTCGATCAGCCGGCGTTCGATCAGCGTGCCGCCGGCGCTCTGGTCCCAGGTGTCGAGCGAGGAGTTGACCGCCGACAGCACCGCCTCGCCGAGCAGGGCGGGGATCGCCACCGGGCAGTTCAGGTGGGCGAGGTAGCGCGGGTGGTGGAAGTAGACGGCGTCGCGGAGGTAGAGGTGTTCCAGCTCGTCGAGGGCGGCGGTCGCGTCGCCGAGTGGCCGGTCGAGGTCGACGGCGGCGACCTCTTCGGCGAGCCGGTCGGGGGCGATCCCGGTGAACGGCCGGTCCACCGAGGCGATCCGGTCCGCCACACGGCCGACGCCGGCGGTGACGAGGCTGCGGTACAGCTCGGCGGTGTGCGCGTCGAGCAGGGGCGACGTGAAGGTCACAGGTCGTCCTTCCAAGAGTCAGTCGTCGGCGGCGGCGGTGCCGGCCACGGCCTCGGCGAGCAGGTCCTCCTCGGTGGCGCCCCGGCGCCAGTAACCGGTGAAGACGACGGCGCGGCGGTCGAGGCCGCGTTCGCCGACCAGGTGCCGGCGCAGGGCCCGTACGCCGCCGGCCTCGCCTGCGATCCAGGCGTACGGGGTGCCGGCGGGCAGCGTGGCGGCCCGGACCGCGTCCAGGACGAGGCCGGGGGCGGCGCCGTCCCGGACGAGCCAGGTGACCTCGGCGTCGGCCTCCGTCGGCAGGTCCCGCACGTCGGCCGCGTGCGGCACCTCGAGCCACACCTGCGCCCGCGTGCCCGCGGGCAGCCAGGCGAGGATGCCGGCGACGGCGGGCAGCGCGGTCTCGTCCCCGGTGATCAGGACCCAGTCGGTGCCGGGCGGGGGCCGGAAGTCGACGCCGCCGTTGTCGGGGGTCGTCGGGCCGAGCACGACGACGCGGTCGCCGGGGAGGGCCTGGGCCGCCCATCGGGAGGCCGGGCCGCCGTCCCCGTGCAGGGCGAAGTCGACGTCGAGTTCGTCGGGGGCCCGGCGCTGTTCGCGCACGGTGTAGGAGCGCATCACCGCCCGTACGGCCGGGTCCATCTCCCGCCACCGCGCGAACCACTCCTCGCCCGCGTCGACGGGGACGACGGGGGCGTCCTGGTGGGGGTGGGGGAGGAAGAGCTTGAAACGCTGGTCCCGGCCGCCGGCGGCGAGAGCGGTGAGGCGTTCGCCGCCGAACGTGATCCGGACCATGGACGGGCCGAGGCTCCGGGTCCGTACGACGTGCAGGTCGAAGAAGCGGAAGGGGGCCGCGGTCGCGGTCGTGCTCACGATGGTTCTCCTGTCATCGCGGGTCAGCTCGTCGCAGGTCAGTTCGCGGGTCAACTCGTCGCGGGTCAGCGGACCTTCTTGGCCTTCTGGATCGCGGCGGCGAGTGCTTCGATGAGCGGGGCGCAGCCCGCGTGGCTGAACCTCGGCTCGCTCTGCCAGGGAGTGATCTGGCCCGCCTTCACGGCGGGCAGCTTCGCCCAGGTGGGCTTGGCCGCCAGGTCCTTGGGCTGCAGGGCGGACGTACGGGCGTCGAGCAGGATCAGGTCGGCCGGGTACTTGTCGGCGTTCTCCCAGCTGAGGTCCTCGAAGAAGCCCTGGGCGCTGACCTTGTTCGGGGCGATCAGGTCGACGCCGAGGCTGCGGAAGTAGCGCAGGTCGGCGTTGGCGTTCGGGTCGGAGACGTAGAACAGATCGGGGCTCCCGGAGGCGGCCATGACCTTGAGGCCGCCGTTCGCCTTGGCCGCCGCGCGCAGCGTCGCCGACGCCTGTTCGAACCGCGCCTTGGCGTCGGTGACCTGCCGCGCCTTGAGGTCGGCGCCGAGGGCGCCGGCGAGCTCCTCGTATCGCCGGATGGGCTCGGTCAGGAGCACCTTGGCGGCGGTGATGGCGACGCTCGGGGCGAGCGCGGCGATCTTGTCCTTGCTGTTGTCGGGCACGTACCACAGCGCGTTCGGCAGGAACATGTTGGTGACCAGCAGGTCAGGGTGCAGCGCGGCGTACTTCTCGATGTTGAACTCGCCGAAGGTGTTGCCGAGGATCGTGACCTTGTTCACGTCGAGGGTGCCGGCGAGGGGGTCCGGCCGGCCGTCCTTGAGCTTCGTGGGACCGAAGACCCCGACGATCTGATCGCCGACGCCGTAGTCGCGCAGGGCCGCGGCCGTCCCGACGTACGCGACGAGGCGCTTCGGGCGGCCCCGCACGGTGACCTTCCGCCCGCGGTCGTCGGTGAACGCCCAGGACGCGCCGCTCTTCGCCGTGCCCGATCCGCCGCCTCCGCCGCAGGCGGTGACCAGCGCGCCGGCGCCGATTCCGCCGAGCGCGGCCAGGAGGCCGCGGCGAGACAGCTGGGAGGGGGTCCGGGCATGGGGCATGACGGTGCCTTCCTTCATTGGGGGATTGGGGGGAGAGTCGGCCTCGAGCCGTGATCGAAGTTAGGTTAACCTAACCTAAGTCCGTGTTGTCCAGTGTGATCGTGCTCTCGGTCCGTAGCGGAGCTGGTACGTGTCTGTCACCAAGTCATCGAGGCCGCCGGCGGCGCCGCCCCCGGCCGCACCGGTGCGGGGAGGGCCCGCGGCGGGGCTGCTCGCCGCGCTGTTGCTCCTGCTCACCGTCGCCGCCGCCAGCCTGGCCATCGGGGCCCGGCCGTTCTCACTCGGCGAGGTGTGGCACGGGCTCTTCGACCCGCACGCGCCCGCCTACACCGTCGTCCGCGAGACCCGGCTGCCACGCACCCTGCTGGGGCTCCTGGCCGGAATCGGCCTCGGCCTCGCGGGCGGAGTGATGCAGGCGCTGACCCGCAACCCCCTCGCCGACCCCGGGCTGCTCGGCATCAACGCCGGCGCCTCGGCCGCCATCGTCTCCGCGATCACCTTCCTGGGGATCACGTCCGTGACGGGCTACGTGTGGTTCGCCTTTGCCGGGGCGGGCGCGGTCTCGGCCCTCGTCTGGGCCGTCGGCGGCGGACGCGCCGCCACGCCGGCCCGGCTCGCACTGGCCGGGGCGGCCGTCAACGCCGCGCTGTACGCCTACGTCAGCGCGGTCGAACTCCTGGACACCGCCTCGCTCGACGCCATGCGATTCTGGACCGTCGGCTCGCTGGCCACCGCACGGACCGCGACGGTGACGGGCGTCGCCCCGTTCATCGCGGCGGGCGTGCTGCTCACCGCCGTCCTCGCCCGGCCGCTCAACGCGCTGGCCCTGGGCGACGACGCCGCCCGCGCACTCGGCGCCCGCCCCGGCGGCACCCGCGTCGCCGCCATCGTCGCCGTCACCATCCTGTGCGGCGCGGCCACCGCCGCCTGCGGGCCCATCGTGTTCGTCGGCCTGATGGTGCCGCACCTCGTACGCGCGCTCACCGGCCCCGACCTACGCCGGCTCCTGCCGTACTGCGCGGTGCTCGCACCGGTGACACTGCTCGGCGCCGACGTGCTCGGCCGAGTCCTCGGCCGGCCCGCCGAGATCCAGGTGGGGATCGTCACCATGGTCGCAGGCGGCCCGGTCTTCCTGGCCGTCGTCCGGCGCGGACGGGCGGTCGGCGCATGACCCGGGCCACCGTTCTCCGGACCGCCGGCGGGTTCTCCGTACGGCTGCGGCCGCGCCCCGTGGCCGTCGGCGTCGCGTGTGCCCTCGTCGCCTTGGTCGTCGCCGTCTTCGCCATCGGCGGCGGTGACTATCCGATGAGCCCGGCGGCCGTCGTCCGCACCCTCCTCGGTCAGGGGACCCCGGCCGACACCTTCATCGTCGAGCAGGTACGGCTGCCGCGGGTGCTCACGGCGCTGCTGGCCGGCGGGGCGCTGGCGCTGTCCGGCGCAGCGTTCCAGGCCCTCGCCCGCAACCCGCTGGGCAGTCCCGACCTCCTCGGGTTCACCCAGGGCGCGGCGGCCGGGGCCCTGACCGTGATCGTCGTCATCGGTGGCGGCGGGTTCGTCCTGGCGGGCGGGGCGGTGGCCGGGGGACTGGTCACCGGAGCGGTGATCTACCTGCTGGCCTGGCGCGATGGCCTGCACGGCAACCGCCTCATCCTGGTCGGCATCGGCGTCTACGCGATCCTGACCGGTATCAACGGCTACCTGCTGACCCGCGCGAACATCCCCGACGCCGCGCGCGCCATCCTGTGGCTGACCGGCACCCTGGACGGGCGAGGCTGGGGCGACCTCGCCCCGCTGCTGGCGGTGATGGTCGTCGTCGTGCCGGTGGTGCTGCTCGGCTGCGCCCGGGGGCTGCGGATCCTGGAGATGGGCGACGACGCGGCCACGGCGCTCGGCGTCAGAGTGGACGCGGTACGGCTGGCGCTGCTGGCCGCCGCCGTCCTGCTCAGCGCGCTGGCCGCGGCGGCCACCGGCCCGGTGGCGTTCGTCGCCCTGACCTCCCCACAGCTCGCCCGGCGGCTGACCCGCGACCCGGGCCCGAACCTGCTGCCCTCGCTGTGCATGGGCGCGGCCCTCCTGGTCACCGCCGACCTGGCCGCCCAGCGGCTGATCCCCGGCCACCAGTTGCCCGTCGGCGTGGTGACCGGCGTGCTCGGCGGCGCGTACCTGGTCGGACTGCTCGCCGCCCGCCGCCGTGCGGGGCGGCTGTGAAGACCTCGGACACCTCGACGACGGAAGCAGGGAACGTGGGACACGACGGGACGCGTGAACGCGAACACCGCGCGAGCATGACATCCGAACCGGAGGGACCCGGCGCGGACACGGCATTCGAGGCGGGCGAAGACGGTGTGGGCACAGGACCCGGCATGAGGGGGGAGGGTGTTGGTGCGAGCTGCGGAACGGGCCGGGCCGGAGGCGGCGCGCCGAGGTTGCTGGGGCGGGGGCTGACCCTCGCGTACGAGCGCCGGACGGTCGCCGAAGGACTCACCGTGGCCATCCCCGACCGCTCCTTTACCGTCGTCGTGGGGCCGAACGCCTGCGGCAAGTCCACCTTGCTGCGCGCCCTCGCGCGGATGCTCAAGCCCCGCTCGGGCACCGTCCTGCTGGACGGCCAGGACATCCACACTCGGTCCACCCGGGCGGTGGCCCGGACGCTCGGCCTGCTGCCGCAGTCGTCGATCGCCCCGGACGGCATCACGGTCGCCGACCTCGTCGCGCGCGGCCGTCATCCGCACCAGGGACTGTTCCGCCAATGGTCGCGCGACGATGAGCGCGTCGTCCAGGAGTCGATGGCCGCCACCGGCGTGGCCGATCTGGCCGACGCCCACGTGGACGAGCTGTCCGGCGGCCAGCGGCAACGCGTCTGGATCGCGATGGCCTTCGCCCAGGAGACCCCGCTGCTTCTGCTCGATGAGCCGACGACCTACCTCGACATCGCCCACCAGATCGACGTCCTCGACCTGTGCGCACGCCTCCACACGGAACGGGGCCGCACGCTGGTCGCCGTCCTGCACGATCTCAACCACGCGGCACGCTACGCCGACCATCTGATCGCGATGTGCGACGGACGCGTGGTCGCTGAGGGCGACCCCTCGGCGGTGGTCACGGCCGCGATGGTCGAGGACGTCTTCGGCCTCCCCTGCCGAGTCATCGAGGATCCGGAGACCGGCACACCGCTCGTCGTCCCGGCGGCGCGGCGGAGGTGAGGACGGGGCGAGCGACGGCCTCCGCGATGAAGGCCAGGTCAGTGCCTGAGTAGGCTTCTCCCCGTGGGAATCACGCTCGATCTGGGGCACGTGCGGCGGGCCGACGTGCACGTCGGGCGGTCGCCTCTCGCCGAGCTGCTGTCGATGCTTCACATCCTCGCCGAGCCGGACCACCATCCGGAGGCCCGGCACTGGATCCGGCGGCTCGGCTCGTCCATCGACGCGGCGCTCGCCGAGGAGATGGGCGCTTTGTCGCCGCTGTGGGCGCGGCTCCGCTGCCGGCTGCTCTTTCCCCTATCGCCCCCGCTGGACGATTCCTTCGACGCGGAACTGCGGCACATCGACGCCCTCTCCCTGAACGACTTCCTCGACCTGGCCGTGCCGGGCGTGCATGGATTCCTCGAGAGCCTTCCCCCCGCGCGCAGTCTCCTGAGCGATCCGGAGGCCGCGCGCGCCTATGTCGCCCAGTGCGAACGCCGGTCCTTCCGCCGCGGGGCACTGGCCCACGACCTGGTGACATCCCCTGAGCGTGTACGGTCCCGCCTGATCGGCTTCCTGGACGACTGCGGCCGGGCGTTCTTCGGCGCGGAGTGGCGTTCGGTGCGCGATCGGCTCGGCGCGGAGGTGAGCCGGGTGCGCGCCAACGTGCGCACCCGGGATCTGGCGGACGTCCTGGCGGATCTCAGCCCGACCGCCGTGGTGTCCGAGCACAAGGCGAAGGTGAGGTACGACAAGCTCGCCATCGCGGAGATCGAGATCGGACCGCGGCCGTTGTTCCTCATCCCATCGGTGCACGGCTGGCCGCACCTGACGATCAAGCACGAGGTCCCGTACCCGGTCGTCGTCCAGTTCGCCGCTCCGGCCGAGGCGACCGGTGAACAGCTCACCCTGCGGCAGCTGCACGACCGGCTGGCGGCGTTGGCCTCACCCGGGCGGATGGAGCTGTGCCGCCACCTGCTGGGTGAGGCCATTACGACGTCGGAGCTCGCCCGGAGGGTGGGGCTGGCCGACACCCAGGTCTCCCGTACCATTCGTCAACTGCGGGAGGCCGGGCTGATCGAGTCCGAGCGGGACGGCAAGTACATCTACCACCGGCTGTCGACCAAGACGGTGCTCCGGCTGGGCCATGACGTACTGGCGACGATCATGCGCTGACGGCCCCTTCGGCCGCGTGCACGCGTGGGCCTCGGCCGGGGACCGCCGGGCCCTGGACCCGTACCCGGCTCTTCCACGCGCTCTGGCGGCACCACCACCGGGCCGACATCGGGAGCGCCACCGCCTGGAGCTGGTCTGAGACGTGGGGGAGCGGCGATATCAGGGCGTTCCCGCGTTTTCCTCCTCCCGGCGGTACGGGTCGGGTTGGGTCCACAGCACGACGGCGGACGGGCGTGCGGCGTCCATGTACACCCGGTTCACCGCGACGACCTTCCGCCGGGTAAGGGCCTCCGGCTCGCCGGTGTTCGAGTTGACGTCGAAGCGGGGGAAGTCGCTGGAGGAGATGTCCACCCGAATGCGGTGCCCGGCCTCGAAGAGGTTCGCCGTGTCCGGTGCCGGGATCTCGATCTCGTACACCCTGCCCGGGGAGAGCGGCTCGGGATGCTCGAACGACCGGTGGAAACGGCAGCGGAAGATCGCCTCTGTGAGGTTCATCGCGAAGCCGTGCGGATAGTCCTCGTTCGGGGGGTGCACGTCGACCAGCTTGACCGTGAAGTCGGTGTCCGGGGCGCTGGAGGAGACGAAGATCCGCGCGGTGACCGGACCGGTCACCGCGAGCGGCTCGGTCAGCGGCGGAGTGGCCAGCGAGATGACGTCCGGGCGGGCGCTGAGCGGCAGGTACGGCTCGCGGGCCCCGTAGATCCGCTCGTCCGGCACCTGGTCGAAGGCGCCGCCGACCATCACCGGCTCGCCGGACGTCACCTGGCCGCCGATCGTCGGCACCGGGTCGTCCGGGTCGAAGTCGTACTCCACCCACGCCGACTCCTCCTCCGGGCGGGTACGGCTCAGCTCGCCCGAGGAGCGCAGGTAGAAGGTCGTCTCGCGGGCGGCCGCGGGCGGCCACTGCGTGTCGGTCCGCCAGTGGCCGCCGTGGCGCATCCGCCCGGAGGCGTCCCGGCGGCCGTCCCCGCCGCCCATGAGGAAGTACCGAACCGGGGGGATCGCGCCGGCGTCGCCCTCCTCGCCGAGTACCGCGTCGAACCAGTGGCGCCGGAACGCCAGATACGACTCGTCCAGGTTGTCGCTCAGCGTGGCGGCCGGGCCGAAGTCCACGTCCCCGGCGTAGGTCACGCAGCGTTTGCCGTGCGTCCACGGCCCCATCACGAGATACGCGGGCGACCTCTTGAGTTCGCTCATGGCCTGGAAGTTCTCGATCGTGGACCGAACGTACGGGTCGTACCAGCTGGACATGTGCAGGGTGGCCACGTCCGGGAAGCGGTCGTAGTGACCGCGCCCGTAGATCGCCGGCTGCCGCCAGTACGCGCCGAACGCGTCGTTGCGCCACTGGTCCAGCAGGTAGGCCTCGTAGTCGGCGACCTGCCGCAGCGGTGACAGGCCCGGCCGCCAGGGCATCGCGCCGAACCAGGCGCGCAGGTCGGTGGCGGCGAACGCCTGCCGCACCAGCGGGTCGCGTTCGGCCTCCGGGCTCTCCTCGCCGTGGCGGAAGGCCCAGGTGACCTGCTTCAGCTCGAACGCGCCGCCCATGCGCATGCCCGCCTCGTACGCGCTGGCGAACCCGCCGGAGTCCATGAACATCGCCGCCAGGTGCCCGGGCGTCTCGGCCGCCGCGGCCGTCTGCGCGTGCGCGGAGTAGGACACGCCCATCATGGCGACCCGGCCGTCGCACCACGGCTGGGCGGCGATCCACTCGATCGTGTCGGCGCCGTCGGGCCCCTCGCCGAGGTACTTGACGAAGGTGCCCTCCGAGTCGCCGCGTCCCCGGCAGTCCTGCCGGACGACGTGGTATCCGGCCCGGACGAAGTACTCCGAGGTGTCCTCTGGCAGCGGCGTCGGCTCGTCGTGCCGGCTGCGGTCCGAGCCGCGCACCGCACGGCGCCCGTACGGCGTGCGCTCCAGGATGACCGGACGCGGCGGCGGGTCGGGCTCGGCGGTGTACAGGTCGGCGGCGAGCACGATTCCGTCGCGTACGGCGGTGCGCAGCACGCGACGCCAGAGTCGCCGGCCCGGAACGCGCTCGGGGGCCTCGGCCTCGGCTCCTGTGATCACGTGGTCGCTCACTTGGCCTGCGACTGCTTCGAACCGTTGACGACGATCTTCGGCTCGGCGATGGGGGACAGAGGCAGGTTCCACTTGTCAAAGAGCTTCTGGTACGTCCCGGTCTCGTCCAGCTTGTGCATGGCGTCGGCGAAGACCGATGCCAGACCGGAGCCCTTCTTGGACGCGATCCCGTAGATCGCCGTCGCCGCGGGCAGCGACATCGTGTCGTCGAGCTTGACGGTCGCGAAGCGCCCGCCCGAGCTTCCGCTGACGGCGGTGTTGGAGGCGCTTGGGGCCGCGACCGCGTCGATGCGCTTGCTCTGCAGGGCCAGCGCGGCAGAGGCGAGGTCGCCGAAGACCTGCGCGGACACCGCCGGCTTGCCGCCGGCGGTGCACTTGGCGGACAGCGCGGCGACGACGTTCTGCGTGCCCGCGCCCTTCTCGACGCCGACCTTGCGGCCGCACAGCTCCATCCCGGACTTCGGCGTGAAACCGGCGGACGTGTTGATCATGACCGTCACGAAGCTCTGCGCGAAGTCCGTCATGTCCACCTGCTGCTGGCGTTCGACGAAGTCGCCGACGGGCGCCACCAGGTCGATGCGGCCGGCCTTGATGCTGGGAATGGCCGAGTCGAGGGTCGTCTTGGTGACCTTGATCTTGATGCCCAGCATCGAGGACAGCTGCTCGGCCAGGTCGGGCGCCAGCCCGACGATCGTGCCGTCGGGCTGGTAGGTGGCGTACGGGGAGTACTCGGGGAGCCCCAGGACCAGGGTGCCGCGGGACGCGTACTCCTTCGGCACCCTCGCCTTGAGCCCGCTGTCGAGCGGCTGAACGGCGACCTTGACGGTGGCGCTCGGCTGGGGCGTGCCGCTCTTGCCCGAGCCGGCGGTCGAGTCGTTGACCGAGCAGGCGGTGAGGGCGACCGGCAGCAGCGCGGTGGCGAGGGCGGCGCGGGTGGTGATGCGCATGGGGGCGGTTCCGTTCCGTGAGGTACTGCGGGACATGAGGGAGAGCGGGGACGCGCGGCGCGGCCACCGCTCCGGCGGGGCGGTCACGCGCCTGGTGATGGGACCGTCCGGTGCCGCGCGCGGCCGCTCGACGGTGCGGTCACCGGATCCGGCGGCGCGGTCGCCCGCCGGGCGGTGCGTCGTCCGGAGGGGCGGTCATCCGCCCCAGACGGCGGCGGCGACCCTGTGCACGTTGCCGCCCGCGAGCTTGGCCACGTCGTCCTCGGCGTAGCCGCGGTCGAACAGCCACCGGATCATGTTCCGTACGGCCTCGGCCGGGTTCTCACACCCGTGGACGTACTCGACCTTCTCGTGCGGCGGCAGCTCCAGCCCGGGGGCGTCGTCCTTGCCGAACAGCGGGGCGAAGACCTTGTGCCAGGCCGCGTGGTCGCCGAAGTTGGTGTCCGGGCCGAAGGCGACGTGGTCGATGCCGACCAGGTCGACGCAGCGCTCGACGTGCTCCATCACCGAGTCGAGACAGTGCCGGGGATGCGTCTCCGTGATCGTGGTGTGCGGCGCGGCCTCGATCCCGATGAAGCCGCCCGACTCGGCGCAGGCGACGATGACGTCGTCCGGCTTCATACGGGGCGTCGGCCACAGCGCTCGCGACCCGGCGTGCGTGATGACCACGGGCGCCGTGGAGTGGCGCACGGCGTCCAGCGCGGTCGCGTCGCCGGTGTGCGAGACGTCCACGATGATGCCGAGGTCGTTCATCCGGCGCAGCGCGCGCCGGCCGAGCCTGGTCAGCCCGGCGTCACCGGTGTCGGCGAGGCCCGAGCCGAGCTGGTTGCTCTCGCTGTAGACCAGGCCGAGGAGCCGGACGCCCAGCCCGTACAGGATGTCGAGCCGGTCGACGTCGTTGCCGATCGGGCTGGCCGACTCCAGGGTGAGCACGACCCCGACCCTGCCGTCCGCGTGGGCCCGGCGGGCGTCGTCGAGCGTGCGCACGGGGGCCAGGAGGCGCTGATGGGCCCAGTCGGCCTGGCGCATCGCCAGGTCGCTCACCGCGTCGTCCCAGTCGAACGGCGTATGGGAGCGGATCATGCTCACGGCGGCGGGTCCGCCGTCGAAGAAGAGGTCGACGCCCGAGTGCGCGATGCCCTCGTACGGCATGAACTCACGTCCGTGCCGCCGGTACTCGGGGAAGTCGGCCGGGTCGGCGGGGCGCAGCGACAGGTGGTCGTGCGCGGACACGACGATGTGCCGCTCCTCGAAGTCCCGGGCGCGGGCCTCCACGTCGTCGCTCCACTCGATCGAGGCGTCGGGGACGCGCCCGACGGCCGGGACCAGGCCGAAGTCGCGGTAGTCCCGTCCGGCCGTCAGGTACCGGTAGGAGCGGTAGGAGTCCCAGAGTGCCAGCCGTTCGCGGGTCTTACGGGGAAGGGGCCGATCGGTGCTCATGCTGTGACCTTCGAGAGGAACGCGCGGGTACGGTCGTGGACGGGCTCGTGGATGACCTGCTCGGGAGGCCCCTGCTCGACGATGCGGCCTCCGTCCAGGAAGACGACGCGGTCGGCCACGTCGGCGGCGAACCGCATCTCATGGGTGACGATGATCATGGTCATCCCCTCACCGGCGAGGTCGCGCATGACGCCCAGCACCTCCTGGACCATCTCCGGGTCCAGGGCGGAGGTCGGCTCGTCGAAGAGCATCACCTTGGGCCGCATCGCGAGGGCGCGGGCGATGGCCACGCGCTGCTGCTGGCCGCCGGACAGCTTCTCGGGGTAGCTGTCGAGTTTGTGGCTCAGGCCGACGCGGTCCATCAGCCGCTCGGCGCGCTCGTTCGCCTCGGCCTTCGACAGCTTCAGGACACGACAGGGGGCCGCGACGATGTTCTCCCGGGCGGTCAGGTGCGGGAACAGATTGAAGCTCTGGAACACCATGCCCATCGCGGCGCGCTGGACGGCGAGCTCGCGGCTGCCGAGCTCGACCAGGGTGTCGCCCCTCCGCTGGTAGCCGATGATCTCCCCGTCGACGAGGACGACACCGCTGTCCGGCGTCTCAAGGTGGTTGACGCAGCGCAGCAGCGTGCTCTTTCCGGAGCCGGACGGGCCGATGAGGCACACCGTCTCACCGGAACGCACGTCGAGCGATATTCCGCCCAGAACCTCGGTTCCGCGAAAGGCCTTGCGTATCTCGAGGAGAGAGACGATCGGCGGCGCTTCCGATTCCGTCAGGGCCGTCACAGTGAATACTCGATCCTCTTCGAAGTGTCGATCTTCTCGGTATGCGCAGCGGTGTGCCGGGAAAGTCGCCGCTCCAGGCGCTGTTGCGCGAGGGTCAGAATTCCCGTGATGATCGCGTACCAGAGGGCCGCGACGATGAGCAGCGGGACGGTCTGGAAATTCTTCGCGTAGATGAGCTGCACGGAGTACAGCAGATCGGCCAGTGAGATGACGCTGACGAGCGAGGTGGCCTTGAGGAGGGAGATCAGCTCGTTGCCCATCGGCGGCACGATGATGCGCAGCGCCTGCGGCAACGTGATCTTGAAGAACGTCTGGGTGGGTGTCAGCCCGAGCGCCGCCGAGGCCTGTCGCTGGCCGTCCGGCACGGAGAGCAGGCCGGCCCGGATCAACTCGGCGATGTAGGCCGTCTCGTGCAGGGTCAGCCCGATGACCGCCGCGGTCAACGGACTCAGCAGGGAATTGACGCCGAACGTCACGAAACGCGGACCCCAGGGAATGCCGAGCGACAGGGTGGGGAAGAGCGCGGCGAGGTTGTACCAGAACAACAGTTGCACCAGCATCGGAATGCTGCGGAAGATCCAGATGAAGGCCGCGGACGCCATCGCGAGAGGCCGCGACGCGCTCATGCGCATGAGTGCGACGACCGTTCCGCAGACAAGGGACAGCACCATCGTCACGGCGGTCATTCCGATACTGACCCCGATGCCCTGGATGATGCGGATCTCGAAGAAGTAGCGGCCGACCGTTCCCCACTCGAAACGGGGGTTGGTGAATATCGTCGTCACCGCCATGGCGGTGAAGACGAGAACGATGACATTCGCCACCCATCGGGCTCGATGTCGACGTTCGGTGCGCTTGAGTGAAAGCACATCTGAGTGCTTTCCGAGATTCATCTCTTCGATCAATGTGGCCTTCAAATGATGACGGGTCGGGGTGGCGAATGCTGCATTCTAAGACACTGGTCATTGGCTACCGCAAACGATTGACGTGAATGCGTCAATCGTTAACGGCGATTTGTGCTCGCCGGTCGATGCCGGCGCGCGGCGGAGGCGGAGGCGGGTCGATCTGCCCGCTGACCAGCATAGAGACGCGTCCGACGACGCCCAGTCGCCCTCTAAAGATCACCATTCGGTAGTAGGCGGTGCAGTCCTCGGCAAAACCGGCCCTGCGATCCGCGAGCGGGAACGGTGATGGCCTCGTTGTCGAAAAAGATCTCTGCGAAGAGCCACTAGATGATCGACTTTCCGGCGGCCGCCCTCTGGCGGCGGCCACGGCGGTCGCCGTCGGCGGTCTCAGGGCGGTCCTGGGCGCCGGAACCCGCGCTCTCGGCCGTCTCTACACCTGCACGGTTCCCCTGGTCGGGGCCAGGACCGTGGCGGTCGACGGCACCCCGGTCGAGGAGGTCTTCGGGCCGCCGTGCCGGGTGATCGACGATCCGGAGACCGGCACGCCGCTGGTCGTCCCGGCCGCACGGCAGCGGTGGGGGTCGCATGGTCGACGGCGGACAAAGATTCCGTCGAACCGCGTTTCACCGGCCCCGCCCGCCGCTACGCCCGTGGTGATCTCGTCGCCGAGAAGGATCTCTGCGAAGGGGGACCAGATGATCAAGTCGCTCGGCGGGCGTTCGGCGGTCGTGGCCAGGGCCGCCACGGCCGGGACCGCCATTGGCAGGGCCGCGACGGCCGGGATCGCGACGGCCCGGATCTCGGCAGCCGGGATCGCCATGGGCAGGGTCGCTACGGTCGGGGTCGCCGTGGTCGGAGTCGCTACGGTCGGGGTCGCCGTGGTCGGTGTCCCTATGGCCGGGGCCGCCGTGGCCGCCGTGGCCGGGGTCGCCTTGTCGCCGGTGAACGCGCGCGCGGACCGTTTCTCCATGACCTACACGTGCGCGATTCCGCTGCTGGGAACACGGTCCGTGGACCTCGACGGTACGCTCACCGCGGCGCCGAACCGGCTCCCGGCCGATACGGCCACACGGGTCGGCCTGCACATCTCCCGGATGAGCCTTCGGCCTCCGGTCGCCGTCGACTCCTGGACGGCCACGGCCGACATCGACGTCACCGGCGCGGAGTCCGCCGCGTTCCGGGTGACGGGGTCCGGTGGGTCGGTGCCCGCGTACCAGTCGGTCACCGGCGACCTGTCGGGCGGATGGATCCCGAAGGCGGCGGGCGTCGACCGATTGCGGATCGGCAGGGTCGTCGTCACGGCGCGGACCGCGGCCTTCGGCGAGGCCACGGCGTCGTGCACGCCGAAGAAACCGCGGCCGGTCGCCGAGCTCCTGACGGTCCTCGCCCCCGACGACGGGTCCGCGCCGGGATGAGACGCCGCCAGGCATGATCCGGGACGATCCCCGGAGAGCGATTCATGCCTGATCATCCGAAATCCCGTAGATTTATCGAGGGGGAAGGCATGCACTTAGAGAGCATGTGATGGAACGGGACATCGATTATCGGGCCCTGTTCGCCGCGGCGCCCAGCCCATGCCTGGTCCTGACACCTGAGCTGATCATCGTTGACGTCAATCAGGCATACCTGGAAGCGACCCGGTGCGAGCGGGATGACCTACTCGGCCAGTACATCTTCGACGCGTTTCCCGACAATCCGGCGGATCCGACCGCCGACGGGACGCGTAACCTCAGCGCCTCTTTGCGTCGGGCCCTGACGACGGGGCGGCGGGACACCATGGCGACCCAGAAGTATGACATCCCGGTCGCCGGCCGCCCCGGCGTGTTCGAGGAACGCTTCTGGAGCCCGATCAACACGCCGATCCTGGGCCCGGACGGAAAGGTCACGCTGCTGATCCACCGTGTCGAGGACGTGACCGCCTTCGTCCGGGAACGGAACCGGATCCACGGCGGCCGGGTGCGGGACCTGCGCGAGCGCGGAGAGGAGATGGAGGCCGAGCTGTATGCCCGCGCCAAGGAACTGCAGGAGCTCAACGAACAGCTGAGGCAGGCCCACGCCCGGGAGCGCAGGGTGGCGCTGGCGCTCCAGCAGTCCATGCTCCCCGCGATGATCCCGTCCCAGCACCGGGACGCGGCCGTCCGCTACCTGCCCGCCGTCGGCTCGCTGAACGTCTGCGGCGACTGGTACGACCTGGTCGATCTGACCGCGAGCCGCCTCGCGGTGGCCGTCGGGGACGTCGTCGGCCACGGCCTGTCGGCGGCGGGCGTGATGGGCCAGCTGCGCAGCGCCCTGAGCGCGACGATCCGTACCGTGGACGGGCCCGCCGAGGCACTGAACATCCTCGGCCTCTACGCCCGCTACGTCGACGGGGCGCTGGCGACGACCGCCGTTCAGACCGTCATCGACCGGGACGCCCACACGATCGACTACAGCTGCGCGGGGCACCTCCCGCCCATGCTGGCGAGCCCCGGCCGGGGCGTCGAACTCCTCGACCAGGCGACTGATCCCCCGCTGGGCGCGCGCCCCGACCACATCCCGCGGCCCCAGGCCACCCGGGCGTACGAGGAGGGGAGTGTCCTCGCCCTCTACACCGACGGCCTCGTCGAACGCCGTGACGAGGACATCGACGTCGGCCTGGATCGGCTGGCCGACAGCCTCGTCCGTCACCGCACGCTCGCTCCGGAACGGCTGGCCGACGCCGTCCTCGCCGACCTCGAGGTGTCCTGCGGCGCCAGCGACGACATCGCCCTCGTCGTCGTCCGTCTGTGAGGGGGGCCAACAACAGGTGAAGGAGGAGTTTCACCAAGCGCTGGGCGACTCGGAGGAGACGCGGGCCGGCGCCTCGCCGAACGACGTCGGCGCGGTGCGGCCGGATGAGACTGGGCGGCCGGCGATCCCCGGACGAGGACGTCCCTGCCGAGGCCAAGGCGCTGCGCGATGAGCAGAGCCGCCGACCCGTGCCTGGCCGGGCGAGGACGATCCGCATCGGCCTGTTGCGCCGATCGCGCCGTGGCGTACGCCGGAATCCGTATCCTTATCATCATGATGATGTCTTGGGGCATGGACGAGGACGCGGCTCCCCGCAAGCGGATCAAGCGAGGGACCAAGGTCGCCGAGTCGCTGGCCCAGGAGATCGTCCGCGAGATCGTCGCCCGTAAGCTCGAGCCCGGCACCGTCCTGCCGTCCGAGGCCGAGATGATCGAAGAGTACGGCGTCGGGCGCGGTTCGCTGCGCGAGGCGCTGCGCATCCTCGAGGTGCACGGGCTCATCACGATGAAGCCGGGGCGTCACGGCGGCCCGATGCTCATCGAAGTCGGCACCCGCGACTATGGCCGGATGTCGACCCTCTTCTACCACCTGGGCGGGGTCACCTTCGGCGAGCTGATGGACGCGCGGCTCGTCCTGGAGCCGATGATGGCGCGGATCGCGGCCCAGCGGAACGACCCCTCGCTGGAGAAACGGCTCGCCGAGGCGGACGACCCGTCCGTGGTGGACGACGAAGGCGCGTATTTCGCCGCCACTCACGACTTCCACCAGCGGGTCGCCGCGATGTCCGGCAACCCGATCCTCAACCTGGTGACCCTGTCGCTGGAGCACATCTTCCACGACCAGGTCAGCGGGCTGCTGTTCCCCCGGGAGCGGCGCGACGAGGTCATGGCCGCGCACCAGGCGATCGCCCGGGCCATCGCCAAGGGCCGGGCCGCCGAGGCCGAGCGTCTCATGCGCCAGCACATGCAGGAGTACGCCGACTTCGTACGCCGACGCCACCCGCACCTCGTCAATGAGGTTGTCGACTGGCGATAGGCGCGGGCCCGGCACGGCGGCCGGTGCCGGAGATCGCCCGGCGGCCGCGTCACCGCGGAGATCGCCCGGTGGCCGGGGTCCGCGCAGATCGCCCGGCGGCCGCGTCACCGCGGAGATCGCCCGGTGGCCGGGGTCCGCGCAGATCGCCCGGCGGCCGCGTCACCGCGGAGATCGCCCGGTGGCCGGGGTCCGTGCGGATCGCTCCTGGTGGTCGCGTCGCTGAGGGGATCGTCCGGCGGTCGGGGTCCGTGCGGATCGCTCCTGGTGGTCGCGTCGCTGAGGGGATCGTCCGGCGGTCGGGGTCCGTGCGGATCGCCCCCCCGGCAGTCGTGTCACTGAGGAGATCGCGCGGTGCCTCGTCGGGGATCGCTCAGCGGCCGCGCCATACCGGGGAGCGCCTCTCGGTGAACGCGGTCGCGCCCTCGCGGGCGTCCTCCGACGACCGTACGGGCTCGTAGATCTCGTTCTGCCGGGCGAACGCCTCGTCGGCCGGCCACTGGCCGCTCTCGTACAGGACGCGCTTGGTGGCCCGTACGCCCAGCGGGCCGTTGGCGGCGATCCGTGTGGCGAGGGCCTTCGCCTCGGTCAGGGCCTCTCCGTGGGGCGTCAGCCGGTTGACGAGCCCCGCCTCGTGCGCCTCGGCGGCGCTGATTCGATCACCCGTGAGCGCCCATTCGGTGGCCTTTCCGAGGGGCACCTTCCGGGGGAGTCGCAGCAGCCCGCCGCCCCCGGCCATCAGGCCACGGCGTACCTCCGGCAGGCCGAACCACGCGTCGTCGGCGGCGACGATCAGGTCGCAGGCCAGGGCGATCTCGAACCCGCGGGCCAGCGCGTACCCCTCGACGGCGGCGATGAGGGGCTTGGCCGGCGGCGCCTCGACCAGGCCGGCGAAACCGCGGCCCGGCACCGCCGGGCGCTCCCCGGCGAGGAACGCCTTGAGGTCCATTCCGGCGCAGAACGTGCCGCCCGCCCCGGTCAGGACGCCGGCGAAGAGCGAGTCGTCCTCGTCGAGCCGTGCCATCGCGGCCCCGATCGCCTCGGCGGTGGCGGTGTTGATGGCGTTGCGGACGTCCGGCCGGTCGATGGTGACGACGAGGACGGCGTCCTCGCGCTCGGTCCGGACGCTCACCGGGCCTGCATCCGGATCGCGCCGTCCAGCCGGATCGTCTCGCCGTTCAGCATCGGGTTGTCCACGATCTGCAGGGCGAGCCGCGCGTACTCGTCCGGTGCGCCGAGCCGGCGCGGATGCGGCGCCATCGTCGCGAGCGAGTCCCGTACCTTCTCCGGCAGCCGCGCCAGGATGGGGGTGTCGAACAGGCCGGGCGCGATCGTGCAGACGCGGATCAGCTTCGAGGCCAGGTCCCGGGCGGCCACCAGGGTCATCCCGACGATGCCCGCCTTGGCCGAGGCGTAGGGGAGCTGGCCGATCTGCCCCTCCCACGCGGCGACGGAGGCGGTGAGCACGCAGACGCCGCGCTCGTCCTCGACCGGTTCGTTGCGGGCCATCCGCGTCGCTGCGAGCCGCAGGGCGTTGAAGGTGCCGATGAGGTTGACCCGCACGACCGACTCGTACAGTTCGAGCGAGCCGGGTTCACCGGCCGAGTCCACGATCCGCATCGCGCCGCCGCGCCCCGCGCAGTGCACGAGCGTCCGCAGCGGCGCCAGCTCCTCAGCGGCGTCCAGCGCGGCGTTCACGCCGGTGGGGTCGGTGACGTCGGCGGCGACGAAGCGGGTCTTTCCGCCGAGGTCCGCGGCGATCGCCGCGCCGTCGGACCGGGGCAGGTCCAGCAGCACGGTGGGTACTCCCGCGCCCACCAGCCGCCGGGCGGTCGCGAGCCCGAGTCCCGATGCCCCGCCCGTGACGACGGCCGATCCCGATGTGACGTCCATGATGTCCTTCCACGTCCGGGCGCTCAGCGGGCGCCGAGGTTCTCCAGGATCAGGGCGTTGGCCATGCCGCCCGCCTCGCACATGGTCTGCAGGCCGTAGCGCCCGCCGGTGTCCTCGAGGAAGCCGAGGAGCGTGGTCGCCAGCCGGATGCCGGACGCGCCGAGCGGATGTCCGAGCGCGATCGCGCCGCCGCGCGGGTTGAGCCGGTCGTCGTCGAGGCCGAACTCCGTCTGCCAGGCGAGCGGGACGCAGGCGAACGCCTCGTTGACCTCCGCGGCGGCGACGTCGTCGAGCGACAGGCCGCAGCGCCGCAGCAGCGTACGCGTCGCGGGGATGGGGCCGGTGAGCATGAGCACCGGGTCGTCGCCGCGGACGGCCGAGGCGACCACCCGACCCCGCGGCGTGCGACCGAGCGCCGCGGCCCGCTCCTCGCTCATGACGAGCATCGCGGCGGCGCCGTCGGTGAGCTGGGAGGAGTTGCCCGCGGTGATCTTCCAGTCGAGGCGGGGGAAGCGGGCGGCGTGTTCCGAACCGGCGAAGGCGGGCGGCAGGGCGGCGAGCCGCTCGATGGTCGAGCCCGGCCGGACGGTCTCGTCGGCGGACACGACACCGTCCGCCGTCGTGATCGGCACGATCTCGCGGTCGAAGGCGCCCGAGGCAGCGGCCTGCGCGGCGCGTGTGTGGGAGCGCACGGCGTACGCGTCGAGCGCCTCTCGCATCAGCCCCCACTTGTCCGCGACGAGCTCGGCCGCCACACCCTGGGGAACCGGGGCAAATCTCGTCAGGACATCGGGTCCGAAGGGATCCGCGCCCATCCGGGCCGAGCCCATCGGCACCCGGCTCATCGACTCGACGCCCGCGGCGATCACGATGTCGTACGCGCCGGCGGCGACGCCCTGGACGGCGAAGTCGAGCGCCTGCTGGCCCGAGCCGCACTTGCGCTCGATCGTCACCGACGGGACGTGCTCGGGGAAGCCCGCCGCGAGCCACGCCTGCCGGCCGGGGGTGGCCGACTGCTCGCCGGCCTGGCCCACGCAGCCGACGATGACGTCGTCGACGGTGCCCGGGTCCAGGCCGGTCCGCTCGACCAGCGCGGTGAGCACCTGGGCGAGCAGGCCGACGGGATGGACCCCGGCGAGCGCGCCGCCGGGCTTGCCCCGGCCCATGGGCGAGCGCACCGCGTCGACGATGACGGCTGCGGACATGGTGTCGGCCTCCTCAGCCAGTCTTGACGGTCTAACTATGCATACCAATATCATGGAATCTATGGCCGCAGTGATCGACAACCCACAGGACGCCGACCTCTCCGAGCACCAGCGGGAGATCCGCGCGATGGCGCGCGACCTGGCCCGTGAGCACTACGCCCCGCCGGCCGCCGGCTGGGACGCCGAGCGCACGCCGCTCCCGGCCGAGGAGCGCCGCAGGCTCGGTGACCTGGGCCTGCTCGGCATCACGCTGCCCGAGGAGTTCGGCGGGTCCGGCGCTCCGGTCCTCGACGCCCTCGTGGTCATCGAGGAGCTCGCCAAGGAGTGCCGCCCGGCAGCCTTCCAGGTGTTCGAGTGCAACACCGGCCCCGCGACGGTCGTCAACCTGCTCGGCGGCGACGACCTCCGCGCCCGCTACCTTCCCGCGATCATCCGCGGGGACGCGACGATGGCCGTGGCGATCTCCGAGCCGGACGCCGGCTCGGCCGCCACCGACATGACGACCTCGGCGGTCCTCGACGGCGACCACTACCGCGTGAACGGGGCCAAACGCTGGATCTCCGGCGGCGGGCACGCCGACCAGTACCTGCTGTACGCCCGGATGTCGGACGCGCCCGGCGCCCGGGGCATCGGCGCGCTGGTCGTCGACGCCGACACTCCGGGCGTCTCGTACGGTGCGCAGGAGCGGCTGATGGGTTTCCGCGGCATCCCCTCCTGTGACGTGTTCTTCGACGACGTCCGGGTGCCGGCGGCGAACCTGCTCGTTCCCGCCGGGCGGTTCCGCGACCTGTTCACCGGGTTCTCGCTGGAGCGCCTCGGCAACGCCACGATGAGCCTCGCGATCGCGCAGGCGGCGCTCGACCGCACGGTCGCGTACGTGCAGGAGCGGAAGGCGTTCGGCAAGCCGATCATCGAGTTCCAGGCCACCCAGCTGACCGTCGCGGACATGGTCATGCAGGTGGAGGCCGCGCGGCTGCTGGTGTACCGCGCGGCCCGGGGAGCAGGGCGCGGTCTGCCCTCGCCCCTGGAGGTGTCCATCGCCAAGTGCACCGCCAACGAGACCGCCAAGCGGGTGACCGACCTGGCCATCCAGCTGCACGGAGGCAACGGCTACACCGAGGAGTACGGCATCGAGCGGCTGCACCGCGACGCGCACGGCTGGGCGCTGGCCGGCGGCACGCCGACGATGCAGCGCACCCGGATCGTCTCCGAGCTGCTGGGCCGCACCTTCGACCAGCGGCGCTGACGCGCGGCCCGCCGATCCGACCCGAGGAGACGAGATGCCCTTCGAACTGCCACGGCGACACGAGGAGCTGAGCGAACGCGCCGTGAAGCTCGCGGAGTCGGTACGGGACCGGGCCGACGCCGGGACCGGTCTGGACCCCGGCCTGCGCACGGCGCTGCGCGAGAGCGGCCTGGCCGGGCTGACCGTTCCGGCCGCGTACGGAGGCGTGGACGAGACCGTGGACCCCCTCGCCGTCACGGTCGTCCGTGAGGCGCTGATGGCGGTCTCGGGACACCTGGACTCGATGTTCGCGATGCAGGGCATCGGCGGATACGCCCTCGCGACCGGGGGAGACGACGACCTTCGGCGGGAATGGCTGCCGCGGATCGCGGCCCTCGACGCGATCGCGGCCCTGGCCCTGACCGAGCCCGGTGTCGGCTCCGACCTCAGGGCGGTCACCACGCGCGTGGCCGAGCGCGGCGGCGAGCTGGTCGTCACCGGCGTCAAGTCGTGGATCACCAACGCCGGCGCCGCGGACGTCTACACGGTGCTGTGCCGGGAGGGCGACGGCCACAGCCTCGTCCTCGTCCCCGCGGCCACCGGGGGAGTGCGCGTCGAGAGCGGCCCGGACATCATCGCCCCGCACGTACTCGGGACGGTGCGCTTCGAGGACGCCCGGGTCCCGGCGGACCATCGCATCGGTGCGGCCGGGCAGGCGTTCCCGCTGGTCCTGGGGACGCTCGCGACCTTCCGGGTCTCGGTGGCGGGGGCGGCGGTCGGCCTGGCGCAGGCCGCGCTGGACGAGGCGGTGCGGCACACGACCGGGCGCGAGCAGTTCGGCACCACCCTGGCCCGGCTGGGGCCGATCCCGCAGATGCTCGGCACGTCGTGGACCGAGCTGGAGTCCGCACGCCTGCTCACGTACGCGGCGGCGTCCCGGGCCGCCGCCGACCCGCTGGCCAACCTGCACTGGTCGTCGATGGCCAAGGTGGGCGCGACCGAGATGGCGGGCCGGGTGGTCGACCGGTGCGTGCAGATGATGGGCCGGTTCGGCCTGGTGTCGGGCTCGGTGATCGAGCGGCTGTACCGCGACGCCCGGCCGATGCGGATCTACGAGGGCGGCAACGAGGTGCTGACCGGCCAGCTCGCCAAGACCCTGACCCGGTCGTCGACGAGCCGGTGAACTAGCCCTCGCCAAAAAACCATGCGTATGATTATCTTGCTTTGCTTGGCGGTGTGAGCGGCCGGGCGGATTGGGTGATATGCGTACTTACACGGACCTCAGGCCGGTGTTCCCCGACCAGCGCGACTGGACCCTCGCGACCGTGCTGCGGCACCAGGCGCGGCACCGGCCGGACGCGACCTTCCTCGACACCCCCGAGGAGGGGCTGAGCTGGACGTACGCGCAGGCCCTCGAACAGGCCGAGTCGGTCGCCGACGGCCTCGCGCGGGCCGGCGCCGCCGCGGGCGATCGCGTCCTGGTGATGGCCGCCAACTCCTCCCAGTTCGTACGGACCTGGCTGGGCACCGGCGTCGGCGGATACGTCGAGGTACCCGTCAACACCGCCTACGAAGGCGTCTTCCTGGAGCACCAGCTGACGACCGCCGCCCCGCGGTGGGCGGTCGTCGACGACGCCCTGGCCGGCCGCTTCCTCGCCGTCGCCGACGCGGCGCGCGTGATCGAACGGTTCTGGGTGATCGACCACGGCGCGCAGGCCGAGGCCGTACGCGCGCTGCGCGACGCCGGGTGGGACGCCCGTCCGTGGGAGGAACTCGCCGTGGGGGCCCGCCCCGGGTTCGACCCGCCCGCGCCGGAGCCCCGCTCGCTCGCCTCGATCTTCTTCACCTCCGGCACGACCGGCCCGTCGAAGGGCGTGGCCATGCCGCACGCGCAGATGTTCTTCTTCGGCGAAGAGGTCGTCAGCCTGCAGCGCCTCACCGCCGAGGACGTCTACCTCACCTGCACGCCGCTCTTCCACGGCAACGCCCAGTTCATGGCCGCCTATCCGGCGCTGATCGCCGGCGCGCGGCTCGTGGTGCGGTCGCGGTTCAGCGCCAGCCGCTGGGTGGACCAGCTGCGCGAGTCCGGCGCCACCGTCACCAACCTCATCGGCGTGATGATGGACTTCATCTGGAAGCAGCCCGCCCGGCCCGGCGACGCCGACAACCGCCTGCGATCGGTGTTCGCCGCGCCGACCGCGAGCTCCATCCTCGCCGGCTTCCGCGAGAGGTTCGGCATCGAGGCGTTCGTCGAGGTCTTCGGGCTCACCGAGACCAGCGCGCCCATCCTCGCCCCGTACGGCGAGGACCGGCCCGCCGGCGCCGCCGGGCTCGCCGCCGCGGACTGGTTCGACGTGCGGCTGGTCGATCCGGACACCGACGTGGAGGTCCCCGTCGGCGAGATCGGCGAGCTCGTCGTCCGGCCGAAGCACCCGTGGACGTGCAGCCTCGGCTACTACGGCATGCCCGAACGCACCACCGAGGCATGGCGGAACCTGTGGTTCCACACCGGCGACGCACTGCGCAAGGACGCCGACGGCTGGTTCTACTTCGTCGACCGGTACAAGGACGCGCTGCGCCGGCGCGGGGAGAACATCAGCTCCTACGAGGTCGAACAGGCCCTCCTGGGCTATGAGGCGGTGGTCGAGTGCGCGGTGATCGGGGTGGACGCCGGTGTCGAGGCCGGTGAGGACGAGGTGATGGCCTGCGTCGTCGCGTCGCGCGACGTCAAGCCGCAGGAGCTGTGGGACTGGTGCACCGGGCGGGTCCCCGCCTTCGCCGTGCCGCGCTTCATCCGCTTCGTCGACGAGCTGCCGAAGACCCCGTCCGAGCGTGTACGGAAGGCCGCGCTGCGCGCCGAGGGCGTCACACCCGACACCCACGACCGCCTGGCCGGCACGGGAGGCGCCTGATGGTGCCCTACTGCTCGATCCTCCTCGTTCACCCCCTGGCCGGCACGGGAGGCAACTGATGGTGCCCTACCGCTCGATCCTCTTCGTCCCCGCGCACAAACCGTCCTGGGTCGCCAAGGCGCTGGCCGCCGGAGCCGACGCGATCGTGCTCGACCTGGAGGACTCGGTCCCCGGCCACCTGAAGGAACAGGCCCGTACGGCCGTCGCCGAGTCGGTCGCCGACGTGCGGGAACACGACCGCCGGGTCGGCCTGTTCGTACGCCCCAACGCGCTGGACACCCGCCTGACCGGCGCCGACCTGGAGGCGGCGGTGGTGCCGGGCCTCACCGGCGTCTTCGCCCCGAAGATCGACGAACCCGCCGACGTCATCCGCTACGACGCGCTCCTCGACCACTTCGAGCACCGCAACGGCGCCACCGGACTGCGGTACATCGTCCCGGTCGAGACCGTCGGCGCGATCCAGCGCGCCCGGGAGATCGCACTCGCCTCCCCCCGCATCGGAGCGATGATCGGCCCGACCGCAGAGCACGCCGACATCGCACGCGCCGTCGGCTACCAGTGGACCCCGGAGGGGGACGAGACCCTGTACCTCCGCAGCCGCGTCCTGCTGGCCTGCCGGGAGGCCGGCATCCACCCGCTCACCGCCCTGTGGGAACGCCTCGACGACCTCGACGGCCTGCGGGAGTTCGCGCGACAGGGCCGCCGGCTGGGCTTCCGCGGCATGATCGCGATCCATCCGTCGCACGTCGCGACCATCAACGAGGTCTTCTCCGCCTCGCCCGACGAGATCGCCTTCCACGAGGGCCTCGTCGCCGCGTACGAGCGTGCGGCCGCGGAGGGCGACGGCGCGGTCCGGTACCGCGGCCTGCACATCGACAAGGCGCACGCCGACACCGCGCGCGCGTGGCTCGCCCACGTCGCCGCCACGCCCGGGACGCTCCCGGGCACCGTACCGAGCGGAGGCCGCGAATGACCGACAAGGTGAACGGCCGGGCACGACCGGCCGCGGGCGAGCGGACGTCGGCGGACGGGTGCGCGGGGGCCGATGGCCCTCCGCTCGCCGGGGTGACGGTGCTGGAGCTCGGGACGATGTACGCCGCCCCGACGGCCGGCCGGATGCTGCGCGACTTCGGCGCGCGCGTCGTCAAGGTCGAGGATCCGGCGACCGGCGACTACGCCCGGCACTGGACGCCTCAGCACGAGGGCCTCGCCCTCGGCTTCGCCCGGCTCAACGCGGGCAAGGAGTCGGTCGGCATCGACCTGCGGCAACCCGCCGGCCGTGACCTGGTCCGCCGGCTGGCGGCCCGCGTCGACGTCGTGCTGGAGTCGTTCCGGCCCGGCCGGCTGGAGGAGTGGGGCCTCGGCTACGACGTGCTCGCGGCGGACAACCCCGGGCTGGTGCTGACGCGCGTCTCCGGATTCGGGCAGACCGGCCCGTACCGCGAGCGTCCGGGCTTCGGCACGGTGGCCGAGACCGCCAGCGGGTACGCGTTCACGAACGGCTGGCCGGACAGCCCGCCGACCTCGCCGCCGTTCGGGTTCGCCGACTCGATCGCCGGGATCTCCGCGGCGTACGGCACGGTCACGACTCTGCTGGCGCGGTCGCGCACCGGCCTCGGCGACGTCGTCGACGTCGCGCTGTACGAGCCGCTGATGTTCATCCTCGGCGACATGATCCTGCGCTACACGAGCACCGGGGAGGTCCAGCAGCGCGTCGGCAACGGCTCCGGCTCGGCGTCGCCGCGCGGCATCTACCCGGCGGGGGACGGCCGGTGGCTGTCCATCGCCGCCTCGTCGCAGCGGATCGCGCTTCGGCTGTTCGAGGCGATGGGGCACCCGGAGTTCGCCGACGATCCGCGATTCGCCACCAACACGGCGCGGATGGAGCACAACGACGAACTGCAGGGCATCGTCGCAGCCTGGGTGGCCGCCCGGCCGCGCGCGGAGGTGCTCGCCGACCTGGACCGGCACGAGGTCGTCGCGGCTCCGGTCAACGACGCGCGGGATGTCGTCGAGGATCCGCACTTCCGGGAGCGCACGCTCGTCGACCTGGCCGGAACCGTCCTCGGCCCGGCGCTGGTCCCCGGCCCCATCCTGCATCTGGGCGGGTACCCGGGGCCCGTGTACGACGGGGTACCGGAGATCGGGGAGCACACCGAACCGGCCCTGCGCGAGCTGCTCGCCCTGTCGCCCGCGGAACTCGCCGGACTCGGCGCGGAGCGGGTCGTGGGTCCGCTGCGGGCGGGGGTCCGGTGACCGGCGTGTCGGGTGGGTCCGCTGCGGGCGGGGGTCCGGTGACCGGCGTGTCGGGTGGGTCCATTGCGGGCGAGGGCTCGGTGACCGGCGTGCCGGTCGACCTCGGCGGCCGGGTGGCGCTGGTGACCGGCGGCAGCCGCGGGCTCGGCCGGGCGATCGCGCTGGGGCTGGCCGAGGCCGGCGCCGACGTGGTCATCGCCAGCCGCAAGCGCGACGCCTGTGAGCGGGCGGCCGCCGAGATCAGGGCGGCGACCGGCCGGAGGACCCTTCCGTACGCGTGCCACGTCGGGCACTGGGACGAACTCGACGGCCTCGTCGACGCGGCGTACGCGGAGTTCGGCCGGCTCGACGTGCTGGTCAACAACGCCGGCATGTCACCGCGCTACGACACCGTGGCGGACGTCGGCGAGGAGCTGTTCGACAAGATCATCGGGGTCAACCTCAAGGGGCCCTTCCGGCTGGCCGCGCTCGCCGGCACCCGCATGGCCGCCGCCGGGGAGGGTTCGATCATCAACATCAGCAGCACCGGGGCGGCGCGCCCCCGGGCGGACATCGTGCCGTACGCCGCCGCCAAGGCCGGCCTCAACGCGATCACCGTCGGTCTCGCGCACGCGTTCGGGCCGGCCGTACGGGTCAACGCGATCATGGCGGGCACCTTCCTTACCGACGTCAGCGCCTCCTGGGACATGGAGGTGTTCGCCGAGCGCGCGGCCCGTTTCGCGCTCCGCCGGGGCGGCCGGCCCGAGGAGATCGTCGGCACGGCGCTGTACCTGGCGAGCGACCTGTCCTCGTACACGACCGGGTCCATCCTCACCGTCGACGGCGGAGGAGCATGATGATCATCGACGTGCACTGTCACGCGTGGCCGGACGCGCTCGCCGAACGGGCGCTGAGCGGCCGCGTTCCGCAGCTGGAGCGGCACGGCGACGGCCGGATCTCGAGCCTGCGCGACGTGCTGACTCGTTCGGGAGTGGACCGCGGGGTGCTCCTCGGCATCGCGGACACCGCCCGGCACGTGGACGGCGTCAACCGGTTCGTCGCCCGCGAACGCGGCGACCGTCTGCTGGGCTTCGGCACGGTGCATCCGGACCTGCCGGCCGAGGAGAACCTCGCGAGCCTGCGCCGGAACGGAATCACCGGCGTGAAGCTCCACTCGCTGTTTCAGGGAGTCGCCTACGACGATCCGCGGCTGTGGGACGTCCTCGAGGCGTTCGGCTCGGAGATCGCGGTCATCGCCCACGTCGGCGCGGGAGGCGACCGCCGGAGCAACGAACGGGCCACGCCGGCGATGGTCCGCGACATCGCGCGCCGATTCCCGGACCTTCGGCTGATCGCCTGCCACTTCGGCGGCTACCACCGTCTCGACGAGGCCGAGGACGTACTCCTCGGAGAGAACGTCTACCTGGAGACGTCCTGGCCGCCCACGATGGCGGAGGTCGACCCCGACCGGGTCCGGAAGATCATCGGCCGACATGGCGCCGACCGGGTGGTCTTCGGCTCGGACTGGCCGATGGCCGACCCCGCACGGGAGATCGCGGCGATCCGCGCCCTCGGCCTGTCCGACGAGCGGACCGAACGCATTCTCGGCGGCAACTTCGCCCGCCTGATGGGGCTGAACGGCGATGACTGACCGCGCGACCGCCGGGTGTGACGGTGCCGTCCTGGTGGAACGGCGTGGTGACGCCACCTGGATCACCCTCAACCGTCCCGAACGCCGCAACGCCTACGACCCGGGGATGGCCGAGGCGGTCGCGGAGGCCATCGACGCCGCGAACCGCTCACGGGCGGTCGTGCTGACCGGCGCCGGCGGCGCGTTCTGCGCGGGCGGCGCGCTGGCCGGCCTCAGCGAGCCCGACGTCACGCAGATGCGCGGCCTGTACCGCGCGTCGCTGCGCCTCTTCGACGCCGTACGATCCTGCCCCCGGCCGGTCATCGCCGCGGTCAACGGCCCGGCGGCCGGCGGCGGGAACGAACTCGTCGTCGCCTGCGACCTCGCGATCGCGTCCGAGTCGGCGACGTTCGGCCAGACCGGCCCACGAGTGGGAAGCTCGCCGGTCACCGGGGCGACCAACGTGATGGGCGTGCAGATCGGGGAGAAACGGGCCAAGGAGCTCGCCATGCTCTGCCGCCGCTACACCGCGTCCCAGGCCCTGGAGCTCGGCCTGATCAACGCCGTCGTGCCCGATGACGACCTCATCCCGACCGTCGACGCCTGGGTGGCGGAGCTGGCCGTGCTCAGTCCGCGTTACCTGGAGATCACCAAGATCAGCTCCAACGTCTGGTGGAACGCCGCCCGCGACTCCTTCAGCACCGGACTCGGCATGCTCGTCCAGTCGATCGGCAGCCCTGACATGGCCGAAGGAGCGCGGGCGTTCCTGGAGAAGCGCCGTCCTCGGTTCCCCGACCCCGACAGCTGAGGAGCTTCCCGTGCACATCGTCGTGGTCGGCGCGTCGCTGGCCGGCGTCCGCACCGTGCAGGCCCTGCGCCGCAGGGGATCCGACGCCCGCATCACACTGATCGGCGCCGAACCGCGCGTCGCGGCCGACCGGCCCCCGCTGTCCAAGACCTACCTCGCCGACCCCGGAGCCGAGGCGCCGCCCCTACTGTCCACCGACCGGCTCGCCGAACTCCACGTCGACACACGCCTGGGCAGACGGGCGACGGCGCTGGACCTCGGCGACCGGTCCGTCGCCTTGGACGACGGCGACCGGGTCCGCTTCGACGCGCTCGTCGTGGCGACCGGGTCGGCTCCGCGTCTCCTCCCCGGCGTCCGGCCGGGCGGCGGCGTGCACGTACTGCGCACCCCCGAGGACGCCGCCGCCATTCGCGCCGGCTGCCGGCCGGGCACCCGCGTCGTCGTCGTGGGCGGCGGGTTCATCGGCGCCGAGGTCGCCTGGACGGCCCGTGGCCTGGGCTGCGAGGTCACGATCGTCGAGCCGCGGGCCGCCCTGATGGAGCGCGGCCTCGGCCCGCACCTCGGCGCCGCCCTCACCCGGATGCACACCCGCGCCGGGGTGACACCGCGACTCGGCACGGGCATGGCGGCGGTTGAGCGCGGCGGGATCGATGTGGTGGCGGTTGAGCGTGCCGGGATCGATGTGGTGGCGGTTGAGCGTGGCGGGGCCGATGTGGTGGCGGTTGAGCGTGGCGGGGCCGATGTGGTGGCGGTTGAGCGTGGCGGGGCCGACGCGGTGGCGGTCGAGTGCGCCGGGATCGATATGGCGGCGGTTGAGCGCGGCGGGGCCGACGTGGCGATGGTTGAGCGTGGCGGGGCCGCCATGGCGGCGGTTGAGCGCGCCAGGGGTGAGGTGGTGCCGGTTGAGGGTGCCGGGGTCGGTGCCGCCGGTGAGCCGGACCGTCGTGCGGTCACGGCCGTCCGGCTCACCGGGGGCGAGCGCATCCCCGCCGACCTGGTCGTGCTCGGCGTCGGGGCGGTGCCGGAGACCGGCTGGCTGACCGGCTCGGGGCTCACCCTGGACGACGGGGTCGTCTGCGACGAGCACCTGGCCGCGATCGGCGCCCCGGGCGTGTACGCCGCCGGTGACGTCGCCCGCTGGCACCATCCCCGGTACGGGGAGCCGGTCCGCGGCGAGCACTGGACCAACGCCGTCGACCACGCCGCCGTGGTGGCCGCGAACCTCACCGGCGGCCACGTCACCTGCGACGCCGTACCGTACGTCTGGTCCGACCAACTCGGCGGGCGGTTGCAGATCTACGGGCGGTTCCGGCCCGAAGACGAGGTGCGGATCGTGCACGGCGACCCGGAGGACGGGCGCTTCGTCGCCGTCGCCGTCGCCGGTGACGGGGGAGTGTTGCAGGGGGTCGCGGGATTCGGCGTCACCCGAGAGCTCGCCCCCTTCCGCAGGCTCCTCCTGGCGGGAGGAACCTGGCAGGAAGCACTGGACGCGCATGGTGATCTGGCGAAGGGACGACGATGAGGTTTGGTCTGGCCATCATGAACGACTTTCCGCCGGAGGTCGTGCCGGCGGAACGGATCGGCGCGCTGCGCGAGCAGGTCGCCGCCGCCCGGGAGGCGGGTTTCTCCTCGATCTGGATGCTGCAGCACTACCTCGGCACCATGCCGACCCTCCAGCCGCTGCCGACGCTCGCCGCCCTGACCGCCGAGACCGGCGGCATGGACATCGGCACGAACATGCTCATCCTGCCCCTGCATCATCCGGTCGAGGTCGCCGAGCACTTCGCCACGCTCGACCACCTGTCCGGTGGCCGGGTGATCGCCGGGTTCGGCATGGGCTACCGGGAGAACGAGTTCCGTTCCTTCGGCGTCCCCCTGGACGAGCGCAAGACCCGGTACGAGGAGTCCGTGGAGATCATCCGGGCGTTGTGGTCCGGGAAATCGGTCAGCCACCGAGGCGCGCACTTCGCCCTCGACGAGGAGCGGATCAGCCTGCCCCCGGTCCAGCCGGGCGGCCCGCGGATCTGGGTCGGCGCGGGTGCCCACCGCACCGGCGCCCGCCGGGCCGCTCGGCTCGGCGACGGCTGGATCGTGCCGCCGCACGTCTCACCGGACCGCCTGACGACGGTGCTCGGCTGGCACCGGGAGGAGACCGAACAGCTCGGCGACGAGCGCCGGCACGAGTACGTCATCCGCCGCGAACTCGTCCTCGACCACGACGGCGACCGCGCACGCGAGGTCGGCCTGCGCGCCCGCGGCGCCCTGACCCGCGCGTACGCCGCGTTCAACGCGCCGGACCGAACCGCGTCGTACCGTCATCTCCAGAGCGCCGACGCGGCGAAGGAGGTCGCCGACGAGTCGTACATCTTCGGCACGCCGGAGCTGGCGGTCGACCGGCTTCAGGCACTGGAGCGGCTCGGCGTCGGATACGTGATCCTGCGAATGCAGTGGTACGACCTGCCGCAGGAGCAGGTGCTGGCGACCATGCGCCTGTTCCGCGAGGAGGTGAAGCCACACTTCACCTGAGCCCCCGCCGGCGTGATCTATCCGCAGCTACATCGCCTGACGAAACGCCGACGACATCCGGCTACGCCGGGTCGAACGTCGCCTGATCCGAGCCGGTCAGGGCACCAGCGGTCCGGCCAAGGCCCGTAGCCCCGCCTCGCGATCCCCGATCCAGGCCACCGAATCCGTATCCCGCGGTTTCCGGTCCCAAAGCATCAGCAGCAGGTCCTCGGCCCTGCCGGAGACCTGGGCTACCGGCTCGCCGGGCCCGTGGGTCCAGGACCCGCCGGAGTCGGTGGCGGCAATGCGGACGGCCTGCTCGGGCCCGGTGGCGTGCCCTCTGGCGATCATGCGGGGCGCCATGGTGTCGAAGACCTCGGCGACGCCGTCGGTGGCGAGCACCACGTCCATCGGTGTCGCCGAGCCGACCGCGTTCTCGGCGTCCCAGCGATGTATCAGCGTCTCCTGGGCGCGGCGCCGACGCCAGAACCCGACCGTGCGTGGAGGAAAGAACGTCCACGCATCGGTCGAGGGATCAACCGACAGCGCCCGTACGAGTGTGTTCGCCGTTTCGGCGTACCAGGCATTGAGCGCCGTCTGGTCGCGGGGCGCAGCCCCCTCGTCGTAGTCATCGCCGTGCCCCTCTTTCACGGCCGTGACGACCCACAAGTTGCCTGCTCCCATATGAGCGGCCAGGTCGAACAGCGTCCAGTCACCGCAATGCTCGACAGGCGCGGACAGGTCGCCGTCCAGTACGGCGCCGAACGCGTCGAGTTCGCGCCGGAGAGCGGCCAGGTAATCCACAGCGCCAAAATACAGCTCACCTGGGATGGAGGCGGTCTACACCTCACCGAGAAATCCGGGATCGGCCAGGCCCATCTGCCGGGCGAAGTCGGCGGCCACACCGAGAACCTCACGCATCGGCACGGCACGACGGCTCGTGGCCGCGATATCCGCCTGAGCCTCCTTCGACCACAGGAACGGGAACACCGTGATCCCCTGGGAGAAGGTCAGCGCCGCTGCCTCCTCGCGCCAGCCCGGCCAGCGCAGCCCTTCGTAGAACTTCTCGAGCCTGCCCGACACCAGCCAGGAGATCCACGTCGAGTGACCCATCTCCATCGCCTCCCACTCCAACGTGTCGGGGGCGAAGTAGGTCATCTGCCCGGGAACGCCGGGCCGGCCGGCCGCTGCCGGATCGTGACCATTGAGCGCGAACACCCCGCCCAACACGTCCTGGCCGACGACCAGGCCCGACGCCGGCTGCCACGCGGGATCGAACGTGGCAGGGAACCCATTGACCTGGGCAAGGCTCGGCAGGCCACCGTCGCCATGGCTCGCTCCTCCGCCGAACACCCGGACCCAGCCGTCGTCGAGGACCAGTCCGCCGCAGTTCAGCGCCACGGCGCCGAGCACCGATCGGGCGGTGACCTGCAGCTGCACCAGACATCGGCGAGCCTCGTCGTGGTCGACCGGCAGCACCTTCAGCGGAACCGCGCCGGCCGCGAGAACCTCCTGCAGCGGCGGCCAAGCCGGATCGTCCACGTTGACCAGTTCGTTGAGTTCACGCACCCGACGATGATCGCAGCACCCCCGGCGTGGCGGCGCTGACCGGCTCGATCATTGTTCACCGAGGGGAGACCGCGGCGAAGAGCGGGGGCGCCGCGTCGATGATGTGGCGTCGCAGGTCGGCGATCGGCGGCGTCAGCGGCCGATCGCTCCGCCAGATCAGCGAGATCGTCCGCCTCGCTCGGTCGTCGGCGATCGGCCGTTCGACGGTGCCGGGGATCCCGCTCCCCGCCGGAAGCACGGCGACGCCGAGACCGGCACCGACCAGTCCACTGGCGGTCGCGATGTCCTGGCTCTCGACGATGTACGTGGCGGACGTCCGGGCGGCGCTCAGTAGCCGATCGGTGAGCGTCCGGAGGCCGTACGCCGGGCTGAGCGTGATCAGCGCCTCGCCGCCCAGATCACGGAGCCGCACCGGGCCCGCCTCCGCCAGCCGATGGCCGGACGGCACGAGCAGCACCAGGGGCTGCTCCGCGAGCCGGCGCGACCCGAGGTACGGGGGGAGCCGCCGCGTCACCGGCGCCGCGAGACACAGGTCGACACGACCGTCGAGGACCTGGCGGAGCAGCTCATTCGTTCCCTCATGCACGAGCCGGACCACGACCCCGGGCCGCGTCATCCGGAACGCTCTGAGGAGATCCGGAACGATCGACGGGCCCATGCTGTGCAGGAACCCCAGGACGACCGTCCCGGTGTCCGGGTCGGCTTCGGCGCGCACCGCACGCAAAGCGGCGAGCAGGTCGGCGAGGACGCGGTCGCCGTGTTCCGCCAACTGCCTGCCGGGGCGAGTGAGCCTGATACCGCGCCCCTCCCTCTGCACCAGAGGAACGCCCAGGTCCGCCGACAAGCGAGCGATCGCACGGGACAGCGTCGGCTGGGGGACGCCGAGCTGCTCGGCCGCGCGGGTGATGTGCTCGTGGCGGGCCACGGCGAGGAACTCCTCCAAGCCGGGCGCGAGGCCGAAGGTCTCATACCCCATGCACATCGACGATAGCGCGATCGATTCCAGCGGGTATGGGTGGGCCGCGGCGAATCAATACATGAATGCATGAAACAAGGCCGCTTCCGGTATTGGACGCATATATGGACTTCGTCCTATGGTTCAGTCCATGAAGACCATCGGAATCGTTGGCGGTCTCGCGTGGCCGAGTTCGGTCGTGTACTACCGGGTCATCAACGAACTGATCGGTCGGCGTCTGGGCGATGGCGGCCTGCACAGTGCGAACCTTGTCCTGGCGCAGACCGATTTCGCGGAGATCGAGCGCAATCAGCGACTCGGTCGATGGGATATCGTCGGCGAATTGATCGCGGCGCAGGGTAATAAGCTGAAGGCCGCCGGAGCGGATTTCTTCCTGGTGGCGTGCAACACCGTCCACACGGCGGCCGAATACGTTGAAGGCGCCGTCGATCTGCCGTTCATCCACATCGTGGATCCGACCGCTCGCCAGATACTGGAACGCGGCTTCCGCACCGTCGGGCTGCTCGGCAGCCGCTACACGATGACCGGTGGCTATTTCGTGGACCGGCTGCGGCGGCGCTACGGCCTGAGGGTGCTGGTCGCAGAGGGCGAACACCAGGACGACGTGCACAACGCGCTGTACGAGGAACTCGCCAAGGGCATCGTCCGTCCCGCCACCCGCGACAGGTTCAAGGCGGCCATCGCCGACCTGGTCGATCGCGGCGCGGAGGTCGTCATCCTCGGGTGCACCGAGTTCGGCATGCTCGTCGAGCCGGAGGACGGCACGGTGCCCGTCATCGACACGACCCGTGCGCACGCCGAGGCGGCCGTCGACATGGCGCTGGCCGATGTGAGGCTTTGCGCGGGCTGAGGGCGGGTGACGTCAATCGACGAACACGACCGTCTCGTCGAGCGGCGCCCGGCCCGTACGGGCGTAATCCACCGTGACGTCCTCGAACCCGATCGACATGCCGCAGAAGAGGATGAGCTCGGCCGGCGGTGACAGGACCTCTGCGACGTTCGTGTGAAACTTCGCCCATGCCATCTGCGGGCAACTGTGCAGCCCCTCGGCGCGGAGCAGCAGCATGACGGTCTGCAGATACATGCCGACATCGGCCCATTGGGGCGAGCCCATGTCGCGGTCGATGTAGCAGAACAGGGCGGCGGGCGCGCCGAAACACTCCCAGTTCGCGGAAGCGGCCCGCTGGCGCGCCGCCAGGTCGTCGTGCGAAATGCCGAGTGCGCCGTAGCGCTGCGCACCGAAGGCGGATTGGCGCTCGTGGTACGGGGACTTCAGTGCCGGCGGGTACTGCTCGTACTCCGGCTCGTCCCAGGGATCGCCAACGGCCAAGCGCTCGCGGACACGCTTCTTGAGCTCGGCCAGCGGCGCGCCGGTCAGCACGTAGGCGTGCCACGGCTGAATGTTCGATCCGGACGGCGACCAGGCCGCGGCGGACAGCACGCGCTCCAGCGTCTCCCTTGGCACCTGCCGGTCGGTGAACCCACGCACCGCCCGTCGGCTCGTGACCGCCTCATAGACATCCATGATCGTCCAGCTCCCGTCGCTCGACGTGCTCCACCTCCGTTACATTCAAGATAGTATCATCCGATACCTTCTCGGGTGTAACTATCGTCGAGTTACTGATCCACGGCCCTTGGTCCACCGCCTCGGGCACCTGCACTTCGGAGAAAGTCCATGGCCACACTGCTGCACATCGACTCGTCCGTGTTCCCCGGCGAGGCGTCCTCGTCCCGCGCGGTCACGGCCGCCTTCCGCAAGGCCTGGGAGGAGCGGCACCCTGAGGGCACGGTGATCTATCGCGACCTCGCCGCCGACCCCGTCCCGCACATCACCGCCGACGCCTGGTCCGCCGGTTTCACCGCCCCGTCCGAGCGCACTCCGGAGCAGTCCGCCGCGTTCGCCGCGCGCGTGAAGCTCATCGAGGAGTTGGAGCGGGCGGACGCCATCCTGATCGGCGCCCCCATGTACAACTACACGATCCCGTCGCCCCTCAAAGCGTGGCTGGACAGCGTGCTCCTGCCCGGCCGCACCACGGGCGAGACCCCCTCCGCCCAGGGCACCCCGGTCGTCGTCGTCGCCAGCCGCGGCGGCTCCTATGCGCCGGGCACCCCGCGCGAGGGCTACGAGTTCGTACGGAACTACCTCGAGGCCGTCCTCGGGGGCAGCCTCGGCCTGGACCTCGACTTCATCGTCCCGGAACTCACCATGGCCCCCCGCAACCCGGCCATGTCAGAACTGGTCCCCCTCTACGAGGCCTCCCGCAAGCGCGCCTTCGAGGACGCGACCACCAAGGCCAAGGAACTCGCGGACCGCCTCGCCGCATGACCCCCTGACGCCGTGTGATGCCCCGCCCCGGAACGTCACACGGCGTCGTCGCCCGCCTGTCGGCGCGAAGGCCGTTTCACGAAGCGCGCCCACGCGGACCGGTGTGCGGCGCGCTTACGCCTCACCACCCGCGGGATGGGCGATGCGGGTCAGTAGATCGGTCAGCTGCTCGGGCTCGCCGGGTCCCAGCTCGGCGACCAGATGCTCGGCCAGCGGCTCCGCCGCCACGTGGGCTCTGTCGAAGAGTTCGAGTCCCTGAGGCGTGATCTCCACCGCCCGTACCCGCCGGTCGCCCGGAACGGCCTTGCGTACGGCCAGCCCCCTGCGCTCCAGGTCGTCCACGACCCGCATGATCCCCGCCTTGTCCGTCCCCGTCGCCTCCGCCAGGTCCCGCTGCACCGTGGGCCCGCGGTTGACCAGCACGATCAGCACGGCGAAATGCCGCAACTCGATGCCGAGCGGCCGGAGCGCCTCTGTCATCACCGCGGCCGCGTGCCAGTGCGCCCGGCGCAGGAGCAGGCCGAGAGCGAACGGCGATTCATCCCCGGGGCGGTCGGTCGCGCGCGAGGAGGTGGTTCGGTGCGGAACGTCGGCGGTCATGAGGCCACACTACCGCCATATATTTCACTTGATACGGTATCGATTGAAACTAAAGGTGCGCACTGCGTGACCTGAGGAACGTCATTGACAACGTCCATGCGACGGCCTGCCCGGGGAGGGCAGGCCGTCGCCGTACGCGGCGGACCGTCAGCCGATGTCGACGCGGGCGTTCAGGCGCAGGTCGGCCGAGGAGGAGCCGACGGAGACGGTGCGCAGGCCCGTGCCCACGGTCCAGCGGTGACTCGTGCTGTTCCAGTAGCTGAGCCGGCGTTCGCCCACGTCGATCCGGACGCGACGTGACTCACCGGGCCGCAGGGAGATCTTCTGGAAGCCGGCGAGGGACCGTACGGCCTGGGGCTGGGACACACCGGGCGCGGCACCGAGGTAGAGCTGGGCCACCTCCTGTCCCGCGCGCCGCCCCGTGTTCGTGACGGTGAACGTCGCCTCCAGCCCGTTCCGGCCCGGCCGTACCGAAAGCCCGTGGTAGGAGAAGGTCGTGTAGGACAGGCCGTGGCCGAATGGGAACAGCGGCCGGACCTGCTCCTTGTCGTACCAGCGGTAGCCGACGTAGATGCCCTCGGAGTAGTCCTCCTGCAGGTTCACCCCCGGGTAGCGCTTCGGGTCCCCGGCGACCGGCGTGTGGGCTTCGGAGGCGGGGAACGTCTGGGTGAGCTTCCCGGACGGATCGACGTCCCCGAACAGCAGCCGGGCCGTGGCCTCGGCGCCTTCCTGACCCGGGTAGTACATGTCGAGGACGGCGGCGGTGCCGTCCAGCCACGGCATGGTGACCGACGAGCCGGTGTTGAGGACCACGACCGTACGCGGGTTCGCCTTCGCCACCGCGGCGATGAGCGCGTTCTGGTTTCCGGGCAGCGACAGCGATGACCGGTCGGAGCCCTCGGTGCCCTCGTCGTAGGCGAAGACCACCGCGGTCGTGGCCTTCTTCGCCGTGGCGGCCGCCGCGGAGATGTCGGCCTGCACGGTCTGCGGCGTGGACCAGGCGAGCCGTACGCTCTGCGCCGCGTCGGCCTGCGCGGTCGACTTCACGGCGAGCGTGTGCTTGCCGGCGGTGAGCTTCAGCGTGACCGGCGCGTTGGTCAGGCCGTCGGTGGTCGGGATGAGGCTGCCGCTGAAGAACCCGCCCGCGGTGATGACGTCCTTGCCGTCGACGGTCACCGTGCCGCTGCCGCCGGACGTCTGCAGGCCCAGCCGGTAGTCGCCGGTCTCCGGCACGGTCAGGGTCCCGGAGTAGGAGAACGACTGTCCGGCGGGCACCTTGTCGCTTCCAGTGCGGTCGATCGGCGTCGCGGGCGACAGCGCCGACGCGGG
Source organism: Actinoallomurus sp. CA-150999 (assembly GCF_050942425.1). NCBI lineage: Bacteria > Bacillati > Actinomycetota > Actinomycetes > Streptosporangiales > Thermomonosporaceae > Actinoallomurus > Actinoallomurus sp. CA-150999. Next base: position 3,976,858 of record NZ_CP192063.1, read on the forward strand.
GAGCAGCACCCCGTCGAGGTTCTCGCCGACCGAGTAGTCGACCCGGGCACCGCTTCCGGCCCGTGCCTTGATGGCGTCGAGGGGGGCCTTCGCGGACTCCGGGATCACATGGGCGCTGCCACCGCCGCCGACGAGCGGCGTCCGGGCCGTCGGGCCGACGACCGCGATGCTCTTCGCCGCACCGCCGGTGAGGGGCAGCGCGTCGTGCTGGTTGCGCAGCAGGACCGCGCCGGACTCGGCGACGGTCTGCGCCACCCGCGCGCCGCCCGCCGCGTCACGGGACGGCCTCGACTGCTTCGTGAGCAACCCGAACCGCTCCATCTGGCCGAGGATCCGGGCCACCGCCTCGTCGAGGGCGGACACCGGGATCTTCTTGTCCTGAAGCGCGGTGCGCAGCGGCTCCTTGAAGTACGCCGTGAAGATCGGGCCGTACGCGTCGCCCGGCATCTCCTGGTCCAGGCCCTTGGTGATCGCCTCGGGGGAGTGGGTGGCGCCCCAGTCCGACATCACCCAGCCGCGGAACCCCCACTGCTCCTTCAGGATCGAGTTCAGCAGCTGCTCGTTCTCACAGGCGTAGGAGCCGTTGACCTTGTTGTACGAGCACATGACCGCGCCGGCGCCCGCGTCGATCGCCGCGTTGAAGCCCGGCAGCTCGATCTCGTGCAGCGTCTGCTCGTCGACGTTGACGTTCACCGCCGGGCCGAAGACACCGCGGTCGGTCTCCTGGTTGTTCTCGGCGTAGTGCTTGACGGTGGCGATCAGCCCCTGGGACTGGATCCCGCCGACCTCGGCGGAGACGGTCCGGGATGAGACGAGGGGGTCCTCGCTGTACGTCTCGAAGTTCCGGCCCGCGTACGGCACCCGGATGGTGTTGACCATGGGGGCGAGCAGGACGTCCTGACCCAGTGCGCGTCCGTCCCGTCCGATCACCCGCCCGTACGCGCGGGCCAGGCCCTCGTCGAACGACGACGCCAGCGCGACCGGCGCCGGCATCGCCGTGGCGTGGGCGGTCACCCGCACACCGGCCGGGCCGTCGGTCAGCCGTAGCTCGGGGATGCCCAGGCGCTTCACGCCGGGGATGTATCCGGCCTCACCCAGGGCCTTGGGGTCGCTGGTACCGCTGACGAACGTGAGCTTCTCGTCCAGCGTCATGGCGCTGACCAGCGACCGCACCTTCGCCGACCATGCCGACCGCCCTGCCGCTGGGGCGGCGATGGCCGGGACGGCGGTGGCCGAGCCGAGCAGCGTCGTCAGCGCGGCGAGCGTGGTGACGCGGAGCGCTCGGCCCGTTCGTCGCCGGGAGACGGGTCGTCTCATGGAGATCCTTCCTCTTGCTTCTGGCGGGGAGCCGTCATCCGGGCGAATGCCCGGATGACGGCGGCTTGAGCAGGGCGCTGTGGCGGGCCCGGGAACCTCGGGGGTGGTCAGCCGAGAGCCGGTGTTCCGCGGGCGGTCATCAGGCCGGTCGCGCGGGCCGAGGCGCCGGGAGCCGACAAGCCGTCCCAGAAGTCGCAGTTGTGCTCGGCGCGGTACTCGCCGAAGGAGATGCGGGTGCTCTGCCCGCCGGGCCGGAGCGAGAGCACGGCCTTCGCCCTGAGGTCCGGCCAGTACGCCAGGCGGTGGAGCGATGAGTTGGGAGTGCCGGCGCGCGTGAACGAACCCCAGTAGTGGCTCATGTCGTCGGAGAGCCGGCGCTGGGCGGCGGTGAAGTACGGCGTGATCGGCGTGCCGTTGTCGAAGCTCGGGAACAGGTAGGGCAGCTCACCCGCGTGCGGCGCGCCCCACTCGTACCCCTCCGGCTTGCCGGGGGTGAGCCCGGGGAACTTCCGGTCGTCGAACTGGTACTGGTAGGTGCGGGTGTGCCGGGCGATCTGCTGGTCGAGGCTCAGCGCCGGGCATCCCCCGATGCCGGCGACCAGACCGGCGTCGGTCATGATCGCCGCGATGGCGTAGACGGGGGCGTACGGACCGGTGTAGGCGCTGACGGGGTAGCGCTCGAGCACCCCGGAGGCCTTGTCCCCGTACACCGACCTGACCCAGGCCTCGTACTGCGCCGGTGTGTACCCGAGGAACCCGAGGGCGAAGGTCCGGCCCTCGTCGTGGTTGGCGCCGATGAGCACGGGCACGCGGGCGAAGTGGCCGGTGTTCACCGCGTCCGCGGGCGCGGTCGGCAGGGGATCACCGCCGTGTACGAAGGAGGTCTGAATGCGTGTGCTCGCGTCCAGGAGCTCCGCGACGGGCTTGGCGCGGAGGCACGCCACCGCGGTGGCCGCGTCGGAGCAGCCGACCGAGCGTGCGAACGCGGTGCCCTGCGAATCGGCCTGCTCCCGTGGCGTCGACGGGCAGGAGCCGCTCTGGATGATCGCGCGCTCGAAGAGCCCCGCGGAGCCCGGTGCGGCCAGGTGCGCACACACCGACATCCCGCCCGCGGACTCGCCGCCGACGGTCACCGCGCCGGGGTCGCCGCCGAACGCCGCGACGTTCGTCCGCGTCCAGCGCAGCGCGGCCTGCTGGTCGAGCAGCGCGTAGTTCCCGCTGAGCCCGGGGAGCGTGAGCAGGCCGAAGACGTTCAGCCGGTAGTTGGCGGTGACCACGACGACGTTGTTGTCAGCGGCGATCTTCGCCCCGTCGTACTGCTGGGCGCCGCCGTTCTGCAGGCCGCCGCCGTAGATGTAGAACAGCACGGGCAGCCGGCGGTGCGCATTGCGTGCCCCGGCGGGCCGGAAGACGTTGACGTAGAGGCAGTCCTCGGCCTCCGAGCGCGGTCCGTTGCCGCTCGGCAGCTGCGGACATGGCCGGCCGAACTTCGTGGCCTGGCGCACGCCGGACCAGCGCGGCGCGGGCGCGGGTGCGGCGAGGCGGCGGTCCCCGACCGGGGGCGCCGCGAACGGGATGCCGAGGAACTTGTCGACGCCCTGAACCGTGCTGCCCTGGACGAGCCCCTTGTCGGTCCGGACGACGGTCCCGTCGCCGCCGGACGCCGCGGCCTGGGCCGGGGCCGCGTACAGGGCCGGCAGCGCGAGGGCCGTCCCGATGAGGATGGAGTGAATCGATCTTTGGCGCGGTCGTCGGCGGATCATGTGTACCTGCCTCTCAAGCCGCCCTGGGGCCGCGGATTCCGAGGTGTGGCCACCTCTGGAGTTCCGCAGCGGGGCGACATAATCGGCCCCCGATCACGAGTGGTTGCCTTCGGCGCCGGACTCCGGTTCGATCTGCAAGAGGAGACTAGGTACCAGTATCTAACCGGTCAATGAGATTAATTAAGGGCCTATTTTGTCCAATGCTTGACGAAAATCATTAATGTAAAAGTCTGAACATAACAGCCGCGAGATCCCCTGGAGTTTTGCGTATGACCGACTCAGCCTGGGCGAGCCGGAGGCCGACCGCCGTACGCCTGATCCTGGACGAGCTGTGCGGGGAGGTGTTCCTCACCCGGGCGGAGCTGATCGAGCGGACCGGGCTGTCCCGATCGTCGGTGTCCGGCGCGGTGGCGGAGCTGTTGTCGTCCGGGCTGCTGGCCGAGCGCACCGCCGGCCCGGACCCCGGAACCCGCCGGCCGGGCCGTCCCGTCGCCGGGCTGTCGCTCACCTCCGCGGCCGGACTGGTCGCGGCCGTCGACTTCGGGCACAGCCACCTGTCGGTCGCCGTCGCCGACATGTCCCTGCGGGTGCTGAACGAGCACACCATCGACTTCGACGTGGCCGGCAGCAGGGACGCCGCGCTGCGCGTGGCCGAGGAGGAGATCCGCGCCGCGCTCGCGCCGCTGCCGGGCCCCCGGGAACCGGTCGCGGTCGGCATGGGCCTTCCGGCACCGGTCCTGGCCGCCGACCAGAGCGTCGTGACCAGCTCGATTCTGCCCGGCTGGGGCGGCTCCCGCCCGGCCGCCGAACTCGGCGACCGGCTCGGGCTACCCGTCGTCATCGACAACGACGCCAACCTCGGGGCGCTGGCGGAGGCCCGGCTCGGCGCCGGCCGCGGCCTTCAGGACCTGCTCTACCTCAAGGTCTCGTCCGGCATCGGCGCCGCCCTGATCCTCGCCGGACGCGTACACCACGGCTTCCACGGCCTCGCCGGAGAGCTGGGGCACATCCCGGTGGGCGCCGCCGGCGGCGCGGGCCGCGCGTGCCGGTGCGGCGGCCACCGCTGCCTGGAGTCGATGGCGTCGTCGGTCGCGATCCTGGAGGTGCTCCGGCCGTCCTTCGGCACGATCAGCCCAGCCCGGCTGATCGAGCTGGCCGACGCCGATCCGATCGTCCGGCGGGCGCTCACCGACGCGGGCCGGGCCATCGGCACCGTCGTCGGCGACCTCGCGAACATACTCAACCCGGCCGCGGTCGTCCTCGGCGGATTGCTGGCCGACGCCGCCGAGCCGGTGCTCGCCGGACTCCGCGAGTCGCTGGACCGGCGCACCCATCCGGCGGTGGGCGACGGGATGCGCCTCGTGGCCGGTGAACTGGGCGAACGCGGGAGCACCCTGGGCGCCCTCATCCGGGCGACGGAGATCGCCGTCCCCGTCGTCCGGCCGACGTCGCAGGCGCGCGCATGACCGCCGGAGGCAGGTCCCGGCTGCTGGCACTGATCCCGTACGACACCGCCGTGACGATGGCGGACCTCGTCCGGACCAGCGGGCTGAGCCGGCCGACGCTCGCCGACATGCTCCACCGGCTGCAGGCGGAGGGGGCCGTGCTGTGCGAGCCCGCCGTCGCGTCCGGCGGCCGGGGACGGCCCGCGCAGCGCTGGCGCAGGCGGCCACCTCAGGGGATGTTCGCCGCGCTCGCGTTCTCGCGCGACTCCGTCCGGGTCCGGGTCGCGAACGCCGATGACGGGGCGTTGGCAGAGTGTGAGGAGACGCTGGACGTCGCCCTCAACGCCATGGGCGCGCTGGACGCAGGCCACCGCCTCCTGCACGAATGCCTGACGACACTGGACTCGGCCGTGGAGTCGCTGACGAGTCTTACATTGGGCCTGCCCTGTCCCGTCGGCGACGGCGACCAGCCGCAGCCCCGTGGCATCCTGCCGGACTGGGTCGGCTTCCGGCCGGTGGAGTGGCTACGGGACCGGCTGCCCGACGTCCGGATCACCGTGGAGAACGACGCGAACCTGGCCGCCGTCGGCGAGATCACCGAGGGCGCCGGGCGGGGCTGCCGCGATCTGGTGTACGTGAAGCTGGCTCCCGGCATCGGCTCGGCGCTGGTCGTCGGAGGGCGGCTCTACCGCGGTGCCGCGGGCTACGCCGGCGAGATCGGCCACGTCCAGATCAACGAGATGGGCCACCCATGCGTGTGCGGGGCCCGCGGCTGCCTGGCCATGGAGCTGTACATCGCCGCCCGGCACAGCACCGGCGGCAAGGGCGGTCTACTGGCACTGAACGAGCTGTTCCGGCGCTGCGACGCCGGAGACACCGCCGCCGGGCGCGTACTAGGCCGCATCGGAGAACTGCTGGGCGAACAGCTCGGCGCGCTGGCCAACATGATCGACCCCGAACGCGTCGTGGTGAGCACGGCCGACGTACCACCGCACCCCGCCGTGCTGGCCGGAATGCGGGACGGGATACGCCGCACCGCGCTGCCCGCCGTCGGCGACCTCCCGGTGATCCCTTCGCCACTCGGCATCCGAGCGGAGCCACTGGGCGGGATCGCGCTGGCCCGGGGAGCGCTGCGAGGTGTGGTTTGAACGGAGGCGTTGGCATTACAGTTTTATTCCCGGTGGGAGCTGTTGTTTAAAGGCCGGGTTCAGGCGAATCGCCGTCCGTATGAAGGTTCGACCTCGGCTGGTTTTGCCTCGTCTGATGAGTAGCAGGCCAAGGTTGAGATCTGCCGCTGCGTGGCTCGGTTCGACTCGGAGATCCTTTCGGTAATATGAAATCGCTTCGGCCGGCCTGGTCGCGGTCAGCATGACGCCCATATTGTAGAGTGCTCCGCCGAATCGCGGATTGATGGCGAGGGTGTGCTTGTATTCGCTCTCCGCGCCGGCGGTGTTCCCGTTTCCCTGGAAGATGGTGCCCATGTCGAAGTGGGTCAGTGCGTTACCGGGGTCGATTCGCGCCGCGGCGGTGTAATAGATCAGGGCGTCCGTCGTGTCGGCGCCTTGCTGGGCGGAGATCCCCGCTGCGAGCAGTCGATCGGCGGATCCAGGCGGAAGCGTTTTCGGGTTGAGGTCTGCCATCTTCTGGAAGAGGCAGCCGCCGGGCCCAATGTATACCAGGGCATAGTGTGACCAGAAATACGAGTGCAGCCCGACCGTCCAGGGTACGAAGGTCGATTGTACGCCGGACAGAAGGACGTAGTCGGCTTGGCGTATGGCCGTCTCCCAGGTCCGAACAAGCTGCGGCTCGAACGGCCCGATATACGGGGGCGGGTGCGCCGGATTGGCCGCGATCCACTGCCCGTAGACGTCGACCGTCGCGGGACAACGCCGGTCCGCGACGAGACGATCGGCTTCGATCAAGGCTGAGGCGCCATCCGATACCACACATGCGCCTGGGCGGATATAGGAGGAAAGCGTACGCCCAGAGTCGACGTACTTGGAGGTAAAGTTGCGCGTGTATCCGATTTGCGCCAGGACGGCGACGTAGCCGACGATCAAAAGAATCACCGTCGCCGTACGCCTCAGTGCCGTCACGTTAGAATTTGGTCCAAAACGGCCGGCCATCACCGCACGAGCGAATCTGCCGACGACCACGCCGAGCAGCAAGGCGAGGAACACCGCGGGAAGGTAGCCGTAGGTTCTGAAGAACTGACGCGGAACGCACAGCCCGGCCACCGTGACGGTCGCGCCCGCGAACATGAACCAGTCCAGTGCGACGCGGTCGCCGGCCATCGCATGGCTGACGACGACCGCCAACGCCAGCGCCAGCAATGCGCCGATGGCGATAGCGGATGCCGCGTGCAGGCGGGGCAGCGCGTCAAGGCCGGTCATCGACTGAAGCCTGGCGCCGATCGGCAGCTCCTGCCATCCCGAGCCTTTTCTGGTGAGCTGGACGACGACCACATCATGGACGAATGCCGCAGGGGCCAGGGCGAAGAACGGGACGAGAGGAACAGCCGCACCAGCGGTGATGCCGCCGAGCAGCCACCTGCTCCGGCGCCATTGTCTGTGTGCCAAGCAGGAAACCGCGTAGACGGCCAGCAGGGCGACGATCGGCATCAACGCCCAGACTTTGACCGTACCGGCGAAGCCGAATGCTAGACCGGCTACCAACGTTCGACGCCTGCTTGACGTGAAACGACCGGTCGAGCCGAACAGGGCAAGCGTGCCGAGCAGGCAGAATATGAGAAGGTAGGCTTCGAGCTCGACCGTATCGGCGGCATCGACGATTCTCGGGGAGCAGGCCAAGGCCACGCCTGTCGTCATCATGGCGATACGCCCGCGATATCGCACGATCAATATGCCGAGCACGACGACGCCCACGGCGGTCACCGCCGTCAGGAGACGGGCGATCGCCATCGCAACCGGCTCGCCGACGATATGGCTCAACGCGGCTATAGGCGCCAGTATCATCGGCAGGCCCGGCGGGTGCAAGAACGTGAAGTCTCGATAGGGGAGATACCCGTTGGTCAGTCGCAACGCTGCGCCGAAATAGACGCCATCATTATAAGAGTTGAATTCATGCATCCCCACAAGGGCGTGGGGTCGTGAGAGATCTCTGGCGAGCACGGCGGCCGACAAGAGACCCGCGAACCCGATGATCGCCCTGCGCCACCACGCCGACGGTACGCGGAAGACGGACACACTCGAATTGACCGGCGGTGCACCTTCGATCTCCATGCCAACAAGCGTTGAACGTCCTGCTACGCGTCGCGGGGATCGACAGTCGAACGCGTAAGAAACGAGAGGAACTTCACGCCGATCTTTTGCCGAAGGAGCCGTGGCTTTAAGGACTCGCGACTCACGGCGGCAGGCAGGCGAGTCGCGGGAACGCCTGAGGGGGCACCGCCGGGGGCCCCGGGCGGCTACCGGCTCGTGCTGTGCTGGTGTTCCGGGCAGGCATGGTCGGCCGCCTGGTCTAGGCCGGTCGGCGGGGGTGAGGCGGTGCGCGTGGTGACCACCATCACGGCGAGGCCGACCGCCACGACCGTGGCGCCGACGTACAGCGGCGCGGTGTAGCCGAGGCCGGCGCTGATCACGAGGCCGCCGAGCCAGGCGCCCAGGGCGTTGCCGACGTTGGAGGCCGAGACGTTGGCGCTGGCCGCGAGCGGCGCGCCGCCGGCGGCGTCCGTGACACGGGTGATCATGCCCGGGACGCTCGCGAACCCGAAGACGCCCATGAGGAAGACCAGGACCACCGACGCGACTCTCCCGTCGGCCAGCAGCCCGAACGCCACGAGCGTGACGGCGAGTCCTGCCAGGGACGCGATCAGCGTACGGTCGCGATCTCGGTCGGCCGCCCGGCCCCCGGCGATGTTGCCGATCACCAGGCCGCTGCCGTAGACGACGAGCAGCCAGGCGACGTCGGTGCTCGAGAAGCCCGTGACCTCGGTGAAGGTGTACGCGATGTAGCTGAACGCCCCGAACATGCCGCCGTAGCCGAGGGCGGTGGCGGCGAGCGTCAGCCAGACCTGCCAGGAGCGGAAGGCCCGTAGCTGCGGACGCAGGCCGGCCGGCCTGTGGGCCTCGTCCACGGCGCCCGCCCAGGCCGGGACACATACGGCGATGGCGGCCACGGCCAGCACACCGATCCCGGTGATCGCCCAGAACGTGGCGCGCCAGCCGTAACGTTCGCCGACCAGGGCGCCGAAAGGCACGCCCAGCACGTTGGCGACCGTCAGCCCGGCGAACATCACGGCGACCGCGCGCGAGGCCCGCTCCGGCGGGACCATGCGCCGGGCGACGAGCGAGCCGATGCCGAAGAAGGAGCCGTGGCACAGGGCGGCGACGACCCGGCCGAGCAGCGCCACGCCGTAGGTGGGCGCGACCGCGGACAGCAGATTGCCGAGGACGAACAACGCCACCAACCCGACGAGGACGGCCTTGCGGTGGATGCGAGTGGTGGCGGCGGTCAACAGGATCGCGCCGATCGCGACACTCAGGGCGTACCCCGAGATGAGCCACCCGGCCGCGGCAGTGGAGACGCCCAGGTCACGACTCACCTGGGGCAGCAGACCCGCGATCACGAACTCGGTCAGGCCGATCCCGAAGCCGCCGAGCCCGAGCGCGACCAACCCGGCGGGCATCCGCCGCACGTCCCCGCCCTGTCCGATGTTCACGTAAACATCATGGTGATCGGCAGCCGAACTCGACAAGACCCAACTCGTCGCCCGCGAAGGCGACACTCGCCGGACAACAATCGGTGTCGTTGGCCGTTCCCGGAGGGCTGGGCGTGGCTTGTGCAGCCGTGACGATCATTTGCGGACTTTCGCGTGTCCCGACATGATCGGCGTGACCGATCAGGCTTGTGCCGACAACCGGTCTTAAAGCGGTTGCAGGCGAGTGGCACGGCTTCCATGATCGGGGCATGAGGCCACCAGAACGCATCGCGCTCGACGGCATGTTGCTGCGCCGTTGGACGCGGGCAGATGTCTCGGCATTGCACACGGCCGTCCTGGAGTCCTTCGAGATCCTGCATCCGTGGATGCCCTGGGCAGCCGAACGGCCGAAGCCATACGACCAGGAAGCCTTCATCGCATCGGCAGTCAGCCAGTGGGACACGGGTGAGGCCTACATCTACGGCATCTTCGACGCGAATGGCGAGCGGCTGCTCGGCACCGCAGGTCTGCATGCTCGAGTAGGCCCGGGGGCTTTCGACATCGGCTACTGGCTTCATATCGACCACACGGGCAAGGGCTTGGCGACCAGAGCATCCAGGGTCCTCACTGATGCGGGATTCGCGCTGCCTGAGACCGAGCGCATCGAGATCCACTGCGACGAGGCCAACGCTGCCAGCGCGGCGATCCCGAGGCGACTCGGCTATCGCCTGGATCGCATCGACGATCACACGCCGGACGCACCTGCAGAAACCGGCCGCCTGATGATCTGGGCCAAGAGCCGCTCGTGAGATCGACCAAGTAGGGACCCACCGTCCGGGAGATCCACGGCCCACCATGCCAGCCGGGTCGCGGTGGTCGGGCTAGCTCGGCGCGCCGAACTGCAGCCCGACCTGCCAGTAACGACCGATGCATCACCTGACACCCAGGGTCCAGCGTGCGCCCTGGCGCGGCCCGGGCCAGGGCCATAACTGTGCCTTGATCACGGCATGGGTCAGCTGTTCGGGATCGGACGCTTCGACGAGCCGCCATCTGGCAGGCGGTGGGATCACCGCCCACCATGACCCCGTACACGCTCCGAACCAGAACACCAGTCCCGGGAACCGCTGGCGCAGCGTTGTCGCCGGATCCGGCGTCATGACCGCTCGTCCGACCCCGCGTCTCGTTGGCGCAGATACTCGGCGAGGCGCACGGCGGCGCCGGCGGGATCGTCGACCGGGTGATGCTCGTTGTCGTCCCGTCGCCATACGAACGATCCACGGGCAGCATCGATTTCTACCCAGATCTTCCGGTTACTCGGATCGCTCGGAAGCGATATCGCTGGACGCGCGTCACTCAGCCCCGGCTTGACGCCAAGCCGGATTCGCCAAGGCCGAGATCCGCGTTCACGACTGCCCGCCACTGTTCAAGCTCTACATTGTGAACAACGAAGAGGTCTTCTTCGGCTTCTACCCGATCAGGCAACATGACGTGCAAATCCAGGGGATGCCGCATCCCATGTTCGACCTGATGGGGAAGGAAGCAAGCTTGTTCCGACACACCATCCATGACGGCTCAGCCGCCAGAGCGCAGTACGTCGCGCAGGCCCGCCAGTGGTTCAACACCGTCTGGGAGACGATCAGTCGCGAGTTCACCGGATGACCTCACCCACTACTGTCCTAGCCGAGGTCCCGGTCCACAGCAGCCATCTGCTGTTCGACTTCGACGGCCCCATCTGCAGTATCTTCTCCGGCCTCCCAGCCCCTGCCATCGCCGCCCACCTACGCGAATTGGTGACAAGCCAAGGCGTCGACATCATCGGCAACACCGCAGCCTCACGTGATCCATTCGACGTGTTGCGCTTCGCCGCGACCATCAGCCCAGACCTCACCCAGACCGTCGCAGCCGAGCTGCGCATGATGGAGCTACGCGCCGTCGAGGTAGCCGCCGCCACCCCGCACGCGCGAGAGGCCATCGAGGCGGCCCACAACGGCGGACGCGTCATTGCCGCCGTGAGCAACAACTCCCGCGAAGCCGTCGCGCGCTACCTCTCGACCGCCGGCCTCGCACCGATGTTCACCGCCATCATCGGCCGCGCCGATCCAGACCCCCGGCTGCTCAAACCCGACCCCCACCTGATCAGCCAGGCCGTTAAGGAGCTGAACGCGACACCTGCCGACTGTGTCCTGATCGGCGACTCCCTCAGTGACATCGAGGGAGCACGCAACGCCGGAATGCTCAGCATCGGCTACGCCAACAAGCCCGGCAAGCTCGAACGCTTCACCGCAGCCGGAGCCGATGCCGTCATCACCACGATGGCCGAACTCATCCCGAACCTTACCCATCTGGTTTCGTGCCGCGCAGGACGTCATCGACACGCCTCTTGGCCGCCCAGACGTTGAGGTACGTCAGGCACACGAGACGAGCCACTTCCGGACTCGCCTCACGTATACGCGTGACCTCCCGCGCCGAACTCCGCGGCTCGAACCGACCCGGTGCGCTGCCCTCGATCCTGGCCGTCATGCGCAGCCACGCCATCGGCGCGCTACGCCTGGCTTCACCAACATCGCCGAAGGAACCCGCTGGGCACGAGACCACTTCGACCGCCCGCTCATCGTCCTCGGTCTCACGCAATGAGAATGCGGTCAGCCCTGCCAAAAGGGGGCGAGCTTCAAACCGCCGAGAGGACAACTACTGATGATCGAAATCGAGATTCCTGACCTGGGCGGCTACTCGCTCACCGATCTGGCCGCGCGGCTTACTATCAGGCGGGCAGCCATGTTTGCAGCCTCGGACGGCGAAGATGGTCGCTCTATGGTATCTGAGGCTGGTTCGATGATTGCCTTATGTTCCAAGAAGGTAGCTCTGATTTGCCAGTTGTGAGACGATCCTGTCGTCTGTTGTCGGTCAGCTAGTAGCGCGCTGGCCGCTGCTTTCCGGGAGTTTCGGGGTTTCGATCAGTGGAACGGTGGCGTGTTGAGCAGTGTGCGGATCAAGGTCGTCGGCGGTGACGAACCGCGGGAACTTGCTGCGTTGCATAGCTGGCTGCGGGATGACCGTGAACTTCAGGGGTGCGTGAAGCAGGTAAGCAGGTCCCCGGGGCCACAGGAGCTAGGCGGCGTGCTGGAGGCGATCACTGCCGCACTTGGGAGTACCGCTGCGGCGATGGCGCTGGCGGAAAGGCTTGCAGCCTGGATCCGCAGTCGCCGCTCCGCCGTCAAGTTCACCATCACCACCGATGATGGCCGTACGCTGGAGGTGGAAGCGAAGGACTCGGCCGATGCCTCTTCCATGATCATTGAATTGCTTCGTCGCGAGGGCGATGCTGGTGCCTGAGGCACGCGATGATCTCGTCGACTCCCGGGCCATCTTGATCGGGGCCGATCGTTACCGGTCTCAGAGCGTTGAACCGTATCCCGCCGTTCTCAACAGCCTCGATGGCATGCACGCCATGCTTATCGACCCCGCGTTGGGTGGATGGTCGGTTGAGCAGATTACCGAGGTAAAGAACCCCCAGGATGCTACCCAGCTCATTCGGAAGGTCCGGCAGCTGGCCAGGGCCACCACGGGAACCCTGCTGCTCTACTACGTCGGCCACGGTGTCCTCATGGAAACAGGGGAGCTGGCCCTGACCGTCCTTGATACTGACGAGGACGATCCAGACGTGACCGGCATAGAGTACGAAAAGGTCAGACGTGCTCTGCTTGACAGTCCCGCCAAGTCCAAGATCGTGATCTTGGACTGCTGCTACGCCGGCCGGGCCACTCAGGCGCTGTCCGCGAAGGGCATTGCCGATTCCACCACGGTCGAGGGTGCCTACACGCTAACGGCCGCCGATCTTACAGCTCACGTCGTACCCGTGGCCGAGCAGGCCAGCACCGCCACTTCGTTCACCCGAGAACTCCTCGGCCTGCTCCATGAAGGGCTCGACAATGGTCCACCATGGCTCACCCTCGCGGAAATCTACCCGCACCTGCGCCATCGCCTCGCTTCACGTGGACTCCCCAGACCCAACCAGCGCCACAACGACACGGTCGGACATTTTCGTTTCGCCCGCAACCTTGCGCATTCCTCCTGGGGTGCAACGAAAGTCGCCAAGGCCCCGCCCAAACCGGCCTCTGCTAACACTGAGTCTGTAGCCAAACTCCAGCACCAGATCCCTAACGAACCGCAACAGCGGCCCGGGAACCGCCCCCCTCCAGCACGGGTGAGTGATACACCAGAAACTACTGCGGCAGACCCAACACCACCCCTGCGCCTACAATCGAATACGCCGCAAGCAGCACGGACCGCCCCCACGTCGGGGATGACATCCACGCCCGTCCCGCGCCGGATCGAACGTCGCACCGTTGTCCTGAGCAGCCTCGGACTAGCAGCTGTCGCTGGCTTCCTCCCTTTGGTAAAGCTGCTGCGAGACACCGAATCCACCCCCTCCATCACTCTCACCGGCCACAAAAACGGGGTCATGTCGGTGGCGTTCAGCCCGGACGGAAAAACCCTCGCTACCGGCAGCTTCGACGACACCGTTCGGCTGTGGAATGTGGCCACCGGCCACACCACCGCCACCTTCTACTCCGGCCAGTACAACGCGGTCTTGTCGGTGGCGTTCAGCCCGGACGGCAAAACCTTCGCCACCGGCAGCGAGGACAAAACCGTTCGGCTGTGGAATGTGGCCACCGGCCACGCCGCCATCACTTTCTCCAGCGCCGACAGCACGGTCAATTCAGTGGCGTTCAGCCCAAACGGCAAAACCCTCGCCACCGGCAGTGGCGCTGAAACTTACGGCACCGCCAATCTGTGGAATGTGGCCACCGGCCAAATCGCTGCCACCGTCACCGGCGACTACGCCCCGGTCCATTCAGTGGCGTTCAGCCCAAACGGCAAAACCCTCGCCACCGGCAGCGAGGACAAAACCGCCCGGCTGTCGAATGTGGCCACCGGTCGCACTACCGCCACCCTCACGGGTCACAAAGACGCGGTCTCGTCGGTGGCGTTCAGTCCGGACGGAAAGACCCTCGCCACCGGCAGCGTCGACGGCACGGTTCGGCTGTGGAATGTGGCCACTGGTCACACCACCGGCACCCTCACCGGCCACGGAGACTATGCGGTCAGTGCGGTGGCGTTCAGCCCGGACGGAAAAACCCTCGCCACCGGCGGCGGTAAATTCGACGACGCCGTCCGACTGTGGGATGTGGCCACCGGTCACACCACCGCAACCCTCACTGGCCACGACGACACGGTCCTGTCAGTGGCGTTCAGCCCGGATGGCAAAACCCTCGCTACCGGCAGCGCCGACCACACCGCCCGGCTGTGGAAGATCTTGTAACGGGGCTTCCCTGCGTCCTTGGGGTCGTCTCTGCGGGTGCCTTTGTATGTATGACCAGGTAAGGCAGCGGAGAGAACAGAGGTCCAGGGGAGCCAGAGAAGGGAGCCAACCCTAGCAGATTTACCCTGACGGCTCTCCACTCCGTGGGACCGACATCAGACGTTTCACCAGATTCACGCGGCGGGACTGTAAATCCGTCGGCTCGTCTGAGCGGAGCCAATCGCCCGTGTCGGAGAAGCCGGGGTCGCGGCTCCTTGGGCGCGGAGCACGCCGTTCGTGGGTAGCAGGTGGGTACACCCAGCGTTTTGGTCGAAGATTGCGCAGGCCAGAACTATTTCAGCCGTTGCGTTCCTAAACCGTATGCACCCGAAGGAGTTCGGATTTGAGGTCGATCCAAGCCTGTGGTGGACATGCCGGGGCCGGGTGGGTCAGGTCGTGCGGAAGCCGGGGTAGTCACTTGCGGCGATGTCTTCACATTTGCGGCGGTAGACGCCGACGCCGCCGACGTAGGGCATGAAGATCCGGGGCTTGCCCGGCACGTTGGCGCCGACGTACCAGGAGTTCCCCTTGACGAAGAGTGTGCCCGCCGCGACCTCGTTGACGTGGTCCATCCAGGCGTCCTCTGCCGCGGCGTCGGCCTCTGTGACTTCGAGGCCGTTCTTGTTCAGGTAGACGAGGTGGTCGGCGATGAAGTCGACGTGCTGCTCGATCGACACCACCATGTTGCTGATCACCGAGGGGCTGCCCGGGCCGGTGACGAGGAACAGGTTGGGGAAGCCGGCGGTGACCAGCCCCAGGTACGTTCGCGGGCCCGCCGACCACTTGTCGCGCAGGTGGAGTCCGCCCCGGCCGCGAGGGTCGATGGCGAGTACGGCCCCGGTGATGGCGTCGAAGCCGGTGGCGAAGACGATGGCGTCCAGCTCGTACGAGGCGTCAGCGGTTCGGATGCCCGTGGGTGTGATCTCCTCGATGGGCGCCGAGTGGACGTCGACGAGCGTGACGTCGGGGCGGTTGAACGTCGCGTAGTAATCGGTGTCGACCGTCACGCGCTTGGAACCCACCGGGAAGCCGCGCGGGCTCAGTAGGTCGGCCACCCGAGGGTCCCGCACGATCTCCCGGATCTTCGAGCGCAGGAACTCGGCGGCGGTGTCGTTGGCGTCCTGGTTCTTCAGCAGGTCGTTGAAGGCGCCGATGAAACCGCCGCCGCCCTCCTGCCAGCGGGACTCGTACTCGGTCCGGCGTTCCTCCGCCGACGCCTCCAGCGCCGACCGGTCGCTGTTGCGGCGCGCGGTGCCGTTCGGCGTGTAGCGGACGAACTCGCGGTGCTCCTGGTATCGCGCCTTCAGCGCGCGTTCGTACTCGCGGTCCAGCGGCCGGTTCCGGGCCGGCAGGCTGAAGTTGGCCGTGCGCTGGAACACGGTGGTGTGCGCGGCCTGCGCCGCGATCAGCGGGATCGCCTGGGTGCCGGACGAGCCGGTGCCGATGACGCCGACCCGCTTCCCGGTGAAGTCCACGCCCTCGTCGGGCCAGTCCGCGGTGTGGTAGGTCGCTCCCTGGAAGGAGCCGAGTCCCGGGAAGTCCGGGATGCGCGCGGCCGACAGGCATCCGGTGGCGATGACCAGGAATCTGGCCCGCGCCACGTCGCCCTGGCCCGTACGGACCTCCCACCGGCCCGCCGTCTCGTCGTACGACGCGCCGGTGACCCTGGTCTCCAGCTGGATGTCCCGGCGCAGGTCGAAGCGGTCCGCGACGTGGTTCAGGTAGCGCAGGATCTCCGGCTGGGCGGGGTACCTCTCCGTCCAGCTCCATTCCTGCTCGAGTTCGGGTGAGAACGAGTAGGAGTAGTCCATGCTCTCCACGTCGCACCGGGCGCCGGGATAGCGGTTCCAGAACCACGTGCCGCCGACGCCGCTCGCGGCGTCGTAACAGCGGACGGCGAGCCCGAGCTCCCGGAGACGGTGCACCGCGTACAGCCCGGCGAACCCGGCTCCGACGATGACGACGTCGAACTCGGCCGGCTGTTCGGGGCGGGCCGAAATCCCGGAGGGACGGGCCATGGGGGGACTCCTTCCGGTCGATGACCGTGACGCGGGGACGAGTTAACCACAAAACATGCTCATATTTAAGGCCCCGCCGTACGGCTCAGGACGTCAGTGAGCCGCCGGCCTCCGGCCATGGGCCCATGTGGATCACCGTCATCTCCCGCCGGAGGAACAGCCAGTCGCCGCCCTGGCGTACGTATCGGTCGGCGTAGCGGAGGGCGCCGAAGTGTGTCGTGTCGCCGACGCCCATCTCGACGTGGGCGAGGACCGTGCCCGTCGCGTGGTCTTCGCCCAGCTCATGGAGGATGCAGGCGTCGGGTGTGTGCACTGATCCGCCGTTCTGCTCGCGCTTCTCGCGCAGGGCGGCGACCACGGCGGTGCGGCCACGGACCTCCCGGCCGCCGATGGGCATGACCGCCTCGGCGTGGAACAACTCGGTCAGCGCGTCGTAGTCCTGGTCGTCGATGGCGAGGCAGTAGCGGGCCGCGAGTTCCTGCAGGGCCAGGCGGCTCTCGACGCGTCGCAGGCGCTCTTCGATGGTCACGGATCGACCCCTCTCGGGAAGGTCCTCAGGTTGTTGCCGTCGTAACCTTGACGTCACAAAGAAACCAGTCGCATGATATGGCTACTTTATTCGCCATCAACACCTTCCCAGGAGCCTTCGGGGGATCAGGCTCCTCTTTCGCCGCGACGGCCCGAGCCTCCCCGGCGCCGGGTGCACGCGAGCGGACGGCAGACTCCGCTCTCGCCCCTGGAGGATCCCAAATGACCGCCTCAACCGCCCACGTCGCGGCAGCGCCACGACGTCTCTCGGCATCGATCGTCATGGTCGGCGCCATCGCGTACTGCGTGGTGCTGGCCACCCTCTCGGCGATCGTCCCCTTGTCCGTCCTCCCCAACATCGGCGCGTCACTGCACGCGTCCGGTGCCCTGCTGAACTGGACCGTCATCTCCAGCACCGCGGCCAGCGCGGTCGCCACCGGAGTCTTCCCGCCGCTGGCCTCCATCTTCGGCCAGCGCATGATGCTCTCGGTCGCGATGGGCGCGGTGACCGTCGGCGCCGCCCTCGACGCTGTCGCGCCCAGCATGACGGTCCTGCTGATCGGGCGGATCATCAGCGCGTTCGGGCTCGGCGCGATCGCGTTGTCCCTGGCCATCGTGCGTACCAACATGAACGGCCGCGCACTGAGTCTCGCGCTCGGGTGCATCGCCGGCGCCGAGGGGGTCGGCGCGGGTCTCGCCTTCGTGTTCGGCGGGCTGATCACCGAGACCGTGCACGTCGGCTGGCGCGCGGTGTTCTGGTCGCTGGCCGTGCTGGGGCTCGTGGCGACGGCGTGGGCGCTCACGGCAGTGCCCAGGTCGGCGGACCGGGTCGTTCGCCGGGTCGACTGGGTCGGCGGCGGACTGCTCGGTGCTGCGCTGGCGCTCGTCCTCATTCCGCTGAGCATGGGACCGCACTGGGGCTGGACCTCGGCGAAGGTGCTCGGGATGCTGGTCCTCGGCGTGGTGGCCGCGATCGCGTGGTGGATGGTCGAGGACCGGACCGACGAGCCGATGGTCAACACCAGGGCGCTGCGGGACCGGACCTTCCTGCTCGGCGCGGGGGTGTTCCTGCTCACCGCGATGCTGGTGTGGATCATGGACTTCACCATCCCGGCGATGGCGACCGCGCCCAAGTCGACCGGGTTCGGGTTGGGCTACGACGCGCTGCTCGGCGGGATGGTCATGGTGCCGATGTGCGTCGGCATCGCGGCGGGCGGGATCGTGTCCGGCGCCATCGCCCGCTGGGTGCCCGCTCGCGGGCTGGGCCTGGTGTCCTTCATCGTCGCGATCCTCTGCATGGCGCTGCTGGCGGTGGCGCACGGCGCGGCGTGGCAGCTGTGGGTCTGGCCGGCGCTGTTCGGTGTCAGCTACGGAATGGGCGTCGCCTGCGCGTACATGACCTTCATCGGGGCGCTGCGTCCGGAGCAGGTCGCCACCGCGGCGGCGATCGGGCAGACGGCGGGGCCGGTGGGCGCGGCCGTCGCCAGTGCGGGCATCACCGCCGTGCTGACCGCCCATGTGGTCAAGGCCGGGCCGATCGCCGTGCCGACCGAGCACAGCTTCCAGACGGGCTGGTGGATCGGCGCCGGCATCGCGGTGCTCGGTGCCGTCTGCGCGCTGGCGATCCGGGGCCCGCGGACGGAGCCGGCTCACCGGGCCTGACCGTCGACGATCGTGTACGGCCGGCCGCCGGGCGGTCGGCCGTACGGCCGAGGGGAGAACGAATGACGGGCAAGCGATTCCTGGTCACCGGGGCGGCGGCCGGGATGGGGCGGGCCATCGCGATCGAGGCGGCGCGGCAGGGGGCCGCTCACGTGGCCCTCGCCGACCTCGACATGGACGCGGCCGAGAAGGCTGCCGCCGAGGTACGGGGACAGGGCGCCGAAGCGGTGGCGGTCCACGTCGACCTCCGGGACTCCGCGCAGGTCGAGGCCATGGTGGGCGCGGCCGTGGAGGCGATGGGCGGCCTCGACGTACTGGTGAACAACGCGGGCGTGCTGGACACCGCGTTCGCGCCGGGCGCGACGTTCGAGACGCTCCCGGAGGAGGCCTGGGATGCGGTCATGGGGGTGAACCTCAAGGCGATGTGGCTCGCGACGAAGTACGCCGCGCCGCACCTGCGGGCGTCGGATCGCGGCCCGTCCGTGGTGAACGCCTCGTCCGTCGCCGGACTGACGGGATACCCCTTGCCGGCCTACTCGGCGAGCAAGGGCGGCGTCATCCAGCTGACCCGGTCGATGGCGATCGAACTCGCGCCGGACGTACGGTGCAATTGCTACTGCCCCGGGTCGGTCGACACCCCTATGAGCCGCCGCCACCTGGACGCCGCTGTGGACCCGGTGGAACAGGAACGGCAGATGTCCGGCAACCACCTGATCCCCCGCATGGGGCGGCCGGAGGAGGTGGCGGCGCTCGTCTGCTTCCTGGCGTCCGACGCCGCGTCGTTCATCACGGGCGGCGTGTACGCGGTGGACGGCGGCACGACGGCCTGGCGTGGCACGCGCGCCTGAAGCCGAAGGCAAAACCATGCGAATGATTATTGACTTTTATTCGTTGCCGGTGGCAACGTGTCCGAAATAGATGATAAGGAGCCGTGCCGATGTCTGAGCGGATCGGGGCGTGTCCGGTAAGTCACACCGACTACCGGGCGGCGACGGCGCCCACCGGCCACTACGCGCTGCTCGACGAGGAGCGCGAGAAGAGCCGGTTCTTCTGGAACGACCAGACCGAGCGCGGCTTCTGGATGCTGACGCGCTACGACGACGTGCTCGCCGGCTTCCAGGACCCGGAGACCTTCACCAACGAGATCACCAGCGCGCTCAACCCGCAGAAGGGCATCGACCTGCTGCCGCAGCGGCTCGGCGGGCAGGCGCACGCCGACATGCGGCGCGTGATCAACCCGTACTTCTCGCCCGCCGCCGTCCGCCGGATCGAGCCCTTCGCCACCACGCGCTGCGCCGAACTGGTCGAGGAACTCGCCCCGAAGGGCACCTGCGACTTCGTCGCCGACTTCGCCATCCGCTATCCCACCGAGGTGTTCCTGGTCCTGCTCGGGCTGCCCGCCGCCGACGGCGAGTTCTTCGTGCCCTGGGCCGACGACACCTTTCGCGGATTCTTCGGCGGCGACCCGGACAAGGCCCGCGCCGCCTCCGAGCGGATCATGGCGTACTTCGCCGACCTCGTCGCCCTCCGCCGCGTGAAGCCGCTGGATCCCAAGGAGGACCTGGTGTCCCGGCTGGTCGAGGCCCGGGTCGACGAGCGGCCGATGCCGGAGAAGGACATCCTGACGATCTGCATGACGCTGATGCTCGCCGGCCTGGACACCACGCGCAGCGCGCTCGGCTACATGTTCTGGCACCTGGCCCGCAACGAGCCCGACAGGCGGCGTTTGACCGACGAGCCCGATCTCGGGCCGGCCGCGGTGGAGGAGTTCATCCGGCTCTACCCGCTGGTCATCCAGGCCGGCCGGGAGACCGCCCGCCCGGTGGACCTCGACGGCATCGAGGTGGCCCCCGGCGACGTCGTCTGGCTGGGCATCGGCTCGGCCAACCGGGACCCGCGCAAGTTTCCCGACCCGGACCGGTTCATCCTCGGGCGGAAGGGGGTCAACCAGCACCTCGGCTTCGGCGCCGGCCCGCATCGCTGCCTCGGCATGCACCTGGCGCGGCTCGAACTCGCCGTCGTCCTGCGCGAATGGCACGCCCGGATCCCGGACTACCGGATCGATCCCGGCACCGAACTCGTCGAACGCGGCGGCCAACTCACGCTGACCGGCCTTCCCCTGGAGTGGACGCCTTGACCGAACGGATTCGCATCGACGCCGGCCGCTGCACCGGGCACGGCCGCTGCTACACCGTGGCCCCCGACCTGCTGACCGACGACGAGGAGGGTTTCGTCGAGCAGCGGGGCACCGAGTTCGACGTGCCCGCGGGCATGGCGGCGCAGGCCGCCGACGCGGCGGACGCCTGCCCTGAGATGGCGATCAGCCTGGTACGGCCCGTATGACCGAGTCGGAGCGCCGCGCCGCCGCCTGGGCCTCCGAGGTGCCTTCGGACGAGGAGGGACGGCGTCCGAAGGCACCTCGGAGGCGAGCGGGGAGCGGAGCATGAGCGAGCCGGAGCCGGTGCCTTCCGGCGTCCTCGCCGGCCGGGTCGCCGTCGTCACCGGCGGGCTGTCGGGGATCGGCGCGGCCGCGGTCCGGCGCTTCCTGGACGAGGGCGCGTCCGTCGTCGCCGGCGACCTGCGGGCGGACCGGCCGTCCGAGCTCGCCGCCGAACCCGCGGGCCGTCTCATCGTACGGTCCGCCGACGTCGCCGACGAGGCGGACGTACGCGGGCTGGTGGACACGGCCGTCGAGCGGTTCGGCCGCCTCGACGTGATGTTCAACAACGCCGGGGTCCTCGGCGCCATCGGCCCGATCGCGACGGCGGACATGGACGAGGTGGACCGGACCCTCGCGGTGAACCTCCGGGGTGTCTTCCTGGGAATGAAGCACGCCGCCCGCGTCATGCGCCCCCTGCGCTCCGGCTCGATCATCTCCACGTCCAGCCCGGCCGGCCTGGCAGGCGGCCAGGGCCCGCACGCCTACAGCGCCGCGAAGGCCGCGGTGATCGGATTGACCAGGTCCGTCGCCGCCGAACTGCGGGCCGACCGGATCCGGGTGAACACCGTCGTCCCCGGGGCCACGGTGACCGCGATGATGGCCGACGTCGCCACCGGAGACGCCGCCGACCTGGAGGGCGCGGCGGAGAAGATGGCGGCGACCGCGTGGATGG
Source organism: Actinoallomurus sp. CA-150999 (assembly GCF_050942425.1). NCBI lineage: Bacteria > Bacillati > Actinomycetota > Actinomycetes > Streptosporangiales > Thermomonosporaceae > Actinoallomurus > Actinoallomurus sp. CA-150999. The sequence goes on from NZ_CP192063.1 coordinate 3,998,726, forward strand.
ACCGCCCGATCCGCCCGGAGGACGTCGTCGAAGCCGTACTGTTCCTCGCCTCCGATGCCTCCCGGTTCGTGACCGGCGAGACCCTGTCGGTCGACGGCGGCATGACGAGCGCCCCAGGCTCGTCGCCCTTCCTCACCGAGCGGTTCGCCGGCACCTCAGCGATCTTCGAGAACGGCCGGCGGACGGAGCGCCACTGACATGCTCGAACACGTCCGGGTCCTGGACCTCAGCGACGAACGCGGACTGCTGTGCGGCCGCCTGCTGGCCGACCTCGGCGCCGACGTGGTGCAGGTCGAGCCGCCCGGCGGCTCAACCGCCCGCGAGCAGCCACCATCGAGCGAATGCGGGCATGCGCCGTTGACCGTGGGCGGGCCTGCGGGACCGACCGCTGGCGAGCATGCGGTGCCGCGCACGCGCGAGTACGCGGCGCCGGCCGTGAGCGGGAATGCGGTGCCGAGCGCGGGCGAGTATGCGGGGCCGACCGCGGGTGGGTATGCGCCGCCGACCGCTGGCGAGCAGGCGGCGCCGAGCACACGCGAGCATGCGGGGCCGATCGCGGGCGGCCGGTCGTTCTACTGGGACGCTTATGCCGCGAACCGGCGCGGCGTCGCCCTCGATCTCGCGGCGCCGGACGGCCGCGCCGACCTGGACGCGCTGCTGGCCGCGGCCGACATCCTCATCACGTCCTGGCCGCTCGACCGGCTGGTGGAGCACGGGCTGGATCCCGAGCGCGTACGGAGCCGGTTCCCGCACCTGGTCCACACGGCGATCACTCCGTTCGGGCTCAGCGGTCCCAAGGCCGGCTACGCCGACAGCGACCTGGTGCTGTGGGCCGCCGGCGGGCCACTGGACCCGCACCGTGAAGGGGACGGCCCGCCGCTGCGGATCAGCGTTCCGCAGGCCTACCTGCACGCGGCCGCGGACGCCGCCGCCGGAGCGCTCATCGCGTACCTGTCCGGCCGGGGACAACTCGTCGACGTGTCCGTCCAGGCGTCGCTCGGAGTGACCACCCTGGGCCGGGTGCTGGCCGACGCCGTCGGCGACGAGAAGCCCGAATGGCAACGGCAGCCGGTCGCGCGCACCGACCAGAGCGGCAGCGGGGCGGCGACGTCGAGCGCGATGAAGAAGTGGGCCTGCCGGGACGGCGTCATCGAGTTCCACCTCGCCATGGGGCCCGCGTCCGGCGGGTTCACGAACAACTTCTTCGCGTGGCTGCGCGCCGAAGACGCCTGCGACCCGCGCTTCGCGGAGTGGGACTGGCGCCGGGTCCCCGAGCGGATCGAGTCCGGTGAGCTGACCGGCGAGGACATCGCCGCCGCGCGGTCCGACATCCGTGCCTTCTTCGCCGCCAAGACGAAGGCGCAGGTTCTGGACGCGGCCCTGGAGCGCCGGCTGCTGTGCGTCGGCATCGCGGAGATCGACGACATCGCCGCCAGCGCCCAACTGGCGGAGCGGGATTTCTGGTCGAGGGTGGGCGAGGGCGACCGGGCCACGACCCTTCCCGGGAGGTTCGCACACATCACCGGTTCGGTCTTTCCCGCCGTACGACGCCCGGCGCCACTGCCCGGCGAGCACACCGCCGAGGTACGGGCGCAGTGGACGACGACCCCGAGGCCGCGCCCCGCCGACGACCCGCACTCTGCTCACCCACGCCCGGCCGATCTGGGGACCGCCGTTCATCCGTGCTCCGCCGATCCGCGCCCCGCCGACAATCCGCACGCTGCTTACTCGCGCCCGGCCGACCCGGGGATCGCCGCTGATCCGCGCCCCGCCGCCCCGCAGACCGCCGCCCACCCGTACCCCGCTCACTCGCGCCCCGCCGAGCCGGGGACCGCCATTGATCCGGGCCCCGCCGACCCGTCCCCCGCTGATTCGCGGATCGCCGGCGACCCGCACTCCGCTCACTCGCGCCCCGCCCACCCCCGGACCGCCGTTCATCCGCGCCGAGCCGACCCGCGGACCGCCGACGACCCGGGACTCGCCCGCCCGCGTCCCGCGTACCCCCAGACCACCGTCCACCCGCAGACCACCGCTGGGCGGGCGGATGACGCCCTGGCGGGGCTGCGCGTCCTGGACCTGTCCTGGGTCGTTGCCGGACCGCTCGTCGGCCGGGCGCTGGCCGACTTCGGAGCCGAGGTGGTCCGCGTGGAGTCCGCGCGGCGGATCGAGACGTCACGGCTCATGCCGCCCTTCCACGGTGGTGTGCCGGGCCGGGACAACTCGGCGCTGTTCGGCACCGTGAACGCCGGCAAGCACGGCCTCACCCTCGACCTCGGTACGGAGGACGGGCGGGCCGTCGCCCGGGACCTGGCGGACTGGGCCGACGTCGTCATCGAGTCGTTCTCACCCGGCCTGATGCGCCGCTGGGGCCTGGATTACGAGACGCTGCGGGCGCGGGACCCCCGGCTCATCATGCTCAGCTCCTCGCTGATGGGGCAGACCGGCCCGTACGCGATGCTCGCCGGGTACGGCAGCACCGGCGCGTCGCTGAGCGGCTTCCAGAATCTCGTGGGCTTCCCGGACGAACCACCCGTCGGCACGTTCGGGCCCTACACCGACTACGTGGCCCCGAGGCTGGGGCTCGTCGCGTTGCTGGCGGCGCTCGAGCGCCGGGAGCGTACGGGGGAGGGCTGCTACATCGACGTCTCCCAGGTCGAGTCCGGCGTCTACTTCCTGTCTCCGTACTGCGCGCGCTACTTCGCCGACGGCACCGTCGTCAGGCGGAGAGGCAATGCGGACGAGGTCTTCGCGCCGCACGGGGTCTACCCGTGCCTGCCGGAGCACGGCCGGGACCGCTTCGTCGCGCTGACCGTCCGCGACGACGCCGAATGGGCGCGCCTCGCGCACGCGATGGACCGTCCGGATCTCGCGGGCGACCCGGACCTGGCGACCGCCGCCGGCCGGCGCGCCCGGTCGGCCGAGCTCGACCGGCTGGTCGGAGCGTGGACAGCGTCGCGGAAGGCGCGGGAGGTGGAGGAACTGCTGCAGGCGGCCGGCGTTCCGGCGCACCTGTCGGCGAACCCCGCCGACTTCGCGGCCGATCCGGCACTGCGACACCGGGGGCACCTGGTCCGGCTGCCGCACCCCCTGCACGGGGAGACGGTCGTCGAAGGACCGCGCTACGTGCTCTCGGAGACGCCCGGCCGGGTCCGCCGGCCGGCGCCCACGCTCGGCCGGGACAACGAGTTCGTGCTGCGGGAGATCCTCGGGTACCCGGAGGCCCGGGTGCGCGAGCTGACCGAACGAGGGGTGTTGACGTGAGCGACGAACGGCCGGAGCCCGACGACTGGAGGGCGGCCTGGTGGCCGGTGGAAGAGGCGGTCGGCACGGACTTCTCCGACGGCCGGACGGTCTACGGCGCCGACGTGGTCGAGCGCGGCGCGATCCGGCGGTTCCTCGAACCGTTGGAGCTGGACTGCGCGCTGCACACCGACCCGGAGGCCGCGCGAGAGCACGGGTTCGCCGACGTGACCATGCCCTACACCGGTGTGGTCGGGTGGGCGATCCCGCCGATGTGGCGGCCGGGCGAGACACTGTTCGACTCGGCGGACCGGAACGCGCAGCCGGTGCACAGCCCCATCAACAACCAGGACATGCCGATCGGCCCCCGGACCACCGGGTTCTTCGCCACGGACATCGAGTTCGACTTCCTTCGCCCCGTGGTGGCGGGGGAACGGATCGGCCGGCGTGGGCGCAGGCTGGTCCGGTGCGTTCCCAAGGAGACCTCCGTCGGCCGCGGCGCGTTCCTGACCTGGGAGAGCGAGATCGTGACCGAGACCGGGGAGGTCGTCGCGCGGCAGCGCACCGGAACGTACGCCTATGAGCCGAAGGGGGAACGGTCATGACCGGACCGGCCGGGACACGCGGCCCGGCGGCCGAGCCGGACACGTCCACGCGACAGCGGTACTTCGAGGACGTACGCGAGGGCGAGGAAGTGCCGGGCGTCGCGTATCCGCTGACGGTGTACCGGCTCGTGATGGCCGCCGGGTCCAACCGCGACTTCAACTCCATCCATCACAACACCGAGTACGCCCGCGCCACCGGCGCCCCGGAGATGTACGCCAACACCGGCCTGCTACTGGGCATGTGGGAGCGCGCCGTACGCGACTGGATCGGCCCGGCCGGGACCATCCGCGGGATCCGGGGCTTCCGGATGCGGGCCTTCAACGTGGTCGGCGACACGACGTGGGTACGCGGGCGCGTCGCGTCCGTTGGCACCGACGAGAGCCCCGGCGGCGACGAGGGCCCCGGCGTCGTCGATCTCGAACTGTGGTGCGAGAACTCGGCGGGCGTCACCGTCGGCCCCGGAACGGTCCGGGTGACGCTGCCGGCGCGGGCGAACCGGGAGGACTGAAATGAACCGGGCACGTGAACTGTCCGGCCGGATCGCCATCGCCGGTCTCGGCATGACCGAGATGGGCAAGGTGTACGGCCGTACGGCGATGGGGTTCGCGGTCGAGGCCGTCGCTCTCGCCGCCGAGGACGCCGGCGTCGGCCTCGCCGAGATCGACGGCCTGCTCATCAATCCGGGCGTGGGCGGCGACATCGGCCCGCCGCTGCAGGCCGCGCTCGGCCTGCGGGACCTACGGCTGCTCTCGGCGATGCAGGGCTTCGGCTCGTCGGCCGGTGGCATGGTGCAGTACGCCGGTCTCGCGATCGACGCGGGCATGGCCGACGTGGTCGCATGCGTGTACGCCGACGCGCCGCTGCGCAAGGACGCCGGTACGGGCGCCGCCTACAGCGGCGCCGCACGCCCGGGGGCGAGCCTCGACCGGCTGCCGAGCGCGGCCGGGCTGAACACCGCCGCCGCCAAGTACGCGCTGGCCGCCCGGCGGTACATGGAACGGTACGGCACGACCAGCGAGCAACTGGGCGCGGTCGCGGTGGCCGCCCGGCAGTGGGCGGCGCTGAACGACCGGGCCCAGATGAAGGACCGGAAGCTCACCCTCGAAGACCACCAGACGTCCCGGATGATCGCCGACCCGTTGCGCCTGTTCGACTGCTGCCTGGTCAGCAACGGCGGCATCGCCGTCATCGTGACGAGCGACGAGCGGGCCCGCGACCTGCGCCGGCCTCCCGTGTACGTGCTCGGCTGGGGGCAGGGCCACCCCGGCCACCCGATGGGCCGCGGCAGCGAGTTCGGGCTGGTCACCGGTGCCGCGGCGTCCGGAGCGGCAGCCTTCGCCATGGCGGGGCTGGGGCCGGCGGACGTCGACGTCCGGGAGATCTACGACTGCTTCACTTACACGACCGTGGTCTCGTTGGAGGACTACGGATTCTGCGCCAAGGGGGAAGGCGGCGCGTTCGCCGCCTCCGGCGCGCTGGCCCCGGGCGGCGACCACCCCACGAACACCGGCGGCGGCCAGCTCTCCTCTTATTACATGTGGGGGATGACGCCGCTGTCCGAAGGGATCATCCAGGCCCGCGGCGACGGCGGGGTGCGGCAGGTGGACGGGGCCGAGGTCGTCCTGGTCAGCGGCAACGGGGGAGTCGTCGACTACCACTCGACGCTCTTGCTGAGCCCCAGCCCTTCGAGCCGAGGGAGGTGACGGGCGATGACCGTCGCACCGATCAAACGGGACGAGGAGTCCGCCGAGTTCTTCGACGCCGCAGCACAAGGTGTCCTGCTGCTGCGCTGGTCCGCCGCGAGCGGCCGGTATCTCCCGCCCGCCGCGGTGATCGATCCCGTCGCTCCGACGTCACCGCCGACCTGGAGACCCGCCTCCGGGCTCGGCGAGATCGTTACCTGGACCGTCATCCCGGGCCGCGACGCCCCCGCCACCGTCGTCGCGATCGTGGAACTGGAGGAGGGGCCGTGGATCACCGTCCAGGTCCAGGACCTCGATCCGGCCGGGCTGCGGGCGGGCCATCCCGTACGGATCGGATTCGAGACCCCGGAGGACGGCGAGGCCGTGCCGATCGCGCTTCCCCGCGCGTGAGCCGTGCCGGTCGCGGCCTCCCCGCGCGTGAGCGGCGCCGATCGCGCCTCCCGGTACGTGAGCGGCGCCGATCGCGCTTCCCCGTACGTGAGCCGTGCCGGTCGCGGCCTCCCCGCGCGTGAGCGGCGCCGATCGCGCCTCCCGGTACGTGAGCCGCGCCAATCGTGCCTCCCCGTACGTGAGTCGCGTCGCCTGGCCCGACGGGAGGTTCAGCGCCCGCGCGGAATGGAACCCCAGGGCTCGCGACCGGGCTCTCAGGTCGTCGCGCCGGCGGGCGCGGAGCCGGTCTGGAGACCGGCGAGGAGCTCCCGCCAGGGGCCGACCGTCGCGAACACCGCCATCGACGCGAGGGCCGCCTCATAAGCGGCCCCGGGGGCGGAGATGCAGTCGGCGGCCACGGAGACCTCGAAGTCCCGCTGTTCGGCCGAGCGTACGGTCGCCTCGACGCAGGCGTTGGTCACGACGCCGCTCACGAGCAGCCGGCGGACGCCCATCAGCCGCAGGACGAGTTCGAGGTCCGTGTAGAGGAAGGCGTCGTAACGGTTCTTCATGATGACGCGGTCGCCGGGCAGCGGGGCGAGTTCGGCGACGATCTCGGCGTCCCGGCTGCCGCGGACCAGGGGCGTCGTGCCCGGCGGGAGGGCCGCCATCATGCGTGCCGGGACGTCCACCAGGTCGGGGCGGAAGACGTGCCGGGTGAAGACGACCGGCATCCCCGCCGCTCGCACCGCGTCGATCATCGCCGCGTTGTTCCGGATCACCGTGTCGATTCGCGGCAGCCCGAACCCGGCGCGCGGGAGGGATCCGTCGGCGCGGCAGAACCCGTTCTGCATGTCGATGACCAGCGCGGCGGTGACCACGGGCGCTCCCTTCCGACGGGGCCATAGTAGGAATATGATACGCATAGATTTGTGACGGCCTCGACTCGGCGGCCCCTCCGGGCGGTCCGGGAGGGGCGCCTCAACGCCGAGCGAGCGGGCCGCGGAGCATGGAGGGCGCGAAATGACAGTCTCCGGCATTCACCACCGGCCAGGGGTGTTCGTGGGCGGCGTCTGGGACGAGTCCGGCGGTGGGGTGGTCACCCAGGTGCGCAGCCCGGCCACGGGGAAGCCCGTGGGCGAGGTCCGGCCGGCCACCGCCGCCGACGTCGACGCGGCCGTCGCACGGGCCGCCGAGTCGTTCGCCGCCGGTGACTGGCGTCACCGCCCGGTCGCCGAGCGCGCCGCCGTCCTCCGCGCCGCGGCGGATCACATCGAGCGCCTCGGCGACGCCGCGGTCGACCTGCTCACCGGTGAGCTCGGCTGCCCGCGCTGGTTCGCCGAGCGTGCCCACGTGCCGAACCCGATCCGCCACCTGCGCTACTACGCGGACCTCATCGAGCGGGAGCCCCTCGAGGAGATCCGGGAGGACGGCGTCAACCGGAGCCTGGTGATCCAGGAACCGGCCGGCGTGGTCGCCGCCATCACCCCGTGGAACGGCCCGCTGAGCGCCCCCGCGCTGAAGGTCGCCCCGGCGCTGGCGGCCGGCTGCTCGGTGATCCTCAAGCCGGCGCCGGAGACCCCGCTGAGCGCCTACCTGCTCGCCGACGCGCTCACCGCGGCGGGCCTCCCCGAGGGCGCGTTCAGCGTGCTGCCGGCCGGTCGCGAGGTGGGCGAGCACCTCGTCCGGCACCCGCGGGTGGACAAGGTGGCCTTCACCGGCAGCACCGCCGCGGGCCGCCGCATCATGGCGCTCTGCGCGGAGCGCATCGCGCGCGTCACGCTGGAACTCGGCGGCAAGTCCGCCGCCGTCGTGCTCGGCGACGCCGACGTCGCCGCGGTCGTGCGCGGCCTGATGCCGATGGCGATGATGGTCAATGGTCAGGCGTGCATCGCGCAGACCCGGGTGCTCGTGCCGGATCAACGACAAGGAGAGTTCACCGACGCGCTCGCCGCGGCCTTCGCCGGCCTGCGCGTCGGCGACCCGTTCGACCCGGACACCGACATCGGCCCGCTGGTCAGCGAGGCACAGCGGGCGCGCGTCGAGGGGTACGTCGAGACGGGCCGGGCCGAGGGCGCCACGGTCGTGGGCGGCGGGCGTCCGGGCGGCCTGGACGACGGCTGGTACGTCAATCCGACTCTCCTCACCGGCGTCACCAACGCCATGCGCGTCGCGCGAGAGGAGATCTTCGGCCCGGTGGTCGCCGTGATCCCGTACTCCTCCGAGGAGGAGGCCGTCGCCATCGCGAACGACTCGATGTACGGGCTGTCCGGGTCCGTCTGGTCCGCCGACGCGGAGCGGGCGTTGCGCGTCGCCCGGCGGCTGCGGACCGGAATGGTCAGCCTGAACGGTTTCCCGCAGGCGTTCGGCACGCCGTTCGGCGGTTTCAAGCAATCCGGCCTCGGCCGCGAGATGGGGCCGGAGGGCCTGCGCACCTACCTCGAGCCCGTCTCCATCGCGCTCGGACCCTGACGATCCGATCACGATTTCCTGTGAAGAGCATGGAAAGTACCGATTGCGCGGCTAATTGCCGATGATCGATACTATGATGCTCGAATTACCGGGGATCTACGATGCGCGGCGGCGTCTCCTTGGCATGCCCTCCTCAGCCGCGCATCTTCTGCGCGAAGTGGGGTCATCAGTGCGCGTGCAATCGGGTCGATGGATCATGCCGGCGGCGGCCGGAGCGGTTCTCACGCTGGCCGCGGCGTGTTCATCCAGCGGAAGCGCCTCCCCGGCGGGCAAGGAGGCGAAGGCCCCTGACGCGGCGGCCGCGATCACTCCTACCGACGGGGCCAAGAAGGTCCGCCCGGACAAGGGCGTCTCGGTCACGGCGAGCAGCGGCGTCCTGGAGCAGGTGACCGTGCAGGCGGGCCAGAGCACCGTCGACGGCACTCTGTCCGCGGACAAGAAGAGCTGGAACACCAAGTGGACGCTCAAGCCCGGCACCACGTACACCGTGACCGCCACCGCCAAGAACGCCAACGGCAAGGTCGCGACCGCCACGAGTAAGTTCACGACGCTCAAGGCGTCCTCGACGGTGAAGATCAGCGACGTGACGCCGAGCGCGGGGGAGACCGTCGGCGTCGGCATGCCGATCACCGTGAACTTCGACCAGCCGGTCAGCAACCGCGCGGCGGTCGAGAAGGCCCTGGAGGTGCGCTCGACCTCCCCGATGCAGGGCGCGTGGCGCTGGATCACCAGCGAGCAGGCCATCTTCCGGACCCAGTCGTACTGGCCCGCGCACAGCAAGGTCAGCCTCGTCGCGCACCTGGCCGGCGTACGGGCCTCCGCCGGCGTGTACGGCACCAAGGACGTCACCCGCAACTTCTCGATCGGCGCGTCCCACATCGCGAAGGTCAACCTCAAGACCCACAAGAGCAAGGTCTACGTCGACGGCAAGCTCGCCAAGACGATCCCGGTCAGCGGCGGCATGGGCGGCGCCGACTCCCACGGCAACGACTTCCGGACCACGAGCGGCATCCACCTGGCGATGGGCAAGGAGCCCGTCGTGACCATGACCTCGCCGAACATCAAGAAGGGCGAGCCCGGGTACTACCACGAGCTGGTCTACAAGGACGTCCAGATCAGCAGCAGCGGCGAGTACCTCCACGAGAGCCCCGGCGAGTACGGCTGCCTCGGGCACAGCAACTGCAGCCACGGCTGCGTCCGGCAGACGCCCGCCGGCGCCAAGTGGTTCTTCAACCTGAGCAACCGCGGCGACGTCATCGACATCAGCGGCACGTCGCGTGACCTCGAGTGGAACAACGGCTGGGGCTACTGGCAGCTGTCCTTCACCAAGTGGATGAAGGAGAGCGCGACGAAGCAGCCGGTGACGACGACGCCCCTTACGGGCTGACGGACGACGGACGGCGGGGCCGCGACCGCGGCCCCGCCACGTCTATTTCCGATCATGGAACGCGGCCCGTCCTGACCACGTCGAAGGACGGCGAAGAGCACCTTCGGGCATGACGGGAGAGCGATGACGGCCAATCCGGGCCTACTGACACGCGTGGTCGCGGGATTCAAGAAAGAGGTCCCCGCGAACACGATCGAGTCGATCCAGAAGGCCGGGGTCGCGGTCTACCGGGCGCTCGACGAGGCCGAGGCCGTACGCCGTGACCTGACCGCCAAGGAGATCGACCCCTGGGACGCCCCGATCGCGGCGGCCGCCCAGCAGGTGTACGCCTGGAACGCCTACGTCCTGCAGACCCTGGGCGACAAGATGATCGAGGCCGACTACCGGGCCGACACCCGTACCGTCGGGTACCTCCCGAGGGTGACGGCCGAGCAGGTCTGGGCGTTCTTCGGCCAGGTCGAGGGCTGGCTCTCGCTGAGCCGCCAGGCCGCGGCCAACCCGGACTACCGGCCGGACCCCGGCATGACGCTGCCGGCCGACCTGCCCGGCTGGATCGAGATCGAGCCCTGCCCCGCGCCGCACCTGCGGGCCATGATCGCGGCCGGTGAGGCCATCCGGGAGCACACCGAGGTCGCCCTGGGCACCTTCGAGGTCGCGTGCACCCACGACGGCCACCGCGCCGACCTGTCCCGGCTGCGCCAGATCGCCGCCGAGGCGTCGTCCGCCGCCGACTACGCCGCGCACGTCTTCGAACCCGGCGCGAGTCAGCAGCTGCACGAGATCATCGAGCAGCGGCTCCAGCACGCCCTGGGCGCGTACTACCACCTGGGTCAGCTCCTCGCGATGCCCGTCCTGCTCACGTCGTACGGCCGCGGCGTGATGGGCGGGGGCGCGGTGGGCGACCGGCTGCCTCCTCCGGGCGCCCTGGGCTTCGACCCCTGGTGCCTGACCGACCCCGGCTCCCTCCATCGCTGGACGAACGATGCGCAGGCCATCCGGTCGATCGACGAGATGTGGCGGCACGACCCCGACCACGCCAAGACGCTGCGCGTCCAGGAGCAGATCAACGCGGCGCTGTACCGAGGCGACGTCGTACGGACCGGGTCGATGTACTACTGCTCGCCGTGGGCGTCGATCTACCGTGCCGCGCGTTCCGTCGTGATCGGCACTCGCGTGCTGCAGCCTGGTCAGGACTTCACGTACGAGGTCTCCGCCGAGGAGATCCTCAACGGCGGCCGGTTCGTCCGAGAGATCGTCAGCGGCCCGTTCCAGCCCGCCTCGCGGATCGAGTACGACGACCCGGGCGACCGCCACTGAGGTGTCCTCGCCGTCGTGGGAACCTCCGGCTCCCCGGGTGATGATGGAAGCACGCCCCCCATGGAAGCACGCCTCCCATGGGAGCACCGCCCCCATGGGAACACCGCCCCCTCACGCCAGGAGCCTGTGTGGCAGAGTCGCTGACCTACGCCGACGCCCTGAAGATCCTCGGTACCCGGCAGAGCCGCCTGGTCGGCATCGTCGACCGGCTGGCGGCGGCGGGACTCGCGACGTGGACGGTCGCGGCGGCGGCCACCGGACACGACGTGTCGGCACCCCTCAACCTGTTCGACCTGAAAGAGGAGATCGTCAGGTTCGGGCACGAGACCGTGCGCCGGATCTCGGAGCGGCGCAACGGGCTCTCCCGCTTCGACCGGACGCAGCGGCTCGCCGCGGCCCATGCCGTCCTCGTGGTGTCCTCCTACTTCGAGGCTCTCGAGCAGGTGGACCTGCCGATCGCGCTCGACCGGCTGGAGCTGACCGCCGCCGAGCGGGTCGCGACCGCGACCGGCGGCGCTCCGGCGCGAGGAGGCGCCGAACTGCTCGAGGGACTGGTGAACGAGAGGCTCCCGCTGCCCGAGCCGCACGTGCCGTACGAGCGCACCCGGACGGCGATCACGGCGACCTACGAGCTCATGTCGAGGCGGCTCACGACCTTCATCCGCGGCGTCGCCGCCTGGGACGACCTCGCTGGCCCCGAACGCACGCGCCTGACGCGGGCGGTCATGGCCGTACCGCCCGCCGCCCTGAGCGCCTACGAACAGGCGTTCCGCCGCCTGGCCGCCGACAACCGGGAGTTCGAGGTCTGGGCGAACCTCACGCGGGTCGACGCGCTCGGCGCGGGACTGTCCGAGGTGGGCCGGCTCCTCACCGAGATGGCGGCGAGCCGGCCCGGCGACCGGCCGCGACGCCACCTGCTGCGGAGCTACCGCGCGGCACTCGCCGAGCCGATCGTCGCGGCGGGCCGGACGCCCGAAGGGGTCGTCCTGCCCACGCTCGGCGAGGCGTACGTCAATCCACGCTGCAAGGTGGCGGAGGTCCGGCCGGGGGACAGCCCCGCGGGACAGGAGTGGTGGGACCGGCAGGAGCCGACGCCGTACGCCGAGGCGTTCCTCTCCGGCTACCTCACCTCGCCCCGGGCGGTCCAGGCCCCGCTCGTCGTCCTCGGCGAACCGGGGTCGGGCAAGTCCAAACTCACCGAGATCCTCGCCGCGCGGCTCCCGGAGGAGGACTTCCTGCCGATCCGGGTCGAGCTGCGCGACGTCGCCGCCGAGTCCCTGATCCAGGAACAGATCGAGCAGGCGATCCTCCAGCAGTCGGGAGAACGGGTGGCCCTGCCCGACCTCCTCGACGCGGCCGGCGGGGCGCTGCCGGTCGTGATGCTCGACGGTTTCGACGAGATGCTGCAGGCGTCGGGCGTCAACCGGTACGACTATCTGGAGCAGGTACGGGAGCTGCAGCGCCGGCAGCTCGCGATCGGTAATCCGATCGCCGTCATCGTGACGAGCCGCACCGTGGTCGCCGACCGCGTGCGATATCCGGCGGGCTGCATCGCGCTGCAGCTCCAGCCCTTCACCGCCGACCAGGTGCGGTACTGGCTGGACGTCTGGAACCGGCACAACGCGGACCTCCTCCGGGCGCGGGCGCGGCGAACGCTGCCGGCCGAGACCGTACTGGCCCATATCGAGCTCGCCCGACAGCCGCTCCTCCTGCTCCTACTCGCCATCTTCGACGCGAACGACAACGCGCTGCAGCAGGCGGGCGCGACCGCCCTGGGACAGGCGGGGCTGTACGAGGCCCTGCTGATGGACTTCGCGTTCCGCGAGATCCGCAAGTCCCCGCACAACGCGGCACTGCCGTCCGAGGCCCAGCGCAGGCTAGCCGAAGCGGAACTCGAGCGGCTGGCCGTCGCCGCGGCCGCCATGTTCGCCCGGGGCCGGCAGACCGCCTCCGAGGACGACCTGGACCGGGACCTCGCCGTGCTGCTGCCGGAGCGGGCGGCGACCGCCGACGGCGACGCGGCGGCGATCAGCCCGGCGCAGCAGGTCACCAGCCGGTTCTTCTTCATCCACCGGTCCGAGGCCCGGGTACGCGACCAGCGGACCCGCAGCTTCGAGTTCCTGCACCCCACATTCGGGGAGTTCCTCGTCGCCTGGCTGACCGTCCGCGCCCTCGGCGACCTGGTCGCCGTCCGGGAGGTCATGAGCGCGCGTTCGACGGCGGCGGGCGGTCGGCCCGACGACGGCTTCCTCTTCGCGGTCCTGTCCTTCGCGTGCGTGGCCGAGCGCGCGCCGATCGTCGGCTTCCTGGGGGAGCTGCTCCGCCGGACGCCCGCAGGCGATCACGACCCCCGCAGGGCGCTGCTGCGGGAACTCCTCGACGGCGCCCTGTACCCGCACGGCGGCAGGTCGTACACCGGATACGAGCCGGCCGGACACCCGATCACGCGGCGGCTCGCCGCCTACTCGGCCAACCTCACCCTTCTCCTCGTCCTCCTCTCCGACGAGGGGACAACCGTGGCGGAGATGTTCCCCGGTTCCGGCGCCGCCGTGGTGGAGCGCTGGGTCCAGCTGAGTCACCTCTGGCGGGCGCAGCTGTCGTCGTCGGAGTGGGAAGGGATCATGATGACCCTCCGGGTCACGGTGAGCCGGACGGACGACCTCCGGATCCGGCTGAGCCGGGAGGACGGCTCCGCGGTGTCGGTGCTGGACGCCTTCGCCATCTCGGCGCCGGGCTCACGGCCGGAGGCGACCGACTACGACGTGTACCTCTCCGGCGATCCCATCGGCTCCTTCGACCTTCGGGTGCCCGCCACCAGCGACATCGGGTTCCTCGTCCGGAGGATGGCGTTCCTGCCGAACTGGCGCCTCGGGCTGCTCTTCCTCCAGTCCGTGCCCTTCTTCCAGGCTCTGGGCGATCGGCTCCGCCGGCGCGCGGATGACGAGACGACGATCCTGCCCGCCTACCAGCTGGCGCGGCTCGACCACACGCGAGACGTGTCCGACCGGGAACGCGCGGCCGTCTACGGCGAATGCCTCCGTGCCGTCGCCGCCTTCCCGGAGCTGTACCGGCTCGTCCTCCTGCGCCTCCGCGACGACGTCGGCAGGCTGCCGGTCGCGACGGTGGTCGACCTGCTCCGGCAGGCGAACACCGTACGGCCGACCGACCTGTACCTCGAGGCGATCAACGATCTGTGGCGGCGGCTGCCGGGCGACGGCGGACCGGGGCACGGCCTCGACGGCCGGGACCTGGTCGTCGCGCTCGTCAAGGCGATCGAACAGCGGTGGCCGGACGCCGACCTCGGCCGGCTGACCCCAGGGCTCCGCGTCGCGGCCGCGGGAAGGGAGCGCACCGCCGGCACCCGATGACCCCTCGAGAGCGGAGGCCCTCACTCACACGGCGATCAGGGGCACTTTTCGTTCCCCGAGAGGAACTGCACCGTCTGCGGGGCTTGGCCCGGGGTCTTGGCGGGACAGAGCCGGACCACGGCCGGAGCCGAGTCGTCGCGGTTGCCGTTGTTGTCGAAGGTGATGTTCCCGCCGGCCCCGGCGACCGACTGGCCGCCCTTGGAGAATCCGCCGATCGCCGTGTTGACCTCGGTCGGCGTGACCTTCTGGCCGGCGCTGAGTGAGTTCAGGGCCGTGGCGACCGTGAGCATGGCGTCGTACCCGTTGATCGCCCAGCCGCTGTCGAGATGCGCCGCGGCGAAGCCGAGATCGGCGAACTTCTGCCGGAGCCCGGCGAAGGTGGGACTGTTCGACCTGGCGAGCAGATCGGGGTCGGCCAGCGGCGTGTACACCAGACGCACCTTGCCGTTGCGGAACATCGTCGCGTTCAGCGCCGCGTTGCGCTGCTGCTCGACGTCCGTGTCCGTCTCCTGGGACCGCATCCGGGCGGCGTCGGAGGTGCTCATCACGGTGATGCTGGAGAATTGGCACTGCCCGTTCGCGGACAGATCCGCGGTCTTCGTCAGAAACGTCGGCAGGTCGCGGGCGCGGGCCGCGTAGAGGACGTTCACCGTGCCAGGGCTGCTGCAGATCCGCTGCGCGGACTGCCGCACGGTCGTCGGGTCGCTGGGGTCGAACCTCACCTCCTGAACGTTGCCGAACCGGCGGTGCATCAGCGGCAACGCCGTGCAGGTGTACGGGTCGTCCATGGTGACCGGGGTCATGATGAAGTTGACCCTGTTCTTGTTCGGCTTGAAGAACTCGGCCAGCCGGTCGATCTGCACCGCGTTGCGGTACGCGACCCGGTAGAAGAAGCCCTGTCCGACTCCGTTCTTGTACGTGGCGCCGGGGTTGCAGCCTCTGAAGTCCGGCCGATCATCCGCGGACCCGTTCTTGTCGAAGCCCTCGGCCGTGATCACCGGCGCCACCATGGGGATGTGCCGCGCGGCGAGCACCTGGGCGGCGTCGGCCGACTGCTGGAAGCTCAGCCCCATTCCGACCACCCCGACGACACCGTCGTCGGCCAGCAGTCTCGCCACCGAGGCCGCCGCCTGTTCGGACGCTCCCATCTGGCCGACGCGCACCCGGACGGGGTGGCTGCAGTTGGCCTTGTCCTCATTGGCCTTCGCCTGGGCGGCCGCGATGCCTTCGAGCTGATCCACGGCCCTGCCCCCGGCGTCCTTGGACGTCAAGGTGACCAGCGCGCCGACGGTCACCGCCTTGGAGTTCTTCCCGCACGAGCCGTCCCGCGCGTCACGGTTCTGATCGGCGATCTTGCGCATCACCGCGTTCGCCTCGGGGCGGCGGAACGCGTACCGGCCGGTGCTCGTACCGACACACTCGCCGTCCTTCCGCCAGATGTCGGAGCCGAACACGGCGGCATGGCAACTCAGCCGCTCGTACACCGGACCGAGTATCGACGCGACGGCGGCGACGAGCGCCAGAGCGAGGAGGGACGCGATCAGTCGCCGCCAGGCCTTCCACCAGTCGGTCCAAAAGTCGCCCCCGCCCCACCACGCATGCCATCTCGGCCGCTGACGCGGCCAATTCGGGAGGATCCACCATTTGTGACGGGGAGGCTGGTCGTGGCCGTGCACCGTTGTTCGGTTTCCTTTCTCTCCCCGGCGCTCATGAGCGCGGACACCATCGGACGATCAGGCCAGGGCGTTCGCGAGTGCCTCGTAACGCATCGTGCGGTCAAGGAAGCGAAGCTGGATCTGGTCGTCGAGCTGCTGATAACTGCGGCTGACGGTCAGGTAGAGCTCTTTGAGGTCCTCCCGGTTGCTCAGCAACGGGTTCGTGAGCCGATGCAGGTTGGTGACGAGCCGGGAGACGGCGACTTTGGCCAGGGGGTCGCCGGGCGTCCGGCCGCCGGCCGACGGCGCGGGGTCGGTGGCCGATGGCGTGCCAGGCGCCGGGCTACCACCGCACCTGGCCAACGGCGGGGTCGCCACGGCTCCGTCGAGCAGCGCCAGCCATTGGTTCGTCGGCAGCTCGGGCAGGAGATCGAAGAGCTTGCGGACAACGCTGCCGACCTCACCCAGCGCGAGGTCGTGGTGGAGCACGCCGCTCAGATCGTCGTGGTCGTGTGCGTGGTCGCGCAGCTTCTTGAAGACCTCGCACCATCCGGCCCCGTGAGCCGGATCACGGGCGGCGAGCTCGCGTAGGAGCAGGAGGCGGACGAAAGGGGCCATCGCCGGCTTCCCCCTGGGGCCCGGAGCCGACCACAGCGTCGTGGAAGTGAACAGGACCAGTTCGGCGTTCACCCGATCTCCCATCAGCGGTGCCAGGAGTCGCGCCTCCTCGTTGTCCCGTGCGGCCGCCAGCGTGATCAGATCGTTGCTGAGCTGCTTGTCGCGGTGTTGCCGTGGACTCAGACCGGCGGTGATCGAGTCGAGTACGTGCCGCTCCAGCCGATCGTCGAGGTCGATCAGCGGCCTCGACAGCACGGCGTCCAGGTTGTCGATGAGCGCGGGTTCATGATGGAGCTGGTTCAGGACGAGGTCGGTGGCCTTGGCGTGTCCGCCGGTGAACCGGTGGATCGTCGACGCGATGACGCTGGTTCCGAGCGACTCCCACAGCCGCCCGCGCGCCATCTGCTGGACGTCCTTCTCCGTCAGCCCGTCGAGAACGACGCGCAGGAACGAGCCGGGCCGGCCGATCTCCTCGGCGGTCAGGTGCTCCACGGCCGACTCGGACCATCCGGGTGTACGGCCGGTCGGACCCGCGGTGTCGAACCTGGTGAGACCGCCGCTCGTGGTGACCACCACCAGGGGATCCGGTGGCGCCCCCTGAGTCCTCAGCTCGCTTCGCACCCGGTTCAGGGCTCGCACGAATTCCCTCGCCGAGGGAGTGTCGCCGTTGTCCAGGAGGACGACGGCGTTCGACCGGCGGTTGACGGTCCGCGCGAGGCTGTCCCGCAGATCCGCGAGCAGGGCGGCGATCAGCAGGTGGTCGACGTCCTGCCGGACGGAAGCGCTCGCCTGTTGCGCCTGGCGGCTGAGAAGGACGAGCGCCCGTTCCGGGTCGTGGCGGAAGTCCTGGTCCTGATGGCCGAACCACGCCTTCGCGTCATTCCACGCCAGTCTGGCCCGGCGCCGCTCCAGCCTTCGGGTGATCTCCTCGGCCGCAGCCGGTACGAGGTTGTCCGCTCCCGGCGTCTTCAGGTACGCGGAGGCATCGGTGACCAGCGGGACGAGGAGCCTGACCACCGCGCCACGGTCCTGATAGGCGTCGATCCGCTTCCGCAGGGTCCAGACGTCCTTCATCGCGTCGCCACTGTCGATCGGGCCGTCCATGGCGATGTGGGCCAGCACCACCCGGGGGAAGGAGACCTGGTACGTGGGCACCTTCGCGGTCAGCCCGAGCATCACGGCGCGCAGCACGTCGCGCATCGAATCGGCCTGCCCGACGGCCAACGGGTCGACCATCGCCGTGGGCGCCGCCTCGGCGTTCAGTCTCCAGACGTGCCGGAGCACTTCCGATCGGCCCGACCCGCCGATGCCTTCGAGCACCAGAACGGGGCGAACCGTATCCGGCGTCACCTGGTGACCGCCGTTCACTCGAATAAATTGATCTATTAGTGCCAGCAAGCTCGATCGTCCCGAGAAAGCCATGCGAACCTCCGGCCGGCGATACCCTGCGCCCTCGGCCATCCCGCAGCGTATCGAGGTGTCAAAGGACCGTAACAGAGTATTACCGGCGATTTCCGGGACCGGTCCCGGTCTCTGCGTTAAATCCGCATTATGGCCGACCGTAACCACGGCTACCGGATTGGTCTCCTGTCGTTCCGCGATCCCGATCAACGGCAAAAGTGGTATAGGTGGAAAATGGGTTTGATCGACAATTTCCACCCATTGATCACGCTGGTGGTACCGGTGGGGCCGGGCCGACCTCCGCCCGGCCTCGCGGTCGCGCAGGACTCTCAGCCCGGCTCGCGGCGGATGAGCTCCCGGCCGTGGTCGCGGAGTTCTCGGACGGAGGAGACGCCGAGCAGCTGGAGCGTGCGGGTGAACTGCGCGGTCAGCAGCTCCAGGGCGCGGTCGACGCCGCGGATGCCGCCCGCCATCAGGCCGTAGAGGTACGCCCGGCCGATCGCCCCCGCGTCCGCGCCGAGGGCCACGGCGACCGCGAGGTCGGCGCCGTGCCGGATGCCGGAGTCGACGAGGACGCACACGTCGTCGCCGACCGCGGCGCGTACCTCCGCGACGGTGTCGATCGGCGGCATGAGCCGGTCGAGCTGACGGCCGCCGTGGTTGGACAGGTGAAGGCCGTCGACCCCGGCGTCCACGGCGCGGCGGGCGTCGTCCGGGCCGACCGGGCCCTTGACGACGAGCGGGCCGGCCCAGCGCCGCCGCAGCTCGGCGATGTCCTCCCAGGTCACCGGGCCGAACTGGCCGGCCATGTTCTCCATCGTCACCGAGCCGGGCACGCCGTTCGCGCCGGCGAGGTTCGCGAACTCCAGGCCGGGGGAGCGGAGCATCCGGGTCCAGTAGCCGGGGCGGGATCCGAGGTCGAGCAGGGTGCGGACGGTCAGGCTCGGCGGAACGGTCAGCCCGTTGCGCAAGTCGCGGCCGCGGTGCCCGGCCACGGCCGTGTCGACGGTCACCTCCAGCACGCGGTAGCCGGCCGCCGCCGCGCGGTCGACCAGCTCCCAGCTGGTCTTGCGGTCCTTCCACACGTACAGCTGGAACCACAGGTCCGGATGGCCCGCGATGGCCGCCAGGTCCTCCACGGAGGTGGTGCCGACCGTGGACAGCGTGTACGGGACCCCGCGGCGGGCGGTCACGCGGGCCACGGCGGGCTCGCCGACCGGATGCATCATGCGGGTGTAGCCGGTCGGCGCGAGGACGAGCGGCAGCGCGGCCGGCCGGTCGAACAGCCGGGTCGCCGTGTCGACGGAGGACACGTCGGCGAGGGAGCGCGGCGTGAACCGCCACCGCCGCAGCGCGTCGACGTTGGCGGCCATGCTGATCTCGTCGTCCGCGCCGCCGTCGACGTAGTCGAACACCGCCCTCGGCGTGCGGCGCCGGGCGACCCGGCGCAGGTCGTCGATGTCGTGGCAGTGGGCGAGCCGCCGCCGTACCGGGTCGCGCTCGAACGGCTCGAGCCTGATCAGGGACCGGATCTCCCGAAGGTTCACGCTCACGCCTTTCGTCCGTGGACGCGTACAACCTTGAATAGCGGTCATGTTTTCACGGCGATCGGGAGGTGCCGCAGCGGGCGGTGTCGTCCCGAGGGCCGTCATGCCATCGGCCGGGTCCCTTCCGGACGATCCCGGCTGTGAACGCTTCTGTAAGGAATCTTGACGGTTAGCGCGATTGCGATCATGGTATGTCGCATGAAAATGCGCAGACGTGAGTTCCTCGTCGCCGGGCTGGTGTCCGCCGCCGCGCTGGCGGGGGCTCCGGGCGGCCTCGCGGCCGTCCGGACGAGCGCGGCCGGGGCCGCCGCCCTGCCGGCGGGCGTGTACTTCCAGGACACTGGGACCACCGGTGGCTGGGACAAGGCCTACACCCAGAAGCAGGGCGTGATCCGGACGGTGAGCAGTCCCGCCTACAAGGGCTCCACGGCGATCGAGGCGAAACAGACCTACATCGAGGAGACCGGCGGATATCACTCCGAGGTCATCAAGAGCGGCGCGCAGAGCGTCGGCCAGGACCGCTACTACGGCCAGGCGATCTACCTGCCCGCCGGCTGGCAGTTCCACGATCAGAACGTGACGTTCCAGCAGTGGTCTCCGGAGGACCCAGAGGGGCCGTGGCTGCTGATGTTCGTCTACGGAGACGAGTTGCGGTACGGCGGCTCCGGCGGGATCAGCGGCACGATCGGCGCGATCAGCTCGCTCCGCGGAACCTGGATCCGTGTCGTCACGCGCCTGAAATTGGCCTCGGGCACCGGCGCGTTCGAGGTCTGGGTGAACGGCAAGAAGCTGGTGAGCCGTACCGGCATGACCGTGCTCCCGAGCACCTCCCAGACGATCCGGTGGTCCTCCGGCATCTACTGCACCGCCTGGCGGACCGGGAAGCCGGCCGCGCAGTCGGTGTTGTCGATCTTCCACGACCAAGCGCGCATCGCGTCGTCATACACGCTGGCCGAGCCGGCGAACTGGTGAGGTGCGTCAGCGCAGGTCCGTGACGCGCTCACCGCCCCCCCGCTCCTCGGCCCGAGCGGCGCGCGCTCGCTCACCCGGAGTGGTCGGTGACGCGGACGGTCTCGGCCCAGGCCGGCGGGGGCGGGGCGTCCTCGCCGATGAGGGCGGCGATGAGGCGGGCCGACGAAGGCTCCTCGGGCCACGGCGTGTAGCCGTCGGTCAGCACGATCACGACGCCGGGCCGTTCGGGCAGGGCGAGGGCGGCCTTGATGCCGATCCGCATGTCGGTGCCGCCGCCTCCGGCCAGGGTGACCTGCTGCGCGGACGTCACGCGGGACGCGGCGTGGACGTCGGCGTCGCAGGCCAGCACGGTGACCCGGTTCCCGCCGACGCCGACCTCGCGCAGCACGCCGGTCACCTCGCCGAGGGCCGCCGCCAGTTCGTCCTCGCCCATCGACCCGGACGTGTCCACCACGATCGCGACGGCGGGCATCGGGCGGCGCAGGCTCGGCAGGACCACGCCGCGCAGCGCGGCGGTGCGGCGGGACGGGCGCCGGTAGGTGTAGTCGACCGCCCCGGCCGCCCAGGCGACGGCCTCGCGTACGGCGCCCGCGAGCACGCGGCGCCAGTCGACGGTCGGTTCGAGGACCTCGTCGGCCCAGCGCCGCCAGCCCGCCGGGAGGGTGCCCCGGTTGCGCTGGTGCGCGCGCATGGCCTCGGCGGTGTGCCGCCGCAGCGCCTCGGCCTCGACCGAGCTGACCCCGCCGGGGTCGGCGATCTCCCAGTCGCCCGGCGTTCCGTGGGCTCCGGAGCCGCAGTCGGAGCACGTCACCGATCGGGGCAGGTGGGGGAGGTACTCCTCGAACAGCCCGCCCGCGTCGAGGCCGAACGTCCGGGGCTCCACCCGCCCGTCCGGCAGCGCCAGCCCGTCGTCGAGCAGGTCGTCGTTGATCTCGCAGTCCTGGGCCACGTTGACGCGCAGCCGGTCGCCCTGGTCGGTTGCGGGCAGCCGCTCGGCGCGACCGTGATGGTCGCGCAGCAGGTGCGCCACCTCGTGGATCCAGACGCCCGCGAGCTCGGGCACCGGCGTCTCCGCGACGAACGACGGCGACACGTAGCACCGCCAGTGCCGGTCGACGGCCATCGTCGGCACTCGAGTGCTCGGCACGACCGTCAGCGAGTACAGCGCGGACGCGAGGTACGGCCGGTCGGTCGCGGCCCGGTACCGCGCCGCGAGCAGCTTGACGCGGTCGAGCTCGGCCATCGCTCAGCCGCCTCCCGGCAGGGCCCCGGACAGCCGCAGCAGGTCCACGAAGGCGTCGATGCCGCTCGGTACCACCCAGTCGGTGTCGCGCAGCGCGGCCAGGTCGGCGGCGGCCCGGGCCGCGATGTCGGGAACCCCCGCGTCGACCGCCTTGGCCAGCACCGCCCAGCCGGCCTCCCAGCGCCGCCGGGTCAGGTCGCTCTGGACCGCCGAGACGACGGCGGTCAGGAACGCGAGCTGCCGGTCGCCGCGCGTCGGCAGGGCGAAGGCATCGGGATCGGCGAGGACGCGGTTCGGGTCGGGCAGGTCGAGCTGTTCGAGGTAGTTGAGCAGCTCCATCCCGGCGCCGTCGCCGACCGCGCCGATCAGCGCGGCCGCGACCGCCTTGTCGTCGGCCCCGGTGGCGTACCCGGCCGCGAGCAGCCGCAGAGCCATCTCCCAGGTACGCGGCGACGGCCACGCGCCGCCACGGCTCTCCGCGTCACCGGGCAGGCTGTGGGCCAGACCGGGCCGGGCCGTGAGGAACCCGGAGATCACCCCGCGGGCGCGCGCCACCGCGCTGGGCACCCGGGACGGGTCGACGCGCGGCAGGGCCACGGCCGGCCAGGTCCCCGCCATGCCGCGCGCGACCGTACGGGGGTCGTGGGTCCAGCGCAGGTGGACGAACCGGTTGGCCAGGGGCGGGCTGAGGTGCCAGCCGTCGGCGGCGCTCGACGGCGGGTTGGCGGCGGCGACCACGCGGACCGGCTCGGGGAGCGTCAGGCTGCCGACGCGGCGTTCGAGGACGACGCGCAGCAGCGCGGCCTGCACGGCCGGGGGAGCGGAGGACAGCTCGTCGAAGAACACGAGTCCGCGCCCTGCCGTGGCCAGGCGGACCGCCCAGTCCGGCGGGGCCATCGGCACGCCCGTGGCGGCGGGGTCGTCACCGACGATGGGCAGGCCGGCGAAGTCGGACGGCTCGTGCACGCTGGCGATGACCGTCTCCAGCGGGACGCCGAGCGAGTCGGACAGCTGCCGCAGGCCGGCGGACTTGCCGATGCCGGGCTCGCCCCACAGCAGCACGGGCAGGTTCGCCGACACCGCGAGGGCCAGCGCCTCCAGCTGCGGGTTCGCCGCCGGCTCCGTACGCCGCGCGTCGAGGCGGCGGACCAGGTCGTCCGCGGCGGACAGGGCGTCCTGCACGGATGTGTCGGCGGCCCGCGGATCCTTGGCGGGGATGTCGTCGGCGGTCTTCACTCTTCCTCTTCCTCGAAGGGCCACGGCCACCGGCCGCGGCCGAGGCCGGGGTGGTCGCGATCCAGCTCCTTCTTGAGGAAGGCCAGGTCGCGGCGCTTGCACCGATGGATGTGGTCGCGCACCGACAAGCTCCAGCGGTCGGTGACGTCCCGCCGCGCCCCGGCGGCCAGCAGCTGACGGACGACGGAGACCGGGGCGCCCCGGCCCACGGCGACGAGCAGCGGCGTGCTCCCGTCCTGGTTCACGGCCTCCATCGGCGCCCCGGCTGCCAGCAGCGCCCGCACGAGCCCGGCCGACCCGCCACCGCCGACCGCGGCGTGCAGCGGGGTGGACTCCAGGTCGTCCCGGTCGTTCACCTCCAGACCCGCCGCCAGGAGCCGTGGCAGCAGCGCCTCATGGTCGAGCAGGGGGAGCAGGTGCAGGAGCGTGCGCCGCCGGCCGTCGCGGATGAGGGGGTCCATTCCGGCATCGAGGAGCCGCAGCACCCCCGGCGTGTCTCCGTGCTCGACACGGGCGAACAGCTCACGCCGCTGCTCGCGCAGCGCCTTCGGCAGCCGGCCCCGTCCGGACCGCACCACCGGGAGCACGGCGAAGCAGCCGGTGACGGCACCGCCGAGCGCCTCCATGGCGCGTTCCCGCAGCTGCTCGTCCTCGCTGTGCGGCACCCGCAGCGTCCCGTCGCGGAACGCGACGACGTGCCAGTCGCCGCGGCACCGGACCCGTACGGGGGCGGGGAGCTCGGGACCCGGGGGACCGATCGGGCCGCCGGGGCCCGCCCGGCGGGGGAAC
This sequence comes from Actinoallomurus sp. CA-150999, assembly GCF_050942425.1. Taxonomy (NCBI): domain Bacteria; kingdom Bacillati; phylum Actinomycetota; class Actinomycetes; order Streptosporangiales; family Thermomonosporaceae; genus Actinoallomurus; species Actinoallomurus sp. CA-150999. The sequence continues at coordinate 4,022,649 of NZ_CP192063.1, forward strand.
AGCGCGGCCCGCACCAGCGGGTGCAGGTGTTCCGGGTCCACGTCGCCGTACCGCAGGGCGTCGAGGTCCGGCAGCCGCCGCCAGCACGCCTCGGGCAGCACAGGGGGGCCGGTGTTGACCTGGCGGGCGAGGCTGGCACGCAGGCCACCGCTGTCGAGCCGCTCGAGGAGCACGGCAACCTCCCCGTGGTACAGGGTCGGGATCTGATAGCGGTTCCCGTGGCCGTGGTCCGCCAGTCGCCGGATCTCCGGCTCGAGACGGGTCAGGGCCAGATCCAGCCGCTCCAGGAGGGCCAGGGGCTCCATCCGGTAGGACCGGAGGATGGTGGGCTGGGTGGCGTCCAGCTCGATCCCGGCGGCCGCGAAGGCGGCCTCGACCTCGCCGCGTTCGTGGAGCAGGGTGACCCATTCGGTGTGCGCCGCCGGATCGGCGGGGCCGGGCGCGGTCTCCGGGAGCGCCGTACGAGGGCCGCCGTCGGCCTCGAAGAACGGCGTGCGATCCCCGCCGCCGCAGCGTTCGCGCAGCTCGCCGGCGTGCCGTACGTCCCACAGGTGCCGCCCCCGGGTCCAGTCGTGGACGCGCCACGCGGCCCACTGCGGCCCGTTCCGCTCCTCGACCCGGCCGAAGCGCAGGACGAGGCGCTGCGGCGCGTCGGGCCCCGTGGGCGTCGTCACGTGAAGGCACGGAGTGGCCGCGGACCGGTCCCAGGGACCGGCCGGCCCGGCGCCGGCGGACTCGCGCGCCACGGTCCGTACGGCGCTCAGCACCACCCATTGGTCGACGCGGATCGTCGTCCGGTCGCTCAGGATCCGGGGCACGTGCCAGCGCAGCAGATCGGGTGCGAAGTGGCGCAGGTCGTCCTCGATCGCGGCCGCGACGGTGCCGCCGTGTTCGTGTGCGATGTCGGCGAGGTCGAAGGCGATGTCCACGTTGGCCGCGGCGCAGGCGCCGCGCCAGTCGCCGGCGAGGCGTCGTTCGGTGGCCTGCTCGATCATCCACCGGGGCACGGCATACCGCCGGACCCGCCGCAGGTGCCCCGCCGTGTCCGAGCTGTAGGACTTCGACCGCGTACGGCGGCGCGTGGTGTAGCCGATGGTGTTCACTCTTCCTCGGCCAGCTCCGGGTGCTCGCGTTCGATCCGCTCCGTGATGAAGCCGAGGTCGTCGCGCCCCTGCCACTCGATCAGCCGGTAGAGCGACAGCTCCTCGCCGTGGATCTCGCCGGACACGTCGATCCGCGCCCCGGCGGCCAGCAGGGCCCGGACGAGCGCCGTCGAGCCGTCGCAGCAGATGGCCGTGAACAGCGGCGTGCGCCGCTCCGCGTCCCTGGCCTCGACGTCCAGCCCCGCCGCGAGGAGCCGGGCGAGCAGCCCGTCGTGGTCGAGGAGGCGCAAGGCGTGGGCGACCTCGCGCCGCCGGGCGCCGCGCACGCGCGGATCGGCGCCGCGGTCCAGCAGGTGCAACAGGTGCAGCAGCGAGCGTCCTCGGCCGTCGCGCACCCGGGGGTCGACACCGGCGTCCAGCAGCGCGAGCACACCGGGAGCGTCGCCGTGCTGGACCCGCGCGAACAGCTCGTCCCGCTGGGCGCGCAGGGCCTTCGGCAGCCGCCCGGCCCCCGACGCCCACGTCTCCCGTACGGCGAAGCAACCCGCGATCGCGCCGCCGAACGCCCGGAGCGCGCTCTCCCGCCGCTGCTCCTCCTCGTCGTGCGGGATGTGGAGGGCGCCCTTGCGGGACGCCACCTCGTGCCATTCGCCCTTGCACCGGACGCGGACCGGGGCGGGAGGCCCGGGATCGGGCGGTCCGACCGGGCCGTCGGCGGCCGTCCGGGCGGGGAACAGGGCCTCCCGGACGAGCGGGTGCAACTGCTCGGGAGGCGTGCGCCCGTCCCGGAGCAGGTCCAGGTCGGGCAGCCGGCGCCAGCACGCCTCCGGCAGCACGTCGGCGTCGTCCGGGTCCGTGTACATCTCGAACGGGGCCACCCGCGCACGTACGCCCGCCCCGGATCCGTCGAGCTCGAACAGGATGGCGGCGTACTGCCGGTACGGGATCCAGAACCGGTCCCGCCCCGACCGCGCGACGAGCCGCCGCATCTCGGGCTCCAGCCGGGTGAGGGCCAGCGGCATCCGCGCGAACACGGCGAGCGGGTCGACCTCGGGCACGCTGTAGTAGGAGTCGACCTCGACCGGAGCCGTGTCCAACGCGACGCCCGCGGCGGCGAACGCCGCTTCGACCTCGCCCCTCTCGTGCAGCAGGGTGACCCATTCGGTGTGCGCCGCCGCGTCGCCGGGGCCGGGCGCGCCGTCGGGAAGGCTCGTCCGGGAGGTGCGGCCCGTACGTGCCTCGGGGAGGCTTGTACGGGAGGTGCCGTCGGCGAGGCCCATGCGTGCGTCGGCGAGGTTTGTACGGGAGGTGCCGTCGGCGAGGCCCGTACGTGCGTCGGCGAGGTTCGTGCGGGAGGTGCCGTTGGGGAGGTCCGTACGTGCGTCGGGGAGGTTCGTGCGCGGGGTGCCGTCGGCGTCGAAGAACGGTGCCCGGGTCTCGTCGCCGCCGCAGCGTTCCCGCAGTTCGCCGGCGTGCCGTACGTCCCAGAGGTGCCGCGCGGCGCTCCAGTCCTGGACGACGTTGCGCCAGAACGCGGCGTACGCCACGTCGGTCTCCAGGTAGACGTCCTCTTCGGGCGCGTTCCCGACGCACAGGGTCGGCCGCTGTGGACCGTGGGCCATCCAGCGCGGCGTCCTGACGTACAGCGCCGGCGCGCCCGCCGGACGGTTCAGGATCACCCTCTGGTCCGGGACGAGCGTCGTGTGGCCCCGGTCGAGGCGGGGCAGGTGCCAGCGCAGCAGGTCCGGGGCGAAGTGGAGCAGGTCGTCCTCGATCCCGGCCGCGACGGTGCCGCCGTGTTCGTGTGCGATGTCGGCGAGGTCGAAGGCGATGTCCACGTTGGCCGCGGCGCAGGCGCCGCGCCAGTCGCCGGCGAGGCGTCGTTCGGTGGCCTGCTCGATCATCCACCGGGGCACCGCGTACCGCCGGATCCGCCGCAGCCGCGACGCCTCGTGCGGCGGATGCGACGGGGACGGGACCCTGAGGGGGACGGCGCTCATCGGTAGAGGCTCGCGATGGCGTGCACGTCCGGGTGGGGAGCTGAGGCCGGCCGCAGCCGGGGCGCGAGCGCCCGCTTGACCCGCCGGGGCACGCCGGGGCCGAACCCGACGTACTCCAGTCGGGTGTCCTCGGGTACGGCGGCCAGCACGGCCTTCGCGCCGCGTCCGGTGACGCCCGTACGGCGGAGTTCGAGTCGGCGCAGCGGGCTGCCGGGCAGCGCGGCGGCCAGGGTGGCGGCGCCCGCGTCGCCGGTGACGTTGGCGGGCGCGCCGAGGCTGCGCTCGGAGGGCGGGCGGCCCAGGTCGAGCGCCTCGATGCCGCCGAGGGCGTCGGCCAGCGCGCGGGCGCCTTCCGGGCCGATGCCGTTCCCGCCGAGCCCCAGCCGGACCGGCCGGGCGGGATCGGCCGCCGCCGCGAGCACGGCGGCCCCCGCGTCGCCGAGGTGGTTCGCCGGGACGTACAGCTCGCGGACACCGGCGTCCCGGACGAGCGCGGCCAGCACGTCGGCCGCGTCGGGGCCCAGCCCGTTGCCGCCGAGGAAGACGCGTTCCACCGGAACGGGCCGGTCGGCGAACGCGGTGAGCAGCACCCGCAGTCCGTCGGCGGTCAGGCCGGTGTTCACCAGGTCGAGGGTGCGGATCGTGGTGTTCCGGCGCAGCGCGCCGGCGAGGGCGCGGACTCCGGCGTCGCCGACCGGATTGCGCTTCAGCCAGAGCGCGCGGACGGTGGTGTCCGCGGCCAGGCGGTCGGCGAGCGCCTCCGTACCGGCCGCGCCGATGCGGTTGCAGCCGAGATACACCGTCTCCACACCGTGCCCGGGGACCAGCGCGTCCGCGACCGTCCGGGCCCCGTCGTCCCCGATCGCGTTCGTGCCGAGCAGCAGGTGCGCGGCGTGCGGCGAGGCGACGGCGACGGGCAGCAGCAGGGCGGCGCCCGCCGGGCCCAGCCCCTGTTTGCACAGGTCCACCCGGCCGTCCGGGCGCACGGTGCCGAGCGGGAACGTCTCGTCCGCGCCCACCGGGGCCGGGTCGGCGAGGCGGGCGAGAAGCGGCGCGAGGTCCGCCGGATCGGCCGGCGGAACGTCGGGGTGCTCGATCGCGGGGCAGCGTACGGGCGTCGGCTCGGTCATCACCAATCCACCGGTCGGTAGTCCTTCAGGAACAGGCCGGACAGGCGCTCTCCGCCCACCCCGCGCACGATCGGGTCGTAGACCCGGGCCGCGCCGTCGATGACGTCCAGCGGCGGGCGGAACCCCGCCTCCCGCTGCACGGCCTTGTCCGGGTGCGGGCGCTCGTCGGTCACCCAGCCCGTGTCCACGCTGGTCATGTGGATGCCCGACGCGGCGTAGTCGGCAGCCGAGGTACGGGTCAGCATGTTCAGGGCGGCCTTGGCCATGTTCGTGTGCGGGTGGCGTACGGTCTTGTGGCCGCGGGAGAAGCTGCCCTCCATCGCCGACACCTGCACGACGTACCGGTCCGGCCACGGCGACGCCTCCAGCAGACCGCGCAGCCGCGACGTCAGCAGGAACGGCGCGAACGAGTTGACCAGGTGGACCTCCAGCCACTCGGACGGGTCCACCTCGTGCAGCCGGAGACTCCAGCTGTTGATGTCGCGCAGGTCCAGCGGCTGCCCGGTCTCGTCCGTACGCCCGGCGGGGAACAGGGCCTCGAGGGCGTCGTCCCACGCCGCGACCGCCGTCGTGCCGTCGGGGGAGCGGTCCGGGAGCCCGGCCGCCGGCACAGCCTCGCCGGTCCCGGCCTCGGGAAGCGAGGGCGCGCCCGGTTCGACCGGCGGACGGGGTCGTGGGAACGTGCCGGGCGAGGCAGTCGCATGGGGAAGCGAAGGCGCGCCGGATGCATGGGGAAGCGAAGGCGCGCCGGGTGCGTGGGGTAGCGAGGGCCTGCCGGGTGCGACGTGGGGGAGTGAGGGCGCGTCGGGCGTGGTCGCCGGTCCGAGGAGCATGGAAGCGCCGGTGGCGGGCGTGGGCCCGAAGGGCACCGAAGCGCCGCTGACGGTCGCGGCGTCGGTCACGTCGATTCGGGCGGCGAGGCCGGTGAGGGGGGCGCGCTCGGCCGTGCGCACCTCACGGTGGTACGCGGCGGGGCGGCGGATCGTCTGGGCGGCGTTGTTGACGAGGATGTCCAGGGAGGGGAACTCCCGGTGCGCGGCCTCCAGCAGACCTGCCACGGCGGCCAGGTCGAGCAGGTCGACCCCATGCACGCGGAGCCGGTCCAGCCAGTCACCGGCGTCGGGGACGGCCGCGAACCGGCGTGCGGCGTCGCGCGGGAAACGGGTGGTCACCAGGACCTCCGCGCCGTCGCGCAACAGCTTCAGCGCGAGCTGGAAACCGATCTTCACCCGCCCGCCCGTCACGATCGCGCGGCGACCGCGCAGATCGCACCGGGCGTGCCGGCGGGCCAGGTTCTCCTCGGCACACTCCGGGCAGAGCAGGTGGTACTCCGGATGCAAGAGCCGGTAGTGCGCCTTGCAGACGTAGCAGCGCCGCGCCTTGACCAGCAGCCGCCCGGATCCCGCGGTCCGGTCGCCCGGCGGACCGGGCCGAAAGCCGCTGTCCTGCTCCGGTGAGCGCATGGTCGGTGCGGGCTGGAGGTCCGGCGGTACGGCACGCCGCTCCGGTCGCGCCGACGCGACGGTCCGATTGCTCGGTGGGCCGGGCTGCGGGACGGGCCCTTGCTCCTGGGGGTGTGCCGACGGTCCGGGCGGCGGCGAGGGCTGCCGCTCCGGTCGCTCCGACGTCACGGTCCGGTCGCTCGGTGGGCCGGACTGCGGGACGGGGCCCTGCTCCGGGGGGAGTGCCGACGGCGCGGGCGGGTCGCCTGGCCGACCGGGCTCGGGGTCCTGGTCCCGGTATCGGGTCGCGGCGGCGGTCGCCTCGCGATCGTGCCGTCTGCGGTCGGCGTGCCGGGACGCCTTCCGTGCCTTCTTGCCCGCCCGGAACAGCTGCGCGGCGGCGTCGTGCACGGCCGCCCAGTGGGGGTCGTCCGGATGCGCCGCGCGGGCCCGCGCCATCACGCGCAGGCACGCGTCGATCTCGGCCTGGTCGGGGGCCGTGCCGGATCCGGCCGATCGGCTCCCGGGCCGGTCGGGATCGACGACCACGGACACCCCCACCGATCGGACCACGAAAAAGGGCAAGGCCGACCGGATTCGAACCGGCGTCCTCCAACCTGCTGTAAGGCGCGACGACCTCTGCGCTACGGCCTTGCCGCGAGAGAGCGTAGCGAATAACCCGGACACTTCGGGATTGAACAGGAGGGGTGCGCTTCCTCGGCGCGCCGGCCCGGCCCGTCGGCGGCCGATGCGGACCGCCAAGACGCGCCCGCCCTGTGGCCGGCGCCGACCGCCTGGATCGGCCGGGGTGAGTGACAGGGCCGGCCGGATTCGAACCGGCGTCCTCCTGCTTAGGCGTCAGGCGCGACGACCTCTGCGCTACGACCCTGCCGTCGGTGAGGGTAACGAACGCGGGGCGAGACCGACCGGATTCGAACCGGCGTCCTCCTGATCTGGAGTCAGGCGCGACGACCTCTGCGCTACGGCCTCGCTGCGAGCGAGGATAGCGACACAGGGGGCGAATGATCCATGAGGCCGTCGGCGGCGCGGCGGCCGATAGTGGACCGCCCTATTGCCCCGGTTCGGTCGGCGTTTTACGTTCCACCCGGAAAACGCTTTCCCAAACCGAGGCAGGTGGTTCGATGGTGCGCGCGACGGTGGGGCGAACGAGATGGGGCCGGGTACGGGGACGGGTCCTCGCGGCGGCGGTGCTCCTGGCATGCGGGATGGCGGTCACGCCGACGGCCGAGGCGGCCGCCCGTCCGGCGTCCGGCATGCATCCGGAGCACGGCTGGGTGGGGTCGTGGGAGGCGTCACCGGCCCAGGGTGTGACCGGTCCGGCCGGCACGCTGTCCGGCTCCTCGCTCCGGAACATCGTGCACCTCAGCGCGGGTGGCGCGGCCGTACGGATCCGGCTGTCGAACAGGTTCGGCACCGAGCCGCTGACGCTCGGGCACGCCACCGTCGCCGTACGGGCGGGCGTGGACGGCGCGGCGGCCGTTCCCGGGACCATGCGCGAGGTGACCTTCCACGGGGCGCGATCCGCCTCCGTGCCGGCCGGAGCGGACCTGGTCACGGACCCGACCCCGCTCGCCGTACGGCCGGGGACGGACCTGCTCGTCACCCTCTACCTGCCCGCCGTCGCGGGCCTGGTGACCACGCACTCGCTCGCCCAGCAGATCTCGTACGACGCTCCCGGCGGCGACCACGCGCGGGACGTGTCCGGTGACGCCTACACCGGCACGGTCGGGCAGCGGTACTACCTCACCGGCGTCGACGTGCTGAACCCGCCCGCGCGCGGCAGCCTCGCCGTCCTCGGCGACTCGATCACCGACGGCTACGCGTCGACCGTCGGGGCGAACCACCGCTGGCCGGACTACCTCGCCGACCGCATCCGCGCCCTGCCGCCGGTGCGGCGCCTGGGCGTGCTCAACGCCGGCATCAGCGGGAACCGGCTCCTGCTCGACGGCGGATCCTTCGGCGTCAACGCGCTCGCCCGGTTCGACGAGGACGTCCTGTCACGGACGAACGTCCGTACGCTCATCGTCCTCGAAGGGATCAACGACATCCAGCAGACGCCGCACGAGACCGACCCGAAGAAGCTCGAGGCGGCGTACGAGACCATCGCGGCGCGCGCCCACGCGCGGGGCATCAAGGTGATCGGCGCGACGATCCTGCCGTTCAAGGGCTGGAAGGTGTACGACGACACCCTCGAGGCCACCCGGCAGGCGGTCAACGCGTACATCCGCACCAGCCGTACGTTCGACGGCGTCGTCGACTTCGACGCGGTCACCCGTGACCCGGCGGCTCCGCTCGCGATGCTCCCCGCGTACGACTCCGGCGACCACCTGCACCCGAACGACACCGGCTACCGCGCCATGGCCGACGCGGTGGACCTGGCCGGGCTGTGAGGCCCTGGCGGGCCGCCGGCCTCGCCGAGACCGGCGGCCCGCCGCACGTCTCAGAAGCGGACGGCCGACAGTTTGTCGGGATTCCGGATGACGTCGAGCTCCGTGATCCGGCCGCCGTCGACGGTGAACGCGACGACGCTCAGCACGCCGGTGGCGTCCCGCATGACCAGTCCCGGCGCGCCGTTGATCTCCACGATCCGCACGGCGTCGACCGGAATGCGGGCGTACCCCAGCAGCCTCCGCGCGACGTTCGCCGCGCCACGCTCGACATGGCGCAGCGCCGAGACCTTCCCGCCACCGTCGCCCCGCCACGTGACATCGGGATCGAGCACCGAGACGAGCCCCTCCAGGTCACCGTCCCGGCAGGCCGCCACGAACGCGGCGACCACCCTCTGCTGCTCGGTGTACGTGGGCGGGAACCGCGGCAGGCCCTGGTCGACGTGCTGCCGCGCGCGAGAGGCGAGCTGGCGCACCGCCCCCGGCGAGCGTCCCACGACCTCGGCGACCTCGCCGAAGGACAGCCCGAACACGTCATGGAGCAGGAACGCCGTCCGCTCCGCCGGTGACAGCCGCTCGAGGACGACGAGCAGCGCCATGCTCACCGACTCGTCGAGCGTGACCCGGTCGGCGGGGTCGTCGACCTCCTTGACGAGCGGTTCGGGCAGCCACGGGCCGACGTACCGCTCACGCCGTACGCGCGCGCTGCCCAGCGCGTCGAGCGCCAGCCGGCCGACGGTCGTCGTCAGCCAGGCGCGCAGATCGCGGATCGCGGCCGGATCGTCGAGCCGCCGAAGGCGCAGCCACGCCTCCTGAACGCAGTCCTCCGCCTCGGCCAGGGAGCCGGTCGTCGCGTACGCCACGTTGAGCAGCCGCGGCCGCTCCGCTTCGAACGCCCGCGCGAGCTCGTCCTGATCGGCGGTCTCGTCCCGGTTCGACCGTGCGGCCGTCATCGCGCCTCCAGCCATGACGCGAAGCGCGTCGTTCCGCGCACGTCGGGCCGCTCGGCGGTGAGCGCACCGCCGCGCAGCGCCCGCCCGATCCCGCCGGGCAACGGCAGGGGCAGCGGCAGTACGCGGCGGCCGGTCACCGACCGCCAGGTCCGGGCGAGATCCCGGATGCCGGCGACCTCGGGGCCGGTCACGTCGACGCGCCGCCGGTACGGAGCGCCCTCCGCGGCATCGGCGACGGCCCGCGCCACCTCGGCGACCGCGATGGACTGCAGTCGGCCCCGCGGCACCGGCAGCACCCGCCACCGCGCCGCCGACGCGAACGTGGCGTCGACCAGCTCATGGAACTGTGTCGCACGCACGATCGTCCACGGAACGCGGCCCTCCTCGACGACCCGCTCCTGCTCGGCCTTCACCTGGAAGTAGCCCATCGGAACCCGGTCGCAGCCGACGATCGACACACAGACATGGTGCCCTACGCCCGCTATCTCCTCCGCGGCCAGCAGCCGTCGCGACCCCTCGACGAGGGTGTCCGCCGCCCGCTTCGACGCGTTCGCCGCGTCGACCACGACCTCGCATCCCGCCAGGGCCTCGTCGAGCCCTTCCCCGGTCGTCAGGTCCACCCGGTACTTCTCCGCGCTCCGGCTCAGCACCCGCACGTCATGCCCGCGCGAGCGCAGCTCCTCGACCAGATGCCGGCCGAGCGTCCCCGTTCCTCCAGCGACAGCGATTCTCATGCCCTTGAGACGACATGGCCGCCGAATGTGTTACATGCCCCCTTGCGTACTCGCTCCAGGTCCGCGGTCACGGTTGCCGAGCATTTTGTACGTCCGGACCGGGACCGGCCGACTTCGTAGGCCACGGCCGGTCGTGGAGGCATGCCCGGGAGCGCGACACGGAGATCATCGATCAGGCACTTAATGTGATTGATCGAATACACATAGTAGCGTCGCTCGCGAAGTCGATCTACGAGGGCATCCCTCACGACAGAGCGGGAGTTCAGTGCTGATGTCACAACGATTCAGATCCGCGCTCACCGCGTCGGCCTGCGCCCTGTTGGCGCTGGCGGTCGCGGCTGGAACGCAGGTGGCGGCCGGTAACGGTGCGCACGCCGCCTCCAGAGTGCGGCAGACGCGGACCGTCTACGCGCCCTGTGTCCGGCAGGGGCAGGCGACCTACCCCGTCGACTACTACTGGAAGAACCCCGTCGGCTGGCGGCTGGGCAGCGGGTCGGTGTCGGTGACCACCTCCCCGTCCCTGTGGGGCGGGCAGATCGCACCGGGTAGCACCTTCACCCTCACCCTGACGCACCGCACGGCTCAGTGGCCGTGGGTGGTCTCCCAGTACCGCACCACGTGGGATGTGTCGTCACTGTTGGCCTACGCCGATGTGGTCGGCCAGTCGGGGGCCGGCAGCATCAGCGGCACCACCCTGACGATCCCCTCGCCGGGAGGAAAACGCGACGCGCCCCCGCAGGTCATCACCTTCCGGGTCAGGCAGGGCACCATCGGCGGGAGCATGACCATCCGGCAGGTCGGGATCTGGAGCAACAACTCCGCTCCGGGCCAGCTCGGAAACAACACGCCCGCCCCGCCGATCCAGATCGTGAACGGGCAGTCCATCTCGCCCACCAACGCCGCCGACGACACCGCCACCACCCAGGGCAAACCCGTCAGCGTGCCCGTCCTGGCCAACGACACCGCGACCGCACCGACGATCACCAGCGTCACCCAGCCTAAAGGCGGCACCGCGACGATCTCCGGCGGCAACGTCATCTACACACCCGCTCCGGGCTTCGTCGGCGCCGACACCTTCACCTACACCATCGCCACCGACTGCGGAAGCAGCACCGCCAAGGTCACCGTCGACGTCACCTGCACCGACACGCCGGTCCACCTGGTCAACGGCAGCTTCGAGGCGCCACCCGTGGCCTCGGTCGACTGGAGCATCGACGACGCCTCCATCAATCCCAGCGTCGGCTGGCACACCACCGCCACCGACCACAAACTGGAGTTCTGGCGGGGCGGCGCGTCTGGAGTCCCATCAGCCGACGGCCAGCAGTTCGCCGAACTCAACGCCACCCAGGTCTCCACGCTCTACCAGGACCTGCCGACCGTGCCGGGAACACGGCTGACCTGGTCGCTGTACCACCGAGGCCGCCTGGGCACCGACGTCATGCGGGTGCTCATCGGCGCACCCGGCGCGACCTCGCCGCAACCCCCGACCGGGGCCTCCTCCCCGGACATCTCCGATGGCAACACCGCCTGGGGCCACTACACGGGGGTGTACGTCGTCCCGCCGGGACAGACCGTCACACGATTCGCCTTCGAGTCGGTGTCGGCCGCCGGTGGCAGCCCGACGGCCGGCAACTTCATCGACGGTGTGACCTTCGGAACGCAACCCTGCTCGCCTACGGCCAAAGCCGCGGCGCGCTGATCTGATCGACCATCGCAAACGCTCCTGTGCGGCAAGGGATTGTGGTGATCGCCTTGCTGCACAGGAGCTTCGCTCTCCGTCTTGTTTCAGCCCGCGGCCGCGTCGTTCAGGGGCGCGCGGCGACGCTTTGGCCTCGGCGGCGGGCCGTTCAGCCGGAGAAGCGCCTCCCGTACGGCGACGTGCCCCGCCATCCGGAACGCTCCGTCGTGCGAGTCGACCTCATGCACGCAGATCCTCTGGAGCACGACCGCGACCGCCAGCGGCACATCGGTCACCTGCTCCGCCAGCTCCTCCCGGATGCCCTCGGCCAGCGCGGCCCGGTATCCGGGCAGCTCCGGGCGGAAGTGGTCCTCGACGGTGGCGCTGTCGGCGACCTCGAACGTGAAGCCTTCCTCCCACGGCTCGAAGTCCACGAGGACGATCGCGACGTCACTGGGACAACTCGTCTGACGCACATAGCGCGCCCACACTCCACGGATCGGACACGGCGGAAACGCACCTTCCATGCTCCGAACCTAACTAACCGGGCTTCCGCGCGCCGTTGAGGAACATCGTCGCGGCAGCCTCGGCGGCCTCCTCGGGCGTCATCACATCGCCGACCGTCAACCAGAGCGCACGTTCCACGATCGCGGAGAACATCTGAAATACGACGTCACCGCGCAGGTCGTCGCGAAGCACCTTGTCGCGGACACCGCGGGCCATGACCTCGCGGATGGGCCTGATCGTGCGCTCCATGACGGCAGGGTCGCAGTACTCGTCGGCCTGGCTGATCACCGCCGCGTATTTGGCGCCCTCGCGCAGGAAGACGGCGATGATCCTGGCGATCGCCCGGTCGGCCGGAAGCTCGTCGAGGTTCGCGGCGGCCAACGCCTCCACGAGCTCCGCCATCCCGACCTCCGCCAGACCTCGCAGCAGTGACTCTCTGCCACGCATGCGCCGAATGATGACCGGCATATCCAGCAAGACGCTGGATCGCACTGCTCCATTGATCGACGAACTACGCCGGATCGCCGACGCGCACCAGGCCACGGTCGGTCAGGTCGCGCTGGCGTGGCTGATCACCTACTACGGCGACACCGTCGTCGCCACACCGGGCGCTTCCAAACCGCACCACGCCGAGGAGGCCGCCGGCGCGATGAAGGTCGCGCTGACCAACGAGGAGACCGAACGCCTCGCCGACCTGTCGACCAGAGTCACCCGTTAATCCCATAGCGATGTTGGTGAAATCATTCCGCTCTTGCCTCGACGATGGCGACCTCGACACAGCTACCTTCGTCGGATCCGCTGAAAGTGCTCTTCTGCCAGGGCTCTCGGCCTGGAGCTGAGCTGGTCATCTGCGGGAAACCACGGCGACCTCGACGCAGTCGCTTTCGTTCGAGCCGCTGAAGGTGCTCTTTCTCCACGTCTCTCCGGATGGAGCTGAGCCGGTCATGTGTTGGAGACCACGGTGACCTCGACGCAGTTGCCTTCGTCGGATCCGCTGTGAACGCTCTTGCGCCAGACTGCATCGGCCAGATGAAAGCTGCTCATGTCGCCGACAGTATCTGTTCGATGAGTCGAAGCGAACACCTTTCATCCAGGGAAGCGTCCTTGAAGTAGCCAAATATCCTCTCGAAGGTGGCGACTTCGCTCTCGTTCTCGACGAAGTCGCTCTGCGTGAAGTCTTCCACCAAGCTTACCGTCAGCTCCCCTGGTGGTCGGAGTGTCAAGAGATCGAACGACCCAGCGATGCCGAGATGGGCATCAGCGGAAAACGGAAGTACATAGATTGCGATTCGGCCTGACCCATGCTTCTCGATAAGACGCCCGAGTTGTTTGCGCATGACAGGCGTGCCGCCGACCTGCTGTCTTAAAGCGGCCTCGCCGATGACTGCCTCGAAGCGAGGTGAGTCCGGTCGGGTGAGAACCCGTTGGCGGTCCATCCGGAACCTCACCAGTTCGGAGTTGTTTCTCGCCGGGCTACGTAGGCCCGCCTTCATCAAGGCCCATGCGTACTCCTCGGTCTGAAGAAGACCAGGGATGACGCTTGGTTCGAAGTTGCGGATCAACGCGGAGTCTTCCTCGAGGCTGGCTAGGTCGAGTGCGGCAGCAGAGATCCACCCCTCTCTTGCCCGTCGCCAGTTCTTGCCGGGATCGTGCTTGGCGAGGTGGATGAGGGACTCGCGGAGGGGGCCTTCGGGGACGCCGTAGAAGTCGAGCAGGTCGGCGAGCTCCTGCGGGTCGACGGGGTGCAGGCCGTTCTCGAGCGTGCTGAGCCAGCCCGTGGAACGACCGTAGCGGCGGGAGGCCGTGTCCACGGTCATCCCGTTCTCTTCACGGGCCTTGCGCAGCGCCGATCCGATCCGGCGCAGGCGTACGGAGGGCGCTTTCGCGAAGGGCATCTGCCCAGCATGTCACCGTCCGCGCCGAATCGAATACGGAAAGTCGCGCAGGGTGAACGTTCAGGAGGTGTGGCGTTTCGCCGGGAAGCCGCGGGTGCGGGCCGCGACGACGACCAGCAGGACCGGAGCCAGGAGCAGCAGAAGGCTCCACGGGAACGATCCCGGGCCGAAGTGGTCGAGGAGGATGCCGCCGATGATTCCGCCACCGGCCATGGCGACGTTCCACAGGGTGACGAGCATGGCCTGTGCGGCGTCGCTCTGGTCGCCGCCCGCGTCGCCGACTGCGGTCTGTAGCAGGGTGGGAACGCCTCCCCAGCCGAGCCCCCACAGCGCCGCCGCGCCGTACACGAGTGCGGGGCTTCCGGCGAACAGCGCCAGGACGGCGCCCGCGGCGACGACGAGGAGGGTGGCGGCGATGGTGAGGGTTCGCAACCGGCGGTGGATGTGCGCGCCGACGACCCAGATGCTCACCATGGAGGCGACACCGAACACCAGCAGTACCAGGTCGGTGGAGCCGCCCATGCCGCGCCGGTCGAGGAAGGTCGCGATGTACGCGTAGAGGATCGTGTGGGCGAGCACGAACACCAGCGTGACGAACAGGACCGGTGTCACGCCGGGGACGCGCAGTGCGGCCAGGACGGGGGTCCGGTCGTTCTGCCGGCGGCCCGGGTGGTCGGGGACGGCCGCGACGATCCAGGCGAGGAGGACGACGGTGAGCGCGGTCATGCTCAGGAACGCCGTCTGCCAGTCCAGCGCCTTGCCGAGGAAGGTCCCGGCGGGCACTCCCAGCGACAACGCGATCGGGATGCCTGCCATCGCGATGGCCAGGGCCCTGCCCTGGAGGTGGGCGGGGGCCAGGCGGCGTGCGTATCCGGCCAGCAGCGCCCAGGCCAGGCCCGCAGCCACTCCCGCGACGAACCGGGCCGCCATGGTGAGGGGATAGTTCGCCGAGAGGGCCGTGACCGTGTTGGCGACGCCGAACCCCGCCATCGCGGACAACAGCAGACGCTTGCGCCGCCATCCCGCCGTGGCGGCGGTCAGGGGGATCGCGGTCAGCGCCGTGGCGAGCGCATAGATCGTCACCAGCTGTCCGGTCGCGGACTCGCTGACCTGCAGGTCGGCGCTCATGGCGGGCAGCAGGCCCGCGGGCAGGGTCTCGGTCAGGCTGGTGATGAAGACGGCGGTCGCCAGCGCCAGCAGCGCGGACAGGGGGAGTCGGCGGTCGTCGGCAGGTGAGTGGACAGGTCGCTCTGTGTTGCTCAGGGCCATGCCCGTATGCTCAAACCTTCACATAGATGTGAAGGTCAATCCGGGGCCCTATGAGGTGACGCACATGCGCATCGGCGAGTTGTCAGAGCGCACGGGCACGTCCCGGCGGTTGCTGCGCTACTACGAAGAGCAGGGCCTGATCGTCTCCGAGCGCTGCGCGAACGGCTACCGCGATTATGATCCACGCTTCGTCGACCGGGTCGTCCAGATCAGGGGCCTGCTCGACGCCGGGCTGCCGACCCGGATCATCAAGCAGATCCTGCCGTGCCTCGACAAGCCCCGGTCCATCCACTTCCCGGACGCGACCCCCGAGATGATCGGCACCCTGGAGCGCGAACGCGACCGCATGACCGATCGCATCGAGTGCCTGACCCGCAACCGGGACGCCATCGCCGAATACCTCGAAGCCGTACGAGGCGACGTCCCGTCGGCCGTCGCCGCGACCACCGGCCCACGGCCCGCCGACTGACCGATCGAACGGGCCTTTAGCCCGAGTTGAGGTAATCGCGCCATCGTTCGAGGCATCACGCCTTGATGACGGGACAACTGAGACGCTCACCCGGCGGGCGAATGATCACATTCGCGGCGGCGCTCACCGTGGTCGCCGCGTCGGTGGGGGCGCCGTCGGCGGTCGACGCCCAGGCGGCCACGACGCGGGCCTCGACCCCGCCGCTGCCCTGTCGGCAGCCGGCCCGGTCCAGGCCGACGGTCGTCCTGATCCACGGAGCCTGGGCCGACACCTCGAGTTGGAACGGCGAGGTGGACGCTCTGCGGCGAGCGGGCTATGACGCGCGGGCGATAGCGAATCCGCTGCGGAACCTGACCAGCGACGCCGCGACCGTCGCCTACTTCCTGAAGACCGTCTCCGGCCCGATCGTGCTCGTCGGACACTCCTACGGAGGCTCGGTGATCACGAACGCCGCCGCGGGCGTGCCGAACGTCAAGGCCCTCGTGTACGTCGACGCCGCGGCGCCGGACATCGGGGAGACCACCGGCGGGCTCAGCGGCTCCGACTCCGACCTCAACAAGGACGCGGCCACCCTCTACGACAAGGTGTCCTACCCGGGAGCACCCCAGGGAGCGACCGACCTGTACCTCAAGCAGAACGTCTTCGTCCACTCGTTCGCCCAGGATCTGCCGCAGGACACCGCCGTACGCCTGTGGGCCACCCAGCGAGCCGCGTCGACCAGCGCGTTCACGACGCCGTCCAAGGCCGCGGCGTGGAAGACGATCCCGTCCTGGTACTTCATCAGCACCGGCGACCGGATCATCACTCCGGCCTCGGAGCGGTCCATGGCCCACCGGGCGCACTCGAAGATCACCGAGTTCCACGGCGGCTCTCACCTGACGCTCATCTCGCATCCGGACGCCGTGACGTCCGTGATCGGATCCGCGATCTGCTCCGTGCGTTAGCCGGCCTTCTCCGCACCACGTCAAGCCGCGCGATAAGCGGTTGCGCCGGCGGATCGGTCGGCTAAGGTGCGGCTCGTGACTCGGCAACAAGAGGGAGAGCTGGGCGAGGGGGAGACAGCCCGCGCGCGGTGAGCCCGCGCGTCCACTCTTCTCGATGACAGCGCGGCCGGTGTACCACCGGCCGTTTCGTGCTGCCTGGACGCGGTCCCTGTCCCGCCTCCTTGCTGGAGTCATCCTTGTCGTTTCCTCCTGTCTCGCGTTGCCGCCTGTCCACGCGGCAACGCCATTACCTTCTCGCCGCCGGCCTCTTCCTGGTCCTGGGCTTCCATGTCGGGGTCTGGGCGGTTCAGCTGGCCGAGCTGGCGTCCGCCCTGCGCCTGAAGCCGGGCACTCTGGGCATGGCGGTGACCGCCGCCGCGACCGCCGGGGTCATCACCCTGTTCGGTGGCGGACGTCTCGTCGACCGGGTCGGGCGCCGCCCGATCATCCTCACCGGACTCACCGGAACCGCAGCGGCCTTCGCGCTGCTCGGGTGGGTCGTCTCAGCGGACACCCTGGTCGCGATGTTCGTCCTGTACGGCCTGATGGTGAGCTTTATTGATCTCGGGGCCAACACGGTCGGCGCCGACTACGAGCGGATCTACGGCCGCCAGGTCATGACCGGGCTGCATGCCGGGTTCAGTCTCGGGGCGCTGCTGGGCGCCGCCCTCAGTGCATCGCTGCTCTCGATCGGCGTCGGGTTTCGTGTCGTCTACCTCCTCCTCGCGGGTGTCCTCGCCGCAGCCGGACTGACGGTGCGCAGGGCGTCTCTGCCGCCGTGGCGCGAAGCCGGGCGCGGCGAGGATCCCGGTCACCGGAGGCAGGGCGTATGGCGTATCCCAGCGGTCGGGCTCGCCATCGCCGTGGTGACGGTGACCTTCTTCGGAGACGGCGCGCTGGAGAGCTTCCTGGCGATCTACCTGCGCCAGGCCCGCTCCGCCGGCGTCGCGCTCACCGGAATGGGCATCGGCGGCTACCACCTGGCATCGCTCCTCGGCCGGCTCGTCGCCGCCCGCCTGCTGCGGCGATGGGGAGAACGCCGGGTACTGCTCGCCGCCGGACTCCTCGCCTCCGCGGGAATCGCCTGCGCCGTCGGCGCGCCGGGGGCCGCTCCGGCGATCGCGGGCCTGCTGGTCACGGGCCTGGCCGTCGCCCCGATCGTCCCGACCGCGCTGTCGCTCGCCGGACGCGGCGCACCCGGCCGTGCCGGTGAGGCGGTGGCGACGACCACCGCGGCCGGTTACAGCGCCTTCATCCTCAGCCCCGCCCTCATCGGCGGCCTCGCCGACGCCACCACCTTGCGTACGGCCCTGGCGCTGCTGGTCGGCACCTACCTCGCCGTGGCCCTCCTCTCGGCACGATGGCCTTCCGCGGCGCCGAAGGGAAGCGGTACCGGTCACGGGCGCATGGGCGAGTAGCGCCAGATCGCCCAGGGGCCGTCGGAGGACAGCGCTCATGACGCCTGCTTCGCCGGCCGCCGCGGAGGAGCCGTCGGCATCCCGAGGCAGACCACGGGATGCGGTTGAACCGGATCGTGCAGCGCGACCGGGGAGGCGCCCTTACGCGGCGGAGGAGCCGTCGGCATCCCAAGGTGGACCACGGGCGTGCGGTGGAGGCGGACCGTGCAGCGCAACCGGGGAGGCGCCCTCACGCGTTCGACGCCGGACGAGCGGTCAGTGGGCGAGGGCGGCGAGCTCGCGCCATTCGGGGAGCGGCAGGGCGGTCGGGTCGGCGGTGAGGACCTGCAGGCAGACGTGGTCGGCGCCGGCGTCGAGGTGCTGCCGTACGCGTTCGTGGACCACCTCGACGTCGCCGTACGCGACGATCGCGTCCACCAGGCGGTCGCTCGGACCGCCGGTGATGTCCTCGTCGCCGAAGCCGAGCCGCCGGACGTTCGCCTCCTGGTGGGCGGCCATCGTGACGTAGGCGCCGACGTGGGCCCTCGCCAGCTCGCGGGCCCGGCCGAGGTCGGTGTCCAGCACCACCGCCTGCTCGACTCCGAGGAAGGCGTACGGGCCCATGATCTGCCGGGCCCGTACGGTGTGCTCGACGGGCACGAAGTACGGGTGGGCGCCCCAGGTGCGCTCGCCCGAGAGTGCCAGCATCTTCGGTCCGAGCGCCGCGAGCACCCGGCGCGGCGCCGGGTCCGGGACCGGGCCGTGGTGCGGGACCGCGTCCATGGAGTCGAGGTACGCGTGCATGGTCGCCACCGCCCGGCCGCGCGCGGGCATGGGATAGCCGTCGAGCTTGTGGACCGTGTCGTCGACCCGGTGGCCGCCGAGGCCGAGCAGGTAGCGGCCGGGGAAGGCGTCGCCGAGCGTGCGCTCCGCGGTCGCCATGGCGATCGGGTCGCGGAAGGCGATGTTGGCGATGCCCGACGCGACGGTGATCCGTCGCGTCGAGGACAGCAGCAACCACGCCTGGCCCACGCTGTCGCGGCCGAACGCCTCCCCGTGCCAGATGGCGCCGTAGCCGAGCTCCTCGATCTCGGCGGCGGCCTCCCGCACCCGTCCGGCGGGCTGCCCGTCGAAGGCCATGGTCCACACTCCGACCCGGCCGAGTCCGTGGCGTGCGTCGTCCGTCATCCGTACTCCTCACAGGCTTACCGGAGAACCTCTCCGGTTCATTGCGGGCTAGAATACGGAGAACCTCTCCACTTGGCTACCGGAAAAGGATCAGAGATGGCGACGGGCAACGGCCGGGCGGTCACGGAACGCCCGCTGCGGGCGGACGCGCGCCGCAACCAGGAGCGGATCGTCGCGGCGGCCCGGGAGGCGTTCGCCGAGGCGGGGCCGGAGGCGTCCCTCAACGAGATCGCCCGGCGGGCCGGCGTCGGACCCGGCACGCTCTACCGGCACTTCCCCACGCGCCAGGCGCTGCTGGGGGCGGTCCTCCAGGATCGGATCCGTACGCTGTGCGGGCACGCCGAGCGGCTCATCGCCGCCGACGCCCCGTACGAGGCCCTCACCGAATGGATGGGCTTGTTCCTCGTGCACGCGCGCGTCAACCAGGGGCTCGGCAGCGCCCTGATTCTGGACGGTACGGGCGTCGACTGCCACCGGCGCATCCGCGACGCGGCCGCCGCGCTGCTCGGCAGGGCCCAGGAGTCGGGGACCGCCCGCGCCGACCTGTCGCCGGAGGACCTGATCCAGCTCGTCGTCGGAATAGCCCTGGCGACCGCCCGGAACGACGACGACCCCGAGCAGCCGGACCGGCTGCTCGGGGTCGTGCTCGACGCGGTGCGCGGATGACGGGACGGGGTCAGACCTCGATCAGGCAGCCGTGCGCGTCGGTGCGGTCGGCGGTGTCGTCGTCGAACCACACGCCGCCCGTGGCCAGGTAGCGGAACCGGTGGACGCCGGGGGAGAGGGTCACCGAGACGCTGCGCGTGCCGTTGCGCCGCCGGACGAGCTCGTGACGGCCGGGCTCCCAGCCGTTGAAGTCGCCGACCACGCTGACGACACCGTCGGGAAGGTCGAGGGGGAGACTGAACGTGACGCGGGTCTTGCGACCGAAAAGCCGTGAGCGCCTGAGCATCGGGGCTCCTCGTGGAGGGGGGACCGTGAGATCGGTCCCAGCTTGGGCGCGGCCGGAATCGGGCGGACCGGACGACACGGCGTGTAACCCAGAATTCACGCAGGTCGCGCCGGGCGGGTCAGAAGCGGTATCGCAGGAGCCGTCCCATGTTCCGGATGGCCGGGATGTGGTTCATCGCGCGGCAGGCCAGCCGGACCGGCCGGCCGTACCGGTCGAGTTCGGGGATGTCGAAGAACGTCTGCTCGGCGACGAACGCCAGACCGGGCACGAGGGCCTCCACGTCGTGAGGGTGGTCGATGCCCCATCCGCCCAGTTTCGCCCCGGACGCCTTGATGACCCCCTGGCGGGCGCCGGCCCGCATGCCGAGTGAGTTCCACGCGTCGAACATGAGCACGCCGCCGGGCAGGTGGTGCGTCAGCCGCTCGAAGAGGTCCCTGGTCTCCTCCTGGGTGAGGTACATCGTGAGCCCTTCGGCGATGACCACGGCGAACCCGTCGGCGGGCACCTCCGTCAGCCAGCCCGGATCGGTCACGGAGGACGCGATCAGGTGGTAGCCGGGCCGCTCCGGGTACAGGCGGCGCCGCAGCGCGATCACATCGGGATAGTCGACGTCGTACCAGCGGGCCGTCCGGGGCGGATCCAGCCGGTACACCCGGGAGTCCAGGCCGCAGCCCAGGTGCAGCACGGTCGCGTCGGGCAGTTCCGCCAGGGCGTTCCGTGCCCAGTCGTCGAGGTACCGCGAGCGGACGGTGGCGGAGACGGCGGTGTTCCGGGTCACCTTCAGGCGGGAGAAGTCGTAGTCGATCCGGTCGACCGCCTGCTCGGCCTGTTCGTCGACGAGGATGGGATCGGCGGACCGGCTCTCCATCGCCTTGCCGTACAGCGTCGCCAGCATCGTCTCCTGCACGCCGGACAGGGCGATCTTCTCGGTCGTCACGGCAGGTCCCGTCCCTTCGCCGACCTCGACAGCGGGTACGGTTCAGAACCTACATTGAATTCACAGATTCGTGAAACTTTGGAAGTGTCTCAATGTGCGTTCAGGGGGCGGGCGTGTGCGGCGAACGCGTCGGCCGCGGCGAGATCGAACTCCCCGTGGTCGCTGCCGAGCCCCTGGGCCACCAGCGCCGCCGCCGCGCAGCCGAGCACGGCGGCCTCCCGCAGCGGACGGCCGAGGCCGACACCGCGCAGGAACCCGGCCGAGAACGCGTCGCCGCAGCCGGTGGTGTCGACGACCTCGACGGCGAACGCCGGCACCTCGAACTTCTCGTCGGCGGTCATCACCAGCGCACCGCGCGCTCCCCGGGTGACCGCGACGCAGCCGACGCCCCGGTCCAGCAGCGCGCGAGCGCCGTCCTCGAGCGTGGCCGCGCCGGTGAGGCCGAGGACCTGTTCGTCATTGGGCAGCAGGTGGTCCAGGCCCGGCAGCGCGGGTGCGATCGTGTCGAGGAACCCGGGATCGCCGGGAGCGAGCAGGTCGGCGGAGGTGACCACGCCGGCCGACCGCGCGGCGGCCAGGATCTTCGCCGCGTTCTCGCCGCCCATGAGTTCGGGCGCGCCCAGGTGGAGGTGGGTGGCGGCGGCGATCTCGGCGTACGGGGCGTCGTCGCTGCCGTAGGCGATGTTCGCGCCCAGGACGTGGAAGGCGGGCCTGCTGCCGTCCGGGCGGATCGGCAGCACCGACGCCGAGGTCTGCACGGTGTCGCGGCGCACCACCAGCGACGTGTCGATCCCGTACCGGGCGAGCATGGTCAGCAGCAGGTCGCCGATCGGGTCGGCGCCGACCGCCCCCGCCGTGCGGACCGTCGCACCGAGCTTGGCCAGGGTGACCGCGGTTCCGGCGGCCGTTCCCGCCGGGCTGAAGCGGATCTGATCGACGAGTGCCGCGCCCTGCCCTTCCGGGATGGCCTCGACCGGGCGGACCTGCACGTCGAACACGTGTGCGCCGAGGGTGATGATCGTCTGCGTCATCGGGCGTTCTCCTTGTCGATCCGCCGGGTCTTGCCGTAGCCGCGGTTCAGCGCCGCCGTGATCACGGCGGCCTGCTGGCCGGTGCTCAGTGCCCGGGGCGTGCCGATCGTGGCGGCGCGCAGGTAGACGCCGCACGCCCACTCGAGCAGGAGCGCGTTCTCCACCGCCTTGTCCAGCGTCGGGCCGTGCGCGATCGCACCGTGGTTGGCCATGAGGGCCGCCGACCTGCCCTCCAGCGCCGTCAGCACCAGCTCCGCGAGTTCCGAGGTGCCGAAGACGGCGAACGGCGCCACCCGTACGGATCCGCCGAGCTGCAACTGCTGATAGTGCACGCACGGGAGCTCGTCCAGGACCAGGGACAGCGCGGTGGCCTGCGGCGAGTGCGTGTGCACCACCGCGCCCGCGCCGTACCGCTCGTAGACGCCGAGGTGCAGTTCGAGCTCGGAGGTCGGCTCCAGGTCACCGGCGACCACGCCGCCGTCCGGATCCACCACGGTCACCTGATCCGGCGTGGCATGTCCGAGGACGACGCCGGTCGCGGAGACGGCGATGTGCTCACCCGAACGCACGCTCACATTGCCCGCCGTACCGATGAGCAGCCCTTCGCGGGCGAGGTCGTGACATGCCGCGGCCACCGAGCGTCGCTGCCGTTCCAGGTCCGCCATGGGACCGAAGGCTAATGCCGAACATGAATCAAAGTCACGTTCAGTTTCTGGCGGTGGAGGTCAGAAGGCACAGGGCAGCCGGTTGATCCCGTTCACGAAGCTCGTACGCTGCCGGACCGGCGGGGCGGTCGTGTGGATGCCGGGAAGCCGGGTGAACAGCTCCCGCAGCAGGACCGTGATCTCACGCCGGGCCAGGTGCGCGCCGAGGCAGAAGTGGGGGCCCGGCCCGCCGAACCCGACGTGCGGATTGGGGGTACGGGTGATGTCGAAGACGTCGGGGCGGTCGAAGACGGCCTCGTCCCGGTTGGCCGAGTTGTAGTAGAGGACGACGCGCTCCCCGGCCCGGTAGGTGTGCCCGAGAAGCTCCACGTCGCGGGTGACGGTGCGCCGCATCCAGGTGACCGGGGTGGCGTACCGGACGACCTCCTCGACGGCAGCCGGGAGGCGGGCCTCGAGGTCGTCCAGGAGCAGCGCCCGCTGGTCGGGGTGGTCGGTGAACAGCGTGAGGGCGTGGGACAGCGCGGTGCGGGTCGTCTCGTTGCCGGCGACCACGAGGAGCCCGAAGAACTTCCCCAGCTCGCGCTCGGTGAGGAAGTCTCCGTTGACGTCGGCATGGACGAGCGCGGTGACCAGGTCGTCGGACGGATTCGCGCGCCGGGCCTGGGCGAGCTCGCCCATCAGGGCGTGCAGGAAGGAGAACTTCTCGATGAGCACCGAGACCCGGTCCTGCCCGTCGGGTCCCACGTACTCGGGGTCGCCGATCGCGATGATGACGTTGGTCGCGTCGATGACGTCGCCGTACGCCGACTCCGGGATCCCCATCATCGCGCAGATGATCGTGAGCGGCAGTGGCATCGCCACGTCGGCGACGAAGTCGCAGGGGCCGCGCTCGGCCAAGCCGTCGACGATCTGGGCGGCGATCAGGGAGACGTCGTCCTCGAACTTCTTGACCATCCTGGGCGTGAAGGCGCGCGAGACGATGCGGCGCATCCGCGCGTGCCGCGGATCGTCCAGGCTGATCATGGAGCCGACGTAGTCACGCAGCTCGGACGGCGGGTCGTCGAGACTCGTCGCGGTCGGCTCGGAACTGAAGACCTGAGGGTTCCGGCTGACCTCGAGGATCTCCGCGTGGCGGGTGAGGGCGTAGAAACCGTTCACCGGCTGTCCGGGCAGGGGATATTCGACGAAGACCGGCTCCCCGGCCGCCCGCAGCTTCGCGAACGCCTGATGACGCTCGGCCGGGGGCCGTGCCCAGAAGTCGAGCCGCGCGAGGTCCGCACCGTACGTCATGGCCACCGCCCCGAGATCGACGTCAGCGGATCTACTGACGCCCACGGTAAGTCACGGTCGATGTATCTGTCACCGGAGCCGGAGAGTCGTGTTCCGTCGGGTTTTTCCGCCCGTATACAAAAAGGCGGTTCCGGTTACCGCGGCGTCACAGCGGCGATCACGCGACGCAACGCGGGCTCCGCAGAGTGGTCGCCATGGGACTGAAGCTCAGGAAAGGCCGCTCGATCGACCATCCGGGCGTCGGCGCCCCCCACGGCCACGGCACGCGAGCCTGGCGGCGCGAGGCCGTCGAGTTCGCGGCGCTGTTCGTGGCGGCGGGCATCGCCCACCTGTTCTCCACGGCGCTGGGCCACCGCGAGTCCGGCGCGCTGATGCTGATCGCGCTCGGCGGCGTCCTGTGCGCGATCGTGACGGCGCACATCTGGCTCACCCACCGGCGTCACTCGTCCGGATCCCGACCCGTGCCGGAGACCGTGGTCCCGGCCGCCCGCCTGTGGCGCGTACGGGCGCGGGTGCGGGAGACGCCGGGGCAGCTGGCGGCGCTGGCCGCCGCGACCGCCGCGATCGGCGGCAACATCATGTCGCTCAGCACCCAGCCCGACACCGACGGCACCGTCGACGAACTCCACGTCCAACTGCCCGAGCCCGTACGGGCCGAGACCCTGGTCGAGGCGCTGACCGCGGCGGGCGGCCGGTCGGTACGGGCCCGCCCGGCCACCATGCGCGAACTGGTCGACCCGGTCACCCGCGCCCTCCTGCTGGCGTCGTGGGCCGGCGAGGACCCGGACCGGCTGCCGGTCGCCCTCGCGGCACTGCTGGAGGCGCGCCTCGTCCCCGACGCCGGCGACCACGACGGTCGCGAGACCCTGTCCCTGACCGCACCGTCGGGGGACCGGATCCGGCTGCACCGGCCAGGGCTGCCCTTCACCGCCACCGAGACGGCCCGCGCGCTCGCGCTGCTCGGCCAGGCCCGCCGGACGGCCGAACCCCGGGCGACGTGAGCCGCCCGGAGCGTGCTTCGACCGTGGAAGTCAACTTCTCGGCCGCGAACGACCGAGCTGTTGGCTCAGTCGGCCACACCGATTCATGCTCTCCTGCGCGGCTGGCTGCCGGGCCCGGAGTCACATCCGCCACATGTGTGCAGCGCGGGACCGTTGACAGGGCCCCACGCCGGGGAATCCCCGGCGATATCCGTCCGGTCAGTGCCATCTAAGCCGTATCCCCGGAAGCCGGTTCGTGCCTTACAGAAAGGCTCACGAACGGATATGAGGAGACTACCGGACCGCTACGCGGTCCGGGGCCCAAAATGTGATTCCTCCCGGGCGTGAACACCCAGGGTTCCTTGCAAGAACAAGCTGAAGAATGTGACCATGCGCTGAATGTGACCATGCGCCCGATCGCCGGGCGCGACGAACTCGACCTCTTCTGCCGGCTGCCCTACGTCCTGAACGAGGAACTGCCGGACGACCTCGCCCAAGGCCGCAGACGGGCGGAGTGGATGTGGGTGGCCCTGCACAGGGACCGGCTGCTGGCCAGGATCGCCTGGTGGGCTCGGCCGGGACGCGACACCCCGCACCTGCTGGACATCCTGGACATCGACGACGGCCTCCCCGCTCGTTCCCGTGTCGAGGTCGGTGAGCGGCTCCTGCGTACGGCGACGGCCGCCGTCCTCCCGGACGGGGCACGCCGGCCGGAGTACAGCCGGTTCGTTCCGCCCGACTGGCGCGACGGCGCCGCCACCGGCCGCGCCGTCCAAGACCGCATGACGATCGTGGAGCGCACCGGCGCCCGGCTGTTCGTCGAGCGGCTCCGCCTGGAATGGCGCCCCGGGACCACGCTGCCCGACCCGAGCGGCCGTCTCGCCTTCCGCACCCCTCACGACGGTGCGGAACTCCTCGGTCTCATGGTCTCGGTCCTGGACGGGACGCTGGACGCCCACGGCCGCGACGACCTGACCCGCATGTCGCCTCACCAGGCCGCGACCCGCCACTACGAGGACGAGTTCGCGCGCTACACCAGCCCCCGAGGCTGGTGGCGCGTCGCCATCCTGCCCGGCGGGGAACCCGTCGGCTTCGTGATCCCGGCCCGCAACGCCTACAACCCGATCATCGCCTACATCGCGGTACTGCCCGAACACCGCGGCAACGGCTACATCGACGACATCCTCGCCGAAGGCACCCGCGTCCTCGCCACGGAGAACGTTCCCCGCGTCCGGGCTTCGACGGACCTCGGCAACACGCCGATGGCCGACGCCTTCGAGCGAGCCGGATACGTCAACTTCGAACGCGAGATCAACATGACCTGGGACTGACGCACGACCACAGGGGCGCTGTCCGTTTCCGGGATCGCGGCGAAGGCCAGGAGGGGTGCGGCGGTTCGAAGAATGCTTCCGGCAAGCCGAGAACGAGGCCGGGCCGGCAGCAGGGCGGCGAGTAATCCTCACTCCACCCTGAGGCCGCCTCCTGATGCGGCGGGCGACGGCGGGTAGTCGTCGACGGTCATGGAGTTGTAGAGGCGTGCGCTCTTGGTGGTGAGGCGGACGAGGGCGCGGCTGGGCCGCGCGGGCAGGGCGGAGATCAGGCGGGCGCCCTGGACCAGTCCCGACACGCCGAGGCGGGACGTGGGGATCAGGGTCTTCGCCGCGCTCAGCGCGACCGCGCGGCTGCCGCGCACGTACTCCGCCATCGCGCGCTCGTAGGCGGGGAAGGCGCGCTCGTGGTCGCCGCCCGCCCGCGCCAGCTCCCCGGCGAGGACGTACGCGCCGACGACGGCCAGGCTGGTGCTGCCGCCGACGGCCGGGCCGGGGCAGTAGCCCGCGTCGCCGACGAGCGTCACCCGTCCTCGCGACCAGGTGTCCATGCGGAGCTGGGTGATCGAGTCGAAGTAGAACGCCGGGGTGCGGTCGAGCGCGTCCAGCCAGCCGTCCACGTCGGCGTGCATGCCGTCGAAGGCACCGCGCAGCAGCTCCTTCTGCCGGGCCACGTCCCGGTGGTGGTAGTCGAGCTCGCGCTCGCTCCGGAACAGGAACAACGCCCGCGCGTCGCCGAGGTGCCGCGCGCCGTACATGCCGGCGGTGCGGCCGACGCCGACGTGGATGAGGAGCTCGCCGTCGAGGCCGGCGGTGTTGGGCAGGGTCAGCACCCCGAGGTAGGCCCCGATGAAGGCGCTGAAGCGGGACTCGTCGCCGAAGACGAGGCGGCGCACGGTGGAGTGCAGCCCGTCCGCGCCGACGACGAGGTCGAACCGGCGCGGCGCGGTGTTCTCGAACCGTACCTCGCCGTCGGGCGAGATCGCGGTGATCGAGTCGCCGAAGACGTACTCGACGTCGTCGCGCGTGGCGTCGTAGTAGATCTCGCTCAGGTCGTCGCGCATGATCTCGACGTGCCGGTCGGAGGTGGCGCTGAAGATCTTGGAGAGGTCCGCCCGGACGGGACGCGGTGCGCCCTCCCGGTAGAGGGTCATCCGGTTCGTGCCGGTGGCTCGCTCCTCGACGCGCGGGAGCACGCCCATCTTCTCCGAGATGTTCATCGCGGGCCGGAACAGGTCGACCGCGTGGCCGCCGGTCTTGCGCAGAGCCGGCGCGCGCTCGACGACGGTGACGGAGAAGCCGTGCCTGGTGAGCCAGTACGCCAACACCGGACCGGCGATGCTGGCGCCGGAGATGAGAATCCGCATGAGCATGCCTCCTTACTTAACGATAGGTAAGGATACGCCCATTACTTAC
Source organism: Actinoallomurus sp. CA-150999 (assembly GCF_050942425.1). Lineage (NCBI taxonomy): Bacteria > Bacillati > Actinomycetota > Actinomycetes > Streptosporangiales > Thermomonosporaceae > Actinoallomurus > Actinoallomurus sp. CA-150999. The sequence continues at coordinate 4,050,404 of NZ_CP192063.1, forward strand.
CTACCGTTAAGTCAGATAGGCTGACGGCATGCCTCGTCCCTCTGACACCAAGCAGCGGATCCAGGAGGTCGCCCGCGAGCTCTTCGCGCAGCAGGGGGTGCAGCGGACCAGCCTGCAGGAGATCGCCGACCGGCTGGGCATCACCAAGCCGGCGCTCTACTACCACTTCTCCTCACGCGAGGAACTGGTCCGCAGCATCGTGCAGCCGATCATCGACGAGGAAGAGGCGTTCCTGGCGGATCAGGAGGCGCTGGGCGAGGTCGAGCCCCGCGCCCTGCTGGAGGCATACTTCGACTTCCACTACCGCCACCGCAGAGAGATCGTGCTCATGCTCAGCGAGCTGACCACGCTCGCCGACCTAGGCCTGATCGACCTCGTGCTGGACTGGCGCGGGCGGCTGGTGAAGCTGCTGCACGGCCCCGAACCCACGCTGGAGCAGGCCACCCGGGCCGTGATCGCCTTCGGTGGCCTCCAGGACTGCACACTCCAGTTCGCCGACCTGCCGAAGGACGAGCTCTGCCGGGCGGCCGTGGACGGCGCCTGCGCGGCCCTGGGCATCGAGCCGCGGCGCGAAGCCCGGCGAAGGGCGTGATCAGGCTCTTCACCGGGCGGTGGTCTGGCGACTGGTTCGGTAGCGGCCCGGGGTCGTTCCGATGATGTTGGTGAACGCTGCGATGAAGCTGCTGGGGTTGGCCCATCCGCAGGCGTGGGCGGTGTGGACGGTGTCGTGGCCGTCGGCGAGGAGCACGAGCGCGTGGTGGATGCGTAGCTGCGTGCGCCACTCATAGAAGGTCATGCCGAGTTCGTCGCGGAACAGCCGGCTGAGGGTTCGGGTGCTGGCTCCGATCGTCTTCCCGAGTTCGGCCAGCGTGGCGTTGTGCGCCGGCTTCTCGTACAGCATCCGGGCGATGGCCTGCAGTCGGTCGTCCCGTGGCTCCGGCAGGTGCAGTGGCTGTTCGTGTGCTTCGCGGAGTTCATCGACGAGGACTCGAAGGAGGCGAGAGCGCGCGGAGCGGCTGTAGCCAGGCGCGGCGTCGTCGTAGTTGCGGGGGCCGGTCAGGGCGAGCAGGACCTCGCGGGCGAGGTCGGAGACCAGGAACACGGCGGGATGGTCTGGTATGAGCCGGGCGAGGGACGGCGCGAGAAAGACGATCCGCATATCGGTATCGCCGTGGGCGCGGTGATAGTGCGTGAACCGGGCGGGAGTCCAGGCGACCCGGTTGGCGGGAACGATCGACGTGCCGCGCTCGGTGTGAACCGCCAAGACGCCGCTGGCCGCGTATACCAGGTGTCCCCGTGCGTGCGACTGCACCGCGCTTGTTTCGCCGGACGGCCAGAGGTGGCGCCCGCCGGACGGCCACACGTGTGACGTCACACCGGCGATCCGGCGAGGTTGGCGGGGAACGAGCATCGGTTGGCATCCTACCGGTGGCAAGCCACGCCTTGATCTGGCGACACTGCCTCCATGCGAAGTGGTCTTCAGCCGGGTAGAGCGCCCGACCGAACCACATGTCATCGAGGCAGCGTGCCTCGATGCCGCGGCCTGAGAGAGGGAGAAAACGCATGGCGACGTTCGTCCTCGTGCCCGGCGGTTGGCACGGCTCCTGGTCGTTCGAGGCGGTGGTTCCGCTGCTGGAGCGTGCCGGTCATGCCGTTCACGCCCTGACCCTGACCGGTCTGCGGCCGGACGACGACAACGCGACGGTCGCGACCGCCAACCTCGACGCGCACGCCGACGACGTCTTGCGGCTCCTCGATCGCGCCCACATCACCGGCGCGACGCTGGTCGGCCACAGCTACGGCGGGATGGTGATCGCTGCCGCAGCCGACCGCGCCGACGGCCGGATCTCACGACTGGTGCATCTCGACGCCTACGTACCGCGCGATGGCGAGTCGTGTTGGTCTTCGACGACCGAGCGCTACCGACAAGCGTTCGCTGCCGGCGCCGCGACTACCGGATACGCCGTCCGACCGCCGGACGGCGGCGATCCCCGCCGCCGTCCCCACCCCCTCGCCTCGTTCCTGCAGACGATCCGGCTCACAGGCACGCACGCCCAGGTCCCCCGCCGGGAGTTCATCTACTGCTCGGGATGGGAGGACCGGACGCCGTTCGCCGAACTCCGCACCCGACTCCAAGCCGATCCCGAGTGGCAGGTCCACGACCTCCCAACCGGCCACGACGCAATGCATGAGGCCCCGGAGTCGGTCGCCGCACTACTGCTCGGCGAACGCATCGCGGATGCGTCGACGCACGGCCGACAGGCTTGCCATTGAAGGTCACATGGTCGAGGGTTGCTCCGCGGTGGCGGTCTTGAAGCCGGTGAAGCCGTCCATCGCGACGACCTCGAGGCAGTCCGTCGGTGACGCGGAACCGCCCTCGTCGTACGCGGCGGCGAACGCCGCCTCCGGCAGCGCGGCGCGGATCCGGGCCGTGGCGCGGTCGATGTCGTCGCGCTCGACGGGTCCGGCGGCCAGCCCGGACGACCGGCGCACCGCGGCCGCCGCGCCCAGGAGACGGGCGGCCGGCGTGGGGTGACCGGCGAGTCCCAGTGCACCCGCGACGGCCTCGAGGGCGCCTGCCGTGTCGCGGGGAGCCTCCATCCGGAGCGCGGCGACGAGGGCATCGCGGTGGAACGCCAGCGCCGTGGCGGCGTCCCCGCGACGCTCGGCCACGTAGCCGAGGCCCATCTGCAGGAGCGGCAGATGCGGCGGCGGCACCGCCTCGGTGTCCCGGGGCACGGCCCGCAGCAGCGTCTCCAGGTGCTCCTCGGCGACGTCCAGATCACCCTCGCGCAGCGCGGTGAGGCCCACGGTGATCCGGGCGAACACGACGGCCGGCTGATTACCCTGCTCCACGGCGAGCCGCAGCGCCCGCTCGCCGTACTCCCGCGCCGACGGGTACGCGCGGCGCATCATCGCACTCCAGCCCAGCCAGGCCAGCCGCATGGCGACGTCGGGCCAGAGCCGGAGCTCCTCGGCCGCGGCCAGCCCCCGGCGCTGGAGGCGGTCCGCGCGTTCGTGGTCGCCGGTCAACTCCGCCAGGGCACCGAGCCACTCGGCCGCCTGCAACTGCCCCCAGCGGTCGCCGACCTCGGCGAACAGACGCGCCGCCCGCTCGACCTCGCTCTCCAACAGGGCGGGGTCCCCGTGTGCGTGCGCGTACTTGGCCCGGAGGATGAGGACCGCGGCCCGGCCCCACCGGTCGCCGGTCGCGTCGAATCCCTCGAGGGCCTGGTCGAGCAGCGCCGCACCGGCGGCGAGGTCCTCGACCTCGCCCGCGGTGAAGGCCAGGAACCACCGGGCGCGGGCCAGCGCGGCCGGCGCGTCGGCGTCCTCGAACAACCGCAGCGCCTCCTGCCGACGGACGGCCCAGTCGGTACGGTCGCCCTGCAGGAGGGCCATCCCGGCGCGCCAGACCAGCGCCATGGCACGACACCGCGCCTGCTCCGGGACGAGTGCCGGCCCATCGCCGACGACCTGCCCAGGGGCGTACGGCATGGCGCAGCCGACAGCCTGCCCAGGGGCGTACGGCGGGGCGTCGCCGACGGCCTGCTCGGGGGCGAGCTCCGGCCCGCCGCCGAGCGCGCGAACGTGCTCGTAGGGCGCTGGGTCGTCGCTGAGTGTGCGTGCTTGCGTGGGGGTGTTCGGCGGGGTGCCGCTGAGTGTGCGGGCGTGTTCGGAGGGTGCTGGGTCGTCGCTGAGTGTGCGTGCTTGCGTGGGGGCGTCTGGTGGGGTGCCGCTGAGCGTGTGAGCGTGTTCGGAGGGTGCTGGGTCGTCGCTGAGCGCGCGAGCCTGCGTCGGGGCGCCGCTGAGCGCGCGAGCCTGCTCGGAGATGCGCGCCGGGCCGTCGCGGAGTGCGAGGGCGGCCTCGAGGGATCGCCGTGCCTCGGCCAGTCGGCCGCGCAGGAACCAGGACCAGGCCTGGGCGTTCACGAGCCGCAGCGCCGACTCGGCGTCGCCGTTGGCCACCGCGTCGTCGAGCGCCGTCCGCAGGTTGGCGGCCTCGGTGTCCAGGACGCTCAGCCACCGTGCCTGGTCGTGCCCGTACAGGTGCGGCTCGGCGCGCTCGGCCAGCGCCGTGTAGTACCGGCGGTGCCGGCGGCGTACCGGCTCGTGTTCGCCCGCCTCCTCCAGGCGGTCCGCGCAGTAGGCGGCCACCGACTCCAGCAACCGGTAGCGAGGCCCGTCGTCGCCGTGCTCCGTCATCACGACGAGGGAGCGATCGACCAGGCGGACCAGCAGGTCGAGCACCTCCTCCGCCGGCAGGCCGGCTCCGGAGCAGACGGCTTCGGCGGCCTCCAGCGCGCACCCGTCCGCCTGGACGGAGAGCCGGCGCAGGACCGTGCGTTCCGGTTCGGACAGCAGCTCCCAGCTCCAGTCGATCATCGCCATCAGCGTCCGCTGCCGCTGCGGAGCACCCCGATGACCGGTGGCCAGCAACCGGAACCGGTCGTCCAGCCGGGCCACCAGGCCGTGCACCCCGAGGGCACGCATCCGCGTCGCGGCCAGTTCGAGGGCGAGCGGGATGCCGTCCAGCCGCCGGCAGAGCACCGCGACGGCCGGAGCGGTCTCCACGTCGAGCCGGAACCCGCGCGCGGCGGCCGTCGCCCGGTCCACGAAGAGACGGACGGCGCTCGACCGCGCCAGCGCCGCCGGATCCACCTCGTCGGCGCGGGCGGGGATCTCCAGCGGCGGAACGCTCCACACCACCTCGCCGGTCAGCCCGAGCGGCTCCCGGCTCGTCGCGAGCACGCGCAGCCCCGGAGTCGCCCGCAGCAGCCGATCCGCCAGCTCGGCCACCGGCTCGATCAGGTGCTCGCAGTTGTCCAGCACCAGCAGCAGCCGTTGCACCGAAAGGGCGTCGGCGAGGCGGTCGACCGGCGCGACGGGCCCGCCCTCGCCCGCGGCGTCGCGGATGTCGAGGACGCGCATCACCGCGTCGGCCGGCGCGTCCACCGGGGCGGCCGCCGACGCCGACGACCCGGAAAGGCCCGCCAGTTCGACGAGCCAGGCGCCGTCGGGGAAGCCGTCCGCCAGCCGGGCGGCGGCCTCGACCGCCAGCCGCGTCTTCCCGACACCGCCCGGCCCGGTGAGCGTCACCAGCCGGTCGGTCGCCAGCCGGTCGGCGACCGCGGCGAGGGCGTCGTCGCGGCCGATCAGCTCGGTCGTGGGCGCGTGCAGATTCGTCCGTGGCCGGGCGGGAACACCAGGGGCCTGCGGCGCCTCCAGCGCGGGGTCGTGCTCGAGGATCGCCTGGTGCAAGGCGACCAGCTCCGGACCTGGATCCAGCCCGAGCTCGTCGGCCAGTTCGGTGCGCAGCCGGTCGTAGCTGTCGAGGGCCTCGCTCTGCCGCCCGCTGCGGTACAGGGCGCGCATGTGCGCGGCGCGCAGCCGCTCCCGCAGCGGATGCGCGCTCAGCAGGTCGCCGAGTTCGCCGACCAGCGCGCCGTGCTCCCCGACGGCGAGACGGACCTCGGCGTGGTCTTCCAGAGCGGTGAGCCACTGCTCCGTCAGCCGCGCGACGGTCGCCTGCGCGAAGGGCTCATCGGCGAAGTCGGCGAGCGCCGGACCCCGCCACAGGGCCAGGGCGTCCGCCAGGGCCGCCGCCGTCGCGGTCGGCTCGGCGGCCTCGCGTGCCCGGCGAATGAGTGACCGGAACCGGTGCGCGTCCAGCCGGTCATCGTCGACCTGAAGGAGGTATCCGGCCGGCCGGGACACCACCAGCGTCCGCGTGCCCGGCTCGGCGTCCTCCAGAACACGCCGCAGCTGGGAGACCTTGGCCGAGAGCGCTCCGGAGGGATTCCCGGGCAGCCGGTCGCCCCAAAGGTCGTCGATCAGCCGGTCGGCGGGAACCGGACGTCCCGCGTGCACCAGCAGGTCGGCCAGCAGCGCCCGTACCTTCAAACCGGGTACGGGCACGGGGCGGCCGTCGTCGGTCCACACGGAGAGGGGACCGAGCATCCCAAAGCGCATGAGCCGCACGATAACCCCGTACGGCCCCGCCCCGCCTTCCGGCAGAGCCGCGGCGGCGCGCTTGAACGGGAAGCGGTTCGCGTTCGGTCGCGGCGACTCCGTACGGCCCTGTCCCTGCCTTCCGTGAGAGCCGCTGCGGTGGGCCCGTACGGATGCGGCTCCCGTATGGGCGCGGCGTCCGCGTTCGGTCGTGGCGATCCCAGACGGCCCTGTCCCGCCTTCCGCAAGAGCGGCTGCGGCGCGCTCGTACGGGCGCGGCGTGCGCGTTCCGGTCGCGGCGACCCCGTACGGCCGCGTCGCGCCCTCCGCACGAGATGTCAGAGCAGCCGGGCGATCTCGGTGGCGGCGGCGCGGACGCGCGGGGCGATGGCGGACTCCTCCTGCGCGCCGATGGTCACGACGCCGACACTGGCCGCGGCGGGCCGCCCCGTCGGTGTGATCGGCGCGGCGAGGCCCCACGCGCCGGGTTCCAGCTGGCCGGCGGTGACCGAGTAGCCGGCGCGGCGGGCGTTCTCCACCACCGGCGGCTCGTCCGGCACGGGCGGGCGGCCGGCGAGGATGGCGATGCCGGGTGCGCCGTGGTCGATGGCGTGCCGGTTGCCCGGACCGTAGGCGACGTGGAGGTCGGAACCTCGAGGCTTGGCCACGGCGAGCGCGACCACCTCCTCCTCGGTGTCGCGTACGGCGATGAAGGCCGTGGCATGGCAGTCGTTGGCCAGGGACTGGAGTGCGCCGGCGGCGGCGGAGCGGAGCCGCTGCTGCACTGCGGCGCCGAGTTCGACGATGCCCAGTCCCAGCGTGAAGAGGTTGCCGGTCCGGGTGACGAGGCGGTGGTTGCGCAGGGCGGTCAGGTGCCGGGCCACGGCGTTGCGGTGCACGTCGGCGATACGGGCGAGCTCGGAGATGGTCAGCCCACCGGGATGCTCCCGGAGGATCTCGAGAAGGCGCAGGCCCGTGTCGATCGTCTTCGACCCCGCAGTGGCCGGGCCGGGCTCCCCGGTGGCCGGCTCCGGGGACGCCGGCGCCCCTGCGGTCCTCTCCGGCGGTTCGGTGGCGGGCGAACTGGACCCGGCGGCCGGCTCGGCGACGGGAGGGCCGGGTGCCCCGGCGGTCGGTTCGGGGACGGGCGGGCCGGTCCGGTGGGTCGGTTCGGGGACGGGCGGGCCAGGTGCCCCGGCGGTCGGCTCGGCGTCGGGCGGGCCGGGTGCTTCGGTGGTCGGTTCGGGGACGGGCGGCGGGCCGGACCGGCCGGTCGGTTCGGGCACGGGTGTGCCGGTGCGCGGGCGGCCGGGCGGGTCTGGGCGCGGGTGGTCGGGCCGGTCTGGGCGGTGGTGCCATTGGTCGGTCATCGGGCGTCGCTCCGGCTAACGGGAGTGAAGCGGACGGGCAGGTGCTTGATTCCGGCGATGAAGTTGGAGACCAGACGGGCGGGCGGGCCGGCGGTCTCCAGGTCCGGCAGCCGCCAGAGGAACTCCCGGTAGAAGATCCGCAGTTGCAGGCGGGCGAAGTGCGCGCCGAGGCACACGTGCGGGCCGTCGCCGAACGCCACGTGGTCGTTCGGGCGTCGCGCGATGTCGAACCGCGTCGGTTCGGCGAACCTCCGCTCGTCGCGGTTGGCCGAGGCATGGAACACCACCACCTTGTCGCCGGCGGCGATCGGGCGTCCCGCGAGCACGGTGTCCCGCGCGGCGGTGCGCCGGAAGCTGAGCACGGGCGGATGCCAGCGCAGCATCTCCTCGATCGCGGAGTCGAGGAGTTCGGGGTGGCCGAGGAGACGCCGGTGCTGGTCCGGGTGGTCCAGCAGCGCCATGATGCCGCCGGGCAGGCCGGAGCGTACGGTGTCGTTGCCGGCGATCACCAGCAGGAAGAAGAACATCGACAGCTCGGGGTCGGTGAGGCCCCGGCCGTCCACCTCGGCCGTGGCGAGGGCCGTCATCAGGTCGTCCGCCGGGTGCCGGCGCTTGACGGCGGCCAGCGCGTGGGCGTACTCGAACATGTCGCGGAGCGCCGCCGGGGACCGCGGGTTGACCGGCGCGCCATCCGGCCCGCGGGCCGCGCCGCCGTGCTCGGGATCCTGGTAGCCGATGACGCGGTTCGTCCACTCGAGGATCCAGCCGCGATCCTCCTCCGGGATGCCGAGCAGGTCCGCGAGATTCTGGATCGGATAGTCGTCGGTGACGTCGACCGGCAGGTCGCATTCGCCGCGTTCGGCGATGCCGTCAACGAGCAGGCGGGCGCGCCGCTCGACGTCGGCCGCGAACCGCTCGACCCGGCGGGGCGTGAACACCTTGGCGGCGATGCGCCGCAGCCGGCCGTGCTCCGGCGGGTCGAGGTTGAGCATCATCTGCCGGACGAACGGGAGGTCGGCGGGGTCCGGGTCGCGGATCTGCGTCGCCCCGATCCAGGAGCTGTACTCGCCGGGAGTGCGCAGCACGTGGGCCACGTCCGCGTGCCGGGTCACGGCCCAGAAGCCCGGCCCGGCCGGCCAGCCGCCGACCTCGTGCTCCTCCTGCCAGCGCACCGGGTCCTCGTCCCGCAGGCGACGGTACGTCTCGTGCGGGATGCCCCGCGCGTAGATGCGCGGGTCGAACACGTCGAGGTTCATGCGGGCAGGAAGCGCTCGACCGCGGAGACGAGGGCGAGCGGCGTCTCGTCCATGGCGTAGTGGTCGGCGTCGTGCACGGATTCAGACCCCCAGCTCTCATGCCCGGGTAATGGGCACGCCGATTGAAAAACGGGCGTTTGCTAGGGGAGCATCCGTTCTGACAGCGGCACTGTCAACGGCGACGCGGAAACCGGCGGTCCGGACGCCGCCGTCGACCTGCCCGGCCTGCGACCGATCCGATTACAGGAGGGCGGCCTCGGCGAGATACTTGCCGACCACGGCGATCTCCTCGTCGCCCAGGGGGATCTGCGGCAGCGCGGTGGTCGGGTGGTCGATGACACCCCGCAGGTGCAGCGCGGCCTTGAACGCCCCCAGAGCCGAGGAGTTGCGGCCCATGTGCGGACCACCGGCGTTCACCAGCCCGAACAGGCGGAACAACCGCTCCTGCTCGGTACGGGCCGCCGCCCAGTCGCCCGCCGACGCCGCTCGGTACAGCCGTACGTACCCGTGCGGGTCGACGTTGCCCAGCCCGGGGACGACGCCGTCCGCGCCCATCGCCAGCGCCGAGTCGACCGTCAGCTCCGAACCGGTCAGGACCGAGAACGACGACAGGCCGCGGTCCCGGCGGCCGAGGATCACCTCACGCAGCCCGGCGTCGTCGCCGCTGGAGTCCTTGAGCCCGGCGAGCGTGCCTTCGGCTGCCAGCTCCAGCACGAGGTCGGCCCCGAGCTTGCTGTGCACGGACACCGGCAGGTCGTAGGCGTACAGCGGGAGACCGGCCTTGGCGATCATCCGGAAGTGCAGCGCGATCTCGGCGGGGTGGGTGCGGGTGTAGAAGGGCGCGGTGGCGACGAGGGCGTCGGCGCCCGCCTCGACCGCGACCCGCACATGGTCGAGCACGCGCGGCGTGGTCATGTCGATGACGCCGGCCAGCACGGGGACCCGTCCGGCGACGTGGCCGAGCACGGTGTCCAGCACGACCTTCCGGTGCCCGTCGGGCAGGAAGGCCACCTCCGACGACGATCCCAGGACGAACAGGCCGTCGACCCCGCCGTCCAGCAGGTGATCCACCAGCCGCGTCAACGAAGCGGTGTCGACCTCGTACTCGCGGGTCAGCGGGGTGCACACCGGGGGGATGACGCCGGACAGCTTGGTGGCGGTGGTCATCGATTTCCCTTCAGTCTCCGGGTCAATGGACAGGTGCGAGGAACGGCCTCGACTTCGGCCGGTCGGCTCGCGGGGCGCGAGGAACGGCTAGACCTCGCCGATCAGCTCGCGGTCGGTCGCTCCGGCCGGAACCGGGTGGTGGCAGCGGAACAGGTGCTCCCCGCCGTCGATCTCCGCGGCCGGCATCTCGCCGGCGCAGACGTCGTCGGCCCGCCAGCAGCGCGTACGGAACGGGCAGCCGCTCGGCGGCCGGGTCGCCGACGGCACCGGCCCGATCAGCGGGATCGGGTCGATCGGCGAGAGCAGGCCGGGCGTCGCGGAGAACAGCGCGCGGGTGTACGGGTGGCGGGCGCGCCCGGGGACGGCGTCGGCCGGGGTCTGCTCGACGATCCGGCCGAGGTACATCGTCACGACCCGGTCGCTCATCCGCCGTACGGTCTGGATGTCGTGCGAGACGAAGACCATGGCGAGGTCGAACCGCTGCTTCAGGTCGAGCAGCAGGTTGAGGATCTGCGCCCGTACGGAGACGTCCAGTGCGCTGGTCGGCTCGTCGGCGATCAGCAGCTTCGGCCGCAGCGCCAGGGCACGGGCGATCGCGACGCGCTGCCGCTGGCCGCCGGAGATCTGGCCGGGCAGCAGGTCGGCCACGCTCCCCGGCAGGCCCACGAGGTCGATCAGCTCACGGACGCGTTCCTCACGTTCGCGGACGTTGCCCGCGCCGTGCACGTCGAGCGGGTCGCGCAGGATCCGCCGGATCGGGAGCCGGCGGTTCAGCGCGGTCGACGGGTCCTGGAAGACCATGCCGGTCGTCGACCCGATCGCCCCGCGGCGTTCGGACGCGGACATCGACCAGATGTCCTTGCCGCCGAAGGAGACCGTGCCGGACGTGGGCCGCTGCAGGCCGACGAGGACCTTGGCGAGGGTGGACTTGCCGCAGCCGGACTCGCCGACGACGCCCACCGTCTCGCCGGGGCGGACGGTCAGGTCCGCGCCGGTCAGCGCGTAGACGCGGTCGCGGGTGAACAGGCCGCCGGTGCGCGCCTTGTGCACCACGTGGACGTCGGAGAGTTCGACGAGGGTCTCGTCGGCGGTCAACGTGCCTCCTCGGGGCCGGCCGGCGGGGCGCCCGTGCCGGCGGCGGACATGGAGCCGGCGAGGTCGATCGCCGGATGGTGGCAGGCGGCCGAGTGACGGAGTCCCTGGCCGTCGAGATGGGGGGTCTCCGTGCGGCAGACGTCGGTCGCCATGGGGCACCGGTCGGAGAACCGGCAGCCGGCCGGGAAGTCGGCGGGGGAGGGCACCACGCCGCGGATCTGGGTGAGGCGCTCGGCCCCGGACTCCAGGGACAGCACCGAGCCGAGCAGGCCCCGGGTGTAGTGGTGCGCGGGCGCGCCGACCAGGGTGGAGGTCACGCCGGTCTCGACGATCTGCCCGCCGTACATCACCACGACCCGGTCGGTGACGTCGGAGACCAGGGCCAGGTCGTGCGAGACGAGGATGAGGGCGAAGCCCAGCTCCTCGCGCAGCGTCAGCAGCAGCTGGATGACCTGCGCCTGCACGGTGACGTCCAGGGCCGTCGTCGGCTCGTCCGCGATGATGAGCTTCGGGTCGCGGGAGAGGGCCATCGCGATGAGCACCCGTTGCCGCTGCCCGCCGGACAGCTCGTGCGGGTACGACCGGAGCGTGCGCGCCGGGTCCAGGCCGACCAGCTCCAGCAGCTCCGCCGGGCTGCGCCGGCCACCCCGCCGGACGACCTGCTTCAGCTGCGCCTTGATGGTCATGGCCGGGTTCAGCGACGACAGCGCGTCCTGGTAGATCATCGCCATGTCGTGGCCGAGCAGCCGTCGCCGGGCCGACCGGCCGAGGGTGAGCAGCTCCTTGTGGTCGAAGCGGACCTGCCCGCGCACCCGCGCGCCGCGCGGCTGCAGGCCCATGATGGTCAGCGCGGTCAGGGACTTGCCGCTGCCGGACTCGCCGACGAGGCCGAGCACCTCCCCGGGCCGTACGTCGAAGGAGATCCCGTCGACGATGTCGACGCCGTCGTGCTGGTCGTCGAAGCCGATCGCGAGGTTCTCCACCGCCAGGATCGGCTCGCTTGTGGGCAGGGGGCGGGCCCGTTCGGCCAGGCGCGCCGCTGCCTCGGCGAGGCCGGTCAGCGGGGTGACCTCCCCGGACCCGGGTGTCGCGTGCTCGAGCGCGTCGACGTCGTCCTTCTTGCCGCCGGTGTCCCGGCGGCGCGCCGCCGGCGTCGCCCAGGCGTCGGAGATGCCCTCGGCGAGGATGTTCAGCGCGAGCACCGTCAGGAGGATGATCAGGCCGGGGAAGACCGTGGCCCACCAGCCGCCGAGCAGCACCATGTTCTTGCCGTCGGCGATGACGCTGCCCCACGACGGGTCCGGCGGCCGTACGCCCGCGCCGATGAACGACAGCGACGCCTCGAAGACGATGACGTCGGCGACCATCACGGTGCAGAAGACCAGGACCGGCGCGGCGCAGTTGATGGCGACGTGCCGGAGCAGGATGTGCGGGGTGCGGGCGCCGATGACGCGCTCGGCCGCGACGTAGTCCTCGCCGTACTGCGCCATGACGTTGCCGCGGACCACGCGGGCCACCGCCGGCGCGTTGAGGAAGGCCAGGGCGAACACCAGCACGGGGATGCTGCCGCCGAACACCGCGACGAGAACGGCGGCGAGGGCGATGCCCGGGAACGCCATGATCACGTCGAGGACGCGCATGATCGTCTCGTCGACCGCCCGCCGCGAGGTCGCGGCGATGGAGCCGAGCAGCGCGCCGGCCACCAGCGCGATCCCGGTGGCGCCCAGGCCGATGACGAGGGACCAGCGCGCGCCGTACAGCAGCCGGGAGAAGACGTCGCGGTTGGAACTGTCCAGACCCATCCAGTGCGACCCGCTCGGGCCGCCGCCCGCCGTCTCCTGGACGTACGGGGAGTGCGGCGCCAGCACCGGGGCGAAGACGGCGGCGAGGACGATCACCACGACCACGCCGAGGGCGATCCACGACAGCACGCCCAGCCGCCGGAAGCCGACGCCTCCCTGGGACAGACGTTTCGCCAGGCCGTTGCGCATCAGGTCGCGCTCCTGAGTCGGGGGTTGACGAGCAGGTAGAGGACGTCGACGACGAGGTTCACCACCACGAATCCGGTCGCGATCGTGAGGACGACGCCCTGGACCACGGCCGGGTCGCCGTTGCGCACCGCGGTGATCATGAGCTGGCCCATGCCGGGCAGCGAGTAGATGGTCTCGATGACCACCGCGCCGCCGAGCAGGTAGCCGACCCGCAGGCCCAGGACGGTCAGCGGGTTGACCAGCGCGTTGCGCAGGACGTTGCGGCCGACGACGACGATCGGGGGCAGGCCGCTGCCGACGGCGGTCCGTACGTAGTCCTTGTCGAGTTCCTCGACCATCGACGTGCGGATGATCCTCGTCAGGTAGGCGGCCTGCGGCAGGGACAGCGACAGCGCGGGCAGCGTCATCGACTTCAGCCAGCCGGTGAAGGAGTCGGCCGGGTTGACGTAACCGCTGGTCGGGAACCAGCCGCGCTGGACCGCCAGGTACTGGATCATCAGTAGCGCGATCCAGAACGCGGGGGCCGCGAGGCCGATCAGCGACACGATTCGGATGAGCTGGTCGGGCCAGCGGTCCCGGAAGATCGCCCCGGTGACCCCGAAGATCAGCGACAGCACGATGGCGATCACCACGCCGAGCAGGGTCAGCTGCAGCGTGAGCGGGAGCGCCGTCGCCACCGAGTCGCGCACGGGCGCCTTCGTCAGCACGCTCGTGCCCATGTCACCCCGCACCAGCTGGCCGACGAACCGCACATACCGGACGGGCAGCGGATCCAGCAGGCCGTTCTGCACCTTGAACTGGTGGATCTGCGCGGGCGTCGGGTTCGAGCCTTCGAAGTAGGCGTACTCCGGCTTGCTGTCGGAGAACCGCATGACGATGAAGACGAACAGGACGACGCCCAGCAACAGCGGGATCAAGATGAGGACGCGGCGCACCAGCATTCTGGCGATGACTGCCACCGGGTGCCTCCTGGGAAGAGTCGGATCGAGGGGTGAAGCGGAAACGGCGGCGGGCCTGGGGACCTCTCCCGCCGCCGTCCGCGGTCAGCTGCGCTTGGCCTGCAGCAGGTTGATGCCGGGGTAGGCCTGCGCCCGCACGCCGGTGAGCTTCTTGGCGTTCCAGGCGGTCATCAGCTCAGTGTGCACGACCGGGTAGAGCACGGCCTGCTCGGCGATGAGGTCGATGTAGTCGTGGGTGAGCTGGAGCTTCTTCTGCTGGTCCGGCTCGCGGGTGGCCGCGTCCATCTGCGCGAACAGCTTCTTCGCGTCCGGGCTGCTGTCCCACTTGGTGTACTTCATCCAGTTGCCGCCGGGCGTGTAGTTATAGCGGAGGATGAGGTCGGCGTCGAGGCCGAACTGGTTGGGGTTCGAGGCCGCCGCGACCGCCTGGTAGTCCTGCGACTGGTCCATCTTGGTGAACAGCGCGCTGGTGTCCTGCGGCGCGAGGGTGGTCTTGACGCCGATGGCGTTCCAGGAGTTGGCGATCGTCGGCAGGCAGTCGGCGATCCAGCTGACGTTGACCGCCATCAGGTTGATCGTGAGGTTCGTGACGCCGGCCGCCTTGAGCAGCGACTTCGCCTTCTCCGGATCGTAGGAGTAGACGGTCTTCGCGCGAGCGTACGAGGGGTTCTCCTGGTTGAGGAAGCTCGTGGCCGGGGTGCCGTGGCCCTTCAGCGCGACCTCGATCATCTTCTGGGTGTCGATCGCGTAGAAGAGCGCCTGGCGGACCCGCACGTCGTCGAACGGCTTCTTGCCCGTGTTGAACATGATGAACATGTGGTTCATGCCCTTGCCGCCCTCGACGGTCAGCCCGCTCTTCTTGAGCTGGTCGATGTTGGCGTACGGCACGTTGTCGGCGATCTGCGCCTCGGCGGAACCACCGGAGATCTTGGCGACGCGGGCGGAGGCGTCGACGATGGACAGCCAGTTCATCTTCTTGATCGCGGGCTTGCGCGGGCCGTTGTAGTCCGCGAACGCCTCGAACGTCGTGTTCGACTTCGGGTTGTGCTGGACCATCTTGTACGGGCCGGAGCCGATGGACTTGCCGTTCTTGGCGGCATCCCAGCCGCCCGGCTGGCCGTAGACGTGCTTCGGCATGATCTTGGCGATGGTGAGGCGGGGGAGCGCGTCCGGGAAGGGGAACTTGAAGACCAGCTCGACGCTGGTGTCGTCGACCTTGCGCACCTCCTTCAGCCAGGAGGCGAAGAAGTTGTTGACGAGCACCTGCGCCTTCGGGTCGAGGATGCGGTCGAAGGTGAACAGCACGTCGTCGACGGTGACCGGCTGCCCGTCATGCCACTTGGCGCCCTGGCGCAGCGTGAACTTCCACGTGGTCGCCTTGGGGTCGGCGGGCAGCGCGGTGGCCAGCGCCGGGTACGGCGCGCGGGTGATCGGGTCGGTGTCGACGAGGCCCTCGTAGATGTGGTTGATGCCGGCCATCGCGAACGCCGACGCCGTCATGGTCGGGTCCCAGGTCTGGTCGTTGCCGTAGCCGATGACGGCGGTGACGAGGTCCTTGGACCCGCCGGAGCCGGTCGAGCTCGTCGAGGCGGGCCCGCTGCAGGCCGACAGGGCGGCGGAGACGGCCGCTGCGGCGCTCACCGTCCCGCTGTAGCGCAGAAAGTCACGGCGGCTGAAGGGAACCGGGGCGCTCACGGTGCCTCCTAGATTTGCGGTCATCTCCGTCAGGGGCATATTGGACGTCCTACATCCCACGTCCAGTAGGGTGGAGGCTAGGGTCCAAGCCGCGCCCGGTCAAGCCCGAATGACCAGGAGATGTCCTTGATGTTTCGCGATGATCCGCAGACCGCCGGGGATCCGCCCGCCCGGCGTCCCTTGCCCGCACGACGGATTCCCGCCCCGCGCGGCGGCCGACCGACGCGGGCACTGGAAGTGCAGGAGGCGGTCAAGGACATCATCGTGCGCCGGGGCCTCGTGCCGGGAGACCCGCTGCCGACCGAGTCGGAGCTGATCGAGGAGCTGGGCATCAGCCGCAACTCGGTCCGTGAGGCGCTCAAGGCCCTCCAGGCCGTCGGCATCGTCGACATCCGGCACGGCTTCGGGATGTTCGTGGGACGGCTGTCGCTCGGCGGCCTGGTCGACGAGCTCACCTTCCACACCCGCATCGGGCCGCGCGACGCCCTGCGCAACCTGATGGAGATCCGCGAGGTCCTGGAGAACGGCCTGGCGCAGCGCCTGATCGACGAGTGCGGCGGCACGGACCCGGCCGAGGTCCTCACCCCCGTCCGTGACGTCATCGAGCGGATGGAGGCCGAGGCACAGGTCGGCGTCGTCTCTCCGGAGACCGACCGGCTCTTCCACGACGTGCTCTACCAGCCCCTCGGCAACCCGCTCGTCGGCCGGCTCCTCGGCGCCTTCTGGGAGGTCTACCACCAGCTCCGCGACGACCTGGGCACGCCGGACGAGACCCCGGCCGACGTCGCCCGCACCCATCGCGACATCTACACGGCGGTCATCGCCGGGGACCGCGCCGCCGTCGAGGCGGCGATGCGCGCGCACTTCGCCGGAGTGCGCGCGCGGCTCGCCCGGCTGGATCACGACTGAGGACTCAGAGCGGATCCCGCGGTCCGGCCGGATCGCGGCTGAGGACTCACGGCGGGCCCCGGGAGGCCGCGGTCCGGCCGGCTCACGGCTGAGGGCACACGGCGGGTCCCCGGAGCCCGCCGTCCGGCCGGCTCAGGACTGATGCTCCAGGCCGCGCAGTGGTACGCGGCGGAAGGTGATGTTCTCGTACGGTCCGGCGTTCCCCGTCTCGTACAGCACGCCGATGGTGCGGGCGTCCGGCTGGACGAGGTCCGAGTAGCCCGCCGGGAGCGTCGAGAACGTCACGGCGGACCGCCAGGTCCGCCCGTTGTCGTCGCTGACCCGCAACGTCATGGCGGCGCGGCTCGTCGGGTTCGCCGGGCCGGAGAACACGAGCGGGCTCCGCCGTCCGCGCACCTGCAGGACGCTGCCCTCGACGACCGGCCCGACCAGGCCCTGCTGCGGGGCGAACGGCGCCTGAAGGGTCCGGCCGCCGTCGCGGCTGTAGGCGTCCGCGCGGGTGCCGGGGCTCGTTCCGTTCTGGTCGCGGGTGTTGAAGTAGACCCGGCCGTCGGGCAGTTCGGCCGCCGTGGACTCGTTGACGTTCACGTAGCCGTCGGGGTTGTCGTCGACATAGCCGATGTGCCAGGTCCGGCCGCCGTCGTCGCTGTAGAGATCGTGCCCGCCGTAGTACTTGGCCTCGGAGCCCAGGTCGGACGAGCCCGCCGGCGGGGCGATCGAGTGGTTCGCCGGCACCACCAGGCGGCCGGCGTGACGGCCGTGAGTCAGCCGGATCGCGTGGCCCGGCCCCGTGGCGTACCAGCGCCAGTTCGGGGCCTTGGCGTCGGTGGTGATCTCGCGCGGCGCCGACCAGGTGGTCCCGTCGTCGTCGCTGTACTGCACGAAGACGCGCCGGCTCTGCTCGGGCGTCACCTGGCCGCGCAGGATCGCCGTCTCGGTCGCGGTGCCCGCGTTGTACGTCGTCAGCAGCACGATGCGGCCGCTCGCCGTCACGACGGGGGCGGGGTTTCCCGAGGTGTTCGGGCCGCTGTCCTGGACCACCTTCAGCGGCCCCCACGTGCAGCCGCCGTCGGTCGACCGCTTGACGACGGTGTCGATGTTGCCCGCGTCGCCGAGCCCGGAGAAGCGGCCCTCGGCGAACGCCAGCAGGTCGCCCGATCTCGTCTCGACGATCGCCGGGATGCGGAACGCGCTGTAGCCCTCGGTGCCCGCCGTGTACGGCACGGACGTCTCGCACCGTGCCCGGGCGCCGGCCGGAGCGGCCCAGGACGGTGACGCCCCGGCGGTGAGGGCCGCCACGAGGGCGGTCACGGTACACGCGGCGCGGACCCGGCCGCGATCGACTGCTGGCATGGTTCAACCCTTTCAGTGGACATGGGATGTCCTATGTCTGGTCCGGGGACGGTAACCCCGCCTCCCAGCTGCGTCAATAGCCGCAGACCCCTGGTGGACATAGAACGTAGGACATAGGATGTCCGCCGCCCCGACCTTCTCCTGAAAGGCAAGCCCTATGAGGTACGCCTCCGAGAAACCACCCCGCCGCCGGCCGTCCGCCCGGCGCCGCATCGCCCTGATCGTGGCCGGCCTGCTGCTGGGCTCACCGGCCTCCCTCGCCGTCACGCGGCCCGCCGGAGCCGCCGCGCCCACCCGGCCCGCCGCCGCCTCCGCGACCGCGGCATCCGGTGCGACGGCCCGTACGAGCCCCGCGCAGCCCTTCGACGAAGAGCAGGTCCTGTTCCAGCAGAAGCAGTTCGGCTACGCCTGCTTCCGGATCCCGGCCGTCGTCCGGGCGGCCAACGGCATGGTGCTGGCCTTCGCCGAGGGGCGCGTCGCCGACTGCGGCGACGACGGGAACATCGACATCGTCCTGCGGCGGTCGGCCGACGGCGGCCGCACGTGGGGCCCGCTGCAGGTCGTCTCGAAGGGCAACGGCTCGACGCACGGCAACCCCGTGCCGATCGTCGACCAGCGCACCGGCCGGGTCGTCCTGGTCAGCACGCACAACGGCCCGGACCCCTGCCCCAACGGTTGTGAGCGGGACCCGTACGTGCAGTGGAGTGATGACAACGGCGCCACCTGGACCGCGCCCCGGGAGATGACCGAGGGCAAACGCCCGGAGTGGAACTTCTGGTACGCGACCGGGCCGATGCACGGCATCCAGCTCACCCGGGGTAAGCACGCCGGCCGGCTCGTTCTCGGCGCCAACTACGAGATCTACGACGGGGTCGGTCCCCACACCTACGGCACGCACCTGCTCTACAGCGACGACAGCGGCGTGACCTGGCACATCGGGGCGACGAGCGCCTACGACGACGGCACGATCATCGCCCAGGAGGTCACCGTCGTCGAGCTCACCGACGGGCGGATCTACGCGCTGGCCCGTGAGCGTGGCACCGACCCCGGCCACCGGGCGTACGCCATCAGCAAGGACGGCGGGGAGACCTTCGAGCGGCCGTTCCGCATCGTGAAGAACCTCACGCTGCCGGACGTCCAGGCCTCGACGCTGCGCATGCACGCCCGCGACCAGGGCGACCGGACCGACCGCATCCTGCTGTCCTCGCCGGCGCACCCCGAGGCGCGCGAGGCGATGGCGGTGCGCTCGTCCTTCGACGAGGCCCGTACGTGGCAGCGCTGGCAGCAGGGCAAGGTCTTCTGGTGGGGTCCGTCGGCCTACTCGGACATGGTGAAGCTCGGCGGCGACGAGGCCGGCCTGCTGTACGAGGCGGGCACCGCCACGCCGTACGACACGATCCGCTGGGCCCACTTCAACGAGGCCTACCTCGCCACGCCGAACGGCACGCCCCCGGGCATCCCCAAGCCGCCCGCGCCGGGGCCGAAGACCCCGGACGCCTCGCACCGCGGCAACGACGCCTACGTGCGCGGCGGCGCGCAGACCGTGCCCGGACGGTTCGGCAACGGCCTCGACCTGGACGGGGTCGACGACCGCGTCGAGGTGCCGTACAGCCCGGCGATCGACCTCGGCGGCGGCGACTTCACGATGGCCACCTGGTTCCGCTACTCCGACACCACCGGGACGCACGCGCTGCTGTGGGCGTACCGGTGGGGCAGCGGTACGACACCGCAGGTGTGGTTGCGGGCCGAGCCGGCGTCCCACCGGATCAACGCGTTGATCGCGGTCGACCGGTTCAACATCTCCGTCCAGTCGGCGAACGCCTACAACGACGGCCAGTGGCACCACGTGGCGCTGCAACGCGCCGACGGGAAGCTCTCCCTGTGGATCGACGGGACGCAGGTCGCCTCCGCCGCGGTGCCGCCGGGCTCGGTCACCGAGGGCAAGGAGTTCGGCGTGGACGGCATCCACGTCGGAGAGCGCGTCGACGGCGCCAGCCGGTTCCACGGCACGCTGGACGACGTGCGCGTGTACAAGCGGGCCCTGTCTCCCGCGGAGATCCACACGCTCGCGACCTCCGATCAGCGGATCGGCGGCCGGCTCGCGCTGTGGCTGCCGCTCGAGACGGTCTCCTGACCGCTCGGTAGAACGGGGTGCCCGCCGGAGCGGCGGGCACCCCACCGGCGGCTCGGGACCGCCTCGGCGAGCGCGGCACGGCGTCGTTCACCGCACCGCTTGACCGGGACTCGCGAGGCACGGTGGGCCGATCTCGCATCGATATACGGTCGTGTTCGCACCGAGTGTCCCGATGACGAGGAGGAAGCGCGTGGCTCCACCGAACGCTCCTCAGCCGTCCGCCGGTCTCGACCTGTCCGGCCGCCGGGCCCTCGTGACCGGCGCGGCCGGCGGGATCGGGCTGGCCTGCGCCCGCAGGCTCGCGGCCGCCGGTGCCGAGGTCGTCATCGTCGACCTGCGCGAGGAGGAGGCGCAGGCCGCCGCACGGGAGATCGGCGGCCGGGCGGTCGCCGCCGACCTGTCCGACGCCGCGGCGGTCGAGGCCGTCGACTGCGACGTGGACATCCTGGTCAACAACGCCGGCCTGCAGCACGTCGCGCCGGTCACCGAGTTCCCCCCGGACGTCTTCGCGCGGATGCAGCGCATCATGGTCGAGGCGCCGTTCCGGCTGGCCCGGCGGGCGCTCCCCGGAATGTACGACCGAGGATGGGGCCGGGTCATCCGCATCTCATCGGTCCACGGCCGGGTGGCCTCGCCGTACAAGAGGTGGCCTACGTGGCCGCCAAACACGCCCTGGAGGGGATGACCAAGGTCATCGCGCTCGAGGCGGCCGAGCACGGGGTCACCGCCAACTGCGTCAGCCCGGCGTACGTCCGCACTCCGCTCGTGGAGCACCAGATCGCCGACCAGGCGGCCGCGCACGGGATGGAGCCCGGCCGGGTCATCGACGAGGTCATGCTCGCCAGGGCCGCGATCCGGCGGCTCATCGAGCCGGAGGAGGTCGCCGAGATGGTCGCCTACCTCTGCTCGCCGCACGCGTCGATGATCACCGGGGCGTCGCTCACCATGGACGGCGGCTGGACCGCGCACTGACAAGCGACGCCCCTTCCCGCGGCGGGACGTGGATCACGTCGGCGGGACGCGGATTACGTCGGCGGGGCCGGGCCCGCGACGGGTGAGCCGAGGAACGCCGGGTAGCGCTCGCCCGGTGTCAGCTTGCCGCCGTACAGTTCGGAGATCGTCACGAAGGCGTAGCCCTGTTTGGCGAGGGCCGTCAGGATGTCGGGGACGGCGTTCACGCTGGTCGGCCGGATGTCATGCATGATCACGATGTGGCCCGGCTTCGCGCCGGCCAGGACGCGTTTCTTGACGAGCGCGCTGTTGCGGTCCTTCCAGTCCACCGTGTCGACGGTCCACAGGATCTGCGCGAGGCCCATCTCCTTGGCGATCCCGTTCAGCTGCTTGTCGGTGGATCCGTACGTCGGGCGGAACACCGTCGGCGTCGTGCCCGTCGCCTGGAGGATGGCCTCCTGCGTGCGGATCAGCTCGTCCTCGACCTTCGCCTTCGGCATCCCCACGAGTTTCTTGTGGTCGAACGTGTGGTTGCCGACCTGGTGGCCCTCGGTGACCTCCCGTTTCAGCACCTCCTCATTGCCCGCCACCTGCATGCCGAGCACGAAGAACGTCGCGTGCGCTCCGTGGGCCTTCAGGATGTCGAGGAGCTTGGGGGTGGTTTCGGCGAGCGGCCCGTCGTCGAACGTCAGCGCGATGCACTTGTGCACATGGCAGTCGACCTTGGGTTGGACCGGCTGCCGCGGCCGCACCGCTCGCTGGACGGCCGAGCGGTGTACGGCCGGGTGTGAGCCGGTGAGCCGGAGGACCCCGGCGCCGACCGCGCCGCCCACCACGACGGCCAATCCGAGCGCGGCCGGCAGGAACCACCGCCGATGACGAATGCCCGCCCGATCATTTTCCTGGCCTTTGCTATTTTTATCATTTTCGTCACTCGTCACCTTTTGCCCCCGTTTTAGCAGCCCTGGGAACGGCCCGGACCCCGAAGCCGAACAGCGGGGACCGTGGGCGGCCAGCCCCGTCGTGGTGCTTATACCGCGATGCCGAGCCGTCCGAACTCCCGATTGACGAGCGTTGTCAGGAAGTCGTGATGAACCCGCGCCGGGTGCTCCGGCCGGGCGGCAAAATTCACTTTCCGGGCCTGTGGCTCGCTGGCATACTGCGTCGTGGAGGTAAGTGATCATTATGACTGTCGAGCCTTACCGGCGGGTGCTGTCCATCCCCGGCGTCCGGACGCTGCTGCTCGTCGGACTGGTGGCCCGGGTCCCCGTGGTCGCCACCGGGCTGACGCTGACCCTGCACGTGGTCGGCGGGCTGCGGCTCGGCTTCCTGGAGGCGGGCCTGGTCGGCGCGGCCGCGACCGCCGGAGTGGCCGTCGGCTCTCCCATCGCCGGGCGCTTCGTCGACCGGCGCGGCCTCCGGCCGGTCCTGGCGGTCACCACCGTCGCCCAACTGGTGTTCTGGATCGTCGCGCCGTTCCTGCCGTACTGGCCGCTGGTCGCGGGCGCGTTCGCCGACGGCGTGCTGGCGCTGCCCGTGTTCAGCGTCGTCCGGCAGTGCCTCGCGGCCACCGTCCCGGCCGAGCAGCGCCGCAGCGCCTACGCGCTCGACTCGATGCTGGTCGAGATCTGCTACATGACCGGACCGGCACTCGCCGTCGCCGTGACCACCGCGCTCGGCAGCGCCTGGACCATGACGTTCGTCGGGCTCGGGATGGTGGGGTCCGGCATCGCGCTGCTGATCCTCGACCCGCCCGTTCGCGTCGCGGGGGAGCCAGAGGCCGGCGGAGCCGTGGTGCGCCGCCGCCAGTGGCTGACCCCCGCGATGCTCGCGCTCCTCGGCGTGACGTGCGCGCTGACGTTCGTGCTGGCCGCCACGGAACTCGGCCTGGTCGCGGTGCTCAAGGCCGACGCCGCGACCCGGTGGACCGGCCTCGCCTTCGCCGTATGGGGCATCGCCTCACTGGTCGGCGGGTTCGTCTACGGCGCGCTGCCCCGCGGTTTCTCACCCCTGGTGATCGTCGGGACCATGGCCGCCCTCACCATCCCGGTCGGCCTGTTCGGCGACTGGCGAGTGGTGTGCCTCGTGCTGCTCCCGGCCGGGATGCTGTGCGCTCCCGGCATCTCCACCACGATCGACACCCTCAGCCGGTGGGTGCCCGCCGAGGCCCGTGGCGAGGCGACGGGCCTGCACGGCACCGCGATGACGCTGGGCCTGGCCGCCGCCGGCCCGGTCACCGGCACCATCATCGACGACTGGGGCAGCCGGTGGGCGTTCATCCTCCCCGGCGTGGGCGGACTCCTCGTGGTCCTGCTCGCGGCCCCGATCTGGCGGCGCGGCCGGCGGCCCGCGGTCCCGGCGGCCGGGCCCGCACCCGTGGCCGGCGGCGAACCGGTGCCAGACGCGGCATAGCCGCCGCCCAACCCGCCCCGTCCCACCCTGCACCGTCCTGCTGTCCTGTGCCGGCGCCCGCCCGGCGCCGTCGCCCCGTCCTGCCCCGTCGTGCCGCCGTCCGGCGTTCCGTGCCTCACCGTGTCGGGACGGCACCGTGAGGTGACAATTGGCGTGTGGAGACAGTGCGCCGGCTTCGGATCGCGGTCGCGTGCCTGGTGCTGGTCATCGTCGGCGGGTCCCTCGGCTACATGCTTCTGGGATTCACCCCGCTGGACGCGGTGTACCAGACGGTCACCACCGTCTCGACCGTCGGATACCGCGAGGTCCGGCACCTGACGCCCGCCGGGGAGATCTTCACGATCTTCGTGATCCTGGTCGGCGTCGGCACGGCGCTGTACACCTTCGGCACGGTGCTGGAGGCGCTCCTCGAAGGACACGTACGGGCTCACCTGGAAAGGCGCCGCATGGACCGCGCGATCGACCGGATGTCCGGCCACGTCATCATCTGCGGCTGGGGACGCGTCGGCCAGGCCGGCGCGCAGTACCTCGCCTCGATGGGGCACCAGATCGTCGTCATCGACCGGGACCCCGACCGGCTCACGGGCATCGAGCACGCGCACGTCATCGGCGACGTCACCGAGGACCAGGTGCTCCACGAGGCGGGCATCGCCCGCGCGTCCGCGCTCATCGCCGCCCTGGAGACCGACGCCGACAACGTCTACGTCACCCTGTCCAGCCGGGCGTTGCGGCCCGACCTGGTCATCATCGCCCGCGCCCGCAACGAGTCGTCCAAGTCCAAGCTCCTGCGCGCGGGGGCGGACCGGGCGGTCAATCCGCAGCTGATCGGAGGGCGGCGGATGGCGGCCTTCGCGCTCCAGCCGGAGGTCACGGAGTTCCTCGACGTCGTCATGCACGACGAGACGCTGGAGTTCCAGATCGAGCAGGTCGAGATCCGCCCGGAGTCGCCGCTGGCCGGCCGCACCGTACGGGAGGCGGCGCTGCGCGAGAGCACCGGAGTGCTGCTGCTGGCGATCCGCACCGACACGGGCCGTTTCCTCGCCGATCCGCCTCCGGAGACGCCGCTCGAACCACCCGCCACCCTCATCGCGTTCGGCGCGCCGGCCCAGCTCGACGCGCTGCGGAACAAGGTCGAAGGCGCCTCCTGACGCCGCGCCGGCATCATGGTCCCGGCAGGCGAGCCCGCATCCATGGCCGGCGGCGAACCAGTGCCCGACGCGGCAT
This sequence comes from Actinoallomurus sp. CA-150999, assembly GCF_050942425.1. Classification (NCBI taxonomy): domain Bacteria; kingdom Bacillati; phylum Actinomycetota; class Actinomycetes; order Streptosporangiales; family Thermomonosporaceae; genus Actinoallomurus; species Actinoallomurus sp. CA-150999. The sequence goes on from NZ_CP192063.1 coordinate 4,074,872, forward strand.
AGCCGCCGCCCCGTCCTGCACCGTCGCGCCGTCCTGTGCCGTCGCGCTGTCCTGTGCCGCCCACCCGGCGCCGTCGCGCCGTCCTGCGCGCCGAGTCCGCATTCGGCCACCCCTGACGCCGACGCGATCGGGATATCGCGATCAACGTCGTGTATTGCTGGTCTATGCGAAGACCGAACGACCGGATGCTCCTCCACGGTCGGCGGGTGCTGATCACCGGGGCGGCGCGCGGCATCGGGGCGGCGCTCGCCCGCCGCCTGCACGCCCGCGGCGCCCGCGTGGCCCTCGCGGGGCTGGAGCCGGACGGGCTCGCGACCGTCGCCGGCGCGTGCGGGGACGCGCCGTGGCGACCCTGCGACGTGACCGACCGGGACGGCGTCGAGCGCGCCGTGGGAGAGCTCGTCGAGGAGCTCGGCGGCCTGGACGTGGTCGTGGCCAACGCGGGCGTCGCCTGCCAGTGGCCGATCCTCGACGGCGACCCCGGCGTCCTGGAGACGACGATGCGGGTCAACGTCTTCGGCACCTATCACACGCTGCGCGCGGCCGGCCCGTACATCTCCCACCCGGACGGCTACGCCCTGGCGGTCGCCTCGCTGGCCGCCGCCGTCCGCGCCCCGCTGCTCGGGGCCTACAGCGCGTCGAAGGCCGCGGTGGAGGCCCTCGGCGACACGCTGCGCATCGAGTTGCGGCACACCGGCGCGCGGGTCGGCGTCGCGTACTTCGCCGAACTGGACACCGACATGACGCACCGCGGGTTCGGCACGCGTGCCACCGCCGCGCTGAAGGGCCGCCGGGGCGGATTCACCGGGGTGACCCCGCTCAGCGCCGGGATCGACGCGCTGGAGCGCGGCATCGCCACGCGCGCCCGCCGGGTCCACGCCCCGCGCTGGGTCGGACCGGTCCTGCACGGGCGCATGGCGGCCCAGCGGGTGTTCGACGTCGCCGTACGGTCGCGGGTGGAGCGGGCGCTGCGGATCGCCGGTGAAGAGGACGCGTCGTTCACGACACCACAGCCGACGGACCGCCCGGGCTGACCGGGAGGTCGGGTTCACCGAGTGGGGAAGGCCGATGCGCCGCAGCCGACGGACCGGCCGGGCTGATCGGGAGGTCGGGTTCACCTGGGGGAGGCCCACGCGACGGACCGGCCGAACTGATCGTTTCTGTCGCCGGGTGAGGTTTACCGGCGCCTGCGGAGTGGGGAAGGTCCAGGTCACCGGTCTGTACCCGAGGTTCCCCGACGCCGCCGGAAGGGCCGGCCTCATGAGCGCGCCGGGCCGATGGCCGCAGGACGCGCCGCGATCGGTTCGGGGCGGGACGATGGACACGACCACGGAGGCTGTGCGCGAGCTGCTGCACGAGGCCGGGGAGGTCCACCACAGCGTCTATCGGATCGCGGACGGCGTGGACGACGACTGGGCCTCCTGGTACGCCGACTGGCTGATCCGGCTCTCGGAGCTGCCCGAACTCTTGGCAGCCGAGCCGGTCCGCAGCGAGCTGGTCTACGTGCTGGTGAGCCTGGACAAGCGGTACGCCGCCGAGAGCCCGGATGAGGACTGGGAGCCCTACTACGCGCGGGGGATCGTCGAGCACTTCGGTGCGGCGGCGGGCTGATCATTTCGTACGGCGGGAGCTATCGCGGACACATGCGTTCGTGTATTGCTGATCGCATGCGACGACGTGATCGGACGGCCGCCCAGAACGACTCCGGCGTCGAGCACCCGGCGCCCGGCGGCGCCGCCACCGGCATGGTCCCGCGCCTCGCGCCCGGCGCACGCCGTGACCTCGGCACGCCCGCCTGGATCTTCGCCTACCTGGCGGGGTGGCGCGTCGGTACGGAGCCGCCCGTCCTGTTCCGGGTCCTCGGACGGCACCGCCGCCTGTTCCGCGGCTGGCTGCGGTTCGCGGGGCGGCTGATGCCGGGCGGCGTGCTGCCCCGCCGGGAGACCGAGCTGGTCATCCTCCGGGTGGCGCACTTGCGCGGCTGCCGTTACGAGTTCGACCATCACGTACGGCTCGGCGTTCGGGCGGGGGTCACGCGCGCCGACCTGGCCCGGCTCACCGATGAGGGGCCCGAGGCCGACGGCTGGTCGCCCCGGGAGCGCGCCATCCTGACCGCCGTGGACGCCCTGCAGACGGAGGGCGACCTCGGCGACGCGGCGTGGGACGGGCTGCGCGCGCACCTCGACGAGCGGGAGAGCATCGAGCTGATCATGCTCGCCGCCCACTACGACATGCTGGCGACGGTCATCACGGCCCTGCGCATCCCGCCCGACCCGCGACGGCGCCGCTGACGGGGGACCGTCTCTCGGCCCGAGAATCCTCCCGCGCGAGGTGTTGATCTTTGACCACCGTTAGATGATCATGTGGCTGTGCCCGAGCGTCGCCAGACCGGCGATTGCGGCCACAATCCGCATTTTTCCGGAGAATGCGGGCTGCCACGAAAGGTCGTGAGGCACACCTGCGTGGAACGCGCGCTCCATGCAGGGTGCGATCGACGTTTGTCCCCGTATTTCGACCATCGCGTCCCAAGGGAGAACCCCATGATGCGTCTCATCGACCGGATCATCGAGAAGGCGGCGCCGAAGGCCACCGCCTCCGCGTGCAGCGGCACCTACTTCTGCAACGCCGCGGGCCACCCCGGCTACTGGTACCGCTTCTGCTGCCCGCAGGACGGCTGCCAGTGGACCAAGGTCCGCAGCAGCTGCTGACGACCGGTTCCGATCACGCGGGCGGCGGTGCCATGCCGCCGCCCGCGCGGTCCACGAGAAGAGACATGGGTTCATGGAGTATGTGAGGGCGGCTTGCGCCAGCCTGATCGCCCTGGTCTTCGTAGCCTCGGCGGTGTCCAAACTGCGGGACTTCGGCGGGTTCGAAAGATCGCTCCCCGGTCTGGCCCCGGTGGCCCGGCTGGCCCGGCCACCCGCCCGGGCCGTCGTCGCCGCCGCGATCGGTAGGGCGGCGCCCGGCGGTCTCCCGGTGACGGCCGGCCTCGCGATCGCCGTCGCGGGCGGCCTCGTCGGGGCGATCCTGATCGTCGCGTTGGACGACATCGTCGACCTGTTCGCCAGGAGTTCCTGATGGTCTATCTCGCCGCCGCCGTCGTGCTGCTCGGCGTTCTCTGCCTGCTCAACCTGCTGCTCACGATCGGCATCCTGCGCCGGCTGAGAGCCGACGCCGCCCAGGGCCACAACCCGGGACTGCCGTTCGATCTCGGACCCGGGTCCGCGCCCGGGGAGTTCACCGAGGTGACGACCGCCGGTGAGCCGGTGTCCCATGACACCCTCAGCGGAGTGGTCGGCTTCTTCTCCGCGGGCTGCGAGGCGTGCCACACGCTCCTGCCGAGCTTCGTCGAACATGCACGGGAGCTGGGCCGGGACAACGTCCTCGCGGTCGTGGGCGGCGACGACCAGGAGACGGTCGACGCGCTCACCCCGGTGGCCAGGGTCGTCACCGCGGAGCTGGACGGCGGGCCGGTGGCGCGAGCGTTCAAGAACACCTGGACCCCGGCGCTGTACCTGGTCGGCGACGACCACCGCATCGTGGCCACGGGCGCGCGGATGGAGGAGCTCCCCGTACGTCACCTCGCGGGCAGGGCCTGAGCGGTGACCGGTGCCCCGGAGGGGGATCACCGGTTCGGCATGCGGGAGCTGCGCGCCTCGGCCGCCGAGGCGTTCGCGCTCCTGTGGCGTGCGGCCACCGGAGAGCTGGCGGGGTTCCTTATCCTGACCGTCGTGTCGGCCGCGGCGCCGATCGCGACCGCCTGGCTGACGAAACTGGTGATCGACCGGTTGACGGTCCCGCATGGCGCGGTCGCGGGGCCGGCGCTCGGGATGATCGTCACCGGACTGGTCGCCGCGACGCTGCCGGTGACGGTCCGCTATCTGAGGGCACGGATCGGCCGGTCCGCCGGCCGGGCCGCGACCGAGCGGCTGTTCGCGGCGGCCGAGAGACAGGTGGGCCTGCGCAACTTCGAGGATCCGGCCTTCCTCGACCGGCTCCGGCTGGCCCAGGACGGGACCGGTCGCGTCGCGGAGCTCGTCGACGGCCTCGGCAGCGTCCTCGGAGGCGGGCTGTCGCTCGTCGGGTTCATCGGATCCCTGCTCGTCCTCAGCCCGGCCATGACGGCCCTGGTGCTCCTCGCAGCCGTTCCCGCGCTCGTCGCCGAGCTGATCCTGTCGCGACGCCGGTCGGCGATGGAGTGGGCCGTCGAGCAGTACTACCGTCGCGAGTACTTCTACAGCCAACTGCTCACCGGAGTCGCGGCGGCCACGGAGATCCGGCTGTTCGGCATCGGCGCGTTCCTGCGCGGCCGGATGATCGACGAGCGGCGCGGCGCCGACGCGGCGCACGATCGGATGGACCGCCGGGAGCTGCGCGCCCAGGGCGGGCTGACCGCGCTGAGCGCGGCCGTGGCCGGAGCCGGGCTGTGGTGGGCGATCATGACGGCACGCCGAGGCCAGCTCAGCGTCGGAGACGTCTCGATGTTCCTCGCGGGCGTCATCGGAGTTCAGGCCGCCCTGGCGTCGCTGACCTCCGCGATCGCGAGCGGTCACGGGCGGCTCCTGGCCTTCAGCCACTACGTCGCCGTCGTCCGGGCCGAGCCCGACCTGCCACGCGCGGAGCAGGGGAGCGCACCCCGGCTGCGGCAGGGCATCGAACTACGGGACGTGTGGTTCCGGTACAGCGACGACCATCCCTGGGTGCTGCGCGGCCTCGACCTGACCATCCCCTACGGGCACGCCGTCGCGCTCGTCGGCCTGAACGGAGCGGGAAAGAGCACCCTGGTCAAGCTGCTGTGCCGGATGTACGACCCGACGAAGGGGCAGATCCTCTGGGACGGAGTGGATCTGCGGGCCATCCCGCCGGAGCTGCTGCGCGAGCGCATCAGCGCCGTCTTCCAGGACCACATGAAGTACGACATGACGGCCGGTGACAACATCGCCCTGGGCGACCTGACCGCCCTGGACGACGCGGGCCGACTGGAGGACGCGGCCAAGCGCGCGGGCATCCACGACCGGCTCGCCGAGCTGCCCCGGGGGTACGGCACGCCGCTCACCCGCATGTTCATGATCGGGGCCGACGAGGACGACCCGGTGACCGGCGTCGTCCTGTCCGGGGGCCAGTGGCAGCGCCTCGCGCTCGCCCGGGCGTTCCTGCGCGACGACCGGGACCTGATGATCCTCGACGAGCCCAGTTCGGGCCTGGACCCCGAGGCGGAGCATGAGGTCCACACCCTGATGCGGGAGTACCGCGCGGGCCGGACGAGCCTGCTGATCTCCCATCGGCTGAGCGCGGTGCGCGACGCCGACCGCATCGTGGTCCTGGCGGACGGACGGATCGTCGAACAGGGGACGCACGACGCGCTCCTCACCGCGGGAGGCGACTACGCCGGGCTGTTCCAGCTGCAGGCCGCCGGATACCGGGAGGCCGAGTGACCGTCATCCTCGTGATCGTCGTGCTGCTCCTCGCCGGCGGGGCAGCGCTCCTCGCGGTGCGCTACGGCCTCCTGATCACGACCGTGGACGGCGACAGCATGGAGCCGGAGCTCCGGCCGGGCGAGCGAGTGCTGGTCCGGAGGACGAAGCGGGCGCGGGCCGGGCGGCTGGTCGTCTTCGCCTACCCCGACCTGCCGAATGGGGGGACGGCCCCGGGCGAGTACCTCATCAAGCGGGCCGTGGCCGTGCCGGGCGATCGGCTGCCCTCCGGCTGGGAGGACCCCGACGTCCAGGCGATAGCGGGCACGATCGTGCCGCCGGGCCACCTCGTGGTCCTGGGCGACAACCGCGCGACCAGCTGGGACTCCCGACACTACGGCTTCCTGGACCGCGACCTGCTCGTCGGCGTCGTGATCCGGCGTCTCTCCGGAGCACGGACCGATGACATGAGCCCCTCGACCACGGCGTCTTCGTAAGCCGCGTCAGGTCCGCGTGGATTCGCCGCGGGCGTGGGCGGCGAAGAGCCGTCCCGCCTCGTCCGGGTCGCCGCGGGAGAGCGCGGCCACCAGGGTCGCGTGGTGGTCGGCCATGGCCGCCCAGTCGCCGGAGTAACGAGGGTCGCCGAGCACGTGCAGGCCCCATAGGCTCGGCTCGATCATGCGCCAGACCCGCAGCAGGAATCCGTTGCCGCAGGCGGCGCACACGTGGCGGTGGAAGGCCATGTCGGCGTCGCGGAAGCCGCCGATGTCACCGCGCCCGGCGGCCCGGCGCATCGCCTCGACGTCCTCGCCGAGGCGGTCGAGCATGGGCGGCTGGATCCGCACGGCCGCGCCGCGGGCGGCGTGCTCCTCGAGGAGGACGCGGACGTCGCGGACCTCGCGGGCCTGTTCTTCGGAGATCTCGGCGACGTAGCTGCCGCGGTGCGGCAGGTAGCGGACCAGGCCCTCGTGGACCAGCCGTTTGATCGCTTCCCGGGCCGGTGCCTGGCTGGTGCCCAGCCGCCGGGCGATCTCCGACTCGATGAGGCGCTCGCCCGCCGTCAGCTCCCCGTCGACGATCGAGCGGCGGAGCCGCTCGTAGACCCGGTCGGACAGCAGTTCGCGCGGCAGCAGGTCGTCGTCCGCGCCGAGCGGGACGTCCGGGGGAGGGGACGGGGAGTCCGGCGGGGCGTCCTGCAGCTCCCGCCAGATCCGGGACACCGTCGACTGCGAGAGGCCGAGGCTGCGGGCCAGGGAGTGCGTGGAGGGAATCGGGCCGCCGCGCTCGGCCGTGCCGAGCGCGGCGGCGATGAGGCGTTCGGCCTCCCGCCGGTCGACGCTGCGGGGACGGCCGGGGCGGGGCGCGTCGGCCAGCCCGTCGAGGCCGCGCTCGGTGAACCGGTCCCGCCACTTGCCGACGGTCGCGGGGCTGACGCCGAGCCGGGCGGCGACGTCCTTGTTGGACAGTCCCTCGGCGCAGGCGAGCACGATCCGGCTGCGCTGGGCGAGGGCGCCGTCGGACTGGGAACCCCACGCCAGGAGGGTCGAGCGGTCGCTGTCGCTCAGCACCAGGGAGGTCTTGGGGTGGGTCGTCATCGATTCAGAATACCGCCCATGTACACAGACTTACGACTCGATTGCCGACGGTAACACGGGCGTCCACGCCTTGTCATGTGGGCGTAATGCTTGACACCTCGCGCCATGGCGATCTATTAACGAATCGTTACTCGATGAGTGACCCGTTAAAACGTTCAATTCCGGGGGCCTCAACGGAGGAGACGTGATGCGTCCACGACACGTGAGCCGGGCGGCCGTCGGAGCCCTGCTGTCCCTCGCCCTGGCCGCCTGCGGCGGAGGCGGCGGGTTCTCCGGCGGGAACTCCTCGGGCGGCGGGGACAAGGGCACCGTCCGCATGCTCGTCAACATCACCCCGAACCTCACCCAGAGCTACTGGACCCGACTCGTTGAACCCTTCGAGCGGGCGCACCCGGGGGTGCACGTCAAGATCGAGGCGCCCACCGGCAAGTCGGTCGCGGACACGCTCCCGCAGCAGCTCGCGGCCGGCAACGCCCCCGACGTCGTCGAGCAGCTGACCGCGGACCCGACCCGCGCCTCGCAGATGCTCGACCTCACCGACCAGCCCTGGGCCAAGAGCACCCCGCTCGCCCAGCAGGCCGCGGTCGGCGGCCGGATCTACACGGTCGGCGTGGGCGAGCAGGCGCAGTCGCTGATCTTCTACAACAAGACCGCCTTCGCCAAGGCCGGCATCCAGCAGCCGCCCAAGACACTCGACGAGCTCACCCAGGCGATGGGGAGGCTGAAGGCCGCCGGCTACCTTCCGCTGCAGACCGCGGGCGACTTCGTCACCGGCCTGCAACTGCTGCAGCTCGCCGACCCCTCGCTGGCGCAGAGCCACCCGCACTGGTACCAGGACGTCAAGGCCGGGCACCTCAAGGCCGGCGAGTCGCTGCTGCCGCACCTCAGGCTCTACAAGAGCTGGATCGCGCAGGGCTACGTCGACAAGAACGCGATGGGCCTGAAGTACCCGGACTCCCAGACGAGGTTCTTCGCCGGCAAGGCGGCCATGTACATCATGGGCAGCTGGTTCACCGCCGCCGAGGCGACGGCCAAGAAGGACTTCGAGGTCGGCGTGTTCGCCGCGCCGGTGCAGACCGGGCAGCGGAGCCCGGGGCCGCAGGGCGCCACGATGGCCGCGCCGTACATGATCCTCAAGTCGGCGAAGCACCGCGACCTGGCGCTGAAGCTGGTCCAGTGGCTGGTGACCGACAAGAGCGCGGTGACCAGCCAGCTCCAGCAGGACGGGAACTTCCGCCCCGGCTTCGACCGGAGGTTCACCCCGCTGGAACGCCAGGTGCAGCAGATCCTCGACGCCGCGCCCGCCACCGTCCCCCAGGGCGAGGGGTACGGCGACGACACACTGCCGAACGGTTTCAACGACGCCTGGAACACCCAGGTCCAGGGGCTGTACGTCGGGCGCTCACCCGAGAAGGTGGCCGCCGCCGTCGACCAGTGGATCGCGTCGCGCTCATGACCCACGCGATGCGCACAAAACCGAGCCGTGCCACCCGCATGAAACCCGGCCGCGCCATACGCCCGCGCCGTACCGGAGAGGGCTTCGCCACCCTGCTCATGGTCGCGCCGGCCACCGTCCTGTTCGCGGTCATGCTGGTCGTCCCGGTCGGGCTGGCGGTGTACCTGAGCCTGACCGACTGGGACGGCTACAGCGCCCGGCCGCGCGTCGTCGGGACGGCCAACTACGCGCACCTGTTCGGCGACCCCGTCATGCGCCACGCCGCCACCGTCACGCTGCTCGCCGCGATCGTCGGCACGGCCGGGATGAACCTGCTCGGACTCGGCTTCGCGGTCCTGGTGAACGGCTCCTCCCGGGCGAACCGCTTCCTGCGGGTCGTGCTGTTCTACCCGCACGTGCTCAGCGCGCTCGTCGTCGGCTTCCTGTGGAGCGCCATCCTCGGCACCACCGGCGCGGTGAACAGCCTGGTCACCGCGCACGGGGGAGACGTGCTGCCGTTCCTGTCCGATCCCACGTGGGCGCTGGTCACCATGATCGCCGTCCTGATCTGGGCGGGCTTCGGGGTGAACGTCGTCCTCTACCTCGCCGGGCTGCAGGCCGTTCCGGCGTCACTCGTGGAGGCGGCCCGGATCGACGGCGCCTCGCGATGGCAGGTGTTCCGGCACGTGACGCTGCCGGCGCTCGGGCCGGTCGTGACCGTCAACGTCGTCCTGTCCCTGGTGACGCTGCTCAAGACGTACGACCTGGTGGTCTCGCTGACCACGGGCGGGCCGGCCGGCCAGACCCAGACGGTCGCCTACCTCATCCTGTGGAACTCCTTCCACGACAACCGGCTCGGGTTCGGCTCGGCGCAGTCCGTGGTCCTCATGGTCGTCACCGCCGCGCTCGCCCTGATCGTCACCCGCCTCCGGCGGCGCGGAGAGATGGCGGTGTACTCGTGAGCGAGGGCCTGACCACCATCGACGCCCGGGCGGACGACGGCATCGCGACCGCTCCGCCGGAGCCTCCCGGCACCGTACGATCGCGCGCCCGCCGTCCGCGCCGGGTGTGGCGGCGGCTGTTCCTCGGCGCCGTCACGATCTTCATGCTCACGCCGCTGTACGTGCTGGTCGTCAACGCGTTCAAGCCGCAGCAGCAGATCCTCGAGCATCCGTTCGGCCTGCCGCTGGGCTCGCTGACCACCCGCTACCTCGGGCACGCGCTGCACAACCCGGAGTTCGACATCGCGCGCGGGTACGCCGTGACGATCCTGTTCGTGGTCGCGGTCAACGTGCTGTCGGTGGTCCTGGCCGGCCCGGTGTCGTACGTCATCGCCCGCAGCCCGCGCCGCCGGTACCGCGCGCTCCTGCTGGTCTTCCTGGCGGGCACCTTCATCCCGAGCCAGGTGCTGGTCATCCCGGTGGTGTACGTCCTGAAGACGCTCGGGCTGATGGGCACGATCCGAGGGTTCGTCCTGTTCGAGACGTCCCTCACGCTGCCGTTCTCGATCTTCCTGTACGCCGGGTACATCGGCACCATCCCGGTCACGCTCGACCAGGCCGCCGCCGTGGACGGCGCCGGGCGGCTCCGCGTCTTCTGGAAGATCATCTTTCCGCTGATGCGGCCCGTGGTCGCCACGATGGTCATCCTCAACACCTTCTCGGTGTGGAACGACTTCGTGAACCCGCAGATCATCCTCGGCCCGGGCAGCGGCCTGTACACGGTCACGACCGGGGTCTACGCCGCCGTCAGCCAGTACTCCACCGATTTCACCGTCGTCTTCCCGACGCTGCTGCTCGCGATCGCGCCGCTCCTCGTCTTCTTCGTGATCATGCAGCGGCACATCATCAGCGGCCTGACGGCCGGTGCGACGAAGGGCTGACCATGACGGAGCAGATTCCCCGCGTCGTCGCGAGCGTGCCGGTCGGCGCGCCCCCGGCCTGGGCGATCCTGGAGCGCCGGCTGTTCGACGCGCTCGACGAGGCGTGGCGCGCGTTCGCCGGCCGCTACTGCGAGGGCGACGGCCGGCTGCGCTACACCGGGACGCTGGAGAGCCGCGACGGCGCCGACGACTTCTACGAGGCGTTCTTCAACTGGCCGACCCTGTACCAACTGGGCGGCGCCGACGACCTCCTCGACGCCTGCAAGCACCACTGGGAGGGGGTGACCGCCCAGCTCACCGAGTTCGGCTACCTCGTCGAGGAGTTCGAGCGCGGCTACGACTGGTTCCATCAGGGCGAGTCCCTGCTGCTGTTCTACGGCATCTGCGCCGCCGACCCGCGTGACGAGCGGTTCGCCGAACGCGCGCACCGGTTCGCCGAGCTGTACCTGCCCGGCTCTCCGGCCGGCAACTACGACCCGGCCGTCGACATCATCCGGGCGCCGCACAACGGCGCCGGCGGCCCGCGCTACGGCGTCAACGAGGAGTGGGCGTCCTACGGCGCGGACCTCACCTCCATGCGTCCCTACGGGCTGCCGCTGCGGGACCTGCCCGGCATCTCCTCCTGGGACGACCTGGCCGATCCCGCGAACGCCGCCCGGATGGGCGCCGCGATGAACGAGCGGATCGGTCGCGGCGACGTCGCCGTCAACCTCGCCGCGACCGGCCTGGCGACCAATGCCTGGCTGTACGGGCACGAGGACCGGTTCCGCGACTGGGCGCTGCGCTACGTCGAGGCATGGGAACGCCGCGCCGCCGCGCTCGGCGGGATCCTGCCCGACAACGTCGGGCCGTCCGGCCGGGTGGGCGAGCTGCACGACGGCCGCTGGTACGGCGGCAACTACGGCTGGCAGTGGCCGCACGGCGTGTACAGCGTCGGCGCGGCCGCCGTGGTCGCCGCCGTCAACACGGTCCTGCTCACCGGCGGCACCGATCACCTCGCTGTCGGCCGCGGCCCGCTGGACCTGGTGCTGCGCCACGGGAAACAGGGGCCGGTCAGCGGGACCCCGATGAGCATCAGCGACCGGTGGCTTGCCGAACTCGGCGAGGACGCCGACCGGACCACCCTGCTGGTGCCGAACCGGCACGACGACGACGGCTGGTTCGACTTCCAGCCGCCGCAGCTCGGCCTGCCGGTGTGGCTGTGGCACGCGGGCATGGCGGAGGAGGACGGGGACCGCCTAGACCGGCTGTGGAAGGCGTCCGGCTACGACTGGCGCGTCGTCCGGGATTTCCGGAACAAGGAGGAGGCCGGCCACGAGGCGCCGTGGCTGGCGTACCTGCGCGGGGACAACCCCGGATTCCCGGAGGCGATGCTCGCCGCCGCGCTCGGCCAGGTGGAGCGCCGCATGGCGCTCATCGCCGCGGACCGCGCCGCCCCGGACGAGTTCCACATCCACCACTGGCAGCGGCTCAACCCGGTGCTGACCGAGGCGCTGCTCCAGCTCACGACCGGCACGCCGCAGGTGCTGTACAACGGCGGCCTGCTCCCGACGCGCCTCGCCTACCTCGACGCCGAACGCCGCCGGCCCGGCCTGCCGCCCGACGTCGCGGCCCTCGTCAACGACGTCGGCCCCGACCGTACCGGCGTGGAACTCGTGCACACGGGACTGACGGGAACCCGGCGGGTGGTCGTGCAGGCCGGGGCGTTCGGCGAGCACCGGATCACCCGGGCCGTCGTCACCGCCGCGGACACCGGCTACCCCGGCGACCTGACGTCGTACGTCGCGCCGGACGCGACCGTGGTCACCCGTGAGCTCGAGGTCGGCGGGCCGCGCCTGGAGGTCGTGCTGCCGCCGGGGCGGCGCATCCGGATCGATCTGCATCTGACCCTGCGGGCCGCGCGGCCCGCCCACCAGCACGCCGGGACCATCCCGGCGGGACGGCGACCGTGAGGAGCCCATCAGTGTCAGTGGACGACAGCGCCCGGACGACCGACGAGGACCCGGTGTGGCAGCTGCCCGTACGCGGTGAGGCGCCGGAACCACCCGACCCCGATCTCGTCCGGCGGCTCTCCAAGGTCAGCGCGGCCACCGCCTGCGCCAAGCTCCACGGGCAGGGCATCCGGCGCACGTTCGTGTCCGGGCCCCGGCCGCTGTCGCCCGGGCAGAAGGTCGCGGGGCGGGCGCTGACGCTGCAGTTCATGCCCCAGCGTGAGGACATCGCCTCCGGCCTCGGCCAGGAGTACATCGAGCGGCACACCGCGCTGTGGGCCGTGCTGGAGACCGTCCAGCCCGGGGACGTCCTGGTCGTGCAGGCCTACGGCAGCACCTACACCGGCTGCTTCGGCGACATGCTGGTCCGCTACTTCAAGCAGAAGGGTGGCGCCGGCATCGTCGTGGACGGTCGCATCCGCGACGCGCCCCGCGTCCGCGGCCTCGGCGTCCCCATCTGGTCGACCGGTGTCACCCCGCACTACGCCTCCCAGTCCGAGCTGTTCCCCTGGGCGTACGACGTGCCGATCGCCTGCGGGGGCGTGCTCGTCCTCCCCGGCGACCTGGTCGTGGCCGACGACGACGGCGCCGTGGTCGTGCCGCGCCGGCAGGCCCCCGACCTCATCGACGCGGCCGCCGACCACGAGGAGTGGGAGCGGTTCAGCCGGTCGCGCATCGAGGAGGGCGGTGCGCTGTCCGACTACTACCCGCTCACGCCGGAGACCCGCGCCGAGTACGAGCGCTGGCGCGCCGACGGGCGAGGAGCCTGAGCGCCGCCGACCATCGCGACCGATCCATCGGGGGTCCCGCCAGTACGACCCGAGGAGGGTTCATGTTCCGTAGATCCCGCCAGCGACTCCTGCGCGGCGCCGTCGGCGCGGTCACGGCACTCGCGTGCCTGACCGTGCCGACGGCCGCCGCCGACGCCCGCGACCGGGCGTGCACGCCGAAGCAGCTCTTCGTCTCCCCGCAGGGCGACGACCGGGCGAACGGCACCATCGGCCACCCGTGGAAGACGATCGAACACGCCCGCGACGTCATCCGGCAACGGCACCTGAACCGGGACATGCGCTGCGACCTCGACGTCCAGGTACGGGCGGGCGACTACGAGGTCGACAGCACGATCCAGTTCACCGAGGCCGACTCGGGAAGCAACGGGCACTCCGTCGTCTACCGCAGCTACGACGGTCCCGGGAAGGCACGCTTCCTCGGGGCCCGGCAGATCACCGGCTGGCAGCACTACAAGGGCGACATCTACCGGGTGCAGACCGACAAGAACCACCCCTTCTACACCCTGTACGACAACGGGCAGCGGGCCACGACGGCGCGGTACCCGAACCGCACCTCCACCGAGACGCTCGGCCCCTACCTGCAGTCGGTGGAGAGCTCCGACGACGCGCTGACCAACTCCCAGCAGTGGATGGCCTACAAGGACGGCGACTGGAACCAGAACTGGGACCTGCACGACGCCCAGGTCGTCGTCTGGTCCGGCGGTCACTGGAGCTGGTTCACCGACACCGACCCGGTCCTCAACGTCAACTGGAAGAAGAAGTTCGTCAGCCTCCGCTACCCGACGAGGTTCTCGCTGTACTCCCAGGTCGGATCGCGCTACTTCATCCAGAACTCCCTCGACTTCCTGGACGAGCCGGGTGAGTACTACCTCGACCACAGCGACGGGATGCTCTACTACTGGCCGAAGAACGGCTCGATCGAGAACAGCACGGTCATGGCGCCGACGGTCAAGACGGTCTTCTCGATCGCGGGCAGCTCGTCGTCCGCGCGGGTGCACGACCTGTCGCTCGACGGGTTGACCGTCCAGTACACCGACTTCACCGACTGGTACCGCTACGGCTGGAACGGCGTCGGCGACTCCGGCTACGTGCATAAGTACCCGGACTACGACCGGCAGATCGAGATGCCGCGTAACCAGTACGGCACGGTCACGCTGACGAACACGACCCGCGTCGGCCTGCGCCGCCTGCACATCGCCGACACCGGCTGGACCGGTGTGTTCCTGCTGTTCGCCAACGACCACGACACCGTCTCCGACAGCCTCTTCGAGAACCTCGGCGGCGACGGCGTCAAGATCGAGGGGCCCTACCCCGGGGAGGGCGACGTCGCGAACCACAACGTCCTGACGAACAACTACATCAGCTGGATCGGCGAGCTCGTCCCCGGTGACGCCTCGGGCTACGAGATCCTCGACAGCGGGCACAACGAGCTCAGCCACACCGTCATCCAGCACAGCGCGCGGTACGCGGTCAGCGTCAAGGCGATCACCACCGTCGCCAACGCGGACAACTACGCGGGCGGCAACGCGCTGAGCTACCTGCGGATCGCGCACGCCGGCAAGGACAGCGGCGACATGGGCGCGATCGACTCGTACGGCGTGCAGAACTTCGAGCCGCACACCATCGAGGCGTCGATGTCGCAGATCCTCATCGACGACGTCAACGCCGACCCCTCGATGCCGGACGTCGTGCCCAGCGGGGTGCACATGGACGCGGGCGGCTGCGGCTACAAGTTCTCCGACATCCAGGCGACGAACATCCAGTACCGGCAGCCGTTCCACGGCAACACGAACTGCAACACCTTCGAGAACAACAGCTGGGACGCGAACTTCGACTCCTCGAAGATGGAGTACGACAAGATCGGCGTGACCGCCGGCTTCCCCTACCCGATCCCCGCCGCTGCCCAGGGGCACTGACCCATGGCCGCGCGGAACGGGAGACCCACACGACGCTGGGCGCGGTGGGCGATCGCCCTGCTCGTCGTTCCCCTGATCGGTGCCACACCGGCGTACGCCGCCCGCGGAGCCTCCCACGAGGTGTCGACGTGGGCGGCGGCCGACGACACCACCGGCGGAACCCTCACCGAGATGACCGTACGGAACATCGTGCACACCAGCGTCGGTGGCACCGGCCTGCGGATCCGGCTGTCCAACGCCCTGGGCGACCGGCCGGTGACGTTCGGCGCCGCGTACGTCGGCGTCCAGCGGTCCGGACCGGACCTGGTGCCAGGCTCCAACCGGCGGCTGAGCTTCGGCGGCAGCGCCTCGGTGACGGTGCCGCCCGGCGGCGTGGTGCTCAGCGACCCGCTGCCCGGGCGCGTGCCGGCCCGGCGGAACCTCGCGGTGAGCCTCTACCTGCGCGGCGCGAGCGGCAAGCTCACCGCGCACAACCGCACGATGCAGTTCACCTACAAGTCGACGACGGGTGACCACGCGGCCGAGGAGGCGGGGACGGCGTTCCCGACCCAGTCGGCCGTCTGGTTCTGGCTGGACGCCGTGGTCGTGACCGCGCCGAGGACCGTCTCCACGGTCGCCGCCCTCGGCGACTCCATCACCTCGGGGGTCGGCTCCACCACGAACGCCAACCACCGGTGGCCCGACTACCTCGCCGACCGGCTGCGGGCCCTGCCGCCCGCGTGGCGGCTCGGCGTGACCGACGAGGGGATCTCGGCCAACCGGGTCCTCAAGGACGGCGTCGGCCGCAGCGCTCAGACGCGGCTGGTGAGCGACGTCCTGACCAAGCCCGGCGTCCGGACGGTGATCCTCCTCGAAGGGGTGAACGACATCGGCGCGGGCGGCGCGACGGCGGCGCAGCTGACCGCGGCGTACCGGGACATGGTCGCGGCGGCGCACGCCGCGGGCCGCTGCCTCATCGGCGGGACGCTCACCCCGTTCGGCGGATCGGTCTACCAGAGCACGGCGAACGAGGCCGTCCGGCAGGAGGTCAACGCCTTCATCCGGACGAGCGGCGTCTTCGACGGCGTCGTCGACTTCGACCGCGCCACCCGCGACCCGGCCGACCCGACGAGGCTGCTGCCCGCGTACGACTCCGGCGACCACCTCCACCTGAGTGACGCCGGTTATCGGGCCATGGCCGACACGATCGGCCTGGCGCTACTGCACTGCCGGAGATAGGCGCGCGCGTGCCCGGGAGCGACCCTCCCGGGCACGCCGCCTCCGAGGAAGCGGAGGGGAACGGTGACGCGGAACCACCGGGACCTGGGGCCGTTCAGCGACCTGGCGGACTTCGCCGCGGGCCTGGCCCCGGCCGGGACGGACTTGGCTCCGGCCGGGACGGGCCTGGCTCCAGGCGGGACGAGTCTGGGGCCGGGCGGGACGGGCGTGGTTGCGGCCGGGACGGACTCGGCTCCAGCCGGAGCGGACCTTGCTCCAGGCGGGGCGGGCGTGGGTCCGGCTGGGACGGGTGTGGTCCCGGCCGGCGCGGGCCTGGCGTCGGCTGGCGTGGGCCGGCTCGACGCGGCCACGGCTCGTCGGATCGTCGGCTTCGACCACGACGGGACGCCGGGCGAGCCGCGCGTGGAGCGGCGCTGGTCCAGGGACGGGCTCGACGGCGAGGAGGTCTCCTGGTCGGTCGGGTACGGGCCGCGAACGCGCGCCTGGCTGCTGCGCCCGGCCGGGGCCCGCGGCCCGCTGCCGGGCGTCCTCGCGCTGCACGGCCACGACGCCTTCAAGTACCACGGCAAGGAGAAGATCGCCGACGGCCCCGACGGCGTCCCGCCCGGCGTCGACGAGCTGCGGCGGGCGTTCTACGGCGGCCGTCCCTTCGCCGACGCGATCGCGCGGGGCGGCTTCACGGTGCTGGTCCCCGACGTGTTCCTGTGGGGGAGCCGCCGCTTCCCGGCGGCGACCATGTCGGGGACCGCCGGGCCGTCGCCGGAGGACCGATGGGTCGCCCTGGAACACGACGGCGGCGATCCCGCCGACCTCCGCTGGTACAACCGCCTGGCCGCCCGGCACGAGCACGTCGTGGCGAAGTACTGCGCGCTGCTGGGGACGAGCCTGGCCGGCATCGCCGCCTTCGAGGACCGCGTCGCCGCCGCGTACCTCCGCTCGCGACCGGACGTACGCGACGGGCCGATCGGCTGCGTCGGCTTCTCCGGCGGCGGATGCCGGGCGGCCCTGCTCCAGGCGACGAGTCCGCACGTCGGTGCCGCCGTCATCGCGGGCATGATGAGCACGCACCGCGCGCTCCTCGACCGGCACGTCGCCGGGCACACCTGGATGTTCTTCCCGCCGGACCTGCCACGGGCCGGCGACTGGCCCGACCTCGCCGCCGCCCGCGCACCCTCACCCCTCCTGGTCCAGTACTTGCGCGACGACGCGCTGTTCCCGCTCGACGGCATGCGGGCCGCCCACGAGAGGCTCGCCGCGCACTACCGCCGGGCCGGCGCACCGGACGCGTACGTCGGGGAGTTCCACCCGGGCCCGCACCGCTTCGACCGTGACCTGCAGGACTCCGCCCTCGACCACCTGAAGCGCCGGCTGACCGAAGGAAATCCATGAATCAGACCACCGACGTCCGGTGCGACGTCGACGGCCACGTCGCCGTCATCACGCTGAACCGGCCGGTCAAGCTCAACGCCATCACCCCCGCGATGGCCGGCGCGCTGCGCGACCATGCAACCCGGCTCAACGACGACCCGGCGATCCGCGCCGTCGTGCTGACCGGCGCCGGCGACCGGGCCTTCTGCGTCGGCAGCGACGTCGGCGAGCTCGACGCGTACGCGACACCCTGGGACTTCCGCAACCGCGGCGACTACGGCGACGCGCTGCGGGAGCTGCGCAAGCCTCTCATCGCGGCGGTCAACGGGTACGCCTACGGCGGCGGCCTCGAACTCGCGCTGGCCTGCGACATCCGGCTGGCCGCCCGCACCGCGACGTTCGCCGCACCGGAGATCAAGCTCGGCTGGATCGGCGGCACCGGCCAGTCCGCGCTGCTCGCCCACAGCGTCGGGCCGGGCAACGCGGCGCTGATGCTGCTCACCGGCGACCCGATCGACGCGGAGCGGGCGCTCGCCTGGGGCCTGGTCAGCACGGTCGTCGAGCCGGCGGACCTGCGGGCCGAGGCCCGGGAGCTGGCCGGGCGCATCGCGGCCCGCGCGCCCATCGCCGCGCAGACCGCCAAGGCCAACCTGCGCGCGGCGTACACGATGCCGCTGGACCAGGCGATCCGCTACGAGCGGGACCTGCAGACGATCTGCTTCGCCACCGAGGACGCGGCCGAGGGACGGGCCGCGTTCGCCGAGCGCCGCGACCCGCGATTCCAGGGGCGCTGACATGGGGATCCTCGACGGATACCGGGTGATCGACCTGTCGATCGCGATGGCCGGGCCACTGGCGGCGATGCGGCTCGGCGACCTCGGCGCGGACGTCGTCAAGGTCGAGCCGACCAGCGGGGAGTGGCAGCGGAGCGCCCCGGCCGGCGGCGCCACGGGGACGGAGCTGAACGCGTCGTTCCTGTCCCTGAACCGCAACAAGCGCAGCCTCGCCGTCGACCTGAAGACGTCCGAGGGCCGCGCCGCCGTCCATGCCCTGGTCCGCCGGTCGGCGGTGTTCCTGCAGAACTACCGGCCCGGCGTCGCCGAACGCCTCGGCATGGACTACGAGACCATCCGCGCGATCAACCCGGGCATCGTGTACGTCTCGATCTCCGGGTACGGGGAGTCCGGCCCCTACGCCGGGCGGCCGGGACAGGACCTGCTGCTCCAGGCGATGAGCGGGGCGATGTTCAGCGTCGGCCGGGACGGCGACCCGCCCGCGCCCGCCGGCACGTACGCGATCGACGCGATCACCGCGTACAGCGCGTTCGAAGGCGCCCTCGCCGCCCTGCTCCACCGGGAGCGCACCGGCGAGGGCCAGCTCGTGACGGTGAACATGCTCGACGCGGCCATCGCCGTGCAGATGCAGGAGCTGTCGGTGTACACCGTCGGGGGAGTGCCGCAACGCCGCGGCGCGGAACCGCACGGACACACCTACATCCGCGCGCCCTACGGGGTGTTCGCCACCCGCGACGGGCACCTGGCACTGGCCATGCCGCCCCTGGACGCGCTCGGCGCGGCGCTCGACCTGCCCGCACTGGCGGCGATGGACACCGACGTGGACGGGCACCGCCGCCGCGACGAGATCACCGCGCTCGTCCGGGAACGGCTGGCCGGCCGCACCACCGGCGAATGGCTCGACCTGCTCGGCCGGCACGGCATCTGGGCGGGCCCGGTCTACGCCTACGCCGACGTCCTGGCCGATCCGCAGGTACGCCACAACGGGTCGTTCGTCACCTACGAGCACCCGACCGAGGGCACCGTGACGACGCCCGGGTTCCCGTACCGGTTCAGCGCGACCCCGCCCCGCGTACGCCGCGGCGCGCCGGTCGTCGGCGAGCACACCCGCGAGGTGCTCACCGAGGCCGGCTACACCGGCGAGCAGGTGACGCGGCTCCTCGCGGAACACGTCGTGACCGCCCCGGACACGGCCGCCGGCGAGGCCACGGCCCTGGACCCGGCCACAGCCCTGGACACGGCCGCCGATGGGGACGTGGCTCCGGACGTGGCCGCCGGTGAGGACGCCGCCTTGGACGCGGCCGACCGTGAGGACACCGCACCACACGCGGCCGTGCGTGAGGGCACAGCACCGGACGTGGCCGTCCGTGAGGACGCCGCTCCGGACGGGGCCTCGCGTGAGGGCCGGGCGTCGTGACGCGGGAGTTGCGCGGCCTCACCTGGGACCATCCGCGTGGGTACGCGCCGCTGGACGTCCTGGCTCGGCTCGACGACGCCGGGCCGCACCGGTACGGGCGCGTCCGGGCCCCGCTGCGCTGGGACCGCCAGCCCCTCGAAGGCTTCGAGTCGCGGCCCCTCGTGACCCTCACCGGCGACTACGACATCCTCGTCGTCGACCACCCCGGGCTCGGAACGGCCGTAGCCGACGGCTGCCTGCTGCCGATGGACGACCTGTTCGACGCGGCGGAGCTCGCCGCGTGGCGGGAGGAGGCCGTCGGTCCGTCCTTCGACAGCTACGTCCTCGACGGCCGGCCGTGGGCCCTGCCGGTCGACGCCGCGGGCCAGGTGTCGGCGTTCCGCCGCGGCCTGACCGGCACACCGCCCACGACCTGGGACGAGGTACGCGAACTGGCCCGGTCGGCGCCCGTGACGCTGTGCCTCGGCGGACCGCACGCCTTCCTCACCTTCTGCGCGCTGTGCGTCGCGTACGGCGCGGACCCCTGCCGGTCCGGTGACGCCCTGGTGCCGCGCGAGGCGGGGGAGGCCGCGCTCGACATGATGGCCGGGCTGCTGGCCCGGAGCGTCGCGGAGGTCTGGCGGCTCAACCCGATCGGCGTACTCGAGGCGATCGCCGCCGACGACGGCCCGGCGTACTGCCCGCTCGTGTACGGATATGTCACCTACGCCGGGGGCCGTGGCGTGCGGTTCGCCGACGCTCCGGCGTGGGTGCCGGGCGGACGGCCCGGGAGCGTGCTCGGCGGCACCGGGCTCGCGGTGTCCCGGTCCCGCGCCGAGGACCCGGAGGTACGCGGCGCGATCCGCGACCACGTGCGCCGGCTGCTGTCACCGGCGGTACAGCGCAACCTCTGCCCCGCCGCCGGAGGGCAGCCCGCGGCGCGCTCCGCCTGGACGGACCCGGAGGTCGCCGCGCTGAGCGGCGGCTTCTACCGGGCGACCCGCGCCACGCTCGAAGCCGCGTGGGTGCGCCCGCGGTCCGCCGGCTACCTCACGTTCCAGGACACCGCCTCCCGGCTGATCCGCGACGGGCTGGCCGGCCGGGCACCGCACGGTGAACTGCTCCGCGACCTCGACAAACACTACGACGCCTGGATGTGCGCATGACCACTGCTCTTGTCACCGGGGCCGGCGGAGCGCTCGGCCGCGCCACGGCCCGCCGGCTGGCCCTCGACGGCGCTCCGGTCGCGGCCCTCGACGTCGACGCGGCCACGCTCGACGAGACCACGAGCCTCATCGAACGGGCGGGCGGCACGGTCCTGCCGCTCGTCGCCGACCTGCGCGACGCGGCGGCGATCGAGGCGGCCGTGGCGACGGCCGCCGAGCGGCTCGGCCCGGTGCGGGTCCTCGTCAACAACGCGGCCGTCTACCCGAGCCGGCCGTTCCTCGAGGTACCGCTCGCCGAGTACGACGACGTCCAAGCGGTCAACCAGCGGGCGTACTGGATCGCCGCCCAGGCGGCTGCCCGGCTCATGACGGAACACGGCGGCGGGGCGATCATCAACGTCGCGTCCATCACGATGCACGGCGGGTGGCCCGACCTGGCCGCGTACGTCACGACCAAGGGCGCCGTGACCGCGCTGACCAGGGCGCTGGCACGGGAACTCGGGCCACGCGAGATCCGGGTCAACTGCGTGTCCCCGGGAGCGTTCCCCACCGCCGCGGAGACGATCCACCCGGACCCGGAGGGCTACACGCGTTTCGTCCTCGAACGCCAGGCGCTCAAGCGGCGCGGCTCTTCGGAGGAGCTCGCCTCTGTCGTCGCCTTCCTGGCGGGGCCCGACGCGTCCTTCGTGACGGGGCAGACGATCGAGGTCAACGGCGGCTGGGTCATGACCTGACATCACGGCGGCGGCCGGCGACCTGCGGCCCGGGTGCGGGCCACCGTTCCCGTGGGCGGCCTGGGATCGTCGGCCCGCGACGTCGGCCCGCGACGCCGGCCCGGGATCGTCGGCGCGGGACCGCGGACGCGGGCCGCCCCCGATCTCGGACGCCGACGTAGGCCGCCCCCCGGATCCTCGGACGCTGACGCGGGCGACGACGGAAAACCTTTGCCGATCGAATCTGGACAGGTGAGCGATGAGAGTGCGCGGGCAGGAACTGGGACGACGTGACCTCGCGGCGCGGATGGGCGATCCGGCGGCGGCCGGCGGGGTGCGGCTCGTCACCCTCGGCGACGGCGTCGAGCGCGGTATCCGGGCGCTGGAGTTCCGGACCGGAAGCGGGCTGGCCTTCGACGTCCTCGTGGACCGCTGCATGGACATCGGCGCGGCCGACCACGGCGGCCGGGCCTTCGGGTGGCGGTCGCGGACCGGGTTCCGCAACCCCGGGCTGCACGAGCACGCGGACGAGGACGGCCTGTCGTGGCTGCGTTCGTTCTCCGGGCTGACCGTGACCGGGGGGCTCGACCACACCCTCTTCGGCGGAGAGGTGGACGCCGCGTCGTACCGGTACCCGCCACGGCCGGCGGTGCGGCACGGGCTGCACGGCCGGGTGGCCAACATCCCGGCGCGGCTGACCGGGTACGGCGAGCGGTGGGACGGCGACGACTGCGTGCTGTGGGCCGAAGGGGAGGTGCGGCAGGCGGCGGTGTTCGCCGAGAACCTGCGGCTGACCCGCCGGATCGAGGCGGACCTGGGCGGCGACGAGATCCGGCTCACCGACACGGTGCACAACCCCGGCTTCGACACGGTCCCGCACATGTTCCTGTACCACATCAACCTCGGCTGGCCCCTGCTCGACGATGGCAGCCGCTTCCTCGCGCCCGTACGCGAGACGGTGTGGCGGACCGACAGCGTCGCCGAGCAGGGCGTGGACTCCTGGACCATGCCGTCGCCGCTGCCGGGATTCGTGGAGCAGGTGTACGAGCACGAGCTGGCCGCCGATGTGGACGGGCTGACGGGGGCCGCGCTGGTCAACGACCGGCTCGGGCTCGCCGTGAGCGTCGAGTGGCGGGCCGCCGGGTTCCCGTGCTTCTTCCAGTGGCTCAACCTGCGCGCCGGTGACTACGCGGTGGGCCTCGAACCGTCGACGCACCACGTGGCGGGCGACGCGGCCGCCCGCGACGACGGAAGCATGATCTGGCTCGGGCCGGGCGAGTCCCGGAGCTACCACACCGTCTTCCGGGTCCATCAGGGCGCCGACGCCATCACCGCCCTCGAGACCCGCCTCAGCCGTGACGGCCGGGTCGCCGGCCTCGACACCCGCCTCACCTGAGGCACCGCGGCGCCCGAGGCGGGCACCCGCCCGCCGCGCCGCCGCGAACCATCGGGGACTCCGCCAGTAGCAGGGACCGAATGAAAGGTCATCACATGTCCGAGCTCTCCCGACGTAGTGTCCTCAAGGCGGCCGGAGTCGGCGCGGCGGTCGCGTCGACGGCCGTCGTCACCGGGGCCGCCGCCCACGCCGACACCGGCGGCCAGGAGACCAACCCGCTCCGGCTCTGGTACCGCGGGCCCGCGAAGGAGTGGCTGGAGGCCCTGCCGATCGGGAACGGCCGCATCGGCGCCATGGTGTTCGGCGGCGTCGACTCCGAAAAGCTCCAGCTGAACGAGGACAGCATCTGGGCCGGGAGCCCGCACGACTACGACAGCCCCGACGCCCTGGCGAACCTGCCCGAGATCCGCCGCCTGGTGCTCGCGGGCAAGTGGAACCAGGCTCAGCGGCTGGTGGACAAGACCTTCCTCGGCCGGCCGTCGGAGCAGGCCGCGTACCAGCCGGTCGGGAACCTCACGCTCACCTTCCCCAAGGGCGGCGACCCCACCGACTACCGCCGCGAGCTGGACCTCGAGACGGCGATCACGAGCGTGACCTACGTCCGGGACGGCGTGCGGTACACCCGTGAGGTCTTCGCCAGCACCCCCGGCCAGGTCATCGCGATGCGGCTGACCGCGGACCGGCCGGGCTCGATCTCCTTCGAGGCCGCGTTCGACAGCCCGCAGCAGGCGACGACGACCGCGGCCGACGACCGGACGATCGCCCTCGACGGCGTGAGCGGCGAGTGGCAGGGCCGCGCCGGGGCGGTCCGGTTCCAGGCGCTGGCGAAGGCCGTCGCGCACGGCGGCCGGGTCCGTACCGACCAGGGCAAGCTGATCGTCGAGGAGGCGGACGCCGTCACCCTGCTGATCTCGATCGGCAGCAGCTACCGGAACTACCAGGACGTCAGCGCGGACCCCGCGGCCCGGGCGCGGCGGCCGCTCGAACCCGCGGCTGCGCAACCGTACGAGCTGCTCCGCCGCGTCCACGTCCACGACTACCGCCGTTTGTTCGGCCGCGTCCAGCTCGACCTGGGCACCTCGGACAAGGTGGCGCTGCCGACCGACGAACGGATCCCGCTGTTCCAGACCGGCGCCGACCCGCAGCTCGCGGCCCTGTATTTCCAATACGGGCGCTACCTACTGATCTCCTGCTCGCGTTCGCCGGGGCAGCCGGCGAACCTGCAGGGGCTGTGGAACGACAGCATGACCCCGGCGTGGGAGTCCAAGTACACCGTCAACATCAACTTCGAGATGAACTACTGGCCCGCCGGGCCCACGAACCTGGCCGACTGCTGGGAGCCGGCGGCCGCGATGGTCCACGAACTGGCGGAGTCGGGGCGGCGCACCGCCAAGACGCAGTACGGCGCGGACGGCTGGGTGCTGCACCACAACACCGACGGCTGGCGCGGCACCGCGCCGGTGGACTACGCGCAGTACGGCATGTGGCCGAGCGGCGGCGCCTGGCTGTCCGTGGTGCTGTGGGACCGGTACCGGTTCACCGGTGACAAGCGCCTGCTCCGCCGCGACTATCCGGTGATCAAGGGCGCCGCCCAGTTCTTCCTCGACACGCTGGTCGAGGACCCGGACCACGGCTGGCTGATCACCAACCCGTCCCAGTCGCCCGAGGTCACCCATCACCAGGACGAGGGCGAGAGCGTCAGCATCTGCGCCGGGCCGACGATGGACATGCAGATCCTGCGCGACCTGTTCGACGCGTGCGCGGAGGCGTCGGAGATCCTCGGCCAGGACCGGGACTTCCGCGCGAAGGTGAAGGCGGCGCGCGCCCGGCTCGCGCCCATGCAGATCGGCTACCTCGGCCAGCTCCAGGAGTGGCTGGAGGACTGGCGGGAGGCGGCGCTGGTCGTGAGCCGGCACGTCTCCCACCTGTACGGGGTGTTCCCCAGCGCGCAGATCGTGCCGCGGCAGACGCCCGACCTGGTCAACGCGGCCAAGCGGAGCCTCCAGCTGCGGGGGAACGCCGGCCAGGGCTGGTCGCTCGCCTGGAAGATCAACATCTGGGCCCGGCTGGAGGACGCCGCGCAGGCCTACCAGCATCTGTCCAGCCTGCTCACGCCCGCGCGGACGGCGCCCAACATGTTCGACCTGCATCCGCCGTTCCAGATCGACGGCAACTTCGGAGGCGTCTCCGGGATCACCGAGATGCTGCTGCACAGCCACGCCGGGGAGGTCCACCTCCTGCCCGCCCTGCCGGACGCCTGGCCGGCCGGTCACGTACGGGGCCTGCGCGCGCGGGGCGGATTCGAGGTCGACGTCGAGTGGCGTGGAGGCGCCCTGTCCGAGGCGGAGATCCGATCCGACCTCGGCGAGGAGGTCCGGCTCCGGACCCAGGCGCCGGTATCGGTGACGGGCGCGCGGGTCAGCCGTCCCGAGCCGAACGTCGTGGTCTTCGACACCCGGCCCGGCGGGACGTACCGCATCCGGCCGTCCTGAGCGCGCTCGCCCCGGCCCCGGCCTCGAACCGGGGCCGGGGCGACGGCGCGCCCGCCGCGCGATCGGCGTCACCGTGGTTCAGACGGAGACGCCGATCGCGAAGCCGGCCGCGGCCGCCGGCAGCCCGAGTCCGACGCCGGCCAGGACATTGAGGCCGGCCTCGCGGTACGACCCGTTCTCCAGGAGCCGTACGGTCTCGAAGCCGAACGTGCTGAAGGTGGTCAGTGCGCCGCAGAAGCCGGTCCCGAGCAGGGAGACGACCGGCCTCGACAGGTCATGGGCGGCGCCGGTCAGCAGCCCGAGGATGAGACAGCCGATGAGGTTGACGGCGAGGGTTCCCCAGGGGAAGACGCTTTCGCGACGCCGCTGGACGTAACGGTCGAGCAGGTAGCGGCTGGGCGCGCCGACGGCGCCGCCGAGCAGGACGAGGAGGATGATCACGGCTCCTCCGGGGCGGTGCCGCGGCCGACGTACCGGTAGACCTCGACCTGGTCGAGTATGACGAGACCCTCGTCGATGAGGTCGTCGAGCTCGAGGAGGAAGTCGACGATCTTTTCTTCGGCATCGACGATCACGATGGCCAGGGGCAGGTCCTCGCTGAGCGACAGGATCCGGCTGGTGTGGATGTGGGAGGAGGCACCGTATCCCTCGATGCCGCGGAACACGCTGGCTCCGGCCAGCCCGCGCGCGTGGGCGCGATGGACGATCTCGGTGTAGAGCGGCTTGTGGTGGTACTGGTCGGTCTCGCCGATGAAGATCGTGACGCGGCAGGCCCGGCCGTGCAGTCTCATGCGCGCTTCCCTTCCAGGTTCCGGCGTACGGGCAGGCCGGCGACGAGGCGGGCGACGATCATCCCGCACCCGACGGCGGCCAGGCCACCGACCAGGCTGGCCAGCACGTAGCCGCCGGCGAGGAGCCACGCGCCGTGCCCGGCGAGGTTCCTGGTCTCGACGGCGAAGGTGGAGAACGTGGTGTAGCCGCCGAGGACTCCGACGCCGAAGAAGGGACGGACGTACCGGTTCGGAGGCCATACGTCCAGGACGAACACCATCAGCAGGCCGAGCGCCCAGCACCCGGACGCGTTGATCAGGAAGGTGGCCCAGGGGAAGTGGCCGGGCGCGACGGGGACGGCCACGGAGACGAGGTAACGGGCGAGGCTGCCGAGCGAGCCGCCGAGCGAGATCGTCGCCAGGACGCTCCACTCGCGCCGGCGACGGGGTGCCGCCCTGAGCGCGAAGACGTCGCCCTGGGCCTCGGTGTCCTCGTCATCGAGGTCGAGGTCGGGATCGATCGGCAGATCGGCGCGGCCGCCGACCGAGCCATCGGGGAATCGTGAGGTCACGGCCATCCTTCCGGGGTGGGTGCTCATCATCGTCCGGATGCGGGAGGCGCCCGTTCGGGGCGGGCGGCCGCCGGACCGGCGGACCGTGGACGTCACGACGACGACCCTTCGCGGCACGGCACCTCCCTGACGTCAAGTCAGGGACCGTCAGCGGCGGTGCCGCGGTTGTGGGTGAGCCCCATCACCTCAATCCCCCTATTGTGCCTCATCAGCGGGCCGCCGCAGAGACGGCCCCGCCCCGTCGCGTGCCTTCGCCGCACTGATCGGATGTATTCCGGCACCGCTGCGCTCGGCGCCGTTGACTATCTATGGCCTTCACCTGGCATTCCTCATAATGGAACGGTCTACCGGTGACCAGTTGGCTTGCGCATATTGACCTGAGCGGTGGATGGTGGTCCTATGAATTAATTGTAAGGAAGCTTTATCAAAGAGGGATGTGAGGGACTCATGCGATCTCCCACCCGGACGCGGCTCGCGGCAGGGGCGCTCGCCGCCGCACCGGTACTCGGCGTCCTCGCCCTTCCCGGCGCCGCTGCGGCGGACCCCGTCGAGTCCGGCCCCTGGACGTCGTACTCACCCGGCTACAAGGTCCAGGAGAAGGGCTGCGGCAAGGTCGACGGCCTGACGTTCACCCTGAGCTGTTCCAACTCCAGCGGCGAGCAGCGAGCCGAGCGCCGGTACGACACGTACTCCAGCGGCACCCGGCAGTTCGAGGGCTACTTCCGCATCGTCAGCATGGGCGGCAGCCGGGTCAGCCTGAAGCAGACGTTCAAGACGACCGGGCCGTTCTTCCTGCTCGCCGTCGAGAACGGAGGCCGCCTCTACGCCGTGCACGGCGGCGACACCATCGCGACCGGCGCGACGGTCGGTACCCGCGTCCGGGTCAACACCGTCCACGTCGTCGGAAAGCAGCTCCGGGTCTACATCAACGGGTCGCTGAAATACACGACGTCGAGTGAGAGCGGGAGCTTCTACGACAAGTTCGGCGCCTACCGCACCGCCAGCGGCAAGGGGCCGATCAAGGTCGAGTGGAGCGACATCAGCTTCTGGCAGAAGTAGGCCCCCTCGATGAGGGTCTCCATCCTGGCGCTCCTCCTCGTGCTCGGCCTGGCGGGCTGCGGGTCCCGGCCCGCCACCCGGCCTGCCGCGACGGATCAGCCCATCCGGCTCACCGCCACTCTGGTGAAGCCGACGGAGGTCACGCTGACGTGGCGGGACACGCAGCGAGGTGTCGCCGGTCATGTCGTGGAGTTCGCGACGGCCCCCCGCGGCCCGTACACGGTCCTGCGGTTCGCTCCGCCGGGCGAGACGACGTTCACGCATCCGGACCTCATGCCGCAGACGTCGTTCTACTACCGGGTCCGTGCCTACTGTGGGCCGGCCTCGCGCCCGATCGACGTCACCGTCCCCGGAGGGCGGCCGAAGGGCTCGGACGCGCAGCGCGGTGACGACTGGGCGACTCCCCGGCGCATCGGCGGCCCGGCCGACCGGCACACCGTACGAGACGGGAGCGCCGCGGCGGCCCCCACGGATCTGCGCGGCACCGTCATGGCGTCGAACGGCATCAGGTTCACGTGGACCGACCACTCCGGCGACGAGGACGGATACCTGCTCGAGTCCCGGCCGAGCGGACGCCCCGACTTCCAGGTGGTCGCGGTCATCGACCCGGACATCGACTCCTTCGGGCTGATCACCCTGCCGGAGGAGCGGGTCGCGTCGTACCGGGTCCGGGCGTTCGCCTACGGGCGGTCGTCCAACCTCGCCGCCCAGAAGACCGGCGCGGATCCCACGGACCGGTGAGGTGCCAGGCCATGTCGGCGGACAGGCCCCGCGGGCCGGTGAGGTGCCGGGCCGTGTCGGCGGACAGGCCCCGCGGGCTGGTGAGGCGTCGCCGGGCCGTGTCGGCGGACACGGCCCGGTGGCGGCTCACACCGGCTTGATCGATCGCGACCGCGGTGCCGGGTCGTCGAGGTAGGCGGCGGCCTGGACGCGGAAGAACTCGGCGTACGTCCCGTCGGCGGCCATCAGCTCGTCGTGGGTGCCGGCCTCGATGATCCTGCCCTGGCACAGCACGTGGATCCGGTCGGCCGAGCGGACGCTCGAGAACCGATGGGAGATCAGCAGGACCGTACGGTCGGCGAAGAGCTCCCGGATGCGGGCGAACAGGTCGGCCTCCGCGCGTGCGTCCATCGCCGCCGTCGGCTCGTCCAGCACGACGAGCGGCGCCTGCCGGAAGAACGCCCGGGCCAGCGCGACGCGCTGCCACTGCCCGAGGGACAGGTCCGTGCCGCCGGTGAACTCCGACCCGAGGAGCGTGTCGTACCCGCCGGGCAGGTTCGCGACGATCGGGGCGACGCCGGCGCGCCGCGCAGCACCGAGGACCCTGCCACGGTCTGCGAGGAACGCCGGGTCGCCGAGCGCGATGTTCTCCGCGACGGACAGCTTGTAGCGCAGATAGTCCTGGAACAGCACCGTGGACAGCGCCTGTAGCTCGGCGGCCGAGGCGACGGGCCGTTCGTCGACCAGCAGTTCCCCGGCGTCCGGGACGTACAGCCCGGTCAGCAGCTTGGTCAGCGTCGTCTTGCCCGAGCCGTTCTCCCCGACGAGGGCGATGACCTCGCCGGGGCGAAGGTCGATCGACACGCCGTCCACCGCGGGACGGGCGGCCCCCGGGTAGGTGAAGCAGAGCCGGCGGGCCCGCAGGGAGTCGAACGACCAGCGGGTGATCGCGGGCGGTGGCGGAGGGCCGCCCACGCCGGCGGTGAACGTCCGCAGCGCGTCGAGGTGGCGTAGGGAGTCACCGGACGCCCGCAGGACGGACGTGAGCGCGATGCCCTGCTGGACGCCGATCAGCAGGCCGCCGAGCGCCGTCAGCGCGGCCGCCGTGCCGATGACCCCCGAGGCCGTCGCGACGATCAGACCGCCGACTGCGGCGGCCGCCACGGCGTGCCCGGCCAGCCGCGCCCGGATCTCCTTCCACAGGAATCGGCGCCGGAACGCGACCTCCGCGCTCAGCGTGCGGCCATAACAGGCCGTCAACCGGTCGAAGAAGGTACGGCTCAGGCCGAATGCGCGAAGCTCCTTGGCCTCATCCCTGCCGGTGAGCAACTGGGTGAGGTATCCGGCAGTGCGCTGGTTCTCGGTGAGACTCCGCTGCAGGTCGAAATGGGACCGCTGCTGGAGCAGCGCGACGCGTATCGACGGGATCGCCGCGAGGAGCAGAAGCGGAAGCAGCCACCAGGCCATGGCGATGAGCGCGATCACGACTGTCACCAGCGTCAACGCCGTCCGCGTCACCGTCATGACGGTGAACGGCAGATTGGGCGCGTGAATCTGGGCCGCCGTCAGTGTAAGGCGAACCGTGTCGTGAAATCCGGGCCGTTCGAATTCCAGCAGATCCGCCTGGGCCGTGGCCGCGGTCACCGCCTCGACAGCGTCGCGTTCGATGGCGACCCGAAGCACGCTTTGATGAAGGAGGCCGATGACATTGAGCGTGCTGTTGACGAATGCGAAAGCCATGACGATGAGGGCCGATATTCCGGCGCGCGGAATGTCGGCGTGTCCGCGCGCGGAGCCGAGCAGCCCGTCGGCCACTCCGTGTCCGCCGAGGATCATGCCGCCCAGCCCGATCGACTGCAGGATCTGCAGGAGCAGGACGGCCACGACCCGGCGGCGGTCGGCTCGCCACCCGAGGGCCACCCCGAAGGCCAGCAATTGCCGCATCTCGGTAAAACGCCGCCACTGACCCTCGATCGTCATGGTGCCGCCTCTCCTCGCGCCATGCTCTCCCGTTACCGTCCGGCAGTCTGCCACGCGCGGCGAGGAAATGACGAGCGCCCGCGAATGCCTACATCATTGGACAATTCACTTGGCATCTCGGCAATGTCGATCGGCCTTGGTAAGGTCGGGGCAATGTGCCGCCCAAGCAGCGGTCTCTTTCCGGTGAAAGATCGGTTGTCTGGGTGGCGCAGAATTGTGAAATTAGACGGGATGTCCGGACCTGATTCTTCGGGGTGATCGGTGGGAAAACGCGACAGCTTGCCGGATTCGACCCTTCGGGGCGGCACGCTGACCGGTGCCCCGCCCGGAGCGCGGGCCGTCGGCTGCGCTTCGGGCGGGACACCCGTCGGCTTCACCGGTACGGCCACGGCCGGACGGATGGTCGTCGAGACGGTCTGCTCCTGCGGAAGCCGCCATTCGTCGGCGCCGGACTCCGGGGCAGGGGTGAGCGGGGCGGGCTTCCACATGACGGCCGGCCCTGAGACAGAGGCGGGCTCCCGCGCGGGGGCGTCGACGCCCAGGTGGAGGCCCGAGGCGGGGGTGGGCTCCCATGCGGGGTCGGGGGCCGGTCCCGTCGTCGTCGGGCCGTTCGCCGCCGCGGGCCGTCTCGCCCAGACCTGGGCCGACCCGGCCACCGGCACTCTCGGCAGGGGCGCGCTGTCGCAGACACGGCTCTTCTACGCCGTCGCCGACGGCCCGGACGGCCGCGTGGTGCGGTTCTCCACCGACCTGGCCGACGTGGCGGGCGACGGATCCGCCCCCTGGGTCGCCGCCGTCGCGGCGACGCTGGCCGGGCAGCCGGTGCCGATGCCGCTCACGCCACACGAAGGGGTCTTCCAGCTGGCGTGCGGCACGGCCCTGAGCACGTCCGGCGGCCGGGAGCGCCTCACCCTGGACGAGTTCGACCTCGCCGCCCTGGCCGACCAGGCCCGCCGGATCCTCGGGCGTCCCACCGACCCGCGCGAGGTGGTCCGCCGAGCCCTCCGGCACGCCGTCGACGAGGCCCTGATGGCCGCCGGAGGCCGCGGACTCCTCGGCGACGGCGGCGGGCTCGGCGCGGCGGCCCTGGCCGCGGTCGACCCGGCGCGGCTGCGGCGCCTCCACGTCCACCTGGACGTCCCAGTGCTCGACCGGCGGCGCGGACGACTCCCCGTCGGCGCCGAGGTCATCGACGGCACGGAGCACTGGCGACGGGCCTGCGACGACCACCGGGCCGGTGCGGGCGACCCCTGGCCGCCGTCCCCCGAGCTCCTGCGGGGTGCCGGAGATGAGGCCGGACCACTCCTCAGCGGGGCGGGGATCGTCCGGCTGCTGACCGGCGTCGCCGACACGCCCGGCCGGCTCCGCACCGGATGGCGGCAGCTCACCATGGCCGCGCCGTTCCCGACCCTGTTCGGCCGCCCCGGGTGGCGGGCCTGGAGCCCGCCGCGCACCGACGATCCCGCGCCGGCGCACGACCACGCGCACGATGCCGACGCCCTTCTCCCGGGTGGCTGGATCTCTCCGGCCGTCGCCGAGGCCGGCGCCGCCGTGACCTCCGCCCAGACCGCCAGCCACCTGCTTCCCCTCGTCGACGACACGACGGGCGCGGTCCCCGGAGCCGAGGCCCTGCACACCGTTCTCGACCTTCTCGAGCGCCCGGCACCCGGCGACCAGAGGGTCGACCCCGTCCTGGTCTGCGCCCATCCGGTGGTGCTCGGCGCAGCGGTGCTCCTGGCCCGTGACGGTCGCCTGCGGGTACGCCGCCGCGACGGCCACATCCAGGCCGCCCCGCTGCTGCACGACCTGGTCCCGTCCGGCCGGCGGCCCGGCGACGTGACGCCGGACGAGCGGGACGGCCTGCTGGCCGCCGCCTTCGTCACCCGCCGCCTGGCCACGCCGGCGCAGCGCGCGGCACTGCTCGCCCAGGCCGACGGCAGCCCCTGGATCGTCCACGACCGCCTGCGCGCCGTTCTCGCCGACTCCATGCGGGTGCTGGCCGACGCGCGGGCACTACGCCGGCTCTGCGCCGCCGCCACGTGCCACCCCGACCTGTTGGCCACGGGAGGGCGGTCATGAGCGAGCGAATCGTCAGCATGGCGCGCTTGGTCGCTTCCCCGACGGAGGAGGGTTCATGAGTGAGCGGAGTGAGCGAATCGTCAGCATGGCGCGCCTGGTCACTCCCCCGACGAAGGAGGGCTCATGAGCTGGAGGCTCCACGACGGCATCAGCCTGCATCCCATGCCCTTCGGGGGAGCCTTCGTGCTGGACGGCGCCCGCCCGGCCGCCCGGCAGATCGGTTCCGAGCTGGCCGCGCTGCTCGCCGGCACCGACCCGGCACCGGCCGGCCCGCCACCGCCCGCCCTCGCCGCCGAGATCCGCGCCGGCGTCGAGGAGGGGTGGCTGATCGAGCAGGAGAAGACCGCATGAGAGAGCTCGCCGGCCTGTGCGCCGCCGCCGTCCTCGTCGGCGGCGTCGCCGTTCTCGCCCTCAGCCTCGCCGCCAAGCTCACCGACTGGGAGACCACTCGCGTCATCTGGCCCATGACGGGCCGCTCGCGCAGGCTCGCGGGGCCGGCCCAGGTGACGGTGGCCGAAGGCCTCGTGGTCGTGGCGGCGCTCGCCCCGTCGCCCGTCCCGGCGCGCCTGGGGCTGCTCGGCGCCGTCTTCACCGCGTACACGATCGCCGCGCTCCGGATGAGGGGGCGCCGGTGCGCGTGCTTCGGCAGCTGGATTCCGACGCGGTTCACGACGGGGCACGCCGCGGGGTGCGCCGTCGTCGCGGTGGCGGCCTTCGCCGGTGTCATCGGCCCGCCGGGAGTCTGGCCCGCCTGTGGCGAGGCCGCCGCCGGCGTCGGCGTCGCCGGAGCCGCCGTCGTCTGGTTCCGGCGCCGTTCCGGCACCGCTGACCT
This sequence comes from Actinoallomurus sp. CA-150999, assembly GCF_050942425.1. Classification (NCBI taxonomy): domain Bacteria; kingdom Bacillati; phylum Actinomycetota; class Actinomycetes; order Streptosporangiales; family Thermomonosporaceae; genus Actinoallomurus; species Actinoallomurus sp. CA-150999. The sequence continues at coordinate 4,108,451 of NZ_CP192063.1, forward strand.
CCCGGCACCGGCCGACGTCGACCACATCGTCATCTTCACGGCCGAGTCCTGCCCCTACTGCACCGCTCTCGAGGCTCAGCGCGACCGCTACGAGGCCATGGCCGACTGCCCGGTGCGCTTCCGGCGTGCCGACACCGAAGAGGACGCGACGGCCGCGGGTGGAGCGTTCCCGGCCGCCGTCGCGTACGACGCGAACGGCATCGCGATCTCCGAGGCCGCCCATGGACTCGCCGCGATCCGTGACCTGCTGCGCCACTCGACGACCCACTCCAGCCGACCGCGCTCACAGGTGACCACATGACGACAACGATCAGCGCGATGTGGACGGCACTGCGGCTGCGCCGCCAGGACCTGCCCGACCTCATCGCCGGAATGGACCGGCGACCCCGCCGGCGCCGCGCCGTCCGCCCGCCCGTCACGCCGATCGTCCTGACGCTGCGGCTCTTCGCCGGCTTCTGCGCTCCGATGCGGGAGAACGCCCTCGTCGTGGCGGCCCTGCACCGCTGCGGCGTCCCCGCGCAACTCGTCGTGGGCACCGACCCGCTGCCCGAGTCCCACGGGGGATACCGCGTCTATACCTGGATCGAGATCGCGGGCGTTCCGCTGGACATCGACACGCCACCCGGTAATTATCTGGTCGAATTGATCAGATATCCGAAAACGGGCGAACCTCCGCAGTGAGTGCATTTAATTTCGATCACAATAGGATCAAGAATTGCTCATTGACATCGGTTTCACGGCAGGTCATTCTGTAAGTACCGGGATGGCCGGTAGTCGCAAAAAGAAAGGATCTGCCACGCATGCACGGTCTTCAAGAAATGGCCGCGACACGCACCACTTTCACCGTCACCCCCTACCGCAACGAGCGCGAGGCCGAGTCCTGCTACTGGGACGGGACGGCGCCGTTCTGTGCCGGCAACTGCCCGGCCGGATACACCGAGCGGAATCGCAACACCTGCGGCGACGGTGCCTGCTGCTGGACCGGGTACAAGGTCTACTGCTGCAGGGCATAAAGGTCCTTCCAGGGTTTAAAGTCACCGGTCTTTGCGGCGGGTGACATGATCGACGAGAGACTCCGGAAACAGGTCTGCGACATGCTCGACGCGTGCGCCCAGACCGAGACGGAATCTCACAGTGGCGGATATGGCAGCTCGCTCATCCGAATGCCATATCCGCCCACCGTGCGTTCCGGCCGAATTCCCACGAGCCTTCCGTCCGGACGGTTGTCCTTTCATTTCCCGGACGGCACGCGGTGGGCTCCGGAGCGGCTGCGAGAAGTGCTCGGGAGACCGGTCCAGCACCCCACGGAGCATCACCTGTTCGCGGGCGTCGCCTTCGAACCCGGCGGCCCGCGGTGCTGGATCGCCGACGCCGCGGCACGCTCGGTCACGTTCCCGGCCCCGGCGCCGGCCTTACTTCCGGGCGACGAGCTCCCTGTGGCCTGGGCGGGCGAGGCACTCGTGGTGCCGGTGGATGTGTCGAGCGGCCTGCACGACGTTCCAGTCCACCAGGTGATGCCCCGGGTCTTTGAGGCCGCACCGGGCCAACGGGTCCGGGTCCTCGCCGACGCTCACGACACGGAAGACCGGCCATCCCGCTTCGTCACGCTGGATCCGGCGGGAGGAGCGGTCGAGCGGATCCCCCTCGACGCCCGTCCGTACCAACGGGTGCGGGGCGCACCGACCGGGCACGTCGCCGCCTTCGCGCCGGCGATGTCCGGCGGCACGGTCGTGGCGGTCGGCATCCCCGGATCGGCGGACGAACACCTGATCCAGGCCGACGAGGGCCCACTGCTCGAGTTCTGCTGGGTCCGAGCCGCCCGCCACGCGCCACCTTGCGCGCCCCCGCGCACCAGCGGGCCCACCGCAACGACGGCCGCCACGGCGACGGCCGCCACGGCGGCGACGGGGACGGGGATGGCGGGGATGGCGGCGACGGCGGGGATGGCGGGGATGGCGGGGATAGCAGCGACGACTACGGGGACGGCGGCGACGGGGACGGCGACGGCAGCGATGGCAGCGATGGCAGCGATGGCGACGGGGACGGGGATGGGGGGGATGGCGACGGGGACGGGGACGGAGACGGGGATGGCGGCGACGGCGACGACCAGAGGGACGGCGGCGGCGACGACCGTGACGGCGCACCTCGTCGTGGTCACGCGCCAACCGGACGGTTTCGCGATCACCTCGTATGCGGTGGTGGACGGTTCGATCGAGCCCGCACGCCCGCTGCACCGGCACCGAGGGCGCTACCTCCACGCGCACTGCCAGGACGGCCTCTTCCTCCTCGCGCTGGACGCCGATGGTGCCTATTCCGTCCTCGTCGTCGACCCCGGTTCACCGCGGCCCGTCCGCTGTCTGAGCCTCGGCCTCCGGCCGCCCACGCTGATCAAGATCGCCGCGGTCGCTTCCCGTCCGGTGGCGGGTGGTCGGCGGTTCGCCACCATCGATGCCGCGAACCAGCTGGCCGTCTGGGAGGTGCCGGAGGAGGGCGCGACGACCATCACCACGGCGACGGCCGCCACGGCGACGGCGACTACGGGGACGGCGGGGGCGACGACCGGGATGGCGACGACGGCGACGGCGACTACGGGGATGACGGCGGCGACGGGGACGGTGACGGCGACGACCGGGACGACGGGGATGACGGCGGCGACGGCGACGACCGGGACGACGGGGGCGACGACCAGGACGACGGGGACGACGGCGACGGCGGCCGCGAGTCGGCTCTGCGACCTCACCGTGCCGGCGGGTGAGGAGCTCATCACCGTCGCGGGCTGGCACCCCGGCGACGTACGGCCGGTCTGCGGCGAGCGGCGGGTGCGGTCCCCGCTGCCGGCCCACCCCGGAGGGCCGCCGCCGCTGCGCGGCCGGATTCCCGAGGCGGGCGCGGAGTTCGCGCTCCACCTGCCCGCGCGACCGGATCCGTCGGCCGTCCTCGTCTGGCTGTCGCAGGCGGACGAGGCGGTCCCCGCCGAGGGCGCCGCGCTCGATCCCCACTGGCTGACCCTCGCCGGGTTCGGCGTGCTCGACCTGAGGATCGTCCCTCGCTGGTCGCCGGGTGTTCCCGATGAGGAGATCCGGCCTTGCCTCGTCCGGCAGATTCGCGACGCGGTGCTCGGCAGCGGAGTCGCCGATCGCACCGACCCGTCTCGTCTCGCCGTCGGCGGCGCCAGTTTCGGCGCGACACTCGCGTTGCTGGCCATCGCGGACTGTGATCTGTTCGCCACCGCGATCGTGCAGAGCGGTGCGTACTCACGGCAGTTGACGCTCTTGGGCTTCCAGGATGAGACCCGTACGCTCTGGGAGGCTCCGCGCGTCTACCAGGATTTCGACGCGATCGTTAACGCGCCGCGCATCCGGAGGCCGGTTCTGATCATCCACGGCGAGGCCGACCCGAATCCGGCAACCCCCGTGACCCAGGCCACGCTTCTGTTTCAAGCGCTCATCGCCAACGGGACCCGAGCGCGGCTCGTCCTGCTTCCGGGAGAAGGCCACTCGCCTCAGAGCCGGGATGGCCTCGCGACGGCCCTGGCGGAGAAGGCCGTCTGGCTGGCTGCGATGGGCACGTCGCCGGTCTGACGGGTCGGCCTCGGCGGTCGGGCTGCACGACGTGGAGTGCCGCCGGCCTTGTCCTACCGGGCCAGCGTCAGATCCGCGTCACCGCCGCCGGCCCGGCGCCGGGAAGCTGGTCGAGGCTGGAGAGGAACCTGTCGAGCCCCGTGATCCGGAGCATCCGCTGGACGTGCCCGGCGGGGCGCAGGAGGAGCAGGTCGCCGCCGGACTTACGGGCGCGCTTCCACGCGCCGACGAAACAGCCGAGCCCGACCGAGTCGCAGAAGTCCAGAGCGGACAGGTCGAGGGCGATCCGGGACTGCCCCGCCGAGAGCATGACGTCCAGGCGTTCGCGGAGCCCTCCGACGGTCGTGTAGTCGAGCTCCCCGGCCACGTGGATCAGTGACCACTCGCCCCGTGTCTCGATCGCCACATCCAGCGTCGGTTCCTCCGGCCGATCCGCCGCCATGTCGTCTCCACCTCCACGCCGAATGATGGTGGTCTTCACCCTAGGGCCGCCATTCATCCTTGGCCGATCGTACGACAAGCTTGATCACGCTCTTCTCCTTCCGACTCCCAGGACCACCGGGCGGAACGACGGGTGGGCGGATCGGCGACGCGCTCGCGGCCGCCGGCGCCCTTCCCACGGCCCATCCGGTCCACTGCCGTGGGTTACCCCCATCCCGCTGACTCATCCCGATCGACGGAATCACGTGGCGGGAATAATTCGCGATATTTCAAGTTGACAAAGTAGGAAATACTCCGCAGTCTGGAATCGTGAGTCGCAACGTTCCCCTGACGGTGCGCCGGCACGTCGATCTGCGCCGGCAGGCCAGCGCCCTGTGTGCGTCCTCGACGCCCCGGCCCTGAAGATCCGTACCCATGGGAACGAAGGAAGTCAGTCGATGTCACGACTTCAGGTTGCGAAGCTCGACCCCGGCCTCCAGGACGACGATCAGCGCGGGCTCGGCGATGTGCTCCCGGCGATCGGCGGCGACGTGCCGCCGGGCGGCCTCCTCGAGGTGATCCCGATCCCCGAGACGGGCCAGGTGATGGTGATCACGGCGCATCTCCTGCCGGCGGCTGACGCCGGGACGCCGACGGTGGCCTTCAAGACGCCCGGGCAGCCGGCGGTGAGCCGGGAGCGTCCCGAAGAGGAGCCCGACGACGTGGTGGTCGAGCGCGACGCCAGGCGCGTCTGGGTGGACGGGGCGGAGGTGCCGCTGACGTTCCAGGAGTTCGAGCTGCTGGACTACCTGACGGCACGGCAGGGAAAGGTGTTCACCCGGATCCACCTGATGAACGCCGTCTGGGAAGGCGCGGGCGTGGTCGTCCCGCGAACGGTCGACGTCCACGTCCACCGGCTGCGCCGAAAGCTCGGGCGGCACGGCAGGCGCCTCGTGACCGTACGGCGGGTCGGTTACTGCTACCGGCTGCCCGAGGAGCGTCGAGGCGCCGACGGCTCGGCGCCGCGCTGAGCCACCACCGAGCTCAGCCACCACCGAGCTCAGCCACCACCGAGCCGGCCGCGTCCGGAGCGCCGCGGCCCTGGAGGGTCCACCTCCACAACCTTCCTGACCATCCGGCTCGGGTGGCCGTCGGCCCCGCTCCGCCCGGGCGGCCGTCGGCCCGGCCCCGCCCAGGCGGCTGTCGGCCCGGCCTGGCCCGGGCCGGACCGGCCGTCCTCCTCGGTGTGATCTACGCTGGGCGCCGTGACTTCACGTGTCGAGCAGGTGACGGTTCCCGGCGGTGCGTTCGACCTGAACGTCTGGCTGCCCGAGGGCGGCACCGGGCCCGGAGTTCTGATCATTCAGGAGATCTTCGGGGTCAGTGACTACATCGAGGCGGTCGCCGAGGATCTCGCCCGGCTGGGATACGTCGCCGCCGCACCGGATCTGTTCTGGCGGATGCGGCCCGGCTGGCGTGCCGGGCACGACGAGACGGGCCTCAAGGAGTCGCTCGAGCTGGCCCAGCGCTTCGACGCCGAGCAGGGCGCGGCTGACGCGGCCGCCGCCCTCGACCACCTCGCCGGCCTTCCCGACGTGGACGGCCCGGTGGGGATCGTCGGGTTCTGCCTTGGTGGCTCGATCGCCTTCGCCCTCGCCGCACGCGGCACCGCGGCGGCCGTCGTGTCCTTCTACGGCTCCGCCGTGCCGGAACAGCTTGCCCTCCTGGACTCCATCGAACGGCCGCTGCAGCTGCACTTCGGCGGCAGCGACCCGTACATCCCACGTGCGGAGGTCGCCCGGATCGAGGCCGCCGTCGCGGACCGGCCCGACGTCGAGATCCACGTCGAGGAGCAGGCGGGGCACGCCTTCCACAACCGCAAGGCGCCGATGTTCTACGACGCCGAGCCGGCCGCCCGCGCCTGGCGTCGCGCCGAGGACTTCCTCGCCCGCCACCTGCGCTGAGCCGGTGCTCATCCCTCGAAGAAGCAGATGCGCACCCCCGAGACGACCTTCTCGACCGGGACGAAGGACGCCAGGCCGGTGTGCTCGCGCAGGGCGTCGCTGAGGTAGACGTGGCCGGGCCGGCCGAGGTCCTGGGCCATCTTCGACGCGACGTTGACCGGCGCGCCGGCGATGTCCCGGCCGCCGCCGGGCGTCTCTCCGGTCAGCACCGGCCCGGTGTCCACGCCGATCCGGGAGACGACGTCGTGGTCGGCCAGGGCGGCGCGTAGCCGCAGCGCGAAGCACACCGCCGACTGCGGCTCGTCGAAGAGATAGATCGCCAGCGGGCCGGCGACCTTGATCTCGATGGCGCCGCGCGGGGGCAGCAGCCGCAGGCCCGTCTCCTTCATCAGCGCGGACCGGGACAGGCCGCGCAGCAGCGCGACGTCGGGCGTCTCCGCCGGGACGCCGCCGCGCTCGGCCAGGACGACCGTCCCCTCGCGGAGGTGGCGGGCGGTGAGCTCCGCCAGGAGCGCGGCGTCTCCGGGGCGCTCCTCCAGCCGGAGCAGGTCGGCGTGCAGGTCGGGGGAGTAGGGGATGGGGTATCGCTCGCCGTTCACCGGCCGCACGTCGTCCAGGCGCGGCCCATCGAGCACCTGATGGACGGCGCCGAGCGGATGGGCCGGCGCGTCCTTGCGCCGCAGGACGAAGGGGTGCCCGGCCGGGAGCCGATCGGTCACCGCCTCGGTCACGGCGAGCTCGCCGCCGTCGACGTGGTTCTCCGCGAGGTCCTCGATCGCGTCGGCGGCCGGTCCGCACAGGCCGCCGGCCAGCGCGCTGAAGGTCCCGTGATGGACGCCGATGCCGATCCGGACCTGGCAGTGGCGCCGGATCTCGTCCTGGACGGTCAGCAGGGCGGACAGCATCGTCGCGGCGCCGGTCTCGGCCGGGTGGAACATCTGGCCGTTGTCGGCGGCCCACACCCCGACCGCCCGGCCGCCGACGGCCCTGCCGTACGCGTGCAGGATCCGCTTGGGGCGGTCGATGAGCGCGAGCACCTCGAGGAGCGTCAGCCGCTCGCTGAGCCGGGTCAGCCCCGCCGAGTCCGACACGACGCTGTAGCCCTCGACCGCGTACCCGCTCAGGAGGCGCCGCGCGTCAGCGGCGGTCCCGCCGCTTCGCCGCCATTGCTCGACCAGGGCCGACGACGGCTCGCCGGCGATGTCATGGGTGAGGTCGAAGTCGCCGGGCGCGTGCCGGCCCGAGGGGGGTTCGGAGGTCACCGAATCAGAATAACAGCGAAGAGTGATCAATTGAACGCTCTAAGTGATATTGATCTACAATGTAAAGGCGATGGCCGTAAACATCCGATGTATCATTCTCTGGCGACGCGTCCTCCTGGGCAACGATACGGTCCCCACTCCCGGTCGCACGTGTCATGGAACGGAGCATCTACTGCAGGCTCGCGTGCACATCAACGGTTCGGAGGAGCGTTCGCGTGGGCGATCGTCCTTTTTTAGGAAACCTTATTGATAGAAGACTCCTCCGATGATTGCATGGGCGCACACGCCCTGAGCCGGCCGTTCACCGCGCGGCTCGGGGTCCCCCGCCCCGTCGCGTGGCGGCGTACCTCACGCGCCTCGCGCACCAGCGAAGGAGTCTCCGTGACCGATCGCTCAGCATTTCCCCGGTACCAACGCCGGCGCGTGCTCGGATCGCTCGCCGTCGCCGCCATGGCGGCGCCGATCGCGCTCACCGGATGCGCCTCGGCCTCGGCCGGTGGCCTGACGGCCGACAGCCAGCCCCTCGGCGCCAAGGCGGCCGCCGCACAGGTGCTCTGGTCGCCGAACCCGGCCACTGACGGTCTGAAGGCGTTCGAGGGCATCGAGGCCGACCGTGCCGGCAAGCACCCGGGCCGCAAGTACGTCTACGTCGAGGGCGACCACTACCGGTTCGACATCTACAAGGACGACCTGGACAGCACCGGCGACAACGACCGGCAGCGGACCGAGTCCAAGGGCATGGTGTCCAACGGCACGGCCCTCAAGATGAAGAACGGCGAGACCTGGACCATCTCGTACGAGATGTACATGCCGTCCACGCTGCACGGCACCAGCAAGTTCACGCACATCTTCCAGCTCAAGACGCCGGCCACGAACGGCGGGCCCTGGATCACGCTGGACCTGGGCCGGAGCGGCAGCACCGAGACGTTCCATGCCCGCGCGTACAGCATGTCGGGATCGCCGGACATCGCCTCGACCAGCCTGTCCCCGCTGCGCGACAAGTGGATCACCGTCGAGTGGACCTTCACGATCGGCCCGAAGGGCAAGGCCCGGTTCGTGGCCCGCAACGGCACCGGCTCCAGCGCGCCAGTCGTGGCCGACGGCAGCATGTCCAACGTCAACATCCCCGACCAGGGCGACTACGTCCGGCCCAAGTGGGGGATCTACCGGTCGATCAAGAGCGCGTCCTCCGACATCATCGACACCCACCTGCTGTTCCGGAACTACCAGGCCTCCCGCGCCTAGCGTGCACGGTGGGGTCCTCCGCGTGGCGGAGGACCCCACCGCGGCTCGCTCCCGCTCGTGACGGGCATGATCCCGATAGGTTGGCCCCCGGCTTGTACGAGTTCGGGAGGGGATGTCCGTGGGGGGACGGTCGCGACGGCGCCGTACGAGACCGGGCGGCGCCACCTCGACCGCCGCCGCTCCGAAGGCCGCGGACAGGCCGAAGCCCGGCGGCCCGCCGCCGGACGCCGGTGCCCCTGCCGCCGACGGAAACGCACGCCGAGCGCCGTACATCGTCCTCGTCGCGGCGCTCAGCCTGTTCCTCTTGGCCTGGCCCGATGCCGAGCGGATCTGGGTCGAATCCGACCCGCCGTGGTGGCTGGCCGACGCGACGACCCTGGTCGGCGGCGTAGCGGTCTGGGTCTTCGCACGAGCCCTGGTGGTCGCCGAGCTGCGCGCCATGAGTCTCAAGGAGCGCTTCCGCGACGACGCGACCGCCGGTGAACTGCTGGAAGTGGCGCTGGCCAGGACCGGGGTCACCACTCTATGGGCGACGTTGCTGGGGTTCCTGTCCATCGCCCGGGATCCGCTTCCGACCGGGGTGAAGGTCACCGACGCGGTCGGGACCTACGCGACCGTCGGGGCGATCCTCGGACTGGCGCTCTGCTCGATCAGGAGCTACTCCGTCCACCGGTCCTCATTCCGGCTGTTGCGCGGTGCCGGTGACCGGCGGTACTGGATCCGCGCCCACATGTCGGCGATGGTGTTCGACGTCGTCATCCTCATGGTGCTGCTGGTGCCGCTCGGTCGCCTCGTGCACCACGCGGCCTGACGGACTTCCGGGCCGGTCACCGGCAACCACAGATGTCCCGCTACGAGAGGTGAGGAGCGCCGATGAGGCGAGTGGCCACCGTCATCCGGCTTCGGCCGGAGAAGGAAGAGGAGTACCGGGCGCTGCACGCGGCCGTGTGGCCGGACGTGCTGGCCGCACTGCACCGTGCCCATATCGGCAACTACTCGATCTTCCTCCGGGACGGACTGCTGTTCAGTTACTACGAGTACGACGGCGACGACCTGGCCGCGGACCTCGCGCGGCTCGCCGAGGACGAGACGACGCGGCGGTGGTGGCTGCTGACCGATCCGTGCCAGCAGCCGGTCGAGTCGGCGGCCGAAGGAGAGTGGTGGGCGCCGATGGAGGAGGTCTTCCACGACGGCGGATCGTAGGGGAGGGATGCCCGGCCTTCTCCCATGAGTCGTGTCCGCCGACTCTTGTGCGTTCATGGACAATGTGACATTTTACTGCCTGTGAGCAGCACTGACGTGGTCATCGTCGGCGGCGGAGTCGTCGGCGCCGCCTGTGCGTACTACGCCGCGCGGGCCGGGCTGAGCGTGACCGTCGTCGAGCGCGGCGCGGTGGCCGGCGGCACCACCGGCGCGGGCGAGGGCAACCTGCTCGTCTCCGACAAGGAGCCGGGCCCGGAGCTCGATCTCGCGCTGCACTCCTCGGCGCTGTGGGCGGAGCTGGCCGCCCAGGACGGGCTCGGCGCGGCCTTCGAGTACGAGGCCAAGGGCGGGCTCGTGGTCGCGGAGACCGAGGAGGGCGTCGCCGGACTGGCGGAGCTGGCGGCGCGCCAGCGCGCCGCGGGCGTCGACACGGACTCCGTGCCGGCGGCCGACCTTCCCGGCTACGAGCCGCAGCTGGCCCCGGACCTGGCCGGCGGCATGTTCTATCCGCAGGACGCGCAGGTCCAGCCGATGCTGGCCGCCGCACACCTGCTGCGCGCGTCGAAGGCCGAGGTCCGTACGGGCGTCACCGTGACCGGTATGCTGCGCGCCGGCGACCGGGTCACCGGGGTGCGCACGGACCGCGGCGATCTCGCCGCCGGGGCGGTCGTGAACGCGGCCGGGACGTGGGGCGGGGAGGTGGCCGCCCTCGCCGGGGCGCACGTGCCGATCCTGCCACGCCGGGGGTTCATCCTCGTCACCGAGCCGCTGCCGCCGCTGATCCGGCACAAGGTGTACGCGGCCGAGTACGTCGCGAACGTCGCCAGCGACGACGAGGGACTCGAGTCGTCCGCGGTCGTCGAGGGCACCCCGTCCGGCACGATCCTGATCGGCGCCAGCCGCGAACGCGTGGGGTTCGACCGGACGATGTCGCTGCCGGCCCTGCGACGGCTCGCCCGCCAGGCGATCCGGCTGTTCCCGGTGCTCGGCGACGTCGCGGCCATCCGCGCCTACTGCGGGTTCCGGCCGTACTGCCCCGACCACCTGCCGGTCATCGGACCGGACCCACGCGCTGAGGGCCTCATCCACGCCTGCGGCCATGAGGGCGCCGGAATCGGCCTGGCCACGGCGACCGGTCACCTGATCGCCCAGTCCCTGACCGGCGCGCGGCCCGACCTCGACCTTGGACCGTTCCGCCCCGACCGTTTTCCGGAGGCCGTATGACTGAGATCGTCTTCGAGGGGCGGCCCGTGCCGTTCGAGCCGGGCCAGAGCATCGGCGCCGCTCTGACCGCCGCCGGGATCCGGTCCTGGCGGACGACCCGGTTCGACGAGCGGCCGCGCGGGCTGTTCTGCGGGATCGGCGTGTGCTTCGACTGCCTGATCACCGTCAACGGCCGTCGGTCCCTGCGGGCCTGCATGGTCGAGGCGCGGTCCGGCGACGTGGTCGAGGGCGGTGGTCCCGATGCATGACGTCGTGGTGATCGGGGCCGGGCCGGCGGGCCTGGCCGCGGCGGTGACGGCGGCGACGGCCGGGCTGGACGTCGCGCTCGTCGACGCCGGGCGGCGCCCCGGCGGGCAGTACTACCGGCACCACGCGGCCGAGACGGGCGGCCTCCACCACGGCTGGGACGCGTTCGTCCGGTTGCGCGACGCGCTCGACCGGCTGACCTACCTGCCGGGCCACCGGGTCTGGCACGTCGAGGACGGCTTCACCGTGCACGCCCTCGCGGGGGACCGCGACGAGCGGCCGGTACGGATCGACGCGCGATCGGTGATCGTCGCCACCGGAGCGTACGACCGTTCGCTGCCGTTCCCCGGCTGGGACCTGCCGGGCGTCCTCACCGCGGGCGGCGCACAGGCCCTGCTCAAGGGCGACCGGGTCACGGCGGGCGAGCGGATCGTCGTGGCGGGCACCGGGCCGTTCCTGTTCCCCGTCGCGACCGGCCTCGCCGGGGCCGGCGCCACCGTCGTGGGCGTCTTCGAGAGCAACCGGCCGTACGGCTTCGCCCGTCACCTCGCCCGGAATCCGGGCAAGGCATGGGAGGGCGCGGGGTACGCCGCCGCGCTGGCGCGGCACCGGATCCCGTACCTCACCGGGCACGCCGTGGTCGCGGCGCACGGCGACGGCCGGGTCGAGGCGGTCACCGTCGCCCGGCTCGACCGGGACTGGGCTCCGGTGGACGAGCGGATCATCGCCTGCGACACGGTCGCGGTCGGCTACGGCTTCACCCCGCAGCTGGAGATCCCCCTGCAACTCGGCTGCGCCACCCGCATGGACGCCGACGGCAGCCCGGTGGTCGCGGTCGACGTCGCCCAGCGCACGAGCGTGCCCGGCGTGTACGCGGCGGGGGAGACCACCGGGGTCGGCGGCGCACAGCTGTCGCTCGTCGAGGGAGAACTGGCCGGGCTCGGGGTCGCCGAGGCGGCGGGCGGGGTCGCGCCGGACCCGGCCCACGTGAGCCGGCTGCTCGCGAAACGACGGCGGCTGCGGGCGTTCGCCGAGGCCATGCACGAGGCGTACCCGGTCCGCCCGGGATGGATGGGCCGCCTGGACGACGACACGCTCGTCTGCCGCTGCGAGGAGGTGACCTGCGGGCGGCTCGCCGAGGCGGCCGGTCTGGGGGCCACCGATCCGCGGTCGGCCAAGCTGCTCAGCCGCGCGGGCATGGGATGGTGCCAGGGCCGGGTCTGCGGCTACGCGACCTCCTGGCTCACGGCCGCGGCCTGCGGCCGGTCGCCGAGCCCGGACGACCTGCTCGCCGCGGCGCGACGACCGATCGCCCAGCCCGTACGCCTCCGCGACCTCGCGGAGGACGAGTCCGTGTCTCCTCGGGACGCTGCGGAGGGCCCGCCCGTACGCCTCCGCGACCTTGCCGGCGACCAGTCCGTGCGTCTCCGCGACGCCGCGGAGGATCCGCCCGCACGTCCTGGCGGCCTCGCTGACGACCAGTCCGTAGGTCTCCGCGAGGCTGCGGAAGATCCGCCGGTACGTGCCGGCGGCCTCGCCGACGACCAGTCCGTGCGTCTCCGCGACGCCGCGGAGGATCCGCCCGCACGTCCTGGCGGCCTTGCCGACGACCAGTCCTGACCGTTCCGCGTCGTACCGGCGCGGGAACCATCCGATTAACCCGGCATAACGGACGTATCACGAGTCCGGGGACATCTTGACGGCCACGCTCAGCAGAACGTGAAATGTCACATCGCATCAGGGAGAACCGCATGATCGCCCACCGTAAGCCCTGGCACGGCATCCTGGTCGCCACCGCGCTGCCGCTGCGAGAGGACCTGTCGGTCGACTTCGACCGGTACGCCGAGCACGTCCGCGCGCTCGTCGACGCCGGCTGCGACGGCGTGTGCCCCAACGGCTCGCTCGGCGAGTACCAGAATCTCACCGACGACGAGCGGGAGCGGGTCGTACGGACCGCCGTGGAGGCGGTCGGCGGAGATCGGGTCGTCCCGGGCGTCGCGGCGTACGGCTCGGCCGAGTCGCGGCGCTGGGCGGAGCAGGCCGCCGAGGCGGGCGCGGGCGCGGTCCTGCTGCTCCCGCCGAACGCCTACCGCGCCGACGACCGGATCGTCGAGGAGCACTACGCCGACGTGGCCAAGGCCGGCCTGCCGATCGTCGCGTACAACAACCCCTACGACACCAAGGTGGACCTGACCCCGGAGATGCTGGCCGGGCTGCACGAGGCCGGGCACATCGTCGCGGTCAAGGAGTTCAGCGGTGACGTGCGCCGCGCCTACCGGATCGCCGAGCTCGCGCCCGAGCTCGACCTGCTGATCGGCGCGGACGACGTGCTGCTGGAGCTGGCCATCGCGGGCGCCAAGGGCTGGATCGCCGGGTACCCGAACGCCCTGCCGAAGGCGAGCGTCGCGCTGTACCGGGCGGCGGTCGACGGCGACCTGGAGCGGGCGCTGCCGCTCTACCGCGCGCTGCACCCGCTGCTGCGCTGGGACTCCCGGACCGAGTTCGTGCAGGCCATCAAGCTGTCCATGGACGTCATGGGCGGGTACGGCGGACCGTGCCGCCCGCCCCGCCTGCCGCTGACCGAGGAGCAGGCCGTGACCGTGCGGGCGGCCACGGAGGCCGCCGCGCACCTGGAGACCAATGCGTAGCAAGCACGTGTTCCACGCCGTGGACTCGCACACCGAGGGGATGCCGACCCGCGTCATCACGGGCGGGGTCGGCGTCATCCCGGGTGCGACGATGTTCGAGCGGCGTGCGCACTTCATGGAGCACCTCGACCACATCCGCACGCTGCTGATGTACGAGCCGCGCGGGCACGCGTCGATGAGCGGCGCGATCCTGCAGCCGCCGACGCGGCCGGACGCCGACTACGGCGTCCTGTTCATCGAGGTCTCCGGCTGTCTGCCGATGTGCGGGCACGGCACGATCGGCGTCGCCACCGTGCTGGTGGAGACCGGGATGGTGCCGGTCACCGAGCCGGTCACGACGATCCGGCTCGACACGCCCGCCGGGCTCGTCGTCGCCGAGGTCGCGGTGCGCGACGGCGCGGCGAAGAGCGTGACGATCCAGAACGTCCCGTCGTTCGCCGACGCCCTGGACGAGACCGTCGAGGTGCCGGGGATCGGCCCCGTCACGTACGACATGGCCTACGGCGGCAACTTCTACGCGATTCTGCCGATCGAACGGGTGGGGCTCCCGTTCGAGCGAGCCCGCAAGAACGACATCCTCACCGCCGGACTGGCGATGATGGACGCGATCAACGAGCAGCGCCGTCCGGTGCACCCGGAGAACCCCGACATCGCCGGCTGCCACCACGTGCAGTTCGTCGCGCCGGGCTCGGACGCGAAGCACTCCCGGCACGCGATGGCGATCCACCCCGGCTGGTTCGACCGCTCGCCGTGCGGCACGGGCACCTCGGCCCGGCTCGCTCAGCTGCACGCGCGCGGCGAGCTGGCGCCCGGCCAGGACTTCGTCAACGAGTCGTTCATCGGCAGCCGGTTCATCGGCCGGATCGCCGAGGAGACGACCGTCGCCGGCTCGCGGCCCGCGATCGTGCCGACGATCACCGGCCGGGCCTGGGTGACCGGCACCGCGCAGTACTTCCTCGACCCCGACGACCCCTTCCCCGAGGGGTTCCTGCTGTGACCCCCCTCTCCTGACACCGACCATCCCCGACGCGGCGCGGCCATCCCGGCCGCGCCGCCATCTCCTCCTACCTGTCACACATCGGAGATCGTTATGAGAAAAGCAGCGCTCGGCGTCGCGCTGGTGGCGACCGCCCTGACCGCCTCAGCCTGCGGCCAGGGTGTGCTCGGCGGCGGCAGCAAGAAGGACAAGGGCCCCATCCTGCTCGGGATGGACATCCCCCTGTCCGGCAGCAGCGCGGACATCGGCCCGTACATGAAGAACGGCGCCCAGATGGCGATCGACGAGATCAACGCGAAGGGCGGGGTGATCGGCCGCAAGCTGCAGCTGCGCGCGGAGGACGACGCGTGCGACCCGAAGACCGCGGTCGCCGCCGCGAACAAGCTGGTCGCCGCGAACGTCGCGGTCTCGGTCGGCGGCTACTGTTCGGGCGCGACCCTGCCCACGCTGCCGGTCTTCGACCGCCGCAAGATCCCCATGATCATCCCGGCGGCGAACTCCACCGAGCTGGTCGACCAGAAGCTCAAGCACGTGTTCTTCGTCAACGGAACCGGCGACCAGCAGGCCGCCGCCGCGATGGCGTGGCTGACCAAGAGCGGCGCCAAGAAGGTCGCGCTCATGCACGACAACACCTCGTACTCCAAGGACATCGCGGTGCGCACCGCCGCCGAGCTCGACAAGCCCGGCGGCCCGGACAAGGCGACGCTGGAGGCGGTCACGCCCGGTGAGTCCGACTACTCCGCGAACATCACCAACGTCCTGCACGCGAACCCGGACTTCATCTACTGGACCGGCTACTACCAGGAGGGCGGCCTGATCCTCCGCCAGCTGCGGCAGGCCGGGTACAAGGGCAAGTTCATGGTCGGCGACGGCGCGGTGGACGCCAAGCTCGTCAAGATCGCCGGTGGGACGGCCGCCGAGGGCACGTACGCCACGATGACCCAGACCCCGGACACCATCCAGGGCGCGGAGAACTGGATCAGCAGCTACAAGCAGAAGTTCGGCGCCGAGCCCGGTCCGTACTCCACCCAGTCCTACGACGCGGTGCGCGTCGCGGCCGAGGCCATCAAGAAGGCCGGCAGCACCGACGGCGACAAGCTGGTCACGGCGCTGGAGGGCATCGACGGGCTGCAGCTGTTCTCCGGCCCGCTGAAGTTCACCCCGCGGCACACCCTGACCAGCGGCGGCTTCGTGATCCTCGTCGTCAAGAACGGCAAGTTCGTTCTCCAGGACGCGCTGAAGTAGGCCCGCGTCAATGTCACAGCTGATCTGGAACGGCCTCTTCGTCGGCTCGTTCTACGCGCTGGTCGCGCTGGGCTACAGCATGGTGTACGGCGTCATCAAGCTGCTCAACTTCGCCCACGGCGACCTGTACATGCTCGGTGCGTTCAGCGGGTTCGCGATGCTCGGGGCGATGGGCGGGCTGGTGAAGTCCTCCTCGCTCGTCG
Organism: Actinoallomurus sp. CA-150999; assembly: GCF_050942425.1. NCBI lineage: Bacteria > Bacillati > Actinomycetota > Actinomycetes > Streptosporangiales > Thermomonosporaceae > Actinoallomurus > Actinoallomurus sp. CA-150999. The sequence goes on from NZ_CP192063.1 coordinate 4,124,689, forward strand.
CCCTGTTCGTCGTGCTGATCCTCACGATGGTGGCGACCGGCCTGTCCGGCGTCGTCATCGAGCGGATCGCCTACCGCCCGCTGCGCGGCGCGCCCCGGCTGTCCCTGCTGATCACCGCGGTCGGCGCGTCGTTCGCGCTGGAGTACGGCACCCGCATCGTCGCCGGTCCGAACCCGAAGGTCTACCCGGTCCGGCTGGACGGCACCTCGCTGAACGTCCTGGGCGCGCGCATCACCTGGCAGCAGATCGCCCTGATGGCGGTCTCCGTCGTCCTCATGGTCGCGCTGAACGTCCTGATCACCCGGACCCGCCAGGGCCGCGCCATGCGGGCCATCGCCCTCGACCCGAAGGCGTGCCTGCTCATGGGCATCGACGTCGACAAGGTCATCTCGCGGACGTTCTTCATCGGCTCGGCGCTCGCCGGGGCGGCGGGCGTCATGGCCGGCGGCTACTACGGCAAGATCGACTTCCTGATGGGCTTCATCATCGGGCTCAAGGCGTTCACCGCGGCCGTCATCGGCGGCATCGGCAACATCCCGGGCACGATGCTCGGCGGCCTCCTGCTCGGCCTGCTGGAGTCGTTCGGCACCCACTTCGTCGGCGGGCAGTGGCGTGACGTCTTCGCGTTCGGCTTCCTGATCCTGTTCCTGACCGTGCGGCCCACCGGCCTGCTCGGCGAACGTGTGACGGAACGCGTATGAGCGCGGGCGAGGGAGCGGGCGTGAGCGCCGGCAACGGCGCGGGTAACGGCGCCGCCGTGCAGGACCCGCCGGTCAAACCGGTGAAGGGCCGGGGCCCGACGTTCGTCACGCGATTCCTGGAGAGCCGCCACCTCGGCTGGGCGGGCCTGGCGATCGGGCTGCTCGCGCCGTTCATCATCGCCACGCCGTACGCGATGGACGTGATGACCAGCGCGGTCGTGTTCGTCATGCTCGCGGTCGGGCTGAACATCGTCGTCGGCTACTGCGGCCTGCTCGACCTCGGGTACGCCGCGTTCTTCGCGGTCGGCGCCTACACCAGCGGGGTGCTGTCCACCGAGTTGAAACTCCCGCTGCTGGCGACCATCCCGGCGGTGATCGTCGTGACGGTGCTCGCGGGCGTCATCATCGGCGGGCCGACGCTGCGGCTGCGCAGCGACTACCTGGCGATCGTGACGCTCGGCTTCGGGGAGATCATCCGGATCACCGCCAACAACCTGAGCATCACCGGCGGCCCGTCCGGCATCTACGGCATCCCAGGCCTGTTCGGCGACGCGACGTCCGACCCGGTGGTCTTCTACTACGCCGTGCTGGTCATCGTCGCCGTGGCCGTGCTGCTCGCGGCCCGGCTCGGCCGGTCCCGCATCGGCCGGGCCTGGCGGTTCGTCCGCGAGGACGAGGACGCCGCCGAGGCGATGGGCATCAACACCTACAAGGTGAAGCTCGCCGCCTACATCGCGGGCGCCGTCTGGGGCGGCCTGGCCGGCGTGCTGTTCGCCGCGCAGCTGTCGGCGATCTCCCCGGCGAGCTTCACGTTCCTGCAGTCGGCGCTCGTGCTGATGGCGGTCGTGCTCGGCGGTATGGGCTCGACGCCCGGCGTGGTGCTCGGCGCGATCGTGATCAGCCTCCTGCCGGAGGTGCTGCGCGGCCTGGCCGACTACCGGTTCTTCGCCTTCGGCGTCCTGCTGATCATCGTCATGATCGCCCGTCCGCAGGGCCTGTGGCCCCATCGATCGAGGGAGCGGTGATGCTGGAAGTCGAGGACCTGCGGCTGTCCTTCGGCGGCGTGCTCGCCGTGGACGGGCTCAGTTTCAAGGTCGGCGCGGGCGAGATCGTCTCGGTGATCGGCCCGAACGGCGCGGGCAAGACGTCGGCGTTCAACTGCGTCACCGGGTTCTACAAGCCCACAGCGGGCTGGATCCTGATCGACGGCGCGGACGTCACCGGGCGGCGGCCGTCGCTGATCGCCGGGAAGGGCGTCTCGCGGACGTTCCAGAACCTGCGGGTGTTCGGCGAGATGTCCGTGCTGGACAACGTACGGGCCGGCACGCACCTGTGGCTGCGGCAGCGGGTCGTCGACGCGCTGCTGCACACGCCCCGGTACCGCCGCAGCGAGCGCGAAGGCACCGAGGAGGCGAACAAGTGGCTCGACTTCGTTTCGCTGCGCGGCGACCGGACCGGCCTCGTCCGGAACCTGCCGTACGGTGAGCAGCGCCGGGTCGAGATCGCCCGCGCGCTGGCCCGGCGCCCGAAGCTGCTGCTGCTCGACGAGCCCGCGGCCGGCCTGAACCACGGAGAGAAGGCCGAACTGCTCGACCTCATCCGGCGGATCCGCGACCTCGGCATCGCGATCGCGCTGATCGAGCACGACATGGGCCTGGTCATGGAGGTCTCCGACCGGGTGGTCGTGCTCAACTTCGGCAAGGAGATCGCCGACGGGCCGCCCCAGGAGGTCCGGGGCGATCCGGCGGTGATCGAGGCGTACCTCGGGCGGGACGCCGACGAGGCGGAGGTCGAAGCGGCGAGAGAGGAGGTCAGCGGTGCTCGAGGTGAGTGACCTGGAGGTGAGCTACGGCGGGGTCCAGGCCCTGCGCGGGATGTCGCTCACCGTGGGCGAGGGCGAGATCGTCGCGCTGCTCGGCAACAACGGCGCCGGCAAGACGACGACACTGTCGGCCGTCTCCGGCCTCGTCCGGCCGGGCGCCGGGCGGATCGCGTACGAGGGCGCGGACATCACCCGCGAATCCGCGCCCAAGATCGTCGGCCGGGGTCTGGTGCACGTCCCGGAGGGCCGCCGGATCTTCAGCACCCTGACCGTGCACGAGAACCTGCTGCTCGGCGGCTACCTCGTGCGCGACGCCAAGGAACTGGCCCGCCGCGTCGACCGGTCGTACGCCCTGCTGCCCAAGCTGGCCGAGCGGCGCGACCAGCACGGCGGCACCCTGTCCGGCGGCGAGCAGCAGATGCTCGCCATCGGCCGCGCGCTCGTCGCCGGCCCCCGACTGCTCATGCTCGACGAGCCGTCGATGGGGTTGGCACCGCTGATCGTCGCGGCGGTGATGGACGTCATCCGCGACATCAACGAGGCCGGCACGTCGGTGCTGCTCGTCGAGCAGAACGCCAAGGCCGCGCTGAAGATCGCCCATCGCGGTTACGTGCTCGAGAACGGCCGCTGCGTCCTCGACGGGCCGGCGGCCGACCTGGCCGCCGACTCCCGCGTGGTCGAGGCCTACCTCGGCGGCGTCACGTGAGTCCCTCCCCGCGCGCCGCGGAGTCGCGGCCGGCTCGCCCGAGCCGGCCGCGACGGCGCGGCGGCGAGCGGGTGCCGTCGTGTGGCGGTGAGCGGGTGCGGCCGGGAGGTGGTGAGGTGTGGCCTGGCGGTGATGAGCGGGTGCGGCCAGGCGGTGGTGGGGTGTGGCCCGGCGGCGGTGAATGGGTGCGGCCGGGCGGTGGCGAACGAGTGAAGCCAGGCGGTGGCGAACGGTGTGGCCGGGAACCGGCGAGCGGGTGCCGCTCGTAGAGGCATACGTGGTGGCGCGAGCGCCGGAGGCCGTGCATTCGCGCCGGTACGGGCCTGGGAGGATCGTCTCGTCGCCGGGGCCGTCATAGGAAGGACGGGGCATGAGTGAGCTGAACCTGCCGCAGCTGGGGGCGCGGCAGAACGTCCGCGAGCAGATCGCGCAGGCGTTGCGTGCCTCGCTCGTGGCCGGGGAGATGCGGCCGGGCGTCGTGTACTCCGCGCCGGCGTTGGCCGAGCGGTTCGGAGTCTCACCGACCCCGGTCCGCGAGGCGATGCTCGACCTGGTCAAAGAGGGCCTGGTCACCGTGGTCCGGAACAAGGGCTTCCGGGTCACCGAGCTGTCCGACCGCGACCTCGACGACATCACCGAGATCCGCGCGCTGATCGAAGTCCCGACCGTGGGCCGGGTCGCCGCGTCCCCCGCCGGGGTCGAGAAGCTGCGGCCGCTCGCCGAGGCCATCGTCGACGCCGCCGAACGCCGCGACATCCTCGGCTACATCGAGGCCGACCAGACCTTCCACCTGGAGCTGCTCGCCCTGACCGGCAACGCGCAGCTCGTCGAGGTCGTGCGCGAGCTTCGCCACCGCTCCCGGCTGTACGGCGTGCCGAAGCTGGCCGAGCGCGGCGAGCTGCTGCCCTCGGCGCGCGAGCACCTCGACCTGCTCGACGTGGTCGCCCGCGGCGACGTCGGCGGCGCCGAGGCGCTGATGCGCCACCACCTGCGCCACGTCCGCGGCATCTGGGCCGGCCCCGCCAACGGGACCGGCAGCTGACCTCCACGGGGGATCGGCGGCCGGCTCGCGCGGGGATCGGATGTTGACCCGCGCGCGGACTGGGAGCTGACCCCCGAGGGGACCGGGAGCTGACCCGCGCGCGGACTGGGAGCTGACTCCCGCGGGGATCGGGAGCTGACCCGCGCGGGGACCGGGAGATCCACAGCATCGTACGGCCCGGAAAGCCGGCGATTCCGCACGCGGCGGAGCGCCACGGCGTACTCCCCGGGGAGTAGGCGGTGCATCGGCGGCCTACCGTGGTCGGCGCAGCGTCGCTGCATCTTCCCGCCCGATGACCGGCCGCCGGCCCTCCCGCCATCCTTCAGGGAGCGAACGGGAGGCATCATGACAGCTCCATCGAGCGCCCGGACGGCGAGGACGGCCCTGACCATCCGAGGCGCGAAGAACACCGGCCGGGTCCGCCGCCGGTGGGCGGGTCTGCGCCGGATCGAGCGCGCCTGTCTGCTCATCGGGGCCCTGCTGATCGCTTCGGGGGTCTTCCACTTCGGGGTGTTCCTGGTCCGGGGCGGGCCGTGGGAGGGGCCGGTGTCCTGGCGCAAGCCGACGACGTTCGGTCTGTCGTTCGGGCTGACCCTGATCACGATCATGTGGGTCGCGTCGTACCTGACGTTGCGCCCGCGCGTGCGGGCCTGGCTCCTCGGCGTCTTCGCGGCCGACTGCGTGCTGGAGGTCGCCGGCATCACGGTGCAGGCATGGCGGCACGTCCCCTCGCACTTCAACACCGAGACGCCGCTGAGCACGGTGATCGCGATGAGCCTCGCCGTCGGCGGCGCGGTCCTCATCGCGGTGCTCGGCACCCTGGCGGTCGTGGCGTTCCGGGGCCGGACGAGCGGCCCGGCGGATCTGCGGCTGGCGCTGCGGGCGGGCTTCGGGCTGCTCATGGTCGGGCTGGCGACCGGCGCGGCGATGATCGCCAAGGGTGAGGTCCTGATCCGGTCGGGGCACCGGCAGGAGGCGTACGACACCGCCGGATCGCTCAAGTGGGTGCACGGCATCACCCTGCACGCGGTCCTCGTCCTGCCCGCCCTCGCGGTGCTGCTCGGCGCCCTCGGCTGGGCGCCGCGGCGCCGGTCCAGGGCCGTGGCGGCCACCGTCGCGCTGTACGTGGCCGCCACGATCGCCGTTCTGGTGATCTCTCTGATCCGGTGAGAGCGGCTTGACTTCAAGTCGGCTTGAAGCAGCAGGATGCCGCGCATGTCCACGAACTCTGACATCGACGCCCTCATCCGCCGTCTCGACACGGCCGACGCCATGCCCGGCGCCGCCGACCTGCGGGCCCGCTCGTACGAGCTCCTCCAGCCGATCTCGGACGCTCTGGTCGTCGACGTGGGGTGCGGCGCGGGCCGAGCCGTCGTGGAGCTGACCGAACGCGGGGCGAAGGCGGTCGGCCTCGACGCCAGTGAGCGGATGGTGGCGGTGGCGCGGCGGCGGTGGCCCGGAGTCGACGTCCGCCTCGCGGACGCCTACGAGCTGCCGTTCGGCGACGGCGAACTCGCGGGTTATCGAGCGGACAAGGTCTACCACGAGCTCGACGACCCGGACCGCGCCGCCGCCGAGGCCCGGCGAGTGCTCGCGCCGGGCGGGCGCGTCGTGCTCATCGGCCAGGACTGGGACGCCTTCATCATCGACTCCGCCGACCCGGTGCTGACCCGGACCATCGTTCAGGCGCGGTCCGCCACGATCCCCGCTCCGCGCGTGGCCCGCCGCTACCGGAACCTGCTGCTCGACGCCGGGTTCGCGGACGTCACCGTCGAGGTGCGGACCGCGGTGTTCACCGGTACGGCGATGCTGCCGATGCTCGACGGGCTCGCCCAGGCGGCGAAGGCGACGGGCGCGATCGCGGGCGAGCGGGCCGACGCCTGGATCGCCGAGCAGACCGAACGCGCCCGGGCGGACCGGATGCTCCTCGCGGTCCCGATGTTCGTGGCGGCCGCCCGGAGACCCTGAGCGCCGTCACCGTGGCCGGAGGCCGTGAGGCGTCATCCGGTCACGCGCGCTTGCGGGCGAGTCCGCAGAAGAGGGCCACTTCCTCGGGCTCGCCCCACGGCTCCGCCTCGGGCCGCCATCGCGAGCAGGACACGACGCCCGGCTCCAGCAGGTCCATCCCGTCGAAGAACGCCGCGATCTGCTCGGGCGTGCGCTGGGTCAGCTTCGGCGTGCCGAAACGGTTCCAGTACTCCACGGCGGCGTCCATCGCCGGGCCGTACGTGGTGTGGGAGATGGCCAGGTGGCTGCCGGCCGGTGCGGAGTCCATGAGCCGCCGGACGATCGCGTACGCCTCGTCGAGGTCGGCGATGAAGTTGACGATGCCCAGCAGCATGATCGCGATCGGCCGGTCGAAGTCCAGGGTCTTGGCGGCGGCGGTCACGATCGCGTCCGGGTCGTGCAGGTCGGCGTCGACGTAGTCGGTGCTGCCCTCGGGGGCGCTCGTGAGCAGGGCCTGGGCGTGGACGAGGACGAGAGGGTCGTTGTCGGCGTACACGATCCGGGCCTCCGGCGCGACCCGTTGGGCGACCTCATGGGTGTTGTCGACGGTGGGCAGGCCGGTGCCGATGTCGAGGAACTGGCGGGTCCCCGCCTCCTCCGCGAGGTATCGCACCGCGCGGCCGAGGAACGCCCGGTCGGCCAGCGCGTACGTGATGATGCCGGGATGGAGCCGCTCGATCTCGTCGCCGACCTGGCGGTCCACCGGGTAATTGTCCTTGCCGCCGAGCCAGTAGTTCCAGATCCGGGCGGAATGCGGCCGGGACGTGTCGATCTTCGCAGCCGGCCGTGACGGGGAAGTGCCGTCGGTCATGAAGACTCTCCTGGCGCAGTGGTCACGGGCATCGATCACACCGTAGGCCCACACCGTCCCAAACGCCGCTATTTGCGGTAAGTTGCCACATCTGGCGAATTGCGGATCAAGATCACTGATCTGCCGTTATATAGGCCGCATGCCCTCCGTGGCTTACGAATCGTATTATTTCGCGGACGAGGCCGCCAAAAACGCGTCGAAGGCCCCTATTCGTACAGTGCCAGGTCGAGCACGATCGCCGTCATGACGATCAGCGTGCGGGCCGGCTCGGGTGCGGGGCCGGTGAACGTCACCTTGTAGTTGTCGGCCGGCGTGAGCCATTCCTTGACCGGCCCCGCCCAGGTCTTGCTCAGGTGGGCGATCCGCGCGCCCGAGGACCCGGTGACGTTGAAATGCTTGAGCGACAACTCCCCGACGATCTCCGCCACGACCTGCTCGCGGTCGTCGGTGAGGCTGTAATGGCGGGTGGTCCCGGTCGCGAGGATCCGGCCGACCAGGCCGCCGTCCGGCTGATGCACCTCGCTGAGCCGCCCGTCCGGATGCCGGGTCAGGAGCAGGATCGGGTCTTCGCCGGCCGCCGTGACCGTGAGGATCCGGGCGTTCGCCGGCGGTGTGGTGGGCAGCGTCGCCTTCAGTATTTGGAGACGCGTGCGCTTGTCGGTTTCGGTGGCGGACGCCAGGCGGTTGCGCCTGTCGTCAAAGATCTCGTATTTCGCCTGGGTGGGCAGAATCTTTCCAGGCTGCCGCACCCGTACGACCGGGGAATCGAAGAGCACGTCCATACTCACTGAGTATGCCTCGCTTAATTGTCCGTCTGGCAGGTCGGCGTGCATCATCTTGGACTCTCCGACTCGTTCATCGTCGGAGGGCGTTCGGGCCGTCGCGCGGACCTCAGTGACCGGATGTGGTGCGGATGTCATCCCCGTGATCGCGCAGCTCGCTCGCGCGAATCCGCGCGGTGCCGGAAGCGGTCTCGAAAGTGAAGCTCAGCGCGGTACACGCGTCATCCAAGATCTTGAACATGATCTGATGATCGGGCGCCGATCCGGAGATGATGTCGAGGCGTTGGGTCATCACGGTGTCCGTGACCATCTCGCCGGGCTGGATGAGGCGGCGGTACGCGGCGATTCCCGGGAGCCTGCGGACTTCCGCGGCCCCATGCGCCGCGGCCAGTTTCGCGGCCTGGCGAGGGGCCGGGTTGAAGTACTGGAAGAACACGTCGTTCGTCGCGGGAGCCGGGTGGCGGCCGACGTCTTCTCCCAGCGCGGTCCGTCCGGCGAGCTCCACCAGGTCCAGGCCCATGGCGCGGAGGTACAACTCGGTGAGATGGCCGCCCACACGGCCGTTGACCTCGATGATGTGCGGCCCGTCGCCGGTGAGCTTGATCTCGGTGTGCGTGACCCCCGAGTCGATGCCGAGCGCTTCCAGCGCCTTGCCGGCGAGCTCACAAAGGGCGGCGCATTCGGCCGACGACAGGCTGGACGGCCAGAAGGCGCCGGTCTCCCGGAACGGCGGGAGCAGCGGGTACTTTCCGGTGACCGCGACATGTGACACGCGGCCATGGGAGGTCACGCTCTCCACCGACACGTAATCCCCGAACGGACCACTGTCGCGGCCTCGCAGGTACTGTTCGAGCACCATGGGGCCCGGCAGTTCCCGCATCGTGCGCAGCCCATCCGCCTCGTCCTCGATGAGGTAGGTGCTGCGGCTGCCTTCGCCGATCAACGGCTTGAGGACGGCGGGCAGGCCGACGTCCCGGACACCTCGCGGCCAATCCTCTGGGCCGGTGAGCGTGGCACTCCGGATGGGGTCGACGCCGGTGCCCCGGAGGCGTTCCCGCTGGAGGGACTTGTCGGTGAGCAGGACGGCGGTGGTCTTCCGGTGGCCGGGGAGTCCGAATCGCTCGGTGAGCGCGGCGGTCAGCCGCACTCTGCGTTCACTGAAGGTCAGCACCGCGTCGGGCTTCAGCCGTGCCACCTCGTCGATCGCGGCCGGTTCGGCGTCGGGAACGGGGACGACGTCGCCGAGTTCACGGAGCAGCGGTGCGAGACGGTCGTTGTGGGCCGAGGGCGGCAGAACGAAGGTGACGTCCCCCAGCCGGGCGAGACCGGTGCGGATCTCCATCGGGCTGGCGGACCCCTCGTCGTACACGACGACCAGGTTCGGCATGTCTCCTCCTCCGTAGGCGGCCACCGGCTGCGTCGGACCGTACTTGATCACGAGGGGACCGCGTGTGTTCCGCTTGATCGAAAGATCGCTTCTTGGGAGGGTGATCACCATGATCCGCTCGTGTTCGGCGATCGGCCGTTGATGCCCGTACCGCAGGCCGCTTCCCTGCCGGACCTGTTCCGAGCGATCTGCGCCACCCGGCCGGCCGCCGTCGCGGTGATCGACCAGGGCACGTCGCTCACCTACGCCGAGCTCGACGCGGCGGCGGAGGCGGTCGCGTCCCGGCTCGTCGCGCGCGGTGTGCGGCGCGGTGAACTCGTCGGCCTGCAGACCGACCGCTCCGCCGCCGTCGTGATCGGAATCCTCGGGATCCTCAAGGCCGGTGCGGCCTACGTCCCGCTTGATCCGGCCTACCCGGAGGCGCGCCTGAAGACCATGGCCGCGGACGCCGGCCTCCGATTCGCCGTCGGGGACCGCGGCCACGCGGTGAAGTGCGGGCTGAGTGCGGATCAGGCCGTGCCCACCACTGCGGACGGCGCCGCCGGGTCCGTGGACCGGGTGATGGAACGGGATGACACCGCGTACGTCATCTACACCTCGGGGTCGACCGGGCGGCCGAAGGGATGCGTGGTCACGCACGGCAACGTCCTGGCCCTCCTCGAGGCCGCGTTGCCCTTGTTCGAGGTGGATCGCCGGGACCGCTGGGCGCTGTTCCACTCGACCAGCTTCGATTTCTCGGTCTGGGAGCTGTGGGGCGCGCTGGCGACCGGAGGCACGGTCGTCATCGTGCCGCAGCACGCCGCGCTCTCGCCCGAGGACTTCCTCGACCTTCTGATCCGGGAGCGCGTCACCGTTCTCAACCAGGTGCCCTCGGTCTTCCGCTATCTCGACCTGGCCTTCGACGAGGCCGATCGGCCGGCGCTGGAGGTCCGATACGTCATCTTCGGCGGCGAGAGCGTGGACCTCGAGGTGCTCCGGAAGTTCGTGGCCAAGTTCCCGGAGGAACGGCGGCCGACGGTCGTCAACATGTACGGGATCACGGAGACCACCGTGCATGTGACCTTCAAGCTGCTCGACGAGCAGGCCATGACCGGACCGGCGCGATCGCCGATCGGTGTCCCGCTGCCGCACCTCACGGTCGAGCTGCGTGACGAGGAGGGGCGGCCGGTCCCGCCGGGCGAGCCGGGGGAGATGTGGATCTCCGGTGCGGGCGTGGCCGCCGGATATCTCGACCGGGCGGAGCTGACCGCGGAACGTTTCGTGACGTTCGAAGGTCGCCGTTTCTACCGGTCCGGTGACCTCGCACGCCGGTCCGTCGACGGCGAGCTCGAGTACGTCGGACGCGCCGACCAGCAGGTGAAGCTGCGTGGTTTCCGCGTCGAGCTCGGCGAGATCGAATCGGTGCTGAGAGGGTGCTCGGAGGTCCGTGACGCCGCGGTGACCGTGGTCACGACCCGCGCCGGGGCCCGGCTCCTCGTCGCGTGCGTCGTCCCTCGCGAGGACTCCGTCACGGCGGCGGTGCGTCGTCACGCCGCGGCGATGCTGCCGCGCCATATGGTGCCGGACCGCTACGTGACCGTGGCGGCACTGCCGTTGACGCCCTCCGGGAAACTCGACCGGCGCGCCCTGGACGGACTGGCCGGGTCCGGACGGCGTTGACCTTGAAAGGGAGACCTATGTCCGGGTCGGTGACCGACACCTCACCCGCCGTTTCGCGGGATGAGGTCGAAAAGCTGTTCATCGACATCTGGCAGAACATTCTCGACGTCGAGGTCGGGCCGGACGACAACGTCTTCGACCTCGGAGGTTACTCACTTCTGGTCGTCGAGGCCGTCGCTCAGGCGCGCAAGGCGGGCGTGCGGGTGAAGGTGCTGGACGTCTTCGAACATCCGACGCCCGCGGACCTCGCGGGGTTTCTGACCCCTGCGGACGACGCGCCGGCGGCGGATCCGGTGGCGCTCGGTGACCTGGTCGCGCGTACCTGGCGCACGAGCGCCACGCCCTGGGATGCCACGGCGCCTCCCGCGCTGGTTCCCCTGCTGCCCGACGGTCAGGGTGAGCCGCTCTTCTGCGTTCATGTCGGCACCGGTCACGTCCGGTTCTTCACGCCGATCGCGGAGACCTTGCGCGCCGGACGTCCGGTCTACGGCTTCGAGATGCCCGGCATCAAGGCGGCCGTCCGCCCATTTCTCACGATCGCGGAGACCGCGGAGCAGTACCTGCGGGAGCTGCGGACGGTCCAGCCCGAGGGGCCGTACCACCTGACGGGATTCTGCTCAGGGGCGCTGATCGCGTACGAGATGGCTCAGCGACTCCGCGCCGCCGGCGAGGACGTGCACACCCTCGTCCTGGCCGGACCTCCGGTGCCCGAGCTCGACCCCGGCCTGGGGCTGAACGACCTCTTCCAGTACCTTCTCGGCACGCTGCACAGCCGGTTCGGGCTGGGCGGGCCGGGCGACGCACCCGAGGTCGTGCGCAAGCTGACGGACCTCACGTGGTTCGAAGAGGAGCTCAAACCCGAGGACCTCTACCGGCGCACCGTCCTGTGGGCCGCGATCCTGTTCGCCCAGGAACACTACGACCCCCGGCCGTACGACGGTCCGATCACCGTCTGCATGTACGGCAATCAGGACGTGACGGCCTACTGGCGGGCCCGGGCCCCGCAGGCCGACGTGATCCGGCTGGAGGCCGTGACGACACTGGGGCTGCTGCAGGAGCAGCGGTTCGGCGACGTTCTCCGGGGTCTACTGGCGTGAACCGACGCGCTGCGGCGCGTCGCTGGGCTCGGCGCGGGTCCGTTCCGCCCACGAGATCACCGGGCGGCCCGCGGCGAGTGCCGCGAGAAAGACGGCGGCGAGGACGAGCCAGCCTCCGAAATGCCATCGGCTGGTCAGCGCGGTGACGGTGACCGGCCCCAGCACCCGGGGACCCACCTGCCCGAGCCGGAACGCCGCTCCGTACTGGCCCTGGGCACCGGCCGGCGCGAAGCCGAAACGCAGCGCCCACCGAGAGCCCTGCCCCCACATCTCACCGGCGGTGAGCGCCACGACGCTCACCACGAGCAGGCCGCTCGCGGGCCAGGCCGAGAAATGTCCGGCCAGTCCGGCGAGCAGGCACATGGCGATGAGGGCACAGAACGCCCACCGTTGCGTTCGCACGGCTCCCGCCAGAGTCTCCGCCGACCGTGCCGCACGGACCTGCAGCCCGACCACGAGCAGCGTGTTGAGCGCCACGAGCCAGGCGGCGAGTGAGCGCGGCGCCGACGTCCCCGACACCAGCCACAGCGGCAGTCCGACGAAGAGGACGGTGTCGCTCAGCAGCGTCACATTGCTGATCTGCGCCACGGCCAGGTACGGCAGGTCCCGGACCGCGCGCAGCCCGCGTACCGGGGCTTCGCCGGGAGGGACACCGGGCGGTTTCGGCAGCCGGAGATAGGACACGGCGGTCGTCAGCGAGGCGAGGACGCACCCCCAGAACAGCGCGAGGTAGGCCGTACGCGTGTCGGCCGTGAGCGCGAGGCCCGCGCAGAACGCCCCCGCGGTGATTCCCACGTTGAACACGCTGCGCAGATAGGCGGAGGCGCGGATGCGGGACGAGCCGGAGATGGCGCCGGCGATTATCGCCTCGTTCGCGACACTCCAGCCGCCGTCCGCGATGCCGAAGACGGCGACCGCCAGCAGGAACTGCCAGTACGCGTGAATCCAGGGGAAGGCCGCCAGGGGCACCGCCTTGAGCACGGACATCGCGATGGCGGTCGTGCGCGGTCCGTGCCGGTCCGCCAGCTGCCCGATCGGGATGCCGAACAGCAGTCCGGCCAGGCCCGCCAGGGACAGCCCCAGTCCGACCCGGTTCTCCGCCATTCCGGCCGACCGGACGAAATAGATGGCGCTGCCGGACTGGTAGAGCCCGAAGCCGAAGCTGCCGAGTAGGGAGGTCAGGGCCAGCAGCCTGGCCGGCCCGGGGTCCGGCAGAACGGCGGCCCAGAGCCTGCTGAACCGTCCGGCGGGGATGCTGGCCATCGAGACTCCTGCGCGGCGAATCGGGTCACTGCCGGCGTAGCCGTACAGCGGTGCGGAATGCGGCGTCGAGTTCGTTGCCCCGGCACCGATCCACGAGGCGGGTGGAGGTTACCGGCGTCATGAACCACGGCTGTGTCGAACTCAGCAGAGGTGAGAAGACGGGGACGAACCCTTGGTCGGAAAGAGAGACCGCGTAGTCGATCGACACGATCCCACCGGCGTCGACCACACCCACCCCGTGCCAGGGCAGCACGCACGAACCGCCGAGGTAGGAGAACCCGAGGCTGCCCGGCCGCGGGTTGGGCGTCAGCCGGACCCGCCCGGGAAAGAACGCCGTGTCGTCGCAGTCGAACTCGCCGTCCACCTGCATCACCGCCAGGTACCGGACGGTGTCGTGCCACGCCGTGGCGAGGACGGTGCGACGGCCGGCGGTGATCTGCGGACCGGCGGCGGGACCGACGACGTCGAAGACGTCGGCGTAGAGCTGCCTCGCCCAGTTCGTGCGAGCCGGGGAAGGCGGCAGGTGCACGGAGTAGACCAGCGAGTGGAACAACGCGGAGAAGGAAAGGATCGGCGTGCCGTCGGGGCGGTCGCCGATGAGCCCGCGGCAGGCCCGGCTCGCCTCCTCCAACGCCTCGATCGGCGCCTTCGTGACGTCGATCCCGGCCAGTGCCGTCTCGATCAGCCCGACGTACTCCTCGATCCGCCGGATGCGGCGATGCGACCTGAGCGGGCCGAGGTGGTCCGCGACCACGTCGTTCAGATCCACGATCTCCAGGACGTCCGAGCCGCCGACGAGACGGAGGTACTCCTCGAGTTTCTCCCGGTAGGCCCGCAGCGTCTCCGCCGGGCGCGAGCGGTAGTGGTTGCCGTCGGTGAGGATGGTGATCCGCAGACCCGGCGGGTAGACGTGCGTGATGGTGCGCTGGAGTTCCCGGAGCCGTACGAGGGCCGCGAGCTCCGCCAGGTCGGGCAGGGCCCCTGCCGTCTTGAGGCCGTTGTAGTGCAGCTTGACGGGAAACCCGCAGGTCACGACCGGCAGCGGCGCTCCGCGTTCCACGAACGGGCGGACGGCCTCTTCGGTGAAATGGCGGCGCGGGCCCTTGAGGAACTGTTTGCGGGTGAGGAGGTGATGCACGAGCGCGACCGTCGATCCGGTTCCCCGCCGCACCGCGCTCTCCGCGGTCTGTTCCGCCGCGTGGTCCGCCGCCGTCGTCAGGGCGTCGACGATCTGCAGCGACTCCGGTGCCGTCAGGCGTACGGCGTGATCGTCCGCGACCGGGTGAGCGGACATCTCGCCGATCCGCAGCTCGGCCGGGGACCGCGTGTGCGACAGGGCCGGCCCGGCCATGAGGCGACCGCGCGGGACGGTCTCGAACGTCCTGACGACCGGAGCCCCGTCACCTGTTCTGCCGCCGGGCGGACGCTCGGCGACGAATCCCGGGAGCTCGACGGCGACCATCTGCGCGGACGGCAGTTCCTTGGCCATGGCCTGCCGGTTCTCGCAGAGATCGTCGAAGATCGCCAAGACCTCGAGATCGGCCAGGGCACGCAGGTTCTCGCTCTTCAGCTCGTGAACGGGCCGCACGCGGTCGTCGGGCAGCATCAGCAGCCGCGGGCGCACGATGCCGGCCTGGGCCAGCGCGTACTCGGTCGGCGCGCGTACGCGATGCCGCCGGGCGGTGTTGAAGACGACACACCCTCCCGCGTCATGGACGTCCCAGACGAAGCGCGACAGCCCGGGGGCCGGGGCATCCCAGCTCAGCTGCTCCCACGGCCGGTAGAACGCCCAGCGGTACTCCGCGAGCACCTGGTCCCAGTCGACGTCCGGATACCGGCCGCGCAGGCCCGCTCCGGTGACGAACAGGTCCCATGTCGGCTCGTGGTACGTGGGGAGGTCCGGGAACCGATCCGGCGTGGTGAACTCCGTGATCCCGTCCGGCGCGCCCGGCCGGGGCGCGGCCACCACCTGGAGTGCGTGGACCGTACGCCGCCGCGGGTCGAGAGCGCACAGGTCGACATCGAGCACCACGGCGGGCCGGCGTACCCGCGGATCGAGGCGCCGGCGCCGCGCGTGGTCGGCGACGCGCCGCAGGATCTCGGTGAGCACGTCATGCTGCTGCGGATCCACCGTGTGGAGCAGGTCGTTCTCCGCACCGCTCAACGCGGCGTGGGACTCGGGCCGCAAGAACCGCAGCTCCGCGCCGAGGCGCGCGTCGACCGCCGCGCGAACGACCTCGACGGGCTCGGTGACCCCGCCGATGCCCGCCGTCGCGAACAGGACGCCCAGCCGTCGTACGGTGGAGCGGATCGCCGACAGCACGTCTCGGGCATCCGGTGGTTCGGTCGCGTCCGTCACGACGACACGTCCGGTCGCCCGGCGCCCGGACGACAGCTCATAGGCGAGGCTCGACGGGCCGGGCGGGCGGAATCCGTGGTCCAGGCATGCCCGGAAGACCCGGGCGAGCGGACTCACGAGACGATCCAGGAAATGCTCCAGTGCGTCTTCACGAGAGTCGCGTGCTTCGACGATCTCGCGCACGGCGCTCCGGCCGGCGTCGTCGTCGGTCAGGGCGGTCACGCCGAGGACCACGGTGCCCGCCGTTCGACCGGGGTGAGCGGGTACCGGCTCGGCGGCGCCGTCCGGCAGCATCGCGCAGTACAGCCGGAGCAGGGGAGCCGTACGGATCAACTCCGCGAGTCGGTCCCAACGGGCGACGTCGCTGGTCATGATCGGCCCGCTCATCGAAAAATGATCAAACCGCACAAGATCGTCTACGTCAATGCGATCGTGTGATGCCCGACCCGAGCCACCAGACGGGAGTTCGCCAGTGATCGAGGGAGACCATCCGCCGTCCGACGACATGGTGGCCCACGTCTGGCGCACCAGCGACAGCACGTGGACGGCGCCGGGCAGCCTGATCCCACTCATCCCCGAAGGGCGCGGAGAACCTCTGTTCTGCGTTCATCTCGGAAACGGGCACGTCAAGTTCTTCGGGCGCATCGCCGAGTCCCTGCGCGCCGGCCGTCCCGTACACGGCTTCGAGGCCATCGGCTACCGGACCCGTGTTCGCCCACCCGTCTCGATCGCCGAGATCGCCGAACGCTACGTACGGGAGCTTCGGGCGGCCCAGCCCGACGGCCCCTATCACCTCGCCGGGCTCTGCACCGGAGCCGTGATCGCCTTCGAGATGGCGCACCGGCTCCGTGCCCAGGGCGCGGAGGTCGCGCTCCTGGCACTCGCGGACCCGCCATCGGGGATGCCGGAGTACGACCCGAGCTGGGGGATGAACGACCTCTACGAGTTCCGGCTCGGGTGGCTGCGGACCACGTGGGGCCTCGAAGACCGGGTCGCGGACCTTCCCCGCGTCCTCGAGGAGATGAAGACGCGCATCACCCTCTACGAACCAGAGGTCCGGCCGGAGGACTTCTACCGGCTGCAGGTCCTCTGGGCCGCCACCGTCTTCGCCCAGGAGCACTACGAACCCCGGCCCTACGACGGCCCGGTCCACATCTTCGCCAAGACGAGAGACGACCGCCGGGTCCGGGACTACTGGCTGCCGCTGCTCGCCGACCCGGCACTGTGCCTCATCGACGCCGAGACGACGCGCGAACTCCTCCACCACCCCCTCCTCGCCCGGACGCTCGGCCGCGCGCTCGCGGCCGAGTCGTGACGGGCCGCCGGTCAGAAGAGGGTCGGCGGCTCCTCCGGTGCCCGCATCGGCTCGGGCAGCGGCTCGACCTCGGGTAGCCGCGCCCGTACGTCCTCGTGGAACCGGCGGGCGAGCGACAACGCGTCGGCGTTGTCGGGCGTGTGGATGAACACGGTCGGCGAACGGCCTTCGCGCAGCCACCGGGCGACCTGGCCGGCCCATCCCCGCCAGCCCTCGACCGTACGGTCGGCGGAGTCCCGGCCGATGTACCGGACGATGGGACGGTCGGTGAGCGCGACCGTACGGCGCGGCACGCGCGGCTTCTTCGTCCACGCGTCCCGTTCCACGTCACTCGTCGGCGGGGTCTGGAAGAGGGTCGTCGTGTCGAAGGGGATCCACTCCGCCCCGGCGCCGGCGAGCGCCTTCTCGAGGAGCCGCGCGGCGCTCTCGTTCTCGAAGAACGCGGGGTGACGGACCTCGACGGCGTACCGGTGCGAAGACGGGAGCCGGCGCAGGAAGCCCGCCAGTACTCCGACGTCGGCCGGGGCGAACGCCGGCGGCAGCTGGATCCACAGGGTGTGGGCGCGCGGCCCGAGCGGTTCGATCGCGTGCAGGAACGACCGTAGCTCCGCGCCGACGTCGCCGAGGCGGCGTTCGTGCGTGATCGACCTGGGCAGCTTCAGCACGAAGCGGAAGTCCGGGTCGGTCTGGTCCGCCCAGGTCTGCACCGTGTCTCTCGCCGGAATGGCGTAGAAGGTGGTGTTCCCCTCGACCGCGTTGCACCAGGACGCATACGCCGTCAGCCGCTCCTGAGGAGGCAGCCGCCGGGGCAGGAAACGCCCCTGCCATGGCGCATGCGTCCACATCGCGCATCCCACATGAAGCCGCACGGACGCGACGCTACCCAAATTCCCGCCCTCGCCGCGGCACCGTCAGAACATGGTGTTGTCGTTCTTGGAGGTGCTCGGGATGCTCTGGAGGACGTCCCAGTGTTCGACGATCTTTCCGTTGGGGTCGAAGCGGAAGATGTCGATGCCGGCGTACTCTTCGTCGGGCCAGGTCTGGTGGCAGTGCAGGATGACGTGGTCGCCGTCGGCGAACGCGCGTTTGAACTCGACGTGTTTGCCGGGGTATTCGGCGGTCATGCGGTTGAAGTACTCGATGAACGCCTGCTTACCGTCGGCGACGTGCGGGTTGTGCTGGATGTAGGTGTCGCCCGCGAACAGGTCGATGGCCTCGGCGGGTCGGTTCTGGTTGAACATCAGGTCGTAGAACGCCTTGGCGGTGGCCTTGTTGGTCTCCGGGTCGCTCATGGTGCTCCTTGCGGGTCGGGCGCCGGGTGTGGCGCGGTGAGATCGTCGCCGCGCAAGGCGGGTGTGAGGGTGCCGGTGTGGAGTTCGGCGGCGCGTCCGTGGCCGGTGTCGCGCTCATCAGAACAGCCCGTTTCCGTGCGGAAGGCTGTCGGGGATCGGGGCGACGACGTCCCAGTGCTCGACGATCTTGCCGTTCTCGACGCGGAACAGGTCGAAGGCGACCAGCGGGTCCGGGCCGAACCCGTAGTAGGTGCCGTGCAGGGCGACCAGATCGCCGTCGGCGATCACCCGGGCGCCTTCGTAGCGGAAGTCGTCGCCGAGGGAGGCGACCAGGCCGCGCAGCGCCTCGGGCCCGTCGGCGGCCAGGGAGCTGTGCTGTCGGTAGGTAGGCGTGACCCAGCGGTCCACCGCCGAGGGGTCCTTCTTGTCGAACAGTTCGTCGGCCGCCTGCAGAACCGTGTCCTTGGAGTTCATCGTGCTCTCCGATCCGTTCATCTGGCCTCGTCGGCCCTTGGTCTTCGGATTGCGCACGGCATGGTTACTTACGACCCCATGCTGCGCTTGCGACAATAAGAACAAAGGTCAGCGTGGTGAATCGGAGATCAGTCATGGTCAATCGGCGACAAGTTGGTGTGCGTCAGATCGGGTATCGCCCGGCTGACGGCCGCTTGGTGGGGATCGAGGTCGTGACGCTGGCCGACATCAGCGGCCGGATCCCCGCCCACATGCTGGCCTCAGCGCATCGGGCGGACTTCCACATCCTCATCCTGATCACCGGCGGCAACGGCCATCACGAGATCGACTTCGTTCCGCACCCCGCCCGGCCCGGCACCCTGCTGTGGATACGACCGGGCCAGGCCCACCGCTTCCACCTCCCCGGTCACCTCGAAGGCACGGTCGTGCTGTTCACCGCCGATTTCCCGCCCGAACTCGGCGGTGCGGGGCCGCGCCTGTCCGACTGGCTCGCTTCCCCCTACCGGCCGGCGGCCGAACCCGACCTCACCGCGATCTCCGCCACGATCGACCAGATCGCCGCCGAACGCTCCGCACCCATACCTGCGATGTCCGTCGCCCTGCTGCGCCACCTGCTGGCCGTCCTGCTCCTGCGGATCGACCGGCTGCCCACCGAGGACGTCCACCGCGTCGGATCCGCCACCGACGAACTCTTCGACCGGTTCCAGGCCGAGCTCGAATGCTCCTACGCCATCACCCGCTCCGCCGAGCACTACGCCGCCCGCCTCGGCTACACCGTCAAAACCCTCACCCGTGCCTGCGTCGCCGCCACCGGCCACCCCGCCAAGCACCTCATCGACGCCCGCGTCATCCTGGAGGCCAAACGCCTGCTCGCCTACACCGACACCCCCATCGCCGACATCGGCCGCAGCCTCGGCTTCCCCGACCCCACCAACTTCGGCAAGTTCTTCACCCGTCACACCGGCACCACGCCCGGCACCTTCCGCCAGACGCAGAAGACACCGACCTGAACCCATTGCCGACAGAGAGATCCCTTGACCCTGCCCACGAGGGCAAGGTCTAGGTTCGTCCTCATGGAGGACACGAGCGTCTTCGCAGGTAGGCAGTGGTGAGGATCGGACAGCTCGCCCGGCGTGCCGGAGTGACCACCAAGACGGTCCGGTACTACGAATCGTTGGGGTTGATCACGCCGGAGCGGTTGCCCAACGGCTACCGGGATTACTCCGAGCACGATGTCCGGCTCGTCCGTGAGGCACGTGCGCTGAGCGAACTGGGGCTCCGGGTCGAACAGACCCGGCCGTTCCTGGAATGTCTGGCATCCGGCCGGGAGCACGCCGACGACTGCCCGGCCGCGCTGGCCGGTTACCGCGAGGCCATCACGGATCTCAACGCGCGGATCGAGGCGCTCACCGCGCGGCGGGACCTCCTCGTCCACCACCTGCGACAGGCCGCCTACCGCGGCAGCGCGGTGAGCGATCCCTCCGACGAAAGGATTGTCATGCACGACTGGACCAGAATTCCGACGGACCTGCCGGTGCCCCAGGACGACGGCGCGGCGGATCACCTGCCGGGTCTCGCCGTCCCCTCCCTGCGGCTGCCGAGCACGGCCGGCGACGTGATCGACCTCGCCGAACTCGGACGGACGGGCCGCTCGATCCTCTACTGCTACCCCCTCACGGGCCGGCCGGACACCGATCTGCCCGAGGGCTGGGACGCCATCCCCGGCGCCCGCGGCTGCACACCGGAGGCGTGCGGCTTCCGCGACCACCACGGCGAACTGAGGGCGGCCGGCGTGAACAGCGTGTTCGGGCTGTCCAGCCAGGACACCGACTACCAGCGCGAAGTCGTCGACCGGCTCAACCTGCCCTTCGCCATGCTGTCCGACACCGGCTTCCGGCTCGCCGACGCCCTCGACCTGCCCACCTTCCACGCCGGCGGGTCCCGGCTCTACAAGCGCCTGACGCTCGTCATCCACGACGGACGGATCGAGCACGTCTTCTACCCGATCTTCCCGCCCGACCAGCACGCTCAGCAGGTGCTGCGCTGGCTGCATGCCGATCCCGTCGGCTGAGCCGATCCCGTCGGTTGAGCGGCCGATCCCTTCCTGACCCCGGAGGGTGTGCGAGCAGTACGTGGAGCGGCTCCGGAACGACCTTCGTTCCGGAGCCTGGGATGAACGCCACGGTGCCCTGACTTGTCGTCGTACGTGCGACTCCGGTGGGATGACGGGATGCTGAGCACATCGCTGGGAGACGACGCCGAACTGCGTCCGCTGGAGCCGTGGCAGGCGGCCGAGTTCGCCGCATACGCGGACCGGGTACGGGCCACGCTCAAGCCGTGGATCCCGTGGGCGTACACCGTCGTCGACAAGGAGTCGGCCCGCGCCTACCTGCAGGGTTACGCCGACCGTCAGGCCGCCGACGGCGCTCGTATCTTCGGCCTGTACGTCGCGGGCACCCTGGAGGGCGGCGTCATCTTCCGCACCTTCAACGCCGCCCAGGGCGTCTGCGAACTCGGCGTCTGGCTCTCCCCGGAGGCACGCGGCAGGGGGCTGATCAATCGTGCCTGCCGTGTGCTCATCGACTGGGCGATCGACGTACGGGGGATGGTCCGCGTCGAGTGGTTGTGCGACCCTCGTAACGAGGCGAGCATCGCCGCTGCCCGGCGCCTCGGCTTCACCCACGAGGGCACTCATCGCAAGGCCTTCCACCTCGACGGCGAGCACCGCGACGTCCAGGTCTGGGCCATCGTCACCTGAGTCCCTCGGGGCGGGCGCGTGTCCGGGCGGCTCGCACCCACGCCGCCTCGGCCGACCGGGCTCTCGTCCAGAGCCCGCAGTTTCTGGAGGAATCATGGCCTCTCGGCTGAACCCGTATCTCAGCTTCAACGGCAACGCCCGCCAGGCGATGGAGTTCTACGCCGGAGTGTTCGGCGGCAACCTCATGTCCAACACCTTCGCCGACCTCGGCGCCGCCGACTCACCCGACGCCGACCGGATCATGCACGCGATGCTCGAGACCGACGCCGGTTACACGATCATGGGCGCCGACGTTCCCAGCGAGATGGAGTACCAGCCTATGACGGGCGTCTCGCTGAGCCTCAGCGGCGACGACGCCGACCGGTTGCGCGGCTACTGGGAGAGGTTGTCCGCGGGCGGGACGATCACGATGCCGCTGGAGAAGCAGGCATGGGGCGACGAGTTCGGCATGTGCGTCGACCGGTTCGGCGTCCCGTGGATGGTCAACATCGGCCAGCCCGCGTAGTCGCACCGGCGCTCCCGTATCCGCCGGCCGCTGATCCGACGGGTCAGCCCTGAGGGCCGGTTCGGGCGGCGGCGGACAGGAGGGCGAGCGCGGCCTGGCGGGCGTGCTCGCCCACTCCGGACGCCTCCTGATACGCGGCGACGACGGTCGCTCCCTCGACGAGCATGAGCAACTGCCGTCCCAGGGTGTGCGGGTCGGCGGCCCCGGCGCGCCCGGCGATGCCGGTCAGGAGCTCGAGGTAGCGGTCCAGGTGGCGCGCGGTGATGGCGCGCACGGCCTCGACGTGGTGCTGGGCGGCCGCGTTCAGCATCGCGCAGCCGCGGAAGACCGGGTCGTCGTACCACTGCTGGAGGGCGTCGAACACCGCGGCGAGCTGGTCGGCGGGGTCCTGCCCGGCGGCCGCGACGGCCTCGGCCAGCCACCGGGTCACCCGCTCGCTGCGCGCCTCCAGCATGGCCTGTACGAGCCCGTCCTTGGTGCCGAAGTGTCGATAGAGCGTCTCCTTGGAGACGCCGAGGCGGGTGCACAGCTCGGCGACACCGATGCCGTCGAGGCCGCGCTCGTACAGCATCGGGGTGGCGGCTTCCAGGATGGCGGCGCGGGTGCGCGCCGGGTCGATCGTCGAGCCCTTGGGGACCGGCATGCCATAGATGGTACCGCTCGGTTCGATCAACTGTTATCGTCCAGGTCGTACCGACCGGTTCGATCTGGGGGGCTGTCATGCCGGATCTCCGCGCTGGGCCGAGGAGGCCCACGGCACGGTCGGCGGTGTGGCGGGCCGCGCAGCTTGCCCTGGGCACCGCCTCGGGGCTTGAGCAGCAACCGAACGGCCAGTCACGTTAAGGAGCCCGGCGGACGTCTCTTATCGTCGCTGGCCGTTCCGATGCGGATGGTGTCGGGCGGGACGCGGATTTTGTAACGGTTCGGTGGCTCTGGGTTGGTTACCGACTGGCCGGTCGTACTTTGCGGCTTATGCCGGTGGGGTTCTTGACTGATGATGAGGCGGCGGCGTACGGGCGGTTCGCGGGACCGCCGACGCAGGCTCTGCAGACGCCACTGCACACCCAGCCACGCCTTCCACCACGCCCCATCGCACCGCCCCGGCCGACCGGACGGAGCTGAGACGCATCAGCGGGTACCACGTGCGGTGTTCGGCGAGGGCCACCAGGCTGCGTCTGAGATCGGGGTCGCCGGTGAACCGGTGAGCCGGGGGACGACGTCGGTGACCATGGAAACCTCGCCTCTTTCGATCGCCTGGTACCACGAGATCCAGGTCTCGATCTGTTCCCCGCTCATGCCCAGTCGCCATCGCCGCGCGAAGGCTTCCTCAAGGGTCTCGGTTTCGTAGCGGTAGGGCCGACCGGTGGCCGCGGCGATCCGGGTGACGGCTTCGTCGAGGGTCAGGGCCTCGGGCCCGGTGATCTCAAGGGTCGCGCCGTCGTGCTCGGAGCGGGGACCCTCGTCGAGGGCCACGGTCGTGATCACGTCGGCGATGTCCTCGTGGGTGACGAAGGCGGCCCGGCCGGTGCTCGCGGGGCCGCTCACGACGAATTCCTCGTTGGCGAGGGCGGCCGGCGTCGATGTGTAGAAGCCCGCCCGGAGCACCGTGTAGCGGATCCCGGCCCCTGCCAGGAACTGTTCGGTCAGCCACTGGTCGCGGGCGTTGATGTAGGTGGCGACGGGCGCCGCGCTGACAAGGGACACATACAGGACCCGGTCCACGCCGACCGCCTTCGCGGCCTCGACCGCGGTGGCGTGTTCCTCCAGTCGGCGCCCCGTTCGGTGTCCGGAGACCAGGATGAGGGTCGACGCGCCCTCGAGCGCCTTGCGCATGTTCGAGGCGTCGGCGTAGGCGGCCGGACCGCGTCGCTCGGCGCCTGGCAGTTCGGGCATGCGGTCGGGGCTGCGTCCGACGAGGAGTTGGGGGACGCCATGGTCGGCGAGTCGGGCCGCGATCCGGCTGCCCAGCGCCCCGGTCACCCCGGTGACCGCCACCGTGGCGTGGTTCTTCTCAGACATGGGTTTTCCTCCGTCCGGGGCCGCCGTCGATCGCGGCCTGCCTCTGATTACGACTATGCCGCGGCCTTCCACCAGCGACCCGCGCCGGCGATGTCGGCCTTCATGCACCGACCACACCGCGACCCCCCGATCAGGACCCCGGTTCGACCAGACAAGCCCGTTGATCGGTAAGCGGATGGCTTCTCAGGGAATGGACTCCCGCCTCAGTGCGGCGGTCCTGATCGGCGCCGCGAGCCGTGGCAGTGAGATGCCGCGCACCGGAAGACTCAGCCGGTCCAGCCCGCCTAAGACCACTAAACGTATTCGGACAGACTTGTCTAGGGTGTGGTGGTTGCGGTGCGGTAGAACTCAGCTGCGGTGAAGGTGGCGGGGACACCGAGTCCGGCGGCGACCGCAGTGATCGCGGTGGCACCGACAGCGAGGTCGGCTTGGCCGTCGGCGGTGAAATACGGTGCGATGAACGCCTCGTAGTGAGCTCGGACTTCGTCCTCGGTGTGTCGGCCGAGGAACGTCTGCAAGTGCCGCACCGTGGTGTCGGGGTCGTTGTGGATCACCTGCAGGGCGCGCCGGTGGGCTCGTACGACGGCCTGGACCGCGGGGTCGTCCGGGTCGATGTAGGTGGGGTCGACGGCCACGCCCACAGTGGGGATCTGGAAGTAGTCGCCGACAAAGGCCAGCATGTGCCAGCCATACTCGGCGGCTACCGCCTCCGGAGCCATGGTGCTGCCGACCAGGGCCGCGTCGATCGTACCGTCGCGCAGCCAGCGCAGATCCATGCCGTAGTCGCCGGGCCAGCGGACGACGGTCTGGACGTCGCGGTCCAGGTCGAGGCCGGCCTGGCCCAGCACGATCTGGGCGAAGCGCCCGGGTCCGGTGCGGGGAGGGTGTACCGCCAGCCGCCGGCCGGCCAGGTCGGCCAGCGAGGTCACGCCGGGGCGGGCAAGGAACCAGAACAGCGGGCGGTCGGTGTTGACATTGAGCGCCACCCAGGGGATGCCATCAACCAGTCGGGACACCAGTGTCCGACCGAGCCCGATGGTGGCGCCGCGCCGCAGCCGCTCCGCGTCCCAAGTGCAGCCGTCGCGCAGCGCGACGTGGACGCCCTCGTCGGCGTAGTAGTCCTCCTGGTCGGCGATGTAGGTGACCAGTTCCTCGTGCGGGCCCCGCTCGACGTAGGTGAGATCGATCGTGTGCATGAACGCTTTCCTTTGAGGTGACGATGTATCGGATGCGGTCCGGCCGTCAGCCGGACCGGGACGGTATACCGCCCCGGGGATCAACGGAACCGTGGTTGGCGGTAGGGCCGGGAACTGGCGCGGTGATGATCGTGGTGGACGCCGCGCTTTCGCAGCTCGGAGACGATCGCGATCAGGTTCTGCAGGGAGCGGCCGAGCCGGTCCAGGGACGGCACAACGAGTGTGTCGCCGGCGCGTAGATAGTCCAGCGCCTTCCACAGTTCCTCGCGTTCGATGTTCTTGCCGGATTTCTTGTCGGCGAAGATCCGGATGCAGCAGGCCTCGGTGAGGGCGTGCATCTGGCGGTCCAGGCGCTGCCCGCCGGTGGAGACGCGGGCGTAGCCGATCAACGCCCCGGTCGGTGCGACCGGTTCGGGCTGCGGCGGATTTTCGCCGAGCGAACCCTCCAGCAGCGAGCCATCGGGAGGTGCGGCGCTGGTCACCATGATTCGCCGCCGGGGCGCAACAGGGTGACGGCCACGGCGAGCGGTGCGCCGGGCGAGATGGCGCCGGACCGGGACATCGCCATGGTGGCCATCCAGCGGCCAAGGCGGCCTTGACAGAACCGGCGAGGTTCACGGCCCGTCCAGTCCGGCGGGTCATCCTGGCCTCCGCGCTGATCTACGGGGCGACGTTCATGGGCGTCCCCGCCGCCATCACCACCCTCGTCAGACGCCACGTCCCGCCCGCCGACTGGACCGCCACCCTGGCGGCCTCCACCACGGTGTTCGCGATCGGCCAGACCGCCGGGCCGTGGATCGCCGGCGCGATCGCCGACCACACCTCCACCGAGGCCACGCTGGCGTGGACCGCGATCCTGCGCGTCGCTGGGGCCGCGATCGCCTTCGCCGGGGACCGTACGCCTTCCGGCCGGGCGCGGCGCCTCGCCGAGACCCGCACCTGACACCGGCGAGCCCGAACGAAGAGATCACCCGCACGGTCGGTAATCTCCGAATCCTGCTCGCCCGCCCGCGCGAGCACAACGGCCGGACTTTGCCCACCCCGAGGACGGCGGCAGAAAAAAGAAGCGCGGGCCACCGGCGTCGCCAGTCAAATACCCGGGACGATGCCGGCGAGAGTGTCGGAGCCTGGACGGAGAGCTTCTGTCCGAGTATTTTGACTTCTGTCGACAAGTATCCGGGTGGAGTCGATAGGTGTGATGTGTGCACGGGCGAGCAGTGCTGGTCGACACAGGCGTACGCTCGTCATCGGCGCAGGTGCAGGCGCGTTCGCGGCATTGTCATTGGCCGACGCCGGCGCAAGGGTCACCCTCGTTGACAAGGCGTCTGGTCTTCTTACCGGAGCTTCGGGACGCAATGGCAGACGGCTGCACTTAGGTGAGCATTACAGTGCGGACATCGTCTCCTCTCAAGACGAAACAGCGTTGAACACGGGCCGTCTCTGTTTTCTGGGTGCGCTCCAGATGGCTCGGAAGTTCCCCTTCCTTTCGTCTCGTGATGCTGTTTGGTGGCAGTTCTTGCCGCCAGATTCCATGACTTCGGTGGCGGCATACGACGAGCATCTTGCGGGGCTTCGCGTCTTTCATCGCTTCCTGGCGCGGATCGATGACTCCGTCGACGCGCTATTCGGCGAGGCCGCCGCCAGGCACGCCCGCCTTCCTGAGTCTGTATTACGAGCACATGTCGCACCTGATGCGGCCGTGGCGGGCTACTCCTCCAGGGAGAGTGTGATCGACTTGGCGCGCCTGCGTCGAGTTGTGACAGCGCGGCTTAAGCAGTCCGATAACCCGGCCGATATCCGCATGAACACCTACGTCACGCGGATCGATCGTGTCGGGGACGAGTATCAGGTATGGATGCGAGCGCGGCATGGGAGGACGACCCGGGAGAACTTTGACCTGGTGGTCAACGCCACATGGCATGACATTCCGAGGCTGGCGAGCATGGTCGCGCCCGATTCGGGGAGCCGGGACACCGTTCGTCTGAAACTTTTCGTCACTGCGCGGATGCCGCCGAAGTTGGCCGCGGCCCCGAGCTTCTACTTCCATCGGGGAGTCTTCGGCAATCACACGAATGCCGGAAACGGCCTGGCCATCGTGACCTCCGAGGCGATATCCAACTTCGCCTTCGCGCGTGCGGACCGCATACCTCGTAGCTGGCGTACGCTCCTGCACGAGGGCCTCTACGGTGCGGCGGGCATCGACGCGCTGTCCAGACTCGCGGACGAGCCGAACAACGCGGCGGGAACCACCGGCTGCACCCGTGCCCGCGACGCACTCGAGATCGCGCTGCGAAACGCCGGGCAAGGGGCGCCGGCGAGAGCGGTCGCCGTCGCCGCACGGCATGCGCTCGCCCAAGAGGTCGTCAGTGACTACGCGGAACTCGTCCCCGAGTTCAAGGCGGCGGCTGCGACGGGGTTGAATTTCTCCACCGTGGTCACCGTCGGCCGGGCAGATCTTCCCGACCCGGACAGTCCAGTCCATATCCGCTCATTCTGCGTCAAAGAGGTGGCACCCGGATTCTATAACCTGAATCCCGGAAAATTGACCCTAGTGCAGCTCGCCGGCGATTTTCTTGCCGCCATTGCACTGGATCGAACCATGCACGATAATCCATTCGACGAAGTGATTCATGGGCTCATCCAAGCCAATTGGCTGCGAGATGGTGAGGTGTTGATCAATGAATGGTCCGAGCATCACCGGCATCAGCCTGAACATTGCCACGACGAATGAGGCGAGCGTTGCGACTTTCGCGCGCTCGGGGGCTTCGTATGTGCGATTCATCGCAAAGGGGATAGCTCCGGCGATTTACGTTTCGCTCGCGCAGGCCTTGCAGGATGCGGGTAAGGCCGTCCGCAAGGATTTCGAGCTGATGATAGACCTCCCCGGCGAGCGTCCCCGTATGGGCATGCAATTCGAAGAATTCACGGTCTACCAGGGCATGACGGTGCTGCTCGTCGATGAGGCGGCCTCCACCGACGCCCTGCACAGCAGCATGCGCGTCCCCACGGTAGGGCTGCTGGATCACCGAGAGTTGCTGCGTCAAGGCGACCGCATGCTGATCTCTGATGGAGCGACAGAGCTACGGGTTCTGGAGATATTGCCGACCGGGATCCTGGCGGAGGCGACCCGCCCGGAGGCTCTGCTCTCCCCGAACCGCTCAATGCTGCTCCCCGATACGGACGTGCGGTATCAGGCACTCTCCGAGCGCGACCTGGCGATGGTCGATGCGGTGGCGGCATCGCCGTTCCGGGATGGCAAGATCGCGGTCTCGATGGTCGAATCCGCAGAGCCGATCAATCGACTCCGCCAGATGCTGCCCAATGCCGTGATCGCGGCCAAGATCGAGACGAGGCTCGGCGTCGTCAATCGAGCGGAGATCATCGACGCGGCCGACTACGTCATGCTGGCGCGAGGCGACCTGTCCCTCTCCATCGGGACGGACCTGGTGCCCGCCGCGCTCGACCAGATCATCGAGAGGGCTCAGGAACGCGGGCGCGACGTCATCCTCGCCACCGGAATATTCGATGGCGTACGGCTGCAGGGCAGCCCGACCATCGCCGACCTCACCGACCTCTGGTATTACTGGCGTCGCGGGATCCGCAACTTCCTCATCAGTGGAGGCCGGCCGGACCAGCATGGGCGTCAGTCACTCCAAGAACTCGAGACCGCGCTGAGTGACTTCCGATTCGCCATGGACAACGTCTCTGAAGGGCACCGGTCGAACCGGCCGCTCTGAACGGGTGGCGTGTGTAATGGAGTAGACGACGTCGATGAAGAGCGCCATTGCAGGTGGGCTACGCTTTCTACGGGACAATCTGGTCGACCTTGCTACTGTGGCGGTCGCGCTTTACTTTCTGATCAAAGGCCAGATAACGGGGTTCTCATCCAAAGACGTCCCGGCGTTGTTGTCGGTGGTGGTCGGCCTGATCGGATTGAATTCGCTCGAACTCTTCATCGATCGTCAGGTTCGGCTCCGAAAGATCACCACGACCGTGGAGAGGACGAACTCCTCGACGGACGGCGTGGCCGTCGGCATCGTCGCCCTCCAGCAGCAGGTAAGAACTCTTGGACTGTCGGTCAGCGCTCTGCGTCTCGGCGCCAGCGCGACGCAATTGCTGGTGGAGCGGCCGGAGGTCCCCCGAGAGAGGATCATGCATGCGGAGAAGATCTACTGGAGTGGAGTAACGCTGCGATCGAGCCTTCGGCAGCAGCTTCACGATCTCAACATCGCGATATCGCATGGCGCCGACGTGCGGATCCTGATAATCGATCCCTGCAAGGTGCGCCTCAAGGACGAACTGACGTTCCGGGAGGATGTCAAGTACGAGTACATCGATGCCATCCTCAAGTCGACGGAACTCAACCTGCAGTTACTCGCGAGCGGCCTGCAGCAGGGAAGCAGTTTTCACCTAGGACTGCATCGTGTCCTACCCAGCTACGGAATGCTGATCCTTGATCCCGACGACAGCGACGGCGTCTGTTATGTCGAGCTGTACCACCCGGAGAAGTCCCGCCAGACCACATTCGTCGTCCATGCCACCGCCGACGCGGCATGGTTCCGCTTCTTCGTCGATCAGTTCGATGCGACGCTGAGACGGTCGGAGGTCTACCGGATCTCGACCACGCTTGACGTGGAGAACGCCGTCAAACGTGGAGCGCCCGATGCCTGACAGGCGGTCGATCCGCCTGACCGCGGTCGCGGTGACGCCGATTCCCGGCGCGGGATCACCCCTCGTCGTGCGGCACGACCTCGCAGGCGTCGACGCCGTGGGGCGCGTCTTACTGATCTCGGGAACGATCGGTCCCGGCGTCGCCGCGCTCATGACGAAGTGCGCGGGCCTGATATGTAAGTCGGGAGGTCTCACCGCGCACATCCCGATACTGGCGCGTGAGATGGGCCTGCCCTGTCTGATCGGCGTGTCGGAGATTCACCGCCTGGAAGGTGCCACGCTCGTGGCGTTGCGGCCGCACGAGAGCGCCGTGATCGGCGTATGGCTGTAGCGGACCTGCTGGCGGACTTCCGCGAGGGTATGCAGGCCAGTCTCGCGGTCAAGGACAACAACGGGTTCTGGCCGCGCGGTATACCGGCGTTGTCCTTTCCATCGAGCCACGTGCTGCTCGACTCCCTTCGGAGTCCGAAGTGCAGCGCGGAGAGCTCGTTGAATCCGACTTCCGTGCTCTGTCTCTACCTCTATCTGATCCACGGGGTACGCCGCGTCCAATGGCAGCGAGATGACCGACTACGCCTGGCCGAAACGCTCCTCGGCCACGTGGCGGTGAGCAGGGGAGGGTCGTTGCTGCCGACCGGCCCGATCCACCTGCGGGATTGGAAGAGCCTGGTAGGCGGGCAGGACGTTCTGGCGGGGATCTTCCGATCGGACAAGGACCATCTTGCGCAGACGTTCCTGCTGGGGGGCCAGGCGTTCGCCTTAGGAGAGGCGGTGTACTTCTTCTGCCACCGGTTGCTGACGGAACGTCACGGCCCTTACGAGATCTCTCCGGACCTGGCGGTCTCCTGCAGGCACATCGTTAACCTCGACCTTTGCGATGTGTGGCCGGAAGTGCCGCGGCCTCCGGACATGCCGGAAGAGGTAACGCTCTGGAGCTTTTACGACGCACGAACCCGGCCAGTGTTCTCGTACGACATGTTCGCGAACCCGGTGTTCTCATTCGACCCGCTGACGGACTGCATCGGATCAGTGGTCTACGCGAGATATGCGGATGCAGGCCGCGTCCGACTGAACACGCGGGAGATCATGGCATTGCGCAGTAGGTTCGAGGCGCTCACGAGGGCGGTGCTGGATCGCATCGATGAGGCGAGTGATCGACGTCTCGCCGAAGCGATGAGGTCGACCATGATCGGCGTTGCGGAGCGGGTGTTGAAGGTCGTGCCGGGCGCCGCCGCGAAGGCGGGGCCGCTCGAGCCGCCGTTCGACTTCAAGATCGACAGCCCGCTGCCCCGGCTGGTCGAATACTACGATCTGCGCTCCTCGTGGCGGTCGACGGCCGTCTAACCGAATCGCAGCATTGCCGGGTCCCGTGCTATCCGGAGCAACTGCATCGCGATGACGTCCTCGATTATGTGACCTTCCCATACCAGTGACTCAAGTTGCTCGATCTGGTAGACGGCCGGGCGAATGCGCTCGTCCGGCTCGGGACTCGAAGGACCGATCTCGGGCATGTCGGCGAGGACGTGATGAACGACGGAATCGACTTTCAGGATGGGGCGCGATGTGGCGAACGTTGTCATGCTCGTCGTCATCCCGCCGAGCTCTTCGCGGAGCTCCCGCCGGCCGGCCTGCTCTGGGGATTCTCCTTGTTCGATCCGTCCGCTGACGGTGCGGAGAATGTCTCGATCGAGCTCCCTCCGGTATTCTCGGATCAGCCAGATCGAGTCCCCGCGTACCGGATAGACCCGCACGACGTCAGGTGCATTAACGGTCTCGAATACGCTCGTCGACCCGTCCTGATTGAGGCGCTCGTCCCATACGATGGAGAATATCTTCCCGGAAAACACTGTCTGCTTTGCCATCGTGTCTCCTGTTTCGGGAGTCTATCGGGTCTGGGTCGGGCCAGTTTACCGAGGGTGATAAATCCCGGGTGGCAAAGAGGCGCCGGGGATTTTCCTGAGCGTTCGAATCTTGCCGATCGCCGGTATCGGCGGACGGTTCCGTACGCGTGAGGCGCGTCACCCGGGGGTGAGCATCCGGTGCGCCATGTCCACGAGGTGGCTGCGGTAGCGGCGACGCAGATCGGGGTCCCCAGGGTCTCCGACCACCATGTCGGTGATCTGCGGGGCCGCCACGAACCAGCTCACCAGGCTGATGAGGCTCATCACCACGAAACGCGCGTCCAGGCGGGGATCGACCGTGCCGGCCTCCTGTGCCGCACGGACGGCCGCGACCTTCTCCTCGTAGTGCGCTTGGCGAGGGCCGCGGTGCGGCACGTCACCGACCGCGAAGTGGCAGGCCTCATGCTGGACCAGCCGCAGCACGTCCGGGTTGGACGTCATGAAGTCGAACAACTCACCGATGTAGTCGCCCACTCGGTCGGGATCCAGCGCGACCGCCTCGGCCAGGTCGGTGAGCCGGCTCTGTAGGACGGCGGCGAACAACTGCTCCTTGTTGCCGAAGTAGCTGTAGATGAGTGCCTTGTTGCTGTCCGCCAGTTGCGCGATCCGGTCCACCCGCGCACCTGAGACTCCCTGCGCGGAGAACTCCTTCACCGCGGCCTCGAAGATCCGGCGGGTGGTCTCGGCTCGGTTGTAAGGAGGCACGGGTCACATCCTCTCAAGGTTGCGATCAGGGGTGGACGGGAGAAAGATTATAACTAACCAGTTAGAAATTTTGGGAGGAGGGGCATGGAGAACCAACCGCGCAGCTGGCCCTGGTCCGTTCGGCTGGCGGTGATGTCCGTCGCGGCGGCGGTCGCGGTGAGCGTCATCTACCTGCCGCAGCCGATGCTGGTGGCACTGTCCGGTTCCCTCGCGGCCCCCGTGCGATCGGTGAGCGTCATCGCGACCGCCGTGCAGGTCGGGTACGCCGTCGGCATCCTCTTCCTGGTCCCGCTCTCCGAACGCGTGCAGCCCCGCCGGCAGATCACCGTGCAGGTGACCGCGCTGGCGGCGGCGCTCGTGGTGACGGCCGCGCTGCCGAGCGTGGCCACCGTGGCGCTCGGGTTCGCCGTCGTCGGGCTCGTGGCGAACATCGCCCAACTGATCATCCCGGCGGCCGGGAAGCTCGCCCCCGCCGACCGCAGGGGCACCACGACCGCCGCGCTGGTCGGCGCCCTGCTGTGCGGGATCTTCGGCGGCCGCGTCGTCGCGAGCGTCCTCGTGGGCGCGATCGGCTGGCGGTGGGTCCTGGTCGTCTTCGCGGCGCTCGTCATCATGACCTTGCCGTTCCTGCGCGTGGCCATGCGTCAGGAGGTGCCCCTGTCGGCCACGGGCAGCTCGTACGGGCGGCTCCTGGGATCGACGCTCGCGCTCGTCCGCTCCAGCCCGACGCTGCGGCAGAGCTCCGCGATGCAGTTCTTCGGGTTCGCCACGTTCAACTCCATCTGGACGGTCATGGCCCTGCACCTGACCACGGGGCCGTTCCACTGGAGCGTCCTGGAGGCGGGGCTGTTCGGGCTCGTCGGACTCGCCGCCGGACTGGTCACACCGCTGGGCGGGCGGCTCGTGGACCGCTTCGGCGCCCTGCCGGTCACCGGCGCGTTCGCCGGCCTGCTGCTCGCGGCGACGGCGCTGTCCGTCGTCGATTCACGCCGCATCTGGCTGTTCGGGGTCACGACGTTCCTGATCACCTTGGCGAACCAGTCGATGCAGGCGGGCAACCAGAGCCGCGTACTGGTCACCAACCCCGGTGCCGCGGCCCAGGCGAACACGCTGTTCATGGTGTTCGTCTTCCTCGGCGGTTCCTTCGGCGCGTACGCGGGGCCGGTCGCCTACGGCCGCGGCGGCATGCCCGCCGTGGCGCTCCAGGGCGTCGTCCTGATCACCCTCGCCCTTGCCGTATGGGCCCACGCCATGCGGTACGCGCGCGGACACCCGCCCCGCGATCGCGACGCTCCGGCGACCGAGCACACCGGCGTCCTGCACGAGCCCGGGTGAACGGCAGCCCGCAGTCGCGACCGTGGCGAACGCGCCGCGAAGTCCCCGTACACGGTGCGTCTCACGCGCCTCGAAAGGAGCAGTCATGACCCCACTCGGACACAGCGGCATCGAGGTCTTCCCGCTCGCACTGGGCGGCAACACCTTCGGGTGGACCAGCGACGAGACCTCGTCCCGGCAGGTCCTGGACGCCTTCGTCGCCGCCGGTGGAAACCTCATCGACACCGCCGACGGCTACTCCGCCTGGGTACCGGGCAACTCCGGCGGCGAATCCGAGACCGTCATCGGCGACTGGATGGCCGACCGGAAGAACCGGGACCAGGTCATCGTGGCCACCAAGGTCAGCCGGCACCCCGACTTCCGCGGACTGGCGGCGGCGAATGTGGCAGCCGCCGCCGACGCCTCCCTCAAGCGACTGAAGGCCGACCACATCGACCTGTACTACGCCCACTTCGACGACCCCGACACCCCGCTCGCCGAGACGGTGGGCGCCTTCGACGCCCTCGTCAAGAAGGGAAAGGTACGGGCGGTCGGCGTGTCCAACTACAGCGCCGAACGCATCCGCGAATGGATCGACATCGCGCGGCGCGAGGGTTACGAGCTCCCCGTCGCGCTGCAGCCGCACTACAACCTCGTCAAGCGCTCCGCCTACGAGCGCGACATCGCCCCCGTCGCGGCCGACGAGGACCTGGCCGTCATCCCGTACTTCGCGCTCGCCAGCGGATTCCTGACGGGCAAGTACCGGACCAGGGCCGACCTCAAGGGCGCATCGCGTGAGCAGATGGCCAACGCCTACTTCTCCGACGCGGGACTCGCAGTCGTGGAGGCCCTGCGCGACATCGCCACGGCCCGCGGTGCCGAGCCCGCCACCATCGCCCTCGCCTGGCTGCGACAGCGTCCCAACGTGGTGGCCCCCATCGCCAGCGCCCGGACCGTCGACCAGCTTCCGGCTCTGGTGGCGTCGGTCGAGGTGGAGCTCGACGAGGACGAGTTGAAGGCGCTCGACGAGGTCTCCGCTCGCGTACCGGCGTAACCCGTGACCGTGGCCACGGTGTCGGTAGCGTGGATCATGCTCCCGGCACCGACCACGCTCACCCCACGACCGACCTCACTCTCACCGGCGCTGATGGCCGCGACCAAGGAGATTCCACCCATCGGCGGTTTCAGTACGTCGCAAGCCTCGACCGATGAGCAGCCTCGCTGTTGCGAGCATCGACTGCCGGTGCTATGCGTTGGGGAAGCAGCGCTCGCAGGGTGCGTATCTGCGGCTCTGTGCGACTGTCAGCGGTGTTCGGACAGGATCGTGGAGTTCCTGACCGAGCCTTTCGGCGTAGCGCTGGCCGTCGAGTAGTGCTGGACAGTCAGGCGTCCGGTGCAAGCTCCTTCCACCGGCCGTGATGTAAACGTGTGCCGTGAGCCCGCGGGGGACGGGTGAGCATTGGACCTCCCCGCACTGACCGACGATCATGTCGTGGATGCATCGCTCCTCGGCCCGGCGTACTGGCGGACCCGCAGATGGAACACCGCCTTGTGATTCCACCTCACGATCTCCGAGAAGGTCGTCGCGATACTCCTCGGCCCGAGGGCCCCAGTCTTGGGTGAGCAACTCGGCTTGGATCTCTTCGCGCCCCTGAGCCGCGAGCTCGTCGGCGCGCTCGTTGTCAGGGATGCCCGCATGGCCCTTGACCCACTCCCAGATGATCTCGTGGCGTTCACATGCGGCCTCGAGGCGGCGCCAAAGGTCGGCATTCTTCACCGGCTGCTTGTTAGAAGCGATCCACCCGTTGCGCTTCCAACGCACCACCCATTTGGTGATTCCTTGGCGAACGTACTGACTGTCGGTGCAGAGCCGCACCTTGCACGGACGCTTCAGGCACTCAAGTGCCTCTATGGCCGCCCGCAACTCCATCCGGTTGTTCGTGGTCTCCTCTTCGCCACCGCGAATCTCACGGACGTGCGGACCAGAGCGCAAGACCGCCCCCCAGCCGCCGACGCCCGGATTCGGAACGCAGCCGCCATCGGTGTGAATGACCACGACCTCAGACATCACCTACGGCCCCCCTTCTCGGCCACCACAGTCTCCCGCGATCTCCATCACGTGGGAAGCGATCGCCCCCGGCAGGGGAGCCGTGGACACTCCACGGCCGGGGCGGCATCGGTGTCCTCGGCCGGAAGGCCCTTGAGCCGCTAGGTGATCCCCCATGCGGCTCGGCCGGCTGCGTGATCGGTGTCCCACGCCCCACCGAACGAACTCCGCACAGGCGCCCCGACCTCCCCGAGGTACGTAGAGAGCCGCGTGCGTGGGACCCCAAGAGGTGGCGAGCACCGCGTCGACGTCGGCCGCCGCGATCAACTCGGGGCCGTCCGCGAAGACCCGGGCGCCGCCGTGTCCTCGGCGCGTGCTTGTAGGGGTTGGATTATGCAGGTATTTACCTGCATAATGGTCTCGTGAGCCTCGAAGCGATGGACTCGGTCTTCAAAGCGCTGGCCGATCCCACCCGACGACTCCTGCTCGACCGTCTGCGCGAGCACAACGGCCAGACGTTGCGCGAGCTGTGCGAGCGGCTGAACATGGCGCGCCAGTCGGCGACACAGCATCTCGACATCCTCGAGCGCGCCAACCTCGTGACCGTCGTACGGCGCGGGCGGGAGCGGCTCCACTACCTCAACCCGGCGCCGATCCACGAGATCGAGGAGCGCTGGATCTCGGAGTTCGACAAGCCCCGCCTGCAGGCGATCAGCGCCATCAAGAACCAAGCAGAGGAGTACGCCATGACCGACGCACCCACCACCGTGCCGACCTACGTCTACGTCACCTACATCCGGGCGAGCGCGGAGCAGGTGTGGAAGGCGCTGACCGACGCCGACCTGACGGCGCGCTACTGGGGACACGCCAACGTCTCGGACTGGCAGCCGGGCTCGCCCTGGGAGCACCGGCGCGTCGACGGATCAGGCGCCGTCGACGTCGTGGGTCGAGTGCTCGAAAGCGAGCCCCCGACGCGCCTGGTCATCACCTTCGAGGACGCACCCGACGCCGAGCGAGAGCCGTCGGTCGTCACCTTCCTCGTCGAGCCGCACCAGGACATCATCCGCCTCACCGTGACCCACGAGAAGCTCCCCAACCTGGAGATGCTCGGTGGTATCTCGCAGGGCTGGCCGGCCGTGCTGGCGAACCTCAAGTCGCTCCTCGAGACCGGCGACGTCCTCCCGCAGGCACCATGGGAGATGTCCAGCGCGCACGCCTGAGACTGCGTTACGAGAGAAGACATGATGGACACCGCCCCGCTTCGGGATGCCTACCGCGCGCTGCTGGACGCCGCCGCCACCGTGGCCGACTCCGGTACGAGCCCCGTCCCGCCGGCCGGCGAATGGAACGCCGACCAGATCCTGGCGCACGTCACCCTCATCAACGCCGCCACCCTCGCCGCCGTCACCTCGATCGCCTCGGGAACGAACACGACGTACGACAACCGCACGGCGCTCGACGCCTGGACCATCGAACGCGTCATCACGCTCACCGGCGGCAACGCGGGACTTCGGGACCGCATCCGCACTCAGGCGGACGCCCTCTGCGCGCTCGGCGGACCGACGCTCAGCGACGCCGAACTCGACACCCTGGTCCCCACCCGGCTCTTCTCCAACGGCAGAGTTCTGGCCGATCAGTGCATATCGCTGAGGGACCTCATCACGGGCCTCGCAGAAGCGGAACTGCCCGGCCACACGGAACAACTCCTGGCCCTGCTCCCGGAAGGTGCCGAAGCCGTAGCGTGACCTTCCTCCGGACGCCGGTCCGCTCGTGGGCTCAGTGCCCCCGCGCTGCTTCACGCGGAGCGGCACTGACCCGGGCCGACGGCGCGCACCGGTCCAGGACTCCGGGCGGTACGGAGACGGACGGCGGACAGTGCGATGGCGGTCAGCTGTCGCCGGTACCGCAGCTGGTGCGGATGACCGGGCTGGTCGCGGGGGAGTCTCCGACCGGTGAGTCGTCGGCCGTGCCCCCGATGGGAAGACGGTCATCATCGAGTTCGATCGCGACCGCCAGGCGATAGGTGTACGTTCCGACCCTTCCGCGTGGACACCCCACGGAGATCGGCTGACCCGTCTGGTTCTGATCCGCAGTCCAGCGTGTCTCCTGCAGAGGGGCGTAGGGACGCATGCCGTTCCAGCTGTCCCGCTGGATCTCGTACCGCTGGCGCATCCGGTGCGGGCGGCCGGAGCATCGGGTCGAAAAGCCCGCACCATGAATTCGGGCGCGTGACCTGCCGCCGCCGACCACGATCTCTCCCGACTCCTGGATCTTGTCCACGGTAGTGGTGCACCACCAGCCCTTGACCCGCACGATCCGTACGTCGTCGCAGTCGTTCGGGTTCCACGGGTGGCGGAAGTCCGCTCTTCGTCGAGCCCCGGAGGTCCGTGGCGCCGCATCGACGTCGCCGACCGTCATCCGAACGGCACCGTCCGAGGTCTCCTCGGCCCGCCACGCCAGCTTCGTCACGCTGGGGCTGGGACGGGGGGTGGGTTTCGGTGACCGTGTCGCGCAGGCTGCGGCGTGATCCGGCAGCACCGGATCACCGGGGCGTGCCGGTGAGCAGCCCGTGCCGGAGAGAGCGGCGGCGGCCAACAACGCAATGGATATTGCGGTCCGTCGGGACATGTGGACTTCGACGATCAAGGTGTTCGCGTCGTTCCGGTGTGTGCATGGTTTATTCCGGACCTGGCCGGATCAGTCCCACCAGAACGACCAGACGGGGGCGCCCATGATGGCCTCCGCTTGGTTGGTCGTCCGACGGCAGATCGTCAAGGTCGTTGCGCGCGAGATGTTGTCACGGAATGCGCGATCATGCCGGGATGAGATGGACCTATCTCTTGATCGCGCTCGGTGGTCTGCTGGTCATCACCGCAGGGTCGGCGATGATCAACCCCTACGGTTTCATCGGCCTCGGCGACTGGCTCTGGCTTTGGTGCTTGCTGGCAGCAGTCGGATTCGGCCTGCTCAGCGTCGCAGGTGTGCGGCTGGCGATCGCGGGGCGTGACGCCCGGCGCCGGCTACTGGCGTGCTGTGCCGGCGGTACGGTGCTGGCGGGACTCGCGAGCATTGCTT
Organism: Actinoallomurus sp. CA-150999; assembly: GCF_050942425.1. Taxonomy (NCBI): domain Bacteria; kingdom Bacillati; phylum Actinomycetota; class Actinomycetes; order Streptosporangiales; family Thermomonosporaceae; genus Actinoallomurus; species Actinoallomurus sp. CA-150999. The sequence goes on from NZ_CP192063.1 coordinate 4,163,597, forward strand.
GGTGCCTGCTCACCACGATGCTTGTGGATTACTCGAACGAGCAGAGGGTGGCGGCGGTGTCCTCCAACGGCCAGTTCGTCGTCGTTCTGTACTACGCCGACCGTCGATCAGCAACCATGACCGATCGACCGGATGGCCTGTACCTGCAAACGACGGAGGGTTTTTTCAGTAAGCGAAAGTATCTTGGCTGCCTGTCCGACAGCGGTGACCATCGGCTGGGATCGGTACGGTTCGCTGGCGTGAGTACGATAGTTGTCCGAGAAGAGGGCGGAGAGGGTGAAAAGGAATATTCAGTAGCCTTTGACCCGGTCAAGTTCCGTGTCAGCCAACCCATGGGCGACAGTTGCCCGCCAGACCTCTACACCAGCTGACGGGGGCGCCGTCCGCCTGCCGCGCCGATACGGTCACCTTGTGCGGTACGGCAGCACCGGATCATCGGGGCGTGCCGGTGAGCGGCCCGTGCCGGAGAGAGCGGTAGCGGCCAACAACGCAATGGATATTGCGGTCCGTCGGGACATGTGGACTTCGACGATCGAGGTGTTGACGTCGTTCCGGTGCGCGCATGGTTTATTCCGGACTTGGCTCGATCAGTCCCACCAGAACGACCAGACGGGGGCGCCCATGATGGCCTCCGCATACTCCTCGAACTCGAAGTCCTGTTGCGTGTGATCGGGGCAGAAGGCGTAGTGCTCGGCTGCGACGCGGCGGGCGTGTTCGAGGGTGCGCGGCGGCCACGCGACAGTGACGTTGAGACTGTCGAAGCCTAGGGAGCAGACCCGTATGCCGAACCGTTCCTGCCAGGTGCGGAGCACGGCGGTAATCGCCTCGTGCTGGACGTCCGCGACCCAGCCAGAGGCGAGGACGGCCTCGGCGCTGTCGCGTGCGCGGACAAGGCCTAGAAAGGGGGCGTGGCCGGTGTAGGCGAGTGTCGCGGATGCCGGGGCCGGTCGCCAACTCGACTGCTCGCTGGTCGGGGTCTGCTCCTGGCTCGCTCGCGGGAGCCCGCCCGGGCCACACGTCGAATGGGAAGGGTTCCTCGTCCTCCTCGCGGAACTCTTCGTTGAACGCCTCGGACCAGCCTTCGGCGAGCCAGTCGCTCACGTTCACCTCGTCCACCCCGCTCGGCGAGAGAACGTTGAGTTCGCCCACGTGCCATGGCCTGCCATGGTGATCGTGGTTGCCCAGCAGCAGCGGCCACTGGCCGGTCTCGTGATGGCGCGAAAGAAGGTCGGCCCAGAGGCGGCCGGCCTCATCCTCATGCAGCAGGTCGTCGGTGATCCACAACACCGGTTCGGTCGGCGGCGGAGCGCCGAACAGTGTGGGTTCTGGCGTGATCAGACGGCCACTCAGGCCTTCGGGCACATCGAATACGGTCATGGGCGATCATGGTCGTGCTGATCCCGACGCACCGCAATCTTGTGCTGTGACCACATACGTTCACCGGTTTGATCATGCTGCTCGGCCGGCCGGGCGTCCCCAGCGTTGTTGTCGCTCGCTGCGGCCCAATCATCGCGGAGCTGGAGGCTCTTACGCGCTGCTTCCGGATATTTACGGATAAGGCGGTCGAGTTGGGTGAGTTCGCACGCCGCCGTCATCGCGCGCAGCCCGAGCCGGTCGATGGCGGCATTGAACGCCCGGACCGACTCCAGGGTCGCCCGGGCGATCGGGTCGGTCACCTCCTGGGGTTCGGTCATGGCCGCCGCCTGATCGGTACGGCGACGACGCGGGCGATGGCGTCCACGAGATCGTCGACCTCGCCCGGGGTGAGGATGCGCGCGGAGTCGTTTCCGGCGGCGATCGGCTTGCCCCAGGACCACCACCATCGGAGGTCTCCGTCGCTGTCGGGGCGGCATTCGACCTCTTCGGTGAGAAAGTGGGAGCTCGCGATAATCCGGACCTTTGCCCCGTACTGCTCCGCACGCATCCCTGCCTCCTGGCAGGCCTGCGTGAGCCACTTCGCGAATGCGCTCATCTCTTCGCTCGTGTGCGGCCTCATTGACTAATCTCCTAGCGTGATGTTGGTGCTACACAGCGTGGCGGTGAGGGATTAAGCTGTGAAGGGCTAAGGCCCCGTCGCTCGTGCGTGAAGTCCCGAGAGCCATTCACATGAGGATGTGAACCCCCAATGGCACCGAAACGAGAGACAGCGCTCGACGCGTGGGGTAGGGAGCTGGCCTACGCCTGTGAAGCGGCTGGCCTAGCCGGCAAACAGCTCGCCGAAACCCTGCACGTCGCGCCCTCCACCGTGAGCCAGTGGATGAACGGCCGCCGTACCCCGCATTTGGAAGATGTGGAGCGCTGCGATCAGGTGCTAGGAACGAACGGCTACCTCGCCCGCTACTTCCAAAAATGGGTCACTCGCGAGACGCCTTCGGAGTGGAACGGTCGATGGCTGGTCGCCGAAGCGCACGCGAACCTGTTTCAGAGCTTCGATTCGTCAGTGATCCCTGGACTGCTGCAAACACCCGACTACGCACGCGCGGTGCTGCAGCAGAACCGGCACTCCCCGTTCGCCATCGAAGAGCGCGTACGTCGCAGGATCGAGCGGCAAACGATCCTCGATGATGAGAACCCTCCGATGTGCATCTTCGTGATCGATGAATATGCACTTCACCGGCTGTTCGGCGGGCGCGAGGTCATGGTCGAGCAACTTAAGCGGTTGCATGACCTGGCGAACTGGCGCAACATCGTCATCAAGATCGTGCCTTCGGGCACCGAGTACTACGCAGGGACTCCATTCATGATCGTTAGGATGGATGGGGCGGAGATCGCGAACCTCGACGATGCTCTGGCTGGGCGCATCATCGAAGGAGGGGATGAGCTTGTACAGATCAACAAGGTTTGGGAAGACATCAGAGAATCAGCGTTGTCGGCCAATGGCTCGCTGGAATTGATTGAGAAGGTGCTCAAAGAATGGGAAGTCTGAGATGGCGACGGTCATCCTATAGCGGCTCGAATGACCATCAGTGTGTCGAGGTTGCTGTCGTTGAGAACGGGCGTTCGGTGTCAGGTGCCTGAGCCTGTTTGAAAGACCGGCCAGCCGATCTCGGTGCGCCACTCGGAGGTGTCGGGGGTGTCGCGCTGGCCGATGAGGTAGTACTCGCGGATGGGGCCGGCGACGGCGAGGGCATGGCGGGTCACGTACGAGGCGAGGGTGCCGTAGGCACGGTCGGCGTCGCTGGGTGGTCCCGCGTGGGTGATGACCGCGAGTTCGGCCGGTGGCACGACCAGGGAGGTGACCCGGCCTACCGGGCGGATCTCGCCGGTGCAGGGGATGAAGATCATTCTTGTCCGCGGTGGTCGGTGAACAGTTCGTCGGCGTAGATGCCTCCGGCGTGCCCGTCGGGTGACACGTTCTGCGCGGTCAGGGTCGCGTACAGCTCACCGAGGGCGCCTTGCAGCCAGGAGACGGAGTCCTGGGCGTCGACGACCTCGCTGATCGCCGCTGCGGGCGTCGCCGGGATACTGCGCAGCTCGATGCAGGCCGGGACGTCGGCCGGGGGAGGAGTCAGGAGGTCGCGCAGTGAGGTGACGGCGCGCTGGGTGCGGCCGAGTTCTTCCTCCAGGTGTTTCAGGTGCGCGCCGATCCGGTCGTTGCGGGTTCGCAGGTCGGGAGCGGTCAGCACGGCCTGGATCTCCTCCAGCGGCATGTCCAGGTCCCGGAAGCGGCGGATGACCTGGGCGGTGGGGATCTGTTCGGGGGTGTAACGGCGGTAGCCGGTGTGCGGGTCCACGGCGGCGGGCTCGAGCAGGCCGATGCGGTGATAGTGGCGCAGCGTCTTCACCGTCATGTGGGTGGCACGGGAGAAGTCGCCGATGGACAGGTACCTCAGCATGCGGTCCATTGTGCGGCCTCCCCTTGGGGGAGAGTTCCGTCCGCGTTCCGGCTTGACCCTTCCGCTGTGGCAGCGGTGAACGTTGCCTGCACGGCCGCATCGGCCGACGGAAAGGACGGACGGCCATGACGGAAATGACCGCAGCGAAGACATCGACCATCGATCCCGAACGGATCGTCGGCCGCTACGTGGCCGTGTGGAGCGAACCCGACCCCGAATCCCGACGCAGGGCCATCGCCGGCCTTTGGGCGCCCGGCGGCGTGGAGTTCGTCGAGGGCGTGCAGTTCCGTGGGCACGAGGAGCTCCACGCCAGAATCACCGAGGCCCACCGGCAATTCGTGGAGAGCGGCGAATACGCCGTCACGTCCGCGGATGACGTGACCGTCCATGGCGACATCGTCACCCTCACCGTTCAATTGATCCCCCCAGGCGGCGACGAGGCCGCCTGGGCCGCCCGTGTCTTCCTCATCCTCGATGAAGACGGCCTGATCCGGCAGGACTACCACCTGACCGTGAAACCCCTCGCCGCCCAGTAGGACCGGCTCGACGGGCGGCTCCGCCGGCGGGCGCCGCGCTCCCACCCGGAGCCGCCCATCACCAGGAGCGTTGATCTTCTGGTGACAGTCAGCCGCGGACCTGGTGTTCCACGCGGTGACGGATGTACTCGTCCGGATGCGAGCGGGCGATCGCCACCGCCGCGTCCACAAGGTCGTGCAGTTCCGGCGGGTACGCAGACCGCCACAGAGGCAGTTCGGGGAGAATGCAACGCCGAACGTCCAAGTGCTCGTTGCTCACGAATTCCCGGAGCGCGGCCTCGCACCACTCCCGCGCCAGGACCGATCCGTCATCGGGTCCTGCCTGGCTTTCGGCGCGGGGGTTCTCTGCCCGTACGTTGTGGAGCCGGAGTGGTAGAGCCGACCAGTACCACGCTCGTGCAGCACCGGCCCGCTCCACGTTGGTACCCGTTCGCAGATAGTCGAGGAGCGCGGAGCGGACGCGCCGGCGTCCGAATGCGTTCAGAGCCGGTTCGACGAACTGACGATTGAAGCTCGGGTTCGGGTCGTAGACGGCCGCCTTGATGAGGACGTCGAAGGCGGCGTCGGGCAGCGTCAGGCCTTGGCGGCAGGCATCTCGGAGTGCCGCCCGTGCGAACTGATGCCAGCGGCGCTGGTCACCGGGATCCGGCTCGGGCGCGATCTCGATCCCGATTCCGATATCGATCACACGGACGACATCGGCCAGACACCGTAGGAACGGTGTCCATCCGTCATCGGTTCGCGCGGGCAGCACCATGAACTCCTGCGCAGCGCCCGTTCGGTCCTTCGACGCTCGCTCCGGCAGCGCCATGAACCTCTGCGCGGCGCCCGTTCGGTCCTTCGCCGCTGCTTCGTCCTCACCCGCGCTCACTCCGACCTCTCAATCCGGAATCTGCCCACAGCAACGATCATGGCCGACCGACACGAGAGATCAACATCAAGGCGAACCCTGGCCCGGTGCGGTGACCACGAAAGATCATCGCCCTCCCCACCGGCCGAACTATGATTCGGCTTCGGACCTCCAAAATCCTTGGGGAAGCATGAGTGATGTGAGCATCGGCACCGGCAAAGTGGTCGTGAACAGGGCGATGTCGCTGGACGGTTTCATCGCCGGTCCTGGCCACGCGATGGGCTGGATCGCCGAGTACCTGTCTGCGGACACCTTTCCGGAGGTCATGGCGGCCACGGGCGCCATGCTCGTCGGCCGGGGCACGTACGAGGTCGCCAAGCGTATGGCCGCGCAGGACACCACCTACGACGGGGGACCACAGTTCGTCCTCACCCACAGGCCTCCCGAAGAGCCGGACCCTACCGTCACCTTCCTCACCTGTGAACTTGAGGAAGCCGTTGCCACGGCACGCAGCGCCGCGGGCGACGAGAACCTGGAGATCCTCGGTGCGGATGTCGCCGCCCAGTGCCTGCAGCGCGGGCTCGTCGACGAGATCCTGGTGTATGTCCTACCGGTGCTACTCGGCGACGGTGTCCGCTTCTCACCCCCAAGCCTCGACCGGATCGACCTGGAACCTTTCAGCAACACCCAGTCGGGCGCCGTCACGATGCTCCGCTTCCGCGTGCGATGTTAGGCGCGGCCCTTAGACCGACCGGCAAATGGATCACTTGAGGTGGCGGCTGGTGGGTCGGCCATCCCAGCGGTAGCGGCTGCGTGCCGGCCAGATCAGCATGCGGACCGACCCTGAGCTCAGGGCGGGTTCACCACGGGAGGTTCCCGGATCGGTCGATGAACTGTCCCGTCGGCCCGTCCGGGCCGATCGTCGCGAGGGTCACGATGGACTCGGCGCCGTCGGCGACGCTGTGTCCGAGGCCGCCGGTGAAGTCGGTCGCGGTCTGCCCGGGGTCTGCGGCGTTGACCTTCACGTCTTTCAGTTCCTTGGCGTACTGCGTCGTGAGCATCGTGGCCGCGGCCTTCGAGGCGGAGTAGAGGGGCAGGGCGTACTGTGACTCGATTCGTGCCGGGTCCTGGGTCATGCTGAAGGAGCCCATCCCGCTGGACACGTTGACGATGACGGGGTTCGGCGACGTGCGCAGCAGCGGGAGGAAGGCGTGCGTGACGCGCACGATCCCGACGACGTTCACGTCGAGCACGGCGCTCACGTCGGCCGCGGTGTAGTCCTCGACAGGGCCGACCTTGCCGAGGACGCCGGCGTTGTTGACCAGGACGTCGATCGTTCCCTCATGCGCGGCGACATCCGCGGCCGCGGACTGGACCGAGGCGTCGTCGGTCACGTCGATCTGAACGAACCGGGCATGCAGCAGCCTGGTCCACCGGACGAGGCAGAACACGGGCCCTCATCCCTGAGGAGCCATCTTCTGGACCCCAATGGCGGCCAGGAGTTCGAGTTTGCTGCGGGCATCGGTGCCTGGCCGCGGTGTGTACACCACGAGGCGTAGGTTCGTGTCCTGGGTGTTCAGGATGTCGGAGTTCATGGCGATGTCTCCGACGTCCGGGTGCTGGACGAGTTTGTGCGCACTCTGGTGACCGCCCACCGCTCGGCGGTTCCACAACTCGCAGAACCGTGGGCTGAGGTTCAGCCTCGATACCAACGCCGTGAGGTCGGGATCGTCGGGGTACCGGCTCGTCGTCGCGCGCAGGTCGGCGACAAGGGACTCCTCGAACGCCGCCCGCTCGGCCGCCGTCTGCCGGACCCGGGGCAGCTCACCCAGGAACTGCCAGACCAGGACGTTCCGGTCTCCCACGCCGCGGACCGTGGGATCGCCGAACGTGGCCGCGAACAGCGGATTCCAGTGCAGCAACTGCCAGGTGGCGTCGTAGATCGCCAGCGGGTGGCCGGCGAACTGGTCCACGATCCGGTACAGGCTCCCCGGGATCATTCGCGGAACCCGGCTCGGATCCGCTGCATGACCGGCCATGCGCAGAAGGTGGGCGTGCTCGTCGTCGGACAGGTGCAGGGCGCGAGCCAGGGCCGAGCAGACCTGCGCCGAGGGTGTCGCCACCCGTCCCTGCTCCAGCCGGACCACATACTCGACCGAGATGCCGGCCAGCGTCGCCAGCTCCGCGCGTCGCAGACCGGGGACCCGACGGGGTGAGCCGTGTGCGAAGCCCACCACCGCGGGGTCCAGCCGGTCCCGCCACGCCCGCAGCGCGGCACCGAGTTGATCCATGCACACCATCCTCCCGCGCACCCTGCCCCGCTGGGTGGTACGCGCTGTACCAGGAAGTCCCGTAGCTCCCACCAACCCTCCCGGGGACCCAGCCTGGAGTGCGTGAACAGCGCACGACCGTGCTGTTCGGAGTCAGGAGGAGCAAGCATGACCACCACGTCGAACCACTACGTCACCGTTTTGTGGGAAGCCCGGGCCAAATCCGGGAAGGAAGCCGCGATGAAGGCGTTCATGACAGCCGCCGTCACCGCATCGCGCTACGACGCGGGCAACATCGACTACGAGGCTCACCAGGTCGAGGGACAACCGGGCGCGTTCGTCATCTTCGAGCGCTGGGAGAGCCGAGAGGCCTTCGAAGGTCACCTGCAGGCACCCCGCATGCAGGACCTGGTGCCCCAACTGCTGGAACTGATGGACGGCAGCGTCGAGGACGGGATCCGCTTCCTGCAACCGTTCCGCCCGGCACGGTAGGCCGACCCGGAGCGCGGCGGTCGTGATCGTCGCCCTCCGACGCTGAGTGGTTTCGAGCAGCAAGACGGCAGCGCGGGCACGGCCGTCCTCAGTACGGTCGGTGACATTGTCGTCACGGTCCGGATGCTTACGCTGGTGAGTCGGCCAGGAATAGCCTCCGGGCGATGTCGTCCCACCCCCACCTGGAGGAACCGTGGCCGGATCCGGCGTGAAACCCAAGACTCTTGCCGTCGCAGCCGCGATGGGCGCCGCTGCTCTGCTGCCTACCACTGCCGTGGCCGCCACCGGTGGCCTCTATTGGAGCCCGGACGGCAGCGGCGTACAGTCCGCCTCACTCCAGAATCCGCAGTCTGGCAACTGCTACACCCTGCGAGGCGACCGACCCCCCTTCTACGCGATCAACGTCACCGACAGGATCATGCACTACTACCGCTCAGCCGGCTGCTCTGGCGAGGTGGGAACGCTGACCCCGAACATGTCTGGAAACATCACCCGGTATGTGAAGTTCGACTAGGAACTGCTCCCGGTGGTCCGTCGACTGGGCCTCCAGGCGCTCAAACTCCCACTGGTCCCCTTCGTGCTCGTGGCCGCAATGCTGCGGTGGCGCTTGCGCCGAAAAAACCGAGGCCCCACCTTCGAGGACTACTTGCATGGCTTCGGCGAGGAATGAGACCACCCGTGACCGAGATCGACGAGTACGCCGCCGTTCAACGGCGGGCGATCCTCGGCGGCCGTTCCCCTCATTGTCATCGGTTGGTCGGACCCGCACCCGTCAGGCATGTCCGGCGGTCTGTGGCGATCAGGCTTGCCTGGCTGAGGAGCCGACGGGCATGTCCCCGATCAAGACAGGGCGAATGCTGCCTGATGTGGCATTAGGCCGGATGCCGGAATCCGTCCAGGATGAGGGCGAGAAGGTGGTCGCGCCGGGCGGCGATGGACGGGGCCTGGTCGGCGATCCAGACGACGGCGTTGACGAGCGCGAACAGGTCCGTCCCGTCCACGTCGGGGCGGATGAATCCGGCTTCCTGGGCGTTCTCCAGTAGACGGCCCGCGGCCTGCCGCATCGCCAGGCATGATGCGTGCAACGAGGAGTCCGCATCCTCCAGGGTCGCCACCATCGATGCGGCGAGGCCTCGATAGGCGGTGGTGCCGGAGGCGAAGTCGCCCAGCCACTCCACCAGGGCGTCGCCGGGCGCGTGGGTGCTCTCGAGTGAGGCGGCCTTCGCGGCGAGGCGGTCGAACCCTTCACCGAGCAGCGTTTCGAGCAGTTCCTCGCGGGTCGGGAAGTGGCGGTAGAGCGTGCCCAGGCCGACGCCGGCACGGCGCGCGATGTCGCGGAGCGATGCCTGCGTTCCCTGTTCCGCCACCACGGTCCGTGCCACCTCGAGGATGCGCGTGCGGTTGCGCTGCGCGTCGACGCGTTGCGCACGCGGCGTTGGAGTGGCGGGCGTCGCCTTCTCGGTCACGGGACCATCCTGAGTGTTGACAACCGGAGCAGTGCTCCGGATATATTCCGGAGCGCTGCTCCGCATCTTAGGCGGGGCCGGAATCGACGACCAGTCGACGACAGGGGAGCGACCATGCCGAGACAGACGATGATGGCCGTCCGTGTGCACGTGTTCGGCGGCCCAGAGGCCCTGGCGTACGAGGAGGTGCCGCTGCCCGAACCAGAGCCCGACGAGGTGCTGGTCCAGGTTCACGCGGCCGGCCTGAACCCGGCCGACTGGTACGCCCGGGCGGGGTTCGCGAACCTGCCGGAGGCGATGCGCCCGTCGTTGCCGCTGCCCTTCACACCGGGCGAGGAGGTCTCCGGCGTCGTCGCCGCGGTCGGCCCGGAGGTCACCGAGTGGGAGGTGGGCGATGAGGTGTTCGGCCTGGTGCGCTTCCCCCAGCTGGACAACAACGGCCGGGGTTACGCCGAATACACGACCGCGCCCGCGTCCAATCTCGCGCGCAAGCCGGCGGCGATCGGCCATGTCGAGGCCGCCGCGATGCCGCTGGCCGGGCTCACCGCCTACCAGTACCTGTTCGACCACGTACGGCTCGGACCGGACAAGACCGTCCTGGTGAACGGTGCCGCCGGTGGCGTCGGCCACTTCCTCGTACAGCTCGCCAAGACCAAGGACGCCCATGTCATCGGCGTCGCCTCCGGGCGGCACGAAGGGTTCCTGCGCGAGCTGGGCGTCGACCGGTTCATCGACTACACCACCACGACCGTCGAGGACGTCGTACGCGGCGTCGACCATCTCTTCGACACGGTCGGAGGTTCGCACGGGTACCGGTTCCTCCCGGTGGTCGAACCCGGCGGCACGATCAGCCCGGTCTTCTTCGGCGAATACCACCGCGAACGCGCGGCCGAGCTGGGCATCACGTTCCGGGGAAGTCAGGTTCATTCCGACGGGCCGCAGATGGCCGAGCTCGCGCGGTTGGTCGACGCCGGCCGCCTTCGCGCCGGGATCGACAGCGTCTTCCCGCTGATCGACGCCCCCAAGGCTCACGAGCGCGCAGAACAGGGACACATCCAGGGCAAGATCGTCCTACGCGTCATCGACGAGTAAACCGCCACGGCGGCCCCGTCGACGAGCTCAGGCGATGGTCAGCGTCGTCACTCCGGTCGCGTTCGTCAGGCCGGTGGTGAGGCATCGCAGCGCGCTCGGCTGCGGAAGGGTGATCACTTCGATCGCCTTCCGGCCCCGGAAGCGGCCCGCCGTGATCGGCCCGGTGATCGTGGTGATGACCTGGCCGGCCGCCGCCGTGCTGCTTCCGGTGCCGTCGATCACGCTCGTGTCTCCGGTGTTCCACCGGAACGTCCGCGTGCGGTGGAACCCGTCCAGCAGGTCGTCGCAGCCGACGAGGATCGTGAACCGCTCTCCGTACGATCCGCTCGTGACGGCGCTCGCGCCGCCGACGCAGGAGGTGAAGCGCCCGCTGGTCGTGATCTCGATGTTCCGGGCCCGAAGGACCACTCCAGGCCGGTACGTGGTGGTCTCGGTGCCCTGGCACTGCAGAAGCGTAGGTGGCGCCGCCCAGGCGGGACGCGTGACCGGCGTGAGCGCTCCGAGCGCAGCGACGGTCACGGTGACCAGTGCGCGCGCCGATGATCCGCGGACGGCCATGAACGTCTCCTTCGTCTCCGTTGCGAACGATTCACCGACAGTGAGCGATTCGGCTGGGCAATCAGAGCACATTCGCGAGCCCGTGCGCGTACTTTCCGTAGAAATTCGACCACGCTGTGCGATGATGGCGGTCATCCCGATTCCCGCTTGGAGTGCGATGGACGCCCTGGAGACCGGCACGCTCGCGGTGCCCGGCGCGACACTGCACTACGAGGTACGCGGCGCGGGGCCCCTGCTGTTACTCATCGCCGGAGGAGCCTCGGACGCGGCCGTGTTCGAACCGCTGGCGACGGTCCTCGCCGCCCGCCACCGCGTGGTCTCCTACGATCCGCGCGGCAACTCCCGCAGCCGCCTCTACGGACCGCCGGTCGACCAGCGGGTCGGGGTCCACGCCGACGACGCCCACCGTCTGCTCGACCACCTGTCCGCCGACGGAGAGCCGGTGCGGGTGTTCGGGGGCTGCGCGGGCGGGCTCGTCGCACTCGAGCTCGCGATCCGCCACCCGGGGCGGGTCCGTACGGTGGTCGCCCACGAGCCACCCGTGATGGAGCTGCTGCCGGACGCGGAGGCTCACCGGGCGTTCTACGACGACGTCCACGCGGTGTTCCACCGCGAGGGTGTCGCAACGGCGCTGGACAGGCTCAGCGCCGTCTTCGGCGGTCGCCCCGCGCCGGCATTGCCCGAGGCGTACGACAACAACCCGTTCTTCCTCGCCCACGTCGTCCGGCCCTTCACCCGTCACGTCCCCGACCTCGCCGCGCTCCGGACCGTGGCGGAGCGGATCGTGATGGCCGGCGGCGAGGACTCGCGCACCTACACCGTCCACCGCCCGGCGGTCGCCCTCGCCGAACGGCTCGGTCACCGCCCGGTGCTCTTCCCCGGCGGCCATGCCGGCTACGCGAAGAACCCCGTCGCCTTCGCCGGACGGCTCGCCGAGGTGTTCGCGGCCCCGGTCCCGGCGCGGGAGCGATGACATGCGGATCGTCATGGGGGCGCAGAACTGCGGCTTCGGCCCGGTGGCCGAGCTGGTCGCGGTCTCCCGGCTGCTGGCCGGCCATGAGCGGGTGTTCGTCGGTGATGGGGTGTCGGCGCTGTTCGCCCGCCGCAACGCCGACGCCTTCGACGAGATCCACGAGGCACCGGGGAGCGCGTCGATCGACGACCTGGTCGAGGCCGGCGACCTGGTGATCTCGGTGATGGACGCCGACCTGGTCCTGCGGGCCGCCGTGGCGGGCCGTCCGGTCGTCATGGTGGACAGCCTGTTCGCCTTCTGGCTGCTCCGCCGCCCCGTGGCGGCCGTCCGCGACCTGTGCGGGAGCCTGCCGCGTTCGTCCTTCGCGGCGGCCGACCGGCACCTGGCCGGCCTGTCCCCGCACGAGCGTGTCGTCGCGGCGCACCTGCTCGCCACGCACAGCGTCGTGCAGAACTTCCCCGGCGTGCCGAAGCGGGTGGCCGAGTTCGCCGCTTTCGGCATCGGCCCCGAGATCCACCTGACCGGCTCGATCATCGACCTGGAGGGGCTGCGGCACCTGCCGGTCGACGCCGATCCCGGGTGCGACCTGCTGATCAACGTCGGCGGATTCCAGAACTTCCTGCTGGACTTCGACGTCAACAACGACTATCTGCGGCTGCTCCACCGGTGGATTCCGGACCTGCTGCGCGACTGGCCGCGATTCGCGCGCGTCCTGGTGTGCGGCGGGCCCTTCGGCCCGGGCCGCGAGCGGACGGTCTCGGTCGCGGGTCGTCGCGCTGACTGCCGGCTCCTGGCACAACGCGACCTGCTGCGGCGCGTGGCGGCCGTTCCAGACTACCTGCTCGCTCCGGGGCTGACGGCGCTGCACGAGGCGATGGCCCTCGGGCGGCTGCCCCTGGCGCTGCCCGAACAGCACTACGCGCACGTCTTCACGATCCGGCGGCTCGCCGACACGCTCTTCGGCCGGGCGGCCGGCCGGTTCGCCGACGTCCTGCCGCATTACCCGGTCCCTGAGGACGACTTCGCCGGGACCGCGGCCATCGCCCGGATCGCCGGCCGGATCCATGACGACGACGGGCTCTACCGGCGCTTCCGGGCCACCTTCAACGAACGGATCGAGCACCATCTCTCCCTCGACCCGGAACGCCGCACGGAGGGCGTGCGGGAACTGCGCGAGGCGCTCGGCGGCGACCCGCTCCCATCGGTGATCGCCAGGCTCGTCCCACGCCCTACGGCCGGAAGGCGCCGGTGAGGGCGTCGGAGGCCATGGCGTGAAGGAGCCCCGCCATCGCGCCGCGGCTGAGGTCGCCGGTGCTGTGGGGCGTCGAGTTGAGCAGGCCGAAGACCGCATGGGTCGCGGAGCGCGCGCGGTCGTCGGGGGCCTCCGGGTGGATGAGGCGGAGCACCGTCACCCACTCCTCCGCGTAGGCGCGCTGCAGGCGGCGGATCTCGCGGCGCTGCGGCTGAGGGACGTTGCCCAGCTCCCGTACGTGCACCGTGATGAGGGCGGGGTTGTCGAGCGCGAAGTCGATGTGCCAGCGCAGCAGCGCGTCCAGGGCGGCGGCCGGGCTCTCGGCGGCCTCGACGCGGCGTCCGCCCTCGGTGAGGAGGCGCTCGCTGATGTCGAGGAGCATCTCGGCGAGCAGGGCCTCCTTGCCGCGGAAGTGCCGGTACAGCGCCGGTCCGGTGAGGCCGACGGCCCGCCCCAGGTCGCCGATGGACACGCCGTGGTAGCCGCGCCGGGCGAACAGCTCCGCCGCCGCGGAGAGGATCTCCAGTCGGCGGGTCGGTGGAGCGGTCGCCTCGGCCATGCCCAAGAGTCTAGACGGTGCTGTTAACGTTGATTAACATCGGACTTGTTAACGATCGTTAACAGGAGGGCCTGTGGTGGAAGCTCCGCGGCTGGGGAGCCGCGTGGACGTGCGTGGTGCGGCATTCCAGCGCAACACCGAGGAGAACCTCGCGCTCGCCACCGAGCTGCGCGAGCGCCTGGAGCGGGCGGCTCAGGGCGGTCCCGAGCGCTCCCGGCAGAGGCACGTCGCGCGGGGCAAGTTGCTGCCACGGGACCGGGTGGACGCTCTGCTCGACCCCGGCTCGCCGTTCCTGGAGCTGTCGCCGCTGGCGGCGACCGGGATGTACGACGACGAGGCTCCGGCGGCGGGCATCATTACCGGCGTCGGCCGGGTGTCCGGGCGCGAGTGCGTGGTCGTGGCCAACGACGCGACGGTCAAGGGCGGCACGTACTACCCGGTCACGGTGAAGAAGCACCTGCGCGCCCAGGAGGTCGCGCTGCACAACCGGCTGCCGTGCGTCTACCTCGTCGACTCCGGGGGAGCGTTCCTGCCCAGGCAGGACGAGGTCTTCCCCGACCGGGAGCACTTCGGCCGGATCTTCTTCAACCAGGCGACGATGTCCGAGCGGGGCATCCCGCAGATCGCCGCCGTGCTCGGCTCCTGCACCGCCGGCGGCGCGTACGTCCCGGCGATGAGCGACGAGACCGTCATCGTCCGGGAGCAGGGCACGATCTTCCTCGGCGGCCCGCCGCTGGTGAAGGCCGCCACCGGAGAGGTCGTCAGCGCGGAGGAGCTGGGCGGCGGGGACGTGCACTCGCGCGTCTCGGGCGTCGTCGACCACCTCGCCGACGACGACGCCCACGCCCTGCGCATCGTCCGGTCCATCGTCGCCACGCTCGAGCCGCCCGGCCCCGCGCCCTGGCCCGTGGTCGACACGGAGGAGCCCGCCGCCGACCCGGCGGACCTGCGCGGCATCGTCCCGCCCGACCCCCGGACGCCGTACGACGTGCGTGAGGTGATCGCGCGGATCGTGGACGGCAGCCGGTTCCATGAGTTCAAGGAGCGGTACGGGCCGACGCTCGTCACCGGGTTCGCCCACATCCACGGGCAGCCCGTCGGGATCGTCGCGAACAACGGCATCCTGTTCAGTGAGTCCGCGCTCAAGGGGGCGCACTTCATCGAGCTGTGCGACCGGCGGTCGATCCCACTGGTGTTCCTGCAGAACATCACCGGGTTCATGGTCGGCCGGGAGTACGAGGCCGGCGGCATCGCCAAGCACGGGGCCAAGATGGTCACCGCCGTCGCGTGCGCGCGGGTGCCGAAGCTGACGGTCATCATCGGCGGATCGTTCGGCGCGGGGAACTACGCGATGTGCGGCCGCGCCTATTCGCCGCGCTTCCTGTGGATGTGGCCGAACGCCCGGATCTCGGTCATGGGCGGGGAGCAGGCCGCGTCGGTGCTGGCGACCGTACGCCGCGACCAGCTCGGCGACGAGTGGCCGGCCGAGGAGGAAGAGGAGTTCAAGAAGCCGATCCGGGAACAGTACGAGCGTCAGGGCAGCCCCTACTACTCCACGGCGCGGATCTGGGACGACGGCGTGATCGACCCCCTCGACACCCGCCGGGTGCTCGGCCTGGCCCTGGCGGCCTGCGCCAACGCCCCACTCGAACCCGTCGGCTACGGCATCTTCCGGATGTGACCATGTTCGACTCCGTCCTGATCGCCAACCGCGGCGAGATCGCCTGCCGGATCATCCGTACGCTGCGGCGGCTGGGGATCCGGTCCGTGGTGACCTACGCCGACGCCGACGCGGACGCCCGGCACGTACGGGAGGCCGACGCGGCCCTGTGGGTGCGCAGCTACCTCGACGTCGACGACGTCGTCGGGGCGGCCGTGCGCGCCGGTGCCGGGGCGGTGCACCCCGGGTACGGCTTCCTGGCCGAGAATCCCGACCTCGCCCGGGCGTGCGCCGAGCACGGGATCGTCTTCGTCGGCCCACCGCCGGACGCGATCGCCGCGATGGGCGACAAGATCCGGGCCAAGCGGACGGTCGCCGCCGCGGGCGTTCCCGTCGTGCCGGGGCGCGACGAGGCGGGGCTGAGCGACGACGAGCTGGCCGCCGCGGCGATGGAGGTCGGCCTGAACGCCGGCGCGGCCGTGCTGCTCAAACCGTCGGCGGGCGGCGGCGGCAAGGGCATGCGCCGGGTCGAGGACCCGGGGGAGCTGCGGGACGCCATCGCGGCGTCCCGGCGGGAGGCGCTCGGGGCGTTCGGCGACGACACGCTGCTCGTCGAGCGCTACATCGACAGTCCCCGGCACATCGAGATCCAGGTGTTCGCCGACGCGCACGGCGATGTCGTCCACCTCGGCGAGCGCGAGTGCAGCCTGCAGCGCCGGCACCAGAAGATCGTCGAAGAGGCGCCGTCGCCGCTGCTCGGCACCGGCCCCGAGGGCGAGCGGATCCGCGCCGCGATGGGCGCGAGCGCCGTCGCCGCCGCGAAGGCCGTGGGCTACGTCGGCGCGGGCACGGTCGAGTACATCGTCTCCGCCGACCGCCCCGACGAGTACTTCTTCATGGAGATGAACACCCGGCTGCAGGTCGAGCACCCGGTGACCGAGCTGGCCGTCGCGATCGGCGACCGGCCGGGCCTCGACCTGGTCGAGCTGCAGCTGCGGGTCGCCGCGGGGGAGCCGCTGCCGTTCGGGCAGGACGCGGTCGCGTTCGCCGGGCACGCGGTCGAGGCGCGGGTGTACGCCGAGGATCCCGCCCGGGGCTTCCTGCCCACCGGCGGCCGGGTGCTGCTGCTGGCCGAGCCGGCCGGTCCCGGCGTCCGGGTCGACTCCGGCCTGGTCGAGGGGACCGTCGTCGGCGGCTCGTACGACCCGATGCTGGCCAAGGTCATCGCCGCCGGGCCGGACCGCGCGACCGCGCTGCGCCGGCTGGACCGCGCGCTCGCCTCGTACACGCTGCTGGGCGTCGGGACGAACGTCGCGTTCCTGCGGTCCCTGCTGACCGACCCCGACGTGGTCGCCGGGCGGCTCGACACCGGCCTGGTCGAGCGCCGCCCCGCCGAGCCCGCCGAAGAGATCCCCGAAGACGTTCTCGCCGCCGCGGCCCTGGAGCGCATGCTCGCGCTGGAGGTGCCCGACCCCGGCCCCTGGGACGTCCCGGACGGCTGGCGCGTCGGCCGGTCCGCCTGGACGACCTGGCGGATCGCCGGACGCGAGGTGCGGATCCGCGGCCGGGCCGCCGACGCGGAGGTGTCGGTCGACGGCGCCGAGCCCGTACGGGTCGCGGCCCGCCGCCACGGCGCCGACCTGATCGTCGACTACGCCGGGGACCGTACGCGCTTCGTGTGCGCCCGCGACGGCGACGTCTGCCGGCTCGGCCGGGACGGCCGGGTCTGGTCGCTGCAGGAGACCGAACCGCTCGCCGCGCGGGCCACCGAGACCACCGCCTCCGCCGGTGCCGTGCGCAGCCCCATGCCCGGCACCGTCGCGGCCGTCAAGGCGGCCGACGGCGACGAGGTGGTGGCCGGTCAGCCGCTCGTGATCGTCGAGGCGATGAAGATGGAGCACACCGTGACCGCGCCGGTCGACGGCCTCGTCAGCGGGCTCACCGTGCAGCCCGGCGCGCAGGTCGCCCTCGACGAGGTCCTCGCCGTCGTCACCCCGAAGGGAGACAGCTGATGCGTGTGCCGCTCGATGGGCTGCCCGCCCACGTCACGGTCTACGAGGTCGGGGCGCGGGACGGCCTGCAGAACGAATCGGCGATCGTCCCGGTCGAGGTGAAGCGGGAGTTCATCGCCCGGCTCGCCGGGGCCGGGCTGCGGGTGATCGAGGCGACGAGCTTCGTCCACCCGAAGTGGGTGCCGCAGCTGGCCGACGCCGCCGAACTGCTCGGCGGGCTGGAGCACGCCGAGGGCGTCCGCTACCCGGTGCTCGTCCCGAACGAGCGCGGCCTGGACCGGGCGCTCGACGCGGGCGTCACCGAGATCGCCATCTTCGGGAGCGCGACCGAGACGTTCGCCCGGCGCAACCTCAACCGGACGATCGACGAGTCGGTGGAGATGTTCGCGCCCGTCGTCGAACGGGCCCGCGCGGCCGGCCTCGACGTCCGCGCGTACGTGTCGATGTGCTTCGGCGACCCGTGGGAGGGCGACGTGCCGATCGAGCAGGTCGTCTCGGTCGCCACCCGCCTGCTCGACCTCGGCTGCACCGAGCTGTCCCTGGGTGACACCATCGGCGTCGCCACGCCCGGGCACGTCACGGCCCTCGTCGGCGCGGTGCTGGAGTCCGGGGTCGACGTCGACCGGATCGGCGTGCACTTCCACGACACCTACGGGCAGGCGCTCGCCAACACTTTGGCCGCGCTGCGCTGCGGCGTCACCACCGTCGACGCCTCGGCGGGCGGCCTCGGCGGCTGCCCGTACGCCAAGAGCGCGACAGGGAACCTGGCCACCGAGGACCTCGTGTGGATGCTCGACGGCCTGGGCATCGAGACCGGCGTCGACGTGCGCCGCCTCGCCGAGACGAGCCTCTGGATGGCCGAACGCCTCGGACGCCCCAGCCCGTCCCGCGTCGTCCAGGCCCTGTCCAAAGAGCAAGGGAGCGACCAATGATCGGATTCACCCTCGACGAGGAGTACGAGGCGCTGCGCCGCACCGTCGAGACGTTCGCCCGCGACGAGGTGGCGCCGGTCATCGGCGACTACTACGAGCGGGGCGCGTTCCCCTACGACATCGTCGCCCGGATGGGGAAGATGGGGTTGTTCGGACTGCCCTTCCCCGAGGAGTACGGCGGGATGGGCGGCGACTACTTCGCCCTGTGCGTCGCGCTGGAGGAGCTCGCCCGCGTCGACTCCTCGGTCGCGATCACCCTCGAGGCGGGCGTCTCCCTGGGCGCCATGCCGATCTTCCGGTTCGGCACGGAGGAGCAGAAGCGCGAGTGGCTGCCGCGCCTGTGCTCGGGCGAGCGGCTGGCCGCCTTCGGGCTGACCGAGCCCGGCGGCGGCACCGACGTGCCCGGCGGCATGCGCACCACCGCGCGGCTCGAGGACGGGCACTGGGTGATCAACGGGTCCAAGGCGTTCATCACCAACGCGGGCACCGACGTCACGGTCGCGGTCACGGTGGCCGCGCTGACCGGCGACGGCGAGATCTCCACGATCATCGTGCCGTCCGGCACGCCCGGCTTCACCGTCGGGAAGAAGTACTCCAAGGTCGGCTGGAACGCCTCCGACACCCGCGAACTGTCCTTCACCGACGTCCGCGTCCCCGAGGAGAACCTCGTGGGGGAGCGCGGCCGGGGCTACGCGCAGTTCCTGCGGATCCTCGACGAGGGCCGCATCGCGATCGCCGCGCTCTCGGTCGGCCTCGCCCAGGGCTGCGTCGACGAGTGCCTGAAGTACGCGCGCGAGCGCGAGGCGTTCGGCCGGACGATCGGCGAATACCAGGCGATCCAGTTCAAAATCGCGGACATGGAGACGCGGGCGCACACGGCACGGCTCGCCTACTACGCGGCGGCGTCCCGGCTGCTGGCCGGGGAGCCGTTCAAGAAGGAGGCCGCCATCGCCAAGCTCGTCGCCTCCAACGCCGCCATGGACAACGCCCGCGACGCCACCCAGATCTTCGGCGGCTACGGCTTCATGAACGAGTACCCGGTCGGCCGGTTCTACCGGGACGCC
The DNA here is from genome assembly GCF_050942425.1 of Actinoallomurus sp. CA-150999. Classification (NCBI taxonomy): domain Bacteria; kingdom Bacillati; phylum Actinomycetota; class Actinomycetes; order Streptosporangiales; family Thermomonosporaceae; genus Actinoallomurus; species Actinoallomurus sp. CA-150999. The sequence continues at coordinate 4,183,149 of NZ_CP192063.1, forward strand.
AAGATCCTCGAGGTCGGCGAGGGTACCTCCGAGGTCCAGCGAATGCTCATCGCCCGCCACCTCGGCCTCCCCGCCCGCTGAGCAGTCCGTACGGCTCGTCCGCCCTGCTCGGCCGGAGTGGCTCAGGGAGTCGTGGGTGGCCCGTGCTTCTGGTCCGGCGGCGTGCCCTGCGGGGGGACGTACGGGGCCTTCTGGCCGTACGTGCCCTGGAGCGGGTCGTAGCGTGGGCGCGGCGGCGGCAGGGCCGGAGCGGGACCGGGATCCGGACGCCGCTGTGCCTCCTCTCCAGCGGGAGCCGTGTTGGGATCCGGGGATCGTGGTGCATCCTCCTGGGCCGGAGCGGTGTTCGGATCCGGGAGCGGCGGCGCCTCGAGGGGTGACCGGCCGGCCGCGCGTTCCTGGTACGCGTCCCTGATCCGGCCGCCCAGCCGTCGGCCCATGCCCTGGACCTGCCGGCCGCGTTCGGACTCCATGACGCGCCGCACGTGGTCGGACTGTGCGATGCGGGCGGCCTGCTCGCGGGCGACCTCCCCGGCCGCCTGGGCGCCGTCCCAGGCGGCCTGCCCGGCCGTCTGGGCGCCCTCCCGGGCGACCTGTCCCGCCGCCTGAGCGCCGTCCCAGGCAGCCTGTCCCACCGCTTGGGTGCTCTCCCAGGCGATCTGCCCGGCCGTCTGGGCGCCGTCCCAGGCCCGCTCGGCGCCCTGGCGTGCGGCGGCGACGGCGCGCTCGTACGTCCGGGCGCGGACGACGTGCGTCCCGGCCAGCAGGTCGGCGAGCGTGCGGCGGCGGCCGCCGAAGAGCGCGGGCAGGCTGTTGGCGGCGAAGACGCCGACGGAGAGCATCCAGATGGCCAGCGAGAGGACGAACTGGCTCTCCAGGAGGAGGATCCAGGCCAGGCAGTACAGCCCCGTCCCGCCCACGGTGGTGACGAGGGCGCGGCGGAAGGCGCGCGCCTTGCCGGCTTTCACGGTGTCGCCGTCGGCGGCCCGGACGCGGATGTCCATGGCCGCCTTGCCGAGCGTGCGCCCCAGCCAGGCGTGCGCGGCGAACTGGTACAGCACCTGGATCACGATGAGCAGGACGAGTGCCTGCTCGACGTCGCCGACGAACGTCGCCCACACGCCGGTGCCGAAGTCGGTCGCGGCCTTCTCCACGTCGCCGCCGGACAGCAGCAGGCCGCCGGTGGCGGACAGGGCCTTCCCCGGCAGGTCCTCCACGACGTATCCGTGCAGCCGTGCCCAGGTCAGCATGGCGAGCAGGACGGCGGCGCCCCACAGCAGCGCCGTGTCGATCCCCCAGGCGGTCAGCCGCCGGACGCGCGGCGCTCCGCCACCTGGAGGCTCCGGCTGCGGCGGACCGGTGAACGGCGCGGGGAACGAGGGCTGCGGGACTGGGGGAGGGCCGGGCACGACAGCGGAGTGTAGAGAGGCGTGATCAATTTTGTCAGCGTCCGCGGCCCGTACCGTCCAGACCCGGCCATATGGGCCGTGCTTCCTCAGCGGGCCGGAGCGGGAGGTGGCTCGGCGGCGGCGGTGTCCGGCGTGGGCCGCTCGGCGTTGGAATCGGTCGCCGGTGCGTCGAAGAGGTGCCGTTTCGCGGTGTTGACGCCGGCGATCAAGCAGAGGAACAGTCCGAAGGACACGAACGCCACGACGGCGCCGAGCCCGCCGAGCAGTGCTCCGGCGAACATCGGGCCGAGGGGCGCCAGGGACAGTGCGGTGAAGCTGACGGTGTTCTGCACCCGGCCCTGCAGGTGGTCGGGGGTCATGCGCAGCAGCGTGCTGCCGAAGACGACGTTGAGGGCCGGGGTGAGCAGGCCGCTCAGCGCGATGAGCGCCCCGAGGACCAGTGGTCGCGAGGTGGTCGCCATCAGGAGCGCGAGGACGGCGTCGGCCCAGCAGACCGCCAGGACGATCTGCCGTGTGCCGAGGCGTCCGATGGCGCGCGGCGCGAAGAGGGAGCCGACCAGGGAGCCGAGCCCCGAGAGCGTGACGATGCTGCCCACGGACAACCCGGACGAGCCGCCCTCATAACTCGCCGCCACCGCGACCAGGACGATGCCGCCGTAGGTGAAGTTGCTCACCGTCGCGTTGAGCACGACGTTGCGCAGGTACGCCGAGCGCATCACGAAGCGCAGCCCCTCGGCGGTGTCCCGCCAGAAACCGGTGCCGGTCTCGCCGCCGCCCCGCCGCGCGGTCATGGGCGTGCGGATGGCCAGCACGGCGGCCATCGAGAAGAGGTACGAGCCCGCGTCGGCGACGAACGGGACCACGGGGGACAGCTCGAACAGCAGCCCGCCGAGCGCGGGACCCGCCGTGTAGACGGCGGCGTTGCGGGCCTGGATCAGCGCGATGGCGGACGCGAAGCGCTCCTCGGGCACGAGGCGTCGTACGGCGCCGCTCACCGCTCCGGCGAAGACGCTCGTGCAGGCGCCGTCGACCGCCGCGACGACGAGGATGAGCGGCAGCACCGTGCGGTGGACGGCCACCGAGTACGCCAGCGCCGCCATGCCGACGGACCGCACGATGTCGCAGGTGAGCATGGTCCGCCGCCGGTCGTGCCGGTCGGAGAGGGTGCCGCCGGGGAGCAGGAAGGCGACCTCCGCCACCCCTTTGACCAGGCCGACCAGGCCCGCCTGGGCGGGGGAGTGGGTCAGGGAGAGGACGAGGAGCGGCAGTGCGAGGTACGACGCCTGCGATCCCAGTTTGGACAGTGCCTGCGCGATCCAGATGTCGCGGAACTCGCGGTTGGCGCGCAGCGGTTCGGAGGTTCTCACGCCATTCTCCCGATCGATGAGCGGCGGGTCTGCGGTGTGCGGGCGGGGGGTTTGCGGTGGTGCGGGTGGCGGGACTGCCGTGGTGCGGGCGGCGGTGCAGGCGCGCCGTGAGGCCGGCACCGCCGCCCGGTGGATCAGTGCGTCTGGATGCAGCAGATGCTGCTCTGCTGGCTGGACAGCTCCGCCGCGGGAGCCTCCTGCTCGAGGTTCTGCAGGTCGAGGATCGCCTTCATGTCTTTCACCTCCGTCCGAGGGGGAGTCCCGGGACGTGCCGGTCACCGGGGTTCGTGGGGCGGAGGGCCGCCGGCACCCTCCGTGCTCGGAGAGGGCCGGCCGCCCCGCCGGGAGGGCCGACGCCGATCGGGCGTCGCGATGGTGGATCAGGACGTCTTGATGCAGCAGATGGAGCTCTTGTTGCTGGACAGCTCCCGCGAGTAGGCCTCCTGCTTGAGGTTCTGCAGGTCGAGGATCGCCTTCATGTCGTTCACCTCCGTCCGGTCTCGAGCGTCGGGATCACGGCGGTCGCCGGATGCCCGGCGGTCAGGAATGGAAGCGGACCGTCGGGCCTCCCTTCGACCGCCATGCGCACGGCGAGCAAGATCCCCGCGGATCCCGTCGCCAGGTCTGTGGAGAGGCGGAGCATGCCGTCGCCTGGGAAGAACACGGCGCCCCGGTGTTCGACCGAGTGCCAGAACATGCGCCGTAGGTGCACGTCGACGCCGGCGTCACGGCCGTCGCCGAGATGGCGGGCGCAGGTCATGAGCCCGGTGCGGCCGGAGAACAGGCCGGGCAGCACCACGAACTCGGCGCGGCAGGTGTCCCGGATGAGGTCGCGGGCCCGTTCGAACTCCGGGTCCGGGCGATGGCGGAGGTACTCGTGGAGCGCGACGCCGATTCCCCCGCTGCCGTTGTCGAGGTACGGCAGGATGCGCGACGGCTCGCGTACGTACAGGCCGTTCAGGGCCTCCTTGCACCCCTCCAGGTCGCGTCGCAGCGCCGCCGCGGCGACGTCGAGGTGGCCGGGATCCCCGGTGGCCTCGAAGAGGCGCACGAAGAACAGCGCGACTCCGGCGAACCCGTGCATCAGGCCGGGCCGTTCGGGTGGCGCGAGGTCGGCGCCGTCCTCCTCGACGGCGCGGGCGAGCCGCGCGGCGTACGCGAGCGGTTCGTCCAGCAGTGCCCGGTCACCGGTCCGGCCGGCGAAGTAGAGGACATTGAGGCCGACTCCCGCCAGCCCGCCGAACAGGTCGACCGAGCGGATGGTGTCGCGCATGTCCAAGGCCCGCTCGAAGACGGCCAGCGCCTCGTCCGGTCGCCCGATGTGGTCCAGGGCGAAGGCGATGCCGTGCAGCCCGTTGTAGAAACCCGCGTACGGAAGAGGCGTGCCCCGGCAGGAGCTGACCAGCCAGTCCACGTGGTCGGTGAACTCCGGGTGGTCGTCCCGTCCGATGGCCGCGAGCGCGTACAGCACGCCCGCGGCGCCGTACGCGAGGTTCGCGCCGCCGTACCGGAACTGGTTGATGTCGCCGGGGAACAGCCGGTCCCGTCGCTCGGGCGTCGCGCTCGACACGATCCCGGCCACCGCCGAGTCGAACAGGGAGTCCCAGCCGGGGTCGGCGGCGCGGCGTCGCCAGGCCACGGGCCGTTCCTCCGGGAACAGGCCGCGGGCGACGACCGAGCCGAAGTCCGCGGGCACCGGGAATCGGTCGACGATGATGTCGAGCAGGTCCAGCGCCTTGCGGGAATCCCACTGCATCATCGCGGTGAGAGGCAGGAAGGCCGCCAGCCGAAGACACGCCAGCGCGTACTCGTCGACCGCGAAACCGGTCAGCGTGTCGGGCCCGGCGTACCCCGTCGCGGCCAGTCCGGGCCGGTGGTTCTCGCTGATGTGCGAGGACGACTCGAAGTCGACCAGCGCGATGCGGTCGTCGGGACGCACGATGACGTTGGACGAATGCAGATCGCCGTAGACGATGCCGTCGCCGTGCATCGCGCGCAGCGCCGATTCCACCTGGGCGACGACGTGCAGCACCCATTCGGTGTATTCGGCGATCTCCCGCTCGTCGGGGCTGTGGTGGATCAGCGGATCTCGGAGCCCACTGGCGCGGAAGAGCGTCTCGCCCTCGATGTACTCCAGGCCGAGGAAGTGATGCTCCCAGTAACGCGCGGACTCCACCAGCGCGGGCACGAAGGGACGGCCGGCCAGCAGCCGGAGGGCGCGCTCTTCGCGGGCCATGCGGGCGACCGCGTCGTGGCCGTTGCGGTCGAGGCCCGCGTGCGGCCTGGCCTCCTTGAGCACGATCCGTTTCCCGGTGCGCAGGTCCACCGCGCGGTAGACGCCGCCGGCGTTGGAGAAGTGCAGGGCCTCCTCGACGCGGTACGGGAACTCCGCGTCCGACTCCGCCGCCTGCTGGGCCGCGATGAAGTCCGGCACGGTCACCCAGGACGGCACGCGGAAGGACGGCTGCCGCTCGTCGGGGACGAGCCGCCCGGTCGGGTCCTCGATGGCCGGCAGCAGTTCCCCGGAGCCGGAGACGCAGTACCGCAGGGTGAACCCGCCGTACCGCACGTGGAGCGGGCCGTTGCGCCAGCGCAGGTCGTTGAGGATGTACGGCCCGGTGAATCCGGCGAGTGCGCGGTCGAGCTCTTCCAGTGTCGTGCGCAGTTCGTTCTCGTCGCGCGGATAAATGGTGATCAGTTTCCCGCTGGAACCGCGATGCGCGTACTTGAAATTCGACATGAGCGCCATCGGGCGGCTGCGCAGGAATTTGAAGGCGATTCCGCGGGACACGCAGTAGTTCCAGACGATGTCGATCGCCGCCACGGCCTCGTCCAGGCGCACGCCGACGTGGATCTTCCAGCCCTGGTCGGGGAGCCGTGCATCCACGGGCTGGACGTACACCCACTCCCGCAGCTGCTCGAGCTTCCAGCCGTCCGGCACCGGGCGGCTCGCGGCGGCGAACCGCATCTTCTCGTCCGGCATTCTCTCCAGGCTGTCGTAGAAATCGGGGTCGGAGATCGTGAAATTGGTGTGCGACATGCTTCCCCCGGCGTGCTGCGAGGAATCGTTTTGAAACCGCTTGAACTGGAGATTAGGCGGCGCGTCGATTCCGGCACATCGGCCGAATCATGTAGTCGCGACTCTCGGGGGAATGGGTCGTTCTACCCATGCGGCGGTGCGGCGATCCCGTGCTCGAAGGCGTAGGCCGCCGCGGCGGTGCGCGAGGACAGACCGAGCTTGGTGAAGATGTTCGACAGGTGCCGCGCCACCGTCTTCTCGCTCAGGCGCAGAGCGGTCGCGACCTGCCGGTTGCTGCCTCCGGCGGCGACGTTGCGCAGCACTTCGGCCTCGCGCTCGGTCAGCCCGTCGGGAAGCGGCGCCCGCCCGCCGGTTCCGGCCGGGCGTCCGTCGCGGGCCGGCGCGCCCAGCTCCCGTAGCCGGTCGTGGGCGGCCTCCGACTCCAGGTGCGCGGCGTCCTCGTCGCCCAGCGACCTGTACGCCTCGGCGAGCAGCAGCCGGGTCCGCGCGACGGCGTACGGCGCGTCGAGTTCCTGCCACATCCGGCGCGCGGTCCGCAGCACGGCCAGCGCGTCGTCGGCCTTCCCCTCGGCGAGCAGGACCGCGCCGAGGGCCTGTGCCGCCTCGGCCCGCAGACCCGAACTGCCGTAGGCCGCCGCCGTGGTCTCGAGCTCGGTGGCGGAGGCTCGGGCCGTGCCCAGGTCGCCGGCGGCGAGCGCGATCTCCACCTGGGCGGGGTGCAGCCGCGCCCGTGCGAGGGCGTTCCCGCTCTCGGCGACGAGCGCGGCCCGGATGGACGCCGAAGCGGCGTCCGGCCGGCCCTGCGAAAGCCGGAGCAACGCCAGCCCCGGCTGCGGATCGCGGCCGAGCTGATGGGCCCGCCGGAAGAAGTCCTCGGCGGCGGTCCCGTCGCCACCGAGACGGCGGGCCTCACCGGCCTCGTACAGCGCCTCGGCGAGCACGCAGACGCGTACGTGCGCCGGGTCCCCGGCGGCGCGCTCGGCCACGCGTCCGGCCGGTCCCCACGCCCCCCGCATCCGGAGGATCCGCGCCCGGTGGACCCGCCAGGCACCGCGATAGGGCACGGTCGCGGGGACGACGTCGGACCACCGGGTGGCGGTCCGCGCCCACTCGGCGGCGCGCGTCAGGTCGCCCAGCTCGTGGCAGACGTCCATCAGGTTGCAGAAGATCGCGCCGGACCAGATCGGGTGCAGCCCGTCGGAGAACGCCGTGAGCATCGCCTCGTCGAGCAGCGAGAGCCCGTCGCCCGCGCGGCCCAGGCCGACCAGCGCCCGTCCCTCGCCGAGCAGGCCGGCGGCGAGCAGGAACGCGTCGCCGTACCGGCGCCCGATGCCCTGCATCCTGCGGGCATGGTCGGCGGCCTCGTCGTTCTCCCCGCGCGTCAGCGCGGAGGCGATGTCGAGGTAGATCGGATAGCCGTGCTCGGCGCAGTCCGCCTCGTCGCGCAGGAGCCGGTGCGCCCGGCTCATCCAGCCGGCGCCGATCGCGCCGTCCCCCCACTCGAGATGGTGCACGGCCAGGAGCACCGCCGCCATCGCCGCCGGGCGTGGTCGTGCCTCCCACTGGTACAGCCGGTACGCGTCGGTGAAGGCGGCCAGTGACTCGTCGATCTCGCCCACCCGCCATGCCGCCTGAGCGAGGGCGTCGTGGTCGTCGGCCGGCATCGGGCCGCTCTCGCGGGCCTTCCTGAACCCGCTCCACGCGTCCATCCAGGCGCGTCGCTCGAAGGCGGATCGAGCCGCCACGAGGTCGTCCGTCATCTCGTTCGACACCGTCGTCATGAGACCCCCTTGATCCCCCGGTGCTTCGTCCCTGACCCCTACGGCGTGACGTGGACGGGGAGGGGTGTGCCATGGCGTGGCACACCCGCATGACGCTGGGAATTTGTCCGTATCCGGCCACTTCTTTCGCTGCTCGCGCGCCGTCGCCCCGGACCCCGGGTGACACCATGACGGCATGCCGGGGGTTGACCGACACCTTGTCGGCCGGGGGAGAGAGCTCCGCGTGCTCGACGACGCGCTGACCATGGCGCGCGGCGGCGAGGGCCGCCTCATCGTGGTGGCCGGCGACCCGGGGATCGGCAAGACGCGCCTGTGCCGGGAGATCGCCTCCCGTGCGGCGGACACCGGGTTCGCGGTCGGCTGGGGCACCTGCTGGCCCGAGGGCGGCGCTCCGCCGCTGTGGCCCTGGCAGGCCGTCCTGTCCGACCTGGGCCGTGGAGCGGCGACGGACCTGCTCGGAGCCGATCGCGGCGGGCCGGTCGTCGACCCCGAGCGGTTCGCGCGATTCGCCGCGGTCGGCGAGGAACTCGCCCGTGCCTGTGACGCCTCACCGGTGCTCGTCGTCATCGACGACATCCACGTGGCGGATCCGGGAGCGGTCCTGCTCGCCCGATTCCTCGCCCGCGCCCTCGCCCGGCGGCCCCTGACGCTGGTCTTCACCCGCCGCCACGGCGCGGGCGGCCGTTCGCCGGCCGCCGGGCTGCTGGCCGAACTCGAGGAGCAGGCCGCATCGCTGACGCTGCGCCCCCTCGACGTCGACGAGACCGACCTCTTCCTCCGGTCGTACGGCTATCGCGACGTCGATCCGGACCTGCGGCGCACGCTGTGGCGGCTCACCGGCGGCAACCCGCTCTTCCTGCACCGGGTGATCGCCCTGGGACCGGCCGATCCCGTGGGCGGGCGGCTGCCCCCGGAGGACGTACGGGCCGCGATCGTCCAGGCCGTGGACCGGCTGGGTGAGCGGGCGCGGCAGGTCCTCAGCCGTTCGTCCGTGCTCGGCTCCTCGGTTCCCATCGCGCACGCGGCCGCCGTCGCCGACTGCACGACGTCCGAGTTAGGCGAGGCGCTGGTCGAGGCCGAGCAGGTCGGGCTGGTCGCGCCGCCCGGACAGGGCGACTTCGCGTTCACCCACGAACTCGTCCGCGAGTCACTGCAGGAGCTCCTGACCGTCGGCGAGCGGTGCGCGGCGCACGCCAGAGCGGCCGACGTCCTCGCCCCGCCGCGCACCGCCTTGTCGCCTTCCGGTCCGCCGCGCACCGCCTTGTCGCCTTCCGCCCCGCCGCGCACCGCCTCCTCGTCTCCCGGTCGGCCACCTGCGGCACCGGCCCCCCGGCAGCTCACGCGCTACGCCTACCACGCGCTGCGGGCGGCGCCACGTTCGCCGGAGGACGGACGCCGCGCGATCACCGCTTGCCGGGCCGCCGCCAGGGCCATGGTCGGCGGCTTCGACTACGACCAGGCCGCCTCGATTCTGGAGGCGGCCGTCAACGTGCACGAGGAGGCGCGCCTGGGGGACCCGGTCGCGGCGCTGCTGGTCGAATGGGCGCAGACGGTGCTCATGTCCGGCCGGCTGGCCGAGGCCCGCGTGCTGTTCGGCCGGGCGGTCGACGCCGCGACCGCCGAGGGGGACCGGATCGAGCTGGCCGGCGCGGCGCTCGGCCTCGGCGGGGTCTGGGTGAACGAGCACCGTTCCCGGCCCGACCACGAGCGCGTCCTCGGCCTGCAGCGCCAGGCGCTGATGTCGCTGCTGCCCGGCGAACACCGGCTGCGCTGCCGGCTCGCCGTCCGGCTGGCGGCCGAGGACGTGTACCAGGGCGGTCCGGTCGACCCCGTCCTCGACGCCCTCGAGGAGGCGCGGCGCCTCGGCCACAGCGACGTGCTGGCCGAGGCGCTCTCCCTCACCCACCACGCGCTGCTCGCTCCCCGCTACGCGCGGACCCGGCTGAAACTGGCCGAGGAACTGATCGCGGTCGCGTCCCCGGCGGGTGCGGGGATGCTCGTGCTCATGGGCCTGTGCTGGCGGGCCACCGACCTGTTCCACCTCGGCGACCCCCGGGCGCCGCGGGCCCTCGCCGAGCTGCGCGACCGGGCGGACGCCCTGAACTGCCGCAGCGTCCTGTACATCGCCGAGGTCATGGCGACGATGCTCCTCATCCGCGCCGGTCGGCTGGAGGACGCGGAGGCGAGGGCCGCCGAGTGCTTCGAACTCGGCAGCGAGGTCGGCGACGCCGACGCGTTCGCCTACCTGGGCGCGCAGCTGGTCACCATTCGCTGGCTCCAGGAGCGCGACGCCGAGATGCTCCCCATGCTCGAGGAGATCGTCGCCTCACCGACGCTCATCCCGGCCGAGTTCGGCCTCCAGGCGACCGCCGCCGTCATGGCCGCCCGCGTGGGCGAGCACGGCAAGGCCCGGCGGATCCTCGACGAGCTCACCGCCTCCGGGCTCGCCGCCCTGCCCGAGTCCAGCACGTGGCTGGGCGGGATGATGTCGATCGTGGAGACCGCGTTCCTCCTCGGTGACGCCGCCGTCGCCCGGGAGGGCTATGACCTGCTCGTCCCGTACGCGGAGCTCACGATCACGCCGTCGCTGGCGGTGACCTGCCTCGGCTCGGTCGAACGCCCCCTCGGGATGGCCGCCCTCGCGTTCGGCCGCCCCGACCGCGCCGTCGAACACCTCGAGCGCGCGGTGACCGCCGATCGTCTCCTGGGGAACCGGCCGCTGACCGCCGTCACCCTGGGCGACCTTGCCGAGGCGCTGCTCCGGCGCCACCGGCCGGGCGACCGCGAGCGAGCGGCCGACCTCCTCGAGCAGGCCCGGCGCGAGGCCGAGGCGGTTGGGCTGAAGTCGCGGGCCGACCGCTTCGCCCAGCGCGGCCGCCGGCTCGACGAAGGCCATGCCACCATCCGCCGCCAGGGGCGGATGTGGGTCCTCTCGCTCGGGGACCACCAGGCGGTCGTCCCCCACCGTCTCGGCGTCGGGTACCTCGCGCGCCTGCTGACCAGCCCGCACCGGCCGATCTCCGCCCTCGAGCTGGCCACGTCCGCCACCGGCGACACCCCATTCGTCGAACCGGCACGCCACCCGATGGTCGACGAAAGGGCGCGAAGCGCGTACCGGAGGCGGGCCGAAGACCTGACCCGCCGGCTCGCGCAGGCCGCCTCCTCCGACCCGGAACCGGACGAGCGGCTGCACGCCGAACGTGAGGCGCTGCTGCAGGAGCTGAGCCGTACGGCCGACAGGGGCGGCCGTACCCGGTCGTTCCCGGACCCGCGGGAGCGCGCCCGAACCGCCGTACGAAAAGCGATCAAGCGGGCGATCGATGACATCTACGCCGCGGACGCCGTGATCGGCGGCATCCTGCGATCCTCGATCACGACCGGTGCGACCTGCCGCTACACCCCGGACGCCGAACGGCCCCTCACCTGGTCGCCCGAGTGACGCCGCGAGGTCCCGGCTCTCAGGGATGCAGGACGATCTTGTTGCAGTCCTCCTGCTTGTTCTTGAAGATGTCGTAGCCGTGCGGCGCGTCGTCCAGCGACATGTGGTGGCTGACGACGAAGCTCGGGTCGATGTCGCCGTTCCGGATGCGGCCCAGCAGCGGCCGCAGGTACCGGTGCACGTGGCACTGGGCGCCCCGCAGCGTCAGGGACCGGTTCATCAGCGCGCCCATGGGGAACTTGTCGATCAGTCCTCCGTAGACGCCGATCACGGACACGATCCCGCCGTTGCGGCAGGACATGATCGCCTCGCGCACGACGTACGGCCGGTCGGTCTCCAGCCGGGTGGCCTGCTTGACCCGGTCGTAGGCGTACATCGGCGCCGTCGGGTGGTGCGCCTCGATGCCCACCGCGTCGATGCAGGCGTCCGGGCCGCGCCCGGCGGTCATGTCGAGCAGCGCCTCCGGGACGTCGACCTGCTCATAGTCGAGCGGCTCCGCACCGAGCCGTTCGGCGCGCCTCAGGCGGTACGGGAACCGGTCGATCGCGATCACCCGTTCGGCGCCCATGAGCAGCGCGCTCGCGATCGCGAACTGGCCGACGGGCCCGGCGCCCCACACGGCGATGACGTCGCCGGGCGTGATGTCGCACATCTCCGCCCCGAGCCACCCGGTCGGGAAGATGTCGGACAGGAACAGGACCTGCTCGTCGGGCAGGTCGTCCTCGATCTTGATCGGCCCGACGTCGGCGAACGGCACCCGCGCGTACTCGGCCTGACCGCCCGCGAAGCCCCCGAGCATGTGGCTGTAGCCGAAGATGCCGGCCGGCGAGTGCCCCATCAGCTTCTCGGCCATGCCGGCGTTGGGGTTGGAGTTCTCGCAGATGGAGAAGAGCTCGTGCTCGCAGGCCCAGCAGTACCCGCAGGCGATCGGGAAGGGCACGACCACCCGGTCTCCCGGCCGCAGGTTCTGCACGCGTGGCCCGACCTCGACGACCTCGCCCATGAACTCGTGACCGAGGACGTCGCCCTTCTTCATCGTGGGGATGTAGCCGTTGTAGAGGTGGAGGTCGGATCCGCAGATCGCCGTCGAGGTGATCCGGACGATCGCGTCGCGGTCGTTCAGGATCCGTGGATCCGGGACGTCCTGCACCTCGACGGTGTTGCGGCCCATCCAGCAGGTGGCCCTCATCGCACTCCTCCTCCCACCATCGGCCGGGCCGGCCGCTGCCTGAGCTGCCGGGTGGCGAGCGTGCCCTCCGGGCTGCCCTCGGAACGGATCACCTCGCCGGTCTCCATCACCTGTTTGAACCTGCGCAGGTCGTCACGGACCTGCTGTTCGGGGTGCTCGCCCAGCAGGCGGGCGACCGCGGCACCGGCCGTACCGCCCGGCTGCGCGTAGCGCAGGTGCACCCGGACCTCCGTGCCCCGGCCGCCGGGCGCCTCGGTGAAGCGGACCGAACCACTGGTCCCGGCGATGACGCCCTTCGTGGATCGCCAGGCGATCAGTTCGCCGGGCCGATCTTCGGTGATCTCGGCCTCCCACTCGACGGTCCCGCGCAGCGGGCTCCGGGCCTTCCACCGGAAGCGGCCGTCCTCGATCTCCCGCACCGACTCCAGGTGGATCATGAACCGGGGAAGGTTCTCCAGGTCGCGCCAGAACCGGTAGACCTCGTCGGGCGGCCGCTTGACGGTGACCGCCGCGCGCAGGGGCAGCTCCCGCATGCCCATCAGGCGCGCGACGCCACGGGCCCACGGAAGGTCCTGCGCGCCGCTGAGCCGGCCGGCGGCGGACGGTGCGGTCGACCGTCCCACCCCCATGCCGGCCGGTTTCAGCAGGCGGGTGAGCCGTTCGATTCTGCGGTGAGTTTCACTGGTCATGTTCGTCACCTGCCGATTCGCCGTCACCGCGGCGTGATCGCCGCGGCCGGCCGCGCTGCGTGCCGTCGTCCTGCGGCGAGGCGGCCCTGCGGCCGGAGAGACGCTCCGGTGGAAGCCGGAGCCTACGTGTCCCGGCCCTACCCCCGGACGGCCCGATTACCGGGCTTCCCGCTTAAAGACCGAAAGGACCGTTCCACGGTCGGCGAGGTACCGCTCACCGGCTGCGATCAACGCCGTTCGTCGGATGTTTCCTCGGTCGGAACCGCGAGGCGGCCCGGTGGTCGTACGACGCAGTCAGGCTCACGGCCGTGAAGGTCGCCATCGTGACCGAGTCGTTCCTGCCCCGCGTGAACGGGGTGACGAACTCGGTATGCCGTGTGGTCGAGCATCTGGCCGGTCGAGGCCATGAGGTCCTGGTGGTCGCACCGGGGCCCGGGCCCGACGGCCATGCGGGTCAGCCGGTACGGCTGACGCGGGGGGTCGCACTGCCGTTCTACCGCTCGTTCGTCGTCGGAATACCAACGCGCCAGGTGACGGGCGCACTCAACGAATTCGGCCCGGACGTCATCCACCTGGCCGCTCCCTTGGCACTCGGCGCATCCGGCGTCGCGGCCGCTCGGCGGCTGGACGTACCGACGGTCGCGGTCTTCCAGACCGACGTCGTGGGCTTCGCCCGCCGGTACGGCTTGCGGGGCGCCGACCACCTCGTGTGGGCCTGGCTGCGTCATATCCACGAACAGGCCGACCGCACCCTGGCGCCGTCCAGACCCACGCTGGACGAGCTCCACCGGCGCGGCGTCCCCCGGCTGGCGCTGTGGGCGCGGGGAGTGGACGACGAGCGCTTCAACCCGCGGCACCGGTCGGCCGCGCTGCGCGCCGAACTCGCCCCCAACGGGGAGGTGCTCGTGGGGTACGTCGGCCGGCTGGCCGTCGAGAAACGCGTGTCCCTGCTCCGGCACCTGGCCGACATGCCGGGCGTCCGGCTCGTCGTGGTCGGCGACGGCCCGGCCGGGCGGCGGCTGCGGCGCATGTTGCCGGACGCGGTCTTCACCGGGTTCCGTACCGGCCGGGAACTGTCGGAACTGGTCGCCTCCCTCGACGTGTTCGTGCACACCGGCGCGGACGAGACGTTCTGCCAGGCCGTTCAGGAGGGCCTGGCGGCGGGGGTCCCGGTGGTGGCGCCCGCCGCCGGAGGCCCGCTCGACCTGGTCCGTCCCGGCTACAACGGCCTGCTCTATCCCCCGGACGACCCGGAAATGCTCCGAGCGGCGGTCGCGACCCTGGTGGGCGACCCCGCGCTGCGCCAGCAGATGGCCGGCCAGGCCCTGCTGTCGGTTCGCGGGCGGGACTGGAGCAGCGTCTGTGAGGAACTGGTCGGCCACTACCAGGCCGTCCGGTACGGCCGCTCCGTGCGGCAGGCCGCCTGATGCGCGGCGCCCGGAAACCGACGGGCATGGGCGGAGCGGACCCTACGACGGCGGGGGATGCGGCGGTCGGTCACGGAATGGTCGGGTGCCCTGAAGGTTCCCGCTACCGGGTCGTCCTCTCCGCGTCCGTCACCCGGACTATCGTCCCGCCGTCCGTTCGAATCATCTCAGGCAGGCAGGGGGACCGGATGGTCGAGGACTCGCGGTGCGGCGCGGCGTGACGCACCTGGTGGTGAGCGTGCACGACGTCGCTCCCGTGACCGCCGAACAGACGCGACGCTGGTGCGCGGACGCGGACTCGCTGGGGATCCCGGTGTCGCTCCTCGTGGTCCCCGGCCCGTGGCGCGGCACTTCGCTCGCCGACGAGCCGGGGTACGCGGCGGTGCTCCGGGCCCGGGCCGCGAACGGCGACGAACTGGTGATGCACGGCTGGAGCCATCAGGCCGGCCCGGAAGGGCCGTTGCCGCGCCGGGTGGTGGGCCGGTTGGTCGCTCGCGGCGCGGCCGAGTTCGGCGCGCTCGACGAGGTGCAGGCGGCCGACCGGCTGATGTCGGGGCGGGCCGTCCTGCGGGAGCTGGGCCTGGTCGCCTCCGGCTTCACGCCACCGGGGTGGCTGGCCTCGCCCGCCACCAACCGGGCGCTGCGCCAGGCCGGATTCCGGTACACCACGTCGCACTTCGGCGTACGCGACCTGCGGAACGGGCGACTGTGGCGCGGGTTCGCGCTGTCCCACCGCCCCGGGGGCGCCGGCGAACGGCTCGGGGCCGTCCTGATGAAGGAATGGGCGCGGTGGCGGGCGAAGCGCGGCGGCCTGGTGCGCATCGCCCTGCACCCCGACGAACTGGACCGCCCGGGCCTGCGCGACACCACGTTGCGCGCGATCGAGGCGGTGCTCGCGGCGGGAGGCCGGGCGATGACCTACTCGGACGTGGTCGCGGCGGACGCTGTGAGTGCGAATTGAGGATCGTGCAGGTCGCCAACTTCTACACCCCGACGTCAGGCGGCCTGCGCATCGCTCTCGACGAACTCGGCCGCGGCTACCGGCAGGCCGGCCACGAGCGGGTGCTCATCGTGCCGGGGCCGGCCGAGTCGGTGGAGCAGACGCCGGCCGGGCAGCGCATCACGGTGCGCGGCCTCAGCCTGCCCGGCCTCGGCGACTACCGGATCCTGACCGGTCGAAAGCGGGTGCTCCGGCTGCTGGACGCCATGCCACCGGACGTGCTGGAGGTCAGCGACAAGATCAGCCTTGGCTGGCTGGCCCGGTGGAGCCGCCGACGCGGCGTGCCGCTCGTCCTGTTCTCCCACGAACGCCTGGACGCGATCCTGCTGCCGAGGGTGCCACGCTGGTTCCCGCTGCGTACGGCGGCGAACATCGTCAACCGCCGCCTCAGCCGCCTCGCCGACCGGGTCATCGTCACCTCCGCCTTCTCGGCCGCCGAGTTCGAGCGGATCGGCGCGCCCAGCGTCCGCCGGATCCCGCTGGGCGTCGACCTCGCCACCTTCCGGCCGGAGCTCGAGGCCCCATCGTGCGCGGCGACCTCCACGGACCCGTACGGTGACCGGCCGGAGCTCGAGGCCCCGCCGTGTGCGGCGACCTCCACGGACCCGTACGGCGACCGGCCGGAGCTCGAGGCCCCGCCGTGCGCGGCGACCCCCGCGGACCCGTACGGCGACCGGCCGGTACGTCTGGTCACGGTCACCCGCCTGTCGCGGGAGAAGCGCCCGGAGAACGCGATCGACGCCCTGGCCGCGCTGCGCGACCAAGGCGTGGACGCCAGCTTGGTCGTGATCGGTGACGGCCCGCACCGGAGGCGGCTCCGGCGTCGCGCCCGGGGCCTGCCGGTCACCTTCCTCGGGCATCTGTCCGACCGGCGGGCCGTCGCCGGACTGGTCGCCGCGGCCGACGTCGCGCTGTTCCCCTCCCCGGCGGAGACCTTCGGGCTGGCGACGCTGGAGGCCCTGGCCTGTGGCACACCGGTCGTGGTGCCTCCGGAGGGAGCGGCCCGGGAGCTCCTGGACGGCCCGGGCTCCGGGACGGTCAGCGACGGTACGCCGAGCGGCATGGCGGACGCGGTGCGCGGCCTGCTCTCGATGCCGGCGGCCCGGCGCCGTGCCGCGGCTCGCGCCGCCGCCGAGCGGTACCCCTGGGCGGAGACCGTCGCCGGGCTCCTGCGCGGCTACGAGGTCATCGGTCCTGCCGACGCGGAGGTCTCACCCTCCCGGTGACACGCGTCGCTCATCGTGCAGGCTCGGCGAGGTGGCGAGCACCGCGACGCCGACCACGATGAGCACGATCGCGACCGCGCTTCCCGCGATCACGCCGGCGTTCGCCGCCGGAGGGGCGTCGAAGACCACCATTCCCGCGATCCAGCCGGCCACCGGGTCGGTCACGGTCATCGCCGTCATGGCGGTCGCCAGCGAACCGCCCGCGAAGGCGCTCTGCACCAGGACCGTGCCCAGCACGGTCGAGGCGGCCAGCGCGGCCGGCGGCCAGTCGAGGGCGGTGGCGAGCAGGCCGCGCCGGGCCAGGTCGTCGCCGGCGAACACCACGAAGACGGCGGTCAGGCAGAAGCAGATGCCGGCCGCGACGGCGAGCGCGGCGGTGCGGGACTGTGCGTACGACCGGAGCGACCGGGCGGCGAGGAGGAGCAGGCCGATCAGTCCCGCCGCCACCGCCACCACCACGGCCACGGCGGCCCCCTGCCCGGTGGTCTGCGGCACCGCCCCGCGGACGGTCACCAGCAGGACCAGCCCGGCGCAGACCACGGCCGCCCCCGACCAGTCCCGGCGCAGTGGCCGACGGCCGCCGAACATCGCGCCGAGGGGGATCGCGAACAGCAGCTGGGTGACCAGCAGAGCCTGCACGATGACGATCGACCCGAAGTGCAGCGCCAGCGCCTGAGCGCCGAAGCCGGTGACACCCGCCGCCCAGCCCAGCAACCACAGCGGGTCGCGCGCGAGCCGGACGAGCAGCTTCGATACGCGCGGCGGCGGGGCGCCCTCCTCGGCGGACGAGGGGTGGCCGCCCGCGCCGACCCGGGCCGGCGACGGCCGCCGCGCGGCGGTCCGTGCGGCGTGGTGCCGCTGTGCGGCGGTTCGTGCCGCACGTTGCTGCAGGGCGGCGGAGACCGCGAACAGCAGCGCGCCGAGCAGCGCCAGCGGGACGCTCAGCACCATCAGGAGTCCTCGAGGACACCGCTGCCCGCGGCGGGCTCGGGTGCGAGGGCCGCGAGGACGTTGTCGATCTCCGAGCGCAGGCGCGCGTCGAGCCGTGCGGTCCGGTTCCGGACCCGGTGCCACCACTCGCTGATCCCCATGCGTACCAGGTGAGGCAGCAGGTCGAGGGATCGCCGCAGCACCCACCCCGTCCCCTTGGTCGCCAGCCAGCGGACCTGGGCCCAGGCGCTCGGAGCGGGATGGCTGGGCTGTGGATCGAGCCGGTCCCACAGGTGAACCCCATGGTCGGCGAGCATGACCGCGAACAGCTGCGCCAGCAGCCGGTGCCCGCGTTCGCTCGGGTGGATGCGATCGACCCCCCACATGTGCCGGTCGTAGAGGGCCGGGTGCCGGGTCAGGTCGAGGTGGACCGTGCCATGACGGGCCGCGAGGTGGTCGAGCACCGTGTTGATCGCCTGGATCCGGCGGGCCAGGGGATGCCGGAGCAGGCCGGGGATCCGCAGCATGATGCCAGGATCCGGGAGGCTCGCGGTCAGCACCAGAGCCCCGGCCTCCCTGAGCCGCGTGATGGCCTCGTCCAGGTCGGACGCGATCGTCGCGAGCTCGAATCTCCCGCGCAGCGTGTCGTTGACGCCGACCACCACCGACGCCAGCGTCGGATGCCCCGCCAGCGCGTACGGAAGCTGGTCGGCGACCACGTCCCGGACCCGCGCGCCGCAACGGGCGAGATTGATCAGCTCCACGTGCCCCGGAGGCGCGAGCGATTCACTCAGCAGCGCGGCCCAACCACGCCAGCCCCCGTCGGGCGTCGGATCGCCGAGCCCGACCGTGACCGAGTCGCCCAAGGCCACGAAACGCAGCACATCGGTGTGTTCCAAGACCGCCGTCATCCCGCGTCCCCGCTCGCAGCCGCCTCGCCCACCGCGCCGGTCCGCCCGGCCGGCTCGCTCACGGCACTGGTCCGGCCCGTCGGCTCGCCCAGTGCGCCGCCCGGACCCGTTGGTTCGTCCACCGCGTTCCACCGGCCCGTCGGCTCGCTCACGGCACTGGTCCGGCCCGTCGGCTCGCCCAGTGCGCCGCCCGGACCCGTTGGTTCGTCCACCGCGTTCCACCGGCCCGTCGGCTCGCCCACAGCGCTGGTCCGCCCTGTCGGCTCGCCCACCGCACTGGCCCGGCCCGCCGGCTCGTTCACCACGCCGCCCCCGCCCGTCGGCTCGTCCACCACGCAGTACCGGCCCGCGGCCGGGGCGACCTGCGATCGTCGCGGATCCGAGCGACCCGGTGGCCCGCCCGTCACGTCATGCGCCCTGAGGAAGCCTTCGACGGCCCCGGACCAGCCGAACCGCTCCGCCTGGGCGCGCGCCAGGCTCCTGCGCCACGAACGCTCCCTGGCGAGGAGGTGCTCGACCGCGTCCGCGTACGCCTTCGGGTCGTCCTCGACGGCGAGCCCGGCCGGGCCGATCACCTCCGGGAGCGCGCTCGCCCGATTGGCGACGACCGGGGTACCGCTGGCCAGCGCCTCGAGCCCCGCCAGGCCGAAGGTCTCCACCGGGCCGGGCGCGATGGCGACGTCGGCGGTGGCCAGCAGGGACGCGACCAGCCCTCGCGCGCTGACGTGGCCGAAGAACCGGACCGGCAGCCCGGCGGCCTGCGCTTCCAACGCACGCCGGCGAGGTCCGTCCCCGACCACGGCGAGGACGGCGGGCACCCCTCGGCGCCGCAGTTCGGCGAGTGCGGCGATCGGCCGGTCGGGACGTTTCTCGGGGGAGAGCCGGCTGCAGTGCACCAGGAGGTGTTCGCCGGGGCGCACGAGCGAGGACCGGAGTTCCTCGTCGTACCGGGAGGGGGAGAAGGAGGTCAGGTCGACGCCCAGCGGCACGCGGACCAGGTTGGGCACGCCGAGCCGGCGGAACTCCTCCGCCGCCCAGTCCGTCGTGCAGACCACGACGTCGAACGAGGCCGCGGTGGCGCGGTTCATGCGGTCGGCGAGGCGCTCCGTGGGCAATCCCGGCGGCCCCAGCTCGCGCAGCAGGCCGCTGAGGTGCTCGTGGGAGACCATCATCGAGCGCACACCGTGTGCTCTGGCCCACTCACCGGTCCAGCGCAGGGTCGTCCGGTCGGAGACCTCGAGCCGGTCGGGTTCCAGCCGCTCCAGCAGCCGCCGCAGCGAACGCCGCGCGACGATCAGCCGATAGCCGCCGGTCTTCGGGACGATGGGCGCCGGTACGGTGATCACTCGTCCCTGACACGTCTGTTCGTCGTGCGGATCGGACCCCGGAACGATGAGGACCGGTTCGTGCCCGGCCTCGCGATAGCCCGTTCCCAGCTCGCGCAGCGCGGTCCGCAGTCCGCCGGAATGGGGTGCGACGGCGTTGGCCAGCCGCACCACCTTGAAACCACCCACATCTGAAAAGTCGCCTTTCGGGCACGCGGGGCGGCGACGCTGAGATGAGCTGAGGGCGAATCTTCGCCGAAGGGTGATCAGCGCCGGACAGCCGCGAAGTGGGTGATAAGGGCGCTTTTCCGGGTAGACGGGGCGAACGGGGGGAGGATGGCCCGGACGGAGGGTATGGAGGTGCCCGGCGTACACATGAGGCGTGACCGGCCTGGTCGCGATTCGACGTGCTGGGGGCTTGCGCCACGGGCGGACCGGCGGGCCGTTACATTCGTACGATCCCAGTCGCGCCAGCGGGTCGCGGCCGTCGGTGCGGTGGAAGAGGTGGCGCGGTGAGCTTGGACACGGGGGCTCAGATCACGGACCTGACGGTCAACGATCACGCGTGCCTGACCTTCGGGGAGAGCGAAGAGCTCGCCGATCTGACCGCCGCGTTCGTCCGCGACGGGCTGGCGGCGGGATCGCGGGTGGTGTGGCTCAGCGACACCCCGCAGGCGGCAGCGGTCGAGCTGGGCAGGCGCGGACTCGGTACCGCCACCGCCCCGGCGGATCCTTCGGCCGAGAGGACGGCGGCTGCGGGCGCCGGGCCGATCGCGGTCGTGGACTGCCAGGAAGGTCTGATGGCCGGGCGGGCGTTCGAGGTCGAGCGGGCGGTGGGCTGGCTGCGCGAGCAGGTCGCGGCGGCCCAGCGGAAGGGGTATCGGGGCCTGCGGGTCGCCCTCGACATGGCATGGGCGCTGCGGCCGGTCGACGGCATCGAGCAGCTCCCCGTGTTCGAGCGGGAGATCGCCGCCATGGTCGGCGAGCTGGCGACGCGAACGGCATGCGGCCCGGGCTCCACCGCGGAGGCCACCGGCGCTCTGTCGGTGCTGTGCCAGTACGACCGGGAACGGTTCGACCCTGTGACCCTCGCCTCGGTCGCCCCCTTCCACGCCCATTCGGTCGCGGCGGCCACCTACCACGACGACGAGCTGCTGCGGATCTGCCGCCAGTACGCGCCGCCAGGGATCCGCATCGCCGGACAGATCGACGTGCAGGCTCAGGAGGCGCTCGCGCTCGCCCTGAGCGAGGCGATCCGCGTCGACGGCGACATCACCGTCAACATGGCGGAGCTGACCTTCATCGACGTCTCCACCACGCGCATGATCCTGGATGCCGCGCGCAGCATCGCCCACCCGCGCCGCGTGATCCTCAAGTGCCATCCGGCGATCGAGTCCCGGTTCGTGATCCTGGGCGTCGCCGATCTGCCCAACGTCGATGTGAGCCGACGATGAGCCCCGACACGCCGTACGACCCGCGCCGTCCGGCCCCCGGCCGCGCACAGGGTGACGAGGCGGCGCCGGCGGCCCGCGCCGCCTCGCCGCCGATCCTCGACCAGCTCTTCGACCGCGACTCCCTGTACGCCCTGCGTTCGGCGGTCGAGGCCCACGCGGTCGAGGCGGGCATGCCGCAGGGCCGCGCCGAGGACATCGTCATCTGTGTGCACGAACTGGCGACCAACGCCATCCGGCACGGTGCCGGGGCGGGACGGGCGCGCATCTGGCACCTGCCCGGCCACCTTCGCTGCCAGGTCGACGACGGCGGCGAGCCCCCGGCCGTTCGCGATGATCCGTCCGCCGACGGCGCCGAGCCCCGGGCCGTTCGCGATGACCTGGTCGCCGACGGCGCCCAATCTCGGGCCGTTCGCGATGATCCGGTCGCCGACGGCGCCGATCCGGCCCGGCTTACGCCCGATGACGACTTCGCCGACCGGTGGCCCTATCGGCATGGCCACGGGCTGTGGCTCATCCGCTGTGCCGCCGACACCCTCAGCCTCCACTCCGGCCCGGCCGGCACCCACGCCGTCCTCACCTTCACGCTGCCGCGGCCGGGCCCCCGCCCGCCCTTCCACCTCGGCTCACGCGCCCTGCCGGCCGATGAGGAGGCCGGCCGGCGGCGGCTGGTGCTCACCGTCACCGGCGACCTGGACCTGCGGGCGGGTTCGGAACTCCTCGCCACGGTCACCGACCTCCTGAAGGATCACCCGGCGGACCTGATCCTCGATCTGCGGGGGCTGGCCTTCTGGGACACCGCGGGGATGGCCTCGGTGTCCTCCGTCCAGCACCACGTCGACCAGGATTCGGCCGCGAGCGTCACGATCGTGGGCCCGGAAGCGCTGCACCGACGCCTCCGCAACGCCGGCCTCGCCGAGAAGCTCACGTTCGCCGACGACATCGACGCCGCCGTCCGCCCGGCCGAGGACACCGGCCGCGACTCGGCGGACTGACAGTAGCGAGGGATTTACTCTCCGTAGTCATCGTGCTACTGTTCGATGAGATGATGCCTCGACGTGCTGGTCTTCCTCGCCGTACGCGCCGGAGCCTGACGGTCATCGTGGCCGCCGCGCTCCTCACCGGGTGCGCGCGGGGAGAGCACGGCTCCGCCGGCGGCGCCCCGACGACCCCGGTCGTGACCGTGACACCGGCTCCCGCCTCGGCCCCGGCCGCCGCGACGGCGACGCCGACTCCGGCGTCGCCCACCCCGCGGCCGACGGCGAACCGCAGCGCGCTGAAGGCCTGCAAGGGCGGCAAGTGCGAGGTGACGGTGACCCGCGGGGCCGACATCCCGGTGGACGCGCGGCGATTCCAGGTCGGCACCATCAACGTCCGGTCCGTCGACGATCGCCAGGTGTCCTTGGTGATCACGCTTCCCACGGCCTCGAACCGCCTCGACTGCCAGGGCGACGAGGACTGCGACAGCAGCGTCGTCGGCGGCACGAACACCAACACGGGATACGTGAACGCGCACGCCGGTGCGGTGATCACGGTCAACCGGCTCGTCATCCAGGTGGTGTCGGTCGGCAACGGATCGGCGGTCCTCCGCCTGAAGCCGGCCTGAGCCTGAAGCCGTTGAAGTCGGCCTGAGCTTGGAGCCGGCCTGAGCTTGGGGCCGGCCTGAGCTTGGGGCCGGCCTGAGCTTGAAGTCGGCCTCTGCCTGAAGCCGGATTCGCTCGAGGCCGGCCGCGGGCCGCGGCGGGCCCGCGCCACTGTTCGACATTGTCGGCGGGACTCCGTTGACGTGCCCGGATGCGCCCCCTAGCGTCCTGGGAGGCCACAGGGACGAACCGTCCTCCAGGGCCCCAAAACGTACGAGCCGCCGGCAGGTTCCGCTGAGGAAGCGGACCCGCCGCGCATCTCCGCCGAGCGGAGCCGATGCTCGCCCCTTCCCCCGGGTTCACGGGCGGGGTGCCCCCCGGCACCCCGCCCGTAGCCGTCTTCGGCCGTGTGCTCAGGCGAGCAGTCGATAGTCGCGCGGCCTCCAGGCCAGGAGGCCGTAGATCTGCACCATCGCCGACTGCTCCAGGAGCGTCACCTGGTTCCCGCCGGTGAAGCTGAACCGGCCGCTGTCCAGGTCGGTCGGGAAGATGCCCGTCTGCTGGTTCCGGACCTTGTCCCAGACCGTGTCGGCGTAGCGCTGGATGACCTTCCGGTACGCCGGGTCGGGGGACTGTGCGTCGAGGATCAGCAGGTTCTTGAAGAAGATGGCGTTGAACCGCGCCGGCTGGGTGAACCACCGGTCGTCCGCGGTGTAGAAGGAGATCGCCGCGGCGGCGATCGCCCGTGCCTTGTTCAGGTACGTCCGGTCGCCCGTGGCCTGGTAGAGCAGCGTGGCCGCGCCGAGCATCACGCCCTGGTTGTACGACCACTGGGTCTTCTCGATCGTGCCCTTGAGGTCGATGTGGTCCCAGTAGAGGCCGTTGGGCGCGCGCAGGCAGCCGTCCGCCCAGGCGAACATCCGCTTCGCCCAGGTCAGGTACTCCGGCTTCCGCGTGCGCAGATACAGCTGCAGGCCGAGCTCCGCGCCGGGCCCGTTGGAGATCGTGTTGCGGTCCTGGCTCCACGGGGCCTGCGTCCAGTACACCCCGCCCGGGCACGGGTGCGACGGGTCGGTGTCCCAGCCGTGCACGACGAGGCGGAAGATCTGGTCGGCCCGGGCCAGCGCGGCCTTGTCCCCGGTCTGCTTGTGGTGCTGGACGAGGGCGAGCCCGATCCACTCATTGTCGTCGTAGAACTTGTCGCCGCCCTGGCCGAGCGGCGGGCGCAGGTACGAGTCGTAGCCGGGCGGATCGGTCTCGCCGTTCCAGTACGCCTCCAGCGCCCGCAGCCGGTCGGTGACGTCGCCGGCGTAGCGGCCGCCCCCGGGCAGGCCCGCGAGCGTGAGCGTGCCGACCAGCGCCTGCGAGTACGGCCAGACGTAGGAGTAGGGGTTGTCCTGTTCCCGGTGCGGATAGGTCTCGAGGTAGAGGCCGTGGTCGGCGGCGAGGTAACGCTGGAGGGCACGGTAGGAGGCCGTGGCACGGGCCACCGCGGTACCGGTGTCGCTCGCCGTCGCCGGGCTCGCGGTCAGCGGCACGGCCAGCACGGTGGCGACCACCGCCGCGACCACGGACCAGATGACCCGCATCGTCGTTCTGATCTTCTTCGGCGCCAGGTCGTGCCCGGTCCCGCTCGGCCTACGCCGGCCGGGGTGATGGTGAAGCTCGACGGTCATTCCGCTCGTCCGATCGAGTAGAGGCGGGCGACGGACGGCGCGACACGACGCGCGTGGTCGCCACGCTTGGGGCGGGAAGGGGCCGGATGGCGCGCCCGAGATCCGGCCACTCGGTGTGAGCAGAGTGACAATAATGGCAAATCGCTCGAGAAGTAAAGAGTGCAAATCGCCACTCCGGTGGGAGCGATGACCCGGAGACGCCGCCGCGTGACGCCTGCCGTCGCCACCGGACGGCCGCGCGCCATCAGAAACGATAATCCCAGCTCAGTAGCCATTTTTGAGGCGTTACCGAACAGACCGGGTCGCCCGTGGAGGGCGGATGGCGATGTCCGTGGGCATCGAGACGGGCGGGTCGCCGTCGTTCCCTCCGAGCATCAATTGACATCGTGGTCAGACAAATGATGCGACCCAAAAGGCATGGGTCACCTGCGGGATCGGTGACCGACCCCGGTCGCCCTCACGAGAGGGGCCGACGTCATCCGTTGCGGCGTCGTGTCATGTGACGTCGTCGGCGGGTGTGGCG
Source organism: Actinoallomurus sp. CA-150999 (assembly GCF_050942425.1). Lineage (NCBI taxonomy): Bacteria > Bacillati > Actinomycetota > Actinomycetes > Streptosporangiales > Thermomonosporaceae > Actinoallomurus > Actinoallomurus sp. CA-150999. Next base: position 4,208,115 of record NZ_CP192063.1, read on the forward strand.
GTGTGCGCGATGCCGTGGATCAGGGCCTGGAAGCCCCAGGACAGCCGCTCCGGCCCGGTGCCGGACAGCAGCTGGGAGGCGAGCGCAGCGATGTGCGGGTGCGTCTGCGCGGACGCGCCGTGCACGGCCCGGGAGATGGCGTCCCACTCGTCCTGGGCGGTGGCTGATTCGTCCCGGGTGGAGTGCTCGGCGGCCGTCGCCGTCGCGACCTGCAGCAGCAGGTCGACTCCCCAGGCCGCCTGGGCGGGCGCGACGCCACCCTCGTCCAGCAGGGCCAGCAGCGTCTCGATCAGGTTGAGGTAGTGCCGGCCGCCGGGGCGGGACACCAGCGCGGACCGGGCCAGGCTGGGGTGCTCGAACAGCACGAGCATGTAGGAGGCCAGCAGCCGCTCCAGCCGCTCGCGCCAGTCTCCTTCGGCCGGGGGCGGCTCGACGGTGCCCAGGAGATCGTCGAGCACCGCGGCGTGCAGCTCGGCGGTGTTGCGGAAGTAGACGTACAGCGAGGCGGGGCCGGTGTCGAGCTCCTGAGCCAGGCGGCGCGCCGTGACCTTCTGCAGACCCTCGGCCCGCATGATCTCCACCGCCGTGGCCACGATGCCCTCGCGGGTCAGGGCCGGCTTGGCCGGTCGTTCTCGGCGGCTGCGTGGGGACTCGGAACGCGCTGTCATGCCCGCAGCCTAGCGAACACGCTCGTCACGAACGCGTTCGTCAGGACTGCCGCGGTCGAGCCTTTCACATGACCTGGGAGACCTTGTACGCGATCCCGCCTTCGACCAGGTACCCCGAGCCCACGCAGACGATGTCGTTCAGCCAGCCGTACTGGTCGGCGCCCGTCTCGAACAGCGGGTTCGTCCGAAAGTAGTAGTGAGCGGGGTCGACCTGAGAGCGCTTGGCGGGATCGGCCATATCGCCGCGTAGCTCGGGCGGGGTGACCCAGCGGCCGCCGTACGTCATGTGCACCAGGGCGCCGTCGTGTGTGCGGAGCGTCAGCCGGACGTCGAGGCTCATCGACCCGTCGGGACGGAACAACGCCCAGTCGCCGCCGCCCGGCAGTACCTCGCCGCGCAGCCGCGGGCCGTCGAACGATCCACCGGCGCTGCCGAACATGATCCGCCGGCCGTACGGCCCGCTGCCGATGTCGAGCCGAGGATCCAGGTCCACGACCATGTCGAAGAGGCGCACCGTCGCGATGTCACCGACGGGCTTCACCCGTGAGTCCATGTTCCCCTCCTGCGATCGGCCGACGCCGTCGACCGGCTGTGCGTTCCTACCGGCTGCCGGCTCGCGCCATGGGGTCGCCGAACAGCTTTCGCCGGACCGCGTCCGTCGAGACGCCCGACTGGGTGCAGAGCTCCGACAGGTCGAAGAAGAACCGCTCGCCGGCGATCAGGTCGTCCGCGAAGGCGAACTGGATGAACACCGGCAGTTCGGCGCGCCGGCCGTTGGGGGTGGCGCCGAACCGATCGCCGGTCATGGTCATCCGGGCCGTTCCCCAGCAGACCAGGGTGGTGTCATCGGCGACGTGACCCTGGAGGACGACGTCGTAGTCCGGGAAGGATGCGAAGAATCGGGTCAGCACCTTCTCGTTCTCGGCCAGACCGCGGGCCATCGTCCCGAAGGCCGGTGTCTCGAGCAGCATGTCGCGGTGGAACAGCCTCATGGCCGCGGGCACGTCCTGGCGGCTCTTGGCGGCGGCGAGCGCCTGCGCCAGTTGAAGCATCCGATCACGGTGCATCCCGGACCCCGCTTCCTTTGGGCGGCCGATCATTGACGAAACAAAACATACGACCGGTCGTACTTATTGGCAACAAGTGTGGCAGGATTGAGGCGATGAGCGACCTCGCGCAGCAGCCAGGCTCCGATGCGGGCGTCCGCCCTCCCGGACGATCGGACACGGCACCGACCGACCAGCGCCTTCTGCGAGGGGCGCGGGCCAGGCGGGCCATCGCTCGCCACGCCGTCGACGTCGCGTCCCTCGAAGGGCTCAACGGACTCAGCATCGGCCGGCTGGCCACCGACCTCGGGCTGAGCAAGAGCGGTATCCAGACCCTCTTCAGGACGAAGGAGAATCTGCAGCTCGCCGCCGTCGAGTCGGCGCACGAGCGGTTCACCGACGCGGTGATCCGCCCCGCCCAGGACGCCCCTCCCGGCGTCGCCCGGCTGCGCGCGCTGATGGATCGGTGGATCGTCTACGCCGAAACGCCGCTGTTCGCCGGCGGCTGCTTCTGGGCGGCGAACCTCGCCGACTTCGACAGCCGGCCGGGCCGGGTCCGCGACGCCCTGTTCCGCCACCATCGGGACTGGCTGGGGCTCATCGCCCACGAGCTGCGCCACGCCGCCGACGCCGGTGAGATCCCCGACCTGGACGTCGACCTCGCGGCCTTCCAGATCGACGCGGTGCTCATCGCGGCGAACACCGCCCTCCGGCTCGGCGACGCCGACGCCGTCGGCAAGGTGCGCCGCGTGGTCGAGGGGTTCCTGGCTTCACGCTGACCGGGCCCCGGTGATCCCTCCGGCCCCGGCGACCGCGCGGGACCGTGTCACATCGGCGGTGACGCCGGAACTCCGGTCAGTGGGAGTTGGGCGCGATCGAGTCCTGGGCGTCGGCCACGTTCAGTGGCAGGTATCGCCCGGACACCGCGTTCGTGCGGACCCGGGTCTCCGCCGGCACGACGGAGGGCTCCGTGATGATGGCGTCGGAGAGGGCCTCCTGGCACGAGCACACCGGCTCGGGCTCGAGCGTCTCGATGAAACGTACGAGAGTGTCCTTGGCCGCGGCGATGTTGCGTGCCATGACCTCGGCCACCAGTCCGGCGGTGACGGCCGCCTCCCCGGCGTCGGTGCGCCAGCAGTCGTAGTCCGTCACGAGAGCCAGGCCGACGTAGCACAGCTCGGCCTCGCGGGCGAGCTTGACCTCGGGGATCGCCGTCATGCCGATGATGTCCAGTCCCCAGCTCCGGTAGAGATTCGACTCCGCGCGGGTCGAGAACTGCGGCCCCTCCATGCAGCAGTACGTGCCCGCGTCGTGCACCTGAGCCTGCGTGGCCTGCCGCGCCGCCTTGGCGGCCAGCGGCCGCAGCCGAGGGCAGTAGGGCTCGGCGAGAGAGACGTGAGCGACGACCCCGTCGCCGAAGAAGGACGTCGTACGGTGTCCCCTGGTCCGGTCGACGACCTGGTCGGGAACGACCAGGTCCCCCGGAGCGAAGTCCTCCCGGAGGCTGCCGACCGCGCTGATGCTGATCACCTCACGGACGCCAAGGCTCTTGAGAGCGTAGATGTTGGCGGCCACCGGAATCTCCGAAGGGGTCAGCCGGTGCCCTCGGCCGTGCCGCGCCAGGAACGCCACCCGCCGGCCCGCCAGCGTCCCGACCAGGAGGTCGCCACTCGGCACCCCGTACGGGTTCGGCAGGGCGATCTGCTGGACGTCCTCGAGCGCGTCGAGCCGGTAAAGGCCGCTGCCGCCGATAATCCCGATTTCCGCCTGCTCGGTGGTCGACGCGGTCAAGTCGGTCATGATATTGCCGCCCTTTCAGAGGTATTACATGCAGCACCGGCCGAAAGCTAACACGGGAGGGCGACGATTGAATATGTGCCGAGGGTCGTACGGCGATTGTCACCGTCGGCATATCGCCTCCTGCGCCCATCGCCGCATTGTTGCGTCGGCGGCGATCCGGCTGTTCCCAAAAATCGGATGCGCCAATAGCGTGACCTCGGTGACCCTTTGCACGCCTAGGAGAGGGGTTCGATGTGCTGACGGAGTTCAAGGTCGCCGATCTATCGCTGGCGGCGTTCGGCCGCAAGGAGATCCAACTCGCGGAGCATGAGATGCCGGGTCTCATGGCGGTCCGTAAGGAGTACGCCGAGGCCCGGCCGCTGCGTGGCGCGAAGGTCATGGGCTCGCTGCACATGACGATCCAGACCGCGGTGCTGATCGAGACGCTGGTCGCGCTCGGTGCCGAGGTCCGCTGGGCGAGTTGCAACATCTTCTCCACCCAGGACCACGCGGCCGCCGCGGTCGTCGTCGGCGCGAACGGCACCCTGGACGACCCGCAGGGCGTTCCGGTGTTCGCCTGGAAGGGCGAGACGCTGGAGGAGTACTGGTGGTGCACCGAGCAGGCGCTCACCTGGCCCGGTGGTGACGGCCCGAACATGATCCTCGACGACGGCGGCGACGCGACCCTGTTCGTCCACAAGGGCGCCGAGTACGACACGGCCGGCACGGTGCCATCGGCCGCCGAGGAGGACCCGGAGGAGTGGAAGGTCATCCTCGCCGCACTCCGCCGGAGCATCGGCGAGGCGCCGGGCCGGTGGCGGGAGCTCGCGGCGGGCATCAGGGGCGTGACGGAGGAGACCACGACCGGCGTGCACCGTCTCTACGAGATGCACAGGAACGGCGGGCTGCTGTTCCCGGCGATCAACGTCAACGACTCCGTCACCAAGTCGAAGTTCGACAACAAGTACGGCTGCCGGCACTCGCTGATCGATGGCATCAACCGCGCGACCGACGTGCTGATCGGCGGCAAGGTCGCCGTCGTCTGCGGTTACGGCGACGTCGGCAAGGGCTGTTCGGAGTCGCTGCGTGGCCAGGGCGCCCGCGTCATCGTCACCGAGATCGACCCGATCTGCGCGCTGCAGGCCGCGATGGACGGTTTCCAGGTCTCGACCCTGGAGGACGTCGTCGAGATCGCCGACATCTTCGTGACGACGACCGGCAACACCGACATCATCCGCGCCGACCACATGGAGCGGATGAAGCACCAGGCGATCGTCGGCAACATCGGCCACTTCGACAACGAGATCGACATGGCCGGCCTGGCGAAGATCCCGGGGATCCGGCGGATCAACGTCAAACCCCAGGTCGACGAGTGGGTCTTCCCGGACGGCCGCATGATCATCGTGCTCAGTGAGGGGCGCCTGCTCAACCTCGGCAACGCGACCGGCCATCCGTCGTTCGTCATGTCGAACTCCTTCACCAACCAGGTGATCGCGCAGATCGAGCTGTTCACCCGGAGGGACGCCTATCCACTCGGTGTCCACGTGCTGCCCAAGCACCTCGACGAGAAGGTGGCGCGGCTCCACCTCGACGCGCTCGGCGTGAAGCTGACCACGCTGACCAAGGAGCAGGCCGCCTACATCGGCGTCGACGTCGAGGGCCCGTACAAGCCGGACCACTACCGCTACTGAGCGCGCGGCCGAAGCGGCCCGGGCGGATGGGACATCCGCCCGGGCCTTTGGCCGTTGTGCCCCTTCCGTTAATGGGCACGCCGTGCGTTAACGCCGAGTAGTAGTGACAATGTGACCTTCGTCGAGGGGAATACGACCAATCGGGGCCTGCGGCTTGCGACGACCATGCAATTGCCCTGGTAGTAACGGGCGGCATAGCGTTCTTCGTGGGGCACCGAAATGGACCCCAGCAAAACGGGAAGGGGAGTTCTCAATGGTGGAGAACGGAAGCCGACGACCGATCATCGCTTTCATGAGTGACCTGGGAACGACCGATGATTCGGTCGCCCAGTGTAAAGGTCTCATGATGAGCATCTGCCCGACCGTCACCATCGTCGACGTCTGCCACTCCATGACCCCGTGGGACGTCGTGGAAGGCGCTCGGTACATCGTGGACCTGCCGCGGTTCTTCCCGGAGGGGACCGTGTTCGCGACGACGACGTACCCGGCCACCGGCACCACGACCCGATCGGTGGCGCTGCGGATCAAGCAGGCCGCCAAGGGCGGTGCCCGTGGACAGTGGGCGGGCTCCGGCGCGGGCTTCGAGCGCGCCGAGGGTTCCTACATCTACATCGCCCCCAACAACGGCCTGCTCACCACCGTGATCGAGGAGCACGGTTACGTCGAGGCGTACGAGGTGTCGTCGACCAAGGTCATTCCGGAGCAGCCGGAGCCGACGTTCTACAGCCGGGAAATGGTGGCGGTCCCCTCCGCTCACCTCGCGGCGGGCTTCCCACTGGAAGAGGTCGGCCGCCGACTGGAGGATCACGAGATCGTACGCTACGACCGGGCCACGCCGGCCCAGGCCGCCGATGGCGGGCTGAACGGCATCGTCACGGCGATCGACCACCCGTTCGGCAACGTGTGGACCAACGTGCACCGCAGGGACCTGGAGAAGCTCGGCGTCGGATACGGGACCCAGCTGACGATCACGCTCGACGGCGTGCTCCCGTTCATCCTTCCGCTCTCGCCGACCTTCGCGGACGCGGGCGAGATCGGTGAGCCCGTCGCCTACCTCAACAGCCGCGGCTACCTGTCCCTGGCGCGCAACGCCGCCAGCCTGGCCTACCCGTACAACCTCAAGGACGGCATCAGCGTCCGAGTGCAGATCGGCTGAGCCGCTCCGCGGCGTCCACCTTTCAGCGGTCCGCCCGCGCCCGCGAGGGTGCGGGCGGATCCGTCTTCCAGGGAGAGAAAGATGTCCCTCTCAACGGCCGACGTGGCCGGTCTCGTGATCGCCCTGGCTCTTCTTCTGCTGGCCGCGCACACCATGGGATACCTGTTCGCCGCGCTGCACCAGCCGCCGGTGATCGGCGAGATCGCGGGCGGGCTCCTGCTCGGGCCCACCGTGCTCGGCGCCCTGGTGCACGGCTCCACCCGGCATCTGTTCGCCTCCGGCGTGACGGGGGGAGTGCTGGGCGCGATCTACCAGCTCGGACTGCTCCTTCTGATGTTCCTGGTCGGCACCGAACTGCGGTTCCGCGCGGGGCCGGCCGAACGCCGCACCGTCCTGTCGATCACGGCGGTCGGCCTGATGGTGCCGTTCGCCGTCGGGGCGCTGATCGCGCCCCTGCTGGACTTCCGGCGGTTCTCGGGCCCGCACGGCTCGGGAACGACGTTCGCCCTGATCTTCGGGATCGCCATCGCGGTCACCAGCATCCCGGTCATCTCCCGGATCCTCATGGACCTCGGGATCCTCGACACGGCGTTCTCCCGGGTGGTCCTCACCGTGGCGGTCCTGGAGGACATCGCGCTGTACGTCATGCTCGCCGTGGTGCTCGGCCTCGCGCAGGCCAAGTCACAGCAGACGTACGGGCTGTGGGCCGCCGTCGGATCCCACTCGGTCACCCTCACCGGGGTCTACTACATCGCCATCAGCCTGGTCTATCTCGGCTGCACGCTCGCCTGGGGCGGCCGGCTCGTCCGGGCGCTCGTGAACAGCCGCGCCAACTTCCTCGAGCAGCGCAGCCCGACGGCCTTCCGGCTGCTGGTGCTGCTGGGCATGGCGCTCATCTGCATGGGGCTCGGCATCAACTCGATCTTCGGTGCGTTGATGGCCGGCATCGCCTGTGGTCGCGCCGACGCGGTACCGGACGAGTCGGCCCGGATCGCCCGCGCCCAGGCGTGGGCCTCGCTCAAGCAGTTCTCCCTGGCGTTCTTCATCCCGATCTACTTCGCCATCGTCGGACTGCAGCTCGACCTGATCCGCAATGTCGACGTGGTCTTCTTCTGCTGGTTCTTCGTCGTCGCGTGCATCGTCAAGGCGGCGTCCGTGTGGGCCGGCGCCCGGCTCGCCGGCGAGGACAGCCGGTCGTCGGTCGGCCTGGCCGTGGCCATGAACGCCAGGGGCGGGCCGGGGATCGTGCTCGCCAGCGTCACGTTCGCCGCCGGGCTGGTCAACGAGAAGTTCTTCACCGCGCTCATCCTGTTGTCCATCTTCACCTCGCAGATCGCCGGCTTCTGGCTGGACCGCACGTTCGTCCGGCGCAGAGAGTCTCTGGAGACGCCGGTTCCGGACGAAGAACTCATCCGGTGATGCCGGGCGGGTGCGACCCGGGGTCACATGATGGGCTCGGTGCCGTCCGCGAGGGTGCCCGCCGGTGATGAGACGAGACCGAGGGGCCGGGCGTCGCGCGCCGCGTCCGGCCTCGCCAGCCCCGAGCGATATGCGGCGACGATGGCCTGGGCCCGGTCGCGGAGATTCAATTTAGCCAGCAAGCGCGAAATGTGCGATTTGACCGTGGCCGGAGAAAGCGCGAGCGTTTCCGCGATCTCGTTATTGCTCATCCCCTCGGCGAGGAGTCCCAATACCTCGATCTCCCGTCCGGTGAGCCGGTCGAGCCCGGAAGGAAGGACAGCCTCGCCCGGTTCCGGGCAACGCAGCAGGTGCGGAAAGAACAGTTCGGAGACGACGGAGGAGAAGACCGTGTGCCCGGCCGCCGCGGAGCGTACCGCCGTCACGATGTCGTCGCTCGGATCGCTCTTCAGAACGAATCCACGGCCACCGGCGCGCAGACCCGACAGCACGGAGGAGCGGTCGAGTGCCTGCGCCAGGAATACGACCTGGAGCGGCGCAGGGTGAGGCGCCCGGGTCACCCGGCGCGCCAGCTCGACACCGCCGATGCCGGACAGACGCGTGTCGGTGAGGACCACATCAGGGCGCAGCCTGGCGACGAGTTCGAGCGCGTCGCGGCCATTCGCCGCTTCGGCCACCACCTTTATGTCGCCCTCATTCTCGAAGATGCGGCAAAGGCCGCTGCGTACTAGGGATTGCTCATCGCATAGCAGGACATTCACGTCGGCCCTCAACAATTCGTCGCCGCGGGTCGGAGAATGACACTGCGACATTACGTCAGGGCGAAGGCCGGTACAAGGAATTCCCGCGATATGTAACGAAAGGAACATCGGGCAGCGACATTCGGCGAATCAAGGTGGCACCAGGGGCGATGCCCCGATTCTCCTATCGCACGTCGGCCTGGTCGGTCAGGCGCTCGTGCGCCCTCGGTGCCGGGTGTGCGCGCAGGGCCCGGATCGTGGGGACGACGCTCGCGGCCACGATCGCGGCGCCGGACAGGAAGCAACCGACGTACCCGATCCGCGCCGCGAGGACCGCGATGAGGAAGGGGACCGCGAAGCCGAGGTAGATGAGGGCATAGAAGATCGCCACCAGGGCCGCGAGCTCGTCCTCGTCGGCCAGCCGCTCCACCTCCCAGAGCCCCGACACCAGCAGGATGCCGTACCCCGCGCCCAGGAGTACCGCCGCGGGCAGCGCGTACCAGGGATAGGGGACGACCGCGACGACGGCGGACAGGCCGAGACCGGCGACGGCGGCGAGCAGGCCGGCCACCGGCGGAAGCGTGTGGCCGCGCCCGGCGAGCCACCGCGCGGGCGGCTGGCTGAGAATGCCCGAGAGGAGCGTCAGGCCGGTCATCGCGCCGTTGAAGGCGATCGGAACACCCCCGGCGTGCCGGGCGACCAGCGCCGGGAGCGTCGCGAAGCCGATCGTCGCCGTGCCGAAGACCCAAGGCGACCATGGGGCCACCGCTCGCGTGAAGCGCGGGTGCCGGGCCGAGCGGGGGAGAAGGCGTCGCCGCGCGCTCCGGCGGGCGCGGTCCGGCGACACCGTCTCCGGTGCCATCCAGACCGCGCCGATGACCAGTGCCATCAGCGCGATGTGTACCACGTACGGCAGCACCCGCGGATGCGGCAGCCACTGCGCCACCAGTCCGGCGCAGAACGGGCCGCCGCCGAAACCCGCGGACAGCGCGACCGTCGCCCGGCGCGCGCCCGCCCCGTCCGGCGCGCCCTCCGAGAGCTCCTTGACCCACGCGCTTCCCGCGCTGAAGGCGCTACCGGACGCGACGCCCGCGAGGAACCTGCCGAGGTACAGGAGCCAGGGCCGGTCGGCGCCCGCGATCAGGACGAGCGAGGCGGCCACCGACAGCACCACCACCGGACGGAGCACGACACGACGGCCCCGCCGGTCGGAGTACGGTCCGGCGACGAGCAGGGAGGGGATCAGCCCCAGGGCGTACACGCCGTACATCGCGGTCACCGACGCCTCGGAGAGACCGTCGCGGATCCGGTAGACCGTGAGCATGGGCGCGAACTGGTTGGCCCCCCATCCGACGCCGAACATCGCGAAGGCCGCCCTCGCCCAGGCTCGGCCGGCGACACCGTTCGGACCGGGCATCGTTCTCCCTCAGCAGGCGCGTCGGAGCGGATCGGTCACCGTGGTGGTTCCTGCCCGTAGCCGGACAGCTTGTCGGCCACCCGCTTGATCTCTTCGGCGTCCAGGAGCCGTGGCCGTCCGACGCTCGCCGCCCGCAGGTACAGCTCGCTCACCCATTCCAGATATTCGTTCCGCGTGCACGCGGTGCGCAGATCCGGCCCGATCGTCACGGTGCCGTGATTCCCGAGGATGCACCCGGCCGATCCGCGCAGCGCGCGGACCGCGTTGTCCGCGAGCTCCGGAGTGCCGTACGTCGCATAGGGCGTGACCGGGACCGGCCCGTCGAACAGCGCGACCATGTAGTGGATGGCCGGAAGCTCGTCGACCAGCGTCGACAGCACGGTCGCCGCCGTGGAGTGAGTGTGCACGATGGCCGACGTCTCCGTCGCCGCGTACACCGCCAGGTGCAGCGGCATCTCCGAGGTCGGCGCCAAGGGGGCCTCCACCGGGGTCCCGTCGAGCAGGTGAACGCCGACCAGGTCCGCCGTCATCCGCGCGTAGTCCAGCCCGCTCGGGGTCACGGCGACGTGATCGCCGACGCGTACGCTCACGTTGCCGGCGGTGCCCGGCAGGAGGCCGGCGTCGGACAGGCGTCGGCATACCTCCACGATCTCTTCGCGGACCTCACCGAGCAACATGACGCTCCTCTCAGGAAAGAACGCTCCACGATGGCAATGGCGCGCTCTTCCGAGTCCTACACAGTTAACCGACCATTGTCCATAGTTCGGGATACGTCATTCCTGAGGACCATGCCGAGTGCTGAACATGCGGATGGCGGATTGAAGACCATCATTACGGCGGATGTGCACTGCTGTACGTCAGCGGAGAATTACGCTGGGACGAGCAGGAGGCAATGGTGCACGCAGGCGACGCCGCGATCGAATGGCGGCACGACCAAATCATCTGCATCGATCAGACCGTTTTGCCGTATGCCGAGCGACGGCTGTCCATCACCACGGTGGACGAGCTGATCGACGCCATCGTGCGCCTGGCGATCCGTGGCGCCCCGATGCTCGGGGCCGCCGGGGCGCTCGGCGTCGTGCTCGCCGCCGTACAGGGCGAACGCTCCGGCTGGAGTTCGGAGCGGCTGCGGACGGAGATCGACCGTATCCGGTGGGCCCGCCCGACGGCCGTGAACCTGGAATGGGGCGTCGAGGAGGTCCTGCCGGCGCTGCGGCGCGGCATCGCCGCGGCGGAGACGGCCGCCGTCACGACCGTGGCGCGCATCGCCGCGGCCAACCGGGAGATCGGCGACCGTGGCGCCGCCCATCTGACGGCACTGTGCGACGGACGGCTGCGCGTGCACACGCACTGCAACACCGGTGCCCTGGCCTGCGTCGAGTGGGGCACCGCGCTGGGCGTCATCCGAACCCTCCACGAGCGCGGCAGGCTGGCGAACGTGATCGTCGACGAGACGCGGCCGCTGCTCCAGGGCAGCCGGCTGACCTGCTGGGAGCTGGCAAGGGCGGGGATCGCGCATCAGCTCGTGCCCGATGGGGCCGGTCCGTTCGTGCTCGCCCAAGGGCTCGTCGACGCCGTCGTCGTCGGCGCCGACCGGATCGCCGCCAACGGCGATGTCGCCAACAAGATCGGCACCTACGGCCTGGCCCTGGCGGCACACCGTGCGCGGATCCCCTTCCTCGTCGCCGCGCCGGAGTCGACGATCGACCCGGCGACGCCGACCGGCGCGTCGATCCCGGTGGAGCGGCGGTCGGAGGCCGAGGTCACCCACGTCGCCGGCCGGCGCGTCGCGCCGGAGGGCACCAGAGCCGTCAACTTCGCCTTCGACATCACCCCGGCGGAACTCATCACGGCCATCGTCACGGAGCGCAGGGTCATCGCCGGCGAGCCCCCGGTGCGAGGCTCTACGGCGACGGCCGAGCCGGGCGCCGCCCGGTCGTGACGGCGCGGTTCGGCGGCGGCGCGCCGGTCGTGACGGGCCGGGTCGACAGGGCCTCGCGCACGGCCGGCGGCGCGGTCGGTTCACTTCAGGACGGGGTCCTCCGGGAAGAGCAGGCCGATCGCCACCGCCTTGTTCACCGCGTCCATTCTGGAGGCCGCTCCTAATTTGGCGTATATGTTGGTGAGGTGCCGCTTGACCGTGCCTTCCGCGATGAACAGGCGCTCGGCTATCTCCGCATTCCGCATTCCCGAGTACACGAGTGATATCACTTCTCTCTCCCGGGGTGACAGGAGAGCGTTGTCGTCCTCCTTGAGCATGTTGAGGGTGTCCTGTGACACCGAGAGGATCACCCGGTCCACCTCGCGGTGAAGAGTGCGGATCACGGTTATCAGCTCCTCCGGTGACGTGCTCTTCAACACGTACGCGCGAGCACCCGCGCTGAGCAGCGTCTCCACGACGCGAGGCCGGTCGTGCATGGCGAGGACCACGACCTTCGCCGCGGGTGACGCCTGTCTCGCAACCTGGATGAGCCGAGCGGCCTCCGTGCCCGAATCGCCGCCGTCCACCAGGAGGACATCGGGTGGTTCGGCGCGCAGTGGCACGGCCACGTCGTCGCCGAGATATGCCTCCATCATCACGTCGATATCGGGCTCTGCGTTCAACATCCTTGCCAGTCCGGCGCGAAAAAGCATGGATCGATCGACAATGCCTACCTTGATCATGTTCGCGCCACTTTCCATGGGCGGCCTTCCTGTTCAGTGGAGACGGCGGTCGGCAAGGCCATGACGGTATGCCGTTGATCGGCTACGGCTGGTGGGATTCGGTCCCGAGTTCGGGTTTCCCGTGATTCGTCCGTGCGAGCATATAGTCCATATGTTGCGCAGAGCTGACAACATCCCAGGATGAGAAGATTCCGGTGGTGACGTGTGTCGATGCGCTCGAGATCACCCACCCGGCAAGCAATTCGCAACGTGTGTGATCGGCGGAGTATCGAGTTGCTCCCCGGCCGGATCAAACGATCCGCGAAACGGTCACGCGATTCCTGCTCGTCGGGGTGATGTCCGTGTGATTCCGGCGACCGCGGTTGGTTGATGATGCCAAATCGCATTCGGATGAAAAGAGCGGAGTATCCGTCGGCCGGCCCGTGTCGTTGTGATCGATGAACGAAGCGCGCACTACCGATGTGTCGTTGGTGCAATTCCGGTTGTGACATCACGGTGATGGTCGCGGGGCGGTCGTCCGCAATACGCTTCGACCGGCGACGTCACAATTGAAATTCGGCCGTGAGAGTTCCGGTCAGCCGTGAATTCAGAATGGAGTGATGTGATGTCCGATCGCCTTTTTACCTCAGAATCGGTGACCGAAGGTCACCCGGACAAGATCGCGGATCAGGTGAGCGACGCGATCGTCGACGCGATGATCGCGAGAGACCCGGCCAACCGCGCGGCGATCGAAACGTTGATCACGACTGGATTCGTGCACGTGGCGGGCGAGGCGACGGAACGGCCGGCGCAGCTCGAAGAGACGATCCGGCGGACGATCCTCGCCATCGGCTATGACTCCTCGGCCATGGGATTCGACGGTGCGACGTGCGGCGTCGCCGTCTCGATCGGGAGCCAGTCGCCCGACATCGCCCAGGGCGTGGAGACCTCCCAGGAGGCGCGGACGGGCCGGAACGACGAACTCGACCGGCAGGGCGCGGGCGACCAGGGGATGATGTTCGGCTACGCCTGCACGGAGACGCTCGAACTCATGCCGCTGCCGATCACCTTGGCGCATCGGCTCGCCCAGCGGCTCGCCCGCGTCCGCCGCGACGGCCTGGTGCCCTACCTCCGTCCCGACGGCAAGACGCAGGTCACCATCGCCTACGACGGCGATCACCCGGTCCGGCTGGACAGCGTGGTGGTCTCGACCCAGCACGGGCCGGAGGTGGCCGTCGACCCGACCATCACCAAGGACATCGCCGAGCACGTCGTGCGACCGGAGGTCGAGCGGCTCGAACTCAACACCTCGGACTTCCGGCTCCTGGTGAATCCGACCGGCCGTTTCGAGATCGGCGGCCCGATGGGGGACGCGGGACTGACCGGCCGCAAGATCATCATCGATTCGTACGGCGGAATGGCACGTCACGGTGGCGGCGCCTTCTCCGGGAAGGACCCGTCGAAGGTCGACCGGTCCGGCGCGTACGCGATGCGATGGGTCGCCAAGAACATCGTCGCCGCCGGCCTGGCGGGCCGGTGTGAGGTGCAGGTCGCGTACGCGATCGGCAAGGCCCACCCGGTCGGCCTCTTCATCGAGTGCTTCGGCACGGAGAAGGTCCCCGTGCGCCGGATCCAGGACGCCGTCAACGAGGTGTTCGACCTTCGTCCCGCCGCCATCATCCGCGATCTCGAACTGCTGCGGCCCATCTACGGACCGACGGCGGCGTACGGTCACTTCGGTCGTGACCTTCCGGAGTTCACCTGGGAACGGACCGACCGCGTCGACGCGCTCCGCGAGGTCGTCCGGCCCTGAAAGAAGGAGAACGTCATGACAGAAGCCGCCACGACCTCCGATCTCAGCGCGCTCCGGCGCCGCCTGTCCGACCACCTGCGCGTGGTCCCGGACTTCCCCAGCGCGGGCATCCTGTTCCAGGATCTGTGCGGGGTGCTGGCCGTCCCGTCGCTCGTGCGCGACATAGCCGATGCCATGGTGGCCGGCTTCCGGCACGAGTTCGACAGGGTGGTCGCGGTCGAGGCGCGAGGGTTCGTCCTGGGGACCGCCGTCGCCCAGGTCGCCGGTCGTCCCCTCGTCCTCGCCCGGAAGAAGGGCAAGCTCCCGGGCCCGGTCCATTCCGTGGAGTACGGGTTGGAGTACGGCACGGCCGTGCTCGAGATACAGCAGGGAGCCATGCGCGCCGGTGAGCGCGCGCTGGTGGTGGACGACGTACTCGCCACCGGCGGCACGCTCGAGGCGACCGCGGAGCTCGTTCGCCACGACGGCGCGGACGTCACGGGTCATGCCGTCGTCCTGGACATCGGGGCCCTGGAGGGGGTGCGGCGGCTCGCCCCGGACCGCGTGCTGTCGATCCTCACCGTCTGACCCGAGCCTCGGTGTGCCGCTGCCGGTCACCGCGTGTCCGGCAGCGGGCGCACCTGGACCTCCTCCAGGAGGGCGACCGCGTCGTCGAGGACATCGTCGAGATCCGTCAAGAAGCTCCGGATGCGCGGCTCCACGTCGACGATCGTGATCACGGCGGGAGCGTTGCGACCGACGCGTAACCACGTGCGCCGGCGTTCGTCGCCGGGATGCGTGAAGCCGTCGATGGCGGCCGTCACCGTGGCGCCCGCCAGCCCCGCCTTCCGCGCCCGGCGGACCACCTCCGCGTAGAGCGGCCGGCCATCGTGTTCGTCGGATCGGCGGACGATGATCGTCAGACGGTAGATACGGGACCGCGTGCCGGAGATGACGACTCCCTGAAATAGCAGGTCATGAGAGTGCGGTGCGGCTCTGTCGCACGTCGATGAGAACTCGGAGGTTCGGCAGTGGATGATCCTCGGGAACGGCCCGCCGGCGATGCCGAGCCGGACCCCGGCGTCGCGAGCGTCGCCCGGATCTACGACGCGTACCTGGACGGGACCGACCACTTCCCGGTCGATGAGGAGGCGGCCGCGCGCGTCATCGCCAGGACGCCCTGGGCCAAACCGGTGGCCCGGTTCAACCGTGCCTTCATGGTGCGGGCGGTGGAGAACGCCGCACGGGCCGGGATCCGACAGATCGTCGACATCGGCTGCGGCATGCCGAACGACCCCAGCGCGTTCAGCGCCGCCTGGGGTGTCGATCCCGGCATCCTGGTGGTCGGTGTCGACAACGATCCGATGGTCGTGGCGCGCGGCCGGTCGTCGGCGCTTACCCGCGGGCGAGGGGCGCTCCTGCGGGGTGACGCCCTGGACCCGTGGGCGATCCTTGAAGATCTCGAACCACTGGTCGACTGGTCGCGGCCGGTCGCGCTGGTCGTCACGGCCGTGCTGCAGTTCGTCCCGGACGACAAGGATCCGTGGGGCCTGCTGCGCGTGCTCCGCGGCCCCATGGCTCCCGGGAGCCGCCTGGTGCTGTCCCACTCCTCCACTGAGGGCACCGCACCCGAGGTCGTGGCCGGGGTCGAGGACGCCTACCAGGGCGCGACCGCGCAGATCAAATACCGGAGCGACGAGCGGATCCTCGCCTTCTTCGAAGGAATGACACTCCTGGATCCCGGGCTGGTCGCGGTCCAGGACTGGCGGCCCGGGACGGATCGGTGGGCGGGCGAGATCCCGGACGCCCCCGGGTCGGTGGTACGGGTCGCCGGAGCCGTCGGGGTGCTCCCGGCCTGACGGCGCACTCGCCACATGGCCGTCGACCGCAGTCCCGCCTCCGGTATTCCCGCCGCCCGCGGGGAGCCGGCGGGCGACGCGGCGGACCGGGCGTTCGGCCCCGGTGGCCGCTCGCCCGGTCACTCGTCCTCGATCCGCAGGACCGCGCAGGTGAAGTTGAAGCCGACGCCGACGCCGAGCAGGACCAGCGTCCGGCCCGGAAGCGCCCGGCCCTCCTGCCGCAACCGGTGCAGACCCGCGATCTGATCGCCCGCGCCCAGGTGGCCGACGGTCCGACCCCAGTTCCACAGGGTGGCGTCCACCGGGATCTTCAACGCGTCCAGGTAGTAGGTGCGCAGCTCCTGAAGGCCGACATTGGGCAGCACCCAGTGGTCGACCTCCGTCCTCCGCACGCCGGCGTCGTCCAGCGCGCGGGTGACGACCGTCGAGATCCCGGACGAGAATCTCGCCACCGTCTCGGCCAGGCCATGGCTCTGGAAGTACTGCTGCTTCCGTCGCCGAAAGGACGGGGTGGCGCCGATGTCCTGCATGGGGATGTAGGCGAAGTCGCCGCGGTGGACCTCCTCGAATGTGGAGTCGGCGTGGGAGACCAGGCTGAGGATCCGGGCGAAGCCCCCTTCTCGCGACACGACACACGCGGTGGCGCCGTCCCCAACGAGCAGGCCGTAGTCGTAGTTCCACCGTCCGCCGGGCATGTCGTCGAAGCGGTCGGCCGTGGCGATCAGCGCCGCGCCGGCGTCGCGGGCGGCCAGATAGGCCGTCGCGAGATCGAGCGCGGCCATGCAGCCGTTCGACCGCTGGACCACCTCGATGGCCGGGGCGGAGTTGCCGACCGCGAACCTGTGCACGAACGCACCCGAGTGCCAGCCGTGCAGGCCCTGGTTGGAGATGTAGGCGTACAGCGTCAACGCGATGTCGGGCGGCTCGTGCGCCGATGCCGCCAGCGCCTGCCGTGCCGCGTCGACCGCCATCTCCGCGGGAAACCCATCGGCCGCGATCGCGACGGAGAGCATCTGTGTCTCGGCGTGATCCTCCGCCGAGTAGAGCCCGTCGGCGACGACCCGGTCGATGGGGACGGCCGGGGGAATGGAGACGCCCGTGCCGTCGATGTAGAACTCGCCCGACATCATCGCCGTCACCCGATCCCCTCGCCGGTGGCCGATGTGCTTCCAAAGCGGGCCGCGAGGTCCTCGGCGCGCCGGCGTGCCTGAGCGGCCCGCTCCGGATCGCCGTCCGCCAGCGCGGCCCGCGCGTGCCACCTCCAGGTGAACGGGCTGTCCGGGCGGATCGCCAGGCGTTCACCGATCAGCACCCGCGCCGCGTCGAGACGACCGGCCCGGACCGCAGACTCGATCAAGGTCTGGTGGATGACGTCGCGCTGAGCGTGGCTGCCCCCGCAGCGCCGGAGATCGCGTCGAATCGGATAGAGCAGTTCGAGGACCTCATCGTGCGCGCCGCGGCCGAAGGCGAGAAACGCTCTGGTCACCGGCAGCCCGAGTTCAGCGGTCACGGCCACGTTGTCGAGGCCGGCCGGACCGTCTCGCACGTACGCCTCCCGGTCGGCGATCAAGGCGGCGGCGGCTCTGAGGTCGCCCGAGCCGACGTGGCACATCACCGCGTGCATGTCGTTGAAAGCGCACCACGCCTCGTGGACCAGCGGTGACCACGCCCGCGCCTGGGGGACGAACCGCTCGCCGACGTCGACTCCTTCGAGGTGCAGGCGCCACAGCAGGGACGAGCCGTTGACGAGGTCCTGCGCGGCGTTCCCGGCGATCCCCGGGCGCAGCGTTCGGTCGTACAGCAGAAGGACGGCGTCGACGTCACCCGCCTCCAGGAGGTAGAGCCCGTTGTGCCAGGAGAGGTGGCCGCGCAACCGGTTGGCGGTGTCCCAGGCCCGGCGCCGGGCGGTCAGCCATTCGGCGCCCCGATCGAATCGGGCGCGCATCTCGTGGACGTGGGCCACGGCGTGGATCGCCCACACGGCCTCGGCGTCGAGGTCGGCCGCCTCCATTCCCAGGTCTTCGGCGTACTCCCAGTGGCCGCTCTCCTCGAGGCCGAAGGCGTACATGCCGAGCAGGCTCGGATACCGCGGGTCGTCCCGCGGCCAGGTGGGCAGCACCGCTCCGACGCGGTCGCGTAAGGTCACGGCGTCGCCCAGCAGAAAGTCGACCTGATGGCCGACGGCGAGCGCGAGGACGTCCTGCGGGAACCGCTGGGAGATGCCGGCCAGTTCCCGGGCGGTGCCGGAGAGGTCGCCGGTCAGGAGCCGCCACGCCGCGTTGAGGTGACGCCGCTCGCGTTCGGGCAGCCGGTGGCGCGCGGCCTGCCGCCGGAACCCGGCGAACGCCCTGCGTTTCGCGGCCACCGGCTCTGCCTCGGTGCTCAACCCGGCCAGGTAGGCATCGAACGCCTTCGCCAACGGGAAGAACGCCTCGCCGTCCAGGAACGGCCGTATCGGGTCCAGCATGTCGTCGCGGAAGTGCAACAGGCCGTCCAGCGCGCGGTCGAGTCGCCCGACCGATTCCGCGCTGGGCGCCGTCAGCTCGAGGCCGTTGTCTTCTCGGTTCATGGTGTCGCCGTTCTGGCCCGGCGCGTGGTCACTCCGGTCCGAGGACGAGGGGCAGGTTGTCGATGAGCCTCGTATCGCCGACCTTGGCCGCGACGGCCAGGACCGCCGGCCCTGTCATGCCGGGCGGAATCTCGGTCCAGGTGTCGGGCGACACCAGGGTCAGGTAGTCCAGCTCGACGGGCGGGCGCGCGGCCGCGCCGTCATCGAGCACCTTGCGACCGGCGCGCAGGACGGCGTCCCGCCCGCCGGCGGCGGCGTCACGGCCCGTGAACAGGGCCCGTGGCAGGGCACGCGCCGAGGACCGCTCGGCGTCGGACAGGTAGGCGTTCCGGCTGGACAGCGCGAGCCCGTCGGAGTCCCGGACGGTCGGCTCGCTCTGGATCCGGACCGGAACGTCGAGGTCGGCCACCATCCTGCGGATGAGGGCCAGTTGCTGGCCGTCCTTCTCGCCGAACACGGCGATGTCGGGGCGGACCAGGTGCAATAACTTGAGCACGACGGTGAGCATGCCGTCGAAATGGCCCGGGCGGGTGGCGCCCTCCAGCACGCGTCCCATGGCCCCGGAGCACACGCTCACCTCGGGATCGGCCGGGTAGATCTCACCGCGCGAGGGCGCGAACACCAGGTCGGCGTGTTCCGCCTCGCACGTGCGCAGATCGGCTTCCAGCCGCCGCGGATACCGGTCGAAGTCCTCGCCGGGGAGGAACTGCAGCGGATTCACGAAGATCGTGACAACGACCGCATCGCCCAGACGCCGGGCGGTCCTGATCAGGGCCCGGTGGCCGTCGTGGAGCGCGCCCATCGTCGGAACGAGCGCGACGCGGCGTCCGTCCGCCGACCAGCTCGCCCGCACTCGGGAGAGCTGCGCGATCCGATCGACGAGAAGGAGCGACCACGGCTTCTCTGACGCACTCATACACGCTCTCCTTCGCGTATTCCCGACCGGCGTCCATCCCCGATCCGATGGCCTGTGGCCGGACGGACGAACTGGTAGATCGCCCGATCGGAAAGGGACATGACCGCCGACGATGCGCGCAGCGTCGCGGCGATTCGATGCTAGATCGGCGAGGGGACCGGTCTCCAGAGGTCGGCCTGAGGCGGCCCGCAGGCCGACCGATGTCCCGCCGACAGGACACGGAAAGGTCTGTCGGCGGTCCCTCCACTCGCGGCTCCCGGCGGTCGTGTGACCGCGATGAGCTGGCGATTGACGCCGAATTGACGGGTGGAAGATCGGCCGCGCGTAGCCTTTGCGTCGCCGACCGAGCGCGGAGTCGCGGACGAGGAGAACCGATCGTGTCGTCAACGAAGGACCGGGCGACGGCGGGCGCCCGCCGGGCCGGGCGCCATATCTTTCTCGGCCGCCGGGTGACGGCGACGAGGACCCGGCTGAACCTGCCGCCGAGACTGCCGCTGGAGACATGGCGGGAGATCGGCGAACAGCTCGTCGTCCTCTGCGACGCGTCCGCCTGGTGGCACGGTGACTGGCTCCTCTACGGACAGGGCCGGTATCCCGATCGGTACCGGCGCGCCATCGAAGACTCCGGGCTGGACTATCAGACCCTACGGAATTACGCGTGGGTCGCCCGCAAGTTCTCGCCGTCCAGAAGGCGCGCCGCGCTGAGCCTTCAGCACCACGCGGAAGTCGCCGGCTTGCCGGCGGAGCAGCAGGAGTACTGGCTCGACCTCGCGGAGAAGGAGGGGTGGCCCACCAGCCGGCTGCGTAAGCACATCCAGGACAGCCGGCGATGCCGGCGCGGAGCCCTCACTCCGGAGGCCACTGTGTCATTGCGGATCGACACCGAACGGCGGCGTCGATGGCGGGACGCCGCGGAACGGGAGGGGCGGCGGTTGCCAGAGTGGATCGCCGAGGCCCTGGACGGCGCGGCGGAGACCGCGCTGCGTTCGACGCCGCCTCCCCCGGGCGATGAGGTGGAGCGTTCCGTTTCGGCAGGCGGCTGAGTGGAGCGTTCCGTTTTGGCGGTCGATCAGGTAGAGCGTTCCGTTTTAGCAGCTGATCAGGCGGAGCGTTCCGTTCGGCGGTCGATCAGGCGGAGCCTTCCATTTGGCGGCTGATCAGGCGGAGTGTTCCGTTCGGCAGTCGGTCAGATGGAGCGTTCCGTTCGGCCGGTCGGTCAGGTGGAGCATCCCGTTTCGTCGGCGGCCTCGTCGAGGATGCCCGCGGCCCAGTCGTCCAGGCTCCTTCCCGACAGTGCGGCCGCTCGCCGCCAGCGGTCGACCCTGTTCTGATCGACCGTGACGCGCACCAGCGTCTCCCGCCCGGCGCCACCGTCATCGCGCCGCGCCGACGCCCGGCTGGCCCGCAGATGCTGCCGTAGCCTGCTGCGTGACCAGCCGAAACGCTCCGCCCGGTCGAGCCAGACGTCCCGGTCGCCGGGGCTGAGCCCGGCCACCTCCGCATGGTGCTGGATGCTGAGCCCCGGCCGGCGGGACGAGGCGTCGAACTTACGCGCGACCCAGGCGTAGTTCCGGAGTGTCTGGTAGTTGAGCCCCGTCCCGGCGACCGCCTGCCGATAGCGCTCCGGAAAGCGGTTCTGACCGTAGACGAGCCAGTCGCCCAGCCACCAGGCCGAGGCGTCGGCGATCGCGACGATCTCCTGCCCGACCCGCTGCCAGCCCTCCAGCGGCAGATCGGCGGGAAGCGACAGCCGCGTACGGTGGGCCCGCGCGTGTTCACCGAGCAGCCGCGCGCCAGGGTCGGCACCCCCGAAGCTCGGCAGGTCGGTCAGCCCGGCCATCACATCACCCGCGTTCTTCCGTCCGCGTCAGCCCCGGTCGTTCGGAGCCCTGCCGTCGTCCTGTCGGCTGGACCGAGCCCACGAAAGGACACTCGCCCAGGTGCGCCGCCGTCCGGTGCCGCCACTCCGCGCACGTGAGCCGGCAGACGGTCTGGAGATTGCCGTGTTCGATCGACAACCACCGGGCCGGATCGGCCCGTACGCGCGGAGCCAGCTCGGCCGGCATGTCGAGAGGCGGACCATGCGTCTGCGGCTGGGGACCTCGTGGGTTTCGAACGCAGCCGTGGTCGGCCGCACGGACCAGTCCCGCCCAGCCCTTGACGAGCCGGTTCAGCGCGGCGCCGCGTTCGGCTGCGGGAACCTCATCGAGCAGTTCGCGTGCGTAATCCGCGGTCAGCGGGTCCATGCGATAACGGGGCTGCCCGGTGAAGTCGACCGTTTCGGACGACACCACGTGATGGTCGAGCAGGCCTTCCAGCACGCGCTGGGTGTCCTTCTTCCCGCGCAGCGCCGCGATCGCCCATTCGGGCAGGTCGTGCATTGTGATCAGGCCGAGGAGCCGGAACAGGCGGCGCTCCTCCCCGCCGAGAGCGGAGTAGGTCGCCGCGAGCTCCCGCCGGACGGACAGGTGCCCGACGGTCAGCTCGTCCAGCCGCCGCCGCTCCATCATGGCGTCGGCGAGGTCCCGGATGGGCCGGCTCTCATGGTTCCGCAGCCGCGCCCCCGCGATCCTGATGGCCAGGGGAAGGTGGCCGCACGCCCTGACCAGGCGCTCGGCGGCCTCCCGCTCGGCCATGACACGCCGGGTCCCGATGATGTGCTCCAGGAGCGCGAGCGATTCGCCCGCGACGAGTGCGTCGAGCGACAGCGATCGCGCCCCCGGCAGGCCGGCGAGCCGTCTTCGGCTCGTCACCAGGACGGCGGCTCCCGGCGTGCCGGGGAGCAGGGGGATGACCTGTTCCGGCGCCGAGGCGTCGTCGACGACCAGCAGTATCCGCCGGTCGGCGAGGTGTGATCGCAGTAGCGCGGCGCGGCCGGCCGCCGACTCCGGGAGGATCTGCGCCGGGATGCCGAGGCTGCGCAGTACGTCGCCGACCACGGCGCTCGGTGCGCGGCGGGCGCCGTGGGCCCTCTCCAGCTCGACGTACACCTGGCCGTCGGTGAACCGGTCACGTAAGGCGTGCGCGACGCGCGTGGCCAGCGCCGTCTTCCCGACGCCGGCGCGGCCGCAGACGACCGCGATCGCCACTCCCGGCGAGGTGCCGGCGTCCGTGAGCTCCCTCGCCACCTCCGCGAGCTCCGTCTCGCGGCCCACGAAGTCGCGGGGCGCGTACGGGGTCTGCAGGGGAGCCGCGATCGCCGCTCCCGCGCGGGCGGACGGTGGCACCGGTCTGGAGAGGCGGGTCAGGGCCGCCGGGACGCGGGGCGGACCGGGACTCACGGCGCCGGCTGCGGGCGGCGATGAGAGCAGCTCTCGGCGAAGACGCATCAGGTCGGCGCCCGGTTCGACGCCGAGTCCCGCCTTCAGCACCTCGCGCGCCTCGTCGAAGGCGGCGAGGGCGTCGCCGCGGTGTCCGCTGAGCTGCAGGGCGCGCATCAGCTGGTGCCAGTGAGGCTCATGGAGGGGTGACTCCGACACCAGCGCCCGCAACCGGGGGAGCAGGTGCCGATGCCGTCCCAGCCGCAGCTCGGCATTGATCAAAAGCTCTTCGGCGGTACGGCGCTGGACTTTCCATCGTTCCAAATGCGGGATCATCGACGTCGTCGCGGGGACGTCCGCGAGCGGTGGACTGCGCCAGAGGGCGAGGGCCCGCTGGAGCCGGTCGACCGCGCCCCGGTCGTCGCCTCCGTCCAGACGGTCACGCGCGCCCGCGACGAGCCGCTCGAAGCGCTCCAGGTCGAGCTCTTCCGGCGCGACCTCGAGGAGGTAGCCGGACGGACGGGTGTGCAGCCGGCTGCTGGGCGCCAGCAGCCGTCGCACCGCCCAGACGTGGGTGCGGAGAGCGCCGCTGGACGTGCGCGGCCGTCCCACCCCCCAGAGAGCGTCCACGAGCGCGTCCGCGGTCATCTGCCGGTTGGTGTGCAGGAGGAGGACGGCCAGCAGAGCGCGCTGTCTCGCCTGCCGAATGAGCAGGGGAGTGCCGTCGTCCGCCCGGACCTCGAGCGGTCCGAGAACTCGGAACTCCATCCCACCTACCTCGGTCACGGGCTCGGCCCAGAGGTGGCCACGCCTTGACTCCGATCATTACTGATCGTAATGCCGATCGTAAAGCTCGTTTTCAAACCTCGCCATCACCCGGCACGGTCGCCGGTGGCTCAGTGGGCTCAGATGCGGTAGAACGCACGCGCGTTGCCGTGCAGCACCGCCTGGACGTGGTCCGGCCCGACCGCGTCGGCCAGCAGGTGCAGGTCGTCCTCGTGGAACGGGCGCCGGGCACGGGTGGACGGCAGATCGGTGCCGAACATCAGAGC
The DNA here is from genome assembly GCF_050942425.1 of Actinoallomurus sp. CA-150999. Classification (NCBI taxonomy): domain Bacteria; kingdom Bacillati; phylum Actinomycetota; class Actinomycetes; order Streptosporangiales; family Thermomonosporaceae; genus Actinoallomurus; species Actinoallomurus sp. CA-150999. Next base: position 4,232,122 of record NZ_CP192063.1, read on the forward strand.
CTCCGAGTTGACGGCGACCACGGCCTGAACCGCCTTGGTCACGTCGAGGTCGACGCGGCCGAAACCGGTCGCCTTGACCCGGGCGCCGCGTTCGACCAGCGCGAGCAGGTGCGGCAGTCCGTCTTCGGAGAGCCCGAGGTGATCGACGCTCACCGCCGGGAGGGCGCTCAGGACGGGAGTCAGGTCCGGCAGGTCACGCGCGTCGATGTACAGCTCGGTGTGCCACCCGGCGACCTCGTGGACGCGGCGGGCCAGGGCGTCCAGGTGATCGAGGGTCTCCGAGCCGCCCCGGCGCACGTTGAACCGCACCGCCCGTACGCCCTGCGCGTCCAGCCGCGCGATCTCCTCGTCGGTCACCGAGGCGGGCAACTGCGTGACTCCCACGAACCCCGCGCCCAGCCGCCGGAGGGCGTCCACCAGGTAGGCCTGGTCGAATCCCTGGAAGGAGCCGGACACCACCGCCCCGCCGATCACTCCGAGCGCGCGGGTCCGCAGCAGGTAGTCATCGACCGTGAACGCGGGCGGGAGATAGCCGTTGTTCCGGATGAGCGGGAACCGGGGATCGATGATGTGCAGGTGGGCGTCGAAGACCCGGCTGCCGCCGCGGGCGTCCGCGTTCACGCGGAGCCCTCCGCCACGGCCCGGTCGGCGAGGCGCTCCTCGAAACGACCCAGGTCGATCACCGCACGCCGGTGCGTGCCCCGGCACACGATCGCCGCGTCGTCCTTGGCCTGGACGGCGAAGGTGAGACGGCGACCGTCGACGGCGGTCAACTCGACGTCGATGGTGACCGCGCAGCCCGGCGGAGTGGCGGCCTCATGGCTGAGGTCGACGTGCACGCCGACGGTGCGCTCGCCCTCGTCGAGATGACCGGCGAGCGCCCGCATGCAGGTCCATTCGACCAACCCGACGAGATAACCGGTCGCCAGCACGGACGGCATCCCGCCGAACTCGTCCGATTCCGGCAGCAGATGCGGGACGGTCCGGGTCTCGGGCACGCGGTAGTCGAGCGTCGCGGCAAGGCCGGGGCGCAGGGACGATCTCATATGGTCCTCCGTTCGGTCGCGGGCTCGGCGCCGTGGTCGTCGAAGCGCCCCATGAGCCGGGCGGCGGCCGCTCCGGCTCGGCGCATGGCCGTACGGTCGCCGGCCACGACCACGCGCGCGTTGGCCCCGTCGATGAGCATGAGGAGGGCGAAGCCCAGCTCCTCGGGGTCGGGAGCGCCTGCCTGCCGCGCCAGCGAGGTCAGCGTCTCGCGCAGCCAGTCCTTGTAGGAGGCGATCACCGCACGGGCGGGATGGGCCGGGTCGGGCAGTTCGACGGCGGCGTTGGTGAACGGGCAACCGCGGAACCCCTCCCGACCGTGCCCCTGGGCGAGCCAGTCGAACACGGCCAGGATCCGGTCGACGCCCTGGGCGTCGCTCCGGGCCAGGAACGAGGTCAGAACCTCCTGGCGCCGCCGGCGGCGCTGGTCGAGCACGGCGGCGACGAGGTTCTCCTTGGACCCGAACTGCGCGTAGAGCGTGGGCTTGGAGACGCCGGCCCGATCCACCAGAGTGTCGACGCCGGTGGCCCGGATCCCCTCCGCGTAGAAGACCTCGGCCGCGACGTCGAGGAGTCGCCGACCGCCTGGGCTCAACCCGTCCACGGAATGCATACTTACAGGTCAGTAAAGCGCTGGCAAGGCCCCGCGCGGGTGTGTCGGACCGGCCGGCCCTCCCGCGCGCCGCCGTGTCAGCCGGCCGTCCCGCGCGCCGCCGTGCTCAGCCGGCCGAGCGTCGGTGTTCGACCGGGAGAATGGTCTCCCCGTTGAGGAAACGCTCGACCGGAAGGGTCGCCGCGCCGAGCGCCACCGCCTCCGGCCCCAGTCGGCCCAGCTCGATCGAGGTCTCGGAGAACGCGTGCCTGAGCGAGTGCCGGCGGGCGGCGTCGCGGATCCGTGGGAGTAGCCGCTCGCCGAGCAGCAGGCCGGCCCAGCCGCCCAGGATGATCCGCTCGGGATTGAACAGGTTGATCAGGTCGGAGAGGCCGACTCCGAGGTAGAGCGCGGTCTCCTCCAGGACGCTCTCCGCCTCACCCGCACCGTTCGCGGCCGCGTCGAGCAGGGCGGCCAGCGCGGACTCCTCGTCCTGGCCCGGCGGCGCGCCCGCGTAACGGTCGAGGATGGCCTCGGCGCCGACGTACGCCTCCAGGCATCCCTGGGCGCCGCACCGGCACTCGCGGCCACCGACCACGATGGTCGTGTGGCCCCACTCACCGGCGCTGGACGTGGAGCCCCGGTGCGGCCGGCCGTGCGCGATGACGCTCGCGCCGACACCCGAGCCGATGAGGCACACCACCGCGTGCTGGGCGCCCCGCCCCGCGCCGAACCACATCTCCGCGCGGCCCATCGTCTTGGCGCCGTTGTCGATGTGCAGGGGAAGGTCGGTGCCGGCCCGCAGCAGACGCCCGAGGGGGACCGCGTCCCAGCCGTACGTCTGGCCGTGCACGATGACCTCGTCGCCCTGCTCGACGACGCCGGGGACGCCGATGCCCACACCGAGGATCGCCGAGGGGCCGACGCCGGCGTCGGCCAGCACCGCGGACAGTCCCTCCAGGATCCGGTCGACGATCGTCGTCACGCCGTGCTCGCGGGGGTCCAGCGGGTAGTCGGCCGTGGCCCGCTCGGTCATCGCCAGGTCGAACAGCTCGACGCGGACCCGGGTCTCGCCGACGTCCACGCCGATGACGTAGCCGTGGTCCTGGTTGATGCGCAGCAGGACGCGGGGCCGGCCGCCGTCGGAGTCGACCGCGCCGGCCTCGTGCACGATGTCCTCGTCGATGAGTTCGCGGACGACGTTGCTGACCGAGGCGGGGGACAGGCCGGTCGTCCGGCTCAGCTCCTGGCGTGTGGAGGGTTGGTCGAAGTAGAGCGACCAGAGCAGCACCGACCGGTTGTCACGCCGGAGATCCCGCACCGTGCCCCGTCGTCGCTCCGGTGTGACGTGCTCCCACATATCGACCTCCCCGAGTAGTTCAAATCTTATAACAAGCACTCGAAGAAGCCTCGGGCCGGGTGTTACGCACCTTTGACGAGGTGCCGTGACCCGCTGATCCCCACCCCGTGGCCCGCGCGGCACCTCGCCGCGCGGGCCTCAGTTGTAGACGCGGGTGACCCGCCGTCTTCTGCGCGTACGGAGGCTTCGCTTGAGAAGGCGGACCACCACGACGACGAACAAGACGACCCCGGCCAGAGCGATGAAGACCGGGAGGCCCAGCCTCCAGTCGGGCCACTCGTCGTCGACGTGCTTGCCGATCCGCAGCCGTACCACGCGGCCGTGCCAAAGCTCGGCCGTGCCGGTGGTGCCGGCCTCGGCGACGTTGTAGAAGTCGTGCTCCACCTCGAAGTCGTGGTACCGCCCGTCCGCGGTGCGCACGGTGATCTTGTAGTGGGTGGTCCGCGAGGCGGCGACGACCCGCAGCCTCGCCACGGTCGGGAGGACCACCCGGAACGGTCCCATCGGGGGCGGCTGGGGCGGTTGCGGCGGCGGGAACTGCGGCGGGTCGGGCGGGTCCGGGTCCTCGGTCGTGTACGTGGACCGCCGGATGACGGTCATCGGAAGCCGCGTGACGCAGCGACTCGTATCGCTCGGTGGAGGCTCCGCGCAGTACGGGGCCCGCTCGAACGCCGTGAAGTCGGCACTGGGACCGGCGGCGAGCGCCACGCCCACGGCGATCAGCGCCGGCCCCGCCGCCAGCGCCGCCCACGTTCTCAGCCTCGTTCGCCATTCCACGCACCGAACGTAACCCGGTCCGCGCTCCACGCACCGAGATTTTCGCGCGGTGGCGCGGCCCTCGCCGGGCGGCGATATCGGCGAGGACCGCGGTCCAGGGCCTGTCTCGAAGTCCCGCTGTTCTACGGACGGGGACCTCGAGGCAGGCAATGGGCGTGCCCGGTGGGCCGTCAGACGCCGGCCCGCTCCCGATGGGAACGGATCAGCTCGGCGTAGCGGAGCCCGCTGTCCTTGACGGTCCGCCGCTGCGTCGCGAAGTCGACGTGGACGAGCCCGAAGCGCGGGGCGTAGCCGGCCGCCCATTCGAAGTTGTCCAGCAGCGACCAGCAGAAGTACCCGGCCAGCGGCGCGCCTCGCCGCACCGCCGACGCGCACGCGGCGAGATGTCCTTCCAGGTAGCCGGCGCGCTCGGGGTCGTGCACCCGCCCGCCGTCGACGGTGTCGGTCCACGCGGAGCCGTTCTCGGTGACGTACATCCGGGGCGGCCGGTACTCCTCGGCGACCCGGGTCAGGATGCTCTCCAGCCCGTCCGGTTCGATCACCCAGTCCATCCCGGTGAGCCGGCGGCCGGTCGGCGTGGTCTCCCGGACGTACGGCGGAGCGCCGTCGGGGTCGTCCGCGACGACGGCCGGCCGGTAGTAGTTCACCCCGAGCCAGTCCAGCGGCGCCGCGATGGTCTCGAGGTCGCCGGGCCGTTCGGGAAGGTCGACCCCGTACACCTCGAGCATGTCGGCGGGGAAGCCCCGTCCGAAGACCGGGTCGAGCCACCAGCGGTTCGTGTGCCCGTCGAAGCGGGCGGCCGCCGCGGCGTCGGCGGCCGAGTCGCCGGCGGGCTCCACGGGGTTCAGCAGGTGCACGATGCCGACGCGTGCGCCGGGAGCGGCGGCCCGTACGGCCTGCGCGGCCAGCCCGTGACCGAGGAGCAGATGGTACGAGGCGGGTACGGCCGCCTTGACGTCCGCGAGGCCCGGTGCGTGCCGGCCTTCGAGGTGGCCGATCCAGGCGGCGCACAGCGGCTCGTTCACGGTGGCCCAGTCGGTGACGCGGTCGCCGAGCCGCTCCACGACGCGGGCGGAGTAGTCGGCGAAGTGGTGGGCGGTGTCGCGGTTCGTCCAGCCGCCGGCGTCCTGGAGGACCTGCGGCAGGTCCCAGTGATAGAGCGTGGGGAACGGCGTGATGCCGGCTTCGAGCAGGGCGTCGACGAGACGGTCGTAGAACGCCAGCCCGGGAGCGTTCACGGGACCGGACCCGCCGGGCACGACGCGCGGCCAGGCGATGGAGAACCGGTAGGCGGTCAGGCCGAGCCGCTTCATGATCTCGATGTCCTCCGGCCAGCGGTGATAGTGGTCGCACGCCACATCGCCGTGGTCGCCGCCGTCCACCTTCCCCGGAGTGCGGCTGAAGGTGTCCCAGATGGACGGGGACCGGCCGTCCTCGCCGACCGCACCTTCGATCTGGTAAGCGGACGTGGCCACGCCCCATGCGAAGTCCACGGGGAGCAGGCTGAGGTGATCCACGAAGTGCCTTTCTGGGGTAGGGACGGCGCTCACTTGACGGCCCCGGCGGTGAGCCCGGCGACCAGGTAACGCTGAAGGAGGAGGAACCCGGCCACCACCGGCACGCTGACGACCAGCGAGGCGGCCATCACCTGGTTCCAGTACACGTCGGTCTCGGTCGCGTAGGCGCGCAGGCCCACGGCGAGGGTCCGGGTGGTGTCGTTGGTCATGACCGAGGCGAACAGCACCTCGCTCCAGGCGGTCATGAAGGCGTAGATGGCGACCGCGACGATGCCGGGGAGCGAGGCGGGGACGATGACGCGGAACAGCGCGCCGAGCGGGCCGCATCCGTCCACCAGCGCGGCCTCGTCGAGCCCCCGCGGGATCGAGTCGAAGTAGCCGACGAGCATCCAGATGGAGAAGGGGAGCGAGAAGGTGAGATACGTCAGGATCAGCCCGCCGCGCGAGCCGTACAGGGCGATCCCGGTCGCGTTCCCGATGCCGACGTAGAGCAGGAACAGCGGCAGGAGGAACAGGATGCCCGGGAACATCTGGGTGGACAGCACGGTGACCGTGAAGACACGCCTGCCGCGGAAGCGGTACCGGCTCACCGCGTACGCCGCGAAGATGGCCACCACCACGGACAGCCCGGTCGCCGCGCTCGCCACGACGATCGAGTTCTCGAAGTAGCGGCCGAGCGGGATGGTGCGCCAGATATCGGCGTACGGGCGGAGGGTGACGTGTTCGGGGATCCAGCGGAAGGCGCCGGAGACGTCCCGCAGCGGCTTCAGCGAGCTGCTCAGCATCACGTAGACCGGCAGCAGCGCGAAGACGGTCAGCAGCGTGAGGACGATCCGGCGGGTCCAGACGAACGACGGCGGCGGCGCCGTCGGCGAGCGCTCAGCCACGGCTCCTCCTCACTCGGGACGTGACCAGCAGGTAGGCGGCGGTCACCAGGGACAGGAAGAGCAGCATCAGCACGGACATCGCCGAGCCGGCGCCGAAGTTCCAGGTGACGAACGAGGCCGAGTAGATGTGCACGGAGATGAGGTCCCCGGCGGCCGGGGCCGACCTGCCGAACAGCACGTACGGCGTCGCGAAGTCGTTGAAGGTCCACAGGAACAGCACCAGCACGAGCACCTGGTTGATGGACCGCAGCGACGGCAGCGTGATGAGCCGGATCTGCTGCCAGATGCCGGCGCCGTCGATCGCCGAGGCCTCGTACAGCTCCCGCGGGATGTTCTGCAGGCCGGCCATCACGCACAGGAACGCGAACGGCCAGTTCCGCCAGACGGAGACGACCAGGAGGGAGACGAAGCTGTTGTCGCCGATCAGCCAGAACGTCGGCTTGCCGGTGACGCCCAGCTGGTCGTGCAGGACGTGGTTCACGAGCCCGTTGTCGTGCTGGAGCATGAACGCCCAGACGATCACGGAGGCGTACAGCGGCAGCGCGTACGGCGTGAGGAAGACCGCGCGCAGCACGCCGCGGCCCCGGAAATGGTCCTGCATCAGGACGGCCGCGGCCGTGCCGAACAGCCAGCACAGGCCCACGGCCAGCACGGTGAAGGCGCAGGTGACCAGGAAGGAGTCGAGCAGGGCCCGGCCGATGGGCGCGTTGACGTTCACGGCGACCCGGTAGTTGCCCCACCCCGTCCAGGGCGCCTGCCACCACTGGCGGATGTAGAGCTGCGTGAGCTCCTTCAGGCTCATCACCACGCCCAGCACCATCGGGATGACGTGGACGATGAGTTCGAAGATCAGCGCGGGCAGCAGGAGCAGGTACGGCAGGCCGCCCCGGCGGACCCGGTCGGGAATGCGGAACAGCCGTCTCCGGCCGTCCTCGCGACGAGGGTCCGGTCCGGCCGGAGGCGCCTGACGGTGCACGGTCGTGGTCATCGGTGGCGGCACGCCTACTGCATCTGCTGCTGGGCCTTGGCGAGCCGCGCCTGGACGGACTGCGTCGTCACCGGGCGGCCGGCCGCCGCGTCGGCGAGCAGGTCCTTGACCGCGCCGCCGACGAGCTCCTCGAACTGCGACTCCTTGGGCACCTGGGGGAGCGGCGCGGCACTGGTCGCGATGGCGTTGCGCAGGACGGTCAGCTCGGGCGTGTTGAAGGCCGGGTCCTGCGAGGCGGTCTTGACCGGCGGGATCGACCCGTACTCGCCGTTGATCTTCTTCTGCTCGGCGTCGCTCGTCATGAACTTCACGAACTTCAGCGCGCCGTCGAGGTTGCCGGAGTTCTTGAAGACGGCGATGTTGATGCCCGCGACCATCGTGTCGATGTTGCCGCCCGGTCCGGGCGTGCCGGACTGGACGGGGACCGGCGCCACGCCGAACTGGTCGGGCTTCATGCCGTGCTTCTGCAGGTTGGGCCCCGCCGCCTGCCACAGCAGCATGGCGGCCTTGCCGGTCGCGAAGTCGGCGACCGATTCGTTCTGGGCGTACTCGGCGTTGCCCGGCGCGGCGATCTTGTCGCGCGCGATGAAGTCGACGTACTGCTTGATGCCGTCGACCGCGCCCTGCGACGTGAAGGTCGGCCTGCCGGCCGCGTCGAAGAAGTCGGCGCCGTGCTGCTTGGCGAAGACGAACGCGTGGTGGATGTTCTCCGAGACGTTGCCGCCCTCGATGGCGAGGCCGTAGTGGCCGCCTCCGGTGAGCCGCTTGCCGTCCTGGACGAGCTCGTCCCAGGTGGCCGGCGGCTTCGCGATGCCCGCGTCCGCGAACATCTTCTTGTTGTAGTAGAGGCCGTACGCCAGGGAGTACAGCGGGACCGCGGTCGGGGTCTTCCCCTGCGCCCCGGTCGAGGCGAGGGCCGAGTCCTGGAAGCGGTCCCGGCCACCGACCTGCGCGAAGTTCTTGTCGTCGAAGGGCAGCAGTGCCCCCGTCGTCTGCAGGGAGGCCGACCAGGTGTTGCCGATGTTCAGGACGTCGGGGCCCTGCCCGGAGGAGGCGGCGCCCAGGATGCGGTTGAGCAGGTCCGTCCATGGGACGACCTCGAGCTTGACCTTGATCCCGGTCTGTTTCTCGAACTCCTGCAGCTCGGGGGTGAGCTTGGCCTTGTCGTCCTCCAGGCTGGCACCCTGGTTGCTCGCCCAGTAGGTGAGCGTCTTGGGATGGCCGGCGCTGTCGCCGCCGGTCGAGGTCCCGCCCCCGCAGCCGGGGAGCGCGGCAAGGAGAGTCGCGCCGAACGCGGCGCCGATGGCGGTACGGACCCGCACGCGCATACTGCCACTTCCTCACGTGAGGCTAATTTTAAGCCATGATTTAAGACGTGGCGTAAAGGTGTCAAGGGTGCTCGACCAGGCCCGCTGTGGGGGATGGAGGGCTCCCGGCCCCAGGGCGTCATCTATGCTCGGCGACGTGGGGGACCTGCCGGTAGGGGAAACCCGTTTCATCGGACGCAGGGAGGAACTGGCCGAGGCCAGGGCGGCCTTGCGCCGCGGCAGGCTGCTCACGTTGACCGGCGGTCCCGGGGTGGGCAAGACCCGCCTCGCGCTGCAACTGGCCTCGCGGGCGGGGCGCTCGTTCCCGGACGGCGTGTGGTTCGTCGAGCTGGCCCCGCTGCGGGACGCCGACATGGTCACCGGCGCGGTCGCCGAAGCCCTCGGGGCGGAGGAGACGACACTCGGCGTGCAGAAGTCCCCGGCCCGCGGCCTGATCGACGCCGTTGCCGACCAGCTGTCCGGCGGCAGGACGCTCCTCGTCCTCGACAACTGCGAACACGTGCTGGAGACCACGGCGCGGCTCGTCCACACACTCTTGCGCCGGTGTGACCGGCTGCGGATCCTGGCCACCAGCCGGCAGACGCTCCGGGTCGCCGGAGAGCGCGTCCTGACCGTGGGCCCGCTGCCCGTTCCGGACCCGGACGACGCCGAGCCCGTGGCCGCCGTCGCGCGGTTCGACGCGATCCGCCTCTTCGCCGACCGCGCGGCGGGCGCGTCCCGGCGGTTCCGGCTGACCGACGAGAATCGCGCGGCGGTCGCCCGGCTGTGCCAGCGCCTGGAGGGCAATCCGCTCGCGATCGAACTGGCCGCCGTGCAGGTGCGCGCCATGCCGGCGGAGCAGATCCTCGAACGGCTGGAATGCCATCTCGGGCGGCTCGCCGAGGGCGGCCGGATCGGCGTCCCCCGGCTGCCGAGCCCGCGTTCGGCGATCGAGTGGAGCCACCGGCTGTGCACCCCACGGCAGCAGACGCTCTGGCGGCGGCTCGCCGCCTTCCAGGGCGGGTTCGATCTGGAGGACGCCGAGACGGTCTGCTCCGGCCGCGGGATCGACCGCGCGGAGGTCGGCCCGCTCGTCGCCGACCTCGTGGACATGTCGATCGTCATCAGGGAGGCCGCGCCACACGCCTTCCTGTGCTATCGGCTGCCGGAGATGATCCGCGATTTCAGCGTCGAGGAGCTGTCCCGGTCGCCTGAGGAGGGCTGGCTGCGCCATCGGCACGGCGAGCACTATCGGCGGTTCGCCGAACCCTTCGAGGCCGACCCGATGAGCCGCTACCAGGCCGCGTCGCTCGCCCGGCTGCGGCTGCAGCGCGCCAACCTGCGAGCCGCGGCCGACTACCACCTGACGGCTCCCCACGGGGCCGTGACCGGGCTGCGGATCACCACCCTCCTGGCGCGCCACTACGTCACCGCCGGTCTGGTCAGCAAGGGCGGTCACCTGCTGATCCAGGCCCTCGACCGGAGTCCCGAGCCCGGGCCGGCGCGGACGGAGGCGCTGTGGACCGCCGGATGGCTGACCCTCCTGCAAGGGCGGACCGCCGAGGGCCTCGCCCTGCTCGGGCGATGCCGGGACCTCGCGCAGGAGATCGGTGACACGTCGGCGCTCCGGCGCGTGACGCAGTTCACCGGCCTGGCAGAGATCTTCGAGGGACGATACGAGCGTGCGCGCCTCCACCTCCGGCAGGCGCGGGCGGACCATCACGACGCCGGCGACGACGACGGAGAGTGGCTCGCTCTCTTCCAGCTGGCACTCGTCAGCAGCCACCTCGAAGACCACCGGCAGGCCATCGCCTACGGCGAACGATCACTGGCGATCTGCCGCGCTCACGACGCGGCCTGGGCCGAAGGCCACGCGCTGTGGGTGACCGGCGTCGCCTCCCTGTGGTGCGGTGACACCGCCCGAGCGGGCCGGCTGCTCCGCGAGGCCCTCGGTCTCAAGCACGCCCAGGGGGACCGGTGGGGCATCACCCGCTGCATGGAGGCGCTCGCCTGGACCCTCGCGCAGAGCCGGCCCGAAGACGCCGCCCGCCTTCTCGGGGCCGCCGACCGGCTGGGCCCATCGATCGGCTCGCCCCCCGACCACTTCCAGGTGCTGAGGGACGCTCGCCGGCGATGGAGAGCGCACCTCGGAGACGTCCTCGGCCCCCGCCGGTTCGAGGACGTCCACCGCGAGGGCGCCGATCTCCCGGTCGACGAGCTCGTCGCCTACGCGCTCGGCGAGCCGGCGCACGCCCGGTGATCGCGCCCGCCTGAGGTATTTACGGGTGGGGTGTTGGGGGGAACACCCCACCCGTAAACGGGGGAAGGGGACGCGTAGACGTCGCGGCCGGACCGGCCATGGGAGAGACGGCACCACCGCCGGTCCGCAAGCTCCCCGAGACGTTAGGCCGCGTATCCGGGCGCGTCAACGCAATCCTGCCGACAATGTCGAACACCTTCGACGGCTCCCTCCCCGGAACCGCCACGGCGGATCAATCCAGCCAGACGGCGGTGTCCGCAGGGAGCTCGCCCTGCTCCAGCGGTCCGCTGGCCAGCAGCGCCGACCGGCCCTCCGGAAGCCGCACGGGCCGGGCGCCGAGGTTGACGACACAGGTGACGCCCGAGTCCCGGTCGAAGGCGAGAACGTCCTCGCCCATCGACCGCCAGGCGAGGGTGCCGTCGCCGAGCCGCTCGCGCCGCAGCCGCAGCGCCGTCCGGTAGAGGGCGAGCGTCGAGGACGGGTCCGCGGCCTGGGCCTCGACGGTGAGGTCACGCCAGGACGGGGGCTGCGGCAGCCACGGTTCGCCGCCGCCGAAGCCGAAGGGCGGCGCGTCGCCGGACCACGGGAGCGGGACCCGGCAGCCGTCCCGGCCACGGTCGCGGCGGCCCGAACGGAACCAGATGGGGTCCTCGAGCCGGTCTTCCGGCAGGTCCTCGACCTCTGGGAGGCCGAGCTCCTCTCCCTGGTAGACGTAGAGGCAGCCGGGCAGCGCCATGGCGAGCAGGGCGGCCGCCCGGGCCCGGCGCAGGCCCAGCCGCAGGTCCGCGGGCGCCCCGTGCCGGCGGTCGCCCAGGTCGAAGGAGGTGTCCTCCCGGCCGAACCTCGTGACCGGGCGGGTCACGTCGTGGTTGGACAGCACCCAGGTCGGCGGCGCGCCCAGGGGAGTGTGCGTGGCCAGCGTCGTGTCGATCACCCGGCGCAGCGCCTCGGCCTCCCAGGGGCAGCTCAGGAAGTCGAAGTTGAAGGCCGTGTGCAGCTCGTCCGGGGCCAGGTAGGCGGCGAACCGGTCCTGGTCGGGCAGCCAGACCTCGCCGATCAGCGCCCGGTCGCCGTACTCGTCGGCGATCCGCCGCCAGGCCCGGTAGATCGCGTGCACGCCGTCCCGGTCGGTGTAGGGGTCCTGGCCGTCCGGCTCGGCGTCGGGGTCCTTGACCAGGACCGCGGCGGAGTCGATGCGGATGCCGTCCGCGCCCCGGTCGAACCAGAACCGCAGGACGTCGAGGAACTCCTCCCGTACCTCGGGGCTGCTCCAGTTGAAGTCGGGCTGCTCCGGCGCGAACAGGTGGAGGTACCACTCGCCGTCCGGAACGCGGGTCCACGCGGGACCGCCGAAGATGGACCGCCAGTCGTTCGGCGGACCGTCGCCGCGCCCGGGCCGGAACCAGAACCGCGCGCGGGCCGCCGAGCCCGGCCCGGACCGCAGCGCCTCCTGGAACCAGGCGTGCCGGTCGGAGCAGTGGTTGGGGACGATGTCGACGATCGCCCTGATCCCGAGCCCGTGCGCCTCCTCGATGAGCTTCTCGGCCTCGGCGAGCGAGCCGAAGACCGGGTCGATGTCGCGGAAGTCGGCCACGTCGTAGCCGCCGTCGACCATCGGCGAGGGATACCAGGGATTCACCCAGACCGCGTCGACCCCCAGGTCGGCGAGGTGGTGGAGGCGCCCGCGCAGGCCCGCCAGGTCACCGACGCCGTCGCCGTTGCCGTCCGCGAAACTGCGCGGGTAGACCTGGTAGATCGCGGCACTCCGCCACCAGCCCTCCGGCTGCGGTGACCTGCCGGGGGGAACGAGTTCGGCCATGCCGGATCATCTCCTCGAACGGTTCGGTCGGGTCGCGGGCACGCGCGCCCTCATCCCTTCAGTCCTCCGGCGGTCAGGCCCGCCATGATGTGGCGCTGGAACAGCAGGAAGACGGCGATGGCCGGGACGCTCGCGATCACGAGCGCGGCGATGAGGATGTTCTCCGGCGTCTGGTTCGACAGGGAGGAGATGGCCACGCTCACCGTCATCCGGTCGCCGTCGGGCAGCACCAGCAGCGGCCAGACGAAGTCCTTCCACACGCCGACCACCGCGAAGATGGACACGACGGCGAGGATCGGCCGCGAGATCGGCAGGACGATCGACCGCAGGATGCGCCAGGACGAGGCGCCGTCGATCGCCGCCGCCTCGAGCAGTTCCCTCGGGATGGAGTCGAAGAACCGCTTGAGCAGGAACACGCTGAAGGCGTTCGCCGCCGCCGGGAACCAGATCGCGAACGGCGTGTTCAACAGGTTGACGTGCAGGAACGGCAGGTCCCGCACGGTCAGGTACAGCGGGATCAGCAGGACGGTCGGCGGGATCATCAGGGTGGCCAGCATCATGCCGAGGATCGCCCGGCCGAGCACGGGCCGCAGCTTCGACAGGGCGTACGCCGCCGGTACGCACATCGCGAGCTGCAGCAGCCAGGCCCCGGCGGCGTACACGAGCGTGTTCAGGAGGTACCGTCCCAGGCTCAGCCGCTGCCACGCCTCGCGGTAGACGCCGGGGTGCGGGTGCCGGGGGAAGAGCGTCGGGGGCGTGCGCGCGAGCTCGCCGGACGACTTGAGCGCGCCGGTCGCCATCCAGTAGAGCGGGAACACGAACACCGCGGTGAACAGCACGATCACCGCGACGAGGACGGACCAGTAGACGACCCGGCCGCGCGGCGTGGTCAGCGCGCGGGCGGAGATGAGCGTTCGCGGGGCGGTCGCCTGCATCGTCGGGCTCCTCACCTCATCTCCCCTCGTCCCGGGTCAGCCGCAGGTACGCCGCGGAGAACACCATCAGGACGAGCATCAGCATCAGCCCGAGGGCGCTGCCGCCGCCGTAGCTGTTGAAGTTGAAGGCGTACTGGTACATCAGGTAGACGACGCTGACCGTGGCGTCCTGCGGCCCGCCGCCGGTGAGCAGGTACGGCTCGATGAACACCTGCATCGTGGCGATGACCTGGAGCAGGAGCATCACCAGCAGGATCAGCCTGGTCTGGGGGATGGTGACGTGCCGGACACGCCGCAGCAGTCCCGCGCCGTCCAGCTCCGCCGCCTCGTACAGCTCGCCCTCGACGCTCTGCAGGGCGGCCAGGTAGATGAGCGTGCCGCTGCCCATGTTCATCCAGGTGGAGACGATCACCAGGGACAGCAGCGCGGTGCTCGTGGAGTCGAGCCAGTTCAGCCCCGGGAGGTGGGCCAGGCGCAGCAGCTGGTTGAACAGGCCGGGACCCGGGTCGTAGAACCACTTGAACAGCAGCACCGCGACCGCCGGCGGGAGCATGACCGGCAGGTACACGACGAACCTGAGGTAGGCGCGCGCGTGGCGCAGCTCGTTGAGGACCAGCGCGGTCACGAACGGCAGGACGTAACCGCACAGCAGCGCCAGCCCGGTGAACTCCAGGGTGTTCAGCCAGGCCTTGCCGAAGGCCGGGTCGGCGCCGACGCGGTGGAAATTGTCGAGGCCGACCCACTCCGACCGGCCGACGAAGTTCGTCCGCTGGAAGCCGAGCAGGGCCTCCCGCACGATCGGGTACCAGGAGAACAGGGCGAAGCAGATCAGCGCCCCGCAGAGGAACCCGTACGCGGACAGGGCGCGCCGGACGCCGTACCGCGACGCCGCCCGGCGCGGCCCGGCCGGGCGCGACGGCGAACGCCGGGACGCCGCCTTGCGCAGGGCCGTCGTGGTCACCGAACCCTCCTTCGCTCGCAGGCCACCGGGCGTGCTCAGTTGGAGCGGGCGAGGATGCCGTCGACCTTCTGCTGGGCGGACGCGAGGAGCCGGCCGGGGTCGGCGTTCCGGTCGGTGAGGACCGCCGACATGACCGAGTCGAGGACGGCGTAGACCTGCTGGGCGTTCAACGGCTCGAGCTTGCCCGGGATGCGCGCGGAGGCGTCCTCGTACGGCTTGTAGTTCGCGACCGGCACGTTGGCCGACGCTCGGCGCAGCGAGTGATCGGTGTTCGCCGTCGACCCGGTGTAGAAGTCCGGCTGGGGGAGGCCGACCGCGCGCCCGTACTTCGCTTCGCGCTGGTAGTTCAGCTGGCCCTGTCCGGGCGTGAGGACGTAGTACTCCAGCCAGAGCAGCCCGGCCCTGACCTTGGCGGGGGAGGCCTTGACGTTGACCATGTAGCCGTCCCCGCCGATGAGCGTGGCCTTCGCCTCGGGGATCGGCGCCAGGCCGTAGTCCTTGTACGAGCCCTGGAACTGGTCGACCAGCGCGGTCACGTTGTCCGGCGCGGACAGGTACATCCCGAGCCGGCCGGCGGCCATCATCTGCTGCACGTCGGCGAGCTGGAGCAACTGCTTGGACCCCATCGAGTCGTCGGTCCAGCGCATCTGCCGGAGGTTCTCCAGCACGGCCTGGCCCTGCGGGCTGTTGAACGCGGCCTTCTTCCCGTCGGGGGTGACGACGTCGCCGCCCTGGCCGTACAGCTCGGTGGTGAAGTGCCAGCCACCCTGGTTGCCGGCGCTGTAGTCGGCGTATCCGACGACGCCCTTGCCGAGTGCGGCGATCTTCTTCGCGTCGGCGCGCAGCTCCGCCCAGGTCGCGGGCGGGGTGTCGGGATCGAGCCCGGCCTGCTTGAACAGCCTGCGGTTGTAGAGCAGGCCCATCGAGTAGTTCTGCCGGGGGAGGCCGTAGATCCTGCCGTCGGGGCCGGTGAAGACGCGCTTGACGGAGGGCTGGAGATCGGGGACCTGCTTGACGCTCCCGAGGTACTTGGTGAGGTCGGCGGCCTGACCCGACTTGATCACGTTCTGGACGTCGGTGAAGTAGGTGTAGAAGACGTCCTCCATCTGGCCGCCCGCGAGCTTGGCCGTGAAGGTCTTCGGGTCCGCGCAGGGGAAGGCGTCCTTGCCGACGACGGTGATGTCCGGGTGCAGTCGGTGGAAGGCGGCGACGTCCTCGTTCCACTCGCGGCGCTGGGTCGGCTGGCTCTTCGCGGGCATGCAGCCGACCGTGATGGAGACCTTCCCGCCCGAGGCGTCCTTGGACCCGTCACCGCCTCCGCACGCCGTACTGGTCAGGGCGAGCCCTGCCGTCAAAAGGACCATGAGTCGTCGGGGTCTCATCATCGACTCCCTCCTGGACTGGCCTCCGGCGCCCAGAGGCCGCGGGCCGAGGACCGGGATGCAGGATCCGGTGCGAGAACGATATAGAGACCGACATCACACTGCAATAGTCGAACTGAAAAGAGAAAAAAAACGACAGCGCGTCGTTAGGTCGGTCCGGTGGAGCCGCGGACCACGAGCTCCGGCTCGAACAGCAGCTCTTCGGGGGCGGCTTGCGAGCCGTCGATCTGGGCGCCGAGAAGGGTCACCACCGCGCGTCCCATCGCGTCGATGGGCTGGCGCACCGTGGTCAGCGGCGGGTCGACGCAGCTCATGAACGCCGAGTCGTCGAAGCCGACCACCGAGACGTCCTCGGGCACCCGCCGTCCCTGCCGGCGGGCCGCCTTGATCGCGCCCAGCGCCAGCGGGTCACTGCCGCAGATCACCCCCGTGACCCCCCGCCGCAGCAGGCGGGTCGTCGCCGCCTGCCCCCCTTCCAGGGAGAACAGGGTCCGCTCGACGAACTCTCCGCCGTCGGCCGCCTGGGCCAGCCGCTCGAAGGTCTCCACCTTCCGGCGGGATGGCATGTGGTCCGCCGGGCCGACGACCAGGCCGATCCGCTCGTGCCCCAGCGCGCGCAGATGCCCGTACGCCTGCTCGACGGCGACGACGTCGTCGGTCGCCACCGCCGGGAAGCCGAGGTCGGCGACGGACGCGTTCACGAGCACCACCGGCATGCCGCGTCTGCGGAGCAGGTGGTAGTGCTCATGTGCGGCGTCCGCCTCCGCGAACATCCCGCCGGCGAAGATCACTCCGGAGGCCTGCTGGTCGAGCAGTAGGTTCACGTACTCCGGCTCCGAGAGGCCGCCCGCCGTGCGCGTGCACAGGACGGGCGTGAAACCGAGTTGCACCAGGGCGCCGCTGACGACCTCGGCCAGGGCGGGGAAGATCGGATTCTGCAACTCCGGCAGCACCAGGCCGACCAGCCGGGCCCGGTCGCCCCGCAACTGCGTCGGCCGCTCGTAGCCCAGCACGTCCAGCGCGGTCAGCACGTTGTCGCGGGTCGCCGCCGAGACCCCCGGTTTGCCGTTGAGCACCCGGCTGACGGTGGCCTCGCTGACCCCGGCCTTCTTGGCGACATCAGCAAGTCGTCGTGACATGCCGCAAGAATATCGCAAATCTTGCAAGCCGCTTACATGTGTTGCGGGAAGTGCTGCCGGGGCGCGCGGGCTCAGGAGCGCTTCGGCTCGAAGTGCAGCGCGGTGACCCCGCAGTCGAACGTCTGCGCGGTGACGAGGTTCAGCCGCTGGTAGGCCCCGCCCCGGGGGAAGACCGGCATTCCCGTGCCGATCGCGGTCGGGTTGACGAACAGGTGGAGTTCGTCGAGGAGCCCCTCGGCGATCAGGCTCGAGACCAGGGTGCCGCCGCCGTACGCGATGATGTCCCCGCCCGGCTGCGCCTTGAGCCGGTTGATCGTCTCGGTGAGGTCGCCGCCGGCGACGGTGGCGTTCTCCCACGGCGACTCGGTGAGGCTGTTCGAGATCACGACCTTGGGCGTGTCGTTCATCTTGTCGATGGACTTCTGGTCCTCGCCCTCGGGTCCGGCCGCCCAGGCCGGGATGAAGCCCTCGGCGAGCCGGCGGCCCAGCACGATGCGGTCGACCGGCTCCGTGAGCGCCGTGACGTACGCCTTGATGTCGTCGGTCCACGGGAACGTCACCCAGTCCATCTCGCCGTTCGGGCCGGCCATGTAGCCGTCGACGGTGGTCTGGACCTGGAGCTTGAACGTGCGCATGAGGTGCTTCCTTCCGGGTTCGGAGCGGTGCCGTGAGGCCCGTCGTGCTCATGTGCCTTCAGCTTGGCCGAACCCGTTTACGGAATGTTTACGGCTTCCCTCCGCGCCGTCCGGTGCGGCGGCCGGGCCTCGGCCGCCGCACCTGTCCGCTACGACTCTTCGACCTGGATGGCCAGCGCCGGGCACACGGCCGCGGCCTGCCGGACGTCGGCGGCCAGGTCCGCCGGCGGCTCCTCGGCGAGCAGGACGACGATGCCGTCCTCGTCGCGCTGGTCGAACACGTCCGGCGCGCTGGTCACGCACTGCCCGGACGCGACGCACTTGTCCTGATCGATGATGACCTTCATGGGTTCGCTCCTTTGCGGATTACCAGGTGACGGGGAGTTCGTAGACGCCGTAGACGGATCCGTCGTGCTTGAACGGGATCCGGTCCAGGTCGGTGGCGAGTCTCAGGGTGGGGATGCGCTTGTAGAGCGTGCTGTAGACGACCTGCAGCTCCATGCGGGCCAGCGGCTGGCCGAGGCACTGGTGGACGCCGAAGCCGAACGCGACGTGGTGGCGGGCGTCGCGCCGGACGTCCAACTGGTCGGGGTGCTCGAAGGCGTCGGGGTCCCGGTTGCCGATGTCGTTGGGCAGGATGACGCCCTCGCCGGCGCGGATGGTCTGGCCGGCGAGCTCGATGTCCTCCACCGCCACGCGACGCCGACCGCTGTGCGTGATGTGCAGGTAGCGCAGGAGCTCCTCCACCGCCGAGGCGACGAGCTTCGGATCGTCGGTGTCGCGTAGCAGGGCGAGCTGGTCGGGGTGTTCCAGCAGGGCCAGGGTGCCCAGGGCGATCATGTTCGCGGTGGTCTCGTGCCCGGCGATCAGCAGGAGCACGCCGATCTGCGCGGCGTCCTGCCGGGTCAGCTCGCCCGCCTTGACCCGTCCGGTGAGCCCGGACAGCAGATCGTTGCCGGGATTCTCGAGCTTCTCGCCGACCAGCCGGTCCAGGTACTCGGTGAGGTTCCCCATCGCCGTCATCCGCTGCTCGGGCGTCGCGGTCCGCTTGATGATGACCTTGCTGTTGGCCTGGAAGAAGTCGTGGTCGGTGTACGGCACGCCGAGCAGGTCGCAGATGACCAGCGAGGGCACGGGCAGTGCGAACTCCTCCACCAGGTCCACCGGCTTCGGCCCGGCCAGCATCTCGTCGATCAGCCGGTCCACGATCCCCTGCACCGCGGGGCGCAGGGCCTCGATCCGCTTGATGGTGAACGGCGCGGTCACCATCCGGCGCAGCCGAGCGTGCTCGGGGTCGTCCATCAGGATGAAGCCGATCTTCGAGCCGCCCGGCTGGATCGGCGCCGAGCTCGGGTAGCCGGGGCGCTCGACGTCGGCGCTCAGCCGGGGGTCGGCCAGCAGCGTCCGCTGGTCGGCGTAGCGGGTCACCAGCCACGGGGTGCTGCCGTCCCACAGCCGGACCCTGGCCAGCGGACCTTGGCGCTGCGCGGTCGCCAGGTCCGGGGGCGGGTCGAACGGGCAGCCCGCCGCCCGGTCCATCGGGTATTCCGGAACCGCTGCCGCCTCCGGGCCGGCCGGACTCACTGTGCTGGTCATGGCTTCCTCCCTTATCAAGCGGGTTTCTCGGGATCGATCAGGGCAGGGCCGGCGCGAGGTCGGGACGGGCGTCGACGACCTCCTGGCGCCGCAGGCGGACCTGCTTGGGCATGTTCCAGCCGAGGACGCCGAGGACGCGGCCGTCCCGGTGGTAGCGGGCGACGAAGCGGCGGTCGGCCACCGCGCCGTCGACGATGGTCACCTCGGCGTCCGGGCTCGGCAGGCCGTGGACCTGGATCTTGGTGTCGAACTGGTCGGTCCACATGTACGGCACCGGGGCGTACGGCCGGTCGTCGCCGAGGATCGCGCCGGCGACGGCCATGGCCTGCTCGGTGGCGTTGGTCCGGTTCTCCAGCCGCAGCAGGGCGCCCAGCCCGGGGTGGTGCCAGCGGGCCACGTCGCCGACGGCGTAGATCCCGTCGGCGGCCCGGCAGCGGGCGTCGCACACGAGCCCGTCGTCCAGCCGCAGCCCGCTCCCGGCCAGCCAGTCCGTCGCCGGTGTGGCCCCGATCGCCACGACGACCACGTCGGCGGGCAGCACGTCGCCGGTGTCCAGCCGTACGCCGGTGACCCGTCCGTGCCGGGCGGTCAGGCCGCCGACTCCGGCGCCGAGCCGCAGGTCGACCCCGTTCTCGCGGTGCGTCTCGGCGAGCAGCGAGGAGACCAGCGGACCGAACCGGCCGGCCAGCGGCGCCGAGGCCGGGCCGGCCATGGTGACCGCCGGGCCCAGGCGGCGGGCGGTGGCGGCGATCTCGGCGGCGAGCACGCCATCCCCGACGACCACCACGCGTGCGGCGGTGAGCAGGTCGGCCCGCAGAGCCGCGGCGTCGTCGAGGGTGCGCAGCACGTGCACGCCGGAAAGGCCGTCCTGGCCGGGCAGTGTGCGGGGGCGCAGTCCGGTGGCCACGACGATGGCGTCGGCGCGCAGGACGCGCCCGGACTCGGTCCGTACCGTCCGGGCCGCCGCGTCGAGGCCGGCGGCGGGATCGCCGAGGATGAACTCGGTGTCCAGGGCGGACAGATGAGCGGGCGGGCGAAGCGCGGCCCGGCCGGGCTCCCACGCTCCCGAGAGGACCTGTTTGGACAGCGGGGGCCGGTCGTACGGCGCGTGCGGCTCGGCCCCCAGCACGGTCAGCTCGCCCTGGTACCCCTTGCGGCGCAGGGCCTCCGTGGTCGCGAGCCCGGCGGCGGACGCGCCGACCACCAGGACCCCGGCCGGATGAGACGTCATGAGGTCTCGCTCAGCCGGATGGCGCCGGCGGGGCAGACGTCGGCGGCCTCACGGACCACGCCGTGCAGCCGCTCGGGAGGTCGTTCGTCGAGCAGGACGACGATCCCGTCGTCCTCCCGCTGGTCGAACACCTCCGCGGTGAGCAGGACACAGCTGCCGGCGCCGCAGCACTTGTCCTGGTCGACGGCCACTCTCATCATGGTTTCTCCTTGGAATCGTCCTGGGCCGGGGTGACCGGAGCCAGCAGCAGCCCGACGATCGCGTCGATCAGTCCCGTGGCCGCGTCATGCCAGCTGGACCGGGCGGTGGGCGTCCCCTCGGCGAGTGCGCGTTCGCGTTCGGCGGTCATGTGCATGGTCAGCTGGCGGACCATCTCGCCGCGCTCCATGCGGACCTCGACCGGCAGTTCGGGAAGGCACCGGTTCATCCCGTCCACGGCCTCGCGCAGCGACGGCTCGCCGAGCGACTCGTCGACCATGATCGTGCGCAGCTCGGGGTCGGTCATCACCTGCGCGCTGAACCGGGCGAACCAGCTCGGGCGCGGCAGCGAGGCCAGGTGCTCGATGTTCGGGCGCAGCAGGCACGCGATCCAGTCCCGCAGATCCGTCGAGCCGGCGACCTCGGCCACCATGCTCGTGCGGATGCGGTCGATGTCCTCGGTGTGCCTGCGGATGATCGCGCGGACGAGGTCGGTCTTGGTGCCGAAGTGGTAGCCGACCGCGGCGGTGTTGCCCTGTCCCGCGGCCTCGCTGATCTGGCGGTTGGACACGGCGAACACCCCGTGCTCGGCGAACAACCGCTCCGCCGCGGCCAGGATCGACTCTCGCGTCGCCTGCACCCGTTCCGCCCGTACCGCCATGACCATCTCCTCACCATCGGATCGGCAGGCTGTGCAGCCCGCCGACGACCAGTCCCTCAACGCGTTCTAGATTCTCCGCCGGGACGGCGAGCTCCAGGGACGGAAGGCGGTCGAGCAGCACGCCGAGGACGGTCTGCAGCTCGGTGCGGGCCAGCGACTGCCCGAGGCAGGAGTGCGCTCCGGCGCCGAAGGTCAGATGCGGATTCGGGCTGCGGGTCAGGTCCATCTCCTCGGCCCGGTCGAAGGCGGTCTCGTCCCGGTTGGCCGCGGCCATGTCGCACAGCACGGTGGTGCCGCGGGGAACCGGCGTGTCGCCGACCTCGACGTCCTGGTCGATGTAGCGGACCATGCCGAGCCCGAGGTTGGTGTCGAACCGGAGTACCTCCTCGACGGCGGTCCGGATCAGCGACCGGTCGGCCAGCAGCCCCTCCCAGCGCCGCCGGTCGGCCAGCAGCATGGCCACCATCTTGGCGATCATGTTCGCGGTGGTCTCGTGCCCGGCGACCAGCAGGCCCTGGCCGGTGGCGACCAGCTCCGCCTCGGACAGCCCGCGGCCCTCGGCGTCGGTGGCGACGATCAGTTCGCTGAGCAGGTCGTCGCCCGGCTCGCCCCGGCGGTCGACGATGTGGCCCGCCATGTACGCGTTGAACTCGGCCTGGGCGGTCTTCACCTGCTCCTCGGTGTAGCGGGTCAGGTTGAGCATGCAGTCCGACCAGTGGGCGAACCGGTCCCGGTCGGAGTCGGGGACGCCGAGCAGGTCGCAGATCACCCACACCGGCAGCGGGAACGCCAGGCCCGACTTCAGGTCCGCGGGCCGGCCGCTCTTCACCATCGCGTCGATGAGCCCGCCGGCCATGGCCTCGATCCGCGGGCGCAGCGCCGCCATCCGCCGGGCGGTGAACCACTTGCCCACGAGCCGCCGCCAGCGCAGGTGCTCCTCGCCGTGCTGGGGGAGCACGTTGGCCATCTCGTTGTTGAACACCCCGCCGGACTCGGTGTCGGTGATCCGCGCCGCGTCGGGGGCGTTCAGCCGGCGGCCGAACCGCGGGTCGGACAGCACCTGCTTGACGTCGGCGTAGCGGGTGATGAGCGACATCTCGTCTCCGCTCGGCATGGCCACGCGCGCGACCGGGCACCGCTGGCGCAGCGTCGCCCACTCGGCCGGGGGCTCGAGCGCCGCCGGGCGGGGCAGCGGGTAGTCCAGCCTCTGCTCGTCGACCTGACTCACGGGGCGTCCTCCTGTCGACTCGTTGTCGCCGTCGTTGTCAGTCAACCCGCTCCGCTGGACTAAGTCAATCGATTGATTTAAATTTTGCCAAGGCGCATGCGCGCCGACCGTTCCGATGGAGGTTCCCCTCATGTCCCACGTTTCGACCGCCGCCGGAGCGTCCGGCCCGCCACGAGCGAAGGCCGGTCCCATCGTCGCCGTGCTGGCGCTCGGCGGAATCGTGGTCTCGCTCATGCAGACCCTGGTGATCCCGCTACTGCCCCAGCTACCCCACCTGCTCGGCTCCTCACCCGGGGACACGACCTGGGCCGTCACCGCCACGCTGCTCGCCGCGGCGGTGGCCACACCGGTGATCGGGCGGCTCGGCGACATGTACGGCAAGCGGCGCATGCTGCTCGTCAGCCTGGTGCTGCTGATCGTCGGCTCCGCCGTGGCGGGCCTGTCCGACTCCCTGCCGCCCATGGTCGTCGGCCGTGCCCTGCAAGGACTGGCGTCCGGCGTGATCCCGCTGGGCATCAGCATCATGCGCGACGAACTGCCCGTCGAGCGGCTCGGCGCGGCGACCGCGCTCATGAGCGCCTCACTCGGGGTGGGCGGCGCGCTGGGCCTGCCCGCCGCAGCGTTCCTGGCCGAACGCGCCGACTGGCACATGCTGTTCTGGACCTCGGCCGGCATGGGCGTGCTGGCCACCGTGCTGGTGCTGCTGATCGTGCCCGAGTCGCCCGTGCGCACTCCGGGACGCTTCGACCTGCTCGGCGCGGCCGGGCTGTCCGCCGGCCTGGTCTGCCTGCTGCTGGCCGTCTCCAAGGGCGCCGACTGGGGCTGGACCGGCGGCCTGACCCTCGGGCTGTTCGCCGCGGCCGTCATCGTGCTGGCCGCGTGGGGCTGGTGGGAGCTGCGCACCCGGGAACCCCTCGTGGACCTGCGCACGACCGTCCGCCGTCAGGTGCTGCTCACGAACATCGCCTCCGTCGTGTTCGGCGTCGCCATGTTCGCGATGTCCCTCGTGCTGCCGCAGCTGCTGCAACTGCCCAAGGCGACCGGGTACGGCCTGGGCCGGAGCATGCTGGCGGCCGGCCTGGTGATGGCGCCGACCGGACTGGTGATGATGGCCGCGGCCCCGTTCTCCGCCCGCATCTCCGCGGCCCGGGGGCCGAAGGTGACCCTGATGGCCGGCGCGGTCGTGGTCGCCGCCGGGTACGGGGTGGGTATCGTCCTGATGTCCGCGATCTGGCAGCTGGTGCTGGTCTCGTGCGTGATCGGCGCCGGTATCGGCCTGGCCTACGGCGCCATGCCCGCACTGATCATGGGGGCCGTGCCGGTGTCGGAGACCGCCGCCGCCAACAGCCTGAACACCCTGATGCGCTCGATCGGCACCTCGATGTGCAGCGCGGTCGCGGGCGTGGTGCTGTCCCATATGACCATCACGCTCGGCCCGGCCACCGTGCCCTCGCAGAACGCCTTCCGGGTGGTCATGGTGATCTCCGCGGCCGGAGCCCTCATCGCCCTCGCGGTCGCCGCCTTCCTGCCCGGCCGCCGCGTAGGCACCCCCACGTCGTCGCCCGTGGTCACGGAACCGGCCGAGACGCACTGATCCCCACTGGATGCGCCGTTCGGCGGGCCTGATGGCTACCATCGGGTCATCCGATGCTTTTCCTTCAGGGGGGACCGTGAGCGACGTCCCAGGCCCGTCGGACGGTCGCAAGCCGGTCTTCGCCGCCGAACGCCGCAAGCGCATTCTCGAACTCCTCCGGGCGAACGGCACCCTCTCGCTGCGCCAGCTGGCGGAGGCCGTCCAGTCGTCGGAGGTCACGGTCCGCCGCGACGTCCGCGCGCTCGAGGCCGACGGGCTGCTGGACCGTCACCACGGGGGAGCCTCGCTGCCCGGCGAGCTCTCCCAGGAGCCGACGTACCTCCAGAAGGTTCAGGTCGGGAGCGAGGAGAAGGCCGCGATCGCCGACCTGGCGACCGCGCTCGTCGACGACGGCGACGCGATCGCCATCGGCCCCGGCACCACGACGTACGCGCTGGCGCAGCGTCTCACCGGTCACACCGACCTGACGGTGGTCACCAACTCGCTCCTGGTCGCGCAGGCGCTGGCGGCCTCGCCGCGCATCGAGGTCGTGGTGACCGGCGGCACGCTGCGCGGCCCGGTGCAGGCACTGATCGGCAGCGCGGCGGAGCGGTCGCTGGCCGGGCTGCGCATGCGGCGGGTGTTCATCTCCGGCAACGGGCTCACCGCCGAGCGCGGCCTGTCCACGCCGAACATGCAGGTGGCCGGCACCGACCGGGCGCTCGCCGAGGCCGCCGAGGAGGTCGTGGTGCTCGCCGACCACGCCAAGATCGGCGTGAACACCATGGTGCAGACCGTGCCCCCCGAGCGCATCGACCACCTCGTCACGGGCGAGGACGCGCCGCCCGACGAACTGCACGAACTGAGCGCACGGGGCGTACGGATCCACATCGCCCGTCTCTGATCTGGCAGGTGAGGGCCGCGGCGTGGTATCACGTGCGGTGAACCGGCGCGGTACCGGGAGGTGCGTCGTGACGGACAGAGCCCTGGAGGCGGCCGGGATCCTCAAGACGTTCCCCGGCACGGTCGCCCTCGACCACGTCTCACTTCTGCTGGCGCGCGGCGAGGTCCACGCCCTGACCGGTGAGAACGGCGCGGGCAAGTCCACGCTCGTCAAGGTCCTGACGGGTGTCCATCGCCCGGACGCCGGGCGGCTGCGCCGCGACGGCGCGCCGCTGCGGCTCGGCGGCCCCCTGGACGCCCGCCGCGCGGGCATCATGGCGGTCCACCAGGACGACACGCTTATCCCCTCGATGAGCATCGCCCGCAACCTGTTCGCCGGCGCGGAGCCGCGCGGCCGGCTCGGCCTGATCGACACCGCGCGGATGCACGACCAGGCCACCGACATCCTGTCCCGCCGTTATGGCCTGCGCGTGGACGTACGCCGGCCGCTGGCGGCGCTGGACCCGGGCGCGCGCACGCTGGTCGCGCTGGCCCGCGTGGTCACGGCCGGCGCCGAGGTGATCATCCTCGACGAGCCGACCGCGGAGATGGAGCCGCCGCAGATCGAGACGCTGTTCCGCGTCGTGGCCGAGCAGCGCGAGCTGGGCCGGGCGGTGCTGTACGTCAGCCACCGGCTCGACGAGCTGTACCGGCTCGGCGACCGCCTGACGGTGCTGCGCGCCGGCCGCGTCGTGCACAGCGGGCCGTTCGCGGCGCTGGACCGCCGCACGCTGGTGTCCATCATGCTGGGACGGCGGCTCCAGCGGATGCCGTCCGCCGTACCCGAAACGGCCGCGGACGCCCCCGCCGACCCGCCCTACCTGCGCGCCACCGGGCTGACGCGCCGGCACGCGCTGGCCGACGTCTCGCTCGAGCTGCGGGAGGGCGAGGTGCTGGGGCTGGGCGGCCTGCTGGGAGCGGGCCGCTCGGAGACCGCCAAGGCCATCGCGGGCGCGTTGACCCTCGACTCCGGCCAGGTCACGGTGGCCGGCGCGCCGTTGCCCCGGCGCTCGATCGCCGGCGCGATCCGCGCGGGCGTGGGTCTCCTGCCGGAGAACCGCGCCACCGAGGGCATCATCCCGTCGCTGTCCGTCCGCGACAACATCGCGCTGGCCGCGCTGCCGCGCCTGTCCCGCTTCGGCATCGTGTCCGGCGCGCGGATCGACCGGGTCGTGGAGACCTTCATGCGCCGCCTGCACATCAAGGCGACGTCACCGCTGCAGAAGGTCGCCGAGCTCTCCAGCGGCAACCAGCAGAAGGTCCTGCTGGCCCGCTGGCTGGCGATGCAGCCGAAGGTCCTGCTGCTGGACGAGCCCACGCGCGGCATCGACGTCGGCGCCAAGGCCCAGCTCCGCGACCTGCTGGACGAACTGGCCGTGGCCGGCCTGGCCATCCTGCTGATCTCCTCCGACCTCGAGGAGCTGGTCTCCGGCTGCGACCGCGTCGTGGTCCTGCGCGACGGCACCGTCGCCGCCGAACTGACCGGCCGCGAGGTCACCGAGGACCGCATCATCGCCGCCATGGCCTCCGCCGGCGCCGAGCGATCGGATCGCTGACCGCGACCAGGCAGGACCACGTCCGGGCGACACGGCGGTCATGGCCGCCGAGCCCGGACGCCTGCCGCGCTGCTGACGCTCTATGCAGTGGGGGAGCCTAGGGTCCCGCCTCAGCATGCAGTGGGGGAGCCGGCGGTCCCGCCTCAGCGCCGCTCACCCCGCGTTGAGAACGATCTCGCTCAGGAAACGCTGCTTTCCGCCTGAGCTTCTTCTCCGTCTCCCAGCAGTACGGCGTCGACGTGGAGGCTGACGCGGTACCGCGAATCCGGGCGACTGACGTACAGGCCGTTCATTCGGCGTGCCATGCGGGTGAGACCTTCGGGCGCGCGTTCCGGCAGTCTTCCAGCATTGCGCTGGTCCTCTCGGCGGACGGCGATTACGACCATGAGAATCGCGCCCACCGCGATTCCCAGTATGAGTATGGCGGCCGCAGCCACGACGACGATCATCTAGATGCTCCTCCCGGCGACCGGCCCGGCGTCCCGTCGCCGAGCTTACGTCTGACTCATACCAACGTTTCAGCATGTACAAACGGGAGGTAAGGGACCCACTACCGTTTTGCGACCTTTTCCGCTGGTCGCCGTCAACCGGACAGACGGCCTTCGCGGAGCCGGGGCGTCGGCTGCGGCGACGCCGGCCGCTGGAACAGCGCGCCGGACGGATAGTCGGCGAGGTCCTTCGTCCGCACGTGCACGAAGCCCTGCCGCAGGTAATAGGCATGCAGTGCCCGGTTGGTGGTCCAGACATCGACCCGGACCCATCGGGCGCCGAGGAGCGCCGCACGGGTGCCCGCCCAGTTCAGCAGTTCGGCGCCGAGCCGTTGTCCGGCATGGTCACGCCGGACCGCGAGACGGCGGATGTAGAACGCGCGTTCATGCCGTTCTCGCGGAGTCCACAGGCGACCGTCCGGCTCCTCGTCCATCGAGACCGTGGCGATCGCGCCGGCCGGGCCCCACACCAGCCACGTCCGCTGCGCGATGATGCACGACCGTACCCGCTCGGCGCGTTCCTCCTCGCTGGGCCAGGGCTTTTCCCACTGGTCCGTGCCTTTCGCCCGTAGCCATCTGGAGGCGTCTTCCAGCAGGGCCAGAACGGTGGACTGTTGGTCGGGCGTTGCGGGCCGGACGATGAACACCGGGCTTCAGTCGTGGTCGGAGCCGGGGAAGATCTCTTCCGCATGGTATGCCGACACGTCGCCGGTCTCATAGAGCAGGTGGTTTCGGTCGGCCGGCAAAATCGTGTGGGTGACCCGGATCGGCCGCTGGACCGAATACGCGGTCCGCCAGTGTTCGATCACCGGAATCGCGGGGCGGGTGGAGGGATCCAGTCCGAAGTACTCCGCCTCCTCCAGCGTGGGTTCACGCGCCGTGACACGAT
The DNA here is from genome assembly GCF_050942425.1 of Actinoallomurus sp. CA-150999. NCBI lineage: Bacteria > Bacillati > Actinomycetota > Actinomycetes > Streptosporangiales > Thermomonosporaceae > Actinoallomurus > Actinoallomurus sp. CA-150999. The sequence continues at coordinate 4,260,087 of NZ_CP192063.1, forward strand.
CGGTATAGCCGACCTGCCGGTGCCCTTTCTCGGCCAGCACCTCGATGGTGCCCCGTTTGATGTCCTCTGGCTTCATCAGGTCGGTGTCCTTGACGAGGTCGAGCGGGTAATACGACGTCTCGACGGACCAATGTTCCCCGTCGATCTGCCGCCACATCTGGCGGAACACGACGGCCGATCCCTCGGGGATCCGTAGCCGCCGTGCCACCTCCGCTTTGGCGGTGTCCTTGGTGACGTAGACCTGGTGGCCCGCCAGGCGTCCCTGCAGCGCGACGTCCGTGTGGTAAGAATCACTGTTCTCCGGGCCGCGACCGGGCTTTTCCCGCGAGGCGTACAGCGTGAACGCGGGAAACTCGCGAACCCGGATGGGCCGGCCTGGCGAGTGCTCGATGAGCCCGAGATTGGCCAGATCGGCGAGGACCAGGCGAATCGACTGCACGTCGAGGTCATGCTGGGCGGCCAGGTCGAACTCGGTGGCGAGTTCGGTTCCGGGCTCGAGCTCTCCGCTACGAATGCGCCCTTTCAGTTCCTCGGTCACCTGTCGGATTCGGTCGCGACGATGCACATGACCCTCCTGTAGCGGAATGGGCGGGGCGCAACGTGGGGAGTCGCTCCACAGCTTTCATATCGCGCGATGGAAGCGGTGTCATCCCCGTGCGCGATCCGCTCCTATCGATCCTGGGGCGAGATGTCTCCGACGTTGTAGACCAGATGAAACAGGTCCGCCGGGAAGATGGTGTGTGTCAGCCGGATCGAACGCTCGGCGGAGTTCGCCGTCCGGAACAACTCCATGACGGGAACTCCCTGGCCGAGGCGGAGCTCCTCTGTTTCCTGCGGTCCGGGCATGCGTGCCAGGAGCTGGTCCCGATAGCCGATCTGCTGGTGGCCGAGTTCGGCGAGGTACGCGATGGTCCCCTGCTCGATCTCCTGCTGTTTCGTCAGAGCGGTGTTCAACGCGATGTCGAGCGGATAGTAGGAGCGCTGGATGAGCGCGGGCTCCCCGTCCACCTGGCGAGTGATCTGGCGAAGTACCACCAGGTCTTCGATGGGGATGCGCAGCCGGTCGGCGATTCCGGTGGTCGCGGGCAGCACCCGCATCGTGACCGGGCCCCATCCAGGGGTGCGCTGCTGTGCCTCGATCTCCGAGCGGTACTCCGGATCGTGCTCGCTGCCGGGCCCCTCCACCCCCAGTGTGAAGTTCAGCACGGTCCGGGTGCGCACGAAGGTGCCGCGTCCCGGCTGGGAGACGATGCGCCCTTCGTTCGCCAGAAGGTTGAGAGCGAGGCGCACGGTGTTGCGCGAGACCCCGTACTCCTCCATCAGCTCCGGCTCGGAGGGCAGCTGGTCGTCCGCGGCGTAGACCTTCTGGTCGATCTTGGCGCGTAGATCGTCGGCGATGCGCCGGTACCGGGGGCCCTGCGATCGCTCAACCACGGCAAAGGCCTCCCTCAGCCTCGGAGTATCAAAACATACCAACGAGTCCTACCATACCCTTGACAAGGTCGCGGCGCTCGCACCACGCTGAGGGGCGCGGGTGGGGCCCCTCTGTGAGGGTGTCCCCGGGGCCGGGTGCTGGTCGGTGGTACGACCTATTACTCTTCCCATCCGTTGACGGCTCCAACTCGCTGCGAAATCGTCATTCGTGCTCAGGTTTCCGATTAACGGCGACTGCTCATGTAATCTACGAGCGTCGAAAGCATTCAGCGGCGAATGGTTCGAATCGCGCCTTGAGCTGCTTTCTGTCTTTTTAGCTTCAAGGTCACAGATGTCCGCAAAAACGCATCAACGGAGCAGACGATGAACAGACTTCCCGTGCCGGGGACGCATGACTGGGTGGAGCTTCCCGCCCACTACCTCGGTGCCACCTGCGCGGCGCTCACCGCCGCCGGGATCGCCGTCGCCGAGTCCTGGGTCGACCCCATGGACCCGCGCGACGCCACCATCTTGCTCGCGGTCCGGCCGTCAAGCGTCCTGCACGCCGACGTCCCGCTCGCTCTGGTGTGGGACGAGATGAGCGGCTGGCGGTACGGCCGGTTCGTGAGCGGCCGCAAGGGCATCCGCACCCGGCTCGACCAGGAGCGCAGCTTCGGCGGCGATCTCCTGCCGGAGCCGGCCATGGTCGCGGCCACCATGCAGTGCGTGTTCCAGGGCGCTCTGGTCGGTGCGACGGAGCGGCCGCGTTTCCGCCACTACGCCGACCTCGGTGACGGCACCGACGAACGTCTCGCCGCCTTCGCCCCGCAGGACGCCCTGCTCTGATCGGCACGCGATGATAAGGGTCTGCCGCCGGAGGGGGCCCTTATCGTTTCTTGACTCCAGCAGACCCTGATCCGGCGCGCGCACGACCAGCCGCCGGGCACCCGCGTGCGGATGGTCGTTAGAAATCAAGCAGGAGTCCATAGCCTTCGTCGATGCCCTGGCTCATCCAGTCGAGGATGTCGTGCAGGTCCGGGTCCTCCGCCGCTTCCCGTACGTACTTCTCGAAGGTCCAGGGGCCGGGGAGCCATACGCGGTGTTTCCGCGGAACCCGGTGGTTCCAGGACTTCGCCAGTGCCACCGGAACGGGCTCGTCATCACCGTGGCCGGGCGGAATGGAGGCGTGCTCCGCGCCCCAGTGCGGGGCCGGCGGGACGATCGGTGCCGGGATCGCGAGGATCTCCTCCCGGACGGTTCGCAGCTCGGGGTCGAGCGCCCACCTGTTCGTCCGTTCCCGGGCCTGCTCCGCCGACTCGCGTAGGAGCGACCATGCCTGGGCGTACCGCGAGGTGACGTCGTAGCGGTACCAGGCCCGTAGGTAACCGCGATGGGCGCCGCCGCGCACCTCGTCCAGATGCGTGCGCCACCGCCGCAGATGGTCGGCGAGCTCACCGGGCAGGAAGCTGCGAAAGGCCGCCAGCCGCCACTCCGCCGGGAGGGCCGGGCTGTAGACGAAGGAGCCTACCCGGCGGTAGCAGCCCGGGCCGCTGTCGAGTTTCACCCGCTGGGCGATCTCGTTCGATCCCGCGCCGGGGTGCGGTCCGCCGAGCAGGTGGTCGAACTCCCGGTCGCGCAGGTTGCCGAGGGCGGTGAAGGCGGTCGCCTGGGCTTCGACCAGTGCCGCCCAGCGTTCGGGGGAGAGGCCGCTCACCGGCCGCATCCGTACCCAGTCGATCCCCACCGCTTCTCCTTTACGATCCTTGGCATGGCAACGAGACTGGTGCAGGTCAATATGAAGGCCCATAACGCCTCCGCGCTCGGCCGGTTCTGGGCGGAGGCGCTCGGCTGGGCCATCGACAGTGAGGAGTACGGTTCCAGCCTCGAACCCGTCGGCTTCGCCTACCCCGACCCCGCCGCCGTCTGCATCGACCTCATCGCCCGCCCGGAACCCAAGACGGTCAAGAATCGGGTGCACCTCGACCTGGCCACCACCTCGGCCACCCACCGGACGGAGCTGGTCGCGCGCCTCAAGGAGCTCGGCGCGACCCCCGCCGACGTGGGCCAGGGCGACGTCCCCTGGACGGTCATGGCCGACCCGGAGGGCAACGAGTTCTGCGTCCTGGAACCCCGGCCGATCTACCAGGGCACCGGCCCGATCGCCGCGGTGGTCGTCGACTGCGCCGACCCGCGCGCCATGGCCCGCTTCTGGGGCGAGGCGATGGACTGGACCCTGCACGAGGTCACCGACGACCACGCGGTCATGCGCTCCGCCAAGGCCGTCGGCCCCTACCTGGAGTTCATCCGCACCTCCGACCCCAAGACCGTCTGGAACCGCGTCCACCTCGACATCTGTCCCTACCCCGGCGACGACATGGCGGCAGAGGAAGCCCGCCTGCGCACCCTGGGCGCCACCGACCCCGGCATCGACCAGTCCGACCTCCACTGGAGGGTCCTCGTCGACCCGGAAGGCAACGAGTTCTGCCTCCTCACCCCCCGCTGACCTCGGCTTCCGGTTTCCGGCGACGCACAGTCGTGCAGGACCGGAATGCGGTCGTCACTCATGTTCGATGGTCCACTCGAGGATGCCGCCGGACACCCCGTCGGCGAGATCTGCTTCCAACCGGAAAGCGGTGGCCCGGACGGGAGCGAACGTCGTGCGGTTGTAGGTGTCACGCGCGGTGCCGTACGCGGACGGGTTGTCGACGGGCCGCCAGGTGTCACCGTCGCGGTACAGGAGGCGCCACGACGTTGGGACGCGGCACTGCCCGTGTCCGGTGTCGTCGAACCAGTACACGGCGGTCGCCGCGGCCGTGACGGGGTCCGGATAGTCGTACTGGACCCACTCGACGCCTCCGCGATGGTCCCACCAGGTGAAGCGCGGGATCGACTCGTCGGCGGAGTTCGCCGGCTCGATCCCGTCGCACAGCGCCTCGGTCGTGTCCCCCTGCCACAGGTGAGAGGCCGTGGCGACCAGCACGACCTTCCATTCCCGAGCGCCCGCGCCGTGGCCGATGACCGGGAACGCGGTGAGGCGAAGCCGTGCGGCGCCCATCGGGACGAGGGTGACGGTCTCCGCGGGCTCGTCCGACCTGATCGGGCCGTCCTGCAGCGGCCGGATGACGTTCTCGTCGTCGGCCCGCCAGTTGGGGATCCGGCGGGCCCGGGCGCTGATCTCCAGGGGTGCTCCTCGCCGGGTGAACGGGTTTCCGCGCGCCGGCCGCCGCCGTACCGTGAAGGACCGTCCGTCGAGGCCGTAGTTCCACGGCGAGCCGGCGGTGACCTCGTACTCCGGCCATGCCGTGGTCCCGGCGAACCGCCGCCAGTTCTCCTCGATCGCCAGGGAGAAGGTGAGCGGACCGTGCTCCACGGAGACGGCTCCGTGGTTCTTCTCCCAGGTACGCGTGGTCGTGCGCATGGGGAGGCGAAGCTCGATCCGGTCGCCGTTCCGCCACGTGCGGGTGACGACGACATAGCAGGGCGGTGCCGCCCGTACGGGCACGGGTGAACCGTTCACGCGCAGCGCGGGCTCCTGACACCACTGCGGAACGCGCAGATAGAGCGGGAAGTCGACCGGGCGCGGCGTGGAGATCCGCAGCGTCACGGTCTCCTCGAACGGATACCCGGTCTCCTCGGTCACGGTGACGGCGGTGCCGTCGGCTCCGACCTTCGCCGTCACCTCGGACGCGGCGTACATCGAGGCGCAGAGCCCGGAGTCGTACGTCGCGAGCCAGAGTTCCTCGGCGAAGTACGGCCAGCCCATGCCGTAGTTGTGCGGGCAGCAGCGGTAGTTGTGCACGCCCGGCATGTACGCCTGCATGGCGAAGTCGTTGTCGAACTGACCGTGCGTCTTCGGGGTGTTGTCGAGCTGGACGCAGTTGGCGCTGGTGACGTAGTGCGTGCCGCGCTGCGCGGGGTCGAAGGCGGCGGGCAGCGAGTTCACGGCGATGTTCTCGCAGCGGTCGGCCCAGACCGGGTCGCCGGTGATCCGCGTCAGGACCTCGAAGCTGTGCATCAGCTCGACGAACCCGCAGGTCTCGAAGCCCTGCCGGGGATCGGTGAAGTACGGGCGGCAGTTCTCGTCGCCGGCGAACCCGCCGCCGGGGAACTGGCCGTACGTGCCCATGATCACGTCGTGGTTCCGGTACGTCGCCGCGCGCAACGCCGGGTCGCCCGCCAGGACGCCGTACTGGACGGGCTCGCGGAACCCCTGGGCGAGGTTGACGTTGTGCCAGGTCGGCAGGCCGGTGACGTAGTCCGCCGAGCCGGCGTGGATCTTGCGCACCAGGTCGAGGAGCCAGGCCTCCCCGGTCCGGTTGTAGGCCCAGTAAATGCTGTCGATGGTGTCGCCCCAGCGGTACGCGCCCCAGCCGCGCCGGAACACCTCGGCGGACTGCCGGTTCTGGAAGCCGAAGTATCGGATCAGGAACGGTGTGATGCGCTCGTCGCCGGTCGCCTCGGCGTACGAGCGGAGCGCGTCCAGGACCGGCATGTGCGGCCAGAAGTCGGGGCCGCCCTCGAGCGAGCTGCGGTGGACGGCGGGGCCGAACCAGCCGTCGGCCTGCTGGGCGGCCAGGATGCCGTCCACCCACCGGCGGGTCAGGCCCCGTACGCGCGGGTCGCCGGTGACGATGCCGAGGTCGGTGAACCCGCGCAGCCAGTACGGGAGCTCCTCCCAGCCTCCCTTCGAGGGATCGACCCACCCGTTGGTGTCGTAGTGCAGATAGTCCGATACCTCGGGCATACGCCCGTTGAGGCCTTCGAGCTGCAGGTCGAGCTGCCGCCGCAGCCACCCCTTCGGCCGTACGCTTCCCGGCGGCAGCTTGAGGAAGGGCGCGGGCCGTAGCGGCGCGCGGTTCGGCGTGTAGTGGCCGCCCGCCGAGGTGGCCTCGACCGTCCGCAGGACCCGTACGCCCTCCGGGAGGCGATCAGCGCGCGCGGGGCTCGCGACGCCGGCGGCCGCGACGCCCCCGGTCACGGCGAGACCACGGGTGAGGAACGTCCGTCGTTCCATCGGCTCTCTCCTTTCCACGGGAGGCGGGAGGGACCGGGTGGTCCCTCCCGCGCCGGATCACTTGCCGGATCGGTAGAGGGCCGCGACGTCGTCGGCGGACAGGGCGCGGTCGAAGACGTGCACCTGGTCGATGGCGCCGGGCCAGAAGTCGACCTGGTTGCCGCCGTACTTGCCTCGGCCGATCACGGTGTGACCGGTGGAGCGGTCGCCGAGGCACGCCGATCCGCTGCCGGCCTTCTCGCCGTTGACGTAGAGGGTGAGGGTTCCGGTCGCGGCGTCGCGGACGCCGGTGAGGTGGTACCACTGGCCGGTCTGCGGCGCGGCCGGGGCGAGCGCCCGGACGCCGGCGAAGCTGAACGCGAACCGGTCGTCGGCCCCGGAGTACTGCAGGTAGAAGGCGCTGTTGGTGTCGCCGTCCTGGCTGACCGCCGTGGCGAACGAGCCGCGCTTGTCGAGCTTCACCCAGGCGGACACGCTGTAGTTCCCGGTCGTGTCCAGGATGGCCGCTCCGGTGTCGGCGAACTGGTTCGAGCCGTTGAACTGCAGCGCGGACCCGGAGTGCCCGGTGGTCCACGTCGGCCCGTTCACGAGCGTCGCGTCGTGCGAGCCGGCGGCGTCCTTGGCGACGGAACCGGTCCCCTCGTCAAGGGGATAGAAGGCGACGCCGTCGAGGCCAGGGGTGCCCGGCGGGAAGGTCGCGCCGCCGCCCTGTCCGACCGAGCCGGAGGCGTTGATGAGGGCCAGGTTGGCCTTGCGCACCTCGGCGGCGTCGGGCTTGAGGACCTTGCGGTCGTAGGTGTAGATGCCGTTGAGCTCGTTCTCCACGTCGGTGATCTGGGTGTAGACGGAGGCGGAGAGGCCGCAGCCCTTCTCGACCTGGAGCAGGCGGTTCTGCAGCTCGGTGTAGCGCCCGGTCAGCGTGGCCGCGTCGGGCTCCATCTCGTAGGCGAAGCCGTGGGCGGGGTCGTACATGTGGCCGTCGACCTTGAGGCCCAGGCCGCCGTACTCGCCGTCCACCGAGGCGCGGGCGCCCTGCTGGATCGGCGTGCCGGGGCCGACGTAGGTGTGGTCGTCGCGGATGTCGCCCTCACCGTTGTCGGGAAGGGAATCGCAGCAGTTGACGCCGCTGTCGGCGTTGACGAGGCGGCTGGGGTCCCACGACTTGATCGCGGCGCTGATGCGGCCGGGTTCGTACTCGCCCCAGCCCTCGTTGAACGGCACCCAGACGATGATGGACGGGTGGCTGCGGTGCTGGTCGACCAGTGCGTGCAGCTCCGTCTCGAACTGCGTCTTGGTCGCGGCGGACGGCGAGTGCCCGGCGTACGTCGCGGGCATGTCCTGCCAGACGAGCAGGCCGAGCCTGTCCGCCCAGTAGTACCAGCGGTCGGGTTCGACCTTCACGTGCTTGCGGACCATGTTGAAGCCGAGGCGTTTGTGCGCCTGGAGGTCGAACCGCAGCGCCGCGTCGGTCGGCGCGGTGTAGATGCCGTCCGGCCAGAAGCCCTGGTCCAGCGTGCCGACCTGCATCGTGAACTTGCCGTTGAGCAGCATGCGGACCTTGCCGTCCGGACCCTTGCCGAGCGAGATCGAGCGCATCCCGAAGTAGGAGCCGACCTCGTCGGCGTGCCCGTGGCCGTCCCGCAGCCGCACCTTCAGCGTGTACAGGTACGGGTCGTCGGGCGTCCACAGGTGCGGCTCGGCGATGTGCAGGCGAAGCTCGGCGCCGGCCGCTCCGGTGACCCGGCCGACCTTCCGGTGTCCGGCGTACGCCGTCGCCTCCACGGTCCCGGCCTGCGCGCCGGCCGCCTGGACGGTGAGCCGCAAATCCTTGGCGGCCAGGTCCGGGGTCGCGTCGACCCGCTCGACGTGGGCGGCCGTGACCGGCTCCATCCAGACGGTCTGCCAGATGCCCGAGGAGGGCGTGTAGAAGATGCCGTCTCCGGGGGCGCGCTGTTTGCCGAGCGCCTGCGTCCCGATGTCGGTCGGGTCGTCGACTCCGACCAGGAGCTCCTGCGGTCCGGCGCCCCGGACCGCGTCGGTGACGTCTGCGGTGAAGGCGTCGTATCCGCCGGTGTGGGTGGCGACCCGCACGCCGTTGACGTAGACGGTGGTGTGGTAGTCGACGGCCTGGAAGTGCAGGAGGAGGCGGTCGCCGTGCCAGGAGGGCGGCACGGTGAAGGTCCGGCGGTACCACATGTGGTCGACGTGCCGTTTGACGCCCGACAGCGCCGACTCGATGGGGTAGGGGACGAGGACGCGTTCGGCGAGGTTCTGGCCGACGGGCGGGGCCTGGCCGGCGGTGGCCTCGGCGAACTGCCACGAGCCGTTGAGGTTCTGCCACCGGTCCCGGGTGAGCTGGGGGCGGGGGTACTCCGGGAGGGCGTTGCGGGCCGAGACCTGGCTCGTCCACGGGGTGGTCAGGGGCGGGTCGGCGGCGGCACGTGGCGCGGCGGCGGGGCTCGCGGCGGCGTGAGTCGCGGGGGACAGGAGGGCGGCGAGCAGAGCGAGGAGGGCGGCGGCTGCGGGGCCGCGGGGCCGGGCGCGGCGCACCGGGCGGAAGAGGGACACGGACGGTCTCCCATCTGTCGGACGGCTGTCGGAGGGAACCGGCGGAGGCGACGCGCGGAGGGAGGCGGCGGTACAACGGCCGCGAAAAGCCCACCGCGGACATCACGCCTCAGCATGAGCGAGCCTGATCGGATTTGCAATATTCGGATCGATGCAACGCTGTCTTCCTGATCGCTATTGACAGAACGAGATCAGCGATGACTCAATACGGGCACCTCCTGACCCGCACGAAGGGACCGGCCATGACCGTGCCTGCGACCTCCCGAAGGACGTCCTCACCCGCGTGGGTGCTCACCGTGGCCCTCACCCTGGTCACCGCGGCCGGCTGCGCCAAGTCGGAGAAAGACCAGGCGGCCGGCGCGCAGTCCGGCCAGCAGCCGCAGCAGGTGGTGCAGACGCCGTCCGGCAACGCTCCGTCCTGCACGATCGGCAAGTTCGGCGGCGCGAAGTTCGACCCCAAGACCTCGGTCGTGGGCTTCTCCCAGTCCGAGAAGGAGGCCAACCCCTTCCGCATCGCGGAGACGCAGTCGATCAAGGCGGAGGCGAAGCAGCAGGGGATCACCGGACTGCGCACGACCAACGGTCAGTCGCAGTTCAGCAAGCAGATCAGCGACGTGCAGCAGCTCATCGCCCAGGGCGCCAAGGCCCTCGTCATCGCGCCCCTGAACTCCGACGGCTGGGAGCCGGTGCTGCAGCAGGCGTCCGCCAAGCACATCCCGATCATCACGGTGGACCGGAAGATCAACGCCACCGCCTGCAAGGACTACGTGACGTTCATCGGGTCCGACTTCTACCAGCAGGGCAAGCGGGCCGCCGATCAGATGATCAAGGCCTTGAACGGCAAGGGGAAGGTCGCGATCCTCCTCGGCTCGTCCGGCAACAACGTGACCACCGACCGCACCAACGGCTTCAAGGACGAGATCGCCAAGCAGGCGCCCGGCATCCAGATCACCTTCCAGCAGACCGGCGACTTCGCGCGCGAGAAGGGCCAGCAGGTCACCGAGCAGATGATCCAGAGCCACCCCGACGTGGGCGCCATCTACGCCGAGAACGACGAGATGGCGCTGGGAGCGGTGACGGCGCTGAAGGGCGCAGGCAAGAAGGCCGGCGACATCAAGATCGTCTCGGTGGACGGCACCCGGAACGCCGTGGCGCAGATCGTCAGCGGCTGGATCTACGCGGTCGTCGAGTCCAACCCCCGCTTCGGCCCGCTGGCGTTCCAGACGCTGAGCAAGTTCGAAAGCGGCGAGCCGATCCCCGACAAGGTGATCATCTCCGATCGGGAGTACGACTCCTCCAACGCCAAGCAGTCCCTGGCGACCGCGTACTGACCGATGCTCCGACACCACCGGGGGTGCCTGTGACCGTGACGAAGCCCGACGATCGGCGCCCGCCGTACGATGACGCGCCGGTGCTGGCGGCCCGCGACATCGTCAAGCGCTTCACCGGGGTGCTCGCCCTCGACCGCGTGTCCCTCGGCCTGCGCCCCGGCGAGGTCCACGCGCTCGTCGGCGAGAACGGCGCGGGCAAGTCCACCCTCATCAAGGTGATCACCGGCGTCCATCGGCCCGACGAGGGCGAGGTGCTCCTGGCCGGGCGGCCCGCCGGCTTCGCCGGGCCGCTGGACGCGCAACGCGCCGGCGTGCAGGCGGTGCACCAGGAGATCGGCCTCGTGCCGGACCTCAGCATCGCCCGCAACCTGCTGCTCGGCCGCGAGCCGCGCCGCGCCTTCGGCCTCATCGACTCGCGGCGCATGCACGAGACGGCCGCCCGGACGCTGGCGTCGTACGGCGTGCGGGTGGACGTCCGGCTGCCGCTGCGGTCCCTCGGCGTGGGCGCGCAGCAGATGGTCGCGCTGGCGCGCGCGGTCTCCGTCGACGCCCGCGTGGTCATCATGGACGAGCCGACGTCCTCGCTCGAACCTCGCGAGGTCGACACGCTGTTCGACGTCATCGGCCGGCTGCGCGAGCAGGGCATCGCGGTCCTGTACGTCAGCCACCGCCTGGACGAGCTCTACCGGATCTGCGACGGTGTCACCGTGCTGCGCGACGGCCGAGTCGTCCACCAGGGGGCGCTCGCGGACCTCGACCGGCTCCGTCTCGTCTCGCTGATGCTCGGCCGGGACGTCGCGAACGTCCGCGCGGAAGGCGTCACCCGGTTCTCGGGGGCCCACGAGGTCTCCGGAGAGCCGGTCCTGGAGGCCCACGGGCTGTCCAGCCGGCACCTCCTCGACGACGTCTCGCTCACCGTCCGGTCCGGTGAGGTGGTCGGGTTGGGCGGCCTGCTCGGCGCGGGCCGTACGGAGACGGCCAAGGCCATCGCCGGGGCGCTGCCGCTCGACGCGGGACGCGTCACCGTGGCCGGGCTGTCCGTGCGCCGGGGGTCGGCCGGCGCCGCCGTGCGCGCGGGCGTCGCGCTGCTGCCGGAGGACCGCAAGGCCGAGGGCATCGTGCCGACCCTGTCGGTCCGCGACAACATCGCGCTGGCGGCCCTCCCGCGGCTGGCCCGCGCCGGGGTCGTGTCCGACGCGCGCATCGACCGGATCGTCGAAACGTTCATGAAGCGGCTGCGGATCAAGGCGACCGGGCCGCACCAGCCGGTGGCCGAGCTGTCGGGCGGCAACCAGCAGAAGGTGCTGCTGGCCCGCTGGCTGGCCACCGAGCCGAAGGTGCTGCTGCTGGACGAGCCCACGCGCGGCATCGACGTCGGCGCGAAGGCGGAGGTCCAGGCGCTGGTCGACGAACTCGCCGAGACGGGTCTCGGCGTCCTTCTGATCTCCTCCGACCTGGAGGAGCTGGTCGAGGGCTCCGACCGCGTCGTCGTTCTGAAGGACGGCGCCGTGGTCGGCGAACTGACCGGCGACGAACTCACCGAGGAGGGCGTGATGACCACGATCGCGCAGGGGTCTCATGAGTGAGGCCGCCGTCGCGCTGCCCCGGCCGGCCGGCGCGCGGGTGCTGACCTGGCTGCAGAACTACGGGGTGTACGCCGCGATCGCCGTCCTGATCGTCGTGAACATCGCGATCACGCCGCACTTCCTCAGCATGGAGAACCTCCGCACCCAGCTCGTCCAGGTCGCACCGGTCGTCATCGTCTCGCTCGGCATGGCCCTGGTGATCGGCACGGAGGGCGTGGACCTGTCCGTGGGCTCGGTGATGGCCCTCGCCACCGCGCTGCTGCCGCTCTACCTCGGGTACGGGGTCGGGCCGGCGATCCTCGTGGCCCTGCTGGGCGGTGTCGCCGTCGGGCTGGTCAACGGCTCACTCGTGGCGTTCGTGCGGGTCCAGCCGATCGTCGCCACCCTCGCGCTGTTCGTCGGCGGCCGGGGGCTCGCCCTCGTGCTGGCCGGCGGGCAGCTCAAGGACGTCCACAACGCGACGCTGCTGGACCTCGGCTCGTCGAGCGTCGCCGGCGTTCCGCTCCCCGTGGTGGTCGCGGGCGCGCTGACGCTCCTGGTGACGGGCGTCGTCCGGCGGACGACGTTCGGCCGGCAGCTCGTCGCGATCGGCGGCAACCGCACGGCGAGCGTCCTGTCCGGCCTGCCGGTCCGGCGGGTCCTGCTGCTGGTGTACGTGCTGTCGGGTCTGCTCGCCGCGGTCGCGGGCGTGCTCGCCACCGCCCGGCTGCAGGCCAGCGACCCGTCGTCGCTCGGCCTGCTGATGGAGCTGTCGGCCATCACCGCCGTGGTGGTCGGCGGCACCCCGCTCACCGGCGGCCGGGTGCGCGTCCTGGGCACCGTCGCCGGCGCGCTGCTGATCCAGCTCGTCCGCGCCACGCTGATCAAGCACGACCTGCCCGACTCGGTCGCCCAGATGGTGCAGGCAGTGATCATCCTCGCGGCCGTCTACGCCGCCAGGGGAGGGACCGGACGATGACCACCGAGCAAGCGGCCGCCGACGCACCCGTCGTCCACGACGCCTACCGGCCGAGCCGGCGCGACCGCGCCTTCGGCCTGATCCAGCGGCACGGCGCAACGGCGGTGCTCGTGCTCCTGCTCGCCGTCGGCTCGCTCGCCTTCGCCCGCTTCCCCACGGGTGAGAACCTCGGCGACATCGCCATCACCTCGACGTTTCCGGCGATGGTGGCGCTGGGCATGACCTTCGTCATCATCACCGGCGGCATCGACCTGTCGGTCGGCTCCGTCTTCGCGCTCGGCGGGGTGCTCGCCGCGTACGCGGTGCGGTGGGGCACCCCGGCCGCGCTCCTGGTGCCCCTGGTCGCCTGCGGCACGATCGGCCTGGTGCAGGGCCTGCTGATCGCGCGGGTCCGGCTCGCGCCGTTCATCGTCACCCTCGCCGGCCTGCTCGGCGCGCGCGGCCTGCTGCTGTCGATCTCGCACGAGGGCGCGACGACGTACCTGATCCCGCACGGCTCGATGCTCGCCCGGTTCGGCCAGGGACGCCTGCTCGGGCTGGGCTACCCGGTCTACCTCACGCTCGCCCTGTTCGTCGTCGGCGCCGTGCTGCTGCAGCGCACCGGGTTCGGCCAGGCGGTGTACGCCATCGGCGGCGCGGAGGACGCCGCCGCGCTGATGGGCGTGCCGGTCGCCCGCACGAAGATCATCGTGTACGCGCTGTCCGGCACGCTGGCCGGGCTCTCCGGGGCGCTGAACGCCGCCCGCCTGTCATCCGGGGTGACCATCCTCGGCACCGGCATGGAACTGGACGTCATCGCCGCGGTCGTCATCGGCGGCACGCTGCTGACCGGCGGCGCGGGCTCCGTCAGCGGCACGATCGCCGGCGTTCTCCTGCTCGGCGTGATCCAGAACCTGATCAACCAGATCGGCGACCTGTCCTCCTCCTACCAGCAGGTCGTGAGCGGCGCGTTCCTCGCCGTCGTCGTGGTGGCGCAGACCTACCTGAGCCGCGCGCGCCGGATGTGACCGTCGAGGACTGGAGCCCACGTACGGGAATCCGTTTTACCCCTACGGTTTCGGGCTTCACGCCTGGTAGGGGAGCGGCCTGCACTACTATCCGGATAGTAAAAACTATCTGGATAGTAGTTCTCTGTTAGGGGTGCGGGTGTCTCATCTGACGTACACCGAGGCCGTCGTGGTCGGGTTGCTGCAGGGTGTGGCGGAGCTGTTCCCGGTATCCAGCCTCGGCCACAGCGTCCTGATCCCGGCCCTGGTCGGTGGCCAGTGGGCGCGCGACCTGAACGTCTCGACCCCGGAGTCGCCGTATCTGGCGTTCATCGTCGGCCTGCACGTGGCGACGGCGATCGCCCTGCTGGCCTTCTTCTGGCGGGACTGGGTCCGCATCATCGGCGGCTTCCTGACCTCGGTGCGCGATCGCCGCATCGAGACCCCGGACCAGCGCCTGGCCTGGCTGATCATCTTCGCGACGATCCCGGTCGGGGTCGTCGGGCTGCTGGTCGAGCACACGTTCCGGACCGTGCTCGGCAAACCGGTCCCCGCGGCGATCTTCCTCGCCCTCAACGGCGGAGTCCTGTACGCGGGGGAGCGGCTGCGCCGCCGGGAGTCGCGGGCGGCCGACCGGGCGGTGGCGGCCTCGGTCGGGAGCACGGCCACCGACCTGGCGCTGGAGTCGGACCGGCGCCTGGCCGGGCTCGGTTTCAGCCGGGGTACGGGCATCGGCGCGGCGCAGATCCTCGCGCTGCTGCCCGGCATCAGCCGTTCGGGCGTGACGATGGTCGCGGGCCTGCTGCGCGGGCTGTCCCACGAGGACGCCGCCCGGTTCTCGTTCCTGCTGGCCACCCCGGTGATCCTCGCCGCGGGCGTGCTGAAGATCCCCGACCTGACCGGTCCGCTCGGTAACGGCATCCACGGTCAGGTGCTGGTCGGCAGTGTGCTCTCGGGCGTCGGCGCCTACGTGTCCGTGCGGTTCCTCACCAGGTACTTCGAGACGCGGACGCTGACGCCGTTCGCCGTGTACTGCGTGGTCGCCGGGCTGGGCAGCCTGATCTGGCTCGGAGTCCGCTGACCCGACGGCAGGGTCGTCGCGTCCACCGGGGCGGTGGGCGCGACGACGACCTCCGGCACTTACCCCAAGCCGTTACCGAATTCTCGGCATTTACCCGATGGCCGGGTCGGCCTCACTTGCATTTAGGGTTACATTTTCCTTTGCCTCGACGGTAGCCGTATTTGGCGCACCGATGGGTCTTGGGGTTCATCTTGAGGCAGCACCGGGTACACGGCGGAGGTTTGGCGGTGATCCGTGCCGCCGATGCCGGGGCGGCGATGGTCGTCCGGGCGTTCGCCGCGCCGCCGGGCGTAAGGGCGGCCCCGAGCGCCAGCGTGGCGACGGTTCCGGCCGCCGCCGCCAACCGTGTGATCTTCCGAGTCATGTGATCCCCTCTTTCTGGTATTTCGCTCCAACTTCAACAGGTTTGCAGTTTTTACCGATTTTCGGGAAGAGTGGAAGCAGCGGTACCGGCGACACCTGGTCAACATTTACACGACGCTTGAAACCCACTTTGTCAAGTGTCAGGCTGATGGCGGACGTCGTGACGAAACGGGCCAGGAAACGCTGAGTTGGGTAGGTAGTTGACAGGAGTGGCGATTGGGGGGTCCTCATGCGGAGACCGGACAGGCGTCAAATGCTGATGGCCATCGCCGCGGCGGGAGCCGGGCTCCTGGCGGGCGGAGCACCCGAGCTGACACGGATGTCGGAGCCGGCCGCGCCGTCGAAGAGACAGGCCCGGCACGCGCTGAAGGCGGCCCGTCATCCTCTCCGCGACCCGGGATACGCGCACGGGCCGCTGCACGCGCTACGCCGCCCGGTGCACAACCTGCACGACCTGACGCCGGCGGCTCCCGCGAACGCCATCGCGCTGACCATCGACGACGGCCCGCACCCTCGGTGGACGCCGATGATGCTGGATCTGCTCGCCGAGTTCCAGGTGCCGGCGACGTTCTCCCTCATCGGGGTCCAGGTCGCCGAGCTCCCGAAGCTGGTCGAGCGGATCGTGGCCGCAGGACACCAGGTCTGCGATCACACCGTTACCCACCCGCTGAACCTGCCGCACCTGTCCTCCTCCCAGATCCGGGAGGAGATCGGCGGCGCACACGACCGCATCGCCCACACCGCGGGGGTCGCCCCGCAGTTCTTCCGCTCGCCCGGCGGCGCCTGGTCCGCCGAGATCATGGACACGGCGACCGCCCACGGGATGATCTGCGTCGACTGGGAGGTCGACCCCAGGGACTGGGCGCGGCCGGGCAGGATCGCCATCACCGACCGGATGCTCCGCGCCCGGGGCGGCGACATCCTCCTGTGCCACGACGGCGGCGGCGACCGCTCAGAGACGATTCAGGCGCTGCGCACCGTGATCCCCGCTCTCCAACGGCGCGGCCTCACCTTCGTGGCGCTGTGAACGAGGCGGCCGACCTCACCGTCCAGGCCTGACACGACGGGTCATATCACCGCGTCCGTGACGCCCTGGATATCGCGGTCGGCCCGCCGGGCCTCGATCAGATCATGCCGGGCATGCCGGTGGCCCGCGTGGTGCGGGTCGCCGGCTTCTGGGCGGTGGTGGATCTCCATGGCCTCCAGGCTCCCGTGCAGATCGGTGGCGGCGTCCAGCGCTCCGGCCCCGGACATCGTCAGACAGGCCGCCAGGGCGGTCGCCATGCCGGGCAGCAACCGAGACCGTCTCGGCGCCGGAGTGGCCAGGAGCGCCGCGACCCGGCGGGGAACGGGGCCGCTGATGGCGGAGAGGACCGGGCCGGGCGCGGAGACGGGCGAGCCCACTCGGCTCCGCGCCAGCGCGGCCCGTGCGATGGCGCGGGCCACGAGACGCCGGTCCCCGACGGTGTCCGCCGCCGACTCGTCGGCCCAGCGCTCGAGGTGGTAACGCAGGGGGCCGCGAAGGGCGGCCAGCGCCGGATGCAGGACGGTCGCAACGTCCATCGCCAGGGTGAACCAGTGGTGGCGGCCGGCGAGATGCGCGCGCTCGTGAGCGAGCAGGACGTCGCGCTCGCGGGCGTCCAGCGCCCGCAGCATGCCGGTCGTGACCACGACGGTGCCGGGACGGCCGGGAACGGCATAGGCGTCCGGCAACTCGTCCCGCAACACGGTCAGCCCGCCGCGGCGCGACCGGGAGGCGTTCCTGGCCAGCGTGAGGACGGCCCGCCGTCGATGGAGCGTCCAGAACGCGACGATGATCGTCACGGCCAGCGCCGCACCGGCCGCGCAGGCCAACGGGACGGGGACCGGCGACATCCGCCGCAGCAGGACGGGCGACAGGTGCTCGGCGGCCGCCACGAACGGAACCCGGAGGAGTCCCGCGCCGGTCAGCAAGAGGAGGGCGAGCGCGGTGCAGCCGGACAGGAGAACGCCGGTCGCGGCCAGCAGCCACGAGGCCGACCGCGGCGACAGCCGATCCGCCAGGAGACGGACGAGCGGCACCGCGAGCAGGGGCACCAGCAGCGGCATCCATACGTCGACGACCATGCCCTTCATTATGGGCGCACGTGTGCGGCCGCCCGTACGGCCTTCTTGTTCCGTGTGATCTACTATCGATGTAATACACACGCATGGAGATTGACGTGACCAAGGAGCGCGAGCAGGGACGGCGGCCCGCCGGCATGCTCGAGGACGCCGTGCTGGCCGCCCTGTGGCAAGGCGGTCGGCCGATGAGCCCCGCCGACGTGCAGGCCGTGCTTCCCGACACCCCCGCCTACACGACGGTGATGACCACCCTCGCGCGGCTGCATCGCAAGGGTCTGGCCACCCGCACCCGGGCCGGCCGCGGATTCGTCTACTCGCCCAACGTCGACGAGGCGGCGCACACGGCCACCGCCATGCACGACCTGCTCCGGCGGCGCCGCGACCGCGCGGCCGTACTCGCCCGCTTCATCTCCGACCTGGCCCCCGAGGACGAGCGCCTGCTGCAGCAACTGCTGCGCCACGACGACGCCGACTGAGGGCACCGGCCGCTTGCTACTATCCGGGTAGTATTAGGCAAGCCTTGCCTATCTAGCGTGCGCGAACGGTGCGGCAGAGGCATGCGTCACATCTCGACCCCCGGAGTGTCTTCATGGGATCCGCCCAGATCGCCGTGCTCGGAGCGATAGCCGGCTTCACCATCTACCTCGGCCTGCCGATCGGCCGGCTGCGCTCGCCGCTGCCGAAGGTCCGGGCCCTGCTGAACGCGACCGCCACCGGCATCCTGATCTTCCTTCTGTGGGACGTGCTCGCACACGCGTGGGAGCCGGTCGACACCGCGCTCGGCCATCACGGGTACGGCGCGGCGATCGGCAACGGGGCGGTGTTCGCGGTCTGCTTCGGCATCGGACTGCTCGGCCTCGTTCATTTCGACCGCGCGATCGCACGCCGCGCCCGGCGGGCGGCTCCGAGGCGGTCCGGTCCCGGCACGGCGTCGGCGGCCGAATTCCAGGCCGAGGCCACCGGTCTGTCGCGTCTGGGTGACCTGCCCATGATGATCGCGATCGGAATCGGGCTGCACAATTTCGCCGAGGGCCTGGCGATCGGCAACTCCGCCGCCCACGGCGAGTTGCAACTCGCCGTCCTGCTCATCATCGGATTCGGCCTGCACAACGCGACCGAAGGGTTCGGAATCGTCGCCCCCATGGCCGCCGAAAGCCGCCGGCCGTCATGGGGCTACCTGGCGCTCCTGGGCCTCATCGGCGGCGGTCCGACGTTCCTGGGCACTCTCATCGGCCAGCATGTCGTCAATGACACGGTGTCCATTGGATTCCTCACCCTCGCGGCCGGATCCATCCTGTACGTGGTGATCGAACTGCTGGCGGTGGCCCGCAAACTGGGGCTGAAGACGCTGACCACCTGGGGAGTTCTGCTGGGCGTGCTGGCCGGATTCGCCACCGACGCGATCGTTACCGCCGCAGGAGCCTGAGCCCTGGCCGGGATCTAGGTACTATCCGGGTAGTAGCCGTGCCCTGCACCCGGAGGCCAGTCGTGAAAGAACGGCGTGTCCGTCGCGCTCTGCTCCTCACGGCGATGGCCCTCGCCGGGTGCCTGACGGCGGCGTGCGGCAAGGGCGGGTCCGCCCCTGCCGCCGATCCGAGCCCGGCGGTCCGATCGGTGCCGCAGTTCGGGCACCTGGTCGTGGTCATGCTGGAGAACAAGTCCGACACCCAGATCATCGGTGCCCGTGACGCGCCGTACCTGACGTCGCTGGCCCGGAGCGGCGCGCTGTTCACGAACTCTTACGCGATCCGGCACCCCAGCCAGCCGAACTACCTGGCGCTGTTCTCGGGGTCGACGCAAGGCCTCACCGACGACTCCTGCCCGCACTCCTACACCGCCCCGAACCTCGCCTCGGAGGTCTCCGCCGCGGGGCTGAGCTTCGCCGGTTTCGCCGAGGGACTCCCGGCGTTCGACCGGGCCGCCTGCGACAGTGGGCGCTATGCCCGCAAGCACGTGCCCTGGGCGGACTTCCCCGACCTGCCGGACGCGGTGAGCCGGTCCTTCGCCGACTTCCCCGCCGACTACGCCGCGCTGCCCACGGTGTCGTTCGTGATCCCGGACATGTGCGACGACATGCACAACTGCCCGGTGAAGACCGGGGACGCCTGGATCCGGGACAACCTGGACGGCTATGTCCGGTGGGCGCGTACCCACGACAGCCTGCTCATCGTCACCTTCGACGAGAACGACGGCTCTCCCGGCAACAAGATCGCCACCATCTTCGCCGGAGCGTCCGTGAAGCCCGGCGCCTATCCCGAGAAGATCGACCATTACCGCGTGCTGCGGACCATCGAGGACGCCTACGGCCTGTCCCACGCGGGGACGGCGGCCTCGCGCAGCCCCATCACGGACGTGTGGACGACCGGCCGAGGGTGACCCGGCAGGAGTTCCCGGGTAGGGGAGTAGCGCCCCCGGAATGCCAGGCGGTGACGGGATCATGCGGACGAGTGGCCGGTGGTTGATCGCGGGCGTTCTCGCGCTGCCGTCCCCGTGCGGCTGCGCGGCGTCCGGCGGCACCGCCACCGGCGGGACGCCTCCGCCTGCGGCGGTCCGCCGTACCGTGCCGCTCGGCGCCTCCGTAGACGGCCGTCCCATCGTCGCGGTCGAGTCGGGTGATCCGGCGAGCCCGCGGAAGGTGCTGGTGGTGGGCTGCATCCACGGGGACGAGCAGGCGGGGATCGCGGTCGCCCGGGCGCTCGTCGACGGCCCGGCCCCCGCCCACGCCGACCTGTGGGTGATCCCGGTGCTCAACCCCGATGGAGTCGCCGCCCACACGCGCGGCAACGCCCACGGAGTCGATCTCAACCGGAACCTCCCCGCGGGCTGGCGTTCGCCCGGCCCGCCGGGCTCGGAGTTCTTCGCCGGGTCAGGTCCCCTCTCGGAGCCGGAGTCCAGGTCCGTCGCCGCGTTGATCCGCCGGATCAGGCCGACCGTGGGGATCTGGTTCCACCAGCACATGGCCGTGGTCGACACCTCGGAGGGGCCGAAGGAGGTCGAGCGGCGCTTCGCCCGGCAGGTGGGGCTTCCGGCGCGGCCCCTGACCGACTACCCGGGCAGCGTCACCGGCTGGGAGAACACCGTGGTCCCCGACAGCGCGTTCGTGGTCGAACTGCCCGCCGGTGCCCTGTCCGCACCGGCGGTACGCCGCTACGTCGCGGCCGTCCGGACGATCACAGGACCGTGATCGCGAGGTCCCGGTGCCGGGCGAGCCCCGCACCGGGACGCGAACCGTACGAGTCAGCGTGCCGTGTCTTTGCGGGTCACGCTCAGATAGCCGACGAAACCGACGATGATGACGGCCAGGGCCAGGCTGACCGGACCCGTGCCCAGGGCGAGACCGCCTCGAGCGCGCGATACCCCCATCCAGTCGGCGAATGACGCGCCGAGCGGCCGGGTGAGGACGTACGCGAACCAGAAGGCGAAGACGGCGTTCATCCGCAGCCAGCGGTAGGCCAGGGCCGGGAGCGCGATCAGGACCGCGAACATGACGCCCGAGGCGAGGTATCCGAGGTGGACGGTGACCGCGGTCATGTCGCCGGTGGCGGTGCCGAGCGCGAACGTCGTCATGACGGTGGCCCAGTAGAACAGCTCCCGGCGCATCGTCACGATGCTGTGAATGGACAACGTCTTCTCGCTCGCGTACCAGATTGCGAAGATCACGGCCAGCGCGACCATAAAGAATGCGGTCGAAATAACGTACGGAATGCCGAGGGCGACGTGCAGCACGTCGGCGGCCATCGTGCCGAAGACGCTGACCATGGTGATGGCCGTCCAGTATATCCAGGCGACATAGCGTCGGACGCCGAACTGGAGCGCCAGCGAGGCCGCGAGGAAGATTCCCGCCAGGGCGACCGCGATGATCGGGTTGAGGCGATGGGCCAGGTAGTCGGAGGTCGTCTCGCCCATGCCGGTGGTCAAGACCTTGACGATCCAGAAGTAGGCCGTCACTTCCGGGACTTTGCTCATCGCCCGCCGAGTAACGGTTATGGGGCTGTTTTGAAGGTGACTCGTCGCCATATCGACAAGGATGGCATATCGCCGCCGCTTGGTGGCGGGATCCAGCATGTCAAGGTGCTATCCGCGGCAGTCGGATCGCACATATTCACAAAGCCCGGCGCTAGATTAGAGAAAGGTTAACGGTCGTTCTTTCTGTGTTATCCCGCATCCATGTGAGGCGGTTCACGGTGGCCTCAGCAGTCCGGTCTGGTAGGCCAGCACGACGGCCTGGACGCGGTCGCGGAGACCGAGTTTGGGGAGGATGCGGCTGACGTGCGTCTTCACCGTCGCCTCGGACAGCCCGAGTTCGGTGGCGATCTCGGCGTTGGAGAGTCCCTTCGCCATCTCGATCAGCACCTCGCGCTCCCGGTCGGTGAGCCGGTCGAGACGCGGGTCGTCGGCCGAGCCCGGTCGTGCGCGGTTCAGGCGGGTGAACGTCTCGATGAGCACTCGGGTGAGCCGGGGCGCGACGACGCCGTCGCCCGCGGCGACCGTGCGAATGCCCGCGATCATTTCGGCGGGCTGGACGTTCTTGAGCAGGAAACCGGCGGCGCCGGCGTGGAGGGCGGCGAACGCGTACTCATCCAGGTCGAACGTCGTCAGGATGAGGACGCGCGAGGCGGCGTGGTCGCGGGTGATCCGCTCGGTGGCCTCGAGGCCGTCCATACCCGGCATCCGTACGTCCATCAGCACCACGTCGGGGGCCAGCGAGGCCACCTGGTCGAGGGCCTCGGCGCCGTCGCCGGCCTCACCGACGACGCTGATGTCGGGCTGTGTCTCCAGCACCAGCCGGAAGCCCATGCGCAGCAACGGCTGGTCGTCGACGAGCAGAACCTTGATCATCGGGCGCTCTCCAACTGGGACGGTTCGAAACGGGCATGGACCCGCCAGCCGCCGCCCTCGGGCAGCGGACCGGCCTCCATCAGGCCGCCGTAGACGGCGACGCGTTCGCGCATCCCGGCGACGCCGTGCCCGGTGCGCTGCCGCCCCGCCGGAACGCCGACGGCCGGCCGCCCGTCGTCGGTGATCTCGACCTCCACGTGCGCCGCGGTGTACTCGAGCCGTACCCGGGCGGTGGTCCCCGGCGGGGTGTGCTTCCGGACGTTGGTGAGCGCCTCCTGGACGAGACGGTAGATGGCGAGTTCGGCTCCGGAGGCCATGGCGGGCGGCCGTCCCGTGACGACGAACTCCACCGGGAGTCCCGCGGCGCGGACCTCGGCGAGCAACGCGTCGAGCTGGCTCAGCCCCGGCTGCGGGCGCCTCAGCCCGGTGGGCGGCGGGGCGTCCTGGCGGAGTACGTCCAGCACACGCCGCATCTCCGCGATGGCCTGGCGCCCGATCTCCGACGCCTTGGAGACGGCGTCGGCGGCCCGATCCGGCGAGGTCGGGAGGGTGTAGGCGGCGCCGTCGGTGAGGGCGACCATGACCGACAGGCTGTGGGTGACGATGTCGTGGACGTCGCGGGCGATCCGCGCGCGTTCCTCGGCGGCGACGATCTGGGCCTGCTGGTCGCGCTCCTTCTCGAGGCGGGCGGCGCGGTCCTCCAGCGACGCCAGGTAGGCGCGGCGGGTGCGCATGTTCAGCCCGATGACGGCGGCGGCCGTGGTCATCCCGGACAACAGGACGAAGACCTTTCCCAGGTGACCCCGCGGGGCCCACTGGACGGTGGCCATCGCGACGCCGATCTCCACGATGCCCGCCGCCACGAGCAGCCGGCGCAGCGTCGAGTGGGCCGCGACCGAGTACAACGCGATGAGCACGGCGAGGTCGCCGGTCGACAGCAGCACTCCGGCGAGCCACTGCGCGAACGCCAGCGCCGCGACCACGCCGAAGGCGGTGAACGGCGCGCGTCGCCGCCAGATCAGCGGCACGAGGAGCGCGATCTGCAGTCCCCAGCCGAGAAGAGGCTGCTTCGGCGGTTCCTTGAGCAGGTGGGGTACCCCGAAGAGGAGCACGACGAGCGCGAACGCGCTGTCGACGACGGCGGGATGCCGGCCGGCGAGCGCACGCAGGCGAGGGCCCCAGCGCGCGTCGAGCGCGCCGGGGCCGGACTCGGGCGAGGAGCCGATCATCGAGGCGTCAGGCGTCCCTGCGCTTGAGCAGGAACGCGGCCACCGCCATCGCGATGACGGTGTAGAGGACGAAGACCCCGAACCCCGTCCACGGGCCGAGCGATCCGGGGTCGGGGGCGTTGGTGAGCAGGTCGCCGCCGGCGTTGCTCGGCAGGTACGGCGTGATGTGCTTGCCCCAGGACGTGAGGTTCAGGACCTCGCCCAGGACGGGGAGCACCAGCAGGATGCCGAACAGCGCGGCGATGGCCCCGGCGGTGCTGCGGATGATGGCACCGAGCGCGGTGCCGAGGAGGCCGACGACCGTGAGGTAGAGCCCGACCCCGGTGACGATCCGCAGCGCCTGCGGCGAGGAGAGCGTGGCCTGGATGTGCTGGGTGGACAGGATCGCCTGGCCGCCGAAGAAGGTCGCGAAGGACACGATCTCCATCAGGACCAGGACGACCACGCTGAACACCACGGCCTTGGCCCACAGCACGGGGAGCCGGTTGGGGACGGCGGACAGGGTGGCGCGGATCATCCCGGTGGAGTACTCGCCGGTGATCACCATGACGCCGAGCACGCCCACCGCGAGCTGGGCGATGACGTACGGCCGGAGCGGCACGGTCACCGCCATGGTCGCGGCGTCGCGAATGGGACGGGCGTGGTCGCCGACACGGGTGGCGAAGCCCCAGCTGAAGAGCATGCCGAGGCCCATGGTCGCGACGATCGCGGCGAACAGCGACCAGAAGGTGGAGCGCAGGGTCCGGAGCTTGATCCACTCGGAGTTCAGAACGCGCAGCTGGGTGACCCTGCCGGTCCGAACGGGTGCGGTGGCGGTGGTCATGCCGCGGACCTTTCCGGGGTGCGGGCGGGGGCCCGGTATT
This sequence comes from Actinoallomurus sp. CA-150999, assembly GCF_050942425.1. Taxonomy (NCBI): domain Bacteria; kingdom Bacillati; phylum Actinomycetota; class Actinomycetes; order Streptosporangiales; family Thermomonosporaceae; genus Actinoallomurus; species Actinoallomurus sp. CA-150999. The sequence goes on from NZ_CP192063.1 coordinate 4,284,421, forward strand.
CGACGGACTCGCCGGTCAGCTCCATGAACGCCTCTTCCAGCGAGGCCTGCTGCGGCGCCAGCTCGAACAGCGTGACGCCGTTGTCGGCGGCGATCTGGCCGATCTGGTCGCTGGTGAGCCCGCTGATGAGCAGGGTGCCCTCCTCGGTCTCCGCCACCGTGACGTCCGGGCCCGCCAGCAGGTCGCGCAGCCGGGACGCCTGGGGAGAGCGGACCTTGACCCGGCCGGTGGAGGCGCGCTCGATGAACTCGGCGACGGAGGTGTCGGCGATCAGCTTTCCCCGGCCGATGACGATGAGGTGCTCGGCGGTCAGGGCCATCTCGCTCATCAGGTGGGAGGAGACGAAGATGGCGCGTCCTTCGGCGGCCAGGTCCTTGAGCAGGTTACGGATCCACAGGATGCCCTCGGGGTCCAGGCCGTTGACCGGCTCGTCGAGGATCAGCGTCTTGGGATCGCCCAGCAGCGCCGACGCGATCCCGAGGCGCTGGCCCATGCCGAGGGAGAAGCCGCCGGCGCGCTTGCGGGCGACGTCGCGCAGGCCGACCAGGTCGATGACCTCGTCGACCCGACCGCGCGGAATGCCGGTGGTCGCGGCCAGCGCCAGCAGGTGGTTGTAGGCGGTCCGGCCCGTGTGGATGGCCTTGGCCTCCAGCAGGGCGCCGACCTCGTGCAGCGGCGCCGCGTGGCCGGCGTACGGCCGGCCGTTGATGGTCACCGAACCGGAGGTCGGCCGGTCCAGGCCGAGGATCATGCGCATCGTCGTGGACTTGCCGGCCCCGTTCGGGCCGAGGAACCCGGTGACGATCCCGGGTCGGACGGTGAACGACAGGTCGTTCACGGCGGTCTTGTCGCCATAGCGTTTCGTCAGGCCCTTGGCCTCGATCATCATCGTTTCCTTGGGAGATTCAGCGGTGTACTCAGGGAGAACGCTAAGGCCTCACGTCGGGCTCGTTCGTCGCCCGCCCGGAGGATTCCGGCAGGTGGCGAAGGTCCACCGGCCGATGTACGGCTACATCGCAGGATGGACGGGGCCGCGTCGGGAGCGGGTCTCTACGTCCTTCGGCGGCACGCCTTCTCAGATCGAGCGACCGGTGGCCCGGCCGGTACGGCGCGGGCGGCGTACCCGACGTCGGCGATGAAGTGCTGCGTTGTCCTCGTTTCCCCGGGTCGGCCCCTCTGGATCGACGCCTTTACGGTGCAATTACTATCGAAATCGTACTATCGCGATAGTAGTTGATCGCGAGGACGAAGGCGGTGGGACCGTTTGCTTCCGGAACCTGATGTGAGCGTCGTCGTGATCGTCTACAACGACGCGGCCCGAATCGCCCGCGCGGTTCGCTCGGCGCTGGAGCAGTCGCTGCCCGGCGTCGAGATCGTCATCGTCGACGACGCGAGCACGGACGCGACACCGGAGGTGACCGCCCGGCTGGCCGCCGCCCATCCGGATCGGGTTCGGAACCTCACGCTCCCGGCGAACTCCGGCGGGTGCGGGCGGCCGCGCAACGTGGGGATCGAGGCCGCGCGCGGGCGGTACGTGATGTTCCTCGACAGCGACGACACCCTCGACCCGCATGCCTGCCGGAACCTCGTGACGACCGCGGACGAGACCGGCGCCGACCTGGTCTCGGGCCGCTGCGTCCGCGTCTTCCCCGACCGGGAGCAGAACTGGTACCCGTGGTTGTACCGCGAGCGCCGGGTGTACGAAAGCGTCCTGGACGACCCCGACCTGCTGTACGACACCCTGTCGACCAACAAGTGCTACCGGCGCGACTTCCTCGATCGCAATGGCCTGTGGTTCGTCGACCGGCTGCACTACGAGGACCTGTTGTTCAGCGCGCAGGCGTACGTCGCCGCGCGGCGGATCGTGACCATTCCGCACCGGGTCTACAACTGGTTCGTCGTCCCGCGGGACGACACCTTGTCGATCACCAACCGCCGGGCGGAGCTGCGCAACTTCGCCGACCGCCTGGAGATCCACCGGCGCATCGACGCGGCGTTCCACGCCCACGGCGCCGATTCGCTCGCGCGGCTGAAGAACGTGAAGTTCGTCAACCACGACCTGCTCCTGTACCTGCGGGAGCTGCGCAGCCGAGACCCGGAGTACCGCCGCGCGTTCCTCGATCTGGCCCGGTCCTATCTCGCCGAGCTGGACCCCGCGGTCTTCGCGGAGTGCAACCCGCTGCCCGCCATCGGCGCGTACCTGGTCCGGCACGGGGACATCGAGGGCGCCATGGCGGCGGCCGACTACGCCGCGAAGAAAGGCCGGAAACCGGTCCTGTCCATCGAACCGGTCGAACGCGACGGGCGGATCTACTGGTCCGGCGACCAGCTCCAGACCGCGCTGGGCCGCCGGATCCTGGACGTCACCGACCTGGGGCTCCACTCGGCTCCACTCGACGCCTTCGACCTGGGCGGTCAGGTCACCGCGATGAGCCGAGCCGGGGGAGAGCTCCGCGTCGCGGGCACGGTCGTCAACCCGCTGGGTCACCTCGGCACCGACCTGGAACCGTCCGGAACGCTGGAGATCCGCGACCGCCGCCGGAAGAATCGCGCCTTCCGCGTTCCGGTGACCGTACGGCACGAGGCGGACGGCATCCGCTGGGAGGCCGCGTTCGCGCCGGCCCGCCGGATCCGCCCGATCGGGCTGGTCGACCAGACCTGGGGTCTCTGGCTGCGCCTCAAGGTCGGCGGCGACACCGTCACCGTGCGGCTTGCCTCGGACGGAACGGCGCACGACGACGTACGGGTGCCCGTACGGCCACGGCTGACCCGCGTGGCAGGCGACCACCTCGAGGCCTACGTCGCCGAGTCCGGCGAGCTCGCACTGCGCATCGTGGGCGAAGGGTGGCCCGCGCGAACGACACTGCCCGCCCTGCGCCACGTCGCCCGGACCGCTCTCGGACGGCGCTGGTGGCAGTGGTTCGGCCGCGTCGAGAGGTCGCTGATCCGCCGGCTCACCGGCCGGGACACGAAGATCGCCGTGTTCAACCGGCTCCTCGTCCGGCTGCCGGTCAAGAAGGGCACGATCGTCTTCGAGAGCCACCTCGGCGCCCAGTACTCCGACAACCCCAAGTACATCCACCGCGCGCTCCAGGAGCGCGGCGCGCCCTACCAGGCCATCTGGTCCTACAGCGGCAGCCGCCGGGGCTTTCCCGCCGACACCACGCTGGTCAAGCGCGGCTCGTGGGCGTACTACCGGGCCCTGGCCCGCGCCCAGTACTGGATCGACAACCAGGGCTTCCCCGCCGAGCTGGTCAAACGTCCCGAGACGACCTACATCCAGACCTGGCACGGGTCGGCGTTCAAGCGGATGGGCTTCGACGAGCCCACGGTCAAACAGGGCACCCGGTTCGAACATGACCGGCTGCGCACGATGATCGGCCGGTTCGACCACTTCGCCGTCCGCTCCGAGCATGACGTCCGCACCCTCGTCAAGGGCTTGGGAGTGACGGCCGAGCCCCTGCGGGTCGGGTACCCGCGCAACGACGCGCTGGTCACCGGCGGTGATCCCGAGGAGCAGGCGGCACTGCGCCGGCGGCTCGGCCTGGAAGACGACGAGCGCGCCGTCGTGCTGTACGCGCCGACGTTCCGGACCGACGAGAACGGCAGGCCCGCCGCGCGTTTCGAGATCCCGTTCGACCTCGACCGCTTCGCCCGCGAGTTCGGCGAGTCCCACGTCCTGCTCATCCGCGCCCACTACCTCAGCCGCGCGGTGGTGCCGCCGGGCCTGCGCGGCACAGTGATCGACGTCGGCGCGGAGCACGACGTGACCACGCTGATGCTGCTGGCCGACGCGCTGATCACGGACTATTCCTCGGTCATGTTCGACTACGCGCTGCTGGAGCGGCCGATGATCTTCTACACGCCCGACGCCGAGGACTACGTCAGCCGGCAGCGCGGAGCGTACTTCGACCTCGCCGAGCACGCGCCGGGCCCGGTCGTCGGCGACGAGGCCGGACTGTTCGCCGCGCTCGGGGATCTGGACGGCGCTCGCCGCGACCACGCCGACCGGCGGCGGCGCTTCGTCGAACGGTTCGGTGAGTACGACACCGGCACCGCGGCCAAGGCGATCGTCGAGCGCTTCTTCACCGGAGGCGACCGTGGCTGAGGCCCGCGACGTCTTCATCGTCTGCAACAACGTGGAAGAACTCGGCGGCCTGCAGCGCTGGGCGCACGACATCGGCCGGATGTTCGCCGATCGAGGCCACCGTGTGCACCTGGTCGGCATCACGCACGCCGACCGTCCCCACGACTACGGCCACGACCTGCCGTACACCGTCACCGTGCTGCACGACCGCGACCTGCCACCGGCGAGCGGACCGGTCGGCACGCTCCGGCGGGAACTGCGCCATCGCCTGATGGTCCGGCGCGGCGCCGCACGTCTCAGCGCGCTCTTCCGCGCCGCCCGTCCCGGCGGCGTCGTCATCGCGGCGCAGGTCTGGGCGATGGAATGGGTGGCACGCGCCGACACGGCGAGGATGCCGGTGATCGGCATGAGCCACGAGTCGTACGAGGCCACCCGCCGGTCCTCGCGCTACGAGCGGGTGAAGCGCCACTTCGCCGGCACCGATCTGCTGCTCGCGCTGACCGACGCCGACGCGGACGCGTGGGCCTTCGACGACATGTCCACCGCGGGCGCGATGCCCAACCCCCTACACGTCGTCCCGCGCTCCGTCTCGCCACGCACCGAGCCGGTCGTCGTCCGGCACGGACGCCTGGCCTTCGAGAAGGGCCAGGACATGCTGCTTGAAGCGTGGGCCGAGATCGCACCGCGCCACCCGTCCTGGCGGCTGCGCCTGTACGGCTCCGGCCCCGATGAGGACGCGCTGCGCCGCCAGGCGGCCGAAGCCGGTGTCTCCGACAGCGTGGAGTTCGCCGGCCCGACCTCCGACATCGAGACGGCGCTGACCGGCGCGTCGATCTTCGCGCTGCCCTCGCGCGAAGAGGGTTTCCCCATGTCGGTCATTGAGGCGATGGCGTACGGACTGCCCACCGTCGCCTTCGACTGCGCACCGGGCATCCGCGAACTGCTCACCGACGGCCACGACGGGCTGATCGTCGCACCGGGCAACACGACGGAGTTCGCCGCCGCCCTCGACCGGCTGATCCGCGACGCCGCCCTGCGCGACTCCCTCGCCGAGGCGGCCCGCGAGTCCGTCCGGCGGTACGAGCCGGACACCGTCCTCGACCGCTGGGAGCGTCAGTTCGCCCTCGTCACCGGCGAGCGGACGCCCCGCGGATGACCCGGAGCGGCCTCGCCCTGCTGGCCTGCGGCCTGCTCGCGTTCGGCGTCGCGGTCGCCGCCTACGCGATGACCGTGCTCGCCCATCCCCACGACCTGTGGGCGATGTCCGACCTGAAGGTCTACCGCTGGGGCGGCCTGCTCGCCCGGCGCTCCGACCGCCTGTACGACGAGACGATCGGCGGCTTCGCGTTCACGTACGCGCCGATCGCCGCCGTGATCTTCGCCGGGCTGTCGGTGCTCCCGATGGCCGCGCTGCGCTGGATCATGACGCTGGCGAGCCTGTCCGCGCTGGTGACGGCCGTCTGGATCATGTTTCGGACGCTCGGCCGTCGTCGCAGCCCCGCGCTGCTCGGAGCGACGCTCCTGGTGACCGCGGCGGCGCTGTGGACCGAGCCGGTGCAGAAGACACTGTGGTTCGGCCAGATCAACCTGATCCTGATGGCCCTGGTCGTCGCCGACCTCGGGCAGGGCGACGGCCGCCGCTGGAAGGGCGTCGGGATCGGCATCGCCACGGGCATCAAGTTCACGCCCGGCATCTTCATCGCCTACCTGCTCGTCACCCGGCGGTTTCGCGCGGCCGCGGTCGCGATCGCCGTGTTCCTGCTGACGATCGCCATCGGCTTCGTGGCCCTCCCGCACGAGTCCGGGCGGTTCTGGGGGGACCGGCTGTTCATGGCGCCGAGCCGGGTGGGCCCGGTGGACTGGGTGGGGAACCAGTCGCTGTACGGCATGCTCGTCCGGTTCCTCGGCGGCGAGAACGCCGCCCGGCCGTACTGGCTGGGCGGCGCGGCGGTGGTCGGAGCCGCCGGGCTGTGGCTCGCGGCCCGGCAGAGCCGCGTCGGCCGTGAGCCCTTCGCCGTCGTGACCTGCGCGACGACCGGCCTGCTGATCTCGCCGATCTCCTGGTCGCACCACTGGGTGTGGATCGCGCCGGCGCTCGTGCTCGCCGCCGACCGGATGACCGGCCCGCCGCGGCGCACGTGGGTCTGGCTCGCCGGGGGTCTGGGCCTCGAGGTTCTCTTCGGAGCGTGGATCTTCGCGGTTCCCGGCCTGCCGGCGCTGCCGCAGGGCCTGATCCGCACCGTTCCGTTCGGGCGGCACCGGGAACACCACTGGCACGGCTTCGAGCTCGCGCGCGGGAACCTCTACGTCCTGATCGCCTTGGCGGCGATCACGGTGCTTGTGATCCTCGCGGCGCGTCATCCGCACGCCGCGTCGCCGGGTCGTCGGCGTCACCTCGGCCGGGCCGGTCGATCAGCAGCGGCGCGAGTTGAAGGTGCCAGATGAACACCAGGCCGGCGCTGCCGAAAAGGAGGTTGACCAGCATCGTCTCCCACTCGTCCCAGATGATTTCTACTACCACGATAGTAGCCGACCCGGGGATTTTCTAGGTCGCCGTGGCCGGCTGACGGCTGTTCTGGATGTGGGCCCAGCCCATCAGGGCGAACAAGGCGGCGAGCAGGACGGCGGACGAGCCGGCGGTCCCCAGGTCGAGGCCGCCTTTCGCGGCCGGCTTGGTGAGCAGGTCGCCCGCCGTGGCGCCGAACGGGCGGGTCAGGACGAAGGCGAGCCAGAACAGCAGCACGTTCGGCACGGCGGGCGTGTACCTGAGCGCGAGGAGCGCGGCGAGCAGCCCGGTGATGAGCAGGACGCCTCCGCCGTATCCGAGGCCTGAGCTGTCGGACAGGAAGTCGCCCATCGAGGTGCCGAGCGTGTTGGAGACGAGGATCGCCGACCAGAACAACGTTTCGCCGCGGAAGGTGTTGATGTCGCGGATCGCGAAGGTCAGCCCGGTGAACTTCCAGACCACGAAGACGGCGATCAGGATCGAGATCAGGATCGCGGCGCCGACCGGGTAATCCAGGCCGAGACCCTGCGGTCCCCAGCCGAGCGATTTCGCCCCTTCGGGGAGGTACTTGGCGCTCGCGTCGCGGTTCATGAAGTCCGACGTCGTGGTGCCGACCATGCTCGTGGACATGATCACCGTCCAGTAGAAGAACGGGTTGTACCGCCGTGAAGCGAGCTGGATCACCAGCGTGACGAGGAAGATCAGGAACAGTGCGATCGTCGTGAGGAAGTAGCCCAGCTTCAGCGTCTGGGCGAACAGGTCGCCGGCCGTCTCGCCGAGCGTCGTCGCGGCGATCTTCATTATCCAGAAGGCCAGAGTGACCTCTGGCAATTTCTTCATCACGTATCCGCCGGCGCCGGCGAGGTCGGCTTCGGTCAAGGCTTCCGGCCTTGTCATCTCTCCCCCAGGGTTGGTGACAGGTGCGGTGTACGGGTCCGGCCCGGCAGACGGCGGCCGCGGGCCGGTGACCGTTGGTCATCTTCGGCCTACTCTCAGCCAACCTACTACATGAATAGTAATGAAGTTCGGCGGGCGACCCGGCGTGCCATCTCACCGGGGCGGCGTCGCGCTCAGGCGCGCGCGGCGAGACAATCCGTGCTACCTGAACGCATTTGCATGCTTGATGTAACTGCGAATAGTTTGCAATAGTGGCCGCATGTCGACGTACACGCTGCTGGACCGACCGTGACCGCGACCGATCACGGGTCAGCCGTTCGGCGCTCTCTGTTCCTGCACGCCCCGATCCGGCGCCGGCCCCGCGCGATGCTCGAACGGATGCTCGCGATGGTCGACGAGGACACCCCGCCGGACGGTCCCGACGGTCCGGTCGCCGTCCTGGAACGGCGGCTGGCCGAGCTGCTCGGCAAACCGGCCGCGCTGTTCTTCCCGACCGGGACGATGGCGCAGCAGGTCGCGCTGCGGGTCCACGCCGACCGGCGCGGACGCCGGGCCTTCGCCGCCCACCCGCAGTCCCACCTGGACGTCTGGGAGAAGCAGGGCTACAACGCCGTCCACGGTCTGTGGTTCCACCGCACCGGGGATCCCTTCGAGCTGATGCGGACCGAGGACCTGGCGGCGATCGGCGAACCGCTGGCCGCGGCGGTCTGGGAGCTGCCCCAGCGCGATCTCGGCGGCCTGCTCCCCGAGTGGGACGAGCTTCGCGACCAGGTCGCGCTCGTACGGGCGACCGGCGCCGCCGCGCATCTGGACGGTGCCCGGCTGTGGGAGGCCCAGACCTATTACCGGCGGCCTCTCGACGAGATCGCCGCCTTGTTCGACTCGGTGTACGTCTCGCTCTACAAGAGCCTCCAGGGCGTGCGAGGCGCCGTCCTGGCCGCGGACACCGATACCGTACGCGCCGCGAGGGTGTGGCGGCAGCGGCTCGGCGGCGGCATCGCCGACGCGTGGCCGCTGGCCCTGGCCGCGCTGGTGGACCTCGACACGCTGGCCTCCCGCATGCCCGCCTACCGCGACCACGCGATCGCCATCGCGAAGGCCGTCAACGCCGACGGTGCCGCCCGCGTCCACCCCGATCCTCCGCAGACGCCGATGTTCCACATCCACCTGCCCGCCCCCAGGCGGGCGGTCGAGCGGGCCGGCGCGGCGATCCTCGCCGAGCAGGGCGTCCAGCTCTGGGGCCGCGTACGGTCCGGTCCGGACCCGGCCCGCTGCAGCTTCGAGGTGACCGTCGGCGAGAACGCCCTGGAGTTCACCCCGACCGAAGTGGTCTCCCTCATCCGTGATCTGCTGGCCCGCGCCAGGGCCGCCGATAATCCATGAGGTCACCGGCCGCTTCCAGGGCGGCCGGGGCATTCGTCGAGGCCGTGGTTGTGGTACCAGCAGCCCCCGGAGGGTTCGGTGTCGAAACGGGTCGCGGCGACGGCGTTGCCGGTCAGGGCGTTGTCGTGGACCCAGGCGGTTCCGCAGGTCCCGGCGTCGGTGATGACCAGCCCGTGGGTCTGGGTCTTGCGGGCCTGGCCGTCCCAGACCCGGTTGTCGCGGATCGTCGGGCTGTCGACGGCGGCGGCGAGCGTGAGCCCGGCTCTGACGTCCGGGGCCTCGGGCAGCCGGTACGGGGACCCGGGGGAGGGGGTGCCGTCCGGCCACGCGGTCATGGCGCCGGGGCGGAAGGGCGCGAGGGCGAGTTCGGTGGGGCTGTTGCCCATCACGATGGCCTGTTGCGCGCCCGCCGTGACGCATTTGCCGATGTGCCCGTTCGGCCGCCAGGCGGCCGCGGTGTCGATCAGCGACCGCGCTCCGTAGGAGACGGTGTCGCCCTCGCCTCCGGTCGCGGGTTCGCACTGGCGGCCGTTGCCGCGGAGGCGGTTACCGGCGATGTCGGGATCCGCGAGGGCCGAGTCGATGAAGATGCCGTCCAGGCCGTTGTCCCAGAACTCGTTGGCATCGATGATCATGTTGCCGGCCGCCTCCTGGGGGCCGCCGGCCAGGTTGTGCTGCCAGTACCCGTACCGGCCGTTCCGGCTGATGCGGTTGCCCGCCAAGGTGTACGGGCCCGGCGTGTTGCCGATCGCGACACCATCCCAGACGTTGTCCTCGATGATGCAGCCGGCCACGATCCCGCCGCGCCCGGCGACGGCGGACGTGCCCAGCGCCGAGACGTCGTAGCCGGCCTGGTGGTTACCGATCATCGTGCATCCGGAGACGACCAGCCCGTCGGCGCCCCAGTCGGAGATGCCGAACCGGTTGCCCTCCGAGTGACAGCCGAGCACCCGGATGCCGCGGGTCGTCGGCCACCGCCGGTCCTGGAGCTCGAAGAAGATGCCGTTGGTGCCGTTACGCACCGTCGTGCACGAGGACACGGTGCAGCGCTCCGTGGCGCCCCACCCGCCGGTGCCGATGCCGATGCCGGCTCCGCCCAGCCACTCGCCCTGGCGTTCCAGCCGCCCGCAGTGCACGACCAGCAGGTCGTCCACGAAGGTGTCCTGCAGGAAGTCGCAGCCGAACCCGGTAGCGGGCGTGTCGTGAATGTAGAGATCGTGAAAGCGCCCGCGCAGGACGTACTGCAGGCCGAGTCCCTTGGCCAGCACGTCGTACTGGGCGAGGCTCACGCCGGAGCCGTCGATCTCGAACTGCGCGAAGGTGCAGTCGGCGATGGGGTTCCCGCGGCCGGCGCCGTGCTGCAGGGCCGTGAAGTAGGCCAGCGGGGTCGCGGCGGCCGGGGCGCCGGGGTTGGCCAGGGCGAACCTCGTGGCCGCCGGTCCCGCGCCGATCAAGGACACCCCGCTCCGCCAGACGGTGCCCCGGTCCCGGATCGAGTACAGCCCCGACGGGCAGAAGATCGTACGCGGCCGGCCGTCGGCCGCGTAGGCCGCTCCGAGCTCGTCGACCAGGGCCTGCAGGGCGGGCTGGTCGTTGGTGCGGCCGTCCCCGGTGAGTCCGTGATCACGGGCGTCGTGCACGAACCGGTCCGGCGCCATCAGACCGGGGCCAGCCGGTCGATGAGCGCTCGGCACCGCGCCTGATTCTCCCGCGCACGCTCGCGCAGGACCTGGAATCGCTCCCGCAGCATCGCGGAGCACGCGCCCCGTTCGTCCCACAGCCGATCGAGCTCCGCCAGGAGCGGGCCCGCCTGCCGCCGCGCGATGCCGGTCAGCGCGGGAGCACCGATCGTCTGCGCGAAGTCGAAGACCTTTCCCGCGTACGGCAACGGCAGCACCGGTACGCCCGCGCGGGCGGCGAAGATCAGGAAGTGGAGCCGCATGCCGACCGCGAAGTCCAGGTGACGCATGAGCCCGGCGATCTGCCCGGGGCTGTACGTGCGATTGAGGACGCGGGCGTTCTCCGGGGCGCTCATCGCCGAGAGCACCGCGTGAGAGTGGGCGATGTCCCCGCGCTCCATCGGGATGAACACCGCCTGGGCCTCGTACCGGCACGTCATGAAGTCCGTGACCTCGGCGAGCAGACCGTGATAGCTGCTCTCGTCGAGGTTGTCGGCCGCCCGGCCCGGCTCGCGGACCGAGATCCCCACCAGGCGGGTCTGGCCGTCGATGCCCTCTCGGAGCAGCATCTCCTCGGTGAACTCCTCCGGCTCCAGCAGCACCGCCGCGTCGGCGGTCGCCGGGATCTCGCGAGTGACCCCCATCCCCTCGAGGACGAGTATCGACTCGTGGTCCCGGACCGTCAGGTCGGTCATCCGCTCGATGGTGTCCCGTACGACGTCGATCTCCTCGTGGCCGGTCAGCGGCCCGGCGCCGATCGCGTAGCCGAAGGTGGGGACGCCCAGCCGGTGGGCGAGGCGCACCGGCCGCATCACCGAGGCGGCCAGGCCGTCGTGGAGGATGCCGCCCCCGCCGAGGATGAGCAGGTCGAGCCCGGCCTCTATCTCCGCGAGCTGCCCCAGCGAGACCTCGGTGTAGCCCACCGCCGGGGTGCCGAAACAGGTGCGGGTGTGCTCGGGGTGCCGGCTGAACACGACCTGTTGCGCCCCGGGCCGTATCTGCCGCAGGCTGTCGAGGACACAGGCGAGGATCGCCTCGTCGCCGAGGTTCAGCCCGCCGTACGAGCCGAGCACCCCGATGCGGAGTTCGTGACACCGGCCGTTGGCCATCCGGTCCACCTCCCCCTGTCCCATGGCGAGCCGGGACGACGACGGCGGCCGCCACGAGGACCGGACGCGCGCCCCGGGATTGCGGACCCCGGGCCCACGCGGCCGCCACGAGCAGCGGACGCGCGCCCCGGGGCTGCGGACCCCGGGCCCACGCGGCCGGCCGGGCGACACGCCGCGTATACCCATGGTGACGGCGGCGCGGGTCCGCCACATCCTCACATCGTGTAGTCGCGCGATGCCCACGATCGCCCCGGGCGACCGGCAGTACGATCTTGGGGTGATCGTTCGCAGCGGCGGGGGTCGTGGCCGATGACCCGCTGGATGAGTGAAGGCGCCAGGACCGGGTCGGCCGGACTCGACCTGGACCCCACCACGCCGAGCGTCGCACGGATGTACGACTACTTCCTCGGCGGGAAGGATCACTTCGCCGCCGACCGGGCGGCCGCCGAGAAGGTCACCGAGGCCCTGCCCGACGTCGGCGCGGTCGCCCGGGCGAACCGGGAGTTCCTCCAGCGGGCGGTGCGGCACGTCGCGGACCGCGGCGTCGACCAGTTCATCGATCTCGGCTCGGGGCTGCCGACGCAGGGCAACGTGCACGAGATCGCGCAGTCCGTTCACCCGCACGCCCGGGTGGTCTACGTGGACAACGACCCGGTGGTGATCTCCCACGCACGGGCGTTGCTGGCCTCCGACGAGCGCACCATCGTCGTCCGCGCCGACCTGCGCGATCCGGGCGCCGTCCTGGAGGACCCGGAAACCCGGAAGTTGATCGACTTCAGCCGCCCGGTCGGGCTGTTGTTCGTGGCCGTCCTCCACTTCGTCGCCGACGAGGAGGACCCGGCCGGTCTCGTCCGGGAGTACCGGGACGTGCTCGCGCCCGGCAGCCACGTCATCCTCTCCCACGCCGCGGTGGAGGAACGCCGCAACGCGAACGTGGCGACCGCCTACCGGGGCGCGAACGCCCCCTTCATCGCGCGGACCCGCGACCAGGTCACCGGCTACCTCGAGGGGCTGGACATCCTCGAGCCCGGCGTGGTCCACCTGTGCGAGTGGCGGCCCACCCGCATCGAGAAACCGCTGCGGGCCGGCTGGACGGCGGTCGGGTGCCGGCGCTGAGCCGATCATTGCATCGTGCAATGGGCGGCCGGGGTACCGGGTAGAACAGACCCATGACCGAAAGCGCGATCGAACCGATGCAGCCGGAGCCGACGCCGGCGGAGGACGTCGACGCGGTGACGTCCGCGGTGCTGACCGCTTCGCGGTTGCTGATGGGGATCTCGGTGCGGTCGCTCGCGTCGGTGGGGGAGCGGGTGACGCTTCCGCAGTTCCGGCTGCTGGTGGTGCTGGCCGCCCGTCGAGAGACCAAGCTGGTGACCCTCGCCGAGGATCTCGCGGTCAATCCGTCCACCGCGATGCGGATGGTCGAGCGTCTCGTGGCCGCGGGCCTGGTGAGCCGGCGGACCAATCCGGCCAGCCGCCGGGAGGTCCTGCTGCGGCTGACCGAGTCCGGGCAGCAGATCGTGGAAGAGGTCACGGCTCGCCGGCGGGAGGAGATCGCGGCCATCGTCGCCGCGATGCCCGCGGGTCATCGGGCCGGGCTGGTGGACGGGCTGCGGGCGTTCACGGACGCCGGCGGCGAGCCCGGCGAGCCCGTCCGTGACACCGTGCCCCTGGAATGGGACTGAGACCGAATACCAGGCCGGAGCCGGCGGAGCCGTGGGAACGGCTGCCGTCGGCTCTCGATCGTGGACTCCGTTCGTTCCGTGGCCGCTCCCCAAAGTTGTGATCTGCGGGTGGCCACCCCCAGTGGAGGCCGCGGCTGCGACCCGGTGCCACGGCCGGGCTTCTTCCTCGGTGCGGGTGGGTTAATCGAATCGGCAAGGTTCGGCATCACTGGCATGCCGGTTTCCGTCTCCCCGGCCGAAAGTGTCGACGGTGGTCGTCGTGACCGTTAGCGGTCGCGCAGATGCTTCGTCGACACCCGGCTGAGGAGAAGCGCCATGTCGGACATTGAGCAGTCGCGGATGAGGCGTGCCGGCCTTACGGTGCTCGCCGCGATCGTCCTGGCCGTCGGATTCGTGGCCTCTCCCGCCGCGGCGCGTACCGCCGACCCGGGGCCGGGGAGTCACTCCGTCGCCGCTCCGGCCACCATCTCCGCCGGAAAGGCACTGATCAGGCGGGCGTGCGCGCCGCCGACGCGCCGGAACCAGGTGGCGTGCCTCACGTTGATCCGTACCGACGTCAAGCCGTCGCGCGGCATCCAGCATCTGATCGCGCCTAGCGGCTTCGGACCCGCCGACCTGCGGAGCGCCTACGCACTGCCGTCCTCGGGCGGCGCCGGGCAGACGCTTGCGATCGTCGACGCGTACGACGATCCGAACGCCGAGTCCGACCTCGCGGTCTATCGCGCTCAGTACGGGCTCCCGCCGTGCACCACCGCGAACGGCTGCTTCCGGAAGGTCGACGAGAACGGAGGCAACAGCCTGCCCACCCCGGACGCCGGCTGGGCGGCAGAAGAGTCGCTGGACCTGGACATGGCGTCCGCCATCTGCCCGAGCTGCCGGATCCTGCTGGTCGAGGCCGCCCAGCCGTACCTCTCCGAACTCGGCGGGGCGGTCAGCACCGCCGTCCGCATGGGCGCGAAGTACGTCTCGAACAGTTACGGCGGGCCGGAGACCTCCGACGCTCCGGGATTCGACACCTCCTACTTCGACCATCCCGGAGTGGCGATCACCGCCTCCTCCGGTGACGACGGATACCGGACCGAGTATCCGGCAGCGTCCCGCTTCGTGACCGCGGTCGGCGGCACCAGCCTGTCGAGAGCGTCCGGCGCGCGCGGCTGGAGCGAGACGACGTGGAGCGGCTCGGGGTCCGGATGCGCCGCGTACATCGCCAAGCAGTCGTGGCAGAGCGACGGAGGGTGCGCCAGGCGCACGATCGCCGACGTCTCCGCCGTCGCCGACCCCGCCACCGGCGTGGCGGTCTACGACACGTACCAGTCCGGCGGCTGGCAGGTCTACGGAGGCACCAGCGCCGCCGCGCCGATCATCGCCGGCGTGTACGCGCTGGCCGGGCCACCGCCGGCCCAGTACTACCCCGCGTCCTTCCCGTACCAGCACCCGGCGGCGTTGTTCGACGTCGCATCCGGCCGCAACGGCACCTGCAACCCGGCCTACCTGTGCACCGCCGGGGCCGGTTACGACGGGCCGACCGGTCTGGGAACCCCGAACGGCCTCACCGCCTTCCGGTCCGGCACCGGCACCAGCCCCTGCGTCGCACCCGGAAACAAGATCGTGAATGGCGGGTTCGAGATCGGCACGTCGCCCTGGACCAGCACCCCGAACGTGATCCTGGCCAACGGCAGCGGCGAGACCGCCCACGCGGGCACCCACTTCGCGTGGCTGGACGGTTACGGGACCACCCACACCGACACCCTCGCGCAGATGGTGACGATCCCCGCGGGCTGCCGGGCGGTCCTGAACCTCTGGCTGCACATCGACACCGCCGAGACGGGCACCGTCCCCTACGACACCCTCACCATCAAGGTCGGCACCCGGACCGTCGCGACGTACACCAACGCCAACGCCGCCCCGGGTTACCGGGCCGTCGCACTGGACCTGTCGTCCTTCGCCGGCCAGACCGTTTCGGTGTCCTTCACCGGCACGGAGGACTCCTCCCTGCAGACCGGCTTCGTCGTCGACGACGTCGCGCTCAACGCCTCGTGAGCGATCCGGTGAGCGCGCCCCCGAGCAGGAGCGGTCCGCTCACTCGTGCTTGCGGGAGACGGTGTGCCGGCCCGTCATCGCGATGGCGGGGACGCCGTCGGCCTCGGTCCACTCGCCGCACGGACCGCCGCCCTCGCTGACGCCCAGTCGGAGCGGCGTGCCGTCCATGCGCAGCGCCGGATGGAAGTACTGGGCGACCTGCCGGGCCTCGGCCTGGATGTAGTGGCCGATCAGCGCCCGCCGGAACCGGCCGGCGCTCGTGTTGGGCCTGCTGCCGTGCACCAGGGAGCCGTTGAAGAACAGCACGTCGCCGGCGTCCATCCGCACGGGCCGGGCCTGGTGATCGTCGGGCAGGGGGACCGTGACGTCGGTGAAGCTGACCCGGGTGTCGGCCTTGGCGGTGCACAGGATCGGCCAGCGCTGGCTACCGGGCACGACCATCATGCAGCCGTTCTCCTCGTCGGTCGGATCCAGCGCCATCCAGGCCGCGACGCAGGTGCCGGGCGCGGCGCGCAGGTAGAAGTTGTCCTGGTGCAGGGCCTGACCCCGGGAGCCGGGCGGCTTGAAGTACAGCATCGACTGGACGGCGTAGGGCTCTTCGCCGAGCAGGGCGGTGAGACACTCCCGGAGCCGGGAGTCCAGGAGCCACCGCAGAGTGACGTCGTCCCATCGGTGCATCTGCGCCATCCGCGGGTACCGCCGCAGCGGGTCCCGTCCGGCGACCCGCACGCCCACCAGGTCGTCCGGGTGCGAACCGCGCCGGCGTAGCTCCATGAAGTGGTCCCGCAGCCGGTCCACCTCCTCGGCGCGGAACGCTCCGCGCGCCACCAGGTAGCCTTCCCGTTCGAATACCTCTTTGTCGGAATCGCTCATGGTCCCTCCCTCTCTGCGTTCACATGGCCTCGGCCGCCGGAGGACGAAAAGCCGGTTCTTGAGGAGATAATGCGGGGAACCGGCCGTCGTCGACCAGGAACGATCGACGCGAGGAGTTGACTGTTTGACGCATCTGCTGCCCACCCCGTACGGCGCGGAGATCCGCGTGCGGCCGGTCACGGCGCCCACCTACTGGCGCTGCGAACCGGGCTGGTCCTGGCACGCCCGCCCGCTGCCGGACCACCTCCTGTGGTACGTCCTCGACGGTGTCGGGCACCTGACGCTGGACGGACGCCGGCACGCGCTGGCGGCCGGCAGCTGCGTGCTGTTCGCGCCCGGCGACGAGCCGGTCGCCGGGCATGACCCGCGCCGGCGGCTCCTGGTCTTCGGCCTGCACCTGAGGCTGAGCACCGCCGACGGCGCACCGGTCGCCCCGGCCGCCGTCGTCCCCGCGGAGCGCTGCCGCCCACTGCGCGACCCGGCGCTGGCCGCCGCACTGGCGAGCCGCTGCGACGCCGCCCACCGGCGCGGCGACCGGTTCGGCTCCCGGCAGAGCCTGCTGTGCCTGGAACAGCTGCTCTGCCTGTACTGGGACGACGCCACCCGGCCCGCGCCGGAGCGCGTCGACGCGGCCTTGGAACAGATCACCCAGGAGATCCGGCAGGACCCGAGCCGGCGCTGGACCGTGGCCGAGCTGGCGGCCCGTGCGGCGCTGTCACGCGCCCAGTTCACCCGGCGGTTCACCGCCTACACCGGCATGTCGCCGGCCCGCTATCTCATCCGTGCCCGCGTCGACCGGGCCCGTCAGCTGCTGACGGAGACGAACATGTCCGTCGGCCAGGTCGCCGCGACGCTCGGCTACACCGACCTGGCATATTTCAGCCGGCAGTACAAGCAGTGCACCGGGCACTCGCCGGGCCGCCGCCCGGCCTGAACGCACCGAACGCGCGACGCATTTCCTTAAGACCGTCCTAAGTGATCGGCCTTCTTCCTTAAGGGCGGCATAAGCGCGTATTCCGCGGCCGGTCGACTGTCTAGGGTCATGACTGCTTTCGTAAACCTTCTTAACTGCGGAGCGGTGCATGACTCGAATTCCCGGCAGCCGCCGTGCCCGGTCCATCGCCGGTGTCGCCCTCGCCGCCGCGCTGGCGGCGAGCGGCTGCGCGCAGGCCACCGGCGCCACGAGAACCGCCGGCGCGGTGAACCTCGGTGCGAAGGCGGCCCCGGCCGCCTTCACCCATCCGGGCGTTCTGGTCAGCAGGTCCCAACTGGATTTCGTACGCGGGAAGGTCAACGCGGGCGCCCAGCCGTGGAAGTCCGCCTACGACCAGATGCTGGGCAGCAGATACGCCTCCCTGTCGCGTACGCCGAAGCCGCGCGCGGTCGTGGAGTGCGGCCCGGTCAGCAACCCGAACCACGGCTGCACCGACGAGCGGGAGGACGCGCTGGCGGCGTACACCGACGCGCTCGCCTGGTACATCACCCGGGACGGCCGGTACGCCGACAAGGCCATCCAGCTCATGAACGCCTGGTCCGCGGTGCTCAAGGACCACACCAACAGCAACGCGCCGTTGCAGTCCGGCTGGTCCGCGTCGGTCTGGCCGAGGGCCGCCGAGATCATCCGCTACACCTACACCGGCTGGACGAGCGACGCCGTCACCCGGTTCGCCGCGATGCTGCGGAACGTGTACCTCCCGAAGGTGATCAACGGTTCCAACAGCAACGGGAACTGGGAGCTCAGCATGATGGAGGCCGCCGTCGGCATCTCCGTCTTCCTGGATGACCGGACGAGTTACGACAAGGCGGTCGCCCGGTTCCGCAAGCGCGTGCCCGCCTACATCTACCTCTCCTCCGACGGCGCGCTCCCCGTCGCCCCCGCCGGCACCGGCATCGACACGAAGGCCGAGATCGTCAAGTACTGGCAGGGCCAGTCGACGTTCGTCACCGGGCTCACCCAGGAGACCTGCCGCGACTTCGTGCACACCGGATACGGGATCTCGGCGATCTCGCACGTGGCCGAGACGAGCCGGATCCAGAAAGCGGACCTCTACCCGGAGGTCGGCGAGCGGCTCCGCCAGGCGCTGGGCTTCCAGGCCAAGTACCAGCTCGGCGCGGCCGTGCCGTCCTGGCTGTGCGGCGGCACGCTCAAGCGCGGCCTCGGGCCGGTGACGGAGGTCGCCTTCAACGCGCTGCACAACCGGATGGGCATCGCGATGGCCAACACCCAGAAGCTCACCGAGCAGCAGCGGCCGGCCGGGACGAACAACCTGTTCGTCGCGTGGGAGACCCTCACCCACGCCGAGAACCCCGCCTGACCGGCGGTACGGGCCGATTTCCTGTCGGCCTTATCGGTCCGATCGGACCATTCCGAAGTCCGTGCAGAAAGGATGCGCTGATTCAGCATGGTGAAAATCAGTAAGGCGCTCGGAACAATGGCCGCGGCGATGGCGCTGCCCATCCTGGCGCAGGGCACCGCGTACGCGGACATCCCGTTCGGTCAGACCATGAACGGGAACGCCACGTACTACAACGACGCCGGTTACGGCGCCTGCGGCACGCAGGTCAACGCGGCGACGGAGATGCTCGTGGCCGTTCCCGCCGCGTACTGGACCACCGCCAACCCGAACAACGACCCGCTCTGCAACAACGTCTCGGTCGAAGTGACCTACAACGGGCGGACGATCAAGGTTCCGGTCAAGGACAAGTGCCCGAGCTGCTCGAGCACGCACATCGACCTCAGCTATCCGGCGTTCGCCCAGCTCGCCGACCCGAACCTGGGCAACATCCCGCTCACCTGGAAGTTCGTCCACACCTCCTAGCCACCCCGGGCGTGCCGTCCCCGCCCCCCCGCCCCGGGGACGGCACCTTCCAGCTCGGGCCCGCCCGCCGTCACGTCGCGGTGTGCGGGCCGAGCAGTGCGATCGAGGCCTGGACGGCGACCTCGGTGATGTCGCTGATCCGTCCGCCGTCCTCGACCGTGGTCGCGGTCAGCTCGCGCAGTCCGCCGAGCAGCATGACGACGATCGGGCGGGACACCGGGCCGACGCCCGCGGCGCGCAACTCGCCGGTGTCGCAGAGGGTCTGGATCATCGCGACGAACGCCTCCATCATCTCGCGCTGCAGGCGGCGTGCCGCGTCGCCGAGCGAGGGCACGTCGCGGATCCAGCTGAGCGTGAGGGCGGGCTCCGACTCGGCGCAGGCGATCCAGGTCTCGACGGCCTGGCGCACCTGGTTCTTCCAGGGCGCGGTCTGGTCGACGGCGGCGTAGATCTGCCGGATCATCTCGGCGTTGGAGTCGGTCAACAGCGCGACGAAGCACTCTTCTCTGCCCGCGAAGTGCTCGTAGAAGGTGCGCCGGGAGGTGCGCGCACGGCGCACGACGTCGGCGACCGTGGTGGCGCGGTAGCCCTTCTCCGCGATCGACGCGGCGAGGCCGTCGAGCAGCCGCCGGCGGAATCCGCCGGCGTCGTCGGATGCGGCCGCCGCCCGTTCTTCCTTGCGCCGGTGCCGCACGGTCGTCACCGTGGTCACGCTATACCTCCCATCGCGGCCCGCCCTTGAATCGAATGGTACATCGGCGTACCGTGCTGCGGTACGGCCGTGTACCATGCTGAGAGGGGTGCTTCTCCATGACGACCGTGACGCTTCCGCCGGGCCCGTCGTCCCCGCGTTTCGTCCAGGGCGCCTTCGCGCTGACCGCTCCGTTCCGCGGGATGCGCCGGATGCGCGCCCGGTACGGTGACGCCTTCCGCATCAACGTGCCGATCTTCGGCCGGGCCGTCGTCATCAGCGACTCCGACGAGATCAAGCAGCTGTTCACGGCCGGTCCCGACCTCGTCGAGAACCTGCAGCCGAATCTCGGGCGGGTGCTCGGCCCCGGCTCGCTGTTCGCGCTCACGGGCGAGGAGCACCGCAAGCAGCGCAAGCTGCTCGTGCCCCCGTTCCACGGCCGCCGGCTCAAGGCGTACGAGAAGATCATCGAGGAGGAGACGGTGCGCGAGCTGGCGACCTGGCCGGAGGACCGGCCGTTCGCCACGTTGCCGTCGATGATGCGGATCACGCTGAACGCCATCCTGCGCGCGGTGTTCGGCGCGGACGGCGCCGAGCTCGCCGAGCTGCGGGAAATGCTGCCACCGTGGGTGTCGTTCGGCTCCCGGCTGGCGGTGATGCCGATACCGCAGATCGACCTCGGGCGGTGGAGCCCGTGGGGGCGGTTCTGGCTGGCGCGCCGGCGGTACGACGCGATCGTCGACCGGCTGATCGACAAGGCGGCGGGGGAGGACCTCGACGAGCGCGACGACGTCCTCGCCCTGATGCTGCAGAGCCGCTACGACGACGGCTCGCCGATGAGCCGCGGCCAGATCGCCGACCAGCTGCTCACCCTGCTCACCGCCGGGCACGAGACCACCGCGACGACCCTCGCCTGGGCGGTCGAGCGGCTCCGCCGCCACCCCGCGATCCTGAACGAACTCGTCGCGGAGGTGGACGCGGACGGCGACGCGCTCCGCCAGGCGACGATCGTCGAGGTGCAGCGCACGCGCCCGGTCATCGACCTCATGGGGCGCCACGTGAAGACCGACGGCTTCCGGCTCGGGCGGTGGACGCTGCCGAAGGGTTACACGGTGCTGGTCGGCATCAGCCTGATCCACGACGACGAGTCGCTGTTCCCGAACGCACGGGCCTTCGACCCGCACCGCTTCCTCGACGCCAAGCCGGACCTGTACGAGTGGATCCCGTTCGGCGGCGGCGCCCGGCGCTGCCTCGGCGCCGCGTTCGCGACCATGGAGATGAACGTCGTCCTGCGCACCCTGCTGCGCGACCTCACCCTGATGCCGACCGCCGAGCCGGATGAGCGATGGCACTCGCGCGGCATCGCCAACGCCCCGGCGAAGGGCGGCCGGGCGGTCGTACGCCGCCGGAACTCCCCGCCGATTCCGCCCGCCACGGCCACGGTCGCCGGAGCGCGGTCATGACCGAGCACGTCGACGTGCTGATCGTCGGTGCCGGTCTGTCGGGCATCGGTGCGGCCCACCACCTCCAGGAGGCCCTCCCCGGCAAGACGTACACGATCCTGGAGGCGCGCGAGGCCATCGGCGGGACGTGGGACCTGTTCCGGTACCCGGGGGTGCGGTCCGACTCGGACATGCACACGCTCGGCTACCGGTTCCGGCCGTGGACACAGGCGAAGGCCATCGCGGACGGGCCGTCGATCCTGCGCTACATCCGCGACACCGCCGCCGAGGCCGGCATCGACCGGCACATCCGCTTCGGGCACCGCGTCGTCGGCGCCTCCTGGTCCGGCGAGGACGCCCGGTGGACGGTCGAGGCGATCCACGACGGCGAACCGGTCCGCTACACGTGCGGCTTCCTGTACGCCTGCAGTGGCTACTACCGCTACGACGCCGGCCACCTGCCGGACTTTCCCGGCATCGAGCGGTTCGGTGGCACCGTCGTCCACCCGCAGCACTGGCCCGAGGACCTCGACCACACCGGCAAGAGGGTCGTCGTGATCGGCAGCGGCGCGACGGCGGTGACGCTGGTCCCGGCCATGGCCCACGAGGCCGCGCACGTGACGATGCTGCAGCGCTCGCCGACGTACATCATGTCGCTGCCGGCCCAGGACGCGATCGCGAACACCCTGCGGCGCCTGATCGGCGACCGCCGGGCGTACCCGATCGTGCGGTGGAAGAACATCACCGCGGTCACGCTGTTCTACCGGCTCAGCCGCCGCCGTCCGGGCCTCGTGAGATCGATCATCCGCAAGGCGGCGATCCGGCGACTGCCTCCGGGCTACGACGTCGACACCCATTTCAAGCCGCGCTACCGGCCGTGGGACCAGCGAGTGTGCATCGTCCCCGACGGTGACCTGTACACCGCGATCCGCGAGGGGCGCGCGTCGGTGGTCACCGACCGGATCGCGGAGTTCACCGAGACGGGGCTGCGCCTGGAATCCGGGACCGAGCTCGACGCGGACATCGTCGTCACCGCCACCGGCCTGCGGCTGCTGGTCCTCGGCGGCATCCGGCTCACCGTCGACGGCCGCGAGATCGCGGTGCCGGAGACGATGGCCTACAAGGGCATGATGCTCAGCGGTGTGCCGAACTTCGCCTTCACGATCGGCTACACCAACGCGTCCTGGACCCTCAAGGCCGACCTCGTCAGCGAGTACGTCATGCGGCTGTTGCGCCATCTGGACGCCCATGGCCATGATCAGTGTGTGCCGGTCAACGACGACCCCACCGTCACGGAGGCGCCCCTGCTGGACTTCCAGGCCGGTTACGTGCTGCGCTCCATCGAGGAGTTCCCCAAGGCGGGCTCCCGGACCCCGTGGCGGCTCCGCACGAGCTACCCCCGTGACCTGGTCGACCTGCGGTACGGCCCCATCGACGACGGTGCCATGCGATTCTCCCGCCGGGCCGCGCCCCGCGAGGCCGCTGACCGTTCCGCGTGACAGCACACTTCCAGATCGGAGAGGCATCGTGAGAGTTCAGCTCGACCCGGGGCGCTGCCAGGGACACGGCCGCTGCTATGACCTGGCCCCCGCTCTGTTCGGCGAGGACGACGAAGGCTTCGGGACGGTCCTCGGCGACGGCGTCGTGCCGCCGGACAAGGCGCAGGACGCGCGACGCGCGGCCGCCAACTGCCCCGAACACGCCATCGACGTTCGCGAAGGAGCCTGAGATGACGGTCGACGACCGCTTCACCCGCGACTTCCGGGACACGCAGGACGACCCCCGGCTCCTCGGAACGCGCAACGAGGTCGTCACCGGTCCCGTCGCGGACTGGGCGACCGACTTCTCCCACACCGAGCCGGAATGGGCCGCCGACCCGTACCCGATCCAGGACGACCTGCGGCGGCGCTGCCCGATCGCGCACACCGAGCGGTTCGGCGGCGCGTGGCTGCCCACCCGGTACGAGGACGTCGCCGCGATCGCCTACGACACCGAGCGCTTCTCCTCGCGGGCGATCGTCGTGAGCAACTACCGGCCCCCACTGAGCCTGGCTCCGGTGGGCGTGGTGCCGCCGATCTCCTCCGACCCGCCGTTCCACCACGACGCCCGCCGGCTGCTGCTCCCAGCGTTCACGAAGCGTGCGATCGCCGCGCACGAGCCGGACACCAGGGCGCTGTGCCACGCGCTGATCGACGGGTTGGAACGGCGGGACGTCGTCGACGTCGCGAGCGAGTACGCCCAGCACATCCCGATGCGGGTCATGGCCGGCATGCTCGGCTTCCCGCCGGAGGACGGACCGAAGTTCGCCCAGTTCGTCGAGAACGCCCTCGAAGGCGTCAACCTGCCGACGGACGAGCGCATTGAGCGGATGGACCGGCTGTTCGACTACCTGCTCGAGCAGATCCGCGACCACCTCGACGACCCGCGTGACGATCTCACCACCTACCTCATCAACGCCGAGCTCTACGGCCGGAGGCTCGAACCGTCGCATGTGGCCGGCGCGATGGCCCTGCTCCTCATCGCCGGGATCGACACGACGTGGAGTGCGATCGGGGCGTCGTTGTGGCATCTGGCCAAGACGCCCGGCGACCGGGAACGGCTCGTCGCCGAGCCCGGGCTGGTGCCGACCGCGATCGAGGAGCTCCTGCGGGTCTACGCCCCGGTCACGATGGCGCGGCTGGTCAAGGAGGACATGCACTGGCGCGGCGTCGACATGAAGGCCGACGACTGGGTGCTGCTGTCGTTCCCGGCGGCCAACCGCGATCCGGCCCAGTTCGACCGCGCCGACGATGTCGTCATCGACCGTGAGGTCAACCGGCACGCGGCGTTCGGCCTGGGCATCCACCGCTGCGTGGGCTCCCACCTCGCGCGCATGGAACTGCGGGTCGCCCTGGAGGTCTGGCTCGAACGGATCCCGGCCTTCACCCTCGACGACCCGGACGCGGTGACCTGGGCGCCGGGCCAGGTACGCGGGCCCCGCGCGCTTCCGATCCGCATCGGCTGAGACCTGCGGCCGGCTCCGGCAGGCCGCTGCGCCCCACCGGCCTCTGACGCGGGTTCGCTCAGGGGTCAGTGGTCGGCTTTGATCTTCTTCATGGTCAGGTGGGACACCACCCGCAGGACGGCGGGGAGGCCCATGAGCCTGCCGGTCAGGAAGGCCTCGTACGCGGCGTGGTCGGCGACGGCGACGCGGATGAGGTAGTCGGGGCGGCCGAACATCCGGCGGAACTCGACGACCTCCTCATAGGCCGCCACGGTGGCCTCGAACGCCTCGACCGTCTTCAGGTCGTTCGCGTAGATCTCCACGTCGATGAAGACCTCCAGGCCGCGGCCGACGGCCTCGGGGTCGATGACGGCGCGGTAGCCGGTGATGACGCCGGTCTCCTCGAGCCGCTTGACGCGGCGCAGGCAGGGCGGTGGCGTAAGGCCGACCCGTTTGGCCAGCTCGACGTTGGTCAGCCGCCCGTCCTGACGCAGGTGGAACAGAATTTCACGATCAAGTGCGTCAAGTGCTATTTCAT
Source organism: Actinoallomurus sp. CA-150999 (assembly GCF_050942425.1). Lineage (NCBI taxonomy): Bacteria > Bacillati > Actinomycetota > Actinomycetes > Streptosporangiales > Thermomonosporaceae > Actinoallomurus > Actinoallomurus sp. CA-150999. The sequence goes on from NZ_CP192063.1 coordinate 4,309,153, forward strand.
TGCTCATAACAAGATCATAGCGCCATTACTTGAAACCATATTATGCGATATTTATCTTAATATTGCTGGTATGGAATGTGTCGTCGACGATCCCCCGCGGCCCGCCGCCGCGCCCCGAGCGGCGTCCGAGATGCGGGCCGCGCTCAAGGACTCCGGGTCCGTGGGGCTGGGACTGCTCCCGCTCGGCCTCGCCTTCGGGGTGTTCGTCACCCATTCCGGTCTCGCGTGGTGGTGGGCGAGCGTGTTCACCACCGTCATCTACGCCGGATCGTTCGAGTTCCTGCTCGTCGGCCTGGTCGCCGCACCGGCCGCGCTGGCGACGATCGCGCTGACCGCCTTCCTGGTCAACGTCCGGCACGTCTTCTACGCACTGTCCTTCCCCCTGCACCGGGTCCGGGGCCGAGCAGCCAAGGCCTACGGCACCTTCGCCCTGACCGACGAGGCATACGCTCTGACCACGAGCGAGCAGGCCCGCTCGTGGTCCGGCAGGCGGATCCGGTGGCTCCAGGTGTTCCTGCACCTGTACTGGGTCGGCGGCGCCACCGTCGGCGCCCTGCTCGGCTCGCTGATACCTCAGCGCGTCACCGGCCTGGACTTCGCCATGACCGCCCTGTTCACCGTCCTGGCCCTCGACGCCGTCCGGGCGCGGCGCGGCGACCTGCCCACCCCCGTCCTCGCGCTGCTCAGCGCGCTGGCGGCCCGCCTCTTCCTCCCAGGCCAGATGCTGCTCGCCGCCTTCACCCTGTTCACCGCCGGGCTCCTGGCCCGCCGCCTGCTCACCGGCGAGAGGCTGAGCCATGCCTGACACCCGCTACCTGATCGCCGCGGTCGCCGTGTCCGCGGCCATCACCTGGGCGCTGCGCGCGCTGCCCTTCACCGCACTGGCGCCCCTGCGCGCGAGCAGGACCGTCCACTACCTCAGCGCCCGCATGCCGGCCGGCGTCATGGTGATCCTGTTCGTTTACTGCCTGCGCGACCTGCCAGTGACCCACGCGCGCGCACTCGCCCCGCTGGTGGCCCTGACCGTCACCGTCGGCCTGCACCTGTGGCGGCGCAACGCCCTGCTGAGCATCCTCGCCGGCACCACCGTCCACGTGGCCCTGGCCAGCACGCTCTTCGCCCACTGACGGCGAGGCCGGGCGGGCGGCTCAGTCGTCGATCATCGCGCGGACGGCCGCGAGGACCTCGACGGCGGTGGCGAGCTGTTCGGCGGTGAGTGTGGATCCCAGCTGGTTCGCCCAGCGGGCCTGCGCGGGCTTGATCGTGGTCAGGAGCCGCTCGGCCCTGGGGGTGAGGGCGACCAGCGGGGCGCGGCGGTCGCCCGGGTTGGGCCGGGCCTCGACCAGTCCGTCCGCGCGCAGGCGCGTCACGATCTCCTGCACGCTCTGCCGGCGCAGGCCGCGCCGGCGGGCGATCGCAGCGGCGGTCGCGGGCCCGTCGCCGATGGCTCCGAGGACCTGCCAGCGGGCACTGGTGAGACCGAACTCGGCGGTCAGCGCGTCGCCCGCGCGCAGGAGTCTGCCGTTGAGCAGGAAGACCTCGTCGATCAGTGCGGTGATCAGATCGCCGCCGGCGTCTCGGCGGTCCAGGGCCGGTTGCTGGTCCATGCCCGTACCCTAGTGCTAGATTTTCGACAGGATCCTGTCGATCTAGGAGAGGGAAGAGCATGGGCGTACCGAGTGGACACGGATCGTTGACCGGCCGGGTCGCGCTGGTCACCGGGGCCAGCCGGGGGATCGGCGCCGCCATCGCCCGCACACTGGGCGGCTACGGCGCGGCGGTCGCGGTGAACTACGTGAACAGCCCGGAGCCGGCCGGACAGGTGGTGGCCGACATCGAGGCGGCGGGGTCGCGCGCGGTCGCCGTCCAGGGCGACGTCGGCGACCCCGCCGCGGCCGAGCGGGTCGTCCGCGAGGCCGCCGGCGAACTGGGCGAGATCGACATCCTCGTGTGCAACGCGTTCGGCAACACGTCGGACATCCGGCGGCGGCCGACGGTCGACTCCTGGGAGTCCGTCGCGGCGATCCAGGGGCGGGCCACCGTCCAACTCGCCTGCACCCTGAACTGCTGCCACCTCGTGGTCCCGGGCATGCGCGCCCGCGGCGGCGGGTCCATCATCCTCATCGGGGCGAGCGGATCCCGCGCCGGCGGCGGCCCCGGTATGGCCGAGATCGCCGTGGCCAAGTCCGCCCAGGACACGCTGGGCCTGGTGCTGGCCCGTGAACTCGGCCCGGACGGGATCCTCGTCAACACCGTCGCGCCGGGCCTCGTGCCCACCGACGCCAACTCCGGCGAGCACCAGGCGTCCTGGATCGCCCGAGCCGAAGCCGAGACTCCTCTGGGGCGCGTCTCCCAGCCCGAGGACGTCGCCGAGGTGGTCGCCATGCTCGTCGCCGACGGCGCCCGCCAGGTCACCGGCGCGTACCTCAGCGTCGACGGCGGCCGGAGCCTCGGGGCGAGCGTCAAGGTCGGCTGACAGCGCCCGGAGCCTCGGGGCGAGCGTCGAGGTCGGCTGACCGCGTCCCGAGCCTTGGGGCGAACGCCACGGTCGGCCAACGGCGCCCGGTGTCACGCCCAGACGGGGACGCCCTGGTAGGCGCGCGCGAGCATCTCCACCCACGCGTGCACGGCGTCCTCGCTCGGGGCGAAGGGACCGGGCCGGAAATGCGGGGAGGCCAGGCCGCGCTGCACCGACTCGCACGCGGCCCAGTCCTGGCGGTTCGTCCGATCCCAGAACTCCACCGCGTAGCCGGCGTCGCCGGCCTCCTCCGGGACGTACCAGGAGCACTCGATCGTGGTGCGGTCCGGCGCGCGCGGCCGCAGCCGATGGGCCATGACGTAGTCCGGGTGCAGCGAGATCAGCAGGTCGGGGACCAAGCCGAAGTAGTGCACCCGGCGGCGTTCGGCGCCCGGGATGAAGGCGCCGCCCGACCGGCCGTCCAGCGACATGGTCTCCGCGTGGTCGCGCAGGTCCATCGACCCGCCGACCCACGCGCCCGGCAGGTCGTAGTTGTCGCCGCTCGCGGGCGGCGACACCGCGCACAGCTCCGGATGGATCAGCGGGCAGTGGTAGCACTCGTGGTAGTTCTCGACGATCACCTTCCAGTTCGCCCGCACGTCGTACTCGTGCCGGGCGGCGAGCCTCAGTCTCTCCGGCGCGTACGGCTCCACCAGCGCGGTCAGCGCCCCGGCGTGCTCGGCGAACGGCGGCGCGTCGCCGGTGGCGTTGACGAACGCCCAGCCGTGCCAGACGGTGAGCGGCAGGCGCGGCAGGTCGTACCCGGTCACCGTGAAGCCCGGCGCGCCGCGCAGACTGCCGTCGAGCCGGTACGCCCACGCGTGGTACGGGCAGACGACGAGGTCGCGCGTTCCACTGCCGCCGTCGGGCAGCAGTTCGTGGCCGCGGTGCCGGCACGTGTTCGCGAAGGCCCCCTCCGGCGTGAGCAGCACCGGCACGTCGCCCACGACGACGCCGCGCTGCGTCACCCCGTCGGGCAGCAGCTCCTCCGCCCGCCCCAGGCAGCTCCACGTGCCGGCGAACAGGTGCCGCCGCTCCCAGGCGAGCACCTCCGGCGCCGTGTACGCGCGGCCCGGCAGCATCGTCGCCTCGCCGAACGGCCGGAGCGCGTCCTCCAGGTCCTCGTCGCCGAACGGGGCGGGCGGCCACGACCTCATCGGGGACCTCCCGGCCGGGATAGTGTCGGCGCGTGGCTCGGTTGACCGCCCTCGACCGGCGCGAGGAGATCCTGCGCGCCGCCGTCGCCCAGATCGCCGAGCGCGGCGTCGCGGCCGTACGGGTCGCCGACGTGGCCGCCGCACTCGGGGTCAGCACCGCGCTCGTCTTCTACCATTTCCGCTCCAAGGACCGCCTGGTCGCCGAGGCGTTCGCGTACGCGGCGCGCCGCGACCTCGACCGGCTCGCCGAGGTCGCCGGGTCGGGCGGCTCCGCGCGGCGGCGGCTCGTACGGGCGCTGCGCCTCTACCACCCCAGCGGGTCGGCGGCGCCGGGCTGGCGGCTGTGGATCGACGGCTGGTCGGCCGCCCTGCGCGAGCCCGAGCTGCGCCGGGTCTGCCGCCGCCTCGACCTGCGGTGGCGCGACACGATCGTGGGGATCATCGCGGAGGGCGTCGCGGCGGGGGAGTTCTCCTGCGCCGACCCGGAGGCCGCGGCGTGGCGCATCACCGCGCTGATCGACGGGCTGTCGGTGCAGACGACGGTGCACCGCGGCGTGCTGACCCGCAAACAGGCCGAGGCGTGGGCGTACGAGCAGGCCGCCCGCGAGCTCGGCCTCGAGTCCCTCTAGCGCGTGGCCCGTGAGCGAGCGGCGCGCAGCCGGACGGCGGATCCATGCGACACGCCCTGGCCGGGTCACCGGCGCCTCCGGCGGTCCTTGAGCACCTGCGCGACGACGTTGCGGCCGGGCACCCCGGTGACGCCGCCGCCTCCGTGCGTGGCCGAGCCGGCCTGGTAGAGCCCCTTGATCGGCGTGCGCAGGTCGGCGTAGCCGGCCGCCGGGCGCGCGTGGAACATCTGGCCCGGCGTCAGCTCGCCGTGGAAGATGTTGCCGCCGATGAGGTTGTACCGGTGCTCCATGTCGTACGGCCCGATCACCTGCCGGTGCAGGACCGACGAGGTGAAGCCCGGCGCGACCGCCTCCATCCGGGCGACCATCCGGTCGGCGTACGCCTCGAGCTCCGCCGCGGGCTGCGCGGTGTGCCAAGTGTGCGGCACCCACTGGGTGAACATCGACACGATGTGGTGCCCCTCGGGCGCCAGTGAGTCGTCGAACACGCTGGGGACGCACACGTCGGCGAACGGCAGCGTGGCGGCCCGGCCCGCCACGGCGTCCTGGAAGGCGCCCTCGATGTCGTCGAGGGACTCGGCGAGCACGATCGTGCCGCCGTGCACCTCCGGGTCGAACCCGGAGATCCCGCGGAACTCCGGCAGCCGGTCCACCGCCAGGTTGATCTTGACGGTGCCGCTGCGGGTCTTCCAGCGCTCGATGTCCGCGACGAAGTCCGCCGGCAGGTCCCGGCGCTCGAGGAGCCGCAGGAACGAGATCTTCGGGTGCGCCGTCGTGATGACCGTGTCGGCCGTCAGTTCCTCGCCGGACTCCAGCGTGACGCCGGTGGCCCGGCCGGAGCGGACGTCGATGCGGGCCACCGGCGCGGCCGTGCGGATCTCGGCGCCGAACCTGCGGGCGGCCGCGGCCAGCGCCCGGGTCACCCCTCCCATGCCGCCGCGCGGGAACCCCCACGCGGTCTCGCCGACGTGGTGGTGCAGCATGACGTACGCCGTCCCGGCGGACCGGGGCCCCGCCCAGGTGCCGATGACGCCGGACACCGACAGCACGCCCCGCATCGCGTCCGAGTCGAAGAAGTCCTCCACCAGGTCGGCGATGCTGTCGGTCAGGATCCGGGTGATGTCGACCGCCGAGCGCTCGTCCACGCCGCGCAGGGTGCGCAGCAGCCCGGCCTGCCGGAGGAGGTCGGCGGGCCGGTGCGAGCCGAGCTTCGGCGGGATCTGGTCGAGCAGCGGGCCGAGGAGCCGTCCCAGCTCGCCCATCCAGGACTCCCACCGCTCGTACGCGGCGGCGTCCTTGGAGGAGAAGCGCTCGATCTCCTCCCGGCGCCGCGCCGGGTCGTCGGGCAGCCGCAGGTGCCCGCCGTCGGCGCGCGGCGCGAAGTACGGGCCCTGCGGGTACACGTGGTAGCCGTGCCGGTCGAGCCCCAGGTCGCGGACCAGGGCGGGCGGCAGCAGACTCACCACGTACGACAGGGACGTGACCGTGTAGTCCGGGCCGAAGGGATGCTCGCTCACCGCGGCCCCGCCGACCACCTCGCGCGCCTCGCAGACGCAGACCCGCAGCCCCGCCTTTGCCAGGTAGGCGGCGGCCACGAGGCCGTTGTGCCCACCGCCGACCACCACGACGTCGTACATGGCGACTCCTTACTGATTCTCGAGTCAGTATCCGCCGCGCCCCGGGACCGGACAAGGGCGCGGGTGCTCACCGGTTCGCCACGTCGCCGTGCTCCGGCTCCGCCCGGCGTGTCCGCCGCGTCGGCGTTCCGAGGACGTAGAACAGCACGCCGAGGCCGACGCACAGGGCGAGCGGCACCAGCTGGCTCAGCAGGTAGCCGAGCCGGTCGTGCGCGAAGCCCGACGGCAGCGAGCCGGCGGGGTCACCCGACGTGCCGAACCACCCCACCCCCAGCCCCGGCCACACGAGCTGGACGAGGGTGAACACCACGAAGAACGTCGGCAGCGCCGCGACCAGGCCCGCGACGGGGGAGCGGTACGGCCGCTCGACCTCCGGCAGCTTGCGCCGCAGGACGTACAGGCTCGGGAAGGCGAGCATGTAGGAGATGAAGGTGGTGGAGATGGCCAGTCCGAGCACGGCGGAGAAGTACTTCTGCGTGTCGCCCTTGGTGATCAGGAACGCCGCCACCATGACGACCGTGGACAGCACGGACGACAGGAGGTTCACCCGGATCGGCGTGCCGAAACGCGCGGAGAATTTCCCGAGGAACGCCGGCCCCGCGCCGTCGGCGCACGCCACCGCCTGAGCGCGGTCACCGCCCATCGACCAGGTGACTCCGCTGGTCAGCACCCCGATGATGAGGCCGATCGCGGCGATCTTGCCCATCACCGAGCCCGCGCCGGTCAGCGTTACCGAACCGTTGGCCGCGACGTGCCCGCCGTACACCGTGAACACGGCCTTGCACGCGTCGACGAACCCGCCCAGACTGCCGATGGCCGAGCCCGGCAGCACCAGGAGAGTGCCGAGGATCGGCGCGCCGTACAGGAGCACCGCGAGGACCCCGGAGCGGGCGATGGCGAAGGGCACGTCCCGCTGCGGGGCGGTCATCTCCTCGGCCGCCGTGCTGGGCAACTCGAAGCCGACATAGTTGTAGACGAGTATCGGGACCAGCCCGACGAAGCCGACGTAGCTGGGCTTGAAATCGCGTCCGCGCAGGTGGACGCCGTGCTTCGCGCCATAGAGGATCACCGAGAAGAGGAAGGTGCCGATCAGGACGACGCGCGCGACCGCCCCGATGGTGGGCAGCCACTTGCCGACGCGGAATGCCAGCAGCACCGCGAGCGCGCCGATCCAGATGAAGATCGCGCCGGCGAGGTACTTCCAGGCGCCCGGCAGATCGAAGAAGAACTTCTCCCACGTGGTGACGGCGACGATGGTGAGCGTGCCGCCGAGCCACACCGGGTTGGAGAGCCAGTAGAGCACCTGGTTGACCCCTGCGGTGAACCGGCCGAACGCCAGCTTCGTCCACACGTACGGCCCGCCCTCGAACGGGAACGAGGACCCGAGCTCGGCGACGAGCAGCCCGTACGGCAGGAAGAAGAACACTGCCAGGAACAGCAGCCAGACCAGGCCCTGCGGGCCCTTGGCCGCGACCGTGCCGAGCGTGTCGAGGCCGACCAGGGCGCAGATCAGGAACGCCGCGATGTCGAGCCGGAAGAAGGATTTCCGCAGGTGGGTCTTCTCGTGTTCCCAGCGGCCGGTGAAGTCGTCGGGGATCGCGGCCATTGGCATCGCCTCTCTGCCGGTCCGGCGCCCCCGATACTGATTCGCCGATCAGTTTCCCCGTCTGTCTACTCCAGCCGGCCGGATTTGGGAAGGGGGTGGAACCGCTTCCGCATGACTACCCGTCAGGCCCGCCGCCACTCGGCCGCGAGCAGGCGCGCGGGGGCGACGCGGTCGGGCATCCATCGAGCAGGGCGCGCCGGCCGACACCCGTCGCTGCTTAACCTGGCGTGAACGCCGCACGCACCATGATTGCGGCGTGGACCACCGAATGCCTCCCAGCCGCCGTGCGGTCCTGGCGGCCATGGCGGCGAGCGCGCTCGCCGGCTGCGCGGGCCCGTCCGGCACCGCTCGCGGTGGCAGGGCCGGCGGGACGCCCGGTCCCGGGGCTGGTAGCGGCGGGCGGAGCCTCACCTCGCGGCCGGCCGCCGCCCACACGCTGACGCGTTCGGAGGTGGTGGCCCGCTACGGGCGGCTGAAGCCGCACACCTGGGGGTTCGGCGCGCCCGGGACGGTGCGCGCACTGCCCACCCGAGGTGCGATCGCGCTGACCTTCGACGCCTGCGGCGGGCCGGGCGGGAGCGGCTACGACCACAAGCTGATCGACTTCCTGCGCCGGCGGGAGGTGCCGGCGACGCTCTTCATCAACTCCCGCTGGATCGACGCCAACCCGGCGGTCTTCCGCCGGCTGGCCCGGGAACCGCTGTTCGAGATCGCCAACCACGGCACCCGGCACCGTCCGCTGTCGGTCACCGGGCGATCGGCGTACGGCATCGCCGGCACGCACAACGCCGGTGAGGTGTACGACGAGGTCGCCGGCAACCATCTCAAGCTGACCCGGCTGCTGGGCTCCCCGCCGCGTTTCTTCCGGTCCGGCACCGCGTACTGCGACGACGTGGCGGCGCGGATCGTCACCGACCTCGGGGAGCGCTTCGTCGGCTTCAGCGTCAACGGCGACGCGGGCGCCACGTTCACCCCGGCGGAGGTCCACCACGCCGTCGGGTCCGCCGCCGACGGCTCGATCGTGATCTGCCACATGAACCAGCCCAAGGGTGGCACGGCGGAGGGCATCTCCGCCGCCGTGCCCCACCTGCTGGCGGCCGGCCACCACTTCGTGCGCCTCTCCGACGCACTGCACTGACGGCCGCCGCCAGGGGCGGGATCAGACGAACAGCGGCTCGGCCTGGGACCGCTGGACCAGGGCGTCCATCGCGGCGTCGTCGGGTGCCTCGCCGAAACGGGAGGCGGCGTCGAGGACGCGGGGCAGCAGGTCGACGTCGCCGACGCTGTTGACGAAGACGCCGGGCCGGCTGAGCGCCCACCAGACGGCGAGGTCGATGTCGTCCTGCCGCTCCAGCGGTTCGTACCAGGTGGACCGGGTGTGCGGGCGGCCCATCCACGGGCGCAGCGCGATCGACTTGATCGTCTGCATCGCCACCCGCCGCTCCCGACACGTCCGGTACAGCGCCTCGAAGTTGTCCGCGTAGTAGGGATTGCGCAGGGTGAGGTAGTTGTACGGCAGCAGGACCGAGTCGAAGTCGAACCTCTCCAGGCTCCGCCGGTGGCTCGCCGCGATCTGCGTGCCGTGGCCGGTCACGCCGATCCACCGCACGAGCCCTTCCTCCCGCGCAGCCAGGGCGGCCTCGAGCGCCCCGCCGGGGCTGAGGGCGATGTCCCACTCGATCGGGTCGGCCAGGGAGTGCAGCTGCCACAGGTCGACGTGGTCGACGCCGAGGCGGTCCAGCGACCGGTGAAGCTCCTCGCGCGCGCCCGTCGCCGTGCGCTCGCCGGTCTTGGTCGCCAGGAAGAACCGGTCAGGTTCCCGCTGCAGCAGCGGCCGGAGCCGCACCTCCGCCTCGCCGTAGGAGGCGGCCACGTCGATGTGGTTGATCCCGTGCTCGAGGATCACGTCGAAGGTCTGGTCCGCGACGCTCTGGGACACCGCGGCCAGCGCCGCGGCGCCGAAGATGACGCGCGTGCTGTCGTGACCGGTACGCCCGAACTCCGCTGTTTCGATCGGCACCTGCGACCCTCCGAGGACAGGCGAACGCGTTGCGCCGACGCCTCGTCGGGGAACGGCCCGCGCGGTGACGTACACGCTACGCCACCGCGCGGATCCGGTCAGACCCGGGCATTCGTCACCCGGTGACCGTCCGGGTGGCCACGTTCCAGCCGGAGACGCGGACGCCGGCCGCCGATCCGTGCAGGTCGGACGTGCGGTAGGTGGCGGTCAGCGTCGTCGACTCGCCGGGCCACAGGCTGACCGCGTCGTCCGACCACCGCACCGGGAGCACGGGCTTGCCGGACGCGTCGACGACGTGGGCGTCGAGGTAGAACGCCGGCACCTTGCCCGTGCCCGTGTTCTTGAGCGTCACCGTGGTCGTGGTGGTGCCGTCCGCGGACGCCGCCGAGGAGACCGCCGCGCTCACCGTCGTCGTCGCCATGCCCGACAGCCCGCTGAGGTCGGCGTAGCTCGACGTCGGCACGTAGTACCAGTCGTTCTTCGACCAGTCGATGACGTCCTTCTTGGTGGACAGCCAGTACACGTTGCGGTCGATCTCGCGGCCGTCCTGGCCGGCGACCGTCAGGCGCACCAGGTAGGTCGTGGACAGGCCGCTGATCGACGAGGGGAGGGTCAGCGCCGTCGTACGGCCGCCGTCGCCGGGCACGCTCACGGTCGCGGTCTTCGAGTACTTGGAGGTGCCGTCGAGGTTGTACACGTCGGCCTTCACGGTGAGGCCCGACGCCGTGCCGTGGCCCGAGTTCACCACGGCGACCGACCGGTCGTCATAGGAGTACTGCGCGTGCAGCGGCCGGTTCGCCTCCTTGGCGCCGTAGTAGGAGCCGCCCTGGTCGAGGTAGTAGTCGAACAGCTGCCAGTGCAGGGAGGTCCAGCCGCTGTTCAGCATCCAGTAGACGACGCCCGTGGACGGATTGGAGGAGTCGGTGAAGTTCCGGCCGTACGCCTCGAACTGCGCGCGCACCGCCTCGTACTGGGCGAGCTGTGCCTTGCGTACGTAGTCCTCCAGGCTCGTCGGCTTGCCGTAGCGGCCGATGAGCGCGTTGTCGAAGATCTTCAGGGTGCCGAACGTGCTGGACGGCGAGCGGTGGTACTGCTTCGCGGAGGGGTCCTTCCACAGCGAGTCGAGCTCGCTCGAGCTCATCATCCGGTGGAGCGTGTCGAGGGTCGGCACGTCCGGGCCCGCGCTCGTCTCGGAGTTGAAGCCGTACGCTCCGCCCTCCTTCTTGGTGTACCAGTAGTTCGGCGGGACCCAGTCGTACGGTCCGGTCATCTTCATCCCGGATGAGCCCGTGATCGGCGCGGACGCGTCCGACGCGGCCGGGACGATCGGGTTCGGCCAGTCCGCCGCCTTCAGCGCGTCGACGTACTCCTGCTCCACCTGCTTGGTCGGCGCCTCGTCGCTGCCGATCAGGAAGGAGATGACGCTCGGGCGGTCGCGGAGCCGCGCGGCCTCGGCGGCCATCGACGCCTTCGCGACGGTGTGGTCCGCGCTGCTCCAGCCGCTCAGGCTCTGCCACTTGTCGCAGCACTCCCAGCCGGGCAGGGTCAGGATGCCGTACTCGTCGGCCAGGTCGAAGAAGTCGTCCGGCTCCAGGTGCCCCTCCAGCCGGATCGTGTTGAGCCCGAGGTCACGCGTGTAGCGGATCCGGTCCTCGAGGTAGGTGCGGTCGGGGCGCAGGAACAGGTCGGGCGACCAGCCACCGCCGCGGATGAGCAGCGGCCTGCCGTTGATCGTGTACGTGCGGGCGCCGTCGGCGTTCAGTGCGGAGCGCACGTCGCGGACGCCGAAGCGCTCGTGCGCCGTGTCGGTCGCGGTCCCGCCCGCGGTGGCCGTGAGGTCGAGGTCGTAGAGCGGCTGGCCGCCCATCCCGTACGGCCACCAGACCTTCGGGTTCGCGATCGACGCGGTGAACGTCAGCGTCTTGGTCTCGTGGGCCGCGAGGGACACGTCCTGGGAGAAGGAGGCCGGGCCGGCGGTGCCGGCGACCGTCGCCTGCACCGTCGCGGAGGAGTCGTTCCGGGCGTCCACCTTGACGGTCAGGTCGGCCTTGTCCAGCGCGGGCACGGCGAGCTTCGTCGTGACGTGGGCGTTGCCCAGCGCCACGGCGCCGCTGCGCCGGACGAACACGTCCCGGAACAGGCCCATGTTGTGGTCGGGCGGCGACTGCACCCAGTCGATCCAGCCGGTCGTGAGGTTCTTGTCCGGGTCGTTGGGGTTCACCGAGAACGCCACGGAGTTGGTGCCCGGGTGTACGAGCGCGGTGATGTCCGGCTGGTACCGGGGATAGGCGCCGGCGGTCTGCGCGGCGGTCGCCACCCGCGTGCCGTTGACCCAGACGTCCAAGCTGGAGATGACGCCGCTGAAGTCGAGGAAGGTGTGCAGGTCCGCTTCCGAGCCGAGGGTGAAGTCCGCCCGGTACCACCACGGCACGGTGAAGTCGCTCGCCGGGATGGACTTCAGCGCGGTCGAGTAGAACGGGTCACCGTACTTGCCGTTCCCGAGGAGCGCGGCCAGGACGGTCGAGCGCGGACCGGCCGAGTACCAGCCGGACGCGCCGGCGTAACCCGGGGTCGAGATGGCGGCACCGGAGTCCGTCACCTTGGCCGAGGACTGGATCCGGTATCCGGCCAGGGCGGTCGCGGAGCCCGAGCCGGCGGAGATCCGGGTGATCGGGCCCGGCGCGGACGGGGCCCGCGCCGCGGCGGCCGCGCCGCCGAGGGCCAGTACGAGGGCACAGGCCCAGAGGGAACAGAGGAGAGCACGGGCGCGTCCTGCGGTCATCGAGTTCCTCCGGCGGGGGTCAGGACGGAACTGTTAGGAAGGCTCCCTAACAAAGCTAACCGCCTTCTGTATCGATGGTCAAGGCTTCCGTAACCGACGGCTCTTAACGTCGCAAAGCGTGAAATTCAAGATCTTGACGGTGAATTGGCGGCGAACCTACCTTGATCATTTCGGTAGGCCTCCTGACTACCGACGCATCCACCTCACCGACCACTCACCCCGCCAAGGATGTGCGTCGAAACATGACCAGAACACATGCCCACGGGCGCGGGCCCCGGCGCCTGTGGGCGGCGATCGCCGGCGTGGCGATCGCCGCCGGAGGGCTGCTCGTCCCCGTTCAGTCCGCGTCGGCCGACGCCGGACAGCCGTGGATGAACGCGGCACAGAGCCCGTCGTCACGGGCGGACGAACTGCTCGCGGCGATGACGCTTGCCGACAAGGTGAACATGCTGCACGGAAGTGCGGGCGCCCCGGTTCCCACCGTCGGGTACATCGCGCCGATTCCGCGGCTGCACGTTCCCGGCATCACGATGACCGACGGCCCGGCCGGTGTGCGCGACCGCGTCGACAAGAGCACCGCGCTGCCGTCCCCGTCGGCCCTCGCGGCCGGCTTCGACCCCCGGCTCGCCGAGGAGTACGGCTCGGTGCTCGGCGGCGACGCCCGGGCGCTCGGCCAAGACGTGGTGTTCGGCCCGGGCCAGAACATCCAGCGCGTCCCCGTGAACGGCCGTAACTTCGAGTACTTCAGCGAGGATCCGTACCTGTCCGGCACGTTGTCCGGCGCGGACGTCCGCGGCATCCAGCGCCACGGCGTGATCGCCACGGTGAAGCACTACGTCGCCAACAACCAGGAGACCAACCGCAAGACCGTGTCGGCGAACATGGACGACCGCACGCTGCACGAGATCTACGAGAAGAACTTCGGCGTGGCCGTCGCCGACGGCAGGCCCGGAGCGGCGATGTGCTCCTACAACCGGATCAACGACGTGTACGCCTGCGACGACAGCGAGACTCTCGGGTCGCTGCGCTCGCAGCTGGGCTTCACCGGCTTCGTGGTGTCCGACTACCCGGCCACGCACGCCACCACGTCGATCAGGGACGGGTTGAACGTCGAGCTGCCGGCCGGGGTGTTCAACACCCTGCCCAACGTGCGGGCCGCGTTGGACAAGGGCTCGATCACGATGGCCGACATCGACGCCCGGGTGCGCGAGACGCTCAAAGTGCTGTTCAGGTTCGGGCTGTTCGACCGCGACACCACCGCCCGCGGCCCGATCGACCAGGACGCCGACAACGCGGTCGCCCAGCGGATCGAGGCGCAGAGCGCGGTGCTGCTGAAGAACGACGGGAACGTCCTGCCCCTGGGCTCCTCGGCGCATGACATCGCCGTCATCGGCGCCCCGGCGAAGGCCTCCGCCCAGGGCGGAGGCAGCAGCAAGGTCAACCCGCTGTCGATGGACAACGCCTACGACGCCATCGTCTCCCGCGCCGGTTCGTCGGCCACCGTCTCCTACGCGGACGGCTCCGACCTCGGCCAGGCGGCGGCGACCGCGAAGTCGGCCCAGGTCGCCCTGGTGTTCGTCAAGGACGGTGAGGCCGAGGGCAGCGACCGGGTCGACCTGAGTCTGCCGGGCAACCAGGACGCCCTCGTCGACGCGGTGGCGAAGGCCAATCCGCACACCGTGGTCGTGCTGCAGACCGGTTCGGCGGTGCTCATGCCCTGGCTGAAGCAGGTCGAAGGCGTGCTGCAGACCTGGTACCCGGGCGCCCGGGGCGGCGCGGCCACCGCGCAACTGCTGTGGGGCGACGTGAACCCCTCCGGCAAGCTGCCGCAGACCTGGCCCGCGAGCAACACGCAGACGCCGGTCGGCACGCCGGCGCAGTACCCCGGCATCGACGGCGAGACCTCCTACTCCGAGGGCGTCTACGTCGGCTACCGGTGGTACGACCAGCACGACGAGACCCCGCTGTTCCCGTTCGGCCACGGCCTGTCCTACACCCGCTTCCGCTACGGCGACCTGCGGCTCCGCCACTCCTCGGGCGACTCGCGCGACCCGGTGACCGTGTCGTTCAAGATCACCAACACCGGCGACCGGGCGGGCGCCGAGGCGCCGCAGGTGTACGTCGGCAAACCGGACACACTGGCGCCGACCGCGCCCAAGGAACTGGGCGCCTTCGGCAAGGTCGAGCTCGCCCCGCACGAGACCAAGACGGTCACCCTCACGGTGAACCCGCGGGAGCTGTCCTACTGGGACAGCGGCGCCCAGGCCTTCACCGTCCAGGACGGCTCCTACCCGATCGCGGTCGGTGGCTCCTCGGCCTCGCTGCCGCTGCACGCCACGTACCGGGTCCGGAAGACCGACGGTCCGGTCCGCGTCGAGATCGCCGAGCTGCCCGGCGTCGTCGAGCCCGGGACCACCTACACGGCGACCGTGAAAGTCGGCGACCTGTCCGACGTCCCGCTCACCTCGGCCGCGCTCAAGGTCTCCGCACCGGCCGGCTGGCGCGTCGCCCCGCAGACGAGTCACATCGGGACGGTCCAGGCCGGCCGGCGGGCGAGCCGGACCTTCCGCGTCACGGTGCCGGCCGGCGCCGTGCAGGGCGCGACCGGCCTGGCCGTCACCCTCAGCGGACGCGTGGCCGGCCGACGGATGTCGGCCACCCGGACGACGCGGCTGAACGTGCCGTACGCCTCGATGGCGGCCGCCGCCGACACCGTCGGCGTCACCGCCAACGGCGATCCCGGTCCCGGCAACTTCGACGGCAGCGGGTACAGCTACTCGGCGCAGAGCCTCGCGGCCGACGGCGTCACCCCCGGCGGCACGGTGAAGGTCGGCACCGCCGCGACCGTGTTCCCCGCACAGGCCCCCGGCACGCCGGACGCGGTCAGCGCGTCCGGGCAGGTGGTCAAGGTCGGCGGCACCGGCCGGGCCCTGGTCGTCCTCGGCGCGGCCCACAACGGGGCGGGACGCGGCACGCTGAAGGCGACGTTCACCGACGGCACGTCGGCCGACGTGCCGATCGCCTTCGCCGACTGGTACGGCAACGCGCCGGCGGATCTCAGCTCGATCGTGTCGACCGGCCAGTGGAACCAGCCGATCACCGGCGGCAAGGGCCCGCACGACGTCAGCCTCTACGGCGAGGTCCGTCCGCTGCCGGCGGGCAAGACGCTCGCCTACGTCACCCTGCCGGCCGTCGGCAACCTGAGCCTGTTCTCGGTCAGCGTCGACGACTCAGCGCCTCCCGGCGCCGCCGCGCACCCCTGATCGAGCCGGACCCGGGCCGGACGGTCACGTCCGTCCAGCCCGGGCCTGTGCGCGTTCGGTGGATCGCTGGCGGCCATCGCCCTGCGCGGCACGCATCCGTCCGCGGCACCGCTGCGACGCCTGCACCGTGCCATCGACGCACCACCCGCGTCGGCGCTGCCGGACCGATCGCATCGACCGCACCGTCAGGTACGTCAGTGTTCGCCCGGCGGAGGCTCCTCGTAGGGGATCCGGGACAGGTGCAGGACGTCGCCCAGCGTGCCCCAGCCGTCGCCGCCGAGTTTGGTGAGCGGACGCAGCCGTTCGGCGCGGGGCCGACCGTCGACGACGTACTCCTCGCGCACGGCGGCATGGAGTACGCGTCCCAGGACGAGCGTGGAGTTGCCCACGCGAAGGGTGACGTGTGAACGGCATTCGAGGACCACGGGGGCGGCCGCCACCCTGGGCGGCCGGACGTGGAGGCTCGGTTCGCGTTCGATGCCCGCGTAGTCGAACTCGCTGATGGCCCGCGGGAAGTCGGTCGCGGTCCGATTGATCAGCTCCAGCATCGGCTCGGTGGAGAAGTTCACGACGAACTCGCCCGTGTCCTCGACATTGCGCAGAGAATCCTTGCGGCCGATCGAGGCGAACTGGACGATCGGGGGATCCGTGCTGGCGATGGTAAAGAACGAGTGCGGGGCCAGGTTCGCAGTGGATCCGTCCGGCGTGACGGTCGACACCCAGGCGATCGGGCGGGGGATGACGAGGGACGTCATCAGCCGGTAGAAGTCGACGCCGGACATGATCTCAGGGTCATAGTCGACGCGCACCGTCATATCTTCGTGCGGTAACACCGCCATGAAATACCCGTAATGCGGCAAATAGGGACAATGTTTCGGAATAGCGACCCAGCAGCGCCATGTTCGTGGGGCGCCCTGCTGTCATCGCAAGGTTCTGAAGAACGCGGTGAGGTCGTCGGCCAATGGTCGCGGCTCCTCATGTGCGTGCCCGCCTCGGGGTGTCGTGGTGTAGCGGGTCACGTCGTACGTGCGCTCGGCCCAGCTTCGCGGTAGCCGGGCCAGGTCGTGCGGGAAGACGGCGACGGCGGTGGGCGCCTCGACGTGCCGCCTGCCTCCTCGGCTGCCACGAAGTGACGCGGCTGCCTTACCACGCCTGGAGAGATGTTTCAAGATCTTGAAGTGCCGGTAACGGGGAGGTAGATAACGTCGAGGAAAGTTAATTCAGGTGTGAATATAAATTCACTCTGACTGGCTCGCCTCGAGGAGACGACGTATGAAGGTGCCCCTGAGTGCATGGTTCGACCGCGGTCCGCGGCTGCGAATCGGCGCGGCCGCGGCGACCGCGGTAGCGGTGACCTGCGCGGGTATGGCCGCGCTCAGCGGTACGGCGTCCGCGGCGGTGACGCGCGCCGGGTCTGCTCTCCAGCCGGGCGAGCAGAAGCCCCGCACGGTGGTCACCACCGACATGGAGCAGGACGACTACGACTCCCTGATCCGCTACCTGCTCTATTCCGACGAGTTCGACACCCAGGGCATCGTCTATTCCTCGTCGGTGTATCACTGGGCCGGCGACGGGAAGGGGACGCTGTTCCTTTCGCCCAACCCGCGCCGTGAGTACAACACGCCGCAGACCTCCTGGCGGTTCACCGGCACGAGCATCATCCAGGGACTGCTGGGCCAGTACGCGCGGGTGTACCGCAACCTGCGGGCCCACGACCGCGCCTACCCCTCGCCTCAGGAGCTCCTGGCGAAGACCAAGATCGGCAATATCGACTTCGAGGGCGAGATGTCGCACGACACCGCCGGCTCGGATCTGATCAAAAAGCTCCTCCTCGACAATGACCCGCGGCCGCTCTACCTGCAGGCATGGGGAGGCACCAACACGATCGCGCGGGCGCTGCAGTCGATCCACGACCAGTACGCCGGCACCGCTCAGTGGCAGCGGATCTACGCCAAGGTCTCGGCCAAGGCGGTCATCGTGGCCAGCGGCTTCCAGGACCTCACCTACGCGCAGTACATCGCGCCCAACTGGCCGAAGCTGCAGGTGCGGGACGTCAGCGGTGGCTACAGCGCCTGGGGCTACTACTTCGAGGGCCGCAGCCCCGTACCGGCGCAGTGGCAGTACTACTTCGGCGCCGACTGGACCAAGAAGAACATCCTGGATGTCGGGCCGCTCGGAGCGCAGTACTTCGTCTGGGGAGACGGCCGGTCCACGCCCGGCGACCCGCTGGACACCTTCGGCGACTTGAACAACCCGCCGAAGTGGCTGCCGCCCCGCAAGAAGTACGACTTCCTGTCCGAGGGCGACACCGTGGCCTTCATGAACCTGATCGACACCGGGCTGCGCAGCGAACCCGACCCGACCTGGGGCGGCTGGGGCGGCCGGCTGGTGCAGAAGACCACCACCCCGAACCTGTGGACCTCGGCGCCTTCCGACCTCGGTCCCGATGGGACGCCGATCGGCTCCTACGGCTGGACGCGCTGGATCCCCGCCGCGCAGAACGACTTCGCCGCGCGCCTGAAGTGGAGCGTCACCCCGCCCGGTCAGGCCGTCGACCACGAGCCGGTGGTCACACTGCGTGGTTCCGACCGCCGGGTCCAGGCCGGCCGGACGACGACCGTGTGCGGTCTCGCCCACGACCCCGATGGCACGCCCGTCACCGTGCGGTGGTCGCAGTACCGAGAGGCCGGAACCTTCCCCGGCGCGGTGACGATCACCAACGCGGATCACCAGTGCGCTCAGGTCACCGTTCCCGCCGGCGCCGAGCCCGGCCAGACCGTCCACCTCATCCTCGCGGCGACCGGCTCCGGAAGCGCGCCGCTGACCCGCTACGCGCGGGTCGTCTTCACCGTCCGCTAGATACGTGGCACCGCGTCACGGAAGAAGGAGTGCTATGGATCGGCGTCTGTTCATGGGCTCGGCCGGCGCTGCCGGCCTCGGCGCCCTGGCCGCCCTACCGGCGTCGGCTGCCGAGGCCGCGTCGGTGTCGACCGGTGCGGCCAGGCAGCGTGGCTTCCAGCCACCGGCCGGGCCGCGAGCGCGAGTCATCATCAGCAACGACCTGGGCGCCGACCCCGACGGGTTGTTCGCGTTCGTCCACCAGGTCATGTCACCCTCGACCGACGTACGACTGGCCGTGGGCGCGCACGCCCAGTTGCCGAGCGACCCCTTCGACACCGGTAAGTACCAGGCCGAGGATTCG
Source organism: Actinoallomurus sp. CA-150999 (assembly GCF_050942425.1). Taxonomy (NCBI): domain Bacteria; kingdom Bacillati; phylum Actinomycetota; class Actinomycetes; order Streptosporangiales; family Thermomonosporaceae; genus Actinoallomurus; species Actinoallomurus sp. CA-150999. The sequence goes on from NZ_CP192063.1 coordinate 4,327,967, forward strand.
TACAAGGCGGCCGTCACCATGCTGCGCCTCATGCGCCGCGGCGACGTCAAGGCCTATGCCGGCTCGAACGACGCCCTCAAGGACTCCTCCACGCCACGGGAGACGGCCGGGGCGAAGGCCATCGTCGCCGAGGCGATGCGCACCGACACCAACCTGCCCCTCTACATCACCGCGGGCGGCACGCTCACCGACGTGGCCAGCGCGTACCTGATGGAACCCTCCATCGCCGGCAAGGTGACGCTGGTGTGGATCGGTGGCAAGCCCTACCCGGCAGGGGGAGGCGAGTACAACTTCAGCGCCGATCCGGTGGCGGCGCAGGTGGTGTTCAACCAGTCCACCATGCCCATCTGGCAGATTCCGTCGGACGTGTACTCGATGTGCATGGTGTCGGATTTCGAGCTTCAACAGAACGTCGGGACGGCCGGCGACATCGGCCGCTGGCTGTGGCAGAACCAGCTGAGCTACTACCAGCGGTTCGCGGGGCGCATCAACTTCGGCGAGGTCTACCAGCTGGGTGACTCGCCCCTCGTCCTCCTCACCGCGCTGACTTCTCCCTGGGACAAGACCGCGACCTACACCAGCCCCTACGACACCATCTACGCTCCCCGGCTCAACGCCGACGGCACCTACACGGCCCGTGACAGCGGCCGCAAGATCCGGGTCTACAAGGGCGTCGACACCCGGCTGATGTTCGCCGACTTCTTCGCGAAGCTGCGGGCCCTGTACGGCGAGTAGAAAAAGACGATGGCCCGCCGCTCCCGAGCGGCGGGCCATCGTCCGGTCATGGGCTCAGGCGCGCTGGGCACCCAGCAGCGCGGCTCGCGCGATGCGCTGGGCGGCGAGGGCGTCCTGGCGGGCCTGCGCGTCGGCGAGAGCCTCGGTGTCGAGGATCTGCAGGGCGCGCCAGATGGTGCGCATCACCTCGATGCCGGCGCGGGCGGCCTCCACGGCGTTCTCCCGGAAGGGGAACTGGTCGAGCTGCCAGACGCCCTGCCAGTCCGCCTGGACGAGCGTATGGAAGAACTCGAAGGTCTCGACGAGGTGGATCGAGCCGACGACCATGTCATCGTCCCAGCCCCGGAAGTTGTCATTGACGTCAATGGCGTACAGCTTGTCCCGGGCCATGATCATCTGAGCCGCGTCGGCGGGTGACTCCAGCCCGTAGAGGGAGTGCCCGAAGTCCAGCAGGATGCCGACGTTGGGGACGTCCATCTCCTCGATGGCCAGCAGCGTGCGGGCGGCGGAGGAGAAGGTCATGCGGTTGCGAGGTTCGCGGGGTTTGTACTCGATGGCGAAGCGCAGGTCGGGGTGGCGCTGCGCCAGTTCGCGGACCGCCTCGATCGACATGGACCACAGGGCCTTGTAGTCGGCCTGGAAGGGATAGTCCCAGCCGTCCTGGCCCGGCCAGAGCTTGACGTAGTCGCCGCCGAGCCGGCGGGTGAGGTCGGCGGCCTGGCTCACCAGTTCGATGGCCTCACGCCGGATCTTCGGGTCGGGGTTGGTGAAGCCGCCCCGGCAGAAGGTGCGGGTGTAGATCTCCGGGGTGAGGGCGATGGCACGCAGGTTGTTGGCCTTGAGGGCGTCCTCGACGGCGGCGATGTCCAGCTCGGCGGGGTTGAACGGGTAGTTGAGGTCGACGACCGAAAGGCTGCCGACCTCCCCGGCCCGGTCGATGGCCTCCAGAGTGGTGACCGGCGGCCCGTATCCGTCGGTGGCGTAGCGGTCACGGAACTGTCCGAAGTGCCACAGCCCGGCACCGTACAGCGGTTCAGAGGCGGGTCGGGCTGCTGGTGGGGTCGTCATGACGTGCCTCCTGAGGGTTGAGGGAACCGTGGGCTTGGTCTACGGCGACCGGCCGGGCCTTGTTCTATGCCGACCGATCGGTGGTGCGGGCGCGGGCCAGCGCCTGGTGCCATGCCGATCGCCTGCGCCGGCGCTCTTCGGAGCCGCCACGGGGCGTGAAGAGGCGGGCGGGTCGGTCGAAGTCCTCGAGTTCGGTCTGGGTCCACAGTCCGCCCGTGAGGCCGGCCAGGTGCGCGGCGCCGATCGCCGACAGGTCGCTGACCAGGGACTGATGGACGTGGCGCCCGCTGATGTCGGCCTGTATCTGCATGAGCGTCGGATTGGCGGCGGCGCCGCCGTCGGCCAGCAGGACCTCGCCCTGGCCGGCCGCCTCGACGACGTCTTCGACCTGGAAGGCGATGGACTCCAGCGCCGCACGGGCGATCTGGGGAAGTCCCGTGGCCAATGTCATGCCGGCCAGAGTGGCCTGGGCGTCGCTGTCCCACCAGGGGGCCCCGAGGCCGCCGAAGGCGGGCACGAGGTGCACGCCGTCGCTGCTCGCGCCATCGGCGAGGTCGGCCAGTTCCGCGGGCGTGCGGTCCACGGTGTCGGCGAGCCAGCGCAGGGCGGACCCGGTGGAGAGGATGTTGCCCTCGACCGCGTGCGCGATGGCGCCGACTCCGGTGCCGGATTCGGGGCCGGTGCCCCAGGCGATGGTCCGGCACAGGCCGGTGCCCGGCTCGCTGGTGTCGTGGCAGAGCGCCATGACCGATGAGCCGGTGCCGTACGTCGCCTTGACCCGGCCGGGCAGCCATCCGGCGTGGGCGAGCAACGCGGCGTGCGAGTCACCGAGGACGGCGCCGACCGGCACACCGTCCGCGAGCGGCGGCAGGCCACGAACCGCGGGAAACGGTCCGGTCGAGGGCACCACGCGGGGCAGCACCTGAGAGGGGATGCCGAACAGTTCCAGCAGCCGCGGGTCCCACCGGCCGGTGCGCACGTCGAGCAGCTGCGTGCGGGCGGCGTTGCCGATCTCGATGACGTGCTCGCCGCCGAACCTGCTCAGCAGCCAGGAGTCGATGGTGCCCAGGCACAGGTCCCCGCGGATGGAGCGGCGCCGGTCGGTGTCGGCATGATCGAGCAGCCAGGCCCCCTTGGTCGCCGAGAACATGGGGTCCAGGGGCAGCCCGGTGCGCTCCCACACCATCGCGCCGAACCCATCGGCCACCAAGGCCGCGCATCGCGCCGTGGTACGCCGGTCCTGCCAGCTGATGACGGGGCTGACCGGCTCGCCCGTGGCACGATCCCACAGCAGCATCGACTCGCGCTGATTGCTGATGCCCACCGCGGCGACGAGGGCTGGGTCGTGACCGTCCAGGCAGCGGCGGGTCGCGGCGATCACGCCGGCCCAGATCTCGGCCGGCGACTGCTCGACCCATCCGGGCCGGGGATGGGTCTGGGTCAGTGGCTCGGCTGCCCGGGCGAGCACGCGGCCGCGCCGATCGAGCAGGAGCGCCTTGGTCGAGCCGGTGCCCTGGTCGATGGCGAGGATCACCTCATCGCGGGCCATCGGCGGCCAACTGCCGGGCGGCGGCGGCGATGCCGTCCGCGGTGAGACCGAAGTGGGAGAGGAGGAACTCGGTGCTGCCGGTCGGCGCGAAGGTGCGCGGCACGCCGAGGATCCTCATCCAGGTCGGCCGCCGCTGGCCGAGCAGGCCGGCCACCGCGGCGCCCAGCCCACCGGTGATCGTCGCCTCCTCGGCGGTGATGACGCCGCGGGTCTCCGCGGCCGCGCTCAGCACGGCCGCCTCGTCGAGCGGTTCGATGGAGGCCATATTGATCACTCGCAGCCCGATCCCTTCCTTTCTGAGCGTCGCGGCCGCGTCGATGGCCCGTGACACCATCGTGCCCACGGCGATCACGGTGACGTCGTCGCCTTCGGTCAGCTGCCGGGAACGGCCGAGTTCGAAAGTGATGTCGTCGGGATGGACCGCGGGGACGGCGAACCGGCCGATCCGCAGGAAACTCGGGCCGTCGTGGGCGGCGGCAAAGCGCAGCGCGGCCCGCGTCTCGGCGGGGTCGGCCGGGACGATCACCGGCAGGTCGGCGACCGCCCGGATCCACGATAGGTCCTCGATGGAGTGATGGGTGGGGCCCAGCTCCCCGTACGCCATCCCGGGGCTCTGCCCGCACAACACGACGCGGGCGTGGCTGTAGGCGATGTCGGCCTTGATCTGTTCCAGGGCGCGGCCGGTCAGGAAGGGCGCGGCGGCGGTGACGAAGGGCAGCAGGCCGCCGTTGGCCAGGCCGGCGGCGACGCCGACCATGTCCTGTTCGGCGATGCCGACGTTGATCAGCCTGTCGGGGAACTCCTCCCGGAACTTCACCAGGTTGCTGGATCCGACCGAGTCGTTACAGACCACCACAACTCGTTCATCGGCCCTGGCCAGGGCGGTCAGTTCCTCGGCGAAGGCCTTTCTGCAGTCGAACAGGGGCACGGCCGCGACGGTGTCGGTCATCGGGCGAGCTCCTCGTACGCCGTGGCGGCCTGTTCCTGCGAGGGGACCTTGTGATGCCATTCGACGCGGTTTTCCATGAAGGACACGCCTTTGCCTTTCGTGGTGTGGGCGATGACGCAGACCGGTCTCTCGCCCGCGGCGGGCGCGAAAGCGGTCAGCAGTTCGCGGTGGTCATGACCGTCACAGTGGCGGACCTCCCAGCCGAAGCTGATCCACTTGTCCGCCAGCGGCTCCAGCCGCGAGGTCTCCTCGGTACGGGCACCCTGCTGCAGCATGTTGCGGTCGACGACCGCGGTGAGGCCCGACAGCTTGTGATGGCCGGCGGTCATCGCCGCCTCCCAGTTGCTGCCCTCCTGCAACTCCCCGTCGCCCAGGACGACGAAGGTGCGGCTGCGGGATCCGGAGAGCCTGCTCGCCAGCGCCGCGCCGACCGCGACGGGAAACCCGTGGCCGAGCGGACCGGTGTTGGTCTCCACGCCGGGCACCTTGGTGCGGTTGGGATGGCCGTTGAGCGGCGACAGCGGCCCGGCGAACGTCTTCAGGGCCGACTCGGGAAAGAAGCCGCACTGGGCGAGGACCGCGTAGAGCGCGCCGGCGGTGTGCCCCTTGCTGAGAATCAATCGGTCCCGGTCGGCCGCCAGCGGATCACGGGGATCGATTGACAGCACAGCCCCGTACAGGGTGACCAGGATGTCGATGACCGAGAAGTCGCTGCCGATGTGCCCGAGCCCGGCCTGCCGGATCATGGCGAGATCGGCCTGGCGCACCTTGCGGGCGAGTTCGGCGAGCGTCGCGGGGACGTCGGCGATGTCACCGTCGGCGAGCCGCCGCCGTAGGCGCAGATAGCGCTCGGCCTGGGCGTCATCAGTGGTCAGCATGTGGTCCCTTCCCCTTCAGGTGCCGTATCCGCGCGGTACGCACGCCCGATGGCCGAAGCGCGATCGCCGGATCGCGGTCGGCCCGACGCTCGTCCGCGGCCGCGTCCTGCCGGTCCGCCGCCGGGAACGCCGTAGCCGCTTCGGACCGGCGACGCGGCGTGCTCGGTGGTCCTCCGCGCTCGGCACCCGCTGTTATATATTCAACCACGACTAGCAATACACTATGGCGACATGATCAGAGTGTCAACGGTGCCGTGACAGGGGAGAGGCGCGGCCGGGTCGGCGATCGCCGGTCGGTGTACAGCCGGGATGGGAGCGTGATCAAGGGCCTGTCTCGAAGTCCTCGTCCGTGGCGAGCGGTGAGACAGGCCCTAACGGCGCGGACCGGTCGCCGCAGCGGCCTTCATGCCGTCCGCTGCGGTCCTACCGGCGGCCGTGGGTCACCCGGTGGGCTGGAGGCTGGAGGGGGTGGCGGGGGTGGCCAGCCACTGGGCCGTCTGCAGGTCGGTGATCAGGACGTTGATCCAGCCGCCGAGCAGGGCGGCCTGGATGGCGGTGTGCTTACGGGCGCCGCCGGCGACGCCGACCCGGCGGGGGACCCGGCGCAGGGTTTCGGCGGTGATGCCGAGGACCCGCTCGTCGAGGGTGGTCCGCAGATGCCCGCCGCGCTCGTCGAAGAACCGCATGCACACATCGCCGACGGCTCCGGCGGCGTGCAGCTCGGGAAGCTCGCTCTCGGCGAAGGCGTTGCCGCTTTCGCGGAGCAGCGGGGAAGGCTTGATGCTGCCGATGCCCACCAGCGCCGTGGTGAGGTCTTCGCACGCCGCCAGCGCCGATTCGATGTTGGGATCGGTGACGATCATCTGCCGCATGTCGCCCGATGCCAGGAGGCCCGGGGCGGGCAGGAACACCGGGGTGGCGCCGGTCAGCTGGGCCAGCCGCCCGGTGATGCGGGTGGCCTGCGTCTGCGCGGTCACGTTGCCGACGCCGCCGAGCATCTGGACGACCTTGTCGGCGACCGGCGTCGGCCGGGGGCTCATCGACTCCACCGCGGCCAGCAGTGTCGAGCTCCATGACGACACCCCGATGCGCTCGTCGCCCATCAGCGTGGTCTCCAGATACGCTGCCGCGGCCGAGCCGAGTGCCGGCAGCACCTGATGCTCGTCCGTCTGGTCATCGGTGTCGACGACGACGATCTCGCTGAGGCCGTATCGCTCCTCGAGCTGTTCCTCGATGTCGGCGTGGACGCCGCGGGGCGTGACGACGGTGGTGCGGACGATGCCCAGGTTGACCGCTCGCTTGAGGAGCCGCGACACGCGCGGCTGGGAGATGTGCAACTGCTCGGCGATCTGCGGCTGACGCATCCCACGCTCGTGGTACATCCGCGCGACCTTGGTCAACAGCCGGATCTGATCCGACGGGATGTCGCTCAGGCTCATCGCCCCGGGACCATCCATGATGCCTAGCGCTCCTCTGTCCACATTCTCGGCCGACCGCGTCGTCATCGCCGCGGGCCTGCGGCGGTCGATCACCCGCTCGATGTCCCAGACGGCTCGCGCCGGGCGCGTCTCGTCCGCGTACGACAGTGCCCGCCGACACTCGCGCTACGAGAATACCCATTCACCCCTTACTGATCAGTGCTGGCGCACCGCCGGATGATCCGCCCATGGTTGACACCAGATTTCGGCTACGTTAATTTCGGCATAGACAACGTCTTTTGAATAAATATTCAGATTCGTCAAGGGTAGGGCCATGGCTCACACAGCGAGAACCCGGCTCGGCAGGTCGAACCGCAGACTCCTCCTTCCTGTCCTGGCGTCCGTGCTGGCCGGCTCGCTGGCGGCGTGTTCCGGGGTTCCCGGCGTCTATGTCGTGGAGAAGACCGGTGGTTCGGCCGCCGCGGCGGGCGGCGCCAAGAAGTTCGACGCGACCTCCTACGCCAACGGCATCTGGGCCACCAAGGTCGTCCCGGCCGCACAGAAGGGCGCCGTCGACGCGGCCACCCTCCTGCCGGCACTACGGGCCGATCAGAAGGCGGCGAGCGCCCGTTACGGCAAGCAGGCCGGGGCTGGATCCCCCTTCTCCTTCATGATCAAGGGTACGGGCACGGTAACCGCGGTGAACAGCGCGAGCGCGGTCGGAAGCGTCCAAGTCGACGTACCCGGCGTCGGCAAGACCGACGTCAACCTGGCTGTCGGGCCCGCCTTCGTCGGCACCGCGGTACGTGACGCCGTCGGCTTCATCGACTTCAGCCAGTTTACCAACCAGATCGATTACGCCGACGCGGCGACCGCGCTCAACGCCAAGGTCAAGACGGAGGTCGTGAGCCGCGTGGACCTGAAATCGATCAAGGGGAAGAAGGTCACCTTCACCGGGGCGTTCCAACTGCTCGCGACCTCCAGCGTCATGATCACGCCCATCACCCTGGAGGTGGCGTCGTGACCGAGCCCGCGCCCTCGGCCGGCCCCCCGCCCGACGCCCCGGCTTCGAGCGATACCGCCGGCACACCGGCGCCGACGGCCTTGGTGGCCGAGGAGATCACCAAGTCCTACGGCGGTGTGCACGCGCTGCGCGGCGTGACGTTCAAAGCCCGTACCGGCGCGGTGAACGTACTGGTGGGGGAGAACGGGGCGGGCAAGTCGACGCTGATGAAGATCCTCAGCGGCGCCGAGCAGCCGACCGGCGGCCGGGTCCTGCTGGACGGGGAGCCGGTGGAGTTCCCCACTCCTCGGGAGGCCCTGGCCCACGGCATCGGGATCATTCATCAGGAACTCAGCCTGTTTCCCAACCTCAGCGTCGCCGACAACATCTTCGCCGGCCGCGAGCTGCACAACCGGGCGCATCTGACCAGCGTCGCCGAGCAGCGCCGGCAGGCGAGAGCCGCCCTCGCGCGGCTGCGGCAGGACATCGACCCCGACACGCTGGTGGGCGACCTGCCGATCGGTACGCAGCAACTGGTCGAGATCGCCCGGGTGCTGTCCCAGGACGTGCGAATCCTGATCATGGACGAGCCGACGTCCGCGCTGAGCAACGCCGAAGTCGACGTGCTGTTCGAGGTGATGGACGACCTGCGGGAGCAGAACGTCACGGTCATCTACATCTCCCACAAGCTGGAGGAGTTCCGCCGGATCGGCGACTACGTCACCGTCCTGCGCGACGGAGCCCTGGTGGCCGAGGCGTCGATGGATCAGACCGACACCGCCTGGATCGTCCAGCAGATGGTCGGCCGTTCCCAGGACAGCCTGTTCACGCGTTCGGCCAGCCGGACCGGTGACGTGCTGCTCGCCGTCGAGAACCTGTCCGTGCCCGGCAAACCGACCCCGCTGGTCGACGATGTGAGCTTCGACGTCAAGGCCGGAGAGATCGTCGGCATCTACGGGCTCATGGGCGCGGGCCGCACCGAGCTCATGGAGGCCCTGATCGGCATGCGCCACCACACCGGGACGGTCCGGGTGGACGGGCGGCGGGCCGTGGGCGAAAGAGTCTCCGGCCGGTTGGCGCTGGGCCTGGCGCTGGTCCCGGAGGACCGGCAGCGCGATGGACTCGTCCAGGCGTTGTCGGTCCGCGCGAACCTGCTGCTGTCCACGTTGAACACCCTCACCCGGCATCTGCTTCTCTCCCCGGCGCGTGAACGCCGGGTGGCGACCGGACAGGTCAAGGACCTGCAGATCAAGGTGCCCGGCGTCGACGCCCAGGTCACCCAGCTCAGCGGCGGCAATCAGCAGAAGGTGGTCCTGGGACGCGCGCTGCGGACCGACCCCAAGGTCCTGCTGCTGGACGAGCCGACCCGCGGCGTCGACATCGGCGCGAAGACCGAGATCTTCCGCATCATGAGCGACCTGGCGGACAAAGGCCTGGGCGTGTTGTTCGTCAGTTCGGAGCTGGCCGAGGTGATGGGCATGTCCGACCGGATCCTCGTCATGGCCCGTGGCCGTATCACCGCCGACCTGCCCCGCGGCGAAGCCACCGAGGAAGCGCTCGTCAACGCCTCCGCCTCAACCACCGTCATGAAGGTGAGCCCATGAGCACCAGCACGGAACCCGAAGCCGCGGGCAGCGCGGCGGCCGCGCCGGCCGCGTCGGCGGACCGGGTCGGCAGCGGCACACGACTGGCGATGATCCTGCTACAGGGCCGGACGCTCATCGTTCTCGTCGCCCTGGTGATCATGTTCAGCCTGATCTCCAGCGACTACCTGACCACCAGCAATCTGCTGCTGATGAGCAAGCACGTGTCCATCACCGCGTTGCTCGCCATCGGTGTCACCTTCGTCATCCTCACCGGCGGCATCGACCTGTCGGTCGGCTCCATCTCCGGGCTGGCCGGCATGATCTCCGGCGGGCTGCTGTTCGAAGGCTTGAAACTGCCCGGCGGCGACACCGTCTGGTTCTCCACCGTCATGGTGATCGTCATCGGAATCCTGATCGGCGCCGCGGTCGGAGCGATCAACGGCCTGCTCGTCACCAAGCTCAAGGTCGCCCCCTTCATCGCCACCCTCGGCGTCCTGTACGCCGCCCGTGGGCTGGCCGACCTGCGCAGCAAGGGGGGCACCTTTCCCAATCTCGCCGGGACGCCCGCACGGCACAACACCGGCTTCAACGTCCTGGGCGGCAAGAGCTGGATCGGAGTGCCCGTCGCCATCTGGATCATGATCGTCGTCGCGGCATTGGCGATCATCGTGACCACCCGGACGCCGTTCGGCCGCCGCGTCTACGCCGTCGGCGGCAACGAACGCGCCGCCGAGCTGGCCGGCATCCGTACCTCCCGCATCAAGATCGCCGTCTACATCATCTCCGGGGCATGCGCGGCGCTGGCCGGACTCATCCTCACCTCCGAACTCGGCGCGGCCTACCCCGACACCGCCACCACGTACGAACTGAACGCCATCGCCGCGGCCGTCCTCGGCGGCACCGCGCTGGCGGGCGGCAAGGGCAGCATCATCGGCACCCTCGTCGGCGCGTTCGTCATCGGCTTCCTCAGCGATGGCCTCGTCCTGGTCGGCGTCTCCAGCTTCTGGCAGCTCGTCGTCAAGGGCACCGTCATCGTGCTGGCCGTCGTCCTGGAGCAGACCCAGGAACGCGTCAAGACCCGCATGACCACCTAGCAGAACCCCTCCACACACCACCTTTCACCTCCGACGCCGTTCCGCGCCGCCGGTTTCGCCCCCACCCCCACGTCATGCGCCTGAAAGGAAGGCCCGACTGTGCACCGTCTCCCCAGCCGCCGGCCCATCATCGGCTTCGCCGCCGTCACCGTGGCCGCCGCCCTCAGCCTCACCGCCTGCGGCGGCGGATCCAAGTCCTCCGCGAGCGGCAAGTCCGCCTCCGGTGGCGGATCGAAACTGATCGTGATCATCACGCCGTCACCCGACAACGTGTTCTTCAAGGCCGAGCAGCAGGCCGCCGACGCCGAGGCCAAGAGGCTCGGCTACACCACCCTGGTGCTCAGCCACGACGACGATCCGACCAAGCAGAGCCAGGCGATCGACACCGCCATCTCCCGCAAGGCCGCGGCCATCATCCTCGACAACGCCGGGGCCGACTCCACGGTCACCGCACTGCAGAAGGCCGCCAGCGCCAAGATCCCCAGCTTCCTCATCGACCGCGAGATCAACTCCACCGGGGTCGCCAAGGCCCAGATCGTCTCCAACAACTCCCAGGGTGCGACCCTCGGCGGGCAGGAGTTCGCCAAGGACATGGGCCAAGCCGGGGAGTACTTCGAGCTGACCGGCAAGGAGACCGACACCAACGCCGGCGTCCGGTCCAAGGGCTACCACTCCGTGCTGGACCAGTTCCCGAAGATGAAGATGGTCGCCCAGCAGAGCGCCAACTGGGACCAGACCGAGGCGCTGCAGAAGGTGCAGACCATGCTGCAGGCCCACCCCAACGTCAAGGGCATCATCGCCGGCAACGACACCATGGCGCTGGGCGCCTGGGCCGCGCTGCAGGCCGCGAAGAAGACCAACGTGATCGTCACCGGCTTCGACGGCAGTCCCGACGTGGTCTCGTCCGTCCTCAAGGACGGCATCAAGGCCACCGTCCTGCAGCCCGCGGCGAAGATCTCCCAGATGGCGGTCGACCAGGCCGACAAGTACATCAAGACGGGCTCCACGGGCCAGCCTGAGAAGCAGTCCGTCGACTGCGTCCTGGTCAATAAGGACAACGCGTCTAAGGTCAGTGATTTCGCGCTCGGTTCATGACGCGACGCGGCCCGGCCGGGGTGCCCGGCCGGGTTCGCGGCGCCGCCCCTCAGGACGCCCGTCGCGGGGTGGTGTCACATGCGCCAGATTCTCATCTCGCGCCTGAGCGCGGGGAACTCCCGGATGGCCACGACGACGACACCGGCGATCGCCGCGCCGATCAGCACATTCTTGATCATGATGGTTCCTCCGATCGGTCTCAGCCCGGTGGCAGGTTGGGCATGATCTTGAGGATCGCGTCGTGCTTCCTCGGCTTGACCCCCGTGGAGCGGCGCGCGTCGGCGGTGCCGTTCCTGCGGTGGCCGATCTGCCTGCTGAGCCTCCGCCTCGCGTTGCCCTCCCGTATGCCGCGCACGTGGGCCGGGGTGTCCGGCCTGACGTCCGGCTTACCGACCCGGATCCGTCCCATGGCATCTCCTCAGTTCATCGAAGAATCCCTCGATCTCGGTCCATACCGCCTCGCCGCCCGTCATACCCGTCCAGTGCCGCCGTACGATCGCGACCAGGCGGTAGCAGTCGTCGATGGGGACCAGCCAGGCCTCCGTGCATCCCCGGGCGGTGTTGACGAGGACCGCCTCGACGTCGGCAGCCAGGGAGGTCATCGGCCCGATGCCCTCGACGGCGGACCGCCACCGCGGTGGATCGACCTCCCACCGCGTCGCGCCGGCCGGGCTCGGATAGTGCGCGATGACGCGGCCGTCCGGACGCCGTACGAAGAACGCCAGTCCGACCGGGACGCCCGCCTCCGCCGGCGCGAACGCGGGGAGCGGGACACGGCGGTCGGGAATCAGCCGGAAGTGCCCCTCGCCGGCCTCGTCCCGCTGGAAGAGCACCGAGCAGGCGTAGCAGACGCACCGTGGCTCGTCCGCCTGGAGATCCAGCAGGTGCCGGTGGTTCTCCGCGATCGGCCGGGCGCACAGTTCGCACGCCTGCTCGGGCCGGCCGGCCGCCGTGGCGCGGTCGACCACGCGCCGCAGCGCGCCTGTGCTCTTCACGCCGTCCGGTCCGGAATCCGGCCGGCGGGCCGGCGCAGCAGGGAATCGGCGGGAATCAGGGCCGGGGGGCGCTCGGCGGGCGTGACCTCGACCTTCCGTAGCTCGGGGGCCACGGCGAGGACGGCGTCGACGATGGCCCCTTCGACCGCCGACGCCGACGACGCGCAGCCCCGGCCCCCGGACCAGCGAAGACGCGCGACGTCGCCGGTGATCTCGGCCAGCTCGACCGTGCCGCCGCCCGCTCGAAGGGCGTCGTCGAGCACCCGCGCGACGCGCTCCTCGACCGGCTGCGGGTGGATGCCGTGCAGGATGAGGAGGTGGTGCACCAACTCGTCCCGGGTCAGTGCCGAGGCGAGCTCCGGCAGCCCGCCGATCAGGGCCGTCATGCGGGCGAGCGCGGTGCCGTACACCTCCGTGAGGGCTTCGACCGCCTGCGCCGCGGTCTCGGCGACGGGCCCGGTGGCCTGCTCGAGCCGCTCGAGCAGGCCGTCGAGGCGGACGAGCCGGTCCTCGACCTCGTCCTCCGGCAGGCCGGTCCGGTCCTCCGGCGGGTCAGCCATGGCTCGCTCCGAACGTCGGCGAGTGGAGCTTCTTCAGCACGGTGCCGTTGCCGAGGTACATGTGGACGCCGCAGGGCAGGCACGGATCGAAGCTGCGGACGGCGCGCATGATGTCGACGCCCTTGAAGTCGTCCGGGCCGTTCTCCTCGAAGATCGGCATGTCCTGGACGGCGTCCTCGTACGGGCCGGGAACGCCGTGGATGTCACGGGGACTGGCGTTCCACGGGGTCGGCGGATACGGGTGGTAGTTGGCGATCTTCTTGTCCTTGATGACGAGGTGATGGGACAGCACGCCGCGTACCGCTTCGTGGAATCCGCAGCCGATGCCCTCGTCCGGGACCGTGAAGTCCTGGAAGACCTTCACGTCCCCGCCGCGGACGCGTTCCATGGCGCGCTCGAGGAAGTGGAGGGACATGGCGGCCGCGTAGGCGATGAAGTACGCCCGGGCGCGGTCCCGCTCGATCGCGTTGGACCACTGCGGGATCCGCCACTCCAGGGTCGTCTCCGGGAGCCTGTCGCCGCGGGGCAGGCTGATGCGCACGCTGGAGCCGGTCGCCTTGACGTACGGCGTGTCGACCAGGCCGGCGAGCGCCGTGACGTACAGGCGGGCGAACGGCCCGCCGCCCGTGTCGAGCGCCAGGTTCTCACCGGTGCGCTTGTCGTACCAGCGCGGGCTCATCACCCAGCTGTACTTGTTCTCGAAGTCCCGTTTCTGCGGCACCGGGAGCGTCGTCTGGTTCCACGGGTGGCGCATGTCGACGGGGTTGCCCAGCGGGTCGTGCGTGACGAACGGATCCTCGTTAACCCAGTCCTCGTAGTACGAGCTGCCGAGCAGGATGCGGATGCCGAGGTTGATGTCGACGAGGTCGGTCGTGACGAGCTGGCCGTCCACGACCACGCCCGGGGTGACGTTCATCGCCCGGCCCCAGCGGGTCATGTTCTCGTACCGGTAGTCGACGACGTCGGGGTCCTGCCAGGCTCCCCAGCAGCCGAGCAGGACGCGCCTGCGCCCGACCTCCTCGTACCCGGGCAGGGCCTCGTAGAAGAAGTCGAAGACGTCGTCGTTCATCGCGACGGCCTGCTTGACGAAGTCGATGATCGAGATGAGGCGGCTCAGGTAGTCGGTGAACAGGCTCGGCTCGGGCATCGTCCCGACGCCGCCCGGGTAGACGGTCGAGGGGTGGACGTGCCGCCCCTCCATCAGGCAGAACATCTCCCGGGTCGTGCGGCTGACCTGCAGCGCCTGCTTGTACACCTCGCCTTCGAACGGGTTGAAGGCCTCCATGATCTCGGCGATCGTCCGGTAGCCGTGGATCTCCGCGTTGGGCGCCGCCGTCCGCTGCGCCCGCTGCAGCACGCTCGGGTTGGTCGCCTTGACCATCGCCTCGCAGAAGTCGACGAACACCAGGTTGTCCTGGAAGAGCGTGTGGTCGAACATGTACTCGGCGGCCTCGCCGAGGTTGATGATGTCCTCGCCGAGCGGCGGGGTCTTGATGCCGTACGCCATGTTCTGGGCGTACACCGAGCAGGTCGTGTGGTTGTCCCCGCAGATGCCGCAGATCCGGCTGGTGATGAAGCCGGCGTCGCGCGGATCCTTGCCCTTCATGAACACCGAGTAGCCGCGGAACAGGGACGAGGTGGCATGGCATTCGGCCACCCGCCGGTTCGCGAAATCGATCTTCGTGTAGATGCCGAGGTTGCCGATGATCCGGGTGATCGGGTCCCAGGCCATCTCGACGAGCTGTTCGCCGGCGCGCTGCGGCGCTCGCGTCCGATCGGTCAGTGCCATCTGTCGGTCTCCTTCGCCCTGCGGCCGGTCACGGACGCCAGTGCGGGTCGTATCCGCTGGTCAGTTCGGGCTTGTTGTGGCGCCACTTGGGTTCGGTGTTCACCGTCTGGTTGGTGAAGCCGCGCAGTCGGCGGATGAACATGCCGTACGGCTTGTTGAGCGCCGAGGACAGCGATCCGCCCGGGGGCTCGTCCATGAACGGCATGAACTTGTCGGGGAAGCCGGGCATCGTGCAGCCGATGCAGATGCCGCCGACGTTGGGACAGCCGCCGATGCCGCCCATCCAGCCGCGCTTGGGCACGTCGCAGTTGACGACCGGTCCCCAGCAGCCGACCTTCACCTGGCACTTGGGAGAGTTGTAGTCCTTGGCGAAGTCGGCCTGCTCGTAGTAGCCGGCCCGGTCGCAGCCCTCGTGGACGGTCTTGCCGAACAGCCACTGCGGGCGCAGCATCTTGTCCAGCGGGGGCGGGGGAGCGCTGCCCGCGGCGTGGTACAGCACCCAGGTCAGCGTCTCCATGAAGTTGTCGGGCTGGATCGGGCATCCGGGCACGTTGACGATCGGCAGCCCGCCGGTCGACGTGAAATCCCAGCCGAGGTAGTCGGCGAGGCCCATGCATCCCGTCGGGTTGCCGGCCATCGCGTGGATGCCGCCGTACGTCGCGCAGGTACCGGCCGCGACCACCGCCCAGGCCTTCGGGGCGAGGCGGTCGATCCACCAGTTCAGGGTGAGCGGCTCGCCGGTCTGCGGGTCGTTGCCGAAGGACGTCCAGTAGCCGTCGCCCTCGATGATGTTCTGGTTGGGCACGGACCCCTCGATGACGAGGATGAACGGCTCCAGCTCGCCGGCGGCCGCCGCGCGGAACGGCGCCAGGAACTGCTCGCCGCCCTGGGCCGGTGACAGGACCTTGTTGTGCAGCGTGACCCGGGGCAGTCCGGGAATGAGGCCGAGGGCGATGTCCTCGATCGGCGGTTGCGACGCGGCGGTCATCGCCACCGTGTCGCCGTCGCAACTCATCCCCTCGGAGATCCACAGGATGTCGATGTGCTCGAAGCCCGTCTGGGCCTGGCGGGTCGTGGGCTTCTCGTCGATGCTCATGTCCGGGGTCCCCCTTCTTGCCGGTCACGAAGTCGGTCGTAGATCGCGGCGCCTGGAGCCGCCGGTGCGGACGGCTGGTCCGGCGCGTGGGGATGAGTCCCGTCCATCAGGGCCCCGGCCGGCTCGAAGGCGATCGACTCCAGCACGACCTCCTCGGCGTCCACCGCGTCGACGTCGACGCCGCCGCACCGCGGGCACGCGGCGAGGACGCGGGCATCGGTTGCGTCGTTGTGAGCGCCGCAGCCACGGCAGTGGACCGACGGCGGACGGACGACGAGCTCGACGCTCGCCCCTTCCGCCACCGTCCCGGCCGCGGCCAGCTGGAAACCCTGGTCGATGACGTCCGGATCGACCGGGTGACCGGCCACGGACACCCGTACGCCGGTCACCCGCCGCCCCCGGGCGCGGCGCACGGCCGCGTCGACGATCGCGTCGCACAGTCCCATCTCATGCATCGGCCGGTCGCCTCTCCGCCCTTCCGGGCTTCGCCGCTTCTTCGCATGCCAGCTCCGTCACGAGCGAGACCGCGTCGTCCACCACGGCGCGCACCGGCTCGGACAGTCCCATCCGCTCCTCGATGACGGCCGGCCGGCAGCCCACGACGAGCACGCGGTCGATGGCGCCGCCGATGGCGTGGAGCAACCCGAGGACGGCCTCCGGATCCATGCCGTGCCCGTCGAGAGCCGGGGGAGGCGACGGCTCCGGCGCGGAGACCGCGGCGGTCGGCGGACCAGTGGAGACCGCGCCCGTCGGCGAGTCTGAGGAGGCCGGGCCGGTCGGTGGGTCTGCGGAGGCCGGGCCCGTCGGCGGGTCGACCTCGAGGACGGCCAGGGTCCCGGGCGGGCCGTCGAGGGGAACGGCGTCGACCATGATCAACGTGTCGTGGCGGCCGTCGAGCAGTTCGTATACCAGGTGGACGCCCCGGATCCCGTAGTCGGCCACCTCCACCGTCGAGGGAAGCGCCGACGCGTCGATCCGGCCGACGACCTCGACGCCGAACCCGTCATCGCCGAGGAAGACGTTGCCGATGCCCGCCACGAGCACCCGGCGGCCGGGCGCGCTCATTCGGGGCCCCTGGCGTCGGCGAGCGGCTCGATCTCGGCGGGGGAGAAGTAACGGAACCGCCCGTACCATCGGTCGAGCTCGGCCCCGGGGTCGTCCTCCAGGGTGACGGCCAGCTGACGGGAGCCGTCCACGTCGAGGAGCACGGCCTCCACCCTGGCGGTCCGGCCCGCCAGGAACATGTCCTGTGGGTCGGAGCCCCGTCGCTGCGGCAGCAGGCGCACCCGGCTGCCCTTGGTGACACGCCGCCCGGCCACGACGACGACGTCGGCGTCGGGGGGCAGGTCGGCCGCGTCGGGCGGGGTCCAGCGCGACGGAGGCGACGCGTCCTCGCTTACGCCTTTGCCGGCGTCCTCGCCGGCCGTCGCAGGGGCCGGGCCGAGGGAACGGACGGCTCCGTGCAGGCGGGACATCACCTCCGGCGGCATCCCGTCGACCCGGTCGATGATGGCGGCGGCGCGGGGATCGGTCGCGCGGGCCTCGCGTTTCTCGGCGTCGGTGAGCGTCAGCGTGCGCAGCGAGAGGATCTCGTCGATCTCGGTGCCGTCGTGCAGGTCCCCGGGGCTCTCCGGAGCGATCGCCGGGTGGTCGTAGAGGAGGATCGGTGACGACAGCAGGAGGTCCCGCTCGCCGGGCGGCCCGGCGAGCACGGGGAAGGTCCGTACGTTCGAACAGGCACGGGCCTCCGCCTCGGCCCAGCCCGGCGGGTCGAGCAGCGAGACGAACGACGCCTCGCGCGCGGCCGCCATGGTGTGCGCGGCGATCAGCGATCGCCGCAGCGCCTCGCCCCGGGGAGCGTCCGGCGGGGTCGTACGGTCGGCGTTCTCGACGCGCACGCGCAGCCGGACGAGCCGGGGTGCCGTGGGGCAGCGGGCCGCGGAGACCGTCACCGACGCGTCCACCGGCCACGACCGCGACACCGTCCGTCCCACCGGGCGGCCGGCGTCATCCGTGAGCGCCTCGACGTCCTGGCCACCGGGAGCTGAAAGGGCGAACCGCCGTTCGCCGTTCAGCGCATCGCCGATGACGATCCGCGCATCGAAGTCCCGGGGGATCGCCTCGTCGAAGGCGAGCTCGAGCCGGGAGCCGATCCGAAGGCGGTCGACCGCGCGATGGCCGCCCTCCGGGCTTCGTTCTTCCACCGACCTGCTCCGGAGCTGCAGGAACCGGACACGACACCAGACGGCGGACTCATCGCTCGCCTCGAGCAGGCACTCGGTCTGCTGCCACCATCCTTCGGCGGACCCGGCCACCCCCTCGTCGTCCACCCCCCGCGCCTCGGTCCAGGCCCGTGGGGTCAGCACGCCGAACTGCCAGCGAATCCGGTTCTTCGCCGACGAGCGCCGATAGGGGTACAGCAGATAGCCCTCGTAGAGGATCGCGTCGGCGACCGCGAGAACGCGATCGAAGGCGGCGCCGGCGGTGACCGGCTCAGCTGTCATGATCGCTGCTCCCTTCTCCGACGGCGCGGACGCCGACCATCGACCGGCGAAGGTCCGGCAGGCGGTCCCTCACACCGCGGAAAAGCGGCGTTAACCGGTATAAGGCACGAGCGCCACGCACGGTAAGTGATCCCTCCCTCTATGTGGTCTCGTCAGGTAGTCGCCGGGGGCGCGCGCATGTCCGCGCCCTGCGAGGCGGGAAGGAAACGAGGAGTCGTGCGTGGATGCGACGGCGATCATGTGGGTACTCCCGGTGATGCGGGATCACTTTCCGTATCGATCGCGTCGATCCGCAGGGGGAGGGACATGGCAACGGCCGACCGGGACCTGAGGTCGACGGCCCGCGCCGCGCACGCCGACCGTGTCGCGACCCGGCCCGCCGGCGAACCTCGGAACTTCCTGCAGTGCTGCCTGCTCCTGCTCCTGCGGGAGCGGCCCGCGCACGGCTACGAGCTGCTCGAACGGCTCAAACCCTTCGGCATCGCGGAGGGAGACCCGGGGCACCTCTACCGCAGGCTCCGCTCCCTCGAACGCGAGGGGATGCTGTGCTCGAAGTGGGAGGCCTCGGAGGCGGGCCCGCGACGGCGCACCTACTACCTCACCGAGCGCGGCGAAGCGCTCTTGGGCACCTGGGCCGGCGTCCTGGCCGAGACCCGCGCGCTTCTCGACTACTACCTGGTCCGTCACGCGTCGGTCTCCGCGCCGGCCGGACCCGGAGGACAGGGGCGATGACGATCTCGGAGGATTCGGTCACCGCGGCGTTCGGCCGCCGTACGGAACCGGCGGAGGCCCTCGCGGCGGAAGCGGAGCGCGTCGCCCGGGTCTGCCACGCCATGGCCGTACGGTTCCACCGGGGCGGCAAGATGATCGTCTTCGGCAACGGGGCACAGGCCACCGACGCGGCGCATATCGCGGTGGAGTTCGTCCATCCCGTCATCGTCGGCAAACGCGCGTTGCCGGCGCTGTCCCTCGCCGCCGACCCGAACGCCCTCACCGGCGTCACGCGCAGGGCGGGATTCGAGGAGACCTACGCGGCCGGCGTCCGCCTGATGGGGGCGCCCGCCGACATCGCCGTCGGGCTGTCGGCGGACGGACGGTGCGAGAACGTCCGGCGGGGCCTGGCGGCCGCCCATGAGATGGGCCTGCTCACGGTCGCGCTCGTCGGCGGCGACGGCGGGCCGATCGCAGGCGCCCCGCCGATCGACCACACGCTCGTGATCCGCGCGGACGATCCGCGCATCGTCAAGGAGATCAACGTCACCGCGTACCACGTCCTCTGGGAGCTCGTGCACGTCTTCCTCGAGCAACCGGGGGTCCTCGAACCGGAGCCGGGCCGATGAGCGGGCGCCCGCCGGACCCCGCCCCGGCCCGCCACGCCGAAAGTAGTGGCTTGGGAGTAGGGATGAGCAGCGCCGCGTCCGACGACCTGCGGTCGCTCTATCCGGCGCTGTACGACGTCGGTGCGGACTTCGACACGGTGCTCGCGGAGGTGACCCGGTCCACGGTCGAGAAGGCGCACGAGATCGTCGCGCTGCGAGCGGAGATGTGCCGGCGGAACGCCGCTCGGATCGCGGCGTGCGCGAGGGCGCTCGCCCGGTCATTCGGGCAGGGCGGACGGCTGTTCGCGTTCGGCAACGGGGGGAGCAGCACCGACGGGCACGCGATCGTCGAGCTGTTCACCAACCCGGGGCCCGGAGCCTGTCCGCTGCCGGCGCTGGCGCTCACGAGCGACGTCGCGGTGCTCACCGCGCTCGGCAATGACGTCGCCTTCGAAGTGATCTTCGCGAGACAACTGGCGGCCCTGGGCCGGACCGGTGACATCGCGGTCGGGCTGTCGACGAGCGGCGGATCGGCCGACATCGTCCACGCGCTGGAGGAGGCGCGACGGCTCGGCATGGTGACCGTGGGCTTCGCCGGGTACGACGGCGGCCGGATGGCCGAGTGCGGTGCGGTCGACCACCTGTTGGTCGTGCCCTCCTCCTCGGTGCACCGGATCCAGGAGGCTCAGACGACCACGTACCAGGTCCTGTGGGAACTCATCCAGCAGGAGCTGAACGGTTAGCAGATGCGCGGAAGCGGGTCGCCGACGAGGAGGTCGACGATTCGCGTTCCGCCGAACGCCGTGTTGAGCAGCACCAGACCCGCGGGATCCGCGGCGACCCTCCCGATCAGCGCCGCGTCGACGCCCAGAGGATGCGCGCGCAGGGCGGCGAGCGCGGCGTCGGCGTCGGCGCCGTCCACGACCGCGACCATGCGGCCCTCACAGGCGACATAGAGGGGGTCGATGCCGAGCAGTTCGCCGGCGCCGGCGACCTCCGGGCGGATCGGCACGGCCGTCTCGTCGACGACGATCGCGACCTCGGACGCGGCGGCCACCTCGTTCAGGACCGTCGCGACACCGCCGCGCGTCGCGTCCCGGAGCACCCGGGTGCCGGGCGCCGCCTCCAGGAGTGCCGCGCACAGCTCGTGCAGGGGCGCCGTGTCGGACGTCAGATCCGCGTCGATGTCGAGTTCGCCGCGCGCGAGCATCACGGTGACGCCGTGATCGCCGATCGGCCCCGACACCAGCACCGCGTCACCGGGGCGCGCGCTGCCCGCGGACAGGTTCAGGTCATGGCCGAGCACGCCGATGCCGGCCGTCGTGACGTAACAGCCGTCGGCCTTCCCACGCTGCACGACCTTCGTGTCGCCGGTGACGATCCGCACGCCGGCGCAGGCGGCGGCCCGGGCCATCGAACCGGTGACGCGCCGCAGCTCGTCGACGGGAAAGCCCTCTTCGAGAACGAACCCCGCGGACAGGAACAGCGGCCGCGCGCCGCACACGGCCAGGTCATTGACCGTGCCGTTCACCGCGAGATCGCCGATGTCGCCCCCGGGAAAGAACAGCGGGGAGACCACGAAGGAGTCGGTGGTGAAGACCAGCCGCGCGCCGTCCACGGTGACGGTCGCGCCGTCCTCCATCGCCTCGAGCAGCGGATTGCGGAACGCCTCCAGGAACACCGCGTCGATCAGTGTGCGCGTCGCCTTGCCGCCCGCGCCGTGCGCGAGCGTGATGCGCTCTTCTCTGAGCCGGGGCCTGCGGCGCCGTACCTGCTCGATGCGGTCCAGAACCCGCCGCTCCCGATCCGGTTCACCCGCCGTAGGCGGTGCGGCGAGGATGTGCTCCGCCGCGGCCTCACGGACGGCCCGCTCCGCCCAGACGGCGTGCTCCCGTGCCTCGCTCACGTTCCAGTCGCCTCCTGTGCCGTGCTCACGTGCCGCTCGCCTCCCGGGTGCGCTCCCGGCTGAACCGGCCGAAGTTGTAGTACGCCGCGCAGGCGCCCTCGGCGGAGACCATGCACGTGCCGATGGGCGTCTCCGGCGTGCACGCGGTCCCGAAGACCTTGCACTCCCAGGGCTTCAGCACGCCCTTGAGGACCTCTCCGCACTGGCACGCCTTCGGATCGGCGACCCGGACGCCCGGCAGTTCGAAGACCCGCTCGGCGTCGAAGCGCGCGTACGCGTCCCTCATCCGGAGCGCGGAATGCGAGATGAACCCCAGGCCGCGCCACTCGAAGTACGGACGGGGCTCCATCACCTCGCCGATGACGCGAAGCGCCGTACGGTTGCCCTCCCACGGCACGACTCGCGCGTACTGGTTCTCCACCTCGGTGCGGCCCTCGGCGAGCTGGCGCAGCAGCATGTGCACCGATGCCAGGACGTCCAGCGGTTCGAACCCGGCGCAGACGAGCGGTCTCCCATAGTCGCGGGCGATGAACTCGTACGGCCCGCAGCCGATCACCGTGGAGACGTGACCGGGTCCCAGGAATCCGTCGAGGCGCAGATCGGGGGAGTCGAGGATCGCCTTGATCGCCGGAATGATCATCACGTGGTTGCAGAACACCGAGAAGTTGTCGACGCCGTCCGCCGCGGCGCGCAGCACGGTCATCGCGGTGGACGGCGCCGTCGTCTCGAACCCGATCCCCATGAACACCACGCGCCGATCCGGGTTGGCGCGCGCGATCTTCAGGGCGTCCAGCGGCGAGTACACCATCCGGATGTCCGCCCCTGCGGCCTTGGCGTCGAAGAACGACCCCCGGCCGCCGGGGACGCGCATCATGTCACCGAACGAGGTCATGATCACATCCGGCTGCCCGGCGATCGCGATCGCGTCGTCGACCCGGCCCATCGGAATGACGCAGACCGGACAGCCCGGCCCGTGGACGAGTTCGATCGCCTCGGGCAGGTGGTCCTCGATGCCGTGCTTGTAGATCGTGTGCGTGTGCCCGCCGCACACTTCCATGAACCGGTACCGCCGCCCGGGTTCGCACAGCGCGGCGATCCGCGAGGCCAGCACCCGCGCCTTCCCCGCGTCCCGGTACTCATCGACGAAGCGCATCCCGGCCCCTCCTACAGGTTCGACTCCCGAAGCGCGGTGACCTCGTCGTCGTACGCCTGGCCCATGTCCTCGAGGAAGTCCAGGACGGCCTGAGCCTCCGACTCGGAGATCTTGGACAGGGCGAAGCCGACGTGCACGAGGACCCAGTCGCCCTGCTGCAGGCTCTGCCCCGCGAGCAGCCCGATGTTGACCCGGCGCCGGACCCCGCTCACGTCGACGGTCGCCAGGTCCGGAGGGTCGTCACAGAACCCGACCAGTTCTCCAGGGATCCCCAGGCACATCCGCGTACTCCTCAGGGCTTGATCGCTGAGGGGTACCTACCCCTGGTCTTCCGGGAATCGCCATGGGCGCCGTCATCTCCCGGAAAAGGACGGCCGCGGTGAAGGCGGGCGACGAAGAAGGCCCGCCGCCGGTCAGCCCGCCGCCGGCGGAGCTCCGAGGTCGTCGTCCGGCTCGCGGTCGCGCAGGTAGCGAGTGTGGTCGCGCATCCGCCGCGTGTCGGCGTCGTAGACGTTCTCGGCGGTCTTCGTCACGGACGCCGTGATCAGGTCGAGCTGGGTGATGAGCTCCTCGCCCGCCGTTCCGTGGCCGATCCGGCGGGCGGCGTACCAGCGGGGCAGGTTGAGGTAGGTCTCGAAGCTGGTCGGGAGGTCGGTCCGGATCGCGCGGGACACCTCGTACAGCAGGTCGGGTGAACCGTTCAGCACGTCGGATCGGAGCAGGACGTCGCGGAGCATGGACGCGATGATGTCGAGGCGCTCCAGGGCCTGCGCGGGCACGCGATGGCCGTGGACCCGGGCGACCAGTTCGTCGAGGTCGCCGCGCAGCCGGCCGGTCTCGGCCGCGGTGTCGTCGACGATGAGGTTCACCCTCTGTGGTGGTGCGGCCAGCGCCCCCACGCCGTACAGGCCGGCCACGACGAGCGGCCAGTACGGCCCCGCGAGGCCCGCGAAGTACAGGCCCAGCCCGGCCAGGCCGGCCGCCGAGCCGACGAGGTTCTTGGTCGACCCGAGGTAGCGGACGACCCGGTCACTGATAGCCACGGATCTCCTTGAACACCACGGACAGCGACTGTGTCCGGGCGTCGAACGTCCTGCCCTGCGTGAGCTGCGCGAGCGTGGTCATCTGACCGATCGCCGACTCCCCGAACAGGACCGTGAAGACCGGGATCCGCTTCAGCTGCGGAGGCTGTCCCGCGTACCAGGCGCGGAAGGAGTCGGCGGAGGCGCCCTTGTTGCTCTCACCGTCCGACATCAGCACGATCGACGTGAACCGGTCGGCTTCGCCTCCCGCCGGCCGCACGGCCACCGAGAACGCCTGCTCCAGGCTGTCGTAGATCGCGGTGGCGCCTCCGGCGGTCAGGCTCTGGGCGAACCCGCGGATCCGCGCGAGTTCCGCCTCGGGCCGGCTCGGGGGCAGCACGTACGTCGCAGGGGATCCGGGCCGGGTGCTGAAGGGCAGCAGCGTCACCTCCTCACGGTCGTGGAACCGCTGGAAGCGCCCGGCGAGCGTGGAGTCCGCGCCGGTCAGCGCCGTCAGCGCGGTCTTCAGGGACGCCAGCCGCGCGCCTTCCATGGAGCCGGAGACGTCGAGCACGTAGACCGTGCGAGCCGGCCGGCGGAGCCGGTTGAAAAAGGCGTCGATGAGCGCGTCGACGGCGTCCGCTCGCGCGGGAAAGGGCAGCTCGGGCGGCTGGGCCGCGAACTCGGCGCCGGGCCGTACGTCCGGGTCGGCCGGCCGCCGGTGGGTCTGCGTCATGATCTTGCGCTGGACGTCGGCGCGCCGCAGGTAGCCGGTCAGCCTGCGGAAGGCGTCCCCGGCGCCGCTGGACGCCGAGGACAGCAGCGTGAGCGGGTAGTCCGCGGTGACCACGCCGTCGCTCGGGTAGACGACGGTGAGCGGCTCGGGGAGCCGTCGTGCGGCGTTCAGGCCGAGGAGCACGGACTCGTAGTTGACCAGGCCGTCGACGCGAGACGGGTCGCGCGCGTACGTGTCCGACAGCCAGCCGGAGGATCCCGCGGTGAGCCGCTGGGCGGTGAAGAAGCCCTTCAGCTGAGGTGCGACCCGGTCGATGGTGGGTCCGTCCAGTGCCGCGCCGGTGCCCGACAGCGCGGCGGCGACGCCGACGAGCGCGGAGAACCCGGAGTTCGACGACGCGGGATCGGTCATGCCGTAGGTGAATTTCCCGGCCGACGCGGCGGCCGCGATCGCGGCCCAGCTCGGCCGGGTGCGATCCCAGCCGAGGCGGTGTGCGGTCGAGGCGCGCAGGCCGAGGACCACGGGGGACGACATGATCTTCACGGAGGGGCCGAGCCGGGACTGGCCGTCCGGGCGCAGCGTCAGGTAGCGGTTGGAGGAGAACCAGATCGCGTCGTGCCGCCCGCCCGCCGTGCCACCGAGCACCTGCTGGACGCCGTCGAGGGTGCCGGCGTAGTCGAGCTTGACGCTGACTCCGGTGGCCTTCGTGGCCTCGCGGAGGATCGGCGCCAGGTCGGACAGCTCGCTGCCGGCGAGGATCCGCAGTGTGCCGGGCTTCTTCGCGTCGGCCGGGGCACCGCCGGTGCAGCCCGCGGCGACCGCCAGGATCCCGGCGGCGGCGAGTCGCGCGAAGACGTGCCGCGCCCGCGGGCGGGCTCGGGTCATGATTCGAGCTCGTTCCGCTGGTGGGCGCGGGTCAGGTACTCGGACGCCCGGTTCAGCTCCGCGCCGAGCGCGTCGACCGTGGACTGCATGTTGGTGACGGCCTGCACCTTGAACGAGTCGATCGCGTCGATCGTGCGATAGATCTGCTCGAACGACGTCCGCAGGGTCTGCACGCCGACGGCCGGGTCGGCGGCGATCCGCTGGATCTCGCCGCTCTGCCCGGCGAGCATCTCGGCGTTGGTACGGATGATGTCCTCGGTGGTGGACCGCAGGGCGTTCACCTGCTCGATGACGAGCTTCTGGTTGGACAGCGCGGCCGCGATGGTCACCGCGATCCGCAGCGCGGACACCGTGGTCGACGCGGCCCGGTCCACGCCCCTGACCAGCTCGTCGTTGTTGCGGCGCACGGTGTCCAGCGCGAGGTAGCCCTGGGCACAGACGGCGAGCTGGGTGAGGAGGTCCTGCCGTTTCTGGCGTACGGGGAACAGCACGTCGGCGCGCAGCGCGTTCGCGTTCTCCTCGTCCGCCGTCTCCATGATCTTCTGTTCGACGGCCTCGTCGAGTGCCTGGGCGAGCACCGCGTACTCCTGGAGCTTGCCCATCGTGGCCCACAGCGCGGCGCGTTCGTTCTGGATGGCGGCGTTGTCACGGCGCAGCTCGTCCTGCCCGGACCGCAGCACGGTGACGATCTTGTTGATGTTGACGTTCGCCGACTGATAGCGGGAGACGAAGTCGCGGAGGGACTTGCCGAACGGCAGCTTCGACAGCAGCCGCCGGCCGGTGACCTTGCCGACGTCCTTGGGATCGAGATCCTCGACCGTGCGCCGCAGCTCCACCAGGCCCTTGGCCACCCGTTGCTGCGCGTCCGCCGACTCGCCCTTGGCCCCGGCGAGAGCCGCCACCGAACGGCCGAGCATCCTGTTCGCGGCCTGGGCCGACGACCGGATCTCCCCGTCACCGAGAGCGGCCACCTGGCCGATCTTGGTGACGAACTCCGGGCTGCGCGGATCGAGCGCCGCGAGATCCTCCACGTACGTCCGCGCCCGGCGCGTCAGCTCCTCGCGTTTCGCGTCCTCGAGAGGGATCAGTGTCTCCGCGCGATCCGCCGGGACGGCGGCGACGGGTTCAGGGGGCGTGAGGATGAGATCCTCATCTGCCATTGAGGCTCCTTAGCCGTACGACTTGGCGACACCCGCGAGCAGGTGCTCGAGAGTGTCGTAAGAGGGGATGTCGACCACGTCGATCAGGTCGGGCGCGACCGGGAGCCGGTGGTCGGCGGCGAGCTTGGTGAATCGCGCGGGGTCCGCGGTACGGAATCCGTGCTGGGCCGCGAGCCGCTGCAGCTCGGGGGCGCTGGTCAGCAGCCGGCCGACGCGGTCGCCTTTCGGGTCGAGCGGCACCAGCGTGTGCGTGGACTGCACGGTCGGCGACGGGTACATCAGCACCATGCCTGGCCGCAGCCGCCCCCGTACGCCGGCGTCGACGAACTGGGCCTCGTACGCGCAGACCAGAGGCGTCTTGCCCATTCCGAGGGACAGATAGTCCTCGAAGGGACCCTCGGTCGTGTTCTCGGTGTACCCCTGGTCGAGGAAGAGCCCGGACAGCAAGGGCAGCACCTTCTTCTCCGCCGCCTCCCCGCGTACGACCGCGTTCCCGTTGGCGACGTACGAGGCGATGGCCAGGTACATGGCCGCAGAGTTGGAACTGCGGGGGTCGGTCGTGGAGACCAGGATGTTCTTGCGCACCGGATAGGCGGTGTTGTTCTTCAGCTGGTCCCAGCGCACCTTCCGGGCGACCAGCCGGAGGTACCGCGACATGTCGAAGGTCCACGTGGCGCCGTGCCGGGCGACGCCCTCCCGGGCCAGCAGCTCCGCGATCGGCTGGAACGTCGCGATGACCATCGGGGAGCTGAAGGGGGTGTACTTCGTGGTGATCCCGCGTTGCTGCTGGATCCGGTCGGCCGCGGGCGCGCTGGAAGGGAAGGCGAAGTCGTAACGCTTCAGGTCGATGGAGGTCGCTATCTGCCGCGAGCCGGCCGAGTCGACCTCGACTTTCAGTCCGTTACGGGTGAAGGCCTTCTGTACCTGAGGGTCGTCGAAGAACGCCTGCTTCTCCGAGCCGATGACGCCGCGGATCGTGATCGCCCCGTGCGACGATCCGCGGCCCTCGATGATCGCTATTAGGACGCCGACTGCGAGGACCCCCGCCAGCGCCATGGAAATGAGCCGCCTCATGTCTGACGGCATTGTCGGCCGCGCAATCGACTGCCGGGCCAGCGGCCGATGGCCGCCGGATGGCTGGAACGTTACGGGTCCGGGCGGTGGGGGAGCCGCCCCCGTGGACCGGGGACGGCTCCGCTCGGGTCGACCGCGTCTATACCCAGGGCTGGCTGACGACCCAGCTCACGTCGTCGGCCCAGGACGAGGAGCTGTCGAAGTCGTGCGATCCGCCGTTGGAGGCGACGTAGACGGTGTTGTCATAGTGGCGGATGAACCGGTCCGGGTAGTTGTAGGAGGCGAGCGAGGTGCCCTGACCGCTCTTGCCGGTCTGTGGGCAGAAGGTGGCGTCCGAGGCGAACAGCGAGCTGCCGTCGTTGTGCTGCCGGTACAGCTCGTAGTTCGAATGCCGCAGGTAGTCGCCGGGGTAGTTCCTCGACTCGAACGACACGCACGAGCCGCTGGCCAGGCCGCTGTGCACGATCCAGGTGGCGTCGTTCTTGTCGAGATCGGAGCTGGACGAGTTGATCACCGACGTGATGGCCTTGTCGTCGAAGTGCCGGACGTAGCGGTCGGTGTAGCCGGAGGTCGTCGCGCGCAGCGAGATCGACGAGCCGGGGGTGAGCGATCCGCCCGCGCCGCCGCCGCTCGACGTCGAGTATCCGGCGGCGACGATGCCGGCCTGTACCGAGCTCTCGGTGGCGTCCGACGGATAGCCGGAGGTCATCACGCCCTCGTAGAAGGTCCCGGCGGAGCTCTTGCTGTTGTCGCCGCCGATTCCGAGGATGATGGCGCCTTCCTTGTGCATCGGGTTGTAGCCCGAGACGTTGGGGCGCACGCCGCTGTAGAAGGTCGACACACCACCGGACTGGGCGTTGCCGCCCCGGATGGCCCAATGGTTCGGCTCACCCTTGACGATCGCGGTCAGGTACCGGTGGTTAATGGTCGGATCGCCGGCGTTGTAGTGCTGGTTCACGCCGGAGAACAGGCCGTTCTCCAGATCGGCCATGATCCAGGGGCCGTTGCCCGCGCCGTAGCCCCAGACCTTGATGTTGCCGAAGTAGATGGCCTCCATGTGGCCGTTGCCGGTGTCATTGTTGCTCGTCTCGGCATTGCCGTAGTCGAAGCAGCAGCCGCCGTTGTAGTGCGTGCCGTCGAAGACCGCGTACATCCCCTGTGCCTGGTCTCCGGTCGCGATGCCGGAGGTGTGGTCGTTGCGGTACCCGGTGCCGGGAGCCACGTAGACGCCGTAGGCCTTGTGGCCGCCGATCATGGTGGGTGCGGCGGTCGCGACCGCGAGGTTGTCCGGGCCGCCGGCCGCCCCGCCCCCGGGCGCCTGGGTGAGGTTGTTACCCCGGCCGGACTGGTCGTAGATGACGGTGATGACGCAGGTCGTACCGGAGCAGAACGAATCCTGCGCGGCGGCGTTGGCGTATCCACCGGCGCTGAGCACGCCGATGTTCCGCGTGGTGTTGTCCGATGAGCGGCGCACCTGGTACAGCGACCCGTTGTAGGAGGCGTACAGGGCACGGGTCGTGCTGTGCGCCGCCACGCACGGCGTGCCGCCGGAGGCGTAGATGTCACACGGCAGCGACGCCGCGGCCTGTGACGGCGTGGAGATTCCGGTCTGCAGACCGGCGGCGAGCGCGACCGCCGCGCCCGCCGAGATCAGTGCTTTTCGCGCACGGCGAAGTCGTGACAGAACATTCATGGTGAGCCTCTCATCCGGCTTCAGCCCGGGAGCAGCGGCGGTCTGCTGCGCAATTCTCTTTGTCTCCTCCGGACTTCGCCTTTTGTGCGTGTTCGATATATCGAACAATGTTCGGGAGCGGTCGCATGGACGTTAAGACGCCTGTTGGGGCCTGTCAACGGCCTTTCCTCGATTAATGACAGACCGCTCGATCGCGCTGTCAACGCCGCGTCTGCCGGCCGACGGGCGATGTCCGGGGCGCCTGGTGAAAAGGCGGCAGATGTCCGGCTACTGCGGCCAGGTGTGGTATCGCCGTCTGCCGTAGAGCAAGGGAGCGTGTCCCCTTCGCTGGGTGACGCCGCCGACCCTTCCGAACAGGATGAGGTGGCTTCCTCCGTCCGCGGTGCGGGTGACCCGGCAGTCGGCGATCGCGTGTGCGTGCCCGGTCAGATGCGGTCCCGAGGGCCCGGCCGACCACTGCACCGACGCGAACCGTTCGGGGACGCTCACCCTCGAGCTGAAGAGCTCGGCGACGGACTGCGCGCCGCCGTGCAGGAGATTGACCGCGAACGTTCCTCGCCGCAGGATCGCGTTCAGCGTCGGGCTCTCCGCGCGCAGGCACACCAGCAGCGTGGGCGGCGCCGCCGTGAGGCTGCACAGCGCGGAACAGGTCATGCCCCACGGCCGCCGTTCGTCGTCCAGAGTCGTCACGATCGCAACGCCGCTGGGGAACTCCGACATCAGTGACCGGAACTCGTTCGGCGAGCAGACCTCCGGCATTGAAAGGGATGATTCAGTCACTGCACATGACCCTTCGCGTAAGTGGGCCGACGCCGCCACGTCCTCAGCGCGACCGACGCCGCCGGCACGGCACCGGAACCTTTCGTCATGCCGCCGCCCCGTACGCAGGCCCATCGCCCTGTCCTCCGGGATCCGCCCGGAGGACAGGGCCCGCCCAGAGGGCGGCGCGCCGTTACTTTCCGTGGAGGTGGCGGAGGTACGCGTAGGTCGAGGGCAGAGTGTTCAGGAGCTCGTCCCGTCGGCGTCCGACCTCCGCGAACGCGGCCTCGGCGGACTCGATGGAGTCCGGCCGGTGGCTGAGCAAGGGCATCGAGTGCTCCGGCAGGAAGTCGAGTCCGGCGAACACGCAGTAGTAGTTCGCGTTACTCCAGAAGTTGCGGAATTCGGCCTCGAAGTTGCCGTAGTAGTTGCCCTCGTCGGTGACCGGCAGGTTGACCCCCAGGCCGGACTTGTACAGCGTCACCTTCTCCTTGAAACCGTCCGCCAGCTCCAGCTCCTTGCAGGCGCGCCAGAACGGCGTGTCGTCGCGCGGTGCGAAGCTGAAGTGCGCCTGGATGAAGTCCCGCGTGTCGTCGAACATGTTCTCGATCTCGCGGTTGAACTGGTTCATCAGGACCGGGTCGAAGCGCTTGTCCGGGAAGTGCTTGACCAGCTGGTAGAGCGCCGCGTAGGTGAAGTAGATGCCGGTGGACTCCAGCGGCTCCAGGAAGCAGGAGGACAGGCCGATGCCGACGCAGTTCTTCACCCAGGCCCGCCGGTTGCGGCCGACCCGGAACCTGATGTGGTTGAGCGGCTGCGTCTCCGGGTCGAGGTTCCACATCCGGCAGAACTCCTCGGTCGCCTCGTCCTGCGTGGCGAACCGGCTCGAGTACACGTAACCGGTGCCGAACCGGCCGAGCAGCGGAATCTTCCAGGTCCAGCCGGAGGACATCGCGATTGCCGAGGTGAACGGCTCGATCCCGTCGGTCTCGTCGTCGTGTGGCACCTGGGTCGCGACCGCCCGGTCGTTGAGCAGGTGGTCGCTCATGTCCAGGAACGGTTCCTTCATGACCTGGTTGATCAGGAGGCTCCGGAAACCCGAGCAGTCGATGAACAGATCCGCCTCGAGCCTGAGGCCGGCCTCGGTCGTGATCGCGGTGATGTGCCCGTTCTGATCGATCTCCGCGCCGGTGAACCTGTCTTCAATGTGCACCGCTCCCTGCTTCTTGGTGGCGAACCGGCGCAAGAAGTCGGCGACCAGGTGGGCGTCGAAGTGCCAGGCGTAACTCGCCCACTTCGTGCCGTCCATGTGACGGGGGGACAGCTTCTTGTCGAAGATCGCCGGCTGGACGTAGCAGGCGCGGTCGAACGGCTCGTCGGTGGCGCCCCGCGACTTCTTGTACGTCCAGTAGTGGGACAACGGCAGGTTGTCGTGCTCCGGCAGCAGACCGAAGAGGTGATCGAACCGGTCCAGTCCCGTGCCGTGCGGCCGCGGCTGGGCCTCGCCCGCGCCGCCGGTCCGCCAGTTGACGAACCTGATGCCCAACTTGAAGCTCGCGTTGCACTCGGGCATCCACTCTTCCTCGGACAGGCCGAGGAAGTCGAAGAACACCTTCTGGAGATTGGGAATGGTGGCCTCGCCCACCCCGATCTTCGGAATGGCGGGCGCCTCGAGGACCGTGATATTCACCGATCGCCCGAGCGCCTTTCCCAGGTACGCGGCCGACATCCAGCCAGCTGTACCGCCTCCCAGAACAACGATGTTCTTTATCCGGTCGTCGCTGGTCATGGGTGATCCTCCGATCAGGTGGTTGGTGAATTGCGCACTTCGAGGGATGTAGTCGCCGGGACGCCGTTGCGCCGTGCTCTATCGCCGACTCACCTAAGCCGAACGTCATTCGGCATGATCGTGTTCACTGATTCGCGGGATCAACGCAGTTCAGCGCGCTGCGATCGGCTCAGGAAACACGGTGTGTCATCGAGTCGCTCCGCATTACGAGCTGAAACTCCGAGTGGTGTTGTCAGAAACATTGACAGCGCGTAGCGATCATAGACCGGAGGCTCGCATCCGGATAGATGGTGATCGGCTCTCTTTTCTCATGCGTTCCTGAAGAGGGATGTCCGGCCATGCTGACCTGGTGGTTCGGCGTGCATGCCCGTTCGTTCTGGGTCGGTCGTCTCCGAATGACCACAAGAGTCGACCGCTGAGCGCCTTCTTATGCGAATCGTCCTAAGCGCCCGCCTGGGGGTGCCCGAAATTCGGTTACGCCCAGGCGGCTCGCACTTATTCGTCTGAGGGCGGCCGATCCTGTGATCGCGTACGGCTGGCGGCGGCCGTACGCGATCACCCCCTAGGCGCCGGGAGGTGTGTGGGCGCGTCCCTTCTCGTACACGACGAGCCCCTGGGAGAGGTGGAGCGGGACGAGGATCAGCTCGACGATGAGGGCCTTCCACGCGTAGTAGAGGTTGACCGCCTTCGTCAGGTAGACGAACGGGACGTTCATCAGCACCCGCAGCACGGGCAGCCTCCGCCGCCGCGCCGCATAGATCAGCGGCGGTGCGGTCAGGAGCAGCTCGGAGCCGAGCCACCACGCCAGGGTCGGCGCGACCGGACGGTGCATCCCGAGGGTGAGGAGGAACGGGGCGGCCCACCACAGCGGCGCGGTGAAGACCTCGAACACCGCCAGGACGATCCACAGAGCCAGCATGGGCTTGCGGACCACCAGCCCGCCGAGGTGCAGCCGGACGTTCTGGAAGAAGCCGGCCATCCAGCGCCACACCTGCTTGCGCAGGTAGGTGAGGGTCTCGGGGTCGGCCGCCCACGCGACCGCGTCGCCGACGTAGACGGCCTTCCGGCCCGCGATCTGCTGGGACCAGGTGATGTCCATGTCCTCGACGATGGTGCGCTCGGGGAAGCCGCCGAAGGCCACGAGCATGTCCCGCCGGAACGCCGAGCAGCAGCCGGAGCAGACGACCGGGCTGTTCGCGTGGTTCTGGATCGGCCGGTTCCAGTGGAAGCCGAAGAGGTACTCGATCGACCGGCCGCGCTCCCAGATGGTGCGGGTGAACCGCGTCTGCACGTTCCCCGCCGCGACGACGACGGCCGGATCGTCGAACGCCGGCTTGATCTTCTCGATGTAGTCGGGTGCGAGCACGGTGTCGGCGTCGACCGCGAGCACGAGATCGGTCCGGCAGTGCGGCAGCGCGTGGTTCTGCGCCTTGGCCTTGCTGCCGAGGTTCCGTGCGGGTGTCAGCACGGTCACCCCGTAGGACCGCGCGACCGCGCCGGTGCGGTCGGTCGAGCCGTCGTCGACCACGATGATCTCGTCGGGCGGGACCGTCTGGCCGAGAAGGGACTCCAACGTCGCCGGAAGCCCTTCCTCCTCATTGTGGGCCGGGACGATGACGGTGAGGGAGGGCATCATTTGCGCCTCCTGAACCGCGCGACCGCCGTGACGATCCCGACGACGCCGTAAATGATGGTGCTGAACCCTATGAAGGGTAGACCCCCGTGCATAACAGACCCCTTTCGCGAACGCGGCACCCGGTAGCGGCCGAGGAGCCCGCCATTACGGCGGCGCCGACCACCGGGAACTTCATCATCGCGTTCGCCGAACGGGCACATCCAGGCGTCGCCACGGGTTGTGGATAACTCGATCGAACGATCAATCGCGGCCGATCCGCCGAATGGAACGCCTGTGGTCTGCCGACCGCGGCACGGGATGGGCGGCGTGACGCTCCGGCCACGCCGCCCATCACCGATCAGGAGAGGAAGCTGCCGTAGGGGCCGTTGAGGATGCCGTTCTTCTGTGTCGGGCTGAATGTGCAGTTCGGGTAGTCGTAGAGGGACGCCGACATGCACGTCCCGTCAGTGGACGTGGCGTCGGGCAGGCCGAACGCGTGTCCCAGTTCGTGCACCATTCCGCCGTACCACCGGTTCATCGGGCCGTTGATGCCCGCCGCGCCGTCGGCGTCGTGGCCGCTGAGGATCACCCATCCGTTGCCGCCACCGCCGCCGGCACCGTCACCTTCCGCGCTGATTTCGCCGACGTTGATCCACCGGTTGTCCGGTGCGCCGAGGCCGAACTTGGCGCGCAGTTCGTCTTCCATGTTGCACACCGTCCACCAGTACTTGTCGCCGCAATTCGGCGTGTTCTCGTACCAGCTTCGCTGCTTGTCGCCGTTGACGACCTCGACGACCGGGTTGTTCAACGTGAACGTCTTGCCCAACTGCTGCTTGAAGAAGCGCTGGGCCTCCTGCAGGACCTTGGTGATGCCGTCCGGGTACCGCTGGTCGTACGCCACGTCCGACGGCTTGAGCCAGAAGACCCGTACCGTCTTCGTCGGCGGAGTAGCCGGCGGGGGCGTGGTGGGCGGGGTCGGGGTGGTGGTGACGCCGCCGGTGCAGGTGACGCCGTTGAGGGTGAAGCCGGTCGGCACGTCATTGCTGGTGTTGTTCCACGTGCCGTTGAATCCGAACGAGGTGTCGGCACCCGTCGCCAGGGAGCCGTTCCAGCTCACGTTGGAGGCGGTCACCGCACTGCCGCTCTGCGACACCTGGGCGTTCCACGCCTGGCCGACCGTCTGGCCGGAGCCGAAGGTCCAGCGCAGGGTCCAGCTCGTGAGCGGATCACCGAGGTTCTTGATCGCGACGTTGGCGCTGAAGCCGCCGGCCCACTGCGAGCCGACGGTGTAGGTGACCTGACAGCCGGCCGAGTCGGCGCGTGCCATGACCGTGGTCGCCACGGCGCCGCTGACGAGGCAGGCCGTCAAGATCCAGGCGATAAGGCCCCCACGTAGTGCTCGTTGGTGCATCCCATTCCTCCATCGCGGCTCGACCTGTGCCGTACTGCGGGCGGTCGAATGTGAGCGCTAACAATGGAGCACGGTGAACGAGCCGCCAGGCCATGTCAATGAGCGTCGACGGCGGCAGCCGGGGACGTGCGGAAACGCGGCCCGGAGCCGGAAAGTTTCAAACGCGGGGCCGCTGCGGACCGCCCCGGCGGCCGCTCAGTCCGATTCCTCCGAGCGCCTTGCGGCGAGCAGCAGCTGCACCACTTGGTTCAGCGTCGACTCTGGTGCGTAGCTGCCGGGATCGAGCGTGGAGTGCAGGACGAATCCGTCACCCGCCGCGATGATGAGGGACGCCATCGGCTCCGGATCCACCCACGCGGCGATGTAGCCGCTCTCGCGCAGTTCGCGGATGCTCGTCGCGAGCGCGTCGCGGAGCTCGGCCAGCAGTCCGACGACCTGGGCGCGGACGGTCTCGTCGCGTGACGCGGCCGCCAGGGCCTCGATGTAGGCGGGGAAATGCTCGCGTGCCTGCTCCAGGGCCTCCTGAAGGGCGAGCACCGTACCGAAGAGGCGGCCCAGCGGATCGTCCGCGACGCCGGTCAACGCGGTGCGGGCGGGCTCGATCCAGGTCCGGACGGCGTGGACCAGCGCCTGGGCCACGAGCTCGTCCTTGGAGCCGAAGTGGTACGTGATCGCCTGAAGGTTCACTCCCGCCGCGGAGGCGATCTCGCGGGACGTCGCTCGCGCGACCCCGTGGGTGCGGAGCACGTCGAGGGTCGCGTCGAGCAGGCGGCGACGAGTGGGGTCTGGACGCTCACTCATACGTATGTATGATTTCGATGGTGGCCGCCGGAACCGCGACGACGGAGGGATCGGTCATGAGCCAGATAGATCTTGTGACGGGTGCATACGGATACTCGGGAACCTACCTCAGGCGTCGGCTCGAGATGGCGGGCCACACGGTCCGTACGCTGACGAACCATCCGGCGGCCGACGCCGACATCGACGTGTTCCCCCTCGACTTCGGCGACCCGGAGGCCTTGGCGGAGGCCTTCGACGGCGTCACGACGTTCTACAACACCTACTGGTCCCGATACGCGCCGGCCGGCACCAGTCATCGGGACGCGGTGGCCAACACCGAGACACTGCTCGCGGCCGCCGCCCGGATGGGGGTCGAGCGGGTCGTGCACCTGAGCATCACCAATCCGGATTCGGCCTCCTTCTACACCTACTACCAGGGCAAGGCCGCGGTCGAGGATCTCGTCACGGCCGGCGGCATGTCCTACGCCATCGTCCGGCCGAGCGTGATCTTCGGCGGAGACGACATTCTGATCAACAACATCGCCTGGTTGCTTCGCCGGTTCCCGGTGTTCGCCATTCCCGGGACGGGCCGGTACCGGCTCCGCCCGGTGCACGTCCAGGACCTCGCCGACCTGTGTGTACGTCTGGGGGCGGAGCGGACGAACACCATCACCGACGCGATCGGCCCCGAGTCGTTCGGGTTCGAGGACCTGGTCGGCACGATCGCCCAGGCCATCGGCGTCCCGTTCCGGCCGGTGCATCTCCCGGCGGCCGCCGTGTCCGTCCTCCTGCGCGGCATGTCGATGCTGACCCGGGACGTCGTGCTCACGCGGGACGAGATCGAAGGGCTCATGGCGGAACTCGTCATGGTCGAGGGCGAGGCCACCTGCCCCACGCCGCTGACCGGCTACCTGGATGACAACGCCACCCGGATCGGCCGCCGCTACCAGTCGGAACTCGCCCGCCGTAGGATCCCGGCGGCTCTCGTACGCTGCTGAATCCGATCCGCGCCGACCCTCAGCCGCGGAACGCCGGGATCCCGGTGAGGGCCTGGCCGAGCACGAGCGTGTGCATCTCGGAGGTTCCCTCGTAGGTGAGCACCGATTCGAGGTTGGTCATGTGGCGGATCACGGGGTATTCCAGGGAGATCCCGTTCGCGCCGAGGATCGTACGGGCGGTGCGGCAGACGTCGAGTGCCTCGCGGACGTTGTTCAGCTTGCCGAAGCTGACCTGGTCGGGGCGGATCCGGTGGTCGTCCTTGAGCCGGCCGAGGTGCAGGGCGAGCAGCAGCGCCTTGTGCACCTCGAGCGCCATGTCGGCGAGCTTGGCCTGGGTGAGCTGGAAGCCGGCGATGGGCCGGTCGAACTGGACTCGGGAGCCGGCGTAGTCCAGCGCCGCTTCGAGTGACGAGCGGGCCGCCCCGACGGCGCCCCAGATGATCCCGTACCGGGCCTCGTTGAGGCAGCTCAGCGGGGCGCGCAGGCCGGTCCCCTCGGGCAGCGCCGCGGTGGCGGGCAGCCGTACGTCGTCGAGCACGAGCTCACTGGTCACCGAGGCCCGTAGGGACAGCTTGCGGTGCATCAGCGGTGCGTCGAGCCCGGGTGTCGCGGTCGGTACGACGAAGCCGCGAACACCCTCGTCGGTCCGTGCCCAGACGACGGCGACGTCGGCGATCGAGCCATTGGTGATCCACATTTTGCGGCCGTTCAGCACCCAGTCACCGCCGTCACGGCGCGCTGTGGTGCTCATGGAGCCGGGGTCCGATCCGTGGTCGGGCTCGGTGAGGCCGAAACAGCCGATCGCCTCGCCGGAGGCCATCCGGGGCAGCCACTCGCGCTTCTGCTCCTCGGACCCGAAGCGCCAGATGGCGTACATCGCCAGCGAGCCCTGGACCGACACCAGCGAACGGATGCCCGAGTCGCAGGCCTCGAGTTCCAGGCAGGCGAGGCCGTAGGCGACCGCGCTCATCCCGGCGCAGCCGTACCCCTCGAGGTGCATGCCGAGCAGGCCGATCTTTCCCATCTCCCGGGCCAGCTCTTGCGCGGTCGGCAGCTCACCGCGTTCGAACCAGTCCGCGATGTGGGGGGCGATGCGCTCGGCGCAGAACGCCCGCACGGTGTCCCGGACGGCGAGCTCCTCCGGGCTCAGCAGCGAGTCGATGTCCAGCGGGTCGTCCGGCCGGAACGGGGGCGTGGCGGTCATGATGCTCCTCGGTCGTGGGTCAGGTGGCCGTGGGGGAGTGGGATGGGGGCGGGGTCGGCCGACCGCAGCCACGCCCGGAGCGCGTCGCCGTGCTCATCCAGGTCGGGCGGCGGTGTCGGCGTGGTCGCGGCGGTGTCGGAGAAGGTGATGGGCGGCCGCACCTGCGGCGGATGGTCGTCCCCGACGTGGAGCAGCGGGGACAGGCCGAGTTCGGCTGCGTAGTCGATGGCCGCGGGGATGTCGTTGACCCGCGAACAGGCGATCCCGGCCGCGGTCAGCCGCCGCTGCCAGTCTCCGGCGGTACGGG
This sequence comes from Actinoallomurus sp. CA-150999, assembly GCF_050942425.1. NCBI lineage: Bacteria > Bacillati > Actinomycetota > Actinomycetes > Streptosporangiales > Thermomonosporaceae > Actinoallomurus > Actinoallomurus sp. CA-150999. Next base: position 4,366,097 of record NZ_CP192063.1, read on the forward strand.
CCGACAGCGCTCCCTCCAGCCGTTCGACCAGCTCCGCGCGGTGCTCGACGCGCGCGGCGTTGTCGGCGAACCGCGGGTCGTCGGCGATGCCGTGCAGCCCCAGCTCGTAGGAGAACCTGCGGAACTGCGCGTCGGTGCCGACCGCGACGGCGAGCAGGCCGTCCTCGCACCGCAGCGTCTCGTACGGTGCGATGCTCGGATGCCGGTTCCCCATCCGAACGGGAGCCTCACCGGTCGTCAGGTAGCCGGAGACCTGGTTCGCCAGCCCGCCGAGCAGGCTGGTCAGCAGGTTCACCTCGACGTGCTGCCCCCGGCCGGTGCGGTCCCGGTGACGCAGGGCGGCCAGGATGCCGATCAGGGCGTCCTTGCCGGTGATGACGTCGATGAGGGCGACGCCGACCTTCATGGGATCGCCGTCGGCCGCGCCGGTGATGCTCATGAGGCCGCCCGCGGCCTGGACGACGAAGTCGTAGCCGGGCAGCTCCGCCCCGGCCGAGCTGCCGAATCCGGAGATGGAGGTATAGATCAGGCGCGGGTTCAGCGCAGCGGCCTGTTCGTGGTCCAGCCCGTACCGCGCCAGCACTCCGGGCCGGAAGTTCTCCACCAGCACGTCGGCGCGGCGCACCAGCTCGGTCGCGATCTCGCGGTCGGCCGGGTCGGTCAGGTCGAGCGCGATGCTGTGCTTGCCGCGGTTGACGCCCTCGAAGTACGAGCTGGAGCGCGGCGTCCAGGGCGGCCCCCAGCGGCGCGTGTCGTCCCCCTCGCCCGGTCGTTCCACCTTGATCACGGTCGCGCCGAGGTCCGCCATCATCATGGTGGCGAGCGGCCCGGCGAGGACCCGGCTGAAGTCGGCCACCAGCAGTCCGGACAGCGGGCTGCGGTCCGTCATCGGCGTTCCCCGCCCTCGGGGGAGGACGTCTCCGTACGGCTTCGGGCCGGGTCTCTGCTGATGGAGACCGCAGTCATGGTGGGCTCGCTTTCGTGCTCGGGCCGGGACGACGGAACGCCCGCGGCGGTCGGGATGTCAGGGGCTCGTGCGGGACGGCACCGGTCAGTCGCGCCAGCGCGGGGAGGTCGTACGGGGCGGGGGCAGTGCGGCCGGCAGCCGCAGGAGCATCGGGCCGCCGTGTCCCGCCGCCTCGCGCAGCGCGGAGGGGAGCTCCGCGACGCCGGGCACGTCCGCGGTGCCGATGCCGAAGCTGCGCGCGAGCGCCACGAAATCCGGGGTCGCAAGGTGCACGCCCTTCTCGGGATGGCCGAACCGCTCCTGGTCATAGCGGAGCATGCCGTAGCAGGCGTCGTCCACGACCAGGACCGTCACCGGCAGCCGCTCCTGCGTGAGGGTGGCGAGCTCGCCGACGCCGAACATCAGGCCGCCGTCTCCGCAGACGGCGAGGGTGGGCGTGCCGGACACGGCGGCGGGGCCGATCGCCGCCGGGAGGGCGTAGCCGAGCGTGCCCCAGCCCACCGGGTACTGCAGCCGCCGCGGGCGTCCCATCGAGGCGTACCCGCCGACCCAGTAGCCCGCCACGGCCATGTCCGCCACGACCGCGCCCGCCGTGGGCCAGGCGTCCTCGACGGCCTCGACGAGACTCAACGGCTCGTCGCACTTCTCGCCGCGCAGCCTCTCCCTGATCTTCTCGCGCAGCCCCGTCGCGTCCGTCCACGACGCGGGGCGGGCGGCGACCGCGTGGGTCAGCGCCCGCAGCGTCTCCCGGGCGTCGCCGAGGACGCCGACGTCGGGGGAGTAGTTCTTGTCCAGGTCGGTCGCGTCGCAGTTGATCGCCACCAGCCGGGGCGGGAGCGGCATCGACCAGTTGCGGGTGTTCATCCCGTCGAAGTCGGTGCCCACCGCGACCATCAGGTCCGCTTCGGCGATCAGCGCCGCCACCTCGGGCTCGTGCGGCGGGGCCGCGACCAGGCACGGATGGTCGTCGGGCAGCACACCGCGCGCGCCGAACGTGGTGACCACCGGGGCGCCCAGCCGCCGGGCCAGGGCGTCCAGGTCGCTCTCGGCGCCGGCCTGCACCACCCCGCCGCCGGCCCACAGCACGACCCGTTCGGCCCGGTCGATCTCGGCCACGGCGGCGGCGAGCCGCTCGTCCCCGGGAGCGGCGCGTTCCGGCGCGGTGTGCCGTACGGGCACGCCCGGCCGTCCCAGGACGTCGGTCGGCACGTCCAGGTAGACCGGCCCCTGTGGCCAGGTGAGCGCGGTCGTGATCGCCGCGCCGACCGCCTCCGCGACCTCGCCGGGCGTACGCGGCCGGTAGACGGCCTTGGCCAGCGGCTCGAACAGCGCCGCCTGGTCGGCGCTCTCGTGCAGGATGCCGCGCACCACGCCGGGGCGGCGCAGCGTGGTGGCGACCTCGCTGGCGACGAGCAGCACCGGGCTGTGCGACGCCGCGGCCTCGCCGAAGGCGGCGACCGCGTTGGCGGCGCCCGGACCCGTCGTCGTCAGCGCGACGCCGAGCGCGCCGGTGGCGCGGGCGGCGCCGTCGGCGGCGTACACGGTGGTCTGCTCGTGCCTGACCCCGATGATGCCCGGCCGGCCGGGCCGTTGCTCCTGCCAGAACGCGAGGTTGTGCACGCCCGGAAGGCCGAAGACGCGCTCCGTCCCGATCGACGCGAGCGCGTCGAGGACGCTGCCCGCGACGGTCACCTGCTCCATGTGGGCCTCTCCCATCTCCGGTCTCGAGGTTAAGAACCGACCTCGAGAGTCCTGGCGGAGGGTCTTGCGCGGAAAATTGGATCCACTATACATTCGCCAAAAGTTCTTACCCCGACTACCGATCCGACGGCAAGTCCCCGCCTTTTCCGCCGAGTCGGCTCCCGGTAGCTCCACCGGCCGACGAAACGACGAATCACTCATTCCGCGTTCGCGGCAGGCCATGCCGCCTACCCCCTGAGGAGACCTGCGATGACCCACTCCCACGGAGGCACGGGCTCACCCGGATGCCTGGACGCGTCCGGCCGGAGGGGAGGGCGTGGCAACGCGCCGCACCGTCTCCGGTGGCTCGCGGTCGCGCTGACCGCGCTCACGGTCACCGCGACCGCGTGCAGCAACGGCCAGCCGGGCACCACGAAGGCGGGCGCGGCCAAGGCCGCCGACACCGGCAAGTTCGACGCGTTCGCCAACGTGACCAAGGACGACGCCGCCGCGGCCAAGCTCCCCGCGCGGATCAAGTCGGCCGGGAAGCTGGTCGTGGTGATGAACGTGTCGAGCCCGCCGACCAAGTTCTACGCGACCGACAACAAGACGATCATCGGGCTCAACCCGGACCTCGCCCGCGCGCTGGGGCGCGTCCTCGGCGTCCAGACGCAGATCCAGGACGTCCAGCTCGACGGCATCATCCCCGGTCTGAGCGCCAAGCACTTCGACTTCGCGATCTCCAGCATGTCGGCCACGCCGGAGCGGCTGAAGGTTCTGGACATGGTGCGGTACGGCGCCTGGGGCACCTCGCTCGCGGTGGCCAAGGGAAACCCGCTCAAGCTGACGACGGACAGCCTGTGCGGCCACAAGGTCGCGGTGCAGCAGGGCTCGATCCAGGAGGCCGAGCGGCTGCCCGGGCTCTCCAAGGCCTGCCAGACGGCCGGCAAACCGGCGGTGCAGCCGGTCGTGCTGCCCAGCCAGACCGACGCGCTGGTGCAGCTCGGCAGCGGCCGGGCCGACGCCGTGCTCGCCGACACCCCGGTGCTCGCGTACGCGGTGGTCCAGACCCCGGGCAAGTTCCAGCTCGTCTCCGAGATGAACCGCAGCTCCGTCTCCATCGGCCTGCCCAAGGGCTCCGACCTCACCCCGGCGATACAGGCCGGGCTCAGCGCGCTGATGAAGGCCGGCACCTACCAGGCGATCTTCGACAAGTGGGGGCTGAAGACCGCCGTGACCGACACGCCCGACCTGGAGAAGACCGCCTCCTGATCGCCTCGCCCCCGGAGGGAACCTGATGAACACCCTGTGCTCGCAACCGTCCGGCCAGGTCGGGGCCGGGCGATGACGGCGGCGACGGACCGGGCCGTGCGGGCGGACGACGGCGAGGATCTCACCGTCGTCCCCCGGCGGAGCCCGCTGAACCTGGTCGGCATCGTGGTCCTCGCCGTGCTCGGCGCGATGCTGGTCCACACGCTGGTCACCAACGACAACTTCGAATGGGGGGTCGTCAAGCTCTACCTGAACGCCGAGGCCATCGCGAAGGGCGCGCTGCTCACCGTCGAGCTCACCGCGATCTCCATGGTGCTCGGCGTGCTGCTCGGCATCGTGCTGGCGGTGATGCGGCTGGCGCGCAGCCGGGTCCTGTCCACCTCCGCCTGGGCCTACGTGTGGTTCTTCCGGGGCACGCCGCTGCTGATCCAGCTCATCTTCTGGTTCAACCTGTCGGCGTTGTTCCCCCGGCTCTCGCTCGGGATCCCGTTCGGCCCGGAGTTCGTCTCCGGCAGCGCCAACGCCTTCATCACCCCGTTCGTGGCCGCGCTGCTCGGGTTGTCGCTGAACGAGGGCGCGTACATGGCCGAGATCGTGCGCGGCGGGCTGCTGAGCATCGACCGCGGCCAGAGCGAGGCCGCGCAGGCGCTGGGGATGCGGCCCGCCAAGACGCTGCGCCGCGTCATCCTGCCGCAGGCGATGCGCGCCATCGTGCCGCCGACGGCCAACCAGACGCTGTCGATGCTGAAGAACACCTCGCTGGTCAGCGTGCTCGGGGCCGCCGACCTGCTGCACGCCACGCAGATCATCTACTCCCGTACCTACCAGACCATCCCGCTGCTGATCGTCGCCGCGCTCTGGTACCTGGCGATGACCTCGGTCCTCAGCGTCGGGCAGTACTACCTGGAGCGTTTCTACCGGCGAGGCGACCTGGGCGCGTCCCGGCGCCGGCTGTTCCCGCGACGGCGCGCCGCCGAGGCGGCCGGGGCCGACTCACCGAAGGAGGTGTCGCGATGACCGACGAAGCCCATGGGGACGTGCTGATCAGCGTCCGCGGGATCCGTAAGTCCTTCGGCTCCCAGCAGGTGCTGCGGGGCATCGACCTGGACGTCGAGTCCGGAGAGGTGTGCTGCGTCATCGGGCCCAGCGGGTCGGGCAAGTCCACCCTGCTGCGCTGCATCAACCATCTGGAGAAGGTGGACGGCGGCCAGATCCACGTCGGGGGTGAACTGATCGGCTACCGCCGGTCGGGGAACAAACTGCACGAGCTGTCCGTACGCGAGGCGGCCCGGCAGCGCTCCGGCATCGGGATGGTCTTCCAGCGCTTCAACCTGTTCCCGCACATGACCGCCTTGGAGAACGTCATGGAGGGGCCGCGGCAGGTCAAGCGGGAGCGGGCCGCCGAGGTCCGCGAGCGGGCCGTGGAGCTGCTCGGACGGGTGGGACTGCACGACAAGGCCGGCAGCTATCCCGCCCAGTTGTCCGGCGGCCAGCAGCAGCGGGTGGCCATCGCCCGCGCGCTGGCGATGCGGCCGCAGGTGATGCTGTTCGACGAGCCGACCTCGGCGCTGGACCCCGAGCTGGTCGGCGAGGTGCTGGAGACCATGCGGTCGCTCGCCGAGGAGGGCATGACGATGATCATCGTGACGCACGAGATCGGCTTCGCTCGCGAGGTGGCCGACTCGCTGGTCTTCATCGACGGGGGAGTGATCGTGGAACAGGGACCGCCCCGCGACGTCATCACGGCCCCCACCCACGAGCGGACCCGCGCCTTCCTGTCGAAGGTGCTGTGATCGGGATGACCGGTGCGCTCGACGCCGAGATCGGCGTCATCGGAGTCGGAACCGTCGGCGCGATGCTGATGTGGCAGCTCGCGCGCCGAGGAGTACCGGCGATCGGATTCGAGCGGTACGCCCCGGGCCACGACCGCGCGGCGGTCGGCGGAGAGACCCGGTTGTTCCGGGTCGCCTATGCCGAGGGCGCGCAGTACGGCGACCTGCTGCGGCGGGCGTTCCGGCAGTGGCGGGAGCTGGAGTCCGCCGCCGGCGTCCCGCTGCTGAACACCTGTGGTGGCCTGGCCATCGGCGACCCCGGCCACGCGTACATCCGTGGCCTGCTGGCCAGCGCCGAGGCGTCCGGCACACCCGTGGAGGTCCTCGACGGCCGGGCCATGCGGGACCGGTATCCCCAGCATCACCTGCTGGAGGGTGAGGTCGGCGTCCTCGACCCGCAGGCCGGGTTCCTGCGATGCGAGGCGGCGGTGGTCACGGCGGCCGCCCTGGCCGAGCGGGGCGGCGCGACCGTGCTCCGGCACACCGAGATCGACTCGGTCACCGAGCGCGACGGCCACGTCGAGATCCGCGCCGGCGAGACGGTGTGGCGGGTCCGCGAGGCCGTCGTGTGCGCCGGATCGTGGACCGGCCGGTTCCTCCCGGATGACTGGCGGCCGCATCTGCAGCCCCGCCGGCTGCTGCTGAGCTGGTTCGCCGCCCGGCGCCCGGAGGAGTACACGCCGGAACGGTTCCCGATCTTCATCCGGGAGAGCGGGGGCGTGCACCTCTACGGCACGCCCTCGGTGGACGGCGTCGGTGTGAAGGTGGCCGGCGCGGTGCCGTCCATGCCCGTTCCGGAGCCGGACGCGATCGAGCGGCGGCACGGCGCGGCCGAGACCGCCGGCATCTCCCAGGCCGTGGCGGCACTCCTCCCCGGCCTGCATCCGGACCCGATCCGCGAGGACGCCTTCACCGACCTCTACACCTCCGATGAGGTTCCCTTCGTCGGCAGGGTCGGTCGCGGTAGGCTCTCGGTCGCGTCGGGCTTCTCCGGCCGCGGCTTCAAGTACGCCCCCGCGCTCGCCGCGGACGTCGCGGATATGTTGGTGAAGGGCACCGGCGCCCCTTGGGATTTCATGGCACCGCAGAGACTCGTGCCCGATATCCCCACGGCCTCCGGGGAAGGCAGGTGAGCACGATGCCGGTTGGCGGGGTCTCGCGGCCGCCGACGGTGCAGGGCTACGTGCTCGCCGAGGTCCGCAAGCTCATCATCTCCGGGGAGCTCAAGCCCGGCCAGCCGATCAGGCAGGAGCTCCTCGCCGAGCGGTTCGGCGTGAGCCGGGTCCCGCTCCGGGAGGCCCTGAAGATCTTGGAGGGCGAGGGCCAGGTCGTCCACCGGCCGCACCACGGATATATGGTGACCGAGCTGTCCCTGCCGGACCTGCTGGAGGTCTACCACATCCGGGGACTGCTGGAGTCCGAGGCGGCCCGCCTCGCCGTCGAGAAGGTGAGCGACGCCGACATCGAGCAGATCGTCGTGGCGCAGCGGGAGGTGGAGGCCGCCTCCGCCCGGGGCGACCTGCTGGCGATGACCGCGGCCAACCGCAGGCTCCACTTCTCGATCCTCGAGCTGTCCCGGATGCCGCGGCTGGTCCGCATGATCCGCTCGCTCTGGGACTCCACCGACCCCTATCGCTCGGTCTACTACAACGCGCCCACCAACCGCGAACTGGTCGAGCGCGAGCACGCCGGCATCGTGGACGCGGTGCGCGACCGCGACGGTGACCGGCTCGTGAAGCTGCTCGCCGAGCACCGCGACCACGCGGTCGAGGCGCTGCGGCAGATCATCTCCGAGGAGAGCTGATCCCGCGTCGCCGAGGCCCCGCCCTATGGCGGACGCGGCGCCACCGTTTTCCGGGGACGCCGCGTCGTCACTGAGAGATTCACCGAGAACACGTCGGAGCGATTCCCGCGCCGGTACCGCTGCAAAGCCGACCGTGGTCGACCGGCCGGCAGCGATCAGAGGGATGGCGTTTGCCAGTCCCTCCATTGGGACAGGTTGCCGGCCTTCTGGCTCGAGATCCTGATCACGCCTGGAGCATTGCCCGTCTTCAGCAGGAACTTCTGGATGTTCGACATCAATGGGGTCTTCCACTCCGGCCTGACAGCGCAGTGTGTGCCGTCCTGGACGTCGGACCAGTAGGTGATGTCGTCACCCGCGCCGAGCGCCTTGTAGACCTCCGCTCCGCCCAGCGCGGCCACGCTCCCGGACCTGGCGGCCAGCCAGTCGATGTGCGGATTCTCCATGATGAAGAGTCCGCGCGGGGCGACCATGGCCACCATTTCGTGCGTGTCCACCGGCAGGTTGCCTGGGCTGCCCGTGAACGAGCCGAACGCGTCACCCAGCCACGGTTGCTCGGAGTAGGCGCTGCTCAGCGGCTGGGCGCCGCTCTCCCCGGCGATCCCGCGGAAGATGGGAGCACCCCCGCTGCCCGATTCGATCGGCATGGTCAGGGCGATGCGCTGATCGAACGTACCGGCCACGAAAGCGCCCTTGCCGAACCGCGAGCATCCCGTGACGCCGGTCGCGTCCGCCTTGAGGATGCCGCCGCCCGACTGCTCGATGACGTCGATGATCCGGCTCACACCCCAGGCCCAGGCCATGAGCAGCCCGGTGCTGCTCGAGGAGCCGTAGACGCTGTAGTACGCGCCTTGCTTGTTGTTCCGCGGGGTGCCCTCCTTTCCGACCTGGTAGGGGTCGTAACTGATGACGGCGACACCAGCGGCCAGAATGGTGGCCGTGTCCGCGCCGAATCCTCCGTAGACGATGACGGCCGGGAAAGGTCCGGTGCCGCTCGGCAGCTGGACACTCGCCGAAAAGCCGGCGCTCTTTCCCTGGTCCGTCACGTTGACGGTGATGCCGGTCCGGGACACCGTTCCCGTGACACCTTGCGGCTTTCCGTGCTTCTCGCCGTAGACGTACTTCTCCGCCAGCTTCTTGATCTCTTCTCGCCGGCACCGCCAATCGGACTTCGTGGAGATGCGCGTGCCATCCAGTTTCGTGAAGGGATCGGGAAGCTTGGAGTTGGTCGGGAAGGAGCCGGGGAGGGAGACCGGGCAGTCGGCGCCCTCGTCCTCGACGGGCGCGGTGACCGCGAGGCGGCCGGTGGCCGCGGCGGCCGTGGTACTCACTGTTGCCGTTACCGCTCCAGCAATCGCGAGCGCCCCTATCGCCAGCATGGCGATCACGGAACGGATGCTAGAGCGGCCCGAGCTGATGATCACTAGGGCTCTCCTTCTGTGCGGTGAGGGAGGCTGCGCAGCGATCGATGATGAGGAATGTCGACGGCCTGAGTTTCGAGTGGTCGACGACACTTGTCAACGCCGCTCGGGACGCTTTCATTTCTTTCACATGAAAACCATTGAAAGTTCGGTTGACCGGTCTGATGGCGAGGCTTAGCGTCCGGGCATGGGTTCGGGCAATGCCCGACACCGGAACAAAGATTTAGGAAATGCCGTCTGGCGGCCGGCACTGTAGTTGCGGAGAGGTAATGATGCGGAGAACCTCCCTGTCGTCGGCCGGCGCGCTGGCCGTGATTGTCGCGATCGTGCTGGCGGCCGGTGCCCTCATGGGTCTCGGTACCGCCGGCGCGGAGTCGAACGGCGGCGTACGGGTGATGCCGCTGGGCGACTCGATCACTGATGGGTTCACCGTCCCCGGCGGTTACCGAATCGGTCTGTGGCAGCGCTTCGTGAACGACGGCTACCGGGTGGACTTCGTCGGGTCGCTGTCGAACGGGCCCGCCGAACTCGGGGATCACGACCACGAGGGCCACTCCGGCTGGCGGATCGACCAGATCGACGCGAACGTCGTCACCTGGTTGCGCACCTACACGCCGCACACCGTGCTGCTGCACATCGGCACCAACGACGTCGCCCAGAGCTACGATCTGGCCAACGCGCCGGCGCGGCTGTCGACGCTGATCGACCATGTGACCGCGACGGTCCCGGACGCCGAGGTGTTCGTGGCCACGATCATTCCGCTCGGATCGTCCGGTCTGGAGGCGGCCGGCCGTACGTTCAACGCGGCGATCCCCGGCATCGTCCAGAGCAAGGCCGGCGCCGGTAAGCACGTGCACCTGGTGGACATGCACGCCGCGCTGACGACCGCGGACCTGGCCGACGGCGTCCACCCCAACGCGACCGGGTACGACAAGATGGCCGCCACCTGGTACAACGCCCTCGCATCGGTGCCCGGGAGCATCGGCGAACCCGGTGGCACGGGCCCCACGCCACCGGCCGGCGCCTGCACCGCCACCTACAGCGTGGTCGGGCAGTGGTCCGGCGGCTTCCAGGGATCGGTCAAGGTGACCGCCGGGAGCACGGCCATCGCCGGCTGGACCGTCACCTGGCGATACGCCGGCGGCCAGACCGTCACCCAGGTCTGGAACGCGACCCTCACCAGCTCTGGGTCCCAGGTCACCGCCCGCAACGTCGGCTACAACGGCGCTCTCGGCGCGGGCGCCGGCACGGAGTTCGGATTCCTCGGCTCCGGTGCGAGTGAAGTACCCGCGCTCACCTGCACCGCCGCCTGACCCGACCCGGACGGTCCTGCCCGTCTGACGGCCCTCATCGGCGATCACGTACGCCGGCGCCGATGCCGCGCCCAGACGGGCGTAATCGTCGTCGCCGCCACCCGAACGACAAAGTTTTGCCTGGTCAACGGGTCATCACATGCCGACCCGGAGGATAGTATCCGTTTCCTGCCGCTATGCGTAAGTTATCCCCATTTTGGGGGTGACGTGGTGGGACGGAGGTATCGGTGTCCCTGACCGAGGCCCTACGGGCGGGAACGCCCCAGGCGTTCGGCGCGCTCTACGACGAGTACGCCGAACCGCTCTACGCCTATTGCTACGTCATGGTCGGCGTCGAGGCGGGCGACGCGCTGCGCGAAGCCTTCGTCGCGGTCGCCGGCCATCCGGACGCCGTCCCGGGCGAGGACGCGGAGTTGCCGGTATGGCTCCACTCGCTCGCCCGAGCCGCGTGCGTACGGCGCGGCGCCCTCGTGCGCGCCGTCGCGACGACCGCGTCGGCCGACCCACTACGACGCGCGCTGGCCCTCCTGAGCCCCGAGCACCGTGAGGTCCTGGCGCTGACGAACGCCCTCGATCCGGAGCAGACCGCCCGGGTGCTCGGCGTGACGCGGGAGGCCGCCGAGGCGTCCGCGTGGGAGGCGCAACGGAGCCTGGAGCAGGCCGCCGCCGTCGTGAGCAGCGGGGAGACCCGGGACTCGGCCATGCTCTCCCCGCTGAGCGGAGAGGCGCTGCACCGGCTGGTGACGCTGGGGCATGTGCCTCCGGCGGGACACCGAGAGCGCGTGCTGTCCTCGTGCGCGACGGCCCGGCGCGTGTCCGGCGGCGCGGCGGTGTCCGCCGCCGACGCCACGCCTTCGCCCGACGCGCGGGCCGATGATGCCACTCGGCAGATCCCGAGCATCTCCCCGGACGAGGCGGCCACCGCGCCGTTGCGCCGGGTCGACGCGAGCTCCGCGGACACGCGACCGGATCTGTTCGTAGCCGGCGAATTCCGGCCCGCCGGGCCGGCGCCCGAAGAGTCCGCGGGCTCCGCGGACGCCGTGTCGGCCGGCGTCGGGTCGGCCCGCTGGGAGACCATCGAAGCGGCGTGGGCCGAGGAGGACTCGAACGTACGTGACGGCGAGCGGCCGCCACTGGCCGGTGACACGCACGTCGAGCAGAAGAGGTCATCGACGGGCAGCCGCTTCCTCCTCCCGGCCGTGGCCCTGGTGGCCTTGGTCGCCGCGGCGACGGGCGCGGCCTTCGCGTTGTCCGGCCCCGACCACGCGCACGACACCGGAACGGTCGTGCGGCCGAGCCGTTCGGCCCAGCCCGCACCGTCGGGCGACCAGACGTCGCCGTCGCCCAAGGCGGCCACCTCGGACACGAGCGCGTCGCCGACGCCTACCCGTACCGCCACCGCGACACCTCGACGCGGCGTCGCCTCTCCAACCCACTCGAGCTCGGCGACGCCGAAGCGACCCGCCAAGCCGACCCGGCCCGCGAAGGCGACCCCGACCGCCAAACCGACGCCGACCACCAAACCGACTACACCGGAACCGTCCCCGTCGGCCGAGCCGACTCCGTCCGCCGAACCGGAGTCACCCGCCGAACCGAGCTCGCCCGCCGAACCGGCCTGGACCGCTGAACCGACCCCGACCGCCGAAGCGACGCGATCCGCCGAACCGGAGTCATCCGTTGAACCGAGCTCGCCGGACGAGTGGCCGGGCCGGTGGACGACGAGGCCGAGACCGCATCACACCGACACATCGGGTGACGCGCCCGGGGACGGGCAGGGGAGCATCGGCCGTCGAGACCCCGGCCGGGCGTGTGACGGCACTTCCGGGCGAGCGTCTCGATGTGCTCGGCCGCGCCCGTGGCGCCCCGAGTGGTGAGGCCGGCTACGGGGTCCATTTGACGTTCGGGTTCACCTGGCCGGTCCAGTCGAAGACGGCCATGTTGTCCCAGCCGTCTCCGCTGCCCGCGATATTCGCGGGATCCCAGCCGTTGCCGGGCACCGCGTACCAGGTCGGCTCCCAGTAGAAGACGCCGATCGCGCCAGCGCCCCGAGCCGTGTTCTGCACATCGGTGAAGTTGGCGGCCTGACCTTCCCAGGTGAGCGGATAGCCCGAGCATCCGGAGGTGACCGAATTGGCGGTGCTGTCGGCGTTCGCCGAGGTGAACGGGTAGGCCGTCTCGGCAACGACGACGTTCTTGCCGTACCGGGACTTCATGTCGGCGATGACGTTGTACAGGTTCGACAGCGAGCCGTGCCACATGCAGTAGTACGACAGCCCGGTGATGTCCCACGCGACGCCTTTCGCGGCTATACCGTCGTAGAACCAGCGCGCGTGCGCGTCGCTGTCCGCGTCCGCGGTGTGAATGACCACCTGGGTCCCCGCGTTGCACGCCTTGGTCGCGTTGTAGCCGGACTTGAGCAGCAGGCTGAGGTTGGTGAAGTCATTATTGATGACTTTGCCGTCGTCCCACAGTATTCCGACGTTGATCTCGTTGCCGATCTGCACGCTGTCCGGGGTGGTGCCCTGGGCCTTGAGGCTGGTGCAGACGTCGTAGGTGTAGTTGTAGACGTCGGTCTGCAACTGGCCGATGCCGTGGCCGGACCAGGCCGCGGGCTTGTGCTGCTGGCCCGGGTCGGCCCAGGTGTCCGAGTAGTGGAAGTCGATCAACAGCTTGAGGCCCTTCGCCTTGACCGTCTTCGCGTACGCCAGCACCTTGGCCTTGTTGTTGTAGCCGCTGGCCGGATTGTTCCAGATCCGCAGGCGGATGTAGTTCACGCCGAGGCCCTTGAGGATGTCGAGCGGATCCGCGGCGTTGCCGTTCGCGTTGTAATACCTGGCACCGAGATCAAGGGCTCGTTGCGCGCTCGACACGTCGGCGCCGAGCATGCTCAGTGAGTTGGCGGCAGAGGCGCCTGTGGGCTCGGTGAACATGCTCGCCGAAATGGTGAGGGCCGCCACGGCCAGTGCGGCTTTCCGTACGCGACCAAGGCCGTACACGCGCATCCCGACCTCCTTTGACCGAGGCATCGAGGAGTGCGGCTCCTCTGGGCGCCGTTAAATCTCGTCCATGGGGGGCCGTAACCGGTCACGCTAACCAAATCGAGGAAGCATGTGAATATTTTTCATGCTTCTTTCATCGGTACATGGACGACTCCGGAGAGCGAGCGCCCCGGAGGCGGAAGGTTGACGGTCGCCTTAACAGCGTTGTCACCGAGACGGAGCCGCTGAGCCCGGTCGCCGGTGGCGGCAACGGCGGCGGCGCCGTGATCGCCGGGTTGACACGTGAATCGACATGATTCGGCGGCGCACCGCCGGACCTAGTTGTCATTTGCCAAACGTTCGACTGGGTGCCCTCCCAACGCAAACCACGATCTCTAAGTTCCTTCTGCTGGAGATCAACGCCAAGGGAGACCGACATGCAGAGGAGCCCCGCAGTCCGGGGTCGCGGGATCAGGAAGTCCTTCGGTGATGTGGTCGCACTCGACGGCGTCGACCTCGACGTGGCGGACGGACAGGTCCACGGCCTGGTCGGCCCGAACGGAGCGGGCAAGACGACCCTCCTCGGTCTGCTGTTGGGCCTGGCCGTAGCGGACAGCGGCCGCCTGGAGATCCTGGGCACGCCGGTCGGGCGGACGCTGGCCGTCCCCGACGGCGTCGCGGGCTTCGTGGACGGGCCCGGGCTCTATCCGTCGCTCACCGCGCGGCAGAACCTCTCGGCCCTGGCCTCCCTGCGCGGGTACGACGCCGGTCGCGCCGCCCACGTCGACGACGCGCTGGAGCAGGTCGGGCTCACCGACGTCGCCGACGACCGCATCCGGGGATTCTCGCTGGGCATGCGCCAGCGGCTCGGACTGGCCGCCGCGCTGCTCACCACACCGCGACTGCTCGTGCTCGACGAGCCGGCCAACGGTCTGGACCCGGCCGGCAAGTACCACGTGCATCGCGTCATCACGAAGCTCGCCGCGGACGGGACCGCGGTGGTCCTCTCCAGCCACCGGATGGACGACCTCGCCGCGCTGTGCTCCGAGGTCACCGTCCTCGCCACCGGGCGGGTCGTCTTCTCCGGGCCGGTGACCAAGCTCGCCGCCGAGAGCGGGGAGCTCGACTACCGGCTGCTCACCTCCGACTCGGCGGCCGCCCACCAGGTGGCGCTGGACACGCCAGGGCTCCGCGTCGTGCCCGGTCGCGACGGCGTCGAGCGGCTGGACGCCGACGTCCTCGTGGTCCGCGGAGCCGTGCCGGCCATCGAGGACCTGGTGGCCCGGCTGGTGCGGGCCGACGTGGCCGTACGGGAGGTGGCGCCCGTGGTGGCGCCGCTCGAGGCGGCGTTCCTGGCCCTGACCGGGACCGGGCAGATCGATGAGGAGGATGTCCGATGACGGCGACCGTCGCACCGCCGCCGGTCGAGGCCCGGCCGGCGCCGGTGCTGCGTGGCTACCGGTTCGAGCTGGTCAAGCTGCTCTCCCAGTGGCGGATCCGCGTGCTGCTGCTCGCCTGCTGGATCGCCCCCGCGGGCTTCGTGGCCGCGGTGAGCGTGCAGAGCCAGCTGCCCGCCGACACGGTCTTCGGCCGGTGGATGCACGCGACCGGCTGGGCGGGGGCACTGGTCGTGCTGGACTTCTCCCGCAGCTGGGCGCTCCCGCTGCTGACGGCGCTGGTCGCCGGCGACGTCTTCGCGACCGAAGACCGGCTGGGCACGTGGCGCCACCTCCTCGTGGCGGTCCGCTCACCAAAGCGGATCTTCGTGGCGAAGAGCCTCGCCAGTCTCACCGTGCTCGTGCTGCTGGTGGCCGGGCTGGCCGCCTCGGGCATCGCCGGGGGCCTGGCCGCGGTCGGGAACCGGCCGCTCGTCGGCCTGGACGGCCATCTCCTCACCCCGGCGGCCGCGGCCGGCACGGTCCTGCTCTCGTGGGCCTGCGTGCTGGCGCCGACGCTGGCGTTCGCCGCGATCGGCCTCCTCGGCTCGGTGGCCCTGGGCCGCTCCACGATGGGGCTGCTGATGCCCGCGCTCGTCGCCTTCGCGCTGCAGCTCGCGCAGTTGCTCCCGCTGCCGGTGGCCGTACAGCTGGCCCTGCCGAGCCACGCCTTCCTCGCCTGGCGCGGGCTCTTCACCAGCCCGGCGCAGGTGGGCCCCCTCCTCGTCGGCCTCGTGGTGAGCCTGGCGTGGGCGGCCGTCGCCACCGCGCTGGCCTACTACCTCTTCCTGCGCCGCGACTTCACCGACCTCGCGTACGACGGGTCGGGCCGGCGCGTCCTCGTGGCGGGGGTGCTACCGCTGGCCGGCCTGGTCGCCCTCACCGTCGTCGTGCTCATCGGCGCGACCCCGGCCAAGGGCTCCGGGATCGAGCGGGTCAAGCTGCAGAACTCGCTCGCCACGGTGTACGCCCACCTCTACCGGCTGCAGACGCAGGAACTTCATCGGCCCGCCGTCACCGAGGCCCAGCTGCGGGCCACCGCCTCCTGCGACAAGGGCGGCTCCATGGTCGCCGACCACGGACCGGGCAACGACTGGCGGTGTGTCGTGACCTGGCACCTCCCCGGCGCGAGCGCCGCGGGCACCGCCATCTACCAGCTCGACGTCACCGCAGACGGGCGGTACGTCGCCGACGGAGACGGGCCGAAGGAGGTGAACGGCTACTTTCCGGTGCGCACCCAGACCGGGGACGCACCCAACCCTCTGTGGCAGTTCGACGGCAACGTCGACCTGCTCGCAAGCACTCCGAAGGAATAGTTTCATGCAGGTCACCCGCCAGCGTGTCGAGAAGGCTCCCCTCGGGCTCTTCCGTCGACTCACCAACAGCCGTTTCCGCCTGGTGGCGGCCGGCACCGCAGCTCTCGCCATCACCAGTGGCGGCGTATCGTACGCCTCCACCGTAGGCTTCGGCACCAGCCACGTCGGAGAGACCACCCGCAAGGGCCAGGTCGTCTCCGCCGACCAGTACATCAAGCCGATCGGCGAGCGTCTCGTCATCAACAACGGCAAGATCATGTCGTCCACGGTCAGCCCGGACGGCACCCACCTCGCGGCCAACGTCACCGACGGCGGGATGGCGCTCGCCGTCGTGGACCTGAAGAACTGGAAGGTCCAGCAGCTCGTCGGCAACAACAAGGCCGCGGACCTGAAGATCAGCGGCAACGACGTGGGCCAGGAAGGCCCCACGTACTCGCCCGACGGTACGCAGCTGTGGCTGGGCCAGTCCGACGGCTACACCAAGTTCACCGTGAACGCGGACGGCACCCTCGCCAACCCGACGTCCATCAAGATCGCTGCGGACGGGTCCAAGCGCGCGCTGGTGGGTCAGGCGGTGTTCTCGTCCGACGGCAAGACCGTGTACTCCGCCGTCAACGGTCAGAACCGCGTGGTCGCCATCGACGCGGCGACCGGGACCATCAAGCAGAGCTGGGCCGTGGGCAACGCCCCGCGTGACCTGGCGGTGGTCGGCAACAAGCTCTACGTCAGCAACGAGGGCGGCCGCCCGGCGAAGCCGGGCGAGACCACGATCAACTCCTACGGCACCCAGGTGCCCGCCAACCCGGAGACCGGTGCCACCACCACCGGCACGGTCAGCGTCATCGACCTGGCGAACCCGGCCAACGCCGCCGGGAGCATCGACGTCGGACTGCACCCGACGGCTCTGTACGCCAAGAACGGGGCGCTGTTCGTCACGAACACCGCCACCAACAACGTGTCGGTCATCGACACGGCCAAGGACAAGGTCGTCCAGACCATCGCCACCCAGCCGTGGCCGGAGGCGTCGGTCGGTTACGAGCCCGACGCGGTGACGCTCACCGACGACGGTCACCTGCTGGTGACGCTCGGCCGCGCCAACGCGGTCGCCGTCTTCCGGTACACGAAGCCGCTGGAGCCGGTCAGCTACGTCGGCCTGCTCCCGACGGACTACTTCCCCTCGGAGATCACCACCGTCGGCAACGACGTGCTGGTCTCCAACACCCGTGGTATCGACGCCCTCCGCACGCCGCCCGCCAGCAGCGCCGGGCACGGTACCCACGACACGACGTCGAGCCTGCAGCGGTTCAAGCTGCCGTCCGACGGCGTCATCAGGTCCATGACGAGGAAGGTCTTCCAGCAGAACGGCTGGACCCCCAACTCGGTCCTGCGGAGCAAGGGCAACGGTGCGAAGCCGGTGGCCGTCCCGGTGAAGCTCGGCGACCCCTCGACGATCAAGCACGTCTTCCTGCTCGTCAAGGAGAACCGGACCTACGACCAGGTCTTCGGCGACATGCCGCAGGGCAACGGCAGCCCGACGCTGGCCCAGTACGGCGAGAACGTGACGCCGAACCAGCACGCGCTGGCCAAGCAGTTCGGGCTGTACGACAACACCTACGACATCGGCACGAACTCCGCCGAGGGTCACAACTGGCTCATGCAGGCCGACGACCCGGAGTACACCGAGTCCTCGGCCGGTGAGTACACGCGCAGCTACGACACCGAGGACGACGCTCTCGGTCACCAGCGGACCGGCTTCATCTGGACCGGTGCACAGGCGGCGGGCAAGACCGTACGGGACTTCGGTGAGTTCCAGTCGTTCGAGAGCAAGCCGGCCGGCGCGACCTGGCAGAACCTGTACTGCGACGCCAAGACCATGGCGGCGAACCCCTCGCAGAACACCGCCTACCCCATCCAGACGGGCTCGGCGATCCCGTCGCTCAACAAGGTGTCGGCGCCCGGCTTCCCGCTCTTCGACACCAGCGTCCCGGACATCTACAAGTACGAGATCTGGAAGCGTGACTTCCAGAAGAACGGGCCGGCGAACCTGAACATGTTCTGGTTCTCCAACGACCACACCGGTGGTCCGCCGAACGGGCCCGCTCAGGTCGCGGACAATGACCTCGCGACCGGCAAGGTGATCGACACCATCTCCCACAGCAAGTACTGGAAGGACTCCGCGATCTTCGTGGTCGAGGACGACTCCCAGGCCGGCGTCGACCACGTCGACGGCCACCGTGCCCCGATCCAGATCATCAGCCCCTGGGCCAAGCACGCCACCGTCGACAGCCGCTACTACTCCCAGATCACGATGATCCGCACCATCGAGCAGATCCTCGGGATCCACCCGATGAACCAGAAGGACAGCGCCGCCACTCCGATGAGCACGGCGTTCAATGGCAAGCCCGACAACACGCCGTTCACCGCGCTGCCCAACCGGACCTCGCTGACCGGTGGTCTGTCGACCCAGCCGACCTGTGGCTCGGACACCCCGGCGCCGCAGGACGTGAACGCCGCGGCCGTGCCGTCGGCGAAGGTGCCGGCGGCCGAGCAGCAGGTAGCGGCGAAGTGGCAGGCGTGGAAGGCGAAGCAACCGTTCACCGGGCCCAACGCCAAGGCCGACTCCGCTCCGCCCGAGCAGATGAACCGCTTCTCGTGGTACGAGGCGCACGGGTGGACGAAGCCCTACCCGGGTGACGCCAAGATCTACGCTCCGGACCAGGTGCCCGGCGCGTACATCCCGTCGTCGGACAACGACTGACCTCCGCACAACTGACGCGACGGCCCGCCGGGGATCCCGGCGGGCCGTCGCCACGTCCGGGCACTGAAACTTTCATCGCCTCACCGCAGGCTGCCTGCGGTGACGAGGGATGGTCGGGGCAGCCGGCGACGAGGCATTGACTGCGGTTTTGTTACCGGTAACATCTGCGCTCGGACGTTGTTGATCATTCGCACCTTCTCGCGAGGGAGATCTCGATGTATCCGACACCGCGGCGGCGAGCCCTTCGCCGGGTCGCAGCGGCCTCAGCGATCCTGACCCTGAGCGGCGCGATCGGTGCGATCACGGCGGCCGCGAGCAGCGCGGCGGCCGGGAAGGTCTATTACGTCGCCCCGACGGGCAGCGACAGCGCCGCGGGGACGCAGGCCGCGCCCTGGGCCACGATCGCGCACGCGCAGTCCGTCGTCGCGGCGGGTGACACGGTGTATCTCCGGGGCGGCACCTACGCCTATACACACGCCGACGCCGGCTGCAAAAGCCAGACGGACAAGGTCGACGCGATCACCCTGAACAAGAGCGGCAGCTCGGGCAACCTGATCAACTACCTGGCCTATCCGGGAGAGAAGCCGGTCTTCGACTTCTCCCGCATGACCGACGACTGCCGGATCAAGGGCTTCGACGTCACGGGGAACTACATCCACCTGAAAGGGCTGGAGGTCAAGGGCGTTCCGCAGAACAACGACCTGAACCACGAGTCCTGGGGCATCTGGGTCTCCGGCAGCGACAACACCTTCGAGCTGATCAACGCCCACAACAACATGGGACCCGGCCTGTTCATCCAGGACGGAGGCGGCAACCTCGTCCTCAACTCCGACTCGCACGACAACTACGACCTGCACACCTCCAACGGGGCCGGCGAGAGCGCCGACGGGTTCGGCGCGCACATCTCGGCCGGCCATCCCGGGAACGTGTTCCGGGGCTGTCGCGCGTGGTGGAACTCCGACGACGGGTTCGACCTCATCAACGCCTTCTCGTCGGTGACCATCGAGAACTCGTGGGCGTGGCGGAACGGGTACGTGCCGGAGACGAGCACGGCGGCCGGCAACGGCAACGGCTTCAAGGCGGGCGGATACGGCGGTGGTTATGTCGCAGGCGGCGCCAAGCACACGGTCCGTACCTCGGTGGCGTTCGCCAACAGGGCGGCGGGCTTCTACGCCAACCACCACACCCTCGCCAACGACTACTTCAACAACACCGGCTACGGGAATCACCCGGACTTCAACATGCTCGGCGTGAACTCGAGCGGTGCCGCCGTCGGCCTGGGCAATCTACGCAACAACCTCGCCTACACGGGCACCCTGACGTCGAACATGTCCGGCACCAGCGCCTCGTACAACTCCTGGAACCTGAGCGTCACCCTGTCGGACGCCCAGTTCCAGAGCGTGTCGACGTCCGGCTGGGACGCGGCCCGCCAAGCCGACGGCAGCCTGCCCGTGCTGCCCAACCTCCGCCTCGCGTCGAACAGCACCCTGATCGACAAGGGCGTCAACGTCGGCCTGCCCTACAGCGGGCAGGCACCGGACCTCGGAGCCTTCGAAGCCCGCTGAGACGAACCCGGACTCGGAGGCCGGTGGGTCGGGCGGATTCGGATTCGGCGGCTCCTGCCCGACCATCGCGTCTGCCCGGTCCCGTCAGGCGGCCTCGAAGTCGGCTCGGTGGTCGGCGGCCCACTCTGCCAGAGTGCGGCCCGGCCGCCCGGTCACTGCGGTAACGGGACGTGGGACGTCGGGGACGGTGAGGGTGTCATGCCAGTAGTCGAGCAGCATCTTCATCACGGGCTCGGGGATGAACTGTGCGGTCTCGGTGCGGAACTCCTCGGGCGTGATCTCCACTAGCGGGATTTCCCGTCCTAGGGTCTCGCCGATGATCGCCACCTGCCGGGAGCGGGTCAGGGCTTGCGGGCCGGTGAGTGGGATCGCGTCACCTAGATGGTCGTCGGAGAGCAGGGTCTCGGCGGCGGCCTCGGCGACGTCGTACTCATGGATCGGGGCCTGTGCCGATGCGAGGTATGGCGCCCGGATCGGTGTGCCGGAGCGGATCTGCCAGGCCCAGGAGAGCAGGTTGTTGGCGAAGGTGCCGGGCCGCAGGATCGTCCAGGCATCGGTGCGGTCGGTCACGGCGGTCTCGACCGCGGTGTGGTGGAGTTGGCTCGCCGAGCCGTGGTCGCGCTGGAACTCCTTCGCGGCAGCGAGGGAGGACAGCACGGTGAAGCGGCGGATGCTGTGGGCGGTGGCTGCGGTGACGAACGCGTCGACGCCCTGGGCGGGGAAGACGAAGGCGCGATCGACACCGTCGAACACCTCCGACCCGAGCGTGGTGGCGTCGGCCAGGTCACCGGCGACAACCTCGACCCCGGCCGGCAGGTCTGCGTCATCGGGCTTGCGGGTCAGCGCACGTACGGCGGCGCCGCGGGTGAGCAGGGTCGTGACGAGGTGCCGACCGACGGCGCCGGTCGCGCCGGTAACAAGGACGGTCAAGATGGCTCTCCTTAGGGAAGTGGTGCCGGTCCGTCCGGCTTGAACTCCAACTTAAGGAAGGTTTAGGGCATTTTCTGTCCGTATTTCTACTAGAGTTGACGCGCATGTCGGAACAGACCACGACTGAGCGGGCGCTGCGCCTGCTGGAGCTGCTGCAGACCCGCCGGTCCTGGAGCGGCGGCGAGCTCGCCGACCGCCTCGGCGTCGACGGCCGCACACTCCGGCGGGACGTGGAGCGGCTGCGGGGCCTCGGCTATCACATCGAGGCACGTCGCGGCCCCGACGGCGGCTACCGACTGTCCACGGGCAGCGACCTGCCACCGCTGGTGTTCACCCCGGATGAGGCGCTCGCCGTGGCCGCCGCCCTCGCCGCGTCGGCTGCTAACGGCGCTGCCGGCGGGGGCGAGGTCGCGCTCACCGCCCTGGCCAAGATGGAGCAGGTGATGCCTCCGGCGGTGCGTCGGCGGGTGCGGGCGCTGCGCTCCTCGGTCGCCCTCGGCGGCACGCCGAATGCAGTGGCCGGCGCGTATCCGGCTCCGATGAACGCCGACGTGCTGGCAGTCCTGGCGCTGGCGTGCCGGGATGCGGAGCGGGTCCGGCTGCGCGTGATGAGCACCGAGGGTGCCGACACCGGACGGGAGTCCCCGCGCCACGTCGAGCCTGCGGCCCTAGTGCCCCGGCAGACCCGGTGGTTCCTCGTGTGCCGCGACCTCGACCGTGGCTGGCGGGTGTTGCGCGTCGATCGGATCACGTGGGCATCAGCGACAGGCGTGCGCTTCGAACCGCGGGAGGTCCCCGGAGGCGACCCGGTCGCGTTCGTCACCAGCCAACTCGGCGCACCGCCCCGGAAACATACAGCGACGATCCTGATCCACGCCCCGATCGAACAGGTACAGGCCTACATGGGGGGCTTCGCCACGGACTTCTCCCCGACGACAACCGCCACCGGTCAGGCAGCGACACACTGGCGCATCGCCGACGTACGTCTCGAGGTCCTCGCCGGCGGCCTGCTCTGGGTGCGATGGCCCTTCGAGGTGATCGACTCCCCCGAGCTCGTCGCCTTGCTGCGGGACCGGGCCGCAGCCTTCGCCTTCGCCGCCGACCCGAGCTGAAGCCGACTCACCAGGCCGTCACGACGACGGGTCTCGGGCGGGCAGGGGACACGCATATCAGCGGACCGCGCACCAGGTTGCGGCCGACGAGCTCGCCGCGGATTGTCAGACGTGTAATCATGTCGACATGTCTCGAGCGGGTCTCTCGACGGTCACGGTGGTCGACGCGCTGGTCGAGGCGCTGCGGGAGCAGATCCTCGACGGGCAGTGGCCTGCGGCGGCGCCGGTCGCCGAGGTGGAGGTGGCGCGGCGTTTCGAAGTGTCGCGGCCGACGGCGAAGGCGGCGGTGCGCACGCTGGTGTTCGAGGGCCTGCTTCGACAGGACTCGCACCACGCGGCCGTTGTTCCATCCCTCTCCGCGCAGGACATCGAGGATCTGTACTTCGTCCGCATTCCGCTCGAGCTGGCGATGGTCGAGCGCCTCAGCCAGGCGAACGGCGCCCGGCTGGACGACGCCGAGAACGCGATCGACGCCTTGGAGAGGCTGCCCGATGACGCGGTGACCAGCTTGTTCGTGGCGGCGGACCTGGGGTTCCACCGAGCGCTGGCCGCGGCGACCGGCAACTGGCGCCTCGAGCGCTCCTACAACGCGCTGGCGGGGGAGGAGCACCTGTGCATGATGCAGACGCGGCAGGCCCTCGGCCGGACGCGGATCGCCCGCGAGCATCGCGAGATCCTCGAGGCGATCCGTCGCGGGGACGGGCCCGGCGCGGTGGAGGCCGCCCGGCGGCACCTGACCGGAGCACGGGACGCACTGCTGAAGAGGGCCGACGGAACGGCCTGAGAAGGTGCCCCGACTCCGGTCGTACGGCCGCCGCCGGGGGCGCCTGACCGGTCAGGGACCCGTACGCGCGAATCTCATGGTGATTTTGGTCCTTTCGTGGAGAGGGCGAGGAACTCGGTCAGGTGTACGGCGCGGACCCGCGAGCGGTGCCGGCGCAACGCCTGGCGAAGCTGGCGCAGGCAGCCGGGGTTGACCGCGACCACCATGTCGACGCCGGCGGCCTCGATCTCGGCCACCTTGGCCTTCGCCAGGGTCCGTGATTCGCGGGGACGGACCAGTGCGTACGTGCCGGCGGCGCCGCAGCAGGTGGCCGCCGAGGGTAGTTCGACATACTCTGCGACACTCTGCAGCAGTCGCCGCGGTTCGCGCCACACGCCGAGGCCGTTGCGAAGGTGACAGGAGTCCTGCAACGTCACCCGGGCGGGCCGGCCGTCGATCAGGACCGGTTGGAACCGCTGGTCCTGGACGTACTCGGAGAACTCACGCACCCGCTCCCGCCCGATCACCGAGGCGAGATGGGCGGCGCATCCGCCAGAGGTGGTGACGATGGTGCCAGGTAGGTCGTCGCCGAGGCGGCGGGCCAGCGCCTCGCCCCGTTCGGGTTCTCCGTTGTGCGCGTGCAGCGCGCCGCAGCAGCCCTGGTCCGGATCCGCCGCGAGGCCCGGCGCCAACGCGAGCGCGGCACGGCTGACCTGTGGGAACAGCGTCCGCTCCACGCAGCCGAGCATCAACTGGTCGGCCTCGCCCGCCTTCCGGCGGGCGGCGCCCCGGAGGATCCCGGCGAGCCGGTGGGCCGGGCGCAGGCTCGCCAGCAGGACGAGGGCGCGCACGATCAGCGGACGACGGCGTCCCTGCCACTGCGCGCCGCGCCACTGTTCGAGCAGGTGGCCGTACTCGACACCGGCGGGACAGACCGGTTCGCAGGCGCGGCAGCCGAGGCAGAGGGACGCCTGCTCGGCCAGGGTGGGATCGTCGAGATCGAGCCGCCCGGCGTCGAGCGCTCGCATGAGGGTGATCCGGCCGCGCGGTGAGGAGGCCTCGTCGCCGGTCATGGCGTAGGTGGGGCACGCCGGGAGGCAGAACCCGCAGGAGATGCAGCGGCCGAGCCGGTCGGCGTCGAAGAGGTCGGCCACTTACGATCCCAGCTTTCCGGGGTTGAGGATGCCGGCCGGATCGAGGGCGGACTTGATCCGACGTAGCAGGGCCGTCTGCGCCGGGCCGAGCCGTTCGGCCAGGTAGGGCAGCTTCGCCGCGCCGACGCCGTGCTCGCCAGTGATCGTCCCGCCCAGGTCGATCGCGGTGCGGAAGATCTCGCCGAAGGCGCGTTCGGCACGGCCGATGGCCTCGGTGTCCTCGGCGGAGGGCAGCACGCACGTCGGATGCAGGTTGCCGTCACCGGCGTGCCCGAACGTCGCGATCACGACGTCGTGCCGGCGCGCGATGTCGTCGATGCGGGAGACCATCTCGGCGAGACGGGGCCGGGGCACGCTCGCGTCCTCGAGGATCGTCAGGGAGCCGAGCCGGGACAGCGCCGGAAGGGTGCAGCGGCGCGCGGCCAGTAGCGACTCGGCCTCGGCGACGCCACCGAGCTCGACGGACAGGGCACCGCTGTCGAGACACGCCTGCCGCATCCGCGCGAGGCTCGCGGCCACCTGATCGTCCTCGCCGTCGTCGCCGAAGAGCAGCATCGCGCCGGCCGTCGCGTGCAGCCCGAGGTGGGCGTAGGCGTCGACGGCGTCCATGCAGCGCCGGTCGAGGAACTCCAGCGTCGCGGGCACGACGCCGCGCGCGATGATCTCGGCGACGGCACGTCCCGCCGCCCCGAGGTCGGCGAAGTAGGCCAGCCCGGTGCCCGCCGTCGCGGGCGCGGGCAGCAGGGCGACGGTGGCCTCGGTGATGATGCCGAGGGTTCCCTCCGAGCCTGTGAGCAGCCGGGTCAGGTCGTATCCCGCGACGTCCTTCCACAGCCGGCCGCCGGTGGTGACGATCTCACCGGTTCCGAGCACCGCGGTGAGGCCGAGGACGTAATCGCGGGTGACGCCGTACTTCAGCCCGCGCAGTCCGCCGGCGCAGGTGGCGATGTTGCCGCCGATCGTGGAGACGGTGTGGCTGCCCGGGTCGGGCGGATAGAACAGGCCGTGCTCGCCCGCCGCCTTCGCCAGCGTCACCGTCGTCACGCCGGGCTGGACCCGGGCCAGGAGCTCCGCCGGGGCGACCTCCTCGATGCGCCGCATCCGGGCCGTGGTCAGGACGATGCCGCCCTGCTGGGCCGAGGTGGCGGCGCACAGGTTCGACCCGGAGCCGCGCGGAATGATCGGGAGGCCGTACTCGACGGCGATGCGGACGATCTCGGCGATCTGCGGCGCGTCGTCGGGCTCGACGATCGCCTGTGGGTAGGCGTGGAACAGCGGCGTCGCGTCCCGCGCGTACGCCTCGAGCACTCCGGGGTCGGTGCGGACGTTCTCGTCGCCGACGACCGAGCGGAGCTGCCGCAGGACAGTGGTGGAGAGAGACCGATCGCTGAACATTGTCTGACATGTAACCATGTCAGCAGGGCGTCGTCCAGGGCCGGGCCGATCGGCTCCCGGTCGTCTTCGCTGATCAGGGAGCGGCAGTGGAGGTGCCCATGACCGGCGGGCTCCGGATCGCGGGCCCGCCGGCGGTCTCAACGGATCGGCGTCACACGGGTCCCGTGGTCACCGCGCGCACCTCGATCAGCATGGCCTGCTCGGGGTTGAGCGTGGGCATGGGAACACCGGTCCGGGAGAGGACCGCGCCGGGGAGGGCGGTCCACTCGTCGGTCGCCTGGGCGACCCATGCGGGCGGGGCCGCGTGGTGAGCGGAGGGGTGGCCGACGTCGGTCCGGACCCGTACCCGGTAGTCGCCGGCCGCGTCCAGCCCCGGTAGCCGCACCCGGCCCGACTGCGCCGCGGGCGACGTGGCCAGGCGGGCCCAGCAGTACAGCGCGCTCGTCCGGTCGCGGGCGACCACGCCGTGCAGGATCGTCGCGTCGTCACCGGTGTCCGCGCGGACCACCCGGCCGTGGTGCAGCAGCGGACGGAACTCCCGGTACAGCGCCGCCCACGCCGCCAGCCGTTCCAGGTCCTCCGGGGAGCACTGCGTGAGGTCCGCCTCGATGCCGGCGTGCCCGAACAGCGCGGTGATCAGGCGGAACGAGTCCGCGGTCACCCGCAACGTGGTGTGCGCCTCCGCCGGGCCGACATGCGCGCCGACGAGCTCGGGCGGCAGCAGCTGGCCGGTCCAGAGCTGGATCGCCTGGCGTTCGACGGGATCATTGCAGTCGGAGGCCCAGACGCGGTCGGTACGCGCGAGGATCCCCAGGTCGACCCGCCCGCCGCCGCCCGCGCACGACTCGATCTCCAACGCCGGGTGCCGCTCCTTCAGGGCGTCGAGCAGGCGGTACAGCGCCACGGTCTGCGCGTGCACCGCGGGCCGGTCGGCGCCCGTGGCGTCACGGAACACCGCCTCGTGCAGGTCGCGGTTGTGGTCCCACTTCACGTAGTCGATCGCGTACCGGCCGACGATCGCGTCGACGCGTTCCAGGACGTAGGACCACGCCCGCTCGTCGGCGAGATTCAGCACGTACTGGTGCCGGGACGGCGAGCCGAGACCGGCGGACGGGCCGAGGATCCAGTCGGGGTGCTCGCGGGCCACCCGGGATTCAAGGTTGATCATCTCGGGCTCGAACCAGAGACCGAACTGAATGCCGAGCCCGTGGACGTGGTCGACCAGCGGCGTCAGCCCGTGGGGCCAGACCTTCTCGTCCACGAACCAGTCCCCGAGACCGGCGGTGTCGTCGCGCCGGCCGCGGAACCAGCCGTCGTCGAGCACCAGCCGCTCGACCCCGATCTCGGCGGCACGGTCCGCCAGGGCGGTCAGCCGGTCCAGGTCGTGGTCGAAGTAGACCGCCTCCCAGGTGTTGAGCGTCAGGGGCCGGGGACCGGACGGATGAGCCGAGCGGGCCCGGAGCATGTCGTGGAAGCGGTCGGCGAGCCCGTCCAGGCCGGCGTCGGACCAGGCGAAGTAGCAGACGGGCGTCCGGTAGGTCTCCCCGGGGCTCAGCGCGATCTCGCCCGGTTTGAGCAGCTCACCGCCGCCGAGCACGGCCGCGTGCACGCCCGCGCCCTCCGGCAGCCGCTCGACCAGATACCGCTGGTTCCCGCTCCACGCGACGTGCACGCCCCAGACCTCGCCGTACCGGAAGCCGAAGCCGGGCACGCCGGCGACCATCAGGTACGGGGAGTCGTGACCCGGCTTCCCCCGCCGGACCTCCCGGACGTGGCCGCCGAAGGCGAGCGGCCGGCGCTGCGGCGCCCGCTCCCGGCACCACTTGCCGGTGAAGTCGAGGATCTCGTCGGCACGCCGAGGCAACGGCAGGAGGGTGGACACGCCTCCGAGCTGGTAGCGCCCCTCGCTCAGCGCCGCCGCACGGCGGGTCACGGCCGCGTCGACGGCCAGGACGCCCGATGCGCCGAGCCGGTAGCCGACCACGATGTCGACATCGGAGATGTCGTCGGCGAGCGTCATGACGAGCTCGGCGCCGCCGTCCGGCAGCGACCGGTGCCGCGCGTCGGTGAGGCGCGGGCGCGGCGCGGTCGCCGTTCCGTCGAGATGCCCTTCGTGCGCCGGCGTGCCCGACCATCCCTCGGCCTCCGTCGGCCAGATGGACAGGTGTCTCGGCACGTCGGGGGCGCTGTTCAGGACCGCGGGCTCGGCCGTCAGCCGCAGCGCGGCGCGAGCGTCATCGGACAGCTCGCCGAGGTCCGCACCCCAGTGGAGCACCCGGGGAACCGGTTCGGCCAGCTCCACGACGACGCTGGTGCCACCCGCGCGCAACTGGACGATGTTCGGGACATGCATGGTCAAGCCTCTCATCGGTGCGAACCGGCACGGCCGCGTGGTCCCGCCTATATGTACAGGTCCGACCTGGGAGCCGCGTGGAACGCTCTCATGCGGTCGCTGCCGGGAAGTTCAGGGGCGACCGGGTCGCCCTATTCCGGACGGCCCTTTGCCCGCCGCGTTACCTGCGCTTTCCAGGGCCTGGGGTAGAGAATTCTTGTCACGTTCCGAGTATTCGTGGCAGAGCGCCATGCCTCAGACCACGCAGCGGAAGAAGAGCCTTCCCCACGACATCACGAGTTTCGTCGGACGCCGGAAGGCGACGGCCGAGCTGAAGCACGCGCTGTCCGAATCCCGGCTGGTGACCCTCACCGGCGTCGGCGGCGTGGGCAAGTCGCGGCTGGCGCTGCGCGTCGGCCGGGAGCTGCAGCGGGCCTTTCCCGATGGCGTGTGGCTGGTCGAACTGGCCGAGATCCAGGATCCCGCGTTCGTCCCGTCGGCCGTCGCCGCCACGCTGGGCGTTCTGGAGCAGTCGGCACGTGATGCCGAGACGGTGCTCGTGGACTACCTGGCGTCGAAACGACTGCTGTTGCTGCTGGACAACTGCGAGCACCTGCTGGAGTCCTGCTGCGTGCTGACCGATCGCCTGCTGTCCGCCGCGCCGGGTCTGCGCGTGTTGGCGACCAGCCGGGAGCCGCTGGGCATCATCGCCGAACGCGTATGGCCGGTCCCACCGCTGTCCATACCGGCGCCCGACGCGACGGGCGCCCGGCGCGACCGGCCCTACACGGACTACGAGGCGCTCGCGTTGTTCCAGGACCGGGCGTCCATGGTGATGCCGGGCTTCACCATCGGCCCGGACAACGCGGCGGCGGTGATCCGCCTGTGCCGAGACCTGGACGGCGTTCCGCTGGCGATCGAACTGGCCGCCGTGCGCATGCGGACGCTGACCGCCGACCAGATCCTGGCCCGCCTGGAGAACCGCTTCAGGCTCCTGACGAGCGGCAACCGCGCGGCGGCGCCACGGCACCAGACGTTGCGCGCCGCGGTGGAGTGGAGCTTCGAGCTGTGTACGGAGTCCGAGCGCGTCCTGTGGGCGAGATGCTCGATCTTCGCCGGTGAGTTCGACCTGGATGCGGTGGAGAGCGTCTGCACGGGCGACGACGCGGCGGACGAGGACGTCTTCGCGAGCGTCGCGGGCCTGATCGGCAAGTCCGTTCTGGCCGTGGAGCGGAGCGGCCGCACCGCCCGGTACCGCATGCTGGAGACGATCCGTCAGTTCGGGCAGGAACGGCTGGCCGAGACCGGCGAGACCGAGGCGCTGCGCACCCGGCACCGGGACTACTACCTGCGCCTGGCCGAGGAGGCCGACGCCGGCTCATGCGGCCAGGGTCAGAGCGAGCTCGGCGACCGGCTGCGGGCGGACCGGACCAATTTCTGGGCGGCTCTCGATCACTGTTGCACCGTCCCGGGTGAGGCCAGGACCGGGCTCCGGATGGCCACCGCGCTCTGGTACTACTGGATCGCCTGTGGCTTCGTCCGCGACGGCCGGTACTGGCTCGACCGGGCGCTCGCGCTGGACACCGCCCCCAGCGGCGAACGCGCCAAGGCACTGTGGATCAATGGCTGGATCGCCCATCTGCAGGGCGAGCCGGACGCGAGCCTGGAGTTCCACCGGCAGAGCCGCGACATGGCCGAACGGCTGGGCGACGAGGCGACGCTGACGTTCGCGACGCAGTTCCTGGGCGACTCGGAGATGTGGGCCGGTGATCTGGCGGACGCGGCGCGGCTCCTGGACCACGCCCTCGCCCGCCACCGCGCGTCGGGCCGGTGGACGGCACCCGGCCTGCTGGCGTTCGCGCTGCGTGCCCAGACGGCGGGCCTGCTCGGCGACGTCGACCACGCCGTCGCCCTGCTCGACGAGTGCCGGGCCATCTGCGCCTCGCTCGGCGAGCGGTGGGCACTGTCCTGGACGGAGTGGAACGTCGGTGTGACGTGGTGGTCACTGAACGAGCCGGCGAAGGCGATCCCGCATCTCCGCGCGTCCCTGCTGAACAAGCAGCGCCTGAACGACCTGATCGGCATTCCCTGCTGCGTCGAACTGCTGTCGTGGGTCGCGGCCGCCGCGGGAGACTTCCGGCGTGCGGCCGTGCTGCTGGGCTTCGCGAGGAAGATGTGGGAGCCCATCGGCAGGCCCCTGTTCGGATCCGAGACGCTTCTCGCCTGGAGCCGGCAGCGCGCGGAGGAGACGCGGGAGGCGCTCGGCGACGCGGAGTTCGACGCCGACCTGCGGAAAGGCGCGCAGATCACCCAGGAGGACCTGGTCGCGTACGCGGTGGGCGGCGGAGAGGCCGAACCGCGCACCGCGACGCCCGTTCCGCCGGAACCGGACTCCGACACGACGCTCACCGCCCGCGAATGCGAGGTCGCCCGCCTCGTCGCGCAGGGCCTGTCCAACAAGCAGATCGCCGCCGAACTCGTCATCGCGCAGCGTACGGCGGAGGGCCATGTCGAGCGCATACTCCAGAAACTGGGGTTCAGCTCGCGCGCACAGATCGCGGGCTGGATGGCCAGACGACGGGCCGATGGCCAGGGCGGCCGGTGAATCCGCCGAGTACAACCAGCTCATCCGCATCGAGGAAGAACTGGGTCCACAGGCTCGATACGCGGGCCGGCCGACGGGTTTCGGAACCAAGGCGAAATGTCGCACCCGGCTTGTACGGTTTGGGTTGTCGATGCGGAAGGCGACGCTTATTCGCTTTCTCGACCTCCGTCTCCCGAACCCCTCGCTGGAAGGCCCGATATACGTGGAAACGACCGAAGAGACCACCTACCTCGAACTTTCCGAAGAGGGCGGCGGAGCGCACAAGTTCTATGAGGTCACGGTCGACGGCACGACGATGACCATCCGGTACGGCCGGATCGGCGACGCCGGGCAGCGCAAGACCAGCACGTTCCCGGATGAGGCAAAAGCGAGGGAGACGGCCGCGAAGAAGATTGGGGAAAAGGTCCGTAAGGGCTACGCCCCAGCCGTACGCGGAGCCCGAAAGAAGCGGGGCTTTTCCCGTCACCAGGTCATGAGCGCCCACGCTGGTGGCGCGTCGGCCCCCGCCGGTCGCGCGGCGACGCGCCGGGCTCCGGTCCTGTGGCGATACGCCTCGGGCTCCGCCGCGTTCGGGATTTTCATCGACGACCGGCTGTGCATGGTGGGCAACGAGGCCGGTGTGATCACGTCGCTGACGCATGACGCCCAGGTGGTGCAGCAGGTCCGACTGCCCGACGGCGTGAAGTGCATCGTCGCCGACGACGCCTGGCTCTACGCGGGCTGCGACGACGGCAACGTCTATGACCTGTCCGGAAAGGTGCCCAGGCTCGCCTACCAGATCTCCCCGGACATCGACATCTACTGGCTCGACATCCACGACGGCATCCTCGGCGTGTCCGACGCCGGCGGTGGCGTCGTCGCGATCGACCACGAGGACGAGTTCCTGTGGCGCCGGCATGGCCGCGGGACGCAGGGCTGGATGGTGCGATGTGACGCGGCCGCCGTTCACCACGGTCACAGCGGCGGCGTCACCAGCTACGACTGGCGCACCGGCAAAGAGCTGTGGCACCAGTCCACCGGCGCGGTGCTCTTCGGCTGGCAGGAGCGGTCGACGGTCTACGCGGGGACCTCGACCCGGACGGTGGTGCGGCTGCGCAAGGACGGCGGCCGGGAGCGGACCTACAACTGCGACGCACCGGTCTTCTCCTGCGCGACCGCGGAGGACGGCCGGTACGTCTTCGCCGGGGACAGCCTGGGGGCGATCTACTGCTTCGACGAGGCGGGCACCCGCCTGTGGAAGCTCGGCACCGGCTGCGGCGCCGCCTACTCCATGCAGTACCACGACCAGCGCCTCTACATCGTGACCACGGACGGCTCACTGGCCTGCGTCGACGCGAGCGAGGAGGCCATCAGGTCGGCGGAGCAGGGCTCGGTCCCCGACGTCGTCGACGTCAAGGCACCGGCCGTGGTCGAGACGGTCACCCCGTCGACCACCGTCGACGTCGTCGACGACAGCAGCGGGGGCATCGTCGTGGAGTGTTTCGAAGAGCACGGCCAGCTTCGCGTCCGCGTGGTCTCTCCCGGATTCGACCAGAGCTGGCGGGTTCAGTTCCCGAAGGGGATCCGCGAGCGCGGTGTCCGTTACGTGGTCAGCGAGGTGCGCGAGTCCGGCCGCGGCGGTTTCTACCGCGCCTACGGCGACATCCACCGTCTCGCGTGACCACGCCTGGTGGACGAGCGGGGTGAGCCGGTCGCCGGCGGCGAGCCGCGGGACCTGCTCACCCACGGCCCGAAGGCGGCCCGCGTCCCGTGGCGGGAAGACGCGGGCCGCCGCCGTGTTCACGGTCAGGAGCCGCTGCCACCGCCGTCGTCGACGTCGACGTGTTCGGTGTGGCGTCGCGTGCCGGCGTGATATAGGACGTTGGTGCCCTTCATGTCATTCCGGTAGAGGGCCTGTTCCATATAGACGCCCTTGCTGCCCTCGTCGAGCGTCTGCATGTGGGTGAGCGGCAGGACCTTCTTGCCGTTCAGCCAGATCTCGGCGAAGCCGACCTTCGGGTCGGTGGAGAACTTCAGGTGGACGTCGAAGTGCTCCCACGTGTCGTACTTCAGGTCGCCGAGCGTGTAGAGGTGCTCGGGCTGGGAGTAGTCGCAGGGATCCTTCTGGTTGTTGAGCTCATTGTCGAGCACCAGCTGCGGCGCGGAGCCGTTGTCGCCCGGGAGGATCTCGATCTGCTCGGGTGGCGAGCAGTTGGCGCGCAGGTCCATCCACTGCGTGATGTCGGTCCAGTCACTCCACCCGGTCTTGGTGTCCTCCGCCGGCCTCGGAGGCGACTTGGTGGATCGTCTGTGCGTTGTCCGGATTCTCCAGGTCGTCGGTGAAGGCGAGGATGTAGGCGGCCCCATGGTCCAGTGCCGCCTGGAAGTCGGCCATGAGATCGTCGCCGGTGTCAGAGGTCGAACCGCGCTGTTCGCCGACGAGCGTGGTCTTCTGCCAGTCGTCGCCCTTCAGCTGCCAGTCGGCGCCCAGGCCGTTGTCCTGGAGCCAGGCGCCTTGCGCGACGGAGTAGTCGAGGGTCTTCTGCTCGTTGTAGCCGTCGGTGGACCCGAGGAACGTCTTGTCCGGCATGACCGCGACCGGTGTCCTGGTGAACGCCTGGGCGTACGTGCCGATGGCGTTCTGGACGTAACCCCACCAGATCTTGTCGGTGTAGCCGATCGACTTCCAGAGGTCCAGGATCTTGGAGTTCTTCTCGCTGTCCGGTTTGGTCTCACCGCCGACACCGACGCCCGCGTCGATGAACGCGACGCTCGCATTCCCGTCGTAGCGGGCCGCGAACGCCTTGATGAAGTCGTCGTAGTCCTTTTCGAAGGTGGAGCTCCAGTACTGCGGGAACACCGCCTTGTCCTGCTCGGTGACTGATTTGACGCCCTCGTCGTAGACCCACTGCGGGGTGCCGTGCGCGGAGTCGGCGTCCTTGTCCCACTTGGCCCAGCCGGCCGCGGAGACGCGCAGGACGACCTTCTTGCCCGCGTCGACCCAGGGCTTCATGTCGTTGTCGATGACGCTCCAGTTGTACTGCCCCTTCTTGGGCTCCAGCTGGGCCCAGTAGTAAGCGAGCGAGCGGCCCGCGATGTCCGGGTTGCTCGCCAGGTCGGAGGTATGGCCTCCGCTGAACGCGATGATGCCCTTGAAGGCGGCGTCCTGGCTGCTCGTCGCGAGTCTCTTGGGCCTGGCGGAGACCGCCGCGTCGGCGGCTGATGCGCCGCCGGCGGTGAGCACTACCGCGGTCAGCGCTGCCAGCAGTTTCCTTGGTCTGTTCACTGCCCTGCCTCGGGGTGGGGCGGGCGGCCGGAGCGTACCGGCCGGGGCCGCCGGGATCCCGCGTCACCGCCGAGCCGGCCGGGGTGACGCCTTGCGGTTCCAGGGAAGATGACCTTGGAATTGATGACCAGCCGTGCCCCCGGTTAACAATCAATCCGGTACATCGGTCCCGGCGCCTCTTGCCGCCCCGTGCGGGGTCGGTTCACGTCTTGTGCAGCGGTACCCACACGGTGACGTCGAAGGTGACGCGGTTCGGCAGGCCGGACGGGTCGTGCTGGACACCGGTCACGCGGAGCTGGGCGACCCGGTTCGCGGCGGTGATGCCGCACAGGATCCGTCCGGGACGGATGTCGGGCGCGGCCACGGTCACGCCGTAGTTCTGTTCGAGCGCGCACGGCCAAAAGCCCCCGCCGTTGCCCGCGGGGAGTACGGCGATGTCGTTGTCGTCCACACCGTGCAGCGCATGGTCGTGGGCGTCGAACCAGATGTTCGCGCCGCTCGGTCCGGGATCGGGTTGTTCGTCCCAGCCGGCGGACTCGGAGTCCAGGTCGGCGACGCGGCCCGGGATCATCACCAGCGTGTCGTGGCGGCGTACGGGGACCGGGGCGTCCCGGCCGGCCGCGGCCGCCGACCGCGACGTGACGCGCGAGCCGGGCACCGCATGCGCCTTCGTGGACCGGCCCGGGCCGAAGGACACCGCCCCGATGGTGGCCAGGAGTACGGAGCCGACGCCGACCGCCCAGGCCAGCCGGCGAACGCGCCGCTGCCCGCCCTCCGGAGGAGCGGCGCCGTCTTCGGCGGGTGCGTCGTGGCGTACGGCGGAAGACGCTTCGACGGAACGCTCTGGGGAGAGCGCGGTATTGATCGCCTCCCAGCGGCGCGTCCACTCCTCTTGCTCGGCCTCGTCCGCTCCGCACGCACGAACGTAGGCCAAGGTGGCCGCGAGGGTCGGCAGTTTTCTGCCGGACGAGGCCGTGGACAGCGTGCTCGGTGCGCATCCGACGCGCCGGGCCATCGAGCGGTAATCCGGGTTTCCGGCATGGGTCCGCAACAGCAGAAGGTCAAAGGCGAATTGCTGGATCGGGCCTTGACTCGGGTCGGGATGATGGCGTTTACCCGGCAATTTCGCACCCCTTGTAGGCGGTATCGACTACGTGCGCGGCTCGTACGGGAGCATGGCACGCGGCCGTGCGATGGGGCAAGGTGGCGGCACCGGTGGGCGGACGACTCGTTCGACGGACGCTCCGGCACTGCGAAATGTTCGACCACGCGTTTGTTCGCCCAGTTCAGGCGGGTGATGACGGTCGAACAACGTTCGATGTTCGCCGGCGCTGACGAACACCGTCCGAGCTGATCTAATCACTCCGGGTCTCTGGTCCCGACCGACAATTAGCGGGAGAACATGCCGGGCCCGAATCCCGAAAGCTGAAGAACCGGAGGAGACGACACATGGCACGGAAATCCCGGGCGGCCCTGGAAGGCGATCGAATGAGGATATCGATCTCGAAGGCCACCGCGAAGGTGGCGGTCGCGGCGCTGGCGGCGGCCGGTGCGTCCTTCGCCATCACCCCCGCCGCGAACGCCGCCGGGAGCTGCACGAACTACGGGTTCAACAAGACCACGATCGGAGTCTGCGTCAACGATCACAACACCCAGGCCTACGCTTATTCAGACTTCTACGTGAACGGCCCGTTCCCCGGCAACTGCCTCATCAACATGGAGCTGTGGGACACCAGCGGTACGAAATACAACGAGGTCGACAACCTTCCGTGTCACACCGGCCACTCCGACGTGGTCATGGAGACCGCCGCCAACTGGAAGCACTACTCGGGTGTCTGCGACTACGTTCACACCTACGTCCGGATATTCGTGAACGGCAAGCAGGCCAACTCCAACAGCTTCAACAGCCCGGACATCCGCGTCTGCCCCACCTGATCAGGCCCGGGCCGGAGGCCTGACCCCGAGCGCTGATGGCCGGAGGGGCCGACCGCGACCCCTCCGGCCCTGGCTACGGAGCTCACCAGCGCGGCTCCGTAGCCATGGGAATCAGGGTCGTAGGCTGCCTTCATACCGGGAACGAAGGAGACTGAGATGGCTGGCGCGCCCGCGCACCTGGCCGAGATGCCCGCCGACTGGCAGCGCGCCCTCGCGATCGTCGCCCACCCCGACGACCTCGAATACGGGGCGTCGGCCGCCATCGCCACCTGGACCGACGCGGGTCGCGACGTCGTCTACGTGCTCGCCACCCTCGGCGAAGCCGGCATCGACGGCATCGAGCCCGCCGAGGCCGGCCCCCTGCGCGAGCAGGAGCAGCGGGCCAGTGCCGCCGCCGTGGGCGTGTCCACCGTCGAGTTCCTTCGCCACCCCGACGGCGTCATCG
This sequence comes from Actinoallomurus sp. CA-150999, assembly GCF_050942425.1. Taxonomy (NCBI): domain Bacteria; kingdom Bacillati; phylum Actinomycetota; class Actinomycetes; order Streptosporangiales; family Thermomonosporaceae; genus Actinoallomurus; species Actinoallomurus sp. CA-150999. The sequence continues at coordinate 4,402,372 of NZ_CP192063.1, forward strand.
AGTACGGCACGGCGCTGCGCCGCGACTTCGCCGCCTCCATCCGGCTCCACCGCCCCGAACTCGTGCTGACCCTCAACCACCACGACACCTGGGGCGGCACCGCCTGGAACACGCCTGACCACCGGGCCGTCGGCCGCGCCGTCCTCGACGCCGTCGCCGACGCCGGCAACCGCTGGATCTTCCCCGAGCTCGCCGAGGACGGCCTCGAACCGTGGAACGGCGTGCGGTACGTGGCCGTGGCCGGCTCGCCACAGGCCACGCACGCCGTCGACGCGAGCGCCGGATTCGAGCGGGCCGTCCGGTCGCTGCTGGCCCACCGCACCTACATCGAGGCGCTCACCGACCAGGATCCCGAGCAGTACTCCCGGTCGTTCCTGGAGAGCGAGATGAAGGCCGCGTCCGCCCGGTTCGGTGGCCGTCCCGCCGTGTCCTTCGAGCTGTTCACCCGCTGACGCCGCGTACGGAGGCGGATCCCGGCCGCTGACAGCCTCAGACCCAGGTTGGCACGTAACCCTCGGCGTAGCGGGCCCCGAAGCCGCCGTGGGGCAGGATCTCGCGGACGGCGGCGAGGTCGGCCTCGGTCAGGGTGACGTCGGCGGCGGCGGTGTTCTCCTCGATCCGGGCGGCGCTGCGGGTCCCGGGGATGGGCACGAGGTGCTCGCCGCGGCTGAGCAGCCAGGCCAGGGCCAGCTGGGAGATGGTGATGCCCTTGGCCTTGGCGAGGTCGCCGAGCCGGTCGACGGCCTCGACGTTCTTCTCGAAGTTGCCGGGCTGCCAGCGCGGGTCGATGTTGCGCATGTCGGTGGCGTCGTACTGGCCGGCGGGCTTGGCGGTGCCGGTGATGAAGCCGCGGCCCAGCGGCGAGTAGGCGACCAAGCCGATGGCGAGTTCCTCCAGGATGGGGAAGAGCTGCTCGACATCGCGCTCGAACAGGGAGTACTCGGTCTGCAGGACGGAGACCGGCTGCACGGCATGCGCGCGACGGATGGTCTGCGGCCCGGCCTCGCTCAGGCCGAAGTATTTCACCTTGCCCGCATCGGTCAGCTCCTTGACGGCGCCGGCCACCTCCTCGATCGGCACGTCCGGGTCGACGCGGTGCTGATACAGGACGTCGATGTGGTCGACGCCGAGGTAGCGCAGGCTGTTGTCGGCGACCTTGCGGATGTTCTCGGGCCGGCTGTTCAGGACGCTGCCGCGCGGTTCGGCGGTCATGTCGAAGCCGAACTTGGTGGCCAGGACCACCTCGTCGCGGAAGTCCCTGACCGCCTTGCCGAGAAGGGTCTCGTTGGAGCCGGTGCCCCAGCCGTAGAGCTCGGCGGTATCGAAGAAGGTGACCCCGAGGTCGTGAGCGCGCCGGATGGCGGCGACGCCCTCCCGCTCGTCGGTGGGGCCGTAGGCCATCGTGAGGCCCATCGCGCCGTAGCCGATCGCCGAGACGGTCAGGCCCTGGCTGCCGAGTGTCCTGTGCTGCATGAGGTCTCCCATGATCAAACCAAACCGTTTGGTTTGAGACTACGATGGTCCATCTCAACGGTCAAACCGAACGGTTTGGTACGCTCGCGGCGTGACTCCTCAGCCCGGTGCCGACTCCACCCGCGACCGCATCGTCACCGCGGCCACGGTCGAGTTCTCCCGGTACGGGATCGCCGGCGCGCGGATCGACCGCATCGCCAAAGCGGCGAAGACCAGCAAGGAGCGCGTCTACGCCTACTTCGGCGGCAAGGAGGACCTGTACCGGTTCGTCTCCGCCCGGGAGCTCGCCGCCGTCGCCGAGGCGACCCGAATGGACCCCACCGACCTGCCCGGCTACGCGGGCCGCATCCACGACTACTTCGCCGCCCACCCCGAACGCTTCCGGCTGATGGCCTGGGGTCGGCTGGAGCTGGGCGACACCGGCTGGTCGGCCGACGACCCGATCCGGCAGACCATCGCCCACAAGGCCGAGCAACTGCGCAAGGCGCAGGAGGCCGGGCACCTCGACGCCGCCTGGGACCCGCTCGACGTCCTCGTCCTGATCAACCAGATCGCCGTCGCCTGGGCCGACCAGCCCGACCTTGCCGCCGCGGTCCCCGCACACGAGCGGGCCGAGTACCTGGCCGCTCGCCGCGCGGCCATCGTCGCCGCCGTCCAGCGCCTCTTTCCCCCGGTTCAGGCACCATCCGACAAGGCACGCTGACCCATGACGGCAGCGCCGAACCACTTCGGCAGTCGGCTGAGCAGATCCGTCTGATCTTCGCCGACACAGGCCACTTTGTGGATATGTGTTGACATGATCGCGCACAGTGGCGAACGCTTTGTACGGTGCTCTCGGCGCGAAGGGGCGGGGTGGGAATGCCGGGTACTCATGGCGTCGAACTCGCATTTTCCGATCCAGCGGAATTCCTGGCATTACGCAGGTGGCTGGAGCGGGCTCCGGGGGTCCGAGTCGAGCAGCGGGCGGGGACGCCTCTTCTCGGCGAGCAAGGGGCCTGGGACGTCCTCATCGTGCTGGCCAGTGGGAGTGGCGTGCTGGCGGCGGCGTTGCAGACTCTTCCCGAGTTCATCCGGTCCCGCAGGGCCAATCTGATCGTCACCCTCAAGACCGAGGGCAAGGAGCTGACGCTCGAAGCGACCAACATCGCCCAGGCGGAGTCTCTCATCGAGAGTTTCCTGAAGTGACCGATCTGGCGCGGTCTCGGGCCGTCCTTGTCGGCACTGGAACCTATCGGTATCTGCCCGAGATTCGGCCTGCGGGCAACAGCCTGGCCCGGATGAAGTCGCTGCTCACCGGAGACCTCTGCGGCTGGCCGCCCACACGGGTGACGCCCCTGCTGGACCGGCGGCTGCCGGAGCAACTGCCCGACCAGCTCGTCGAGCTCTTCCAGGAGGCCGATGACGTCGCGTTGTTCTACTACGTCGGGCACGGGCAGGTCGATCCATCAGGCATGCTCTGCCTGGGCTTGACGGAGTCGCGGGGAGAGGCGGCACGGAGGCGGACCACGAGTCTGCCGTTCGACGCGGTACGCAACGCGCTGACGCTCAGCCCGGCGGCCACGAAGATCGTGATCCTGGACTGCTGCTACGCCGGGTTAGCGGCAACGGGCCTGCAGGCCGCCGACGACATAATGGACCGCATCCGCGGAACCGGCGCCTACACGATCGCGGCGGCCGGGGAGTTCTCGCCCGCCTGGTTCGAGACGGATCCGGGTCTGGCCGCACCGCAGACCTACTTCACCAGGTATCTCGCCGACGTCGTCGAGAACGGCATCCCCGGACAGGGCACCGACCTGCGCCTGGACGCGATCTTCCACGAGGTCGTGGAGGCTTTGGCCCGGGACGGCAAACCGATCCCGACCAGCGCTTCCACCGGCCATGTCACCCGGCTGGCATTCGCCCGCAACGCCGCCGCCCGCCCGGAGGACGAGACCGCCGACGCCGCCCGGTGGGAACGCGTGGGGCCCTATCGGGGCCTGGCGGTGTTCGAGCCCGACCAGGCCGAGGTCTTCTACGGCCGCGAGCAACTGACCGCGCGGCTCGTGCAGTCCCTGGCGGGCCGCCTGAATCATCCGGGCGTGCAGATCGTCGCCGGTCCGTCCGGTGCCGGTAAGTCCTCCCTTGTCAGAGCCGGCCTGCTGCCCGCGCTCGCGTCGGGAGCGCTGGCCGCCAGGGCCGCCGACTGGCCGGTGCGGGTGATGGTGCCGGGCGCCGACCCCTGCCGCGACCTGGCCGGCGCGCTCGGCGACCCGGACGGCGACCTCGCCGAAGCGCCGCTGCTCGCCCGCCGGCTGGCCGGGCCCGACCGGCGGCTGGTTCTCGTCGTGGACCAGTTCGAGCGCGTCTTCACTCTTCCCGAGGACGCGGGCGACCTGCGGCAGGCGTTCGTCACCGCGCTGCACTCGATCGCGACCGTCCCCTGCGGACCGTCCGCCGAGCCCGCGGCGCTCGTCGTGATCGTCGTACGCAGTGACTTCCTGACCGCGTGCTCGGCCCATCCGGAGCTCACCGAGGCGGCGGACGACGGACTGGTCCTGGTGGGGCCGATGAGCGAATCGGACCTGCGCCGTACCATCACGGGCCCGGCGCAGAAGGCCGGCTTGCGCCTGGAACCCGGTCTGGTGGACGCCATCCTCGCCGAACTTCCCCGCGCACCCGACGGCGGTTTCGAGGCAGGGGCCCTGCCGCTGCTCTCCCAGGCGATGCGAATCACCTGGGAGAACCGTGAGGGCATCTGGCTGACCAGCCGCGGATACGGTCTGTCGGGCGGGGTCCGGAAGGCCGTGCAGACCACCGCCGAGGCGACCTTCCAGTCCCTCTCCGAGGAGCAGCGGGCCACGGTCCGGCAGGTCTTCTACGCGATGACGAAGATCACCAGGGACGGGCAGGTGGTGCGGCGCCCGATGCCGTACCCCCATGGCGATTCCGGTCAGGAGCGGATGGCGGAGGTCGTGGAGGCGTTCGCCGCGCAGCGGCTCGTCGTCGTCCAACGCGAGACGGCCGAGATCGCCCATGACTTCCTGCTGACGGGCTGGTCCCGGCTCCACGACTGGCTCGCGGACGACCAGGTCAACCAGGCCCGGTACACCGAACTGACGGATGCCGCGCAGGAGTGGGCCGACCATGACCGCGATCCGTCATTCCTCGTCGGCGGGACCAGGCTCACCGCCCTGCGCACCGCCGAAGAACACGCGCGGCAGAACCCGGACCGTTACCCCGAGCTCGGCGACACCGCGCGAGCCTTCCTGGACAGCGGTATCCGCGCGCAGACCCGCAGCACCCGGGTGCGGCAGGCCGCCATCGGCGCCCTCGCGACCCTGATGCTCCTCGTCCTCGTCGCCGGCACTCTGGCGGTCATCTCGGCCAGGAACGCAGACCGGCAACGAACCCTCGCCGTCTCACGCGCCCTCGTCGCCCAGACCGACGCGGTCCGCGGCAGCGATCCGCAGCTGGCCCTGAAACTGGGGATCGCCGCCGCGCGGATCCACAGCAGTGACCAGACCTCCTCCAGCCTCGTCAACACCCTGCTCACCGACCGGTACGCGGGAATCATCACCGGGTTCCCGTACACCGTGCACTCGCTGGCGTTCTCACCGGTCCACCGGATTCTGGCCACCGCGGGTACCACGGGAGCCGGCGAAGGCCACGTCACTCTGTGGGACCTCAAAGAGCCCGGCAGGCCCCGCCGGCTCTCGACGATTGCGGGCAGGCCGCAGGTCTCCGGGAGCACCATCGTGCTCTCCCCGGACGGCCGCATGCTGGCCACGGAATCCGGCTCGGGCTACACGGTCGGCCTGTGGGACGTCCCGACGCTGAAACGCGTCGCGGAGACCCCGGCGACCGGTCCCTTCTTCGGTCGCGTCGGCTCGACGCTCGCATCATCGGTGACATCCTTCGCCTTCGCCCCGGACGGCCGGACGCTGGCCGCCGCGTACGAGAACGGCAGCATCGTCCTGTGGGACCTGTCGGGTCAGGCTCCGGCCAAACTCGCGAGCACACCGCAGGGCCACGGCGGCAGCGCGAATTCGGTCGCCTTCTCGCCCGACGGACAGGTGCTCGCCACGGGCAACGACGGCACTCCGGGAAACGGCTGGGTCCGGCTGTGGAACGTCACCGATCGCAGGCATCCCGCCCTCCTCGGAAGGGAACTGGCCGGCAGGTCCCCGGTCGCGTTCTCCGCCCGCGGCCACCTGATGGCCACACACGACAAGGCCAAGACGAACAACAACGAGTTCGTCCTGTGGGACGTCTCCAATCCGGCCCGCCCGGTCAGGATCGGTTCGCCACTGACGGGCAACGACACCTCAATCGCCTTCTCGCCCGACGCCGACACGGCGGTCACCGCGAACTTTGACGGAACCGCCGTCGTATGGGATCTCACCGACCCGTCCCATCCGACCCAGGTGGGCGCACCGCTGACCGGCCACACCGGGTGGGTGTTCTCGGTATCCGTTTCGGCGGACGGCGGGCTCCTGGCCACCGGCGGCGATGACCGTACGGTCAGGCTGTGGGACGTCCCCGGCACCGCGCAGCCGGTCAAGCGCGCACCGCCCCTCACCGGCGCGGCCTCCGCGGTGTTCCCACGCGCCGGCCGGATCCTGACCACCGGTGAGAAGGCCGGAGCGATATCGCTGTGGGATGCCTCGAACCCCGCCCGGCCCGTCCGGCACGGGCCGTCCCTGCCGGGCTCTTACTCGAAACTGTCGCCCGACGGCCGGACGATGGCCGTGTACGCGGCCGACAACAGCATCACCCTGTGGGACGTCTCCGACGTCGACCACCCAGGGCGGCGCGGACCACCGCTGAAGGACAGCGGTCTGCCCGTCGCTTTCTCCTCGGACACGCGGGTGCTCTTCACGGCCGACCCCACGTCCCGGACCACCAACTCCAAGGCCACGGTCTGGGACATCTCCCGGCCCACCGCCCCGATCCAGCGCCGACCCACCATGACGCCCCTGACCTTCGGCTCCATGGCCTCGGCCTTGGCACCCGACGGACGTACGCTGCTGACCACCGACGTGTTCGGCGTCGGTGCGACCGTCACGCAGTGGGACCTCACTCCGGTGGCCCCGCGTCCGCTCGGTAAGCGGGCGGCCATCGCCACGAAGGACTCCACTTTCATCGCCTCCATGGCCTTCTCCGCCGACAGCCGCATGCTGGCCGTCGGCCGTGGTGACGGCTCGATCGTGCTGTGGGACTTCAGCGACCCGCGCCGGCCCGTTCGGCTGGACCAGACCCTGATCGGTCCCTCAGAGCCGGGCGGCATTCCCGGAAGCTGGATGGACAGCACCGTGGCCGTGCTCGCAGTGGCGTTCTCCGCCGACAGGCGCACCCTCGCCGCCGCGTACAAGAATCAGACGGTCCTCCTATGGGACCTCACCGACCTTTCCGCGCCACACCGCCTCGGCCAGCCTCTGATCACCCAAGGCCATGTGGCCCTCGAGGCGGCGTTCTCCCCTGACGGGAACACACTGGAGGCCAACGGCTACAGCGTCACCAAGGCCAACGACACGATCGTCACGATGTGGAACCTCGCCGACCTGAACGCACTCCGCCGGCGGCCGCTGGACCGGGCGTGCGCCGTCACCGGCCGAGGGCTCGATCGCGCCGAATGGGCCAGGTACGTCCCAGGGCTCGCCTACCGGGACACCTGCGGACATCGATGAGAGCCCCGAACAGGCCCCGCACGCCTTTGTGCGGGACCTGTGGCTGATGGGGCGGTCAGCCCATGTGCGGGTAGCGGTGGCCGGTCGGCGGGACGAAGGTCTCCTTGATGGTCCGGGTGGACGTCCAGCGCAGGAGGTTCTGGGCGGAGCCGGCCTTGTCGTTGGTGCCCGAGGCGCGTCCACCGCCGAAGGGCTGCTGGCCGACGACCGCGCCGGTGGGCTTGTCGTTGATGTAGAAGTTGCCGGCGGCGAACCGCAGCACCTCGGTGGCGCGGGCGATGGCGGCCCGGTCACGGGCGAAGATCGCTCCGGTCAGCGCGTACGGGCTGACCGACTCCATCTGGGCGAGCATCGGCTCGTAGTCGGCGTCGTCGTAGACGTGGACGGCCAGGATGGGGCCGAAGAACTCGCTGCGGAACACCTCGTGCCCCGGCTCGTCGCAGGCCAGGACCGTCGGGCGGACGAAGTAGCCCTCACCGTCATCGCAGGCGCCGCCCGCCAGGACGTCGATGGCCGGATCCTTGGCGGCGCGCTCCAGGACGTCCCGGAGCCGGCCGAAGGACCTGTCGTCGATCACCGCACCGCCGAAGTTGCGCAGGTCGCGCACGTCCCCCATGGTCAGCGCCTCGGTCTCGGCGACCAGTTCGTCCTTGATCCGCCCCCACAGGGATCGCGGCACGTAGGCGCGGGAGGCGGCCGAGCACTTCTGCCCCTGGTACTCGAACGCGCCGCGGATCATCGCGGTGACCAGCGACGCCGGGTCCGCCGAGGAGTGCGCGACGATGAAGTCCTTGCCGCCGGTCTCGCCGACCAGGCGCGGGTAGGAGCGGTAGCCGGTGAGGTTCTCCCCGACGGTGCGCCACAGGTGCTGGAAGGTCGCGGTCGAGCCGGTGAAGTGCACGCCCGCCAGGTCGGGGTCGGCGAGCACGACGTCGGATACGGCGCGGCCGTCCCCGGTGACCATGTTGATCACGCCGGGCGGCAGCCCGGCCTCCTCCAGCAGCCGCATGGTGAAGTGCGCGGCGAACTGCTGGGTGGGTGACGGCTTCCAGATCACCGTGTTGCCCATGAGGGCGGGCGCGGTCGGCAGGTTCGCGGCGATCGCGGTGAAGTTGAACGGGGTGACCGCGTAGACGAAGCCCTCCAGGGGCCGGTGGTCGGCGCGGTTCCACACGCCGGGCGACGAGACGGGCTGCTCGGCCAGGATCTCGCGGGCGAACCGCACATTGAACCGCCAGAAGTCGGCCAGCTCGCAGGGTGCGTCGATCTCGGCCTGCTGGGCGGTCTTGGACTGGCCCAGCATGGTGGCGGCGGCGATCGTCTCCCGCCAGGGCCCCGACAGCAGGTCGGCGGCGCGCAGCAGGATCGCCGCCCGGTCGTCGAAGCCGAGGGCCCGCCAGCCGGGGGCCGCGCGGTGGGCGGCGTCCAGGGCGGCCCGCGCGTCGGCGTGGTCGGCGTTGGCGGTGGTGCCCAGCACCTCCCGGTGACTGTGCGGCTGGACGACCGGGATCCGCTCGCCGCCGCCCATCCGCTCCTGGCCGTCGATCGTGCAGGTCAGCTCGGTGCCGCCGGCCGACAGCGCGGCCAGCTCGGCCTCCAGCCGGGCGCGCTCGGGGCTGCCGGGCCGGTAGTCGTGCACCGGCTCGTTGGCCGGTGCGGGCACGCGGGTGATGGCGTCCATGGGAACCTCCTCGGGGTCAGTGGCGAGTGGTGAACGAGCGCAGGAAGAAGGCGAGGTTCGCCGGCCGCTCGGCCAGGCGGCGCATGAAGTAGCCGTACCAGTCGGCGCCGTACGGAACGTACGCGCGGATCCGTTGTCCCCCGGCGGCCAGCCGGCGCTGCTCGGCGTCGCGGATGCCGTAGAGCATCTGGAACTCGTAGCCGCCGGGGGAGCGGCCGTACCTCTCGGCGAGCCGGACGGCCAGTTCGATCACCCGGGGGTCGTGCGAGCCGATCATCGGGTAGCCGTCTCCGGCCATGAGGATCCGCAGGCAGCGCGCGTAGGCCAGGTCCACGTCCCGTTTGCTCTGGTAGGCCACGGAGGCGGGTTCCTTGTAGGCGCCCTTGACCAGGCGCACCCGCGACCCTTCGACGGCCAGTCCCCGTACGTCGTCCTCGGTGCGCAGCAGGTACGCCTGCAGGACGGCGCCCGTCCGCGGGAAGTCGCGGCGCAGCTCGGTGAGGATCGCCAGGGTGGAGTCGACGGTGGTGTGGTCCTCCATGTCGAGCGTGACGGTGGTGCCGATCGCCGCGGCGGCCTCGCAGACCCGGCGGGCGCCCGCCAGGGCGAGGTCGTGGCCGCCGGGCAGGCTCTGGCCGAACGCCGACAGCTTCACCGAGACCTCGGCGCGCCCGCCCAGCCCCTTGGGGCCGAGCGCTTCCAGCAGCGTGAGGTAGGCGTCACGGTTGCGGCGGGCCTGGTCGGCGTCGGTGATGTCCTCGCCCAGGTGGTCGAGGGTGACCTCGATGCCGCGGGCGGCGAGCGCGTCGACGGCCTTCAGCGCCTCGGGCAGCGTGTCCCCGGCGATGAAACGGTCGACGACGGGCCGGGTCACGGGGGTCCGGCTGACGAGCCGGTGTATCCGGTCACTGCGCGAGGCGGCGAGCAAGACAGGGCCGAGCACTGGCAATCTCCCAGGTCAAGCAGGGGATCTTCGATGTCCTCGAAGGTACGAGCCGGGCGGTGCGGCCGCCATCGACAGCGGTCACGACCCTGGTGACCTCGCCTTGTACATTTGTATGAAATGAGTGACTACCAGAGCCTGGTGGACGAGGTGTCGGCGCTTCTCCAAGCGCCGGTGACCCTGGAGGACCGGGAGTTCACGCTCATCGCCTTCAGCTCCCACGACGACGACCTCGACCCGGTACGCACCCGCTCGATCCTGCGCCGCCGCTCCTCTCCGGAGGTACGCGCCTGGTTCGAGGGCTTCGGGATCGCCCACGCGACCGGTCCGACCCGAACCCCCGCCGACCCCGCGGCGGGGATCCGCGCCCGGCTGTGCCTGCCCGCCCGGTACGAGGGCGCCGTCTACGGCTACCTGTGGCTGCTGGACGACGGCACCATCGACCCCGCCGATCCCCGGATGACCCGGGTGATGACCCTGGCGACCCGGGCCGGACGGCTGCTGGCCGCCGACACCTGGCAGGGCGAGGCGGCGCCGCGGGCATTCGAGCAACTGCTGTCGAGCTCGGCCGCCGACCGCGCCGAGGCCGCCCGGACCCTGGGCGCGCTGCAGCATCCGGCATCGGCGTCCGCGTCCGTCATCGTCGTCTGGGTGAGCCCCGCCCCGCGATTCGCTCCCGCCCGGCTCCCGCACGGCGTGCTGGCCCATCGGAGTACGGGTGGCCTGGCGCTTCTCGTGCCGCTGCCGGACCCCGCCGACGCCGCTCCCGCTGCGGCGATCGCCGCCGGACTGCTCGATTCGGTCACCGGCTCCCCTCGGACGGTCGCGGGCGTGGGCGGCGCCAGGACGGACCTGCTCGACGTGCCTCACTCATGGCGGGAGGCCCGGCTGGCCGCACGGGCGGCGCGCGCCGAACCCCGGCTGGGACCGGTGGCCCGATGGGACGAGCTGGGCGCCTACCGGCTGATCGCCGCGCCTCCGATGGCGACACCCGCGGCGCCGCCCGCCGACCCGGCCCTGCTCCCGCTCCTGGACCCCGCACGCGCCGACCTCCTGCGTACGGTCGAGACCTACCTGGACCACGCCGGTCATGCCCAGCGCACCGCCGAGGCCCTGTCGGTGCACCGGCAGACCCTGTACTACCGGCTGTCGAGGATCAAGGCACTGACCGGCCTCGACCTGGACTCCGGAGCAGACCGCCTCCTGCTGCACCTGGCCATCAAGACCTTCCGCCTGGCCACCACGCCCGAAGGCCCGACCAGCGCCTGATGGCCGTCCCCGCGTCCCGGTGTCGGCTGCGGGGCCGAAAGTCCTGTCCACGACGAGACCGGACCGGTCGTCGGGCAGGTAATTAATTCACCCCTGATCGCCTGATCATTCACCCGGCGGCCGTGTCCCACGGCGCGGTGGGCGCTGCGAAGCTTGCGGCGCATCCCCGAGACGAAGGGTCATGTGCAATGCGAACAAGACCGGTACACCGTACCGCCGTGCTCGCGATCAGCGCGGTGATGACGCTGGGTTTCGGCGGCGTAGCCCACGCCGGAACCGCCACACCTCCGCCGGCCGCGGCGGCCGGGGCCAAGGCGTCGACGCTCTGGAACCGCAGCGTTTACCGCGGCATCCTCACCCCCGAGGACAAGACCCCCGGTCAGACGCTCGGTTACTCGACCGCGCTGTCGGCCGACGGCTCCACGGCCGTGCTCGGCACGCCGAGCGCGAAAGGCTACTACGGTGTCGCCTACGTCTTCGAGAAGGCCGGATCCACGTGGCGGCAGTCCGCCGTGCTCGCGCCCGCTACGGATTACGAGGAAGTCGGATTCGCGGTGGCCGTGTCCGGCGACGGAAGGACCATCGCGGCCGCGGCTCCCATGCGCGCCGGCGGCAAGGTGTACGTCTTCGGCAAGTCTGGTGCGAAGTGGCGACAGTCCACCGTGCTCACGGCGCCCAACGCGGACAAATTCGACGACTTCGGGGAGTCGGTCGCGTTGTCCGGCGACGGCTCGACCCTGGTCGCCGGCAACAATTTCCACAACGGGTTCGAGGGCTCCGCGTACGTCTTCACCAGGACCGGCGGCGGCTGGTCGAATCCCCGTGAGCTGACGGCCACCGATGCGGTCGCTCGCGACCAGTTCGGAAACGCCGTGGCCGTGTCGAAGAACGGCACGAAAATCGCCGTCGGTGCCCGCGGCAAGAACGGAGAGAAGGGCGCGGTCTACACCTTCGCCGTGAAGAACGGCGCATGGGTTCAGGAGGCGGAACTCGCCGCGTCCGACGGTGCCGCCGGGGAACGGCTGGGCGAGAGCGTGGCGCTCTCCGGGAGCGGCGACGTCGTCGCGGCCGGTGCGCCTTACCACAAGACGGGTGTCGCCTACACCTTCGGCAGGTCGCAGAAGTGGTCGCAGACCGCGGAGCTGGTTCCGGGCGGACTGCCCACATACCCCTCGGACGCCTACTCGGTGAGCGTCTCCGGTGACGGAACGGTCGTCGGCGTCGGCCTGCCGCCCCGCAACGGCCTCTCAGGCGCCGCGGCGATCTTCGTACGCGGCGGCTCCGGCTACACGCAGAAGGCGACGCTCGTGCCGTCGGAGTTCGTCGGACCGACCGGAGGGGCCGGCAGCTCCCTCTCCGTCTCCGCGGACGGGCACACCGCGCTGATCGCGGCTCCGTACACGTCGTCATCGTTCGATTCGGGCACGGCCTTCATCTACCGCGATCGCTGATCGCCACGCCACCGCACCGCCTCCTCAGTTCCCGGTCGCTCCGCTCCGCTCCCCGCCGGCGCGGCGTCGGCGACCGGTTCGCCCCCGAAAGCACGGACAGGAGTGCAATGTTTCCCCGATTCCCCCGCCGGGCCGCGCGGATCCTCGCCGCTGTCTCCGCCGTCGCGTCCATCGGAGCGACCGCAGCCCCCGCTTCAGCCCAGAGCGCCGGTGGTGAGCACCGTATTCTCGGCAAGGCTCACCGCAGCGTCGCGCTGTGCAAGGCTCCCAGCGCCCACCGGGCGAGCTGCCTTGCCGAGGTAGTGACAGACCTCAAAATGCACCGGTTCACCACCGGCGACTACGCCGACGGGTACACACCCGGCCAGTTGCAGACCGCGTACGGCCTCACGGGTTCGTCCGCGAACACCCTCGTCGCGGTCGTCGACGCCTACGCCAACCCGACCGCGCTGGAGTCCCTCAACACCTATCGCAGCCGGTTCGGACTGAGCCGCGCCGACCTGACGCAGGTCAACGAGGACGGCGGAACCGACCTGCCCGGAGCGGACGCCGGATGGGGAACGGAGGAGATGCTCGACCTGGAGATGGTCTCCGCCGCCTGCCCGCAGTGCCGCATCCTCTACGTCGCCGCGAACTCGCCCACCTTCGACGACCTGGGCAAGGCCGTCAACACGGCGGTGCGGCTGGGCGCCAAGGTCGTCTCCAACTCCTACGGGGGATCCGAGTCCGCGGACGAAGCCGGCATCCAGTCCAAGTACTACGAGCACCCCGGTGTCGCGATCACCGCCAGCAGCGGTGACTCGGGTTACGGCGTCTCGGTCCCCGCGGCGTTCGGCTCCGTGGTGGCCGTGGGCGGTACCCGGCTCGACCTGACGGCATCGGGCACCCGCCGGTCCGAGACCGTATGGACCGATGCCGGCAGCGGATGCTCCCGCTTCGTCGCGAAGCCGAAGTGGCAGCGGGACAAGGGCTGCACGCACCGTACGGTCGCGGACGTGTCCGCGGTCGCCGACCCCGACACCGGTGTCGCCGTCTACGACGGCTTCCAGTCGGCCGGCTGGCTCGTCGTCGGCGGGACGAGTGTCAGCGCGCCGATCATCGCCGGGATCTACGGCCGGACCGGCCACACCTCGGGCACGCCCGCCAAGCGGCTGTACTCGGCGCCCAAGGGTTCGCTGTACGACATCACGTCCGGCATGAACGGCACCTGCTCCTCGCCCTACCTGTGCGCCGGAACGGCGGGTTACGACGGACCGACGGGCATGGGCTCGCCCATCGGCGAGGCGGCGTTCTAACACGGCGTCGCGCGCAGTGCGGCCGGTGGCGGGCTCACCGGCGGCGCGGACGGCGACCCCGGTGCCGGGGTCGCCGTCCGCGCTGATCGAAGTCCCGGGCTATGGCCAGACGAGGGGTGAGGAGCGAAGATGATCTCGAATCCCTGGTCGGCGGAAGCGCTCGGGAGCACGCCTTGGAACTACTGGACTCTCCCGTCCTGGTCGGACGAGGCGAGGAACTCGGTCGGCTCGTGGCGGCCCTCAGGCGAGCGGACCGGCGGGTGGTCATCATCGAAGGGGACGCGGGGATCGGCAAGACCCGGCTGATCACCGAGGCGTTGAACGCACCCGACGTGGACGCCGGCCGAGTGCTGTGCACCAGGTGCCCGCCCGTACATACTCCGTTCACGCTGGGCGCGCTCGTGGAGGGGATCAGCCGGCGAGGCATCGACGGCGTCGCCCTGGGGGCTCTCTCGGGGGCACTGCGTCCCCTTTTCCCTGAATGGGGCGACCGGCTGCCGCCCGCGCCGGGTCCGGCGGAGCACAGCGCCATGGACCGCCACCGGCTGTTCCGGGCACTCGCCGACCTCCTTCTGCGCCTGGATCTCACGACCGTCGTCGTCGACGACCTGCACTGGGCGGACGAGACGACGTTCGACTTCCTGATCCATCTCGCGACGATGGACGATCCCGGGATCGGCGTCGTGGTGGGCTGGCGTCCGGACGAGATACCCGATCGCGACCTGGCGGCCCGGCTCTCCCGGATCGCGGCGGGCGGCGGCGGATACCGGTTGCGCCTCGGACCGCTCGACGCCGGCGCCACCGACGAGTTCATCACGTCCATGCTCCGACGCCGCGACGTGCCCCGCTCGCTGGCCGTCCACCTGCACTCGCGTACTCAGGGGGTGCCACTGCTGATCGAGGAGATGGTGCAGACGCTGTACGACCGGGCGGGCGCGGCCGGCTTCGCCGGTGAGTGGACCGCCGCACGCGTACGAGCACTCGCGCCACCGCCGAGCCTGCGCGACTCCGTGCTGGCTCGGCTGGACGGGATATCGGACGCCGCCGTCCTCGCCGTCCAGGCACTCGCCATTGTCGCCGTGCCGACGGAGGAGGCGCTGGTCGCACGGGTCACCGACCTCGGATTCGAGACGGCCCGCGCGGCGCTCTCCGAGGCGACGGCCGCGAATCTCCTGGTGGTCGGTCCGGACCGCGCCCTTTCGTTCCGGCACGCCCTCGTGCTCGACGCCGTCGACGAACAGATCTCCCCGCTGCTGCGGCCCCTGCTCCACGAACGTGTCGCGGCGGCGCTGGCCGAGTCGGCGCAGCCGCCGATCGGACGCCTGGCGCGGCATCTGAAGGAGGCCGGAGACACCGCCGGCTGGGCCCGGTACGCCGAGCGGATCGCCGACCTCGCGCTGGCCCAGGGAGACGACGTCACAGCCAAGGACGTCCTGTTCGAACTCGTCACCAGGACCGAGCAGTCTCCGCGAGCGCTGACGCGGCTCGCGGCGAAGATCCCGCTGCCGGCGCTGAACCGTGCCAGCGACTACGAGCGGCTCGCCGAGGTCCTGCGCGCGGCGGCCGACCGTGGCGAACTCGCCGCCCTCGAGGAGGGAAAGGCGCGGTGGCACCGGGCACGCGTTCTCATGTACGCGGATGACGTCGCCGGCGCACGCGAGGAGACGGAGCGGGCGATCCCGCTGCTCGCCGAAGACCCCTCCCTCGCCGGGGAAGCGATGATCAGTCTGGTTCACCTCTCGTGGTCGAACTGGTCGCCTGGGACACGACGAGACTGGCTGCGGCGGGCCGCGCGACCGGTGGCACGCCGCAACTCCCACGGGGGACTGGTCCTGGTCGTCGACCTCACGACGGTCCTGCTCCGGTTCGGATCGGCGGACGGCTGGGCCGAGGCCGCGAAGATCCCGATGCGCGACGTGGACGTGTCGGACCGGCTGCTGGCGGCACGGGGCCTGGCCAATGTCGGCTGCTGCGCCATGATCTGGGGACGGCACGAGCAGGCGGAGACGTACCTGTCGGCGGCGCTCGACCTCGCGCGCACGTACGAGTACCCGCATCTGCAGATGGGTCTCGCGGTCATCCACGGGCATCTCGACTACTTCCGGGGACGGTGGGCGGGGCTCGCGGACCGTCTTCGCGATCTCTCCGCGTGTGAGTCCCTGCAGGCGGGCCGGCGGCTGGAGGCCGACCTGGTGATCAGCCGGCTGCTCACCGCCGAGGGCCGGACACGGGAGGCCCGCGACATTCTGCGATCCGTGCTGGCCCACCCGTCGGGCCAGTTCGTACCGGAACTCGTCATGGAGGCCTCGGCGGCGCTCGCCGAGGCCGCCCTGGTCGAGGGCCGTGTCGAGGAGGCCCTGGAGGCGACCGAGCGGCCGTTCCGGCTGCTGCGCAGGACCGAGGTGTGGATCTGGGGCGTCGACCTCGTGCCCGTCCGCGTCCGGACCCTGCTGGCCGCCGGCCGGCCGGAGGAGGCGAGCGACGCCGTGTCATGCCTCGCCGGCGGACTCGTCGGCCAGGACGCGCCGGCGTGCCACGCGTCGCTGCTCTCGTGCCAGGCGGTGGTGGCGGAGGCGAGGTCGGACTTCGCGACGGCGGCCACTCTCTTCGAGCAGGCCGCCGCTGCCTGGGACACGCTGCCCCGTCCGTACGAGTCCCTCCGGGCGCAGGAGGGCGCGGCGAGGTGCGAGGTCCGGCGGGCCCGGCCGGACCTCGCGGCAGGCCGATTCGTCACCGTGCTGCGTGAGTACTCCCGGCTGGGGGCGTTCGCCGACGGCGAGCGGATCGTCCTCCAGCTGCGCGACCTCGGCGTCCGGTCCCGCCGGCCGGGCCGGCGCGGCGGCCGGACCGGCTACGGCGAGCAGTTGTCACCACGGGAGCGAGAGGTGATCGAACTGGTCGCCGCGGGACGCACCGACACGGAGATAGCGTCGATCCTGTTCAAGTCGGTCAACACCATCAGGTCCCAGGTGAAGTCCGCCAAGCGCAAGCTCGGCGTGTCCTCACGCATGGACCTCGCCGGATACGCCGCCGCGGGGCGCGGCCGGTCCAACGACGGGCGGTAGCGGCCCGTGGTGGTAGCGCCGGGACAGACCACGCCCGGTGCGCGGCGGTCGCGTACCGGCATGGGCGGTCTCCGGACTCTCTGCGCGAGGCACGTACGGCGCACGGCCTGTCACAGATGCGGGCCGTACTCGGTCTTCACTGCAAAGCAAGTGTGAGCCCGGACGAACATGGTCACCGCCGTACGAGAGGTCGGTACAGCGCGGTGGCCGATGCGTGATCGTCGGTTCCGGGCGGACCTACGGAGGTGTGTTCAGTGTCGGAGAAGGACTCAGCGGGCGGGATCGCCGGGCAGGAGAGCCAGGAGAAGTTCGGGCCCAAAATGCTGGCGGATGTCAAGCCGCCCTTCATCCCCGAGGGCGCTTCGGGGATGACCGTCCTCGTCGAGTGGCCTCCCGGTGACCCCGGGACTCCTCCGCATCGCCACTCGGGCCCGTGCTTCGGCTACGTGATCGAGGGCGCGATCCGGTTCGAGCTCGAAGGTGAGCCGGAGCGCGTGATCAAGGCCGGTGAGACGTTGTACGAGCCGGGCGGTGATGTGATCCATTACCAGAACGGCAACGCCCTGTCGGACGCGCCGTCCACGTTCGTCGTGACCATGCTGTGCGCGCCGGGCCAGCCGATGCTCACGCTGGTCGAGGAGGAGGAACTGGAGAAGCGGGCCCACCTGCGCGCCCCGCGTCCCTCCGCAGGCTGACTCGCGCGTTCGGTACGGGGATGCGGAGCCCGGGACCTTGAAGGTCCCGAGCTTCGCCGTCTGGCCGCCACACCACTAACCGACGGCCGCCGGGCCGTGCGACCAGCGGTTTTTATACGCTGAGCGAACGGTGGAGCCGCGGAGCTGGGAGGTGATCGCGGTCATGCAGCCGGGGGACTTGGGGGCGGCGGGCGCGTTCGATGAGGCTGCTTCGGTCTTCGTCGGTTTGCGGCCGCGTTTGTTCGGGATCGCGTATCGGGTGCTCGGTAGTTCGGCCGAGGCCGAGGATGTGGTGCAGGAGGCGTGGGTGCGGTGGCAGACCACCGACCATGCGGCGGTGGTGGATCCGGGGGCGTTCCTGGCGACGGTCACGACGCGGCTTGCGATCAATGTCGCGCAGTCGGCGCGTAAGCGGCGGGAAACTTATGTGGGTCCGTGGCTTCCTGAGCCGGTGGACACCGGCGCGGATCCGCAGGTCGGTGCGGAGCGGGGTGAGGCGCTGGAGTTGGCGGTGCTGTTTCTGCTGGAGAAGCTGTCGCCCACCGAGCGTGCGGCGTATGTGCTGCGGGAGTCTTTCGATTATCCCTACGGTCAGATCGCGGAGATTCTTCAGCTGAGTGAGGCGAACACCCGCCAGTTGGTGAGCCGTGCGCGCAGGCATCTGTCGGCCGGGCGCCGCAGGCCGGTGAGTTCCTCGGCGCACCGGAGGCTGCTGACGACCTTCCTGGCCGCGGCCCGGACCGGTGACCTGGCCGCGTTGGAGGAGCTGTTCGCCGCCGACGTCGTCAGCTACTCCGACGGCGGAGGAACACGCGGTGCCGCGCGGATACCCGTGGTCGGCCGTACGCGTGTCGTGAAGTTCGTCGGCGCGCTCGCAGTCGGGTTCTGGCCTGGTACGGCGACCGCGTGGGTCGAGGCGAACGGACGACCCGGCGTGCTGATCTCCCGCGATGACACCGTCATCGCACTGCTCACGGTCAGCGCTTCAGACCAGGGCATCGACCAGATCATGTGGGTCATGAACCCGGCCAAACTCGCGGGAATCTCCCGCGCACGGCCAGAACCACCGAGCCCCGAGCCCGGCTCCGAACGTGACTGATCGCCGTCGACAAGGCCATCGATGGGGACGTGAACGTGGGGCTCAGCGTTTCCGGGTGGCGATGGTGATGGCGGTGATCAGGACGTTGACGGCCGCGATCGCCGCGACGACGGTGGCCACTCCGATCCGCGGTGCCGCGAGCGGCACGACGAGGATGACGCCGGTGCCGCCGAGAACCGCAGCGGGCTTGACCACGGGCTCGGCCACGATGGGCGCGTGGACGAGCCACAGCGACGTCAGGAACACCGCGGCCGGGATCGCGACGGCATAGCAGATGGCGAGGGGTGAGGCATTGAGCTCATGTCCCGTCTGCTCGACCGCGATCTTGAGGCCGGCGCCGAGGGCCGCGAGGGCCGCGAAGATGCCGTAGTGGCCGTATCCCCATCGGTAGGACCGATGGCGGCGCTCGCCCAGACCCGCGCCGGCCGGCACGAGGAAGTAGAGCCACCAGATGGCGAACAGCAGCACGAGACCGGAGAGGGCGCTGACGACGAGCCGGCCATTGATCTCGGCTGTTTCGAGCGCTCCCGCGACTCCGTCGCTCACCGGGAGGAGGCTCTCGCCGAGCAGGATGATCGTGAATAGGCCGTAGCGTTCGGCGATGTGGTGCGGGTGCCAGCTGGTGGCCGTGATCCGTTCTGCCCAGCGGGGCACCATGAGCTCCAGGACGTCCAGGCCGATGAAGAACGGCAGCTGGGCGGACGATGGCAGGGTGCCGGTCGCTGAGAGGACGAGGCGGAGTATCCAGCCCGCCTGCACAAGCGTGATACCGGTGGCGTACCGCAGCGCCGTACGGCGGCCGGCCGGGTCTTCGACGGCGGCCCGCAGCCATTGGGACACGAGGCCGACCCTCATGATGAAGTAGCCGAGTGTGACGGCCCGGTAGTCGGCGTGGCCGGCCGCGGCGGGCACGCCGGCGGCGAGGACCAGCACACCGGCCATCTGCACCATGGTCAGCAGCCGGTAGGCGACGTCATCGGTGTCGTACGACGAGGCGAACCAGGTGAAGTTCATCCAGGCCCACCACACCGCGAAGAAGACCTGAAGGAACGGGAGGAGCCCAGTCAGGCCATGGCCGTCGGCGATGCTGTGCGCGAGCTGGGTGGTGACGGCCGCGACCGCGACCACGAAGGTCAGGTCGAACAGCAGCTCCAGCTGACTGGAGACGCGGTGCGGCTCGTCGATCGGCCGCGCACGCATCCGGACCCGTATCCCCTTGGTCGCCGTTGGCACGTTCTGGCTCCTGTCCCGCGAGAGGTTCGTCTTCGTGGATAAAGACCGGACGACATTCCGGTCTGTGACGAGCGCGGGGTGCCGCGCGGCGGCACCCGGGAGCCCGGCGTACGGTCGAGGTGCGGCCGGGTCGGCCGCACTGAGGAGACGGCTTTGATGATCGTTGTGGCGCTCGGCGGCAACGCGCTGCTGGAGCGGGGCGAGAAGCCCGATGCCGACATCCAGGAATCGCATATCCAGCAGGCGGTGGAGGCGCTCGCACCGCTCGCCCGAGCGCATGACCTCGTTGTGACCCACGGCAACGGGCCGCAGGTGGGCATGCTGGCCTTGGAAAGCGTGCGTGACCCCGCGCTGACCCGCCCGTACTCGCTGGACGTACTCGGCGCGCAGACCCAGGGGATGATCGGGTACTGGCTCGCCCAGGCGCTGCGCGGTGCCGCCCCCGGCAGGTCCGTCGGATGCCTGGTCTGCCAGACGAAGGTCGACCCGGACGATCCCGCCTTCGCCGATCCCACGAAGTTCGTCGGCCCCGTCTACCAGGAGAAGGAAGCGCTGGATCTGGCCGCCGAGCGCGGCTGGGTGGTGCGCCGCGACGGCGCCGCATGGCGCCGGGTCGTGCCCTCCCCGGAGCCGCTTGAGCTGGTGGAATTGCCGCTCATCCGGGTGCTGCTGGACAGCGGCGCGGTGGTGGTGTGCGCAGGTGGCGGCGGCATCCCCGTGGTGGGGGAGGCCTCGGGCGCGTTGCGCGGCGTCGAGGCCGTGGTGGACAAGGACCTGACCGCGGCCATGCTGGCCCGCGCCGTGGACGCCGATGCCCTGCTGCTGCTGACCGACGTCGATGCCGTGACCGATGGCTTCGGCACCCCGGACGCCCGTCCCATCCGTCAGGCCACGCCCGGTGAGCTGCGGGCCCGCTCGTTCGCGGCCGGCTCGATGGGCCCGAAAGTGGAGGCGGCGTGCCGGTTCGTGGAGGCGACCGGCCGCATGGCGGCGATCGGCCGCCTCGACGCCGCCGTGGCGCTGCTGCACCGCGCGGCCGGCACCATAGTCTCCCCGTAACCGCCGAAGCGAGACATGCGCGACCGCTCGCGCGCAGACCTTGGTGTCACCGGTTACGGGCTCCCTCCCCGACGGCTGATCAGCTCGTCTTTGGTGATGCCGTGCTGGGCGAGAACGCGCTCCGCATGTTCGTACTCGATGGGGTCGGGTAGCGTCCGGTGGAGCTCCTCGGCCACTTCCGACAGCCCCGCCGCCCGCAGTATTTCAACCACGTGTCGCCGTGCGACCTGCATCGCTCACCGGCCCTTCCCCTTGGTCTTGATCCGAACCCGTCGGGCACATGCTCGCACCACCGATCGACATGGCCTGCCCTCGACCCGGGGCGTACTTCATCGAGTGCCCGGTCCAGGGACCCCGCACTCCACATGTCGGCTGCCCCTTGCCGGCTCGCTTGAGGTCGGCGACGAGGAGAGCCTCCAGGCCGGTCAGTTCGCCGACGAGCGACGCCGCCGCGAACGCGCGCACGAAACGCCGATGGGCGGCCGAGTCGCACGCATGGCGCCTGCCGGCCGCGATACGTGTCCGGGCGCGCTTCACCAGTTGCCTGGCATTGGCCGGACGGATCTGCAAAGTCCTCGCGATCTGCTGGTACGGGTAGTCGAAGCCCTCTCGCAGCACGTAGGCGGCCCGTTCCGATGGTGGAAAATGTTCGACCAGCAGTCGGGCGGCCAGCTCGATCGTCTCGCGTCGTTCGATCTCCGTGAGCGGGTCGGCGCCGGGGGCCGCTGCTTCTTCATTCGGCCCGAGGGCGACGTAGGTCTCGTGCCGACGACGGGCGGACTGGACGAGGTTGATCGCCAGCCGGGTGGTCGCGGTCACCAAGAACGCCTCGACGTTGATCACCGTTGTGCGGTCCACGCGCTGCCAGCGGACCCAGGCCTCCTGCACGACGTCCTCGGCTTCGTGCACGTTGCCGACGATCTGGTGGGCGATCGCGAACAGACGCGGGCGCGCACGGACGAAGCTTTCCAGATCGTCGCATGACCCGGCGTTCGAGAAGTCGGGCGCGGGGCCCGATGCGACCTGGTCCTCCAAAGACAGCGTGTGCTCGGTCATGGGGACTCCGTTCGGGGTGGCTCACCACGGAGCGTCCCTCCCGCTGAGGGGCACCCGCATCCGTGAAAGTCCCCAGCACGGATCCCCAGTCGGTGCTCGTCCCCGGCGATGTCCTCAGGGGGTACGCCGTCCGGGCTGCGCCAGGCGGTGCAGGGCGCCGCGTCGGGCAGGCGCATCCCACTGTTTCCAATCCGGTAACCGGTCGTTCATCGGGCGGGGTGACGGCCTGTGACCTGTGCGATGTCACAGGATCCGAAAATTTCGGACCATCCGTTGACACCGGTCGGATGGTGCTGAAATCTCGGCCGAGACGGTCTGGTGCTGGAGTGCGGGCGGAGACGGGCATGCGGACACGATTTGAGTCGGCGCCAGCGCTGTTGAACCGGCATCGAGAGCGCGTGGCGCTCGATGGCCTGCTGGCAGATCTGCGGTCGGGACGCGGGCGGGTGCTGGTGGTACGCGGTGAGGCGGGGATCGGCAAGTCCGCGCTGCTGGAGTATGTGGTGGGGGCGGCACCGGACATGCGGGTCGCCCGTGCGGTGGGGATGGAATCGGAGATGGAGCTGGCGTACGCCAGCCTGCATCTGCTGTGCCTGCCGCTGCTGGACCGGCTGGAGGGCCTGCCGGGTCCGCAGCGCGACGCGCTGGGAGTCGCGTTCGGCCTGCGGGAGGGGGGCGCGCCGGACCGGTTCCTGGTCGGGCTGGCGGTGCTGACCCTGCTGTCGAAAATGGCGGAGGAGCGGCCGCTGCTGTGCGTGGTCGATGACGCGCATTGGCTGGACCGGGCGTCGGCGCAGGTGCTGGCGTTCGCGGCGCGGCGGCTGCTGGCCGAGCCGGTGGGGCTGGTCTTCGCCGCGCGGGAGCCGAGCGAGCAGTTCCGGGGGCTTGCGGACCTGGAGGTGCGGGGCCTGCCGGACCAGGATGCCCGGGCGCTGTTGCGATCGGTGGTGGGGTTCCAGCTCGATGAGCGGGTCCGGGACCAGCTCCTGGCCGAGACGAACGGCAATCCGCTGGCGCTGCTGGAGTTGCCGCGCGGGCTTGGCCCGGCGCAGCTGGCGGGCGGGTTCGGGCTGGCCGGGGTCCAGGTCCCGGCACGGATCGAGCAGGTCTTCCGCCGCCGACTGGAGGCGCTTCCGGCCGACACGCGGTCGCTGATGCTGGTCGCGGCGGCCGAGCCGGTCGGCGACCCGGTGCTGGTCTGGAGGGCCGCCGGACGACTTGGGATCCCGGCCTCGGCCGCGGAGGCCTCTCAGATCGACGGGTTGCTGCAGATCGGCGCGCGGGTGCGGTTCCGGCATCCGCTGGTGCGGTCCGCGGTGTACTCGGCGGCGTCGTTGCCGCAGCGGCGCGCGGCGCACCAGGCGCTGGCCGAGGTGACCGACCGCGACCGTGACCCGGATCGGCGGGCGTGGCATCTGGCGGCGGCGGCGCCGGGACCCGATGAGGAGGTCGCCGCGGAGCTGGAGCGGTCGGCGGGCCGGGCACAGGCCCGCGGCGGCATGGCCGCGGCGGCGGCGTTCTTGCAGCGCGCGGTCGAGCTGACGGGCGCACCCGCACCGCGATCCGAGCGCGCCCTCACGGCCGCGCAGGCCTGTCTCCAGGCCGGCGCGCTGGATCTGGTGGCCGGGCTGCTCGCCATAGCGGCGGCGGGGCCGCTGGATGAACTCCAGCAGGCCCGCGCCGCCCTGACCAGCGGGCAGCTCGCTTTCGCCTCCAGCATGGGCGGCGACGCTCCGGCGCTGCTGCTGAAGGCGGCCAAGCAACTGGAGCCGCTGGACGCCGCGCTCGCGCGCCAGACCTACCTGGACGCCTGGTATGCCGCGATGTTCGCCGGGCCGTTCGCGGGCGCCGGCGACCTGCGGGAGGTCTCCCGCGCCGCCCGGTCAGCCCCGCCGGCCGCGGGCGCGCCCAGCCCGTCCGATCAGCTGCTGGACGGGCTGGCCGTCATGATCACCGAGGGACGCGCCCAGGCGGCACCCCTGCTGAGAGAGGCAGCGCGGGTCTTCGCCGACGAAGAGATCACCACGGCAGAGCGTCGGCGATGGAGCCCGGTGGCCGTGTTCGCCGCGTCCTTGCTGTGGGACGAGCAGTGCTGGCATGCGATTCAGGCCCGCGAGCTCAAGTCCTGCCGCGAGGCGGGCCTGCTCGCCCAGCTGTCGATCTGGGCGGGCGCGTCGGCCATGCTCGCGACCTGGCGCGGCGATTTCACCGCAGCCGCCTCGCTGATCGCGGAGGCTGAGGCCATCACAGCGGCAACAGGCACCAACGCTCCCATCGTGGCCGCGCTGCTCGCCGGATTCCGGGGGGACGAAGCCGAGGCCGCCCCGCTGATCGAGGCGATGATCACGGCCGCCCGGGCTGCGGAACAAGGTATGACCATCCAGTTTTCGCAGTGGGCATCCGCCATTCTCTACAACGGGCTCGGCCGCCACGACAGAGCGCTGGCCGAGGCGCAAGCCGCGGAGCAGATGCATGAGATGACGGTCTCCACGTGGGCGCTTCCCGAGTTGATCGAGGCGGCCGGCAGGACAGGGCAGACCCGGCTGGCCGCGGACGCGCTCGGCCGACTGGCCGAGGCCACCAGCGTCGGCCGGACCGACTGGGGGCAGGGGATCTACGCGCGTTCCCGGGCGCTGCTCAGCGAGGGTGAGGACGCCGAACGCTGGTATCGCGAGGCGGTCGACCGGCTGAGCCGCACCGGCTTTCGGCCCGAACTCGCCCGCGCGCACCTGCTCTACGGCGAGTGGCTGCGCCGTGAGAACCGGCGGGCCGACGCGCGGGCGCAGCTGCGCACCGCGCACGACATGTTCGCCGCGATCGGCATGCAGGCATTCGCCGAGAGGACCCGCCGCGAGCTGCTGGCCACCGGCGAGGCCGTCCGCAAGCGCGTCGCCACCGCGAACGACCAGCTCACCCCCCAAGAGGCCCAGATCGCCCACCTGGCCCGGGCGGGCTTGTCCAACCCGGAGATCGCCGCCCAGCTGTTCCTCAGCCCGCGCACCATCGAGTACCACCTGGCCAAGGTCTTCACCAAGCTCGACATCACCTCCCGCCGCCAACTCCGGCAGGCGCTGCCCGAGAACGGCCACCACGGGCCGACGGCCTGACCGGCGTCCGTATGGGCACGGTCAGCGGATCACCTGTGCGGCGGTCGCATCGACCAGCAGGTGAATCATGCGGGTGCCCTGTTTCACCACGTTCGGCGGCCGGCCCGCCTGCGCATCGGAGAGGCCGAACACCGCGCCGGGCGCCGCCGCGGTGATGAGCACGTGCATGCCGTCCCCGGCGGGATCGGGACGGGGGGTCAGGGCAACGTGCGCCATGACCAGGTCCGTCACTTCACCGAGGCTGAGCAGGACGCGGTAACGGCCGTGGAACGGCGGAGTGGGAAGGTCGAGCACACGGAGCCGGAGCGACCGGCCGGGCAGCCGGTCGGCGACCAGGGCGTTCGCCGGGGCTGCGACATGCACGATGAGCTGCGCCTGACGGTACACGTCCACAACGATCGAGCGAACCGCCGCCGGCGCCTCGTACCGATTTCCCCATCGTGACCGCACCGCCACCGACGCAGTGGCGTCATCCGGCGGACGCCAGAGATAGAAGCCATCCGCGTGCGCCCTGGATTGCGCGCCGGGCCCGGCAGTCATCTCTCTGCCCACCCGGTCGGCGCCGGCTTGGCGATCGGCGTGGCCTGGGCGTCGTCCAGCACCTTCCGGGCGCCGTCCGGGCCGAGTTCGTACGGGAACGGGGGCTTCGTTGTGGTGTCGGCGATCCCTTGTGCCGCCGGCTCCAGCGTGTGCTCGGTCATGGGGGCTCCGTTCGGGGTGGGTCACCACGCAGGGTCCCTCTCGTTGAGGGGTGCTTGCGTCCGTGGAAGTCCCCAGCGCGGGTCCCCAGTCGGTCCTCGTCGTCCCCGGCGATGTCCTCAGGCGGTGCGCCGTCCGGGTCGTGCCCGGTGGTACCGAAGTTGCCGCAGGTCGGGCACGGAACGGCCTGCTACGCTGCCCCCGTGGGCGTGGGGTGGCCGGTGTCCGATAGTCATCCTGCACCTGGATTGCGTGGCCGACGGACCGAGCAGGCGGCGCTGGACGGGTTGCTGACCGAGGTACGGGCGAGCCGGAGCCAGGTGCTGGTCCTGTGTGGTGAGGCGGGAGTCGGCAAGACCGTCCTGCTGGATCACGTGCACGAGCGCGCATCGGAATGTCGCGTTGTGCGGGCGGCCGGTGTCGAGTCCGAGATGGAGCTGGCGTTCGCCGTCCTGCATCAACTGTGCGCACCCGTACTGAGCAGCCTGGCGCGCCTGCCGGGTCCGCAGCGGGACGCGCTGAGCACGGCATTCGGCCTGGGCGCCGGGGCGGCGCCGGATCGCTTCATGGTCGGCCTCGCGGTGCTCGGACTGCTCTCCGCGGCGGCCGAGGAACGGCCTCTCGTCTGCCTGGTCGACGACGCACAGTGGCTCGACCAGGCTTCCGCGCAGGTTCTCGCGTTCGTCGCGCGCCGCCTCTTGGCGGAATCGGTCGCCATGGTCTTCGCGATCCGTGAACCCAACGAAGACCGGGAGCTGGCGGGACTCCCGGAGCTCGTGGTCATGGGTTTGAGCGACGCCGACGCCCGCGCGCTGCTGGAGTCGGCGGTCCCCGGGCGGCTGGATGAACTCGTGCGGGACAGGATCGTCGCCGAGACCCGAGGGAACCCGCTCGCCCTGCTGGAGTTGCCTCGCGGACTGACCGCGGCGGAGCTCGCCGGTGGGTTCGGTCTTCCCGATACCCAGCCGCTCGCGAATCGCATCGAACAGAGCTTCCACCGGCGACTTCGGTCGCTTCCCGCCGAGACGCAGCGGCTGCTCCTGACGGCGGCGGCCGAACCGGTCGGCGACGCCGCCTTGTTGTGGCGCGCGTCCGAGCGGCTCGGGGTCTCCGTCGATGCCGCGCTGCCGGCCAAGGCCTCGGGGTTGATCGAGTTCGGAGCCCAAGTGCGTTTTCGTCATCCCCTCGTGCGCGCCGCTGCCTACCGGGTGGCATCAGCGCATGACCAACGGCGAGTACATCGCGCACTGGCGGAGGTGACAGATCCGGACGCCGATCCCGATCGTCGAGCGTGGCATCGAGCCCAGGCGGCCACGGGACTGGACGAGACGGTGGCCGACGACCTGGAACGGTCCGCGGACCGCGCCCGGGACCGAGGGGGCGTCGCCGCGGCGGCTGCGTTTCTTGAGCGGGCAACGGAGCTGACACCGGATCCGGCCCGGCGCGCCGCGAGGGCGCTGGCCGCCGCGCAGGCCAAGTACGAGGCGGCCGCGCCCGACACCGCCGGCGAACTGCTCTCCATAGCGGAGCTGGGTCCGTTGGGTGACCTGGAGCGGGCCCGGGCGGCACGTCTCCGGGCCCGGATCGCCTTCGCCCGCAGCCGCGGGAGTGACGCGCCGGCGTTGCTCCTCGAGGCGGCCAAAGCGTTCGAAGGTCTCGATGACGGGTCGGCCCGGGAGACCTACCTCGAAGCCTTCGGCGCGGCGATGTTCGCAGGCCGGCACGGACTCCGGGAGGTGGCCGAAGCCGCTCGGACGGCGCCGCCGGGGCCACCATCGATACGGCCGAGCGACCTCCTCCTGGACGGGATGGCGGCGCGCCATTTGGAACATCAGACGGTGGACGCTCCGCACGGCGAAGGCACCCGGGCGGGTGTGACGATCCTCCAGCGCGCCCTGGAGGCGCTGCTGCAGGAGAATCCACGCACCAAGGACGACATCATGCAGCTGCTTCGGCTGTCGCCGATGGCGCAGTCGATGGCCGTCCACGAACTGTGGGAATACCAGGGGTGGCGCGAGCTCTCCACCCGCTCCGTCCGGCTGGCTCGCGAAGTCGGCGCGCTCGCCGCCCTGCCCGTGCTGCTCGTCTACCTCGCCGGCGTTCACACCTATGCCGGAGAGTTCGCCGCCGCCGCGATGCTCATCGAAGAGGCCGACGCCATCACCGCGGCGACCGGCAACGCCCCCATGCCGTACGCCGCGCTTTTCCTGGCCGCCTGGCGGGGCGAGAAGTCCACGGCGGTGCGGCTGATCGAAGCGGCCACCAAGGACGCCACGGCCCGGGGCGAGGGAAGGGTCCTGGGCATGGCCGGGTACGCCACCGCCGTCCTGAACAACGGTCTCGGCCGCTACGCCGCAGCCCTCGCCGGCGCCCGCCAGGCCTGCGAGCACGGCGACCTGGGTTACTTCAACTGGTCACTGGCCGAACTCGTCGAGGCCGGCTTGCGAAGCGGCGCCGTCGAGGAGGCCGCGGCCGCTCTCCGGCAACTCGAGGGACGAACCCTGGCCAGCGGCACGGACTGGGCCCTCGGCGTCCTGGCGCGGTCGAAGGCGCTGCTGAGCGACGGCCACACCGCCGAGTCGCTCTACCACGAAGCGATCGAGCGCCTTGAGCGCGGCGGGATCGTCATCCATCTCGCCCGCGCCCACCTGCTCTACGGCGAGTGGCTGCGCCGGGCGAACCGGCGCCATGACGGGCGCGACCACCTGCGCGTCGCCTACCGGACGTTCAGCGCCATCGGGGCCGAAGCGTTCGCCGAGCGCGCCCGCGGCGAGCTGCTGGCGACCGGAGAGATGGTGCGCAACCGTACGGGTGAGACCCGCGGCGTTCTCACCGCCCAGGAGAGCCAGATCGTACGGCTGGCCGCCGAGGGACAGACGAACCCGGAGATCGCAAGTCAGCTCTTCATCAGCCCTAGAACCGTCGAGTATCACCTGCACAAGGTGTTCACGAAGCTCGGCGTGACCTCCCGCCGCGAACTCCCTGCCGCCCTGCGGGAGTTGGACCGGCCACTGTCCTCGCCGTAGTCCTTAGGGCCTGTCGTACGAGCCGTGCATGGGCGCCGCCTGGCGCGACCGGACCGCGCACCGCCTCAGGACGTCACCGGGGACGGCGAGCCCCTGGCCGGGGATCCGCACTGGGGACTTCCACAGACGCCAGAACCCCTCGGCGAGAGCGAGGCTGCGTCCGACAGCACCTGCACGACGAGGGACTGATAATGCACCTGGCCCGCTCGCCGGCATGGCCGCCGGCCTCCGCCTCCATCGACACACTCGATCTGCGCGTGGCGATCCATCCGGGCGTCCCGGTGGTCGCCGTGATCAGCGGGGAGATCGACATCGTGTCCGCTCCATGCCTGCGCGAGACCCTGCTGCTGGCCATCCGGCGCCATGGATCGGCGATCTCCGTGGATCTTCAGGGAGTGACGTTCCTGGACTGCTCAGGTGTCAGCGTGCTCCTCGCGACGGCGCGCAGGGCCCGACTCGAGGGTGGATGGATGCGGGTGGTCCGTCCGTCGGCAAGGGCCTGGCGAGTCATCACGATTCTGGGCCTCCAGCACCTGCTGACGAGAGACCACGACTGGGCGGAAGAATGAACCACTTCCAGACGGCGACGATGGACGGCCACGCCGGCATGCCGGAACTCCCGGCCGGCCGGATAAGGGCGGACTGGCGTGATCATGCGGCGTGCCGCGGTATGGACACGGAACTCTTCTTCCCCATCGGGAGCTCCGGGCCGGCGCTGGCCCAGATCGGCCAGGCCAAACGGGTATGCGCGGGGTGTCCGGTCCGCATCCCCTGCCTGGGATCGGCCCTGGCGGGCGGGGACGTGGGCGTGTGGGGAGGCACCACAGAGGACGAGCGCCGCGCCCTCCGGCACACGCGCCGCGCCGTAGCCGGTCTCGACGCTGTGGTCGGTCTCACCTCGTTATCAGCTCGGTGAGCGCTGCGGGACCGCTGCACGCGCCGGCCGAACTCCGCAGCGGGTCCGGCCGGTGACGAGGTCAGCGTGGTGCGAGTGCGGCGAAGGCCTCGTCGAGGAGGGTGACGAGGTCGAGTCGGCCGTCGGAGTCGGTCCAGTGTTCGACGGCGGCGTTGAGGCAGTCCAGGGCGGCGGCCGCGCGTACCCAGTCGCCGAGTGCCGGGGGCTCGGTGGAGCCGCCGCGTTCGGCGAGGGCCCGAGCGAGGGCGGGGCGCCAGCCGTGCTGCTTTTCCAGTTGCCGTGCGCACAGTGCCGGGGTGTCCCGGACCAGGCGGGTCATGGCCAGGGAGTCGTCCGGGTCCTGGTGGTAGGGCTCGATGGCCGTGTCCAGGGCGCGCCGCAACGCCGTCCAGTCGTCCTCCTCGGCCGGGCGGGCGCGCAAGGCGTCGGCGACCCGCTCGCCCTTGGCGTCGAAGGTGCTGAGGACCGCGTCCTCCTTGGTGCCGAAGTAACGGAGGAAGGTGCTTCGGGACACCCCGGCGGCCTTGGCGAGGTCGTCGATGGTCACCTTCTCGAAGCCCTCGCGGCGGAACAACTCGAAGGCCACCTGGCCCAGTTCGGCCCGTACGGCGGCCCGCGCGATGTCCCTGGTGTTCGTACGCCCTGCTGCGCTCACACGGCGATCGTAGCTCCAGCGAGATCCCCACTTGCAGGATTGATACGTGATGGCTAACTTGACACTCAGTTTCATCTGGGAATTTTAGTTTCACGACTGAGGGCGGGACACCGTGACCACTCGAACTCTTGGACTCATCGGCAGCGGCATGATCGGCAGCGCGCTCGCCGGCTTGGCGGTGGCCTCCGGGCTGAACGTCGTCGTCAGCAACTCCCGCGCCCCCGAGACCCTCGCCGAACTCGTCGCCGGGCTCGGCGACGGCGCCCGTGCCGCCACGCCGGAGGAGGCGGCCCGGTCGGGCGACCTGGTGGTCGCGACCATTCCGCTCAAGAACTACGCGCGGCTGCCGGCCGAGGCCCTGGCCGGCAAGATCGTGATCGACACCATGAACTACTACCCGGAGCGCGACGGTCGCCTCGCCTCGCTGGACGCGGGGGAGACGACCTCCACCGAACTGGTCCAGCGGCACCTGGCCGACTCCCGGGTGGTCAAGGCGTTCAACAACATCGACTTCCGTCGCCTGGCCACCAGCGCCCGGCCCGCCGGCGCCGCCGACCGCAGCGCCCTGCCGATCGCGGGTGACGACCCGGCGGCCAAGGAGGAGGTGGCCCGGCTGCTGGATGTCCTCGGTTACGGCGCCGTCGACATCGGCACCCTGGCCGACAGCTGGCGCAGCGAGCCCGACACACCGGTCTACGTCCAGCCCTACCTGGCCGAGCGGCCCGAGGGGCTGAGCCAGGACGAGACGCATCGCTGGTTCTTTGAGACACCGGGTGTCCCGGTGTCCGCGGCCCAGGTCAAGGAACTGGCGGATCAGGCCGTACGGCGACCCGCGGGCTCCGCCGCGAACCTGTCCCGGGACTGAGCGCCGCCATGACCACTGCCGTGCACGGAGCGTCCGTCGACATCCCGACCCGCGACGGAATCGCCGACGCCTACCTGTCGCACCCCGATACGCGCGCTCCGCATCCCGCCGTCCTGCTCTACATGGACGCCTTCGGTCTCCGCCCGCACCTGAAGGCCATGGCGGACCGCCTCGCGGCGGCCGGATACGTCGTCCTGGTGCCCAACGTCTTCTATCGCCACGGCCGGGCGCCCGTGGTGGAACTGCCCGAGTTCATCAACCCGGCCGAGCGCCCGGAGATCATCGGGAGCCTGCAGCCGGCCGCGCGGACACTGACCCCCGAAGGCGCCATGCGGGACGCCACCGCCTACCTCGACTGGCTGGTCGCATCGCCGCTGACCACCGGCGGCCCCGCAGGCGTCACCGGTTACTGCATGGGCGCCGGCCTCGCCCTGCGCACCGCGGGCACTCACCCCGACCGGGTCGCCGCCGCGGCCGGCTTCCACGGCGCGTACCTCGCGAGCGACGCCCCGGACAGCCCCCACCTGCTGGCCGACCGCATCACCGCCGAACTGTACTTCGGCCACGCCGACCAGGACGCCACGAACCCCGCCGAGCAGATCGACCGCCTCGACACGGCCCTCACCGCGGCGGGCGTCCGCCACCGCGGCGAGGTCTACGCCGGCGCGCGTCACGGCTTCACCCAGGCCGACACCGCGATGTACAGCGCGGAGGCGACGGAACGTCACTGGACGGCGCTGCTGGACCTGTTCGGCCGCAGGCTCTGACCGCGACGCGCGGTATCGCCGAAGGTGCCCCGGGCATGGGCTAGTGCGGTGCGAGGCGGTCGGCGAACCAGTCGGCGACCAGCGCGTCGCGCTCGGCGGCGTGGTTGTAGAGCGTGTGCTCGCCGTCGGGCCAGGTGCGCAGCTCGCCGCCGGGACCGGCCGCCCGGGCGAAGGGGGCCAGGGCCGCGGGGTCGGGGGCGAACGGGTCGGCCCCTCCGTGCAGGGCCAGGACGGGGCAGCCGATCCGATGACGGGCCGGGTCGAACCGCAACGCGCCCAGAACGGCGGCCATCCGCTCGCCGCTGTCGGTGCCGATCGCGGCGGCCATCTGCTTGATGGCGGGTGACCCGGGCTGTGCCGTCGGCGGCTGCGCCGGGCGGGCTCCGGCGGGTGTGCAGTTGACCACGCAGGCGCCGACCCGTGAGTCGCGCGCCGCGAGGTGCGCGGCGAACAGTCCGCCGAAGCTGTTGCCCTGCACACCGATGGCGTCGCCGAGCCTGGGGTCGGCGGCGACGGCGTCGAGGAACCGGGCGAAGCCGTCCACGGCGTCCTCGTCGATGTAGAGCCGGTGCTCCAGCCGCGGTTCGCCCTGGCCGGGCCCCTCGGCCAGCAGGCAGGCCAGGCCACGTGCGGTGAGGGCGTCGGCGGCACCGAGGTAGTTCGCGCCCCAGCCGCTCAGCCCGCCCCACAGGACGACCGTCGCGGTGGCCGTCCCGGACGGCGGCAGGCAGAGCCAGCCGACCAGCCGGCCGTCGCGGTACGGCACCTCGACGCGCTCGATCGCCGGTTCACTGAGCTCGGCGACCGCGCCGACCAGCCGTGTGTATCGGCGGTAGAGGTCCTTCTTGAGGGGCGTGTCGGCCTCTTCGGCCATCTGCGCGAACAGCGCGGCACCGACGGCCCACCGGGCGTGCTGGAGCGCGGTCAGGCGGTGCCCCGAGGTGTCGGCCGCACGGCTGTGGCGGGTGGCCAGCTCCTCGGCGACCGCGATCCAGGACCGGCCGTTCGCCGTGTCGGCCAGCAGTGTGCGGGCGTCGGCGGGGTTCATGCCGCAGTCGACCAGTCGGGTGTAGGGCATCGCCCGGTGCAGGGCGGCGACGGCCTGGTCCGGGGACCGCGGTGCGGGTTCCGGCTGGGCGGGAGACTGCGGTGCGGGTTCCGGCCGGGTGGGGGACTGCGGTGCGGGTTCCGGCTGGGTGGGGGACCAGGCCAGGGCGGTGCGCAGTTCGTCGACGAGTCCGGGGATCTCCTTCTCGTCGGCCGCGGTGCCGAAGAGCACGAAGTCCGGGCGTGCGAGGTAGGCGACGGCGCCGAGGTCGCGCAGGTACGCCGTGTGCACGCCGTCCTCGTCGATCGCGTCGAGGCCGAGTCGTACGACGCGACAGCCGAGTCGGTCGAGGAAGGCCAGCCGCTCCGGTGCCAAGGACTTCGGGACGTCGGTGTCGCAGACCAGAGTGAATCCGCGTCCGACGACGTCGTCGAACCGCCCGGTCAGACCGCCGACGGTGACGCGGCCCTGCGGGACGAGGTCGCCGACGGGCCGTTGGACGGTGCCGTCCGGCCCGTGATGGAGCACGCCGTCGGTCACCATGGGCCCGCGCTCGAGCGGCGGCGGACCGCCCTTCTTGAACATCTCGTCGCGTTCCGCGGCGGCCACCGGGTCGTGCATGTTGGCGACCGCGCCCATCATCAACGACACCTGCGTGATGCCATTGGTGTGGGGCCGGCGCTCCTGCTCGTAGGTGTCCAGGAGGGAGTCGTCGGCCAGCCCGCGCAGGACGAGGTCGAGCTTCCAGCTGAGGTTGACCGCGTCGCGGATGCCGGAGCACGCTCCCTGGCCCGCGTACGGGGGCATCGTGTGGGCGGCGTCGCCGGTGAGGAAGACCCGGCCCTCGCGCCAGCGCCGGGCTTCGCGTGCTTCGAAGGTGTAGACGATCTGCCGCATGATCCGGACGTCCTCGGGCCCGAGCCCGTGCTTGTCCTCCAGCAGGCGCCAGGCGGTCTCCGGCCGCTCGAACTCCTCCTGAGACTCGCCGTCCAGCAGGGCGAACTCGAAGCGCTGCCTGCGCTCGCCGATGTTGATGTACATGTGCCCACGGGCCGGGTCGCAGTACTGCTTGGCCATGGCGAACTCCTCCGGCGCGCGGCGCAGCCACTCGACGTCGACGTTGAGCCACCGCTCGTTGAAACCGAAGTCGTCGCGCTCGATGCCCAGGATCCGCCGGATGTCGCTCTTGCTCCCGTCGGCGGCGATGACGTAGCGGGCGCGCACCCGCTGCTCCGCGCCGTCGTCATCGGCGGCCCGCCACGGCGTGAGCGTCAGCTCGACGCCCTCGGTATCGGCGGCCAGCCCGGTGACGGCCCGGCCCTGCCGGACCTCGACGTTGGACAGGGTCCGGACGCGGTGGTCGATCGCGTCCTCCACATCGGGCTGATAGAACGAGATCTGGTTGTAGAAACCCATCGGCCCGATCTCGGGCTCCGGGCTCTGCATCAGCTGCTCGTCGCGGCCGTTGACCCATTTGTACGTGGTGGGCGACGCGTCGCGCAGCGCCTCGTCCACGTCGCCCGCGGCCTGCACCGCCCGCGCGGTGCCGTCATCGATGTGCGTCGCCCGGGGCAGCCCGTACAGCGAGGACCACCGCTCGCACACCACGACCTCATGGCCCAGCTGCCCGAGCAGGGAGGCCGCGACCATGCCGGTAGGGCCGTAACCCGCGATAGCGACGTCGAAGATCTTGTCCACGCTCCGCGCCTCTCATGCCAGCAATGTAAACCTAAGTTCGCGTTAGATGTGAACTTAGGTTCACACTAGGGCCCTGTCAACGCGGTCTGCTCAGCGATCGTCGGCCGGCGGCTCCACCGTGGGGCCCAGCAGGTAGGCCGTCACGGCTCGCCGCAACTGGTCGACCAGTTCGGGCCACGGCAGGGGGCGGCGTGACTCCAGGTGCTCGCCGTGGATGATCCGGTGGGCGCAGGTCGCGTAGATCAGCCGATAGGCGAAGTCGATCGCCGCCTCGACGTCCGCGTGATGCCGCAGCGCCGGTGCCGCCAGCATGACGATGTCGCGAAAGACCTGGCCGCCCCCGACGCTGACGGCCGAACCGTGTTCGAACACCGCCGGGTTGTGGGTGCCCAGCAGCATGAACACCCGCATCAGGGCGGCATGGGAGTGCAACGACTCGGTCGCGCCCTCGACCGCCGTGGCGATCACCGCGGCGGGAGGCGTGGCCGCCGAGAGGTCGAGGTCGACCAGGCGCCGGAGGAACTCCGCGGCCAATTCATCCGTGAACCGGGCCTGGATGGCCAGCAGCAGTCCTTCCTTGTCCCCGAATCGCCGGTACACGCTGCCCACCGAGACCCCTGCGGCGTCGGCGACCGTGCTGACGGTCAGCGCCTCCGGTCCGCCCTCCTCAAGGAGGCGGACGCCGGCGGCGAAGATGCGGTTCTGGGTCTCCCGGCTGCGCGCCTGATGGGCGACCGGCACCGGGGATGCGTCGCTGCTCACCGCAAAAGTGTAACGATGAGGTTGACAGTCTCACGAGAGTAACGGGAATAATGGTTCACGTTCTCCGTCTGGAGTCGCTCCCTCCGCACCTCACGTAAGGGCCCATCCCATGGCAGCGGACACCTCCGCCAAGACCGCATCCGTGGCGCGCTTCAGCGAGGAGCTCTCCGCCGAGGTCGTGGCCGCGACCTTCGCCGACACCTCGGATCCGCGCCTGCGCGACATCATGACCTCGCTCGTGCGGCACCTGCACGCGTTCGTCAAGGACGTCGAGCCCACGGTCGAGGAGTGGGCGGCGGCGATCGGTTTCCTCACCGACGTCGGCGCGACCTGCACGCCGGTCCGGCAGGAGTTCATCCTGCTCTCCGACATCCTCGGTGTGTCCATGCTGGTGGAGACCGTGAACAACCGGGCGGGCGAGGCCACGGAGTCGACCGTGGAGGGGCCGTTCCACGTGGTCGAGTCGCCGCCACGCGAGCTCGGCGCCGACATCGCCCTGGACGGAAAGGGTGAGCCGTGCCTGGTCACCGGCACGGTCAGGGGACCGGACGGCACTCCGGTCGCCGGTGCCGCCGTGGACGTGTGGCAGGCCAACGCGGACGGTTTCTACGACGTGCAGCAGCCGGAGCTGCAACCCGAGCGTAACCTTCGCGGCCTGTTCACCACCGACGACGAGGGGCGGTTCCGATTCCGGTCGATCGTGCCGCGGTACTACCCGATCCCGACCGACGGGCCCGTCGGCCGGCTCCTCGAGGCGACCGGGCGGCACCCGAACCGGCCCGCGCATGTGCACTTCGACGTCCGGGCCACCGGCTTCCGGCCTCTGGTCACCCACCTGTTCGTCGCGGACACGCCCTACATCGACTCGGACGCGGTCTTCGGCGTCAAGGACAGCCTCGTACGAGAGTTCCCTGCGGTCGACGACCCCGCCCGCGCGGCCGAGGCCGGCCTGCCCAACCCGTTCCGTACCGTCCACTTCGACGTGGTGCTTCGTCCCGAGGAGCCCGCGGCCGACGAACCAGCGGCCGACGAACCGGCGGTCGGCGAACCGGCGGTCGGCGAACCGGCGGTCGGCGAACCGGCGGTCGGCGAACCGGCGGTCGGCGAACCGGCGGCCGACGGGCCACTCGCGGACGACGAACCAGGAGAGCGGGCGCGGCCGTGACCGCCCTTCAGCCGTTCACGTACCAGGCCCTGCCGATGCGGGTGGTCTTCGGCGTCGGAGCCGTGACGTCGCTGCCCCAGGAGATCGAGCGCCTGGGATACGAGCGG
Organism: Actinoallomurus sp. CA-150999; assembly: GCF_050942425.1. NCBI lineage: Bacteria > Bacillati > Actinomycetota > Actinomycetes > Streptosporangiales > Thermomonosporaceae > Actinoallomurus > Actinoallomurus sp. CA-150999. The sequence goes on from NZ_CP192063.1 coordinate 4,439,172, forward strand.
GCGCTGGTCCTCTGCGGCCCCGAGCAGGAGTCCACCGGCCGGACGATCGCCGACGCGCTCGGACGTCGTTCGGCGGGTGTCCTGGCCGAGGCGCGCATGCACGTCCCCCTGGAGGTCGCCGACCTCGCCCGGGACCGAGCCCGCGCCCTCGGGGCCGACTGCTGCGTCGCCGTCGGCGGCGGCTCGGCGATCGGCCTGGGCAAGGCGGTCGCCCTGGCCCACGGCCTGCCGGTCCTCGCCGTCCCCACCACCTACGCCGGCTCGGAGATGACGCCCATCTGGGGGCTGACCGAGGGCGGACGCAAACGCACCGGCCGGGACCCGCGCGTCCTGCCGGTCAGCGTGCTCTACGACCCCGAACTCACCCTCACCCTGCCCACCGACCTCTCGGTGACCAGCGGGATCAACGCCGCCGCGCACGCCGTGGAAGCCCTCTACGCGCCCGACACCAGCCCGATCATCTCGCTGATGGCCGAGGAAGGCGTCCGAGCCCTCACCGGCGCGCTGCCCGCCCTCGTGCGCGACAACGGCGACCTCGAAGCCCGGGAGCAGGCCCTGTACGGAGCCTGGCTGAGCGGTGCCTGCCTCGGCGCCACGACGATGTCGCTCCATCACAAGCTGTGCCACAGCCTCGGCGGGACTCTGGGCCTGCCCCACGCCGCCACTCACACGGTCGTCCTCCCACACGCTCTCGCCTACAACCAGCCCGGCGCACCACAGGCCGTGGCCGCGCTGCGCCGCGCGCTCGGCGGCACCCCGGACCCGGCGCGCCGCTTCTGGGAACTCGCCGGTGAGCTCGGGGCCCCGCGGTCGCTGCGCCGGCTGGGAATGGCCGAGACCGACATCCCCCGGATCGTCGACGAGGTGCTCGCCAATCCGTACGCCAACCCGGTCGACGTCACCGCGGACGGTCTGAGCGGCCTCTTGCACGCCGCATGGGCCGGTGAGCCTCCGAGCGGCTGACGCCGATCAGTGACGACGACAGGTCGACGGGTCAGTCCGGGAGCACATCGCCGGGCACGCTCATGGTCCGGGTGTGGTCGACGACACGTGCGTCCCCGATCAGTGTCACCTGGACCGATGAGCCGGGATCGCCGGCCGACCGCGCGATGGTGAGAATGATGTGGCCGGGTTCGACGCGCCTGCGCAGGTCTCTCCCGGTGAAGCCGGTCATGTCCGCGTGGACCGTGAACCGTACCGTACGGGTCTGCCCGGGGGCGAGGTCGACCCGGGTGAATCCGATCAGTTGCCGGACGGGGCGGGTGACCGATGCGACCGGGTCGGTGAGGTAGAGCTGCGGGACGTGGGTCCCGGCCCGGTCGCCCGTATTGGTCACCGTCGCCCGTACCGTGATCAGCCCGTCGACGGCGACGACGTCCTCGTCGGCGCGCACGTCCTGGATCCGGAAGGAGCTGTAGGACGTCCCGTGCCCGAACGGGAAGGCGGGGGTGGGATCGATGTTGCTCACCCCGTCGCTCCTCAGCGCCAGCGGAGGTGCGAGGTAGGTGCCCGGCTGGGCGGCCGTGTCGCCCGGGATCTGGACCGGTAGCCGTCCGGACGGGTTGATCCGTCCGGACAGGACGCCGGCGATCGCCGCCGCGCCCTCCTGTCCCGGGAAGAACGCCTGGAGCGTCGCGTCCGCCGCCCGGGCATGCCGGCCGATCGCGTACGGGCGGCCGGAGACGACGATGAGGACGGCCTGCCGTGCCGCGCCCAGCACGGCCTCTGCCAGGTCGTCCTGGACTCCGGGGAGGTTCAGGTCGGGGACGTCGCATCCTTCGCCCGAGGTCCCGTGTCCGAACATCCCCGAACGGTCGCCGACGACGAGGATCGTCAGGTCGGCCGCCGCCGCAGCAACCACGGCCGCGCCGATCCCGCTCCTGTCGTCGCCGGTGATCGGGCAGCCGATCTCGTGGTGCACCGCGGAGCCGGGGAACTCCCGCCGGACGGCGTCGAGCACCGTCGGAGCCTCGACGCCGAGCGGGAGCTCGGGGTGGTGGGGGAGGACGTGGTTGGGGAAGGAGTAGCAGCCGAACAGGCATCTGGCCTCGTCGGCCACCGGGCCGATGACGGCGATGGACGGCTGACCGGCGAGCGGCAGGACGTCCGAGCCGTTGTCGAGCAGCACGATGGACTCCTCGGCCAGGCGGCGGGCGATGTCGCGGTTGCGGGGCGAGTCCAGATCCGGGGGAGCGGTGTACCGCCCGGGATCCCATCCGGGGTCGAGCAGTCCCAGCTCGGCCTTCTGCGTCAGGACGCGCAGCACCGCCCGGTCGAGCAACTCGGGAGCGACGCGACCGTCCCGCACCATCGCCAGCAGGGGCTCCCCGTAACCGGACCGGTGGGGGAGCTCCACGTCGATACCGGCGCGCAGCGCGGCGTGCGCCGCGCTCGGGACGTCGGCGGCGACGCGGTGCAGGGTGGCGAGGAACGCGATCGACCAGTAGTCGGAGACCACCGTGCCCTCGAACCCCCATGAGTCCCGCAGCAGGTCCGTGAGCAGTGTCTCGTCCGCTCCGCAGGGTACGCCGTCGACGTCGTTGTAGGCGTTCATCACCGAGCCGACGCGGCCGGCGACCACCGCCTTCTCGAAGGGCACGAGGATGACGTCGGCGAACTCGCGTGGACCGAGGACCGCCGGGGCGTGGTTGCGCGCCGCCCGCGAGGTGGAGTAGCCCGCGAAGTGCTTCACCGTCGCGACCACACCGGCCGACTGCAGGCCCCGTACATAGGCCAGTCCCAGTTCCGAGACGAGGTAGGGATCCTCGCCGAGGGTCTCCTCCACCCGGCCCCAGCGGTAGTCGCGCACCACGTCCAGGACGGGCGCCAGACCCTGATGGACGCCGACGGCCGCCATGTCCGACCCGATGGCCGCAGCCATCCGGTGGACGAGCCCGGGATCCCAGGTGGCCGCCAAGGCCAGCGGCGTCGGATACACCGTGGCCTGCCAGGTGGTGAACCCGGTCAGGCACTCCTCGTGGGCGATGGCGGGGATTCCGAAGCGGTTCGCCGACACCACCCGCGCCTGTGCGGCCGCCAGGCGCTCGCGGCCGGCCTCCGGGTCGATCGGGGCCGTCCCGAACACCCGGGTCAGGTGCCCGAGCCCGCCGACGACGGCCTCGTCGAACGTCTCGGCGTCACGGAAGGTCTCCTGCATCGGCGCCACGTCGCCGACGGCGTCGTGACCCGGCCAGGAACTGCCGAGCTGCCGCACCTTCTCGGCGTCCGTCATGGCGTCCAGCAGGGCCCGCGCGCGGACGGAGGCGGGAAGGGCGGGGTCGTTCCAGCGGCCGGTCGCCCGGCGCTCGTTGCTGATCGTCACGGTGTGATCTGTTTCTTTCCAGGCGCCACGGACGGCGCTGTTGAGCGAGGAGTGGCCGGACCGAGCCGATCGGCGGGCGCCTTGGACGGTCGCCCTCTCTGTCACTTTCCGCCGGTGCCCATCAGCCCCATCACGAGGGCACGCCGGGCGAAGAGGTAGACGATGAGGATCGGGACGGCGGACATCAGTACGGCGGCCAGCAGGGCCGGGACGTCGGCTCCGTACTGCGAGACGAAGTTGTACAGGCCGAGGGGAACCAGCTTCGTGTCGTTCGACTGGGTCATGACCAGGGGGAACAGGAAGCCGTTCCACGCCTGCAACGCCGTGAAGACGCACGTCGTCGTGATGCTGGAGCGCGACAGCGGGATGACCAGTTTGACCAGGATCCGGGCCGGGCGGGCGCCGTCCAGGGCCATGGCCTCGAAGAGCGAGGCGGAGATGTCGCGCATCCCGCCGCTGAGGACCAGCACGCTCACCGGCAGCGCGAACGCCGCGGTGGGCAGGGCGATCCCCCAGAGGCTGTCGTAGAGGCCGAGCCGGTTGATGAGCAGGAACAGCGGGATGAGGACCGCCTGGGAGGGGATCGCCAGGCCCAGGAGGAACAGCCGGAACACCCCTCTGGTCAGCCAGCCGTCTCCCCGGACGACGGTGTAGCCGATGGGTATACCGAGGAGAAGCACGATGGCGACCGTGAGCCCTGCGACGAGGACGGTGTTCCAGACATAGTGCAGGAAGCCGCTGTGCACCACGGTGCGGAAGTTGTCGAGGGTCACCGTGGAGGGAATCGAGACGGGCCCGCCGTCGGTGTACTTCGACTCCGGCTGGATCGCCGTGTTCACCAGCGCGTACAGCGGAACACCGATGATCAAGAGCCAGGCGAACGCCGCGAAGCCCGCGACGACGTTGGGGCGCTTTCTCACAGGCCCTCCATCGTGCTCGTCATCTTGTCGTACCCGCTGATCTTCACGAGGAGGAGAGAGGCGCCCGTGGCGAGCAGCAGCAGGAAGCTCGCGATGACACTGGCGTATCCGTAGTCATAGGTACGGAACGCGGTCTGGTACATCGCGAACGGCAGGATCGACGTGTCGGTGCCCGGACCCCCGTTGGTCAGCAGCAGGACGATGTCGAACGCCGTGAGACCGCCGACCACCATGAAGGTGGTCGAGGTGATGACGCTGTTGCGCAACTGCGGAAGGGTGATGTGGAAGAACTGCCGCACCCTCCCCGCGCCGTCGATCGCGGCCGCCTGGTACAGCGTGAGCGGGATGGCGCGGGCGGCGCCCTGGTAGATCAGCGTGTGAAACGGGATGAACTGCCAGCTGGTGACGACGATCAGGCAGGCGATCGCGCCCTTCTGACCGCCCAGCAGATCGGCGTCGCCTCCGAGGAGACCGCTGAGCTTTGCCGGGATACCGAAGTTCGGGTCGAGCAGTTGCCGCCACATGATGGCGGTGGCCGCCGTGGACAGCAGTAGCGGCAGGAAGAAGATGGTCGACAATACGGCGCGGTTCCGCTGGTAGCCGGCCGACCAGACGCCCAGCAGGATGCTGATCGGTGCCTGGAGCAGGATGTTGCCGACCAGCAGGACCGCTGTGACCAGGGTCGACTGGAGGATCTGACCGTCGCCGAGGAATCGCCACCAGTTGTGCAGCCCGGTGAACCGCGGCGCGCTGAGGCCGTCCCAGCGGGTGAGGGACAGGTAGACGACGCCGATCATCGGCGCGACGGCGAAGATACCGAAGAACACCAGCCCGGGGACCGCCCAGGCCACGCCGGGCCGCTCCAGTGCGGGAGCGGACCGGCGTGCCTCGCGGTCCCGCACGAGCCGTGAGCCCGTGATGGAGACCATTTGATCTGCCTTCCTACTTCTTCAGGGCGAGAACCGCGCTGACGAACCGCTCCGGCGTGTCCTGTCCGTTGAAGAGCTTCTGGATCTCGGTGATCAACGGGGTGCCCAGGGTCAGGCCGAGCGCCTGATCCCAGGACTGGGTGAAGTACGGCGCCTTCCGCACGAGGTCGTACTGGAACCGGGCGTACGCGGGATCGGGCGCCTTGGCCAGCATCTGCCCGGCGTTCACCGTGACGGGCACTTCGCCCTTCTGGACGAGCCCCTGGACATAGCTGTCGCTGTAGGTGGTCGGCAGGAAGTCCTTCGCGGTCTGCCGAGTGGCGGCGGTGGTCACCGAGATGTAGTTGGTGGGGTTCCCGACCACGTCGGCGGGGTCGCCCTTGCCTCCCTCGACGGTCGGGAACGGCACGTATCCCAGGCCCTGCTTGGCGAACGTCGGATCCGTACTCTGCTGGGTGGCGTACTCCCACGAGCCCATCAGGACCATCGCCGCCTTGCCCTTGGCCAGCAGCGTCGAGGTGCCGCCCGCGCCGTAGCCGACGGAGCCGAATTTCGTGCCGAACGCGCCGCCGTCGACGAGTTGCTTGACCATCTGCGCGGTCTTGAGCACCGCGGGGTCCTTCCACTGCGACCAGTCGCCGGCCTCGATCTTCTTGAACACGTCGGGACCGGCGAGGCGATCGACGAGGTACTCGATCCACATCAGCTCGCCCCATGAGTCGGTGCCGTTGCCGGCGACCGCGAAGGGGGTGACGCCCTTGCCCTTGAACACCTGGACGAGGTTCGTCAGGTCACTCCAGGTCTTCGGCGGCTGCACGCCCGCGTCGGTGAAGACCTTCTTGTTGTAGAACAGGAACACCGGCTGGGTGCCCCGGCACGGGATCCCGACCAGCTTGCCGTCCACCTTGCCGGCCTCCAGCGCGGAGGGGAGGAAGTGCGACTCCAGGCTCGGATCGAGTTGCACCAGCTTGCCGGCGCGCACGTAGTCGTTGAGGCTGCCGCCGCCCCAGTTGAAGAACATCCCGGGCATCTGCGAGGAACCCATCGCCGTCCGCAGCTTGTCCTTGTAGCCGTCGGTGGCGATCACGGACATGGTGACCTTGCCATGGCCGGCGCCGTTGAACGAGTCCACCGCGGCCTGCTGCACCGTGTTGGTCGGATCCTGCAGCGTCCAGAACTTAACGCTGCCGCCGGCGGTGCTCGCCGAACCGCCGGCCGACCCGCAGCCGGCCACACCCATGACCAGCGCGGCGCTTGTCACCAACGTGGCGACTGCCCATTTTCGAGATCTGCGGTTCCTCATCTGGTGCCTTTCGACTCGGCAAGGTGGCCACGACAGTGGCCGTACCTGACAGGTGGCTTGAGCCCCCTTGGCGCCGAGGGGACGGATCGAGAGGCCGGGCGATCAGGAACGTTTCCGCAACCCTTGCGTAACGCGCTCCTTGATGCCTGGCGGGTACCGGGCACGCTAGCTGGGGCGATGTGACGGCGACAAGAAACGAGAGCCGTGACCTTCGAAAGACTTTCGGGGCCTGACCACTGCCGCCCCGCGCGCCCTCCCCACGGCGCGAAATGCTTTCGGGCCGGTGGCAGAGGACTCCGATACGCTCCGGTCTCCGTACGAACGGCCCGAGCCGGGTCGCCAGGTGCGTGAGGAACGGAGGAAGACCGGTGCACGGCATTCATGACATCGAGCCGGCCGGTCGCTGGGAGGACGCGTTCCTGTCCGGCAACGGCGAGTACGGGATCATGGTGTACGGCCACCCGCACCGGGAGCGGATCGTTCACGACCACCACCGCTACGTGCTTCCCAACGGGTCCCGCGAGATGCGCCCACCGGCCGTCGCCGAGCGGCTCGAGCACGTCCGCGACCTGATCCTGGCCGGGGAACGCGAGCAGGCGCAGCGGGAGTTCTCCGACGGCAGGCCGCTGGCCTGGACGCAGGCGTTCCACCCCGGCCACGTGCTCCACGTGGACTCCGCCGTTCCGGCCGGCCGAGCGGATCACTACCGCCGGGCCACCGACTTCACGACGGGGGAGGTGCGGGTCACCTGGTCCGACGAAGACGGCGACCGGGTACGCCGTGCCTTCGTGTCACGCCCCGACGCCGTCGCGGTCGTCGAGATCGCCGGGCCCCGGCTCGACCTGACGGTACGGCTCTCCGGCGAGGTGCCCGGCCACCCGCCGGAGGTCACCGTCACGACGTCCGCACGGGTCACCGGGAGCGGCGAGGCGTCGCTCGCCGTCCTGGGGACGTATCCCGCCGGGCCTGGTGCGGCGGGATACCTCGGCGTGACCCGGCTCGTGGCCACCGGCGGCCAGGTCACGGTCGACGGTGACGTGGCCGCCGTCCACGGGGCGTCGCGCGTGGTGCTGCTGACGCGGATGGACCGGTCGGCGCCCCTGCCCCGGGCCGGGGCGCTGGAGGAGATTCTGGCCGAGCTGCCCGCCGACTACGACCGGCTGCTCGCTCGCCACGTCGCCGTCCACGGCGAGCTCTACGCCCGCGCCGGGCTCGACCTCGGGGTACCCGAGAACGACCGCCGGCTCCCCGTGGGAGAGCTCCTCGCACGAGCCGCCGCCGGCCGGCTGGACCCCGCGCTGGTCGAGGCGATGTTCCACTCCGGCCGGTACCTGCTGCTGAGCTCCTGCGGCGTGCTCCCGCCACGGCTCACCGGACTGTGGCTGGGGGCCTGGGGCGCCGCCTGGTCCGGCGACCACACGACCGACGCGAACCTCAACCTGCAGATGGCGGGGGCGGTGAGCACCGGGATGCCCGAGCTCATCGCCGGCTACGCCGCGCTGATCGCCGGCCAGATCGGGGACTGGCGTGCCAACGCCCGTGCGATCTACGGCGCCCGGGGGGTGCTCGCGCCGAGCCGGACCGACGGGGAGCACGGGCTGCTGTTCCACCTCGACGACGAGTGGCCGTGGCAGATGTGGCTCGCCGGCGCGGACTGGCTGCTGTTCCCGCTGCACGAGTACTGGCAGCTGACCGGCGACGACGCCTTCCTCGCCGGCACGCTCGCCCCGTGGCTCATCGAGGCCGCCGTCTTCTTCGAGGACGTCCTGACCCGTGCGGACGACGACGGACACATCGTGATCGTCCCGTCCTACTCGCCGGAGGTCGGCCCGCGAGGCGCGAGGGGAGTGGCCGGAGTGAACGCCACCATGGACGTCGCGGCGGCCCGGCACGCGCTGATCACCGCCGCCGACGTCTGCTCGTACCTGGGCATCGAGCAGGCCGCGGCCGGCCGCTGGCGCGCTCTCGCCGTCCGGCTGCCGCCCTACCGCGTCGACGACCATGGGGCGCTCGCCGAGTGGGTGTGGCCGGGGCTGGAGACCGCCGACGACCACCGGCACGTCAGCCACCTCTACCCGGTGTGGCCGCTGCACGACATCACCCCGGACGACACTCCCGACCTGGCCGCGGCGGCCCGCACCGCCCTGCTGCGGCGCGGCGACGAGAACCTCTCCGCGCACGGCAGCCTGCATCGCGCCCTGTGCGCCGCGCGGCTGAAGGACGGCGACGCGGCCCGCGCGAACCTGCTGAAGATCCTCGGCCGGAACATGGTCTTCCGGTCGCTGATGACGTCCCACAATCCCGACCTGGAGATCTACAACGCCGACGCCGCGCACTGCCTGCCCGCCGTCGTCGTCGAGATGCTGGTGGACAGCCGCCCGGGGATCGTGGAACTGCTGCCGGCCCTGCCCCCGGAGTGGCGCAGCGGCAGCCTGCGGGGCATCACCACCCGCGCCCGCGTGACCCTCGAAGAGCTCCGATGGGACCTGCGGGCGGGAACGGTGAGCGCCGTCCTCACCTCCGCCCAGGAACGGTCCATCACGCTCGTGTGCCGCGACGCCCGGGAGGGCGCCGACCGGAGGAAACGCGTCGACCTCCCGCCACACACCCCCGTCACCGTCACCGTCCGGCTGACACCCGGATCCCCGTCGAATTGACACGCCCTCGCGGACGCTGCCGGATGCGCCGAAGGGTTCGCTACCCGGCGCCGGCTCTGGGCGAGGACGTCGAGCTGCGCAGCACGAGCTCCGTCGCCAGCTCGATCCGGGGGGACGCCGGTGGCCGGCCTTCGGCCAGCTGCATGAGCACGCGTGTCGCCTCGTGGCCCAGCTTGTCGAACGGCTGGCGCACCGCGCTCAGCGGCGGGCAGGCCATGGAAGCCACCAGAGTGTCGTCGAAGGACATGACCGCCAGATCGCGCGGAACACTGAGGCCCTGCTGGCGGGCCGCTTCCAGGACCCCGAGCGCCTGCGCGTCGCTGGCCGCGAAGAGCGCCGTGGGCGGCGCGTCCGAACGGAGGATCTGCAGGCTGGCGGCCAGTGAGTCCTCGAAGTCGAAGTCGGTCGAGCGGACGATCGCGGGGTCGTAGGCGATCCCGGCCTCCGCGAGTGCGGCCCGGTAGCCGTGCAGCCGTGCGGCGCCGGCCATCGAGTGCGATCGCCCTGCGACCATGCCGATCCGGGTGTGCCCGAGCTGCAGGAGATGCTGCACCGCGTCCCTGGCGCCGTTCCAGTTCGTCACACCGACGCTCGGGATGTCCGGTGACGGTGCGCTGAGCGGATCGATCAGCACCACCGGAAGCCGCCGTTCGACGATGCGGCGCTGATCCTCCTCGGTCAGCATCGAGATCACGATGATCAGTCCCGCCGCGCCGAGCGTGACACACTCCTCGAGCCACTGAGAGATCGAACGCCGGCTCGTCGTGCCGGTCACCACGTCGACGCCGAAGTCGCCCGCCGCGTCCACGATCCCGCGGGCGACCTCCAGCGTGTAGGCGCTGAACAGGTCGCGGAACACGGCGACGATCTGACGCGGAACGGCGGGATCCCGCTCCCAGGGCCGTACGTAGCCATGCCGCGCGAGCAGCTCCTCGACACGGGTACGCGTCGCCGCACCGACGTCGCGACGCCGGTGCACGACCTTGGACACCGTGCTGAGCGACACACCCGCCTCGTCGGCGATGCTGGTCAACAGACCGTACTGCGCATCGCGGCGCGCCTTACTCTGAGCTGTCACTCGACACCTGACCTACTCGCCGATCCCAGTGCGCTTCTGGTGCGGCGACCTCCGGGGGTCGCCCCGGTTGTGCGGACAGGTCGGGGCTTGCGGTTACGCCGCAGCATAGCCGGGGTCACCGGGCGTTTCTCCTCGTCAGTCCGACGAGCGGCGGCAGCTACGACCCCGGGTCGCCGCGAGCCTCACAGGACGGCGGCTCCCGGAGGAACCTTCCTTCACGTCGAGGACGTCTTACCTGGCATGTTCGCGACATTGACCGGGCTCGGCCTGTCCGCATCAGCCGGTCTGAACGCCTATATCCCGATCCTGGTGGTCGGCCTGCTCGCCCGCTTCACCGACGTGATCGCGCTGCCGCACCAGTTCGCGTGGATGGGCAACGGATGGGCGCTCACGGCCGTGGCGGTCCTGCTCGCGGTGGAAGTCGTTCTCGACAAGGTCGCCGTCGTCGATCATGTCAACGACGCGATACAGACATTCGTACGGCCGGCGGCCGGCGGTGCCGTCTTCGCCGCCTCGGACGCGGCCGCGCGGATCGACCACTCCGGATGGATGACCGACCACCCCTGGGTGGGCTGGGCGCTGGGCATCGTCGTCGCGCTGTGCGTGCACGTCACCAAGGCCGGCGTGCGTCCCGTCGTCAACGTCGGCACGGTCGGCCTCGGAACGCCCTTCGTGAGTGCTGCGGAAGACGCGATGTCACTGGTGATGAGCCTCGTCGCGCTCCTGATCCCAGCGCTCGTCATCCTGTTCCTGATCGTGCTCGTCCTGATCGGATGGCGGTTGACACGAAGGATTCGCAAGCGGCGTAAGTCGGCGAAGCCGATGAGTGAAACGCCCAGTGGAGCCGGCGACAGCTGATCCATGAGGACCGCCGTCGGCCGGGAGGCGGGCGGCGTGCGACACAGGCCGCGCCCGCCGGCGCACGACCTTCGGCGTGATCAACCCCTGATCACGCCGAAGGTCGTGGCCGGTGCCTGCGTCGCCGGGCTGGGCGAACACGGGCTTACGCGGGCCACGCAGCGTGGTCGCCCATCGGGCGGAGTCAGTCCGCGTTACCGGCCCACCAGTTCGCCAGGCGGCGCCACCAGCGGGCCGGCGCATGGGGCATCGACGCCTGGCGTGCCGGTGCCTCCCTGGTGGTGGAGGGGGCCTGCGGGGCGTTGCCGCCACCCGGTCCGGTCACCGGGTACGGCGCTCCCGGCCGAGCCTGCGCGGGTTCGGGAGGGGCCGAGAAGCGTATGGGCAGCGAGGACAGGGCGCGCTGGATCCAACCGGGTCGCCACGTGAGCTCCTCGGCGCGGACGGCCAACTCCATGTCCGGCAGCCCGTCGAGGAGCTTCTCGATGGCGACCGTCGCGATGATGCGTGCCTGCCCCTGAGCCGGGCAGACGTGCGGCCCGATGCCCCACGCCAGGTGGGCGCGGTTGCCCACCCGATCCTCGGCCCGGGTCGACGGGTCGTTGTTGGCCGCCGCGAAGCTGATGATGACCGGCTGGTCGGCCGGCAGCCGTACGCCGTGGAAGTCGAACGACTCGGTCGGGTAGGTGGCCCCGAAGTTGGCGAGCGGCGGGTCCGTCCACAGGACCTCCTCGAGGGCGTCCTCGACGAGCAGATGCCCGCGGGACAGATCACCCGCGAACCGCTCGTCGGACAGCAGCAACCGCGTCGTGTTGATGATCAGATTCTGCACGAGTTCGCTGCCCGCGCCGACGAGCATCACGATCTGGTGCGCGACCTCCTCGTCCGTGAGCTCGGCCGGATGGTCCATCAGCCACGTCGTCATGTCCTGGCCGGGGTTCTCGCGCTTGAGCGCCATGAGCTCCAGGACGCACAGGGCGAGCGTCATGTTCGCCTCTTCGGAGTTCTCCCACTTGAGGACCTCCTGAATGGCGTCGACCATCCGGTCGCCGAGCTCGGCCGGGCAGCCGAACAGTTCGTTGAACACCAGCAGCGGCAGGATGAGGGAGTAATCGGTGCGGAGGTCCGCCTCACTCCAGGGCCCCATCCGGTCGATGAGCCTGTCCGCGCTGCGCTCGACGAAGGTGCGCAGCGCGTTCGGGTCGACACGGTCCAAGGTGTCGGTCACGGCCTTGCGCAGCCGCGATCGGAGGGGGTCGTCGGTCAGGTTGCACGTCGGCCGGTACGCCATGATCGGCAGAATCGGGCATTCGTGTGGAATCCCCTCTTGCCAGCGGCGGGCGTCGCGGGGAAATCTCACCTGGTCGCGCATGATTTCGAGCGCGACGTCGTAGTCCGTGACGAGCATTCCGGGCACGCCCGGGTCCAGTTCGACCGGGGCGATGGGGCCGTACGCGCGGAGCCTGCGGTACACCCTTTCGGGGTCGGCGGCGAACTCCGGGCCGTACAGCATGGGGAGCTCGGCGGTCCTTGAGCCGTCCGGTGATGGTGCCGGATTGAAATCGGGTGAGCTCATATGCGCTCCTAACGAGTGTCGGCGAGCGGGGGGCCGAACAAAAACGCGGTGGGCGCCCGATATTTCGTGCGGGTCAGAAATCCACATTGATAACCGGGCCGCGCGACCGAAGTCGGCAACGCTACACTCGGCGATCTTGTCGTTGCAAATGGCCACGTAATCGCCAGAGTGCCCGCCGTAACGGGCCGGACGGCACGTCATCCGCGGTGTCGGGCCGTGCTCACGCAGGACACCCAGCACCTTTTCGGCGCTTTGTATTTTGCAATCCTCTCGATTCTGTGGTGTCCGATCACCCGGCCTGAGGGTGCCGAATAATGTGTTATCTCACAGGGTCTCGAACGCGGCGTCAGGCCGCGCGGGCGAGACGCCGAATACCATCAGGTGACCACGCCGCGAGCAAGCGAAGTCACACCCGAGGTCAGGGCGAGCCGGTGTTGCGGGTGGCGTTGGCGTAGCGCGTGGCGAGCTGCGCGAATGCGTCGCTGAGTTCGCGTGGGCCGATGACCTCGATGTCGGTGTCGAAACGGCCTAGGGTGGCGGCCAGCCCGGTCCATGACCAGGAGCCGAGGGTGAGGCGGCATCGGCCGGGGCCGAGTGGTTCGACGATGCCGTCCTGGGCGAAGGGGACGACGGCGGTGGCGGGGAGGTCGAGGATGACTTCGCCTTGGCAGGGCCAGTCGGTGCGGGTGCCGTCGTTGCCGCGGAATCGGCTGGTGATGAAGGCGGAGACGTCACCTCCGGGGATATCGCGCGGGGTGAAACGAGGGCCGGTGGGGGTGCGGGGGCGGATCCGGTCGACGCGGAAGACCCGCCAGTCCTCGCGGTCCAGGTCCCAGGCCAGGAGGTACCAGTGGCCGCGCCACGTGATCAGGTGGTGGGGCTGCGTACGGCGGGGGTGCTCGGCGGTGGCGGCGCGGTCGGGCCCGTAGTCGAAGCGGAGCTCCGCACGGGCGTGGATGACGTCGCCCAGCTCCACGAGGGTCCGGGAGTCGACCGGCGCGGCGCCGTCGTTCTCGGGCGGTCGCGCGGCGGTGACGCGCAGCAGGTCGATCCGGTGGCGCAGGCGCGAAGGCATGACCTGGCGGATGGTGGCCAGGGCACGTTCCGCGTCCTCGCCGATCGTGGTGCTGGTGGCGGCGGTCTGCAGGGCGAGGGCCAGCGCGACGGCCTGGCCGTCGTCGAACAGCAGTGGCGGCAGCTGGGAGCCCGCGTCCAGACGGTAGCCGCCGGCGGGTCCTTTGAAGGTCAGGATCGGGTACCCGAGCTCCCGCAGCCGGTCGATGTCGCGGCGCACCGTGCGCGGGGTGACGTCGAGGCGCTCGGCGAGGTCGTCGCCGGACCAGTCACGGCGCGTCTGGAGCAGCGAGAGCAGCGCGAGCAGCCGCGAAGACGTTTTCTGCACACCCGCCATCCTGCCGAAAGTACAGGACACACCCTGTCCGCTACCTCTGTGATGGTTGGTCCCAAGCCACCGGGGGAGCGTCGCTCCAGGTCACGGTGGCCGCGCCGCGCTCCGGATACCCCCGGCGGCGGTGCACACTCGAACGGACTGAAGGCAAGGAGCAGCCCATGGCTGTCACGACCACCACCCACCTGAACTTCCGGGGCGCCGCGCGTGAGGCGCTGGACTTCTACCAGTCGGTGTTCGGCGGGCGCACCGTCGCCGTCACCTACAAGGACGCCGGCAACGTGCAGAACGAGAGCGAGGCGGACTGGGTGATGTGGGGCGAGGTCGTCGCGGACGACGGCTTCCACATCATGGCCTACGACGTGCCCTCCCAGCTGGCCTGGAACCAGGGAGACAACCCGTTCTTCGTGTCCGTGCGCGGCGACGACGCCGACGAGATCAGCGCCCTGTGGCAGAGGCTGTCGGAAGGCTCGACGGTGGTGCGCCCCCTGGAAGCCGCACCGTGGGCGCCGCTGTACGGCATGCTCACCGACCGCTTCGGCGTGACCTGGGTCCTGGACGTCACCGCTCCCTACAACGGCTGACCGCCGTGGGTCGCGGCCGCCGCGGGAGACTTCCGGCGTGCGGCCGTGGCTCGCCACACGACACGGAGGGTCCGCCGCGTTCTCGCGGCGGACCGGTCGGCGAAGGCGAAAGAGAGCAGGGCCGCGGTATTCCTGTGCAGGGTCGGCCCGCGCCGGGAGCGGTTTCCGAGGGCGGCTCGGGGACCGGTCAGCGTGTGGCGAGGAGTTCCAGCGTGTCGATCACGCGGTTGGCGAAGCCCCACTCGTTGTCGTACCAGGCGACCACCTTGACGTGGCGGCCGTCGACGCGGGTGAGGGCCGAGTCGAAGATCGACGAGGCGGGGTTGCCGACGATGTCGGACGACACGAGCGGGTCGTCGGAGTACTCGAGGACGCCGGCGAGCGGGCCCTGCGCGGCGGCGCGGTAGGCGGCCAGCACGTCGTCGCGGGTCACGTCGCGGGCGACGGTGGTGTTGAGTTCGACGATCGAGCCGACCGGCACCGGCACGCGGATCGAGTCGCCCGACAGCTTGCCCTCGAGGCTGGGCAGCACGAGGCCGATCGCCTTGGCGGCGCCCGTCGTGGTCGGCACGATGTTGACGGCGGCGGCACGGGCGCGGCGGGCGTCGCGGTGCGGACCGTCCTGCAGGTTCTGCTCCTGGGTGTAGGCGTGCACCGTGGTCATGAAGCCGTGCTCGATGCCGGCGAGTTCGTCGAGCACGGCGGCCAGCGGCGCCAGCGCGTTGGTCGTGCACGAGGCATTCGAGACGATCGTGTGCATGACCGGGTCGTACGCCTCCGTGTTGACCCCGTACGCGAGCGTGACGTCGGCGCCGTCCGACGGCGCGCTGACGAGGACCTTCTTCGCTCCCGCGTCCAGGTGGGCGCGGGCGGCCTTGGCCGAGGTGAAGCGGCCCGTCGCCTCCAGCACGATGTCGACGCCGAGCTCGGCCCACGGCAGCCGCGCCGGCTCCCGCTCGGCGAGCACCGTGATGCGTCGGCCGTCGACGACAAGGGCGTCCCCGTCGACGGTCACCGGACGGCCGAGCCGTCCAGCCGCGGTGTCGAAGGCGAGGAGCCGGGCGAGGGCGACGGGCTCCGTGAGATCGTTGACGGCGACGATCTCGAGCTTGCTGTCGCGTTCGAGCACGGCGCGCAGCACGTTGCGTCCGATGCGGCCGAATCCGTTGATGGCGATGCGAGTCATCTGTGGTGTCCCTTCGGTTCGTCACCAGTCTCGCGTGCGGGATCCGGCCATGGCCGTGGCGTGAGCGCCATGGTTCGAAAGGATCGCGCCAGACGCCGGGCTACTCGCCGCGGGTGAAGGTACGCCGGTACTCGCTGGGCGTGGTGCCGAGGATGCGCTGGAAGTGCCTCCGCAGATTCGCGCCGGTGCCGAGACCGACGTCGTTCGCGATCTGCTCGACGCTGCGCTTCGAACGCTCGAGCAGCTCACGGGCCAGGTCGATGCGGGCGCGCATGACCCACTGCATCGGCGTGTACCCGGTGTCCTCGGCGAAGCGCCGCGAGAACGTGCGCGGTGAGACCGCCGCGTGCTGGGCGAGGGATTCGAGGTTGAGGGGTTCGTCGAGCCGGTGCAGGGCCCATTCGCGGGTCGCGGCGAACCGTTCACCGAGCGGCTCGGGCACGCTGCGCGGCACGTACTGCGCCTGGCCGCCGCTGCGGTAGGGGGCCGCGACCAGGCGCCGGGCCGCGTGGTTCGACACGGCCACTCCGAGATCGCCGCGCAGGATGTGCAGGCACAGGTCGATGCCCGAGGCGGCGCCGGCCGACGTCAGCACGCTGCCCTCGTCGACGAACAGGACGTTCTCGTCGACCCGGACGAGCGGATGCTTCTGCGTGAGCGCCCGCGTGTAGTGCCAGTGCGTCGTGGCGCGCTTGCCGTCGAGCAGGCCCGTGGCGGCGAGCGCGAAGGCACCCGTCGAGATGGCGGCAAGCCGCGCACCTCGGTCGTGTGCGGTGATCAGCGCATCGACGACGGCCGGCGGCGGGTCGTCGCGGTCCGGGAGCCGATAGCCGGGGACGAAGACGATGTCGGCCCACGCGAGCGCGTCGAGACCGTGGGCGACGTGGTAGGCCAGGCCATCGCCGCCGGTCACAAGCCCGGGTGCCGCGCCGCACACCCGCACCTCGTACGGCATGCTCACCCGGGTCGTGAACACCTGCGCGGGGATGCCGACGTCAAGCGGCTTCGCGCCCTCGAGCACCAGGACGGCGACGCGGCGCAGGCGGGAGGACGGCGCGGGAGGCAGTGTCATGAGTCCTCTGGGGCTGTTGTCCACGTCGTACCACTCTGCGTACGCACGCCGCGCCGGCGGGGCCAGAGGCCTTTTTCACCCGCTCGACCGGACGTCACGGGCGTGGGTGCGGGACGTGGCGGGTGAAGGCGCGCCGGTAGGCGGTCGGCGTGGTGTTGAGCGCGCGCCGGAAATGCAGTCGCAGGTTGGCGGCCGAGCCCAGGCCGGAGTCGTGCGCCACCAGGTCGATCGAGTGGTCGGTGGTCTCCAGGAGTTCGCGTGCCAGGCCGAGCCGGGCGCCCACCAGCCACTGCAGTGGCGTCGTGCCCGTCTCCTCGACGAACCGGCGCATGAAGGAGCGTTCGGACATGCCGGCGTGGCGGGCGAGTTGGGTCACGGTGAGCGGCTGCCCGAGGCGTTCCAGAGCCCAGGCCCGAGTGTCGGCCAGCGCCGTGTCGCCGGTGACCGCGACGGGCGCGGGTACGTACTGGGCCTGGCCGCCGTCGCGGTGGGGAGCGGCGACGATGCGCCGGGCGATCTGGTTGGCCACAACGGCGCCCAGGTCGCGGCGCAGGATGTGCAGGCACAGGTCGATGCCGCAGCACACCCCGGCCGAGGTGAGGATGTCGCCCTCGTCCACGTAGAGCACGTCACGATCCACGTGCACGGCGGGGTAATTCCGTTCGAGTTCGTCCGTGTACTGCCAGTGTGTGGTGGCGTGCAGCCCGTCGAGCAGGCCGGCCGCGGCCAGCGCGAACGCGCCGGTACAGATGGAGACCACCCGCCGGCCTCGGTCGCGGGCCATGGCCAGCGCGTCGAGCACCGACGGCGGCACCGGATCCGGCTGCGGCAGGAACTCCGGGCCGAACCCCGGCACGATCAGCGTGTCGGCCGCGCGCAGGACGTCCAGTCCGCTGGTGACGGCCAGCGCGAAGCCGCTGGTGGTGGAGACGGAACCGGCCGGTCCGCACACGGAGACCTCGTAGGGGGTCTCGGCGCGCGGGCCGAAGATCTGCAGCGGGATGGCCAGGTCGAGCGGGGCCATCCCGTCCAGCGCCAGCACAGCCACCCGATGGACGGTCATGGCGGCATTCTAGCGAAAGTGGGCATTTCTGCCACTCGTGGACGCCGGACGACGTAGCGATGCTCAAGGCATGACCGGATCCGAACGCGTACTGCCCGCCGCCGGGAGCCCGCCGCGACACGGCGAGGCCGCCGTCCCCGCGCGGCGTCCCGGCGTCGGCAGCCTGGTGCTGCTGGCCTCGATCGTCATATCCTTCCTGGCCGCCTCCAGCGCGCCGACCCCGCTGTACGCGACCTACGCCCGCATGTGGGACTTCTCGCCGATCACCACCACCGTCGTCTTCGGCGTGTACGCGATCGCGGTGCTGCTCGCGCTGCTCGTGCTCGGACGGGTGTCCGACAACATCGGTCGCCGGCCCGTGCTGCTGGCCGCGCTCGCGGTGCAAACGGTCGCCGTGGTGGTGCTCACCACTGCGGGCGGGGTCGGTGCTCTGCTGGTCGGCCGGGTGCTGCAAGGCATCTCCACCGGCGGGGCACTCGGCGCGCTCGGCGCGGCGATGATCGACGTCGACCGCAGGCGCGGCACGGTGGCCAACGCGGCCGCGCCGGGAATCGGTACCGGCACTGGAGCGCTGCTGTCCGGGCTGCTGGTCCAGTACGCGCCGGCACCCACCCACCTGGTCTATCTCGTGCTCGTCGGCGTCTTCTTCCTGCAAGGCATCGGAGTGGTCCTGATGCCGGAGACCGTGCCCCGCAAGCCCGGTGCGCGCGTCGCGGTCCTCCCTGAGTTCACGGTGCCCGCCGGCCTGCGCGGCCCCGTGCTCGCGGCGGCGCCGATCTTGTTCGCCGTGTGGGCGCTCGCGGGTTTCTACGGATCGCTCGGTCCGGCGCTGGCGAGGCAGCTGTCCGGCTCCTCCTCTGTGGTGCTGGGCGCGCTCGGATTCTTCCTGCTCGCCGTGGTCGGCTCGCTGTCGACCGTCATGCTCGGCCGCATCGCACCCCGCACCGTGATGCTGGTCGGTATCACCATGCTCGTGGTGGCCGAGGGATGCACGATGGTCGCGGTCGACCAGTCCTCGACCGTCGGGTTCCTCAGCAGCACCGTCGTCGCAGGCGTCGGTTTCGGGGCCGGGTTCCAGGGCGGCATCCGCACCGTCGCCCCCCTCGCCGCCGCGCACGAACGGGCCGGCCTGCTGTCAGTCCTCTACGTCATCTGCTACCTGGGCATGGGCGTGCCCTCCGTCGTCGCCGGGGTGCTGGTCGTACACGGCGGAGGGCTCATCGCCACCGCCCGCGACTACATGTTGTTCGTCCTCGTACTCGCAGCCGCGGCCTTGGCCGGACTGCTGCTGACGAACCGCTCGGCATGACCCGCGCGGATGCTCAGCTCAGGCGGGCTCGCAGGAGGCAGAATTCGTTGCCTTCGGGGTCGGCCAGGACGTGCCAGGGCTCCTCGCCGGTCTGGCCGACGTCGGCCGGGCGCGCGCCGAGCTTCAGGAGGCGTTCGAGTTCGGCGTCCTGATCGCGGTCGGTGGCGTTGACGTCGAAGTGCAGCCGCAGCTTGCCCGTCTTCGGTTCGGTAGTGGGGCTGAAGATCAGAGTCGGCTGCAATCCGCCGAACCCTTCCTGCGGTCCGATCTCCACCGCGCCTTCGTCCTCGGTGTCGAGCACGATGAAGCCCAGCACCTCGCACCAGAACGCCGCCAGCCGCTGCGGATCCCGGCAAGGGATTATCAGCTCAGAAATGCGACAAGCCATGACCGGCACCCTACGAGGCATCGACCGAACACAGCCAATCATTAACGACCCAGGGCCGCGGCGCAGTGGGCATCCGGTCCCACCGCCAGGAAGCCCACCTCCCGGCTGCGGGGCTTTCAGCCGGCGCCGGCGTATCGCTTTGCGACGGTCACCAGGGGCTACGACGTGCGCGGCGTGCCGGTGCCGGCCGACAGGGCGGCCATGAGCGGCTTGGTCAGGATGGTCATCTCGGTCGGTGTTCGCGGGCATCCGCGCTGCAGCCAGTCGGTGGCCACACCGATGAGTGCGCCGGCGACGAACGCGGCGGGAACGTCGTGCGGGATGCCGGACGGGTCCGCGGTGTCCGGCGGCGGGGCGTCGTCCGTGGCGGGAAGCTGTCCGGAGGAGTGGGCGGCTGCCATGGTGCGCAGGCGTACGTGCTCGATGACGCGGGCGCTTCCTGTCGATCCGAGCAGGCTGCGGTAGAGGCCGGCGTGCTCGGCGAAGTGCGCGAAGAAGGCCGTCAGCGGCGGGTCGGGGTCCTCCGGGGGATCGGACGGGTTCGCGTGGGCGGGGTCGAGGGCGAGGACGAACCCGATCAGGTCGTCGATCATCGAGGTGCAGGCGGCCTCGGCCAGTTCGTGCACGTCCCGGTAGTGGCCGTAGAACGTCGAGCGGTTCACCTCGGCCCGGTCGACGACGTCGGCGACGCTGATCTGCGAAAGGTCCCGCTCCTCGACGAGGTCGATCAGGGCGCGCTGCAGGGCCGCCCGGGTGCGCCGCACGCGTCGATCGCCTGGCAGGGCGCTGCTGCTCTTGGTCATGCCCATGTGCCAGAGCGTACCTTCTCTCGTATCACATATCCAACATGTGTTGATTTTCAGTCATGTGTTGGAAAACCGACATCTGTGGGTTAACGTGAGCTCGGAACCGTAACCGCTGCGGGCCACCCATCCGGTTCGAGGCGGTCGGCCGCAGGCGGCCGGGCGCGACGACCGACTCCATGAGCCGAACCGGGGAACCGGTCTGGCCGACATGCTCACCATTCGCGTCTTGTACCTACAGCTCAGTAATTGGAGTGTCGTGAACCTCAACCTCACCGCCAAGACGGCTGTTGTCACCGGTGCCGGCCGGGGCATCGGACTCGCCACCGTCCGGACCCTGACCGACGAAGGCGTCCGCGTCGTGGGCGCAGCCCGCACCATCACGCCCGAACTGGAGGAAACCGGCGCACACGCGGTGTCGGCCGACCTGAGCACCGCGGAAGGAGTCTCCGCCCTCATCGACACCGCTCTCGCCGAGCTGGGCGGCATCGACCTGCTGGTGAACAACGTGGGAGGCGGGGACAAGGCGACCGTCGGCTTCCTCGAGGTCGACGACAGCGAGTGGGCCGGCACGTTCGACATCAACATGCTCAGTACCGTCCGTGCCACTCGTGCGGCTCTGCCCAGCCTGATCGAGCGTCGGGGAGCGATCGTCAACGTCTCCTCCATTCTGGCCCGGATGCCTGGGGGCTTCCCGGTCGCCATCAGTTCGGCCAAGGCGGCACTCACCGCGCTCGGCAAGTCCCTGGCCGAGGAATTCGGTCCCCGAGGCGTGCGCGTGAACACCATTTCCCCCGGTCTGGTCCGCACCTCCGTCTACACGGACCCCGATGGCCAGGTCGGCAAGTGGGCCGCCGCGGCCGGCACGAGCCTTGCCGAATTCGTCCAGCAGATGGCGAAAGCCCAAAACGTCACGACCGGCCGCATGACCGAACCCGAGGAAGTGGCGGCCCTGATCGCGTTCCTCCTGTCCGACATGGCCGGCAACATCACCGGCGTCGACTACGTCATCGACGGCGGCACGATCAAGACGATCTGAACCGGAAGCACGCCGCCGAAACGATCAGTCCGAACGGTGGCGCCGGCTTGGCGACGACACCGTTGCCAAGCCGGCAACGGTCAGGTCGGCGAAGGCGGCCCGAACGGCGAACGGAGTGAACGGCCAGAACTTCCCGCCCGTGACGCTGACGACCTGCTATCACCTCGAGCTCAATCCCGAATGGACGGATTACCCGATGCGACAAAATCGCGGCCGATTCGAGCCCCATCCGTGATCGAGCCGGTAGGGAAGGCCGCCGACTTTGATCGTCGATCATTATCGCCAGGCCGGCGACGCGGATTGGCTCCAGCGTGCTCTAGCCGGACTCTTGCCGACGAAGCTCCTTTACCTTACATTTAATGCGCAGGCCTTCGGGGGATAAAAAGGTCTGCGGTGAAACGGGTGGGAGGGTGCATGAGCTGGTATCTCGCCGTACTCAGGAATTATGCAGGTTTCGACGGGCGAGCACGTCGCACGGAATACTGGATGTTCGTCCTCTTCAACGTCATCATCACCTTCGTGCTTGATTTGATCGGCATGGCGGTGAGGGCGGTCGGCATCCTCGGCTTCGTTTACGGACTCGCGGTGCTCATCCCGTCGCTCGCGGTGGGCGTCCGTCGGCTGCACGACACCGGGCGGACCGGATGGTGGTTGCTGATCGGCCTCATCCCCATCATCGGGACCATCATCCTCATCGTCTTCATGGCCACCGCCGGCGACCGCGGAGACAACGCCTACGGTCCAGACCCGAAGCTGGAGCCGCAGCCCACGGCCTGATTCGTACGCGCCACGAAAGGCTGCCGTCTCGCCGGTAGCCTTTCGTGGGTGCGGATCGTGTGGACGACGAGTTCGGGTGCCGATCCCCGCCTGTGCCGCGCATTCCCGCAGGCTCGGGCCGACGCCGTCGTCAGCGCCGTGGTCGATGGTGTGCCGGTCTATGTGACGGCGACCGATGTCCACTACGACGGCGATTGTGCACGGCCGGACACCCACGACTGCGCCGCGACGGCGGTACAGGTGTGGGACGCCGCGACCGGCGAGTTGGTGCGCACGATCCACGATGCCGGCGGGACACATCTTGTCGCCACGGCCGTTCACGGCCGTCCGGTGGCCGTCACCTGCGACTGGAGCGCAACCCCGAAGCTGATCGACCTGGAGTCCGGCGTCGTACTGGGTGAGATCACAGGCCACAGGGATGTCGTGCAGGGGTTGGCGACCGTCGCGCTGGACGACGGACCGGCCGTGGTCTCGGCGGGCTGGGACCAGAGCATCCGCATCACGCACCTGACCACCGACGAAGTGCGGGTGATCGACACCGGAGAGCGACTCAACGCCGTATCGGCGATGGCCGTCGGTGGCCGCGCCGTCGCGGTCGCCGCAGGCGATGTCATCGGGCTGTGGGACCTGGAAGCAGGCGTGCGGATCGGCTCTCTCCCGGCCGCGTCGAAGACGAGGAAGATCGCCACCTGGCCGGGCGGGCACGCTCTGGTCGCCCTGCTGTCGTTCGACGGCGACGTGGAGGTCTGGGACACCGCCTCGGGGACGCGAGTGAACTGCCGGATGGCCGGCCATCGGATGGCGCATGACATCGCCGGCGTGGTCGCAGCCGACGGCCGGTGCCTGCTGGCGCTCAGCGACCACGAGACGGTGCGCCTGTGGGACGTCGACGCCGACCGGTCGGCGGGGCTGCCCATGGTCGGACCGACCAGCTGGTGCGCGCTGACCACTGACGGTCCGGGGACCGTGGTCACCGCGTCCGGCACCGACGAGGCCATCGGAGTCTGGCGGGTCGGATCCGAGACACGGCATCCGGGTGCCGGTGACGGTGCCGGTCATACGAGCACGATCCAGTGCATCGCCGTCGCCCCCGGAGGCCACGTCATCGCCGGTGGCACGGACGGGACCATCGGCTCATGGCGGCTGAAGGACGGTATGCGCGAACCAATGGTCGGTGCGCTGCCCGCGCCGGTCCGCGCGGTCGTGGCGACGCCGGTCGGCGGAGGCGCCGCTGTCCTGGCCGGCGGCGGTGACCTGCACGGCGCGCCCGATGGCGAGTTGCACCGATGGTCCGACAGCGGTCCGGATCAGCCCGTCATCGTCGACCATCGGGGTGAGGTGCGCATCGTCGTCATCGCCGACCTCGACGGTCGTCCGGTCGTGCTCACTGCCGGCTGCGACGCGACGCTGCACATCACCGACCTCGCCACCGCCGACCGCGTCGGCGACATCCCCGGCCGGCATCAACCCGACGGCATCGCGGTCGGTGACCTGCGCGGACGCCCGGTCGTCGCGGTCAGCCGCGCCTTCGGGCCATTCCAGCTGTGGGATCTCGCCGGTCGCGTCCCCGTGGCCACCCCGGTCACCGATGCCATCGACGTTCTTGAACGCGTGCACGCCTTCGCCCAGCTCGATGAAGGACCGGCGATCGTCACAGTGCGCCACCATGTGGTGCGCATCAGAAACCTCGGCACGGGCGCCACGTGGCATCTCGACCCGGACAACGACGACGCGGTCACCGCCCTGGCGGTCCACAGCCTCGGAAGGCCCTTGGCCGCCGTGGCCCGAACGGACGGCTCGGTGTCCCTGCTCGACCTCGTGGCAAGGACGGTCGTCGACGTGCTGGCACTGCCGTACCCGGCCACCGCACTCGCCTGGGCGCCTGACGGTGACCTGATCGTCGCATGCCGCAGAGATCTCCTCCGCGTCAGCCGGTAGAACGGGCCGCCGGGCCCGGCATCGAACGCACGCTCATGCCGCCGACCGCGCGACGGTGCCGATCCTGAGCAGTACTCGCCGCTGCCGACGGGCGAGTGTCGGGTTGCTGGGCCGGGGTCTGTGTGGCCGCCCTCGTACCGGCTGGACTCTCGTTCAGGGGCCCCAGCCGTTGTCGGCCACGTGGACGAAGCTGCGGACCAGCGGATTCCGTCCGGTCTTCGGCCACGCCACGACGAGGTCGCTCGGCGGGCGATCGGCGAACGGGACTGCGATGAGGCCGGCGGGCAGCGGTTGATCGATCGGGGCGAGCGCCGACGTTCCGTTCCACAGGGCCGCTTGCAGGCACTCTTGGATCGTTCGCATGACCGGCGATGGGTCGTCGTGCGCACCGCCGGTCCAGTACGCGGTCCACATCGGATCGGTGCCGTCCGGCAGCCGGACCCACCGCCGGCCGGCCAGGTCGGCCGAAGACACCGAAGCCCGACCCGCCAGCCGGTCATCGTCACGCATCACCACGCCGACGGGAACCGAACGCAGGACGCGCATGCCGATGCCGGTGTCGTCGAAGGGAGTTCGGGTCAGCGCCACATCGACCAGGCCGGCGCGAAGCCCGGCCGTCGGATCGCCGAGGTCCGATTCGTGGACACCGACGTTCACGTGCGGATGACGTGCCCGGAAGAGCGGGACCAGCCGACCGCCGACCTGTTCGGCCGCGTCCGCCAGCGTCCCGACGGTGAGGGTCGCCGCCCCCGCCATGGCGGTCACGCGGCTGCGGATCCGGTCGGCCTGCCCCAGCAACGCACTCGCTTCGTCGTACAACGTGGTTCCGGCGGGCGTGAGGGTGACTCCCTTCGGGGTGCGCTCGAACAGGGTGACGCCGAGTTCGTCCTCGAGTTGCCGGATCGCCCGGCTGAGCGGCGGCTGCGTCATGTGCAGGCGGCTCGCCGCCCTGCCGACGTGGCGCTCCTCGGCGACGGCGACGAAGTACCGGAGCGCGCGTAGGTCCACCGCGACACGATACCCGTGCGGTATCGGACGTGCCGAGATGGTCTTGGACAGCCGGTCCGCGACTGCCAACGATGGGAGGCGGTAACGCTGATGGGGAGTGATATCCATGACCGACCCCGCTCTCACGATCGGGTGCTTCCAGTACGACACGACGCGGCCGCTGTTCGACGGAAGCGCCACCGTCGACGGCATGAACGTCACGATGGAAACCGGGGCCACTCTGCCGGAGATCTTCGAGCGGCTGATCCGCGGAGACGAGTTCGACGTCGCCGAACTCGGGCTCACGTTCTACCTGCGGCTCCTGGAGACGGGCCTGCCGTTCGTAGCGTTGCCGATCTTCCCGAATCGCGTATTCCGGCACTCATGCGTCTTCGTCAACACCCGCAGCGGAATCACCGAACCAGGTGATCTCGTGGGCAAGACCATCGGTGAGTTCGGCACCTATGGTCAGGACTCCGGCGTGTGGGCCAAAGGGGTCCTGATGGACGAGTACGGGTTCAAACCCGAAGAAAGCCGTTGGGTGATCGGTGGCCTGGAACACCCCGCGGCCCCCTTCGACTTCATCCCCCACCCGCATCCCGCCGACGTCGACGTGACCGTCGCGCCGGAGGGAGGGACACTGAGCGCGATGCTCGACGCGGGCGAGATCGACGCCCTGTTCTCGGCGAACGTCCCACAGTGCGTGCTCGACGCATCCCCGAACGTCGCAAGACTGTTCCCCGACTTCGAGCCGCTGGAGCGCGACTACCACCGGCGAACCGGGATCTTCCCGATCATGCACACGATCGTCGTACGGCGGGATCTCCTCCGGAACCGTCCTGACCTCGCGCACGACCTCTACCGCGCATTCTCCGAGGCGAAGGACACCGCCGCCGACCGCTACCGCCGGAACCGCAGGCTCTACCAGGTCCAGACCATGGTGCCGTGGATGAACGCCCTGGTCGATCGCAACGGCGAAGAATTCCCCGAGGACTGGTGGCCGTACGGCATCTCGGCCAACCGCGCCACCCTCGATACCTACCTGCGGTATCACTACGAGCAGGGCCTGTCCACCCGGCAGTGGAGGATCGAGGACGTCTTCGCCCCGGAACTGCTCGACACGTAGGACGGTGGCAGCGCCGGTCAGGACCGGCGTTCCGCGTCGGTCATCGCCTGGAGGGCGACGGCGTGGGAGTAGGCGTCGCCGGTCTGCTGGAAGGCATGCTCGCTTTCGCCGGCTCGGCGCAGGTTCAGCAGGGCACTGCCATAGCCGGCCCAGGCCATCGCCTCGCCCGGCTGGTCTCCTACCTGCCGGGCGATCGGTTTCGATGCCCACACGTGATCAAACGCTGATGCGAGACGGGGCGGAGCCATCGGTGGCTGCCTCCGCCTCGTCAATGCTCGGTTCGTCACAGGGTCCCGGTGTCGATGACGAACCGGTAGCGCACGTCGCTGGAGAGCACGCGTTCGTAGGCGTCGTTGATCTGGTCGGCGGAGATGAGCTCGGTCTCGGGGGCGATACCGTGCTCGGCGCAGAAGTCGAGCATCTCCTGCGTCTCGGCGATGGAGCCGATGCCGGAGCCCGCGAACGATCGGCGGTTGCCGAACAGGGTGAAGATCGTGATGGGAAGCGGCTGCGCGGGGGCGCCGACGTTGACCATCGTGCCGTCCAGGCGCAGCAGCGTCAGGTACCGGTCGAGGTTGAGGGGTGCGCTCACGGTGTTGATGATGAGGTCGAAGCTGTTCGCGAGTGTGTCGAACGTGGCGTCGTCGTCGGTCGCGAAGTAGTCCTTCGCTCCGAAGGCGAGCCCGTCGTCTTTCTTCGCGAGCCTGCGCGAGAGGACCGTCACCTCGGTGCCCATGCTGACGGCGATCTTGACGGCCATGTGTCCGAGGCCGCCCATCCCGACGACCGCGACGCGCTTGCCCGGCCCGGCGTTCCAGTGCGCCAGCGGGGAGTAGGTGGTGATGCCCGCGCACAGCAGGGGAGCGGCGGCCTCGTACGGGATGGCCTCGGGGACGCGGAGGACGAAGTCCTCGTCAACGACGATGTGCGTGGAGTAGCCGCCCTGGGTGATGGTGCCGTCGCGGTCGACGCTGGTGTACGTGCCGGTGTTGCCATTGAGGCAGTACTGCTCCATGCCGGCGCGGCAGTTCTCGCACTCGCGGCAGGAGTTCACCATGCAGCCGACGCCGACGCGGTCGCCGACCTGGTGCTTGGTGACCTCGGAGCCGATCTCCACGACCTCGCCGACGATCTCGTGGCCGACGACCTGTGGGTAGGCGATCGGGCCCCAGTCGCCTCGGACGGTGTGGATGTCGGAGTGGCAGATGCCGGCGTAACGGATGGCGATCAGGACGTCCTTCGGGCCGACGTCCCGACGTTCGATCGTGGTCGGGATCAGGGGTTCGGTCGCGGACGGCGCCGCGTAGGCCTTGACGGTGAGCAATGGTTCTCCTTTTGTGGCTGGTGCGCAGTGGGTGTTCGTGCCCAATTGCCGTCGCGCCGGTGGCCCGCGGCACCCACGTCGGGCTTTCGTGACCATCGGCCGTTCGTCGCGTCTGCTGGCCTATCCGTCCGAGGCTCGTTGCTGCTCATTCCACGTATTGGCCGGTCAGAAAGATGACTGGGAGGACCTGTCAGGCCACCCCGGCGAAGGATGTGAGGCATTGCTTTCTTCGGCGGCCACGGTCTTCACGCAGCGAGTCGTCCGATGCGCGAATTGCAGCATCGAGCGGCCGGCGCGCGGTGTAGCCCGCGCTCTCGCAATGTCGGCGTCAGTCGTCGTCGACGTCGTCGCGGGCTTCGGTCACCTCGAAGTCCTGCGTGGCCGCCCAGGCGGCCAGGAGGATCAGCTTGTCGGCCGACGGGCTGCCCTCGTCAGCGTTGAAGGTGACGATCTGCAGGCCGGGTTCGCCGGGCATCTCGAGGTTTTCGAAGTCCAGCTCGAGGTCGCCGACGGCGGGGTGCCGGTAGGCCTTGGTCCCGGTGCGGTGTTCGTGGACGTCTTGGTCTGCCCAATCGCGGCGGAACTGAGGACTGCGCGTGGACAGCTCACCGATCAGGGCCGTGAGTTCCTCATTGAGGGGGTCCTTGCCGGCTTCGAAGCGGAGCGTCGCCGCAGTGAGGCTGCACGCCATCGGCCAATCCTGGTAGAAGTGCGGGGCGCGGGAGTCGAGGAATGTGAACCGTGCCATGTTGGGCCGGTCGGATTCGAAGTGCGGCGCGAAGAGGGCTCGCCCGAGGACGTTGGCGGCGACGATGTCCTGGGTGACGTTGTACAACACCGCCGGCGCGGTGAACGCGTTGAGCATGCGTCGCACAGACGGACGAATCACGGTTGTCCGACCGGCGGACGCTGCGTGCGTGACCGGGGCAGGCCGGGCGAGGTCGAACAGGTGCTCGCGCTCGACGTCGGTGAGCTGCAGAGCGCGCGCGATCGCGTTGAGGACGCTGTCCGAGGCGCCTTGAATGTTGCCTCGCTCCAAGCGCGTGTAGTAGTCCGTGCTGACACCGGCCAGCTGCGCGACCTCCTCACGGCGCAGGCCCGGAACACGGCGCTCGTCGCCGTAGTCGGGCAGCCCCATCTGCGCCGGGGTGACGTTCGCACGGCGCGAGACGAGGAACTGCCGAATCTCTTCCTTCGACCGCATGCCCACCACTTCTTCTACCTCACAACGACGATATGTCGATCCCGCGTGGGGTGGGAGGTCCGGTGAAGACCGTCCATCCCGGCTCCTTCCAGGATCAGACGGTGAGGAGCACCTTGGTGGCGCGGCGCTCGTTCATCGCCTTGTACCCCTCCGCGGCCTGCTCGAGCGATAGGGTGAGGTCGAAGACCTTCCCGGGGTCGATCTTCCGGTCCCAGATCAACTGGATCAGGTCCGGAAGGAACCGGCGCACCGGGGCGGGGCCGCCGAGAGTGTGGATGCCGGCGAAGAACAGCTCGATGCCGGGAATCTGCACTTCGTGGTTCACACCGACATAGCCGAGATGGCCACCGCCGCGGGTGGCACCGACCGCCTGCATGAACGACTCCTGCGTGCCCACCGCCTCGACCACCGAATGTGCGCCGAGACCACCAGTGAGTTCTTTGATCTTCGCGACACCCTCATCGCCGCGCTCCTCAACGATGTCGGTCGCGCCATAGAAGCGAGCCAGCTCCTGTCGATCCTTGTGCCGGCTCATTGCGATGATCCGCTCGGCACCCAGCTGCTTGGCCGCGAGGATCGCCATCAGACCGACCGCACCGTCACCGACCACGGCCACCGTCTTGCCCGGGCCCGCCTCGGCGGCGGCAGCGGCAAACCATCCGGTGCCGAGAACATCGGATGCCGCCAGCAGCGACGGGATCAGCTCCGGGTCGGGCTGACCAGGGGTAGCCACCAGGGTGCCGTCGGCGAGCGGGATACGCGCCCTCTCCGCTTGCGTGCCCGCTACCGCGTTGGCGAACTGCGCGTGCACGCACTGCGATTGGAATCCCGCCTGGCATATTTCGCACGTGTTGTCGGAGATGACGAACGAACCGACGACGAAGTCACCGACCTTGACGTTCTTCACCTCCGCGCCGACCTCCTCCACCACGCCCACGTACTCGTGACCCATGATCTGGTGGTCGACCGGCTCCACACCCCGATATGCCCACAGGTCCGACCCACAGATGCACGTCGCCGTGAGCCGGATGATCGCATCCGTCGGCTCGGCGATCTTCGGGTCGTCCCGGTCCACGACACGCACGTCACCGGGGGTATACATCACCACGCCACGCATGGCGCCTCCTCATGATTCCGAGCTTCGTGATCGCGTCGGGCCTGCCGTCGCGAAGATTCGACTCCACGTTACGAGCGCGGTCGCGCTGGCTGAGAGGGTCTTTCAGACCCCCCCGATCCAGGCGAAGCGAACGGACTCACGATGGGCTGGGGCCTGGGGGGTGCTGACCGGCTTTTCGAGAAACCCCAGGTCGGCGGGGATCGGTGACATTCCTTGATGCCGGTTCAGATCAGTTCAGCGGCCTGCGGCTTTCCGGGCGTCGGGGCCGTCGTCCAGCGTCCCTCGGCCTCGGGGGGAGCTCAGGCCTTGAGCAGCGCGGCGGTGAGTTCGGCGGGGCGGG
This sequence comes from Actinoallomurus sp. CA-150999, assembly GCF_050942425.1. NCBI lineage: Bacteria > Bacillati > Actinomycetota > Actinomycetes > Streptosporangiales > Thermomonosporaceae > Actinoallomurus > Actinoallomurus sp. CA-150999. The sequence goes on from NZ_CP192063.1 coordinate 4,469,480, forward strand.
TGAACTGGGCCTCGTGGCTGCCGGCGTACTCGATGACCGGCGTCCCGGCGCCGAGGCGTTGCGGGAATCTGGGGGTCCAGCCGAGTTCACCGGGCGGCAGCGCGAGGTCGTCCGGACTGGTCACATAGGCGGCGGGCACGCCGAGCGCCGCGGGATCGATCGGCGTAACGGTCTCCGTGAAGTAGCGCAGCGGCTGCGGCACGAGTAGGCCGTGCACCATGCGCTGGACGCTCTCGTCGGCGTCCTGCATGAACGCGGTGCGGAAGACCTCGAGGGGAAAGACGATGCTGTTGTTCCCGGATGCCGCGGCGACCTGCCTGAACATCTCGGCGTAGGACGGCGGAACCTCCTCGATCAGTGGTGTGTCCTCCGCCGGGACGAAGGCGCTCCAGTAGACGAGCCTGCGCAGCCGGGGGGCCAGTCGCGGCGCGGCGGCGGTGAGGGGATAGCCGCCCCAGCTGTGCCCGACCAGGGTGACGGCCCGCAGATCGTGGTGCTCGACGAGGTCGACGATGAAGTCGGCGACGTTCGCCAGGCTGTATCGCTCCGGGTCGTCGCCGTCGGCCAGTCCGGGCAGGTCCGGGGCGAGGACCCGGTGACCCGCGGCGCGGAGTTCCTGTGCCACGAGGCGCCAGGTCCAGCCGGGGTGGCAGGCTCCGGAGATGAGGACGAACGTCTCTGTCATGGCGTCTCCTTCGGAGTGGACGATCGCTCGGTACGGCGCGTGGCTAAAATGTGATCCATGTTAGAGACGGCCGTCAAGAAGATGACACGAAATTCCGCCGAACTGTCACGGGATCCCGAGGAGACGCGCATGAAGCCACGGTCACTGGTGCTCGACCTGTTCGGCGACTACCTGCGCTACCGCGGCGGCAGCGTCCGGCTGCGTGGCCTGGTCGCACTGATGGACTGTTTCGGCGTCCCCGAGACGACGGTGCGGGTCGTGGCGGCTCGGATGCGCAAGGAGGGCTGGCTGGAGAGCCGCCGCGAGGGCAGGGAGACCGTCTACTCTCTCACCGACGCCGCCTGGCAGCTGCTCGACGAGGGCAGAGAACGGATCTTCGCGCGCGAGTCCGGACCGTGGGACGGCCGGTGGCACATGATCATCTACTCGGTGCCCGAGACCGATCGCGCGCTGCGTGAGCAACTCCGCAAGCGGCTCTCCTGGCTTGGGTTCGGCATGCTGTCGGCGTCAGTGTGGATCAGCCCGCACGACCGCTCGGCGCAGGTCCGGCAGAGTTTCGCCGACCACACCTCGGTCCGGCTCGACGTTCTCCATGCCCGTTCGGAGAGCGCCGCGGCCGACCGGGACATGGCGGCCAGGTCCTGGGACCTGGTCGGCCTGAACAAGGACTACGGCTCATTGCTCGACCATTACCGGTCCCGGCTCGCCCGCCATCGCGCCGGCGAGCCGCGGGGCCGTGAGGCGCTCATCGAGCGAATGCGCCTGGTCCATGACTACCGCCTGTTCCCCTTCCGGGACCCGGATCTGCCGCCCGAGTTGCTGCCCGAGGACTGGACCGGCCGCGCCGCCCATGAGGTGTTCCTGGAGACCCACGGCCTGCTGCGCCGCGAAGCCGAGGCGTACGTCGACCGGCTGCTCGCGATCCAAGAGTCACCGACTTCGACGGAAGAATAGTGTCATCTAGTAGACGCTCGTCGACTAGATGACTTATGTTCGCGTCAGGTGAACCGACGAAGGAGAACGCCGCCGTGACGATCAGCGAGGAGACCGAGGAGCAGGCCGCGCTGGAGAAGCTCTACGCCGACTTCGCCGCCGCCCACCTGACCCCGTTGTGGACTCAACGCGAGGGCCTGATGCCGCCCCAGCCGCAGCCGGACGCCGTGCCGGCGCTGTGGCGCTGGTCGGTGCTGTACCCGCTGGCCGCCCGCAGCGGCGAGCTGGTGCCGGTGGGCCGGGGCGGCGAGCGCCGCGCCATCGCGTTGGCCAACCCGGGCCTGCCCGGAACCGCGTACGCCACGCCCACCCTCTGGGCGGCGATCCAGTACCTCGGCCCGGGCGAGGAGGCCCCGGCGCACCGGCACACACAGACCGCCTTCCGTTTCGTCGTGGAAGGCGAAGGCGTGTGGACCAACGTGGAGGGTGATCCCGTCGCCATGCGCCGCGGCGACCTCCTGCTGACCCCCGGCATGCACTTCCACGAGCATCACAACACCACCGACCGGCCGATGGCCTGGATCGACGGCCTGGACATCCCGCTGGTCCGCGGACTCGACGCCGGCTTCTTCGAGTTCGGCCCCGACCGGCTCACCACCAGGGCCACACCCACGGTCTCCCGCAACGAGCGGCTGTGGGGCCACCCCGGACTACGCCCCGTCGGAGCACCCGCGACACCCGCGTCACCGCTGCTGGCCTACCGCTGGAAGCACACCGACGCGGCGCTCACCGCTCAGCTGGAGCTGGAGGACGAGGGCTTCCCGGGCGTCGTCGAACCCGGTCACGCGGTCGTGCGATTCACCGACCCGGCCACCTCCCGCGACGCCCTGCCGACCATCCGCACCGAGATGCACCGCCTCCGTCCAGGCGCCCGCACCGCGACCACCCGGGTGGTCGGCTCGGCCGTCTGGCAGGTGTTCGCCGGCACGGGCACGGTCACCGTCGGCGACCAGCGCTACGACGTCGCCACCGGCGACCTGTTCGCGGTTCCCTCCTGGGCTCCGCTCACCATCATCACGGAGAGCGGGCTGGACGCCTTCCGCTTCTCCGACGACCCCGTGTACGAGGCCATCGGCCTGGCCCGCACCCACCGAGAGGAACCGACGGAATGAGGCTCGCGACGATCCGCACCGCCGACGGCACCCACGCCGTACGCGTGGACGAGGACGCCGCGGTCGAACTCGGCCACGCCGACCTCGGTGCGCTGCTGCGACGTCCGCAATGGCGCACCGAGGCCGCCGCCGCGGACGGTCCCCGGCACGACCTCGCCACTCTGGACTACGCGCCACCCGTGCCATCGCCGGAGAAGATCTTCTGCGTCGGGCTCAACTACCGGAACCACATTCTCGAGATGGGCCGGCAACCGCCCGAGCACCCCACGCTCTTCGCCAAGTTCGCGCGCGCCCTCGTCGGGGCGTACGACCCGGTGATCCTGCCGGCCGGATCGACCGCGGTCGACTGGGAGGCCGAACTCGGTGTCGTCGTCGGGGCCGAACTGCGGCACGGCACGCCCGCACAGGCCCGCGCCGCGATCGCCGGCTACACCGTGGTCAACGACGTCACCGCACGCGACTTCCAGAACCGCTCGCCGCAGTGGCTGCAGGGCAAGACCTTCGAGTCGAGCACGCCGGTCGGGCCATGGCTGGTGACGGCGGACTCGGACGATGAGCCCCTGTCACGCGAGCTGACCTGCACCGTCGACGGAGAGCCGACGCAGAAGGCCGACACCGCGGATCTGGTCTTCGGCCCTGCGGAGCTGATCGCCTACATCTCGCACATCATCACCCTCACTCCCGGCGACCTGATCGCCACCGGCACGCCGGGGGGCGTGGGGCACGCTCGCAGGCCTCCGCGCTACCTGCGGGCGGGCAGCGAGCTGGTGACCCGGATCGAGGGCGTCGGCGAGTGCCGCAACATCGTCCGTGCCGGGGAAGGGTGACCCGGCCATGCCCACGCCCATCCGCATCGGTGTCGCCGGAGGCGGTCCCGGAGGCCTGTTCTTCGCCGCCCTGATCCGGCACGCCGTCCCCTCGGCCGAGGTGACCGTCTTCGAGCGCAATCGCCCCGACGACGCGTTCGGATTCGGGGTGGTCTTCTCCGACCGTACGGTCGCCGCCATCCACGACGCCGACCCCGTGCTGCGGGAGGCACTCAAGGCGCACGGCCGCCACTGGCAGGACATCGAGGTGCGGCTGAAGGGCGAGCGGATCCGCTGCGGCGGCAACGGAATGGCCGCGATCGCGCGACGCACCCTGCTCGCCCTGCTTCAGGAGCAGGCCCATGACAGGGGCGCGCGACTGCGCTTCCGCACCGAGGTCACCTTGGCCGATCTGGACGACTACGACCTCGTGGTCGCCGCCGACGGCAGCGGCTCGCGGATCCGGACCGAGCTGGCGGAGCGGCTCGGCCCTTCGGCGGAGACGGCCACGGCGAAGTTCATCTGGTTCGGCACCGACTACATGTTCGACGGGCTGACCTTCGTGCACGAGCGCGGACCGCACGGGGTGTTCGCCGTGCACGCCTACCCAATCAGCGCGGACGTGAGCACGTTCATCGTCGAGACCGATGAGTCGTCGTGGCGGGCGGCGGGCCTGGACGCGTTCGACGTCGCCCAGGCTCCGGGCCCGAGCGACATGATCAGCAAGGAGTACCTGGAGGCGCTGTTCGCCGAGCAGATCGGCGGGAACCGGCTGCTCATCAACAACTCTCGATGGGGCAACTTCCGCACCCGTCGCACCCGCCATTGGTACGTGACCGATCCCCGGCCGGTCGTGCTGCTCGGCGACGCCGCGCATACGGCGCACTTCTCCGTCGGCTCTGGTACGAAGATGGCCATGGAGGACGCCATCGCGCTCGCGACCGCGCTGGCCGAGCACGGCGACGACATCCCGGCGGCGCTGGCCGCGTACGAGGCGGCGGCCCGGCCGCCGGTCGAGGCCGTCCAGGCCGCGGCGCGCCCCAGCCTGGGCTGGTGGGAGCACTTCGGACGTTACTACGACGCCTTCGAGCCGTGGCAGTTCGCCTATCACTTCCTGTCCCGCAGCATCACCGACGAGCGACTGGCCCGGCGAGCGCCGGACTTCGTACGCGCGAGTCACGAGCGATGGCGGGCCGAACACGGCGCCGATCCCCTGGACACTCCTCTCGACCTGGCCGGATGGTCGCTGCCCAACCGCGTCTTGGTGGTCGAGGCCGACGGCGCCGACGCGGCCGTCGCCCACCCCTCTGGGAGCGGCGGCTGGCTGCCGCTGCGCCCCGCACCGGTCTCTGGGCGGTCCCGCTGGGGCGCCTGGGTCACGGCACCGGACGACGAGTCCGGCCTCGCCGACGCTCGTGACGCCCTCGCGGGGCTCGCCGCGGCCGGCCCGGCGCTGGTCGCCGTGCACGGAGGTGCGGCGCACACCCGCGGGCTCCTCGCCGAGCAGGCCCGGCTGCGGCACGGGCTGCCCGCATTGCTCGTGGACGCCGCGATGGATCGCGACCGCGCGGTGACCGCCGTGCTGTCCGGGCGCACCGACCTCGTCGGTGCGCCCGCCGCGACGGTCGCCTCCTGGGGCGTGCCGTCATGACGGCGTCTACCGATGGCGCGGTGACCTCCGGAGCGCCGGGCCCGGCCCCGCGGCCGCACGGCGCCCGCCGTACGGCCGGGCTGGACGCCCTGTTCACACCGCGAGGCGTCGCCGTGATCGGCGCGTCCCGCGATCCCGCGAAGCTCGGCGCCGCGCTGGCCCGGTCGGTGCGCGGCTTCCGCGGACACGTGGGGCTGGTCAACGCCCGCGACCCGGATCCGTCCGCCGGGCTGCACCCGTCGATCCGGGACGCCGCCGAGCACGGTCCGCTCGATCTGGCGCTGATCTGCCTGCCCGCTCCGTCGTGCGCCCAGGCCGTCACCGAGGCGGCGGGAGCCGGGGCGCGGGCGGCGATCGTGTACGGCGGAGGGTTCGCCGAGGCCGGCCCGGACGGCGAACGGCACCAGCGCGACCTGGCCGAGGCGGCCGCCCGTACCGGCATCCGGCTGCTCGGGCCGAACACCTCCGGCTTCCTCGCTCCCGCGCATGGGCTCACCGCCAGCTTCGTCCCGGGCGCGGCCGACGTACCGGCTGGCGGGATCGCGGTCGTGGCGGCCAGCGGCGGGGTCAACCACGCGCTGGCGTTCCTGCTCGCCGAGGCCGGCCATGGGGTGAGCCTCGCGGTCGGCCTGGGCAACGGGGTGGATCTCACCGCCGCCGACGTGCTCGACCATCTGCGCGCCGATGAGCGCACCACCGCCGTGGCCCTGCACATCGAGTCGGTCGCCGACGGCCGCCGGCTGACCGACGCGGTCGCGCGGCTCACCCGCGCTCGTCCCGTCGTCGCGCTCGTCGTCGGCCGCCACGACGTCGGCGCGTTCGCCGCCTCGCACACCGGCGCCCTCGCGACGTCCTGGCGCACCACCCGCGCGGCTCTCGCCCAGGCCGGTGCGGTCCTGGTGGACGATGAGCGGGAACTGGCCGACGCGGTCGGCGCGCTGTCGCTGGCCCGGCTGCGGCCGGCGGCCGACCCAGGGGTGGGCGTCGTGACCGCGCAGGCCGGGCCCGGTCTGCTGCTGCTCGACGCACTGCGCCGCCGCGGCGCGAACGTCCCCGAACTCGGCGCGGAGTCGCGTCGTGCGCTGGCCTCCGTGCTGCCTCCACTGACGTACCAGCGCAACCCGGTGGACACCGGGCGCCCCGGTCCGAGCTTCGCGACCGTGCTCGAGACGGTCGCCGCGGACGACCGCGTGGATCTGGTCACCGGATACGCGCTGCACGAGCCCGGCGCGTTCGACCCGGTGCAGGCGGTGGACGCGATGGCGACCACGCGATCGGGCACGCCCCTGGTCCTCGGCGTCGGGGGCACGGGAGACGGCGTACGGCGGACCCGCCGCGCTCTCCTCGACCGGGGAGTGCCGGTCGCCGCCGATCCGGCCGGTCTGGCGGCCATGACCGCCGCGCTGCTCGCCGACGCCCGAGCCCGCCACCGCCTCCGGGCGAGCGGACCGGCGGCCACGGCACGCGCTCCCATCACGCGGCTCGGCCCGGGACCGTGGGACGAGCACCAGGCCAAGACCTTGCTCGGTGGCCTGGGCGTCGCGACCATGCCGCGACGGGCGTGCGAGAGCCGCGCCGAGGCCCACCGCGCGCACGCCGAACTGCCCGGCCCGGTCGCGGTCAAACTGCTCGACGCGGCGATCCCGCACAAGACCGAGATCGGCGGGGTGCGGCTGGGCGTGCGCACTCCCGGCGAACTCGACGCGGCCCTCGACGCGCTCGAGAAGGCGGGTGCCCGACGTTTCCTGGTGGAGTCGATGGCCCCTTCGGGGCTCGATCTGGTGGTCGGGGCGCACCGCGATCCGGTCTTCGGCCCGGTGGTCATGGTCGGGCTCGGCGGCACGGCCGCCGAGGCGCTGGCCGACGTGAGCCTCCGGCTCGCGCCGCTGAGCCGGGAAGAGGCCATGACGATGCCCGGTGACCTGGCCGGACACGCCCTCCTCGACGGCTGGCGAGGCGGCCCTGTGCTGGAGCACGCGGCGCTGTGCGACATCGTGGTGGCACTGGGCGATCTGCTGGCCGCCCACGAGGAGCTCACAGAGCTCGAGATCAACCCGCTGCGGCTGACCGCGCAGGGCCTGGTGGCCCTGGACGCGGTGTGCGTGGCCGCCGATGAGGAGGTGCCCGATGGCCGCACCCATCAGTGACGGAACGGTTCCGTGGCCTGAGGCCGACGCCGACCGCCATGTCGCCGCGGGATATTGGGCCGGCCGGCCGCTCGGTGACCTGTTGCGCGAGTCGGCAGGCCGCGTTCCCGACGTGATCGCGCTGGTCGACGGCGCGCAGCGGCTCAGCTTCGCCGAACTGGCCGATCGTGCCGACGCCACGGCCGGGCGGCTCCTGGACCTCGGCCTCGCCGCCGGGGACCGCATCGTCGTCCAGCTCGGCAACGGCTGGGAGTTCGCCGTGCTCACCTGGGCGTGCCTGCGCGCGGGGATCGTGCCGGTGATGGCGCTGCCCGCGCATCGCCGCACGGAGCTCGCCCACTTGGCCGCGTACTCGGAAGCGGCCGCCATCGCCGTTCCGGATCGGCTGCGCGGCTTCGACCACCAAGCGCTGGCCCATGAACTGACCCAGGAGGTACCCGGGCTCCGGCACGTCCTGGTGGCGGGAGACGAAGTCTCACCCGGCGGCGTCGATCTGCGCGCCCTCTGCGCCCGGGGCGACGACCCGGCCGCCGACCGGGCACGCTGCGACAAAGAGCCGCCCGGCAGCCGTGACGTCGCGGTGTTCCTGCTGTCCGGCGGCACCACCGGGCTGCCCAAGCTGATCGCCCGCACCCATGACGACTACGCGTACAACGCACGGGCCAGTGCCCGGATCAGCGGCGTCGACGACGGCACCGTTTACCTGGTGAGCCTGCCGGCCTCGCACAACTTCCCGCTGGCCTGCCCCGGGATCCTCGGCACCCTACTGGCCGGCGGCCGGGTGGTCATGCTGCCCTCGCCGGAACCGGTACGGGCCTTCGCCACCATCGCGGCCGAGCGGGTGACCCACACCGCCGTCGTGCCCGCGGTCGCCGCCCGATGGCTGGAACACGCCGACCGGCACGGCGCGGACGCGCTCGCGACGCTGCGCGTGCTCCAGGTCGGTGGGGCGAGGCTGGCCGACGAGCTCGCCCGCCGCGTCCGCCCGGTGCTCGGTACGACCCTGCAACAGGTGTTCGGCATGGCCGAAGGGCTGCTGAACTACACCCGCCTCGACGACTCCGAGGAGGTCATCTGCACCACCCAGGGCCGTCCGATGTGCCCGGACGACGAGGTGCGCCTCGTCGACGCGTTCGACCGCGACGTCCCGGAGGGCGAGCCCGGCTCCCTGCTCACCCGCGGCCCCTACACCCCGCGCGGCTACTACCGGGCCCCCGATCACAACGCCCGGGCGTTCACCGCCGACGGCTGGTACCGCAGCGGCGACATCTGCCGGCGGACACCGGAGGGCAACCTCGTCGTGGAGGGCCGGGACAAGGACATGATCAACCGGGGTGGCGAGAAGATCTCCGCCGAGGAGGTGGAGAACCTCGTCTACCGGCTGACGGACGTCCGCCAGGTGGCGGCCGTGGCCATGCCCGACACCGAACTGGGCGAGCGGGTCTGCCTCTATGTGGTCACGAAACCCGACCAGGACGATGTGACCCTCGACCGGATCCGGGCGGCCATGGAAGAGGCCGGGGTCGCCCGCTTCAAGCTGCCCGAACATCTCGTGCTCGTCGACGAGCTGGCCACCACCAAGGTGGGCAAGATCGACAAGAAGGCGCTGCGCGCCGACATCGCCGCCCGGCTCGACCGGCACTCCTTGTGATCGGCCGGGACCGGCACGATCTGGCCGTGGCCCTGCCCTGGATGCACGCCCCCACGGACACCGGCGGGCCGCCCGCCGCCGCGCCACCGGTTCTTCCGCGCCGGCTGTGACACCGGATGCCGTCCGTCGGCGGTGATCAACGCTCGGATTCCGTTCACGGCACCTGCAGGCGGCCTTCACTCCACCGCAATCCCTCATCGGCACTGTCCGATATGCCCAGTTCGGCGCGAGGAGTTCAGTATGCGGGAAGACCTGTCCGGCGGAATCACTCGACGTAGGCTCCTGGGGACCGCGACCAGCGCAGCGGCAGGGGCGGCGGGACTGTCGCTGCTGCCAGGGTCGATGAGGAAGGCGCTCGCGGCACCGGAACAGCGGCTGCGGTCGCTCGACCAGATCGAGCACGTCCTCATCCTGATGCAGGAGAACCGTTCGTTCGACCACTACTTCGGCACGCTCAAGGGTGTACGCGGTTTCGACGATCCGGACGCGATCACTCTGCCGACCGGGCGATCGGTCTTCTACCAGCCCGATCCCGAGCACCCTGACGGCTACCTGCTGCCGTTCCACAACGACACGAAGACGACCAACGCCATCCAGGCCTACGGCACCGACCATTCGTGGAAGGCGCAGCATCTGTCGTGGAACAACGGCCGGATGGACAACTGGGTACCGACGCATCGCGCCGCGGACGGCGAGGTACGGGGTCCGTTCACGATGGGCTACTACACGCGTGACGACCTGCCGTTCCACTACGCGCTGGCCGACGCGTTCACCGTCTGCGACAACTACTTCTGCTCGGTGTTCGGCCCGACGCACCCGAACCGGGTGATGGCGATCAGCGGCACCATCGACCCCGACGGCAAGCTCGGCGGCCCGGTCGTGGACAACCATTCCACGGCGTTCCGGTGGACCACCTACCCCGAGCGTCTTCAGGCCGCCGGGATCAGCTGGCGTTACTGCACCGCTTACCCGCCGGACACCGACCTTGGCTGGTTCAAGGCATTCCAGGACGCCAAGCCGGGCGAGCCTCTGTATGAGAACGCGATGGTCCCGTATTCGCCGTCGCAGGTGGCCGACATGATCCGCAAGGATGAGCTTCCGTCGGTCACTTGGCTGGACGCGCAGTACCTCCCGTCGGTCTACGGGCTGCCCGAGGCGGCCGAAGGGCCCGGTCATCTTCCCGCGGCCGGCGCCGAGTACATGTACACCGTCCTGGACGCACTCGGCTCGCGCCCGGACGTGTGGGCCAAGACCGTCTTCATCATCAACTACGACGAGAACGACGGCCGCTTCGACCACGTCCCGCCGCCCACCGCACCAGAGGGGACGCCGGGGGAGTGGGTCACTGTTTCCCCGCTGCCGAGCGGCGCGGCGGGGATCGCCGGCCCGATCGGACCCGGCTTCCGTGTTCCCGCGCTGGTGATCTCGCCGTGGAGCCGCGGCGGATGGGTGTGCAGTGAGCCGTTCGACCACACGTCGACGCTGCGTTTTCTGGAACGGCGCTTCGGTGTGAAGGAACCCAACATCAGCGCGTGGCGCCGCAAGACCCTCGGAGACATGACCTCGGCTCTGCGCCTCCACGATCGCAACCATTCGTTCCCCCGGCTGCCGGATCCGGTCGCACTGTACGAAGTCGAGCAGCAGGAGGCCGCAACCCTGCCGCCCCCGACCGTCCCGACGACTCAGCGAATCCCACACCAGGAACACGGCCACCGGCCACACACCCCCTGACCGTGTGACGCTCTTCCGCGACCCTTCGGCCTGCCCACCGAAAAGCGACGTGTTCATCGGGACGGGCGACACGCGTGCCGGGGTCGCGATGTCGGCCGGGGCGACGTTCAGTGATGAGTGGACAGCAGGGACGTCGTCAGCAGCAACGACCCCATGGACAACACGCTCGACGCGACGATCGTGTTGCGGACCAGTTCGGTCCGCAGGCCGTACTCGCGGGCGTAGATGAACGCGTTCTGCGCGGTGGGCAGCGCCGAGCACGTGACGACTGCCAGGAGGTCGGTCCGCGACAGGTGGATCGCGTACCGCCCGAGGACGAAGGCGACACAAGGCTGAACCACGATCTTGAGCGCCACCGCGACCGCCAACTCGCCGCGGGAGCGCGGCCCGGGTTCGGGCGTACGGCCGCGCAGCGACATGCCGAGGGTGATCAGCGCCGTCGGGACGGCGGCCGCGCCGAGCAGTCGGCACGGCGCCAGGACCTGCTGCGGAACGTGCCCGGACGCGACCACGCCGAGCACGCAGGCGATGATGATCGGATTACGTGCCGGAAGTAGCAGGAAGTCGCGGATCCGGCTGCCGCCGTCGATGATCGTCAGCACTATCGGCGTCACCATGAGGACCTGGAACAGCATCACCGAGACGATGAACGAGGTGTTGCCGAGGAGCTGAAGCGCCACCGGGATGCCGAGGTTGGCCGAGTTGACGTATCCGGCCGCCATCCCGCTGATCGCCTGGTCGCTGAGGCCCCGCCCGAACACCCAGCGGCTGGCCGCGAAACCGAGCAGGCAGGTCAGGGTGGTGCCCGCGCCGAACGTCACGATCGCCCAACCGGAGAACCGGTCCAGACTCGTCGTGCTCAGCGTCGCGAACAGCGCCGCCGGCATGGCGACATGAAAGACGAATCGCCCGAGCACGATCTCGCCCTGGTCGCCGAGGATCCGTGTACGGCCGGTGACGTATCCGACCGCGGTCAACAGCCAGATCGGCAGAAAGCCCGCGATCAATGCGTCTCCATGCGATAGATCGTAGGACCGGGTGGAACGGGCTCATGCAACGGGAGCCGCGACTGTTCGCCCACTGGGGTGGATGCCCCAGTTCTCGATGGATTCGAGGAAAGAGCCGGAGTCGGCCGCTCCACCTGGATTAAGGTCCGACCGAAAGTCGAGTGGGATTATCGCGGTGGACGCGCGCCATTACTGGCCGGTAAGCCTATTCCGTAAAGCCGACATATGAATCATAATCGGCATGCGCGCGAGCCGCGCGCTGAACGCAGCGCGTGCGCGGGCGCCGTCCAGGGCGGCGAACGGGAGCGCGGCGGGCTGACCTGGGGGTGATCGGCGTGGCAGACCGCACGGACGCACCCGAATGGCCGATGGACCTCGACGTCGGGGGGTTGCTTCGCGACGGCTGGCGCCCGACACCCTTCCGGCAATTCATTCTTAAGATCCATAGCCGGTGCAATCTCGCTTGTGACTACTGCTACATGTACGAGATGGCTGATCAGGGTTGGCGTGATCAGCCGCGCCGTATGACGCGTGCCACGATCAGCTTGATCACGTCGCGGATCGCCGAGCACGTCCGCACGCACCGCATCCCTGAGATCGATCTTGTCCTGCACGGCGGCGAACCGCTGTTGGCCGGTGTCGAACTCATCCGGTACGCCGTCACCTCGCTCCGGTCCTCCGTCGGCCCGGAGACGTCGGTCAACGTCCGCGTCCAGACCAACGGCCTGCTGCTCGAAGCCGCCTTTCTCCGCGCCTTCGACGAACTCGGCGTGCGGGTCGGAGTGAGCCTCGATGGTGACGAGCGGGGCAACGATCGGCACCGGCGCCACGCCGACGGGCGCGGCAGCCACCACGAGGTCCGGGCCGCTCTCCAGCGGCTGACCGCGAGCCGCTACCGACACCTCTTCGGCGGGCTGCTGACAACGGTCGACCTGCGGAACGATCCGGTCGCCACGTACGAGGCACTGCTCGAGTTCTCCCCGCCGGCGGTCGACTTCCTCCTGCCGCACGGCAACTGGGACTCACCGCCGCCCGGGCTGTCGCCGGCCGAGCACGCGACCCCATACGGAGACTGGCTCATCGCGGTGTTCGATCGCTGGTACGGCGCGCCGATCAGAGAGACACGCGTACGGCTTTTCGGCGAGATCATCCGGTTGCTGCTGGGCAGGGCCTCGCGTATCGAGTCGATCGGCCTCGCCCCGGTGGCCGTGGTCGTCCTGGAGACCGACGGGAGCATCGAGCAGGTCGACACCTTGAAGTCGGCCTACCCGGGCGCCGCCGTCACCGGCCTGCACGTCGCACGGGACTCGTTCGACGCGGTGCTGCGGCTGCCGTCGGTCGCGGCCCGCCAGATCGGCGACCGGGCCCTGTCGGCACAGTGCCGCGGCTGCGCCGTCCACCGGGTCTGCGGCGCCGGTCTGTACACGCATCGGTACCGCGCGGGCAGCGGGTTCGCCAATCCATCGGTGTACTGCGCCGACCTCGTACGCCTGATCACCCACGTGCGCCAGGTGATCGCCCGTGACCTGAGGAAAGGGACTGCATGAGACGGCACCAGGTACCCGCGAAGGTCTTCTACGCCCTGGCGGCCGGTGGCGGCGGCGCCCATGCGGTGGGTCATCTCCAGACGGCGCAGTACAGCAAGCGTCTGCTCCTCCTGTGTGCGGTACGGGACGTCGCGAGGCGGGGCGATCCTGTCGAGGCCCGGCGCGCGCGCCAGGCATTCGCACTGCTGGCGGAGATCCAGCGGCAGGCTCGCTGGGCCGTCGACGCCGTGGTGAGGCATCCGGCCGTCGGAGCCTGGGCGCGGGACGTGCTCCTCGGGTCCGGTGACACCGGGGGACTGGCGGAACTGGCCGCCGCGGCGGCGGTGCGGGCGGGTTTCCCGCGGCCGGTGCAGGTGGTGATGCGCGACGGAGCCGTCGTGCTGCCGTCGCTCGGCCGCGCGATGCTGCCTGAGGGCTCCGCCGCAGGAGGCACGACGGCGGCTCGGCAGGGGACGGCCGATCGGGCTCAGACGCCCGGTCCGCTCACGGCGGCCGGCCGGGATGGGGCGTCCGGTCCCACCATGGCGACCGTGCGACCCGGCCCGGGACGGGCCGAGGTGATAGGGCCCGGTGGGCGTGTCCGGATCCCGGCCGACCCGCATCGGGACGCGCCGGGTTGGCACGCGGTACGTCATCTGGAGGCCGAGTATCAGGGCATGGCCATCCGGCTGCTCCTGGATGACGTGGATCCGTACCGGCTCCCCGAGGCCGGTGTCAGGGCCTCGCGGCCGGACGAAGGGGAACTGGACGCGTGGCGTGCCACGCTGAGAAAAGCCTGGCGGCTGCTGGTCCGCCGGCACTGGACGACGGCGGAGGAGGTCGCCGCCCTGACGACCGTGCTGACCCCGCTCACCGCGCCCGATGAGGGGCTGAGAAGCGCGACCTCGACCGAGACCTTCGGCGCGATCGGTGTCTCCGCTCCGCCGGACGACCATTCGCTGGCCGTCAGCCTGGCGCACGAGGTTCAGCACGCCAAGCTCGGCGCGCTGATCGACCTTGTCCCGTTGACCCGGCCCGATGACGGCAGGCGCTTCTACGCGCCCTGGCGGGACGATCCTCGGCCGATCGGCGGGCTGATCCAGGGGGTCTACGCGCACGTCGGGGTCGCCGGATACTGGCGCCGTCAGCGCCTGCATGAACAGGGTGATGTGGCGATGCGGGCGCACGCCGACTTCGCCCGCTGGCGAGACGCCTCCGTGCTGGCCGCCCGTACCCTGCAGGGCAGCGGGCTGCTCACGCCGGAGGGGGAGCTGTTCATGACGGAGCTCACCCGCACGCTGAGCGCCTGGTGTCACGAGCCGGTTCCGGCCGCCGCGCTGGACCGGGCTCGAGCCGCCGCCGACGAGCACCGAGAACGGTGGCGGCGACGCAACGGCGAGCCGGTCGGACCGACGTCTCCCTGAGCGAGCCTCGTACGCGGCCCGAGCGGCCTCCCGCCGGTGCGCTTCCGGCCGCGTCACCCCGTGTACGCACGGGGGTCCCTTCCGGATCATCGCCGGCCCGGCCGGGCACGGCCCGAACGGCGATCAGATCGGGGGAGGGTCGAAGTCGCAGTCCAGGTGGCGTCCCTCAAGAGCGACCACCGAGTCGGGGTGATCGGGGCCGAGCACCCTGGCGTATCGGTCGATCGTGTCCTCGAAGAGCCGGGTTCCGTCTTCCTCCGCGCCGTCCGCCCGGAGATCGGCCGACAGGTTCGCGGCGCAGGCGAGTGTCATCGGATGGTCCTCGCCCAGCACGGCACGCAGGCGGCGCAGAGTGCCACGCCCCAGGCGGCACGCCGACTCCAGGTCGCCCAGGGCCGCCAGATCGCTGGCGAGATTGGTGGCGACGGTAAGGGAATAGTGGTGGTCGCGGCCGAGCTTGGCCTCCAGCCCGAGAAGGGACTTCTCGTTGAGCTCCCGGGAGCGGCGTACGTCTCCGGTGACCCGCAGCAACAGCGCCAGGTTGCCGGCGCAGCCGTGATAGTACGGGTGGTCGTTGCCGTAGACCTTCGGGTACAGCTCCAGCGTCTCGGAGGCCACGTCGAAGGCCTTCTCGATCTCTCCGGTGCTGCGCAGGACATTGGCCAGGCAGGTGGCCGAGGCCAGAGAGTCGGGGTGATCGAGGCCGAAGAGTCGCAGGTAGCGCCCGTGGACGTCTTCGGACACCTCGGCGGACGCGTCGAGCAGCCCGGCGCGGCGGCGGGCGATGGCCAGGTCTTTGGCCGTCCGCAGCGTCCACGGGTGCTCGGCTCCGAGTTCGTCCGCGCCGTACGCGTGCGCGTCCTCGCCGAGGTCGCACGACTCGCGGTAGCCGCCCGCGAGGCGGACGGCGCGGGCCAGCCCGCTCCAGGAGTTCAGGATGTCGGCCCGGCCGATACCGCGCGGACCGGCCCACATCTCCAGGTAGCACTTCTCGTGCATCGCGCGGGCGGCCAGGTAGTCGCTGGCAAGACCGTGGTCCAGTGCCAGGTTGTTCATCACACGCAGGGTGTTCGGATGCTGTTCTCCGAACGTCTCCAGGTGCCGGATAAGGGAGTCCTGGTCGTGATCCCGCGCGGCGAAGAAGTCGCCGGCGGCCCGCAGATCCGCGCCGATGCTGTTCAGCAGCAGCAACAACGAGTCCTGCCGGCCGGGATCGTCGTCCGTGCTCTGCTCCGTCCTGGCGAGCGTCTCTCGGTTGAGCTCATAAGCCTCTGGGAAGCGTCCAAGCTCGCGGATGATGATGCCGCGCTGCCGTCGGGCATCGAGCACGTCGGGGTCGTCGTTTCCGGAGTCGGCGCTCCAGCGTTCCTCGAAGCGTCGCACGAAGATCTCGGCCGAGCGGTAGTCACCGGAGTAGTAGAGGTAGTCGACGAAGTTGAGGGCGAGCTGGCGTACCGTGCGGTCGCCGCTCTCGGTGACCCCGGATGGCTCGACGTGAGCCAGGAGTTCGAAGTAGCGGTTCCAGTTCGCGGTGTTCTCTGGTGCCTTCGGGGTCGCCGTGACCAGGAGACGGTGCACCTCCTGACGGATGCGGCCCTGCTCGTCCGGCGACATTCCGTCGCGTACCAGTGCCTGGATCAGCCGGTGGACCTGGATGGTACGGCCGGGTGTGTCGACTCGGGCGAGGGCGTACCGCCCGAGCTCCCCGATCGTGCGGCTGAGCCGGATCGGATCGCCCAGCAGGTCGGCCAGTTGCTCACCGAGACCCGTTGGTACCCGGCTGAAGACCGCGCGGGGGATCGGCTCGGGACCGAACATCGCGCAGCAGCGCAGCAGTTCGACCGCCTCGGGCAGCTTCTCGCTCAGCTTGGCCACCGACAGAGCCCAGGCGGCCGTCATCGAGACGGGGTACTCCGTCGGTTTGCCTTCGGCCAGCAGCTGGCTCGTGCGTCCGGCGAGCAGCCGGAGATACTCCTCGACCGTCATCCCCGTCTCGGCCTGCAGTGCCGCGGCCTGCTCGAGCGCCAGGGGCAGGTCGCCCAGCGCTTCGGCCAGGCCGTTGGCGTCCCCGGGGCTCATGGCGCGGGGGACCCGCTTGTTCAGGAACTCGATGCTCTCCTCACGGGTGAACACGTCGACGGGGACCGTGTCGACGACGCCCTTCCACCGGTGGTTGCGCGAGGTGATGATGACGTGGCCCGGTCCGTGTGGGATGACATCGCTGATGTCCTCCGGCTGGTCGGCGTTGTCGAAGATGAGCAGCCACTTGGAGTAGGGATCGCCGCGACGCAGCCGGTCGAGCACGGAGTTGGCGGCGTCCTCGATGCCGGTGGTCGTGGCGGGCGGCAGCCCGAGGTAGGGCGCGAGGCTGGCCAGTGACGACCGTACGAGGACGGGCTGGTCGCAGGGGATCCACCACACCAGGTCGTATTCGGAGCGGTAGCGGTAGGCGTACTCGACGGTCATCTGCGTCTTTCCGACACCGCCCAGGCCGTGCAGGGCATGCGGCACGACCGCGGTGACGTCACCGGCGATGCCCGCCCGGAGCTTGGAAAGGAGCTCTTCGCGCCCCGTGAAATTCATGTTGCGCGGTGGTATTCGTCCCCAGATTTCCGGCGTCCGTCCCGCCGGCCGTCCCGTGTATGCCGAACCTGCCACGGATTTCGCCTCCGCGTCGCTATTCACCCGCTTGTCGTGCCGCCATAGTATGCCCTGGCCTTAATGATCAACCAGGCTGCCAGTGGCATATCGGCGATGTTCGCAGACAGTCCGGGTCGACGCACTCCAAGGCTTAATTCGGTCTACCGTAAATTGGTGTCCGTAAAGTCCGGAATCTACTCACGGATCGTGGATCGAGACAATCCTCGCTGGGGGTATTAAACGATTGGCCGGCGTGCTTGAATCGTAGACAAGGGCCGTCGATGCGCCCCGGCGAGGCGGCCGACGCGGTCCGGTCGGACTCTGCGGCGCGATCGCATGACTCCGGCGGCGAGCAGAGGGAGTGCGCATGGGTGAAGACGACTTCGGCGGCGGAATAATTGATCTGTCCGGCCTCTCGCTCCAGGACCTCGACGACCTTGCCGACTCGGTCCTCGTGGCGGAGGTTCGCGAGATGCTGGACTCCTCGTCGTTGGACGCGGGCGTCGTGGCCGGATTCAACTCCTCGGTATAGGCGACCGGCCGGCCTGGAGTCCCGTCGGAAAGACCATGGTCATGAGGTCACTGTCCGCTCCGCCGGGCGACCCGGATACGTCTCCGTATCCGGGGCTGCGCCCTTTCACGGAAGCCGATCGTGGACGGTTCTTCGGGCGCGATGAGGAGATCCGCGAGCTCGCGCGAATGTGGCGGCGCAACCGCGTCACCATCCTGTACGGCGAGAGCGGTGTGGGCAAGACCTCTCTGATCGTCACGGGTGTGCGCCCCCGGCTGGCGCGGGAGGCGGCCAACGTGCTGCCCATCGGAGCCGTTTCGCGCGCTTTCACGTTCCCCACGGCGGCCATTCCGGAGTACAACCCGTACACGCTGGCCCTGCTCTCATCCTGGTCGCCGATCGAACCACCGACGGTGCTGTCCGGAAGGTCGATCGGCGCGTTCCTGCGACGGCAACGGCGCACCGGCCGTTTCGGTGAGCCACTCCCTACCCTCGTCGCCATAGATCAGGCCGAACGACTGTTCCGCAACGCCCATCCGGATGCCGTGGGTCCGTTCTTCGACGAACTCATCGAGGCCCTGGCACAGGATGCGGACACCCATCTGCTCCTGTCCGTGCGCGAAGATCATCTCGAGGACACCCTGCGGATCGTCAAGCGGCTCGGGAGCGAATCCTGCGCCGAGTTCCCGCTCTTGCCGCTCGATCCGCAACGGGCGCTGGCGGCGGTCGTCCGGCCGCTGGAAGGCACCGGTCGTCGTCTCGATCCGGCACTCGCCGCGCAACTCATCGACGAACTGGAGTGGCCGTCCGCCGACGGCTCCTTCGAAGCCGTCGAGCCGGTGCTGCTCCAGGTGGTCTGCCGGAGCCTGTGGGAACGGCTGCCCACCGACGTACAGGTCCTGACCGATCGGATGCTTCCGGACATCCCCGAGGCGCTCGAGTCGCTGTGCTCGCACGCCGTGACGGCCATCGCGGCCGACCACGACAGGCGGCCGGGCCGGCTCGTCTCGTGGTTGCGCGATACCTTCCTCAAACCGCCCGGGCAGGCGGCGGTCCGCGAGGGATCCACTCATACGGCCGGAATGGCCAACGCGGTCGTGCACTCGATGGAGGACAGGTACCTCATCAAGGCGCGGCGGCGTGACGGCGCCCGGTGGTACGAACTGCGGCATCCCCTGCTGATCGCGCCGATCCGGCGACTGGTCACCGCGCAGTGGCCGGTCCCGCATTCCGACCCGGCGGGTGGCCTGAGAGCGGCGAAGGCGGCCCTGTCCGAGGGCGATGTGCCACTCGCCCGGCGACACGCCGCGGAGGCGGTGGCGGCCTGCGGTCGTGGCGACATGCGGATCCGTGGCGAGGCCGAATCCCTGCTTGGGAACATCGCCAACGAGAAAGGCGACCTCAAAGGCGCGATCGAGCATTATCGCAGAGCAGCGAATATCTTCGAGGCACTGCAGGAGACCTCGGCCGTCGGGCGCCTGCTGGCGGCGATGGGGCGGCTCCGGCTGGCTCAGGGAAAGCGAGGCGAAGCGGTCGAGGACCTCGAGGCCGCCGTAGGGCGGATGCCGAACGATCCGACGGTGCAGACCGGGCTCGGCCGGGCACTGTGGGACGCCGGGCAGCCCAAGGCCGCGCTCGCGGTGCTCGACGGCGTGCTGAGACGCGACGGTGACGCGCTTGAGGCGCTGCGGGCCCGCGGCGAGATTCTCGCCGACCTCGGCGAGGCGGCATCGGCTCTCCGGGATCTCGACCGGATCGACCGGCGCACGTCCCCATCCGCGCGCGCGGCGCGTGCGCTGGCCCTGGCCACCCTCTCGAAGGTCGATGCGGCTCGGCGCGAGCTTGACGACACCGTGGCCGAGGCCACCGGCAGCGGACCGGTGCTGTTGCGTGCGGCTCGGGTCGAGCACCTGTGCGGAGACCTCCGAGCCGCCGCGCGGCTGGCCGCCCGCGCCCTGAAGGCGGACGATCCGCCGCTGCCGCCGCATCAGCAGGGCGAGGCCGTCCGGGTCTCACGACTTGTGGCAATCGGCACGTCTCCGACCCGCCGCATCACTCACCCTTGAACCATGCCGGACACCGCATTGGTCGCCCTGTTCACCGGGGCATCCACCGCGATCGCGGCAGTACTCGGAGTCGGCTCACAGCTGCTGGGGGAGGGCCGGCGGGCGCTGCACGAACTCGAGCGGGTGCGGGACGCCCGCGACGCGGAACGCCAGGCGGAACGAGAAGAGCGGCTCCGGCGCGGTACCGACCGCATGCGCGCCGCCGTGCTGAGGCTGGCGGTGACCGTACGCGTCTGCGCGGACATCCGCCGCGACCAGCACGCGCGGCTGCACGAGCGCGACCTGGTCGACATGCTGGGTCAGGCGCGCGATCACTACTACCGGGCGAACGTGCGGATCGAGGCGCTGCGTACGCTCGTCAGCGGCAGTCCGGAGGCGCTTGCCGCGATCGAGGAGCTGCTCTCGGCGGTTACGGAAGCTTACGACCACGTTCGGTCAGCGAGTAGCACGCAGACTGATCCCGAGCGGGTGGAGAAGCGGATACGTTCGGAGCTGCGAAGAGTGTCCGAGATGGTACTCGCCGAGTGAACTGTCCGGAGGTGACCGGCTCGGGCTCTGTCGCCACCGGACCAGAGCCCGCGCCTGCCGGGTCGTCGATGTGCGCCGGGCCCTGTGTCGTCGGTGGCTCTTGTCCGGTCTCAGGCGCGTACGCACCGGCCGGGTCGTGAAGGGTGCCAGGCGGGTCAAGGATGGCAAGGTGGTCGGCCGTTCGAGTCGGCAGGGACGGCCGACGTACCGTGAGTATGACCGCGATCATGCCGAGGACGCCGACGACGCCGATCAGTGTGCCTTCGGTACCGAGTGTCGCGATGACGTAGCCACCGCAGAGGGTGCCGAGCGGGACGGCGCCCAGGGACAGGAATCGGTTGGCTCCGGCCACACGGCCGAGCAGCCTCGGTGGAATCCGCGAGGCCTGGTAAGTGTCCAGGGCGACGTTCATGTGCGCGCCCATGAAACCCACCCCGCCCCACGCGAACAGCCACACCCACGGGTGCGATGAGGCGGCGATGACCGCGATGAGACCCGTCCAGACCCACGCGCAGGCGACGATCACCACGGCCGGACCCCTCTTCCGCAGGACCTTAGGGGCGAACACGGTGCCGAGGATGCCTCCGAGGCCCGGCGCCGCCAGCATCGCGCCGATCATGATCGACGGAAGACCATGTTCCCTGCCGAGGATGACGAGCAGCAGGATGACGGCCTGGAAGGCGAAATTGGTGATCGTGCAGACGGAAAGGGCGGTGCGCAGGAAGATGTCCGTCCACAGCCGGGAGAGTCCCTCGGTGAGATCCCGCACGAGCGCGCGCACGCCTCGTCGTCGCGCTGCGACGCCGACGATCCGGATCCGGTCGGTCCGGATGCACCCGAGCGCCCCAGCGGAGACGAAAGAGCAGACGGCGTCGAAGAGGAAAGGGATCGTCCGGCCCACGCTGTAGAGCAGTCCTCCGAGCGGCGATCCCAGGAGCAGGGCGACATGGCTCCGGGCCTCATTGGTGGCCATGGCTTCGGCCAATCGCTCCCGCGGCACGATCTGTGCGACGGCGCTGATCTCGGCCACACTGTAGAACGCCACGCAGGTTCCGCTCACGGCCGCTGCGCACGCCAGCAGGGACATCGACCGTTCGCCGACCAGGAGGAGTACGGTCAGGGTCGCCGCCACCGTTCCCCGGAGCAACTGACTCACCAGCATGATGCGTCGCCGGTCGAGCCGGTCGGCCAGGACTCCCGCCGGCAGGTGCAGCAGCAGGTTGGGCAGCATCCCGGCGGCCGCGACCCAACCGGCGGCCACCGGTGACCTCGTCATCGACAAGGCGATCAGCGGCCCGGCGACGCTGGCGCTCGTGCTGCCGAGCAGCGATACCGATGAGCCGCCCCAGAGCAACAGGAAGTCGCGCCGCCAGCGAGTGCGGTTGACGGCGCGGGACGAATCACCGGGCGGCATCGCTGACCAGAGCCGTGGAAGCAGTCATCGGCTCTGCGCCTCCCCCCGTGACGGCCTTTGCGATCCCCTGTGAATGACGACAAGCCGTACTGGGGAGTCCCGGTACGGAGTTCGGTTCAGCGGGTCGGCGATGGGCGCCGCCCAAATGCGACATGGGCGATGCTCACCGCCGGTGAAACTACCCCCACTGGACCGAGCCACGCAGGGAAACCTCCAATAATGATCACTCCTTGACAACGCCGGGGTGCGGAGACGGGGGGCGATGTCAAAGGCTCGGTCTGCGGCGGCTGTAAATGGGCTCGTGGTGGGTGGGCGAAGAGCACTACGAACAGGAACAGCGGCAGCCAGGTCACGATCCCGCCGTTGGACCGGAAGCCCGGCAGTCCCTCGGCTCAGTGGTTCCGGAAGACCGTTAGGGTCGCGCTCACGCTTCTGGCACGAGAATCACCTTTCCCGCGACCGTGCGGGACTCGGCGAGGACCAATGCCGAGGCGGCGTCGACCAGCGGGATCTCCGCGGCGACCTGCGGGGTGAGCACGCCCTCGGCCAGCAGCTGGAACACCTGGGTGAGGTCGTCGGCCAGCCGACGCCGGAAGGATGCCAGGTGGCGGTGGCCCGCCCAGAAGTTGTAGAAGTACGCGTGTCTGCCGTTGGGCGAGGCGTTCCACATCTTCAGTTGCCCGAACAGTTTCAGTATCGGCAATTGTGAGTTGCCCTCGTCGTCCTTCGTCGCCGCGGTGCCGTAGGAGACCAGCGTCCCGGTCTTGCACAGCAGTTGCCAGGACCGCTTCAGCCCGGCGCCGCCGACGTGGTCGAACACCGCGTCCACGCCGTCCGGGGCGAGCGAGGCGATCCGGTCGTACATGTCCGGGGCACGGTAGTCGACGGGGGTCGCGCCCAGCTTGCGCACGGTCTCATGGTGGCGCTCGGACGCCGTGCCGATCACGGTGATCCCGGCGTGCCGGGCCAGTTGCACGAGCGTGGAGCCGACGCCGCCGTTGGCGCCCAGCACCACGATGGTGTTCCCGGAACGGACCTTGGCCAGCCGGTGCAGCATCTGCCAGGCGGTGATCCCGTTGACCACCACGGTCTCGGCGGCAGCCGCGGACACGCCGTCCGGCACGGGCACCAGATCCTCGGCGTCGAGCAGCACGTGGCTGGCCCACGCACCGATCTTGGTGACCGCGGCGAACCGGCGGCCGGCGATCTCGGCGGCCACACCGGGCCCGATGGCGGTGACCGTGCCGACCAGGTCGTAGCCGGGCACGAAGGGGAACGGCGGCTGGTTGTAGTACCTGCCGCGCCGCATCTGCTGTTCGGCGAACGAGACGCCGGTCGCGTCCATCCGCAGGATGACCTTTCCCGCGCCCGGCGCGGGAAGGTCTCGGGTCCGCACTTCCAGACCACTCGGCTCGACCGCGCCCGGCAGGACGACCTCGGTGGCGCGGGTGGTGACGGTGCTTGTCATGTCGTGTTTCCTCACGAGATCCCAGGGGATCGGTCAAGAGCGGCGAACGGGTCCGTCAGCCGTCCTCTGCCAGGGCACTGCTGCCGGTGTGGGACGGCAGGTCCGCCATCAGCTCCACCAGCTCCGGGTCGGTCTCGTAGTGGCGCTTCTGCAGCTCCGCGACCTTGGCGCTGAAGTCGGGGTCGTCATCGTCGGTGATGTCGTAGGTCTCGAACTTCGCCATCAGCGGGATGCCGAGCCGTTCGGTCCTGGCGTGGGCCGGGTGGACCAGGTACTCCCAGTAGCCCTCCAGGTCATCGAAGATGAAGATCGCGCCCCAGTCGAAATCGGTGCCGGACTCGCGGCCGACGATGTACGACCGCACCGCCGGAATCGTCCGGCCCTGCTCATGCAGGCTCTCCATCGCCTCCTCGACCCGGACCGGGTCGGCGCCTTCCCTGACCTTGATCCGGTTGCCGTGGAAGATCATCGGGTCTCTCCTCTTGTCGTGTGTTCGGGTTCCGCCGGCCGGCACGGCCATGACCGCGCGAGACGTGCTCGCGGGTCGACGGCGGGATGTCAGCCCTTCCCCGACTCGGCGAAGGGCTGATGCGACCATCCCGCGGCCGGGCACGCCATCGCGTCGGCGAACACTACGTAGACCGGCCCGCGACCGCCGTTTGGGCGACTCGCGCCGGAAGGAATCGCTAACGTACGGGGCATGCAGACGTCGGCCCGGGACGTGCTCGTCGGCAGGCAGGCCGAGACCCGGCGACTCGACGAGTTGCTCGGCGCCGCGCGCGCCGGCCGGGGCGACGCGCTGGTCCTGCGCGGCGAGGCGGGGATCGGCAAGAGCGCGTTGCTGGCCCACGCGCGGCGAGCGGCGAGCGGATTCCGGGTCATCGACGCGTCCGGCTCGGAGTTCGAGATGGATCTGCCGTTCGCCGCGCTGCACCGGCTGTGCGTGCCGGTGCTCGCCCACCTCGACGACCTGCCCGGCCGGCGCCGCGAGGCCCTCGAGATCGCGTTCGGGCTGGCCACGGGCACGCCGGATCCGTTCCGGGTCGGGCTGGCCGCCCTGGAACTGCTGGCCGCCGCGGCGCGGGAACGCCCGCTGCTGTGCCTGGTCGACGACGCCCACTGGTTGGACGTGGGGTCGTCGAAGGCGGTGGCCTTCCTCGCGCGGCGCGTCGCCGCGGAGCCCGTCGCCATGGTGTTCGCCACGCGCTCGCCCGGTGCGGGCGAGCTGGACGATCTGCAGGGCCTGGCCGTCGAAGGGCTGCGCGACGCGGACGCGCGGTCGCTGCTGCCCGCGTCGCTCGACGAGCAGGTGCGCGACCGGACCGTCGCGGAGGCGCGCGGCAACCCGCTGGCGCTCCTCGAACTGCCGCGCTCCGGTGGGTTCGCCCCGCCGGACCTATCGTCGGTGCCGGGGCGGATCGAGCTCGGGTTCCAGGCGAGGCTGGCGGACCTGCCGGTCGAGGCACGCATGCTGCTGACCATCGCGAGCGCCGACCCGACCGGCGATCCCGGTCTGCTGTGGCCGGCCGCCCGGGCGCTGGGCCTCGACGTCCCTTCCGCGAGCGCGGCGGCGGCCGCCACGGAGCTGGTAGAGCTCACCACACGCGTCCGGTTCTGCCACCCGCTGGCCCGATCGGCGGTCTACCGGGCCGCGTCGATGGACGAGCGACGTACGGCACACCGGGTGCTGGCCGATGTCACCGATCCGGTCGCCGACCCGGACCGGAGGGTGTGGCACCGCGCGCAGGCCAGTACCGGGCCGGACGACGATGTCGCCGCCGAGCTGGCGCGCTCGGCGGCACGCGCCCGGTCCCGAGGCGGCATGGCGGCAGCGGCCGCGTTCCTCGAACGCGCGGCGGCGCTGTCGCTCGCCCCGGACCGACGGACCGAGCTGGCGCTGGCGGCCGCGGCGGCCAAGCTCGACGCGGGCGACGCGGACACGGCGGCCGCGCTGCTCACGACCGTCGTCGCGATGGACGAACGCCAGCACGCGCAGGCCGACTCGTTGCGAGGCCGGATCGCCTTCGTCCGGCCGGGCGACGGCGACGGCGACGGCCCGATGCTCATGCTGCGGGCCGCCCAGCGGCTGTCCTCGGTGGACCCGGAACGGTCACGCGAGTGTTTCCTCGACGCGCTGGAGATGAGCCTGGTCGTCGGCCGCGCCAGCGGCGTGCAGGACATGGTCCTGGCCGCGGCCCCGACACCGCACTCACCCGACATCCTGAGCGCCCTCGCTCTGCTGCGCACGGACGGGCACCGCACCGCGGTCCCGCTCATCCGCGCGGTCCTCGACGGCCCGCAGTGGACGCGGCGACCGGCACTGGCCGTCATGCTGGCCTCCGAACTGTGGGACCCCCACACCCACGCGGCGATCGTCGAATGGCTGATGAAGACCGGCCGCGAATCCGGCTCACCATTCTTGTTGCGCCTCGGTCTCGCCCAAACCGCGTCGCAGGCCGTATTCACCGGCGACCTGGGCCAGGCCATCGCGGCGATCGCCGAGGAGGAGGCGATCGCCGACGCGACAGACGTCCCTCCATTCCTCTACCCCCGCCTGCAGCTGGCCGCGATGCGTGGTCACCGCGCGGAAGCGCTCGCGCTGTTCGAATCGGCGACGGCCACCGCCCGCGGCGCCGGGCAGCTGATCGCCAACGTCCACTGGGCGCAGGCAGTGCTCCACAACGGCTCCGCCGACTACCCCGCCGCGTTCACCGCGGCACGGCAGGCCGCCGCGGACGGCGATCTCTTCCTCGCCGGTCTCGCGCTGCCGGAGCTGGTGGAGGCGGCCGTGCGCAGTGGACGACCCGACGCTGCGGCCGAGGCGCTGGCGTCGCTGACCGAACGCGCACAAGCCAGCGGAACGGCCACCGGCCTCGGCGTCGCGGCATACGCACGCGGTCTGGTGACCGGCGAGGAGGAGCACTACCGGTCGGCGATAGAACATCTCGAAGAGAGCCCGCTCGTCCCCTACCGAGCACGCGCCCACCTTCTGTACGGAGAATGGCTACGCCGCGAGGGCCGCAGACGCGACTGCCGCCGCCCCCTGCGCACCGCCCACGAGCTGCTCACCAAGGCGGGCGTCGAGGCGTTCGCCCGCCGGGCCGCCACCGAACTCCGCGTCACCGGCGAGAAGGCGCGCAGCAGATCCGACCACACCTACGACCAGCTCACCATGCAGGAGATGTCAATAGCCCGCCTGGTGGCCACCGGCGCCACGTCCAACGAGGTGGCCGCTCGCCTGTTCATCAGCCCCCGAACGGTGGACGCCCACCTGCGCAACATCTTCCGCAAACTGGGAATCTCCTCCCGCCGACAGCTGAGAGACCGCCCCGACCTCAACACCGGTCCGCGCACGCAGGACTGAGCATGTTTGTAACGTTTTAATCGAGCCCGCAGTCTCGGTGTCGTCGCCGATGGCCTCAGCGGGCCTCGAAGAGCATGCCCCGATCCCCCTGGTCTGTCTGATCGTGCAGGGCGACGTCTTTCGAGCGTCGCCGTAGAAGCGCTCTGATCCCTGGTGTATCCAGGCCTTGAGCGGCGAAGACGCGCAGATGCGGGCACGCTGAGCACGTGGTTGCGAGGCGACGGGTCCTCGCCTGGCACGTGGCCACATGCGGACGCTGTCCTTGTGAGGTTTGTTACGTCAGTGTCAATCTGAGGCGAAGAGCTATTAAAACGTTTTAATAAGCGGTGTCCGGCTTCGAAGCAGAGCGGTTCAAAGCCGGGGTCCTGAGTTGGTGCCTTGGATTCGGCGGTAGCGCCGAGACACTTCCGGACGGAGTTTCGAATGTGCGGTGGTTGGCGGGCAACGACAGAGCGCCGTGCTCTCGCCATGCTCTGTGCCGTTCTGGTGGTGGCCCTGTCGGTCGTTCTCCCGGCCACGGTCGCCCGCGCGGCGCGGGCCACTCTGAGAGTGACGAAGCTGCAGGTCGACCACGCCACCGATCCCCTGGGGATCGACGACACGCATCCGAGCCTGAGCTGGCAGCTCGACTCCGGCGTGAACGGCGAGCGGCAGACGGCGTATCGGATCCTCGTGGCGAGCACATCGAGCCGGCTCATCCCCGGCCAAGCCGACGTGTGGGACAGCGGCAAGGTCGCATCGAGCTCGTCCGTCGGCGTGGAGTACGGCGGTCCGGGGTTGCGGTCGACGCGTCGCTATTACTGGACGGTGCAGGTGTGGGGCGCACAGGGTGGAGCGTCGGCCTGGGCGTCGGCCGCGTGGTGGGAGATGGGGCTGCTCCAGGCGGCCGACTGGCAGGGAGCACAGTGGGTCCGGCCGGACCTCGCCGGTCAGGATTCGTGGTCGAACTTCACTCTCGACGTGGACTTCACCATCCGCAAGGGCGCGGCCGGCGTGGTGTTCCGCGCGAAGGACGCGAACAACCTCTACATGTGGCAGGTCAATTCCGGGGTCGACCCGGGCAAGGTCATGCTGCGTCCGCACCTCGAGGTCAACGGATCCTTCAGCCACCTCGGGCCGGATGTCGACGTCAGTCAGGTGATCACGCAGGAGAACGTGAACAAGCAGCACCACCTGCGCATCCAGGCCGACGGGGCCACGATGAGCACCTCGATCGACGGTACCGCCGTCAATTCGCTCACCGACGCCACGTTCACCAAGGGCACGATCGGGTTCCGGGTGGGCGACTCGTCCGAGGACTCGCTCTACGACAACCTCACCGTCCACGGTGTCGAGGGCACGTTCTCCGACGACTTCTCCACCAGCCCCGATCCGGCGTTCTCGCAGACGACGATCACGGATGGGCAGCTCGAACCAGGCGGTGGCATCGTCCTGCTGGACCGCGATCCCGGCGCGCCGATGCTGCGGGACGCCTTCACGCTCGGTAAGACGGTCCGCCGGGCACGCGCGTACGTCGACGGTCTCGGCTTCTACGAGTTGCACATCAACGGCCGCAAGGTCGGCGACAACGTGCTCAGCCCCGCGAGCACCCCGTACCAGCAGCGCGACCCGTACAAGACCTACGACGTCACGAACGACCTGCGCCGAGGCGGCAACGCGGTCGGGATCTGGCTCGGCAATGGCTACGGCCCGCGTTTCAGCCCGTACGGCTTTCGGTGGCTTGGGCCAAAACAGGCGTCCTTGCTGATCGACGTCACCTACACCGACGGCACCCGCCAGGAGATCACCAGCGACAACGGCTGGACGTGGTCGAACGGTCCCATCACGTCCAACGACATCTACGCCGGCGAGACCTACGACGCCCGGCTCGAGCCGCACGGCTGGGACCAGGCCGGTTTCGACGCCTCGACCTGGAAACCAGTGACGACGGCCGCCGCGCCGAGCACGAACCTCGTCGCGGACGACGTCCCACCGGTACGGGTGGTGCAGACCCTGCGACCGGTGCACCTGACCGAGCCACGGCCGGGGACGTACGTCTATGACCTCGGGCAGAACATCGCCGGCTGGGAGCGGCTGAGCGTCAAGGGCCCGGCGGGCACCACCGTACGGATGCGCACCGCCGAGGATCTCGGCACGGATGGGATGCTCGACACGACCACCAACCGCAATGCCGCGTCCACCGACACTTACACCCTCGCCGGGGGCGCGACAGAGACGTACGAGCCGCGCTTCACGTATCACGGCTTCCGCTACGTCGAGGTCACCGGCTACCCGGGCACACCCACCCTCGACTCGATCGCGGGGCAGGTCGTGCACGCGGACGTGAGGTCGATCGCCGGTTTCAGCTCCTCGGATCCGCTGCTCAACCAGATCTGGCAGAACAACCGCCGGACCATCCTGAACAACTCGATGAGCACCCCCACCGACAACCCGGTACGCGACGAACGCACGCCCCCGGGCATGGACGTGCAGGCCTATCACGACGCGTCGACGCAGGAGTTCGGCATGGACCGCTTCTACGCCAACTACCTGCTCGACATGCCGCCGGGTACGGCTCTGCCCAACGACTCGGGGAACAGCCAGAACCCCGACATGGGCGGTGACCAGATCTCACTGGCCTGGAGCCTCTACGAGCAGTATGGCGACAAGGCCGTCCTCAACCGGATGTACCCGGCGATGAAGTCCTTCGTCGACACGAACGCGACGAACGTGCCCAACCACATCTGGCCGGCCGACCACGGGTTCGGCGACTGGTGCCCGCCCGTCTACGGTCCCGGCGTGAACGGGGGCCTCGGCAGCCCGGACATCGGCGCCTGTACGAGCGAGGTCTCGCTGGTCAACACGGCGCTGTCCTACCTGCAGGCCACCGACCTCGCCGCGGCCGCGCAGGCACTCGGGCAGGCTGCGGACAACGCGCGTTACACGACGCTCGCATCGAACATCAAGGACGCCTTCAACGCGACCTTCCTGAACGCCGCACACAACGGGTACGCCGACGGCCGGCAGGTCACCAGCATCCTGCCGCTCGCCTTCGGCATGGTCCCGGCCAAGGACGTCAAGGCCGTCGGCGACCAACTCGTCAACACGATCCTGAACACGGACCACGGCCACCTGGATACCGGCATCTTCGGCACCCGTTACCTCATGGACGCGCTGGCCCGCATCGGCCGGGTCGACGTCGCGATGACCGTCCTGGACCAGAGGACCTATCCGGGGTTCGGCTACGAGATCAGCCAGGGCGCGACGACCGACTGGGAGGAATGGACCTACCGGTCGAGCATGGAAAGCCACGACCACGCCATGTTCGCCGGCATCAACGCCTCGTTCTCCACCCAACTGGCCGGCATCGCTTCCACGGGACCCGGCTACGAAACGCTCACCATCGCGCCCAAGGTGCCCCCCGCTCTGCACCAGGTGTCCGCCTTCGTCGAAACAGTGCGCGGCAGGGTGGCCTCGTCATGGACGCGGGACCCGCGCACCTTCGAGCTCGACGTGACGATCCCGGTCAACGCGGCGGCGACAGTGTCCGTGCCGCTGTTCGGTCGCGGCCAGAACAGCGTGACCGCGGATCACGCCAGGTTGCTACGCGTCGAGGGTGCCACCGCGATATACGCCGTCGGCTCGGGCCACTGGCACTTCACCGTACATCTGTAGCAGCCGTCGGATGTCCTACGCCGCTCCTCACCGTCGGAAAGGGTGCCCCTGCCAACCCGCACGGCGAATGGAGGAATCGCGTTCGCCCGCCTCGTCGGTGACGGGCGAACGCGTTGGCACCGGCTCAGATCGACTTGAGCACTCGGATGCGGTCGGCGATGGCGCGCCGGGCGACGTCGGAGGTGAAGGCGATGGAGTCGAACTCGTGGGGGGCGCCGGGGCGCAGGTGGAACTCCACCGGCACGCCTGCGCGGCTGAGCTTGGTCGCGTAGGCGAGGTCCTCGTCGCGGAAGACGTCGAGCTGGCCGACCTCGATGTAGGCCGGCGGGAGGCCGGTCGCGTCCTCGAGCCGGGCCGGGGCCGCCGTGGCCGGGACGTCGGGCCCGCCGGCGGCCTCGCCGAGCAGGGCCGGCCAGGCGGTGAGGCTGTGGAGGATCGGCGTCAGGCGGCGGGCGGGACGACGATGACCTTGCCGTGCACCGCGCCTTCGGCGGCCCGGGCGTGGAGCACCGGCAGCTCGGCCAGCGGCACCCGCTCGGCGACGTCGACGCGCAGCTCGCCGCGGTCGATCAGCGCCACCAGCCGCGACAGTTGTTCGGCGTCGCTGCGGACGAACAAGTCGATACCGCGCACGCCGCGCTCCTCGTCGGCGGGCGCGGGCATCCACACCGTCGTGTTCACCACGACACCGCCCGGCCGGACCAGCGTGACGAGCGCGGCCAGCTCGGCCGGGTCGACCGGCGCGAGGTTGAGCACGACGTCGACCGGCTCGGTCACCGCCCCGGTCACCGCGGTGGTGGTGTGGTCGATGACCTCATCGGCGCCGGCGGACTTGACGGCCTCGCTGCTGCGCGGGCTGGCCGTGGCGATCACGTGGGCCTCGGCGCCTTTGGCCAGCTGCACGGCGTAGCCGCCGACCGCTCCTCCCGCGCCATTGATCAGCACGCGTTGTCCGGCCGTCAGCTTGCCGTGGTCGAAAAGAGCCTGCCACGCGGTGAGGCCCACCACCGGCAACGCGGCGGCGTCGGGCAGCGGGACACTCTTGGGCGCCGACGTGAGGACCTCGGCCGGCGCGAGGACATACTCCGCCGCCGCGCCATCCTCCGTCATCGGCAGGAAGCCGACGACTTCGTCACCGACCTCGATACCGTCCACGCCCTCGCCCAGCGCGTCGATCGTGCCGGCGACGTCGAGGCCGGGAGTGTGCGGCAGCTCCACCGGGATGGGACCTTGCATGAAGCCCCCGCGAATGTTGGCATCGACGGAATTGAACGATGTCGCGGCGACGCGGATCCGGACCTCGCCGGCTCCGGGGACGGGCTGCTCCGCGTCCTCGTAGCGCAGGACGTCGGGGTCGCCGTACTCGTGGAAACGCACTGCCTTCATTTGAGGTCTCACTTTCGCTTGATTCGGATTTGCTTCGAACTCGAAGCATCTGGCGGCCAAGCTACCACTGCTTCAAATTCGAAGCAAGCGATGTTCATCAGCCGGAGCGGCGCGGGGGACCCACTGCCGCGACGAACTCGGCGGCGGCTTGGTCGATGCGTTCGCGCAGTCGCCTCGAGCAGCCGTGAGCCGATCTCTCCCAGTCCTCCGGGCCGGCGACGACGACAGTGGGCACGGGCTCTGCCTGTGAACGGGTAAGGCGGTCACGCATCACCTGCCCGATGCCAGGTGGCCGCCAACGCGAGCCGCTGTTGGCGGCGAGCAGGACGGGTCTGCCGGACAGGACTCCGTCCTCAAGGATGTCGAAGAACGATTCGAATACGTCGCTGGGGGACGTGACGACCACCGGTGTCGCCACCACGAGCCCGTCGGTCGCCGCGATCGCCGCGATCGCCTCGCGCAGGTCGAGGCTGGCCCGGCCCTGTGTGGAGCACTGAGCGAGGTCGGCCGCCAGCCGGCACAGCTCCAGCACCTCCACCTCGACTCTCACTCCACTGGCCGTGAGCGACCCGCAGACGGACCTCGTGATCTGGTCCGCGAGCAGGCGGGTCGGGCGCGGGTAGCCCACGCCGGCGCTGACGACGGTCAGGGGCACGGGGCTCACCGTCCCTCCCCGCAGTCGGGCTGGGGTGCCGTCAGCGGGGAGGGCCGAGGACGACGTTGCCGGACAGTTCGGCGGCTTCGGCGAGCAGCTGCATCGGGATCTCGAAGCCCTCCGGGCGTGGCTTCCGCAGGTCGCGGCCCGCGTGGCGGAACATCTTCTCCAGCCCGCCAGGGGTCGCGATGAGCAGCAGGTCGGCCTTCTCGGAGGTGATGCGGTAGCTGTGCGGGATGCCCCGGGGCAGGAAGACGATGCCGCCCTCCCGCAGCTCGTGCCGCTCGTCGGCGGCCCATACCAGCGCCGAACCGGACAGGAGCAGGAAGACCTCGTCCTCGTTGTTGTGCAGGTGCCACGGCGGCGCCTCGCCCTCGCTGACGTCGAAGCGTCCGACGGTCAGCCGCCCATCGGTCGCCTCGGCATCGAGCAGGACGCTGAAGATGCTCCCGCCGATCCACTCGAGCTGCTGCTGGTCCTCCCGCTGAGCGAGGTAGGGGATGCTCATGGTCGGTCCTCGAGGTCCGTGGGCGGCGGCGCCGTCCTCCTACCGGCGATCCTGCGCCGCACCGCTGCCCGGTCTCCACGTCCTGCGGTGCTCACTCGGGCTCGGCTCTGCCCACCCCGAAGCGCTCAACCGATCTACCCAGCGGATTCGCGACACGGCAAGATGTGCCCTGCCGGGGGAGGAGCTTTGAGTGGGTTTGACGGGACTTGCGGGCAGGCTGGCCGCGGCACGAGCCGGTGCGCTGGTGGGCAGGGAGCCGGAGCGGGCGCTGCTCGACCGGATGCTGTCGGGAGCGGCGGACGCTCCGCTCGTGGCGTACGTCCATGGCCCCGGCGGCATCGGCAAGTCCTCGCTGTTGCGCTACGCCGGCCGGCAGGCGGAGCTCGCCGGCCGCGGTGTCGTGCACATCGACGCACGGTTCCTCGACGCGGACCCGCGTCGCCTCGAGGAGGCCGCCGCCCTGGCGTGCTCCGAGCCCGGCACCGTCCTGCTCCTTGACTCCTTCGAGCAGTGCCAGCCGCTCGAGCCGTGGCTGCGCGACACCTTCCTGCTCCGGCTCGCCGACGGTGCGCTCGTCGTGCTCGCGAGCAGGGTCGCCCCCGATGTCGAGTGGTCGCTGGATCCCGGCTGGGCGCAGCTCTTCGCCGAACTGGTCGTGCGACCGCTCGACGCCGCCCAGTCCGACGCCCTGCTCGCCGCGCGTGGTGTCCCCGCTGAGCAGCGCAGTGCCTACGTCGCCTTCGCCGGGGGCAGCCCGCTCGCCCTCTCGCTCGCCGCATCCGTGCCCGCCGCGGCGCCGGGCGCACCGTGGGAGCCTACCGGCGACGTGCTGACGACCCTGGTCGAGCGGCTGGTGGGCGACCTGCCGAGCGCCGCTCACCGACGCGCCCTCGAGGTCGTCGCGCAGGCCTACGTCACGCGCGAGCCGCTGCTGCGCTCGGTGCTGGGTGAGGAGGACACCGCGACGGTGTTCGCCTGGCTGCGTCAGCTGCCCTACGTCGAGGCCACGCCTGAAGGGCTGCATCCACACGATGCGGTGCGGGCGACGCTCGAGGCCGACCTGCGCTGGCGGGATCCCGAGCGCTACGACGACGTACGCGTCCGCGTCTCGGTCGCGTGTCTGCAGGCGGTGCGCTGCGCCTCCGAGGACGACGCACCGCTGCGCGTCGCGGAGTGGATGTTCCTCTTCCGCGACCAGGACGGCATGGAGGACCTGTACGACTGGCGGGCGCACCCCCACGTCGAGGACACTCCCCTCCGGCCCGGCGACGTGTCCGACGTGCTGCGCATGGCGGAGGAGGCGGAGGGCCCCGCGTCCGCGGCCGCGGTCGCGCACTGGGTGCGCCGCCAGCCGGGGGCCTTCCGCGTCTTCCGCTACGCGGGCACCTCTGCGCCCGTCGCGTTCATGGCCATGCTTCGGCTGGAGGCACCTCTGCCCGAGGACCGGGCAGAGGACCCGGTGATCGCGGCGCTCTGGAACCACGTGGAGGCGTCCGCTCCCTTGGGGGAGGGCGAGCACCTGGGCATCCGCCGCTTCGCGGTGCAGCCCGGCTGGCACCAGCGGCCCTCGCCCCTCATGGACCTCATCAGCCGGCGCACCATCGCCGAGGAGATGAGGACCCGCGGACGCGCGGTGACCTTCACCGTCTTCGAGGACGCCGAGCGGTGGCGGCGCTACCTCGCCAAGGCCGGGCTGCTGGAGGTCGCAGCCGTGGACGTCGGAGGGCGGGAACAGCACCTCTTCGGCAGGGACTGGCGGCAGCAATCGGTGGACCAGTGGGTGCAGGACAGGGTTCGCGCCGTGGTCGCGCCCGTGGCCGCGTGGACCGGAGCTCCAGCCGCCGGTGGCCCCGGCGACGAGCGCGGCGGCGACCTGCCGCGCGCCGCGTTCGAGGAGGGCGTGATCGAGGCGCTGCGTACGTGGCGCGCGCCCCGGGAGTTCGCGACCAGCGTCCTGCTGCACTCGCGCCTCGCGCCGCAGGACTCGGCCGACCCCGTGGCAGATCTGCGCAGCGCGATCACGACCGCCCTCGACGCGTTGCAGGTCGATCCCGCGGGCGTGAAGGCGTACGACGCGCTCACCGCCACCTACATCACGGCCTCCCGCACCCACAAGGCGGCCGCCCGACGGCTGGGGGTGCCTTACGGCACCTACCGGCGCCACCTAGCCCTGGCCAAGGAGCGGCTCATCGAACAGCTGCTGCGGCAGATGGCCACGGCGCCCGTGCCGTCCCCGCCGCACTCATCACCGGAGGGGTGAGGTCGCGAGGGCGGCGCGGACCGCAGGCACGACCTCCTCGGCGAAGAGCGCGTACTGCCGCTCGTGGTCGTCGAGGGGCCACAGGACGAAGCCGTTCGGCCCGCCAGCCCGTCCAGTGCATGCAATCGAGGAGAGTGGACCGCGCAGGCCGGTCGCCCGCGTGAACTGAATCACGTCGTCACGCTTCGTCTTTGCGACGGCGAGGCGCTGCTGAGCGAGGCGGCGTCGAGCGCATGTGGTCGCGCACCGGCGCCAGCAGGCCGGCGAGGGTCTTGACGTCGTCGCGCGAGAGCGGCTCGAAGAGCAGGCCGCTGACAACCTCGATGTGACCGGGCATCACCTTCGCCAGCAGCGCACGCCCGGTATCGGTGATGGTGACCGTGATGCTCCGCTCGTCATCCGGAGAGGGGGCGCGTACGACCAGGCCCGCCTTCTCGAGCAGACCTGCCTGATAGGTCAGACCGCTGCGGCTGTAGACGACGCCGTCGGCCAGGTCGGTCATGCGCTGGCTGCCCGTCGGCGAGTCCCCGAGACGCGCCAGCAGCTGGAACTGCACATAGCTCAGATCGCCGACCTCACGCAGCTGCTGCTCGACCGCGTGCCGAAGCAGGCTGGTCACCTCGATGAGATCGAAGTACGCCCCGAGCTGCACGGGGTCGAGCGACCGCGGTGAATCAGGCATTAATGAAGTCTACTGCTTCGAACTCGAAGGGTTTGGTGTGCATGTGTCGCTCGTTGGGTCGGGGGTCAGTGATGATCACCGGCTGGTAGGTGGTGGTCTTCCTCGGAGATCGCGTGGGCTGCGGGGGCGGCTCGGTTCCGCCCATGGCCTGGCCGGCGGATATGGAGGTACGCGCCGAGGTGAGGGATATGCCTGCGGCGGAAGGCGTGTCGGCCGAGCATGACCAGGAGGATCTTCCCGGCGACGATGGCCAGGACGACGTCGATGGACAGGCTGGTCCAGTGCGAGTTGGCCAGGATCGTTCCCCCCAGCCCGAGGTGGACGGCGACGGCGACGGCGATGAGCAGGGTGAGCAGGATCGTGTTGCGGCGGCTGCGGCGAGCCGTGGTCGCCGGGCCGGGAGACGATTCGGCGGTGCCGTTGGCGGTCGTGATTTCTTCGCTTGAGGTTGTGGGCGGTGGCCAGGTCAGGGCTATCTGGTCGCGTCGGCCGAACCGTTCCAGGTCTCTGGTGACGATGTCCTGAATGCGCTGCAGAGCGTCCTGGTCGGTGGCATCCACGCGCAGGGTGAGGGTGTCGTCGGTGGCGTCGAGGGTGGCTTGGCCCCACGGGGCGATGGTGATGACGCCATGGGTGTCGGAGTGTTCGGCGTGGACACGCAGGTCGCCGCGGGCCAGCGCCGCGCCGGTGGCGTGGGGCCGGGGTCGATGGCCGCCGCGGGTCTTTCCCATGGCTGCCGCGTGCCGGCACAACTGCACGAGATAGCGGCTCGGCCGGTCGATCTGGAGGGTGATTTCCGAGGTCAGCATGCAGGGTCCTTGGGAGAGAAATCCGGGTCGGTGCTGGGGGCGCTCAAATGCGGGTGCAGGTGGCCAGCCAGGCGGCGATGCCGTCGGCGTGAACGTTGGAGGAGCACACGGTGGGCTTGACCGACTCCAGGGCCCATCCGTCGGTGAAGCCGGATTCGAGGTTGTTCTGGGACAGTTTGTGTGGCACGTCCGGCTCGCTGGTGTGCCGGTCGCTGTAGCAGAGGACGAACAACCGGCCGCCCGGCCGCAGCACCGTACGTAGGCCGTTCACGTAGACCGCACGGTCCGCGGCGGTGAAGGCGTGCAGGAACAGCGAGTCCAGGACGGTGTCGAAGGTCTCGCCGAACTCTGCCACCCGTAGCGCGTCATAGTGGACGAACCGGGCCCGAACACCCCGATGGTGCGCCTTGCGCTCGGCTGCCTGAAGGGCACCGGCGGCCAGGTCGATGCCGGTGGCGTCCAGGCCGGAGGCGGCGGCCATCAGCGTGTGTTCCCCGGTTCCGCAACCGACGTCCAGCACACGCCCGCGGAACGCACCGTTCTGGGCGAGGGTGAGCATTGCGGGCTGGGGTGCTCCGATGTCCCATGGCGGACGCCCGACGTAGGGGTCGGCGGACCGGCTGTGGGCGTGCACTGCACACGGATCTGTCATCGGGCTCTCTTTCGTCAGGCGTCGCGGCGACCGAGGACCAACCGCGCACCGTTGCGGCGGCGTACCGGCAGAACACGACAAGGCCGGCCCAGGGGAAGGGGCACTCACCGTCCGTTTACAATACATGATGTCGCTATCGATACAACTGTCTCTGATCGCTGCAATGCGTATCATTGCGGCGTGCCGAGGATCTGGAGCGAGACGATCGCCGCGCACCGCGATGCCGTTCGCGACGCCGTCTTGGACGCCACCGCGGGCACGCGCTGGGTGCCGCAGCCGCCCTGCCACCCGAAGCCGCCGTCCGTCGTCTCGTCCACGTGACGATGAGGGGATTGGCAAGCGCCTTAACCTGCGGACGGAAGCGTTCAAAGACGCCTCTGGGGCGGCTCGACTTCGATCGATCGAAGTCGAGCCGCCCCAGCTGCCAAGAGCGCCTTTGCTACTGAACGTAGTCCGGGTAGCCGCCGTAGCCGACGACGTCGGAGGCGGGCCGGACGCGGACCTTGACGGCGTTGTCGGTGTTGCCGTCGACGGTCTGAATCGTGCCGTCGCCGTTGTCCTTGATGACCAGGCCGACGTGCTCGAGTCCGACGATGGCGAACGTCCAGGCGGTCACCAGAGCCGGGAGGATGCCGAGCCGACTTCGCCGGCGCGGTGTCTTCCGATGTGATCCGGCAGCTCGCAGTACTGCCACGTGAGATCCGTTACGGGCGGCTGGCGCCGTTGTAGTGGGAGACCCAGTACGGGTTCGACATGCTGTCCAGCCTGATGACCTCTCCCGTACGCGGCGCGTGGATGAACTTGCCGCCGCCGACGTAGATGCCCTCGTGGCCCATGTCGTCGAAGTAGACCAGGTCACCGGCCTGCAGGTCGGACTTGGAGACGTGGCGTGTGGCGCTGTACTGGTCGGGGACCACGCGGGGGAGGTTCACGCCGGCGGCGCGCCAGGACATCATCGTCAGTCCGGAGCAGTCATAGCCCTTCGGGCCGGTGCCGCCCCAGATGTAGGGCTTGCCGAGCTGTGCGTAGGCGTACTCCACCGCCTTGCGCGCCGGCCCTGAGGCCGGTCCGTTGTAGGTGCCACCGGCTCCCGAGCCGGGCGCGGCCGTGGCTTCACCGGCCTTGCGCAGCAGGCTCTTCTGTTTGGCGATGGCCTTCTCGACGGTGGCCTTGCGCTTCTTCAGCGCGGCGGCCTTCTGCGAGACGCTCTGGTACGCGGATTGCGCCTCCGCCTGCTCGCGGCGGATGCGCTGAGTAGAGGCCAGGAACGCCGACAGTTCCTGTCCGCGATTGTTCGACAGCTGCAGGAAGGCCGACATCTGGTTCAACGCCGCGTCGGGGTCCTTGGACGCGAGCAAGGTGGCGGTGCGCGAGTCGAGAGTGCCGTTCTTGTAGGCGTCGGCGGCGACCTGCGCGACCCGTGCACGCAGCTTCTCGTAGACGTTGCGCTCGCTCTTCACCTGGCCATTGAGCGCAGTGAGCCTCTTCTTCGCGGCATCCAGCTCGGTCTTGGCCTTGTTGTACTGATCAACGATCTTGTCGACCTGACCGTTGAGCTTCTCCAGCTCCTTCTTCGCGGCTGCGGCCGATGGTTTAGGAGCGGCCTCGGCCGGGAGCGCCGTGAGGGTCACGGCGGCCGTGACCGAGAGCGCCGCGCACAGCCGGAGCGACCGGCGCCGCCGCGGACGATCCACGGCGTACCCGTTGGTGGCAGGGTGGAAGAACGCCACGTGAGAAACTCCTCTCCTTCGCCGCCTACCGGGTTAGCTGTCGGGCTCGGGCCGGAGTAGCCCTACCGGACGTTCGCACGCCTCGGATTCGCCCCGGGATTCTCGGGTCCCCGGTTCCCTCACGGGATTCAGCGGTCGGCCGTGCCTCGTGTGAAGCAGGGGGCGGCCGACTCCGACGCAGTGTAGGAGATCTTCGCGGTCGCCTGCCACCCAATGAACGATTCGCCGGAGTTCCCCGACAAGCGGCCGGCCGGACGCCTGGTACGTCGCGGGGAGCGTGCAGGTCCTCTTCGCTCGCGTGTCGAGTGCCGGCACGCGGCCGCCGTCGTGTCCATGACGCTCGACGTCGCGCGCGGCATCACCCTGGCGTTGTAACCGACAGGGAAGTCCGTCAGCAGAAGAACGGCATCGCAGCGAGCCAGCCGGCGGAGATCACCCCAGGAAGGACCACCGAAGTCATCGCCGTGACCCACGTCAGACGCCGAACACGATCGTCGTCGGCGATCGCGGTCGGCGTCTCGAGGCGGGCGAGCCGCTGATCGAGTTCTGACCTGTCGGCGCTCTGGGCGGCCAGTCCGCCGATCGGGCTCGGGGCGATCGCCAGTTTCCGGAGCGCGACGGCGACCGTGCGGCGGCCGCACCGCCGCGCCGCGACATCGTCGGCGCTCATCTCCAGCAGGATCGGCAGGCAACGGCGGGCGCCCCGAAAAGTCGGCAGCCAGAACAGCGCAGCCGCCAGCGCGTCGACGACCGTGAGGAACAGATGGTGGCGGTAGCGCAGATGCGCCCGTTCATGCGCCAAGACAGCCTGAAGCTGCGTGTCGTCCAGCCGATCGAGAGCACCGCTGCTGACGACGATCGGGCGCTTGCGCGATGGCACGCAGTAGGCGACCGGCACCGGGTGATCAAGTACGCAGACATCTTCGATGTCCCCGGAAAGCCGCACGACGAACTGCAACGCCTCCTGATGGCGCCGGCGACGGGCCACCGTACGTCGGTACCTGGCGACGGCCACGCATGCGGCAGCGACCGCGCTGACGAGGAGCGCAAGGTTGAAGGCGTACGGGGCCAGTCCGCCGGATCCGTCGTGATGGTGCCAGCAATCGGCCGCCCATTCCGCGGCCCGGTGCACCAGGCCATGCCGGCCGGTCGAGACCAGCACGACCACCCCGACCAGACCGGCGATGGTGCCCGCCAGGGCTCCCAACCACGCCAGCGCGCCCACCCGGGGAATCCGCTGACACCAGGCGCTCCGGGCCAGCAACGGCCCGGCACCGATGCCGAGGGCGACGGTGACCGCGCCGAGCTCGACGAGCGGGCTCACCGGGATTCCGTCGGAGCCGAACGCTGCGCGAGCTCGACCAGCAGCCGGTGCGCGTCCTGGGGATCGATGGTCTCGGCGAATCGGGCCAGGACCGGTCCGCGGTCGGTGGTCTCGGCCAGTGCCTCGGCCATCACCTGCGCGACGTGATCCTCACGGCTGCGCGTCGGGGCGTACCGCCATGCGTTGCGGTCCGCCGTCCGGGAGAGGAAGCCCTTCTGGACGAGTCGGTCGGCGACGGTCTGCACCGTCGTGTACGCCGAGCGCTTCTCGGATCCGGCGTTGACCTGCTCCATCAGCTCGCGAATGAGTAGCGGCTTCTGGGCGTCCCACAGAGCCTCCATGATCGCTCGCTCGAGCGGCCCTGCGATCGCCACCTGTCCGTCTCCCTCCCTGGGCCCGCACTATTGTGACCTATCGATCACCCGGGCTTCCTCCACATTAGGACGCCTCCGTCTCACTCAGCGAGATCGCTGAGCAGGAAGCGGCCTTCCCTCACGTATCGGTGGCGGCTCCAGACGGGAGGGTCGCGAGGATTCCGCCGGTGATGAAGGCGACCAGTCGCTCACGGTCAGCGGCGCTTGAGCGGCCGGCCCGGCGATCGGTCTGCGGGGCGGGACCCTGTGTCTGCGGCCATTCCAGCGTCCTGAAAGCGCCGGTCTGGTGGAGGCTGAGAACTCCGAGCATGCTGGTGAAGGCGAATCCGACATGGTCTTCGTCGAGGTCGGGCAGGGCGTCGCGCATCGCGGCCAGGTACCGGCCCTCCACGGTGTTGACCTGATCGGCGAAGATCTGACGTACCTGCGGATCAGGCTCACCGATGACCCGCCCAAGGAAGCGAGCGATGTCGGGCCCGCTCGGCCCGTGTCCGTCCACAAGGTCTGCGCCCGGTTCCACGAAGGCGCGTACCAGCGCGGCCACCGACGGTGGCTCAGGCGCTGATTCGAGTTCGTTCAGGCGGCGGCGGCGTTCGTGGTTGACGGCGCGCATCGTCTGATCGATGGCGGCGCGCAGCAAGCCTTCCTTGGACCCGAAGTGATAGTTGACCGCGGCGACGTTGGTTCCGGCCGCATCGGTCAGCGCACGCAGCGAGGTCGCCGCGATCCCTCGCTCACCGAACAGCCGCACGGCCGACTCGATGAGCCGCTCTCGCGTGGACGCACTGCCTTGCGCCGTGGCCCTGCGGTCAGGTCCGACCACCGCATCTCCTTCTCGTGTGCTGGACGGACATGCTATAACACCTGTTTTAAACGATCGTTTGAAACATTCGCTTGAACGGGAGGCGTTAGGTGAGCGGGAAAACGGCGATCATCGTCGGCGCAGGTATCGGCGGGCTGACCGCAGCCCGGGCCCTGCAACGCGCCGGATGGCACGTGGCGGTGTACGAGCAGGCGCCCGCGATCGAACCGGTCGGGGCGGGTGTGGGCATCGCACCCAACGCCGTCAAGGCCCTGGACCACCTTGGCCTGGGGGAGGGCCTACGCGACAGCGGGCAGCGCCAGCACGCGCTGGAGATCCGGTTGCGCAAGGGCAGGCGCGTCACCCATATCCCCGCCGAGCGCTTCGAGAGCCGCTACGGCGCCCCGTTCTACGCCCTGCACCGCGCCGAACTGCACCGGCTCCTCATGGCAGGACTCGATCCAGCCGCACTGCATACCGGTCATCGCGCCCTGCAGATCACTTCCGACGCCGGCGCGGCCACGGTCACCTTCCAGGCATCGCACGGCACGAGGTCGGAAACGGCCGATCTGGTCGTGGCGGCCGACGGCGTCGGCAGCGTGCTGCGCACGGCACTGTTCCCCGACTATCCCGGCCCCAGGTACGCCGGATACACGGTCTGGCGTGGCATCGTCCCCGCCGACCGGGCTGAAGCACTGGGCATGCCGCCGGTGCTGTCGGAAACCTGGGGACGCGGTGCCCGTTTCGGGTGCGCCGCGATCAACGACGGCCAGATCTACTGGTTCGCCTGCGAGAGCGTCCCGGAGCACGCCGCTCCCAAGCATGATCTCGACGCGCTGGCCGCACGATTTTCCGGCTGGCACGAGCCCATCCCCGCTCTCTTCGCGGCCACACCGCCCGACACACTGCTGCGTCACGATGT
Source organism: Actinoallomurus sp. CA-150999 (assembly GCF_050942425.1). Taxonomy (NCBI): domain Bacteria; kingdom Bacillati; phylum Actinomycetota; class Actinomycetes; order Streptosporangiales; family Thermomonosporaceae; genus Actinoallomurus; species Actinoallomurus sp. CA-150999. The sequence continues at coordinate 4,511,962 of NZ_CP192063.1, forward strand.
CTACTACCTTCACGCCAGACTGCCCGGATTCGTGCGCGGCCGGGTGGCGTTCCTGGGCGACGCCGCCCATGCCGTCACACCCGACATCGGCCAGGGAGCCTGCCTTGCCATCGAAGACGCCGTGACGCTCGCCGCCACGATCGAGGATGCCGGGATCGACGCCGGACTGCGCGCCTACGACACTCTGCGACGGCCTCGCACCGAACGGATGGCGCGCACCTCCGGCCGGCTCGGTCACATCCTGCAGACCCGCAACCCCGCAGCGGCCCTGGTCCGCGACACCGCCGCCTCGGCGCTACCGGGTCCATTGCTGATCCGTGCGGCAGGAGCGGCCTTCGCCTGGACTCCGCCGATGGGCGCCACCAGCTGAACGAGCATCCATTGCCGCAGGGGTCCCTCGGTTGCAGAGCGAAAGTCCTACGGTCGATAGGAGACATGATGAGACGACCTGAAGACTCCGGCGTTCACCGGCGCGATCGCCGTGGTCGGCATCCAGGCGTGTTTCGGCAGCGGACACGAAAGCGAGGTCGTGCCCGGCATCCGGGTCTTCGACGTGACACACGGTTTCTGGCGCTGCGCGTGCCCCGAGCTCCATGTACCGGCTCTCTCGGGCCGGTACATGGAGACTCGAGCCTTGCTATCCGGTGACGCCGACCGGCTCCTGCTGCCTTTCCCCGTTGCATGGGTCGCTGAACTCGGTCATGCCGGGGACGAGGAGTGTCAGCAGGGCACTGCAGATCACCAGCAGTCCGGCGCCTGTGAGTACGGTCTGCGCTCCCAGCGCGTGGACCATGACCGGGATGAGGGCGAAACCCACGGGGCTCATCCCATAGGAGACGAGAAAATCCAGCGAGGAGATCCGGGCCTGCAGACGGGCCGGTACTTCACGTTGGATCGCGGTGAACCATGGAATGTTGAAGACTTCGATCCCTAGCCCGCCGATGGCGCAGGCGGCCACGATGATCCAGCTGTGTGACGCGTAGGCGAGAGAGATCGGGACGAGCCCGTAGCCGCCGAGCATGATCATGGCTGGGATGCCGACGCGTCGTGGTCTCCATCGGCTCATCAAGACGGCGCCCGCGATCGCGCCGACGGCGTAGGCGCCGAGGGCGAGGCCGATGAGCGCCGTAGAGTCGAACCGTTGCCGGCTGACGACGGGCAGCATCACGTACTTGGCCGCTTCACCGAGGGCGAGCCAGCAAGCGAGTGCGGTGAGGCCGGCGAGGAACCACCGGTGGCGGCGCGCTTCGGCCAGCCCTTGGCGGAACTCGGTCAGCGCGTTGGCGTCGGCCTTCGCCGTGGGCACGGCGTGGTGTTTCGGGATGGTGGCGGCGAGTAGTGCGGACACCATCCACAGGGCGGCCGAGGCTGTCAGGCTCAGGCTCTGGCCGGCGGTGGCGTACAGGGCCACCGCTGCGGTCGGCCCACCCACCAGGCAGATCCGCAGGCTGAGTGTGGTGAGCGCGTTGGCTTCCTGCAACCGGTCCTTGGCGAGAAACTCCGCGACGAGCGGTTGGTAGGCGCTGCGGAACACCCCCTCGCCCGCGCCCGCGCAGCAGATCGCGGCGGAGATGACGAGCAGGGGCAGACCGGCGACGAGCCCGATGACCGCGGTAGCGCCGCCGCGTACCGTGCTCGAGATGGCCAGGATGACCGCGCGCGGGTAGCGATCGGCGATGATGCCGCCGGGTAGGGAACCGACGACGAATCCGAGTGTCCGCGCGCCCAGCACCAGTCCGAGCGCGGTCAGGCCCTGATGCCGGTCGAGGACCGTGAGTGTCAGCGCCGTGGGCATCATCCCGGTCGCGGCCGCGGACGCCGAGTAGCTCAACCAGAGGCGGCGGAATGATCTTTCGCGCAGCAGCGTCAGCATCGATCCCAGCTCCTGTCCGAACGGACCAGCACCGGGCTGGGCGAACCGAGCTCGGCCGCCAGGCCGGGTAGGTGGTTCGCGCACTCCTCGGCCGGCCTGGTCGAGTACGGCATCAGCTCCTGGGCACGTTTGCGCAGGGCGTCCGGGTCGGCGGTGGTGGTGACTCCGTGGGCGCTCAACCAGTCGTCGTTGAAGGCGGTGGCCAGATACCGTTCGCCGCGGTCGGAGGCCAGGAAGGCCACCTGTTCGCCGGGACGCCCACGGGTCGCCTTAGCGAGGGCGACGGTGAGCGCCGCACCGGTGGAGACGCCGGCGAGCAGGCCTTCGGAACGCACCAGGGTGCGGCACGCCTGATAGGCGTCCTCATCGGTGACCTTGTACACCTCGTCCACCAGCGACAGGTCCGACAGATTGCTCGGTGTCCAGCTCAACCCCACGCCGGGTGTGAGGTAGGGGCGCGGTTCGCCACCGAACACCGTCGACCCCTCGATATCAACGCCGATCACCTCCACGACCGGGGAGCGTTCCTTTACCGCGCGGGCGATACCGCCGAGTTGACCGCCGGTGGAAACGGTGCACACGACCGCCGCCAGGTGGTCGGCCTGGTCGAGCAGTTCCTGAGCGGTGGTCTGGTAATGCGCCTGGCTGTTGAGCGGGTTGAAGCACTGATCGGGGCGGAATGAGCCGGGGATCTGGCGTTGCAGCCTGTTGGCGAGCGTGATCCGTGTCTTGTGGTACGAACCGGAGTCATCGGGCTCGTCGACGAGGATGATTTCCGCCCCGTACGCCTCCAGCAGGCCACGGTTGGTAGGAGTGAGTTTAGGATCGACGATGGCGATCACTCGATAGCCGTGTGAGGCGCCGATCATCGCGAGTGCGATGGAGAAATTTCCTGATGACGACTCGATGATCGTGCCACCGGTGGAGAGCAGTCCCGTCCGCTCGGCTTGTTCGATGATGTACCAGGCCGGCCGATCCTTCAGGCTGCCTGCCGGGTTCGCGCTTTCCAGCTTGACGATGAGCTGGGCCTCATTATGGGTCGTCAGGTTGCGAAGACGTACCACGGGAGTGGACCCGATGACGTCCAGGAGTTCTGGGACACAAGTGCGCCTTGTCTGCATGGGTGATGCTCCTGATCAGTCGTACGGCGTGACCGTTGGCCTTCCGCGCCGGTACGGCGTCCGGCGCACGCCACTGATCAGGATCGAAAAACGCACAGCACGGCCAGGGAGGTCGCCCTTGTAAGGCGTACCTCCGGGTGACTTGCGGGTGATGGCGCGGGTGGTGACCGCTCCCGTCCGCTCTCCTCAGCGCTCACCCACCCGATCATCGGCAGGATGTGCGAAATGGATGGAGCGAGCTGGGACAAAACTGTCGCTATTGTCCGACTGCTAGAGGTCGAGCCCATTGGCAGCTCGTCGTGGCATCTATCCCCGCCGTTGCCGCAGTCGCCGTGTTCGAACTCGGCGGCAATCGAATGAAGGGAAGAGGTGATGACAGAATCAACGTGAGAGTCGCCGTGAAAATGCCCTACAGGGACGCAGGCGCACCCGTACGCCATGAACGCGAATAGTGACAACAAGCCCCGCGCCAGCATGGCGGTGCGGTCTCGACCTAATACGCTGATTCTGGCGAACTCCACCACGTTGACAACCCTAGGTGGGAGCTTGCTATGCCCGCCTAAGGCGAAGGTGGAGACTCATTAATGGTTTGGTGGATCGAAGGATAATTCTGCCGCCGGCGGAGCTGCCGGCCGGTCAGTAGATGTCGCGGACGTAGCGTTTTTCGGTGAAGAGGCGTTTGAGGTAGGCGGCGGTCGCCTGTTGGGTGAGACCGCCATGAGTGGTGATGATGTCACGGAGGGCCCTATCGACGTCCTTGGCCATGCGAGAGGCGTCGCCGCAGACGTAGAGGTGGGCACCGTTCTGCAGCCAGGTCCAGAGGAGGCGGCCGTGTTCGTGCATGCGGTCCTGGACGTAGATCTTGTTGCGTTGGTCGCGAGAGAAGGCGGTGTCGAGGCGGTCGAGGGTTCCGTCCGCGTGGAGGGCGGTGAGCTCGTCCTGGTGGTAGAAGTCGGTGGCCTGACGCTGTTCGCCGAAGAACAGCCAGTTGGGGGCGGGGTGGTCCAGGGCGCGGCGGTCGTGGAGGAAGCCGATGAAGGGGGCGACACCCGTTCCGGGGCCGATCATGATCATGGGGGTGGCGGGGTCGGCGGGCGGTCGGAAGTGGGGGGAGGACCGGACGTGGACGGGCATCTGGGTGCCGGGTTCGGCGTCGGCGAGGAAGGCGGAGCAGACGCCTTTGCGGGCGCGGCCGAGAGGGCTCTCATAGCGGACGACGGAGACGGTGAGGGAGACCTTGGTGGGGTCTGTGCGCGGGCTTGAGGAGACGGAGTAGAGGCGGTTCTGGAGTCGTTTGAGGACGTTGGCCCATTCCTGGGCGGTCGCATGGACGGGGTGTTCGGCGAGGGCGTCTGCGGCTTGGCGTCCCCAGGACCACTGGGCGAGTTCGCATTCGTTGCCTCCGCGGAGCAGTTTGAGCAGGAGGCGGTCCTCGGTGCGTTCGGCGAGGAACTTCAGCAGGTCTGGTGTGATCTTCGTGATGTCGAGGTGCCGGTGGAGCGCCTCGTCGAAGGGGACGGTTCCAAGGTCGTCGAGGTCGACGGGGGCCTGGCCGTCGATACCGGTGAGGCTGAGCCATTCGGCGACGAGGTCGAGGTCGTTGACGGGCCGGACGCTGAGGGCGTCGCCGACCTCGTACGCGAGCGGGTTCCCGCTGAGGTCGAAGGTGAACTGCCGGACCTCCTTGCTCGCTCCGGTACGGCTGAGGAGCCGGTTCTCCACTAGCGGGGCCATCACTGACGCGGATGCGCCGCTACGGGCCGGGGTGAGAGGCGGCGGAGCAACGACCGTGAAGGAGGTAGCGGTGGCTGCGGTGGCGGAGTCGGTGAGCGACGCGAGGACCTGGTCGAGCCAGGCGGTGGCGGCGGCCTCGAAGTCGGGCTCGCAGTCGGTGCGCGGAGACAGGCGAGTGGCGCCGAGTTCTTCGAGACGCTGATCGAGCCGGCGGCCGTGGCCGCAGAAGTCGTCGTAGGAGGAGTCGCCGAAGGCCAGAACGGAGTAACGGAGGTGGTCCAGGCGGGTGGTCGTGGCGGCGAGGGCGTCCCAGAAGCCGCTGCCATTGTCGGGCGCCTCGCCGTCACCGAAGGTGCTGGTGATGAGGAGGGCATCGGAGGCGGGCAGGTCAGCGGGGTCGGCGTCGTCCATGCCGAGGAGGGTGACGTGGTACCCGGCGGCGGTGAGCTGCCCCGCCGTGGCGGCGGCGAACTCCTCGGCGTTGCCGGTCTGTGACGCCCACAAGACGGCGATCGGGCGGCCCAGGTCCGGTGCCTGCTCGCCGTTGGCGGTCTGTTCGGACGGCGTGCCTGAGGAGGGAGGCGGAAGCCGGGAGAACCGGCCGGCCAGGAGGCCGTCCACCCAGAGCGCCTGTTCCGGTCGCAGCGGGGCGGTGGCCGGCAGGACCGGGAGGCCGGGCGTGCCGGATGAGAGTCCGGCGAGGAACCCGGCCAGGTAGTGCCGTTCGCGCTCGTCGAAGGCCGGCGGCAGGAGGTCGTGGACGCCGAGCAGGCTCGCGAGCGTCGCCCGCTCGTCGACCGCAGCTCCGGTGGTGGCGGGTACCGCCTGCGCCGCGGGTGTGGTCTCGGTGAGACCGATCTTGGGTGGGGTGATGACGACGGGTACGGCGGCCTTGGTGAGAGACACCGCGCAGACCTTGAATTCCGGCTGGAAGGACAGGGGGTCGACGGCGTCGTTGGTCACGGCGTTGACGCTCAGGTACTCGCCGAACAGGTCGTTCCAGTGGAACGGGGCGAAGCAGCATCCGGGCCGGACCCGGTCGGTGACGACGGCGGGCAGGACGGCTCTGCCTCGGCGGGAGGCGACTTCGACGGGGTCGCCGTCGTCGATGCCGAGGGCGCGGGCGTCGTCGGGGTGGACCTCGATGAACGGGCCCGGATTGAGCCTGTTGAGCTTGTCGACCTTGCCGGTCTTGGTGAGGGTGTGCCATTGGTGCTGGAGACGTCCGGTGTTGAGGGCGAACGGGTAGTCATCGTCCGGCATCTCCCGGGCGGGCAGGTGCGGTCGTGGAAAGAAGGCCGCGCGTCCGGTCGCGGTCGGGAACTTCGGCCGCCCGTCCTCGTCCAGATAGCGGATCGGGTTGCGGTCGGGTCCGCCGGGCGCGGCCGGCCACTGGACGGGTGTCTCACGGAGGCGTTGGTAGGTGACGCCGCGCAAGTCGTAGCCCGTCTTCGGGTTGTGGGCGCGTTTGATCTCCTCAAAGATCTCCTCGGCTGAGGAGTAGCCGAAGTCGTCGGCGTACCCCATGGCGCACGCGACCCGGGCGATGATCTGCCAGTCGGCGGTCGCCTCGCCAGGCGGGTCGGCGGCAGGCTGGGCGAGGGTGAGGTTCCGCTCGCTGTTGATCAGGATGCCCTCGGCCTCGGTCCACAGGGCGCCTGGCAGCACGATGTCGGCGTAGCCGTTGGTCTCGGTGTCGGCGAAGACGTCCTGGGTGACGACCAGGTCGGCGTTCTCGAGTCCCTCGATCACCGTCTTGCGGTTGGCGACCGAGGCGACCGGGTTCGTGCAGATGATCCAGCAGGCTTTGATGTGGCCCTGGGCCATCCGCTCGAACATCTCGATCGTGCCCTTGCCGACGCCGTCCTCCCGGAGGGTTCCGGGCCGAAGGCCCCAAAGATCCTCGATGAAGGCGCGGTCCTCGGGCACCAGGACGGAGCGCTGGCCGGGCAGCCCGGGGCCCATGTAGCCCATCTCGCGGCCGCCCATCGCGTTCGGCTGCCCGGTCAGGGAGAACGGGCCGCTGCCCGGGCGGCAGATCGCACCGGTGGCCAGGTGCAGGTTGATGAGCGCGTTGGTGTTCCACGTGCCGTGGGTGCTCTGGTTGAGTCCCATCGTCCAGCACGACATCCACTCTCCGGCCTCACCGATCCATCGCGCGGCCGTCCTGATGTCCTCTTCCGCGATGCCGGTGAGCTCGGCGACCGTGGCGGGCGGGTAGCCGGCGAGGAACTCCGGCATCGCCTCCCAGCCCTCGGTGTGAGCATCAATGAAGTCCGGGCCGGTATGACCGTTCTCGACTAGGAGGTGCAGCAGCCCGTTCAGCAGCGCCAGGTCCGTACCCGGCTTGATCGGCAGGAAGAGATCGGCCTTGTCCGCGGTCGCGCTGCACCGGGGGTCGACCACGATCAGCTTCGCCCCCGCCTTGACGCGTTCCATCAGGCGCAGGAACAGGATCGGATGGCAGTCGGCCATGTTCGAGCCGATGACGAAGAACAGATCGGCCTTCTCGAAGTCCTGGTAGGAGCCGGGCGGCCCGTCCACGCCGAGAGACAACTTGTAGCCGGTGCCCGCGCTGGCCATGCACAGCCGCGAGTTCGACTCGATCTGGTTGGTGTGGATGAACCCCTTGGCCAGCTTGTTCGCCAGGTACTGGGCCTCAAGGCTCATCTGGCCCGACACGTACAGGGCGAAGGCGTCCGGGCCGTGCTCGTCGATGACGGCGCGGAACCGGTGGGCGGCCTCGGCGATCGCCTGGTCGAGACCGGTGGGGGCCGGTTCGCCTCCCCGCTCGGCCCGGATCAGCGCCGTCGTCAGGCGGCCTGGGGCCGACAGCATGTCCGCGGTCGTCGCGCCCTTGGTGCACAGCCGCCCGAAGTTCGCCGGATGCTCCTTGTCACCCGACGCCTTACGTACGGTACGCCGACCGTCCGAACCGGCTGCGATGTCGAGGATCATCCCGCAGCCCACGCCACAGTAGGAGCAGACCGTGCGGACCTGGGACCGCTTCGGCTGCGCGTTCCCGGCTGTCACAACGCCCCCCACCAGAGATCGGCGTTGACCGTATGAAACGCCCGTAACGCGGGCGTGACGTCGAGCAGCACCCGATGTTTCACCTCCCGCACAACGCGACCGACGGGAAGTTGCCATCGCAAACGCGGTAGAGAACGGCTGACCAGCCTGGCATCTGAGGGATCCTTTACCGGCTCGGGGTCGTGGTCACGCGCCCCTCTATGGTTGGCGCATGGCTGGGTGTCGGCGGCGAGCGCGTGGTCCTGGGTCGTGAAGGCGGTCAACGCGCTGTGCCGGGGTGGGCCGTTCGACGGCGCACTGGTCCAGGTGGATCAGGAGGTGGGGGTGGTCGACGTGGCGGATCCGGCGGGAGGCGCTGTCCGGGCTCGGTATGTGATCACACGGGGTCGGGTGCGGCATCCGTCCAGCGAGACGCCTTTTGTCGTGCTGACGTGGGTCGAGGGGAGCTGACCGTCGGTGAGGTCGTCACACGATGGCCGTTGACCTCTCGGCCGTCAGGGCCAAGGCGCTGTGGGACGCGGAGTTCCCGGAAGCGATCGTCTCGAGGATTCGGGGGACCAGCGCCGCGGCCTGGGCACGGATCTCGGGAATCGCCGTCGTCTCATACCGTACGCCGCGCAGCGGCGGCCCAAGTGCGAAGATCCGGTCATGTGGCCGTCCTGCGGCGTCCAGGACCGCCCCGGCCTCCGCGGCGTCCAGGCCGAGCCGCAGCGGGTCCGGCCGGGCCAGACCCGAGTCGATGAGGCTGCGCAGGAAGGGGTCCCCGGTGACTTCGGCGGCCGGGCCGGTGCCGTTGATCAGCCAGCCGACACGGAGTTCGCGGCCGACGCCGTCGCTGTCGAAGCGGACCCTCATCTCGTCACGGCCCGCCGTCGCGGTGACGAGGCGCCCGCGCAGCACCGTGAGACGGCCGGTTGCCTGAAGCCGCGCGATCTGGGTGGCCGTGGCCGGCGGAATCCGATGCCGGTGAACCTCCCAGTACCTGGCGACCGAGGTCAGGAAACGTCGCCGGTCATCGATGCCGAGTCGCGCCCACAGGTCAGGGACGTGGGGGCGTAGGCCGTCGATGACCCCTTGCCAGTCACCGCCATTGCTCTTGATCGCGGCGCGGACCATCCCCAGCAGCTCGGCGAGGCGGAGCTCACCGCCGGGCGGGGACATCTCGACCGTAGGCGAGGGAGGACATCGGTGTCGGCGCGGCAGTAGACCGTGCCGGGAGATCGCGTACACGACCGTGTCCTTGTTCGCCCGGGTCGTGGTGGTCGCCAGGTCCACCATCGTCAAACCGGTGCCGACCACCAGGACGGGGCTGCCGTCGCAGATCTCGGTCAGCGCGCCAGGACCCCATGGATCCGCGACATAACGCGGCCCGGCCTCGATTTGAGGCCATCCCGCAGGCGGACGATTACCGGTGGCCAGCACCACGGCGTCCGCGTCGATCCCGTCCCCGTTCGACAGCCCGAGCCGCAGCGGCCGCCCCGACGCCGCCGCGGTGAGGGAGGTCACGGTCCCCGTGAGCTGCGTGATACGCCCGCTGTTCGGCATCTGGCGTGCGCAGCCGTCGAGGAGCTCACGCAGATAACGCCCGTACGTGCGGCGCGGAAGGAAGTCAGAACCGGCGAGACCCAGGCCCTCTCCGCGCGCCCAGCGCAGCAAGTGGTCCGGATCATCGGCCAGGGCGCTCATCTTCGCGGCACAGACATTGAGAAGGTGGTGCGGATCGGTCGTCGCGTACGCCTGCCCCAACCCGTGACGCCCATCCCGATCGACCAGCACGACCTGCAGCGATCTGTCACGCGCCTGCGCGCCGCGAAGCAGATGCACCGCGGTCAACGTGCCGCTCGCACCACCCCCGACGATCACGACCACCGGTGCATCGTCACGTCGAGCCGAAGAGTCACTCACCCTTGCGAGGGTAGCCGGTAATCCCGATGGATTTAATTGGCTATTGCGTGTGGCTCTGGATGCAGTGGGCCTCGGCCGTAGGTTGGCGGCCTGGCGGGAGGAGACTGCGGCCCGCGATGCCGGCGTTCCTCGACGACCCGCTGACCCCGCGCCGCTCGGGAAGCGGCGCGGGGGCACGGTTCACAGCTGGGTGGTGACGGCCTTGACCTCGGTGTAGTTGTTGAGGACCTCGTGGCCCATCTCCCGGCCCCAGCCGGACTGCTTGTAGCCGCCGAACGGCAGTGCGGCGTCGAAGACGTTGTAGCAGTTGATCCAGACGGTGCCCGCCCGGATCTTCTTGGCCAGAGCGTGGGCCTTGGAGATGTCCTTGGTCCAGATGCCGGCGCCGAGCCCGTACTCGGTGTCGTTGGCCTGGGCGGCGATCTCGTCCAGGTCGCTGAACGGTTCGGCGACGACGACCGGTCCGAAGATCTCTTCACGGACGATCTTCATGTCGTTGCGGGCGTTGGTGATGACGGTCGGTTCGACGAAGTAGCCGCGGTCGCCGTGCCGGTTCCCGCCGACGACGGTCGTGGCTCCCTCGGTGCGGCCGGAGTCGAGGTAGCCGGTGACGCGGGTCAGCTGCTCTTCGGAGACCAGCGGACCCATCTGGGTGTCGGCGTCCATGCCCGGCCCGAGCTTGATCGACTTGGCGATCTCGGCGACGCCCTCGACGACCTCGTCGAAGCGGCTGTGGTGGACGAACAGGCGGGAGCCGGCCACGCAGCACTGCCCGTGGTTGAAGAAGATCGCGTTCGCGGCGCCGGCCACGGCCTCGGGTTCGGCGTCCTCGAAGACGATGTTGGGGCTCTTGCCGCCCAGCTCCAGCGACACCTTCTTCAGGTTCCCGGCGGCGGCCTGCACGATCAGCCGGCCGACCTCGGTCGAACCGGTGAAGGCGACCTTGTCCACGCCGGGGTGGGCGGCCAGCCGGGCGCCGGCGGTCTCGCCGTACCCGGGAACGACGTTGACCACGCCGTCGGGGAAGCCCGCCTCGGCGATGAGCTCGGCGAGGCGCAGTGCGCTCAGCGGCGTCTGCTCGGCGGGTTTGAGGATCACGCAGTTGCCCGTGGCCAGAGCGGGACCGAGTTTCCACGCCGCCATCAGCAAGGGGAAGTTCCACGGGATGATCTGTCCGACGACGCCGACGGGCTCGCGCAGGGTGTAGGAGTGGAAGTTCGCGCCGGGCATGTACGGCACGGAGATGTCGATGGTGTTGCCCTCGATCTTCGTGGCCCAGCCCGCCATGTAGTGGAACAGGTCGGCTGCCAGTGGGACGTCGGCCGCCAGCGCGACCGCGTACGGCTTGCCGTTGTCGCGCGTCTCGAGCTGAGCCAACTCCTCGGCGTTCTCCAGGATCAGGTCGCCGATCTTCCAGATCAGCCGGCCGCGGTCCGAGGCGGTCATTCTCGACCATGGGCCCTGTTCGAACGCGGTGCGCGCGGCCTGGACGGCGCGGTCGATGTCGGCCTCGTCGCCTTCGGCGACGTAGGCGAGTGTCTCCCCGGTCGACGGATCGGGGGTGGCGAACGTCTTGCCCGACACCGCCGCGGTCCACTGCCCGCCGATGAACATCCGGCGTGGGTTCGCCACGAAGCTGTTGACCCTGTCATGCGCTGTTGTGATCGACACCTGCGTCCATCTCCAATACGGATTCGCCTGGGGTACAGAGCCCGGCGGCTCTGCCGTGTCGGCCTTCCGGGAGGCATGTAGTCCCCATGAGATGACCGGAAACGACGGGGTGCAAGATCCCGGGCCGGGTTGGTTCAGTGGCGGCGAGGTGATGCGATCATGAGTTCTCCCGCGAGGCGCAGATCCGAGGGCTCATCGCGGATCCATCTCGTAGCTGCTGCATTGATCGTACTTTTCGCCTGGATTGTGCGGGCATAGGGTGACCGCTGTGACGATGTTCCGGATCGGCGAGGTCGCCAGTGTGCTGGGCGTCAGCGCGGACACCGTGCGCCGCCTCGTCGACGCCGGGCGGCTGCCCGCCACGCGTGATGGGGGCGGACGACGCCGCGTGGACGGCGCGGACCTGGCCGAATTCGTCCGTGGCCAGACTCCGAACACCCACGGCAAGCCGACATCCTCGGCGCGCAACCGGTTGTGGGGAATCGTCACCGAAGTGGTCCGCGACACCGTGATGGCCCACGTCGAGATCACGGCGGGCCCGTACCGCGTGGTCTCACTCGTGAGCCGCGAAGCAGCCGACGAACTGGGCCTCCAGGTCGGCGTGCTCGCGGTCGCCGTGATCAAGTCCACCAACGTCGTCGTGGAGATCCCCTAACCCCCGGGGGAAGCTGAAAAGGAGAACCAGGTGATCGAACGTCTGCCTCGGCTCGGCCGCGTACTGCTCGCCACCGCGTTGGGAGCGAGCCTGACCGTGTCGGCCGCGTGCGGCAGCACCGACGACAAGAAAGCCTCCGGATCGGGGAAGAGCGGCGGCAAGACCCTGTTCGTGTTCGCGGCGGCGTCGCTGACCGGAACCTTCACGACGCTCGGGAAGACCTTCGAAGCCTCCCACCCGGGGGTGACGGTGAAGTTCAACTTCGGCGGCAGCTCCACGCTGGCCCAGCAGATCACGCAAGGCTCCCCGGCTGATGTGTTCGCCGCCGCGAGCCCGGCCACGATGAAGACCGTGACCGACGCCAAGGCCGCCGCGGGAGAGCCGAAGGTGTTCGTCCGCAACCGCCTGGAGATCGCCGTGCCGCCGAGCAACCCCGGCAAGGTGAAAACACTCAAGGACCTGACCAACCCCAAGCTCAAGGTCGTCGAGTGCGCGCCGGAGGTGCCGTGCGGCGCGGCCGCGAACAAGGCCCTGGCCGCCGCGAAGCTCAAGGTCAAGCCCGTCTCGCAGGAGCAGGACGTCAAGGCGGCGCTCAGCAAGGTCCAGCTGAACGAGGCCGACGCCGCGCTCGTCTACCGCACCGACGTCAAGGCCGCGGCCGGGAAGGTGACCGGCATCGACTTCCCCGAAGCCGCCCAGGCCATCAACGACTACCCGATCGCCGCCCTCGCCAAGGCACCGCAGCCCGCACTCGCTGGGGAGTTCGTCCAGCTGATCCTGTCCGACCAGGGCAAGAGTGTCTTGACCCAGGCCGGATTCGAATCCCCCTGACCGCTTCTCTCGGGAGGGACGGCACACGTCCCTCCCGAGACCGCTAGCCAGAATCCACCGCGATCTGGTTTGAACCCGGCCACAGACGCGGAATCGTTTGATTCGACGGCCCGGTGCGAGCTTCCACCGACGAGATCACCGCCGGTCCGGGACAGGCGGACGGCTCGATCGAGGGGTAGGTGTTTTGTCGTTCAGGTCTGTCTGGCGGAGGGGCCGTCGTGATGTGCTCGCCCGGTCTGAGCAGGTGAAGCTCAATCCTGAAGGGCTTCCGGCGTCGCGTCGACCGGGCGAGCGGGAAAGGGCGTGGGCTGATCAGCGGCTGCCATGGTGGGCGAGTTCGCGGTGCGGGTCCTCGCCATGGACGGTGTGGTCGGTGTGGACGGTGGCGGCGGTGAGCCGGGGTACGGCGTGGATGAGGGCGTGCTCGGCGGCGACGGCGAGCTCGTGGGCTTCGACGACGGTCAGGTGCGGGTCGACGACGATGTCGGCCTCGGCGCGCAGGGCATGGCCGATCCAGCGCATCCGCACCTGCCCGACGCCGCGCACGCCGTCGATGTCCGTCAACGCGGTCTCGGCGGACTCCACCAGGTCCGGGTCCACCGAGTCCATCAGCCGCCGGTAGACCTCACGGGCGGCGTCCTTGAGCACCAAGAGGATCGCGACCGTAATGAGCAGACCCACGATGGGATCGGCGGCGCGCCAGCCGAGCGCCGCTCCGCCGGCCCCCAGCAATACCGCCAGGGAGGTGAAGCCGTCGGTGCGGGCGTGCAGACCATCGGCGATCAAGGCGGCCGAACCGATGCGGCGTCCGGTGCGGATGCGGTAGCGGGCGACCCATTCGTTGCCGATGAACCCGATCAACGCGGCGATGGCCACCGCCCACAGGTGACCGATGTCGCGCGGGTTCAGTAGGCGGTTGATGGCCTCGTAGGCGGCGAGTGCCGAAGACGCGGCGATCGTCACCACGATCGCGATTCCGGCCAGGTCCTCGGCGCGGCCGTAGCCGTAGGTATAGCGGCGGTTGGCCGCCCTGCGGCCGAGCACGAAGGCGATGCCGAGGGGAACCGCGGTCAGTGCGTCGGCCGCGTTGTGGATGGTGTCGCCGAGCAGGGCCACCGATCCCGAAAGCGCGACGATCGCCGCCTGAATGACCGTGGTGAGCCCGAGGATGCCCAGCGACAGCCACAGCGTGCGCATGCCTTCGCGGGAGGTCTCCATCGCCGCGTCGACCTTGTCCATGGCCTCGTGGCTGTGCGGAGTGACAAAGTGCGCGAGCTGGTGGCGGATCCGCGCCCACCGGCCACCGCCATGATCGTGGTCATGGTCGTGCTCGTGGCCATGACCATGACCGTGGTGGTGCTCGTCATGGGTATGAGTGTGGTGGTCGTGGGGTTCGTGCGTGTCGGTCTGCTGGCTCACGGGCGACTGCACCTTTCGCGGCTCGTGGCGGGGGATGGGATTGGACTTCGGGTCGCGACATCCCCATTATGTGCATATGAACGCACGCATGCATCTATCAGGTGCACACGGCTCGCAGGAACCAGACGATGGCGAGCGGATAACGGTGGCCGTCGAGGTGCTCGGACTACTCGCCGACCGCACCCGACTGACGCTGCTACGGCGACTGGGCGAAGGTGAAGCCGACGTGACGACGCTGGCAGAGTCGTGCGCCGCGACGCGTACCTCGGTCAGCCAGCACCTCGCCCGGCTGCGACTCGCAGGACTGGTGACCACGCGAAAAGAGGGACGCCGCGTGATCTACCGGCTGGAACACGGGCATCTGCGGCGACTGGTCGAAGAGGCGCTGAGCGTGGCCGACCACCAGATCGGTCACCTGCCGGCCCATGACTGAATCACCGGAGGCATGCGATCAGCGCGGGTGGGCCCCGGCGGTGACAGATATGCGGCGGATCGGCCTACCGGCACGGCACGTTGACCGGGTACTCGATGGGACGGTGCCGGTGTGGTCATTGCCGCGGCGCCTACGCCCGCTACCGGGCGATGCGCCGCGCGGCCGGTAGAGACCAGGCGCGTTCTCGGCGCGTGCTGGACACCGATGGGCACATCCAGCGCGATTGGTTTCGCAAGCAGGTATGGGATCCGGCGGTCCAGGCGGCCGGTATCGGTCGGCGGGTGCGGGATCTGCGGCACGCGCACGCGTCGTGGGGTGCTGGCCGGGGGAGCGGACCTGTAGATCGTCCGGCAACGACTCGGCCATGCCAGCCTGCGGGCCACCGAGCGTTACCTGCACGCTCTGCCCGATGCCGACGACACTGCCCTGGCCGCCTTCGCGCGGACCCGGACCGGCGCCCGCCCGGCCGCCGCGTCGTGACGTCGACCACGGTCAAATGACGGTCGAACGATCAAAAGCCCGGCCACCCCTGCGGGTGTCCGGGCCGGTGACCAGGGCAAACCTGGTGGGCGATACTGGGATTGAACCAGTGACCTCTACCGTGTCAAGGTAGCGCTCTCCCACTGAGCTAATCGCCCTCGCGAAGCAGAGTGTGCTTCAGAGGTGGAGACGGGATTTGAACCCGTGTACACGGCTTTGCAGGCCGTTGCCTCGCCTCTCGGCCACTCCACCGAGTGAGGCCTTTGGGAGACCTCTCCGAGCGGACGACGGGATTCGAACCCGCGACCCTCACCTTGGCAAGGTGATGCTCTACCAACTGAGCCACGTCCGCGTGTCGGTGGGGCGTCCCCCCTCCGGCAACGGGCTAAACATTAGCGGATACTCGGCCCAACCCCCAACTCGATTGCCCGGCGGCGTCGGCGCGCCGATCCTTCGACGGTCGTCGAAGCGTGCCGGGCGTACCGTCGAATCATGCGAGCACCGTACGACTCCGACATCGCGCCGGTGGCGGCCCTGCTGGCGGACCGGACCCGCGCCTCGATGCTGACGGCCCTCCTCGACGGGCGTCCGCTGTCCGCGGGGGAGCTGGCGCGGACGGCGGGGGTCAGCGCGGCGACGGCGAGCTCTCACCTGGCCAAACTGCTCGACGGTGAGCTCGTCACCGTCGTACGGCAGGGGCGGCACCGCTACTACCGCCTGAAGGGCGCCGAGGTGGCCGCCGTCATCGAGGCGATCAGCCGGATCAGCCCCGACGTCGAGGTCCGCAGTCTCCGTCAGTCGCGGCAGGCGCGCGCCCTGCAGGAGGCCCGTACGTGTTACGACCACCTGGCCGGTCGGGCCGGTTCCGCGCTGTTCGAGGCGATGCTCAGCAGAGATCTCCTCGAGGTCGTCGATTCGTCGTACGACGATCCGGCGCACTCCGAGTACGAGGTGACCGACAAGGGGGAGCGGCAGCTCGAGTCGATCGGCGTCGACGTGGCCGCGGTCCGCCGGGCGCGCCGGAGGTTCGCGGGGCACTGCCTCGACTGGACCGAGCGCCGCCCGCATCTGAACGGCGCGCTCGGCGCGGCGCTCACCGCCCGGATGATCGAGGACGGCTGGTTCGAGCGCGGGTCGGCGCGGCGGGCCCTGTTCGTGACGGAGAAGGGGCGTGGCCGCCTGGCCGACGTGTTCGGGTGCGTCCTCGGCTGAGCCGGCCGCCGCAGCCGGGTCCGCACCGGCTGGGGTCGCGCCGGCCGCCGACCCGGTTTCTCTCTCGGCCCGCTGAGCGCGGCGTTCGACGGCATGGCGCACGCGGCGTTCAGGGCGAGGCGTACGCGGCGTTCAAGGCATCGCGTACGCGGCGTTCAGGGCATCGCGTACGCGAGTATCCGCGGGAACGGTTGAACCACTGGTCACGTGGCTGCGTCCGATATCTGGCACTCACGATGTTTGAGAGGGCTGGACACATTAAGGTGTCGCATGCGCCCTAGCGACGTATGGGCGCGGAGAGGTGACAAAGCGGTGAGCGGGGAGCGTAGGTTCTTCCGTCGTGATCGGCTGACCGGCCTGATCGCGATCGGTGCGGTCGGGGCGCTGTGCGTTGCCGCCGTCGTGTTCGGTGTAGGGATGGCCAGTGCCAAGTACCACCTCGCCGACGTGGGGGGTTGGCTGACGTCGTCGAAGAAGGGCGAGGTCGTCCACGTCAACGGTCTGTCGGGCAAGGTCGACGGCAAGGTGACGTTGTCGGGTACGGCGGGCCACAAGATGAAGGTGGTCCAGCAGGGCGGCGTCGTCCTGATCATCGACGAGACGACCGGCGTCGTCAGCCGCGTCGACCCGGCGCACCTCAACGTCGTCCAGGGCGTCGCCTACCGGGGCGCGGCCGGCATGCAGGTGGTGTCGGGGTCCGGGTCGGCGTACGCGCTTGATCAGAAGGGCAGCGTTCAGCGCCTGGATCCGATGACGCTGGCCACCCAGGGCGATCCGGTCAGCCTGGCCGGGCCGCTGGGCGCGGCCGCCATCGACGCCAAGGCGACCCTGTGGGTGCCGACGACCGTCAACGGGCAGGCGGCGAACGTCCAGGGTGGCCGTCCAGGGCAGCCCGTTCCCGTCGGCCGGGCCAATGATGACCTGCAGCTCACCGTCGCGGGCGGAACCGCCGTCGTCACCGACTTCACCACGGCCGAGAGCCTCATCCTCGGCGCGAACGGCGTGCAGGTGAAGGTGAAGCTGCCGTCCGTCGTGTCCCAGGTGGGCAAGTACAAGGTGTACGCGCCGACGAGCACGGACGGGCAGCTGGTGCCCCTGCTGGCCGGCAAGTCCCTGATCGTGCTCAACTCGGGCAACGGCTCGCTCAGCAGCGTCGCGCTTCAGCTGCCGAACCACCAGCTGCAGACGCCCCAGGTGCTGGGTCAGAAGGTCTACATCCCGGACGCCAGCGCGGGCAACCTCCTCGTGTACGACGCCGCGACCAACCGGATGGACCCCCAGGTCCCGGTCACCGGCAAGCCCGGCCCGATGGACGCGTTCGTCAAGGACGGCCTGCTGTGGGTGAACAACCCGAACAGCCCGAAGGCGGTCGTCGTCGACGGCTCCGGCGGCCACAAGCCGATCCAGAAGTACACCGGCGACGTGCCCGGCGGCTCCGAGAACCCGATCCCGAAGGCCGGTGGCGGGGACCAGGGCCTGCCGACGCCTAAGCTGCCCGTGCACCCGAGGCTGCCGAAGCTGCCGATCACGCCGCCGAAGCACAAGCCGGACCCGCCGAAGGTGACGCCGCCGAACCCGCCGACCAACCTGCGGGCGGCGGCGCAGCCCGACGGGAGCATCAAGGTCGACTTCCAGCCCGGCGGCGGCGGGGCGGCGACCGGTTACCGGCTCGTCACGCCGGCGGGCCTGAAGGCAACGCCGGCGCGGCTCTCCGCGGACGGGCCGGACTACACGTTCACCGCCAAGGGCGGCACCTGCGGCCAGGAGTACGAGTTCGCGGTGGCGGCGCAGTACAAGAACGGCGACCACCAGTCGGAGATCCAGTCCGAGTACACCGACCCGACCTTGTCCTGCACGCAGCCGGACGCGCCGAGCGGCATCACGGGCACCGGCACCGCGCAGGGCGCGAACGTGAGCTGGCAGGCCCCGCCGAACGCCAAGGGCGTCACCTACAAGGTCCAGGTGACCGGCCCGAAGAGCTTCACCAATAACAACGTCTCCGGCACGTCGCTGACGATCCCGAGCATCTGGACGAACGGCTCGTACACCATCAACGTGACCGCCTCGAACGGCGCCGGCGGCAAGTCCGCCAGCGTGAACCAGACGCTGACGGGCCCGGCACAGCACTACCCCGGCCAGAACGCGGGCAACACGGGGGACAAGAGCTTCCTGCACAAGGGCCCGGCCAATGACAGCGACCAGAGCAACTGGATCACCGGCTTCAACGGTCAGAGCATCACCGTCGACTGCCAGAAGATCGGCGGGCAGTTCACCCACAGCAACGGGAAGGCGTACTTCTCCGGAAAGCTTTGGGACTACATCCACTACGGCGGTCACCAGGGCTACATCATCGGCTACCTGGTCACGACGCCGCGGCAGCCCGACTGGCAGAACTACAACGGGCTTCCGCTCTGGGAGTGTGCCGGCTGATGTCGGTAGAGGCGTACGGGGCGCCTGACGCGGAGGCACTGGCAGGGCGGTTCGCGCAGCTGTTCGGCGCGCTCGCGGGCAACATCGAGCGCGTCATCCGCGGCAAGCGGGAGAACGTCGAGCTCGCCCTGCTGTGCCTGCTCAGCGAGGGTCACCTGCTGCTGGAGGACGTGCCGGGGGTCGGTAAGACGACCCTCGCACGCACTCTGGCGGCCAGTGTGGACGCGCGCTGGACGCGGATCCAGTTCACGCCCGACCTGCTGCCGTCGGACGTGACCGGTGTCTCGATCTTCAATCAGTCCAACAGCCAGTTCGAGTTCCACCCCGGCCCGATCTTCGCGAACCTCGTCGTCGCCGACGAGATCAACCGTGGCTCGCCGAAGACCCAGTCGGCGCTGCTGGAGGTCATGGAGGAGCGGCGGGTGACCGTGGACGGGCGGCCGCATCCGGTGCCGCGGCCGTTCATGGTGATCGCGACGCAGAACCCGGTCGACATGGATGGCACGTATCCGCTGCCGGAGGCGCAGCTCGACCGGTTCCTCATGAAGATCTCGATGGGGTACCCCGACCACGCCTCGGAGGTCGCCGTGCTGGCCGGGACGCCGACCGGGCCGCTGATCGACCAGCTGCCGAAGGTCGCCGGCCGCGACGACGTCAAGAACATGATCGACTTCGCGTCCCGGATCCACGTCGCGCAGCAGCTGTACGACTATCTCGTGCAGATCGTCGCGACGACCCGTCACCACCCCGACATCCGCCTCGGCGCCAGCCCCCGGGCGAGCCTGGCGCTGCTGCGCGCCGTACGCGTGCGGGCGGCGGCCGCCGGCCGGTCCTTCGTGGTCCCTGAGGACGTCAAGACCCTCGCCGCCCACGTGATCGCGCACCGGCTCATGCTCACGCCCGAGGCCGAGCTGCGCGGCCGTACCGCGCCGGAGCTGGTCGCCGAGGTCCTGTCCCGGGTCCCGGTGCCGCAGTCCGCCGGGGTCTGAGGGTGCTCACGCCGGTCGGCTGGGGGGTCGCCGCGGCGTCGGCGGTGCTGTACGCCGGCGGCGCCCTCCTCGGCTACCCGGAACCGGTCGCTCTCGCGGTCGGCGGCCTCCTCGCCGTCGTGGCGGCGCTGCTGTGGACGCTCCCGCAGCCGAGGCTCACCGTCGAGCGGGAGATCACGCCGCTGCGGGTGGCGCGCGGCGAGCCGGCCGACGGCGTCCTGCACGTCACCAACACCGGCCGGGCGCGCCGGGCGGGGATGCGGGCGTACGACGCGTGCGGCGACGGGCGGATCGAGGTACGGGTGCCGGTGCTGCGGCCCGGCGCGACCGAGACGGTCGACTATCGGCTGCCCACGGAGCGGCGCGGGGAGATCCCGGTGGGGCCGCTGCGGCTGGTCCGGGCCGACCCGTTCGGGCTCGCCCGCCGGGTCCGGGAGTACGGGGAGCCGCGGACGCTCCTGGTCCGCCCGAAGACGATCCCGCTGCCGCTCCTGCCCTCCGGGCGCAACCACCACCTGGAAGGGCCCACGTCGGACACCGCGCCGGCGGGCACGGTCACCTTCCACGCGCTGCGCGAGTACGTCGTCGGCGACGACCTGCGCCACATCCACTGGCGCTCCAGCGCCCGTACCGGCACGCTGATGGTCCGCCAGCTCGTCGACGCGAGCATGCCGCAGACGACGATCGTCGTCGACACCGGCGCCGCCGCCTACGCCGAGCCGGACGACTTCGAGCTCGCCATCGACGCGGCGGCGTCCGTCGCGGCCGGCGCGGCCCGCATGAACTTCCCGGTCCGCGTCCTCACCGGCGAGGGGCCGCTCGTGGAGACCCGTGGCGGCGCCCACGACGTCGAGGCCATCCTCGATCGGCTGGCGCGCCTGTCCCGTACGGACGTGGCGCACGCCGCGGTCGAGGTGGCTCGTCGCGTACGGGCGGGCGGGGCGCTGGTGCTCGTCACCGGCGGCCGAGGGGAGATCTCCGGAGCGGCGGCGCTGCGGCGCCGGTTCGACCGCGTGGTGTGCGTCCGGATCCGCCCCGAGGCGCCCGGTCCGGGCCTGCCCGGCGTCGCGCTCATCGAGATCTCCGACCTGGAGGAGCTGCGCGCGGCGTGGAAGGGCGCCGCGCGATGACGACGACGGCCCCCGCGCAACCGCGGACCGACGAGCCGCCCACGCCGAGGCCGGGCCCCGGCCTGCGGGTACGGCTCATCACCGCGCTCCTCATCGTCGTGGCCCTCTCCGCGACCGGCGGGCTGGCGTTCCACCGGGTCTTCGCGCTCGGCGACCTGGTGCCCGTCATCACGGTCGCGGCCGTCACGCCCGTCCTGCTCGCCGCGCTGGCGTCCTGGCCGCGCCGCCGGACCTGGCCGCTGTGGATCTCGATCGTGACCACCGCCGCGGCCTGGACGCTCGTGGCCGGCCTCACGCTCTTCCACGGCGACTTCACGGTGATCGGCGGCGCGCTCCGCGACTCGTGGAAGGGCACGCTCACCTCGCTGCTGCCCGCCCCCGGGCGGCCCGAGCTCCTCGTCCTGCCGCACGTGCTCGTCTGGCTCGCGGGCTTCGCGGGCGCCGAGCTCACCCTCCGCTCGGAGACCAAGGCCGCGCCCGCGCTGCCCTCGGTCGCCGTCTTCTGCGTCGCCCTCCTGCTCGGCGTGAACGGCCCGGGCTCCAACCTCCCCGTCACCGCCGCCCTCGTCGGGCTCGTCGGCGCGCTCACGATCGTACGGAGCGGCGGACGGCCGCTGTGGCTGCTCACCGGAGTCCCGGCGGCGGCCGCCCTGGGCCTGCTGGCCGCGGCGGTCGGACCGTACCTCCCCATGAAGGGCGAGGCGTACGATCCGCGGGAGACCGTCAAGGCCCCGCCGCCGCAGCAGCGCGACAGCATCAGCCCCCTCGACCGGGTGTCGGCCTGGCTGCAGACCCCGGACCAGCAGATGTTCACCGTCCACGCCGACGCGCCCGAGGACTGGCGGCTCGCCGTCCTCGACCGCTTCGACGGCGTCACCTGGACCTCGGGCGCGCGGTTCGTCCCCGCCGGCAGCCGCATCCCGGACGACGACCACGTCCGCCGTACGCGCGTCGTCCAGCGCTTCGCCATCCAGGACCTGCCGGGCGTGTGGGTGCCCGCCGCCGACCGCCCCCGGTCCATCCAGGGCCTCGGCGTGACGACCGACCCCCTCAGCGGAGTGCTGACCGCGGGACAGCCGCTGCGCTCCGGCCAGGCGTACACGGTGACCTCGATGGTGCGCGACTACGACCCCGACCGCCTCGCCGCGGCCGAACCCGCCCGGGACGCCGAGGCCCAGGCCGCCACCGCCCTGCCCGAGTCGGCCGGGACCACCGCGAAGACCGCCCAGGTGCCGGAGTTCCGCAAGCTCGCCGAGCGGGTCACCAAGGACCAGGACACGGCGTTCCAGCGCGCCGCGGGGCTCGCGGACTACCTGCGGACCGCGGCGAAGTACGACGTGACCGGCCTGCCCGGCCACACGTACGCGCAGCTGCGCTACTTCCTCGCCCGGTCCAAGCGCGGCACCTCCGAGCAGTTCGCCACCGCGTACGCGGTCCTGGCGCGCTCGATCGGGCTGCCGACCAGGATCGTCGTCGGCTTCCGGCCCGGTATCGGCGGCAACGGATCCTGGCAGGTCCGCTCCGGCGACGTGCTCGTCTGGCCCGAGGTGGACTTCACCGGCCTCGGCTGGGTGCCGTTCTTCCCCACGCCCGAACAGGCCGGTACCTCGGGCAAGTCCGACGGCGTGCCGGCGGGGGAGACGCAGCAGAAGCTCGAGGCGGCGCAGAAGAACGCCGCGGCCCGGAAGAAGAACGGCGGATCCGGCAACGGCCCGGGCGCGTCCCCGCCCAAGACGCCGCCCCGGCGCGCGCCCGCGGCCGCGTCGACGCCGTGGTGGGTGTACGTCCTCGCCGCGAGCCCGGCGCTGCCGGCGCTGTACGTCCTCGGCGTGCTGATCATCCCGGTGCTCCGCCGACGCCGCAGACGCGGCGGTGACACCCCCGCCGAGCGGATCACCGGCGCCTGGGAACAGACCCGCGAGGAACTGCACGCCGTCGGCCTGCCCGCCACGTCGACGCTGGCCGCCCACGAGATCGCCGAGTACGGTGCCGAACGGGTCGCCGGCGCCGAACCCCACCTGCGCCCCCTCGCCGACCTGGTCAACCGGTCCGAGTACGCCGCGGCCCCGCCCGCGCCCGGCGCCGCCCAGGCCGCCTGGGAGCATGCCAACGAGATCACCCGCCTGGTCCGGCGCACCGTCGGCCCGCTCCGACGCCTCGGCCGCCGACTGCACCCCCGCTCCCTGAACCCGCGCTGAACCCGGCCGGCGGCGCCTTGCGCCCGTGCCGAGAGAGGTCGACTTCGGGGAGGTCGTGGTCCGGCCGGCCGGGGAGGACGTCAAGTGCCGGGTTCACCGATCGGCGGCCAGCACTGCCGCGAGGCCTTCTTGCAGATCCTTGACGAAATACTCGGGAACCTCCAGCGACGGGAAATGTCCCCCGGTTTCGGGCGACCTCCATCGGACGATCTGCCGGTACCGCTCCTGTGCCCAGGCGCGCGGACACTTCTCGATGTCGCGGGGATACACGCTGATTGCTGACGGGACGTCGACCCGAAGTTCGGCGTCGAGCGAGAGGTGGCTTTCGTAGTAAATACGGGCTGACGATGCGCCGGTCCGCGTCAGCCAATACAGGGTGACGTTGTCAAGAATGCTGTCTCTGGAAATCGTCTCGAACGGGCTATCTTCGGTATCTGTCCACTCAGCGAACTTGTCAAGGATCCAGGCGAGAAGCCCGACTGGTGAGTCGACGAGCGAGTAACCGATGGTCTGCGGCCGGGTCGCCTGCTGCTTCGCGAACGCCGCGTGGTGGCGCCAGAAATCGCGGGTTTCCTCGGTCCACTTGCGCTCGGCCGCCGTCAGCCCGTCCGTTGTCAACCCGGGCGGTGCCTGCGCGGTCGTTGTGTGGATGCCGAGAACGTGCGCCGGGAACCTGCCGCCGAGGACCGTGGTGATCGGACCTCCCCAGTCGCCGCCGTGGGCTACGAACCTGCCGTAGCCGAGCCTTCCCATCAGTTCCACCCATGCGGCCGCGATCTTTTCGATTCCCCACCCGGTGGTGGCCGGCTTGTCGCTGTAACCAAAGCCTGGCAACGACGGGACCACGACGTGGAACGCGGGCGCGTCCGCATCTTTCGGATCTGCCAGCTCGTCTACCACATCAATGAACTCGGCAATGCTGCCTGGCCAGCCGTGCGTCAAGATCAGAGGAATGGCGTCTGCGCGCGCGGATCGGCGGTGTAGGAAGTGGATTCCCAGATCATCGATGGTCGTGCGGAACTGGCCGATCCGGTTAAGGCGCGCTTCGAACGACCGCCAGTCGTACCCGGTGCGCCAGTAGTTCACGACATCGACGAGGTCGGCGAGAGGAACGCCCTGTTCCCATCGGCGAGGGTCGGGCGCTGCGCGATGGACCGTCTCAGCTTCTGGCAGCCGCGCCGCGGCCAGTCGCGCGCGCAGGTCGTCGAGGTCGGCGTCGGTCGCGTGGGCTTCAAATGCTTGCACGTCGCTGGTTGGACGGGGCATGAGACCTCCTGGCCATCGCGGAACCGGCTACCACCTCTCACGAACCGGCTAAGGCGGTTCTAACATGTCTCGATGTCGGCGTGCAACCGGCTAAGGTGGTTCCATGCGTGCTGGGTTCCCTGACTTCCGTCTCGGTAAGGTGCTGGCGACCAGCTTCACGGGGACTCTGACGGAGCGTCGTGGCAACGCTGTGGAACGCATTCCCACGCCGCAGCGACTCGTCGACTGGCTGGCAGTGAATGGCCTCGCCGTGGAGTCCTGCACCACCGCCCAGCTCGAACGCGCTCGGGAACTGAGGGAATCAATTCACGCCGCCGTGACAGCGGCCGCGATCCAAGACGCTCTCCCTGCGTCTGCTGTCCAGGTCATCAATGACTGCAGTGCTCAAGGTCGGGCCGCGGCCATCCTGACGCCCGAGGGCAATCGTCAATGGCGACTCAGCTCGGCTTCCTGCGTGGAGGATGCCCTAAGCATTATCGCCGCCGACGCGATCAGCATCATCGCAGGCGAACGAGACGGAAAATTGGCCTTGTGCGCGTCGCCAACCTGCCAAGCCGCCTTCTTCGACACCAGTCAAAGTCGCACCCGCAAATGGTGTGACATGAACACGTGCGGGAATCGTCAGAAGAAGGCGCGCTTCACTGCCAACCAGCGCAAAAATCCCACATCAGCAAAGTAATCATTACCCTCGATACGCAGCCAGCGTCGCAGGGTGCGGTTAAGACTCACGAACAAGCGTGGTCAGTTCCCACGAACGAAACCAGCCGCGCCTGCGTGCAGCGTCGCGCGCCGTCACGGCATGTCAGGGCCGGTGGTCGGCCGTCACTGCGCGGTGGCGTTGCGGATGCACTTCGGAGCGGACCAGGCAATCGTCGCAGATTGCCCGTCGCTCTGCCCGATGGCGACCAGCGCGCCGACCGTGAAGCAGTACCCCTTCCGGGCGTCGAGGCCGGACAACGTCACGGTCGTCGCATGCGGCGCCAACGCCTGTGGGGCGGACTTCTGCGCCGAGCCGTCGGCCTGCTGGACCCAGATCGGGTAGTCGTTGCCCTTGGCGAGCTTCCAGCGCAGCACGACGATCTGGCCCTTGTCGACGGCACGCAGGTCACGTGGCTTCGCCGCGCGCATCACCTGGGGCGGAACCGGGACCGGGGCGGACGAACCGCCCGTCGGCGGAGAGGTCGAGTTCGCCACCGGCGACGGTGTGTCGTGCTTCTTCTTCTCGCCACCGGCGCTGCCGAGCAGCAGGAACCCGCCGATGCCGACACCCGCCCCCATGACCACGGCGGCGAGCACCCCGGCGACGACGGCGCCCTGCCGGCCCTTCCGATCCTCCGTGCGGGGAGGGAACGGATCGGGATGTTCGGTGGTCTTCGGCAGCGTCTGGGGAGTGGCCTCGCGAAAGTGCGGCCCGGGCATCGGCGAACCCGCCGACGGTCGTGGCGCCGGTCCCCGGGCCGGACCGGAGCTCGCGGTCTGAGCCGGACCGGGGCTCGGGGCCCGAGGCGGAGCGGGCTTCGACGTGGCCGGGGGCGGCGAGGTCGCCGCGGGCGGCGGGGACGCCGCGGTGCCAGGTCGGCCCGATCCGGCGGCAGGTGCCGAGGTGCCCGGTGCCGGGGCGTCCGGATGCACGGCCGGCAGGTGCGGCGGACCGTACTGCTGCGCCAGCAGTTCGAAGCCGGGTCCGGTCAGGCCGGAGTGATCCGTCTCCGGGATGTACGTGGCGGGCGGGGGCGGCGGTCCCGTGACCGAGTCGCTGCCGGCCAGCTCCGTCACCGGCAACCCGAGCTCGGCCTGCAACTGCTGCAACCGCGTCGCGAAGGCGACCGCGTCGGCGTAGCGCTGGGCCGGGGTCTTGGCCATCGCCTTGGCGATGACGTCATAGGCCTGGTGCGGGACGTCCGTACGGGCGATCGGGGGCGGCGGATCATTGAGGATCCGCATCATCAGTGCGCCGATCCCGTTGGGCGAGCCCGCCTTGAAGGCCGGGCTGCCCGCGAGGAGCTGGTACATCGTCGAGGCCAGCGAGTAGACGTCCGCGGTCTCGCCCGGCTGCTCGCCGTTGACGACCTCCGGCGCGGCGTGGTGGGGAGTGAACGCGGTGGTGTGCGTGGCCTCCGACGAGCCGGTCAGCCGGGCGATCCCGAAGTCGGCGAGCGCGGGCTCGCCGTACTTGGACACGAGGATGTTCTGCGGCTTGACGTCACGGTGCAGCACACCCGACTCGTGCGTCGCAGCCAGCGCGCCGGCGATCTTCACGCCCGCCCGCAGGACGTCCTGCAGGGGGAGTGGACCCTCTCGTGACAGCCGGTCCCGCAGGGACCCGCGCTGGAAGTAGTCCATCGCGATGAACGGCCGTCCGCCGCTCGTCATCCCGGTGTCCAGGACGGTGACGACGTTGGGGTGGCCGGTGAGCCGCCCGGTGATCTGACATTCCCGCTCGAACCGGCGCATCGTGTCGGCGTCGACGGCGTCCACGGACAGCACCTTCAGGGCGACGACGCGATCCAGGCGCTCCTGCTGGGCACGGTAGACGACACTGAACCCGCCTTCACCGACCCGCTCCAGGATGCGGTAGCCGGGCACCTGGTCGATCATTCGGTCTCTTCTTCGTCGGGGCGATTGGGGCTGCGGGGAAGTCTCGTGTCGATGGTAATGCCTGTTTCCGTCCGCTCATCGAGTGAGCCGTGCTCACTTCCGAGGTCTTCCGGCGGCAACGGGCCGTACCGCCGTGACCATCGACGTCTGGATGCCCGCAGGCGTTCCCGGTTCCCCCGTCTTAGTACGAACCCGTGTCTTCCGGCCCATGCCGGGCGACGGCGGGTATTGACTCGAACCGCGCACCGGCGAGTCGTAGTGTGGGGCCATCGGCCGGGGCCGCCGGCCCCGGTGGCGCAGGGATGACCGGGCCAGGGCCCGGCCTGGAGAGGTGGCTTTCACAGTGGTCGAGATCAACTCGCAGACCGGGAACGTCCCGGTCTGGATCAATGGAGAACTGTACGCCCCGGAGAACGCGCGGGTGTCAGTGTTCGATCACGGCATCCTCGTCGGCGACGGCGTGTTCGAGACGGTCAAGGCCGTACGGGGTCAGGCGTTCGCGCTGACCCGTCATCTCCGCAGGCTCGCCGTCTCGGCGGCCGGCCTCGGGCTGCCCGAGCCCGACCTCGACGCCATCCGCCAGGGCACGCTCGCCCTGCTCGCCACCGCGCCGTCCTGGGACCTCGCCCGGATCCGGATCACGTACACCAGCGGCGTCGGCCCCCTCGGCTCCGACCGCGGCTCGGAGGGCGCCACCGCAATCGTCGCCGTCGCCGAGCAGAAGCCGTTCCCGTCGACCGCCGACGTCTCCGTCGTGCCGTGGCCCCGCAACGAGCGCGGCGCCCTGTCCGGCCTCAAGACGACCTCGTACGGCGACAACGCCAAGGCCCTCGACTACGCGCACCAGCGCGGCGGGGCAGAGGCGATCTTCGGCAACCTGGCCGGGAACCTCTGCGAGGGCACCGGCTCCAACGTCTTCCTCGTCCGCGGGGGACGCCTGACCACGCCGCCGCTGTCCTCCGGCTGCCTCGCCGGGGTGACCCGGGCGCTCGTGCTCGAATGGTACGGCGGCGAGGAGGAAGATCTTCCGCTGGAGGAGTTCACCGCCGCGGACGAGGCGTTCCTGACCTCCACCACCCGCGACATCCAGCCGATCCGCGCCGTCGACGGCAAAGTCTTCCCCGCCGCGCCCGGACCGGTCACCCGCAAGGCCATCGAGGTCTTCGCCGAGCGCGGCGCCGCCGACCTCGACCCGTGACAGGCGTACGGCCCCGCGCCATGGGTGTGGGCCAGCGCTGGGAGGCGCCTGGTGCGGGGCCGTACGGTCCGTGCGGGGGGTGTTCAGGTGTGCCAGAGGAGGTCGTCGAGCTCCGCTTCGATGTCGATGAAGTCAGCTTCACGGCCGGCCGGAACGATCTCATAGGTCCGGTCCAGGAAGCCCGTGAGGGGGGTCAGCGGAACCTCGAAGTGCGCCCGGCCGAACGGCGACGACAACGTCAAGTTCAAGATTCGTTCGCCGTCCTTGTCCGCCGGCCACACCCGTACGTCACCCCTGCCGACCTTGCGCACAATTCCGACGGTCAACAGCTCACGAGCAAAGATCCACTCCACCGGTGCGTCGTTTCCAACATGAAACGCCACACGGACGGCATAAGGATCGTCAGCGGAGTAGTCCCAGGTCGCGAGCAATGGGATGATCGTTTTATCCGGGACGATGAGCCGAAGGCCGACCTCGGCGGAGGCAGTGGTGCTGCTGTTCATCGGTCATCCTTCAGGCGTCAGTCCCGCGTCGCGGGTTTCTCGGTGAGGACGTCGCTCCCTCCAACGGGTGTCCCCCTGGCTCTGTGACGGGTAACTGCCAAAAGTCCTAAGAACATTCCGCCCCCCGTACGTCATGTGACCTACCTCACCGGAGTCATACCCGCTCTGACCTGCGCGGAAGCGAGGTGATCTATGGTCGATCGCATGAAGGACACGCTGAAGGCATGGCGCGAGCGCATCCGCGAACGCCGGCTCCTCAACAACGTGTGGCGTCTGGCCGTGTTCACCGTGGGGGTCTCGGTCCTCGCGGCCGGCGTCGCCATGCTCGTACTGCCGGGACCGGGATGGGCGGCGATCTTCGTAGGCTTTGCCATCCTGGCGACCGAGTTCGCCTGGGCGCAACGTGCCCTCACCTCCGCGAAGCAAACCGCGAGCAAAGCGAAGGAGAAGGCCCTCGACCCCAGAGTCCGACGCCGGAACCAGCTCCTGGCCATCTGCGCCGGCGTCATCATCGCCGCCGTGATCGTGGCCTACCTCCAGGTCTTCGGTCTAAACCTGCCGTGGCGGGTCTGATCGTCGATGCGCGAAGAGGGGGAGGGATGCGCTAATCTGTGCTGGCAGCGGTTGAGCCGCCTGGGGCGATTAGCTCAGTGGGAGAGCGCTTCGTTCACACCGAAGAGGTCACTGGTTCGAACCCAGTATCGCCCACCCCAGTTTTCCCACGTCAGACCCGGTTTTCTCCGGGTCTTTCTCATTTCGTGCCAGAGCTGTGCCAGATGGCAGCATGCCGTTGCGCGAACTACAGCCATGTGATTACGCTCGTTGCCACAACTGGACACCGGAAGCTAGCCGAGCTGGAAACCGGAGTCTCGCGGGCGAGCGCAGTCCTGGCACTGGACGCGCCCCGTTGAGCCGGTAGATCAGGTCTCGCCCTCCTGGCACTGGAGGGCCCCGGCGAACGGCGATCCTGGCACTGGACGTCGAGCGACACACCACCTTCGGACAGGTGGGATGTGTGCTCGGTGTCGTGCTTCCAAAGGACGACCGTTCATGTCTCGCGCAAACAGTGCCACCCCCCGGCGCCTCACATCCGTTGCAGCCGCCGCCGAGTACGCAGACCTGTCGACTCGCACCATTCGCCGGTACATCGCCGAAGGACGGCTCACCGGTTACCGCGTCGGCCCCCGCCTGGTCAAGGTCGACCTCGATGACCTTGACCGCCTCGCCCGCCCGATCCCCACGGCTGGGGGCACGGCGCGATGACCTCCACCAACGAGAGAGGCCGCCCCGGGCGGGAGGCGGCCCCTGATGACGAGCGACGCGGCGACGGCTACGTCCTGACCGTTACGGTACCCCGCCAGCCGACTGCGTGCCCGTGCGGCTGCATGACCAAGCCGGGATACGTCGACGACGACCGATGCATCCGGCATCAGCCGCTGACGATCGATCCACATCTCTACGACGAGCCCGCGGGGGCGGCCGCGTGACCGGCGAGACCTGCCCAAGCGGTCACCTGCTCGACCCGGACGGCTCGTGCTTTGCGTGCGGGCCGTCCGGGCGGCCGGTCACGGAGGACGGGCGCGGTGCCGAGCTGCTCGACGACGTGCGGGCCGCGCTCGCCCGGTACGTCATCATGCCGTCGCAGGAGGCGGGCGATGCGGTCACGCTGTGGATCGCCGCGACCCACGCACAACCTGCGTGGCAGCACGCAACCCGCCTCGTGATCACCGCACCGGAGAAGCGGTGCGGCAAGTCGAGGCTGCTCGACATCATCGAGGCCGCGTCTCACGACCCGCTGATCGCGGTGAACATCTCCCCGGCCGCGCTGGTGCGCTCGATCGGCGATGAGCCGCCGACGATCCTCCTCGACGAGGCGGACACGGTGTTCGGGAAGAAGGCCGCGGACAACCACGAGGATCTGCGCGGCATCCTCAATGCCGGGCACCAGCGGAACCGCCCCTACGTCCGGTGGGACGCCAACCAGCGGCGGCCCGAGCACTGCCCGACCTTCTCCATGGCCGCGCTCGCCGGTATCGGCTCGATGCCCGACACCATCGAGGACCGCGCTGTCATGGTCCGGATGCGCCGGCGCGCGCCGGGGGAGACGGTCAAGCCGTTCCGGTCGCGTCGCGACGGGCCGCCCCTGCAGAGCCTCCGGGAACGGCTCACCGCGTGGATTCGCCGCCATGTCGACCAGTTGGGCGAGGCCGAGCCGGACATGCCGGTGGAGGACCGGGCCGCCGACAACTGGGAATCCCTCGTCGCCGTCGCCGACCTGGCGGGCGGCACGTGGCCCGAGCGGGCCCGCCAGGCGTGCCGGAAGCTCACCGACGCTGCCGACGAGGACACCACGGTCGGCGTGCGGCTGCTCGTCGACCTGCGGACCGTGTTCGAGGACGCCGACGCGTTGCACGGGGCGACGATCCTCGAACGGCTGCACAAGCTGGATGAGTCGCCGTGGTCGGACTGGTACGGCCGGCCGCTGAACGCGCGGGACCTGGCCAAGCTGCTCAAGCCGTACGGCGTCACCTCCGTCGACGTCAAGGCGGACGGGACCAACCGCAAGGGCTACCGCCGTGATCATCTTCACGATGCGTGGTCACGCTACCTCCCGAGGCAGGCAGGTGCCGCTACCTCCGCTACCGGCGCTACTGCCCAGGTCAACGGCGTAGGCGAGGTAGCGGGTAGCGGACACCAAGCGCTACCCGCTACCGGCCCCATACCCGTGACCAGCGGTGTAGCGGAGGTAGCGCACGTAGCGGATACCTCCCACCGTCCCCCATGCAGTGCGTGCGGGGAACCCATGATCATCACCCAACGTGACCAGACCACTCACCCGACCTGCGGGGGCAACCGATGATGACCGATGACGAGATGATCGCGATGTTCGAGGCCATCGGCCTGATCCCCGGCGAACACTGGCGACTGGTCAAGGTCGACGGCAAACCTGAGATCGCCGTCACCCTGCCCGCGCTGCGCATCCTCGCCAAGCACGCGCCGGATCAGGAGAACGCCCGTGCGCTGCTGGCCGCCGTCGAGGAACGGTTCCCGGGCCATTGACCCGGCCACGGACGATGAGCAGCACCGCCCCGCACGGCGGCGACGGCGTCCCGTGCGGGGCGTGCGGGCGGGTGCTACCCCTCGATGACTTCTACCCGGGCAACGCGACGACGTGCCGGCGGTGTGTGAAGCTGCGGGCCGCCGCGCGTCGCCGCGGTGATCCGGCCGCACAGCGGGAAGCCAACCGGCGGTGGCGGCAACGCGAACGCGACCGGCAAGCGCTCCTCGAACACGTCCTACGCCTCGTCGCGGTCCGCCTGCCGGATATCTTCTGCGACGCCGTACGCGACGCCGAGGACGCCCTCGCGCTGCCGCCCGGAACCGCCCTCGAGCTGTTCGCCCGCCGGAAACCTCGGGAGTTCTCGTCAGGGTGAGGAGGTGCCGGATGGCAACCACACTGGACGACATCGCGAAGGCTGAGGACGCGGTGGCCGACGCCGAGCAGGAGCTTCGCGAGTTCCGCAACAACCCCAAGCAGTGGTCGGGGTTCGAATCCCTGACGCGCGAAGGCCGCAAAGAACTCAACGTGTTCGAGTCGGCGATGGACGAGGGAGCGCAGCTACAGCGGCGTGTCGAGGTCGCCCACCAGCAGCTGGCCGCGGCCAAGCGGGCATGGATGACGGGGGTGTGAGATGCAGACACTCAGCGACCTTGGTCTGTGCGGCACGACCCCGGCCCGGCCATCGGGCGAGGACGCTGCGCTGTGGGTTAGGGCCCGCACGATCGCCGCGGACTACCGGGCGCGTCTCGACGCTGAGGCCGCCATCATCGCCGCGCCGGTCCTCGCTGTCGAGCAGACCGTACGCACCGCGCCGGCCGTCGACCGTGGGGACGTCGTCGAGGTGGCGCCCGGCGAGTACATCCAGCGTCGGCCTGACGGCAGCATTGAGTGCAACGGGTTCGCCGCCGTCGCCCTGAACCTGCGACGCCGCAAGCTCGCCTACGCCGACGCGCTCGACGCCTCCACGCGGGAGGTCCGGTGAGCCCCTTCACGCCCCGCGAGGCGGCACACCGGATGTATCAGCGAGCCATGGGCGCACCCCGGCGCGTATTCGGCCGACCGCTTGAGGAGGTCACCGCCGAACGCCTCGACCTCCTGCACCAGGCTGAGGAGCACATCGCCGCCGCTCTGGACGGGCCGCCCCGCCGGTTCGTGGCCGAGCCGAACGACGAGACACTCACGGCCTACGCCGCCGTCGTCCGCGCCGAACTCGACGCTGCCACCACTACCCACACCTGATGAGACGTGCCGGAGCTCGCCTGCCTGCTCCGGCGCCGGTCCACGGTGGCACGCGGGGCGTGCCGGTCCGCGTGCCACCTTGGGCCACCACTACGGCGAGAATGCATCGCCGCAGGTCAGAGGCATGATTTTTTTGAGACGATCATCGGCTTCCAGACCGCGCGGTCCGCATTTCTGTCTGTGCGAGCTGAAACCATTCGGAAAGTGGGCGAATCCGAGCGATGAGCATCCCGAAAGCTCCGAACGGCGCTGGTACGGCCGGCAAGCGGCTGTGGCGTGCCGTCCTGGAGGCGTACGAGCTCGACGAGCATGAGCTGTCGCTATTGCGCCAGGCC
Source organism: Actinoallomurus sp. CA-150999 (assembly GCF_050942425.1). Lineage (NCBI taxonomy): Bacteria > Bacillati > Actinomycetota > Actinomycetes > Streptosporangiales > Thermomonosporaceae > Actinoallomurus > Actinoallomurus sp. CA-150999. The sequence continues at coordinate 4,545,276 of NZ_CP192063.1, forward strand.
GTACGGTCCGCCGACCTGTGCGACGAGCTGCAGGCCGTCGTCGACGAGGAGGGGCCGATGGTCACGACGCGTCTCGGCGAGGTCAAGGCACACCCGGCGATCGTCGAGCTCCGGAACCAGCGGATCACCCTCGCCCGGCTGATCGTCGCGCTACGGGTGCCGCTCGGCGAGCAGGACGAGGACCGCCAGCAGAGGCGCGGTATCCGGGGGGTGTACGGGGCCGCATGAGACGGCGTCAGACGGCCGGAGAGCCGGTACCGGAACGGTTGGCCCGCTACGTCCCGTCGGAGTGGCCCGGCGGCGTACGGGAGTGGAAGGCCGCGGCCCTGGCGTGGCTGGGGGCCAACCCCGGCCGGCGGCTGCCGTTCGGCGAGCACGGGGACGAGGTCGACGTACTGCGCGAAGCGGCACGGCACGTACGTACCGATAGGCCGTGATGAAAGGCCACAGCCCCGGGCTTCCCGCGAATGGGCCCGGGGCCGTGGCGTCTGGGGGCCGTCAGGCGGCGCGATTCTCCGTCACGCCGCCGATGCGCCGGCGCCTGGACCAGCTGACGCCGCCGCGCGGCGCGAACATCCGCCGGCGCCTGGTCGTCCGCTGAGGGACGGTGCCGTCGTCTCGCTGATCGATGTGCGCGGCCATGGCCCGGGCCGCGATAGCCGCGTCGTACTGGCCGACGAGGGCAGCGAACTCGGGCGGGCAGAACACGGCGAGCCATCGCCAGGCCGTCAGGCCAGCGGTATCAGGGGTATTCACAGAGTTCCTCTCGATGCGATCTCTTCCATGCCGCAGCCCCGAGCGTCCGTGACACGTCGGGGCCGTGGGTCTGCGGAGCGGACCGCCGAGAGGTCGCTACGTCCCGAATGCCCCTCTCGGCGGCCCGTCCTGGGGACCGCCGGGCCCGTGGGATTCCCAGTGCCCCGCGCCCGGCGGCCCGTCCGAACCCGTACAGCCGTCGTCAGGGGGCTGCGACGGCCGTACGGGGGTGTGGTGGGCGCGCTCAGCTATCCGGTGGTCGGGCCGGATCCGCTTCGTCGAGGAGCGCGCCCACGTCTACGCCCCGGCGTCGCGACGGGCGAGGATCGCCCGCGCCTCTTCGGGGAAGAGGTTGATGAGCCGCTCGAGGATGGCTAGCTGAGCCTCGCGGTTCGGCTGCCCAACGACGGACACCTCATCGAGCAGGCGCCGGAACTCGCTGATCTGATCACCGAGGCTCATGCGATCACCGCCTGACCGTGTGCCACGGCGTACTGGACTTCCCGGCATCGCTGCATCAGGCGCGCGGGGTCCGGCTCGTCGAGGATGAGCGGGCCCGCGGTGAACGTGGCGAACGCCGTGTACGCGCGCCGCCAGCGCGACCACATCACCGCCCAGCCTCGACATGCCGCCTGAACCGCGGCGAGATCCTGGGGGCTCGGGTCTGGGGCGACCATGCGCCGGGCGGGAGGCCGCACCGGCCCGGCAAGCCGGATGCCCGCGCTCACTGCTCGGCCCCGGCAGTCTCGGCGACGTGGAGGACGTTCGCGAGACGGCGGGCCGCCTCGTCGACGTCCTCGACGGGCACCATCGGTTCGTACTCCGGCGGCGCGTCACGGGCCGGCCCGGACCACTGCCAGTGCCACCACGGGCCGCCCTGGTGTTCGCGTACGACGATCGGCTGTGTCATCCGCGTGTCACCAGGGTTCCGGACCTCGACGACGCCGTCAGAGCGGACCGCGACGTTCAGACCGGCCCTGATGAGCAGCGGCGCAAGCTTGAGTGCGTGCGCCTTGACGGTGTCGGCCGGCGGCGTGGAACTGACTTGCTGTGCGTGCATCTGTCGCTCCCTGATTAACGCCGTGTCGACGTGGTGAGCACGCTATGAGTGCTGGTGTCCGCACTGAAGCGACAGCGTGTCCTAGCTTTGTAACGCAGAGTCCCTATTGGAGTAGGACGGCACGTCCTACTCTGGGGGCATGGGCGACGGGCTCACCATCGGTGAACGGGTAGCGAAGCTACGCCGGCAACGACATCTCACCCAATCCGAACTCGCCGAACGGGCCGGCGTCAGCGTCGACCTGATCCGCAAGCTTGAGCAGAACCAGCGCCGGGATACGAGACTTGCCAGCTTGCAAGCGATCGCCGGGGCACTCGACGTTCAGGTGTCGGCGCTGCTGGATGGGCCGACCGCGAACGACGCGAGGAACACCGGCGCGGGGATCAGCGAGCTACGCCGCGCGCTCACCCCCGCCGGCCGTTCCCGTCTCGTCGAGCTCCCGACCGAGGATGAGGTACGGCTCAGCGCTGATGAGGCATGGCGGCTACACCAACAGGGCGACTACGTCATGTTGGCGCGGGTTCTGCCCGGCCTGATCGACGGTGCTCGGATCCGCGCCCAAGAGGAGCCCGGAGACGACGCGTACCGGCTGCTCGCTGAGGCGTATCAGCTCGCGGCGATGCTGCTGCTCGGGATCCGCTCCGAAGACCTCGCGTGCGTGGCCGCGGACCGGTTGCAAGCCACCACGGGCAACGTGGGCGACCCTGAGACCGTCGCTCGTGCCGCTGACACGTGGGCGTGGATCTACAGCCGTCAGGGCCGCCACGATGACGCCCAGGACGTCACGCTCAAAGCCGCGGACGAAGTCGAGCCCGCCCGGTTCGCTGCCGCGTCGCCGGCAGAACTGTCGGTGTGGTGTGGGCTGCTACAGCGCGGGGTTATGGTCGCTTCCCGCAAGGACGACGCGCCCATGGTCGATGACCTGATCAGCCTCGCCAGCGCGGTCGGCCGCCGGATCGGTGAAGACCGCATTGATCAATGGACGGTGTCCGGGCCGACGAACGTCGCGATGCACGCGGTGCGGTCGGCGATGGAGCTCGGTGACCCGCGTAAGGCGCTCAGGCTCGCTGAGGACGTGCCGCGTTCGGCGTCGCTGCCCGCCGCATGGTGGAACCGGCATCTCCTCGACGTCGCGCACGCCCAGTACGCCGTCAAGCGGGACGAGGAAGCCGTGGCGACGCTGCTGCGGATCGACCGCCGTGAGCCCGGATGGTTGCCCTATCAGGGCATGGCGCGGGAGATCGTCACGGGGATGCGGCGCCGGGAACCGCCGTCGAGGATTCGAGGTCTGCGGCAACTCGTCGAGGCGATCGGCGTTGAGGAGTAGGAGCGACAGGTTAGGTTTCTCCTGCGTGCATCACGACGCCCCGCCAGGTCCAACCCGGCGGGGCGTCTCTGTGCTGTCGTACGGGCTACTCGTCGCGGGCGACGAGCCGCAGGTGTCGGCCGGTGCCCGTCAACTCCTGATGGCGGTCGCGCTCGGCCTTGTCGTCGGTGATCCGCTCGAACAGGTCGACGAGGCTCCGCATCAGGATGAGGTGCGCCTGCTGACTCCGTTCGATCTCCGCCAGGCGCTCGTCGAGACGATCGAGGCGCGCGCGGTCGGCGCCGTTCACTCGCCCCACCGCGCATACCCTTCGGCGGGCATCTCGGCGAGCCGCTCGCGGAGGTAGGCAACGTGCCACGCCACGTCCGCGTCGTCGCGGTCGAGGATGTTCCGCAGCGTCACGAGGGTCTGCATGAGTCGCCGGTCGAGGATCTCCTTGTAGATCTCCTCGTCGCCCACCATGCGGGCATACGGGATGTCCAGCGCTTCCCGCACGGCGACGAGGGCGTCTCGCCAGTCCGGGCGCGCGGGGATGGGGTTGATCGTAGGATCGGTGGACATGGGGGTGACCTCCAGACAGGTCGTCTCCTAGGCCCCGGCCGGTGGTGGAGTCACCGCGTCCGGGGCCGCTTCGTTATGCCGTGCGCTCCTTCCGCTTCTTCGCGGTCTCTTCCGTGGGCAGCGGCAACACGGTGCCGCTCGCCAGCTTGGACAGGGCGTCGGCGATCGCCCGATCGCGGTCTTGGGCCGCGTGCTGGTACCGCAGCGCGGCCCCGGCCGTCGTGTGGCCGAGGCGCGCCATCAGCTCGGCCAGCGTCGCGCCGGTGGCCGCCGCCAGTACGGCCCCGGTGTGGCGCAAGTCGTGGAACCGAAGATCCGGCCGCCCGGCCGCGTCTCGCGCTGGGTAGAACACGCGGTAGAGCGTCGAGGGGGCCATGTGTGCGCCCGGATCGGACGCTGCCGGGAACAGCAGCGCCTCGCCGCCGACGGCAACGTGGTCGCGCAGGTGCGCTTTGAGCATCGGCATCAGGTGGGGTGGGATCGCAACGTCCCGCTTGCCCGCGTCACTCTTCGGGCCCTTGATCTTCCGGCCGCTCCGCTTCGTACGGGTGACACCGCGCCGAACCCGGATGACGCCGTTCTTCACGTCGACGTCGGATCGGCGCAGCTCGGCCAGCTCACCGAACCGCAGCGCGCACCAGGCCGCGAACAGCGCCATGAGCCGGTACCGGGCAGGGAGCGCCTTGACGAGCGTCTCCAGCTCGGCGAGCGTCGCCGGCCGGATGTTCTTCGCCCGCTTCGACTGCCCGGCCCCGCGGACACGGCATGGGTTCGCTGAGATCACATCATCGGCCACGGCCGTGTTCATGATCGTGCGGAGCAGGCCGTAGGCGTGCGCGCGCTGTGTCGGCCCCGTCTTGGTCTTCAGGGCCGCGTTCCATTCCCGAACGGCGGCCGGTGTGACGCTCGTGACCGGCGCGCCGCCGAACGTCGGGTAGATGTGGTCCCGTAGGAGCTGTTCGTAGTGGTCCGCCGTGGTGTCTTCCAGATCGCGCCCGGCAAGCCACGCATCGGCGTAGACGCGCAGGAGGACCGGGGCCGCCTTGGGCTCGGCAGACGGAAGCCACGCGCCCCGCAGGACCTCCGACTGCCGCAGCGTAAGCCACGCCTCGGCGTCGCCCTGCGTGTCGAACGTCAGCGGCTTGCCCTCCGGGGTCTTGGCGGTGTACGTCTGCCCGTCCGGTCCGGTGTACCGGGCCTGATACCGGCCGGAGGGAAGCCGCCGGACGCTTCCGAAGTACCGCTTGCCGTTCCGCTTGGCCATGCCCGCCGTCCTCCGTGCCAGATGTCCCGTGCCAGCCACGTGCCAGATTGAGCGTACATCCGTGGCCATTCGTGTCAACATGTGGCACGCGATAGATAATCGAGAATCGCCAGGTCAGACGGCATTTTCGGAGGTCACAATCAGTATCGCGCGACGCCAGGCGATACTGGTTCGAACCCAGTATCGCCCACCAGATCAGAGGCCCTGTACCGATCCGGTACAGGGCCTCTTCCTATGCTGGGCCGCCTATCGGCTCTGGCTAGCCCGTCTTCGCACCGAACGCCTTCCCGATGATCTCGGCTCCCTCCGTGATGACCGGGCGCAGCTCGTGGCGGTACACCGCCTCTGTCACCACCGTGCTCCTGTGGCCGACCAGGCGTGAGATCAGCTCGATGGAGGCGCCGTTGGCCGACATGAGCGAGACGAAGCTATGCCGCAGCTCCCGAGGCGTCCACTCGATCGGTAGGCCAGCGATCCGGAGAGCGATGGCCAGCGTCCGCCGCACGGTCTGTGCAGTCAAAGGTGTGCCGTAGCGGACGTGGCCTGCGCTCGCTCAGGCGACCCGCGCGGCCACCAGGGTCTCGAAGGTATAGGGCCGCAGCCCATCGGTGCGGCCGGCGAAGTACCGCTGCTGGAGGTCTGCACGTGCCGGATGGTCCACGACCGTTAGCCCGCACCGGCTGATTAGCCTCTCGATCTCGGATACCGGCCAGCCGGGCTGAAGAGGCTCGCCGACAGAAGCCGCGATCGGCGTGTAGATACGGGCGTATTCCGTCCCCGCGTCGTCGAGCGCACAGTCCTCGGCCAGGTAGGAGAACACCACCTCAGACCCCGGAGCAGCCGCCGTGATCGTGCGCAACGTCGACTCGATCGCCTGTGCCGTCAGATAGGGAGCGACGCCCGTCCAGCAGAACATCGCCGGCTGCGCCCAGTCGAACCCGGCCGCGCCCAGAACATCCTGAACCGGTTCGGCCTCGAAATCAACCGGCACGAATACCTGCGAGTCGCTGAGCGGCAGGCCGAGCTCCCTGACCCGGTCGAGCTTCCAGGCCTGGGAGGCAGGGTGATCAACCTCGAACACCGTCAGCGAGCCGAGCAGATCCGGCCGCCGCCACGCGAACGAGTCAAGCCCCGCGCCAAGAATCACGTACTGCCCGAAGGCGCCAGCAGCCAGCCGGTCCTCGGCGTACCGGCTGCGGGTGCAGACAGCCGCGCGGGCCTCGCGACGGACCGGGCCGGGGAACAGCGGATCGAACTGGTCTCGCAGTTGCTGCCATACCGGGCCGACGAGCACCAGGGCCAGCACATCGTCCAGTACCCACGGCGACGCCGTCTCCAGGCGAAACAGTCCACGCGACACGGCCGCGAACATCGCCGTCCTGCTCGGCGCGCTTTCCATTCATTCCTCCTCGCCGGCCAGAACCCAGCAGGCTGGCCACGCACGCCCACTCTGCGCACTTCACAGGATGCGCCTGAAGCGCCCTGACGGCCACAGCCAGATCGCCCCGCAGCCACGATCTGCTCGTCATCGGGATCCTCCAAAACGGCCGGGCACGCCAGCACAACAGCCGCCTGCACGCACCACGCCCGGGACGCCACCAGGACCCCCGAGACCCGACCCACCCAGCATGAATAAAACGGACATAACGTGACTATGCCGAGGCCTTGGGAGGCTCCCATGGGCGCAGAGCGCCATCGGCGCCCAGGGTCAGGCGCGGCACGTTCCTCTATGCGGCCGGCGGGCGATCCGGACCGATGCGGTCCCCTAAGTCTGCGGTCCACCACGAACGTCCGCGATCTTCGGTGGGGTGCTCAGCGCCGGTCACAGCGGGCGCACGCAGGTCGCGGGAGGCTCGGGATTCCTTCACACCGAAGAGGTCACTGGTTCGAACCCAGTATCGCCCGCCAAAGCTTTACCTGGTCAGTGGCCGGTTCCGATCTTTCGGAACCGGCCTTTCCGCGTCTCATCACCACGCGTTCCGGCAATGTCTGACTAACTGCCTGACTAGGCTTCTGGGCTCTGCTTGGGGAAGAGCGGTTCATCGCCACCGCGCAACTCTGAATGGCGGGCCGGATCTCCTCGCGGTAGACCTTTTCGGCGACGGCCGAACCTCCCTGGTGACCGACCAGGCGGGAGATCTCCTCCAGGGCGACGCCGTGGGCTGACAGCGCCGAGACGAAGCTGCGGCGCATCTCCCGCGGCGTCCAGTCGGCGCCGACCAGGCCCGTGCGAGCGACCACACGCCGGAACTCGCGGCGGACGTTGCCGGCGCTGAGCGGTCCGCCGGTCCGTGTCGCGAACATCAGGTCGAGGCCGGGTCCGCAGGGTGAACCGCGTGGTGCCGCAGGAGATGGTGACGGTGGCACCGTCGGCGGGCCGGTCGGGCAGCCGCGCGGACAGCTCGGCGAACGGCCAGGTGACCGTGCACGTTTGGTCACTGGACGTTTGGCGGGGGTGGGTTACGTTCGTAAAAGATGTGCCGCTGCGCACCATTGGCGAGGAGCTGCGGTGACGGTTTACATGCCGGTGTTGCAGGCCCGACAGGGCGAGCTGATCGCGTTGGGCAAGCTGGATTCGGCGGCGGTGCCGTTGGTGCAGCCGGTGCTGGAGGCGGTGTGCTACAAGGCCGGTGAGCCGCTGTGGCGTGCGGCGATGCGCCTGGCGGACCTGGCGGCCCGTGAAGTGCTGAAGGGCACCGTTGTGTCGGTGGATTGCGTTCACCTGGACCGCCACTACGGAGCGGCCGATCAGGATGGGCAAACGCCGATGGATGCGGTGGCCGGGGCTTTGAAGCAGATGCTCATCCCGATGCGCCCGGTTCTTCGCTTCGCGGCGACCGGCGGTCCCAGTCCGCAAGCGTGTGAGGTAGCGGGTGAACTCGCCGACGCGCACGGACAGGGCGCGTGCGTGCGAGCCGTGCTGAGGGGCTGGGGTGAGGCGGGTGCGGTATTGGCCGACCAGGTCGCCGTGGCCGTCGATCGGCTCGGATGCGGACCTGAGCGGCTGGATTTGCTGCTGGATCTGGGGCCGGTGACGGAACGCTCGCAGATCCCCTACGCGGTCCGGGCGGCCGGCCGCGCGGTCAGCGCGCTGGCCGGCCTGCCATGGCGGCGGACCGCGGTCGCTGCGGCGGCGTTCCCGGACTCGATCACATCGGTACCGCTCGGCGGCTCTGTGCCGTTCGCGCGGCTGGACGCCGATATCTGGCGGCAACTCAAAGCCGGTGAGCAGACGTGGGCGGGCGCGTTGTCCTTCGGCGACTATGGCGTCGCCGGTACCCGCCTGCCCAAACCCGGTGTGTTCCGGCCGGCACCCAACCTTCGGTACACCGCCCCCGTGTGCTGGCATACCTACCGCTACCCCACAGACGCGGGCGGCAGGTTCTCCACGTTCTATGACTTGTGCCGTGAGGTGACCGGCAAGTTGTGGTGGGCTGGAGAGGCGTACTCCTGGGGTGATGCTCAGATCGCGCTGCGCGCCAAGGGCAACGGCGGCCCCGGCGGCGCTTCGCAGTGGCGGGCGTTCTCGTTGTCGCACCACCTGGCGGTGGTCTTAGAAGAACTCGGCGGGGTCGCCTGCTGAAGACCGCCCCCGTACCGGACGTCACGTTTCAGCGAGCAGCCCTCTGCCGGCCGGGGTGGTCAGCCGTCCTGTGAGACCTGGTCTGCGGCTTCCTCCCGGGCTTGGCCATCGGCCAGGTCACGCGCCAGCAGTGCCTCCATCCAGCCGATGGTGGTGGCGCCGACCTGGATCAGGTGCTCATAGAGGCGTTTGCCGGCCTCCCCGCGGCTCTGGCCGCCCCCGGTGGTGATCTCGCGTGCCACCACACCGAGCTGTTCGACCAGCATCGCCAGCCGTACCGGATCAGCCAGGTACGGGCCGGCGGCCGTCAGCGGCTGGTCGGCGTGGCGCTGACGGTCCAGCTCGGCGGCGATGTCACCGGCCGCGCCGGCGAAACGGCGGCCGGCCGCCTCGGCCCGCACGGCGGTGGCAACGAACTCCGCTACCCGCTGGGGATACTCGGCGGTGACGTCGAGAAAGACATCGGCCTCCTCCCCATCCCCGGCGACCACGGCCCACGCGCCGAGCTCGTCACCGGACGGGTTGTTCTGCGCGGGCACCGCCCGCCACGTCTGAACATCGCTGGTACCAACCTGAGTGATGTCAGGGATCACCAGAACCCTCCTCCAGCTCGTGATCGGATACAGGACGGGGAAGGGCCGGCGCCGGGCAGTCAGAGACCAGCGGCGCCATGCGCCCTTCACCCTCTCAGCAGGACCGGTGATCACGTCCACCGGTCCCCGGAAAACCGTCGGTCTCACTTACGTCACGCCCGTGACCAAGAACCCATGCGCGACGCTGATCGGATGCCGGGAGCGAAATCCCGGCATCAGTCCTGGCTCTCAGGTGAGTACTTCCAGGAGCCGCTTACCGATCCATTGGGCGACGCCGGCGGGGATCGAGGCCGTAACCGGGTCGGGCGGCTGCTGGAGTTGATCCGCGCCGAACTGGTAGCCGAACGGGCCGGGCTGGTGCTGACCGGAACAGTGGATCTGAGTACACCCTCCTGGCGGTAGCCAGCCGTATTGGGGGTACGACCCGGGATCCGTAGCGTCCGGGGCATGACTGATCGCCACCTTGGAAACCCCACCCTGACCCGCCGGAGCGTGCTCGGCGGTGCCGTCGCGCTCGGCGCGGGAGGCGTCCTGGCCACCGGCATCCCAGCTCAAGCGGCTGAGTCGATCGGGATTGAAGGTCAGATCGACGCCCTCGCCGGACGGCTCGATGCCGACCTGATCGCCCTGCGCCGCGACATCCACCGCCACCCCGAACTGGCGGGCGGCGAGGTCCACACCGCCGCGCTGGTCGCGGACCGGCTGCGCGCCGCCGGCCTGGAGGTGACCACGGGCGTGGGCGGCCACGGGGTCGTCGGCGTCCTGCGGGGCAAGGGACGCGGCCGGACGGTCGCCTACCGGGCGGACATGGACGCCGTGCCGCCGGACTCGCAGATCAACGGTGGTCCGGATCCCGCGCACGTGTGCGGCCACGACCTGCACACCACGATCGGCGTCGGGGTCGCCGAAGTGCTGGCGCGCCTGCGGACCCGGCTCCACGGCCGGGTGGTGTTCCTCTTCCAGCCGGGGGAGGAGGCCCTCGCCGGGGCGCAGGCGATGATCTCCGACGGCGTGCTGGAGCGGACGAGGCCGGACGAGATCCACGCCCTGCACTGCGGTCCCTTCCCGGTCGGAACGTTCGCGGTCACGCCAGGCACCGGGCTGCCGGGCCTGGACCACGGCAGCATCACGCTGACCGGGCCCGGTGCGTCCGACCGGGCCGAGCAGCTCGTCGCCGACATCAGCGCGCTGTCGACGGTCGCGTATCCGCAGACGTCCGCCGACCTCGAACGGCTCGTCCAGGAGCTGGAGACGCCGCACGGGCCGCTGGCCCGGTTCGTCTGGATGAGGGCCGGCGCGCGTCCCGCCGCCAACGGCGACGTCGAGGTGCGCGTGATGTACCGGTGCTGGCCGCAGGAGCGCGTCCCGGAGATCCGTGACCGGTTGCGTCGCCTGACCGGCCGGTACCCGGACGCCCACATCGAGTTCCCCACCGACGCGTTCCCGGCGATGGTGTGCCCGCCGCGTCCGGGACGGGAGGTCCGCGACTACCTGGCGCGCAGACTCGGCCGTCCGGCCGTCACGACCATGCACGCGGCGATCCCGTTCAGCGGCGAGGACTTCGCGCTGTTCCTCCGCCGTGTCCCGGGGACGTTCAGCTTCCTGGGTGTCCGGCGGCCCGGCGCGGACATCACCACCGCGTACCCGCACTTCGGCGCCTTCGACCCGGATGAGCGCGCCATCGGCGTCGGCGTCCGCGCGATGGCCGGCTGGCTCGCCCACCGCACCGGGACCGGGGACTCTATGTCCTAACAAGGTTTCTCACCGAAGCCTGAATGAGGGCGCCCCGTCCCGAGGCGCCGGGTGATCAGGGACGGGGCGCGTAGCCGGTGGCTTGGAGGGTGAAGAGGCGGGCGTATTCGCCGTTCAGGGCCATCAGGGCGTCGTGGGAGCCGCGTTCGGTGATCTTGCCGTCGGCCAGGACGACGATGAGGTCGGCTTCGCGGACGGAGCCGAGGCGGTGGGAGATGAGGACGCTTGTTCGGCCTTGGCGGTGGCGGCGGAGGGACGCGTGAACGGCGTGTTCGGCGTCCGCGTCCAGGCCCGAACTCGGTTCGTCCAGCAGGAGCAGATCGCGGCTCTGGCGCAGGAACGCGCGGGCCAGCGCCAGGCGCTGCCACTGGCCGCCCGACAGGGCGACGCCGGCGCCATCGTCGCGGCCGCCGAAGATCTTGCTGAGCATCGTGTCGTAGCCGCGCGGCAGTGCCTCGACCGCCTCGTGGACACCGGCCCGACGCGCCGCCTCCCGGATCCGGTGCGTGTCGCCCTCGCTGCTCAGGTCGCCGAGCATGATGTTCTCGGACGCCGTCAGGTCGTACTCCATGAAGTCCTGGAAGACGACGCCGATGTGCTCGCGGAGTTCGGTGGGGGCCATGTCGCGGAGGTCCACGCCGTCCCAGTGGATGGAGCCCTTGTCCGGGTCGTACAGGCGGCACAGGAGTTTGACCAGCGTGCTCTTGCCCGCGCCGTTCACCCCCACCAGGGCGACGCTATGGCCGTGCGGGATGTCCAGGTCGACGCCGCGCAGGATCCACGGGTGTTTCTCGCTGTAGCGGAACCACACGTCGCGCAGCTCGATCCCGTGCCGCAGCGGCGGGACGGGACGCCGGCCGGGACGCGGGGGCATGTCGGGTTCGGCTTCCACGATGGCGGCGAAGTGGCCGAAGAGCAGCAGGGCGTTGTGCGCGTCCGCCCACCGGTCGATGACGGACGTCAGCGATGCCTGGACCCCGGCGACGGCGGCGATGAACACCGTCACGTCGCCGGCCGTGAGGTCGCCCGACGCGGCGGCCAGCACCGCCCACACCAGGCCCCCGCCCGCGACGGCGCTGCCGACCAGGGCCAGCAGTCCCTGCCTGCGCAAGGTTTTGAGGTCGACCCGCCGTTCGACCTCGTTGGCCGAGCGGATCTCGTTGAGCATCCGGGCGCGGAAGAAGCCGCCCAGCCCGAACAGCCGCGCCTCTTTGGCCGCCTCCGGCCTGGTCAGCAGCTCACCGTAGAAGATCTCGCGCCGCATCGCGGGGCTGACCGTCCACATCGTGCGGGCCCGTTCCCGGCTCAGCCCGAGCTGGATCCAGAGCGCGGGCAGCGCCGCCAGGAAGATCACCAGGACCAGCGCCGGATTGATCACCAGCAGGGTGGCGACGAAACCCGACATCGTGATGATCGCCTGCGCGATGGACAGGCTGCCGAGAATCAGCCGGTCCGGTGCCCGCTGGCTGGACTCGTGTGCCAGCCGCAGCGTGTCCTGGAAGGCGGGGTCCTCCAGCCGGCGCAGCCCCGCGTGCGAGTCGACGGCGGCGAACAGGCGGTCGACGACCAGGGCTCGCACCGCCCGGCGCAGCTGGGCCTGCGCGTAGGTGGTGGCGTGCGGCAGCACGATGACGCACAGCCCGCTCGCGGCGAGTCCGGTGGCGAGGGCCGGCAGGACGTCCCGGTTTCCGCCTCCGGCGAGCGCGTCCAGGACGAGTTTCGTGAGCCAGGCCGTCGCGACCGGCGCGAGCCCGGTGAGTACGGCGAGCAGCATCGACACGGCCGTCGCGCCGCGGTGCGCCCGCCATGCCAGCGCGGCGACGACGAGGGGCCGCCGCCCAGCCGTGCGGGGCGGCTCGGTCATGCGCGGGCCGATACCGGCAGCCCGGACGGCGAGAGGAGCGAAGCCGTCACCATGGTGCCCTCGTCCACGACGTAGAAGCTGGGGAACGCCGGATGCCCGAACGCGCGCGCCGCGTGCTCGCGCAGCCGTCGGACGATCGCCAGGGTCAGGATCAAGTCGAACGCGCACAGGAGGCCGACGAATACGACCGCCGCGACGAGATATGGCAACAAAGGTTCCTTGTGGCCTGGGCGGACCGCCTCATCGCGGAGCGTGCGCGGACGGCGCGATCAGCAGGTCGGCCAGTTCGGTGAAGAAGATGAACACCAGAGTGAGGACGGACGCGGCGATGACCGCGCCGACGGGATGCGCCGGCCTTGGAGCCGTCAGGTGCGCGGCGAGACCGCCCCAGGCGACTGCGGTGCGGGCGAGGTCGCGCACGACGTGCACGCGGCCGATGGGGGCCGGGCCCGTACCGAAACAGCGTCAGGTCGCACTCCGGCCGGTGCGGAGCGCGCGGTGGACGCCTCCGGCGAACGCGAGCAGGACGGCGCCGGTCGGCACGAGGCCGACGGGCGCCGTCCGTTCGAACGCCAGGAGTACGACGGCGGCCGAGAAGACCAGTCCCGGTGTGCGGCGGACAGCCGGCGTGACGTACTCCATGACGATTCGGCCGGCGTCAGTGGCAGTAGGTCTTACCGGCGTAGATGCAGCAGTAGGAGCCCCATTGGTCCCACCAGCAGGCCTCGGCGCGGGCGGTCGTGCTCGGCAGAATCCTGCCGAGCATCCGGTCGCTCAGGCGGTTGAGTGCACGGATCACGAGGATCTCCTCACAGGTCGAGCTGGAACGTTCCTAGCTGCGGATACCGAGGATCACGCCTTTCGGGATGATCAGCGCGGCTGACCCAGAAGCTAAATGTTGTTGATCATCGTCGGCAAGAGGCGATGTCCCCGGCGGCGCGCTGTTGTGGACTGTGCGATCAAACGCGTCGTGATCTTGGTGATTCTTGCCGTCGGGACGGCTATTGACTCTGGGGCGGAGTGACGATCAGTCGTCGCACCACCACGCCCAGTAGTCGGTCGCCGGAGAACAGGCCGCGCTGGCGGGAGTCGATGCTGTCCGGATTGTCGCCGAAGACCGCGAGCGTTCCGGGCGGCACGGTGTCGCCGTCCCCTGGGACGCCGGGCGGCAGCAGGTCCCCGGGGAGCGCGGCGGCGCGCTTGACGTTCCATATCCGGCCGTCGGGACCCGCGGGGCCCGGCAGGTAGGGGCCGTCCAGCGGCGGTTCCAGGACGACGACGTCCCCGCGGCGCACCCGGGGGAGGGACGTGCGCCGCACCAGGACGCGGTCGCCATCGCGCAACGTGGGTTCCATGCTCGTCCCGCTGACGGCGACGACGACCAGGTTCTTGCGCGCCCATGCGAGCGCCACCAGCGCACCCACTGCAGCCAGGCACGTCCCGCCCAGCGGCCATCCTTGTGAAATCGACATCTGGCCCATGGCCGACCGATGGTAGTCCCGTTGATCAGGCTCAGTTCTCGAGCAGTGCTCGGCCGTAGTTGGCCATGGAGCGGTTGTAGCGCGGGAGGTGCTTGGCCAGGGCGACGAGGGTGAGGGACAGGCCCTCGCTCTCTCGGCCGAGGGTGGCCAGGCAGAGCGCGGTCACGCAGGTCAGGGCGTCGTCGAGGTGGTCGGAGCCGTGGGCGCGTTCGGCCTCGAGCATCGTGAGCGCGGTCTGCGCCTCGCCGATATTGCGCAGGGAGCTGGCCATCTGGATCACGGCGCGGCGGCGGTTCTCGCCGGTCAGGCCGCCGCGCTCGAGGGCCTCGCGGTACAGCGGGACGGCCAGGTCCGAGTGGCCCCAGGTGTCACGGGCGCAGGCCCGGTGGAACAGGCCGTCGGCGTCGCCGGCGGGCAGTTGCGCCGCGAGCGCGTCGATCTCGGCGAAGAAGGCGTCCTCCTGCTCGTAGTCGTCGACGACCGCGAACAGGGCGGCGGCGCGGCGGTTGACGTCGGCGTGCAGGTCGGCGAGTTCGGTGACGTCGTGCATGATCATGGTCCTTCTCATCGTCAGGGGGAGTCGGCCGGCGTGGGCCGACGTGAACGATCGTGGCCGGGGGTTAGGATCGCCACCAGTCATTCGGGCGGGGCCGAATCATCCGCGCCCGGCGAGGTGTCGAGGAGCTCAGGAACGCAAGGAGGCGGCCATGGCCATCAGTCTCGGCTTCGGCCCGGCCGACCTGGCGCGTTGTCGGTTCGCGTACTCCCCGGTGTTCGAGACGCTCGCCGCCGTGCGTGTCGCCACCGGTCCGGACGGTCCGGGGCAGCATCACCGGCGCTGGCTGGAGGACGTTCGCTCGCGTCAAAGGACGCTCGACCTGCGGCCGCTCACCCTGCTCCAACCGCGCCGCGGCTACACGCCCGACTTCCTCGCCCCGCCGCCGCTCGCCCCGTCCTCGGACATCGAGGCCGAACTCACCCGGATCGCCGCGACGCCCGCGCCGGTGGTGCGCGCGGAGATCGAGATGTCGCTGCGCGAGACACCGGGCGCGGAGGCGAGCGACTTGGGGAGGCTACTCCTCGGCGACCCGGCCGACGTGCTCAGCTTCCTGACCAATCTCGTACGGGCCGCGTGGCGGGCGCTCGTCGAGCCGGTGTGGCCGCGGGTGCGGGCCTTGCTGGAGGCCGACATCGCGTATCGCTCGCGGCGCCTGGCCGAGGGCGGCCTGGATCACTTGTTCGCCGATCTGAACCAGACGCTGCGGTGGACCGGCGACACCCTCGTGCGTGACCCCGGCGGCGACGAGCACGTTGAGCTCGCCGGACGCGGCGTGCTGCTGATGCCCAGCGTGTTCAAGTGGGAGGAGGCGATCGTGATCACGCAGCCGCCGTGGCAGCCGACCGTCTCCTACCCGGCGCGCGGCCTCGGTGGTCTCTGGCAGCCGACGCACGGATCCCCGGCCGCGGCGCTCGAGCGGCTCCTCGGCCGGACCCGGGCCACACTGCTCGCTGCGCTTCAGGAGCCCACGTCGACGACGTGGCTCGCGCACCGGCACGCGCTGGCACCGAGCACGGTGTCCGAGCACATCAAGGTGCTGCGCGAGGCGGGTCTCGTCGTGGGGGAGCGGCACCGCCACGAGATCCGGTACCGACGCACGCGCACCGGCTCAGCCCTCGTACGCGGCGGCGACTAAGGGACCCTTTCCTTGTTGTCAGTCGCCGCGCTGCGCCCCTGAGCATCGCGCTGCACGCGGTGTGTCTCGTGCCGGCCGGCTCCATCCCCGCTAGGCGCGCGATACATCCGATGTAATTCGGCATCGATTGCCTGTGGGCTGCGAAGATGACCTGTTATCTGAGAACCTCCGGGCCGATACATCGGGTGTATGCCTTGACGGCCGGTGATGGTGGATGTAAAACCGTGCCGAATCCGGCTCCCCCAAGGCCGAATCCGGCTCCCCCAAGGCGGTCCTCATGGCATTGAACCGGCATGCGGCGGTCATCACCGCGCTGATCCTGATCGGGGCGGTCGCCGCCCCGGCCGAACGTACGGCGGGCGCGGCGCCCGCGCCCACGAAAGTCGTCTCGGTCTCGTCCGTGGCCGCGCTGCAGAGCGCGGTCAAGCAGGCGCAGCCGGGTGACCGGATCGAGCTCGCCGACGGCTCGTACTCCACCTCGTCGGCGATCGCGCTGACCCGGTCGGGCACGGCGTCGGCACCGATCACGATCGCCGCGCAGCACACCGGCAAGGCGGAGATCAAGGGTACGGACGGGTTCTCATTCGGCTCGATCCACTACGTGACCGTCGAGGGCTTTCGGCTCACCCACGGGAGCGCCATCAGCCTTCCGACCGGCGCCGACCACGTACGGCTGACGCGCAACGTGATCCAGCTGTCGAACAGCGCGACCAAGAACTGGGTCACGGTCGCCTGCGACGACTGTCAGGTCGACCACAACACGTTCCAGCACAAGAGCTCGCTCGGCGTGTTCCTGCAGATCTCCGGGCCCGGGAGCTCGGGAATGGCAGAGCGGGTCTGGATTCACCATAACTACTTCTACGACCACTCCTACAGCGGCTCGAACGGCGGGGAGTCCATTCGCCTCGGCCTCAGCTCCCGGCAGCACGCGGCGGCCCACGCGACCGTCGAGTACAACCTCTTCGAGAAGGCCAACGGCGACTCCGAGGCGATCTCGGTGAAGTCCTCGGACAACATCGTTCGCTACAACACGCTGCGCAACAGCCGGGGCCAGATCTGCCTGCGCCACGGAAGCTGGACCCTCGTCGAGGGCAACATCATCCTCGGCGGCACCTCCGGGATCCGCTTCTTCGGCAACGACCACGTCATCATCAACAACCTGATCCAGAACATCGGCGGCATGCCGATCGAGGTCGGCGCCGGGAACATCCGGGACGACACGAACAGCACGACGGACCACGAGGCGGCCGACCGGGGACTCGTGGCGTTCAACACGGTCGTGAGCACGAAGACGAACCTCATCGGCATCGGCACGGAGGACCACCAGTACAAGCCGGACCACACGACCGTGGCCGACAACGTCCTCGTCGGCGGCTCCGGAAATCTCGTGACGGTCGACGGGGCCACGAACACGAAGTGGGAAGGCAACATCGTATGGGGCGGGTCGCGCGGCGACATGCCCGCCGACGGCGGCCGGTCGGTCAACCCGGCCCTGGTCGTGGACTCCGGTGGCCTGGACCGGCTCGCCGCGGGCAGCCCGGCCATCGACACCGCGACCGGCAGCTACTCCCAGGTGACCCAGGACATGGACCTGCAGGCCCGGTCGGGCGCCAAGGACGTCGGCGCGGACGAGTACGTCGCCGGCGGCACGCAGCGCCGCGCGCTGACCACCGCGGACGTGGGTCCCTCCGCTCCCTGAGCGCATGACGGCCTCCTCGCCTCGTGGGCGAGGAGGCCGGTGCGATGCCGTGTCAGACGATGGTGAAGGCGTTCCAGCCGGTGCCGATCCGGGCCTTGCCGCTGAGGACGTGGTCGGTGACGGCCTGGCCACTGGAGGGGTACAGCCACAACTGACCCGAGGTGTCCTGCGCGATGACGTCGCTCTTGCCATCGCCGGTGACGTCGCCGTTCGTCAGGAGGAGGGGGAAGGCCCAGCCGGTGCCGATGCGGACCGAGCCGCTGAGGACGTGGTCGGTGACGGCCTGCCCCGTCGACGGGTACAGCCACAGTTGGCCCTTGCCGTCGAGGGCGACGATGTCGGCCTTGTGGTCACCGGTGAGGTCGGAGACGTGGAGCTGCGCGAAACCGCCCCACCCGGTGCCGATGCGGACCGAGCCGCTGAGGACGTGGTCGGTCACGGCCTGCCCCGTCGACGGGTACAGCCATAGCTGGCCCTTGTTGTCGAGCGTGACGATGTCGGCCTTGCCGTCGCCGGTGATGTCGGAGAGGTACAGCTGGCTGAAGCCGCCCCACCCGGTGCCGATGCGGACCGAGCCGCTGAGGACGTGGTCGGTGACGGCCTGGCCGCTGGAGGGGTACAGCCACAGTTGGCCCTTGTTGTCGAGGGCGACGATGTCGGCCTTGCCGTCACCGGTCACATCGGCGGTGAAGAGCCGGTTGAAGCCGCCCCACCCGGTGCCGATTCGCACCGAGCCGCCTACGACGTGATCGGTGACGGCCTGCCCGGTGGAGGGGTACAGCCACAGTTGGCCCTTGTTGTCGAGCGCGACGATGTCGGCCTTGCCGTTGCCGGTGATGTCGGAGAGGTACAGCTGGCTGAAGCCGCCCCACCCGGTGCCGATGCGGACGGCGCCGCTGAGGACATGGTCGTTCACCGCCTGGCCGCTGGAGGGGTAGAGCCATAGCTGGCCCTTGTTGTCGAGGGCGACGATGTCCGCCTTGCCGTCACCGTTCACGTCCGCCGGTGAGCTCACCCATCTCGTGGGCGCGGGCGCGTCGTCGACGATGTTCTTGTAACGGTAGGCCTGGTAGTCGCCGGTCGGCCAGCCCGCCAGCGTGCCGTCGTTGAAGGACGCGTGGGTGACGTGCTCGATGGGAGTGGCGCCGAAGCTGTAGTACGAGAAGTGCACGTGGTCGGATTCCCACGCCTCGAACAGGATCGCGTGCTCATCGGTGTAGTCCAGCATGTCGCCGGGTTTGAGATCGCTCCGGCTGATCGCGACCGAGACGCTGGGCAAGGTCCAGGTGTTCAGGCCGCCTGAGGAGCCCGGCACGAGGTGCCACGCCATGGACACATAGCCGGAGCAGTCGGGACCGTATCGATGGGCTCCGTCGACGTCCGCGACCAGCGTGTCCGAAGCGCGCGACGAGTCGTAGACGAGCGCCGGCCTTCGGTTGTACCAGTCACGGGCCCGAGCGAGGACCTCCGAGCGGGAGATCGCACCTCCGGCGGTGGACGCGGCATGCGCGGGACGCGGCGCGATGAGGGTCACCAGCGCGGCCGCGAGCCCGACGCATACGGCGAGCGCGATCGTACGGCGCAGGCCCACGATCCGGGAAAGAGTCGAAGTCATGTTTCCTCTGTTTCTGGGGCGGCATCGCCCGACGGGAGAACTGCGGCCACCTCTCCGGGGCCGCTAGATGATGGAGAAGGCGTTCCAGCCGGTGCCGATGCGGACCGAGCCGCCGAGGACGTGGTCGGTGACGGCCTGCCCGGTCGACGGGTACAGCCACAGCCGGCCGTCGCCGTCCTCGGCGACGATGTCGACCTTCTTGTCGCCGTTGACGTCGCCGTTCGTCAGGAGAAGGGGGAAGGCCCAGCCGGTGCCGATCCGTACCTTGCCGCTGAGGACGTGGTCGGTGACGGTCTGGCCGCTGGAGGGGTAGAGCCATAGCTGGCCTGCGGAGTCGAGCGTCACGACGTCGGCCTTGCCGTCGCCGGTGATGTCGGTGACGTACAGCTGCTGGAAGGCGCCCCATCCGGTGCCGATGCGGACCGAGCCGCCGAGGACGTGGTCGGTGACGGCCTGCCCCGTCGACGGGTACAGCCACAGCTGACCCGAGGAGTCGAGCGTCACCATGTCGGCCTTGCCATCGCCGTTCACATCAGCGGCGATGAGCCGGTTGAAGCCGCCCCATCCGGTGCCGATGCGCACCGAGCCGCTGAGGACGTGGTCGGTGACGGCCTGCCCGCTGGAGGGGTAGAGCCACAGCTGGCCCTTGCCGTCGAGGGCGACGATGTCGGCTTTGCCGTCGCCGGTCACATCGGCGGTGATCAGCCGGTTGAAGCCGCCCCATCCCGTGCCGATCCGTACCTTGCCGCCCACGACGTGGTCGGTGGTGGCCTGCCCGGTGGAGGGGTAGAGCCACAGCTGACCCGAGGAGTCGAGGGCGACGATGTCGGCCTTGCCGTCGCCGGTGATGTCGGTGACGTACAGCTGCTGGAAGGCGCCCCATCCGGTGCCGATGCGGACCGAGCCGCCGAGGACGTGGTCGGTCACGGCCTGCCCCGTCGACGGGTACAGCCACAGCTGACCCGAGGAGTCGAGCGCGATGATGTCGGCCTTGCCGTCACCGTTCACGTCGACCGGTGAGCTCACCCACGAGGAGCCGAGACCGGCGAGTTGGTCGAGCTTGGCCTCGCCGCCGTTGAAGACGTCGAGGGTGACGTTCTGGGTCGGCACGCCGGGGACCGACCCGACGTCGGCGTACTGCCACATCAGCCAGTCGGACCAGCCGGGCGGCACGGCCGGGGTCGTGTGGCCGCTGGTGTAGTCGGCGACTTGGAGCAGGTACGAGCCGAACGCGGTGGTGCTGCCGAGGCAACCCGTCATGAACCCGCGGGCCGTGTAGATCATCGGCTTGACGCCGAAGGCCGCCTGGACCTTGCTCAGCCACGTCTGCACCTGGGCGACCGTCGTGTACGGCGGGCAGGAACTGTTGCCGTCGTCGGTCCACTCCAGGTCGAGGATGGGCGGCAGTTCGCCCCGCCGGTGACCGGTGTAGCCGGCCGACTTCAGCGCACTGATGAAGTAGTCGGCCTGGGCGCTCGCGGTGTTCGGGTCGTACCCGATCAGGAAGTGGTACGGAGCGGTGGCGATGCCTTGAGCGAGAGCGGCGGAGAGGTCGCTCTTGAAATACGGGTTGACGATGTTGGTGCCGCGGGTGGCCTTCAGCGTCGCGAACCGTACGCCCGAGGAACGCACCTGCGACCAGTTGACGGCGGCGCCGCCAGGGTGCTGGTACTCGGTGATGTCCACGCCCTTGACCGGATACTTCCCGGCCGGCGGACTGGCCGACGAAGCGTGCGCAGCCCCCGCGTACGGTCCGGCGAGCCCCGCGAGAATGCTCGCCGTCGCCGCCGCGACACGAATTCCGTTACGGCCGTGATGTTTTCGCCAGAACAACGATTCACTCCTTTGTCGCAATCGGTGGGGTACTCCCGGCGGCCGGTGCCGCCGTCACGGCCTCGCGATCGTCAGTGCCGCGGTCAGCAGACCGGTTCTCGGCATGCGAATGCGAAGTCCTCCCGCGAGATGGGATGCGCCTTCGTGAAGCCCCCGTGGTCCTCGGCGCGGCTCTCAATATCGCCACGTCGGACGGCGTTCGGTACTCGGTGGGATGAACCTGGGATGCCTGAAATGTCGGGATGGGCGTGGGACCACGCCGTACACTTATGGCGGGAAAAGCGGGGGCGGTCATAGGTGGGACAGCCTGGGATGGGACGCGCGTCGGACGACTCGGTCAGTCTGGAACGGTCGGATGCGGACGGGTGTACCGCCGCTGCGCGGCTCGGTGTCGAGTTGCGGGCTCTGCGGACGCGTACCGGCAAGAGCCTCAAGAATCTCGAAGAGCTGGTGCACGTCAGTGACTCATCGATGTCCCGCTACCTGTCCGGCCGCATCGTTCCGCCGTGGCCGGTCATCGAGCGGCTCTCCCGGCTGGCGGGTGAAGATCCGTACAGTCTCCGGCCGCTCTGGGAGCACCTCGACGGCGATCGTCACCGGCAGGGCCGATGCGCGCCGGAGCCGTCGGAGACCGTCACCGTCTTACCAACCCCGCTCGACGTTCCGGAGAAGGCGGCCGAACCGCTGCGGTGGCATCGGCGCCGTCCTCGTACAGCTGTCGCGGCGCTGGTCGCGACGACGGCCGTCGTCTTCGGCGGGCTCGGCCTCGTGACGGGCCTGGAACTGGCGCCCGGGCCGCGCGTCATGCCGGCCGCGGCGCAGGACGACGCCTGCACGAACTGGCCCTGGCCCGCCGGGACGGCCGGCCGGGCCGCCATCCCGCCGGCGACCGTGCACGGCCAGGGTCACGCGCCCGTCGTGCGGCTGCTCACCGGTACCGTCGGCGGTCGGCAGATGGCCTGGGCCCAGATCACCGGCGCCCGCTACGGAGATCGGGTCTGGCTGGACTGGAGCCGGAACAACGGCCAGAACTGGATCCAGTGCGGGCCGTTCACGACGACCACGGCGACGTTCGCGAGCCGAGCCCACGAGATCGGCGCGGGGTGGCGGTTCCGGGCGTGCGGCGACACCCCGCGCGCCGCCGTGAACGCTTCCCGGGACGCCTGCACCGGCTTCTGGTAACGAGGGGAGCCTCGGCCCGCCCTGCCCACGCCCGGACACCGATCCGTTTCGAAATGTTTCATCTCTGGACCGCGCTTTCATCGGGTTTTCACGCGCCTGCTTGATCGTCAGACGTGCCGTTACGGCATTTCAACGGGCAAATCTAGCGGTGAATGGCTCCCAGACTGGTCGAAAAGTTTCGATACATATCGTTGACGCCGCCCCTCGTCGGGCGCATGCTCGCTCCATCGATCGGCGCTTCTCGCCGCCAGAGCCGTCGCTCGCCGGTGGTTCTCGTCCAGGAGGAGGAAGCATGCACAGGAACGACGCCCCCGCCACCCCGATCGGCCGCAGAGGCCTCATCGGCCGGGTCGGCGCGGTGGCGCTGGTCGCGTCCGCGATGATGCTGCCCGGCACGGCCAACGCCGACACGACCATCACCACGAATCAGACCGGCACCAATAACGGCTACTACTATTCGTTCTGGACCAACGGCGGCGGATCGGTCTCCATGACCCTGTCGTCCGGCGGAAATTACCGCACGTCCTGGACCAACTGCGGGAATTTCGTCGCCGGCAAGGGCTGGAGTAACGGCGGACGCCGGAGCGTGAACTACTCGGGCAGCTTCAACCCCTCCGGCAACGGATATCTGTCGCTCTATGGGTGGACGTCGAACCCGCTCGTCGAGTACTACATCGTCGACAACTGGGGCTCGTACCGGCCCACGGGCACGTACAAGGGCACGGTCACCAGCGACGGCGGCACCTACGATGTCTACGAGACGACGCGGTACAACGCCCCGTCCGTCGAAGGCACTCGAACCTTTAACCAGTACTGGAGCGTCCGCCGGACGAAGCGAACGGGCGGCACCATAACCACCGGCAACCACTTCGACGCGTGGGCCCGTTATGGAATGAATCTCGGCAGCTTCAAGTACTACATGATCCTCGCAACCGAGGGATATCAGAGCAGCGGAAACTCCAACATAACCGTTGGCTGATAACGCCCTTTCCCCGAGAAGTGAGGAAGGATCACCCCGCATGCGGAACACGCTGAAACGCTCCCCGGTCACGGGCCTGGCCGTCGCCGCGCTGGCCGTGGCGAGCACCGTCGCCTTCACGGCCAACGCCACCCCGTCGCACGCCGCGACCTGTAACGGGTACGTCGGGCTCACCTTCGACGACGGCCCGTCCAACGCCCACACCCCGAGCCTGCTCAATGCGCTCAGGCAGAACGGGCTGCGGGCGACGGTGTTCAACGAGGGCCAGTACGCCGCCGCCTACCCGTCCCAGGTCCGGGCTGAGGCCGCCGCGGGCATGTGGATCGGCAATCACAGCTACACCCACCCGCACCTGACCCAGGAGAGCCAGGCGCAGATCGACTCGGAGATCTCCCGGACGCAGCAGGCCATCGCCAACGCGGGTGGCGGCACGCCGAAGCTGTTCCGCCCGCCCTATGGCGAGACCAACGCGACGGTGCAGTCGGTCGAGGCCAAGTACGGCCTGAAGCAGATCATCTGGGACGTCGACTCCCAGGACTGGAACGGCGCCAGCACGGACGCGATCGTGCAGGCCAACGCCCGGCTCACCAACGGCCAGATCATTCTCATGCACGAGTGGCCCGCGAACACGCTCGCCGCGATCCCGCGCATCGCGCAGGTGCTGGCGGGTCGCGGCCTGTGCGCCGGGATGATCTCCCCGCAGACGGGCCGCGCCGTGGCACCGAGCTGAACACCGCGACTGTGGCGCGGCGGCCATGGGCCGCCGCGCCACAGCTGCCGCCGGTCAGCCGCCCTGGACGCCGTACGAGGGCGTGAAGCGCACCGGGAGCGCCGACAGGCCGCGCAGATGGAACGCCGGCCGCCACTCGAGCTCGTCCTCCGGAACCGCGAGCCGCAGGTCCGGGAGGCGGTCGAGCAGCACCTCGATGGCCGTTTGCGCCATGACCTCGGCGAGCTCCGGCGCCGGGTGCGGGCATCCGTGGTCGCCGGTGCCGAACGCGAGGTGGGCGTGGTTGCCGCGCGAGTCCCCGTGGTCGGCGGGCCGTACCCACGGGTCGGCGTTGGCGCCGGCCAGCCCGACGACGATCACGTCACCGGATCGGATGGTGCGGCCGCCGAGCTGGGTGTCCCGGGTCGCCCAGCGGCCCGGGACGGCCTTCACGGGCGTGTCCTTCCACAGCACCTCGTTCAGTGCCTGGCCGACGCTGTGGCGGCCGCCCGAGAGGGTCACCGCGAAGCGGTCGTCGGTCAGCATGAGCCGCAGCGCGTTGCCGATCCAGTTGGCGGTGTTCTCCTGGCTGCCGGAGATCACGACGAGGATGTCGTGGATCAGCTCGTCGTCGGTGACGCCGGTCCCGTACGCGAGCATGCGGGACGTGACGTCCGGCCCGGGCCACTCGCGCTTGCCCTCGATGTGCCCCCTCATCGTCGCGACGAACCGGCCGTACGCGTCGATGGCGTCCTCCCGGCCGTCGCTCATCGTCTTCATGTCCTGGGCGACGGCCATCAGCTCGGAGTCGGGCAGCCCGAACATGCCGCCCATGACGAGCACCGGAATCCGGTAGGCGTACCGCTCCATGAGCTCGACCTCGCCGGCGGTGGTGAACGCGTCGATCAGCCGGTCGGCGAACCGCTCGCAGTCGGTCCGCAGCTGGAACTGGTCCACCTCGCCGAGTGCGGCGCCGACCGCGCCGACGCGCTGCGTGTGCACGTCCCCGTCCAGGAACATCAGCATGCCCGGCGTGTAGCCCACGGCCTGCGGTGGCACGTAGTCCGGGCCGTGGCAGCGGTACGGGTCGCGGGCGAACAGCTGCCCGTCGGAGAGGACGCGGTGCGCCTCGCGGTAGCCGATGACCAGCCACGCGGGGTCGCCGCCCTCGAGCAGCACCGGCACGACCGGCCCGTGGTCGCGCCGCATCTCGCCGAACAGCTCCTCGGTGTTCCCGGCGAAACGCGGGCCGTACAGCGGCACCGCCTCGGAATGCGCGCCTTCGATCTGCGGATCCAGTGCGGTCACGAGGCGCTCCTTTCGGCTGCGGACGACGGCGGGTTCGTCATCGCGTGCGCTCGGCGAACCGCATGACCGACGCTTTCCGCTGCTGCATGGTGCATCACCCGTGATACCGATCGACTCGAGGCGGGACCGCCGCCCGTAGGACGGGGATCATAAGCCTGAGTCAGGCGCATCGGCCATACTCTCCGACATTGACCGTCGTTTTTACGGAATGTTCGGACGGATGCATATCCAAACGTCGTGTCCACATCCGGCCGCGGTCACATGCCGGTACCGCATCGGTCACTGGGCGCGGTGCGGGTCGGTGACCGATGATGTCTTTCATGACGGGGCGTGTACTGAAATGGGGCGGCGGTCTGATCGCGGTGGCGGCCCTGGTGGCGCTGGGCGCTTATTTCGTGGCGGTCGGTCTGGACAAGGCCGACAAACTGGCCAGCGTGATCGGAGTGTTCGTCGCGGTGGTCGGCCTGGCCGTATCGGTTTACGGGATGGCCGCCGACCGGCGAGCGGCCGGTGGCGGTCAGGCGACCGGTGGCGGCCAGGCGGCCGGACAGGCCACCGCGTCGGGGGAGAGGTCGATCGCGATCGGCGGTGACAACACCGGGATCGCCTCGACCGGGGACGGTGCGATCAACGTGCGGCAGCAGGCGACGGCATCGGGGAACGGCCGGATATACCAGTCGGGCCGTGACATGACCATCAATGACAAATGAGCCGGTAGCCCTGCCTCAGGGCGAACGGCCGCCGGACGATCCGCCGGATCAGTCCTTCTGGTTCAGGCGGTAGAGGATCTCGCCGGCGTCCGGGACGACCAGGACGTCGGGGTCGGGGTCGTCGGTCCAGCGGCCGACGTCGATGGTGGCCGGGTCGCGGTAGCCGAGGCCGTGGGCCGCGCAGACGTCCTCGGGGATGCCGGTGGCGAGGGTGACGCCGATCCGCGGCCGTTCCACGCCCGCCTCGTACGTGCCCTTCCCGCGCAGGTGGGTGCTGTGCGCCAGGACGCCGAGCGGGCGGTCGCGGAACCGGTCCCACTGGGCGAGGAAGTAGTCGCGGGTGTGGTAGCCGATCTCGGCGAGGACGGCTCCGTGGGTCACGCTGAAACGGTCGATGTGGGGCGCGTAGAGGATCACCTCGCCGCCATCCGCGACCACCGGCTCGACCTTGTACATCCCCTTGGCCGCCGTCCACATGTCGGCGTACCGTCGGGGCATGATCGACAGCACGGTCTTGTACGGCCGGTCGACGTAGCGGACGTGCACCCGGGAGGACAGGTCCGCGGCCGCGGCCCACGCCTCCTCGGGGGTCGCGGCGTACAGACCGTTCAGGTCGGTGCCGCCCGGCCGCACCACCATGGCCAGGCACAGCCTCGGCGTGGGGATCATCGCGGCGGCGCGGTTGATGATCGCCCGGACCGGCGTGATCCCGCGGGTGCCGATGATGTCGTGGCTGGTGATCAGGGCGCCGAGCCAGTGGGAGAGGTCGATGACCTCCGGGCCGCTGACGCCCGGGAAGAAGTACTTGTTGCCGCCGGAGAAGCCGACGACCTCGTGGGGGAACACCGGCCCGCAGACGATCACGAGGTCGGCGTCCACGACGAGGCGGTTGATCCGTACGTCGACGGGGCCGTCGAGCCGTCCGCCGCTCAGCTCGCGGACCTCCTCCGCGGTGATCGTGCCGAGGGTCGCGTACGTCGCCGGATCGGACCAGGCGTGGTTGACCACGGTCATCGCCGGGAGCAGGTGCTCCCGGCCGATCCCGGTGGCGCCGACGAGGGCGTCGAGCGCGGCGTCGTCCATCGGCTGATGGGTGCCGAGCGCGACCAGGACGTCGACCCGGCGGGCCCGGCCGGCCATGGCGTCGTGCAGGAGGCGCAGCATCAGCGGCATCGGCGCCGAGCGGGTGCCGTCCGGGATGATCACCACGACGTGCCGGCCGTCGAGATCGTGCCCGGTCAGCGAGTCCGCGACGATCCTTCGGATCTCGTCCTCGGTGAGCGTGCGCTCCGGGCTGCCCGTCCCTAGTACCACGGCGCGATCTCCCTCTCCTCGGTCGACGTCGGCTCCCGGTTTCTTCAGGACACCATCTCACCACCGTGTCCCGGATCAAAGAACCCGGTTACATACAGCGGAACGATCGCCTCCGTTCGAGGGTCCAGAGGGGAGGTGTCGGGGCGGGCTAGCTGGGGGTACCTGGTCGCAAAGCAGGTATCGGAACGGGGAGTTCCCCCGTTCCGGGAGTCGGGGGCGCAGAGGCAGGCTCGTCGAAATTCCCCCTGACGAAGCACGACCAAGGCACAACATGACCCCACAATTCCCCCCTCACCGCCGTCCACGGATGGGCGGTGCGAAGTCCCCCGGTGGTGGTGCCGCGTGACCGCTTATGACGACCTCACCGCCGGATTCGGCGACATCGTCGCCCCCAGCCGCCAGGCCAGAGCACTGGCGAGGGCGCTCCGGCTCGGATGGCGGCCCATGGCCGACCGGCTGAACGGACGATTCGTCTCCCTGACGGTCCTCCGTACGGCCCTGGAGCACGGCACCCGCCTGTTGCGCCCCGACCCCGGGGTACACGTCGAGGAGCTGACCGGCGCGGACGCGGCGGGCGTCCCGATCGCCGGCGAATGGGTCCGTCCCCCCGAGCCCCGCGACGGGGCGATCCTCTACCTGCACGGCGGAGGCTACGCGTTCTGCTCGCCGCGCACGCACCGGACGCTGACGAGCCGGCTGGCGGCGGACACCGGACTGCCCGTCCTGGTGCCGGGCTACCGCCTGGCCCCCGAGCATCCGTTCCCCGCGGCGCTCGAGGACGCCCTGGAGGCGTACCGGTGGCTCCTCACCGACCTGCCGGCCTCCCGGATCGTGATCGCCGGAGACTCCTCCGGAGGGCACCTCGCCGCAGCCCTCGTCGGCGAGGCCTGCCGGGTCGGCCTTCCGTCCCCCGGAGGCGTCGTGCTGTTCTCGCCGTGGGTCGACCTGAGCTGCGAACTGTCCGTGCTCAGCGACCGCGAGTACCACGACCCCTTCATCAGCCCGGCCCTGGCGCGTCACTTCGGCCGGCTCTACGTCGGCGACCATGACGACTGGTCCGACCCGCGCCTGTCCCTGCTGGACTGCGCCGGGCTCGACCTGCCGCCCTTCCTCATCCAGGTCGCGGAGCAGGAGGTCCTGCGCGGCGAGGCCGAGCGGCTCGCCGAGGCCCTCACCGAGTCCGGGAACCGCTGCGAGCTGCAGGTCTGGCCGGGCCAGATCCACGTCTTCCAGCTGTTCAACCGGTTGTTCCCCGAAGCGCGGGCGGCCGTACGGGAAGCGGCCGACTTCATCCGCGCCGTCATCCCGGACGACGCGGCCGGAGAGGCGGCCTGACCGCACGCCGGCTTCCGGGTTCCGCGTTGCTCCGTTCGTGTGCCGCCGGGGTGTTCCTCGGCTACGCCGCGCTCACGTTCGACTGTCACCAACGTCCCCGGACAGCACACCTAGCGGCTCCGCCGGCTCGACTCGGAGGCGGCGGCGACGTCGTCCGCCTCCTGTTCCCGGCGCTCCGTCAGCTCCCGCGTGAGCGCCTGGACGGCATGGGTGAGCAGGGCGACCTCGGTCTCCAGCCGGCGGATGCGGTCCTCGAGCAGGGAGATCGACGGGTTCGAGAACCCGGTGGCGATCTGCCGTGGCATCGGCTCTCCTTTCCCCGCCCGGTGAACGCGCTGTGGTGACGACGGCGACGCCGGTCAGCTCGGCGGGATCACGCTGCCCCGTGGATGACCGGCCGGCAGCACGGGCTCGATGCGGTAGAGCGCCGGGGTCGGGACGTGCCCGGATCGGGCGGGCCGGCGGACGCCGGCGGCCAGGGCGATCAGGTCCCGGGCGGTGAACAGACCCGCCAGCCGCCCGTCCTCCTCGAGCACCGGGAGGAAGTCGGTCCCCGCCGCGAGCATCTCCCGCGCGGCCGTCGCGACGGAGTCCGCGGGGCGGACGTGGGGCAGCGGGCGGTGGCCGACGAGGGCGCCGACCGGTTTGCGCATCCGGTCCGGGCCTCCGCTGTCCCAGGCGGCGGCCAGGGTCTCGGCGTCCAGGACGTCGATGAAGCATCCGTCGGCGCTGAGCACCGGTACGTGGTGGTAGCCGCCCTGCCGCATCAGTTCCCAGGCCAGCAGGGCGGATTCGGTGTCCGTGACGGTGAGCAGGTCGGTCGACATCGCCTCGCCCACCGGCCGCTCCTCGAGCGTCCCCGTCATGGTCTCGCCTCCAGCATGGTCGGATGGATCCGCCGTCCGCTGACGACGTCGCTCCGGATTCGGATGAAGTGGTCGTGCCGGCCCGGTGTCCAGGGCCGCAGCGGCAACCGGGACAGTCCGTCGATCTCCCGGGAGTCGCGCACCGCACGCGCCTCGCCGATGATCGTCACGGACCAGCCGGCCTTGTCGCCGGTGTCGAAGGCGTCCACCTCGAACGCGACGATCGCCCTGCGCGTGGCCGCGGCCAGCTTCGATCCCGACGCCGTCGCGATGATCACATCGTCGCCGTCCAGGAGGAAGCTGACCGGCTGTATCGCCGGTAGCGCCCGGTCGGTGAAGACCACCCGGCCGACCGGGACCGATCGCACAAGGGCGAGACACTCCTCACGGTCGAGAATCTCCAGCCCGTTCCCGTCGAACCGCATATTTCGATGTTGTTCCGTCTCAGGCGGCCAGGGCAGGGGCGAACGTCCCACGTCCGGTGGCCCTTCTCCGGCCGGAGCGGCCTCGATCCGGGACCTTCGTACCCGGCGTCACCTGCCCGGGCGCGGCGTCCGTACGCTGGTCGTGACGGCAGGGGGCCTCGAGATCGCGGCGGTGCCCCGGCGGGTGCTGAGGGCCGTGTGTCCGCAGTGCCGGGCGGGGTGGCGACGCCGAGTGACGAGACGTTCCATACTGTAATCATCGGGCCAGGCAGCCTGAGGGGGAGGTCCGAGCTGCCCATGCCTCCAGACAGCCGGCCGGGCCAGGACCGGTCCGGTCTTCTGCCGCAGCTGCGGTTCGACGATCTGCTCACCGAGCTGCAGACGCGGCTGGCCGCCGTGCTCACCACCCGTGACCGGGTCCACGCCCTGCTGGAGGCGGTGGTGACCATCGAGGCCGACCTCGACCTCGACAGCGTCCTGCTGCGGATCGTGGAGGCGTCGGCGACCCTGGTCGACGCCCGCCGCGGCGCGTTGCGGGTGCTCGAGAGGGAGGACGGGTACGAGCGGCTCGTGACGGTCGGCGGCTTCGACGACGAACCGCCGCCACGTGATTGTCTCGAAGTGCCGGTGTACGTCCGCGAGCAGGCGTTCGGCACCCTCTACCTGGCCGACAAGGAAGGCGGCGGAGAGTTCGACGAGAACGACGAGAACGTCATCGCCGCCCTCGCTGTCGCGGCCGGTGTGGCCATCGAGAACGCCCGGCTGTACGAGGAGGTCCGGTTGCGGGAGCGGTGGCTCAAGGCGTCGGCCGAGGTGTCGGCGTCCCTGCTGTCCGGCACCGATCCTTACGAGGAACTGGTGCTGGTCGCCGAACGCGCCCGGGAGATCTGTGATGCCGCGACCGCCAGCGTCCTGCTCGCGGACGGGGACGAGTTCGTCTTCGAGGCCACTGACGGCCTGAACGCCGACGTCATCCGGGGCATGCGGTTCCCCATCGACGAGGTGACGGGGGAGGTCTACCGGAGCGGCCGATCCTTCGACACGGCCGACGTGACGGGCGATCTCCGCCGGGTCGGCCGCTCCCTGCCGGTCCCGGTCGGGCCTGGGCTGATCGTCTCCCTCGGCAGGGCAGGAGCCGCCCGCGGTGTCCTGGCCGTGACGAACCCGCCGGGCGGGGCGACCTTCGGGGAATCCGCCCGCCGCCTGCTGGAGGCGTTCGCCGTCCAGGCCGCGGTCGCGCTCGAACTGGCGGACCGGCGACAGGACACGGAGCGGCTCTCGCTGCTGGAGGAGCGGGGCCGGATCGCCAAGGACCTGCACGACACCGTGATCCAGCAGCTGTTCGCGACGGCCATCACGCTGATGAGCGCGATCAAGGTCACCGAGAAGCCCGACGTCGCGCTGCGCGTGCGGCGGGCGGTCGACGATCTCGACGACACGATCCAGCAGATCCGTTCGACGATCTTCGCGTTGCAGATGTCGCCCGGCGAGCACGGCCTGCGAGCGTGCGTCCAGCCCGTGATCGACATGGCGGCGGAGATCCTCGGCTTCCCACCGGAGACCCGGCTGGACGACACCCTGGACGTGACGGTCGACGACGAGGTCGCCGTGCAGGTGCCGGCCGTGCTCGTGGAGGCCCTGTCCAATGTCGCACGGCACGCGCGAGCCGGCCGGGCGAGCCTCACGGTGAGCGTGGGGGACGACGTGGTGGTGCGGGTCACCGACGACGGCATCGGAATCCGGCCGGGCGGACGCCGGAGCGGCCTGCGCAATCTGGCCGAACGCGCCGAGCGGCTCGGCGGGTCGTTCCGGATCCGGCCCGGGGAGAGCGGCGGCACGGTGCTGGAATGGCGGGTCCCCACCCACCGCCCGGAGCGGGACGGAGCCTGACGCTCCCGCCGCCGACGATGAGCGGCCCTCCGCCGGCCTGAGCGGCCGGTGATCAGCGGTCGGTGCGTGGGGTCGCCCCGCCGCGATGAACGTCTCCGCCGGTCACTGAGGACGAGCGGCAGGCGATCGGGGGACCTTCGTCCCTAACGGTCCCCGGCGCGGGTGACGACTCTGGAGAGGACGTACGAGCCCCCGTGCGGATCCCGTCACCTCCGTGATCCGGCGCTGCGCGAGGTCTCCCCTTGAGCAGAGGAGAAGATCGTGATGGAGCCGATCGTCGTCGGCACCGACGGCTCGCCACGCGCCGATGTCGCGGTCGAATGGGCCGCGGAGGAGGCGGGGCGTACGGGACGGCCTCTGCACATTCTCAACGCGACCGAGCACTGGTCCTGCGACCTGCCCTTCCACTCGGCACCCGGCTTGTCCGAGTCCCTCACCGAGACCGGCGATCGGATCCTCACCGCGGCCGTCGAGCGGGCGCTGAAGACCCGGCCCGGCATCGACGTCACCACCGAACTCGTCCACGAGGCCCCGGCCGATGCGCTCCGGGGAGCGGCCGCACGCGCCTATGAGCTCGTGCTCGGCCACCGCGGTCTCGGCGGCGTCGGTGCGCTGCTGCTCGGGTCAACGGGCCTGAAGGTCGCCGGTCACGCGCCCGGACCGGTGATCATCGTGCGCGGCGGAACGGAGGAGACCCGGGGCGAGGTCGTCGTCGGCGTCGACCGCTCCGGAGAGTCCGCCCTCGCCCTTCGGTACGCCTTCGAGGCGGCGGCGATCCGCGGCGCGTGGGTCCGCGCCGTCCACGTCTGGGAGATGCCGTCGCCCACGGTCACCGGGGCCTACCCGGAGGCCATCCGCCAGGGCGCCGCGGCGGCCGCGGAACGGCTGGCCGGCGTGGTCGCCCCCTGGCGGCAGCGGTACCCCGACGTCAGGGTCATCGAGCAGGCGCCGTCCGGGCACCTGGTCGGCGAGCTCGTCGCGCGCTCCGCCGCCGCGGACCTGCTGGTCGTCGGCGCGCGAGCCAACTGCAACGGCCGGTACGGCCTCCACCTGGGCTCGGTGAGCCACGGCGTGATCCACCACTCGCACTGCCCCGTCGCCGTCGTACGCGCCCGGGCCTGACCGGATCACCGGGGCGCCGGCTCCCGTGGCCTCGATTCCGCCGCCCCGGCAGGGAGCCGGATCCGGACGCACGTGCGTCCCGGCTCGCTGATGAGATCGGCGGACCCGCCGTGAGCCTGGACGACGGCGGACACGATCGCCAGGCCCAGGCCACTGCTGCCGGCCTTGCGCGACCGGGAGCCGTCACCGCGTACGAACCGCTCGAAGACGTCGTCGCGCAGGGCGGCGGGGACTCCCGGGCCGTCGTCGATCACCTCGAGCACGACCGTCCCGGCCGCGTCGGCCTCGGCGACGCGCACGGTGACGTTCGTGCCGGGCGGGGTGTGGGTGCGCGCGTTGGTCAGCAGATTCCCGATGACCTGATGCAGCCGGAACTCGTCGCCGTGGATCACGACCGGATCCTCCGGCAGGTCGAGGGCCCAGCGATGGTCGGGCCCGGCCGCCCGGGCGTCGCTGGCGATGTCGATGGCCAGCCGGGTCAGGTCGACCGGTTCGTGGGCGAGGGGCCGCCCGGCGTCCAGCCGCGCCAGCAGAAGGAGGTCGTCCACGAGGTGCCCCATCCGCGTCGCCTCGGCCTCGATGCGGCGCAGCGCGTGATCGGCCCGGGGACCGGTCTCACCGGGGTCCCGGCGGGCCAGCTCGGCGTGGCTGCGGATGCCGGCGAGAGGGGTGCGCAGCTCGTGGCTGGCGTCGGCGATGAACCGGCGCAGCCGATCCTCGCTCGCGTGCCGCTGCGCGAGCGCCGACTCGACGTGCTCGAGCATGTGATTGAACGCGGTGCTGACCTGACCGACCTCGGAGGCGGGGTCGGTGTCCGGCACCCGGGCGGGCAGCGCGACCTCTCCGCTGGCCAGGGGCAACTCGGAGACGTGCATGGCGGTCGTGGCGACGCGGCGCAGCGGGCGCAGGGCGAGCCCGACCAAGACGGTGCCGGCGGCGCCGGCGGCGACGAGGACGACGCCGAACACCGCGACCTCGACCATCTCGAGCCGGGCGACCGTGTCGTCGACGCCGTGCATGGGGAGCCCGGTGATCAGGACGTCGCGGTCCTCGCCGGGGTTCGCCATGATCCGGTATTTGCCGAGGGACTCGAGCCGGACGGTCCGCGCCCGGCCGTCGGCGGGCAGCGTCTTCAGCCGCGCCTGGTCCGCCGCGGACAGGTCGAGCTGCCCGCGGGGGTCCCGCACGTCCCGGACGACGCCGCACTGCGTGACCCGGCCGCCGGCCAGGCGGGCGCCGAACGTGCCGACGGACTGTCCGTTGACCTTGTCGAAGTCCTGGTGCTCCACGGCGTGCTCGAGGCCGATGGCGTACCGGTTCTTGGCGTCGTAGAGCTGCTGGTCGAGCCGGCCGATGAAGAAGCGCTGCAGGGAGACGGTCGTGGCGACGCCGACGATGCCGCAGGCGATGGTGAACAGCAGGAGCGACCCGACGATCAGCCTGCCGCGCAGCGTACGGACCCGGAGTCGTCTGCGGAGGGCGCGGTGCCAGGTCATGAGGCGGGCGGTCGCAGCACGTAACCGACGCCGCGGACCGTGTGGATCATGGGCTCGCGCCCGGCGTCGATCTTCTTGCGCAGATAGCTGACGTAGAGCTCGACCACGTGCGCCTGGCCGCCGAAGTCGTAGTTCCAGACCCGGTCGAGGATCTGCGGCTTGGACAGCACCCGGCGGGGGTTGCGCATGAAGTAGCGCAGCAGTTCGAACTCGGTGGCGGTCAGCTCGACCAGGTCGCCGTTCCGGTGCACCTCCCGGGCCTCCTCGTCCATCGTGAGGTCGCCGACGGCGAGGACCTCGCCGCTCTGGGCGCGGGCCCGCCCGGACCGCCGGAGCAGGCCGCGCAGCCGGGCCAGCACCTCCTCCAGGCTGAACGGCTTGGTGACGTAGTCGTCGCCGCCGGCGGTGATCCCGGCGATGCGGTCCTCGACGGCGTCCCGCGCGGTCAGGAAGAGCACGCACACGTCGGGGTTGTCCGCCCGCAGCCTGCGGAGCACCTCCAGGCCGTCGAAGTCCGGGAGCATCACGTCCAGGAGGACGGCGTCGGGCCGGAACTCCCGGCCCGCGCTGACCGCCTCGGCGCCGCCGCCCGCGGTCATCACCTCCCACCCCTCGAAGCGCAGGACGCTGGCGAGGACCTCCGCGAGGCTCGCCTCGTCGTCCACGACCAGCACGCGCACGGGCGAGCCGTCGGGACGGGTCATGAGGGGATGCCGGGCCGCCGGGGACTCGGGGGATCGGGGGTCGTTCATCGCCGCCTACGCTGCTCGCCGCACCTGTGACCTGGGTGAGAAGTTCCTGAGAATACCCTCTGAACGCTCATATCCATGCAGGTCAGCGCGGTCTTAGCAGGGAAGCACAAGCCGTTCAGAAGGAACTCTCAGGTTCTCGACCCAAAGTAGGGGATCCGAACGACCCAAAAGCATACGGGGAGACAAAGGTGACGACGCTGGACGAACGGGCCGCCGTACGCCGGCCGCGCACCCACCGGCAACCGGTGCGGGCCCGGCCCGAGCACGTGCTGA
This sequence comes from Actinoallomurus sp. CA-150999, assembly GCF_050942425.1. Taxonomy (NCBI): domain Bacteria; kingdom Bacillati; phylum Actinomycetota; class Actinomycetes; order Streptosporangiales; family Thermomonosporaceae; genus Actinoallomurus; species Actinoallomurus sp. CA-150999. Next base: position 4,580,719 of record NZ_CP192063.1, read on the forward strand.
TCCCGATCGCCCTCGGAGTGATCGCGGTGCTCGCGCTCTGGTGGCACGACACGCCGGCCGTCACCGGCTTCGGGGACTGGCTCACCAACGCGGGACGCATCACCGGCCTGCTCGCGGGTTTCGCGGCCGTCGTCCTGGTGGCCCTGATGGCGCGGATCCCGGCGCTCGAACGCGGTGTCGGAACGGACCGTCTCGCCCGATGGCACGCGATGGGCGGCCGGTACATGGTCGGGCTCGTCGTGGCGCACGCGTTGCTGATCATCTGGGGGTACGCGGTCACCGCGCACACCGACGTGGTCCACCAGACGGGGACGCTGCTGGTGAGCTATCCGGACGTGCTGATGGCGACCGTCGCCGCCTTCCTCTTCGTCGGCGTCGGCATCGTGTCCGCCCGCGCGGCACGCCGCCGCATGCGCTACGAGACGTGGTACTACCTGCACCTCTACACCTATCTGGCGATCGCGCTGGCGTTCGCCCACCAGTTCGCGACCGGCGCGGACTTCATGACCGACCTGCCCGCCCGCGTCCTGTGGGCCGGGCTGTACATCGCCGTCGGCGCCCTGCTGGTCTGGTACCGGTTCGTGATGCCGCTGCGGGCGGCGTTCCGGTACCGGATGCGCGTCGAGGGCGTGTACCGGGAGGCGCCCGGCGTCGTCTCGGTGTGGGTCCGGGGACGGCACCTGGACGAACTGCGGGCCGAGGCGGGCCAGTTCTTCCGCTGGCGATTCCTCACCCGTGACCTGTGGTCGGCCTCCAACCCGTACTCGCTGTCGGCGCCGCCACGATCGGACATGCTCCGCATCACGGTCAAGACCTTCGGAGAGCACAGCGGCGCGCTGTCGCGGCTGCGGCCCGGCACCCGGGTCTTCGCCGAGGGCCCGTACGGGGCCTTCACCGCCGGTCGTCGCCGGCGGCGCAAGGTGCTGCTGCTGGCCGGCGGGGTCGGCATCACCCCGATCCGCGCCCTGTTCGAGACCCTTCCGGCGGCTCCCGGCGATCTGACGCTCGTGTACCGGGCCACCGACTGGTCCGACGTGGTCTTCCAGGAGGAGCTCCGCCAGGTCGCGGAGATCCGGGGCGCGGCGCTGCACTACCTGGTCGGCTCGCGCCGGGACCTCGGCGGCGACCCGCTGTCCCCGGCGGTCCTGACGCGGATCCTCCCGGACCTGACCGCCCACGACGTCTACCTCTGCGGGCCGGACGGCATGGTGAACGCCGCCAAGGCGTCCCTCCGCCAGGCGGGCGTGCCGCGCCGCCACATCCACCACGAGTCCTTCGAGTTCTAGAAGAGAGAGCACCTGATGAAGAGGGCGATCCTCGCCATCGTCGGCACCGCCGCCGGGCTGGTCCTCCTGCTGAGCTTCAAGACGCACCCGGCGTCCAGCAGCGGCACCGCCGCGGGAACCGGTACAGGCACGGGCAACGGCGGCGACACGGCCGCCCCGGCGCCGAGCGCGAGCTCCAGCGGGAGCGCCGGCACGGGCTCGGGTTCCAAGAAGAGCAGCGGGTCCACGACGCGCACCGTCACCGGCGACAGCATCGACACCCGCTGGGGACCGGTCCAGGTGCGCGTCACGCTCACGAGCGGCAAGATCACCAAGGTCGAGACCGTCCAGGTACCGGACGGCAACCCCCGTGACCAGGAGATCAACAGCTTCGCCGTCCCGCAGCTGAAGCAGGAGACCCTCGCCGCGCAGAGCGCGCAGATCGACACGGTCTCCGGCGCCACCGTCACCAGCGAGGGCTACAAGCACTCCCTGCAGAGCGCCATCGACAAGGCGGGCAAATGACGGCGCGCAAGCACGTCGAGCACTGCATGGGGACGGTCTTCTCCTTCGACCTGCGGGAGCCGTACCCCGAGGACGGCGCCCTGGAGGAGGCCGTCCACCGGCTGCACCGGGTCGACGCGACCTTCTCGACGTACCGGCCGGACAGCGACATCAGCCGCCTGGCGCGCGGCGAGGTCACGGTCGGCGACTGCGCCCCCGAGGTGGGGGAGATCCTCGCCCTCTGCGAGCGGCTCACCGAGGAGACCGGCGGCTGCTTCAGCGCCTACCCCGGCGGCACCCTCGACCCGTCCGGCGCCGTCAAGGGCTGGGCGATCGAACGCGCCGACGGCATCCTCCGCGCCGCCGGATCCCTCAACCACCACATCAACGGGGGCGGCGACATCCGGCTGGCCGGCGGCCCCGAGCCGGGCCGCCCCTGGCGGGTGGGCATCGCCGACCCGCTGCGCCCCGGCGCGGTGGCCACGGTCATCGCCGGACGCGACATGGCCGTGGCGACCTCGGGCACCGCCGAGCGCGGAGCGCACATCCTCGACCCGCGCACCGGCCGGCCCGCGGCGGGCGGCCTCGCCTCCGTCACCGTGGTCGGGCCGAGCCTCACGCTCGCCGACGCCTACGCGACCGCGGCCTTCGTCATGGGGGAGGCCGCCCACGACTGGATCGAGGGCCTTCCGGGGTACGAGGCGTACGCGATCGGGCTCGACGGGCGAACCTGGACCACCCCCGGCCTGCGCGCCGACGACCCGGCTCGGCCTTCGACCGGGTCCGCCCGCCCGGCGCGGTCCTCGGCCGCGTCCGGTGGTTCGTCTCGGTCCTCGGCCGGGGCCAGGGGCCCGTCTCGGTCTTCGGCCGGGTCCGGGGGGCCGGCTCAGCCTTCGGCCAGGTCCGGCAGGTCGACCATGTCCACCAGCTCGGCGATGGACTCGGCCACCCGCTGGGGACGGAACGGGTAGCGCGCGATCTCCTTCTCGGTGGTCACGCCCGTCAGCACGAGGATCGTGTACAGGCCCGCCTCCATGCCGGAGACCACGTCGGTGTCCATGCGATCACCGATCATCGCGGTGCTCTCGCTGTGCCCGCCGACGGTGTTGAGGGCGTTCCGCATCATCAGCGGGTTCGGCTTGCCGACGAAGTACGGCTCCACCCCGGTGGCCTTGGTGATCAGCGCGGCGACCGAGCCGGTGGCCGGCAGCGCGCCCTCGGTGGACGGGCCGATCGGGTCGGGGTTGGTGGCGATGAACCGCGCCCCGTTGTTGATCAGCCGGATCGCGCGCGTGATGGCAGTGAAGCTGTACGTCCGCGTCTCCCCCAGGACCACGTAGTCGGGGTCGATGTCGGTCAGGATGTACCCGATCTCGTGCAGGGCGGTCGTCAGGCCCGCCTCGCCCAGGACGTACGCCGAGCCGTGCGGGCGCTGATCGTCGAGGAACTGCGCGGTGGCCAGCGCGGACGTGTAGATGGACTCGACCGGTACGTCGAGTCCGGCCGCCCGCAGCCGGACGTGCAGGTCCCTCGGCGTGTAGATCGAGTTGTTGGTCAGCACCAGGAACGGCTTGCCGGCCCGTTTCAGCCGGCCCAGGAAGTCCTCGGCCCCCGGCACGGGCTGGCCCTCGTGGACCAGTACCCCGTCCATGTCGGTCAACCAGCAGTCGATCGGCTTACGCTCGCTCATGCGACCAAATATCCCTCATTGCCGTGACCTTTACACAGCCGGGATGCGCCCGGCGCGTGAGCCGCTGCCATCGTCTCGGTGACCGGACGGGCCGATCGTGGCCGGACCCCCGCGCCGTCGTCGCGCGGAGGCGGGCGATCCCTCGGTCGTGACCTGATCGCATCGGTGCAGTCATCGGCGGAGGCGGTTGATCACTCGGTCGAGGCCGGTCGGCGGCGGACGCCGGAACGGCGCGGCCAGTTGCGTCCGGGCCGTACGGCCGCGCAGCGTCACGGCGCTGCCGAGTCGCCAGTGCGCCGCCTCCGCCCGGTCGGCGCCGGACACGACCGTGCCCGACGCGAGCAGCCGGTCGGGCGTCGTCTTGGCGAGGTCGCTGAGGCGGGCGGCCTCGTTGACCGGGTCGCCGATCACCGTGTACTCGAGGCGCTGCTCCGCGCCGATGTGCCCGGCGACGACCTGGCCGGCCGACACGCCGATCCCGGCGATCAGCTCGGACAGCTCCGCCTGCAGCCGCCGGGTCAGCTCCCGTGCGGCGGCGAGCGCCTGCCCCGCCGGGTCGTCGAGCGGCTCGGGCGCGCCGAAAATGGCCAGGGCCGCGTCGCCCTGGAACTTGTTGATCAGGCCGCCGTGCCGCGAGACGACGTCGACGACGATCCCGAAGTACGCGTTGAGCAGGGCGACGACCTCGCCGGGCGGCCGGGTCGCGGCGAGAGTGGTCGAGCCCTTCAGGTCGACGAAGACGACCGCGGCCTCACAGGTCTCGCCGCCCAGGACGACCCCGTGTTCCAGGGCGTGACGGGCGACGTCCTCCCCGACGTGCCGGCCGAACAGGTCGCGCAGCCGCTCGTTCTCCCGCAGCCCCGTCGCCATGGTGTTGAACCCGGCCTGCAGCCGGCCGAGCTCGCTCGCGTCGTAGACCGGGACCGACGCCTGGAGGTCGCCGTGTTCGATCCGCGCCAGCCCCTCCCGTACGGAACGGACGGGATCGGCGATCGCCCGGGCGGCGATGTAGGTCACCTGGAATCCCACGTACAGGGCGACGCCGCCCAGCGCCAGGATGGTGACGGCCAGCTGGGTGAGGGACATGCCGTCGACGACCAGGGCCGCCACCGCGGCCGCGATGAGACCGAGGAGCGGCACCGCGCTGCCGAGCGCCCACGCGAGCATGGTCCGCGGCGTGATGCCGAACCAGTCGTCGTACGCCGCCGGGCCGGAGGCCATCACGACCGCCGCGATGGGCCGCAGCAGGCGCTCGGCGAGCAGGTAGACGATCGCGCAGGTGGTGATCCCGCCGAGCGCCGTGATCATGCTGACCTTCAGGGCGAGCAGCTCGGAGTACGACACGTCGATGACGGCCCAGCCGACGGCGCCCAGGCCCCACAGTGTGCCCTGCATCGCCATGAGCCGCAGCGGCCCGCGCAGCACGGCACGGCGCTCCTTGTCGCTCGGGTCGTGCTGGTGCCCGGCGAGGGTGTGCACCGGCCGGAACAGCCACATCCCCCACACCACGCCGATCGGCGCGCCGAGGCCGAGATAGGCGCAGAAGACGATCAGGTTGACCAGCCGGACGTGGGCGGGGTCGGCGATGCCCGGCGGATCCGGCATCACGAACGTCGAGAACATCAGGACGAACAGCGCGCCGGCGAGGTTCGCGCCGCCGACCGCGACGATGAGCAGCCACCGCGATCGGCGTACCAGCGCGGCGCGGGTGGCATCGGGCGGCCCGTCCAGCCAGCCGCGGAGGCCCTTCGTCGGCGTTCCGGCGGTCACCGCGTACCCCCTCCTGCCGCGCGTCCGTGGAGAACCAGTGTGACGGATCAGGGTGAATCGCCCGAACGGGCAGGTCAGGGAACCGTGCGCGACGGGGAGAGGACGAGGGCGGCGGTCTCACTCGCGTCGACCGGAGTGAGGGCCACGAGCCGCTGCCGGGAGTCCCCGGCCAGGTCGAAGTTCTCGTAACTGACCGTGAGCGTGCCGAGAGAGGGGTGCCGGAGGCTCTTGACGCCGTGCGTGCGCACGCCCACGTCGCCGCCGGCCCACAGCCGGCGGAAGACGTCACTGCCGGCGTGCAGCTCCCGGACGAGGGCCGACAGCTCCGCGTCGCCGGGGTGCCGGCCCGCGGCGACCCGGAGCTGCCCCACCGTCGTCGCCGCGACTTCGTCCCACTCGACGTAGAAATCCCGGCCCTCGGGGGTCAGGAACAGGAAACGGGCCAGGTTCACCCCGCCCGTCGGCGGCCCGGCGGCCGGCATGAAGATCCGCTCGGCGGCCGGGTTGAGCGCCAGCACGTCGAACCGGTCGTTGATGACCAGCGCGGGCACGCTCATGAGCCGCAGCAGCCGTCGCAGCTCCGGACGGACGGGTCCGGCCGGCGCCGCCTTCCCGGTTCGCCGGACGGGCCGGGCCAGGACGCGCAGGTGCTCCCGCTCCACCGGGTCCAGGCGGAGGACCTCGGCGAGGGCGTTCAGCACCTCGTCCGACGGCCGGGTGGCGCGGCCCTGCTCGAGCCGCTGGTAGTACTCCACGCTGATCCCGGCCAGCTGCGCCAGCTCCTCCCGGCGCAGTCCGGGAACGCGGCGCCGGGATCCACCGCGCAGCCCGGCGCTCTCCGGCGTCACACGGGCCCGGCGCGTCCGCAGGAACCGTCCCAGCTCCCGGTGATCCTCCATACCCGCCAGTATGCCCGCGCCCCGCCGGCTCGCCGCCGTCCTCCCGATCGGCTTCGCACCGCCCGCATGCTCACCGGCGTCCTCCCGGTCGGCTCCGCATCCGCCCGGTCCGTACGGTTTCGCGGGCCGCTCGGCCCGTTCGGTGCCTGCCGCCCGGCTCGTACGGCGAGGGTGGCCCTGCGGGTACCCGTAACAGCCGGGGCCTGGGTGGCACGGTCGCCGCACGGCAGGCTGCGGCACATCCCCAGCAGACGGAGAACGGAGATCACCTCATGTGTCACAGCGTCGACGCCCTGCCGCCCGCCGCTCCGGTCGTCACCGGAGACGTGGCCGAACACGAACGCCTGGAGCTCACGGCGGCGGATGGCAACCGGTTCCGCGCCTACCGCGCCGTGCCGGCCGTCCCGAACGGCCGGAACGTGCTCCTGCTGCCCGACTTCCGAGGCTTGCACCCCTTCTACGAGGCGCTGGCCCACCGCTTCGCCGAGGCGGGCTTTCACACGCTGGCCGTCGATCACTACGGGCGCAGCGCCGGCACGGGAGCCCGCGACGGCGACTTCGACGGGATGGCGCACCTGGCGCTGCTCGAGCCGGCCCACGTGGAGGCCGACGCCGCCGCGGCCGTCGCGGCGATCCGCGAGCGGGGGAGCGGCCCGGTGTTCAGCATCGGGTTCTGTCTCGGCGGCGCCTACTCCTGGCGGCTGGCCGCGGCCGGGCTCGGGCTGGCCGGGGCGGTCGGCTTCTACGGCCCGCCGCGCTTCTTCGGCGACGTGACGCCGCGTCTGTCGGCGCCGCTGCTCATGCTGCTCGCCGGGGACGACGTCGCCACGCCGCAGGAGGAGTTCGACGCGCTGACGGCGGGGTTCGACGCGGCCGGCAAGGAGTACGAGAGGCATGTCTACGACAAGGCCCCGCACTCCTTCTTCGACGCGTCCTACGCTGAGTGGCAGGAAGAGTGCACGGACGTCTGGCACCGAATCCTCGCCTTCACCAAGCGGCACGGCGTGGCGGGGATTTCGTGAGCCGGTCTGATCGACTTCGCCGGTCCGCACCGTACGGGCGCTGAACGTGGTGCGGGTACCGAGACTGCTGTCGTTCGAGATGCCCATCGGGGTGTTCGCGGATCGGTCGGATCCTGGGCACATCGACTGGCGGGACCTCGTGGTGGCTCTGCCGGTAGGCCCTCGACGCTCTGACGCGCCGACCTCGATCGAGTTTTCGAATAACCACCCCCACCAGCCGAAGAGACGCTCCGGGGCGTCGCGCGACGCCTACGCCGAGGACCGGTCCGCCGTCGGCTGGGACGAGGCGCTGCTGGTCGCCTGAGGACCATGCCGCGGGCTCTCCGTGACACGGTGGGGAGATGACTGTCATCGCGAGGATGGGACTGGGCCTGGCCGCTCTCGGGCGGCCGGCGTACATCAACCTCGGTCGCGACGGGGCGCTGCCCGCCGACCGGACCGTCGAGGCGATGCGGGAGGCCGCCTGGCGGGTGCTCGACGCGGCGTACGCGGCGGGGGTCCGCCGGGTCGACGCCGCCCGGTCGTACGGGCTCGCCGAGGAGTTCCTGGCCGGCTGGCTGGACGAGCGCGGGCACCGCGACGTCACCGTCTCCAGCAAGTGGGGGTACGCCTACGTCGGTGACTGGCGCATGGACGCGGACGTGCACGAGGTCAAGGAGCACTCCCTGCCGAGGTTCCGGGATCAGCTGGCGCAGACGCGGAGGCTGCTCGGCGACCGGCTGGCGGTCTATCAGGTCCACTCCCTGATGGCGGACGGTCCGCTGTTCGCCGACGCCGGGCTGTTGCGGGCCCTCGCCGGCCTGGCCGCCGAGGGCGTTCGCGTCGGCTTCTCCACGTCCGGGCCGGCCCAGGCCGAGACGGTACGGCGCGCGCTCGACGTGGAGGTGGACGGGCGGCCGTTGTTCACGGTGGTGCAGTCGACGTGGAACGTCCTGGAGCCCTCGGCGGGCGGCGCGCTCGCCGAGGCCCACGCGCGGGGCGCTCGGGTCCTGGTGAAGGAGGGTCTGGCCAACGGCCGGCTGGCGGTGGACCCGCCTCCGGCGGTGCGGAAGGTGGCGGAGCGGCACGGCGTGGGCCCGGACGCGGTGGCGCTGGCGGCCGTGCTCGCGCAGCCCTGGGCGGACACGGTGCTGAGCGGCGCGGCGAGCGTACGTCAGCTGACGTCCAATCTCGCGGCCACGACCGTCGTGCTGGGCGAGGAGGAGCTGGCCGAGCTGGGTGCGCTGGCGACGCCGCCGGGGGAGTACTGGGACCGCCGCGCCACCCTCCCGTGGAACTAATCCGGTAATCATCGAAACACTGCGCGAAATCCCCGTATATCGGCGAACATGACTTGACTCGATGATCGCTATCCGCGACAGTCGTGGCACTTGGAGCGATGATCACGTAGCGGGACGACGGGACGAAAGGCTCGGTGCATGGGCGGATCCGACATCAGAGGCGCGATCCTGGCGCTGATGGCGACCCTCATCTACTACCTGGGCTTCATCGTCTTCCGGGTCTCCGCGAACCGCATGCCCGAGCTCCGCGGCACCCGGCCGTTCAGCCTGATCCGGTACACCTACACCAACTGGCTGTGGCTGTCCGGCCTGGTGATCGTGCTGGCCGGCGTGACCACCCAGGTCAAGGCGCTGACGATGCTCCCGCTGAGCCTCGCCCAGCCGATCTTCGCCGCCAGCCTCATCTTCGTTCTCTTCTACGCCGGCGTCTTCTTCGGCGAGCGGCTCTCCGGCCGAGAGTGGGCGTGCGTCGGCCTGTTCGGCCTGGCGACCGTGATGGTCGGCGGGTCCAACGGCAGCCGCGAGGTGATGACCAGCTCGGTCGCGGGACCGGTGGTCCTGTTCGCCATCGTGATCCCGGGCATCCTGGTGGGCGTGGCGGTGCTGGTCGGCGGTGACATCCGCACGTTCGGCCGGCACGCCCGGCCCCTGGCCGGCATCGCGTACGGCATCGGGTGCGGCGTCAGCCTCGGCGTCTCCGAACTCGCGCTCAAGGGCGTGGCCGCCATCTACAACGCGCACGGGCTCGCGGCCGCGCTCTACGGCACGCCGTACCCGTACGTCGCGGTCGGGATGGCGGCGCTCGGCCTGGCCCAGCTGCAGATCGGCCTGCAGCGCTGCCGCATGTCGATCGTCGTGTCCGTGCTCACCGTGACCGCCAAAACCCAGCTGGTGATCCTTGGCACGGTCCTTTACAAGGAGCCGTGGCCGTCCGACCGGCTGCTGCTCGCGCTGCGGATCGGCGCGTTCGTCCTGGCCGGCGCGGCGCTGGTGCTGTTCCCCCGGCACGAGGCCGTGGAGGAGCGTTCCGGCGCCGCGCTGGCCTCACCCGCGCGCGAGCGCGCGTAGGTCGCGTCCGGCGGACACGCCCTAGAATCGCGCTCCCGCCAGCTCGCCGTGCGGGTCGAGGACGTACTTGTGGGCGGCGCCCCGGTCGAACTCCTCGTAGCCGTGCGGCGCCTGGTCCAGCGGGATGACGGTGGCGTTGACGTTGCGCGCGATCTGGACGCGGTCGTGCAGGATCGCCATCATCAGCTGCCGGTTGTAGCGCATGACCGGGCACTGCCCGGTCGTGAGGACGTGCGACTTGGCCCAGCCGAGACCGATGCGGATGCCGAGCGTGCCCTCCTTGGCCTTCTCGTCGGCGGCCCCCGGGTCGCCGGTGACGTACAGGCCCGGGATGCCGATCCGGCCGGCGGCACGGGTGGCGTCCATCAGGGAGTTCAGGACCGTGGCGGGCTGTTCGCTGGTCGAGCCCTCCGGTCCGTGGCCCCGCGCCTCGAAGCCCACGCAGTCGACCGCGGCGTCGACCTCGGGCCGGCCGAGGACGTGCTCGATCTCCTCGGCGACGTTGCCGTGGGCCGACAGGTCGACGATCTCGCAGCCGAAGCTGCTCGCCTGCGCGAGCCGGTCCTTGTTCATGTCACCGACGATCACGACGGCGGCGCCCAGGAGGAAGCACGACGTGGCGCAGGCCAGTCCCACGGGGCCGGCGCCCGCGACGTACACCGTCGATCCGGTGGTGACGCCCGCGGTGTACGCGCCGTGGTAGCCGGTGGGGAAGATGTCCGACAGCATGGCCAGGTCGAGCAGCTTGGCCATCACGGTGTCCCGGTCCGCCGGGATCTTCAGCAGGTTCCAGTCGGCGTACGGGACGACGACGTACCTGGCCTGGCCGCCGTGCCAGCCGCCCATGTCGACGTAGCCGTACGCCGCGCCGGCCCGGGCGGGGTTGACGTTCTCACAGACGCCGGTATGACCCTCCTTGCAGTTGCGGCAGCGGCCGCAGGCGATGTTGAACGGGACGCTGACGATGTCGCCCACCTTGATGAACTCGACGTCCTCACCGGTCTCGATCACCTCGCCGGTGATCTCGTGGCCGAGGGTGAGCCCGGCGGGAGCGGTGGTGCGTCCGCGCACCATGTGCTGGTCGGAGCCGCAGATGTTGGTGGCCAGCACCTTGAGGATGGCTCCGTGCTGGAGCCTCCGGTTGTTCTGTTCTTCCAGGACGAGCATCGGATACGGCAGGTCCTCGACCGATACCCTGCCGGGTTCGACGTAGACGACGCCTCGATTGGTATCCGCCACGACTGATCCCCCCAAGCGGATGTCCGCGCTTGGCGCCGGGGCGGCGGCAAGACACCGCCCCCCTGCGGCGCCTTGTGATCAAAGTCTACGCCTGTGGCGATTCGCGGTAAACGTCCAGGTAGAGCCGTGACCTGGGTTGATTCTTGACTTTCAGCGTCAAATGCCGTGATTGTCATCCGATGCACTTCGGCGTGCGTCTAAGGGGACAGAGACCCGCGCGGCACGCCCGCGCGACCGATCGATGAGGTGGAATGGCCGACAACGACGCTGACGACGTGACGCCGGAGAACGCGTCCCCGAAGGCGCCGGACTCCGACGGTCCGGCGGACGACACGCCGGCCGCGGGCGAGAGCGAAGAGCCGGGCGACGAGGCGAAGAGCGCCGAGAAGGCCGAAGGCTCGGACGGGGCGAATACTCCCGACGGAGCCGGCGAGCCCGACGCGACCGGCCGCGCGGACGCGACTGGCCGCCCAGACGTGACCGGCAGCCCGGGCGGGGCGAATACTCCCGACGGAGCCGACGAGTCCGACGCGACTGGCAGGCCGGACGCGACCGGCAGCCCGGACGGGGCCGGTGACTCCGGTGGTGAGGGCGTACCCGTACCCGTACCCGTACCCGTGCCCGCGCCCGGGTCCGGGCGCCGTCGCGGGCGGCGCGTCGTGCGCTGGGTCGCCGCCGGCGTCGCGGTGGCGCTCGTCCTGGCCGGCGGCACGGCCTTCGGGCTGTACGAGCAGCTGCAGGGCAACATCCACAAGGAGCACGTCGACCAGCAGCAACTGGGCACCAACCGCCCGCCGAAGCTGAACAAGTCGATGAACATCCTGCTGCTCGGCTCGGACTCCCGGGACGGGGAGAACCATGAGTACTGGTCGCCCGACATCAGCGGGGAGCGCTCGGACACGACGATCCTCCTGCACCTGTCGCCGAACCGGGACCGCGCGGTGGCGGTCAGCTTCCCCCGCGACTCGATGGTCCACGTCCCCGACTGCAAGAAGAAGCGCGGCGGGACGGTCCCCGCGTTCTTCGGGATGCTCAACGCCGCCTTCGCCTACGCCGGGGCGACCTGCACCTGGAAGATGATCGAGTCGGACACCGACATCCACATCGACCACTACGTGAAGATCGACTTCGCCGGGTTCAAACGGGTCGTCGACGCGCTCGGCGGGGTGGAGATCTGCGTGCCGCAGGCGGTCAACGACCCACGCGCGAACCTCTCCCTCAAGGCCGGCCGCCAGGTCGTCAAGGGCAATGACGCGCTGGGATACGTCCGCACGCGCTACGGGCTCGGCGACGGCTCCGACCTCGAGCGGATCCAGCGGCAGCAGAAGTTCATGGCCTCGGTGGTCAAGAAGGCCACGAGCCAGGACATGCTGACCGACCCGACCCGGGCGTACAAGTTCCTGAACGCCGCCACCAAGTCGATCGCCACCGACGACGAGTTCAGCGTGTCCGCGATGAGGAAGCTCGCCACGAGCCTCAGGGGCATCAGCGCGGGCACCGTGCGGTTCGTCACCGTGCCGACGCAGACCTACCCCAAGGACCCCAACCGCGTGCAGTGGGACATGGCCCAGGCCGGTCCGCTGTTCGAGGCGATCCGCAAGGACGACGGCCTGCCCGCGCCGAAGCCGGAGCCGTCCAAGCCGGCGGCGCCGAAGCCGCAGGAGGTCAAGGTCACCGCGGTCAACGCGCCGAAGAAGGCCGTGAAGGACCTGAAGGCCCAGGGGTTCCAGGTGACGGCGGCGAAGGGCCCGGCCCAGCCGCAGACCAGGATCCTGTACGGGCCTGGGGCGGAGCGCTTCGCCGACGCTCTCGCGGTCGCCGTCCCGGGCGTCGTCATCGCCGCCGACAACACCGTCGCGCCGGGCACCGTCTCCCTGGCGGTCGGCCCGGAGGGCGTCCAGGTGAAGAACCCGGACATCCCCAAGGTCAACGGCGAGATCAACGCGGCCCAGAACCCCTGCAAGTGAGCAGCGCGATCAAGCCCTGTCCGTGAGCACGGCCTCATTGGGCCGGGGACCGGAGCGGACGCCCGCCCACAGTCCCCGGCCCAGCGAGCGGGCCAGGTCCGCCCGGTCCGCCGAGCCCGCGAGCGTACGGGCCCAGCGGCGCGCCGTCGCGCCGGCGTAGAGCAGGCGTTCACCGGGGCCGAGGCAGCGGCTGCGGGTGAACAGCCACACCTTGTTGCGGACCTCGTAGAAGAACCGCCGGCCCGGGTCGAAGTCGGGGGAGGCCGTCTTGTGCACGGCGACGCTGTCCGCGCACAGCAGGCCGGTGCGCCCGCGCAGCAGCCGCAGCGTGAACTCGAAGTCGTCGTTCCACAGGAAGTAATCGGCGATGGGCAGCCCCCGCTCCCGTACGGCGTCGGCGTCGACCAGCACCGACACGAACGACGCGGACCGGATGCGGGCGCACCCGGGGACGGCCGACGGCCTGGACCGGGGGGTGTTCATCGGGTGGTCGCGGCCGTCGGTCCACACGACGCGGCTCGCGACCAGCGCCGGCGGCCGCCCGGCGCCGTCCCGTCCGCGGTCGCGCGCCGCCAGCAGGGCGGCCAGCGCGCCGGGCTCGGGCACGGTGTCGTCGTCCAGCAGCCAGAGCGCGTCCGCGCCGAGTTCCAGGGCGCGGGCGATGCCCGCGGCGAATCCGCCGGCGCCGCCGGTGTTGCGGGAGAGCTCCAGCAGGCGGACGGCGGGGAAGCGCTCGCGGACCAGCCGCGCGGTGCCGTCGGTGGAGGCGTTGTCGACGACCACGACCGTGTCCGGCGGCCTGGTCTGGCCGTCGAGGGCGGTCAGCGCCTCGGTCAGCAGATCCCGCCGGTCGTATGTGACAACCACGGCGGCGATTTGGGCGTCTTTCAGCTGACACCTCACGTATCGCCGAGTTAGTGGGAGTAAGACGCGCGGATGAAGTTCGCAAAGGCAGCATAAGATGCATTCCGCCCCGCCGGCCTCATCCCCTCCGTACCGGGGGGTGGTGGGGCGAAGCCACGGGGGTGGCGAACAGGACGGACGCATGGCCGAACCCTTCGCGTTGCTCCTCACCGTCTACGGCGGGGACCGGGCGGACCACGTGCGAGAGGCGTTCCGCAGCGCCGTCGACGGCCAGACGCGCCGCCCCGACCAGGTGATCCTCGTCCAGGACGGGCCGGTCTCGGCCGAGCTCGCCGACCGCCTGGCCGAACTCACGAAGGAGAGCCCGGTCCCCGTGACGTTCCTGCCGCTGGAGCACAACGGCGGCCTGGGCCTGGCCCTCGACGCGGGGCTGGCGGCCAGCCGGTACGACGTCGTCGCCCGCATGGACGCCGACGACATCGCGATGCCGAACCGGTTCGCGGTCCAGCTGCCGGTGATCGAGCGGGGTGCCGACCTGGTCGGCGCGGGAATGCTGGAGTTCGGGACGGCCCGGGACGACATCGTGGGGAGCCGGACGCCGGTCTCCGACCCGGACCACATCGCCCGGTACGCGCGGCTGCACGACCCGTTCAACCACCCGACGATCGTCTACCGGCGCACCGCCGTCCTGGCCGCGGGCGGCTACGGCGACATGCCGCTCATGGAGGACTACTGGCTGTTCGCCCGCATGATCGCCAGCGGGGCCACGGTCGTCAACCTTCCCGAGCCGCTCGTGTACTACCGCGTCGGCGAGGGCGCCTATGAACGCCGCGGCGGCCTGGTGCTGCTGCGCGCGGAACTGCGCCTGCAGCGCGAACTGCTGCGCAGCGGCTTCACCACCCCCGCGCAGTACCTGCGCAACGTGAGCGTCCGCGGCGGGTACCGCCTGACGCCCGCCTGGATCCGCCGGCCCCTGTATCGGCGCTTCGTCGCCCCGCGCGGCGAACAGCGGCCGTCCGCGGGGGAGCGGACGTCGCCCGTGGAGGAGACGAGTGAACGCTGACCTGGTCGTCGCGGGCGCCGGGCTGTTCGGGCTGACCGTCGCCGAGCGCTGCGCCCGCGACCTCGGCCTGCGGGTCCTGATCGTCGAGCGCCGCGACCACATCGGCGGGAACGCCTACAGTGAGACTGAGCCGGCCACCGGCATCGAGGTCCACCGGTACGGCGCGCACCTCTTCCACACCTCCAACGAGCGTGTCTGGGAGTACGTCAACCGGTTCACCGCCTTCACCGACTACCGGCACCGGGTCTTCACGATCTTCAAGGGCCGCGTCTACCCGATGCCGATCAACCTGGGCACGATCTGCGAGTACTTCGGCCGGGCCATGTCCCCGGACGAGGCCCGCGCCCTGGTCGCCGGGCAGGCCGCCGAGATCACCGACCCGGCGAACCTCGAGGAGAAGGCGATCTCCCTCATCGGGCGGCCGCTGTACGAGGCGTTCATCCGGGGCTACACCGCCAAGCAGTGGCAGACCGACCCCCGCGAACTGCCCGCGGAGATCATCACCCGGCTGCCGGTCCGCTACACCTTCGACAACCGCTACTTCGCCGACCGGTACGAGGGCCTGCCCATAGACGGCTACACGGCCTGGCTGGAGCGCATGGCCGACCACCCGAGGATCGAGGTCCGGCTCGGCACGGACTTCTTCGACCTCGACGCCGCCGGCAACGTCCCGGTCGTCTACACCGGCCCCCTCGACCGCTACTTCGGCCACCGCGAGGGCGAACTCGGCTGGCGCACCCTCGACTTCGAGCGGGAGGTCCTGCCGACCGGCGACTTCCAGGGCACCCCGGTGATGAACTACGCCGACGAGGACGTCCCGTACACGCGCATCCACGAATTCCGGCATTTCCACCCCGAACGGGACTACCCGGGTGACAAAACCGTGATCATGCGTGAGTACTCTCGCTTCGCCGGACCCGGCGACGAGCCGTACTACCCGATCGACACGCCCGCCGACCGCGCGCGGCTGAACCGGTACCGCGAACTGGCCCGCGCGGAGAAGGGCGTGCTGTTCGGCGGCCGCCTCGGCACGTACAAGTACCTGGACATGCACATGGCCATCGCCTCCGCGCTGACCATGTACGACAACCGGCTTCGGCCGCACTTCACCGGAGGCACGGAATGAGGGTGCTGCAGCGCGTCGTGCTGCCCGTCCAACGCGATCCGGACGTGGTCGGGCTGTACGTCGACGCACCGGTCGTGTGGGGCCGGGGCAGGACCGAGGCGGACGGCCCCGCCACACGACGGTCCACGACGCGGACCGGGACCGAGGTCAGGATCACCGGGCGGCGCGGCGTGGTCGTGCCCGCCGGCCGGCGCGTGTCCTTCTGCACCTATTTCAACGCCTTCCCGGCGAGCTACTGGCGGCGCTGGAGCGTCGTCGACCGCATCACGCTGCGGCTGCGGCTGCGCGGCGACGCCATCGTCAGCGTCCACCGATCCACCGGCAAGGGCCTCACCCAGCGCGTCACCCAGCTCGACGTGGACACCCGCACCACCGTCGTCCGCGAGGTCGACCTGCCGCTGGAGCCGTTCATCGACGGCGGCTGGTACTGGTTCGACGTCGTCGGCGGCGATCGCGACGCCGTGCTGGACGGCGCGGACTGGTGCGCCGACGTCGACCGGCCGCAAGGCAGCGCCAGCATCGGCATCACGACGTTCAACCGGCCGAACTTCTGCGTCGAGCAACTCACCGCGATGGGCGAGGCGAGCGACGTGCTCGAGGTCGTGGACGAGATCTACGTCGTGGACCAGGGCACGAACCGGGTCGAGGACCACCCGGACTTCCCGGCCGCCGCGAAGGCGCTGGGCGACCGGCTCCGCCTCATCGACCAGGGCAACATCGGCGGCTCCGGTGGGTTCTCCCGGGCGATGAGCGAGACCCTCGACGCCGGGCGCAGCGACTACGTGCTGCTCCTCGACGACGACGTGACCGTCGAACCCGAGGGCATCCTGCGCGCGGTGACCTTCGCCGACCTCGCCCGGACCCCGACCATCGTCGGCGGCCACATGCTGGACATCTTCCACCGGTCGGTGCTGCACGTCTTCGGGGAGACGATCGCCCGGTACCGCTGGTGGATGACCCCCGCCGCGCACACCTTCCTGGGACACGACCTGGCCGAGCACCCGCTGCGCCGCACGCCGTGGCTGCACCGGAGGGTCGACGTCGACTACAACGCCTGGTGGATGTGCCTCATCCCCGTCGACGTCGTCCGCAAGGTCGGGCTGTCGCTGCCGTTCTTCATCAAGTGGGACGACATCGAATACGGCATCCGCGCCCAGAAGGCGGGGTTCCCCACGGTGTCGCTCCCGGGGGCGGCGGTCTGGCACGTGCCGTGGCATTCCAAGGACGACACGCTCGACTGGCAGGCCTACTTCACCGAGCGGAACCGCGTCATCACCGCGCTCATGTACTCGCCCTACAAGCGCGGCGGCAACATGCTCAAGGAGAGCCTGTTCATCACGACCAAGCACGCGCTGGCGATGCAGTACTCCACCGTCGAGCTGATGCTCCGCGCGCTTGAGGACGTGCTGCTCGGCCCCGAGCACCTGCACGAGTCGATGACGACGAAGCTGGCCGAGCTCCGGGCCCTGCGCGCCGAGTTCCCCGACGCGCTGGCCAAGCCGGACATCGACGAGTTCCCGACCGTCAAGCGGCGCAGGCCGCCCAAGCGCGGACGCGAGCCGGTCGCTCCGGAAGGGCGGAAGGCGATGGTCAAGACCGCCCTCAGCGGCGTGCTCCGGCACGTCCGGCCGGTCGACTCCTTCCCCCAGAGGCATCCCGAGGTCACCGTGCCGCACGTCGACCAGACCTGGTGGCTGCTGTCGCGATTCGACAGCGCACTGGTGACCTCGGCCGACGGCACCAAGGCCGCCTGGTACCAGCGGGACCCGGCGCGGTTCCGCGCGCTGCTCCAGCGCGCCACGGCGCTGCACGCACGTCTCGCGTACGAGTGGCCGGAGCTGAGCCGCCGCTACCGCGCGGCCATCCCCGAGCTCGTCTCGCCCGAGCGCTGGCGCGAGACGTTCGAGGCGGCCGAGGGGGAGCGATGACGGCACCGTTCCTACAGACTGAGCATGAGTTCGGTGTGCTCAGCCGGACGCTCCGAACGATGTTGAGCGTCCTGGTCCCCCGCGTTCGCTCCGCAGCCGGGCGGCACGGCTCGTGGTCGTGGTCCCAGGGTGCGGGGGCGGGGTTCCTCACGCCCTGGGGCGTCCGGTCGGGCCTGGACGGTCCGATGCCCCTGCTCATCGCTCTGGTGAGCAGGGGGCGGTGCCGTCCGTCGCCGGATCGGGTGTCCCAGGGCGCGTCGTCCGATCGCCACCGCCGCCGCCTCATGGCGGGTGGCCTTTCTGTTTTTGCTAGTGAGGGGTTTTTGCCAGTGCTGGGCCCCCCACTTGCTGGTGTAGGCAGGGTCGACGGCGACGATGGTGATGTCGAGTTCGGCGGCCATCGCCACCAGCCGATTTCGCAGTTTGGCGACGGGCATGCCGGAGATCAGGTTACGGAACCGCTTGCGGCGCCCGTGTTTTTCGCGGGTCGTCTCCGCCTGGAAGTCCAGGTCTTCGATCGCGATGGCCAGGTTGTGCCGTGCGGCCCAGTGCAGGAGGCGGGTGAGGGCGTGGCGGACTTGGGCGTCGCGGTGGGTGGTGGTGCCGGTCAGGTCGTAGTCGAATCGGCGGGGTTCGCTGATGGGATTGCCGTGGGTGTCGAGGCACCAGGCGGCCAGGTGGTCGGCGTTGGTGTCAACCCCGATCACACCACCTGCCCGGACCGCCTCCAAGGGGACGGCCTTGACCGGCGGGATCGTCCAGGACGCTGTCACGTACCAGCGCCCGCGCTGGATGTCTTCGCAGATACGGTAGGCCACGGCCCGGTTGCCACTGATGCGGTCGCGCCATTGGTCGCCGCGGTGTGGGAACGACACCTTCGAGGTGAGGATGTAGCGGCCGTGTGCGGTGTTGGCCAGGTGCGCCAACGGCGTCGGCAGCTTGATGGAGACCTCACCCTCGGGGCTGATGCGGATGGTCTCGTTCCCGTACCGCTTGCCGGATTCGCCATCAGCGGCCAGGAATCGGCGCTCGGCCCGCCAGCGTTCACGCCAATCGGCCTTGGTGAGGTCGGCGGCTTCCAGGTTGTGTCGAGTGCGCAGCAGTCGCTTGCCGCCGCGCACCACGCGAACGCGCCCGGCCTGGTGGTCGGCCCGCTGGTGTTCGAGCCGGTCCTGGAGCAGGCGCAGCCGCCGGGTCTTGGCGAACCACTCCTCCGCGTCGCGGTACCCGCCCGGTGCTTTCTTCGTGCCCTTCTCCCCGACCGGCAAGGACAGCCGGTGGGTGATCGTGGCGATCCCGGCTTCGAGGCTGCGGATGTGGGCGAGTTGGGCACGGCGTGCCAGCGCCCACTGGTCGTGGGTGGCCTTAGTGATCGCACCGGCCCACCGCGAGGACGACTCGGCGGTCAGGGCCCGTTTGCGGTCCGCCCACTGCCCGGTGTCGTGATCCAGCCCCGCCGCACATCGTGCCTTCAGGTCGCTGGAGGCGAGCGAACCCAGGTGGTCACCCACCAGCCGCAGCACCTTCACATCGGCCGGCGTCAGGCCTTTGAGCCGGTCGCGGATCGAGACCCCAGACGGCCCCAGCGCAACGAACGGTGCATCGATGGAACGCAGCTCAGCCATGTGACCCCTTTGCGCTCCGCCTGCTCCGTCAAATTCACATCGTAACCATAGCGTCACTCAAAGACACATGATGCACACTCCCGCATACTCACATTCCAGCAGTTCAGCACCCCCGCTGACCGCCCCGGGACGCGGTGGCGGTCTGCTCGAGGTCGCCCGGCGGCGATACCTGCTCCGTCTCCTGGTCCGCCGGGAGCTGCGGAGCCGCTACCAGGGATCCCTGCTCGGACTGGGCTGGTCGTACGTCCGCCCCGCCGTCAACTTCGCGGTCTACTTCTTCGTCGTCGGCATCTTCCTGAAGATGAGCAAGGCGATCCCCGGTTACCCGGTGTTCCTGTTCTCCGGGATGGTGGTGATCAGCTTTTTCACCGAGACGCTGATCACCAGCACCTGGTCCGTCATCGGGAACGCGCCGCTCGTCCAGAAGATCTATCTGCCGCGCGAGATGTTCCCCGCCTCGTCGGCGCTCGTGTCGATGGTGCACATGCTGCCCGGCCTGGCCATCCTGTGGGGCGGCGCGCTGCTCGGCGGCTGGACGCCGTCCGCGCTCGGGTTCGGGTCGATGGCGCTCGGCTTCGCGATCGTGGCCGTGCTCGGCCTGGCGTTCGGTCTGCTGTTCGCCGGGATCAACGTGTTCTTCCGCGACTTCGGCCAGGTCGTCGACATCCTCAACATCGTCATCCCGTGGACCGTCCCGATGATCTACCCGTGGACGACGGTGCAGGAGTCGACCGGGAACGGCCTCGGCCTGCAGCTCTACCTCGCCAACCCGCTCGGGACGGCCACGTTGCTGTTCCAGCGGGCGTTCTGGTGGCCCGCCAACCCCCGCCAGGCCCACCTGCCCGACGGCACGCCGACGTTCCCCGACGGCAGGCACGCCTTCCCCGACCACCTGACCGTACGAGGCCTGGGAAGCCTGCTGGCCGCCGTCGTGCTGCTGGGGCTGGCGCAGATGGTCTTCTTCCGCCTGCAGCGGCGGTTCGCCCAGGAGCTCTAGAGATGGAATCGATCGTCGTCGACGGCGTGACCAAGCGCTTCACACTGCGCCACGCGCACTCGATCAAGGAGATGACCGTACGGGCCGCGCGGCGCCAGAGCCTGTCCGAGCGGTTCACGGCGCTCGACGAGGTGTCCGTGACCGTCGAGCAGGGTGAGTCGCTCGCCCTCATGGGCCTCAACGGATCGGGCAAGAGCACGCTCCTCAAGCTCATCTCCGGCGTGATGCAGCCCGACGGCGGGTCGGTGGGCGTCCGCGGCCGGGTCGCGGGCCTGATCGAGGTCGGCGCCGGTCTGCACCCCGACCTGACCGGCCGGGAGAACATCTTCCTCAACGCCGCGATCCTCGGCATGAGCAAGGCGGAGACCGAGGCGAAGTACGACGCGATCGTCGCGTTCTCCGAGATCGAGAAGTTCCTCGACACCCAGGTGAAGTTCTACTCCTCCGGCATGTTCATGCGGCTCGGCTTCTCCGTCGCCGTGCACACCGAGCCGGACGTCTTCCTCGTCGACGAGGTCCTGTCCGTCGGCGACCCGCCTTTCCAGAAGAAGTGCCTGGAGCGCATCGAGGAGCTCCACGACGAGGGACGCACACTCGTAATCGTCTCCCACGACATGGGCACCCTGGAGAAGGTCAGCGGGCGCGGCGTCGTGCTGCGGGAGGGCCGGGTGGCGTTCGAGGGCGACATCACCGACGCCGTCGACTTCCTCGCCCCGCCGGACGGCCCCCTCGACGCCGCGCGCCGCCAGCGGGCTCGCGAGGAGGCCAAGCTCGCCGCCGCCACGCTCAAGCAGGAAAAGGCCGCGGCCGCCGAGACCGCCGAGCTGATCGAGGAGATCATGCCCGACGCGCCGGCGTTCCCCGACCCGCAGGCGACGCTCGAGCACGCCCTGTCACTCGCCGAGGGCCAGGAGGGCATGGCGCTGGAGTTCGGCGTCTTCTCCGGCCGTACGCTGCGGACCATCACCGCCGCCCGCGACGGCAAGAACGTCTTCGGCTTCGACTCCTTCCAGGGGCTCCCCGAGGACTGGCGGGAGGGCTTCCCGGCGGGCACCTTCGCCGTCGACGAGCCGCCCGAGGTGCTCGGCGCCGAACTCGTCGTCGGGCTGTTCGAGGACACGCTGCCCGGCTTCCTCGACGAGCACCCCGAACCGGTCGCCTTCCTCCACGTCGACGCCGACCTGTACTCCTCGACACGGACCGTCCTGCGCCACGCCGGCCCCCGCCTGCGGCCCGGCAGCGTCATCGTCTTCGACGAGTTCTTCGGCTATCCCGGCTGGCGCGAGCACGAGTACCACGCCTGGACGGAGTACGTCGCGGAGACCGGCCTGCGGTTCCGCTACGAGGGATACACGCGCGACAACGAGCAGGTCATCGTACGGATAACGGAGCAATGACCCCCATGGACAAGGGCTCCGCGAACGGCGCCGTACCCGAGGCCGCCGCGAGCGTTGAGCGGAAACGGCCGGCAGGGCGGCTCCGCGAGCTCGACCTGCTGCGTTTCGTGGCCGCGGCCGCCGTGATGCTGCACCATTTCACGGGCGTTCCCGCGCCGGAGTGGCCCGGCGGGAACGCCCGTACGATCTTCCCCGGTCTCGGCCAGGTGACGCGCTGGGGCTTCCTCGGGGTCGAGCTGTTCTTCCTGATCAGCGGGTTCGTCATCCTGATGAGCGCCTGGGACCGCCGCGTCGGCGACTTCGCCGTGTCCCGCGTCGTGCGGCTGTTCCCGGCCTACTGGGTGAGCGTCGTGCTCTCGCTCGCCGCGTACCTCGCGTTCCACTCCTACGTTCCCTTCGGCCCGGGTACCGACGGGCCGATCAGGCGGTTCCTGCCCAACCTGACGATGCTGCAGGAAGGCGTCGGATCACAGCGCATGGAGGTCGTCTACTGGACCCTCTACGTCGAACTGCACTTCTACGCGCTCATCGCGCTCTTCGTCTGGCGGGGCATCACCTACAGCCGGTGCGTCGCGTTCATGACCGGCTGGCTCCTGCTCAGCGTGTTCGCCATGGAGGCCGACTTCGGTTTCCTCAAGGTCGTGCTCCTCTGGCGGTACGCGCCGTTCTTCGTCGCCGGAATGGGGTTCTTCCTCATCTACCGGTTCGGCGGCAACCTCATCGTGTGGCTGCTCATCGCGGCGAGCTGGGCACTCGGCTGCTACTACGACGTCAAGTACAACTTCCCCGACTTCATCGTTCCGGGGGTCTCGGAGTACGTCATTCCGGCCGGCGTCACCCTGGTCTTCGTGATCATGGCGCTCGTCGCCACGCATCGGCTGGCGTGGCTGCGCTGGCGCGGTCTCACGCTCCTTGGGATGCTGACCTACCCGCTGTACCTGGTCCACCAGACGGTCTCACGGACGCTCGTCCCGCGGCTCTACCCGCACATGAGCCGATGGGCGGTGCTCGGCGTGCTGATCGCCGTCGCGCTCGTGTCGGCGTACCTGATCCACCGGCTCGTCGAAGTGCCCGCGCAGCGCGTCCTCCGTGGTCGGCTGAAGGCGGCGCTGGCGCAGATCCGGCGGGGCGGTCTTCCCGAAACGGACGGCACGCGTCGCGAAGAGCCGGTGCCGGCGGAGCGGCCTCCGGCGGACGGCGCGGAGCTCACGTCCTCCTGAGCGGCGTCATCGGACGGGTGCCAGATCGATCGCGTCGATCTCCGCGCTGCAGGTGTCCCGGCTGAACCGTACGGTGTTCCGGCCCGCGTTCAGTGACACGTCGACGGCGGTGATGGTCCACTGGTCCCAGCCGTACGGGCGGTAGACCAGCCGCCCCTGCGGCCGGCCGTTGACCGAGAGCGACTGGTCGCAGGGGGTGCTCATGCCGTCGGCGGCGCGCACGTACATCCGGTACCGGCCACCGCTCGGCAGCGGGAGCGCGAACTCCAGATAGCTCCCCGGCGCGGCGAGATAGCCGGCCTTGCCGTTGCCCGACGCCCGCGGCGTCGTCAGTCGTTCCCCGTTGCCGATCGTCGCGTACGCCGGCGTCTCCGCCTCCCACCGTGTCATCGGAGTACCGGTCAACGCGGTGTACCAGCGCGCCGCCATCTTCGAGTAGCCGCCGTCGCTCGGATGAACACCGTCGGCGGACAGGTCGGTCTTCGTGAGCGCCGCGTGCATGTCGACGAGATGGACGTGCCGGCCGCGAGCGACCCGCGCCGCGACGATCCCCGGGATCGCCGCGTTGTACCGCCGGGCCAGACCGTCACCCACCGGATCGGCCAGCGGCACGATCGTCGCCACGTACACCTGCGCGTTCGGCAGCGTCCCGGTGATGAGGTCCACCAGCGCGGCGAGCCGCGCCGGAGCCTGCGGCAGCGCACTGCGCTGGATCACGTCGTTCGTGCCGATGTGCAGCAGCACGACGTCGGGGCGGTAGGTCCGCAGCCACGCTCGTACGTGCACGGCGAGCTGGTGGATCCGCCACCCGGGGTGGCCCTCCTCGGCGCGGTCGCCCAGCTGCGCGGGACCGTTCGACCGCGACCCGACGAAGTCGACCGACATCCCGTCGGCGGTCATGTACTGCCACAGGTCGCTGCGGTAGCCGCCGAGCGTCTGCAGGCCATCGGTGATGGAGTCCCCGAGCGGCATCACCCGGAGCGGCGGTCTGGACGGCGCGATCGTGACGGAACGCCGGGGATCCGTCGTGGCCCGCGACCTCGCCTCCACGCACGCCGTGGCCGTGACGAGCAGGCATGCGCTCGTCACGGCTGCCAGGGCGGCCTGGAGCCGGCCGCTCACGACCGTGCGACCTCGTGCGGGACCCTCATGGCAACGGCCTCCGCCACAGCGTCGGCTGCTCACCGCGGTGATCCGCGCTCACCCCGACGGCGAGGAGGTCGGCGCCCAGCGGAGTCATCCCGGTGAGCCACTGGTCACCCCGGCCGGACAGACCGGTTCCCTGGGGTGTCTCCGCGGTCCAGGAGCGTCCGTCCCGGGACGTCCACAGGACGACGTCGGAGCGCCCCAGCCGCCCGGCGGCGCCGGTGACGACGAATCCCCGGGGCGTGGCGGTCGCGGCGGTGACGAGGGAGTTCCGGTCGCTCGAGTCGGGACCCGCCGGGCCGGCGGCCGGCAACCGGACCTCCTGCCACGATGACCCGCCGTCGGCCGACACGAACGCGAAGGCCACCCGGCCGGAGTTCGTCGCGGCGGACCCCGCGGCGACGATCACGTTGCCGACGGCGGCGACCTTGTCGAACCACCCCTCGATCGAGCCGGAGGGAAGCGGTATCCGGTGGAGCGTCCACTTCTTGCCGTCGGGCGAGGTCCAGGCGGCCGGCCGGCCCGACGGGGCGTCCTTCACCGACGGATCGCTGAGGCCACCGACCGCGACGTATCCGAACGAACCGCCGACCACGCCGCGCATCCAGCGATTGGCGTTCTGACCGCCTTGAAGATCCGCGCCGCCGCCGCGATCCCATGCCTTCAGATCCGACGAATGCCACGTCGCCGCGGAGAGACCGGACTCACCGACGACCACGTAACCCGCCGGGCCGACCGTCGCCGCGTACGTGGCCACGTGATCGACGCCCTTCACCGCGAACGCGCCTCCGCCATCGGCGGCCCGCCAGGTCGTGCCGTCGTCGGAGGCGACGACGAGCGGACGGGCCGCGTCGAATCCGACGGCGAGCCAGCCCGCGTTCCCGGAGACGACGCTGATGAGACGCTGCCGGCCCGGCCGGGCGAACACCTGCCCCTGGGCGCGGCTCCATCTCCTACCGTCGGCGGACGTCCAGACCGCGGCGTCACCGTTCGTGCTGCCCGCGACGACGCTGAGCCGCGACCCCGTCGCGACCGACGTCAACGCCTGGTCGTTCTGGACCGCTCCGGCGATCCGGGTGGGATCGACGGCGATCTCCTGCCCACCGGAATCGCGCACCGCGAGCACCGCGTTGGCGTCCTCGGTGTCGTTGTTCTCGCGGCCGGCGACGATCGTCGCGCCGGCGGTCACGGCCATACCCTGGATCGCGACGCTCGACGGCGCCGGCACCTCACCGGCGTTCTGCCAGGACCGCCCGTCCGCGCTGCGCGCCAGCAGCACCTTCTTGTCACCGCCGATGAGGGCGGCCACGCCACGGTCGGATCCGGCCAGCCGCTGGAGACCGCCATAGCCGGGCAGGTGGATCTCTCCGGCGGTCTGCCACTGCCTGCCGTCGGCGGACGTCATCACCACGCCGTACCGCTCCGACTTGCCGCTCGCGTTACGACCGGCGACGAAACCGGACGGGGTGGCCGCGATGGCGACGCCCGGACCGGCCGTGCCCTTCGGATGCGGCACGTCGACCGGCTCCCAGGACCGTCCTCCGTCGGCGGACCGCCACACGGCGTCCTTGACGACCTCGCCCTTGCCGTCGGTCGTCCAGCCGTAGGCGAGCGCGGTGTTGCCCACCGCCGCAACGTCGACCAGGGTCAGCGGCCCGCCGGACAGCGACATCTTGAGCTGGTCATTGCCGAGCCGCTCCCAGTTCCGGCCGTCCGACGACAGCCAGACGACGGGCACCGCGTCGCTGTAGTCGCCCTTCTGCGAGGTGTCGCCGATGGCGACGAATCCACTCGCCGTCCTCGCGACCTTGGCGATCCGATCACGGCCGAACGCCGCACCCGCCACATCGGGCTGCCGGACCCAGGCGCTCCCGTCACGGCTGGTCCAAACCGCCGTCCCGGTGTGAGAGCTTCCGAGGGCGACCCAGGCACCGCCCGAACCGGCGATCACCCGCGGGACGTCACCGTACGCGGGTTCCGCCCCGTCGGCCGTCTTCAAGCCGCCGAGCCGGAAGGTACGCCCGCCGTCGGTGGAGACGAGGAACTCCGCCCGATAATCCGCCGTGTCGGCCTCTCCGCCGATGGCGACCACGATCGAGCCCGACGACGCGACCCCGAGCAGCTCCTGGTCCCGCCCATCGGTCCTGGCCTGCGGATCGGCGGCGAACAGCCGGGCCGCCGGCTGGGCGGCCGGCATCTTCGGCGAGGTCTTCTCGTCACCGGTGAGCACGTACACCCCGCCGGCGACCAGACCGGCGACCACGACGCCCGCGACGCCGATGAGGATCGGCCGCAGGGGCACCCGGCGACCCGACCGGCGGGGTGTCTCCGTACGCCACGGTTCGTCGAACCGGACGGTGGTCTCACCCGAGGTCCGCGGGTCGCGTCCGGGAGGGACGGGCGGCCGCGGGGTGGACCGCGGGGCCATCGCGGACGGCGGCAGGTCCAGGGCGGTCGGTTGGTCCGCCCCGCCCGCGTCGTACGCCGGGAAACGTGGCGGCTCCTGCTCGCCCGGGCCGTACGAGGGCGGAGGCACGGACGGGGAGGGCTCCACCGTCGGGTCCCAGACCGGCTGTGGTGGGATCCGCCACGGGTCGGCCTGCGGTTGCGGAGCCCACTCCTGGGTCTCCGGCGGCTCCTGCCATCCCGCGTCGCGCGGCGCCGGCCCCTCGGTCTCCTGGGGCGGTGGGCCAGAGGGAGGCGGTGGGCCGTAGGGCGGGGGAGCCGGGGCACCCTCCGGCGGCGGTCCGTACGGCGGCGAACCGGGCAGGCCCGGCGGCGCGGCGCCGTACGACGGCGGGACGGGAATGGTCCAGGGAGGCAGCGGCGGCTGAGCCGGATCCGGCCCCCAGCTCGGAGGCGGCGGGGGAGGAGACGACCACTCGTCGTCGGCCGGAGGCTCCGTGTTCGGATCGTCGTCCGGCGTCTTCTGCCCGGCCACGCGTACCCTCCCCGTCCATCGCCGCGAGGGCGACCCCCAACCCGACCTCCACGCGGAGCGTCGTTGGGCGAATCTTATCGGGACAAAGCGGTCATGTGGGCGCACTCGACGCCGGTTTCCTCCGCCGGCATCCGGACGGGTTGTAGAGCGGCCGCCCTTCGGTTGAATCGGCCGCGCGATTCGTTTCCAAAGGCCGTTGCTCTTCGTAGTTGGAAGAGGGCTTTATGTGCTGCTTCGGTAACTCTCGATGTGGCCACACTCGGTCGTGCGAGGCCTTCTTGGGAGTGGCTGCGCGGATAACTGCAGATCAGCGGCCGTGCCAGTTAACGGTGAAAATCCGAGTGTGATTTACGTAACATCGCACTGGCTATTCATGTGATCTTGTCGGTGTTAGGTTCCGTCCGGGCTTTTGCTTTTTATTTACGTTCAATTTCAGGGGGTCTCGCGCGTGATGAAGACGGCAACGGGCGTGCTCGGGTTTGTCCTGGCAATGTCGCTGCTGTCGGTCGCGAACGGTGGAACCGCCGACGCGGCGGCTACCACTAGGCCGAGCGGTGTGCGCATGTCCGCGCCGGAGTCGGCGCCAAGTGTCACGTCCAACCTGAAGGATGTCGACTCGGGAGCGAGCAACGACGCGATCGGACGAACGGCGACGTTCACATTCGCCCCGAACGGCGCCACCGGCGTGACCAGGTACCAATACGCGTGGGGCGACGAGACGGCGGCCGGAGCCGCGGGCGCGCCGTCCGTGGCGGCCGACACCGACGGCACGGCGAAGGTAACTCTTACCGTGCCCTTCACTCAGGATTTCATCTACCGCTTGTACGTATTCAGCTACGACCAGGCGAACAACCAAAGCGTCAACCCCGGAATCTTCGAATTCCGCCTCGCTTCACCCGCAGGCCCGGTGAGCCACTGGAAACTCGACGAGTCGCGTGGCACGGATTTGGTCGATTCTGCTGGCCACAACACCGCGACGCTGTTCGGCGGCACGCCGGGCGTTCCCGGAAGGGTCGATCAGGCGCTCGATCTGAACGGCAACGGTGACCACGCGGCCGCGGCGTCGCCGGCGGTGCACACGGACAAGAGTTTCACCGTTTCCGTCTGGGCGCGGTTGGGCGACGCGACGCACTATTCGACAGCGGTGAGCCAGGCGGGCAGTAAGTTCAGTGGGTTCCAGATCTATTACTCGCCGTCCTATAAGACCTGGGTGTTCGGTCGGCACTCGACCGACGCCGACGGCGCGGTCGAGGTGCCTGTGGTCGCGGACGCGCCCGCCCGGCTGAACAGGTGGACCCACCTCGCCGGGGTTTACGACGCGCCGAGCCGGCAGCTGTCTTTCTATGTCGACGGCGCTCCGCAATCCGGTCGGGCGTCGGTCACCTCGCCGTGGGACGCGACGGGACCGTTGCAGATCGGGAGGGCCCTGGAAAAGAGCGCTTTCCGCAACCCCTTCCACGGCGATCTCGACGACGTCCGAATCTACGACCGTGTCGTGTTTGGAACCGAGCCCGACGGCATCGGGGGCTCGACCGGCGGCATCGCGGACCTGGCGAACCGGCCGGTCGTACGGGAGGGGTACTGGCCCGCCGACGGCGGCTCTGGAACCACCGTGACGGACTCCAGCGGACGCGCCCACGACGCCACGCTCAACGCTGCCGACGCCTGGACCGCCGACGGAAAGGCCGGCGGTGCGCTCGACCTCAACGACGCGAAGAAGGAACACGCCGTGACGACCGGCCCGGTTCTTCGGACGGACAGCGGCTTCACGGTCGCGGCGTGGGTTCGGCTCACCAAGGCTCCCAGCGGCAATGCGACCGCGCTGGCGCAGAACGGCTCGCGTCGCAGCGCATTCCGACTCGGCTATCGGGTGGTCGACGGTACCGGCTATTGGTCGTTCGGAATCTCGGCGGCCGACACCGACGGCGCGACGTCCACTGACACGTACAGCGTGAATCCGGCCATGGTCGACGGGCAGTGGCATCACCTCGCGGGCGTCTACGACCCGGCGGCGAAAAAGGTCCGTCTGTACGTGGACGGCGATCGCGTGGCGCAGACCTTCATCGCAGCGCCGTGGAACGCGGGCGGCCGATTCGACATCGGCGCGGCGAAGGCCAACGGTGCCGCAACCGACTTCTGGCCCGGTGGGATCGATGACGTTCAGGCGTTCACCGGCGTCCTCACCAACGACGAGATCAACGCGATGGGTACCTGAGACCACCGACGCGGAATCAGGCGATCCACCGGGCAGTGGGCTAGGTTTCGCGGTGCCAGGCGCTGTCCAGAACATCCATCGGCCGTGCCGAAGACGGGCAGCCATACCGGTGGCGCGCTAGCGATCGATGGCGAGCCAGGAGGCGAGTGAGCGCAGGTCGTCGGTTGGGCGCGGCTCGGAGTGGGCGATGGCGTGCACGGTCTCTCGGACGAGTGGGTGGTAGCGGACCTGCTGAGGAGCGATCCGCCGAGCGCTCTGCAGCGTGCTGAGAGCGCGACGGCGGTCGCCGTGGTAGAGCCACGCGCGGGCGAGTTCGATGCGGTAGTGGCCGAGGCGGACCGGAGGAAGAAGCGTAGTCAATCCGGTCCGTTCGGCCCGCTCGGCTCGTTCGATGGCGAGCGTGCCCTCCGAGCCTTCGATGGCGGCCGATACCTCATGGATCCCGACGTTGGCAGGTCCGAATTCCATGCCGTAGTGGTTGGCGTCCGGGCGCACGAGTGTGGCGATGCCGCGAGCCTCGGCGAGGTGGTCATCGGCGGTGCGGCGTCGATTCGCCCGTGCCGCGAGGATCGCCGAGCGTAGATGCAACGAGCCGTAGACGCTCAACGTCGCCTCGTCCATCCGGCCTGCGTCGTCGCCGAGGTCGCGGCGGGTGCGCTCCATCAGGGCCAGTCCCTGGTCGTAAGCGCCGACACCGAGCAGAGACGCTCCGCGAGACCAGTTCGTCCGAGCAACCCGGAGATGATCCTGAGACTGCCGTGCTGCCCATTCGATGCGGTCGAGCGTTAGCACCCGCAGGTCGAGGTGGCCGAGCAACTGGCCCAGTGCGGAGACTCCGCCGTACGCCTCGGCGAGCAGGGCGTACAGGCCCGGACGGCTGCGGTCGTCGGCTTCGGCGATGGCGGCGGACAGCTCGTCGAGGAGGGCGGGCAGTGTCTTTCCGAGCTCGAGATAACGTGCTCGACGGCCGAGCAGTGAGACATGCGCGACCTCCCGTCGGAGATCCTCGACTGGCCGAGGTAGCGCGTCGAGGTCGGCCGGCAGGTCGTACGTGAGCAGCGCGCGGCGAAGCGGGTGGATTGTCGCCTGCAACTGATCCGCACGACTCTGAGGGTCGTCGTACGGCTGGCCGGTGATCCGGGTGATCTCGACTCCGAGCGCCCGCGCGACCGCCGCGATGAACGCAGGTGATGCGGCGACATGGCCGGCTTCGACTTTTGTCAGCAAGCTGTAGGAAATATGGGCATTATGTGCGAGCCGACGGCCGGTAATCCCTCGCATTTTTCGGAGGGCAGCGACTCTGCTTCCGACGCGGTCATCGTCCTGCATGGTGCGGCCTTCATTCCGGAACGATTTCAAAGGTCTTTGAAACTACGGACCAGTGCTCTTGTCACAAGCTTGCTCACCGACGGCGACGCCCGGCAACCGATTCGGGGGATCGTCCCAGGGCAGATGTGGAGGAGCACGGACGAATGGCGGCAGTGATCATTGGAACCCTGGAGGTTCCGGCCATGGCCCGGGAAGTGCGGAACGTACGACGCTGGCTGCGTGACGTCCTTCCCAGCGAGTACCGGGCGCTCGCGGACGACATCGTCCTGCTGGGTGTCGAACTCGTCACCAACGCCCTCAGGCACTCGGACTCGGCCGTACTCGACTCCGCCGGACACCCGGGGCGCATCACGGTCGCCGTGTTAACTCAGCGTCAGGCGCTCCGCGTGACGGTGTCGGACGCGGGGTCGTCGTGCGGCGTCCCGAGAATGATCGATCGCGGACCAGGGGCGGAGACCGGCCGGGGGCTCCGAATGCTGGATGTTCTCACCGGAGGTCGGTGGGGGGTGTCCGGCGATCAACGCGGCCGTACGGTGTGGTTCGAGGTCTCACTCCCGTAGACGCGGAGTACGGCATTTCACGGTTCCGTATGTGGCGGGGTTACGGGCGCTGAAGGTCTTGCTCCATCTGTCACCGATCACCTGGTGGCGGATTCGCGTTCTTCTGGCATGCTTGTCCGCATGATCGAGAGAATCGAGTCCACCGTCCGCCGGTGAGCGAGACGGCCGGGCGTGGACCGCTCGGAGACCAGCTGAGCCTGTACGACCATGCGCTACGGCTCCATCATTTGAATCCCGAGGCTCCACTGCCTCGTGACGGCGAGCCGTACCCCGACGACGAACAGCATCGACGAAAGTCGCCTTCCTGCGATGACCCGCGTCGGCGAGGCATGGATGCTGCGGCCACCCTGGATGCTTACTTCGCACGCGCGGAGGCCGGCCCCGGCGAGCTGACCTGGGCCTTCCACGAGATAGACGTCCCGATTCACCGCAATGAGCACATCGCCGCGGCGGCGCTGCGGGCCGACCGTGAGAGGGTTCAGGAGACGGGGCGATGGTTGGTTCGGAACAGCCCTGATCGCTGCTCTGTCCTGATCGGACTGGCGCTGCTGGCCACCGGCTGGGCGGATGACGACATCGAGCTGATCCGGATCATCGGCCTGCTCACCGACAAGTTCAGCCCGCTCGCCGCCGATGCGTTGAAACGTCGCAGAGACGGCACAGACGCATTGCTCTGGCTCGCCCAACGAGCCGCGGGCTGGGGACGGGTCTATCTCGTCGAAGCACTCTGTACGGCGGGCGTTCGCCGAGCCCGGTCCTGGCTGCTGCGGCAGGCGTGCGACGGCGACTACCTCAACGGCTACTTCGCGGGCAAGGTCGCGACGGCGGCTCATCTCCACGAAGCGATCACTTCGCCCGACGCGGACGACGAATTGATCGATCACTCCGGCCGCCTGCTCGGAATCATGGCTGACTGTGGCGGGATGGGGATGACCTGGGAGGGCTACCCTCCGATCCGCATCGTTCTGAATGCCTATGTCGGTCACCTCGTCGGCCAGACACCGAATCTGGATCGCTATCTCGCTGCCGCAGGCATCGCCGACCATCTTGCCCAGGCATCGCCCGATCGCCTTGCCATGACTCCAGACCATCGAGAACGGCTGGTCGACCGATACCTCGCCGTACTGCGACGCGCCGAATGGAGCGAAGCCGCACAGGCCGGGTTCGACCCCGCCAATGATTTCTTCGCCTGGTTCGCTCGAACGGTCGGATACCGACTCCGGTTGCCTGTTTTCCGCGAATCGGATGTCGACGAGTGATCCAACGAGTTCGGCGAGGAACTACTTGAGCCACTGGGCGGTGGGCCAGGTTTCGCGGCGCCAGGCGCTGTCCCAGAACATCCACTCGTACTCGGTGGCGCGGAAGAAGGCGCGGGCCATGCCCTCTCGCGTGGCCGCGTCGGTCGTCGCCGCCAGGCGGTCGGTGATGGCCTTCGCGCGTTCGGTCGATTCGGCGAAGGCCGGGTCGGAGTAGGTCGCGATCCAGGCGCGGTAGGGGTGGTTCTCGACACCGGCCGTGTTCTCGAGCAGGGCCGTGCCGACGTCCTGGTAGACCCAGAAGCACGGCAGCACGGCCGCCGCGAGCACCGGGTACGGGTCGGCGAGGGCCGTCGCCTGCAGGAACGACGAGTAACCGAGGCAGGTCGGGGAGGTGTCGATGCCCGCCAGGTCGTCGGCGGTCAGGCCGAACTCCTCGATGTAGCCGGCGTGCAGCGTACGCTCCGCCGCCAGCGCGGCGTGCGCGCTCTCGGCGAAGAAGACCGCGTCGTCGGTGTCGGTGGCCCGCGCGGACGCGACCGCGAGTGCCCGGGAGAACGCCTCCAGATAGCGGGCGTCTTGCACGATGTAGAATGCGAACCGTTCACGGTCGAGCGTGCCGGCGCTGAGTGCGGTGTTGAACGGGTGCTCGTGGATCGCGCGGATCAGGCGGGCCGAGCGCTTCCACACGTCGTCGCAGAACATCGGGTCCTCTCAGCGGTCACCGGACGGCGAGGCGAGGACGTTCGAGCAACACCAGGAAGCTCTGGTCACTGGTGACGTCCCTTCGCTAGTCCTAGCTAGATCAGGTTCGACGGGTGTGATCTCAGCCCGGATTCGCCCCGGGCACCCCGCGTCACCGCCGACCGTAACAACAACCGGCTGGACATGACCACCCGCCGCTGCCACCTTGCGGGTCGGGCGTCACACGGATAGCGCCCGAGGGCGGTCGTCCTCAGAGGGCCTTCCTGTACCAGTCGTCACCGTCCGCGACTGCCCGGCGCTCGAGGTAGTCCTGCAGCGATCGGGCGGCCCATAGGCGTTCGTCGGTCTCGTGGTCCCACACGAACAGGTCGTCGGGTCGTCCCGCCGGGACCCGGACGTACGCGAACCGATCTCCGCCGCCGTTGTCCCCTATGAACATGAGCTGGTCGAACGACATGTACAGCTGGGCGAAGTCGGCGCTCTCCCGGAATTCGGTGTTCTGCTCGATGATCTCCTGCACCGACCACACCAGGCAGGACCCGTAGTCGGCCCGCACACCGTCGGTCTCCCGCAGCAGCCGTCGCAGCTCCTCCGGAGCCGGCTGCCCCAGCCGCCGCTCGATCTGATCGATGCCCGCGTCGGACGCGGGATCGGCGAACTCGGCATCGTCGTACAGCCGCTCGATCAGGTCTCGCCACATCCCAGGCTCTCTCGCCGTCTGCAGGAATCGGAGCCTAGCGCGGCAGGTCGATCCGGTACTGGATGAAGCCGCGGTTCTCCGCCACCTTGTCGTACAGGCGCCGCGCCGTGGCGTTCGACTCGTGGGTGTGCCAGTACACGCGGGCGCAGTCGTGGGCCTTGGCCCAGTCGGTCACGGCCGCGATCAGGGCACGTCCCACGCCCATTCCCCGGGCCTCCGGCGCGGTGAACAGGTCCTGCAGGTAGCAGACGTCGGCGTCGGGAATCGACGTGCTGGCGTGAGGGAGGAAGTGCACGATGCCGATGAGCCGGCCGTCCAGCGTCGCGCCGAGGGCGTGCATGCGCGTGTCCGCCAGGAACTCGCGCCACGCCTGCTCGTACATCTCGGCGGGTTCCACGCGCTCGTAGAAGTCGATGTAGCCGCGGAACAGGTCCTCCCAGGCGGCCCTGTCGGACGGAACGAGTTTGCGGATGGTGATCATCGGTCTCCTGTCAGGTCGAGCGGGCCGGAGGTCGACGGACGCTTCCCGCGTACGGCCGGCGACGCGGACAGGCCCAGGCGTCCGAGCGTAAGGACGAGCGGTCTGCCGGAACACGGCCACTTCACGACGAAAGAGAAGAACCAATATTGCCGGTGCGGCGGACGGCGAGGGCGATCGCGCCGAGAAGTTCGGCGTGGTTCTCCAGGGCCCCGGTTGTCACGGTCACCGCCCGCGCCACCCCCGGCTGGGCGTAGCGCGTGATCATTTCGCGGATGCCGTCGGCGAGCACGCCGTTCGGCAGGCCGAGTTCGCCGCCGACGATGATCACCTCGGGGTTGAGCACGTTGCACATGTCGGCCAGCGTCCGGCCGATGGTGCGTCCTGCGTCGCCGACGACGCGGACGGCTCCCGAGTCTCCCGCCTCCAGCAGCCGGATCACGTCGGCGATGGTGAGCGGATCCGCGTGCATCGGCTGGAGGGCGGCGATGATGTTCGGCGTCGAGACCAGGGTCTCCAGGCAGCCGCGGCTGCCGCACCGGCACAGCAGACCGTTCGCCTCGACCTGCACGTGGCCCAGTTCGCCCGCGTAGCCGCTGACGCCCCGGTACAGGCGTCCATCGAAGATCAGCCCGGCGCCGACGCCGGTCGAGACCTTGACGAACACCAGGTCGCGTACGCCGGCGCCCGCTCCGTAGGTCAGCTCGCCGATGGCGCCGAGGTTGACGGCGTTCTCCGTGAACACCGGCCGATGGACACGCTCTTCGAGGCCGGCTGCGGGATCCAGGTCGACCCATCCGGGCAGGATGTTGTTGACCAGCACGCGGCCGGTGCGCCGGTCGAGCGGGGCGGGCAGGCCGAGGACGACGTTGTCGATGTCCTCTCTCGGATGGCCGATTTCGCGCAATATTCCGCTCAATTCACTGGCAGCGGTGTCGAGGGCCGCGCCCACGGAGATGTCCACCGCGAGCCGTACGTGGCGCTCGGCGGCGACGTCGCCCGACAACGTGGCCACCGCGACCCGGAGGTCGCCGTGCCCGAAGGCCATGCCGGCGACGAGGCCCGCCGACTCGGTCAGCGCCAGCCGGGCGGGCGGCCGGCCCGGACCCGTCCCGGCTTTCTCGGCTGCGGGCAACTCGCGCAGGACGCCGTCGTCGATGAGCCGCGCGACCAGCACGGCCACGGTCGCGCGCGACAGCTCGGTCATCCGCTCGAGATCCGCCCGGGTGACCGATCCGCGCTCACGCACCGCCGCGACTACGCGGTCGAGGTTGTAGGCGCGGTGCGATCGAGACCTGGCTGCGCTCATGGCGCCCCCTACACATGCGGGTTCACCAATTCTGTCACTTACTCAGCATAATAAGGCCGAATGTGGCGCTTATCAGTCTGTTGACACGGCAGAAATCGCGTTTTAACTTCACAAAAACCCCCATATGCGCGCAGCCGAGGGGCCCCTGGACCCGACGGAGAGCCATGAGTAAGCCAGTACGGAGATCTCTTCGGCGTACCGCGATCGCCTGCGCGCTCGCGGTCACCCTCCCGGTGAGCCTGGCGCTCGCCACAGAACCCGCCGGCGCCGCCACGCCCACGGCGGGCGCCACGGCGACGGTGCACGCCGACGGCGGTTACACCATCGACACCAGCGCACCGCGCTACCACTTCGGTGGTTCGGTCGGCGCCTCCGCGAGCAACATCAAGACCGTCCGCGGCCGGGACGGCGTGGGCGCCTACCACGAGACCGACTTCGACTACACGGCCGGCGGCGCGGCGCGGAGCAGCGGCATCCGGACCTACGACAACAGACCGGTGGTGCTCTTCAGCACCACGTACCGGCAGGCGGCGGCCAACGCCGATCCGTTCCCCGCGCTGTCGTCGCGGCCCTCGCTGCCGCACAACGAGAGCTTCAACGGCTGCTTCGCGGGACACCGACTCGACGCCTCGGGCGACCCGGGCTTCAGCCCGTACCTGGCGTTCGACGCCTCCCACAGCGGCTACATGCTCTCTCCCGCCTCGAACTTCACAACCGGGGTCGTGAAGTTCGTGAACGGCGCGCTGACCAGCACCGTCTCCTCGGGGGTCGGTAGCCTGCCGGCCGGGTTCACCCAGAAGAGCATCCTGGCGTACGGCACCAGTATCAACGGCGTGTACGACACCTGGGGCAACACCCTGACCGGCCTGTCCGGCAAGCACCGGCCGGCGCAGAGCTCCACGAACACCCTCGCCAAGCTCGGCTACTGGACCGACAACGGCGCCTCCTATTACTACAAGTACGACTCCAACCTCGGTTACGAGGGCACGCTGCGGGCGGTCCAGAACGACTGGAAGAGCAAGGGCCTGCCCATGGGGAACCTGCAACTGGACAGTTGGTGGTACCCGAAGGGCCCGAACGCCGGCTGGAACGACAAGCCGGACGGTGAGTACCGCTATGAGGCGGAACACACTCTGTTCCCGAACGGCCTCGCCTCGTTCCAGAAGAGCGTCGGCGTACCCATGATCACCCATGCCCGGTGGATCGACCCGTCCAGCCCGTACCGGAGCCAGTACACGATGTCCGGGAACGTGATCACCGACCCGGCGTACTGGAACGACCGGATGAGCTACCTCAAGTCGTCCGGGGTCGACACCTACGAGCAGGACTGGCTGTGCGCGGGCGCGCAGCCCGACTTCAACCTCACCGACCGCGCAGCGTTCCTCGGCAACATGGCCAAGGCCGCGGCGGCCAACGGCCTCGACATCCAGTACTGCATGGCACTGGCGCAGGACTACCTGCAGAGCACGCTGTACGGCAACGTGACCAACGCCCGGGTCTCCAACGACCGGTTCGAGCGGTCCAAGTGGGATGAGTTCCTCTACACGTCACGCCTGGCCGGCGCCCTCGGCGTGTGGCCCTTCACGGACGTGATGATGAGCACGGAGACCCGGAACCTCCTGCTGTCCAACCTGTCCGCCGGCCCGGTCGGTGTCGGCGACCCGATCGGCCAGGAGAGCGCCGCCAACCTGAACAAGGTGGCGGAAGCGGACGGCACGATCGTCAAGCCGGACACCCCGATCGTCCCCGATGACGCCACCTACGTCCGCGACGCCTCCGGATCGTCCGGCCCGATGGTGGCGACGACCGGCAGCCGGCACGGCTCGCTGTCCGCCGGCTACGTCTACGCCTACGCCCGCACCGTCCCGGCACCCAAGCCGGACACGACCTACGAGGCCGAGGACGCCACCCTGTCCGGGCCCGTAGTGGGCACCGACCACTCCGGCTACACCGGCCGTGGGTTCGCCGACTACCAGCACGACTCCGGCGACTACGTGGAGTGGACCGTCAACGCGCCGTCCAGCGGCACGTACACGCTGATGTTCCGGTACGCCAACGGCGGCGGCGCCGACCGGCCGCTCGCGGTCTCGGTGGACGGCGGCGCGGCCTCCACCCAGGCGTTCGCCCCGTCCGGCAGCTGGGACACCTGGGCGGTACAGCCGGTCGTGGTCGAACTTTCCGCCGGTCGGCACACCGTACGGGCCACCACGACGGGAGCCAACGGCCCGAACATCGACAACCTCGGCGTCAGCGCCGGTACGGTCAGCCTCCCGACGACCGACGACGCCTCCTTCCGGCCCGCCGACCTCGGCGTCACCGGCAAGGCGTACGTGTACGACTACTTCGCCGGCAACGGTGCGCTGGTCGACGGCAACGCCCCCTACACGGCCCAGGTGACCCGCGACGGGTCCTACCTCCAGGTGGTCCCGGTGGGCAGGTCGGGCATCGCCTTCCTCGGCGACGCGGGCAAGTTCGTGTCCCTGGGCAAGCAGCGGATCCGGTCGCTGTCCGACAACGGCAGGGTCCACGTCACGGTCGCGTTCGCCGCGGGAGACGGCCCGGTGACGCTGCACGGGTACTCCCCAGGCCCGGTGTCGGCGACCGCCTCCGGCGGCAGCGTCGGTCAGGTCGGCTACGACAGCGGCTCACACCTCTTCTCGGTACGCGTCAGCCCTGGCCACGGATCCACCGTCCCAGTGACCTTGACCCGGCGGTGACGCCACGGCCGGTCTGCCTTCCTCTCCTCCGCTCGGCCAGAGAGGAGGGCAGACCGGCCACGGCCGTCGTCGTCGCGGGCGTGGGGGCACCGCGTCAAACGACCATTCTGTTCGTCGCCGGACCTGGGGCTGTCCGGACCGGCAGACCGGGGGCTGGCGGCAGTGCCCCGGGTGCCGGTGCGGTCGTAGCGTGGGCCGCCGAAGAGAGATCGGGAGCCGTCGCGGCCGCGTCCACGCCGCCGACGAGATGACCGGGTGATGCGGGGACGGAACAGGCCGGAGTGTCGATGCACGGATTCGGACTCGTCCGAGCGGCGAACGCGGTGTCGTATCTGCGCGGGTTCGTCCTCTCCGGGATCGCCACCGTGCTCGTCACCCGGGCGTGCCTGGCGCAGGCCGGCTATCCCAAGGTCGGCAGCGGGAACCTGCACATCGCCCACGCCCTGTGGGGTGGCCTGCTGATGGCGGCGGGCGTGGTCATCGCCGTCGCCTTCCTCGGCCGGTCGGCGCGAATATGGGCCACGGTGGTCGGCGGCGTGGGCTTCGGCCTGTTCATCGACGAGATCGGCAAGCTGGTCAACAAGACCGGCTACTTCTACCGGCCGGCCGCCGGGCTCATCTACCTCACCTTCGCCGCGCTCGTCCTCCTCACCCAGTGGACCGGCGGACGGACACTTCTCAGCCCACGCGAGCGTACGGTCAACGCCGCCTCTGTCGCGCTGGCCGGGATCACGTCGGGCCTGACGCCGCAGGAGCGCCGCGCGGCGGTCCGCCTGATCGAGGAGGTGGACGGCGAGGCCCAGGCCGCGCTGCTGCACCTGCTCACGGCGGCACCCGACCGGCGGCCCGCCGCCCCGCGCCCGGTACGCGCGGCGGTGGCCCGGGCCCGCACCGCCGCCGGTCGGCTCGTCGCACACCGCGCCGTTCTCCGCGTCGCCGTCTACTACCTCGTCGCCCGGGGGACGCTGACCCTCGCCGGGGTGATCGCTGACGAGTTCATCACCACGCGCGCCGGAGAACAGGAGACAGGCGCGGTCGCGGCCGTCGTCTGCTGCGCGGTCGTCTCGACGGTTCTGGGCGTGTACGGCCTGGCGCGGCTGCGCCGCGACCGCATGGCGGCCTTCCGGGTGTTCAACGCCGCGGTGCTGCTCGACATCCTCGCCGGGCAGTTCTTCAAGTTCACGATCAACCAGTTCGCGGCGCTGTCCGGCCTGGCCATCGACCTCCTCGTGGCCTGGATCATCGCGACGGAATTCCGCCGCCTCAAGCCCGGCTCTCCGGACCGCGAGCCTGCCACAGATCGTGGATCTCCCGCGCGCGGCTGAACTCCGCGGCCACGCCAGGAGTGCTCGCCACGGCGGACGCGGCCTCCAGCAAACGCACCACGGCCGGGCAATCGATCCAGCCTTCCAGCA
Organism: Actinoallomurus sp. CA-150999; assembly: GCF_050942425.1. Lineage (NCBI taxonomy): Bacteria > Bacillati > Actinomycetota > Actinomycetes > Streptosporangiales > Thermomonosporaceae > Actinoallomurus > Actinoallomurus sp. CA-150999. The sequence continues at coordinate 4,620,414 of NZ_CP192063.1, forward strand.
CGCGATACCACTCGCCGTCGGCCGCCGAACCGACCGCGAAGTCCTGGATCAGCCAGGCCAGGTGACGCGCCGCCGCCTCGCTGCGCCGTGTCTCCCAGTGAGCGAGGTACGGCGCGATCGGCACCTCCAGCGCCCCGATGAGCTCCAGGACGTCCAGCACGCTCCACCGGCGCGGGTACGCGCTCAGCGTCGCCCGCCACCAGGCCTCGGTGAACGTATGGATCGCGGCGCGCTCATCAAGCGGCCAGTCCCGCAAGATCCTCCCGATCTTGTTGAGGAAAGTCCAGGCCACCGCGCATTCGTCGATCTCCTCGCGGGCGATCAGCTCCAAGGCGCGGGGGAGGAAATGCTTGAGTTCCGCCTCGTCTCCCCACGTCGACAGCGCGCGCGATATGACGGGATAAAGGTCGTCGGCGCTAAGTCGGCGCAGTGGCCTCGCCCGTGTCGCCGCGACCTCCGCGGTGGTCACGCAGTGGGTGCAGACATCCGGCGTCGGCGGAAGCGGATATCGGGCGAACGCCGAGTGCAACCGTTGGGATGCCTCTTCCAAGTCCAGCGGTTCACTCACGGTTGAAGACGATACGGATCGCGGCGCCGTGACGGGTCAGCCGTCGGGAGTCGGTGACCAGAGGCCGGCGGCGGTGCCGTCGTCGACGTGCCGGCGGTAGACCATGACCTTGTCGTGGATGACCTCGAGGCTCGCAGTCAGCCCGGCGATCTTGGCGTGGACGGTCCGCTCGTGCTCCTCGAGCAGGGCGAGCCGCTCTGGCTCGTTGCCGGGACCCGAGCGTACGAGTTCGGCGAATCGCGTCATCGTGGCGATCGACATGCCGGAGTCGCGGAGCCGGTTGCACAGGAGGAGCCACTCGACGTCGGCGGGGTCATAGACCCGCTGGCCGCCCGCCGAGCGGCGGATCGGGCGCAGGAAGAGACCTTCGCGTTCGAAGAACCGGAGGGCGTGGACGCTGAGCCCGGTCTTGTCCGCGACCTGCCCGATCGACAGCCCTTCCGCATGCCTCGTCACGGCATCGAGCGTACAGCTTGACCTAGAGAACACTCTAGGTTTTAGCGTTCTGGGCCATGACGGCGAAACAGCAGAAGATCGGTAGTGGATTCGGCGCTCAGAGCACGGCGGAGGAGGTGCTCACCGGGATCGACCTGTCGGGCCGGACGGCCCTGGTCACCGGCGGATACTCCGGGCTGGGGCTGGAGACGACGCGGGCTCTCACCCGGGCGGGGGCATACGTCATCGTCCCCGCTCGCCGGCGAGCCGCCGCGGAGGAGGCCCTCGGCGAGGTCCCCGGCACGGAGGTCCACGAACTCGATCTTGCGGACCTGGAGAGCGTTCGGGTGTTCTCCGAGCGGATCCTGGAGGCGGGCCGCACGCTCGACGTCGTCATCGCCGGCGCGGGCATCATGGCCTGCCCGGAGACGCGCGTCGGCCCGGGATGGGAAGCGCACTTCGCGACCAACCACCTCGGCCACTTCGCCCTGGTCAACCGGCTCCGCCCGGCGCTGACCCCCGGCCGGGCGCGGGTCGTCTCGGTGGCCTCGTCGGGGCACTTCCTGTCGCCCATCCGCTGGGACGACCTCCACTCCCGCACGGGCTACGACGGATGGCTGGCGTACGCGCAGTCGAAGACCGCGAACGCCCTGTTCGCCGTGCACCTCGACGCGCTCGGGGCGGGTGACGGGCTGCGGGCCTTCGCAGTGCACCCGGGCAGCATCCTGACTCCGCTGCAGCGGCACGTCCCGCGTGCGGAGCAGATCGCTCAGGGGTGGATCGACGCGGAGGGCCGGCCGGTGGCCGGGTTCAAGACCCCGGTACAGGGCGCCGCGACGGCCGTGTGGGCGGCGACGTCGCCGCTGCTCGACGCCCACGGCGGGGCGTACTGCCAGGACTGTGACATCGCCGAGCCCGCCACCACGGACGACATGCTCATCGGTGGTGTCAAACCCTGGGCGGTCGACCCGGGCGAGGCCGCCCGGCTCTGGGACCTGTCCGGCGAGCTCACCGGTGTCGACGCCTTCCGCTGAGGGCGGTGTGGTTCACTGCGCGGGTGATCGAGTACGACGTACTGCGGGTGTTCTGCGGGCCCGACGGCCGGCACGGCAACGAGCTCGGGGTCGTCCGCGATGGCGCCGCCGTCCGTACGGAGGCCGAGCGCCAGGCGTTCGCGCGGGAGCTGGGGTTCAGCGAGACGGTGTTCGTCGACGACTCCGAACGCGGGGTCATCGACATCTTCACGCCGACGCTGCGGCTGCCGTTCGCGGGGCATCCGTGTGTCGGGACGGCGTGGCTGCTCGGCCTGCCTGCGCTGATCACCCCGGCCGGGCGGGTCCGGGCTCGCCGTGACGGTGAGTGGGCCTGGATCGAGGCGCGGGCGGAGTGGGCGCCGCCGCGTACGCTCCGGCGGTACGGTTCGGTCGCCGAGGTCGACGCGCTGCCCGTGCCACCGCCGGGGGAGTGGATCTATGCGTGGGCGTGGCAGGACGAGGCGGCCGGACGGGTGAGGGCGCGTGCCTTTCCCGGACGCGACGACGGCATCGATGAGGACGAGGCGACCGGCGCGGCGGCACTGCTGCTGACCGCGCACCTCGGCCGCGCCCTGACCATCACGCAGGGACACGGCTCCCAGATCCAGACGAGACCGAGGCCGGACGGCCTGATCGAGGTGGGCGGCCGCGTCCGCGCCACCATCACCGCCGCGTCCGAGCCGGCATCTCCGCGCCGACAAATCGATTGACCGTGTGAATCACGGAAATCTACGCTGGCGCCATTGTTCGAACGGCTTAACGGCCATATCAGAAGAGGAATTCCGATGGGCTTGGCCGACCTGCAGACCATCGATGTCGTCGCCACGGAGGACGACGGGACCGAGGGGCTGCATATCGTCGCCGGAAACGGGTGGCCGCCGGAGCGTGAGGCGCTTCACCATGTGCAGCTGCTCGTCAAACTGACCGGGATGCTCCACTACGCCGAGACGAGCGGGAAGCGCTGCTCCGTCACCGTGCACAGCGCGGACGAGCCGCCCGCCGGCGTGCTGGAGTTCCTGAATGCCGCGAGTGTACGGGCCGTGGTCGGCCTCGGGGAGAGGGAGCGCCCGGCCGTCGGCCGCCCGCCCCGGTTCCCGAACCTGCCCGACGGGAGTCCCGACCTGGACGCCCTGCAGGCCGCGAACGCCGCCGACTTCGCCGGGCGGCACGGCTTGGACGGCACCGTCGAGTCCCTGCGCCGGCTCGACGAGGTGCTGGAGGCGCGCCGCCGGGAGGAGGGGCTCGGGCCGGACGACACCGACGAGGAGTTCGCCGACGGCGACCTGATCGTGCTGGGCGGCGCGTACGCGGGCGAGGTGCTGCGGTCGGCCGCCGGCGGGCGCTGGGTGCTCGGACGAGAACCGATGATCGGGCCACTGCACGTCGCCGTCGGCCCTCCCCGCGGCGAAATGGCGGTCAATGTGCTTGGAAAGGTTCGCAAGTATCTGCGATACGGCTCCGAGGATTCGGTGCGCAGTATGGTCTCGATGGTGCTGGCGCGACTGAATGGAGGCATGCCCTCTTCGTGGTAGCGACAGCGAAGGCCGTGTCGGGAAACGGGCCCCGCGGTATTAGAGTCGGTACCTGTGATCGACACCGCCGGACCACTCGAGGGCTCCTTCCACTACGAGGACGGGGTCGCGGTCTCGCTCACGGCGCCTGGAGCGGGCCTGACCGCGCTCCCGTCCTCGATCGGCGACCTCACCGGGCTGCGCCACATCGACCTGGACGGCAACGCCCTGACGGCCCTTCCCACGGAGATCGCGCGGCTCCCGCGGCTGGAGACCCTCCTGCTCTACAAGAATCGGCTCGCCGCGCTCCCGCCCGAGCTCGGCGACGCGACGTCGCTGCGGCACCTGAGCGTCGGCGGCAACCTGCTGTCCTCGGCGCCCGAGACGCTCTGGAGCCTCACCGGGCTGCGTTCGCTCAACCTGGCGGAGAACGCCTTCACGGAGATCCCCGAGGCCGTCGGCCGGCTCACCGGGCTGCGGATGTTCGACCTCGGGCACAACCGGCTCCGCCGGATCCCGGAGAGCATCGGCGACCTGGCCGGGCTCACCGACTACCTCTACCTCCACGACAACGAACTCACGTCCGTGCCCGCCTCACTGGGGCGGCTCGACCGGCTCGGCTACCTCAACCTCGCCGGGAACCTCCTCACCACGCTGCCGGACTCGATCGGCGGGGTGGCCGCGCTGCACGAGCTGCGGCTCCAGGACAACCGGCTGACCGGGCTGCCCGTGTCGGTGGGCCGGCTCGTACGGCTCCGGGAGCTGCACCTGTGCGGCAACCGCATCACCGAACTACCCGAGTCGGTCGGAGCCATGAGCGACCTGCGGCTGCTCGACCTGCGGAACAACCCGCTGGCCCGCCTACCGGGCTCGATCGTACGGCTGACGAGGCTTACGCACCTGGACTTGCGGGCCACCCGGCTGTGGGAGTTGCCGGACGGACTCGGTGACCTGCCCCGGCTGGAGAAGCTCGATCTGCGCTGGACCAAGCTCGACCGGTTCCCCGGCTGGGTCGAACGGCTCCGGTCGCGTGGCTGCGTCGTTCTGCTCTAGTGCGTGTTGGGCAATCGATGCCCTTCGAACTCATCGCGCGCTGACCAGCGGGCCCTCAGCGGGGACCCGGCTCCTGGTCCGCTACCCATGCCACGATGCCCACGCGAGAGGTCAAGTCGAGCTTCGTCAAGATATGTTCCACGTGAGCTTCGGCGGTCCGTTGAGCGATGACAAGAACGTCGGCGATCTCTTTGTTGCTCATGCCATTGCTGATCAACCTTGCAACCTGCCGCTCCCTGGCTGTCAGCGGATTCGGAGGTGAGGCATCCGCCGGTGCCGCGACCGAGGCCGTCTCTACGACGTCCTCGCCGACCGCGTAAGCGAAAGCACAATCGAAGTCAAATTTCGTGCCACATTGGAAGCCCGCCGCGAAATCTTCGTTTCCGATCGCGTATCGCAGTTCTGCTTCGCACCGCTCATGAGCGTGGGCGAACGGCAGCATCTCCAAAAGGGATACGCCACTCGTCTTTCGAAGGCCCTGTGCGATCCCAAGAAGGCGAACTGCGCGTTCGTGTTGTCCGGAGGACGCTGCGGTCCAGGCGAGTACCTCGATATTCCACGTCGACCCCCATCGATCATCGAGTGCTCGTTGACGGCGAAGGCTCTCTTGAAGCATCGCGGTGCCGCTCGGCATGTCTCCGCTCCGCCATTGTTCGAGGCCGCTGATCCACATTCCCCAGGTCATCGACCACTCGGCGCCGGCGCTCTCGGCCAGCTCCTGGCATCTGGCGCCGTAAGAGGAGGTGCGACGATCGCCGGCGAATATGTCGGCCAACGCCAAGAAGAACATGCACATGAAGGTGATCAGCAAGGCGTTTCTGGAGTGCGCGCCAGCGTCGCCGCGATAAGTGGCCAGGACCTTTTCCAGCAGTGAGATCCCCTCTTGTGGGTCACCCCCAGAGACGGCGGCCACGCCTTGGGCGAGCCAAAGATGTGCGAGTGCATCAGTGTCATTGAGTCGGTGCGCGACGGCGTAGCCTTCATTGAGGGCTCGCCGTGCGGCCGGCATATCGCCCTGCATGACGGCGAGATGGGCGTTTACCGCCAATGCCTTGACTCTTGCGGTGTCGCGTCGATTCTCTTTCTTGAGGGCCTGGGCAAGCCAGTCTCGACCTTCACCGATGCGCCCGAAGAACGTCCAGCACTCCCATAGCGCGGTGATGATTTCTATTCCGGCATGCGCCCCATCGGGATCACTCATGCAAGAGTGCAATACGATCCGTAGATTATCCCACTCCGGCTCAATCCATTCGATCCATTCCTTCTGGTGTCGACCGAGCCATTCGCACTCCAGGTGTTGGCTTTTTCTTGTATAGTAACCGCGGAGTGAGCGGCGCGTGGCTGCTATTTGTCCGGCTTCCACCAAGCGCATGTGTCCATATTGGCGGATTGTCTCCAGCATCCGGTATCGCACTACGCCGGCGAACTCTTCTCGTGTGAGAATCGACTTATCCAGTAGCTCGGCAAGCAGGTCAAGTACGTCGTCCGCGGCGATCTCGCCGCCGGTGCATACTTCCTGAACCGCCTCGAGGTCGCACGATCCGGAGAACACCGACAGTCGAGCCCACAAGATCTGCTCTTCTTGCGAGCATTGCTCATGACTCCAGTCGATGGCTGCTCGCAAGGTCTGATGCCGCGGCAGCGCGGCGCGGCGTTTGCCGACCAGTAGCTGAAAGCGATCCTCCAGTCGCGTGAGGATCTGCTCGACGGACAGCGCCCGCAACCGCACTGCGGCCAGTTCGATCGCCAATGGAATGCCGTCGAGCTGTTGACACAGTCGAGCCACCGTCGTGCAGTTATCGGGCGTAAGCGTAAAAGACGGAGCAGCGGTCGCTGCTCGCTCAACAAAAAGTTGAACCGCCTCGTATTTGCGGGCCTGCCCTACCGTAAGATGGTGGTTCGTCTCCGGTACTGACAAGGGGGGCACCTGGAAGACGAACTCGCCCTTGATGTTAAGAATCTGCCGACTGGTCGCCAGAATTCGCAGCCGCGGAGCCGCCGTAAGCAACTTCTTGGTCAGGATGGCGCAGTCGCGAAGTAGATGCTCGCAATTATCTAGCACCAGACAAAGGTGCTTGTCTTCGAGATGCTCCTCCAGCATGGCCATCGGAGATCGGGTTGAATCCTCCCGCAGCCCAAGAGCCGCCGCGACCGATCGCGCCAGCAGACCGCCATCCTGGAGCGGCGCAAGATCGATAACCCACGTGCCGTCCGCGAACGCCCTCCGCCTCTCATTCGCGATCTGGAGGGCCAGCCGTGTCTTCCCCACGCCACCAGGCCCGGTCAACGTCACCAGGCGAGTCGCGGAGAGCCTCCGTATGACCTCTGACATCTCGCGCGGACGGCCCACGAAGCTGGTCAGGTCACATGGCAGCTTTCCGGTCTTCCGCATTCCGGCGGCCATACCTCACACTACGCCGCCGTACCGGCCGGCGCCGCAGTACGCGGGCTAGGTGTTCCGCGCCGTGAAAGAGCGGTGAAAGCACCTTGGTCCGACCTGGCCAAGGGGGTTAGCTTCGTCGATTGCCCGGAAAACGCTTTCCTCGTCGGTCGGAAGAGGAGAACCTCGATGGGACGTCCACGAAGCACGCGACAACGCCCAGGGCGGCGGGCCGGAGCGGTCGCGATCGCCCTCGCCGCCGGGACGGCGATCGCGGGTGGTGTGCAACTGCCCCGGCACGACGCGCTGGCGGTGACCGCGCGTCAGGTGGAGAAACTGAACCGCGGCCTGGTCAGCGTACGGTCCGGCAGCGGCAACTTCGTCAGCTGGCGGCTGCTCGGCACCGATCCGTCGGGGGTGGCGTTCAACCTCTACCGCGGCTCGACGAAGGTGAACTCCAGCCCGATCACGAACTCGACGAACTACTACGACGCCGGAGCGGATGCGGCGGCGTCGTACACGGTGCGGCCCGTGGTGAACGGCACGGAGCAGTCGCCGTCGGAGTCGTCGCTGCGGTTCGGCAACGGCTACCTCGATGTGCCGATCCAGCCGCCCGCCGGGGGCACGACCCCCGACGGCGTCTCCTACACCTACAGCGCCAACGACGCGAGCGTCGGCGACGTCGACGGCGACGGGCAGTACGAGATCATCCTGAAATGGGATCCGTCCAACTCGAAGGACAACTCCCAGTCCGGCTACACCGGCGACGTGTACGTGGACGCGTACCGGCTGAACGGCACCCGGCTGTGGCGGATCGACCTCGGCCGCAACATCCGGGCGGGCGCGCACTACACGCAGTTCCAGGTGTACGACTACGACGGCGACGGCAAGGCCGAGGTCGCCATGAAGACCGCCGACGGCACCAAGGACGGCACCGGAAAGGTCATCGGCGACGCCTCCGCCGACTACCGCAACTCCAGCGGGTACATCCTGTCCGGGCCGGAGTACCTCACGATGTTCAACGGGCAGACCGGCGCGGCGATGCAGACCGTCGACTACGTCCCCGCGCGTGGCACCGTCTCCAGTTGGGGTGACGGCTACGGCAACCGGGTCGACCGGTTCCTGGCCGGCACCGCGTACGTCGACGGGCAGCGGCCGAGCCTGATCGAGGCGCGCGGCTACTACACCCGTACGGTGATCACCGCCTGGGACTGGCGGAACGGCGCGTTCACCCGCCGCTGGACCTTCGACACCAACAGCTCCACCAACTCCGGCAAGGGCTACGACGGCCAGGGGGACCACCAGCTGTCGGTGGCCGACGTGGACGGCGACGGCAAGGACGAGATCGTCTACGGCGCGATGTGCGTCGACGACAACGGCGCCGGCCTGTGGACCACCAAGAACGGCCACGGCGACGCGATGCACGTCGGCGACCTCGACCCGAGCCGTCCCGGCCTGGAGGAGTTCAAGGTAGACGAGAACTCGTCCGCGCCGAGCTCCTGGTTCGCCGACGCCCGTACCGGCCAGGTCATCTGGAAGACCGATCCGAACGGGGACAACGGACGCGGCGTCTCCGGCGACATCTGGGCGGGCAGCCCCGGCGCCGAGTCCTGGTCGGCGCGCGCCGACGGCCTGCGCGACACCCACGGCAACGTCATCGGCCGCAAGCCCTCCTCGATCAACTTCCTCGTCTGGTGGGACGCCGACCCCGTACGGGAACTGCTCGACGGCACGCACATCGACAAGTACGGGACGAGCTCCGACACGCGCCTGCTGACCGGCTCCGGCGTGGCGTCCAACAACAGCACGAAGGCCACTCCCGCCCTGTCCGGCGACATCCTCGGCGACTGGCGCGAGGAGGTCATCTGGCGGACCACCGACAGCACCGCCCTGCGGATCTACACGACGACGGCGGTCACCGACCGGCGCATCGTCACGCTCATGCACGACACGCAGTACCGCACGGCCATCGCCTGGCAGAACACCGCCTACAACCAGCCGCCGCACCCGAGCTTCTTCATCGGGAACGGCATGGCCGAGCCCGCCCGCCCGAACATCTACACCCCCTGACGGGAGCTCCCATGGACCACATCAGCCGAAGGACCGCGCTCAAGGCGGCCGGCGCCGGCGCGGCGGCGCTGGCACTGCCGTCCCTGCTCCCGGCCACGCCCGCGTCGGCGGCGACGTTCGTCAAGGGCGCCGACGTCAGCTGGCTGCCGCAGATGGAGGCGAACGGCTACACCTTCTACGACAGCAGCGGCGTCCAGCGCGACCTGCTCACCATCCTCAAAGGCTACGGAATCAACGCGATCCGGCTGCGGACCTGGGTCAACCCGTCGAGCGATCCGAGCAACGGCCACTGCTCGATCGACGAGACCGCCGCGATGGCCAAACGGTGCAAGAGCGCCGGCCTGCCGGTCGACATCGACTTCCACTTCGGCGACACGTGGAACTCCGCCGGGGTGCAGAACCCGCCCGCCGCCTGGGCGAGCATGTCCTACAGCCAGATGCTGCAGGCAATGTACGACTACGTCTATCACTCGATGAACGTCATCAAGGCCAACGGCGTGACGCCCGGCTGGGTGCAGATCGGCAACGAGACCAACGGCGGCATCTGCCACCCGGTCGGCAGCGTCAGCAAGCCCGCGCAGATGACGGGGCTGCTCAACGCGGCCTACGACATGGTGAAAGAGGTCTTCCCGAGCACTCCGGTCCTCGTCCACCTGGCTCAGCCGCAGAACCTGAACAGCGTCTACGGCTTCCTCGACGCCTACAAGAGCAACGGCGGCAAATGGGACATCACGGCGCTGTCCTCGTACGCCAGCGGCTCGAACGTCACCGGCGTTCTGTCCAACATGGCGGCGATCCAGTCGAAGTACGGGAAGCCGGTGATGCAGGTGGAGTTCGGCGGGCGCTACGACCGGCCGGACCGGACCCGCACCGACATGCAGACCTTCATCACCGGCCTGAAGAACTTCGGCGGGCTGGGGCTGTTCTACTGGGAGCCCGAGGTGTACTCCCCGTTCAACTCCTACGCGTCGGGGGCGTGGGATCCGGCCACCCGGCGTCCCACGACCGCGCTGAACGGCTTCCTCAACGCCTGACCGGGCCGATGAACCCGGCCCGACGAACGGCCGTGGCGGGGATGCCCGCCACGGCCGTTCGCCCCGCGTCCGGTCGGGTCAGATCTTGCCGACGCCCGCGCCCGCGGTGACGGTCGACTTCACCGACGAGGCGGCCTCGGCGGAGTAGGAGTAGGGGATGCTCGCGACGCTGGAGGCGTTGCGGGTGGTGACGCTGCCCGAGCCCACCAGGTAGTTGCCGTCCGCCTTCAGGTTGCCGTCCGGCGAGTCACCGGTCTGGATGACCGTCGGATTCGAGACGTTGTCGAAGTAGTTCTTCTCGACGAACACGCCGGCGTTGCAGGTGGAGGCGACACCGTAGCTGGTGACGGCGCCGTAGTAGTTGTTGAAGACGTGCACCGGGTTGCCGAAGCGGACCCGCGGGTGCCGCTGGGTCGTCCCGTCGAACCAGTTGTGCACGTAGGTCACCCGCAGGTGGCCGATGTCCTCGGACCCGTTGCTGTCGGAGTGGCCGAGCAGCGCGGTCTTGTCGTGGTTGTGGTAGTGGTTCCACGACACGGTGACGTAGTCGGACGCCCGCTTGATGTCGGTCAGGCCGTCGTAGGCGTTCGACAGGTCGTTGTGGTCGATCCACACGTTCGTGGAGTACTGCACGTTGATCGCGTCGTCGGCCGAGCCGGTGAACGTCAGATTCCGGATGATCACGTTCTTGGCGCTGGCGACGTTGAGTCCGTATCCCGTGATCTTCCCGGCGGTGCCGACGCCGATGATCGTCTTGTTCGAGGTGACCTTCGTCATCGACGACAGCGAGATCGAGCCGTTGACCTTGATGACGAAGGAGCCGCTGCGCGAGGCGTAGTCGGTCAGCTGCGACGCGGTGGTCACGGTGACCGTCGTGCCGCCGGCGCCGCCGGTCGTGCCGCCGTTCAGGCTCGCGAACCCGACCGGGCTGGACTCGTACGCCGCGGCGGCGGCCGGTGCCGCCGTGCCGGTCGTAGCGGTCGCTCCCGTGCCGGTCAGCGCACCGGTACCGAGTGCGAGACCGAGGGCGGCGGCCACGCTCAGGGGGCCGAGCGGAAGCCGCCGGGTCCGGGCCGTTCCTTGCGAGTTCCCCATGGTGGACCTCCTCCAGGGGTAGGTGGTGCGGTGGGAGCGCCGGAAAAGCTTTTCCTAACCGTCAGGGTCGCGCCGTCATCACCGAACCGTCAACGACGGGCGCGCGGAGCGGTGTGCACCGATCGGCTCGGTGGTCACGCGGGCATCCCCGGCATCGGGTCACCAGGGGAGACGCGGTGCGGAAGACCGGCGCGCGGCGGGCGGCCACCATGAAAGTTTCACCGGTGGTCCGGCCGGGGGGCGTGCGCCCGCCGGGAGTGCGAGGTCTCCGTCGATCCGAACGGGCCGCCCCTTGCGGCGGAGGATGGCGCTGCGGACGCCAAATTGTCGCTAATGGTCCGTTAAGTGGAACGTGCCGGGTTGAGGTGGAATGCGATCTGAAGTGAGATGGTTGTGCGAGCTAACGGCCGGCCGCTCCTCTCGGGAGGGCCGGTCTCGCGCTGCCGGGAGAAAGGGACACCCACGTGACGACGACAAGGCCCCCGTCGATGGCAGAGGGAGTGGGCCTGCGATCCGAACGGGGACCCGTGCTCGCCGCGCTCATGCTCAGCACCGGGCTCGTCGCACTGGACAGCACGATCATCGCGACCGCGGTGCCGTCCGTGGTCCACGACCTCGGCGGCTTCACGCAGTTCCCGTGGCTGTTCTCGATCTACCTGCTGACCCAGGCGGTCACCGTGCCGCTGTACGGGAAGCTGGCCGACGTCTTCGGCCGCAAGCCGATCATGTTCTTCGGGATTGGAGCGTTCCTCCTCGGCTCCGTGCTGTGCGGGGCGGCCTGGAGCATGGTCAGCCTCATCGTGTTCCGCGCCGTGCAGGGAATCGGCGCGGGCGCCGTCCAGCCGATGAGCATGACGATGGTGGGCGACATGTACACCGTCGAGGAACGCGCCCGGGTGCAGGGGTACATCGCCAGCGTCTGGGGCGTGTCCTCGGTCGTCGGCCCGACGCTCGGCGGCGTGTTCGCCGACTACCTGTCGTGGCGCTGGATCTTCTTCGTCAACCTTCCGCTGGGGGCGCTGGCCGCCTTCATGCTCGCGCGGCGGTTCAACGAGGCCGTCGAGCGGCGCTCGCACCGCATCGACTACCCCGGTGCCGTCCTGCTCACGGCCGGGTGCTCCCTGATCATCCTGGGCCTGCTCGAAGGTGGGGTGGAGTGGGGCTGGGCGTCGGCGCCGAGCCTTCTGATCTTCGCGGTCGGCGTGGTCGCCCTCGTGGTCTTCCTCCTGCTGGAAGGGCGCGCGGCCGAACCGATCCTGCCGCTCTGGGTCTTCCGCCACCGCATCCTGACCGGAGGGAATCTCACGGCCGTCACCGTGGGCGCGGTGCTGATCGGGCTCAGTTCGTACGTGCCGACGTACGCCCAGGGAGTGCTGGGCACCAGCGCGCTGGTGGCGGGGTTCGCGCTCGCCGCGCTCACGGTGGGCTGGCCGATCTCCGCCTCGCAGTCCGGACGCCTCTACCTGCGCATCGGATTCCGTGACACCTCACTGATCGGCAGTGTCGTGGTGGTGGCCGGGACGCTCCTGTGCGTTCCCTTCGGCACGGACACGAAGCTCTGGCAGGTCGGCGGCGCGTGCTTCGTGATCGGCGTCGGCCTGGGCTTCACCTCGAGTCCGACCCTGGTCGCCGTGCAGTCCGTCGTCGGCTGGGAACGCCGTGGCGTCGTCACCGGGACCAACATGTTCGGCCGCTCGCTCGGCAGCGCGGTCGGCGCGGCGGTGTTCGGCGCGATCGCCAACGGGACCCTCGCGAGCCGGTTGGCCCATCCTCCGGCCGCGCTCGTCGGCCGGCTGGGCAAGAACGCCGACGCCGCCAGCCTGGTGTCGGCCGGCCGGGGCGGCGCGCGGGACGGGGCGACCACGGCGTTCGTCCGGTCCTCGCTCTCCCACGCGGCCCACAACGTCTTCCTCACCCTCGTCGTGCTGGCCGTCCTCGGCGTCATGGCGGTCGCCGTGATGCCGCGCCGGGCCGAGCCGCTCGCCCTCGACTGAGGAGCCATGGGCGTGCCGGCCTCACCCGGGCGGATTCACGGCCGCGACTCATTGGGCGAGGGTGGGCGCCTTCCGTGACCAGCGGCGTTCTTCCAGCTCGCGGACGACGAAGCGGGCGAGGTCGGTGCGGGCGATCATCCGGCCTCGCGGCGGGGTGACGCCCTCGCCGACGCGGTACTCCTCGGTGGCGGGAGTGTCCGTCAGCCGGGTGGGACGGACGAATGTCCAGTCCAGAGGACTCTCGCGGATGATCGTCTCCATGCGGCGCATGTCGCCGTAGAGCTCTTTGAGCAGCGTGTGAGCGACGGCGCGGTACCACAGCGGGAAGCCCGGGTCGTCGTCGCGGACTCCGGCGGAGGAGATGGTGAGCAGCCGGCGCACGCCCGTCGCCGTCATCGCGGCGACGAGCGATCGGGCGGCGCCGGAGTACAGGCCATGCGCACTGCGGCCGGCCGGCCCGATCGCGGAGACGACGGCGTCGTGGCCGGCCAGAGCGGCACGGGCCTCGTCCGGATCGAGCACGTCCGCACGGGCCACCGAAACGCGTCTCGCGGCCTCCACCGGCAACTCGGGGCTGAAACGGCCAGGGTCGCGTACGGCCGCGGTGACGGTGTGACCGGCGTGCAGCGCTTCGCGGACGATGACCTCCCCGGTGCGTCCGGCGGCACCGAAGACGATGAGACGGCTCATGACGCCCTTTCTTCCGTGTGAGCGATCGTGGCGGCGCTCGGGCCGCGAGGGCGGCGCCCCAGGAACAGAACGTACAGTAACAGTAAGAATCCTGTGGCTATAAAAATATAGTGGCGGTACTTCTGTTACCGTGGTTCCGGCCGCGTACCGGTGACGAGGAGGAGATGGGGTGGCGGAAGGGCTGCGGGAGCGCAAGAAGCGCCAGACCCGGCAGCAGATCTCCGACACCGCGACGGCCCTGTTCTTCGAGCGGGGGTTCGACGCGGTGCGGGTCGTCGACGTGGCGGCCGCCTGCGGGGTGTCGGAGAAGACCGTCTACAACTACTTCCCGACCAAGGAATCCCTGCTCCTGGACCGCGAAGCCCACCTCTCCGACATGCTGCGTGAGGCGTTGGGCCCGGCCGCGCCCATCGCGTCGCCGATCGAGGCCGTGAAACAGGCGTTCATCGCTGAGATCGGCGCCTTCTTCGATCGCCCGGGGACCGCGGGGGGCGACTTCCGGCAGGTGCTGCGCCTGGCCGAGGTCATCGAGTCGTCACCGTCGCTGCGGGCGGCCCAGCGCGACATGATGGACCGCCTCGCTCAGGTCGCCGCCGAGGCGATGGCCCGGCGGGCCGGACTGGACCCCCTCGACCCGGCACCGCAGATCGCCGCCAACGCCATCACCGGCCTGTGGGCGGTCGCCTTCCGCGCCCTACGGCGCGAGGCGGAGACCGCGACGGATGCCGCCGGCGCCCGTGCCGCGGTCGTCGCCGACATCGAACAGGCGGCGAGCCTGCTGGAGACCGGACTGTGGTCCTTCGCCCTGCTGGTGCAGGGGCAGGACGACCCTGATCATCTCGCCGGCGCGGCGCGGGCCTGTGATCGGTCGCGGGAGCACGTGCTGACCCGCATGCGCCGTGCCCGCGACGCCTGGGCGGGGGCGCGGCAGGCCGACGCGCCCGGCTCTTCCGGGCGGTGAGCCGTCCGGTTCCGCCGCGCGATCCCCGCTCTGACCCGGCCGCCGTCCACCGGGGCGAGCTACCGGCGGCCTTCGGCGTCATGGCGATGGCCCCGGCGTCGCGTCGGCTAGACTGAGCGCTCAGAGGCGCGTCGCCGTCGCGTGTGACGGACGAGGGTCCGGCCGGCCGCGCCGGACCCGCATGCTCGATGACGCCTCGTCAGGCCGCCTTCGGGGGGATGCGACGCGTGACGTCGGCGCGGAGGGCGGCCAGGTCGACGCCGGCCTCCACGAGGGCGCGCACGGCCAGGCCGTCGCCCCCGCGGAGCAGGCCGAGCAGGAGGTGCCCGCTGCCGATGTACTTGTGCCCGAGGGCGAGGGATTCGCGCAACGAGAGTTCCAGCGTCTTCTTGGCGCGTTTGGTGAATGGGATGTGCCCCTTCGGCATCACCCGGCGCGCCTTCGGGTCGAGCGCCCCCGGGCCGAAGCTCGCCTCGGTCGCCTGGCGCACCTGGTCCAGGTCGATGCCGATGACGGCGAGTGCGTCCGGGTCGAGGGCGTCATCCGCCGGCGTGGTGATCCGGGTGATCCAGCCGTGCAGATCCGTCAGGGTGAGGCCGTGGCCGATCAGAGCCTGCGCGGCCGGGCCGTGTCCCTCGTCGAGGATGCCCAGCAGCAGGTGCTCGGTGCCGATCCACGGGTGGCGCAGGCGCCGTGCCTCCTCTTGGGCGAGCTTCACCACCTGGCGAGCGTCGTCGGTGAACCGTTCGAACATCGCTACCGCTCCTTTCCGAGGATCCGCCGGCCCCCGCCGTGCTTCTTGTGGACCGCCTGCCGGCTGACGCCGAGGCAGACGGCGATCTCCTGCCAGGACCATCCCTGGTCACGCGCGCTCTCGACCTGCAGCGTCTCCAGGCGCTCGGCGAGTTCGCGCAGCGCGCGTACCGCTCGCAACCCGATCGCCGGGTCGCGGCTGCTCGCCTCCTGGGCGAGCTGGACTCCATCGCTCATACCGTCAACATAGGTTGACAGCAGGGCGACTGTCAACCCAAGTTGACGCGTTACTGGAACGTGGCGTGCGTCGGGCGCATCACCAGGACCACCCGTCGGTCGGCGTCGGGCAGCGGCGGCTCGTAGGACAGCCCGTAGCGGCGGGCGAGGACGTCGAAGAACGTGCCTTCGGGGTCGGGCTCGACGCCCTCGACGACGCCGCGCACCTCCAGATAGCGGTACGGCCGGTCGGGATCATTGACGGAGATCGCGACGTCCGGCTCGCGCTGGACGTTCCGGCACTTCTGGCGATCGGTCGTCGTGGTGAACCGCAGGTGCTCGCCGTCCCAGAGCATCCACACCGGGGTGACCTGCGGGCGTCCGCCGGGCCCCGCCGTGGCCAGATGGGCGAACAGCGGGCGTTGGAGGAGGTCCCGATGGCTCTCGGGAATGGTGGTGGTCATCGATCGCTCCCGGTCAGGTGTCGGGCGAGCCGGTCGGCCGCATGGGGAAGCCAGGTCCATCGGGCGTTGGCCACCAGGTGGTCGCCCTCGGGGATCAGGAGGTACTCACCGCGCGGCGCGTGCCGGGCGAGGTCCGCGCCGTTGGTCGCGCCGGGGATGACGTCCCGGCCGCCGTCGACGACCAGGAGCGGCTGCTCAATGCGCTCGGGCACGCCGGTCGCGTCGACGCGGCGGGCGAACTCCCGGGCGGCGTCCACACTGCCGGTGCGCAGCGTGAGCGTCTCGGTGACGAACGGTGGGAGCGCGTCCCAGTCGAGCCGGGTCACGCCGCTGACCAGCACCCCGCTCCGGAGCCGCGGCTCGGCGGCCAGCGACAGTGCCCCGTAGAAGCCGCCGAGGCTGAGGGCGATCGCGCCGATCCGCCCGGTGTCCAGGTCGTCCCGGCCGTCGATCGCGTCGATCGCGGCGGAGGTGACCTTGTCGTAGTCGGGTCGTGGTGCGGTCCGGGGAGCGAGCTCGCCCTGGCCCGGCCCGTCGATGGCCAGCGTCGCCAGGCCCCGCCGCAGCAGCGCGTCGGCGATGGAGACGAACTCCTCCTTGCCGGAGTCCATCCCCGGGATCACGACCACGAGCGGCGGCGTCGGCACTCCGGCCGGCCGGCGCAGGGTCCCGACGAGGTCGCCGGCGTCGATCCGCTCCCAGGTGGGGTCCAGGCAGGTGAGCGCCCGGCGCATCGCGTCGGCGGACTCG
Source organism: Actinoallomurus sp. CA-150999 (assembly GCF_050942425.1). Lineage (NCBI taxonomy): Bacteria > Bacillati > Actinomycetota > Actinomycetes > Streptosporangiales > Thermomonosporaceae > Actinoallomurus > Actinoallomurus sp. CA-150999. The sequence continues at coordinate 4,637,422 of NZ_CP192063.1, forward strand.
CCGTGGCCGTTCCGGTCGGGGTGGGGGATCGTCGTGGCGAAGTGGAACCACAGCGCGGCGTCCCGGTAGGCCTCGCCCGCCGAGACGAGCCGGCCCTCGTTCTCGGCCCGTTCACCCGCCTCCAGGTGCTCCCGGCCGGCTCGGCGGAAGGCCGTCGGCCAGTCGCGCAGGGTGGTCAATGGCGCCGTGACGGCGTCGTACTCGCAGGCGTCCACGCCCGCGGACACCGCGCGTGAGCGGGCCGAGGCGATGAACGCCGGCAACGCCGCCGGATCGTCCAAGAAGGTCAACACGCACCTCCATGTCGTTCGGATGGGTACGGGGCTGAAACTTATCAAGGTCTTGATATCTGTCAAGACACGAATGATTGATCGGGTCTGTATGATCCGGGACATGGGCATGCCGTTGGACGAACGCCTCGGAATGGACCTCAAGCGGGTGGAGCAGGAGCTCATGGCGGCCAAGCACGCCGCCGTCAAGGTCGCCGGGCTGACCGTCCCGCAGTACGCCGCCCTGTACGTCCTCGCCGACAACCCCGGCATGTCAGGCGCCGCCCTGGCCCGCGCCTGCGTGGTCACCCCCCAGGCGATGACGGGCGTGCTGAAGAACCTCGAGGAGCGCGGCCTCGTCGAGCGCACCCCACACCAGTGGCACCGCAACGTGCTGGAGACGCGGCTCACCGAGGAGGGCCGGGCGGCGCTCGAGAAGGCGGACGCGCGGGCCTCGGCGATCGAGCGCCGCGTCTCCGAGGAGTTCACCCCCGAGGAGCGCGACACTCTCCGCGCCTTCCTCGCCCGGTTCGCCAAGGCCATCCAGGCCGAGGCGGCCGAGCAGGCGACCGAATGAGCCCCGGCGGGCGGCTGACCGAATGAGATTCGACTCACGGGCCCGGCGATCTTCCGCCGCGCCGGTGTGGTTGGCCATACTCGACGGACGGGGGCCCGGAGCCCTCGGTGACGGAGGGATGGGATGACGGTTCTCACCAGCGCGCTCGACACCGCCGGCCCGGCCTATGCCGCCCGGCGGGCGGCGATGCTGGCCAAGCTGGCGGAGCTGGACGCCGAGCACGCCAAGGCGGTCGCGGGCGGCGGTCCGAAGTACGTCGAACGGCACCGGAAGCGCGGCAAGCTGCTGGCCCGGGAGCGGATCGAGCTGCTGATCGACCCGGACTCGCCGTTCCTGGAGCTGTCGCCGCTGGCCGCCTGGGGCACGGACTTCACCGTCGGTGCGAGCGTGGTCGCCGGCATCGGCGTGGTGGAGGGCGTCGAGTGCGTGATCGGCGCCAGCGACCCGACCGTACGCGGCGGGTCCAGCAACCCGTGGACGATGCGCAAGTCGTTCCGGGCCGCCGAGATCGCGCTGCGCAACCGACTGCCGCTGATCAACCTGGTCGAGTCCGGCGGCGCGGACCTGCCGACGCAGAAGGAGATCTTCATCCCGGGCGGCCGCACCTTCCGCGACCTGACCCGGCTGTCGGCCGCCGGCATCCCGACGATCGCCCTCGTGTTCGGCAACTCCACCGCCGGCGGCGCGTACCTGCCCGGCATGAGCGACTACGTCGTCATGGTCAAGGACCGCGCCAAGGTCTTCCTCGGCGGCCCGCCGCTGGTCAAGATGGCCACCGGCGAGGAGTCCGACGACGAGAGCCTCGGCGGTGCCGAGATGCACGCCCGCACCAGCGGCCTGGCCGACTACATGGCCGCCGACGAGCACGACGCGCTGCGGATCGGCCGCCGCATCGTCGCCCGGCTCGACTGGCACAAGCAAGGACGCGAACCGCTGCCCGCGCGCCCGCCCGCGTACGACGAGGACGAACTGCTGGGCATCGTCCCGGACGACCTCAAGGTGCCCTTCGACCCGCGCGAGGTGGTCGCGCGGATCGTCGACGGCTCCGACTTCGACGAGTTCAAGCCGCTGTACGGCGACAGCCTCGTCACCGGCTGGGCGACGCTGCACGGCTACCCGATCGGGATCCTCGCCAACGCGCGCGGCGTGCTGTTCGGCGAAGAGGCGCAGAAGGCCGCGCAGTTCATCCAGCTGGCGAACCAGAGCGGCACGCCGCTGCTGTTCCTGCAGAACACCACCGGCTACATGGTCGGCGCCGAGTACGAGCAGGGCGGCATCATCAAGCACGGCGCGATGATGATCAACGCGGTGTCCAACAGCCGGGTACCGCACCTCACCGTGGTCATGGGAGCGTCGTACGGGGCGGGCAACTACGGCATGTGCGGCCGGGCGTACGACCCGCGCTTCCTGTTCACCTGGCCGAGCGCCAAGTCCGCCGTGATGGGCCCGGCGCAGCTGGCCGGCGTGCTGTCCATCGTCGGGCGCCAGGCCGCCCAGGCCCGCGGCCAGGCGTACGACGAGGAGGCGGACGTTCAGATGCGCGCGATGGTCGAGCAGCAGATCGAGGCCGAGTCACTGCCGTTCTTCCTGTCCGGGCGGCTGTACGACGACGGCGTGATCGACCCACGCGACACCCGCACCGTCCTCGGCCTCTGCCTGTCCGCGATCAACAGTGCCCCCGCCGCCGAGCCCGCGCAGGGCTTCGGCGTCTTCAGGATGTAGGCGATGATCTCACGACTGCTCGTCGCGAACCGTGGCGAGATCGCCCGCCGGGTGTTCCGCACCTGCCGCGATCTCGGCATCACCACGGTCGCCGTCTTCTCCGACCCCGACGCGTCGCTGCCGCACGCCGGCGAGGCCGACCTGGCGGTGCGCCTGCCCGGCGCGACCCCGGCCGAGACGTACCTCGACCAGAAGGCGATCATCGCGGCGGCCAAGGCCTCCGGCGCGGACGCGATCCACCCCGGCTACGGCTTCCTGTCGGAGAACGCCGCGTTCGCCGACGCGGTGGTCGCCGCCGGACTGACCTGGGTCGGTCCGTCCCCGGCGGCGATCGCCGCGATGGGCTCCAAGATCGAGGCCAAGCGGCTGATGAAAGCGGCGGGCGTGCCCGTCCTGCCGGAGCTGGACCCCGAGACGGTGACCGACTTCCCGGTCCTGGTCAAGGCGTCGGCGGGCGGCGGCGGCCGGGGCATGCGCGTCGTCCGGGCCGCCGAGGAGCTACCCGACGCCGTCGAGTCGGCGCGGCGGGAGGCGGCCTCGGCGTTCGGCGACCCCACGGTCTTCTGCGAGCCGCTGCTGACTGGCGCCCGCCACATCGAGGTGCAGGTCCTCGCGGACTCCCACGGCACGGTCTGGACGCTGGGGGAGCGGGAGTGCTCCATCCAGCGGCGCCACCAGAAGGTGATCGAAGAGGCCCCGTCCCCGGCCGTCGACACCGCCCTGCGGCAGCGCCTGTCGGAGGCGGCGTCCGCGGCGGCCCGCGCGATCGGGTACACCGGCGCGGGCACCGTGGAGTTCATGCTCGCCCCCGACGGCGGCTTCTACTTCCTCGAGGTGAACACCCGGCTGCAGGTCGAGCACCCCGTCACCGAGTGCGTGTACGGCGTGGACCTGGTCGCGCTGCAGATCGAGGTGGCCGAGGGCGCCGTGCTGCGCGACCCGCCCCGCCCGCGCGGCCACGCGATCGAGGCGCGGCTCTACGCCGAGGACCCCGCCGAGGGGTACCGGCCGCACAGCGGCCCGCTGCACGCGTTCGCGATCCCGGGTGTGGACGCCGAGTTCGCCGTCCCCTCGGGGTACGGGCTGCGGCTGGACTCCGGGGTCGTCTCCGGCAGCGTCGTCTCCACGCACTACGACCCGATGCTCGCCAAGGTCATCGCCTACGCGCCCACCCGCGCCGCGGCGGTGCGCCGCCTGGCCACCGCCCTGGCCGGTGCCCGCGTCCACGGCCTCGTCACCAACCGGGACCAGCTCGTCACCACGCTGCGGCACGAGGCCTTCCTCATCGGAGCGACCGACACCGGCTTCCTGGACCGCCATCCCACGACCGCGCCGCTCGCCGGCGAGGAGGCCGTACGCCTGTCGGCGCTCGCCGCCGCCCTCGCCCGGGCCGCCGCGAACCGCCGGGCGGCCCCGGTGCTGCGCGACCTGCCCGGCGGCTGGCGCAACGTCCCGTCCCAGCCGCAGCGCGCCGTCTTCGAGGAGGCGGAGGTCGCCTACCGCCTCACCCGCGACGGCCTGACCGCCGAGGGCCATCCAGGCGTCGCGCTGGTGTCCGCCGAGCCCGGCGAGGTCGTCCTCGACGAGGATGGCGTACGGCTCCGGTTCGCCGTGGCGTCGTACGACCGGCGCGTGCACGTGGACTCCGTCCTCGGGCCGGTGACCCTCACCGCGGTCGAGCGGCTGCCCGACCCGGCCGAGCAGGTCGCGCCGGGCACGCTGGTCGCCCCGATGCCCGGCTCGGTGGTCCGGGTCGCGGTGCGCGAGGGCGAGACCGTCGAGCGCGGGCAGCCGGTGCTGTGGCTCGAGGCGATGAAGATGGAGCACCAGATCCTCGCCCCGGCCGCCGGGATCGTCACGGCACTGCACGCCGAGGTCGGCCGCCAGGTCGAGACCGGCGCCGTCCTCGCCGTCGTCGCCGAGAGCTGAACCCGGGCGCCGAGGCGGCGCCCGGGGCGCCGGGGAGAAGCCGCCGCGGGAGAGGCCACTCCGGCGACGGGGGAACCCGTCGCCGGGACCGCCCCCGGTCCTCTCGACGCCGGGGCTTGACCCCGTCCTCACCGGAACCGTCCAGGCCCCTCGACGCCGGGGCGTGACCCGGTCCTCACTGTCGGCACGCCGCGGTCCGTGTACCCCGTGGCGCGCCCGGTCCGCCGATGCACCAGGATGTGATCCATGGAACCGCTCGTCCGTCTCACCGCCGAGGGCGGCGTCGCGACCGTCACCCTCGACTCGCCGCGGAACCGCAACGCGCTGTCCCGCCGGCTCGTCACGGAGCTGCGCGAGACGCTCGCCGCCGTCACCGCCGACGATGCCGTGCGCGTCGTCGTGCTCACGGGCACCGGGCCGGTGTTCTGCGCGGGCGCGGACCTGAAGGAGCAGTCGGCGGGCGAGCCTCCACCGGACGTCCCGGGGCTGCTGACGCTCGTCTGGGACAGCCCGAAGCCGGTGGTCGCGCGGCTCAACGGGCCCGCGCGGGCCGGCGGGCTCGGGCTGGTCACCGCCTGCGACATCGCGATCGCGCCCGACACGGCGACGTTCGCCTTCAGCGAGGTGCGGCTCGGCGTCGTGCCCGCCATGATCGCGGTGACCTGCCTGCGCCGCATGGATCAGCGTGCCGCCGCCGAGTACTTCCTGACCGGGGAGGTCTTCGACGCCCGGCGGGCGCAGGAGATCGGCCTGCTCAGCCGCGCCGTGCCGCCGGAGGAGCTCGACGCGACCGTCGCCCACTACACGGGGATGCTGCTGCGCGGAGCGCCGGAGGCCCTCGCCCTCGCCAAGCGGCTGCCGCGCACGGTGCCGGGCCCGTCGGTGGAGGAGGACTTCGCGCGGATGGCCGAGCTGTCCGCGGAGCGGTTCGCCTCGGAGGAGGCGCGGGAGGGCATCGCGGCGTTCCTGGAGAAGCGCGACCCGCGGTGGATCCCGTGACCGTCGCCGACGTCCGCGCCGAGCCGCTGAGCCGGCGGCTGCTCACCGCCGAGATCTGGGTCGTCTTCGCGGTCTCCCTCGGCGCGAGCGGCGTCCAGGCCCTGCTGCAGCTGATCGCCTCGCTCACCCGGCCGAAGGCGCTGTCGCACCAGAAGGCCCTGATCGTCGGCTCGTACGCGCCCGGACGGCCCTGGATCGACCTGACGTTCCAGCTGTTCGGTATCGCGAGCGCGCTGGCGCCGGTCGCGCTCGTCGCCTACCTGCTGGCCCGTTCGGGCGAGTCCCTCAGGACGCTGGGCGTGGACCGCCGCCGGCCGGTGCAGGACCTCCTGCGGGGCGCGGCGCTGGCCGCCGTGGTCGGGGGTACGGGCCTCGCGTTCTACCTCGCGGCGTACTACTCGGGGGCCAACCTCGCCGTCGTCCCGGCGCAGTTGCCGGCCGTGTGGTGGCGCATCCCGGTGCTGCTGCTGTCCGCCGCGCAGAACGGCATCCTCGAAGAGGTGATCGTCGCCGGGTACCTGCTGCACCGGCTGTCGCAGCTCGAGTGGTCGCCGGGCCGGGCCCTGACGCTGAGCGCCGTGCTGCGCGGCTCGTACCACCTCTACCAGGGGTTCGGCGGCTTCGCGGGGAATCTGATCATGGGGTTGCTGTTCGGTGTCCTGTACCGGCGATGGGGCCGCGCCATGCCGCTCATCGTCGCCCACACCCTGATCGACGCCGTCACGTTCGTGGGCTACACGCTCCTGCACGGACACGTGTCCTGGCTGCCCTGAACGCCACGTCTTTCTTCCCCTTTCATGGATTTTCACGGCGGATCAGCGGTCCGTCCGGACGGCTCCGCGGGCAACCCTCCTGCTCTGCCGCAGGGCCGGACGTGCGGTGATCGCCGCTAGGAAACTCCGCGTTTACACGGTTGATACATTCCTCTTGACAACCCTTTCGCGCGCCTTGGATGGTGGGAGCGCTCCCACACCCCCGCCACTCGAGCCGTTAGCGCTTGAAGGGAGTCATTTCCGTGAACGGAAGGGAACTCTCCGCACCCTCCTGCACCGCCGTCGAGACGCCGACGCTCGCCCACGTCGCCGCCCTCGCCGGAGTTTCACCCGCCACAGCGTCACGCGTCATCAACGGCACCGCCCGCGTCAGCCCGCGTGCCCGCTCCCGTGTCGAAGAGGCCGTGCAACGGCTCGGCTACGTGCGTCACCGCGCCGCCCCCGCGGATCGCCGTAGCGGGTCGATCGCGGCGGTCGTCTGCGAGGACGACGCGCGCGTCTTCACCGACCAGTTCTTCGCCCGGTTGTTCTCCGGCGTCCGGCGCGAGCTCGGCGACGAACGTGAGCTCGTCGTCCTGGTCGTCGGCCGCGCCGGTCGCTGGGGCACCGTCGCCGAGTACCTGCGCGGCGGCCGTGCCGACGGCGTGCTCCTCATCAGCGCGCACGGAGCCCCCGCCATGGCCCTCCGCCAGACCGGGGTCCCCGTCCTGCTGGCCGGGCGTCCCCTCTGGACGACGCCGCTGCCGTACGTCGACGCCGACAACCGCGGCGGCGCCCGTACGGCGGTCGACTACCTGCTCAAGTGCGGGCGCCAGACGATCGGCACGATCGCCGGGCCGCCCGACCGCGCCGTGGGGGTCGACCGTCTGGCCGGATACCGCGCTGCCGTCGGCGACGCCGGCCTGCCGACCTCCGGGTTGATCACCTATGGCGACCTGCACCAGGCGTCGGGCGAACACGCGATGAACCGCCTGCTGGACCGCAGGCCCGACATCGACGCCGTACTGGCCGCCTCCGACCAGATGGCCGTGGGCGCACTGCGCGCCCTGCGGCGCACCGGCCGGCGGGTGCCCGACGACGTGGCCGTCGTCGGCTTCGACGACTCGCCGATCGCCGGGCGCGTCCGTCCACGGCTGACGACCGTACGTCAGCCGATCGAGGACATGGGCGTCCGGATGGCCCGCGAGTTGCTCGGCCGCATCGCCGGGGACGCGTCCACCGGCCAGGGTGTCGTGCTCAACACCAAGTTGATCATCCGCGACTCCGCGTGACCCGGCCCGTACGGCCGACCCCCCAGCAGCCGGCCCAGCGGGCCGGTGGTGCCCCCCGTCAGGAGGAATTCCGCCCATGAAGAGACGGCAGAGGTGGCGACCGCTCATAGTCGTCCTGTCGCTCCTGGCCGGCGTGCTCGTCGCCGGCACCGGAGCGCACGCCGCCGATGTGCAGTGCAAGGTCGACTACTCGGTCAACGACTGGGGCTCGGGCTTCACCGCCAACATCACGATCACCAACCTCGGTCCGGCGATCAACGGCTGGACCCTGAAGTACTCCTACGCCGGAAACCAGACCCTGCAGCAGGGCTGGAGCGGCACCTGGTCGCAGTCCGGCAAGGACGTCACCGTCGCCAGCCTGAGCTACAACGGCGCGATCGCCACCAACGGCACCGTCAGCGTCGGCGGCAACTTCACCTACAGCGGAACGAACGCCAACCCGACGTCCTTCTCCCTCAACGGGACCACCTGCACGGGTGCGCACAAGGCCCCGACCGCGGAGCTGACCAGCCCGGCGGCCGGCTCGACGTACAGCTCGGGCGCGACGATCCCGCTCGCCGCCACGGCGAGCGCGAACGACGGCGCGACGATCAGCAAGGTCGAGTTCTACAACGACACGACGCTGCTCGGCACCGACACCTCCGCGCCGTACTCCTTCGACTGGGCGAGCGTGCCGGCCGGGGACTACTCGCTGTACGCCAAGGCCTATGACAGCCAGGGCGCCACCGCCGAGTCCACGCCGGTCGGCGTGCACGTCGCCAGCGGCCCCGCCGTCGTCGCGAGCCCGGCCGCGCTGGCGGTCCAGCAGGGCACGACCGGGACGTTCGGCGTGAAGCTGTCGAGCCAGCCGTCCGGCAACGTGACCGTCACGGTCGCGCGGGCGAGCGGCAACACCGGCCTCACGGTCTCCGCAGGCGGCACCCTGACCTTCACCTCGTCCAACTGGTCGACCGCGCAGAACGTCACGGTCACCGCGGACGCCTCGAGCACGGGCGCGGCCACCTTCACCGCCAAGGCGACCGGGTACGACTCGGCGAGCGTCACCGTCACCGAGACCAAGTCGAACGGCGCGTACGAGGACCGCTTCCTCACGCTCTACAACAAGATCACCGACCCGGCCAACGGCTACTTCAGCAAGGAGGGCATCCCGTACCACTCGGTGGAGACACTGATGGTCGAGGCGCCGGACCAGGGGCACGAGACCACCTCCGAGGCCTACAGCTACCTGATCTGGATGCAGGCGGTGTACGGGAAGGTCACCGGCGACTGGAGCAAGTTCAACAACGCGTGGGCGCTCATGGAGAAGTACATGATCCCCACCCACGCCGACCAGCCCACCAACAGCTTCTACAACGCGAGCAAGCCCGCGACGTACGCGGCCGAGCACGACCTGCCCGACCAGTACCCGTCGCAGATCGACTCCAGCGTCTCCGTCGGCCAGGACCCGATCGCCGCCGAGCTGAAGTCGGCGTACGGCACCGACGACGTGTACGGCATGCACTGGCTGCAGGACGTCGACAACACCTACGGCTACGGCGACACCCCCGGCGGCGGCTGCGAGGAGGGCCCGAAGACCAACGCGCCGTCCTACATCAACAGCTACCAGCGCGGGCCGCAGGAGTCGGTGTGGGAGACGATCCCGCAGCCGACCTGCGACAAGTTCGCCTACGGCGGCAAGAACGGCTACCTGGACCTGTTCATCAAGGACTCCAGCTACGCCAAGCAGTGGAAGTACACCGACGCCCCGGACGCCGACGCGCGCGCCATCCAGGCCGCGTACTGGGCCGACACCTGGGCCAAGCAGCAGGGCAAGGGCTCGGACGTGTCCGCCACGGTCGCCAAGGCGGGCAAGATGGGCGACTACCTGCGGTACTCCTTCTTCGACAAGTACTTCAAGAAGATCGGTAACTGCACCAGCCCGAGCTGCCCGGCCGGCACCGGCAAGGACAGCGAGCACTACCTGCTGTCGTGGTACTACGCCTGGGGCGGCGCGACCGACTCCAGTGCAGGCTGGGCGTGGCGGATCGGCGACGGCGCCTCCCACTCCGGCTACCAGAACCCGATGGCGGCGTACGCCCTCACCACCGACACGGCGATGCAGCCGAAGTCGGCGACCGGCGTCGACGACTGGAAGAAGAGCCTGCAGCGGCAGTTGGAGTTCTACCGCTGGCTGCAGTCCTCCGAAGGCGCGATCGCCGGCGGGGCGACCAACAGCTGGGGCGGGGCGTACGGCACGCCGCCGGCCGGCGACTCCACGTTCTACGGCATGGCCTACGACTGGGAGCCGGTCTACCACGACCCGCCGAGCAACCAGTGGTTCGGCTTCCAGGCGTGGTCGATGGAGCGGGTCGCCGAGTACTACTACGTCACCGGTGACAGCACCGCCAAGACCCTGCTGAGCAAGTGGGTGAGCTGGGCGACGGCCAACACCAAGCTGAACGCCGACGGGACCTACCAGATCCCCTCGACGCTGCACTGGAGCGGCCAGCCCGACACCTGGAACGCCTCCAGCCCGGGTACCAACGCGGGCCTGCACGTCACGATCGCCGACTACACCAACGACGTCGGCGTGACGGCGGCGTACGCCAAGACCCTGGCGTACTACGCGGCCAAGTCCGGCGACACCACCGCCAAGTCGACCGCGCAGACCCTGCTCGACGACATGTGGAGCAAGGACCAGGACGGGATCGGCATCTCGGTGCCCGAGACCCGTACGGACTACAACCGGTTCAACCAGGCCTACAGCACCTCCAACACCAACCACGACGGCGTCTACGTGCCGTCCGGCTGGACCGGGACGATGCCGAACGGCGACAAGATCGACAGCAGCGCGACGTTCCTGTCGATCCGCTCCTGGTACAAGCAGGATCCCGCCTGGTCGAAGGTCCAGTCGTACCTGAACGGCGGGGCGGCGCCGAGCTTCAACTACCACCGGTTCTGGGCGCAGTCGGACATCGCCATGGCGATGGCGACCTACGGCCAGCTGTTCGACCAGTGAACGAGCGCTCCGGGGACGCGGCCCGCGTCCCCGGGGCCCGGCTCGGCGGCCCCGATGGCCGCGGAGTCACGCAGATGGGAGCGCTCCCAAAACTCTCTGAGGAGGAAACATCCCGATGAAGGTCAACCCCCACCGTGGCCTGGCGCTGCGGATGGACCGGGCGGGCGTGGCGATCGCCGCGCTCCTGCTCGGCCTCGTATCCGTACTGTTCGGCATGGGCCGGGCACACGCGGCCGTCGGCTGTCAGGTCACCTACTCGGTGAACCAGTGGAGCAACGGCTTCACCGCCAGCGTCGGCATCACCAACCTCGGCGACCCGATCAGCTCCTGGACCCTGGAGTGGGACTTCGCCGGCAACCAGCAGATCAGCCAGGGCTGGAGCGGCACGTTCTCCCAGTCCGGCAAGCACGTCACGGTTCAGAGCCTGTCCTACAACGGCAGCCTCGGCACCAACGCGTCGACGTCGCTGGGCTTCAACGCCTCCTACTCCGGGACGAACGACGCCCCGACGTCGTTCAGCGTGAACGGCACCACCTGCAACGGGACCCCCGGCGGTGGCGGCGGCTCGACGCCCACGCCGCCACCGAGCGGATCTCATGTCGACAACCCGTTCGCCGGCGGCAAGGGCTACGTGAACCCCGAGTGGTCGGCCGAGGCCAAGGGCGACGGCGGCACCGCGATCGCCAACCAGCCGACCGCCGTCTGGCTGGACCGCATCGTCACCATCGCCGGGACGAGCAGCAGCATGGGCCTGCGCGCCCACCTCGACGCGGCGCTCTCCCAGGGCGCGAGCTACGCGCAGTTCGTCATCTACGACCTGCCTGGCCGCGACTGTGCCGCCCTGGCCTCCAACGGCGAGCTCGGCCCGACAGAGCTCAGCCGCTATGAGACCTCGTACATCGACCCCATCGCGTCGATCATGAGCGACTCGAAGTACGCGAACCTCAAGATCGTCACCTACATCGAGCCCGACTCGCTGCCGAACCTCATCACCAACGTCAGCGGCAACACCGCGACCAGCGAGTGCCAGACGATGCAGCAGAACGGCAACTACGTGAAGGGCGTCCAGTACGCCCTGAACAAGCTGCACGCGATCAGCAACGTCTACACCTACCTCGACGCCGCGCACCACGGCTGGCTCGGCTGGGACACCAACTTCGCCCCCGCCGCGCAGCAGTTCGCCACCGTCGCCAAGGGCACCACCGCCGGCGTGAACAGCGTTGACGGCTTCGTCATCAACACCGCCAACTACTCGGCGACCACCGAGCCGTACCTGACGGTCACCGACCAGACCCGCCAGTCGAAGTGGGTGGACTGGAACCGGTACGTCGACGAGTCGACCTACGGGACGTCGTTCCGCCAGCAGCTGATCTCGGACGGCTTCCCGTCGTCCATCGGCATGGTCATCGACACCTCCCGCAACGGCTGGGGCGGCGCGGCCCGCCCGACCGGGCCGAGCTCGGCCAGCGACATCAACACGCAGGTCAACGCCGAGCGCGTCGACCGCCGGCCGCACGTCGGCGACTGGTGCAACCAGTCCGGCGCGGGCCTCGGCGCACGGCCGACCGCCTCTCCGGCCGCCGGCTTCGACGCCTACGCGTGGGTCAAGCCGCCGGGGGAGTCCGACGGCTCCAGCAAGTCCATCCCGAACGACGAGGGAAAGGGCTTCGACCAGATGTGCGACCCGACCTACGGCGGGAACCCGCGCAACGGCAACAGCCCGACCGGTGCGCTGGCGGACGCGCCGCTGTCCGGCCACTGGTTCTCCGCGCAGTTCCACCAGCTCATGCAGAACGCCTACCCGCCGGTGTCGTAAGACGCCGGTGACCGTCACGCGGGTCTGACCCGCGCCACCGACGCCGGGCGGAGGTGCTGCCTCATGGCGCCTCCGCCCGGCCCTCCACGGGGGACCCGCTCCCCGCGGGGCGCGCCGCCTCGTCCCGCACTCGAACCGCCGGAGGGAGTCTCGTTGACCTCGCCGCTCAGACGCGTTCCCAGCGTCGTGACCACCATCGTCGCCCTGCTCGCCCTGGCCCTCGTACCCATCGTCGGACGGGCCGGCCCGGCGAGCGCCGCCGGCACCGGCTACTGGCACACCAGCGGCCGGCAGCTGCTCGACTCCCAGAACCAGCCCGTCCGGATGACCGGCATCAACTGGTTCGGCGCCGAGACCAGCACGTACGCGCCGCACGGCCTGTGGAGCCGCGGCTACAAGGAAATGCTCGACCAGATCAAGGGCCTGAAGTACAACACGCTGCGGCTGCCGTACTCCAACCAGCTCTTCGACTCCGGATCCACGCCGAACAGCATCGACTACAACAAGAACCCCGACCTGCAGGGGCTGGGCGGCCTGCAGATCCTCGACAAGATCATCGCCTATGCCGGGCAGATCGGACTGAAGGTCCTGCTCGACCGGCACCGGCCCGACTCCGGCAGCCAGTCCGCGCTCTGGTACACCAGCGCCTACCCCGAGTCGCGGTGGATCTCCGACTGGAAGATGCTCGCCCAGCGGTACGCGGGCAACAGCACGGTCGTCGGCGCGGACCTGCACAACGAGCCGCACAGCCCGGCCTGCTGGGGCTGCGGCGACCAGTCCACCGACTGGCGGCTCGCCGCCGAACGCGCCGGCAACGCCATCCTCGCGGTCAACCCCAACTGGCTGATCATCGTCGAGGGCGTCGACAGCTACAACGGGAACGGCTACTGGTGGGGCGGCAACCTCCAGGGCGCCGCCTCGGCCCCCGTGCGGCTGAACGTCGCGAACCGCCTCGTCTACTCCGCGCACGACTACGCGACCTCCGTCTACCCGCAGCCGTGGTTCTCCGACCCGAGCTTCCCGAACAACCTAGCCGGGATCTGGGACAAGAACTGGGGCTACCTGTACAAGAACAACGTCGCGCCGGTCCTCCTCGGGGAGTTCGGCACGACCCTGCAGGACCCGCGCGACCAGACCTGGCTCAAGACGCTGCTCGCCTACCTCGGCCAGGGCGCCGGCGGGATGAGCTTCACGTACTGGTGCTGGAACCCCAACTCCGGTGACACCGGCGGGATCCTGAACGACGACTGGACCACCGTCAACACCACGAAGCAGGCCTACCTCACCCCCTACCTGATCCCTCCGAGCTGACCGGAGGCCGGGGGCTCGCCTCTCGGGAACGGCGCGTCGCCGTCCCCAGGAGGCGACCGCCAGACGGGGCACCGGGGTCGACCCAACGGTGGGAGCGCCGCGATCCCGGTGCCCTTCCGGCATGTCCAAAAAATCGCGATCCGATGGCAACCTTCCGCGCACCTGGAACGACTGGACGAGTGGAACGCCGGGGCCACCACCGAACGGTGTGGGAGCGCCGGGCGGCCCCGGCGTCCCGTTCACGACCCGCTTGCCGCTGGGTCTGCGAGCCCAATGCGGAGCGGTGAGATTGAGACCGCGGCCCCTGGTACCGGTTCTTCCGGTCGCGAGAATGTGATCACATGAAGAATCTTCGGATCACCCGCACGGCGCTCGCGAGTCTGGCGATGACGGCCGGGCTGCTGGCCACCGTCTCCCCGGCCGCACACGCCGATCCGCATTGGCGCTGTGGCACATCGACGGCCAAGCAAGCCGGCGGCAAGATCTCCATGCACTACCACAACTGCGGTGACTTCACGATCGCGAAGGTGCCCATTAACACCAAGACCCTGAAGTTCGGCGGCAAGTGCCATTACGTGAAGCGCGGCAAGACGATCGCCTGGATCATCAAGGCCAACACCACGAAGTACTGGACGACGTACACCTGCACCCCCTGACGCCGAGACGGTGCGCCCGGACGGCGGTGCCGCGCTCCGCGCCTGACGGCGGCGGGCGGCACCGTCGTTCACCGCTCGTCGGGGCGGAGGTGGATCGCGAGGCCGCCGGCGCCGGCCGGCTCGAGGCCCGGCTTGAGCTCCATGCTCCGGGTGTAGTCGCCGCCCTTCAGCGGACGGTACGGCACCGGCTCGGTCGTGAAGAGGGTCCGGAGCCGCTCTCCGTAGGCGTCCGTCAGCCGCCCGAACCGCTCGTCGTCGACCGTGAGGGAGTCGAAGACGGCGAACGGCGGCAGCACGTCCATCCCCGTGTAGTAGAGGATGCCGTGCTGGATGGGGAACAGCAGGTCGTCCAGCCGCCCATGGACGCCGCGGGCCGAGAACGACGGCTCGTCCGCGCCGATCGTCAGCGAGAGCATCGCCCGCCGCCCGGCGAGCGTTCCGTCGCCGTACAGCGCGCGGCCGACCTTGCCCGTGCCGTACCCGAACCGGTAGGTGAGGACCCGGTCCGCCCAGCCCTTGAGGATCGCCGGCATCGAGAACCACCACATCGGGAACTGGAGGATCACGGCCTCGGCCCACAGGAGCTTGTCCTGTTCGGCGGCGATCTCCGGCGACAGGCGGCCCTCGGTGTAGGCGCGGCCGGAGGCGCCGATGACGTCGAGTCGTTCGCCCGGGTCGTGGTCGAGGAAGTCGTCCGCGTCGACGGCGGGCTTCCACTTCATGGCGTACAGATCGGAGACCAGTACCTCATGCCCCGCCCGCCGAAGCTCGTCGGCGGCGAACGCGGCGAGCGTGCCGTTGAGGGAACGGGGCTCGGGATGGGCGCTGACCACGAGGATGTTGCTCATGGTCACCGTTCTCCCGCACGCGGTCGGACGTCGCCAGAACCCTGTGCTTCCGGCGGATTCGCCATCCTGGTACTGACAGGGCCGGTTTCGGGCGTTCCCGGACGTGCATAGTGGTCGGTATGAACGACGACGGTCGGGAACTCGGGGCGTTCCTCCGCGCGCGCAGGGCACGGGTGAGCCCCGAGAGCATGGGACTTACCACCAGTCCGCGCCGCCGGGTCGCGGGGTTGCGCCGGGAGGAGCTGGCGCAGCTCGCGGCGATCAGCGTCGACTACTACGTACGGCTGGAGCAGGGACGCGCGACCCAGCCGTCGGATGAGGTGCTCGACGCCCTGGCCGACGTGCTGGACCTCGACGCCACCGAACGCGATCATCTCCGCCGTCTGGCCAGGACCCGGCGGGCGCGTCCCAGCCCTGTCTCCAGGCAGGAGCGGGTGAGCCCGGATCTGCGGCGCGTGCTCGACGGTATGACCGGCATGCCGGCCGTCATCATGGGAGGCCGGCTGGACCTGTTGGCGTGGAACCGGCTGGGCTCCGAGCTGTTCGGCGGGCTCGAGGACGGCGCGCGCGACCGTAACCAGGCCCGGTACCTGTTCCTCGATCCCCGGTCGAGCGAGACCTTCCCCGATCGTGAACAACGCGCCCGGGAGACCGTGGCCGTCCTGCGCCTGGCCGTGGGGCGGGACCCCGACGACCCGGGACTCGCGGAGCTGGTGGCAGAGCTGACGGCGCACAGCCGGGAATTCCGGTCCCTGTGGGCGGCCGGCGACGTCATGGTCTGCGAGAACGGGCTCAAGGGGTTCCGTCACCCGGCGGTGGGGGAGCTGTGGCTGCGGTACGAGACGCTGCACGTTCCCGCTCCGGACGGGCAGCCGGGCCGGCAGCTGGACGTCCACCTGCCGGAACAGGACGGCGACGCGGAGACCGCCCTGCGGCTCCTGGGCACCTGGACCGCACCGGCCGGAGACGAACGGCGGGCCGAGCGCGGGTAGCCCCCGTCAGATCAGGGACCCGCGCCGGACCCGGTCACCCAGTCCGGCAGGGGCTCGCGGGCCGCCAGCCAGGATTCCGGAATGCCGCCGGCGCCGGTGTGGGCGGCGACGATGCCGCCGGTGATGGCCGCCGTCGTGTCGATGTCCCCGCCGACGGCCACGCAGGTGCGCACCGCCTGCTCGTAGTCGGTGAGATGGCGCGCGGCGACCCACAGGCAGAACGGCACCGTGTCGTGCGCGAGGACCCGTGCGCCGTTGCCGAGCTCGTACGCCGCCTCCTCGCGGGTCCGGTCGAGCAGCCCGGCGGCCCGCTCCACGCCGTCACGCACGGTGCCGTTCGGAGTGTGCGCGAGGACGGCGTCCATCAGCCCGTCCGCGTCACCGCGCGTGACGTACGAGGCCGCGACCGCCACCGCGACGGCGCCGGCGATGCCCTCCGGGTGCGCGTGCGTGACGACGGCCGACGCCGCGGCCTCCAGCGCCACCCGTTCGAGGTCGCCGGGATAGTACGCGCCGAGCGGTGCGGCCCGCATCGCGGCGCCGTTGCCCATCGAACCGCGACCGCCGAACTGGGCGGGGGAGACCGCACGCCACGACTCTCCGTCGCGAAGCGCCCTCAGCAGGACCACCGTGCCCGGCCCATATCCGCGGTAGGGGTCGTAACGATCCGCGAACGCCGCGGCGAGGGCGTCGCGGTCCACCTCCCCGTGCCGATGCAGGACATCGACCAGATTGCAGGCCATCTCCGTGTCATCCGTCCACGGCCAGGGAGCGGGCGGCGTCGCCGTCTCGTCGGAGAGCAGCCGCCTGTTCTCGGTGGCGAAGAACTGGGCGCCGAACGCGTCACCGACGGAGAGCCCGGCAAGAGAGTCCAGAGCGGTCATCGCCCGCCACGGTAGCGGACGTCTCGCCGCTACCGTCTGCGGACGGCACCGCCGGCACGCCTTCCGAACGTTCCCGCCGTCAGGGCTTGCGGGCGACGCCGCCCATCGTCGCCACCTCGGCGGGAGGGCCGAACGGGTCGGGCTCCGGACGCCAGCGCTGGATCGGCACGATGCCGGGCTCGACCGGCTCCAGTCCGGCGAAGAAGCCGGTGATCTGCTCCGGTGTCCGCAGGTGGTAGGGCACCGCGCCGCTGTCCTTGTAGTTCCGGGCGGCCTCCTGGTGCGCGGCTCCGACGTTGATGCTGTCGGCGAGCGCCAGGAAGCTGCCGGAAGGCAGGGCGTCCATCAGCCGCCGAACGATCGACCGCGCTTCGTCGTAGTCGTCCATGTGGCCCAGTACGCCCATGAGCATCAGCCCGACGGGACGGGTCAGGTCGAGGGGCTCGGCCACCGCCTGAGCGATCTTCTCGGGTTCGCGCATGTCGGCGTCGATGTAGTCGGTCCGGCCCGCGGGCGAGCTGGTCAGCAGCGCGCGGGCGTGCGCGAGGACCAGCGGGTCGTTGTCGACGTAGACGATGCGGCACTCGGGCGCGACCCGCTGGGCGACCTCATGGGTGTTGTCGACCGTCGGCAGTCCCGTCCCCACGTCGAGGAACTGCCGGATGCCCTCTTCGCCGGCCAGATACCGGACGGAGCGGGCGAGGAAATGGCGGAACGCGCGGGCCGTGTCGATGATCCCGGGGAAGATCTCGCGGTACCGGTCACCGGCGGCCCGGTCGACCGGATAGTTGTCCTTCCCGCCCAGCCAGTAGTTCCACACGCGCGCCGAGTGCGGCACGGTGGTGTCGATCTCCGGCGTGGGGGCTGGTCCAGGGCTGGATGAGCTGTCGGTCACGGGGCCCTTCCTCGATGCCGTTCGACGGGCGGAGTCCCATCCTGCCGGTTCCTCCGCGTGTACCGCTATGCCGCCCTTGACGGCGGCGGGTCTCGAGCTCATTATGAACACACGTTCATGAACGTGTGTTCATATCGTTCGGAAGTGAGGGGGCCTCGATGGCTCAGATCGTCAACACCGCCCAGGCGGAGGCGTGGAACGGCTACGAGGGCGAGCACTGGGCGGGTCATGCCGACCGCTACGACGCCGTCAACGATGGGTTCAACCGGTTCATCCTCGACGCGGCCACGATCACCACGGAGGGGCAGGTGCTGGACATCGGCTGCGGCAACGGCCGGCTGACCCGGCTCGCCGCCCGCGCGGCCCGGTCCGGGCGAGCCCACGGGGTCGACCTGTCCGCGCCCATGCTCGCCACGGCGCGCGCCCGCGCGGCCGAGGAGGGCGTGGCCAACGTCACCTTCGAGCAGTCGGACGCCCAGGTCCACGCGTTCCCGGCGGGCGGTTTCGACGCGGCGATCAGTCGGTTCGGGGTCATGTTCTTCGCCGACCCGGTGGCCGCGTTCGCCAACATCGGCCGGGCTCTCCGGCCGGGCGGGCGGCTCGCGTTCGTGTGCATGACCCGGCTGGAAGGCACGGACCTGGGCGCCGTCTTCGGGGCGATGGCCGCCCATCTGCCGCAGCCGACGGGACCGGACGGCACCGGCCCGACGTCGTTCGCCGACCCCGCGCATGTCCGGGCGGTCCTGTCCGATGCGGGATTCGGCGAGGTCGGCTGCACGCGCGTCGAGGCGGATCAGGTCTGGGGCCGGGACGGCGCCGACGCGGCCGAGTTCATCGGCGGCTGGGGGCCCGTCAAGCACCACATGGACCAGGCGGGCCCGGAGGCGGCGGCCAGGGCCCGGGACGCGCTCACGGCCGCCCTCGGGTCCTTCGCCCGGCCCGACGGCGTCCGGCTGCGGGGGACGGCATGGCTGGTGACCGCGCGCCGCCCCGCCGGATCCTGACCCGGCGCTCCGCCCGTACGATGCCTGCTGATGTCACCGAGAAGAGCTGCGGTGCTCCGCGACGGCGGCGGCGAGCGGAGCCTGCGCGAGCATCTGATCGCCACCGCCGAACGCATGATCTCCGAACGCGGGACGATCGGGCTCACCGTACGAGGGATCGCGCGTGAGGCCGGGGTGGCGGACGGCGTGCTGTACAACCACTTCGCCGACAAAGAGGAGTTGCTGGCGCACGCCCTGCGGGCCCGGGTGCGGGCGGTCGAACGCGGCCTGCCGGCCCTCCCAGAGCCGGGCAGCGACACGATCGAGGCCAATCTGCGTGCCTACGTCACCCACGGAATGGCGCTGCACCGGACGATCCTGCCGGCCATGGCCGGGCTCCTCGCCCAGCCCGAGACCCTGACCAGGTTCGCGGACCTGGTCGGGTCGGGGGAGACCTGGCGGGGCCGGCTGATCGGTTATCTGCGGGCGGAGCGGGACCTGGGCCGCCTGGCCCCGGACGCGCAGGTCGACGCCGCGGCGAGGATGATCGTCGGTGTCTGCCATGAGGCGGTCCTGTCGCTCCTGTTCGGCGGCGGCCTCGTGCCGGAGGCGATGCCGGTCGAGCCGACGGAGGTCGACGCGCTGGTCGCCGCCGTGCTCGCCGGTATCGGCCGCTGACCTGCGCCGTTCCGGCTGAAACTTATTACGTAAAGGCGGGCGCTCGCGCTCCGGCGTCACCTCTGTCCCGCCACCGTGCGGCGACGCTGTGTCATGAATCTCCGTCTCGGGTCTTGACGGCGACGGTTTCCGGCCGGTTTCATACTCCTCACTTCCGTAAACGTTTACGGCTCCGGTGTGGGCCGTCTGTAAACGTTTACGGTGACTAGATCGACCTTCGTGAGCGCTTCGTCGTCTCACGCACGAGGCGGGGAGGACGCCGTGGCCCAGGTGCCGACGATCACGACGATCGCCACGCGTGCGGGCGTCTCGATCGCGTCGGTGTCACGCGTGCTGAACGGGCTGCCGACCCGCGAGGACACCGTGCGGAAGGTGCTGGCCGCGGCCGACGAGCTGGGCTACGTGCCGAACGCCGTGGCCCGCTCGCTGAAGTCCAACCGCACGCATCAGGTGGCGTTCGCGATGGCCGACATCGGCAACCCGACGTACGTCGCGATGGTGCGGGAGATCCAGCCCGTGCTGAAGACCGCCGGGTACCGGCTGGTCCTGCACTCGACCGGAGGCGACGTCGACGACGAGGTGGACGTGCTCCGGCGGCTGGGCGAGCGCTACGCCGACGGGCTCATCATCAGCCCGCTGCGCGGCATCACGGAGAAGCATCTCGACCTGCTGATCGCCGCACGGGCGCCGGTCGTCGTGATCGGCTCGATCCCCGAAGGGGCGCCGGTCGACAACGTACGGACCGACTCGCGGGCCGGCGTGCGGCTGGCCCTGGAACATCTGTACGGCCTCGGGCGGCGGAGCATCGGCTTCCTCAACGGCCCGCTCGACACGGTGCCGGGCGCGGCGCGGGCCGCCGCGTACGCCGACGCGCTCGACGGCCTCGGCCTGCCGTACGACCCGGACCTGGTGGAGGTCGGCGACTTCTACCGCGCCGAGGGCGCCGCGGCGGCGCATCGCCTCCTGGAACGGTCCCGGCCGGACGCCATCCTGTGCGCCAACGACCTGATCGCGCTCGGCGCACTCGACGTGCTGCGCGCGGAGCGCCTGCGCGTACCGGAGGACGTCGCGCTCGTCGGCATGGACGACACCGAGCTCGCGACCGCCGCGTGGCCGACGCTCACGAGCGTCGGGCTCGGGTCGGCCGAGCGCGGCCTGCGGGCCGCCGAGCTGCTGCTCGACCGGCTGGACAACGGCGTCGCCGAGCCCCGCATCGTCACGGTCGAGCCCACGCTCGCCGTGCGCGCCTCGACGGAGGGAGCCGCATGACCGCCACGCAGACCGCGGTCCGGCCGCCCCGGGCCGGGCGCCCGGCGCCTCGGGCGAACGCACGAGGTAGACGCGATGGGGGCACACTGCTCCTGCTGCTCCCCGCACTCGTCCCGGTTCTGGTGCTCAGCGTGGGGCCGCTGCTCTACGGCATCTACCTGTCGTTCACCGACGCGCAGGGCGGCCGGAACGCCGTCATCTCCTTCATCGGCCTCAAGAACTTCGGCGATGCCCTCACTGATACGGACTTCTGGTCCTCGTTCAAGATCGGCTTGACCTGGGCCGTCGGCGTCACCGTCCTGCAGTTCCTCGCCGCCCTCGGCCTGGCGCTGCTGCTCAACCAGAACCTCCGGCTCCGCGGGCTCGCCCGCGTGCTGGCGATGGCCCCGTGGGCGATGCCGCCGATCGTGATCGGGCTGATGTGGCGGCTCGTGTACCACCCCAACGCCGGCATCCTCAACGCGACGCTGCAGGACCTGCACCTGCTGGACCACAACGTCGACTGGCTGAACGAGTTCGGCACGGCCCTCCCGGCGATCATCGTCGTGGGCGTCTGGACCGGCATGCCGCAGACCACCGTGGTCCTGCTCGCCGGGCTGCAGGGCGTGCCGAAAGAGCTGACCGAGGCCGCCGCCGTCGACGGCGCGAGCGTGTGGCGGCGCTTCCGGAGTGTGACGCTGCCGCAGCTGCGGCCGGTGATCGTCGCCATCACCTCGCTGGACTTCGTCTGGAACATCAACCAGTTCGCGATGGTCTACGCGCTGACACAGGGCGGTCCCGGCGGCCGTACGCGCCTGCCGATGCTGTTCGCCTACGAGGAGGCGTTCCGCTACGGCTTCTTCGGGTACGCGGCCGCGCTCGGCGTCGCGATCACCCTCGTGGTGCTGGTGGTCCTCGGCTTCTATCTCTGGCGGCAGATGAGGGAGAGCGCCCGGTGAGAGCCACGCTGAAGTACGCCGCGCTGCTCGGCTACCTCGTCTTCCTGGCGTTCCCGCTGCTGTGGCTGGTGTCGACGGCGTTCAAGACGCCGCGCGAGATGGCGAACCTGCATCCGCGCTGGATCCCGCACCACCCGACGCTGCGGAACTTCAGCGACGCGTTCGCCGCGCAGGACCTGACCGGTGCGGCCATCCGCAGCCTGGTCGTCGCCGTCTCCGTCGCGGTGCTCACCGTGGTGATCGCGCTGCCGGCGGCGTACGCGCTGGCCCGGCGCCGCTCCGCGCTGAACCGGATCGCGATCGGATGGGTGCTGGTCAGCCAGGTCTTCCCGGTCGTGCTGACCATCATCCCGCTGTTCATCATCATGCGGCGGCTGGAGCTGGTGAACACCCTGCCCGGCCTGGTCCTCGTGCACACCACGTTCGTCCTGCCGTTCGCGCTGTGGATGCTGCTGGGCTACGTCCGGAACGTGCCACGCGAGCTGGAGGAGGCCGCCGCGGTCGACGGCGCCGGGCGAGTGAAGATCCTCGCCAACGTGATCGCGCCGCTGCTGGCGCCGGGGGTCGTCGCCACCCTGCTGTTCGCCTTCATCTCCTCATGGAACGAGTTCTTCTTCGCCCTGGTGATCCTCAAGGACCCGGACAAGGCGACCCTGCCGCTGACGCTGATGAGGTTCACCGGCGCGGAGCAGGCCGCCCGGCTGGGCCCCCTCGCCGCCGCGTCCCTGCTCGCCACCCTTCCCAGCCTCGTCTTCTTCGCCATCATCCAACGTCGGCTTCGCTCGGGCCTCACTGCCGGCGCCGTCAAGGGTTAACTAGGAGGTATCCATGCGTCGCGGTCCTCGCTCCGCGCTCGCGATCGCCGCTGCCACCGTCATCGGCCTGGCCGCCGGTTGTTCGGGGGGCGGCAACGCCAAGACCATCGAACTGAAGTTCCTCAGCCTGGCCTGGCAGAAGGAGTCCATCGCCGCCAACAAGAAGCTCGTCAGCGAGTGGAACTCGTACAACCCGAAGATCCAGGTGGAGTACGACCCGGGCAGCTGGGACACCGTCAACGACCAGTTGGTCACCTCGTTCGAGGGCGGCGACCCGCCGGACGTCATCCACAATGACTCCTCCGCGCTGGCGAGCTTCGCGGCCAAGGGATACCTCACGGACCTGACCAAGCTCATCCCCCCGGCGCTGAAGAGCGACATCCCGGATGCCGCCTGGGGCACCGCGACCTTCGACGGCCGGGGCGGGCAGGGGATCTACGGCGTGCCGTTCCTGCAGGAGTCGCAGGTCATCCTCGCCAACAAGACGATGCTCGACCAGGCGAAGGTGCGCATCCCCACCGCCGACAATCCGTGGACGTGGGACGAGTTCGAGCAGATCACCAAGAAGCTGACCGTCGGCAAGCGGTACGGCATCGCCTGGCCGCTCAAGGCCCCGGTGAACAAGGTGCTCAACCTCTCGCTGAACTTCGGCGGCACCTTCTTCCAGACCTCCGGTGGCAAGACCACCGTCAAGGTCGGCCCGCAGGAGAAGGAGGTCCTGCAGCGAATCCACGACCAGCTGTACAAGGACAAGACGGCCGACCCGTCGACGCTCGGCATGGGCACCACCGATCCGCTGCCCGGCTTCTACGCGGGCAAGTACGCGATGGTGCCCGCCGGGATCTATCTGCGCCAGAACGTCGTCGAGGAGGCGCCCAGCGGCTTCCAGTGGGTGACGATCCCGCCGCTGAAGGGCCAGACGGCCCAGCAGGGCGCGATCTCGCAGACGCTCTCCGTCGCCGCCGACAGCAAGCACCCCAAGGAGGCGATGCAGTTCATCTCCTGGTTCCTGAACGGGCGGCACCAGGCGGACCTCGCCAAGGGCGACTGGCTGATCCCGACGAGCAAGACGGCCGCGCAGGACCCGACGCTGACCGGTGACAAGTACGGCTGGAACGTCGCCACGGCCTCGGCCAAGAGCCTCATCCTGGCCCCGTACCTGAAGGTCAACGGGTTCGACGAGTTCAAGAGCAAGGTCGCCACGCCGGCACTGCAGTCCTACTTCGCCAACAAGATCAGCCTCGACGACCTGGCGAAGAAGCTGACCGACGACGGCAACAAGGTCCTGGAGCGCTACAACAAGTGAGCGAGGGGGAGTTCCGGGACCGTGCCCGGGGGTGTCTGCTCGGCCTGGCGGCCGGCGACGCCCTCGGGCGGCCCGCCGAGAACCTCACGCCCGAGGAGATCACGCGGCGCTGGGGCCGCCTCACCGAGCTCGAACCGGGGCCGGACGGCGGCCCGGCGGGCACCGACGACACCGAGTACGCCATCTTCGCGGCGACGCTGCTGCAGGCGCACGGCTCGGCGCTCACGTGCGAGGATGTCGTCGCCGCCTACCGGGAGCACGTCCTGCCGATCGACGGGCCGATGAAGGGCGCGGGCTTCTCCGAGCTGGGTACGGCCCAGGCCCTGCGGCAGGGTCTGCTTCCGCCGCTGACCGGCCGCTGGCACCAGCACGGCTGGTCCGACGGACTGGCGATGCGCGCCGCGCCGTACGGGATCTTCGCCGCGGGTGACCCTGCCGAGGCGGCCCGCCTCGTGGCCGTCGACGGCGCTGTAAGCCACAGCGGCGAGGGAGTCCACGGCGGCCGGGCCGTCGCGGCGGCGGTCGCCGTCGCGATGACCGGCGCCGCGCCCGGCGAGGTCGTGGCCGCCGGTCTGGCCGTCGTCCCGGACGACTCCTGGACCGCCCGCAGTGTCCGTGCGGCCGTGCGGATCGCGGCGGACCCCGACCGGCACCGGCTCGCGGCGGACCTGCACGAAGCCGTGGTCGTGCGCCACTACCCCTGGACCGACCTGGCACCCGAGGCGGTCGCCCTGGCGTTCGCCGCGTACCTGGCGGGCGGCGGTGATGTGGAGGAGTCCGCGGTGACGGCGGTGAGCCTGGGCCGTGACGCCGACACCACCGCCGCCATCGCCGGGGCGCTGGCGGGCGCGGGGCGGGGCGAGGGCGGCGTACCGGAGCGCTGGGCGCGGGCGATCGGCCCGGTCCGGGGCGCCTGCCTGCCGTTCGTGGCGGGCCGGGACGTCCGCGAGGTCGCCGACGCCCTGGCGGACGCCCGCGAGACCACCGCATCACCGGACGCCCGCGGGGCCGCCGCATCACCGGACGCTCGCGAGGCTGGCGCATCGCCGGAGACCCGGCAGGCCGCCGACGCGTCGGCGGACGCCGACACGCGGAACGGCTAGGGGAGGAGGACACAGATGTCATCGGGGGACCGACGCGATCGGATTCGCGGGGCCTTCGCCGGCCTGGCCATCGGCGACGCCGCCGGCTGGCCCGCCGCACGCCACCGATGGGCGCTGCTGGCGCCGTGGACCCGCCGGCTCGGCCGCGAGCTCGATGGCTTCGCCGAGGACCATCGGGTCACGACCCTGCCGGTGCCATTCGCGCTGAACCAGCCGGTCGCCGCCCTCGCCGTAGGCCCGTCCGACGACGCCGAGTGGCTCGCCTGGACCGCGCGCACGCTGGGCACCGACCGCCGCGCGGCGTTCGCGGCGCTGGGCGAGGACGTACGGGCCAGGATCTCGGTGCGCACCGCGCTGGACAACCTGGCGCGCGGCGTCGGCCCGCCCGCCAGCGGCCACGACAACCCACACTTCTTCGACGACGCCGCCGCCGTGCGGGCGGTCGCGTTCGGGGCCGCGCACCCGGGAGATCCGGATGCGGCGGCCCGGGCCGCCCGCGCCGACGCGGAGATCACCAACGCCGAGGACGGGGTGCACGGGGCCGGGGCGATGGCCGCGGCGATCGCCGTCGCGGTGGCGGGAGCGCCGGTGGGCGACGCCGTCGAGGCCGCGCTCGCGGAGCTGCCCGAGGGCACCGCGATCCACCGGGCGGCGGCCCTCGCGCTCGATCTGCCCGGTGACGCGTTCGCGCTCGTCCCGAGCCTGGACGCGGCCCTTCAGGACCACGTGTACAGCTACGGCGTCGCGGCCGCGCAGACCGTGCCGGTGGCGCTCGCCCTGGCCCGCGCGGCGGGCGGCGACCTGGCCGAGGCCGTGCCGGCCGCCGCCTGCCTCGCCGCGCTCGCCGACTCGGCGCCCGCGCTGACCGGCGCGCTGACGGGAGCGGCCACCGGCTGGGCCGACCTGCCGGAGACCTGGCGGGAGCGCGCCCGGCATCTGGCGGGCTGCTGCCTGCCGGAGCTGCGGGGCGCCGATCTCGTCACCATCGCCGACGGACTCAGCGGCCCGTTCGGGGCCGCTCACCAGGAGGGATCGCAATGACTCCGTTGCAGGACAGGGCCGTCGGCGCGCTCGTGGGCGCCGCGGTCGGGGACGCGCTCGGCGGGGCGACGGAGGGATGGACCCCCGAGCAGATCCGGGAGCGCTACGACGGCTGGGTGACCGGGATCGTGCCGCCGTACTTCGCCGACTGGCGCAACGCGCGCCCGATCGCGCCGTACCACAAGGGCGACGGGCACGTCACCGACGACACCCTCATGACGCACGCCCTGGTCCGGGTGTACGAGCGGGCGGGCGGCCATCTGGACGCGTACTCGGCCGCGGAGTACCTAGTGCCGGAGATGATGGGGGAGAAGCGCTGGATCCCCGAGCTCGAGGCGGAGGCGCTGCCGCTGCAGCGGGTGTTCCTCGCCGAGAAGTGGCTGGCGCTGCGGCTGCACTACGGCCACGTCGACCCGCGCGAGGCGGGCGTCGGCAACATCGTCAACTGCGGGGCGGCGATGTACATGGCCCCGGTCGGCATCGTGAACGCGGCCGATCCTGACGGCGCGTACGCCGAGGCGATCGACCTGGCCGGGGCGCACCAGTCGAGCTACGGCCGGGAGGCGGCGGGGGTGCTCGCGGCGGCCGTGGCGGAGGCGATGCGGCCCGGGGCGACGCCGGACTCCGTCGTCGCGACGGCGGTGCGGCTGGCCAAGGACGGCACCAGGGCGGCGATCGAGGCCGCGTGCGAGCGGGCGCGCGGCTACGCGCAGTGGGAGGGCTCGTTCGAGGGCCTGCGCGACGCGGTCCGGCCGTTCGACACGGTCGCCGACACCTACCGCGACCAGGGCCTGGGCGCACGGCGGCCCAGCCGCACGCACAGCATCGAGGAGCTGCCGCTCGCCCTCGCCTTCCTGCTCATCGCGGGAGGCGGATACCGCGACACCGTGCTCGGGGCGGTCAACTACGGCCGCGACGCCGACTCGATCGCCAGCATGGGCGGCGCGATCGCCGGGGCGCTGGGCGGCGCGGTCGCCGTCCCGGCCGACTGGCGGAACGACGTCGCCGTCGCCAGCCGCCTCGATCTGGAGGCGCCCGGCCTGGCGATCGCGGCCGTGGCGGAGCGCGTGCACAAGGCCGACGTGGCCCGGCGGCGCGCGCACGAGCAGGCGTTCGCGGAGCTGCTGTCATGAGGCTGACCTGGGTCCAGCCCGAGGACCTGATCGGGCACGAGCTCCGCCAGGCCGCACAGGACGGCCGGGACGTCGCCGAGATCGCGGCGCGCTGGCACGCGGCCGGCGGTCACGACGCGCCGCCGCGCGCCGGCGCCTCGCCGGAACCGGCGTCACCGCAGCTGCGCGCCCTGGCCGAGCAGCTGCTCGACGAGCTCGCGGCGGTGCCGTCGCCGTACGACGAGCCGACCGAACTGGCGGAGATCGTCGCCGCGTGCCCGGACTGGCCCGCGGGCGACCCGCGGCCGGCCGCGTACGACCGGATGCACGGGGCGTGGCTCGGCCGCGCCGCCGGGTGCGTGCTCGGCAAGCCCGTGGAGAAGATCCCGCGCGAGGGCATCCGGGAGATCGCCGAGGCGACCGGGAACTGGCCGATCCGTGGCTGGTTCACCGCCCAGGGCCTGGCCGCGGAGGTCGCCGAGCGCTGGCCGTGGAACCGCCGCAGCGCGGCCAACAGCCTCGCCGAGAACCTCGACGGGACCCCGGAGGACGACGACCTCAACTTCCCGATGCTCGCCCTGGCCGTCCTCGAGCGGTACGGGCGCGGGTTCACGACCGACGACGTCGCGCAGGCCTGGCTGGACGAGCTGCCGGGCGGGCGGGTGTTCACCGCCGAGCGGGTCGCCTACCGCAACCTGCTGCTCGGTGTCGCACCGCCTCGGACCGCGTCGTACCGGAACCCCTTCCGGGAGTGGATCGGCGCGCAGATCCGCGCCGACGTGTACGGCTGGGTGAACCCCGGCGACCCGGCGGCCGCCGCGTCGATGGCGCACCGGGACGCGCGGCTCAGCCACACTGCCAATGGCGTGTACGGCGCGATGTTCGCCGCCGCGATGTGCGCGACCGCCCTCGTCGCCGGCACCGTCGACGAGGTGATCGAGGCGGGCCTGGCGGTGGTCCCGCCCCGCTCCCGCCTGGCCCGGGCCGTACGGGAGGCCGTCGCGTCCGCCCGTAAGGAGGACGACTTCGAGCGGGTCGCCGACGGGCTGCACGAACGCCACGGTGACCTGCACTGGGTGCACTCGATCAACAACGCCGCCCTGGTCGCCGCCGCCCTCGTGCACGGCGGCGGGGACTTCACCCGGTCGATCGCGGCGGCGGTGGCGGGCGGCTGGGACACCGACTCCGACGGCGCGACCGTCGGGTCGGTCGCCGGGGCCCTGCTCGGCGCCGGACGCCTGCCCGATCAGTGGACGCGGCCGCTGCGCGACCGCGTGGCCAGCAGCCTGACCGGCTTCGACGGCGTGCGCCTCAGCGACCTCGCCGCCCGTACGGCCGCGCTCGCGGAGCCGCGATCATGACCCGCCCGCTGGACGGAGTCCGCGTCCTGGACCTGGCGACGCTGTTCGCCGGGCCGATGGCCGCGATGTTCCTCGGCGACTTCGGCGCCGAGGTCGTCAAGGTCGAGCACCCCAGCAGGCCCGACCCCGCGCGGGGGCACGGCGCGGCCAAGGACGGCATCGGCCTGTGGTGGAAGATGCTCGGCCGCAACAAGCACACGATCACCCTCGACCTGTCCGCGCCCGAGGGCCAGGAGGTCCTGCTCCGCCTGGTCCGCGACGCCGACGTCGTGATCGAGAACTTCCGGCCCGGCACCCTCGAACGCTGGAACCTGCCGTACGAGCGGCTCCAGGAGGCCAACCCGGGTCTCGTGCTTGCCCGGGTGACCGGATTCGGCCAGTTCGGCCCGTACGCCCGGCGCCCGGGGTTCGGCACGCTCGCCGAGGCGATGAGCGGGTTCGCCGCGATGACGGGCGAGCCGGACGGGCCGCCGACGCTGCCGCCGTTCGGGCTGGCCGACGGCATCGCGGCGATCGCCACGGCGTACGCGGTGATGACGGCGCTGCGGGCCCGCGATCTCACCGGCAACGGCCAGGTCGTCGATCTGTCCATCCTCGAGCCGATCCTGACGGTGCTCGGCGGCCAGCCGACCGGGTACGACCAGCTCGGCCTCGTCCCGCCGCGCACCGGGAACCGCTCGGTCAACAACGCGCCGCGCAACACCTACCGGTGCGCGGACGGGTCCTGGGTCGCCGTCTCCACCTCCGCGCAGAGCATCGCCGAGCGCGTCATGCGGCTCGTCGGCCGCCCCGAGCTCGTCGACGAGCCGTGGTTCGCCACCGGCGCCGGCCGGGCGCAGCACGCCGACGAACTGGACGCGGCGGTCGCCGCGTGGGTGGGCGAGCGGACCCGGGAGGAGGTCCTCGCCGAGTTCGAGAAGGCCGAGGCGGCGGTCGCGCCCATCTACGACGTGCGCGACATCATGGCCGACCCGCAGCTCGCCGCGCTGGAGGCGATCACGACCGTGGACGACCCGGACCTCGGGCCGCTGCGCATGCAGAACGTCCTGTTCCGCCTGTCGGCCACGCCGGGGGCGCTGCGGTGGACCGGGCGCGCGCACGGCGCCGACACCGACCGCGTCCTCGCCGAGACCGGCCTGACCACCGGCGAGATCGACACGCTGCGCGCCCGCGGGGTGATCTGAGGTGCCGCTGCGCCGTGGGCTCGGGAGTGAGCCGAGATGCCGACCCTGCCGTGTCATCGAGGGGCAGACCGCGCTGCGGGACCGGGGGTGAGCTGAGGTGCCGACCCTGCTGTACGTCCCGGCGGACCGGCCCGACCGGGTGGCCAAGGCGCTCGCCACCGACGCCGACGTGGTGATCCTCGACCTGGAGGACGCCGTCGCGCCCGCGCACAAGGACCAGGCCCGGGAGCACGTCGCCGGGCTGCTGGCGGACCCGCCGCGCCCGGTCCAGGTCCGCGTCAACGACGTCCGGACCCCGTGGGGCCGCGCCGACCTGGCGGTCCTGCGTGACCTGCTCCCGGCGACGAAAGGCGTCCGCCTGCCGAAGGTCGAATCCGTGGAGCAGGTACGGGAGATCGCGGCCCTCGTCCCCGGCACCGCCCTCCACCTGCTGCTGGAGTCAGCGCTGGGCGTCGAGCGGGCCCATGAGCTGGCGACCGCCGATCCCGCGGTGGCGAGCGTCGGGCTCGGCGAGGCGGACCTGAAGGCGGACCTCGGCGTGACCGACGAGGGCGGCCTGGCCTGGGCACGGTCGCGGATCGTCGTCGCCGCACGGGCGGCCGGCCTGCCGGCCCCGGTCCAGTCCGTCCATCCCGACGTGCGGGACCTCGACGGGCTCGCGGCCTCCTGCCGGCTCGGCCGTGCCCTGGGCTTCCGCGGCCGGGCCGCGATCCACCCCGCCCAGCTACCGGTGATCGCCGAGGTGTACCGCCCGACCTCGGAGGAGGTGGCCGCCGCCCGGCGGATCGTCGCCGCCTACGAGGAGGGCGAAGCGGCGGGGACCGGGGCCGTCGCCCTGCCCGACGGCGGATTCGTCGATGTCGCCGTCGTTCGCCAGGCGAGAGCCGTGTTGGCCGAAGATGACCGCTTTGTGAACGGCGGGCGACACACCGCCTCGACGGTTGGATAGCGTGCGGGCCATGAGACTGGGTGTCCTGGACGTCGGATCGAACACGGTCCATCTACTGGTGGTCGACGCGCACCACGGAGCCGCGCCGCTGCCGGCCTTCTCCCACAAGGAGGAGATGCGGCTCGCCGCGCATCTGGAGGACGGCGACCGGCTGTCCGAGCAGGGGGCGGCGCTGCTGGGGCGTTTCGTCGACGAGGCCATGCGGATCGCCGAGGACAAGGGCGTCGAGCGGCTCATCGGGTTCGCCACCTCGGCCGTGCGCGAGGCGGCCAACGGCGAGGACGTCCTCGCCAAGGTACGCGCCGACAGCGGTGTCGACCTTCAGGTGCTGTCCGGGGATGAGGAGTCGCGGCTGACCTTCCTGGCGGCCCGGCGGTGGTTCGGCTGGTCGTCCGGGCGCCTGCTCGTCCTGGACATCGGAGGCGGCTCCCTGGAGATCGCCGCGGGCGCCGATGAGGACCCGGACTTCTCCACCTCGGTGCCGCTGGGCGCGGGGCGGCTGACCCGGGACTGGTTCACCGCCGACCCGCCGCCGGCCGACGAGGTCCGTGCCCTGCGCAAGTACGTCCGTGCCACGATCGCCCGGCAGGTGTCCGGGGTGACCCGGCGTGGCACGCCGGACCACGCGGTGGCGACCTCCAAGACGTTCAAGCAACTCGCGCGGATCGCCGGCGCAGCCCCGACCGGCCAGGGCTCTCTGGTCCAGCGGGTGCTCAGTCACCGCGACCTGACCGAGTGGGCAGGGCGGCTCGCCGAGATGAGCGTGGAGGAGCGCACGCAGCTGCCGGGGGTGTCGGAGGGGCGGGCGCCGCAGCTCCCGGCGGGCGCGATCGTCGCGGACGCCGCGATGGATCTGTTCGACCTGCCGGAGGCCGTCATCTGCCCGTGGGCGCTGCGCGAGGGCGTGATCCTGCGCCACCTGAGCACCCTCCCCGACCCGGACTGACCCGGCCGCCGTTGTGGCTCAGCTCGGGGCCATCTCGGCGACACGGCCGTTGGTGACGTGGAGACGGCGGGTGGTGTGCACTGCGTTGATCATCCGGCGATCGTGGGTCACCAGCAGGAGGGTCCCGGGAAAGGAGTCGAGCGCGGACTCCAGCTGTTCGATCGCCGCCAGGTCGAGATGGTTGGTCGGCTCGTCCAGAACGAGGAGGTTCACGCCCCGCGCCTGAAGCAACGCCAGGGCCGCCCGGGTGCGCTCACCAGGGGACAACGTCGCCGCGGGGCGGGTCACGTGCGCGGCGCGCAGGCCGAACTTCGCCAGCAGGGTACGGATCTCCGCCGGCGACAAGTCGGGAACCTCCGCGCCGAAGGCACTGAGAAGGGAACCCTCCCCGAGGAACAGCGCTCGCGCCTGGTCGACCTCACCGATGACCACGCCCGGACCGAGCGCGGCGTGGCCTTCGGTGAGAACGGCCCGGCCCAGCAACGCCGACAGCAGCGTCGACTTGCCCGCCCCGTTGGCTCCGGTGATCGCGACCCGTTCGGCCCAGCCGATCTGCAGGTCGACGGGGCCCAGAGTGAAGTCGCCGAGCCGCAGCACCGCGGAGTTCAGGGTCGCCACTACGGCACCGGCGCGTGGCGCGACGGCGATCTCCATCCGCAGCTCCCACTCCTTGCGGGGCTCCTCGACCACGTCGAGGCGTTCGAGCGCGCGCTCGGTCTGGCGGACCTTGGAGGCCTGCTTCTCACTCGCGTCGGCGCGGAAGTTCCGGCCGACCTTGTCGTTGTCCCCGCCGTTGGCGCCCCGGGCCTTCTTCCTGGCGTTCCGGACGCCCTTGGCGGCCCAGTCCCGTTGCGTCCGGCCCCGCTGCTCCAGCGCGGCGACCTTACCCGCGTACTCCTCATAGTCGGCGCGGGCATGCCTGCGGGCGACCTCACGCTCGGCCAGGTACGCGGCGTAGCCGCCGCCGTAGACGTTCACCTGCTGCTGGGCCAGGTCCAGCTCCACCACCCGGGTGACCGTTCGGTCCAGGAACTCGCGGTCATGGCTGACCAGCACCGTGCCGGCCCGCAGGCTCGTGACGAACCGCTCCAGCCGCTCCAGCCCGTCCAGATCCAGGTCGTTCGTGGGCTCGTCGAGCAGGAAGATGTCATAGCGGCTGAGCAGCAGCGACGCCATCCCCGCGCGGGCCGCCTGCCCGCCGGACAGCGAGGTCATCCGCTGGTCGAGGTCGGCCGCCAGCCCCAGCTCGGCGGCCACCTCCCCGGCCCGGTCCTCGAGATCGGCGCCTCCCAGGGCCAGCCATCGCTCCAAGGCGGAGGCGTATTCGTCCTCGGCCCCCTCACGCTCACCGACCAGGCCCTCGGTCGCGGCGTCCAGCTCCCGCTGAGCCCGCGCCACCCCGGTACGCCGGGCAAGGAAGCCGATCACGGTCTCGCCGTCGCGCCGCTCCGGCTCCTGCGGCAGGTAGCCGACGACCGCCGACGACGGGCTGAGCGCCACGGAACCGCCCTCGGGGGTGAGCAGCCCCCCGAGAGTCCGCAGCAGGGTGGACTTCCCCGCGCCATTGACCCCGACCAGCCCGATGACCTCTCCAGTGGAGACGACCAGGTCGAGCCCGGAGAACAAGGCACGGTCGCCGTGCCCGGCGGCGAGATCTTTCGCGACAAGGGTTGCTGTCATAGAACGCCAACGCTATCCGCCGCCCGGCGTCCGGGCGCACTGACCGGGCATCGCCACTATTCCGCCCGCAGCCGGGTGTATATCGTCCGAGGGGTCCGCCAAGGAGGTCAGGGTGACCGTGTCAGCAGAGCGTGCTGAGATCCACCAGTGGTGGGCGCGACGATCCGGTCTCACGGACCAGGCGGCGGCCTTCCGGATCGCCGGGAGCGCCTACGATCAGGTCACCCCCGCCGGTGTCGACAACCCGTACTGGGAGATCGTCCGGCAGCTGCCGTCGGTGCGTGAAGCCGGGCAGGGGATCTGTCCCGACGGTTTCGCCCGCGGGCTTCCCGTCGGGCATCACCTGCTGACCAAGCGCTACTCATGGGCGATCCCCTCACCTGGCGATATCGCCTGGCTCGCCCGGATCCTCCGCGGGCGCGGTCTGGTCGAGATCGGTGCGGGCTCGGGGTATTGGGTGTGGCAGGCGATACAAGCCGGCATCGACGCCATCGCCTATGAGCCTGTCAGCTCCTCCGCCAACACCTACACCGACGGAACCGAATACTCCGTCATCCGGCGAGACGGCCCGACCGCCGCCCGGCGCCATCCGGACCGGGCGCTGCTGCTGTGCTGGCCGTCTCACGGCGACCCGTGGGCGAACAAGGCCCTCCACGCCTACACGGGCGACCTGCTGATCTACATCGGGCAAGGTGCGGGCGGCCGCTGTGCCGATGACGACTTCTTTCGGCGTCTCGCCCGGGCATGGACGCCGATCGGTTCCAGCAGCCACCACGTCACCTGGCGGCACATCCACAGCGCGATGACGGCCTACAGCCGCAGGACGGATGCGCCGCCGCAATGATCGCGGCCCGAGCGGAAGACCACCCGGCACGCGTGGGATCGACAACCGCCGCGGGCATGCCCGCGGCGGCAGCAAGAGTCGGCGCGGCGCTACGTCTCTGCTGGTAGCGCCGGCCGTCTCACAACTTGACGAGCTTGGCGTAGGGCGTCGGGATTCGTTCCGTCTGCGAACCGAAATCCACGGTCACCGCGATGCCTTCCTCGACATCGATGACCACACCGAGGCCGTACTTGTCGTGGCTCACCTTGTCCTGCAAGGCGAACTGCTCAACAGGCGGCGGGGCGGCAGGGGCTTTGAAGGGACTGGTGGGCAAGTGGCGCCGAGCGGCGGAGTGGGAGCTTTTCATTTACCTACCAGTATGCGCCATGTTCGCCGATCATGGCCGTGCTTTCGCCTACCTCATCAGCACGAACTCCCAGGTCGGCATCCTGATGACCGCAGCCTCGCCGGCGAATCGGCGGGCCGGGCGAGCGTCGCAGCCACGGTCCGCGCGATGCTGCCGATGTCGCCCGTCGTCCGGGTGGCGTACCGCTGGTGCCCGTGAGCCCAGGCGTCGTCGATCGCGAACCAGTCGATGGACTTCGGGGCGCGTCCGGCGGTGAGGGCGGCGTCGAGTTCGCCGAAGTAGGTCTTCCAGCGCTGCCGGTACAGTCCGCCGATCAGGCCGGCCCATTCACGGTTGGCGTACTCGTGCAGGCCCTGCTCGCTGCTGTCGCGGCCTCCCCAGGTCGTGATGATCGAGCGGGCGTCGTACTCCAGCCGGTCCTTTTCGGCGGTGGTCGATCCGGCCGCGCGGGCGGCGGTGAGCCAGCGGCCCAGCAGGTGCTGCCCGTCCGTCGCGACCACCTGGTCCATCAGCGTCATCCAGCGCAGCTCCCGGCGGGCGCGATCGTCGCCGACGCCGCGATGGACCTGTTCGAGCTGCCGGGGGTCGTCATCTGCCCGTGGGTGCTGCGCGAGGGTGTGATCCTGAGCCGAAAGATCTATGTATTACAACTATGAATCTACCGCAGCAAGCATTTCATCATGCCCCATGGAGGTTCTAGTGTGAAGACCACGGTCGCGTAGAAATTCTCCGGAGCGGCAGGCCCCCAGGTGTAAGCCAGGTTGCTTATGACCCCATGAACCCCGAAGTCTGTGCACTGCCAGGGAGTGCCATGACCTTTAATCGTGGTGTCGAGTCACTCGATGCAAACTGCTCAGGTCAACGTCCGCACTCCATCCGGTGATGAATTCCGGAATCCAATCCAACGACATAGAGGGGGCATATCGTGTCCATCATCTCATGCGATATGCGCGAAGGCCGCAGTGATGAGCAGAAACGTAAGCTGGCCACCGGGCTGATCGAGGCCGTCCGGAGGGCGACCAACGAGCCGATCAGTGAGTTGTTCCTGGTAATTCGTGAGGGTCGCGGCATAAACTTCGTCGAAGCCGGCGAACACCTTCCTGACTTCGTGCCCGGCAATCTCAACGACGGAGCACTTCTGGAGAACCTGCCTCGTCGGCGGTAACCCCGGTATCCCAGACAGACCAGCTCGGCGCCATCGGCGGCCGAGGCGTCAGCGAGGAGACGTTCCTGATGCCGTTTATCCAGATCAGTATCCCGATGAGGCTCGAGGACGACGCAAAAACCCGGCTCATCCAAGAGGTGATCGATCGAACCCACGAGGCCGTGGGATCGGATCCGGCGATCATCAACGTCGTGGTCCATGAGCTCCCGCAGAGCAATATGTCCGTTTCCGGGAAGATATTCGCCGACTGACCATCGCTGCTAGGCACTCAGTCGAGGGGATCCGATGTCTGATTCGTACATGGTCGATGAGCTCGGCCGGTTCGTTGTCTCGGCGAATATTGATGACATGTCCGATAGCGCCCGTAGTGCCCTCAAGCGCAACGTGCTTGACTCGCTGGGTTGCGCGCTGGCGGCGCTCGACGGCGAAATGGCCACCTCGGTCCGTGACCACGCCGAATCAATGGGGACCCGAGGGGACGCCACTCTGATCGGCGGTGGGCGGGCCGGCATTGACCAGGCCGCGCTGGTCAACTCGGTACTAGTGCGCTATGTCGATCTGCTCGACACCTACTTGACCCCCGGCGGGTTGTGTCATCCGGCCGACAATTTCGGTGCGGTTCTCGCCGTTGCAGAACGTCAACGTGTCAGCGGGCAGGAGTTCCTTCTGGCGCTGGCCCTGGCGTACGAGATTCAGTGCCGCTTCAGCGCGCAAGTGCCGGTGATGGCCCGAGGCCTGAATCACGCACTGCAACTTTCGATTTCCATCGCCGCAGCAGTATCACGGCTGCTAGGGCTGGATGCCGAGCGCACTGCGCACGCTATCGCGATCGCGGCAGTGGACAACGTCTCGCTCGCGGCGGTGCACTCGGAGCCGGTATCCAACTGGAAAGGCATCTCCCCGGGCATTACCGCGCAGCGTGCTGTGTACACCACCGAACTGGCCGAGCGGGGCATCACCGGGCCACGGGGACTCTTCGAGGGACCGAACGGACTGAATCGGCTATTCGATCAGAGTATTGATCTCAATCTATCCGACCGTTCACTCGTTGTCGTTGAGCAGACTCATTTGAAGAAATACTGTTCGCTCATTCACGGCCAGCCAGTAATCGAGGCGGTTCTCCATCTGGTGAGCGAGCACAATTTGGACTACCGGATCATCGCCGGTGTCCAACTTGAGGTGTTTCAGACCGCCTACGACATTGCTGGCGGTGGTGCTTTCGGGGATAAGGAGGTTGTGCGCACCAAAGAACAAGCCGACTACAACCTCAAATACCTTGCTTCGGTTGCTCTGATCGACGGTCGGGTGGGCCCCGAGCAGCTGCGCGAAGATCGGATCACCCGTGACGACGTTCAGGCGCTGCTGCGGCGGGTAGAGGTCGGTCCAGATGATGGGTTGACCGCCGGCTACCCGCAGATGACGCCGGTCCGGGTGCATATCCGGCTCGACAATGGGCAGCGACTTTCACGCGAACAGGTCGACTTCGAGGGAGCTCGCAGCCGTCCTCTTTCCTGGCAACGGGTGGTGGAGAAATTTCATTGGCTTAGCGAACCATATACCGATGCCACCTTGCGCAACGACATCGTTGCAGTGGTAGGCGAACTGGACACCCAGCCCTTAAGTATGCTGACTGACCTGCTCGGCCTGGTCAGCGCCAAACCGCGGCGGGCTCGTACCCGCCGCTTCGTCTAGTCGGCGAGCAGACTCGAATTAAATCGGAAGGTTCGGGAGGTAGGGTATGCCGTTGTTGCAGTTCCATCTGGTGAGAGGCCGCAGGCCAGAGGAAGTTAGAAGCCTACTCCAATCTGCCCATGCCGCGGTAGTCGAATCGTTTGGCGTCCCGGAGCGTGACTGCTATCACGTGGTGGACAACCATAGCCCCGATGAGGTTATTGCTCTGGACACGGACCTTGGGATCGAGCGGACGGATCGCTTGGTCATCATTCACGTCATAAGCCGGCATCGTACGCGGGAGCAGAAACAGAGGCTCTACGAGTCGCTGGCGACCCGGTTGCAACATGATTGTGGGCTCGCGCCGAGTGATCTAATCGTCTCTATCACCGAGAATGGAGACGAGGACTGGTCCTTCGGACATGGCCGTGCCCAGTTCCTGACCGGTGAGTTGCAGTGACGCAAGGGAATCCCGATGGGAAGAAGACATGTCATGGCTTCCCCACTGACCGCTCTCGGGGCGAGCGCCCCGATTCTGGCCGCGCCGATGGCGGGCGGCCCCAGCACGCCGGCCCTGGTCACCGCGGCGGCCCGGGCGAACGGCCTCGGGTTCCTCGCCGGCGGCTACAAGACCGCTGACGTACTGGCCGGGCAGATCGCCACGGTCCGCTCTGACGGCGTCGGCTTCGGGGTCAACCTGTTCGCGCCCAACCCCGTCCCGGTTGATCCGGATGCCTTCCGCCGCTACGCCCGCACTATCGCGCCTGAGGCCCAGGCCTACGACATCGATCCACTGGCAGCTGAACCCGTCGAAGACGATGACCATTGGTCGGACAAGATCGACCTGCTGCTGTCCGACCCGGTGCCGGTCGTCAGTTTCACCTTCGCCATCCCGGAGACGGCCGTGATCGCCGCGCTGCGCGCCGCTGGAACCCTGGTCATCCAGACGGTCACCTCGCCCGCTGAGGCTCGCTCGGCCGTGGAAGCGGGCGCCGACATGCTGGCCGTGCAGGCCTCTGCCGCGGGAGGGCACTCCGGAACGGTCACCCCGCAGCACATTCCGGCGTCCATCCCCCTGACCGACCTGCTGGGCCAGGTGAGCCAGGCGGTATCGCTGCCGCTCGTCGCCGCGGGCGGGCTGGCCACCCCGGCCGCCGTGACCGGGGCGGTACGTGCCGGAGCCGCTGCGGTCATGGTCGGCACCGTCCTGCTACGTGCGGACGAGGCCGGCACCTCACGTCCCTACCGGGCCGCGCTGGCCGACCCGGAACGACGCGAGACGGTAGTGACCCGGGCGTTCACAGGGCGGCCCGCGCGGGCACTGCGCAACCACTTCACCGACCGCTACACCGACCTCGCCCCGGCCGGCTATCCCGCGCTGCACCACCTGACCAGCCCGATACGCAAGGCCGCCGCTGCCGCGGACGACTCTGAACGAATCAATCTGTGGGCCGGCACCGGGCATCGCAATGCCACCGCCGAGCCCGCCGCGCAGATCCTGCGGCGGCTGTCCTCCCAACTCTGACATGCACCCCGCACACCTGGCGAAACTGGCTCATCTCAACCGGATGCGCGGTCGAGATGAGCCATTCGCCGAGGCCTGGGTTCAGTTTCCGGTGACGCTGAGGTGGTGGAACTGGGCCATGCCGCGGGTGCCGGTCCAGCCGTTGGCGGCGGTCATGAACACCCCGGCGTCCTGCGTCGCGGTCGCGCCGGCGACGGTGACCGTTCCGAGGGTCCGCCACGTCGTTCCGTCGGTGCCGCACTGAGCGGTGTACTCCGCGCCCTTGCGGGCCAGCCGTAGGTAGGCCGGGGCGGCGAAGGACGTGTCCTGCTTCACCGAGTCGAGCCGGCCGTCGCCGTCGGAGTCCCAGGACAGGACGCAGCCGTTGTCCGGGGTCACCGCGAGGTTCAGGTAGCCCGCCGCACCGTTCTGTGTCAGGTCATCGCGGACGATGATCCCGGCGCGGGCCCAGCCGCCGGTCCGGTCCTGAGTGACGACCTTCGTGGTGACGGTGCCGTCCGTGCCGAGGGAGTCGTCGAGGTAGGCCGCTCCGAACTCGTTGGTGCCGCTCCACAGGTCGGCCCCGGCGCCCTCGATCGCGAGATCGTCGCCGGCCTGCCCGAAGACCGCGTCGTTGAACGAGACCGTCTTCAGCGGCGGTCGTACGCCGGTGGCCGCCATGACCTTCGCCGCCCCCGACGTCGAGCCGTTGGTTCCGCCCGTGGTGTAGGTGGCGGTGACCGGCAGGGCCTCGACCACCTCGTCGCCGGCGCCGGTCAGGGTGACCTTCCAACGGGCGGTGAACGTCTCACCGGGCCCGACCGAGGCCGTTGTGACCGCGCCGAGCGGTTCGGCGGTCATCCCGGCCGGGAGGGCCGGCGACAGCTTCACGTTCCGGGCCGCGGCGAAGCCATCACGGTCGGTGAAGGACGCGGTCAGCGTGACCGACTGCCCGGCGGCGACGGCCGTCCGGTCGGCGGACGCGGTCAGCGTCGTCTGGTGCGGGTCCCGGGCGAGCGTCGCAGCCACGGTCCGCGCGATGCTGCCGATGTCGCCCGTCGTCCGGGTGGCGTACCGCTGGTGCCCGTGAGCCCAGGCGTCGTCGATCGCGAACCAGTCGATGGACTTCGGGGCGCGTCCGGCGGTGAGGGCGGCGTCGAGTTCGCCGAAGTAGGTCTTCCAGCGCTGCCGGTACAGTCCGCCGATCAGGCCGGCCCATTCACGGTTGGCGTACTCGTGCAGGCCCTGCTCGCTGCTGTCGCGGCCTCCCCAGGTCGTGATGATCGAGCGGGCGTCGTACTCCAGCCGGTCCTTTTCGGCGGTGGTCGATCCGGCCGCGCGGGCGGCGGTGAGCCAGCGGCCCAGCAGGTGCTGCCCGTCCGTCGCGACCACCTGGTCCATCAGCGTCATCGAGCGCAGCCAGACCGAGGTCAGCTCCTCGAACCGCCGGCGATCCCCCGCGTCGTACGCCGCTTTGAGCTGCGGCAGCAGCAGGCGGCTGCGATTCGACAGCACCTGCCGTGTGACGTCCATGAGGTCGTACCGGTAGGCCGAGCTGTTCCGCAGCGCCGGCGCGACCTGCAGCAGTTCGGTGAGCGCCCGGTCGAACGCGGTGGGGTCGTAGCGCATCTGCTGCGGCGAGTACGCGGCGGCGGTCGTGGCGCTCAGGCTCGGCCGTGCCGCGAACAGGCCGTCCTGGCCCTCGCTCCAGGAGTCGGCGCGCGTGGTGCCGTACGCGGTCCGGCGCAGCACCTGCCAGGCGGCCGCGGCGTGCGGGTCGTCGCCGCCGTACCGCGCCCTGGCGTAGCCGGCGAACCAGGCGTCCAGCCCGATCGTGCCGGGCGTCCAGGCCAGCTCGGTGAACAGCGCCATCGCCGCTGGGTTGTTGTCGGCGCCCTCGGGCATCATCGCGATCCCCGCCAGCTTGCTGCCCGCTTTGTCGCGCCACTGTGGGTACAGGCTCACCCAGTCAGGGGTGTTCGCGCCGAGGGTGGTGTGGCCGCCGAAGTTCCAGATGCTGCCGAAGGCGTACGGCGTGCCCTGCCAGTCCTTCTCCCGGTCGGTGACGGACGGGAACCGGTCCGACAGCCCGTCGACGATGAACACCTTGCTCCGGTCGACCGCGGACAGGATGTCGGGGCGCGGGTTGGACTGCCAGCCGAGCAGGGTCCAGATCGCTCCGGGGTGCGCCTTCTCCAGTGCCGCCTGCACCGCCCGCGCGGCGTCCCCGACCGGGACGTCACCGGGCTGGCCGCCTTCGTGCAGGAGGTCCATCTTGTACATGGTGCTGTCGCCGTACCGCTCGCTCTGGTGCCGGTAGAAGTCCGCGGCGACCTGGGCGAACAACGGGTTGCGCGGGTCCAGCCAGTCGGGGCGGGTGAAGGCGCCCCAGGTGCCCTGGGGGACGACCCGGGCACCGGGGTTCTTGGCGACGAAGCCCGGTGGCACGGTGCCGTAGTAGCCGGGAAGCACCGGCGTCATGCCGAGTTCGCGCAGCCGTCCGATGATCTTCTTGGCGAGGGCGGCGCGTCGCTCGATCAGGCTCTTGGAGATGGGGCCGCCGAAGCCGGACATGTTCTGCAGCAGCCACCACGGCTGGTGCGCCGGGGCCGGGATCCACGCGCGGATCTCGGCGTCGGAGTAGCCGAAGTCGCGGAGAGTGTCGTAGTACGTCGCGTCGGCGCCGGTGTAGACGAGCACCTCGTTGATGCCGTGCAGGGCCAGCACGTCGATCTCGCGCTGCCAGTCCGTCCAGGTCCGGTACGGCCCGGTGTAGCCGTCGTCGGTGTCGTTGAGCGCGAACCGGTGGGGGACGTTCGCCGCGCGGGTGACCGGCGCGGACGGCGCGGGCAGCACGGCTGGCAGATTCAGCTGCTCGCCGTTCCAGGAGATGTCGGCGTGCGCGACGTTCTTGAGGTACCAGCCGAAGCCGGTGAGCAGGACGGCGGAACCGGTGCCCTCGATCACGACGTGCCCGGCCCGGCCGGAGACGCGGAAGGCGTCCTCGGCGCCGCGAGCCATGGGGACGAGTTCGACCTGCCGGTCGCGCCCGGGGATGAGGCGGGCCAGCGCGGCGCGGGCGGGACCGACGTCGAACGAGCCGCCGGCGGGCGTCGCGGACGTGCGTCCGGGCGGCGGTGCGGCGCGCGCTGCGGGAGACACGACTCCGAGGAGCAGTGCGAGCAGGGCGGTGAGGACGACGGCGGTCGGCGACGGGGACGGTGAGGCACGCATCGAAGCTCCTGTGGAGTCTCAGGGCGCGGCCCCCCGTCGCCGTGCTCATATGTGATTGATAGAGCGCCGTATCGCGCACGATCGTACGCCGCAGAGCAGTCATGCCGTCAACCGTGAAGAACCTTGAATCGGCATATTTGGCGCTTTTTAGGAGGTGAGCGGCATAAACGAGCCGCTGACGGAGGCCGACGCTCCGGTGAGGGGTGTTGACATGTGCTCGCTTGGATCCAAGTATGAGCAGAAAAAATCATGACCTTGCACGGGCCGGGTTTCGGGGTGCCAGCCCTGCTGAACCCTCACGAGGAGGCATCGGGTGCTGTCATGGCATGATCGAATGGTGAGGTTCGGCCTCGCCCTCACGGCGCCGGCGCTCGGCGCGCTCGTCGCCGTATCACCCGCGCAGGCCGCGGCCGGATCGGCCGGCGGCCCGCGCGTCACCCACGACTCCCACTCCGTGACCGTGACCGTGCCCGCGTCGTCCGGGGCGCCGGGCTACTCGGTCGACATCGCCACCGCGTCCCTGACCATCACGACCGCGCGCCGCGGGCGTACGGTGCTCGCCACGGCCGGCGGCGCCACCGGCGGCCTCCGCTTCCACGCGGGCGGCGCCTGGCAGCGGGCGACCAAGGTCACCGGCTGGACCTGGAAGAAGGGTGTTCTGCGCCTCCACGCGGCCACCACGCAGAACGGCGTCACGGCCGAGGCGCTGCTCACCCCGAAGGCCGACCGGTACGCCCTTTCCTGGAGCGTCAAGGGCGGCAGCCCCGATCAGCTCGGATTGGCGTACGACCTGAAGTCGGGCGGGCACTGGTACGGCCACGGCGAGACGGCCACCCCGCAGGGCGGCCCCGGCACCGACCAGCCCTGGCCGCTGGAGACCGGGCACGTGCACGACAACGCGTTCGGCCCCGCCTCGTACGAGATGGTCGATCCGTTCTGGTACACCTCGAGTGCCACGGGTCTGCTCGTCGACACCGGCGAGGTCATGGACGTGGCCATCAACGACGGCAGCGACGGCCTCGGCCGCTTCACGATCGACTCGGGCGGCACGTACAACGCGACGGTGTTCGTCGAGGCGAACCCCCGCGACGTGTACCGCGACCACACCGGCGTCGTCGGCAAGCCCGCGAAGAGCGACGCCCCCTACGAGCAGTACGTCAAGCCGCTGTGGAACTCCTGGGCGCAGTTCTACACGAAGGTCGACCAGAACAAGATCCTCGACTGGGCCCAGAAGCTGCACGACAACCGCATCCCCGGACACACGATCCAGCTCGACGACAAGTGGGAGTCCAACTACGGCAACCTGACCTTCGACCCGAAGACCTTCCCCGACGCCCGGGCGATGTCGGACAAGATCCATGCGATGGGCTACGACTTCGGCATCTGGGTCACGCTCTGGATCAACCTGGACTCCACGAACTACCAGTACGCCGTCGACCACGGCTACCTGCTGAAGGACAAGACCGACGGCACGAAGCCCTGCAAGGTGACCTGGTGGAACGGCACGGCCGGCATCGTCGACCTGGCCAACCCCGACGCCAAGGCGTGGTATGTCGCGAACCTCAAGAAGCTGATGAGCACCTACCGGGTGGACGGCTTCAAGTTCGACACCCGCTTCTTCGACGACAGCTGCGCGCCCGACAAGGGCTACAAGCGCGCCGACTACCAGCGGCTCGGGGCCGAACTGGCCGACGGCTTCGACCTGCAGGGCGCGGGCATCCGGACGCACTGGAGCGGGTCGCAGAAGACCGGCTTCGTCATCCGCCAGATCGACAAGGGAACGGGCTGGAACTCCCTCGCCGCCTCCGTCACCCAGAACCTCGCCATCTCCACGATCGGCTACCCGTTCGTCGAGACCGACATGATCGGTGGTTCCGGCGGCCAGCCCGCGCCGAAGAAGGACGTCCTCATCCGCTGGGCGCAGTCGGCCGCGCTGATGCCGCTGATGTACTCCTCCGCGTCGCCGGCCGGCACCAACGACGTGAAGACCGGCAAACCCGTCTCGTACGACCAGGAGACGATCGACCGCTACCGCGACGCCGTCCAGACGCACGGCCGGCTCGCCCCCTACATCTGGGACCAGGTGAAGCACAGCGTCGCCACCGGCGACCCGATCATGCGCCCGCTGTTCTTCGACTTCCCGAAGGACGCCCGGGCCTACACGGTGAACGACGAGTGGATGCTCGGCCCGGCCGTGCTGGCGGCGCCCCAGCTGACCAGCGGTACGACCCGGGACGTGTTCCTGCCGTCCGGAAAGTGGTTCGACGTGAACCACGGCACCGTCATCCAGGGCCCGAAGACGCTCCACGGCTACCGGACGCCGCTGGACGTCACCCCGGCGTTCGTCGATCTGAAGGCGGAGGGGGCGCAAAAGGCGATCAGCGCCCTCAAACGCACGCGCACGGCACCAGCGGCGAACTGAGACCGACCTGCCCGGCCGGTGACCTCGGTCACCGGCCGGGCGGCCTTCGTGGAGCCCGGCTCACGGCGACCAGCGGTCATGCCGGGGATGGAACCGTGATCCCGCGATCACCTTCTGGATCGGCGACTCCTGTTGTACGTTCGGCATCGCGCGCCGTGTACACGGCGGTTCGGGGCGGATGTCGCTGAAAGCGCA
Organism: Actinoallomurus sp. CA-150999; assembly: GCF_050942425.1. Classification (NCBI taxonomy): domain Bacteria; kingdom Bacillati; phylum Actinomycetota; class Actinomycetes; order Streptosporangiales; family Thermomonosporaceae; genus Actinoallomurus; species Actinoallomurus sp. CA-150999. The sequence continues at coordinate 4,682,108 of NZ_CP192063.1, forward strand.
GGGATGCCGCGAAGAGCGGTGACGAGCGGAAGAGGAACATGGCGTATCTGGTCGAGTTGCCCGTGACGGTGAACGGCGAATCGGCGGAAGTGGTCAAGGTTCAGATCGCCGAGTCCGCCGACGGCCTGGTCAAGGCCGCCCGGCCGGGCCAGGTCGTCGCACGGGCCACGCGCTCGCTCGGCGAGATGCTCGCCGGCATCCGGCCCGTCGCGGAGGACTTCGTCAGCAGCTTCCGGGAGATGGTCGACGCCCCGGATGAGATCGGCGTCGAGTTCGGCATCTCCCTGTCCGCGGAGGCCGACGTGGTGATCACCAGTACGGCGGCGGAGGCCGCCTTCTCGGTGTCGCTGAAGTGGAGACCCGCAGCCAACGACTCTGGTGACCCGGCCGCGTTCTCCTCATGACCCCCGCGGGGCCGGAGGCGGCCGCCGGGCTGGGGCCTGCGGCCCTGGACACGGCGATGCTCCGGATCCACGACGCGAGCGGTGAGCCGGTCGGCGGCGGCTTCCTGGTCACCCCCGAGCTCGCGCTGACCTGCGCCCATGTCGTCTCGGCCGCCCTCGGCGCCGATCGTGGGACGCGGCCCGACGCGTCCGCCCGCCTCCGGCTGGACCTGCCGCTGCTGCCGTCCGCGCCGTCGGTCGAGGCGAGCGTCGAGCACTGGGTGCCGCCGGCGGCCGGCGCGGAGACCCTCGGCGACGTCGCCGTGCTCCGGCTCCACGAATCCCCGCCCGGCGCCCGGCCGATCCGCCTGGTGGAGGCCCGGGACCTGTGGGGACATCCGGCGCGGGCCTTCGGCTTTCCCCTGGGGCGTTCCGGCGGAGTGTGGCACTCGGGCGTACTGCGGTCGCGGCAGGCCGACGGCTGGGTGCAGGTCGACCTCACCGGGGCCGGCTACCGGGTCTCCGGGGGCTTCAGCGGCGGCCCGGTGTGGGACGAGAACCTCGCCGGCGCGGTCGGCATGATGGCGGTCGCCGAAGCGGGTGATCCGCCGGTGAGCTACCTCATCCCGACCGAGGCCCTGATGGCGGCCTGGCCGCCGCTTCGCGGGCTCGTCCTCCCCTCGTCGCCGTTCCGGGGCCTGGCGGCGTTCCAGGAGGCCGACGCCGGGGTGTTCCACGGCCGGGAGAAGGAGAGCGACGAGCTCGCGGCCATGGTGCGCGCCGAACGCCGCGTATGCCTGGTCGGTCCGTCCGGTTCCGGCAAGTCCTCGCTGGCGCTGGCGGGCGTCGTACCGCGGCTGAGGGCGGAGGGCTTCGCGGTGGCCGTGCTGCGGCCGGGTTCCGGCAGCAGTCCGTTGTCCGCGCTGGCGTCCGCGCTCCTGGCGTTGCTGGAGCCCGACCTGGGCGCCACCGAACGTCTCCTGCGGCTCCCGGGCCTCAGGGACGCGCTGGCCGACGGCGGCCTGGGTGATCTGGTCCCGCAGGTGCTGCGGAACGAGGGACGGGATCGGCTGCTGATCGTGGTCGACCAGTTCGAGGAACTGCTCGCCCAGGAGACCGAGGCGGTGGACGCGCTGGCCGGCGTGCTGTTCACCGACGCGCCGCCGGACGCCGTCCGCGTGCTCACCACCCTGCGCGCCGACTTCCTGGAGACCGCGCTGGCCCATCCCCGGATCGCCCCCGTCGTACGGCGTCCGGTCTACGTCCTCGGCGCGATGTCCGAGGAGGATCTTCGGCGGGTCGTCACCGCACCGGTCGCGGCGATCTCCGGAGTCGGCTATGAGGACCGCCTCGTCGACCGCATCCTCGCCGACACCGGCGCCGAGCCCGGAGCCCTCTCCCTGCTCGGCTTCACCCTCGACCTGCTGTGGCGGCAGCAGAGCGGTGGCCTGCTCACCCACGCCGCCTACGACGAGCTCGGCGGAGTGCCCGGAGCGCTGAGCGCGTACGCCGAGAGGGTATGGGCCGAGAGCGTTCCCTCGTCCGAGGAACCCGACGCCAAGCGGTTATTCACTCGGCTCATCAGCCTTCCGGTCGGCTCCACCACCGCGACGCGCAGGACCGCCCTGCGCTCCGAGATGAGTGCGGAGGAGTGGGACATCGCCCGGCGGCTCGCCGCGACCCGGCTTCTCGTGACCGACCGGGACGGCGAGGGCGTCGAGACGGTGGAGCTGGCCCACGAGGCGCTGATCGGCGGCTGGGACCGGCTGAGCGCCTGGGTCGCCGACGACCGCTCGTTCCTTGCCTGGCGTGGATCGCTCCAGCATGACCTGGACCGCTGGAACGACGCCGGCCGGACACCGGACCTGCTGCCGACCTCGTCCACTCTCGAGCTCGCCGATCGCTGGCCGGCCGAACGCTCGACCTACCTGAGCGACGCCGAACGCGACTATCTGCGCCAAGGCCGACTCCATCGGCGTGCGCGCGCCCGCCGGCGCCAGGTGATCCTGTCCGGACTGGCGGGTCTGGTCGCGCTGGCTCTGGTCCTGGGGTCGCTGTTCGCCTACCAGCGGCATGTCAGCGCCGGACTCGACGCGTTGGCCGACTCGCGGGCGCTGGTGCAGTCCTCGGCCGACGAGGCCTACCTGGACCCGGCGCAGTCGGTGATGCTCGCCCTCGCCGCCTACCGGGCCTCTCCCACGCAGGAGGCGCGCAACGCGCTGCTGCGGGCGTACCTCAAGTACTCCTGGTCGGACCGCACCCTTTCCGGGCTGCTCGGGCAGGTCGCCAGGATCCAGGCGAGCCGCAACGGCGACGTCCTGCTGGCGCGCACCGTCCAGGGCACGGCGACGCTGTTCACCCACGCCGCCGACGGCCGCATGCGGCAGCGGCGGCTGGACTCCGACACTCAGGTGGACTTCCCGGTGGTCGCCCCCGACGGCGAGCGGGTCGCGTTCGTCAACATCGACGGCTCCGTGGAGTGGTACGACGTGCGCGACGCCGACCGCGGCCTGGTCGGCGCGCCGCATCGGCTGCCCGCGGCGCCCGAGGTCGCCGAGAACTCGTTCGCCGACAACCGGGCGGACCTGTCGGAGGACGGCGCGCTGCTCGCCTCGGAGTCCAGCGCCCACGTCGTCTGGTGGAACCTGCGGACGGGCGGCGCGCCCCGGCGCGTGCCCGCCCCGAAGGACAACGACGGCACGGTGTGGTTCGGTCCCGACGACCGGACGGTGCTGACCGGCGTGTACCGCTCCGGTCCGTCGCATACCGAGGACGTCGTCGCCGTCGACCTGGCGACGGGCGCGAAGCGCACCGTTGCGACCGATGTCAGCGGCTTCGGGGTGTCCGGCGACGGGAACGTGGTGTCGTTCTGCCGGACCGGGGACGGCGGGGCGGCGGTGGCCGCACGGCGCGTCGCCGACGGAGCACCGGTGGGCCGGCCGTACACGCAGAAGGGCGAGAACGTCTGCCAGTTGGCCGCCACCGACGTGACCGGGCACCACGTCGCGGTCGGCGGGGCGTCCTCGATGAGCCTCATCGACCTGGACCAGGGCAGGCAGGTCTCGCAGACCCACCTGCCCGACGGGGTGGTCTCCTCCTACTACCCGCGCCTGGCGGCGACCGGCGGCGGGCCCGTGCTCATCGGCACCGCCGACACGCAGATCACCTACACGCGCCTGTCCTCCGGGCCGGGGAACATCGATGTCGGCGGCGCCGCGCTCACGCCCGACGGCGGCCGCGTCGTCTACGTCGCCAAGGACGGGTCCCGCCTGCAACTGCGCACCACCGATGGAACCGGAAGGCCGCTGGCCGAAGCCGTGCGGCCGAAGCCGTACCTCGTCCCCGACAAGGCCGACGTCCCCCGGTTCGACCGGACCGGAAGGCTGCTGGCGGAGCGGGAGGGCGAATCCCTCATCGCCGTACGCGATGCCGCCTCGCTGCGGCCGACGGCGCAGATCACCGTCCCGCCACCGCCGGTCGACACCACGTCCTCGAGCACCCTGACGTACTTCTTCGACCGGGCGGATCACCTGGTCACCGTGTCCGGCACCCGGATCCAGCTGTGGGACCCCCGGGACGGGCGGCGACTGGCCGAGTTCGATGCCACGGCGCTGCACCCGACGGTCGCCGGGGGCGTTCCGCAGCTCTACGTCAGCGAGTACACGACCGGCGACGAGGTGATCGTCCTCGCCGGCGGTGACCGGGTCGTCCACGTCCTTGACCTGCGGACCGGCCGGCTCAGGCCCGACATGACGACCGGCACCGACACGATCGCGCTCGTCTACGACCCCAGCGGACGCTACTTCGCCCTGCTCCGCCACGGCAGCGTGGTCGAACTGTGGCGGCGCCACCCCCTCCGCAGGGAACTCGGCCCACTGCCCAGCCTGGGCAATGACACCTTCGTCGCCAAGTTCCTCGACGCGCACGGCCACTTCCTGCTGGCCTCCAACGAGGCCGTGCGCGTCTACCGGGTCGGAGCCCGCGCCTACCAGCAGTCGTACGACTTCGGCGACGCGTCGGACACCATCTCGGCCACGCATTACCAGTTCCTCGACGCGTCGAGGAACGGCAGGACGGTGGTGTACGCCGACGGCGACGACGCCGGAGCGCTCGTTCTCGATCCCGGGGCGTGGGCCCGGCAGCTGTGCCGGATCATCGGTTACCGCGACTTCACCCCTGATGAGCGCGCGGGCCTGCCGGTGCGAGTGCCCGGCGGGCCCACGTGCTCGGATACGAGTCATTGATCCGCCGACGTCAGCTCGCGGGGGACCAGTAGTCACCGGCCATGACGATGTAGACGAGCATCTTGATCGTCTCGCCGTAGTACGTGTCGCCGTACGGGTTGGTGGCCAGGAAGTTCCACAGCTTGTCCGTCCAGGCCTGGTCGCCGGCGGCCATGGCGGCCACGCCGACCGGGTCGTTGGCGGCCTCGGACTGGTCGTCGGTCTGGGTCGGGCTGCCGTCGAGCTTGGTGTGCGGGTAGATCTTCGCCGGGTCGCCGCCCGCGTGGCTCTTGTAGCTCGCCGACTCCTTCGTGGCGACGCCGACGCTCACCGACGACCCGTACAGCAGGGCGTCGGTTCCCATGTGCCACGGCACGCGCACGGAGTTGTAGCCGACGATGTTGTCCGGCTGGCTCTCCTGGTAGTCGGCGGGCGCCGGCTGCGGGCTGCTGGTGTTGGCCTTCACCACGAAGTCCGACAGGAGGTTCGCGGTGGGGGAGTACTTCGCGGTGAACGCCTTGATGACCGCCTCGGTGCGCGTGACGACCTTGTTCCAGTCGTGGGCGGTGTCGTAGGCGGCGAAGGCGCGCAGGTGGTCGAGCATGTGGTCGGACGGGCGGGTGTCGGTGTTCGGCCCGTCGTCCTCGCACTTGAGGTGCCCGTCGGAGGCGACGTCGGCGGCGTAGAGCTTGGCCAGCCAGTCGTTGGCCGCGCTGGTGTAGCCGCCCCACTGCTTGTCGGCGAGGATCAGGCCGTACCCGACGTCCAGGTCGCCGTCCGTGGCGCCGTCGGGCGTGCCCGAGTCGGCGTACTTGCAGGAACTGCCGTCGATCTTCCACTCCATCATGCCCTGGGAGTCGCGGTGGGTGGACACCACGTGCCACAGCCCGTCGAACTCCGTCTTGGCGTCGGCGTCGTAGCCGGCCATGAGCGGCACGATGTTCATGCCGTAGCCCTGCGCCTCGGAGACAGTGCCCTTGTTCGGGGCGTCCCCGGTGGCGTAGACGAGGTAGCCGCCGCAGGCGGCGCGCAGGTACTTGCTCTTCCAGGAGCCGTACTGCTTCGTGACGGCGGCGTCGCGCGCGGACTGGCTCGCGGACGGCATGACGCCCGTCTTGTACGTCACATGCGTCGGGAACGGGTGGGCGGGGGTCGCGGCCGCGACGGCCTGCTGGGCCGTGGCCGCCGGAGCGGCGCCGGCCTGGCCGGTCGCGGCGACGAGGGGGAGTGAGATGACGGCGACCGCGGTCGCGAGGGCAGTCGACCGGCCCCTTCTGTGGGACATGCGGGCCTCCTCGGCGGGGGACTGCGCCGCCGGGTCGGCACGCCGACATCCGACGGATGTTAGGAAGGTTTCCTAACAAGCTCCGAGGATGAGTCCACTTCGCGCGCGCGTCAAGAGGAGTCGGCGAATCGGTTGAGAGGAGGAAGGGGCCGGCCGGGGCCTCCGGCCGGCGACATCCCGTCAGTGGTGGCGGTGGTGCACCACGACATGGTGGACGACGTGGTGATGCACCACGTGGTGATGAGAGTGACCGCAGGCCGACAGCGTCAGCAACGCGGGGGTGAGCGCCACGACCGCCACCGCTGCCAGTCGGATCCGCCGAACCATCACGTCATTCCTCCGAGGGTCGTACTTCAGGCTCTATCCAGCTTTTCCGGATGAAGCCTTCCATGAACGACAAGGTAGACGCGAGGCGGGGTGGATCGGTTCCCGCGAACTTCGGTTCAGAGTCCCATACAGGCCAGAGCCCGCTGGAAGGCGGCCTTCTGCCCGTCGGCCTGCCCCGCGGCCCCGAGCAGTTCCGCCAGGTCGAACCACGCGCGGGCGGCGGGCCGGTGCGCCTCCATCTTCTCCAGGTACTCCACCGCCTGGGAGAACGCGGCGACCCCTTCCTCGCGGAGCCCGAGGCGCACCTGCGCGTCACCCAGGACGGTGTAGGCCTCGGCGATGGCCATTCCGGCGGTCTCGCTGAGCATGTCGGTCGCCCGCCGCGCCAGCGCCGCGGCCTCGATCGGCCGCCCGAGCGCGATCTCGGCTCGCGCCTGGTACATGAGGCACCACGCGATGTCGACCGTGCTGGCCGAACCGGAGACCATCTCACCCTCGGCCTGGTCCAGCAGCTCCCGGGCGTGCTCGGCCTGTTCGGGGTGGGCGCGCAGCATGAAGTAGGCGTACGCCATCCGCAGCCGGGGCAGGTTGCGCGGATCGTTCTCCTCGCCGAGCAGGGCGATCGCGCGTTCGGACAGCTTGAGCGCCTCCTGGGCGTCGCTGCGCAGATCCGCGACCCACGCGGCGTTCCAGTACGCGGCCATCAGCGCGCGCGGGCTGCCGATGGCCTCCGCGCGCTCGATGAGGATCTCCGCGAGCTGTCTCGCGTACGCCAGATCGCCGCGCATCTCGTAGCCGGCCAGGATGGTGGAGCCGAGCATCACCATCGTGTCGGTCCACGGACCGCCGGCCGCGGTCAGCCGCTCGAGGGCGTCCTCGCCGACCTGGATGCTGAGGGCCAGATCCCCGCGCTCGCGGTGGCAGCGGCTCAGCGCGGTGTGGACCTCGGCCCATCGCTCGGGTTCCGACAGCGGGGAGAGCGTCTCGGTCGCGAGCTCGAGGTCGGTGATCGCCTCCTCGAGCGCTCCGGTCGCCTCGAGGGCCAGCGCGTGACCCCAGCGGGCATCGTGCGCGAGCGCGGGCAGGTCGGCGAGGGCGGGGTCGGCGAGGACCTCGGAGAAGCGGATGCGTGCCTCGGCGGCGGCGCCGTTCTGCAGGGCGATCTGCGCGTACCCCAGCGTCTCGCGGAGCCCGCTGATGGTCTCCTCGGTGACCCCGGTGAGCAGGTACGACTCGGAGCAGCCGAGCTTGCGGGCCAGGAGTGCCACCATGCTCGGCGCGGGGCTGCGCTTGCCGCTTTCGATGAGTGACACGTAGCTGTCGGAGAGTTCCGGCCAGGCCAGCTGGGCCTGCGAAAGTTGCTTGCGCAACCGCAAGTTACGAACCCGTTCCCCGAGCGATTCTTGACCTGGCATCCCGTCCGCCTCTACAAGAAAATGACAGAACCACACGAAAGGATAGAAAACAATGTCACACCTTCGCAGGGTCATCGCCCTGTTCGTGTTGGCTATAGTCACTTCACTCGTCGGTGTACAGGCGGTCGGCACCGTCTCCGCGTCCGCGGACACGGCGTCGCCGGGTGACGCGTTCAGCCGGTGCTGCTGACCGACCTTCCGGCTCCGCAGACGCGCCGGTAAGCGCGCGTCTGCAACCGGTCCGGCGATGACTCTCGAGGAGCTGCGCATCCCAGGCACCCCCGGTATGACCGGGGACCCGGGCTGTGAGGCCGAGAGTCGTGGCCATCATCGCCGGACCGTTCGTGTCGGCGCGCCATCGGAATTACCGGCGTGCCTCCTCTGTTGTGCTGGGGGCGGGTGGCCTGATAGGACCCGTTGACCCCGACACCGAGGAGCTGTGACATGGCGACGACGACGCTGACCGCCGAGAATTTCGACAAGACCGCGAGCGGCGACGGCATCGTGCTGGTCGACTTCTGGGCCAGCTGGTGTGGGCCGTGCAAGATGTTCGCGCCCATCTACGAGGAGGCGTCCGCCACGCACGAGGACATCGTCTTCGGCAAGGTCGACACCGAGGCCGAACAGGACCTGGCGATGCGCTTCGACATCCGGTCCATCCCGACGATCATGGCGGTCCGCGACGGGGTGATCGTGTTCTCCCAGCCCGGCGCGCTCCCCGCCGAGTCCCTCGAGAGCCTCATCGAGCAGGTACGCGCCCTCGACATGGACGACGTGCGCAGCCGCCTGGCCAAGAAGGCCTGACCGCTCCCGCCGGTCCCGCCCGGCACCGCCACCGACCGCGGACCGGCGTCACCGCCGGTCCGTCCTGATCGGGACAGGATCGGGATCAGGCCAGGATCGGGATCAGGCAGAGCCCGAAGACGGCGTAGAAACCGGCCGCCAGAGTCAGGGTCCGGGCGTTGAAGCGGCCCGTCCTGAGCATCGCCAGCAGGAACACCATGGCCGCCATCGTGACCACTCCGGACAGGAGCAGGGCGCCGTCGAACCGCCACGGCGTGAACAGGATGCCCAGCCCGGACGGCACGGTCGCCTGGATCATCATCGCGCCGCTGATGTTGGCCAGGGCAAGCGGAGTCTTGCCCTGGCGGACCCAGATCACGGCGTTCATGATCTCGGGCAGCTCGGTGGCGATGGGGGAGAGCAGCAGCGCGGTGACCGCCGCGGGCAGGCCGATCATCGGGCCGATCGCGTCGAGCTGGTGCACGAACAGCTGTGACGCGAAGAAGATGATCACAAGGGTGACGACGCTCTGCGTGACGACGGCCCACGTCGCCGGCGTCTCGCGGCGGCGCTGCAGGAGCAGCGGCTCCAGGTCCGCGCCGTCGCCGTGCTCGCCGCCGTCGCGCAGCTCCCGCCAGAAGTAGACCGCGTACGCGGCGAAGAAGAGCAGGCCGAGCCAGGGCTTGAACGCGAAGGCCACCAGGCCCAGCGCCACCTTCACCACGAAGATGGCGAGGAACCACCGCTGGTCGCGCGCGAGCTTGCCGGTGTCGCCCAGGTCGTCGCCCGGCGTGCCGACCGTCGTGTCCTCGGTGGCCGCGCCGGATCCGCCGCCGACGGGGGCGGCCGTACGGGCGGCGGCCTGGAGCTTCCGGCGGGTGGTCAGCATCATGAAGCCGGTCACGCCGTACGCGACGGTGGCCAGGGCGAGGGGGCCGCCCATCGCGGCTCCGACACCGATGTCCTTCTGCGCCTCGCCGGAGCCGAAAACCACGGCGACGAACGTCACAACGCTCTCCGGAAGCGCCGTGCCGAACGCGGCGAGCAGGGTCCCGACGGCGAGCGGTCCGACCTTCAACCGGACGCCCAGCCATTCCACGGCGTTGACGAACCACTCGCAGGACAAGTAGATCGCGACGGCGCATGCCAGCAGGATCACGACGTGCAGCATGAGTTCCTCATCGATCGGGACACCGTGAGACAAGAAAAGAGACCTCGGCTCACGGTGAACAGCGGTCACCGACAGCCGAAGGTCTCGTCCACCCCTGTCATGGGGCCCGGGCACCGGGAGCGCTGAGCGCTCCAGTATGTCGACGACCGGCCGGCGGGACTACTCCCCTTCGCCGCGTCCAGCTTACTCGACGGTCCGGCGTCCCGCTTCCGGGCACGGACAGGTCCGGCGTTCCGCGATACTCAATTCGTTCCCACTCATCCGCGCCGATCACGGGAGTGTCCGCCGCATGTCCAACGAACCGTCCGCATCCGGAGCTCCGCTATTCGGACCCGATCGGCGGCGGTTCTTCCTGGTCGGTGCCGTTGCCGCGGCCGGGCTGGGCACGGGCATCGGCCTGCTCTCCGAGAGCAACACGCGCGCGTCGGTGAACCGCCACGGCGCCGCGGCGCCGGGAACGCTCGCGGCCCGCTCCCGCTATCTGCAGATCGTCGCCCACGAGGACGACGACCTGCTGTTCATGACGCCGGACCTGTCGGAGTCGCTGCGCGCCGGATCGCCGCACCTGACCGTCTACCTCAGCGCGGGGGAGAGCAAGGCCGGCGTCCCGCCCGACACCCATGACGTGAACGCCTACGTCGCCGAACGCGAGACCGGCCTGCGGACGGCCTACGCCCTCATGCTCGGTGTCCGCGACCGGTGGCGGCAGGAGACCCTCACGGCCGGCTCGATGCGGCTGCAGTCGTACACCCTCGTCGACCGGCCCGACATCCGGCTGGTGTTCATGCTCGTGCCGGACGGGCGCGACCCGCGCGCCAGCCTGAGCTGGCACACCCTGGGCAAGCTGTGGAGCGCCGCCGACCATCCGGAGCTGTGCGGCTGGACCCAGGCGCCCGAGGGCTCGCCGTACCGGCGCTGCCTGACCCGGGAGGACATCCTCACCGCGCTCACCGACCTGATGCAGAGCTTCCGGCCGACCGTCGTACGCTCCCAGGACATCGCGCCCGACGAGCGGTACAGCGCGGACCACCCCGATCACATCGCCGCCGCCCACTTCGCCGGCGAGGCCGTGCGCCGCTACGCCGCACGCCACTCCGACCGGCTCGTGCTGCAGGTCAACTACCGCGACTACAACATCCGCAACCTGGCGGTGAACCTCAGCGAGGCCGACAACAAGTTCAAGCAGCGCGTGTTCGCGGCGTACTCCGCGCACGACTACCGCATCAACGCCGAGAACCCCCACTGGGACGCCTACGAGGCGCGGATGGTCTACCGGTGGCCGCGCGGCACCGGGTTCACCGCGATGGACACCGTGTACGCGGTCGGCGGGGGCCGCCTGGTCGCCTGGCGGCGTACGGGCGGCCGCTGGTCGAGCCCCCGGTTCCTCGGCGATCCGGGCGGCCCGCTGGCGCCGGCGGTGGCCGCCGCCGGGCCGGTGGTGCTCGGCCTGCGCTCCGACACCGGGGAGGTCGTCGCGTTCGACCAGGGGGGCTGGCGGTCCCTCGGCCGCCCGGACCCGGCGAAGATCCGCAACCAGGCCGGCGCCCCGGTGGCCGTGGTCGACGGCTCGGGGATGGTCGCGGTGTTCGTCCGCAACGGGCGCGGGGGCGTCAGCGCACGGTTCCTCGGCGCGGGCGGCTGGAGCCACAAGTGGACGGACCTGCCGGGCATCGACATGCGACAGGTCGTCTCCCCCGAGCCGAAGAAGAAGCACCTGCGGTATGGCGACGTCCAGGACGGCCTGGCGGCGGTCGTCACCGACGGCGGGCTGATCGAGCTGTTCGCCGCGACCCGCTCGCAGGTCCTGTGGTGGCGCCAGCACGCGCAGGGCAAGCCTCTCGTCTTCGCGGGCACCCTCCCGGTGGCCGGGGCGATCGCGCCGCTCGCCGCCGAGCTGGCCGGTGGCCGGATCAGGGTCCTGTTCCGCGAGCCGTGGACCGCGCGGACAATGACGATCTCCCGTCAGGTCGCGGCCAAGCTCTGGGACACTCCGGCGGTCGTCAACGCCGCGCGGGGCCTCGACGGCGAGCCGCCGGTCACCGGGCGGCCGCCGCGGATGCAATTGGTCGGGGTTCCCGCGCCACTGCCGGTCAGCGGGGAGCTGTGCGCTCTGGGCGCCGACGGGCGGCTGCACGTCGCCGCGCGCGCTCACGGCGAGAAAGCCGCGTGGCGGGCCATCGGCCGCTGATATACCCTGAGCGCATGGCGGCCATATTCGAGACGACGACGCCGGGCGAGCCCCGGCGCGACGGCTGCCTGCACTGACTTGACGGCCGAGGCCCCGGGAGCGATCCCGGGGCCTCGCTGCTTCCCGGCTCGCTCCCGCCACACGAGAGGAGCGATCATGGAGCCGATGGCGTCCGCCGGACCCGCACAGTCGATAGCATCTGAAGCTGATATCCCTGACCATCAAGGAGTTTCCGTGTCTGAGCTGCGCATCACCCTCGGCGGAAGCGAGCGTGTGGTGGCGGCCGGCACCACCGCCGGAGAAGCGCTCGACGCCGACGGCCGCACCGTGATCGCCGCCCGCGTCGGAGGCCAGGCCCGCGACCTGGCGTACGCCCTGCATGATGGCGACGTCGTCGAGCCGATCCAGATCGACTCGCCCGAGGGCCGTGCCATCATGCGTCACTCCGCCGCGCACGTCATGGCGCAGGCGGTGCAGGAGCTGTTCCCCGAGGCCAAGCTCGGCATCGGCCCGCCCGTCGAGAACGGCTTCTACTACGACTTCGACGTCGCCGAGCCGTTCCAGCCCGACGACCTCAAGCGCATCGAGAAGAAGATGCGCGAGATCGTCAAGCAGGGGCAGCGGTTCTCGCGCCGGGTCGTCGCCGACGACGACGCCCGCGAGGAGCTCGCCGCCGAGCCGTACAAGCTGGAGCTCATCGGTCTCAAGGGCGCCGCCGCGGACGAGGAGAGCGTGGAGGTCGGCGGCGGCGAGCTGACCATCTACGACAACCTCGACGCCAAGTCCGGCGACCTGCGCTGGAAGGACCTGTGCCGCGGCCCGCACCTGCCGTCCACCCGGGTCATCCCCGCGTTCAAGCTGATGCGGGCCGGCGGCGCGTACTGGCGGGGCAGCGAGAAGAACCCACAGCTTCAGCGCATCTACGGCACCGCGTGGGAGTCCCGGGAGAAGCAGGACGAGTACCTGAGCTTCCTGGAGGAGGCCGAGAAGCGCGACCACCGCAAGCTCGGCGCCGAGCTGGACCTGTTCTCCTTCCCGCCCGAGCTGGGCAGCGGGCTGCCCGTCTTCCACCCCAAGGGCGGCATCGTCCGTAAGGAGATGGAGGACTACATGCGGCGGCGGCAGCAGGAGGCGGGCTACGAGTTCGTCAACACCCCGCACATCACCAAGTCGTCGCTCTTCGAGATCTCCGGCCACCTGCCGTACTACGGCGACGACATGTTCTCGCCGTTCGAGGTGGACGAGGTCGAGTACCGGGTCAAGCCGATGAACTGCCCGATGCACAACCTGATCTTCCGGGCGCGCGGGCGGTCCTACCGCGAGCTGCCGCTGCGGATGTGCGAGTTCGGCTCGGTGTACCGGTACGAGAAGTCGGGCGTGGTGCACGGCCTCACCCGCGTGCGCGGCATGACCCAGGACGACTCGCACATCTACACCACCAAGGAGCAGATGGGCGACGAGATCAAGTCGCTGCTGGGCTTCGTGCTCAGCGTGCTGCGCGACTTCGGTCTCTCCGAGTTCTTCCTGGAGCTTTCCACCAAGGACGACTCCGACAAGTTCATCGGCGACGACGCGGACTGGGCGGAGGCGACCGAGGCGCTGCGCCAGGCGGCCGAGGAGTCCGGGCTGGATCTGGTGGACGACCCGGGCGGGGCCGCGTTCTACGGTCCGAAGATCTCCGTGCAGGCCAAGGACGCCATCGGCCGGACCTGGCAGCTGTCGACCATCCAGCTCGACTTCAACCAGCCCAAGCGCTTCGGCCTGGAGTACCAGGCGGCCGACGGCACCCGGCAGACCCCGGTGATGATCCACCGCGCGCTGTTCGGGTCGATCGAGCGGTTCTTCGGCGTGCTCCTCGAGCACTACGCGGGCGCGCTCCCGCCGTGGCTGGCCCCGGTGCAGGCGGTCGGCATCCCCATCTCCGACGACCACGTCCCACACCTGCAGAAGATCGCTTCCAAGCTGCGCGACCGGGGCATCCGGGTGGAGGTCGACACCTCCAGCGACCGGATGCAGAAGAAGATCCGCAACGCGCAGAAGCAGAAGGTGCCGTACATGCTGCTGGCCGGCGACGACGACGTCGCCAAGGACGCCGTGTCGTTCCGCTACCGCAACGGCGAGCAGAAGAACGGCATCCCCATCGACGAGGCCGTCGAGGAGATCGTCAAGGCCGTCGAGAGCCGCGTCCAGATCTGAGCCGTCCATGATCCCTGGCGCGTGCTCTGGACTCGGCCACAGCACGCGCTAGGGATCACCTCTACGGTCAGCCGTCATGTGGCCAATCGTCCTCGCCGTTCTCCAGGTCGTTGCAGCCGACGTGGAGGGCGATGCGGCCGTCGCTGTTCCAGCGAAGGTGATGACCGACATAACTGTCCTTGACCGAGATCGGCTCGCCCGCCCATGCCACGGTCACCCATGGGGAGGCCAGCAGCGGATCCGCCAGTGCGGGTACTGACGCCGCCATGGCGGCCCAGTCCAGTGTCAGCGTCCGGGGCGCGGACTCGTCGGGACGAGGCAGGGTGCCTTCGTCGATCGCCTCTCTGATGGCATCGAGTTCGTCCTCTGCCGTCTCCGCACCGTCCGGATCCTCGTCGATTCGGTCGTGCAACGCGAACACCCGGCCCAGCAGCGGCAGAGTCGGGGGCGCGTCCCAGTCGTTCGCCTCGATGACGGCGTCCACGTCGTCCCAGATCTCCTCGGCGCGCTCGTCGTCCTTGTCGCGCTCCTGGAGGGCGATGACCCGGGCCAGCGTCCGGCCGACTCCACGTCCATGAACCGCCTCCACCGCATGATCGAATGAGATGCCGGGGAGGGTAACAGCGCCCGCCGACGGATGATCGACCTTCAGATCAGCGCCGCGACGGCGGTGTCGACGTCGGCTTCCGTCGTGTAGAGGTGGAAGGCGAGGCGTGCCGCGCCGGCACGGACGGACGCGCGGATGCCGGCCGCCGCGAGCCGCTCGGCCGCGCCGGGGCGGGTGACGCTCACGATCGCGCTGTCGCCGGGCGGCATGCCGAGGCCGGTCCGGAACCGGTTGGCCAGCCGTACGTCATGGTCGTGGATCGGGCCGATGCCGACGTCCAGGAGCAGCTCCAGCGTGGGGGCGGCCGCGACATAGGAGAACCAGGGGGCGGCGATGTCGAATCGCCGGGCGTCCTTCGCCAGCCGCAGCGGCGGGCCGTACGAGGCGTCGCCGTCACCGGCGTACCAGTTGGCGGCGATCGGCCGGATGCGGTCGCGCACGGCCGGGCTCACGTAGCAGAAGGCGGTGCCGCGCGGGCACATCAGCCACTTGTACGCGGAGACGGCGAGGACGTCGAAGGGCGTCGCGTCGATCGGCAGCCAGCCGACCGCCTGGGTGGCGTCGGCGACGACGAGCGCGCCGTGCGCCCGCGCCGCCGTGACGACCTCGTCCGCGGCGGCGACCTCACCCGTCGCGGACTGGACCAGGCTGAAGGCGACCGCGTCCGTGCGCTCGTCGATCGCGCCGGGCAGGTCGGCGGGCGGCACCGTGCGCACGTCGAGATCGTGCACGAGCCAGGGGAACAGGTTCGACGTCTGCTCGATGTCGGGGACGACGACGCGCGAGCCGGGCGGCAGCGAGGCCGCGACCGGCGCCAGCACCTGCGAGGCGGAGGCGCCCACGGCCACGTCGTCGGCCGCGACGCCGACCAGACGCGCGAACGCGCCGCGCGCGCGATCGGTGGACCGGTCCCACTTGTCCCAGCCGTTCGCCCCGCGACGCCACTCGGCCAGCGCGCTCTGCAACGCCTCGAACGCCGGCTCCGGCGGTATGCCGTAGCTCGCCGTGTTCAGCCACCCCGGCTCCGGGTCCCAGAGCCGTACCGCCTCGTCAAGATTCATTCTGGCGACCCTAATGGCGACCCTCGGCAACCGAGCGCTCGTTCGGCACCCGTACGCGGTCCTGCGGGGGACTCGGCCCTATGCTGCTGGCATGACCGAGTCCGACCATGAGGAACAGTACGGAGTCGGGGATCCCGACCAGTTCCAGCGGCTGTGGACGCCTCACCGGATGGCCTACATCAAGGGTGAGAGCAAGCCCACCGGCGCTGGAGCGGAGGACGGCTGCCCGTTCTGCGAGATTCCGAAGATGAGCGATGAGGACGGCCTGATCGTCCGGCGCGGGGAGAGCGTCTTCGCCGTCCTGAACCTCTACCCGTACAACTCCGGTCACCTCATGGTGTGCCCCTACCGGCACGTCGCGGACTACACCGAGCTGGACGAGGCGGAGACCGCCGAGCTGGCCCAGCTCACCCAGTGCGCCATCACCGCGCTGCGCAAGGCGAGCGGCGCCCACGGGTTCAACGTCGGCATGAACCTCGGCACGGTCGCCGGCGCGGGCATCGCCGCGCACCTTCACCAGCACGTCGTCCCCCGCTGGGGCGGGGACACCAACTTCATGCCGGTCATCGGCCAGACGAAGGTGCTGCCCCAGCTCCTGCGCGAGACCCGCCAGATCATCGCCGACGCCTGGCCCCAGGACTGATCGTCGAGCCGTGCCGGTCGACCGCCCGGGGCTGACCGGCACGACTCCGGGAGGGGCCTACCAGGCGACGTCGTAGTAGTACGGCTTCGAAGAACGGTGCAGCCAGGAGAACCGGCCGTTGTCCACCCGCGGGATCCGGCCCCCTTCACCGCTGAGGAAGTGCTCGCCGGACGAATCGACGCGCACGTAGAACCCGAGCGCCGACGACGGGAACCAGTCGGCACGGCCGGTGGGCACGCCCGCTGCCGTGAGCCGGACCAACCCGAACTGGTCGTCGCCGGAGGAGTGGTTCGTCCGCTGGACGACGGCGGTGAGGGAGCCGTCCGGGTTGAAGACGAACGATTCGATCTGACCGTCTTCGAAGCGACCGTTTCTGAGGTTCTTCGTCATGTCCTGAGGCCGCAGCACCCGAGATGCCGCGAGAAGGTCCCCGGCCGGCGCGTGATCCGTGTCGAGCAGCCGGAGTTCGCCGTTCGGCGGCGCGTGGTACCGGAAGCCGATCGTGCGGCCGTCCGGCGCCCATGTCGGTTGCTTCACCCCACGATCGGCCGGGTCGCCGGTCTGCGAGGTCCAGACCCGCTGTTGGCCCGTCTCCGTGTCGACGACGACGAGACGCCCGAGATCCCCGCAGTCTCCGCCGAACGCGACGCGCCGCCCGTCCGGACTCGCGGCGAGATCCTGGCCCATTCCGCCGTCCGCGGGCACCGGCGCTCCGGGAAGCGCCACGGGCGCGGTCACCGAGCCGTCACCCCGGACGCGGACCCGGTAGACACGGGTGGCGCAGTCGCCCTCCTTCGCGGTGAGGAAGAAGGTGCGCCGATCACCGGCGGCGGCCACCGATCCGAACAGGTACGCCCCGGGAATCGCCGCGACCTGGCGGCCGGTCGCGGTGCTCAGCACCACCGCGCGGGACGGTATGTCCTCACCCTTGTCGACGAGGGCGACGGCGTACGCCGGGGCGCCCGCCGCCGCGGCCGGATCGGTGCGGTACTTCTGTTCCTCGTTTCCCAGCAGGACGGCACCGGCCACGATGAGCGCCACGGCGGCGGCCACGGCGACCGGAATCGCCCACAGCGGCTTCGCGCGCCGAGCCGGGGGAGCGGTGAGGGGGCGGAGGGCCTCGGGCCGTACGGTGCTCGTCGCGGCCTCGTACGCGTCGCGGAGCCGGTTCTCGATCTCCGTCATGGGGTGCCTCCGAGTTTCCCGGCGAGCGCGGCGAGCGCCCGCGAGGTGGTCGACTTGACGGTGCCGCGGCTGACGCCCATCACCTCGGCGGTCTCGGCCTCGCTCAGGTCGAGGAAGTAGCGCAGCGCGAGGGCCTCCCGCTGGCGGCGCGGCAGTGTGCGCAGCGCGGCGAACACCTCACGCCGGTCCTCGCTGAGCAGGACGGCGGCCTCCGCGGACCAGACCGCGGGCTCCGGTTCGGGGCGGAACCGGCTCGCCAGCTTCCGCCGCCGGAGCACCATCCGGCAGCCGTTCAGCACGGACGCGCGGACATAGGGCAGGAGACGGACGTCCGCGCCGAGCCGGGGCAACCGGCGGTGCAGGGCCGTGAAGGCGTCCTGGACGACGTCCTCGGCCGTGGGCCGGTCGCCGACCATGAGCAGGGCGAGACGCACCAATCCGGCGTGGTGTTCCCGGAAGAGCGCGGTGAGGTCCGCCGGCGGATGGGCGGGTTCCGGAGGGTCGGCCGACCGGCCGGTCAGGACGCTCACGATGTTGGTTTCCACGTTCTTTGAATGCGCGAGCGGCCGATCGGTTGCCTCGGCGGACAGTCCTACGGTCCCCGAGGCCCCTGGTACCGGATAAGTTTTCGGGTGGCGGGCAACCAAACCGGCGCCCATTACATGTAAAAGATATGGGATCAAAGATCGCGGAGGAGTGCGGCGTCTCGCCGGCCTGGTACGGGCCGCCCGGCGGTTCCGGCGGCATGGCGGAGGACGTCGTGCCGGCAGCTGACTCGGAGGGCGCCGTGGAGGCCGCGGACCACGGCCCGGCCGTGATCTTGACCACGATCTTCCGCGAGCATCACCTCGAGCTCATCCGGATGGCGTTGTTCATCGTCGGTGACCAGCCCACCGCCGAGGACGTCGTCCAGGACGCCTTCGCGGCGGTGCACCGCCGGTTCGACCGGCTCCGCGATCCCCGCAACGCGCTGCCGTACATCCGTGCCGCGGTGCTCAACGGCTGCCGGGGCGTGCTGCGCAGGCGAGCGATCGCGCGGCGCTTCGGCGGCGCGTACGAGCCGCCCATCTGGTCCGCTGAATCGGCGGCGCTCCTCGGCGAGGACCGCCGTGAGGTCTTTCTCGCCCTTCGCTCGCTGCCGCGACGGCAGCGCGAGGCCCTGGTGCTGCGCTACTACCTCGACCTGTCCGAGGCCGAGATCGCCGAGGTGATGGGCGTCAGCCGCGGCACCGTCAAGTCGACCACCTCCCGGGCGCTCGCCGCGCTCGCCGGCAGGCTGGGGGAGGACTCATGACCGGGACCGAACGGCGCCTCCGGGACGCGTTCGCCCAAGGGGCCCGCACGGTACGGCCCGAGTCGGTGCGCCCGCTGATCCTTCCGGCGCGCGGCAGGCGAGTGCGCTGGCTGCTGCCGATGATCGCCGCGGCCGCGGTGGCCGTCTCGGTCACCCTGACGGCGTTGGTCGGCGGGGCCCCGCCTTCGGGGCCGCCGACCACGAGGGGAGCCCCGGCGTTCGTCGTGGCGACGACGGGGTTCGGAACGTCTTCGGCGGGCGGGTCCCGGGTGGAGGTCCGCGACCCGAAGACCGGCCGGGTGTACGACACGAGAGCCGCGTCACACGGTCTGGCCTTCCAGTACGTCGCCGCCGCCACGGACAGGATGTTCTTCGTCCTGGCGGCGCCGGCCCACCGGACGGCCTGCGACACCCTCTGGATCTACCGCATGAAGGTGTCCGGTAAGGGGAGGATCACGGCCTTCTCCGCGCTCGGCACGCGCATCCAGGGCGCGACGGCGGGCAAGGAGGGGGCACCCGGCGGGCTGGCGTCCGCACCGGACGGCACCAAGGTCGCGTACGCGGTGCGCCGCTGTGGTGGTCCCGCGGACCGGACGTACTACAAGCTCGGCGTGGTCGACACGGTGACGGGCACGCTGCGCGAGTGGACGGACCCGCAGGAGAGCATCGTCTCCAGCCTCTCGTGGACGTCCGACGCCCGCCAGGTCGCCTTCCTGCTCCGCGAGCCGGTCCACACACCGGCGGACGGTCCGGTCCTGCCGTCGAGGAACGGCGTCGTCCGGCTCCTGAGCATCGGATCGAAGCGGTCCACGGACCTGAGCGCCGGCAAGGTCCTGCTGCGCCGGTCTCGGGAGCTCACGAACCTCTGGGCGGCTGTGATCAACGGTGACGGGACGCGGGTGGCCGTGGTGGCGGAGTACTCCCGGGCGGGCGGTGCGCTGGCGGTCTGTCAGGTCTCCCTCGCCGACGGGCGCGTGCTCCGGATGCTGCACCGGGAGGGGTCCGACAGCGACGCGATCGCCGCCGTGCCCGGCCTGGGCCCCGGTGTCGCCCTGCGAAGCGACGCCTCAGGGCGTCACCTGCTCTACCACGACGCGAGCCTCGCCGACGCGCCACCTGAGCTGGGCGGATACGGCCGTATCGACGACGGGCGCTTCCACGCGATCCCCGTTTCCAGCGGGGGCGGGGACACCTACGACCTCGCCTGGTGAAGGTCCGCCCGTGATCTTCATCGCATGGGGGAAGCACACGGGCGCGGGCGCGGTTGTGCCATGCGGGAGGATGGGATCATGAAGCGACCGACTCTGGTGTACGACGGGGACTGCGGTATCTGCACGAAGGCCGTACGGCTCATAGGGGACAAGGCCGAGGGCCGGCCGCGGGTCCCCACCGACGCCGAGGTGGTCGCGTTCCAGTTCGCGGACCTGGCGGCGCTCGGCACCACCGCCGAACGCGCCGAGTACGAACTGCTGTGGGTCGAGGACGGGCGGGTCTACGGCGGGGCGCAGGCGGTGGCCAAGCTGCTGATCGGCGCCGGCGGGTTCTGGCGGCCGCTGGGCCTCATCACGAGGGTCCCGCCGTTCCGGTGGATCGCGCACGGGATGTACCGCCTCATCGCCAACAACCGGCACCGGCTGCCCGGCGGCACCCCGGCCTGCGCACTGCCCGCGGCCGAGCGGCCCGGCGCCCAGGCCGCGTCCGGCTGATCCCGGCCGCGGCGCGCGCGCCCCGTGCGCGGGCCTATCCGGATGAGACGGCGGCGGCGTCGGGCGACGGCGTCCGCCCGTCGGGTTCCGCGACGTGTGCACCGCCGCGCACCAGGCGCTCGGTGGGCAGGAAGCAGAAGATCAGGCAGAGCACGTGCGGCCAGAACATGATCGTGACGGTGGCGAGCACCGACAGGTGGAACAGCACGAAGCCCACGACCATCGGGTACTGATACCGGGGCCTGACAAAGAGGATCACCGGTGAGGCGAACTCGAACGCCATGATGCCCCACTGCGCCCAGTGCAACAGCTCGGCGTGGTGCAGGAGCGGATCGGCGATGAACGTCCCGCGCCGCAGCACGGCGCGGACGAGCGTCGCGCTGTTCACCCACCCCCAGCCGCCGAACCGCACCTTGGCCCACGCGGCGAGGAAGTAGGTGACCACCACCCCGATCTGCACGCAGCGCATCGCCCAGCCGGCCGCCTCCGACGGCGTGCGGTCCCGAAACGCCGCCTTGCCGACCGTGGGCAGCACCGCGAGCGCGACCAGATAGGCGAACCGGTCGTGGTCCACCTTCCCGAAGGAGAAGGCGATGATGATCCACTCGAAGTACAGCAGCGCCACGGTCGCGCCGAGCAGCCGGGGCAGCCGGCCGGTCGCCGCCGCCACCGACAGGATCAGCAGCGCCCACCGGAGCACGTCGATGAGCCCGGCCGTCGGGTGCGGCAGGTGCAGCAGCTTGCCCACGATCAGCGGCTGGTACAGCGACGTGGCCGAGGCGTGCGCGCTGCTGACCGGGCGCAGGACGAGCACGTCGAGCGGGATGAACAGGTAGGCCGCCGTGCGGAACACCGCGATACGGGCCTTCGGGACGGGACTGAACCACCAGCTCAGGAAGGCGTTCGCCGCCACCTTGCCGGCGCCCTGCCGGGCGGTCATGAGCGGGTCCATTCGGCGATCGTGAACTCCCGCTTGCCAACGTACAGGCGGTTCCGGAGCATGTAGTACTGCTGGATCAGCCGGACGCCGGTCCAGCGCGGTTCGCGGGGCCGCAGGCGGTCGTGCGCGTCGAGCAACTGCTTCAGCAGCTCCGGATGGGCCTGGAACCTCGGCGCCTGCCCTTCGGCCTCGGCGCGGGTGAGGCCGACGACCGGGGCGTCCAGCGTCGCCGGTTTCCAGGTGCCGTCCGGCAGCCGGGCGGCGAGCGCGAGGACGTGGACGTCGCCGTTGATGGGAGTGCTCGTCGAGTACATCCGGAACGGCCCGAAGGGGAAGGCGTCATCGTCGCCGAACGCGGTGCCGGTCAGCAGCAGCGTCACGGCGGCCGCGGTGACCAGGAGGCGGGCGGCGCGCGAGCCGGGGCGCAGGCGTTCGTGCCATGCGACCGGCGGGTCCGGGGGTGTGTTCATTGTCAGGTCGCCGAATCGGTGGAGGGGGCGGCGGGTGCCGCCGGTTCAGCGGACACGTTACGGCTCCGCGCCGCCTCGATCAGTCGTTCCCAGGGCGTGAACGCCGCCACGAGGCAGATCACCTGTGGCATGAAGTGGATCGACATCAGGATCTCGGTCGTCAGGTGGAACCCCAGGAAGAACACGATCCCGGCCAGTTGCACCCGGCCTCGCGTGAACAGCAGCAGCGGCGAGGCGGTCTCGGCGACCAGCGTCACCCACTGGCTCGCGTGCAACAGCCACCGCTGGTCGGCGATGTCCCGGCCGATCAGCGTCCCGCGCCGGACCAGCGCCCATTCGAGGGTCTCGCCGTTGGCCCAGCCCCAGCCGCCCCATCGCATCTTGGCCCACGCGGACAGGAAGTACGCCGAGACGACCGCGATCCGGATGGACTGGATCGTCCATCCGGCGGCCTCGGACCGGTCGGGGTCGCGGAACCTCGCCCGGCCGGCCGTGGGCAGGACGATGAGGGCCACCACCAGGGCGAGGTGATCGTGGTCGACCTTGCCGTAGGACATGCTGATCAGCACCCAGGGCAGGTAGCCCACGGCGACGACGGCCCCGGCGAGCCGCGGAAGGCGGCCGGTGGCCGCGATCAGGCCGCCGACGATGAGGACGACGCGCAGCGTCTCCATCGCCCACGGCACCGGTGCCGGAATGTGCAGCAGCCTGGCCATGAGGACCGGCTGGTAGAGGTCCGCGGGCAGGTACGCGTGGACGACGGCGCTGTTGGTGAGGAACAGCACGTCGATCGGCACGAACAGGTAGACGATCGCCCGCATCACGGCGATGCGAGCCGTCGGCATGGGGGCGTACCACCAGCGTCCCCACGGGGTGGCCGCCGTGCCGGCGATCTCGCTCACCGGACGTTCCAGGTGACGACCGTCTGTACGGTGTCGCCCGCCGGCCGGCCGTGGTCCAATTTGGTCACCTTCATGATCACGTAGAGCCTCGAGAACGCCGGTTGCCCGGGATGCAGCCGCCGCTGGGCGTCGGCGATGCCCTGAAGCAGCGACGGGTCGCGGACGAACCGGCCCATCTGCCCTTCGACCTCCGCGCGCTTGAGACCGGCGCCGAGTGCGGACATCGACAGCTTGATGTGGGCTCCGGTCGTCGTGTCGGCCTCCAGCCAGTGCGAGCGGATCTCGCCCGCCGGCGGGACGGAGAAGGCGAACTGCACCATGGGCCCGACCGGGAAGTCGTCGTCGTTCCCGTACGCGCTGGCGATCAGCAGCAGCGCGATGACGGCCGCCGCGCTGAGGGACCGCCAGAACCGGCCGGGCCGGGAAAGCCGGGTCGCCTGGGCGGACATGGTGCGCCCTCCTGGCCCAGATGACGTGTTCGTTCTGATCGTCGCCATTTTCCTGTTGTGTAATGGGTTCGCCGGCGAGGTCGCCGCGAGCCGCCCTACCCGTTCATCAGGTCCCTTGCGACGCCGGCGCGGCCTTGGCGGCGATGAGATCCGAGACCGTGACGAACTCGAAGCCCTTGGTCTTCAGGCGCTTGATCATCTCCGGGAGCGCACGGGCGAGGGTCAACCGCGATCGGCCGCCTCCGGCGTCATGGCCGAGGACGATCGAGCCGGGCAGCGCGGAATCCACGACGAAGTCGATGAGGCCTTTCGGGTCGTGCGGATGGGAGCGGTCGGTGATCAGCAGGGACCACAGCGCGACGTCGTACCCCAGCCGCCCGGCCACCTGGAGGGTGGTGCCCCCCAACTGGCCCCACGGCGGTCGCAGAAGCCGGGGTTCCTTGCCGGTCACGCCCACGATCATTTCATGGGCGCGTTTGACCGACCGATAGGCCGTGCCCAGGCTCAGCGGGGACAGGTTCGTGTGCGCCCACGTGTGGTTGCCGACCTCGTGCCGGTCCATCCGCCCGTGCAGGAGACGGGCGTGCTGCTCGACGCGCTTGCCCACCAGGAAGAACGTCGCGGGGATCTTCGCCTCGTCGAGGGCGTCGTGCACGAGCGGGGTGTAGTTCGGCAGCGGCCCGTCGTCGAATGTCAGCGCGACGACCTTCTGCTGCGTGTTGACCGCCCAGAAGACGTCCACGTGGCCCGCCGGAGGCCGCCAGTGGGCCCCGGGCGGGGTGCCCGGCGCCGACGACGGAATGCGCGTGGACGCGTCCGCGTCGTCGATGGCCGCTCCCATGGCGACACCGGCCACGGCACTCGCCCCGCCGACCGTCAGCGCGCGGAGAAGCGCACGTCTCCCCTTGCCGTCCGTTCCCTTGCCGTCCGCCCCCGGTTCATCCATAAGGAGATCATCCCAAACAGCGGGTTAACGAAGCGTCATCCCCCAGGATGATCGCTCCTCGGCCTTGAGCACGGCCGTGTCACCCGGGACGCCCCGGCGCCCGGGTGACACGGCACGGACCGCTACTCCTTCGTCTCGGCGGCGACCTTCTCGGCCAGGTGCGACGGCAGCGGCTCGTAGCGCAGGAACGAGCGGCTGAACGTTCCCGTGCCGTGCGACATCGACCGCAGGTCGATCGCGTACCGCGTGATCTCCAGCTGCGGGACCTCCGCCTTGATCAGCGAGCGACCGCCCGCGACGGTCTCGGTGCCCAGGACCCGCCCGCGCCGCGACGACAGATCCGACATCACCGCGCCGACGTAGTCGTCGGCCACGAGCACCGACACCTCGTCGACGGGTTCGAGCAGCAGGACCTGCGTCTTGGTCGCGGCGTCCTTGAGCGCCAGCTGCCCGGCCGTCTGGAAGGCCATGTCGGAGGAGTCCACCGAGTGCGCCTTGCCGTCGCGGAGGGTGACCCGGATGTCGACGAGCGGGTAGCCGGCCAGGACCCCCCGCTCCATCTGCTGTCGCAGGCCCTTCTCCACCGACGGGATGAACTGCCGGGGGACCACGCCACCGACGATCTTGTCGACGAACTCGAAACCCGCGCCCGACGGCAGCGGCTCGACGTCGACGTGGCAGATGCCGTACTGCCCGTGCCCGCCGCTCTGCTTGACGTGCCGGCCGAGGCCCGGCGCAGGGCCGCCGAACGTCTCGCGCAGCGGGACCCGCAGGGGCACGGTCTCCACCTCGACGCCGTACCGGCTGTGCAGCCGGTCCAGCAGCACGTCGGCGTGGGCCTCGCCCATGTTCCACAGCACCAGCTGGCGGGTCTCCGAGTTATTCTCCAGCCGCAG
Source organism: Actinoallomurus sp. CA-150999 (assembly GCF_050942425.1). Taxonomy (NCBI): domain Bacteria; kingdom Bacillati; phylum Actinomycetota; class Actinomycetes; order Streptosporangiales; family Thermomonosporaceae; genus Actinoallomurus; species Actinoallomurus sp. CA-150999. Next base: position 4,707,178 of record NZ_CP192063.1, read on the forward strand.
CGTCGGGTCCTCGGCCACGAGCCGGGCCAGCGCCTGGGACAGCTTGTCCTCGTCGGCCTTCGACTTGGCGCGGATCGCCGCCGGCAGCAGCGGATCCGGCATCGACCAGGGCGCCATCAGCAGCGGGGCGTCCTTCGCGGAGATCGTGTCACCGGTCTCGGCGTGGGTCAGCTTGGCGACCGCGCAGATGTCCCCGGCGATGCAGGACGACGTCGTGCGCTGGGCCTTGCCCAGCGGAGCGGTGATAGCGCCGACCCGCTCGTCGACGTCATGGTCCTCGTGGCCGCGATCCTCCAGGCCGTGCCCGGAGACGTGCACGGTGTCGTCGGGCCGGAGCGTGCCGCTGAACACCCGGACGAGCGAGATCCGGCCGACGTACGGATCGGACGTGGTCTTGACGACCTCGGCCACCAGCGGCCCGCCCGGGTCGCAGGCCAGGTCGCCCGCCGGCGAGCCGTCGACCTTCGTGACCGCCGGGATGCCGTGCTCCAGCGGCGACGGGAACGCCTGGGTCATCACCTCGAGCAGCTCCCGCATGCCGATCACCGGCCCGGGATGGTCCCCGTGCGGGACCGACGTGGCCAGGACCGGGTAGAAGCTGCCGCGCGCCACCGCCTTCTCCAGGTCCTCGATCAGGACCTTCACGTCGATCTGCTCTCCGGAGAGGTAGCGCTCCATGAGCGTCTCGTCCTCGCTCTCCTGGATGACCCCCTCGATGAGGGCGCCGCGCTGTTCCGCGAGGCGGTCCAGGAACTCCTGGTCCGGGTCGCGCTCGACGCGCTCGCCGGAGGAGTAGTCGAAGCACTTCCTGGTGAGCAGGCCGATCAGCCCGGACTCGCACGGGAAGTAGCAGGGCAGGACGGCCTCGCCGAAGGCGTCCTGGCAGGCGGTGAGAACCTCGTCGAAGTCGCCGCGCTGCTGGTCGATCTTGGTGATGACGACGGCGCGCGGCATGCCGACCAGCGCGCACTCCTCCCAGAGCATCCGGGTGAGGCCGTCGACGCCGTCCACTGCGGAGACGACGAACAGGGCCGCGTCGGCGGCCCGCAGGCCCGCCCGCAGGTCGCCGACGAAGTCGGCGTAGCCCGGGGTGTCGAGCAGGTTGACCTTGATCCCGGCGTGGAGGAACGAGGCGAGCGAGAGGTTCACCGAGCGCTGCTGGCGAATCTCGACCTCGTCGTGGTCACTGACCGTCGAGCCGTCCTCGACGCGACCGGGGCGCTGGATCGTACCGGTCGCAGCGAGCAGCGCCTCGACGAGCGTCGTCTTGCCCGCTCCGGAGTGGCCGACCAGCGCGATGTTGCGAACGCTCTGGGGCTGGTCGACCGCCGGTGCCCTGCCGGCGGCTTGGGGAGCTGACTTGTCCGCCACGTGCCCACCTCCAAAGGACAATGGGTGTGACGGGTGCCACACCCGTGGTCACCACCATTACCAAGACGGCCTCATATCACAAGGGGTGACCGGCAACGGGTTGAGGCCTGTCTGATATCTGCCGTTCCCACCTGCGCCGACGTCACGCACTACGATTGGCCCGCCCGGGGGATGGCGTGGCCACGGCCACGGGGCGATGAAATCGCGGCCAAACACGATCAGAGGATGGCAATGCTCAACCAGTTGCGGCCGGCGCTCTCGCGTGTGATCACGCCGGTGGGCCGGGCGCTGGCCCGCACGGGTCTCACCCCGAACGCGATCACCATCATCGGCACGTTCGGGGTCGTCGGCGGGGCGCTCGGCTTCTACCCGCGCGGCGAGTTCTTCTGGGGAACGGTCGTGATCACGATCTTCGTGTTCTTCGACATGTTCGACGGCGCCGTTGCCCGGGTCACGGGGAAGACGAGCCGGTTCGGGGCCTTCCTCGACTCCAACATGGACCGGCTGTCCGACGCGGCGATCTTCTCGGGGCTGATCCTCCGGTTCGCCCGGCAGGACCACCAGGACCTGCTGATCGTCGGCCTCGCGCTGTTCTGCCTGGTGTCCGGCGCGCTCGTGTCGTACGCGCGGGCGCGCGCCGAGGGGATCGGCGTCGGCGCCACCGTCGGCATCGCCGAGCGCGGCGAGCGGCTGATCGTCAGCCTGGTCGCGATCGGCCTCGACGGGCTCGGCGTCCCGTACGTCCTCGTGATCGGACTGTGGGTGCTGGCGCTGGCCAGCGCGATCACGGTCGTCCAGCGGTTCGTCGCGGTGCGCAAACAGCTCGAGGTCAGCGAGCAGCCGTGAGGGACGAGGCGGCGGACGCCGCGTACGCGCTGGGCTGGGCGGCGGTCCGGCGGATGCCCGAGGCGGTCGCGCACGAGATCTTCATGCTGATCGCCGAGCGCACGTGGCGCAAGCACGGCCGCGGCGTGCGGCAGTTGGAGAAGAATCTCCGCCGCGTCGTCGGCCCGGAGGTCTCCGAGCAGGCGCTGCGCGACCTGAGCCGCCAGGGCATGCGCTCGTACATGCGCTACTGGATGGAGGCGTTCCGGCTGCCCGCGATGAGCCGCGAGCGCATCGACTCGGGCATGCGCATCACCGGGATCGAGCACCTGCGGGCCGACCTCGACGAGGGGCGCGGCGTCGTCGTGGCGCTCCCGCACATGGGCAACTACGACCACGCGGGCGCCTGGATCGCGCTGTCCGGGGTGCCGTTCACGACGGTGATGGAGCGCCTGCGGCCCGAGTCGCTGTACGACCGGTTCGTCGCCTACCGGGCGGGCCTCGGGATGGAGGTGCTGCCCGCCACCGGCGGCGACGGTGACGTCTTCCGCACCCTCGCCGCGCGGCTGCGCGACGCCCGGCTGGTCTGCCTGGTCGCCGACCGCGACCTCACCGCGAGCGGCGTCGAGGTCGAGTTCTTCGGCCGTACCGCGAAGATGCCCGCCGGGCCCGCCGCGCTGGCGATCGAGACGGGCGCCGCGCTCCGGCCGGCCACCCTGTGGTACGAAGGACGCGAGTGGGGTGTTCGCGTCCACGAGGAGATCCGCGTGCCCGACGAGGGGGAGCGCCAGGACAAGGTCCAGGCGATGACGCAGTCCCTCGCGCACGTGTTCGCCGACGGCATCGCCGCCCACCCCGAGGACTGGCACATGCTCCAGCGCGTCTGGGTCGAGGACCTCGGGTGACCTGAGGTGAGCACGACGACCGAGGCGGCGGAAAGGACGGGCGATCGGTGAAGGTCGGCATCGTCTGCCCGTACACCTGGGACGTTCCCGGCGGCGTGCAGCAGCACGTCCGTGACCTCGCCGAGGCGCTGTTCGCCCTCGGCCACGAGGTGTCGGTGATCGCGCCCGCCGACGACGACACCCCGCTGCCCTGGTACGTCGTCCCCGCCGGGCGCGCCGTCCCGGTGCCCTTCAACGGCTCCGTGGCGCGGCTGGCGTTCGGGTTCCTGTCCGCGAGCCGCGTGCGCCGCTGGATCCGGGAGGGCGGGTTCGACGTGCTCCACGTCCACGAGCCGGCCGCGCCGTCGCTCGGCCTGCTGGCCTGCTGGGCCGCCGACGGGCCCATCGTCGGCACCTTCCACGCGTCGTTCGAGCGGTCCCGGGCGCTGTCGGCGGCCGGCCCGATCCTGCAGAGCGCCATGGAGAAGATCACCGCGCGGATCGCGGTGTCGGAGAAGGCGCGCAAGACGCTCGTCGAGTACCTCGGCGGCGACGCCGTGCTCATCCCGAACGGCGTGACCACCGAGCGCTACGCCATGGCCGAGCCGCTGCCCGGCTGGCCTGGGGACGACGGCGCGCTCGGCTTCCTCGGCCGCATGGACGAGCAGCGCAAGGGCCTGCCGATCCTGCTGTCCGCCTTCGAGATCCTGGGGCGGCGGCGTCCTGGCCTCCGGCTGCTGCTCGCCGGTCCCGGCGACAACGAGGAGATCCTGGCCAGGGTGTCGCCGGAGCTGCGCGACCGGGTCGTCCTCCTCGGCATGGTCAGCGAGGCCGAGAAGGTCCGGGCGCTGCACTCCGTGGACGTGTTCGTCGCGCCGAACACCGGCGGGGAGAGCTTCGGGATCGTGCTCGCCGAGGCGATGTCGGCCGGCGCGCCGATCCTCGCCAGCGACATCGAGGCCTTCCGGCGCGTGCTGCTCGACGGCCGGGCCGGGGCGCTGTTCCCCGTCGGCGACGCCGAGGCCCTCGCGGCCGCGGCGGGCGATCTGCTGGACGACGCGCCCCGCCGCAAGCAGCTGTCCGCGGAGGCCAAGGCCGCCGTGCGCGCCTACGACTGGTCGACGGTCGCCCGCGACGTCGTGCGGGTGTACGAGACCGTGGCCGGGGACGCCACCGTCGTCGAGACGTCCGTGATCTGACGATGTACCAGACGCTGCTGAACATCGCGCTCGTCTCCGCGGTCGTCGTCCTGCTCGGCGTGTACGTCTCGTGGCGAGCCACCCGCATCGACCGGCTGCACGTCCGCCTGGAGACCGCACGGGCCGGGCTCGACGTCGCGCTGGTCCGGCGCGCCGCGGTCGCCCTCGAGCTCGCCGCGTCCCGCCTGCTCGACCCGGCCACCAGCCTGCTGCTGGCCGCCGCCGCCCACGAGGCCCGCATCGCCGACGCCGACAACCGGGAGTTCGCCGAGAGCGACCTGTCCCGCGCCCTGCGGGCCGTCGTCGGGCAGCCCGGCTTCCGCGACACCCTCGTCGGCCGCGGGGATGGCGCGGCGCTGCTCGAGGAGCTCGACGCCGCCGTACGGAAGGTGGCGTACGCCCGCAGCTTCTACAACAACGCGGTGACCGCGACCCGCGCGGCGCGGCGCAAGCTCCTGCCCCGCGCGTTGCACCTGGCCGGCCGGGCACCGCTCCCGGAGTTCTTCGAGATCGACGACGCCCCGCCCGAGACGTCCGCGGACACCGTCCGGTCCGGCTGACCCGCTACGCTCGCGAGTTAGGAACACCTTCCGATTTGGTGGGAGAGGACGCCTTATGTCCGATCTCCAGTTGCATAGCAGGCCGTACGCCGCCGTCCTGAGCGCCGCCGCGCTCGGCGCCCTTGCGCTTTCGGCGTGCTCGGGCGAGAAGAACGCCGCGGCCCCGCCGAGGACCGCGGACACTCCGGTGGCGTCGGCGACGTCCTCCCCGAGCCCGACGACGGGCCACCCCTTCACCGGGCGCCCCGGGCGGAACGGGCCGGTCCTGGCCGTGAAGATCGACAACACGCGGTCGGCCAAGCCGCAGCGCGGCTTGCTGTCGGCCGACATCGTCTACGTCGAGCAGGTCGAAGGCGGCCTGTCCCGCGTCATGGCGGTCTTCTCCTCGGCCCTTCCGCCGCTGGTCGGGCCGGTCCGCAGCGCCCGGATCTCCGACCTGCACATCCTGCCGCAGTTCGGCCGTCCCGCCTTCGCGTACTCCGGCGTCCAGGGCAAGATGAAGCCCTACCTCGCCCGGGCCCCGCTGATCGACGTCTCCCCGGACACCACGGGCGGCGCCTACACCCGGCGCGGGCCCAACCCGGCGCCGTACAACCTGTACGCGTCGCCGAAGCAGCTGCTCGCCAAGGCGACGTCGGCCACCAAGGCCCGCGACATCGGCTTCTGCTTCGGCCCCGCCCCGTCCGGCGGCACCCCGACGACGTCCTTCACCGCGCGCTTCCCCTCGACGTCGTTCGTCTTCCGCTGGTCGGCGAAGGAACGGCGCTGGCTCGCGTCCCAGGACGGCCGTCCGGACCGCGCGGCCGAAGGCGGACAGCTGGGCGGTCAGACGATCGTCGTCCAGCGGGCCCAGACCACGAGGTCGCCGTTCCACGACTTCCTCGGCAACTACACCCCGCTGATCCACACGGTCGGCACCGGTACCGCGACGGTGCTACGCGACGGCAAGGCGTACGACGCCCGCTGGTCCCGTCCCTCCGAGACCCAGGGCACCACCTTCACCACCCCGTCGGGGCAGCCGATGACGTTCGCGCCCGGCCAGGTGTGGATCGTCATCGTCAACGCGGGCCGCCCCATGGTCCCGTGAGTGGACCACTGAAGGAGCGGACATGAGGGGCCAAACCCGTCCTACCTCGAACTACCATGGACAGCGACAAGCGTGATCGATTCTCCGAAGAGGTAGCCCGTGTCCACTGCCACTCCCGCCCAGCCCACCGCCACTCCGGAGACCGGCACCGGCCGCGTCAAGCGGGGAATGGCGGAGATGCTCAAGGGCGGCGTGATCATGGATGTCGTCACTCCGGAACAGGCCAAGATCGCCGAAGACGCCGGCGCGGTCGCGGTCATGGCCCTGGAGCGCGTGCCCGCCGACATCCGGGCCGAGGGCGGCGTCTCGCGGATGAGCGACCCGGACATGATCGAGGGCATCATCGGCGCGGTGTCGATCCCCGTCATGGCCAAGGCGCGCATCGGGCACTTCGTCGAGGCCCAGGTCCTGCAGGCGCTGGGCGTCGACTACATCGACGAGTCCGAGGTTCTGACCCCGGCCGACTATGAGAACCACATCGACAAGTGGGCGTTCACCGTCCCGTTCGTCTGCGGCGCCACCAACCTCGGCGAGGCGCTCCGCCGCATCACCGAGGGCGCGGCCATGATCCGCTCCAAGGGCGAGGCGGGCACCGGTGACGTCTCCAACGCGACGACGCACATGCGCCGGCTGCGTCAGGACATCCGGCGGCTCGGCTCCCTGCCCGAGGACGAGCTCTTCGTCGCGGCCAAGGAACTGCAGGCGCCCTACGAACTGGTCAAGGAGGTCGCCACGGCCGGCAAGCTGCCCGTCGTGATGTTCACCGCGGGCGGCATCGCCACCCCGGCGGACGCCGCGATGATGATGCAGCTCGGTGCCGAGGGCGTGTTCGTCGGCTCGGGCATCTTCAAGTCCGGTGACCCGGCCAAGCGCGCCGAGGCGATCGTCAAGGCCACCACCTTCTACGACGACCCCGATGTCATCGCCAAGGTCTCCCGGGGACTCGGTGAGGCGATGGTGGGCATCAACGTCTCGACGCTGTCGGAGTCTGACCGTCTTGCCGGGCGCGGCTGGTAGGGATCCAGGAGTACCCCGCGCCGCCCGTCCGCCGGGCGGCCGGGGGAGGATCCGGGTCGCCTCGGGCCTCCCCAGCCCGGCGTGGGCGGGCTACCCTGTCGGGGGCCCGGCGGCGTGGCGCTACCGCGGGCGGACCGGTGCAGTGGCCGCAGGAGGGGACGAAACCCATGGCGTGGTCTATCGCGCTGGCGTGCGCGAGCGTTGACGATCCGGTCAACGCCTTTCGGCAGGGCCTGATCCCGGACCCGGACGCCGCCGCCGACCTGGCGCGGCGTCTCTACCCGGACTCGGCCGTCGTCGAGAGCGGCGACACGGTCCTGGACTTCGCGCTCTGGCCCTACGAGGACGAGTTGTTCGTCGGAGCGTACGGCGACGCGCTGATCGTCTGCGACCGCCGACTGTACGACGTCGACGACGCCGCCCGCACCCTCGCCGACCAGATCGCGGCGGCGCTGCCCGGCGCCCACTGCGGCGTGTTGGTCCTGCACAGCGTGGTGTCCGGGTGCTGGTTCCGGTGGTACGAACGCAACCAGCCCAAGCGGGACATCTTCGTCACCGCCGAGGACGGCGTCGTCGTCGACCTCGGCGAGCGGCTTCCGGCGGAGCAGCCCTTCTGGAAGGCGATCGACGAGGGCGCGTCCGACGTGCCCCTGCCGTTCGACTACGAGGAGTACGGCCTGGCGCTGGCCCGTGAGCAGCTGTTCGGCCGGGGCCTCAGCGAGCGCGGCCGGGACGGGTTCCTGCCCCTCGAGCTGTCGCTCCGGCGGTTCAAGATCCGTTCACTGACCCGGATGGGCGGAAATCCGCACTGACCCGCGCGCGACCCCTGGTCTGCCGAGTCCGTACTGACCGGCGTGGCCCCTGGTCTGCCGAGTCCGTCGTATCGGGTTTAAGGATGTCCGGCGCGGAAATTCGGGTCTTAGCCTGAAATCGGGTTAGCAAGCGCCGCGGCACCAGGGGGTGCGGAACAGTGACCGAGCCTGACAACATCGGCGACCGGCTCAGGTCGCTTCGCGATGAGCGTTCCATGACCCGCCATGAGCTGGCCGACGACTCCGGAGTGGACGTCGACCTGATCGAGAAGCTCGAGCAGGGCCGGCGCCAGACCGCGCGCCTCACCTCACTCACGAGGCTCGCCGACGCGCTGGGCGTCCGCGTCTCGCGGTTGATCGGCGGCCGGCTCGACGACCGGACCGCGCGCGACGCTGTCGGCGACGCCGTCATGTCGGCCGACTCGATGCCCGGCGTGGACGCCGACGACGCCGGCGAGACACCCGACCTCGCCGAGCTGGACGCCGCCGTCGACGCCGCCTGGCGCGACTACCGGTCCGGCGAGATGTTGCGTCTCGCCGGGAACCTCCCAGGTCTGATCGGCGAGGCCCGCCTCGCGGCCGGCGAGATCGGGGTCATGGCGGCCGGGCCGCTCGCCGAAGCCCATCAGCTCGCCGCCCGCCTGTTCGTGCACTACGGCAGGTACGACCTCGCGGAGATCGCCGCCGAACGCGCGATCCAAGCGGCGGAGGGCGGCGGCGACGAGCTGGAGTGGGAGATGCTGCACGGCACCTACTCGTGGACCCTGCTCCGCGAGGGCCACGTCCGCGCGTCGGAGGACCACGCGGTGTGGATCGCCGAGCGGACCGAACCGTCGATGGGCGAGGCCACCCTGCGCGACCTGACGGTGTGGGGCGACCTGATGATGGCCGCCATGGCGGCGGCCTGCGCGGCGAACCGCTGCGCTCCCGCGACCGAGTACCTCGGACTCGCCGGATCGGCCGCGTGCCGGTTCGAGCACGACCAGGTCGATCATCACGTGGGGTTCGGCCCGTCCCGGGTCGCGACCGAGGCGACGCGCGCGTACGCGGCGCTGCACGAGCCGGGTCTGGCGCTGCGGTCGGCCGGTGAGGTGCACGCCGACGAGCTGTCGCCGACGGCGTACGGCCGCCACCTGATCGACGTGGCACGGGCGCAGACGGAGATCCGGGACCTGCGGGCCGCGGTGGAGACCCTCCGCGCGGCGGAGAGCCTGTGCGCGCGGTCGTTCCGGCCCGGCGGGCCGGCGTGTTCCGTCGTCACCGACGTGGTGATCGACGTCGGTGACCTGACACCGGAGCTGCGGCACATGGCGCGGGCCGTCGCGGTCGAGGCGTAGAAACAGCGGGTGCGGGAGCCGCGCTCCGGCCGGGGCCGGGAACGGGATGGACGGGCGGGGAAGATCACTGCCCGCTGCCGGTGTTATGACAGGCACTAGGCTCATTGTCCGTACATCTCATTTCTGAAGGGCTGATTCGTGGCTGCTGTCCCGACGATCGGTGTGCTCGCACTGCAGGGAGACGTCCGCGAGCACCGGCGCGCGCTGGAGTCCTGCGGAGCGTCGACGGAGGCCGTGCGGCGCCCGGAGGAGCTCGAGCGGGTCGACGCGCTCGTGATCCCCGGCGGGGAGTCCACGACGATGTGGCGGCTCGCGCGCTCGTTCGAGCTGCTGGAGCCGTTGCGCAAGCGGATCGAGCAGGGCATGCCGGCCTACGGCTCGTGCGCCGGCATGATCATGCTGGCCGACCGGATCGCCGACGGCGCCACGGGGCAGGAGACGATCGGCGGCATCGACATGCTCGTCCGCCGCAACGCGTTCGGCCGCCAGGTCGACTCCTTCGAGGGCGATGTCCACGTCGCCGGTCTCGACACGCCGTTCCACGCCGTGTTCATCCGGGCGCCGTGGGTCGAATCGGTCGGCGGCGACGCCGAGGTCCTCGGGCGTGCCGAGTCCGGCGACGCCGCCGGTAGGATCGTTGCGGTCCGGCAGGGTCACTTGCTCGCGACGTCATTCCATCCGGAGCTCACCGGCGACGCGCGGATCCACCGGCTCTTCCTCGACATGGTGAAGGGAACGCAATGAGCGGCCACTCCAAGTGGGCGACGACGAAGCACAAGAAGGCTGCCCTCGACGCCAAGCGGGGCAAACTCTTCGCGAAGCTCATCAAGAACATCGAGGTGGCCGCCCGGACCGGCGGAGGCGACCCGGACGGCAACCCGACGCTTTACGACGCGGTTCAGAAGGCCCGGAAGAACTCCGTGCCGCTCGACAACATCGAGCGGGCCCGCAAACGCGGGGCGGGGGAGGAGGCCGGCGGCGCCGACTGGCAGACGATCATGTACGAGGGCTATGCCCCCGGCGGCGTGGCCGTCCTGATCGAGTGCCTCACCGACAACCGCAACCGCGCCGCCTCGGACGTGCGGACCGCCCTGACCCGCAACGGCGGCTCGCTCGCCGACCCGGGCTCGGTGTCCTACCTCTTCAACCGCAAGGGCGTCATCATCGTCCCCAAGGAGGGCACCTCCGAGGACGACGTCATGCTGGCCGTCCTCGACGCGGGCGCCGAAGAGGTCAACGACATCGGCGAGTCGTTCGAGGTGATCAGCGAGGCCGGTGACCTCGTCGGGGTCCGCAAGGCCCTGCAGGACGCCGGCGTCGACTACGAGTCCGCGGAGGCCAACTTCCTGCCGAGCGTCAGCGTCCCCGTCGACGAGGACGCCGCCAAGAAGGTCTTCCGTCTCCTCGAGGCGCTGGAGGACAGCGACGACGTCCAGAACGTCTTCGCCAACTTCGACGTCTCCGACGAGATCATGGAGAAGATCGAAGCCTGATCCGCCGAGGTGAGAGCGGCGCCCGGCCGAGGCATGGGCGCCTCTGGCGATGCCGTAGCGTGCTCTCGTGGACATTCGCGCGCTCGCCCCGGAGGACCTCGACGCCGCCTATGACCTGAGAGTTCGCGCCTTCGGGCCGGGCGACCAGGCGGGTTGGCTCCGTCACTGCCGCCTCGCCGTGCGGCGGGGAGAGGTCCTCGGGGTCTACGACGGCGACCGCCTCGTCGCCTCCGGCCGCTATCACCGGTTCGAGCAGTGGTGGCACGGTCGTGCGGTGCCGATGGGCGGCGTCGCCAGCGTGTACGTCGCTCCCGAAGAGCGCGGCCGCGGGATAGGCCGTCGCCTCGCCCAGGGCCTGCTGGAGTTCATGGACGGCCTGCCGCTCACGGCGCTCTACCCGGCCACCGCGCCGGTCTACCGCTCCGCCGGGTACGAGCACGCGGGCGCGCAGCACTTCGTCACCGTCCCGGCCGAGGCGCTGCGCACGCTCGCCACCGGCCCGGTGAAGGTCCGCCGGGCGGGGCCGGGCGACGCCCCGGAGATCGTCGGCGTGCTGCGCCGCATGCACGCCGAGGCGCGGGACAACGGGCCGATCGACCGCGGCGAGGACTGGTTCCGTGAGCTGCTGGACGGCGACGACGTCTTCGCCTACCTCGCCGATGACGGCTTCCTCGCCTACGGCTGGAGCGCGGACGGCCGGGACCTCGTCGTTCACCGCTGTGTGGCCGGTTCCGCCGAGACGGCCAGGGCTTTGTGGGCGCTGGTCGGATCGGGCTCGTCGGTCGCGCGGAGCGTCCGCGCCTGCGTCGCCCCGGACGATCCCCTCTTCTGGCTGCTGCGTGACCGCTCCGCCGAGGACGTCAGGCGCGTCTCGTGGATGCTGCGGGTGCTCGACGCGCCGGCGGCCGTCGCCGCCCGCGGCTTCCCCGCCGGCCTGTCGGCGGAGGTCCCCTTGACGATCACCGACGAGGCGCGGCCGGGCAACGCCGGGGCCTGGCGGCTGAGCGTCGACGGCGGCCGGGGGACCCTCACGCGTACGGACGACGCACCGGACGCCCTCCGGCTGCCCGCCCGGGCGCTGGCGGCCCTCTACGCGGGCGTCCCGCTGACCCGGCTGCGCCGCTCCGGCCTGGCCGAGGGCGATGCGTCCACCGACGCGATCCTCGACGCGGCCTTCGGCGGGACGCCGTACATGCTCGACTACTTCTGATTCCCCTGCGACACGCCGGGGCCTGGGCGGCCCGAAGTCGTACGCGGCGAGTAGCCTCGCTGCGAACTGATGTTCGGAACGGAGAGGAGTCGCCGTGCGGGTACTCGGCGTCGACCCCGGCCTGACCCGGTGCGGTGTGGGCGTGGTGGACGGCGCGCCGGGCACGCAGCTGCGGCTCGTGACCGTCGACGTCATCCGCACCAGCCCCGACGACGACATCGGGACCCGGCTGATCGGCCTCGAGCGCGGCCTGGAGAAGCTGCTGGACGCCTACCGGCCCGACGCGGTGGCGGTCGAGCGCGTCTTCAGCCAGCACAACGTCTCCACCGTCATGGGGACGGCGCAGGCCGGGGCCATCGCCATCGCCTGCGGGGCACGGCGCGGCCTGCCGGTCGCGCTGCACACCCCGAGCGAGGCCAAGGCCGCCGTCACCGGCAACGGCCGTGCCGACAAGGCCCAGGTGACCAGCATGGTGACCCGGCTGCTGCGGCTGGACACGCCGCCCAAGCCCGCCGACGCGGCCGACGCGCTGGCGCTCGCGATCTGCCACGTCTGGCGTGGCGGCGCGCAGGCGCGCATCCAGGCGGCGAGGATGAGACAGTACGGAGTCGACAGGTGAGCGGAGACCAGAGCGTGCCACCGGTGGGCGGCTCCACGGTGCGCGGAGGGACAGGGCAGTGATCGCATTCGTCAGCGGGAAGGTCGCCGGTGCGGGGCCGGACGGCGCCGTCATCGACGTCGGCGGCGTCGGCCTGTCGGTGCAGTGCACCCCGGCCACGCTCGCCGGCCTGCGGGTGGGCGACCAGGCCCACGTCCCCACTTCGCTCATCGTCCGCGAGGACTCCCTCACGCTGTACGGCTTCGCCGACGACGACGAACGCTCGATCTTCGAGTTGCTGCAGACCGCCAGCGGCGTCGGGCCCCGGCTGGCGCTGGCCATGCTCGCCGTCCACCCGCCGAACGCCCTGCGCCGCGCCGTCGCCACCGAGGACGTGAACGCGCTGACCAAGGTGCCGGGCATCGGCAAGAAGGGCGCCCAGCGCATCGTGCTGGAGCTCAAGGACCGCCTCGGCACGCCCGTCGACGACGACACGGATGTGCCCGTGTTCACGACCCGCGCACTGCCCTGGCGCGACCAGGTCCACGCGGGCCTCACCAACCTCGGCTGGACCGGCAAGGACGCCGACGCCGCCGTCGACGCGGTGGCCGCCGAGATCGACGGGCAGGACACCCCTGACATCGCCGCCCTGCTCAAGATGGCCATGCGGAGGCTGAGCCGATGAGCCTCAGGGGGGTCGCGTGAGCGACGAGCGCTTCGTCTCGCCGGTCGCGGACGGCGAGGAGAAGGTCATCGAGGCGGCGCTGCGGCCCAAGCGCCTGGACGAGTTCATCGGCCAGGCACGGGTCCGCGAGCAGCTCTCCCTCGTCCTGCACAGCGCCCTGCGGCGCGGCCGCCCGCCGGACCACCTGCTGATGTCCGGGCCGCCCGGCCTCGGCAAGACCACCCTCGCCATGATCATCTCGAGCGAGCTCGGCATGCCGTTGCGGATCTCCTCCGGCCCGGCGATCGAGCGCGCCGGCGACCTCGCGGCCGTGCTGTCCACCCTCTCCGAGGGCGAGGTGCTGTTCCTCGACGAGATCCACCGGATGGCCCGCCCCGCCGAGGAGATGCTGTACGTCGCGATGGAGGACTTCCGGGTCGACGTCGTCGTCGGCAAAGGGCCGGGCGCGACCGCGATCCCGCTCGACATCGCGCCGTTCACCCTCGTGGGCGCGACGACCCGGGCCGGGCTGCTGCCCGCGCCGCTGCGCGACCGGTTCGGCTTCGTCGCCCACATGGACTTCTACGAGCCGGCCGATCTGGAGCGGATCATCCACCGGTCGGCCCGGCTGCTCGACGTGCGGATGGACGACGACGGCGGGGCCGAGATCGCCCGGCGGGCCCGGGGCACGCCCCGGATCGCCAACCGGCTGCTGCGTCGCGTCCGTGACTACGCCGAGGTGCGCGCCGACGGCGTGATCACCGAGGAGGTCGCACGGCAGGCGCTCACGTTGTACGAGGTGGACGCCGACGGGCTGGACCGGCTCGACCGGTCGGTGCTGGACGCGCTGCTGACGAAGTTCGGCGGCGGCCCCGTCGGCCTGTCGACCCTCGCCGTGGCGGTCGGCGAAGAGCCGGAGACGGTCGAGGTCGTCGCCGAGCCCTTTCTCGTACGAAAAGGCCTTATCGCCCGGACCCCGCGGGGGCGGATCGCGACACCGGCCGCCTGGCGGCACCTCGGACTCGCACCGCCGCCCACGGCGGAAGGTACGCTTTTCGAAGTGGAGGAGGAGTGACGGGAACTTCTCGGTGTACGGGTTCGTCACGTCGTTGCCGGGGTTTCAGGTACTCCTTTACACTCCGGAGCTTGGTCGCCGTCAGTAGATGACGCGCCTTCGCGGCGCGAAATAGCCGGCGGCTAGCTCAACACATCACATCGGAAGGATGCCCCGGTGCAGGGCAACACAACACTCACAGCGCTCACTCATGTCGCCGCGGCGAAGAGCGGCAGCAATCCATTGGTGTCGCTGCTGCCTCTGATCCTCATCGTCGTGGTCTTCTATTTCCTGCTGATCCGCCCGCAGCGCAAGCGGCAGCAGCAGCAGGCCCAGCTGCAGAACCAGATCGAGCCGGGCCAGCGGGTCATGACGACCGCGGGAATGATCGCGACGGTCGCCGCCGTGGAGGACGACGCGATCGTCCTGGAGATCGCCCCGGGCGTCGAGGCCCGTTTCGTCAAGCAGGCCGTCGGCCAGGTGATCGACGACCCCTCCGATGAGGAAGAGGAGGAGGAAGAGACCGACGAGGTCGAGGAGACCGAGGCGGCCGCCGAGGAGCAGAAGGACGGCGCCGACGCGGAGGTCGCGCAGGACGACATCGAGCCGAAGACCGAGGCGAAGACCGTCGTCGACGACACCAAGCCCGCAGAAACGGTGAAGGACGACGAGCAGAAGGCCGACAAGAAGCCGTCGGCTTGACCTACACCTGACCCGCAGATAAAGGACGAAAGACGACCGTGGCTCCGCCTAGCAGAAACGTTCCAAGACCTGGGCGCACTCTTCTCGCGCTGTTCGTGATCGTCGCAGCCCTGGTGGGCGTGATGTTCTGGCAGGGCCAAAAGACGCCCAAACTGGCTCTTGACCTCGCCGGTGGCACCACCGTGACACTGACGGCGGAGCCTACGAAGCCCGGTGCCAAGATCGGCGCGGGTGAGATGGGTCAGGCGCTCAACATCATGCGTGAGCGCGTGAACAGCCTGGGTGTCTCCGAGGCGGAGGTCACCAAGCAGGGCAGCAACGTCATCGTCGTCCAGGTCCCCGGCAAGGGCCAGGAGCGTGTCGCCAAGCTCGTCGGCACCACGGCCAAGCTGGAGTTCCGCCAGGTGCTCGTGGCCGAGCCGGTGGGCGTCCCGAAGTCGACGCCGACGCCCACGCCCAGCCCGACGAGCACGGGCAAGACCAAGGGCGGCGCCAAGCCCTCCGGGAGCGCGAAGCCCTCTGGCAGCGCGAAGCCGTCCGGCAGCGCCAGCCCGTCGGGTTCGGCCAGTGCCACGCCCAAGGGCCGGGCGCTCGCCCAGGCCCTCACCAAGGCGACGCCGAAGCCGTCGACGTCGGGCAAGGCCGGCGCGAGCCCGAAGGCGACCCAGTCGCTCAGCCCGCAGCAGCTCCAGCAGTTGCAGCAACAGCTCCAGCAGCAGCAACAGCAGCAGACGGGCGAGGACTTCTCCGGCGTCGACCCGGCCGTCAAGGCGCAGTTCGACAAGCTGACCTGCACCGGCGCCGACGTGGGTCAGGGGCAGACGCTCGACGCCAACAAGCAGGCGGCGATCTGCGCCCGGCCCGACCCCAAGACCCAAAAGGTCGACTACAAGTTCATCCTGAGCCCGGCCAAGATCTCCGGAGACCAGGTCACCAAGGCGCAGGCGCTGCCGCCGGACCCGCAGAACGGCCGGATGCAGTGGACCGTCAACCTCGATCTCAACGGCCAGGCGACCGGCGCGTTCGCCAAGTTCACGCAGCAGGCCGCCGCGCTCGGGGAGAACAACACCCGTAACCACTTCGCGATCGTCCTCGACGGCACGGTGTACTCCTGGCCGGGCGTCAAGGAGGCGATCACCTCCGGCAACGCGCAGATCGAGGGCCAGTTCAACCAGGCGGACGCCACCGACCTGGCCAACGTGCTGAAGTTCGGCGCGCTGCCGCTGAAGTTCAAGCAAGGCTCGCTGGAGTCGGTCTCGGCGACGCTCGGCAAGGACCAGCTGTCCGCCGGTCTCATCGCCGGCGCGATCGGCCTGGGCCTGGTCGTGCTCTACTGCCTGATGTACTACCGCGGGCTCGGCTTCGTCGCGATCTCCAGCCTGGCGATCGCGGGGATCATCACGTACGAGTCGATCGTGCTGCTCGGCAAGTTCATCGACTTCCGGATGTCCCTGGCCGGCATCGCCGGTGCGATCGTGGCGGTCGGTATCACTGCGGACTCCTTCGTCGTGTTCTTCGAACGACTACGGGACGAGGTTCGTGAGGGCCGCACCCTCCGGACCGCCGTCGAACGCGGCTGGGTGCGCGCCCGGCGCACGATCATCGTCGCCGACGCGGTGTCGTTCATCGCGGCCCTGCTGCTGTACTGGTTCGCCATCGGCGGGGTGAAGGGCTTCGCGTTCACGCTCGGGCTCACTACGCTGATCGACGTGGTCGTGGTGTTCTTCTTCACCAAGCCGCTCGTCACGCTGCTGGCCCGGACGAAGTTCTTCGGTCGCGGCCATCGATGGTCCGGCCTCGATCCGACGACGCTGGGCATGAAGAAGCGCGTCACCGCCCGTCCCGCCAGCACCAAGGAGGCCTGATGTCACGGCTGGGCAACATCGGCGGCCGCCTTCACCGCGGTGAGGTCTCACTCGACTTCGTCGGGCGGCAGAAGACCTGGTACGCCATCTCCGGGCTCATCCTGCTCGTCAGCGTCGTGTCGCTGCTCACGCTCGGCCTGAACTTCGGCGTGGAGTTCAAGGGCGGCACGGTCTTCCAGTTCCCGACGAGGTCCGGCGTGACGACCTCGGACGCCCGCGCGGCGGTCAAGGACTCCGGGGTCGTCAAGGAGGACCCCATCGTCCAGAAGACCGGCACCGGCTGGCGCGTCCAGACCGAGAGCCTGGGTTCGGAGGACATCGCCAAGGTGCAGAGCTCGGTGCAGCAGAAGCTGCATCTGGCCAAGGTCGATGACGTCAGCCCGCAGAGCGTCGGCGCGAGCTGGGGGAAGGACATCTCCCAGAAGGCGCTCCAGGGCCTGCTGATCTTCCTGGTCGCGATCATCATCTACCTGTCGGTCGCCTTCGAATGGCGGATGGCGGTCGCGGCGATCATCGCGCTGGCACACGACATCCTCATCACGGTCGGCGTCTACTCGCTCGTGCAGTTCGAGGTGACGCCCTCCTCGGTCGTCGGCCTGCTGACCATCCTCGGGTACTCCCTGTACGACACGGTCGTCGTGTTCGACAAGGTCCGGGAGAACACCCGGTCGCTGACCACCTCGAACACCATGACCTATAGCCAGGCGGCGAACCTCGCGGTCAACCAGACCCTGGTCCGGTCGATCAACACCTCGGTCATCGCGCTGCTGCCGGTGGCGGGCCTGCTGTTCATCGGCGCGGGCGTCCTCGGCGCCGGCACGCTGAAGGACCTGGCCCTCGTCCTGTTCGTCGGCATGATGGCCGGTGCGTACTCCTCCATCTGCATCGCGACGCCGATCGTCGCCGACCTGCAGGAGCGGCAGGAGAAGTACAAGACGCTGGCCAAGCGGGTAGCGGCCAAGGCCAACAGCCCGAAGCGCAAGGCCAAGCCGGACGTCGAGGTCGCGGAGCTGCCCGACGGCGACGCCGAGGACGAGGACGAGGGCGAGGCATCCTCTGTCGGGGCCGGTGTCCGGGTCGTGCAGAATGGTCCGCGGCAACAGCCCCGCCGGGGCGGCGCGAAGGGCCGACCCAGCGGCAAGAAGAAGCGCTGAGTCCATCCCGCGACGGATCGTGTGATCCGTCGCGGGATGGCGTCTTTGAGGAGGAACGTGACCTCGCGACCGGTCGACCTGACGAAACTGATCAACGAGCGGATCCGCGAGGTTCCCGACTACCCCAAGCCCGGGGTGATCTTCAAGGACATCAGCCCGCTGCTGGCCGACCACACCGCGTTCGCGGCCGTCGTCGACGCCATCGTGGCCTACTACGGGCGGGGCACCATCGACAAGGTCGTCGGGATCGAGGCCCGCGGCTTCATCCTGGCGGCCCCGGTCGCCTACCACTTCGGTGCCGGGTTCGTGCCGGTCCGCAAGAAGGGCAAGCTGCCGGCCGCGACGTACGACGAGAGCTACGACCTCGAGTACGGCAGCGAGACCATCGAGGTCCACCAGGACGCCCTCGCACCGGGCGAGCAGGTGCTGATCGTCGACGACGTACTGGCCACGGGCGGCACGGCCGCGGCGACCGTCGAGCTCGTCCGCCGTTCGGGGGCCGAGGTCGCGGGCCTGTCCGTGCTCATCGAGCTCGGCTTCCTCCAGGGCCGGGACCGGCTGACCGGCCTGGACGTCCACGCCCTCATCCAGGGCTGACCCTCTCTCACGAGCCCGTACGGCGCCTCAGGCACCGTACGGGCTTCTCCGTGCCCCGAGCGCCATCCACGTCTCCTACGGGCTTGTCCGTGTCCGTCGGCGGCCGCCGGGCGACGTGCGGGTTCGCGCCGGCCCGGCGGGCGTCAGAGCACCTTGAGGGCCTGGACCATGCGGGTGGCGATCGGCCCGGCGGCGTCGGCACCGAAGCCGCTGCCCTCGGTGACCACCGCGAACGCGATCTTCGGGTCGTCGGCGGGCGCGAACCCGGCGAACCACCGTTCGTTGTACGGCAGGCCGGTCTCCGCGGTGCCGGTCTTGCCGGCGATGCCGGTCGGCACCTTGCCGCGCGCGGTGCCGGTCTGGACGACCTCCCGCATCATGTCCTGCAGCTGGCTCGCCGTCTGTGAACTCGTCGCCCGGAACAACTCCCGGGGAGACGCGGCCTCGATCTCGGACTGGTCGGGCGAGACGACCCGCTGGATGAGGTACGGCTTCATCACGACGCCCCCGTGGGCGACGGCGGCGGCCGCGAGGGCCATCTGCAGCGGCGTCGCCGAGACGCTGCCCTGGCCGATGCCGCTGCGCCCGACGTCGTCGCCGCCCATGTTCTTCGGGTAGACGCTCGCGGCGCTGCTCAGGGCGTTCTCGATCGGGATGCGCTGCCCGAAGCCGAAGCCCGTGGCCTCGGCACCGAGATTTCGCTGGCCCATGTCCAGGGCGAGCTTGCCGAACGTGCTGTTGCACGACTGCGCGAAGGCCTCGATGAGCGGTAGCTGTCCGCCGTTGCACGGCCCGGAGTCGGCGTCGTTGTGCAGCGGGTTCCCGGAGGGGAGGGTGAGCACGCCAGGAGTGTCGACGGGACTGTCCTTGGTCAGGCCCTGCTTGTCCATCCCCGCGGCCGACGTGATGATCTTGAATGTCGAGCCCGGCGCGAAACTTTCATCGATCGCCTTGTCGATGAGCGGGCTGCCGGACGCCTTCAGCAGCCGGTTGTACGCCCGCGTCGACGCGGTGGTGTCGTGCACCGCGACCGTGTTGGCGTCGAATGACGGATAGGACGCCATCACCTTGATCGCGCCGGTCCGTACGTCGATGGCGATCGCGGCGGCGCGGCGCGAGGTGCTCGAACGCAGGGCGTCGTAGGTGGTGCGCTGGGCGTCCGGGTCGATGGTCGTCTGCACGGTGGCGCCCCGCGGCGTCTTGCCGACGATCGCGTCGAACCAGTGCTGGACGGTCAGTCTCGGGTCGGTTCCGGCCAGCAGGCCGTCGGCCGCGGCCTCGACGCCGGTCACGGAGCCGCTCGGCGCGAAGTAGCCGGTGACCGGCGCGAAGATCTCCGAGTCCGGATACACGCGCTGGTACTTGAAGTCCTTGTTGCCGGTGTCGCGGGACCGGGCGATGATCGTGCCGCCCGCCATGATCAGCCCGCGGTTCCGGTCGAACTGCGCGAGGAAGTGCCGGGCGTTCAGCGGGTCGTCGCGGAGCTTCTGCTCCTGCGAGCCCTGGATGTAGGTGACGTTCACCATGAGCGCGAGGATCATCAGCAGCGAGAAGATCGTCGCCCTGCGGAGTGTCTTGTTCATCGGCCCCCAACCTTCGCCGGTGCCCTCCCAGCATCCTCTCCTTCCCCGACCGGCGGTCCTATGCCATGACCGGAATGGGTGATGGGCACCGACTGGAAAACGACTACGGATAAACTGTGGTTCCGACGTATGAATGGGGAGGCTGGGTGCCCGGTGAGGTGGTCTCGTCCGACGCGGTGGCAGATGCCGCGCTGACCCCGCAGGCCCAGGCAGAGGCCTCTTCGCCGACGGCGCCGGTGGGTGCCCCCGAACCGGTGCCGGATGACGGCGACGCGACGCCGTCGGGCGCGACCGCGCCGTCCGCCGCCCGGGTCCGCAGAAGGCTCGCTCGGCTAGGCGCCCAGCGTGGTCCAACGATGAATCCCGTACTCGAACCGCTGATCAAGACGCTCCGGAACACTCATCCCAAGGCGGATGTGCGTATCGTCGAGCGCGCCTACGACGTCGCCGCCCACCATCATCGTGACCAGAAGCGCAAGAGCGGCGACCCCTACATCACCCATCCGCTCGCCGTGGCGACGATCCTCGCCGAGCTGGGGATGAACACCGAGACGCTGTGCGCGGCGCTGCTGCACGACACCGTCGAGGACACGACCTACACCCTCGACCAGCTCCGCGCCGACTTCGGCGACGTGATCGCCGCCCTGGTGGACGGCGTCACCAAGCTCGACAAGGTCAAGTACGGCGACGCGGCGGAGGCCGAGACCGTCCGCAAGATGGTCGTGGCCATGTCCCGCGACATCCGGGTGCTGGTCATCAAGCTGTCGGACCGGCTCCACAACATGCGCACGCTGCGCTACCTGCCCCGGCCGAAGCAGGAGCGCAAGGCCCGCGAGACGCTGGAGATCTTCGCGCCGCTCGCGCACCGCCTCGGCATGAACACGCTCAAGTGGGAGCTGGAGGACCTCGCCTTCCAGACGCTGTATCCCAAGCGGTTCGACGAGATCGCCCGCCTGGTCTCCGAGCGAGCGCCCCGGCGCGACGTCTACCTCCAGGAAGTGATCGAGAACGTCGCGGGCGACCTGCGCGAGGCCAAGATCAAGGCGACGGTCAAGGGACGCCCGAAGCACTACTACTCGATCTACCAGAAGATGATCGCCCGCGAGGTCGGCTTCGAGGAGATCTACGACCTCGTCGGCATCCGCGTCCTCGTCGACACCGTCCGCGACTGCTACGCCGCCCTCGGCACGATCCACGCGCGATGGAACCCGGTCCCCGGCCGGTTCAAGGACTACATCGCGATGCCGAAGTTCAACATGTACCAGTCGCTGCACACGACGGTGATCGGCCCGGAGGGCAAGCCGGTCGAGCTGCAGATCCGCACCCGCGCGATGCACAACCGCGCGGAGTACGGCATCGCCGCGCACTGGAAGTACAAGGAGGAGACGGTCGGCGCCGGGTCGCCCGGCAAGGCGAACGACATGGCCTGGCTCCGGCAGCTCCTCGACTGGCAGAAGGAGACCACCGACCCGGCGGAGTTCCTCGAGTCGCTGCGCTTCGACCTGTCGGTCTCGGAGGTCTTCGTCTTCACCCCGAAGGGCCAGGTCCTGGCCCTTCCGCAGGGCGCCACCCCGGTCGACTTCGCCTACGCCATCCACACCGAGGTCGGGCACCGTACGATCGGTGCCCGGGTCAACGGCCGGCTCGTGCCGCTGGAGTCGACGCTCGACAACGGCGACACGGTGGAGATCTTCACCTCCAAGTCGCCCGAGGCCGGGCCCAGCCGCGACTGGCTGAACTTCGTCAAGAGCGCCCGCGCCCGCAACAAGATCAAGCACTGGTTCTCCAAGGAGCGCCGCGAGACCGCCATCGAGCAGGGCAAGGAGGCCCTCGCCCGCGCGATGCGCAAGCAGAACCTCCCGTTGCAGCGCATGCTCTCCGGAGAGGCCCTCGTCGCGCTGGCCCACGACCTGCGCTACTCCGACGTCTCGGCGCTGTACGCCGCGATCGGCGAGAGCCACGTCTCCGCGCAGAGCGTCGTGCAGAAGCTCGTCGACTCCCTCGGCGGGGTCGAGAGCGCGGCCGAGGACCTCGACGAGACCGTCATCCCCAGCAAGAAGCGGCGGTCGCGGCCCGCGGGCGACCCGGGCGTGGTCGTCGCCGGCGACCCCGACGTGTGGGTGCGCCTGTCCCGGTGCTGCACGCCGGTGCCCGGCGACGAGATCGTCGGGTTCGTGACGCGCGGCAACGGCGTCTCGGTGCACCGGGCCGACTGCGTCAACGTGGCGAACCTCCGCACCCAGCCGGACCGCATGGTCGACGTCAAGTGGTCGCCGGGGGAGGACTCGGTCTTCCTGGTGGCCATCCAGGTCGAGGCGCTCGACCGCACCCGCCTGCTGTCGGACATCACCCGGGTGCTGTCCGACCAGCACGTGAACATCCTGTCGGCGTCCGTCGCCACCAATCGCGACCGGGTCGCGATCAGCAGGTTCAGCTTCGAGATGGGGGATCCGAAGCACCTGGGCCACGTGCTCAAGGCGGTCCGTAACGTCGACGGCGTCTACGACGTCTACCGCGTCACCAACTGACCCGTTAAATGATCGTCGGCCCGGCCCCCGCGGGGACCGGGCCGACGATCATGGTCAGGAGAACTCGGTGAGCGTGCGCTCGGCCTCTTCCAGCCATGCGCGGCGCGCCGTCAGCGCCTCTTCGGCGTCCTTGACGTCCTTGTCGCGTCCGCCGCGCTGGGCCTTCTCCAGGCGCGCCTCGAGCTGCTGGATCGATGCGCGCAGCTGCGTCACCGTCGCCTCGGCGCGCGCCCGGGCCTCCGGGTTGGTGCGCCGCCACTCCGACTCCTCGGCGGAGCGTACGGCCTCCTCGATCCGGCGCAGCCGGCCTTCGAGATGCTCCCGGGAGTCGCGCGGCACCATCCCGATGGACTCCCAGCGCTCCTGGATCGTCCGCAGGGCCTGACGGGCGGCGCGCACGTCCCGGATGGGGAGCAGCCGCTCAGCGTCCTCGAGGACCTTCTCCTTGAGCTCGGCGTTCTGCCGGAACTCGGCGTCGCGCTCGGCGAAGGCCGCGGAGCGGGCGGCGAAGAAGACGTCCTGCGCGCCCTTGAACCGCGCCCACAGCTCGTCCTCGACCTCACGGGACGCGCGTCCGGCCATCTTCCAGCGCCGCATCAGGTCGCGGTAGGCGGCGGCCGTGGGCCCCCAGTCGGTCGAGTTGCTCAGCGCCTCGGCCTCGGCGACCAGGTGGTCCTTCTCCGCACGGGAGTGCTCGCGCTCCTCCTCCAGGTTGGAGAAGTACGCCTTGCGGCGCTTGGTGAAGGCGTTGCGCGCGGCCGACAGCCGCTTCCACAGCGCCGTCTCGGTGGGCCGGTCGACGCGCTCGGCGGCCTTCCACTCATCGACGAGCTGACGAAGGCGCTCACCGCCGTTCTTCCAGTGCGTCTCCTCGGTCGCGATCCGCTCGGCCTCGGCGACGATGCGCTCCTTGACCTCCCGCGCGTGGCCGCGGGCCTGGTCGCGGGCGACCTTCATCTCCTCCCGGCGGCGGCCGAGCAGCCCGGTGAGGCCGTCCAGCCGCCGTGCCAGGCTGTCGAGGTCGCCGACCGCGTGGGCCTCGGTCACGGACTCCCGCAGCCGGGTGATGCTGTGCTCGGCCTGTGAGGGGGCCAGGTCCGTCGTCTTGATCCGCTGCTCCAGCAGATCGATCTCGGTGACCAGCGCGTCGTACTTGCGCCGGAAATAGGCGAGCGCCTCTTCCGGAGCACCGGCCTGCCAGGAGCCGACGGTGCGTTCGCCTTCGGCGGTCTTGACGTAGACGGTCCCGTTCTCGTCGACGCGGCCCCAGGGATCAATGGTCACCGTCGGCCTCCCGGTCGTGGAGCGGGCCTGCCGTGAGCGGCTGGACGGCCCGGACGGAGCCGTCTCCGCCTCCCCGGCGCCGGATTCCCCAAGGATCGGTGGCGCTGGACACCGTTGCCTCCTGTATCAAGGCCCGGGCCGCTCGTCGGGCGCCGGGCCCACCGTGACGACCTCGGGAGCTTCGCTCCCGCAGGCCACCCTAACCTTGCGCATTACCCCATCTTCGTGACGGTGAGGTGTTTTATTTCAATTTTCTTCTTTGGCGCGGTCATCCCGGACTGGGGGTCGGGAGCGGTCGCGCCGGCCTTGGCGACCGAGTCGACGACGTCCAGGCCCTGGGTGATCTCGCCGAAGACCGTGTAGTCGGCGGGCAGCTGCGCGTCGCCGTACATGATGAAGAACTGGCTGCCGTTGCTGTTCGGCTGGCTACTGTGCGCCATGGCGATCATGCCCCGCTTGTAGGTCGCCTGCCCGGAGGCGTTGCCCTTGGGGACGTTCTCGTTGCCGAAGCCGTACTTCGGGCCGCCGCTGCCGGTGGCGCTCGGGTCGCCGCACTGCAGCACCTTGATGCCGGTGTCGAGCCGGTGGCACTTGGTGTTGTCGAAGAACTTCTTCGAGGCGAGGTAATTGAAGGAGTTGACGGTGCACGCGGCCTTCGTGCCGTCGAGCTTCGCGACGATCTTGCCCTGGCTGGTGTCGATCGACATCTCGTACGTGCCCTTGACCGGCTTGACCGGCGGCGTGCCGACGTCCTTGGCGTTCTGCGAATCCGTCAGCGGCTGGTAGGCGCATTCGCCGGGCTTCGCCGTGACGGTCGGCTGCGCACTGGGCGTTTTGGACGCCGAGGCCGTCGTCGTCGACTTCTTGTCTGACGTGTTCATGGCGAACGCGATGGCACCGCCGCCGCCGGCGATCACTGCCACGGCGGCCACCGTGCCGATGATCTTTATCCTGCGTGCTTGCGCCTGCCGGGCCGCACGGCGCTGCATCTGGCGCTCGTAGCGCTGCCGGGCCAGCTGCTTCTTGCGGTCTTTACCCGCCACCGGTGTCGCACCTCTTGATTCGCGTCATGAACAGGGAAACGTGCTGCGCATCGTAGCGGTCCTGGCCGGTATTTTTCTGCGTGGCCCTCAGAGGCTCGCAAATCCCGCCAAGACCGGACACCCTGCGGCGCTCCCGCGTATGTCGTTCGCGGTTGGCCGCGTGCCGCCGGTACGCTCAAGCTGCCGGAAGCAGGCGCCTTCAGAGAGGACGATCGTGCTCATCGCCGGGTTCCCCGCCGGGTCATTCGCCACGAACTGTTACGTCGTGGCACCGGCCGCGGGGGAGGAATGCGTGATCATCGACCCTGGCCAGGACGCCGAGTCCGGGGTCGACGAGTTGCTCCGCGAGCACCGGCTCAAGCCGGTCGCCGTCGTGCTCACGCACGGCCATATCGACCACATCTGGTCGGTGGCCCCGGTCTGCGGCGCGCGCGACGTCCCCGCGTACATCCACCCGGCCGACCGGGACCTGCTGTCCGATCCGGCCAAGGGGTTCCCGCTCGGCGTCGGACAGCAGCTGCTGGGCGGGCTGACGTTCGGCGAGCCGGACGACGTGCGCGAGCTCGCCGACGGCGCGACGCTGACGCTCGCAGGCCTGGAGCTGATCGTCGATCACGCCCCGGGCCATACGAGCGGGTCGGTGACGTTCCGGCTCGCGGACACGCAGGTGATGTTCTCCGGAGACCTGCTGTTCGCCGGCTCGATCGGCCGCACCGACCTGCCGGGCGGTGACCACGCGACGATCCTGGAGAGCCTGGCCCGCGTATGCCTGCCGCTCCCGGACGAGACCACCGTGCTGCCCGGCCACGGCACGCAGACCACGATCGGCCGCGAACGGGCGACCAATCCGTTCCTCAAGGACATCGCTCCGGTCGACGGCCCGCACAGGGGACTCTAGAAAACGACACCATGAGCTCGAACTTCCAGGCCCCCAAGGGGGTCAAAGAGTATTTCCCGCCGCAGTCGGCGACGTTCCTCGCCGCCCGCGACGCGTTCGCGGCCGCCGCGACGCGGGCCGGCTACTCCTATCTCGAACTTCCGGTCTTCGAGGACACCGGCCTGTTCGCGCGGGGCGTCGGCGAGTCGACCGACGTCGTGTCCAAGGAGATGTACACCTTCGAGGACCGCGGCGAGCGTTCGCTCACGCTGCGGCCGGAGTTCACCGTCGGCGTGCTGCGGTCGGTGCTCCAGCACGGCCTGAACAGGGGCGAGCTGCCGGTCAAGGTCTGGGCCACCGGGCCGGCGTTCCGCTACGAGCGCGCGCAGAAGGGCCGGTACCGCCAGTTCTACCAGGTCGACCTCGAGGCGATCGGCTCCGAGGACCCGGCGGTCGACGTCGAGACCATCGCTCTCGCCTGGGACTTCTACCGCGACCTCGGCCTCACCCGCGTATCCCTGAAGCTGAACTCCCTGGGCTGCCGGGAGTGCCGTCCGGTCTACCGCGCCGCGCTGCAGGAGTTCCTGCGCGGCCTCGACCTCGATGAGGACACCCGGGCCCGTGTCGAGATCAACCCGCTGCGGGTGCTGGACGACAAGCGGCCGGAGGTCCAGGCCCAGCTGGCGGACGCCCCGCTCGTCACCGACCACCTGTGCGGCGCGTGCAAGGCCCACCACGACCGGGTCCGCGAGCTGCTGGTCGACCTGTCCGTCCCCTGGGTGGACGACCCGCGGCTCGTGCGCGGCCTCGACTACTACACCCGGACGACGTACGAGTTCGACCACCCGCTGCTCGGCGCGCAGTCCGGCATCGGCGGCGGTGGCCGCTACGACGGCCTCTCGGAGGACATCGGCGGCCCGTCGCTGCCCGGCATCGGGTTCGGCCTCGGCCTCGACCGTACGGTCCTGGCGATGGAGGCCGAGGAGGTCGCCGCCGTGACGCAGCCGACGGTCGATGTGTACGGCGTGCCACTGGGCGAGGACGCCGAGCGTACGATCTTTGGTCTGATCGCCGAGCTTCGCCGCGCGGGCGTCGCCGCCGACATGTCCTACGACGGCAAGAAGCTCAAGGGCGCCATGCGGGGTGCCGGGCGGTCCGGGGCGGCCTACGCCGTGATCATCGGCGAGCGAGATATCGCCGCCGGGTCCGCGCAGGTGAAGGACCTGGCAAGCGGCGACCAGGTCGCCGTTCCGCTCGCAGAGCTCGTGACGACGTTGAAAGAAAGGCTTGCTCAAAGATGATCCGCACACACGAGGCGGGCTCGCTGCGCCGGGAACACGCCGGGCAGCAGGTCGTACTGGCCGGCTGGGTGGCGCGCCGCCGTGACCACGGGGGCGTCACCTTCATCGACCTGCGCGACGCCTCCGGGATCGCCCAGGTCGTCTTCCGCGAAGAGGACACCGCGCACGACCTGCGCTCCGAGTTCTGCGTCAAGATCACCGGCGAGGTTCGCGTACGGCCCGAGGGCAACGAGAACCCAGAGCTGCCGACCGGCGACATCGAGGTCGTCGCCTCCGAGATCGACGTGCTGAGCGAGGCCGCGCCGCTGCCCTTCCCGGTCGAGACGGACGCCAACGTCAACGAGGAGGTGCGCCTCAAGCACCGCTACCTCGACATCCGGCGCGAGTCCCTCGCCCGGGCGCTGCGGATCCGCTCCCAGGCGTCCTACCTCGTCCACGACGTGATGCGCGAGCACCGGTTCGTCAACGTGGAGACGCCGACGCTCACCCGGTCCACGCCGGAGGGCGCCCGCGACTTCCTCGTCCCCGTGCGCCTCAAGCCCGGCCACTGGTACGCCCTGCCGCAGTCGCCACAGCTGTTCAAGCAGCTGCTGATGGTGTCGGGCCTGGAGCGCTACTACCAGCTCGCCCGCTGCTACCGCGACGAGGACTTCCGCGCCGACCGGCAGCCGGAGTTCACCCAGATCGACATCGAGATGAGCTTCGTCGAGCAGGAGGACATCCTCCAGGTCGCCGAGGACCTCGTCGGCCGGCTCTGGAAGGAGATCGTCGGCTACGAGATCTCGCGCCCGATTCCGCGGATGACCTACGCCGACGCCCTCAGCCGGTACGGCTCGGACAAGCCGGACCTGCGCTTCGGCAACGAGCTCGTCGACATGACCGAGTTCTTCTCCGACACCCCGTTCCGGGTGTTCCAGGCCCCGTACGTCGGAGCGGTCGTCATGCCGGGCGGCGCCTCCCAGACCCGCAAGGAGCTGGACGGCTGGCAGGACTGGGCCAAGTCGCGCGGCGCGCGCGGCCTCGCGTACGTCCTCGTGCAGGAGGACGGCACGCTCGGCGGCCCGGTCGCCAAGAACCTCTCGGAGCAGGAGCGGGAGGGCCTGGCGGCCAAGGCCGGCGCCAAGCCCGGCGACGCCGTCTTCTTCGGCGCCGGTAAGCCGCACGCCACACAGGAGCTGCTCGGCGCGGCCCGCCTGGAGATCGGCCGTCGCTGCGACCTGATCGACGAGTCCGAGTGGGCGTTCACCTGGGTCGTCGACGCGCCCATGTTCGAGGAGACCGACGAAGGCGGCTGGACGGCCGTGCACCACCCGTTCACCTCGCCCAAGCCCGAGTGGGTCGACTCCTTCCAGGACAAGCCGGGCGAGGCGCTCGCCAACGCGTACGACATCGTCTGCAACGGCAACGAGATCGGCGGCGGCTCGATCCGTATCCACCGCGGCGACGTCCAGGAGCGGGTCTTCGAGACCCTCGGCCTGAGCCGCGAGGAGGCCCAGGAGAAGTTCGGCTTCCTCCTCGATGCGTTCAAGTACGGCCCGCCGCCGCACGGCGGCATCGCGTTCGGCTGGGACCGGATCGTCATGCTGCTGGCCGGCCGCGACACGATCCGCGACGTCATCGCCTTCCCGAAGGCCGCCTCCGGCTACGACGCGCTGACCGGCGCGCCCACGCCGATCACCGAGGCGCAGCGCAAGGAAGCGGGCATCGACGTCCGCCCGGAGGACGAGAAGCCGACCGAGCCCAACGAGCCCGGCCACATCGTCCGCCCCTCCACCGAGAAGTACTGACGGCCTCGACGGCGGGGATTCCGGCTCGGGATCCCCGCCGTCGAGAAGCGCATGATCGAGATCCTGCCGTCAGGCGAACAAGCGGCCGGTGCTGTGTCTCGTCGGAGCGCGGCGTTGCCCGTCCGGTCGTCGGATCGGGAGGATGATCGACATGAGACGTTTCGCGAGTCTTGCCGAGTTCGCCGCCGCCAAGGGTGAGCATCTGGGCCACAGCCCTTGGCGAGAGGTCACGCAGCAGCAGATCGACCTGTTCGCGGAGGCGACCGGCGACCATCAGTGGATCCACGTGGACCCTGAGCGAGCGGCCGACGGACCGTTCGGAGCCACCATCGCGCACGGCTATCTCACGCTGTCGCTGGTGAACGCGTTCATGCCGGAGATCTTCTGGATCGACGGGCCGAAGATGGGCGTCAACATCGGGCTGAACAAGGTGCGCTTCCCCGCACCGGTCAAGGTCGGCTCCCGGGTACGCGGCGGCGCGGAGCTGGTCGACCTGAAGAACTCCCCGGCGGGCAAGCTGTCGACGGTACGGGTCACCATCGAGATCGAGGGCGAGAGGCGCCCCGCCTGCGTCGCCGAGACCCTGTCGCTGTACGTCACCTGACGGACGACCGGATCAAGGTCGTCCAGCGGGCCTTTTCCGAGCGCTGCGCCCTAGAACTGAGGCTTCAGTCCGCAGCGACGACCACGGCGACCTCTACACACTCACCGCTCGCGCTGCTATGGCTGCTCGTACGCCACGTGGTGTTGAAAGCGTCTTGTTCGCTCATGATCTGCGGCCAGAGAAGATCACAACGACTTCGACACATGCCCCGTTGCCGCTGCTGCGGGTGCTTTTACGCCAGGGGGCGCGAGACAGGTCGGCGGGGTTCATGGTTCCGCACTCCTTCGTCTACCCATCCTCCGCGAGCTCGGTGATGAGTCCGATCGAGCCCTCAGGGCTCAGCGCGATCGCGCTGAGGTGTTCAAAGGTCACGGTATACCGCTCTATGTCCGCGGGTCCGTCCAAGAAGAGATCACCGGCCATCGAGTCGATGTAGACGACATCCGGGAGTTCGTCCTGTGCGAACCAGAGCACATGAAACGACCCGAGCATTCCAGGATGCGCCCCTGCGCCGAAGGTGAGTACGTGCAGAGTGATGTTCGGCTCGTCTGCGGCTTCGGCCAAATGCATCATCTGACGCCGCATGGGCACGGCG
Organism: Actinoallomurus sp. CA-150999; assembly: GCF_050942425.1. Taxonomy (NCBI): domain Bacteria; kingdom Bacillati; phylum Actinomycetota; class Actinomycetes; order Streptosporangiales; family Thermomonosporaceae; genus Actinoallomurus; species Actinoallomurus sp. CA-150999. The sequence continues at coordinate 4,737,209 of NZ_CP192063.1, forward strand.
ACTCGCCGTGGATCATCGGCCCGATCGCGGACGTCCACGGCACGGCCCGGTGGATAGCCGGCGGCGTGCCGATCGGGCCGCTGGACTTCGCCGAGGGCGGGCGCGGCCTGCACATCGTCCGGATGCTCGCCGCCGACTCGGGCGTCAGCGGTGATACGACGGGTCGAACCGTGTGGTTCGAGGTCACCTTCTGACCGAAGCGAAAATCGGTTGATCGGGCCGTGGGCGGCCGAGATCGTGAGCTTCCATGCGGACGCACGAGATCAGAGCCGATCACGACCGGACGTCGATCGTCGTCTACCAGGCGTACCGGCCGGAGATCGGACGGCCGGCAGCCGAGCACGGCCGCTTTGTGCCGCCGTTCTCGAGGACACGGATGACGTGGATCAAGCCGTCGTTCCTGTGGCTCATGGCGCGCAGCGGCTGGGCGCGCAAGCCTGGCCAGGAGGTGATCCTCGCCGTCCGCATCAGCCGCGAGGGCTGGGAGGAGGCCCTGTCGCAGGCGGTCCTGACGCACGTCGACCGCCGCATCTACCGCGACAGCCAGGAATGGCGCGCCGCGTTCAAGCACGCCCGGGTCCACGTCCAGTGGGATCCGGAGCGGACGCTGCGCGGGCAACCGCTGGACGCCCGCAGCATCCAGGTCGGTCTCAGCCGGCACGTCATCGACCGGTACGCCGATGAGTGGGTCCTGGGCATCCAGGACATGACCCCGCTCGTCCGAAAGATCCACCGGCTGGTCCACGACGGCGAGACCGCCAAGGCCAAGGCCCTGCTGCCCCGCGAGCGCGTCTACCCTCTCGACCCGCCGGTCGCTCGGCGTATCGGCGTGGATGCCTGATCAGTTGCCGCGTCGGTCCAGGCGATCTCGTAGTACTTGACGCGGTCGTCCTCGCCGACCTGCCGCATGCCCGCGGCCATCATGACGCGCTGCGAGGCGATGTTGTCGAGGTCGGCGTCGCCCTTCACGTTGGCGACGCCGTTCGCCTCGGCGAACGCCAGGAGGCCGCGAAGTGCCTCGGCGGCGTAGCCCTGACCGCGCACGGACGGGATCAGGCCATAACCGATCGTGACCGTGCCGTTCTGGTCGGGTGGCCGGTGGAAGCCGATGCCGCCGATCGCACACCCGTCCGCACGGCGCCGGATCTCGTACGCGCCGAACGGCTGAGGATCACCGGCGGACGCGCATTGGGCGAGATGGTCCGTCGCACCTTTGACGTCGCCCTCGGTCGGATAGTCGGGCGCCCATCGGTCCGCGTCGTCCGGCCTGCCCGCCGCGATGCGTTCGGCCTCTTCCTGGTTCAGTGGATGCAATACGAGCCGCTCCGTCACAAGGTCGTTCATCGTGGCTTGGGGTATCACGAGATGACGTCGGCCCGCATCCGAATAACCGTCGGGGCGGTGGGTCGCTCGGGCCCGGACATGTGCTCTCCGCGCCTTCGGTGTGGCTGAAAGAACTTCAGCCACACCGAAGGCGCGGAGCGAAGCCGGAGCCCGGGTCGCGTCCAGAGGAGGTCGCCGATCGATGCGCCGAGCATTCGCGCACGATGCGGTCGTGGTCATGGAGGCGGGTGGCGATGTCCGCGCGCCGGGAGCAGCGATCACGGTGGCCTTGTGCGGGCACTGGGAGCACGAGCCCCCGTGTCCGCTGGCACCGCATCAGACCGTCGCCGAGCGGGCGGGCGATCAGGTGCGGCTGCGGGTCCTCTTCGCGACCGAGCCCACGGCCGAGACCGAGGTCCGGGACCGGATCGTGGAGGCCCTGTCACGGTCGCGGCTCGACGGCCCGGACGGCGCCACTACGCGCTGGCGGCTCCTGAGCGCCCGGCCCGGCTCCGTCCGGGAGGACGAGCGCGAGCAGGCCGAGCGACTCGTGCAGAGCTGAGTCCGCTTCACCGGGTCGGGAGGCGGCCGCTGGTGCGGACCTCGTTCCGGGTGAAGCCCAGCCGGTCGTACAGCCGCATGGCGGCCGTGTTCTCGGCGTAGACGCCCAGGCCCACGCCGTCGCAGCGCTCGGCGAACAGCTGCCGCATCGCCCACGCCGTGATCGACGCGCCCAGTGCCCGCCGGCGGGCCTCGGGCCGTACGGCGATCGCCGCGACCTGGCCGATCTCCGGGGAGCTCGTCATGTCGGCGAGGCAGGCCGAGAGCCCGCTGTCGCCGTCCCGCACGCCGGCCCAGCGGCGGGCGTGACCGTCACCCGGCCACACCGACCAGTCGGGACTCGTGCGCTTCAGCAGTTCCGTGATCGCGTCACTGTCGGCGGACCATCCGACCAGGTCCTCCGCCGGCTGGGGTGGCGGCGTCTCGTACGCGACCCGGTAGACCCAGTCGACGGGGTCCTCGAGAGGAAGCGGGGTGCCGTGCGGCACGTTCGCGTAGACGTCCGGCGGCAGTTCGCCCCGCAGCGAGGTCAGCAGGTCGGCGACCGCGCCGGCCGGGCCGAGCCCCACGACGCGCCAGATCGTACGGTCCCGGTTCAGGTTGAGGAAGGCGGCGGCCTCGCCGCCGCGCCAGGCCGTACCGCGTCGTGCTGGATCCACGCTCCGGATCAGGGGATGGCCTTCCGTCATCGTCAGGATGTCATCGATGGAGGAGGGGATCACGCCGCACAGGGTATCGGCGGCCTGATCACGGCCCCGGGTCCGGGGGCGCGGTGGTCGGCGCTGGTCCACCCGGTCGCGACCACCTCCGTCGCCGTCCTCACCGCCGACGACTACCGGCTCGACGGCATCGTCGGCGCCATCGTGGTGATCGTCTCCGTCGCGCTGAGCGGCCGTGCGGAACGGATAGTGTCAAGGCGTGGTGCGCAGGGAACATGAGCAGGCCGACAGCCTCTTCGACGAGCCGGCCGAGGAGGCGCAGCAGGCGAACGCCCCACTGGCGGTCCGGATGCGCCCCCGCGGGCTCGACGAGGTCGTCGGCCAGGGGCACCTGCTCGGTCCCGGGACGCCGCTGCGCCAGCTCGTCGAGCGGGACGTCGCGATGTCCCTGGTGCTGTGGGGGCCGCCCGGCACCGGCAAGACCACCCTCGCGTACGTCGTCAGCCAGGCGACCGAGCGCCGGTTCGTGGAGATCTCGGCGGTGTCCGACGGCGTCAAGCAGGTCCGCGCCGCGATCGACGTCGCCAAGCGGGAGCTCGGCATGGGCGGCCGCCAGACGGTGCTGTTCGTCGACGAGGTGCACCGGTTCAACAAGGCCCAGCAGGACGCCCTGCTGCCCGCCGTCGAGAACCGCTGGGTGTCCTTCATCGGCGCCACCACGGAGAACCCGTTCTTCTCCGTGATCAGCCCGCTGCTGTCCCGCTCCCTCCTGCTGACGCTCGAGCCGCTCGGCGACGACCAGCTCCGCGAGGTGATCCGCCGCGCCCTCACCGACGAGCGCGGCCTCCGCAGCGCGGTCGAGCTCGCCGAGCCCGCCGAGGACCACCTCGTACGCCTCGCGGGCGGCGACGCGCGCCGGGCGCTGACCTACCTGGAGGCCGCGTCGTACGTCGCCCCGAACGGCGCGCCGATCGACGTCGACGTCCTGGAGAAGGCCGTCGACCGGGCCGCCGTCCGCTACGACCGGGAGGGCGACCAGCACTACGACGTGATCAGCGCGTTCATCAAGAGCATCCGCGGATCCGACGTCGACGCGGCGCTCCACTACCTCGCCCGCATGATCGAGGCCGGGGAGGACCCGCGCTTCATCGCCCGGCGGCTCATCGTCCACGCCAGCGAGGACGTCGGAATGGCCGACCCGACGGCGCTGCAGACGGCGACGGCCGCGGCGCACGCCGTCGAGTTCGTCGGCCTCCCGGAAGCGCGCATCAACCTCGCGCAGGCCGTCATCCACCTCTCCCTGGCGCCGAAGTCCAACGCCGTCATCCGCGCGATCGGGGAGGCGGCCGCCGACGTACGGCAGGGGCTCGTCGGTCCCGTGCCGGCGCACCTGCGTGACGCGCACTACAAGGGCGCGGCCAAGCTCGACCACGGGAAGGACTACCGCTACGCCCACGACTTCCCCGGCGGCGTGGTCGAACAGCAGTACGCTCCGGACGCCGTCGCCGGGCGCGAGTACTACCACCCGACCCGGCACGGGATGGAGGCCCGCTTCTCCGACGTCGTCGAGCGGCTCCGCGCCGTCCTGCGCGGTAGACGCGCCGACTGACCCGGGCGCGCGCCGCCGGCCGAGGCGGGCGCGGGGGGACGCCGCCACCCGCGTCCGACGTGGCCGACTCGGCGCGTTTCCGGAGGCCCGGGACGGTAAGGTCGGTCCGACCGAGTTTCGCGACGAGGAGGAGGAAGCCGGATGCTGACGGGTGAACAGCTGGCCGGCCTGATCGTGGCCATGTTCTGGGCGATTCTGGTCTCCTTCCTCGCCTACGTGCTCCTGAAGCTCGCCCGGTTGGTGACCGAGGCCACCAAGACGGTCGCCGAGCTGGGTGATCGGACCGCTCCGCTGCTCGACGACATGGCCGGCACGGTGGAGCGGGCCAACGAGCAGCTGGACCGGATCGACGTGATCACGAAGAACATGGGCAGCGTGAGTCAGAACGCCGCCGCGGTCAGCACCACCGTCACCTCGATCGTCGGTGGCCCTCTCGTGAAGGCCGCGGCGTTCTCTTATGGTGTCCGTAAGGCCATCGGTTCCCGCGGCCACGGCAGCCAGGACGGCAAGCGATGATCCGGCGGTTGTTCTGGCTGTCCCTGGGCACCGCGTTCGGCGCCTGGTCGGCCTTCCGGCTCAAGCGCGCCGTGCGGGCCGCCCTGCCGGGCAGCATCGCCCACCAGGCCGCCGGACTCGGCCGGACCGTACGGGGGTTCGCCGGCGACGTTCGTGTCGCGATGAACCACCGAGAGGAAGAGCTGCGCGACGCCATGCGTCTCGACGCACAAGCCGACATAGACAAGGACCTGCACTGATGGAGTCGGCAGAGATCGCCCGCCGTTTCCTCCGCTTCTTCGAGGAACGCGGCCACACCGTGGTGCCCTCGGCGAGCCTGATCGCCGAGGATCCCACGCTGTTGCTGGTCAACGCGGGCATGGTGCCGTTCAAGCCGTATTTCCTCGGCCAGCGGACGCCTCCGTACCGTCGGGCGACCAGCGTGCAGAAGTGCATCCGCACGCCCGACATCGACGAGGTCGGCAAGACCACCCGGCACGGCACGTTCTTCCAGATGCTGGGCAACTTCTCCTTCGGGGACTATTTCAAGGAGCAGGCGATTCCTTTCGCCTGGGATCTGCTGACCCGGCCGGAGGCCGAGGGCGGGTTCGGCTTCCCCGAGGACCGGCTCTGGGCGACCGTCTACCACGACGACGACGAGGCCTTCTCGATCTGGCGGGACAAGGTCGGCCTGCCCGAGGAGCGCATCCAGCGTCGGGGGATGGCGGACAACTTCTGGTCGATGGGCGTGCCCGGCCCCTGCGGCCCCTGCTCGGAGATCTACTACGACCGGGGCGCCGAGTACGGCCGTGAGGGCGGCCCAGTCGCCGACGAGGACCGCTACCTCGAGGTCTGGAACCTCGTCTTCATGCAGTTCGAGCGGGGCCCGGGCGCGGGCAAGGAGGGCTGGCCGATCCTCGGCGAGCTGCCCGCCAAGAACATCGACACCGGCATGGGCCTGGAGCGCATGGCCGCGATCCTCCAGGGCGTCGACAACATCTACGAGATCGACACCATGTGGCGGATCCTCGACCGCGCCGCCGACCTCACCAAGACCAAGTACGGCCGCGACACCCGCGCCGACGTGTCCCTGCGCGTGATCACCGACCACGTCCGCAGCGGCACGATGATGGTCGCCGACGGCGTCGTCCCCTCCAACGAGGGCCGGGGCTACGTCCTGCGCCGCATCCTGCGCCGCAGCGTCCGCCACCTTCGCCTGCTCGGCGCCGGTGACGACCGCTACCTGCACGAGCTGACCGCCGCCGCGATCGAGGGTATGGGCGAGACCTACCCGGAGCTGCGCTCCGACGCCGCCCACATCCACACGGTCATCGACGCGGAGGAGCAGTCCTTTCTCGCGACGCTCCGCACCGGCACCGCGATCTTCGACGCCTCGGTCGAGGAGACCAAGCGCCGCAAGGAGACGACGGTGTCCGGCGTCCAGGCGTTCACCCTGCACGACACCTACGGCTTCCCGATCGACCTGACCCTCGAGATGGCGGCCGAGCAGGGCCTGGCCGTCGACGAGGGCGAGTTCCGGCGCCTCATGGACGAGCAGCGGCAGCGCGCCAAGGCCGACGCCGCCGCGAAGAAGACCGGCAACCTCGACGTGTCCGTGCTCGGCAGCCTGCTGGAGCAGACCGGTTCGGTGCGGTTCACCGGCTACGACGCGGTCACCGGCGAGGCCCGCGTGGTCGGCCTCCTGGTCGGCGGCGCCAGCGTTCCGTCGGCGGGGGAGGGCAGCGAGGTCGAGGTCGTTCTCGACCGCACGCCGTTCTACGCCGAGGGCGGCGGCCAGCTCGCCGACCAGGGCGTCATTCGGCTCGGCAACGGGGCCGAGATCGAGGTCCTCGACGTGCAGACGCCGCTGGCCGGTCTGATCGTGCACCGTGGCCGGGTCCGCAGCGGCGAGGCGCAGGCCGGGGACACCGCCTACGCCGAGATCGATGTCGAGCGGCGCCGTGCGATCTCCCGGTCCCACACCGCGACGCACATGGTGCACCGCGGGTTCCGCAACGCGCTCGGCGAGTCGGCGGCGCAGGCCGGTTCGGAGAACGCCCCCGGCCGGTTCCGGTTCGACTTCACCGCCTCCGGCGCCGTGCCCCTGAACGTGCTGCGCGACGTCGAGGACGAGGTCAACGCCATCCTCATCGACGACCTCGGCGTGCACGCCTCGGTTCACCCGATCGACGAGGCGCGCAAGATGGGCGCGCTGGCGCTCTTCGGCGAGAAGTACGGCGACGAGGTCCGGGTCGTCGAGATCGGCGAGTACTCCCGCGAGCTGTGCGGCGGCACCCACGTGGCTCGGTCCGGCCAGCTCGGCCTGATCAAGGTCCTCGGCGAGCAGTCGATCGGCGCCGGCGTGCGCCGGGTCGAGGCGCTCGTCGGCATCGACGCCTTCCGGTACCTCGCCAAGGAGAGCGTCCTGGTCGCGCAGCTGTCCGAGCAGCTGAAGACCCGCCGCGAGGAGCTCCCGGAGCGGATCTCCGGAGTCGTCACCCGGCTCCGCGAGGCCGAGAAGGAGCTCGAGCGAGTGCGCTCGCAGCAGGTCCTCCAGATCGCCGGCGAGCTGGCGGGCGGCGCCGAGGACGTCGGCGGCATCGCCTTCGTCGCCCACCGCGTGCCCGACGGCACCAGCGCCGACGACCTGCGCCGTCTCGCCATGGACGTCCGCGGGCGCCTGTCGGGACGCCCGGCCGTGGTCATCATCGCCGGCGTCCCCAAGGACCGTCCGGTGATCGTCGTCGCGACCAGCGATGAGGCCCGCGCCCGCGGGCTCCGCGCGGGCGCGCTCGTCGGCGTCGCCGCCAAGGTCCTCGGCGGCGGTGGCGGCGGCAAGGACGACCTGGCGCAGGGCGGTGGCGTGAACGCGGGCGCCATCGACGAGGCCCTGGGCGCCGTCCGCCGAGCCGTGGCGGCCGCGTGAGACAAGGCGTGCGCATCGGCGTCGACGCGGGCAGCGTCCGCATCGGCGTCGCGCGCAGTGATCCTGGCGGCATCCTGGCGTCTCCGCTGGAGACGGTGCGTGCCGGGAAGGGCGATGTCGACCGGATCATCCGGTTGGTCGCTGAGAACGACGCCGTCGAGGTGATCGTGGGTCTGCCGACCTCTCTCTCCGGCAGGGAGGGGCCGGCGGCCGAGGCGGCCCGCCGCCTGGCGGTGAAGATCGCACGACGCATGGATCCCGAGACGGTTCGACTGTTCGATGAGAGACTCACCACCGTGACAGCCGAAACCGGGCTTCGGGAACAAGGCGTGCGCGGACAGGCGCGGCGCAAGGTCGTCGACCAAGCGGCGGCGGCCGTGCTCCTGCAGGCTGCGCTCGACGCCGAGCGCTTGACGGGTCGCCCTCCGGGGGAGACTGTCCAGGGGGGCTCATGAGCGACGCGGATCTCGACTTTTTGCGACAACTGTCCGAGCGCCAACAGCGCTCAGAGGGTCCAGGTGTTCCTCCGCGGGCCGCCCGAGGCGGACGAGGGCGGCGTCGCAAGAAGAGCCGCAAGGGCCGCAAGCTCGCGCCGCTCATCGCGCTCGTCTTCCTCCTCGCGGTCGTATGCGGCGGCGGATATGTCGGGTTCACCATGCTGAACGGCATGCTCAACCCGCCCGACTACAAGGGCGATGGCACCGGCTCGGTCACCGTCTGGATCCACGAGGGCGACTCGGTCAGCCAGATGGCCCAGCGGCTGCAGCAGGCGGGCGTCGTCAAGTCCGTGGACGCGTACGTCAAACTCGCGGGCAAGGACCCGAGGGCGATGAGCATCCAGCCCGGCTACTACCACCTCCGCAGCCAGATGTCGGTGAAGTCCGCGCTCACGCTGCTGCTCAGCGACGCCTCACGCGCCGGCCGTGTCACCATCCCCGAAGGCAAGCGGGTCGTCCAGGTCCTGGAGATGCTCTCCAAGAAGACCAAGATCCCGCTCAAGGACTTCGAAAAGGCCGCCAAACACCCCGGCAACCTGGGCCTGCCCTCGTACGCCAAGGGCAAGCTGGAGGGGTATCTCTATCCCTTCACGTACGACCCGGACCCGAAGGCCACCGCCACGCAGGTGCTCCGCTCGATGGTCAGCCAGTTCAAGACGGTCGCCACCTCCATCGACCTGGAAGGAAAAGCACGCGACCTGGGCATGTCGCCGGGTGACGTGGTGACGATCGCCAGCCTGGTCCAGGCCGAGAGCGGCCGCGACGAGGACATGCCGAAGATCGCCCGGGTCATCGACAACCGCGTCCACAGCCAGCAGCCGTGGATGCGCAAACTGCAGCTCGACAGCACCGTGATGTACGCCCTGGGCAAGTACAACATCGTGGCCACCTACGCGGAGACCAAGTACAAGAGTCCGTACAACACCTACAGCGTCTTCGGTCTGCCGCCTGGAGCGATCGACAACCCCGGCGAGGTGGCGCTCAAGGCCGCGCTCAATCCCGCGCAGGGCAACTGGCTCTACTTCGTGACCACCGACCCGAAGAGCCATGTCACCAAGTTCACCTCCAGCAGCAGCGAGTTCGAGAAGTTCAAGCAGGAGCTCGCACGCAACACGGGGCACGGATGACGCGGGCCGCCGTCCTCGGATCACCGATCGCGCACTCGCTGTCGCCGGCGCTGCACCGGGCGGCGTACGCCGCCCTTGGGCTGGACTGGACGTACGAGGCGATCGAGTGCCGTGAGGAGGATCTTCCCGAGGTGCTCGGGCGGCCGTGGGCGGGCCTGTCGCTGACCATGCCGCTGAAGCGTGCGGTGCTGCCGCTGCTCGACGAGGTCTCCGGGCTCGCGCGGGCGGTCGGCGGCGCCAACACGGTCGTCTACGACGGCGGGCGGCGGCTCGGCGACAACACCGACGTGTACGGCATGGTCACCGCCCTGACCGAGGCCGGCGTACGCTCACCGGGCTCCGCCGTCGTACTCGGCGGCGGGGCGACGGCCTGCTCGGCCCTGGCCGCGCTGCGGGACCTGGGGCTGCCCAAGGCCGTGGTCGTCGTACGGAGCCCGGATCGGGCCGCCGAGGCGGTGTCGGCGGCCGACCGGCTGGGCGTGTCGGTGTCGGTGCAGACCTTCGCCGACACGATGCCGTCCGCCGATCTGATCATCTCGACGCTTCCCGCCCACGCCGCGGACCCGTACGCCGAGGTGATCGGGCGGGCGACGGGCGCGCTCTTCGACGTCGTGTACGCGCCCTGGCCGACGGCCGCCGCCGAGGCCGTGGCCGAGCACGGCGGCATCGTGGTGGGCGGCCTGCCCATGCTGGTGCACCAGGCCGCCCGCCAGGTCGAACTCATGACGGGGCGCGCACCGGCCCCCGTCGAGGCGATGCGCGCCGCCGTGTCATGACGTGCTGCGCCGCCGTCCTCGCAGCCGCGAGATCGCGGCGACGGCGATGATCGCCAGGATGAACAGGGGAGCGATGAGGCGGAGGGTACCGATCGCACCCGAGAGCGGGTACATGACGACGAGCCAAAGGCTCATGGAACAGACCAGTGGCGCCAGGCTGAGCGCCAGCATCGCGGCCCATCTGCGACCGGCGGCCGTTCGCAGCCGGGCACACGCGATGGCGATCAGCACCAAGGCCGCGATGGTCAGGAGCCACCGCCGATCGTGGATCGACCGGGACGCCAGCATCACGCCGTGGGTGCCGTTCTTGACGGCTCCACCGTCCGGGACCCCTGTCAGCACGTAGGTGACCACCCCGATGCCGAGCAGGAGGACGGCCGCCCGCCAGGTGCCGAGGAGTGACAGTGCCCTGCGAAGGCCGTCGGAGATCGACAGCGCCCCCGCCGCGACGACCGCCAACTCGAGCCAGAAGAGGTTGTCGTTCAATCGGGTAACGGAGAAGGCGTCGTCCTGGCCGATGGCCAGCCAGGGCAGCTGCGACAGCGTTGCCATCCAGGCGAGACCGATCGCGGTACGTCGCAAGCCCAGCAGGCTGAGCGCAGCGACAACTGGCCAGGGCACCCACATCGGCCAGATCGGCGCGGGCGGCGCCTCTACGAGCACGTACCAGCCCTCGTACGAGCGGAGGGCGTCGACGGTCCCCGTGAACAGCACCAAGGTCGTCACCAGGCTGAGTACGGCGAAGGCGTCGCGCCAGACCGGTCCGCCGAGGGAACGGATCTCCCGCTGCAGGCGGACGCGGACGGCTCCTCCGACGAGGTCGGCGGCGTCGCGGGGGCTCGGTCGCTCCTGGCCGGGGCCGGCGGTGGCGAGCAGGACGCCGAGCATCTCCTCGCGCTGGTCGATCGGGTAGAGCCGCAGCCATCGCCGCAGCCGGTGCTCGAGTGATGCGGACCGTGGCGTCATGACGTGCTGCGCCGTCGCTCGCGAAGACGGGACGCCGCGGCGGCCATGAGGACGGTCACGACCGCCAGACAACCGATGACACGGATCGCGTCGACGACGGGCCCGAGCGTGGTGTCGATCGCGATCTGGAACCCCACGACGTAGACGGTCGGCACCAGGCTCAGTATCAGCATCGTCATCCACCGACGGCCGGTGGCCGTCGTCGGCCGGGCGCACGCCACGGCGAACAACGCCAACGGCGCGATGGTCAGCCACCATGGGGGATCGTGGAGCGACCATGCCGACGGCGGCATGGCTCTCCGCCACGCGTCGACTTCCCCGGCGGGGATGCTCAGCGCGTAGGCGAGGACTCCGAGGCCGGCCAAGAGGAGGGCGACCCGCCACCATCCGAGGAGCGACAGCGCCCGGCGGAGGCCGTCCGAGACGGACAAGGCAGCGGCAGCGGTGATCGCCAGAACGAACCAGTAGAGGTTCTGGCCCAGCCGGTCAGAGAAGGCGTCCATCTCGCAGACGGCGAGCCAGGGCATCTGAGCCAGCGCCGCGGCCCATGCGAGGCCGATCGAGGTGCGCCGCAGGCCCAGCAGGCTCAACGCGGCGACGAGCGGCCACGGCGCCCACATCGGCCAGATGAGTGCGGGCGGCGTCTGAACGAGGACGTAGACGCCGGTGAGGTCCAGCAGGGTGGCTGCCAGGCAAGTGAAGAGGGCCAGGATCGTTACCAGGCCGAGCACCGCGAACGCGTCGCTCCACACCGGCCCGCCGAGGGAACGGATCTCGCGGCGAAGACGGACGCGGACGGCTCCTCCGACGAGGTCGGCGGCGTCCCGGGGGCTGGGCCGTTCCCGGCCGGGGCCGGCGGTGGCGAGCACGACGCCGAGCATCTCCTCGCGCTGGTCGATCGGGTAGAGCCGCAGCCATCGCCGCAGCCGGTGTTCGAGTGTGCTCATGCGGATCCTCCGGCCAGGCGCAGGCGGGTCGTGGCGGTCTCGGCGTTGCGGCGCAGGTGTTCGGCCTCGGCGGCGAGGCGCGCGGCGCCCGTGTCCGTGAGCCGGTAATAGCGCCGCAGCCGGCCCTCGACGACGTCCTCGCGGTCGATCTCCGCGAGGCCGTCGGCGGTCAGCCGGTCGAGGGCGGCGTAGAGCGTCCCGGCCCGGAGGCGCACGCGCCCGTCGGAGATCCGCTCGACGTCGCCGATGATGCCGTACCCGTGCTGAGGCCCGGCCGCCAACGCCGTGAGGATGAGGAACGTGGGTTCCTGCAGCGACCTTTGTTTCATGTGATCTTTATATACCGATGATCGATACGTCGCCACCCGAACGGGACGACGCGCCCGTTCGCCTGCACCATCATGGGAGGGTGCTCGCCGACGTCGTCCCGTACCTCCGCTGCCCGATCTGCGCCGATGACCTGGCCGTCGAGGGGACGGCCCTTCGCTGCCCGGCCGGGCACACGTTCGACATCGCCAAGCAGGGCTACGCCAACCTGCTGACCGGCAAGGCGCACCTCGGCACCGCCGACACCCCGGAGATGGTCGCCGCCCGCGCGGACTTCCTCGGCGGCGGCCACTTCGCCCCACTCGCCGAGCTGGTCGCCGAGCGCGCGGCGGCCCTCGACCCGGGCGAGGGCTGCGTGCTGGACGCCGGCGCGGGCACGGGCCACTACCTCGCGGCCGTGCTCGACCGGCTGCCCGGACGGCCCGGCGTGGCCCTCGACATCTCCAAGCACGCACTGCGCCGCGCCGCGCGGGCGCATCCACGGATCGGCGCCCTGGCGTGGGACGTCTGGCGGCCGCTGCCCGTGCGCACCGGCGCGGTCGGGGTCCTCATCGACGTGTTCGCCCCGCGGAGCGGGGCGGAGTTCCACCGGGTGCTCAGGCCGGACGGCGCGCTGATCGTCGTCACACCGGCCCCGCACCACCTGGGTGAGCTGGTCGAACGGCTCGGGCTGCTGTCCGTGGACGAGCGGAAGGCCGACCGCGTGGCCGACTCGGTCGGCGAACGCTTCGCCCCCGCGGGCGCCTGGTCCCTGGACTTTCCGCTGTCCCTCACTCATGCCGACGCCGCGTCGCTCGTGACGATGGGCCCCAGCGCCCGGCACACCGAACCGGAGATCCTGCGGGCGCGCATCGCCGCGCTGGCGGAGCCGGTGAAGGTCACCGCGGCGTTCGAGGTGCGCGCTTTCGACGTACGACCGGAAAGCTGATATCTTTGACCTTTGACTGGCCTGGCGTGTACGCGCCGGGTGCGCAAGCGGAGGTCATCTCCCACCTGATCGGCTGCGCTCCTTCGGGAGACGAGAGGCTGATGGGTTCCGGTCAGAGGCACGTTTTACGCGTGCCCGCCTCGTCGGCTCTGGCCGCCGGGGCGTCCGGTAGTGGCGATGGCCCCGCATGCGAGTCATGCGGGGCTTTTCCTTTGAAGAGCCCAGGGTATGGCCGGTCAGGACAGCTCGGAAGCCCCAAGGAGGTCCCATCAGCGCCGAACCGCGTATCAACGAGCGCATTCGCGTGCCCGAGGTCCGGCTCGTCGGTCCGAACGGCGAACAGGTCGGCATCGTACCGATCGCCAAGGCACTCGACCTTGCCCGGGAGTCCGACCTCGATCTCGTCGAGGTCGCCCCGACCGCGAGGCCGCCCGTGGCCAAGCTCATGGACTACGGCAAGTTCAAGTACGAGTCCGCGATGAAGGCCCGCGATGCGCGACGTAACCAGGCGCACACGGTCATCAAGGAGATCAAACTCCGGCCGAAGATCGATCCGCACGACTACGGCACGAAGAAGGGCCACGTCGAGCGGTTCCTCAAGGCAGGTGACAAGGTCAAGGTCACGATCATGTTCCGTGGCCGCGAGCAGTCCCGGCCGGAGCTGGGGTTCCGGCTGTTGCAGCGGCTGGCGGAGGACGTCGAGGAGCTCGGCTTCGTCGAGTCCCGTCCCAAGCAGGACGGCCGCAACATGATCATGGTCCTCGGACCGCACAAGAAGAAGAGCGAGGCAAAGGCCGAAACGCGCACCGCGACGGGAAGTCGTGCGCGACGGCAGCAGGAGGAGCACGGTTCCCCGGCCTGACCGGGCCCGCTCCGCCACGACCCTGCTCACCGAGCGGGGTCGTCTCGCGAAGAGGTAAGCACACGCGCCTCTCAGGCGTATAGCACTCCGCGCGGAGTCGCTGTATGCCCGGATCGAGGCGCCCGGACTTAGGGAGACGTCGGCGACCATGCCGAAGATGAAGACGCACAGTGGTGCCAAGAAGAGGTTCAAGCTGACCGGCACCGGCAAGGTCATGCGCCGCCGCGCCAACCGCAACCACCTGCTCGAGCACAAGCCGACCAAGCGCACGCGTCGGCTCGACGGAGCGGTCGTGGTGTCCAAGAACGACGAGACCAAGATCAAGAAGCTGCTCGGCGAGTAAGCCCGGCACCACCTGATCGCCGGGCTCCGGCACCCCTTCGGTGCCGGCAGACCCGTTAGTCGAACGACCGGCCGGAGCCCACAAGGCACGGCCTCCACGAAGGAGTTCAAGACGTGGCACGCGTGAAGCGGGCGGTCAACGCCGCCAAGAAGCGCCGGGTCGTCCTCGAGCGGGCGAGTGGCTACCGTGGCCAGCGGTCCAGGCTGTACCGCAAGGCCAAGGAGCAGCAGCTCCACTCGATGACGTACGCCTTCCGTGACCGGAAGGACCGCAAGGGCCAGTTCCGTCGCCTGTGGATCCAGCGGATCAACGCGGCGGCCCGCGCGAACGGCATGACGTACAACCGGTTCATCCAGGGCCTGCGCGAGGCCGGCGTCGAGGTCGACCGCCGCATGCTCGCCGAGCTCGCGGTCAACGACGCCGCGGCGTTCACGGTCCTCGTCGAGACGGCCAAGAAGGCGCTGCCCGCCGAGGGCAGCGCGGCCGCCTGACCGCGCAGATAACGACGCTGATGGCGGGCCGCGACCTGATCTCCACTCGATCACCACGGGTGAAGGCGGCTCGTCGGCTCGCCAAACGCGCGTTCCGCCGCCGCGAGCGGCGGTTTCTCGCCGAGGGCCCCCAGGCGGTACGGGAGGCCCTCGCGCTCGACGGCGTTCTCGTCGAGCTGTTCACCACCGCCGAGGCGGAGAACCGCCACCACGACCTGATCGTCCAGGCGGAGCGCTCCGGCGTCCCGATCTTCCGGGTGAGCGGCGAGGTCATGGCCGAGCTCGCCCAGACCGTCACTCCGCAGGGTCTGCTGGCCGTCTGTGCGTTCGTCGACGTCGATCTCGAGGGCGTGCTCGCGTCGCCTCCGCGCCTGGTGACCGTGCTGGCGCACGTTCGTGATCCCGGGAACGCCGGCACCGTCCTGCGCACCGCCGACGCCGCGGGCTCCGACTCGGTGATCTTCACGGACGCCTCCGTCGACCCGTACAACGGCAAGTGCGTACGCGCCTCGGCCGGCAGCCTGTTCCATCTTCCGGTCGTGGTCGGGCCGCGCTTCGACGTCTTGATCCCGGCGCTCAAGGAGTCCGGTCTGACGGTTCTGGCGGCCGACGGGGCCGGAAAGTGCTCCCTGGACGCCGCGCTCGACGCGGGAACGCTTGCGGGCCCGACGGCCTGGGTGTTCGGCAACGAGGCGTGGGGTCTGCCGGAGGAGATCCTGGACGCGGTCGACGAGGTCGTGCGCGTTCCCATCTACGGAAGGGCTGAGAGCCTCAACCTCGCCACCGCGGCCGCCGTGTGCCTGTACGCCTCGGCCCGGGCACAGCGTTCCGCCACGCCCTCCTGAGACCCGGATCGCCCAAGCGGTCCGTCGCATCCGGCCCGGTGGCAAAAGGTGACCGCGGCCATGGGAGCGGGCATCCGATGCCGAACGCAACAAGGATGTCTTCCCGCTGTAACAAATCGGCGTCCCGATTCGTTCAATCGAACAAAAGCCGACATGATCGATGCTGTTGATTCCGCCGTGCCGGATCGGTGAACCGGCCGGACGGCGGTTCGCGCTTCGGGGCGGCCGTCACGGTATCAACGAAGATTCCGATGAACGGGGCAAAACGGATGAATACGAATATAAAGGGCATTCCACTGCCTCGCCGACGAGCGGCGGTGAGCTGCGAGCGGCTCTCGAGCAGGTCTCCGATGGCGCGCGGGGGCGCCCACCGGTGCCAGATGACCGGCCGCGCGATGGCCGCCACGGTGGTACGGCGCTACGGCGCCGTCGCGGTCGTGGCGATCGGCGGTGAGATCGACGTGCAGACGGCGGGGCGGCTGCGCGCGGATCTCCTGAGCCTGGCCGACAGCGGCCACATCCACCTCGTCGTCGACTTCGGCGCCGTGAGCTTCTGCGACGCCGCCGGGCTCGGCGTGCTGGTCGCGGTGGGCAACCGGCTCCGGGAGAAGGGCGGCACGCTCTGTCTCGCGGGGGTGCGGCCCGCTCAGCGGAGGATTCTGCGAATCACCCGGCTCGACGCGCTGTTCCCCACATATGACACCGTCGACGAGGCATTTCAGCACTGACTCGCCCTAGGCGACATGCCGGGAACATCTGACGTTAACGACTCTGGCGTGGCGGGATTTCCGCCGTCCGCACTAGAGTCAGGCTGTCGTAGTCAATATGGAGCCGGGGGAGGTGGCGGGGGTCGTGGGCGGACCGGTTCCGCGTGGCTCTGAGCCCTCCGCCGGGCGGGCGGCGGCGTACGGGGTCGGCCCCGATTCGCTGCCCGATGGGCTGCTCGTGGCCGACGCCGACCGGAGGGTCGTCGTGTTCAACCGCGCCGCGGTGCGGTTGACCGGCATGCCGAAGGCCGAGGCGCTCGGCCGCGACTTCGCCGACGTCCTGCCGCTGCGCGACGCCGACGGCCGAGACTGGTGGAAGTGCCTCGACCCGTACAGCGGACTGGCGATCCGCACCCGTCACCCGGAGCGGCCGCTCTACCTCGGCGACGGGCCCGAGCTGCTCGTCACCGCCTCCTACGACCGCGAGCGGGACGGCACCGTGCGCTCGTTCACCGTCGCCCTGCGCGACGCGGCCGAGCGCGCCCGTCACGAGCGCGGCCGGGCGGACCTCGTCTCGACCGTCGCGCACGAGCTGCGGTCGCCGCTGACCAGCGTCAAGGGCTTCACCGCCACCCTGCTGGCCAAGTGGCACCGGTTCAACGACGACCAGAAGCGCGTCATGCTCGAGACGGTCAACGCCGACGCCGACCGGGTGACCCGGCTGATCACCGAGCTGCTGGACGTCTCCCGCATCGAGGCGGGCCGGCTGGAGATGCGCCGCCAGGTCGTCGACGTGGTCGAGGAGGCCCGCAAGATCATCGCCGGCCGGGTCGCCGCGGGTGAGTCGCCGGACCGGTTCGAACTCGACGTGCTGGGTGAGCTGCCGGAAATGTGGCTCGATCCCGACAAGATCGACCAGATCCTCGGCAACCTCGTGGAGAACGCCGTCCGGCACGGTGCTGGTACTGTGACGATCGTGGTGGAGCCGGACGCGAGCACGCGGGGAGCCGTCGTCGCCGTGCGCGACGAGGGCGAGGGCATCCCGCCCGAGGCGGCCCAGCGCGTCTTCCGCCAGTTCTGGCGCGGCCACGGCCAGCCCCGCGGGGGCACCGGCCTCGGTCTCTACATCGTGAAGGGCCTCGTCGAGGCGCACGGCGGCACCATCGACGTGCGGCGCGCCCCCAGCGGCGGCGCCGAGTTCCGATTTAGCCTGCCCGCAGGGGCTCCAGACTTCGCCTGAGAGCGCCGCGGGCTTCCCGACCGGCACGGGTCCGCCATGATCGTGTAATGGCCCGGATCCCGGGCCGGAGGCCGTGCGCCGACTAGACTCGATCGCCGTTCCGCCACTGCTGGAGTACTCCAAACATGTCCGCACCTAATAAGTCATATGACCCCGTCGAGGTCACCGCGCTCCATCCGGACGAGGTGGCCCGCGCGCGCGACGAGGCGCTCGCCGCGATCGCGGCGGCCGAGAGCCTCGACGAGCTGAAACAGGTCCGCCTGGCCCACGCCGGCGACCGTTCGCCGCTCGCGCTCGCCAACCGGGAGATCGGCGCCCTGCCGCCGCACGCCAAGGCCGAGGCCGGCAAGCGCGTCGGCACCGCCCGCCGTGAGGTCTCCGACGCGCTCAAGGCACGTCAGGCCGAGCTGGAGGAGGAGCGCGACCAGCGCGTCCTCGTCGAGGAGGCCGTCGACGTCACCCTGCCGTGGAACCGCACGCCGCGCGGCGCCCGGCACCCGGTGACGACCATCGCCGAGCGCATGGCCGACGTCTTCGTCTCCATGGGCTTCGAACTGGCCGAAGGGCCGGAGGTCGAGGCCGAGTGGTTCAACTTCGACGCGCTGAACTTCCCGCCCGCCCACCCGGCGCGGGAGATGCAGGACACCTTCTTCGTCGAGTCGGAGGACTCGGGCCTCGTTCTGCGGACCCACACCTCGCCGGTCCAGATCCGCGCTCTGCTGACCCGTGAGCTGCCGGTCTACGTCGTCTGCACCGGCCGCACCTTCCGCACCGACGAGCTCGACGCGACGCACAGCCCCGTCTTTCACCAGATGGAGGGCCTCGTCGTCGACGAGGGCATCACCATGGCCGATCTGCGCGGTGCCATCGGCGCGTTCGTCACGGGGATGTTCGGCGAAGGGCTCAAGACCCGCTTCCGCCCGTACTACTTCCCGTTCACCGAGCCGTCCGCCGAGGTCGACATGCAGTGCTTCGTCTGCCGCGGCGCCTCGGCAGAGCCGGGCGGCGAGCCCTGTCGCACCTGCCGGTCGGAGGGCTGGATCGAGCTGGGCGGCTGCGGCATGGTCAACCCGCGCGTGCTGATCGCCGCCGGGGTCGACCCGGAGCGTTACAGCGGCTGGGCGTTCGGCCTGGGCGTCGAGCGCACGCTGATGTTCCGGCACGGGGTCGAGGACATGCACGACATGTTCGAGGGTGACGTGCGCTTCACCCAGGCATTCGGGATGGAGATCTGATGCGCGCCCCTGTTTCGTGGCTGCGGGAGTACGCCGAGCTGCCCGCCGAGGTCACTGCGCGTGACATCGCCCAGAAGCTGATCGCCGCCGGTATGGAGGTCGAGTCCGTCGAGGCCGTCGGGCACGACGTGACCGGTGTCATCACCGGGCAGGTCCTGGAGATCGAGGAGCTCAGCGGTTTCAAGAAGCCGATCCGCTTCTGCCAGGTCGACGTCGGCGAAGGCGAGCCGCGCGGCATCGTCTGCGGCGCGACCAACTTCGTCGCCGGCGACCGCGTGCCGGTCGCGCTGCCGGGCGCCGTGCTGCCCGGCGGGTTCGCGATCGCCGCGCGCAAGACGTACGGCAGGGTGTCCGACGGCATGATCTGCTCCGAGGCCGAGCTCGGCCTGGCCGAGAGCAGCCCCGGCATCCTCATCCTGCCGCCGGACACGCCCCTCGGGGCCGACTTCGTCGAGCTGACCGGGCTCCGCGACGAGGTGCTCGACATCGCGATCACGCCGGACCGCGGCTACACCGCCTCGATCCGCGGCGTCGCCCGCGAGGTCGCGACGGCGTACGACGTGCCGTTCCGTGACCCCGCCGACGTCGAGCTCCCGGCCGAGACCGGCGAGTCGTACCCGGCGAGCATCGCGGACCCGACCGGCTGCGACCGCTTCGTCCTCCGGGAGGTGCGCGGCTTCGCGCCCGACGCGCCGTCGCCACTGTGGATGCGGGTCCGGCTGGCCTACGCCGGGATGCGCTCGGTGTCCCTGGCCGTTGACGTCACCAACTACCTGATGCTCGAGCTGGGCCAGCCGCTGCACGCCTTCGACCGGGCGAAGCTGACCGGCCCGATCGTCGTCCGCCGGGCCGAGCCGGGCGAGCGGCTGGAGACCCTCGACCACGTCGTACGGGACCTGCACCCGGACGACGTCCTGATCACCGACGGGTCGGGCCCGATCTCGATGGCCGGGACGATGGGCGGCCTGCACACCGAGATCGACGAGAAGTCGGCCGACATGGTGATCGAGGGCGCGCACTTCTCGGCGAGCGACCTGGCGCGGCAGGGCCGCCGTCACAAGCTCAAGAGCGAGGCGCTGTACCGCTTCGAGCGTGGCGTCGACCGTGACCTGCCGCTGGTGGCGACCCTCAAGGCCGTGCGGATGCTGGCCGAGCTCGGCGGCGCCGAGGTGCTGCCCGGCGTGACGCACGCCGAGGCGCCGGCGGAGAACGTCACGATCACCATCCCGGCCGGCCACCCGGACCGCGTCGCGGGCGTCGCGTACGGCCGCGACACGGTGGTCAAGCGGCTGCGTGACGTCGGCTGCGAGGTCACCGGCGACGATGTCCTCACCGTGACGCCGCCGTCCTGGCGGCCCGACCTGTGCGACCCGAACGACCTCGCCGAAGAGGTCATCCGGCTCGAGGGCTACGAGAACATCCCCGCGCGCGCCCCGCGTTCGGTCGCCGGGCGGGGTCTCACCCCGGCGCAGCGGCTGCGCCGCCGCGTCGGCCGGGCCCTGGCCGCGGCCGGATACGACGAGGTGATCAACTACCCGTTCGTGTCCGCGGGCGACTGGGACGCCCTGCAGCTGCCGGCCGACGACGCCCGTCGGCGCGCGCTACGGCTGGCCAACCCGCTCACCGAGGACGAGCCGCTCCTGCGCACGACGCTGCTCCCGGCGCTGCTGCGCACGCTGGGCCGCAACGTCGGGCGCGGCTTCGCCGACGTCGCCCTGTTCGAGACGGGCCTCGTCTACCGGCCCCGTCCGGACGCCCCGACCCCGCCGCGACCGCCGGTCGACCGCGCGCCCACGGCGGAGGAGCTCGCCGCCATCCAGGCGGCGCTGCCCGACCAGCCACAGCGCGTCGCCGCGGTCCTGGCCGGGGCCCGCGAGCCGGCCGGCTGGTGGGGCGAGGGCCGCCCGGCGACCTGGGCCGACGCCATCGAGGCCGCCCGGGTCATCGCGGCCGAGGCGGGCGTCGAGCTGGAGGTCAAGGCGGACCAGCACGCGCCCTGGCACCCCGGCCGCTGCGCCGCGCTGTTCGCCGACGGGACCCTCGTCGGCCACGCGGGGGAGCTGCACCCCCGGGTGACCAAGGCGTACGACCTGCCGTCGCGTGCCTGCGCCATGGAGCTCGACCTGAGCCTGCTGGAGCCGAAGGCGTCCGGCACCGTGACCGCGCCGCACGTCGCGACGTACCCGGTGGCCACCCAGGACATCGCCCTGACCGTGGCCGGACACGTCCCCGCCGCCGAGGTGGAGGCCGCGCTCCGGGCGGGCGTCGAGGCGCAGGGCGCCGGGGAGCTCCTCGAGTCGATCCGGCTCTTCGACGTGTACACCGGTGAGCAGGTCGGCGAGGGGAACAAGTCGCTCGCCTACACGCTCCGGTTCCGCGCGTCCGACCGTACGCTCACGGCCGAGGAGACCACCGCCGTCCGGGACGCCGCCGTCGCCGCCGCGGCCGAGCGGGTCGGCGCCGTTCTCCGCGGCGCCTGACCTGGGAGCCATCCGGACGGAGATCCGCCGGACACGCCCCTAGGGCGTATCCGGCGGATCTTTGTCCGGCTGCGTGGCTCGCCACGAACAAGACCCACCGGACACGCCCTAACACCGCGTCGTGATCACGACGCGGTCGTCTCACACCGGCCGGCGTGCGAGAGGCCGGCCATGTCGGTTGCCGAGGGCTCAGCGGGCCCGGCCGGTCGGCCTCGCCCACGACGCTCGGCGGAAACGAGGGCAAGGGTGTGTCCGGTAGATCCACCGGACACACCCTTGGCAGGGTGTCCCCGTGCTCAGCTCGTGGCGATGGCGGGGTCGCTCGTGCTCGGGCGTCCGGTCTCGACGTGGCCGGCCAGCCGCCGCAGGAACGTGCCGTCGTGGTCGGAGACGACCGACAGGTCGTACCAGCCGTGGCTGCGACCCGCCGCTGCCACGTGGACGACGCGCGCGCCCGGCTGGACCCGGTACGTGGCCGTGCGCCCGTTGCGGTAGGCGTCCTTGACCGTGAGCCGTACGGGGTTCTTGCCGCCGTTGGTCAGCACCAGCTGGACCTCCTCACGCCCGCCGTCGTGGCGCGCGGCCACCTCGGGGCCGGCGCTGCCACCGCGACCGGCGAGCCGCCGGAAGAAGCCGTTCGGACCGTGCACCCGGACGTCGTACGCGCCCGTCCCGCTCCACGTCGCGGAGAGCCGCCGGCCCGCGCCCACGGTGTAGGTCCAGGGCCCGTTCGCGTGGGTCGTGGAGGTCACGTAGAAGGTCGCGGTCGCCTCGCCGTGATCGGCGAAGTCGATCGCCAGACCGTCGGCTCCCACGCGACCGTCGGCGGCCAGGTCGTACGGCAGCGGCCGGGCCGGGCGCAGCCCGCGCTCCTGCTTCGGCAGCGCCGGATTCGCCGGCGGCGTCGGAACGTAGTCGGGGTGCCGGTCCCGGTCCGGCGGGACATAGCCGCTGGTGTCGGGGAGCGCGGGCATCCGGGCGGCGGTGTGGCCGAAGTCGAACGCCGAGGTCAGGTCGCCGCAGACGGCCCTGCGCCAGCCCGAGATGTTCGGCTCGTGAACGCCGAAGCGCTGCTCCATGAACCGGATGATCGAGGTGTGGTCGAAGACCTCGGAGCACACCCAGCCGCCCTTGCTCCAGGGCGACACGACGAACATCGGGACGCGCTGCCCCAGGCCGTACGGACCGGCGACGCTCTGGCCGGATCCCGGGAAGATCTCACCGGCGACGTCGACGGTCGAGCGCCCCTGCGCCGGAGACGACGGCGGGTACGGCGGCACGGCGTGGTCGAAGAAGCCGTCGTTCTCGTCGTAGGTGATGAACAGCGCCGTCTTGCTCCACACGTCCGGGTTGGCCGTGAGCGCGTTCAGGACCTGGGAGATGTACCAGGCGCCGTAGTTGACGGGCCAGTTCGGGTGCTCGGTGAAGGCCTCGGGCGCGGCGATCCACGAGATCTGCGGCAGCCGGCCGGCCTGAACGTCGGCCTTGAGGACGTCGAAGAATCCCTGGCCGTGCTTGGCGTCGGTGCCGGTCCGCGCCTTGTCGTAGAGCGGGTCGCCGGGCTTGGCGTTCCGGTACTGGTTGAAGTAGAGCAGCGAGTTGTCGCCGTAGTTGCCGATGTAGGCGTCGTTCGTCCATCCCCAGGAGCCCGGGCCGTCGAGGCCGTCGCCGGCATCCTGGTAGATCTTCCAGGAGATCCCGGCCTTCTCCAGGCGCTCGGGATAGGTCGTCCAGGAGTAGCCCACCTCGTCGTTGCCGAGGACGGGGCCGCCGCCGGTGCCGTCGTTGCCCGTGTAGCCGGTCCACATGTAGTAGCGGTTCGGGTCGGTGGGGCCGATCATCGAGCAGTGGTAGGCGTCGCAGATCGTGAAGGCGTCGGCCAGCGCGTAGTGGAACGGGATG
Source organism: Actinoallomurus sp. CA-150999 (assembly GCF_050942425.1). Taxonomy (NCBI): domain Bacteria; kingdom Bacillati; phylum Actinomycetota; class Actinomycetes; order Streptosporangiales; family Thermomonosporaceae; genus Actinoallomurus; species Actinoallomurus sp. CA-150999. The sequence continues at coordinate 4,760,455 of NZ_CP192063.1, forward strand.
TCCTTACGCGTGAGGTACGCCATCGTGGTGGCGGTCTTGGCCGGCACCCACTTGTCGTACGCGCCGCCGTTCCAGGCGGTGTGCCCGCCGTTCCAGCTGTGGTCGAGGTCCTGGAGGAACCGCAGGCCGAGGTCGGTCGCGTCCGGGTGGAACGGGAGGACGTCCTTGGCGCCGTCGGACTGGTTCCAGACCGGCTTGCCGCTCGGCAGCGTCACGGGATGCGGATCGCCGAATCCGCGCACACCGCGCAGCGTGCCGAAGTAGTGGTCGAAGGACCGGTTCTCCTGCATGAGGACCACGATGTGCTCGATGTCCCGCAGAGTGCCGGTGCGACGGGCCGCGGGGACCTCCGCGGCCCGGGCGATGCTCGTGGACAGCGCGGTCATCGCGGCCGTCCCACCGGCGAGTTGCATGAATCGTCGACGGTTGATGTCGGTCATGAATGGCCTGCCTCGGGGTCGGATCGGCGGGGCAGGACAGTGTTCTCAAGTGATCGGCAACGCTCCACGGCGGATGGGGGAAATCGGGAAGAAGGCTTGGCCAACCCGGGTAGCCGGGCACGGCCAAGCCTGGAAACGGACGTGGGTCCGCGTGGGTCACTTTCTCCGGAGGGCGCGGCGCGGCCCGCGCTTGGCGGCCTTCTTCACGGCGGCGGGCAGATCCCGCAGCTCGCGTTCCCGACCGTGTTCCTCTCGCTCGGCGAGCCGGCCGGCGGCGAAGGCCTCGACGGCCGGTGTCCCGGGCCGGCCGGCGAAATCACCGAGCCGTTCGGCGGCGACCACGCCGTCCTGGTAGGCGCCGAGCACCTCCTGCAGCCGCTCCGCGCGGCGGGCCAGCTTCTTCGCGGGGGAGCCCAGGGCGGGCACGGCGGCCTCGGCGGTGTAGCGGGCTCGTTTGGCGGCCTTACGGGTGTCGTGGAGTGCGACGTCGCGGGCCTCGCTCGGGGGAAGTTCGGCGGAGTGGGCGTGCCGGCGCAGCATCTTCCGCCAGGTCTGGTCGACGACCTTGGCCGTCTCCCGCCGGGCCGGCCGGCCGGCGCGTCCGCCGATGAAGGGCGGGGAGGTCAGGAAGGCGTCGACCGCGTCCAGGAGAGCGAGGTACCGCGGCGTCGACAGGCTCTCGCGCAGCCGGTCGCGGGCACGGAGCTCCTCCGCGGCCATCTCGGCCAGCCACGTCGGCCGCTGGTCGGCGTCGGGCCGGTCCGCCAGGCGCCGCTCGAATCGCGCGCGGAGCACCTCCAGGTCACGGACCTCGCCCAGCGCGTCGGCCAGCCACTTCAGCTCGGTGTCGAGACCGGCGACGCGGGCCGGATCGATCATGCTGCGATGGGTGCGGAGGAGGCTGCGCATCCGCCGTACGCTCACGCGCATCCTGTGCACCGTGTCGTCGTCGTGGTCGGCCAGGCGGACGAGCGGGTCGTACGCCAGCATCTTGTCGAAGTGCTTGGCGAGATAGGTCACGAGGACCCCTCCGGCGGTGCCGGTGTCCACGCGCCGGTCGGAGGAGGGGACCGCCTCCAGCGTCCGGGCCAGCTTGGACCGGGCCGCCGACTCCCTCGCACCGGCGCCGAGCAGGTGGTCGCCGACGGCCGACAGGAAGTCGTCGGACGCGGTGACGGCCTCGATCTCGATCTCGCGCCACGCCATCAGGTGGACCTCGCCGCCGCTCCGGCCGAAGGGGTGCGCGTGCACCGTGTCGTCGGCCAGTTTCGCCAGCACCCGGCCGTTCTTTCCCAGGAGGGGGCGTTCGATCCGGCGGGTCTCCACCTCGGCCACGGGCACGAGCGGCCTCCCGCGCGTGCGGACGGTGACGAGCGTGGCGAGTTCCGCCGGCACGGTCTGCTCACCGCCGTCGCCGAGCGGCAGCTGGATCTCTCGCTTGGTGTTCGTGCCCGCCGGCAGTTTGAGGTGCCATCCGGCGTCATCGCCGCCGCGCCGGCGGCGCAGGGTGATCCCGTGGGCGGCGAGCCGCAGGTCCTCGGTGTCGAAGTACCGGGCCTGGAGGGTGTGCGTGGCGGGTTCGCCGACCTTTACGCGGGCTTCCCGCAGGTCGGGAAGCACGAAGTCGGCGTCGGCGTCGTACTTGCGCTCGAGTTCCGTGTGATGCGCCACGGCGAATCTCCCTCAAAACATGTATATATCGGGCAAAACGGCATACCCAGATATACGCCGTTGAAGATTCGCCGGGAAGTCTTCCGCGAGCGTCAGGACCGGGGGCGGGCTTCCGTGAGCGTCAGGGCCGGGGGTGAGCTTCCGCGAGTGTCAGGGCCGGGAGTGGGCTTCCGTGAGCGTCAGGGATCGGGGCGGGCCCGACGCGGGGTCAGCCCGCCTTCTGGAACGCGGTGACGGTGGCGCCGCTCTTCGTGCAGTCGGCACCGCGGCCGTTCTGCTGGATCTGGTCGGGCGGGTAGATGACGCACGACCAGCCCTGGACCGAGAGCTCACCGCCGCTGCCCTGGCCCGGTGCCTTGCCCTCGGCGATCTCGGCGAAGAACGCCTTGTACACCGAGACCGCCTCGGCGCAGGACGCCGAACCCTTGGTCACCTTGAGGTACGCCGGGGCGCCGCCGGCGGCGTCGACCTTCCCGCAGTCGGCCTGGCCGGTCGCCGTCGTCTTGGCGGCCTTCGGCTTGGAACCGGAGCCGCATCCGGTGACGGCGAGCAGGGCGGCCAAGGGCAGGGAGAGCAGGGCGATCCGGCGCATGGAGGGGACCTTAGCGGTTTCCCGGGAACCGGAAAGGCGCTTGCATGATGATGCAGCGAAATGCATACTTAACACAGCGCCACGGAGGAGGAGACGATGGGCACGCGTGCGGCGATCGCCGGAGCGAGCGGCTATGCGGGAGGTGAGCTGCTGCGTGTGCTGGCCGGGCACCCCGAGTTCGAGATCGGCGCGCTGACCGCGAACGCGAGCGCGGGCACACCGCTCGGCGCGCACCAGCCGCATCTGCACCCGCTGGCCGACCGGATCCTCGCCGAGACGACACCCGAGACCCTGGCCGGTCACGACATCGTCTTCCTCGCCCTGCCTCACGGCCAGTCCGGGCCGATCGCGGAGCTGCTGGGCGACGACGTGCTCGTCGTCGACTGCGGCGCCGACTTCCGGCTCGCCGATGCCGCCGACTGGGAGCACTACTACGGCGGCGCGCACGCGGGCACCTGGCCGTACGGCCTGCCGGAGCTGCCCGGCAACCGCGAGCGGCTCCGCGCCACGCGGCGCATCGCGGTGCCGGGGTGCTACCCGACCGTGTCGCTGCTCGCGTTGTTCCCCGCGTACGCCGCCGGGCTGGCCGAGCCCGACGCCGTGATCGTCGCGGCGTCCGGCACCTCCGGCGCGGGCCGGGCGGCCAAGCCCAACCTGCTCGGCAGTGAGGTCATGGGCTCGATGAGCGCGTACGGCGTCGGCGGCGTCCACCGCCACACCCCGGAGATCACCCAGCAGCTGTCCACGGTGGCGGGGCACCCGGTCACCGTGTCGTTCACGCCGACCCTCGCGCCGATGAGCCGCGGCATCCTCGCCACCTGCTCGGCCAGGGCCGCGCCCGGCGTCACCGCCCAGGGCGTGCGGGAGGCGTACGCGGACGCCTACGCCGACGAGCCGTTCGTCCGTCTCCTGCCCGAGGGCCAGTGGCCCGCGACCGCGATGACGCTCGGCGCGAACACCGCCGTCGTCCAGGTCGCCCTCGACGAGCGCGCCGGGCGCGTCGTCGCCGTGGCCGCCATCGACAACCTGACCAAGGGCACCGCCGGCGGGGCCGTGCAGAGCGCGAACCTCGCCCTCGATCTGCCAGAAGCAATGGGTCTCACCACGATCGGAGTCGCCCCGTGAGCGTCACCGCCCCCCTCGGATTCAGAGCGGCCGGATTGGCCGCGGGCATCAAGAAGGGCGGTGAGCGCGACCTCGCCCTCGTCGTCAACGACGGTCCGTCCCGCGCGGCGGCCGGCGTCTTCACCCGCAACCGCGTGAAGGCCGCGCCGGTGCTGTGGTCGGAGCAGGTGCTGCGCGGTGGCCGCGTGCGCGCCGTCATCCTCAACTCCGGTGGGGCCAACGCCTGCACCGGCCCGGCGGGCTTCCAGGACACGCACCAGACGGCCGAGAAGGTCGCGGACGTCCTCGGCGACTCGGCCGGCGAGGTCGCGGTCTGCTCCACCGGTCTCATCGGCGAGCGGTTGCCGATGGACGCCCTGCTCGGCGGCGTCGACAAGGCCGCCCGCGAGCTGTCGCGCGACGGCGGCCTGCCGGCGGCCGACGCGATCCGGACCACGGACACCGTCGCCAAGATCGCCTTCCGCCGGGCGACCGCCGGCTACACCGTCGGCGGCATGGCCAAGGGCGCGGGCATGCTCGCGCCGGCCCTCGCCACCATGCTCTGCGTGATCACGACCGACGCCGACGTCGACACGGCGACCCTCGACCGGGTGCTGCGGCGGGCCTGCGAGGTGACGTTCGAGCGCCTCGACACCGACGGCTGCATGTCCACCAACGACACCGTCCTGCTGCTGGCCAGCGGGGCGAGCGGCGTCAGCCCGTCCGAGGACGAGCTCGCCGAGACCGTCACCGACATCTGCGCCGACCTCGCCCGGCAGCTGCTGCTCGACGCCGAGGGCGCCACCAAGGCGATCGCGATCGAGGTCGTCGGCGCGGCCAACGACCACGACGCGGTGCTGGTCGGGCGCTCGGTGGCCCGCAGCAACCTGCTCAAGTGCGCGATCCACGGCGAGGACCCCAACTGGGGCCGCGTGCTGTCCGCCGTCGGCACCACCGAGGCCGTCTTCGACCCCGACCGCCTCAACGTCGCGATCAACGGCGTCTGGGTGTGCCGCAACGGATCCTTCGGCGACGACCGGTCCAAGGTCGACATGCGGCCCCGCGACGTGACCATCACCGTCGACCTCAGCGCCGGCCCCCACACCGCGACCGTGCACACCACCGACCTCACCGCCGACTACGTCCACGAGAATTCGGCGTACTCCTCATGAGCCCCACACCACAGATCCGTACGGCCGCCAGCGAGGCCGCCCTGCAGAAGGCCGCCACGCTCATCGAGGCGCTGCCCTGGCTGGAGGAGTTCCACGGCAAGACCGTCGTGATCAAGTACGGCGGGCATGCCATGGTCGACGACGACCTGCGGCTGGCCTTCGCCCGTGACGTCGCCTTCCTCCGGTACGCCGGGCTCCGCCCGGTGGTGGTGCACGGCGGCGGCCCGCAGATCAACGCGCACCTCGACCGGCTGGGCCTGAAGAGCACGTTCAAGGCCGGTCTCCGGGTGACCACGCCGGAGACCATGGACGTCGTCCGCATGGTCCTGGTCGGCCAGGTCGGCCCCGACGTCGTGGGCCTGCTCAACCAGCACGGCGCGTTCGGCGTCGGCATGTCGGGGGAGGACGCCCGGCTGTTCACCGCCCAGCGCAAGGCCGCCGTGGTGGACGGCGAACAGATCGACATCGGTTTGGTCGGCGAGATCGTCGACGTCGACTCCGGAGCGGTCCGCAGCCTCCTCGACGACGGCCGCATCCCGGTGATCTCCAGCATCGCCCGCGGCGAGGACGGCGAGGTCTACAACGTCAACGCCGACACCGCGGCGGGCGCGCTGGCGGCCGCCCTCCAGGCCAGCAAGCTGGTCGTGCTGACCGACGTGGAGGGTCTGTACTCCGACTGGCCGGCCGACGGTTCCGGGGACCCCTCGGAGGTCATCGACCAGATCACCGCCGACGACCTGGAGAAACTTTTGCCCGATCTGTCAGCGGGCATGGTGCCAAAGATGGAGGCCTGCCTGCGCGCGGTGCGCGGCGGGGTCCCGCAGGCCCACGTGCTCGACGGCCGGGTGCCGCACGCGCTGCTGCTGGAGATCTTCACCGACGAGGGAATCGGAACCATGGTGGTGCCGGCATGAGCGCCCACGAAGCCGAGCAGGGGACACGCATGAGCGACCTGCGGAAGCGGTTCGAGGCCGCACTGATGCCCAACTACGGTGTCCCGCCGCTCGCGCTCGCCCGCGGCGAGGGCTGCCGGGTCTGGGACACCGACGGCAACGCCTACCTCGATCTCATCGGCGGCATCGCGGTCTCCGCGCTCGGGCACGGCCATCCGGCGCTGGTCCAGGCGGTCTCCGCGCAGGTCGCCACCCTCGCGCACACCTCCAACCTGTTCCTGCACGAGCCGGAGGTGCTGCTCGCCGAGCGCCTCCTCGAGCTGCTGGGCGGCGACGGGCGCGTCTTCTTCGCCAACTCCGGCACCGAGGCCAACGAGGCGGCCTACAAGCTCATCCGGCGCCATGCAGGCAGGGGGGCGGCGGGGCGTAGCCACGGGGGTGAAGCACGCCGCACGTACGTGGTGGCGGCGGACAGCAGCTTCCACGGCCGGACGATGGGCGCGCTGGCGCTGACCGGCAAGGCGTCGATCCGCGAGCCGTTCGGCCCGTTCGCCGCCGACGTACGGTTCGTGACGTACGGCTCGGTCGACGAACTGCGGGCCGCCGTCACCGGCGACTGCGCGGCCATCTTCCTCGAGCCGACCCAGGGCGAGGCGGGCGTGATCCCCGCGCCGGAGGGCTACCTCGCGGCCGCGCGGGCGATCTGCGACGAGACCGGAGCGGCGCTCGTCCTCGATGAGATCCAGAGCGGCATCGGCCGCACCGGCACCTGGTTCCAGCACCAGCACGAGGGCGTACGGCCCGACGTGATCACTCTGGCGAAGGGGCTGGGTGGCGGGCTGCCGATCGGCGCCTGCGTCGGTTTCGGCCCGTACGCCACGGCGTTCGGCAAGGGCGATCACGGCTCGACGTTCGGCGGCAACCCCGTCGCCTGCGCCGCCGCGCTGGCCGTCCTGGACACCATCGAGCGCGAGGGCCTCCTCGAGCACGTCACCAAGGTCGGCGACCAGCTCGCCGCCGGCATCGAAGCGATCGACCATCCGCTCCTGGCGGGCGTACGCGGCCGGGGGCTGTGGCGGGCGATCGTCCTCACCGAGCCCAAGTCCGCCGCCGTCGAGGCCGCCGCCCGCGACGCCGGCTTCCTCGTCAACGCGGTCGCGCCCCAGGCGGTCCGGCTCGCCCCACCGCTGATCATCACGCCGGACGAGGCCGCCTCCTTCGTCACGGCCCTGCCGGGAATCCTGGTGGCGACGTCATGACCACACCGCTGACGAAGACGGCGCGGCAGTCGCGGATCATCGAGCTGCTCGGCCGCAACGCCGTGCACTCCCAGAGCGAGCTGGCCCGGCTGCTCGCCGACGCCGGCGTCGACGTCACCCAGGCCACCCTGTCGCGTGACCTCGTCGACATCGGCGCGGTGAAGCTGCGGGCCGCGGACGGTTCGCTGATCTACGCGGTGCCGGGGGAGGGCGGCGAGCGCATCCGCCGGGCCCGCACCGGCGCCGCCGAGACGTTCGGCGGCCGGCTGGCCCGGCTCGCCCAGGAGCTGCTGGTCTCCGCCGAGGCCTCCGCCAACCTGGTGATCGTGCGCACCCCGGCCGGCGGCGCGCAGTTCCTCGCCTCGGCCATCGACCACGCCGACTGGCCCACCGTGCTCGGCACCGTGGCCGGCGATGACACGATCCTCGTCATCGCGCGAGACCCCGCGGGCGGCGACGAGCTCGCGGCCGCGCTGCTGGCGCTGACCGAGCGGCGCCCGGACGACCGGGCCCCGCGAGCCGCGCGCGGCGGCGTGGGCGGCGCGCCCACCGACTCCTCCTGGGACCCGGTGGCCGACCCCGACGGCGGCACCGTTCAGGTCCCCCGCAGCACCGCCCCGATCATCTCGGCGGCCCCCGAGAAGGCCGAGCGACGATCTTAGGGGCGTCCGGTCGGAGATCCACCGGACGTCCCCTAGGGCGCCGTTCAGGCGGCGCCCGCCGTCAGCGTCAGACTTTTCGAATACTGGAGCCATCGTCATGACCGAACGCGTCGTACTCGCGTATTCCGGAGGTCTCGACACCTCCGTCGCCATCCCGTTCCTCGCCGAGCAGACCGGCGGTGAGGTCGTCGCCGTCGCCGTGGATCTCGGGCAGGGCGGAGAGGACCTCGAGGTCATCCGGAAGCGCGCTCTGGCCTGCGGCGCCGTCGAAGCGGTCGTCGTGGACGCCAGGGAGGAGTTCGCGGCGGACTTCTGCTTCCCGGCCCTCAAGGCCAACGCCCTCTACATGGACCGCTACCCGCTGGTGTCCGCGCTGTCCCGGCCGCTGATCGTCAAGCACCTCGTCGCCGCGGCGAAGGAGCACGGCGGCACGACGGTGTCGCACGGCTGCACGGGCAAGGGCAACGACCAGGTCCGCTTCGAAGCCGGCCTGTCGGCCCTCGCCCCCGAGCTCAAGGTGATCGCGCCCGCCCGGGACTTCGCCTGGACCCGGGACAAGGCCATCACCTTCGCCGACGAGAAGGGCCTGCCGATCGACGTCACGTCCAAGTCGCCGTACTCCATCGACCAGAACCTCTGGGGCCGCGCCATCGAGACCGGCTTCCTGGAGGACATCTGGAACGCTCCGATCGAGGACGTCTACGCCTACACGTCGGACCCGGCGCAGCCGCGCGAGGCCGACGAGGTGGTCATCACCTTCAAGGAAGGCGTCCCCGTCGCGCTGGACGGCCGGGAGCTCAGCCCGTACCAGCTCGTCGCCGAGCTCAACCAGCGGGCCGGTGCCCAGGGCGTCGGCCGCCTCGACATGGTCGAGGACCGCCTGGTCGGGATCAAGAGCCGCGAGGTCTACGAGGCACCGGCCGCGATCACGCTGATCAACGCCCACCAGGAGCTGGAGAACGTCACGGTCGAACGCGACCTCGCCCGCTTCAAGCGCGGCGTGGACCAGCGCTGGAGCGAGCTGGCCTACGACGGCCTGTGGTTCTCGCCGCTGATGGACGCGCTCGACGTCTTCATCGGCGAGGCCCAGAAGCACGTGTCCGGCGACGTCCGGATGACCCTGCACGGCGGCCGGGCGGTCGTCACGGGACGGCGCAGCGCCGCGTCCCTCTACGCCTACGACCTCGCCACGTACGACACCGGCGACACGTTCGACCAGAGCCTCGCCAAGGGCTTCGTCGAGCTGTGGAGCCTGCCGAGCAAGATCGCGGCCGAGCGGGACCGCCGGCTCGGCTGAACCACCTCGGCCGGTCGGTCTCCCGGCCGCCGTCGGCCACGTGTGACCGGCCGACATTTTGCCCACGCGGGACCGGCCGACATTTTGTCCACCATCAATGCTCCGGGCCCGACGGCCCGGGCGGCACCCGCCGACACGGCCGGGCCGCCATGCAGTAGTTTCGCATCGGCGGCCGGTCAGGTCGCGGACGCCTGCCGACAGTTTCCAGGGGAGAAGAACAGCGTGACGGACGACCAGCAGCACAAGACGCCGACCAGGCTGTGGGGCGCCCGGTTCGAGGGCGGTCCGTCCGAGGCCCTCGCCCGCCTGTCGGTCAGCGTGCAGTTCGACTGGCGGCTCGCCCCGTACGACCTGCTGGGGTCGCGAGCCCACGCCCGGGTCCTGCACCGCGCGGACCTGCTCACCGAGGACGAGCTGCGCCGCATGCTCGACGCCCTCGACGACCTGGACAACGCCTGCCGCACCGGCGAGTTCCGCCCGACGGTCGCCGACGAGGACGTCCACACCGCGCTGGAGCGCGGCCTGCTCGAGCGGCTCGGCGCCCTCGGCGGCAAGCTGCGCGCCGGCCGCAGCCGGAACGATCAGGTCGCCACCGACCTGCGGCTCTACCTGCGGGACCACGTCCGGCAGATCGTGTCCCGGCTCGTGGAGCTGGAGACCGCGCTGATCGCCCAGGCCGACCACAACCTCGGCGTCGCCGCTCCAGGCATGACCCACCTGCAGCACGCCCAGCCGGTGCTGTTCTCGCACCAGCTGCTGGCGCACGTGCACGCGTTCGCCCGCGACGTCGACCGGCTGCGCGACTGGGACAAACGGGCCGCGATCAGCCCGCTGGGCTCCGGTGCCCTCGCCGGGTCCTCGCTGCCGCTGGACCCGGAGGCGGTCGCGGAGGAGCTGGGCTTCACCGCCGCCGCCCCCAACTCGATGGACGCCGTGAGCGACCGCGACTTCGCCGTCGAGTTCCTCGCCGCCGCCGCGCTGATCGGCGTCCACCTGTCGCGCCTGAGCGAGGAGGTCGTGCTCTGGGCGTCCCAGGAGTTCCGCTGGATCGAGATGGACGACACCTACGCGACCGGGTCGTCGATCATGCCGCAGAAGAAGAACCCGGACGTCGCCGAGCTGGCCCGCGGCAAGTCCGGCCGGCTCATCGGTCACCTCACCGCGCTGCTGACCACGCTGAAGGGCCTGCCGCTCACCTACAACCGCGACTTCCAGGAGGACAAGGAGGGCGTGTTCGACGCCGTCGACACCCTGCTGCTCGTCCTGCCCGCGATGTCCGGCCTGATCGCCACCATGCGCGTCAACACCGAACGCCTGGAGGCGCTCGCCCCCCAGGGCTTCGCCCTCGCCACCGACGTCGCCGAGCTGCTGGTCCGTAAGGGTGTGGCGTTCCGCGACGCGCACGAGGTCGTCGGTCACCTCGTCGTGTGGTGCCAGGTCAACGACAAGGACTTCGGCGACCTCACCGACGACGAGCTGGCCAAGGTCTCCCCGCACCTGACCCCCGACGTACGCGACGTCTTCTCCGTCCAGGGCGCGCTCGCCGCTCGCAAGGCGTACGGCGGCACCTCGCCGGAGCGCGTCGCCGAGCAGCTCACGACGCTGCGCTCGCTCGTCGACGGCCACGCCTCCTGGGCGGCCTCGGGAATCTGATGAGCGTTCCGCTCCCGCGCGCGTTCTTCGACCGCCTGCCCGAGGCGGTCGCACCCGACCTCCTCGGCTGCGTCCTCGAACGCTCGTCGCCGGAGGGAACGGTCGCGGTGCGCCTGACGGAGGTGGAGGCGTACGCCGGCCCCCTCGATCCGGCCTCGCACGCCTTCCGGGGCCGGACGGACCGTAACGCCGTGATGTTCGGTCCGCCCGGCCACGCGTACGTGTACTTCACCTACGGCATGCACAACTGCGTGAACCTCGTGTGCCTGGGGGACGGCACCGCGGCGGCCGTCCTGATCCGCGCCGGTGAGATCATCGAGGGCCGGGAGCTGGCGATGGCCCGCCGTCCACGCTCTTCGGTCCGCGATCTGGCGCGGGGCCCCGCCCGGCTCTGCGAGGCCCTGGCGATCGACCGGGCGCTCTACGGCGCCGACGTCTGCGACCCGGAGAGCCCCCTGCGCGTGCTGCCCGGGACGTCGTCGGCGGAGGTGCGCACCGGGCCCCGTACGGGGGTGACCAGCGCCAAGGACGTGCCCTGGCGGTTCTGGATCGACGGGGACCCGAGCGTCTCCGCGTACCGCCTGCACGCGCCCCGCCGCCGGCCGACGCCGGAGACACGCGGCTAGGGTTCATGCCCGTGCCCGGGTGAGCCGCGCCGCCGAGACGAGGTGGATCGCGGCCAGGACGGTGCCGCCGGCGATCATTCCCGGGTCGCGCAGGGAGATCCCGATCGCCGCGTCCGCGACCTGGGCCGGTCCGGCGACGGCCAGCACCGGGACCAGCCCACGCTGCGGCCGGACGATGACGCCTCCCGGATCCCGACAACCGGCGACGGCAGCGGCTGGAGCGGACGCGCCCTGCTCGCCGAGTGCACCGAGGCGGCGCGGGCCCTCGACGACGACCTCACCGCCGCGCTCGACGCCGAACAGCGCGCCACGCTCGAAGATCTGCTCGCCGCCGCCGAGGGCCTCCCGGCCTGAGAGGCCGGCCGGGCCTGGCGGTGCCTGGAAGCAAATCGGTGGGAGACGCACCGGACGACCCGTTACCTTGAAGCCGAACCGGTCCGGCATCCTTGGAAGGGACCGGACGTACGTACGAGACGAGGAAGAACGTGACCGACATACTGGACGATCTCGCCTGGCGAGGCCTGATCACACAGTCCACCGACCCGGACGAACTGCGGGCCATGCTCGCCTCGGGGCCGGTCACGCTCTATTGCGGATTCGATCCGACCGCGCCTTCACTGCACGTCGGGAGCCTGATGCAGCTCCTGACGCTCCGCCGGTTCCAGCAGGCGGGCCACCGTACGATCGGGCTGGTCGGCGGCGCCACCGGACTCATCGGCGACCCCAGCGGAAAGAGCGCCGAGCGTACGCTCAACTCCGAGGAGGTCGTCGCCGGCTGGGTCGAGCGCATTCGGAAGCAGGTCTCCCGGTTCGTCGAGCTGGCCGACGACCGCGGCCTCATCGTCAGCAACCTCGACTGGACCGCGCCCATGTCGGCCATCGAGTTCCTGCGCGACATCGGCAAGCACTTCCCCGTCAACCGCATGCTCGCGCGGGAGACGGTCAAGTCGCGGCTGGACACCACCGGCATGAGCTACACCGAGTTCAGCTACGTGCTGCTGCAGTCCCTGGACTTCCTCGAGCTGTACCGCAGGTACGGCTGCCGCCTGCAGACCGGCGGCAGCGACCAGTGGGGCAACCTCACCGCCGGCGTCGACCTCATCCGCCGCGTGGAGGGCGGAAGCGCGCACGCGCTCACGACCCCGCTCGTGACACGGGCCGACGGCACGAAGTTCGGCAAGACGGCCGGAGGCGAGACCTACTGGCTCGATCCCGAGCTGACCTCGCCGTACGCCTTCTACCAGTTCTGGCTGAACGCCGACGACCGTGACGTCGTGACGTACCTGAAATACTTCAGCTTCCGGAGCCACGAGGAGATCGAGGAGCTGGAGAAGGCGACCAGCGAACGCCCTGCGGCTCGCGCCGCACAGCGAGCCCTCGCCGAGGAGCTCACCACGCTCGTCCACGGGGCGGAGGAGACGCAGCGGGTGATCGCCGCGTCCCGTGCGCTGTTCGGCCAGGGCGACCTGGGCGAGCTGGACGAGCGCACGCTGGCCAGCGCGCTCGCCGAGGTGCCGTCCACGACGGCTTCCGGGCCGCTGCCGCCGGTCGTGGACCTCCTCGCGGCGACGGGCCTCGTGGGCAGCAAGTCCGAGGCACGCCGTACGGTCGCGCAGGGCGGTGCCTACGTCAACAACGTCAAGGTCACCGACGAGGCGGCGGTGCCCGATCAGAGCGATCTGCTCCACGGCCGCTTCCTCGTCCTGCGGCGTGGCAAGCGCAACATCGGCGGAGTGACGGTCGACTCGTAACGAACCCGCGTGGGCGGCACCCGGGTAGACCGGGCGCCGCCCACGGCGCTCTCCGCGACCTGACGTGGCCCGGTGTGGCCTGACGTGAGGCCGGCGTGATCGTCGGTGGACCCTGTCGTTCGAAGGTCTGCTGGAGCTGTGCGACCGGTAGTCCGAGGTGGCGGGCGCAGGGCGCTTCTGGCGCAATGGTGCCCGTGCCTGGCCGTCCCTGCCTGACGGCACCGGGGAGCAGGCGACTCGGGACGTGAACCGGTCCGCCTGGAGCCCGCCGCCGCTCCCACACGAACGGGGCACCTGGGCACTGGACCCGGATCAGGCTGCCGGGAATATCCCCGGAGCGCTCGTCGGTTGACCACATACGCGGGCGAGGTCGGCGATCCCGACGATGCCTGCGGCTGTCGGGACGATCGCCTCGGCGACCGACAGCGGTTCCGAGCAGAGATCCCGGTGATCCGGGAACACGCTATTTGAGAACCGTCGAATCATCTGAGCCGACGACGAAGAGGTCGACCCCGGATTGCGATCTGCGCGTACGCGATCGAGTCCGCCGATTTGACGGTGTTTCCCGGTGGCCGTAATGTTCTCTTCGCCCCAAGGGGAGCGGGACACCGGAAGGTGGCCGGCCCGGGGGAAACCCGCACCGAGTGCTTCTGGTTCGGACCACGGTTCGAGCGAGGTAGCATGGTGTGGTCGCCCCGAGACGGGATGCGGAACATCGCTGAGAGCGGTGGTCGGCCCGGTGGGGAACTTCTGGATGTGGCTGCTGCGGCCGGTTTTTGCCGGTCGGGGTGACTGTTGTCTGGAGGGGCTGTGCTGGTTCTGCTTGGTTGGTTCCAAGATCTTCGGATCTGGGGGTTGACAAGCGGGGCGGGGACGGTAAGATAGAAGGGTTGCCCCAGACGGGGTCCGGCGGGAGTCGGGTTCCGGACGGTGTGTGTCCGTTTCTTGAGAACTCAACAGTGTGCTAAAAGCCAGTGCCTTTATGGTCCTCGCTTGGCTGGGCTGATCTTTCGGGGTTGGTCTGGTCGGGTTTGGATTCCTTTGGCAAGTATGATTCTTGCCGGGATTTGTTTCGTCAGGGTTTGGCGGTCATCCTTCGCCGGATGGTCGTCGTTTGGCCTTAACGGAGAGTTTGATCCTGGCTCAGGACGAACGCTGGCGGCGTGCTTAACACATGCAAGTCGAGCGGAAAGGCCCTTCGGGGTACTCGAGCGGCGAACGGGTGAGTAACACGTGAGTAACCTACCCCTAGCTCTGGGATAAGCCTGGGAAACTGGGTCTAATACCGGACATGACCACTGACCGCATGGTTGGTGGTGGAAAGTTTTTCGGCTGGGGATGGGCTCGCGGCCTATCAGCTTGTTGGTGGGGTGATGGCCTACCAAGGCGACGACGGGTAGCCGGCCTGAGAGGGCGACCGGCCACACTGGGACTGAGACACGGCCCAGACTCCTACGGGAGGCAGCAGTGGGGAATATTGCGCAATGGGCGGAAGCCTGACGCAGCGACGCCGCGTGGGGGATGAAGGCCTTCGGGTTGTAAACCTCTTTCACCACCGACGAAGCTAACGTGACGGTAGGTGGGGAAGAAGCGCCGGCTAACTACGTGCCAGCAGCCGCGGTAATACGTAGGGCGCAAGCGTTGTCCGGAATTATTGGGCGTAAAGAGCTCGTAGGCGGTCTGTCGCGTCTGCCGTGAAAACCCGAGGCTTAACCTCGGGCCTGCGGTGGATACGGGCAGACTAGAGGTAGGTAGGGGAGAATGGAATTCCCGGTGTAGCGGTGAAATGCGCAGATATCGGGAGGAACACCGGTGGCGAAGGCGGTTCTCTGGGCCTTACCTGACGCTGAGGAGCGAAAGCGTGGGGAGCGAACAGGATTAGATACCCTGGTAGTCCACGCCGTAAACGTTGGGCGCTAGGTGTGGGGTCTTTCCACGGATTCCGTGCCGTAGCTAACGCATTAAGCGCCCCGCCTGGGGAGTACGGCCGCAAGGCTAAAACTCAAAGGAATTGACGGGGGCCCGCACAAGCGGCGGAGCATGTTGCTTAATTCGACGCAACGCGAAGAACCTTACCAAGGTTTGACATCACCGGAAAACTCGCAGAGATGTGGGGTCCTTTTGGGCCGGTGACAGGTGGTGCATGGCTGTCGTCAGCTCGTGTCGTGAGATGTTGGGTTAAGTCCCGCAACGAGCGCAACCCTCGTTCCATGTTGCCAGCAACACCTTCGGGTGGTTGGGGACTCATGGGAGACTGCCGGGGTCAACTCGGAGGAAGGTGGGGATGACGTCAAGTCATCATGCCCCTTATGTCTTGGGCTGCAAACATGCTACAATGGCCGGTACAAAGGGCTGCGAAACCGTGAGGTGGAGCGAATCCCGAAAAGCCGGTCTCAGTTCGGATTGGGGTCTGCAACTCGACCCCATGAAGTCGGAGTCGCTAGTAATCGCAGATCAGCAACGCTGCGGTGAATACGTTCCCGGGCCTTGTACACACCGCCCGTCACGTCACGAAAGTCAGCAACACCCGAAGCCCGTGGCCCAACCCTTGTGGGGGGAGCGGTCGAAGGTGGGGCCGGCGATTGGGACGAAGTCGTAACAAGGTAGCCGTACCGGAAGGTGCGGCTGGATCACCTCCTTTCTAAGGAGCACTGCCACCAGTCCGCGGAACTGTCCGCGGGGTTGGTGCTGGCTCACTGTCGCAGGCGAATGTTCTGCGGGTGGGTCTGCTCATAGGTTGTGGAGCACTGGCTATTCGGTTCTTCTCAGTTCGTGTTCTTCGTTAGTACTGCCCGTTTACGGGTTCAGGAAAGCGCAGGGCGGGTTCTGGGAGGGCCGGGCACACTGTTGGGTCCTGAGGGAACGGGCGTTCACGCTCGGGCTTCTCAGGCAGAACCCCGGTCAGGGGTTCTCCGCGTTACAGGCTGATCTGGTCGCCATACCACATTGTTTCTCTGGTCTTCGGGTCGAGGGTTTCGGTGGTTTGGTGGTGGCTGGGGGTTGGTTCTGTCCGTGTTTTGAGAACTGCATAGTGGACGCGAGCATCTTTGTTCTTGTCGAGTGTGTTCAAGTTTTTTAGGGCACACGGTGGATGCCTTGGTACCAGGAGCCGATGAAGGACGTGGGAGCCTGCGATATGCCCCGGGGAGTTGGCAACCGAGCGTTGATCCGGGGATTTCCGAATGGGGAAACCTAGCACCTGTCATGGGGTGTTGCCTCCGTCTGAATTGATAGGGCGGTTGGTGGTAACGCGGGGAAGTGAAACATCTCAGTACCCGCAGGAAGAGAAAACAATAGTGATTCCCTGAGTAGTGGTGAGCGAAAGGGGATGAGGCTAAACCATGCGCGTGTGATAGCCGGCGGGTGTTGCGTGTGTGGGGTTGTGGGAGCATCTTTGTCTGGACCGCCGTCTGGGCGTGGAGTCAAAAAACAGCAGGATAGTCGAACGATCTGGGATGGTCGACCGTAGTCGGTGAGAGTCCGGTAGGCGAAATCTTGTTGTCTTCATTAGGTGTTTCCCGAGTAGCACGGGGCCCGTGAAATCTCGTGTGAATCTGCCAGGACCACCTGGTAAGCCTGAATACTCCCTGGTGACCGATAGCGGACTAGTACCGTGAGGGAAAGGTGAAAAGTGCCCCGGTGAGGGGTCGTGAAAGAGTACCTGAAACCGTGTGCCTACAAGCCGTCAGAGCTCCCGCATCCTCTTTGGGGGTGTGGTGTGATGGCGTGCCTTTTGAAGAATGAGCCTGCGAGTTATGGTGTGTGGCGAGGTTAACCCGTGTGGGGGAGCCGTAGCGAAAGCGAGTCTGAATAGGGCGCTCTTTAGTCGCATGCTGTAGACCCGAAGCGGAGTGATCTACCCATGGGCAGGTTGAAGCGCGGGTAAGACCGTGTGGAGGACCGAACCCACCAGGGTTGAAAACCTGGGGGATGACCTGTGGGTAGGGGTGAAAGGCCAATCAAACTCCGTGATAGCTGGTTCTCCCCGAAATGCATTTAGGTGCAGCGTTGCGTGTTTCTTGCCGGAGGTAGAGCTACTGGATGGCCTAGGGGGCCGACAAGCTTACTGAAGTCAGCCAAACTCCGAATGCCGGTAAGTGAAGCGTGGCAGTGAGACTGCGGGCGATAAGGTTCGTAGTCGAGAGGGAAACAGCCCAGATCACCGGCTAAGGCCCCTAAGCGTGTGCTAAGTGGTAAAGGATGTGGAGTTGCTGTGACAACCAGGAGGTTGGCTTAGAAGCAGCCACCCTTGAAAGAGTGCGTAATAGCTCACTGGTCAAGTGATTCCGCGCCGACAATGTAGCGGGGCTCAAGCACACCGCCGAAGCCGTGGCATCTCAGCAGTACCCAGGCGTACTTGTACGTCCAGGGGCTGGGATGGGTAGGGGAGCGTCGTGTGGGCTGTGAAGCGGCAGCGTGAGCTAGTCGTGGAGACCACACGAGTGAGAATGCAGGCATGAGTAGCGAATGAGGGGTGAGAAACCCCTCCGCCGGATGACCAAGGGTTCCTGGGGCAGGCTAATCCGCCCAGGGTAAGTCGGGACCTAAGGCGAGGCCGCGAGGCGTAGTCGATGGACAACGGGTTGATATTCCCGTACCCGCTGACACGCGCCCATGCTGAACCCACTGACACTAACATCGCAGACCCTGCTTGATCCCTTCGGGGGTCTTGCGTGGGCGAGTGGTGGACCTGAGGTGGTAGTAGGCAAGTGATGGGGTGACGCAGGAGGGTAGCTCAGCCCAGGCGATGGTTGTTCCTGGGGTAAGCATGTAGGGCGGCGTGTAGGTAAATCCGCGCGCTATTAAGCCTGAGATGTGATGCCGAGCCGATTTAGGTGAAGTGAGTGATCCCATGCTGTCGAGAAAAGCCTCTAGCGAGTGTGTCGGCGGCCCGTACCCCAAACCGACTCAGGTGGTCAGGTAGAGAATACCGAGGCGATCGGGTGAACTGTGGTTAAGGAACTCGGCAAATTGCCCCCGTAACTTTGGGAGAAGGGGGGCCCCTGCTGGTGACCGAACTGGCTTCGTGAAGCTGGTGGGGGTCGCAGATACCAGGGGGAAGCGACTGTTTACTAAAAACACAGGTCCGTGCGAAGTCGAAAGACGCTGTATACGGACTGACGCCTGCCCGGTGCCGGAACGTTAAGGGGACCGGTTAGCTGCCCTTGTGGTGGCGAAGCTGAGAACCTAAGCGCCGGTAAACGGCGGTGGTAACTATAACCATCCTAAGGTAGCGAAATTCCTTGTCGGGTAAGTTCCGACCTGCACGAATGGCGTAACGACTTCCCCACTGTCTCAACCACAGGCCCGGTGAAATTGCACTACGAGTAAAGATGCTCGTTACGCGCAGCAGGACGGAAAGACCCCGGGACCTTCACTATAGCTTGGCATTGGCGTTTGGAGCGTCTTGTGTAGGATAGGTGGGAGACTGTGAAGCCATCACGCCAGTGGTGGTGGAGTCGTTGGTGAAATACCACTCTGGTCGTTTCGAGCGTCTAACCCGCGCCCGTGTATCCGGGTGGGGGACAGTGCCTGGTGGGTAGTTTAACTGGGGCGGTTGCCTCCCAAAGAGTAACGGAGGCGCCCAAAGGTTCCCTCAGCCTGGTTGGCAATCAGGTGTTGAGTGCAAGGGCACAAGGGAGCTTGACTGTGAGACAGACATGTCGAGCAGGTGCGAAAGCAGGGCCTAGTGATCCGGCACCACCGTGTGGATGGGGTGTCGCTCAACGGCTAAAAGGTACCCCGGGGATAACAGGCTGATCTTGCCCAAGAGTCCATATCGACGGCAAGGTTTGGCACCTCGATGTCGGCTCGTCGCATCCTGGGGCTGGAGTAGGTCCCAAGGGTTGGGCTGTTCGCCCATTAAAGCGGCACGCGAGCTGGGTTTAGAACGTCGCGAGACAGTTCGGTCCCTATCCGCTGTGCGCGTAGGAGACTTGCGAGGGTCTGTCCCTAGTACGAGAGGACCGGGACGGACGAACCTCTGGTGTGCCAGTTGTACCGCCAGGTGCATGGCTGGTTGGCTACGTTCGGTCGGGATAACCGCTGAAAGCATCTAAGCGGGAAGCCTTCCTCAAGATGAGGTCTCCCAACCTTCGGGTTGTAAGGCCCCCAGCTAGACGACTGGGTTGATAGGCCGGAGATGGAAGCACCGCAAGGTGTGGAGTTGACCGGTACTAATAGGCCGAGTGGCTTGACACACACATCGCTTCGAGAGCTGCGTTAAGCAAGAGATGTTCGCGTTCACTGTGCGGTTCCCGGGACACGGCCGGGAATCACAACCCCCGAGATCCCGTTAGGCGTTTCGGTGGTTTTGGCGAAGGGGAAACACCCGGTCCCATTCCGAACCCGGAAGTTAAGCCCTTCAGCGCCGATGGTACTGCACTGGAGACGGTGTGGGAGAGTAGGACACCGCCGGACAATACACAGGAAGGGCCGCCTTTTCAGGCGGCCCTTTTTGTATGTTCGGGCACAATGAAGACGACAGTGCTCCCCAGTGGAACGGTTTGATGTGATGAGCGCGGAACGAGATCAACGCGACGGCGACGGACCCGACCGGCGTCCACGGCCGGCTCGCCAGGACCGACCGGGCAGCGCCTCCGGCGGATCTCGTGACCGCCAGGGCGGCGCTCGGTGGTCCTCCAGGGGCTCTACCAACCGCGCCGGTGGTCGTCCTCGACGGGACGACTCCACTGAGGGTTCCGGCAGCGAGCGCTCTGGCTCCGCCGGAGGCCGGTCGAGTGCCGGCCGCCCCGGCAGGTTCCAGAAGCCGGGAAGCCCACAGCGGTCCAATAGCGGCCAGCGATACGGCAACGCTCGCGACGACCAGGGCGCCGGCCGCCCTCAGGGGCGTCGGCCCAAGCCCTTCCGCGACAGCGACGCCGAAGGTACGAGCGGCTGGAGCCGCTCGTCGCGGCGAGACGACACGCGCGAACGAGGAGCATCCGGCGCAGGCGGACGGCCCACCGGCTCCGGGAAGTGGCGGAACGAGCGCGGCGGCCCCCGCCCGGGAGGGCGTCCGGCCGACCGGGGCGAGCAGGCGGGGGGCTCTCCGCAGCGGCCGAGTGATCGCTCATCGCGGTACGACGACGAACGTACCGAGCGGCGTGACGACCGCGGCTACCGTACGCGAGACAACAACGGGCCTCGTGGCACACGGAACTTCTCGGGACGACGCGACGACGGCCGGAGCGCCGGCAGAGGCGGCTTCACGCGCGATGACAGTGGGCGGCCGCGCACGGGCGCCGCGGGCTCGTCCCGTCGTGACGATCGTCCTGGTGGCGGTAGAGGCGGCTTTACCCGCGATGACAGTGGGCGGCCGCGTACAGGTGCCGCGGGCTCGTCCCGTCGCGATGACCGTCCTGGTGGCGGTAGAGGCGGTTTCACCCGCGATGACAGTGGGCGGCCGCGCACGGGCGCCGCAGGCCCGTTCCGTCGCGACGATCGCCCTGGTGGCGGTAGAGGCGGCTTCACGCGCGATGACAGTGGGCGGCCGCGTACAGGTGCCGCGGGCTCGTCCCGTCGCGACGATCGCCCTGGTGGCGGCAGAGGCGGCTTCCGTGCCCCGGAGAAGGGCGAGGAGGGCAACCGGCCCTGGCAGGGAGGCAGGGAGGGGTCTCGGCCTCCTCAGGAGCGTACCGGCGGTTCCGAACGGCGGGATGGTGGCCGACGCGACTTCCGAGGCGGCCAGCGGGGACCTCGAGACGGTGCCGAGGCGCAGAGGAGTGGCCCGCGAGGGCCTCGAGACGGCGCAGAGGGCCAGAGGAGCGGTTACCGGCGGCGGGACGACGCCAAGGGCGCTCGCCGCCCGGCCGAGCGTGGTGCGTCCCGGCCTTCCGGCCGGGACGGTCGGCCGTCGGACGCGCCACGGCCCCGGCGTGACCCCGGCCCGCCGGTCCCCGAGGACGTCACCGGCGCCGAACTCGACGCCACGGCGCGGGCCGAGCTCAAGACCCTGCCGAAGGATCTCGCGACCGAGGTCGCCCGTCACCTCGTGATGGCCGGCCGCCTGATCGACGACGAGCCCGAACTTGCCTACCAGCACGCCCTCGCGGCCCGTGGTCGCGCGGCCCGGGTCGGCATCGTCCGTGAGGCGTGCGGAATCGCGGCGTACCACGCCGGCCTGTGGTCGGTCGCCCTGTCGGAGCTTCGTGCGGCGCGCCGTCTGACCGGTCAGGAGGCCTACCTCGCGATCATGGCCGACGCCGAACGCGGACTCGGCAGGCCCGAGCGCGCCCTGGACCTCGCCAAGTCGGATGAGGCCCGACGCCTCCCGCAGGCCGAGGCGATCGAGATGCGGATCGTCGAGTCGGGTGTCCGCCGCGACCTCGGTCAGCCGGGCGCGGCCGTCCTGGCGTTGCAGGTTCCGGAGCTGAAGGACGAGCGCTGGCGGCCGTGGTCGGCGCGGCTCTTCTACGCGTACGCCGACGCGCTGATCGACGCGGGTCGCGAGGAGGAGGCCTCCGACTGGTTTGCGCGGGCGGCGGCGGCCGACCGCGACGGCGAGACGGACGCCGCCGAGCGGTACGCCGAGCTCGAGGGCCTGGAGATCATCGACACGGAGTTCGCCGACGCGGAGCCCGGTGCGGGCGTTGCGACGGAAGCCGAGACCCACGCCGACGCGGGCTCCACGCCGAACGCCGAAGCAGACGTCGACGTGGAGCCGAGCGGAAATCGCGCCGCCGAGCCGAACGAAGGCGCCGCTTCCGAGCCGAACGTGGGCACCGCCATGGGTGCTGAGGCGCATGCCGACGCGGAATCTGACGCGGACGCCGACGGCGAGACCGGAGACGTCCGGCGGGCGGACGCCGAGGACGAGTGAGACGTACGGGGCCTGCCTCCATGCCGTCGTTCAGGACGGCGCGGAGGCGGGCCTCAGCGCTTTTCGAGCGCGTGCATGATGCCGGCGACGTTGTTGCGAGCCGCGCTGATGATTTCGACCTTTTGCGCGACCTCCGGATCGGCGTCCGGTGCGAGCGCGCGGTATCGGTCGTCGGTTCGCTCGCGGACCATGGCCACCGCGTGATCCAGGTCGAGGCGCTGGTCGTGGGCCTCGGCGACCAGTTCGACCCACAGGCGGAGCTCTTCCGTGGAGCGGTCGAGCGTCTCGTCGACCAGGTCCACCGGTCCGTAGTGGCTGAACAGCAGCCGGGACGGCCGGAGGGCGCGGAAGCGGTCCAGCGACGCCAGGGCCGTGTCCAGGTCGAAGTCGGGCGGCGGCGTGGCAGGGCGCAGGTCGGCCGTCTCCGGGATGTACACACCGGCGGCGTCCCCGACGTACAGATCGCCGGTCAGCGAGTCGAGCAGCCCGACGTGGTGCCTGGCGTGGCCGGGCGAGTAGTGGCTCTCCAGCCGCCTTCCGCCGCCGAGGTCCACCTCACCGACGTCCTCCACCACCCGGATCCGTACGGCGTCCGTGGGCTTGAGGTCGCCGAACAGAGAATCGAGGGCGTCTCCCCAGACCATGCGGGCGCTGCGCATCAGCCGACTCGGGTCCGCGAGGTGGCGGGCGCCCTTCTCGTGGACGACGATCTCCGCGTTGGGGAACATCTCCGCGATATCGCCGACGCCGCCCGCGTGATCGAGATGGATGTGCGTGACGACGACGGTCGCCAGATCGGCGGGGCCGATGCCCGCGGCGGCCAGCGCGTCGCGTACGACCGGGGCGGAGTTGCCCGCGCCGGTCTCCACCAGGCAGGGCCGGTCAGAGCGGATCAGATAGCCGGCCGTGATGCCCGTGTACCCGGCCATCCGGGTGTCGATCTCGAAGACGTCGTTGCCCAGGTCGGTGATCGAATCCATATGTCGCTCCGGTTTCCACAGATGCGGCGGGCAGGGTTACGCGGTCCAGGCCGACCGCCCCATCGTAGAGACAACGCCGCCGAGTCCACACGGCGGCGGTCACGAGGGGCGTGAGGGGAGAAGGCCGTGGATCACATCGAGGAGACAGCACACCAGGCCGCGAGAGGCGTCGAAGGCGGCATCGAGGCGCAGGGCGTCGAGGCGCCGCACGGTGAGAGGGATGGCGGCGGCCGGCCGCCGGACGGCCGCGACGCGCGCCCTCGTGACGCCGTCGCGCGGACCGCGGAAACGCCCGATGCCGCCGCCGGCGTGATCCACGTCAATGAGATCGTCCTGGTCGGGAGGCTCTCCGGCGCGCCGGAGTGGAAGGCGTTACCGGAGGGCCGGGAGGTGGCGGTCTGGCGGCTCATCGTGGAGCATCAGAACGCGCGGTCGCCGCAGGACGCCATCGACACCATCCGCTGCGTCACCTACGACTCCGCCGTCCAGGAGGGCATCCGTGGCTGGCGGCACGGCGACCTCATCGAGGTCCGCGGTTCGCTGCGGCACCGCTTCTGGCGCGCTCCGAACGGCCCTCGAGGGCTGTACGAGGTGGAGGCCGCGATCGCGGTCAGACATGATCGTGCGGCGTCGAGACCCGGTGATCGAACATGATTCCCCGGAGCCGGTCACACTGCCGTTCACGGTGACGCTGCCGTGATGGCAGCACGCCGGTGACCGGGCGCGGGTGTTCAACGAGCGGTTCGTCATCGCGGCCGTGGGCTCGGCCACGGCGACCGGCCACGGCGACCGGCCACGGCGACCGGCCGGGGCGTACGCGACGGATGCCGACGGACGCCGGAACGGAGGGCGGATCCGCATCGGCGTGCTGTGCGCGCATGCCGTACGAGCCCACCCTCGTGAGGGGCGAACGTGCGTTGGAAGGATCAGCGCTCGTTGTCGGGCAGGTACCGCCCCGAGTCGAGCGTCTCGATGGGCCCGGCCGACGGCTCTGGCCCGAACGGCTCGCCGGTGCTCGGAGGGATCGGTGTGGGGCAGTAGTACTGCGGCCTCACGGCGAGGGCGTCCGTGATCATCCAGCCCCATCCGGAAGGCTGCCGGACCGCTTCGATCACGGCGAAGTCCTTCTGGTACTGCGCGATCACGAGAGTCAGCTGTTCGGCGAAGTCACCGGGGAGCTTGGGCGTCCGCCGTGGTATCTCACAGACCGCGACGGACGACGCCGTCGTATCGCTGGCGGCACGATGCCATATCCGAACGGACCTTCCGTCACCGTGGATCCGGATGATGTCGGCGGCTCGGACCAGCCCGTCGCGTCGCGTCTTGACCCAGACGTTCATCATGACCGGGACCGTACGGCTTCCTCTCCTGATCGTTCTCAGGACTGGTTCTGGATCTCCCGTCCCTAGGGATTCACTTTGTTCTTGCGGGGAACCCCCGAGCCTTCAGTCTTCAGGCCCGGGAGGAATCGCATCCTGATCTTTGCGGCACGCAGCGCCGCAGTGTTCTGGAGGGATGCCTGCTCCGCTCGGGCGGGGCATTCCTGGTCGGTGGACTCCTTGGTGATCAGCGGTGGGGTGCGCTCGCATGAGGCGGCGAGGCGTGAGGGGGACCAGAAGCGGTCGCCCCACAGGTACGTGGGGATGTCGGCGGCAGAGCTTTGCTTCCCCTGCGAATATGGGTTCGATTCCCTAGTGCGTGACGTAAAGCGATGGTACGGTCGCGGACTGTGAAGGTCGTGTCGCAGGTCAAACTGGTGCCGACGCCCGTGCAGGCGGCGGCGCTGAAACGCACCCTGCGCACGGTCAACGAGGCCGCGTGCTGGGTCTCTGGTGTGGCGTTCGAGCGCGGGGTGCCGCGTGAGTACGAGCTGCGCAGGCACACCTATGTCGAGCTGAGGGAGCGTGGTCTGGGTGCGCAGGTGGCGCAGCATGTGATCAAGAAGGTGCGGGACGCCTACACCAGCCTGCACGCCAACCTTCGGGCGGGAAACCTGGGCAAGAAGGGTTCCAAACGGCGGATCAAGGCCGAGTCCAAGGTGATCGTGTTCCGGCCGCAGGCGGCCCACCCGTTCGATGACCGGTGCCTGTCGTGGCAGTACGACGCGCAGACCGTGTCGATTTGGACGATGGCGGGCCGGTTGAAGGGCATCCGGTTCGTCTGCTCACCGAACGCGCTCAAACAGCTGATCGCCCACCGCAAGGGCGAGAGCGACCTGGTCGAACGCGACGGCGTGTTCTACCTGATCGCCACCTGCGAGGTGCCCGAAGCCGAGACCTGCGAGCCAGGCGAGTTCATCGGTGTGGATTTGGGCATTGTCAACATCGCCACCACCTCCACCGGTTACCGGGCCGCTGGACGCAAGCTGAACCGCTACCGCAAGCGGCAACTCGCGCTGCGGGCCAAGCTGCAGAAGAAAGGCACCAAGTCCGCCAAACGCCTGCTGCGGAAACAACGCCGGAAGGAATCACGGCGCGCCAAGGACATCAACCATTGTGTTTCCAAGACGATCGTGACCGAGGCTGAACGCACCGGGCGCGGCATCTCCCTCGAAGAGTTGACGGGGATCCGTGACCGGGTACGGCTCCGCAAGCCCCAACGGGTCGCGCTCCACTCCTGGGCCTTCGCCCAGCTTGGAGATTTCATCGTCTACAAGGCACGCCGGGCCGGTGTCCCTGTCGTGTTCGTCGACCCCGCGTACTCCTCTCAGGAGTGCGCCGAGTGCGGGCATGTCGACCGGCTCAACCGGGTCTCTCAAGCCTTGTTCATCTGCCGGGGCTGCGGCGTCGTTGCGCACGCGGACCGGAACGCTTCCCGCGTCCTGGCCCGAAGAGGCCAGGCCGTGTGGGATGCGGGGCGGAAGTCACACGTCCCGGCCACCAGCCCACGAAAGCTGATGGCCAAGACGCGGCAGACCACCTCACAGCCAGTGAGGCTCTAGCTGCACGCTCGGTCCCTTCAGGACCGAGAAGTTGACTTTGAGAAACCGCGTGGTCGTCATCCGGCGGCGAAGGTGCGCATGACCAGGCCGGTGCGCGGTTTTGGACCGAAAGACGTCGACTTGCGGGGCACCTTTTCGCCGTTGGCCGCGACCGCCAGGACATCCGGGACCTTGAGCGGATTGAGGATCACCGCGGTGCCGCCCGCCCGCCGGGCCTTGTCGACCGCGCGGGCGGCGTCGTGATGGACGATGCGCACGGTCCGCTCGTCGTCCTCGATCCCCCACAGCCGGGGGATGAGCAGGTGGTGCAGTACGGCGGTGTCCAGGCCGCGCCACCGGTCGGAGGCGTCCTCCGGCATGGAGCGATCCACCTGGACGGGGTCGGGATCGGTGAGCAGGAAGAACCCCGCCTCGCCGCCGAGCAGGAACGCCGTGTCGGTGCGCGCGGCGAGCCGCTCGAGCCCGGCCGGCAGATCCGGGCCGAGCGCCTCGACGCGGAAGGCCGCCTTCGCGCGCCGTACGGCCTCGGAGAGGGGCAGGCCGGGGAGCACCCGGTGGATGGCGCCCAGCCGTGGCGGGTAGGCGACGGAGTCGACGAGCAGCGCCAGCCCGTAGTCCCAGGGGCCCGGTCCGTCATACCGCCGGCGCAGCGCCTGGTAGGTCGCGTAGCGGTGATGCCCGTCGGCGATGAGAGCCTGACGGCCGTGCAGATCCTCAGCGATCCTCGCCTGCGCGGCCGGGTCCCGGATCGCCCACAGCCGGTGCCGTACGTCATCGCCCGTGGCGGTCTCCAGCACCGGGGGCAGAGACGAGGCGACGTCGTCGACCACCCGGGCGGCGGCCGAGTCGGCGCCGCCCTCGTACAGCAGGAAGATCGGCTCCAGGTTCGCCTCCATCGCCGACATCAGGGCCAGCCGATCCCGGACCGGACCGGGGTAGACGTGCTCGTGCGGGAGGATCACTCGCGATCCCTCGTCGTGCACGCCGACCGCCCCGATCAGCCCGCGCTGGACGACGGCGCCGGAGACCTCCTCATAGACGTACAGCGCGGGCTCGTCGTCCACGGTGAGGATGCCGGACGCCAGCCACGACCGCAGGGTCTCGGCGGCCTCCTGATAGTCGTTCTCCGGAAGGATCAGCCGGACGACGTTGTGCGGCTCCTCGGCCTCGAACCGCCCCAGCGACTCCTCGTCGATGAGGTCGTACGGCGGCGACGTCACCGCGGCGAGGGAGCTCACCCTCGCGGTGTCGTACCGCACGGCTCGGAACGGCCGCAGCGCAAGTCCGGGATCACTGGTCACATCGGGCATGTTAGATACCGCGTCATTGTTGGGACACAAGTGGAGTCGACGAACGGAGGCACACATGGTTCAAGGTGCGGACCACGGTCATGATTCCCAAGGTGCTCCGGCAGGCGGCGTCTACGAGTGGTACCAGCGAGGTCTAGAACTGCTCAACGGCGGCAGCCCGGCCGCCGCGATCCAGATCCTTGAGCACGCCGCGGCCGCCGAGCCGTCGAGCCGGAGCGTGCGGGAGGCCCTCGCCCGCGCCCACTTCGGCGCGAAGCGGTACGCCGATGCCGCCGCCAACTTCCGTATGATCGTCGAGGCCGATCCGGCCGAGGACTACGCTCTGTACGGCCTGGGCATGTCGCTGACCCGCACCGGTGATCTCGCGGAGGCGGTCGAGCACCTCGCGCTCGCCTGCGCGATGTGCCCGGACAACAAGCACTACGCGACCGCACTGCGGCACGCGCGAGCCCGGAAGGGGTGACATGCGAGGCAGCGACCGGCCGCTCGCCGAGATCTACGACGTCGCCGTACTCGACCTCGACGGCGTGATCTACATCGGCCACGACCCGGTGCCGGGCGCGGCCGACGCGCTGGCCAAGGCGCGGGCGGGCGGGATGCGCCTGGCGTTCGCGACCAACAACGCCTCACGGACGCCGAGCGCGACGGCCGCCCTCATCACCGAGGTGGGGGTGCCCGCCGCGGCGGAGGACGTCGTGACATCCGCGCAGGCCGCCGCCAGGCTCTTGGCGGAGCGGCTTCCGGCCGGCTCGAAGGTCCTCGTCGTCGGCGGCACCGGCCTCCGGCACGCGCTCCGCGCCGCCGGCCTGCGTCCCGTCTCGACCGCCGCCGAGCGGCCCGCCGCCGTCGTGCAGGGGTTCACGCCGGGCCTCTCGTACGACCTGCTCGCGGAAGGGGGCCGGGCCGTCGCCGGGGGCGCGCTGTTCGTCGCGTCCAACGCCGACACCACGATTCCGAGCCCGGGCGGGCTGCCGAGGCCGGGCAACGGGGCCCTGGTCCAGGTGATCCGCACCGCGACCGGCGTCGACCCCATCGTCACCGGCAAGCCGGAGCTGCCCTTGCACCGTGAGACGATCCTGCGCACCGGCGCCGAGCGGCCGCTGATCGTGGGGGATCGCCTCGACACCGACATCGAGGGCGCCAACAACGGCGGCGCCGACAGCCTGCTCGTGCTGACCGGGGTGACCGACGCCCGAGCGCTGCTGGGCGCGCCCCCGCCCCACCGGCCGACATACCTCGCCGACGACCTGTCCGGTCTCCTCGTGCCGCATCCCGAGGTGCGGCGCGCCGACGGTTCCTACCACTGCGGCGGCTGGACGATCGGCCCGGACTTCACGGTGAGCGGATCGGGCGACCGCGTCGACGCCCTGCGCGCGCTGTGCGTCGCCGCCTGGGAGTCGGGCGAACCCGCGAAGGCGGAGGATGCCCTGACCCGCCTGCCCTGACCCGGCGCCGCTTGCCGGGCGGCGAGGCGTGCCATCAGGCCCGGCGCCCATAGGGAGTGGTTCAGCGTGCCCACTGCGCCCGCTGGGGCCGCGATGGCCTCGCCGCGCGTGGGCGCGCCCGCCCGCGTGGACGGCCGTGTCCATGGAACCGGCCCGGCGTGACGCGGTGGTTCCATTTGCGCCCTGGAGATGGAGTTGATCGTCCGCTGTGACGCGATCGGGGGTCGTGGGCCGGGTAGGCGAGCCGAGGAGCCCGACGTCCGGCCGTTCGCCGGGTGTGTCGCTCCGATCCGGCGTCAGAGGATCTTGCGGAGCCGCAGCAGGTCGCCCAGGCTGGCCTCGATCTTGAGCCGGCCCGTCGCCCAGGCCTTGGTCACGTGGAGCTCGTCGTCGGCCAGTGCCACCAGATCGTCGCTCTTCACGGTGAGCCTGACCTGGGCGCGGTCGGCGTCGTCCACGAGCTGGAAGTCGTCCAGGCCGTCCTCGTGGATCCGAGTGAGGAAGATCAGCCCGAGATCGGGCACGCGGCAGCTGATCGTTCGTTCCACGACGTGCCTGGCGAGCTCGTCGGCATCCACCTCGGTGAGCCGGGTGGCGATGCGCTCGAGCGCCGAGCGTGCTTCCTGAGCGGTGGCCATCGTCAGGTCCGTTCCCCCGTCGTCGTCCTCGACACCGCTGTCGTCAACGGACGGTAGCGTTCTTCTTGAGCCGGACACGACCGGCGGCGAAGGGAAGGGTACAGGTGAACGGCACCGAAGTGGACACCACAGGGGACGAGCGCGTCGACGCCGCGCTGGCGCGTCTGACCGAGCTGGAGCAGGCACCCCTGACCGAACACCCGGCGGTGTTCGACGACGTCCACCGGCGGCTCCAGGAGGCTCTCACAGGCCTCGACGAGAGCGCGTCATGACCGACCCGATCGCGCTGTCGGCCGACCCGCGCGTGCTGTCGGTCGGCCACTCCCTGCCGTCGGTCGGCCTGCCCGTGCCGTCGGTCGGCCCCTCCGTGCCGTCGGTCGGCCTGCCCGTACAGTCCGTCGAGCTGTCCGCGCCGTGGGTCGGCACGGCGGTGTCACCGGTCGGTCTGTCGGTGGCCGTCCCGTGAGCGCGCGTCGTCGGCTGGACAGCGAGCTCGTCCGGCGAGGACTGGCCCGGTCGCGTGAGCACGCCGTGGACCTGGTCACCGAGGGACGCGTCACGGTCGCCGGCCAGACCGCCTCCAAGCCCGCCACCCAGGTGGAGACCTCCGCCGCCATCGTCGTACGGCCCGCGGAGTCGGGACCGGAGTACGTCTCGCGTGGCGGGCACAAGCTGGCCGGGGCGCTCAAGGCGTTCGCCGACCTGCGGGTCGAGGGCCGCCGCTGCCTGGACGCCGGCGCGTCGACGGGCGGTTTCACCGACGTGCTCCTGCGCGCCGGTGCGGCGCACGTGGCCGCGGTCGACGTCGGATACGGCCAGATCGCCTGGTCCCTGCGTACCGACGACCGCGTGACGGTCCTGGAGCGGGTCAACATCCGCGACCTCGAGCCGGACCAGGTGATCTCCGACGGTGAGGCGCCCGACCTGGTCGTCGCGGACCTGTCGTTCATCTCGCTGCGCCTCGTCCTCGCGCCCATCCAGCGGTGCGTGGCGCCCGACGCCGACTACGTGATGATGGTCAAACCGCAGTTCGAAGTGGGCAAGGAGCGCGTTGGCGCGGGCGGCGTCGTCCGCGACGCCGCACTCCGGGCGGAGGCCGTGCGCGACATCGCCGTGCATGCCGCGACACTGGGCCTGGGAGTCCGCGGCGTGACGGCGAGCCCGTTGCCCGGGCCCTCCGGAAACGTCGAATACTTCCTGTGGCTGCGAGCGGGCGCCCCGCCTCTCGACGAGGCCCAGGTGGACAAGGCCGTGGCAGAAGGGCCCGCATGACAGAGAAGAGATCCGTCCTGGTCGTCACCCACACGGGCCGCAGCGCCGCGGTGCGCAGCGCCCAGTTGGTGATCAGCCGGCTCAGTGACGCCGGCATCGCGGTGCGGGTGCTGGACAGCGAGGCCGAGGACCTGCACTGCGCCGGCGCCGACGTCATGCCGGTCTCGGCGGCGGCCACCGAGGGTGCCGAGATGGTCATCGTCCTCGGCGGCGACGGCACGATCCTGCGGGCCGCGGATCTGGCCCGGCGGTCCGGCATCCCGCTGCTCGGTGTGAACCTCGGCCACGTCGGCTTCCTCGCGGAGGCCGAGCGGGAGGACCTGGCCGCCACGGTCGACAAGGTCGCCGCACGCCGCTATGACGTCGAAGAGCGCATGACGATCGACGTCGTCGTCCGGCAGAACGGCACCGTCACCAACGCCAGCTGGGCGCTCAACGAGGCGGCCGTCGAGAAGGCCTCCCGGCAGCGGATGCTCGAGGTCGTCGCCGAGATCGACGGACGGCCGCTCTCGCGCTGGGGGTGCGACGGTGTGGTCTGCGCCACTCCGACCGGCTCGACGGCCTACGCGTTCTCCGCCGGCGGTCCCGTCGTGTGGCCCGAGGTCGAGGCGATGCTGGTCGTGCCGATCAGCGCGCACGCGCTGTTCGCCAGGCCCATGGTGGTCTCGCCACGGTCCGTCGTCGCGGTCGAGCTGCTCCCGAACACCTCGGGCGGCGTGCTGTGGTGCGACGGCAGCCGTCCGATCGACCTGCCGCCGGGCGCTCGGGTGGAGGTCCGCCGGGGTGAGCGGCCGGTCCGGCTCGCGCACCTGCATCAGACCCCGTTCACCGACCGGCTCGTCACGAAGTTCGGCCTGCCGGTCGCCGGCTGGCGCGGCCGCGTCCGGGAGGACTGACAGACCTCCGCGAAGTACGACACGCCCCCGCGAGATGGGGCGTCTTCGCGGGACGTTGTCTCCGCGATGGGCGAGGTCTTCGCGGGGCGTCGCCCTCGCGAAGGGCGATGTTTTCGCGGGACGTCGCTCCGCGAAGGGCGATGTCTTCGTGAGATGTCGCCTCCGCGAAGGGCGATGTCTTAGCGAGGTGTGACATGCCTCCCCGAAGTGTGACACGCTGCTGCGGCGTCCGTTTTGAGCTGGACGTTCAGTCCCACTGGGTACGCACGAGGGCGTCCGCGGCGGTGGGGGCGACACGCCCGGGAGGTTCCCTCTGCGGCGGCGTGCCGTCTACGCTGAGCCGAACACGTGTTCGCCTGGGGAGGTCCGGTCACGGTCCCGCACATCGGGGCCTAAAGGGCCATCATGACGGAGTAGCCTCGGGCGCGCCGGGTGTCTGCGACAGGAGGGCCTTCGTGACCGACGTGACGAGCCGCCAGGCAGGAAACACGAGGTGCCGAGCGAGCGGAGTGGTCGGTCGAGCCGTACCCAATTACGCGCCTCCGGCACGACGAGGGCCGGCCGCGGAGCGAGTGCGAAGCCGAGTGCGACCGTCGGGCAACGGCCCGGTGGGTGATTCAACAGGACGGCTCGGGTTGAGGAGTACCGAGTCGCCGGGCGGGGAGGTCCGGTGAGCCGGGTTCGGCCCATGGTCGAGGAAGTACGGATCCAGAACCTCGGGGTGATCGAGGAGGCCGTCCTCGAGCTTTCGCCGGGTTTCAACGTGGTCACCGGCGAGACCGGTGCCGGTAAGACGATGGTCGTCACGAGCCTCGGCCTGCTGTTCGGGGGACGAGCCGATCCGCAACGGGTCCGGCCCGGAGCCGACCGGGCGACCGTCGAGGGCCGCCTCGTCCTCGCCGAGGACGGCAAGGTCGCCGCGCGGGTCGAGGAGGCCGGCGGTGAGATCGACGACGGTGCCCTGATCCTGACCAGGTCCGTGTCGGCGGAGGGCCGGTCACGCGCCCACGTCGGCGGCCGGCAGGCACCCGTCTCCGTCCTCATCAACCTGGCCGACGACCTCGTCGCCGTGCACGGCCAGTCCGACCAGCAGCGGCTGCTGCAGCCCGGGCGTCAGCGCGCGGCGCTGGACCGCTTCGCCGGCGACGACGTGGCCAAGCCGCTGCGCGCCTACACCGCCGCCTACCGGCGTCACCGCGAGGTGTCGGCGCTCCTGGAGGAGCTGACCACGCGCTCCCGGGAGCGGGCGCAGGAGGCCGACATGCTGCGGTTCGGCCTCGAGGAGATCGAGAAGGTCGATCCCAAGCCGGGAGAGGACGAGCTCCTGGCGACGGAGGAGCAGCGCCTCGCGCACGCCGACGCGCTCCGTACGGCTGCCACCACGGCGCATGAGGCGTTGCAGGGCGACCCGACCGCCACCACGGGCGTCGTGGACGCCATCGGGCTGCTCAGCTCCGCCCGTCAGGCCCTGGAGGCCGTGCGCTCCCACGACGAGGCGCTCGCCGGACAGGCCGACCGCCTGTCGGAGGCCGTCTACGTCGTGTCGGACGTCGCCGCCGAGCTCGCCGGCTACGCCGAGTCGGTGGAGGCCGACCCGGCCCTGCTGGCGAGCGTGCAGGAGCGGCGGGCGGCACTCGTCGGGCTGACCCGCAAGTACGGCGCGACGATCGCCGAGGTCCTGGAGTGGTCGGAGCAGTCCGCCCTGCGCCTGACCGAGCTCGACTCCGACGACGACCGCATCGACGAGCTGCGCGCCGAGCACGACGATCTCACCCGGCAGCTGACCGAGCTGTCCGCGGAGCTGACCACCGTCCGCACGACCGCCGCCGAGCGACTCTCCGAGGCCGTCACCGCGGAGCTGGCGGCGCTGGCCATGCCGCACGCCCGCGTGGTCGTGGCGGTGACGCCGCAGGAGGAGTTCGGCCCGTACGGCGTGGACGAGGTCGAGCTGCGGCTGGCCTCCCACCCAGGCGCGCCGCCGCTGCCGCTGCACAAGGGGGCGTCGGGCGGTGAGCTGTCGCGCGTGATGCTGGCGATCGAGGTGGTCTTCGCCGGTGCCGACCCGGTGCCGACGTTCGTGTTCGACGAGGTCGACGCGGGCGTGGGCGGCAAGGCGGCCGTCGAGGTCGGCCGCAGGCTCGCCCGGCTGGCCAAGTCGGCCCAGGTGATCGTGGTCACTCACCTTCCGCAGGTCGCGGCGTTCGCCGACCAGCACCTGGTCGTCGAGAAGTCCAACGACGGCCGTGTCACCCGCAGTGGCGTGACCGCGCTGGACGCCGACGGGCGGGTTCGCGAACTGTCCCGCATGCTCGCGGGAATGGAGGATTCGGAGCTGGGCCGGGCGCACGCCGAAGAACTACTGGCCATCGCCGCCACCGAGCGCTGAGGCGAGCGGCCGAGCGCCGCGCCGCGCAGGTGCCGCGTCGTCGGCCGTACGCCGGGGCGGCGGGTCGACGCACGGCCGATCGGGCGTCGTGATGGCCGGTCCCGCACGGCGGCCGCAGCCGGGGTGGACGGCCCCGTACGGGCCGCTGAATACTCGAGGGCAGGCGCCGGGCACACGGCCGTACGCTGGGGCGGCGGGCCGTCGTACGGCCGATCGGGCGTCGCGGCGGCTGGTCCCGCACGGCGACCGCAGTCGGGGCGGGCCGCCCACGACGAGCGGCCGAACGTTGCAAGGGCACACGGCCGTACGCTGGGGGCGGCGGCCGATCGTACGAGCGATCGAGCATTGCGATGGCCGGTCCCGCGCGGCGGCCGCAGCCGGGGTGGACGGCCTCGTGCGGGCCGCCGAGTGCTCGAGGGCAGGCGCCGGGCACACGGCCGTACGCTGGGGCGGCGGGTCGACGTAAGGCCGATCGGGCGTCGCGGCGGCCGGTCCCGCACGGCGACCGCAGCCGGGCCGCCCACTACGGGCGGCTGAGCGCTGCAAGGGCGCACGGCCGGTCGTGTGGGCGATCGGGCATTGCGGCGGCCGGTCCGTGCGCATGATCGTACGCTTGGGCGGCGGGCCATCACGTGCCGATGTGGGTGGGCGTTGCGCGGACGGACACCGTCCGTGGGCGAACGAACACGCCATAACGGTCGTCGATACCGGTGGCACTGTCCAGGCTCTGGCAGGATTGGCACCACGATGAACGACGTCTCCCCGAGAATCAAGAGCGGCGTCCGCCTCCGGGCGCCGCTGCGGCGTGGGCTGCGCCGTGACCGGCGCGAGGGGGAGACGGGTATCACCGGCGTCGCCCGCCTCGACGGCAAGACCAAGAAGCTGACCAAGCGCCTCCAGCCCGGCGACATCGCGATCATCGATCACGTCGACCTCGACCGGGTCAGCGCGGAGGCGCTGGCCGCCTGCCAGGTCGCCGCGGTGGTCAACGTGGCGCGCAGCATCTCCGGGCGCTATCCGAACCTCGGGCCGCGGATCCTGGTGGAGGCGGGCATCCCGCTGGTCGACGACGTGGGGCCGGATGTCTTCACCAAGGTTCACGAGGGCGACGTCGTCCGCATCGACGGTGAGACCGTCTACCTCGGCGAGCAGGTCGCCACCAAGGGCATCCGGCAGACCGAGGAGTCGGTCGAGGCGGCGATGACCGAGGCGCGGGCCGAGTTGCCCGCCCAGCTCGAGGCGTTCGCCGCCAACACGATGGAGTTCCTCAAGCGGGAGCGGGATCTCCTGCTCGACGGCGTCGGCGTCCCGGACATCAAGACCGACCTCGACGGCCGTCACGTCCTCATCGTGGTGCGCGGCTACCACTACCGCGAGGACATCGCGACCCTCCGGCCCTATATCCGCGAATACCGTCCCGTGCTCATCGGCGTGGACGGCGGGGCCGACGCGCTGATGGAGGCCGGCTACCGGCCGGACATGATCGTCGGGGACATGGACTCGGTGTCCGATGAGGCGCTGACGTCAGGGGCCGAGCTGGTGGTGCACGCCTACCGCGACGGCCGGGCGCCCGGCCTCAACCGCGTCCACGACCTCGGCCGGGAGGGCGTCGTCTTCCCCGCCGCAGGGACCAGCGAGGACATCGCGATGCTGCTCGCGGACGACAAGGGCGCCACCCTGATCGTCGCGGTCGGCACCCACGCGACGCTCGTGGAGTTCCTCGACAAGGGCCGCGCCGGAATGTCCAGCACGTTCCTGACGCGGCTGCGGGTGGGCAGCAAGCTCGTCGACGCCAAGGGCGTCAGCCGGCTCTACCGCAGCCGCATCAAGCTGTCGTCGCTGCTCATGCTGATCGCCGCCACGCTCGTCGCGATGGTGGCCGCAATCGTTTCCTCACCGGCCGGCGATGCCTTCGAACCCATCGTCGCCGACTGGTGGCACCAATTCGTCTACTGGCTAAACGGACTCTTCACGTGATCGATTTCCGTTACCACCTCGTCTCCATCATCGCGGTCTTCCTCGCGCTGGCGCTCGGCCTCGTGGTCGGCGCCTCCGCGCTGCGCGGGCCGCTGGTCGACCAGCTGAAGGACAACTCGAATCGGCTGAAGAACAGCAACGAGGTGCTCCGTAAGGAGAAGGACGCGGCCGCGCAAGTGCGTGACTACGGCAGTCAGGTCACCGACGCGGTCGCGGCGCAGGTCGTCGCCGGCCGGCTCAAGGACCAGAGCGTCGTGTTCGTCGAGGCTCCCGGCGCGGACGACCAGATGCGGGCGCAGACCGCCGACATGGTGCAGAAGGCCGGGGCGCGGATCAGCGGTTACGTCACGCTGCAGAGCAAGTACCTCGACCCGAACCAGCTGGCCACGCTGAACGAGCTCACCGACCAGCTGAAGCCCGCCGGCCTGACCTTCCCGGCCGACGCGACGTCGTACGACCGTACGGCGAGCGAGCTGGCGTCGGTGCTGGTCACCAAGCAGGCGTCGCGCAACGGCCAGGAGGACCCGGCGGCCGGGCAGGTCCTGTCCGGTTTCAAGGAGGCGGGTTTCCTGACTTTCAGCGGGCAGCCCGCGACCCGTGCGACACTCGCCATCGTGATCGCGCCCGCCGCCGCGAGCAACGCCAAGAACGCCGATGCCCAGAACAAGGCGCTCGGCGCGTTGCCCATCGCCCTCTACACCTACGGTGGGGGCACCGTCGCGGTGGGCGACCCCGACTCGGCGACTCAGGGCGGCATGATCAAGGCGCTGCGCGACAGCGACGATGCCGACGGGCACGTCTCCACCGTCGACACGGCGGACGTTCCGGCCGGTCGGCTGGCCGCCGTGCTCGCGCTGGCCGCCGCCAAGCAGGGCAAGGCCGGTGACTACGGCATCGGGTCGAAGGTGGACGGACCGCTCCCGACCCCGGTGCCGACGCCCACGCCGACGACGACGAAGACGAAGAAGTGAGGCGGCATGCGTAAGGCAGTGGCGGGGGCCGTGCTGGGTGCGGCGGCGGCACGGGCGGCGTACGTCGCGCTGACCAGCCGTCCGCCTCGCGACGAGAAGCTCTGGGTGCGGACCAACCACCGCGGTGAGCCGGTGACCCTCCTCGAAGGGCCCGCGTTCGTGGTGGGCGCGGTGACGGCGGTGGCCGTGGCACCGGGCGTGCCGGCGCGGATGCGCGCCGCCGCGATCCTCGCGGGCGGTGCCACCGGCGCCCTCGGCGGCTACGACGACCTCGCCGGGTCCGGCGACTCCCGGGGGTTCAAGGGCCACCTTTCGGCGCTCGCCCGCGGTGAGGTCACCACGGGCGCGGTGAAGATCCTCGGCATCGGTGCCGCCGGTCTGGCCGCCGCCGTGGTCGCCGGCAGCGGCGCGCCCACCCGCCGGGGCGCCCTGCTCGACGTCCTGATCAACGGCGCGCTCATCGCCGGCACCGCCAATCTGCTCAACCTGTTCGACCTGCGGCCCGGCCGGGCGATCAAGGCGGGGCTCCTGGCGAGCCCGCTGGTGTTCGCCGCGCCGTCGCCCTCGATGCCGCGCGGCCGGTTCGCCGGGCTGCTCAGCGGCTCGGCCGTCGCGGCCGCCCCGCTCGGCGCGGCGATCGCCCTGCTGCCGGAGGACCTCGGCGAGCGCGCGATGCTCGGCGACGCGGGCGCGAACGCCTTCGGCGCCCTGATCGGCCTGTCGGCGACGGGCCTGAGCCGCCGGTCCCGCCTGGGCATTCTCGCGGGCGTGACCGCGCTCAACGCCGCGAGTGAGGTCGTCAGCTTCACGAAGGTGATCCGGGCGACGCCGCCGCTGAACTGGCTCGACCAGCTGGGCCGCCGTCCCGTCGTACCGGAGGCGCGTCCGTCGGGCACCCCGTGACGGCACCGGACGTGACCGAGGAGGCCGGGGAGACCACCGTCGGCCGGGGGAGGGGCCTCGCCGGCGCCGCCGTCCTCATCGGCGTCATCACCATCTTCGCCCGGATCGTCGGGTTCTCCCGCAGCCTCGTCCTGTCCCACACCGTCGGCAACGACTGCCTGGCCACCGCGTACTTCACCGGCAACCAGGTGACGAACATCGTCTTCGAGGTGGTGGCGGGAGGCGCGCTGGCGGGCCTCGTCATTCCGGTCCTGGCGGGCCCCGCCGCTCGCCGGGCGCCGGAGGCCGGCCGGATCGCCGCGGCGCTGATGACCTGGACCGTGCTGATCCTCCTGCCCCTCACCCTGATCGCCGCCGCGGCCGCCCGCCCCCTGATGGCGGACGTCCTCGTCCGCGGAGCGGTGCCGGGCTGTTCGCGCGACCAGGTGATCGACGCGGGCACGCGCATGCTGGTGGCGTTCGCCCCGCAGATCCTGTTCTACGGGCTCGCCGTGGTGCTGTACGGCGTACTTCAGGCGCACCGCAGGTTCCTCGGCCCGGCGCTGGCCCCCCTCGTGTCGAGCCTCGTCGTCATCGGCGCGTACCTGGCGTTCCTGTCGACCGGCGCGGCCTACCGGCAGGCCGCGAACCAGCACGACCTGTCCACCGTCACGCGGGGCGCGGAGCTGACGCTGTCGGTCGGGACGACCCTCGGCGTGGTGGCGCTCGTCGTCACCGTGGTCGGCCCGGCGGCGCGGCTGCGGCTCGGGCTGCTGCGGCCCACGCTGAGGTTCCCGCCCGGCGTCGCCGCGCGCATCCGGCGGCTGGCCCTGGCGGGTCTGGCCACGCTGGTCGCCCAGCAGGCCGCCTGGGGCATCGTCATCATCCTCGCGAACGCGAGGGGCGGGTCGGGCGCGCTGGCGGTCTACCAGTACGCCTGGGCGCTGTTCCAGCTCCCGTACGCCGTCCTCGCCGTCCCGCTGGCGACCAGTGCGTTCCCCGTCCTGTCGGCACGTGCGAGCGACGGGGACCAAGAGGGCTTCGACCGTACCGCCGCGTCGACGACGCGCGCGATCGTGCTGCTGTCCTGCGCCGGGGCGGCCGTGCTGGCCGCGACCGCGCTTCCCGTGGCGCGGGTGTTCCTGCTCGGGACCAAGGGGGGCGTGCCGCCGTCGGATCTGGCCCGCGCGATCGTCGCCTTCGCGCCCGGCCTCATCGGCTACGGGCTGATGGCGCACATCGGCCGTGTCCTGTTCGCCGCCGGCAAGGGACGGGCGTCGGCGGTCGCCCAGGTGACCGGCTGGATCGCGGTGATCGCCGCGGAGATCGCGCTGGTGGAGGCGGCGGGGCGGCGCGACGCCGTCGCCGCGCTCGGGCTGGGAAACTCGATCGGCATGACGCTCGCCGGCGTGCTCCTGCTGATCACGGTGGCGCGGACCCGCGGCAGGACGGCGTTCCGCGGCATGGGGCGGGCGGTCGCGACGGGGCTGACCGGCGCGGCGGCCGGGTACGCCGCAGGAGCCGGGGTCGTGGCGGCGTTCGGTGCGACCGGTCTGGCCGCCAGCGTCGGGGTGGGTGTCCTGGCCGCGCTGGCCGCCGGCGCCGCCTTCGCCGCCGTCGCGTACGCGGGCGACCGGAACGATCTACGAGGCCTGATCGGGCGGAGACTGTGACGGAGAGGACGGCCGGAGTGGTGATGGACGGACTGAAGGTCGCGCTCGTGCTGGCGACGGCCGCAGGCGGGCTCGGACGGCACGTCCGGTCGGTGGCCGACGGCCTGCGGGCGCGCGGCGCGAAGGTCGTCGTCCTGGGTCCGGCCTCGGCCGACGCGCTGTTCGGCTTCACCGCGTCCGGCGCGGCGTTCGCCCCCGTCGAGATCGCCGACCGCCCGCATCCTCTGGGCGACGTACGCGCGATCGCCCGGCTCCGGCGCCTCACCCGGGACGCCGACGTCGTCCACGCGCACGGTCTGCGGGCCGGCGGGCTGGCCGCGCTCGCCCGGGTCCGTACCGTTCCGGGGCCGCTGCGCCTCGGCGCGGCGGGTCCGCCGCTCGTCGTCACGCTGCACAACGCCTCCATCGCGGGCGGCCTGACCGGCGCGGCCTACGCCACGCTCGAACGCGTCGTCGCGCGGGGCGCGACCGAGGTCCTGGGCGTATCCCCGGACCTGGAGGAGCGGATGCGCTCGCTGGGCGCGCGCTCGGTGGGGCTCGCGCTCGTCCCCGCGCCGGCCGCTCCGCCCTCCGACGACCCCGAGGCGCCGAAACGCATCCGCGCCGAACTCGGCGCCGGAGACCGCCCGCTCATCCTGACGGTGGCGCGGCTGGCGGACCAGAAGGGACTGCCGACCCTGCTGGACGCCGCCGTCGGCTGGGCCCGGCTGGACGCCGCGCCGCTGGTGCTCATCGCCGGGGACGGGCCGCTGGAGGCGGAACTCCGCGACCGGATCGCGGCCGAACGCCTCCCGGTGCGGCTGCTCGGCCGCCGTACGGACGTCGCCGACCTCCTCTCCGCCGCCGACGTCGCCGTCGTGCCGAGCGTCTGGGAGGGGCAGCCGCTGATCGTCCAGGAGATCCTGCGCGCCGGCCGGCCTCTCGTCGCCACGCGCGTCGGCGGAGTGCCCCGCATGGTGGGGGAGGCGGCGCTGCTGGTGCCCTCGGGAGACGCCGCCGCGCTCGAACGCGCGGTATCGCGGGTGCTCGACGAGCCCGCGCTCGCCGACCGGCTCGCGGCGGCCGCCGCCCAGCAGGCCTCCCGGCTGCCGACCGACGAGGACGCGCTCGACCAACTCGCCTCGGTGTACGCACGGGTCACCTCGAGCACAGCTTGATCACACCTCGGTACAACGAAGGTAAGCCTTTGTATATAGTCAGTGCCCAGGAGGGGAGTATTCCTTCGCGGCAGTGTCGTCACCACGGTCCCAGGAGCCACATGCGGCCCGGTGCTGTCGGCCCTCATCGATGAGTGAGGGCGGAAGAGACCTCCGGGGCCGTTGCCTGCCACCGGAGGAAGTGCTCTTGTGAACGTCACCCTTTGGGTCTGGGGTCTCACCCTGCTGGGGCTGCTCGCGTTCATCATGTTCGACCTGTGGGTGGTCGACCGTGGAAAGCCACGCGACTTCTCCATGCGGCAGGCGACCGGGTGGGTGACGTTCTACGTCCTCCTGGCGATCCTCTTCGGCATCGGCCTGCTGTTCGTGGTCGGGGCCGACTATTCGACGCAGTTCTTCGCCGGTTACCTCACCGAGTACAGCCTCAGCGTCGACAATCTCTTCATCTTCTATGTGATCATGGCGCGGTTCGCCGTTCCCCGGGCCAACCAGCACAAGGTCCTGCTGATCGGCATCATGATCGCGCTGTTGATGCGAGGGATCTTCATCGCCGTGGGCGCCGCCGCCCTGGCCCGGTTCGAGTGGCTGTTCTACATCTTCGGCGCGTTCCTCATCTGGACCGCGTACGGCCTGGTGCGCGGTGAGCCCGACGAGGACGAGTACGAGGAGAACATCCTCGTGCGCTGGATCCGCCGGGCCGTCCCGACGACGGAGGAGTACCACGAGCACCGGCTGACCGTCCGCATCGACGGCAAGCGCCTCATCACCCCGATGCTGATCGTGATGGTCGCCATCGGATCGACCGACCTGCTGTTCGCCCTCGACTCCATCCCCGCGATCTTCGGGCTGACCAAGGAGTCCTACCTCGTCTTCACCGCCAACGCCTTCGCGCTGATGGGGCTGCGGCAGTTGTACTTCCTCCTCCGGGGACTGCTCGACCGCCTCGTGTACCTCAGCAAGGGGCTCGCGTTCATCCTGGCCTTCATCGGCATCAAGCTCGTCCTCGAGGCGATGCACACGACCTGGTTCCCGAGCGTCCCGGAGATCTCGACCGCCCTTTCCCTCGCCGTCATCGGGGCGACGATGTTCGTCACCACCGTCGCCAGCCTCATCAGGGTCCCGCGCGGTGAGGCGGAGGACCGGGAGTCCGGAGAAGGACCCGGTCAGGCCGTCGCCGACGGCCCCGGCCCCGGTCCGGCCGTTCCCGCTCCGGCGGTCCCGGACGCCTCCGGCCCGGTGCCGGAGGCGGGCACGGACCAGGATCCCGGCCGCGACGACCCCGAAGGCGACGCCGGCCCGGAGCCGGACGACACCGCCACGGACGAGACCGACACCGACACCGGCATGACCGACGTCGACGCGCGGGCCGGGCGCACGCGTCGCTGACCGCCTCGCCAGGGCGCCTTCATCGGGGATGTCCCGGAGCAGGTTTTCGCCCTGTAACGTGATCACAGGGGAAGATTTCTGGGGAAGGTACGCATGCGCTTGCCCTCGGTGGCGCCCGCGGTGACGCGGACGATCTCGATCGTGCTGGCGGTCGCCGCCGTCGGCATCCTGCTGATCACCGCCCTCGCCGACCGGCACGGCAGTCGCAGGCCGGACGCCCGGCCATCCCGCCCCGCCTCACCGGTGGCAGAGTCCACCATGCCGGGAAGCGTCGACCTGCCGCCCAGCACCGAGCCCGCGACGCCGCACGTGCGTGCCGCCGATGCCAAGGCCTGGCTCCGCAAGCTCGCCGGCAAGTGGAGCCAGGACGGGGGGAAGGACTACTTCCAGTTCCAGCGCGACGGCACCGGTCAGTGGATGGCGTTCGGCCAGAAACTGTGGAGCGGCAAGGCCACCCCGCGAAACGCGACGACGTTCGACCTGTCCGACCTCACCGGCCAGGGCGCCTCGTATTGGCGGGTCGAGTTGCAGAGCGGCAACAAGAGGCTGTTCTTCGTCGGCCTCCAGAAGACCTACCGCAAGGCCTAGGCGGGCCCTCAGGTCTCGGCCAGGTCCTCGAGGACGTCGAGGGCCGAGACCAGCGCGGCGCGCTGCGCGGGCGACAGGGTGCCGAGCCGTTCGACGAGGAACGCCGACCGCTCGGTGCGCAGCTGTTCGAGCTGGCGGCGGCCCTCCGGGGTGATCTCCAGGAGTGTGGCCCGGCGGTCGTCGACGTCGGGAGTACGGCGCAGCAGGGACTGGGCCTCGAGGGAGGCGACCAGGCGGCTCTGCGTCGGCGCGCTGACCCCCTCGGCGGCGGCCAGGTCACCGAGGCGCACCGGGCCGATCGCCTCCACGCTGGCGAGGGTCGACGCCTGGCTGGACGTCAGCGTCTGCGGGCCGTGCTGGCGGAGGCGACGGCTCAGCCGACCCAATGTCATACGCAGCCGTGCCGCGAGCTCCACGTCCGTCAGACCCTCGGTCTCGGCCACCTGCCTGGTCACGCCCGTCATGCCCCTTTGCCCGGCTCGCGTTCGCGGCGCGCTCCGCACGCCCCTCTCCACCAATCATCCCCTCATCGCAGCCGCCGAAATGCCGATCCGCGGCCTGGAGGATCTCACGGTGTATCCGATCAACGTCCGATTTGCGACGATCGTGGCGCATTGTGGCCAGGATCACCAACCCGGGCGGGTGGACCCGGGACGACCACCTGCCGCCTGGGGCCGGCGCGCGATCACCAGCCGCGGGCGCGCCACTCCTTGAGGTGCGGGCGTTCGCGGCCGAGAGTGGTGTCCTTGCCGTGGCCCGGATAGACCCACGTCTCGTCCGGCAGGGTGCCGAAGACCCGCTCTTCGAGGTCGTCCATCAGCTGGTTGAACAGCGTCGCGTCGCCCCAGGTGTTGCCCGGCCCGCCCGGGAACAGGCTGTCGCCGGTGAACAGGTGCGGCGTGTCGCCGTCGCCGTACAGCAACGCGATCGACCCGGGGGTGTGGCCGCGCAGGTGGATCACGGACAGGGTGTTCTGCCCGACGCGGACGGTGCCGCCGTGCTGGACCGGCTCGGTGACCGGCAACGGCAGGACCTCGGCGTCGTCAGGGTGGGCGACGACCGACGGATGCGTCGCGTCGACGACCGAGCCGAGCGCGCCCCAGTGGTCCTGGTGGCGATGCGTCGTGACGACGCGGGAGAGGGGGGCGTCGCCGAGGAGCTCGAGCAGTCGCTCCGGCTCGGCGCCGGCGTCGATCAGGACCTGCTCGCCGGTGGCGGTGCAACGCAGGAGGTAGGCGTTGTTGTCGAACGGCCCGACGGCCAGTTTGGAGACCGTCAGGCCGGGCAGCTCGCGGACGTCGGGAGGACCGCCGACCTCGACATCGCCTGTGTAGGACACGCGCTCTCCCTCCAGTCGGTC
This sequence comes from Actinoallomurus sp. CA-150999, assembly GCF_050942425.1. NCBI lineage: Bacteria > Bacillati > Actinomycetota > Actinomycetes > Streptosporangiales > Thermomonosporaceae > Actinoallomurus > Actinoallomurus sp. CA-150999. Next base: position 4,804,258 of record NZ_CP192063.1, read on the forward strand.
AACGGGGACATGGCCGCCGACCCGTCCATCCTTTCACTCCCGCGTCGCTCGTCGCTCCGTCCGGCGGATGCCCGCGGCGGTACCCGGACCCGCGCCCGTCCGGACGTAGGCTCCGATCATGGACGAAGATCTGCCGATCTGCCGCACGTGCGGGGTGCAGTACGGCGCGTCCCGCTCGGACTGCCCGATCTGCGAGGACGAACGGCAGTACGTCGGGTGGGGCGGCCAGCAGTGGACCACGCTCGCCGAGCTGCGGGCCGCCGGGCACCGCGGCAAGGTCGCCGAGGAGGGGCCGGGCATCGTCGGCGTCGGTACCGAGCCGCCGACCGCGATCGGGCAGCGGGCGCTGCTCGTCCGCACTCCGTCGGGCAACGTCCTCTGGGACATGATCACCTACCTGGACGACGATCTCCTCGCCCGGGTCGCCGACCTCGGTGGCGTCGACGCGATCGCGATCAGCCACCCCCACTTCTACGGCTCGATGATCGAGTGGGCGCACGCCTTCGACGCGCCCGTCTACATTCACGCGGCCGACCGGGAGTGGGTGGCCCGGCCCGACGAGTCGATCGTCTTCTGGGAGGGCGAGACCCGGGAGATCGGCGACGGGCTCACCCTCGTGAACGCAGGCGTGCACTTCGCGGGCGGCCAGGTGCTGCACTGGCGCGACGGCGAGGACGGCAGAGGCGCGCTGCTGACCGGCGACATCTTCACCGTCGTCCCGGATCGCCGGTACGTCAGTTTTATGTACAGCTACCCCAACCTGATCCCCGAGCGCCCCCGGATCATCCGCCGCGCCCTGCGCCGCATGGAGCCGTTCCCGTTCGAGCGGGTGTACGGCGGCTGGTGGCGGCGGGTCGTCGCCGCCGACGGTGCCGCCGCCGTACGCCGGTCGGCCGGGCGTTACCTCGAACGCGCCCTCGACGACGGGCCTGAGTAGACGACGGGCCAGAGTAAAGGTCGCATGAGCCCCACCGGCCTCCCGCGTTTCGGTGGCGATCTCTCTTCGAACACGTGTACGGTTCTGCTGCGACGAGGAGCCCGCCGTCAGGGGCGACTGGAAGAAAACCGTCCGTCTCCTCGTTAGCCTGAAGCTGACCTGTCTCAACCAGGCTCTAGGGGATAGCGAATACGCCGTGGCTGACCGTCTCATCGTGCGCGGAGCGCGTGAACACAACCTCAAAGACGTCTCACTCGATCTTCCGCGCGACGCGCTGATCGTGTTCACCGGTATGTCCGGCTCTGGGAAGTCCAGCCTGGCGTTCGACACGATCTTCGCGGAGGGCCAGCGCCGCTACGTCGAGTCCCTGTCGGCGTACGCCCGTCAGTTCCTCGGCCAGATGGACAAGCCCGACGTCGACTTCATCGAGGGGCTGTCCCCTGCGGTCTCGATCGACCAGAAGTCGACGTCCAAGAACCCTCGCTCGACCGTCGGCACCATCACCGAGGTCTACGACTACCTCCGTCTGCTGTGGGCCCGCATCGGGCACCCGCACTGCCCGGTCTGCGGCCGCCCGATCTCCAAGCAGACGCCCCAGCAGATCGTCGACCGGGTGATGGAGTTCGACGAGGGCAGCCGGTTCCAGGTGCTCGCCCCGGTGATCCGCGGCCGCAAGGGCGAATACGCCGAGCTGTTCCGCGACATGCAGACCAAGGGCTTCTCCCGCGCCCGCGTCGACGGCAACCTCGTACGCCTCGACGAGGCGCCCAAGCTCAAGAAGTACGAGAAGCACGACATCGAGGTCGTCGTCGACCGGCTGAGCGTCAAGGACGGTTCGCGCCGCCGGCTCGCCGATTCGATCGAGACGGCGCTCGGGCTCACCGGCGGCACGGTCATCCTCGACTTCGTCGACCTGCCCGAGGACGACGAGCAGCGCGAGCGGATGTTCTCCGAGCACCTCTACTGCCCGTACGACGACCTGTCCTTCGACGAGCTCGAGCCGCGGTCCTTCTCGTTCAACTCCCCGTACGGCGCCTGTCCCGACTGCACCGGCCTGGGCACCCGCATGGAGGTCGACCCGGAGCTGCTCATCCCCGACCCGGAGAAGACCCTCGAGGAGGGGGCGATCTCGCCGTGGTCGAACGGCCACATCAGCGACTACTTCCTGCGGCTGCTCGGCGCGCTCGGCGACGCGCTGGGCTTCGACCTCGACACCTCCTGGGAGCGGCTCCCGGCCAAGGCCCGCAAGGCGATCCTGCAGGGCCACGACACGCAGGTGCACGTCAGCTACCGCAACCGGTACGGCCGGCTGCGGTCCTACTACACGACGTACGAGGGCGTGATCCCGTACGTCCAGCGGCGCCACTCCGAGGCGGAGAGCGACTCCAGCCGGGAGCGGTTCGAGGGCTACATGCGGGAGATCCCGTGCCCGTCGTGCGAGGGCAAGCGGCTCAAGCCCGTCGTCCTGGCCGTCACGGTCAACGAGCGGTCGATCGCCGACGTGGCCGCCATGCCGATCGGGGAGTGCGCGAAGTTCCTGCTCAACATGGAGCTGAGCGAGCGGGAGAAGCACATCGCCGAGGCGGTGCTGAAGGAGATCAACGCCCGGCTCGGCTTCCTGCTCGACGTCGGCCTCGACTACCTCAGCCTGGACCGGGCGTCGGCGACCCTGGCCGGAGGTGAGGCGCAGCGCATCCGCCTGGCCACCCAGATCGGCTCCGGGCTGGTCGGCGTGCTGTACGTCCTGGACGAGCCGTCGATCGGGCTGCACCAGCGCGACAACCACCGGCTGCTCGAGACGCTGATCCGGCTGCGCGACATCGGCAACACCCTCATCGTCGTCGAGCACGACGAGGACACCATCCGGGCCGCCGACTGGGTCGTGGACATCGGCCCGGGCGCGGGCGAGCACGGCGGTCAGATCGTCGTCAGCGGCACGGTCGAGGAGCTCCTGGCCAGCGACGGCTCGATGACCGGGGCGTACATCTCCGGCCGCAAGGAGATCGCCGTCCCGGCGACCCGCCGCAAGCGCCAGCGCGGGCGCGAACTGGTCGTCAAGGGCGCCCGCGAGCACAACCTGCGCGACATCGACGTCGCGTTCCCGCTCGGCGTCTTCACCGCCGTCACCGGCGTGTCGGGGTCGGGCAAGTCGACGCTGGTCAACGACATCCTCTACACCTCGCTGGCCAAGAATCTCCACGGGGCCCGCACGGTGCCCGGCCGGCACAAGCGGATCAACGGGGTCGACCAGCTCGACAAGGTCGTCCACGTCGACCAGTCGCCGATCGGCCGCACCCCGCGGTCCAACCCGGCCACCTACACGGGCGTGTTCGACCACGTCCGCAAGCTGTTCGCGGCGACCGCCGAGGCGAAGGTCCGCGGCTACCAGCCCGGCCGGTTCTCGTTCAACGTCAAGGGCGGGCGCTGCGAGGCGTGCTCGGGCGACGGCACCATCAAGATCGAGATGCAGTTCCTGCCCGACGTCTACGTGCCCTGCGAGGTCTGCCACGGCGCCCGGTACAACCGGGAGACCCTCGACGTGCACTACAAGGGCAAGACGATCTCCGAGGTCCTCGACATGCCGATCGAGGAGGGCCTGGAGTTCTTCGAGGCCATCCCGGCGATCCGCCGCCACCTGCAGACGCTCAACGACGTCGGTCTCGGCTACGTCCGGCTCGGCCAGCCCGCGCCGACCCTGTCCGGCGGCGAGGCTCAGCGGGTCAAGCTCGCCTCCGAGCTGCAGCGCCGCTCCACGGGCCGCACGATCTACGTGCTCGACGAGCCCACGACCGGCCTGCACTTCGAGGACATCCGCAAGCTGCTCGGCGTGCTGAACGGCCTCGTGGACAAGGGCAACACCGTCATCGTCATCGAGCACAACCTCGACGTCATCAAGACGGCGGACTGGATCATCGACATGGGTCCGGAGGGCGGCTCGCGCGGCGGCACCGTCGTCGCGACCGGCACCCCCGAGGACATCGCGAACGTCGGGGAGAGCCACACGGGCCAGTTCCTCGCCAAGATCCTCGGCGTCTGACGGAAGGCACCGGCCGGAGGCCCGCTCGCCCATCAGCGGGACGGCCTCCGCCGCGCCGCGAGTGATGCTCCCGGAGTGCGACGGCCTGGTGGTGCCTCGGGTCATCTCGGCTGGAACCGGGCGATAGCATGAGGCCGCGATGTACTACAGCGTGTAGTACATGACCCCGTGGGGAGACGGATGACAGAGGAAGCGGTGGGCTGCTGCTCCCGGCGGCGGCTGCTGGGCACGGCGGCGCTGGCGAGCGCGGGGATGGTCGGCCTCGGCGCGTGCGGGACGCGGTCGGCGAAGGCCATCGTGCCTCCGGCGATCAAGGGCAAGGTGATCGCCCGGACGGGGGAGATCCCCGTCGGCGGCGGCAAGATCATCGACAAGTGGAAGATCGTCCTGGCGCAGCCGTCGCAGGGGACGTTCAAGGCGTTCACCGCCACCTGCACCCACCAGGGATGCACCGTCGGCAGCCCGGAGAACGGCGTGATCACCTGCCCCTGTCACGGCAGCGAGTTCAACGCGACGGACGGATCGGTCAAGCAGGGACCGGCCGGCGCACCTCTGCAGGAGTTCACCGTGCGGGTGCAGGGCGACGGAATCATTATCGAATAACGTTGAACCGAACGGACATGCCCTCCGTGAAACCCGGATGTAGACCCGAACACGAGGAGGAGTCCATGCCGTTCGATCCCTCGGCCGCTCCGGCCGCCGGTTCCACGGACGCCGACACCGAACCGGGCGCGGCGCCGACGCGCCGTGGCATGCTGCTCGGCGTCGGCCTGGCCGGCCTCGCCGGCACGCTCTCCGCCTGCGGCGGTTCCGGCTCGAAATCGGCGAGCAGCAGCGACGGGCTCGGCAAGTCCTCCGACATCCCGGTCGGCGGCGGAAAGATCTTCAAGGACCAGAAGGTCGTCGTCACCCAGCCGAAGAAGGGGGAGTTCGTGGCGTTCAGCGCGGTCTGTACCCATCGAGGCTGCACGGTCGGCACGGTCTCCGACGGCACCATCGACTGCCCGTGCCACGGCAGCAAGTTCCACATCAGCGACGGTTCCGTCGCCCACGGCCCGGCGGCGCAGCCGTTGCCGAGCAAGTCCGTCAAGGTGGAGAACGGCGAGATCAAGCTGGCCTGACCGCACGGGACGAGCGGCCGGCGGGCCGGGGGCTCGCCGGCCGGACCACCGCGGTGACGGTCGACACGATGAAGGTCCCCTTAGTGCGTCAATGACGAAAACCTGACGGTGCAGATACGCCGTCGTTCCCGCAAGTCGCCGATATTCACAGGTGACGCATATCACCCCAAATCACCGCTGAAGCCGCCTCGCTCCGCGAGCGCATTAGGCTTACGGCGTGGCAGATCCGGCGACCTATCGGCCCGCGCCCGGCTCCGTACCTGAATCGCCCGGGGTCTACCGATTCCGCGACGGGACCGGCCGGGTCATCTACGTGGGCAAGGCGAAGAACCTCCGTGCCCGGCTGAACTCCTACTTCGCCGATTTCGCGGGGCTGCACCCACGCACCCAGACGATGCTGCAGACCGCCACCGACGTCGCCTGGACGGTCGTCGGCACCGAGGTCGAGGCGCTCCAGCTGGAGTACTCCTGGATCAAGGAGTTCGACCCGCGGTTCAACGTGAAGTACCGCGACGACAAGTCCTATCCCTACCTCGCGGTGACGATGCACGAGGACGTCCCGCGCGTGCAGGTCATGCGCGGCGCCAAGAAGAAGGGCGTCCGCTACTTCGGCCCCTACTCCCACGCGTGGGCGATCCGCGAGACCGTCGACCAGCTGCTGCGCGTGTTCCCCGTGCGCACCTGCTCGGCCGGGGTGTTCCAGCGGCAGCGTCAGATGGGCCGGCCCTGCCTGCTCGGCGACATCGGCAAGTGCGCCGCGCCCTGTGTCGGGCGGATCACCGAGCAGGGCCACCGCGACCTGGCCGAGGACTTCTGCGCCTTCATGGCGGGCGACACCGCGCGCTTCATCAGGGCCCTCGAGAAGGACATGAAGGCGGCCGCCGCCGAGCAGGAGTACGAGCGCGCGGCGCGGCTGCGCGACGACATCCGGGCGCTGCAGCGGGCGCTGGAGAAGCAGTCCGTGGTGCTGGGTGACACCACCGACTGCGACGTGATCGCCTTCACGGACGACCAGCTCGAGGCCGCCGTGCAGGTCTTCTACGTCCGCGGCGGGCGCATCCGCGGCCAGCGCGGCTGGGTGGTCGACAAGGTCGAGGACGTCACGACCGGCGAGCTCGTCGAGCAGTTCCTGCTCCAGATGTACGGCGAGACCGCCTCCGAGGCGGTGCCCCGGGAGATCCTCGTGCCCGCGCTACCGCCCGACACCGACGCGGTCGTGGAGCTGCTCGCCGAGCACCGGGGCGGCCGGGTCGACCTGCGCGTGCCCCAGCGCGGCGACAAGAAGACGCTGATGGAGACCGTCGAGCGCAACGCCGTCGAGGCTTTCAAGCAGCACAAGACGCGCCGGGCGACCGACCTGACGACCCGCAGCAAGGGCTTGCAGGAGCTCCAGGACGCCCTGGAGCTCGAGCAGGCGCCGCTGCGCATGGAGTGCTACGACGTCTCCAACCTCCAGGGCACCAACGTCGTCGCCTCGATGGTCGTCTTCGAGGACGGCCTGGCCCGCAAGAGCGAATACCGGCGGTTCTCCATCAAGACGGTCGAGGGCCAGGACGACGTGCGCTCGATCCACGAGGTGATCCGCCGGCGCTTCAAGCGCTACCTCGAGGAGACGGAGAAGACGGGCGAGCTGGACGTCCTGGGCGAGCCGGAGGCCGGCGGGCCGATCGACCCGGAGACCGGACGGCCGCGCAAGTTCGCCTATCCGCCGAACCTCGTCGTGGTCGACGGCGGCCCGCCGCAGGTGGCCGCCGCCCAGCGGGCGCTCGACGAGCTCGGCATCGACGACGTCGACGTGTGCGGCATCGCCAAGCGGCTGGAGGAGATCTGGCTGCCCGGCGAGGAGGACCCGGTGATCCTCCCGCGCAACAGCGAGGCGATGTACCTCGTGCAGCGGCTGCGCGACCAGGCGCACGACTTCGCCATCCGGTACCACCGGTCCAAGCGCAGCAAGGGCATGCTCGTCAGCGAGCTCGACGACGTCCCCGGCCTCGGCCCGGGCCGTCGCAAGGCGCTGATCAAGCACTTCGGGTCGGTGAAGCTCCTCAAGGAGGCCGGTCCGGACCAGATCGCGGAGGTTCCTGGCATCGGACGCCGTACGGCTGAGAACATCGTCGCGGCGCTGCGCGGCAACGACGGGGCCGCACCAGGCGCTCAGGACGGGGCGGCGTCACCGGCCCAGGACGGGGGAGGCAGGACGTGAACCACACGACAGGGGCGAATCTCACGGGCGGGCCACAGGTGCCCGACATAGTGATCATCACCGGTATGTCGGGCGCGGGGCGGAGCACGGCGGCCAAGTCGCTGGAGGACCTGGACTGGTTCGTCGTCGACAACCTGCCGCCCGCGCTGCTGGCCACGATGGCCGACCTGGCCGAGCGGGGCAAGGGGGCGGTGCCGCGCATCGCGGTCGTCGTCGACGTGCGCAGCCGCGCCTTCACCACCGACCTGCAGTCGGCCTTCGACGACCTGGAGGCGCGGGGCGCGCACCCGCGCGTTGTCTACCTCGAGGCGTCCGACGACGTCCTCGTCCGCCGCTTCGAGAGCGTACGCCGGCCGCATCCGCTGCAGGGCGACGGCCGGATCGTCGACGGCATCGCCCGCGAGCGTGACCGGCTGCGCGAGGTGCGCGCCGAGGCCGATCTCGTCCTGGACACCAGCGCGCTGAACGTCCACGAACTGCGGGCCAAGATCGTCGAGTTCTTCGGCGGCGAGGCGTCGGAGTCGAGCCTGCGCGCGACCGTGGTCTCCTTCGGCTACAAGTACGGCCTGCCCGTCGACGCCGACCTGGTCGTCGACTGCCGGTTCCTGCCGAACCCGCACTGGATCCCCGAGCTGCGCCCGCAGAACGGCCGCGACGCGGCGGTGCGCGACTACGTGCTGTCCCGCCCGGGGGCCAAGGAGTTCCTCGACTCCTACACCGAGGTGCTGCGGCTCCTCGTGGAGGGGTACGAGCGCGAGGGCAAGCACTACGTGACGCTCGCCGTCGGCTGTACCGGCGGCAAGCATCGCAGTGTCGCCATGGCCGAGCAGTTCGGCGCCCGGCTGGGCGACGAGGGGCTCGAGGTAAGGGTCGTCCACCGGGATCTGGGACGGGAATAACCGCACGTGACTTCCCCCAAGGTCGTCGCCCTCGGCGGCGGGCACGGATTGTTCGCCTCGTTGTCCGCGCTGCGGCGCGTCACCGACCGCCTCACGGCCGTGGTGACCGTCGCCGACGACGGCGGGTCCAGCGGCCGGCTGCGGCGGGAGCTCGGCGTCCTGCCGCCCGGCGACCTGCGCATGGCCCTGGCCGCGCTGTGCCAGGACGACGACTGGGGGCGCACCTGGAGCGAGGTCGTCCAGCACCGCTTCCGCAGCCAGGGCGAGCTGCACGGGCACGCCGTGGGCAACCTGCTGATGGTGGCGCTGTGGGAGCTGCTCGACGATCCGGTCGCCGGCCTCGACTGGATGGGGCGGCTGCTGGGCGCGCAGGGACGGGTGCTGCCCATGGCGTCCGTCCCCCTCGACATCGTCGCGGAGGTCCGCGGCGCCGACCCGGAGCGGCCGCAGGAGATCACGCACGTTCAGGGGCAGGTGGCGTGCGCGAAGACGCCGGGACAGGTGCTGAGCGTCTCCCTGGTTCCCGCGGACCCGCCGGCCTCCCCGGAGGCGCTGCGCGCCATCGAGGAGGCCGATTGGGTCGTCTTCGGGCCCGGCTCCTGGTTCACCAGCGTGCTACCCCACCTGAAGGTGCCGGAGCTGGCCGGCGCGCTGCTGCGCACCTCGGCCCGGCGGATCGTCGCGCTCAACCTCGAACCCCAGCCCGGCGAGACCGATGACTTCTCGCCGCAGCGGCACCTGGAGGTGCTGCGGGCGCACGCCCCCGACCTCCGGGTCGATGTCGTCCTCGCCGACCGGAATGTCGTCGAAGAGCGCGATGTTCTTGAAAAGGCGGCACGTACCCTCGGTGGAACGCTCGTGCTCGCCGACGTGGCGGCCGGAGATGGATCTCCACGGCATGATCCGGCACGGTTGGCCCAAGCGTTCGCACAGATCTTTGTCAGCGGCCACTGTCCCCGGCAAGATTCCGCGAGACTGCCCTGACGGGATGATGGCTACAGGGGGAGGATCACATCCATGGCGATGACCGGCGTGGTGAAGGACGAGCTGAGCAGGCTGTCCGTCATGAAGCCGTGCTGCCGCAAGTCCGAGGTGTCGACGCTGCTGCGCTTCGCCGGGGGCCTGCACATTGTCAGCGGGCGCATCGTGATCGAGGCGGAGCTCGACACCGGAGCCGCGGCGCGACGTCTGCGCAAGGACCTCGCCGAGGTCTTCGGTCACAGCTCCGACGTCGTGGTGCTGGCGCCGAGCGGCCTGCGCAAGGGCAACCGGTACGTCGTGCGGGTGTTCCGCGACGGTGAGTCCCTGGCCCGCCAGACCGGCCTGATCGACAACAACGGCCGTCCGGTACGGGGCCTGCCCCGGCACGTCGTCTCCGGCGGCGCCTGCGACGCCGAGTCGGCGTGGCGCGGGGCGTTCCTGGCGCACGGGTCGCTGACCGAGCCCGGCCGGTCGATGTCCCTCGAGGTCACCTGCCCCGGGCCGGAGGCCGCCCTGGCCCTGGTCGGCTCGGCCCGGCGGCTGCGGATCCACGCCAAGGCGCGCGAGGTGCGCGGCGTGGACCGCGTCGTCGTCCGCGACGGCGACGCGATCTCGGCGCTGCTGACCCGGCTCGGCGCGCACGACTCGGTGCTCGCCTGGGAAGAGCGCCGCATGCGCCGTGAGGTGCGCGCGACCGCCAACCGGCTGGCCAACTTCGACGACGCCAACCTGCGTCGTTCGGCGCGGGCCGCGGTCGCGGCCGGAGCGCGCGTCGCGCGCGCCCTGGAGATCCTCTCCGACGACGCGCCGGAGCACCTCGTCGCCGCCGGCCGGCTGCGGCTGGAGCACAAGCAGGCGTCGCTGGAGGAGCTCGGGCAGCTCGCCGACCCGCCGCTGACCAAGGACGCCATCGCCGGCCGGATCCGGCGGCTGCTGGCCATGGCCGACAAGCGCGCCATGGACCAGGGCATCGCCGGCACCGAGGCCAACGTCACCGCCGACATGCTCGCTCCCTGATCAGGTCGGAAAAATCTCGGGGAACATGGAAGCACGCCGTGGAGATCGCCGCTGAGATCCCCTTCGCGTCCGTCCGGGCGGTCGAGCTCTGGCCGATCCTGCACGAGGCCCCCCGGGAACACTCTGTGAGCTCCGCTGAGGCACCGCCCGGGGACCTGCCGCACCGCCTGGTGCGGCAGGTCCCCGGCGCCGCTTCCACGCCCGCACGCTAGGCCTCACGGGCCTCGCTGCCCGGAAGCAGTCCCCTGAGTGACGACCGTCACGTCGCATGAATCGCCTTTTCTGTATCGATTTGGTCTAGACCATTAGGTCTAGACCAAATACGCTTTCCGTGGTCCGCCGCCCGCCATCGGATGTTGGCTCCCGGCAGGGCGGCGGACCGGTCGCTTCCCACCCGGTGGTTACAGTCACATCACACCGGGTTCGGTAGGGTCGACCTGAGAACACATACGTCAGGTTCACAGGCCCCGGTGACGTCCGGGGAATCGAAGCATGAGGAGATCGGTGCCGTGACCATCCGGGTTGGCGTTAACGGCTTCGGCCGCATCGGCCGCAACTTCTGGCGAGCGCTGAACGCCGCCGGTGGCGACGTCGAGGTCGTGGCGGTCAACGACCTCACCGACAACGCCACGCTCGCTCACCTGCTCAAGTACGACAGCATCCTCGGCCGGCTCTCCGAAGAGGTGAAGGCCGGCGCGGACGAGATCACCGTGGGTGGCAAGACCATCAAGGCCTTCGCCGAGCGCGACCCGGCCAAGCTGCCGTGGGGCGACCTGGGCGTCGACGTCGTCATCGAGTCGACCGGCCTGTTCACCGACGCCAACAAGGCGAAGGTCCACGTCGAGAACGGCGCGAAGAAGGTCATCATCTCCGCGCCGGCCAAGAACGAGGACGTCACGATCGTCATGGGCGTGAACGACGACGCCTACGACCCGGAGCTGCACACCGTCATCTCCAACGCGTCCTGCACCACCAACTGCCTGGGCCCGATGGCGAAGGTCATCAACGACACCTTCGGCATCGAGCGTGGTCTGATGACCACGATCCACGCCTACACCCAGGACCAGAACCTCCAGGACGGCCCGCACAAGGACCTCCGCCGCGCCCGCGCCGCCGCCATCAACATCGTCCCGACCAGCACCGGGGCGGCCAAGGCCATCGGCCTCGTCCTGCCGGCGCTGAAGGGCAAGCTCGACGGCTACGCGCTGCGCGTCCCGGTGCCGACCGGCTCGGCCACCGACCTCACCGTCACGGTCGGTCGCGAGACCAGCGTCGAGGAGGTCAACGCGGCGCTGCGCGAGGCGGCCGAGGGCCCGCTGCGCGGCATCCTCACCTACACCGAGGACCCGATCGTCTCCTCCGACATCGTCACCGACCCGGCGTCCTGCATCTTCGACTCCGGGCTCACCAAGGTGATCGGTGACCAGGTCAAGGTCGTCGGCTGGTACGACAACGAGTGGGGCTACTCCAACCGTCTCGTCGACATCACCAAGCTGGTGGGCTCGCGCCTCTGACGGGCTGCGGGCCCGGCCGGCAACGGCGACACGAACGAGCGCAGCAGGTGGTGAGCCTGCTGCGCTCGTTCCCACACGACCAGGAGTGCGATCAATGAGCATGTCCACGATCGACGATCTCGGCGACGTGCGCGGCAGGCGGGTGCTGGTCCGCTCGGACCTCAACGTTCCGCTGCAGGACGGCGTGATCGGGGACGACGGCCGGATCCGGGCCAGCGTCCCGACCATCACCAAGCTCGCCGACCAGGGCGCCCGCGTCATCGTGTGCGCCCACCTCGGCCGCCCCAAGGGGCAGGTGAAACCGGAGTTCTCCCTCGCCCCCGTCGCGAAGCGGCTGGGTGAGCTGCTGGGCCGCGAGGTCCGCTTCGCCGCCGACACCGTCGGCGACTCCGCGCAGGCGACGGTCGACGCGCTCCAGGACGGCGAGGTCGCCCTCCTGGAGAACCTCCGCTTCGAGGCCGGCGAGACCAGCAAGGACGACGCCGAGCGCGGCGCGTTCGCCGACCGGCTCGCCGCCCTCGCCGAGCTGTACGTCGGTGACGGCTTCGGCGCCGTGCACCGCAAGCACGCCAGCGTCTACGACGTGCCGCAGCGGCTCCCGCACGCGGCCGGCGGCCTCATCGCCGCCGAGGTCGAGGTGCTGCGGCGTCTCACCGGCGAGCCCGCCCGGCCGTACGTCGTGGTGCTGGGCGGCGCGAAGGTCTCCGACAAGCTCGGGGTCATCGCGAACCTCCTCGGCAAGGTCGACCGGCTGGTCATCGGCGGCGGCATGGCGTACACCTTCCTCAAGGCCCAGGGCCATGAGGTCGGCAACTCGCTGCTGCAGGAGGACCAGCTCGACCAGGTCCGCGGGTTCATCGAGGAGGCGCGCAAGCGCGACGTCGAGCTCGTGCTGCCGGTCGACGTGCTGGCCGCCACCGAGTTCGCCTCCGACGCGCCGCACGAGGCCGTCGACGCGACCGCCATCCCGGCCGACCGGGAGGGCCTGGACATCGGCCCGCGCACCCGTGAGCTGTTCGCGAGCAAGCTCGCCGACGCGGCCACGGTCTTCTGGAACGGCCCGATGGGCGTCTTCGAGTTCGACGCCTTCGCCGGCGGCACCCGCGCGGTGGCCGAGGCGCTGATCGCGTCGAAGGCGTTCACCGTGGTCGGCGGCGGCGACTCGGCCGCGGCCGTACGCAAGCTCGGCCTCCCCGAGGACGGCTTCTCTCACATCTCGACCGGTGGCGGCGCGAGCCTCGAGTACCTCGAGGGCAAGACGCTGCCCGGCCTGGCCGTTCTGGAGGACTGAACGTGGCCGCCAAACCCGCACCGCCGCAGCGCAAGCCGCTGATCGCCGGCAACTGGAAGATGAACCTCACGCACTTCGAGGGCATCGCGCACGTCCAGAAGATCGCCTTCGGCCTCAGGGAGGCCGACTACGAGGCGGTGGACGTCGCGCTGCTGCCGCCGTTCACCTTCATCCGCAGCATGCAGATGCTGGTGGACGCGGACAAGCTGCAGCTGACGTACGGCGCGCAGGACGTGTCGGCCCACGACAAGGGCGCCTACACGGGAGAGATCTCGGCGCTGATGCTCGAGAAGCTCGGCTGCGCGTACGTCCTGGCCGGGCACTCCGAGCGCCGGGAGTACCACCACGAGGACGACGCGCTCGTCAACGCCAAGGTGAAGCAGGCTTTCAAGCACGATGTGACGCCGATCCTGTGCGTCGGCGAGGGCCTGGAGATCCGTAAGGCGGGCGAGCACCTGTCCCACACGCTCTCCCAGGTCGAGGGCGGGCTGCAGAAGGTCTCCGCCGAGCAGGCGCAGCGCGTCGTCATCGCCTACGAGCCGGTCTGGGCGATCGGCACCGGCGAGGTCGCCACCCCGGAAGACGCGCAGGAGGTGTGCGGCGCGATCCGGAAGCGGCTGGCCGAGCTGTACAGTGGAGATCTCGCCGAGCAGGTCCGCGTGCTCTACGGGGGCTCCGTCAAGGGCGGCAACATCGCCGGGATCATGGCGAAGCCGGACATCGACGGAGCGCTCGTCGGCGGAGCGAGCCTGGACGCGGGGGACTTCGTCAAGATCTGTAGGTATCGCGAACTGCCGGTGTGATCTAGCGCATCAGACTGCGCGTTTCTGCTGAACCACGCGGTAGAACGTCGTACCCTCGGTAACGGATGACCTGAACACGAGAACATTCCCCGTGAAGAGCGGGGTGAATCACGAAAGCGCTGGGCTGCTGTGATCATCGCAACTTCCATCGTGCTCATCATCACGAGCGCGCTGATGGTGCTGCTCGTCCTCCTGCACAAGGGCAAGGGCGGCGGCCTGTCGGATCTGTTCGGCGGCGGTATCAGTTCGTCGCTCGGTGGGTCGTCCGTGGTCGAGCGTAACCTCGACCGGCTCACGATCGGCACGGGCGTGATCTGGTTCGTGGCGATCATCGCGCTGGGTCTGTTGCTCAAGCACGGCCACCACGGCTGAGCAGCCCAGACCCGCAGTGTGTTGACGCCGTCGCCCCTCGCTGCGGCGGCAAAGGAAGCGAGGAGTAGTCCGTGGGTAGTGGCAACGCTATTCGGGGCAGCCGAGTCGGTGCTGGCCCGATGGGAGAGGCCGAGCGTGGCGAAGCGGCACCGCGTGTGTGGGTGACCTTCTACTGCGCGAACCGGCACGAGTCCCGGCCGAGTTTCGCGACCGACGTCGCGGTTCCCGACCAGTGGGACTGCCCGCGGTGCGGGTTCCCCGCCGGTAAGGACCCTGAGAACCCGCCGGCGCCGCCGCGTAACGAGCCCTACAAGACGCATCTCGCCTACGTGAAGGAGCGGCGCAGCGACGCCGACGGCGAGGCCATCCTCGAGGAGGCTCTGGCCAAGCTGCGTGCCGAGCGTGCTGCGATCGCGGCCGCGATGCAGCGCGCCCGGAACTGACTCCGCAGATCGTTCATATGATCGGCCCGGTGGCCCGCCTCGGCGGCCACCGGGCCGATCGTATGAGCGGGCACCCCAGCGCGGCGGCCTGAGCCGGGGCGGAGCTTTCGGTACGATGTGAGTCCGCGACTGGCGCATGAGGTGGAGTTCACCACCGGGGAGCGAAGAAGATCTGGCACCGCGCGCCTGGGTGCTGGGAGCCGAGCCCGTATGGAGGCCCCATGCACCAGCCAGCGCTGTCCCATCTCACCGCGGCCGATCCCGACCTGGCCGGTCTCATCGAGACCGAGGCCCGCCGCCAGCACGACAAGGTCCGCCTCATCGCCTCGGAGAACTACGTCTCCCCGGCGGTGCTGGAGGCGACCGGCTCCGTCCTGACCAACAAGTACTCCGAGGGCTATCCCGGCAAGCGCTATTACGAGGGCCAGCAGGTCGTCGACCCCGTCGAGGAGCTGGCCCAGGCGCGCGCGCGTGAGCTGTTCGGCGTCGACCACGCCAACGTCCAGCCGTACTCCGGCTCGCCGGCCAACCTCGCCGTGCACCTGGCGTTCCTGAACCCGGGCGACACGTTCCTGTCGCTCGAGCTCGCCCACGGCGGCCACCTCACGCACGGGTCGCCCGTGTCGATCTCCGGCAAGTGGTTGCGCCCGGTGCACTACGGCGTCGGCCGTGAGACCGGCCGCGTCGACATGGACCACGTGCGCGACCTCGCCCGCGCGGAGCAGCCGAAGGTGATCTTCTGCGGCGGCACCGCGATCCCGCGGACGATCGACTTCCCGGCGTTCGCCGAGATCGCCCGCGAGGTGGGCGCCGTCCTCGTCGCGGACATCGCGCACATCGCCGGGCTCGTCGCCGGCGGCGCCCACCCGTCGCCGGTCGGGTACGCCGATGTCATCACCACGACCACGCACAAGACCCTCCGCGGCCCGCGCGGCGCCATGATCCTGACGACCGCGGAGCACGCGACCGCGATCGACAAGGCGATCTTCCCCGGCCTGCAGGGCGGCCCGCACAACCACACGACCGCCGCGATCGCGGTGGCGCTCCGGGAGGCCGCCCGGGAGGAGTTCAAGGCGTACTCCCGCCAGATCGTGGTGAACGCCCAGGCGCTCGCCGCCGCGCTGACCGAGCGCGGGTTCGACCTGGTCTCCGGCGGCACCGACAACCACCTGATCCTCATCGACCTGACCGCCAAGGGCATCGGCGGCAAGCCGGCCGCCAAGGCGCTCGACCGCGCCGGCATCGAGCTGAACTTCAACACGGTGCCCTTCGACCCGCGCAAGCCGTGGAACCCCTCGGGCATCCGGCTCGGCACCGCCGCGATCACGACGCGTGGCCTCACCGAGGAGCACATGCCGTTCATCGCGGCGTCGATCGACCAGGCCGTCGCCGCCGCGGATGACGAGGCGGTCCTCGACAAGATCGCCGCGGAGATTCGCGAACTGCTCGCCGGCTTCCCGATGCCCGGCTGGACCGCGACGCCCTGACCCGCCATCGATGACGAGGGCCCGGCGTCTCGGGGCGCCGGGCCCCGTCGCGTTCGGCCCGGAGAGCGCTGATCTCGCGGAAACGGTCACGTAGCGACCCGGAAACAGCGATGCGGAACGCTGGTCCCGTTCAGCCGCCGAAGGGGATCATATGCCGCTGCTCCGCGTACGCACCGAGATCGACGACCGGCCGGGCCGCCTGGCCGTCCTGACCGCCGCGCTGGCCGCGCAGGGGGCGAACATCCTCGACCTGTCCGTCCAGGTCGACGCGGACGGCGTGGTGGACGAGTTCGTCGTGGACGTGCCCACCGGAACGACCGCGGAGGCGCTCAGCGTCGCCGTCGCGGCCGCCGCGGGCCGCCGGACCAGCGTCGTTCCGGCGACCCCGCACGAGCTCATCGACGAGCCGAGCCGCGCGCTCTCCCTCGCCGTACGCCTCCGGTCCAACCCGCGAGCCCTGCCGGAGATCCTCGCCGAGCTGCTGCGCGCCGACAGCGCAGAGTGGGTGGCCGGCCCGGCCGCGCTCGACGAGCAGCCCGATCCGGCGACGATCAGCGTCTCCGTCGGGCACCTGCGCGGGGTCCTGCTGCACCGGAAGGGGCTGCCCTTCACGCTTACGGAGATCGCCCGGGCCAACGCCCTGGTCCGCTCCCTGCTCCCCGCCCACGGCCCGGCTCCCACCCGGCGATGCCTGACCCTCGGCGACGGCACCGAGATCACCGTGCGGCCGCTGACGCTCCTCGACGCCGACGGCGTACGGGACCTGCACGCCCGCTGCTCGAGCGAGAGCCGGCGCCGCCGCTACTTCAGTGCGCGGGACGACATCCCGGAGCGGCTGCTGCGGGTCTTCTGCGACCGCGCGCACGGGCTGACCATGGCGGCCGAGGGCCCGGACGGGTCGATCCTCGCCCTCGCGCACCTGATGTACACGCTCGACCCAGGCGTCGGTGAGCTGGCGTTCCTCGTGGAGGACGGCTGGCAGGGCCGAGGCATCGGGGCGGTGCTGGCCCGCCGTCTCCTCGCCGTCGCGCACGAGCAGGGCCTGGCCGAGGTCCGCGCGACCATGCTGGCCGACAACTCCCGCATGCGCGCCCTGCTCGACGGCCTCGGCGGGCGATTCCTGCGGTCCGACGACCCGAGGCTGCTCGACGCGCGCATCGCGCTCGGCCCCGACCGTACGGAAGCGCTCGAACCGACGCGGGCGGGAGCGGCACGGTAGCCCAGGTGGGCCCGTCACCCGGTGGAGAAGATCTCAGACGAGGCCGCGCAGGACCGCTTCGACGGCATCGACGAGAGGGTCGCCTTCGGTGCCGGACCTGCGGATGAGGCCGAGCTCGACGTCGGGCAGGGCGGGGAGCCGGGCGGTGTCGGCGGCAGCGGTCAGGTCCGCGTCGAGGTTGGCGGGCAGGAGCGCGGCGACGCCCAGCCCGGCGCGGACCGCGGCGAGCACACCGGCAAGGCCGGTGCTCTCGAAGACGACCCGCCAACGGCGGCCCGCGGCGTCGAGCGTGTCGAGCACGGGCGCCCGCCATCGGCACGGCTGGGAGAACAGGACGAGCGGCAGCGGGTCGGTCCGCGTGTCGAATCCGGGGGCGAACGCCCAGGTCAAGGGAAGCCGCACCGACCACCGTGGCGGTTCGGGCAGGTAGGTCGGGTCGCAGAGCGCGAGATCCAGCCGCCCGCTCTCGAAGGCGTGGCGCATCGCGGGCCCGGAGACGCTAATCACCTCGAGCGTGGCGTCGGGGTGGACACCGGCGAAGTCGGCCAGGGCTTGGGGCAGCCGGGCGGCGGCGAGGTCTTCGATCAGGCCGATGCCGCAGTGTCCGGTGAGCATGTGGCGTGCGTCGGTGAGCGCCTGGGCCGACAGCGCGAGGATCCGTTCGGCGTACGGCAGCAGAGTCTCGCCGGCCGGCGTCAGCGTCACTCCCGAGGACGTCCGATGCAGCAGTGGCCGGCCGACGGTGCGTTCCAAGCGGCGTATCTGCTGGCTGAGGGCCGGCTGAGTCTGCTCCAGCGCGGCGGCGGCGCGGCTGATGCTGCCGGCGCGGACGGCGGTGACGAAGGCGCGGAGAAGGCCGGTTTCCAAGTCCATCGGCATAACGAACCGTTATAGCCGGGGGTGACATATCGCCACTTCCTTGGGGCGGTCGCCGGTGGATAGCGTGCCGACCGTGCGTTACCACCACGTCGATGTCTTCACGCGAATGCCCTACAGCGGCAACAGCCTCGCCGTGTTCCCCGATGCCTCCGGCCTGGACGGCGCGCAGATGGCGCGGATCACCAAGGAGCTCCGGCATTTCGAGTCGATCTTCCTCGAGCCCGGTACGGACCGTCGGACCTACCGGGCGAGAGTGTTCGATCTCATCGAAGAGCTGGACTTCGCGGGGCATCCGGTGATCGGGGCGGCATGCGTGGCGCACCATCTGACCGGCGACAGCGCGGCGGAACGCTGGACGATCCGGTTGCCGGCACGGACCGTCACGGCGATGACCACGCGCCGCGGGCCCGGTCACTACTTGGCGGTGCTCGATCAGGGTGGAGCGGAGTTCCTCGGCGCGCCGGCGGAGTCGCGTCGCGCCGAGATCGCCTCCTGGTTCTCTTTGAGCGAGGCGGAACTCGACCCGATGCTCACGCCGGAGGTCGTCTCCACCGGTCTGCGCTACCTCATCGTGCCGGTGGCCCACGAGGCCCTGGCCCGCGCGCACATCGCACCGCCCGATCTGGACGCCAAGCTGGCGGAACTCGACGCGCAGTTCGCGTACGTGCTCGACGCCGCCGCGTTGGAAGGACGGCACTGGAACAACGACGGGCTGGTCGAGGACGTCGCGACCGGCAGCGCCGCCGGTTGCGTGGGGGCGTACCTGCGCCGCCACGGCCGCGTCGGCGACGGCGAGACGGTGACCCTGCACCAGGGGCGCTTCACCGGACGGCCCAGCGAGATCACCGTCCGGGCACACGGGTCCGGGACCAGCGTCGGTTCGGTCGAGGTCGGCGGCGACGTCGTGCTCGTGGGAACCGGAACCCTCGACCGGGTGCCGTCGTGAACGGTGCGGCCCCGCACTTCGGCGCCGAGGCCATCCGCGCCGTCGTCGGGTTCGAGGATCTCATCGAGCCGGTGTCCGCGGCGTTCGCCGACTTCAGCCGGGGGCTGGGCGATTCACCGGTCTCGGTGTTCGCCCCGGCCGGTGCGGACGGCGACGTGCACGTCAAGTCCGCATGGCTGCCGGGATATCCGATCTTCACGGTGAAGGTGGCGACCTGGTTCGCCGAGCGGGCCCGCCGGGGCGGCTCCGCAGGCGCCGGGATGGTCGCGGTCTTCGACGCCGAGACCGGCGACCTGCGCGCCCTCCTGCACGACGACCATCATCTGTCCGACGTCCGTACGGCGGCCGCGGGAGCGCTGGCGACGCGGATCCTGGCCCGCCCCGATGCGGCGACGCTCGGGGTGCTCGGCACCGGCGTGCAGGCATATCTGCAGGTGCTCGCCGCCGCTGCCGAGCGCCCGATCCGTACGGTCCGGGTCTGGGGGCGCTCCCACGCGGCCGTCGAACGACTGACCGCGGCACTGCGGGCCCGACGCCCGGACCTGCGGGTCGACCCGGTCGGCACCGTGCGTACGGCGTGCGCGGGTGCCGATGTGCTGATCACCGCGACGGCCAGCAGAGAGCCGCTGGTCGAGGCGGCATGGTTGAACTCGGGGACCCACGTCACCGCGGTCGGCGCGGACGATCCCGGGAAAGCCGAGCTGTCTCCGGCGTGTCTGCTGCGAGCCGACCGGATCGTGGTCGACAGCCGGGCGCTGAGCGCCGTGCACGGCGACCTCGCCCTGGCGAGGGCCGAGCGCGTCGAGCTCGACCCGGTCCCCACCGAACTCGGCGAACTGCTCGCGGGGAGCGCACCCGCCCGAACCCGCCCGGAGGAGATCACCATCTGCAAGCTCATCGGCCTCGGCGTGCAGGATCTCGCCGCGGCCGCCGTGACCTTGGAACGACTGACCAGCGGCCGGATCCCGGCGCATCGGCCGGCGAGTGTGGAGGATCTGCGACGATGAGCATCGCCGCCTGCTGACCGGAGAACCACATGCCAAAGATCAGGCCGATCACCGCGGTCGACCGAGTGATGGACGGCTTCTTGGACGAGTACGCGGCGCTCGATCCGATCGCGGCGACCGAGTTCGGCGTGTCCGGCCATGAGGAGCGCCTGCCGGATCTGTCACCGGACGGCCTCGCCGAGATCTCCGCGCTGCGACGACGCACCCTCGCCGCGCTGGACCGTGCCCGCCCCGAGGACGCCGTCGACCGGGTCACCGTGGCCGCCGCGCGCGAGCACCTCCAGGTCGCCGAACTCCTCCGGGACGCCGGAACCGAGGAATCACGCCTGAACAACATCGAAAGCCCGCTTCAGGGAGTACGGCAGGTCTTCGACTCGATGCCCACCGCCACCGTGCGGGACTGGGCTGCCATCGCGACGAGGCTCGCCCGGGTGCCCGAAGCGATCGGCGGATACGTCGCGTCGCTGCGCACCGCGGCGGCGGACGGGCGGATCAGTCCGCGACGCCAGGTACAGGCGGGGATCGCACAGAGCCGCGCGTGCACCGGACCGGACGGCTTCTTCGCCCGCCTGGCCGCCGGCGCGGGGCCACGGGATGGCGTCCTCCCCGACTCGGTCCGCCGCGATCTGGAACGCGGCGCGCGCGCCGCCGCCGCGGCCTATGAGGAACTGGCCCGTTTTCTCGCCGACGAACTCCTTCCCAAGGCGCCGGACGAGGACGCCGTCGGCCGTGACATGTACGCGCTGTTCTCCCGGTCGTTCCTCGGCTCCCAGGTCGACCTGGCGGAGGCCTACGAATGGGGGCAGGAGGAGCTCGCCCGCATCACCGGGCGGAAACGTGACATCGCCCGGCGGATCCTGCCCGGAGCGACGGTCGGCGAGGCGATGGAGCACCTGACGGCCGATCCGGCCCGCAGGCTGTCCGGCGTCGACACCCTGCGCGCGTGGATGCAGGAGAAATCCGACGCGGCGGTGGCCGCCCTCGCCGATCGCCACTTCGACATCCCCGCCGCGATCCGCACACTGGAGTGCCGTATCGCCCCGACCAGCACCGGGGGCATCTACTACACCGGGCCGAGCGAGGATCTCACCAGGCCGGGCCGCATGTGGTGGGCGGTCCCGGCCGGAGTCACGGAGTTCTCCACCTGGCGCGAGCTGAGCACCGTTTACCACGAGGGCGTGCCCGGCCACCACCTGCAGATCGGGCAGACCGCACTCCGCCGCGAGGAGCTCAACCGGTGGCGCCGGCTGGCGTCCTGGGTGGCCGGCCACGGCGAGGGCTGGGCGCTGTACGCCGAACGCCTCATGGCCGACCTCGGCTTCCTCGATGACCCCGGAGACCATCTCGGCATGCTCGACAGCCATTCCTTCCGGGCCGTCCGCGTGGTGATCGACATCGGTTTCCACTGCGGATTCGCCGCCCCCGCGGAGGCCGGAGGCGGCGCGTGGACGCCGGACAAGGCGTGGCGGCTGCTCGCCGCTCATTCCGCCAAGAACGCCGCCCGCCTGCGCGAAGAGCTCGATCGCTACCTCGGCTGGCCCGGACAGGCCTCCGCGTACAAGCTCGGCGAGCGGTCCTGGCTGCGGCTACGCGACGAGGTGCGCGCTCGCGAAGGCGCCGCGTTCGACCTGAAGGCCTTCCACCACAGGGCACTCGCCGTCGGCAGCGTCGGTCTCGACGTGCTCCGCTCGGCGCTGTCCGGAGAGTTCGACCATTGACGGGGCGGGCTAGGGTCGTGGGGAGTCGTACGGAGGGGGCACCCGATGACGATGCCGTCTTTTCCGCCCGAGTTCCCCGGCGCCCCGAAGGGGCCGTCGTAGCTCGCCCGTAGCCACGGTGGCACACGAGGCGTGTGAGCCCGTCTCCATCGTGCGGAGACGGGCTCAGAGTTAGGTCCGGAGGCTCAGAGGAGCGCGCAGTCGCCGCACTTGCCGCCGCCCGGTACCCGGTAGTAGAGGCAGCAGCTTCGCCGGCGGAAGCCGTAGCGACCGAAGCCGCCGGTTCCCGCCAGCGGAGACCCGGCGAGGAGCTCCTCGGCGAACCGCAGCGCCGTCCCGGAGACCGGAGGACGGGCCCGGGAGACGACCGTCATCGCACCGACGAGGGCCGACGCCGCGTTGCCCCACAGCAGGCCCTCGGCGACCGGCGTGACCGCCCGTACCGCCGCGACCAGCGGTGCCAGGTGATCCTCGATCACGACGCGACGGAGCGTGGGCAGGTCCGCGGGAAGCGCCGCCGCGCCCGGCGTCGCCAGGAGGATCGGCCCGGGGGAGGCGGCTCGCCAGTAGGTACGGGCGGGATCGAGGTCCGGCACGCGGCCGTGGACGACGGCGGTGGCGAGCGCCGGCGACCAGAGACGGCCCGCGACTCCCTGGAACAGCAGGGAGGCCGCGACCCGGTCCTCGGACGTGCCGAGACGCACCCGTACGGCCGCGATCTGGTCGGGCAGCGCGGGACCGTACAGCTCGGTCAGCGGCCGCCACAGCGGATGGTCCGCGACGTCGGGGTCGACGGCGACGGAGAAGTACGGCCCGACCCGGGCCACGTCGGCGAGCGCCTCGTCCATTGTCACCTGCGAACCCTGTCTCATCGCGCTCGAGCCTGCCCCGGCGCACCGCGTCCGGTCAAACCAGGCCCTGGACCGATCACCGTCACGGTTCTGGGAGCATGGAATGCGTGATCTACGACCATCCTTGGGCGTACGAGCTCGCCTGTTCGTTCCGTGACGTCGGCGGCGAGGTCGACGTGCTGCGGCGCTGGGCGGGCGACGCGCGGAACGTTCTGGAGCTGGCGGCCGGGCCGGCGGAGCACGCCCGGGAGTTCGCCCGCCGGGGCGTGGCCGCGACCGCTCTGGACCTCAGCCCGGCGATGTGCGCCTATGCCCGTGAACGGGGGAGCGGGCTGCCCTTGGAGGTCGTCGAGGCCGATATGACCGACTTCAAGCTCGGCCGCCGCTTCGACCTCGTCATCACCATGCTCGACTCGACGGCGCACCTGATGACGCTGGACGCCTTCGTGGCGTACCTGCGGTGCGTCGCGGAGCACCTCGCCGAGGACGGGCTCGCGCTGATCGAGATGAGCCACCCCGCCGACCGGCTCAGCGAGACGCCTCGCGTCTCGGCGGCGTGGGCCGTGGAGAAGGACGGTGCCAGCGCCCGCGTCCGGTGGGGTGAGCCGTCGGATGAGATCGATCCGATCACCCAGATCGTCGAGGACCACGTGACGATCGCCATCGACGGCGGCGACGTGATCCAGGGCGTGGTGCCCTACCGCTTCTGGACGGCGACCGAGCTGGACGCGGCGCTCCGGCTCGCCGGCGGCCTCACGGTGGAGGCGCAGTACGGCGACTTCGACCCCGGCGTGCCCCTCGACTCTCCGGAGGCCTGGCGCATGATCACCCTGCTGCGCCGGTCGGCCGGTGCGGGGCCCTCATCCGGCTGAGCCCGGACGAGAGCCCCCCAGGGCCAGCCTCACGGCGAGGCGATGCGGCCGATCTCGGGCGGCAGCTGGCTCGCGGCCGCCCGGTCGAGCAGGAACAGCGTGCGCTGCCGGCCGCGGGCGCCCGCGCCGGGGACCTGCACCGGGCCGGCGTCGGACAGCGCCAGGTGCACGGCGCCCGCCTTCGACTCGCCCGCCGCGATGATCCAGATCTCCCGCGCCGTGTGGATCGCCGGCAGGGTCAGGGAGAGGCGGGTCGGCGGCGGCTTGGGCGCGCCGTGCACGGCCACCACCGGACGCTCCTCCTCGTAGAGGGCGGGCATGCCGGGGAACAGCGAGGCGACGTGGGCGTCCGGACCGAGGCCGAGCATCAGCACGTCGAACGACGGGACGACCCCGTGGTCCTCCGGGCGGGTCGCGGCCCGCAGCTCGGCGGCGTAGTGCTCCGCCGCGTCCTCCGGGGTCAGGCCCGAGTCGGTCGACGGCATGGCGTGCACCCGTTTCGGGTCGACGTCGACGTGGTCGAGCAGGGCCTTGCGCGCGCCGGTCTCGTTGCGCTCCTCGTCACCCGTCGGCAGGTAGCGCTCGTCGCCCCACCAGATGTCCAGGTGTCCCCAGTCGACGGCGTCCCGGGCGGGGGTGGCCGCGATCTCCTCGAGCACCGCGGTGCCGACGCCGCCGCCGGTCAGGACGAGGTGCGCCCCGCCGCGGGCCGCCTGGACGTCGACGAGACCGGTCACCAGGCGGGCCGCGACGGCCTTGGCGAGCAGGGACTGGTCCTGGTGGACCAGCACGGACGGGGCGGTCACGACTTCTTGCCCCTCCCGGCTCCGCGCGGGGCCTTCGCCGCGGCCGGAGCCGTCGCCGGAGCGGCGGCCTCGGCGGGCTCGTCGAGACCCTTGGCGCACCGCAGGACGGCCTCGCGGTAGACCTCGTCCGGGTCGAGGCGGCGCAGCTCTTCCGCCAGGAGCTCGGACGTCGGCCGCCGGTGCAGCGCGACCTGACGGTCCGGCTGGTCGGGCCGGGACAGCGTCGCCACACGGCCGTCGGGCCGGGTGATCGCGACGTCGCCGCCGTTGGTCGTGGTGAGGCGTACGGCGGTGATGCCCGGCCCGTGCGACTCGGTCACGGCGCACGGGATGGCGAGACGCACCGACAGCCACGAGGCGAGCAGCGCGGCGCTGGGATTCTGCGGCTCGGCCTCGACGATCGCACCGGTGATGTCCTCGCGCGGCTGGTCGAGGATCGCGGCCAGCAGCGAGCGCCATGGGGTGATACGGGTCCAGGCGAAGTCGGTGTCGCCGGGCACGTACGCCCCGGCCAGCCGGGTCAGCGTGTCGATCGGGTCGGTGCTGCCCTTGGCGTCGGTGACGCGGCGCTGGGCGAGCGCGCCGAGCGGCTCGTCGGCCGGCTTGCGCGGAGCCACGCCGGGCCACCAGGTCACGACGGGCGTGTCCGGGACCAGCAGCGGCAGCACGACCGAGTCGGAGTGCTCGATGAGCTGGCCGTACAGCCGCAGGATCACGGTCTCGCCGGGCCCCGTCTCGCCGACGCGGACCTCGGCGTCGAGCCGGGGCTCCCCGTTGGCATGGCGGGCGATCACCGCGATGATCCGGCACGGGTGCTCGCGGGCGGCCTCGGTGGAGGCGCGGACGGCGTCGTACTGCGCGGCCTCGTCGGTGTAGATGACGAGGGTCAGGACCTTGCCGGTCGCGGGTCCGCCCATCCGGTGCCGGGCGGCGCTCAGCGCGTCCTGGATCTTCCGGGTGGTGGTGTTCGCGAGGTCGATGTTCATCAGAGTCGCCTCCACGCCCGGCCGTCGCGGGCCATCATCTCGTCCGCGGCCTTCGGCCCCCCGCCGCCCGACTTGTACGGTTCGGGCTTACCGTGCTTGTCCCAGTACTCCTCGATCGGGTCGAGGATCTCCCAGGACAGCTCGACCTCCTCCTGACGGGGGAAGAGCGGCGGGTCGCCGATGAGCACGTCGAGCAGCAGGCGCTCGTACGCCTCGGGGGAAGATTCGGTGAACGACTCGCCGTAGTCGAAGTCCATGTTCACGTCCCGGACCTCCATGGAGGTGCCGGGGACCTTCGAGCCGAACCGCATGGTGACGCCCTCGTCCGGCTGCACGCGGATGACCAGGGCGTTCTCCCCGAGCTCCTCGGTGTCCGTGACGGCGAACGGCAGGTGCGGAGCGCGCTGGAAGACGAGCGCGACCTCGGTGGCGCGGCGGGTCAGCCGCTTGCCGGTGCGCAGGTAGAACGGCACGCCCGCCCAGCGGCGCGTGTCGACGTCCAGGCGGACCGCGGAGTAGGTGTCGGTACGGGAGTTCGGCGGGATGCCCTCCTCCTCGAGGTAGCCGCGCACCTTGACGCCGCCCTGCCAGCCGGCGGAGTACTGCCCGCGCACGGTGTAGGCGCCCAGGTCCTTGGGCAGGCGTACGGCCGACAGGACCTTCGCCTTCTCCGCCCGCACGGACTCGGCCGCGAACGACACCGGCTCTTCCATCGCGGTCAGCGCCAGCAGCTGCAGCAGGTGGTTCTGGATGACGTCCCGTGCGGTGCCGACGCCGTCGAAGTAGCCCGCCCGGCCGCCGATGCCGATGTCCTCGGCCATCGTGATCTGCACGTGGTCGACGTAGGAGCGGTTCCAGATCGGCTCGAACAGGTTGTTGGCGAACCGCAGCGCCAGGATGTTCTGCACCGTCTCCTTGCCGAGGTAGTGGTCGATCCGGAAGATCGACTCCTCGGGGAAGACCTCGTGCAGGATCGCGTTGAGCTCCTGCGCGCTGGCCAGGTCGTGTCCGAAGGGCTTCTCGATCACGACGCGGCGCCAGGAACCCTCCGACGGCTGCGACAGGCCGCTGGCCTGCAGCTGCTTGACGACGTCCTGGAAGAACTTCGGCGGGATCGACAGGTAGAACGCGTAGTTGCCGCCGGTGCCGCGCTTCTCGTCCAGCTCCTTGACCGCCATGGCGAGGGCCTCGAACGCGCCCGGGTCGTCGAACGTGCCCGGCACGAAGTGGATGCCCTCGGCGAGCTGGTTCCAGACGTCCTCACGGAACGGGGTACGGGCGTGTTCCTTCACCGCGTCGTGCGCGAGTTGCCGGAAGTCCTGGTGTGCCCAGTCACGGCGAGCGAACCCGACGAGCGAGAAGCCCGGCGGCAGCAGGCCCCGGTTGGCGAGGTCGTAGATGGCGGGCAACAGCTTCTTACGGGACAGATCACCGGTGACGCCGAACAGCACGAGCACACACGGCCCGGCCACCCGCGGCAGCCGCTTGTCCCGGGGATCGCGAAGCGGGTTGAGCGCCTCTAGAGCCCTCTTCATCGCGTGTCTCCGTTCCCGTCGGCTTCGTGTTCATCACAGGGAGTACGCGGCGGCGCCCCGATCGTCCCGGTGGGCCATCTCATGCCCAACTTCCCTGTCCTTCCTAGTGGCGCCCGGGCGGTGGGCCGCCTTGGCGTCGTCCTCTTCGTTCAAGCGGCCGTCCGTGCTCGGCCGAGCCGGTGACCATCTTTCGCTAACCCTCGTATCGCGCGCGATCTTCCCAGCGTCGCAGGATCTACACGGTCAGGTACCGGAAAGGCGGAGAACCCGGACAGGAACCAGGATGGCATGCTCGGCTCTCCCTCAGTCGCCTAGGGCGGTCTCCAATTCGGTGAGGCCGGCCGCGCGGTCCCGCAGGTGCAGCCGGACGGCCGAACGGCCCCGGGAGCGCAGCGCGCGTAGATCACCGAAGGCCTGGGCGAGTTGCAGCGCCTTCAGGCCGTACGGCCGGCCGGGCACCTCGACGTCCCGTTCGACCGCGCCGGTGATCTGGACGACCAGCCCGCCCGGAGGGCCGTCCTTGTGGGCCTGGCCGGTGGAGTGGAGGGCCGCCGAGCCCCAGCCGAAGCCGACCGGGACATCGCGGCGCCGCCGGCCGAGCAGCGGACGCAGGCGAGCGGCGGCGGCGTCCGCGACGCGGTCCAGGTGGGCGATCACCGCGAGGTGCCCGCGGTCGGGGACCGCGCGGAGCACCGCGTCGAGAGCGCTCCGCAGGTCCTTGGCCCCGTGGAGCAGCTCCGCGGGGCCGTGCACCTCGACGGCGCCGTCCACCAGTGCCGGCTCGCCGGCGATGAGCGTTGGGGCGGCGCCGTCCTCCGAACCGCGCAGCAGGGCCGAGACCGCGCTCTGGGACTCGCGCAGCGCGGGCTCGTCGAACGGGTCGACGCCGATGATCCGGGCGGCCACGGCCATGGCGTAAGCCCACAGCGGGAACTGCGCGCCGAGCGGGCCGGACACCGCGAGGCCGGGGCCGCCGACCCGGTCGCCCAGGGCGAGGAGCCACCGGTCCTCGCCGGATCCCAGCGCGCCCACGTCCTCGACGGCGATCGGCACGACGCCCTTGCCGTCCTTGCCCGTCGCCGCCGCGGTCAGCTGCTCGACCCAGCCGGCCAGCCCGGGAAGGCCCGAGCCGTTGTCGGCGATGATCAGTTTGTCGCGGCCGTGCGCGGCGGCGGCGCCCAGCGCCGCGCCGAGCGTCAGGCCCGGATTGTCGTACGGCGGGCGAAGGGCGGGCAGGAGGGCGGCGGCCTCGTCGAGCAGCCGCTCGACGTCGGCCCCGGACAGCGCGGCCGGAAGCAGCGCGGACGCCGACAGCGCCCCGAACCGGCCGGTCGTCTCCGGGTCGGACAGGACCACCCGGTAGCCGGTCTCCTTCGCCCAGGACTCCATCGGCGAGCCCGGGTCGGTGACCACGACGATCCGCTCGGCCGGATCGACGCCCGCCGCGCGGAAGGCCCCCTCGAAGACGCGGCGCAGGGCGTCGGTCTCCATCGTGAGACCGCTCTTGTCCGCCACCACCAGGGCCGTGCGGTCCGGCCGGTCGTCGAGCGCGCGGCGCACCTCGTGCGGATCGACGGTGTCGAGCACCGTCAGGTCGGCGCCCTGCCCATGCGCGATCACGTCGGCGGCGCGTGCCGAACCGCCCACCCCGGCCAGCACGACCCGGTCGAGTCCCGCGAACCGGTTCACCAGCTCGGACAGCTCGGGAAGCAGGCGGCGGGACGTCTCCGGCGCGTCGACCCAGCCGAGCCGGCCGGCGGCCCGGCCCGCCGCGTCCGCGCCCCACAGGCTGGCGTTCTTGGCCATGAGCGCCGTGGGCACGCCGTCGTAGGTCAGCCGCCCCAGGGCCTTGTCGGTGCGGCTGACGGCATCGCCCTCGACGGTCACGGACACGCGTCCGGCGGTCACTCGCAAGGTCACGGCGTCTCCTGGCCCGATCCATTCGCCACGCCCCTGCGAGCGGACCCCGCCGGACGTGGGGTGTCGTTCGTTTCTCGCGTCCGGACCCCGGCATACCCGGTCCGACGCGTGTCACTCACAGTACATGGATGATCGCGAGACGCGCCCGGCCGGCTCCGTCGGGTGACGGTCACCGGCCGGGCGAGGCACCAGATCAGGCCTTGTCGCGCAGCTCGCTCTTGATGCTGTCGAGCAGCTCGTTCCAGGACGCCTCGAACTTCTCGACGCCCTCCTCCTCGAGGACCCGGACGACGTCGTCGTAGTCCACGCCGGCCTCCTTGAGGGCGGCCATGTGGGCACGGGCGTCGTCGTAGAAGGACCGCACCCGGTCACCGCGGATGTCCGCGTGGTCGGCGACGGCGTCGAGGGTCGGCTCCGGCATCGTGTTCACGGTGTCGGGGGCGACGAGCTCGTCCACGTACATCGTGTCGGAGTACTCCGGGTTCTTGACCCCGGTCGACGCCCACAGGGGCCGCTGGACGCGCGCGCCCGCGTCCTTGAGCGCCTTCCACCGGTCGGTGCCGAACTTCTCCTCGTACAGCGCGTACGCGAGGCGTGCGTTGGCGATGCCCGCCTTGCCGGCCAGGTCCGTGCGGCCGAGCTTGTCGAGGCGCTTGTCGATCTCGGTGTCGACGCGGCTGACGAAGAACGACGCCACCGACGCGATCTTCGACAGGTCGTGGCCGTTGGCCCGCGCCTTCTCCAGGCCCTCGAAGAACGCGTCGATGACCTGGCCGTACCGCTCCAGCGAGAAGATCAGCGTGACGTTGACGCTGATGCCGTGCGCCAGCGTCTCGGTGATCGCCGGCAGGCCGGCGAGCGTCGCCGGGATCTTGATGAAGACGTTCGGCCGGTCGACCATCCACCACAGCGCCTTGGCCTCGGCCGTGGTCTTCTCGGTCTCGTGCGCCAGCCGCGGGTCGACCTCGATCGACACGCGGCCGTCGAGGCCCTCGGTGCGGTCGTAGACCGGGCGCAGCACGTCGGCGGCCCAGCGGATGTCGTGCGTCGTGATGGCCCGGGAGGCCTCCTCGACGTCGACGCCCCGGACGGACAGCTCGCGTACCTGCTCGTCGTACGCCGAGCCCTTGCTCAGCGCCTTGGAGAAGATCGTCGGGTTGGAGGTCACGCCGACGACGTGCTTCTCGCGGATCAGGGCCTCGAGGTTGCCCGTGCTCAGGCGCTCCCGGCTGATGTCGTCCAGCCAGATCGACACGCCCTCGTCCGAGAGCTTCTTCAGGATGTCACTCATGTCTCTCCTCAGTTGCCGGTCGTTTCACCACGCCCGCCGATGCCCGCCTTGATCAGGCTGGACCCGGCCGCGGCGACGACGCGGTCGGCGGTGAAGCCGAACTGCTGGAACAGGGTCTTGTAGTCGGAGGAGGCGCCGAAGTGCTCCAGGCTGACCGACTCGCCGCAGTCGCCGACGAACGCCCGCCAGCCCAGGCCGATCCCGGCCTCGACCGAGACGCGGGCCCGGACGGAAGGCGGCAGGACGTGGTTGCGGTAGGCCTCGTCCTGGCTCAGGAACCACTCCACGCACGGCATCGACACCACCCGGGTCGGCGTGCCCTTGGCCTCCAGGATCTCGCGCGCCTCCACGGCGATCTCGACCTCGCTGCCGGTCGCGATCAGGATGACGTGCGGCTGGTGGTCGGACGCCTCCGCGAGGATGTAGCCGCCCTTGGCGGTGCCCTCGGCGCTCGCCATCTCGCCGCGGTCGAACACCGGAAGCTTCTGCCGGGTCAGGCAGAGACCGGCGGGCCGGTCCGTGTGCTCGAGGATCGTGCGCCAGGCGACGACGGTCTCGTTCGCGTCGGCGGGCCGGACGACGTCCAGCCCGGGGATGGCGCGCAGCGCCCACAGGTGCTCGACCGGCTGGTGCGTCGGGCCGTCCTCGCCCAGGCCGATCGAGTCGTGCGTCCACACGTACGTCACCGGCAGCTTCATCAGCGCCGCGAGGCGCACGGCGGGGCGCATGTAGTCGCTGAAGACCAGGAACGTGCCGCCGTAGGGCCGGGTGCCGCCGTGCAGGGCGATGCCGTTGAGGATGGCGCCCATGCCGTGCTCGCGGATGCCGAAGTGCAGTGTGCGGCCGTAGCGGTTGCCGGGCCAGTCCTTGGTCTGGAACTCCTCGGGGATGAAGGACGGCTCGCCCTTCATCGTGGTGAGGTTGCTCTCCGCCAGGTCGGCGGAGCCGCCCCACAGCTCGGGGAGGACCGGGCCGATCGCGGTCAGGATCTCGCCGGAGGCGCCGCGGGTGGCGATCTGCTTGCCGGCCTCGAACTCCGGCAGCTTGGCCGTCCAACTGTCCGGCAGGCGCCGCGCGGAGATCCGGTCGAACTCGGCGGCCCGCTCGGGATTGGCGGCGCGCCAGGCTTGGAACTTCTGGTCCCATTCGGCGTGCAGCGCCCGGCCCCGCGTGATGACCTCCCGCGAGTGGGCGAGCACGTCCTTGGGCACGTCGAAGGAGACGTTCGGGTCCAGGCCGAGGATCCGCTTTGTCGCCGCGACCTCCTCCTCGCCGAGCGCCGCGCCGTGGGCCTTGCCGGTGTTCTTCTTGTTCGGCGCGGGCCAGCCGATGATCGTGCGGAGCGCGATGAACGACGGGCGGTCGGTCTCGGCCTTCGCGGCCTCCATGGCCTGGGCCAGAGCCTCGACGTTCTCGTGGTAGTCGCCGTCGGTGGTCCAGTCGACCCGCTGCACGTGCCAGCCGTAGGCCCGGTATCGCGCGTCCACGTCCTCCGACAGCGCGATCGCGGTGTCGTCCTCGATCGAGATGTGGTTGTCGTCGTAAATGACGGTGAGGTTGCCGAGGCGCTGGTGCGCGGCGAGGGCGCTGGCCTCGTGGCTGATGCCCTCCTCGATGTCGCCGTCGGAGGCGATCGCCCAGATGTAGTGGTCGAACAGGCTCTTCCCCGGCGCGGTGTCAGGGTCGAAGATCCCCCGCTCCCGGCGCGCGGCCATCGCCATGCCGACGGCGTTGCCCAGGCCCTGGCCCAGCGGCCCCGTCGTCGTCTCGACGCCTCGCGTGTGGCCGTACTCCGGGTGCCCGGGCGTCTGGCTGCCCCACTTGCGAAGCGCCTTCAGGTCGTCCAGCGACAACCCGTACCCCGACAGGAAAAGCTGAATGTAGAGCGTCAGGCTGGAATGGCCGGCGGAAAGGACGAACCGGTCCCGGCCCGGCCACTTCGGGTCGGTCGGGTCGTGGCGCAGGAACCGCTGGAACAACAGGTAGGCGGCCGGAGCGAGGCTCATGGCCGTGCCGGGGTGGCCCGATCCGGCCTCCTCGACGGCGTCCATGGCCAGCGCGCGGATGACGTCCACGGCCCGCCGGTCCAGGTCGGTCCATTCGAACGAGTTATCAGAATGCGTACTCACGAGACGCTCCAGGCTCCTCTCGACTACGTGTCAGTGTCCCCGCGACCCGTCCCCAGCCGAAAAGAGCCCGTGACCAGGCCACTGCCGGGGCCCGTAGTGAGCCTATCGCTCACGTCGCCACCGCCTTGACAGGTGTTCCTTCATGGTCAACGCCGCGACCCTCATACGGCATTTCCGTAAGATGCCGGGCTTAACCCGTTGTGCCGCGCCCACCCCGGTGACGGGGTGCGCGGGGACCGGCATTACAGTGATTGCGCGGTCCAGCCCATAGGGCGGCGGCCCGATCACAGCCGACTGGCGGCAAGGAAACCCGAGGATCAGACACAGTGTCCCTTAACGTCGTGAACGCGCAGGTGAACATCCGGTGACGGTGGTCATCAACCGTCCGGCGAGGACTCCCGCGCCGCCCACGCCCGGCCGTCGACCGTTCGGCGCGCTGGTCCGTGCCTATGTGGCGCTGACCAAGCCGCGCATCATCGAGCTCCTGCTCATCACGACGATTCCGGTGATGTTCCTCGCCGCCGGCGGCCTGCCGCCGCTGTGGCCCGTCATCGCCACCCTCGTCGGCGGCATGCTCTCGGCGGGCGGCGCCAACGTACTGAACTGCTACATCGACCGCGACATCGACGCGAAGATGCGCCGCACCCGCCGCCGGCCGCTGCCGATGGTGCAGGTCACGCCGAAGGAGACCCTGCTCTTCGGGATCGCCCTCTCCGTCGCCTCCACCGTGTTCCTCGCGCTGGCCGTGAACCCGCTGTCCGCCGGGCTGTCGGTGTTCGCGATCCTGTTCTACGTCTTCGTCTACTCGCTGGTGCTCAAGCGGCGCACGAAGCAGAACGTCGTGTGGGGCGGGATCGCCGGGTGCATGCCGGTCATGATCGGCTGGTCCGCCCTCACGAACAGCATGTCGCTGACCCCGGTCGTGCTGTTCCTCGTGGTGTTCTTCTGGACGCCGCCGCACACCTGGACGCTGGCCATGCGCTACCGCGAGGACTACGCGGCGGCCGAGGTGCCCATGCTGCCGGTCGTGGCCACCGAGCGGCGGGTCGCCGTCGAGGTGATCGTCTACACGTGGGTGACCGTGGCGTGCTCACTGGCGCTGTGGCCGATCGCCCACACGACGATCTTCTACCCGATCGCCGCGGCCGTCCTCGGCGTCGCCTTCCTCGTCGAGGCGTACCGCCTGCTCGGCCGGGTCCGCGCGGGCATCACCGGCGCCGTGCTCAAGCCGATGCGCTACTTCCACCTGTCGAACGCGTACCTGGCGCTACTCTTCCTGGCGGTCGCGATCGACCCGCTGCTGCACTGACGGGTTAACCTCCCGGCATGGCGCGTGTTGATCCAAAGGCGATCCTCGAAGGTCGCATGCCCGGCCGGGCCCCCGTCGGACTGATCATCGGGCTGGTCGTCTCGTCGGTCTGTGCGATCGTGGTCCTGGGCATCGACGCGGTGAACGGGGCGCCGTTCATCGTCGGGTTCGTCCTGGCGATCCTCCCGGTGCCCCTGCTGATCTCGCTGGTCCTCACCCTCGACCGGCTCGAACCCGAGCCGTGGCGTGCGCTGCTGTTCGCCTTCATGTGGGGCGCCGGCGTCGCCGTGCTCGGCGCGCTGATCCTCAACACCGCCGGGTACGAGCTGCTGACCAAGCCGGTGTTCGGGGAGCGGGGCGAGCTCGTCACCGCCTCCGTCGGCGCGCCCCTGGTCGAGGAGTCACTGAAGGGCGCGGTGCTCTTCGGCTTCCTGTGGTTCCGCCGCAACGAGCTGGACGGCCTGACCGACGGCATCATCTACGCCGCCATGGTCGCCCTCGGGTTCGCGATGATGGAGAACGTCGGGTACTACATCCGGGCGTTCCACCAGCACAACCTCGAGGCCGTCTTCATCATGCGCGGGGTGATCTCCCCGTTCGGGCACCCGCTGTTCACCTCGATGACCGGCCTCGGCGTCGCCTACGCCGCCCTGCACCGGGGTGCCGCCCGCGTCGTGGCGCCCGTCGTCGGGCTGTGCGCGGCCATGCTGCTGCACGGTGCCTGGAACTTCTCCACCGCCTTCGGCCTCCAGGGCCTGATGATCGCCTACGGCATCGACTTCCTCATCCTCATCGGGCTGATCGTCACCATCCGGTGGGAGCGCCGCCAGACCGTCAAGCTGATCCAGCGGCACCTGCCGATGTACGCCGGAACCGGCCTGGTCACGCCGCAGGACGTCAACATGCTCGGCAACCTCAAGCTGCGCCGGCGCGCCCGCCAGTGGGCCCGCATGGCGGGCGGCGCGCGGGCGGCGCGCGCGATGGCCGACTACCAGCTCGCCGCCACGGAGCTGGCGCTGCTGCACCAGCGCGCCGAGCGGCACGTCGCCGAGCCGACCTGGTTCTACCGCCGTCGGCAGGACCTGCTGAACCTCATGCACCTGGCCCGCCAGGCCTTCCAGGGCCGGCAGCCGCGGCCGCTCGTGCCGCCGTGGGCCGGACGCGGCGAGTCCGGGTTCCTCCAGCCGGGCCCGTCGTACGGCCCGCCGCCGCCCGGCCCGTTCTCGGCCCAGGGCCCGTACAACCCGCCGGGCCCGTACGGCCCGCAGGAACCCCAGGACACGCCGCCGTACGGTCCGCAGGAACCCCAGGACAGGCCGCCGTACGGCCCGCCCGGTCCGCAGGACACACCGGGACCGAACGGACCGCAGCGTCCGGGACCGTACGGGCAGGGGCCACAGGAGCCTCCGGGCCCCTACGGTCCGGGTCCACACCGGCCGCTCTAGGGGCCTCACGGCGCGGTTCAGCCGTCGGTGAGCGGCTCGGCCGGGGCGACGCCGCGCGCCGTGCCGCGGTCCGCGATCTCCCGCCGGGCGGGGATGCGCTTGCCGAGGGCGATGAAGAACAGGATCAGGCCAACGGTCAGCAGGATGTGCCCCAGCCCGGCGACGAGGGCGATGGCGTCGCCGCTCCCGTGTCCGAGGACGGTCAGCGTCCCGTGGAGCGTCATCATGGCGACGGTCACCGCGAGACCGGCGTTGTAGATCCAGAAGAACCAGCCGAACAGTTTGCTCGTGCTCAGGGCGAACTGCTTCTCCAGCATCAGGACGATGAGGAAGAACAGCATCCCGAGCGCGAGTACGTGGGTGTGCACCAGGCCGAGCTGCGACTGGCCGGTGAAGTGCTTGATCTTGGTGACCTCGCGGTAGTAGAAGCCGCTCACCAATCCGATGATCATGTACAGGTGGGCGGCGTTATAGATCTTCTTCACGGTTCCTGACCTCAGGGTTGGTACTCGACTCAAGTGGCCCAACCCTTCCGCGCCGCCCGATCGCCATCAACGACGGAATCGGTAACGTCTGTTGACTCATCGCTAATCAATCGCGGGTGTGGCGATCGCGATCCCGATGACGCCGGCGTGACTCGGGAACATCGGTGTGGCCGGTATTGCCCATTGACTGTGGAGTGACACAGATCAACAATGCCGGTAACCCGTGACAACGTTGTCATGATTCTGCGGTGGTCCTCCGCCAGCGCACCCTGTGACCTCCCCAGAGGAGCAGTTGTGTTCAGACGCTCGCGTGCCCGATTGGCGGGCCTCGTCGGCCTCGCCCTGACCTCCCTGGTCCTACCGGTCGTCCCCGCCCACGCGGCAGCCCCCGACCTCGCCTCCTACGTCAATCCGTTCGTCGGCACCCAGGACGGCGGGCCCGACTTCGGGCACGGCGGCGGCGCCGGGATGAACTTCCCCGGCGCCGTCACTCCATTCGGGATGATGCAGTGGAGCCCCGACACCGTCCGCAACTCCGGCGGTGGCTACAAGTACGAGGACAACCGCCTGCGCGGCTTCAGCATGACCCACATCTCCGGGCCCGGCTGCACGGGCGCGCAGGACTTCCCGGTCATCCCGTTCTCCGGGCCGGTCACGACGTCGCCCGCCACCCACGGCACCGACTACGTCCAGACCTTCAAGCACGAGAACGAGCAGGCGTCACCCGGGTCGTACGCCGTCACGCTCGACTCCGGCGTGAAGACCGAGCTGACCGCGACGCAGCGGGCCGGCGTCGCGCGGTTCACCTTCCCCACCGACAAGGTGGGCACGCTGCTGCTCAACGTGACGGGGTCCATCAACGGCGTGGACGACGCCGAGGCCACCGTCAAGGGCAACACCGTGTCGGGCTGGGCGAAGACCGGCGGGTTCTGCGGCGCGGACACCAAGTACTACGTGTACTTCACCGCGACCTTCGACCGGCCCTTCCAGACGTACGGCACGTGGAAGAACGACTCGGTGGAGCCGGGTGAGGACGCCGTGCGCGGCAGCGCCCCGGCGAAGGTGCCCCAGCAGACGCAGAAGACCTTCGGGCGGTTGAACAACGGCCCCGAGGGCCGGCCGATGCCGCAGCGCTCCCCGCAGGCCCTCGCCCGTGACGTCACCGTCAAGGGCCCGGGCTCGGGCGTCTACCTGCAGTTCGACACCAGCAAGGCCCAGCCGGTGCAGATGCGCGCCGCGGTGTCGTACGTGAGCGTCGACGGCGCGAAGCAGAACCTCAAGAAGGAGATCGGCGGCCGGGGCTTCGACTCCGTGCGCGACGCCGCGCACGCCGCGTGGAACAAGCGCCTCGGGCAGATCAAGGTGAGCGGCGGCGCGGACGACCGGCTGCGGACCTTCTACACCGCGCTCTACCACGCGATGCTCCAGCCGTACATCTTCGACGACGTCGACGGCACCTACACCGGGTTCGACTACCGCACCCACAAGGTGAAGAAGGGCCACCACCAGTACGCGACGTTCTCCGGCTGGGACATTTACCGCAGCGAGGCACAGCTCATCGCGCTGCTGGCGCCGGACGTGGGCGCCGACATCGCCCAGTCGATGTACAACGACGCGCACTCGGTCGGGGACGTCTGGGACCGCTGGTCGCACCAGAACACCATCACCGGCGTCATGAACGGAGACCCGTACCACTCGATCGTGTCGACGATGTACGCCTTCGGCGCCCGGGACTTCGACGCGAACGGCGCGCTGGCCGCCATGATCAAGGGCGCGAACCGGGTCGGGGAGGACAAGAACACCAGTTACACCGAGCGGCCCGGCAACGCCGACTACCTCAAGCTCGGCTACGTGCCCGCCGACCCGGCGACCACGCTGGAGTACGGCATCGCCGACTTCGGCATCGCCCAACTCGCCCAGCGCCTGGGGGACAAGAGCACCTACCAGGACTTCATGAAGCGGGCGCACGGCTGGGAGACCATTTACAACCCGCAGAACGACTGGATCCAGCCGCGCTTCGCGGACGGCTCCTTCCTCACGCCGTTCGACCCGGCCGACTCGAACTGGTACGTCGAGGGCAACGGCTCGCAGTACCACTGGATGGTCTACGACGACGTCGCCGGCCTGTTCAACGCGATGGGCGGCCGCGACCAGGCGGCCAAGCGGCTCGACACCTTCTTCACCAAGCTCAACGCCGGCTCGCACGAGCCGTACGCCTACCTGGGCAACGAGCCGTCGCTGCAGTCCCCGTGGCTGTACGCCTGGGCCGGGCAGCCGTACAAGACGCAGGACGTCGTGGCGCGGGCCCGCAAGGAGCTGTTCAAGCCGACGCCGGGCGGCCTGGTCGGCAACGACGACCTCGGCACGATGTCGGCGTGGCGGGTGTTCGCCGGACTCGGCATGTTCCCGGCGATCCCGGGCCGCGCCGAGATGGTCCTGAACAGCCCGGAGTTCCCGCAGATCACGGTCACACGGTCCAGCGGCCAGAAGATCACCATCAACGCGCCGGGGGCGTCCGACACCGACAAGTACGTGCAGTCGCTGAAGGTCGGCGGCAAGGCGACCAGCCGCGCCTGGCTGCCCGAGTCGTTCGTCGCCTCCGGCGGCCGGCTCGACTACACGCTCGGGGCCCAGCCGAACACCACCTTCGGCAGCGACCCGAAGGACGCCCCGCCGTCCTTCGGCACCGGCGCCCGCCCGTTCCTGTCGGCGACCACGCCGGGCAACGCGTCCGTCGAGCCGGGCGGCTCCGTGGAGGCGACCCTGCGCGTGCAGGCCGTCGGCACGGGCGACACCGTCACCTGGACCGCCAAGCCGCCGGCGGGCATCACCGTCACGCCGTCCTCCGGCACGCTGAAGGTTCCCGACGCCGGCCACGCCGACCAGAAGGTGACCATCTCGGTGGCCGCCGACCAGAAGCTGGACTACTACTCGGCGCCGATCGAGCTGACCGCCTCGGGACAGTCGGTGGGCACCACCGGCATCACGCTCAACGTCGCCAAGCGCGGCACGATCGAGTGGTACCAGAACAACGCCGGCATCTCCGACGACGGCAAGCAGGGCAACGCCAACTTCGACGGCGGCGGGTGGAGCTACTCCGCGCAGGCCCTCGCGGCGGCCGGGCTCGCCCCCGGCCGGCCGGTGACCTGGAACGGCTTCACCTTCACCTGGCCGAACCGCAAGCCCGGCCAGCTCGACAACATCCAGGCGAACGGCCAGGCCGTCGACCTGCCCGACGCTTCGAAGGGCGCGTCCAAGCTGGCGTTCCTCGGCTCGGCGGGCAACGGCAACGCGCCGTCGACGGTCACGATCACCTACACCGACGGGTCGACGGCGACGGGCAAGCTGGAGTTCAGCGACTGGGCGCTCGGCGCCGACGCCTACCCGCCGCAGTACGGCAACGAGATCGTCGCCAAGACCCCCTACCGCAACGGGTCCGACGGCAACCAGCAGAAGCTCAACATCTACGTGTTCGGCGCCACGCCGATCGCGCTCGACGCGAGCAAGCAGGTCAAGAGCGTCACGCTGAACACCCCGTCAGGCGGAGGGTCGCTGCACGTCTTCGCCTGGTCCTTCTCCTGAGCGAGCCCCGGTGAGCCCGCCGACGGGCTCACCGGGCCTCCTGACCCCCGCGCTGCCCCGGTGTGCCCACGCACCGGGGCAGCACCCTCCAGGGCCTGTCTCAACGCCTCCGTCCTACTGCGCGGGGTCCAGGCGGCTTTCGCCGCCGTGCCGGACGGGTGCTGCCGCGATGGTGATCCTCGTCATGTCAGGCGGGGATGGGGCGGTGTTCACCCAGGCGAATCGGGCGGCCGGTCGTGTCGAGCACCACCCGCCCGCCGACCGGGCCGGTCAGCGTGACGTCCAGAGTGCGCGCCGTCCCGAAACCGGGGCAGTCGCCGGTGCGGCCGGTCACCGCGCTCCCGACGACGATCGCGTGCGGCGACTCGTAGACCCGGCTGCGGACGGAGCGCGCCCCGCACTTACCGTCGGGCGTGAGAACCGTCACGCGCAGCCGCAGGGGGTCGCCGGGGACCGCGTCGAGCCCGTACACGGGATCGCCTCCCGGAGCGGTCGAGGGCGTCGGAAGCGCGCCGACGGTCTCCGGCCGGACCGCCACCCGCACGACCGGGCTCTTCAGCTTCGGGACCGTGAACCACCAGGCGGGGACCTGCGCGACGCCTCGGCTGGTGTGCAGGGAGACCGGCCCGAGCCGGGCACCCGTCACCGTGAGGTCGCATTCGGGGCACGGCACGGCGGACGCTCCCGTCGCCGCGTCCGGCGGCGTGGTTCCCGGGCTCGCCTTATTCGGGACCGTCCGGCTCATCGGCCCGCGGTCCAGCGCCGCGTACGCCTCCCGGGCACTGGTCAGCGGAAGGGAGAGCGTCCGGCCGTCGGGCCAGCGGACCGTGCCGCGCCGGGGCGCGTTCTCGGGCAGGCGGCCGCTGAGCCGGTAGGCGCCGATGCGGTACGCGAGCCGGGTGGTGTCGGTGAAGCCGGGGTCGCGCGGAAGGAGCGTGAGCTCTTCGAGCGGCACGAAGCCGGAGGTCCACGCCTTCGGCCTGCCCGCGGCCTCCCACGTCGCGACCACCTGCGCGGCACGCTGCCTGAAGTCGTCCTTGGCGGGCCTCGACCCGCCGGCGGTCCGCTGGCCGCAGGCGGTGAGGGTCAGCGCGAGTCCGGCGGCGACGGCGATCAGACGAGAGCGCATGACGGCCTTTCGGCGGAGGACGAGCCTGTTAGACGCATCCCCGCGGTGGGCGGTTCCCTTCGCGAGGCCCCGTACGCCGACGGCCGTCCGGGACCTCGCGCGCTCCGAACGGATCAGCCGGCGACGCCGTCGACGTCGACGAGGAGGTGGCGTGGCCCTCGCAGGCCCGCGCTGGGTCGGTACGGCGGCGGATCGGTGACGAGGCGGGGGTTCCGCAGCCGTTTCGCCAGCTCGCTGAGGGCGATCTGCACCTCCAGCCTGGCCAGCGGAGCGCCGAAGCAGTAGTGGATCCCGGCGCCGAAACCGAGGTGCTCGTTGTACCGGCGGTCCGGGATGAAGCGGTCGGGCTCGGGCACGTGCTCCGGGTCGCGGCTTCCCGCTGCCAGCGCCAGGGCGATGGGCGCGCCCTTGGGGATCGTGGTCCCGGCGATGTCGATGTCCTCCAGGGCGACCCGCGAGGAGATGAACTGTACCGGCGGCTCGTAGCGCAGGAGCTCCTCGACCATGTAGATCACCAGATCGGGCTCGTCGCGCAGCCGGTGGATCATCTCCGGATGGCGGAGCAGGGTGAGCATCCCGTTCGTGATCAGGTTGACCGTCGTCTCGTGGCCGGCGACGAGCAGCAGCGAGCCGGTGACCACGACGTCGGCCGGCGACATGGCGCCTTCCGGGCCCTCGTAGCCGATCAGGCCGGAGAGCAGGTCGTCGCCCAGGTTCTTCCGCCGTTCGTCGGCGAGCCCGCCGAGGTACCGTCCGAGCTCGAGCTGCGCGTTCTCCCGGCGCCGCTCGCGCTCGGCCCGGTCCGCCTCCCCGGGGCCGATCGATTCCGCGATGGCGTCGGCCCACACGTGGAACCGCTGCTCGTCCTCACGCGGCACTCCGAGGAGCCGGCAGATCACGGACACCGGGAACGGGTAGGCGATGTCGTCGACGATGTCGATCCGCGTCCGGCCGGCGACGCCGTCGATCAGGCCGCCGACGATGCG
Source organism: Actinoallomurus sp. CA-150999 (assembly GCF_050942425.1). NCBI lineage: Bacteria > Bacillati > Actinomycetota > Actinomycetes > Streptosporangiales > Thermomonosporaceae > Actinoallomurus > Actinoallomurus sp. CA-150999. Next base: position 4,845,458 of record NZ_CP192063.1, read on the forward strand.
GACCATCTCGGGCCGCAGGTTCTCGATCCGGTGCGGCGAATGCGGCGGGCCGAAGTGGCGCATCGTCAGAGCGCGGAGCCGGTCGTGCTCGGGCGGATCGGTACTGATGAAGCCGGGCAGACCCGTCGGCTCCTCCTCGGACCCGGGCGGCCGCGGGCGGTTGCGACGGTCGGAGCTGATGCGCGGGTCGTGCAGCAGCGCGACGATCTCCTTGTAGCCGCTGACGACATAGGTGCCGTCCTCCTGCCGCTCCACCGGCGTCTTGCGCAGTTCGGCGTACAGGGAGTACGGGTCGGCGCGGTGGGACTGGTCGAGGATCTGCTCGAAGACGCTGGACGGTGCCATGGCGGCGCCTCCTCGTGACTCGTTCATCGGTCAGCGGTGCACCAGGGTGGCGCGGCGTTCGGCCGGATCGTGCCCGGTCACCACCACGGTGACCTGCGTCGCCTCGAGCCGCTCCGGAATCTCGGCCGGGACCGGCCGCAGCGTCTCCGGCCGGTCGGCGGCGCGGAACTCGGGCGGGAAGGGCGCGGCCCGCTCGATCAGGTCCTGGTAGAACTCCAGCCACATCGCCCGGTCGAACGTGACCGCCGCGGTGACACGGCCCCGGTAGCCGTAGACGGCGACGAACCGGCGCTCCTCCGTGGAGCCGTGCGCGATGACCACCTCGTCGGCGAAGGTCGGCACGCCGACGGACTTGATGCTGGTCCCGAACTGGTTGGACCAGAACACCGGCAGTGACAGGTGCGGCCAGCGGTGCGCCTGGTCGCTGAGCATGTTGTGCGCGGCGATCTCGGCCTGGGCGACCGCGTTGCCCCAGTGCTCGAGCGTCATGAACTGGTAGTTGTAAACCGGGTGGGGGAAGCGCGCGACGTCGCCCGCGACGAAGACGTCGTCGGTGACCAGACCGTTGATGTCGACGGCGCGGCAGCCCGCGTCGCAGGCCACCCCCCACACGCCGGCGGCCAGCCCCGAGTCGCGCAGCCACTCGACGTTGCGGATCGCCCCGAGCGCGACCACCGCGACGTCGGCCTCCACCGTGTCGCCGTCGGAGAGCCGCGCGGCGCGGAGCCGGCCGTCCGCGTCGCCCTCCAGGGCCTCCACCGTGACGCCGCACCTCAGGTCCACGCCGTGCGCGCGCTGCATCTCGGCCGCGACTTTGCCGATGACGCCGCCCAGCGCGCCGATGAGCGGCGCCGGACCGCGTTCGGCTACGGTCACCGGGAGGTCCAGGTCACGGCAGACCGACGCGACCTCCGAGCCGGTGAATCCCGCGCCGATCACCAGGACCCGGCGTGGGCGTGCGGCGAGACGCTCCCGGAGCCGGGACGACTCCTCGATCGTGCGCAGCGGGAGGACCCCGTCCAGCGCGGCCTCCTCCGGGTTCGGCCACGGCCGGGCGCGCGCACCCGTCGCGATCAGCAGCCGGTCGAAGCCGATCTCGCGGCCGTCGGCGAGCCGTACCGTCTTGGCGGCCAGGTCGAGTCCGGAGGCGGCGACGCCGGGCAGCCATTCGGCGTCGACCTCGCGCAGGCGGGGGAGCAGCGTGTGATCCGCGGGCACCCGCCCGGTCAGCACCTGCTTGGACAGCGGCGGACGGTCGTACGGCTCGTACGGCTCGTCCCCGATCAGGGTCAGTGAGCCGGTGAAGCCGTCGCGGCGGAGCACGCCCGCGGCACGCGCCCCGGCCAGCGAGGCGCCGACGATCACGATCCGGCCGGTCTTCCGGAACCAGTCACCGACCGGAGGGGAGACGACCGTGCCCGTCCGCATTCCCCGGTGCTGGGTCGCCATCTGGTCGAGGTGGATGGCCTGAACCGGGCAGGCCGCCGCCGCGCGGAGGACGTGCTCGCGCTGCGCCTCGTCCGCGTCGGTGTCGTACAGCAGCGCTTCCTCACCGTTCATGGCGAACACGTCCGGCGCGAGAAACGCGCACTGGCCGTACCCCTGACATCGTGTGAGATCGACGATCACCCGCACGGCGCACTCCCCCCTGTCGTGCGCGACCGCCCGGCGAACCCGGCCCACACCGGCGCGGCGGCCTTCCCCCGTTGTCCGTCCGAGACCTACCCTGCGTTCCAGCCGTTTAGGCAGGCCACAGGCCGGAGCCGGGGACCGTCACCGGGAGGGCGCGACCAGGCCCGTCTCGTAGGCGATGATCACGAGCTGGACCCGGTCGCGGGCGTCCAGCTTGGTGAGCAGCCGCGTCACGTAGGTCTTGACGGTGGCGATGCTGATGACCAGCTCGGCGGCGATCTCGGAGTTCGACAGGCCGCGCCCGACGAGGGTCAGCACTTCGTGCTCCCGTTCGGTGATGCCGTCGAGCGTGCGCCGCCCTGGAACGGGCCCCGGGCGGCCGGCGAACTCCTCGATCAGGCGGCGCGTGACCTTCGGCGCGATCAGGCCGTCCCCGTCGGCGACGACGCGGATGGCGGCGAGGATGTCGTCCAGCGCCATGTCCTTGACGAGGAACCCGGCCGCGCCGGCGCGCAGCGCGCCGTACACGTAGTCGTCATCGTCGAACGTGGTGAGGACGACGACGTGCGTCGAACCCGACCCGGCCGTGATCTCCCGGGTGGCCTCGATCCCGTCCATGCCGGGCATCCGGATGTCCATCACGACGACATCCGGCTCGAGGCTCTGGGTCAGCTCCACCGCCTCGGCACCGGTTCCGGCCTCGCCGACGACCTCGATGTCGGGGGCGTCGGTGATGACCATTTGCAGCGCGGTGCGCACCAGCGGCTGGTCGTCGGCGAGAACAACGCGGACGGTCATGTCACTCCTGTCGGTAGGGGGAGGCGGGCCGTCACGCGGAAGCCGCCTTCGGGGTGTGGTCCGGCGGTGAAGTCGCCGTGGAGCAGGGCGACGCGTTCGCGCATGCCGACCAGGCCGTAGCCGGTGCCGGGGGTGGCGCTGTGGCCGCGCCCGCCGTCGGTGACCTCGATGGTCAGGTCCTCGTCCTGGTAGTCGATGGACACGGTGCAGGATCGGCTCTCGGCGTGCCGTACGACGTTGGTGACGGCCTCCTGGATGATCCGGAACGCCGACAGGTCGACGTCCGGGGGGAGCGCACGTCGTTCTCCGTGCCATCGGACGTCGACGCGGACGCCGGCGGCCGTGGTGGCCTCGGCGAGCCGATCGACGTCCGCCAGGCCGGGCATCTCGTGCAACGGCGCTGCCTCCGCTTCCGCCTGGCGGAGCGCGCCGAGCATCCGGCGCAGCCCGGACAGCGTCTCCCGGCTCGCGGTCTCGACCTCGCCGAGCGCCTCGCGGGCCCGGGTGGGTTGCGTGTCGATGACCCGCTTGGCCGCGCCGGCCTGCAGGGCGACGATGCCGATGGTGTGCGCGACCATGTCGTGCAGTTCGCGCGCGATCCGGAGCCGCTCGGCGGTGACGGCGTCGGCCACTGCGCGCGAACGCAGCGCCGCCGCGTGCTCGCGGCGCTCACGGAACAGCCTGCCGACCACGTAGGCCGTGGTCACCGCCAGGACGGAGATCTCGGCGTTGGTCGTGAGATCCGTCCCGGAAGAGAAGAAGGCGGTGGCCAGGGACTGCAGGACGAGCGACAGCACCACGGCAGCGGTCGAGACCCGTGAGCTCCGGGTGGCGACGATGTACGCCAGAGCCAGATCCGCCACCAGAAAGGTAAGAAACGGGGTTCGGGGAGCGCCCATCCGCTGGGGCCCGGCCAGCACGACCACGAGGACACCGCCGAGGAGCATCATGACCAGCGCGAACAGCGGAACCCGCCGGAGGACGCCGATGAGCAGGCTCATCGACAGCATCGCCGCGATGAGCTGGGCAGGGCTGTATTGCGGGCTGTATTGCGGTCCCATGCGCGGCGACGCCAATTGCGACCAGGCCAGCGCGAAGGGGTAGAGGACGGCTCCGGCCCAGGCCACGATTCCCCTCATCCGCATCGCAGGAGCGCGCATCATGCGACATCCACGGGGAGAGGGAGGCGGACCGTGACCCGGAAGCCGCCTTCGGGGTGTGGTCCGGCGGTGAAGTCGCCGTGGAGCAGGGCGACGCGTTCGCGCATGCCGACCAGGCCGTAGCCGGTGCCGGGGGTGGCGCTGTGGCCGCGCCCGCCGTCGGTGACCTCGATGGTCAGGTCCTCGTCCTGGTAGTCGATGGAGACGGTGCAGGATCGGGTGTCGGCGTGGCGTACGACGTTGGTGACGGCCTCCTGGATGATCCGGAACGCCGACAGGTCGACCTCTGGCGGGAGCGGCCGGGGTTCTCCCCGCCACCGTACGTCGACGTGGACACCGGCGGCCGTGGTGGCCTCCGCCAGCCGATCGAGGTCTGCCAGGCCGGGTAGATCGTGGAGCGGTGCCGCCTCTGCTTCAGCCTGCCGGAGAGCGCCGAGCATCCGGCGCAGCCCCGACAGCGTCTCCCGGCTCGACGTCTCCACCGCCTTCAAGGCGTCGCGGGCCCGGGTGGGCTGGGTGTCGATGACTCTCCGCGCCGCTCCGGCCTGCAGGGCGACGATGCCGATGTTGTGGGCCACCGCGTCGTGCAGCTCGCGGGCGATGCGGAGCCGTTCGGTGGTCACCGCCTGCGTGGCGGCCTGGGCGCGCAGGTCCTCGGCGTGCTCTCGCGCCTGGTGCGCCGAGTTGCCGATGAGCCAGGCGATGGCGGCGGTCATCGCCACGGCCAGCTCCGTCGAGGTGCCGATGATCCACCCGGACAGAAGCCGGACGGCCAGGTACCCGCCCAGCGTGGCGAACGCCAGACCGGCCGCGGCGCGCGACGTCCGGCGCTGCCCGGTGGCCGCGATGAACCACAGGGCGACGTCGACGGAGAGGAACTGCGACAACGGGATCGCGCCGACGCTCAGCGGGAGCGTCCCGAGGACGGAGCCGGCGAGCAACAGGACGAGTGCCGTGAGCGGCCGCCGCCGCAGCAGGCCGCTGCCGATCAGCGTGAGAGCGGTGGCCACCGCCAGCCACGTCCGGCCGTCCCACCGTTCGAAGAGGACCCCGGCCTGGACCGAGGGCATGCCCTCACCGGGCAGCCGCACGCGGATGAGGAACGTGAACACCGTGCCGGCGCACCAGGCCGCGGCCGTCCACGCGCCCGGCGGAACGCGCCTGAGCAGGGGAGAAAGGGGCACGGCGGACATGCCCGAATCGTAATGGTGCGATCTCCGCGCCGGCATCGGACCACGGGTGTACGACCACGGTCGGTACGCGAGCCCCGCGAATGCCGACGACGGCTCGATGTGCGCGGAGCCCGGCCCGCGACACCGTTGGCCGCGTGATCGAAGTGAACGGACTGACGAAACGCTATGGATCTAAGACGGCCGTCAATGGATTGACCTTCACGGTGCGTCCCGGACATGTCACCGGATTCCTCGGACCGAACGGCGCGGGCAAGAGCACCACGCTGCGGATGATCCTCGGGCTGAACGAGCCGACCAGCGGAACGGCCACCGTCGCCGGCCTCCCGTTCCGCGACCGCCCGCGCGGGCTGCGGCACGTCGGGGCGCTGCTCGACGCCCAGGACGTGCACGGCGGCCGCACCGCGTACGCGCACCTGTCCGCGCTGGCGCGCGGCAACCGGATCCCGCGTCGCCGGGTGGACGAGGTGCTGCGCGAGGTGGGCCTGACCGAGGTGGCGCGCCGCCGCATCGGAGGCTTCTCCCTCGGCATGAGGCAGCGGCTCGGCATCGCCACCGCCCTGCTCGGCGACCCGCCCGTCCTGCTGTTCGACGAACCGATCAACGGCCTCGACCCCGAAGGCGTGCGATGGGTCCGGGGCCTGTTCCGGCGGCTGGCCGCCGAGGGCCGGACCGTGTTCGTGTCCAGCCACCTCATGAGCGAGATGGAGCACACCGCCGACCACCTCATCGTCATCGGTCGCGGCGAACTGATCGCCGACGAGAGCCTGGCGGCGTTCGCGGCCCGCGGCACACCCCAGGGCGTGACCGTGCGCACCCCCGACGCCTCGTCGCTGACGGCCGTCCTGACCGCCGACGGCGCGACCGTCCGGCCGGACGGCGATCGGGCGCTCACGGTCACCGGACTGAGCGCCGCCCGCATCGGCGAGCTCGCCTTCCAGCACCGGATCATGCTCCACGAACTCGCCCCCCGCATCGCCTCCCTGGAAGAGGCGTTCATGGAGCTCACCGCCGACAGCGTCGAATACCTAGCCGGAGACGCCCGATGACCGCACCGACCACCACCGTCCGCCCCACCGCCACCGAGCCCCGGGCCCGGTTCCGCGACCTCCTCGCCGCCGAGTGGACCAAACTCTGGTCGCTCCGCTCGACCTACTGGACCCTGCTCCTCAGCGGGCTGGTCATCATCGGGCTGAACGTGAACGCCGCCGTCGCCGACTACCGCAACTGGCCGCACTACGGCGCCGACATCCGCGCCATCTTCGTCCCGATCTGGGCGATGCGGGACGCCTTCCCGGACGGCGCCGGCCTGCTCCTCATGCTCGCCACCGGCAGCGTCGGCGCCATCACGCTCACGGGCGAGTACGGGACCGGGCAGATCCGCACCACCTTCGCGGCCGTACCGGCTCGCCGTTCGCTGGTGACGGCGAAGCTGATCGACGTGACGGTGGTCATGCTGGGCTACGGGACGGTCGTCGCGGGCACGTCCTTCTGGGCGACGCAGGCGATCCTCTCAGGACGCCACGTCGGCATGTCGATCGGCTACCCCGGGGCGTTCCAGGCGGTCGCGGCGTCGGCGGTGCTGGCCCCGGTGTGCGCGCTCATCGGCATGGGCATCGGCGCGATCGTCCGGCACAGCGCGGCGACCATGGTCATCACGGCCGCGGCCCTTCTGCTGCTGCCGCTCTTCTTCACCGACCACTACCGCTGGACGGCCGACATCAAGCACGCGCTGCCCGCCAGCGCTTGGGAACGCCTGACCGACCTCGGATACGGACGCTTCGGCTTCACCGTGCGCCATCCGACGACGACCACCGAGGCGTGGATCGCACTGGCCGTGTGGGCGCTCGCCTCGGCGGCCGTCGCCATCACCGTCGTCCACCGTCGCGACGTGTGAACCATGGGCTCCACGCTCATCGTCACCAACGACTTCCCGCCGCGGCTCGGCGGCATCGAGACGTTCGTCTACGAACTGGCGCGCCGGTTCCCGCCCGGCGAGGTGGTCGTATACACGTCCCGCGAACCGCACGGGGACCGGTTCGACGCGGGGCTGCCGTTCCCGGTGGTGCGGGACCGGGCCCGTACGCTGCTGCCGACGCGTGAGGTGGCCGCGACGGCGGTGGCGCTGGCGAAGGGGTACGGGTGCGACCGGGTGTGGTTCGGCGCGGCCGCGCCGCTGGGCCTGCTCGCCGGCCGGCTCGGCCTGCCCTCGGTCGCCACCACGCACGGCCACGAGATCTGGTGGGCGTCGTTGCCGGGGTCGCGGCAGGTGCTGCGCCGCATCGGTGACCAGGTCGACACGGTCACGTACCTGACCGGATACACGAGGCGGCGGATCGCCCGGGCGTTCGGCCCCCGGACGCGCACGACCCGGCTGGTGCCGGGCGTGGACACCTCGGTGTTCCGTCCGGATGCCGGCGGCGCGGCGGTCCGGGAGCGGTACGGCCTGGGGGAGCGGCCCGTCATCCTGAGCGTGTCACGGCTGGTGCCGCGCAAGGGCCAGGACCGGCTGATCGGCGCCCTGCCGCTCGTGCGCCGCGCCGTGCCGGACGCGACCCTGCTGATCGTCGGGGCGGGACCGTACGAGGACCGGCTGCGCCGCCTCGCCGGGGACGGGGTGGTGTTCGCGGGCGGGCACCCGCACCACGACCTCCCGCCCTTCTACGCCGCCGCGGACGCCTTCGCGATGCCGTGCCGGAGCCGGTTGTCGGGTCTGGAGGTCGAGGGGCTCGGGATCGTCTTCCTGGAGGCCGCCGCCGCCGGTTTGCCGGTGCTCGCCGGGGACTCCGGCGGTGCCCCGGACGCCGTACGCGACGGGGAGACCGGGCACGTCGTCGACGGGCGGTCGGTGCCGGCCATCGCCGACCGGCTGGTCGAGCTGCTGACCGACCCGGGCGCGATGGGGGAGAAGGGCCGCGCGTGGGTCCGCGCGGAGTGGAGCTGGGACCGCTCCTACGAGCGCCTCCGCGACCTGCTGGCGCGAGCGGCCATCCGATGAATCAGCAACGGAGCCAAAAGCGCCCTCCCATGTTGGCCGTGGAAGGGCGCCCTTCGGCGTACGTGACTCAGGCGACGATGCGGAGCGGGTTCTCCAGCAGCTCGGCCAGCTCGCCGAGGAACTTCGCGCCGGTCGCGCCGTCGCAGGCCCGGTGGTCGACGGACAGCGTGAGCGTCAGCCGGTCACGGGCGGTGAACTCGCCGTCGTCGCCGACCACGACGTCCTTGCGGGTCGCGCCGACGGCGAGGATCCCCGCCTCCGGCGGGTTGATGACGGCGGTGAAGGCGTCGACGCCGAACATCCCGAGGTTGCTGACGGTGAACGTCCCTCCGGACATCTCCTGCGGGGTGAGCCGCTGCTCGCGCGCCCGCCCGGCCAGCTCCCGGGTCTCCTCGCCGATCTGCGACACGCTCTTGCGGTCCGCGTCGCGGATCACCGGGACCACGAGGCCGTCCTCCAGCGCAACGGCCACGCCGACGTTCACGCGCTTGTGCACGAGGAGGTTGTCCTCGGTGAACGAGACGTTCAGCACCGGGTTGGCGCGCAGGGCCGTCGCGCACGCCTTGACGATGAGGTCGTTGACGCTGACCTTGGCCGGGTTGAGGGCCTCGTTCAGCGTCTTGCGGAACGCGAGCAGCGCGCCGACGTCGATGATCCGCGTCAGGTAGAAGTGCGGCGTCGTCTGCATGCTCTCGGTCAGCCGGCGGGCCGTGACCTTCCGGATCCGGCTCAGCGGCACCCGCTCGACGTCCGGGTCCTCCGCCACCGCGGGCGCCGGGGCCTGCGGAGCGGGCGCGGGGGCCGACGCCGGCGCGGCCGGGGCGTTCTTCAGCGCGGCCTCGATGTCGGCGCGGACGATCCGGCCGCCGGGGCCGGAGCCGGACAGCGAGGTGAGGTCGATGTCGTTCTCCCGCGCGAGCCGCCGGGCGAGCGGGGAGGACGGCGGGCGCGACCGGGTGCCGTTGGCCGGCGCGGTCTCGACGGCCTGCGCCGGGGCGGGCGCGGTCGCGGCTGGAGCCGGAGCCGGGGCCGCCACGGTCGCCGCAGGAGCGGCGGAGGCCGCCTCGGTGACCGGCGCCTGCCGCGCGGCCGGGACGGTCTCGCCCGCGCCGACGAGGGTGGCGATGGGCGTGCCGATGGTGGCGGTCTCGCCCTCGGCGACCAGGATCTCGCCGAGCACGCCGTCCTCGTATGCCTCGTACTCCATGAGGGCCTTGTCGGTCTCGATGTCGACGAGGGAGTCCCCGGCGCTCACCTTGTCGCCTGGCTTCTTGTGCCAGGAACTGATGACGCCTTCCTCCATGGTGTCGGACAGGCGGGGCATGAGAATGTCGGACATGGATCTTCCTAACGGCCGGTCGCGCGGACGGTGTCGCGGACGGCGGTGACGAGCGATTCGGCCGACGGCAGGGCGGCCAGTTCGAGCGGCTTGGAATAGGGCAGCGGCACCTCGGCCATGGCGACCCGGCGGACCGGCGCGTCGAGCCAGTCGAACGCGCCCTCCTGGATCGTCGCGGCGATCTCGGCGCCGATGCCGTACGTGAGCCAGTCGTCCTCGGCGACGACGGCGCAGCCGGTGCGGCGGACCGACTCGACGACGGTCTCCCGGTCGAGCGGGCGCAGGCTGCGCAGGTCGACGATCTCGGCGCTGATGCCGTCGGTGGCGAGCTTCTCGGCGGCCTCGGCCGCGACGTGCGCCATCCGCGAGTACGCGACGATCGTCACGTCCGTGCCCGGCCGGGTCACGGCGGCGCGGCCGATCTCGGCGGGCTCGAGGTCCTCGAGGTTCTCGGGCACCTCGCCGCGCGTGTTGTACAGCGCGAGGTTCTCCAGGAACAGCACCGGGTCGTTGTCGCGGATCGCCGCCCGCAGCATCGCCGACGCCTCGGCGGGCGTGCTGGGGGCGAGGACCTTCAGGCCCGGGATGAAGGAGTAGAACAGCTCGACGTTCTGCGAGTGGGTGGCCCCGAGCTGCTGCCCGCCGCCACCGGGCGTGCGGATCACCATCGGGACGCTGCACTGCCCGCCGAACATGCCGTAGATCTTCGCGGCGTGGTTGACGATCTGGTCGAGCGCCAGCAGCGAGAAGTTGATCGTCATGATCTCGACGACGGGGCGCAGGCCGAGCATGGCCGCGCCGATCGCGGCGCCGACGAAGCCCTCCTCGGCGATCGGGGTGTCGCGGACGCGCTTCGGCCCGAACTCCTTGAGCAGCCCCTCGGTGATCTTGTACGAGCCCTCGAAGACGCCGATCTCCTCGCCCATGACGAAGACGTTCTCGTCGCGCAGCATCTCGTCGCGCAGGGTGTCCCGGAGGGCCTGGCGGTAGGTCATGGTCGCCATGTGGATTCTCCTCAGAAGACCGGGTCGGCCGGCAGGCGGCGGGACTCGCCCCGTACGGGGCTGGCGTAGGTGTAGTCGAACAGCGTCGACACGTCCGGGTGCGGGCTTTCGTCGGCGAACGCGGCGGCGTCGTCGACCTCGGCCTTCACCTCGGCGTCGAGCTTGTCGCGAGCCTCCGCGTCGAGGACACCCGCCTCCTCCAGCTCCAGCGCGAAGTGGGCGAGGGGATCTGCGGCCTTGAGGGCGTCCTTCTCCTCCGCCGTGCGGTAGCGGGCCGGGTCGACGACCGAGTGGCCGCGCAGGCGCGGGCTCGTCGTCTCCAGCAGGAACGGCTTCTGCTCGGCGCGGGCCCGCTCGACCGCCGCGTGGGCGGCCTCGCGTACGGCGACGATGTCGGCGCCGTCGACGCGGGCACTCTCCATGCGGTAGGCGGAGGCCCGGCGGTACAGCTCCGGCTCGGCCGAGGACGCCTCGACCGTGGTGCCCATGCCCAGGCCGTTGTTGATGACGACGAACACGATCGGCAGGTCCCACAGGGCGGCCATGTTCAGCGACTCGTGGAAGGCGCCGATGTTGGTCGTCCCGTCGCCCATCTGGCACATGACGACCTCGTCGCCGCCCTTGTACGACACGGCGAGCGCCGCGCCCGTGGCGAGCGGGAGCTGCCCGCCGACGATGCCGTACCCGCCGAGCAGCCGCGCGTCCAGGTCGAACATGTGCATCGACCCGCCCCAGCCCTTGGACACGCCGGTGCTGCGGCCGTACAGCTCGGCCATGACCCGGCGGGCGTCGATGCCGCGGGCGAGGGCGTAGCCGTGCTCACGGTAGTTCGTGAACAGGTAGTCACGAGGCTCCAGCGCCGCCATCAGCCCGGTGACCGTCGCCTCCTCGCCGAGGTTCAGGTGACAGTAGCCACCGATCTTGGCTTCGGTATATGCGCGGGCGGCGCGTTCCTCGAACCTGCGTATCAGCAGCATCTGCCGGTAGTACGCGACGAGCGTCTCCGGCTCGGGTCGCGCCTTCCGGGTCCGGGTCCGGCGTGCCGGAGTCCTCGTCTTGGTGTCACCCATCGAGGTCTTCCCTTCGTGCTCGGGCGCTGCGATGGGGTTCCCATGACTTGCGCCCATACAATCAGGAGGCGATCAATGATCGATCATAGATCAGTCATATTAGAGTTCGTCCACGTTAGCGGCAGCTACCATGGAGTAACATGAACGCCTCTTCCGCTTTGGTGCGTACCGGCCTCGGCGACCAGATCCGCCAGGTGCTCATCGACGGCATCACCTCCGGCCGGTGGGCACCCGGTGAGCGTATCGTCGAGCGCCGCATCGCCGTCGAGCTCGGCGTCAGCCAGGCGCCCGTCCGTGAGGCGTTGCGTCATCTCGAGGCTCTCCGGCTGATCGAGACGCTGCCCAACCGCGGCGCAAGAGTGCGCGATTTCACAGACGAGGACCTCGCCGAGGTCTTCCCCGTCCGCGCCGGGCTGGAAGAGACCGCCGCCGACCTCGCCGTTCACCGGCTGGCCGGCCGGGTCGACGCGCTCGAGGTCCACATCGCGCGCCTCGCCGCGGCGACGGACCCGGGAGAGGTCATGCGGCACAGCATCGCGTTCCACCGCGAGATCGTGGAGGCGTCCGGCAACCGTCTGCTCCGCTCGGTGTGGCAGTCGCTCGGTATCGAGGTCTGGACGACCCTGTCGCTGCGGCGCCGGGGCACCGAGCTGTGCGGCAAGGCCGCCGAGCATACCGACATCACCGAGGCGTTCCGCCGTCAGGACCCGAGCGTCGGCCGCCTGCTCCACGCCCACGTGATGAGCTACGCGCCCTGACGGCGGTCGTGAGAGCCGCCCTCGCCGCCGGGCCGGAGAACGTCGGGGGTGCCTTCTAGGATCAGGAGCATGGGGCGCCCTAACGACGACGTCGCGGCTCTGTTCCAGGAGTTCGCCGACCTGCTCTCGATCACCGGTGAGGCCGCGTACAAGGTGCGTGCCTACGAGAAGGCGGCACGCGCCATCGGCGGATATGCGGAGGACGTCACCCGGCTCGACCTCAAGGGCCTGCGGAAGATCCCCAACGTCGGTGAGGCGATCGCCAAGAAGATCCTCGACTACCAGCAGACCGGCACGATCCGGCAGCTGGAGGCGCTGCGCGAGCGCATCCCGGCGGGCGTGCGGGCCCTCACCGCCATCCCGACTCTCGGGCCGAAGAAGGCCATGGTGCTCTACGAGGAGCTGGGGATCTCTTCGGTCGAGCAGCTCGCCGAGGCGATCCCGGCCGGCCGGCTCGAAGGCCTCAAGGGCTTCGGCGCCAAGACCGAGGAGAACATCCTCCACGGCATCGAGCTGCTGCGGCACGCGGGCGAGCGGGCGCTCATGGACGTCGCCACCGAGCTGGCCGAGGAGATCGTCGCCGAGCTGTCCCCGCTCGCCGGGCGGTGCGCGTACGCCGGGTCGCTGCGGCGATGCCGGGAGACGGTCGGCGACGTCGACATCCTCGCCACCGCCGAGGACTCGGGCCCGCTGATGGCGGCGTTCACCGCCCTGCCCTTCGTCACCGAGATCATCGGCAGCGGCGAGACCAAGACCTCCGTCCGTACGGTCAAGGGGCTCCAGGTCGATCTGCGCGTCGTGCCGCCGGAGGCGTGGGGCGCGGCGCTGCAGTACTTCACCGGGTCGAAGGCGCACAACGTCCGCACCCGCGAGATGGCCGTCCGCGCCGGGCTGAAGCTGTCGGAGTACGGCCTGTTCTCCGTCGAGACCGGCGAGCTCATCGTCTCCGCCACCGAGGAGGACGTCTACGCGCGGCTCGGCCTGCCGTGGATCCCGCCGCCGCTGCGCGAGGACGAGGGGGAGATCGAGGCGGCGCTGCGCGGCGAGCTGCCCCGCCTCGTCGAGCTCGCCGACCTCCGCGGCGACCTGCACACCCACACGAACCTGACCGACGGCGTCGCCTCGCTGGAGGACATGGTCGCCGCCGCGGCCGCGCGCGGCAACGAGTACTACGCGATCACCGACCACGCGCCGAACCTGTTCATGCAGCGCATGACGGACGAGAAGATGCTCGCCCAGCGGGAGGCCGTGCGGGCGCTGCAGAAGCGCTACCCGGACATGACGCTCCTGCACGGCACCGAGCTGAACATCGACCCCGACGGCGCGGTCGACTGGCCGGCCGAGTTCCTGGCGGGCTTCGACATCTGCGTCGCGTCGGTCCACTCGCACTTCACCCAGGACCGGGAGGAGATGACCCGCCGGATCGTCCGCGCGGTGGAGAACCCTCACGTCCACGTCCTCGGCCACCCCACCGCCCGCAGCATCGGGCGCCGCGCCCCCGTCGACGCCGACTGGGAGGCCGTGTTCGCGGCGTGCGCCCGGTCCCGGACGATCCTGGAGATCGACGCCTTCCCCGACCGTCTCGACCTGCCCGCCGATCTGATCCGGCACGCCCGGCGGCACGGCGTGAAGTTCGCCATCGACAGCGACGCGCACGCCCCCGGCCACTTCGACAACCTCCGCTACGCCGTCGGCACGGCCCAGCGCGGCTGGCTCACCCCGGACGACGTCGTTAACACCTGGCCGTTGGAGCGCCTGCGCGCTTACCTTAATGTCGGCTGAACATTCCGATATGCGTCATCGACCTGGCGATGACATTTTTAATCGCAAGGAAGTTTAATGTTCAACCGATGATCTGATCGGTTAGCGTGTCTCCGTTCGAGCGGAACGGAGTGAATTTTCCTTGGGCGTAGGTATCGGCCGCAGTGGGCGGATCGGCGACCTTCAGGTGACGAAAGTCGCCACGGCCGAAACCGTATCCGCCGGCGAATGGGACGCCCTGATCGGGCCCGATGGGTTCTATTCGAGCCACGAATGGATCCGTTCGCTGGAACTCGCGCACGGCGCGGACCCGGTGATCGTCGCCAGGGCCGCAGGCGGCATCGCGGGCGTGGCACCCACCTGGGGCGGCGATCCGGCCGACCGTGAGCTGTTCTCCCTCAGCGCGCTCGCCGGTGGCCTGGCCGGGCCGTGGGGTCGGCCGTTCCTGTGGATCGGCGGCCGGCGGGCGACCGCCAACGCGGTGCCGTGCGCCCCCGGAGAACGGCGGGAGGAAGTTCTCCGCGCACTGCTGGCGGAGGCGCGCGCGGAGGCCCGGCGCCGAGGGGCGGCCGGGGTCGTCTGGCCGTACCTGCCAGGGCCGGCAGCACGTGAGCTGGCCGGATCGGCGTCCGGCGCCCGCGCCCTGCTGCAGACGGCGGACACGATGCTGCACGTTCCCGCCGACGGCATGGACGGCTTGGCGGACACCGCCCGGCGCGAGGACCGCAACAAGTGGCGGCGGGAGTCCAGGGCGTTCGAAGCGCACGGCGGCACGGTCGAATGGCGATCGCTCGCCGATGCGGCGCCCGACCGGATCGCCGAACTCGTCGCGGGAACACGGGCACGATATGGATCCGGCGGCGGCATCGAGCGGATGCGCCGCGTGCTGGCCGCCCAGCAGACCGCGGGGGTGGCACGTCACGCCGTCGTCTGCCTCGCCCGACATGAGGGCCGGATCGTCGCCGCCGCCGTCTTTTATCGGCATCACGATTGGCTTTATGGCCGTTATTGGGGAGTCGATGAGGATGCGCCACCGTTCGCCTATTACGTGCTGACGCATTACGCGGCGGTGAATTGGGCCGCCGCCCACGGTCTTCGCCGGATTCATCTGTCGGTGTCGGCGTGGGAGGCCAAGGTCCGCCGCGGTGCACGACTGTTCCCGCTGGCGATGGTGGTCGCCTCGGCTGACGGCTTGCCCGACCTGGTATCCGACGCCGACGTCGCGGCGCACAACTCCCGTGTCGCCGGTTCCTGGCGCGAACGTTTCCGGTCCCGGCCCGAGGCGCTCGACGCCTCGTGGCAGCAGTGGTTCTGAGAGAGGGCATGAAGTGATCTACCTGGTGTACACGTTCCGGCCGACCCCCTACGCGCAGGAGAATCTGCCGGAGTTCTGGGAGTGGGTACGGGACCGCGAAGACTGGTTCTACGACGGGCTCGACATGGTGCTGGAGACCGACTGGTTCGTGCGCACCATCGGCCCCGACGTCCACTGCGTCGAACACTTCGTCGCGTTCGCCGACGAAGCGGCCTGGGGCGCATACCGCCGGGCGGTCGCGGACAAGAGCCGTGACCCGAAGTGGGAGACGCGCCGTACCGAGCAAGGCCGGTGGTACGACATCCTGGACGCGCGGATCCTGACCGATCCGCCGGTGCGGCTCGGCCGAACCTCGACGGTCACGCCTGCGTGATCGTGCCACCGCGGCACCCGGGTGTCCCACGCCGGGAGGGCCGGGCGGCAACCTTCACGTCAGGTGAACGCGGAGTACACGCGAAGGACACCTGTGATCAAGCAAAGGTGAACCTGAGGGCCCCTACGATCGGCCCGCGATACACGCATATTGAGCCGCCATCCAGCTTCTGTTGCGGCGATGCTCAGTTCCATGCCTTTCGGGGAGGCCACGGGTGAGTCTGCTGGGCTGGCCGCTGCTCGTCCTGTCGATCCTGCTCGCGGTCGCCGCGCCGGTCGGCTGTGCGCTGCTGTGGGGGCGGGTGCGAGGCACGGGCGCCTGGCCGGTGAGGGTCTCGCTGATCGTGCTGAGCCAGGTGACGGCGGTCCTCGTGGCGGGCGTCGGCCTGAACGACCACTTCGAGTTCTTCGCCTCGTGGAGCGACCTGACCGGTCAGAACGGCGCCGACGCGCCCATCCAGCAGCAGAACGGCGGATCCGAGCCCCTGGGGCGCGGTCTGTCCAAGCGCCTCCGCAAGGACTTCCGGCCCGACCACGGCAAGAACACCTTCTCGGCGGAGCTCGTGGGCGCCAAGTCGGGGATCCGCAGCAAGGTCTGGGTGTGGCTGCCGCCGCAGTACCAGCAGCACCCGCAGCAGCGGTTCCCCGTCATCGAGCTGTTCCCCGGCTTCCCCGGCACACCGGTCACCTGGCTCCACACCATGCAGGGGCCGAAGAAGCTGCAGGAGGCGATGAAGAAGGGCGCCGCGCAGCCGTACATCCTCGTCGCGCCGACCATCACCGTGGTCCCCGGCCACGACACCGAGTGTGCCAACGTGCCGCACGGCCCCAAGGTGGCCACCTGGCTCGCCGAGGACGTCCGGCGCATCGTCACCGAGAACTTCCGCGCCCTGCCCGACCGCGACGCCTGGGGGACCATGGGCTACTCGACGGGCGGGTACTGCGCCGCCAAGCTCACCGCGCAGTACCCCCACCTGTTCCGCGCGGGCGTCAGCATGTCCGGCTACTTCACCCCGTCCACGGCGGCGCTCGCCAAAGTGCAGGGAGAGAACGTCCCCGCCCTCCTGGAGACCAGGCACCCGCCCATCGACCTGCTCCTGACCGCCAGCAAGCAGGACCCCGGCACCACGAACGCGGTGAACACGATGGTCAAGGCGGCCCGCCCGCCCTCGATCGTCTACACCTACGTGGTCCCGCGCGGCGGCCACAACATCGGGGTCTGGACCGCCATGCTCCCCAAGTGCTTCCAATGGCTCACCACCAAGCTCACCCACGCCTCCTGAGCCCCGCCCCTGCCCCCTGAGCCCGAGAGGGCCCCACGGGGCCGGAGCGCGGCCGTGTCAGGTGCCGAGAGAGGCGGCCGGAGCGGTGTCGCGGGTGGCGGCCGGGGGCTCCGGCGCCGGGGCGGCGGGCATGGGGCCGCGGTCGCGGAGCGCGAAGACCACGCGCAGGGTCGCGATCCACACGAGGGCCGCGCCCAGGACGTGCGCGACGACGAGCGTGCCGGGGACGTTGGTGAAGTACTGAACGTAGCCGATGACGCCCTGCGCCAGCTCCACCACCAGGAGCTCGAGCGCCCGCCGCTGCACGCGCGTCGGGGCACTGGTGAGGCGGAGGCCGAGGAGCAGGGCGAAGGTCAGCCCGACCGTGGCCCAGACGATGTCGACGTGCAGCTGGGCGACCTGCTCGATCTGGAAGTCGTAGCGCCGGGCCTTCGGGTCGCCGGCGTGCGGTCCGGTGCCG
This sequence comes from Actinoallomurus sp. CA-150999, assembly GCF_050942425.1. Classification (NCBI taxonomy): domain Bacteria; kingdom Bacillati; phylum Actinomycetota; class Actinomycetes; order Streptosporangiales; family Thermomonosporaceae; genus Actinoallomurus; species Actinoallomurus sp. CA-150999. Next base: position 4,862,943 of record NZ_CP192063.1, read on the forward strand.
GTCACGACGGTGCCGGCCACCAGCAGCAGGAACACGACACCCGTCAGGGCGCGCCCCAGCCAGACGAGCTCTTGGCGGACGAGGCTCCGGGCCGGCTCGTCGCCCTCGTCCGCGCGCACCCACAGGACCACGGCCGCCGCCAGAATCGCCGGCGACAGCAGGAAGTGCACGGTCACCGCGACCGGGTGCAGGTCGGTGAGAACGACGATGCCGCCGACGATCGCCTGCGCCACCACGCTGAACGGCTGGATCGCGGCCAGCCCCACCAGGCCACGGCGCCGGGGACGCAGCCGCAGCGCCGCGACGAACACCAGCGCGCCGAGCGCGAGCACGAGGAAGGTCAACATCCGGTTGCCGAACTCGATCGCCATGTTGACGGCCGAGTGCTCCGGGGTGTGCGTCGGCACCAGGCTGCTACCGGTGCACTTCGGCCACGTGGGGCAGCCGAGACCCGAACCGCTGACGCGCACGGCCGCGCCCGTCGCCATGATCAAGGCGTTGCCCACCACGCTCGAGAGCGCGAGCCCGCGCAGGGAGGCGGGCGTGGGACGCCACACGAGGTCACGGAGCCGGGTCAGCGGGTTATCGGATCGCACGTCCTTCATCGTACGAGCGCCCGCCCATGCCCCGGATCCGGGTCCCTGTCAGGCCTCGGGGGCTTCGGGTGGGGACTGCTGGGAGCGGGTGGCGCCGACGCAGGCGGCGATGACGCAGCCGATCGCGAGCCACTCGCGCCACTGGAGGATCTCGCCGAGGAAGACGAGGCCGACCAGGGCCGCCACCGCGGGCTCCAGGCTCATCAGGATGCCGAACACCTGGGCCGGCATCCGGCGCAGCGCCTCCAGCTCCAGGCTGTACGGGATGACCGAGGACAGCAGGCCGACGCCGAGGCCGATCAGCAGGATCTTCGGGTCGAGAAGCGCCGATCCGCCGGTGGTGATCCCGACCGGCATCATGGCGGCCGCCCCGACGACGCTGGCGATCGCGAGGCCGGTGGATCCGGAGAACCGCTTGCCCGTCGCCCCGCTCAGCAGGATGTACAGGGCCCAGCCGACCGCCGCGAGCAGCCCGAACGCCACGCCCGTCAGTGAGATGTCCCCGCTGCCGCGGGCGAGCAGCGCCACCCCGCCCAGCGCCAGGACCGCCCAGATCAGGTCGAGCCGGCGTCGCGACGCGACGATCGCGACGGTGAGCGGTCCGAGGAACTCGATCGTCACCGCCACGCCGAGCGGGATCCGGGCGATCGCCTGGTAGAAGCTGAAGTTCATGCCGGCGAGGGTGAGGCCGAACAGCACGGCGATCCCGAGGTCCCGCAGGGAGTGCGCGCGGCGCAGGTCGCGTAGCGCGGAGCGGGCCATCACCGAGAGGACGACGGCCGAGGTGAGCAGGCGCAGCGTCACGATCGCGTCCGGGGAGATCTGGCCGAAGAGGTTCTTGGCCAGGCCGGCGCCGACCTGCACCGAGACGATGCCGAGAATGATCAGGGCCGGCGGCGGCACCGAGCCCAGGGACAACCGGGGACCGGCGGGGCGGGAACGGAACCATCCGGCGCGGCCGTAGGAACCCGGGGTGTCAGCGAGCGCCATGCGTCACTCCCACTTGAAGAAGCGCGCGGCGAGTGCCAGGCCGAGCACCGCCCACACGGCGAGGATCACCAGATCGCGGACGGGGAACCCGGCACCGTGCTGCAGTACCTGACGCAGCCCGTCGGCGAGCGCGGAGATCGGTAGCAGTTCGAGTACCGACCGTACGCCGCCGGAGAACTTTGTCAACGGAAATACGACACCGCCCAGAACGAGCAGGAGCAGGTAGACGAGGTTGGCGGCGGCCAGGGTGGCCTCCGCGCGCAGGGTGCCGGCCATGAGCAGCCCGAAGCCGCTGAACGCCGCCGTGCCCACGATCAGCAGCAGGATGACGGTCGCCGGGTTCCCGTGCGGGCTCCAGCCGAGCGCGAACGCCACGACGCAGAGCACGACCGCCTGCAGGACCTCGACGGCTACGACCGTGAGGGTCTTCGCGGCGATCAGCCCGGACCGGGGGAGCGGCGTCGAGCCGAGGCGCTTCAGCACGCCGTACCGGCGTTCGAAGCCCGTCCCGATCGCCTGCCCGGTGAACGCGGTGGACATCACGGCGAGCGCCAGGATGCCGGGGGCGAGGAAGTCGACCCGCTTGCCCGCGCCGACGTCGAGCAGCGGCGCGGCGCTGAAGAGGACGAGCAACGCGATGGGGATGATGAGGGTGAGCAGCAGCTGCTCGCCGTTGCGCAGCAGCGTGCGCAGCTCGTACGCGGTCTGGGCCCGGATCATCCGGGACGCCGGCGCAGCGCCGGGCGAGGGGGTGAAGGTCAGGTCCGTCACGAGCGGAGCTCCCGTCCGGTCAGTTCCAGGAACACGTCTTCGAGGGTCCGCCGCTCGATCCGCAGGTCCTCGGTCATGACGCCGTTGGAGGCGCACCAGGCGGTCACGGTCGCCAGCAGCTCGGGCACGAGATCGCCTTCGATGACGTAGTGCCCGGCCGGCGACTCCTTGGCCATCGTCGCGGGCGGCAGCGCGGACAGCAGCTCGTCCAGGCCGAGCCCGGGGCGTGCCCGGAAGCGGAGCTGGCGCTCGGCGCCGGTCAGCGAGGACGGCGGGCCGGAGGAGATGACCGTCCCGTGGTCGACGATCACCACCTGGTCGGCCAGCCGTTCGGCCTCGTCCATGTGGTGGGTGGTGAGGATCACCGCGACGCCGGCGGCCTTGAGGTCCTCGACGAGCTCCCACGTCGCGTGGCGGGCCTGGGGGTCGAGGCCGGCGGTGGGTTCGTCGAGGAAGACCAGCTCGGGGCGGCCCACCACCGCGGCGGCGAGGGCCAGCCGCTGCTGCTGGCCGCCGGACAGGCGGCGGTACGGCGTACGGGCCGAGGCGGTGAGGCCGAGCCGCTCCAAGAGCGCGACGGGGGCGAGGGGCGTGGCGTAGAAGCTCGCGATCAGGCTGAGGAACTCCCCGGCGCGTGCGTTGGTCGGCACGCCCCCGGACTGCAGCATCACGCCGATGCGCGTCTTCAGCTCCGGGTCGCGGGGGTCGCGGCCGAGGACGCGCACGGTGCCCGCGTCGGCGCGCCGGTAGCCCTCACAGATCTCGACCGTGGTGGTCTTGCCCGCTCCGTTGGGGCCCAGGAGGGCGGTCACCTCGCCGTGCCGGGCGTCGAATGAGAGACCGTCGGCCGCGGTGATTATGCCATAGCGTTTGACCAGGTCATTCACTGCGACGGCGAGGGGTTCCATGCCCCCGAGTCTAGGAGGGGCGGCTCGGCGCGACGCATGGACCCCGGAGATCTTTCTGAATATTGATTCAGCTAGACGCATGACGATACAGTCGGTCCATGTCACTGGGAGGTCACATGCTGCGCGGCCGGAGCTTCCTCAAAGAGCTCGACTTCACCGCCGAGGAGTTCCGCTCGCTCGTCGACCTGGCCGGCGAGCTGAAGGCGGCCCGCCGCGCGGGCACCGAGCAGCCCCGCCTGACCGGCCGCAACATCGCGTTGATCTTCGAGAAGACCTCGACCCGCACGCGCAGCGCGTTCGAGGTCGCGGCGCACGATCAGGGCGCGCACGTGACCTACCTGGACCCGTCGGGCTCCCAGATCGGGCACAAGGAGTCGGTGAAGGACACCGCGCGGGTGCTGGGCCGGATGTTCGACGGTATTCAGTACCGCGGCAGGCGCCAGGCGGACGTCGAGGTCCTCGCCGCGCACGCCGGCGTCCCCGTTTGGAACGGTCTCACCGACGAGTGGCACCCGACCCAGAGCCTGTGCGACGCGTTCACGATGGCCGAGCACGCGGCCAAGCCCCTGGGCGAGATCGCCTTCGCCTACCTCGGCGACGCGCGCAACAACATGGGCAACTCCCTGCTCGTCATGGGTGCCCTGCTGGGCATGGACGTCCGGCTCGTCGCGCCCGGCGGGCTGCTGCCGTCCGCCGAGGTCCAGGCCGCGGCCCGCGCCCTGGCCGAGCGCAGCGGCGCCCGGATCACCCTGACCGACGACGTCGCCGAGGGCGTGCGCGGCGCCGACTTCCTGCACACCGACGTCTGGGTGTCGATGGGCGAGCCGAAGGAGGTCTGGGCCGAGCGGATCGCGCTGCTCAAGCCGTACCAGGTCAACGCCGAGGCGCTCGCCGCGACCGGGAACCCGTCGGTGCGGTTCATGCACTGCCTCCCGGCGTTCCACGACCGGGAGACGACGGTCGGCGAGGAGATCTACGTGCAGTTCGGCCTGGAGGGGCTCGAGGTCACCGACGAGGTCTTCGAGTCGGAGGCCTCGATCGTCTTCGACCAGGCCGAGAACCGCCTGCACACCATCAAGGCCGTCCTGGTCGCGACCCTCGCCCGCTGAACCCGCCCCAGGCCGTCGCGGCGACGTTTCGGCGATCGTCTAAACGAATGCGGGCCAGCATCGGGGCATGTTCGCCCTGAAATCCGGCACGCGGTCCCGGCCGCGGGCCGGAGCGCTGCCTCTGCTCGCCATCTGCCTCGGCTATTTCATGGTCATCATCGATGCCACGGCGGTGACCCTGTCGCTGCCCGCGCTGGGTCGTGACCTCGGCGGCGGGATGGGCGTCCTGCAGTGGGTGGTCGACGGCTACACGCTCACGTTCGCGACGCTGCTGCTGTCCGCCGGCGCGCTCGGCGACCGGGTGGGACCCCACCGGGTGTTCTGCGCCGGGCTCCTGCTGTTCACCGTCGCCTCGGCCGCCTGCGGGATCGCGCCGACCGCGGCCCTCCTCGTCGCCGCGCGGGTGGTGCAGGGCGCCGCGGCGGCGATCCTGGTGCCGTCGTCCCTGGCGCTGCTGCAGGCCGCCAACCTCGATCCGGCGGCGCGCGCCCGGGCCGTCGGCGTGTGGGGCGCGGTCGCCGGGATCGCGGCCGCGTCGGGTCCGGTGTTCGGCGGGGTACTGACCGACGCGGTGAGCTGGCGGGTCGTGTTCTTCGTCAACGTGCCGATCGGGCTGGTCGCCCTGCTGCTGACGATCCGCCACGTCGTACGGCCGGAGGGGCACGGCCGGCGGGGGATCGATCCGGGCGCGCAGGTCGCCGCGGTCGCCGCGCTCGGCCTGCTGACCTTCGCCCTCATCGAGGCCCGGACCCGCGGCTGGCTCTCGCCGGCCGTCCTCGGCGCGCTGGCCCTCGCCGCGCTGTCGGCCGCGGCCTTCGTCGCGGTCGAGCGGCGGTCGGCGAACCCGATGCTGCCCCTGAGCCTGTTCCGGAGCCGGCCGTTCTCCGGCGGCAACGCGGTCGGACTGCTGATCAACCTCGGCTTCTACGGCCAGCTGTTCGTGGTCAGCCTGTTCTTCCAGGACGTCCGGCGGATGAGCCCGACGACGGCCGGCCTGGCGCTGCTGCCGGAGGGGATCCTCGTCTCGGTGGCGTCGTTCCTGTCCGGGCGGCTCTCGGGCCGGTCCGGCACTCGCCCGACGATGCTGATCGGGTTGTGCACGGGAGCGGCCGGGCTGCTCGCGCTCATGGCGGTGGGCCCGCGCACGCCGTACCTGCTGATCATGCTCGGGCTGATGGCGGTGGGCTTCGGGATGGCGTTCACGATGCCGGCCGCCACCACCACTGTCGTCGAGGCCGCGCCGCCGGAGCGGGCGGGCGTCGCCTCGGGGGCGGTCAACGCGGCCCGGCAGGTCGGCAGCACGGTCGGCGTCGCCCTGCTCGGCACGCTGGGCGGCGGAGGCCGGCTCGCGGCGCCGATGGCCGGCGCGGGCGCGGCGTTCCTCCTCGGAGCCGTGGTCGTGGCCCTCACCGTACGGGAGGGTCCGCGCAGGTGAGGCAAGGCTCGCCTTAGTGATGCGGATTACCGGGATCCGTTTGTGTCGGGGGAAGGAATTAGGCCACACTGATGTTGTGAAAAACGTGACCGAGACCACGAGCGGCGACCCGGCGGTCGCCGGCGTGCCCGCGCTCGGTCCGAACCACACCGAGCGCACCACCCGCGCCCGGGTGGCGCGTCTGATTCTTGAATATGGTCCCATCAGCGCCTCGGCGCTCGGACAGCGGCTCGGGCTCACGCCCGCGGCCGTGCGCCGCCACCTCGAGCACCTCCTCGACGAGGGGATGATCGAGGAGCGGCGGAGCCGTCCGCAGTCCAGGCGCGGGCGCGGCCGTCCGGCCAAGCTGTTCGTCATCACCGACGCCGGGCGCAGCGCCTTCGTGCACGCCTACGACGATCTCGCGGCCAACGCCCTGCGGTTCCTGGCCGACAAACTCGGCGAGGAGGCCGTCGCGGAGTTCGCCCGCCGCCAGGTGAGCGACCTGGAGGCGCGCTACGGCGCGTCGATCCGGGAGGTTCCGCCGCAGCAGCGGGCGCAGGCCCTCGCCGAGGCGCTGTCCGTCGACGGCTACGCCGCCTCGGCCGGCACCGCCCCGGCCGGCGGGCAGCAGCTGTGCCAGCACCACTGCCCGGTCGCGCACGTCGCGGCCCGGTTCCCGCAGCTGTGCGAGGCGGAGACGGCGGCGTTCGGGCGGCTGCTCGGCGTCCCCGTGCAGCGGCTGGCCACGATCGCGCACGGCGATGGAATATGCACGACCCACGTGACGTCACGTGAACTGACCGAAAAAACCGATAAGAACGACAAGCAGGACTCCGGAGGCACCTCCGCATGACTACGGCAGCCCATCCCGAGCTCGAAGGGCTCGGAAACTACAAGTTCGGCTGGGCCGACTCTGACGTGGCCGGCGCCTCGGCCCGTCGCGGGCTGTCCGATGAGGTCGTCCGCGACATCTCGGCGAAGAAGAACGAGCCCGACTGGATGCTCGACCTTCGCCTGAAGGGCCTGCGCCTGTTCGGCAAGAAGCCGCTGCCGACGTGGGGCGCCGACCTCACCGACATCGACTTCGACAACATCAAGTACTTCGTCCGGTCGACGGAGAAGCAGGCCGCGTCGTGGGAAGAGCTCCCGGCGGACATCAAGAACACCTACGACAAGCTCGGCATCCCCGAGGCGGAGAAACAGCGCCTGGTGGCCGGCGTCGCGGCCCAGTACGAGTCCGAGGTCGTCTACCACCAGATCCGCGAGGACCTGGAGCAGCAGGGCGTCATCTTCCTCGACACCGACACCGGCCTCAAGGAGCACCCGGAGATCTTCCAGGAGTACTTCGGCTCGGTGATCCCGGTGGGCGACAACAAGTTCGCCGCGCTCAACTCGGCCGTGTGGTCGGGCGGGTCGTTCATCTACGTGCCGCCGGGCGTGCACGTCGAGATCCCGCTGCAGGCCTACTTCCGGATCAACACCGAGAACATGGGCCAGTTCGAGCGGACGCTGATCATCGTCGACGAGGGCGCGTACGTCCACTACGTCGAGGGCTGCACCGCGCCGATCTACAAGTCCGACTCGCTGCACTCCGCGGTCGTCGAGATCATCGTGAAGAAGAACGCCCGCTGCCGTTACACGACCATCCAGAACTGGTCGAATAACGTCTACAACCTCGTCACCAAGCGCGCCGTCGCCTACGAGGGCGCGACGATGGAGTGGATCGACGGCAACATCGGGTCCAAGGTCACGATGAAGTACCCGGCCGTCTACCTCATGGGCGAGCACGCCAAGGGCGAGACGCTGTCCATCGCCTTCGCGGGCGAGGGCCAGCACCAGGACGCGGGTTCGAAGATGGTGCACGCCGCGCCCAACACCTCCTCGACGATCATCTCCAAGTCGGTGGCGCGCGGCGGCGGCCGCACGAGCTACCGCGGCCTGGTCCAGATCCAGGAGGGCGCCGAGCACTCCAAGTCGACGGTCAAGTGCGATGCGCTGCTGGTCGACCAGATCAGCCGCTCCGACACCTACCCCTACGTCGACGTCCGTGAGGACGACGTCGAGATGGGCCACGAGGCCACCGTCTCCAAGGTCTCGGAGAACCAGCTGTTCTACCTCATGAGCCGCGGGCTCACCGAGGACGAGGCGATGGCGATGATCGTGCGCGGCTTCGTCGAGCCGATCGCGCGCGAGCTGCCGATGGAGTACGCCCTCGAGCTCAACCGCCTGATCGAGCTGCAGATGGAAGGAGCGGTGGGCTGACAATGGGCCTCGAGACCAAACCGCTGTCCACCCTCCACGAGCACTCGTCGTACGACGTCGACGACTTCGCCGTGCCCACCGGGCGCGAGGAGGAGTGGCGGTTCACCCCGCTACGCCGCATCCGCGACCTGCACAAGGGCGCGGCCGCCGACGGCAAGGTGATCGTCGACGTGTCCGCGGCGCCCGAGGTCACCGTCGAGACGGTGTCCCGGGACGACGAGCGCGTCGGCAGGGCGTACGTCCCGTCCGACCGCGTCAGCGCGCAGGCGTACGCCTCGTTCACGCAGGCGACCGTGGTCACCGTGCCGAAGGAGGTCGTGGCCACCGAGCCGACCGTCCTGTCGCTGCGCGGTGAGGGCGGCGGCGTCGCCTACGGCCACACGACCATCGTCCTGGAGCCGTTCGCGCAGGCCACGGTCGTGCTGGAGCACACCGGCTCGGCCGCCTACGCCGACAACGTCGAGTTCGTCGTCGGCGACGGGGCCTCGCTCACGGTGTTCAGCCTGCAGAACTGGGCGCCGGACACCGTGCACCTGTCACACCAGCACGCCAAGCTCGGCCGCGACGCGCGGTTCAAGAGCTTCCTCGTCAGCCTCGGCGGCAAGGTCGTGCGCATCGCCCCGACGGTGGCCTACGACGCGCCCGGCGGCGACGCCGAGCTGTACGGCGTGTACTTCGCCGACGGCGGCCAGCACCTCGAGCACCGCCTGCTCGTCGACCACACGCAGCCCAACTGCCGCAGCCGCGTCGACTACCGCGGCGCGCTGCAGGACGAGGACGCGCACGCCGTCTGGATCGGCGACGTGATCATCCGGGCCGAGGCCGAGGGCACCGACACGTACGAGCTCAACCGCAACCTCGTGCTCACCGACGGCACCCGCGTCGACTCGGTGCCGAACCTCGAGATCCTCACCGGCGAGGTCGCCGGCGCGGGCCACGCCTCGGCGTCCGGCCGCCTCGACGACCAGCACCTGTTCTACCTCCAGGCGCGGGGCATCCCGTACGACACCGCGCGGCGGATGGTCGTGCGCGGCTTCCTCGGCCAGCTCGTCGAGAAGATCGACCTGCCGCAGATCCAGGAGCGGGTCCTCGCCGCGATCGACGAGGAGCTCGACCGATGAGCTTCACGCGCGCCTGCTCGCTGTCCGAGCTGCCCGAGGAGGGCGCGCTCGCGGTGGAGATCGACGGCACGCCGGTGGCGGTCGTCCGCACCGGCGACGACGTCTACGCCATGCGCGACGTCTGCTCGCACGCCGAGGTCGCGCTCAGCGAGGGCGACGTCTACAACCACACCATCGAGTGCTGGCTGCACGGCTCGTGCTTCGACCTGCGCACCGGCAAGCCCACCAACCCGCCGGCCACGCAGCCGGTTCCCACGTACCCAGTGAAGATCGAGGGCGACGACGTGTACGTGTCGCTCAAGGAGTCCTGAACACCATGGCCACGCTTGAGATCCGCGACCTGCACGTCTCCGTCGAGGACAAAGAGATCCTCCGGGGCGTCGACCTGACCGTGAAGGCGGGCGAGACCCACGCGATCATGGGGCCGAACGGCTCCGGCAAGTCGACCCTCGCCTACGCCATCGCCGGTCACCCGAAGTACACCGTCACCGGCGGCGAGGTGCTCCTGGACGGCGAGAGCGTCCTGGACATGAAGGTCGACGAGCGCGCCCGCGCCGGGCTGTTCCTCGCGATGCAGTACCCCGTCGAGGTGCCGGGCGTTTCGGTGTCGAACTTCCTGCGCACCGCCGTCACCGCCGTGCGCGGCGAGGCGCCGAAGCTGCGGGAGTTCTCCAAGGAGATGCGCCAGGCGATGGCCGAGCTGCAGATCGACTCGGCGTTCGCCCAGCGCAACCTCAACGAGGGCTTCTCCGGCGGTGAGAAGAAGCGCCACGAGATCCTCCAGCTCGAGATGCTCAAGCCGAAGGTCGCGGTGCTCGACGAGACCGACTCCGGCCTCGACATCGACGCGCTGAAAGTCGTCTCCGAGGGCGTCAACCGGTTCCGCGCCGGCGACACCGGCGTGCTGCTGATCACGCACTACACCCGCATCCTCCGCTACGTGAAGCCCGACTTCGTGCACGTCTTCGCCGCCGGCCGCATCGTCGAGCAGGGCGGCCCGGAGCTGGCGGAGCTGCTGGAGACCGAGGGCTACGAGAAGTTCACGAAGGCGGGCGCGTCCGCGTGAGCATCGACGTCGAACGGATCCGGGCGGACTTCCCGATCCTGACCCGCACCGTCCGCGACGGGCGGCCGCTGGTCTACCTCGACAGCGCCAACACCTCGCAGAAGCCCCGCCAGGTGATCGACGCCATCGACGACTTCTACGCCGCGCACAACGCCAACATCCACCGGGCGACGCACCAGCTCGGTGAGGAGGCGACCGAGGCGTACGAAGGCGCCCGGATCAAGGCCGCGAACCTCATCGGCGCGGCGAGCGAGACCGAGGTGGTGTTCACCAAGAACATCTCCGAGGGCATCAACCTCGTCGCCTACGCCATGGGCAACGCGGCCACCTTCGGTCCCGAGGCCGAGCGGTTCCGCGTCGGCCCCGGCGACGAGATCGTCATCACCGAGATGGAGCACCACTCCAACATCGTGCCGTGGCAGCTGCTCGCCCAGCGCACCGGCGCGACGCTCCGCTGGTTCGGGGTGACCGACGACGGCCGCCTGGACCTGTCGAACATCGACGACCTCATCAACGAGCGCACGAAGATCGTCGCGGTCGCGCACCAGTCGAACGTCCTCGGCACGATCAACCCGCTGCGTCTCATCGCGGACAAGGCCCACGCGGTCGGCGCGCTCGTGCTCGCCGACGGCGCCCAGGCCGTGCCGCACATGCGGGTCGACGTCCAGGAGCTCGGCGTCGACTTCTACGGCTTCACCGCGCACAAGCTCTGCGGCCCGACCGGCATCGGGGTGCTGTGGGGCCGCGCCGAGCTGCTCGAGACGCTCCCGCCGTTCCTCGGCGGCGGTGAGATGATCGAGACGGTGGCGATGGAGGGCTCGACGTACGCGCCGCCGCCGCACAAGTTCGAGGCCGGCACGATGCCGATCGCCGAGGCCGCCGGACTCGGCGCCGCCATCGACTACCTCACCGAGCTGGGCCTGGACGAGATCGAGGCGCAGCAGAACGAGCTGCTCGCGTACGCGCTCAAGTCGCTCACCGCCGTCGACGGCCTGCGGATCATCGGCCCGGTCGACGCGGAGGACCGCGGCACCGCCATCTCCTTCACCCTGGAGGGCCCGGACGGGCGGGAGATCCACCCGCACGACGTCAGCCAGGTGCTCGACGCCCACGGCGTCGCGGTGCGCGCCGGCCACCACTGCGCCAAGCCGCTGCACAAGCGCTTCGGTGTCACCGCCAGCACGCGCGCGTCGCTGTACTTCTACAACACCCGCGACGACGTCGACGCGCTCGTCGAGGGGCTCCGGGAGACGCAGAAATTCTTCGGCGCGGTCTGACGTTGCACCGATCGGCCGTTTGGAAGGGGAGCAGATGCAGCTCGAGTCGATGTACCAGGAGATCATCCTGGACCACTACCGGAACCCTCATCACAAGGGTCTCCGGGAGCCGTACGACGCCGAGGTGCACCATGTGAACCCGACCTGCGGTGACGAGGTGACGTTGCGCGTCAAGCTGGACGGCGACGAGGTCGTCGACGTGTCCTACGACGCGCTCGGCTGCTCGATCAGCCAGGCCAGCGCGTCGGTGATGACCGACCTCATCATCGGCAGGCCGGTGACGGACGCGATGGTGACCGGCGACGAGTTCCTCAAGCTGATGCAGTCCCGCGGGCAGACCGAGCCCGACGAGGACGTGCTCGAGGACGCCGTCGCCTTCGTCGGAGTGTCGAAGTACCCCGCCCGTATCAAGTGCGCCCTGCTCGCCTGGATGGCGTGGAAGGACGCGACCGCGAAGGCCATGGAAGGCAACAACTCATGAGCGACACGAAGGCCGCCGAGGACGACGTCCTCGAGGCGATGCGCGACGTCGTCGACCCCGAGCTCGGCATCAACGTCGTCGACCTCGGACTGGTCTACGGCGTCAACATCGGCGACGACAACGTCGCCACGCTCGACATGACGCTCACGAGCGCGGCCTGCCCGCTCACCGACGTGATCGAGGACCAGACGGCGAGCGCCCTGGAGGGGCTCGTGGAGAAGGTCACGATCAACTGGGTGTGGCTGCCGCCGTGGGGCCCGGACAAGATCACCGAGGACGGGCGGGAACAGCTGCGCGCCCTGGGCTTCAACGTCTGAGCCCGGTCAGTCGAGGCCGGCGTGCCGCCGCCAGCCCGTCGGCTGCTGGGAGTTGGCGATCCACTGGTCGGTGTAGCGCAGGATCGCCGTGAGGGCGTCGAGCGCGCCGGCGGGCCCGCCGGTGCGCCATGACGTCTCCACGATCGTGTGCGCCCGGTGCGGGGTCTCGCACCGGCACGCGATGGTCAGGCTGGCACCGAGCCGGCAGTGGTTCGGGTAGAAGTCGACCGTCTCCATCCGGATCGCCACCTCGAGCCAGTCGTCCCCGGCCTCGTAGGTGTGGCAGTCGTAGATCCGGTGCGCGGGCGGGTGCCACATCCACTGGCCGGGCTGCGGCCCGGGGCCTTCGCCGGTGGCCGCCGGGGCCGGATGGCGGGCGTGCCACTGGCCGGTGAGGGTGAGGAAACGGGCGCGGATCTCCGGGCCGTCCCACGCCGGTCCGAAGACCTCGGTGAGGGGGAGCGCCCGAGGCCATATCCACACCGCGATGGCATGATCGTCGGGCGGATTCCTCACCGTGCAATGATGCCGCGAGCGTACGGCTTCGCGCAGGCTCACGGGCGATCGAGACGACCTCGTGACGATGCGCGGTGACTCGGGGAAAGGGCACAGTGGAGATCTTCACCAACTGGCGCACGTGGGAGCAGGCCCGCGCCGCTCTGGCCTCGCGGCCGGTCGATCTGGCGACCCTCGATCGGGCCGCCGAAGCCGCGCTGCGCTGGCACGGCGAGCAGCGGCGGCCCACCGGCGCCCCCTACGTCGAGCACCTCCTCGAAGCGCTGGAGGTGCTGGTCCGCGGCGTCGGCGTCACCGAGACCGACCTGCTCGTGGCGGCCCTGCTGCACGACGCGGTGGAGGACACCCCGGCGACGCTCGCCGACGTCGAGGCGGGGTTCGGCCCGGTCGTCGGGGAGCTGGTGGACTGGGTGACCAAGCCGCCGGTGCAGGGGAAGGCAGCCAAGCGGGCCGCGAAGGTGTCCTACCTGCGGCGGCTGCGCGACGCGCCCCGCGAGGCGATCCTGGTCAAGCTCGCCGACCGGGTCAGCAACGTCCAGACCCTGGACCGGATGCCGCTGGACTTCCAGCGCCGCTACCACGCCGAGACGGTCACCTACATCGTGCCGCTGGCCGCGGGCGAGCCCTGGTTCGCCGACTGGCAGGAGCGATTCGCCCACCTGCGCTGACCGGACGAGATGTCGGGCGCGATTCGCCCACCTGCGCTGACCGTTCGAGGCGTCAGGCGCGATTCGCTCACCTCGCCGATCGAGCCTCGGCCGTACGCGATGGCGATTCGCTCACCTGCGCTGACCGCGCCCCCGGCCGTACGAGATGATCGCGGGCATGGAACGCCAGTGGACGGTCGAGGAGAGCGTCGTCATCGACGCGGCGCCGGAGCGGGTGTACGAGGCGGTGGCCGACCCGCGCCGCATGGGCGAGTGGAGCCCGGAGGTCTTCGCGGTCTGGGTGCGCGGCCGCCGCGTGGTCCCCGGCCTGCCGTTCGTCGGGTTCAACCGCATGGGGCCGCGCGTGTGGTTCACGAACTGCCGGGTCACCGAGGCGGTGCCCGGCAAGGCCTTCGCGTTCCGGGTGACGAGCTTCGGGATCCCGGTGGCCGTGTGGGGCTACCGGGTCGACCCGGCCGAAGGCGGGGCGACCCGGCTGACGGAGCACTGGGAGGACCTGCGGCGGGACAACCGTGGAGCGGGGTTCGTCTCCCTCCTCGGCAGGGTCTTCACCGGCGTCCCCGCGGAGGGGCGCGCCGACGTCAACTGGCAGGGCATGCGCACGACCCTCGCCCGCATCAAGACGGCGCTGGAACGCTGACCGACCGGTCCACCGCGAACGCCGCGAAGCTCTGGGCCACGGGCATCAGCTCGATGACGTTGATGTTGACGTGGGCCGGCAGTGACGCGGCCCAGGACACGGCCTCGGCGACGTCGTCGGGGCCGAGCGGCCGCATCCCGGCGTAGACGGCGTCGGCCTTTTCCCGGTCCCCGCCGAACCGCACGGTGGAGAACTCCGTGCCTCCGCACATGCCGGGCTCGACGCAGGTGACGCGGACGCCCGTCCCGTGCAGGTCGCTCCGCAGGTTCAGACTCACTTTTTGGTCACTCTTGGCGATCGCATGGTACCGTTCTGTGGTCAATACGCCCCGTGCCCAGGCGACGCGGGGCACCCTCCTTGGTCCTATAGCTGTGCAGGCTGGACCGATAGCGTCCGGAGGGACGTGCCACGCGGGTCGGCGGCTTTGCCTGCCGACACCAGGGGACGAAGACGATTGGTGCATACCTGGCATCCAGCCGGGGCGATTCCTCAGGATTCCTCAGAATTCCTGAGCCAATCAGAGACGCTGAACTGATGGACGAACGGAACTCCGCGGGCAGGGTGGCGATCGCGTGCTCGACCGCCGTCCTGTCCCGGACGTCCAGTTCGAGCGGGTGGACGGCGCCGGGATGGTCGGCCGCCAGTTCGGCGAGCAGGTGCGCTCGGCGCGCCGACGCGACGACGCGTGCGCCGTCGGCGGCGAGACGGCGGGCGATGGCGGCGCCGAATCCGGTGCTGGCACCGGTGACGAATGCGATCACGGCTCAGCGCTCCTCGGGGATCGTGGCGAGGAACTTGCCCAGCGCCTCGTTGAACTCGGCCGGCCGTTCCAGGTTGGGCATGTGCGCGGTGCCCTCGATCACCACGAGCGTGGATCCCGGGATGACCTCGTGCATGAGCCGGGCGTCCGCGATCGGGGTGAACTCGTCGTCGCTGCCGACGACGATGAGCGTGGGGACGCGGACACGCGCCAGGGATGCGACGTAGTCGGGACGCTCGGCGCGGCCGCGCTGCGCGGCGGCGGCGCCCTCCGGAGGCGCTCCTCGCATCATGCCGAGGACGTGTTCGGCCACCGCCGGGAACCGCCGGATGTTGGCCGGCGCCACCATCTTGGGCAGGACCTCATCCGCGTAGCCGCCCATGCCCTCCCGGACCAACCGGTCGGCCATGGCGTTGCGGGCCCGCCCGCTCTCCTCGTTCTCCGCCTGGGGAGTCGTGTCGGCGAGCAGAAGGCCGCGCAGCCGCTCCGGGAACAGGCGGTGGAACTCCATGACGATCTGGCCGCCCATGGACAGGCCGCCGAGCACGATCTCCTCGACGCCGAGGTGGTCGAGGAGGCCGGCGATGTCCTCGGCGAACGCCTGGAACGGCGTTTTACCCGGGACGACGGTGCTCCGGCCGTAGCCGCGCAGGTCCGGCACGATCACCCGCCGCGTGTCGATGTGCTCGACCTGGGGCGTCCACATCGAGCGGTCGAAGGGGTGACCGTGGACGAGCACCAGCGGCGGAGAGGCGCCGTCGGAGCGATGATCGTCGTATTCGATCGTTACCTGGCCATTGCGGAAAACGCCCATGTCCTGTGTCTCCTTCATGGGTCATGCTTGACGGATCGATGCTATTGACGCCAATATCTCGGTGCAATAGTTAAATTGCTCTCGGTGCAATGTTGGCGTGGAGGCGGGTATGGACGACTACCGGCGGATCGCGGACGCGCTGGCGGCGCAGATCACCGACGGCCGCCTCCGGCCGGGGGACCGGCTGCCGCCGCAGCGGCAGTTCGCCCGCAGGCACCGCATCGCCGGTTCCACCGCGGCGCGGGTGTACGGCGAGCTGATCCGCCGCGGCCTCGCCGTCGGTGAGGTGGGGCGCGGCACCTTCGTCCGCGCCGCGGCCCCGGCCGGTGAGCCCGCCCTCGCCGAGCCGGCCCGGGCGCGGGTCGACCTTGAGCTGAACTTCTCTCTCCCGCCCGAGCAGCCCGCGCTCCTCGCGGAGAGCCTCGGCGGCCTGCTGCGCCCCGACGTGCTGGCCGGGGCGCTGACCCCCATGGGAGCGGCGGGCACGCCGGCCGTCCGGGAGGCGGCCGCCGCGACGCTCGCCCGTCCCGGCTGGACCCCCGACCCCGGGCGCGTGCTCATCGCCGGCAACGGACGGCAGGCGATCGCCGCGGCGCTGGCGGCGCTGGTGCCCGCCGGCGACCGGGTCGGCGTCGAGGAGCTGACCTACCCCCTGGTCAAGGGCATCGCCACCCGCCTCGGCATCACGCTGGTGCCCCTTGCCATGGACGAGTCCGGCGTGCTCCCGGAGGCCATCCGATCGGCCGGGCCGCTGCGCGCGGTCTATCTCCAGCCCACGCTGCACAACCCGCTCGGGGTCACCATGCCCGAGTGCCGGCGCGCCGAGGTCGCCGCCGCACTGTGCGACCTCGGCGTCTACGCCGTCGAGGACGCCATCTACGCCTTCCTCCGCGACGATCCTCCGCCGCTGGCCGCACTGGCGCCGGAGCGCGTCATCGTCGTCGACAGCCTGTCCAAGCGGGTGGCCCCGGGCCTGACCGTCGGCTTCGCCGTGCCACCGGAGGCGATCGGCGACCGCGTCGCCTCGGCGCTGCGCTCCGGCGGCTGGACGGCCTCACGCTTCGCCGTCGAGGCCGCGACGCGATGGCTGACCGACGGCACGGCCAGGACCCTTCAGGAGATCAAACGCCGCGACGCGGCGGCCCGCCAGCGGCTCGTCCGCGAGCATCTGGCCGGATTCGCCGTCGAGGCCGATCCGCAGGCCTTCCACTGCTGGTGGCGGCTGCCCGATCCTTGGCGGGCCGACACGTTCGTCGCGGCCGCCGCCCGACGCGGCATTGCCGTCACCCCGGGCGCGGCCTTCACCGTCGTGGTGTCCCGCGCGCCCAACGCCGTCCGCCTCGCCCTGTCGGCGCCGCCGATCGACACCCTGGCCGCCGCTCTCGAGACGCTGGCCGCCCTGGCCAGAAGCGCTCCTGAGGACGTTGAGGTGGAATGAGTGGTTCAGGTCTTCTTCGGTTTGGCGGGCCAGATCGTGTAGGTGATCGGCCACAGCGCCCAGATGCCGAGGATGACCGTGAGGCGGCCCAGCCAGCCGCTCAGCGCGGCCGTGCGGTCCGCGTCGCCGACCAGGGCGATCGCCGCGAGGAGGAGCGCACAGGAGATCGCCCAGGCGATGACGGCCTTGCCGAACTCTCTCCACTCGTGCCGGGCGCGCGCCCGGCCGTAGCGGGGCGGCTTGCTCGGCGGCGGCCCGCCCGCGAACCGGTGCGCGAACCGCTCGTCGGCCCAGCGGATCATCCCGTGGCCGAACGCGACCGAGAAGCCGAGGTACGCGGCGGCGAGACCGTGGGGGAAGCCGGCCGTCGCGCCCCGGCGCAGGTCGACGACCGTGGCGATCAGCAGGGCCAGGTCGGTGAGCGGCACGCAGAGCAGCAGCGCCGCGCCGAGCCCGCGCCGGCGGGCGAGGTAACGGGTCGCCAGCCCCGCGAACAGGAACAGCCAGAAGCCGACCTCACAGCCGGCGATGATCAGGAAGAGCACGGTCCCATCGTCGGCCGGGAGACCTCGCCGGACGCTCGTCGCGGGTGATGAATCGGGGGTCCTCCTTTCGATGTACGCGTCGATCGGCCTCTGGCCGGTGCGAACGCCGTCGGGGGGATGGTGTGATCGACCCATGAGATGGACGACGCGGCAGGACGCGTTGCTGGCCACCGCCGCGCTCGCCGGGGGCGCGGTGATGCTGGCCGCCCACTCCTACATCCACTGGCCCGGGCGGCCCGACCCCGGCCCGCTGTGGCGGGCGATCCCGCTGCTCGGCGTGTGCGCGGCGATGCTCTTCCGCCGTACCGCGCCGATGGCCACGCTCGCCATCGCCACGCCCGCCGTCGTCGCGGATGCCGTCCTGGGGACGAGCTTCCCGACTGTCGCGATCTTCACCGACGCGCTTTACGCGGCGGCGCTGTACGGACCGGCGGCCTCTCCTCGCCGGCTGCTGACCGCGACCGGAGCGGTCACGCTCGCGCTCACCGGCGTCATCAGCCTGCTCGACGCCAGCAGTCCCGGCACGATCGTCACCAACCTGGCCAGCCTCGCGCTGGTGCTCGTGGTGCCGGTGCTCACCGCGATCGTCGTCCGCGAGCACCGCGACCGGGCCGAGGCGGAACGCGTACGCGCGGAGCAGGCCGCCCAGCTGGCGGAGGCGGAACGCGTACGCGCCGAGCAGGTCGCCCGGCTGGCCGAGCTGGACCGCCGGGAGGCGGTGGCCGACGAGCGCGCGCGGATGGCACGGGAGCTGCACGACGTCATCGCCAACCACCTCAGTGCGGCCGCCCTGCACTCGTCGGCGCTGCTCTCGGTGCCGGACATGGACGCCGCGGCCGTACGGAGAGCGCTGGAGGTGATCAGGGAGAACAGCGTGCAGGGGCTCGCGGAGATGCGCCGCATGATCGGACTGCTGCGCGGGAGTGAGGGCACCGGCGCCGCGGCGCGTCCGCGCCTCGACGACGTCACCGCCCTCGTCGAGCGCACCCGGCGGGACGGCCTCACCACCCGTCTCACCACGGACGGCGAGCCCGCGGAGCTGCCGGCCGCCGTCGAACTGGCCGCGTACCGGATCGTTCAGGAGTCGCTGACCAACGTCGTCAAGCACGCCGGCGACGGTGAGGCGGCGGTCGCGATCACACATGGCCGGGACGCCGTCACCATCGTCGTCGACAGTCCGCTCGGCGGGAGGACGGGGATTCTGGGGACCGGCACCGGACTCATCGGGATGCGCGAACGGGCGTCGCTGCTCGGCGGCTCATTCACCGCCGGCCGAGACGGCGGCCGATGGCGGGTCCACGCCCGGCTTCCGGTGAGCGGATGAATGGATCCAGGCCCGGCTTCTGGGTGGGTGGATGAAGGGGTGCACGCTCGGCTTCCGGTGGATGGATGAACGGGTCCAGGCCTGGCTTCTGGGTGGGTGGATGAATGGATCCACGCCCGGCTGCCGGTCGGCGAATGAAGGAGAGAGTATGACCATCCGGGTACTGGTCGCCGACGACCAAGCGGCCGTACGGGCCGGGCTCGTGCTGATCCTGGGCTCCGCGCGCGGCATCGAGGTCGCCGGTGAGGCCGCCGACGGCCGGGAGGCGGTCGCCATGGCCCGTGAGCTTCGTCCGGACGTGGTGGTCATGGACATCCGGATGCCGCGCCTCGACGGCATCGCGGCCACCCGCGAGCTGGCCGGCGTGGCCGACGTCCTCGTGCTGACCACCTTCGACCTCGACGAGTACGTCTTCGGAGCGTTGCGCGCCGGCGCCGCCGGTTTCCTTTTGAAGGACATCGACGCGAATCGTCTCATCGAGGCCGTACGGCTGGTCGCCGCCGGGGACGGCTTCATCGCGCCGGCGGTCACCCGGCGGCTGATCTCGGCCTTCGCCGCCACCCGCCCGCCCGCCGCCACCGGACCGGTGGCCGCGCTCACCCCTCGGGAACGCGACGTGCTTGCCTGTCTGGGGGAGGGGCTGTCCAACCAGGAGATCGCGGTCCGGCTCGCGATGGCGGAGACGACGACCAAGACCCACGTCAGCCGCATCCTCGCCAAGCTGGGGCTGCGCAGCCGCGTCCAGGCGGCGATCTACGCCCAGGAGATCGGCCTGACCTCGGCCTGAATCCCGATCGCGAAGCCCCGTCCGGCCGTCGCCTGCCCGGATCTCAGAGCCCGGCCCGGACCTCGTCGTCGGCCCGCCCCCCACGGCGTGTGGCTGTGGTCAGGTTGTCGGCGCGCGCCCTGTGGTGGATGGTGAAATCGGCTGATCCTCGGAGGCACGATGCCGTACGTTCTCCTCGCCTCGGGCGTCCTCGCGTTGCTGACCACGGTCAACGCGCTGCGGCCGCGCCGGGGGCGCCTCCTGCTCCCCGGCTTCTTCGTCGCGTGGCTCACGATCGAGCTCGCGCCCTGGGTCCTCGTGATCGAGGCGGTGGTCACGGCGCTCATCGCCGGTGCGGGAGGTCTCGCGGGCCCGGCCGGCTGGGCGGGGATCGCCGCGACCGTCCTCGGCTGGGCCGGACTGGCGGTGGTCATGGCGCGGGCACGGCGGACGACGGTGACCGTCCGGGAGTGGAGCGCGGAACTGGAGCTCGATCCGGGGGAGCGGGCACCGGCGTTTCCCCGGTCCCACGTCGTCTTCCCCGTCCTCATGACCCGTCGTTCCGGGGTGACGCGGACCCGGAACATCGCGTACGGGGACGAGCCGGACATGCGGCTCGACGTCTACCGGCCGTCCGCGCCGGGGGAGCGCCGCCCGGGGATCATGGAGGTGCACGGCGGGGCCTGGATGATCGGCAGCAAGCGGGAGCAGGGGATCCCGCTGTTGAACCACCTCGCCGCCAACGGCTGGGTGGGCGTCAACGTCGACTACCGGCTCAGCCCGCGCGTGAAGTTCCCCGACCACCTCATCGACCTCAAACGGGCGATCCGGTGGTACCGCGAGCACGCGACGGAGTACGGGGCCGACCCGGACTTCCTGTGCGTCACCGGCGGGTCGGCGGGCGGCCACCTCGCCGCCCTCCTCGCGCTCACGCCCGGTGTCCCGGAGTACCAGCCGGGGTTCGAGGACGTCGACACGACCGTGCGGGCGGCCGTGACCTTCTACGGCGTCTACGACATCGTCGCCCTGCTGGACGGCGGCTCGAAGACGTTCGCGTCCGCCATGGAACGCCACGTCATGGGCGCACGGCGGGCGGAGCACCCCGAGGCGTACGAGAAGGCCTCACCGGCGCACTGGATCAACGCGGACGCGCCGCCCTTCCTCGTCGTCCACGGGAGCCTGGACACGCTGGTGCCGGTGACGCAGGCGCGCTCCTTCGCGGAGCGGCTGAGGGAGGTGTCGGCGGCCCCCGTGCTGTACGCCGAGATGAAGGGCGCCCAGCACGCCTTCGACATCTTCCCGTCGTACCGCACGGCCCGCGTCATCGAGGGCGTCGAGCGTTTCCTCACCTCGGTGCGGCGGGCCGAGCACCCCGTCTGAAACGTCAGTGATCGAGCGCGGACAGGCTGCGGATCAGGTCGCCGACCCGCGCGATGCCCAGACAGCGCCCGACCTCGTCGATCACCACGAGGTCTTCGTAGACGCGCTCGGCGTCGTTGCCCGCCGCGCGGAGGGCCGCGATCGCCGGCACCGTCCGGGGGACCGGCCGAGGCGCGTCGGCGAGCCGCGCGGCCGGCTTGTGGGCGTGCAGGGCGTGGCCGTACGCCCCGGCGAGCCGGAGCAGGAACCGGGTGCGGTCGACCATGTGCCGTGGGCGCTGGGCCTGGTCGACGAGCACGACGCTGCTGGTGGCCGGATCCGCGTTGAACACCGTGAGCACCTCTTCGGCGGTGGCCGTGTCGGGCATGACCGTCGCCGGCATCATGAACTCCGTGACGCGCGGACCGAGCCGGTCGCGTTCGACGTCGCGCGATCCGACCGGGACGTTCACCGGCACCCCGGGCAGCCACTGCGGAGACGCCAGCAGCGGTCCCTGCGCCAGCCGCACCCCGCGTCCCCGCAGGTGGGTGAGCTGATCGTCGGAGATCACGCCGGGGGCGAGCACATGACCACCGATGCGGCGGCCGAGCGCGACCAGAGCCTCGGCGATCGCGGAGCGCCGGGGGTCCGCGGTGGCTCGCCGGGTCACCTCGGGCGTGAGCATCAGGATCGTCGGGGCGATGTCGGCGACGAACCGCGTCGGCAGGTCCCCCGCCTCCACGGCGAGCAGGTACCCGCCCGAGCGGATCCCGCCCAGCCGGGCGGCGGCCTCGTCGAGTGACACCCCGGCCGTGTCGCCCGTCACCCCCAGGATGACGCCGCCCGGTCGGCGGCCCAGGCTCGCCAGCGTCCGGTGCAGCCGCTCCATCGGCCGGTCGTAGGCGAGCGTGCCCATCCGCAGCACGAGCAGGACGGGGAGCAACGTCTCCCGGCGGGACAGGGAACGGGCGGCGAGGATCGCGCAGTCGACGTCGAGATCCGGATCGAGGACCGGGGGACCGGGTACGGAGGGCGCCACGGCGACGACGGTTCCGGCATCGAGGTCGACGATGGGGTGGAAGGTGACGTGTGCCGTAGGCGGGACGTCCGAACGCCCCGCATGCGCCGAAGGCGAGACGTCTGGACGCGCCGCGAACGCGGACTCCGCGCGCGCTGCGTGCGTCGAAGGCGAGACGTCGGGACGCCCCGCGAACGCGGACTCCGGGCCGCCGGGGGCGGCGGCGAAAGCGGTCACGAGACCATTCTGCGACCTCTTCCGCGCCTTTGGGTGGCTCTGACCTCACTATTCATCGGAAATTTCACAGCTTGCCGCTGTTTTGATATCGGGCGGGGTCGTGTTGTGGTAAGTGATCTTCCGTAACCTCCCGGGGCGGGGAGCTGCGCCGGTCAGTACGTGCGGTTGAGCATCACGATCGACAGGAAGTAGGTCACGCCCGCGACGGCGGCGAGGCCGGCGAGAAGGCCGATCTCCGCGCCCCGCAGCGCCTGCACCAGCATCGCCGCGACGATCACCCCGACGAGCACGTCACCGGTCATCGCGGCGGCGCGCAGATGGATCCCCGAGCGCCTGCCGACTCCGAACGCCTCGTGCGTGGTGAGGACCGACTCGCCCCGGCGGTAGGCCAGCAGCACCCCGTAGCCGAGGAGCACCGCGAACCCCACCAGGCCCGTCGACATGTGCCCTCGGGTGGCCTCGGTGGCTCCGATCGCCACACCGGCGGCGACGGCGAGCGCCGGTGCGATCCACCGGCCCAAGCGCCGGCGTTCGGGAGCGATCCACATGCCCGACATCCTCCCACCGGGTCGCGGTTCCCAAACCGACGGTGATGAAAATGGCGATCACCGGTCAGGGCGCGGCAAATCGAGTCTCACCCGACCAACCGACCCCGACCACCCCTTGGTCACGAGGGCTCTGGGACGCGTCCGCGGCGTGCGCGCCCGGAACGCCGGGCCACCAGCACGACCACCACGGCCACGAGCGCCACCACTGGCGTCCCGAGCAGCCACAGGAAGGCCGGCACGCCCAGGAACGTCACCAGGCCGCCCTCCACGTAGTCCACCTGCTGGTAGGGCGTGTCGCCGGCATTGGCGAACGTCAGGTCGTCTGTGAAGTCGGACGGGGGGATCCCCTGGCGCACCACCTCGGTCAGGAACGCCCCGCCGCCCAGCAGGCCGCGCAGGCCGGGGGAGGAGACCTGTGCGGGGCTCACCCGGCCCGCGTACGTGGTGAACAGCCCGAGGCCGCGGACGGTGACCCGATGGGGCGCGAGGACGTACAGGTGCACGGCCTGGGGCGTGCTCGCCAGCCGCGACAACCGGATCGGGTAGACCGGCGCGGCGGTCGTGAACCTGATGCGCAGCGGATCGAGCTCACCGGTGAGCGGGCCGCTCTCGGGGGCGAGCCTGATCGCCGTGTAGGTCCACTGCCGCGCCACGTACGGTTCGAGCGCCTGGGAGAGCCGGCCCTTCAGGCGGTAGCCATGGCTCGTCAGCCAGGACGCGAGCGCGTGCGAATCGCGGGCGGACAGCGTCGTGACCTCGAAGGGGCCGAGCCGCTGCTGCTTGAGCACCCCCACGCCGCCGGGCATCCTCGGCGCCGGGGCGCCCGCCACGCGGGCCGGGCCAAGGTCCGGGAACCAGTGCCGGCGCTTCACGACACGGGGTTCGGTGAGGCGGTCGAGCTGCTCGAACCAGCCGCGTTCGCCGAGCGTCACCGTGGCGCGGGCCGGGGTCGGCATCAGCCACGCGGCGTCACGGGCGCTGGACCGCACCGACAGGCGCATGACGATCTCCTCCGCCGAGCCGTCGTAGCGGACGATGGAGGTCTCCTCGGCGACGTTGACTCCGGAGTCCGTCGAGGTGATGAGCGCCCCGCAGCCACAGGCCCAGGACGGTCGGACGACGCCCATTGCGGCCGCGGCGACCACGAGGGGGATCAGGAGCCGGGCGAGCGATCTTCCACGCATGCCGGCTCAGACGAGGGCGACGTCAGAACGGTTGCGGGCCGCGGATCACGATCTGGACTCGGCGCGGTCCGCCGGTCAGGGGGATGGGGGGTCAGTAGGGGAGCACGCGGCCGGAGGGGGTGCGCAGGTCGAGCTCGGCGGCTGAGGTCGGACGCGGGCGTTTGACCTTGACCTGCTGGATGCGGCGCATCGGACGATCTCTCCTCGGAGGTCAGGGGATGGAAACGGTCGATATCCACTCTCGTTGCGGGAACGGTGCGCGACTACGGGAGGACTCCCCGTATGGGTACGCGTTCCCGGGTGGCCGGGCGGGGATACGCGTCACTCCCGGCCCAACCGCCGCAGGAGTACCGCACGCCGTTCCTCCAGCTGCCCGAGGAGTGCTTCCTGCTCATCGGCGTTCTCGATCATCGCGGCACTCTCGGCGGGATCGGTCGCGCCCTCGTCCCGGTCGCCGATCCGCCGGCGCATCTCCTTCAGCTCCGGGCGGACGGACGCGATGTCGTCCTCCACCACCCGGAGCTCCTCCTCCAGGTCCTCCCTCGACTGATCGTCGGCCATGTCACGGCCTCCCGTCCTGGTCGTGCGGTCCGCCGTGCGCGGCGGGCCGGTCGCCGTACACGTTTCCCCCTGATCCCGGTCGCCACACGTGGAAGATCACCGAGTTCGCCCCGTCGGAGGCGGCGATGCCGAGATCCCCGGCGTTGTCCCTTACACTGAGAGCATGCTTGCGAGCTGATCAGGCGCTCCTTGGGCGCGGCCGGGCCGGACGAGGCCCCGGGCGGCGCCCTTTTCGTCGTCCCCGCCTCTCCCAGCCCGCCCCCCAGGAGCGTTCTCACTGTGATCACCGCCCGTGACATCGAACTCCGCGCCGGTTCCCGTCTGCTGCTCGACGGAGCCACGTTCCGCGTCAACCCCGGCGACCGGGTCGGCCTGGTCGGCCGCAACGGGGCCGGCAAGACCACCCTCACCAAAGTGCTCGCCGGAGAGGGTCTGCCCGCCGCCGGCGAGGTGACGCGGTCCGGCACCGTGGGTTATCTCCCGCAGGATCCCCGCACCGGCGACCTGGAGGTCCTCGCCCGCGACCGGATCCTGTCCGCGCGCGGACTGGACGAGGTCATCAGGGGGATGCGCCAGGCCGAGGAGAAGATGGCGACGGCCGAGGGCGCCGAGCGCGACAAGGCCGTCCGCCGCTACGGTCGGCTGGAGGACCGGCTGCACGTCCTCGGCGGCTACGCCGCCGACGCGGAGGCGGCCTCCATCGCCTCGAGCCTGAGCCTGCCGGACCGGGTGCTCGGCCAGCCGCTGCGGACCCTCTCCGGCGGTCAGCGCCGCCGGGTCGAGCTGGCCCGCATCCTGTTCTCCGGGGCCGACACCCTCCTGCTCGACGAGCCGACCAACCACCTCGACGCCGACTCGATCACCTGGCTCCGCGACTTCCTGAAGTCGCACCAGGGCGGACTGATCATGATCAGCCACGACGTCGGCCTGCTCGACGCGGTCGTGAACAAGGTGTTCCACCTCGACGCGAACCGCAACGTCATCGACCTCTACAACGTCGGCTGGAAGACCTACCTGACCCAGCGGGAGACCGACGAGCGGCGCCGCAAGCGCGAGCGTGCCAACGCCGAGCGCCAGGCGAACACCCTGCAGACCCAGGCCGACAAGATGCGGGCCAAGGCGACGAAGGCGAGGGCCGCGCAACAGATGGAGCGCCGTGCCCAGCGCCTCCTGGCGGGGGTCGAGGACGAGCGTCAGTCCGACAAGGTGGCCAAGATTCGGTTCCCCGCGCCGGCCCCGTGCGGCAAAACGCCGCTCATGGCACGAGCTTTGTCCAAATCGTACGGTTCGTTGGAAGTCTTCGCCGATGTCGACCTAGCGGTTGATCGGGGCAGCCGAGTGGTCGTCCTGGGCCTCAACGGCGCGGGCAAGACGACCCTGCTGCGCATGCTCGCAGGCGTCGAAAAGCCCGATACGGGCGAGCTTATCGACGGGCACGGCCTGCGCCTGGGGTACTACGCCCAGGAGCACGAAACGCTCGACGTCGACCGTACCGTGCTGGAGAACATGCGGTCCGCCGCCCCCGACCTTCCGGAGACGGAGACGCGCAAGATCCTGGGCTCCTTCCTGTTCACCGGGGACGACGTCGAAAAGCCCGCAGGCGTGCTCTCCGGGGGCGAGAAGACCCGCCTGGCGCTCGCCACTCTCGTCGTGTCCAGCGCCAATGTGCTGCTGCTCGACGAGCCCACGAACAACCTCGATCCGGCGAGCCGCGAGGAGATCCTGGCGGCCCTCCGCACCTACGCCGGGGCCATCGTTCTGGTGACCCACGATGAGGGTGCGGTGCAGGCGTTGCAACCGGAAAGAGTGATCTTGCTTCCGGATGGTGTAGAGGACATCTGGAGTGACGAATTTTCCGATCTCGTGGCACTTGCCTGACCTGCAGCGCAACCTTGACCCAAGGAAGCAGATCTTTTCTGGCGTAGTGGGTAGCCGATCGCGCGCGAATGTCTGATCATGGCTGGGGATAACGCAGCGGTCACCGCATCACTACGGGAGGTACTCGTGGCCGAGACCCTAAAGAAGGGCACCCGCGTGACCGGTGCCGAGCGAGATAAGTTGGCGGAGCAGTTGAAGAAGCGTTACGACTCCGGCGAGAGCATCCGTGCCCTGGCTGCAGCAACCGGACGGTCGTACGGCTTCATCCACCGCATCCTCACCGAGTCCGGCGTGAACCTGCGCGGACGCGGTGGGGCTACCCGCGGTAAGAAGTCCTGACGGACTAGCTCCCCCCAACTCTCGGCGCCGGACCGCATGAGAGGCCACCGTGCCCGACCCGCTAGGGTCGGGCACGGTGGCGGGCCCTCCGCCACGACGCACACGCCAGAAGGAGCGTCATGGCGGATTCACCGCTCACCACCGCCGAGCTCGAACGAGCCGGTCTGCGCCTCGACGTCGACGACGCCGTGGCGACGATCACTCTGGCCCGGCCCGAGCGGCGCAACGCTCTGACCTTCAGCACGTGGCGGACGCTCGCCCGGATCGGCGAGACGCTGCCCGACGGTGTGCGCGTCGTCGTCGTACGCGGCGACGGACCGTCGTTCTCGGCAGGGATCGACCTGCGCCTGTTCAGCCCGGAGGGCGTTCCCGGAGAGGACACCGCAGGCCCTCGCGACGAGGAGTTCATCGCCGGCCTGCAGGCCGGCTACCTCTGGCTGCGCCGCCCCGACATCGTCTCCGTCGCCGCCGTTCACGGGCACGCCATCGGCGGCGGCTTCCAGCTCGCGCTAGCGTGCGACCTGCGCGTGGTCGCCGACGACGTGAAGTTCGCGATGAAGGAGCCCGCGCTCGGCATCGTCCCGGACCTCACCGGCACCAAGCCGCTCGTCGACATCGTCGGCGTGCCCCGGGCCCTGGAGATCTGCCTGACGACCCGTACGATCTTCGCCGACGAGGCCGCCCGCCTCGGCCTGGCCGAGCTGGTCGTGCCCGCCGCCGAGCTCGACTCCGCGGTCGCCGACCTCGTCGCGGCGATCCTCCAGGTTAAGCCGGAGACGGCGGCCGCGACCAAGCGTCTCCTGCGGCAGGCCCCGCACAACACCCTCGAGGAGCAGGCGGCGGCCGAGCGCCGCGAGCAGGTGCCCCTCCTCGGCGGCTGAATCGCGCGCCGGCGTCAAGTAGACCGCGTCTACAAGCCACGGTCCGCCCTGTTGTGCCGGTGGCTGTTCCACGCCTCGAGCGCGACACGGCAGACTCGCCCCATGGACGATCTCGTGGATCCGATCGTGGCCAAGGCGATGCGCCGGGAGGCGCCGACCCGCGACGAGGCCCGTGCGGTGCTCGGCGTCTCCGACGCGGGCACGCTCGAACTCGTCACGGCGGTCGCGCGCGTACGGCGGGAGTTCTTCGGCGACCGGGTGAAGCTGAACTACCTGGTCAACATGAAGAGCGGCCTGTGCCCGGAAGACTGCTTCTACTGCTCCCAGCGCAAGGGGTCCGACGCCGACATCCTCAAGTACTCCTGGCAGGACACCGAGGAGATGGTCCGCGCGGCCGACAAGGCCGTCGCGCGCGGCGCTCGCCGGGTGTGCCTGGTGGCCAGCGGCCGCGGACCGGCCCAGCGGGACATCGACCGGGTCGGCGACGCCGTCCGGGAGATCGCCTCCCGCGACGTCGAGGTCTGCGTGTGCCTCGGCCTGCTCAAGCCGGGCCAGGCCGAGCAACTGCGCGAGGCCGGGGCGTTCGCCTACAACCACAACCTCAACACCAGCGCCGAGCGCTACGGCGACATCTGCACGACCCACGGCTTCCAGGACCGGGTCGACACGGTCAACGAGGCGGCGGCGGCCGGGCTGTCCCCGTGCTCCGGAGCGATCTTCGGCATGGGAGAGAGCGACGAGGACGTCATCGACGTCGCCTTCGCGCTGCGCGAGCTGAACCCGGACTCGGTGCCGGTGAACTTCCTCATCCCGTTCGAGGGCACGCCCCTGGCCCGCACCTGGGAGCTGACGCCGCTGCGCTGTCTGCGCATCCTCGCGCTGTTCCGGCTCGTCTTCCCGGACGTCGAGGTGCGGCTCGCCGGCGGGCGGGAGATCCACCTGCGGAGCCTGCAGCCCCTCGCGCTGCACGTGGTCAACTCGATCTTCCTGGGCGACTACCTCACCAGCGAGGGGCAGGCCGGCGACGACGATCTGCGGATGATCGCCGACGCGGGGTTCGTCGTCGAGGGCGCCGACGAGGGGAAGGGCCCGGAGGCCCGGCACGACCTCGTCGCCGTCCGCGACCGCGGGATAGGGACCGACAAAGAGGGCAATACGTGATGGTCCGCCCCCCAGGGGCTGAACCGGCCCCGGCCGGAGGCGCGTTCCGGCCGGGGGCCTACCGTGGGGCGAGCACATGACGACTAGGGAAGGACTCTTCCTCGTGACCACCGTCCCGACCGTGACCCTGAACACCGGTGCCGCGATGCCGCAGCTGGGGTTCGGGGTCTGGCAGGTCCCCGATGAGGAGGCCGTCTCTGCGGTCCGCACCGCCATCGAGGCGGGCTACCGCAGCATCGACACCGCCGCGGCGTACGAGAACGAGGCGGGCGTCGGCAAGGCGATCGCCCCGCCCGAGGTGCCCCGCGACGAACTGTTCGTGACCACGAAGCTGTGGAACGGCGACCAGGGGTACGACCGCGCGCTGCGGGCCTTCGACCTGAGCCTGGACAAGCTCGGCCTCGACTACGTCGACCTCTACCTGATCCACTGGCCCCTTCCGGCCAAGGACGCCTACGTCGAGACCTGGAAGGCGCTCGAGAAGGTGCACAACGAGGGCCGCGCCAGGGCGATCGGCGTCTCGAACTTCCAGATCCCGCACCTGCGGCGGCTCTTCGAGGAGACGGACGTCGTGCCCGCCGTCAACCAGATCGAGCTGCATCCGTACCTCCAGCAGGAGGAGCTGCGGGCGTTCCACGCCGAGCACGACATCGCGACGGAGGCCTGGAGCCCCCTCGCCCAGGGCGGCACGCTGCTCAAGGACGACACCATCGCCCGGCTGGCGGCCGAGCACGGCAGGACCCCCGCGCAGATCGTCCTGCGCTGGCACGTCCAGATCGGCAACGTGGTGATCCCCAAGTCGGTCACGCCGTCCCGTATCCGCGAGAACATCGAGGTCTTCGACTTCGACCTGAGCGACGACGACCTGGCCGCCATCGCCCGCCTGAACCGCGACGAGCGCACCGGACCGGACCCGGACACCTTCAACCTCGGCGCGTGACCGGCTTCGGCGGCCCGACGGAGGCGCGATCGTGGACACGAGCCCCGTCCGGGCGTCGTAGGTCCTCGGCCTAAGTCCTTCTCCGGCGCATGGCCGATGGCGCGGCCCTCGCGAATGGCGCAGGCTGTTCGTGAGGGCCGCGATCGGCGTTCTGGAGGGTGGGAATCAACCGCCGGTCCGGTACGTTGTCGCGGACGCTTACATGATTACGTGCTGAACCCAACGGGAGGGTCGCCGTGGGCATGCCGGACAACGGCTGGATGATGATGGCGTCGTTTCGCCGTGACAAATCCGTCGTCAAGGAGCGGTTGAAGGCCGGGACGGTCCGGCGCATCGCCGGTTACGCCCGCCCCTACATCCGCGAGCTCATCCTGTTCCTGGCCCTGAACGCCGTCGCCGCGGTGATCGTCGTGGCCAATCCGCTGCTGCTCAAGTCGATCATCGACAAGGGCATCGTGCCGCACAAGAGCGGCGTCGTCCTCGGCCTCGCCATCGCGGTCGGCGGCCTGGCCCTGATCGAGGCGCTGATCGGGCTCGCCCAGCGCTGGTACTCCGCGCGCATCGGCGAGGGTCTCATCTACGACCTGCGCACCGAGGTCTTCGACCACGTCCAGCGCATGCCGGTCGCCTTCTTCATGCGGGCGCAGACGGGGTCGCTGGTCAGCCGGCTCAACAGCGACGTCATCGGCGCCCAGCGCGCCCTCACCACGACCCTGTCGTCGGTCGTCTCCAACGTGATCAGCCTGCTGCTGGTGCTCGGCACGATGTTCCTGCTGTCCTGGCAGGTCACGTTGATCGCGCTGGTGCTGACGCCGATCTTCATCTTCCCCGCCAAGTGGGTGGGGCGGCGGCTGCAGAAGATCAGCCGGGAGCAGATGCAGCTGGACGCGGAGATGAGCTCGCTGATGACCGAGCGGTTCAACGTCGCCGGCGCGATGCTCGCCAAGCTGTACGGCCGCCCGGAGGAGGAGTCGGCGGGGTTCGCCGACCGGGCGCGGCGGGTGCGCGACATCGGCATCACCTCCGCGATGTACGGACGGGTCTTCTTCACCGCGCTGACGCTGGTGGCCTCGCTCGCCACCGCCATGGTGTACGGCGTGGGCGGCACGCTCGTCGTGAACGGCGGGTTCCAGCTCGGCACGCTGGTCGCCCTGGCGGCGCTCCTCACCCGGCTGTACGGCCCGCTGACCGCGCTGTCGAACGTCCAGGTCGACGTGATGACCGCCCTGGTCAGCTTCGACCGCGTCTTCGAGGTGCTCGACCTCAAGCCCATGATCGATGAGAAGCCGGACGCGGACCCGCTCACCGCGAACGACGACCCCGAGTCGGCCGACGACGGTGGCGACGCCGCCCCGGCGATCGAGTTCGACGACGTGGTCTTCAGCTACCCCGCGGCCTCCGAGGTCTCCCTCGCCTCGCTGGAGTCGATCGCCCGGGCCGACACCGCGCCGGCCCGCGAGGTGCTGCACGGGGTGACCTTCCGCGTCGAACCCGGAACGATGACCGCTCTGGTGGGGCCCTCAGGGGCCGGGAAGACGACGATCACCCAGCTCGTGTCCCGGCTGTACGACGTCTCGGACGGCGCCGTACGGATCGGCGGCCAGGACCTGCGGGACGTGACCCTGGAGTCGCTGCGCGGCACCATCGGCGTGGTCACCCAGGACGCGCACCTGTTCCACGACACGATCCGCGCGAACCTCGAGTACGCCCGGCCCGGCGCCACCGACGAGCAGCTGGCCGAGGCCCTCCGGGCCGCGCAGATCTGGAACCTCGTCGCGAGCATGCCCGACGGCCTCGACACCGTCGTCGGCGATCGGGGCTACCGGCTCTCCGGCGGCGAGAAGCAGCGCCTGGCCATCGCCCGGCTGCTGCTGAAGGCCCCGTCCGTCGTGGTGCTCGACGAGGCGACGGCCCACCTGGACTCCGAGTCCGAGGCGGCCGTGCAGCGGGCCCTGAGCACGGCGCTCGCGGGCCGTACGTCGATCGTCATCGCGCACCGGCTGTCGACGATCCGCGAGGCCGACCAGATCCTCGTGATCGAGGACGGCCGCGTCGCCGAACGGGGCCGGCACGAGGAACTGCTCGACGAGGGTGGCCTGTACAGCGAGCTGTACGACACGCAGTTCGCCCGGCAGAGCCTCCCCGACGCGGTGCACTGACCGACCGTACGCCCGGGCCGGCGCCGCCCGGAGTCGAGCGCGTCGGCGAGGGAGGGGCCGTCAGGAGTCGGTTGCGTCGGTGGGGGAGCGGAGGTGCCCGGGTCGGCCGCGCCGGCGGGCGCTGGAGTCGGGCGCGTCGGCGGGGGACGGGCCGTCAGGAGTCGGTTGCGTCGGTGGGGGAGCGGAGGTGCCCGGGTCGGCCGCGCCGGCGGGCGCTGGAGTCGGGCGCGTCGGCGGGGGACGGGCCGCGGGGAGTCGGTTGCGCCGACGGAGGAGCGGAGGTGCCCAGGTCAGGCGCGCCGGGGTCGGTCGCGTCGGCGGAGGAGTGGGGCCGCCGGGCGTACAACGGCCGATCGCGGGTAGACGATCTCATCGAGCACCCGTCCGCGAGCGAAGGGAACGGTCATGGTGATGCCGGATGACCGCGCCCGTACCCATATCCCGCCGCCGGTCGAGCTCTGGCCGATCAGCGAGCTGATGCGGCAAGTCGGCCGCGTCGTCGCCGAGGAGCTCGAACGCCCTGGCCGGAGCGCTGGGAAGGATCAGGCGCGGGAGCACGCACCCCGGAGGCCGCGACCGGAGCCGACGAGGTCCGCCGAGCGGGGGCAGGAGCCGGAGACGGCCGTCCAGCCCGACGGCCACGACCGCTGACCGCGTGCCGTGATTCCCAGGAGTAAGCGGTGGCGGGGAGGGTAGATCCACCGCGTGAGCGCTGCGTATAACGCACGGGCACTGTGGGTAACCGTCGTCGCGGCGAGCGCCTGCGTGAGCGGTCTGCTGCTGACCGGCGCGCGGACGGAAGGGGCCGACCCGCCGGCGCCCGGCGCGCCGTCGGCGTCTCCCAGCGCGGAGTCCGGCACGGAGTCCGGCACGGAGACCGCAGCTCCCGGGCCGGCGTACGCGAACCGGTCCCGCGTGTTCGGCCTGGTCGAGGCGGGTCCCACCACGGACATGGTGCTGTTCGCCCCGGCCCGCAAGGTGCAGCCCGGAGGGCCGGAGACGGTCTACCCGGCGAACGTGGGGCCGTACGTCCGGCTCCGGCTGGCCTCCGGTGCCGCGATCCGGGCGTCGGCCCCGATCGCGAACGAGGGCGTCACCGACTGGGTGCGCGGGGTCCGGCTGAGCCCGCAACAGTTCCACACGCTGCTCTTGAAACTTCAGGAGCGGCTTCACCCGCTGCTGGACCGCTCGCACATGTTCGAGCTCTGGTTCGACGCCCAGGGGCGGGTCACGCGGATGCAGCACTACTTCAGTCCCTGAGGGACGCGAATCGGGGGAGAGGATGAGACGTTCGCTCGCCGTGGCGGGCGCGGCGTTCGGAGCCGCGCTGGCGGTGGCCGGCTGCCACCAGGAGACCGGGCCGCCGGACGCGGACCTCTCCCATCACCGGACGATGAGGGCCTTCCGCGTCCACCACGAACGTGGGCCGGCCCACCGCGGGGACGGGGACGCCTGGACGGGACGGGCGATCAGGGAGAGGGTGGCCCGCGAGGTCACGCCGGTCCCGCTCCGACCGCGTCCGCCGACGCAACCCGAGAACGGCTGCGCCTCCTCCCACCGATCGGATCGCGGCGCCGCGGTGCACTGTGTCCAGCGGTCCGGGCAGGACGTCGACCGGTCGGGCGACACCGTCGTGCGCGACAACGGCCCGGACGACGGCTCAGACGACTGACCGCCCGGGGTTCCACCGGCCAGTCGCCCCAGGGCGTGCGGACCCACGCCCCGGCATCACGACCGCGAGTCGCACCGACCGGGCGCGGAGAGGACGCGGGAACCAGGACGCTCAACGCCGTTCGGAGCGTCCGGCCGAGCACGCACGGCTCATGCTCAGCCCTTTGGAACGGTTTCACCTGAGCGCATTCTCATGGCAACGCCGCCGTCGCGCGTTCTGGTGAGTCTGAGATCAGGCGGCGAATCGTCACTGCGGAGTTGAGTGCGATGTTGAAGAACAACAGGCGCGGAGTGCGGCGGATCACCGCACTCGTCGTCGGATGCGGCGCGGCCGGGCTCGCGATCGGCTGGCGCTATGCCGAACGAGCGCGGGTCACGACGTCGATGACCGGTCGGTGAGCCGGTAGCCCAGGCGGGTGAGCTCCATCCCGGCGACCTTCTCGACCTGGGTGATCTGCTTGGGCGTCAGCTCCTCCTGCCACCGGCCGACACCTCCGTCGTGGACGCCGTACAGCGCGGTGCGGGAGATCCGCTGGTCGAGGTAGTCGGACACGGCCGAGATGACGTCCCGCGGCCGTGCCACGAGCTCCTCGTAGCGGACCGTGAGCAGCTGCTCCTCCGGCGTCTGGGCCCGGAGCCGGGCGCTGAGCCGGATCGATCCCCGCCAGCGCAGCGCGCACTTGACGGCGACTCCGGCACGCGGCCAGCGGAGGCGCTCGGTCACGTCCTCGACGCCGAGGAACGGGTTCGGGAACACCTCGTCGAGGTTGGCGAACCCGGGCCGGAACCACGCCAGGCAGCGCTCGTCGGTGAGCATCCCGGCGACGGCGTCGCGGCCGTCCCGGATCACCTGGATCAGCTGCGCGTCGGGGAAGGCGTCCAGCAGCACGTCCGTGCTGTAGATCAGGTCGGGGGTGGCGTCGCCGAACCGCTGGACGCCGCGCGGATCCCCGCACGTGCCGTCGGCCCCGATCCGGCCCAGCTCCCGGCACTCCGCCGGGCACTCTCCGCAGCCCTCCCGGGTGACCTGCCAGCTGTGCGCGTACGCGTCGCGCAGCACGCGCGCCGCGCCCTGTCCCCGTTCACTGGCGATCGAGGGACGCCGGGCGAAGGCGTACACCGTGCGGACCACACCGGGCCGTCCCATCGTCACGTGGAACGCGGCGGTGCGCCGCAGGGCACGCGCCAGCAGGTCCGTGCCCGAGTGGGGGGCGCCCAGGAGGAAGACCGGGCGTCGGACCTTGGTGCCGTTGACCACGAGGATGTGGGAGGGCGTCGTGCGCATGGGGTCCATAAGTCTGCCATCCCGGTCAGGTCGCCATCGCCCTGATCGCCACTCATGGGGGCCTCTCTCCGGATGCGTCGGCCGTGCCCACGACCGGTTGATGGACACACCGGATCGTAGTGCCCGAAACCCGGATTTTGCCGCAGGCACGTTCGATCAAACGCGGAACGCATCGCCGGGCTCAGCCGAGGGCGCGACGCAGGGCCGCGACCCGCGCCCCGGCGGCGTCGAAGTCGCCCCGGTCGAGCCGGCCGTTCCGCAGAGCGCCGGCCAGGCCGGCGACGACCGCCTGCCCGTCCGCGACCCGCTGGGAGCACACCAGGATGAGGTCGATCCCGGCCTGTGCGGCGGTCACCGCCCGCTGCGCGTACGTGCCGAACGCCGTCAGCGCGCCGGCGTTGATGGCGTCGCTCACCGTTACGCCCCGGAATCCGAACCGGTCGCGCAGCTCACGGAGGACGACCGGGGACAGGCCGGCGGGCCGAGCCCGGTCGAGCGCCGGATAAACGGCCCACGACGGCATGACGAGCTCGACGCCGGCCGTGATCGCCGTAGCGTACGGTGGCTGGTCGACGCGCTGCAGGTCGGCGCGGGAGACGTCGAGCGTGACGGGTCTCAGGTCGGTGTTCTCCCCGGCCCCGGCCGCGCCGAGCCCGGGGAAGTGCTTGACGGTCGCCGCGACCCCGGCCTGTTGCTGCGCCGTGACGAAGGCGGCGCCCAGCCGACCGCACACGGCCGGATCCGTGCTGTACGAGCGCCCGAGCCGGTCGGCGAAGTCGCCTTCGACGCGATGGACGTCCAGCACGGGAGCGAGGTTGACGTTCATCCCGACGCCCGCGAGCAGCCGTCCGGCGGTCTCGCCCGCCCGGCCCGCGGACGCGAGGGGGTCGGACGCCGCGCCGATCTCCTTCTGCGACATGACGGGGCCGCCCGGCAGGCGTCGTATCCGGCCGCCCTCCTGGTCGGTCATGAGCAGCAGGGGGGCCTGCGCCGGCCCGGCCCGCCGCGCGGCGGCCTCCAGCCTCCGGATCTCCGAGGCGATCTGATCCAGACCCGTGACGTTGTCGGCGAAGAAGATCACGCCTCCCACGGTGCCGGCCCGGATCTGATCGAGCAGGGGCTGCGGCACGGCGGATCCGGAGTAGGAGAAGATCACCCGCCGCCCGGCCTGCTGCTCCGGCGTCGGCGCGTTCGCGGCGGCCGCGCGCGCCGGCCCGAGGGCCACGGCGGTGAGCCCGGCCCCTGCGCGGATCGCGTCCCGTCGGCTGATCGGTCGATGCGTCATGGCCGTCAGGCGCCCCGGTGGTGCGGGGCGCGCCTCCTCCCGCTCCTGAGGCCCGCCTCGGCGGGCGGCCGGATTCGGACTCCTCCTCCGATTGTGGAACAGCGCCCTGTCCGGACCGCGACCCGGGGGCCGGTGGCACGGCCCCCGCCGCGGCCGTCTCCGGACCGCGGAGCGGGTCAGCCGCCCATGATGTCGTCGGTCATGCGCTGGTTGCCCGCCAGCAGGCCGCCGTCCACGGGCAGTGTCGTCCCGCTGATCCAGGCGGCGTCGTCCGAGGCCAGGAAGGCCACGGCGGCGGCGACGTCGTCCGGGGTGCCCACCCGGCGGAGGGGATACCAGCCCGCGACCCGGTCGAGGACGCCCGGGCTGCGCCGTTCGCGGTCGTCCCACGTGCCGGTGCGGATCGTGCCGGGCGCGACGGCGTTGCAGCGGATCCCCTGCGGGCCGTAGCGGACCGCGACGCTGCGGGTGAGGCTGAGGATCCCGGCCTTGGCCGCGCTGTAGGCCTCGTTGCCGACGTGGACGAGGCCGTTGACCGAGGCGACGTTGACGATCGCGCCGCCGCCCCGCTGGAGCATCGCGGGCAGTACGGCCTGTGTGCACAGGAAGGTCCCCTTCAGGCACAGGTCGACGTCCCGGTCCCAGGCATCCTCGGACAGCGTCTCGAACGCGGCGTCGGTCGCGCCGCCGGCGTTGTTGACGAGGACGTCCACGGGCGTGCCGGTCAGGGCGGCCCGGACGCTCGCGCGGTCGGTGACGTCGACGGTGACCGCCCGGGCGCCGGGGATCTCATGGGCGGTGCGCTCGGCGCTCGCGGCGTCCAGGTCGGCGACGAGGACCTCGGCGCCCTCCGCGCCGAACCTCCGGGCGATCGCCCGCCCGATCCCCGTGCCGGCACCGGTCACCGCGACCACGCGTCCAGAGAATCGCATCCCCCGATCATGCAGCACGGCCCGTGGACCGTGCGGTCAGCGGCCCAGGAGCGATCCGCCGTTGACGTGGATCACCTGGCCGGTGATGTGCCCGGCCGACGGGGACGCCAGGAAGGCCACCGTCGCCGCGACCTCGCCCGGCG
Organism: Actinoallomurus sp. CA-150999; assembly: GCF_050942425.1. Taxonomy (NCBI): domain Bacteria; kingdom Bacillati; phylum Actinomycetota; class Actinomycetes; order Streptosporangiales; family Thermomonosporaceae; genus Actinoallomurus; species Actinoallomurus sp. CA-150999. The sequence continues at coordinate 4,900,310 of NZ_CP192063.1, forward strand.
TGCCCGCCCGGCCGTTGAACGTCTGGGAGTTCAGCCACTCGCGCCGCTCCTGGGTCAGCGTCCCGCCGAAGAACTCGGTGTCCTCCACCAGTCCGGGTGCCACGGTGTTCACGGTGATGCCCCGGGGGCCGAGCCGGGCCCCGAGGTCGGCGGCCAGGTTGTGCACCGCCGCCTTGGCCGCGCCGTACGCGCCGCTGCCGCGCGCGCCGGCGATGGACCCGAACAGGATGACCCGGCCGTCGTCGGCGAGGCGGGGCGTCAACGCCGTCGTCACGAGCACCGCGCTGATGACGTTCTGGTCGTACTGCGCCAGCCACCGCTCGCGCAGCCCCGCCAGGTCGCCGTCGCCGATCGGCGGAAGGCGGCGCTCGGCGTTGCCGCCCGCGTTGTTGACCAGCACGTCGACCCGGTCGGGCAACTCGGCGAGCGCTCCTTCGACCGCGGCCGGGTCCGCCGCATCGAACGCCACCGCACGCGCCCCGATCGCGGCGGCGGTCTCCTCCAGCACCTCCTTACGGCGCCCGGTGATCGTCACGTCCAGGCCCTGCTCGATCAGCGTCTCCGCGATCGCCCGGCCGATGCCGGTGCCACCGCCGGTCACCACGGCCGTCCGTGTCATCACAAGCCTCCTTGTTTAGGGCTAAACAACGTCGGCTACGCTAGGCGCCGTGCAGGCTGAACGCAAACCCGATCCTTCCGTCCGCGAGCCCGACGCCGTCGACGAGATCCAGCACGCCTGGCTGCGGGAGCTGCCTGGCGTCCCCGTGGAGTCGATCGGAGTGATCACCCGGGTGTGGCGGGCGGCGAAGATCCTCGGTGACGAGCGACGCCGCACCCTCACCCGGCTCGGGATCGACAGCGCGACCCTCGACCTGCTGTCCACCCTGCGGCGCGCCGGCCCCCCGTACGCCATGACGCCCGCCCGGCTGAAGGACCAGTGCCTCGTCACCGCCGGCGCGATCAGCCAGCGGGTGGCGCGCGCGGAGGCCGCCGGGGCCGTCCGCGCCGTCCGCAGCCCCGGCGGCCGTACGCTCCACGTCGAGCTCACCGACACCGGGCACGCGCTGATCGAGGGCAGCGTCGAGCGGCTGCTCTCCTACGAGGACGACCTGATCGGCCACCTCAGCCCGGCCGAACGCGACCGGCTCACCGAACTGCTGCGCAAGCTCCTCGACGGCCTGCTCGAACGCGGACCCGCCGACTCCCGGATCGGGCCGCCGGAGGACTGACCGGCGGCCGGAGATGAGACGGGCCGCGATCGTCCAGGGGTGGCGGACGCCGTATGATCACTTTGCCCGCCGCATGATCAGCGAGCCGATCGGGGAGGTTCTGACCGCCTGCTGTCAGAGGTGGGCTGCCGCCGAGGGCTCCGGCGCGCGACACCTGACCTCTTCCGCTGCGGGGGTTTTTGGTGTCATGCTCTGACGCAGCACATAACAAGGAGGGGCGGATGCGCGACCCCGGGGGCGGTCAGCCATCGTCCCTCCATGCCGGGGATCGAGTCGCCGTCGTCGCCCCCAGCGGTCCGGTGGATCCTGACCGCCTTGAGCGCGGTGTGGCGGTGCTGCGCGACCTCGGTCTCGAGGTCACCATCGGCCCGCACGTCCTCGACACCGCTCCCGGCCTGGCCTACCTCGCCGGCGCCGACGCCGACCGCGCGGCCGACCTGCAGGAGGCCTGGTGCGACCCGCGGGTCGCCGCCGTCCTGTGCGCCCGCGGCGGCTACGGCGCGACGCGGGTCCTCGACCACCTCGACTGGACCGCGCTCCGCCGCGCGACCCCCAAACTCCTGCACGGATCCAGCGACATCACGGCCCTGCACGTGGCCTTCGGGCGGCGGCTCGGGGTGGCCACCTCCTTCGGGCCCATGGTCGCCTCACTGATAATCGCCGACGCCGAACCGGAGGCGGTCGCCCACCTGCGCGCCGGCCTCTTCGACCGGGGAGCGTCCGTGCACGGCACGCACGCGCTGCGCGGAGGCCGCGCCACCGGCGTCCTGACCGGGGGCAACCTCGCCCTCCTGACCTCCCTCGTCGGCACGCCGTACGCTCCGGAGTCGGCGACCGGGCGCGTCGCGTTCCTCGAAGACGTCCATGAGGCGCCCTACCGCGTCGACCGCATGCTCACGCAGCTTCGCCAGGCGGGCTGGTTCGACGGCGTCGCCGGCGTCGTCCTCGGCACCTGGACCGGCTGCGGCGACCTCGACGCGGTGTTCGCCGACCGCCTCGGTCCGCTCGGCGTCCCGATCCTCACGGGCGTGCCGGTCGGGCACGGCCCTCGGCAGCTCACCATCCGGCTGGGCGTTCCCGTCCTGCTCGACGCGGACGCGCTCGTACTCCACCCGGGCGTGCCGGACGCCCGGGGGCGGCGGACCGGACCTCCGGGCGCCTTCGCGGGGGAGACACCATGACGACCTTCGAACGCCGCGACCACCGGCCCGCCCCGGCCGGCGGCGATGACCGGGCCCTCGACTCGCTCGTCGTGCTCGTGGCCGAGAGCCACGGCTACGGCTGCCGTCCCGTCCAGAACGACGCCATGCTCCTCGACGGCCCGCAGCGCCTGCACATCGGCATGCGCAACCTGCGGCAGCTGGCCCGGCAGGTGCCCCGCGACGACTGGCCCGCACTGGTCGCCGACCACGTCGGCACCATCATCACCGCCATCGAGGAGCCGCTCGACCTGCGCGACTTCCCGCTGGTCCGGGGCCTGCTGCGGGCCCGCGTCTATCCGGCCGAGGCCCGCACCGGCCGCCTCATCTGCCGGCCGTTCGCGCCCGGGCTCATCGAGGCGATCGTCGCCGACACTCCCACGACCGTCCGCACCATCGTCACCGACGACGCCCTGACCTGGCCGGTGACGGCCGATGAGCTGTTCGCCGTCGGCCGCGACGGCGTGCGCGCGGACGGCCCCCTGGAGTGCGACGTCATCGACGACACCGGCATCCGCGTGCTGGAAGGGCAGACGTTCTACGCCGCGACGCACCTGCTCTGGCTGGACGCCTACCTCGATCCGGGGCCGTACGGCGCGCTCGCCGTCGCGCCGACCCGGAGCGCGATCGCCGCCTGCGCGATCCGTAAGAACACCGCGCTGGTCACCGCCGAGCGGCTGCACGCCTTCGCGCGCAACGCCTACGACGAGGGGCCCGGCTCGCTCACCCCCGAGCTGTTCTGGAGCCGCAACGGCAGCCTGACCCTGCTGGAGACCCGCAACGTCGGGGGCCGCCTCGTCCTGCCCGCCGACTTCCTCCAATTCCTCGACAGCCTTCCCTAGGCGTACTGACGACAGAGACCGAGTACGGGCCTGGCGGGTGAGTCGTTCTGCGATGAGACTGGGCGTGTGGCGACTGAGGTGAGCTTGATACCCGCCCCCCGCCGGCTCGAGTGGCTGGGAGGCTCTGGGCCGTTCAACGGGAATGTGCGTACCGAAGTGGATTCGTCGCTCGCGCCGGAGGCGTACCGGCTGACCGTGTCGGCCGACGGCGCCGAGATCGTGGGCGGTGATGAGGCCGGCGTCTTCTGGGGCCGTCAGACCTTGCGGCAGCTGCTGGGCCCGGACGCCTTTCGCCGCGCCCCCATCGCGCGGGAACCGGTCACGGTGCCGTACGTGACGATCGACGACGCGCCGCGTTTCGCCTGGCGGGGCTTCATGCTCGACGTCGCGCGACACTTCCTGCCCAAGGAGGACGTGCTCCGCTATGTCGACCTGCTGGCCGCCCACAAGCTGAACGTGCTGCACCTCCATCTCACCGACGACCAGGGGTGGCGCGTCGAGATCGAACGACACCCCCGACTGACCGAGATCGGCGCCTGGCGGCGGCGGACCCGCAGGGGCTGGGGCGAGCCGGTGCTCTGGGACGAGCGACCGCACGGCGGCTTCTACACGCAGGACGATCTGCGGGAGATCGTCGCGTACGCGGCGGAGCGGCACGTCACGGTCCTCCCGGAGATCGACCTGCCGGGTCATTCGCAGGCGGCCATCGCCGCCTATCCCGAACTGGGGAACGCCGACGTCATCGACACCGCCGCGCTGGAGGTGCTGACCGACTGGGGCATCAATCCCAACGTGCTGGCCCCTACCGACGCCGTGCTGCGTTTCTACGAGGATGTCCTGGAGGAGGTGCTGGAGATCTTCCCCGGCCGGTTCGTCCATATCGGCGGTGACGAGTGCCGCAAGGACCAGTGGCGCAAGTCGCCCACGGCCCAGGCGCGCATCCGTGAGTTGGGGCTCAAGGACGAGGACGAGCTTCAGTCCTGGATGATCCGACACTTCGGCCGCTGGCTCGCCGCGCGTGGACGGCGTCTCATCGGCTGGGACGAGATACTGGAGGGCGGCCTGGCGGAGGGCGCCGCCGTCATGTGCTGGCGGTGGTACAGGGGCGGGATCGCCGCCGCGGAGGCCGGCCACAGCGTGGTGATGTGTCCTCAACAGGAGGTCTACCTCGACCACGCCCAGGCCCACGGTGCCGACGAGCCCGTGCCCGTCGGGTGGGTGCACACGCTCGAGGACGTCTACCGGTTCGAGCCGATACCACCCCGGCTGACCGGCACACCGCACGCGGCGAACGTCATCGGCACCCAGGCCAACCTGTGGACCGAAGTCGCCGAGGACCGCGGCCGGGTGGACTACCAGGCGTTCCCCCGGCTCGCCGCGTTCGCCGAAGTGGCCTGGTCGGACCTGCCAGGCCCGGATGAACGCGACTTCGCCGGCTTCGAGCGCCGGATGAACGACGCGCACTACGCCCGCCTGGACGCACTGGGCGTCGGTTACCGCCCGCCCACCGGACCCCACCCGTGGCAGCGACGCCCCGGCATCCCCGGACGGATGCACGGCAAGCCCCGGAAGACCTGGCGGATGGCGGACTGACCCGCTTGCCGTGACCCGCACGGGCGCGGCGGCTCAGGATGCGCTGTGCTGGTGCTGCTCGGGCAGGCGGCTCTCCGGGTGCGCCCACAGCACGACGTTGTCCGGCCGTGAGTCCGTCGCCTCCTCCCACTCCCGCCGGAAGAACGCGAGGATCTCCCGGTCCGAGTAGCGCAGACTGAAGTGGGTCAGGACGAACAAGGTCTCCGGGTGAGCCTCGACCACGGGCCGGAGCCGGCTCCACACCGTGTGCCCGACCCGATTCGCACGATCCATCTCGGCATCGTCGATGAAGGTGCACTCGGTGATGACGACCGGGTACTCGAAGAGCCATGGATTCCGCTCGAACACGTTCACGTGCGTGTCACCGAGGAAGGCGAACAGCGGCCGGTGGACCTCCTCGTCGACCTCGACGCCCTCCGCGCGGTTCCGCGCCATGATCCGGCCGAATTCCCCGCCCCGGCCTTCTCGCGCCAGCGACCGCCGCAGCTCCTCGAACTCCGGCCGCAGCGCCTTGCGCCGCTCCGAGAAGGCGTATCCCACGCACGGCACCTTGTGCTCGCATTCCACCACCCGCACGCGGTGTCCGCGGCGCCCGAAGACGAACTCGTCGTCCTGCCGCACGCCGTGCAGGCGGTAGCCGCCCGCCAGGGCCGGGTCGAACCCCGCTCCGTGGTTCAGCTCGGCGGAAGCGCGCAGGTAGGACTCCACGTACGGCATCGCCTCGGCCGGCAGGTAGATGTCCGTGCCCGAGTCCTTGGAAGCGAGGTAGTCGAGGTCCTTGGAATGGTCGTGGTGGGTGTGCGTCAGGAAGACCGTGTCGACCTGCCGCCCTTCGCACAGCCCCGCGTCGAGGCTGCACCGTAGCTCGGGGATGTGAAAGAAGGTCTTGTCGTTCGCGCGGGAGTAGCCGCTGAGGGTCAGCTCGGTCCCGGGAATCCGCCAGGTCTTCCACTGCCGGAAAGGATGCGCCCGTTCCAGCAGCTCGGGGTGGCCGGGCCGTTGTGCCGGAATCCGCGTCATCGGGAGCGCCTTTCCAGGAACGGTCGTGGGCGGCGCGTCCCCACCGCCGTGATCAAGTGTCCGCGATCGTAGCGGCCGATCTACCGCGGACACAGCGATTTTCGTGCGGCCCGCCGCCGGGCGAGGGCGGTCCGGCCGCCACCGCGCCCTCGGGATGCGGCACGGTCATCCCGTCGAGTAGGTCCGGTCCTTGAGAGCGTCGATCACCAGGTCCCAGGGGTAGTCTCCGCCTCCGCTCCCAGGGGGCGACGGCTCATAGACGCCCGGGCCGTACAGGACGTTCACCCCGGCGGCGCGCAGGACGGCGAGGCTCTGGTCGAACGCCGGATGCCCGGCTTGCGCGCTGTTCAGAGCCGGTGCGGCCACGAGCGGCAGGCCGAGGCCGATCGCCTCGGTGAGGAGCCCCAGCGCCAGCGTGTCGCTGATTCCCAGCGCCCATTTGTTCAGCGTGTTGAAGGTCGCCGGACAGACCGCCATGGCATCGGCGGCGGGCAGCACGTCAGGCTCGTCGGGGTGCTTGTAGTCGTGACGGACAGGGTGACCGGTCTGCGCGGCGAGCGCATCGGTGTCGATGAACTTCCGGGCCTGCGGCGTGGAGATGACGCAGACGTCCCAGCCGTCGGCCTGAAGAAGTCCCACCAACTCCGCGATGCGGCGGGCTCGCGGGGATGCGCAGGCGATGAGGTAGAGGACGCCGCGTGACTGTTCGCTCATGCCGGTGATTCAACCGTGGCTCAGGTCGCGGCGCGTGGGCGGCGGAGGCCGTCGTGGCCGTCGAGGTCGTAGGCGGTGAGCACGAGGGGCACGTGGCTGAACGCCTGCGGGAAGTTGCCGACCTGACGGCGCAGGCGCGGGTCGTACTCCTCCGCCAGCAGGCCGACGTCGTTGCGCAGGTCGAGCAGCCGCTCGAAGAGCTCGCGGGCCTCGTCGACCCGGCCGATCTGCTGCAGCGCGCCGGCCAGCCAGAAGCTGCAGGCGAGGAACGCGCCCTCGCGTCCCGGCAGGCCGTCGACGCCGTGCTCCTGCTCGCCGGTCTGGTACCGCTCGACGAAGCCGTCGACGGTGAGCTCGCGCTGGATCGCCTCGACCGTGCCGACGACGCGCGGGTCGTCGGGAGGCAGGAAGCCGACCCGGGGGATGAGCAGCAGGGCGGCGTCCAGCTCCTGCGACCCGTACGACTGGGTGAAGGTGCCGCGGTCGGTGTCGAACCCCTTGGCGCACACCTCGCGGTGGATCTCGTCGCGCAGCGCCCGCCACTTGTCCAGCGGGCCCTGGCGGTCGAAGGTCTCGATCATGCGGACGGCGCGGTCGACCGCGACCCACGTCATGACCTTCGAGTGGACGAACTGCCGCCGCGGTCCGCGGACCTCCCACAGGCCCTCGTCCGGGTCGCCCCAGTGCTCCTCCAGGAAGCCCGTCAGTGCGCGCTGCAGCGACCAGGCGTGCCGTTCGGGCTGGATGCCGCTGTTCAGGGCGAGGAACAGCGAGTCGGCGACCTCACCGAAGACGTCGAGCTGCAGTTGCTTGGACGCGGAGTTGCCGACACGGACGGGCCGGGAGTCCTCGTACCCGGGCAGCCATGGCAGCTCGTACTCCTCCAGCCGGCGCTCCCCGGCCACGCCGTACATGATCTGCAGATCCTGAGGCTCGCCGGCCACGGCGCGCATCAGCCAGGACCGCCAGGCCTTCGCCTCGTCGCGGTAGCCGCTGCGCAGCAGCGCCTCGAGGGTCATCGTCGCGTCGCGCAGCCAGCAGAAGCGGTAGTCCCAGTTGCGCACCCCGCCGATGGCCTCCGGCAGCGAGGTCGTGGCGGCGGCGATGATCCCGCCGGTGGGCTCGAAGGTGAGCGCCTTGAGGGTGGCCAGGGAGCGTACGACCGCGTCACGGTACTGGCCGTCGTACGTGCACTGCTGTGCCCAGTCGGTCCAGAACCGCTCGGTGCCCTCGAGGGCCTCGTACGGGTCGACGTCGCGCGGGGCGGGCAGGTGCGAGGGGTGCCACGTGCACACGAACGGCAGCGAGTCGCCCTCGCAGACCACGAACGTCGCGCGGTGCGCGAAGTCGCGGCCCTCCAGCTCGATGGGGCTGCGCAGCCAGACGGAGCCGGGACCGGCGATGCCGGTGAGGTGGTCGCCGGTGCGGCGCATCCAGGGGATGACCCGCCCGTAGTCGAACCGGAGCCGCAGATCGAGGCGCATGGGGACCCGGCCCGACACGCCCTCGATGATGCGGACGACGTCGGCCGCGTCGCCGCGCTCCGGCATGAAGTCGATCACCCGGACGGTGCCGTCCGGGGTGTCCCACTCGGTCTCCAGGATCAGGGTGTCGCCGCGGTAGCGGCGGCGCGTCGCCTGGCCGCCGGAGACCGGGGCGATCTGCCACCGGCCGTTGTCGGGCGTTCCGAGCAGGCCGGCGAAGCAGGCGGGGGAGTCGAAGCGCGGCAGGCACATCCAGTCGATCGAGCCGTCCCGCCCGACGAGCGCGCAGCTGAACAGGTCGCCGATGAGCGCGTAGTCCTCGATACGTCCGGGCACCCCAGCCCCCTCTTTGTAGCGGATCCCCGTCGTACCGTAGCGCTCCATCGCGGTCGCGCAACCGTCAAACCTGCCCGTTCCGTGTGTTGTTTACCGGTGAATCGGGCGGTTACGTCTCCTCTGTCCCTCGCAACGGTGCGTGGACCGAGGAGATGACCCTTCGCGGTCGCTGCTCGGCGCGGTGCTGATGATCAGCCGGTCGTTCCTCTACAACGCGATCTTCTTCACGTACGGGCTGGTGCTCACCCACTTCTACGGCGTCGCCGACCACGACGTCCCGAAGTACTTCTTCAGGGTGCGTTCCCGCCCTCGGCCGGGACGGGCACGGCCGGGCGCCGGGGCGCGTCGTCTCGCTTCGACGCCCGCTTGATCTGCAGCATCGGGATGAAGACGTGCGTGAGCGGGCCGATGGTCACCGCGTAGACGAGCGTGCCGATGCCGACGGTGCCGCCCAGCACCCAGCCGACGGCGAGCACCGTCAGTTCGATGCCGGTCCGGACGACGCGGATCGAGTGCCCGCGCGCGGCCAGGCCGGTGGTCAGGCCGTCGCGCGGCCCCGGACCCAGCCCCGCCCCGATGTAGCACCCGGTCGCGAACCCGCCGACGATGATCGCGGTGACGAGGTAGCCCCAGCGGAGGGCGAGGGTGCCGGGATGGGGGAGCGCCCACAGGAAGAGGTCGGCGAACAGGCCGACGAGGATGGCGTTGCTGATCGTGCCGATCCCGGGCCGCTGGCGGAGCGGGATCCACAGGGCCATCACGGCCACACCGGCGATGATGATCCACGTGCCGATCGACAGCCCGGTCTGGCGGGCGAGCCCTTGGTGGAGGGTGTCCCACGGGTCGTTGCCGAGCCGTGAGGCCACCTGGAGGGCGATGCCGAGGCCGTAGAGGGCCAATCCGACATACAGCTGGGCCAATCGGCGGACGATCACTGGTCTCCTCTGAGCGTTGGGCGAGTCTGCCTGCGGATCCTTGGTGATCCGCGGACGCCCGTCCGGGATGTCCCATTCCCTCATGGAAGTGGCTTGCCGATTAAGGGCCAATCAGGAAAAGTGGCCATATGGCGTCTCGGACGATCAATGCCACCGGCCTTGCCCGGCTTCTCGGCGGTACGCCGGAGGGCCGGCCCCTGTACGCCGCACTGGCGCGGAGCCTCCGGGGTCTCGTCCTCGACGGCCGGCTCCCGCTGCGAACGCGGTTGCCCGCCGAACGCGACCTCGCGGCCGCCCTGGGGCTGAGCCGGACGACGGTGACCTCCGCGTACGACGCGCTGCGCGCCGAGGGATACGTGGAGAGCCGCCAGGGCGCGGGCAGCTGGACGGCGCTGCCCGCCGGCAGCCCCGGGGCGGCGCGTCACGGCCTCGCCGAGGACCGGACGCTCATCGACCTGGCCTGCGTCGCACCGCCCGCGCCGCGCGGGTTCGAGGACGATGTCGCCGCCGCCGTGGCCGAGCTCCCGTGCTACACCCGCGGGCCCGGCTACGAACCGCTCGGACTGTGGACGCTGCGCGAGGCCATCGCCGCGCGCTACACCGCCCGCGGCGTGCCCACCCTGCCGGAGCAGATCCTGGTGACGACCGGCGCGCAGCACGCACTGTGCCTCGTCGTCCAGGCGTTCGTACGCCCCGGCGATCCGGTGCTCGTCGAGTCACCGACCTACCCGCACGCCCTCGACGCGCTGCGCCGCGCGGGGGCGCGCCTCGTGCCGGCGGGCGTCAACGCCGGCTGGGACCCCGAGCTCATCACGAGCGGACTGCGGCAGTCCGCCGCCCGGCTGGCGTACCTCATCCCCGACTTCCAGAACCCCACCGGCCTGCTCATGGACGACGACGTCCGTGCCGCGGTGGTGGCGGCCGCGCGGGCCACCGGAGCGTACGTCATCACCGACGAGACCTTCACCGAGCTGGCCGTGGACGATGTCGCGCGGCCGCGCCCACTCGCCGCCCACGACACCGACGGGCGTGTGATCAGCATCGGGTCGGCGTCGAAGGTGTTGTGGGGCGGCCTGCGGATCGGGTGGATCCGGGCGACCCAGGCGCTCGTCCGCAGGCTGGTCGAGGCCCGGGAGTCGGTCGATCTTGCCAGTCCGGTGCTGGAGCAGCTGATCGTCGCCGGGCTGCTCGGCCGCATGGACGCGGTGGCCGGCGAGCGGCGTGCCATGCTGCGCGAACGGCGCGCGGCCCTCGTCGACGCCCTGCGCCGCGAGTGCCCGGACTGGGAGTTCACCGTCCCGCCGGGCGGCCTGTCGCTGTGGGTACGGCTGCCGGGGACGTCGAGCACGGCGCTGGCGGCGACCGCGGCCCGGTACGGCCTGCACGTCGTGCCGGGGACGGCCTTCGGCGTGGACGGCGTCCTCGACGACCACGTGCGCGTGCCGTACGTGCTCCCGCCAGAGGTGCTGCGAGACGCCGTCTCCCGGCTCGCCGCGGCCTGTCGCGAGCCCGCCGGCGCGCAGCCGCCTCGCCCCGCGTTCGTCTAGGGGGTTTCGGTCGCGCGGTGAAGGAGAAGCACTCCTACGTCGACGGAGCGGCGATGCAGGCGGCGCTGGCCCCAGCCGGGGTCGCCTCGTGACCCGCGCGGCCGCCGAGCGCGACGGCGCCGCGCCGGCGGCGGCACGTCGCGACGGTCCCATGCTGGGCCCGAACCTCGTGGCGGAGCTCCTGGGAATGGTGGCGGCGACCGGTGAGGAGCGGGCCGCGGTGCGCAGTTCATGACGCTCTCGCTGCGGCTCATGAGACGCCTGCCGCGCGCTTGACGCCACGGCCCGGCGTCGCCTCGCCGGGCCGCCGTGGTGCGGTCAGGGGGCGGCGGTGTGATCGATGTGGTCGGCGATGAGCCGCGCGATCTCCTCCGGCTGGGCGAGGAGCCCCCAATGCGACATCGGGACCGGCCGTACGCGCAGGTGCTCGGTGAAGGGGCGAGGGGCCTCGGCGGCCAGCGCGGGGGTCGCGTAGGCGTCCTCGGTGGGCACGATGACCTGCGTCGGCACGGTCACGTGCGGCGAGACGCCGGTCCGGCGCGCGCTGCGGCTCAGGCCGAGCATGTTGGCCCGGTACAGGTTCAGGCCCGCGACGGCGTCCTGGAGCAGCGTCGGGGCGGGGTGACCGTCGCCGGCCGGGATGCCTTCGGCCCGTTCCAGGCGCCGGCTCCAGCGGCCGGCCAGCCAGTGTCGCCAGACCAGTTCGGGCACCACCGGCACCTGGAAGGCCGCCATGTACCAGGAGTGCAGCAGCTGCCGCGCGGCGGCCGGCACGCCGGAGGGCCGTCGCAGGCGGGACCGGAACCAGTGCGACGCGTGGTCGAGGCAGGGCCCGGAGATGGACGTGAACGAGGCGAACCGCTCCGGCGTCGCACGGACGGCCTCCCACGACTGGATCGAGCCCCAGTCATGGGCGGCGAGATGCACGGGCGCGTCGGGGGAGACGGCGTCGAGCACGGCCCTCATGTCCGCCAGGAGATGACCGAACCCGTACGCCTCCCGACCCGACGGGCGGGACGACGCTCCCGCGCCCCGCACGTCGTACGCCACGACGTGGAACCGGCCGGGAGACCGGTCGGGGTCGGTTGGTCGGGGTCGGCCGGGAGGTCGGTCGGGGTCGGTTGGTCGGGGCCGGCCCGCCAGCCGCGCGGCGACCCCGTCCCAGACGGCGTGGGTGTCCGGGTAGCCGTGCACGAGCAGCACCGTCGGCCCGGAGCCGCGCTCGTACACCGCCAGGTCGACGCCGTCGCCGCGGATCCGGCGCGTTCGCGTGTCGTCGGGCATGGGGTCCACCGTACGGCCGCGCGCTCACCACCGCACTCGCCGCGTGCCCACTTCCACGCTCGCCGCGCTCGTTCCGCGACCGGATCGTTCCTCACCGGCCGTCTGCCGGTCTCCAGCCCCCTGTCGGGGGCCCACCCAGCCTCGCTCGCCGCGGTCAGTCCTTGAGGCGCTCGGCCCCCGAGTAGACGTTCATGGACTGCCCGCGGAGGAAGCCGACGAGTGTCATCCCGGACTCCTCCGCCAGCTCGGCGGCGAGTGAGGACGGCGCGGACACGGCCGCCAGCGCCGGTATCCCGGCCAGCAGGGCCTTCTGGGTGAGTTCGAACGACGCGCGGCCGCTGACCAGGAGCACGTGGCCGGCCAGCGGCAGGCGGCCGTCCTTCAGCGCCCACCCGATCACCTTGTCGACGGCGTTGTGCCGCCCGACGTCCTCACGGAGGGCGAGGAGCGCGCCGGTCGCGTCGAACAGCCCGGCGGCGTGCAGCCCACCGGTCCGCTCGAACACCCGCTGCGCCTCGCGCAGTGTCTGCGGCAGGGAGACCAGGACCTCCGGGTCGAGCACGGTCGCGTCGGACCGGACGTCGTACGTCGCCCGCTGCCGGATCGCGTCGATGCTGGTCTTCCCGCACACCCCGCACGCGCTGGTCGTGTAGAAGGAGCGCTCCACCGAGACCTCCGGCGGGCGTACCTCCTCGGCGAGGGTGACGTCGACGACGTTGAAGGTGTCGGTGTCGGCGCAGTAGCGCATCGCGGCGACGTCGGAGGCCGCGCGGATGACGCCTTCGGCGTACAGGAACCCGGTGATCAGGTCGAAGTCGTTCCCCGGTGTCCGCATGGTGACCGACAGCGGACGTCCCGCCAGGCGGATCTCGAGGGGTTCCTCGACGACGAGCGTGTCGGGCATCGCTCGGCGTCCTCGTTCGTCGATGTGCGCGATCCGCCGTCGCACGGTCACTCGGCCCATGATCCGACGGTACCGCTTGAAGAATCGGACCACAGTCCGGTAATCTCCGAGGCCACGGATAACCGGACTGTGGTCCGATTGAGAGGATGAACCGATGAGTCGTCTGCTGCACATCTCCGCGTCGCCGCGCGGTGACCGATCCGCGTCGCTGACCCTCGCGCGCGCCTTCCTGGACGCCTACCGGGAGGCCGCACCGGGGCGCGTCGTCGACACCTTCGACCTGTGGGACGGCACCCTGCCGGCGTTCGGGTCGCCCGCCGCCGCCGCGAAGATGGCGGTGTTCGCGGGCGAGGAGCCGGTCGGCGAGCAGGCGGACGCCTGGCAGGCGGCGCGGGAGACCTTCGAGCGGTTCGATTCCTACGACCGGTACCTCTTCAGCGTCCCGATGTGGAACGCCGGAGTGCCGTACATCCTCAAGCAGTTCATCGACGTCGTGTCCCAGCCCGGCATGGTCTTCGCGTTCGATCCGGAGCAGGGCTACACGGGCCTGCTGCGCGGCAAGAAGGCGGCCGTCGTCTACACCGGCGCCGTCTACGGCGAGGGGCGCGGCCCCGCCTTCGGCAACGACTTCCAGCGGCCCTTCTTCGAGGACTGGCTGCGCTGGGCGGGGATCACGGACGTCGAGGCCGTGGAGTTCCGGCCGAACCTCGTCACCGCCGACGCGGACGCCGGCCGCCGCACGGCGCTCGCCCGCGCCCGCGACCTCGGCAAGGCCTTCTGAGCGCACCGAACCGGACTGAACGGCAGGGCCCGCCGGACCTCCGGCGGGCCCTTCGCGGTTCCGGGGAGAAACATGCTTCAACAGCCGCGAACGGGGAAAGGGGCGGGCGAGGAGGAGATCTACCGGGAGGGGGCGACGAGCGGACGTGGGCATCGACGCCTGGCCGGTGATCCGCCAGCTCACCGGCGCCGACCGGCTGGGGCGGGGCCGGGCGGCGCGTTCCCGGCGCACGGACGCCCTCGTCGCGCGCACCGAGACGGCCGACCGAGTAGCGGACTCCATCTGCCCGTACTGCGCGGTCGGCTGCGGGCAGAAGGTCTACGTCAAGGACGAGAAGGTCGTCCAGATCGAGGGGGACCCCGCCTCGCCGATCTCCCGCGGCCGGCTGTGCCCGAAGGGCTCGGCCAGCAAGCAACTCGTCACGTCGCCGACTCGGCAGACCACGGTGCTGTACCGCCGGCCGCATACCACCGAGTGGGAGCCGCTCGGCCTCGACGAGGCGATGGACATGATCGTCGACCGGGTGCTCGAGGCTCGCCGGGATGGCTGGCAGGACACCGTCGAGGACAAGAAGGTCCGGCGCACGATGGGCTTCGCGCACCTCGGCGGCGCCACGCTCGACAACGAGGAGAACTACCTCATCAAGAAGCTCTGGACCGCGCTGGGGGCGATCCAGATCGAGAACCAGGCCCGTATTTGACACTCCGCCACCGTCCCCGGTCTGGGGACCAGTTTCGGGCGCGGCGGCGCGACGACGTTCCAGCAGGACCTCGCCAACGCCGACTGCATCGTCATCCAGGGTTCGAACATGGCCGAGTGCCATCCGGTCGGGTTCCAGTGGGTGATGGAGGCGAAGGCGCGCGGGGCGCGGATCTTCCACATCGACCCGCGGTTCACCCGCACGAGCGCGATGGCGCACCGGCACCTGCCGATCCGCGCGGGCGGCGACATCGTCCTGCTCGGCGCGCTGATCAACCACGTGCTGAGCGGCGGCCACGACTTCCGCGAGTACGTCCTGCGCTACACCAACGCCGCGGTCCTCCTGAACGAGGACTTCCGGGACACCGAGGACCTCGACGGGTTGTTCTCCGGCTACGACGCCGACACCCACTCCTATGACCCGGAGACCTGGGCGTACGCCGACGGCGGTGAGGAGACGGCGCCCGCGGCCGGAGCGCGCGAGGAGCAGGAACCGCACCGGCCCTCATCAGGCATCACCCACGAGCATGGCCCCGGCGCGACGTACGAGGCGACCGCAGCGCGGACCGGTCCCGCCGAGCACCGCGACGAGACGCTTCAGCATCCGCGCTGCGTCTACCAGGTGCTGAAGCGGCACTTCGCGCGCTACACGCCGGAGATGGTCGAGCAGGTCTGCGGCATCTCCCGGCGCGACTTCGCCGAACTCGCCGACACGGTCGTCGCGAACTCGGGGCCGGACCGCACCACCGCCTGGGTGTACAGCGTCGGCTGGACCCAGCACACGGTCGGCGCGCAGTACATCCGCACCGCCTCGATCCTGCAGCTCCTGCTCGGCAACATCGGGCGGCCCGGCGGGGGCATCCTCGCGCTGCGCGGCCACGCGAGCATCCAGGGCTCCACGGACATCCCCACTCTGTTCAACATCCTGCCCGGCTACCTGCCGATGCCGTACGCCCACCACCACGAGGACCTCGACACCTACCTCGAACGCGCCGCGGGGGACACCGGCTTCTGGGGGCGCAAGCGCGCCTACATGGTCAGCCTTCTCAAGGCGTGGTGGGGCGACGCCGCCACCGAGGACAACGACTTCTGCTTCGACTACCTGCCGCGCCTCACCGGCGACCACGGCACGTACCAGACCGTCCTCGACCAGATCGACGGCATGGTCAAGGGCTACTTCCTCATGGGGGAGAACCCCGCCGTCGGCTCGGCGGCCGGTCGGCTGCAACGTCTCGGGCTCGCCTCCCTCGACTGGCTGGTCGTCCGGGACCTGCAGCTCATCGAGAGCGCGACCTTCTGGAAGGAGGGCCCGGAGATCGAGTCGGGGGAGTGGACCCCGGAGGAGATCGGCACCGAGGTGTTCTTCCTGCCCGCGGCCTCCCACGTGGAGAAGGACGGGACGTTCACCAACACCCAGCGTCTCCTGCAGTGGCACCACAAGGCGCTCGACCCGCCGAACGACGCCCGCAGCGACCTGTGGTTCATGTACCACCTGGGCCTGCGGATCCGCGAGCGGCTGGCCGGCTCCGCCGACCCGATCGACCGGCCCGTCCTCGACCTCACCTGGGACTACCCGGAGGAGGGCCCGTACCGCGACCCGTCCGCGGAGGCGGTCCTTCGCGAGATCAACGGATACGACGCCGAGGGGAGGACACTCAGCGGGTTCACCGCGCTGAAGGAGGACGGCTCGACGACCAGCGGCTGCTGGATCTACTCCGGCTGCTTCACCGACGACGTCAACCAGACCGCCCGACGCAAGCCCGGCTCGGAGCAGTCCTGGGTCGCGCCCGAGTGGGGCTGGGCGTGGCCGTCCAACCGCCGCATCCTCTACAACCGCGCCTCCGCCGACCCGCGGGGCCGCCCGTGGAGCGAGCGGAAGGCCTACGTCTGGTGGGACGGCGAGCAGTGGACCGGCCACGACGTCCCCGACTTCGAGAAGACCAAGCCGCCGTCGTACGAACCGCCGCCCGGCGCCACCGCCGAGGCCGCCCTGGCCGGGACCGACCCGTTCATCATGCAGACGGATGGCAAGGGCTGGCTGTTCGTCCCGCGCGGCCTGGTCGACGGACCGCTGCCCGCCCACTACGAGCCGCAGGAGTCGCCGGTGCGCAACCTGCTGTACGGGCAGCAGGCGAACCCGACGCGGCAGGTCTACCCGCGTCCCGGCAACCGCTACAACCCCGTCGGCGGCGACGTCTACCCGTACGTCGTCACGACCTACCGGCTCACCGAGCACCACACCGCGGGCGGCATGAGCCGGTTCCTGCCGTACCTGTCCGAACTGCAGCCGGAGATGTTCTGCGAGGTGTCGCCGGAACTGGCCGCCGAACGCGGCCTCGTCCACGGCGACTGGGCGACGATCATCTCCGCGCGCACCGCCATCGAGGCCCGGATCCTCGTCACCGACCGCGTCAGGCCGCTCCGCGTCCACGGCCGCGTCATCCACCAGGTCGGGCTGCCGTACCACTGGGGCTCCGCCGGCGTCGTCCGCGGCGACTCGGCCAACGACCTGCTGCCGATCGTGCTGGACGCGAACACCCACATCCAGGAGAGCAAGGCGGCCACCTGCGACATCCAGCCCGGTCGCCGCCCGCAGGGCCCGGCCCTGCGCGCCCTGGTGCGCCGTTACCGCCGCATGGCCGGGATCCCGGAGGACTGACCATGAGCAACAGCCTGTACGGACCGCTCCCGGACGTCGCCGAGGACGCCGGCTACCCCGATCCGCCCGAGCGCCGGGGATTCTTCACCGACACCTCCGTCTGCATCGGCTGCAAGGCGTGCGAGGTGGCCTGCAAGGAGTGGAACGCCGTCCCCGACGACGGCTTCACGCTCACCGGCATGTCGTACGACAACACCGGCGCGCTCGGCGCGAGCACGTGGCGGCACGTCGCGTTCGTCGAGCAGACCCGGCAGCATCAGGTCGGCGACGGTGACGGGACCCGCTGGCTCATGGCCTCCGACGTGTGCAAGCACTGCACCCACGCCGCGTGCCTCGACGTCTGCCCCACCGGCGCGCTGATCCGCACCGAGCTCGGCACGGTCGTCGTGCAGGAGGACATCTGCAACGGCTGCGCCTACTGCGTGTCCGCCTGCCCGTACGGCGTCATCGACCGCCGCGAGGACGACGGCCGCGCCTGGAAGTGCACCCTGTGCTACGACCGGACCGGTGACGGTCTCGAACCCGCCTGCGCCAAGGCCTGCCCGACCGACTCCATCCAGTACGGTCCCCTCGACGAACTACGAGAACGCGCCCAGACCCGCCTGGACGCGCTCCACGAGGACGGCGTGACCGAGGCGCGCCTCTACGGCGAGGACGAGAACGACGGAGTCGGTGGCGCGGGCGCGTTCTTCCTGCTCCTCGACGAGCCCGAGGTGTACGGACTGCCGCCGGACCCGGTCGTCACCACCCGCGACCTGCCCGCCATGTGGCGGTGGGCCGGCGGCGCCGCACTCGCCCTGGCGGGGGGAGCGGCCCTGTCGTTCCTCGGGAGGCGCTGATGTCGCGGGGCCGCGAGGAGCGCATGGTTCCGCGCGCGGAGTTCCGCTCCTACTACGGCCGCCCGGTGCTGAAGAAGCCGCGCTGGAAGGCTCCGCACATGCCCGTCTACCTCTACCTGGGCGGGCTGTCGGGCGCCTCCTCGACGATGGCGGCGCTGGCTGACGCGACCGGACGGCGCAGGCTCGCGCTGACCGGCAGGCTCACGGCCGCGGCGGCGGGCACGGCGGGTGCCGGGGTACTCGTCGCCGAGCTCGGCCGTCCGGAGCGGTTCTTCAACATGCTGCGGGTCTTCAAGCCCACCTCGCCGATGAGCGTCGGCTCCTGGGTCCTCGCCGGGCAGGGCGGCTTCACGATGGCGGCGGCGGCCTCCGCCGTCACCGGGATCGCCCCGTCGCTGGGCCGCGCGGCGGGCATGGCCTCGGCAGTGACCGGGCCGATCGTGGCGACCTACACGGGCGTGGTGCTGGCCGACACGGCCGTGCCCGCCTGGCACGAGGCCTACCGCCACCTGCCGCTGCTGTTCACCGGCAGCTCACTGGCCAGCGGCGGCGCCATCGGCATGATCGCCACGCCGCGCGGCGAATCGGGGCCGGCCCGCCGGATGGCACTGCTCGGCGCCGGACTCGAACTGGCGGCCGCCGGGGCCCTCGAGCGCGGCGTCGGCATGCGCGAGCGGCCGGAACTGATCTCCGAGCCGTACCGGATCGGACGCGCGGGCGTCCTGATGCGCTGCGGGCGCGCGTTGACCGCGGTCGGAGCGGCCGGCACTCTCGCGGCGGGGCGGAGCCGGCTGGCCGGCGTCCTCGCCGGCCTGTCGCTCACCGGAGGCGCGCTGTGCACCCGCTTCGCGGTGCTGTACGCCGGGCACACCTCGGCCGAGGATCCGAAGTACACCGTCGTCCCGCAGCGCGAGCGCCGTACCGTCCCATGAGCGCCGGGCCCCGTCCGCAGGTCAGAGCTTCTTCATGCAGAGCACGAAGCTCATGAAGGTGTAGGTGTTGCGCCGGCGGTACGCCGCCGTGTAGCCCGGGACGCTCTTGCACTTGTCCCAGTCGGACGTGCCGCTGTACCGCTTGAGCACCTTGTAGACGCCCGAGTGACAGCTCGAGTCCTCCAGGTGCGGCTTCGTCGACGAGCCGGTGTTCTTGACGCAGTCACCCGGCTGCGCCGTCGCAGCCGCGTCCAGCGTCGGCGAGGACGTGGGCACCGAAGGGCTTTCAGACGGATCGACCGTGGGGTAGCCCCCCGTCGGCGACGTGGTCGGCAGCAGCGGCGACGTGCTGACGGCGATCGGCGGCTTCTTCTTGTCATCGCCGCCGCTCAGCGCCACGGCGGTCGCGATGCCACCCCCGAGGACGACCAGGGCGGCCACGATCGACACGACGATGACCGGCCCGTTGTTCTTCCGGCCTCCCCCCGGCGGCGGCCCCCAGCCTCCGGGTCCGCCCGGCTCCGACGGGCCGTACCCGCCGCCTCCGCCCCAGCCGCCGCCGGGCGGCTGACCCCCGGGCGGCTGAGCGCCGTACGGCTGCTGCGGGTCGTTCGGGTAGTACGGCGACTGCTGGCCTTCGCCGGGATAGCCCCCCTGGCCCGGGTAGGGCTGCTGGCCCTGCCCATAGCCCTGACCTGGCTGACCTGGGTACGGCTGCTGGGGAGGGTAGCCGCCCTGACCCTGCGGTTGGTTGGAGTACGGCCCCTGGCCGTAGCCCTCAGGTGATTCGTGCACGGACAACCGCCCCTCGTTGCATAACCCCACAAAGCTGTACTAGCCAACTAGTCTGCGGCCCGCTGTGCAAACCGGCTTTAACCTAAGACGTTAGGTTTCGGCTCCTGGATCCCACTGATCCGCGCCTGACCGAAGCCGGACAGGAACGTTTCACGTGCGGTCCTGAATGCCGCGCGCCCGCGGCATTCGCCACCGTAGCCGGATCGCCAGCAGCCGGACCCCGAACGCCAGCGCGGCCGTGACGAGCGTCACGACGTATCCGCGCGCGCCCAGACCGTACGCGATCGTGGCGGTCGTCGCACCCAGGAGAGCGGGGACGATGTACAGCTGGCGATCGTGCAGGACGTTCGGCACCTCGCGCGCCAGCACGTCGCGCAGGATGCCGCCGCCGATCGCCGTCGTCACCCCCAGCGCGACCGCGGCCGGCGATCCCAGCCCGAACGTGAGGGCCTTCGTCGCGCCCGCCACGCTGAACAGCCCCAGCCCGGCGGCGTCGAGCACCAGCACGATTCGGCGGATGCGTTCCAGATGCGGATGCCAGACGACGGTCAGCGCGGTCGCCACGAGCGGGACGGTCGTGTACCCCAGATCCCGGAACGCCGCCGGCGGCACATCCCCGATGACCAGGTCGCGCAGCACCCCGCCACCCAGCGCGGTGATCTCCGCGAGCACCGCCATGCCGACGACGTCGAAACGCTTGCGCACGCCGACCAGCGCGCCGGTGATCGCGAAGACGAAGATCCCGGCGAGGTCGGCGACGTACTCCACGTCGGTACCGTGCACGGAGCTCACAGCTGGGATCATGCCGTGTCCGCCCCCGAACCGGCCACACGGGGTACCGCCTCGGTGACGTACGGAAACGCATCAGCGGACGACCAGGGCGTTCCGGCGGGGGTCGTGCTATCGGACGACCAGGGTGTGCGGGGGCGTGCTATCGGACGACCAGGGTGTTCCGGGGGGCGTGCTATCGGACGACCAGGGCGTCCGGCCCCCCGGGATCGTGCTACCGGACGACCAGGGCGTCCGGCCCCCGGGCGATGAGCTCGCCCACCACCGGC
Source organism: Actinoallomurus sp. CA-150999 (assembly GCF_050942425.1). Lineage (NCBI taxonomy): Bacteria > Bacillati > Actinomycetota > Actinomycetes > Streptosporangiales > Thermomonosporaceae > Actinoallomurus > Actinoallomurus sp. CA-150999. The sequence goes on from NZ_CP192063.1 coordinate 4,921,160, forward strand.
GCGCCGGGCACCTCACCGGCGACGAGCAGCCCGCCGGAGGTCTGGGCGTCGGCCAGCAGCAGCCGGTCCTCCTCCGGCACCCCGCCGAAGTCGGCGTGCGGCGTCACCCACGCCAGATTGCGGCGCGTCCCCCCGGAGACGTATCCCGCGCGGACGGCCTCCCGCGCCCCCTCCAGATAGGGCACGGCCGCGGAGTCCACCACCGCCGTCACGCCGCTCGCCCGCGCCATCTTGTACAGGTGCCCCAGGAGGCCGAAGCCGGTCACGTCGGTCGCGCAGCGGTGACCGCGTTCCAGCGCGGCCCGCGACGCCTCGGCGTTCAGCGTCGTCATCGCCGCGACGGCCTCCGGGAAGACCTCGCCCGTCGCCTTGTGCCGGGTGTTCAGCACCCCGATCCCGAGCGGCTTGGTGAGGGACAGCGGAGTGCCCGGCCGCCCGGCGTCCAGGCGCAACAGCCGCCCCGGATCCGCCAGCCCCGTCACGGCCATCCCATACTTCGGCTCCGGGTCGTCCACGCTGTGCCCGCCCGCCACGTGACAGCGGGCCTCGCGCGCCACGTCGAGCCCCCCGCGCAGGACCTCCCGCGCGAGCTCCATCGGAAGCGTGTCCCGGGGCCAGCCCAGAAGGTTCACCGCGACGACGGGGACGCCGCCGACGGCGTACACGTCCGACAGGGCGTTCGCCGCCGCGATCCGCCCCCAGTCGTACGGATCGTCGACGACCGGCGTGAAGAAGTCGGCGGTGGCCACCACCGCCCGGTCGCCCTGGATCCGCACGACCGCGGCGTCGTCGCCGTCGTCCAGCCCGATGAGCAGATCGTCCGGGCGCTCCGCGTCGATGAGCCCGGCCACGACCTCCTCGAGCTCCCCGGGCGGGATCTTGCAGGCGCATCCGCCGCCGTGCGCGTACTGCGTCAGACGGTAGGTCGCCCCGAGCGCTCCGCTCTCTCCCATACCGCGAAACCTACCGCGCGGCCGTCTCCCGGGCCCGGGACACCGGATCGACGGGAACCGGTCCGGTGACACGGGATCCACGGGGAGCCGGACGGGGACATCGGATCCATGGGACCAGGCCGGGGCACTGGATCCGTGGGAAGCGGGCCGGGCACTGGATCCATGGGACCGGGCCGGGGCACTGGATCCATGGAAAGCGGGCCGGGGACATCGGGGGTCCACGGGAACCGAGCCTGATAAATCGGATTCGTGGGGAACCGGGCGCGGATCAAGTGCGTCATTCAGGGCATGGCCCGGGTACTCGCGGCAGCCGTCGCGGCAATGCTCGCGTGGTGGGATCTCACCGACGCGCTCACCCCGTCGGCCGTCCTCTTCGTGGCCGCGACCCTGGCCGTCGCCGGGCTCATCGTCCTGGCCGTCCACCATGCCCCGACGGCGATCGCCGCGGACACGCCCGTACGCGCCGCCGCGCTCCGCGACCGCGCGGGCCGCTCCGCGCTCGTACGGCTCCGCGATCCCGACGCACCCGGCCGCCCGCGCGTCCGAGCCCCGTGAGACGAGGCGTTCTCGCCGCCGTTTCTTGATCACTGATGCCTGCCGCGTCTGCGTACGCGGCGGACACCGGTGACGGGCGCGGCCCTTCCGCCTGTCCACGATCTGCTCGAAGGGGCTCTTCTCCCATGCTCGCTGTTCTCGACGGCGCCGTCCGCGTCGCGTACGACCTCGTCACCGGACTGACCTCCGCCCTCCACCCGCTCACCGGCGGCCTCAGCGCCGCCCTCGCGATCGTCGTCTTCACCGCCGCCGTCCGCCTCGCACTGCTTCCCCTGAGCCGCCGCCAGGCCGCCGCCGGCCGAGCCCGCCTCCGGCTCGCCCCTCAGGTCGAAGAACTGAGGAGACGCCATCGCGACGACCCCCTGCGCGCCCACCAGGAGGTGACCGCGCTGTACCGGGCCGAAGGCACGTCGATGTTCGCCGGCATCGGCCCCGCCCTGCTGCAACTGCCCGTCTTCACCGTCGTCTACCGGCTGTTCCTGTCCCCGTCCGTCGGCGGCCACGCCAACCTGCTGCTCGCCCAGACGCTCTTCGGCGTGCCGCTCGGGCGGCGCTGGCTGCTGTCGGCGGGCGCCTTCGGCCCGCACGGCCTGGTCTTCCTCGCCGTCTTCGTCCTGCTGGCCATGGTCGCCTGGTGGACGTCGCGCCGCATGTTCGCGGGGCAGACTCCTCAGCCGGGAGCCATCGGGGCGGTCATGCGCCTGCTGCCGTTCGGCACCGTCCTGGTCGCCGCGTACGTTCCACTCGCGGCGGGCCTGTACCTGCTGACCTCCACCGCGTGGAGCGCAGCCGAACGCGCCATTCTCTGGCGTGGCACCACCGTGGGATGAGTAGGCTCAGCGGCGGAGGCGGGAGGGCGCCTGGTGGCCCCCGAGGTCTTCAAAACCTTTGGACGGCGCTCGGCGTCGTCGGCGGGTTCGATTCCCGTACGCCTCCGCCACTTCCCCTAATGTCCCGCTGACCAGGGAAAACGTCCCTGTCGACGCGCGTTGTGCAGGCCGCAGCGGGTGCCATGCTGTGCCAGCCTCGGCCTGCCCGTGCCAGCAGGCGCGGAATATACGCGGAATGATCTTCCTCTGCCTGGCCTGCCAGGCGGGGGGGGCCAAGTGACGGCGGCCGCCGCCCGGGCTGCGGCGCCTCGTGGCTACGTCCAGATCCCTCGATCGTTGCTGTACTCCTCCGGGCACAGCGCCTTGGCCGTGTGGGTCTGGGCGACCTACGAAACGCTCATGCCGCACGGGCTCGGTGGCGGCCGCGTCCCGGCGATCGCCCGCCGGCGGTTCGTCGCCGAGCGGGCCGGGACGTCGACGACCGCGCTCGACGACGCGCGCCGCCAGCTCCTGGCATCTGCGGCGGGCGGGCCGTACCTGTCCCGGTCGGCTCCGCGGGGTGCGAAGCGCAGCGTGAAGCACGCGGTCCTTCGGCTGCCGGGGGAGACCGGCGAGGCCTTCGCGCCGACACCGTCCTGGACGCTGGACCTAGTGTGGGCCGGGCGGCGTCGCCCGGTCGGCCGCGTTTCTCCGGATGCCTGGAGGCTGTATGCGGCGTGCGTCGATCGCGCCTGTCGCGAGGGTCGACCGCAGGCCTTCGACAGCACGGCGGGCCGTCTGGGGGCAGTCCTGCGAGCCTCGGCGGCCACCGGACGCCGCCGTCTGGCCGAGTTGGAGGGCGCCGGGCTTGTCGAGGTGACCGAGCGGCCCGGCGGCTGGCTGTCGATCCGCGTCGTCCTCGACGTCGACGAGGCCGCCGGCGTCGCCGAGACCTACGTCCGCGAGGGTCGGCGGCGCGTCCAGCCGCGTCAGGACCCCTCGCATATGGCGGCACTCACCCCGGGCAAGAACCGGCAGGAACCCCTTGCAGTTTCCGGCCCTCCACAGGAGTCACCCATCAAGGAGACACCAGTTGAGGAGGCACCGGCGGTTCCCGCCGTAGGCGAACAGACCCGCCGTTACGCGCGGGCGCGCGCGACGGCCGAGGTCGGGAAGCCGAAGACTCCGCGCAAGGGACGACCGACGCCGAAGCGGCCACAGCGGCGGGTGCCGCGCGCGGCCTCCGAGCTGTACCGGACGCTGCCTGTCGAGCTGATCCGGCACATTCCTGAGCACGGCTCCCGGCGGGTGCTGTCGGCAATCGCCGCGGAGCTGGAGCACCGCAGCCCGGCCGAGCTGGCCGACCGAATCGCCCGCAACTGGGAGCACTGGCGCTACCGGATCAGCGCGAGAGAGCCGGTACATGACCCGGTGGCTGTCGCGATCCGGCTCGCCCGCCGGGGCATCGACTGCCCGGACGTCCGCTGCGAGGACGGCCACCAGCTCGACCTGGACGCTACCTGCAAGGCCTGCGACCAACGTCAACCGGACACTCGGGCGAGGGCATGGCGCTCTGCGCTGACGTGCGAGCTCAAGATCGACGAAACTAGTGAGCCGTCACCGGATTGCGTCGACGTGCCGACGGTCGAGGCGATGAAACCGAACGTCGACGTCGCCCGCTACAGCGCCCTCGCCCGAGCGCTCCTTAACGCGCGTACCGATGCTGAGCGCGACGAGATTTTCGTCCAACGGGGCCTGGCTCGCTTGGCCTAGGCCTTTCGACTGTCCGAGATCACGTACATCCGCGACTCAGATTGCCCGCTCAGGCGGGATCTTCCGCGATTCACCTGCTTGCGCCAGGACACTTTGAGATGATGGCTGGTATCCGGTTTTTCTATGATCACAGATGGGATGCGGGTAATCGTGACAGATCCAGCCGACGGTGAAGGCGTTTTTGAAGTGGCAAATGAAGCTTCGATGGACCCGGAGAATCTGGGTAGCGATACGTTTGGATTTGAGGGCGAGCGATCTCGGCACGCAGAAGATTGGGGCGAGAAATATCGACTTGCTCGGGGACAGTACGAATCGTTCAAATTGCGCCTCGAGGCGCTTATTACGGACCTTATTCGCAGGTCGGAAGTTGATATAATACAGCTGGACACAAGAACCAAAGAGGTGGCGAGTTTTGTCGAAAAAGTCCAGAGAAAGGGGCAGCGTTATTCTAATCCACTCGACGACATGACTGATCTTGTCGGCGTCCGAGTGATAACACACTATGTTGAGGATGTGGCATTGATTGGCAAGCTAATCGAGCGAGAATTTCGAATTGATGCTGAAAATTCTATCAACAAAAGCCATTTGCTAGACCCTGATCGCTTCGGTTATGTCTCGGTCCATTTCGTAGCTTCCATTTCTGAGGCGAGGGAGGATCTGCCAGAGTGGAAGCCATACAAGGGGATCAGATTTGAGATCCAGGTTCGAACTGCGCTGCAACATGCGTGGGCGGCCGTCAATCATAAGCTTGACTACAAGTCGTCCCGCGAAATCCCGTCTGAACTGCGACGGCGACTGTTTCGACTCAGCGCGCTATTTGAACTAGCGGATGAGCAGCTATCGGGAATTCGCCGAGAGAGCTCTCGTATCAGCAGCGAATATGCTGCAGGGATTCAAGGTGGAAATTTTGACCTTCCGCTCAACAAGCTTTCGCTTGATGCCTACCTTAAATATCATCCGACGGTTGCGGCGGCCAGGGCTGCAATGGAAAGCTCGGGGCATCTTCTGTCAGACGAATCCGCCCTCTCCGATGAACAGCGAGAACTGGTGCGGCATAGGCTTCTTATCGCATTGCGGGCGGTGAGCATAGATAGCCTATACGGCTTTGATAGCTTTATCAGAGAAGAACTCCCATTGAGCTTGAAAGCAGTTTCTTCTGAGCGGAGAGAATCCAGCAAGGCGGGCATAAGTGCGGCCTTTGAAGTGCGTCTTTCGAGTAGATTGTTTGTTGCGAGAGGCGTTGCGAAGGAGGCCTTCCGTAAGGTTTTCAGTGAGGATAGTTGGGATAAATATGAGCTCGACCGTGAAAAGTACCTGGAGCTCGTGGAGGCAGTCCGAGGCTGAGTCGTTCGCGTCTTTCATCTGTCGCTAGGTTTTCGCATAATCGTGCCGCAATATGCCTCAATGTGTTCTAGCGCCAGAAACTCCCTTCCGGGAAGCGGGTCGGCTGGTCTTCTTACTTGCCCTGTTCGCGTCTAGCTTTAAATTGCTCGAACCGTTTTCGCAATACATAAATGTGATCTAGGAGCGCCTCGGTGAAGGCGAGAGCATCTTCAGCATCCACCCTGGCGACAGGCTGGCCAGTGTAGTGTGCGCCTTCATTGCCGACTACTCGTAGCGCATCCATCCATTCAGCCAAAGTATCATTTATTAGGCCGGATTCTTTAAGTTTCTCAAGACTTCTGGCTAGCGTTCTCTCTTGTACATTGTTTTCCTTGCATGTGCCCTCAAGTGTTCGGCGAACCATAACCACGGCGGCCGTGTATGCTTTGGCTTTAAAGCAGCTCGTCGCCTCGTTGTATTCTCGTCGTAGCGCCTCGGGAACTTCGAAGCTCAGATTTGGAGTTCCCGGATAAATGGTGTAGTAATCGCCGTGCTCGATGCCATCGCCGTAGTCTTCGCGAACCGAAACAGAGACCCCGCCGCAACTTCCGCACTGTTCCAGATTGTACTCTGTAGGAAGCTGCACTATATTATTTGGGAACTGTCTATACCGCCCATCGAAAGCGCGGCCTCGATTTTGGGCTAGGGACGGCTTCTCACAGTCCGGGCAGATGAACGCACGTGCCTGGGGATCGCCTGTCTCGTTCGACATATGAGTATTATCGCGCGTTGGCTCCAAGATGTCACCATCCATGCCATATTGCGCCTCATCGTTTCCTCAGAACGATTTTGACGGCCGGAGATCTGGCGGCGACCTAGCCGAGGACCCGCTCGCCGTCATGGATTCGCACGTACGGCCAGCCCCTATCAAGCGCGTCGAGTAGACGGACGGCGAATGCCTCTGCCATTCGGCCGGTGACCGCGTCGCGATCGAGCCATGCGACGGCGGCGGCCTCCTCGGTCGGATGCGGCTCACCGGATAGTGGCCGACAGCGGAAGACGAGTGAGACGATTCCGCGCTTCATGTTCTTGTAGACGCCGGTGAGCACCTCGGGCTCGACGTGGACTCCGGTCTCTTCGAGAACTTCCCGTCGGACGGCGTCGCGGGGGTCTTCGTCGAGTTCGACGATGCCGCCTGGTTGCACCCAGGCGCCGTTGTCCGCTCGCTTGATCGCGAGAATACGGCCGTCTTCTCTCACTACAGCGGCGCCCGCGCTGACGGAGTGACGGGGAAGGCTGGCTGGGTAGCCGTGCTTCTCGCCGACGGTGAACGTCCTCGTTCGCGCTTCTTCAGGGCGAAGCAAGGTGACCCCATTATGTGTACGTATGGCCGGTGCAGCGCTAGCGCGGTAGGCGTCCAGCACCCGGTAGGCGAATACTTCTGTCGTCAGCGCGGCGACTTCATCGGGTGAGACCCAGCGGAATGCGTCAGCTTCGGGGTTCGTTGTGAGCTGGCCGCCGAGGGCGCGGCAGCGGAAGGTCAGCGCGACGATGCCGTGGGCTATGTTCTTGTACACGCCGGTGAGGGCTTCGGGCTCGACGGTGAGTCCGGATTCTTCTTTGACTTCGCGGCGGAGCCCGTCGGTGATGGTTTCGTCCAGTTCCAGGACGCCGCCTGGAGGTTCCCAGCGGCCGTTGTCGCGTCGGCGGACGAGCAGCGCCCTGCCGCAGTCGTCGATGACGATGCCGGCGACGGCCACCGAGTGGCGAGGAAGGTCGCTCATCTCGTCTCATCCTCGCTCGGCTTCGGCTCGGGGAAGGCGATGAGGGCGGCTGCCTTGTCGTCGTGTGTCTTGGGGCGGCGCCAGCGCTCGCAGTTAGGGTCTCCGGCTTCCGCCTTATGGACAGTGTCGACGAGCGCCTCCAGTCCATCGGTGAGAGCGAGGGCCAATGCCGATGGCCAGGACGGTGGGACGTGATATTCGTCGATGCCGCAGCTGACGCCGTCGGTGACAGCCAGGACGGCGCGTACGTCTTCAGTGGGCCAGCTGCGGACGATGGCGCGATGGCCGGCCTCTGGGGTCGCTTCGGCGATCCAGTAGCCGTCGGGACGGTTCATGCGCGCAAGCTTGGCTGGCCGTGTGGCGCGGATAAGCTCCTGCAGGTCGTCGATGTGCTGACCGGCGTCGCGCCGCAGCCCGGCGACGACCACGTCGTGGCGGCTGTCGCGAAGAACGTCAGTGCCTCCGTCGCGGCCGAAGACGACGATGGGGCTGTCGCCGAGGACCAGGCATTCGATGTGGTCGTCGTCCCACCGGGCGATCGAGACCGTGCTCGCCGGCGCTTTCCCAGGGATGAGGGAGTGCTTCTTGGCGACGTGGTCGATGGCGGTGGCGAGGACATCGGGGAGTTCGGCGGCCGGATCGACTTCGAGCAGTTCGAGGATGCGTTGACCGAGCGCGTCGGGGTACCAGCCGCTGCGATCTCCGTCCGAGCGCAGCGGGCTGACGCCGTCCAGGACAACGACCGCATTGTCGGCGGCGAAGACGCGGTCTTCGGACCGGCCATCTTCCCCTGGGCGCTCGGCGATGTGAACGCGCGCTGGCGGCCTCATTCGCCAGGCCTCCCTGCGCGATGTGTCATCCGGCGTTCCTCCAGCCTCAGTCCGTCACCGGCATTTCGTAGCAGAAAACGTACCGGTCGCCGGCCAGGATGCCCTGCAGAAGCTCGATCGGTTTGTCGTTCGAGAACGAGACTCGGTGCAGTTCGGCGACAGGCGTGCCGGGCTCCAGCCGCAACGCACGGACCTCATCCGGCGTCGGCATCCGCAGAGCGATCTCTTCACGGACCCGGGTGAGCGGGTAGCCGAGCTCTTCCAGGACCCTGTAGCCGCCGCCGGGCCCGGTGCGCTCCTCCATGATTCGTGTGCCGGTCACCAGGTCGAGTCGGTAGTAGCTGTCGGCGAGCTGTGATGGGTGGTCATCGATCCAGAAGCGCCGTCGGCGGACGAACACCGGCGTCTCGGGCGCGAGGTCGTACCACTTCGCCACCCATTCCGGCGCGGGGACTTCGGCGAGTTCGGTGACCTCCTGGCGCCACTTCAGTCCGAGCTCTTCGACTTCTGCCTGGAGAGGTGCCTTGCCCTGGTCGCGACGCCATCGCGCGTAGCGGTCGGATCCCACGCGGAGGACGGGAGGGCGTTCCCGCACGAACACGCCGCGCCCCGGCATGCCGACGACGAGCCCTTCGGTCTTCAGGAGGCTCACGGCCTGGCGGGCTGTCTGTGCCGAGGTCCCGTACCGCTCGACGAGTTCGCGTTCAGAAGGCAGCCGGGCACCGGGTTCGAGCGCACCGCTGTGAATGTCGTTGCGCAGGTCATCCGCTATCTGCCGGGAGGGAGAGCGCGGGTCCGTCGGGTCGATCATCCTCACATCCTACGCAACCTCACTAGCGAGGTTGTTGACCCGGGTGCCGTCAGAGGGTTACCGTGCCTGCAAGCTCACAACCTCACTAGTGAGGTACCGAGATGGGGTAGCTGTTCTCGATGAGCTTTCTGTCCGATTAGCCCCCGTTTTCCCGTGAGGTCGATGTGCACGGCAAGGACGTTGAGCCCGGCGGCCTATACGCGCTCCGCCCCTGGCAGAAGAGGGGAAAGCCGCTCCGCTGCGTACGAGCGATCCGCGCGGAAGGTGCGTCGCTGGTCTATGAAGGCCCCGACGGGCAGGAATGGCTCGGCAACCTCTCTCGCGTCGTCGGGCCGTGGCAGCCCCACGAAGACGCCCGCCTCGCCGCGCGTGAGGCGGTCGAGGAGCTGTACCAGGCGCAGGAATCCCATCCCGGACGGATGGTCTTCGGATGCGCCGTAGCGGTCGAGCACGGCTATCGCGACTTCCGCATTCATGTGACCTGCGAGCTCGAGGAAGCCCAGCGTCTCGCTGAGCTGATCTCCGTACCGCAGCGTACTGACGACAGCGGCTCCGGTGCTGGCACACCGGAGCCGCCCATCGAGTCGAGCTGAGTTCCCAACGAATGGAGATCGACCCATGCCCACCGTAGCCGAACCGTTCCAGCCCGAACGGCTCATGACCTCGGCCGAGGTCGCAGAGGCCTTCCGCGTTGATCCGAAGACCGTGACGCGCTGGGCGGCGGCCGGCCGGATCCGGAGCGTCCGGACGCCGGGTGGTCACCGCCGGTTCAGGGAGTCTGCCGTCCGCGCACTCCTGGAGGAGACCGAGGGGGCCGACCGATGACGCGGCACCCTCACGAGCCGATCACCCGGCAGAGCGACGTCGGGCACTCGTTGCCCGATCAGATGGAGCGTTTCCAGGAGCTGACCTGGCGCGATCTGTACGCCCGATCGATCGCGGCGCTCAAGGAGCGCGACCAGTACGACCCGACCCGCCACGGCGACGCGGCGGACTGCGCGCCGCTGACGCTCGCCGAGCACCTGGAGGTGCTGGCGCTCGGCGACGCGATCGGCCGGCACTTCCGGCACCCGGCCCACGTCGACCAGGCCGTCAAGGCCGGCGCGAGCTGGCGGCAGATCGCCCAGGCGCTCGGTGAGGACGAGCAGGCCGTACGCGAGGCCTACCGGTCGTGGGCCGACGGCCAGCGGCACCTGCACCAAACCAGCGACGGCGCATTCGGGCTCAGCGAGGCCGAGCACGCCGCGGCGATCGCCCGGGCGGGAGGTGAAGACCGATGACACGCCAGACCTACCCGCGCTCCGTCGACCGGGGCATCGGCGACGACGTCACCGCGCTGCCGGCCTCCGTGCTGCGTCACCGCGTCGCCCTGGGTGACTGCTCGGGCCTGGCCACCAACGAGTGGTTCCCGCCGGAGCCGGACGTCAAGTACCCCGAGGCGCGCACCAAGTACGAGGCCGTGGCCAGACAGCTGTGCGGCGGCTGCCCGGTCATCGCTGAGTGCCTGGAGCTGGCCCTGCGGGCCGAGTCGCGGCCGTTCGTGATCCCGCACGGCGTCTTCGGCGGCCGCGCGCCGTGGGAGCGCCAGGCGCTGATCCGCGCCCGCCGGCGCCGCGCTCACGCCGCCCGTCTGCGTGACCAGGCGGAGGAGGTGTCGGCATGACCAAGCGCGTGATCAGCATCGAGATCGACGTAGCGGGCCTGGAGGGCTACAGCGACGCGTTTTTGGTGACCTGCTGGCACGTCGCCCAGGCCAACCCGCAGGACGGCTTCGCCACCGAGACTCCCGGCGAGCTGGCTGAGCGGATCGGCCGAGAGATCATCCGCCGCTGGCTGGCCACCGTTCAGCCGGAGCTGTGGCATCACCAGGGCCGCCACTACTACTGGCGCGAGCTGACCAAGCTCGCCCGGTACCAGCCCAGCGACCCGGAGTGGACGAACGGGACCTGGGTCCCACGCGCTCTGGACGAGACGCCCGAGGCCGCAGGGGGTGCCTCGTGATCATCCCCCTCCGCCTTCCGAACGGGCTGCCCGACCTGGGCCGCCTCGGCGAGTGGGCCGCGGTCTGCGACCGGTGCGATGACCGTCGGCCGATCCAGAAATGCTCGACGTGGTTGGTCGGCCGTAGCACCAATGCGGCCGTGTACTGCCCGCCGTGCGCCTTCGCGCTGGCCGCCGAGCTGATCGGCCAAGTCAGCAGGTGCCGCCTGGCCCTGGTCCGACTCCAGACGGCCGTCCCCCGGGCCATCGCCGCGCTGGCCCGCAAGGAGGTGCACCAGTGAGCAAGCAGACCACCACCCATAAGCAGATCGAGTTCTTCGTCGTCATGACCGTCCAGGGAAACGTGGACGGCATCTTCCGGGCACAGACCCGGACCACGACCGGTGCCTTCGACCCGGCCACTCGTGCCCACATCTTCGCGTGGATGCAGAAGCACTTCCCGCCCGAGCTGGCCGGCCTCCCGGTGGTGTTCTTCTCCGCCGAGCCGAACCGCATCGCGGGGGAGGTGCCGGCATGACGAAGGCTGCCAAGCTCGCCCAGGCCGCCAAGGCGGCCGCCGAAGTGCGGGCCTACCAGACCGACCCGGACGTCGTCGCGCTGCGCGTCGAGCGAGTGCGCGGCTGGGTCGACCGCCTCATCTGGACCGGCATGGTCCTGGGGCTGCTGTTCACGATGGCCAACGTCGCGCACTTCGCCGCCGGCGACGCCAAGAAGTGGACGCTGCCGTGGACCACCGCCTGGCTGCTGGACCCGATGGTCTCCCTCGTCCTTATCGGCGTGCTGATGGGCGAGCAGGTCATCAACCGGCACAAACTGGAGGCCGGCGGCTGGGTCCGGACCACCAAGTGGGTCGCGCTCAGCGGCACGTACGCGATGAACACGTGGTCGGCCTGGGCCGCGCTGAACCCGGCGAAGATCCTGCAGCACTCAGTACCCGTGGCGATCGTGTTCTGCGCCGCCGAGGCGGTCGTGACAATTCGCCAGAAGATCACCGAGGCCGTCACGGTCGCCTACGAGCAGGCCGCCGAACGGCGCACCGCTCTGGAGCAGACCCGCGCGGATTCCGCACCGTCCGCCACGGACGACAGGCAGCAGATCCGCACGCAGTCCCGCACCGAGCCCGCACCGTGTGCGGACGAGACCCGCACGGACAATCCGCACGCGCCGGTCCGCGCGGAATTTCCGCAGCCCGCGCCGCATGCGGATTCCGCACGTCCCCTCGCCCGCGTTCCCGCAAGCGGAAACGGGAGCGGAAACGCTGTCAGGTCCGCGGACGGGGCTCCGCCGGTCGACCGGGATGCGCTGGTGGCCGAGCTGGCCGAGCAGATCCGCGAGGCCATTCGTGCTGGTGAGAAGTGGCGTCCGGACTATCCGGAGCTCATGGAGCACACCGGCTACAAGCGCCGCTGGTGTGAGGAGGTCGTCCGCGACGCCCGCCACACCGTGCTCCGCGCGGACGCCCCTGAGGACGACACGGACTCGTCCGCGGATTCCGCACCGGACAGCGACCAAACCCGCGCGGAGACTCCGCAGGCCGTCCGTGCGGAGGCCACGCGGAACGCCCCTGCTTCGCCGGATGCGGATTCCACCAGCGTTCCCGCACGCGGAAACGACACCGAAGACGCCGACCCGGCCCACGACGCGGCCGAGGCCACCGAACTGGCCGGGGTCGGGGGTGAGCGGTCATGACGACGGTCACCGGTACCGACATGCGTCAGCGGCTGCGCCTGCTGGAGTGCCAGCACGCCGAACTGCTCGCCCACGCCCGCGCGGCCGTCGCGGCCGCCCGGCGCGGGGAGCTAGACCCGACCGGCTACATCGCCTGCCTCCTGGAGGAGCGCGGGCAGCTCCCGCCGCCGGAAGCGACCCCGGGCGAGCTGCTGGCCCAGGCACACGAGTGCGGCGCCCTGGTGGAAGCCGCCCTGGGAGGAGGTGAGCGGTCATGACCACGCCGACCACGACGCCGTCGCTGCTGGAGGCCGAGCTGGCTGCCGTGCGCGGCGAGCTGGCCCGCGTCGACGGCAAGTGCTCCACGCTGGCCGGCCTGGCCGGTGCGGCGCTCGCGCTGCTGATCGCCTCGCTCAAAGGCAGTGACTTCGCCAATCCGTGCTGGTGGCTGGTGGGGACGGCGACCCTGCTCATGGCCGGTGCGGCCCTGGCGCTGCTGACGGTGCTGCGGCCCCGTCTGGGCACCACCGGGTTCCGCCGGTACGCGGCCATGACCACTGCGCAGATCGAGGGCCTGGCCCACGCCAACGAGATCAAGCGGACCCGGTTCGCGGCCGAGGACCTGCGGACCCTGTCCGAGATCGTCAACCGCAAGTACCTCGGGCTTCGCCTGGCGGTCGACCTGGTCCTGGCCGCGGTTGTGTGCGTCGCCGCCGCGCTGGTCGAGGCGGTGATCGCATGACCGCCCCCACGATGGTCCAGCAGACCTTCCCGCACGTCGCCCGCAAGACGTTCCAGGGCGACGCGGCCTCGGTCGCCGAGGTGCGGGTGTTCCTCGCCCAGGCGCTCGCCGGCACCGGCTTCGACGTCGAGGACGCGGTCCTGGCCGTCGACGAGCTGGCCGCCAACGCCGTCCTGTACAGCCGCTCCCGCAACGACAAGTTCGACGTGTGGGCCGGATGGTCCGCCTCGATCCTCCAGGTCCTGGTGGTCGATGAGGGCCCGCTGCCCGAGACCGAACGGCCGGTCGAGCTGGAGCGCTGCGGCGGGCAGGGCCTGCGCATCGTCAAGACGCTGACCAGCGACTACGGGTCCTACGACGACCCCAACGGATGCCACGTCGCGTGGTTCCGCCTCACCCTTCCGGCCGACCCCAAGGGGGCCTGACTATGAACAACTTCGACATGCTCGCCCGCACGCTCCGTCGACAGACCATCTCCCGCTCGACGATCACGGCCGTATTCGCGGCGATCGGCGCGGTCGGCGTCACCGTCGCCCACCTGGAGATCCCGGTCCGCCACGGCGCGGCGGTCGCCATGCTGGCCGGCCTCGGCGTCGTAACCCTGCTGGACCTACCCGCGAACTGGATCCAGGCCCGCTATGAGCTGCGGATACCGTCCTGGTCGCCGCGTTCCTGGTCCGCCGGGCGCCGCTGGTACGGCCCGCACCGGCCGGTCACGGTCGTCACCGGCACCGAGGTCCAAGTCGGCATCGCCCTCGACTGGACCGACTCAGGTGGTGAGTACGGCGCGGGCATCTGGGTCCTCGTCCTGACCTGGACCAAGGACCCCCAGGCCACCACCACCGCCTGGTACCCGCTGTCCCAGCTTCAGGCCCCGTACCGACCGCGGCTTCCGCGCCGCCGGATCCGCTGGGCCTCGATGTTCCGCTGCAAGGCCACCGGTCAGCGGCTGTTCACCAGCGGGCACCGGCACGCACACCGTCTCGGCCCGCGCTACCGGTGCCGCCCGAGCCTGTGGAGGCTGTGGCCGGCCCTGGTCCGCGAGACCGGCCTGCCCGCCCTCCCTCGTGGGGATGAGCGCTGATGGCCCGCAAACTCCGCGTCCCGAAAGTCGTCGACACGTTCGCGGTCGCCTTCATCGCCGGCGGGATCACCTGGATCGCGCTGACCTCGCACTACCTGCGCTGCCCGCACACCCCGGCCCTGGTCATCTCCTGCGTGGCCGGCGGGATCGTGCTCGGCACCTACGTGCGGCGGCCGGTGCTGCGACTCGGCCCGGTGCGGATCAGCATCGGCTCGGCCCGCCACGGCCGATCGCGGAAGGGGGCCCGGCGATGAACCACATCCCCCTCATCACCGACGCCGAGCCCCGCCGCTTCGACGTGCGCGGGATCGCCCGCGGGATCTGGTCCGTGGTCGTACTGCTGGTCAGCGCGGTCGACCACTACCTGGCCGCGCTGTTCGGCATCCCACCCCTGGCCTGGTGCGCCCGCCAAATCGGCGGCGTGATCCGCGACGCCTACCGCCAGGGCCGCTACGGGCCCGCCAGCGACTGCACCACCGTCGTCCAGGCCGTCTACGACGGCGAGTTCGTCGACGACCAGCCCCAGCGGAAGGAGACCCGTTGAGCAGGAACCGCATCCCCGAACTCGAGGTCATCGAGTTCAAGGGCGCCCAGTCCATCGCTGAGTACTCCCGCAAGGCCCGGGCGCTCGGCCGGGACCTGGCCGCCGAGTTCGAAGCGGCATCCGAAGAGATCAAGGCGGTGCTGGCGGCCCAGTCGGGCCACCCGCTGCTGTTCGGCATCGATGTGAAGATGCGGGCGCGCAAGGTCGCCCGCCGCCTCAGGCGCGCTGCCGAGCTCGGCCAGGGCATCGCGACCGAGGCCGTGCGCTTCAACAGCGAGTTCCGCATCCAGTTCGCCGAGGTCATCAACCCCCGGCCTCGCCGCAACAAGAAGTTCGACTTCAACGACGAGTAACCCCAGCCCAGACGAAGGGAGTTGACGCTGATGGCTCGCAAGGGCGCCAACACGGTCACGGTCATGGAGGACACCTCCATGGAGCGGCTCGTGGCCCGTGGCATCTCCAAGCTCGCGCCGCTGGCCCCGCCGTGGATCGTGGTGGTCCTGGCGGTCATCGGCGCGGCGATCTTCCACCACATGTGGGGCCGACCGGGTACGGCCCCGTGGGCGGCGATCCTGCTCACCGCAGGGACGCTGGTGCTCACGGGGCTGACCTGGCTGGTCACCCACGAACGACGCGGCCCGATCGGCCGCGCCCACTCCACCCTCACCACCTTCCTCGCCGGCGGCTGGATCACGGCCGCGACCATCACCGGGCCCGGTGCTCCTGCCGTGAAGTCCCTGGCCGTCGGCGGCGGCGCGATCCTCGCCCTGTCGTGGAACATTCGGCACGTGATCCGGGATCACCACGGCGATGGCCAGCCCGGCGACGCGCTGAACTTCCTGTTCAACCGGAGCAAGGACACTTTCGGCCTAGAGGGCGCCCAGGCCCACACCAAGAAGGCCGGCGAGCACAAGATCGAGGCCACCCTGTCGCTGCCATCGGGTGAGAAGTCCGTCGACGACGTGCAGAAGAAGGTCGACTACATCGAGGGCGGCATGGGCCTGCCGCCCGGCTCGGTCAGCATCGCCCCCAACCAGGACCGCGCCGACTTCGCCCACATGACCATCTCCGACCCGCGCGTGATGAAGGCCCCGATCCCCTTCCCGGGTCCCTCGCTGGCCGGTGCCTCGATCGCCGCGCCGATCCGGCCCGGCCTGTGGCAGAACCTGGACCCGGTCCAGTACGTCATCACCGGCCACCACCTGCAGCTCATGGGCATGGTCGGCTCGGGCAAATCCATCGGTGGGGCCTGGAACATCCTGGCCGAGGTCGTCACGCGCCACGACGTGGCGGTGTTCGCCGCCGATATCACCAAGGGAGAGCAGACCCTGGGCCCGCTGCGCCCGGCGCTGCACCGCTTCGAGACCACCGAGGCGGGCGTGAAGAAGATGCTCAGCGAGCTGCACTTCCAGGTGAAGCCTCGTACGGACTGGCTGTCGGCCCACGGCTACCAGAAATGGGTCGAGGGCTGCGGGCTGGCGTACTGGCTGGTCTGGCTGGAGGAGTTCCCCGACATCGGCGACGCCATCGACATGGAGCTGTTCATCAAGTTCCTCAAGGCCTGCCGCTCAGCCGGAATCGGCGTGGTCATGTCCCTGCAGCGCAGCGACTGGACCCAGATGCCCACCATCGCCCGCGGCCAGCTCGCCAAGATGTGCTTCGGCGTCGCCGACCCCGATGACGCCGACTTCGGCCTCACCACCATGCAGGACAAGCGCGGCGCCCGCCCGGACCTGTGGCAGAACAAGCAACCCGGCATGGCCTACCTCGACGCCCCCTCCATCCCCGAAGAGCTGGTCGCGCTGCCCCTGCGGACCTTCGCCTGGGGCGAGACCGACAACGAGGCCAACGAACGCATGCACGCCTACACCGCCAACTACCCTGCGGCCGCCAAGAAGGCCGACCACTTCACCGCCGAGCTGATGACGCCCGGCGGTGCGGCCGCCACCGCCCCCGCCGGCGGGTCGGTGCTGCTGACCAAGGCCCAGCGAACCCGCGCCGCCGGATCGGCTACGCCACCCCCGGCGATCGCGGCGGCCGGTGCCGAGCGCGAGGACCAGGACGACGAAGAGGACGTGACCGACGTGGCAGCCGAGTACCTCAAGACCGACGACCCCAACCCCGACAACACCGCAGGCCCCGACGACCCGATCGACGAAGACGGCTACGACGACTTCACCTTCGCCGAACCGCCGGGAGACAAGCTCCCACCCGAAGAAGCCCGCCGGCTGCTGCTCGGCACGATCGAGGACTGGGCCGCCGAGGGCCGCGAGCACTTTCAGACCAAGGACCTGGCCCCGGTCTGGATCCGCGCGAAGATGACCCGCCAGTGGGCCCAGAACCACATCCGCGCGCTCATGAAGGACGGCGTCCTGGAGCGCGACGACGAAGGCCGGTACGTCATCCTGCGCCGCCCGGAGGCCGCGTGAACCGCGCGTCGTTGCACCCCTCGTTGCGCCCCGCGCGGGGGCCGGGGGGTGCAACGCGCGGCCGGGTCCCAGGTCACACGCCCGTTGCACCCCGCGTTGCACCAGCGCATTGCGCCCCCGTTGCGCCCCCCCGTTGCACCCGCGTGCGGGCATACGCCACGCGCCTCACGAGCGCGCACGCACAAGATCAACAAGCGAGCGCGCGCGCATCCCACGCGCAGCCCTACGGGCGCGCACGCGCACGGGGCGCGCGCACGTCGCACACACGCGCCGGCCGCGCCCGGAGGTCCGCCGCGAAATTTTCTGCGGGCGGGTGTCACACACCGACTCCGCGCTGCACCTCCATCGGGATGAACGCACAACAAGGGACGCCGCTGTGGAGGAGGAGACGCTGTCATGAAGATCCGCCTCATGGGCCTGCCGCAGGAAGTCAACGAGGCCGCCGACCGCATCAAGCAGGTCCTGGACGTCATCAACGACTCCGGCCATCTGCGGCCCCGCGGCGACCACCGCCAGGTCTCCGTCTACCTCGACGTCCGCCTCTAACCCGGGCGGCCCCGGCGCCCAACACCGCCAAGCATCACGCGCCGGGACCGCTGCCCCCATAGAAAGGAGCACCTTCACGATGACACGCCCCAAGAGCTCCCAGTGGCTCACCGTGCAAGAAATCCTCGACGAACTCGGCATCCCACGCCGCACGTGGCAGCGCTGGCGCGCGCTCGGCCGCACCCCCAAGCGCATGACGCGGCTGCCGAACGGCGAACTGCGCATCCGCCGGATCGACTACGACGCCTGGCTCGCCGACCTTGAGGTCGACGCGTGAAGTCCTACGACGTCAAGTTCTGGAAGACCAAGAAGAACGCCTCCAGCAAGACGCCCTCCTACGTCGTGCGCTGGATCGTCGCCGGCAAGGAATGCTCGAAGACCTTCCGCGGCTCGGAGCTGGCCGAGAACTTTCTGTCCGACCTTCGGCAGGCGGCCCGCCGCGGCGAGTGGTTCGACACGGACACCGGCCTGCCCGAATCGATGCTCAAGGCCAAGAACGCCCGTACCTGGCTGGAGTTCGCCGAGGCGTACGTGCGGATCCGCTGGCCGCACCAGGCGGCGAACTCTCGGGCCTCGGCGGTGGATGCGCTCCTGGTGGTCACAGTCGCGTTGGCGGCCGAACGCAAGGGCCGGCCCGATCGGGACCTGCTTCGCCGAGCGCTCCGTGACCACGTGCTCGTGCCGGAAGACCGCCGACGCGAGCTGCCCGCCGAGGTTCGCACGGCTCTCCGCTGGCTGGAAGCGGCGTCTCTGCCCCTCACCGACCTGGAGGAGCCGCGCCACGCCCGGGCCGTGCTCGAGGCCCTGGCCGTACGCCTCGACGGCGCTGCGGCCGCGACGAACACCTTCCGGCGTCGGCGCGCGGTGTTCCACCACGCACTGGAGTACGCCGTCGAGCTAGGCGAGCTGCCGGGCAACCCCCTCGACCGAGTCAAGTGGAAGCCGACCAAGCAGAACGACGTCGTCGACCGACGTGTCGTCGTCAACCCGCAACAGGCTTGCGAGCTCCTGGCGGGCGTCACGTACGTCGGCCGGACCCGTGGCCCGATGCTCGCCGCGATGTTCGCCTGCATGTACTTCGCCGCGTTGCGGCCGTCCGAGGCGATCGGGCTACGCCGGCAGGACTGCATCCTGCCCGAGCGCGGTTGGGGCCAGATCACCGTCACGAAGACCAGGTCCTACACCACCAAGCGGTTCACGGATTCGGGGGAGTCCTACGACGAGCGCGGGCTCAAGCACCGCGACGGAGACGAGGACCGCCCCGTGCCGATCCCGCCGGATCTGGTGGCCATCCTCCGGGCGCACATCGCGAAGTTCGGGACGGCCCCAGACGGTCGGCTGTTCTTCACTGGAGGCGGCGGCGCATTCGGCACCGAGTACATCCGCATCTGGAAGCAGGCGCGCCCCTACGGGCTGACGCCCGACCAGGTCGCCTCGCCGCTGGCCGCCCGGCCGTACGACCTCAGGCACGCCGCCGTGTCGCTGTGGCTCAATGCCGGCGTCCACGCTCCCGAGGTCGCCGAGCGGGCCGGGCACAGCGTCGACGTCCTGCTGCGGGTCTACGCGAAGTGCATCGACGGCCAGCGCGAGATCGCCAACCAACGGATCCAGAAGGCCCTGGCGGAATGATCGACAACGAGACCTCACGGAATTTACGCGGAATGATCATCACCCCTATGTCGCCTGCGCCGGGCTCCGGCGCAGGTCAGACGGCACATCGCCCCGTAGATCATCCGTTCTCTTCAAAACCTTTGGACGGCGCTCGGCGTCGTCGGCGGGTTCGATTCCCGTACGCCTCCGCCACTTCTCCTAATGCCGCACTAACCTGGAAAGCGGCGCTGTCGACGTGCGAGCAGACTGGTATGCGGGGCCATCGTGGATCAGGAGTGCACAGGGTGAGTCGTTCCAGAGTGCGCAGACTGGTGATGATCGCCATCGCGTCGGCGGTGGTCACCGGAATCGCGGTGATCCGTTACGCGGCCGCGTCGACCACGTCGTCACCTCCGCCGGACACCGGCTCCACGGGCAGCCCGGTCCAGCCGTCTCCGACGACCCAGTACTGGACGCCGGAACGCATGCGCAACGCCAAGCCGGCGGAGATGCCACCGCCCTGAGCCGCCTGGTCAGACCGGCGCGCGGGCGGCTACACGGCCCGCGGGAGCAACGGAACGGCCATTGGCGATAGAGGGCCCGCAGAACGTGGTGGCCCCCGCTGACGCACGTGCAACCCCTACAGCCGCGTCGACCTGGTCCTGACCGCCCAGGCCGCGATGGAGCCTGGACCGCGCGTCCTGAGGGGGAGGCCACGGAGGCCGCCAGGTGATGACGCCGGCATGAGCGGCAGGACGGCCTCAGGCGCGCATTGACGTGCGGGCACGTCCGGAGCGGGCCGCTCAGCGCAGCTGGTCGGTGGGCTGTGTCGCCTGGGAGGGGGTGGCCGCCAGGCTGGCGAGGACTTTGAGGCGCTCTTCGGAGGTCGTGCCTGGTTCGGCGGTGTAGAGGGTCAGGTCGTGCACGGCCCGGTGGGACATGGGCAGGTCCAGGGACTGGTAGGTGAGCTCGAGGAGGCCGACCTCGGGGTGCTGCAGCCGCTTGGTGCCGTCGTGGCGGATGCGGACGTCGTGGGCGGCCCACTGACCGCGGAAGTCGGGGCTGAGGGTGGACAGCTCGCCGATGAGCTCGCGCAGGGCCCGGTCATGGGGTTCGCGTCCGGCTTCCGCGCGCAGCAGTGCCGCGGTGATGGCGGCGGCGGAGTCCCAGTCGACGAATAAGCCCTGGGAGCCGGGGTCGAGGAAGATGTAGCGGGCGACGTTGGGGCAGCCGTGCTCGTCCGTGGTGATGCTGTCGAACATCGGCGTGTGCAGGGCTCGGGCCAGCGCGTTGTGGGCGATGACGTCCTGGCGGCCGTTGCGCACGAACGCGGAGGACATCGTCATGGAGTCGAGCAGCCACTGGATGCGGGGCGGGACCGGGACGTCCTTGCGGCGGGACGGCGTGCGGTGGGCGGGCCGGGCGGTGCGCGCAAGGTCGAACAGGTAGGTGCGTTCGTCCTCGTTCAGCCGCACGGTGATCGGCGCGAGTCGGCGCGCTCGCACACCATCACAGCCCGCGGCGGGACCGGCATCCGTACTTGTACTCAGACGCGGTGATCAAGGAGCGTCGGTGAGGAGGGCGCGGCCGAGCGCGTACGCCTCGGTCAGGTCGCTGCCGTGGTAGCTGAGGACGGCCAGGTCCGCGAGGTGGTGATCGGCGTTCACCGCGACCGTCTTGGTCAGCCGGCGGAACAGCGGAGCGTCGGACATCGAGTCGCCGTAGGCGACGCATCGTGTGTGCGCGAGACCGGCCCGCTCGCATATCTCCTCCACGATGCGGACCTTGTCATCCGGGGTGAGGACGTTCGCCGGATCGAGCGGTTCCACGAGGGGCAGCGCCGGGAACCGGGAGGCCACCACCTCGTCGAAGCCCAGTTCCAGGAGGTGTCGGGCGAAGAAGTCAGGCGACATGGTGATCACCATCGACCGTTCGCCGCGTTCGCGGATGTCCGCGCAGACCTCGCGGATGCCGGTCAGCCACGGACTGGAGGCGAAGGCGTCGGCGACCGCCGACGGCGTCAGGTCCCGCCACATCCGGTGGATGGCGGTCGAGAAACCCCGGGTGTCGATCTCACCGGCGGCGAACCGCGCCTCCAGCTCGACCAGCTCCGCGGTCGACCCGAGGCGCCGGGCGATCTGCAGGCTGGCCGTCGTTCCCTCGAGGAGGGTTCCGTCCATGTCGAAGACGTGCAGCGATCCCACGGCAACCCAGTGTGGATGATCACGCCGCACGGCACCAGCGAATAAACGCAGGACGAGGGACGGCGGTACCCGGCCGGCACCTCGGCTCCGAACCTCGGAATGAGCCCTGAGTCCCTCGTGCGGCCACAACCCTGCGAGTTATGATCACCGGCGGCTCCGCGCCCGGAGCCACCAGCGCGAGGAGACCTGCGATGGTGAGAGCTCTCCTGGTGGAGGACGACCGGCGCTTCGTGGCGGCCCTGACCAAGGCGCTCGGCCGGTGCGGGTTCGAGGTCGAGCACGCGCCCGGCGCGGTCGCCGCGCTGGCCGCACCCCCATGCGACATCGTCCTGCTGGACCTCGGCCTGCCGGACGGCGACGGCCTGGAGGTGTGCCGCCGGCTGCGCGACCGCAGCGAGGTCGGCATCATCGTGCTGACCTCGCGCGGCACTGAGCGCGACCGGGTGATCGGGCTGCGTGCGGGCGCCGACGACTACCTGGTCAAGCCGTTCGGCATGGCCGAGTTGCAGGCCCGGATGGAGGCGGTGCTGCGGCGGGCCCGCCCTCGGCACGACGGGGTACGGGTCGTCGGCCGGCTGACCGTGGATCTCGCGGCCCACACGCTGACCGTGGGCGGTGAGGCCGTCCGGGTGACGCCCAAGGAGTTCACGCTCCTGGCACGGCTGACCCGTGAGCCCGGCGCGGCCGTGGAGCGCGAGACTCTGCTGCGAGAGGTGTGGGGCACCTCCTGGCAGAGCCGTTCGCGCACCCTCGACGTGCACATCTCGACGCTCCGCGGCAAGCTCGGCGACGAGGTACGGATCGAGACGCTGCACGGCGTCGGCTACCGCATCGTCGCCTGCGGGGAATGAGGATGCGGCGGCGCCTGTATCTGACCTACCTACCGCTGCTGGCCGCCGCCGTACTGGCGATGGCGTATCCGCTGGCGACCGACGTGGCCGCCCGCTACTCCCAGGCGATGTACATCGACCGGGCGGACGACACCGCCCGCTTCGCCTCTCTCGCCGAGACGGCGCTGCGCACCGGCCGGACCGCCGCTCTGCGTGCCGAGCTGCGACAGTACGACACCCTGTTCGGGATCCGGGTGGCCATCGTGGATCGGGACCGGGCGCTCGCCATCGGTTCCCGGCCTGGCCTCGACCTGCGTCCCGGGCCCGTACGGGACCGGATCGAGGAGGCGCTGACCGGCGAGAGCATCCACGTGAACCGCACGACCTGGCCCTGGCAGCACACGCCGATGGTCGTCGCCAACCCGGTCACCAACGACGGCGAGGTGATCGGCGCCGCCGTCACCATCTCCCCGACCGGGCGGCTCCGGGCGGGGATCGTCGATACCTGGGGCCGGCTGCTGGCCGGAACCCTGCTGGCCGTCCTCGTGGGCGTGGTGGTGGTCGCGCTCGTCGCCCGGTGGGTGCTGCGGCCGGTCGCCGAGCTAGATCTCGCCGCGCACGCGCTCAGTCAGGGACGGTTCGGTGAGCGGGTGGCGAGCGGCACCGGGCCACCCGAGTTGCGACGGCTGGGCGCGTCCTTCAACGCGATGGTGAGCCAGATCGCGGTGCTGCTGGAGCGACAGCGCTCGTTCGTCTCCCACGCCAGCCACCAGATGCGCACGCCGCTCGCGGCGCTGCGGTTGTGGCTGGAGAACCTGGAGCCTTCGGTCGGCCCCGGCGGACGCCACGACCACGCGATGGCGCTGGAGGAGGTCGGCCGCATGGCCCGTCTCTACGACTCGCTGCTCGCCTTCGCCTCCGCCGAGGCCAGCGCGGTCAGGGCGGTGGACGTGGACGTCGCGGCGGCGGCGCGGGACCGGGTCGACGGGTGGCGGGAGCTCGCCGCGCGGCGCGGGGTGCGGATCACCGGCCCAGAGCCGGGGGAACTCCATGCTCGCGCCGCCCCCGACACCTTGGACCAGGCACTGGATGTGATCATCGACAACGCGGTGAAGTTCTCCGGGCGGGGAAGTACGGTGACGGTCGCCGTCGAGGCCGTCCCGCCGGATCGGGTGGCGGTGTCCGTCACCGACACCGGCCCCGGCATGACCGCGCAGGAGGCGTGCGACGCGCTCCAGCCGTTCTGGCGGCGCCCCGCCGATCAGAACGTCGAAGGCTCCGGACTCGGTCTGACGATCGCGCACGCACTGGTCGCCGCGTCGGGCGGGCGGCTCGACCTGTCCGCCGCCGAACCGCGCGGTCTGCGGGTGCGGATCGAACTGCCCGCCGCGTCCGCCCGCGTGACGTCCGCGGTACGTGAGACGCCGGCCGTGCCGGGAACGCCGACCGCACGGACCGTGCTGGGAGCGCCGACCGCACGGACCGCACGGACCGCGCCGACCGTGCTGGGAGCGCCGACCGCGCCGACCGCGTCGGGAACGCCGGCCGCGCCCGGAGCGCCGGCCGCGCCGGGCGCGTCCGGGGTGTCGGCCGGACCTGGGACGGAACGGCCGGTGCCCGAACACGCTGAGACGGAGGGCGAGCGATGAGGGCGGCGGTCGTCCGGGCACTGGCGCTCACGGCGCTGGCCGGCCTGGCAGCGGCCGCCGCGTGCCGTCCGTCCACCCCTCCGCTGACGCCGCTCGTGATCGCCACCGGTGGGGAGGGCGGGGTCTATCGTGCGCTCGGTGAGGCGTTCGCCGCCACCCTGCACGACCGCTGGGGAGTGCACGCGACGGTGCTCACCACGGCGGCGTCCATCGAGAACCTACGGCTGCTCCGCGTCGGGAAGGCGGACCTGGCCTTCACGACGGTCGACTCGGCCGACCTGGCGATGCGCGGACAGCCGCCCTTCTCCACCGCGGTCCGGATCTCGGCCCTCGCCGGGCTGTACGACGACTACCTGCAGATCGTGGTCCGGGCCGGCGCCTCCATCAGCACCGTGCAGGACCTGCGCGGACGCCGGGTGTCCACCGGCGCCGCCGGATCGGGAACCGAGATCGTCGCCGACCGGGTGCTGCACGCGGCCGGCCTCGGCGGCGAGGGCGCGATCGTGCGGTCCCGGCTGTCGGCGAGCGCGTCAGGGGAGGCGCTGCGAGCCGGACGCATCGACGCGTTCTTCTTCACCGGAGGGCTGCCGACGCCCGCCATCGCCGAACTCGCTCGGACGGTCCGGGTCCGCCTGCTCTCGGTCGGGAGCATCGCCGCCGATCTGCAGCGTACCTATGGGGAGGTGTACCTGGCCCGGTCGATCCCCGCGGCGACGTACGGGATGGAGCACGAGGTGCCGACGCTGGCGATCCCCAACGTACTGGTGGTGCGCAGTGACATGCCCGTGGCGGAGGCCCGGGAGGTGACCGCGCTGCTGTTCGCGAGCAAAGCGCGGTTGGAGGAGGTGCACGCGCAGGCCCGGCGGCTGGACCGGCGCGCGGCGCTGGCGACCTTCCCGGTGCCTCTGCACCCCGGCGCGGCCCGCTACTTCCGGGAGACGAAGGTCTGGGTGTCGGGCCGCTGAGGCGGTCGACGGACGGGCGTTCACGGGTGGGGCGTCCGCGGGGGACACCCCACCCGTGGTGCTCAACCGGACCGGCCGACGGGCACTGGGACGCGGGCGGTCGGGTGGGCCGACCTGATCAGCAGTGCGTCACCTGCTTGACCGACCGGATCGTCGGCTGGGTCGAGGGCAGGACGATGGGGACGGGCGCGACGTAGACCTTGCTCTTCTTATGGCCCGCCACCTTGAAGCACTTGTCCCGGCGCCCACGGAGGTCGAGTTTCAGGTAGTGCGCCGCCTTGCATCGGTTGTGGTAGTAGACGTTCGCGCTGTAGGCGTAGCCGTAGCTGTACGACCATGCGATGCAGCCGCTCACCCCGCGCTCCATCGTGTGGACGGTGCCGCTGGCCGCCGCGGCGGGCACTGTGGCGTTCGCCGGGCACGCCAGGGCGGATGCCGCGGCGGCCGCGGCGGTCACCAGACCGACCCGCAGGGCGGTCCTCGAGGCGCTCACGAGCACTTCTTCACCTGCTTCACGCCCGTGACCGACTCCGGGAACGGGACGATCGGCGGCTTCGGCGTGGGGACCGCAGCGTGGCCTTTCTTGTGGCCCTTTACGACGAAACACCAGTCGCGAGACGCGGATACCCAGATCTTGATGTTGTGCGTGGTCTTGCAGCGGTTGTGCCAGTAGACCGTGGTCGTGGTGATGCCCGGGTTGTAGGAGTAGGCGAAGCAGCCGCTGACGCCACGGGTCATGGTGTGCATGGTGGGTCCGCTCGCCGCCGTCACGGCGCCGGCCTGGCCGGTCGTGGCGGCGTCGGCGGAACCGGCGGCGAGCGCCAGCCCGGCGGTGGCGGTGACGGTCGCGGCCGAGAGGCCGATGGCGCGTTTCACGGGAAGCCTCATTCGAAGTCTCCTGCCTCAGTGCGTTCGTGTGCGGAGGCACACCCAGCTACTACCGGCTGCCGGTTTCGTTCCCATGGGCCCGACGTGATGCGCTTCACAACTTAAGAAGGATGATCTTCTCTGGCGAGCGTTCGAACTTTTCTCTTACAAGTCGTTAACATCTTGAATGGCGGCAGATCTTAAAGAAATGTAAAGGCGCCGTGAGTGGCCTGTGGCCGACCTGGAATGACGGGCGTCGGACTGCCTTGAGCTCGGGACGCGCCTGAAAGATTGAGGTGCCCGAGACGCTACGCCGCCTCCGGCCGGTCCGGTGTGGCAGCCGGCATGCGAGCGGGATACGCCGTGGACACCGGCGTTGTTTTTACGGCGTCGCCTTCGGCGAACGGAATTCTCGGGCGTCCGCCGCCGGCCGTCGAACCGCGCGGGCCAAGGCGCTCGCCGCGAAGGCCGCCCGACCCGAGGATCACCGTACGCCTCGCGACTAAGCCCGCATTCCGGCGGCGTCGTGACGGTGCGACGCTCCGGGCGCGCGGGATGAGCCTCCCGCAGGCGGCGGCCGGTGCGGTGCCTCGGCCGGCCCCACCAAGTCGCAGGCGCCGGATCCGCGCCTTGCCGCCGTACGATACCGATCTGTATCGTACGGGCCATGACCGGAACGAAGGACGCCCGGGTCCGGCTGCTGCGGGCGGCCGAGGCGATGTTCTACGAGCAGGGCATCGGCAACACGGGCATCGACGAGCTCGCCGCGCGGGCCGGCGTCGGCAAGATGTCGCTCTACCGGCATTTCGCGGGCAAGGAGGAACTGGTAGCGGAGACGCTGCGGCAGCGCGACGCGCGGCACCGTGCCTGGCTCCTGCCCGAGGAGCCCGGTGATCCGCGAGGTCGCCTGCTCGGGGTCTTCGACCGCATCGCCGAAGCGATCGAGAGCGGCGACGGCACCTTCCGCGGGTGCCCGTTCGTCAAGGCCGTCAGCGAACTGGAGGACGCCGCTCACCCGGCATGGGCGGCGGCACGTGAGCACAAGGCCCGCCTGATCTCCGCGCTCGTCCGGCTGGCGGCCGAGGCGGGTGCGGCGGACGCGGACCGGTTGGCCGGCGACCTGCTCGTGCTCATCGACGGAGCGGCGGTCCAGGGCGTCATCCGGCAGGACGCCGCACCGGTCCGCGCGGCCCGGCGAATGGCGGCGCTGGTGATCGACGATGCAACGGGTGCCGGATGATCGACGATGCGTCCGGTGCCGGATGGCCGACGATGCGACAGGGGGACGGATGAACGAGGAACGGCGGCTGGAAGGCCTGCGCACGGCGGTCTACGCCACCCTCGCGGAAGAGAGTCGCTCGCCGTCGGTGGGTGAGCTCGCGGCCAGGTGGGGGCGCTCGCCGGAGGAGACGGTGCGGGGCCTCCAGGAACTGGCCGTCCGTCACGCCATCGTGCTGGGAGCGGCCGACGACGTGATCCGGATGGCCCATCCCTTCTCCGCCGCCCCGATGGGATTCGTGGTGTCACCGCTGGACGGCCGCGACGACCGTCACTGGTGGGGTGGCTGTGCGTGGGACTCCTTCGGGATCAGCGCCGCGCTCGGGCTGGAGGTCCTGATCGACACGGCGTGCCCGGAGTGCGGCCGGCGCCATCGCGTCACCTCCGGGCCCGAACGGCCACCGGAGCCGGAGCTGACCGTGCACTTCCCGCTGCCCGCCGCACGGTGGTGGGACGACGTCGTCGCCACCTGTTCCAATATCCGGATGTTCTGCTCACCGGACCATCTGGCCGCCTGGACGTCGCGTACGGGACGGACCACGGGCCGGGCCGTCGGCGCGGCCACCGTCTGGGCCCTGTCCCGGCCCTGGTACGGCGACCGGCTCGCCCCGGACTTCCGGCCGCACGCCACGGAGCACAACCAGCGGCTGCTCACCGAGGCGGGCCTGGTCGGAGACTTCTGGCGGCTGCCCTGACCGTCGTGCCCTCGAGGAGCGGCAGGCCGCTCTGCGCTCCGAGTGATGGGCCGATGCCTTGACGGGGCGGATGCCTTGACCGGGGTCGGCGGCCTGACGGGGCGGATGCCCTGATCGGGCCGATGGCCTGACGGGGCCCGATCGCCGAAAGGCGCTCGCGTCGGCCTGCGGCTGGAGCGCCTTGCTGTACGCCTCCCGTCGGGAGCGGTGGGGGCGGGGTCCCGTGCGGCGCGGGGTCACGGGACGATCGGATGGTGCAGATCACCTATGCGACCCAGGCCGCTCCGGGCGGCGTCAATGAGGACTGCGTGGTGGCCGGCCCGGACTGGGCGATCGTGCTGGACGGGGCGACCGCGCCGGCCGGCGTCGACAGCGGGTGTGTCCATGATGTCGCGTGGCTGGTGCGCCGGCTCGCGGCGGCGCTGAGCGCCCGTCTGGCGGACGGTTCCGGCGGATCGCTCGCGGACATCGTGGCGGAGTCGATCGAGCAGGTGTGCGCCTCGCACGGCGGAACGTGTGATCTGTCCAACCCGGACAGCCCTTCGTCGACGGTCGCGGCGATGCGCCGGCGTAACGGCATGGTCGAGTGCCTCCTCCTGGCCGACTCGCCGATCGCGGTACGCCGCCGCGACGGATCGCTCCACGTGGTGGAGGACGACCGCGTTGCGCATCTGCCGGGCGGGCGTCCGTACACGCTGGAGAAGGTACGGACGCACCGGAACCGGCCGGGCGGATTCTGGGTCGCGAGCAGTGTGCCGGAGGCCGCCCACCAGGCGGTGACGGCGGCCTTCCCGGAGACGGAGGTCGAGGAGATCGCCATGTGCACCGATGGGGTCACCCGGCTGATCGACCACTACGGCTACGACTGGCCGGGGCTGTTCGGCTCCTTGCGGACCGGCGGCCCGGCCCACGTCATCGACCTGGTACGGCGGGCGGAGCGGGAGCAGCCGATACCGGGCGCGAAACCGCACGACGACGCCACGGCGCTGTACGCGACCTGCGGGGGAGTCGGGCCCTCTCCGGAGGCCGGGAGTACCCGCCCCCGCAACGACTGATCACCCGGGGACGGCTCCCCGGGTGACCGAATCGAGGGTGGGTCAGTCCAGCGCCTCCAGCGCCGCCTGCCGCGCAGTGCGGCGGCGCAGCAGCGGGACCAGCGTGATGGCCAGCCCGCCGAGGGCCACGGCCGTGACGAAGATCAGGCCGGGCCGGTAGTCGGCGAGCATGGTCGCCGGCGAGCGGACCGCCGACCGCGCGTCATCGCTGGAGATGATGGCGGTGGTGACGGCCAGGACCAGGGCGGCGCCGACCTGGCCGGCGGTCTGCACGAGCCCGGCGGCCAGGCCCTGCTCGTCGTCTTCGACGCCCGCGGTGGCCTGCACGTTGATGGACGGGAAGCCGAGGGCGAAGCCGACGCCGAGCAGCAGCGCCGTCGGCAGGATGGCGACGACGTACACCGGGTGGGTGTCGACCCGCAGGAACAGCAGGTAGCCGATCGTCATCGCGACCATTCCGCCGACGATGAACCGGGCCGTGCCGAACCGGTCGATCATCGTTCCGGCGAACGGGGCGCTGAGCGCCACCAGGAGCCCCGTGGGTAGCAGCGCCAGGGCCATGGTGATCGGCTTCCAGCCGAGGACGGACTGCAGGTAGAGCGTGACGATGAACTGGAACGCGGTGTAGGAGCCGAACAGCGCGACGATCGCGAGGTTGGCGCGGACGAGCGTGCCCTTGCGCAGGATGCCGAGCCGGATCAGCGGGTGCCGGACACGGCGCTCGACCAGCACGAATGCGCCGAGGAGCAGGACGGCGGCACCGAAGAGCGCGAGCGTCACCGGGGCGGTCCAGCCGCGGCCCGGCGCGGACACCAGGTCGTACACCAGGAGCAGCATGGCCGTCGTCGAGGTGAGTGCCCCGAGGATGTCATGGCCGCCTTCGGACGCCGCCCGGTCGCGGGGGATCAGGGAGAGCCCGGCGACCAGCGCGATGATCGCGACCGGAACGGGCATCAGGAAGGTCCAGCGCCAGCCGATCCCGGTCATGAGACCGCCGAAGATCAGTCCGGAGGAGTAGCCGCTGGCGCCGAACACGGTGTAGATCGACAGGGCCTTGTTGCGTGCCTTGCCCTCCGCGAACGTCGTCGTGATGATCGACAGCCCGGTGGGCGCGGTGAACGCGGCGCTGACGCCCTTGATGAAACGGGTGGCGATCAGGAGCGGGCCGGAGTCGACCATGCCGCCGAGCAGCGAGGCGACGGCGAAGACCGCGAGCGCGATGAGGAAGACCCGCCGGCGGCCGAGCAGGTCGGCGGTGCGGCCGCCGAGCAGCAGCAGTCCGCCGTAGCCCAGGACGTATCCGCTGACGATCCACTGGAGGCTCGACGTGGACAGGCTCAGGGCCGAGCCGATGGACGGGAGCGCGACGCCGACCATCGACACGTCGAGTCCGTCGAGGAAGAGGACCAGGGAGAGAACGGCGAGGATGCCCCAGAGCCGGGCGGACCACCGGTGTTGATCGGCCGGGGCGCCGGGAAGGGTGCGTGAGTCTGGGAGTGCTGTCGTGGTCACCGGACAGAAGTTACATGCACATGCATCAGATGTCCAAACATTAAATGTGTTTGCATTTGATGTGCGAGCATGCTATGGTCCGGCCATGACGGAGACGGGCGAAACCGAGCTCGTGCGACGCTGGCGTGACCTCCTGGCCTGCTACAGCACGGTCTCGTGTGCTCTCGATCGCACGCTGCAGGAGGCTCACGGCATCGGGATGAGCGAGTTCGAGGTGCTCGATCGGCTGGTCGACGCCTCGTGCGAGAAGTCCCGGATGCACGACCTCGCCGATGCGATGTACCTCAGCCAGAGCGCGCTGTCGCGTACGGTGGCCCGTCTGGAGCGCGACGGCCTGCTCGAGCGCAGCATGTGCGCCGACGACCGGCGCGCCATCTTCGTGAAGCTCACCGCCGCCGGGCGAGAGCGGCACGAGGGGGCACGCAAGACGCAACGCGCCGTCCTCGCCGAGCATTTCACGGCCACGCCGGCCACGGTCTGACCACCGCGGGTTATCCTCGGCGGAGACCGTCCTCCACCACCCCGCGCCGTGTCCTGGCCGACAGGGCGACGGCAGGAGACCCGTGCAACCCGCATCCGGTCGGCCCCCGGCCTCACCGCATCCGCGGATCACCGCGCCCGGGCGCGAGCTGAGATCTCTCGGGTTCGGCGACGACCCGATCGCCCGGCCCCTGACCTACCCGGGCCGCCTGCCGCCCGGATCGGGCCTCCTCGTCGACGGATGCTTCCTCGGCCTGCACGCGGATCACCGATCGCCTGCCCCTCGGTCCGCCGACCAGGCCGCACGGACGGGACGCTGGATGCTCGACACCTCCGCGGTGGCACCCCATGCCTTCGGCGGACCGGAGATCCCACTCGACGACGCCCTGCGGTCCTGCGGCCGGCCGCTCATGGCCGACCGCCGGCCGATCCTGGCCGTCGGATCGAACGGCTCGCCCGCCCAGATCGTTCGCAAGCTCGCGGGGCGGGCACGCGTGGTCGTCCCGATGACGTACGCGCGGGTGGACGGGCTGGTCGCCGGCGCCTCCGCGCACGTGAGCAGGCCGGGATACGTCCCGGCGGCACCGGTCCTGGAACCGGGCGCGAGCACGGAGCTGGTGGTCCTGTGGCTCGACGACGAGCAACTCGCCGCCGTGGACGCCACCGAGCCGAACTACCACCGGACGCGGCTGCCCGCGTCGGCGTCGGCCTCGCTGCCCGGCCTGGGCCGGCTGCGCGCCTGCGACCTGTACGTCGGGCGGCACGGCTGCCTCGTCGACCAGAGCGGCGCCCCGATCCGCCTGGCCGGTCAGCAGGAGCTCCTGGCCCGGCTTCTCGCGACGTCCCCGGGCCTGTCCACGCTGACCGGCGCCCGGACCCCGGAGGAGTTCGTCGCCCGGACCCGCTCCGAGCCGGGGCTGCGCGACGCGGTCCGGCGGCTCTGGCGGCGCGAGCGACGAGTACTCGTCCAGCCGGAGCTCCCCGCCGGTCCGACGGCCACCCCTTGATCACTCGGGCAGAGCCCTCGCCCTTCCACGCAGAGCTCCCCGGCGGGTCGACGGCCGGGCTCTCACGCGCCGCTCCGTCGGAGCCCCGTACGTCCGCGTTCTCCCGCGTCGCCTCGCTGGAGCTCCGTATCGGGTCGATGGCCGGGCCCTGATGCCTTGCTTCGCTGGAGCTCCGTACCGGACCGATCGTCGCGGCCTGATCACTCGCCGACGGCCCCGTCGATGAGTTCCCGGACCACGTCCAGCTGCCCGACGTGCCGCGCGTACTCCTGCAGCAGGTGGAACAGGATCCGGCTCAGCGCCGGGCGGACCGCCGGCGGCGTGAACCGGCCGCCGGCGGCTGCCACGTCGGTCAGCCGCGCCCCCGCGACGATCTCCCGGGAACGCCGGCACTGCGTCATGAAGAAGGCCGTGACGTCCTCGACGGTCTCGTCGTCGGCGACATGCCATCGGCCGTCCGACCCGTCGTCGCCCCAAGGGTCCACGACCTGCTCTCCGGCGAATCCCCAGCACAGCCAGCGCCGCTCGACGTGGGCCAGGTGCTTGAGGAGCTCCAGAGGTGTCCAGCCGCTCGGCAGCACGCTCGTGCGCAGCTGTCGTTCGGACAGGCCCTCGAGCTTGCGCAGGAGGGCGTCCCGGTAGAAGTCGAGGTACGCGGCGAGAAGATCGGCCGGGTCGCTCATCTTCTGCGGCGGCTCGGGCGCGGGGTCTCTGGCGGCGATCACCGTTCCGACGGTAGCGGCTCTCAGGGCATGGCGTGATCCGTGGGGTACCCGTCATTGACGCCATTCTCCCGGCCGGACGAGGCTGGGGACATGGACGCGCCCCAGGTCACCCTCGTCGTCTTCGACGGATTCCAGCCGCTCGACCTCGTCGGGCCGCACGAGGTCTTCGGCCACGCCGGATACCGGTGCCGGATCGTCGCTCCGGGGGCCGGGCTCGTACGCTCGCGCAGCGCGCTTCCGATCCACGCGGAGTACGGCGTGGCCGACGTCGACCCCGGTGGCGTCGACACGCTCATCGTGGTGGGCGGGGCGGGCGTCGACGAGGCCCGGCGGGACCGGGCGCTGGTCGAATGGGTGGCCGCTGCCGGAGCGGGCGCCCGGCGTGTCGCGTCCGTCTGCAGCGGCGTCTTCCTGCTGGCGGCCTCGGGCCTCCTGGCCGGCCGCCGCGTGACCACCCACTGGAAACGCCGCGACCAGCTGACCGCCGAGCATCCGGAGCTGACCGTCGACTGCGAGCCGATCTTCATCCGCGACGGGAGGTTCTGGACGTCCGCGGGGGTGACCGCCGGCATGGACCTGGCGCTCGCCCTGGTCGAGGAGGACCTCGGCCGGGACCGGGCCCACGCCGTCGCCCAGGAGCTGGTGATGTTCCTGCGCAGGCCGGGAAGCCAGTCCCAGTTCAGCGTTCCGCTGTGGTCGGCTCAGCCGTCGAGCGACCCCATCCGCCTCGCGGTGGACGCCGTGCACGCGGCCCCGGGGGACCGCCACGGCGTCGAGGACCTGGCCGCCAGGGCCGGTCTGAGCCCCCGTCACCTGCAGCGCCGGTTCACCGCCGAGCTCGGCGTGCCCCCGGCGGCGTACGTCGAGCGCGTGCGCGTCGAGGCGGCGCGCCGCGCGCTGGCCGAGGGCGACGACCCCGTCGACGCGATCGCCCGGCGATGCGGCTTCGGCACCGCCGAGACGCTGCGCCGGGCGTTCCACCGGCACGTCGGCGTTCCCCCGTCCGACTACCGGGACCGTTTCCGATCAACGAAGGAGTACGCATGACGACCTACGGACTGCTGGTGTTCGACGGGGTGGAGGAGCTGGACTTCGTCGGGCCATGGGAGGTGTTCACGGCCTCCTCCATGCTCCGTGACGGGGCCGACACCGCGGTAACGATCGCCGAGCGGCCGGGTCCGCTGCGCTGCAACAAAGGACTCCGCGTACTGCCCGACCACTCCTTCGGCGATCACCCGCCCCTCGATGTCCTGCTGGTTCCGGGCGGGAGCGGCACCCGGCGCGAGGTGTCCAACCCGGTCTTGATCGACTGGCTCAGGCACGCCGACGCGGCTTGGGTCACGAGCGTGTGCACGGGTGCGCTGCTCCTCCATGAGGCGGGGCACGCTCGTGGACGCAAGGTGGCGACGCATCACGCCTTCGAGGACACGCTGGAGGCGCGCGGTGACATCACGGTCGTACGGGACGCGCGCTATGTCGTCGACGGGCACCTCGTCACGAGTCAGGGCGTCTCGGCGGGCATCGACATGGCACTGTGGCTCGTCGGTCGCCTGCACGGCAGGGAGCACGCCCGGGCCGTCCGCAGGTACATCCAGTACGAGCCGGCACCGCCCTACCTCGCCGACGAGCCGGTCGGCGCCTGAGCGCCGGCCCGGATCCCCTGGTCTCTCGGCCGGAGCTTCGCCCCGCCACCACGCGATGCGCGGTGGCGGGGCGCTGTAATCAGTGTCACAAGATGGGAAGGGCGGCGGCCGAGGTGATTGCCGTGCTGCTATGCATGCGGGTAGCGCGTGCAAGGTCGCCGGCTCGGTTCGTCATCGATTCGCCGTACCTCGCACGCTAAGGTATATTGCGTCGCAAGTTTCACTAAAGGTTGCGACGGCGATTTCTTGACACCATTACGGCTGACCTCTATAACGGTTATGCCATGTAGTAACGCACGGCCGAGGGAGTCTCGTCGGTCGGCTGGGGAGGACAAAGGTGCCCGGGCCCAGTAGTGGCACGGTTCGTAACCGTAGACTGGCCACAGAGCTGCGCCGCCTCCGTGAGAGAGCCGAACTGACCGGTGATGACGTCGCCGAGCATCTCGGCTGGTCGGCCTCGAAGGTCAGCCGGATTGAAAACGCCCGTCAAGCCCCCCGTCTAGGAGACGTGAGGAGCTTGCTGGAGCTCTATGGTGTCGAGGGCACGTACCGCGAGCAGCTTCTCCAACTCGCCAGGGACGCGGTGCGCAAGGGATGGTGGGAGGCCTACTCCGACGCCCTTCCCGAGCCGTACGCCTCCTATATCGGCCTGGAGATGGAGGCGGAGGAGATCTTCCAGTGGGAGACTCAGGTCGTCCCCGGTCTGCTCCAGACGGAGGCCTACGCGTCGGCGATCGAGCAGTGGCTCCATTCGATCGAGATGGTCCCGCCGAGCCGGGTGGACGCCCGCGTGGAGACGCGGCTGGCGCGCCAGTCCGTGCTCACCCGTGAGACGCCGCTGCGGCTGTCCATCGTCCTGGACGAGGCCACCCTGCTGCGGCGTTACGCGGGCATGGAGGTCATGCGCGAGCAGCTCGAACACCTCCTGGAATTGGCGGAACGGCCCAACATCGCCCTCCAGGTCCTTCCACTTGACGGGCCCCATCCGATCACGACGGGGTCCTTCACGCTTCTGCAGTTCCCGCAGGTCGGTGGCATAAAGTTTCACGATGTCACATACATCGAGCACCTGAACGGTTGCTCGTATCTCGAAGAAGAGACCGAAACCTACCGGCACCGGCTCAGTTTCGAACGACTCAGTGCAGAGGCGCTCGACCCGGCGGAATCCATGGAATTGATCTCCAGGACGGCCCGGGATGCGTGGGGATAATTGGTGAAAGGAGGTGAGAATGATGGGGAAGACAGTCGAGCATCCCGGTGCCATCTGGCGCAAAGCATCTCGAAGCATGGCCAATGGGGCGTGCGTTGAGGTGACTTCGATGTCGTTGACCGCGCCGCAGGACGGCGCTTCGGCGGCGTCGACGGATAAGCATTCATAATTGAATAATTTTGAATAATCAGATCGCTCGCAATAAGCATATTGTGGGCGATTGTGCGTGAAATAGCGGTCCACTTCCTTCGCGGTGTCGCGAAGGAAGTGGACTCTCCTGACGTTTCGCGGACGCGCGCCGGGCGGGGCACCGCCGGACGCCCCGGCGTACCGTGACGGGCGGGAACGACCTGGCACGGGACGGGAGACCGCCCGGCACCGCGCGTTCCGTGACGGCCGGGATGCGACGGTCGTAGGTTTCTGGCATGGACTCTCGACGCCGGGTTCCGCGTACGGACGCCGTGCTCGCCGACCCGCGGCTCACGGAGGCGATGCTCCGGCTGGGACGCGGCACCGTGAAATCGGCGGTCGCGGCCGCGCAGGAGCGCGCGCGGCACGGGGAGATCACCGCTGAGGACGTGGCCGACGCCGCCGTCGCGTCCCTGCCGCCGTATGCGACGACCCTGCGCCCCGTGATCAACGCGACGGGTGTGCTCCTTCACACCAACCTGGGCCGTGCCCCGCTGTCCGTGGCCGCCCGGGAGGCGGTGCTCGCCGCCGCCGGATGCACCGACGTCGAGTACGACCTGGCCAC
The DNA here is from genome assembly GCF_050942425.1 of Actinoallomurus sp. CA-150999. Lineage (NCBI taxonomy): Bacteria > Bacillati > Actinomycetota > Actinomycetes > Streptosporangiales > Thermomonosporaceae > Actinoallomurus > Actinoallomurus sp. CA-150999. The sequence continues at coordinate 4,957,476 of NZ_CP192063.1, forward strand.
CGGCCGCCGCGCCCGGCGCGGCCGCGGCACCCTCGAGGCCCTGGCCGAGGCCTGCCCGGCGGCGGAGGCGGTGCACGTCGTGAACAACAACGCGGCCGCCCTCGTGCTGGCCGCCACGGCCCTCGCACAGGGCCGGGAGATCGTGATCAGCCGCGGCGAGATGGTGGAGATCGGGGACGGTTTCCGCCTCCCCGACCTTCTCGTCTCCACCGGCGCCCGGCTGCGCGAGGTCGGCACCACGAATCGCACCACCGCCGCCGACTACGCGGCCGCGCTCGGCCCCGACACCGGCTTCCTCCTGAAGGTCCATCCCTCCAACTTCCGGATCGAGGGCTTCACGGCGCAGGCGTCGGTACGTGAACTGGCCGGGCTGGGTGTTCCCGTCGTCGTCGACATCGGCTCCGGCCTGCTCGCCGCCGAACCGTCCCTGCCCGAAGAGCCCGACGCCGCGACGGTGCTGCGGGACGGTGCCGCCCTCGTCACCGCCAGCGGCGACAAACTGCTGGGCGGCCCGCAGGCCGGCCTGCTGCTCGGCCGGGCCGACCTGATCGAACGCCTGCGGCGGCACCCGCTGGCCCGCGCCCTGCGCGTCGACAAGCTCACGCTCGCCGCTCTGGAGGCGACCGTCCGCGGACCGCGGACGCCCACCGCACACGCCCTGCACGCCGACGCCCGCCCCCTGCGGCAGCGGGCCGAACGCCTCGTCAAGGAGCTCACCGAACACGACGCCCTCGCCGTCGAGTCGACCGCCCGGATCGGCGGGGGCGGAGCGCCCGGCGTCGAACTGCCCAGCGCGGCCGTCAGTCTCCCCGCCTCGTACGCCGAGCCGCTACGCCGCGCCGGGATCGTCGGCCGGATCGAGTCGGGCCGGCTGCTCCTCGACCTGCGAACCGTCCCCGCCGACCTCCACGACGCCGAGCTGGTCCGGCGGGTCGAGCGGGCCGTCGGGGCGGGGGAGGAGCGCCGGTGCATGTGATCGCCACCGTCGGGGCGGGGGAGGAGCGCCCGTGCATGTGATCGCCACCGCCGGCCACGTCGATCACGGCAAGTCCACGCTGGTCCGGGCGCTGACCGGGATGGAACCGGACCGCTGGGCCGAGGAACGCCGCCGCGGCATGACCATCGGCCTCGGGTACGCCTGGACGACGTCGCCGTCGGGGGAGCGGATCGCGTTCGTGGACGTCCCCGGCCACGAGCGCTTCGTCACCACCATGCTCGCCGGCGTCGGGCCGGTGCCCGCCGTGATGATCGTGGTCGCCGCCGACGAGGGCTGGATGCCCCAGTCCGCCGAGCATCTGGCGGCGATCGACGCCCTCGGCGTCCGCCACGGCCTCCTCGTGGTCACCCGCGCCGACCTCGCCGAGGCCGGCGCCGCCCGCGACCAGGCGGCCGCGGAGATCGCCCGCACCGGCCTGGGGCAGGTCGAGGCGGTGACCGTGAGCGGCACCACCGGCGCGGGCCTGCCCGCCCTGCGCGACGCCCTCGACCGGCTGGTCGCCCGGCTTCCCCCGCCCGACGTCACCGCGCCCGTCCGGGTCTGGGTCGACCGCGCCTTCACGATCAAGGGCAGCGGCACGGTGGTCACCGGCACCCTCCCCGCCGGGACCATCCAGGTCGGCGCCGAGCTCCGCCTCGGCGGCCGCCCGGTACGGGTCCGAGCCCTGCAGACGCTCAAGGAGACCGCCGAAACCGTCGCCGCCGTCGCCCGTGTGGCGATCAACCTGCGCGGCGTCGACCGCGACGAGGTCGCCCGCGGCATGGCGCTGACGAGCGACGAGTGGACGCTCACCGACCTCGTCGACGTGCGCCTCCATGGTGCGGCGGCCCGGACGCTGCCCCGCGAGCCGGTCCTGCACATCGGCTCCGCCGCCGTCCCCGTACGCCTGCGGCCCCTGGGCGACGACACCGCGCGGCTCGTCCTGACCCGGCCGCTGCCGCTGCACATCGGCGACCGAGCGCTGCTGCGCGACCCGGGCGCCCGCCGCGTCGCCGGGGTCACGGTGCTGGACGTGCGGCCGCCGGAGCTGCGGCGGCGCGGGGCGGCCGCGGCGCGCGCCCGGGAGCTCGCGTCCGGCACCCCGGATGCCGCTGCGCTCCTTCGCAGGTACGGGCTGATCCGCGAACACGACCTCCGGGCGATGGGCGTCTCGTCGGACGCGGAGCCCATCGCCGCCGACTGGCTCGCCGACCCGCCGCACTGGGCCGCCCTCCGGCACCGCCTCGCGGAGGAGGTGCGCAGGCACGCGGCGGCCGACCCGCTCAATCCCGGTCTGCCGGTCGAGGCGGCCCGCTCCGCGCTCGAGCTGCCCGACCGCCGCCTGGTGGACGCGCTGGTGGAACCCCCGCTGCGCCTCGGCTCCGGCCGGATCCACGGGCCGGGCGGCACCGCCCTCCCGCCGCCGGTCGCCGACGCCGTACGGCGGCTGCGCGCCGATCTGGAGAAAGAGCCGTTCCGCGCCCCGGAGGCGGGCCGGCTGGCCGAGCTCGGGCTCACGGAGCGGGCGCTCGGCGCGGCCATGCGCTCCGGTGCCCTGCTCAAGATCGCCGATGGGATCGTCCTGCTGCCGGGCGCGGACGCCGAGGCGGCGCGCGTCCTGGCCGGACTGCCCCAGCCGTTCACGGTCAGCGAGGCGCGCCGCGCCCTCGGCACCAGCCGCCGGGTGGCGGTGCCCCTCCTGGAGTACCTCGATCGAGGTCGCGTCACCGTACGAGCGGAGGACGGCCGCCGCACCCTCACCTGACGCCCGCAGGGCCGGGAATGCCCGTCGTCGGAGGCCTTGCCGCTGCCGGGTGACCGGCACCACGTCCGCCGGACGCCGCAGGGCAAGCCCGGACGCCGCAGGGCAAGAACTCGGACGCCGCGGCCGTGGACCTCCACCCGGACCCCACGGGGCGGGGACTCCGCCGCTGCCGGGTGGCCCGGACCGCGTCCGCCGGACGCCGCGCACCCGTCACCGAGCATTAATTCGGTTGAACCGGGCAGGGCCTGTCTGGCGTCATAGACCCCGGCTCACCGACGATCTGGAGAGGAGATGGTGATGCCGTACACGATGAAGGGCGGCCACGTTCCGATCCGGATGTGGACCGACCCGGCCGACGTCGAGACGGTGGCGCTCGACCAGCTGCGCAACGTGTCGAGCCTGCCGTGGGTGCACGGCCTCGCGGTCATGCCCGACGTGCACTACGGGAAGGGCGCGACCGTCGGATCGGTGATCGCGATGCGGGACGCCGTGGCGCCGGCCGCGGTCGGCGTGGACATCGGCTGCGGGATGACCGCGGTCAAGTCCAGCCTCACCGTGGCGGACCTGCCGGACGACCTGAGCCGTCTGCGGGCGAAGATCGAGAAGGCGGTTCCGGTGGGGCGCGGGGCGCACAAGGTGCCCGTCGACCCCTCGGCCGTACCCGGGCTGAAGGAACGCGGCTGGTACGAGTTCTGGAAGCGGTACGACGAGCTGGCACCGGTCGCGCGGTCCCGGCGGGGCAAGGCGACGTCGCAGCTCGGCACGCTCGGCTCGGGCAACCACTTCCTGGAGGTCTGCGCCGACGACGAGGGCTCGGTATGGATCGTCCTGCACTCCGGGTCGCGCAACATCGGCAAGGAGCTGGCCGAGTACCACATCGAGGCCGCGATGCGCCTGCCGCACAACCAGGACCTGCCCGACCGCGACCTCGCCGTCTTCATCAACGGCACCCGGAAGATGGAGGAGTACCGCCGGGACCTGTTCTGGGCACAGGACTACGCGCGGCGCAACCGCGCCACGATGATGGCCCTCACCCAGAACGTCGTCACGCTGTTCTTCGCCGGCAAGCGGGTCCGCTGGGACGACGTCATCTCCTGCCACCACAACTACGTGGCGGAGGAGGTGTACGACGGCGTGGAGCTGCTCGTCACCCGCAAGGGCGCGATCCGGGCGGGCGACGGGGACCTGGGCATCATCCCGGGCTCGATGGCGACCGGCACGTACATCGTGCGCGGACTGGGCAACGAGAAGGCCTTCAACTCCGCGTCACACGGCGCGGGCCGGAGGATGAGCCGTAACCAGGCGAAGCGGTCGTTCACCGTCGACGACCTGATCGAGCAGACCAAGGGCGTCGAATGCCGGAAGGACTCCGGGGTGATCGACGAGATCCCCGGAGCGTACAAGGACATCGAGTCGGTGATCGACGCGCAGTCCGACCTCGTGGAGGTCGTCGCCCACCTGCGCCAGCTGATCTGCGTGAAGGGCTGACGGAACGCCCGCCGGGCCGCGGCCCGGCGGGCGTCCTCATGCCATCCCGGAGCCGTTGAGCCGTCCCCACCCCAGAGGTGGGGACGGCTCCGGCGTGCTCACGGCAGTGCTCGCCTCGTCGCCGGCTCGTTCCTCACCGGCCGCGGATCGCCGACCGGGCCCCTACCGGGGCTCAATCTCGCTCGGCGGCTCGCCGCTCGCATACCGTCGGTCTCAGTCCATCCAGGGCTTGAGAGGACCGACCTTGATCTTCGAGCTCGGGTTCTTGGCATTCCACCGGACCGGCTTGAACGTCCCGTCGTGGCGCATGATCGAGACACGGACGTACGCCGGACGGACGGTGTGCTTGCCCCCGGTCGTGTAGGACAGGTGGAACACCGCCTGGTGCTTCGGCCCGACCAACACCTTGCCCGGGGTGCCCAGCCAGAAGCTGATGACCCGGTGCTTCTTGTCGAGCAGCTGGACGAGCGGCCGGCCGCTGAGAAGGCAGTTCTTCTTGCCCTTCGTGCTGATCGACAGCGGCTGGTCGACCTTCTTGCGCACGACGTAGTCGTGGGCGAAGGCGAGGACCAGCTTGTTCTTGGCGACCGAGCAGGCGGCCGGCTTGGCGGTCGGGGAGACGGCGGCCTGCGCCGGGGACGCGAGACCGAACGCGGCGATCGCGCCGGCGACGCCGGTGGCCGCGAGCGTGGTGCTGAGCTTCACCTGGGTGACTCTCACTCTCCGTAGGAGGCGGCTCCCGCTGGGCGCGGGAGGGACGGGCGCCCCGTCCGGTCACCATGATCATGTAACTTCACGGGGCCGTTCCGTGCTTTCTGGAGAAAAGCCGAAAGATCGCTCGACGTCACAAAAGGCCAGCGGGTCGCGCAGATCGTCGGTGTGGCGACATAGGCTGAAGTGTCCGTATCGATAGAGGGGGTTCGTCCGTGCTGGTGGACGGCTTCGGCCGGGTCGCGACCGATCTTCGCGTGTCGCTCACCGACCGCTGCAACCTGCGTTGCACCTACTGCATGCCCCCGGAAGGCCTCGAGTGGCTGCCCAAACCGGAGCTCCTCACCGACGAGGAGGTGATCCGCCTGGTCGCCGTCGGCGTCGAGCGCCTCGGGATCACCGAGGTCCGCTACACCGGAGGCGAGCCGCTGCTCCGCAGGGGGCTGGTGGACATCGTGGCGCACACCACCGCGCTGCGCCCGCGCCCGCAGGTGTCGCTGACGACCAACGGCATCGGCCTGGCCCGGCTCGCCGAGCCCCTGCACGACGCGGGCCTCGACCGGGTGAACGTCTCCCTCGACACGCTCGACCGTGACACGTTCGTCCGGCTCGCGCACCGAGACCGGCTGCCGGACGTGCTCGCCGGGCTCGACGCCGCCGAGCGCGCGGGGCTGCGGCCGGTGAAGGTCAACACGGTGCTCATGCGCGGCGTCAACGACCAGGAGGCGGTGCCGTTGCTGCGCTTCTGCCTCGATCGAGGCTACGAGCTGCGGTTCATCGAGCAGATGCCCCTGGACGCCCAGCACGGCTGGCGGCGGGAGAACATGGTCACCGCCGATGAGATCCTCGACCGGTTGTCGGCGGAGTTCACGCTGGTCCCGGAGGACGCCGCCGCCCGCGGCAGCGCTCCCGCCGAGATCTTCCTCATCGACGGCGGGCCGGCCCGGGTCGGCGTCATCGGTTCGGTCACCCGGCCGTTCTGCGGAGCGTGCGACCGCGTCCGGCTCACCGCGGACGGCCAGATTCGCAACTGCCTGTTCGCCCGCGAAGAGTCCGACCTGCGCGGCGCCCTGCGCTCCGGCGCGTCCGACACCGAACTCGCCGAGCGCTGGACGGCCGCCGTGGCGGCCAAGCGCGCCGGCCACGGCATCGACGACATCGGTTTCCTGCAGCCCGCACGTCCGATGTCCGCGATCGGCGGGTAAAAAGGACGACGTGACGGAGCAGCCGCGCGAACACCGGGTCGAAATCAGCGTGCCGCCCGACCACGAGGTCGGCGTGTACGCCGGCTTCGCCTCCGTGTGGCGCACCCAGGATTCCTTTGTGATCGACTTCTCCACCGCGGTACGCCCGCCCGAGGTGATGGAGGACACCGAGGACGGCACCTCCTACGTCCACGTCCCGGCCCAGGTGGTGTCCCGCGTACGGATCCCGCCGAGCCAGGTCTGGGAGCTCATGAAGGCCCTCGAGCAGAACCTCAGCGCCTACGAGCGGGAGAGCGGCAAGAGCGCGCATGACGACGGGTGATCCCTACGACGCCGTGATCCTCGCCGGCGGGGCCGCGTCGCGACTCGGCGGCGCCGACAAGCCCGGAACGCTCGTCGGTGGCCGGTCGCTGGTGTCCCGCGTCGGTGCGGCGGTGGCGGACGCGGAGCGGATCGTGCTCGTCGGGCCGGACCGCCCGGAGCTGCCCGGCGCCATCACCGTACGCGAGGATCCGCCGGGATCCGGGCCGGTTCCCGCGCTGCGCGCCGGGCTGGCGCAGGTCCGGGCGCCGTCGGTGGCCGTCCTCGCCGCCGATCTGCCGTTCCTCACCACAGACGACGTCAACGCGCTGCGCCGCCGGGCAGGGGGCCGGTCCGGGGCCGTCTTCGTCGATGACGGGGACCGGCCGCAGTGGCTGGCCGGCGTGTGGCGGACCGCGGGCTTGCGCGCCGCCCTCGCCGGGTACGCAGGTGCTTCGTTGCGGGGGCTGATGGCGCCGCTCGAGCCCGCCCACCTGAGAGCGACCGGGCACCGCCGGCCCGCGTGGTACGACTGTGACACGGAGGACGACGTCGCCGAGGCGTCACGGCTGATCGAGGAGAACCGTGCTTGACGAGTGGCTCGATACGGCATGCGCGGAGTTGGGCATCGACCCCGCCGAGGTGGACCGAGACCTGATCCTCGACCTCGCGCGCGACGTCGCGCACGGGGTGGCGCGACCCGCCGCTCCGCTCACCGCCTACCTGCTCGGGTTGGCCGTGGGCCGAGGCGAGCCCGCGCGAGACGCGGCCGCCCGCGTCACCGCGCTCGCCGCCGGCTGGGACGCGAAGCGCTGATCCCGCGAGGCGTCGAGGCGGAAGCCGCCGACGCCGTGAGGCGCTGCCCCTGTGAGGCGCTGCCCCTGTGAGGCGCTGCCCCTGTGAGGCGCTGCCCCTGTGAGGCGCTGACGGCGCGGGGCGCTGACGCGGAACCGGCGGTCTCTGGCCGGCGGTCACGATCGTCGGTGGGAAGGCGCGGTGGGGCGGAGGACGACGGTCGTCACGACGATGAGGGCGGCGGCCAGCGGAAGCGCCGGTGCCGTAGGGCGCGCCCAGGTCAGAAGGATCGCCTCGAGCGCGGCGCCGGCGAGGGCGGCGGCCAGCACGGCCAGCCGCCGTCGCATGGTGTGCGGGGAGCCGGTCGTGGCCAGTTCGGTCATGAGCGCGGTCAGCGTTCCGGTGAGATAGGTGGTGGCGGCCCCGCTCACCGCGAGCGTGTTGACCGCGGTGCTCTGCACGCCCATCGCCGCGGCGGACACCGCGATCAGCGTGATCTGCAGAGCGGTGGCGGGACGGGCGGCCGCGGCAAGCCATGCGGTCAGCACGGCGGCCTGTGCCGCCGGTACGACGCTCAGTGCGCCGATGACGCGTCCGGGCCACGGGCCGGAGTCGGCGGGCCCGGTTCCCCTGAGCCATGAGGCCGCGCCGAGCACCCCGACGGCGTACGCCGCGATCGACACGGCGGCGCGCACGGCGGCACCGGGGTCGGTGTGGACGACGGCGACGCCGAACAGCACGAGGTTGCCGGTCATCACACTGGTGAACACGGCACCGAGTGCGACGAAGCTGAACGCGTCGGCCGCTCCCGAACCCAGGGCGAGCAGCACGATCGCCGCCGTGACGGCTCCCGGCCGGGGCATGCCCCCCGGCCGTGCGAACCATCGCGGCCGACGACGCGACCGGGCCTCGGAGGACCGCGCGATCCACCGGTCCCGCGCCGACCGCGCGAAGCGTCTCCCCGGCCTCACATGGATCGTGTTCCCGCCCGCGCACATTCCAGGCAGCCCCGCGCACGTTTTAGGCCGCGGGCGGTCGTTCCCGTCCGTCCGGCGTGGATGTCGGGTCGCCGCACGGATGTTCCAGTCCGTCATGCGTTTCAGGCCGTCGCGCGCATGGTCCAGTCCGCCTCGCGTGCACTGCGGCGTGTTCCAGGGCTGCCGCACCCGCGGACTCGGTGAGGCGCTCAGCGAACCTCTTCGACCGGGACGGTGTCGCGCAGGAAGCCCCGGCGCGACAGGAACTCGCTCAGGTGTTCCTTGTGCTCGTCGCAGGCGAGCCAGACCTTCCGCCGGTCGGGATCGTGGATCTTCGGGTTGTTCCAGCGCAGGGCCCATCGGGCGTCGGCCCGGCAGCCCTTGGCGGAGCACTGGAGGGGTTCGGAACCGGTCACCGTCCCAGTCTGACGGATCCCCGGTTCTGCCGGGGCCGTCGTACGGCCCCGCCGAGCCGTCGTCGCCTGTGATACTGGTCATCCGCATCTCACCCTGACTGTCCGTATTTATGGGCGTTTGTTTGCGTTGTGAGTTCGCGGGGTACGCGGGGCGCAACGGTTGAGCAGACAGCCGACTCCGCGTGGGCGGGGCGCTGTCGCTCGCCCAGGGTCGGCGGACAAGGAGGCATCGTGCCGACCCATCGTGGGTCCCGGGACGTCATCGACGTTCTCACACGGGATCACCGCCGAGTCGAGGACATGTTCGTCCGCGTCATCGCGCTCTCTCCCGGAGACGGACGACGCCGTTACGTCGTGGCGAGAGTGATCACTGAGCTCATGCGCCACGCCGCCGCCGAGGAGGAGTATCTCTACCCGGCGGTTCGCGCGCACGTGCCGGACGGGGACCGGCTCGCCGCGGAGAATCTCGCCGCTCATGCCCGGGCCCGTCAGACGGTCAAGGAGCTGGACGGCCTCGACCCGTCCGACGCGCGGTTCGAGGAGGTCTTCCGCCGCCTGGTCGGGACGACCCATGAGCACCTCGCGGACGAGGAGGCGAACGTCTTCCCCCGTCTGGCCGGTGCCTGCGATCCCGACATGCTTCGCGAGCTCGGCAGGAAGGTCGAACGCGCCGAGCGGGCGACGTGCGCCTGGCCGTCCGCCGGCACGGCGGACGTTCCGCCGACCGAGGGCTGGGCCGGATGGTTCCAGCGCGGGTTCGGCGGGTGGCCCGCACGCGGCTTCGATCCGCCCGCACGCGGACCCGGCGGGTGGCCCGCACGTGGGTTCGGCGGGTGGCCCGCACGTGGGTTCGGCGGGTGGCCTGCACATGGGTTCGGCGGGTGGTTCGCACGCGGGTCTGGTGGGTTGCCCGCACGTGGGCTGGACGGGCGGTCCGCCCGCCTCACACCGTGAACAGGAGCAGGCCGAAGAACGCCACCCCCGCCGTTAGCCAGGCGGCGTAGTCCCCGACATGGCCCGAATGCGCCGCCCGGAGACGCGACGTCACCGGGCGCAGGACCCGCGGTGTCCGATGCCGCAGGCTGAGCACGGCGACCACGGCCGCCGGCACCACGCCGACCGCTCCGCTGAGGACGCCCGCCGCCGTCCAGGGCTCGAGTGGCGCTGACGCGGCACGCCACGGGCGGCCGTCCAGGACCGCCGACGCGTAGCCGCGGTGGTCGACGGAGAGCGCCGCCGCGTGCGACACGCCATGCCCGCTCACGAAGCCCGAGCACGGCGGCGCCGAGGACGAGGAACAGGCCCGGGGCGAGCATGGTCCAGGGAAGGTGGGACGGCTGCGGCACCGTCTCGGCGTCCTCATACTCGGCCGAACCACCCTCCGCCGGGGGCGAGCATGGTCCAGGGAAGGTGGGACAGCCGCGGCACCGTCTCGGCGTCTTCACGCTCCGCCGGACCGCCTTCCGCCGGTCCGACGCCCCGGAACACCCACAGCCAGACGCGCAGCACCGCGGCTGCCGTCAGGGCGGACGCCATCACCCCGACCGGGGCGGTCTACCACTAGCCGATACGGCCGGCGGCCTCGTCCATGAGGGACTTGCCGGCCCACAGGCCGAACGGCGGTGCTCCGGCCAGGCCGAGCCCGCTGAGGAGGAAGACCGTGCCGGACACCCGTATCCCGCGACCGCGGCCGTGCAGGTCGTGTTCGTCGAGGGTCCCGAACCGGTTGAGCAGCCTTCCGGCGGCGAGGAAGAGTGTCGGCTTCACCCCGGGCGTGGCCGAGCACGTAGTACGCCGCCCCGGAGAGGGAGTCGCGGTCCAGGGCCGCGACACCCACCAGGAGAACGCTCACGTGGCCGATGGTGGAGTACGCCAGCAGCCGTTTGACGTGGCGTTGCAGCACGCACATCCGGGCCGGCCCGGCGCCCGGGACGGTCTGCCCGAACGTCGCGCAGTACGTTCGTGCGACCGCGTGGACGCCGAGCTCGACCATGACGCCGGAGAACAGCACGCACACCGGGGTGGGGGCGACCGCGTGGGCGTCGGCCGGCCATGCGCCTAGGGGGCGGCTCTCCTGGGGCGTGCGTCCCGAAGCGAGGATGGCCGGATCCGGCGATCGGGTGTCCTGACTGGGCCTCTACAGTTTGTCAGACCGGCCGGCCGGAGAAATGGCGACGCCGGGAGGATACGGGGGCAATCCTCCCGGCGTCGCGATCATCGGTGTTCCGACGGGGGCCCGGAACACCGGCACGGGCGCCCCGACGGGGGACCAGAGCGCCGGTACAAATCGTACACCGAACCCCCCCTGAGTTAGTCAAGAGATTGTCACGAGCCGATTTCGTCGTGAGGGCCGGAAATCTGTTTTCGGTCAACGTCGTTCCCCTCATATGGTGCGAATCGGGCACCAGACTCAGGTTCGCGTCCGCCGTTGGCAAAGATGACGGCAACGTAGGGCAACACGACCGATCCGATCAGCGCGACGACCGCCAGCCACCGCCAGGCGCCGGGCAGCGCGAAGGCGAAGAGGATGCTCAGCAGGAAGCAGAGCGCCCGGATGCCCATCATGATCAGGTACCGGCGCTCGCGGTACATGATGTCCTCGGACAGCGGCTTGCGCGCGTCCGTCACCGTGTAGACCACCGGCTGCTTGTGGCGCCGGCCCAGCGGTTTGACCCTCACTCCTCCACGGTAGTCCCCGGGTGGGTACGGGCAAGCCTCCGGGTGATCTCCGCCGTCGTGGCCGTCCCCGCCAGCCCCATCGCCCGCGTCAGCGCGTCGGCCAGCTCCGTCAGCCCGGCGGTCACCGTGTCCGCGCCGCCCACGGCCAGGCACCACAGCGCCGGCTGTCCGACGAACACCATGCGCGCCCCCAGCGCCAGCGCCCGGAGCACGTCCACGCCCGTACGGACGCCGCCGTCGGCGTACACCTCGACGGCGTCGCCCACCGCGTCCGCGACCTCCGGCAGGGCCTCTGCCGTCGCGACGGCGCCGTCGAGCTGCCGCCCGCCGTGGTTGGACACCCACACGCCGGCGGCGCCCTCCGCGACGCACTCCCGCGCGTCGTCGCCGCGCAGGACGCCCTTGACCACGACCGGCAGGCCGGAGACGTCCCGCAGCGCGGCGACGTCGGCGTAGGTCACGTCCGGCGCCTGCTCGGCGAGGGCCCGGTCGAACCCCGGCCCGAGGTTCACCCCGAACATCTCGTCCGGGATCAGTCCGGCGTCCCGGTCGCGGCGCCGCCGCCCGAGGTAGGGCGTGTCACCCGTCAGCACGATCGCCGTCGCCCCGGCCGCGGCGGCACGCCGTACGAGCTCTCGCGTCAGGCCGCGGTCGCGCAGGACGTACGCCTGGAACCACCACGGACCCGCTTCGGCGGCGACCTCCTCGATCCGCCGGGAACTGCGGGACGAGACCGTCAGCAGCGCACCCGCCCGCCGAGCGCCGCGCGCCATCGCCACCTCGCCCTCCGGATGGGCGAGCCGCTGATAGCCGACCGGGGCCACGCCGACCGGTGTCGGCAGCTCGCGGCCGAGCACGCGGACCCGCGAGTCGATCCTCGAGACGTCGCGCAGGACCCGTGGCCGTAGCCGTACGCCGCGCCAGGCCGCCTCATTGGCGGCGAGGGTCGTCTCGTCACCGGCGCCGCCGGCGTAGAAATCGAAGACGTCGGGTGCCAGGACCTGCCGCGCCCGTTCGACGAGCCGCTGGTGGTCCGCTTCGCTGGAGAACACGGCAGCCAGCCTGCCCCACATCACCGCATGGGGCGCGCGGTGGGCGGGAAGAAGCCGATCAAAGCCGTCCATCGCCTCGCGGGAGGAACGCCATGACGGATCGGACGTATCGGGTAACGGAGATCGTGGGCACCTCGCCGGACAGCGTGGACGCCGCGATCCGCAACGGCCTCAGGAGAGCCGGGCAGACGCTGCGCCACCTGGACTGGTTCGAGGTGATCGAGGTGCGCGGGCAGATCACCGACGGGGAGGTGGCGCACTACCAGGTCGGCCTGAAGGTGGGCTTCCGCCTCGAGGACTCCTGAGCGCGACGGTGCCGACGTGCGGCGCGGTGGCCGGACCCCGGTCGCCCCCCGTACGGAGGCGGCCGGGACGGCCGGTCAGCTGGCCTTGCTGACCGTCGACATGTTGAAGTCCCGGATCCGCAGCGGCGGCATGGCCGTCCGGGTGAAGTAGTCCGACCACTCGCGCGCGAGCGTCCGCCCCGTCGCACCGGCCTCCGCGACGCGCTGCAGCATCCCGACCGGGCTCTCGTTGAACCGGAAGTTGTTGACCTCGCCGACGACCTCGCCGTCCTCGACGAGGTACACCCCGTCGCGGGTCAGCCCGGTGAGCAGGAGCGACTGCGGGTCCACCTCGCGGATGTACCACAGGCAGGTGAGGAGCAGCCCGCGCCGGGTGCCGGCGATCATCTCGTCCAGCGTGGCGGTGCTGCCCGGCACCTCCATGAGCAGGTTGTCGACCCCGGGCGTGAAGGGCAGGCCGGTCAGCCGGGCCGAGTGGCGGGACTGCATCAGCGCGGAGAGCCTGCCCTCGGAGATCCAGTCGACGGGGGGCAGCGCGACGCCGTTGTCGAACGCCGACGAGTCGCGGCTGGACGCGTGCGCGACGACGAACGGCGTGCACTCGAGGCCGGGCGCGGCCGGGTCGCTGTACAGCCGGACGGGCGTCTCGGACAGGCTCTCGCCGACCCGAGTGCCCCCACCGGGCTTGCTGAAGACCGTACGGCCGTCGTGGGCGTCGCGGGCCCCGGCCGACCAGTACAGGTAGACCATCAGGTCGGCGACCGCGCTCGGCGGCAGCAGCGTCTCGTAGCGGCCGGCGGGCAGGTCGATCCGCCGCTTCCCCCACTCGAGCCGCCGGGCGAGCTCGTCGGCCATCCCGGCGACGTCGACGTCGCGGAAGTCGCGCGTGCCCACGCCGTTCCACGCGGACCGGGACAGGTCGGCGGACTTGGCGTTCAGCTCGACCTTCCCGGTCGGCTCGTCGGACCGGAGCCGCAGCCCGGACGACGTGCCGAGGAAGGTGCTGTGCATCGAGTGCTCGGCGAAGCCGTAGAGCCGGCGCGCGTTCGCGTCGGCGGCGGCGAACGCCTCGCCGAGCGCCGGCGCGAAGCCCTCGAAGACGCCGATGGACGTCTCGGCGGCCGGGTCCTCCCAGCGGCCGGACGGGCCGGCCTCGGACGCGTCGACCAGGGACGTGGCGTCCTCGGCCGGGGCGTTGTCGGCCGCCGCGCGCTCGGCCGCGCGGACGAGGTCCTCGATCTGGTCCTCGGTCACGCCCGTACGGGACATGACCCCGGTCGAGACGCCGTCGGCCTTGTTCTTGATCGCGATGACGGTGAGCCGGCGGGACCGGGCGACGCCGTTGGTGGTCAGCGTGTTGCCGGCCCAGCGCAGGTTCGTGCCACTGGACTCATCGGCGATGACGACGCAGTCGTCCGTGCGGGACAGGGCGAGGGCCCGCTCGACCGTCTCCTGCGGGGTGGTCACTTGCCCGCCTCCTTCACCGCGTTGAGGATGTTGACGCCGCGGAACAGCGCGGAGGGCGCGCCGTGGCTGACCGGCGCGACCTGGCCGGGCTGTCCCTTGCCGCAGTTGAACGCGCCGCCGAGGACGTAGGTCTGCGGCCCGCCGACGGCCTCCATCGAGTTCCAGAAGTCGGTGGTGGTCGCCTGGTAGGCGGCGTCGCGCAGCTGCCCCGCGAGCCGGCCCTTCTCGATCTTGTAGAACCGCTGGCCGGTGAACTGGAAGTTGTAGCGCTGCATGTCGATCGACCAGCTCTTGTCGCCGACGACGTAGATGCCGCGGTCGACCCCGGCGATGAGCTCCTCGGTCGACGGGCCGTCCGGCGCCGGCCGCAGGGAGACGTTCGCCATCCGCTGCAGCGGCATGCTGGACGGCGAGTCGGCGAACGCGCAGCCGTTGGAGCGCTCCGCCCCGGTCAGATGGGCGATCCGCCGGTCCAGCTGATAGCCGACGAACAGGCCGTCGCGGACGATGTCCCACTGCTGGGTCTCGACGCCCTCGTCGTCGTAGCCGATGGTGGCCAGGCCGTGCTCGGCGGTGCGGTCACCGGTGATGTTCATGACCTTGGAGCCGTACTGCAGGCTGCCGAGCTTGTCGGGCGTCGCGAAGGACGTGCCGGCGTACGCGGCCTCGTACCCGAGCGCGCGGTCGAGCTCGGTCGCGTGCCCGATCGACTCGTGGATGGTCAGCCAGAGGTTCGACGGGTCGATGACGAGGTCGTACGTCCCGGCCTCGACCGACGGCGCCGCGAGCTTCTCGGCGAGCAACTCGGGAATGCGGGCCAGCTCGTGGTCCCAGTCCCACCTGCCGCCGGTGAGGAACTCATAGCCCTGGCCCACCGGCGGGGCGAGCGTACGCATCGTGTCGAACGCCCCATCGCGGATGCCGACGGCGTTCAGCACCGGGTGCAGCCGCACCCGCTGCTGAGTGGTCACGGTGCCCGCCGTGTCGGCGTAGAACTTGTTCTCCTTCACCTGCAGGAGCGACGCGTCGGCGTGCGCGACCCGGTCGTCGCCCAGCAGCCGGGCGCTCCAGTCGGCCAGCAGGGCGATCTTGTCCCGGACGGCCACGTCGAACGGGTCGACCTCGTAGGAGGAGATCCACACCCGCTCGCCGTGGGTCGGCTCGGCGGCCAGCTCGATGCGCTCGCGGTTGATGGCCTTGGCCACCTTGGCCACCTCGACCGCCTGCTCGGCCACCCGGACGGCGGCGTCGGTGGTCAGGTCGATGCCCGCCGCGAACCCCCACGTGCCGTCCAGGATCACGCGGACGGCGAAGCCGACGTCGTCGGCGTCGAGGGCCGTCTCGAGGTTGCCGTCGGACATTCGCAGCGTCTGATGGCGGATCCGTTCGAGGCGGAAGTCGACGTGCTCGGCGCCGAGGTCGCGCGCTCTGGACAGTGCCGCGTCGGCCAAGGCGCGCGACGGCAGGGCGGTGAACTCTGGATCGATCTCTCGCACGGATGCAACCTATCGCGTCCTACAAAGACCGACCGGTGTCCCTTGGCGGTGGCGTCCTCGTGTTACCTATCGGTAGCGCAATAGGCTCGCCACCGACCGAACTGGAGGTTTGTCGAATGAGTCGCTCCGTCCTCGTGACCGGAGGCAATCGCGGAATCGGGCTGGCCATCGCCCACGAGCTGAAGAACACCGGGGACGCCGTCGCCGTGACCTACCGTTCCGGCGAGCCCCCCGAGGGCCTGTTCGGCGTGCGCTGTGACATCACGAGCGTCGAGGACGTCGACGCGGCGTTCGGCAAGGTCGAGGCCGAGCAGGGCCCGGTCGAGGTGCTGGTGGCCAACGCCGGCATCACCAGGGACAACCTGCTCGCCCTGATGAGCGAAGAGGAGTTCACCTCCGTCCTCGACACCAACCTCACCGGCGCCTACCGCGTCGCCAAGCGCGCGGTACGCGGCATGATGCGCAAGCGCAACGGCCGGATCATCCTCGTCTCCTCCGTCGTCGGGCTGCTCGGCTCCGGCGGCCAGGCCAACTACGCCGCCTCGAAGGCCGGGCTGGTCGGCTTCGCCCGATCGCTCGCCCGTGAGCTCGGCTCCCGCAACATCACGGTCAACGTCGTCGCGCCCGGCTTCGTGGACACCGACATGACGGCGGCGCTGGGGGAGGACCGCCAGGCCGAGATCAAGAAGCAGATCCCGCTGGGCCGCGTCGCCCGGCCCGTGGAGATCGCCAAGGCCGTCCGCTTCCTGTCCGGGGAGGACGCCGCCTACATCACGGGCGCGGTCATCCCCGTCGACGGCGGCCTCGGCATGGGCCACTGACCGTCGGGGCACCGAACCGGCAGCCGATCACCGGCCGGCCATCCACGGGCACCCGCGGCCGGCGGGCCGGCTCCCCGGGGAGGGCGGTCGGTGGATCGGCTCCCCGGGGAGTGACGATCGGCGCATCCTGACAACGAGCAGCGGGCCGCAGCGCACGGCGGCCGATATCTGGAAATGGGACAGCGAATGGGCATTCTCGACGGCAAGCGGATTCTCGTCACCGGCGTCCTCACCGACGCCTCCATCGGCTTCCACGTGGCACGGCTGGCCCAGCAGGAGGGCGCGAGCGTCGTCGTGACCGGTTTCGGCCGCATGTCGCTCGTCGAGCGCATCGCCAAGCGGCTCCCGGAGACCCCGCCGGTGCTCGAGCTGGACGTCACCAGCGCCGAGCACCTCGACGGCCTCGCCGCGAAGGTCTCCGAGCACGTCGACGGGCTCGACGGGGTCGTGCACTCCATCGGGTTCGCGCCGCAGAGCGCGATGGGCGGCAACTTCATGAACACCCCGTGGGACGACGTCGCCACCGCGGTGCAGATCTCGACCTACTCGCTGAAGTCCCTCACGGCCGCCTGCCTGCCCCTGATGAAGAACGGCGGCTCGGTCGTGGGCCTGGACTTCGACAACGCCACGCAGGCCTGGCCGGTGTACGACTGGATGGGCGTGGCCAAGGCGGGCCTGGAGTCCACCGCCCGCTACCTCGCGAAGTACCTCGGCCCCGACGGCGTGCGGGTCAACCTCGTGGCCGCCGGGCCGCTCAAGACGATGGCGGCCAAGAGCATCCCGGGCTTCGAGGAGTTCACGAACGTCTGGCCGGAGAAGGCCCCGCTGGGCTGGGACGTCGCCGACCCGGAGCCGACCGCGAAGGCATGCGTGGCGCTGCTGTCCGACTGGTTCCCCGCGACGACGGGCGAGATCGTCCACGTCGACGGCGGCGTGCACGCCGTCGGCGGCTGACCCGCCGGCCCGACCGTACGGACCGCCGCCGCGAGGGGGCCGGCCGCGCCCCGCGCGGCCGGCCCCCTCGCGTCCTGTCGGCGCCGTCCCGTGCGGCGGAGCGCGTGTCGGCGTCGTCCCCGAGCTGCGGACCACCCGTCAGCGCTGTTCCCGGCGGCGGACCACGCCGGGCGGTCGAGCGCAGGGAACCGCCCGCGCACACCGACCTCGAACTCTGTCTGGATTTCATGGCAGGCCCTCTTCACCGGGGCACCGCCATCCGCCAGGCGCCCGCCGGCCCGGACCGCCTCGAACGCCTCACCGACGAGATGATCGCCGCCTTGGCCGCCTGACCACAGAGGTCGAAGCGACACGAGGCTCGTACGGCGGTCAGCGGCAGGCCGCGAGGACGGCGTCGGCGACCTCGCTCACATGGTCGGCGCCGTGTGGCCGGGACGGCAGCAGGTCGGTCAGGTAGGCGAAGACCAGCCGCCGCGACGGGTCGGCCCAGGCGATGCAGCAGTTGCTGCCGTTGTGGCCGAACGCCCGCGGGCTGCTGAGGCGGCCCATCGCCGGGCTCAGGTCGCGTCCCGGAACCGGGCCGCCCAGTTGGAAGCCCTGCGACCACCGGATCGGCACGCCGAGGAAACGGTCGACCTCACCGTCGCTGGAAGGCCGGGTCGCCTCCTCGACCGTCGCGGGCCGGAGGACCCGTGCGCCGTCCAGCGCGCCGCCGTCCAAGAGCGCCTGGTAGAAGCGCGCCAGATCGCGCGCGGTCGCGGACACCGCTGCGGCGGGGATGACCGCCTCGCGCGTCGAACGCCGGTTGAACAGCATCGCCGCCGGCCGCCCGGCCACGCCGGCGGAACGCACCGGAACATGCCGGGGCCACAGCGCGCGGGGGAGCCCCAAGTGGATGTCGGTCAGGCCGAGCGGATCCAGGAACGCCTCCCGGAGCAGGGCGCGCACCGGCGTTCCGGCGACCCGCTGGACCAGCTCGCCGAGGATCACGCCGTAGGTGAGGATGTGATAGGCGGGGACCCGGCCGGGCGGCCATCGCGGACGGGCCCGCTCGACCTCGCGTACGGCCCGCTCCCAGTGCCGCATGGCCAGCGCGTCACCCGCCACTCCGCGGGCCACCGGGACGCCGGACCGGTGCTGCAGGACCTGCCGCACCGTGACGTCCTCCTTGCCGCGCCGACCGAACTCCGGCCAGTACGCCGCGACGCGCTCGTCGAGCTCCAGGTCGCCTCGCTGGGCCAGCAGGTGGACCAGCAACGCCGTGACCGGTTTCCCGGCCGAGAACAGGCAGAACAGCGCGTCCGGGCGGCAGCCGATCGCGCGGTCGAGGAGCACCCGCCCCTCCCGCAACACGCACAGCTGCGCCGCGCCGCCGCGCGCGCCGACGAGCTCAAGGGCACGGGACAACCGCGCCGGGTCGACACCGAGCTCCTCGGGCGCGCGTTCCGCCCAGTCGGTCAACGGCCCTCGCCATGGGCGTGAGCCGGGCGGGCCGACGCCGGGTTCGGGCGGCGATATCGCGTCGATGGGCGGGGTGATGCCGGGTTCGGGTGGCGATGCCGTGTCGATGGGCGGGGTGATGCCGGGTTCGGGTGGCGATGCCGTGTCGATGGGCGGGGTGATGCCGGGTTCGGGTGGCGATGCCGTGTCGATGGGCGGGGTGATGCCGGGTTCGGGTGGCGATGCCGCGTCGACGGGCAGGGAGACGCCGGGTCTGGGCGGCGATGCGGTGTCGTCGGGCGCGGGCGGTCGCTCGAGCGGGGACGACGATGAAGCGCTCCGGCCACGGCCGAGGGCACCCGTCAACGGGAGCGCGGTCGGCGCAGGCGGCGGTTCAGCACGCTGAGGTTCAGTGCCGTGACCGCGCCGATCAGGCCGGAGGCGGTCGCCACGAGCAGCGGCGGGACCGGCTCTCCCGCCGGATCGCTGGCGGCCACCAGGCGGGCCGGCGTCTGCTCCTGGCGGACCGGTGAATCCTGCGGGTACACGAGCGGGTTCTGGGAGGTGATGTCGGGCAGCGCGGGGCCCTGCTGCTGGGGCGCGGCCACCTGCGGCGCGCCCCCGGTCGTGCCCGCCGCCGGGGGAGCGATCGGCTGATCCACCGAGCCGGATCCGGATCCACCGCCCGAACCCGAGTGCGACCCGCCATCCGAGCCGGACCCCGAGTGACCGGAGTGCCCGGACGACGGCCTGGTCTTCGGCGTGGACCTGGGCTTCGGCTTGGAGGATCCGCCCGACTTCGGCGGTGCCGCCGGTTTGCCCGTACCGCCGCCCAGGATGCTGCAGAGGAGGGGACCGAGCTTGCATTCGCCCGCCGTACGGACCGTGGAGCGCGAATCCGCCGACGCCGGACCGGCGCCGACCGTGAAGAACACCACCGCGCCGGCGGACACCGTCGCCGACGCGGCGCCGACGCGCCGCCAGTCTCGCCTTGAGGCCATGTCGCTTCGCTCCCCTGAGTCGTCTCCCGTTGTTACTGACAACTGGTCCAACGAGACGAGCGTTACATGGAAACGCGCGAAACGATAGGGCTTACAGGTCCGCCATGTTCTCGCGCAGCAGCGCGGTGAGGCGGGTGCGGCGGGACGGCTCGGCGCGATCGCGCACCGCGCGGGCCAGCTCCGGGCCGGCGGCGTGCACCACCGACAGGTGCCGCCGCGCCCGGCTGAACGCGCCCACCGTCAGCGGCCGGGACAGCGCGCCGCCCGCCTCCCCGGGCAGCACGGCCACGACGGCCGGCCAGAGCGTGCCCTGGGCACGGAGGACGGTCACCGCCCAGCCGTGCCGCACCACCGCCGAGGGGACCGTCGCCTTGCCGGACGGGAACGCGACCTCCAGCATGCCCCGGCCCGGGTCCGTGCCGATCACCGAGCCGAACTCGCCCGCCGCCGCGCTCGGCAGGTCCGCGACCGCGACGACCCGGTCACCGGCGTCGTACGGGCCCGGCCCGGGATTGAGCCTGTCCTTCAGCGCCCGGTTGAGCGCGTCGGCGCCGGCCTCCCCGCGGCGTACGGGCGTCACCGCGAGGATCTCCTCGACCGGGATGCCCAGCGCGCGGGGGATCGAGTCCGTGACGAGCTGGACCGCGCGGTGCGCCGCCTCGCGGGCCTCGGCCGCCGGGACGATGACGACCTCGCGGTCCGGGGACTCCACCGCGGCGAGGGTGCCCTCCCGGACCGCGGCCGTGAGCCGGCCGATGACGTCCTGCGGCGTGGCCGGCAGCTCTGTCACCGGCACCGTGCCGGAGGCGATGACGTCGGCGAGGACGCGGCCCGCGCCGGACGGCGACGGTGCCGCCGGGTCGCCGGCGAGTACCAGATGCGTGCCGTCCATGCAGGCCTCGACGAGCGCGGCCGCGCGCTCGACGTCGAGGGTGCCGGCCTCCGCCACGACGACGAGGTCGGCCTCGAGCGGACGGTCCTCCCCGCGGGAGTAGCCTCCCGGCCCCGGCTCCAGCAGCAGGTGCAGGGACCGGGCTCCGCCGAGCGCCTGCGCGGCCCGGTCCGTCGGGGCGGTGACGATCACTCCGGGGACGTCGCGCAGCCCCCTTAGGGCCTCCTCCACGGCCTGCGGCGCCCCAGCCAGCACGCTGACGCCGCTCTCGAAGACCGCCGCCGGGACGCCGTCGGCGGTGGGCAGCGGGTCGGCCGTGGCGGTCAGCCGCGCCAGGCCCTCGGCGACCGTCTCCTCCGCGGTGGTGAGGCGGGCCAGCCCGAGCAGCTCGCTCTCGGACGCCTCGTCCATCACGGCGGCGATCTCCCCGGCGGCGATGGACGCGCGCAGCGCCTCCACGGCGTCGCCCGGATCGAATGCCTCCAGGGCCGACAGGACCGCCTTCGCGGCGGTGACCGTGTGGCCATCGCCCGCAGCCCGCAGCAGCAGGTGCGCGGCGAGTGCGGCGGCGCGGCGCGGATCGTGCGGCCCGGCGTCCCCGCCGAGCAGCCGGCGGGCGAAGAAGTCGGCCTGCTCGGGCCGTACGCCGGGGATCTCCAGCAGCCGCCATGGGTCGTCGCGCAGGATCTTGGGGGCGGCCTCGCCGAGGCGGGCCAGCGCCTCGGGCGCGAGCCGGGCCGGAACGTCGGTGGCCGCGAAGAGCTCGGCCACCTCGGAGAGGGGGCCGGAGAAGGTCTCAGTCATCGCTCGCTCACTTTAGTGCCGCCGCGCCCGGCGATGGGCCCGGACGATCCGGACAGTGGGGGACGGCGGCGTACCCTCGCTCCCGCGAGGCCGGCCGGACCCGCGTCGGCCCGTCGGACGCCCGCGTATTCGACGGGCGGGGCGTCACTCGGATGAGACGTCGTCGAGCGCGTCGCGGATCTCGGCCGGCAGGGCGACCTCCTCGGCCTTGAGGATCGCGGCCAGCTGGACCGCCGTACGCGCCCCGATGATCGGGGCGGCCACGCCGGGCCGGTCGCGCACCCAGCTGAGCGCGACGGCAAGCGGCGAAACGCCGAGTCCCTCGGCGGCCGTGGACACCGACTCGACGATCTGGGCGCCCCGCTCGCTCAGGTATGGCTGCACGAACTCGGCGTAGTGCGGGGTCGCCGCCCGTGAGTCGGCCGGGATGCCGGTGCGGTACTTGCCGGTGAGCACCCCGCGGCCGAGCGGCGAGCAGGGGAGCACACCGACGCCGAGCTCGGCCGCCGCTGGCAGCACGTCGTCCTCGATGTCGCGTCGCAGCAGGGAGTACTCCACCTGCGTGGAGACGATGGGCGTGCGGCCCGGCCAGGCCTTCTGCCAGGTCGCCGCGCGGGCAAGCTCCCACGCGGCGAAGTGCGACACGCCCACGTAGCGCGCCCGGCCGGAGCCGACGGCGTCGTCGAGGGCGGACAGCGTCTCCTCGAGCGGGGTGTGCGCGTCGTACGCGTGCAGCTGCCAGAGGTCCACGTGGTCGACGCCCAGCCGCTCGAGGGAGTCGTCGAGGGCGCGCAGCAGGTGACGCCGTGAGGCGTCGCGCATGCCGTCCACGGTGAGCACGGCCTTCGTGGCGATCACCAGGTCGTCACGGGCGACGACCTGGCCGATGAGCGCGCCGAGCACCCGCTCGCTCTCGCCGCCGCAGTAGACGTCCGCGGTGTCGACCAGGGTGCCGCCCGCCTCGACGAAGGCGGTGAGCTGGGCGGCGGCGTCCTCGACCTCGGTGTCCCCGCCCCACGTCATCGTTCCGAGGCCGAGGCGGGAAACGGCCAGCCCGCTCCGGCCGAGGTGACGCTGTTCCATGCCTGCGGAGCGTATCGGCAGTCAAGGGCTGCGTCCGCACTCGGGACACGCCCACCCACAGGACGTCCCAGGGCCGTCGCGGCACTAGGCTGCCATCGTCATTCGGCGATCCCGCGCCTGCCGGCCGGGTGTTCAAGGAGAGACCGGACTCGTGAACTTCGTGCAAGCGACCGTGTTGGGCATCGTGCAGGGCCTCACCGAGTTCCTGCCGATCTCCAGCTCGGCACATCTTCTGATCGTGCCGCGGCTGCTCGGCTGGAAGGACCCGGGTGCGGCGTTCACGGCGGTCATCCAGCTCGGCACGATGCTCGCGGTCCTGCTCTTCTTCTGGAAGGACATCGTCCGCATCATCAGCACGTGGTTCCGCAGCCTCTTCGACAAGGAGCTGCGCGGCCACCTCGACGCGCGGATGGGGTGGTACGTCGGGCTCGGCACGATCCCGGTCTCGGTCGTCGGCCTGGCGTTCAACCACCTGATCGAGGGCCCGGCCCGCAACCTCTGGATCAACGCGGCCTCGCTCATCATCATGGGCCTGGTGATGATGGTCGCCGAGTGGGCGGGCCGGCAGAAGCTCGAGGTCGGCGACCTGAACATGCGGGACGGCCTCATCATCGGCGGCTTCCAGTGCCTCGCGCTGATCCCCGGGTCCTCGCGGTCGGGCTCCACCATCACCGGCGGGCTGTTCCTCGGCTACACGCGCGAGGCCGCGGCGCGCTACTCCTTCCTGCTGTCCATCCCGGCGGTGGTCCTGTCCGGCCTGTTCGAGCTGCGCAAGGTGAGCGACGGCGGCCTGCCGGTCGCCGGCACGGCCGTCGCCACCGTCGTGTCGTTCGTGGTCGGGTACGCCTCGATCGCCTGGCTGCTGAAGTTCCTGGTCCGCCACTCGACGCTGCTGTTCACCTACTACCGCGTGGCGCTCGGCGGCGTCCTGATCGGCCTGCTCGCCGCCGGGGCGATCACCGCGACCTGAGCCGCGTCAGAGCCAGCCGCTCTTGCGGAACCAGCGGTACAGCCCGACGCAGATCGACAGGATCAGCAGGAGCGCCACCGGATAGCCCCACGATTCCTTCAGCTCCGGCATGTGCGTGAAGTTCATGCCGTACACGCCGGTCACCATCGTGGGCACGGCCAGGATGGCCGCCCAGGCGGAGATCTTGCGCATGTCCTCGTTCTGCTGCATGCTCACCTGGGCCAGGTGCGCGTTCAGCACGTTCGTCAGCAGCTCGCTGTGGGAGTCGACGCGCTCGTCGACGCGCAGCAGGTGGTCCAGGACGTCGCGGAAGTACTCCAGCGCCCCGTCCGGGAGCTGGACCCGGCCCTTGACGATGTCCTGCAGGACCGGGATGAGCGGGTCCTCCGCGCCGCGGAACTCCAGCACCTCGCGCTTGAGGTCGTAGATCCTCTCGGTCACCGTGACGCGCTGCGGGGAGAAGACCTCGCGTTCCAGCTCGATGATGTCGGTCTCGACCTCGTGCGCGATCGTCTCGTACCGGTCGACGATCTCGTCGAGGACGGTGTAGAGGACGGCCCCGGGCCCGTAGGACATCAGGTCCGCGTCGCCCTCCAGGCGCCGGCGCACCTCCTTGAGAGGGCTGCCCTGCCCGTGCCGGACCGTGATGACGAAGTCGGCGCCGACGAACAGCATGATCTCGCCGACCTCGATGTCGGAACTCTCGTCGACGTAGTGCAGCGTCTTCACGACGACGAACAGCACGTCGCCGTAGCGTTCGAGCTTGGGCCGCTGGTGAGCGTTGACGGCGTCCTCGATCGCCAGCGGATGGAGCTGCAGTTCATCGGCGACGAGGTCGAACTCCTCGCGGGTCGGCTCGTGCAGGCCGATCCACATGAAGGCGTCGCCGTTCTCGCGGGCGAGGTCGAGGGCGTCGCTGAGATCGCCGTCGACGGTCTGCCGCTCGCCCTTCCGGTAGATGGCGCAATCCATGATCATGGCAGCACATTGTCGCGTATCGGGGGTTAACAAATCGTCCAATACTGCCTACCCACGGAAACGCGCGGCAAGCACCGTCCGTACTGCGGCTAGAGTTCACCGGGTGGCCACACTTCTGCTGGTACGCCATGGGCTGACCGAGATGACCGGGCCGGTGCTCGCGGGCTGGACACCGGGGGTGCACCTGGACGAGCGCGGCCGGCGGCAGGTCGCCGAGCTCGCGGCGCGGCTCGCGCCGGTGTCCCTGGACGTGATCGTCTCGAGTCCGCTGGAGCGCTGCCAGGAGACCGCGCGGGCGATCCTGGCCGGCCGTGACGGTCTGGGCGTCCAGACCGACGAGCGGTTCGGCGAGGTCCGGTACGGCGAGTGGACCGGCCGCCCCCTCGAGGAGCTGGCCAAGGAGGACCTCTGGAAGGTCGTCCAGGCGCACCCGAGCGCCGCCCGGTTCCCCGGCGGGGAGTCCCTGGCCGAGGCGCAGCACCGGGCCGTGTCCGCGGTCCGGGAGTGGAACGCCCGGCTCGCCCCGGAGGCCACCTACCTCGTCTGCAGCCACGGCGACATCATCAAGGCGATCGTGGCCGACGCGCTCGGTCTCCACCTGGATCAGTTCCAGCGCATCCAGGCCGATCCGGCGGCCCTCACCGTCCTCCGATACACCGAGCTGCGCCCGTTCCTCGTCCGCCTGAACGACGTCGGCGGCCGAGTCGACGATCTTCTTGCGAAGTCGGGGCGGGACAGTGACGCAGCGGTCGGCGGCGGAGCGTAGGGTCATCCTCATGCCGGTCATCGCATACGACATGCCCGACAGGTTCGTGGCGGGCACCGTCGGCCAGCCGGGGGATCGCGCCTTCTTCCTTCAGGCGCGGGACGGACGTCGCGTCACCAGCGTGGGGCTGGAGAAGTTCCAGGTGACGTTGCTGGCCGAACGCCTCGAGGAGCTCTTGGACGAGGTCCTGCGCCAGGGCGGAGGCGCCCCGATGGTGCCCGCGGTCGCGCCCGTCGAACTGCAGGACGACGAGCCCCTCGAGCAGCCGATCGAAGAGGAGTTCCGGGTCGGGACCATGGCCCTCGCCTGGGATCCGGAGGATCAGCGTGTCGTCATCGAGGCCCAGGAGATGACCGAGCGCGAGGACGACGAGGCCGACATCGGCAGCGACGACCCCGCCGTCGCGGTGCTGCGGGTGACCATCACCGCGGCCCAGGCCCGCGCGTTCGCGCAGCGGGCCCTGAAGATCGTCGCGGCGGGCCGGCCGCCGTGCCCGCTGTGCGGGCTCCCGCTCGACGCCCAGGGTCACGTGTGCCCTCGGCAGAACGGCCATCTTGGCTGAGACCTCGATCCCCTGGACACTGAAGCCATGAGTCAGCCCTCCAGGTCCGGCGTCGGCGGTGACGGCGCACTGACGCCGGCCGACACCGAGGCCGCCCTCCGCCTCCTGCAGCACGGCGACATCACCGTCGAAGGGCGACTCGTCGCGGCCAGCAACGCGACGCTGTACTGCTCGATCACGCACGACGACCTGCGGGCCAACTGCGTCTACAAGCCCGTGTCCGGCGAGCGCCCGCTGTGGGACTTCCCCGACGGCACCCTGGCCGGCCGTGAGGTCGCCGCCTATCTGGTCTCCGAGCAGATGGGCTGGCAGGTCGTGCCGCCGACCGTGCACCGCGACGGCCCCTTCGGGCCCGGCATGGTGCAGCTGTGGATCGAGCACGACACCGAGGTCGACCTGCTGGCGCTGTCGCGCGGCGACGACCCGGCCGTGCGGCGCATGGCCGTCTTCGACGCGGTCGTCAACAACGCCGACCGGAAGATCGGCCACCTCCTGCCGATCCGGAGCGGCCACGTCTACGGCTGCGACCACGGGGTGTGCTTCTCCGCCGAGTACAAACTCCGCACCGTGCTGTGGCAGTGGCGGGGCAAGACCCTCACCTCCGAGGCCGTCGACGCCCTGCAGCGGCTGCGCCGCGCCTTCACCCGGGACGGCTTCGCCCGCCGGCTGTCCGCGCTGCTGACCGGCGAGGAGATCGAGGCGATCCACGGCCGGATCGAGCTCATGCTCAAACACCGGATCCACCCCTACCCGCCGGAGGATTGGCCCGCCATCCCGTGGCCGCCCCTGTAAGCCCGTCGTCGCCCGCGCAGAGCCGGACCACGGTCGGGGACGGGCAGCGGCTACTGGGGTGAGCCGGTCGGGCTGGGGGAGTCGCGCACGGGGCCCGGCGCTCCGGCCTTCGTCCAGCCCTGGGCGAGGAACCCGAAGGCGTCCGGGAGGACGCTGCGCACGTAGTCCCAGTCGTGCTCGCCGGGGCGCACGTCGAGCACGGCCGGCACCCCGGCGGCGTCGAGCAGCTTCTTGAACCGCTGCGGCTCGCCCTTGATGACGTCGTTGTCATCGTTCTCGGCGGCGGACAGGAAGATCCGCAGCCGCCGGGCGGCGGCGAGGTTCTGGTCCGGCCGGTTCGCGGCGATGACGGCGTCCTTGTCGGCGAACATGTGCGACGGGTCGTCGACGTGGAAGTAGCCGGAGATCGAGGTCACCGAGCCGAACACGTCGGGGTGCCGCAGCGCGAGGTTCATCGAGCCGTACCCGCCCATGGAGAAGCCGCCGATGGCGCGGTGCGCGGCGTCGCGGTGATGCCGGCCCTCGACGGCGGGGATCACCTGGTCGAGCAGCCGGTCCTCGATCCGGTCGGACCCGTCGACGGCGTTCGCCCATTCGGTGTCGTCGTGGTGGCTGCCGTTGCCGTCCGGCACCGCCAGCACGAACGGCGTGCCGCCGTGGGCGACGTACGCCGCGACCTGCCGGGCGAGCCCCTCGTCATCGACCAGCGTCTTGGGGTCGCTGGGCACGCCGTGCAGGAAGTACAGGACGGGCAGCTTGCGCGTCTCCGGCACGTCCGGACGCCACACGTACACCCCGTACGCCTTGTGGTCGGCCGGGTCGGTGACCTGGATCTGCGTCAGCCCCGGGCGCGCCGGGGACGGGGTGTCGGCGTCGGCCGGGCGGCGGGTGTCGGCCGCGCCGTGGTGCAGTCCCACGGTGACGGTCACGTACGCGAGCCCGAGCGCCAGCGCGAGCGTCGCCGCCCACACGGAAAGGCCCGCCAGCGGCGGGCGACGGCGTTTCCTACGGTGTTTCGACACGGCGTGGACTCAGACCTGGGGGAGGGGGCAGGCGCAACCAGACTTCCATATCGCCGATGGACCAGCAGTTATTCCACGCCACATGGGCGACTCTTTACCCTTTGCCCGCGAGGCGGAACCGTGTCCGGGTTTAAGAATGATCGTCCGTGGGCCGAACCTGCCCGACGGCCCGCCCGGCAGCTGCGGTTAGGCTGCTGGGTATGCGATCGTGGCCCGCCCCCAAGGTCCCCAGCCTGGCCGAACACGGCCTTCCCACGCCCGGCGACGTCCGGTTGAGCGTCTACGACTCGGCCGCCGGTGTCGTACGCCCCACCGATCCCGGCCCGACCGCGCGGATGTACGTCTGCGGCATCACGCCCTACGACGCGACCCATCTGGGTCACGCCGCGACCTACCTCGCGTTCGACCTGGTGAACCGCGTGTGGCGCGACGCCGGGCACGACGTCCACTACGTGCAGAACACCACCGACGTCGACGACCCCCTGCTCGAGCGTGCCGGGCAGACCGGGGAGGACTGGCGGGTGCTGGCCGAGCGGGAGATCGAGCTGTTCCGCGACGACATGACCGCCCTGCGCGTGCTTCCTCCCCGTGAGTACGTCGGCGCCGTCGAGTCGATCCCGCTGATCGTCGAGTTCATCGACCGGCTCCGGTCCAAGGGCGCGACGTACGAGCTGGACGGCGACGTGTACTTCCCGGTCTCCGCCGACCCGTCGTTCGGGTCGGTGAGCGGCCTGCCACCGAATCAGATGCTGCCGCTGTTCGCCGAGCGCGGCGGCGATCCCGGCCGCAAGGGCAAGAAGGACCCCCTGGACGCCCTCCTGTGGCAGGCCGAGCGCCCCGGCGAGCCGGCCTGGGACTCTCCGTTCGGCCGGGGCCGGCCCGGCTGGCACGTCGAGTGCTCGGCGATCTCCGTGCACAACCTCGGCATGGCCTTCGACATCGAGGGCGGCGGCTCGGACCTGGTCTTCCCCCACCACGAGATGGGCGCCTCCCACGCCGAGGTCGCCACGGGCGAGCGCCCGCACGCCAAGGCGTACGTCCACGCGGGCATGGTCGCCCTGGACGGCGAGAAGATGTCCAAGTCGCGCGGCAACCTCGTCTTCGTGTCGCGCCTGCGCGCCGACGGCGCCGACCCGATGGCGATCCGGCTCGCGCTGCTCGACCACCACTACCGGTCCGACTGGGAGTGGACCGCGGACGATCTGACCCGTGCCCAGGCACGCCTGGCCCGCTGGCGGGAGGCCGTCCTGCTGCCGGCGGCGCCCCCGGCGGCCGACGTCGTGGGCCGGATCCGGCGGCACCTCGCCGACGACCTCGACGCGCCCGCGGCGCTCCTCGCCGTCGACCGCTGGGCGGACCACGCCCTCGACGTCACCGACGAGGACCGGGAGGCGGATGCCGCCGCGCCCGGGCTGGTCCGTGCCGCCCTCGACGCGCTCCTCGGCATCGAACTGTGAGACTCACCCGGCGAGGCGCGCGCCTCGCCGGGCTCTCCGGGGCCCGGCCGGACCGTTCACCGCCCCGGCGCCTCGCCGGGGCGTTCGGAGCCGCGGGCTCTTCGGCTATTCGGAGTCGCCGCGGCGACGCAGGTAGCGCTCGAACTCCCGGGCGATCGCGTCGCCGCTGGCCTCCGGAAGCTCGGTGGCGTCCTTCTGCTCCTCCAGGGCGCGGACGTACTCCGCGACCTCCGTGTCCTGCTCGGCCAGCTCGTTGACGCCGTTCTCCCAGGCCCGCGCCTGTTCGGGCAGCTCGCCGAGGTCCACCGAGATGTCGAGGATGTCCTCGACCCACCGCAGCAGCGCCAGCGTCGCCTTCGGGGACGGCGGCTGCGCCACGTAGTGCGGCACCGCGGCCCACAGGGAGACCGTCTCCAGGTCGGCGTTCGCGCACGCGTCCTGCAGCACGCCCAGGATGCCCGTCGGCCCTTCGTACCGGGCCGGCTCGAGCCGCATCCGCTTGGCCAGGCCGGCGTCGGAGGAGGCCGCGGTCACCGGCACGGGACGGGTGTGCGGGGCGTCGGCCAGGAGCGCGCCGAGCAGCACGACGGTCTCGGCGCCCAGCTCCAGCATGATGCCGACGAGGTCGCGGCAGAACGCCCGCCAGCGCATGTTCGGCTCGATGCCGTGGATCAGCACGACGTCACGGTCGGAGCCCGGCAGCTTGGCCACCGACAGGCGGGTCGTCGGCCAGCTGATGCGCCGCGTCTGCCCGTCGACCATCTCGACGGTGGGCCGCGTCACCTGAAAGTCGTAGTAGTCGTCCGGGTCGAGCGCCGCCAGCGGGGTGGCACCCCAGCTCTCCTCCAGGTGGGTTATCACTCCGCTCGCCGCTTCGCCGGCGTCGTTCCACCCTTCGAAGGCGGCGATCACCACCGGCTCGACGAGCTCCGGCACATCGTCGAGCTCGACCACGCGCTGCCTCCCCATCGACGTCCGATAAACGACATCTCCAGCCTATGTCCTGTACGCGCCCTGGCGTCCCCTTGAGATCACGTCAGGTTCCACGGCGGCCGTCACCGGCCGTCGGTCGTCCGGACGATGAGGACGTCACAGGGGGAGCGGTGGGACAGGTTCGCCGGCACGGAGCCCAGTATCCGGCCCGCGAGGCTGTTCAGCCCGCGGTTGCCGACGACGATCAGGTCGGCGTGGCGGCTGCCGGCCAGTTCGACCAGGGTGTCGACGGCGTCGCCCTCGACGGCGACCTCGTCGATGTCGCGGGCCCCGGCGGCGACGGCCCGCTCGCGGGCGGCGCGCAGCGCGTCGTCGGCGGGCGTGGAGCCCTCGACCTTGTAGGCGAGGTCGCCGAGCCGGTCGGCGGCGTGCTGACGCTCGCGGGCGGGCATCGGGTGGTAGGCGCAGGCGAGGACCAGCGTCGCACCGGCGTCGGCCGCGATCCGCGCCGCGGCCTCGACCGCCCGGAACGAGGATGTGGAACCGTCGGTGCCGACGAGGACGGTGCTGTACGAACCCACGGGCCCTCCTTGGTTTGATCCGTAAGTCACAACGCGCCTCGACCGTAACGGTTACGGAACGCACGCGGGCCGAGACGTCGATCACTCTTCCCGCCAACGGCCCGGGGCGCGCACCCTCGGCGCCCGGGCGGGCCGCCGATAGGCTAGGGGCCCATGAGCGCGACGCCAGAGACCCTTCGCCAGGCCCTCCGTGACCGTGTCGTCGTGGCCGACGGCGGCATGGGGACGATGCTCCAGGCGGCGGGCCCCACCCTCGACGACTTCGAGGGCCACGAGGGCTGCAACGAGATCCTCAACGTGACCCGCCCCGACATCGTTCGCCAGGTGCACGCGGAGTACTTCGCCGCCGGTGTCGACTGCGTCGAGACCAACACCTTCGGCGCCAACCTCGGCAACCTCGGCGAGTACGGCATCACCGAGCGCGTCGAGGAGCTGTCGGAGGCCGGAGCACGGATCGCGGGTGAGGTCGCCGCGGAGCTGTCGACGCCCGACCGGCCGCGCTGGGTCCTGGGCTCGATGGGCCCCGGCACGAAGCTGCCGACGCTCGGCCACGTGCCGTTCCGCGAGCTGCGCGACGCGTACGAGCGCAATGCCGCCGGCCTGATCGCGGGCGGCGCGCACGCCCTCATCGTCGAGACCTGCCAGGACGTGCTGCAGGCCAAGGCGGCCATCGTCGGCGCCAAACGGGCGATCGCCAAGGCCGGCACCGACACGGTCCTCATCGGGCAGGTCACCATCGAGCAGAACGGCGCGATGCTGCTCGGCTCGGAGATCGGCGCGGCGCTGACCGCCCTGGAGCCGCTCCAACTCGACGTCATCGGCCTCAACTGCGCGACCGGCCCGGCCGAGATGAGCGAGCACCTGCGCTACCTCGCCCGGCACTCCACCACCGCGCTGTCCTGCATGCCCAACGCCGGGCTGCCGGAGCTGACCGCCGACGGCGCGTTCTACCCGCTGACGCCGGATCAGCTCGCCGACGCGCACGACACCTTCACCCGGGAGTTCGGCCTGTCGCTGGTCGGCGGCTGCTGCGGCACCACCCCCGAGCACCTGCGCCACGTCGTCGAAAGGGTCCGGGGCCGGGAGGTCGCCGCCCGCCGGCCGCGGCCGGAGGCCGGCGCGGCCTCGCTCTACCAACACGTGCCGTTCCGGCAGGACACCTCCTACCTGGCGATCGGCGAGCGCACCAACGCCAACGGCTCCAAGGCTTTCCGGGAGGCGATGCTGGAGGGCCGCTGGGACGACTGCGTCAAGATCGCTCGCGACCAGGCCCGCGACGGCGCCCACATGCTCGACCTGTGCGTCGACTACGTCGGCCGCGACGGCGTCGCCGACATGAAGGAGCTGGCGTTCCGGTTCGCCACCGCCTCCACCCTGCCGATCGTGCTCGACTCGACGGAGCCGCCGGTCATCCAGGCCGGGCTGGAGATGCTGGGCGGCCGCGCCGTGATCAACTCGGTCAACTACGAGGACGGCGACGGCCCGGAGTCCCGCACCGCGCGGCTCATGCCGGTCGTCAAGGAGCACGGCGCCGCGGTCATCGCCCTGACGATCGACGAGGAGGGCCAGGCCCGTACGGCTGAGTGGAAGGCCCGGGTCGCCGACCGGCTGATCGCGGACCTGACCGGCACGTGGGGCATGCGGCCCGAGGACATCATCATCGACTGCCTGACCTTCACCATCGGCACCGGCCAGGAGGAGTCGCGGCGCGACGCCGTCGAGACGATCGACGCGATCCGCGAGATCAAGCACCGCCACCCGACCGTCCAGACCACGCTCGGCCTGTCCAACGTCTCCTTCGGCCTCAACCCGGCCGCCCGCATCGTCCTCAACTCCGTCTTCCTCAACGAGTGCGCCAACGCGGGCCTGGACTCCGCGATCGTGCACGCCTCCAAGATCCTGCCGATGGCGCGGATCCCCGACGAGCAGCGCCAGGTGGCGCTCGACCTCGTCTACGACCGGCGCCGGGACGGCTACGACCCGCTGCAGCGGTTCCTGGAGCTGTTCGAGGGCGTCGACGCCGCCGCGATGCGCGCCGACCGGGTCGCCGAGCTGGTCGGCCTGCCGCTGTGGGAGCGGTTGAAGCGCCGCATCATCGACGGCGAGCCGGACGGGCTGAACGCCGACCTGGACGAGGCCTTGGGCGGGCGACCGGCGCTGGAGATCGTCAACGACGTGCTGCTCGACGGCATGAAGACCGTGGGTGAGCTGTTCGGCTCCGGCGAGATGCAGCTGCCGTTCGTGCTGCAGTCCGCCGAGGTGATGAAGAACGCCGTGGCCTACCTCGAGCCGCACATGGAGAAGAGCGACGAGGGCGGCAAGGGCCGGATCGTGCTGGCCACCGTCAAGGGCGACGTCCACGACATCGGCAAGAACCTCGTCGACATCATCCTGTCCAACAACGGCTACGAGGTGATCAACCTCGGGATCAAGCAGCCGATGTCGGCGATCCTCGACGCCGCCAAGGAGCAGCGCGCCGACGTGATCGGCATGTCCGGCCTCCTGGTCAAGTCCACGGTGATCATGAAGGAGAATCTCGAGGAGCTCAACTCCCGGGGGCTCGCCGACCATTGGCCCGTGCTGCTCGGCGGCGCGGCGCTGACCCGCGCCTACGTCGAGCAGGACCTCGCCGAGCTGTTCGAGGGGGAGGTCCGCTACGCCCGGGACGCCTTCGAGGGACTCCGCCTCATGGACGCGGCCATGGCGGTCAAGCGCGGCGAGGAGGGCGCGGCGCTGCCGCCGCTCCGGCGCCGCCGCGTCACCGGCGGCGCGAAGCTCACGGTCACCGAGCCGGAGGACATGCCGAAGCGCTCCGACGTGGCCACCGACAACAAGGTCCCCGAGCCGCCGTTCTGGGGCGACCGGGTCGTCAAGGGCGTCCCGATGGCCGACTACGCCGCCTTCCTCGACGAGCGCGCCACCTTCATGGGGCAGTGGGGCCTGCGCGGATCGCGCGGCGGCGACGGCCCCTCGTACGAGGAGCTCGTGGAGGCTGAGGGGCGGCCCCGGCTGCGGGCGTGGCTGGACCGCATCCAGACCGAGGGGCTCGTCGAGGCCGGCGTCGTGTACGGCTACTTCCCGTGCGTGAGCGAGGGCGACGACGTGGTCGTGCTGGACACCGACGGGTCCGAGCGCACCCGCTTCACCTTCCCCCGGCAGCGGCGTGACCGGCACCTGTGCCTCGCCGACTTCTTCCGGCCCCGCGAGTCCGGGGAGACCGACGTGATCGGCTTCCAGCTCGTGACGGTCGGCCCGAAGATCAGCAAGGCCACCCAGGAGCTGTTCGAGAAGAACGCCTACCGCGACTACCTCGAACTGCACGGCCTGTCGGTGCAGCTCGCCGAGGCGCTCGCCGAGTACTGGCACACCCGCGTCCGCGCGGAGCTGGGATTCGGCGCCGAGGACCCCGGCGACCTCGAGGAGTTCTTCAAGCTCGGCTACCGGGGCGCGCGGTTCTCCCTCGGGTACGGCGCCTGCCCCGACCTCGAGGACCGCGCCAAGATCGTCGAGCTGCTGCGCCCGGACCGCATCGGCGTGACGCTGTCGGAGGAGTTCCAGCTCGTCCCCGAGCAGTCCACCGACGCGATCGTCGTGCACCACCCGGAGGCCAAGTACTTCAACACGTGACACCTGAGCTCCATCGCTCCGTTTCCCACCGCGGTGTCCGCTGCGGGTACGCTTCGTTGCCCCATTTCCGCGGGGGACCTGGGAGGAGATGGTGCGGGTGTTGCAGGCGGTCCTGTTCGACATGGACGGGTTGCTGCTCGACTCCGAGCGGCTCTGGCTGGAGGCCGAGGCCGAGGTGATGGCCTGGCTCGGCGGGTCGTGGGGGCCGGAGCACCAGGAGTTCCTGGTCGGCGGCTCGCTCGACCGCACGGTCGCCTACATGCTGGAGCTGACCGGTACGCCGGCCGCCCCCGAAGAGGTCGGACGTAGGTTGCTCGACGCGATGGCCGGACTGCTGCGCGCCGACGTCCCGCTGATGCCGGGCGCCCGCGGCCTGCTCGACGAGGTCCGCGCCGCCGGCCTGCCGTCCGCGCTGGTCTCCTCCACCCACCGGGCGCTGATGGAGTACGCCCTCGACGGCCTGGGGCGCGACAGCTTCACCGTGACGGTGGCGGGCGACGAGGTGAGCCGCACCAAGCCCCACCCTGAGCCGTACCTCGCGGCGACCCGCCTTCTGGACGTCGACCCGCGTCGCTGCGTCGCCCTGGAGGACTCGCTCAACGGGGCGACCAGCGGCGCGGCCGCCGGCTGCCACGTCGTCGCGGTGCCCAGCGTGGTGCCGATCGACGAGGCGCCGCGCCGTACGGTCGTGACCTCCCTGCGCGAGATCGACCTGGACCGCCTCCGGGCCCTGATCTGACCGGCCACCTCAAGGATCGTCCGACCGGCCGCCTCAGGGGTCGTCCGACCGGCCGCCTCCGGGCCCTGATCCGACCGGCCGCCTCAGGGATCGTCCGACCGGCCGCCTCAGGGGTCGTCCGACCGGCCGCCTCCGGGCCCTGATCCGACCGGCCGCCTCAGGGATCGCCCCGGGTCATGCCGGGGGAGTACCCGGAACGGTCCCGGAGGAGGAGTGCCAGACGCGTCATGACGTGTCACGATGGAGAGGTCACGACAGGGGTCGGGGTGAAGGCCCGGCCGGTCCGGCGGCGTCCGCCCGCGCCGGAAGGGTCGCCCCCCGCAGCGGTGAGGTGCGTCAATGAGCGATGTCCTTCTGTTCACGATCAGCCTGGCGGCCACGGTGCTGGGCCTGCTGGGCAGCTGGGGTGCCTACCGCAGGCGCGGGGCCGCCTCGGGCATGCGGGGCGCCGCCTGGTCCATGGTGCCGATGGGCGCCTACCTCACCGGCCTGACCAAGTTCCTCGCCGATCTGGCGTTCAGCCCGGTCAAGTGGGTCGGAGTGGCCCTGTTCGGGCTCGGCGCGCTCCTCTACGTCGCCTCGGGCGTCATGCTGCGCAAGGGTTCCCCGGCCGAGGACGAGGCCGGTCGCAAGAGCGCTCCCAAGGCGCCCAAGAGCGCGTCCAAGGGTGCGGCGAAGGGTGAGCTCGAGAGCCGCCGGGCGGCTCCGGGATCGGCGGTCGACCCGGACCTTGCGGAGATCGAGAAGATTTTGAAGAACCGCGGTATCAGCTGATGACCTGCGAAGATATGAAAAGAGAGTAACGCTCCGCGTCCGGAGGCTCACGTCTCCGCAGATCACGTCTGCCCTTGATGACGACGAGATCACAATCGAGACACGGGTACTAGCGCGAGGCTGCTCACGGGCGTGAGAGTCATTCAGGAGAAGGTAAGTTCCCTCTCCGATGGGCCGTAAAGGTCGGAGTTTTCCTGCTCAGGGACTTCGTGACGGTCCTGTGATGCATGCGGCCGAACGTGGGAGGTACCTGTCGTGACCGCACCGATCGAGGTCACCGGATCGGAGCTCGAGGCACAGCCCGATGCCGTCCTCGGTGGCGCGCGCAAGATCGAGGGGCGCTCGCTCGGTCAGATCGCGCTGATGCGGCTGCGGCGCGACAAGCTCGCGATGATCGGCGGCATCGTGGTGATCCTGCTGATCCTCATGGCGATCATGGCCCCGCTGCTGAGCTCCTGGTTCGGGCACCCGCCGAGCCAGTTCCACCAGGACCAGATCGACCCCAACCTTCAGCGCCCGCTGCACGGCCCGTGGCACTCGGGGATCAGCGGGAAGTTCCCGCTCGGCGTCGAGCCGACCAACGGCCGGGACATCTTCAGCCGCATCGTCTACGGCGCCCGCATCTCGCTGCTCATCGCCTTCCTGGCCACGCTCCTGTCCGTCGTCATCGGCACCGTCCTCGGCATGGTCGCCGGCTACTTCGGCGGCTGGGTCGACACGATCATCGCCCGGGCGATGGACGTCTTCCTCGCCTTCCCGATCCTGCTGTTCGCCATCGCGCTCGGCGGCGTCGTGCAGGGCAAGGCGTTCGGGCTGTCCGGCAACGGGCTGCGCATCGCCCTGCTGATCTTCGTCATCGGCTTCTTCAACTGGGCCTACATCGGCCGGATCATCCGGGGCCAGACCCTGTCACTGCGCGAGCGGGAGTTCGTCGACGCCGCGCGGGCGATGGGAGCACGCGCACCGTACATCCTGTTCCGTGAGCTGCTGCCGAACCTCGTCGCCCCGATCCTCGTGTACTCCACGCTGCTGATCCCGACGAACATCCTGTTCGAGGCGGCGCTGTCCTACCTCGGCGTAGGCGTCAACGAGCCCACGCCCACCTGGGGCGGCATGCTCTCCCAGGCGGTACCGATCTACTCGCTCGACCCCTGGTTCATGATCGTGCCCGGTGTCGCGATCTTCGTGACGGTGCTCGCGTTCAATCTGTTCGGCGACGGTCTCCGCGACGCTCTGGATCCGCGGACCCGCTGACCACTCGCTTTCCCCAAGAAATGTCCCACAAGGAGGAACGTAGCCAAATGAGGAGATCAATCCCTCTCGTCGCGACGGGGCTCGCGGCGACCCTCGCCCTGGCCGCCTGTGGCGGCGGGAGCGGTGGTTCGAGCGGGAGCAGCAGCGGTGACGGCTCGTTCAACGCCGGCCTCACGCGGGTGGTGAACCCGTCGACCAAGACGGGCGGCACGCTGCACCTCGCCAACGCGGGTGACTGGGACAACGTCGACCCGGCCGACACCTACTACGCGTTCTCGTGGAACTTCGCGCGGTTCTACGGACGGACGCTGATGATGTTCAAGCCCGCGGTGGGCAAGGCCGGCCTGGAGCTGACCCCCGACCTCGCGCAGGGCCCGGGCCAGCACAGCGCCGACCTGAAGACCTGGACCTACAAGATCAAGCCGGGCGTCAAGTACGAAGATGGCACGCCGATCAAGACCCAGGACATCAAGTACGACATCGAGCGGTCGCTGGACAAGAAGACGTTCCCGAACGGGCCGACGTACTTCAACGACTACCTCGACACGCAGGGCTACACCTCGCCCTACAACGACAAGACCCCGGGCAAGCTGGGCCTGAAGGCCATCGACACGCCGGACGACTCGACGATCGTCTTCCATCTGAAGAAGCCGTTCGGCGCGTTCGACTACTTCGCGATGCTGCCGTCCACGATGCCGGTGCCGCCGGCCAAGGACACGGGCGCGAACTACAAGCAGCACGTCGTCGCCACCGGCCCGTACAAGTTCGAGAGCTACACGCCGAACAAGTCGATCGTGCTGGTCCGCAACACCAACTGGGACCCGAGCACCGACCCGAACCGCAAGCAGCTGCCCGACCGGGTCGAGGTCCAGCTCGGCATCAACGCCGACGACGTCGACAACCGCCTCATCAACGGGACCCTGCAGAGCGACGTGCAGAGCACCGGCGTGCAGGCGGCCGCCGCCGGCAAGATCCAGTCACAGCCGCGGCTGAAGAAGAACGCCGACGCCGCCCCGACGGCCCGCCTCTGGTACGTCGCGGTCTCCGGTGACGTCGCGCCGTTCAACAACGTCCACTGCCGCAAGGCGATCGAGTACGCCGCCGACAAGCAGGCCATGCAGACCGCCTTCGGCGGCCCGCTCTCGGGCGGCGACATCGCCACCCACCTGATCATGCCGGTGCTGCCGGGCAGCAAGGACATGAACCCTTACCCGTCCGGCCCGGACAACCACGGCGACGTCGCCAAGGCCAAGCAGGAGCTGGCGGCCTGCGGCCAGCCGAACGGCTTCAAGACCTCCATCAGCGCCCGCACCGAGCGGACCAAGGAGGTCAACGCCGCGCTCGCGCTGCAGCAGAGCCTCGCCAAGGTCGGCATCCAGGCCGACATCAAGAAGTACCCCCAGGGCGACTACTTCAAGCTGTACGCCGGTAAGCCGGAGTACGTGAAGAAGAACGGCCTCGGCCTGATGATGATGGCGTGGGCCGCGGACTGGCCGGAGGGCTTCGGCTACCTGTCCCAGATCGTCGACAGCCGCGTCATCCGTGACGCCGGCAACACCAACCTCGGCGTCAAGGACCCCGTGGTCGACCAGACGCTGGACAAGGCCGTGGTCACCGCCGACACGAACGCCCGGAACGACCTGTGGGCCCAGATCGACGCCAAGGTCATGGACGACGCCTACATCGTGCCGTTCCTCAACGTGAAGGGCCTGATGTACCGGCCGCCGTCCGCGAAGAACGCGTACATCAACCAGGGCCTCAACGGCGAGTACGACTTCGTCCAGATGGGCGTGAAGTAACTTCTCTTCCCTAGAAGGCAGGTGAAGGCCGTCGGTGGCCGGGCACTGTGGTCACATTCCTCATCCGGCGTCTGCTCGCCGCGATCGCGTTGCTCGTCATCGTGAGCATGGTGACGTTCGCGATCTTCTTCCTCGTGCCGAGGCTGACCGGGGCCACCACCGCGGACCTCGCGTCCCGGTACGTCGGCAAGAGCGCCGGTCCGCAGGCGGTCCACGAGGTCGAGATACGGCTCGGGCTGAACAAGCCGCTGGCGATCCAGTACTGGAACTTCGTCAAGGGCATCATCATCGGCGCCCACTATGACGCCGGCCCCTCGAAGGTCTGGTGCGGGCCGCCGTGCTTCGGCTACTCCTTCATCAACCAGACGCCGGTCTGGCCGACACTGCTCGACCGGGCTCCGATCACCCTCTGGCTCGCGGCCGGCGCGGCGATCATCTGGCTGCTGTTCGGCGTCTCGGCGGGCGTCGTGTCCGCGCTGAAGCGGGGCACGGTCGTCGACCGTCTCTCGATGGGCCTCGCGCTGGCCGGAGTGTCGCTGCCGATCTACTTCACCGGCCTGCTCTCACTGGCCATCTTCCGCGACAAACTCGAATGGTTCCCCGACGCCGGAACCTACGTCGGATTCACCGACAATCCGCTCCAGTGGGCGTCGAACCTGGCCCTGCCCTGGGTCACCCTCGCCTTTCTCCAGGCGGCGCTGTACGCCCGGCTCACCCGGGCGGGCATGCTCGAGACGATGGGGGAGGACTACATCCGGACGGCGCGCGCCAAGGGCCTGCCCGAGCGCACCGTGATCGTCCGGCATGCGCTGCGGGCCACGCTCACCCCGGTGCTGACCATCTTCGGCCTGGACCTGGGCATGCTGCTCGGCGGCGCGGTGCTCACCGAGAGCACCTTCTCCCTGCCCGGGCTGGGCAAGTTCGCCATCGACTCGATCAGGAACAACGACCTCCCGAGCGTGCTCGGCGTGGTCATGCTCGGTGCGTTCTTCATCGTGCTGGCCAACCTCATCGTGGACGTCCTGTACGCGGTGATCGACCCGAGGGTGAGGCTGTCGTGACCGAGGACCAGACCGCCGCCCCGGCGGCGCCCCGGGCCTTCCTGGAGGTCCGGGACCTGCGCATCCACTTCCCGACCGACGACGGCCTGGTCAAGTCCGTCGACGGGCTGTCGTTCAGTCTCGAACGCGGCCGCACGCTCGGCATCGTCGGCGAGTCCGGCTCGGGCAAGAGCGTCACCAGCCTCGGTCTGCTCGGCCTGCACAACCGCCGCAACGCCAAGGTCTCCGGCGAGATCTGGCTGGACGGTGAGGAGGTCGTCGGCTCCTCCCCGGAGCAGGTCCGCCGCATGCGCGGCCGGAAGATGGCGATGATCTTCCAGGACCCGCTGTCGTCGATGCACCCGCTGTACACGATCGGCGCCCAGATCATCGAGGCGTACCGGATCCACAACAACGTCAGCAAGGACGTCGCGCGCAAGCACGCGATCGACATGCTGGGCCGGGTCGGCATCCCGCAGCCGGACCGGCGCGTCGACGACTACCCGCACCAGTTCTCCGGCGGCATGCGGCAGCGCGCGATGATCGCCATGGCGCTGTCCTGCGACCCCGAGCTGCTCATCGCCGACGAGCCCACCACGGCGCTCGATGTGACGGTGCAGGCGCAGATCCTCGACCTGATCCGCGACCTGCAGGAGGAGTTCGACTCCGCCGTCATCATGATCACCCATGACCTGGGCGTGGTCGCCGAGCTGTCCGACGACATCCTCGTGATGTACGGCGGACGGTGCGTGGAGTACGGCTCGGCCGAGGACATCTTCCACCGGCCCGAACACCCCTACACCTGGGGCCTGCTCGGCTCGATGCCGCGCCTGGACCGCGACCGGTCCGAGCGCCTGCTGCCCATCAAGGGCTCCCCGCCCAGCCTCATCAACGTCCCGGTCGGCTGCGCGTTCAGCCCCCGCTGCGCCTACGCTGAGCTCAACCAGGGTCGCAGTGAGACCGAGCGGCCGGAGCTGCGCGAGATCGCGCCGGGCCATCGGGTCGCCTGCCACCTCGCCAGAGACGACCGGCGGCGCATCTGGAACGACGAGATCCGGCCGAGGCTTTGAGCAACAGCGGCGGCCGCGCGGCGCCGGCGGTCGACGGACGGCACCGGCCCGAGGGCCGGAGTGAACTGGAGAGACAGTGACTACACCCGACAGCGAGGTCGTGGCGGAGCAGCGGCCGGCCGACGACGGCGACGCGCTGCTGGAGGTCCGTGGGCTGCGCAAGCACTTCCCGGTGACCCGCGGCGCGGTGGTCAAGCGCCAGGTGGGCGCGGTCAAGGCGGTCGACGGCATCGACTTCACGGTGCGGCCGGGCGAGACGCTCGGCCTGGTGGGGGAGTCCGGCTGCGGCAAGACCACCACCGGACGGATGATCACTCGTCTGCTGGAGCCGTCGGACGGCCAGATCATCTTCGAGGGCCAGGACATCACCCACGTCTCCCAGGGGAAGATGCGGCCGCTGCGGCGCGACCTGCAGATGATCTTCCAGGATCCGTACTCGTCGCTGAACCCGCGCAAGACCGTCGGCTCGATCATCGGCGCGCCGTTCCGGCTGCAGGGCATCGAGACCGAGAACGGCGTGAAGCGGGCCGTCCAGGACCTCCTCGAGGTCGTCGGGCTCAACCCCGAGCACTACAACCGATACCCGCACGAGTTCTCCGGCGGTCAGCGCCAGCGCATCGGCATCGCCCGCACCCTCGCCCTGCGGCCCAAGCTCATCGTCGCGGACGAGCCGGTCTCCGCGCTCGACGTGTCGATCCAGGCGCAGGTGGTCAACCTCCTGGAGGACCTGCAGGAGGAGTTCAACCTCACCTACGTCGTCATCGCCCACGACCTGTCGGTGGTGCGCCACATCTCCGACCGGGTCGGCGTGATGTACCTCGGCAAGATGGTCGAGATGTCCGACGGCAAGGGCCTGTACGAGAGCCCGATGCACCCCTACACCGTCGCGCTGCTGTCGGCGGTCCCGGTCCCCGACCCGACCAAGCGCAAGGGCCGCGAGCGCGTCCGGCTGCAGGGCGACGTGCCCAGCCCGCTCAACCCGCCGCCGGCCTGCCGATTCCACACGCGGTGCTGGAAGGCCCAGGAGATCTGCGGCAAGGTCGAGCCGCCGCTCGTCGAGATCCTTCCCGGGCATCGCGTCGCCTGCCACTTCCCGGAGAACGCGCCGGAGGGCGCGGGCGAGAAGGTCACCAAAGCGGCCGAGGAGGCCGGCCTCGCCGACTAGGGCGGCCACCGGATCGCACGCCCGCCCCCGCGCCGCCGACGGCGCGGGGGCGGGCGTTTCTCATGAAGGTGGCGAAGCTCTCACGGCATGCGCTTGGTGCAAACATGCACTCGTTGCAATGATTTACGTGTGAGAGGTAGATTCGCGGCCTGCGCCGTCCTCCTCGTGCTCGGCGTCGCCGCCTGCGGCGGCGGACGTGGCACCGTGCGCCCCGGCACGTCGTACGACCAGGCGTCGTCCCGGGTCGTACGCCCGTCGACGGCCCGCGGCGGCACCCTGCGCCTCGCCGTCACCGACGCCCCGGTCTCTCTCGACCCCGGCGACATCGGCCTGGCCTACGAAGCGGACCTCGCCCGCCTGTACGCCCGCTCCCTCGTCACCTACGCGCCGGCGCCCGGAGCGGCGGGCCTGCGCCTCGTCCCGGACCTGGCCGAGAGCCTCGGGCGGCCGAGCGACGGCGGCCGCACCTGGACGTACCGGCTGCGGCGCGGCCTCACGTACGAGGACGGCACCCCCGTCCGGGCACGCGACGTCAAGTACGCCGTCGCCCGCAGCGGCTACACCGCCCAGCTCACCCACGGGCCTCGCGACCTGCGCGAGGCGCTCGCCGGCACTTACTGGGGGCCCTACCTCGACCGCGACCTGGACCACTTCACCGGCGTCACCACCCCGGACGACCGTACGGTCGTGTTCCATCTGCGGCATCCGGACTTCGACTTCGACCAGCTGGCGGCGAGTCCGCAGACCGCGCCCGTGCCCCCGGCGAAGGACACCCGGCTCGCCTACGAGAAGCACCCCCTGTCGACAGGGCCCTACCGCTTCGCGCGCCACGACGTCGGCACGGGCTTCACGCTCGTCCGCAACCCGCACTGGCGCGACGACCCGAACCGCGCGGCCCTGCCCGACCGCATCGAGGTGACCGAGAGGGTCGCCGCCGCCGACCTCGACTCCCGGCTGCGCGCCGGGTCCCTCGACGCCGACCTGGCCGGTGCCGGGGTCCAGCCGGATGCGCGCACCGCGATCCTCGCCTCGCCCGCGGCGAGAGCACGGGCGGACGACCCGCCGACCGGGCTGGTGCGCTATGCCGCGCTGTCGACCGGCGTCGAACCGTTCGGTGACGTCCACTGCCGCCGCGCCGTCCAGTACGCCGTCGACCGGTCCGCAGTCCAGCACGCCTATGGCGGCCCCGCCGCGGGCGCCCCGGCCACGAACGTGCTGCCGCCCACCGTCACCGGGTACCGTCCCGCCGACCCGTACCCCCGTGACCTCGCGCGGGCCCGGCGGGAGCTGCGGGCGTGCGGCCGCCCCGGCGGGTTCACCACGGGCATCGCCGTACGCGGGGACCGCCCGGGCGACGTCGCCGCCGCCCAGGCCCTGCGAAGGTCCCTGGCGGACGTCGGCATCGGCGCGCAGGTCACCACCCTGTCGGCGTTCCAGTGGGGCAGCACCGCCGGGTCGCCCGCTTACGTCCACCGGCACGGCCTCGGCGTCCTCATCGACGCCTGGGCCGCGAACCGGCCCACCGGCTACGCCTTCCTGCGGCCCCTGACCGGCCCCATCGCGAAGGTCAACAACCCGAACCTCATGGAACTGAGCGACCCGCACGTCGACCGGATCCTGACCGAGGGGGCCGGGACCTCCGACGACCGGCGCCGGGCGGACGCGTGGGCCGAGGCCGACCGCGCCGTCATGGAGTCGGCCGCCTTCGTGCCCCTCCTCGCCGAGAAGACCGTGCTGTACCGGCCGGACACCCTCACCGGCGTCTACGTCCACCCGGCCTACGGGACGTACGACTACGCCGCGCTCGGCCTGCGGCCCGGTCCCCGGACGACGGCGTCCCCCTGACCGTGCGGTCAGGGGGACGGCCCGGACTCACTCGAAGGCGATCGCCTTCAGCACGTCCATCCGGGAGGCCCGCCAGGCCGGCCAGAGCGCCGCGAGGACGCCGATGACCGCCGCCAGGACGACGTAGCCGATGAGGGTGGAGACCGGCACGCTCAGGACGTTCACGCCCTGGTCGCTGACCGCCCGCTGCACGCCGATCCCGAAGATCACGCCGATACCGATGCCGAGCACCGCGCCGAACAGCGCGATCAGCACCGACTCCAGGCGGATCATCCGGCGCGTCTGCCGGCGGCTGGTGCCGATGGCCCGCAGCAACCCGATCTCCCGCGTCCGCTCGATCACCGACAGCGCCAGGGTGTTGATGATCCCGAGCCCGGCGATGATGATCGACAGCGCCAGCAGCACCGTCAGCAGCGTCACGAACTGGTCGACGCTCTTCTGGACGCTCTTCTTCACGTCCGACTGATCCTGCACCTGCAGGTCGGGGTAGGCGCTCAGCGCCTGCTCGATGCC
Source organism: Actinoallomurus sp. CA-150999 (assembly GCF_050942425.1). NCBI lineage: Bacteria > Bacillati > Actinomycetota > Actinomycetes > Streptosporangiales > Thermomonosporaceae > Actinoallomurus > Actinoallomurus sp. CA-150999. Next base: position 5,001,990 of record NZ_CP192063.1, read on the forward strand.
CTTCTTCGTGGCGGCGTCGGCCTTCGTCGTCTTGATCATCAGGCCGGTGCCCGTCGGACGGTCCGTGTGCGCCAGGTACGCCGGCAGCGCCAGCACCCGCGAACCCAGGAGCGGATTCTTGGCGTACACGCCGGCGACCCGTATCGAGGCGGTCTTCCCGTCGGGGAAGCGGACGGGGACCGTCGAACCCACCTGAAGATGGTCGGAGGTGGCGGTCGGCTCGGCCACCAGCAGACCGTCGTCGCCGAGCTCCGTCGAGCCGGACACCAGCGACAGCTTGGCCGTCTGCTTCAGGTCGTCGGGGCGGTCGGTGGCCAGGAACGACTGCGCCTTCTTCCCGACCGCGAACCGGCCGGAGTACAGCGCCGTGACCAGTTCGACGCCGGGCACGGACCGCACCGCCTGCGCGGGCTCGGCCGGGCTGAACGCCCGCGCCGTCGCGGAGACCATGTAGTCGGCGGCGAAGCTCTTGTCGACCTGCCGGGAGATCGACGCCTTCGCCGACGCGCTCATCACGTTGATCCCGCTGACCAGCGCCAGCCCGATCATCAACGCCGACGCGGTCGCCGCCGTACGGCGCGGGTTGCGCAGGGCGTTCTGCTTCGCCAGGCGGCCCGGCGTGCGGAACAGCCGTGGGTAGACCGCGCCGACCACCTTCACGACCGGGCGCGCGATCACCGGCGCGAGCATCGCCACGCCGAGGAAGACCAGCGCCAGGCCCACGCCCAGCAGCGCCAGCCCCGACCCGCCGAGCCCGAGCCCGGCGAGCACGACGCCGGCGACGGTCAGCAGCGACCCGATCAGCACACGGATCCGCAGCGACCGCTGAGGCATGGCGACGTCGTCGCGCATCGCGGCGACCGGCGGGATCTTCGCTGCCCGGCGGGCGGGGAAGTAGGCCGCCACGACCGTGACCACCATGCCGATCGCGTACGACCAGACCACCGGCTTGTAGGTGAGGGCCAGTCCACCCGAGAAGTCGGCGCCGAGCGCCTTGAACAGCTGCCGCAGCAGCAGCGCGAGGCCCACGCCGGCGGCCAGGCCCATCGTCGAGCCGACGAACCCGACGCCGATCGCCTCGCCGAGCACCGCGCGGGTGACCTGCCGGCGCGAGGCGCCCACGGCGCGCAGCAGCGCCAGCTCGCGGGAGCGCTGGGCCACGAGCATCGAGAAGGTGTTGAAGATGATGAACGCGCCGACGAAGATCGAGATCACCGCGAACACCAGCAGGAACGTCCGGATGAACGAGAGGATGCGCCCGACCTCGCTCTTGTTCTCGTCGCGCATCTTCGTGCCGGTGATCGCCTCGTAGTCCGGCGACGGCAGCACCTGCTGGATCCGGTCGCGCAGCGCCGTCTCGGAGACGCCGCCCTGCGCGGTCACGGTGATGTCGCTGAACCGCCCCGGCTTCAGCAGCAGCCGCTGCGCGGTGCGCTGGTCGAAGGCCGTGACCGTGGCGCCCATGAGGTTGCCGGAGTCGACGACCCCGACGACCGTGACGGTCTGCGGCGGCCCCTGGACGATGACGCGGGTCTGATCCCCGACCTTCAGGCCGGCCTTGGCGGCCGCCTTGTCGTCGATGGCGACCTCGCCCGGGCCGGTCGGGCCGCGTCCCGCCTTCAGCGGGAAGTCCTTGTTGTCCGGGTCCCAGTCGGTGCCCAGCTGCGGCGCCCCGGACCCGCCGACCACCTTGCCGTTCTTGCCGACCAGGGCGGCGAAGCCGCCCACCGAACCGTGCACCCGCCCCACGCCCGGCACCTTGGTGATGGTCGTCACCAGGGACCCGGGGAGCGTCGGCGCCTCGGCGCCGTTCTCGCCGTCCCCGCCGTCGACGACCTTCTTCGGCCGGACCTGCACCGCGACGCCCTTGCCGGTCTTGGAGAACAGCTGGTCGAACTGGCGGCTCATCGTGTCGGTGAACACCAGGGTCCCGGCGACGAACGCCACCCCGAGCACGACCGCGAACGCCGTCAGCGCCAGGCGTAGCTTGTGCGCGACCAGGTTGCGCACGGTGACCTTGAGTATCACCGGGAGCCGACCCCCGGCAGCTCGAAGCCCTTCATGCGCTCCAGGACCTTCTCCGCCGTCGGATCCGCCATCTGGTCGACGAGGCGCCCGTCGGCGAGGAACAGCACCAGGTCCGAATAGGCCGCGGCCACCGGGTCGTGCGTCACCATGACGACCGTCTGGCCCATCTCCCGCACCGCGTTGCGCAGGAACGACAGGACCTCCGCGCCCGAACGGGAGTCCAGGTTGCCGGTCGGCTCGTCCGCGAAGATGATCTCCGGGCGGCCGACGAGGGCACGGGCGCACGCGACCCGCTGCTGCTGACCGCCGGACAGCTCGCTCGGCCGGTGCTTCAGCCGGTCACGCAGCCCGATCGTGTCGATGACGGTGTCCAGCCACGCCTGGTCCGGCTTACGGCCGGCGATGTCCAGCGGCAGCGTGATGTTCTCCAGCGCCGTCAGCGTCGGCACGAGGTTGAACGCCTGGAAGATGAACCCGATCCGGTCCCGCCGCAGCCGCGTCAGGCGCTTGTCGTCCAGCCGGGTCAGATCGACGTCCCCGATGAACACCCGCCCGGCGCTCACCGCGTCCAGACCCGCCATGCAGTGCATGAGGGTCGATTTCCCCGACCCGGACGGCCCCATGATCGCGGTGAACCGGCCCGCGGGCAGATCCACCGACACCTCGTTCAGCGCGACGACCTTCGCGTCACCCCGGCCGTACTCCTTGGTGATCCGCTCGGCGCGCGCGGCCGGCGCGGCGACGACGGGACCGGGCGGACCGCCGGTCACGGGGGAGGGGATATCGGTCACGGAAGAGGCTCCCTGCTCGCATGTCGGGGGTGTCGCAGATGAGACTAAGACGCGGCGCGAACGGTTTCGTCGGCCCTGCGAACGGGAGCATGATTCCACCCCCAGACGGAGCGATCCGGCCGTCTCCTCCTGCGGGAGGAGACCCTCTCGGAGGAGTGACCTCGGGGAGCGGCCCCAGGGGAGCGGCCCCCGGGAAGCGGCCCGCCGGCTATCCCTGGCCCGGCTGGGTGAGGCCCGTCTCGTAGGCGAACACGACGGCCTGCACGCGGTCGCGCAGCCCCAGCTTGGCGAGAAGGTTGCCCACGTGGGTCTTCACCGTCGTCTCGCTGACCACCAGCTCCGCCGCGATCTCCGCGTTCGACAGCCCCCGGGCGACGTGCCGCAGCACCTCCAGCTCCCGCTCGGTGAGCATCCGCAGCCCGCGCGGCGGCGCCGTCTCCCGCACGGCCGGCAGCCGCGTCGCGAACTTGTCCAGCAGCCGCCGCGTCACGCTCGGCGCGACGATCGCGTCACCGGCCGCCACGATCCGGATCGCGGTCACCAGATCCTCCGGCGGCGCGTCCTTCAGCAGGAACCCGCTGGCCCCCGCCCGTACCGCCTCGACGACGTACTCGTCCAGGTCGAACGTGGTCAGGATCAGCACCCGCGGATCGTGCGTCGCCGCGCCCTCCCGGACGATCCGCCGCGTCGCCTCGATCCCGTCGACGCCCGGCATCCGGATGTCCATGAGGACCACCTCCGGCAGGAGCGTCCGGGTGAGCTCCACGGCCTGCGCGCCGTCGCCCGCCTCGCCGACCACCGCGATATCCGGCTCCCCCTCGAGGATGAGCCGGAAGCCGGTGCGCAGCAGCGGCTGATCGTCGACGAGGAGCACCCTGATCGTCACCTAGACCTCCAAGGGGAAACGGGCGCGGACTTCGAAGCCACCGCCGGAGCGTGGCCCGATCCGCAGATCGCCACCATAAAGGGCGACGCGTTCGCGCATGCCCACCAGCCCATGCCCACGGCTGCCGTTGGACTGTCCAAGCCCGGCCGCCAGCCCCCGGCCGTCGTCCTCGACCTCCACCGTCAGGTGGCGGTCGGTGAAGTGAATGCGCACCCACGCCCGCGCCTGCGGGCCGGCGTGCTTCAGCGTATTGGTCAGCGCCTCCTGGATCAGCCGGAACGCCGCGAGGTCGACGCCCGGCGACAGCGACCGGCTCTCCCCCTCGATCCACAGCTGCACCTGCATCCCCGTCTCCCGCAAGTGATCCACCAGCTCGCCGACGTCGCTCACCCCGGGTTGCGGCGAAAGCTCCCCGCGCACCGGCTCGGCCTCCGTCCGCAGGACCCCCACCACACGCCGCATCTCGCCCAGAGCCGTACGCCCCATCTGCTCGATCGTCGTCAGCGCGTCCCGTACGGCGTCCGGATCCCGCTCGAGGATCCGCCGCGCCGCACCCGCCTGCACGGTCATCACGCTGACGTGGTGGGCCACCACGTCGTGCAACTCCCGCGCGATGCGCGAACGCTCCTCCGTGCGCGCAGCCCGCGAGTCGGCCTCCCGCGCCCGTTCCAGACGCCGCGCCCGGGCCTCGAGCTCGTCCAGGTACGCCCGGCGCAGCCGCAGGCTCCGCCCCAGCCACCAGACGCCGATGAACAGGATCGAGTTGGTCACCGTCGGCCAGAAGTCGGCGCCCAGCGAGATCAGCATCCCGATCAACGCCATCAGCGTCGCCGCACCGGCCGGAAGGCTCGTCGCCAGCCCGCGATGCGCCGCGACCGTGTACGTGGCGATGAGCAGGGCCACGGCGGGCGCCGAGATGTCGTACCCCGCCGCCGTCAGCGCCAGGCACACGCCCGTCGCGAACGCCAGCACCACGACCGGGGCCCGCCGCCGCACCGTGAGGGCCAGCAGGGCCATGGTGCCCAGCACGAGGCTGAAGGCGTCCGGCCGCGTCCCCGTCGCGGTGTCGTCTCCCTGAAGCGTGGCCGCGGACAGGAAGGCCGCCGCCATTAGAACGGACATCACCGCATCCGCCATGATCGGATGCGCCTCCAGCCACGCGCGGCGACCACGGATGAGCTCGGACACACCCACACGTTAGGGCGTGTGGCCGGATGTGGTCCCCTCCTGCGCGCGGATCCCGTCTCCTCCTGCGGGAGGAGGTCACCCGTCCTCCGGGGTGTTCCAGGCCATCAGGTTCTGCAACAGCTCGGCCTGCTCCATCGCGTCGTCGAGCGCGTTGTGCGTGTGCGGCCGCCGGGACAGCAGGTGACGCGGCATCCTCCCCTTGACCGACCGGGTCACCGTCTCCCCGGACCTGGCGGCGTACAGCGTCTTGAGGTCCAGGAAACGCGAGTGCCCGAACGGCGATCCCGTCTCGGCGAACCTCACGAAATACCAGTAGAGGAACATCCAGTCGAAGCCGAGCGGATACGCCGCGAAGACCGCCTTGCCGCCTTCCGCCGCCGTGACCTCCCGTACCCAGCGTGCCGCCGCCGACATCGCCTCCGCCGGGTCACGGCCCTCCCGGATCAGGCGGTCACGATCCAGGCCGCTGACCGCCAGCGCGTCCGCGTCGTAGGAATCGCTGATCGGCCGCAGCTCGGCGTAGAACGTCGTCGCCTCCGGATCCCGGCGCACGAACGCGCGGCCGTCGTACGTCCCCGCGACCGTGAGCCCGAAACTGATCATCGAGTACGGGCCGGGGATCGGGCCGTCGGCCTCCACGTCGGCCGAGATGTACACATCCGGGGCGGACCGGCCGCCCGGCCGCGACGTCTCGTTCCGGCTCATGGCAGCAGATCATGCCCCTGACAGGGCACACCGGTCACCTGGTTTTCCGGCCCTCAGACGTCGTCGCGTGGGTCGCGTGGGGACACCTCGTCCCGCAGCGCCGCCGCTCCCGCGGGCGCGGCCGGCAGCGGCGGGGGCTCGCCCCCGAACGAAGGGCAGCGCTGCTGATGGTCGCACCAGTCGCACAGTCGGCTCTTGCGCGGCCGCCACTCACCGGAGTCCATCGCCCGGCGGATCGCCTGCCACAGCGCGTCGACCTTCCGCTCGGTCGCCCGCAGGTCGGCCTCGTCCGGGGAGTAGCGCAGGATCTCACCGTTGCCGAGATACATCAGCTGCAGCAGCCGCGGCACCGTGCCGCGCAGCCGCCACAGCACCAGCGCGTAGAACTTCATCTGGAACAGCGCCCGCGCCTCGAAGTCCGCGCTCGGCGCCCGGCCCGTCTTGTAGTCGACGACCCGCACCTCGCCGGTCGGAGCGACGTCGAGCCGGTCGATGTAGCCCCGCAGCTGCAGCCCCGAATCCAGGACCGTCTCCACGTACAGCTCACGGCTCGCCGGCTCCAGCCGCCGCGGATCCTCCAGCGCGAAGTAGCGCTCGACCATCGTCCGCGCCTCCGCCAGCCACTCCGCGCGGGCCGCCTCGTCGTCCGCGCCGCCCTCGCCGTCGAAGAGGGTCGCCAGCTCCGGCTCCTCGGCCAGCAGCCGATCCCACTCCGGCCCCAGCAGCTCCAGCGCCGCCGCCGGCGTCCGCCCCGCCGCCGGGATGTCGTACAGCCGCTCCAGCACCGCGTGCACGAGCGTGCCGCGCACGGCCGCCGGACTCGGCCGCTCCGGGATCCGGTCGATCACCCGGAAGCGGTACAGCAACGGGCACGTCATGAAATCACCCGCCCGCGACGGGGACAACGTGCCGATCACGCTGGCGTCGCCGCCCGAACGGGCCGCGCCGGTCTCGATCGCCGTCATGCCCGCAACCCTAGGGGAGACCCGCGACAGAATCGGGCCGGAACCGCGCCCCGCGAGCTTAGGCCGCCTTGACGACCCGCCGCGTACCATTCCGAACGTGGCAGACAGCACCCCCCGCGACGGCGAACGCCCCACCCGCCCGGGAATCCTCATGGGCCGGCCGTTCGGCATTCCGGTGTACGTCTCGCCGACCTGGTTCATCGTCGCGATCATCATCACGGTGATGTTCGAGCCCACCGCGCTGCGCATCGTCGACCGGCCGGAGAGCTTCCTCGTCGCCTTCGCCTACGCCGTGCTGCTGTACGCGTCCGTGCTCGTGCACGAGCTCAGCCACTCCGTCGTCGCCCGGAGATTCGGCCTCCCCGTGCGCGCCATCACGCTCCACATCCTCGGCGGCGTCTCCGAGATCGAACGCGAGCCCCGCACGCCCGGCCGTGAGTTCGCCGTCGCGGCCGCCGGCCCGATCCTGTCCCTCGCCCTGGCCGCCGGCGGCTTCGCCGCCCTCCACCTCGCCACCCTGCCCCCGGTCGGCGAGCTGCTCCTCGAAGCGCTCACCGTCGCCAACCTCATCGTCGGCGTCTTCAACCTCCTGCCCGGGCTGCCCCTCGACGGAGGCCGCATCGTCCGCGCCGGCGTGTGGAAGATCACCGGCAGGCAGCGCACCGCCACCGTCACGGCCGGCTGGATCGGCCGGGGCGTCGCCATCGCCGTCCTCGCCGCCAGCGCCGCCATGTCCGTCACCGGCGGCAACCACTGGCTCACCGTGCTGTGGGGCGCCCTCGTCGCCTCCTTCATCTGGATGGGCGCCGGCGAGGCCATCCGCGTCGCCGAACTGCGCGAGCGCATCCCCCTCCTCAACGCCCGCGCCCTCGCCCGCCGCGCCGTCCGCGTCCCCCAGGACCTGCCCCTCGCCGAGGCCATCCGCCGCGCCCGCGAGGCCCGCGCCGGCGCCATCGTCGTCGTCGGACCGGACGGCGCCCCGATCGGCATCATCAGCGAGAGCGCCGTCAACGCCACCCCCGAACACCGCCGCCCCTGGGTCGACGCCTCCGCGGTCACCCGCACCCTCGACCCCGATCTCATCCTGCCCGCCGACACCGCCGGCGAGGACCTCCTCGCCGCCATCCAGCGCGCCCCCGCCACCGAATATCTCCTCGTCGAACCCACCGGGGAGATGTACGGCGTGCTCGCCACCGAGGACGTCAGCCGTACGGTCGCGAGGCCGTAGCCTTAGAACATGACCGAACCCTCCATCGCCGGTTCCCGCATGCCCAAGGTCCCGCACGGACCGTTCCGTCCCGGCGACCGGGTTCAGCTCACCGACCCCAAGGGTCGCATCAACACCATCACCCTCCAGGCCGGCAAGCTCTACCACAGCCACAAGGGCTCCATCCCGCACGACGAGATCATCGGCAGCCCCGAAGGCACCGTCTTCCGCTCCTCCGGCGGCACCGAGTACCTCGCCTTCCGCCCCCTCCTCTCGGACCACACTCTGCGCATGCCGCGCGGCGCCGCCGTCGTCTACCCCAAGGACGCCGCCCAGATCCTCGCCGCCGCCGACATCTTCCCCGGCGCCCGCGTCGTCGAGGCCGGCGTCGGCTCCGGAGCCCTCACCTGCTGGCTCCTGCGCGCCGTCGGCGAGCACGGCCACGTCTCCTCCTACGAGCGCCGCGCCGACTTCGCCGACATCGCCCGCGCCAACGTCGAGGGCTACTTCGGCGGCCCGCACCCCGCCTGGAGCCTCACCGTCGGCTCCCTCGAGGACGTCCTCGCCGACACCGACGTCGACCGCGTCGTCCTCGACATGCTCGCCCCCTGGGAATGCCTCGACGCCGTCGCCAAGGCCCTCGTCCCCGGCGGCATGGTCTGCGCCTACGTCGCCACCACCACCCAGCTCTCCCGCGTCGTCGAGGCCCTCCGCGAGCACGGCACCTTCGCCGAGCCGTACGCCTTCGAGACCCTCGTCCGCTCCTGGCACGTCGAAGGCCTCGCCGTCCGCCCCGACCACCGCATGGTCGGCCACACCGGATTCCTCGCCACCGCGCGGCGCCTCGCCGACGGCGTACGCCCCCCGGCGCGCCGCCGCCGCCCCGCCAAGGGCGCCTACGCCGACAGCGAGACGACGCCCCGGGAACCCGCCGCCGAACCCGATCTGTCCGGAGAGTGACGAGAATCTCTCCACCACGAACGGCCCTGTCCGAACGCGAGGACTTGCGCCGTTCGGCCCCCGAAGCGATCTTTTTGTCCTAGACCGGGGGCTTCCACCGCAGGTCCTTCAGCTCTCAGACCTGCCACTTCATCCAGAACATGGTTCCCACGCCACGACACGAGTACCCACGGGCCAGGTTACGGAAGCGCTCGGGATAGGTAGGGTTTCAGATAGGTCGTCGTCTCTGCCTGAGGAGGTGACGAGCGTGGCCGCTCGTGACGATGCCGGGGCGCGTAAGGCGCAGCACGAAAAGGAGGTCCGCGACCTCCAGACGCAGGTCTCCTTCCTGGAGGAGGAGATCTCCGTGCTGCGCCGCAAGCTCGCGGAGTCCCCCCGACAAGTTCGTGTACTCGAAGAGCGCCTTCACGAGGCGCAGGCAAGCCTGGCCGCTGTTACGGGCCAGAACGAACGTCTCGTGGCGACTCTCAAGGAAGCCCGAGAGCAGATCATCGCCCTGAAGGAGGAGGTCGACCGGCTCGCGCAGCCACCGTCGGCCTTCGGAACGTTCCTCGCCGCGCGCGAGGACGGCACGGTCGACATCTTCACCGGCGGACGCAAGCTGCGGGTGAACGTCAGTCCGGGCATTGAGATCGACGAGTTGCAGCGTGGCCAGGAGGTCATGCTCAACGAGGCGCTCAATGTCGTCGCCGCGCTCGAGTTCGAGACGCAGGGCGAGGTCGTCATGCTGAAGGAGGCCTTCGAAGACGGCGAACGCGCCCTCGTGATCGCCCACGCCGACGAAGAACGTGTCGTCAAGCTGGCCGAGCCCCTGCGCGGAGTGGCCCTGCGCGCCGGCGACTCGCTCATGCTCGACACCCGATCCGGATACGCCTACGAGAAGATCCACAAGGCGGAGGTCGAGGAGCTCGTCCTCGAAGAGGTCCCCGACATCTCCTACCAGGAGATCGGCGGGCTCGGACCGCAGATCGAACAGATCCGCGACGCCGTCGAGCTGCCCTACCTCCACGCCGACCTGTTCCGCGAGCACCAGCTCCGTCCCCCGAAGGGAGTCCTGCTGTACGGCCCGCCCGGCTGCGGCAAGACCCTCATCGCCAAGGCGGTCGCCAACTCCCTCGCCAAGCAGGTCGCCGAGAAGACCGGAGCCGAGGGGAAGAGCTTCTTCCTCAACATCAAGGGCCCCGAGCTGCTCAACAAGTACGTCGGTGAGACCGAGCGGCACATCCGCCTCGTCTTCCAGCGGGCCCGCGAGAAGGCCTCCGCGGGAACCCCCGTGATCGTGTTCTTCGATGAGATGGACTCCATCTTCCGCACCCGCGGATCCGGTGTCTCATCCGACGTCGAGAACACCATCGTCCCCCAGCTGCTGTCGGAGATCGACGGTGTCGAGGGCCTGGAGAACGTCATCGTCATCGGCGCCTCCAACCGGGAGGACATGATCGACCCGGCGATCCTCCGCCCCGGCCGTCTCGACGTGAAGATCAAGATCGAGCGTCCCGACGCCGAAGCGGCCAAGGACATCTTCTCCAAGTACATCCTCACCGGCCTGCCGCTCCACCCCGACGACCTGAAGGAGCACGGCAACTCGGCGGACGCCACCGTCGACGCGATGATCCAGCGGGTCGTCGAGCGGATGTACAGCGAGACCGAGGAGAACCGCTTCCTGGAGGTCACCTACGCCAACGGTGACAAGGAGGTCCTGTACTTCAAGGACTTCAACTCCGGCGCGATGATCCAGAACATCGTCGACCGGGCCAAGAAGATGGCCATCAAGGACTTCCTCGACCACGGTCAGAAGGGCATGCGGGTCACTCACCTTCTCGCCGCCTGCGTCGACGAGTTCAGCGAGAACGAGGACCTGCCCAACACCACCAACCCCGACGACTGGGCCCGCATCTCCGGGAAGAAGGGCGAGCGGATCGTGTACATCCGCACCCTCGTCTCCGGAAAGCAGGGCACGGAGGCCGGGCGTTCGATCGACACCGTCGCGAACACCGGGCAGTACCTCTGACCCAGCACCACCCCGTGGCGGCCGGAACACCCGTTCCGGCCGCCACGCGGCATTTCCGGCACCCGTACGGCCCCGGACAGCGCCGTGCCGGGCCGCCTCGTGCCCGGGACCGCACCCGGCAGCGCTACGGCGGGTGAGGCCGCACCCGGCCGCGTCGGGCACGCCCACGGCCCCGTCACGCCGCCCGTGACACCTTTCCGCCCCGGCCCGTCCGCCGTCCCCAGCGGGCCTGTGGTGACCGTTTGCGGGCATCCCCGGCCTGCTCTCACGACGCGTTTCGCATCACGATCCCGCCGCGCCGCGCGGGACCACGGCCATGGCGCATTAGGCTCAGACCTATGAGCGTGCGGCGGGTGATGGGTATCGAGACCGAGTACGGCATTTCCGTGCCCGGTCAGCCAGGGGCCAACGCGATGGTGACCTCCTCGCAGGTCGTCAACGCCTACCTCGCGGCATCGGCGGCGAAGGCCAGGCGGGCGCGGTGGGACTTCGAGGAGGAGAACCCCCTCCGCGACGCCCGCGGCTTCGACCTGGCGCGGGAGGTCGCCGACCCCTCCCAGCTCACCGACGAGGATCTCGGGCTGGCCAACGTCATCCTGACCAACGGGGCCCGCCTCTACGTCGACCACGCCCACCCGGAGTACTCCACGCCCGAGTGCACCAACCCCCGGGACGCCGTGATCTGGGACAAGGCCGGAGAGCGCGTCATGGCCGACGCCGCCGCCCGGGCCGCCCGGGTGCCGGGCACCCACCCCATCCAGCTTTACAAGAACAACACCGACAACAAGGGTGCCTCCTACGGCTGCCACGAGAACTACCTCATGCGCCGGGAGACCCCGTTCTCCGACATCGTCCGGCACCTCACGCCGTTCTTCGTCACCCGGCAGGTGGTCTGCGGCGCCGGCCGGGTCGGCATCGGCGTGGACGGCCGTGGCGATGGCTTCCAGATCAGCCAGCGGGCCGACTTCTTCGAGGTCGAGGTCGGCCTCGAGACCACCCTCAAGCGCCCCATCATCAACACCCGTGACGAGCCGCACGCCGACCCGGAGAAGTACCGCCGGCTGCACGTCATCATCGGCGACGCGAACATGAGCGAGGTCTCCACCTACCTCAAGCTCGGCACGACGGGCCTGGTCCTCGCGATGATCGAGGACGGCTTCCTCACCGTCGACCTGTCGGTGGACATGCCGGTCGCCACCCTGCGGGCGATCTCCCACGACCCGAGCTGCAAGCACCTGCTCACGCTGCGCGACGGCCGCAAGATGACCGCCGTCCAGTTGCAGATGGAGTACCTCGAGCAGTCCCGCAAGTACGTCGAGGACCGCTTCGGCAGCGACGTCGACGACCTGACCACCGACATCCTCGCCCGCTGGGAGTCGGTCCTGCAGCGGCTCGGCGAGGACCCGATGCAGCTGTCCCGCGAGCTGGACTGGGTCGCCAAGCTCGAGCTCCTCGAGGGCTACCGCAGCCGCGACGGGCTCGACTGGTCCCACCCGCGCCTGCAGCTGGTCGACCTGCAGTACTCCGACGTCCGCGCCGAGCGCGGCCTGTACAACCGTCTCGCGGCCCGTGGGCGCATGGAGCGCATCATCTCGGACGCCGACATCGAGGCGGCGATCGAGAACCCGCCGGAGGACACCCGGGCCTACTTCCGGGGCCGGTGCCTGCGGCAGTACGCCGACTCCGTCGCGGCGGCGTCCTGGGACTCGGTCATCTTCGACGTGCCCGGCCGGGAGTCGCTGCAGCGGGTCCCGACTCTCGAGCCGCTGCGCGGCACCAAGGCGCACGTCGGGACGCTCCTGGACCGCTGCCGCACCGCCGCCGACCTCGTGACGGCCCTCACCGGCGAATGACCCGCACGCCCGCCCGTACGCCCTCCTAGGACCGCGTGCGGGCGGGCGTTTGAGCGGGTGGCGGCTGTGATCGCTGCACAGTTGTGACGGCTATGCCCGTTTCGCGGAGATCGCCACCGGCGATAACGGCGTCAGAAGACCAACCGTCGATCGGCGTGGCACACGGTGCGTGATCCACTCCATGTCGGCGGGCGACGATAGAGTCAAGGTCTCGGCACGAACGGGAGGATCACTCATGGCAACGAGGGACACCGGCGGTCAGAAGCAGACGACCCGGCGCGAGGAAGAGGTCGACGAGACCCAGGCCGCGCCCAGCGAGGACGTCCAGGAACGCCAGGAGAAACTGACCGACGACGTCGACGCAATTCTGGACGAAATCGACGAAGTACTAGAAGAGAACGCAGAAGAGTTCGTTCGTAGCTACGTACAGAAAGGCGGGGAATGATAGGATATGTCCGAATTTATTCCCGCCACCAAGACGTGCCCGGACTGTGGGTTAGAAAAGCCTGCATCTGAGTTCCGGCGTAATGTCAAGCGTCCGGACGGCCTCGGCTTCTACTGTCGTGACTGCGTCTCTCGGCGGGAGAAGGACACCTACCGGAAGCGGCGAGAGCGGCAGGGCAAGACGGTTCGAGAGCGAGTCGAGGCGCCGGAGGGCCACAAGTGGTGCCCCGGCTGCGAGAAGGTCAGGCCTCTGGAGGAGTGGGGGCGGAACAGGCGCAGCCGGGATGGTTATAACTCTTATTGTCGTGAGTGCAAGAATGCGCGGAGCGCTCGTGACTATCTCAAAAAGACGCATCAGCTGACTCCTGAAGACGTGCAGCGCCTGATCTCGGAGCAAGGCGGCGTCTGTCTCATCTGCATGAAGGCGGCAGCGGAGCACGTGGACCACGATCACGTCACCGGTGAGCGGCGTGGGGTCCTCTGCTTCAACTGCAATGTTGCCCTGGGGCAGTTCAAAGACGACCCGTGGATACTGAGACGCGCGATCGAGTACCTCACGGGAGGGCTCATCGGTCTCCGGCCCAGGAGCGACGGAACGCTCGAGGTCGCAGAGGTCCGCCGATCCCGCCGGCCGGTGGGGGACGACTGGCCGGACAGGGATTTCGCGGTGCTCGACGCGCGGATCCGAGGGGCCTCGGACGCCCCTTGGGAGACCGATGTGATGGTCGCGAGTGCGGAGCCGACGGAGTTGCGGTTTCCCCCGCTGGACCTGAGTGATCCGGGGTTTCCCGATCTTGAGGTGTTGCCGCGGGAGCCGCTGGGGGCGCCGGAGTATGTGTTGACGGCCGCTGACTGAGGCGGTCGGGTTCGCCCTGGGCGGACGGGGGCAGGGATCACGCGGAATGCGCCTGACGTCGCAGTGACAGTAGGGTCTGAGTTGCGGAGGCGCATCGCATCCGTTGCCTTTGGAAGGAGTCGTGTGACGTCGCAAGGTTCCGCGCCGGGGCGTCTGCCGGGCGCGTTCATGAGCCAGGGCCCCCCGTCGTTCACCGAGTTCCTGTCGTCGTACTCGCCGGGGCTGCTGCCGGGGTCGCGTGAGCTTCCGGCGGGGGTGTCGGCCGGGGATCAGATCCCGCACGGCACGACGATCGTCGCGATCACGTTCCCGGGCGGTGTCGTGATGGCGGGCGACCGGCGGGCGACTGCGGGCAATGTGATCGCTCAGCGGGACATCGAGAAGGTCTACCGCGCCGACGAGTACTCCGTCGTCGCGATCGCGGGCACCGCGGGCATCGGCCTCGAGGTGGTGCGCCTGTTCCAGGTCGAGCTGGAGCACTACGAGAAGATGGAGGGCCGTACGCTCTCGCTGGAGGGCAAGGCCAACCGGCTGGCCACGATGGTCCGGGGCAACCTCGGCATGGCTCTGCAGGGGCTGGTGGTCGTGCCGTTGTTCGCCGGCTACGACGAGGACCGGGACCAGGGCCGGATCTTCAGCTACGACCCGGCCGGCGGGCGCTATGAGGAGCACGAGTTCTACAGCATCGGCTCGGGGTCGGTGTTCGCCAAGGGTGCGCTGAAGAAGCTGTTCCGGGGGGACCTGGAGGAGGAGGACGCGGTGATCGCCTCCCTTCAGGCGCTGTACGACGCGGCGGACGACGATTCGGCCACCGGCGGTCCGGACCTGGCGCGCCGCATCTTCCCGGTGGTCGCCGTGGTCACCTCCGACGGGTTCCGGCGGGTGCCGGACGAGGAGGTCGGTGGTCTGGCGGAGCGGGTCGTCGAGGGGCGGATGCAATCGCCCGGCGGGCCGTCGGCTCCGCTCCTGTAACGTCCGCGATCGAGTACTGAACGAGTAGTAAGGAACGCCACCGGTGTCCATGCCGTTCTACGTGTCGCCCGAACAGCAGATGAAGGACAAGGCCGACTACGCGCGTAAGGGCATCGCGCGCGGCCGTAGCGTCGTCGTGCTGCAGTACGACGACGGCATCCTGTTCGTGGCCGACAATCCGTCCCGTGCGCTGCACAAGATCAGCGAGATCTACGACCGGATGGCGTTCGCCGCGGTCGGCAAGTACAACGAGTTCGAGAACCTCCGTCAGGCCGGTGTGCGCTACGCCGACGTCAACGGGTACATGTACGACCGCCGTGACGTGACCGCGCGGGGCCTGGCGAACGCGTACGCGACGACGCTGGGCACGGTGTTCACCGAGATGAACAAGCCGTACGAGGTGGAGCTGGTCGTCGCGGAGCTGGGTGAGGACGCGGCCTCGGACCAGATCTACCGGCTGACCTTCGACGGGTCGGTCGCGGATGAGCGCGGTTACGTCGCGATGGGCGGGCAGGCCGACCAGGTCGCGGCGGCGCTGCAGGAGCACTTCGAGGAGGGGCAGCCGCTGGCGCGGGCGCTTCGGCTGGGCGTGCGGGCGCTGGAGCGGCAGGACGCCGACCGGCACCTGCAGGCGGAGCAGCTGGAGGTCGCGGTGCTGGACCGGAACCGGACGCACCGGCTGTTCCGGCGGTTGCCGGCGGCGCGGATCCGGGCGCTGCTGGAGGAGGCGGAGTCCGCCGAGCCGCAGGATGAGTCGGGTTCTGAGGCGGGGGACACCGCCGCGGAGTGACGTGATGGTGCCCGTCGTGCCTTCCGGGGCACGGCGGGCGTTCTCAATTTATTGATCTACAACGTAAAGGCCATGACCGGTGGTGATCACCATTGTGCCTGGTCACGGCCCTGCAGGCGGTGCTCCGGCCCGCCGTCGAGCCCGCCGAGCGCCCGCCGCCGGGTGGGGGCCGACACAACCGTCACGTCATCCGCTCCGCGATCTCTACCGTCGGCGGCCTTCGGACGCATAGCCTTGCGGATGTGGATAGGCGCATCTTCGGGTTGGAGAACGAGTACGGCGTAACGTGCACCTTCCGAGGGCAGCGGCGGTTGTCACCTGATGAGGTGGCGCGGTACCTGTTCCGCAGGGTTGTGTCGTGGGGCCGTAGCAGCAACGTGTTCCTGCGCAACGGGGCACGGCTGTACCTCGATGTCGGCAGTCATCCTGAGTACGCGACGCCCGAGTGTGACAGCGTCGACGAGCTCGTCGTACACGACAAGGCGGGGGAGCGGATCCTGGAGGGTCTGCTGGTCGACGCCGAGCGGCGTCTCCGCGAGGAGGGCATCGCGGGTGACATCTACCTGTTCAAGAACAACACCGATTCGGCTGGCAACTCCTATGGCTGCCACGAGAACTACCTGGTCGGGCGGCACGGCGAGTTCGGCCGCCTGGCCGACGTACTGATCCCGTTCCTCGTCACCCGCCAGATCATCTGCGGCGCCGGCAAGGTGCTGCAGACTCCCCGGGGCGCGGTGTACTGCGTGAGCCAGCGCGCCGAGCACATCTGGGAGGGCGTGTCGTCGGCGACGACGCGGTCGCGGCCGATCATCAACACCCGGGACGAGCCGCATGCGGACGCGGAGCGGTTCCGCCGGCTGCACGTCATCGTCGGCGACTCGAACATGAGCGAGACGACGATGCTGCTCAAGGTCGGCGCGACGGACCTCGTGCTGCGCATGGTCGAGGCCGGGGTCGTGATGCGCGACCTGACGCTGGAGAACCCCATCCGGGCGATCCGGGAGGTCAGCCACGACATGACCGGCCGGCGGAAGGTGCGCCTGGCCAACGGCCGGGAGGCCAGCTCGCTGGAGATCCAGAAGGAGTACCTCGACAAGGCGCGGGAGTTCATCGACCGGCGCGGCGCGGATCCGGTGGTGCTGCGGGTGCTCGATCTGTGGGAGCGGACCGTGCGCGCGGTCGAGACGGGTGATCTGGACCTGGTCGCCCGCGAGATCGACTGGGTGACGAAGTTCCAGCTCATCGAGCGGTATCGGCGCAAGTACGACCTGCCGCTGAGCTCGCCGCGGGTGGCACAGCTCGACCTCGCGTACCACGACGTGCACCGCGGCCGCGGCCTGTACTACCTGCTGGAGCGCAAGGGCGCCGTCGAGCGGGTGGCCCGGGACCTGGACATCTTCCAGGCCAAGTCGGTGCCGCCGCAGACGACGCGGGCGCGGCTGCGCGGGGAGTTCATCCGCAAGGCGCAGGAGAAGCGGCGGGACTTCACGGTCGACTGGGTGCACCTGAAGCTGAACGACCAGGCACAGCGGACGGTGCTGTGCAAGGACCCATTCCGGTCGGTCGATGACCGCGTCGACAAGCTGATCGCGGGAATGTAGGGCGATCTCACGCTACCTTTAGATGCCCGCTGACAGGGTGGGGGCCCTGTCGCGATAGTCGTCGACCCGCGAACGGTGGAGAAGATGTCTGAAGTCAAAGGCCGCGCGCAGACGCGTACGGACGAGCCGCAGGACGCCGAGGGGGTGGACGCCTCGGCGGCGGACGCCCCGGCGGGCGGCGAGCCCGGAGCCGCCGAGCGGCCCGAGACGGAGGACACGCGCGCGGAGACCGAGGAGCCGCAGGACACCGTGGGCGAGTCCGAGGAGGCCGCTGAGGACGCCGAGGATGCCGCCTCCGGCTCCGAGGCGACCGACACCGACACCGACGCCGAGGCCGGCTCGGGCGAGGACGACGCGGACGACGAGCCGAAGAGCCGGTTCGCGCATCCGGACCCGATCAAGCTGAAGATTCCGGCGGCCAAGGAGATCACCCAGACGGATTTCCAGCCGCACGCGCTGGGCGCCAAGGGCCGTGGCGCGCCGCGCTCGGGCACCCGCGCGCAGGCGAAGCGGCGCAGGATCCTGTTCGTGACGGCCGCCGTGGTGCTCGTCGGGCTGGCGACCGGCGCGGCGGTCTGGTACGAGACCCTCCCGCCGCCGTCGGTCAAGGTGACGGGGGCGTTCGGCAAGGCGCTCTCCCTGAAGGCCCCCGGGGACAAGGCACCCGTCAAGAGGCAGGTCAAGGAGGTCGTCCGCGGCTCGGGTGCGACCGTGGCCAACGGCGACCTCGTGGTCGCCCAGCTGGTCGCCTACAAGTGGGCGGCCAAGGGCGGCGGCAAGGAACAGCTGAACACCTACAGCAAGAAGCAGCCGATCATCGGCCAGTCGGGCCAGCTGACCGGGCTCTCCCCGCTCGACAAGGCGCTGGTCGGCCGCAAGGCGGGCACCCGGCTGGTGATGACCCTCCCGTACGGGGAGGTCGGTCAGCAGATCGCCCAGTCGCTGCAGCTCGCCAAGGATGACGACCTGGTCGTGGCGGTCGACGTGCTCAACGCCTACGGCAAGACCGCGTCGGCGCAGGGCACGCCGCAGAAGGTCGACGATCCGAAGCTGCCGACGGTGACCGCCGGGGCGGCCGGCGCCGCGCCGACGGTCAAGATCCCGTCCACGGGCGCTCCCGACAAGCTCCAGGTCAAGACCTTGATCCAGGGCAACGGCCCGGTGGTGCAGAAGGGGCAGACGCTGATCGCGCAGTACCACGGCGTGCTGTGGCGCAACGGGCAGGTCTTCGACTCGTCCTGGAAGCGCGGCGCGCCGGCGTCGTTCCCGATCGGCGTCAAGCAGGTCATCCCGGGCTGGGACACCGGCCTGGTCGGCCAGAAGGCCGGCAGCCGGGTCCTGCTCGTGGTGCCTCCGAGCGACGGATACGGCAAGCAGGGCTCCCCGCAGGGTGGCATCAAGGGCACCGACACGCTGGTGTTCGTCGTCGACATTCTCGGCTCGTACTGATCGCCCGGTGTCCGGAGGTTCACGCATGCGGCGGGTGGCCGCGCTGGCGGTGCTCCCCCTCGCCGCCGTCACGGCGTGCAGTGGGGGCGACCTGCCCGACGGGCTGAAGGTCGCCGGCGTCGTGGGCCGGCAGCCGACGGTGACGATCCCAGGGTCGTCACCGTCGGGGAAGCTGAAGGTCGAGACGCTGCGCAAGGGCAAGGGCCCGGAGGTGGCCGACGGCGACCTCGTGGTCGCCAACTACGTCGGGTACCGCTGGAACGGCGGCGACCACAAGCTGGTCGCCAGCAGCTACGACGCCGGGCGGCCGGCGATGTTCCCGTACGGCCGCCTGGTCACCGGCCTGAACAAGGCCCTCGAGGGCCAGCGGCCGGGCGGCCGGGTGCTGGCGGTCATCCCGCCGAACCAGGGTTACGGCGCGGGCGGGTACGCGCCGTGGCAGATCGGTGCGAACGACTCCATGGTCTTCGTGCTCGACGTGATCGCGACATATCACAACGGCGCGAGCGCGCAGGGTCAGCCGCAGTTGCAGAACGACCCGGCGATGCCGCAGGTGACGCCGGGGGCGACGCCGAGGATGAAGATCCCGTCGACGGCGCCGCCGGGGCGGCTGCGGGTCCGGACGATCATCCAGGGGAGCGGTCCGCCGGTGCAGGCGCACCAGCTCGTCGTCTTCCACGATCTCGGGCAGGTCTGGCGGACGGGCAAGGTGTTCGAGGACTCGCGGGGCCGGGGACGCCCGGACTCGGTGGTGGCCGGAGCCGGTCAGATGATCAGCGGCTGGGACCGCGCGGTGGTCGGGCAGCGGGTCGGCAGCCGCGTGCTCGTCGTCATCCCCTCGAAGGACGGGTACGGCGCGACGGGACACGCCGCCTCCGGGATCAAGAAGAACGACACCCTGGCCTTCGTCATCGACGTCCTCGCGGCGTACTGACCTGCCGGGCAAGGACGCCGGCCGTCGCCGTCCGATGGGCGGGAGTGTTCCGCGCCGTCCTTAGACTCGGCGTGTGGACGACGTCGAGGCCATCGCGGCCCTGCAGGACCCGGTACGCCGCAGGCTCTACGAGTACGTGGCCGGGCAGGATCACGAGGTGGGCCGGGCGGAGGCCGCGGACGCCGCCGGCATCCAGCGCACCCTGGCCGCCTTTCACCTCGACCGGCTGACCGACGTGGGTCTGCTGGAGGCGATCTACCGACGGCCCGCCGGGCGCACCGGCCCGGGGGCCGGACGCCCTGCGAAGCTGTACCGGCGTTCGGCGGCGGAGCGGGTGGTGAGCGTGCCGCCGCGCGACTATCGCGCCGCGGCCGAGTTGCTCGCCGAGGTCGTGGAGACGGTCGGCGGCGAGGAGGTCCTGGAGCGGCTGGCGCGGGCCCACGGCCGGTCCGCCGGAGCCGCACGGCCCGAGACCGTACGAGCCGAAAGGGCCACCGGGGCCACGCACGCCGAAGGGACCGCCGAGGCGGTACGAGCCGCTGGGGCTGCCGGGACCGCACATGCCGAAGGAGCTGCCGGGACCGTACGAGCCGATGGGGCTGCCTGGACCGCGCACGCCGACGGACCGGCTGAGAACGGCGCGGGCGCGGCTCCGGACGGGGCCGGGAACGAGATGGGCGACCGGGTGGAGGGCGCGCTGGCGGCCCGGGGCTATGAGCCGTACCGCGAGGGCGAGCAGGTGCGCCTGCGCAACTGCCCGTTCCACGCGCTGGCGGTGGAGTTCCCGCCTCTCGTCTGCGGAATGAACCTGGCGCTGCTGGAGGGCCTCCTGGAGGGCCTGGGGCCGACGGGGATGGCGGCGCGCATGGATCCGCGGCCGGGGGAGTGCTGTGTGGTGCTGGCTTCTAAAAATAATGACAGTTGACATAGATTGCCGAGCGATGGTCTGCTGGCGACCATGACCGACCACCACCTGGCCCAGCTCAACGTGGCCCGGCTCCGCGCGCCCCTCGACGCTCCGGCGATGGCCGAGTTCCTGAGCCTCTTCAAGCCCATCAACGCCCTGGCCGACTCGGCGCCGGGGTTCGTCTGGCGGCTGACCGACGGCGAGGCCGACGACGCGACGAGCATCCGGCCCTACGGGGACGATGTGATCATCAACATGTCGGTGTGGGAGTCGCGGGAGGCGCTGTGGGACTTCGCCTACCGGTCGGCCCACCTCGACGTGCTGCGGCGGCGCCGCGAGTGGTCCCTGCGCATGGCGGAGCCGTACATCGTGCTGTGGTGGGTTCCGGCGGGCCGGATCCCGGCGGTGGAGGAGGCGCGGGAGCGGCTCGAGCGGGTGCGCCGTGACGGTCCCGGCCCGGCGGCGTTCACGTTCCGGCAGATGTACGACCCGGTCGGCCACCTCGTCGAAATGTGATCTACAGCGTAAAGGCCATCACGGAAATCCCGATGTGACGGCCCGGCCGTGCGGCAGACGCCGGAGCGCATGCTCCGGCGTCTTTGTGCTCTGTTGCCGTTTCACCATCCATGGGAGACCGCGACGTTGGTGTTCGCGTTACTGATCCCGAAATTGTTGGACACCACATTGACGTTACGGTTTGCATTCCCGTCGAAGCCGCCGAAACCGCCGTCGCCGAAACCGTCGTCGCGGAAGCCCGCATCGTGGAAGCCGCCAGGGCGGAAGCCGAATTCGTGGAAGCCTCCGAAGTGCCGGAAGTGGTGACGCGGGAAGAAGAAGCCGTGGTGACGGAAGTGGCGATGGTGCCGGAAGTGGCGGTGGCGCCACCACCAGCCGTCGCCGTACGGCGCGCTCGCGCTCACCTGGGCCGCGACGGCGCTGACGTGCGTCGGTGCCGCGATGCTCTGGGCGGACGCGGGCGAGGTCATGAAGAGCGTGCCGGCCGTCGTGGCGATCGCCGCCAGGCCGACAGAGGCGTTGATCCTGCTGGGCACGGTGTTCTCCTCGCTGCCGGAAAAGCGGGAAGGCCGGTAGAGATATGCTCCTCTCCTGAGATATGGCCTTCGACTTCCAGCATCCTCCGGTGCTGTACCGGTAAAACAATCAAACGGTAATGAGAAGGACATTTCCGTGCGGCTTGGGCGATTCTCGACTTAGGATCTATGCCGTAAAGGCGTCACCTTAGGAGATTTGCGACATGGCGGCCGGCGGCGGCGACGGCCAGGAACCCCGCGCGGTCCTCGTCCAGGCCCCGGCCCATGGTCGACACCCGCACCGGCGAGTCGCGCACCGCTTCGTCGAGGCCGTCCACGGGCACGGTGACGAGCTCGTGCCGCTCGCCGAGCGGCTTCGCCTCGGCCCGCACCCGGTCCCCGAACGCGCCCGGCAGATCCGGCACGACCACCTGAGCCCGGGCCAGCGCGACGCGGCCGTAGGCGGTCAGGCTGTGGTGGGAGATCCCTCGGTGGCGCTCGCGGGCGTCCGCCTCGCTGACCCGCAGGGACGCGACGGGGCGGCCCTCCAGGACGGCGGCGGCGTTCACCGCTTCACCCGCCGACACGCCCGAGAAGCCCCACCGCGTGCCCGTGCCGAGGTTGCCGGGGCCCTGCGCGACGATCGCCACCTCGGCGTCCAGCACCAGCCGCGCGGCGAGCAGGCCGGTGTGCAGGGTCACGGCCTCCAGGTCCCCGCCGAACGCCTGGCCGACGGTCACCGTCGCGGCCAGCGCCCCGGCCTCGCGCAGCGCCGCGATCGTCCGGGAGAACCAGGCGGGCAGCGCGCCGCCGTCCGGCATGACGTAGACGACGCGGGTGCCGGGGCGGTCCAGGTGCAGTCCCGCGATGATCGCCGGCAGCGCCGAGTGCAGGTCGGCGACGACGACCGGCATGCCGCCGACCGACTCGGCGTCGCGCAGGACCTCGTGGTGCGCGGAGTCCTGCTCGTCCGCGCCGAGCACCGTGGCCTGCAGCGGGGTGTAGCGTGCCTTGACCAGATGGCCTGGACCGGACGGATCGGGCGGGAAACGGTCGGGTACCGCCACCACCATCGCGTACCCTCCGGTGCCAAGCCCCATCGCGAGCGCCGTCGTGTTCAGCAGCACGACGTCGCCCGGGTGGGGCCGTCCCACCAGCGCCGGATAGGCCAGGGCGCGGGCTTCGCCGTCGTCGATCGTGACGTCGAGTTCGACCGCTCCGGGCCATTCGCGGCGTATCTTGACAACCGTGCCTTTGCGCCATCGGATCACCCGCCAACGGTAGCGTCGGAGGCCACGGGGACGGGCCAGAAGGAGTGACGATGTCGCGCCGCAAGACCGAGCGGCTGCTCAATCTCGTGGTGTGCCTGCTGGCCACCCGGCGGTACCTCACCGCGGAGCAGATCCGCCAGGCCGTGCCGGGCTATCCCGGCGGGGACGAGGCGTTCAAGCGCATGTTCGAGCGCGACAAGGAGGAGCTGCGCGAGCTCGGCATCCCCTTGGAGATGGGCAGCGACGGCGACGAGGAGGCCGGCTACCGGATCCAGCGCCAGGCGTACGAACTGCCGGAGATCCAGTTCGCCCCCGACGAGGCCGCCGTGCTCGGGCTGGCCGCCCGGGTCTGGCAGCGGGCCAGCCTGGCCGAGGCGGCCTCCGGGGCCCTGCTGAAACTGCGCGCGGCCGGGATCGACACCGACGAGGCCGCCTCCCTCGGCGTCGAGCCCAGGGTCGGCGCCGACGAGCCCGCGTTCCCGGCGCTGTGGCGGGCCGTCCGCGACCGCCGGCCGGTCACCTTCGAATACCAGGGCGTCGGGCGCAGCGGCCCGCAGCGGCGTCACCTGGAGCCGTGGGGCGTGGTCAGCAGGCGCGGTCGCTGGTACGTCGCCGGCCATGACCGGGACCGCGGGGAGACCCGGGTGTTCCGGCTCAGCCGCATCAGGGGCGAGGTCGTCGCCGACGGCCCCGCCGGCGCGGTGACGGTCCCGGAGGGCATCGACCTGCGGGAGGTCGTCACCTCGATGGGCGGCCCGGTGCCCGGGCGGCGCACGGCCACCGTACGGCTGCGGCGCGGCGCGGCGGACGGCATCCGGCGCTGGGCGGCGAACATCCGCCGCGAGGACGACGAATGGGACCTGGCCGAGCTGACATTCGCCGAGGTCGAGCGGCTCGCCGACTACCTGGCCGGGTTCGCCGACGACGTCGTGGCCGTCGACCCGCCCGACGTACGCGACGCGATGATCCAGCACCTGAAGGCGGTGTGCCAGTGAGCTCCTCGGAACGACTGCGGCGGCTGCTGGCGCTGGTCCCGTACGTCATCAACCGCAGCTCGGTCAGCGTCGAGGAGGCCGCCGCGGCCTTCGGCGTGACCGAGAAGCAGATCATCGACGACCTCAACCTCCTGTGGTGCGTCGAGCTGCGCGCGCCCGACCCGTACTGCCCGATCGACCTGTCCTACGAGGGCGGCGAGATCGTGGTGTGCGAGGCGGAGTCGATCAGCCGGCCGCTCCGGCTCGACGTCGACGAGGCCGCCGCCCTGCTGGTCGCGCTGCGCACGATCGCCGAGATCCCCGAGCACGGCGACGCCGTGAGCCGGCTGATCGCCAAGCTTGAGGAGGCGGCGGGTGCCGCCGCCCGGCCGAGCAGCCAGGTCGCCGTTGAGCTGGACGTCCACCCGGACGTTCTGGTCCAGGTGCGGTCGGGGCTGGACCAGGGGCGTCGCCTGCGGATGACCTATTACGTGCCGGGCCGGGACGAGAACACCGAGCGCGACGTGGACCCGATGCGGCTGCTCATCGTCGACGGCTGGTCCTACCTGGAGGGCTGGTGCCGCCGCGCCGAGGCGGTGCGCCTGTTCCGCCTGGACCGCATCGTGGATCTGCAGGTCCTCGACGTTCCCGGGAGCATCCCGGACGAGGCCGAGCCGCTCGACCTGGACGACGGGCTGTTCCGCCCGTCACCCGAGGACGTGCGGGTGACCTTCGAGCTGTCCCCGGCCGGGCGCTGGGTCGCCGACCACTACCCGTGCGAGAGCGTCACCGAGCTCGGGGAGGGCCGGGTCCGCGTGGTGCTGCGCACCCCGGACGTCCGCTGGGTGCGGCGCCTGGCGCTGCGGCTGGCGGGCAGCGGCCGGATCACCGAGCCCGTCGACCTGGCCGCCCAGGTCCGCGAAGACGCCGCCCGCGCCCTCAAGCTCTACGACGCGTGATCGCACGCCGTGAGCGGCGCGCGTCGTCTGGACTGAGGAACGGCGGGAGCGAAACGACCAGAGCGTGAGCGGGCGCGTGGGGCGCCCGCGAACCGCGCTCGCGGAGCGAGCGCCATTGAGCAGGGGGAGACGTCGCGCCGGTGATTCGCTAGTGTCTGCCTGTGCCGTGGATGATGCTTTTCGTCGCGCTGGCCTTCGCCGGGCTGATGGTTCTCGGTGGCTGCGCGATCAAGGTGTCGCTCGCGGTGCGTGGTCTCGGCCGTGAACTGCGGCGGACCAGGGAGCGTCTGGAGCCGGAACACGCGAAACTCGCCCGTGAGATGCGGCGTCTTGAGGGGGCGGGGGAGTGAGACATCCGGCCCGACGGCGTACGATCGGGTGAGAAAGAGCCACTGCTGAAGAGGACTGACATGGATCTTGGCCCGTGGGAAATCGCGATCATCGCGGTCGTCATCCTGGTGCTGTTCGGTTCTGCCAAGCTGCCCCAGGCCGCCCGTTCGCTCGGCCGGTCGATGCGCATCTTCAAGTCCGAGACCAAGGGCCTGATCAGCGACGACGATGACGAGCCGCGCCCGCAGTCGCAGCCGCAGGACCCGCGTGCCCAGGCTGCACGGCTCCGGGAGCAGGCGGCGCTGCTCGAGCAGCAGGCTGCCCAGCAGCCGCGGCTGAGCGGTCCGGCTGAGGATGGCACCACGATCAGCGGCGTGCCGCTGTCCCAGACGGAGCACGGCAAGAAGTCCTGACCGACCGCCACAATTAGGGATCATGACGACCAAGCCGTCGCGGAGTGCGAACCCTGATGGGCGCATGCCGCTCATGGAGCACATCCGCGAACTCCGAAGCCGCCTGCTCAAGGCCATGCTGGCCATTCTCGTGGGCACCGGCATCGGGCTGTGGCAATTCGACCGTGTCTGGAGCTTCCTCCAGCAGCCGTACTGCCAGCTTCCCCAGCAGAATCGTCTGGGTAAGGGCTGCGGCTTGGTCGTCAACGGCCTGACCGAAGGCTTCTTCCTCAACCTGAAGATCGCGCTGATCGTCGGCGTGGTGCTCGCCTCGCCGATCTGGCTGTACCAGCTCTGGGCGTTCGTCGCGCCGGGGCTGTATCAGCGCGAGCGTCGCTGGACGTACATCTTCCTGACCGCCTCGGTGCCGCTGTTCGTCGGCGGCGCCTTCCTGGCCTACGTCACGCTCGACAAGGGGCTGGGCATCCTGCTCTCCTTTGTCCCGCACGGCACGACCGCGCTGGTCACGGTGACGAGCTACCTCGGCTACGCGGTGGCGATGCTCCTGATCTTCGGGGTGACGTTCGAGCTGCCGCTGTTCGTCGTCATCCTCAACCTGGCGGGCGTCCTCACGCACGCCCGCATCAAGAAGTCGCGCCGGCTGATCATTTTCGGCCTCTTCGTGTTCGCCGCGGTCGCCACGCCGAGCCAGGACCCCTTCACGATGCTGGCGCTTGCGCTGCCGACCGTCGTGCTGTTCGAGGTCGCCGAGGTCATCGCCTACATCCATGACCGGCGTAAGGCCGCCCGGCCCGACCCGTACGCGGACCTGTCCGACGACGAGGCCTCGCCGCTCGACCTGCCGGACGGCGAGATCGAGGACGGCGAGCGCGTCTAGGGCCTGTCTCGAAGCGCCGCCGTCCTACTGCGCGGCGCTCGCTACGGACCGGGACTTCGAGACGGGCCCTAGGGCCTGTCTCCAGGCCCCGCCGTCCTACCGCACCGAGCGGCCGATCGCGGGAGCGCAGCCGTTTCGGTCAGCGGTGGTCCGTAGGCTTGACCCATGACCACCCCCGCGGAACGCTACGCCGCGCACCGGCAGCGCATGGCGGTCTTCACGCCCGCACTGACCGAGTTCCAAAGCCTGTACGACTTCGACCTGGACTTCTTCCAGGTCGACGCCTGCCGCGCGCTGGAGGACGGCCACGGCGTGCTGGTCGCGGCGCCCACCGGGTCGGGCAAGACCGTCGTCGGCGAGTTCGCGGTTCACCTGGCGCTGGCGGGCGGCCAGAAGTGCTTCTACACCACCCCGATCAAGGCGCTGTCGAACCAGAAGTACGCCGACCTCGTGCGCCGGTACGGCACGGGGAAGGTCGGCCTGCTCACCGGCGACAACGCCATCAACGGTGAGGCGCCGATCGTCGTCATGACGACCGAGGTCCTGCGCAACATGCTGTACGCCGGGTCGCCGACGCTGTCGGGGCTGGCGTACGTCGTCATGGACGAGGTGCACTACCTCGCCGACCGGTTCCGGGGCGCGGTCTGGGAAGAGGTGATCATCCACCTTCCCGAGTCGGTGCGGCTGGTGGCGCTGTCGGCGACGGTCAGCAACGCCGAGGAGTTCGGCGAGTGGCTGCAGGAGGTCCGCGGCGAGACCACCGTCATCGTGGACGAGGAGCGCCCGGTGCCGCTGTGGCAGCACATGCTGGCCGGCAACCGGCTGTACGACCTGTTCGTCGACGACGATCACACGAAGGTCAACCCGGACCTGCGCCGGTTCGCGCTCGACGACCTGCGGCGCACGAGGATCAACCAGAGCCGCCGCAGCGGCCGTCGGCGCGAAGGCCGCCCCGAGCGTTACCGGCCGCCGTCGCGCGCCGACGTCATCGACCGGCTCGACCGCGCCGGGCTGCTGCCCGCGATCACCTTCATCTTCAGCCGCGCCGGCTGCGACGCGGCGGTCGAGCAGTGCATGTACTCCAGGCTGCGGCTCACCACGAAGGAGGAGGCCGAGCAGATCCGAGCGCACGTCGAGACGCGCACCGCCGACATCCCGCGGGCCGACCTGGAGGTCCTCGGCTACGGCACGTGGCTCGCCGGGCTGGAGCGGGGCCTGGCCGCCCACCACGCGGGCATGCTGCCGACGTTCAAGGAGATCGTCGAGGAGCTGTTCACCGAAGGGCTGATCAAGGCGGTCTTCGCGACCGAGACCCTGGCGCTGGGCATCAACATGCCCGCCCGCACCGTCGTGATCGAGCGCCTCGTCAAGTGGAACGGCGAGATGCACGCCGACCTGACCCCCGGCGAGTACACCCAGCTCACCGGGCGGGCCGGGCGGCGCGGCATCGACGTGGAGGGCCACGCCGTCGTCCTGTGGGCGCCCGGCATCGACCCGGCGTCGGTGGCCGGCCTGGCCGGCACGCGCACCTACCCGCTGAACTCCAGCTTCCGCCCGTCGTACAACATGGCCGTGAACCTCGTCGGCCAGGTCGGCCGCGAACGCGCCCGTACCCTCCTGGAGGAGTCCTTCGCGCAGTTCCAGGCCGACCGTGCCGTCGTCGGGCTCGCCAAGCAGCTGCACCGCAACGAGGAGGCCCTCGAGGGCTACCTGGAGGCGGCGACCTGCGACAAGGGCGACTTCATGGCGTACGCCCGCCTGCGGCAGCGCCTGACCGAACGCGAGCGGGAGCTGGCCCGGGAGCGGTCGGGCGTCCGGCGGGCGGAGGCCGCGCGCTCCCTGGAACGCCTGCGTTTCGGGGACGTCATCATGGTCCCGCACGGCCGGTTCGCCGGTGCGGCGGTGGTCCTGGAGCCGGGGGCCGGGAAGCGCTCCGACGACCCGTCCCCGCTGGTCCTCACCATCAACCGGCAGGTCAAGCAGCTGGCGCTGGCCGACTTCCGGGGGCCGGTGGAGCCGGTGGACCGCATCAAGATCCCGCAGTGGTTCAGTCGCAGGTCGGCGCAGCACCGCCGCGACCTGGCCTCGACGCTGCGCAACAAGACGGCGCACCTCGACAAGCCTCGTCCGCAGAAGCACCCGGACTCCACGCGCGAGGACCCGGAGATCACCGACCTGCGGCGGCGGCTGCGTGAGCACTCCTGCCACGGCTGCGCCGACCGGGAGGACCACGCACGCTGGGGCGAGCGCTACTTCCGGCTGGAGAAGGAGACGGCGGCGCTGCGCCGCCGCGTCGAGGGCCGCTCGCAGGTGATCTCCCGGACCTTCGACCGGGTCTGCGCCGTGCTCGAGCAACTCGGTTACCTCGACGGCGAGCGGGTCACCGACGAGGGCCGCAGGCTCGGGCGCATCTA
The DNA here is from genome assembly GCF_050942425.1 of Actinoallomurus sp. CA-150999. Lineage (NCBI taxonomy): Bacteria > Bacillati > Actinomycetota > Actinomycetes > Streptosporangiales > Thermomonosporaceae > Actinoallomurus > Actinoallomurus sp. CA-150999. Next base: position 5,030,806 of record NZ_CP192063.1, read on the forward strand.
CACCGAGCTGGACCTGCTCACGGCGGAGTCCCTGCGCGCCGGCCTCTTCGACGACCTGGGGCCCGCGCAGCTCGCCGCGGTCGTGTCGGCGCTGGTGTACGAGTCCCGGCAGCCGGAGGACGGGCGGGCGCCCCGCGTGCCCAGCGGCCCCGTACGGGAGGTGCTCACCGAGATGATCCGGCTGTGGGGTGAGCTGCAGGAGATCGAGAAGGACCATCGGGTCGCGTTCCTGCGCGAGCCGGACCTGGGCTTCGCCTGGGCGGCGCACCGGTGGGCGAGCGGTGATCAGCTGGACGCCGTGCTGGCCGACGCCGACCTGACGGCCGGTGACTTCGTCCGCTGGATGAAGCAGCTGCTGGACATGCTCGGGCAGGTCGCGGACGCCGCCCCGTCCGGCAGCCCGGTGCGTCGCGTCGCAGGCCGGGCCATGGACGCGATCCGGCGCGGCGTCGTGGCCTACTCCTCCGTCGGCTGAGTCCGCGGGGACGGCCGGGCCCGTCCGGTCCGCCGCGGCGGGCGGGGTGCCGCGACGACATGTTGCGGTGCATCCGGCTCGGCCGCCCGGCCCGGTCCGCCGCGCCGGGCGCGCCCGGCGGGCCGCGGCGGCGGCCCGCTCCGGTCCGCTCGGCTCAACCGCTCGGCTCAGCCGCACGGCCGGCGCGGGTCGGCGCGGACCGGCCGTCCGGAGTACGCCGCGCGGAGCAGCCGGGCGAAGGCGGCGTAGTCCACATTTTCTGCCTCGAACGCGGCGGCGCGGAAGCAACGCCGGAAGACCTCGCTGAACACCTGGTAGGCCGGGGTCACCGGGCGCGGACGCGCTTTCGCGATCGCCTGCCGGATCTGGGCGGCGAGCTGGGCGAGATCGGCCTGCCCGATCTGCTGTTCGCTCGGGGAGGACCTGGGGCAGGGCCGGGGCGTCTGGTACGCCGACTCCCGGGTCGGCGCGAACCCTCCGCAGGCGAACAGCTCGGCCTGCGCGTTCCGGTCGGTGAGGTACTCGACGAGACGGCGGGCCTGGTCCTGTTTCTTGCCGAAGGCCGAGATGGCGAGGTTCTGGCCGCCGAGCACGCTCGAGCCGGGCAGCGGTGACACCCCGAATCTCAGCCGGCCGCCGCCGCGCATCCGCGGGTCGGCGGCCAGCACCCGGAAGGCGTACGGCCAGTTGCGCATGAAGGCGGTCTTGCGGTCCTCGAACGCCTGGATGCTCGAGGCCTCGGTCGCGTCGGCCGCGGTGGGGCCGACGCCCCGCCCCCGCAGTTCGGTGTGGAGGGCGGCCAGCGCGGCCCGGATCTGCGTCGCGTACGCGTCGACGACCACCCGGTCGTCGTCGACGACGTCACCGCCGAACCCCCAGATGAGCTCCAAGGCGTTCACGGTGCCGCCTTCGTAGTCGGCGAGCTGAAGGGAGTAGCCGGCCTCGAAGCCGCGCGCCTCGGCCGCTTCGGCGGCCTGGCCGAGCAGGTCGGGCAGGCCCACGGGCGGCTGCCGCCGGGCGTCGTTCCAGTAGTACAGCAGGCCGACGTCGGCGTTGACCGGCAGCGCGTACACCGTGCCGTGCCAGGTCACCGACTGCCGCAGCTCCGGCAGGAAGTCCGGATCCCAGCCGTGCGGCAGCGGGAACGGGACGATCGCCTTCCTCTCGGCGAACTCGGCCGTCCAGGGCGCGTCGAGTTCGAGCACGTCGTAGTCGCAGCCGTGCGCCTCCGAGGTCGCCGCGAGCTGCGCGCGCTGCAGGTCGGCGAGGCCGGAGATCTCCACGAGCCGCGCCTGCAGGTCGGGGTCGTCCTGGTGTTGCGCGTTCCACTCTCGGATGAGCGCCTGGCGTTCGCTCGAGGCGCTGACGTCCGTGCCGCCGGCCACCACGAGGCCGGTGTGCCCCGGGCAGGGGGTACGGCCGGCCGAGTCGCTCCACGGCGCCAGCGGCACCAGGACGGCCAGCACGCCGAACACCACGCCGGCGAGCATCGCGGTCCGGTGATTCCGGAGATGGCGTCCCAGCATCCGTCTCATCCCCCGCCAGACTGCGTCGTGAGGTCGAAGACCGACGTCACCACGTCGCTCGGCTCCCGATCGCCGGCGTCCACGCATCGTACGGACGCTCCCAGGGCCTTGATCGCCGCCGATCCGGCACAGGTGTCGGTGCCGGTCAGAACGACGACCGGGCGGGTCCTCAGCGCGCGTTTCAGGGCCGCGGCGCGGGCCCGGGGGTCGGCCGCCTCGGATCCGCCGTCGGTGAAGACCACGACGGCCGCCTGCGGGTAGGCGGCGACCCGGGCGGCCGCGCCGCCGATCGCGTCGTAGAGCGGAATGTCGCTGCCCTGCGGCGTCAGGCCGTCGAGCGCGGTGCCGATCGCGCCGCGGGGACCCGGGGGAGCCGCCGGACGGATCGGGGGCTGCCCCTGAATACGGGAGAAGGCGTCGAGTTCGACCGTGTCGGTGTCGTGGACGGCGGTCTGTGCTGCGGTCCGGGCGACCTGGACGGCGTAGGTGAACCGGGAGCCGCCCTGTGAACGGCCGCCGCTCATCGAGCCCGACACGTCGAGGGCCATGGCGATGTGCAGGGGAGGCCGGACCTGGGCGAACCGGGACAGCGCGTCGTCGATCTCCGCCCGTCGGTAGGGCCGGACGGCGACCCGCGGCCTCGGGCCGAGGTAGAGACGGCCGTCGCTGGAGTCGGCGGTGCCCGCGCGGCCGGCCGTGTCGCGGAACGCCTCGCTCCGCAGCCGGCCGCGGCCGAGCCAGCGCCGGAAGTCGTCGATCTCGTGCGCCCGGCGCGCCGACGACTGGCCGTCCCACGTGACGCGGATGAAGGGGTAGTCGAACACGCGCGCGTCCGACACCCAGTGGACGGCGAGCGGCGGACCGCCCCCACCCGGGGCCGGGCAGGTGGTGCCCAGTGCCCGGCCGTGCCCGTAGTCCTCGATCACCTGCTCGGGTGCGATCACGGCGATGCGCTCGGGCGCGACGGGCCGGCGCCGCAGCCCGCACAGTAGCGCGGCGGAGTCGCTGAGGGGCAGGTCGGCGCTGCCGAGCGCGTGCTCGGTGGCCTGCGGATCACCGAGCGCGCCGCTGGTGTACAGGTCGACGTCGGCCAGCGCGCCGATCTCCGACACGTCCGGGCTCGCGCGGTAGACGCGCTGCACGCCGTTGCGGCGGGCCGCGGCGAGGAGCTCGCCGAGGCTCGGCCGGTCGCGGCCGGCCAGCGCGTTGCGCAGGTCGTCACTGGCGGAGGCGGAGATCCCGACGACCAGCGGTGAGCTGCCGATCGACCCTTCGTCCGCCAGCCGTACACCCGGGTGGGGCGCCGCGAGGAGCCGGTCGGCCTCACCGGAGGAGGCCGGGATGAGGATGTCCGGCTGGAGGGCGCCGCGGCCGCCCTCGCCCGCCCCCGGTACGGAGTACCAGCCGTTCTGGAAGCCGGACGCGACGTTGAGGACGCTGCCGGAGGCCGCCACGGTGATCCGCACGGGCGGGCATCGGGCCTCGGCGGTGTACTCCGCGGCGGCCCGCGTCAGGGCCGTGAGGTTCTCCGGCGCGGTCAGCACGCGCAGGTCGATGGGCGGAGCGCACGATCCTCCGAACACCGCGGCCACCGTGCCGGTGGCGGCCCAGCCGAGCGCGGCGACCAGGGCGGCCGTCAGGCCGAACGCGAGGAGGGATCGGCCGAGCCGGGACAGCTGCCCGCCGGCGTGATCGGCCCACCCGCGGAGCCACTTGGTGATCGTGTCCTTCTCGCGGGCCAGGACCGCGAGGCCGGACAGCGAACTGGCAACGGCGATCACCCAGGTCAGCGCGATCGAGATCTGGTCCAGATGGCGCAGGACGAGGGCCGCGCCGATGCCCGCCACGGGGATCAGGAAGACGAGGAGCTGCCACAGGTTGGTGACGACTTCCAGGACCTCACGCAGAACCTTCGACCGCCCCGGCCCACCGCCGGGCGATCGATCGCTCGTCATCTGGGAGTGACGCTCCCCTCAGCGCGGGGGGTTACTCGGGGTGATGAAGTGTAACCGCCCTGGTCCCCGGGCTGTGTGGCATATGACGCACAGGCTTCGCGGGCCGCGCGGCAGGACACGCGTCGCGGCCGTCATGCCTACCGCGCGTACGGCGACACCCGCGCGCCGCAGCTGCGCGCGGCGGCATCCGCCGACCGTACGCGCGCCGGCTCAGCCGTCGTCGTCGCGCTCGGCGATGTCGTGCAGCGCCTCCGGACGCAGGATCACGATGCGCATCCGGCGGGTCACCACGATCCCCTCCCGGCGCCAGACGGTCAGCGCCCGCGCGACCGTCTCCCGGGCCCGGCCGATCATGGTGGCGAGCTCCTGCTGGGTGAGGGGCAGCGGCAGGGTGACGGACCCGCCCGGGCCCGGCACGCCGTAGCGCTCGGCCAGGTCCAGCAGGAGCAGGGCGAGCAGCTTCGGGCCGCTCGTCCCGACCTGTGAGGTCATCCGCCGGTCGGCGTCGTCCATCCGCCCGACCATCACCCGCGCGAGGACCTGCGCCGCGTGCGCGTGACTGTTGAGGAAGGCGGCGAACTGCTCGGCCGGGATCGCGAGCGCGCGGACCTTGCCCAGCGCCTTCACGTTCGCCGACCGCGGCCGGCCGTTCAGCCAGCCGCTCTCGCCGATCGTGTCCGACGGACCACGGATGGCGAGCATGACCTCCTGACCGTCCGCCCGCCCGGCGGTCACCTTCACCCAGCCGTCCAAGATGATCAGGACGTGATCGGGATCGGCGCCCTGGCTGCACAGCAGCGTTCCGGGCGCATACTCACGAGTCCGACCCGCCGTACGCAACGCGGCACGTTCGGACTCCTGCAACGCCTGCCAAAAACCGTTCCTGTTCGCGAGGATCTCCTGCACCCGATCTCCGTCTGCCCGTGACGGCAGAGGTTCGCTATTGAACCTCATTACCTCCAGTGGACCCAATAAAGGGGAAATCTGTCTAGTGGTCGGCACCCGGGTCATGGGGAAGGGGAGCGGAGTTTCCACGCCCGGATGCCGGCCGGTCCGTGTCGCCCTCAGTGACCGAAGGCCGCCGCCGTCGCGGCGGCGCTCCAGGCGAGGAACGCGGCCCCTGAGACGTATGCCCAGGCCAGGGCCTTCCGGGTGAGGATCGAACGGTGGCGGGTGGCGGCGGTCAGTAGCCGCAGTTGCCGGAACGCCGGGGCGGCGAACTCCGGCATGTCCGGCGGGGTGATCGCGATGAAGCGATGGAAGTCCTCCTGGGCCCCGGCGGTGACGGCGTGGGCGCGCGCCAGGAGCAGCAGGACGTACGCCAGGCCGACGGCGACGGGGAGGAGCGCGGCCAGCAGCGCGCGGCCCGGGGTGGATCCGTAGAGTGCCTCGATCGTGCGCCACTGCAGCACCAGGCCCATGGCGCTCGTCGTGACCGTCCACCCGGCGAAGGCCGTGGCGTGGTTCGAGCGCTGCGTCATGGCGAACATCTCCGTCACGGTCGCGAACGCCGCCTCATCGTCTCCAGGCGAGACCGGCGTCCTGCGGCTGAGGGTGGGCGTCATGGGCAGCCTTCCTCCTGTCAGGATTGCAACTTTCACTGACCCTGTCACTGAAATGAGAACGCTGCAGATGCCGCGGTAGTGCGCCAAATGACGCTTTTGCTGCAAACAGTCACCCGCTGGTCACATGACGGGACCAAGAGGTTTCAAACCCACCCGCTGGGAAACGGCGAAAGGTCGGTCCGAGCGCTGAGAACCGCCGGGGAGGGTCAGCCGGCGGCGACCGCGGCCAGGAGCCGGTTGACCGGGCTGTCGAGGCTCCAGCGCTCGCTCAGCGCGACGAGGCGCTCCGGATCGCGCGGCGTGCGCGGCACCTCCGCGTCGAACGCCGGAATGGGGATCCGTGTTTCGACCCTGACCACCGTCCGCGCCGCCGCGAGATAGTCCCGTGCCTTCTCCAGCTTCAGCCGGCTCCCTGCGGGGAAACCCGACGTCTCGCCCTCGTCGAGGGCGCGCTCGATCCCCTCCAGGTCACCGAACCGGGTGATCAGCGCCGCGGCGGTCTTGTCGCCCACGCCCGGAACGCCGGGCAGCCCGTCGCTCGGGTCGCCGCGCAACGTGGCGTAGTCGGCGTAGGCGCGGCCGGGAATGCCGTACTTCGCGGTGACCTCGGCCTCGTCGACGATCTGCAGGGCCTTGATCCCACGCGCCGTGTAGAGCACCCGCACGGGCTTGTCGTCGCGGACGAGCTGGAACAGGTCGCGGTCGCCGGTGACGACGTCCACCTCGCCGTCGTGCACGGTGGCCAGCGTGCCGATGACGTCGTCGGCCTCGTAACCGGGAGCGCCGACCCGGGCGATCCCGAAGGCGTCGAGGACCTCCTCGATCACCGGGACCTGGGTCGCGAGCGCGTCCGGCGTCTGGTCGCCGCCGTCCGGACCCACCCGGTGCGCCTTGTAGGACGGCAGCGCCTCCACCCGGAACGCCGGCCGCCAATCCGCGTCCATGCACGCCACGAGGGAGTGCGGCGCGCGGTCCCGGACGAGGCGCGCGATCATGTCGAGGAGCCCGCGTACGGCGTTGACCGGCGTGCCATCGGACGCGGTCACCGACTCGGGGACCCCGAAGAACGCGCGGAAGTACAGCGACGGCGTGTCGAGCAGCATGAGTCCACCCACGCCGCCATCCTCTCAGCTTCGCGCCGTGGCCCGCCGCGGGTCAGACGATCTGGATGGCCACGACGCAGGTGTCATCGTTGGGGTTGGGAGCGCCGAACGCCGACAACACCCGGTCCAGGACGGTCTCCGGGTCGTTGCTGCCGACCGTGGACGCGACGCGCAACAGCAGGTCCAGGCCGACCTGCAGGTCGCGGTCGCGCCGCTCGATCAATCCATCGGTGTAGAGAAGTAGCAGGTCACCCGATTCCAGTGGCGTCGTCGCGACGCCGAACTCCGCGTCCTCGACCGCGCCGAGCAGCATCCCCTCCGGCGGGTCGAGCGTCGTGGCCTTGCCGTCGCGGATCAGCAGCGGCGGGAAGTGCCCGCCCTGCGCCCACGTGAGCGTGCGGGTCTCCGGATCGAACCGGCCGGCCAGCGCCGTGGCGGTCAGCGACGTCGGCCAGTGCAGCGTCAGGCGGTTGAGCCAGGCCAGCAGGCGGTCCGGCGATGCTCCCGTGAACGCCAGTCCGCTGAGGCCGTTGCGCAGCCGGGCCATGGCTGCCGCGGCGTTCCGTCCATGTCCGGAGACGTCGCCGATGGCCAGGAACACCCCTTCCCCGTCGATCGCACTCGTCTCGTACCAGTCACCGCCGACGCGGGCGAGGATGCCGGCCGGAAGGTAGCGGACCGCCGCCCGCAGGCCCGGCTTGTCGATGACGCGCGGCGGCAGGGGCAGGATCGACCGCTGCATGTCGATGGCGTGGCGCCGCTCCTCGTCGACGCGGAGCTGCTCGAGCTGCCGCCGGGAGGCGGTGAGCGCCCGCTCGCCCCGGCGCCAGCCCGTGACGTCCTGGTAGACACAGCGCACGGCGACGGGCCGGCCCGCCCCGTCGACGACGGGCTCTCCGATCAGCCGCAGCTCGCGGGTCTCCGCGCCGCGCCGGATGTGGATCTCGCTGTCGACCGCCTCCCTGCCGTCCACCAGCGTGCTGACGAGGTGGGCGGTGAGGGGGACGTCCTCCGGCACGACGACCGCGGCGAGCCGGTCGAGCGGCAGCGGCCCGTCGGCCGGGTCACGCCCGAAGATCACGTAGACCTGGTCGGACCAATGGCTCGTGCCGGTCGCCGGCTCCCACACGCCGCAGCCGAGATTGCCGAGGCGCTGGGCGTGCTGGAACTGGTCGAGGCGATCATCTGGGGCCGGCCGGGAGGGCGGCCCGGAGCGGACCGGCGGGACGGTCTCGGGCGGACACGGGGTGACGGCCGCCGGCGCGGAGTCACCGGTGTCGTCGGCGGGAGAGCGGGGCACCGGCGGGGACTCGCCGTCGCGCTGCTCCGTGGCGAACATTAATGACGCGGCGTCCTGCGGGGAGATGCCGCTGTCGCGCGCGATCTGGAGGAGATGCGTGTAGGCGGCGTCGACGCCGCACCGCAGGCGCTCGGCCAGAGCGCCCTTGGCCTGTTCGACGGCGGCGGTGGTGCGGAGCCTGTCGCGCAGCTGCTCGTTCTCGGCGAGGAGCTGCTCGACCGTCGCCTCCGAGGTGCCCGCCTGCTGCTCTTGGGGCGTGTCGCCCGTGGTGTGAGGGAATCCCATGGAGACCACTTTCGATGGTGATCGTCTGCGGGGCGATTGTGGATCTGCTCGTTGAGATGGTCGTCGGTCGGTCGGTCGGGAATGGTGTGACACACGGGGCGGATGGGGCTCTCGCTCGCCCTGTGCACGCCCTGAGCGTGTACGTCATGGTAGCGATTTTCGCTGTCCGTGATGGGGTTATCGCACACAGCGAGCATCGTCCATCGCTCTTGTGCGCGTCTTGTGCACGCTTCCGCGGCGGCCGGGACCGGCGGATCGGGCCATGGAGCGCTGGCGGATACTCGAGGTGGAAGGCGAGGAGTAGATTGCCGCCGTCATGTAGGTCTCACAGGAGAGGGAACGGTGTGACTAGCCCGAAAGCCCTATTCGAGCCCGACCGTCTCGCCCGGGTGCGCGAGGCGACCGCCGAGTCCGGACTCGGCGCGCTGCTGCTGACGCCAGGGCCGGACCTGCGCTACGTCACGGGCTACGACGCCATCCCGCTGGAGCGGCTCACGTGCCTGGTGGTGCCCGCCGCGGACGATCCCTTCCTGGTCGTGCCCCGGCTGGAGCTGGCCGCGGCGCAGGCGTCGACCGCGGGCGCGCTCGGTGTCGAGCTGGTGCCCTGGGGCGAGCTCGACGACCCGTACGCGCTGGTCGCCGCCCGGCTGCCGCGCGACCTGGGCCGCGTCGGCGTCGCGGACCGGATGTGGGCGGTCATGGCGCTGCGGTTCCGCGACGCGATGCCCGGCGCGGAGCAGGTCGCGGCCGGTTCGGTCCTCGGCGAGCTCCGCAAGCGCAAGAGCGCGGCGGAGGTCGAGGCGCTCCGGGAGGCGGGCGCCGCGATCGACCGGGTGCACGGCATCGTGCCGGCGCTGCTGAAGGCGGGGCGCACCGAGCGGGAGGTGGGCCGCGACATCGCCGAGGCGATCGTGGCCGAGGGGCACGCGACGGTCGACTTCGTGATCGTCGGCTCGGGGCCCAACGGCGCGAGCCCCCACCATGAGCTGTCGGACCGGGTCATCCAGGCCGGCGAGCCCGTCGTCGTCGACATCGGCGGCACCATGCCCAGCGGGTACTGCTCCGACGAGACCCGCGTGTACGCCGTCGGCGAGGCGCCGGCGGACTTCCACGCCTACTACGCGGTGCTGAAGGACGCGCAGGAGGCGGCCCGCGCGGCCGTACGCCCCGGGGTCACCCCCGAGGCGGTCGACGCGGCCGCGCGCGACGTCATCGCGGCCGCCGGGTACGGGGAGTACTTCATCCACCGCACCGGCCACGGCATCGGCCTGGAGACGCACGAGGAGCCCTACATCGTGGCGGGCAACACCGAGCCGCTGGAGCCGGGGATGGCCTTCTCCATCGAGCCGGGCATCTATCCGGGACCGCACGGGGCGCGCATCGAGGACATCGTCGTGTGCACCGCCGACGGTCACGAGAGCGTGAACCATGTGAGCCGCGACCTCATCGTCGCGGGCGGCTGACCTGCCGCCGGACCGGTCATTACGGGCCGGTCCGGCGGAAGTTCGTCCCCGAATGCCGGATTGTGTCCCGCGGTCGATGGCAATCAGTTACTTGGACGTCCTACTATTTTCCCGATGTGTCCCCTCAGCGTGGAGGGGCCATGGCCGGGAGGCGAGTGGACGATGGGCGTTGATCGTGAACTGCCGACGCCGGAGGCGTACGACCTGCTCGAGCTGACCCGTGACCTGGTCACCGCCGAGCTCGCCCCGCGGGCGGCCGCCGACGAGGAGTCCGGCCGGTTCCCCCGTGAGGTGTTCCGCACGCTCGGACGGGCCGGGCTGCTGGGCCTGCCCTATCCGGAGGAGTGCGGCGGCGGGCAGCCGTACGAGGTGTACCTGCAGGTCGTGGAGGAGCTGGCCGCGGGCTGGCTCGCGGTCGGCCTCGGAGTGAGCGTGCACACCCTGGCGTGCTTCCCGACCGCGGCGTACGGCTCGGCCGAGCAGCGGGAACGGCTCCTGCCGGACCTGCTCGGCGGCGACCTGCTCGGCGCCTACTGCCTGTCGGAGCCCCACTCCGGGTCCGACGCCGCCGCGCTGACCACCAAGGCCTTCCACGACGGCGGCGCGTACACGATCAACGGCACCAAGGCGTGGATCACCCACGGCGGACACGCCGACTTCTACACCGTCTTCGCGCGCACCGGCGCCGACAAGAGTCGCGGCATCTCCTGCTTCCACGTCCCCGCCGGCACCGACGGCGTCCGTGCCGCACCGCCGGAGAAGAAGATGGGCCTGCGCTCGTCCCCGACCGCCCAGATGCACTTCGACGACGTGCTCGTCCCCGAGGGCGACCGGATCGGCGCGGAGGGACAGGGCTTCCCGATCGCGCTGTCGGCGCTGGACGGCGGGCGGCTCGGCATCGCCGCCTGCGCCGTCGGCGTCGCCCAGGCGGCGCTGGACACCGCGGTCTCCTACGCCCGCGAGCGCCGTCAGTTCGGGCAGCGGATCGCCGACTTCCAGGGCCTGCGGTTCATGCTCGCCGACATGGCCACCGGAGTGGCGGCGGCCCGGGCGCTGTACCTCGCCGCGGCCCGCCGCCGCGACGCCGGGAGGCCGTACGGCCCGGAGGCGGCGATGGCCAAGCTGTTCGCCACCGACACGGCGATGCGGGTGGCCACCGACGCCGTCCAGGTGCTCGGCGGCTACGGCTACGTCACCGACTTCCCCGCCGAGCGGTTCCTGCGGGAGGCGAAGGTCCTGCAGATCGTCGAGGGCACCAACCAGGTCCAGCGCATGGTCATCGGCCGCCACCTCGCCGGCCCTGGGAAGTGATGGCGTAAGCGGCGACGGTGCGTTCCCCCGCGAAATCGTCCATCGCGATAGGTTCTGAGGCGTGGAGGACATCGACCGGCAGATCGTGGCCCTGCTCGCCGAGGACGGCCGCATGAGCTTCACAGACCTGGCGCGCGAGACGGGGCTGTCCGTCTCGGCCGTGCACCAGCGCGTACGGCGGCTGCAGAAGCGCGGTGTGATCAGGGGTTACTCGGCGGTGCTCGACCATGAGGCGGTCGGTCTGCCGCTCACCGCGTTCATCTCGATCAAGCCGATCGACCCGGCGGCGCCGGACGACGCGCCGGAGAAGCTCGGCCACCTTCAGGAGATCGAGGCCTGCCACTCGGTGGCGGGCGAGGAGAGCTACATCTTGAAGGTGCGGGTCGCCTCACCGTTCGCGCTGGAGGAGCTCCTGCAGCAGATCCGGGCCGCGGCCAACGTCTCCACGCGGACCACGGTCGTGCTGAGCACCCCCTACGAGGGCCGCCCGCCCCGGCTCTGAACGCCGCCGCTCAAACCGGTAGCGGCGGCTGGGATCCCAGCGGCCCCGGGTCGTCGACTTACTATGTAAAGGACGCGGCCTCTTCGTTCTCGCACCGCGGGAACCCCGGATCCGCCTCCGAGCCCACCGGAGTCCCCGGTCCGCGAAGAATCCGCCGGGATGGCGGGGACTCGCCACAACTCTGCCGTGCGGATGCCGTGGGCAGGGCGTTCGGAAGGCATTGCCGCGCGGTCGTCGCCTTCCCCGGGCCCGCTGGCGAAAGTACTCGCCATGGCGACACGAATGCGCCGGGGCACGGCCTCGGGCACAGGGGATTGGCTGCTGGTGTTCCTCCAGGCGAGGGACGCGCCGCCGCGCCGCTGGCACGGCGCGGCGACCGGGCCGGGGGAGTGGCTCCTGGTCTTCCTGGAGGCCGCTCGGGCGGGCCGGCCGATGGTCCTCGGCGGCCTCGAGCCGGTACGCGCGAGGGGGGCCTAGTGGTCACGAGGATGCTCTTCGCGGCCCTGCTCGGCGCTCTCATCGGCGGCGCCGAGCTGGCCGGCCGCTACCAGGACAAGCCCGCGTCGGCGGTGTTCTCGCCGTCCGGGATGCTCTACGTCATCGTCAACGCCTCCGCGTCGACGCTGGCGCTCATCCTGGCCGAGTCGATGGGCTGGCGGTTCGCGCTGCCGGAGGGCGCTCCGCCCATCGGCGCCGACGTCGCGCAGGTCATGGCCGCCGCGGTCGGCTCGGCCGCGGTCTTCCGCTCCTCCTTCATGATCGCTCAGGACAAGGGCGTCAGCATCGGGCCGATCCTCCTCCTGTCCGGGCTGCTGAAGATCGTCGACGCGGCGATGGACCGCAAGCGGGCGCTCAGCCGGCTGGCGGGCAACGACCTGCACGGCCTGTCCTTCGCCCGCGACCACGCCGCGCTGGCGGAGCTGTGCAGCCACGCGCTGCGGCGGTACGAGCTCGCGGAGGCGCAGCGCCTCGGTGAGCTCGCCGCCGACCTGCGGGCCCGCGACGACCTGACCGACGCCGACAAGCTGGACTGCTTCGGCCTGGAGCTGAGCCGTCTCGTCGGCGAGCGGGCGCTGCGCAAGGCCGCGGAGCGGCTCCGTGACCGCCCGGCGCTGGAAGACGTGGCCGTCACGGTCGAGGACGTCCAGGAGGTGGACACCGAGTTCACCTCACGCCTGGGTGGAGGGAGACGGCTCGCCCGCCGTTCGGAATACTGAGTGTCGGCACACTCAGCGGACGGACGGAGGAGGAGCCCATGGCTGGACCGGCGGCACGCGTGGGAGAGCTCGCCCAGGCGGTCAAACCACGGCTGCGCGGCTGGCTGCACGCCGGCACCTTCCCGGCCGCGCTGGTCGCCGGCATCGTCCTGGTGGCGCTCGGCCCCACACTGTCGGCGCGGCTGGCCGCCGCGGTGTACGCGGTGACGTCGGCGCTGCTGTTCGGCGTCTCGGCGCTCTACCACCGCGGGCACTGGTCGGCGCGGGCCGAGGCGGTGTTGCGGCGGTTCGACCACGCCAACATCTACCTGATCATCGCCGGCACCTACACGCCGTTCGCGCTGCTGGCGCTGCACGGTACGGCGCGTACCGTGGTGCTGTCGGTGATCTGGTCGGGCGCCGCCGCCGGGGTGCTGTTCCGCATCGTGTGGGTGGGCGCGCCGCGCTGGCTGTACACCGCGCTGTACGTCGGGCTCGGCTGGGTCGCGGCGGCGGTCATGCCGCAGCTGCTGAACGGCGCGGGCTGGGCCGCGCTCACCCTGGTGTGCGTGGGCGGTCTGCTCTACAGCGTGGGCGGCCTGGTGTACGGGCTGCGCCGCCCGGATCCGTCACCGCGCTGGTTCGGCTTCCACGAGGTGTTCCACGCCTTCACGATCGCCGCGTACGTGGCGCAGTACATCGCGGTCTCGTTCGTCGTGTACCGGGCCGCCTGATGATCCATCTCGACGGCGAGCGCTGAGCCTGTGATCGAGGTCCGGGCGACGCCGGGGACGGTGTCGGCCGGACCCACCAGCGGGCAATATCGTTACTGCTCATGAGCACTCATTTCGACGTCGTCGTTCTCGGCGCGGGCCCGGGCGGGTACGTCGCCGCGATCCGGTCCGCCCAGCTGGGCCTTAAGACCGCGGTCATCGAGGAGAAGTACTGGGGAGGCGTCTGCCTCAACGTGGGCTGCATCCCCTCCAAGGCCCTGCTGCGCAACGCCGAGCTGGCGCACATCTTCACCCGTGAGGCGAAGACGTTCGGCATCCAGGCCAACGGCGAGGTGCGCTTCGACTACGGCGAGGCGTTCCGCCGCAGCCGGACGGTCGCGGACGGCCGGGTCAAGGGCGTCCACTACCTGATGAAGAAGAACGGCATCACGGAGTTCAACGGCCGGGGCACCTTCACCGACCCGAACACCATCCAGGTGGGCGGCGAGACCGTCACGTTCGACCACTGCATCCTCGCGACCGGCGCGAGCGCGCGGCTGCTGCCGGGCACGTCGCTGAGCGACCGGGTCGTGACGTTCGAGGAGCAGATCCTCAGCGAGGACCTGCCGGGCAGCATCGTCATCGCCGGCGCGGGCGCCATCGGCGTGGAGTTCGCGTACGTCCTGAGCAACTACGGCGTCAAGGTCACGATCGTGGAGTTCCTCGACCGGCTCGTGCCGCTGGAGGACGAGGAGGTCTCCAAGGAGCTGGCGCGCCGCTACCGCAAGCTCGGCGTCGACGTGCTGACCTCCACCCGCGTCGAGGGCATCGACGAGTCGGGCGAGAAGGTCCGCGTCACCGTCTCCAAGGACGGGCAGCAGCAGGTCCTGGAGGCCGACAAGGTGCTGCAGGCGATCGGCTTCCGGCCGAACGTCGACGGTTACGGCCTGGAGAAGACCGGCGTCCGGCTGACCGAGCGGGGCGCGATCGACATCGACGGGCGCGGCCGCACCAGCGTGCCGCACATCTTCGCGATCGGCGACGTGACCGCCAAGCTGATGCTGGCGCACGCGGCCGAGTCGATGGGCATCGTCGCCGCCGAGACCATCGCGGCCGCCGAGACGATGGAGCTCGACTACGTGATGATCCCGCGGGCGACCTACTGCCAGCCGCAGATCGCCAGCTTCGGCTGGACGGAGGCGCAGGCGCGGGAGAAGGGCTTCGACGTCCAGGTCGCCAAGTTCCCCTTCACCGCGAACGGCAAGTCGCACGGCCTGGGCGACCCGACCGGCTTCGTGAAGATCCTCAGCGACAAGAAGTACGGCGAGCTGCTCGGCGCGCACCTCATCGGCCCGGACGTCACGGAGCTGCTGCCCGAGCTGACCCTCGCCCAGCAGTGGGACCTGACCGTCCACGAGGTCGCGCGGAACGTCCACGCCCACCCGACGCTGGGCGAGGCGGTCAAGGAAGCGATCCACGGCCTGGCCGGCCACATGATCAACTTCTGATCTCGTGCGACGCGGGCCGCCGGCGGCGGCCCGCACGACCGGGAGTCATCTCGGGGGTTGCGCCGTCAGAGGAGTCGATATTTACTTGACCAAGTCAAACTTAACGTTGACGAGGGCAAGAAAATGATCGATCTTGATGCTTTCGCGGGAACGCTCGACGCCCCGTCCGGGCACAGCTGGCGCCCGGTGATCGTGCGCCTGCGCCCGGGGGAGATGGGCCGTTTCACGATGCTGTGCCGGCGGCGGGGCATCGCGGTCATCGACACGATCGACCGCCAGCTCAGCGAGCTGGCGGCCGTTCGGCTGCCGGACCGGCCGGGCGAGCACGAGCGGTACGCCCGGGAGGTGGCGGGCGACCACGTGTCGGCCTACGGTGCCTGGGTCCATCTGCCATGGATGTCGCAGGTCGCGCACGTGCTGCCTCCCTCGGACTACTTCGAGGTCGTCACCGCGCGCAACCAGCTCAAGATCACGCGTGCCGAGCAGGATCTGCTGCGGAAGAAGCGGGTCGCGGTGATCGGATTATCCGTCGGTGGTGAGGCGGCGGTCGCGCTGGCCCAGGAGCATCTGTGCGGCCACATCGTGCTGGCCGACCATGACCGCCTCGATCTGTCGAACCTCAATCGTCTGGGCGCGGGCCTGCACGATCTGGGTCTGCCCAAGACCCGTATCGTCGCCCGCCGGATCGCCGTGATCGATCCCTATCTGGAGATCACCCTCGTCGAGGAAGGCGTGACGGAGGACAACGCGGCGGAGTTCGTGGCGGGCCTCGACCTCCTCGTGGACGAGTGCGACGGGCTCGCGATCAAGCACCTCGTGCGGCGGCTCGCCAGGGAACGGGGAGTCGACGTCGTCTACGCCGCCGACGAGCGCGGTTTCCTGAGCGTCGAGCCGTACGGCGCCGATCCGGGCCTGGAACCGTTCCACGGTCTGGTTGCAGGCCGTCCCGAGACCTACCTCGACGGGCTCATCGCCTGGCTCGGCGGGCGGGAGGAGCTGTCGGAGCGGTCACGGCGTTCGGTCGAGCTCATCGGAACCTCGCTGTCGGGCTATCCGCAGCTCGCCGGCGAGGCGAGGTACGCGGCCGGGCAGGTCGCCCATGTCGCGCGCCGGCTCCTGCTCGGCGAGCGCATGCCGCCCTTCCATGGTCACCTGGGTCCCGAGGAGTTCCTTCCATAGAAAGGGCTCGCTCCGGCGGGCCGCCGGACGGCGGCCCGCGCGGGCCTCGAGGGCTTATGCCCGGAAGGCGTCGGCGTGGTCGCGCGCCCAGGTGGCGAAGGTGCGCGCGGGGTGGCCGGTCAGCTCCCGCACGGCCTGAGTGAGCTCGACGGGGACGCCGTCGTTGGACGCCCACCAGTCCAGGAGGGAGTCGGCGAAGGCGGCCGGGACGTGCTCGGCCATCTCCTCCTTCCACTCCTCCCGGGTGACCTTCCGGAAGCGGATCGGCCGGCCGGTCTCCCGGCTCAGGATGTCGATCTGCTCGGCGAAGGTGAGCGACTCCGGACCGGTCAGGGTGTACGGGCGGCCGCCCAGGCCGGGGTCGGTGAGCACGGCCAGGGCGGCCTCGGCGACGTCGGCCTCGTGGATCGAGTCGTTGTGGGAGCCGGGGAAGGGCAGGCTGATCGGCCGGCCCGACCGCAGGCTCCAGCTCCAGGCCAGCGCGTTGCTCGCGAACGCGCCGGGGCGCAGCGACGTCGCACGGATGGAGGAGGCGGTCAGGGCCCGCTCCACGTCCAGGTGGTTCTTGGCCACCGTGCTGTCGTCGGCGTTCGGGGCGAGGACCGCGGAGGAGGACAGCAGCACGATGTGCTCGACGCCCGCCCCGGTGGCCTCCTCGACGAACGCGCCGATGTGGGACGGCGAGGCGTACAGGAAGACCGAGGTCACGCCCTTCAGGGCGGCGGCGAAGGTGGACGGGTCGGTCAGGTCGCAGCGGATCGTGTCCGGGCTCTCGGGGGTGCTGGAGGCCGCGCGGACGGCGAGCCCCCGCTCCTCCAGCAGGGCGATGAGGTGCCGGGCGACGGCGCCGCGGCTTCCGGTGACGAGGACGGTCATGGAGATTATTCCTTTCGCATATACTTTGTCACGCGGATTCTGTGTGACGAAGTATCTTCGTGACGAAGGTAAATTTGAGGCATGGAGGTGCCGGGTGTCAAACCGGGCGGAGTTGCTCGCGCGTGTCGTGGGGGAGAGCCAGCGGCACTATGCCGCGTACACGCTGTTCAATCAGGCGATGGCCGACCGGATCGGGCTGCACCCCACCGACGTGCAGTGCATCGCGCTGCTCGACCTGGAGCCCGGGCCGGTGACCACCGGGGAGATCGCCCGGCTCACCGGCCTGGCGTCAGGATCCGCGTCCCGGCTGGTCGACCGCCTGGAGAAGGCCGGCTTCGTGCAGCGGCAGCCCGATCCGAACGACCGCCGACGGGCCCTCGTCGCTCTCGCCCCCGACGCGGCCGCCCGGATCGCGGAGGCGTGGGAGACGCCGGGACAGGCGTTCGGTGCGGTGCTCGAGCGCTACACCGACGAGCAGCTGGAGATCATCGTCGACTATCTCCGCCAGGCCGCCGACGTGGGCCGCGACCAGGCCCGCCGTCTCACCACCGAGACACCGTAGGCCGCGTCCGGCGGATCTCCGTCCCGCTCGCAAGGGACGGCCCCGCCGGACACGCCCTGGCCGCGCCCGGCGGGGCCGTCCGTCACCGAACAGCGCCCCGCCGTGCGCGGAGTGCGGGGCGGGCGGGCACCCCGCACTCCACTCCGTGCCTCAGCCCGGCAGCGTCCACTGCTGGGCGGCGGTCTTGTTACAGCCGTAGATCTGCAGCTGGGTGCCGTCCGTGGTGCTGCTGTTCGGATCGTCGAGGCACTTGCCCGATTCCGGGTTGGTCAGTGCCTTGTTCGCCGTGTCGTAGGTCCACTGCTGCGCGCCGGAGGTGTTGCAGTCCCAGAGCTGGACCTTCGTGCCGTCGGCGGTGCCGCTGTGGTCGACGTCCAGGCACTTGCCGAAGGCCGTCAGCGTGCCGTCGCCCTGCACCGTCCACTGCTGCGCGTTGGAGTTGTTGCAGCCGTAGATCTGGACGTGCGCGCCGTTGGCCGCGGAGCTGTTCGCCACGTCGACGCACTTCCCGGCGATGCCGGAGGTGATCGGGCCGGTCCGGGTGGTCGTGCCTCCGGTGCCCGGGTAGGACGGGGGAGCCGACGAGGCGGAGGTCGCCCACGAGGTGTTCGCCGTCGTGCCGAGCGTCAGGCTGAGCGTCCCGCCGCCGGTCGCGGCCGAGGCGGGCAGGTAGGCGTTGTTCCAGTCGCCGCCGTTCCAGGTGGCGCTCTGCACGTACGGCACATCCGTCGCGGCCTGCGGCGCGTTGATGGTCAGTTTGTTGCCCGTGCTGAGGGTGATGACGACCTGGGTGAACAGCGGGCTGCCGAGCGCCAGGTCGGCCGTGCCCGGCGTTTCGGGGAACATCCCCATCGCCGACCAGACGTACCAGGCGCTCATCGTGCCGAGGTCGTCGTTGCCGACGCCCCACCCGGTCGGGGAATCCGGCCACAGCTTGTTCTGCACGTTCCGGATGACCTCCTGCGTACGCCACGGCCGGCCCACGTAGTCGTACTCCCACGGCAGTTCGACGCTCGGCTCGTTGCCGAGGTCGGCGTGGTCGCCGCCGCTGCCGTCGTACGCCGCCAGCACGTGGTCGAGGTAGCTCACCATCCCGGCGTTGCCGCCCTTCGCGTCGGCGAGGCCGCGGACGTTGAAGGGCACCATCCCGGTGTACTGCCACGACGTGCCCTCGACCATCTCGGTGCCGCTCGTCGCGGAGAAACCGCCCGCCCACGGCCCGCTGGCCGTACGCGGCTGCATGAAGCCGCTGGAGGTGTTCAGCAGGTTCTTCCAGTTCTGGGCGCGGTCGACGAACTTCTTCTGGTTCGCCGTGTCACCGAGCGCACCGGCGAACGCCCCGAGCGCGAAGTCGGCCGTGTCGTACTCCAGGGTCGTCGAGACGGACCCGTAGTAGTTGCAGCAGCCGTACGTCCCGTCGCTGGGCAGGTAGCCGATGCTCGAGAGGTAGTTCAGGCCGGGCCGGTCGTTGTTCGTGACGGTGGCCTGGTGGACCATCGCGTTCTTCGCCGCGGTCGTGTCGAAGTCCCGGCCGCCGAAGGCGTAGATGTCGGCGATGATCGAGGCCGCCGGGTCGCCGACCATGACGTAGGACTCGCCGTTGGCCTGCGCCCACTTCGGCAGCTGACCGCCCTGCGCGTAGTCGTTGACCGCCGATTGCGCCACGTCGCTCGCCTGCGTCGGCGCGATCATGCCGATGAGCTGGGCTTGGCTGCGGTAGATGTCCCAGCCGGAGTAGTTGGCGTACTGCGCGTGCCCGGAGGCGGCGGTGTGCACGGTGTTGTCGAACCCCATGTACTGGCCGTTCGCGTCGCTGAACACGTTGGGATGCAGCAGCGCGTGGTAGAGCGACGTGTAGAAGACGTGCTGCTGCGCGGTGGTGCCGCCGGCCGTCTGGATCTTGCCGAGCATGGTGTTCCAGGCGTTGTGCGCCGCCGTACGGGTGCCGTCGAAGTCGAAGTTCGGCACCTCGCCGTCCCGGTTCGCCTTCGCGTTCGCGTCGGAGGTGTACGAGACCCCGACCCGGGCGGTCACCACGTGGTTCGCGGTCGTGTCGAAGGTCAGGTATCCGCCGTTCGGGGCGGCCAGCGGTGCCGCCGCGGTCCCCGCCGTGCCGTGCAGGCGGGGCTGGTTGGGCCGGTCCGCCGCGTGCGGTGACACGGCCGTGCGGGTGGCGTGCGCGGTCGACTTCTGGGCCAGCCGCCCGGCTCCGGCCCGCACGCCGGACGCGAGCCAGGTCCCGGTGCTGAACGGGTGGTCGAAGGCCACCGAGAAGTGCAGCGTGTAGGCGTTGCCGGCACCGCAGAACCGGCCGCTGGTCACCGAGCCGACGACCTCGGTGTTGCCGACGGTCTGCCAGGTCGTCGCGGAGTCGCCGTTCTGGCTGCCGGTCAGCTTGAACAGCAGGTTCGCCTGGGTGGTGGACGGGAAGGTGAAGCGGCCGACGCCGCCTCGCGTCGTGGTGGTCAGCTCGGTCTTGACGCCGTTGCCGAGCGTCACGCCGTAGTACCCGGGGGACGCCGACTCGTTCGCGTGCGAGTACGCCGAACTGGCCGAGTCGGGGGAGGTGACCGCGCCGGTCGTGGGCATGATCGGCACGTCACCGTACGCGCCGCAGCCCGGTCCGGCCATGTGGGTCAGGCTGAACCCGGTGATCGTGGAACTGTTGTAGGAGTAACCGCCGCCCAGGGCTCGGCTGGCGGTGTCGGGACTCCACTGCAGCATGCCGAACGGGACGTCGGCGCCGGGGAAGTCATTGCCTCCGTTGGTCGTGCCGAGGAGCGGGTTGACGAGGGAGGCCGGGTCGGAGACGAGCGTGGCGGCGCTCGCCGGGGCGGGGAGAAGCACGCCCACCACCAGAAGACAGGGCAGGAGGACGCGCAGGGGGCGGAGGAGTCTCATTTCTGACCGCCGTTTCGCGGGGGATCAGGGCGGATGACAACGTTGTCGAGTGGTTCTTATGTCGCCATTTCTGGCAAGTCAATACCTTTGTCAGCAGTCGGCCACCCGGGTCGGCTCGGCGTGCGTCACCGTCCGGGCACCGCCTCGAAACCCGGTGTCCATCTTTCACGGCGTCAGATCTTGATACGCTCGATCTCATAGGCCGAGAGGCGCTGCAACGGGCTCAGGCCCGCCACGCTCGGCCGCCATCGATGTTCGCAAGGGCGCCTCCCAGTAAACGGGAGGTGTCGGTGACCACATCAGCGAACCACGACGGCCAGGAGCGCGCGGCCCGAACGCAGGCGCTGCGCGACCTGCTGGACCGGCGGATCGCGGTCCTCGACGGCGCCTGGGGCACCATGCTGCAGGGTGCCGGGCTGACGCCCGCCGACTACCGGGGCGACCGGTTCGGCGACCATCCCCGTGACGTCACCGGCGACCCCGACCTGCTCAACCTGACCCGCCCGGACGTCATCCTGGACGTGCACCGGCGCTACCTCGCCGCCGGCGCCGACATCACGACGACCAACACGTTCACCGCGACCAGCGTCGGCCAGGCCGACTACGGGCTGCAGTCCCACGTGCGGGAGATGAACCTGGAGGCCGCGCGGCTCGCGCGCCAGGCCGCCGACGAGGTCGGCGGGCGGTTCGTCGCCGGCTCGGTCGGCCCGCTCAACGTCACGCTGTCGCTGTCCCCGCGGGTGGAGGACCCCGCCTACCGGGCCGTGACCTACGACCAGGTCCGCGAGTCGTACGCCGAGCAGATCCAGGCGCTCGCCGACGGCGGGGTCGACCTGCTGCTGATCGAGACGATCTTCGACACGCTCAACGCCAAGGCCGCGATCACGGCCGCCCGCGAGGTCGCCCCGGACCTGCCGCTGTGGATCTCGGTGACGATCGTCGACCTGAGCGGGCGGACGCTGTCCGGCCAGACGGTCGAGGCGTTCTGGAACTCCATCGAGCACGCCGAGCCGCTCGTCGTCGGCGTGAACTGCTCGCTCGGCGCCGCGGAGATGCGCCCGCACGTCACCGAGCTGTCCCGGATCGCCGGCACCTACACCGCGTGCCATCCCAACGCCGGCCTGCCCAACGCGTTCGGCGGCTACGACCAGACGCCGGAGGAGACCGCCGGGCTGCTCGCCGAGTTCGCCGACGGGGGAGCCGTCAACGTCGTCGGCGGTTGCTGCGGCACGTCCCCGGAGCACATCGCGCGCATCGCCGCCGCCGTCACCGGGCTGACACCGCGACCGGTCCCGGCCCCGGAGAGGCGCACCCGCTTCAGCGGCCTGGAGCCGTTCGAGATCGCCCCCGACACCGGCTTCGTCATGATCGGCGAGCGGACCAACGTCACCGGCTCGGCGCGGTTCCGGCGCCTCATCGAGGCCGACGACTACCAGGGCGCGGTCGACGTCGCCGCGGAGCAGGTACGCGGCGGCGCGAACATCCTCGACGTCAACATGGACGCCGACCTGCTCGAAAGCGAGCAGGCCATGACGACGTTCCTCAACCTGATCGCGACCGAGCCCGAGGTCGCCCGCATCCCGATCATGGTCGACAGCTCGCGGTGGAGCGTGCTGGAGGCCGGGCTCAAGTGCGTGCAGGGCAAGGCCGTCGTCAACTCCATCAGCCTCAAGGAGGGCGAGGAGCCGTTCCTGGCGCAGGCGCGGCGCATCCGCGACTACGGCGCCGGCGTCGTCGTCATGGCCTTCGACGAGCAGGGCCAGGCCGACACCACCGAGCGCAAGGTCGCGATCTGCGCCCGAGCGTACGACCTGCTGACGCGGGAGGCCGGGTTCGCGCCCGAGGACATCGTCTTCGACCCGAACGTCCTGGCCGTCGCCACCGGCATCGCCGAGCACAACGGCTACGCCAAGGCGTTCATCGACGCGCTCCCGCAGATCAAGGAGCGATGCCCCGGCGCCCGCACCAGCGGCGGCATCTCCAACCTGTCGTTCTCCTTCCGCGGCAACGACGTCGTACGGGAGGCGATGCACTCGGCGTTCCTGCTCCACGCCGTACGCGCCGGGCTGGACATGGGCATCGTCAACGCCGGCCAGCTCGCCGTCTACCAGGACATCCCCGCCGACCTGCTCGAACTCGTCGAGGACGTGCTGTTCGACCGGCGCCCCGACGCCACCGACCGGCTCGTCGCCTTCGCCGAGACGGTGAACGGCAAGGGCACCCAGCGGACGGTGGACCTGTCCTGGCGGGACGCGCCCGTGGAGAAGCGGCTGGCGCACGCCCTCGTCCACGGCATCGTCGACTTCGTCGAGGAGGACACCGAGGAGGCCCGGCAGCGGGCCGCCCGGCCCCTCGACGTGATCGAGGGTTCGCTGATGGACGGCATGAAGATCGTCGGCGACCTGTTCGGGGCCGGGAAGATGTTCCTGCCGCAGGTCGTCAAGAGCGCCCGGGTCATGAAGCGCGCCGTCGCCTACCTCGAGCCGTACATGGAGGCGGAGAAGGAACAGGCCCGGCTGGAGGGCCGCGCCGAGGCTGAGCGCGGCAACGGCAAGGTCGTGCTCGCCACCGTCAAGGGCGACGTGCACGACATCGGCAAGAACATCGTCGGCGTCGTCCTCGGCTGCAACAACTACGAGGTCATCGACCTCGGCGTCATGGTCCCCGCCGCCACCATCCTCGACACCGCCGTCGCCGAGAACGCCGACGCCGTCGGCCTGTCCGGGCTGATCACCCCGTCCCTGGACGAGATGGTCGCCGTCGCCGCCGAGATGGACCGCCGCGGCCTGAAGATGCCGCTGCTGATCGGCGGTGCCACCACCTCGCGCCAGCACACCGCGGTCCGGATCGCCCCGGCGTACGACGGCACGACCGTCCACGTGCTCGACGCCTCCCGCGTCGTCGGCGTCGTCTCCGACCTGCTCGACCCCGACCGGGCCGAGGAACTGGACGCGAGCAACCGCGCCGAGCAGGACCGCCTGCGCACCGAGCACGAGACCCGTCGGCGCAGCCCCCTGCTCACCCTCGAGCAGATCCGCGCCAACCCCGAGCGCGTCGCGTACGACGACCTGCCCGTCCCCGCCTTCACCGGCGTACGGACCGTCGAACCGGAGCTGACCGAGCTCCGCGAGATGATCGACTGGCAGTTCCTGTTCCTCGCCTGGGAGCTGAAGGGCAAGTACCCGGCGATCCTGGAACAGCCGGTGGCGCGCGAGCTGTTCGACGACGCCAACGCCCTGCTCGACCAGATCATCGCCGACGGCTCCCTGCGGGCCCAGGGCCGGTACGCCTTCTGGCCCGCCCACTCCGAGGGCGACGACATCGTCCTCGACGGCGGCGAGCGGTTCCCGATGCTGCGCCAGCAGACCGCCAAGCCCGAGGGGCGTCCCAACCGCTGCCTCGCCGACTACCTGGCCCCCTCCGGCGACCACCTCGGCGGCTTCGCCGTCGCGGTCCACGGCGCCGAGGAACTGGCCGCGACGTACGAAGCCGCGGGCGACGACTACCGGGCGATCATGGTCAAGGCGCTCGCCGACCGCCTCGCCGAGGCGTTCGCCGAGTACCTGCACCTGAAGGCGCGGCGTGAGTGGTTCGAGCCGGACGCCGACCCGGCCATCGAGGACCTGCACGCCGAACGCTTCCGCGGCATCCGCCCGGCCCTCGGCTACCCGGCGAGCCCGGACCACAGCCAGAAGCGAACGCTGTTCGGTCTGCTCGGCTCGGACGAGATCGGCATGGGCCTGACCGAATCGTTCGCGATGACCCCGGCGGCGAGCGTCAGCGGCCTGGTGTTCGCCCATCCGGCGTCCCGGTACTTCACCGTGGGCCGCATCGGCCGTGACCAGGCCGAGGACTACGCCGAGCGCTGCGGCGTCCCCCTCGCCGAGGTCGAGCGCTGGCTCCGCCCGAACCTCGCCTACGACCCCGAGTGAGGGAGGACCTCAGGGGATCCTGAGGTCCTCCTGGTCAGTGCCCATGATCCGGACCGACCCCTGACGGCATCGGGCCGCCGGGCGCCGGTCCGGATCGGCTGGGCGCGGGTACCGGTGTGCTCTCGATACCGTGGTCGCTCGCGATCTTGACGACCACGGGTCCAAGGAGTTCCCATCGCCTCGCCACGCAGCCTCGTCTTCTCGGCGTTCACGGCATTTGCCGCCTTCGGTGCTTTTTGGGGCGTCTGGGGTGCCTCGGTGCCCCGGGTGCAGGACCAGGCCGGGGTCGACGACGGCGAACTCGGGTTCGCGCTGCTCTTCGTCGGCGCGGGCGCTCTTCCGGCCATGCTGCTGGTGGGCAGGGCCCTCGACCGCTGGGGGCTGAAGGTCGCCGCCGGCGTCATCGCCCTGCTCGGCATTGTGGGAGCCGTACTGGCGCTGACGGCGGTGAACCTGCCGAGCCTGTGCGCCGGGCTGGCCGTCGCCGGAGCGACGAGCGGCGCGGCCGACGTGGCCATGAACGCGGTGGCCGGACGGGCCGAGAAGATCGCCGGACGGCCGGTCATCACCCACGCCCACGGCACGTTCTCCGCCCTCGTCGTGCTCGCCAGCCTCGGCACGGGGGCCGCCTCCGCCGCGTCCTGGCCGCTCGCCGTGCCGTTCATCGCGATGGCCGCCGTCGCCGTCGTCGCGGGCGCGGCCCTCCTCCGGACGCTGCCGCCGAACACCGCCGGCCACGATGAGGCCGACGCGGGCACCGGCCCGGCAGAGGCGTCGTCCACCGCCCGATCCCGTTACCTTCCCCTGCTTCTCGTGGGGGTCCTGGGCACGCTCGCCTTCGCGAGCGAGAACGCCCACCAGAGCTGGAGCGCCGTCTTCGCCCAGGACGAACTGCATGCCGGGGCGTGGCTCACCACGGTGGCCCCTGCCGTCTTCGCCGGAACCGTCGCGATCACACGCTTCTCGATCGGCGGACTCAAAGACGGCCACGCGCGGACCGTCGTCCTGACCGGCGCGCTCGCCGCCGCACTCGGAGCGCTGATCATCGCGGCCGCCCCCACCCTGCTGGTGGCCGCGCTGGGGCTCGTCCTGGGCGGAGCGGGGACCGCCGTGCTGTTCCCGACCCTCCTCGGCATCGTGTCGCGTGACGTCGACGAGGCGTACCGGGGCCGTGCGACGTCGATCGTCGGCACGGTCTCGTACCTGGGCTTCCTTCTCAGCCCGGTCTACGTCGGCCTGTGGGCCGACGCCGTCGGGCTCCGCGGGGCCATGGTCGCGGTCGCGGCCCTCGGCGTCGCCCTGTTCGTCCTGGTGCCACCGCTGCTCCGCCTCGGTGGCTTCGCCGGCAGGAGGACCGCGCGAACATCACCGGGCCGTGTGGACGCATGACGACGCCTGCTGGAGGCCAGAGGCCGCGCTAGGAGGGCTTTCGGCGCACGAAGTGGGCGCCGGAGCCGACACATGGGGGCATGTCGGCTCCGGCGCCCATTGGGGGGACCCGGGGGGTTCGGGTGGCTCCGTCACGAGGCTCACGCGGCGGCTCGGGGCCTGCCGAGGGCCGTGTCGTCGCGCGTTCGCGGCGGCGCGTGCGGGCTATGCGGCCACGGGTTCGAACATGTCGTCGTGGATGGGGACACTGCGGCCGTCGGGCAGCAGCTCGCCGGTGTCGTCGAAGACGATGACGCCGTTGCAGAGCAGACCCCAGCCCTGCTCGGCGTGGTACGTGACGAGGCGGGCTGCGTCGTGATCGGGAGCGTCCGCGGACGGGCACTTCGGTCGGTGCTGGCACATTGCGGATCTCCCCCTTCTGGCTGGTCGTGGTGTACCTCTTCCAGTTACAAGAATGCCTCGGATCTGACGGCTGCGAAGTGGGACAAATACCTGCGTGGGTACCCGAACCGCCGCCTACGTATACGTAGGCCGGTCCGATCCTCGGTCTCAGCCGTGGCCACTGAGGCTGGAGGGGGCCGAGGTGCCTGCGGGCCGCCGCCCCTATGCTGTCGCCGTGGACGAACTGGCGGACGCCCGCGTGGAAGCTGTTCTGTTCGACTTTTCCGGCACGCTGTTCGACGACACCGGGGTGCTGGACCCGGCGGCCCTCGTCGCGACGGCCGCCCGCCACGGCGTCGAACTCGACCAGGTCATGGCCGCCGACGTCATCCGGCGGACCCTGCGCCACGTCGACTCGCCCGAGGGCTTCGCGGCGCGGGAGGGAAGCGACCTTTCCCCGGAGGCGCACCGGGCGGTGTGGACCAGGTTGATCGCCGAGGCCGGGCCGTTCGGGCCCGACCTGGTCGCGGCGCTCTACGCGTGCCTGACCGCCCCGGAGGCGTGGCTGCCGTACCCGGACACCGTGCCGGTGCTGCGCGCCCTGCGGGACTCCGGCGTCCGCACCGGGGTGCTCAGCAACATCGGCTGGGACATCCGGCCGGCGTTCGCGCGGGTGGGCGCGCTGGAGTCGCTGCACACCGTGGTGCTGTCCTGCGAGCACGGGATGGCCAAGCCGGATCCCGCGCTGTTCGCCGTGGCCTGCGAGCGGCTGGGCGTCTCCCCGGACCGCGTGCTGTACGTCGGGGACGACCCGGTGAAGGACGGCGCGGCCGTGCGCGCCGGGCTGCCCGTCTACCTGCTGCCCAGCGAGCGGTCCGTGCGCACGCCGCGGGGGCTCACCGCCGTGCTCCGGCTGGTCCGCTGACGGCGCCGGCCGCCGGCCCGGCCGGACTGGCCGCCACAAGTGCGGCGCATGAGCACAGATGATGCGAATGGGCACCATGTGGCGCGCAACGGCGGGTCAAGGACGGGCCAGCACCTTGCCGAATCGCCGTTCCGCGGCGAGTCGGCTCAGAGTGGCCGGCAGCTCGGACAGGGACACCTCGGCGATGATCAGCCGCTCGACGCCCAGCCCGTCCGGGGAGTCGGACAGCGCCCGCAGCGCGCGCCGGAAGTCGTCGGGCGTCGTTCCGTAGCTTCCTCCGACCTGGACCGGTTTGCCGCGCCACTCCGCCGCCTGAACCCGCTCGCCCCGCCGCAGGCGGTCCAGGTCGCAGGCCAGACCGGGCAGCCGGTCGCCCGCGGCGGTGCCGCCGTAGAGCATGACGAGCCCGTGGCGGTGCGCCAGCCGCAGCGCGTGCTCCAGAAGTTCCGGCAGCACGAAGCTGGTGGCGACCACCACGATGTCGTGGGCGTCGGAGGACGTCTCGCCCAGGGGCGCGCCGCCGGTCTTGGGGAGCATCCGCCGCGCGGCGAGGAAGGCCAGCCGGTCGGCGGCACCGTTCACGATCAGGACGCGGGCGCCGGCGGCCTCGGCCAGCCGGGCGATGAGCACGCCGGCCGTTCCCGCGCCCAGGACACAGACGGTCGCGCCGCGAAGGTCGGAGCCGCCGAGATGGCGGCTGATCATGGTGAGGCAGTGCGCGGCGCACGCGAGCGGCTCGGCGAAGACCAGGCGGCGTTCCCCGACCCCGGCCGGGGCCGGCGGCAGGGCCCGTACCAGCGCGTCGCCGTCCCCACCCGCCCACATCGAGCGCGCGAAGCCGGTGCTCCGCAGCACCGGAACGTTCGGATCGAGGCAGACGCGGGCGCCGACCGGCAGGCGGGGAGTCGAACTGCGCGCCACCACGCCGACCAGCTCGTGGCCGAACTGGCTCGGCCCCGGCCGCCGGCCGGCGATCTCTTTCAGGTCGGAGTTGCAGATCCCGATCAGTGCCGGTTCGACGAGCACCGCCTCCGGTGTGTCCGGGCGGCGGGGCCGGGCGCGGGACAGCCGTGGCCCGGAGCTCGTCAGCTCCACGCTCAGCGGCGCCGCTCCCCGCGCCGCGGTGTCCGATGCGCCGCTCACGGCCGCAGTGTCTCCAGCGCCTCGCCGAAGCGGTCGGCGATCAGGCCGGCGTCCTCGGCCGTCAGCACCAGCGGCGGCCGCAGCTCTATCACGTTGCCCTGGCCGTGCTCGGACACCCGCGTGATCACCGCCCGGTCGGTGAGGGCCTTGTTGAGCGCGGTGGCCAGCCGGGGGGAGCGGGCGCCGTCGGGCTCGACCAGCTCGACTCCCAGCATGAGGCCGACGCCGCGCACGTCGCCCACGCAGGGGAAGTCCGAGCGGAGCGCCCGTAGCCGCTCCAGCAGCACGGTCCCGGTCGCGCGCACGCCGGCGAGGAACTCCGGGCGGCGCACCTCGTTCAGGGTCGCGACGGCGGCGGCCGCGGACAGGGTGTGGCTGCCGTAGGTGAACCCGTGCATCGAGCGCGGCATGCCCACGAGGCGTTCCTCGGTGAGGATCGCGGCGAGGGGGAAACCGCTGCCGGTCAGCCCCTTGGACAGCGTCATCATGTGCGGGGTCACGCCGAAGTGCTCGGCCGCGAACAGCCGGCCGGTCCGGCCCAGTCCCGTCTGGTTCTCGTCGAAGATCAGGATGATGTCGCGTTCCTCGCAGAACTCCTTGAGCCGCCGGAGGTAGCCCGGGGGCGGGACGACGTTGCCGCCCACCCCGCTGATCGGCTCGATGATCATCGCCGCGACGCTGCCCGAGCTGGCGTAGGTGATGAAGTCCTCGATCCGGTCCACGCACCACATGCCGCAGGTGTCCGGAGTCTGCCGGTAGAAGCAGCGGAAGCAGTACGGCTCGGGCACGTGCACCGCCCCGGGCAGGTGGTACGGGAACGGCGCCCGCATCCGCGACGTCCCGTTGTAGCTGGTGGCGGCGACGCTCTGGCCGACGTGCCCGCGGAACGGCACGATGACGTCCCGTTTGCCGGTGATCCACTGGGCGATCTTGATGGCGCCCTCGTTGGCGGTGGAGCCGCCGGAACTGCGCAGGTTCACGCGGGTCAGCGCCGGCGGGCTCAGCTCGACGAGCAGCTCCATGACCTGGTCGGTCGGCGTCGTACGGAACGAGGAGCTGGCGAACACCAGGTCGCCGAGCTGGTCCCGGACCGCCGCCAGCACGGCCGGGTGGTTGTGCCCCAGCACGAGGTTGAACGTCCCGGACACGCAGTCGAGATACTCCCGGCCGTCCGCGTCCCAGACGCGCACGCCCTCGCCGCGGACCAGATGGACGTCGCCCAGCTCGTAGTAGGCGAACGCCTGCGGGTCGGAGCCGGCGTCCATCACCCGACGTCCAGACTGGCCAGCTGCGCGGTGACCCAGGACTCCAGGGTCCACGGCCGGGCGGTCTCGCGCCGCCGCTCCGCCGCCTCGGCCCGTTCCTTCGGGTCGGCCAGCAGCCCGGCGGCGATCGCCTCGGCCTGCTCGATCAGGTCGTAGGGGTTGACCGTGCGGCACACCGGGGCGAGGATCTCGGCCGCGCCGGCCATCTCCGACAGCACGACGTCGGCGTCCCGCTCGTTCACCAGGGGCGCCTCGAAGACGCTGAGGTTCTGGCCGTCCACCGTGGAGTTGAAGATCAGCAGGTCGGCCCGTTCGAAGCAGCCGAAGGTGTGGCCGACCTCGTTGTCGCAGTGCGTGCGTACCGTGTCGGCTCCCAGCGTGGCGTTGGCCTCGGCGACGGCCTGCTCCACCCGTCTCTGGTACTCGGCGTTGGCCGTGACGTACAGGCGGTTCGGGTTCATCCGCACGAGCATCCGGGTCCCGCGCAGGCGCTCGTTCCGCTGGACGGCCAGCACGAAGGCCTGGACAGCGCGCTCGCCGTTCTTGATCGGGTCGGTGCGGCCGGAGTGCACGACGAGCGGGCGGTCGCCGGCCCATTCGGCGATGCCCGCGGGCAGCCGCGCGTCACGGCGGTGCAGCGTCTCCGGGCTGTACCCGAGAGGCTGGGTGCGCACCTTGGTCAGGTGGCCGGCGCGCCGTACGGTGCAGGCGTCCGTGTCGACCTCGGCGTCGGGCAGGAGGTCGGCCACGCAGGCCAGGAAGTTGGCCGTCCAGCGGTGGGCGAAGAACCCGATGGTGTCGGCCGCGAGCATGCCCTCCAGCACGCCGGTCCGGATCGTCCGGGGGAGGATCCGCCAGTAGTCCGCGGACGGCCAGGGAATGTGCACGAACAGCAGGATCGGCGCGTCCGGGCGCCGGGCCCGGAGCCGTTCGGGGACACGGACGAGCTGGTAGTCGTGGACGAGGAAGACCGGGTCGGGCTCGTCCGCGGAGCGCCGCAGCAGTTCACCCGCGAAGTCCTCGGTGAACTCCCCGAACCGCTCCCACGCCTGCCGGGTCTCCTCGCCGAAGGACGGCTGGGTCCAGCGGTCCCAACCGTAGTTGTTCCCGGCCCACATCAGCTCGGCGGTGAAGAAGTTCTGCACGGTCCGGAAGGCGTCGCGGTCGTGGCGCAGCTGGTGGAGCCGTACCGTGCGGCCCGACGGCAGCTCGATGCTCATGCCGTCCGGGTTCTCGATCGCCGCCCGGTGGTCGTCGTCGCTGTCCGCGCTCACGATCCACGCCACGTCCAGGTACCCGGCCTGCTCGGCGACCACGTTGCCGGTGCCGCCCGGGGCCAGCCACGCGCGCAGCCGCCCGGTCTCCGGCTCGGGGGCGTAGCTGACCACCGCGCGTTTGCTGGCGAGGAAGACCCGCTTGCTCACTCTCACTCCTCCACGGATCGGGGGGCGGGGACGGTGAAGGGTGTTTCGGGGGAGAGCGCACGCCCGGCCAGCCGGCGGGTGCCCTCGTCGACGTCCACCGGCCACAGGCCGGCCAGCTCCGGCAGGTCGGCCGCGTACTCGCTGTGCAGGCAGGCATTGGCCGGGCGGCAGGCGTAGGCCGTACCCGCCTTGCGGACCGGACGGATCAGGCTCTCGTCCAGCCCGAGGCCCCGGGCGATCCGGCCGGCCCACGCGTACCGCGAGAGGCGATCGGGCCCGGCCAGGTGCAGCACACCCGTCCGCCGGGTCCGCACGAGCTCGGCCGACCAGGCGGCGACGTCGTCGACGAGCACCGGGGTGTTCCAGTGGTCGGGCGGGGCCTCCACCGGAAGCCCCGCCCGGAGCCTGCGGACGCAGGTCGTGAAGTAGTTGGGCCGGTGGCCGTCGGGGTCCCAGCCGTAGACGAGGCTGACGCGCAGCACCAGGGCGGAGCCGGTGTCCAGCAGGGTCCGTTCGGCGGCCAGCTTGGCGCGGCCGTACGCGTTGGCGGGCGCGACCTCGTCGGACTCGCGGTGGCTGTGCCGGGTGCCGGCGAAGACGTTGTCCGTCGAGATCAGCAGGACGGGACGTCTCCCGAGGGCCTCCGCGAGGTTGGCCGCGCCGTCGCCGTGCGCGGCCATCGCCTCCTCGGGATGCCGCTCGCACCAGGTGATGTCGGAGGGGCCGTGCACGACGACGACGGCGTCCGGCGCGACGAGGCGGAAGGCGTCCCGGCAGGCCCAGGGATCGCGTACGTCCAGCTCTCGCCATTCCATGCCCGTCGAGGACCGGGCCGTCGGCGGTCGTCTGGAGCACAGGACCGCCCTGCCGCCGAGCGCGCGGATCCGGGCGCCGATGCGCCCGCCGAGATAACCGCTGCCGACCACCATCGTCAGCATGGGCGGGCCTCGCGCCGGGCGGATCCGTCGACCCGCGCGGCGGCCGGCCCGTTGCGAGCGGAGCATGTCGCATCCGCCGGAGATCTCACCCGCTCGGCGTTCCGGCCGGCGCCCTCAGATGTACGCATCGACCCACATCATTGGCAAATCTCCCATTTGACAAACATGGTGACTTAGGGGGTTACCGAATCTGATTCGGGGGTAAACCCGACTCATTTGGTTGATCTCGGTAAGGAGGAAGATGGCCGAAAGCGGCTATGTCGTTCGTGATCGCATCCCGTTGTCCACGAATCCGTCGGCCATTGAGCTGAAAATCAACCGAGAGGACACCTACCGCATCCACGTCGTGCGTGATTCGTCGGCGGCCACCGAGGCGCTCCTCGCCGAACTCGACGGCCGCCGCGCCGCGGTGATCACCGAGCGGACCGTCGCCTCGCTTCCCGCATACCGGATCACCGGCGCCCTCGGCGAACGCGGGAGACTGCTCGGCAGCATCGCCATCCCGCCGGGGGAGCGCAGCAAGAGCCTCGACACCGCCTACCTGCTCATCGACTGGCTGGCCCAGCTCGGCCTGGCGCGGCGGGACGTCGTGGTCGCGCTCGGCGGCGGAATGATCATGGATACGGTCGGCTGGGTGGCCAGCGCGTACATGCGCGGCGTGCCCTACGTCAACGTCCCCACCACCCTCCTCGCCCAGGTCGACGCGGGGCTCGGCGGAAAGGTCGCGGTCGACCACAACGCCGCCAAGAACCTGGTCGGCGCGTTCTACCAGCCACGCGCCGTCATCTCGTGCCTGGAGTTCCTCGAGACGCTCGACCCGCGGCAGGCGCGCGCGGGTCTCGCCGAGGTCGTGAAAAAAGCGGTCATCGCCTCCCCGGAACTGTTCCAGTTCATCGAGCAGAACGCCGATGAACTGGTGCGATGCAGTCCCCGGCCATCCGAGACGCTGGTCCGCGCGGCCAGCACCATCAAGTGCGAACTCGTCGGACGCGACCCTTATGAGGTCGACCTGCGCCGCCCGCTGAACTTCGGGCACACCGTCGGGCACGCCGTGGAGACGACCACCGGGTACGGCCCGGTGCTGCACGGTGAGGCGGTGGCCTTCGGGATGGCCATCGCCGTCGACATCTCCCGGGCCCGCGGCCTCCTCGCCCCGGCCCTCGCCGACCGGATCACCCGGCTGCTGACCGGCCTCGGCCTGCCGGTCCGCCTGGAACAGCTCCGGTCCGTACCGCCCGTCGAGGACGTGCTGGCCGCACTGGACAAGATCCGTGAGATCCGGGACGGCAGCCTGCGTTTCGTGCTCCCGGTCGAGCTGGGCACCACCCTCATCGCCGATGACGTCACCGAGGACGAGGTGCGGGCCGCCCTCCTGCGCAACGTCGCGGAGGACGTCCCGGCGGGCCGCCGATGACGGCGCTGTGGGCGGTCGACGCCGGCGGCAGCACCACCTCGGCGATCATCTCGACGGGCGTCGTCCGGACGTACGGGCCGGTCAATCCCGCGTCCGTCGGCGCCGACGCGGCCGACCGGACCCTGCGCGCCCTGTTCGGCGAGGTCGCCGCCGCACTGGACGGCCGGCCGGGAACCGGGTGGATCGCCACCGCGACCGTGGACCTCGCCGACCCGGGCGGGGAACCGGACCGCCTGCGCGCGCTCGCCCGCGAGGCGGGCGTGCACGGCCGGCTGCTGCTGTCCAACGACGCCCTGCCCTGGCTCGTCGCCCCGCCTCTCGACGGCCGGGGCGTCGCGCTGGTGTGCGGCACCGGGTCGGGATTCATCGCCGCCGGTGACCGTGCCGCCCTGACGCGGGTGGGCGGCTGTGAGTACCTGGGCAGCGACGAGGGCAGCGCCTTCGACCTCGGGCTGGCCGGGCTCCGCGCCGCCGTCCGCGCCGAGGACGGCCGGGGCCCGGCGACCGCGATCGCCGCCCGGCTGGCCGACCGGCACGGGGCGGCCCCGGCCGAACTGGCCCGCCGGCTCGCCGCCGAGGCGTTCCCCAAGGCCGCGGTGGCCGCCCTCGCGCCGGCCGTGTGCGACGCCTGGCTGGACGGCGACGGTCCCGCGGCCGCGCTGGTGTCCGCCGCGCTCGACGAGCTCGTCCTGGGCGTGCGCGCCGCCCGCGACCGGGCCGGCCTCACCGGCCACTGGTCCGTCGCCGCCGGCGGCGGTGTGCTGCGCGGCTGCCCCCCGCTGCTGACCGAACTCACCCGGAGGCTGCGCTCCGAGCTGTCGGCGGCCGAGGTCGTCCCGGTCACCGAACCGGTGGCGTCCGTGCACGCCGCGCTCCGGAACCACGTTCGGGACGGCCGGGTCCACCCGCCGGACGGGCCGGCCGGCGGCGCCACCTGGCTCATCGACCTGGACCCGGCGCCGCGCCGCGCCCGGCCGAACCCCGCACCGCCGCCCCCGGAGGCCGGCGACCCGCAGGTGCGCGTCGGACTGTGCCTGGCGGCCTGGGGCGGTTCCGGGCTCGCCGCGGCGCTCGAGCAGGCCACGCTGGTCGAGGCGGACGCCGTGGACCTGCCCACCGACACCACCTCGGGCCTGCTGGATCTGGCGCGCTGGTCCCGGGACGAGGCCTACCGCGCGGAACTGCGCGCCGCGCTCGCGGGCGGGCGCGTCGGCTGCGTGAGCAACAGCCGGGACACCCAGCTGCTGCTCGGCCCGCACGGCCCGCACACCGATCCCGTACTCGACGGCTCCGAGCAGGCCAAGCGCGAGCACGCCCTGCGGCACGCCCTCGACACGGTCCGGCTCGCCGCCGACCTGGGCGCGCCCCACGCCCGGCTGATGTTCGGCGTCCCGGACGTCGCCCGCTGGCTCTCCTGGTGGCACAGCACCGTGAGCTGGGCCGACAACGTCACCGACTGGTGCGAGCGGGCACGGCCGGTCCTGAGGCTGGCCGCCGAGCACGGCGTGACACTGCTGGTCGAACCGCATCCCAAACAGGTCGCCTACGACCGGGCCAGCGCCCGGCACCTGCTCGACGCGGCGGCGCGGGCGGAGCCGCGCGCCGCGGTCCGGCTCTGCGTCGACCCGGCCAACCTCGCCGCCACGGGACACGACCCGGTGGACGCGGTCCGCGGTTGGGGCACCGACCTCGGCGCCGCTCACGCGAAGGACCTGCAGGTCTGGAAGGGCGCCGAGGCGCCGCGCGGAGCGGGCTGGTCCCGGTACGGTCCAGGGCCGCCGATCCGGTTCCGCGCCCTCGGCACCGGCGGGCTGCCCTGGCCGGCGATCGTCTCCGCGCTGCTCGACGAGGACTTCCACGGCGTGCTGTACGTCGAGCACGAGGACGCCCTGCTGCCCCGGGAGCAGAGCGTGGGCGTCTCGGCACGGCTCCTGCGCGAGCTGCTGCCGCGGGCCCGCCCGCAGGGGCGCACATGGTGACGGACCGGCCGTCTCACTTCCGGAGGAGGACCCGATGACCCTGCAGGACGTGCGCGCGGCGCTGCTCGCCGGTGGTCTCGGCGAGCGGATGGGCCGGCTGACCGACGCCATGTGCAAGCCGCTCGTCCCGTACGCCGCGTCCTGCCGTCTGGTCGACTTCAGCGTCGCGAACGCGGCCCGCTCCGGGGTGCCCGAGGTGGTGCTGCTGTCCCTGCATCGGGAGCGGGACCTGATCGACCATCTCACGTCGCACTGGGACGGCAGGGGAGTCCGGGTGAACTTCGGCCCCCATGACGAACTCGTACGCTCGGGCGATCTCGCGGCCGGTGCCCCGCTGCCGCCCCGGCCCGCCGAGTCCGGCACCGCCGACGCCCTCCTGAACAACGCCGAGTACCTGTTCGCGCCCGGCGCGAGAGACGTCCTGGTGCAGCACGCCGATCACGTCTACGTCTTCGACTACGGGCCGATGGTCGCGGCGCACCGCGCGGCCGGCGCCGACGCGACCATCGGGGTGCAGCGCATCGAACGGCGCTTCGTCCACCTGTTCGGCATGGTGGACGTCGACGCGGACCTGCGCGTGCGCCGCCTGGTCGAGAAGCCCGCCGAGCCGACGTCGGACCTGGTGTTCACCGCGTTCTGCCTGTTCCGGGCGGACGTGCTGGAGGAGGTGCTCACCTCGCTCGCCGCGCTCGGCGAGAACGGCTGGCGGCACGACATCAGCCGGGACGTCCTGCCCGTGATGATCGGGGAGGGACGTCGTGTCCTGGCCCATCCGATCTCCGGATACTGGGCCGACATCGGCACCGTGGAGCGCTACCACCTGGAGCAGATGCGGTTGCTCGACCGTCCGTTCCCGCTGCCGCCGGAGACTCTCCCGCGCACGCTGGCCGACGCGCCGCCTCGCTTCGTCCCCCACCTGCGCAGCCTCGTCGGGGCGGGTGCCGACGTGCCGCCCGGCGCGGTCGTACGGTCCAGTCTGCTGTACCCCGGGTGTGTCCTGGAGCCGGGGGCGGAGGTGGATCGGTCGGTGGTTCTCCCCGGCGCACGCGTGCGGGCCGGGGCGCGCCTGAGCGGCGCGGTGGCGGCGGTCGGTGAGGACGTCACGGGCACGCGCACCGGCCTGGCCGACCTGGGACCGGCCTGATCGACCGTGGGCCGCGGGTACGAGCCCGGGTCGAGCGGCGTCACCGACGCCTGTCAGGGCGGTCGCGCGGCGGCCGGCGGGCGCTTCCGCCGACCGCCGCGCTGCCTGTCAGGACACCGAGACGTGGAAGATCTGGTTGTCGCTGTTGTGCGCGGTGCTGTCCTTGTCGCCGCCGTTGGAGGTGGCCAGCCAGATGCCGCCGTCCGGCGCCGGCTCGACGGTGCGCAGCCGCCCGTGGGCGCCGTTCAGGTACTCCTTGACGTTGGTCAGGTCGCTCCCGCTGATCTGCTCGCGGTAGAGGCGCGTGCCGCGCTCGCACGCGACGTACAGGTAGCCGCGGACGATCGTGATGCCGCTGCAGGAGCCGTCGGCCACCGGATACGTGTGCTTGGGCGCGATGAACCCGGACGTTCCGCAGGTGCCGGACGTGCCCTCGCAGGACGGCCAGCCGTAGTTCCCGCCCTTCGTGATGAGGTTCGTCTCGTCCATGACGCTGTTGCCGAACTCCTGCTCCCACAGGCGCCCCTGCGCGTCGAACGCCAGGCCCTGCACGTTGCGGTGGCCGTAGCTCCACACGGCGTTGTGGAACGGGTTGTCCGCCGGGATCGAGCCGTCCGGGTCGATCCGGAGGACCTTGCCGTTGAGGCTGCTGGTGTTCTGGGCGTTGTCGCCGTTCTGCGCGTCACCGGTGCCGGCGAACAGGTACTTGCCGTCGGGGCTGAAGCGCAGCCGGCCGCCGTCGTGGAACTTGTTGCGCTGGATGCCGGAGACGAGAACCTGCTCGGTGCCGGTCTGCAGCGCGTCCGCGGACGGGTCGTACTTGATCCGCACGATCCGGTTGTCCGACGGCGAGGTGTGCATGATGTAGAGCCAGTGGTCGGAGGAGAAGCTCACCGGGTTGATCTCCAGCCCGGTCAGGCCGCCCTCGCCGTCGGTGCTCTGCACGTTCGGGACCGTGCCGATCGTCTTCTTCGCCCCGGTCCTGGGGTCGAGGTGGACGATGGAGTGCGCGTCGCGTTCGTTGAACAGGATCGTGCCGTCGGGCAGGGTGACCAGACCCCAGACGACGTCGTCGTCCGTGCCGACCTGGGTCACCACGCAGACGCCCTCAGCGGGGGTGCACTGCGAGCTACCGGAGGTCGTGACGTCCAGGACCGGCGTGCTGCCGTCACTCTCGTTGCCGTTGCCGTCGTACGCCGTCACCTGCAGGTGGTAGGTGGTGTTCGGCGTCAGGCCGTCCACGGTCGCGCGCGGGGTGTCCGCGTCCGACGCGCCGATCCGCGTTCGGGTTCCGCCGGTCACGTCGTAGACGCGGTAACCGGCGACGCCCACGTTGTCGGTCGAGGCGGTCCAGGCCAGGTCGATGCCGGTGCCGGTCACCGCGGTGGTGTGCACGTCGGCCGGCGCGGTCGGCGGCGTGTGGTCGTCGGACGGAGGCGTCGTCACCGACAGCGTGCCGCTCGGCTGGGAGACGTTGCCGGCCGCGTCGCGGGCGTTCACGTAGAAGCCGTACGCCGTGTTGGGGTTCAGGCCGCCGCAGGTGCCGGTCAGCGTCGAACCGTCGACGCTCGCGCACAGCTGGCCGTCATGGTAGACGTCGTAGCCGGTCACGCCGGTGTCATCGGTGGAGGCGGTCCAGCGGATGGTCGCGCTGTTCGGCGTGTCGCCGACGAGGGTGGGGGTGCCCGGCGGGGCCGGTGGCGTCGTGTCACCGCCGATGGTGCCGTAGACGCCGTACTCCTGCAGCGAGTACCCGTGAGAGGAGTCGCTGCGACACCGCTTTGAACCGTACACCCGCACGTATCGCCCCGTGCCGTCGAGCGATGTCAGGTCCTCGACGCCGCCCTTGCCGCTGGTCGTCGAGTAGATGCGCGTCCAGGTCGCCTGGTCGTTCGACGTGTCGATCTCGTACGCGGCGGCGCACGAGGCGTCCCACTGCAGGCGCACCCGGCTGATGTGGGCGACCGCGCCGAGGTCGACGTAGATCCACTGGGGATCCTTGCCCGAGGCGCTGGCCCACCGTGTCGACGAGTCGCCGTCCACGGCGTTCTTCGCGGCGCAGCAGCCGCCGGACGAGGACGCCGTCACGGGCCGGTTCAGCGACAGCAGCTGATCGGCCGCGACGCCTCCCGCCGCGTGCGCGCTCGCCGCGGTCGCGCACATCGCCGTCACGAGCGCGAACAGGGTTGTTCCAAGCCTCCGCCGTCTCATCCAGTCCTCCTATGTCTGGGCGGGGGCGTGCCGCTTCAGCGACACCGCGGGGCGCGTGTCACCCAGGGGATGGGAACGGCTCGCCGTTCTCTCGCATGCCGGTCGGACCGGCATGCGTGAAAACCTTTGCAGGATCTCTGACTGCATTATGAGCCAGACATCGGATGAGTCAACGCGAAACACGCCGCTGCCGGAGCGGCGGTGCCGCTGCGCGGGTTCATCGCCCTCCGCGACGGGGGACGGCGTGGATGCGATCATGGAGGCGATGGCGGTCGGCTCCCGGCGAATGGACGCTTCTTGCTGTTGCTCAGTGATCCTCGGGTCCAGCGGGTTCCTGTGATCGACTGCGGGGAGCCTCTCGCCGACGTCGGTATGGTCCCGGGCCTGCGCCTGGATTCGCGCGAACGGGACGCCGCGGGCGCCTACGGCCGTGTGCGGGCGGGTGTCCTGGACCGCCTCGGCGCAGCGGCCGCGATGCTTCCCGATGGGGTCGAGCTGCTCGTCATCGAAGGCCATCGCACGACCGCTGAACAGGCTCGGCGGTTCGCGCGTCATGAAGAACGCCTTCGGAGCGAAGGCGTCAGCGACCCTGCCGAGCTGCGGAAGCGGACCAGCGCCTTCGTCTCTCCCGTAGACGTCGCTCCGCACTGCGCCGGTGCCGCGGTGGATCTGACTCTCGCGGCCGCCGGCGCTCTTGAGCTTGATATGGGCGGTCCGGTGAACGGCCACCGTACAGGCCAGGAGGACACCTGTCCGATGAGCGCCCCTGTCTCCAGTACCGCTCGAGCCAACCGTGACCTGCTGGCCGAGGTGATGACCGCCGTGGGATTCGTCAACTACCCCACCGAGTGGTGGCACTGGTCATTCGGCGATCGCTACTGGGCTTTGACCACCGGCGCGGAGAGCGCGGTCTACGGACCGATCTGACACTCCCGGGGGCGAGGTGCCGGTACCGGTCGGCGCGGCCTTGACTTGGACGGTGTGACCGGGTAACAACTAACAGGAAAGCTTACTAAAAGCTTTCTCGGGGGCCATCCTTCCTCCTCTCCCCGCCAGGAGCGAGACGTTGAGACGCCTATTCGTCACTCTCGCCGCGACGGCCCTGCTCGCCGGCTTCGTCGTCGCCCGCCCCGCCCACGCGGCCACCGCCGCCACCGCCACGTTCGCCAGGACCTCGAGCTGGGACACCGGCTACCAGGGTCAGTACACGATCAAGAACACCGGAACCGCGACGATCAGCGGCTGGACCGTGGAGTTCGACCTCACCGCGTCGACCACGGTCGGCACCTACTGGGACGCGCTGCTCTCGAAGTCCGGTGACCACTACACGCTCAAGAACCGCGAGTACAACGGGCAGATCGCCCCTGGTGCCACGGTGAGCTTCGGATTCGTCGTCTCCGGCACCGCCGACCCGTCCGGCTGCCGGCTGAACGGCGCCTCGTGCGACGGCGGCAGCGGCGGCGGCGACACCCAACCGCCGTCCGCGCCATCGGGCCTCAAGGCGACCGGCCACACCTCGTCGAGCGTGTCGCTGTCCTGGACCGCCGCCACGGACGACACCGGCGTCACGGGATACGAGGTCTTCCAGGGCACGACCCTGGCGACCACGGCCTCCGGCACGAGCGCCACGGTCACCGGGCTCCAGCCTGCGACGACCTACACGTTCAAGGTGCGGGCCAGGGACGCCGCCGGAAACCTCTCCGCCTTCTCCGCCCAGGTGAGCGCGACCACCGACGCCGGTTCTCCGCCGCCCTCGGGCAACCGGCCGTACGTCGCACCGTACGTCGACATGGGCTCCTGGCCGACCCCCGTCCTCAGCGATATGGCGCAGGCGGGTGGGCTCAAGGGCTTCACCCTCGCGTTCGTGACGAGCGCCGGCTGTAAGGCGAGCTGGTTCAACGCCTACGATCCGAGGGCCGCCTGGCAGAAGGACGAGATCGACAAGCTGCGCGCCGCAGGCGGCGACGTGAAGATCTCCTTCGGCGGCGCGTCCGGCATCGAACTCGCCCAGGCCTGCGGCGACGTGAACGCGCTGTACACCGAGTACGCCGCGGTCGTGGACGCCTATGGCGCCAAGTACGTCGACTTCGACATCGAGGGCGCCGCGGTGGCCGACACGGCGTCGATCGACCGGCGGTCGCAGGCCCTGGCCCGGCTGCAGCAGAGCCACCCCGGCCTGAAGATCTCCCTCACCCTGCCGGTGCTGCCGGAGGGCCTGACCTCCGACGGCCTGAACGTCGTCACGTCCGCCAAGAACGCCGGGGTCGACCTCGACCTCGTCAACGTCATGGCCATGGACTACTACCGCTCCGTCGACTACGGCGACGCGGCGGTGCAGGCCGCACAGTCCACCCACGACCAGCTCAAGACGCTGTACCCGGGCAAGACCGACGCCCAGCTCTGGGCGATGGTCGGCGTCACCCCGATGCTCGGCGAGAACGACGACCACAACGTCTACAACCAGGACGACGCCCGCCAGCTCGTGACCTTCGCCAAGCAGCACCACCTCGGGATGCTCGCGTTCTGGGAGGAGACCAGAGACCGCAACGCCTGCACCGGCGCGCTCTACCAGTGCACCAACATCCCGCAGCAGCCCTACGAGTTCTCCAAGATCTTCGCCCCGTACACCGGCTGACCTCACCGCCGCTCGCCGGTGCTCACGCGCGAACCGTGTGAGCACCGGCGAGCGGCACGCTCGCCCGCTGGACGAACTGGAGCGCCGAGGGTGCGGTCGCCTATCCCAAAGCGCGCGGGTCGTTCCCGTCAGCGGTGGCCGCCTGCCCCCAAGGGTCGTTTTCCGTCATGCCCCGTCGAGGAGACGATCGACGTCCGTGCGGGTCGGTGCCGTCGCCGGGCCGCGGCGCGTGACGGCGATCGCGGCGGCGGCGTTGGCGCGCAGCGCGGCCCGCGCCGGTGACAGCCCTTCGGCGAGACCGGCGACGAAGACGCCGACGTGCGCGTCGCCGGCGCCATTGCTGTCGACCGCCCGTACGTCGAAGGCGGGGACGCGCAGGACCTCGGCTCCGGGCATGGCGAGGACGCACCCGGCCGGGCCGATGCGGACGATGACACGACGGTGAGCACGGAACTCGCGCCGACGCCGAAGGCGATGTGGAGGATGCGAGCAGGGCGTACGCGGCGGTGGTCTGTTCACCTGCTCCTCCGAGGGACGTTGCGGCCTTCAGGTCGGGGAGGAATTCGGACTCCGTCAGGAACGGCCCGGCCCAGCCGGGATGGTCCAAAAACGGAATTCACCGCAATTCGACGAACCGCTTTACGCGTGCGCATGTCATCTGTAAGTTCGCGGTCATGCGGACGGCGTACAAGTGCCGGGCCTACCCGGACCCCGAACAAGCGGCGGTGTTCAGCCGCACGTTCGGGTGTGTGCGCCTGGTGTGGAACAAGACCCTCGCCGAACGCCACGCGGCGTATCACCAGCGGGGCCAGAAGACCTCCTACAAGCAGACCGATGCGGCGCTGACGGAGTGGAAGAAGACCGAGGACCTGGCGTTTCTGTCGGAGGTGTCTTCGGTTCCGCTGCAGCAGACGCTGCGGCATCAGCACGCGGCGTTCGCGAACTTCTTCGCCGGTCGCGCCAAATACCCCCGCTTCAAGAACCGCAACTCCCGCCAATCCGCGCACTACACCCGCTCGGCGTTCCGGATGAAGAACGGTGAGTTGTACATGGCCAAGACGGCCACGCCGCTGAGGTTCGTGTGGTCCTTCGACGATGTCGAGGTGTCCACGCTCAACCCCACCATGGTCGTCATCTCCCGCGACACGGACGGCCGCTGGTACGTGACGTTCGCCATCGACACCGACACCCCCGAGCCCATGGACGAGGCCGGGCACGCCATCGGCGTCGACCTCGGGATCAAGGACTTCGCGGTCACCTCCGACGGGGAACGCATCGCCAACCCCCGCCATCTGGAACGTAAGGCCCGCAACCTGGCCCGCTACCAGCGGCGCATGGCCCGCTGCCAGCGCGGGAGCATGAACCGCCGCAAGGCCAAGGCCAAAGTCGCCCGCGCCCACCGCAAGATCCGCAACGCCCGCGCCGACTTCCTGCACCGCACCAGCACCAACCTCATCCGCAGAGCCGACACCATCGTCATCGAAGACCTCGCCGTCACCAACATGGTGAAGAACCGGACACTGGCGCGGGTGATCTCCGATGCGGGGTGGGGGGAGTTCCGCAGACAGTTGGAGTACAAGGCCGAACGTGCCGGGCGGCGCCTGGTGGTGATCGACCGCTGGTACCCCTCCTCCAAGACCTGCTCGGTCTGCGGGCACCTGCTCGCGGCGCTGAGTCTTTCCACCCGGCACTGGACGTGTCCGGGCTGCCGCACCCGGCACGACCGGGACATCAACGCGGCCAAGAACATCCTTGCGGCTGGTCAAGCCGTAACCGGGCACAGTCCCGGTGATGCCTGTGGAGCTGGTGTAAGACGGCAAGGGTCCTCCCTTCCGCAGTCGGCGCTGAACCAGGAAACCCGCGCCGCGAGGCGCCCGGCCTAAGCCGGATCGGCCACAAGGCCGACGGGAATCCCCCTCCCTCGGGAGGGAGGAAGTCAACACCTCCCAGCCGACCCTCGAACCGCCGCGGCGTTCCTCGTCGGGCACGGGCTCGATGCCGCGGGTTTCGACGGCGCCGACCTTGTTGTGGTTGGACATGGGGACCTTCTCAGGGGATCTAGTGGGGCGGTCAGGCCCCGTGACGCAGGGTGAGGAGGCGGAGCGCCAGGTCGTCGAGCGGGAGGTCGTTGACCCGGCGCACGGTCGCGACGGCCTCTTCGGGCAGGGAGCGGATGCCGTGGCAGGCCCCCGCGATGGCTCCGGCGATCGCCGCGATCGTGTCGCAGTCGCCGCCGAGTGAGGCCGCGAGCAGGCATGCCTGCCAGGGGTCGTCGGGGTACAGGGCGAGGACCGCGAAAGCGGCCGGCACCGACTCCTGGGTGGCCACGCTGGTCCCGACGAGGTCGTAGATGTCCTCGGCGGCGGCCGCGACGGGCCGGTCGGCCACGAGACCGGTCGCCCACCGGATGCGCGCGGCGATGTCGGCGGCGGCCACCCAGTGACCACGGCGGACACCGGCGGCCGCGGCGCGCTCGGCGTGCCGGACGGCCTCTTCGACGTCCGCGCCGTCGATTCCGGCGCTCACGGCCGCCGCGACGGCCGCGGCGCCGGCGAGGGCGACGCTGGTGTTGTGGGTGACGCTGCTCGCCTCGACGACGCTGTCGAGAAGGGCGTCGGGTCCGTCCCCGCCGGCGGCGATGCCGACGGGC
Organism: Actinoallomurus sp. CA-150999; assembly: GCF_050942425.1. Taxonomy (NCBI): domain Bacteria; kingdom Bacillati; phylum Actinomycetota; class Actinomycetes; order Streptosporangiales; family Thermomonosporaceae; genus Actinoallomurus; species Actinoallomurus sp. CA-150999. Next base: position 5,074,656 of record NZ_CP192063.1, read on the forward strand.
GTGATCCGCATGGCGGCGCCGTTGGTGTCGCCGTAACGGCCGGCCTCCTCGACCGGCGTGCCACCGGCGACGGCGGCCACGGCGCGTTTCGTCGAGGGGCCGAGCAGGTCCAGCGAGCCCCGCCGGCGCATGTCGTCCTCCCACTCCAGCAGGGACCGCGCCAGCACGAGCGGGTCGATCCGCCCACCGCCGTCGATCAGCAGGCGGGCGAGCAGGACGGCCTGCTCGGTGTCGTCGGTGACCGCTCCGGCCGGCATTCCGGCTGCCAGGGGCTGGTCGGGCGGAGCGGCCTCGAATCCGGTGAGCGTCCCGAACGTCTCCTGGATCCGCTGGCGGGGGAGCGACTGGGTCGGCATGCCGAGCGCGTCACCGATCGCCAGCCCGTACAGCGCTCCGAGGGCACGGTCGGCGGCACCGGTCATGAGGAGGCCCCGAAGCGCAGGTGCAGCTGGAACCGCGCCGGGTCGAGCAGGCTCTCGACGTGCTCCACGAGGTCACCGGCCGCGGTCCAGCTGACGCGCCGCGTGCGGAGGAACCACTCACCGGGCCGGCGGCCCAGTTCCTCCGCGTCGGCGGTCTCGAGGGGCCCGGCGGAAACCCATTCGTCGCCGTGGTCGGCGTACAGCCCGACGGAGGCCAGGGTCGCGGTCAGTGATCCTTCGATCAGGCCTCTGGCGGGCAGGTCGAGCAGGCCGTCGACGCCGGGGATGCGGCTGCGCTCCAGCGATACCGCCGGCCCGTCCGCCAGGGTCCGTACGCGGTCGACGGCGAAGAACGACGACGACTCCAGGCCGAGCCGCTCCGCGAGGCCGGGGTCGTCGACCTTCTCCAGGCGCAGCAGCCGGGTCTCGGTGGCCACGCCCTGGTCGGCCAGCGCGCGGGCCCAGCCCAGCCCATCGTCGAGAAGGCGACCGTCGAAGGTGACGAACGATCCCTTGCCCGAATGGGTCGCGATGAGCCCTTCCCGGCTCAGCTCGGTCAGCGCCGAGCGAATGGTGTTCCGGCTGACCGAGAACCGGGCGGCGAGGGCGTGCTCGCCGGGCAGCCGGCTGCCCCGCTTCAACCGGCCCGCCCGGATCTCCCCGGCGAGGGTGCGGGCGATGTTCTGATGCTTGAGGACAGGAGCGTCCGTCATGTCCACCCCTGTTCCCTGACCTGTTCAGACATGTCCAGCACCGTACGCTGGGGACATGTAGCCAGACAACCCCCCAAAACAGACATTCGGTCATCGATGTTGCCGGGGTGTCGCCGGTCCGTGATGCTGATCGGCATGCCAGGGCAGAGGAAGCGGAAGCGGCGGCGGGAAGAGCTGCGACGGCGAGCCAGGGCCGCGTACGAGGAGCGGGCGGGGCGCTGGGAGGTCGTCTTCCAGACCTGCGACGAAGCCGAGTGGGAGGACTTCAGGCGCCGCTTCGCGTCCGAGTTCGAGGTGACCGATCCGTCGATGGTCCGGATCGACATGTTCTGCGGGCGACTGGTGCAGCCGACTACCTACCGGATGAGCGTGTTCGTGCCGGCGTCCGAATAGCGCGATCGGGTCGCGCCCTGCGAAACGAGCGCGACCCGATGACGAATACTCTTAGTCGATCTCGAACTGCCGCTGACGCTCGGCCTGGCGCTCGAACTGGTTCTGCCGCTCCGCCTGCGCCTGCGTGTTCCGCGCGATGGCGATGTTGTTGTTCCGGTTGTGGATCCGGATGCGGAGGTGGTTGAACAGCTCGTTCTGGTTGGCGTTGAAGTTCCGGTGGTGCGAGAAGAACCGGAAATGGCTGGAGCTGCCGCAGCAGCCGCCGCCCCAGGCGGGAACCGACGCAGACGCGGCCGAGCCTGTGAACAGGGCCCCGGCGGCCGTGGTGAGGAACAGGCCGCCGATGATGCACGTCTTCTTCAGCACGTCAATCTCCTTTTGTCGGAATCAAGCGATAGCCGTCGCTAGCCGCGCTCTCCCGCTTTTCGGGACTGCGCTGCAATTTGTAGCATTCCCCGGTAGATTCCCGACAAGACAAGTGCAAGGTAAGATGGCAACAAAGGCGCAGTCCTGCAAATCGGACCTATCGTGCTGTATAGCGGTTAGAGGCCGCATTGGCCGCTAGACCGGGCAGAACCCTTCGTCTGGCCGACCATATCGACGCTTAGCGGCGCTTTGTCCGATACGCAGCCGTGCTACAAGACAGGAAAAATCCCGACATCACGGCTGAAGCTCGCTGAGTCCTTTCGTTGTGACAGGCGACCGTCCTCCCTCACACCCCCCCGCGATCACGCCCTAGCCGAAATGGGCGCGCAGGCGGTCGTACGCCTCCGGTGGGGCGTTGGCGGCGTCGAGGCCGAGGAGGGCGGCGCCCAGCAGTGGGGGAGCCTCGACGACGACGGGCTTGGCCTGCGGGGCGAGGCCCGCCAGCCGGTCCTCGATCGCGGCCATCAGCAGGGGATGCCTGGCGGCGAGGACACCGCCACCGAGGACGACCTCCACCGGGACGTCGAGCAGGTCCAGGCGGCGCAGCGCCACGGTGGCGAGCGCGACGATCTCCTCCGCCTGGCGGTCGACCAGGCTCCGCGCGACCGGGTCGCCCGCCGCCGCGACCGCGAACAGGACCGGGGACAGCTCTCCCAGCCGCGCTTCGGAGAGCTCCCCGAAGTGGATCGCGAGCGCGACGTCCTCGACGCCGGCGCGGCCGAAGTGCGCGGCGACGGCGTCGGCCAGGGCGGTGTGCGGGCCACGGCCGTCCTCGGCGCGGACGGCGTGCCACAGCGCCTCCTCACCGAGGTGGTGACCGCCACCCCAGTCGCCGGTCACCCGCCCGATCGAGGGGAACCGCGCGACCCGCCCGTCGGGGGCGACGCCGGCGCAGTTGATGCCCGCCCCGCACACGACCGCGACACCCCACGGCTCGGTGGCTCCCGCCCGCAGCAGCGCGAAGGTGTCGTTGCCGACCCGTACGCCGCGGCCCCACCCGCGTTCGGTGAACAGCCGGTGGAACCGCTCCTCCTCCACGGGCAGGTCGACGTTGGCCAGGTAGGCCGAGACGTGGTCGACGGGCGTGCCCGCCCCGGCCGCCGAGAGGGCGCGCGTGACCGCCTCGGCGACGGTGCCCACCGCCTCGGTCACGCCGTCGGCGACCGGGCGGAACCCGTCGCCGCGCGCGGTGGCCAGGACCTCGCCGGCGGCGGTCAGCACGGCGACGTCGGTCTTGCTGTTCCCGCCGTCGATCGCCAGGATCACGCGTTCACCGCCCAGGGCAGGTGGGCGGCGTTCGCGGCGACGAGGCGGGGGGCGAGCTCGTCGGCGATGCTCGCCTGCCCGATCAGTGGGTTGGCCAGCAGCGCGTCGGCGACCCGGTCCACGCCGCCCTTCAGCGCCGCCTCCAGGGCCAGTTCCTCGTACGCGGTGACGTGCGCGATCAGCCCGGCGTACAGCGGCTCGACCGGGTCGACCGGCAGCGCTTCGGGCCCGGACGCGGTGATCCGGGCCGGGACCTCGATCACCGCCTCGTCCGGCAGGAACGGCAGCCGGCCGCCGTTGCGGAGGTTGACGACCTGGACGTCGCCGCGGTCGCCGGCCAGGGAGGCGACCAGGTCGACGGCGGCCTCGGAGTAGTACGCCCCGCCGCGTTCCTCCAACAGGGCCGGTTTCTCGTCGAGCGCGGGGTCGGCGTACATCTCCAGCAGCCCCTCCTCGATCACCGCGACCTGCTCCGCCCTCGAGGGTGCGTGCAACTGCTCGGCCACGACCGCGTCGTGCTCGTAGAAGTAGCGCAGGTAGTACGACGGGACGACGCCGAGACGGCGGATGAGGGCGGCCGGCAGCTCGAGGTCGGCGGCGATCTCCTCGGCGTGGTCGGCCAGCAGCCGCGGCAGGACGTCCTCATCGTCGAGGTACACCGCGCGTTCCCAGGTCAGGTGGTTCAGGCCGACGTGCCCGAGGCGTACGCGGTCGGGCCGGACGCCGAGCGTGGCGGCGAAGCGGCGCTGGAAGCCGATCGCGACGTTGCACAGGCCGACCGCCCGGTGCCCGGCGTCCAGCAGGGCCCGGGTGACGATCCCGACCGGGTTGGTGAAGTCGACGATCCAGGCGTCCGGTGCCAGCGCGGCGACCCGGTCGGCGATGTTCAGCACGATGGGCACGGTGCGCAGCGCCTTGGCCAGTCCGCCCGCGCCGGTCGTCTCCTGCCCGACGCAGCCGCAGTCCAGCGGCAGGGTCTCGTCGACGTGGCGGGCCGCCTGCCCGCCGACGCGCAGCTGCAGGAGCACGGCCGAGGCCCCGTCGACGCCCTCGTCCAGGTCGGACGTCGTACGGATCGTTCCGGGGTGCCCCTGCCGGGCGAAGATGCGCCGGGACAGCCCGCCGACCAGGTCCAGGCGGGTCTTGTCCGGGTCGACCAGCGCCAGCTCCGAGACCGGCAGGGTCGAACGCAGGCGGGCGATGCCGTCGACCAGCTCCGGCGTGTACGTCGACCCGCCGCCGACCACACAGATCTTCATCCCTTCACCCCTGTCAAGGTCACGCCCTGGATGAACACGCGCTGTGCCAGGAAGAACACCACGATCACCGGCAGCACGGTCAGGAGCGTCGCGGCCATGGTCAGGTTCCACTCGACATGGTGGGCGGCACGGAAGGTCGACAGGCCCACCGCGAGGGTCCAGGTCTCCGGTTTGGTGTAGATGAGCGGGCCGAAGTAGTCGTTCCAGGCGTAGAAGAACTGGAACAGCGCCACCGCGGCGATCGCCGGCCGGGCCATCGGCAGGATCACCCGGATCATCGCCCGGAACTCCCCGCAGCCGTCGACCCGCGCCGCGTCGGTGTACTCCTTCGGGATCGTCAGCAGGAACTGCCGGAGCAGGAAGATCGAGAAGGCGTCGCCGAACAGCAGCGGGAGGATCAGCGGCCACAGCGTGCCGGTCAGGTGGAAGCGCGCCCAGAGGATGTACAAGGGCACGATCGTCACCTGCGGCGGCAGCATCATCGTCGTGATGACCAGGACGAATGCCAGCTTGCGGCCGCGGAAGCGGAACCTCGCCAGGGCGTACGCCACCGGAACGCTCGAGACCAGCATGAAGGCGGTGGCCAGGACCGCGTAGATCAACGTGTTGGCGACCCAGTGCAGCATGACGCCGTTGTCGGTGGTCAGCGCCTTCCAGAAGTTCCCCCAGTGCCAGCTGCTCGGCCACAGCGCGCCGGTGAGGGTCTGGTCGGAGCTCATCACCGCGGTGAGGAACATGAAGATCAACGGCGCCAGGAACATGATCGCGAGGGCGATGGCGATCGCGTGGGTCGCCGTCCAGTACAGGAAGCGCCGCCCGCGCCGCCCTCGTATGCTGGGCCGCGGCGACGAGCCGACGGCCGGTGGGCGTACGGCGAGAGTCGTGCCGGTCATCTGTTTCCCTCCTTTCAGTCGTCGCCGAACGCGTGGAACCGGCGGAGCAGGATCAGGGTGAAGAACATCGCGACGGCGAACAGCACGAGGGCCAGCACGCAGGCGTAGCCCATGTTGAACTGCTGGAAGCCCTCGTTGTAGAGCGTCTGCGGGAAGGTGAGCGACGCCCCGTCCGGATAGCCGGGAGCGGTGGTCGTGCCCGCCTGGTCGGCGTTGCCCTGCGAGACATGCGCCGCGACCATCGCCTGCGTGAAGTACTGCAGCGTCTGGATGACGCCCGTCACGGCGGAGAACATCAGCACCGGCGAGATCGTCGGCAGCGTGATCTGGCGGAACTGCTGCCAGGCGTTCGCCCCGTCGATGGCCGCCGCCTCGTACAGCGCCTTGGGCACGTCCAGCAGCGCGGCCAGCAAGATGATCATGACGTCGCCGATGCCCCACAGGGCCAGGAGCGTCAGGCCCGGCTTGGTCCACGTCGGGTCGTTGAACCAGTCCGGAAGGTGGATGCCGACCTTGGCGAAGAGGCCGTTGATCGGCCCGGTGCCGGGGTTGACCACGAACACGAACGCGACCGTGGCGGCGACCGGCGGGATCAGGAACGGCAGGTAGAAGATCGAGCGCAGGATGTTCCCGCCTCGTTTGATCTTCGTCAGCAACTGCGCGAGGCCGAGCCCGAACAGCACCCGCAGCGGCACCATGACGACGACCAGCCACAGGGTGTTCTTGATCGCCGTCCAGGCGTACGGGTCCTTGAACAGGAACTTGTAGTTCTCCAGCCCGACGGGCGTGAGCTGGAACAGGTTGTAGCGGAAGAAGGAGAAGTAGACGGTCGCGGCGAGCGGGTAGGCGAAGAACAGCGAGAACCCGACCAGCCACGGGGACATGAACGCCAGGACGCGGAGCCGGTGACGGCGGCGGGCATGCGCCGCCGTCACCGGGCCGGCCGAGAGCACGGCCGCCATCGTCAGCCGCCCGCCAGCTTCAGGGCGCTGTTGACCTTGTTGTCCAGGTCGGTGAGACCCTGCTGCAGGTTGGGCACCTTGCCGGGTTCCCACTGGTCCTGCACGAAACTGTCGAACTTGACGACGAAGTCACCGCCGTTGACCGTCGACGGGATCGTCGTGCTGTTCGGGTTCTTGAACACGTCCAGGAAGGTGTGGAACTGCGGTGGCAGCGTCAGCTTCGGCGAGGACAGTGCCGGGATCGTGCTCGGCACGTTGCCGAGGCCGTTGGCGAAGGTGACCAGCGCGTCGGTGTTCGTCGTCAGGTACTTCACGAACTCCCACGACGCCTGCGGGTGCTTGGCGCCGCGCGGGACTCCGACGATGGTGCCGGTGACGAAGCCGCCGCCGTAGGCGTTCTGCCGGTCGTCGTTCACCGGCACGGGCGTGGTGTCGTACTGGACCTTCGGTGCCTCGTCCTGGAGGAACTTCACGCGCCATTCGCCGTCGATCGCCATGGCGACCTTGCCCTTCTCGAACGGGTTGGAGGCCTCGAACTCCTGTCCCATCGAGTGGACGAACTTCTTGACGTTGTCATAGCCGTACCAGTCGAGCAGGCTCTTCTCCCACTGCAGGTACTTGGCGAAGCCCGGGTCGGTGGCGAAGTTCGCCCGCCCCTGGCCGTTCAGCCAGTTGACGCCGAAGCTCGGGGCGACGTGCTCGCCCACGTGCTCGTAGTACGTCACCGAGGGCAGGAACCCGGCGACCTTTATCGTGCCGTCCGGGTTGCGGACCGTGAGCTTCTTGGCCAGGGCGGTCAGCTCGCTGATCGTCTTCGGCGGCTGGTTGCCCTTCATCAGTGCCTTGTTGGAGTACAGCGCGTAGTCGTCGGCGAGCAGGGGGAGGGTGCAGCGGACGCCCTTGTACTGGGTGTAGGTCTGCACGGTCTGCGGGAAGACGCTCATGTCGACCTTGTCCTTCTTCAGGAAGGGCGTCAGGTCCTGGAGCGCGCCGCTCGAGCAGAACTGGCCGACGTTGTTGGTGGAGAAGGACGAGACCACGTCCGGCGGGTTGCCGCTGCGGATCGCGTTGAGGATCTTGGTGTCGTCCTGGCCCTTCACCAGTTTGACGGTGATGTTGGGGTGCAGCTTGTGGAACCCGGCGACGGCGGCGTCGAACGCCTGGACCTCGTGCGGGGCGCTCCAGCCGTGCCAGACCTCGATGGTCTGCGGGGCCTCCGCTTTGGGCCCGGACTCGGTGGCGGACCCGCCGCTGCCCGCCGTACAGGCCGTCGCGGTGAGGGTGACGATGAGGGCGGTTACGAGCCGCCGATGGCGTGGGAACACTCCTGTTCTCCTTAACGCGGCCGGCCGGGGAAACGGTCGGGATCAGGGTTGGCGAACGGTGTTGGAGAAGATCTGTTCTCGGGTCTCGCCGAGGGCGAGGTGGAGCGCGCCGGCCAGGACGGGATCGCCGCCGACCGAGCTGAGCAGCACTGGGGGACGAGGGATGGTCATCGAGTAGAGCTCACGCGCGACTTTGCAGCGCAACGGTTCCCCGCCGGCGATGGGGGTGTCGCCGGCGAGCACGATCAGTTCGGGGTCCAGGACGCTGACGATCGCGGCCAGGCCGGTCGCGAGCCGGGCGCCGAGCTCGCCGAGCCCGGCCGCGGCCCGTTCGTCGCCGGCCTCCAGCGCCGTACGGGCCCGGTCGACGATCTGTCCGGCGTCGCTGCCGCGGAAGCCGTGCGCGCGCAGCAGCTTGAGCACGGCGGGCGCGCCCGCGACGGCCTGTAGACCACCGGTGTTGGCGCGGCCCGGCTCGCGGATGATCGGAGCGGCGGCGACCGGCATGTAGCCGACCTCGCCGGCGCCTCCGGTCGCGCCGCGGACCAGCGAGCCGTCGAGCACGATCGCCATGCCGATGCCGGCGCTGACCCACAGCAGGACGAAGTTGCGGGATCCCGTGGCCTGACCGTGCGTGAGCTCGGCCATGGCGACGAGGTTGACGTCGTTCTCGACGGCGACGGGCCGGCCGATGCCGTCGCGTAGCCGGCTGAGCAGGTCGGGAATGTGCCAGCCTGGAAGGTGGGAGGCGTACCCGAGCCGCTCGGTCCGCGGGTCCAGGGCGCCGGGGAGGCCGATGACGATCCGGTCGATCCGGTCGAGGGCCAGGCCGGCGGCCTCGGCGGCGCCCTCCACGGCGGCCCGGGCCCGCGCCACGGCGTCGCCGCCGGAAGTGCCCGGCGTGTGCAGCTCGAACGTTCCGGTGACGGCGCCGGTGAGGTCGGCGACGGAGGCCCGGATGCGGGCGCGCCGGACGTCCAGCCCCGCGACGTACCCGGCGTCCGGGTTGATGCGGTACAACTCCGCCGTGCGCCCCGGCCCGCCCTCGCGGATCCCGTCGAGGACGACGAGGCCCGCCTCCCGCAGCCGGGTGAGGAGCTGGGAGGCGGTGGGCTTTGACAGGCCGGTGAGGGCTCCGATCTCGGGCCGGGTCAGCGGGCCCCGAGCGAGCAGCGCTTCCAGCGCGGCGCGGTCGTTGATGGCCCGCAGCAGGCTGGGAGTCCCAGGCGTCGAGGTGGTCACGGCGTCTCCGCTGCTCAGGCGTGGTTAGGAAACTTTCCTAACCCATGTGCGGGAACCTACGACCGTCGGCTCCCGGCGTCAAGACGGTGCGACGCACTCGTTATCGAACGACGGCTGTGTCGGCCTGGGCGCCCCGGTCCGCGCCCGCGCGGGGCCTGGAACGCCGCCGGCGGGAGGCGGCCGATCTCAGGCGGGTCCGCGGCGCGCCGGTGACGGCCGGGCGCCGGTCGGGTCCTGGCGCGGGGCGGGATGCTCGCCGCCCGTGGGAATGGGCAGGTCGCGCATGAACAGGAGCGCCGTCAGGGCGAGCAGTCCGGCGACGGTGCCGCCCCAGGCGACGGTGGAGCCGGTTGCCGAAGCGGTGGGGGCGGCCGCGGCGTGACCGCCCATCAGGGACTGGACGCAGGCCAGGCCGAACGCGCCGCCGATCTGCTTGGTGAGGGCGGAGCCGGCGGTGGCCGTGCCCATGTCGGCGTGCGGCACGCAGCTCTGAGTGGCGATGGTGATGCCGCCCATCGCCGGTCCGATGCCCAGCCCGATGAGCAGCAGCCACGTGCAGGCCAGCACGAGCGGCGTCGTGGCGTCCAGGGTGAAGAACGCCGCGGTGCCGGCGGTGAGCAGCCCGGCGCCGGTCAGGAGCGCGGGCTTGGCGCGGCCGCTGCGCAGTACGGCGGCGGCGGTGAGCCGATTGCCCAGCGTCATCCCGATCAGCAGCGGGAGGACCAGCAGGCCGGAGACGGTCGCCGACGCGCCGCGGACACGCTGGAAGTACAACGGCAGCAGGATCCCCACCGGCAGCGCCGCGACCTGGAAGAAGAACCCGGCGCTCAGCAGTGCCGTGTACGTGCGGTTGCGGAACAGCCGCAGCGGCAGGACGGGGACGGCCGCCCGCCGCTCGACGGGCACGAGCAGGGCGAGCAGGGTGAGGCCGCCGAGCAGGGAGCCCGCGATCGGCGGATCGGTCCAGGACCGGGACTCCGTGGCGGTGGCGTTGCCCTTGAGGCTGAGGCCGATCAGGATCAGCGAGAGGCCGGCGGTGAGCAGGAGGACCCCGGCCGCGTCGAGGCGGCCGGCGTGCGCCGTGGCGGGCCGATGCCCGGGCAGTGCGAGGACGAGGACCGTCGCGGCGGCCAGGCCGATGGGAAGGTTGAGCCAGAACGCCCAGCGCCAGCCGGCGTGGTCGGCCAGCAGACCGCCGACGATCGGGCCGCCCACCATGCCGAGCACCATCATCGTGGCCAGCGCGGTCTGCATGCGGATCAGTCCCTGCGCGCGGCCGGGCGGGTACAGGTCGCGGATGAGGGCCATGCCGAGGGTGAGCAGGGCGCCGGCGCCCACGCCCTGGACCGCACGCGAGACGATCAACGTCTCGATGGAGCCGGCGAGGCCGCAGGCGAGCGAGCCGGCCAGGAAGATCGACAGCCCGCCGAGCAGCAGCGCGCGGCGGCCGTACAGGTCGGAGAAGCGCCCGTAGACCGGCACGCTGACCGAGGAGGTCAGCAGGTAGGCGGTGACGAGCCAGACGTACCAGGAGCCGCCGCCGACCTGCTCGACGATGCGCGGCAGCGCGGTGCCGACGACGGTGCCGTCGAGCATGGCCAGGAAGGCGCAGCCCAGCAGGGCGAAGGTCACCAGCGTCCGGCGACGCGGCGCGAGTGCGTCGTACGCGGCGACCGCGGTCACCGAGCGTCCTCGCCCGAGGAGATCGCGCCGTGCAGGAACAGATCCACGAGTTCTTCGGCGGTCAGCGGGTCGGGCGCGCCGGTGCGACCGGCGGACATCACCACGAGCTGGAAGGCGTCCGCCAGTCGTTCGGCGGAGAGTCGCAGCCGGTCCTGGTCGGGCTCGAACAGGGCGGCCAGCGCCGCGCGAGGTGCCGCCAGCCCCGCTTCGCGATCCGGGAGGCGGCCCTCCGCATCCGGCTTGGGAGGCTCGAGCCGCCCGGTCGCGGCCAGGGCCGAGATCACGGCGCCCATGCGGGTCAGGTAACCGCGGATCACCTCGGCCGCCTCGGTGAGCCGGTCCGCGAGCGGCTGATCGAGCGAGATCGCCTCCAGGTGCCGGACGGTGTCGTCGGGCCGCAGGGCCTCGGCCACGCAGGCCTTGAGCAGGGCGTCCTTGTCCGGGAACACCCGGAAGATCGTGCCTTCGCCGATGCCCGCGGCTCTGGCGACCTTCGCCGTCGTCACCGAGGCGCCGTACTCGACGACGAGGGGGAGGGCCGCGGCGACGATCATCGCGCGGCGCTGGTCGGCGTCCATGGCCGGCGCGCGGCGCCGGGAAGGCGTGGGGGAGCTTTTTTCCGTCATGCCTCCACAGTATGGAGTGAGTACTCACTCCGTCAATCGATCGACACGCGAGCTAGAGAGTTAGAAAGCTAGTGTGCTAGCATCGGCCTCATGGGTGATGCGGAGGTCAAGCAGTTCAACGTGTACCTGCCGGTGGAGCTGATCAAGCAGGTCAAGCATCACGCCATCGAGGAGGGCATGTCCCTGTCGGCGTTGGTCGCCGACGCGCTGCGCGCCTACCTCGACGACGCACACAGGCAGCGACGGCAATCGTCTGAAAAGGAGTCATGACATGGCGACCGAAGGGTTCGAAGCGGTTTTCCTGGAGACCCACAACTGGGGAAAGACCGCGAAGTTCTTTCAGTCCCTGGGGTTCGAGCTGGAAATCGCCACCGGCGACGATTCCGGCGTGTTCCGCAACGGCGAGGGTCCTTTTCTCGTCGTCTCCGAGATCCCCGAGGACCGAGAGCCCAAGATGCAGCTCGCGCTGAAAGTGGCCGACGCGGACGCGTTCCGTCCCGGTCCGGCCGTCGACGTGGTCACACCGTTCGAGAACACCCATTACGGGACCCGCGAAATGATCGTACGCGACCCCGACGGGCGGCTCTGGAGCCTCCAGGCTCCCGCCAAGAGCTGACACATTTCGGCGGTTCGAACGGCCTGATCGCGTTTGCGCCTGCCCGGCGAACGGAGGGATACGAATGAGCGGATGGCGCGGCAATCCATGGGCGGTGTTGCTCACGCTCAGCCTGGGATTCTTCATGACGCTGCTCGACCTGACGGCCGTCAACGTCGCCATCCCCAGCATGATCGACAAGCTGCACGCGTCGCTCGACGAAGTGCTGTGGGTGATCAATGTCTACATCCTCGTCCTCGCCGCGCTGCTGATCACCTCCGGTCGACTGGGCGATGTGCGCGGGCCGCGCACGATGTTCATCTGGGGCGTCGCGCTGTTCACGGTGGCGTCCGTGCTGTGCGGCGTGTCACGGGATCCGGCCCAGCTCATCGCCGCCCGCGCCGCGCAGGGCCTGGGCGCGGCGACGCTGATGCCGCAGACGATGACCATCATCATCGGCACCTTCCCGCCCGAGCGCCGAGGCGCGGCGCTCGGCGTCTGGGGAGCGGTCGCGGGCGTGGCCACGATCGCCGGGCCCACGCTCGGCGGTCTCCTGGTCAGCGCGGCCGACTGGCGCTGGATCTTCTTCGTGAACGTCCCGATCGGCGCGGTGGTGCTCGCGATGGCCGTCAGGCTCGTGCCGGACCTTCGGCACGGCGTCCGCCACAGACTGGACGTGCCGGGCGTCGCGCTCGCCACCGCGACGCTGTTCGGCCTCACCTTCGGGCTCACCGAGGGCCAGCGGTACGACTGGAACACCGGGATCTGGGCGCTGCTGGGCGGGGCCGCGCTGCTCCTCGTCGTCTTCCTGATCTACCAGGGCACCCGGCAGCGCGGTGAACCGCTGCTGCCCTTCAGGCTCTTCCGCGACCGTGATTACGCGGTCATGAGTCTGGTGTCCGCGGCCGTCCAGGTCGGAATGATCGGCCTGTTCCTCCCGGTGATGATCTACCTGCAGTCGGTGCTGGGCTTCGGCGCGCTGAAGGCCGGCCTGGTCATGGCGCCGGCGATGGTGGTGTCGGCATCCGTGTCGCCGCTCGCGGGCCGGATGTCGGATCGGATCGGCGGCAAGTACATCCTGATGACCGGTCTGGCCCTGTTCGCCATCGGCATGGCCTGGCTCGCCGCGGCCGCCGGCGTGGGTCGCGCTTGGTACGTGTTCCAGCCGCCGCTGATCGTTTCCGGGTTCGGCATCGGCTGCGTGTTCGGCCCGATGATCACCGTCGCGATGTACAACGTGGAGCCCAGGATGGCCGGGGCCGCCTCCGGTGTGCTGAACACGATCCGGCAGATCGGGACGGTCATCGGCAGTGCTGCGGTCGGCGCGGTGCTGCAGAATCGCCTCGCCGTCTCGCTCCGGCACGAGGCGGCCGAGCGGGCCGCCGCCCTTCCGGAGAGCGTCCGCGGTCAGTTCGTGGCCGCCTTCAAGAACACCGCCGAGGGCGGCCTGGAGGTCGGCACCGGGCAGACCGGCGCGGCGATCACGCTGCCGCCGGGAACGCCGGCGAGCGTCGCGCAGCACGTTCAGCGGGTCGCGGCGTCCACGTTCGAGCACGGCTTCATCCACGCGATGCGGCCGACCTTGGCGCTGCCCATCGCCGTGATCGCGGTCGGCGCCGTCTCGTGCGCCTTGGTACGACGCCGACCGTCCGACGCCCGGCCCGCCGCTCCGGAGGCCGTCGACGTGGGCACCTCGGCCTAGGGCCTGTCTCGAAGTCCCGCTGTCCTACTGCGCGGTGTCCAGGCGGCGCCTCGCCGCGTTGTCGTCGGTCGCCAGCCAAAACCAGGCTGACTCCCTCCTCCGCCTTGCGAGGCACCACCTGGACACCGCTCGCTACGGACGGGGACTTCGAGACAGGCCCTAGAAGGCGGCGAAGGTCAGCCGGCGGTCAGGATGAACCGCTGCCGGCCGAAGGTGATCTCATCGCCGGGGCGCACGCGGGTCGGGCCGGAGATCCGGTACCCGTTGACCTGGGTGCCGTTCATCGATCCCAGGTCCGACAGCAGCCAGGCGTTCCCGGCCCGCCGCAGCTCCGCGTGGAGTCGGGAGACGGTCAGGTCCGTGACCACGAACTCACACGTCGGCGCCCGCCCGATGACCAGGCGCGCCCGATCGCGCGGGGGGAGGACGAAGCGCGGGAGGCGCGGGGCGCGCCAGGCCGCCTCGACGCGCGCCGTCATCGACGACAGCGAGGAGACGACGCCGGTCAGGCCGCGCACGATGCGGTTGCCCGGCGGCAGGTCGTGGACCAGCTGGGACAGCTCCGCCTGGGTACGCGCCTGAAGCGCGGATTCGACGCGTCGCTCGAACGTCTCGTGCGACAGCCGGCCCTCGGCTGCGCGGTCGCGGAGCACCCTCAGGACGCGGTCGCGATCTTCGTCCGAAGCGCGTACCGGCAGGCCCTCCATGACAGGAAGTATCGGGTCCGAAAAGTCCCTTGTCCAGCAACGCCCCGCCGTCCCTCGTCAGGGCGCGGCGAAGATCGTTGATCTACAATGTAAAGGCGGTCGGTTTCACGAAATCTTCGAAGAACCGTCCCACCCGACGTCCAGCACGGAAGGCTTCCGGAAGACCAGTCCCTCCGGCGTGGCGGCACGGGTCAGGCGGAGGCCCGGCAGGCGCAGCAGCGCGCCCAGGAGGGTCGTCGTCTCCAGGCGTGCCAGGTGCGCGCCGAAGCAGAAGTGCGGGCCGTGTGCGAACGCCAGATGCCGGTCGACGTCGGCCCGCCGGAGGTCGTACCGGTCCGGATCGGCGAAGACGGCCGGATCCCGGTTGGCGGCGGCGATCGAGACGCGAACGAGGTCGCCCTTGGCGATGCGGGCGCCCCCGAGGGTGACGTCCTGGGTGGCGTAGCGGTCCACCACCGAGGCGGCGGGCTCCAGGCGTACCGACTCCTCGATGGCGGCGGGGAGAAGGCCCGGCTCTTCGCGCAGCAGCCTCACCAGGTCCGGACGGCTCAGCACGTGGAGGACGGCGTTCGTGATCATGCCTTCGGTCGTGTCGATGCCGCCGAACATCAGCACCGCCGCGTTCGCCACGACCTCGTCCGTCGTCAGGTCGCCGGCGGCGGTGACCAGGAGCGGGGGAGCGCCGTCCGCCGGTGCGCCCCCGTCGTCGGAGAGCGCCGCCTCGACCTTCGCCCGCAACCGCGTGTACGCGTCCGTGGCGTTCGCCGGACGGCCCGCCGTGATCGCCGAGACCGCCGTGACGAACGCGTCGTACCACGACCGTACGGTGGTGGCCGTGACGTCCCGCAGGCCGAGGGCCTCGGTGACGACGGCGACGGCCAGGGGACCGGCGAGGTCGGCGCGGACCTCGGCGTGCCCGCGCGCCGCGACCGCCGAGATCAGCCGGTCGACCTCGCTCTCGACGAACGCCGTGAAGCGGGAGCGCGTCTCGGCGGGCCGGAACCGGCGGGCGAAGGCGTCACGGTGCCGGGTGTGCTCCGCTCCGTCGAGGGAGAGCATGCTCGTGCCGACCACCTGCGCCGTCGAGAAGCGCGGATCGTCGACGGTGAAGGCCCGTGCGTCGCGCATGACCTGGAGCGCCAGATCGTGCCGGGTGACGAGCCAGCCGTCGAAGTCCGGGATCCACGAGACCGGCTCGGCCGCGCGCAGCCGGGCCAGCACGGGATGCGGGTCGGCCTGCAATTCTTCGATGGTGACATCGGCACCGACAGCGAACTCCATCAGCCCAGACTAGGCTCACGCCTCGTGTCGATCTTCACCCGCCGCCGCGTTCTCATCACCGGCATCGGCGGAATCGCCGCGCTCGCGGGTGCCGGCACCGCGTACGGTCTCGTCGAGGAGGATGTGCTGCCCGGGCGTTACCGGCTGGCGCCGTATCTGGGGAAGTGCGGGACGATGCCGCCGCTTCCGAAGGTCGCCCCCGGCGCGGTCCAGCAGGTGCGCTTCTCGGCGAGCGGCGGCACGGCGCAGGCCGTGATCGGATATCCCGCCGGCGTGACGAAGAACCTTCCGGTCGTCGTGCTGCTGCACGGCTCGGACGGGGACGCCCGGACGCCGTTCGACGTGTACGGCATTCAGCACTTTCTCGCCGACGCGGTGCGCCGGGGCGCCGCCCCGTTCGCCGTGGCCGCGATCGACGCCTGGGCCGACGCGCAGTGGCGGCCCGCACCGGTGATCACGCGCGACCTGCTGCCCTTCCTCCGCGACCGCGGACTGCCGACGAGCCGGATCGGGCTTCTCGGCTGGTCGATCGGCGGCCGGGGCGCTCTGCTGCTCGCGTCCTCCCTGGGGGCCGACCGGGTCGCCGCGGTGGCGGCGGCCTCGCCCGCGCTGACGCGCTCGGACGACGCCACGCTGGCACCGGCGCTCGCGGGTGTCCCGGCGTCCCTGACCTGCGGGCGCGACGACCCGTTCGCCGCCCCGACCAGGGATCTGCTCGCCCGGCTTCGCCGCGCCGGTCGGGCCGAGGTCACCGGCGGCATCCACGCCGGCTGCCACGACGCGGCGTTCCGCCGCCGCATGCTGCCGGACCAGGTCGCCTTCCTAGCCCGTCACCTCTCCCGTGCGTGACCTTCCGAGGCGCGGACGCGCAGGTCGCGGATGGCGGCCAGGACCTTTGCGCGGTTGCCGGCGGCCTTGATCCAGGCGGGGAGGCGTTCGACGAGGCTGCCGGACCCGGTGTACGGGTGGCGTTCGCGCAGCCGGGCCGTGACGTAGCCCTCCAGCACGTCCAGGTGGGCGGCGTTGTAGGCCCACAGGGTCCGCCCGCAGCACCGGCGGGACAGCCACAGCGGCAGCCCGAAGAACGGGTCGTCCGGGCCGGTCAGGCGCGGCACGGCCAGCGGGGGACCGCCGGCGAAGTACAGGTCCGCGTCGCCCTTCCGCGCGGGCCGCGGGGACCAGCCGCGGGTGTGGCCGCAGCCGGGGCAGGTCAGGCGGTGCGGCTCGGTGAGGCGTGCGACGGCGTACCGCCGGCACGCCCGGTGGTCGGGGTGGACGGTGACGTGCGCCCGGCCGGCGCAGCGCGGGCAGACCACGAGGATCTCCTGGGCGAAGTCGAACAGCCGCCACCCTCGGTCCCGGAACCGCTCGTCGTCGCGCACATCTCATGATCGCAGGCCGGTCTCCCGGCACCGTCCGGCGGCCGTCGGAACCGGTCACGGACCGCTCATCGGCGGTGATCGAGAGTTGCCGGAACGAGGCTCATGATCGCTAAGATCGCCCGGATGCACGGCTGGCGTGCACGAACAGATCATCACGGAGCAGCCCGACCATGGAGGCACTGCGCGCCGGCGACCCGGCCGAGACCGGAGGGTACCGACTGCTGGCCCGGCTGGGCGCCGGTGGGATGGGACAGGTCTACCTCGGGCTGTCCCCGGGTGGCCGCCACGTCGCGATCAAGGTGATCCGCAGTGACTTCGACAGCCCCGAGGCGCTGGCGCGATTCCGGCGCGAGGTGGCGACCGTACGGGAGCTGCGCAGCCCGTTCACCGCGGCGCTGGTCGGCGCCGGCCTCGACGCGCCTCCGTACTGGCTGGCCACCGAGTACGTGCAGGGACCGACCCTGTCGCAGGCCGTGGCGCGGTACGGGCCGCTGCCCGTCGCGACCTGCCTGCGGCTGATGGCCGCGCTCGGCGAGGCACTCGCGGACGTTCACGCGCGCGGGGTGCAGCATCGCGACCTCAAGCCGCACAACGTCATCCTCGCCCCGGACGGCCCGCGTCTGATCGACTTCGGTATCGCCCGGGGCGACGACCAGACGGCGATCACGCACACCGGCGCGGCGGCGGGCACGCCCGGGTATCTCGCGCCGGAGGTGATCCGGTGGCAGCAGATGAGCCCGGCCGCCGACGTCTTCGCGCTGGCCGGGACGATCGCGTACGCGGCGACCGGACGCCCGCCGTTCGGCGTCGGCGACGTGCACGCGGTGATGTACCGCAGCGTTCACGCGCCCGTCGACGTCGCCGGGGTCGACCCGGGCCTGGCCGGGCTCATCGCGCGGTGCGCGGACAAGGATCCGGCGGCGCGGCCCGCCGCGGGGCAGGTGCCGGCTCTGTGCGGCGTCCAGGGCGCGATCGCCGACGATCCGGCGTACCGGCGGCTGCTCGAGCTGACCGAGGCCCCGCCGCCGGACCTTCCGACGGCGGTCGCCCACGGCCTCGTCCCGCCCGGCCACGGCGAGACGACCACCCGATCGGTGCCGGTCGTCCGTTCCCGCCGGACCCTGTTCGGGGTGATCGGCGGCGGCGCGGCGGCGGCCGTCGTCGCGGGCGTGCTGCTCTTCCAGTTCGCCCCGGGCCTCGGCGACAAGGGCGGCACCCACTCGGGGCAGGCCGGGACCGGCGGCCGCTCCCCGGGCACCGGCACCGGCTCCCCGGGCACCGGCGCCACCGGCTCGCCGACCCGGCCGACGTCCGCCGGGAAGCCCACGGACGTCTTCGCCAAGGAGACCGACCCGGACTTCGACGCGCTCGCCTGGTCCGGCGGTCGGTGCGCACCCGCCGTGCGTACCGAGGGCTCCTCGGGCGCGCTGGGACTCCAGTGGTCGGCTCCCCGCGAACCGGCGAAGCCGAAGACCAGCGCGGACGTCGCGTTCCGGGCACAGAACGGTGCGCCCGGCGGCTACTACGTCGCGGCCGAGATGCGTCCCCCGGTCGCGCTGCGCGGTAACCACGTCACCGGGGTCGTCAAGACCCGGCCGGTCCAGGTGACGGGATCCGCCTGGGTGACGCTGCACTATCCGCGGGACTTCACCCAGCCGAAGGACTGGGCGTACGACCTGCAGACCGGCGACTGGACGGTGATCTGGTACCACGTCCACCCGAACGGGGACGCCTACTACGTCGGCTGCGACGGGTTCGCGGTGTCCTGAGGGCCCGCCCCCGCGGCGCCCTCGGTCAGTCCGTGATCAGGGCCTCGGAGGCCGTGCGGCTGGCGGCGGCCAGGTCGGCGGCCTTGCCGGGGATCTCGCGGGCGTGCGCGCGCCACCAGGCCTGCCCCGCCTCGGGCAGGGTGTGGATCGGGTCGTAGTACTCGTAGCGCCGGTTGAGGGCCTCCGGGTCGTCGCTCTCCAGGGCGGTCCGGTAGTTCTTGGTCCAGTAGGAGATGCCGCGCTCGGTGTCGTACTCGGCGACCTGGTGCACCCAGCGCTTGCCGACGTACGGCACGTCGCAGACGATGCGGGGCGTGGCGAAGCCGGGCAGGTAGCCCATGATCCCGTGCTGCAGGCGCTGCGCCTCGCCGAGGGACAGCCGCCAGTGCTCGCTGAACGGGATCATGTCGCACAGGTAGAAGTAGTACGGCAGCACGCCGTTGTCCTGCAGCGCGAAGCACAGGTCGAGGAGCTCCTCGACGGTGGTGTTGACGCCGCGCAGCAGCACGCCCTGGTTGCGCACGTCGCGGACGCCGGCGTCGAGCATCGCCCGCGCGGCCTTGGCGACCAGCGGGGTCATCGACTGGGCGGTGTTGACGTGCGTGTGGATCGCCAGCTGCGCGCCCCGGGAACGCGCCTTGGTCGCCAGGCGTTCGACGCCGGCGCGTACGTCGTCCTGGAGCCAGTGCTGGGGCAGGCCCATCAGCGCCTTGGTGGCCAGCCGGATGTCGCGGATGTTGTCGATGTCGAGCAGCTGGTCGACGAAGGACTCCAGGCGCGCCCACGGCATGTTGGCCACGTCGCCGCCGGAGACGACGACGTCGCGGACCTGCGGGGTGCGGCGCATGTAGTCCAGCATCGTCTGGACCCGGTCGGGCTGCTTCAGCGTGAACTTGTGCTTGTCGATCTGCGGGGTGGAGTTGCCGACCAGGTCCATGCGGGTGCAGTGCCCGCAGTACTGCGGGCAGGTCGGGAGCAGCTCGGCGAGGACCTTGGTCGGGTAGCGGTGGGTGAGGCCCTCGACCGCCCACATCTCCGCCTCGTGCAGCGAGTCGCGGCTGGCGACCGGGTGGGAGGGCCAGTCGGTGCGCCGGTCGCTGAACACCGGGAGCATGTAGCGGCGCACCGGGTCGGCGTAGAACGCCTCCGTCGAGCTCACGTCCATCGTGTTCAGCATCTGCGGCGGCACCAGCATCGACATGGTCGCCCGCTCGCGCTGGTCACGTTCCAGGTCGGCGTAGAACTCCTCGCTCAGCAGGTCGCCCATCACCTGGCGCAGCTGGCGGATGTTCTTCACGCAGTGCGAGCGCTGCCACTGTGCCGACTCCCACTCCGCGGCGGTGACCGCACGCCAGCCGGGGAACCGCCGCCAGTCGGGCTCGACGAGCTCGTGGTGACGGTAGGCGTACGGCTGCGGGTGCCCTCCGGGCGCGTGCGCGGACTCCGCGGCGACAGCGGTCACAATGCCCTCCAGGATGAACTCTTGCGTTAGCCTGACGATACGAGAAATATTCTTCTAGA
This sequence comes from Actinoallomurus sp. CA-150999, assembly GCF_050942425.1. Taxonomy (NCBI): domain Bacteria; kingdom Bacillati; phylum Actinomycetota; class Actinomycetes; order Streptosporangiales; family Thermomonosporaceae; genus Actinoallomurus; species Actinoallomurus sp. CA-150999. The sequence goes on from NZ_CP192063.1 coordinate 5,094,823, forward strand.
GCCAAGCGTACCCAGAAGATTTTCCGTCAGCGAGGTGAGGGATGAGAAGTTCTCCGGTCGGTCTGCACCGGGTCGCCGAACCGCCGGGCGTGCTGCCGCAGGCGGCCGACCGCCTCGACACCGACCCCCGGATCCACGACGACGAGGTACGGCTGCGGGTCGAGCGGCTCAACCTGGACGCCGCCTCGTACCGGCAGCTGCACACCAAGCACGGCGGCGATCCCGGCCGGATCCGTGCCGAGGTCGCCGAGATCATCGAGACGCGCGGGAAGATGCACAACCCGGTGACCGGTTCGGGCGGCATGCTGATCGGCGTCGTCGACGAGGCCGGACCCCGTTCCCCGCTCGGGCTGCGGCCCGGCATGCGCGTGGCCACCCTGGTCTCCCTGACGCTCACCCCGCTGAAGATCACCGACGGCCTCGCCCGCTGGGACGGACGGAGCGAACAGGTGCCCGCCGAGGGGCACGCGATCCTGTTCGCCCGCTCGATCGCCGCCGAGCTGCCCGCCGACCTGCCGCCCGAGCTGTCCCTGGCCGTCCTCGACGTGTGCGGCGCACCCGCCCTGACCTCCCGCGTCGTCGGCTCCTACGCCTCGCCGACCGTGGCGGTGCTGGGCGCGGCGGGCAAGAGCGGCTCGCTGTCCCTGGCAGCCGCCCGCCGCGCCGGCGCCAAGCGGACCGTCGGCGTGGTGCCGAACGAGACGGAGGCCGCGCGGCTGTGCGCCTCCGGCCTGGCCGACGAGGTCGTGCTCGCCGACGCCCGCGACCCGATCGCGCTCGCCGAGGCCGTCGGCGGCACCGGAGCCGACGTCACGGTCGTGTGCGTGGACGTCCCCGGCTGCGAGCACGGCGCGATCCTGGCCACCGCCTCCGGCGGCACGGTGATCTTCTTCTCGATGGCAACGTCGTTCTCGGCGGCGGCGCTCGGCGCCGAAGGGCTGGCGGCCGACGTGACCATGCTGATCGGAAACGGGTACGTCCCCGGTCACGCGGAGCTGGCCCTGGACCTACTGCGCGCCGAGCCGAGCCTGCGCAAGATCTTCGAGGATCGGGTGGAGACGGAATGACGAAACTGGATCTTGACCCCCAGGTGGTGCGCAAGGCCCGGGCACTGGCCGAGCGCGCCGCCCGGCCGGTGATCGAGATGGCCCGCACCCACACGACCGTGTCCGTGGAGCGGGCGCAGCTGCGGCTGGCCGGCCTCACCGGCGCGGACTCCGACGGCCTGCCCTGGGTCAACCACCTCGTCGACGCCGTACGCGACCAGGTGGGCCTGGAGCACGGCGTGGCGCTACCCGTCTTCGACGCCCTGCTGCGCGAGCCGTACGAGGACCTGGGCGACCTGGCGCGGGCCGCCGCGCTGGGCGCGGTGACCTTCCGCCTGCCGGCCGGCGGCGACGCCGACACGGCCGCCGAGCTCGCTCGCCGCGCGGCCCGCCACGGCATCGGCCGCATCGACGCGCGCCGTGCCGAACGTGCCGCGATGCTGCGCGAGACCGGCGACCCCCGCCAGCCCTGGATCTACCTGATCGTGGCCACCGGCGACATCTACGAGGACATCCCGCAGGCGCAGGCCGCCGCCCGCGAGGGCGCCGACGTCGTCGCGGTGATCCGCTCCACTGGGCAGTCGCTGCTGGACTACGTGCCCGAGGGCGCCACTCGTGAGGGGTACGCCGGGACGTACGCCACGCAGGAGAACTTCCGGCTCATGCGCGGCGCGCTCGACGACGTCTCCCGCGAGCTCGGCCGGTACGTGCGGCTGACCAACTACGCGTCGGGTCTGTGCATGCCCGAGATCGCCACGCTCGCCGGGCTCGAGCGCCTCGACATGATGCTCAATGACTGCATGTACGGCATCATCTTCCGCGACATCAACCCCCGGCGGACCTTCATCGACCAGCGGTTCTCGCGGCAGATCCACGCCCGCGCCGGCATCGTGATCAACACCGGCGAGGACAACTACCTCACCACCGCCGACGCCGTCGACGCCGCCCACACCGTCGTCGTCAGCCAGCTGCTGAACGAGCGGTTCGGCACGGAGGCGGGCCTGGCCGACTGGCAGCTCGGCCTCGGCCATGCCTTCGAGATCAACCCGGCGATCCCCGACTCCTTCCGCCTGGAGCTGGCCCACGCCCAGCTCGTACGGGAGCTGTTCCCGGACGCGCCGCTGAAGTACATGCCGCCGACCAAGCACATGACCGGCAACATCTTCGCCGGCTACCTGCTGGACGCCTTCTTCAACCTCGCCGGCGTGATGACCGGCCAGTCGATCATCCTGATCGGGATGATGACGGAGGGCATCCACACCCCCTGGCTGTCCGACCGCGACCTGGCCCTGGAGAACGTCCGGTACGTCCGGGACGCCTGCGGCGCCCTCGCCGAGGACTTCGTCCCGCGTCCGGACGGGTTCATCGTCCGGCGTGCCCGGCAGGTGCTGTCCGAGTCCGTCGACCTGCTCGAGCGGATCTGCGACGACACGCTGCTGGCCGCGATCGCCGACGGGACGTTCGGGGTGACCCGCCGGCCCGCCGACGGCGGCAAGGGCCTGGACGGCGTCGTCGAGCGCGCCGACGGCTACCTCAACCCCGTCCTGGAGATCCTGGAGTCGGAGGACCCGCACGCGGCCGCCGTGCCGACGACCGCAGGGAGCGCAGAATGAGACCGCAGGACGCCACCAGGACCGACCGGCCCGACGTCCAGGACCTGCCGTCGATCATCCGGCCGTACGGCGACACGACCGGCGACGCGATGGTGCAGGTGTCGTTCACCCTGCCCGTGCCCGCCGGGAAACGCGCCGAGCTGGCCGCCCTCCAGCTGGCCGGGAAGATGGGCCTGGATCCGGCCAGTGTCGTGCATTCCAAGGCGATGGGGCCGAACTTCACGTTCTTCATCGTGTACGGCAAGGTCAACCACCTCATCGACTACGTCGGCATCGAGGTGCCCGAGGGCCGGGAGTACCCGCTGCTGTCGGGCAAGGAGATCGATCTGGCGATCCGCAGCGTCCTGAACCGCCGCATGGTCGTCGTGGGGGCCTGCATCGGCACCGACGCGCACACCGTCGGCATCGACGCGATCCTCAACGTCAAGGGATTCGCGGGGGAGAAGGGCCTGGAGTACCACCGCGAGATCCAGGTGATCAACATGGGCGCCCAGGTGACGGTCGAGGAGCTCGTCGAGCGGGCCAAGGCCGAGAACGCCGACGCCGTGCTCGTCTCCCAGGTCGTCACCCAGAAGAACGCCCACATCCACAACACCAAGCAGATGGCCGCGGCCTTCCACGCCGCCTATCCGACCGCGGTCGGGCCCGGCATGGGACGGCCGCTGCTCATCGCGGGCGGACCGCGCTTCGACACCGTCACCGAGCAGGAGCTCGGCGTCGACCGCATCTTCGGCAAGGGCACCACCCCCGGCGAGGTCGCCGGCTACCTCGTGCACGCCCTGCTGCCCAGCTGGACCCCCGAGAACCCCGCAGAGGACGCATGAGCGAGCGGAGCGAGTGAATCATGAGCGCAGCACGTCTGGAGGCCGCGTGACCACCGCACCCGAGGGCGGTGACCCGCGCGTCGGCCTGACCGTCACGCACCGCCGGTACGTCCCCTACGCCCACGCCCACTACGGCGGTGACCTCGTCGACGGCGCGTACGTCCTGGGCATGTTCGGCGACGTCGCCACGGAGGTGTGCATCCGCGACGGCGGCGACGAGGGCCTGTTCGCCTCCTACGACGACGTGCAGTTCCGCGCGCCCGTCCGCGCCGGAGACGTCCTGGAGGCGACCGCGACGGTGGTCCGGGCGGGGCGCCGCAGCCGCACCGTCGCGTTCGAGGCGCGGGTCGTGTGCCGGGCGCGCCCGGACAAGGGCCCGTCCGCCGCCGAGGTCCTCCCGGAGCCGATCGTCGTCGTGACCGCGACCGGGACGGTCGTCCTACCGCACGCCGGAACGTGAGCGGCGGACCGACACGCGATGAACGGCACGGATCCGAGGGATTTCCAGGTCCTGTCACGGCCCTGCTGACCTGCGGAGACGTGGCAATCCGCAGGTCGGGGCCGCCTTGACATCGCTCCGGATCTCGATAGGTTGCCTGAACGTCCACCGCAGGACTGACCGGTCGGCCGACCGGGGCGCCGCGAATCTTGCGCCGCGACGGGGGTTGCGAGCACGCGCCGGCTCAGGCGCCCATCCGTCCGTGCCAGACGCACGATCTCGCGACCGCCCAAGGCCGGAGCACCCCGGCCGGCGGGGGGTGGAACTCGGTAAGGGCCTGGGCACCCATCAGACAACGGACTACGCGCTCGCCGCCGACGAGACGGGTCCGGTTCGAAGGGAGCGCCCGGGTCCTCTTCCGTTTTCGCCCCTTTTGGCCTCGGACGGCTTCCGCCTCCTCGCGTTCCGTCGGCCGCGGTCCTCTTCCGTTGCCCTTGCGATCCACCGGCCCGGGTACTCTGCGTAGTCCGGCGGGGCCTCTCGTACGGCCGCCTGCCGCCCGGCGTCCATCTTCCGTATCCCCGGGCGCTGCGGCTTCTGCCCGGAAGTGGGATCATCCCTAAGAAGCGGCGTGCCCGTATCCCGGGTAGCGTTCCGCCGAAGGTCCGACCTGATGAGGAGTGCCGGTGGCGTCAGAGATGCTCGCCGAGAAGACGCCCGCCGCCGTCGAAGGCGGCCGGGCGTCGCGAGTTCCGGCCTGGCTGCCGCGCCCGGCGGGCGTGGTGGTGGCCGGTCTGCTGCTGGCTGCGGCGTTCCCCCCGATCGGGTGGTGGCCGCTGGCACCCGTCGCCACGGCGATGCTCGCGCTGCTGTTCCGCGGCCGCACCTGGCGGCGCGGGCTCGCGCTCGGCATGCTGTTCGGCCTGGCGTTCTGCTTCCCGACCTTCGAGGGCCTGCGGCCCGTCGGCCTGGACGCGTGGATCGCACTGAGCATCTTCGAGGCGCTGTACTTCGCGCTCCTGGGCGCCGGCCTCGCCCTCGTCACCCGGCTGCCCGGCTGGCCCGTGTGGACGGCCGCGCTATGGATCACCGAGGAGCTGGTCCGAGGCCGGGTGCCGTTCGGCGGGTTCCCCTGGGCGCGGCTGGCGTTCAGCCAGAGCGCCTCGCCACTCACCGGCTACGCCTCGCTGGGCGGCGCCCCGCTGGTCAGCTTCGTCACCGCGCTCACCGGCGGGCTGCTGGCCGCGGTGGTCCTGCTCCTGTGGCGCCGCCGGACGGCCGCCGCGCGCCCCGAGGCGGTCGAGGACGCGATCGCCGACGCTGACACTGACGCCGCCGAGCCCGCCACCGCCGACCCCGCGCCGGGCACGGCCCCGGGGCGCCCGCTCCGCTGGGTCGCGGTGGGGTTGGCCAGTGTGCTCGCGCTCGGGCTGATCGGCATGTTCGTCCCCCGCCCGACCGGCGGACGCAAGGTGACGGTCGCGGTCGTGCAGGGCAACGTGCCCCGTGCCGGCCTGGACTTCCTCGGCCAGCGCGAGGCCGTCCTGAACAACCACGCCCGCGAGACGCACCGGCTGGCCGAGCAGGTCCGCGCCGGGAAGCTGCCGCGGCCCGACCTGGTCATCTGGCCGGAGAACTCCAGCGACCTCGACCCGTACGCCGACGACCAGGCCCGCGGGGTGATCGACGCGGCGGTTCGCGACATCGGCGTGCCCGTGCTGGTCGGCGCCGTCATCGACGCGGGCGACGGCGAGCACGTCGAGAACCGCGGGATCGTCTGGAGCCCCACCACCGGGCCCGGCGCCTACTACGTCAAACGCCACCCGCTGCCGTTCGGCGAGTACATCCCGATCTTCCGGGGCCTGCTGAAAAAGCTCATCACCCGTTTCGATCGGGTTGGGGAATTCGTCAAGGGCCGTTCACGCGGATCCCTTCAGCTCGGTCCGGTGAAAATCGGAGACGTCATCTGCTTCGAGGTGGCCTACGACGGACTCGTGCGGGATGTCGCCGACGCCCCGCTGCTCGTTGTCCAGACCAACAACGCCACGTTCGGGAAGACGAGCCTGCCGCCGCAGCAGTTCGCGATGTCGCGGATGCGCGCGATCGAGCACGGGCGCAGCGTGCTCGTGGCCTCCACGAGTGGGATCAGCGGCATCATCGCCCCGGATGGCAAGGTTCTGACGCAGTCAAAGGAATTCACTCCGGATATTCAGGTGCGCAGCGTGCCACTGCGCACCTCGCGTACCCTTACTGATCACCTGGGTGCCGCGCCGGAGTGGGTGCTGGCGCTGCTGGGATTTGCGGCCGCGGTCGCCGCCGGCTGGAGAACACGGACGAGGAAGGCCTGACCGGTGCAGATCATGGAGGACATCGGGCGGGTGCTCGTGATCATCCCGACGTACAACGAGCGGGAGAACATCGAGAGCATCGTCGGCCGGGTGCGCGCCGCCGTGTCCGAGGCCGACATCCTGGTCGCCGATGACAACAGTCCCGACGGCACCGGAAAGATCGCCGACGCGCTCGCCGACGACGACGAGCAGGTCCACGTCCTGCACCGGGCCGGCAAGGAGGGCCTTGGCGCGGCGTACATCGCCGGTTTCCACTGGGGGATCGAGCACGGCTTCGACGTGCTCGTCGAGATGGACGCCGACGGCTCCCACCAGCCGGAGGAGCTGCCCCGGGTGCTCAGCGCGCTCGGCGAGGCCGACCTGGTCATCGGCTCGCGGTGGACCCGCGGCGGAACGGTGGAGAACTGGCCGATCAACCGCGAGATCATCTCGCGGGGCGCGAACCTCTACGCGCGGATCATGCTGGGTTTCCCGGTGCGCGACTCGACCGGCGGATTCCGCGCCTACCGCGCGACGACCCTGCAGAAGATCGACATCGACGGTGTCTCGTCGCAGGGCTACTGCTTCCAGGTCGACCTGACGCTGCGCACGGTGCGCAATGGCCTGCGGGTGACCGAGGTCCCGATCCGGTTCGTCGAACGCACCCACGGTGCCAGCAAGATGAGCCGCTCGATCATGATCGAGGCGTTCACGCGGATCGCCCAGTGGGGCTTCGCCTACTGGCTGGGCCGCCTCACCGGCCGCGGCCGCCGCTGAGCCACGCCTAGGGCCTGTCTCAGCCCACCGCGCGATGCCCCGGCCGCCCGGTCATCGCGCCGTCCCGGCCAGGTACGGGATCGTCTGCGGACCCTCGGGCAGCACGCAGAGCCGGGCGCCGGGGCCTGCCGCCGCCAAGGCGGCGGCGACGGTGGCGGAGATGTCGCGGGTCTGCTCCAGATGGGCGGTGGCGAGGTCGGCGTCGCTGAGGTGGCCGGTGTGCATGACGACCCGGCTGCCGGACTGGATACGGGCCTGGATCTGCACCTGCCACTGGTCGGGCACCGTCTCGGTGCGGGCGCTGATGGCGTCGAACAGCTCCTGCGGCGAGGACGCGGAGGCCAGGACCTCCCGGTAGGAGCCGTGGTCGGGGAAACCGTCGCGGCACTCGGCGGCGCAGACGATCGTGCCGCCCGGGCGGACGACCTGGTAGGCGGCGGACATGCCCTTGACCGCCTGGTACAGGTTCTGGTCCAGGGGGAAGCCGGAGTTGGTGGTGACCACCACGTCGAAGGGCGCCTGGACGGGCCGCATCGCCATGCGCTTCGCGGCCGCCGTCGCGGCGGCGTGCATCGGCGACAGGTCGCCTCCGAAGGCGGCCACGACGTCCTTGTCCCGGTTGAGGACCACGTCCATGGCGAAGGTGACCCCGGTGGCCTCCGCGATCGCCCGTACGTCGTCGTGGACCGGGTTGCCGTGCGTGACGCCCCAGGTCGCCCGCGGATCGCCGATGCGGGCGGCGTCGTGCAGCACGAGAACGGTCTCCAGCGCGGCCAGCCCCGGGGCGACGAGTTTCGGCCCGCCGGAGAACCCCGCGAAGAAGTGCGGCTCGACGAAGCCGGTGGTGATCCGTACGTCGGCCTCGGTCCACTCGCGGTTGAGCCACACCGGCACGTCCTTGCCGAACCGTCCCATCCAGGTGAGCTCGTCGAGGCGCCGCGCGTCGTGGTTGACGATCCGTACGGCATCGACGACCTGGTCGCCGAACATCTGCCGTAGTTCGGCGTCGGTGTTGCCGCGGTGGGTGCCGGTGGCGATCAGGATCACGACGTCCTCCAGCCGGACGACGCCGTCGAGTTCGGCCAGCAGCGCCGGGACGACCAGCCGGCGGGGCTGGGGCCGAGTGCCGTCACAGACCGAGATCGCCACCGTCTGACCGGGGCGTACCCGCTCGCGCAGCGGCGGCCCGGCGACCGGGTGACGCAGCGCCGCGCGCACCAGGGCGACCTGGTCGGCGGCGGCCTCGTGGTGAACGGGCTCGACCACCGTGGTCACCTCGCGGGCCACGTCGATGTCCAGCCCCGACTCGCCGTACGCCAGGTGCACTCGCATGATCCGTCCTCCGGAAGTCGGTGCCGGCGGTCAGGGGGCGCCTGGTCGCCGGCGGTGCCGTTATGCGCTGGTTCACGCCGACTCCGGTGGAGCGTATCGGGGCGGCCCGGCCCGGGCCGCCTCGAGGGCGCGCTACCCCGCGTAGGCGCGGCAGGAGTCGTTCTGGTCGGTGCCCAGGCCGATGACGGTGACGTGGTTCAACGAGCGCACATTCTTGATCAGCAGGGTGTGCCGGGTGTCGCCGCCCTTGAAGGCGTAGGTGACGCCCGAGGTCGCCGGGTCGCCGGTGACGGGGTTGTCGTCGGCGTCGTCGGCCTCGAAGTTGAGGGTGATGGGGGTCTTGCCCACCTGGGCGGTGACCTGCACGTCCGCGCCGGTGACGCGGTACGAGACGGTCGTGCACGTCGGGGCGTCGCTGTCGCCCTTGGGAGAGGCGGTGGGCAGCGGAACGCCGGCGGCCGCGCCGCCGGTCTTGGCGGATGCGGCGGTCTTGTCATGATGCGCGGATCCGCTGCCGCAGCCCGCCAGGCCCAGGCCGGACACGGCGACGAGAACGAGCACATGCTTGCGCACGAGGACACTCCAGAGGTGAGGGGAACGAGCGGCGACCCGTCGCGCGGGCCGCCGGATCGGGACCGGCCGGGACGCCGGGGAAACTCTGCTTCCAACACCATGATCCCGCAAATGGACACGCCGGAAGAACATCGGGAGAAGCCACGAATCCGGGCCTTCGCGCATACAGGAGGGAAGGGCGTCAACCGGGGTCTTCGCGGTGGACCTCACGGGGCTGCTTGTCCGGGCGCAGCCCCCGCCAGCTCGGGTGCCGCAGGACGCCGTCCGGGGTCCACTCGCCGAACGCGACCTCGCCCACCAGCGCGGGCCGCACCCAGTGCGCGCGCCGGGCGACCTCGCGGGGCGCCGGCGGGTCGAAGGGCTCCTCGTCCCGGGCCAGGGGCGCCAGCCGCGCGGCCATGTCCCGCAGGTCCGCCTCGGTGAAGCCGGTGCCCACGTTCCCCGCGTACCGCAGACGGTCCCCGTCGTAGACGCCCAGCGAGAGGGATCCGATCAGGTCGGCGCGGCGGCCCGCCCCGGGGATCCACCCGGCGACCACGACCTCCTGGTGACGGACGTTCTTCACCTTGATCCAGGGCCCGCGCCGCCCCGGGTGGTAGCGGGACCGCAGTGGCTTGCCGACGACGCCCTCCAGGCCCTGGGCCAGGCCCACGGCGAAGACGGCCTCACCGTCGCCGCGCCACCAGGGCGGCACGCGTACGGGCTCCTCATCGAGGCCGAGCGCGTCCAGGCGGTCCCGCCGCTCGGTGTAGGGGAACGGCAGCAGCGACTCATCGTCGAGATGGAGAAGATCGAACAGGTAGTACTGGACCGGCACGGACCGGACGAGCCGCTCGCCGGGGTGCTGGACGTGCATCCGCAGCTGAAGCGTCGCGAAGCTCGGGCGGCCGTCGCGCAGGGCGACGATCTCGCCGTCGAGGATCGCGGGGCGGGGCAGCACCCGGGCCAGGCCGGCCAGCTCGGGGTAGGAGTGTGTGATGTCCCTGTCGTTGCGGGACCTCAGCCGCAGGCCGCCCTCCTGGACGTAGGCGACGGCCCGGACGCCGTCCCACTTCAGCTCCCAGCCGTAGGCGTCCTGGCCGGACGGCAGGGACCGCCGCAGGAGGGCCGTCATGGGCCGGATGAGCCGTGGAAGTCCGGCCAACCGGAGCTCCGGTGACCTTCTCCGGTACGTGCGGGGCTCAGCCCACCGGCATCGCCTCCCGGACGCGGTGCTTCATCCGCTCGGCCCGCTCACTCGGCGTCTCCTCGCCGTACTCCTCCTCCATCCGCAGGGCGACGCCGAGCGCGAAGAAGGTCGGCGCCCACTCGCCGACGAAGATCCCCCAGCGGTCCGCCCGGTCCATACCGGCCTTCTCGGCTCGCATCGACATCGCCCAGCTGGCGATCGACGCCATGATCGATCCGAAGCCGGCGATGTACATCATGTCGGACGTGATTCCGGCGCGGCGCATGAGCCTCAGCATCGTAACCCCCCGTTGACCTGCTGTTTTCTTTCGATAGGAAGCGGTACCCGGGGCCTGGGCCACTACGCCGACGCGGTGTTCAAATCGCCGTCAACCGGTGCCCGTTGGGCCGCGCGCCGTACCCGGAAGAGGACGGACCGGCCACGGAACCGATCTCCACCAGGGCTCAGCCCTTGCGCGCGACGCCGCCCGCGCAGGCCACTTCGGGCGGCTCGCCCCAGGGGTTCGGCTCGGGGCGCCACCGGGGCACGGACACGACACCGGGCTCCAGCAGTTCCAGGCCGTCGAAGAACCCGGTGATCTGCTCCATGCCGCGGGGCGTGTACGGGACCGCGCCGCTGCCCGCGTTGTACGCGCGGATCGCCTCGACGTACGCCGGATCGGTGTCGGTCCCGTCGTGGCTTCCGGCCGGCAGCGCCGCCACCAGCCGCCGCACGATCGAGCGCGCCTCCTCGTCATCGGGGACCAGGCCGAGGATGCCCATCAGCATGAGGCCGACGGGCCGGGTGAAATCCAGCGTCCTGGCGGCCTCGCGCAGGATGAGGTCGGGATCGCGGACGTCCGCCTCCAGGTAGTCGGTGACTCCCTCCGGGCTGCTCGTGAGCAGTGCCTGGGCGTGCACGAGCACGAGCGGATCGTTGTCGACGTAGACGACGCGGCACTCCGGGGCCACCCGCTGGGCGACCTCATGGGTGTTGTCGGCCGTGGGCAGGCCGGTCCCGATGTCCAGGAACTGGCGGATCCCCGCCTCGCCCGCCAAGTGACGGACGGCACGGGCGAGCATGTGCCGCGAGTGGCGGGCGATGTCGGCCATGCCGGGGAAGGCGGCGCAGATTCGCTCGGCGGCCGCGCGGTCGACGGGGTAGTTGTCCATGTGTCCCACTGACGCAGCATGGCCGTGTTTCCGCAGGTAGGAGGCTTGCCCTACGTGGAGGTAGCTGGACCGCGTCATCGTTTTGTCACCTCGCTGCGTTCGTGCAGGTCAGGCGCGTGCCGGTACGCCCGCGCCGCCGTCGTCGGGGTCATCGCCGGAGAACGCGTCATCGATGGCGGAGCGCGTCCGGTCATCTTCGGTCGGCAGGAGATGCCCGTAGATGTCGGAGGTGACATGGATGGAGCCGTGCCCCATGCGCCGTTGAAGCGCGGTCAGTGACGTGCCTGCGGCGATCTGGAGGGAGGCGTAGGTGTGGCGGAGTGTGTGGAAGGTGACCGCGTCCGGCAGGCCCGAGCGATCTGGGACGCGCGGGACATGTCACGGTGGTTGCCCGCTTTGCCGTTCGCCCGCGTGAACACCAGTTCCGCGTCACGCACGGTTGAGCCGTCCGTGTGGGCGATGTCTTGGCGCGTCGGGGGGAAGCCCGCGCGATGCTTGATCAGCGCGTCAGCGACCATGTCAGGCATCGGGACGACCCGCTTGGACCGCTTGGTCTTGGGAAGCCCGAACATGCCGCGCGGAGTGATCTGCCGGTCGACCTTGACCGTCCGTGCCTCCAGGTCGACCCGATCCCAGGTCAGCCACACCAACTACTTCTTGTGGCTGGAGCACCCCAGCTTGCGAAACGTCCTCCGGCGCAAGGCGGAGAGTGGTTGCCGCATCCGGTTCCTCGTCGGAGACCCGGACAGCGAGATCACCCGGCATCGGGAAGAACTCGAAGCTGTGCCGCTGACAGTGAGCACACGGATTAGGGTCACACTCGATGAGCTCTCCAAACTGGAGGGAGTCTCTGGGATCGAGACCCGTTTCAGCGACGAGCACATCGCCATGAGCGTCTTCGTTTTCGACGAAGACATGCTCGTCACCCCACACCTCGCCAGGCTGGTCGGGCACGACTCACCGATGCTGCACATCCGGCGACACCAGAACGAAGGACTCTACGACCGCTTCGCGTACCACGTCGCCGAGCTTTGGGAGTCCGGCCACGTCGAGACACCGGCATCTAGCTGAGCCCGTCTCTGGACGGGCGGGCTGTCTCTGCATCGGTTGAAGTCTTGTCTAGTCCCGGTTGATGTTTGACAGTTGTGTCCCGGCTGATGCTTGACGGGTGGGCTAGGAACCATGGCCGGCCTTGCGGGGCCGGTGGGCTTTGGTGTTCCGCACCGGTGTGGTGGTGGTTCGCCGGACGGTGCGGGTGTCGTCGGTGCCCAGGTCGATGGTGAAGACGGTCTCGGCGACGTGGACGGTGATGGTCTGTCCGGCGTGCAGCCGCCCCAGGGCGATCTTCTGCCCGCAGACCAACTTCGCTCGCCCCTCCGGGGTCGCCTACGGCCATCAACCGGCCTCACCTCCCGTAGTCAGAGAACGGCCGGGCGGGAATCGGCAGGCCCGCCGGAATCCGGGCTGCGGGCGGCGCTCCGCGCCGTCCTCGCCCGTCCCGGCGGCCTGCCACCCCGCCCTCCGTCCCCGACACGAACCGCAGCCCGACCGCCGCGCCAGCGTCCGTAGGACCGGATCAGGCCCTGTACAAACGCTCGTTCACTCCACCCGTAGCGCTGTTGAGAGGAAGTCAACGCTGGCTTTGACCAGCGGGCGATGGTCAACACCCTCGAAAACGTGATCGGCATTATCGATAGGCATGAACCGAGCGTTCGCACCTGCGCGGTCGTAGGCATCGGCGAGCATCCTGCTCTGATCGACCGGAACGAGCCGATCTTCGACGCCATGAATTATCAAAATCGGCGCTGCTCCGGAAGACACGTGCGTGACCGGACTGGCGATGGCGGCGCGCTCCAGCACCGTCTGCACCGGCGCACCGAGCAAGCGGGATACAACTGAGTCGGGAGCATCATAGTCATCGGTCGCCAGCGGATGCGACTGAGCCTGCATACTGGCCAAATGCGCTGGACCGTACCAGTCGACACAAGCCTGAACGGCGCTGCTCACACCCGTCACACCTAGATCGCCCTCAAGGTCCCCGCGATGCCCGGTGACAGCGAGTAGAGCAGCGAGATGCCCACCGGCCGAGTCACCCCAGGCCCCGAATCGACCAGGATCAAGTCCAAGCTCGACCGCGTGGTGACGCAGCCAGCGCACGGCAGCCTTCACGTCGTACAACTGGGCGGGAAAAATCGCCTCTGCGCTGAGTCTGTACTGGACACTGGCGACAGCGATGCCAGCGTCCAGCAGACCGTCTCGGATGAGATCCACCGGAACCGGCGTGGGGTACGGCTTATTGGTCCCACGCATCCAAGCTCCGCCATGGATCCACAAGACAACCGGGACCGGTCCGCCGCCGACGGGCGTTACCAAGTCAAGCAGTAGAGGGCGGAATCCATCCACATGCGCCACGACGGCATCCCGGTAGATCATCCGGTCACCGCGTCTGTCGGCCGACGGCGGACCATCAAAGCGCCCAGATGCCAGACCCCTAGGCCTGAGCGTTCCCGTGTCTTCGGGCATTTCTTCTCCGATCAAGCAGGCCAACGGTAGTCGTTCGATCCACTCCCGTAAGCGTTCGGCATCGATCCACAGCAGGATAGATGATCAACCAATCCCTCCGGATCAAGATCACCCTGCGGCGGCATGCAGCGACAGTGGGGGACCTCGGCGGCAAGGCTTCCCATCTGTTCGGCGTGGGTCGAAGACCGGGGCGAAGAAGGTCACCTCGGGCTGAATGATCGCTGTAGTGCGTCGTGGTGAGCTGATGGAGACTCAACAGAGGGAAGACCGCGCCCGGAAGGCACGGACCGTGAGCCACGACCAGGACCACGCCAATCTCGTCGCCCAGTGGGCGGAACAGCTCCGCCGCACCGGAGGCCTAGACGCCCGCTACACCGATGACGAAGACCTCGCGCGCTACCGCCGCATCGGTCGCGACGCGGGCAAGCTGCTGGACCGGCCCGTGCAGACCGTTGCACGACACGGCATCATCCACGTCAGCCTCACCGACTGGGGAGACAACCCGCTAGAGACCCGCCTCGAAGACGCGCGGACCCGCAACGCCATCGACAAAGCGTTCCGCGCCTACCCCGAACGCTGATCAGAAGGTCAGGCGCGGAGCCGACCCGAGAGCCCCGGTTGCGCGACCCGTGAGACGTCCCAAGCTCACGGCCCAGCCGGGTCGCCCAAAACGTCCACTGACACGGCTTACGGCGAGCCTCCTACGGGGACGCACACTCGGCCATCGCGGGCAGCGGCACACCGTGCCCGTTCGCCCCGGCAAGGCTACGCGCCCCCGCCCTCACCGCAAGCCGCGCCAGCGGCCGCCCCGGTCCACCCTCCCTCACGGCCCCGCCCACCCAACGCCCGCACCGCTTGAGCTGATCCGGCAACGTCCCACCGTCACCGGTCAACACCCCCGATGACGCGCGATGACCAGACCCCCGCCCCGTCATCACCACGTCACCCGAACGGGCCGGAACGCCCCCCAGCAGACCCGAACCCACACGCACGCCAGCACCCCCAAAACGCCGACTGGCCTGGACAGACACCACCGCACCGGATTACGCCGGAACGGCCAGGAATGCCCAGGCCAGCCGTAGGTCAGTTGTTGTCCTTGCCGCCGAGGAGGACGTTCCAGACGCGGGCCGAGTGGGGCACGGTGTTGTCGATGCGGGATTCCGGGGCGGACCCGGAGCCCGATGGCGCGCCGGCGATGAGAGCCACCTCCTGATCCGGTGTCTACAGATCCTAAACGCCGGAAGGGCGCTTCCCGGAAGAGGTGCGCGTGGCCGGGGCCGGCCGCCGTCGACGCCGGGCGGGCGCGGCGTGTCCGCCGGGAGCGAAGCGGGAACTCTCCGCACGGCCAACTCGTCCCCCGGCCGCGTCGGTGAAGCATCCATTCGGCACGTCACAATGGAGACATGCTCCCTGCGGTGCTGTTCCTCGCGTTCCTGTTGCTGCCCGTCCTGGAGATCTACGTCATCATCCAGGTGGGCGAGCTGATCGGCGGCTGGCCCACGGTCGCGCTGCTGCTGGCCGAGAGCCTTCTGGGAGCGTGGATCATCCGGCATGAGGGCCGCCGGGCGTGGCGGGCGCTGAAAGAGACCTTCGGGAACGGCGGCATGCCCGACCGCGAGCTCGCCGACGCCGGACTCGTACTGGTCGGCGGGGCGCTGCTGCTGACGCCCGGCTTCGTGACGGACGTTTTTGGATTCCTGTTCGTGCTGCCGTTCACCCGGCCGCTCGTACGCCGCCTGCTGTCGTGGTACGTCGGACGGCGGATGTCGGCGGCGCGCCGCCGGGCCGGCCTGCGGCTCGGGGACCTGAGCGGGATGTACGGACCCGGGGCGAACGAGCCGGAGCCAGGTGCGGGTCCGGGGCCGCAGGTCGTGCGCGGCGAGGTCATCGAGGACGACCGTCGGGGCGAGCGGCGCTGAGAACACGCACGAGCCGTGCCGCCGAGGGGCGTACGGCACGGCTCGTGTGCGTTCGGTGTTCGGTTACGCGGTCCTCCTGCGCTGGGCGCGCAGAACGGCCAATCGCTCGGCCAGGACCTCCTCGAGGTCTTCGATCGTGCGGCGCTCCATGAGCATGTCCCAGTGCGTGCGGGGCGGTTTACCCTTCTTGGACTGAGGCATCTCACCGTTGACCATCAGGGCGGTGGCGCCGCAGCTCCGGCACTCCCAGGTCATCGGCACCTCGGCCTCAGCGGCCAAGATGACGGTGAACCGGTGGCCCTTCGGGCAGTCGTACATGACCTCCTGACGAGGGGCCAGGTCGGTGTTTCGATCATTCTCGTAGCTCGTGGCTCCGAGGCGGGTGCCGCGAAGTGCGCGCTCGGCCATCGTGACGTGCCTCCCAGACGGCTTGCGTTCTCCTAGCGTGAACGCTGGATACCGAGACAAGATTCCCGTCTTGGCCTTGATCCAACCCTGGGAAGACTCACCGTTTTCCCGGGTCAACCAGGCTTCCCTCGCCTGAGCAGCAGTAACAGCCTATCAACCCGCGCCGGTGTGGGGTGCTGGGGACTACGGATCGGTCACGATCAGATCGCCTGGCCCGGTGCGGTTCGGGGCGTTACGCGTAACGGTTACATCATTGATGTCACACTCCGTAGTGGTCGATGCAGGCCACGGCTCTCACGCTGTTCGCGCTTGAGGGTTGATCCAGAGGGCTGGGGGCGGGCCGACATGAGCCGCGAGGCGCTGGACCAGCATGCCGCCCGGCTGGCACCCGGACAGACCACGGCCCAGACCCAGCAGAAACGTTTCGATCGTGGCCGTGAGACCCGGCATGGGCGCCGTTGGTGACCAGTGGGACCAGACGGGGCCCGGGTGGCGTACAGGGCCGGAAGCCGGTTGCCGACCACGCCGCGCTGGAAGCCATCCGGTGGTCGAGTCGGGCCCGGAGCAAGCGGTGTCCAAGAACATCTACCCGGGCGCCGGTCGGCGAAGGGCCGGCCACGGAGCGCCGGGGCCCGGTATGAAGTGCCATGCAGTTGATGATGACTACGGATGTGTTGGCGCGGCGTTCGGGATCGAGTGCTTGACCGGGGTGCAGACCCTGCCGGTGGGGCCGCGGATAGGTCTCCGCGACGATCGTGAACAGGGCTTGATCCACCTGTTGTCGGTGTTCCCTCGGCGACGCGAAGAACCCTCGGATGGGCCGTATGGGAATCTACACTCGGAGGTTCCTGTGAGTGTCGTGGTGATCGTCTTCGGCCCGGCGCTTGTTCGGCACCGCCGCGGTGCCCCTGCTGCGGTCAAAGTGGGGAGACGCTACCTTTGGGCATGTCGGGCCCATCTGCTGACGCCGTGCTTACCCGTTGCTGATCCTCTCGCCTTAAGGTGACGACTCGCCGATCTGCGTCTCGATGCGGTCGTTGACCCTGCCGGGTCGGCGTCTGGTCGTTGTACGGAGCGGTGCCTTACATGTCCATGGCTTGGCTGGGCATGCTCAGCTGGAGAGGGGTGAATGGAACCGTGGCGTCTAAGTATCCCCGGCGTCCCCCAGAGCCGGATCCGGAGATTTATATTACCGAGGTCCGTCTTGCCGAACGCTTTGGTTGTAATCGCGACACGTTGTACGAGCTGCGCCGCCAGAAGCGGATACCGTTCATGCGCGTATCGAACCGCATCGTGTACCGGATCAAGGATCTTGACCGGATCGAGCAGGTGTTTTTCTATGATGCGGCAGACTGACTTGGGATCTGCAGCGGTGCCTGTCGACCCGTTCTGCCCTTGATCACGCGATCCGCTCGCGACACGGTGCTAGTTGATGCGGGGTCCGCGAACGACCCACTCGTGACGCGTTGGATTGCCTGCGGTCGGCTTTTGGGAGGTGTGTCAGGCGACTGGGTGCAGTCGCCGGAACCGTCGTTGTATTTTATCGCCGTCGCTGTGGCGCCAGGTAAGGTCGGCGATAAAAGGTTGGAGCTCGGCTATTTGGGGATCGGTCAGGCGATCAACCGCGTAGTGGCTGGTAGCGCCAGTCAATCGGGTGTGTCCCAGGAGCCTTTTGATCTGATCGGCGGTGGCGCCCCGATCTTGTACGGCTTGGCTGAAACCCCGCCGCAGGGCATGCGGGGTGATGCGATGGTCGTAGCCATGCTGGACGAGGGCGGCTTCGCGGGTTGTGGCGAAGCCGCGTTCTGCAAGGCTGCGGTAGATCCGCCCGCCGCGTGGGGCCGTGAACAGCCAGTCGCTCGCCTTGCGGCTTTGGATCCGTCGTTTGATCATGACGATGAGCGGGTCGTCGTCCTGGCGGGGAGGGGGACGTCCCGGAAGGCGTTGTCGGATTTTCCTCGGTCGGTGGCGACTCTCGTCCCGCCCTCGATACCTGCTCGCTCGACCTGGCGGATCCGGAGCATCCGGCGATCCAGATTGATCGCCCCGGCGGTGAGCACCGCGGCCTCTTGCCATCGAAGGCCGGTCCCATACAGCTGGGTCGCGAAGTCCCCGAGCAGTTCGGAAACGCCGTAGCAGTGGTCCAGGAACATCGGCGCGTCCTGCAGTTCGAGCGCAGGTTTCATCGTGCGTCTGTCGCTGATCTGTTTGAGGGCGGCCCGGCAGGGGTTGGCGCGTTCTCGCCACTCTCGGTCAATGGCGTAGTCGAAGATCGGTGACAGCCTGCCGCCGATCAGGACCTTGAGGGTGCTGGCGGCCAGGTCGGCCTGCTGCATCACCGCATCGACGTCTTCGACGCGGATGTCGTTGATGTGCTTGTCGCCGAAGTGTGGGTAGCAGTGCTTGTTCAGCGCGTAGCGGTACTTGCGGAGGTAGCCCGGATCGGCGGTCCGGGTCTGGAGGTAGAGGTCGGCGACCGCCCGGAAGGTGCGGGTCTGGGTCTTGACCGGGCCGGTGGCCCGCGACGCCCTGCGTGGCCTGCTGCCGTAGGTCTTCCCCAGTTCACGGGGATCGCAGTAGTCGTTGGCGACCAGATCCAGGGCGAAGCGCAGGACCTCGGTCTTGTCGGTGTTGGTATAACTCTTTGTCCCCCGGCCCCACCGAACGCGGAAGCGCTGGGGGCTGTGCTTAGTCGCCTGCAGCGTTGTGATCTTCGGGATGCCCTTGAGACGCACGTCAGCCCCCTGTCGTCTCTGGTTGGAGAGGGTGTAAGGCCCTCTTCCAGCGGGTCGCCGCGAGCAGCATGCTGGACACCAGCAACACCGCCGCGATCCCCGGCTGTGATGGACGGCTACCCGAGGCGTGAAGTCCCTCGGTGGAGGCCGCCCTCCTCGAAGGCGATCGGCGTGTAGGCGAGCGATCGGGCCACTCACGATTGGCCGCTCTCCGTCGTCTTCGCCCCCAGGACTCGGTGCTGTCCGTTGTGAGGTTTGGGGCCGCCGCCGGGCCTCTGGGGGACTGCGGAGGCGTCGCTGGCGTCGCTCAGCCGGGGAAACCCATACCCAGCCGACTGCCCTGCCCTCCACTCGAGCCCGGCTGAACCCGATCACCTGCGTGACGGCGGAGCTGAGATTGTCATACCGGACCTTGCCGGTCGGCACTCCTTTAATACGCGGGTCTCGATGTCAAGCCCTGGGGAACTCGCTGGGGGCTCCGTGGTGCAGTGAGGCAGGATGACGGCCGTGATCAATTACCCGTGCGTGTGCTGCGGTCATCGGACTCTCGGCTGGCCACCGGGCTCGTTTGAGATCTGCTCGGTGTGCTTCTGGGAGGACGACCGCGTGCAGCTGCGTTGGCCTGACTGGGCAGTGGGCGCCAACCGGACCTCGCTGATCGAGGCCCAGGCGAACTTCAAGCAGTTCGGCGCATCTGAGGAACGATTCGTGGCCAAGGTCCGGCCGCCTCGGGACGACGAGCCGTTGGATCCGCACTGGCGCCCCATCGACCTTGAGCGCGACGTCTTCGAGCGCCGGGGCGAAAGGGATGCCCCATGGCCCGATGACTGCACGGTGTTGTACTGGTGGCGCTATCGCGACGCGGGATCTTGGCGTCGCAGTAGCTGAGGCACGTCAGGAAGCTTCTCCATCGAGTCGGCTGAGGAGTCCGTCGAAGATCTGCTCGCGGGCCACCTGTCCCTTGGCGGCCGCATCATCCCGCTGGCGTTCGAGGGTGGGCTGGAACTCGATTGCGGTGACGAAGAAGGTGCAGGACTCGCAGATCGACTCGAAGTGGCAGTCCATCTCGACGGGGCGAGCGCAGTATCCGTTGCCGAGCATGCGGCGGTGCATCTGCCGGCGGAGCTTGGCCATCTCCGAGCCCTCGGCGTCCGCCGGCAGTTGGCGCGGGCCGTCGTAGAGGGCCTCCACCTTCTCCGAGACCGCGAAGTACTCGTCCGCGACGGTCCGGTCGGCGATCCGCGCGTAAACACGTGTCATGGACAACGACCGTGATGGTCCGTGCCGAAAGCCCTGCTTCACCGTCTTCGAGCCGGACCGCCTTCGGCCCTCGCCGCGGTTTCTTCTGTGCGGTGATGAACGCGAAGATGTCGGCGGTGACGATGTCGGCCGGTTCCTTGGGAACCACCGAGAAGAAGACCTTCAGGTCGTAGGCGGTGGCCAGCAAGGTGTTGGGCCGGCAGCGTGCCGCCACGAACTCCAGGTAGTCGTCGACCACGGCGTGTCCGAGCGATGCCACGGGGTGCCCAGCGGCATCGACGCGTCGTACCAACTGCGGCTGCCAGGCCATCCGGGCTGCTCGACGGGAGCGACCATCCTGACCGGGAACACGGGATCGCGGAAGAGTCGTCAGCCACATAACCGCCCAGCACGCTGATGGTATGCACGTGGTCCTCGAAGAACGCCTCCTGCCCGCAGGATGCGCTCACGCGATGGACGGCGGCCGGCCTGTCGCCGGTGGGCCGAACTCCGCGAGCTGATCGCCAGTGAGCGGCCTCAGGCTCTTGGCACGGCCGACTCAGGGGTGAACGATCGCCCTTGAACCCGAACCAGATCCCGACGAAGGGGAGGGGTGGGCATGCAACGGTGGGACTCCTCGTCACCGACCGGCAGCGGCCACGATGCAGGGCGCAGACAGTTCCTGCGCAGCGCCGGGGTTTTCGGTGCCGCTATGACCGTCGGCGTCGGCAGCACTCTCGGCGGCCGGGACCTGATGCAGACCCACGTCGCTGCGCGGGCCGCCCTCGGGAGGCTGGACAACCTGTACGGGGCGCCGACCGTCTACGCCCAGGCGCTGCGCCAGCATCGCCAGGTCCTCACCTGGCACGCCACCGTGCGCACCAGCGCGCAGCGACGGCAGATCGCGGCCCTTGCCGCTGACACCGGTGGCTTCGTCGCCTTCCTGGCCAACGACATGGGTGCCACCCGGGCCGGGATTACGCACTACAGCGACGCCATCAGCTATGCCCAGCAGGCGGGCGATCTGTCGTCATGGGTCGCTTTGCGCGGGCAGCTGAGCCGGGTCCTGGCCGACCAGGGGCGTGACCAGGATGCCTTGGCCCTCGCCGATGCAGCGGTGCGCCGGGCCGGCACCCAGGCCCATCCCGCCGTACGGTCCTGGCTGCACGCCGTACGCGCCCACCACCATGCCTGCCAAGGCGACGTCCGCGCCGCCCAGACCGATCTCGCCATGGCCTGGGCGCTGCTCGAGCGCGCCGACGACGGCGAGGTCCCCGCCTACATCGGCTTCCTTGATGCCGCCGAACTGTGGAAGTGGACCGGCCACGTCACCGTCGCACTTCTACGCCGGGATGAGGTCAGCCCATCGGTGCTGCGTGCGGGCGAGACCGCGCTTGAGCAGGCCCGCGTTGCCTGGCCGGCTTCGGCCGTCCGTGGCTCAGCCGAGATGCTCACCGCGAGCGCCCGCGTTCGCGCTGCTGGCCGAGACCTGGACTTGGCGGCCGCCCTGGCGTCTCGATCGGTAACGGTCGCTCGTCAAACTGGATCCGCGCGGAACCTGCGCGCAGCCCTGACCACCCGGGCGGTCATCGTCGAACCCCGCCCGAGGCCAGTGTTGTTCCTCTAGCCTCCCTATGTGACCCGGGTGTTCTCATCACTCACAGGAACGGCCGTCCATCACCTCAGTGAGCCGGATGCGGCTGCGCTGTGGGAGCATCTGCTCGCTCGTCAAGGGCTCGCTCCCAACAGCCGCCAGGGTTCCGTTGTCGAGGTCGCAGACGCCACGCTCGGTCTGCATGCCGCTCGGCTACCGTCCCCGTTCGGGATCGTCGCCTCCCGCAGTCGTGACCCGGGTATCCCGCTGACGTTGTTCTCCAAGGCGGTGCGTGTGGAGCTGCTGACCGTGCGCTGCATGCGCAAGACTCTGCACGCGCTGCCGCTTCCCCTTGCGGCCGCCGCGCACTCGGCAACGCTGCGTTTCCGAGCACGCGACGCTCGGCGTGCGGCCGTCAACGCCGGCGTCAGCGATGAGGACCTGGGTCGCGCCGTCGACCGGATCCTGACGGTCCTAGAAGCCGGGCCGTTGCAGCACCGGGTGCTCGAACAACGGCTTATGAGCCAGGGAATCCCTGTGCCGGTCGGCCGGATCGCCATCAAGACTGCGTGGGAGAACGGCCAGATCGTCTACGGCAACGCCACCACCGCCTGGAACCGTGAGGCGCGCACTTTCGCCCTTCCCGCCACCACCTTTCCCGGCTTCGTACTCGACCTCGACCGGGGACGCGCGCTAACCACGCTGATCGAGGCGTACTTCGACCGGTACGGCCCGGCCACCATCCGAGACGCGACCTGGTGGTCTGGGCTGTCGGCCGCAGACATCCTCACCGCACTGTCCTCCTGTGGACGCGAAGTGGTCCGCGTCGGTACCCCGTGGTCCGACGCCGATGCCCTGATGTTCGCCGACCGCCTGGAGGACTTCCGGACGGCCGATCCGGTCACAACGGGGGTGAATCTCCTCGCCCACGAAGACACTGCCCTGAAGGCCTACCACCAGACCCGCACCCGCTACCTCGGCGACCTGCCTCAACGCCGGGCGTTCAACCAGATCGGCGAGGCACTGCCCACCGTCATGGTCGACGGGCGGATCGCTGGGACCTGGCAGTGGGACCCAGCCCGTCGCGCCGTGGTGGTCTCCCTGGCTCGCGGCCGGACCACCGCCTCCCAGCGTCGGCAGGTCAAGAACGCCGCAGACGCCCTCACCTCGACCCTCCGCCAAGGCTGGGTGGCAACCAGAACCTCGGCCATCGACGCCGACGGTCGGCAACTGCTGCTGACCGGGACCAGCGAATGAGCCGTACGCGGCGTCGATACGCGCTACCGTCGCGACTCACCAGTCCCACAACGTCGCAGGGATCACACACATGGACGCGCTGGCACCCAGAGCCTCACTGGCCGATGTCCAGGACTACGTCGCGAAGATGGAAGTCGAACGCGGCCTGGACCACCTCGACATCGACTCCCAATGCCTCAAGCTCGGCGAAGAGGTCGGCGAGCTTTACCGCTCGGTGCGCAAGGCCAACGGCGATCCGTCCGATCCGAACGGCCGCGTCGTGGACATCGCCGAGGAATGCGCTGACGTCTTGATCCTGGTGGCCTCCATCGCCAACCGGAAGGGGATCGACCTCGAGGCGGCATTCCGTGCCAAAGAGGCCAAAAACAACCATCGCACCTGGGTCTAACACCTCACCGCCCGCTCCCGATGCCCAGGCCAGCAACCGGCCGGTCCGCTCGTCCAGATCGGTCCATGAGGAGCTCCGAGCCGGAGACGACGCAACAGCCCGTCGGCAGGCTGACGACGCAACGGCGGGCGCCGGACGGGATGCTTGGGCGCGGTCAGGTCAGCTTTGGGGGCCCCAGGTGGCTTCTACGAAGGCACGTAGCCGCGCGTAGGAGGACTCCACCTCGGCCCACTGCTCGTCGGTGCCCCACCAGCGACGGGTGTTGTGGTGGATATGGAACCTCGACCAGTCGCCGTCCCAACCGGGCTGCAGGTGCGTGCCGGTGATCTGGTAGCGGTCTGGGTCGGCATACACCTGGGTGCCGGGAAGCGGAACGAACCGGAACAACGCCACGCGCGCCAGGTGGGGGGCGAGCTCTTCCAGCAGGGAGATGGTCTCGTCGGTGGTGGCGTCGTTCTCCCCGGGGAAGCCGTGGATGACGAAGACTTTCGCGCCGATCCCGGCATCGGCCGTCATCCGTACGGCGTTGCTGATCTGGGTTCGGCGCGTGTTCTTGCGCATCGCTTTTAGCAGCGGCTCGTTTCCGGATTCCATCCCGTACTTGATTTCGATGCAGCCCGCGGCGGCCATCTTCTTCAGCAGGGGAGCGTCGACGGTGTCGACGCGCGACAGCGCCGACCAGCGCAGGCCAAGGTCGGCGATCTCGTCGCAGATCGCTGCGACCTTGCCCTTGTGGACGATGAAGTTGTCATCGACGATCGCGAATCCCTCGATCCCGTAGGCGTTGATGAGGTGCTCGAGCTCACGGCGGGCCGAGGCGGCGCCTCGGTATTGGATGCGGGATTGAGCGGCGGCGCAGAACGCGCACGGGAACGGGCAGCCGCGCGAGAACATCACGTGCGCCATCTCGGTGTCGGTTCCGGCCAGCCGGTCGGACATCACGACGTTCTGGCGGGGGAGCAGGTGACGGGCGGGCAGCGGCAGCTCGTCGATGTTGCGCATCAGCGCCCGCGGGGGCCCTTGGATGATCTGGCCGGTCGCATCCCGCCAGTAGATGCCAGGGATCCCGGTGAAGTCCCGGCCGAAGTCGGCGCTGCGGTGGAGCAGGTCGAGGATGATCTCCTCTGATTCGCCGTCGGCGACCACGTGTGCGTCGAAGTCGACCAGCGACTCGGTGGGATAGAAGTTGGCGTGGACCCCGCCCACCATGACCAGGCAGTCCGGGGCGAACACCGACGTCTTGCGGGCGGTGAGCATTAACCTGTACGTGGCAGAGGAGGCGAGACTGAACCCGACGGCATCGAAGCCGGTCAGATCGAGAGTCGTCCGGGTCGGGGTGACCGCTTCGATGACGGCCTCGTGGCCGGCCTGCTCGATCACCGCGGCCAGATACAGCACACCGAACGGCGGGAACTCTTTGCGGGCCTCCTTGAACCGGGCCATGTCGTAGACCTCGGGGTACAGCAGTGCCACGCGCACGCGATCACCTTCCATTCACTGGTCGGCCGAAACAGAGACAAGATCGTTGATGAGCGCCAGGACCTCCGCGGCGACACGGGCCGCCGGACGGCCGGTGGTGTCCACGGTGGCCAGCGGGTAGCCGACCTCGGACAACAACTGTCCGGCCCCGGCGTACAACGCCGCCTCCCGCTCGCCCGCCGCAGTGCCGCCCTCGTGGAACCGGCTGTAGGTGCCCCGCGCCGCAGCGCGCGCCCGACAGGTCGCCGACTCGCCGGTGAGCAGCACCGCCAGATCCGGGCGGTACATATGCCGGTACACAGCCATGATGAAGCCGGGATCGGTCCCGTCCAGCTGGTCCAGGACCAGAGCCGTCGGCACGTACCGGTCGCAGACCACCACCAAGCCGTCATCGAGGGCGGGAATGATCACCTCGGCCTGGTGGTGGTGCCGGTCGGCCGCCATGAGAAACGTCAGCGCCAAACCGTGCAGTTCGTGGGTGGACGAGCGCGCTAACTTCCCCATCGGCGACTGCGACGGTTGTCCCGTCGCCAGCGCCGGAACACCCCGCTCGAGGAGCGCATCAGCGACCAGCCGAGTCACGGTGGTCTTGCCCACGCCACAGGGCCCGTCCACGGCGACCAGCACGCCAAGCCTTCCGTGCTGTGGCGCCATCACTGGCGGATCAGTGGGTGTGCTGGCGTCCGTCGGGCCTGCTGATGGGAGCATCGCACGACTCCTTCGCACGGCCGAAGACTCACCTACCGCTGGGCGGGGTGCCAGCGGCGATCAGGAGTGCCGCGCATGCGCTGTCGGAAGACCTTCCGGGATCGAGAGTGCGCCGCGGAAAGCGTCGGCGCCAGTGACACCTCACTGCACTCCCTCGCGCCATGGCTTCATGTGGTCGCCATCCCGGCGCCATGCGCGCGTATGGTCGAGCGCCGACGCGCCCACTGCTCGATTGTCCGACTGGCTCCCTCCGGAAACCGGCCAGCCTGCTTTCACGCTGCTTCTGAGCACATCAGCACCTCAACCGGAACCGTCCACTAGCCTCGCCGCTCGGCGGCATGATCGACCCAGTGGGTCACAGTCCGGCGTCTTTCCCCGCCTGTTGCGGGGCTCCCCAGAAGGCATACGTGCGTAGCACCGTTGCGCGCTAGGAAGTTCACAGACATTCACACCGACCGGCACCCGTTCCTTGACCGCCGGCCGGGGCCACCGTCATGGTCGAATGGTTCACGCTCGAGAATGGTCTCGGTCAGGAGCCCTCATGCCTGAAACCCCCGAAGCACCCCACAGCGCTGCTCCAGGGGACGTCGACTTCGTTGGGGTCGACGATGGTTCACCGGCCAACAAATGCCCAGCCGTCCTCGTGGTCCCCGGCACCGGCGACATCCTGCAGGTTGGCCGGCGGGTCACCGACCCCGGCACCCTTGCCCAGCTGTCCCGGCACACCTCGATCGCCGATGACGAGGTCGCGATCTGGACTCCAGCGAACCTGAAGCAAATCCTGCTAGAGGCTCTCACCGGCGCCTACGAACCAGGCCAGACCGGACCGGGCGAACCGGCCTTCGAAGACCTGCTGGCCGCAACCGAACGGTCCGTCGTGCACCTGGAGGCCCGCGATACCTACGACGCCACCGACCCAGCGTTCGTGAAATGGCAGACCGACGGCGACACCACCTACACGTGGGACGGCTGGATCGACCTGGTCGGCGGCGTCGTGGCCCGCGGCGTACGGTTCCGCCGCCTGAGAATCGTGTCCGAGCCGGTCAGCGACTACATCCGCTGGGAACACGCCATCAGCTACGGCAACCTCAAAGCGGGCGAGGAACTGCGCTGGCTGCCCCGCCACCTCGCCTACGACCTACCGCATCCCGTCGCCGACTTCTTCATGTACGACCAACGCCTCATCGCCTACAACTTCACCGCTGGCGACGGCACCGACACCGGCCGGATGGAGTACGTGGCCGACCCCCGCAAGATCCTCCCGATCGTCGGCATGTTCGAGATGCTCTGGGAGCGCGCCATCCCGCACGCCGACTACACCCCATCCTGACCATCCAACCGGGCAAGGGCGGCGCGGACCCGCCTCGTCGCCGCCTCGCCGGTCTCCGCCAGCGACCACAACCGATTCCACGTGGCGACATACAGCGCGACCTCGGCGGGCTGAGTCACCGACAGATAGCCCGACACCAGCTCCACGGTCACCAGATGGCCGTCGGTGATGTCGAACGGCTCCTCCGGATGCACCGCCCGCCGGCCAGCATCGACCGGAATGATCCCCAAGAACACGTTCGGCCGCCGCCGGACCTCCAGCAGATACCGCAGCTGCTCACGGTGCAGCTCCCGCGCATACGGCCGGTACCACAACACCGGCTCCTCCAGCAGGAAAAACCAGCGGGCGTCCGGCCGGCTGAGAAGCCTTTGACGGTCCATCCGTTCGGCCACCGCATTTGCGACCTCGCCGTCCGGATCGTCCGTCTCCACCGCCTGCTCGACGATTACCCCGGTCAACGCCGCACGGGCGTAGGCCTCGGTCTGCACCATGCCGGGAAACACCTTCGGCTGATACGACCGCGCCAGAGCCAGCTCCTCGTACTGCTGCCGGATCGACTTCTGCGCCGCCTCCAGACCGCCCCTGTTCAGCTGCTCGTACGGGACCCACATTCTTGCGACGGCCGCCTGCTCTTGGAGCAGCTCTTCCGTCCGGCGCTCGGAGACGCCGCAGATCGAACACCACAACCGGACATGACGAGCCGAGATCGTCCTCCGCCCGTTCTCGATCATCGAAACCTGCGAGGCCGACTTCCAACCGGCCAAAGACGCGAACGCCCGACCCGAGATGTTCCGGGACTCCCGTAGACCGCGGAGCTCGCCGCCCAACAGCTCTCGAGCTGCCTGAGCGGACGAAGATGGCGACGAAGGCATGGTCCCGCAATCATGCCCACCCGAGCACGATGGCCGGTTGAGACTTCACCGAGATTCACACCGATCCACATCGCATCGCACTTTTAGGTTTTCACGGCCTCAGATCGCGAAGCCGTGCCGTCGCGGTTGCACCGAAGCGGGTTCCCAGCGGACTGTCTGGATCCTTCTTTGGGGGCGGGCCGGCGATCGCCTCTATGTGGCGCGGAGTCGACGCCGTCTGGGGCCAAGTGGTGTGCCGCCCAGGCGTAACGGGCGACCTGTGGTGCGGACGGGTGCGTTCTGTGGCTACGTCACTTCGAGGTCCCGGCGTTCTTATGCTCGACGCCCAGCAGCGCGAGGGCGTTGTGGATGCCCTGCTCGAGGAGTTCATCGGCGAGTTGCCCGTCGGCGAGGGCGCGGGAGAGCTGCAGGGTCCCGGCCATCATGGCGTAGGCGCTGAGCGTCTTGGTGCGGACGGAGGGCGGATCGTCGGGTGCCAGGCGGGCGGCGATGCCGTCGATGACAACCAGTACGCCGTCGGTGTACGCCTGCTTGGTCGTGTCTGCGCAGCGCCCGATTTCGTCGAGCAGGGCGGCGGAGGGGCAGCCGTCGTCGAGGCTGTCGCGGTGATGGGCGGACAGGTACCACCGCACGATCTGCTCAAGCCCGGCGCGGCCGGGTGCCGCCTGCGCGACGATGTTCGCGTTCTGTGCCTGCAACTGGTCGGCGACCGCGGTGGCCACGAGGTCGTCCTTTGATGTGAAGTGGGTGTAGAAGGCGCCGTTGGTCAGCCCTGCGTCCTTCATGAGTGTCGAGATGCCCGAGCCGTCGATGCCGTCCCGCTTGAACCGGCGGCCGGCCATCTCGATGATCCGCTGCCTGGTCGCCTGCTTGTGCATTTCCCCGTATCGCACCGCACGCTCCTTCGCTCGCCGGAAGAGCCGCTCGCCCTCTGCGGCTCCCTCGTCTTATTGTATTGCGAACGTAATCTAATGACGTCGGGGGTGCCGGCGACCGCTCGGTCAACGGCGGGGTGCCGCCGGGCGGCCTCGTGCCCACTCTCGCGACAGGTCGTCTCGGTGCCGGCTTGGGCTCATTCCGTAGCGCGCCGCGGGCTGCCGTCTGCCGCGAGGGCCCACTTGCGCCCCGCGGTCTCTCGTGCATAGTATTACGAGCATAATCTAATAGCTCCACCCCGGAAGGTGCCGCCCTCGCGCTCGGCAAGGCGGATTCCGAGGTGATCGGAACGAGTCGGAGGATGTGGGGTCATCCGTCGTGACGGCTGATCTTCCTCGAGCTCGATGCAATCGGCGACGCGCAGGTCTACAGCGTGGTCGAGCAGGTGATCGGCGAATTCGGGTGGATCCACGATCTGGTCGACAACGCCGGCTCGGCGCATCGGGCGCCGGCGAAGAGGACTCCGTCCCGCAGTCCCAGCACGTCTTCGGTGTGCTGCGCGAGCAGACCGGCGAGATGCCGCGCACACCCGCCAACAAGGGAAGGACATCATGAGTACGTATCTGGCAGACAAGGCAGAGGACCTCGCCGTCGCGGGTCCCTCCGCGCGGTTCACCTACCGGCGGATGGGTCCGCAGGGCGGCGTCCCGCTGGTCCTGCTGAACCGCTTCCGCGGGACCATCGACTGGTGGGACCCGGAGTTCCTGGACTACCTGGCCGCCGACCACGACGTGATCGTGTTCGACAACGTCGGCGTCGGCTACACCGACGGCGAGCCGCGCGACTCCCTCGAAGGATTCGCCGAGGGAGCCATCGAGTTCATCGAGGCACTCGGCCTCGCGCAGGCCGACCTGCTCGGCTGGTCCCTGGGTGGCATCGTGGCCCAGCGCGTGGCCCTGCGACGCCCCGAGCTGGTGCGCAAGCTCGTCGTGGCGGGCAGCGGCCCGGCCGGCTGGGTGCCCGATGCGCCGCCCTTCAGCGAGAAGGTCCTGGGCATTATGGCCAAGCCCGATGCCGACCTGGAGGATATGCTGTACCTGTTCTACCCCGAGACGGACACGGCCCGCGCCTCTGGGCGCGAGCACTTCGGCCATGTCTCGACCCGGCTCGCCGCCGGCGGCCCGGCGGTCTCTGAGGCGGCGGCGCAGGGCATGCTGACCGCGGCGGGCACTCTCCTGGCGGCCCCCTTCGACCAGGTGGTGGCGGAACTGGAGGCCATCAAGCATCCCGTCCTCTACGCCAATGGCCTGAACGACGTGATGATCCCCGCCCACAACTCCTACGTCGCGGTCCAGCACCTCGACAACGCCATCCTCGTGCTCTATAGCGGCGCCGGCCACGCCTTCCTCTTCCAGTACGCCAAGGCCTTCACCAAGCAGGTGGTTGACTTCCTCGCCGCCTGACCACGCCGACTCCGAACGATGCAGGGCGGCGTCCGATGACCCATCGTGCAGGCGCCGTCTCACGGCTGTGTGAGGCGGCGCCTGCACGATTGTCGAACGTCACCACCACAAGACCCGGCCGGCAGCCGGTGCGTCCCGGCGACGTGACCTCACGGAGGTGGCCCATGCTCAACCTGGCTGTCCTGCTCAGCCCGCGTGCGCCATGAGCGCCGAGCCATCGACGCCGTCTCCCTGAACCGGCGGCGGGCCGTGTCGCTGATCCGCCGCATCGTCGCCGACAGCATCGCGCGGGGAGATCATCAAGGGCCCCGTCCTCATCGCCAGTGAGGCGCACGACGGGTTGGCCTCCGCCGCGGTCTCCTTCTTCGCCGTCCGGTGACGTGCGATGAGGTGCTGTCCAGCACGATCACGCATGGCCGCACGCGCTGCCATCGGGGGTGGGCAAGCCACGGTAGTCGCCCTGCCGGGCGAGCGGGCAAGGGGCGCACATGACCTCCGGCATCGCGCTGGAGCCCGTCGGCGATCGTCGACGGCGTCCAGGTCCGAACCACGGCCGCCGCGGTATGAGCACCTGCTCCACGACGTGAACGAGACCGCCGGCAGAACCGATTCGCGATTCCGACGATGACGTCATCTCGTTCGGCTCGCCTACTTGCAGCCACATAGAATTACGGTCATAATTTAATCGTCGACGTGATGCTGAGGGGCTCGACCGCCCAGGGTTCCGAGTCCCACGGCCTTTGATCGTCGACCCCGCAGACTGCAGCCGCAGCCGGGAGACGCAGGTGACTGCTCCGCGCCCTCCCCCTCCATGAAGGAGGGGAGGCGTGCTCGCAGAACCCCCCACCGAAGGGCACGACCGTGAATGACTCACAAGAACAACGAGGCGACGTGGTGACGTCGTACGAGAACGCACCGACCCGCACCACCACTGCCGGGGGAGTGACCTTCGCCTACCGCGAGCTCGGTCCCCGGTCCGGCTTCCCGGTGGTCTTTCTCAACCATCTCGCCGGGGTCCTCGACAACTGGGACCCTCGGGTCGTCGACGGCATCGCCGCCAAGCGCCGGGTCATCACGTTCGACAACAGGGGCGTCGGCGCTTCCACTGGTTCGACGCCGCGCACCATCCAGGCGATGGCGAGGGATGCCGTCACCTTCATCCGGGCGCTCGGGTTCGAGCACGTCGATCTCCACGGCTTCTCCATGGGCGGCATGATCGCCCAGGCGATCGCCCAGACCGAACCGCAACTCGTCCGTAAGCTGATCCTCACGGGTACCGGCCCTGCGGGCGGCGAGGGCATCAAGAACGTCACCCGGTTGTCCCATCTCGACACCGTTCGAGGACTGCTCACCCTTCAGGACCCGAAGCAGTTCCTCTTCTTCACTCGTACCGCCAACGGGCGTCGGGCCGGGAAGGAGTTCCTGGCCCGCCTGAAGGAGCGCACGCACGACCGGGACAAGGCGATCTCCCTCAGGTCGTACGGTGCCCAGCTCAAGGCCATTCATCGCTGGGGGCTGGAGCAGCCCCACGATCTCTCCGTCATCCACCAGCCCGTGCTCGTTGCAAACGGTGAGAGCGACAGGATGGTTCCGTCGAAGAACTCGGCCGACCTGGCGCGGCGACTACCGAACGGCGAGTTGGTGATCTACCCGGACGCCGGCCACGGCGGCATCTTCCAGTTCCACCGGCAGTTCGTGGAGACGGCTCTCGAGTTCCTCGAACGGTAGTAGGCGCGAAGTACGGTCGTCGCATGGGCCGAGGACGTTGCCTTAAGAGCCGTGACGCCCTTCGGGCAGCGGCTCGAGTCACCCGTTCGGAGTTGCCGACCTGCTTGCTTCCTGGTCATCCGGCGATGGTGAGGCGATGCGGGACGGCGATATTGAGCTTGGCGTGGTGGACGCCACGGAGCGGCGGCTTCGGTGGATCTTCCAGCTCTTCGGCCGGGCGAAGACGTTCTCGTCGCGCGAACGGGCTTCGCGGTGTGGGCGGTTGTGTTCCTCCTGCCAAGCCGGCAGTTCGGTCTGGCCGCGCTCGCGACGGTGCGCGATTACCAGGCCGGTGTCCGGGTGGCCGCCACCCGCGATTGTGGTTCTGCTGACGGCGTGCTTCGCATCGGATAACTCTCACGCCTTGCAGTCGTTGCCCTCGGCCAAATCTGCCTCGCGGCTGGCCGGTGCGAGGTGAGGTTGGAGAAGCCTCCCGGCGACGCCGTGGGCGGCCATGAGCCATCCCCTCAGTTCATGAATGTGAGGGCGTTCTCAATTCCCCGCTCAAGGACCTCATCGGCGAACTTCCGGTCGGAGAGGGCGCGGGACAGTTGCAACGTCCCCACCATCATGGTGAAGAGCCCGATGGCCTTGCCGCGAGCTGACTGCGGATGCTCAGGTGTCAGGCGGGCGGCGATCTCTTCCACGATGTCCCGCGCGCCGTCGGTGTAGGCCTGCTTGGTCCCGTCCCCGCAGCGGCCGATTTCGTCGAGCAGGGCGGCGGAGGGGCATCCGACGCCGGGGTGGTCCCGGTGCTCAGGCGAGAGATAGTCGCGAACGAGGTCCTCGAGTCCCGGGCGGCCGGGCCGCAGAGTGCCGTACCTCGCGACCTGCGTGCGCAGTTCGTCGGCCACGACATGGGCGACGAGGTCGTCCTTGGACGCGAAGTGGGCGTAGAAGGCTCCGTTGGTTAGCCCGGCATCCGACATCAGCGTGGAGACGCCCGAACCGTCTATGCCGTCCTGCTTGAACCGATGGCCGGCCTTCTCGATGATCCGTTGCCGCGTCACCTGTTTGTGCTCCTTGGCGTAGCGCACCACGAGCTTCCTCCATTCGCTGGGTTAGGCCATTGCCTCGCGCTCAAGCCTAATCTATGGTCTGACACCCGTAATATTATGATCGGTAGGTCACGTGAGGGCTGTGGTTCCCCCCGTGCGTCGCTACACCTCGGCCTGCGAGTCCCAGGCCGATGGCTCACGACCGCAGACGAGCACCAGGTCCCAGCCGGGCAGTGACTTCCCCAGGGGTGAGGGCGGAATGCTCCGCGGAGCACTCGACGACGACGCGGACCGGAGCGTCGCAGTCAGAGTGACGAACGTCCAGTACGGGGCCCTCGGGACCGAGGGTGTACGTCTCGCCCCACTGGCTCAGCGCCATCAGGACGGGCCACAGGTCCCAGCCCTTGCGGGTCAGGCGGTACTCGTTGCGGGAGCGGCTGCCGGGCTCCTGGTAGGGGGCGGTCTTCAGGACGCCGGCCCAGATCAGCTTCCGGAGGCGGTCGCTGAGGACGGCCTCCGACAGGCCGATGTGGCGATGGAAGTCGTCGAAGCGGCGGACTCCGTTGACGGCGTCACGCAGGATCAGCAACGTCCATTTCTCTCCGACCACGTCGAGCGTGCGCTGGACGGGACAGTTCTCCGTGCTCGCCTCAAGCCACTCCATCCTGCCATCGTAAGGGCCTGGCTTCGTCATTGACAGTCAGGTGACGCGAGGCTAGCTTCACTTGAAAAAGCCAGATGGAGGGCGCTCGGCCGTGGGACGAACACGTACGTATCACTGGGAAGATCCCACCATCCTCGCGGAAGCCGCCGGACGCATGGCCGGCATCGACTTCCTGCGCGACGTGCGTGCGGGACGACTGCCGGGGCCGCCCATCAACTACACCATCGACTTCACCCTGGACGAGGTCGAGCCCGGCAGGGCGGTCTTCTCCCTGACGCCGGGTGAGGAGCACTACAACCCGATCGGCAGCGTGCACGGCGGCATCTTCGCCACTCTGCTGGACTCGGCAGCGGGTTGTGCCGTCCAGTCCACCCTCCCGCAAGGCATGGCATACACCTCACTCGACCTGACGGTGAAGTTTCTGCGGCGGATCACCGTGGACACGGGCACGGTGCGCGCCATCGGCACGGTTGTCAGCAGGGGCCGTCAAACCGCCCTCGCCCAGGCGCAGTTGGTCGACGGGACGGACCGTCTGCTCGCCCACGCCACCAGTAGCTGCCTGCTCTTCCCGGTGCTTCCTCCCTCTCAAGGATGACCCTCAGTGGCGGCCGGTGAATCGGGCCTGGCCACCGACGCACCGCGAGGTGATGCCGGATTCCCTCGTAGCTTGGCGCATAACGACGGGGCGCGAGGTGAAGCGGCTGTGGCGCACGTCGGTAGCGGTGCAGTAGCTCCTCGGGTCGCGGGCCACCGTGCGCCACAGCTGTATCGAGGTGCCCGAAGTCGGTGATTCCCGCATGCACCGGGCTTCGTTAGGCGGCGTGGGTGGGGTAGTCGGTGTAGCCAGCCGCGCCACCGCCGTAGAAGGTGGCGGGGTCGGGGGAGTTCAGGGGTGCGCCGGAGCGCACGCGCTCGACGAGGTCGGGGTTGGCGAGGGCCATGGTGCCGACAGTGATGACGTCGGCCAGGCCGTCTTCGATGTCCTTGGCGCGGGTGGGAATGTCAGCACCGGCCCGGTTGAGTATCAGTGTGGTCGGCCACAGCTTGCGGAGGGTGAAGAGGAGCTCCTCGTCGCCGCCGTGGCCGATGTGCAGGTAAGCGAGGTTGAGGGAGGCGAGGGCGCGCAGGAGGTGCGGGTAGAGCTCGTGGGGGTCGCTCTCTGTGAGGTCGTTGAGTTGGAAGGGGTTGCCAGGAGAGATCCGGATGCCGGTTCGGCCGGCGCCGATCTCGTCGGCCACGGCCGTGGCGACCTCCACCGCGAAACGGATGCGGTTGTCGAGGGAGCCCCCGTACTGGTCGGTGCGTTGGTTGGCGCTGGGGAAGAGGAACTGGTTGACCAGGTAGCCGTTGGCGCCGTGGATCTCGACGCCGTCGGCGCCGGCCGCGATGGCGGCCGCGGCAGCGCGCCGGAAGTCGTCGACCGTCGCGGCGACCGCCTCGGTGGACAGCTCGCGCGGCACCGGCATTTCCTGGAGCCCGGACGCGGTGAACGTGAGACCCGCCGGCTTGATCGCGGAGGGGGCCACCGGCAGCCGGTGGTGGGGGGTGTTGTCCGGGTGGGAGATTCGCCCGGCGTGCATCAGCTGGATGACGATGCGCCCGTCGGCCTCGTGTACGGCGTCGGTGACCTTGCGCCAGCCCGCGATGTGTTCCTCGGTGTAGATGCCTGGGGTCACCGGGTAGCCCTGACCGTCGGCTGAGGGCTGGGTGCCCTCAGTGATGATGAGCGCGTGCGAGGCGCGCTGGGCGTAGTACTCGGCGTTCAGCTCGGTCGGTACGCCGTCCGGGGTGGCCCGGCTGCGGGTCAGTGGGGCCATGGCCAGCCGGTGCGGCAAGGAGATCTCTCCGACGGTGGTCGAGTTCCACAATGCGTTGAGCATGGGTGGTTCCTCAGGTAATGGGTGGTGGATCGCTAAGGGCGGGGGCGGACGCCGTGTGGGCGTGGTCGACTGTGCGGACACCGGGCTTTCCTGCTTCTGAGCCCGATGGCACACCCGTCAGGACCCCCTACCGGTCGAACTGCCCGTCGGCCGGGTTTATAAAATTACGTTCATAATACTATGTGTCGAGGTGGGCGTCGCAAGCGGGGTCCCTGGGGTGAGTCAAGAAGCCTGCGGCCATGTGTGCGGAAGCGGACGCGGCCGGGAACCTTTCACCGGCCTCGCCGGCAGACTGCTCGGTCGCGCCGCCAACCGTCTGTTCAGCCCGCTCCGATGTGAACCGGCACCCCGGCCGACGGCAGCGTGACTTCCAGGGGATGGCCGCGTTCCCCGCGGCACGCGCCCGGCGGTGCCGCACTGAAGTTCATCGGTGGGGTTGCCCGCAACACGACATGCGCACCCGTGCGTCACGCCCAAGGACGCCAGTGGCGGCACCACAGTCGGTCGCCATGGCCCGGATCGCCGGCCTCACGACGGCGCCGGCTCGAGCCATCGTCTTCGACATCCTCTGTAGCTCGCGCAGAACCTCACGCCAGAGCGGATGAGACTTCGGCAAGGGAGGCTGGAATCAGCTGCTCCGCCCAGATGACCTTGCCTTCGCGGCTGTGCCGTGTGCCCCAGCGTTCGGTGAGCTGGGCGACGAGGAGCAGGCCGCGGCCGCCTTCGTCGAGGACCCGGGCACGGCGCAGGTGAGGGGCGGTGCTGCTGGCGTCGAAAACTTCGCACGTCAGAGTGGATTGGAGGATCATCCGTAGTTGGATGGGGCTCTTGCCGTAGCGGATGGCGTTCGTCACCAGTTCGCTGACCACGAGCTCAGTGGTGAAGGCCATAGCTTCCAGACCCCAGGCGGCCAGCTGAGCGGACGCGTGGACGCGGGCCTTGGAGACGACTGCCGGGTCGCAGGGGAGATCCCATGTGGCGACGTGATCGGCGTCAAGAGCTCCGGTTCGTGCCACAAGGAGGGCGATGTCATCCGCAGGGCGGCTGGGCAGCAGCGCGGACAGCAGTTCGTCACAGGTCTCCTCGAGCGACGCCGGTGCTCGGGCGAGGACGTCGCGCAGCAATGCGAGGGCGGTCTCGACGTCACGAGAGCGGCTTTGGACGAGACCGTCGGTGTACAGAACCAGCCAACTGCCCGGTGGCAGTTCGAACTGGGCGGTTTCGAAGGGGAGCCCGCCCAGGCCCAGGGGCGGGCCGATCGGCAGCTCAGGGAAGTCGACCGCGCGGGATGCGGTGGCATCGCCGTCAGCGGTCGGGGGAGTCACCATGGCCGGCGGAATGTGTCCGGCGCTGGCCAGGGAGCACATGCGGGAGACAGGGTCGTAGACCGCATACAGGCAGGTGGCGCTGATCTCGTCCGTGCCCCGTTCCTCCTCGCGCTGCAGGCGGATGACCACGTCATCAAGGTGTGTCAGCAGTTCGTCGGGCGTCAGGTCGATGTCCGCCAGAGTGCGGACGGCCATCCGCAGCCGGCCCATGGTGGCCGCGGCATGGAGGCCGTGACCGATCACGTCTCCCACGACGAGCGCGACGCGGGCTCCGGAGAGCGGTATCACGTCGAACCAGTCGCCTCCCACGCCCGCTCGCGATCCGCTGGGCAGGTAGCGCGATGCCGTCTCTACGGCGGACTCCTCCGGCACGTGCTGCGGCAGCAAGCTGCGTTGGAGGGTGAGTGCGGTGGAACGCTCCTGGGTGTAGCGACGGGCGTTGTCGATGTTCACCGCTGCTCTGGACACGATCTCCTGGGCCAGAAGCAGCTCATCGTCGTCGAAGGGGGCAGCCGTTTGACGGCGGACGAACTGTGCAAGTCCCAGTGGGCTTCCACGGGCCCACAGCGGGACCAGGCGCATGGAGCGGAGGCCCAAGGCGCGCAGGGCGGGCTCGTGGTCCGCCGACATCGCCAACCATGTGGGGACGTCGCCGGCGGTGGTGCGGAGCCGGAGGGGCTGTCCGCTGGCCAGCACGCAAGCCGGCTCCGAGCCTTCCGGATACGCGTACGTCTGTCCTGTGACGACTCCCGGGTCCGGACAGCTGTCCGAGACCGACTGGGCGACTCGGCGGAGCGTCGGAGGTCCGGCTACCACGTACGTCCCCTCCTCTTGGAGGGCGGAGGAAAGGAGGTCGACGGTGACGAGGTCTGCGAGGTGGTCGGTACCGACGTCCGCCAGTTCCTGCGCGGTACGGGTGGTGTCCAGGGCGGTCCCGATCCGTGTCCCGGCCTCGTTTATCATGATCAGCCGCCGCTGCAGCCAGCGGTCGCGTTCCCTCTGGTATGCCGCGACGGTCTGTTCCGCCGTGCGATCGACGTACTCGAAGGCCATCGCGCTCAGTGTGACCGTCGTCGCGTTGATCAGCTCCTGGGACCCGGCGACACGAGCTGTTTCCGTATAAAGCTGATGAAGCAGATCTGCGTGGACGAGCCGATAGATACGAAGAAGCTGGCTGATCGGCACCCCGTGATCAGCGAGTCGGCAAGCGAACTCGATGGCGGCAGGCGGTGTCCTGACCTCGGTCATATCAAGGTCGCGCTCCAGGAAATCCAGACTGGCGGCGACGTGTTCGGACAACGCTACCGGCGCCAGGGCGGCGATGTCCTTGTACTTCCACACCTCGGGAAGCTCGCCGCGCAGGTGTCGCAGGATCACGTCGACCAACTGATCCGCTCGGGGTGCGAGGCCTCGAGCGAGATCGCTGAGGAAGACATTGGCGTCGGTCCCCATAATCAGAATGTACCCACACCCTGGTCGACGGGCCGTGCCCTGCGGAGTCCGGTGGACGCGCTCGCCCACCGTCGGCCAGGCCGTGAGTCAGCCGTTCAGGGGGTGTGACCGGAACGGCGGAGAACAGGGCGCAGGACCTCGATGACGCCGGGGTCGTCCACCGTGGAGGGGACGGGTTCGTCGCGGCCATCGGCGATGCCGCGCATCGTCTTGCGCAGAATCTTTCCCGAGCGGGTCTTGGGCAGGGCGGCCACGACCGCGACGTCCTTGAGAGAGGCGACGGCGCCGATGCGCTCGCGTACGAGCTGGACGAGTTCGGCCTCGACCTCGCTCGGTTCGCGGTTGATGCCGGCTTTGAGGACGACGAAGCCGCGGGGTACTTGTCCCTTCAGGGCGTCGGCGACGCCGATGACGGCGCATTCGGCAATGTCGGGATGGGCGGCCAGGGCCTCTTCCATGCTGCCGGTGGACAGCCGGTGTCCGGCGACATTGATGACGTCGTCGGTTCGGCCCATGACGAAGACGTAGCCGTCGTCGTCGATGTGGCCGCTGTCGCCGGTGAGGTAGTAGCCCGTGTAGGCGGAGAGGTAGGAGGCGACGTATCGGTCGTCGTCCTTCCAGAGAGTGGGGAGTGCGCCGGGCGGCAGGGGGAGCCTCACGACGATCGCACCGTCGACGCCCGCGGGCGCCGGCTCGCCCGAAGGGTCGAGGACACGTACGTCCCAGCCCGGCAGTGGGCGGGTGGGGGACCCGGGCTTGATGGGAGCGGCCTCGATGCCCACGGGGTTGGCGACGATGGGCCAGCCGGTCTCGGTCTGCCACCAGTGGTCGATCACCGGGATGCCCAGAAGTGCGCTCGCCCAGTGATAGGTCTCGGGGTCGAGGCGCTCGCCGGCGAGGAAGAGGTGGCGCAGGCCGGTCAGGTCGTAGTCCGCGGTGAGCGTTCCCTTCGGGTCCTCCTTGCGGATGGCCCGGAAGGCGGTGGGTGCCGTGAACATGGTCTTGACCCGGTGCTCGGCGGCAACGCGCCAGAACTGGCCCGCGTCCGGGGTGCCGACCGGCTTGCCTTCGTACAGGACCGTCGTGGCGCCGACGAGCAGGGGCGCGTAGACGATGTACGAGTGCCCGACGACCCAGCCGACGTCGGAGCCGGTGAACATCGTCTCGCCCGGGCCCACGTCGTAGACGGCTCCCATCGACCAGTGGAGGGCGACCGCGTAGCCACCGCAGTCACGCACGACTCCCTTGGGTTTTCCGGTCGTCCCTGACGTGTAGAGGATGTAGAGGGGATCAGTGGCGGGGATGGGAACGCAGTCGGCCGGCGCTGCGGCGGCGACCAGGTCGCCCCAGTCGAGATCGTCGGGTCCCAACTCGGTCGGCTCCTGCGGGCGTTGCAGGATCACACTCTTCTCGGGCTTGTGGACCGCGAGTTCGATCGCCCGGTCGAGCAGGGGCTTGTAAGCGATGACACGGTTGCCCTCGATGCCACAGGAGGCGGAGACGACCACCTTGGGAGCCGCGTCATCGATACGGAGGGCGAGTTCGTGCGGCGCGAACCCACCGAAGACGACCGAGTGGACCGCGCCGATACGTGCGCAGGCCAGCATCGCGACAACGGCCTCGGGGACCATCGGCATGTAGATGACCACACGATCACCGTGCCCGACGCCGAGCTGCGCGAGTGCTCCGGCGAAGGCCGCCACCTCGTTCCTCAGCTGCGCGTAGGTGTAAGTGCGCCGAGTGTCGGTCACCGGTGAGTCATAGATGAGCGCGGGCTGTTCGCCGCGGCCGGCTTCGACGTGCCGATCGACCGCGTTGAAACAGACGTTGAGCCGCCCGCCGGGAAACCAGCGATAGAAGGGCGCGCCTGAGGAGTCCAGGGCGCGTTGCGGAGTGACATCCCAGTCGATGCCCTCTGCCGCCTTCAGCCAGAAGCTCTCCGGGTCTTCGGTACTGGCACGGAAGACATCCTCGTATATCCCCATCGCGCACTCCTTTGCGGCTTCGGGGCCGGGCTGCGGCGGCGGTGTACACAGCGGTGTGGGACACGAATACCCCATGCCGGACGCCATGGTCCAGCAGGCCTGCGCGGACCCGGCCGGCATATGTTGGACAGGGCTGCGACCGGGTGCGCCGAAGCCCTGCGTCAACAAGCGGCTCTTCTGGTCAGGCACCGAGGTGCTTGCGGAGCCACTGCCCCATCTGCCCGATCGCCTCGTCCACCTCGGGCACGCGGCCCGCGCCCAGGACGAACGAGTGCTGTCCCTCGGGCAGTGAGTGGACCTGGGAGGTGACCTTGAAATCGGCGAGCCGGCGGCCGAGCTCGGCACCGTCGTCGGCGAGGGTCTCGTACTCGCCGTAGTAGACGATCGTGGGCGGGAGGCCGGTCAGATCGGCGTTCACGAGGCTGATTTGGGGGTCGGCGAAGTCCACTGCGGGGTCCTGCAGCCAGGCTCCTCGGAAGAGTTCGAGGGTGGCGCGGCTGAGCATCTTGTCGTTGTCTTCGTTCTCGTCTACCGACGGGTTCTGGATGGTGAGGTCGGTCCACGGCGAGACGCTGACGATCGCGCCCGGGGTCGCCTCACCCTTTGCGAGCAGACGCAGCGGCAGCATCACCGCGAGGGTGCCGCCGATGGAGTGGCCGGTACTGCCGATGTTCCGGGGCTCGTAGCCCTGCGAGAGCAGCCACTGGTAGGCCGTCTCGGCGTCGTCGAGCTGCGCCGGGTACGGATGTTCCGGCGCCAGGCGGAAGTCCACGACGAGGGAGCGGGCGCCGGCCGCCTTCGCGATGTGGCCCGCGGCCTTGCGGTCGGAGTGCATCGAGGCGGTGACCGACCCGCCGAAGTGGAAGTGGAGCAGGGCCCGGTCGGGGTCGGCGCCCTCGGGGATGGCCCACAGGGCCGGGACGCCGCCTGCGTCAACCTCCGCGTAGGTGACGCCTTCCGGCTCGGTGGACGCCTTGTGGTTGGAGTCGACGATGTCGCGGATGACGGCGAGATCGAGGCCCGGCGTCGCGGACTTCGCGCTCACTCCGGCGAGGAACTCGGCGAACTCGTGTGCTTCCTTGCTTACGCCCATGATGGCGCTCCTTCTCAGGCGGGTGCCGTGCCGGGGGTTTCCGCGCAGCGGCCGGATCGATGTGCTGGTGACGCTACTATCTGAGTATTAGAAAGTAAACTCAGGCTCGGCTAGAATCCCTCCATGGACGCGTGGAATGAAGCTCGTACGGCCGTCGACCTGGATCCCGGCCTCGAGCGGGACATGTCGAACTGCTCGATCGCGCGGACCCTGGAGATCGTGGGTGAGAAGTGGACGATCCTGATCCTGCGAGAGATCTGGTACGGCGCGTCCCGGTTCAGCGACTTCGAACGCATCCTGGGCTGTCCCCGTAACCTGCTCGCGGCACGACTGCGAATGCTCGTCGAGGAAGGGATCCTGGCCACCGAGACGTACAAGGAGCCCGGCTCGCGGAGCCGGCCGAAGTACGTGATCACTTCCAAGGGCATGGATCTGGTACCGGCGGTGATGGGGCTCATGCAGTGGGGCGATC
The DNA here is from genome assembly GCF_050942425.1 of Actinoallomurus sp. CA-150999. Lineage (NCBI taxonomy): Bacteria > Bacillati > Actinomycetota > Actinomycetes > Streptosporangiales > Thermomonosporaceae > Actinoallomurus > Actinoallomurus sp. CA-150999. The sequence continues at coordinate 5,136,524 of NZ_CP192063.1, forward strand.
ACTACTGCGCTGATCCCGAAGGGCCCGCCGTAATGGCGCGACACCAGGCGTGCGGCGCGCACGTCGACGTCCACCTGCGGTGCGCGGAGGGTCACTCCGTGCCAGCCGAGGAGATAGAGAGCGTCCCTGGCCCCGGCTTTCGAACGAAGCCGGCCGAGTGAGACGGACCGACCGCGGGCCGAGGTCGGTCGGGGCGGTTACGGCACCGGACGGTGCGTGGCGTTCATCCGGGGATGAGTTCGGCGCTCCGCTCGGTGACCTCGTCCCGCAGAGCGGTCCACAGGGTTCGTACGGCGGGGTGCGTCACCGCCTCGCGGCGAACAGCCAGGGTGATGGGGAGTCGGATGTCGATCTCGTTGGCGAGCAGCCGGTGCAGTCGCGCTCGCTGCGCCAGGAACGCCGGGAGAACGCCGATACCGGCCCCCCAAGGCGCTCAACGCCCTGACAGCAGGCATGGTCGCCGCCATCGACCGTGCACTCGCCGCGTGGGAGCGCATGCCGCTGTCTGCTGTGGTGCTCGCCAGTACCAGCACGAAGGCGTTCTGTGCCGGCAGAGACATCCGCACTATTCGCGAGCACAGCCTTGCCGGGGATGCCGAGGCCAGTGAGTGGTTCTTCGCCTCCGAGTACCGGCTCAACGCCCGGATCGCCGAATATCCCGTCCCGGTCGTGTCGCTCATCGACGGCCTGTGCATGGGCGGCGGCCTCGGCCTGTCCGTCCACGGCGCCCTCCGCGTCGTCACCGAGAACGCGGTGCTGGCCATACCCGAGACCGGGATCGGGTTCTTTCCGGATGTCGGGGCCAGCTATTTTCTGTCGAGGCTGCCCGGCGCGATCGGTATGTACCTGGGACTGACAGGGCGCCGGCTCGACGCGGCCGACGCCCTGTACACGGGGCTGGCCACGCACTTCGTCCCCATGGACGGGCTCGACGTGGTCGGGGACGCCCTGGTCGACAACCCCGGCGACCCGGTGGACGTCGTTCTCAACCGCCTCGGCGGCGCCTGCCCGGTGGCGGATAGGGGGCTGGCGAAGGCATGCGGGGACGTGGACTGGGCGTTCGGCGCCCCCGACACTCGGCGAGATCGAGAGACGCCTGCGCCACCTCGATACCCCTTGGGCGGCAGCCACACTGGCCTCTTTGGAGCCCGCCTCGCCGCAGAGCCTGGAGATCACCCACGCCCTGCTGGCCCGGGGCGGGCAGCACACGTTACGCGAGTGTCTCGACACCGAATTCGCCTTAACGCGCACGACCATCCGCACGCCGGACTTCCTGGAGGGCGTGCGCGCGGGCCTGGTTGACAAGGACCGCAGTCCCGTCTGGCAGCGAGCGTCGCGCGGCGGACCACGCTGCCGGCCAGACTTCGGAGACTGGGTTTATTTTTCTATACTCAGCTGCTAGCGTTGTCCGCGTGCAGACGGGATCCCTGCGTGCGACGAGCCCGTGTGGCACAGAAGAGAAGTCTCGCGGTGGCCATGAGCCCTGAGAAGGGGCCGTTTGCGTAGGCGCTTCCGATTGACCGGCGGGCCTCCGCGGTCATCCACCAGGTGCGGACCCGGCGATCGAGCGGATAGACCGGCTGCTCCGGCGGCGACTTGAGGCCCGAGGTGGAAGACCGCCCGACAAACACATCGACCGCCGAGAAAACCACTGAGAAGATCACGCAGAAGGCTGGCTGACATGAAGGCATTCGTCGTCGAGAAGTACGGCAAGGACGGCGTGCGCGCCGCTGAGGTACCCGAGCCCACCGTCGGGGACTGCGACGTCCTGGTGCGGGTGAGCGCCACCAGCATCAACCCATTGGACAAAATGGTCCGCAACGGGGAGTTCAAGCAGCTCCTGAAGTACAAGGCACCGTTCGTGCTCGGTCACGACGTGGCAGGCATCGTGACGCGGGTCGGCTCCGCCGTACGCGACTTCAGAGTCGGCGACGCGGTCTACGCTCGTCCGCGCGACCTGCGCGTCGGAGGCTTCGCGGAGTTCATCTCGATCGACCAGGACGATGTCGCGCTCAAACCGGAGTCGCTCACCCTGCAGGAGGCGGCCGCGGTTCCGCTCGTGGCCTTGGCCGCCTGGCAGGTTCTCGTCGACCGTGCCCGCGTCAGGCCGGGGCAGAAGGTGCTCATCCATGCCGGTGCCGGTGGCCTCGGGTCGACGGTCATCCAGCTCGCCAAGCACCTCGGCGCCACGGTGGCGACGACCACGGACACCCGCACCGAGGAGTTGGTGAGGAGCCTCGGTGCCGACATCGTCTTCGACTACACCAAGGAGGACTTCTCGAAGGTGCTGTCCGGCTACGACCTGGTGCTGGACTCCGTGGGTGGGGCGAATCTCGAGAAGTCGCTGACCGTACTGAAGCCCGGTGGCCTGGCCATCAGTGTCGTGGGCCCGCCGACCGCCGGGTTCGCCAAGCAGCTCGGCGCCCCATCGTTCCTGGGTGTGGCGATGAACATGCTCAGTCGCAAGGTCCGCAAGCAGGCCAAGGCGCTGGGTGTGCGCTACCAGTTCTTCTTCATGCAGGCCAATGGCTCCCAGTTGCGCGAGCTCGGCGCCCTCTACGACAGCGGGCGGCTCCGCCCGGTCATCGACCGGGTCTTCCCGTTCGACCAGACACTCGAGGCGATGGCGCACGTCGAGCAGGGCCGCACCAAGGCTGGCAAGGTCGTGGTCTCGATGGTGCCCGACAACCACTGAGATCGGGCTTTACGACAACCTGGTCCATGGCCAAGGCCCTGCGCCTGTCGCCTGTCGGGGTTGATCACGGTGGCCATCCGTGAGTCGGGCGCGGTCGCATCAGGCGATTTACGCGAACGCCTCCGTCAGCCTTCGGGGGCGCGCTCACTTGATCTGGCTCGGGCCTGATGGAGACGGACCTTGGTGCGATTTCCGCAGCGGGACATGGAGTACCAGCGGCGGTTGTGGGCGGGGGAGTGGTCCAGGAAGCGCAGGGCGCAACGGCCCGCCCCGCGGACGCGTACCTGCCGGATCTCGGCGGACAACAACAGGTCGACGCCGTCCTGCGCGATGAGCGCAAGTGAAACATCAGGATTGTCGCTGAGACTCGCGGTGCCGACGGCATCCAGGTGCTCGTCGACGATGGCGAGCTGCAGAGCGGGCCGGGGGCAGCTGCTGCCGATCGGTTGAGCAGCGTCACGTCGCCGGATGTGGGCAGCTGGCCGTCGGCGACCGTTAGTACGGCCCGATCGATCACCTCGCGCAGCCGTCGGCCGGACGCCAGAACTTCCGCCGTGGCAGGCATGGGTGCGCCCGGCGAGAGCAGGGCGGCGGCCTGGAGCCAGCGCACGAGGTCGTCCGGTTCCCGGAGCGTCTCACCCGGGGCGGTTCTCCACCGGTGCCGAAGGGTGTTGACGAAGTCCAGACAGGGGCGCCCGCCGTGCCAAATCCACTCGCTGTCCGTTGCCAGCACATTAGATTAACCCTCTAAGACGGTTAAATACGTGTAGGGGAGGCGGACCATGAGCCAGCCGACAGTGACGACCGGAGTCACGCAGGTGGACGGGCTCCGTCTGCACTACGTCCGTGCAGGATCCGGACCTCTGCTCGTCCTCCTCCATGGCTGGCCGCAGACCTCCGACTGCTGGCGGCCAGTGTTGGGAGAGCTCGCCGCCGACTTCACCGTCGTGGCTCCCGACCTGCGCGGGTACGGCCTGAGCGACAAGCCCACGACTGGCTACGACAAGCGCCGGATGGCCGCAGACATGGCCGGCCTCGTCGAGGCGCTCGGCTTCGAGCGCGCCGCGGTCGTCGGCCATGACCGTGGCGCCCGCGTGGGGCACCGCTGGGCGCTGGACCGCCCGGACCAGGTGGAACGGCTGGCCGTGCTCGACATCGTGCCCACCCGGGAGATGTTCCGCCGACTGGACGCCTCACTCGCCTCCGGGTACTGGCACTGGCTGTTCCACATGCAACCCGATCTGCCCGAGCGCCTCGTGGGACGCGATATCCGTGGGTATCTCGAGTACTTCTTCGAGCGGTGGACCTACAACCGCCACGGACTGACTCCCGAAGCGGTCGACGCCTACGTCCGCGCGTTCTCCCGTCCGGGCGCCATGCGCGCGAGTTTCGACGACTACCGTGCCATGGAGCAGGACATCGCGCTCGACGACATCGACGTCGCCGAAGCCCGCCGCCTCACCATGCCGGTGCTGGCGCTGTGGGGTTCCGCGGGACTGCCCGCCCGCCTGCCCACTCTGGAGATCTGGCGCGCGTACGCGGACGACGTCACCGGTGCCGAGATCCCAGAATGCGGCCACTTCATCCCGGAGGAGCAACCGGAGGCGCTGCTGGCGCATCTGCGGGCCTTCCTGGACGGCGGGACGAACCGGTGACCCCGCCACCGTGACGGAAACGGCGCCCCTACGATCAAGCGAGCACATGGCCGGCCAGGCAAGCCGTTCGACGGGCCTCGACCACGGCGTGATTTCCCCGCACGGCGAACGCGCCTGGAAGGCAGGACTGGCCGAGGAGGCGGCCCAGCCACAGCTGGCACAGTCGCCCCCCTCAACGCGGGCCTCAGATCGCGACCGGGGCGCCGGCCGGGGCATCCCCCGAGGCCAGGCCGGCAGCCGGACCATCGGCCTTGCGCTGGCGGGGCATCAGGAACGCCAGCACCGCCGCCAGGGCGACTGCACCGGCCCCGACCCAGAGCGCTGGGACCAGCCCGTCCACGAACAGCGAGGCGGACTCGTAGCCGCCTTGGGCGGAGAAGACGGCTGCCAGCGATGCGACGCCGATGGCTCCGCCGACCTCGCGGATCGCGCTGTTGGCGCCGGAGGCGATGCCCTGTTCCTGCGGCCGGACCGTGCTCATTACGAGGTTCGCGCTCGGGGCGAAGAACATCCCCATGCCGATGCCGCAGACGATCAGTGCCGGCAGCAAGGTGGTGTACGACACCTGCGGCTCTACGGCCAGCGCCCAGAGCCCGAGGCCCACCGCGTTCAGGGCTATCCCCACCGCGACGACCGGACCGCCGCCGATACGGTCGGACAGCGCCCCGGCCAGCGGCCCTGCGATCATGGGCATGGCAGTCCAGGGCAGCATCCGCACCCCCGCCTCCATCGGCGAGTAGCCGCCGACCGTCTGCAAGTACTGGCTGAGCAGGAAGATCGCCCCGAACATGCCCAGGAACATCAGCAAGCTCGCCACGTTGATCGCGCTGAAGGCACGGTGGCGGAAGAGCCGCATCGGCAGCATCGGGTGCTTGGCGTGCAGCTCGTAGAAAACGAAGGCGACGAGCAGGGCTGTACCCCCGATCAGACCGCCCAGGTCCGGAACGCTGGTCCAGCCCTCCGCGTTGCCGCGCACCAGTGCGTACACGATGCCGAACAGGCCGCCGCTGGCCAGCACCGCGCCGGCGAGGTCGAGGCTCGGGTCCGGGCCGTGGTTCTCGTCCAACCGCAGCCGGGCGAGCGGGATCAGCGCCAGGCCGAGTGGGACGTTCAGCCAGAAGATCGCCTGCCAGGCGATGTGCTCGGTGAGTGTGCCGCCGATGAGTGGTCCGGTGGCGACGGCGATGCCGCTGGCCGCACCGGAGATACCGAAAGCCGTACCGCGCCGTTCGGCCGGGACGGCCGCCGACAGCAGGGTGAATGTCAGTGGTGTCACGATCGCGGCACCGAGGCCCTGCATCGCACGGGCGGCGATCAGTTCGTTCATACCCGGTGCGAGTGCGGCCGCGGCCGAGGCGGCGGTGAAGATCCCGAGCCCGATGACGAACAGCCGTCGGCGGCCGAAGCGGTCGCCGAGGGAAGCGCCGAACATGAGCAGGACAGCGAAGGTGAGGGTGTAGGCGCTCACCGTCCATTCGAGGTCGTCGAGACCGCCGCCGAGGTCCTCGCGGATGGAGGGGAGAGCGGTGGTGACGACCAGATTGTCGAGCGCGGTGATGAATCCGGCCACGCTGGTGATGAGCACGGCCCATACGGTGGTGCCGCGCCCGGCCGGTTGGCTGCGGTGCTGTTGCATGACGTCCCCTTGCCAGACGTGATCAGTGTTCGATCAAATGGATGTGGAAGTCGGCACGCGACGGCGCGCCGTGAGATTCCGGCCCTCGGTGTCCAAGGGCTCAACGGATTCCTGGGCGGCTGTCCTCAGGGGAGCTGCGGGTACAGGACTGCGACGCCCCCGGACAGCGCGGCCTGCGCCTGGCGGGCGGCGTTGTCCGCAAGGATCTCGTAGGCGCCGGCGGCGATGCCGTCGACGGCGATCCGGGCGATGTCTGCGGGGTCGGACTTGGCTGCGGTGACCTCCCGGACCATGTCGGTGTCCATGTAGCCGACGTGCAGTCCGGACACCCGGATGCCTTGGTCAGCGAGCTGCACGCGCAGGGCGTTGGTGAGCGACCACTCCGCGGATTTGGCGGCGCAGTAGGCGCCGATCTCCGGGAAGCTGACCCAGGACAGGCCGGACAGGATGTTCAGGATCGCCCCGCCGCCGTTGGCTGCGATCTGGGGCGCGAAGCTCCGGATTACCGAAAGGGTGCCGAAGCAATGGGTGTCCATCTCCAGGCGGATGTCGTTCAGGTCGGCGGCGAGCAGGTCGGCACCGCTGGATGACCCCGCGTTATTGATCAGGACCGTCACGTCGTCGGTGGCCTCGGCGGCGGCCGCGACGGAGGCCGGGTCGGTGATGTCCAGCGCGATCGGTTTAACGCCCGGCAGGTCGACCTGGTCGGGGTTGCGGGCGCCGGCGTAGACGGTGGCGCCGCGGCCGAGCAGTTCGGCGGCGAGCGCCCGGCCGAAGCCCCGATTGGCTCCGGTGACAAGGGCGGTGCTGGTGGAAAGGTCCATGGAGAGTTCCTGGTGAAGTAGGAATGGCATGCTGATCGGACCGACCGCGCCGCTGGTGTTCCCGGTCAGCCGCTGGGCAGGTGGTCGGGCCGGTGTGGTGACCGTTGGGTGCGGCTCAGGCGGTGGGGCTGGACCGAAGGGAGACCAGGGCGCTGGTGGCGTGGCCTGGTCCATGAGAGCTGTCGGACGAGTCGTCGTTCGTGAGGACTCACCGCCGTTAAATTATGATCGTAATACTAAGTAGGTAGGCCAGTGATCGCAAGCGCTCCGCGCGGAGAGGGGGAGGGGCGCGTCGTGCCGCCGCAGAGCTCGGTGCTGTCCGTGACGTCGCCCCGGATGGTCCGAGGCGGTGCCGAACCCCGTCGTCGGCAATGAAGGCCGCCGTCGTTCCGGTGCGTTTCCGGCTGGCGCATGGCGTGCACCGATCGTGCTGCGACCAACACGCGAGGGGCCTGCCGTGCGCACGGCAGGCCCACGCGCAGTCCGCTGAAGGCGGACTCAGAGTTTGACGATCATCTTTCCGACGTTCTCGCCCCGCATCAGCGCGAGGAAGGCGTCCAGGGTGTTGTCGAGGCCGTCCCTCACGGTTTCGCGGTAGTGGAGCTTGCCCTCGGCGAGCCAGCCGCCGACCTCGCGGACGAAGTCCGGCTGGAGATCCAGCTCCTCGCTGAACATGAACGCCAGGATGTCCGAACGCGTGACGGACAGGTTCCACAGGTTGCGCGGCCCCACGACCTTCTCGTCGTTGTACTGGGAGACCATCCCGCTCAGGACGATCCGTGCGTGCAGCTTGAGTGCGCCGATCGCCGCCTCCAGGTGCTCGCCCCCGACGTTGTCGAAGAAGACGTCGATGCCGTCCGGCGCCGCCTGCGCCAGCTGCTCGGCGACCGGCCCGTTCTTGTAGTTGAACGCTGCGTCGAAGCCGTACTCCTCGACCAGCAGCTTGACCTTCTCGTCCGAGCCTGCGCTGCCGATCACCCGTCCGGCGCCCTTCAGCTTGGCGATCTGGCCGACCTGGCTGCCGACCGCGCCAGCCGCGCCGGAGACGAAGACCGTGTCGCCCTCCTTGATCTTCGCGAACCGCTCAAGCCCGATGTAGGCGGTGAGGCCGGTGACGCCGAGCACGCCCAGGTAGGCGGTGAGCGGCGCCAGATTCGGGTCCACCTTCTGGGCGGTCGCCGCGTCGATGACCGCATAGTCGCGCCAGCCGAGGACGTGCAGCACATGGTCGCCGGGCGCGAAGCCCTCGGCGTTGGAGGCCAGGACGCGGCCGACCGCGGGGCCGTCCATCGGCGCGCCCACCTCGTACGGCTCGATGTAGGACTTCTTGTCGCTCATCCGACCGCGCATGTAGGGGTCGACCGAGAGGTACTCGTTGGCGACCAAGAGCTGTCCTGGGCCGGGTGCGGGGATGTCCACCTCGCGCAGCGAGAAGTCGGACGCCCCCGGCCAGCCCTCTGGTCGGGCGTCCAGGTGCCATGCACGTGCGGTGGTGGGCAGGGTCTGCTCGGACATGTGGATCAAGTCCCTTCGGTGGGGAGGTGGTGCTCGGATGTGTCGCGGCAAGCCCGCCGTCTGCGCTCTGCCCGGCTTCCGAGACCATTGGCTTATGATCATAATATTAAACCGAAGGGATTGGCGGCTGCAAGGCGGGCGCGCCCGCAGCGAGTTGAGGAGCTCCTCCATCGTCCGGTCGCCTGGGTCGACATCGGTCCCGGATCGCACCGAGCGGTTCCGACGCCCGCTTGGCGGCCTCGCAGGCGGCGTCGGCATGTTCGACGCGCGTCGCGGCCGGCGTGCCGTCGATGAGGGGCGTGAGCTGGAATGCGAGCGTGTCGCGGTCCGCATCACGGGCTGTGGCGGCCGGGTCGCGCCCCCCCGGGCGCGGACGGTGCGCTTGTGCTCGGCGGTGATGGCGTGCGCGGTGCTGCCGGGTCGTACACCGTGCAGGCGGGCGAGATCCTCGGGCCGGATGCGCGTGTGTCGTCACGCGGTCGGGGCGCGGAGGTCCTTGCGCAGGATCTTGCCCGATGCGGACTTGGGGATGATGTCGATGAACTCGACCCGCCGGACCTTCTTGTACGGGGCCACCTGGCGCGCGACGAATTCGATGACTTCGTCCGCGGTGAGGTCGGTGCCGGGTCGGCGGACGATGAAGGCCTTGGGAATCTCCTCACCGTCGTCGGTGACTCCGATGACCGCGGTGTCGGTGATGGCCGGGTGGGTCAGCAGCAGGGCTTCGAGTTCGGCGGGCGGAACCTGGTAGCCCTTGTACTTGATCAGTTCCTTGAGCCGGTCGACGATGAACACCCGGCCCGTGTGATCGACGCGGGCGAGGTCGCCGGTGTGCAGGAACCCGTCGGGGTCGATCGTGGCAGTGGTCTCTTTCTCGTTGGCCAGGTAGCCGGTCATCACGTTCGGCCCCTTGACCCACAACTCGCCGGGCTCGCTCAGCCCCTCCGTGGGGTAGGTGACCTCGTTGCCGGTGGCGGGGTCGACGATCTTGTTGATCGTGTTGGGGACGGGCCATCCACAGGAGTTGAGTGGTGCGATTTCACCGAAGCGTTCCTGGCCGCCGTCCGCAGGCATGCAGTGGCTGACCGGGCTCAGTTCGCTCATTCCGTAGCCCTGGATCATCCGCACGTCCAACCGCTCGGCCACGGCGGTGCCGAGTTCGGCGTCCAGTGGTGCGGCGCCGGACAGGATGGTGTGCAGTGATGACACGTCGTACTGGTCGACCAGTGGATGCTTGGCCAGCGCCACCGCGACCGGAGGTGCGATGAAGCCGTAGGTGACGCGGTGTTCCTGGATGGTGTCAAGGAATGCGGCCAGATCGAACCGGGGCATGACGACCAGTGTCGCTCGCGCCTGCAACGCGGCGTTGAGCAGCACGGTCATGCCGTAGATGTGGAAGAACGGCAGCACCGCGAGGACCCTGTCGTCGGACCTCATTGCGAGCAGCGGCCGGATCTGCGCCATGTTGGCCACCAGGTTCTGATGGGTGAGCATGACGCCCTTGGGGTTGCCCGTGGTTCCGGAACTGTAGGGCAACACCGCCAGGCGCGTGGCGGGGTCGAGGTCGATCTGTGGTGCCGGGACGTTGTGGGCGAGCAGGTCGTCGGCGTTGGCGTGTCCGGTGGCGGCATCGCCGTCGCCGTCCAGGACGATCAGACGCTCTGGCGCGATCCCGACTGTCCGTGCCGCCTCCTGCGCCTGCGGGAGCAACGCACTCACGGTGATCAGCATCGTCGCGTTCGCGTCGGTGAGCTGTTTGGCGATGTCGTGGGCGGTGAACAACGCGTTGATGGTGGTCGCAGTGGCGCCCGCCCGCAGAATGCCGTGGAAGGCCACGGCGAACAAGGACGAGTTGGGCGCCAGCAGGCCCACCACGGCCCCGGCACCGATACCGCGAGCGGCCAGCCCGCCGGCCGTCGCGTTCACCCGCTCGATCAGCTCCCGGTAGGTGGTCCGCGCGCCACCGGCGGCATCGATGAGCGCGATCCGGTCCAGATCCGACTGGCCGATGTTTGCGAAGAGCAGGTCGAACACGCTCACTTCGGGGATATCGACGTCGGGGAACGGGCTGGCGAAACCCATGAACGGCCTCCATTGGTCGTGCAGCGATCAGAGAGTGGTCGCTGCGCCCTGCGACAACGCGATCAGGTGGACATTGTGTGCCGCTGTGCCGAACAGCCGGCTGGTCAGCAGCAAGTTCTGGACCATCCTGTCGACGACACCAACACGCCTCAGGGCGAGGCCGCACGGCGACGGGAGGCGGCATGCCGAGGTGTCGAAGCCGCCGGCGATTGAACTGAAGGGCCGGTTGCGCGTTCGGCCGTTGTGAGGAACGCCAGCACTCGGGTGGCGAAGTCGTCGGGGCACTCGATCTGCGGCATGTGACCGACACCGGCGAACAGTTCGTGCTCGGCGTGCGGGAGGAGTCGACGCGCGGTGTCGAGGTGAGCGGCGGGCAGGATGCGGTCGCGGTCGCCCCAGATGACGAGCGTGGGGCGTGGATGCTTCGCGGCTGCAGCGGTCAACTCCGCGCGCCAACCGGCCTTGACCCCGCGGAAGGTGGCGAGCGCACGCGTGGTCTCGAGAAGTACCGTGCTCGTGTCCGGTCGGCCGGCGATGGCCAAGGCGTGCTCGATGCGCGCCGTTGTCACCAGCCCTGGATCGGCGAACGTCAGGCGTTCGGTCATCCGTGCACTGCGACGCGTGGTCCGCCGGCCTAGTAGATCGCCGAGGACGGGGACGGCCAGCAGCCGTAGCGGAAATGCGACCTCGGTGCCGAAGCCCGCGCTGTTGGCCAGCACTAGGCTCGCGATCCGTTCCGGATCCAGGACGAGCAGCTGCATGGCGAGCGCACCGCCGAGCGAGTTGCCGATCACGTGCAGAGATCTCTGCTCGCCAAGGATGTCGAGCGTCTCGAGCACGCCGCGTGCCAACACCTCCAGCGTGGCGTGCTCGGGCGAGCGGGCCGAGAACCCGGAGCCGGGAAGGTCGAGGGCGATCACACGGTGAGTACCGGCCAGGCGTGGGTACTGGGGTGCCCAGTCCTCGAGGCTGCGGCCGATGCCGTGCAACAGCAGCATCGGCGGGTTGGCCGGGTCCCCTTCGACCCGGACGCGGGTCCGACGGCCGCGGACGGTGATCATGGCCGGTGTGCTCATACAGCCGCTCCCGATGGGGCCGTCACAGCCGCTCCCAGCGTCGCGTCGGTGAACATCAGGGCGGGGTCATCGATGGGGTCCTTGCCCAGCAGGACGCGGTCGAGCTTGTAGTTCTGGGCGACCTTCCAGGGGCCGTGTGATCCCTGCTGGGGGAACAGGTGCATGGCGCGGCTGAGATATCCGCTGCCCATCTCGATGTAAGGCCGTCGGGTGAGCGTCGGGTCGTTGGCAACCGGGGTGACGGTCGCATAACCGTGCTGGTCCATATAGGCGAGCAGCCGACAGAACCAATGGGCCACCAGGTCGGCCTTGAGGGTCCACGCGTGGTTGACGTAGCCGACGGTGAAGGCGAAGTTGGGAACGTCACTGACCATCAAGGTCTTGTAGAGGAGGTGATCGTTCAGGTTCACCTCCTCTCCGTCGACGTGGAGTGGAATCTTGCCGAAGGGCACCATGTTCAGTCCGGTGGCGGTGACGATGATGTCGGCCTCCAGTTCGGTGCCGGACTTCAGCAGGATCCCCTTCTCGGTGAAGCGGACGATGTGATCGGTGACCACCGAGGCCGCGCCGTTGGAGATGGCCTTGAACAGGTCGGAGTCGGGGACCACGCACATCCGCTGGTCCCACGGGGCGTAGTGCGGGTTGAAGTGAGTGTCGACTTCGTACCCCTCGGGGAGCGCACCCGTGTTGACCTTGCGGATCAGCGCGCGCATCTGCTTCGGGAAGCGTCTGCTCGCGCCGTACAGCATGATCTGCTTGTTGATGTTGATCTTCCGGGTGATCGCGTAAGCAATGGGGTCCGGCAGGAGGCGGCGCAGCGTGTTGGCGATTGGGTCCTGGCGCGGGGCCGGCATGACGTACGACGGTGAGCGCTGCAGCATCGTGACGTGACCGGCGGTCTCGGCCATGGCCGGGATGAGGGTCACGGCAGTGGCGCCACTGCCGATGACCACCACCTTCTTACCGGCGTAGTCGAGGTCCTGGGGCCAGTGCTGCGGGTGCACGATCTCGCCCCCGAAGTCCTCACGTCCCTCGAACGCCGGGGTGTAGCCGTTCTCCGTGTCGTAGTACCCGGCAGCGGAGAACAACATGGTGCACGAGACGTCGATCTGCTTCCCGTCACTCATCCTCTGGAGCGTGACGGTCCAGAGCCCCTCCTCCGACGAGAAGTCCGCCCGTATCACCTTGTGTCCGAGGTGGATGTGCCGGCCGAGGTCGTTCTCGTCGATCGTCTCCTGTAGGTACTCGAGGATTTCGTCACCGTCGGCGATCGCGTTCTCCCTGGTCCAAGGCTTGAACCCGAAACCGAACGTGTGCAGGTCGGCGTCGGACCGGATGCCGGGGTAGCGGAACAGATCCCACGTCCCGCCGATCGCGTCGCGCGTCTCGACGATCGCGAAGGTCTTGCCGGGCTGCTCCGCCCTCATGTGGTACCCCATGCCGATGCCGGTGAGGCCGGCACCGACGACGAGGACGTCGACGTGCTCGAAGTCGATGGTCTTAGCGCTGCTTCCGCTCATGTCGGTTCTCTCATCTCGTTTGCGGCAAGGCGCGGTGTTGGTGGTCCGGCGGACGCCCAGGGCTACTCCGGCAGCATCAGGGACACGATGTCGGCGACGGCGGAGATGTGGGGGGCGTCGAGGAAGCCGGGCCGGGCGTAGGCCGGGTCGGGGTACTCGTAGTAGCCCTTGCCCGTCCGTACCCCCAGCAGTCCCTTGTCGAGGAAGTGCTCCTTGATGTAGTCCGCGTTGGCGCTCATCTGCGCATCGCTGCTCTCCCTGCCCCAGAAGACCAGGACGTCGTACGCGGTCTTCATGCCCACCATGTCCAACATGCCCAGCGGTCCGACCGCGCGCCCGCCGATCATGAACGTGCGGTCCACGTCTTCAGGTGTGGCGATTCCGTTGGTCACCAGGGTCTGAGCCGCATTGACCAAGGGAACGAACCAGGTGTTGACGATGTAGCCGTTCTGCTCCTTGAGTACGGGGATCGGCACCATCCCGATCTCGACGGCGAACTCTCCCACCTGCGTGAGGGTCGCCCGTGAGGTGCCCGGGTGAGCCATCAGCTCGGCGAAGTTCATCGCCCAGATCCCGTTGCCGAAATGCAGTGCGCAGAACTGTTCCGGGCGGCCGGTGTCCGAGGCGAAGTCGCTGGGCAGGAAGGTGGAGGAGTTGGTCGCGATCAGGATGTCCGGAGACAGGAGCCCTGCCATCTCCTGGTAGACGGCAGACTTCACTTCCGGGATCTCCGGCACTGCCTCGATCACAAGGTCGGCATGTGCCACGGCTTCGGCCAAGTCGGTCGTGAACCTCAGCCGATTCCTGGCGGCGGAGATGTCCACCTGGCTCGCACCGAGTTCGGACAGGTAGATGTCGGCGTATTGGTCGTGCGCGGTCCGGCAGCGCTCGATGGCATCCTGCGCGATGTCGTACACGACGACCGTCTTGCCGTTGAAGGCGCTATGCCAGGCGATCTGCCCACCCAGCACACCCGCCCCAAGGACCGTGAGGTTCTCCAGACGCGACATGAGCAATCGTTCCCTTCCTCAGCCGACGCGCACGCAACCGTGACGCTTCGCGGGGGACTGCATGGCCCCACGCGCGTTGCCACAGGCTGATGCCGATGTGCGATTTCCTGTCACCCGGCGCCGGTGTGAGCGCGGACACAACGTAAGACGATGGCAAACTCTTGTGCTCGTGCAGCAACACCAACGTCGCCCTCGGCGTTTGTCGTCACGAGACAAGCGACTGTCCGGCCGGGTTTGAGACCCGGGCCACGACTCGGGGAGATTCCGCCGGTACCGGCGAATCGGAACAGCCGCCATCGGGGCGCTGTTGACACCCGACAATCGTGCGAGTAATCCGGGCGACATGGAGGTTGCCTGGCCACCGATCCGCGACGAGCCCGCATACATGGTCTGGCGCGACGTGCTGCAGCCCATCGCGGTCGAGATGCGCCTGTCCGCTGCCGGCATCGCCGAGCAGTCGATCTCACGTGGACGAGACGAGATTCCGCGCATGTTCCCCGAGGCGCAGATCATCGACGAGGCCACCTCCAGCACCGAGGAGAGCCTGCGCCAGCTCGCGCAGATCGTCGAGTTCGGGGAGGACCCGAGAGAGGCCGAGCCGCCGCTGTCGACCATCGCGATCGTGCGCGCCACGGTGTGGCGGCAGGTTCCGCTTGCAGACCACATGCGGTTCTACCGTGTGGCCCAGGAGGTCCTGTGGGAATGGCTGCTCGCGCGCCTCACCACGACCTCGCGCGACGCAGCGCAGCTGGCAACCGCGATGGAATTGATCTCAGGCTGGCTCTTCGCTTACGTGGATCATGCCTTGGTCCGCGTGGAGCAGGTGTACGAGTCCGAGCGAGAGGCGTGGCTGCACGGAGCCGCTGCCGCTCGAGCCACCGCGGTGGAGGACGTCCTCGCCGATCGGGAACGCAACCCACAAGCCGCAGCCAGGCGCTTGCGATACGACCTCAACCGCCACCACATCGCGATCATCGCGTGGGTGGATCACGTGCCCGACGGACGCGAGCCACTGGTCCTGTTGAGCGAGTCGATCGCCGACATTGCTCGGTTCCTCAAGGCTGAGAGCAGCATCACCCACCCGTTGGGGGCTCTGGCGATCGTCGGCTGGCTCAGCGGCCGCGGTTCCTTCGCCACCGACGCCACGAAGGCGCTCGACAACGCTTCCCGAGGGCTACACCTCGCCCAGGGCGTCAGTCTGGCCGCCGGCGAGCCGGGCTACCAGCTCAAGGGGTTCCGCCGCACGTATATCGAGGCTGGTCACGCGAGACGAGTCGCATCTCTGGTCGATCATCACGGCGCGACCCTGACGCGGTACCGCGACGTCGCGCTCGCGGCACTTTGTACTGCGGACAGTGATCACGCGCTGACATTCGCCAAGCGCGTCCTGGGACCGCTGGCCAACACCGACGAGGTCACCGCTCGGCTGGCGTCAACGCTGGCGGCCTACTTGCGTGCGAACCGGAGTCGGACACGGGCCGCAACGTTGCTGGGGGTCCACCCCAACACCGTCAGCTACCGGGTCAACCAGGCCGAGGAACTCCTTGGCCGCAGCGTCAGCACCG
This sequence comes from Actinoallomurus sp. CA-150999, assembly GCF_050942425.1. Taxonomy (NCBI): domain Bacteria; kingdom Bacillati; phylum Actinomycetota; class Actinomycetes; order Streptosporangiales; family Thermomonosporaceae; genus Actinoallomurus; species Actinoallomurus sp. CA-150999. The sequence continues at coordinate 5,152,102 of NZ_CP192063.1, forward strand.
ACAACCTCGAGCTGCAGGTCGCGCTGGCCCTGCTACCCACGTTGCAAAAGCTTGAGCACACCCGGGCTCTCGAGAGCTGACACGCACGCGGTTCGGGTCGGCACTGTCCATCGGTCTCAAGCACGCCACGTGTTCGGGGCCGCTCAGACTCCGCAAGCATGATCGTCGCTGCGTGGCTCGGCGGCGGCTGACCGGCGATGCCGGCTGCCGCACCGTGAGGAGCCCTGTCCGTCTCGTCGTTGTGACCGGCTCACAATCAACGCCTCGCGCATGTCGCCCAGACACATGGACGCTTGGCTGTGACGCGGACCACACTTGCTGGCAGTCGATCACACCCCGCTACTCGGGGTTCCGCAGCTGACGTGTGAAGACACCGCGTCCGTCCTCGCTCATGAGCGCCGTCGAATTTCGACCAACGCAGAACCACGTCCGCGCGCTCCATCGCGCCCGATCAATCGAGGTCTCGTGACTGCAACTCCTGCCACCACCCAGTCCCCACCCTCCGGCGTCCGCCGGCTCTGGGACCGGGAGCTCCCTCACTACCCGGATACGGCCGCGCGGTGGACGTACCTCGCCATCACGGTCGTCATCACCGTGGCCCTGTACTACCAGCTGTACGTCCAGGGATCGGTCGCCACCCGCATCATCGCCGAGTACGGGTTCTCCTTCACCGAGTTCGTCTTCGTCACGGTCATCGGCTTCGCCGTAGGGGCATTCGCCGCTCTGGCCGCAGGCCTGGCGGACAGGTGGGGGCGTGTCAATCTCGTCGTCATCGGCTTGCTCCTCACCGGCCTGCTCACCACCTTCGCAGTGCCCAACGCGCCGAACAAGACTGCCTATACGGCCTTGATGGCCTTGGTCTTCCTCGTCGAGGGCGTCATCTTGATCGTGACACCTGCCCTCATCCGCGACTTCTCGCCACAGATGGGCCGGGCAGCCGCGATGGGCTTGTGGACCCTCGGCTCCGTCGTCGGCTACCTCGTCGTCACGTCAGTGTCGAGCAACACGGTGGACAGTCATCCCGACTGGCGCTTCCAGTTCCACCTCGCCGGTGGGTTGGGCCTCGCAGCGTTCGTGCTCGCCGCGCTCGGCTTGCGCGAGCTGGCTCCACGCCTACGCGATCAGCTTATGGTCAGCACCCGCGACCGCGCCCTCATCGAGGCGCGGGCCCTCGGTCTGGACGAGGAACAGGCGCTCAAGGGTCACTGGCGTCAAGTCCTGAAGGCGGATGTCGTGATCTCGGCCCTGGCCATCAGCACGTTCCTCATCTTCTTCCTCGTCGTCGTCGGTTTCCTCGTCGTCTACATGGCCACCGTCTTCGGCTACAGCGAGGCTCGCGCGAACTCGCTGGGCAACTGGTTCGCGGGCAGCACTGCCGTGGTGCTCGTCGCAACGGGCCTGCTGTCGGACCGGCTCCTGGTGCGCAAGCCGTTCATGATCGTGGGTGCCGCGCTCAGCGTGTCCGGCACCATCGGCTTCACACTGGCAGCGACCGAGCCGTCGACCGGCTACCGCACCTTCGTCGTCTGCTTCGTCCTGGCGGGGACAGGACTGGGCATGGCCTACGTCGCCTGGATGGCGAGCTTCACCGAGACGGTCGAGCGACACAACCCCGCCGCGACGGCCACCGGCCTGGCGATCTGGGGTTGGATCCAGCGCCTGATCGCGACCGTCGCGGTGGCGGCCCTCACCCTGGTCGTCCCCGCGACGTCGGTGCTGGCCGACAAGGGATCACGACTCGCCAAGATCGTGAAAACGTACCCGGACCAGGTCGCCGTGCTGCGGAAGGTCGACGCATCCACCCTGGCCGTGCTCCGGAACAACCCGAATGACCCGAACGCGCGAACGTCCGCACTGTCCGCTCTGTCCGGGGCGCCGGCGGCCGACGTCCGCAAGGCGATCACGCTCAGCACGAAGTACGCCGACCAGATCGCCACCAGTAAGGCGATCGAACCCGCGACGCTGCAGGCATTGGGCACACACCCGACGGACACCGGCACCCGCACCCAGGCCATCCAGCAGATCACGAGCGCCCTCGGCATCTCGACGGACGCAGCTGTGCATCGGCTCGATGCCCTCGCTGCGGTTCCGTCGGCCGATCTCGCCTTCCTCCGGGCCACCGGGCCATCGATGGAACAGGCTGCGACCCGTCTTCAGTCGGTCTCCAAGGTTCCCGCCGAAGACCTCGCCTACCTGTCCGCGAACGGCGCAAAGGTGAGCCAGGCGCAGAAGGACAACCCCCGGCAGTGGCAGCGGTGGTGGTGGTTGTGTGCCATCGGCCAGTTCCTCTTCATCCCGGCCATCTTCTTGATGACGGGTCGATGGAGCCCGCGCAAGGCGCGCCAGGACGCTGAGGCGCACGAGCGCATGGTGACCGCCGAGCTCGACGCCTTGGCTTCTGAGAGCAACGCCCCGCAGTCCACCTGATCCGCCCCCGAACGCCCCCGTTGCGGGGGCGTGTGGTCCGTTCGCCTCGCCTCGCTCGTGGTTGTCGTCTCACCACAACGACCAGCCAGAACTTGGCGTTCGGTAACGAGCGGCTCGCCGCGTCGCGCTCGTACGTTGTGCCGAAGGTCACGATGACGAGGTGAGGGTTCCGTCAGCACCGTGACCGCTGTCACCAGGGTGGTGAAGTCTCCCATCACTCGGAGGAGGAGTTCCATGGACAAACGCGACTCGCCCCACAGCATGGACGCGGTGGTCATGATCAACGGTGGCCTCAACCTGGTCACCGCGCCAATCCCCACTCCCGGCTCTGGCGAGGTGCTGGTCAAGGTGCTCGCCACGGGGATCTGTGGCAGTGACCTGCACTGCCTTGCGCACACCTCCGAACTGCTGGCCAGCACCAAGGCGGCAACAGGCATCGATCTCTTCAAGATCGATGAACCGGTGGTCATGGGGCACGAGTTCTGCGCGGAGGTCGTGGAGTATGGTCCCGAGACGCGCGGGACCATCCCGCCCGGCACCCGCGTCGCGTCGCCCGGGTTCCTCCTGCGCGAGCCGGTCGTCCTCCTGGGCTACGGCGGCCCCGACATCCCAGGTGGCTACGCCGAGTACATGCTCCTCTCCGAGGACCTCCTGATCCGGGTGCCGGACAACGTGCCCGACGAGATCGCCGCCCTCACCGAGCCAATGGCCGTTGCCCTGCACGCCGTCAACCGCGGCGACCTCAGCCCCGACGACGTCCCCCTCGTCATCGGGTGCGGCCCCATCGGACTCGCGGTGATCGCCATCCTCAAGATGCGGGGCTTCGGGCCGATCGTCGCCGCCGACTTCTCGCCCTCGCGGCGAGCCATGGCCACGGCCCTCGGGGCCGACGTCGTCGTCGACCCGCGCGAGACCTCGCCGTACGAGTCGTGGAAGGAGGTCGCCGCCACTTCGGACCCCACACGCATGGGACCCCCGAACGTCATGTTTCCGCCGGGATTTCGACCGTCGACAGTGTTCGAGTGCGTCGGCGTGCCGGGCATCATCCAGCAGATTCTGGCCGGCGCGGCCGCCAACTCCAAGGTGGTCGTCGTGGGTGTCTGCATGGAGCAGGACTCGTTCCACCCCACCGTCGCGATCCTCAAGGAGATCGACCTGATCTTCAGCATCGCGTTCTCCCTGGAGGAGTACGCCGAGGTCCTCGGGCACCTCGCCTCCGGCGCACTGCAGGCCGCGCCCCTGATCACCAGCCGGGTCGGCCTGCACGAGGTGCCCGAGGCATTCGCCCGCCTTGCCGACCCCGAGAAGGAAGCCAAGATCGTCGTCCTCCCCGCCGCCCGCTGATGCCTCACACCCACTCGTTCTCAGCGCTGAAAGGCAGGCTCGCTCCACGATGACCGCCACCGACATCACCTCCGAGAAGACGGCGAGCAAGGTCCCGGTCTTCTCACTCCCGCAGACCGAACTGCTCACGGTCAACATGGCCGACATCCCGGTCCTCAAGGACTCTCTGGGCCCGGGCATCGACTTCCAGCCGCTGTTCCTTGACCCCGAGATCGGCGTGTGGTCGGTCATCGGCACGTTCGCCCCCGGCGTCGAACTGCCCATCCACCTCCACACCGGCCCGGTCCACGGCTTCACGCTCAAGGGCGAATGGTTCTACAAGGAGTACCCGGACCAGCCACAGACCGAGGGCTCCTATCTCTATGAGCCGGCCTCGTCGGTCCACACCTTCGCCGTCCCGGAGACGGCCACCGAGCCGACGATCGTGCTGTTCATCGTGTACGGCGCCAACGTGGCCTTCACCGACGAGGGCAAGTTCCACTCGGTCCTGGACGCGGTCACCGTGATGAAGCTGACCGAGCAGGCCGCCCTGGCGCAGGGCATCCCAACGGTCAACTATCTGACGGGTGGCACGGCCAAGTTCAACAACGCCTGATCCCGTATGCCGGATGGCCGGTCCGGGTGTTGATCCGGCAGCCGGACCGACCGACCACCACCCCATCACCCCACAGGCCACCCGCCCGAGTCATCTGGGCAGTGGCCCGCCCTGGCCGTCGCCGGGTTCGCGAAACCCGGAGAGAAGGAACCCGTCATGGCCTTCACTGATCACCCCACGCGCACCGTTCGTACCAACGGTCAGCGCATCCACCTGCACATCGCCGGCACGATCGGCCCGCTGATCCTTTTCTGCCACGGCTTTCCGGAGTCCTCGTACTCCTGGCGTCATCAGCTCGACGCACTCTCGGAGGCCGGATACCGAGCCGTAGCCATGGACATGCGTGGCTACGGCCGTTCGTCCAAGCCCGCCGACCTGGCCGCCTACTCCATTTCCAGGCTGGTGGAGGACTGCGTTGGCGTCGTCGAGGCCCTTGGAGACTCGACCGCCGTCATCGTCGGACACGACTTCGGTGCGCCGGTGGCGTGGACCGCCGCATGGACCCGCCCCGACGTCTTTTCCGCGGTAGTGGGTATCAGCCTGCCGTTCGCCGCACGCGGGTTCGCGGCCCTCCCCGGCGATCCGTTCGGCAAGGTCCGGCCGAGCAAGGTCCACCTCGACCTTGCGGGCCCGGACCTCGTCTTCTACCAGGACTATTTTGCCCACCCCGGCCACGTCGCCGAGCAGGAGATCGAGGAGGACCTACGCTCCTGGCTGACCGGTGGCCTCTACAGCCTTTCGGCCGACCGCCCCATGCCATCGGAACTCGCCGCGGTCGACCTCCTGAGCCTCCCCTACGAGTCGGTCGTGGAGTTCGTGCGCGCCTCGATGTGCATTCCGAAGGGCGAGAAGTTCGCCGTCCGGATGGAGGTGCCGGACGAACTGCCGGGCTGGCTGAGCCAGGACGATCTCGACTATCTCGTCGCGGAGCTGGAACACAGCGGGATGCGGGCCCCGCTGGCCTATTACAACAACATCGACCTGGCCTGGGAGGAGCTGGAGAGGTTCGATGGGCGGCCCCTGACGGTGCCGGCACTGTTCATCGGCGGCGACCGCGACGTGGGCACCATTTGGAGCCAGGAGGCCGCCGCACGGTCGCACGAGCTGGTCGAGGACCTGCGCGGATCAGTCATCGTCCCGAACTGCGGGCACTGGATCCAGCAGGAGCACCCCGAGGCGGTCAACCGGGAGATCCTGGCCTTCCTCGAGGGGCTCTGACCCTCCGATGTCCCGGCGCCTGCGGCCGTCCAGGCTCCCGCGACGACCGGATACGGGTGGAGGTCTGTTCGCTGAGCTCGACATAGCGGCAGCGTCGTGCCGAAAGATCAATACCGGCTGGCGAGATCACTGGCCATGTTCTGGGAATGCCGTCCTATCTGGGACATCTGCCTATTCGGCCTTGCGTTGATCACCAGCGAGCGCCCTCCCCATCGGTGCCTGCTGGCTCAATCTGCGAGAGGGCTGATGACGACTGTTCCGCAAGGCGCCCCGGGCCGGCGCTTCGCCCCTGGCGGGCATGCTTCCGGAGGGAAGACGGCCTCCTTGCGAAACGTCTCTTTGGTGGTCTGGAACCTACGGCTGGCGTGGCATGGGACAACACCGGAGGCGCCGGCCGTGATCGAGGTGCTCGTTTCCGGTTTGCGGCGAGGTCCCAATGCCGGGCCGGTTCATCGCCGTGTTCGGAGAGGGATGCCTGCGGGTGATGTTCAGCGGTTGGGCGACAAGGCGCCGCGGAAGGTGCGCCGGTAGACGAGCGGGGAGACACCGATGGCGGCATGCAGGTGTTCTCGTAGCGACGTGCCGCCAGCGAAGCCGACTTGGCCGGCGATCTCGTCCACCAGCAGGTCGGTGGTTTCCAGGAGGTGTCGTGCCCGGTCGACGCGCTGCTGAATCAGCCAGCGTCCCGGGCTCATGCCCACCTCTTTGGTGAAGCGGCGGACGAAGGTGCGCAGGCTCATGTGGGAATGCTCGGCGAGGTCTGCCAGGGTCATCGGCTCGTGGAGGTTCTCCAGCGCCCACTGGCGGGCGGTGGCCGTTCCGCTGGCCGTGGTCTCGGGCACCGGGTGCTGGATGTACTGCGCCTGTCCTCCTTCGCGCCATGGGGGGACGACGCACATGCGGGCCACCTGGTTGGCGACTTCGCTGCCGTGGTCCTTCCGGATGATGTGCAGGCAGATGTCGAGCCCGGAGGCGGCACCGGCCGAGGTCAGCACGTCTCCGTCGTCGATGAACAGGACGTCAGGATCCAGTGCGACCAGTGGGAACCATTCGCGGAACAGGCCCGCAACCACCCAGTGAGTGGTGGCCGGCCGTCCGTCGAGGAGCCCGGCGGCGGCGAGGACGAAGGCGCCGGTGCAAATCGATACGAGGCGTGTGCCAGGAGCCACGGACGCGAGCGCCTCCACCACGGCCTGTGGCACTTCCCGGGTGACGGCGGTGGTGACGAAGGGTGGAATGAAGACGGTGTCAGCGGTGCGCAGTGCCTCGGGACCGTGCTCGACGGTGATCGAGAAGTCGGAGTTGGTGCGGACCTGGGGGCCGTCGACGGTGCAGGTGAGGACCTCGTAGCGGCCGTCCGCGGCCCCGAAGACCCGGCTGGGAATGCCCAGTTCGAAAGGGTATACGCCGTCGGCGGCCAGAACGACGATTCGGTGAACGTGCGCCATGGCAGGATCCCGTCGGAAGTTGGCATTCATGCCATGAAGACTGAGTTGACTTTCTAAACCTAGCACTTCTAAGGTCGGATGCGACAGTCGAACCGGCTGCGCACCTCCGCAAGACGCCCTCGCTCCTCACGCGTTCCCGAAGGTAAGGAGCATGCGGGTCTTTGGTGCGCCCCAAAGATGCCCCATGGAGGTGCCGCGTGTCTGATCACGCCGCCGTTGAGCTGAGCCCAGAGGCGATCGAATTTGCGGACTGGATGGCCGGACTGGTGATTCCCGAGTCGGAGTTGGATGCGACGCGCACCCGGGTGGAGAGCGTCCATCTCAAGGCTCGGGAGCCCGAAGGCGTCACCTATCGGGAAGTGGATACGGGTGGCGTTCTGGGGATCTGGTGCGAACCGGTCGACTCCAACACCGACTATGTTCTCCTGCACAGTCACGCTGGCGGCTCCGTGCTGTCGTCGGGATTCGTCGACCGAAAGCTCGCAGGCCATGTCGCGAAGGCCGCGGGGGCTCCGGTACTGGTCCTGGACTTCCGGCGGGCACCGGAACACAAATACCCGGCTCAGCTGGACGATGCGGAGGCGGCCTTCAACTGGCTGCTCTCCGAAGGGTATGTGCCGGGGAACATCATCACGATCGGCCACTCGATCGGCGGGTTCATCGCTGTTGCCCTGGCGCTTCGCCTCCGAGACAAGAAGCTGCCCCTGCCCGGCGCCATCGTGTCGATTTCCCCCTGGTGCGACCTCGAAATCGCTAACGAGACCATGGACACCAACGCCGAGACGGACAAGATGCTCAGCAAGGGACTGCTGGAGTTCTTCCGGGAGTCCTGGGTCGGCGGCACGGGCATCGAGTTCACGGACACGAGGATCAATTTGAACCGCGCAGACCTGAGTGGTCTGCCCCCGACCCTCGTCTCCTGGGGAACGTACGAGATCCTTGCGGGGGAGGACGAGGAGTTCGCTGCTCGCGTCAAGCATGCAGGAATCGACACGGCGACCGTTGTAGTGCCCGGCGGCCAGCACTCATACATCTACGGCGCCGGCCGCGTGCCGGAGGCCGACGCCGCAATCGCGCAGATCGGCGCGTGGGTCCGCGAAAAGATAAAGATCTGACCGGTCCGAGCTTGGCAGCGGCAAGATCCGTTCGGCGGAAGGTGCGACGACATGCTTGCCGCACGACTGAACCTTGATGCGCTGAGTCCGGGGTCAAGGAGTTGCCCATCCCGGAGCCACAGCCGGGGTACACGTGAGAGGGAGAGCCGCCGGGGTCTGGCTCTCGGGCCGAGCCTGACGGCGAAATCGCGGCAATGTCGAAGGGCTGCGAATCCGGGATCCCGGCCAACGTGGATGCCGGCGTCACCGCGTTCTCAGCCAAGCCGCCGTCGAAATCGAGACCGATCGTGTCGTGCCGGACGCTGTGTCCGCGCGGTGGGCCGCTATTGCACAAACCGCACAGATCAAGCCCGGTGAAGCGGTGAGGGCGTGAGGGTCGGCGGTGTCGAGTCGCCGGGCCTCGGGCGTCGCAGCGGCCGTCCGTGACCCCGAAGCCCGGCTGGGAATGCCGAGTTCGAGAGGGCGGGCCCCGCCGACGGCTGGCGCGACGACCGGCGAACGTACGCCATGGCGCGATCCCGTTGAAAGTTGGCATTCATGCCATGGCGTCGAAGAGCGACAGGCAGCGACGCTGGACGCATGACGAACACCATCACCGCCACGATGCGCGCCATCCGTCAGGAAGCCCACGGTTCTCCCGAGGTGCTCAAGGAGGTTGAACTTCCCCGGCCCGAGCCAGGCCTGAGTGAGATCCTGGTCGCCGTCCGCGCGGCCGGCGTCAACCCGACCGACTGGTGGAACCGCGCCCAAGCCCTGACCATCGACCGCCTGCCACTCGTCTTGGGCTGGGACGTCTCCGGAGTGGTCGAGGCCGTCGGTACCGGCGTCACCCTGTTCAAGCCGGGTGACGAGGTCTTCGGCATGCTGCCCTACCCCTACGGGGTCGGCTCCCACGCCGAGTACGTGACGGCCCCTGCCCGCTCCTTCGCCCACAAGCCCGCCGGCATCGACCACGTCCAGGCTGGTGCCCTCCCGCTCGCAGCCCTCACGGCCTATCAGGCACTCGTCGATACCGCCGATGTCCAGCCCAGGCAGCGCGTGCTCATCCACGCGGCCGCCGGCGGAGTCGGTCACCTCGCCGTCCAGATCGCCAAGTCCCGCGGTGCGTACGTCATCGGCACGGCCAGCGCCGCCAAGCACGACTTCCTGCGGTCCCTCGGAGCGGATGAGGCCATCGACTATCACACGGTCGACTTCGCCGAGGCTCTCACGAACATCGACGTGGTCCTCGACCCGATCTCGTTGGACACCGGCGCCCGCGCCCGCTCGCTCGCCGTACTGCGCCCGGGCGGCACTCTCGTCTCGATCCTGCCGGTACCCATCGACGCCGAGGAGCTGGCGAAGATCGCCGAGCGGGGCATCCGTTTCGAGTCCCTCCTCGTCGAGGCCGACCGGGCCGGAATGCAAGCCATCGCCGGCCTCGTCGAAACCGGCGCCCTGCGCGCTCACATCGAGGCCACCTTCCCGCTCGCCGAGGCGAGCAAGGCCCACGCCCTCGGCGAGACCGGCCGTACGACCGGCAAGATCGTGCTCACCGTGGAGGGGACCGGGAAGGCGCAGATTGCCGTCCGGGTTCTCAGGGCCGCGTTCGAGGGGGGCGACACGGCCGTCATCGATCGTTTCGTGCGGCCGGACTACATCCAGCACAACCCGCTGGCCGCCGACGGCCCCGAGGCCATGAAGGCCTTCGGTGCCGCCTGGCTGCAGCAGTTCCCGGACGCCACGTACGAGGAGAGTCGGGTCATCTCCGAGGGCGACCTGGTGCTCCTGCACTCCAGCGGCGTCCTGACCCCCGGCACCCCCGGGCTCGCCGTCTTCGACATCTTCCGTTTCCGGGACGGGAAGATCGCCGAGCACTGGGACATCCTCCAGGAGGTGCCGGCGACCACGATCAACGGCAACGACATGTTCTCCACGCTCAGCCGGCCGCAGGCCGGAGCGCCGGGGCAGCGGTGGTTCACCGCGTACAACAAGAAGCTCGTCACCGACTACGTCGACCAGCTCCTGGTCCGCAAGGACTTGGCCGCCATCGACACGTACCTGGCCCCCGAGTACCACGAGCACAGCCCGAACATCCCCGACGGCGTGACGGGCGTGAAGGCCGGGCTGAGTGCGTACTTCGAGCAGTTCCCGCAGCTGAGCGTGGCGCCGAAGCGGGTCATCGCGGAGGGCGATCTGGTGGCCGTCCACAGCCACTACGTGGACACGCCGGGCGAGCGCGGCCGGTCGGTCATCGACCTCTTCCGGGTGCGGCACGGAAAGATCGTCGAGCACTGGGATGGCTCGCAGGACGTGCCGGAGACCTCCGCCAACGACAACACGATGTTCTGACGGCCGCCGGGTCGTTAGCGGGCGCGTTACGACGCTGGGTAGCGGTCTCTAAAATATCTTCGCCGTTCAGCTCTCCGTTTCGCGCTTCAGGAAGAGAGAAGCATGGACGCATTGGGGCACGGGGTGTTTGTGACGCCCGCCATCTCGCAGAGCACCGGCACCCTGAACCTTCCCAATGGGGATTCCATGGTGTGGTCGCCGATCTCGAGGACCCTGATCTCTGGCGAGCGCGACGCTGTCGTCGGCGAGGAGGAGCCGAGCCTGGAGGGGAACGCGCTCATCCCGATCACAGCGACGGCGTGGCCGGCCGCAAAGACCCCGCCCGAGCGGACGACCCCGCCGACATCGGCCGCTCCCGGCGCTACCTCGACGACGCGGACCGGCTGCTGAAGGCTCACCCACACCTGTGACCTGGCCCTGGGGACGGCGCATCGGGAGAAGCCGGCCCCAGGGCCGCATCGGGGCGACCTGGGGGCGAGGGATCGATCTGTTCCCGTCATCGATCATCATGCCGACCGACCGTGATCGTCGGCATCGGCAGAAATACCTGCTCCCTACCCGAAGAATCGAGGCTCGGGGCGAAGCCGCCGCACCGCACTCGCGTCATCGAAGTCGTCCACCACCGCAAGGTCACCAAGCAGCGCTTGGCCGCCGTCGGAGCGTTTACGGTGTGTCCTCCTCCGATGCCTTCTGTACGATCACCCAGGTCGCGACCTGGGTGCGGGAGTTGACGCCGAGTTTGGCCATGATGTGCTCGACGTGGGCCTCGGCGGTGCGCGGGGCGATGACGAGGGTGGCGGCGATCTGCTTGTTGCTCATCCCTTGGGCGACTAGTTCAGCGACCTCCCGCTCTCGTGCGGTCAGCGGCGAGGATGTCGTCACCGCCGCCAGGATGTCCGGTCCGCCTTCTGCCCGGGCGCCGACTGCCTCGGCGATGGCCTGCTCCACCGTCAACTGGCAGCCTTGCCGCAGCGCACGGGTAAAAGCTTGTTCTCCCAGGCTGTTCTTCAAAGCGTCGAGACACTGATGATGACGGCGCGGGAGCAGTACAAAGGGAGCGATCCCGGCGGAGCGGCCGACGGTCTCGGCGGCACCCAGCATTCGGGCCGCGTCTTCGCGGTGACCCTGGCCGGCGAGAGCCAAGGCCAGGATTTCGATCGCCGACGTCATGTTCTGCCGGTCGTTGAGAGCACGCCCGACCAGCAAGCTCTCCCGCGCCGCATGGATGGCGCGTTCGTTGTCGCCGCAATTCCACATGTGGAAGGCGAAGGATATGAGCGCCCAGGCACGGCACCAGCTGTCTCCGGCGCGATGGGTCAGCGTGAGGGCGCGCTCGAACGGCTCCTTGGCCCGCGGCTCCTGGCCCAGGCAGCCGAGGACCGCTGCGAACACAGGCAGGGTGAGCACGACACCGAATTCGTCGCCCACGGCGGTGTACTGTGCCACGGCCCTTTCCAGCAGAGTCGCTGCTTGCGCGTGGTCGTTCTGCCAGTAGGCACCGAACCCGCAGACCATGTATATCTGGGCCATATAGGGCGGGTCGTCCAGCCGATCGGCCAGTGCCCGGGCTTCGGCGATCAGCGGTCGGCCCGCCGCGAAGTCGCCAAGGAGGTACGCGAGCAAGGCGTCGGCGCATAGTGCTCGTCCGCGGGTCGTGGTGGGCGCGGGGTTCGCGTGCAGCATTCGGTCCAGCCAATGGCGGCCCTCGTTGTAGAACGCGTTGGCCAGCCAGTGCGGCCGGTGCAGGTCGGTGGCCATGCGCAGCCCGATCTCGGCCTGGCCGGGCTCGGTCAAGCAGAAGTCCATGGCGGCGCGCAGGTGGGCGTGTGCCAGCCGGAGCCGGGTGAACCAGGTCGCCTGCTCGGGCCCGTACCATTTCGCGGCCGCCTGCTCCGCCAGATGGGCATTCCAGTCGCGGTGCCGGTACAGAAGTGACCGCCGCTCGGGTTCGGCCAGGTGCATCTGGCCGAACTCGCGGATGGTCTCCAGCATGCGGTAACGGGCCTGGCCGGCGTGTTCCTCACGCAGCAGCAGCGATTTGTCCAGCAGGGCGTCGATCAGGTCGATCACGTCTTCCTGCTCGATGCCGTCGCCAGCGCAGACGGCTTCCACGGCCTCCAGATCGACGTGCCCTGGGAAGATCGACATACGGCTCCACAGCGCCTGCTCGGCGGGTGACAGCAGCTGGAAGCTCCAGTCGATCAGGGCGTGCAACGTCCGATGTCGTGGCACGGCAGCTCCGTGCCCGCCGGTCAGTAGGCGGTAGCACTGGCTGAGGTGCTCGGCGAGCCGGCCTACTGACAGGTTCCGTAGCTGCACTGCGGCCAGCTCGATCGCCAGCGGGATCCCGTCCAGGTGACGGCACAATCGGGCGACGTCGCGCTGATTGTCCTCATCCACACAGAAACCGGGCGTCACGGTGGTGGCACGATCCACCAGCAGGGTGACCGCGTCGAAGAGTTGCAGCGCCCTGGGGGTCAGCGCTTGATCGGGTTCGGGGACGGACAACGGCGCGACACTCAGCTGTCGTTCTCCGGTGATCCCGAGCGACTGTCGGCTGGTGGCCAGGATTCGCAGCGTGGGCACGGCGCGCAGGAGATGCCCGGCGAGCCCCGCACAGGCGTCCAGCAGGTGCTCGCAATTGTCCAGCACCAATAGCGTCCGCTTTGAAGCCAGGAAATCAATCAGCGCCTGTAGCGGGGTGGCTCCGGAGTGGTCGTCGCGCAGGCCGATCGTTGCGGCCACGGTCTGCAGGACGAGCGCGGGGTCGGTGAGACTGGTCAGGTCCACCAGCCAGACGGAGTCATGGGCGCGGTATTGCTGGGCTGCCGCCCGCCGGGCCAGCCGGGTCTTACCGACACCACCCACCCCGATCAAGGTCACCAATCGGGAGACGGTCTGCAGCCGCCTGATCTCGGCCAGTTCCTGCCTGCGGCCCACGAAACTGGTCTGATCAGCCGGAAGGTTGCCGGCCTGCCGCGCGAAGCTGGGACCAGCCACGAGATAACGCTAGGACAGGCAAAGTCGCTGGTCAACGGATGCGGATTTGCTCCGATGTGCCCTGCTCAGAGGTGGATGGCAGCGAGCGTCATCCAGCACCCGCGGAACGTCGACCTACGCGAGGCCACCCCTCTGCCACGGCTCGACGCCTGGTCGAGCAAGTAGTTCGCCCCGCACCGTCGCACCGAGACCATCGCGGCCATCGCCACCGTCACGGGCACCGAACCGGAAGAGGACGCGATCACCACTCCTGCGCCTCGTCGCGCAGACAGATCTCGCCGTCCCCGACCTCCGTGACTGTTTGGCGCTGAACACCACGGTGGAGTTCGGCCGCACGGACGAATCCGTGACGGCGCTGGTGCCAAGGCATGTCCGACCGCATCGAGGGTGCCTTTCGCGCCCTGATCGGGGAGGGGCAGCGCGCCGGGGAGATCGTCCCTGGAGTGACGCGAAGGTCCTCCCTGCCTGCTGCTGAACACTGTCAACGGCATGCGGGCTCACGGCCCGTGTCGAGTCGGGCCCGAACGCCTCCTCGGGGTCCGCGACCAACCACTTCGGTGCCACGCTCAGCTGCGGGCCGGCACTTCGCGCCCGCCACGCCGGCGCGGGCTGTGCTCGTGGTACTCGGGGCCCACGTATGTGTCGATGGCGGCCTCGCGGACCGGGAGCTTCCTGGGGGATGTCCCGATGCTCGGCGGTCTTCCGGTCCTGGAAGCGGAAGACGGCGAGCCTGGGGGCGCCGGGGGTCAGGACGCCGCTGGAGTGCAGGAGTACCAGGGCGCCCCTGGGAGATGACTCGCTTGGTTCGTAGATGATGCGTCTCTGGTCCGGTTGGGCCGACCGCCGGGTGGCTGCCGTCGGGTTGCCGGGCTTCTGGGGCAGAGCGGTTCCCGAGGGCCAGGTCCCACGCCTTCGGGTGTCAGGCCACCGGCGTGGCCGGGGGGAGCATGCGGTTGTCGTCGCCTCCCTGGACGGCGTCTCGGACGCCGGCGCTCGCCTCGTGGGGCACGCCGAGAGGGATTGCGCTGACGACGGACAGGCGTGCGAACTGCTTCGAGGTGAGTTGGGTGTCCAGGGTGCCCAGGTAGTCGTCGAGCTGGGTGAGGTTGCGCGGGCCGATGATCGGGATGAATGAAGTAGACGCCTGGGAGGCACGCTCACGGAGCCAGGCCACCGACACCTGGGCGGGCGTCGCGCCGGTCTCCTCGGCGATGGCTAGGACGGTGTCGACGACGGCGGTCTTCTGCTCGGTGCTCTCGGTGTGGATGACCGCCTTGAGATCGGTCAGCCGTCCCTCGGCGCTTCGGCGGTACTTGCCGGTGAGCAGTCCACCGCCGAGCGGGGACCACAGGGCGGCACCGAGTCCCAGGCTCTCGGCCATCGGTAGCAGCTCGCGGTCGGCGGTCCTCTCGACGAGGCTGTACTCGAGCTGGATGCCCGTGACCGGTGCCCAGTTCTTCAGGTCCGCGAGGGTGACGGCGCGGGAGACACGCCATGCGGGGAAGTTGGACAGGGCGGCGTGGAGGATCTTGCCGGACCTGACCAGGTCGTCCAGGCCGCGCAGGATCTCCTCCATGGGCGTGAGGTCGTCGGGGAAGTGGACCCAGTACAGGTCGATGTAGTCGGTGCCGAGGCGCTTCAGGCTCGCCTCGAGTGAAGCGACCATGTTCTTGCGGCTGTTGCCCGTCCTGGAGATGCCGGGTTGTGGGGTGGCGCCGTTGGTGAACTTGGTGGCCAGGACGAAGTGGTCCCGGTCGGCGGCGACGAATTTCCCCACCAGCTCTTCCGACTCGCCGAACTGGTAGCCGTCCGCGGTATCGAGAAACGTTCCGCCGGCCTCGGCGAACCTGTCGAACATTCGGCGTGACTCGTCCGGGTCGGCACCGGCACCCCAGCCGGTGCCGAAGTTCCCTGTGCCGAGTGCGTACTCGGAAACGCGTAGTCCTGTTCGTCGTCCGAAAGTCGTGTAACGCATCAGGTCTCCTTGGTGCTGATTTCGCATCGATGGTCGGGGCGGGTGAGGCGTCGAGCAGGACGATGGCCCGGCGGGGCAATCAGGGGGCCGAGCGAGCCCTGGATGGATGCGGCGCCGACGAACCACCCATCCGCGTGCGGCGCGATGCCGGGCGTGGCTAAGTAAGACGATCGGTCTACTTAGAACTCCACTGTAGCTGGGCCACCAGCCTATGTAAAACGATCGGTATCCTTAAGGTTGTGATCGAACCTCACCCCGTACGTCGGCGTCGTGGGCGTGGCGCCCGGGAGCGGATCCTGAAAGCGGCGACCGAGCTGTTCACGGCGCAAGGGATCAACGCGACCGGGATGGAGCAGCTGTCGACCGTCGCCGAGGTGTCGAAACGCACTCTCTACACGCACTTCCCCAGCAAGGACGAACTCGTCGAGGCATACCTGCAGTCCCTGGAGGACGATCTCCTACCCGTCGCCCCGTCGCTCGCCCAACCGACACCGAGCCCGCGTGAGCAGCTCCTCGCCGTCTTCGACTGGAAGCTGCCGGAAACCACCGTTCCCTTCCGGGGATGCCCGTTCCTGAACGTCAGCGTCGAGGTACCCGACCCCGGGCATTCCGCCCACCGGCTGGCCGCGGCATACAAGAGGGAGTTCGCCCGCCGCCTTACGGACATCGCACGGCAGGCCGGGGTCGCCGACCCGGAAAACCTCGGTGAGCAACTGGCACTGCTCTTTGACGGCGCGGCCGCACGCGGCACCGCGCTCAACAACAGCCACACCGGCGCGTGCGCGCGATCCATCGCAGAGGTGTTGGTCGATGCCGCCCTCGCCGGCGTCGGCCGGGCATCTCCGTGATGAGGTCGGCAACCTTCCGCGCGAAGTCGTCACCATCCGTGACGGACGGGAAGGCGGGCCGACCGTCTCGGAGCCGCCGCCCGGGAACACGCGTGGCCTCGAAACGCCGGGCGGCGAGCGACCGGCAGCCGACGCAATCCGGGGCAGGCGCGGGAATCCATAAGATCGCAGCGCAGCTCGAACTCGTGGCGTTCGGGGATCGTGGCGGCCGCGCGAACCTTGACCAGAATCCACACGCTGACCTTCATTGGTCGCGCCGAGCTCGGAGAACGGTTGTATCAGCATGTGGGATCCGTTCGTGCATCGCTGATGCACCCTCCCCGCGCGGCAGGTTCGCGTCAGCTGATCTGTTCGGCTAGGGCGACGATGATGCCGGCGGGGCCGCGGAGGTAGCAGAGCCGGAAGATGCTCTCGAATTGCGCGACGTCACCGAGGAGTTCGGCGCCGTGGGTGCGGAGGCGGGCGATGGTGTCGTCGATGTCGTCGACGGCGAGCATGACGTGGTGCAGGCCCAGCGTGTTGGGCCGTGGGTTGTCCGGCTCGGCACCGGACACCGCGGGGGTGTGGTACTTCGTCAGCGCCAGCCTGCTGTGGCCGTCCGGGGTCCGCATCATCGCGATGTCGCTCCGGACGCCGTCGAGTTCGACGGCGCGGTCCGCCCAAAGGCCTTCGATATGCCCCTTGCCTGGACCGGGCGACCTGACGGCGTAACACCGCCAACTGATGGCGCAGCACCAGGATTTCCGCCTCCTTGGAGACGTCCGCGGAGAAGCAGGGCAAGGGCACCTCGGATGAAGATCAGATAGACCAGGCGCAAAGCCATGAACCGGGATCCTGCCGCTCTCAGGCAGGGCCCGCACCCCGAACGGAAAAACCCAGGTCACGTCGCGAAGCCGTGCGGTCGCGGGCACCGGAAGAGCCATTGGGCCGGCACAGTGTGGCCGTGCCGAACCAAATGAGACTCCCGCGCGGGATGGTGCTGGAGCCGGTGGCGTACAACTCATTGCGGATAGGGCGGCCGCCACCGGTTTGGCGGTGGCCGTGCGCCGGGCTGGTCTGCGTGGTCGCGGCCGTTACGCGTTACACCCCGAGTCACCCGTATCAATTCTTTGGCGTCCCTGCTGTGATTTGCATGGATGGCCCTTTTGTAACTCAGAGTCACAGAACTGGGATCCCGCTGCATGTTCCTGGGCGATGTTTTTGCAGGTCAAGGCCAGCATGGCGGCATACCGAGACAAGATTCCCGTCTTGGCCTTGATCCAACCCTGGGAAGACTCACCGTTTTCCCGGGTCAACCCCGCTTTCCCCCTTCGAGCTGCATGAACGATCTATCGGCGCATGCCCGAGTGGGTGCTGAGTCGACGGCTACCAGGTCACCGGCAGTTCATAGACGCCATAGACGACACCGTCCTCCTTGGACGGCGGCTTCCCCAGGTCGGTCGCCAGGCGCAGGGTGGGGACGCGACACGAGATTAAGTCAACGAGTTGACTTAATCTCGTAGGAGATCTTCGATCCCCGACGCTTCGCGGCCACCCGGAAGGACCCAGAGAGGAAAGGACACGCATGTCCGTCCCCCGCACCTCCTCCCGCCCCACTGACCCCGACCCTGACCTCGACTTCGATCCCGACGCCCTGCGGGCCAAGTACCGTGCCGAACGCGACCGCCGCATCCGATCCGACGGAAACGCCCAATACCAGGGCACCGGCGGTGAGTTCGGCTACTACGCCGACGACCCCTACGCCGACCCGGAGTTCACGCGAGAGCCGCTGCACGACCGGGTCGAGGCGCTGATCGTCGGCGGCGGGTTCGGTGGCCTGCTCGCCGCCGCCCGATTGCGGCAGGCGGGCGTGGAGTCGATCCGGGTGATCGACAAGGGCGGGGACTTCGGCGGCACCTGGTACTGGAACCGCTACCCGGGCATCCACTGCGACATCGAGTCGTACGTCTACCTGCCGCTGCTGGAGGAGGTCGGCTACATCCCCAAGTGGCGGTACGCGCCGGGGGAGGAGATCCGGCAGCACGCGCGGGCCATCGCCCGGCACTTCGACCTCTACGACGAGGCCTGCTTCCAGACACAGGCGACCGAACTCCGATGGAACGACGCCGAGGCGGAGTGGGCCGTCTCCACCGATCGCGGCGACCGTATGCGGGCACGCTACGTGATCGTCGCCACCGGAACGCTCAGCCAGGCCAAACTCCCCGGCATCCCTGGTATCGAGACCTTCCAGGGACACACCTTCCACACGAGCCGCTGGGATTACTCCTACACGGGAGGCGACGCGAACGGCGGCCTGCACAAGCTGGCCGGCAAGCGCGTCGCCCTGATCGGCACCGGCGCGACCGCCATCCAGGTCGTGCCCCACCTGGGACGGGACGCGAAACACCTGTACCTGTTCCAGCGCACGCCCTCCTCCGTCGACGTACGGGACAACCGCCCCACCGACCCGGACTGGGCCAGGTCACTGAAGCCCGGCTGGCAGCGGCACCGTATGGAGAACTTCCTCAAGGTCGTCACCGGCATCCGGACCGACGAGGACCTGGTGGACGACTCCTGGACCAGCAGTGCCCGGCTCCAGGAGAAGCTCGTCCCGACCAACGCCTACCGGGACGTTCCGGCCGAGGAGCGCGAACGCGCCTACGAACTCGCCGACTTCCAGAAGATGAACCAGATCCGCGCCCGGGTCGACGCCGTCGTTCAGGACCCGGCCACGGCGGAGAAGCTCAAGCCCTGGTACCGCTACATGTGCAAGCGGCCCACGTTCAGCGACGAGTACCTGCAGACCTTCAACCGGCCCAACGTCACCCTCGTCGACACCGCCGACACGCACGGTGTCGAGCGGATCACCGAGAACGCCGTCGTGGTCGGGGACCGGGCGTACGAGGTCGACTGCGTCATCTTCGCGACCGGCTTCGAGGCCGGCATCTCGGGGATCCTCTCCGGACGACTCCCCGTGTACGGACGGCGAGGTGTCCACCTGTTCGAGGCCTGGTCGCAGGGTCCGAAGACGCTCCACGGGTTCTACACCCACGGTTTTCCCAACCTCTTCCAACTCGGCCCGACGCAGAGCGCGGCCGCCGTGAACTTCGTCCACGTCCTCGACGAACAGGCCACCCATGTCGCCGAGGTCGTCGCACAGGCTCGGGAGCGCCGGGCCCGGTACGTCGAGCCGTGCCCCGAGGCCCAAAACGCCTGGCTGGCCACACTTCGAAAGAACGCGCCCGACCTGTACAAGTTCAGGGCCGAGTGCACCCCCGGTTACTACAACAACGAGGGCATGCCACCGGAGCGGAATGAGGCGTACGCCGACGGGCCGGTGGCCTTCCACGAACTGCTCCGGCGCTGGCGCGAGGACGGCGGCGTGGAGGAGGTGCTCGTGGAGGCGGAGCGGGCGTGACCACCACGTACACCGGCCGCTTCGGCGATAGCCGCGGGCCGGCTCACGGAAGACCACAGGCAGTCCAGAGAGAAGGTGCGTCACATGATCGGTACGGGACTCGAAGGTCGCGGTGTCGTCGTCACCGGAGCTGCGTCCGGAATCGGCAGGGCCACGGCCCTGATGTTCGCGCGGGAGGGTGCGAAGGTGCTGGTCGCGGATCTCGATCGGGCGGGTGCGGAGGAGACGGTCAAGGAGATCGAGGCCGCTGGGGGAGTCGCGCTGGCAGTCGTCGGTGACCTGAGTGACCAGCGGGTCGTGGATACGGTCGTGGAGCGGGCCATGGAGGCCTTCGGCCGTCTGGACGTCCTGGTGAACAACGCCGGGATCATGGACCGCATGTCCGCGCTCGGTGAGACCGACGACGCCGAGTGGGAACGGGTCATCCGGATCAATCTGACGGCGCCGTTCATGCTGACCCGTGCGGTCCTGCCGCACATGCTGGCCGCCGGACGCGGCTCGGTCGTCTTCACCGCGTCCGAGGCCGGTCTGCGTGGTGGTGCGGCGGGTGCCGCCTACACCGCTTCCAAGCACGGCATCGTCGGTCTGGTGAAGAACCTGGCCGTCATGTACCGGGGGCAGGGCATCCGCGCCAACGCCGTCGCCCCCGGTCCGACCGCGACCAACATGCGCGTGGACGCCGGTGAAGGGGCCCACGGGCCCGCCGTCATCGGCGGGTTGATCGGTG
Organism: Actinoallomurus sp. CA-150999; assembly: GCF_050942425.1. Classification (NCBI taxonomy): domain Bacteria; kingdom Bacillati; phylum Actinomycetota; class Actinomycetes; order Streptosporangiales; family Thermomonosporaceae; genus Actinoallomurus; species Actinoallomurus sp. CA-150999. Next base: position 5,172,527 of record NZ_CP192063.1, read on the forward strand.
CCGGTATCGGCCAGCTGGGTTCGGCGGAGGAACAGGCGGCCGCCATCGTTTTCCTGGCCTCCGACGCCGCGTCCTTCGTCAACGGCGCCGTCCTTCCCGTCGACGACGGCTGGGCCGCCGTCTGACAGCAGGGGACCTACGCCTTCCGGCCGGCGCCCGCGGTGCCGACCGCCTCGGCAGGGGCCCCGGGTGCCGTGGCGCTCTTGCGCTGCCGGGGGAGGAAGGAGGCCAGGAGCACGGCGACGAGGGCGGCGTCAGAGGTTCGGCCGTGTCAAGCGGGGCCGGTTGAAGCCGGCGCGAACGCCGGGTGGCGGGGTCGTGGAGGGGGCGCCCGAACCGGCCGTGTTCTTGCGTACGCTTTCGTGGCTTGACCTCGCCGACCAGGTCGAGGGTCTGCGGGGGCTTGGGGACGGGCCGCCGCGGACTGGTGTGATGTCCCGAAGTGGTGGTGATGATGGCCGGCAGGACGAGGCGGGATGAGCAGGTCAGTGCGACGAGGGAGGCGCTCCTGGCCGCGGCGGAGCGGCTGTTCGCCGAACATGGGGTGCATGCGGTCGCCAACCGCCAGATCAGCGAGGCCGCCGGGCAGGGCAACAATGCCGCGGTCAGCTATCACTTCGGCACCAAGGTCGATCTGGTACGCGCCATCGCCCGCCGGCACACCGAGGGGATAGAGGCCGGCCGGCTGCGCATGATGGCCGACATCGGCGACTCCGTCGACCTGCGGGACTGGGTGGCCTGCGCGGTTCGCCCCGTCACCGAGCACGTGGAGGCTCTGGGTTCCCCCAGTTGGTACGCGCGGTTCATCGCCCAGGTCACGGCCGATCCGGCACTGCGCGCGGCCACCGTCGAGGAGTTCGCGGCCGGCTCACCGTCGATGCGGAAGCTGCAGGAGGGCCTGGATCGCTGTCTGCCCGACCTGCCCGCCGAGGTGCACGCCGAACGCGCCGCCATGACGCGTCACCTGATCACGCAGATGACCGCGGAACGGGAGCGCGCCCTCGCGGACAACGCGCCGACCTTCCGCGCCACCTGGCGTGAGGCGGCGAACGGCCTGATCGACGCCATCGTGGCCCTCTGGCAGGCGCCGGTCACGCCGGAGGGCTGACCGCCGGCCGACTTCGGCCGAGCCCGTCGGACCGGGCGACGACCTGACGGAGGCGGGTGTCGTCGGCGTGGCGATGGGAACAGCCCGAGGCTCACGCCGGCGACGTACACCGTGCGGTCACGCTGGGCGGCTGAAACGGAGCTTGCGGATGCTCCACCCCTGCAACGCCCTGCGCCCGGTCTTCGGTCAGCCGGTGAACTTCGGCTGCTTCGTCACCGGGGATGCTGCCGGAGCCTCGCTCGCCGGGGAAGACGTGGCGTCGCTCGGTGACGGCTCCGGATCGCTGTCCGATGGAGACGGCTCAGGAGAGTCCGAGGTCGGCGTCGGTGTCGGAGTCGGGGTCGGCTTCGGGCAGTCCTTCCCGGCGATACTTCCCTGCACGTGCGCGTACTGGGAGTCTTCGACCATCCGCTCGCAGTACGTCCGATACACCCACCGCCACGGGTTGATCCCCGTCGTGGTCGCGTCCTTGCCGAAGTAGTGCAGTGGCCATTGACCGGTCGGCGGGTCAGCGGTGCCGTCGTACTGCTCGCCATCGACGCAGTGAGGTGAGGTCGTACTCGTCACCGCGTAGTCACCGCTGCCGCTGAACCGGCCTTCCACCTTGTTCACGATCGTGTCGCCGGAGTCGGATTTCGTTCCCGGTACGGTCGTGAAGTGCCCGGCGTCGCGGATGTGCACCGTCCACGTGCCGTCGGTGCTGCCCGGCGCGAACGTCGTCGTCCGCGTGAACGCGTCGAGAGCCCACGGCGGTGAGGAGTTCTCGGGGTGGTTCGTGAACGTAGCGGTGCAGGTCGGCAGCTTGCTGCCGGTGTACGCATACGCGACCGCCGGCACGGCGAAAGCCCCTGCGGCAACCGCCGTGGAAACGGCGAGAAGTCTCCTCATGCGAACTATGACGCTTGGCAGGCACTGGAAGATCGCAGGGTGTCCTGTTCAGGACACACATGACTGAGAGTCAGGTCTCGCGCTGCCCGGAGTCAGATGCCCGCCTGTTCAAGCCGGGCCGGTTCTTCCGCCGGTGACACCGGCGGGACTCACTGCCACGCCAGCTCGCCCGTGCCGCGAACCGTCCGGCCGTCCCGAGTGAGCACTCCGATCGGCCCCACGCCCCGAAGCCGTCCCGAACCGTCAGGACGGACCGTGAGCGTGCGGCTTTCGAAGTGCCCGCCCCCGCCGCACCGCATCCGCCCGTCGGCGGTGGGTTCCACGCCGAGCAGCCGCAGGTAGCCCAGCAACGGCTGGGCGTGGCTGTGCAGGTTGGCGACCGGGTACGCCTGCATCGCGACGCCGAGCGCCGGGAGGGCCCACGTCTCCCCGGGACGATCGCTCTCCGGAGCGAGGTAGGCGTCCGGGCCGGAGAGCGTGCCCGCCCACGTGCCGGGATAGGCCGCCGAATGCGCGTGCAGGGTCATGCGCCGCCACTCGTCCCACGCGAGGCCGGGATCGTGGCGCGCGGCCGCCCAGATCAGGGTCATGTTGATGGAGAACCACACCGAACCGCGATCCCCCTGGCGGGACGGCGGGCGGACCCGCGCACCGAGCGGTGACCCTGCCCGGCAGGTCTCGTCGATCGTGGTGAGCAGCGCCCGTGCCCGCGCGGGGTCGGCCGCACCGCACAGGATCGCCCACGGCTGCACCTCCAGCCAGAGGTCGTTGTCGCCGACCGGGTCGGCGCCGGGGCCGTGCGCGCGCCGGAACCAGCGGCCGTTCCATTCACTCGCGACCCGCTCACGAAGGTCTGCCGCGTACGCGCGGGCCTCCACGGCGGTGGCGGTGTCACCGAGCCGTTCGGCCAGTCCGGCGTACACCGGAAGCACCCATGCGGCCATCGCCGAGTTGAGCACGGACTCGCCGTGCTCGATCATCGCCTCCCGGTCGATCCCGGTCTCGCCGAGCGCGAGGTCGTTCCAGTCCGCGTTGAGGATGCGCACGTGACCGTGCTCGCCCACGCCCACCTCGTCGATGAAGAACCGGAACTGCCGCCGGAGGTTCTCCTCGAGCGGCACCGGATCGGCGCGATGGCAGGGGTGGTACGGCACCGGCCGCGCGAAGGCATCGAGGTCTCCGGTCGCCGCGGCGTACTCGGCGGCCAGCCACAGCGCCCACAGGTTCTGGTCGGACGGCCGGAACAGCTCGGTCCAGGGTCGTTTTCGACCGTCGAGCGCGTACGGCAGGTCGCCGTCCGGGCTCCCCCATGCGCAGGTGTTACGAAGCACCGACAGGGCGAGGTCCGGTTCGATGTAGACCAGCGGCAGCGCGTGCTGCAGCGGGTCCCGCGCCGCGCCGTTGAAACCGTGCCGGAACGAGTATGCCGAGCCCTGGTCGAGAGTGTGGCCTCCGAGGACCCCGTCGACGCATGCTCCCCCGGTGAGGAGGGCCGCGTGCCACGGGACCTCGGCGGCAGCCTCCGGCGCCCGCCTCGCCGCCGCCGACGGGAGCCGTTCCCGCAACGCGGTCAGGCTGCCGGAATACAGCGCGGCGGGGTCCGTGGGCGAACACCCGTCGTCCAGCCCGAACCGGAACCACAGCGTCCGGCTTCCACCCGGCGGCAGATCGACCTCGACCGTCAGGGCCAGCGGTCCCGACGCGGCGGTGACCCGCTCGCCGCCGATGTTCTCGAGCAGCACGGCCTGGCCTTCAGCCTCGGCGCCGCCGTGGCGCGGGCCGAACTCCAGGTCGACCAGGCGTGGGCGCACCACCCACTCCTCGGTCAACGCGCGACGCATCACCGCGTCGTTCCGGTTGACGACCTCGATGCGGATCAGCGCCCACGGCGCCTCGCCCTCGGGGCACAGCACGGTGCGCTCCAGCGTCGCGGTCTCGTCCGCCACCCGGACCCGGGAGAAGGTCGGCCCGAACACTCCTGTACGGGCGCCCTCAGTAGACAGCCCGCCCAGCCGGGACACCCCGGTCCGCTCGGTGATCCACCGGCATCCCGTGTGCTCATCCCACAGGCCGCTGCGCCCCTCAGTGTCCGCTGCCAGGGTGATCCGGCGGTTGCCCAGGTGCACCCGGTGCCCGGTGGCGGGCGGGTCGATGATCGGGTCCCAGGTCATGCCGGCATCTTGATAAGCGAAGGCCGGAAGGCCCTCGGCTCGCGTCCAATACCCGAACACGCTCACTTCTTCACGCCTCCCAAGGGCAGTACGGGGTTCGGTGCGCGTACATTGTGATGCGTCACGACCTATTTCCTCACTCGAGGAAGGGGACATCGTGCACTCACCGGATTCACCCCGCCCGCCGGGTGCGAGATCCGCGCTCGTTTCCGGGCTCGCCGCCCTGCTCACGCTGATCGGATTCGTCTCCGCCCTTCCCGCGCGCGCCGCCGTCCGGGAGCCGGTCCTGCTCATCAGTGGTTTCGACGCTCAACGGACCTCTCTCGACGGCTTCGCGTCCTGGCTTCGGTCCGAAGGGGACACCGTCTACACCATGCAGTTGCCCGGCTCTCCCCCCGGGACCACGGCGATAAAGGAGGCGGCGGCCGTCGTCGCCTCGGCGGTCACGCGGATCCGCGGAGCCACGGGTGCGTCGCGGGTCGACATCGTTGCGCATTCCGAAGGGGGGCTCGCCGGGCGCTACTACGTCAAGTACCTTCGCGGACTCGATCGGGTCGCCACCTTCGTCGACGTGGGAACGCCGAACTACGGCGTCGTCGTGGCGGTCCTGTGCGCGGCCATCTGGCAGGGCTGCGCCGACATGGTGCCCGACTCCGCCTTCTTGAATGAGCTGAACGCAGGAGATCCGACCCCTGGCACGATCCCCTATTTCCACCTGTTCAGCGACAACGGTAATGAAGAGAAGGTGTCCCTTCCGGGCGCGACCAACGCGAGCGTCCAGTCGTTCTGCCCCGGACGTGTGGTCGACCACGCCAAGGAATTCGACGACATGGCGATGCGTCGGCTCATCTCGTCGGCTCTCCACGGCGGCCCTCTCACGACCGACTGCTCGTGACCGCACCTACCCGACGTCAGCGGTGACCGGACCGGGTGCCCGCGACCGGGTCGACGTCGGCATCGCAGGGCGCCGGCCGGCGCCCGGACGAGTTGGAGAAAGTCACGCGCCGAGGGCGTGGACGATGAGCTCGGCGACCGCGTCGGGATCGATGTGCTGGCCGGTGAGGTGCTGAAGGCCCTCCTGGTAGAGCAGGACCGTGGCGAACGTGGCCGCGGCGGCCTCGAGGCGTGCGGCGTCGCCGCGGCTGCCGGGCAGGGTGAGTTCGAGCGCGCTGCGGGCGCGCCGTACGACCTCGGCGTTGACCCGCCTGAGACGCTCACGGGCCGAGCCGTGCGTGTCGGCCTCGCGGAAGAGGATGCGGCGCATGGTCGGCGAGGCCTGCAGCGGAAACCGTCGCGCGAGCCGGGACAGCGCGTCGGCCGGGTCACCGTGCGCGGTCTCGGCGTCGGAGACCTCCTCGACGAACGTTCGCTCGTGGATCAGTGCGGTCAGGACGTCGATCTTCTGCGGGAAGTAGTGGAAGACCAGCCCCTTGGGGACCCTGGCCCGTTTGGCGATCCCCGCGGTGGAGGAGCCGTTGTAACCGGCCTGCGCGAAGAGCTCCTCGGCGGCGTCGAGAATCCGGGTGCGTGTATCGGCGGATACGTCATGTGACCGTCTCATACGCCCTCCCGGTGTTATTTCGTGGAACCGCCGAAAAGAGTCGCGGCCCCTGAGCGGGTGCGCCCAGGGGCCGTCTCGGGGCCTTGGCTCATGTCGCCGCTGACGTGCTCCGAACCTGGATCGCATCCCACACGCCGACAATAGTCGCGACGCCGCCGGCGATCCATGCCGTCCAGGCCGCGGCGTCCGAACCCGTGAATCCGAAGGCCCACGGCGAGACGAAGATCAGCGCCGCGAAGGCCGTTGTCGTCCACGGCAGAGGGCCCGCCGCCGACAGGAGCGCGTACAGACCCGAGAGCGCGAGCAGGGCGCCGAGCACCATGAGGGGCTGCTTGCCCGCGTTGTCCGCCCACAGGCCGGGGGCGAGCAGTACGGCGAGTCCGGCCAGAAACGCGACCGCGTTCTGCCACGTGATTTTACCCATTGGGCCGCCTCCAGGAGGTCCGATGTGGAGGTCTTGTCCCTTCAAGAATTCCCTGACTGACCGCCCGGTCAATCGGACCGGAATGGACATATGAGAGAAGTGAGAAAGATAGTTTTATGTAGCAACTGCGGGGCGGGCCTGCTACGCGTGCAGGCCGTACAGGGTGTTCTTCTCCACGGCCGGGGAGCAGGTGAGGATGAGAGTGTTGTCGCTGGTGGTGGCGACTCGCTGTGGCTTGATGGCGTGGTAGCTCCACAGGAGGCGTCCGGTTTCGGCGTGCAGGGCGTAGGTCATGTCGTGAAAGCCGGTCAGGTAGACGACGCCGCTGAACGGGCCCCAGACGCCCCCGAAGCCCGTGCCTTCGAACTTCCACCGCTCGGATCCGTCGGTGACATTAAGAGCGTGCAGCGTGTTGGCGCTGTCGTCGATGACGTACACCGTCGACCGGTCGGCCACCGGCGCCGTGTCGGCCTGCCCGAACGCGGCCTTCCAGCGGACCTGCCCGGTCTTGGCGTCGAGCGCGCAGAACGGCGATGATTTCTGACCGCCCGCATACACCGTGTCGTTGGTGGCGAGCGGAGGGCCGAAATACCTGCCGGCGGCGAACTGCCAGCGCTGCTTGCCCGTGACCGTGTCCATGGCGTAGACGTTCGGAGCGGTCATTTCACTGCCGTCGGCGAAGGCCACGATCGTGTCGGAGACGCTGATCCAGTCCGTGTCGACGGCACCGGCGCTGTACGTCCATCGCCGGTGGCCGCCGGCCCGATCCAGGCAGATCAAGGTCGAGGGGCCAGAACCGTCATCGGCCCAGCCCGCCACCGCCGTGTCCACCACGTCGAACACCCAGAAAGGAGCCTTAGCGGACCATAGCTGCTTCCTGCTGGACTCCTGGAGCGCGTAGAACCGGGATTCGGTGGCCACGTAGAGCGCGTTGTGACTCTGGGCGACCGCGCGGATCATCGTCGGCACGCCGGGAGCGGTCCACTTCCAACGGCGCGCGCCGTTCTTGGGATCCAGGCCGGACAGCGTCCCGTCGACCTCGCCACCGTCCTTATCGGCGTTCTCGGCCATCAGGACCGTATTCCCGGTGGCGACCGCGGTCGTTTCGCCCGGGGTGATTCCGATGTTGACGGTCAGCTGCCACAGGGTCCGGGGCGGGTTGACCGGGTGCGTGTCGACCGGTGCCGGGCTGGGGCCGTTCGTACGAGGCTTCTTCCGGCTGCCGGTCAGGAGTGCGGGGGCGCTGAGCGCGGCGGTGACGGCGACCGCGGCCGCACCTCCGGCGGCCAGGACGCGCCGACGGCTGAGCCCGGAGGGCACAGGCAGGGTTCTGGTCGCCACGCGGGTGTCGGTCTGCTCGACGAGGGTCGGGGTCTGCTCGACGGGGGTCGGGGCGACCATCACCGGTGGCACGACGGTGGCCAGGATCTGGGGGACGGTCGGCCGCGCCTGGGGATGTTTGTCCAGGCAGGCAGTGATCAAGGGCAGCAGCGCATCGGGTACGCCGGTCAGGTCGGGTGGGTTGTGCACGACCCGGTACAGCAGGGCGGGAGTGGCGCCCGCGCCGAACGGGGACCGGCCGGTGGCGGCGTAGGCGAGCACCGCGCCGAGGGAGAACACATCGCTGGGTGTCTCCACGGGCCGGCCGTTGATCTGCTCGGGGGACATGTAACCCGGGGATCCGATCGTCACACCGGTACGGGTCAGCGCGCTGGCCTCGGCCGCTCGAGCGATACCGAAGTCGATGACGCGGGGGCCGTCGTCGGCGAGCAGGATGTTGGAGGGCTTCAGATCACGGTGGATCAGCCCGGCGGCGTGGATCGCCGAGAGCGCGTACGCCAAGCCGGCGGCCAGGCGGCGCAACTGGGCCTCGTCCATCGCACCGTGATCGATGATGTGGTCGGCCAACGAGGAGCCCGGAATGTAGGCGGTGGCCAGCCACGGGGTCTCGGCGTCGGGGTCGGCGTCCAAGACCGCGGCGGTGTAGCGGCCGTCGACCGCGCGGGCGGCGTTGACCTCGCGGGCGAACCGGCGGCGGAAGTCGCGTTCCTCGGCGAGCTCGGGCCGTACCACCTTGATGGCCGCCTCACGGCCCTCGGCGTCGCGGCCGAGATAGACCCGCCCCATCCCGCCCGCGCCAAGACGACCGACCAATGCGTACGGGCCGATGTTCGCCGGATCTCCCGGCGCGAGCGACTCCACCACACCCCCACACGCACGCGATCATCCGGACATGGCACCGGACCTTCCGGGCCACCTTAGCGATCACTCGCGAACCGGGCGATCCGTGGCGGTGCCCGCCTTCAGGCGGTCCGCTCAACGGCGTGGGCGGTCGTGCCTATTCATCGCTGGGCGGGGCCATTCCGGCTCCGGGCAGGCCGGCGTAGAAGTCGCCGCTCGAGCAGGAGGTGAGTTCCATCTGCATGCCCCAGGGGGTCAGGAAGTAGAACCAGCGTTGGCCGGCGATGGGGGAGTCCGAGGCGACGCCGTTGGGTCGGAATGAGCACGCGGTCATCCGATGGCAGGTGTCAGTCCCTCTGCTGAGGGCGATCGAGCAGGGCGGCGGACAGTGCTTCCCTGAGCCAGGTCTCGGACTCCTCGAGCGACCAGCCGAGGTCGTCGGTGCGGATGAAGTAGGCGGAGTTGCAGAGATGGAGCCAGAGCAGATCGGTGGCTCGGGAAACGTCCACGCCTTCGCGGAGCGCGTCCATCTCGGCGAGCCGGCGGGCGGTCAGTGACAGCCCACGGCGCATGCTGGCATGAGCGATCTGCTGGATCTCCCGCACGCTCGGCTCCTGCGGGGCAGCGGCGGCGACCTGCCGCATCAGGCCGGACCACTCCTCGAACTTGACGCGTGTGGCGTGCACGATGAAGTGAACCAGCTCCTGCGGCTCCTCGATCGACTCGATCCGGGCGAGGATGCGCGGGATGTCACTGGCGGTGGTGCCGGACTCGATCAGCGTGCGGAGCAGTCCGTGCTTTCCGCCGCCGACCGCATACACGGTCGCCGGCGCGACGCGAGCACCCCGGGCGATCTCCTCGACCTTCGTGGCGAAGTACCCCTTCTGGACGAACAGGTCGCGCGCCACGTCCAGGATCGCCTGACGTGTGATCTGGGCGTACTCGGCCCTCCTGCCCATTCGAGCAGCGTTGCCCCGCGGTTGTGCCATGCCGGTGATCCTAGCTTTGCTACTCTCAATAGAGTCGACTCTGATGAGTGGGGCGAACTCTACAAACTGTGGGGCGGTCGTGGTCGCGGGTGGGTCCGTCACCATCGCCGGGATCGAGACGAGGCCGTCCCCGTAGTTGTGCGTTCCGCTCTTCAGGAACGTCGTGCCGGAAACACCCGGCTCACCGACTCGAAAGGGACGACACCCCTGTCATGAAAGCGCTCTTCACCACCTTCCCCGCGTACGGCCATCTGCTGCCGATGCTTCCGCTCGCCGAGGCGGCTGCCGCGGCAGGGGACGAGGTGGTCATCGCCGCAGCAAAGGATCTGCACGCGACGGCCGGCGACTTGACGACGCGTGCCCTCGGACCGTCGTTGCCCGACATCCTCGCCGAGAACACCAGCCGCTTCGGGCGGGACGTTCTCGGTTACCGGGCCGACGATTCTGATCTGCTCGCCGAGAACGTGGCCCTGTTCACGACGACCCGCGCCGACATGGCCTTCGACGAACTGTGTGAACTGACCGCGGAAGAGCGGCCGGATGTCATCGTCGCGGAGATGTGGGACTACCTCGCGCCGCTGGTGGCGCGGCGGCTCGACATCCCGTGGGTGACCTTCGTGCACAGCCCCGCCACTCCTATCGACGCCGCTCTCGAGGGCGGCCTGGCGAGGACGTTGGAGCAGCGTGGGCTGACGATGCCTGCCCGGCGGGCGACCGTCCAGCTGTGGCCGGAGTGGCTTGAGAGTGAGCAGACCCCTGCTCGGGATGAGGCCGTGTTCGCGATCCAGAACGTCCCGTACAACACCTCCGCGATGGTCGACATCCCCGCGTTCGACGGTGAACGCCCGGTGGTGCTGGTGAGCCTCGGTACGGTCGTGGACGACCTGGCGCTGCTCAAAACCGCTGTGCGCGCTGTGCTCGACGCCGGTGCCGATGCCCTCGTCACGACGGGGTTCACTACAGGAGCGGAGGACATCGAGGGCGACTCCGGCCGGGTGCGCGCCATCCCGTTCGCTCCGATGGCGCAGCTACTGGACCGGGTCCAGGCAGTGGTCGCCGCCGGCGGCTCGGGGACCACACTCGCTGCGCTCTCACGCGGCCTGCCACTGGCCTTCGTGCCACGCATGGCGAATAACCCGCTGGTGGCGTCCGTCGTCGCCGGCTTCGGAGCCGGTGTCGTCTGCGACGACCCGGCCAAGCTCACGGCGGCGGTGCCGATGCTGCTGGACGAGCCGGAGCTACGAGCACAGGCGCGGGCCGCGTCCGAACTGCTGGGCGGGCGCCCCGCGCCGGGCGCGGTGTGGTCGGCACTGCAGAACCGGGTCGGTCAGGCCGGGTGACGAGATGCCGGGGTGAGTGCGGCGCACCCGCCCCGGTCAGGCGTTCGGGGTGTTGACGGGTGGTGGCAGGACCTCACTCGCATTCACGGAGGGAATGCATGGACTTCCGGTCGCTTCGTTTTGCGATCACGCTTGCGGAGGAGTTGCACTTCGGCCGGGCCGCGCAGCGGCATTACATCGGTGCGCAGCCGTTCGGCCGGCACATCCAGGAGCTGGAGCGTGAACTGGGCGTCCGGCTGTTCGAACGCAACAGCCGGCGAGTCACCGTGACCCAGGCCGGCGCGCGGGTCCTGGCCGAGGCCCAGGCCATCCTGAACGCAGTGGACGCGCTCACCGACTCACGCACCAATGGTGGAGGGCCGGTGCCATAGATATGGCACCGACCCTCCACGGCTTGGCCATCGCGCCGGTGGGGCGGGTGACCGGTCAGGAACCGCGGACAGCGCCGATCTTGTTCACGTCGTGAAGCCGTTGACGTTGAGAGGCGGCGAACCGGCCGCCCGCCAGGCCGCCTCGTCCTTCTTGGTGGGGAAGGCGACCTGAACGTCCAGCGGCAGGCGCGACCGGAGCCGCATGCCGGTCTCGCCGGGCGGGGTGCATGCCCAGCTCTCGTCGCTGCTCGCGCCCCTCGCCTGGAACGTCTGGGGCTTGCCCTGGGGGATCGGGCTGCCCTGGGGGATCGGGCTGTGCTGGGGGATGGGGGTGGCTTTCGGGCCGGGCTGTTGGGGCTCCATGGGCGCCAGGTGGTCATCCCACGTGCGCGTCCGGCTGTACCAGCACGTCCCATGGGTGGCGGGCTGCTTGGCGGCCGTCTCCGCGCTGGCCAGCAGGAACGGTTCCCGCAGTGGGCGGACCCGCTGGTCGAGCGGCTCGCCTCCGGGGGGACCGTCAACGCTGTCTTCGGCCCGGTGCGATCGATCTTGCTTGGTGTGGAACCGCCGGCTCGGCGTGTGCCTCGCGGCTGGTCAGCGAGTTTTGCCGGTAGCCCAGTCCCAGGTCAGGAACCGGTAGTGCAGCCCGGTCGATGACTCCTGCCACGCCCCGACGGAGTCCGGCGGGCGTCCCACGCCCGGCGCGTGCGTGTCGCCTTCGAAGGACTCCTGGATCTCGGTGACCACGATCCGGTCCGCGATCGGCAGCGCAGCGCGATACACCCCCGCGCCGCCGATCACCCACACGTCCCCGGACACCGCGGCGAGCGCCTGTGGCAGGTCGGGGAACGTGTCCACGCCCTCTTGCGGCGTGCGCGACAGCACAAGATTGCGCCTGTTCGGCAGCGGGCGGAACCGCGGTGGCAGCGACTCCCATGTGCGGCGGCCCATGAGCACGGTCGCGCCCGCGGTCACGGAGCGGAAGTGCTTCGAGTCCTCGGGCAGGTGCCACGGCAGGGTGCCGTCGCGGCCGATGACGCCGTTCGCCGACTGCGCCCAGATGAGCCCGATCACACCGCCACCGGTGCCTTGATGCCGGGGTGCGGGTCGTAGCCGTCGAGCGTGATGTGCTCGTAGGTGTAGTCGAACAGGCTGTCCGCCGGCTTCAGGCTCAGCGTGGGGAACGGACGCGCTTCGCGCGTGAGCTGCGTGCGGACCTGGTCCTCGTGGTTGTCATAGATGTGACAGTCGCCTCCGGTCCAGACGAAGTCACCGACGCCGAGGCCCACCTGCTCGGCGATCATGTGCGTCAGCAGCGCGTAGCTCGCGATGTTGAACGGCACGCCGAGGAACAGGTCCGCGCTGCGCTGGTACAGCTGGCAGGAGAGCCTGCCGTCGGCGACGTAGAACTGGAAGAACGCGTGGCACGGCGGCAGCGCCATCCGGGGGATGTCGGCGACGTTCCACGCGGACACGATGATCCGCCGAGAGTCGGGGTTTTCGCGCAGCGTGCGCAGCACCTGGCTGATCTGGTCGACGTGCCCGCCGTCCGGGGTCGGCCACGACCGCCACTGCACGCCGTAGACCGGGCCGAGATCACCGTCCGGCGCCGCCCACTCGTCCCAGATCGTGACGCCGTTCTCCCGCAGCCACGTGACGTTCGCGTCGCCGCGCAGGAACCACAGCAGCTCGTACGCGATCGAGCGGAAGTGGACCTTCTTCGTCGTGATCAGCGGGAAGCCGTCGGCCAGCCGGTAGCGCAGCTGGTGACCGAAGATCGACCGTGTGCCCGTGCCCGTGCGGTCCTCCTTACGGGCGCCCGTGTCGAGCACGTGGCGGAGCAGGTCTTCGTACTGCGTGTCCGGCATACCCATGAGCCTAGACGAGCGCGAGGCCGACGGTCGCCAGGGGCGCTACGCTGCTGTGTCGTGCAGGAGACGCGCCTCGACACTGCCCGGATCCGGGCGGCTCGCCGGGTGATCGACCCGATTTTTCGCGACACACCGCTGTACCGCTGCGAGGCGCTGGAGCCCGGCCTCGGGTGCACGGTGAGCATCAAGCTCGAAACGGCGAACCCGGTCCGCAGCTTCAAGGGCCGTGGCACCGAGGTCGTCGCGAGCCTGCTCGCCGGCAACGGCTCGCGAGCCGTGGTGTGCGCCAGCGCGGGCAACCTCGGCCAAGCCCTCGCCTGGTCCGGTCGCGGCCGGGGGCTCGACGTCACCGTCGTGGCATCCCGCTTCGCGCCCGCGGCCAAGCTCGATCGCATCCGCGCGTTGGGTGCCACGTTGGAGCTGGTGGACGGCGACTTCGACATGGCTCGCGAGCGGGCGGCGGCCATCGCGCGACACGACGGCATCCGGCTGGTCGAAGACAGCCTGGACATCGAGACCTGCGAGGGCGCGGCGACCATCGGCCTCGAACTGGTGGACGCCGAGCCGTCGTTCGATGCCGTCCTGATCGCCCTGGGCGGCGGGGCGATGGCCACCGGCGTGGGCCACGTGGTGAAGGCCTTGGCACCCGACGTCGAGGTGATCTGCGTCCAGCCGCTGGGCGCACCGGCGATGACACACTCCTGGCGCCGGCGGCGCGTCATCACCACCGACTCGACCGACACCATCGCCGACGGCGTCGCCGGCCGGCGTCCCATCCCGGCCGTCCTGGACGACCTCCTCCTGGTCGCCGACGACGCCGTCTTGGTCCAGGAGGCGTCGATCATGACCGGTATGCGGATGCTCCTCGACCACGCCGGCCTCGTCGTCGAGCCCTCAGCCGCGCTCGGCATCGCGGCGATCCTGGAAGACCGTGACCGATTCGCCGGCCGCCACGTGGTCACCATCGTGTGCGGCAGCAACGTCGACGTGGACGCCTACCACCGCTGGGTCGGAGCGGCTCCCATCCACCGGTCTTGACGGCTGGCAGCACCGCGTCCGGTGGAGGTGTTCCTCGATCGCCTTACCGGCCCGCATGTGCTCACCGGCCACGGCCGAACCGAGGTTCTTGAGCCGCAGTCGTGCGGTGGGGTCAGCAGAAGTTGACGTCGCCGGAGCCGGGGTTGGTGACTCCCCCGCTGAAGCTCCAGGTCGGGGTGTCGGCGGAGCAGAGGTAGTCGAAGGTGCCGTAGTCGTGGATCTCCAGATACCCGTGGTAGGTGCGGACGTTGGAGGGGGCGGAGTAGATCGACAGGGGCTGGCTGTCCCACCAGTACGTCCCGTCGGGTGCCTCGACGGGGGCGGTGACGGTGCCCGAGCCGGAGGATGTGGATGTTCCGTTGGTGACGTAGATATAGCCGTCCATGGTGAAGCCGTAGACGGAGGAGGTGATGTGCGCCTCGGTGTAGGCGTTGTGGCCGGGGACGCCGTCGATCGTGTAGTTGCAGGAGTTCCACGCCAGGTAGTAGATCCCAACCTGGCCGAGGTCCGAGCTGAGTTTGTGGATGGGGCCGAGAACCTGCTTGCCACAGGAGGCGGCCTGCGCGGGCATGGCCGGGGCGGCCGCGACGGTGGTGAGGGAGGCGGCGGCGACCGCCGCGCCCACGACGGCGGTTCTCAGGCGGTGGCGTGGTTTCATGATCTTCCTTTCGATGGGGTGGCCGAGCCGTCAGGCGTTGGGGAGACCCCAGTACTGGTAATTGTTGTTGGTGTTGCAGCCGTTCTCCCTGAACAGCAGGCTGCTGGGTTGTCCGGAGTCCAGGCAGGCGTGGATGTCGTAGGTAAAGAACTGGTAGTTGAAGCTCTTGTAGTTGTTGCCGGTCAACGCCCAGATCTGGCTGGAAACCTGTCCCGGTTTGCAGATATCGACCGAGGCCTTGTCGTCCTTGACGGTCATGCAGTTCTTGCTGGCGAGGTTGTAGACCCGCACGTTGTGGATGCCGTTGGTGTCGCCGTTGTAGGAGGCGACTTCCCATTTCTGCCAACTGCTGTTATTGCAGCCATCCAGATACAAGCGCGTTTCGCCGTTGTGCTGTGTGAGGCATTTCCCGCCCTGCTTGGCCTGGATGTGGACACTCGGGAGGAAGATGTCGGCATGGGCGGGGCCGGTCATCAGAGCACCCGTGACGGCGGCGGTAGCGGTGACGGTCGCGGCGGAGCGGAGTTTACGGCTGGACAGGAGCTTCATGCATGCCTCCACGGAGTCGAGGTGAGTTTCACCTGGGTGATCCCGATCAGGGGATGTGGCTGAAAGTGCTTCGCGACGAGACCGGCTTCGACTTACAAACCGGGGATTACCAAGCAAGCGGGACGGAGCCGGATTCGACGTCGCCGGAGATTTCTCCGGAGTCCATCAGACGGGCGCGGGCGAATACGCGCGCGATGCCCCTGCCGCCGGGAATGGGGACGAACTTCGACCACTCGTAGGCCGATCCGCTGCCGACCGGGTTGACGGCCGGACCGATGTTCTGGCCGACGCCCCACTGGATGCTGCCGTCCTGGTACTGGACGCCGAGCTCGGCGATGAGGTGCACGTCGGTGTTGCCGCCATGGTAGGTGATCTTGGCGACGGCGATGTGGCTGTCGTAGTCGAGGTAGACGCAGGGCTGCGCGGTCCAGCCGTGGCCGAGCGGGCCGTCGGTCTGGACGCCGTTGACGATGCGACAGGCATGCCAGACGTCGACGGCGTGCGCGGGTGTGACGGCGAGTGCGAGCGTGGCGGCGACGGTACCCGCGGAGGCGAGTCCGGTGGCGAACCAGCGTTTCACGGAGGGTGTCTCCTTCGTTTCGGATTGATGACGGCCGGGACGAGGGCTACGCATCGGCGTGCTCGTCGGCGCTTCGGGTCGGCCACACACGTGCACCGCCAAGGGTGCGCTCCAGGTCCTCGTTGGCGGGCACTCCTTGCCGGCACTTGATGAGAGTGACCATGACCTTGACCGCCTTGAACATCGTCCGTAGACAGGAGCGAGGACTCCAGGCAGAATCGCTGGCAGAAATTTCGGCAGTTTCACCGCGAATCGGGGGATCGGGTGCGCGGCCAGTCACACGCAGGGCTTGGTGCCGCGCTCCGCGCGCGGCGGATCGAGGCCGGGCTCACACAGGAACAGCTCGCCGAACGATCGGGGATGAGCGTACGGGCGATTGGCGATCTGGAGCGCGGCAAGGTTTCCAGGCCGCATCGCGAGACGGTGCGACTGCTCGCCGAGGCGCTCGGACTCGACGAGGAGGGAAGCCGAGATCTGATGCGACGCGTCGGCCCGCAAGCCCTCGCCGACGGCCCCGCCCTGGATCTGCCGACTCACCCCTCGGCCCGCAATACGGTCATGGTCACCGAGAAGATCGAAGCACCCCGGCCATCGGTCTCGACGGTCTCCGTCGACGAGTCCGCGAGCACACCCCCGGGCGAGCCGCGCCGATCGCCCTGGCCCGCACCGGCCCAGTTGCCGGCCGACATCCCTGACTTCACCGGACGCGCCGTGGAACTGCATGTAGTGACCAGCAGTCTGGACAGTGACGCGGCATCCGCGAGAGTGACCGTCGTCACCGGCTCGCCGGGGGTGGGGAAGACGACCCTGGCATTACACGCCGCCCACCGACTGCGCCACGTCTTCACCGACGGCACCCTGTTCACCGACCTGCGTGGGGCCGGCACAGCCCCCCGGGACCCTGGGGACGTCCTCAACTCCCTGCTCAGATCCCTGGGCGTGCCAGGCCGAACCATTCCTCCCGGCCTGGCCGATCGGTCGGCGCTGTACCGGTCGATACTCGCCGATCGCGCGGTCCTTCTCGTGCTGGACAACGCCGCCACCAGCGCCCAGGTACGGTCGCTGCTACCCGGCGGAGGTCCGAGCGCCGCGCTGGTCACCAGCCGCGCCCAGCTGACCGGCCTGGTAGGCGCGACCAGGCTCGACCTGCCGCCTATGAGCGAGCTGGAGGCCACCGCCCTGTTCGCGGCCACGGCAGGCCACGGGCGGGTGGCGGATGACGACACTGCCGTCACAGACGTGATCACCAGCTGCGGTCGGCTACCTCTTGCGGTGCGGATCGCCGGTGCCAAGCTCGCCTCCCGGCCGGCATGGTCGGTGCGGCACCTGGCCGACCGGCTGGCCGACAGGCATCGCCGGATGGACGAACTCCACGTCGAAGACCTCGATGTGCGCGCCAGCCTCATGCTCAGCTATCGCGGGCTCGGACCCGCGGCCGCACAGGCGTTCCGGCTGCTCGCACTGCTCGACTATCCGGCCTCCTCACTCCGTACGGCGGCCGCCCTGCTCAACGTGCCCGCCTCGGACGCCGAACACCTCTTGGACCAACTGCTCGATGCCCACCTGGTGACCAACCCGGCACCAGACCGCTACAGCTTCCACGACCTACTCCGCAGCTTCGCCAAGGAGCAGGCGCTCCGCGAAGACTCCGGCGATGTGCGTCGCCGATCCCTCACCCGCGCCGTCCGCGCCTCCCTCACCGACCTCGCCGGGCAGGTCCCGCACCCCCGGCCCGACGCAGTGCCCCAGGGAACCGGCCGCACAGCGGAACCGTCCCGCGCCAAGCGGACGGGCGAAGCGGTATCCGACGTCGAGCAGGACAACCTGGTTGCCGCGATCATGCTCGTGACCTCCACCCCCGAGCTGGATGCCGCCCTTGCCGCACAGCTTCTGGAACTCCTTCAGCGTCCGCTCATCCTTTCCGGCCGCTGGGACGACCTGTCCCGCTGCGCGGCCGCCGTTGAGCACGTCACCGGAGGCTGGGCCCAGGCGACAGCCCAGCGCGTCCGGGCTCGTATCGCGATCCACCGCAACGAGCGGGCCACCGCACGGCGGCTCCTGTCCATCACCCTCGAGCAGGCCCGCGCGACCGGTGATCGCCCCGGTGAAGCCAGCAGCCTCATCCTGCTCGGCACCTTGCACGGCCGCTCCGGCGACCACGACGCAGCGGTCGCCGCCCTCGAACAGGCCATTACGGTCGGGCTGACCATCAACATGCCGGTCCATATGATCATGGCCCACAACTACGCCGGCGAACAGTACCTCCACCTCGACCGGCCCGATACCGCGCTCTACCACCTCCGGACCGGGCTCAGCCTGGCCCGCGACAACAACGACGAAGATCTCATGGCCATGGCGCTCTACCTCCTTGGCGCCGCCCACAGCCGCCTCGGCGACCACCACACCGCCCTCATCCACCACCATGACGCCCTCCAACTCGCCCGGACGCGCGGCTCGGCCCACAGCGAAGCCATCGCTCGCCTCCACCTCGGCCGAACCCTCCAGGCTGCCGGAAGGCACGACGAAGCCGACAGAGCGCTCGCCATCGCAGTAGAAGGCTTCCGGGCGCACGGCGACCACCACAGCGCAGCACAAGCACTCGCCGCCGCCAAATCCCTCAGCGGGACGGTCTGAAACTCACCGCGGACGGACCTCCACGATGCCGGCACCGTGTCCACCGTTCGGTGGACACGGGAATGACCGGATCACCGATCGCATGAGGTGCCCGCTGCCGCGACGCTGGCGGTATGGATGAAACGTCGGTGCGCGTACATGGTCGGCCCACGCGGTACGGCGACGTCGCGGTGAACGACGTCGACCTCGGGCGGCCCATCCGGCGGCGCCGGCTCCGCATCGGCATCGCGTCGAAGACGTCGGCCGAGCGGCTCCGGCTCGCAGCTTGGTGGTCGTCATGGCCGCAGCGCGTCGACGGATCCATTCTTGTCCCGAACTTCGGCTGAAGGAAAGTACTGATGCACGCAAAAGATGCTGAACTGGCCGCCGCTTTGACCGAGCAACTCGGCGACGAAAAGATCGTGGCGGCCGCGTACGCCAGAGTCGACACCGCGCTCAGCCCCGCGCGGATGCTCTCGCCGCTCGGTAACTACCTCATCGCCAGGCCCGCCGCTCGCGCGGCGGCGAAGAAGATGACCGAAGAGACCGACATTCCGCTCGACGCGGCCGTCGTCTTCGGCATCAGCGACAGTGCCCTGCACGTGTGGGCCGCCGACCCGATGCTCAACCGGGTCGGCGAGCATCTCGGCCAGATTCCGCTGGAGCGCATCGCGTCCATCAAGGTCGAGGGCGGCAAGAGCTGGCAGCCGGTCACGATCAGCATGGCCGACGGAAAGGGCGTCGAGCTCGAGGGCCGGGGCTCCATTCACGCGGTCGCAGCGGAGTTCGACAAGCGCAAGGCCGGATAGCCCGGCTCGTGGGCGGCCGGGCTGGAGCGTCGTCGGGGCGGGGCGGACCGTGAGCTGCTCATGCGACCGTTCCCCCGCCGGCGCTCCTCGGGGAACGACGCCACTCGTACTCACGAGCTCTCGCCGATGTCCTCGTTCCAGATGTCGGGGTGTTCCCCGATGAAGGCGGTCATGAGCCCGGCACACTCCGGGTCGTCGAGTACGACGACCTCGACACCGTGCCCGGCCAGCCACTCGTGGTGGCCCTCGAACGTCCGCGCCTCGCCGACGACCACCCGGGAGATGCCGAACTGCAGGATCAGCCCGCTGCAGTACCAGCACGGCGACAGCGTCGTGGCCATGGTCGTGCCGCGGTACGTGAGCTGCCGGCCGGCCGCGCGGAACGCCGCGGTCTCGCCGTGGGTCGACGGGTCGTCGTCCTGGACCCGCCGGTTGCGCCCACGCCCGAGCAGCCGCCCGTCGGCGCCGAACAGCGCGGCCCCGACCGGGACGCCGCCCTCGGCGTACCCGGCGCGCGCCTCCTCCAGCGCGACGTTCAGCATCGCGGCGTCATCGACGACATCACTGGTCATGGGCCCACTATCGCCGCGCGACCCGGAAAGGGGAATGGACAAGACGCCCGGATCTCGATCCACCGCCGGAGGACCGCACGTCAGGTGAGGAGGCGGCGGCCCCGTTCCAATCGCTCGCGCAGCCGTACCGTGTCGGCGGCCATGGCCGTCACCAGGACGCCGGGGCCGGCGAGCGGCAGCACGGCCAGCCCTTCGTCGGCGTACGGCTCCGCGGTGACGCCGGTGACCAGCAGGGTGCCGACGGCCCCCGCGTCGCCGAGCACGGCGCCGCTCGTGGCGTCCTCGTCGATCCGCAGCTCGTGGCGGAGCAGCGGCTCCGCGCCGACCGTGACATCGAACCGGCCGACGTAGCGGCCGGCGGGCTCACCGTGGCGGCCCAGCACGATCTCCTCCCGCCACACCAGCTCCGCGCCTTCGGCGAGCGTCACCTCCGCACGCGCCCGGTGGTCGCAGCCGGCCGCGGCGATCACGGGTTCGGGACTGAAGACGAGCCGCGCTCCGGCCGCGACGTCGGCCCGTACGACCAGGCGTGACGCTCCCGCGTTTCGGCGTCCCGGCAGGACGAGCGTTGCCGCCGCCGAGCGGACGTCGAGCCGCGCGCCTGGCCCGACGTCGATGGTCAGCTCCAGGTCGTCGCCCCCGAGCGGCCCCGCCCCCGCACCGACCAGATAGACCGACTCGCCGCACTCGCGCAGCGCGAGCGGACCGTCGGAACGCAGCCGCGTGATGCGGATCCGCCCGCCGGGGCCGCACTCGGCGCGCACGGCCGCGCGCGCCGCGAAACCGGTGCGGCCACCCGTGTCCCGGCCGGTGTCCGTGAGAGCGGTCGCGTGGCCTCCCGTGGCCAGGGTCACGCGGGTGCGCGTTCGGCGAGGGCGGAGCGGACCCAGGCGGTGACCTCCGGAACGTCCGGGCGCTCGCGCAGCGAGGTGAAGGCGATCGGCAGGCCGGCCCGCACGCGTTCGGCGTCGCGTGCCATGACGGTCAGGTCGGCGCCGACCAACGGCGCGAGGTCGGTCTTGTTGATCACCAGCAGGTCCGCGGTGGTGACCCCCGGGCCGCCCTTGCGGGGGACCTTGTCGCCGCCGGACACGTCGAGGACGAAGATCTGCCGGTCGACCAGCCCGCGGCTGAACGTCGCGGTGAGATTGTCACCACCGCTCTCCACGATCACCAGGTCGAGGGGGCCGTGCCGGTCCTCCAGCGCCTCGACGGCGTCGAGGTTGGCGGAGATGTCGTCACGGATCGCCGTGTGCGGGCAGCAGCCGGTCCGGACGGCCGCGATCCGGTCGTCGTCCAGCACGCCGTTCCGGCGCAGGAAGTCGGCGTCCTCGGTCGTGTAGATGTCGTTCGTGACGACGGCCAGCGCGACCTCGTCGCGGAGTAGGCGGCACAGCGCGGCGACCAGGGCGGTCTTGCCGCTGCCGACCGGGCCTCCGATGCCGAGCCGCAGGGCACGGTGCGCGTGCGGCTCGTGCGGGTCGTGGCTGTGGTCCAGTCCCACGGGGCCTCCGATCTCAGGATTCGAACAGGCGGAGTTCGGCCTGCTGGTGAAGCTCGGCGAACACGTCCAGCGCGGGCGCGGAGGCCGCGGGCAGGTCACCGGCGCGTACGCCCTCGGCCGCCTCCGCCGCGACGGCGTCGATCCGCCCGGCGAGGCCCGCGAGCATCCGGTGCACGCCCAGGGGATCGAGCCCGAGCAGGCGGACCGCCGCCGAGGCCGGACCGGTCACGGAGCCGTACGCCGCGATCTGCGCCGCGCGTTCCGGAGCGCCGTCCGCGGCGGCGACCGCGGCGCCGAGCGCGACCGGATGGTGCGGGCTGCCGGACGCCGCGGCCAGGCTCTCCAGCACGGGACCGGGCCAGGTGGCGCGGGCGACGCGCAGCAGCGCCCGTCCCTGCGCCCGCGAGGCCCGCCGCTGCGCGGGCGACGGCGTGCGCGCGTCGGCCTCGGTGTCGAGCCGGGCCCAACCGGCACTCGGCGTCGTTTCCGCGAGTGGTGTGTGGGCGCCGGCTCCGGGCCGTGCGTGCGCGCAGGCGGCCGCCGCCAGGCCCGCCGTGACGAGTCCCGCGGTCGCGAGTCGGCCGCGCAGGAAGCCGGCGAGTGTGGCCAGATCGTGGACGACGCCGGTCGCGGCGGCCGTCTCGAGGCCGCCCGAGTGCGCGTGCCCGCCCGCGGGGAGCCGGGAGTCGGCGAGCAGCAGCAGCGCGGCGTCCATCAGGAGTCCATCAGAACAGGAAGTACCGCTGGGCCATGGGCAGCTCGGAGGCGGGCGCGGGCTCGACCTCGTTCCCGTCGACGCTCACCGTGAACGTGTCCGGGTCGACCTTGATCTCCGGCAGCGCGTCGTTCAGCGGCATGTCCGCCTTCCCCACCCGCCGGGTGTCGTTGACCGCGACCAGGCGCCGCCGCACCTCGAGGCGCTCGGCGAGGCCGTCGTCCAGCGCGGCGGGGGCGACGAAGTGCACCGATGTGGCCGGGGCCGCGGTGGCGCCCCACATCGGGCGGGGGAACACCGGCTGCGGCGTCGGGATGGAGGCGTTCGCGTCGCCCATCTGGCCCCAGGCGATCATGCCGCCCTTGAGCACGACGTGCGGCCGGACACCGAAGAACGCCGGGTCCCACAGCACCAGGTCGGCGAGCTTGCCCACCTCGACGGAGCCGATCTCCGCGTCGAGGCCGTGCGCGATCGCCGGGCAGATCGTGTACTTGGCGACGTAACGACGGGCGCGCAGGTTGTCGTCCAGGCCGCCCCGGTGGCCTTTCATCACATGCGCGGTCTGCCAGGTACGGATGACGGTCTCGCCGATCCGGCCCATCGCCTGGGAGTCCGAGCCGATCATCGAAATCGCGCCGATGTCGTGCAGGACGTCCTCGGCCGCCATCGTGGTCGGGCGGATCCGCGACTCGGCGAACGCGAGGTCCTCCGGCACCGACGGATTCAGGTGATGGCAGACCATGAGCATGTCGAGGTGCTCGTCGAGCGTGTTGACCGTGTGCGGCCGGGTCGGGTTGGTCGAGGACGGCAGGACGTTCGGGTACCCGGCGGCCGTGATGATGTCCGGCGCGTGCCCGCCGCCCGCGCCCTCGGTGTGGTAGGCGTGGACGGACCGGCCGCCGACGGCGTTCAGCGTCGACTCGACGTAACCGGCCTCGTTGAGGGTGTCGGAGTGCAGGGCGACCTGGACGCCCGAGACGTCGGCGACGCGCAGGCACGCGTCGATCGCGGCCGGAGTCGACCCCCAGTCTTCGTGCAGTTTGAACCCGGACGCGCCGCCGCGCAGCGCCTCCCACATGCTCTCCTCGGACACCGTGTTGCCCTTCGCGAGCAGCGCCACGTTGACCGGGTAGGGATCCATCGCCTCCAGCATCCGGGCCAGGTTCCAGGCGCCGGGGGTCACCGTCGTCGCCTTGGTGCCCTCTGCCGGGCCGGTGCCGCCGCCGATGAGCGTGGTGACACCAGCGCCGAGCGCCTCGTCGACGAGCTGCGGGCAGATCAGGTGGACGTGCGAGTCGACCGCCCCGGCCGTGAGGATCCTGCCGTTGCCGGCCAGGATCTCGGTGGACGGGCCGATCACCAGGCCGGGATGGACACCGTCCATCGTGTCCGGATTGCCGGCCTTGCCGAGCGCGACGATCCGGCCGTCGCGCACCCCCACGTCGGCCTTGACCACGCCCCAGTGGTCCAGCACCACGACCCCGGTGATCACCAGGTCGGGTGCCCCGTCGGCGCGTGTCGCCATGCCCTGGCCCATGGACTCGCGGATCACCTTGCCGCCGCCGAAGACCGCCTCGTCGCCCGCCCCCACACCTCGGGACAGATCCTCGGTGACCTCGATGAACAGGTCGGTGTCGGCCAGGCGCACGCGGTCGCCGGCGGTCGGTCCGTACAGCTGGGCGTAGCGGGAGCGCGAGATCTCAGTCATGGCGCAGCCCCGGTACGACCGCGCGCCCGGCGAACGGCACCAGCGACACCTCGCGGGCGATTCCCGGCTCGAACCGCACGGCGGTGCCCGCGGGCACGTCGAGCCGGTGGCCGCGCGCGGCCACCCGGTCGAAGTCGAGCGCGTCGTTGGCCTGCGCGAAGTGATAGTGCGAGCCGACCTGCACCGGCCGGTCCCCGGTGTTGACGACCGTGATCGTCGTACGTGGACGGCCGGGGTTCAGCTCCACCCGGCCCTCTCCGGTCACGATCTCGCCCGGGACGGATCCGGCGCTCATTCGAACCTCCCTCTGGGCGGAACCTCCGTGGCCTCCTCGCCTCGGGCGAGGGGCGTCATGGGATCGGCCGATGGACGGTGACGAGTTTGGTGCCGTCGGGGAAGGTCGCCTCGACCTGCACGGAGTCGAGCATCTCCGGAATCCCCTCCATGACGTCCTCGCGGGTGAGCACGGTGCGCCCGGTCTCCATGAGCTCGGCGACGCTCCGCCCGTCGCGGGCGCCCTCCAGGACATAGGAGGCGATGACCGCGGTCGCTTCGGGATGATTGAGCCGCAATCCGCGGGCGCGCCGGTCGCGGGCGAGGCCGGCCGCCACGTGGATCAGCAGCCGTTCCTGCTCGTGTGGGCTGATCAGCACAGCTGGACGCTACCTCTCGCTCGAGCCCGCGGGAACGGGCCGGTCATGGATGTAACAGGAACTTCACGTGAGCCGGACGGAGTCAAGAATCGAAGGCGTCCCAGCGGTCGCGGAGGGCCCGCTCGCCGTCGGCCGTCAGCTCACCCCAGACACGGAGCCGGCCCACGCCGCCGTCGGGGTAGATGTCGAGCCGTACGTGCGTCACCTCGGCCGGTGGGGCGGCGGCGTCGAGCCGGAAGCGGTGGCGGCCGTCCGGCTGGATCCGGGTGGGCGGCAGGAGAGGGGCCCACTCCTCCGACACCCGGGCGTCCCGGCCGGAGAGCGCCGCCCAGCCCGGGGCGTTGTACTTGAGGTGCGTGGTGTCGATCTCGACCAGCCTCGGCCTGCCGGGGGCGGCCAGTTCCACCGTGACCCAGTCGTTGCCGTCGTCGCGCCGCCGCGCGGTCTCCCAGCCCTCGCCCTGGTGGCGTGGCAGGCCTGGGGCCAGGATGTTCTCCGGCGCGGAGTAGAACAGGTTCGAGCAGTCGGTGACGCGCGCGCCGTTCTCCAGCGCGGCCAGGTCCACCGTCAGGCCGGTCAGCAGCCGTGGATCCGGGACGACCTCGCCGTGCACGCGGAGCCGCGCGACACCGCCGTCCGGGAAGATGTTCAGGCGGACATGCGTGAACCTCCGCGCCGCCAGGACCGGGAAACGGTGCTCGGCGTCCCCGGTCAGGGGGCTCCGCGGCACGATCTCCACCCACGCGAGGGCGGCCAGCTCCTCGGCCGACGGATGGCCTTCCGCCGCGCAGGCCTCGACCGAGGCGTAGGCCGGGAAGTTCCCCCGGAACCAGGCGGTGTCGATGACGACCCCCCGGATCACGCCGGGCAGCCCGAGCCGGACCAGGGCCCAGTCGTGGCCGCGGTCGTCGACCGTCAGCCCGAGCGCGGACGGCCGCCGCCGGGCGGTCTCCCAGCCGTCGTAGACCTGGCCCTTCCGGCCGAAGGTCTCCGCCTGATGCCCGGCCGCCCAGGGGTTGATCAGGTTCTCCCGTTCCGCGAAGGACTCGTCGCTCGCGGCGAGGACGGAGCCGCCGAGGTTCCGGACCGCCAGATCCGGCAACGAGGTGAAATCGGCCATCGATCAACCCTCCGCGACCGCGGAGCGGCTCCGCAGGAGGCGCCCGCGAGGCGTGTCGCCCACGACCTCGCCGCGTAGCCAGGTGGCCCGCACGACGCCGGTGAGCTCGCGGCCCGCATAGGGCGTGACGCGGTGACGGGTCCGTAGCGCCGCCGGGTCGACGGTGAACGTCTCGTCCGCGGCGAAGGCCACGAGGTCGGCGTCGTTGCCGACCGCGATGGCGCCCTTGCCCGGGACGCCCGCCAGCGCCGCCGGCGCGGCCGACATCCACCGCACCACGTCCGCCAGGTCGTGACCGCGGCGGCGCGCCTCGGTCCAGACGGCGGGCAGGCCGAGCTGCAGGGAGGAGATCCCACCCCAGGCCTCGTCGAATCCGCCGCGCTTGAGCTCGGGTGGGCAGGGCGAGTGGTCGGTCACGACGCAGCCGACCACTCCGGCGGCGAGGCCCTGCCAGAGCCCGTCCCGGTTGGCGGCGTCGCGGATCGGCGGGCAGCACTTGAAGTGGGTGGCGTCCGCCCGGATCTCGGCGGCCGACAGCGTCAGGTAGTGCGGGCAGGTCTCGGCGGTGATCCGCACGCCCCGGGCCTGTGCCCGGGCCAGCGGCTCGAGGCAGTCGGCGGCCGACAGGTGCAGGATGTGCGCCCGTACCCCCGTCGTCTCGGCCAGCCGGATCACCTGCTCGACCGCCTTGTGCTCCGCGCTCGGCGGCCGCGCGGCCAAGAAGGCGTCATAACCGCCGTCCGCCGGGGCCGACAGCGACCCGGGGTCCTCGGCGTGCACGATGACCAGCCCCCGCAGTGACGCGATCTCGGCGAAGGCCTCCTCCATCGCGTCATAGGTCAGCGGCGGGAACTCCGGCACGCCGGAGTCCGCGGTGAAGCACTTGAAGCCGAAGACACCGCCGTCGTGCAGGGCCCGCAGCTCCCGCGTGTTGCCCGGAACGGCGCCGCCCCAGAAGCCGACGTCCGTGAAGCACCGGCCGGCCGCCGCCTCCTTCTTGACGGCCAGCGCGGCGGCGGTGGTCACGGGCGGGAGCGAGTTGAGCGGCATGTCCACGATCGTGGTCACGCCGCCCGCGGCGGCCGCGCGGGTCGCCGTCGCGAAGCCCTCCCACTCCGTACGGCCCGGCTCGTTGACGTGAACGTGGGTGTCGACGAGTCCCGGAAGCAGCGCGATGTCGCCGAGGTCCACGCGGGTCCCGGCCGGCAGAGGGTCATCGTGGTCGCCGACGGCGGCGACCCTCCCGTCCCGCACGGCCACGGCCGCGGGCCGCTCTCCGTCCGGGAGCAGCGCGCGACGCGAGCGTACGACCAGGTCGTACGGGCTCATGAGGAACGTCCCCGGTAGGCGGGCCAACTGCCGTATTCGGTGATGTCGACCAGTTCGGGGAAGGACGTCGGCGGGCGCCGCAGCACCATCGCCAGGGAGGAACTGCCGTCGACCAGCTCGATCACGCCCAGCTCCAGCTCGGGCGGCTCGGCCGGCAGCAGCCGGTCACGCAGCACGTCCATCGCCACGTCGTAGACCTCGCCCGCGACACGGGCGCCGCCGTGCGCGACCGGGAGGAGTCCGGGGAACCGGTCGCCGACCGCGAAGAAGCGATACCGCGGCGCGGTCGTGGTCTCGGCGACCAGCGGCGCGCCGTCCAGGAGGCGGTGCAGCGGCCCGCCGCGCATCGCCCCGCCGTTGAGGAACATCAGTGGCATATGTGCTCCGGTCGGATCGGTACTCGGGTGAGCGCCCTTCCGGTGGCGTCGCGGACGGCCGCGACGATGGCGGGCGTGGAGGAGAGCGTGGGCGGTTCTCCCGCGCCGCGCAGCCCGTACGGGGCGGCCGGGTCGGGACTCTCGAGGATGTCCAGCCGCATGGGCGGCATGTCGAGGATCGTGGGGATGAGGTAGTCGGTGAAGGACGGGTTCCGGACGAGGCCGTCCTGGACGACGATCTCCTCCATCAGCGCCAGCCCGAGGCCCTGCGCGGAGCCGCCGTGGATCTGGCCTTCCAGCGCGAGCCGGTTCATGATCTTCCCGACGTCCTGGACGGCGGCCAGCTCCACCACCTTGACCAGGCCGAGCTCCACGTCGACGTCGACCACGGCGCGGTGCACGCAGAGCGCGAGCTGGACGTGGCTGTCGCCCTGCCCGGTCACCGGATCCATGGCGACGGTGCGCCGGTGGCGGTATTCGCGGGTCTGCTCGACGACCCGGTCACCGAGGATGTCGGCGATCTCGGCCAGCGCGCCCGCCGACGCCGACACGACCTTTCCGCCGATGAGCGACAGATCGCCGAGGGTCGTACCGAGGCGTTCCCGGGCCAGCGCGAGGAGGTCCGCGCGGACCGCCTCGCAGGCCGCCTTCACCGCCCCACCGGTCATGTAGGACTGGCGCGACGCGGAAGAGGAACCCGCGTCGCCGACCCGGTCGTCGGCGGGCCGCACGGTCACCCGGTCGACGCCCAGCTCGGTACGGGCGATCTGCTCCTGCAGCGTGACCAGGCCCTGGCCGACCTCGGCGGCGGCGGTGTGCACGACCGCCGTCGCCTCGCCGCCGACGGCCTCCAGCCGTACCCGGGCGGTCGAGTAGTCGTCGAAGCCCTCGGAGAAGCAGATGTTCTTGATGCCGACGCCGTAGCCGACGCCGCGGACCACTCCCTCGCCGTGGGTGGTCTGGGAGACACCGCCCGGCAGGTCACGCAGGTCGGTGGCGCCCGGCGGCACGGGCAGTGGCATGGCCTTCAGCCGGGTGAGCATCTCCTTCAGCGGGGCGGGCGAGTCGATGACCTGGCCGGTGGCCAGCTTGGACCCCTGGCCGGCGGCGTTGATCCGGCGGATCTCCACCGGGCCGACGCCACACGCCTCGCCCAGCCGGTCCATCATCGACTCGTAGGCGAAGCAGGCCTGCACCGCGCCGAAGCCCCGCATCGCGCCGCACGGCGGGTTGTTGGTGTAGACGCCGTACGCGTCCATCCGCAGGTTCGGGACCTCGTACGGGCCGACTCCGAGCGAGGCCGCGTTCGCCACCACGGCGAGCGAGGAGGAGGTGTAGGCGCCGCCGTCGAGGACGATCTCGGCGTCGGCGTAGAGAATCCTGCCGTCGCGGGTCGCGCCGTACTCGTAGCGCATCAGCGCGGGGTGCCGGTGCACGTGGCCGAAGAACGACTCGTACCGGTTGTAGACGATCTTGACCGGCCGGCCGGTGTACAACGCCAGCATGCCGGCGTGGATCTGCATCGATAGGTCCTCGCGGCCGCCGAACGCTCCGCCGACGCCGGCCAGCGTCATCCGGACCTTCCCGTCGGGCAGACCGAGGCAGGGCGCGATCTGCCGGAGGTCGTTGTGCAGCCACTGGGTGGCGACGAACAGGTCGATCCCGCCGTCCTCGGCCGGCACCGCCAGGCCGGACTCCGGCCCGAGGAACGCCTGGTCCTGGATGCCGACGGAGAAGTCACCGGACACGACGACCTCCGCCCGCGCGCGGGCGGCGGCCACGTCTCCCACCCGGACCGGCTGGTGGCGGACGATGCCGCCGCGCTCCTGGACCCTGAGGCGGTCCGGGTCGGCGATCACGGCGCGCGCGTCGGTGATCGGTTCGAGGACCTCCCACTCGATCCTGATCTGCTCCGCCGCGTGCCGGGCCGTCTCCGGGTGGTCGGCCGCGACCAGCGCGATCGGCTCGCCCTGGTGACGGACCTCGCCGATGGCGAGCACGGGCTGGTCGGCGTGCTCCAGTCCGTACACCTTGCGCCCGGGCACGTCCTCGTGTGTGAGGACCGCCTCGACGCCGGGCACCGCGAGTGCGGGGCCGAGGTCGATCGAGCGGATCCTGGCGCGTGCGTGCGGGCTGCGCAGCGTCACGCCGAACAGCATCCCGTCGATCCACAGGTCGGAGGCGAAGGCGAACTCGCCCGTGACCTTGAGCGTGCCGTCGGGCCGGAGCAGGCTGTCGCCCACCCCGCCCCGGCCGGGGGCGAGGACGCCCTCGGCCGCGCCTGCCGGAACCGTCGTCACAGGACCTCCTTCGCGAGTTCCATCAGGCGGCGGCGCGCGTCGGCGCCGGCCCTGCCGATCTCGTGCTGTGGCGCGGAGACGAGTTCGTCGTCGTCGACCACCGTCCGGCCGCCCACCAGCAGCCTCGCCAGCGGCGGCGAGTGGCCGTGGACGAGCGCGACCACCGGGTCCTCCACGGCGGCGTGGAAGCCGTCCATCCGCCAGACGGCGATGTCGGCGAGCTTGCCGGTCTCGAGCGAGCCGATCTCGTTCTCCCGGCCCAGGAGCCGCGCGCCGCCGAGGGTGCCGAGTTCCAGGGCCTGCCGGGCGGTCAGCGCGCTCGGCCCGTACCTGGCCCGCTGCAGGTACATGGCCTGTCGGAGCTCGCCGATCAGGGGGACCATCTCGGCCGACGCCGCGCCGTCCACTCCCAGACCGACCGGAACGCCGGCGCCGAGCAGGTCGCGGACGCGGGCGATGCCCGCGCCCAGCCGCGCGTTCGAGCTGGGGCAGTGCGCCGTGCCGGTGCCCGTCTCCGCCATCGTGGCGATGTCGGAGTCGCTCAGGTGGACGGTGTGCGCGAACCACACGTCGCCGCCGAGCCAGCCGACCTGCTCCATGTACTCCACCGGCGTGCGGTTCAGCCGCTCGCGGCAGTACTCCTCCTCGTCGAGGGTCTCGGCGAGGTGGGTGTGCAGCCGTACGCCCTTGGCCCGCGCCAGGCCGGCCGACTCGACCAGCAGGTCCCTGCTGACGGAGAACGGGGAGCAGGGGGCCACCGCGATCCGCAGCATGGAGGAGAACGAGTCGTCGTGGTAGGCGTCGATCGCGGCGGCGGTGGCCTCGAGGATGTCGTCGAGACTCTCCACCACCTCGTCCGGCGGCAGCCCGCCGTCCGACCGACCGCGGTCCATCGAGCCCCGGCAGGGATGGAAGCGGACGCCGACGCGCCGGGCCGCGTCGATCTCGGCGGCGAACAGGTCGCCGCGCCCCTTGGGAAAGATGTAATGGTGGTCGGTGGTGGTCGTGGCGCCCGACCTGGCCAGCCAGCCGAGCCCGGCGGCCGCCGCTCCGCTCACCACCTCGGCGTCCATCCGCGCCCAGATCGGATAGAGCGTCACCAGCCAGTCGAACAGCGTGTCGTCCTTGGCCAGCCCCTGAGAGGCCCACTGGTAGAGGTGATGGTGGGTGTTGACCAGGCCCGGGGTGACCAGGCAGCCTCGGGCGTCGATCCGCTCCGCCCGGTCCGCGCCGGCGACGGACGGCGCCGGGCCGGGCCCGATCGCGGTGATCCGGTCGCCTTCGACCACCAGATGGCCGTCGGGGATCTCGGCGCCGGCGACCGGCGCGAGGTAGGCCCCCTCGATGATGACGGTCATCGCCCGGCGGCCTTCAGCTCGGCCGCACGGCGTACGGCGTCCAGGATCTTCTCGTAGCCGGTGCAACGGCACAGGTTGCCGGCGAGCGCCTCGCGGATGTCCGCGTCGGAGGGGTCGGGCACCCGCGTGATCAGGTCGTCGGCCTGCACGAGCAGGCCCGGTGTGCAGAAGCCGCACTGCACGGCTCCGCACTCCACGAACGCCTGCTGGACGGCCGTGAGCCCGTCGGCGGAGGCCAGGCCCTCCACCGTCCGCACCTCCCGGCCCTGCGCCTGCCCCGCGGCGACGAGGCACGCGCAGACCGGAACGCCATCGAGGTAGACCGTGCACGAGCCGCATTCGCCCTGCTCGCAGGCGTTCTTTGCCCCGGGCAGGCCCAGGCGCTCGCGGAGCACGAACAGAAGGCTCTCGCCCTCCCACACGTCGTCGGCGACCTGTTCCCGGTCGTTGACGCTGAACTTCACGCGCACTCCAGGGCTCCCTTCCGGTGGTCGTTCCACGCCCAGGTCAGGGTCCGGCGCGCCATGACGCCCAGCGCGTGCCGGCGGTATTCGGCCGTGCCGCGCACGTCGTCGATCGGGCTCGCCGCCGCGCCGACCAGCTCGCCGAAGCGCTCGGCCACCGCCCTGTCCAGGTCGGCGTCCCAGTCCGCCTCGCCGGCCAGGAACTCCTCCGCCGCGTACGCGCGGAGCGGGGTCGGAGCGGCGGAGCCGACCCCGGTGCCGACGCGCCGCTCGCTCGGCAGGAGCGCGATGGAGAACGAGCAGACCGCGATCACCATCGCGTTGCGGGTGCCGATCTTGGAGAAGTACTGCGGGCCCGTCACGGGCGGCAGCCGGAACGCGCGGATCAGTTCGTCGGGCCGCAGCGCGTTGCGCTTGACGCCCAGGTAGAACTCGGTGGCCGGGATCGTCCGGACGCCCCGGGCCGCCGATTCGACCTCGTACACCGCACCCGCCGCCAGCAGCGGCGGATGCGCGTCGCCGGCCGGTGACGCCGCGCCGAGGTTGCCGCCGACCGTGCCGCGGTTGCGGATCTGCGGCGAGCCGACCGTACGGGCGGCCTGCGCGAGGCCGGGCAGGCGGTCGGCCAGCTCGGTGATCAGCCGGGTGTACGAAACGCCCGCTCCGACGCGCACGGACCCGTCGGGCAGCGGCTCCCAGGTCGCGAGCTCGCCGACCGGGCCGAGGTCGAGCAGCGCCGCAGGGCGCTGCACGCCGAAGTTCAGCTCGACCATCACGTCGGTGCCGCCCTGGATGGGCAGGGCCTCCGGGCGCTCGGCCTTGGCGGCGAGCGCCTCCTCCCAGCTCGTGGGGCGCAGGAAGTCCATGCTCACTCCCAGGCGAATCCGGCGTCGGGTGCGTCGTCGGCGAGGACGGCGCCCTCGATCAGGCCGTACGGGCGGTCGGCCGCGAAGAACACCTCTTGCGGGTTGTCCAGGCCGAAGGGCTCCAGGTCGACCGTGAAATGATGCTTGTTCGGCATCGCGAGGCGGATCTCGCAGATCTCCTCGCGGGCGTTCAGGACCCGGCATCCCATCGCGTACAGCGTCTGCTGGAGCGAGAGGCTGTGGGTCCCGGAGAACGCGTCGAGCATGGCCCGGCGCGCCCGCTCGTACGACGCGCCGAAGGCGTCGTGCTCGGCCCGATGCCGCCACGCGGCGCTGACCTCGGTGGCCAGGACCCGGTCGTGGGTCGGCTCGAGGGTCGTGTACTCGTCCTCGATGAAGCCGTGGAACTCCGAGCCGGTGGAGTTGAGGACGGTCAGCCCCTTCAGCCCGGACACGATCGTGGCCTGGCGCGACGGCCCGTCGTGGTGCACGACGCAGGTGCGGATCTCGCGGCCGGACCGGACGAAGGAGTGCTGCCTGCCTCCGTACGTCGGGATCCGGTCCCAGAAGTACTCCTCGACCTCGACCCGCGCGTGGTGGATGGTCGGCTGCGAGTTGACGAAGTGCCGCGCCAGCAGCAGCGCGAACTCCTCGATCTCGGTGATGCCGTACTTCCTGGCGAAGGCGAAGACCGTGTTCTTCTGGCTGTCGGTCGGCAGGACCGCCGCGTTGTCGCCGTTCCGATGGACCGCGTCCAGGTCACCGGAGAGGGAGACGCTGACATTGCAGTCCTTGATGTGGTGGACGCGGCCGTCCCTGGTGATCCGAACGACCCGCGTTTCGGCCTTGCCGTACCTGTTCGGACCGAGCCGCACGGCTAGCTCCCGCGGTAGGTGGAGTAGGCGAACGGGCTGAGCAGCAGGGGGATGTGGTGGTGCCGCTCGGCGTCGGTGATCGTGAACGCCACCGTGACCTCGGGGTAGAAGTCGGAGATGCCCTCGGTTTCGAAAATCAGCCGGTGGACGCCCGCGCCGGGAGCCGGCCAGTCGCCGAACCGCCCGTCGGCGTCGGTACGGCCTGCGGCCACCGGCTTCCAGGATCCGTCGGCCGCGCGGCTCTCGAGCCGTATGGGCACGCCCTCGGCGGGCCGCCCGACCGCGGCGTCCAGGACGTGGGTGGACAGGGACATCTCAGCGGTCTCCTTCCGTGATGAGCGTCTCTGATCGGCTTAGGGATCCGTAGTCACAATGGAGTGTTGTGGCTGGGGGATCTGTCCACCGGGGTGGGGTGGAGTGGGCGTTCAGGTGGAAGCCTGCGCCCAGTGCCGCCCCTCGCGGCCGGTGCCGTGGACGGTTCCGGCCGGTGGTGGGGGTGTTTGAGCTGATCGTGCGCACGCCCTGGTACCGGCAGGCCGCGCGTGGCGGTCTGTGGTCCGTGTGAGCGCGTCCCTCCGGACGCTGACCCACCGACTTTTGAGGGCCGTGGGTGGAGGGTGCCCCGCGTCGCCTGGGCGCGGGGCGTGGGGTTCGGCGGGGGGTGGGGCCGGTCTTGGACCGGTCACCCCCGCTGGCTGGAGGAGCGGCGGTCAGGGCGATGACCGCACTCGCTTCAAACTTGTCGATGATGCGGCCGATGGCCATGTGGCCGGTGGCGCGGTCGAGGGTGGTGTGGTGCTGGTGGGTGAGGCCGCGGGCGGCGATGCGGCGCCACGCGCCGTGGTCGCGGTCGCCCTGCCAGCCACAGTGCGGGTCGGGGCAGATCGCCCATTTCCAGCCGGGTGTGGTGGGCCGGTCGGGTGCCTTGCAGTGGCGTAGCGGCAGCAGACACTGTGGGCAGTGTTTGGAGGTGTTGGCGGCCGGGACGGTGACGACGGCAATACCGGTCTCGGCGGCCAGGTGCCGCATGTTGCCGACGACCTGCCCGCGCACGGCCTGGGACAGGCGGGTGTTGAGGGTGCGGCCCATGCCTTTGGCCTCCATCGACCGCAGATCCTCCACATAGATCACACTCGCCCCAGCGGCGATCGCCTGGTCCACGACCCACCGGGCGGCCGACCAGGCCAGCGCGTCGTTCAGGCCCGACCGGCGATCGGCCACGTACTGGCGTTCGGCCGTCAGCACGGCGTGTTTGACGACCAGGTGGTGGCCGTCCTGGTCGGCGATGAGGCGGGCGTAGGTGTCGGTTTTGGCGTGCAGGTGTTCGCTGTGGCGGCGTAGCCGGTGCTGGCGGGCCATCACCCCGGCTGCCCGGAACATCGCCCCGGCACCGAGTGCGGTGATGGTGCCGTCGGGATGCAAGCGGCAGGCCCCGGCGCTGAGCAGGGTGTTCAGGCCCCAGTCCACGCCCAGCGCCGTCGTGTGACCCTTCCGTTCGGCTTTGGAGACGGGATGGGAGAACGCCAGGTCGGCATGCACCCTGCCACCAGCTGGCCCGGTGGTGGGGCGGAGTGTGGGCAGGTGCAGCACCGCGTCCGGTGGGACGGTGGGCGGCAGTGTGATCGGGCAGACCACCCAGGTCCAGTCGGCGTAGGAGCGCGGATCCGGGCGGGTGGGCAACTGCACGCGCAGCAGCACCTTGGCCGGGTCGTCGTCGGCGCGTTCCAGGGTGGCCTGTTGCCGGTCGACGGCGGCCAGCACCAGCATCCGCGCCGCGCGCGGCGCCTCTTCCAGTTCGAACACATCGACCGGAAGCCGCCCATGAGCGTCGAGAAAGACGGTGATCTGCCGGGTGCGCGCCTTGATCACACCGCTGGTCAGGGACCGGCCGTCGGGGATCGTCTCGCGGACGGTGTCCCATTCGGCGGCCGTGCGCTTGTCCGGGTCGGCAGGCCAGGTCGCCAGGATCCCGGCGACCGTCTCGGCGCGGTGCTGCGCACCGCGCAGGATCCGCCCGGCTTCTTCTTGCGCCATCCGCACGATCCGGTCATTGATCTTGACCCCATCGGGGACCCTCACGCCCCAGCCCAGGCGGCGCAACGCCATCCACGCATTCGACGGCAACGCGCGGCCCGCCGCATCCACCCCGGCGGCCAGCACGGCCACATCCCCGGCGTTCCAACGCTCGGCTAGCAGTCCGGCGGCCATCCCAGCAACCAGGTCCGCGCCCCAGCCCACCCGCTCGGCCACCGTCCGGGCCGTCAGGGCCTGTCCGGTTTTCTCATCCACCCCGCCACACAGCAGCGCGTGGGCGGCCGCGGTCCGCGCCACCTGACCGGCGGCCAGGGCAACCTTACGGCTCATGCGACATGACCGGATGACATGCGACCAAGCATGTACGCACAGTAGCGGCCTGTATCCGGAACCCGCTCGATGATTCGAAAATTCGAGCGAGACCGGCCCATCAGGACGTCGACCGCCTACCAGCGAAGCGTCATCGAGTGCAGCCCGCTTTCGCCATCGTGAGCAACCACAGCGACTCGACGCTCTCCAGTGACCGCTACGCAACATCACCGATCCCTAAGGAAACCTGTGAGCCTGGCGAGACGAAGATCGACGATCTTGGCCAGCTCGGTGCGGACGACGCGGCGCTCGGTCTCGACGTCGTGGTCCAGTCGGGCCCGCAGCTCGGCGAGCAGCTCGGCGGCGCTCCGCCCGGTGGCGCAGATCAGGAAGACATGGCCGAAACGTTCCTCGTACGCCACGTTACTCTCGGCCATCTCCCGCCGGATCTCCCCGGCGGCCGCGTCCATCCCGGACTGCTCGCCGCGGGACCACCGGGCCTCGCGCCCGGCTCCGGCCGGCCGGTCCCCGATCCGGGGATGGGCGGCCAGTGCCTCGAGGACGTCGTCCCAGCCCAGCCCGGCCAGGGCGCGGGCCGAGGCGGCCCGCAGGGCGGCCAGGTCGTCGTGGTGCCCCGCCGCGACCGCGCGGGCCCATCGGCGGGAGGCGCAGCAGGTCAGCAGCTCCGCCTCGGACGGCGCTCGCGTAGACTCATCCGGCCTCCCTTGATCGGACCGTGCCGCCACCGCGCCTCCTCACCCGTTCGCCCATTCCCGGCAAGTACACATAGGCCGGACGGGGTAGGTCGAGACGCAGGACCTCCGAACCGTGACCGCCGGCCTCTGCGGTGTTCCGTAGGTTCCTCCAAACTCGGCCGTTCCGCCGCGACACCGCCCGGTGTCCACTGATCGGAGACGATCGACGAAGGGAGCCTTCATGCGGCTGCGGAGTCTCCTGGCCATGCCCGATCTGCGGCTGGAACTCGTCACCGGACACGGTGAGCTCGACCGGACGATCCGCTGGGTGGTCACCACCGACCTGAAGGAGCCCGGCCGCTACCTGAGCGGCGGTGAGCTGGTCCTGTCCGGCCTCGTGTGGCGGGCCCGTCCCAGCGACACCGAGATCTTCGTGCGGGCCCTGGCCAAGGCCCGGGTCTCCGCGCTGGCGGCCGGGGACGCCCAGTTCCACACCATTCCCGCCGACCTGATCGATGCCTGCCGCCGTCGCGGCCTGCCGCTGTTCCGGGTGCCGGAGGACGTCGCCTTCGCCAGCGTGACCGAGCAGGTCATGCGGCGTCTGTCGACCGCTCGCGCCGCCGACCTGACCGCCGTGCTGGGCCGTCACCGCCGCCTGGTCGAGGGCGTCACCGAGGGCTCCGGCCTCGGTCCCCTTCTTGATCTGATCGGCCGTGACCTGGGCATGCGCTGTTGGGTGCTGGCGCCTCCCGGCCGGCTGGTCGCCGGCTCCCATGACCTGCCCGACGCCTTTTCGCGCGCCGACCTGGTCCGCGCCTTCCTCACCGCCCCGCGCCTGCCGGTCCCGCTCCCGGGCCGGGACCTCTCGATCCTTCCCGTCGCCGGGGACACCACGTCACGCGTCGCCGACTGGCTCCTCGTCTGCGAGGGCGACTGGACGGAGTGGTCCGCCGAACGCCAGGCCCTGATCTCCGAGCTGACCGCGATCGTGGCCATCGAGCGCGCCCGCTCGGACGATCGCGTGAGCGCCGGGAGACGTCTGGCCCAGGAGCTCGTACGTCTCGTCGTGGCCGATGCCGCCACCACCGAGATCCTGCCCCGCCTGGAACTGGCCGGGCTCGACCCCGCCGCCGTCATCGCCGTGGCCGCGAGCGCCGAGCGCGCACCGCGTCCGGACGAGCTCTGCCGCCTGCTCCGCGAGATCCTTCCCATCGGGTCCGCCGTCGGACTCGTCGACGACGAGGCGGTCGCGCTCGTCCCGGACGCCGGGCCCGACCTCGCCGGAGAGATCCGGCGGGCGCTCCTGGCCCTGGCCCCCGGGCTCACCGACGGCGGCCTGGCGGTGGGCGTCGCCAAGGCCACCACCGCGGAGGGACTGCGCGGCGCGGTCAAGGAGGCCCGCCACGCCCGCTCGCTGGCCGTCGGCGGCACCGGCCCGGTCCGGGTCGTCGGCCCCGGCGAACTCGCCACCCACGCCCTGCTGCTGGCGAGTGTTCCCGACGACGCGCGGACCATGTTCAGGGATCGCGTGCTCGGACCGCTGTGCGCCTACGACGAGGCGCACCGCACCGACCTGATCCGCACGCTGGAGGTCTTCCTCCAGGTCTCCGGCTCCTGGACCAGATGCGCCGACCAGATGCACCTCCACGTCAACTCGGTGCGCTACCGCATCCAGCGCATCGAGGAGCTCACCGGCCGTGACCTCGCCTGTCTCGAAGACCGTGTCGACCTCTTCCTGGCCCTCCGCCTCCGCTGAACGGAAGCAGGCTCCGGTCGTGGATGTGTCAGTTGAGGAGCGGGTCATCGGGCGGGGGAGGAGGGTCCAGAGCCTCGAGCATCTCCCCGTCGCCGAGCGCCTGGCCGGCCAGCGCGACCTCGGGGAACGTCTGGCCGGTCGGTAGCTGTGGCACCGGTCCGATCCCGAGGCGGGCGGCCGGGTCGATCAGCGCCTGATCCGGCCCGACCGCCGATACGTTCATGCGCCGGAGCGCGGCCCACATCGTCACCTGGTTGGCGGAGAGCACCGGACGTTGCAGCTCGGCCTCCAGGTACGGGATCACGTCGTAGGTGGGGAGATTCGTGCAGCTGATGAACAGCGCGTCGGCGGCGCCGACCATCGCCTGGCGAGCCATCTCCGCGACGTCGCGATACGGGACCTTCCATATCTCCCGCGTCAGGCCGAGGTAAGCCCGCCCGGTCACCGCGACGCCCGCCTCGCCGAGAAAGTCCTCCAGCGAGTCGGTCACCGATTTGGTGTACGGGGTGACGATCGCGACATTGCGCGCACCGATCTCCGCCAGCGCTTCGAGGAGCGCGCCCGAGGTGGTCACCGCGGGTAGCTCCGCGGCCTCGGTCATCGCCATGGACATCGCCTGTTCGCCCGCCATCCCGCCGACGAAGCTGCCGGAGGTGCACGCGTAGGCGACCACCTCGGGCCGCACCGCGTGCAGCGCGCGGACGGCCTCACGCAGCGTCTCGTGCTCGCTGACGATCCGCGCCATGTCGAGGCTGACCTCGACCGGGACGAACGGCGTGCGCGTCAGATACAGCGACGTGTCGTCCGGTACCCATCGCCACAGCTCGCGGTCGAGCGCGAAGTCGAACGGCGCGACGACGCCGATGCCGCGCTGCGGGATCGGACCGCCGAGAAAGGTGAGCTGCAAGACGACCCCCTTAGGGGCGAAGGGTACCGGGCAAGATCGCATGTTGCTGACTGTCGACAATCTTCTGCCGTCAGGGCGCACGGCAAGGCGTACGGCCGGATGTGGTCGAAGCGCGAAACACGAGGCCAGCGGGGTGGACCGCCGGTAAGAGCTCGGGTGTCACGGGATCAGTCTGCGATGCGGCCCGTCGTCGCACCAGCAAGAATTTCCAAGGTCTGGCATTAGCATCCCTACATGTTCGAGGTGCGTCGGCTCAGGCTGCTTTGGGAGTTGGCCGCGCACGGGACGATCGCAGCCGTGGCCGAGGCCTGCGCGCTGTCACCGTCGGCCGTGTCGCAGCAGTTGTCGTTGCTGGAGCGGGAGGTGCGCACCCCGCTCCTCATCCGGGATGGCAGACGCCTGGTACTGACCGAGGCGGCCCGCATTCTCGTCGCGCATACCGAGCGCGTCCTGGCCGAGCTGGAACAGGCGCGCGCGGAGGTGGCGGCGCTCGACCACAACGTGCGGGGGACGGTGGGGCTGGTCGCCTTCCCGAGCGCGGCGGGCGTGCTCGCCGCGCCGGCCATCGCCGAGTGCCAGACGACCTATCCGGACCTGCGCGTCCTGCTCGGCGAAGAGGAACCCGAGCAGAGCGTGGCGGGCCTGCGGGCCCGGCGAATCGACGTCGCGCTGGTGTACGAGTACAACGTCCTGCCACGACTGCAGGACGCCGGCATCGAGCTACAGCCGCTGCTGCACGAGCCCCTGCTGCTGGCCCTGCCGCCGAGACGCGCCACCCAGATGGGGGACGGTGGTTCCGGCAGCCTCGAAGGGCTCAGCCAGGAGCGCTGGATCGCGCCGGGCAGCGACAGCGCGCTGCGGTCCGTGCTGGTGCGGGCCTGTAACGCCGCGGGGTTCGATCCGCAGCTGGACTACATCAGCGACGACTACCGGGTGATCATGGCGCTCGTGCAGGCCGGAGTCGGGGTGTCGCTGATCCCTCGTCTCGCGGCGGAACAGCTGGCCGCCGAGGTGCGCCTGCAGCCGGTCACCGACCTGCGGCTGAACCGCACCGTGTCGGTGGCCGTGCGGTCGGGCAGCGGCGGCGACCCGGCGATCGCCGCACTCGTCCGCGCGCTGCGTCGTGTGGCCGGGTGCGAGTGAGCGCCCATCGGCCCGCGCGTCCGTCGCGCGGGCGCATCGGCGGGAGCTTCCGCTCGGTAACCGCTCGGCCACTTGCCAAATGATCGCCAAGCTGTTGTCATAACCGGATCGTGTCGACATTCGATTGTCGACAAGAGGGCAGTCGGCTGCGGAGGGGCTCCGGCTGCTGCTTGTCCGGCTTGTCGTAAATCAGCGACATCGGATGTGGGCAGCCGAAGGTTCTGGACAGACGGGCGGAAGGGATCACCGCGATGGGCAACGCCATCGAGTGGTTCGACTACGGCATCTACGGATACCTGGCCAGCTATGTGGGCAAGGCGTTCTTTCCGGCGCATGACTCCACGACCCGACTGCTGTCGACCTTCGGCGTCCTGGCGATCTCTTTCGCGATCCGCCCGTTCGGCGGGATGTTCTTCGGGCCGCTCGGCGACCGGCTCGGGCGGCAGCGCGTGCTCGTGCTGACGCTCACCCTGATGTCGCTGTCCACGTTCGCGATCGGCGTGCTGCCCACCTACGCCGTGATCGGCGTCTGGTCTCCCATCCTGCTGATCCTGGCGCGGCTGCTCCAGGGATTCTCCACCGGCGGTGAGTACGGCGGTGCCGCCACGTTCATGGCGGAGTACGCGCCGGACGACAGGCGCGGCTTCTACGGAAGCTTCCTGGAGTTCGGCACCCTCATCGGCCTGAGCGTCGGCGCGTCCATGGCCACGCTGATGTCGACGCTCTTCAGCGACGCGACCGTCTCCTCCTGGGCCTGGCGGGTGCCGTTCCTGATCGCGCTGCCGCTGGGCGGGATCGGCCTTTACCTGCGGACACGGCTGGAGGACACCCCGATCTTCGAGGAGCTCGCCGCCCGCGGCGAGACCGCGAGGGCGCCCTTCCGGGAGACCCTCAGGTACTGGCGGCCGATCCTCATCCTGATGGGCTTCGTGCTGCTGCTGAACGTCACCGACTACGGCATCCTCACCTACATGCCGACGTACCTGAAGGACGTGCTGGGTCTCAGCGAGGTGGCCGGCGACGCGATCCCGCTGGCCGGTGATGGTCGGCATGATGGTGGTGATCGCGCCGATCGGGGCGCTCTCCGACCGGATCGGGCGCAAGCCGATCATCCTCACCTCGTGCATCGGCTCGATCCTGCTGTCGGTGCCGCTGGTGGCGCTGATGGGCGTCAAGAACATGGCCGCGACCGTGGTCGGCCTCATGCTGCTGGCGTTGCTCCTGCTTATGCCGGAGACAGCCGGGCATTCACTCCGCGGACGCCGTGACCCGGCCGCGACCGAGACGGCCTCGGGCATCTTCGAGGGCGTACGCGGCGTGGCGCCGACCGTGGGAATGGCCGGATCCGAAGCCGCCGGCGGCTGACGAAGAGACCGTCCCGCCAAGCCGAATCGCCGAACGATCGGAGGATCGACAGTGGATCGCTACATCGAGATCACGCTTGAGAAGCGCGGCGTGAGTTGCGTCGCGAAGCTGCTGGACGACAGGGCCCCGCGTACCTGCGAGGCGGTCTGGAACGCCCTGCCCCTGGGCAAGGACGTCTTCCACGGCAAGTACGCCCGCAACGAGATCTACACGCTGGTGCCGGCGTTCGCCGAGGTCGAGCCGGGCACCGAGAACCCAACGATCACCCCGATCCCCGGCGACGTCGCCTACTTCTCCTTCGCCAACTGGCAGCTGAACACCAGCTCGCACGGATACACGCAGGGAGGCCGTCCGCAGGAGCACGAGAGCATCGTCGACCTCGCGTTGTTCTACGAGCGCAACAACCTGCTGCTCAACCCGGACACCGGCTTCGTACCCGGCAACATCTTCGCCACCATCACCGAAGGCCTGGACCGGATGGCCGAGGCGGCGCAGGATCTGTGGCTGTCCGGTGTGATCGGGGAATCCCTCACCTTCAAGCGCGCCTGACCGGTTCCAGACGGAAGTGGGGCCGGGCGAACGCCCGGCCCCACCCCCCCTGCTCGATCAGCCGTGCGGCCGGACCGGGCCCGCGGACACGACCCCATCGCTCACCAGCGCCTCGAAGAGCGTGTGAGAGGCGCGCAGCACCAGCGCGTCCCGGTGCCGGGCGGCGACCAGTTGCACACCCACCGGAAGTCCCTCCGCGGTCGTTCCACAGGGCACACTGGCCGCCGGCTGCTGAGTGAGGTTGAAGGGGTAGCTGAACGGCGTCCAACCGGTCCAGCGCTCGAGACCGCTGCCCTCAGGGACCTCCCGGCCGGCCTCGAAGGCGGGTATCGGGATGGTCGGGGTCACCAGCAGGTCATGGCGTTCGTGGAACGCGCCCATCTTCCGGCCCAGCGCCATGCGCTCGTCCACCGCGCCGAGGTAGTCGAGGGCGCTCATGGCCGCTCCCTGCCGGCATATCTCCCGCAGCCCGGGGTCGAGCCGCTCCAACTGCTCGGCCGTCAGGTGCTCGACCACCTTGGCCGCGCCGGAGAACCACAGGGTGTGGTAGGCCTCCACCGGATCGGCGAATCCGGGGTCGACCTCCTCGACGTGCGCACCCGCCTCGGCGAGCAGCGCGACCGCCCGTCGCACCCGGGCGGCCACCTGCGGATCCACCGGCGCGCCCGCCAGGGTCGGGCTGTAGGCGACGCGCAGACCGCGTACCCCGCCGGCTTCAGGGGCGATCTCGGCCCGGAAGCTGCCCGCGTACGGCGCGAGAGCCGACCAGTCGCGGCTGTCGGCGCCACAGATCACGTCCATCATGAGGGCCGCGTCCGCCACGGTACGGGTCATCGGCCCGGCGTGGGCCAGCGTGCCGAACGGGCTCGCCGGGTAGAGCGGGATCCTGCCGTAGGTGGGCTTGAGGCCGAAGATGCCGCAGAACGCGGCGGGGATGCGCACCGAGCCGCCGCCGTCGGTGCCCACCGACAGCGGGGCCAGGCCCAGCGCGACGCCGGCCGCACTGCCCCCGCTGGATCCTCCGGAGGTGCGCGAGGGATCCCACGGGTTGCGCGTCACTCCGGTCAGCGGGTTGTCGGTGACTCCCTTCCAGCCGAATTCCGGAGTCGTCGTCTTGCCGACGAAGACCGCTCCGTGCTCGCGCAGCCGGGCCACGCTCGGCGCGTCCTCGTCCCAGTCGCGGTCGGGGTCCACGCTCAGCGAGCCGCGCAGCGTCGGCCGGCCCTTGGTGAGCAGCAGGTCCTTGATGGAGACCGGAACGCCGTCGAGCAGGCCCTGGGGTTCACCTCGGCGCCAGCGCTCCTGCGATTCCCGCGCCTGCGCGCGCGCCGTGTCACCCTCGATCAGGCAGAAGGCGTTCACCAGAGGGTCGAGCCGTTCGATGCGGTCGAGCACGGCATCGACCACCTCGACGGGGGACAGGCTCCGGTTCGCGTACGCCGTGACCAGCTCTGTCGCGGTGTACGCGCAGAGTGCGTCGGCGCCGGGACCCTCCGTTGCGGTTCTGCCGTCGTCGAGCTCGGTCATCAGATGCCCTCCTCGATCTTCGGGGTGTCCGCCGCGGCCACGGGCACGTACCCCAGCTTCTTGTCCACGATGTTGTGCAGGGGACGGCCGGTCACCCAGCGCTCGAAGTTGCTCAGGAAGACCTCGGCGAGGTCTTCCAGCCAGCCGTGTGTGTCGGCCGACATGTGCGGGGAGACGAGTAGCCCGGGGGTCTGCCACAGCGGGCTGTCCTCGGGCAGCGGCTCCTCCCGGAACACGTCCAGGGCCGCCCCTCCCAGCCGGCCCTCGCGCAGCGCCGCCACCAGGTCGTCCTCGACGACCAGCGGGCCGCGGCCGACGTTGATGAAGCGCGCGCCGCGCTTCATCCGGCCGAACGTCGCGGCGTCGAACATGTCGGCCGTCTCGTCGGTCAGCGGCGCGGCACTGACCACCCAGTCCGCCTCCGGAAGCAGCCGGGGCAGCTCGGCGAAGCCGTGGACGCGGCCGAAGTCCGGATCGGCCGCACGGGCGGTGCGTGCCACGAGTGCCGTTCGCAGGCCGAGCGCGGACAGCAGCTGGGCCGTGGCGCGCCCGATGGGGCCGCCGCCCACCACCACGGCACGGGTGCCGGCCACCCGTTCCGTCTCCCGGTGCCGCCAGACGCGAGAGCGCTGCAGGTCGTACGTGCCGGGCAGATCCTTGGCCATGGCCAGTACGAGACCGGCCACGTACTCGGCGATCGGCCGCTCGAAGACCCCACGGGAATTGGTGATCACGGCGTCCGAGTCGATCAGCGCGGGGAAGATCAGGCGATCCACACCGGCGCTGGCGGTGTGCACCCACCGTGGTCCGCCGTGGGCGGGCCAGGCCTCGGGCAGGGCGTCGGTCAGGAAGTCCCACACCAAGAGGACGTCGGCCTCCGCCAGCGCCTCGCGCAGGCCCTTCTGCGTGACCTGCCGTAGCCGGGCCGCCTGACCTAGACGTTCCAGGAGCGGTGGTCTGTCGTCCCCGAGAACCACGACGACAGGGGGTCCGGTCTCGCTCATCAGGCGCCCTTCAGATCGCTGCGACGTGCTGGGGGTCCCGCATGCCCGGGCGGGAGCCTTCCGGGCATCCGAAAACGCCGCCTCGTCATGGTGTTGACACGCTAGGTACCCGTTCCTACTGTTGTCAACAATCTACATATCGGTGCCGAGGTGGTTCGGCACGCGCCACTCTCCTCGGCCACGGCCCGACTTATTGCCGAATGTCAACAGGCTGCAAGGCGACTTAGACTGTCCCCTGCTTCGAAAGGGCGCTAACGCATGACTGACCGGACCGCGACGGTGGGATTCCTTTACCCGGGATATTCCGCGGAGGATGACTACCCGCTGCTGGAGAGCAAGGTCGCGGGCGGAGTTCGGCTTCCCCTCGTGCATACGGACATCGGGGAGGACGCCCACCGTGTGGACGCTCTGCTGGAGATGGGGGCGATCCACCGGCTGGCCGACCGGGTGGGACGGCTCAAGGAACACGACGTCGACGCGGTGGTGTGGGCCTGCACCAGCGCTAGTTTCATCTACGGGTGGGACGGCGCCCGGCAGCAGATCGAGGAGCTCTCGCGGGTGAGCGGCCTGCCGGCGTCCAGCACCTCTTTCGCCTTCG
Organism: Actinoallomurus sp. CA-150999; assembly: GCF_050942425.1. Lineage (NCBI taxonomy): Bacteria > Bacillati > Actinomycetota > Actinomycetes > Streptosporangiales > Thermomonosporaceae > Actinoallomurus > Actinoallomurus sp. CA-150999. Next base: position 5,217,406 of record NZ_CP192063.1, read on the forward strand.
CGCACGCGGTGCGGGCACTGGGCGTACGCCGCCTCGCGGTGGGCGCCACCTATCCCGAGGACGTCGCGGCCTATTTCGTCCGCTTCCTCGAGGCCTCGGGCGCCGAGGTGATCCAGGTCTCCGGCCGGGGCATCATCACCGCCGCGGAGGTGGGCACGCTCGGGCGCGAACAGGTGCTCGAGCTGGCGCGCTCGAACGATCACCCTGACGCCGATGCCGTGCTTCTTCCCGATACCGCACTGCACACCGCCGCATGGCTCGACGAACTGGAAGAGGCCGTCGGCAAGCCGGTCCTGACGGCGAATCAGGTCAGCGTGTGGGAAGGTCTTCGGCTGGCGGGGGACACCCGGCCGCGGGATGGGCTCGGTTCCCTTTTTCGAAGCACCCACATCATCGCTCCTGTGGGAACTGAGGAGCGGCCTTGACAAAGGAACGAACGCACCATGGCGGAATCGAGAACGCTGCGGCCGCTCAAACGAGAACCGGCGGTGACCATCATCGCGTCTCGGCTGACCGACGCGATCATGGACGGCACGCTTCCACCGGGCGTTCAGCTCGGTGAGGCGGAGCTGGCCGCGCAGCTCGGCGTCAGCCGCGGCCCGTTGCGCGAGGCCCTGCAACGCCTCGTGCAACAGGGCATCGCCCGAAGTGTGCCCCACCGCGGTGTGTTCGTCATGACCCTGAACGAAGACGACGTGCGCGACATCTACCTCGCCCGGACGGCCATCGAGTCCGCCGCCTGCCGTCTGGTGCTGCAGCAGAATCCGCAACGTACCGCCGACCGCCTGGCCAAGGTGCACCGCGCCATGGCCACTGCCGCTCGCAAGGGAGACCCGGCCGCCCTCAGCGCGGCCGACATGGAGTTGCACCAGGTGCTCGTCGAGGAGTCGGGCAGCGTCCGGCTGAAGCGGATGGCGGAGACCCTGTTCGTCGAGACCCGGATGTGCATGACCGCGCTGGCGGACGAATACCCGATGCCGGTGGAGCTGGTCGAGGAGCACGCCGCGATCATCGAGGCCCTGCGCGCGGGCGACGAGGCGCGGCTGTACGCCCTGCTGGACGACCACATGCAGGACGCCGTCCGTCGGCTGACCGGTCACGGCCGGCTCACCGACCCGTCCGGACCGATCGCGGCGGCCGACCGGACGGCCTGACTTTGTGTCTTAGGTCAGGCCGCCGTCGACGGCGATGCTCTGGCCGGTGACCCATCGGGCGTCATCGGAGGCGAGGAAACCGACGACATCGGCGACATCCTCGGGTCGGCCGACCCGGCCCATCGGGATCCTCCGGGCGATCTCCTCGGTGGGAAGGCCCAGCGTCGCCCTCAGTCCGTCGGTGTCGGTCAATCCGGCCAGCACGCTGTTGACGGTGATGCGCCGAGCGGCGGCCTCGCGGGCGAACGTGCGCACCAGTTGCTCGCCGGCCGCCTTGCTCGCCGAATACAGCGCGGGTGGGTTGCCCGTCCGAGTGAGCGACGAGGAAATGAACACGATCCGGCCATTGTCCCGTAGCCGGGTCGCGGCCTCCCGGAGCGCCACGAATGTGGCGCGGGCATTGGCGCTGAACGTACGGTCATAATCGTCGTCGTCGGCCTCGGCGATGGTGCCGTAAGCGACTCCGTAGGCGTTGTGCACGAACACGTCGAGGCCACCGTAATGCTGTTCGGCGGCCTGGAAGAGCGTGCGCAACTGCGCCGGATCGGTCACGTCCGCCTGTACGACGGTGGCCCGCTCGCCGGACTTCTCGATGGCCGAGGCGACGTCTTTCGCGGCGTCGAAGTCGTTCTTGTAGTTGATGATCACGCGCATTCCGTCAGCGGCCAGTCGCGAGGCTATGGCCCGGCCGATCCCTCGCGAGCTCCCCGTGACCACGGCGACCTTGTCCGTCATGACGCCTCCCCGATCGTATGAGTATCGAATGATATGCAAACCATACATCATCTGAGTCGAGATCCGAGGGAGCCGTGTCCAGTACGACGCAGCGTTGGTCTTCCGGTGAGTTGCTCGATGGCGCCGCACTCGTCACCACGGTGGCGGCTCGGTCCGTCAGGCGGAGGAGACGTACACCTGGATGATGCCGGCCGCCACGCGTACGGCCATCCGCGGCAGAGCCGGAAGCGGTGCCGGAAGCCGGTGGTGGAGGACGGCGCCGTCGAGCGCGAAGAGCGCCTGATGGCAGGGGCAGCGCAGCCGTGCGCCGCCTTCCAGATGCAGGCGGCATCCCTGGTGCGTGCACACGCCGGAGACGGCGCGCAGCCGGCCGCCGTCGCGGGTCACGAAGCCGGTGACACTGCCGGCGTCGAAGGAGCGCACCGCGCCCTCCGCCAGGTCGGCGGCGGCGACCACCGGGTGCCACCGGCCGCTGTCGGGGATCATCGTGCCGTCGCCCGGCGGTGTCTCGCCACCGGTGAGCGCGCGGTCGATCGACACTCCCGCCACGGCGCCGGCCCCGGCGAGCGCGCCTCCCAGGACCAACCGGCGTCCGACCGGCATCGGCGCTCGCGCGACGTCCGGCTCCGCCAGGCGACGGTGCAGGTCGGCGACGAACTCCTCGCGCGGCGCGTCCGATCCCGGGCGCGCGGCACGCAGCTCGATGGCGAGGCGGAGCGCGTCGGCGTCCGCGTCGTCGACCGGGAAGGTACGCGGGCGGCGGCCCTTGAGCAGATCCTCGACGTAACGCCGGAGACCCTTCATGGGTCACCTCCCCATCCTGTCGTCCCGGCGATCCTCTCGCAGGACCTCGGCCGCGAGCCTGAGCGCACGATGCTGGAGGACCTTCGCGTTGCCGACGCTGACTCCCAGCTCCCGCGCCGCCTCACGGATCGAGTAGGACCGGAGGAACCGCAGTTCGAGGACGCGCCGGTAGCGGTCGGGCAGCGCCGAGAGGATCCTGGCCACGCGTTCGGGCGAACGACCGTCCTCGGGCGGCCGGCCGAAGTCGGCCGCCACACGTTCGATGTCGATGGCGGTGATCTCGTGCCCGAGCGTCCGGCGCCAGTGCGCGGCCAGCACCGAACGCGCGGTCGCCAGCAGGTACGCGCGGACCTCGCCCACGCTGGCGGAGGTCCGCAGCGGGCGCAGGGCGGCGAGGAAGACCTCGGCGGTGAGGTCTTCCGCGTCCGGCCGGTTGCCGACCTTGGAGAACATCAACCGGTAGATGCGATGCACGTTGTCCAGGTAGATGGCCTCCCAGCCGGTATAGGCCTCACCCTCCACCAAGCGGAGCGGCGTCCGGGGCTCGGAAGAAGTCTCGGCATCCGGCCCCGGGCGCTCGCGCCGGCCCGGGATCCAGCGGTCCATGACCAGCCCCCTTCACCATTTTCACATGGCGGTACGGCCAGGGCCCTCAGCCGAGCTTCTCGTCGCGGATCGCCAGGGCGTGCCGGCCTCGTACGTAGCCGACCTCGCGGATGCCGAGGGCGTGCCGCAGTCTGCCGGCCGGCAGGGTGACCGGAGCGGGCGCCGGACCGACCCCGGGACGGGGCAGCGGGTAGGCGGTGGTCGTGGCGCTGTGGAAGGTGACGTTGCCCTCGGTCTTGGTGAACAACTGGTGGATGTGGCCGTTGAGGCAGGTCACGGACGCGAAGCGGCGCAGGAGGCTCAGGGCCTGTACCGAGTCGTCGGTCGCCCAGCCCCAGTTCGGGTACAGCGCGAACATCGGGATATGGCTGAACACGACGATCGGTGTGTCGCTCGACAGGCCGGCCACGTCCTTGCGGATGAAGTCGAGTTGCTCGGTGCCGAGATGGCCGAGCTTGCTCATGTGCAGCGTGTTCACCAGCGCGATGAAGTGCACGCCCCGCACGTCGAAGCTGTACCAGCCGTCCCCGCGGGCACCGGCGCCGAAGGCCTTGCGGTACTTCTGGCCCGCGTCGTCGATGGAGTCGTGCTCGCCCGGCACCGTGAAGACGTGACCCGTCTTCAACCCGGTCATCATCTGCTTGACCTGGTCGAACTGGCCCGGTGTGGCCAGGTGGGTCAGATCCCCGGTGTGGATGACGAAGTCCGGCCGGTGCTCCAGCGCGTCGATCCGGTGGAGCGCGTCGGAGAACGAGTCGGCGACGTCGGTGTTCGCCGGTCCGTGGAAGCCGATGTGGCTGTCGCTGATCTGCGCGAACCGCACCGTGGCGTTCGCGGGCAGGGCGTCGCTCGAGTCGGCGACGCGGCTGACCACCTCACCGGCGGCGACCGCGAGGACGACCGCGCCGCCGAACCACGCGCTGTGCCGGAGCAGCTGACGTCGGGTCATGCCGGCCGGGTCGTTCTGGTCTTCGGGCGTCGGCGTGTTCGGCGCGTTCATGGCCGCACCACCACCGTTCCGCGCATGAACGGGTGGATCGTGCAGGAGTACGGGTAGCTGCCGGGCTTGGTGAACGTGAACCGGAACGTCTTCCCGGATCCCAGTGTCGGGGAGCGGAACGCGCCGCCGTCGGCCGTCACCGTGTGCGGCTCCTCGTCCTGGTTCGTCCAGGTCACCGTGGTGCCGACCTTGACGGACACCGACGCGGGCCCGAACGCGAAGCTCTTGATCGACACCGCGTTCGCGGCGACGGGAGCGCCGCGCGGCGCGGCGCCGGAGCCACCGGGCATTTTCATCCCGGGCATCGCATTGCCGGGCGCGTTCGGCCGCGGGGCGGGCTGGGAGCTTCCAGCCGCCGGCCCCCAGCCGCAGGCGGCCTGCACGGCCAGCCCGCCGATGGCCACGAGCGCCGCGGGCCGGCGTCGCCCGCGCGCGAGGTGTGTGTAGAGGTTCATCTGTCGTCCCATCCGTTCCGCCTGGGCGGACGTCGTCGCGTATCCGCTGTTCGCGGACCTTCGACCACAGATAGGACCGGGGGTTACACCGTGATCTCCGAATACCGGCCGTAACCTCCCCGCCTATCTCCTTTCGAGGGGTTCGCCGCCCGACCTGGCCGCTGCTGCCAGAGCCCCGGCGGCACGTACTCGACAGATCACCTTGATGCCGCGGATCGCGTCCGTGGCCCCGTTTTCGGAGGTATGCCATGTGCCGCCATCGACCGCACTGCCCACCGGCCGACGCCGTCGACCGGGACGCCGCCCACACCGTCGCCTCCCATCCCGAGCAGGGATGGAGCCTGCTGTGCAACGGCGTCATCGTCTTCGACGACACGGGAGAGCTCTTGCCGGACGGCGGCGTCGTCCCGCCGCACCGGCCGACCGATGTCCCTCACGGTCCCGTACCGCGACCACGGCCTGCGCGGCCTCGTCCGCAATGGCGACACGCACGCTGCGGCCGCGACCGAGGAGGTACGGCGTGAGCACCCGGCCGATCAATGATCACGGCCTCTTGTCGGACTGCCGCTCGGCCGCGCTGGTCACGTCGGACGGCTCGGTGGACTGGCTGTGCTCGCCGCGCTTCGACAGCCCGGCGACCTTCGCCAGGCTGCTGGACGAGGACGCCGGCCACTGGTCCATCCGCCCTCGCGGTCCCGCGCAGGTCACCCGCAGGTACCTGGAGGACACCCTCGTCCTGGAGACGACCTTCCACACCCGCGGTGGCACGCTCGTGCTCGTGGACGCCCTCGCCCTGGGCGACCGCGAGCGCGGGCACCGCCTGGGCGTGTCCTCGCCGGGTGTCCTGCTGCGCGAGGCGATCTGCGTCCAGGGGCGCGTCGACCTCGAGGTGACCTACGCTCCGCGTCCCGAGTTCGGGCTCGTCCATCCGCTGCTGGAATCTCTCCCCGGTGCGCTGGTCGCGCGCGGCGGTGCACAGGTGCTCACGCTGTCGACGCCGATCGACCTCCGGGTGAGCGGTTCGATCGCGCACGGCACGGTCGCGCTCCGAGCCGGCGAACGCCTCGGAATGGCCCTGCACGCCCGCCCGTGCTGGGAGGTGGAACCGGTGTGCTGGAGCCCGCGTGCCGTCCACCGCCGCATCATGGACACCATCGCCGGCTGGCGCTCCTGGTCCCGGCTGCACGCCGACTACCACGGGCCCTGGCAGGACGAGGTGGGACACAGCGGACGAGTGCTGCGCGCGTTGACCTTCGCCCCCACGGGAGCGATCGTCGCCGCGGCTACCACCTCCCTGCCCGAACGCATCGGCGGAGAACGCAACTGGGACTACCGCTACACCTGGATCCGCGACGCCAGCCTCACCGTCCAGGCCCTCACGACCGTCTCCTCGTGCGACACAGAGCAGGAGGCGTTCTTCGCCTTCCTCGCCCGGACCGCGGCCACCCAGCTCGACCGGGGCGTGGACCTGCAGATCATGTACGGCATCGGAGGCGAATGCGATCTGACCGAGCGGCCGCTGCCGCACCTGACCGGCTGGCGCGACAGCGCGCCCGTGCGCGTCGGCAACGACGCGTGGCGCCAGCGCCAGCTGGACGTCTACGGCGAGATGCTCGACGCCGCTCACCGGCTCTCCGGTCACACCACCGAGCACCGCCTCGACGCCGTCACGCGCGCCTTCCTGCTCGGCGCGGCCGACGCGGCGGCCCGCCGCTGGCGGGAACCGGACCAGGGCATCTGGGAGATCCGCGGGCCCAGCCGCCACTTCCTGCACTCGAAGCTCATGTGCTGGGTGGCCCTCGACCGAGCGATCGCCCTGGCACCCGCCCTCGGCGCCACCAGCCGCGTCGACGACTGGAAGCGCACCCGCGCCCAGATCCGCGCCGCGATCCTCACGGAGGGCTGGAACCCGGAGACCGGCACGTTCACCCGCGCGTTCGGCGACACCGACCTCGACGCGTCCGCGCTGACCATCCCCATCGTCGGCTTCCTGCCCGGCGACGACCCTCGCGTCCGCGCCACGGTGGCGGCCGTCGCCACCCGCCTGACCGACACGCGAGGCCTGGTCCGCCGTTACGACGCCGCCGACGGGATCGCCGGGGAAGAGGGCGCCTTCCTCCTGTGCACCTTCTGGCTCTCCCACGCACTCGCCCTCACCGGCCGGCGCGCACCCGCCGAGCAGGCGTTCCGGACGGCCGCCTCCTACGCCAACGACGTCGGCCTCCTCGCCGAAGAGGTCGACTCCGTCACCGGGGAGCCCATCGGGAACTTCCCCCAGGCGTTCAGCCACGTCGGCCTGATCAACGCCGCGCGCGCCATCCGTGACACCGCGCGCGGACGGCCCACGGCCGCAGAGACACCGGTTGCGGCCATGGCGTGCCGCGCCAGGACGCTCACGCCGGCACCGATGCGTCGGCGCCTGTCCCGTACGGCCGAAGGCGGGGCGCGGCGAGAGCCCTGATACGCCGAGTGAATCCCGTGAAAGCGGATGAAAGGCCATTGCGGCTTGATCGGCTGATTGTTGTGCTTTTCGCAGCCCCGCGAAGCCCTCCGTCCGCGACCGGTCCGACCTGTCGCGGGCGGATTCCGGTGATCGGAGATGGTATGCGAAGGACCTTGGCCGTCTGCGCCGCCCTGCTCGCCGCCCTCGGCGCGGGCTGCGCGACCAGTGGCACGTCCGGTCAGAAGCAGGCCGACCAGAACGCCCCGGCCACGCTCACCTACTGGTCGACCGGAGGCGACGACGACACCGCCATCTTCCAGGGAGCGGCCGACCTCTACCACCGGTCGCACCCCCGGGTGACGATCAAGGTCCAGACACTGACCTGGGACGACGCGTACGCCAAGATCCTCGCCGCGGTGACCGCCCGCAACGGACCGGACATCATCTCCGGCGGTATGACGTGGGGCATCCAGTTCGGCCGCAGGGGCGGCATGGTCGACCTGCGCAAGTACGGGATCGACCCGCTCAAGGCGCAGGCACATCCGGCCCAGTGGAAGTCGGCCGTCTCTCCCGACGGCACCATCTACGGCGTCCCGCTCGACATGTCCACCGAACTCCTCTACTACCGCACCGACCTGCTGAAGAAGGCGAACGTGGCCGCGCCGCCGAAGACCTGGGAGGAGCTGACCGCCGACATCGGCAAGCTCAAGGCGGCCGGGGTCGCGCGGCCGTTCAGCATCGACTGGGGAAACCTCGACTGGATCGGCTACTTCAACTTCCTCTATCAGGCGGGCGGCTCCTTCTACACCCCGGACTGCAAGCCCGCGCTGGACACGCCGCAGGCGCGCCGGGCCCTGGACTTCTACGTCGGCCTCTACCGCACATACGGCGCGCCGACCGCGAACATCAGCGGCGAGAACGCCCTGGAGACCGGGACCGCGATGACGTACGCCGGGAACTGGATCGGCAACACGATCACCGCCTCCAAGCCGAAGCTGAAGGGCCGGTGGGCGGTGACGACGATCCCGGCGGGCCCGGTGAACCCGACGGCGTTCATCGGCGGGCGCGCGATCGGCGTGATGTCGTCCAGTAAGCACGTCGCCCAGTCGGTCGACTTCATCAAGTTCCTCTACTCCGACCAGGCGATCGAGACGATGGCCGGCGTCGCCAAGGGCCGCGGAGTGCCCTACCTTCCGCCCCGGCCCGACCGGCTGGACCGGGTGGACCTGACGCCCGGCGAGCGCACGGCCATCGCCGAGTCGTTCAAGACCGGCGTCGCCGCGCCCGGCTGCCCGGGCTGGGACGAGAGCGCACCGGAGGTCGCCAAGCAGCTACAGGCCGCCATCCTCGGCAAGGCCGATGAGGGGACGGCGCTACAGCGCAGCGCGCAGGTGATGCAGCGGAACGCAGGATGACGCGCGGTGCCGCGAGCGCCGAGCGACGCTCCATCGCACGACCGTATCCGGCTGAGGGGAGCCGGACGCGGGTGCGGCGTGGCGCCGTGTCGTACGTGATGTTGCTGCCGTTCGTCGCCCTGTTCGTCGCGTTCCTGCTGTGGCCGCTGGCCAACTCGCTGTACCTCAGCCTGACCGACTTCGACGGGATCAACGCCCCGCGGTTCACCGGGCTCGGGAACTTCCGCCGGATGCTGCACGACGACCGGTTCCGCCACGCCCTGTCCAACACCGCGCTGTACGTCGTCGCGACGGTCGTGCTCACGACGGTGCTGTCGCTGGGGATCGCGCTGGCCTTCCGGAGTTCGGCCTGGCGGGACCGTGTGATGCGGACGATCTTCTTTCTGCCGTCGGTCACCTCCACGATCGCGATCATGCTGATCTGGAAGTGGATCTTCGATCCGAACGACTTCGGGCTGGCCAACACGGTCATCGGCTGGTTCGGCCATGGGCCGGTCCAGTGGCTGGCGACCCCCGGCCTTAGCGTGCCGATCCTCGTGCTGATGGCGGTCTGGGGCGGCATGGGCTACGGGATGGTCATCTTCGTGGCCGGCCTGAACGCCATCCCCGAGGAGTACTACGAGGCCGCCCGGATCGACGGGGCGTCCACCTGGCAGCAGTTCCGCCGGATCACTCTTCCGCTGCTGCGCCCGGTGACGACGTACGTCGTCGTAACCTCGCTGATCGGCGCCTTCCAGGTGTTCGAGGCGGTCTACATCGTCTACCGGACGCAGGCCAACACCATCGGCGGCGTCCTGGACTCGGCGCTGATGATCGTGCCGTACCTGTACGACATGGGGTTCACGCACTTCCAGCTCGGCTACGCCTCGGCGATCGCCTGGGTGCTGTTCGCCGTCATCTTCGGGATCAGCCTGGTCAACCTGCGCGCCGGCCGGGCGCTGGAGGAGATCCGATGACCGCCACGGGAGTCACCGGCCGGCGTCGGGACGTCCGGGGAACGCTGCTGCGCCTGCCCTTCTACCTGCTCGCGCTGACCATGATCGCGCCGTTCTACTGGATGCTGATCACCGTCTTCAAGCCGTTCTCCGAGGTGACTCGCCAGCCGCCGTCCTTCGTGCCGGAGCATCCGACGTTCGACTCCTTCTACGATCCGGCCTGGACGCCCGCCCGGACCTCGGCCGCGCACACCAACGGGTTGTTCCAGCGTTTCCCGCAGGTGTCGCTCGGGTTCTGGCGCTTCCTGATCAACAGCCTGCTGATCACGACGACGATCACGGTCGGCTCGCTCCTGATCTGCTCGCTGGCCGCGTACGTCATCGCCAAGCACCGGATCCGCGGCCGGCGGGTGATCTTTCTGGTGATCGTCGCGTCGATGATGGTGCCATGGCAGACGACGCTGGTGCCGAACTACGTGATCGTCCGCAATCTCGGCTGGCTCGACACCTACCAGGGGTACATCGTGCCCGCGCTGGCCAAGGCGTTCGTCGTGTTCTTCCTCGTGCAGTACCTGCACGCGATCCCCGACGAGCTGATCCAGGCCGCCCGCGTCGACGGCGCGGGGGAGTGGCGGATCTGGTGGCGGATCGTGCTGCCGTTGCTCCGGCCGGCCCTCGCCGCCATGTCGATCCTCATCGTGCTGGCGGAGTGGAACAACTTCCTTTGGCCGCTGATCATCGTGCAGAGCGACCGGATGGCGAACGTCCCGGTCGCGCTGGCCCGGATGAACTCCTACTACGTCGGCGCGCAGAGCGAGGGCGCGATCATGGCCGGGGCCCTGCTGGCGTCGCTGCCGACGATCGTCTTCTTCCTGGCCTTCCAGCGGCACTTCACCCGAGGGATCGTCCTGTCGGGTATGAAGGGCTGAGCCGCCGGGTGGCGGAACCACCGGTCGAGGGGGCGTCGATGCAGGTCAGTGCGGTTTGTGGCTGAATTCGGGTGGCGTGACTCCGGCGCTATTCCCTATTCCCGGTTGACTTTGTAGGGTTTTGTCCGTGTCCAGAACGGAAGTCCCGGTGCTGTCGCTGACCGACGCGCGTCGTCGGCGTGCCGACCGCGCCCGCCAGGTCGCCGACATGCTGCGCCGCCGGCTGCACGTCGGCGTTCTGCCGGGGGAGCCCGAGCTCGTCCGGGAGTTCGGCACCTCACGGAACACCGTGCGCGACGCGCTCGACCTGCTGCGCGCGGAAGGACTGATCGAACGCCTGCCCGGCGTCGGCACCGTGGTCGTGGGCCGGAAGTACGCGCACGGCCTCGACCACCTGCTCGGGCTGGCCGAGACGCTCCACTCCCACGGAGAGGTCACCAACGAGCTCCGGGCGACCGGACTGATCACCGCACCGCCGGCCATCACCGCGCGGCTGCGCCTGCCCGACGGCGAGCCCGTCGTCTACATCGAACGGCTCCGCCGCCTGGCCGGCAGCCCGCTCTCCCTCGATCTGACCTACCTGGTGCGCGACGTGGGAGAGCCGCTGCTGCGCGAGGACCTCGCCCACAACGACGTCTTCGTGCTCATCGAGCGGCTCACCGGGACGCGCCTGGGCACCGCCGACCTGACCGTCGAGGCGGTCAACGCCGACCAGCACTCGGCGGCCGTCCTGGAGGCGGCCCCGAACTCGGCGCTGCTGATGGTCGAGCGCCTGACCCACCTGGCCGACGGCCGGCCGGTGGACCTGGAGTACATCCGCTTCCGCGGCGACCGCCTGGCCATGCGCGGCACGGCGCGGCGGGACCCGGCCGAGGAGGCCGGAGCATGAGGGGGCCGGCGGACATACGGCGACGCCACGGCGTACGGCTCGTCCGCCGTCTCCACGTCGACCTGCGCCGTCAGGCCGGAGCCCTGTGTAGCCGCTGAGAGCGGGGCTGGACCCACGCCCTTCGCGAAGCCGCGCCGCGATGTCCGGCGCGATCACCTTTCACCGCTGGTACGGCCTTCGGAGTCCCACCATGCCTCTTGTCAACCATCGTGCCGACGTGCCCGTGACCGTCGACGAGTCGCTGTGCATCGCCGGCTGCACGCTCTGCGTCGACGTGTGCCCGCTGGACGCCCTGGCCATCCACCCGGAGACCGGCAAGGCGTACATGCACGTCGACGAGTGCTGGTACTGCGGCCCCTGCGCGGATCGATGCCCCACCGGCGCCGTGACCGTGAACATCCCCTACCTGCTGCGTTGACGCTGCGGAGCGCGAGAACGAGATGCGAACAACGAGAACGCCCGCCCTGCTTGCCGCCCTGATCCCGATCGTCGCCGGCTGCACCGTGGCCGGCAACGCCGCCGAGGGGACCATCCGCGTCGTCGTCGGCTACCAGTCCAAGACCATCAACACCGTCACGGCCGGCACACTGCTGCGCTCGCTCGGCTCGTTCGAGTCCCGGCTCGCCGCCCTCGGCCGGCGGACCGGCAAGAAGTACACGGTCGTCTGGCAGGACTACGACACCGGAGCGCCGATCACCGCGCAGATGATCGCCGGGAAGATCGACATCGGTTCCATGGGCGACTACCCGCTGCTGATCAACGGGTCCCGCTCCCAGGCCCAGGGCGGTGACGCCGTCACCGAGATGGTGTCCGTCACCGGGTACAACCTCAAGGGCGCGCTGAACGGCGTCGTTGTCGCACCGGGTTCGAGCGCCCGGACGCTGCGGGACCTCAAGGGGCAGGCCGTCTCCGCCAGCGTCGGATCCGCGGGGCACGGGACGCTCGTCCAGGCGATGCGGAAGTACGGTCTCGACCCCGCCCACGACGTCCGGATCGAGAACCAGCAGCCGCCGGTCGGCACGTCGGCGCTGCAGTCCGGCAGCGTGAAGGCGCTGGCCCAGTTCGTCGCCTGGCCCGGCCTCCTGGTCCAGAAGGGGCAGGCGCGGCTGCTCTACGACGGCGGCTCGCTCGACGTCCCCACCTTCCACGGGGTCGTGGTGCGCAAGAGCCTCGCCGGTGCTCGGCCGGACGTGCTGAAGGCCTTCCTCCAGGCGCAGATCGACGCGACCCGCTACCTCCACACCGAGCCGGTCAAGGCCGCGGAGCGCGTCGCGCGGGCGACCGGCCTGCCCCCGGAGGTGGTCTACCTGTACAACGGCGCCGGCGGAGTGGCGACCTTCGACCTGACGATCAAAGCCCCACTGCGGGCGGCCTTCGAGCACGACATACCGTTCCTGAAGTCGATCGGCGTGCTGCAGAAGCCGCTCGACCCCGCGAAGTTCATCGATGACAGCTACCTGCGGCAGGTGTACGGCGGCTCCTACGCCACGGACGCGGCGGCCACCGCGAACCCGGCCGCCATCACCGGGACGGACGCCGCCTGCCACGTTCCCGTCAAGGACGCGGCGACTGCGGGTGAGATCTGGCTGAACGGCGAAGAGGCCACGCACCCGGCGGCCGATCCCGTCTGCCTGCTCCGCGGGATCCGGGCGTTCCAGGACTCCGGCCGGACGGTCCGCGCCGCGTATGTGCCCGGCGCGGCGACCGGGACCCGGTGGTTCGCCGACAAGATGGTCTGGGTGCTGGACCCCGCGGCCGCGAAGGACCGTCGGCTCATCCCGTTCACCACGCCGGAACAGGCGCGCGCCTACCTCGCCGGGCACGCCGGCGCGAAGACCGTCGCGTACGCGGAGGCGGTGAGCGCGGCATGAGCGGCCTGGTCACCCGGCGAGAGGACACGCGCCTCCGGGCGCGGCCCGCGCGGGAGACGACGCCGCCCCTCGCGCCGCCCGCGGCTCCGCGCCTCCGGCGGGTGGCGCTTCGCACGGCGTCCGTGCTCGCCGCCCTCCTGATCTGGCAGGCGGTCACGGCGACGAACCTGCGGCTGGGGGTGCGGTTCGACCGCCTGCCCGGCCCCATCGAGGTCGCCCGGCAGTTCGCCGACCACCTCGGCGGCGGCCAGTACTACCTCGACGTGGCGCAGAGCCTGGTCCGGATCCTGACCGGATTCACACTGGCCGCCGCGCTGGGGATCACGGTGGGCGTCCTGGTGGCGCGGTCGCGGCTCGCCGAGGACATCCTGCAGCCTCTCTTCGAGCTGGTCCGCCCGATCCCCGCGATCGCGATGGTGCCGGTCGCCATCCTGATCTTCCCGAAGAACGAGCAGGGGATCGTGTTCATCACCTTCGCCGCGGCGTTCTTCCCCATCCTCGTCAGCACCCGGCACGCCGTACGGGCCCTGCCGACCGTGTGGGAGGACGCGGTCCGGACCATGGGCGCCGGACGGTGGCGCGTGCTGTGGAGCGTCGTGCTGCCCGGCGCCCTGCCGGGGGTGTTCGGCGGGCTGTCGATCGGCATGGGCGTGGCCTGGATCTGCGTGATCTCCGCCGAGATGATCTCCGGCGACTACGGCATCGGCTACCGGACCTGGCAGGCGTACACGATCGTCGACTATCCCGGAGTCATCATCGGCATGCTCACGATCGGCCTGCTCGGCAAGTTCACCTCGGGCGCCGTGGAGCTGGTCGGCCGCCGGGCCACGCGCTGGCTCCCCGCCGAGGCGAGGAGCCGGTCATGAACGTGCTGGAACCGCGTACGGAGGAGCCGGTCATGAGCGCGCTGGAGCCGCGTGGGGAGTCGCGTGGGGAGGAGCGGTCATGAGTGTGCTGGAGTCGCGTGCGGAGGAGCAGATCGTGAGCGCCCTCGAACTGCGCGCCGAGGACGCCGCGCTCGGCTACCCCGGCTCGCCCGTCATCACCGGACTCGACCTGTGGGTACGGGCCGGGGAGATCCTGGTCGTCGTCGGGCCGTCCGGCTGCGGCAAGTCGACCCTGCTGCGCGCGTTCGCCGGCCTGCTGCCGGCCTCTACGGGCCGCCTCCTGGCCGACGGCGCGCCGATCACCGGGCCGTCCTCCGACCGGGCGCTGATCTTCCAGGACGACGCTCTGCTGCCGTGGCGATCGGTCCGCCGCAACGTCGAACTGCCCCTCGCCGTGCGCGGCGTACCCCGGCGGGAGCGGAGGGCGCGGGCCGAGGAGTGGCTGCACGGGGTGGGCCTGGGTGAAACCGGGGACCGGCTGCCGCGCGAGCTGTCCGGCGGCATGCGCCAGCGGGTCCAGCTCGCCCGCACGCTGGCCGGCGCCCCCCGCGCCGTCCTGATGGACGAGCCGTTCGGCGCGCTGGACGCCCAGACCCGCGCGGTGATGCAGCACCTGCTCGTCGGCGTGTGGCAGGCCGCCCCCACCACCGTCGTCTTCGTCACCCACGACGTCGAGGAGGCGCTCCTGCTCGGCGACCGGGTCGCGGTTCTGGGCCCGGCCGGGATCGAGGTGGAGATCGACGTCTCCGATCCCCGGCGACCCGATTCACCCCTGCGCGAGGAGGAGCGGACCCGGATCCTCGCGGCACTCGGTACCCGCGCCGGCGTGCCCGCCGGAGCGGCCGGAGAGGAGAGCGGCTGATGGACGTCCCCCCGCCGAGTACGCGGCAGGAACTCCGCGCCGACGTGGTGGTCGTCGGCGGCGGGACCGCCGGGACGATGGCCGCGATCACCGCGGCCGAGCACGGGGCCTCCGTGCTCCTGCTGGAGAAGGCGCACGTCCGGCACTCCGGCGCGCTGGCGATGGGCATGGACGGCGTCAACAACGCGGTCATCCCGGGCCGCGCCGAACCCGAGGACTACGTCGCCGAGATCACCCGCGCCAACGACGGCATCGTGAACCAGCGCACGATCCACCAGACCGCCACGCGGGGCTTCGCGATGGTCCGCCGGCTCGAACGCTACGGCGTGAAGTTCGAGAAGGACGAGCACGGCGAGTACAACGTCCGCCGGGTGCACCGCTCCGGCAGCTACGTCCTGCCGATGCCCGAGGGCAAGGACGTCAAGAAGGTGCTCTACCGGGTGCTGCGGCAGCGGTCGATGCGCGAGCGGATCCGCATCGAGAACCGCGTCATGCCGGTGCGCGTGCTCACAGACACCGGGAGGTCGGCCGGGGTGGGTCGGTCGGGTGAGACGCGCCGCGCCGTCGGCGTCGTGGGGTTCGACACGCGCACCGGGGAGTTCACGGTCGTCTCCGCCGGCGCGGTCATCCTGGCGACCGGCGCGGCCGGACGGCTCGGCCTGCCCGCCAGCGGCTATCTGTACGGCACGTACGAGAACCCGACGAACGCCGGCGACGGCCACGCGATGGCCTACCACGCCGGCGCCGAGCTCAGCGGCATCGAGTGCTTCCAGATCAACCCGCTGATCAAGGACTACAACGGGCCCGCCTGCGCGTACGTCGCCAATCCCTTCGGCGGCTACCAGGTCAACGCCACGGGGGACCGGTTCGTCGACTGCGACTATTGGTCGGGGCAGATGATGTCCGAGGTCAAGCGGGAGATCGACTCGGCGCGTGGGCCGATCTACCTGAAGCTGACCCATCTGCCGGGCGAGACGATCGACACCCTCAAGGGCATCCTGCACACCACCGAACGGCCGACCCGCGGCACGTTCCACGCCGGTCGCGGCCACGACTACCGCACCCACGACGTGGAGATGCACATCTCCGAGATCGGCCTGTGCGGAGGGCACTCATCCTCGGGCGTGTGGGTCGACGAGAACGCCGCGACCACCGTGCCGGGCCTGTACGCGGCCGGCGACCTCGCCTGCGTGCCGCACAACTACATGATCGGCGCCTTCGTCTTCGGCGACCTGGCGGGCGCGCACGCCGCCGCCCACGTGAAACACGGCACCCTGCCCGAGGACCAGATCGCCGCCGCGCACGAGCTGATCTACCGGCCGCTGCGCAACCCCGACGGCCCGCCGCAGGAGCAGGTGGAGTACAAGCTGCGCCGCTTCGTCAACGACTATGTCGCCCCGCCGAAGACCGCGGCCAAGCTGGAGATCGCGGTCGAGACGTTCACGCGGATGGAGCGGGAGATCGCCGCGATGGGCGCCCGAGACCCGCACGAGCTGATGCGCTGCGTGGAGGTCACCTTCATCCGCGACTGCGCCGAGATGGCCGCGCGGTCCTCCCTGGCCCGCACCGAGAGCCGGTGGGGGCTGTACCACGACCGCGCCGACCTGCCCGAACGCGACGACTCTTCGTGGTTCTGCCACCTCAACCTGCGCCGCGCCGCCGACGGGTCCATGGAGTTCCTGAAGCGGCCCGTCGCACCGTACATCGTGCCGGTCGAGGAGTTCACCGTGCCCGAGGCGGACCCCGAGCCGGTCGTCCTCGGCCCGGTGGGCGGCACGTACCGGCCCGTGAGCCCGGAGGAGGAGACCGCCACCCGCCTCGGCGGCCGGGGAGGCGGACGGTCGCCGCGCATGCTGGAACTCCTCGAACTGGTCGAGGAACGCCCCGAGCTCGGCCGGCTCCGGCCCTACCTGACGGACCCCGACCCGAAGGTCCGCAGGGCGGCCGTGACGGCCCTGACCGAGGTGGTGCCGGACGGCGTGGCCGTCGCGCTCGCCGAGCGCCTGGACGACGACCACCCGTCCGTCCGCCGTGCCGCCGCCATCGGCCTGCGGGAGCTGGTCGAGGTGCTGCCGGCCACCGAAGAGGTACGCGCGTGCCTCACCCGGCGGCTCACCGCCCGCGACCCGCTCGCCCGCGCCGCCGTCCTCGACGTGCTGCGCGCGCTCCGCCTCGCCGATCAGAACGCCTTCACCGGAGCGCTCACCGACGAGGATCAGCGGGTGCGTCTGCAGGCCGTCCGGGGGCTCGTGTCCCTGGACGCCGCCGAGACCGTCACGCGCGCCGCCGCCGACCCGTCCCGCGAGGTACGGGTGGCCGTCGCCCATGGGCTGGGGGCGATCGGCTCGCCCCTGTCGGCCGGCGCCCTGCGCGAACTCGGCGCCGACCCCGACCCGCTGGTCCGGGCCGCCGCTCTCGAGGCGTTCGCGCCGATCGGCTGCCCGCCGCCCCTGGACGCCGACGCAACGGCCGCGCTCGGCGATCCGGCCTGGCAGGTGCGGACCGGAGCCGCACGCGGCCTGGCCGGCGCCGAGGGCGCGGTCGCGATCGGCCCGCTGGTCAAGGCCCTGGCAGACTCGCACCTCGACGTCCGCAAGGCGGCGGTGATCTCACTCGGCCGGTGGGCCGCCGACCCGGACGCCGCCGAGGCGCTGCGCAGGGCCCTGGACGACGGCGACGCGGACGTACGCGGCTACGCCCGCCACGCGCTGGGCCTACGTGGGGCGGGCACGTCGCGCTGACGGCCGGCCACCGAAGCCGATGTGCGCGGCCACTCGACCCGGGAGAGGGTCAGATCCCGGCTCAAGCCGCCGCGCACGCCCTTGCGCCGCGCGTTGTCCCGCTGCGGGATCGTCAATCGGTCCGGGTGCGGAGGCTCCGCGCCAGGGTGGGGACCATCACCGTCGCGGGAACGAGGTGTAGCCCGAGGAGGGCGGTGGTGGTGGCGGTGTTCGCTCCGGAGAGGAGGGGCGGGATCAACGAGATCGCGGTCAGCGACACTGCCGTCCACACGAATCGCTCGGCGGGGCGAGCGCTCCAACGAAGAAGAGCGACGGCAATGACGATGCCCACGACCGAGAAGAAGCCGGTCACCACGGCGAACCCGGACAACGGGATCGTCTCGCCACCATCGGGGACCTCGAAGTCGACGCCGATGGCCTGGGCAAGCGCAGCGGCGAGGGTGGTGGCCACCATCGCTGCGAGCGTGGCAACGAAGCCGGTGACGGCGAGCCCGCGGACTCGGTGGGTGTGGCCGGCCTGGCCCGATGCCGGGCCTGCGCCGACCCCGGTGTCATTCATGCTGTTCATGTCATCCTCCATCATTCGGTGACCGGCGTAGGGGTGTGTTGACGGGCATGTGACGGTCCTGGCCCTGGGGGTGACGCTTGGCCGCGACCACCGCGACACGCGCGCCACCGCGCAGCGCGAGCGTCCGCACCGGGACTACTCCGTGCCGTCCGCCGGCAGGCGCTCCGGCAGCCCGAGCCGCGGGAACTGGTCGTCGTGGAATGTGACGATCTCGGTGATCGCCCCGCCGGTGACGCGCAGGACGTCGATCGTCAGCGGCAGGTACGCGCCCTCCCGCTTCCGCCAGAGGTAGAAGGCGACGGCGGGCTGCCGGTTCACGGAGGTGAGGACGGTGCGCAGGTGCTTCATGCCCTCGAAGCCGCTCTCGACCCAGCCGTTCACCACTGTGTCGCGGCCGACGTACAGGCCCGGCGTGGGCGGCATCGAGAAGCGGACGTCGTCCCGCAGCAGTGCGGCGAGCCCGTCGACGTCCGTGGCCACGCTGGCTTCGGTATAGCGGCGCACCAGCTCTCGCGTTCCGGCGTCCTCCTCGCCGCCGGTCCAGTCTTGCCGCTCGGCGGGAAGGTGCTCCCGCATTCCGGCGCGGGCCCGCTGTAGCGCGCTGTTCACGGAGTTGACGGAGTCCCCGAGAAGCTCCGCGACGTCCTTCGCCGGCCAGCCGAGCACGTCCCGCAGGATCAGCACGGCCCGCGGGCGCGGCGCGAGGTGCTGGACTGCGACCAGGTACGCCAGCTCGATCGTCTCCCGCGCGACGGCGACGGTCTCCGGCTCGTCCGCGTCGCCTGCGGGCAGCTCGTCGAGCAGGCGGTCCGGGTAGGGCTGCAGCCACAGCACCTCGCCGCCGGTCGCGGGCTCCGGGCGGCGCTCGGCGAGCAGGTCCAGGCAGGCGTTGGTGGCGATCCGGTACAGCCAGGCCCGGAACGTCGACCGCCCCTCGAAGGTCTCCCGCCGCCGCCAGGCACGGAGGAACGTCTCCTGCACGGTGTCCTCGGCGTCCTCGAACGACCCGAGCATCCGGTAGCAGTGCACGTGCAGCTCCCGCCGATGCCGCTCCGCCAGCCCCGAGAACGCCGGCTCGTCGACCTCGCCCAGACCGCTCCCGCCCAGACCGCTCCCGCCCAGCTCCTCCAGCCGCGTGTCCGCACTCATCACGTCATCCTTCCGCCTCGTCGTTTCCCGTCGTAGGTGTGACGGGTGCGGGCGCGACAACTCATCACCAGGGGGCGGTCGGCCTGGCTGATCCAGTGATTTTGGGTACCGGTCAGTGCGGTCTGACTTCCCATGCAGGCCGCTGGAGCTCATCGTTGTTCACGATGATGTCGGCGTGGTCGGTCGGACGGTCCTGAGCGAAGTAGAGCTGTTGGGAGGGGATGTAGCGGTCGCGCCAGGACCGCTCGATCTCGGTTGCGTCGGCGGTGAGTCCGGCCAGTGCTGTGCCTCGGGCCTGGGCGCGATCCAACGTCCGATCGAACGTGACGGCCATGAAGATGCTCAGGTCCCACCGGTCGAGCAGCTCTGGGCGCAGGAGGAAGACACCGTCGAAGAGCAGCACAGCGTCCGCGGGGGCCGTGGTGATCGGGAGGGACAGCGTGGTGTCGGTTTCCCGGTGGTAGACCGCTGTCTGGAACCTTCGATCTCCGTCCGGGCCCAGCGGGTCGAGCAGCACCCGGCGCATCGCGTCGTGGTCGTGGGCGTCGAAGTAGCAGCCTTCGGCCGAGTACTGGCCGCGTCGATAGCGCTGGGCGCGGGGGAACAGGAAGTCATCGATCGTTGCGCGGATGACTTCGCGGCCCTGCGCGCGGAGGACGACGGCGAGTTCGTCGGCCAGCGTGGTCTTGCCCGCGCCGGGCGGCCCGTCGATGGCAACCCTTAGCGGGTGCGTGGTCGTGGCGGATCCGATCTCCGCGGCCAGTCGGCCGAGGAGATCGTCGCGGGTGCCGTGTTGCATCATCTGTCCCCTTGTCCGTTCGCCTACCGTACTGCACCAGATATATCGACTCGATATATCGAGATGATACGTGTAGTTGATGCTCTTGTGCCGGTCGTCGCTCCTGTCAGCCGCTTTTGCTCCAGCCGATCGGGCGGATATCGATCACGGGGCCGTCGCCTTCGTCTGTCCATACGGCTTGTAGCCGGTTCGGCGCCCACTTCCGGTCGCTGACGTACGAAGGTTGTGGATGAGCGGAGGCGTCCGGTGCCCGGTACATTCAAGGCGGTGCAGCCGATGAAGATCGACTCCGAGTTCGTCACGGATCCACGCGCCACGTACGCCCGCCTCCGCGAGCAGGGACCGGTGCATCGTGCCCTGGCCCCGGACGGAACCGAGGTCTGGCTGGTCACCCGGTACGAGGACGTACGCAAGGCGCTGGCCGATCCGCGGCTGTCGCTGGACAAGGCCCGGTCCAACGGCGGGTACAAGGGCTTCTCGCTGCCGCCCGCCCTGGACGCGAACCTGCTGAACATGGACCCGCCGGCCCACACGCGGCTGCGCCGGATCGTGGCGAAGGGGTTCACGCCGCGCCGGATCGAGCGGCTTCGGCCCCGCGTACGGGACGTCGCCGAGGAACTGCTGGACGCGCTCGACGGACGCGACGAGGTCGACCTCCTCGCCGCGTACTGCGCGCCGTTGCCGATCGTCGTGATCTGCGAGCTCCTCGGCGTCGACGCGGCGGACCGGCCGGACTTCCGGTCCTGGACCGATGGCCTGCTCGCGCCCGAGAGCCCGCAGCAGGCGCGCGACTCGCTGGGCTCGTTGTACCGCTTCATCCTCGGCCTCATCGCGGCCAAGCGGGCGACGCCGGGTGAGGATCTGCTCAGCGCGCTGATCCAGCTCCGCGACGAGGAGGACCGGCTCAGCGAGGACGAGCTGACCTCTGCGGCGTTCCTGGTCCTGTTCGCCGGCTACGAGAACACCATGCACCTGCTGGGCAACGGCCTCGTCGCGCTGTTGACCCGCCCGGAGGCGCTGACCAGGGCGCGCGCGGAGCTTACGCCGGCCGTGGTGGACGAGTTGCTGCGGTTCGACCCGCCGCCACAGCTCGCGATCCGGCGGTTCCCGGTGACGGACGTGGAGATCGGCGGGGTGACGATCCCGGCGGGGGAGACGGTCATGCTCTCCCTGGTGTCCGCCCACCACGACCCGGACCGGTTCCCCGATCCGGAGCGGCTCGACCCGAGCCGCACCGACAATCCGCACCTCGGCTTCGGGCACGGCCCGCACTACTGCCTGGGCGCGTCGCTGGCGCGCACGGAGGTCGAGGCGGGCATCGCCGCGCTGCTGGACCGGTTCCCGCACCTCGCGCTCGCCGTCGACGAGAAGGATCTGGAGTGGCGCGACTCCTTCCGCAACCGCGGGCTCCGCGCCCTCCCGGTCATTCTGTCCGGATCCGGGAGATGTCATCCTTGACGCGGACGGGCGCCGAACCCGGGAACAGGAGAACAGCGATGTCATCGCGCAGGCCCGCTACCGACGATGCCGACGACACGCGGATGGAGGTCACTCCGCCGGAGCGCGCCGCGGCCGGTCTCCCCGGCGTCCGCGCCGGCCTGGGCGAGGCGCTGCGGGAGATGGGGCCGCGCCGCACGGCGCTCACTCTGCTCCGCGTGAACCAGAAGGACGGGTTCGACTGCCCCGGCTGCGCCTGGCCGGAGGGCGACCACCGGCACGTCGCGGAGTTCTGCGAGAACGGCGCCAAGGCCGTCGCGGAGGAGGCCACGACCAGCCGGGTGACGCGGGAGTTCTTCGCCGCCCACCCGGTGACGGAGCTGGCGGAGCGGAGCGACCACTGGCTGGGTAAGCAGGGCCGGCTCACCGAGCCCATGCTGAAGCGGGCCGGGAGCGACCACTACGAGCCGGTCTCGTGGGACGAGGCGTTCGCGCTGGTGGCGACCGAGCTGAACGCGCTGTCGTCCCCGGACGAGGCCGTCTTCTACACCTCCGGCCGTACGTCCAATGAGGCCGCCTTCGCCTACCAGCTCTTCGTCCGGGCGTTCGGCACGAACAACCTGCCGGACTGCTCGAACATGTGCCACGAGTCGTCGGGTTCGGCGCTGACCGAGACGCTCGGCGTCGGCAAGGGATCGGTGCTGCTCGAGGACCTGCACACCACCGACCTCATCTTCGTGGTCGGGCAGAACCCGGGGACCAACCACCCGCGCATGCTGTCCGCGCTGGAACGGGCCAAGAAGGCCGGGGCGCGGATCGTGGCGGTCAACCCGCTGCCGGAGGCCGGGCTGATCCGCTTCAAGAACCCGCAGAAGGCGTCCGGGTTGGTGGGCCGGGGCACGCCGCTGGCCGACCTGTTCCTGCAGATCCGGGTCAACGGCGACCTGGCGCTGTTCCAGGCCCTGAACCGCCTGCTGCTGGACAAGGACGCCGTCGACCACGACTTCCTGGCCGCCCACACCGACGGGTTCGACGAACTGGTCGCCCACCTGCGCACGCTCGACTGGGCGCAGGTCCTGGAGGCGACCGGGCTGTCGCGGGAACAGATCGACGAGACGCTCGCCGAGGTGCTGAAGGCCGAGCGGATCGTCGTCTGCTGGGCGATGGGGCTGACCCAGCACAAGAACTCCGTGCCGACCATCCGCGAGGTCGTGAACTTCCTGCTGCTGCGCGGCAACGTCGGCCGGCCCGGCGCGGGGGTGTGCCCGGTGCGCGGGCACTCGAACGTCCAGGGCGACCGGACGATGGGCATCTACGAGAAGCCGGCGCCGGCGTTCCTGGACGCGCTGGGCGCCGAGTTCGGGTTCGAGCCGCCGCGCGAGCACGGCGTGGACACGGTCGCGGCGATCCGCGCGATGCGGGAGGGCCGGATCGGGGTCTTCTTCGGCATGGGCGGCAACTTCGTCCGGGCGGCCCCGGACTCGGCGGTGACCGAGGCGGCGATGCGGACCTGCCGGCTCACCGTCCAGGTGTCCACCAAGCTCAACCGCTCGCACGCCGTCGCGGGGGAGCAGGCGCTGATCCTGCCGACGCTCGGCCGTACGGAGCTGGACGTACGGGCGAGCGGCCCGCAGTTCGTGTCGGTCGAGGACTCGATGGGAATGGTGCACGCCTCGCGCGGCCGGCTGCGGCCCGCCTCCCCGGAGCTGCTGTCGGAGGTCGCGATCGTGTGCCGACTGGCCCGGGCCGCCCTGCCCGGCGCGGAGATCGACTGGGCGGCGCTGGAGGACGACTACGACCGGATCCGGGACCACATCTCCCGGGTCGTCCCGGGCTTCACCGACTACAACGCCCGCGTCCGGCGGGAGGGCGGGTTCACGCTGCCGCACGCCCCGCGCGACGAGCGGCGCTTCCCGACCGCCTCGGGGAAGGCCCGGATCACGGTCAATCCCCTGGAGGTGCTGCGGGTGCCGGAGGGACGCCTGCTGCTGCAGACCATCCGGAGCCACGACCAGTACAACACGACCGTCTACGGCCTGGACGATCGCTACCGGGGGGTAAAGGCCGGACGCCGCGTGGTGTTCGTCAACCCGGCCGACCTGGAGGCGCTCGGGATCGCCGACGGCGCCCTCGTCGACCTGGTCGGCGAGTGGGCCGACGGTGTGGAGCGTCGGGCGCCCGCCTTCCGCGTCATCGGGTATCCGACCGCGCGCGGCTGCGCGGCGGCCTACTTCCCCGAGACGAACGTCCTGGTCCCCCTCGACAGCACGGCCGACGTCAGCAACACCCCGACGTCCAAGTCCGTGATCGTCAGGCTCGAACCGGCGGGGTGACGGACGGTCGTGTCCGGCCGCTTGCGCAGCGTGTTTTGGGGGCGACCCTGGGGGTAAGGCGAAGCGTGTTAGACGGACGAATTGATCGTATATGCGCCTGATTTCGACGTTTCCGGCATCGGGGGATCGCCGAGTTCGAGATCGGTCCAGGGCGGTGCGGGGCACGGTCACCCGCCCTGGCGACGGCGCTAAGGGGGACGATCATGAAGGACGGACTGCGGATCGCCCTGGCCGTCGGCGCCGGCTATCTGATGGGGCGCAGGCGCAAGATGAAGCTGGCGTTGACGCTCGCGGCGGCGGGGGCGTCCGGCCGTATCGCCAAGGACCCGGCCGGCCTGGTCAGGCAGGGCACCAAGCTGCTCAGCGCCTCTCCCGAGGTCAAGGTCCTGACCGAGACCGTTCGCGGACGCCTCGTCGAGGCCGGCAAGGCCGCCGCCGTCACGGCGGCGAGCAGCCAGATCGACGCGCTGAGCGACCGCCTCCAGCGGCGGACCGACTCTCTGCTCCAGCCGCGGACGCCGGGTGGCGCGCGGGAGGACGAGGAGGCCTACGAGGCCGAAGGCTACGACGAAGAGCGTGCGGAACGCCCGAAGCGTCGGCCTCCCGTCGGCCGCGGCCGGCCCCGCGTCTCCCGGGAGGACGTCGAGGAGCGGCCACGGGCCGCACGGCGCGGGACCAGGGCGGAAGCCGCCGACGAGGATGAGGACGTCGAGCGGCCGCGGGCCGCCCGGCGCGGTGCGGATGCCGGGGACGAGGTCGACGAGGAGAGCGAGCGGCCACGCCGGGCCGGCCGGTTCGGCGGGTCACCCGTCCGGCGGACACGGAGGTGAGCCCCGTGACGGAGGCGACGCGCTCGGCCAGGGAGGCGGCACGCTCGGCGACCCGACCGCTGGAGGAGGCCACCGAACGCCTCCCCGGCGGCGAACTGCTCAAGAGCCTGCACACCGACCGGCTGCTCAATGAGGTCCAGGGCCTGATCACCGCCATGGCCACGCGAGCCCTTCTCCGCCTCATCAGCCGGGTCGAAGGCGCCGCGGACCGGCTCGGCGACTACTCCGAGCACGGTGGGGGCGGCCTGCTGCCGGCGCTGACGGGAGGTGCCGGAGGCGGTCTGGTGTCGGCGGTGACCAAGGGGGGCGGCGGTCGGCTGCTGTCCGTCCTGACCGGGGGAGGCGAAGGTGAGTCGCTGAAGGACCGGCTCGCCCCCGGGTTCAACGCGCTGAAGGCGTTCGCCAGGACCAAGCTCGAGCAGAAGGCGCGCGGGGGCAAGGGCGGCAAGGGCAAGAAGCTCAAGGTCACCAACATCGTCGAGACGCTCGACGTCGGCGTGCCGGTTCGGCTGGCCTACGACCAGTGGACCCGGTTCGAGGACTTCCCGTCGTTCACCAAGAAGGTGGAGGACGTCCACCAGGAGTCCGACGAGAAGGTCCGCTGGAAGGCCCATATCCTCTGGTCGCACCGCGACTGGGAGTCGACCATCATCGAGCAGGTCCCCGACCGGCGGATCGTCTGGCGGTCCAAGGGCCCCAAGGGCTACGTGGACGGCGCGGTGGTGTTCAGCGAGATCGGGCCGGACCTGACCCGCATCGCGCTCGTGCTGGAGTACCACCCGAAGGGGTTCTTCGAGTACACCGGCAACCTGTGGCGCGCCCAGGGACGCCGTGCGCGCCTGGAGTTCAAGCACTTCCAGCGGCACGCCATGACCCAGGCGATCCTGCGTCCGGACGAGATCGAGGGCTGGCGCGGGGAGATCCACGACGGTCAGGTCGTCAAGGACCACGAGACCGCGCTGCACGAGGAGCAGGAGGGCCGGCCCGCGGAGCGCGCGAAGTACGGCGCGGACGAGGAAGAGCCGGAACGCGCGGAGCGGCGCGGACGCGAGGAACGGTACGCGGAGGAGGAAGCCGAGTACGAGTACGACTACGAGGACGAAGAGCCCGGCGAGGAGTTCCGGCGCCGCGAGGCCGTGAGCGGCGGGCGAGGGGACCGGCCGGACCGGGCACGCCGCGAGCGTCGAGGCTGACCGAGGACACGTTGGGGGGGACCATGACCACGGCAGTGGAGCCGGCGGGCGGGGGCGGCATGGGGCGGCCTTCGGCGGGCGGCCTGGCCGACGTCATCGACACGATCCTGGACAAGGGCCTGGTCATCGACGCGTACGTCCGGGTTTCGCTGGTCGGCATCGAGGTGCTGGCCATCGACGCGCGCATCGTGGTGGCCAGCGTCGAGACCTACCTGCAGTTCGCCGAGGCGGCCGGCCGCCTGGACCTGACCCGGACCGAGGAGCAGGGGATCCCCGGACTGATGAAGGACATTCAGGAGGGCGGCGCCAAGCACAAGACCCGGGGCGCCATCGAGGGCGTCGGCGAGAAGTTCCGTGAGTTCGTGGGCGTCGATGACGCCGAGCGGGCCGCACGGCGGCGCCGCCGCACAGGGGAGGAGTGAGATGGCAGCACCCGAGCAGGCCCCGGATGCGCAGGAGGAGCGCGCCGTCGGCTGCTACGTGTACGGCATCCTGCCCGGAGACGTCGAGGTGAGCCCCGACGCGCGCGGCCTGCGGGACGGCGACGTCGACCTGGTCCGCCACGGGCGGATCGCCGCCCTCGTGAGCGAGATCCGGACCGGATCCCCGATCGGCCGGCCGGAGGACCTCACCACGCACCAGCGGCTGCTGGACGAGGCGGCCGTGGAGGTCCCGGTGCTGCCACTGCGCTTCGGCGCGGTGCTGACGAGCCGCGAGGCCGTCGAAGACGAGCTGCTGGCCGCCAACCACGACCAGTTCCTGGCCGCGTTGAACGAGATGGAAGGGCGCGTCGAGTACGTTCTGAAGGGCCGTTACGAGGAGCGTGCCGTGCTCCGCGAGATCCTGGCCGAGGTCCCCGAGGCCGCCCGCCTCCGCGAGGAGATCCACGGCCGGCTCGAAGAGCTCACGCGCGACGCCCGGATCCGGTTGGGCGAGGTCATCAACCAGGCGATCTCCTCCAAGCGCGAGGCCGACACCCAGCGGGCCGTCCAGGCGCTGTCGGGCCACGCGGTGGCGACCGTCCTGCGCGAGCCGACGCACCACGAGGACGCCGTCCAGACCGCATTCCTCGTCGAGACCGAGCAGCGGCAGCAGTTCGAGAAGGCCGTGGAGGAGTTCGCCCGAGAGTGGCAGGGCCGCGTGAGCCTCCGCCTGCTCGGCCCGATGGCGCCGTACGACTTCGTCATCACGCCGAGGCCGGGAGGGTGATCCGGTGGGGCTGATCTCGTCGATCCTCACGTTGCCGGTCCTCCCGGTGAAAGGCGTGGTCAAGCTGGGCGAGGTGATCCAGCAACAGGTCGAGCAGGAGCTCACGAGCCCGATGGCGATCCGCGCCCGGCTCGAGGAGCTCGAGCGGCAACGCCAGGCCGGCCTGATCTCGGAGGAGGAAGAGGCCGAGGCACAGCAGGAGATCCTCGGCCGTCTGATCGGCGGTCGGACCACCGGCGCTCCGTAAGGGGTCCCGGCCGTCCCGCCGGAAGGGAGAAACCGTGTCCGCCAGCCGCAGAGACCGGCCGGAACGCGCGCGCGGGCGGCGGCTCGACGAGTCCGACGAGGACTACGCGGCCGAGTACGAGGACGCCTACGAGGAGGACGAGCCGGAGACGCGGCCGAGGCGTCGCCGCGCGACCTCGGGCGCGCGGCTGTCCGCGGCGGAGGCGGCGAAGGCCGCGCTACGGGAGATCACCACGCTGACCGGCAAGAACGCGGAGAGCGTGACGTCCGTGCACCCGGCGGAGGACGGCTGGGTGGCCGGCGTGGAACTGCTCGAGGCGCGCCGCGTCCCCTCCTCCTCGGACACGCTCGCCCTCTACGAGGTCGAGATCGACGACGGCGGCGACCTGACGTCGTACCGCCGGATCCAGCGGTACCCGCGCGGCCGCGGTGAGGCGTCATGACCCCGGGCGAGCCGCGCGGCGGCTACGTCACTCCGTACGGTGCGGGGCAGGGCGGCGGACGCGAGCCCGCCAACCTCGGCGACATCCTCGAGCGCGTCCTGGACAAGGGCATCGTGATCGCCGGCGACATCCAGGTGAACCTCCTCGACATCGAGCTGCTGACCATCAAGCTGCGGCTGCTGATCGTGTCGGTGGAGACCGCACGGGAGCTGGGCATCGACTGGTGGGAGCACGACCCGTGGCTGACGGGTGACCGGCGCGGCCTGGAGGAGGAGAACCGCCGGCTGCGGGAGCGGGTCGCCGACCTGGAAGAGGACCGGGGCGGCCAGCGGGCCGGCCTGGGAGAGAAGCGGCGGGCCGCCGGTCTGGAGGAGGGCCGGGGCGGGCGGCGGGCCGTCGAGGCCCCGTACGAGGAGTCGTCCGGCCGCCCGGACCCGGAGCGCCGCCGTACCGATCCGGAGCGCCGCCGTGACTGAGTCCGGAACGTACCTGTACGCCATCGCCCGGGACACTGGGGCGGTCCCGCCGCCGGGTCTGACGGGGCTGCTCGGCGCGCCGGTGCGGACGATCACGGAGGCGGGGCTCGTCGCGTACGCCGGGACGGTGCCACTCGAGCAGTTCGGCGAGGAGGGCCTGAAGCGCAACCTGGAGGACCTGGCGTGGCTGGAGGGCACCGCCCGCGCCCACCACCAGGTCGTGGAGGCGGCCGCGGCGGTGGGCCCGGTCGCTCCCGTCCGGCTCGTGACCGTCTACCGCGACGACGACCAGATACGCCGTCTGCTGCGGGAACGCGCCGAGGAGTTCACCGACGTGCTCGCCCGGGTGACCGGACGCCGGGAGTGGGGCGTGAAGGTGTACGCGACCACCCAGCACACCCCATCCGGCGACGTGCGGACGCCCGGACCTTCGGAGCAGGCCATCGGACGGCCCGGCACCGCGTACCTCAAGCGCCGCCGGACGGACCTGCACACGCGCGAGGAGGCGTGGCGCAAGGCGGCCTCGCGCGCCGAGCGGATCGACGCGGCCCTGGCCGAGATCGCGGTGGCGCGCCGCCACCACCGGGCGCAGGACCCGCAGCTGTCCGGCCGCGACGACTGGATGGTGCTGAACGGCGCGTACCTCGTCGACGACGATCGAGGCGATGAGTTCGCCGCCACGGTCGCCGCCCTTCGCGAGCCGGAGCTGGAGGTGCAACTCACCGGGCCGTGGGCGCCGTACTCCTTCACGATCTCCGAACCCGGCGCGGGAGGGCCCGCGTGACGGTCGACCGATCCACCGGGTACCCGCCGACCGCACGAAGCGGCGCAGACCGCTCCACCGGATACTCGCCGGCCGCGCGGAGCGGCGTGGATCGCTCGTCCGCGCGGGGCGGCGTCCCCGCACAGCGTGTGGCGCTCGTCGACCTGCTCGACCGTCTGCTGGCCGGCGGTGTCGTCATCAGCGGCGACCTGGTCCTGTCCATCGCCGACGTCGACCTCGTCCGGATCTCGCTGCGGGTGCTGATCGGCTCGGTCGGCGGGGACGACGTCATCGCCCCGCGAGACCCCGAACGCCGGAGGACGGCACCATGAACGATCGCATCCACGCCCGAGATCCGGACGCCGTCCACCCGGCGGGCGCCCCGGTTCGCCGCGGTGGCCGGCGCATCGAGGCCGACTCCGAGACCGTCCAGCGCGACCTGGCCCAGCTGGTCCTCACCATCGTCGAACTCGTACGGCAACTGGTCGAACGCCAGTGCATCCGCCGCGTCGACCAGGGCGACCTGTCCGACGAGCAGGTCGAGGAGATCGGCGTCACGCTGATGCGCCTGGAGGAGGCCATGGAGGAGCTGTGCGACCGGTTCGACCTGAAGATGTCCGACCTCAACCTCGACCTCGGCCCGCTCGGCACCCTCCTGCCCACCGACGGCGACTGATCGCCGTGATCCCGTCCGCCGCCATGCGGGCGGCGCATGGCACTCCCGCAGGCCACGCTCGCCCCCTCGCGCGGCGGTGATGGCGATCGCCCGGCCGTTGCCGACCGGGGCCTCCGGGTCGTCGTACGTGCGGGTTCCGGCACCGATCACCAGGAGCGCCGGTCAGGGCACTCCGGCAGCCGTCAGGAGTGCGAGGCAGAGGTAGACGGCTGCGGCCGGATACCGCAGCCGATGCCTGTTCTGTGCGAGTCGGCCGCTGAGCGCGGCGCCGGCGAGGGCGTAGCACAGGTCCATGCCGAGGGCGATGACCAGGAAGACCGAGCCTAGTTCGAGCATCCGGGTCCGAGTCGCGCCCGGCCCTAGCCCGGTAGGCAGGAACTGTGGCAGGAATGCCAGGAAGAACAGGGCGACTTTCGGGTTGAGGACATTGACGAGTACGCCGGAGCCGTAGGCCCGGAGTAGTCCGCGACCGCCGGGCGCGGGTGCGGTCGCGGGGCCTTCCGACTTTCCATGGCTTGTCAGGGCGCTCACACCCAACCAGGCAAGGTACCCGGCGCCGGCGTACCGCAGAACCGCGAAGGCCACCGGGGAGCGGGATACGAGCGCGGCCAGGCCGAAGGCGGCTGCCGCCACATGGACGAGGGTGGCGGTCTCCACTCCCAGTGCGGAGGCGATGCCCGCCCGGCGCCCCTCGACCATGCTGCGGGTGATGATGTAGAGCAGATTCGGGCCGGGGACGAGGATCAACAGCAGCGATGCCGCTGCGAACGCGGGCAGTGAGGTCATCCGCGATCCAGGGCGGTGTCGAGGAGCCCCAGCGGGGGTGCGCCGAGATCGAGCAGCGCGTTGTGGAAGCGGGGCAGCGTGAAGCTGTTGCCCCAGCGTTCCTTGGCGCGTCGGCGCAGGTCCACGATCGCGAACTTGCCCCAGGTGTAGCGCCCGTAGGTGGGGTCGAACAGGCCGCGACGGGCCTCGTGTTCCGCGGCCGGCCCGGCGAGCGAGGCGTCCTCGGCGAAGCGTTGGGCCGCGTCCGCCACCGTCATCGCCCCGGTGTGCAGGCCGATGGCGCAGGCGAAGCGGGTCACCCGCCGCAGCGCGTCCAGGGCGACGGCCACACCGACCCGGGGGTCGGCGCCGCGGAAGCCCTGTTCCAGCGCCAGTTCCTCGCAGTAGTGAGCCCAGCCCTCGACGAACACCTCCGACTGGAGCGTACGGCGCACGTCGCTGGTGGCCCGGCGCAGCGCCCTGAAGTGGCTGGCATGCCCGGGGGCGACCTCGTGGACGGCCATGTTGGGCAGCACGGTCCGGTTGAACCCGGTCGACAGCCACTGCTCGGTCTCCGCCTCGCTCCAGGACGGCTCGGGCAGTGAGATGTAGAAGCGGCCCGGCGCGTCGGCTTCGTAGGGCGCCGCGCCGAAGAATCCGGCAAGTGCCCGGCGCTGGGAGTCCGGCATCGGCCGGACCTGCACCTCCACGTCGTCGTAGGGTGTGAGCCGGTGCTCGGCGGCCCAGGCGACCGTCTCCTTCACCAGTTCCTCGAACTCGGGGAGCACCTGGTCGGGGCCGGGGTGGTCGGCCTGCAGGGCCCGCAGGGTGTCCGCGGGCTCCGCGTGCGGGCCGACCCGTCGCAGCGACTCGTCCCGCAGGGCCCGCAGCCGGTCCCGCTCGGCGTCCGCCCGGGCGGACAACTCGCCGAGGTCCACCTCGCACGCCTCCGCCGAGCCCAGCAGACGGGCGAGCCCGGTCCCGCCTAGAGCCGCGGACGGCGGACCGGAGACCGCGGCCTGCTCCATGTGGCCGAGCAGCCGGTTGAGGGCCACGCGGGCGTCGGCGTGCACCGGGCCGCGTTGCGGATCGACGAAGGACGCCAGCCCGCGGGCGAGCGGCAAGGTGGCCTCGGCCAGTGGCGCGGGCGCCCGGTCCAGGGCCGTGACGGCCGCGTCCACCGCGGCGGGCCAACCACGCAGGTGGGCCAGGCGGGCGACGGCGCGCTCGGGTTCCGGCGCGTACTCGCGGTCGTAACTGGACAGATCTAGGTTCTCGATGTGCCACAACGGGTTGACCCGGTGCAGCTCCAGTTCGCCGAAGCGGACGCGGAGCGCGTCCTCCACCGCGGCGGCGTGCGCCTCGTCGTGGGCGTCCGAGTACGGTACGGTCCCGGCGGGCCCACCGAGGGCGGTGAGACCGCGCCGGACGCCGGCCGGGGACAGATCCTGCAGGACACCGTCGTACTCGTGCCGTCCGGCGTCCTGCCGGGCGGCGAAGACGTTCAGGTCGCAGATCGCCCTGAGCCGGGCGTCGAGCGGAGCGGGGATGGTCACGGAAAGGCCCTTCGCCGGCGGACTATTGATGCCTACTCGCTTAGCCTCTGACCTGCGCGGAGCCATCACCCGTGCCAATGGGGGGAGAAGTGGACCGTATTGACGACACGTCCGAGCCGACCGTGCTGCTTGAGCTGCTCGGCGACTGGACGTCCGCCCCGGGGCCCCGGTACCGAGGGCTCGCCGAGGCGCTCCGCCATACAATCCGCACCGGCGACCTTCGGCCCGGCGAGCGGCTCCCGGCCGAACGGCGGCTCGCCGAGGCGCTGGCCGTCAGCCGGGCTACCGTGGTCGCCGCCTACGACACGCTGCGCGCCTCAGGGTTGGTGGAGAGCCGACGCGGCAGCGGTACCCGGGTCGCGCAGGCGGCTGGAGCCACCCGCTCCCCGGTCGACGGACGGCTGCGCGGCAGCCGCGCTACCGCGATCGTGCAGCGACTCCTCGGCAGGCCACAGAACGTGATCTCCCTGGGGCAGGCCGCCGAACCCGGCGGGCCTGACCTGCGCGCGGCGCTGCTCGACCTGGTGCACGAGGACCTGCCCAGCCTTCTCGGCGATGCGGGATACCACCCGGCCGGCCTGCCCGCGCTGCGTAGCGCGATCGCCGCCCACCACACCGCATGCGGGCTGCCGACGACGCCTGACCAGGTGCTGGTGACGAGCGGGGCGACGCAGGCGATCGGGCTGACGGCCCAGCTGTTCGTCGGCCGCGGGTCCACCGTCCTGGTCGAGTCACCCGGCTGGGCGGGCTGCCTCGACCTCTTCCGCGCCGCCGGCGCCCGACTCGTCGGCGTGGCCACCGACTCCGACGGCGTCCGCATCGACGCGCTGGCGGCTGCGCTGGCCGAGCACCGGCCCGCCCTGCTGTACGTCATGCCGACCTTCCACAACCCCACCGGCGTCCTGATGTCGGCAGGACGCCGCCACCGTGTCGCCGAGCTCGCGGCCGCTCACGGCGTCGCCGCGCTGGAGGACAGCGCCCACGAGGCCGCCCTCGTCCCAGGCCAGGCCCCACCGCCGATCGCCGCAGCGCCGGCGGCCCGGGGCGGAGCGGTGCCCGGCGCACCGGTGCTCACCGTCGGTTCGCTGACCAAGGCGGTCTGGGGCGGTCTGCGCATCGGCTGGCTCCGCGCCCCTGCGGAGATCCTCGAACGCGCCGCCCGGCTCAAGGCCCTGGCCGACCTCGGCAGCCCGCTGCTGGACCAGGCCCTCGCGGCGAGACTGCTGCCACGGCTGCCCGGGCTCGCACCCGAGCGCGAGGCACTCCAGCAGCAACGCCTCTCCACCATGGGAGAGCTGCTGTCCCGTGGGCTTCCGCAATGGCGCTGGCAGCCCCCCGACGGAGGCTCGGTCCTGTGGATCGAACTGCCAGGCGCCACGGACGCCCAAGTCTTCGCCCAGATAGCACTCCGGCATGGTGCGGAGGTCGTTCCGGGCGCTGCCCTGGATGTCACCGGTGCCCACGACCACTGCATCAGGCTTCCCTACGCCTTCCCTCCTGCGACAGCCGCCGCGCTGGTCGACCGCCTCACAACCGCCTGGGCCGAGTACTCCACGTCACGCGGCACTGCCGGATACAACGGATCGTGGTAGAGCAATCCCGGCAGGGCGTCCCGGCCCGACCCAACAACCTCGGTGAAGCCGTCGAGTGAACCGTGACCAAACACCGCCACCATCTGCGCGACCTCCCTTACCGCCGCCGTACCCCGCCCCCGATCGCTTGCTCAAGTCCCGCCGGCACGCCCTGTACGGTCCCCGGATTCGCCCCGCACACCTGGATCAGCAGGTCGCCGTGGCAGGCGAGGAGCGACCCGGCCGGCACGTCCCGGCGGCACATCATGTCGTCACTCGTCGTTACTCTGTTTCGCCACACTCTTCCTGATGGCTCCCGGTCGGCGTATTGCCCTTCGCATGGCGGCCGCGTCCCGTCGTGTTCACGTGCTTCCCCTGGACGGCCAGTGAGTTGTACGTCTTTACTGCCGCCCGCAGGCCCCAACCGATCCGGACCAGTTGCTTCACCGTCGCAGTGATCTTCGGGAACGGGGTCGCGGTGTCGGGGAGTTGCGACGTGAAGTTCCCAGCGCTGTCGTACGCCAACCTGCCCGTTCTGATCGCCTCAACGATCCGGGGGATCCGTCCCGCGCGGTTGAACAGGTCGTACGCGTTCTCATGTTGGCCGATGTAATCGGGCGGCTGGCTGCCCTCCGGGAGTTCGTTCTGGTTGTGGACGAGCACGTCGGTGCCGCCGGCGTCTGCGAAGTACGTGTGAGTGCCGGACACCGTGAGGTTTCGGACCTCGGCGTGCCGCGCCGTATGCACGTCGATTGCGTTGACCTGGACACGGGCACCCGACGCCGTCTGGAGCCACATGCCGGGCCGCAGCCGCGCCGCATCGACCCAGGCGCCGAGGTCCGTGACCCAGAACGGGTGGTTGTCCGTCGCGGTCAGGGAACGGGTTCCGTGTCCGGTGGCGACGGTGATCGTGACCAGGCGTTTGGTGCCCTCGCCGGTGATCACCGTGTCGACACGGCGTGCCGTCGTGCGGCCCGTCGCTGGATCGACGGTGCGGACCTTGTCGCCGGCCCGCACCTCCTTGATCGGCTTGCGCGTACCGTCGGCCATCAGGATCTTTGTGCCGTCGGTGAGGCTGTTCGGCGTGCACAGATCGGTGTCGTCCGGCTTGGTGCCCATCGGGTCGGTGAGGTCCGTTGGGGCGTCGAACGCGTACGTGTACAGGTCGGTGTCACCGGACGCCATGCCCAGCGGATCGGCGCTGG
This sequence comes from Actinoallomurus sp. CA-150999, assembly GCF_050942425.1. NCBI lineage: Bacteria > Bacillati > Actinomycetota > Actinomycetes > Streptosporangiales > Thermomonosporaceae > Actinoallomurus > Actinoallomurus sp. CA-150999. The sequence continues at coordinate 5,252,351 of NZ_CP192063.1, forward strand.
TGAACCGCCCGTCGGCCGGGCTGTAGTAGCGGGCGCGGTAGTAGTACAGGCCCGTTTCATCGTCCTCGCGGCCGGTGAAGCGGAACGGGTTGCCGTTGTCGTCGCCGCGGACCGTGGTGGCGCCGAACGGTTCGTAGGTGTAACTCGACTGCACGGCGCCCTGGTCGTCGGTGAGCGCGACCGTGCTGCCGAGCGCGTCGGTCAGGTATGTATCCGACGGCCGGTACACCTCGGGCTTGGCGGACGAGCCGGAGTCTTTTTCGGCGGCCGACCGCGAGTAATACTGGTCGATGCCGCCGGACAGCAGATTCCACGCCTGTCCGCCGGTCCGCTCCTGCACCGGGTTGACGCCGTCGTACACGTACGTCGTGCCCTGATCGCCAACGGTTTTGCCGATGCGGCGGCCGAACGCGTCGTAGCGGAACGAGGCCGTGCTCCCCTGGCCCTTCAGGCCGGTGAGCAGGCCGCGCGCGTCCCACGTGTACGAGGTCGCGCCGGCGCGCGTGAGGTTGCCGTCGCGGTCATAGGTGAACCCGGTAGTGCCCTGCTGGGTGAGCTGGTCGGCCGCATCGTAGCCTGCCTGCACCGAGCGCGGGACCGTGGTGCGCGCGTACGATCCGCTCAGCTCGGCGACGCTGCCGCCGGCGTCGTATCCGTACGCCAGGGCGCCGAGGCTGCCGTTGCCGTGCCGGTAGTCGATGCCGGTGACCTGGTCGGCGCTGTCGTAGCGGTACGTCTGGGAAACACCGCCGGGCAGTGATTCCGCGATGAGCCGGGCGGCGCCGTCGTACCGCAGACCGACCTTGTCGTCACCCTGAGCGACTCCGGTCAGGTCTCCGGCGGGGTCGTGACTGTAGGTGATCTTCGGTTGGCCGCTGACCGTCATGCCGGTCCGCTGGTCCGCGGCGTCGTACTCGTAGGAGATCGTGCCCTGGCCGCTCGTGGTCCGGGTCATCCGGTCAAGCCCGTCGTAGGCGTAGGTGATCGCCCCGGTGCGGGAGTCGTTCGCCTTGATCAGCCGGTCCCCGGCGTCATAGCCGCGTGTGACCGTGCCGCCGTCGCCGCTGTAGGCCGTCGTGACCAGGCGGTCGAGCGCATCGTAGGCGTACGTGGTGCCTCGGCCGCTCGCGGACGTCAACTTGGTCAGATCGCCGCCGCGGTCGTAGGCGTACCGCGTCGTCCGCTTCAGCGGATCGGTCTGCGCCGTGAGCCGGTCCGTCGGGTCGTACGCGTAGCGGGTGACGGAGCCGCGCGGGTCGGTCGACAACGTGATGTTGCCGTTGCCGTCGTAGCCGAACGACGTCGCGTGGCCGAGCGGGTCGGTGAGCGCCACCAGGTGATCGGCCGCGTCGTACGCGCTGGTCGTGGTGGCGCCCGCGAGGTCGGTCTGGAACAGCACCCGCCCGGCCGCGTCGGTGAACATCCGCGCGGTGCGGCCCAGTGGGTCGGTGATGGCCGTCGGGTCACCCATGGTGTACGCCACCCGTGTCGTGTGCCCGAGTCCGTCGGTGACGGAGGTGACCTGGCCGGCCGCGTTCGCGGTGAAGCGGGTCGTCCGGCCGGATGCGTCCCGCATGGCGCGTAGATCGCCCTGCGTCCCGTACGTGAACCGCGTCGTGTGCGCGGCCGGGTCGGTCATGGATGTGGGCTGGTCGTACGGTCCGTACGTGAAGGTGGTCGCGCGGGCGTTGGCCGTGCCGGCCAGGCGGGTGATCTTGGTGACGTCGCCGTCGGCGTCGTACGCCAGGTCGGTGCGCCGGCCGAGCGGGTCGGTGATGGTGGTCGGGCGGTCGGTCGTCGGGTCCAGGGTCAGCTTGACGGTTTGCGCCTGGTCGGTGCCGTACGCGGAGGTGTCGCTGGTCACGGCGCCGTCGGCGTTGAACGTGACGCGGCGGACGTGGCCGCGCGGGTCGGTGACGCGGGTGGCGGTGACGTTGCCCTTGTCGTCGGTGGTGTACGCGAAGGTGTACGTGCCGCCGTCGGCGGCTTTCTGCTCGGTCACCCGGCCCGCGCTGTCGTAGGTGTTGCGCAGGTACGTCGTGCCGCGAGGGTCGGTGATCGAGGTCATCCGGCCCTTGGCGTCGTAGGCGTACTTGCTGACGCCGCCGCGCGGGTTCGTCACCGACATGAGCAGGCCGCCGGTGTTGTAGGTGTAGTGAACGGTACGGCCGGTGTTGTCGGTCGCCTTCGTGAACCGCCACTTGTCGGGGTCGCCACCGACGTTCTCGTGGGTGTAGGCGAGCCACTTGCCGTTCGGGGAAGTGACCTGCGCTATCGCGCCCCGCTCGCGGCGGTTGCCGTCGGTGTCGATCTTCGCGGGGTCACGGGTGATGGTCGTGGTGTTGCCGTACGGATCGCGGATCGCGCGCAGCGGGCCCTCGTCGTTGAAGACCAGCTCGGTGCCGTTGGCCTCGCGCAGTGTCCAGCCGTTGCCGTTCCACGCCATGGTGGCGTTCTGGAACTCTCCGGAGCCGGGCGCGGCGCGGTATACGACGGTCTCGAACTGGTCGAGCCCGACGTCGGGCGGTGCCTGCGTGGTGATCAGGTCGAACCGGACCCGGCCGCCGTCGGGGCGGATCAGGTACGCGGTGTTGTATTGCGTGTCGAAACCGGTGGCCCACAGGTACAGGCCCTCGTCGAAGTTGCCTCCCGCGCCGAACGCGTGGACGGTCGCGTCATCCTGCCGGTACGTGCGGTGCACCGCGATCGGCTGCGTGTCCGGCAGCGATAGGTCGGTGTGCTGGTCGATGAGCAGGCCGGTGGCCAGGTCGACCGGATCGCCGTCGCCGGCCGGGTTCGGCGCCTGCGGTGGGCCGCCGGGCGGTGCGCTGGTGCCGCCGGGCGGCAGGATCATCGCGCCGGTGAACTGGTACACGCGCACGCCCTTGTCGGGAACGACCTGCGTCCCGTCGGGAGTCACCGTGCCGTGGCCGTAGACGTACCAGCCGCGGCCCTTCGGGTCGTACTGGGTGAACGGCACACGGGTGCCCGGCCACAGATGCCAGTAGTTCGGGTAGACGATGCGCGCGCCCGAGGGGAACAGGTACGCCCCACCCGGCTGGATCGTGTAGTAGATCGGCACCGGGCTGTTCTTCGGCAGCGGGAACGGCGTGCGGTCCACCGGGATCGCGGTGATCCCCACCTTGTGAACGATCTTGCCGGAGGAGTCCCGGATCACCGTGCCCTTCGGGATGTGCACCTCGAGGCCCGGGATGCGCGGCGTGCGCAGCACCGTCTCCTTGCCCGTCGGCGAGCCGATCCGCTGTTCGTGGGCGGTGTCGAGCAGCGGCATCCAGATCGTCTGTGGCAGCCGCGTCGTCGTGCCGGGGGCGAGGTCCACCGCCTCGTCGAACAGCCCGTACGACCGGCCCTTCCGGTTCGCGCTGCTGCCGTCGATGTGCAGAACCTGACGGCCGGCGGGGACGCCGCGCAGCAGGAAGGCGCCGTCGGCGCCGGTCATGGTGCGTGCGTCGCCGACGCTGACGGTCACGTCGGGCAGCGGGTCGCCGTTCAGCGTGAGCGCCCGCCCGGACACCGCGGTCACGCCCCGCGCCACCTGCAAACCGACGGGCGTGTCGAGCGGCGCGCGGCCCCAGCCGGTCGTCCACGGTCCGCCGCTCAGGCTCGCCTTGGCGGGCCGCCACTCCTGCGTTCTCGGTGCGCCGCCCGCCCGAGCGGCACCCGCGCGCGACGCCGCGTTCGTACCGGCGCCGTTCGTCTGGGCACTGGTATCGGGGGCGCTTTCCGGTTTCGCCCCGGCGGCGCTACGGGTCAATGTGACGGTCGCCGAGCCGGTGGTGCCGCGCGGGTCGACGACCACGTCGTACGGCAGCTTCTCGTAGCCGGGGATCGGCTGCGGCAGCGCGGGCAGCACGAGCTGGTCGCCGTCGCCGCCGGTGAACGATACGCCCCACGGCACGTACACGGTGAGCGCCGGGTGACGGGCGAACGTGCTGCCGGCGACGTGCAGCGTCAGGGTGTCGCCCGGCGAGCCGGTGAACTGCAGGAGCGCGCTTTCGCCCGGCTTGTCCGCGGTGACCTTGGTGCCGCCGCCGACGGTCAGCGTGCTGACCTGCGTGATACGGGCGACGCGCACCCTGACCGAACTGGTCTCGCCACGGTACGGGCCGACGATCAGCCGGTGCGTTCCGGTCGCATGCGGGATGAACGGGATGCCGCCGCTGCTCGCCGGCAGCAGCACGCGGTCGCGCACGTTCTCCCCGTAAGGCCCGGTCACCCGGGTGAAGACACCGAAGTCCTTGCCGCCGGCCGGGTCGGAGTAGCCGACCGATAGCGGCTGATTCTTCGTGGCGGAGAACGTCAGCTCGGTGAACTGGCCGGGGCGCAGCGCCCGTACGGTCGCGGCACCGCCGACGTCGACCGTGCCGGTGGCGCGGGTCGACAGCGTGACCGTGGCCGAGCCATGCCCGGCGCCGTCGGGATCCAGCACCAGCAGGTAGTCACCGGTGACCGGCACGGTCTGCGGGAACGGGTACCCGGCGTCGCCGACGAACCAGCCCGGCGGTACGAAGTCCTCGACGAACGCCGGCTTGCCGTCCTCGCGTGTGTACATGTAGCCGGGCGGGCGGTCGTACTGCTCACGGCCGAAGCCCGCACCATACGGGTCGTACGCCGGCGCCCACAGCTGTGTCTTGATCGTCGAATGGGTGATGCCGAGGTCGAGCTTCTGCCCACGCACGGCGTGGAACCGCAGCAGCGCGATCTTGCCGACGTCGATGTTCACCCGCTTGCTCGCGCCGTCGACCGCGATCGTCCCGGTGGACTGGACGTCCGCGGCCGTGTACGCGCCGGGCTTGGGAAAGATCGTGCGTGGCACCGGGAAGAACGCCTGCACACTGGCGGCCGTCCCGCCCGGCGTCTGCACGGAGACCGGGCCCGCGCCTGCCGCGTCGGGCACCGTGACCCGGAGGGTGCGGGACGTGGCGGAGGTGACGCGGGCGCGAGTGCGGCCGAATGTGACGACATCGTGCGCCACATCGGCGAACCCGCTGCCGGTGATCGTGACCGTGTCGCCCCGGTCGCCTACGGTACGAGACAGCTTCGTGACGCTCGGGCGTGGCTGGGCGGCGGTGACGGTGAACCGATCGTGCGCGGTCGCGGTGGCGCCGTGCGCCCGTACCGTGACCGTGCCATCGTGTGCCCCCTTCGGCACCGTCACGGTGAGACTCGACACGGACGCGCTGGTCACGGCGGCGCGCCTGCTGCCGAACGTGACGGTGTTCTGCCCGGGTGCGGCCGCGAACCCGGTCCCGGTGATCACCACGCGCGTGCCCGGTGCGGCCCGCTCCGGAACGACGCTGAGCACGGACGTCTTCGATGTCGGGTACCGGTTGATCGCAGTGAGGTTCCCGGAGGCGTCGTAGTCGTACCGCGCCGTGTCCCCATGCTCGGCGCTGACGCCGGTCAGCCGCCCGGCCGCGTCGTGCGCGTACCGCACCGGCCCGGCCGTGCCGGCCGGTTCCGTCGATGCGGGCCGCGCGCTCACCGGCGCCGAGGGCAGCAGCGCCACCGCGAACGTGGCGACCACCCCCGGGATCGCCCACCTGGTCGTTCGTCGTGTGGTGCGCAGTACCTGCCCCGTCGACACGGTCCCTCCTCGCCCGAGATGCCCCGACCGAATAGGAAACCCCGCCGCGCCCGAGATCCGCAGCACAGTTCAGGACGGCCTTAAAAAGCCAGGTCAGCGAGTCGCGGTGGTGCGGAGGATTGCCACGCCTTGGTAATGTCTCACGGTGGTGTAGGAGATCTCGGCGCGGTGTGGGCCTGGCCGACGAGTCCGTCGGCGAGCACTGCCTCGATCACCTCGTGCAACTGCACCGAGTCGCGGCGGGAGCGGATGTCTCGACGGAGTTGTCGTGTTAGCGCCCGCGTCGTCGTGACGGTAATTATCACGGGTGCGGTCACGGCGTGCGGTTCGGGGCACGACCGGTCGGCCAAGTCCAGCGGCGTGACCGGTGTGTCTCCGGTACCAGGTGGCGCGCCTGCCTGGCACCGGATGGCGAGACTGCCGCTTCGGGGCATCGGCGGCCTGGACGATGTGTCTGCGGCCGATGCGCATGCCGTGTTCGCCGTGGGACATACCGGGACCGGACAGGCCGGTACGCCCAGCCATCCGTACGCGGTCCGCTGGGATGGAAGCCGCTGGACGGAGATGACCGAGGGGCTGCCCTCGTCGGTTCTGCTCAAGGACGTGGCGGCGGTATCGGCCACCGATGTCTGGGCCGCCGGAGGCGACCTGGTTCATGGCGGCAACCAGGTCTTTCACTGGGATGGCAGGTCCTGGCGACCTGTTCCGTTCAGCGCGCTGCCTGGAGCCGGCCCGGCCGATGAGTTGCGGTTGACGGCTGCCCCCGGCGGGCCTGTCTGGCTGAACTACTTCCCCGGGATAGAAATTGAGCTACCGAGGCATTCCACGCTGCTGCGCTGGGACGGCCGTCGATGGCGTCGTCAGTCGCTGCCGTGCGCACGAGGCTGCGGCGTAGACCGGTTGACCGTGGGGTCGGCGTCCGACGTATGGGCCACCGGCACCGACGACCGGCGGCCGCTGGCCGCGCACTGGGACGGCCGTCGGTGGCTGCGCACGGTGTTGCCCTCGGCGGGCACTGTGGCCGGAGCCGTCGTTGCCTCCTCTCCCGGCAACGCGTGGCTGCCGGAATATGCGTGCGCCTCCACAGAGAAGGCGCAAATGCACGATGCCACACCTGTCTTGGTCTGCACGTCCTCGCGGCTCCAGGTGGCACACTGGAACGGTCGCCGCTGGAGCGCAAACGCGTTCCCCGCACCCCTGCCGGGTCAGCCGGTCGAACGGCACGCGTACGCGGCCGCCGACACCGCGGGACGCCTACGACTCCTCGCGCCCACCGGGGACGCCGGCTCCGGCGACCGCTACCTCTACTTCGATCGGGAACGATGGTGCGTCGGTGCGGCGCCCAAAGACAGCGAGGACGTCACCGCGATGGCGGCCGTGCCTGGAACCTCCGCCACCATCGCGGTGGGATCGATGCCACCGGATTCCTTCAAAAGCGAGCCATTCGCCATGTTCAGCGGCCCGCTGAGGTAACGACGGGAGTGGACCTCCCCCGTATTCGGGGCGGACATGGTCCCGACCGGGTGGCGGGTCGATTGGCGGGGATCGCCATTCCGGGTGCTGCGCTACCGGGCCAGGATGTGGTGGGCTGGAGCCTGGTCGCGATCATTGGCGCCGGGCGGGGTTGGTGTCGATGTGCGCGAGTCGGCTGCTTCGGCGGGATCAGGCTGGTGATCGGTGTGGGTCCGAACGGATCCGGGGTGGGCTTCGAGGTCACGGTCGGGGACGGTGGGTCCCCAGTGATCCTGCATGTTCCGCATGGATCCCGCGCTTTGACCGCTCATGCTCGCGAGAGGATCCTGCTCGATGATGCCGCGTTGTCCGGCGAGTTGGACCACATGACCGACGCGCACACCGGGCTCATCGCCACTCGTGCCGCCAAGGGCGCCGACCTGGCCCCGTGGATGTTCAGTAACCGGCTGTCCCGGCTGGTCATCGACCCCGAGCGGTTTCCCGACGAGCGCGAGGAAATGCGAGCGGTGGGCATGGGCGCGGTGTATCTGTGCACCTCGCACGGTGCGAGGCTGCGTGCCGAGGATCCCGACCACGTGGAGGACCTGCTTGCTCGGCACTACCGCCCTTACGCCGCCGCCATGGCCGCTTTGGTGGACGCCCGCGTGGCCGCGACGGGCCACGCGGTGATCCTTGACCTGCATTCCTATCCCAGCCGCGCCTTGCCGTATGAGTTGCACGCGACAGGCGACCGGCCTGCCATTTGTCTGGGCGTCGACTCCTTTCACACTCCTGGCTGGCTGCGTGAGGCCGCGGTGGAGGCGTTCTCGTGCTTCGACGACCTTGGCGTGAACACCCCCTTCGCCGGTAGTTATGTCCCGCTCAAGCATCACCAGCAGGCCAAGGCGGTAATGGCACTGATGATCGAGATCCGCCGAGACCTCTACATGGCCGAACCCGGAGGAGCCCCCGGCGAGGGCATCACAGCGGTCGTACACGCAATCACGAACCTTGTCGACGCGGTGGTCACGACCGGGCGCCGCCGCTGAATGGGCCCGTTCATGCCGCCCTGCCCCGCCGCCGCTGTAGGTTCCGCGATCCTGTGAGCACTCGCAGGCCCGTGCTAGCGAGGGCGGTTAGACGCGGCCGTTGGTGATGTCTGTGAGCTTCCACCGCTGGCCGGGGCCACCGTCGCAGGTGCGGACCTGGAGGGGAGCGCCGCCTTGCACGGCTGTGAGGCAGGTCTGCTGATCATCGGTGATGAGGTACCAGTTGCCGTCTGCTGGGTGGAACGTCCAACGTTGGCTGGGGGAACGTTCGTTCACGGTGAGGGTGGTCGTGCCGGTGGGCGAATGGTCGATGACGGCGCCTTGGGCGAATTTCGCTACACCATCGGTTCTGTAGGTCTCGATGAGAGCCTGCCGCTCGTCGGGGAGGCCGGCCCTTGTTCCGAACCAGATGGCCCAGCGTTGGGAGTCGGTTGCGTTGGGCTGTGCGGCGCGGGGGTAGTTGCCTGCCTGCGTGTGAGTCTGGACGTCATCGATCGCCAAGCCGTTGGCGGAGTGAATCCTGGCTACTCCGCCGTATCCGATCGGGGGCGATGTCTCAGGGCCGAGTGTGAACGTGTGACCGTGGAGCTCAACGGCTCCCATCACCACTGCCGTCGCAGCCGCCCCTGTCAGTGCGATGAGCAGGACAATCATGGGCCGCTTCGGCGGACGCCAAGACCGGCTGACCGGCTGACCGGCGTCCGGACCGATCGCGGTGGAAGGATCCGGCACCGAGATATCAGGTTGGTTGCCGGTGTCCAGTGCGTCGGCGGGTGCTGCTGCCGGCAGTCCGGCGCTTCGCTCATTGGCGAACTGAAGGTCGCCGGGGGATTGGGCGGGCGTGAGCGGCTGCTTGGAGGCCGAGGCTGCTTCCCACAACGGTTTAATCGCATTCAGGTGGATCTGCCGTCCATGGTCGTCACCGCCGGTGCAGGCCTTCACGAACGCCTCGATGAACGGCCAGTCCGGGCATCGTTCCCCGTTCAGGTTGGCCGAGACCGAACTCTTGCCGTAGCCCGGCATCCGCTCGGCCACCCGTCGCACCGACAGGCCGTGCTCGTCTGTCAGCTCCCGTAGAGCCTTGGCGAGCGTGTTGTACTCGACCCACTCCCCGCGCAATTCGCCCCACTCGGACTTCCTGGCCATCAGCGCGACCGCCCTTGCCGGTCAAGCGTCACCGAGCGGCCGGACATCGCTTCTGTCCGGAGTTCTCCTGGTCGGACACTGCTCCGGACAGCTGGACACTGTCCGCCACGACTACTGCTGGGAGGGCGCAGCAAGCCGTCACATCCTTTCTTACGAGGAGTTCGTCATGAGCAAGTTCTTCCGGCTGTCCGTCGCGACGGCGGCCCTGACCGCAGCGGGGTTCGGCATCTGGGCCCTCGCCCCCGCAGCCGCCCCTACCACCGCGGCGTCTCATGCCCGGCCTGCCACCACCGGCGGCCGGCACTCTGCCCCTGCCGTGCGCCGAGCGGATTCCGCTGTCAAGGTCATGGCAGTGGACGACCCGGTCGGCGGTGGCGGTGGCGGCCCCAGCGTCGGCGTCAACTTCAACATCGATCTCGTCCAGCTCGGCAACTCGATCCGAAGCTGGGTGAAGTCCTCTACCACCCAGCAGGAGATGGTCGAGAACGCCGCCAACACAGCGTGGTACGCCGGTCATCAGCACTACAACGTGATCGTCTGCAACCTGAACAGCGGCTGCCTTGCCGGCAAACTGCAGGGCGTGGCGGCCTACACCTCCTTCACCTTCAACGGGGACGTCTTCGGTGTCTGGATGTTCGACCACGGAGAGTTCCGGATCTGGGGGGACGGCGGATACGAAAACTGGTACATGATCGGCTGGTTCTACCGCTACAACGACGGCCCCGACGGGTGGGGGAACAACGACGGAGAGCGCGTGGGGACCGGCAAGAACGTGCACTTCGACTCCCCGCCCGCTTGATCCGCGAGGCCGCCGAGACGGACCCGCCCGAGGTGGTGGTGTGACATCGGCGGCGACGCCGATCGCCGCGCACGTCCGGCTCACGCCGTGAGCCGGACGTCCGTTACTGTCTCCAGGCTCTGCACCGCTCCGGAAGGACCACTACAAGCGCAGGAGCATGTCGATTTTGGCGTCACTAACGTAGAGGTAGTACTTAAACGACACACTGCCCCCAACCCGGTCAATCTCGCGACGATCGTGACGTATACAAGTCTCCCGAAGGCAAGCGAGTTCGTCTACTGCAACGGCCATCTGCAGTCGTTGCTCATTTAGCCCGGATTTTACTCCCGGGCATCTGCGGCGTGCGGTCACTGACCGTAAGAGAACCGAAGGTCGGCGAAGAGCAGGTGGTTGAGTCGCCGCCGAAGGTGCCCGGTCTTGCTCTGATCAGGAGTTTCATCGGGAGTGAGCAGGGTGAACTTCAGTGAGGTCTCGCCGCCCGCGGCCGTCAGTTCGAAGTGCACCTGGTCGTTGGGTCTACTTGGCCAAAGCGATGACCATACGACCCGGTTGGGCTTTTCGGCATCCAAGACCCTCGGCTCTACTTCATCGGAGAGCAGGTTCAGCCATGGCCGAGATCCCTGCCGATGAGGCTCCATAAGCGACTCCCAGACCACTGACGGTGGGGCTGGAAGTTTGCGCGCCCTCGAGCCGATTTCGATCACCTCAGAAGCGTATGTGAACTCGCACGGCGCTCGATCTTTCAACGACAGCCAGGTATACCGCTCCGCGGCGGATGAGGGTGTCGTGGGCTCGAGGCACGTTCCCGAGGGCGCGCTGGTTACTCGGGCAGATCCGGGTTGGGGCAGGGGAAAGCCACGCCCGTTGTCCGGCCCCGCCAGGCGGCGGAGCCGGTCGGCGAGCAGGTTGGTCGCGATGCCGGGGAGGCCGTCGATCGGGTCCCGGTAGCGGGCCACAGGCCACCGGCGGCGGAAGCCGACCGTAGCCGAGATGACCCAATACCGCCGGGCTCTGGACACCCCCGAGCGGCGCCAGGCCTCTGCCGCACTCCCCGGCCGAGTCCTGGCCAGCCGGGCCTTCTTCGCCGAGGTCGAGGCCGGCCTTGCGGACATTGCCCACCTGCCGACACTGATCGTGTGGGGTGACGCCGACATCGCCTTCCGTCCCCAGGAGCGCGAACGCCTGGAAGCGACCTTCACCGACCACAAGACCGTGATCGTCGAGGGCGCCGGCACCTACGTGGAGTCCGACGCACCCGAGGAGTTCGTCGCCGCGATCCGCAACTGGGCAGCGACGCAGCTCGCAGACACGAGTCGTGCGGGTGCGACAGACCTACTAGGCCAATCTCACCCGCCCCGGTCGTGACGGCAGCGCGCAGCAAGACGCGCCGAAGGCTCGGATGTCTGCGCCGCGGTCAGTCTTCGTTGTCGCTGGGCGGAAGCGCGAAGACGTCACCACGAAGACAGTTACTCCGAGGTCCCGGCAACAAGGGAGCCGGTTCGTCGATCACGATCCGCGCACCCCACCCACCGACCGCCAGTCCGTCGGCGGCATGACCGGAAAGTCGGCTGTCGGCTGCGTCGCCGAGCAGACCGACATGCTCAAGAATGACGAACAGCGCGTCCGCGGCGCAGGTCACCGTCCCGGAGGCTTCGGCGGCGCTCGCGTCCGGATTGAGTTCGCGGTAGATCCGGCGCGCGACCGTTAGGAGACGACCGGCGTCGGTCACGGTGAAGTCGCGCCGCAGCCGGAGGGATAGGGCCATTCCGTTGACAAGCGGATCGTCCCCAATGACACGGTCATCGCCCGGCATGCGGACACGATACGGGATAGATACCCGTGTGAGGCGGCACGCTCCCAACATCGTTCAACGCGCCCGTTCCGCCGATCAAGGGAGGAAACGCTGCGCCCAGCCCCGGCCGTGGCCAGACGTGTACGACAACGGCATGAGCGGGCGTCCAAGTCACTCCGCGCCGTTCAGCCCGCGCGAAGGACGTCCAGAGCGCGCCGACACACGGCGTGCCAGGCGTTAGGTCACTGCGCGAAACCGAATTTTCGAGCGGCACAGGGTCAGGCCGGGGCCGTGGAGTCGCGGATGATCAGACGACACGGCATCCGGTGGACGCCCGGGGTGGCGCCGCCGTCGATCGCGGCGAACAGCTGCTGCGCCGCCGTGCGGCCGAGACTCTCCAGGTTCATGTCGACGGTGGTCAGCGGGGGCCTGGTCTCGGCGGCCAGCACCTCCCAGTTGTCGTAGCCGACGACCGCCACGTCGTCGGGCACGCGACGGCCGCGTTCGCGGGCCGCGTCGATGAAACCGGCGGCGATCTGGTCGTTGCCGCACACCACGGCATCGGGCTCCGGGTCGGTCCGGAACACCATCTCCGCGGCCTGCCGCCCCCACCGCTGGGACCACGCGCCGTGCCACGCCTGGCCGCAGAGCGTCAGCCCGGCGTCCTCCAGGGCCGCTCGTACGCCGGCGGCCCGGTCGAGGGCGGCCTGGTAGTCGACCGGCCCCGTGATGTGGGCGATCCGGCGGCGTCCCAAGGCCAGCAGGTGCTCGACGGCGAGCCGCGCGCCGCCGACGTCGTCCGGCACGAACGAGACGTCGCCGGGGTCCTCGGACGGGGCGTACGCGTAGACGACGGGGACCGGCAGGCCCCGGCTGAGCGAGGGGCGCGGGTCGGTGCTCTGGCCGACGACGATGAGCCCGTCGACCCGGTGACTCAGCAGCGTGCGCAGGTGATGCTGCTCGCGGATGGAGTCGCCGCGGGCGTCGCAGAGCAGAACGGCCATCTCGCCGACCCCGAAGGCGTCCTCGGCGCCGAACAGCACCGGGATGCCGAATCGCCCGACACTGTCGCTCGTGAGCAGTCCCACCATCCGGCTCTGCCCGGACAGGAGGCTGCGGGCGATGGCGTTGGGCCGGAACCCCAGCTCCTCGGCGGCCTGGAGAACGCGCTCCCGGGTCTCGGCGCGGACCTGCGCCCGGCCGTTGATCGCCTTCGAGGCCGTCGCGATGGACACCCCGGCCCGCGCCGCGACATCCGTGATCGTGACCGCTCGTGGTCGCTGAGCTGGCAAGGAGAAACCCTTTTCGGTAGCCGCCGAGATGATCGCTCATGAACGTCGTTGACAGGCCGAGAATAAAAGCTTACGCCACCGAAAACGTTTCAGGTCAGGAGGCAGCTGGCGGCGGTCCGATGGTCGTGAGTCGAGACTTCACGGTGGCGTCTCGCCTCCTGGACGGTCGGCGGCATCCTCCCGCTGCGCCGTGACCCAGGCGGCGATCTGGGAGCGCGAGGTGAAGCCCAGCTTCTTGAGGATGTTCTGAGTATGGCCCTCTGCCGTACGGACGGCGATCACCAGTTCCGCGGCGATGTCACGGTTGCGCATGCCGGCGGCGACGAGCTCGGCGATCTGCCACTCACGCCGGGTCAGGGCGCCGACGGTGGCGGCAGGCCCGGGCACGGATTCCCCGCCGGCGGGAGGCCGGGGGCGGGCCGGCGACACGTCGTCGGTGCGGTACGCACCGGCCTCGGAGCGAGTGACCGCGCGAGGGTGCCCCTGGGCGCCGTGCCGGTCGGCCGTGGCCTCCAGCGCGTAGTCGAGCGCCTCCTCCCTCGTGCGCTCCGCGCCCTCGCGGAAGGCGGTCTCGTAGGCGGTGTCCCCCAACGCGCGGCGCGCCGTCGCCACCGCCTTCTCGTGCCCGGCGACGAGATGCTCGAACGTCGACAGGCGTGCCCCGATCGCTTGCAGGATCGCCTCCGCGGCGCCCAGCAGGCGCGCGCCGCGCTCGGCCCGGTCGTCCGCGACGGTGCTCCAGGCCATCACCTCGACGGCCAGGCCGCTGACGACGGCGTCGTTGAACGGCCGTTTGAGCAGGACGCTCTCGTGCGCGGCGGCGACGGCTCGCCGGTGCTCACCCTGACGCGACAGCGCGATCGCGAGAGCGTACAGGGCCAGGCACCGGAGCCAGCGCTCGCCGCAGGCGACGCATTCGGCCAGGCACTCCTCGTACAGCTCCCGGGCGCGGTCGTGCGCGTCCAGCAGGGACAGGGCCTGGCCCAGCTCGATCTTGTCGTGGATCGCCCCGGCCGCGTCGCCGGCGACCTCGTGATGGGCGAGCGCCTGCTCGCAGAGCGGCGCCGCGTCGGTGGAGTCGCCGCCGAACAGCGCCGTCAGGCCGAGGACCTGCGCGATATAGCCGGCATCGGCCTCGGGGAGAGAATCGCCGCCGAACTCCTGGACGAGCGCGTCGACCTCGCGCATCCGGTCGATCGCGGCGGCCCGGTCGCTGAGCAACAGGGCCAGGTAGGCGTCGACGTAGAGGCCTTTCAGCCGGGCCGAGCCGGATGCCGTGTCGGCGGCGAGCAGGCGGCCGAGCCAGTGCCGGCCTTCGTGGAGCAGGCCACCGCCGACCCAGTAGAAGCGCAGGGCGGCCGCGATGGTCAGTCCCGCCGTCACATCGCCACCCTCGGCGAGGCTGAAGTTCAGCGCGGAACGCAGGTTGGCCAGCTCCGACCGCAGGCGGGCCAGCCATTCCAGCTGTGCCGGACCGAACCACTCCCGCTCGGAGCGCTCGGCGATCCGCTGGTACCAGTCTCGGTGCCGCCGCCGCAGCATCGGCAGCTCACCGGACTCGGCCAATCGTTCCTGCCCGTACTCGCGGAGCGTCTCCAGCAGCACGAACCGCACCTGATCCCCGTGCGGCTCACGCAGCACGATCGACTTGTCGACCAGGGAGGACAGCAGATCGTGCAGCGCTTCCGGCGGCAACGTCTCGTCGGCGCACACCGCCATGACGGCCTCGATGTCGAAGCGCTCGGCGAACACCGACAGCCGTGCCCACAGCACCTGCTCCGGCACGGAGCACAGCGCGTGACTCCAGTCGATCAGCGCACGCAGGGTCTGCTGGCGGGGCACCGCGGTCCGGTAGCCGGAGGAGAGCAGCTCGAACCGGTTCGTGAGCCGGTCGAGGATCTGCTGGGCCGACAGGGCGCGCAGCCGTACGGCCGCGAGTTCGATCGCGAGGGGGATCCCGTCCAGGCGCCGGCAGATCCGGGCCGCCGTGACGTGCGATCCCGTGTCGGTCCGGAAGCCGCCCACCACCGATTCGGCGCGGTCGAGGAACAGCGCCACGGCCTCGCTCTGGGTGAGGTCGGCCGCCTGCGGCTCGTGATCGAGCGGGGGAACCGACATCGGCGGCACGATGAGGATGTGCTCTCCGGCGATACCGAGCGACTGCCGGCTGGTGGCGAGGACCCGCACGTCCGGGCAGTGCCGGAGAAGGACGTCGACCACCGAGGCGCAGGTGTCGTGGAGGTGCTCGCAGTTGTCCAGGACCAGGAGCAGCCGCCGGTCCTCGAGGTACTGCGTGAGACTCGCGAGGGGCTGCCGCGTCGAGTGGTCACAGGCGCCCACCGTGACGGCGGCCGTCAGGGCGACGAGCTCGGGGTCCTCCAGCCCGGCGAGCTGGACCAGCCACGCGCCGTCCGCGAAGGATCGATCGAGATCGGCCGCGACCCGGAGCGCCAGCCGGGTCTTGCCGACCCCGCCGACGCCGGTGAGCGTCACCAGCCGTGCCTGCGACAGCAGACGCCGGACCTCGGCCAACAGGTCTCTGCGTCCGACGAAACTCGTCACGTCGGCCGGAAGATTGCCCTTGCGCCGGCGTGTCGGTCGTTCCCAATCGGCGCACGTCATGGACACACGATCGATCGAAGTCGGCAATCCCGTTGATCACTCACTGTACGGTACAATTTACCAGGCGTGATCCGAGATCTACTGCGGCGTCCCGCGGGGATGAACGACGCGGTCCGCGCCGAGTCCCGCACCCAGGCCGGCCCCGGCCGTGCGCCCCGGTGCCGGGGCGTCGCCGGACGACACGCCTCGGTCGTCCGGTGGCCGAGGAGGACGGCATGACCGATGCGCGCTCGGCGAGACCATACGTCGCGTCGCGGTCCCAGTACGGCATCGGCGCCGCGCGCCTCCGCGTCGAGGACGCCCGCCACCTTCGCGGCCAGGCCCGCTTTCTCGCGGACATCGCGTTGCCCGGCATGCGGGACGCGGTCTTCGTGCGCAGTCCCGTGGCGCACGGCCGGCTGCTCGACGTGCGGCCGCCCTCGGACACCCCGTCCGGCGCCTGCTGGACCGCCGCCGACCTGGGCGCGTCGGCGCGTCCCGTGGCCGCCACCGGCGCCCTGCCGGGCTTCCGCGCCGCCGCCTATCCACCGCTGGCGACGGACACGGTGCGTTACGTCGGCGAGCCGATCGCGATGGTCCTGGGCGATGACCGGGCGGCCGCGGCGGACCTCGCCGACCGCGTCGACGTGCGGATCGAGGCCCTCCCGGCCGTCAGCGACCTCGACCAGGCCCTCGCCGAGCGGCCGGCGCTCGTGCACGAGTCCTGGCCCGACAACGTCTACGTCCGCGTCGCGCGTTCCTTCGGCGACGTGGAGGCCGCCGCGCGGGCGGCGGACGTGTCGATCACGCGGGAGTACCGCATCGCCCGGCAGTCCTGCGCGCCCCTGGAGTGCCGGGGCGTCATCGCCCACTACGACCCCGGCATGGACCAGCTGGTCGTCTACTCCGCCACGCAGTTCCCCCACGTCCTCCGCGACGCTCTCGCCGAGCGGCTCGAGCCGGAGGTTCGGCGCCTCCGGGTGATCGCGCCGGACGTCGGCGGGGGCTTCGGCGCCAAAGTGTCCCTGTATCCGGAGGAGCTGGCGATCGCGGCCGCGGCGCTCCGGTGCGGCCATCCGATCCGGTGGGTGGAGAGTCGCCGGGAGCACCTCGTCGCCGCGACCCAGGCGCACGGCCATCGCATACGGGTCACGGCCCACGCCTCCGCGAGCGGTGCGATCCTCGCCGTCGAAGCGGAGATCGTCGCCGACGCCGGCGCGTACTCCATCTGGCCCTGGACCGCGTCGATGGACGCGACCATGGCCGCGGCGATGATCCCCGGCCCGTACCGGATCCGCGACTACCGGTTCACGAGCACGACGGTCGCGACGAACAAGGCCCCACTGGGCCCGTACCGCGGAGTCAGCCGTCCGGTGGCCTGCTTCGCGATCGAGCGCACCGTCGACGAGCTGGCACGCCGCCTGGGCGCCGAGCCGTACGACCTGCGCGTCCGGAACATGGTGCGCCCGGAGCAGATGCCCTACACCTCGGTGGCCGGCAGGGTCTACGACAGCGGTGACTACCCGGAGGCCGTACGCCAGGCGGTGAAGCTCATCGGGCACAACGCCTGGCGATGCCGGCAGCGGCAGACGGACCCGGGGGAACGCACCCGGATCGGCATCGGGTACGCCGCGTTCACCGAGCAGACGGCGCACGGCGTCGCGGAGTGGGTCAACCGGGGCATACCCGTCACGTTCGGGACGGAGAGCGCCCGCGTCGTCCTGGACGCCACCGGGAGGCTCACCGTGGCCTGCGGGATCAAGGAGCTGGGCCAGGGGCTGGAGACCTGTCTCGCCCAGGTGGTGGGCGAGGTGTTCGACGTCGATCCGGGCGCCGTCGCCGTCGTGCAGGGCGACACCGCCCTGACCCCGCGCGGGGACGGGACGTTCTCCTCGCGCAGCATCGTCATGGCCGGCGGCGCCGCGCACGGCGCGGCGACCACGCTCGCGGCGAAGGTACGCCGGGCCGCCGCGGCCCTGCTCGACCGCCCGGCCGACGAGCTGCGGTTCGCCGACGGCCGGATCGCCGGCTCCGACGCGTCGATCACCCTGCGGGAGCTGGCCCGGACCTTCCTCCTCCGCCCCGAACGCGTCCCGGCCGAGATCGAGCCGGGGCTGGAGGCCACCTGCCACTACCGGCCGGACGTGCAGACGGGCGCCTTCACGTACGCGACGCACGCCGCCGTGGTCGAGGTGGACCTCGACACCGGGCTGGTCCGGGTCCTCGACTACGCGGTCGCCGAGGACTGCGGGACCGTCGTCAACCCCCTCATCGTGGACGATCAGATCGTCGGCGGAGTCGCCCAGGGCATCGGGACCGCGCTCCTGGAGGAGCTGGTCTACGACGGCGACGGCCGGCCCCGGGCGACCTCACTGACCGACTACTTCCTGCCAGGCGTGTCGGACGTCCCGCGCATCCGCGTTCATCACCTCGAGACGCCGTCCCCGCACACGGTCCACGGCGTGAAGGGGGTGGGTGAGAGCGGGGCGATCGCGCCACCGGCGGCGATCGCCAACGCCGTCAGCGACGCTCTCGCCGCGTTCGATGTCTTCATCGGGGAGGTCCCGCTGACCCCCGCCCGGGTCTGGACGGCCCTCCGCGGCGCCGGCAACGGGCCCTGAGGCGTCAGCGCCCGCGCCACCAGCCGACCAGGGAGTTCCACCATCGGGGGCGTTCCGCGCCGGCCGCGGCGGCCTGTGGCGGTGCACTGGCCGGTGGTACCGGCGCCGACGGGGCGGGCGTCTCCGGTCGGCTCATCGCCGGGGCCGGGGCCGGCTGGGACGACACCGATGTGGGCGGGAAGCGGACCGGCAGCGCGGTCAGCGCGCGGTGGAACATCCCCGGCCGCCACTCCAGCCGGTCGGCGGGAACCGCGAGCTCCATGTCGGGGACGCCGTCGAGAAGGCTCTCGACCGCGATGGAGGCGATGAGGCGTCCGTGGCCCTGTGCCGGGCAGGTGTGCGGCCCGGCACCCCATGCCAGGTGCGCCCGGTTGCCCGCCCGGCGATCCGTCACGAGCGACGGGTCGGTGTTCGCGGCGGCGAAGCTGATGACGACGGGCTGGTCCGCGGGCAGCCGGACCCCGGCGAGCTCGGCGTCCTGCCGGGGATAGGTCGCCGCGTAGTTGGCGATGGGCGGGTCCGTCCAGAGCACCTCGTCGAGGGCGTCCTCGACGGGCAGGCTGCCGCCCGACAGGTCACCGGCGAAACGGTCGTCGGACAGCAGGAGCAGCATCGTGTTGGCGATCAGGTTCTGCTCGGGCTCGGTCCCGCCTCCGAGGAGGGTGACGAGCTGGTGCAGCATCTCCTCGTCCGTCAGCCGCGTCGGATGGGCCATCAGCCAGGAGGTCACGTCCGCGCCCGGCTGGGAGCGTTTGAGGGCCACCAGCTCCATGAGGGCCTCGCCGAGGATCACGTTGGACTTCTCCGGGTCGACGCCGTCGAAGATCCCGCTCATGCCCTCCACCAGGCGGTCGCCGATCGTCGTCGGGCAGCCGAACAGCGAGTTGAACACGTACAGCGGCAGGACGCGGGCGTACTCGGTGATCAGATCGGCTTCGCCGTTCGGCGCGAACCGCGCGATGAGCAGATCGGCGCTGCTCTCGACGTAGCCCCGCAGGAGGTTCGGGTCGACGCGCGCCAGGCTGTCGGTCACCGCCGCCCGCAGGCGCGCGTGGACGCTGCCGTCGCTGAACAGGGCGTTCGGCCGGTAGCCCATCATCGGCAGGAGCGGGCAGTCGGGCGGGACGGTCGCCTGCCAGCGGCGGGGGTCCTTCGGGAACGTGATCGGGTCGCGCAGCACCTCCAGCGCGGCCTCGTAGCCGATGACGAGCATGCCCGGCACGCCGGGCGCGAGCTCGACCGGCGCGACGGCGCCGTGCCGGCGCAACTGGGAGTAGGTCCGTGCGGGGTCGGCGGCGAACTCCGGCCCGTACAACGGGGCGGAGCCGGAGTGGGCCGGGCAGCCCGGCGGCGGCGACGAGGGACCGGTGGCGGAGGAATCGGAGGTCACGCGGACTCCTGTTCGGAACGGGGGGCGGGGACTCGGCGTAACGACCGGCGCGCCTGCGTCCACCGGGCACGGGGGATCGGACGGCGAGGATCCCAGGGGGCTCTCGTGAGGCCAAGAGATTACAGCTGGTGATCGTCATCTACCAGTGCGATGCGGTATTCCGGTCGCGCCGTTTTCGTGTAAGTTAGTCAACTGACTCAGGCGAGTCGCAATCGATGACGGAGAGGTCCTGCCATGCCCACCCAGCGCGTTCTCGACTCGACGATCTTCTACCGGGAGATCGGAACGGGCGTCCCGATGGTGTTCCTGCACGGGAACCCGACATCGTCGTATCTCTGGCGGAACATCCTGCCCGCCGTCGGTGACCGGGGCCGGCGTCTGGCCCCGGACCTGATCGGCATGGGTGATTCCGGCAAGCCGGACATCGACTACACCTTCGATGACCACGCTCGGTACCTGGACGCGTGGTTCGACGCCCTCGGCCTCGAGAGCGTCGTGCTGATCGGCCATGACTGGGGCGGTGCGCTCGCCTTCGACTGGGCCGCCCGTCATCCCGGCCGGGTCCGCGGGGTCGCCTTCGCCGAGACGATCCTGAAGCCGATGTACGGACCGGAGTTCCCCGAGGCCGGCCGCGGGCTGTTCGAGACGATCAAGACTCCGGGGGCGGGGGAGGCCCTGATCCTGGAGCAGAATGCCTTCATCGACCAGTTGCTGCCGAAGAGCGTCGTCGGCTCTATGAGCGAGGAGGACCTCGCGGAGTACCGCCGGCCGTATCCCACGCCGGAGAGCCGTCGGCCCCTCCTGCAGTGGGCGCGGGCGATGCCGCTGGACGGACGGCCCGCCGACATCGTGGCCAGAGTCGAGCGGTACGACGAGTGGCTGGCGACCAGCGCCGACGTCCCCAAGCTCCTGCTCGCCTTCGAACCCGGACCCGGCGCGATGACCGGCCCGGACAGCGTCGACTGGGCCGCCGCGAACATCGCGAACCTGGAGATCACCCGGCACGGGATCGCCGGGCATCACGTCCAGGAGGACCAGCCCGAGGCGATCGCCGCGGCCATCTCCGCCTGGGTGGACAAGCACGACCTGCGATGAGCCGGCCGCTCGGCGATGGGGACGTCCCTGATCACCGTTAGGTGGTGTCGGTCAACCCACGGTGACGACCCGAGGTATGCTGGGGGCGACGTCAAAAAGTTACACATCCCCACACGATGACGTCGCCCTCTTGCATACCGGCCGCCGCCGTCCCCGCGTGTCGCCGAGTAGCGGGCGGCCGTTCACAGGAGCGTCTCTGATCGGCTAGGTGATTCCTGAGAGATCCTCAGGAATCATCCCGGCTGGATGCCGGGCATGTGCCAATCGTCTTCGTGCCCTGGTGTCGGCGGCCAGAGCCGCCGACCCGCGTGACACGTCCCTCCGGACGCTGTCGGCCCAGCGTGCACGGCTATCGGACCGAGGAGGGTGCCCCGCGTCGCCTGGGCACGGGGCGTGCTGATAACAGAACGGTATCACGAGAACACTGAAAGTGACTAAGAAAAGAAACGAGCCTTCCCCCAAATGGAGATTCACACCGATGTCCTCGTCGTGGGCGGAGGACTGGGCGGCGTCGCCGCCGCGCTGGCGCTGCTGAAGGCGGGCCGTTCGGTCGTGCTGACCGAGGAGTACGACTGGATGGGCGGTCAGCTCACCAGCCAGGCGGTGCCGCCCGACGAGCACACCTGGGTCGAGCGCTTCGGCGTCACCGCCGGCTACCGCGCGCTGCGCGACGGGATCCGCGGCTACTACCGCGACCACTACCCCCTCACCGGGCGGGCTCGCGCCTGGGGCGAGCTGAACCCCGGCGCGGGCTGGGTGAGCCGGCTCTGCCACGAGCCCCGCGTCGCGCTCGCGGTCATCGAGGCCATGCTCGCCCCCTACCGCGGCTCGGGCCGGCTGCGCGTTCTCCAGCCGTACCGGCCGGCCGGGGCGGACGTCGACGGCGACCGCGTGACCGCCGTGACGCTGGCGCACCGCGACACGGGCGCGCGGGTGACCGTCTCCGCCCCGTACGTGCTGGACGCCACCGAGACCGGCGAGCTGCTGCCCCTGACGGGCACCGAGTACGTCACCGGCTTCGAGTCGCAGGCCGAGACCGGAGAGCCCAGCGCGCCGGCGGAGGCCCAGCCGCAGAACATGCAGGCCATCTCGGTGTGCTTCGCCATCGACCACGTCGACGGCGACCACACGATCGAGCGGCCGAGGACCTACGACTACTGGCGGGAGTACCAGCCGGAGTTCTGGGGCGACCGCCTGCTGTCCTGGCGGGCGCCGGTGCCGCGCACGCTGGAGCCGGTCGAGCGGTCCTTCACCCCCAACCCCGACGGCGACCCGATCGACGTCCTCGGCGACCAGCGGCGCTTCGGCGGTGACCTGGACCTGTGGACGTTCCGCCGGATCGCCGCGCGGCGCAACTTCGAGGACGGCGCCTACGCCAGCGACATCACGCTCGTGAACTGGCCGATGATCGACTACTTCGACGGCTCGATCATCGACGTCCCGGACGCCGATCGGCACCGGGAGGCCGCGCGCGAGCTGTCGCGATCGGCGCTGTACTGGATGCAGACCGATGCGCCGCGACCGGACGGCGGCACCGGATACCCGGGCCTGCGCCTGCGCGGCGACATCACCGGAGGCACCGACGGCCTCGCCCAGGCCCCCTACATCCGGGAGTCGCGCCGCATCCGCGCCCTCTACACCGTCCCCGAGCAGGACCTGTCCCTCGCCCTGCGCGGCGACGAGGGCGCCGTCCGCTACCGCGACTCGGTGGGCATCGGCATGTACCGGATCGACCTGCACCCCTCGACCGGCGGCGACAACTACATCGACGTGGGCTGCTCGCCGTTCGAGATCCCGCTCGGCGCCCTGATCCCGCGGCGCATGGACAACCTCCTCGCGGCGGCGAAGAACATCGGCACCACCCACATCAGCAACGGCGCCTACCGCCTGCACCCCGTCGAGTGGAACATCGGCGAGGCGGCGGGGACCCTCGCGGCGTTCTGCCTGGACACGTCCGCGACGCCGCACGCCGTCCGCAAGAAGGACGAACTGCTCGCCGACTACCAGGACCGGCTCGTCCGGTCGGGCGTCGAGCTGCACTGGCCGCAGGTGAGGGGCTACTGATCCGGTTCTGCCGGGTTGCGGGTCTTCACCGGTGCGGGTGGGTTTCGTACATGCGCGTCGCCACGGTCAGTCCGGAGGCCGCGGTGAGGGCGGCCACGGCCCAGATGGCGGTGGTCAGGCCGTAGGCGTCGGCGAGGGCGCCGGCGAGCAGGGCGCCGACGGCGAAGCCGCCGTCGCGCCAGAGGCGGTAGACGCCGACGGCGCGGGCGCGCCAGGCGGGGTGGGCGACGTCGCCGATGGTCGCGAGCAGGGTGGGGTAGACCAGCGCGGTGCCGGCGCCGAGCAGGACCTGGGCCGCGGCCCACAGGGGGAAGGCGGTGCCGACCGCCACCAGGGCGATGGCGGCGGCTTGGGTCAGCATGCCGGCGGTGATCAGGTGCTTGCGGCCGATCCGGTCGGACCACCAGCCGGTGACCAACTGCCCGACGCCCCATACCGCGGGGTAGAGGGCGGCGAGCACGCCGATCGCGGCGACGGACAGGCCGTGGGCGGCGAACAGCAGGGGGAAGATGCCCCACGCGAGGGCGTCGTTGAGGTTGTTGACCATTCCGGCCTGGCTGGCCGCCGACAGGGCCCTGTCACGGGCGCTGGTGATCCAGGCGACCTGGCTTGTGGTGAGCTCGCCGTCGGTCGGCGCGCGGTGACGGGCGGCTTCCGCGCGGGCGTGGGTGCGGGTCTCGCGGACGGCCAGGGTGGACAGGCCCAGGGCCAGGGCGGTGTAGGCGGCGCCGAGCAGGAACGGGCCGGGCCGTAGCCCGGCGTGGGCGGCGATGGCGCCGGTGGCCATGGCGGTGGCGGCCATGGCGACGTAGCCGGAGGCTTCGTTGCAGCCCATCGCCAGCCCGCGGCGGGTCGGCCCGACCAGGTCGATCTTCATGATGACGGTGGTGGACCAGGTCAGGCCCTGGTTGATGCCGAGCAGGACGTTGGCGAACACGATCCAGCCCCAGGCCGGTCCCCAGATGAGCAGGACCGGCACCGGGAGGGCGACCAGCCATCCGGCGACCAGGACGGGCTTACGGCCGTAGCGGTCCGACAGGGTGCCGGCGAAGAAGTTGGTGATCGCCTTGGCGGCACCGAAGGCCACGATGTAGGTGAGGGCCGCAGTGTAGGCGGACAGGTGGAAGACCTCGCGCGCGAGCAGGGGCAGCACGGTGCGTTCTTGGCCGAGCATGCCGCCGACCAGGGCGTTGACCGCCACCAGAAGGGTGAACTGGGCCAAATTGGCGCGCAGCCCGAGCCGGACGCCGTGGCCGGGCGCGCCGGTCGTGGTCACCGGCCCTCCTCCAGGGGGCGGCCGGTGGCCCGCACCCAGTCGGCGGGCCCGCCGACCAGCACGGCCACGTCGTCGGCGCCGCCGCGGGCCAGGATGCTGGCGGCGGTCACGGCGCGCTCGCCGTGCCCGCACATCACCACGGTGCCGGCCGGCGCCGGCTCGGGCCACCGGGGCAGGGCGCCGAGTTCGGCGTGCCGGGCGTGGGGGATGTGCCCGGCCGCGTACTCGGCGTCCTGCCGTACGTCGAGGACGGGGCGGTCGCCGATGCGGTCGGCCGTGACCAGCCCCAGCGTGCGTACGGGCCCGCCGCTCGCCCGCCAGGCGTCCATGCCGCCGTGCAGCCGGCCGGCGAGACGGTCGTAGCCGATCTTCGCCGCCTGCCACGCCACCTCCGCGCCTTCCTGGCCGGGGCCGAGCAGGAACACCAGCGGCACGTCCGGCGGGAGCAGCCAGCCCAGCCAGGTCGCGAACGCCTCGCGCAGCGGGATCGAGACGGCCCCGGGAACGTGCCCGGCGGCGAACTGCTCGACCGGGCGGACATCGACCAGCTGCGCGCCCTGGGCGCGCAGCTCCCGTACGGCCGCCGCGGTCAGGGGCGCCGGTTCCACGACGGCCGGGAGCAGGGCGGGCCCGCGCCGGTTGACCTCTGCGAGCCGGTCGAAGTACGCGGGGTAGGAGCCGAGGCCGTCCAGGAGGCGCTGGGCGAAGGTGTTCTCGTCCGGCGTCGCGAGCAGCGTGTTGGTCCTCTTCTGGCCGCCGATGGTGGTGGTGCGCTCGGTGCCGGGCGGGGCCGAGCAGTACGAGCCCGCCCCGTGGGTGGGCCACACCGCGATCCGGTCGGGGAGGGCGGCCAGGCGCTGGAGGGAGCGGTACTGGGCCCGGGCGAGCTCCTCGGCCCGGTCGGCGCCGAGCAGGTCGGTACGGGCGGCGGAGTTCACGATCAGCGAGCCGCCGGTGAACACGCCCAGCTCCCGGTCGCCGTCCAGCAGCAGATAGGACAGGTGCTCGTCGGTGTGGCCGGGCGTGGCCAGGGCCCGCAGCCGCAGCCCTCCCAGGTCGACCTCATCACCGTCCGCGAGCGGGGTGTGGGCGAAGGACCGCCGTCCGGCGGCGGAGGCCAGCACGGTGGCGCCGGAATCGTGGGCGAGCTGGACGGCGCCGGACAGGAAGTCGGCGTGCAGATGCGTGTCCGCCGCGTAGGCGACGTCCAGGCCGCGCCGCCGCACGGCGGCCCGCAGGCTGCGCAGATCCCGGCCGGCGTCGACGACCAGGGCGCGGCCATCGCCAAGGTCGAGGAGGTAGGCGCTGTTGCCCAGGCCTTCATCGACCAGCGGTATCAGGTGGTCCTCGGCGAAACCCACGAAGTCCTCCAACCACTAACCCGAGGTTAGTGCGGCAGGAAGCGTTTCGGGCGGAACGCCATCACGTCCACAACCGTCCTCGGCCTCCCCTCAGTCCATCCGGGCCTCCCCCGCGCGGCCATGGTCACCTCGGTATCTTCGGCGGGCCGAGTCTCGAATGGCGTCATTCCTGGGCGGTGTGGATCGTCTTGGCGACGAAGGCGACGTCCGGTGCGGTGTGGGCGCGCAGCCCGCGCAGGAGATCCCGCCACGCCTGCGGCCAGCCCGCGCGGGGCCCGTGGCGCTCGGCGAGCGCGCACGCGAACAGGCCACCGGCCAGGTCGCCCCGTGCGGCGAGCCGGGCGGCGTGCGGGTACACCTGGTCCGGCTCGGGTAGATCGTGGCGGGCGAAGACGGCCTGGGGATGGCGCCCCTCGATCGGTCCGTCGGCCAGCGCACCCGCGACGTGCAGGATGGCCAGTGGCCCGCCCGTGCACCGGTCGGCCAGCGCGTCGACGGCCTCGGCGGCGCAGGGGGAGTCCCACCGCAGGGTGGCGGCGGTGAGCTCGCCCGCGAGGGGTTCCGGAAGGCGCCCGTCCACGGCGCGGACGGCGCGATCGGCGCTGCGGCGGTCGTGCGCGGCGGTGCCGCGGACGACGCCCACCAGCGCGGTCAGCCGTTGCAGGGCGGGCAGGTCGCGGTCGGCCGCGGCGTCGGGCAGGTCCGGTGCGGCGGCCAGTTCGGCCGCGACCGCGCCCAGCTCCGCTGCGCCGGCGCCCTCGGCCACGCAGCCGACGAGCGCGGACAGGGCCGCCCGCCAGCTCCGCGTCTCGCCGAGGTCGGTGATCAGGGCGGCGAGCACGGCCGGTGCGTCCGGCGCCCAGGGTGCCCACGCCGGGATGGCGGTCAGCGCCGCGTCCCGCGCTTCCGGGTCCGCGGACCGGGCCACGCGCACCACCAGTGCGGCGTACTCCGTCCGGAACCGTTCGTCGATCTGCAGCGGCAGCACGCCGAGGACCTGGCGGGCCAGGTCCCGTGGCCCCTCGGCGGCCTCGGTCAGGATCCGCCGCACGGCCGGCTCGGCCAGGTGGTCGCGGACGGCCGAGACGATCGCCGCGCGCACGTCGCGGTGCTGGCCGGGGTCCTCCCACGCCGCCGTGACGAGGTCCATCGCCTCCGGCACCCGGTTGCGCAGCAGGATCCGCAGCGCCTCCTTCCGTGCGGTGATCTTGCCTTCGGTCAGGACCGGCCCGAGCTCGCCCGCCAGCGCCGACGGCGGCACGAAGCGCGCGGCCCGGCTCGCGGCGTACACGGCGACGTGCGCGTCGTCCGAGGAGGCGTGCGCGAGCAGGTCCGGCAGGACGTCCTGCGGGGACGCCGTCCACGCGGCGGCCGTGAGCGCCACCCGGCGGATGTAGCCCTCCGACGCGAAGTAGGGCCGCAGTCGCGTCGCGGTCGTCCCGGGGACGTTCGCGATGGCCGAGACGGCGGCCGCCCGCTGGCTGTCGGGCACGCCCGGCGAGGCCGCGGCGCGTTCGAGGAGCGCGAGGTACGCGTCGCGCTGCCGGCCGGTCCAGCGCCGGACCCACGACCGCGCCGCGATCGGCACGTAGGTCACGTCCGCGCGCTGGAACCGGCCCGCCGGGGTGTTCCGGCTCAGCACGAGGTGCAGCAGGTCGGTGCGCCCGAGCGCGATGGCGGCGAGGACCGCGGGGATCGCGACCGTCGACGGATCGCGCTCGACGACCACCGCGACGCGCTCGTCGCGCGTGCGCGGCGGAGCGAGCCAGAGCTCGATCGCCCGGCGCAGGACGAAGTCGCTGGTGGCCTCCAGCGCCGCCCGCAGCGCGTCCTGGATCGGGGCGAGGTCGTAGGCGCGGCGGCCGAGTGACCGGGCGAGGATCAGCGCGAGGCGGTGGTCGTCACGTCGCGCCGCGTCCCGCAGGTAGGGCGCCAGCGTCGCGGCGAGGCGGTGTTCCTGGCCGCGCCTCAGCACGTGGTCGAGCCGGCCCAGCGTGAACATGCCCGCATGGCCCGTGAGGCGCGTGAACAGGTCGAGTCCGAACACCACCAGCTCGCCGTCGTCGCGGATCGCGCCCTGGCGGCAGAGCACGGTGGCGATCTGGGAGATCGTGTGGCGGGTGGCGTGGGAGCAGTCGCGGGCGTCCAGCGCGTCGTCGGTGAGTTGTCCGACCGCCGCCGCGTGGAGGGGCAGCAGAAGGTTCTCCGGGACGGCGACGAGCGCCCGCAGCGCGGTGCCGCGGACCGGGTCCTGCTCGTTGCGGAGCCGCCCGAGCGATTCGAACATGCGCGTCAGCACGTCCGGGTCGCCGGTACGGCCGGCACAGTGGATCAGCAGCCGGTATCCGGTCGCGCGCTCGTCGGCGTCCGGCCGGCGCGTCAGCTCGCCCAGCACCGGCAGAGCCTCGTCGTACGGCAGGTGGGCCGTCAGCTCCCGCACGCGTGCGGGCGTCTCGGCGACGTGGCGCAGACCCAGCATCCGGCGGGCCTCCCTGATCCGGACGGCGCGGGGCAGCACGTCCAGCAGAGCGTCGCCGAGCTCCGCCTCGCTCAGGTCCACGCCGCTCATCGCGGCGTCGAACAGCCGTCCCCGCCGCGAGGGCGCGAACGCGACGAGCAGTCCGCTCAGCGCGTTCTCGTCCTCCCGCACCGCCCGTGCCACGGCGGCCAGGTCGGTGTCGTCGAGCCGGGCGAGGCGGTCCCGTAGCGCCCGGCGGCCCAGGAGGTATCGCAGGTGCCCGCGGTGCCGTTCGGACAGCAGCAGGCGCAGCATGCGGTCCGGCTCGGCGGCCAGCAGCAGCCCGGCCCGCCTTTGCAGGGCGTACGGCAACCCGGGGGTGTGGCAGTGACGTTCCAGCAGCGTGACGACCCGCCCGGGGTCATGCGGCACCGCCGCCGCGATCCCGTCGCCGTGCCGGTTCCACCAGGCGTTCCGGGCCCCCTCGGGCAGCTCGGCGAGCCGCCGCTCCGCGTGATCCAGGATCGGGCCGGGGTGTGCGTGGCCGAGGCGCTTCCAGCTCGCCACGGCGTGCGCCAGCGCGTCCAGCCGCGCCCGTACGACCGTGTCGCCGCATGCCGGCAGCAGCGCCACCGCCTCTTGATCGCCAAACCGGTCGGCGACCGGGCCGATGAGCGCGTCGGCGAGGTCCGTCCGCCGCCGCTTGCGGACGGCGTCGTAGATCACCGCGCGAACCGCGGCCGGAGCGTCCTCGAGCCGTTCCAGGAGCGGCTCCGGGCCGACCCCGTACTTCACGCCGTACCGGATCGCCTCGCACGCGAGCTGTGCGTCCGGGTCCTGCGTGGTCCGCCCGATGTACCCGAGCGACGCGTCGTCCCGTACGGCCGCCGCGATGAACAGCGCGAGGGACCGCTCGTAGTTTCCGCGCGCACCCAGCCCGTCCAGCAGGCCGGCGAGGGCGGGGTCGCCCGCCAGGCGGCGCAGTTGCGCCAGCCGCTCGCAGCGCCGCTTGTAGGTCAGTGGCTCGATCTCGTCCAGCAGGTCATCGACGCGCATGGCGCGCCATCTTGCCGCATGGACGGCCCGGTTTCACCGGGATTACCCCGCCCGCCGCCCGTCCTCGGTACCCCGGTCATGCGCACCGGCGCGTACACGATCACCGGCTGCCCGGGCCTGGGCGTCGACGGTGTTCGCCCTGGTGGCGCGCGAGATACCAGGAAGATTAGGGTGTTCATGTCGGCTTGTCGCAATCGACGGCGAGCACGGCCGGAGCCGATACGAGGCGTCGATGACCATTGCCACGTCGGGCACCTCGAAGCGGAGGAACGATCTCGGCCTTCCCGCCGAGGTGACCAGCTTCATCGGACGTCGGCAGGAGGTTGCCGACGTCAAGCGCCTCCTGTCCGCTTCACGGATGGTGACCCTCACCGGTCCGGGCGGTATCGGGAAGACAAGGCTGGCGCTGCGCGTCGCCACCGAACTGCGGCGCGGCTTCCCCGACGACGTCTGGCTGGTCGAACTCGCGGAGCTGGACAACCCCACGCTGCTGCCCGAGGCGCTGGTCGCCGCGCTGCAGATTCAGGATCACTCGGCACACCGGCCCATCGACGTACTGGTCGAGCGGCTGCGTGACGATCGGATGCTAGTGATCTTGGACAACTGTGAGCATGTCCTCCACGAGTCCGCCGTGCTGGTGCAGAGGCTGCTGCCCTCCGTTCCAGGGCTGCGGATCCTGGCCACCAGCCGGCAACCGTTGGGGATCTTCAGCGAGCAGACGTTCACCGTTCCCACGCTGTCCCTGCCGGATGGACCGCGGCATGGCGCGGCGACGACGTCCGACGCCGTCCGGCTCTTCGCCGAGCGGGCCGAGGCGGTGCTGCCCGAGTTCGCCGTCACGGAGCAGAACCGGGATGTCGTCGATCGGATCTGCCGGCGTCTGGACGGCCTTCCGCTGGGTATCGAACTCGCCGCCGCACGGCTGCGCGTGCTGTCCGTCGAGCAGTTGCTGGACCGGCTGGACGACCGTTTCCGGCTGCTCAGCGCGGGATCGAATGCCGTCGCGCCCCGGCACCGGACACTCCGCGCCCTGATCGACTGGAGTTACTCCCTGTGCACCGAGAACGAGCGCCTGCTGTGGGCACGCGTCTCGGTGTTCACCGGCAGTCTGGACCTGGAGGGGGCCGAGGAGGTCTGTTCCGGGGACGGCATCGCCCGTGACGAGATCGTCGGTCTGGTCATCGGCCTGGTGGAGAAGTCCGTTCTCGTCCGCGATGAGTACCCGTGCGGGGTCCGCTACCGGCTGCTGGACACGATCCGCCAGTACGGCCGGGAGCGGCTGGCCGCCTCGGGTGAGGAATCCGCGGTGAAACGGCGGTACCGCGACTACTACCGGCGGCTCTCGCGGGAGGCGAAGGCCCGGCTGTTCGGCCCGGGGCAGGCCGAACTCCTCACCCGGCTGCGCGTGGAGCACCCGAACCTGCGCACCGCCCTGGAGTACTGCCACGCCGAACACGCCGGGCTGTGCATCGACATGGCCAGCGACCTCCTGCACCACTGGATCACCAGCTGCCACATGGGGGAGGGGCGTGTCTGGCTCGAACAGGGGCTCGCGGACAGCGGCGGCGGCTCCGAGGTCAGGGCCCGGGCACTGTGGGCGTGCAGCTGGCTCGCCATCATCCAGGGCGATCAGGCCTCGGCCACGAAGATGCTCGCCGAGAGCAGGGCCCTCGGTGAGCGGCTCGGGCTGGAGCCGGTCCTCGGGTACGTCGCCCTGTACTCCGGGATGGTCGCCATGCACGAGGGAGACGGCGCGTCGGCGGTCCGGTTCTTCGAGGAGGCGGTGGCCCGTCACCGCGCCACCGAAGATCCTTTCGGCGAGGTTCTGGCCCTGACCCGGCTGTCCCTCGCGTACTCCGTCCTCGGGGACGCGGAACGCGCCATCGCCGCCGCCGAGGAC
Source organism: Actinoallomurus sp. CA-150999 (assembly GCF_050942425.1). Taxonomy (NCBI): domain Bacteria; kingdom Bacillati; phylum Actinomycetota; class Actinomycetes; order Streptosporangiales; family Thermomonosporaceae; genus Actinoallomurus; species Actinoallomurus sp. CA-150999. The sequence goes on from NZ_CP192063.1 coordinate 5,283,311, forward strand.
AGCCTGTCCGTCTGTGACGCCCACGGAGAGCACTGGCAGAAGGCGTCCACGATGACGGTGCTCGGCATCGAGGCCTGGCGCGAGGGCGACACTCGGCGCGCCGCCTACCTGGAACGGGAGAGCCTGCGGTTCAACCGTTCGCTCGGCGATTCGCTCGGGGTCGGCTTGAACCTCGAGGTGCTGGCGTGGATCGCCGCCACCGAACGGGATTACGAGCGGGCCGCCGCGATGCTGGGCATCCTGCGGAACGTCTGGGAGGCGGTCGGCGTGCCGCTGCCGGGATACGCCCATCTCGCGGGCTACCACGACGAATGCGAGTCCCGTACGCGCGAGGCCCTCGGCCGGTCGGCCTTCCGGGCGGCCGTCGAACGAGGCGCCAGGCTCTCCGATGACGAAGCGCTCGCCGACGTCCTCGACGAGCCCACGCCGACGGCCGGCCGGTCCGGCGGGACCGACCGGTGGTCGCCCTTGACCCGGCGGGAGACGGAGATCGCCCGGCTCGTCGGTCAAGGAATGAGCAACAAGGAGATCGCGGCGTCACTGGTGATCGCCCAGCGCACCGCCGAAGGTCACATCGAGCACATTCTCCGCAAGCTCGGGTTCACCTCCCGCGCCCAGGTCGCCACCTGGGTCGCCGAGCAGGCCGCGCCCGCGGACTGACGGACCCGATCGCGTCGACGCGGGGACCGCCCTCGACGGCGGGATCCGGCACCTGGTCGGCCATTCCATGCCCGAGCAATGCGCGCCGGCCTGGCGTCCTGCCACACTGGCTGCGGGTCCGACCTTGGCCTCCCGGTACCCCCGAGACGAGGAGAAGCGCCTGTGGTCAGCGAGAATGCTGCCAAACTCGCCGTGCTCATCGACGCCGACAACGCCCAGTCCTCGGTGATCGAGGACTTGCTGGCGGAGGTCGCGAAGTACGGCACAGCGCATGTCAAACGGGCGTACGGCGACTGGACGGGCACGAGCCTGAAAGGCTGGAAAGAGCAGTTGCTGACCCAGTCGATTCAGCCGATCCAGCAGTTCGCCTACACCACGGGCAAGAATGCCACCGACGCCGCGATGGTCATCGACGCGATGGACCTGCTGTACACCGGGCGCTTCGACGGCTTCTGTCTCGTCTCCAGCGACAGCGACTTCACTCGCCTGGCCGCGCGTATCCGCGAGTCCGGTCTGACCGTGTACGGGTTCGGTGAACGGAAGACGCCCAAGCCCTTCGTCTCGGCCTGTGACAAGTTCATCTACATCGAGAACCTCAGCTACGCCACGGGCCCGGCCACTCCCACCGACGTCTCGCTGAGGCCGGCTCCGTCGGCGTCGGCCGCGAAGCTCAAGGCGGATACCGCGCTGGTGAATCAGCTGCGCAACGCCGTGGAGGCGGCCTCCGACGACGACGGATGGGCCCCGCTCGCCAACGTCGGGCACATCATCACCAAGCAGCGCCCCGACTTCGACTCCCGCAACTACGGATACGCCAAGCTCAGCGACCTGATGACCGCCACGACCCTGTTCGCGCTGGACCGCCGTAGCCCCGGCGACGGAAAACAGGCGGTCATCTACGCCCGGGACAAGCGCCGCCAGGGCGGCTGACCTCGCTCCAGGCCGTGGGGCGTGGCGCTATGCCCGCACGAGTCGGTAGGCCACGGCACGCCAGCCGAGCATGACCAGCCCGAGGAAGACCAGCGCGACGAGTATGAAGGTCACCGCGGTCCCCTGACCGGAGACGACGCGCAGCGCCATACCGGCGGCGACGGTCACCAGCCAGACGCCGACGCCGGTGCCCGCAAGCGCCGTGGGTCGCCGCCAGGCCCGGGTCACCGCCCAGCCGATCAGTAGTCCCAGCAGGAACGGCCAGGCCGTCTTCGCGATCCCGGCGATGGTCTCGCCCTCGCTGTGGCCGGCCCGCCCGATCACCACGAACGCCATCACACAGCACAGGTCAAGGACCACCGCGGTTACCGAACGCATGTGCGTCAGCGTACCGACGGGCGCGTGATGGTCGGCTCCGCCACCCCACCATCCGACCCGAAGCGAGCGCGACGGCGTGTTCAACTGAATCGATACCGCAGTTGAACACACGGGTCGGCGGGCGCGGCCGAGCGTGGGCATTTCCGTGGCAACCGCCGGGGCGATACCGTCATTTGACCGCAGAGTCATTCCTCAGGAAAACGAGAAGTCGTCACCGGCGTGATGTGAGCAAAAGGTTGGCATCCGTCCATGTGTGAAGCCTTTTCCTTGACTCACTCGGCATTCCCGGGTGAGGATGCGCCCTGTCGATCAGAACGGTAAGTCGCGGTGAAATTCGGCACCGCGACGCCGGACGCGAATGCATTTCTCGTGGTCGCGCCGGACACGCCGCGTTCTGTGACTCTTCTGAGGAGTGAGGAACTGCTCATGGCACCTGTCGCCCCTCTCAACAGTCACCAACTATTGGTGTTCCTTCTCCAAATCGGGTTGCTCCTGGGCTCCGCGCTCGTGCTGGGCCGGTTGGCGCGGCGGCTGGGCATGCCGGCCATCGTCGGCGAATTGTTCGCCGGGGTGCTCTTGGGGCCCTCGTTGCTCGATCACGTGGCGCCCGGGTTCGCGGGGTGGCTGTTGCCACAGCGGCCTGACCAGCAGCATCTGCTGGACGCGGCGGGGCAGTTCGGTGTCCTCCTCCTTGTCGGCATCACCGGCATGCACATCGACCTGGACCTGGTCAAACGCCAGGGCATGACGGCGGTACGCGTCAGTGCCGGCGGCCTGCTCGTACCGCTCGGCTTGGGGATCGGCGTCGGTTTCATCCTCCCCGGCTCACTTCTGGTCGCCGGCGAGGACCGTACGGTCTTCGCCTGGTTCCTCGGGGTCGCGCTGTGCGTGAGCGCGATCCCCGTCATCGCCAAGACGCTGCTGGAGATGCGGCTGCTCCACCGCGACATCGGCCAGCAGATCGTCAACTCGGCGGTGGTGGACGACGCGGCCGGATGGCTGCTGCTGTCGGTCGTGTCGGCGATGGCCACCACGGGAGTGCACGCCTCCGGTGTCGCGAGGTCCGTGGCCGGCCTGGCCGGAGTGGTCGTGTTCACCATCGTCCTCGGGCGCCCGCTCGTGCGCGTCATCATGCGGCTCGCCGATCGATCGGAGGGCGAGGGGGTCGGCGTCGCGGCGGCCGTGGTGGTGATCTTCCTGTGCGGAGCCGGCACCCAGGCCCTGGGGATGGAGTCGGTCCTGGGCGCCTTTATCGCCGGCATCCTGCTCAGCTCGGCGGGCTGGGGCGCGGGCTCGGAGCGGCTCGCGGCGCTGCGGACGTTCGTGATGGCCGTGCTGGCGCCGCTGTACTTCGCCACCGCCGGCCTTCGCGCGGACCTCACCGCACTCACCCGGCCGGCCGTCGCGGTCACGGCCGTGGCGGTCCTCCTGGTCGCGGTGATCGGCAAGTTCGTCGGCGCTTACACCGGGGCCCGGGCCAGCCGACTCGGCCACTGGGAGGCACTGTCCCTGGGTGCGGGGATGAACGCCCGGGGGGTCATCGGGCTGGTCATCGCGATGGTCGGACTACGGCTCAACGTACTGTCCACGGCGATGTACACGATCGTCGTCCTCGTGGCGATCGTGACGTCGGTGATGGCGCCGCCGATCCTCCGCTACGCGGTGCGCCGGATCGAGGTCACCAGCGAGGAGGAGCACCGGGAGCGGGTGCTGCTCGGCGGATATCGATGATCACCATCCCCGTGCCGATCCGAAGGTGATCACCATCCCCGTGCCGATCTCAAGGTGATGACCATCCTCGTGCCGATCCGAAGCGGTCTTCCCGCGGGCGTACGCCCGCGGGAAGACCGCTTCGGATCGGGGTCCGGAGAGTCAACGCTCCTGGTAGCGGACGAGTTCGATCAGCAGCGCGGCGGGACGGCGCGAGTACATGAACGCGACCTCCATGCCCTCCTTGGCGCCGGCGCACGGCCGCGCGTCGATCGGGACGAACCCGTGTCCGCGCAGCCGGCCGAGCTCGGCGTCGATGTCGTCCACGACGAAGGCCAGGTGGTACAGCCCGGGTCCGCTGCGCTCGAGGCGACCGGCCACCGAGGAGTCGTCGGTGACCGGGGAGACGACCTCCACGGCGGGCTGGCCCGGGTACTGCCAGAACTCGCAGGCGACGCCGTACGCGTCGGCGATGCCCGCGTCGGTCTTGGACATGCCCAGCGCGGCCAGGAAGACGCCGACTCCGGCGGGGTCGTCGCTCGCGAGTCCAACGTGGTCGATGCCGAGGATCATCCGGACTCCAATCTCGTGAACCGCAGGTAGCAGTAGTCGTCCAGCATCTTGGCCAGCGGTCGGCCGGGCCGGCCGATCAAGTCGGCCAGCTCCTCTTCGGCCAGGCCGGCCTCGGCGAGCAGTGCGGTGGCCCACGCGCGGCCGAGGCGCTGGTGCGCGGCGTACGCCGCGGCGTCACGGGCCCCGTGCAGGTGGTCGGCGATCGCCTCGTCCCAGGGCATGAGCGCCTTGGGGCGCAGCGCGTGGAGCAGCTTGGACGCCGCGGTCGGCCCGAGCGCACGCGGCCGTACGGGGCTGCCGACCTGCGCCGCGACCAGATCCGCGTAGCACTCGCCGAGCTCGGCGATCGCCTCGTCGGTGAGAGCGGACAGAGCGGTGTCCTCGTCCGGCAGTGCGTGTCGCCGGCGGGCCCACCACGCGCCGACGCCGAGGTCGAACAGGTCAGGCTCGCCGGGACGCGGGTATCTGATCCGGCAGCCCCAGGAGTTCAACCAGGTCAGCAGGGCGCGCCGGTGCGCGGGCACGGTCAGGTCGGGTCGGGGTGCGGTCGCCAGCGCGAATGCCGCGGACGCGCGGTCCACCCCGGTGAAACCGGCGAAGGCGGTGACGGCGGCGCGGAGGCTCTCCAGGTCGGGCCTGAGGTCGGTCGTCACGGGCTGCTGCTCTCCGGTGCGTCGAGGGCGGGTACGGGCGGTGGCGCGATCTCGTGGCGACGCCGGCCCACCCGCAGGTACAGCAGTGCGGCGCCGGTCACGAGCAACGGCCAGACGAGGTAGATCCCGGCCATGACGAGCAGCGCGAGGACCCCGGCGAGCGACACCAGAGCCGCGATGTGCGCCTTGCCGCCGCGGGGGAGCAGCTTGATCGCCGCGGCGACGCCCACGGCGTACACCGTCGTGAACTGGCCCGTGGCGAGCAGCACGAGCGGCCGGGTGCCCACGCCGGTGCCGATGACGATGAACAGCGCGAGGAAGTAGAGGGCCGCCACGACGACGAGGCTGCGTCGCGGTACCTCACCCGCCATGCTGCCCCGCGACAGGCCGCGGGGGAAGGCGCCGTCGCGGCTCAACGCGGAGCCGAGCTTCGCGGCGGCGGCGCAGTAGACGTTCATGGTGGCGAGTGTGACGAGGGTCGCCACGATCGCGGCGAGCACGCGGGCGTTCCCGCCGAGTCCTCGCGCCATCAGCTCGCCCAGTGGTGCCTCGCTGCTCCCCGCGGACGCGCCGAGCACGGCGATGATCGCGAAGGCCAGGGAGACGTACAGCGCGCCCACCGTCACGACGGCCACCGCGGTCGCCCGGGGCAGGTCGCGACGCGGACGGCGGAACTCCGCGGCCAGGTGCGTGATGGCCTCCCAGCCGGCGAAGCTCCACACCAGCAGCGCCGCCGCCGGGCCGATGGCCGTCCACCCGTGCGGCGCGAACGGCGTCAGGTTGTGGAGCCGGGCGTGGGGGAGGGACAGGGCGATCGAGACGAGAAGGAGGCCGACCAGCAGCCCGGCGAACGCGAACTGCAGCCGCCCGGTCAGCTGCACGCCCACGGCGTTGGCCACGGTGACCACGACCGTCATCGTCACCGCCGTGATGACCGTGGTCGTCGTCCCGCCGCCGAGGGCGGCGGAGACGTACGCGCCGCCGAACAGGGCGGCGGCCGACATGCCCGGCGGCACCGCGAAGAAGAAGCACCAGCCCACGACCGCCGCGGCGCGTTCTCCGAACGCCAGGCGCGCGTACGTCGAGACGCCCCCGGCATCGGGATGGCGGGCGCCGAGTGCGGCGAAGACCGCGGCGAGCGGCGCGGAAAGGACGACGAGGGCGAGCCAGGCGAGGAGCGACGCCGGTCCGGCGACTCTGGCGGCGAGCGCGGGGAGGGCGATGACCCCCGTGCCGAGCACCGCGCCCACGTACATCGCGGTCCCCTGAGCCAGGGTCAGCCGGCCTGCGGGATTCTCTGGAATTGTGTCCGCCACGAGCGCCTAGCCTTCCATATCCGCACCCCGTCATCCAGGGAGAAATGAGCCGTCCCATTTCGCGGTGTGTCACGGAGCGCTGACATATTGCGCTGCCGGATACCGCGTGCACGGTGTCCGGTATGAACGATTTTGAATTCTCATCGGCTCATGAGATTTCAGTTCACAGGCGGCTCACCAGCCTGTTCGGCGAAAGCGACTCCCGGACATCGGGTCATGGACCTGACTCGTTCCTGACCCGTCCGGCCCTCCGGGGCGGCACGGCCGTGTCCGAGATGGCCCGGTCCAGGTGTCGTTCGGGGACCCGTACGCGTGGCCGCCGACCCGCGTCGATGTCGCGTGGCGTCGATGCCCCGTGTCCACCCGCCCGCGCCTGGCGTCGCGTCCGGCACCTCTGCCCAGGGTGCGTCGGGTCCGAGGCTGTGCGTGTCGCGAGCGGCCGGGCCGGCGTCGGCGCGGCCGTGTGTCCGCGGGAGCCGTGCACAACACCCATTCCGGAAAGTGCGAACGTACTTGAACTAACTTGCGTCACATCTGACTATGAACTTCACTCCAGTCACAACCTTAACAGTGTGCGCCCTGTCGGATCGGTCTCACCGGTCACTCCGGTCGGGTCCGTGCGCACTAGTGACATCTGACTCGCTGGTCAGCGCGACGACATGCCTGCTCATCGGCCTCAGGTGTGGGTTTCGGCTGTCCGACCAGATTGCTTCGGGTCGCCTAAAAAGGCAACTTTCTATCTCCGAAAAGGCCAAGAATCGCTTCTCCAAGAGTCGCCCGCGCTCGTCGCTGACGGCGCTCCGTAAGCGATCGTCGTCGGTCGGTAAGCGTTCGAATAATTGCGCATCCGCGAAGGCTATGGCAGCCTACTTTCGAGCTACAAAGGCCGTAGATCAATTTCGCCTGCCGTGGCTACCTTCCGGATCTTTCTGCATTGTTTCATGGTACGGAGGCGGGGTCGTTGTTCGAAGTAAATGAGCGGGGACGGGCGCACGATGGAGGAAAAGAATCCATTGCGCACCCACACGATGACCTCCTGTCCGACGCGCCGGAGACCGGCCCGATCACCCTGGTACCGGTGGATTCTCTGCTGCCGGCCGACTCGCCTCGACTGGCCGGGGAGGACGCGGCGCACACGCGGGTCCTGGCCGGCCTCGAATCAAGACTTCCCCCTATTCTCGTCCATCGCGAAACCATGCGGGTCATCGACGGAATGCACCGCCTCATGGCCGCGAAGATGTGCGGATCGAAGACCATCGAAGTGCGGTTTTTCGACGGCACCGAGGCCATGGCGTTCCTGCTGGCGGTCAAGTCGAACATCACCCATGGCCTACCGCTCTCGCTGGCCGATCGGGAGGCCGCGGCGGCTCGGGTCATCGGCTCCCGGCCGGAGTGGTCCGATCGGGCGATCGGCGCCGCGACCGGGCTCTCCGCCAAGACCGTGAGCGCGATCCGTCAGCGTGCAACTGCGGATTCCCCGCAGTTGCACGCCCGGATCGGCAGGGACGGGCGCGTGCGCCCCCTCGACGCCAGCCAGGGACGGCTGCGGGCCAGCGAGATCATCCGGAACCGGCCCGACGCGGCACTCCGGGAGATCGCGCGAGAGGCGGGCATCTCCGTAGGGACGGCTCGTGACGTGCGTGAACGGATAAAGGACGGCCGAGATCCGCTACCGCTCAAGCAGCGCGCGACGGAGGGGAAGGCCGCCGCCCCCGCCGCCGCGCGGCCGGCCGTCCGGCCGCCTCTGCTGCGCCGCCCCCGGCGGAGCGTCGAGGTCATCGACTGGGGCTCGACGCGGGAGAAGCTGAGGGCCGATCCCGCGTTGAAGTACGCCGAGTCCGGTCGGCAATTCCTGCGCTGGTTCGACGCCCACGTCGTCGGCCTAGACGACTGGAAACTGGTCGTCGACGCCGTCCCTCCGCACTGGGCGAATGACATCGTCGTGCTGGCTCGTTACTGTTCTGACCGATGGCTGGATATCGCTCGACAGGTCGAGCAGAATTGCAGCACTTTGTAGGGCGTTCATCAGGCGCTGACCAGGTCAGGCATCCGGCATCAGCATTTACGCGGAGCGTCAGATGACTTGACTCAACCGTCATGGAGGGTAACCGAATGCGCAGTCTTACTCGTATCGAGGCCGCGGGGCGAAGTGCGTTGCTGAGCGTTCGCTCGTACCACGTCGACCTTGATCTGACGACCGGACCGAGCATCTTCCGCTCCACGACGACGATCGCGTTCGACGCCACCGATCCGGATGAGACCACATTTCTCGATATCAAGCCGGAGACACTGCATTCGGCGTACCTGAACGGCAGGCCATTGGACGTCGGCGCGCTCAGCGACGGACGGCTGCCGTTGACCGGTCTCGCGGCGCGGAACGAGATCGTCGTGACGGCGGACATGAGGTACTCCCGAGAGTGCGAGGGCATGCACCGCTACGTCGACCCCGCCGACGGCCAGGTATACCTCTACACGTTCGTCTACGTCGACAACGCGCCCCGCGTGTTCGCCTGCTTCGACCAGCCGGATCTCAAGGCGCCGTACACCTTCACCGCGACGGTTCCGGACGACTGGACGGTGCTGGGCACCAGCGCCGCGGTCAAGACCGGGCCGGGCCGCTGGGAGCTGGCCGAGACACCGCCGCAGGCGACGTACCTCACCGCGCTGGCCGCCGGGCCGTACGCCTCCTTCCACACCGAGCACGGCGGCACCACCCTCGGCCTGCACTGCCGGGCCTCGCTGCGGGACTCCCTCGCCCCCGACGTCGACGAGGTCTTCGAGATCACCGGGCAGTGCCTGGACGCGTGCGGGCGGCTGTTCGGCGTGGAGTATCCGTTCGGGAAGTTCGACCAGCTGTTCGCTCCGGAGTTCAGCGTGCTGTCGCTCGACCATCCGGGCCTCGTCCTGCTCAGGGAGCTGTACCTGTTCAGCTCCGCGGCGGCCGTCAGCGAGCGTGAGACGCGCGCCGTCGTCCTCGCGCACGGCATCTCGCTCATGTGGATGGCCGGCCTGGTGACGAACAGATGGTGGGACGACCTGTGGCTCGGCCAGGCGTTCGCCGACTACCTGGCGCACCGGGTGTCCAGCGAGGCCACCCGGTTCCCCGGCCCGCCGACGACCTTCGCGGTGCGCCGCAAGGCGCAGGCGTACGTCGCCGATCAGCGCCCGTCGACGCATCCGATCAGTCTCGAGGGGCCGGACGTGCAGACCGTGCTGCTGGAGATGGACCGGATCTCCTATTTCAAGGGCCACTCGGCGCTGCGCCAGCTCGCGGCGCGGGTCGGGGACGACGCACTGCGCGCCGGCCTGCGGATCTATTTCGAGCGGCACGCGTACGGCAGTGCGACGTTCAGCGACTTCATGGCCGCGTTGAGCACGGCCGTGGGCACCGACCTCAGCGGCTGGGCGGACAAGTGGCTGAAGTCGGCGAACGTGAACACGCTGTGGCCGGAGATCACGATCGCGGACGGCCGGGTTCGTACGGCGGCGATCTGTCAGTCCGCGCCCGACACCCACGCGACCCTGCGGCCGCACACGCTCGACGTCGGCCTGTACGGCCCGGGCGAGGCGCGGACGACGCTGCGCGTCCAGGTGGAGGGGGACCGCCGCCCACTGCCGGAGCTCGCCGGCCGGCCGGCGCCGTCGCTGCTGCTGCTCAACGACGGCGACCTGACGTACGCGAAGGTCAGGTTCGACGCCGCGTCGCTGGCCGCCCTGCCGGACCTGCTGCCGACACTGGCCCCGATCAACCGGGCGATGGTGTGGTGCGCGCTGCTGCTCGGGGTCCAGGACGGCGTCTTCCCGCCTGCGGACCATCTCGCGCTGGTCTGCCGGATGATCGCGGTGGAGACCGAGCCGTCCATCCTGGCCGAGGTTCTCGAGCAGGCTCGCGACGACGTCGCCGACCGCTTCCTCCTGCCCGAAGAGCGCCCGGCGGCACTCGACCGCATCGCCGAGAGCCTGCGGGAACGCCTCGCGCGGACCGGCGCCGGCGACGAACGCCAGATCACGCTGTTCCGCGCGCTGATCGGCTCGACCGCGGAGGCCAGGGAGCTGCGCGGCTGGCTCGCCGGCACCGGGCTGCCGGCCGGGCTCACGCTCGACGCCGACCTGGCCTGGCGGGTCCGCTACCGGCTCGCGGTCCTGGGCGCGCTGACGGAGGCGGAGATCTCCGCCGCGTACGACGCCGATCCCACGAGCGACAGCGAGCAGTTCGCCACGAAATGCCGTGCCGCCCGCCCCGATCCGGCGGCGAAGGAAGCGGCCTGGAACGCGATCATCAACGACACCGGCCTGTCCAGCTACACGCTGTGGGCCCTCGCCGAGGGGTTCTGGCAGCCGGAGCAGGACGAGCTCACGGCGCCGTACGTCGAGCGGTTCTTCGCGACGATGCCGGAGGCGGCCGAGCGGCGCGGCGACCTGGTGCTGGACGTCCTGCTCCGCTTCCTCTACCCCCGGTACGCCGCGACGATCGAGACCCTGGAACTGGCCGGCGCCATGCTCGCCCGCGAGGACGTTCCGTTGCCCCTGCACCGCCGGGTGACCGACTTCACCGACGACCTGCGGCGCGTGGCCGAGGCGAGGGACCGGCAGGTCCGCCGGACGACCGCGATGTCGCGGTGAGCCCGGGTTCCGGCGAGGAGGAGTCATGCGGATAGCGATCATCGGCGGCGGCATCGCCGGCGCCCTGCTCGCGCTCCGGCTGCGCCAGGCGTCCCGGCGGGTCGAGCCGGTCGTGTACACCGGCTCGTCCGCCGACGCCTCCGGCGCTTCCGGCGGTCTGACCCGCGCGTTCGAGAGCGACCCGGAGGCGTGCCGGACCGCGGCCGAGAGCCTCGCCGAGCTGCGGGCGAGCGCCACGCTCCGCGACTGGGCCGGATTCCGGGAGATCGGATCGCTTTACCTCCTGCCCGCCGGCGCCGACCCGGCCGGCCCGGTCGCGGTGGTCGATGAGGTGCTGCCCGGGTCGGCCGTGGTCCTCGACCGGGAGGGTCTCCGGCGGGCTTATCCGTTCCGTGACCTCCCGGCCGGCGCGCTCGGCGTCGCCGAGCGTCACGCCGGCCACATTCACCCGGACCGGCTGCGCGCCGCCGCGCTCCGCGATCCCGGGATCTCGGTACGCCGGACCCCGGTCCTGGCGGTCACGCCGAAGGCGGAGGTGCGGCTGCCCGACGGATCGACGCTCGGTCATGACGCCGTGGTCGTGGCGGCCGGTGCGTGGACGGCCCGCCTGCTGGCCCGCAGCGGCCTGCCCGCCGACGGCCTGCGCACGAAGCAGATCCAGTACACCGTGTGCGCCGCCGACATCCGCGGCCTCGGCGCGTTCGTCGACGAGCCCACCGGTTTCTACGGCCGTCCGGCCGAACCCGGGACGTTCCTGCTGGGCCTGCCCGGTGACCGGTGGGGCATCGATCCGGACGCGGTGACGCCCGACGCGGACCTGACACGCCGGACGGTCGCGCACGCGCGCGACACGTTCGGGGTCCCCGTGGAGCCGATCCGTACCGTCGCGTCGTTCGACTGCTACCACGATCCGGCCGGGCTACGGCTGCGCCCGGTCGCGGCCGGCGCACCGGTCTTCACCTTCACCGGGGGCAGCGGCGGCGCCGCCAAGACGATCCTGGCGACCAGCCGGATCGCGGCGGCGGCCCTGCTGGCCTGAGCCCCGACGGCGCGGCCGCCGGCTCCCGTTCGGGAGCCGGCGGCCGCGCCGTTCTTGCTCGCAAGGGGCATTCGATATGACGCCGGCCGCATTCGTTCACCTGTCAAGGCTGCCCGATCGTACGCCTTTTCGCGGTTGATGATTATTCGCCGCCGTTCAATATCGGCGGCTATTGCCGCTGAACGCCTCCACGGGACAGAATTTCGGCGTATCGGGCAAAAGAAGGAGTGGTGATGGCGGGTCCATCGGTAGATTTCGGAATTGTTGGATTCGGATATTCCTTCGGCGAAGACCAGGACGTGGAAAAGACGGTCGGGTCCTATGTGACGGACCCGGAGCGGGTACTTCAGTGGGGCTATCACACCTTCCACCGGGCCGCGGACGGCGTCACCGCCACCGACCTGGCGGCCGAGGCCGCCCAGGACGCGCTCGACCGCACGGAGCTGAGCGTCGACGACATCGACCTCGTGGTGCTCGTGACCTCGGAAATGCCGGAATACCCGCACTGGGATTCGTCGGCGGCGCTCGCCAGAGAGCTGAAGATCAGCCAGGCGCAGACGCTCCTGCTCAATGAGGGATGCGCGTCAGGCGTCACCGGCCTGGGCATCGTAGCCGGAGTCCTCGCCGTTCAACCAGAGATCGAGACCGTTCTCTTCACCGCGGTCAACCGGGTCAGCGAGTACCACCGGAACCGCATGAAGGTGAATAACGCGGTGCACAGCGACGGGGCCGTCGCCGCCGTTCTCCGCCGGGGTCACCCCCGCAACCGGTGGCTGTCGACCGACCAGTTCACCGACCCCGACCTGTGCGACTGGTTCCGTACGGACTACGGCGGGGCCGTCGCGCCGGTGGCGCCGGAGGGATGGTCCAGCCTGACGGCCCCGGCCGGGCACGAGCGGGTGCAGGAGCACTTCCAGAAGGACCCGCGCCGGCTGCGGGAGTTCGCCGGGCAGGCCATCGCGCGCTCCGTCGAGGTCATCGAGGGGGCGTGCCGCCGGGCGGGCGTGAGCCGCGACGACGTCACCCACGTGATCTACATCAACGACAGCGCGGACTCCATCGACGACATCGCCCGGCCGTTCGGCGTCCCGCTGGAACGGACCAACGCCGCGATCTCCGTCACGCACGGGCACATGGGCGCCGCCGACCAGCTCGTGTCCCTCGGCCAACTGATCGAGCAGGGCGCCATCGCCCCCGGTGACCTGGTCGCGCTGACCGGGATCTCCATCGGCATGCGCTGGTACTGCACGCTCGTCCGGCACTGAGGGCGGTGACGAACCCGATGGGTGACACCACCCTGAACGAACTGCGGGCCGCCGTCGCCGAGCACCGGCTGCCGGCACCGGCCGTACGCCGGGCGCTGGCCGGATCCACCGACGCCGCCCTGATGCGGAAGGCCGGCCGGCTGCTGGCCGGACTGGAGGCCGAGGACGCCCCGGCCGTGACCGTGGCGGTGCACGCGACGTTCACCGCCGGCTCCTTCGAGCCGCTGCTGCGCGCCGCGCTCGTCGGCACCGGGCTCGTGCCCGCGATCGAGCACGGCGAGTACGGCACCTTCGACCTGACCCTGGCCACGGCCGCCTTCACCGCCGACGTCGTCACGCTGCTGCTGGACGCGGCGTACTTCCTGCCTCGCGACTGGAGCGCCGACCTCGAGACGCTGGAGAAGCACGTCGAGGCGCGCCTGGCGGAGTTCCGGAGCCTGCTCGCGGGGGCCCGGGAACGCACATCCGCGCTCCTGGTGCTGCACACCGTCCCGCTGACGGCCGAGGTGCGCGACGCCTTCATCAGCGTGCGGGCGCGGGCCGGCGTGGCACGCCTGTGGTGCGAGCTCAACGCGTCTCTGCTCCGCCTCGCCGAGGAGGACGCCCAGGTCGTGACCGTGGACCTGGCCGGGGCGCTGGCCGAGGCGCCGGTGCCCGTACGGGACGCGCGGCTGCACCGGTACGGCGACATGCCCTACACCGACGGCGCGCTGCTCGTCCTGGCGCGGCAGGTACGCCGGGTCGTGCAGGCGAAGCGGGGGCTGTCGCGCAAGGTGCTCGCCCTCGACCTGGACAACACCCTGTGGGGCGGTGTCGTCGGCGAGGTCGGCGCGCAGGGCGTCCAGCTCGGCGGCCTGTACCCGGGCAACTGCTACCTGGAGCTGCAGCGCACCGCGCGACGGCTCCGCGACCAGGGCGTCATCCTGGTGCTGGCCAGCAAGAACGACCCGCAGGTGGTCGAGGAGGCGCTCACCGGGCATCCGGAGGTGCTGCTACGCCCGGACGCCTTCTCGGTGCGCGCGGTGAACTGGTCCGCGAAGGCCGGCAACCTTTGTGACGCCGCGCGGTCGCTGGGCCTGGCCACCGACGCGTTCGTGTTCATGGACGACTCGGACTTCGAGCGCGGCCACGTCGCCGAGGAACTGCCCGAGGTCGCACTCGTCCCGGCCAACGGTGATCCCGCGTACCTCGTGGGCGCGCTCCTGGACGACGGCTGGTTCGACGTCATGGCGCTCACCGAGACCGACCGCCGGCGCCCGGAGCTGTACCGGACCCGCGCGTTGCGCAGCGACTTCGCCACCGGCTTCGGATCCTCCGAGGAGTACCTCGCGGAGCTGGGCATCGAGGTGGAGATCGCGCCGGCGACCGGCTTCACCGTGGCCCGCCTGGCGCAGCTCGCCGCGCGGACCAACCAGTTCAACCTGACCGGGATCCGCTTCGACGAGGCCGAGACCGCCGCCATGAGCGCCGACCCGGGGCACCTGGTCGCCTCGATCGCGGTGGCGGACCGCTTCGGGGACGACGGGATCGTCGGAGCCGTCTGGGTGGACCGCCGGGCCGGGGCCTGGAAGGTGCTGAACCTGGTGCTGAGCTGCCGCGTCCTCGGCCGCGGCGTCGAGCTCGCGATCGCCGGATGGCTCCTGCGGACGGCACGGGACGGCGGCGCCGGAACGGTCGAGGGCCGGTTCACGCGCTCGCCGAAGAACGGCGTGGCCGCCGACTTCTGGACGCGGGCCGGATTCACCCAGGCCGGTGACGGCGAGGCGTTCGCCTTCGACCTGAGCGACGAGCTCCCCGACATCCCGGAATGGATCACATTGCGCGAGCGGAGTGACGACTGAAATGAGCGCCTCATCCACGGTCGAGCCGACCGTGCTGGAGATCCTCGGCGACATCCTGAGCGAGACGCCCGACGGCCTTTACGCCGAACCGGTCCTCGCCGCGCACGGGTGGGACAGCATCGCCTCCCTCGAAGCCCTCGCGCAGCTGGAGGACCGGCTCCAGATCACGCTGGACCTGCGGTCCTTCCACGCCGCGCACACGGTCCCCGACATGGTCGCCCTCGTCACGGACGCGGTGGCCGGCAAGGCGCGCATCCCATGACCAAGAGACCCCGTATCCCGGAATCCCTGGAGGACAGAGTGGAGCGTCAAGAAGTCGAGCTACTCGCGATCGGCGCCGGTCCGGCGAACCTCGCCCTGGGCGTGGCGCTGGAGGAGATGGCGCTCGAGGAGATCGCCCACGACACGCTGATCATC
Source organism: Actinoallomurus sp. CA-150999 (assembly GCF_050942425.1). Lineage (NCBI taxonomy): Bacteria > Bacillati > Actinomycetota > Actinomycetes > Streptosporangiales > Thermomonosporaceae > Actinoallomurus > Actinoallomurus sp. CA-150999. Next base: position 5,298,716 of record NZ_CP192063.1, read on the forward strand.
GAACAGCACGACAGCGTGGAATGGCAGCGGGGAATGCTCCTGCCCTGGACCCAGAGTCAGGTGTCGTTCCTGAAGGACCTGGTGACCCTGCGCAACCCGCGGAGCCGGTTCTCGTTCGTCAACTACCTGCACTCGGTCGGCCGCCTCGACGAGTTCATCAACCTCGGCAGCTTCACGCCGTACCGGCTGGAGATCTCCGGCTACCTGCGCTGGGTCGCCGAGTCGCTGCGCGCCGTGCGTATCGAGCACGGACGGCGCTGCGTCTCGATCAAGCCCTGCCACGCGAGCGACGGGCAGGTGGACGAGTGGCTGGTCGAGCTGGCCGACGGCGGGCAGATCGTCTGCCGGAACCTGGTCATCGGCGCCGGGCGGGACACGCACATCCCCGCCGAGTTCTCGGGACTGCCGCGGGCGCGGGTGATCCACAGCACGGAGTTCTCGGCGCGCGTCGCCGACCTGGACACGGGCGACCCGCTGCGGGTCGCGGTGATCGGCGGTGCGCAGAGCGCCGCGGAGATGCTGTGGGCGACCTACCAGGGCTTCCCCCGCGCGCGGTGCACGATGGTCATGCGGTCGATCGGCCTCAACGCCTACGAGACCAGCAAGTTCACCAACGAGCTGTTCTACCCGTCGTTCATCGACGAGTTCCACGCGGCGCTGCCCGAGGCCCGCGAGCAGCTCCTGCGTGAAATGCACCGGACCAACTACGCCGGCCTGGCGCCGAACATGCTCGACTCCCTGTACCGGGCGATCTACCAGGACCGGCTCACGGGCACCGAGCGGCTCCGCATGGTCACGATGGCGGAGGTCACCGACGCGCGCATGGACGGCGGCGACGTCGTGCTCACCCTCGCCGACCGCAAGAGCCACCGCGTCGACGAACTCCGCTGCGACGTCGTGATGCTCGGCACCGGCTTCGTCCGCGGGATGCCGCGGATGGTGCGCGACCTGGCGGCGACGGCCGGCGTCGGCGAGGCGCGCGTGAGCCGCAACTACCGGATGGACCTGCCGCCGTCGTTCACCGCGGGCTGCTACCTGCAGGGCGTGAACGAGGCCACTCACGGCATCGCGGACTCCCTGCTCAGCGTGCTGGCCGCCCGCTCCGAGGAGATCGTCACCGAGCTGCTCGCCAGCCGCCACGACCCCGAACTCGTCCTCAACACCCACTGACAAGAAACCCACGAAGGAGCCACCGTGGAGATCCGCAAACTCGACCGGGACAACCTCAAACAGGACAACGGGCTGATCGCGCAGCGGCTGATGCCGTGGCCGGTCCTCAACGCGCCGTTCGAGGGATCGTGGTGCGTCGTCGAACCCGGCGCGTCCTCCGGCGCCCACGGGCACCACGAGTACGAGATCTGGGTCGCGATGACCGGCGCCGCCGAGATCATCAGCGAGGGGAAGCGGGTGCCGTTCGTCGCCGGCGACATCGTCCACTTCCCGCCGGAGCAGCGCCACCAGGTCGTCAACGACGGCGACGCCGACTTCGAGATGTACGCCGTGTGGTGGGACGCCGAGATGACCGAGCGGTTCAGCGCACGCCACGGCGGGCCGGCGTGACCGCCGGCGGGCGCCCGGCGATCGTCGTCGCCGCGACGCCGACCTCCAACGGCGACCTGCACGTCGGTCACATGGCCGGACCGTACCTCGCCGGCGACGTCTACAGCCGCTACCTGGCGGCCACGGGCCGCCCGGTCATCTACACGACCTGCACCGACGACAGCCAGAGCTATGTGATCACGACGGCGCACCGGAAGGGCGTCCCGCCCGAGCGGCTGTGCGCGACGTCGACCGAGGCGATCGAGCGGACCCTCACGGCGATGGGCATCTCGATGGCCGGGCTGCCGCCGATCGACGACCGCTACCGCGAGACCGTGCTGGAGTTCTTCACGGCCCTGCACGAGGCGGGACGGCTCCGGCTCCGCACCGTGCGCCTGCCGTACGCGAACGGCGCCTACCTCTACGACGGGCTGCTGACCGGCACCTGCCCGGCCTGCCTGAGCGGGAGCAGCGGCGGCGTCTGCGAGGGGTGCGGGCACCCGAACAACTACGACGAGCTGCTCGATCCCCGCTCGACGCTCGATCCCGACGCGCCGGTGACGTTCCGCGAGCAGACCATCCTGGTGCTGCCCATGGAGGAGTACCGCGACCGGCTCACCGCCTACTTCGCCGCGCGGGAGGGGCGCTGGCGGCCGCACGGCATGCAGCTCATCCACGAGCTCCTCGACCGCCCGCTGCCGGACATTCCGGTGACGTTCCCCGGCACCTGGGGTGTCGCGGCGCCGTTCCCCGAGACCCCCGGGCAGATCTTCTATCCGTGGGTCGAGGCCATGCCGGCCGTGATGTACAGCACGTGGTGGTCGGCGGCACAGCGCGGCGAGCGCGCCGAGTCGGTCGACGCGCACTGGCGCAGCGAGCAGGGCGCGGAGCTCGTCTACTTCCACGGCTTCGACAACGTCTACCACTGGGGGCTGCTGGACCTGGTCCTGCTGATGGCCCACGGCGACCGCTACGTCCTGCCCGAGGTGAACGTCTGCAACGAGTTCTACGAGCTCGAGGGGCAGAAGTTCTCCACCAGCCGGGATCACCTCATCTGGACCGCGGACCTGCTCGCGGAGGTGCCGCGCGACCTCGTGCGGTTCCACCTCGCGCTGACCGCGCCGGAGTACCAGCGCACCGACTTCAGCGTGGCCGCGCTGCGCGAGGTGACCGGCCGCCGGCTGGTCGAGCCGTGGAACGCCCTCGCCGACGCGCTCTGGCTCACGTCGGCGGGTGCCGGCGACGCGCCGCTGCCGACGTCGGAGACGGGACGGCGGCGGGCGGAGATCCTCATCGAGCGCGTCCGGCTCGGGTACGAGCTGCCCAGCTTCTCCAGGGTGGCGGACACGATCGCCGGCCGGCTCGAGGGCCTGGCGGAGGAGGCCGCGGTCGCGGACGGCGAGCCCGTCGCGCTCGGCGACCTGTTCCTGCAGGTACGCGCGCTTTTGGCCTGCGCCGCGCCCATCCTCATCGACGTCGCCGCCGAGGCCGCGGAGGCCGGCGTCGACCTCGGTCTCGCCGCCGCGCAGCCGGCCGAGATCGGCGCGTTCCCGCTCCCGCGCCTGCGGACCGCGGACGCCGGCGAGACGACCGGCGTACGGGCCGGCGCCTGATCCCGATGACCCACTCACGGACGGGTACGCCATGAAGCTGCTCACCATCGAGACGCGCCAGTATCTGAACTACTACCACTCCCGCTACAAGCAGGTGCAGGACCTCGGCATCGACCTGTACGTCCTGAACGGCGAGGGCACCGAGGACTTCTGGCCCGCCGACCACTACCGGTTCGTCGGGAACAAGAAGATCGACGACATCGTCGCCCTGGCCCGCGAGTGGCACGCCGTCGAGAAGTTCGACGGCGTGATCACGTTCTCCGAGTCCGCGGTCATCACCGTCGCGGCGGTCGCCGAGGCCCTCGAGCTGCCCAGTATCGGCGTCGACGCCGCGGTCCGCAGCCGCAACAAGTACCTGATGCGGCAGGCGTACGAGAAGGCCGGCGTGCCGATCCCGTCGTACCGGCTGGTCCCCGAGCTGTCCGACGCGCTGCGGGCCGCCGAGGACTTCGGGTACCCGGTGATCCTCAAGCCGACGCTGGGCGCGGGCAGCCACTTCGTCTCCCGCGTCGACACGCCTGAGGAGATGGCCGAGCGGTTCGCCCAGGCGGCCGACGGCATCAAAGAGATGTTCTGGGTGAACTCCGAGGCCGACGGCGTCGACCTGGGCCCGAACGGCCTGCTCGTCGAGTCGTTCCTCGACGGCAAGGAGTACCTGATGGAGGCCGTCGCCTGGGACGACGAGGTCTACCTCGGCTCGGTCGTGGACCGGATCACCGCCGAGGGCGCGACGTTCGACGACGACGTCCACCACGCGCCCACCTCGCTCGCCCCGGAGGACGTCGCCAAGGTACAGCGCGCGGTCAAGGCCGCCGCGCACGCCCAGGGGCTGCGGCGCAGCGTGATGCACGCGGAGGTCCGCTTCCACGAGGGGGAGCCGTACCTCCTGGAGATCGCCGCCCGGGTCGGAGGCGGCGGTCTGGACATGATCGCCCGGCTGACCGCCGACCACGACCCGATCGCCGCGGTCGTCGACATCGGACTGGGACGGCGTCCTGAGGTCCGGCACTTCCAGCCGACCGGAGTGCACGTCACGGCGATGTGCCTCATCTGCGACGAGGGCGTCGTCGAGCACGTCGAGGTGCCGCCGGCGGTGAGCGAGTCGGACCAGGTGTTCCTGCTGAAGATCACCGCACGTCCGGGGGACGTGATCAAGAGGCCGCCGAACGGCAACACGATCCTCGGCTTCCTCGGCACGACCGGCAGGTCAGAGGCCGAGGCCTTCCGGACCATGAACGAGTTCGCCGACAAGATCAAGGTCACGTTCGCGAAGTAGCGGGGGAGCAGTGTCCGTACCAGAACAGATCGATGACACGCGTGCCGGCCGTCCGGCGCGCGTGTCCCGGCGCCGTCGTTTCCTGATGTGCCCGCCGGCCCACTTCGACGTCCGCTACTCCATCAACCCGTGGATGGACCCCGGCAAGCCGACCGACGCGGCCCTGGCCGTCGCGCAGTGGGAGCGGCTGCGGAGCCTGTATCTCGGGCTCGGCCACCAGGTCGAGGTGATCACTCCGTCGCCGGGCCTGCCGGACATGGTGTTCGCCGCCAACGGCGCGACCGTCGTCGACGGCAGGGTGCTGGCCGCGCGGTTCCGGTACCCCGAGCGGGCCGCCGAGGCGGGGGCCTACGCGGACTGGTTCCGCGAGCGTGGCCATGAGGTGCACGAACCCGTGTACGTCAACGAGGGCGAGGGCGACTACCTCGTGGCCGGCGACCGGATCCTGGCGGGCACCGGATTCCGTACGGACCGGCGGTCGCACGCGGAGGCGGAGCGGTTCCTCGGCCGCCCGGTGGTCGCCCTGACCCTGGTCGACCCGCGCTTCTACCACCTCGACACCGCCCTGGCCGTCCTCGACGACGACCAGATCATGTACTACCCGGCGGCGTTCTCCGCCGGCAGCCGCGCGCTCCTGCGCGAGCTGTACCCCGACGCGATCCTGGCCACCGACGCCGACGCGGAGGTGTTCGGGCTCAACGCGGTCTCCGACGGCCGGTACGTCGTGCTGGCCGAACAGGCGACCCATCTGATCGACGAATTGTGGGCGCGTGGATTCGTGCCCATCAGCGTGGACCTGTCGGAACTGAAGAAGTCCGGCGGTGGCGCCAAATGCTGCACGTTGGAATTGCGTGCCGATCGATGAAGGTGCGGACAATGATCGATTATGACGGCCGCCGGTTCCGTCCGGCGGAGGCCGCCGAGAGCGGCCGGGTGGCGATCTACCGGCAGGACGGCGACCTGCTCTGGGGCGAGTTCACCGGGGGCAAGGCCCGGCGCGGTTCGCTCGCCGGGCGATGCGCTCCCGACGGCTCGCTCGACTTCGCCTACTGCATCGTCCTGGACAGCGGAGAAGTGATCTCCGGGCACTGCCGGAGCACCCCGGAGTTCCGCTCCGACGGCGGCGTCGACCTGCGCGAGGAGTGGGAGCGCTTCGGCGCCCACGCCTCCACGGGCGTGTCGTACCTGACCGAGATCCGATAGCGGGAGGGACCCGATGACGCAGCAGACCACCGCCGTGGCGACGGCGGGCGGCCGGCCGAAGAAGGGCGGCGTGGTCACCTGGGCGATGGCCCCCGGGTTTCCGCCCGCCGTGATCTTCCCGTTCACCCCGGCGGAACGCATGGGGATGCGGAACAACTACGAGTTCCAGATGCTGATGTACCGGCCGCTGTACTACTTCGGCAGCCGCGGTACGCCTGAGGTGGACTACGAGCAGAGCATCGGCGAGCCCCCGCAGTGGAGCGACGACGGCCGCACGGTGACCATCAGGATCAGGCCGTGGAAATGGTCGAACGGCGAGACGTTGTGCGCGGACAACGTGCTGTTCTGGGTCAACCTCATGAAGGTCAAGGGCGAACGCTACGGCGAGTACGTCCCCGGCTATTTCCCGGACAACTGCACCTCGTACGGCAAGCTGGCCGAGGACGTCGTCTATTTCACCTTCGACAAGCCGTACTCCAAGAAATGGGTGCTGATGAACCAGCTCAGCACCATCACCCCGCTGCCGAAGGCGTGGGACCGTACCGCCGACGGCCCGGCGAACGCCTCCGGTGACACCGCGGACGTCCTGGCCGTCTACGACTACCTGATGGAGCAGCAGGGCAACATCGTCGACGAGGGCAACGCGCACCGGACCCGCTGGCCGGACAGCCCCCTCTGGAGCGTCGTCAGCGGACCCTGGCGCCTGAAGAGCTACACCCTCGACGCCGTGGTCACCTTCGTCCCCAACGAGCACTACTCGGGGCCGAACAAGCCGTACCTGGACGAGTTCCGGCAGATCCCGATGCCCTCCGACGACGCGGAGTTCGAGATCCTGGGGCGCGGGCCGGACGGGCCGGGCTCGGTGCAGGTCGGCTACCTGCCGCTGAGCTTCTCCACGGAGCCGACCACCGACCCCACCCAGGGCGGCCCGAACCCCCTCGACGAGCACTACCGGCTCGTTCCCCAGGTGGCGTACTGCATCCGGTACACCAGCCTGAACTTCAACAACCCCACCGTCGTGGGGAAGATGTTCAAGCAGACGTACATCCGGCAGGCCCTGCAGCGGACGCTCGACCAGGACTCGGCCGTCCGCGACATCTACCACGGGTACGCCTACCGCCAGGACGGCCCCGTGCCGGTCATCCCGGTGACCGATCTGGTCGCGCCGGAACTCGTCGGCGGGACGGGACCGCTGCCATTCGACCCCGAGGCGGCACGCGCGCTGCTCGAGGCCAACGGCTGGGACACCAGCACGACCCCGGCCGTGTGCGTGAACCCCGGCACCGGGCCGGGCCAGGCGGGGGAGGGCATCCCGGCGGGCACGCGGCTCAGCATCCTGCTCCGGTACGTCGAGGGCCGGCCCGCCCTCACACGGTGGATGCGGAAGTACAAGGAGGACGCCGCCGCGGCCGGCATCGAGCTCCGCCTGGAAGAGGTGTACGGCTCGATCCTCGTCGCGGAGGACGCCCCCTGCGTGCCGGGTCCCGGCGTGCCGTGCCTGTGGGAGATGTGCTGCTGGAACGGCGGCTGGGCGTACCACTATCCGAGCGGCGAGATCCTGTTCAAGACCGATGCCGGCGGCAATTTCGGGCACTACTCCGACCCTCGTTGCGACGAACTGGTCGAGCGGACCGTCACCAGCGACGATCTGGACGCGCTGTACGAATTCCAGCGCTTCATCGCCGAAGAGGTGCCGGTCATCTTCAGCCCCAATTTCCCGATCCGGCTGTTCGAGGTGGACAAGAGACTCGGTGGCTTCGAGCCGGTGAATCCGTTCGGGATGCTCAACCCCGAGAACTGGTACTACACCGAGGACTAGGGGGTGTCCGGTGGACACCTCATGGCGGAAAGGGCGGAAAATGGCCGAGCAACGTGACCCTCTGCTGCTCGTGGTCGCGACGGGTATGCGCACGTACCGCGAATACCTGCTGCGCTCCATCGGCACCCGATTTCGCATTCACCTCTTCCACGTCAGCGAGCCGACCTGGGAGAAGGAGTACATCAGCGGCTGGACGGTCGTGCCGAGCACGATCGACGGCCCGGCCATGGCCGAGGCGGCCGTGAAGGTCCACGCGCAGGAGCCCGTGGCCGGCGTCCTGTGCTGGGACGAGGGCCGGATCCACGCGACCGCGTACGTCGCCGAGGCGATCGGCGCCCGCAACGGCGACCCGGCCGTCATCTGGCGGCTGCGCGACAAGTGGCAGACACGCGCCGCGCTCGACGCGGCCGGTGTGTCCCAGCCGCGATCAGTCGCGGTGAAGACCCTCGACGAGGCCCTGAAGGCCGCGGAGCGGGTCGGCTATCCGGCGATCCTCAAGCCGCGCGGACTGGGCGCGAGCCTCGGCGTCGTCCGCGTCGACGACGCCGGTGAACTCCGCGACCGGTTCGCCTTCTCCCGCGACACCAAGGCGCCGGACCCGGTCGTCTACAGCACCGACCAGCCGCTCCTCGTCGAGGAGTGCGTGACCGGCGAGGAGATCAGCGTCGACGCGCTGGTGCAGGACGGCAAGGTCACCCCGCTGTACGTCGCGCGCAAGGTCGTCGGCTACCCGCCGTACGCCGAGGAGATCGGTCACTTCGTCGACGCCGCCGACCCTCTGCTCGGCGACCCGGCGCTCCTCCAGGCGCTGCAGGACACCCACACCGCGCTGGGCTTCCTCGACGGCTGGACGCACACCGAGTTCATGCTCACCGACGGCGGGCCGCGGCTCATCGAGGTCAACGGCCGGCTCGGCGGCGACATGATCCCGTACCTCGGGATGCTGGCCACCGGCGTCGACCCGGGCCTGGCGGCGGCGTCCGCGGCGTGCGGCCTGGCGCCGGACACCCATCCGGTGCGCCGGCGCGTCGCGGCGATCCGTTTCTTCTACGTCGACGAGGAGGACACGACCATCGGATCCGTCGCCTTCGACGAGGACGCCCTGCCGGCCGCGATCGAGCGCGCGGTCGCGGTCGCCACGCCGGGCGCCGTGGTGTCCCCGCCCCCCAAAGGCACCGTGTGGGGCCGGATCGCCTTCGCGATCGCCGTCGCGGACACCGCCGAGGAGTGCCTGCGCGCGCTGGACGGCGCGGAGGCCGCGCTCACCGTCACGACGGGATGACCATGGCGATCGACATCGAGGCCGAGGAGAGGGGGACCGTCGCCGTCTGGAACACCTTCCGCGAGTCACAACTCGCGGTGAAGGTGCTCCTCGTCGGCGTCTTCCTGAGCCGGCTCGGCGGATTTCTCAACATCTTCATCGTGCTGTACCTCGCGGCCAAGGGGTACTCCACCGAACGGTCGGCGCTCGCGCTGAGCGTGTACGGCGCCGGCGGGGTGGCCGGGCTGCTCCTCGGCGCGACGCTGGCCGACCGGCTGGGAGCACGGAACTCCGCCGTGCTCGGCATGACGGCGACCGCCGTGCTCACCGCCTCACTGCTCTACCTGCCCGGCTATCCGGCCGTGCTCGTCGCGGTGGGCCTGGCGAGCGTGGCCGCCCAGATCTACCGGCCGTCCTCGGCGTCGCTGCTCTCCGAGCTGACGCCCGAGGACCGGCAGGTGATGATCTTCGGGATGTACCGGTTCGGGCTGAACCTCGGCGCGACGGCCGCGCCTCTCCTCGGCTTCGCGCTGTTCTACCTGGGCGGCCGGGAGTACACGCTGCTGTTCTGGGGCGAAGGGCTGATCGCGCTCGCGTACGCGGCGCTGGCGCTCGTCGCGATCCCGGCCCGCTCACGTCCCACGACCGGCCCGGACGCCTCGGCGGAGTCCGGGCCGGCCCGCTACCTCGCGATGTTCCGCGACCGCCGGTACCTGCTGTTCCTGTTCGCCACGATGCTCAACGCCATCGTCTACGTGCAGTACCTGTCCACCCTGCCGCTCGAGGTGAAGGCCGCCCACGTCTGGGTGCTCTGGTACACCGTCGCGGTCTCGCTCAACGGGCTCATCGTGGTGGTGTTCGAGCTCCCGCTGACGAAGATCTCTCAGCACTGGCCCACCCGGTTCACGGTCGGCCTGACGTTGACCCTCGTCGGCCTCGGCAACGCCTGTTACGGATTCCCGATCTCGCCCGTCGTGATCATCGGCGCCACGCTGGTGTGGACGCTGGGCGAGATCCTCGGCGGGCCCTCCGTCTTCGCCTATCCGGCGATGGCGGGCCCGCCTCGGCTGAAGAGCCTGTACATCGGCGGCTTCCAGTTCATGCACACCCTCGGCACGGCGGTCGGTCCCATCATCGGCGGCGCCCTGTTCGTCCGGCTCGGGCATGGCGTCTGGCCGGTGATGGCCCTCATCGGGCTGGCCGCCGCCGTGCTGGGCGTCGCCGCCATCCGTCCCACCGATTCCCCTGATTCTCGTCACTAGGAGGAGACAAATGCGCGACTTCCGATTCGGCTTCACCTTGGGAAACGTCCCGTCATACCGGCAGCTTGCGGACACGATGGCCACCGCGGAGGGATACGGCTTCGACATCGCGCTGGCCGTGGAGCACCTGGGTACCGGGCGGACGTCCCCGTTCCAGGGCCTGCTGGCCGCCGCGACCACCACGGACCGGCTGCGGATCGGCACGTACGTGCTGAACAACGGCTACTGGAACCCCACGATCCTCGCGCGGGAGGTCGCCACGGCCGCCCGGCTGAGCGGCGGCCGGTTCGAGCTCGGCCTCGGCGCCGGCATCGTCAAGGAGCAGTACGACGCCGCGCGGATCCCCTGGCACGCCTTCGGCGAGCGCATGGACGGGCTGGCGGCCACGATCGAGGAGGTCGACGCGCTGCTCGCCCTGGAGGAGGACGTCGAACGCCCGCCGCTGCTGCTCGGCGGGGCCAGCGAGCGCGCGCTCCGGCTCGCCGCGGAACGCGCCGACATCGCGAGCTTCGGCGGGCGCTTCCAGCTGCCGGGCGAGCCGCCGGGCACCATGCGGATCATCAAGGCGGACGAGGCGGACCGGCGCGTGGAGTTCTTCCGCGAGATCGCGGGGTCGCGGGCCGACGAGATGGAGTGGAACGCCTTCGTCCTGGTGGTCGAGGTGACCGACGACCGCCGTGCGGTGGCCGAGCGGATCGCCGCCGAGAAGGTCCCCTACCTCCAGCTGGACGACGTACGGGACGCCCTGGAGAGCCCCTTCATGCTGATCGGCACGGAGGAGGAGATCGCCCGGCGGATCCTGGAGAACCGGGAGCGCTACGGCTTCTCCTACATCTGCGTGCAGCGCCCGCACATGGACGTCCTCGGGCCGATCATCAAGCGCGTCCGCGACCTGGCCTGACGGCTACGACGAAGCGGCCCGGCCCCTTTCGGGGGCCGGGCCGCTTCGTCGTCGGGCCCGTCATCCGGTGGCGGACCACTCCTCGATGACCCGGCGCGACACCGGCACCAGCGTGGTGTGGTACTCCTGGATCATCTTCATCACCGGCTCTTCGTACTTCTCCTCCCACTCCTTCGTGGCGTAGACGGACGGCGCGAGCTCATTCCGCACCTCCACCGACGGGAAGGCGCGGATCAGGAAGTAGCCGTCGTCGTCGGTCGGCGAAGGGCCGTGCGCCAGCACGGTGATCCCGCATTCGCGCATCAGTGGAATCGTGCCGTCGCGGCTGATCCGGTGAAATTCCGGCCGCGCGTCGGGGCTCACTGTGAAAAGCCGGATCTCAAGGATCCAGTCGTCGTCATTTGACACGCCGGCCCGCCTTCCAGACTCCGGTGATGTGGTCGGGCTCGGCCATGATCGCCATGTCCGCCAGGGGATCGACGTCGAGGGTGATGACGTCGGCGTCGTACCCGGGCTGCAGCTGCCCGGAGCGCGGCGCCTGCGGGCCAAGAGTCGCCGGGCCGTTGGCCGTCGCCGCCTCGATGATCTCCAGGGGAGTGAGCCCGATCTTGGCGAGCAGCGGCAGCTCGCGGCCGTTGCGCCCCCAGGAGTTGAGCATGTCCGGGCCGCTCGCGGAGATGTCGGTGCCCGAGGCGATCGTGACGCCGTGCTCCCGGGCGATGGCGATCGCCTCCGCGTGCCGGCCCATCGTCTCCTCGAGCTTGCGCACGGCGTACGCCGGGACCTCGTCGCTGTGGTCGAGGAGCTCCTGGAAGATGGTGCGGGTGGTGACGAGGATGGCGCCGCACTCCCGCATGGCGACGGCCGCCTCTTCGTCGAGGTAGGTGCCGTGCTCGATCGTGGTGACGCCCGCCTCCAGCGCCGCCATGATGCCCGGCTTGCCGTGGCAGTGCGCGGCGACGATCCGGTCCGCCATCCCGGCCACCTCGACGATCGCGCGCAGCTCCGCGCCGGTGAACTGCTGGTGGATCGGGTGGTCGACCTCCGACAGCACGCCGCCGGAGGCGTAGACCTTGATGAGCTTGGCGTTCTGGCGAAGCTGCTCGCGCGCGCCCCGTACGCACTCCGCGGGCCCGTCGACCAGCGTCAGCTCGCCGCCGAGGTGGCTGTAGTCGCGCATCCACGACAGCGGGTAGCTGTGCATGTCGCCGTGCCCGCCCGTGGTCGACAGGGTCGACCCCGCCGCGTAGATCGACGGGCCTTCGACGGTGCCTTCGGCCACCGCGCGGGCCATGTGGATGCCGAGGCCGCCCACCTCACGGACCGAGGTGACGCCAGCGCCCAGGGCCGCCCGCAGATCGCTGCTGACGCGTGCCGCCCGCAGCGCGATGGGCTCCTGGAGCATCACCGTCATGTCGGCGGACCGCAGGCCCATGAAATGCGTATGGCTGTCCCACAGCCCCGGCATCACGGTGGGCGTGCGGACGGCGGTGACTCCGGGCGTCGCCGGCGCTTCCGCGGCGGGTCCGGCGTAGCTGATCGTGCCGTCGTCGAGAATGACGACGGCGTCGCCAATGGGGTTGCCTCTTCCTGGAATCAATTGATCCGCTTCGATACGCTGCAACATATTCGCAGCCAATCAACATCTCCGACGAATAACAATGAATCCGCGCACTCGGAATGTTGAACGCGACGGCGAAATGACGCATTCTAGAATGCGGCGCACCGGTCAGCGCAAGAGCGCTTCGATGAACCGGGCGGCGTCGGTGACGCCTTCGACGGCGTCCTGGACGGAGTGTCGTCCAGCCCGAATGACTGTGTTGTCCGTATCTCTTCGTCAAGGGGCAATTTAGATCGATCTACACTGTTGGTGAGGCGGTTCAGCGAGAAGCCCCTGCCACAGCCGAGGTCCCGGAGGTCGCATGTCCACCCCTAAGGCGTCCCGCCCCTCGGGCTCGAAGGGGGGCCCATCGGACGCGGGCACGGGGCGACGGCCGACCCTGCTGGACGTCGCGCGGCGTGCGGGCGTGTCGCGGGCGACGGCATCGCTGGTCATCCGCGATGCGGCCGGCCCGAGTGCCGAATCCCGCGAGCGTGTGCGGAAGGCGGCCGCCGAGCTCGACTACCGCCCTGACCAGGCCGCACGGTTGCTCCGGCGCCGGAACAGCCGCCTGATCGGGGTGATGTTCACCGTGCACGAGCCGTTCCACGCCGATCTGATCGAGAGCATCTACGCCGCCACCGAAGAGGTCGGCTATGACGTGGTGCTCAGCGCCGTGGTCCCGAGTCGTGGCGAGCGCCGCGCCCTCGAGGCGCTCATCGCCTCCCGCTGCGAAGCGGTGGTCCTGCTCGGTGCGGGCGAGGCAAGCACCACCGATTTCGGCAACCGGTTGCCGGTGGTGGAGATCGGCCGCCCGCCGAACGAGACGGTGTTCGACGCGGTCCACACCGCCGACGACGAGGGCGCCCGCCTCGCCGTGGACCACCTTGTCTCGCTGGGTCATCGCGACATCGTCCACGTCGACGGCGGCGACCAGCCCGGTGCCGTCGAGCGGCGGTCGGGCTACCTCGACGCGATGCGCCGCCACGGACTGCAGGACCGGGCGCGAGTACTGCCCGGCGACTACACCGAGTCGTCCGGCTTCGCGGCGGCACGCGCCCTGCTCGACGACGGCGAACTCCCCACCGCCGTCGTCGCGGGCAACGACCAGTGCGCCATCGGACTGCTCGTCGAACTGCGGCACGCCGGAATCGACGTCCCCGGTCGGGTCTCGATCGTGGGATACGACGACAGCCGGCTCGCGCGGCTCGCGCACATCGACCTCACCACCGTGCGCCAGGACGCCAAGCAGCTGGCCCGGCTCGCCGTCCAGGCCGCCGTCGAACGGCTCGACAAGGGCCTGGACGGCGAGACATGGGTCTTCCGGCTCGCCCCCCACCTGGTGGTCCGCGGATCGACCGGTCCGGCACGCTGACGGACACCGCTGGCATCACCCTCCTGGCGGGAACACGCAGGGAGTTCAGCCGAGAGTCGGCGCCATTTCGCGATCAGGTGATGGCGTCGGTCGTGCCTGTATCGACAGCATGTATGTATGTGTCTATGTCTGTATGTCTTGACAAAGTCACGTAGCATCGACAGTGTTCGGCTCAAGCCGGTGAGAGCAAACGCGGAAGGCGGCGAGCACCCATGACCGCACAGTTCGACCTCGTGACGATGGGCCGGATCGGTGTGGATATCTATCCGCTACAGACCGGCGTGGGCCTGGAGGACGTCACCTCGTTCGGTAAGTACCTCGGCGGCACCGCGACCAACGTGGCGGTGGCGGCCGCGCGGTACGGCCGGAGATCGGCGGTCGTGACGAAGACCGGCGCGGACCCGTTCGGCCGGTTCATCCACCGCGCGCTGCGGGAGTACGGAGTGGACGATCGCTTCGTCGGCACCTCCGAGCACCTGCCCACGCCCGTGACGTTCTGCGAGATCTTCCCGCCCGACGACTTCCCGTTGTACTTCTACCGCTTCCCGCAGGCGCCCGATCTGGACCTGCGCGAAGAGGACATCGACTTCGACGCCGTGCGCGAGGCGAAGATCTTCTGGGTCACCGGCACCGGCTTCTCGGAGGAACCCAGCCGGTCGGCGACCCTGGCGGCGCTGGAGGCGCGTGGCCGCAGGGGCATCACCGTGCTGGATCTGGACTACCGGCCGATGTTCTGGGAGTCGCGCGAACACGCGCGGGAGTGGGTGGGCAAGGCGCTCGACCACGTCACGGTGGCCGTCGGCAACCTCGACGAGTGCCTGACCGCCGTCGGCACCGACCGGCCGCGCGAGGCGGCGAAGGCGTTGCGTGACCGGGGGATCTCGCTCGCCGTCGTCAAACAGGGCCCCGAGGGCGTGCTCGCGGTGGACGACTCCGGCGAGGTCGTGGTGCCGCCGGCGCCGGTCGAGGTCGTCAACGGGCTGGGCGCGGGCGACGCGTTCGGCGGCGCGCTGTGTCACGGGCTGCTTTCCGGCTGGGACACCGAGCGGATCATGCGCTTCGCCAACGCGGCGGGCGCGCACGTGGCGGGGGAACTGGCCTGCTCGGACGCCATGCCGACCGAGGAACAGGTACTGCGCAGACTGGAAGGGACCCAGGGTGTCTGACACCGTGCGGCGGATCGTCGCGAAGCGGGTGCACGAGCCGGAGGCGATCGCCGAGGCCGCCGCGAACCGCGTGCGGGCGAAGTCGCCGTTCAACGACAAGGGCCGGATGATGATCATCGCCGCGGACCATCCGGCACGCGGCGCCAACGCCGTCGGCGGCGACCCGCTCGCGATGGCCGACCGCGGCGAACTGCTGGAGCGGCTGTGCCTGGCGCTGGAGCGCCCCGGCGTCACCGGCGTGCTGGCGACCCCGGACGTCATCGACGACCTGCTGCTGCTCGGCGCGCTGGACGGCAAGACCGTGATCGGCTCGATGAACCGTACCGGCCTGGCGAAGTCCACCTTCGAGATCGACGACCGCTTCGCCTGCTACGACGCGGAGTCCATCGAACGCATGCGCTTCGACGGCGGCAAGACGCTGACCCGCATCTGCCTCGACGATCCCGCGACGCCGAGCGTCCTGGCGAACACCGCAGCTGCGGTCAACGACCTGGCCGCGCGCAGGCTGATCGCGATGGTGGAGCCGTTCGTGTCGGTGTGGACCGACGGACGGCTGCAGAACGACCTGTCGCCGGAGGCGGTGATCCGCTCGATCACGATCGCCTCCGCGCTGGGCAGGACGTCGGCCTACACGTGGCTGAAGCTGCCCGTGGTGGCCGACATGGAACGGGTGCTCGCCTCGTCGACACTGCCCGCCGTGCTGCTGGGCGGCGAGGTCAAGGACCCGGACGCGGCGTTCGCCGCCTGGCAGCACGCACTGTCCCTGCCGACGGTGCAGGGGCTCGTGGTCGGGCGATCGCTGCTGTATCCGCACGACGGAGACGTCGCCAAGGCAGTCGACACGGCAGTGGGGTTGACATGAAGTCGTATCGGGAGGCGGGCAGCACCGCCGAAGGTCCGTTCAGCACGGTGGTCACGCCGGAGTCCGCGGGCTGGGGCTACTCCGGGCTGCGGGTGCTCGAGCTGGACGGCACCGAGACCGTCGGCACCGGTGACGCGGAGGCGCTGGTCCTGCCGCTGTCCGGTTCCTGCACGGTCAGCGTGGATGGGCAGACGTTCGAACTGGCCGGGCGGACCGGGGTGTTCGACGCGGTCACCGACTTCGCCTACCTGCCGCGCGACGCGGAGGCGACGATCACCGGCACCGGCCGCTTCGCGCTGCCGAGCGCGAAGACGCGCAAGCGCCTGCCCGCGCGGTACGGGCCGGCGAGCGGCGTGCCCACCGAACTGCGCGGCGCGGGAAACTGCAGCCGCCAGGTCAACAACTACTGCCTGCCGCACACGTTCGAGGCCGACCAGTTGCTGGTGTGCGAGGTGCTGACGCCGGGCGGCAACTGGTCGTCGTACCCGCCGCACAAGCACGACGAGGCGCGCGAGGGCGAGAGCGAGCTCGAGGAGATCTACTACTTCGAGGTCGCCCGTGACGGCATGGCCTACCAGCGTGTGTACGGCACCGCCGAGCGGCCGATCGACGTGCTCGCCGAGGTGCGCAGCGGCGACGTCGTCCTCATCCCGCACGGCTGGCACGGACCGTCGATGGCCGCGCCCGGCTACGACCTGTACTACCTCAACGTCATGGCCGGGCCGGGTCAGGAACGCGCGTGGCTGATCTGCGACGACCCCGCGCACGGCTGGGTGCGCGGACTGTGGGAGTCGCAGGACACCGACCCGCGCCTGCCGTTCGGAGGTGCGCGATGAGGCTCACCACGGCGCAGGCGCTCGTACGGTTCCTGGCCGGCCAGTACTCCGAACGCGACGGCGTCGAGCAGCGGCTCATTCCCGGCATGTGGGGCATCTTCGGGCACGGCAACGTGGCGGGCATCGGCCAGGCGCTGCTGCAGTACCGGGACGAGATGCCGTACTACCTGGCTCGCAACGAGCAGGGTCAGGTGCACGCGGCCGCGGCGTTCGCCAAGATGCGCAACCGGCTGCAGACCTTCGCCTGCACCGCCTCGACCGGTCCCGGCTCGACCAACATGATCACCGGCGCGGCGCTGGCGACCACCAACCGGCTGCCCGTGCTGCTCTTGCCGTCGGACATGTTCGCCACCCGCTCCCCGGATCCGGTGCTGCAGCAACTGGAGGACACGCGCGGCGGCGATGTGACCGTCAACGACGCGTTCCGCCCGGTGTCGAAGTACTTCGACCGCGTCACGCGCCCCGAGCAGCTGATCCCGGCGGCGCTCGCGGCCGTGCGCGTGCTGACCGATCCGGTGGAGACCGGCGCGGTGACGCTGTGCCTGCCGCAGGACGTGCAGGCCGAGGCGTACGACTGGCCCGAGGAGTTCTTCCGCCGCCGCGTCTGGCACATCGGCCGGCCGGTGCCGGAACCCGAGGCGGTCGAGCGGGCCGTGGCACTGCTGCGCGGAGCCGAGAAGCCGCTGATCGTCGCGGGCGGGGGAGTCGTGTACTCCGAGGCCGAACGCGAACTGCGTGCCTTCGCCGAGGCGACCGGCATCCCCGTGGCCGACACGCACGCCGGGAAGGGCGCCGTGCCGTGGGACCACCCGTGCGCGGTCGGCGGCATCGGTTCCACCGGCACGTCGGCGGCCAACGCGCTGGCCGCCGAGGCCGACGTCGTGCTCGGCATCGGCACGCGCTACAGCGACTTCACCACCGCCTCGCACACGGTCTTCGGCAACCCGGACGTGCGGTTCGTCAACCTCAACGTGGCCCGGCTCGACGCCGCGAAGCACTCCGCCGAGATGGTCGAGGCCGACGCGAAACGCGGCATCGCGGCGTTGCACGAGGCGCTGTCCGGCTGGCAGGTGGACGACGCGTACCGCGCGCGGACGCGCATGCTGGCCGACGACTGGAACCGCAAGGCCGACGAGTGCTTCCACCTCGGCCACGGCCCCCTGCCCGCGCAGACCGAGATCCTGGGCGCGCTGGGCGAGGCGCTCGACGACCGCGACGTGGTGATCAACGCGGCCGGTTCCATGCCCGGCGACCTGCAGATGCTGTGGCGGGCACGGGATCCGAAGGCCTACCACGTCGAGTACGCGTACTCGTGCATGGGCTACGAGGTCGCCGCCGGCGTGGGAGCCAAACTGGCCGCGCCCGACCGCGAGGTCGTGGTGCTGGTCGGCGACGGCTCGTACCTGATGATGTCGCAGGAGATCGTCACGATGGTCTCCGAGGGGCTGAAGGTGATCATCGTGCTCGTGCAGAACCACGGGTTCGCCTCGATCGGCTCGCTGTCGGAATCCCTCGGCTCGCAGCGGTTCGGCACGTCGTACCGCTACCGCGCCCAGGACTCCGGGCAGCTCGACGGCGGCAGGCTGCCCGTCGACCTCGCCGCCAACGCCGAGAGCCTCGGCGCCACGGTGCTGCGCGCGTCCACCGTGGAGGAGTTCACGGCCGCGATCGCCACCGCCAAGGCGAACTCCACGACCACCGTCGTGCACGTCGAGACCGACCTGTTCGGGCCCAACCCGCCCGGCAGCGCCTGGTGGGACGTGCCCGTCAGCGAGGTGTCCGAGCTGGAATCCACGCGGAAGGCCTACGAGACCTACGCCGCTGCAAAACGTACCCAGCGTCATTACCTGTAGGAGCAGGCGTGAAGACCATCGAACACTGGATCAACGGCACCACAACCCCGGCGAACTCGACCCGCACGGCGCCCGTCTACGACCCCGCCACCGGAGCCCGCCAGGCCGACGTGCTGCTGGCCGAAACGGCCGACGTGGACTCCGCGGTCGCCGCCGCGAGCAAGGCCTTCGTGGCGTGGGGCGACTCGTCGCTGTCCCAGCGCGTCAAGGTCATGTTCGCCTTCCGCGAGCTGCTGGTGAAGCACGAGGACGAGCTCGCGCGCATCATCTCCAGCGAGCACGGCAAGGTCATCGACGACGCGCGCGGCGAGATCGTACGGGGCCGCGAGATCGTGGAGTACGCCTGCGGGATCGCCGACGCGCTCAAGGGCGACTTCTCCGACCAGGTGTCGCGCGGCGTGGACGTGCACAACTTCCGGCAGCCGCTCGGCGTGTGCGCCGGCATCACGCCGTTCAACTTCCCGATCATGGTGCCGCTGTGGATGCACCCGATCGCGATCGCCACCGGCAACACGTTCGTGCTCAAGCCCAGCGAACGCGATCCGTCCGCGTCCGGGTTCGTGGCCGAGCTGTACGCCGAGGCCGGGCTGCCCGACGGCGTGTTCAACGTCGTCAACGGCGACAAGGTCGCGGTGGACGCGATCCTCGACCACCCGGACATCGAGGCGGTGTCGTTCGTCGGCTCCACCCCGATCGCGAAGTACGTGCACGAGCGCGCCACCGCGAGCGGCAAGCGGGTGCAGGCGCTCGGCGGCGCGAAGAACCACGCCGTCGTGCTGCCCGACGCCGACCTGGAGTACGCCGCCGACCACCTCACCGCCGCCGCCTTCGGCTCCGCGGGCCAGCGCTGCATGGCCGTTTCCGTCGGCGTCGCGGTCGGCTCGGCCGGCGACGCGCTCGTCGAGATCCTGGCGCGCAAGGCCCGCGAGGTGAAGGTCGGCCCCGGCTCCGACGTGAGCAACGACATGGGGCCGCTGGTCACCGAGGCCGCCCGGCAGCGGGTCGTCGACGCGGTCGCGACCGGCGCCGAGCAGGGCGCCACCGTGGTGGTCGACGGCCGGGACCTCACCGTCGCCGGGCACGAGGACGGTTTCTTCGTCGGCCCGTCCCTGCTCGACCACGTCACCACGGACATGAAGGCCTACACCGAGGAGATCTTCGGCCCCGTCCTGTCGATCGTGCGCGCCGAGACCCTCGACGAGGCCATCGAGATCATCAACGACAACCCCTACGGCAACGGCACCGCGCTGTTCACCGCCAGCGGCGAGGCGGCACGGCGGTTCCAGCGTCAGGTCAGGGTCGGCATGATCGGCGTCAATGTGCCCATCCCGGTGCCGATGTCGTACTACTCCTTCGGCGGCTGGAAGGACTCGCTGATCGGCGACAGTCCGATCCACGGCGCCGAGGGCGTGCGCTTCTACACCCGCCCGAAGGTCGTCACCACGCGCTGGCCCGCGACGGAGACCCACACGGCGGCGTTCAACTTCCCCACCTCGAGCTGAGGTCGTCTCGGATGAGTGGTGCGGAACGCCTCGGGCGTTCCGCACCACCCGATGACTCACTCCGCGTCGGCGATGTTCCCGAGAATGCGTTCGGCGCGTTCGCGGACCGCGGCGTCGGTGTCCGCGAGCCGTCCTTGCGCGATTTCACCGATAACCGATGCCGCCGCCCGCCGGACGGCGGGAGTCACGTCGGTCAGAAGCGGGCGCACCACGTCGAAGACGACGGTGGCATCGGCGTCCTGCTGTGCGCGCAACGCTCTCACCGCCTGCAGCCGTACCGTGGGATCGGTGTCGCGGAGCGCGGGCACGATCGCCGACGTGGCGCCTTGGCTGCATCCGGTGGCCAGTGCCCACATCGCGGCGGCGCGCACGCGCGCCGGTCGCGGCGGTACGGCGGCCGCTCCGAGATTCGCGATCTGCAGCGCGGAGGGGCGCCGATGCTGCAACAGCCGCGCCGTCACCCCTGTCGTCCGCGCGGCCCACACCGCCTCCTCGACATCGGGATGCCCCAGAGAATCGCCTGGCCGGTCGAAGTCGTTCTCCCGAAGCCGGGAGCGGCCGCCGGAGACCTCCCTGTCCAGCCAATCCTCATACCAGGCGATGAAGTCCCGGGCCGGGTGAAAGATGGGGTCGAAGAAGTCGTTGTCCTTCTCGACCACGACCATCCGTCCGCGTCCCGGACCGCTCACCACCAGCAGGGTCCAGATCTCGGCGGAATCGTGGTACCTCCATTCCTCGTCGTACTGACGATTCAGCCACAAGGTGCCGCAGGACAGCGCATCGGCTCCGTGACCTCGCGTCCACGCGGGCCCCGCGAATTCCTCAGGGTGAAACGGGAAATCTTCGGTCAGCCTCACGTGGCGCCGATCCGGATCCAGGGGTTCCAGGCCCCGGTACGGCCCGGCGCCGCCGTCGCCCAGCGTCGTGACAAAGGCGCGGTACTCCTCCGGCAGCCGTACTCCGTGGCGTTCTTCGAACGCGATCACCGCGTTCTCGGCCAGGACCGGCTTCAGAACGTATCCCTGCGGGGTCCGTACGTCCGGCCGGCTTCGATCCCGCAGCGTTTCCAGCTTCGCCGCGACCCGGCCGAGCCGCTCCGCGACCGACTCCGCATTCCCGCTCATGAGCCCCGCCCGCACACCCTTTCGTTCCGAGCCGAAGAGCCGACGGCCCGCGTCCTCCATTCCTACTGGAGCCGTTCGTCGGTCGCACCGGACGGGTGCGCGATGGTTCCCCGATGCCGTGTCAGGAACGCGTCGCGCCGGCGACGTGGACCGTGGCGCGAAGGGGCAGGTCGCGGGACGAGTCGCCGACCGCGACCTGGTACGAGCCGCGAACGGTCGTCCAGGCGTGTGCGGCTGTGTCCCAGACCGAGAAGGCGCGTCGGTCGAGGGTGAACGTCAGCCGCCGCGTCTGGCCCGGCCGCAGGGACACCTTCTGGAAGCCCTTCAACTGGCGGGGCGGTTCGCCGGCGACGGCCGGGTCGCTCACGTACACCTGCGCCACGTCGGTGCCGGCCCTGCGCCCGGTGTTGGTGACGTCCACCTGGACCGTGACCCTGCCGTCACGCGCCGGCACCGGGCTGACGTGCAGTCGCCCGTACCGGAAGGTGGTGTAGGACAGGCCGAAGCCGAACGGGAACAGCGGCGTGATGTCCTGGCCGTCGTACCAGCGGTAGCCGATCTGCAGACCTTCGGAGTACGTCGCCGTGCCCCCGACGCCGGGCCACCGCTCCGGCGTGTGCGCCGGGGTGTCACCATCGGCGCGCGGGAATGTCACCGGCAGCTTGCCGGACGGGTTGACGTCCCCGAACAGGACGGCGCTCACCGCGTTGCCGTCCTCTTCTCCGGGGTACCACGCCTCGACGACGGCGGGCACCTTGTCCAGCCACGGCATGAGCACCGGCGCGCCGCTCTTCACGACGACGACGGTGTGCGGGTTGGCCGCCGCCACCGCCGCGACGAGCCGATCCTGGTCGCCGGACAGGGACAGGCCGGTTCGGTCCTCTCCCTCCTTCTCGGAATCGCCCACCATGACGACCGCGACGTCCGCCGACCGGGCGAGCGTCGCGGCGGCGGTCGCGTCGGAGCCGTCGGCGTACGACACGGTCGAACCGGACGGCAGCCGGTTCTTGATGCCGGTGACCGGATCCACCGTGTAGAGGGGCAGCACCTGCGAGCTGCCGCCGCCACCGGTGTGCGCCGCGCCGGCGTACGGCCCGATCACCGCGACCGACCGTGTCCGGGTGGGATCGAGCGGGAGCTGCGCGCCGGAGTTCTTGAGCAGCACGGTGCCCTGCTCGGCGATGCTCCTGGCGACGGCACCGTCCTGCTGGGCGGGGATGGGAGCCGGCGTGAGCGGCCGGTCGAAGAGACCTGCCCGGATCATGACCGCGTACCGCCGCGCGATCATCCGGTCGATCACCGACTCCTTGATCTGGCCCGCCTCGATGGCCTGGCGCATCGCGGTGTCGAAGTACGTGCCGGTCGGCATCTCCAGGTCCTCACCGGCGAGCGCGGACGGCACCGCGCTGTGCGTCGCGCCGAAGTCGGACTGCACGAACCCGTTGAAACCCCACTGTCCGCGCAGCACGGTGTCCAGCAGGGAGGAGTTCTCGCATGCGTAGGACCCGTTCACCTTCGGGTACGCGCACATGACCGATCCGACATGTCCCTCCTTCACCGACGCTTCGAAGGCGGGCAGGTAGATCTCCTGCAGGGTCCGCTCGTCGATCCGCTCGTCGACGGTCAGCCGGTCGGTCTCCTGGTTGTTGGCCGCGTAGTGCTTGACCTCGGCGATGACGCCCTTCCGCTGGATGGCACGGATGTTCGCGACCGCCAGCCGCCCGGCGAGGTACGGGTCCTCGCCGTAGGTTTCGAACGTCCGGCCGTTCTGCGGGACGCGCGTCAGGTTGATGTCGGGTGCCTCGATCAGGCTGTGCGCCAGGTCGCGGGTCTCGTTCGCCTGCACCGTCCCGTACACCTCGGCGAGGCGGGTGTCGAAGGTCGCCGCGAGGCCGATCGGCGCGGGCATCGCGGTGGCGGGCTTGTACGGGCGGTCGTCGCTGTGGCCGATGCCGGCCGGACCGTTCGTGATCCGCAGGGGCGGGATACCGAGCCGGGGGACGCCGGGGACATAACGGAGGTGCTCGGCGTCCTGGATGCCGTGCAACTGCGAGATCTTCTCGTCCAGCGTCAGCTGAGCGACGAGCCGCGCCGCCCGCTGCTCAGGAGTGAGGGTGGCCTGCGCCGCCTGCCGTCCGGGAACCGCACCCGGGGAGAGACGCGCTGCCGTTGCCACTCCCGGCGTCGCGACGAGGGACGCGATCAACGCCGTCAGGCCGGCCAGGCCGCCGGCGGCCCGGGGAGTTCGAATGCCCATTACGCCCACCCTCACCGTACGGAGACGCCGTTGAGAGCGTGCAAAGGTTTTCCCGTCCTGTCAAGACCGCTCATCGGACGGCAAGGCGCCCCCCTGGAGGGGAGCGGGGCGCATTTGTCAGCTCAACAGCACGATGAGCAGCTGACGGAGCGACCACCACAGGCAGACGACGCAGCCCATGATCGGGGCGCCGTGCAGGCGTAAAGCGCGGAGGAGCCGGCGGGGACGTGACGGCTGCGAGCGCAGCCTGAAGGCCTCTGGCGGAGGCGGCCAGTCGTCGCCGTAGTCCATCCAGTAGCCATCGTCCATCGCGCCCCTTTCAGTCCCTCCGCGGTAAAGACGTGCCACGGCGAGCTACGGATGACGACGCGGAAGGCCTGCTCCTCCGCCCGTTCCGGACGCGGAGCGGCGCCCTGTCGGGCCAGGCTCAGCGGAGCTTCCAGAGCCGGAGGGCGCCGTTGTCGTACCCGAGGGCCAGTGTCGTCGCGTTGGGGCTGAAGGCATGGGCCCGGACGCCGCCGGGCTGAGGGGCGAGGTCGTTCTCACGGGTGGCGTAACGGGTGGTCGCATCGCTGATCCATACGTGGAGCGCTCCGCTGCAGCTCTCCTCTGTGACCGGGCAGTTGAAGCTCGCGAGCGTGCCGCCGGTGGTACTGAACGCGATCCAGTTGCCGCCGTACCCGGGTGACGGGGTGATGACCTGGCGGGTCGTGACGTCCCAGAGCCGTACACCGTTCTTCGTGGTGGTGCCGTCGCAGCCGCCGGCCAGGGCCTTGCCGTCCGGGCTGAAGGACAGCGAGCGTACGCCCTGGTCGCAGGGGCCGCCGTCGGAACCGGTGTTGATGACGCCGTTGGCGCGGTCACCCGTGACGTCCCAGAGGCGGACGACTCGCGTTCCGGGTGCCCCGGAGGCGTTGTCGCTGGTGGCGAGGGTCCTGCCGTCGGGGCTGAAGGCCATGCCGAGGATGTGGCCGTGGACGGAGAAGCTCGCCGTGACCCGACCCGTGGCCGTATCCCACAGCTGAACGATGTCCTGGTACACGTCCTTGGCGTGGGCGTCGTTGGTGGCACTGGCCAGGGTGCTCCCATCCGGGCTGAACAGCAGGGACGGGCCGGTGATGTACGCCCCGAGGAGGCCGCTGCGGGGGAGGGTGTCGGTCATCTTGTCGTTGAACAGGTCCCACAGTTCGATGCGGGTGCCGTAGCCGCTGACGTCGCTGGCAGCGGCCAGGGTCGTGCCGCCGGAGCCGAACGCGAGGGCGAGGACGTTCCCCGGAGCGGTGAGAGTGGTCGTGTTGCTGCCGGTGGACACATTCCACAGCCGGATGGTGCGCTGATGCCGGCTGGCGCTGGCCAAGGTCGTGCCGTCCGGGCTGAACACGGCGTGATCGACACTCGCTCCCTTGGCCAGGAGGGTGTCCGGGGACAGGGTGGGGGTGCGCACTGCGGTGGGCGCCCGCGACCGTGCCTTTCCCCGTGCGGGTGATGAGGAGAAGCTGAGGGCCGTCGCGGTGCCGAGCGTCAACGCCAGGGCCGCAGCCGCCGCCAGCATGGCGCGGGTGCGTCGCGTCAGCCGCGTACGCGGGCGAGGTCGCGCCGGGCCGAGCGCGGGCGGTGCCTGGTCCGCCCGGGTGGCCGCCTGACCAGGACCGGGCTGATGCGTCACCCCTGGCTTGGACGCGACCGCGAGCGCGTCGGACGGTCCCGCGGCGACGAGTTCACGCGCCTTCGGGGCGGTGCCCGTACGCTCCGGCTCGGCTGAGGGCGGCTGGGCAGGGGCGCCCGATCGCGTGTGGCCCATGCCGGAACCGTCCAGGGCCGGAGGCGCGCTGCCGGGGGTCGCCCTCCGTTCGGCGACCATTGTGGTGACGGCCGGCGGCAGCCACCGGGTCGGCAGGTCGGGCGCCGTGCCGAGGGTGTCGAGGACGGCGGCCAGAGTGGGCCGGTCAGCGGGGTTCTTGGCCAGGCACGCGGTGATCAGATCGGCGAGTCGCGCCGGCAGTCCGGCCAGGCGGGTGAGGTCGGGCTGGTCGTGGACGACGCGGTAGACGACGGCGTGGGCCGCCCCGGTGCCGAAAGGACTGGTGCCGGTGGCGGCGAAGGTCAGCACCGACCCGAGGGAGAACACGTCGCTCTGCGGCCCGAGCGGGTCGCCTCGTCCTTGTTCGGGTGACATGAACGCCGGGGTACCGACGATCGAGGTCGTGTGGTGGGTGGCATCCAGGGCCCGGGCGATGCCGAAGTCGATCACGCGGGGTCCGTCGTCGGCCAGGATCACGTTGGCGGGTTTGAGGTCGCGATGCACCAGGCCGCGGTCGTGGATCGCGACCAGTCCCTCGGCCAGGCCGGCCCCTAGAACGGCCACCGCCGTCGCGGGCAGCGGCCCGTGTGCCCGCACCGCCTCGTGCAGGGACGGGCCTGGGACGTAAGCGGTGACCAGCCACGGCTGATCGGCCTGCACATCGGCGTCGACGACCTGCGCGGTGTAGAAGCCGCCCACCCGGCGGGCCGCCTCCACCTCGACGGCGAACCGCTCCCGGAACCGCGCGTCGCCCGCCAACTCCGGCCGGACCAGCTTCACCGCCACCGGCCGGCCGCCGGGTGAACGCCCGAGGAACACCTGGCCCATCCCGCCGCCGCCCAACCGCCCCTCCAGACGGTACGGCCCCACCCGCTGCGGATCGGCCGCCTCCAGCGGACCCATCGATACCTATCCTCGAATCAGAGGAACATATCTGTCTATCTGGATCGAATCTTTTCACGAAATGGCCCTCCCCGTGAACCGGCCGTCGATGGTCGCGCGGCGGATGCCGTCGATGTCCTCGTTGGGGACAGCGGCTGCGACGATCCGGGTGTCGAGGTACTGGATCAGGCGGGCCTTGCCGTCACCCCCCAGGGCTTGCCGGGGTCGGGGGTGCCGATCAGGTGTGCCCACTTCGTCGAGGGCGGGTCTGTCGGGGGTGGGTCTTCGAAGAAGCCCAGCTCTGCGCGCGGCGTCGTCGGGCCGCCGCCATAAACCTCGGTCGTTACCTCTCCGGAGGGCGCGGGGCCGCCGAGGCGGCTCCTCGGTGGCGACCCGCCGATGAACCGCGAATGAATTGTGGACGGTCCTGCCTCGGACGCCGTGAGCTGGCCGCTTGCGGACACTCCGCAGGTATAGGTAAATCACTGGATATCGGCTCTCATTGCTGCCTGTCGACCCGAGTCAAGGAATTCGTTGAGGTCGGGCGACGCGATGAGTAATGGGAGACCGAATGTCGTACGTACGCCGATGGGTGCTGTCGGCGGGGGCCGCGCTGGCCCTCATGATCGGATTCGCGGGAGCGGGCGCGACCGCGCACGCCGCCCCGAACCCCGCCGGGACGACGAGCGCGACCGCGCGCCTCAGCGACGGCCAGGCCGTCGACTCGGCGGCCGCCCTCAAGAAGGTGGCCGACTACTGGACCCCGGAGCGGATGCGTCACGCCACCCCGGTTCCGGAACAGACTCCGGGCCCGCTGACCAAGGCACTGCCCACTCGACCGAGCGGCCCGCGGGGCTCCACTCCGCCGGCCAAGCCCGCCGCCTCCGGCTCAGTCTCGCCGATGATCACCGAGTCGGCGGTGGCCGGCAAGGTCTTCTTCCACAAGCCGAGCGGCGGCGACTGGGTCTGCTCCGCGAGCGCGCTGAACAGCGATTCCAAGCAACTCGTCATCACGGCCGGCCACTGCGTCCATGAGGGCGCGGGCGGGAACTGGATGCAGAACTGGACGTTCGTGCCGCGCTACCGCAGTGGAGCGCGGCCGTTCGGCACGTTCGCGGCCAAGGAGTTCCGCACCTTCAACTCCTGGATCAGCAGCAGCGACCTGAGCCGCGACGTCGGCATGGTGACGACCTGGCCGCTCAACGGCAACAAGCTCGTCAATGTCGTCGGTGGCCACGGCCTCAACTGGAACTGGGGGAATTCCGTCGCCATCACGATCCTCGGCTACCCCGCCAACGCGAACAACGGTGAGATCCAGCAGTGGTGCCAGGGCACGACCAGTGACGGCGGCGGAGGCACCATCAAGCTCCAGTGCAACTTCAACGGCGGCTCCAGCGGCAGCGGCTGGCTGATGAACTTCAACGACAGCACGGGACTCGGGCAGGTCGACGGTGTGATGAGCACACTCGACAGCACGGGCTGGAACCGGGCGTCCTACTTCGATGACGCGGTGAAGGCCATGTTCGACGCCCAGGGCGGCGTGACCTGACAGATCGACGCCCGGTGGCCCCGCTGATGCCTGGACTGGCATGCGGGGCCATCGGCCTGGATCAGGAGTGCACAGGGTGAGACGTAGGGCAAGCACCCGTTCACGAGAGCACGCCGGCCTCGGCCAGCCACTGCCACAGCTCGTCCTGCCGGACGACCGTGACGCCGAGCTTCTCGGCCTTGGCGGTCTTGGCGGCTCCGACGTTGTCGCCGGCGAGCAGGTAGTCGGTGTTGGCCGAGACCGACGAGGCGGTCGTCGCCGCCGCCTGCTCGACCAGGCGCGTGACGTCCGGGCGGCTGATCTTCGCGCCCGAGCGCGGGTCGGTGAACGCACCGGTGATCACGGCCGATCTACCCTTCAGCGGCGAGTCGCTCGCGGCCGCCGCGTCGAGCGGCCGGTCCTCGTCCAGCACGTCGAGGTCGACGCCGCGCTCACGCAGCATGGCGATCTCCTCCTTGATCTCTGTGCGGGCGAAGAACGCGACGACGCTCGCGGCGGCTTTCGGGCCGATGTCGCGGATCGCCACCAGGTCCTCGGCCGTCGCCGCGGCGACGTCCTCGATGCGCTCGTAGCCGGCGAGGCACAGGCGCTTGGCCGTGCCCTCCGAAGCCATCGGGATCGCCAGGCCGATCAGCGCGCGCCGTAGCCCCATGCCCTTCGAGGATGCGATTGAGTCGACCATGTTCCTGGCGCTGACCTCGCCCATCCGCTCATAGCCGAGCAACTGCTCAGCCGTCAGGTCATAGAAGTCGCTACGGCGCTTGAGCACACCGTCCTCGGCGAGCTTCTCGATCCAGACGTCGCCGACGCCCTCCATGTCGGCCGCCTGCCGCGAGGCCCAGTGCATCAGCCGGCGCGTCACCTGCGCCGGGCACTGCAGGTTCACACACCAGCGCTCCTCGCCGGTGCCGCGGACCTCCAGCTCGGAACCGCACGACGGGCAGTGCGCCGGCGGGATGATCTCGACCTCGGTGCCGTCGCGCTCCTCGGGCAGCGAGCGGCCCGCGAACGGGATCACGTCGCCGCGCCGTACGACCGCCACCATGTCCCCGATCCGCAGGTCGCGCTCACGGATCAGCCTGGGGTTGTGGAGGGTGACGTTCTCCACGGTCACGCCGCCGACGAACACCGGCGCGACCCTCGCGCGCGGCGGAACTCGGCCGATCTTGCCCACTGGCCACTCCACCGACAGCAGCCTCGTCAGCTTCTCCTCCGGCGGGTACTTGAACGCGATCGCCCCGCGCGGCTCGGCGCTGTTGAAGCCCGCCGCGTCGAACGCCTCCGGCTCGTGCAACCGGACGACCGCGCCGTCGATGTCGTAGTCCAGCCCGTCGCGGCGGGCGCCGATCTCCTCGATCGCCGCCAGCACCTCCTCGGCGCTCGCGCAGACGTACTGGGCGACCGGCTCGAAGCCCGCCGGGATCTCCAGCGCGGCGCCGTCACGGTCGGCACCGAACGCGAAGAACCGCAGCAGCCGCCTGGCGGCCGCGGCAGCCGCGGGGTCCTTCAGCACCAGCGTCCCGGCCGCGCCCGACCGCGGGTTGGTCAGCGTACGGTCCGGGTGCGCCTCGTTGTAGGCGGCCCACACCGACCGCAGCATCACCGCCTCGCCGCGGACCTCCACACGCCCCGGCGCGTCGATCTCGACCGGCAGACCGGGAATCACGTACCGCACCTTCTCGGTCACCAGCTCACCGACCGTGCCCGTGCCGCGCGTGGCGACATGGTCCAGGCTCCCGTCGAGGTAGACCACGCTGAGCGAGAGCCCGTCGAGCTTCTCCGACACACGGAACACCTGGCCGCGGAAGCGCTCGCAGAAGGTGCGGATCTGCTCCTCACCCGTCGCCTTCGCCAATGAGAGCATCGGACGCGCGTGCCGCACCGTCGGGCCGGTCAGCTCCGCGGGCGCGTTGACCTTGCCGAGCGGGCTGTCGGCCGGCTCCAGCTCCGGGTGCTCGGCGACGAGCGCCGCCAGCTCGTCCTTCAACGCGTCGTAGTCGGCGTCTGGCAGCGGGCTGTCGCCGGTGCCGTAATACAGGTCGTTCAGCCGCTTGACCTCAGCGGTCAGCTCAGCAATGCGCTCACCTATGTTCACCCCCCCGATTAAACGTCAGGCCACCGACATCCACGCCCCGCAGAGCCCGCCGGGTGCTCGGCACGGACGGGAAGACGCGCCCCGGGAACGCCATCGATACGTTCCTCCGACCCGACCGCCGGGCCATGCTTCGGCCGGAGAACGCCACCGCACCACCCGGTCACCGGTCGCGCGTCCGGCGCTGCGCGACGTTGCCGAAGACGACGTGTGGTCCGCTCAGAGGCTTCCTGGGCGGACCAGACCGGTCCGTTTGACCCCGGCCAGGATGGGGGTGACCTCGACGGTGGAGACGTGGTCGAGGGCACCGATGGTGTCGCTCAGGAAGTGGTAGAGCGCGTTGAGGTCGGCCGCGGCGACGGCCACGAGGAGGTTGGCCGGGCCGGTGGTGGCGGAGGCGAAGCGTACCTGCGGGTGGCGGCTGAGCCGCTGGCCCGTCTCCTCCAGGCCACCGGGCGCGACCGTGATCCATAGGAGCGCCTCGGTACGGATGCCCAGCCGGGCGAGGTCGACTTCGGTCGCGAGTCTGAGGGCCTGGCCGCCCACCAGCGCCTCCAGCCGGCGGCGGGCGGTGAGGGGAGTGGTGCCGGCGCGGGCGGCGAGGTCGGTATAGGAGGCTCGTCCGTCCTCGATCAGCGCGGCGATCAACTGGTGGTCGACGGGCAGGAGGGCGGAGCGGGCGGGCGCGGCGGAGGTGTCCGGCCGCAGGCCGGCCAGCTCGGCTTCCGACAGCAGCCCGCCGCTCCAGTCGAAGGCGGCCGGGAAGACCCGCAGGAGGACATGAGAGGTCCACGACTGGACCGCGGGTGTGGCGGGCAGGTCGCGCAGCAAGAGCGTGTTGCGTGCGTCCGGCCCGTCCAGGAACAGGATGGTGCAGATCTCGTCGCCACCGCCGAGGACGTCCACCCAGATGGTGTCGGGACGACGGGCCAGGGTGGCGGCGATGGCGCTGATCCGGTTGGGCCGGCACCGGATGCGCAGGGCCAGCGGAATCAGGTCAGGGAACCACACGGGGTTGCGCACGGCTGTGGCCCGCAGCGTTCCGTCGTGGAACAGCGGTGCCGCACGACGCACCACGGTGCGCTCCGAGATGCCGAGGACGCGGCCGACCGTGCGCCACGAGGCACGAGGCGAGGCCAGCATCGCGGCGGCGATCCGGCTGTCCGTGTCATTCAACCGATGGCCTACTTTCTCCATATCATGAGATAATATGTCCTGTATTCGCGCCCAACATCCCGGTTTCTGGCTCAGATGGGTGCTCCCGGATAGAACGGCTCAGAGCGACCGAGACCAGAGAGGGGAGCACGATGACGGGCACCGAAGGCCGGATCGTGGACACGGATCGCGGCAAGGTCAGAGGCGTCGCGCAGGGCGAGGCGATCTCCTTCCGGGGAATCCCTTATGCCGCGTCGCCGGTCGGTGAGCTGCGTTTCGCGCCGCCACGGCCACACCCGGGATGGACCGGGGTGAGGGAGGCGACGCAGGCCGGACCGGCCGTCCCGCAGGCGGCCTCCCGGCTGGAACAGGTGATGGGGCACCGCGTGCCGGACTGGAACGAGGACGGCAGCCTGACCGTCAACGTCCACAGTCCGCTGCGGACGTTCGAGGACGGTGCGGCCCGTCCGGTCCTGGTCTGGTGGCACGGGGGCGGCTTCACCAGCGGCTCCGGCGGATGGGACTGGTACGACGGGGGCCCGCTGGCCGCCCTGGGCGACATCGTGGTGGTGACCGCGAACTACCGGGTGGGCCCGCTCGGCTACCTGTACCTGCCGGAGATCGGCGCCGCCAACCTCGGCCCCCAGGACCAGGCCGCCGTGCTGCGCTGGGTGCAGGACAACATCGCCTCGTTCGGCGGCGACCCGCGCGACGTGACGGTCGGCGGGCAGTCGGCCGGGGCGTACTCGGCCCTGTCGTTGGCGCTCGATCCGCAGACGACGGGACTCGTCACCCGGGTGCTGCTGGAAAGCGGCCCCTTCGGCCTGCCGCCGCAGGACCCGCAGAACGCGGCCGAGAACGCCGAGGCGTACCTGCGGCTGCTCGACGTGGCGAGCGACGCGGACGCCGCGACGGCCCTGCGCGCACTGCCCGTCGAACAGCTACTGTCCGCCTATGGCCGGCTCGCGGGGCGACTCGCGCGTCCGGGCAACGTGGCCCCGCCGATGTATCCGGTGCTCGGCGGCCCTGGTCTTCCCCGCTCCTGGCAGCGGGCGCTCGCCGACGGCGCCCTGGACGGCAAGGCGCTGCTGATCGGTACCACCCGGGACGAGGCGACGGCCTTCTACGCCTTCGACCCGCGCATCCAGAACCTCACGTCCGCCGGCGCGCTGGACATCCTGACCGGTCAGATCGGCGAACAGGCCCACGAGGTCTACCAGCGGCATGCCGCCCGGCTTCCGCGGGCGACGCCGGCGCAGATCTTCACCGCGGTGCAGACCGATGAGCTGTTCAGCGACGGCGCGCTGCAGATCGCCGACCACCACGCGGCAGGTGGCAACGCGACCTACGTCTACCGATTCGACTACCAGCCGGCCGAGGACGAGCACGCCTTGGGCGCCACCCACTGCGGCGAACTGCCCTTCCTATTCAACACCTTCGACGCCTACCCGGACAGCGCGATGCTGGGCAAGCCCACAGATTCCGAGCGGACCCTGGGACACGGCTTCGCGACCGCGGTCGCCGAGTTCGTCACGACCGGATCGGTGAACGACTGGCCGCCCTACGCGCCCGCGACGGCCACGCGCATCCGGCACTTCGGCTGAGGGGAGGCGAGGGCGACCTGGTGTGGGCCCGTACGGAATCCTGATAGAGCCCGTACGAGACGAGAGGTGCAGCACGATGGGGAACCGCGACGCCGTCGCACTCGATGACCCGGTGGGCGAATCACTCCGCGGTCGCCACGCACATCTCGCCCGCCGATGGGGCCGGGCCGCCACCTACCTGCCGGAAGTCGCGACCTTCTCCGCGGTGACCGCCGACCCGGATCCGGAGGAGTGGGCCGACCTCGCCCGGCTGCTCGGCCCGGGCGAGTTCGCCGACATGTTCGGCTGCCCCGCGACCCCGCCGTCGGACTGGGAGCCGGTCTTCGTCCTCCAAGGCCGGCAGATGGTCTGGCCCGGCAGCAGCCACCCCGATGCCGAGGCCGGTGTGGTCGAACTGGGCGCGGACAGTGTGCCCGAGATGCTCGACCTCGTCGCGCGGGCCCAACCGGGGCCGTTCTGGCCGCGCACCCATGAACTCGGCACCTTTCTCGGCGTCCGCGACAACGGCACATTGGTGGCGATGGCGGGCGAACGGCTCCGGCCACCGGGATGGACCGAGATCAGCGCCGTCTGCACGGCTCCCGAGGCGCGCGGGCGAGGCCACGCCGCCCGCCTGGTCAGCGCGCTCGTCGCGCGTATCCTGGCGCGCGGCGAACGTCCCTTCCTGCACGTGGCCGAGACGAACACCGGCGCCATCGGTCTCTACGAGCGGCTCGGTTTCGAGACCCGAAGGCACGTGACCTTCCGGGGGTTCCGCACGCCCTGACGGCCTCGGGCACTGGTGGAGAGCCTGCTCACTTCCCGCGGGCGGTGTCCAGGACGATGCGGAAGCGGGGAGCTCCGGAGCGCAGCCGGGCAACGGCTTCGCCGGCCTGTTCCAGCGGCATGCGCTCGATCATGGGGCGTACGCCGGTGGTGACGGCGAACTCCATCGCCTCCTCCGTCTCGTGTGCGCTGCCGGTCAGGTGTCCGGTGATGGTGTGGCCGTTCACGACGAGCCGGGCGACTGGAACGGTCAGGGATCCGGCGTCGACACCGATGAGGGTGAGTTGTCCGTGCGTGTTCAGCCCGGTGAGGAGTTCGTCGACGGGGGCGGTGGAGGAGGCGGTGTAGACGATCAGGTCCGCGCCGCCGAGTTCCTTCAGGGCGGCTCCGGGCGTCTGGGCGTTGCCGTCGATGTAGTGGTGGGCGCCGAGGCCGCGGGCGAGTTCCTCGCGGTCCCCGCCCCGGGCGATCGCGATGGTCTCGTAACCGAGCTTTGCCGCGAACTGAACGGCGAGGTGCCCCAGTCCACCGATCCCGAACACGGCGACTCGTCCGCCCACGCGCGTGCCGGCCCCGCGTACGGCGTTGAAGGTCGTCACGCCCGCGCAGCCGAACGGTGCCGCCTCAGAGAGGTCGAGACCGTAGGGGATGCGCGCGAGCGCGTCGGCGGGCACGGTGATGCTCTGCGCCCAGCCACCCGGATAGGACAGGCCGGGCACCTTGCGTTCGGGACAGTGGACGACGTCACCGGCGCGGCAGAACGCGCAGTGCCCACAGCTGCCGCCGAACCAGCCGACGGCCACGCGGTCCCCGACCGCCCAGCCTTCGACCTGGCCGCCCAGTTCTGCGATGACCCCGGCGACCTCGTGTCCCGGGGTGACCGGAAAGGAGGCACCCGGGCCGGTGGCTGCGGCCGTCGCGATGTCGGCGTTGCACACTCCGCTCGCCGTGACCGACACACGGACCCACGTGCCCATCGGCGATGTCGTCTCCGCCACGAAGGCTTTCAGCGGCGCTCCGGGCTCAGTCACGGACATGGTGATGGCGGAGTCTGACACAGCGCTCCTTCCGCTTGGGACACGACGGTTTATATAGCTGATCGTTATGATTAATCGGCAGAAGTCCCACCGTAGATAGCGGAAGACGAGCCCGGTAGGGGACATCCGCGAATGCAGTGATAAGGCATGCTTATGGTGGGTCGCCGGAACCTCGAAGGACTCCGGTACGCGCAGGCGGGCGCCGAGGCCGAGTCGTTCAGCGCCGCTGCGCGGGCGTACGGCGTCACCCGGCCCGTAAGGATTACCTCATCCTCGTACCCGAGGCGCGCGTCTACGACGCCACCTGAGCATCCCCTCCCGGCCCTGTCACGGCGCCGGGCGTACCTGTCCCTAGCCGGATCAACGTGTGCCCGTGTGCGGAGGGATGGGCCGCTGGAACCAGGGATTTTGGGTCGTTGCATATCCGGCATTGCAGCAAGATCACTTTTAGACGATCATGGGCGCGTGGCCGCGGCCTACCGGTTCCCGTAGGTTCTGGGAGAGGACGCATGTCGTGATATTCGCTGTAGTGGGGCTGGTGCTGGTCGGCGTCGTCGGTGTGCTGAACCTGGCGATCCTTCTGGTCATGCTCCGTCGGTGGCGAGAGCTGGATGCCGCAGGCGGCTTTCCCACTACCGGAGCCGTCTCCAACGTCCGGATGATCGATCGGATTCCGAACTTCTCGGCCCATGCCCTCGACGGCACCGCCGTGACGGAGCGGACCCTGCTCGGGAAGGAGACCCTGGTCGGATTCTTCTCGCTCACGTGCAAGGCCTGCGTCGAGGCCGTACCCGTCTTCGCCGGGCACGCCGAGCGGCTGCGGGCCGCCGGGGGGACCTCCCTGGCGATCGTCCACGGAGACGACTCGGCCGACAGCGAGCTGGCCGCGATGCTCAGCGACGTGATGGACATCGTGATCGCCGAGGACTCGAAGGCCGAGCTGTCGCAGCGGTACGGAGCCAAGCACTACCCGACCTACGCCTGGTACGGCCCCAACGGCATGGTGACCTCGGCGGGCGTGGGCCTCGCCGCCCTGCGCACCGAACTGGCCGCCACTTAACGCGCCGAAGCGCCACCCCCATGCCCCGCGGGCCTCGTCCGCCGCGTTCGACCCTTTCTCGGCGGCACTCGGCCCGTGCGTGGAAACAGTTAACCCCCCACAAGGAGGAACCATGTTCCAAAGCGTGACCCAGCGTGTCACCCGCGCCATCGAGACGCTGCTTCCCACGACCACCGCCGACGCCGGCTGCACGCCGGACTCGTGGATGGAGTACAAGGAAATGGGCGGCACCTGCTTCGGGCGCACCTGCTCGCTCAACGGTGCCTGTGTGACTCACTGCGGCGCCTGGTACAGCTACAGCCAGAACTA
Organism: Actinoallomurus sp. CA-150999; assembly: GCF_050942425.1. Classification (NCBI taxonomy): domain Bacteria; kingdom Bacillati; phylum Actinomycetota; class Actinomycetes; order Streptosporangiales; family Thermomonosporaceae; genus Actinoallomurus; species Actinoallomurus sp. CA-150999. Next base: position 5,334,419 of record NZ_CP192063.1, read on the forward strand.
CTGCTGACGCCTCGCCGGCCTGCGTGACGGCCGGCGTGGCCGCCCTCGCCGAGGGCGGCCACGTCGGCTCCGGCGTTCCCCGAACGCATGGGCCCACTTCCGTCAGGGGCGCTCACGCACCACCTCTTCCAGGAGTTTCCGTGCTGTACGTATCGCTCGCCTGCCGCGTCACTCTGGCGTTGGTGATGACGCTGGCGGCGGTGGCCAAGCTGCGCTCACCAGGTGTCTTCGCCGCATCCCTGAAAGGCTTCGACTTCATCCCCGCGCGGCTGCGCCGCCCGCTGGCCGTGCTGGTCCCGGCCGCCGAGCTGCTCATCGCGCTGCTGCTGGCCCTGCCCGCCACCGTCACCGTCGGTTTCCTCGCCGCCGCGCTGTTCTGCTGCGGCCTGACGGCCGTCCCGACCCTCGTCGTGGCCCGCGGGAAGAAGGTGAAGTGCGCCTGCTTCGGCGCGAGCGAAGTACCTATGAGCGGCTGGCACATCGCCCGCAACGCGGTGCTGCTGGCGGCGGCGATCCTGGGCTCGCTCGTGGCGCTGTCCCTAGGCGACGGCGTTCCCGGCCAGGTGCCGGGGATCGCCCTGGCCGTGGTCTCAGCGGGCGTGCTCACCGCATTGACCGTCTTCGTCGATGACATCGCCGCGCTCTTCCAGTCCCCGGTCGCGGCCGGGGACCTCGGCCGGTGAGGCACCGGAGCCGGAAAGGACATCCGTGGAATACCTCGTCGCAGGGCTCGTTCTCGTCGCGGTGATCACCGCGCTGAACCTCGTGCTGACCGTGGCCGTGGTGCGTCGCTGGCGTGCCCGCCTGGGCGCTCCGCCGGCCGCCCGGCACCATGGCCACGACCACGGGGACCCGGAACTGGGCATCGCGCCCGGAGACCGGATGCCCGAGTTCACCGCGACCACCGCCGACGGCGCGACGGTCACCAGGGACGAACTGGCCGGCCGGCCGGCGCTGATCGCCTTCCTGTCCCTGGACTGCTCGAGCTGCGACGACAGCGTGCCGGAGTTCGCCGAGCACGCGCGCCGGGTACGGGACGCGGGAGGCCAGGTGCTCGCCACGGTGGTCGGCGTCGACGCGGCCGGCAGTGAACTGGCCGCCCGGCTCGCCGGCGTCGCGGACCATGTGGTGCCCGAATTCCTCGACTCGCCCGTCGGCGCCGCCTTCAAGGTCCGTTTCTACCCCGGGTTCGCCCACTACGGCCCCGACGGGGTCGCCACCGCCGCCGGCGTCGGCCTGCAGGGACTGGGCGAGACCGCGCTGCCCTCGATGCCGTGAGCGGCGACGATGACGTGACGGAGTCCGGCGTCTCCGTCATCCGCGGGATGAAGGCGGCCTACGCGCTCGCCTGGCAGGCATGCCCCGGCATGCTGTTCCTCCAGCTCGTCATGGCGGTGATCGGTGGCACGGCGCCGGTGGCCACCGCGTGGCTGACCAAGGTCGCGCTCGACGAGCTCACCGCCGCCCACCCCCGAACCGGGGCGCTGGTGTGGATGGCGGCCGGCATCGGTGCCCTGGGAATCGCGATGGCCTCCAGTTCGGCCGTCACCACCTATGCGCAGGGGCGTGCCCGGCGCGCCATCGGCCTGCTCTCACAGGACCGGCTGTTCGACGCGGTCAACCGGATGAACGGGCTGGCGCGCCTGGAGGAACCGCGCTTCCACGACCGGCTGCGGCTGGCCCAGCAGTCCGCCGAACACGCCCCGGACCAGCTCGTCCAGATGGGCCTGTCCACCCTGCAGGGGACCCTGGGCATCGTCGGGTTCCTGGGCACCCTGGTGGCGATCAACCCGATCATGGCGGGCGCCGCGCTGGCCGCCGCCGCACCCGCGATGATCGCCCATCTGACGCTCAGCCGGCGGCGGGCGGGCCTACTGTGGCGCACCAGTCCCGGGATGCGGCGCAAGATCTTCTACCAGATGCTGCTGACGGACCTGCAGGCCGCCAAGGAGGTCCGCCTGTTCGGGCTGGGAAGCTTCCTGCACGGCCGGATGCTCACCGAACTGCGCGCGGCCAACGACGCCGAGGACCGGCTGGAGCGAGGCGTGGTGCGCGTCCAGGTCTTCCTCGCCGCGCTCGGGGCGCTGCTGGCGGCCGGGGGGCTGGTGTGGGCCGTGCACGCCGCGGCCGCCAGGACGATCAGCATCGGCGATGTGTCGGTCTTCATCGGCGCCCTGGCCGGGCTCCAGTCCGGGCTCAGCTCGCTGGTGCAGGGCATCGCCATGGGACATCAGTCCGCTCTGGTCTTCCACCACTATCTGACGGTGGTCGGGAGCCGGGACGACCTGGCCGGGCCCTTGCAGCCCCGGGAGCTCGCCCCGCTGGCCCACTCCATCGAACTGCGCGATGTGTGGTTCCGCTACGGCGAGGACGCCCCGTGGGTGCTGCGCGGGCTGAATCTGACCATCCCGTACGGCACCAGCCTGGCCGTGGTCGGGCTCAACGGCGCCGGCAAGAGCACGCTCGTCAAGCTGCTCTGCCGGTTCTACGATCCGCAGCGCGGTGCCGTGCTGTGGGACGGGGTGGACATCCGCGACGTTCCCGTGGCGCAGCTGCGTCAGCGGATCGGGGCGGTGTTCCAGGACTACATGGACTACGACCTCACCGCCGCCGAGAACATCGGGCTCGGGGACCTGGCGGCGATCGAGGACCAGGAGCGGGTCCGCGCCGCCGCCGAGCGCGCCGGGGTCCACGAGACCGTCGAGCGGCTGCCGGTCGGCTACCAGACGATGCTGAGCAGGGTGTTCCACGCGGGAGACGAGGAGGACGACGATGAGGAGGCTGCACGGACGAGCGGCGTCCACCTCTCCGGCGGGCAGTGGCAGCGTTTGGCGCTGGCCCGCGGGCTGATGCGTCAGGGCCGCGACCTGATGATCCTGGACGAGCCCAGTTCCGGCCTCGACGCGATGGCCGAGGCGGCGGTCCACGACCGGCTCCGGGAACTGCGCGCGGGCTCCACCAGCGTCCTGGTCTCCCACCGGCTCAGCGCCGTACGCCGCGCCGACCGGATCGTCGTCGTGCAGGACGGCCAGATCCTGGAGAGCGGCGACCACGCCACCCTCATCGCGTCCCCGGACGGCGTCTACGCCCAGCTCTTCCGCAGTCAGGCGGAGGGCTACCAGGAGGACCCGGCGCCGCCGGCGGGCAGCGCCGCGCCGCTGCCCGGGGAGAGCGAGACGGCGCCGACCACGATGGCCGCCGGATGAGCCAGGCCCTGAGCTGGGCCGTCGCGGCGGCGCTGATGATCGGGGCCGTGCTGGCAGCCCGGCTGCTGCTGTCCACCGTCACCGTACGGGGCGGCAGCATGACCCCGACCCTGCACCATGGTGATGTACTGCTGGTGCTGCGCCACCGCCGCCGGGCCAGGCCCGGCCGGCTCGTGGTCGTCCAGCGGCCCGACCGGCACACGGGGTGGAACGGCCCCGTCGACCTTTCTGGCGCCGCCGGGTGGTACGTCAAACGGGTCGTCGCGGCGACTGGGGACCCGGTACCAGCCTGGGTGGCGGGGGACCGGCCCGGCCGCGTGCCGCCGGGCATGCTGGCGCTGCGCGGAGACCACCCCAGCTCGGAGGATTCGAAACAGTGGGGCCTGTGCCCGACGGACCGGATGTACGGAGTGGTGCTGCTGCGGCTGCGCACCGGGGACGAGCGAACCACCGCCTGATCCGGAAGCGGGATCAACCGTGCCGTCGGGCGGCGACGGTGGAGGACGAACGTAGGGGTAGCTTCACAGCACTACAACAACAGACGGGCTCACGATCGGCCACGGGCAGCCGCCCCGGCCCGGGCACCCAGCCATCGTGACGGACCGGCCGCCGGGAAGCACCGCACGATCAGTGCCACGCCTTGATGCGAACAGCCCACCTGCGGGCCGATCTCACGCAGCGACAAACCGCGCGCTTTCAGCCGAAGTGCCAGTTGCCGCTGCTCCATCGTCAGATGCGGCCGCATCCACAGCCTCCTTAGCTCATCGAGAAATCCTCTCGACTCACCGAGCCTTTTGCGTGGACTACTTGAATCCGCCCACTTCTGTCCCAGTTGATGCTTGGCGGTCGATCTATGATGAGTGCTCTAGGGCCTGTCTCAAAGGCAGGTCAGCCAGTCGTTGATGACGGCGATGTGGAGTGTGGCCTCGTAGCGGACGGCGAGCTTGTCATACCGCGTGGCCACCGCACGGTGTCGTTTAAGCCGGTTGATTCCACACTCCACGGCATGGCGCTGCCGGTAGTCGATCGCGCAGAACCGGGGTGGCCGGCCACCGCGGCTGCCCCGGTTCTTGCGGTGCCGGATCTGGTCGGTCTTGAGCGGGATCGTGCACGAGATGCCCCGTCGGCGCAGGTAGGCACGATTCGCGCGTGAGCTGTAGGCCTTGTCGGCCCGGACCTTGCCGGGGCGTTTGCGAGGACGACCCGCACCCACCCTGGGCACGCTGATCGCCTCCAGGACGGGCTGGAACTGGGGTGAGTCTCCCCGCTGGCCGGCGGTGATGAGCAGGGACATGACTTTTTGTCCCTGCTCGCACGACAGGTGGATCTTGGTGGTCAGCCCGCCTCGTGAACGCCCCAGCCCGTGATCGGCTGGTTCGCCGCCGACTGTGTCGGGAGGTTCTTTCTGCTGATCCGGGCGGGTGCGGGCCCCGGCGGCGTGCTGATGGGCCCGGGCGATCGTGGAGTCCACGCTCACCTCCCAGGTGATCAGCCCGGCCGCATCGGCCCGGGCCTGCAAGCCGGTGACGACCCGCGCCCATACCCCCGCCCGTTGCCAGCGGCGGAACAGCGAGTACACCGCCTGCCAGGAGCCGTAGCACTCCGGCACATCCCGCCACGGCGCGCCTGCCCGCACCCGCCACCGAATCCCATCGATGAGCTGCCGTTTCGTCCACTCCGACGGCCGACCTGGCCGCTTGGCCACCGGAAGCAGCGGCTCCAAGCGCGCCCACTGCTCATCGGTCAGGTCGAACCGCCTCGTCACCGCTAGGGTGGTCACGAGGTCTCCGGTATTTCAGGTTCTTCTTGGTCGATGAACCCTCTACCGGAGACCTCTTTGCTTAGCGATCACGACACACCGTCACACACCGGACTTCGAGACAAGCCCTAGCTCACGTCGGCGGCGATCTCCATCAACCGGGCGACTGCCAGGAGGTCCCGCACGCGGAAGTAAGCGACCTGGTCGTTGCTCCACAGGCCAGGCTGCGTGAGGCGCAGCTGAAGTTCGGCGATGCAGTCGGAAAGCATCTGCCGCTGGTCCATCGTCAGTGGACCGCCCGAGTCAAGAGACGCAATCACGCAGGAGTTCAGGTTTTCTTTCAGCTGGTCGGGCGGCGCAAGGAGAGCAGGGAGACGGGCACGCTGCCAGACCTTCAGGGCGTGCAGGGCCGCCTGCCGGGGGGTGCCATACCAGTGTCTGGGGAAGTGGCTGGGGTTCGGGTCTTTGGGCCGGGGGCTTCGCTGGCCTCGACGTTTTGCCTGCCGACGCATGGCTGCGTACTCACGGACCTCGGCCTGCCAGCCCTCACGGCTTGCGGTGAGCGCATCGAGGGCCCGCAGGAGGGATGCTTCATCGCGTTGGAACGGCCCCGCGATCTCCTCCAAGAAGCTCAGGCCCGCATGGAAGCCGATCGGCCGATACAGCTGAACACACGATCGGAGCGCTGATACCCGGCGGCTGTACGGCAGGCGCGCATTACGCACCTTTCGCGCGTAAGTGCCGAAGCTCACGCGAAGAGGTTAACGGGTGGGTGCCAAGCATGTGGCGGGACTGAAGAGACAAGCATCTATCGGGACACAAGCCGGGCTGCTGGGCGTACAACCATCGGTTGATGGGAGACGTTTCGTTATCGGACACATGTGCGCGAAGATCGAAGCACTCGACGAGCGCACCAAGGATCTCTGATCACGGGCTCAGGAACCGACGCCAACGGCGTGCATGAAACCGAGCGTCACGAGTCTTTCTGACAGGTAGAGTTGTTCGGCCGGTGTGCCGACGGAGGCTTGAAGGACCTTATGGCCGGCACCGTTCGCTCGGCCCCAGGCCATCGAGGCGCGCCACAGGTTCCGTCCATGACCGCGGCTCCGGTAGCCCGGATGGACGGCGAAGTACTGGGGCGGCTGGATAATGGCACCGGTCGAGTCGGTCATTGTCGCCAGTGGACCAATGGCACCTACGATGCGATCATCCTGCACCGCAACCAGGACAGGCCCGTCGTCGATTCCGGCTTGCATCCGTTGGTAGAGGAAGGCGAAGCCCTCAGGGCCGATCTCCTCAGTGAACGCCGGGAAGGTAGAAGCGTACGGGCAATCCTTCAGGCTCATCACCGCCCCGGAGTCACCCGGTTCCTGATCTTCGAAGGTCTTGAGCATCAAGCGCGTGCGTGCGCCCTCGCCCATGTCGTCGAACCAGATGAGACGGCCAGTCGCCGCGCCATAGGTAATCATCCATGTTCGGGACCACTCGCTCGCATGACCGACATCGGGCTCGCCGTGCCCGTAGTAGTGGATTTTGAGCACGCCGCGCCCACGAGTCGACAGTGTCGGAATCACCGTGAGTTCGGGCCGGTGGATGATCTCTTGTGTGATCACCCGTTCGTCTTTCGTTGAGGACCAGCGCCGGTCTTTGTTGTAGGGCAGGAAATGGCCTGTGTGAGCGACTGACGCCACCGCGTCGAAAAGTTCTGCGGATAGGGCCTGTGGTCTGACCGGTCCGAGCGTAGGGACGTACGGAACGGAAATCGCCGAGCTGAGCCAGTCCCACCGGAATCTCACGCAACTAGTATAACGAAAGTCACACATGAAACAGGCTCCGACCTAAAAGCCGGAGCCTGCTTTGATCTTTCGATCAGAATGGGTTGTCGTCACCTGCGCTGCATGAGCGCAGGTTGCCGTCCGACAGTGCGTCGATGTCGTCCAGGAACGTGATCTCATCGCCCGACATGGGCGGCGCCGGCTGGAGCAGGTCCACGGTCATTTTTCCTCCTCTCTGGGCTCTCGGTGCTGGCAGTAGGCCGCCAGCGGTGCCTTGGCCTTGCGGTAGAGCTGGACGAGCGGCATGCATGTGCCGCAGGTGCCCTGGAGTTGGCAGCCCGAGCAGCCGCCTTGACGTAGAAGTAGCCGATCGGCGATCGAGCCCAGCCGTGCCAAGCCTTCGACGCCTTCCTCCATGAGAGGGACGTTCGGGTCGCGTCCCACCTTGCAGATACTCGCCTTGCCGAACGGGTCGACGTGGAAGAAGGTGTGACCGGCGTTGCAGCCCTTGAACACCTGGCGTTTGCGCAGGTGTTCCTTGGACTGTGACGGCAGCGTTTCGGCACCGCCGTAGATCGTCGGCACCATGTTGACGTACTCGTCCATCGGGATGCCCAGGCGGTCGGCGAGGGCACGCATCTGGTCGACCTCGTGGGCGTTGTGCTTGGTGACGATCATGCTGAGTGCGAGGGGGAGACCCGCCTCGTGCCCGGCGTGCAGTCCCTTCATGAACAGGCGGTACGCGCCCTTGCGCCGGGTCAGCCCGTCGTAACTCTCTTCGGTCGCGCCGTACACGCTGAGCGTGATGCGGTGCGGGCGGCACGTGGTGAGCAGGTCGAGGACTTTTGGATTGAACAGCCGGGACCCGTTGGACAGGAGAGTTAACATCATGCCCAGCTCATAGGCGCGCTGGTAGACCTCGCGGAACAGGCGGTCGATCATCGGTTCGCCGCCGGTGAGCTGGAGCCAGAGGACACCTGCGTCACGCAGGATATAAAGCAACCGTTCGCGGTCTGGCCATTCCAGGCCCTCGAATTTCTTCCGGCCGAGATAGCAGTGTTCGCAGTCGTAATTGCAGCCGAGGTTCAGTTCGTAGGACGCTCGGCCATATCCGTATCCGCTGTCCATGCGGATGAGGGTGGTCTCCCGCAGTGGGCGGTCAGAGATGTCGATGCTCCATGCGTTACGGGCCGATTCGGTGAGCCAGGCCGGTGCGGAACTGTCGGCCTTCGTGATCTCCTCATATCTTGCTTGAGAGATCTTGATTCCGTTCGGCTTGCCTGGGCGAAGTATGACGTGGCTGCCGAGGAAGGGACTGACGATCAGTTCGTGCATGATGCCTCTTCTTGGAGTCGCGTTCATCAGCGGACCATGTGCTTTGGGCGGGCTGCTGGCCGGGAGGGTTCGGAGCGCTCACCAGGTGAGCCGCGTCCCTGGTTGTGGTGTTGGGGAGGGCGCGTCGTCCGCCGGGCCGGGGCGTTCGTGTGCTCCTTGCGGAGGTAGTTCTCGGCCTTGGCCATACGAATGGCCAGGCGATCCGGATCGGTGTCGTAGATCCAGAAGGCGTTACGCAGATGCCCTGGAAGCGCCACCAGCATCAGGTACCGCTGGTCGGGCAGCACGATCCATCCAGGGTGATCTGCCATGAGATCGGACGCCACGGCGTCCAGGTCACGCGTCATGCCGTCGCACCTCCGCCGTCAGGGCGGTACGAACCGCCGGCGCTCCCGTGCGGGTCCAGGCATGCGCGGCGATGGCAGCAGCCGCCCCAGCCGGATCCGTCACCGGGTGGCTGCCAGCCCTCGAATCCCAGCCGAAGTAGTCACCCGTCACCGCGATCACGACGACAAGCCGCCCCGTGGCTGAGTGGATGAAGGCGGCCGGCACCGCGTCACTCATTCCGACCTGAAAGCCGAAGCCGGCCAGTTCTCGCGCCAGATCGGCTAGGAGGCGTATCTCTCGCTTGTGCTGTTCCGCGCTGTCCACCGAAGCACCCTTCTGGTTGGACGCGGGACCGGTGGCGGAGGCGTTGAAGGTGTGGATCGACGCCACCGGTCCCGCAGCTCATCACGTCACCCAAGTCGACGCGTCTGGCCGGCTTAGGCAGACCGTTCGGCCCGCATACTCGGCGACGAGGTCACCCGCCGGGCGATCTCGGCGAGCAACGCTTGACGTTCGGACTCTGTCAAGCCCGTTGTTGTCCTCTTCCGTGCCTGCTTATTGCGTGCCTGGTCAATCGACGCGACCTGTCCCGAACTCCGCATGCGAACAAGGTGGCCGACGGCGCCCGGCAAACCCATTCCCTAGCGTCATGCCCTGCGGATATACCTCGCCTGGGTATACGATCGGGGCCTGAAGGCGCAGCGGGAGGTGCGATGTCAGGCGGCGTAGTCGCTCCTGTCAATGTGCCGGACTCACTGTGGAGCCGGTCCGAGATGACCACGGCCCTCGAAGTGGCACGATCTTCAGGGGACGTTGGTCCGCTTCTGAAACTCGTGGCCCAGTACGCCGGAGCCTCTCAGACCCAACTGGCGGTCGCGTTGGAGACGACCCAGGGCAAGATCAGCAAGTACATCAACAGCCTCGTTCGCGTTGAGAAGCTGGAGATGTACCAGCGCATCGCCGAAGGCATCGGGATGCCCGACCATGCGCGGATGTCCCTCGGCCTCGCGCCACGGTCTGTCTCTTCGCATCCGTTGCCCTCCACTCCTCGTCCAGCCACCCAGTCGGAAGCTGTCCAGTCAGATCGGCCGAACACGCCCGAGGCGGGCGGAACGGCAGCAATAGCGACAACAGCCATGCAAGGCTTGACAGCGGAGATTACGAATCTCGTACTTACCGGTCTCACTGGTGGCGCTGAACCTGGCCAAGACGCTGACCGCGACGCGGGACGATCGTTCGCGTTGCTCCGTGACTGGTGCAGAGATCAGGACAGGCTCCCTCCGGGCGTCCTTCACTTCTCACCGGGTCGTCTCAGTCTTGAGCAGCTCAGACAGCTAGAGATCACTGCTGATGCCTTCCGCGCCTGGGATCACCAGTTCGGCGGGGGCTTGCGACGCAAGGCGGTCATCGGCCAGCTCAGCGAGGTCTCTGACCTGCTCGACGAGCCCCAGCCCAGCGCTATAACCCGTCGGCTCCTAGGCATAACCGCCCGTTTGGCGATCACCGCCGCACAGATGTCCGACGACACTGGTCACCGAAGCGAGGCCTTCCGGTACCTGGGGCTCGCGCTCAAGGCGGCCAAAGAGGCCGGCAATCATTCGCTCGGAGCCCGTGTCGCCAACTCGATGGCCCGCAAACATCTGCAGTCCGGCGTCGACGGGCAAGGCGTAGCGCTACAGCTTGTACAACAGACAAGAACATCGCTCGGTCAGCGCCTCGGCCCCGACACGACTGCCTTGCTGATAACCACTGAGGCATGGATCCACGCGCACCACGGTGCCGACACCGCGGTCCATCGGACCCTCGAAGAGGCCGCCCAACTCGTCTCCCAACAGGGCAGCACCGCCGGACTCTTCGGCGTGGCGGAGCTCGCGGGGGTGGCGGGGGCTTGCTTTGAGGTTCTGGCGAAGAGCAACCAGGCGAAGGCAGTGCATTACCTCGCTGAGTCCGAGCGTCGAATCAACGAAGCGCTCAACTTGCGCGACGGACTGTACGTCCGCAGTCGTGCCCTCGACTTCGTCGGGCTCGCCAACGTCCATCTCGCGCAGGGCGAGGTGGAACAGGCATGCCAGGATGCCCGGACGGCGATTGATCTAGCCGCTGGGCTCCGCTCCCCCCGAGTCACGAAGCGTCTCCACGCGTTCGCTGTCGGAGCGCTCGAACTTCATCCGGACGAGGATGGGGTATGGGAACTGGCCGAGTATGTCCGCGCCAAGCTTCCCGTAGTCTCGATGTAGATCGATCCTTGCCCGCATCCCACGAGACCGTTCAACAGAAGGAGCGCCGACATGGAGTGGACGATCCACGGACGCCGGGCCATCTACGAAAGCCCGTGGATCAGCCTTGACCTCGTCGATGTCGAGCTACCTGACGGCCAGCGGTTCGAGCAGCATGTAGTCCGCATGGCGCGTCCTGTGGCGGGAGCCGTCGTCGTTGACGATCAGCACCGTGCCCTCCTCATGTGGAGACACCGGCACGTGACCGACACATGGGGGTGGGAGATCCCGACCGGCCGCATCGACGAAGGTGAATCGCCGGAGGAGGCCGCACGCCGGGAGGTCGAAGAGGAGACCGGCTGGCGCCCAGGCTCCTTGCAACTGATCGTCGCTTCCCAGCCGTCCAACGGCTCCATCAACACCGAGCACTATCTGTACCGTGCGGACGGCGCGCAACACATCGGCCCGCCGACCGACATCACCGAAGCCGAACGCATCGAGTGGATTCCGCTGTCCGAGATCCGGTCCCGAATCGCAAAGGGCGAGATCGTCAGCGGCCCAACATTGATCGCCTTGCTCCACGTCCTGTCCGAAGCAACAGCCTGACCGACCAGCAACCGGCGGAACAGACGAGCCAGCCGGGCTACTGAGTGTCTAGTCCCACCTGATGCTTGACAGTTCTGTCCCGGCTGATGCTTGACGGGTGGGCTAGGAACCATGGCCGGCCTTGCGGGGCCGGTGGGCTTTGGTGTTCCGCACCGGAGTGGTCGTGGTCCGCCGGATGGTGCGGGTGTCATCGGTGCCCAGGTCGATGGTGAAGACGGTCTCGGCGACGTGGACGGTGATGGTCTGACCGGCGTGCAGTCGCCCCAGGGCGATCTTCTGGCCGCAGACCATGATGACGCCGGTGTTGCTGGCCCGCCGCTGGACCGTGACCGGCCCGTCCGCCGGTGCCGGGGGCGGACCGGCCGGGCGGGCTCCCCGCAGCCGCCGAACCTGCTCGGCCGTGAAGGGGTTCGGGCGGGTGCGCAGCAGCTCGCGGGTGTCAGGGTCGAAGAACATCAGCGTCGTGGCGTCGATGCGGATGCTCACCCGGCGTCCCGCCAGGATCTCAGCGGCCAGGACCAGGCGCCCGGCCAGGCCGACGTTGCCGTCCTTGCTGACGGTGCGGTCGACCTCGACCGCTTCCCCGTGTTCGGGGTTGGGCAAGGGCGGTGGCCCGGCCTTGCGGGCACCTGCGGCCCGCAGCGCGGTCAGATCGGCCGCCGACAGGTGTGAGCGGACGCTCTTGAGCCGGGTTCCGGCGGCGAGCAGGTGGATGACGTCGGCATCGGCCCAGAACGTCACCGTCATGCCCGCGCGGGCCGGTCCGAGCCAGAACTGCTTGCCGGCCAGGGCCATGTTCCCGCTGGCGGGCACGACCCGTTCGAACTCGATCGCCTCTCCATCCCAGACCCGTGGAACGAGCGCTTCGGCGACCGTCTGTTCCGCAGGAGCCGGCGGTGGCGTCGGCTGCTGGTCGCCGACGGTGGCCAGGCGGATCGGCGCGGGCAGCCGCAGCGGCAGCACGTCTTGTTCGGCCTGGGTGCGGGCGGTGCTGAACCGCTCGACCGGGGTGGCCATGTTCAGGGCCTGATGGGGGCGGCTGCTGTTGTATTCGCCCACCCAGCCGGTGACGGCGGCCTGGGCTGCGGCCAGATCGGGGAACGGGACGGCCTCATCCAGCAGCTCACGGCGCAGACTCCCGTGGAACCGCTCGATCTTGCCGGTCGTGGTCGGAGACCGGGGCTGGGTGAGGCGGTGGACGATGCCGTTGTCCCGGCAGATCCGATCGAACAACACCTCACCGCCATGCCCGAACCGGTCGGTGAACTGCTTGCCATTGTCCGTGAGCACCTCTTCGGGCACCCCAAAGGCACCCAGCGCGTTCGCGAACGCCAGGCACACCGCCCGCCCCGTCGCCCGCTTGACGACCGAGGCGATCACGCAGAACCGGGAGTGGTCATCGACCCCGGTCACGACCTTGCACTCGGTGCCATCGGTGAGGAACACACCGCCGACGATGTCCATCTGCCAAAGCGCCATCGGCTCGTCCCGCTCCCACCGGCGGAACTCCCGGCGGCTGCCCCGACGCTTGCCCGGCTCGATCAGCCCATGGCGCACCAGGGCCCGATACACGCTCATTCGTGAGGGCACCGGGTCGACTCCCAGGCGGCCGAGTTCGTGGACCAGGCGGACCGGGCCCCACCGCGGATGCTTGCGCCGCAGCTCACACACCACCACTTCGACCTCGGCCGCCAGCTGATGCGGGCACGAGACCGGCCGCTTCGACCGGTCCATCAACCCCGCCAGCCCCGCGTCCTGATACCGGCGCAGCCACGAGTGGACACTCTGCCGCGAGACCCCGAACCGGGCCGCGACCTCGGTCACCGACACCCCCGCCTGCACCTGCAACACCGCCCGATACCGCTGCTCGACAACGGACAACTCCACCAGGGCCAATCCCGGCCTCCCACCGCGCGAAGTCCGCAAACGAACACGCGACAGCAAAACCGATCAGGCACCCGTCAAGCATCTGGTGGGACTGAAGTGACAAGCATCTACCGGGATACGACAAAGCCGGGCTACTGAGTGTCTAGTCCCACCTGATGCTTGACAGTTCTGTCCCGGCTGATGCTTGACGGGTGGGCTAGGAACCATGGCCGGCCTTGCGGGGCCGGTGGGCTTTGGTGTTCCGCACCGGAGTGGTCGTGGTCCGCCGGATGGTGCGGGTGTCATCGGTGCCCAGGTCGATGGTGAAGACGGTCTCGGCGACGTGGACGGTGATGGTCTGACCGGCGTGCAGTCGCCCCAGGGCGATCTTCTGGCCGCAGACCATGATGACGCCGGTGTTGCTGGCCCGCCGCTGGACCGTGACCGGCCCGTCCGCCGGTGCCGGGGGCGGACCGGCCGGGCGGGCTCCCCGCAGCCGCCGAACCTGCTCGGCCGTGAAGGGGTTCGGGCGGGTGCGCAGCAGCTCGCGGGTGTCAGGGTCGAAGAACATCAGCGTCGTGGCGTCGATGCGGATGCTCACCCGGCGTCCCGCCAGGATCTCAGCGGCCAGGACCAGGCGCCCGGCCAGGCCGACGTTGCCGTCCTTGCTGACGGTGCGGTCGACCTCGACCGCTTCCCCGTGTTCGGGGTTGGGCAAGGGCGGTGGCCCGGCCTTGCGGGCACCTGCGGCCCGCAGCGCGGTCAGATCGGCCGCCGACAGGTGTGAGCGGACGCTCTTGAGCCGGGTTCCGGCGGCGAGCAGGTGGATGACGTCGGCATCGGCCCAGAACGTCACCGTCATGCCCGCGCGGGCCGGTCCGAGCCAGAACTGCTTGCCGGCCAGGGCCATGTTCCCGCTGGCGGGCACGACCCGTTCGAACTCGATCGCCTCTCCATCCCAGACCCGTGGAACGAGCGCTTCGGCGACCGTCTGTTCCGCAGGAGCCGGCGGTGGCGTCGGCTGCTGGTCGCCGACGGTGGCCAGGCGGATCGGCGCGGGCAGCCGCAGCGGCAGCACGTCTTGTTCGGCCTGGGTGCGGGCGGTGCTGAACCGCTCGACCGGGGTGGCCATGTTCAGGGCCTGATGGGGGCGGCTGCTGTTGTATTCGCCCACCCAGCCGGTGACGGCGGCCTGGGCTGCGGCCAGATCGGGGAACGGGACGGCCTCATCCAGCAGCTCACGGCGCAGACTCCCGTGGAACCGCTCGATCTTGCCGGTCGTGGTCGGAGACCGGGGCTGGGTGAGGCGGTGGACGATGCCGTTGTCCCGGCAGATCCGATCGAACAACACCTCACCGCCATGCCCGAACCGGTCGGTGAACTGCTTGCCATTGTCCGTGAGCACCTCTTCGGGCACCCCAAAGGCACCCAGCGCGTTCGCGAACGCCAGGCACACCGCCCGCCCCGTCGCCCGCTTGACGACCGAGGCGATCACGCAGAACCGGGAGTGGTCATCGACCCCGGTCACGACCTTGCACTCGGTGCCATCGGTGAGGAACACACCGCCGACGATGTCCATCTGCCAAAGCGCCATCGGCTCGTCCCGCTCCCACCGGCGGAACTCCCGGCGGCTGCCCCGACGCTTGCCCGGCTCGATCAGCCCATGGCGCACCAGGGCCCGATACACGCTCATTCGTGAGGGCACCGGGTCGACTCCCAGGCGGCCGAGTTCGTGGACCAGGCGGACCGGGCCCCACCGCGGATGCTTGCGCCGCAGCTCACACACCACCACTTCGACCTCGGCCGCCAGCTGATGCGGGCACGAGACCGGCCGCTTCGACCGGTCCATCAACCCCGCCAGCCCCGCGTCCTGATACCGGCGCAGCCACGAGTGGACACTCTGCCGCGAGACCCCGAACCGGGCCGCGACCTCGGTCACCGACACCCCCGCCTGCACCTGCAACACCGCCCGATACCGCTGCTCGACAACGGACAACTCCACCAGGGCCAATCCCGGCCTCCCACCGCGCGAAGTCCGCAAACGAACACGCGACAGCAAAACCGATCAGGCACCCGTCAAGCATCTGGTGGGACTGAAGTGACAAGCATCTACCGGGATACGACAAAGCCGGGCTACTGAGGCGGATGAGACCTTTCTCTACGTCTTCAAGGGCGCCCCGCTACGCGGGCCGCCGGCGGCCGACCGGCCCTCGGGCCGGGCTGCGGCCTCTGCGGGCCGGTCCCGTCCCGAGACCGAACGGCCGCCCCACCCGATACGGAACACCAACGAAGCCGAAGAACGACCGCTCACGGCTCGGATCTCGTCCGCGTCGTGCCTGTCGCGCAGCCTCAGCCGGATTCGCCTGATCAAGTAACGAAAAGTGCGATCACTGCTGCGATCCCTGACGCCGCTCCGCCCAACGCGCTCACGGTTGCCACGCGGTCTTGGGGGGACGCCCAAAGACCCCGGTTTAGCTCGCGCCAGGCGTGCGGAATGAAGACCATCTTGAGCTTCTGCCACTTATGGTGCCTGAGCCTACAGCCCATCAAGAGACCATGGGCATTGTTGCGGCAGAGCGTCCCATCACGATTGTCCGCCCCACACCAGCCGGGAGCTTGGAAGAGGAAGTAAGCCACTGTCATCACCGACAGAAGGATCAGAATCGCCGGAGCAACGCCACCGAACCACCAGACAACAGCCAAGATGGCCAGAAGAAGGTAACCCCAGTACCGCTTAATCCCCGTCACGCAACGCAACATAGTTTGACGGCTTGTCGACGTGAAGAGTTAAGGCCGTATCTGGCCACGGACAAGCGAGGCGAAGCCGACACCAAGGCCGTGACGATCGCCGTGGGTGGTTGCGCGCCGTTCGGGTTGGGGCGATCGGCTGCCGCCCCCGCTTCCGTTCCTCGGGCCGTGAACGGCCCTGCGGTACGGGTCGGGGTTGCCCTCGATCACGGTGGTACTCTCGCAGGTCAGCGCGATGCGACCAGTCTGAGCGCGTGCAATTAGCGTGCAACTAGCCAGGGTGAACAGGGGGCAAAAGGGGTCACTCGCGGGCTGTCGGCACCGCAGGTCAGAGGCGCTGAAGGCTGATCTTCATTTAATTCCCAAGCTGGTAGCGTGGGTTCGATTTCCGTCACCCGCTCCAACAGTCAAGGCCCAGGTCAGGACGTGAATCCCGACCCGGGCCTTGACCGTTTTCAGAGCCTTAACGATCTCCCGTGCAATTAGGCCACAGGCACCAGCACGCCCGCCGCACCGCCGTCGCCGTCATCCTCGCGGTTGTCGCGCTGAGCCTTCAGGAGGGCATCGAGGCCCTGGGTGATCGCCTGGTCTTCTACACGTTGTCAGTGTTGGGCGATCCACTTGACCCCCACGCCCCCCCACGCCCCGGTGCCGTCATCCCCTTGCTGCTGCACATTTATCCCGTAGCCCGCGAAGCTGATCCAGCCGTTGCGGTCGCCTCTCCCTTGGACCTTTTTGGCGGTCACGCTGTTGAGGTCGGCGTTGTCTGCGGCCACGGTTCCCCAGGTTCTTGTCCCGTTCTGGTATACGTTGAGTCCGCTCTTGGGGAAGCTGATCCATCCGTCGTCGGTGTTTTTTCCTTGCACCCAGTTGGTGTTCACGCCGTCGAAGGTGGCTTTGTCGGCCGTTAGGCTGCCTGTTTTGATGCTCGTGGTGGCGGTGAGTTTGTCGACGGTGAGGTCGCCCGCTCCTTGGACCTTTTTGGCGGTCACGCTGTTGAGGTCGGCGTTGTCTGCGGCCACGGTTCCCCAGGTTCTTGTCCCGTTCTGGTATACGTTGAGTCCGCTCTTGGGGAAGCTGATCCATCCGTCGTCGGTGTTTTTTCCTTGCACCCAGTTGGTGTTCACGCCGTCGAAGGTGGCTTTGTCGGCCGTTAGGCTGCCTGTTTTGATGCTCGTGGTGGCGGTGAGTTTGTCGACGGTGAGGTCGCCCGCTCCTTGGACCTTTTTGGCGGTCACGCTGTTGAGGTCGGCGTTGTCTGCGGCCACGGTTCCCCAGGTTCTTGTCCCGTTCTGGTATACGTTGAGTCCGCTCTTGGGGAAGCTGATCCATCCGTCGTCGGTGTTTTTTCCTTGCACCCAGTTGGTGTTCACGCCGTCGAAGGTGGCTTTGTCGGCCGTTAGGCTGCCTGTCTTGATGCTCGTGGTGGCGGTGAGCTCGTCCACGATGGGGCCGCGTACCTGAACGGTCGTGGCGAGGAGGTGTTGCTGGTTGGTTCTGGTGGAGGTGGCGAGGAGGGTGTAGGCGGTGTCCCGCTTCGGGGCATCGGCGCCCTTCAACGACACGGTGTACCTGCCCTGCGGCCCGGCAGACGAGGTGACGGGTTTGCGCCCACCCGGGAACAGGATCTCGTAGGTGAAGTCTGCGGACCCTTCCCAACTCAGCTCGGTCGTTGTTCCGGCGTCGATAATGTCGTGGTCCAGGCGGAAGTCGCGCGGCGCCCGTGCGGTTTTCGCCAGCGCCACCGCCGTATAGCGGTTCTTGGCTGTCAGACCTTGTGTTTTGGCGGACTCGGTCACCGTCAGCGCCGCCAGGCCGGCGGCCTTGGCGACGGTGACGTTCTTCAGTGTCAGCACCATGTGGTCACCGGGCTTCAGGGTTCCGCCGCCAGCGGCAATGAGCCGGAAGGTTTTGGGGTCCGGCTGCTGGACGGTCACCGGGCTGGCTTGGGGCTGAGTCCGGTCTTTGTGCCAGCCCTTCGCATTGATCTGGGTGGTGTGCGGGGTGAGGTCATCGGTGCCGTCGCCGAGAGGCACCACCACATCGATGCTGTACCAGGTCGCATCGCGCTGCTGTCCGGTGTAGGTCACGACCAGGTACACCGTCGCGGTGGACGGAGACGGGCTGGTGCCGGATGCCTCCAGCGAGGCCGGGTCGGTGACGACGGTGTAGGTCAGCACGGTCATGGTCGCGACTCCTTCACCTGAAACACGGCGCAGGCCAGTGACCCACGCGCCAAGAAAGGAATGGGCAGGCAGGACAGGCAGCGACACCGGTAATACAATCCGAAACCCACCGCTTGACCCGCAGAACAGCACCCCCCTAGATCCAAACCCCGGTAGGAGAACGCGACAAGAGCACTCGGGGTTGCCAAGACAGGGCGATTTGGCAATACCATCACTGTCTTGACAGATATCGTAACAACGGGTCACAGTACGCGTCCGAGCACGGCAAGCTGGCGCCGACCGTGATCCTGCCGGTACGCATCGAGGAGGTAGTGCGCGCCGAGTGCTAACGCTGGTGCTAACAACCGCCCTGGACGATCTTGGACAGGTCTGGACTGGTGGGCGGCCGAACGCCAGGTCACAGGCCGAGTCTGGATGGCCGTGGACAGGCATAGCCTGACTCGTAATGAATGTGTAAGCGCCGCCGATGGCCATCCTCTACGCCGCCGCCCCAAAGCAGTTTTTTGCTGAATAGTGCTCTGCGGTTCGCTCAATGTTTCGGCTTCACGGGAATCCGGGTACTCATCCCAGTATGGGCATAAATGGCCGACGCGTACGGGTTAGTCCGCATCCAGGCCAATGCCGGACGATCTAGCTAGCTCCCGGCGCATTGCAGCCATTAGCTGCAGACGCGCGTCTCGCACTTGCTGAAAGTTATCATTCAGCAGGGCATGCGCTGCTTCTTTTATGTCTTGCTGTGCTGTACCTAAGCCATGGTCAGTTGAAATCCCCAGCCGACAGGTGACGTCTAACAACCGGTCTTCGACTTCATCAACTAGGGCCCGCACTTCCCTCCCTGCTAGAAGATCTGTTTCATAGGTCAGTTTGTGGTAGGAGCGCTCGATCTCGTGTATCTCGTCTTCCAGGTGGCCCGGCTCGCTGTCCGAAATAAGGGCCCAGCTCACTCTACGCAAGAGTCGAACCCAATCATTGGCCGAGCTATGAATCGCTCGAAAAGTTTGTCGCTTCTCGTCCGTCCACCGGTTTCTTTCCGCATGCACACGCTGATCGGATTCTCGGCGCAGTTGTATGCGTTGGCCGAGCCAGCCACTGGCCAACGTCGTCACGGCACCCGCCAAGGTCCCTAGTAACCCGTAAAGCGCGGCTCCATCCATAGGAGATAACTATCTCAGACGTAGCGGTTCGCCAACAGCCTCGGCATGCGAGGCCAGACAACGCAGTACTGGGGTCCGGCTGACCATGCTGCCAGCTAGCCGCCCGCCGTTCGGCAGCGCGATCGGCTCCTTACGTGCCTACGGGATATACGCGGGATGGACGGAGGCGTCAATGGTCCGGAGTATGGTTTGAGCACAGGTCACGCATGATGGTGGTTGCGATCGCCGACCCTCTGTAAAGCCGTCGGCTCGTCTTGGCGGAGCCGATCGCCCGCGTCGGAGGGTTCAGCGTCCCGGCTCCTCGGGCGGAGTACGCTGCTTGTGGGTAGCAGGTGGGTACACGAAGCGTTCTGATCGAAGATTGCGCAGGTCAGAAGTGCTTCAGTCGTTGCGTTCCTAAACCGTGTGCCTGTCGATCGTTGCAGTCGGTAGAGCGGCTCGCTGGCAGCTATCTGAGCCCGGACGGTGGTCTAGACGCCCACATGGGGGCCTTCGCAGCGTGCAATTAGCCACGGCGATCAGAAGTCAATAGGGGTACTCACGCGTAGCCGCATCTGCAGGTCAGTGGCGCTGAGAGCCGGTTTCCCTTAATTCCTCTGCCACCATGTGACGCTGAACTGTGCATGTCGGGTCGGAACGCCGCCACCCAGGCGTTGGTCTCTATTCGCCTCACCTAGCGAACCGGTTCGACAGTGCTCAGCCGAGAAGGGCCTGCGCCAGCCGCCGGGCCGACCGCGGTCGAACGGCACCGGCGCGCGTATCGAGACGCCGTCGTCAGCGGAGCGGGTCGTGGGGGCGGGCGGGTGCGGTTGTTCCGCGCAGGGAGATGGGTGGGGCGACGAGGACGTGGCGGTGTGGGGTTGCGGGATCGGTGATGCGTTGGATGAGCATCTCCACGGCCTGGGCGCCGAGTTCGTCGGCGGGCACGTCGGCGGCGGTGAGGGGCGGGTGGAGGTTCTCCGCCCAGTCCTGGGCGGCGACTCCGGCGATGGAGAAGTCCCTGGGCACCGCCAGGCCCGCCTGGGCCAGTGCGTGGTACATACCCGGGATGGCGGCCTCGTTGATGGTGGCGACGGCGGTCAGGTCGGGGTGCTCGGTGAGGAGTCGTTCGACGCAGGACATGCCGGACTGGGCGTCGTCGGCGCAGCAGGTCTGCACGCCCTCCAGGTCGCGTTCGGCGATCGCGCGCGCGAAGCCGGCCTGGGCTCGGTGGCCGGGGCCGTACCCTGCCGCCACCAGTTCCGCGGAGCGGTTGACCAGGGCGATGCGGCGGTGGCCCAGGTCGGCCAGGTGATGGACGCATCGGGAGATCAGCGTCTCGTAGTCGATGTCGACCCAGGACATCTCCTCCGGGCGGGCGGTGCGGCCGATGCCGACGAACGGCAGTCCGGTCTCCCGTAGGCGGGTGACCCGGTCGTCCTCCAGCCGGATCTCCATGACGACGACGCCGTCGACGCGTCGGCTGCCGACCACGCGCTCGAACGAACGGTCGTGCTCACCCCCGGACGGCGACAGCAGGACGTCCAGGTCGGCGCGTGCGGCGGCGTCGACGACGCTGGCCACGAAGCCGAGCTGCATGTCGGTCAGGCGCCGGCCGGCCGGCGGGATGACCAGGCCGATCGTGTGGGTCTTGCCCTCCTTGAGCGCCTTGGCGACGGCGTTGGGCCGGTAGCCGAGCTCGTCGATGACGCCCTGGATGCGCCGCCGGGTCTCCTCCGACACCGGGCGCTTGCCGCTGAGGGCGTACGAGACGGTGCTGCGTGACACGCCCGACCGCCTGGCGATCTCCCCGATGTTCACCAGCGCTCCCTTGCTCGATCCACCCGACCCGCCACATCGTAGGTCGAATCGAGTGTACGGGAGGACGAGGTCCAGGTTGCGGTGGTTTTTCGCGGTAGCCCATTGACGTGTGCGAATGTGCGGTCCTATGTTCATGCGAACCGATTCGACACCAGACGGAAACAACCGCGCAACGCGGGGCAGTGGAGGTCACAATCATGGGATCAGTGGCAACGAGCCGGCGTGCGGCCGGCCTGATCCTCGCGGTCCTGGCGGCCGCGGGCGGCATGGTCGCGTGCTCCACGTCGTCCGGCGGCGGTAACGATCAAGGGGGTGCGGCCCAGGGCGGGACGTTCACCGTCTGGGATCCGTACCCGCAGTACGACAACGGCTCCGACTGGGTGAAGCTGCTGGACAAGTGCGGCGCCCAGGCCGGGGTGAGCGTCAAGCGCACCGGCTTCGACACCAGCGATCTGACCAACAAGGTGCTGCTGGCCGCCCAGCAGGGCAACGCGCCCGACGTGCTCGTCGTGGACAACCCGGTCGTGTCCACGCTGGCGGAGGGCGGCATCCTCACGACCACGGCCGAGAACAAGCTCGACACCTCCGCCATCGCGCCGAACCTGCTGGCCGCCGGGCAGCGTGGCGGCAAGACGTACGGCGTCCCGATCGGCGCCAACACGCTGGCTCTCTACTACAACAAGAAGGTCCTCGCGAAGGCCGGGGTGGACATCGCCTCGGTCAAGGACTGGACGTCGCTGACCGCCGCCCTCCAGAAGGTCAAGGCCGTGGGCAAGAAGGGCATCACCTTCTCCGCGATCGGCACGGAGGAGGGCAGCTTCCAGTTCCTGCCCTGGTTCTGGGGATCCGGTGCCAACCTCACCAAGCTGGACTCCCCGGAGGGCGTCTCGGCGGCGACACTCTGGACGGACTGGCTCAAGAAGGGCTACGCCCCCAACTCGGTCATCAACAACACCCAGACCACGAGCTGGCAGGAGTTCGCCGCCGGCGACTACGCCTTCGCCGAGAACGGCACCTGGCAGCTGGCCAATGCCAAGAAGGCCGGCCTCTCGTACGGCATCATCCCGATCCCCGGCCGGAACGGCGGCACGGCGCCGGCACCGACCGGCGGTGAGTTCGTCAGCATCCCCGTACAGAAGAAGACGGCCCGCTACACCACATCCCAGAAGCTCGTCACCTGCCTGACCAGCACCGACAACTCGCTCACCACCACGACGACGCTGTCGTACGTCGCCCCCACCACGCAGGTGCAGGCCAAGCAGGTCGCCGCGAACCCGGAGCTGAAGGTGTGGGTGGAGGCGGTCAAGGCCGCCAAGGGCCGGACCAGCGACGACCTCGGCACGAAGTACCCGAAGATCTCCGAGCCGATGTGGGGCGCGGTGCAGGCGGGCCTGAGCGGGGCGAAGAGTCCGCAGCGGGCGATGGCCGACGCGCAGGCGACGGCCGCGAACGCGACGCGATAGGCAGTCGGGTGATACAAGCACAGACGACCGTCCGGCCCTTGCCGGCGCCGGGACGCGGTGGCCGGCGGGCGCCGCGCCCCCGGTCCGGCCAGTGGGCGGCCTGGGCCTTCCTGACCCCGGTCGTCGCCTATCTGCTGGTCTTCTACGCCTATCCGCTCTACCGCAACATCGACCTGAGCCTGCGCGACTACACGGTGCGCTCGTTCGTCCAGGGCGACGCGCCCTTCACCGGGCTCGCCAACTACGCCAAGGTCCTGCGCGACGCGACGTTCGGTCCCGCCCTGTGGCACACGGCGGTGTTCACGCTGGTGTCGCTGGCCTTCCAGTTCGGGATCGGGCTCGCGCTGGCCGTCTTCTTCCACAAGAACTTCCGGCTGTCGGCCACCCTGCGGGCGCTGTTCCTGATCCCGTGGCTGCTGCCGCTGATCGTGTCGGCCTCGACCTGGTCGTGGATGCTGAACAGCGACTCGGGTGTCGTCAACGCCGCGCTCGGCGTGTTCGGCGTCGGGCCCGTCGACTGGCTGACCTCCCCGGACTGGTCGCTGTGGTCGGTGACCATCGCCAACATCTGGATCGGCGTCCCGTTCAACCTGGTCGTCCTGTACGCCGGTCTGCAGGCGATCGACCCGGCCATCTACGAGGCGGCCGAGCTGGACGGCGCGAGCGCCTGGCAGCGGTTCTGGAGGGTGACCTTCCCGCTGCTGCGGCCGGTCTCGGCGATCACTCTCCTGCTGGGGCTGGTCTACACGCTGAAGGTGTTCGACATCATCTGGATCATGACCAAGGGCGGGCCGAGCACGTCCTCCACCACGTTCGCCACCTGGTCGTACCGCCTCGGGTTCGGCAACCTGCTGCCGGCCTTCGGGCCAGGGGCAGCGGTCGGGAACCTCCTGATCCTCGCGGCCCTGATCTTCGGACTCATCTACATCCGCGTGCAGCGAAGGCAGGCCCTCACATGAGCACCGTACGGCGCCGCGGGAAGACCGTGATCGGGCTGGTGCTGACCGCGGTGATGCTGTTCCCGGTCTACTGGATGATCAACGTGTCGTTCACCCGCGACCAGGACATGCGCAAGAGCCCGCCCTCGTTGTTCCCGGCCGGCGGCACGCTGGAGGGCTACCGAGCGGTCTTCGATCAGCAGTTGCCCTACCTGGGCAACAGCATGGTCGTGGGGCTGGGCACGGTGGCGCTGACCCTGCTGATCGCGGCGCCGGCCGCGTACTCCCTGGCCAAGCTGCGCCCGCGCGGCAGCGGAGTGCTGAGCTTCGTGCTGCTGATCGCCCAGATGATCCCGGGGATCATCATGGCGATGGGGTTCTACGCCGTCTTCCTGGGCGCCGGGGTGCTCAACACCGTCCCGGGGCTGATCGTGGCCGACTCCACGCTGGCGGTCCCGTTCGCGGTGCTCGTCCTCACCACGTTCATGTCCGGCATCCCCGAGGAGCTCCTGCAGGCGGCCCGAGTGGACGGCGCCGGGAGCCTGCGGACCTTCCGGTCCATCGTCCTGCCGGTCAGCCGCAACGCCCTCATCACGGTGTCGCTGTTCACGTTCCTGTGGGCCTGGTCGGACTTCATCTTCGCCAGCACCCTTGACGGCGGAGGCCGCCGCCAGCCGATCACCCTCGGCATCTACCACTACATCGGCAACAACAACCAGCAGTGGAACGCCATCATGGCCACCGCCGTCGTCGCCTCCGTGCCCGCCGCCGTCCTCCTCGTCATCGCTCAGCGCTACGTCGCCGCCGGTGTCACGGCGGGTGCGGTGAAGAACTGACCCGCCACCGCGACAGAAGCGACTCGCCTTTCATGACCGCCACCGCGACAGAAGCGACCGGCCTTTCATGACCGCCCGTGACAGAAGGGACCCGCCTTTCATGACCGCCGCCGCAGGCCCGGCGTTCTCCCCGCAGGAGATTCCGTTCAGTTATCGCGGATCATGGTTCGACCTCTCCTTCGTGGTGGGGGAGAACACCTACGCACGGGACGTCCACCTGGTGTCCCACCAGAACGGCATGCATCCGATCCTGCGGCTGATCCCCACGATGGCGGGCGCCCGCGCCGAGACGACCGTCACCGCCACGCCGTACCGGCTCACCTGGACCTGCGACGCCGGCCGGATCGACCTCGCGTACGAGACCCCGGACACGGTGCGCGTACGCGGTCACGGCCTGGGCCTGCGCCTGCCAGCGGCCGACCCGGACCTGACGCCGTTCAGCGGACCGTACTTCTACCAGGATCCCCGCGACGGCTCCTGGGTGTTCACCGTCTACCAGACCGGGCGCCGCTACCGGGTCACGCTCCTGGCCGGACGGGTCGCCGGGCAGCCGGGCGTGCAGGCGCTCGGCACGGCCGAGCGCGGCATCGTGCTGCCGGGCGACGGCGAACCGTGGGAACTCGCCATCGAGGAGTACGAGACCGCGCGCGCCCCGTACGCGAGCGAGACCCCGTTCGCGGAGGTGGTCTCGGCCGCCCGAGCCGCATTCGAATCGTTTCGCGACGCGGCGGCGCCCTGGCGCAGCGACCGGACGCCCGCCGCCGAGCTCGCCGCCTATGTCCTGTGGTCGGCCACGGTCCGACCGGCCGGCTTCGTCACCCGGCCCGCCGTGCTGATGTCCAAGCACTGGATGGACAAGGTCTGGAGCTGGGACCACTGCTTCAACGCGATCGCCCTCGCCGACGGCCTGCCGGACCTGGCCTGGGACCAGTTCCAGTTGGTGTTCGACCACCAGGATGCCGCCGGCGCGCTGCCCGACTCGATCACGCACTCCGAGATCCTCTACAACTTCGTCAAGCCGCCCATCCACGGCTGGGCCCTCCGGCGGCTGCGTCCGCCGCACGATGGCGAACCGGACGAGGTCTACCGGAGGCTGGAGCGGTGGACCTCCTTCTGGCTGACCTCCCGGCGCGCCCCCGGCCACGAGCTCGCCCACTACCAGCACGGCAACGACAGCGGCTGGGACAACGCCACCACCTTCGATCCCGAGCGCGTCGTCGAGACCGCCGACCTGGCGGCCTTCCTCGTCCTCCAGATGCGCGAGCTCGCCCGTCTGGCCGCCGAGCTGGCCCGGCCAGGCGAGTCCGCTCACTGGGGGCGGGCGGCCGACCGCATGCGCGACGCACTGCTCGCCGAGCTGTGGACCGGTGAGCGCTTCGTCGCCCGGGGCGTGCGCTCCGGGCGGACCTGGTCCAGCGCTGGCCTGCTCGACCTCATGCCGATCGTCCTGGGGGATGAACTGCCCGAAACCGTACGCGCGACGCTGGCGGCCGCGGTCGAGACGCACCTGACCGCCTTCGGGCTCGCCACCGAACTGCCCACCTCACCGCACTACCAGGACGACGGGTACTGGCGCGGACCGATCTGGGCGCCGTCCACGATCCTCATCGAGGACGGCCTCCGCCGCGCGGGATACCCGGACCTGGCCGACGAGATCAGCGCGCGCTTCCGCGCCCTGTGCGAGAAGTCGGGGTTCGCGGAGAACTTCGACGCCCGCAGCGGCACCGGTCTCCGCGACCGCGCCTACACCTGGACGGCCGCCGCGTACCTCATCCTCGCCGCCGCCCACGAGCGCCGGGCGAAGACGACGCCGTGAGGCCTCTAGGGCGCGTATCGAAAGTGGATTTTGACATGGGATGATCTTGGTTCATGCCGCGTGGAGACCTGACGGATGAGCAATGGGCGGTGCTGGAGCCGCTGTTGCCGAAGGGCAAGAAGCCCGGCCGACCGCCGACATGGGCCCGGCGGCAGCTGATCGACGGCATACGGTTCCGGGTCCGCACCGGCATCCCTTGGCGGGACCTGCCCGAGCAGTACGGACCGTGGGGCCGGGTATACGACCTGTTCCGCCGCTGGCAGCGCAACGGTACCT
This sequence comes from Actinoallomurus sp. CA-150999, assembly GCF_050942425.1. Lineage (NCBI taxonomy): Bacteria > Bacillati > Actinomycetota > Actinomycetes > Streptosporangiales > Thermomonosporaceae > Actinoallomurus > Actinoallomurus sp. CA-150999. The sequence goes on from NZ_CP192063.1 coordinate 5,360,726, forward strand.
GGCAGCGGATCTTCACCGCGCTGCAGGCCTGGGCGGACGTCAAGCACCTGATCACCTGGGACCTGAATGTCGATTCCACCGTTGTCCGCGCCCACCAGCACGCCGCCGGAGCGTGCAAAGGGGGGACCTGCAGAAGGAGCCGCCCGGCGGCGTCACTGCCGAGCCGGCCGACCACGGCCTTGGGCGCTCGCGCGGCGGCCTGACCACGAAGCTGCACCTGGCCGTCGAGCAGGGGCAAAAGCCCATGTCGATCGTGGTCACGGCGGGGCAGCGGGGTGACTCCCCGCAGTTCGAGGTCGTCCTGGGCCGTATCCGGGTACCCCGCCTGGGGCCGGGCAGGCCCCGCACCCGGCCTCGGCGGGTCCGCGCCGACAAGGCATACGCCTCCCGCGCAAACCGCGCCTACCTGCGGCGACGCGGGATCCGCGGCACCATCCCGGACAAGGCCGACCAGGCCCGCAACCGCAAGAAGCGCGGCTCTCGCGGCGGTCGGCCGCCAAAGTTCGATCCGGAGGACTACAAGGCCCGACATGCGGTCGAGTGCGGCATCAATCGCCTCAAGAGGCACCGGGCCGTGGCCACGCGATACGACAAGCTCGCGGTCCGCTACGAGGCGACCGTCCTCGTCGCCGCCATCAACGAGTGGCTGTGACCAGCCACATCACGATGCCGCCGCATAGCAGTGAATGGCCACCAGCTGAGACGGGCCCCATCGTTGCTCGACCGTAGCCATCAGTTCCCAGCCCAGCCGCTTGTAGAGGGCAGCCGCAGCGGTATCGGACGCCACAACGTCGAGCACCGGGTGCAGACCACGACGTCGTGCTTCCTCCACGGCATGGCCGATCAGCAGTGCACCGATGCCATGCCCCCTGGCCTGCGGGGCGACGAACAGCCGACTGACCACCGCAGCCAGGGCCTTGCTCGTCCCGTTCCGCTCGCTCCACAAGCCGGGGGCCAGATCTCCCTCGCCGCCGCGGGACAAGCTGACATGGCCAACGAAGCGGCCGCCAAGTTCAGCAACCCAGACTCCCAACAGGGAGTCGTGCGACAGCCACTCATCAGGCTGGTCGGGCCAGTTTACCGGGTAACCGTCACTTTGATGGACTTCCGCGAGAACCCGTACACACGTCTCGACATCGCCATCAGTCCTCGGCCGGATCTGCAGATCTGACCTCTCCACGCCAGCCCCGAGGCTCTCGATGTTCATTTCGGCATGGAAGCACAGGGCACAGAACCACAACCAACCACTTTCGATACAGGCCCTAGGTCAGGGGAGGGGCTCCCACCCGCGGCGCGGTGGTCGTTGGCCGAGGGCGGTGTCGCGGCTGCGGTAGACGATGTAGGGGCGGGTGAGGTAGCCGAGCGGTGCGGTGAGCATGTGCACGAGCCGGGTGAACGGCCAGATCGTGAACAGCAGGAGTGCGCTGAGCGCGTGCAGCCGGAACAGGATCGGCACACCCGCCATGGACTCGGCGCGCGGGCGGAGATAGAAGACCGATCGGAACCACGGCGAGACGGTCTCGCGGTAGTCGTAGCCGCCGCCGACGGTGTTCGCCGCGACGGTGGCGGACAGGCCGAGCACGATGACGAGCGTCAGGACGGCGTACATCGCCTTGTCGTTGCGGGTGGTGGCGGAGAAGACGGGTCCGACGGTGCGGCGCCGGTAGATGAGGATGGCCAGGCCCACCAGGGTGCAGAAGCCCGCGACGGTGCCGAGCGCGACGGCCGTGACGTGGTAGGCGTGCTCGCCGATGCCGACCGCGGTGGTCCAGCTCTTGGGGATGACCAGGCCGCCGATGTGGCCGAGCAGTACGACGAGGATGCCGAAGTGGAACAGCGGGCTGCCGATGCGCAGCAGGCGGCTCTCGTACAACTGCGAGGAGCGGGTGGTCCAGCCGAACTTGTCGTAGCGGTAGCGCCAGATGTGGCCGAGCACGAAGACGGCGATGACGACGTAGGGGAGGGCCACCCACAGCAGGATGTCGGAGGTGGCGACCTGAGCGGAGTGCGCGCCCGCCGTGACGTGGTACGGGATCGGGCCGGTGGCGGTCATGGCCGTGCTCCTGACTGGTCGGGCTGGACGACGGAAAGGGACGGGTCGCCGCCGAACGGCGCCAGACCGACCTCTTCCTCGGGCGGGCCCTCGGCGGCCAGGCGCGCGACGGCGTCGTGGTGCCGGCCGGTGAGCGGTGGCAGCGTGGCCGACACGGCGTCGAGTACGTCGCGCCACGGCGAGCCGGCGTCGGTGAGGGCCAGGCGGAGCAGTTCGAGCCCGGCCCGGTGTTCGGACAGCAGCCGCAGGCCCGCGTCGGCGTCGCCGATGGCGGCGAACTCCAGGACGACGGCCAGGTGGTCGGGCAGTTCACCGTCGTCGAGGATGAGGCCGGCCGTGGTGTAGGCGTGCTTGAACCGCAGCAGCGCCATGCCGCGTTTTCGGGTGTCGCCGTAGGCGTAGTAGGTCAGGTAGAGGCAGCACCGTTTGCGGTGGTCGAACGTCGCGACGTAGTCGGCGGCCAGTTCGGGCAACGGCGTCGTGTCGAGGTGGTCGAGGAAGCGCGTCAGCGGCGCGGCCACGCCGTCCGGCAGGGCCGCCACCGCGCGCCGCAGCAGCGGGCGGCGGGCGAGCAGTGCCTCGTCCGGGTAGCCGAGGAGCAGCGAGGCGGTCTGCCACGCGGCGGCACACTGCGTGTCGGTGAGCGTCGTCGTCCGCCTGCGTTTGATCATGGCTTCGGCTCCGTCTCCGCGGCGCCGGAGTCGGCGGGTGGGTTGGTCCCGCCGGGGCCGGGCTGCTCGCCGTGGCGTGGCGGGAACAGCCCTTCGGGCAGGCCCTTGCCGTCCCAGTTCAGCAGGTTCACGCGGCCGCGCAGATGTTCCCGCTCGGCGGGGACGTCGCTCGTCTGGCGCTGGCGCAGCATGTGGAAGTTCTCCACGGCGATCGGGGCGGCGCCGCCGGAGGCCTCGCCGAACGGCCCCCAGCCGGTCATGCCGGGCCCGCCTTCATAGTCGAGGCTGCACTCGGTGGCGAGTTCTTCGAGCTTGTGCGCGTTCTCGGCGTGCGCCGGCGGGATGACGTAGCGGTCGTCGTACTTGGCGAGGGCGAGCAGGTGGTACATCGCGTACATCTGCTCGCCGGTCATGCCGACCCGGGCGGGGATCGCCTCGTCGGGATCCCGGCCGAGGTTGATGTCGCGCATGTACGACCGCATCGCGGCCATGCGGCGCAGCACGGCGTCGACCGGTGCCGGGTCGCCGGCGGTGAACAGCTGCGCGAGATAGTCGACGGGGATCCGCAGCGCCTCGATGGCGGCGAACAGGTTGCCGGCGTTCTCGGCGTCGTGGCCGGTGTCGCGGACGACGTCGACGACCGGGGACAGCGGCGGGATGTACCAGACCATCGGCATGGTGCGGTACTCCGGGTGCAGCGGCAGCGCCACCTCGTAGGTGTTGATCAGGGCCCAGATCGGTGATCGCCGCGCCGCCTCGATCCAGTCGTGGGGGATGCCGTCGCGTTCGGCGGCGGCGATCACCTCGGGGTCGTGCGGGTCGAGGAAGACCTGGCGTTGCGCCGCGTACAGGTCGGTGTCGTCCGGCGTGGACGCGGCCTCGAGCACCTTGTCGACGTCGTAGAGCATCAGGCCGATGTAACGCAGCCGGCCCACGCACGTCTCCGAGCAGACGGTGGGGATGCCGACCTCGACGCGCGGGAAGCAGAAGGTGCACTTCTCGGCCTTGCCGGTGCGGTGGTTGAAGTAGATCTTCTTGTACGGGCAGCCGGTGACGCACATCCGCCAGCCGCGGCAGCGGTCCTGGTCGACCAGGACGATGCCGTCCTCGGACCGCTTGTAGATCGCGCCCGACGGGCAGGAGGCCGCGCAGCTGGGGTTGAGGCAGTGCTCGCAGATGCGCGGCAGGTAGAACATGAACGTCTTGTCGAACTCCAGCTTCACCTTCTCGGCGATCTCACCGAGGATGACGTCCCGCTTCCCTGTCTCGGCGGCCCCGCCCAGGTCGTCGTCCCAGTTCGCCGACCAGGACACCTTGATGTACTTCCCGGAGATCAGCGATCGGGGGCGGGCGACCGGCGTGTGCTCCTGCAGCGGCGCGTTCGTGAGCGTCTCGTAGTCGTACGTCCAGGGCTCGTAGTAGTCGCCGATGCCGGGCAGCTTCGGGTTGGCGAAGATGGTCAGCAGCTTGCGCGCCCGGCCACCGGCCTTGAGCGTGAGCCGGCCCCGTCTGTTCAGCGTCCAGCCGCCCCGCCAGCGCTCCTGGTCCTCGTACTGCCGCGGGTAGCCCTGGCCCGGCCTGGTCTCGACGTTGTTGAACCAGACGTACTCCACACCGGAACGGTTCGTCCACGCCTGTTTGCAGGTGACCGAGCAGGTGTGGCAGCCGATGCACTTGTCGAGGTTCATCACCATCGCCATCTGCGCCATGACGCGCGGGCTCATGGTCGCGCTCCCCTTCTCACTCGCTCCGCGGGCGGCTCGTCCCTCACCGCCCACTCCGCTCGCTCGGCGGCTCGCCGCTCCATCAGTACTCCACCTCCTGGCCGCGGCGACGGATCACGGTGACCTCGTCGCGCTGGTTGCCGGTGGGGCCCAGGTAGTTGAAGGCGTAGGAGAGCTGGGCGTACCCGCCGATCAGGTGGCTGGGTTTGATCAGCAACCGGGTGAGGGAGTTGTGGATCCCGCCCCGGCGGCCGTTCGTCTCGGTGCGGGGCACGTCGATGAGCCGATCCTGAGCGTGGTGCATGTAGACCGTGCCTTCGGGCATCCGGTGCGACACGATCGCGCGGGCGACGACGACGCCGTTGCGGTTCACCGCCTCGATCCAGTCGTTGTCGGCGGCACCGATCTTGGCGGCGTCCTGCGTGCTCATCCAGATCGTCGGCCCGCCGCGCGACAGCGACAGCATGAACAGGTTGTCCTGGTATTCGGAATGGATGGACCACTTGTTGTGCGGGGTGAGATAGCGGACCGTGATGCCGAGCTCGCCCTGTTCACCGACGCGTGGTTCGCCGAACAGGTCGTGCATGTTCAGCGGCGGCCGGAAGACGGGCAGCTGTTCGCCGAACTCGGCCATCCAGTCGTGGTCGAGGTAGAAGTGCTGCCGGCCGGTGAGAGTGTGCCAGGGTTTGAGCCGCTCGACGTTGATGGTGAACGGGGAGTACCGGCGGCCGCCGGATTCGGACCCGGACCATTCGGGTGAGGTGATGACCGGGGTGGGCCGAGCCTGGGTGTCGGCGAAGGTGATCCGCTTGCCCTCGTGCTCGGCTGCCAGGTCCGCCAGCCGGGTGCCGGTGCGGCGTTCGACGGCACGGAACCCCTGGGTGGCCAGGCGGCCGTTCGTGGTGCCCGACATGGCGAGGATCGCCTCACAGGCGTCGACGTCGCGGGCGAGGGACGGGCGTCCGTCGGCCGGACCGCCGCGGATCACACCGTTCTTCTCCTTCAGGTACTCCACTTCCTGGCCCAGCTCGAACGTCACGCCCTTCGTCGTGGCGCCGAGCGTGTCGACGAGCGGCCCGAGCGCCGTCATCTTGGCCGCGATCGCCGGGTAGTCCCGCTCCACGACGACGAGCTTGGGCATGGTCCGGCCGGGCGCCGGCTCGCACTCGCCCGCCGCCCAGTCGGCGACCCTGCCGTGCGGGGTGGCCAGCTCATCGGGTGTGTCGTGGGCCAGCGGCAGCGCCACGACGTCCTTGCGCACGCCCAGGTGCCCGCCGGCCAGGCGGCTGAAGGTCATCGCGATCGTCTGGAAGGCGTCCCAGTCCGTACGGGTCTGCCAGGGCGGAGCGATCGCGGGGTTGAAGGAGTGCACGAACGGGTGCATGTCCGTGGTGTTCAGATCGTGCTTCTCGTACCAGGTCGCGGCCGGAAGCACGATGTCGGAGTACACGGTGGTGCTGGTCATCCGGAAGTCCAGTGACAGCAGCAGGTCGAGCTTGCCGGTCGGGGCCTCCTCCCGCCAGACGACGTTCCTCGGTCGTCTGCCCGGCGGGGCCTCGGTGGCGCGGACCGCGGAGTCGGCGCCGAGCAGGTGCTTAAGGAAGTACTCACTGCCCTTGGCCGAGGAGCCGAACAGGTTGGCGCGCCAGACGGTGAGCACGCGCGGGAAGTTCTCCGGTGCGTCGGGGTCCTCGCAGGCGAATCGCAGTGCCCCGCTGCGCAGCCCGGCGATGACATGCTCGGCGACCGGGACACCGGCGGCGTCGGCCTCGTCGGCGAGGTCGAGCGGATTGCGGTCGAACGTCGGGTAGGACGGCATCCAACCGAGGCGGGAGGCCTGGGCGATGACGTCGGCGGTGGCCTTCCCGGCGAGCAGGCCGTTCGCGGCCGGACCGGCCAGGGCGTCGGCGCCGAAGTGGTCGTAGCGGTACTGGTCGGTGTGCAGGTACCAGTACGCGGTGCCGATCATCTGACGGGGCGGGCGGGACCAGTCCAGGCCGAAGGCGACCTGGGCGAAGCCGGTGATCGGGCGGACCTTCTCCTGCCCCACGTAGTGCGCCCACCCGCCGCCGTTGACGCCCTGGCAGCCGGTGAGCGTGGTCAGCGCGAGGAACGCCCGGTAGATGGTGTCGGAGTGGAACCAATGGTTGGTACCCGCCCCCATGACGATCATCGACCGGCCGCGCGACTCCTCGGCGTTGGCGGCGAACTCCCGGCCGATGCGGGCGGCGGCCTGCGCGGGCACGCCGGTGATGGTCTCCTGCCACGCGGGCGTGTACGGCCCGGTGGCGTCGTCGTAGCCGGTCGGCCACGCGCCCGGCAGCCCCTCGCGCGCCACCCCGTACTGGGCGAGGAGCAGGTCGTACACCGTGGTGACCAGGTGGGCGCCGACCCGCCGCACCGGGACGCCACGCCGCAGCGTGCCGGCGGAGCCGTCCGGGGCGTCGAAGCGCGGCAGGTCGACGAGCACACCTGGCTCGTCGCCGCCGGCCGCCGACAGCAACGGGTCCGCGTCACCGAGGTCGAGGTTCCACCGGCCGGCGCCGGATTCGCCGTACCGGAAGCCCAGCGAGCCGTTCGGCACCAGCGGGCCGCCGGTCGTCGCGTCCAGCAGCACCGTCTTGAACGCGGCGTGTTCGGTGCCGGCCTCGGCGCCGGGCAGGTCGGCGGCGGTCAGGAACTTGCCCGGCACGTAGCCGTCGCCGGCCGGCTCCAGGCGAACGAGGAACGGCAGGTCGGTGTACCGCTTGACGTAGTCGGTGAAGTAGTCCACCCGCCGGTCGACGAAGAACTCCCGCAGGATCACGTGCCCCATCGCGAGCGCCAGCGCGCCGTCCGTGCCGGGCTGGGCGGCCAGCCACTCGTCGGCGAACTTGACGTTGTCCGCGTAGTCGGGCGAGACCGCCACGACCTTCTGCCCCCGGTAGCGGGCCTCGGCCATCCAGTGCGCGTCCGGCGTCCGGGTGACCGGCAGGTTCGACCCCCACATGATCAGATAGCCGGCGTCCCACCAGTCACCCGACTCCGGCACGTCGGTCTGGTCGCCGAACACCTGCGGGGATGCCACCGGCAGGTCGGCGTACCAGTCGTAGAACGACAGCATCGTGCCGCCCAGCAGGGAGATGAACCGCGCGCCCGACGCGTACGACACCATCGACATCGCCGGGATCGGGGAGAACCCCACGATCCGGTCCGGCCCGAACGTCTTGACGGTGTGCACGTGCGCGGCGGCGATGACCTCGGTGACCTCCTCCCAGGACGCCCGCACCAGCCCGCCCTTGCCGCGAACCGACTTGTACGCCCGGGCCTGCTCCGGGTCGGAGACGATCCGCGCCCACGCCTCCACCGGATCCCCCGTACGGGCCCTGGCCTCGCGGTACATCTCCAGCAGCACGCCGCGCACGTACGGGTACCGCACTCGGGTGGGGGAGTAGGTGTACCAGGAGAACGCCGCCCCCCGCGGGCAGCCGCGCGGCTCGTACTCCGGCCGGTCCGGGCCCACCGACGGGTAGTCGGTCTGCTGCGCTTCCCAGGTGATGATCCCGTCCTTGACGAACACCTTCCACGAGCATGAGCCGGTGCAGTTCACTCCGTGGGTGGAACGCACCACCTTGTCGTGCGCCCATCGGTCCCGGTAGAAGGAGTCCGCCTGGCGTCCTCCGGACTTGTGCAACGTCCGCAGGTCCGCAGAGACCTCCGCGCGGGTGAAGAACCGGCGGGTGGCCACCAGCGCGTCGGTCAGCGGCCCGTCCATCCGTGACCGTCCGTCGCCCGAGCTCATCCTCACTCCTTCCGGTCGCGAGCGTCATCGGCGACGGCCCGGCCCGGCTGCGCCGCTCGGCGCACGGCCGTCGCGGTGAACACGGCCGCCGCCACGGCCACGATGGACAGCAGGCCCAGGCCGACGCCGTAACCGCCGTAGGCGCCGTAGATGGAGCCCATCACCAGCGGCGGCACGAACCCGCCCAATCCACCGGCCGCGCCCACCACCCCGGTCACCGCGCCGACCTTGTCCGCCGGAGCCAGGATCGCCACGAGAGCGAAGGTCGCACCGCTGCCCGCGCCCAGCGCTGCGGCCATCACCAGGAACGCGATCGTGCCCACCGGCATCAACGGCAGAGTGAACGCCTGCACGGCCGCGCCCACGGTGACCAACCCCAGTGACACGGTCAGTACCCGCACCGGGCCGAGCCGGTCCGACAGCCAGCCGCCGACCGGGCGCATCACGACCGCCAGGACCACGAACCCGGCCATCCGGTTCGCCGCGTCCGCTGGCCCCAGCCCGTATTCGGTCTTCAGGTAGGTCGGCAGGTACACCGAGAACGCCACATATCCGCCGAAGACCACCGCGTACAGCGCCGATGCCTGCCAGGTCACCCGCAGCCGGGCGGTCCCCACCAGCCGCCGCACCAGCGGCTCGGTCGGTGCCGTACGGCCGGGCGCCTCCCGCAGCACCAGCGCCGCCGCCACCGCGTACGCCGCCAGCAGGATCGCGGAAACCGCGAACGGCGTCGCCGTCCCCCAGGCGTCGACCATCTTCACCGTCGTCAGCGCGCTGATCGCGGTGCCGCCCATTCCGACGCCGAACACGCCGATCGCCAGGCCGCGCCGCTCGGGCGGGAACCACTGGTTGAGGAACGGGACGCCCACGGCGAACGCCGTGCCGCCGATGCCGAGGAAGAACCCGCCGAGCTCCAGCTCGCCGATCGACGAGTGCCCGGCCAGACCCAGGTACAGCACGGGGACGATGGTCGCCGCCGACACCAGCGGGAACATCACCCGCCCGCCGAACCGATCGGTGAGCGCCCCGACCGGAATGCGCCCCACGGATCCCACCAGCACCGGGACCGCCACCAGCAACGCCTGCTCAAGGGAGCCGAGATGCAGCGCGTCCTTGAACCGGGGACCGAGCGGGCTCAGCAGGGCCCACGCCCAGAAGTTCACCGCGAACCCGAGCGTCGCCATCACCAGCATGACGACCGGACGCCCGGCCGGCTCGGTCCTCACCTCGCCCGACCGTGGCCCTGCCCGTTCCAGCGATCTGCCCATCGCTCGTACCTCCGCCGCGCACAAGCGTCACCATGCGTGATGGACCACATATCCGGTTCTGCGCGGCGTACTCGCATCGATCGCCTGGCTTTAACCTCCGTTTCCACCCTGACCGATGGCGATCAGCCGGCGGCAGGGACCTTCGTCCCTGCCGCCGACGCCGTCCCGAAGGCGTGTCGGCAAGAACTTGTCGGCGACACGCCGCGTGCGGCGGTTTCTCCCGATCGGGTACGGCGGATGCGTCAGGCGCCGGAGCGCCGGAGGAAGACCGGGTTGGTCAGGGCGGCCATCGGGCCCCACATGAGGTTCGGGCCCATCGTGTTGCCCTTGCCGGGCGTGCCGTCGGCCATCGGATGCCGGACCTCCGCGCGCACGTAGGCGGCGAGCGAGGTGGTGGTCTGCCACACGACGCTGCCCGAGCCGGAGGCGGGCAGCGACTCCTGGTGCATCTGACCCTCGTCCGTGATGAACCGGACCGTGCCGTTCGGCACGCCCTCGACGTCCAGCCGTACCTCGATCGGAGCGCCGGTGGGTGCGGTCAGCGTCTCGCCGATGCCGGCCTTGCGCCCGTTGCCGGTGACGGCGAACGTCAGCTGCACCGTGTGCGACTCGGCGATCCAGGTGCGGCCCGCGCGCAGGCCGCCGAGAATGGCGTCGGTGGCGAGGTCGTCGGCGTACACGACGTTGTGCGGCAGGCCGATGACCTGCGGTTCACTGTGGGCGTCGCTGTTGCCCATCGCCGGGAGCCAGCGCTTGCCCGTGCGCACGGCCTCGCCCAGCTTCGCGTCCCAGGTGTCGACGGCGGACTCGTCGTCGTAGGTCCAGGGGCCGTTCCACACCTCGACGAGGTCGGCGTCGTCGTACCCGAACTTCCACTGGCAGGCGACGTACGGGCAGTACGGATGCGCGGGCACCACGAGACCACCGACGCTGTGCACCTGCTGTGCGAAGCGGCCGAACGCGTCGTCGCGCGAACGATAGCGCCAGTCGATCCAATCCCCGGCGGGCAGGCCGAGGGCCAGCCAGTGACCATTGCGGGTGGTGACCTCCTCGCCGGTGACGATGAGCAGATCATCGCCGGCGTACTGCCCCCAGACGCCATGGGACGCCGAGGTGTTGTGGTCGGTGGAGACCATGAAGTCGAGTCCGGCCGCCCGGGCGCCGGCCGCGACCTCGGCGGGCAGCCTCTTGCCGTCGGAGTACACCGTGTGCAGATGACCGTCGCCGCGGTACCAGGCGCGACCGCGGCCCTTGGCGCGCTTCGGCGGGTAGTTCGGGGTGAAGGCCGGGCCCGGCTCGCCGTACGTCAGCGTGATCTGGACCTGGTAGTTCATGCCCTGCGGCGCCACCTGGTACGGCCCGAGGACGATGTGCCAGGTGCCGGGGTTGACCGGGCCGGGCAGGTAGCCGGGGGTGGCCTCGCTGTTGCTGATCTCGAACGACGTGCGGAACCCGCCGGACCAGCCGCGGAAGCCCTTGCCGCCGAGCTTGAGACCCCGCTCGTCGAAGACGCCGATGTCGCAGGAGTTCCCCGGGGTGCCGGCGGGGACGGCCGGCTTGTCGTAGGAGTACTGCACCGCGATCTTCTGCACGCCCTTCGGGACCTCCACCGGGAGGTACACGAAGTCCGCCGCGCCCGTCGCGAGATGCCCCGTCACGACGCGGGTCACCTGGCCGTCGGCCGGGACGTCGCCCTTCGTGGTGTCGGCCCGGGCCGGGGTGAAGGAGATCGGGGCGAGGGTGAGCGCGACGCCCGTCGCGGCCGCCATCAGCATGCGCCGCCGGTCGACGGTGTCCGCGCTCGGCTGCACACCGTCGTCCACGCCGGCCGCCAAGGGGGCGGTGCTGTGCTCACAGATCTCGTCGCGGCACATGGTGTCCTCCTCAGGTCGGGGAACGGCACGTCCGCGCCGCATCGATGCCGGATACTCCTCCAGCCGATCGAACATCAGATGATCTTCGCACGAATGACGCGAATCACGCGTGTGGCGGACAGGAAGGGTAGGGCTCGCGAAACAAATCGGTAAGGGCCGGGACGGTGCCCGGCCCTTAGCGATGTCAGAGGGTGTACTTGCCGTTCAGCAGGCTCCCCGCGCCAGGGACGGTGGGGGACAGGCCCAACTGCTCCAGGACGCAGAAGGCCGTTGCCGTCGCCGCCGACAGGACCGGCAGGCCCGCTTCATCCTCGACCGTCTGGATGGCGGACAGGGACGGCATCTGGACGCATGCCGACAGGACCAGCGCGTCCGCTCCGGCCAGATCGAGCCGCCGCCAGTGCTCGCGCAGATCCCCCGGATCGAGGCGGCCGACCGCGAGGTTGTCCGAGACCTCCAGGCTCAGCGCGTCCACGACCTCCACCCCGGATTCCTCGAGGTACTCGACGACCTTTCCGGTCAGCGGCTTGAGGTACGGCGTGATGATGGCGATCCGCCGCGCCGAGAGAGCGCCGAGCGCGGCCAGCAGCGCGCCCGCACTGGACACGACCGGCGCCTCGGCACTCTCCTCGCGCAGTACCGCGCGGATCGAATCCTCGGCGACGCAGTGGTAGCCGGGCCCCTGCGCCATGATGGCGACCAGACAGGCGGTCGTGACGACGTCGGGGCGCGCGTCGGCGAGTTCCAGAGCGGCCCGCTCGGCCTGCGCGTTCATCGCGATCAGCTCTTCGGGGGTCACCTGCCGCATCCGGGCCCGCGCGCTGTGGAACACGAACCGGTCGCCCGGCTCGACGTCCTCCCGAGCCCGCATCATGCGCGGCAGCTCCGTCTCCATGGTCAGATTGGAGCTCGGCACGATCAGGCCGATGTGGTGGTCGGTCACGTCCGCGGCCTCCTCTCGGGCGGATGCCGGGGCGGTCACCGCCGCCCCGCCGGGCGCATCTCGGGGACGACCACGTCGCCGTCGCGCACGACGGGCTCGTCGTCGAGGAACAGGCTGCAGCCGCGCATGGGGATGTCGAAGTGGCACGGCGTGTCGTTCGGGCCGCCCAGCTCGTTGTTCGGGCCGATGGAGAACATGACGTTCCCGTAGAAGGAGCGCAGCTCCATGCCCATGCCGCCGGGGAACTGCATCAGGCCGTGCCAGTGCGCCCGCTCGTCCAGGCCCCATCCGACGTGCGACATTCCGTACCCGCGCGGGTCGTCGAAGGACGTGATGTACGACGACAGCAGCTCGGCGTCCAGCCCGCCCCGGATGTCGGTGATGAATCCCTGCTCGATCGTGAGCGTGACCGGGCTCTGCACGTACGTGTTGAACGGAAGCAGCACGTCGCCCGGCGACAGCACGATGGTCCCGTCCACCCCGTCGTCGGCCCCGCCCGTGAACACGAACGCGGCCGGCCAGTGGTCCCAGCGCCCGGGCTGGTCGGTGCAGCCGTACTCGCTCATGGTCGGGTAGACGCCGAGCCGGTAGGTGACGTCCGTCCCCGCCGGGCTGGTGATGCGCATCGAGGTCGCCTTGCCCAGCAGTTCGGCGCCGACCTCGACCCGCTCCCGCAGCTCCCGCGTCGGCATCAGCCGCGCCAGCAGCGGCGCCGGTTCGACGACGGTCAGGATCCGTGTCGCCGCGTCCTGGATGGCGAACTGCTCCTTGCTGAAGAGCAGGAATTTCAGGTCCACCAGCATGTCCGCCTGCTTGAACGCCTCCACCACCTGCGGATTGGCGCCGAGCGCGGTCTGCCCGACCGCCCACGCGCCCGACGCGCTCGACTCCTCCGGCAGCCGCACATGGTAGGCGGTCGCCCCCAGGCGTTGGGCGGCGAAGAGGAAGGCGTCCGCGTAGTCCAGCCGCTCGGCTCCCTGAGAGAGCACGGCGATGGTCTCGCCTTCGTGTACGCCGCTCATCGTCAGCTGCCGCACGCAGATGTCGTTCAACAGATTCTGATCCATCGCACCTCCCGCGATGAGGCCCCAGTTAATCCGAACACGGACTATCCGGTCCGGACGAAGCCCAGCTCCTTGGGGCAGATTGATTCGGACTATTCGGGCGTAAGCCCTGGCATTCAGTTCTTGCCGGCCGGGTCCCCGGGTACCCACTGCGAGAGCGCCTCGCGGAGGGCGGCCAGAGCGCCGCCGGGGTTGTCCCAGAAGACCATGTGGCCGGCGTCGGGGATCTCGACCAGGCGGGCGGCGGGGTTGGCGCGGGCGGCCTCCGCGGCGCCGGACTGCGTGACGACGGGGCTCTGCGCGCCGTACAGCAGCACGGACGGGGCCGGTACGGCGGGCCAGGTGTCGAAGAAGTCCTCGGTCTCGAAGCCCTGATGCGTCGCGGCGATCGCCTCCGCGCCGCAACTCGCGAGCCAGCGGGCCCGCAGCTCCTGCTCGCGGCGCGGCCATCGTGGCCACGACAACGCCACCTCGTCGGCGTCGGTGCCGCGCCTCGCCTGGTCCAGCTGAGACTGGAAGGCCGAGAGCGTGGTCGGGTACGGACCGCGAGCCGGGCCGCTCATCGGCGGGTCCACCAGCACGCTCCCGCGCAGCGGCACGGCGGATCGGGCGGCGGCGACGGCGGCGATCCGGGCGCCCATCGAGTGCCCGAGCAGCAGCGGGCGGTGCAGGTCCAGCCCCCGGATCACCGCCTCGACGTCGGCCGCGTAATCCTCCAGCGTGTACGAGGCGCCGTCGTCGGACAGCCCGCGGCCGCGCACGTCGAGGACGATCGGCCGGACCAGATCGGTCAGCTCGCGGGCGACGAAGTCCATGCTGATCGCCGGGCTGGTGATGCCGGGCACGACGACCAGCGGTAGACCCTCACCGCCGTAGTCGAGGGCGTGCAGCTGCAGGGAGCCCGACCGGACCCAGCGGCCGAGCGCGGGAATGTCCGCCAGGTCGGCGAGTGCGGACTGGGAGAGGACGCGGTCAGACATGCTGGGGGCTCCTGCCGAGATAGCCGAGGGCGTCGGCGAGTGCGATGACGTCGCCGTACTTGGCCTGGATGTCGAAGAGCGCGGCGTCGTGCGGGCCCGCGGCCCGGTCGCCGCAGCACTCGCGCGGCACCAGGACCGAGAAGCCGGACTGCACCGCGTCCACGACCGTCGCGCGGACGCAGCCGCTGGTCGTCGCCCCGCAGACGACGACCGTGTCGCAGCCAGCACCGGTGAGGATCGAGGCGAGCGAGGTGCCGAAGAACGCGGACGCGCCTTTCTTCACCACGAGCACGTCCTCGTCGCGGCGCGGCAGGCGCTCGTCGACCGCCACGGCCGGGCTGCCCTCCCGCAGCGCCCGCATCCCGGGTGCCTTGTCCAGCCAGCGCACGACCGTCCCGTCCGCCTCGGCCGGGGTGTAGGCGATGGTGGTGAAGACGACCGGTACGCCGGCGTCGCGCCCCGTCTCGAGCAGCGCGGCCGTGGCCGCGACCACGTCGCCGAGGTCCGCGCCGGAGGGGTACGCCGGGTCCGTGAACCCGTTGGTCAGGTCCACGACGACGATCGCCGGTCGCCTGCCCCGCTGGACGGCGGCCCCGAACCCGGCGGTCGCGTAGACGTCGTCGGTCCGGCGTCCGTACATTCCGTCAGCCACGGCGCAGCTCCTTCAGCTGTTTGGCCTGCGATCGCACGGTGGCGATCAGCCAGCCCTGCAACGCCCCGAACGCGAACGCGGCGACCACCGGCGCGTACTTGGCCGCCGACGGTGGCACCAGCATCGCCAGCCCGTCGAGCTCCGCCGCGGCCACCCGCTCCGCTGGCCGGTGCGGACCGGAACGGACGGCCGCTCCGGCCCCATCGGAGCGCTCGATGCCGGGGGAGTGCCCGACGCCGGCGGCCAAGGCGGGTTCGGCGGTCCGGTCGGACTCGACGAGGACGGCCAGGTTCCGGGCGAACTGGGCGAGGAGGCGGTCGGACACCGTGACGATCGCGCCCTTGCCGAACTGGGCGAGCTTCCCCCGGATCAGCAGGTCGGTCGTCAGCCGCAGCACCGCGCCACCGGGCGCCTCGTCCACCGAGAGGCGCACCTCGGCCTCGGCGTCGCCGCTGCCGCGCGTGTCGGCGCCCCGCCCCTGGAGGCGCAGGTGCCGGCGTTCCGGATCGGTCTCCAGGAACCGTACGGTCCCGGCGTACTCGGCGGTGATCGGCCCGACCTTGACCTTGATACCGCCCTGGTAGGTGTCGCCGTCACGGCCGTGGATCGACGCACCGGGCAGGCACGTGACGACCCGTTCCACGTCGTTGACCAGTGTGAACACTTCGTCGGGCGAGGCGTTCACCGTGATCTCGTTGTCCAGGATCATTGCCTTCCCTCTCCGCGTCGTTCGCGCGCGCAGCCGTCGATCGCCTCGACGATGGTCTGGTAGCCGGTACACCGGCACAGGTTGGCCGAGACGACCTCGCGGATCTCCTCTTTGGTCGCCTGCGGCCGCTCGGCCAGGAACCCTTCGGCCAGCATGAGGAAGCCGGGCGTGCAGAAGCCGCACTGCAGCCCGTGGTGCTCCGAGAACGCGCGTTGCAGATCGCTCAACTCGTCGTCGCCGTCCGACAGTGACTCCACCGTGCGGATGTCGGCGCCCTCGGCCTGCACGGCGAACATCAGGCAGGCGCGCGCCGGGGCGCCGTCGACCAGCACCGTGCAGGCGCCACAGACGCCGTGCTCGCAGCCGACGTGGGTGCCGGTCAGCCTGAGGCCGTGGCGCAGCACGTCGACGAGCGTGTGGCGAGCCTCGACCAGGACGTCGTCGTACGCCGTGCCGTTGACGGTGAGACTGATCAAGATCTTGTCGGTCATAGCGTCGCTCCATGGCGCTGTAGCGCGCGCTGTACGGTCTCCGGCCGGATGGGCGTGTCGTCGAGTTCCACCCCGGTCCGGCGCAGCGCGTCGTTCACGGCGTTGAGCACGGCGGCCGGTGCGCCGATCGTGCCGCCCTCGCCCGCGCCCTTCGCGCCGCTCTCGGTGAACTCGCACGGCGTCTCCAGGTGGTGGATCGCGACCTCCGGGATCTCCAGGGCGGTGGGCACCTTGTAGTCGATGAAGCTCGCGCACGACGGCTCGCCCTGCGCGTCGTAGGT
Source organism: Actinoallomurus sp. CA-150999 (assembly GCF_050942425.1). Taxonomy (NCBI): domain Bacteria; kingdom Bacillati; phylum Actinomycetota; class Actinomycetes; order Streptosporangiales; family Thermomonosporaceae; genus Actinoallomurus; species Actinoallomurus sp. CA-150999. The sequence goes on from NZ_CP192063.1 coordinate 5,377,217, forward strand.
CACCTGCTCGAACAGCGCCCCGGCGATGCCCTGCGCGATGCCGCCCCGGCACTGGCCCTCCACGACCTGCGGGTGGATGGCGACCCCGCAGTCCTCCACGCACACGTACCGCAGGATCCGCACCCGCCCGGTGCCCGGATCCAGTTCGACCACCACGCCGTGGGCGGCGTTGGAGAACGTGCCGTCGCCCTGCACGTCGAACGACGCTCGGGCGGTCAGGCCCGGCTCGGCGCCGGCGGGCAGCAGGTGCGCCTTCAGGTACGCGACGTCGGCGATCTCCTCGAACGACACGCTGCGGCCGTCGTGCGCCCGGACCGAGCCGCAGTGCAGCTCGACCTGGTCGCGCGTGGTCTCCAGCAGGTGCGCGCCGAGGCGCAGCAGCCGGTCGGCCAACGCGGTCGCGGCGCGGGCGACGGCGCTGCCGCCGATGGTCGCCGAGCGGCTCGCGAAGCTGCCGAAGCCGTAGGTGACGCGGTCGGTGTCGCCCTGATGGATCTTCACCTGGGCGAGGTCGAGGCCGAGCCGGTCGGCGACGATCTGGGCGAGGGTGGTCTCGTGGCTCTGGCCGTGGCTCAGGGTCCCGGTCGTGACGGTCACGGCGGCGCTGAGGTCCATCCGGATCTCGGCCAGGTCGTAGCCCGGCACCACGGCCATCTTCCGCTTGGCGAACGCCGCCGAGCCGTAGCCGGTGCGTTCGCTGAAGCAGGAGTAGCCGATCCCGACCACCCGGTCGGCGGAGTCCCGGACCGAGTACCAGTCCTCGTCCCGGAGTATCCGCTCGCACAGGTCGAGCGACTCCAGGTAGGAGCCCGGGTCGTAGGTGACGCCGTTGACGCCGGTGTAGGGGAACTCGGTGATGAGGTTGCGGCGCCGGATCTCGACCGGATCCACGCCCAGTTCGCGGGCGGCCCGCTCGAACAGCCGCTCCACGACCATCACGATCTGCGGCCTGCTGACGCCCCGGTACGGCGCGGTCGGCGCCTTGTTGGTGGTGACCGCGCGGCCCCGGACGCGATACGCCGGGACCCGGTAGACGCCGGGCAGTTCGGCGGAGGCCATCAGGGGCTCGATGCCGGCCGTGAACGGGTAGCAGGAGTAGGCGCCCATGTCGCACACCACGTCGGCGTCGATCCCGAGGATCCGGCCGTCGGCGTCGAACGCCGCCCGCAGGTCGTAGCGCTGCTCGCGGGCCAGGAACGAGGCGGTCAGCGCGTCCTTGCGGTCCTCGATCCACTTCACCGGCCGCCGCAGCCGCAGCGCCGCCGCCCCGGCGGCGATCTCCTCCCGTCCGACCACGCACTTCAGTCCGAAGCCGCCGCCCATGTCGGGGACGACGACGCGGACGTTCCGCTCGGCCAGGCCCAGGCAGTCGGCCATGACGGTGCGCACCAGGTGGGGCACCTGCGTGCAGGTCTGGACGAGCAGTTGCTCGTCCCGCGCGTCCCAGTTCGCGACGGCGCCGCGGGTCTCCAGCGGCAGGGCGTTCTGCCGGCCGGTCTTCATCCGCACGTTCACCACGCAGGGCGCGGCGGCGAAGACGTCGTCGATGCCCTCGGTCGCGAACATCGACACGTCGACGAGCGTGTTCGCCGTGGCGGCGGCGTGGACGAGCGGTGCTCCCGGCGCGAGGGCCTGCTCGTCGGAGACCACCGGCGGCAGCACGTCATAGGTCACCTTGGCGGCCTCGAGACCGTCCTCGACCGCGTAGGGATCCTCGGCGAGCACGATGGCGATCGGCTCCCCGACGTACCGGACCCGGTCCCGCGCCAGGACGGGCATCGCGGTCGGCACGAACTCGCTGAGCGGCCGGTCGAGCACCGCGGTGATGTCGCCGAGCTCCAGGTCACCGGCGGTGAAGGCCGCGACCACTCCCGGCACCTCGAGCGTCCGCGACAGGTCGACGCCCGTGACCGTTCCGTGCGCGACGGTGCTGCGGACGAACTGCGCGTGCAGCATGCGCGGTAGGTGGAGGTCGTCCACGAACCGGCCGCGCCCGGTGAGGAGCCGGGGGTCCTCCCGGCGCGCGACCGACGTCCCGACCCAGCTCATCGCCACATCGCCTCCTCACAGGCCCGGGTGACCAGGGTCCGGGTGAGGACCCTGCGATAGGTGCCGTCGCCGTTGCCGTCGCTCGGCGGATCGATGGCCGCCGCGGCGGCCTCCGCGCACTCGGCGAACACGTCGGGGTTCCGGCCGCCGGCCAGCACCGCCTCGGCCTCTGGGACTCGGACCGGGGCGGGCGCGACCCCGCCCAGCGCGACGCGCCCGTGGTCCAGGTCGACGGCGGCGGCGACGACGGCGAAGTCCCCGTGCCGCTCGGCGAACTCGCTGAGCGCGGCCCGCCGAGCCGCTCTCGGGAAGACCACCTCCACGATGAGCTCGGCGGGCTCCAGCGTCGTGGTGTAGAAGCCGAGGAACAGGTCGCCGGCCGGGACGACCCGCCGCCCGTCCGGCCCGTGGACGACGATCTCGGCGTCCAGGAGCACCGCGAGCAGGCACCATTCGGCGGTGGCGTCGGCGTGGGCGAGGCTGCCGCCGACCGTGCCCCGCGTACGGATCGGCAGGTGACCGATCCACCGCATCGCCTCCCGGATCACCTGGAAGCCCGGCCCCAGCTCGGCGGTCTCCACCTCGTGGTGGGTGGTCAGCGCCCCGATCCGCAGCGCGCCGTCGGTGCTGAGGCGGACGTACGCCAGGTCGCGCCGCAGCCGCCCGAGGTCGATGAGGTGGGCGGGCCGGGCCAGCCGGAAGTTCATCATCGCGACCAGGCTCTGGCCGCCCGCGATGACCTTGGCGTCCTCGCCCAGTTCCGCGAGCAGCCGCACGGCGCCGGCGACGTCGCGAGCCCGGTGGTAGGTGAACGATGCGGGTTTCATGATCCCTTCTCTGGCGTCAGGCGGATTCGGCGATCGGGGCCGGCGCGGGGACGGTGGGAGCGTCGGCGTCCAGGTTCCGGCCCTTGGTCTCCGGCCCGGCGATCGTCATCCAGACCACGGCGACCAGCACGAACGCGGCCGTCACGGTGAACGTCATCGTCAGTCCCAGCTGCGGCCACAGGACGCTGCCGAAGATGAACGGGATGAATCCCGAGGCGATCCGGCTCATGCTGGAGGCCCAGCCGAATCCGCTGGCCCGCAGCGCCGTCGGGTACAACTCGGCCACGTAGGCGTACAGCACCGGGATCGTGAACTGGATGACGAACCCGAAGACCGCGATCCACAGCAGCGCCACCGAGTGGACCTTCAACGTCGACGCGAACAGCACCAGGACGGCGGACGCGAGCGGCGCGCTGATCCCGATGACCCACTTACGCCCGACCACCTCGACGAGGAACGCGGACAGGATCACGCCGACGGCCCCCACCGCCGTCATCGCCGTGGTGCCCGAGAACGCCGCGTACGAGCCGTAGCCCTGGCTCTTCAGAATCGTGGGCAGCCACGTCAGCGACACGTAGTACACCAGCATGATCGAGACGAACAGCAGCCAGGCCACCGAGGTGATGCGCGGGCTGTAACGCCAGATCCGGGCGAGTTGCGCGAATGTCGCCTGCACGCCGCGCGGCGCGCGCGGCCCCGGGGCGACGATGGCGTACGGCCTGCTCTCCGCTCCGGTGCGTGCGACCAGGTCGTCGATGACAGCGCGGGCCGCCGCCTCCCGGCCGGCCCCGGCGAGGTAGAGCGGCGACTCCGGCACGCCGCGCCGTACCCAGAACAGCAGCAGCGCGGGGAGGACCATGACGGCGAGCATCCACCGCCAGTTCCCGTGGACGGGCAGCAGCGCGGTGGCCACCAGCCCGCACAGGGTTCCACCGATCGGCCACCACACGTCCATCGCGGTGAGCACCCGGCCGCGCTGCCGGCTCGGCGTGAACTCGCCGACCAGCGCGTAGTCGACCGGGATGCAGCCGCCGAGGCCGACGCCCGCGAGGAAGCGGGCCGCCAGGAAGAAGTCGTACGTTGGCGACAGCGCGGCGAGGACCGAGAACAGGGCGAACACCAGCAGCGTGAGGCTGAAGGCCTTCTTCCGGCCCACCCGGTCGGCGATGGTGCCCCAGACGACCGCGCCGACCGCCATGCCGATCAGGTTGGCGGTGGCGACGAGACCCTTCTCGGCGACCGTGAGGTCGAAGTGCTCGGCCAGCAGGGGAGTGAGGTAGCCGTTGAGCGTGACGTCCCAGGCGTCGAACATGTAGCCGAGGCCGCCGATGATGAAGATCTTTCCCTGTACCCGCCACCTCCAGGGCAGGCCCTGAACGATCTCGCTTCCCGTCCCCATGTAGACTCCAGCTGTTTCGGAGAGAGGTGGAGCGCGCTGGTACGCGCTTCCCTGACCGACGCCGCCCGCCGCGCCAACGGCGGTGACGTCACGATCCTTCGGGGCCGCGGTGCCTCGCGAGCCCCGGAGGATCAGCCGTGAAACTGGTACGCGAACCGCTCCTCGTCAGGATCGTTCAGGGGCGTACCACTCCACAGCCACTCGTAGGAGACGTTGGACTCGCCATCGAAATTCTTGAGTCTCGCGTCACGTCGCCTTTGCTCGGGCCCGTCGGGTAGGTGGTAGAACGCCATGTTCTCCCAGGCGGCGTCCTGCACCATCCCCGCGTGCTTCGCCCGTCGCGCGACATAGCGCATGAGGGCGTGCCCGACCCCCTCGACCGGGACGGAGCCGAGCTCCTCCGCGAGCACCGCCGCGTCCTCCATCGCCTGCGAGGCGCCCTGCGCCTGGTAGGGCAGCATCGCGTGACAGGCGTCACCGAGCAGCGCGACGTGGCCGTCCACCCAGACCGGGTCCCGGCGCCGGTGGTACATCGCCCACGCGGAGATGTCGCCCTCCGCCTTGGAGAGCATCGCGGCGACCCGGTCGTCCCAGCCGGGGAAGGCGTCCACGAGCTCCTCGACGGTCGCCGACGCGGTCCACTGGTCGCGCGCCTCCGGGGAGCAGGGCACGATCGCCACGACGTTGAGGTACTCCCCGCCGCGGATCATGTAGTGGACGAGGTGCCGGTCCGGGCCGTACCAGATCGTGCTCTGGAAGCGGTCCACCAGCCAGCGCGTCGCCGGATCCGCGGCGATCTTGTCGCCCGGAATGAGCGCTCGGTAGGCCATCTCGCCGGAGAACACGAGCGTGTCCGCGAAACCCAGCAGGTCACGCACGCTCGATCTGATGCCGTCGGCACCGATCAGCACGTCCGCCTGATGCGCGTCCCCGGTCTGGGTGACCGCGACCGGCCGGGCCGGGTCGCTCTGGTCGATCTCCACGACCTTGCTGCTGGTCCGTACCTCGACCACCGGCCCGGCACCCTCCGCGTCCAGGCACGCGTCGAGCAGGACCTTGTGCAGGTCGGCGCGGTGGTAATGCCAGTACGGGGCGTTGAACTCGCGCTTGCAGAAGTCCCCGAGGCTGGTCAGCCCGATGACGCTGCCGTCCTGCCAGCGGCGGCGTACCTGGTCGAGGGGCTCGGTGCGGATGGCCTCGAGCCGAGCGCGCAGTCCGAGACCCAGCAGAACGCGGCTGGCGTTCGGCGCGGTCTGGATGCCGGCGCCCACCTCGCCGAGCTCGGCGGCCTGCTCGAGGACGGTGACGCGGAGCCCGCGCCGACGCAGGGCCAACGCGGCCGTCAGTCCTCCGAGGCCGCCTCCCACGATCGTGACGTCGTATGACTGGCTAGCCGGCACTGCTCCTCCTCCACACCCGTGTTCCGCAACACGCGTCCGCCGTTCACTACAGGATGGGAACGGAGTGCAAGCCGCCACAATTCAGGCATTTCGGCGGCGGCCAGCGGTTCGTATGACGGAAGCGCGAGCTGGTGTTCGCAGGAACTAATCCGAACACGGACTATCTCGGAAAGCAAGAGCCTGGGACGGATGGAACGACACGGAAACGCGGAACGAACGTTCGTCAGCGGTCGTCGAGCAGGCTTTCCCAGTGGCCGGCCAGCCTGGTGAGCTCCCGCATGATCCGATCGCGCTCGGCGCCCTCGTAGCCGCGCAGCAGTTCCTCGTCCAGCGTGCGGGCCAGCCGGTTCACCTCGGCCAGCCGCCGCCGGCCCTCGTCGGTCATGAAGAGCAGCTTGCGTCGGCCGTCGTGCAGGGCGGTCTGCCGGACGATCAACCCGGCGGCCTCCATCCGGCGGACGACATCGGTCATCGTGGACCGGTCGAGTGCGACCGACGATGCCAGCGACCCCTGGTCCATCCCCGGATGGCTGTCGACCACGGTCAGCACCGCGAACTGCGGACCGGTCAGCACCGGGTCCACGACCCGCGTCCAGAGCGCGACGTACGACTGATAGATCCGGCGGGCCAGGTATCCGGGGGCGGCCATCAACGCGGGAGGCGTCGTGACCGCCTCCCGCGCCCGCTCGGCATCGGCTGTCATGCCTCTACCTTGCCACGGCCTCCGCGGTGCGCGAGGTCCCGGGTGATCCCAAGCCCGAGGGCTCGGGCCCTTGCTTTTCCAGATAGTCCGTGTTCGGATTACCTCTCGCACGTGGAGCCCCCGCTTCCGACGGTACGGAAGGCGGGTCGCCGTCGAATGCCCGGCGTACGCCAGAGCGTGATCATCACCGAAAAGGACCGGGAATGAGCACAGAAGAAATCACGGATCGGCCGAATACCGGCTCTGGCATTGAGAAGAACGGGATCAACCCGGTGTCCGATGCCGAACGGCGAGGCACCCCCAGAGGACTGTTCGGGATCTGGTTCTCGTGGAACGTCTCGATCCTCGGCGTCAGCTACGGGATCTACGTGTTCTCCCTCGGGCTGAGCGTTTGGCAGGCGATCGTCGCCGGCATCGTCGGCTACGCGGCGTCCTCATTCCTGGTCGGTGTGCTCGCCGTCGGCGGGCCGCGGACCGGACTGCCCACGCTCACCCAGACCCGCTTCGCGTTCGGCATACACGGCAACAAATTCCCGAGCTTCTTCGCCTATCTGTCGAACGTCGGTTGGAAGGTCACGATCATCACACTGGCGTCCACCACCGGCGCCGAACTCTTCGCCAGGCTGTGGCCGTCGGTCTTCGCCTCCTCGAACGGCAAGGCGACCGTGACGGCCATCGTGCTGTGGTTCGTGGTCGTCCTCGCCGTCACCATGACCGCGGCGGTCTTCGGCCACGAGCTGATCACCCGGATCGAGAACTGGATCGCCTGGTTGACGGGCGTGATGACGATCGCGTTCATCGTGATCATCATTCCGCACGTGCACTGGAGCAGGCTCGGCAGCACCCCTGACGGCTCGGCCTGGGCGTTCCTCGGCGGCATCGTGATGGCGATGACGATGGTCGGCATCGGATTCCTCAACTACGGCGGCGACTTCGCCCGGTACCTGCCGCGGCGGACCAGAGCGCGGGGCGTCATCGGCTGGACGGCCGGCGGCATCACACTGCCGGTCGCCGTACTGCTGATCCTCGGCGTACTGCTCGCCGGCAGCGACCACGCGCTCGGCGAAGCGGCCGCGGCCGACCCGATCGCGGCGCTCACCGCGCTGCTGCCGTTGTGGTTCTTCATCCCGTTCTCGGTCGTCATCGTCATCTCGCTGATCGCGGCGGCCATCACCGGCCTGTACTCCTCGGGTCTGGCACTGCTCGCCCTGGGCGTGCCGCTGTCGCGCGCCGCCACGACGGTGATCAACATGGTGGTCATCTCCGCGGGCGCGTTCTACCTGCTGTTCATCTCCGACTCGTTCCTGGCCACCTTCCAGGCGTTCCTCGCGCTCATCGCCGTGGTGATGGGAACGATGGGCGGAATCCAGCTGCTCGACTTCATCCGGCAGCGCCGACTCGGCTGGAACGTCGGCATGGCACAGGCGGCCGGGTACGGCGGACGGGCGGGCCGGTGGACCGCGCTCGTCTCGCTCGCGGCCGCGACCGTGGTCGGTCTCGGTATGGTCACCTCGAGCGACAAGAACATCGGACGGGTCGTCGGTTTCCTGCTCTCCAAGAGCCAGGAGAAAGGCGTCATCGGCCAGACCAACATGGGTGTGCTCATCGCGATGGCGATCGGCATCGTGCTCTACGGCCTGCTCACCTTCGTGCTGAAGTTCGACGTCCCTCCGAACTTCAGCAAGGCGCCCCAGCTCCAGGAAGGCGGCCTCCGAGATGGCGAGCAGCCCCGCGTGGCGTGAGCCCGATCCATGGCACGCCCCCGCGACGTACTGGTTCTGGCACCGGCTTCCGACTCCTGCGGAGATCCGGGAACAGGTCGCGCAGATGGCACGGGCGGGCTTTCGTTCCTTCCAGATCCAGGCCCGCCTGTCCTTCCCGCGGCAGGAGTACCTGAGCGAGGATTACCTCGCGGCCTGCCGGCTGGCGGCCGACGAAGCGGCCGGGCACCGCATGATCATCGGTGTCTACGACGAGTACAACTGGCTCTCCGGCCACGCGGGCGGCCGTACCGTCGAAGGCCATGACGAGCTGCGCGAACGCCATCTCTTCTGGTCGACGGCGCAGCTCACGGACGCGGGAACCGACGTCGAGTGCACGGTGGACGACATCCACCCCACGGACGTCGAGTACCTCCTGGACCCGGGGATGCACTGGGTCTTCGAGAACGGCGAAGTGCGGTGGGACGAGTGGGAGCTCGTCGCGGCCCTGGCGCACCCGGCCGGTGACGTGACCGACGAGGCGCAGATCTGCGATCTCACCCAATCGGCCCGGATCGGTTCGGCCGGTGCCGACGGCTGCACTGTCGTCGTTCCCCGCGATGCGCTTCCCACGGGATCGACCGCGGTGACCGTCTTCGTCGCGGCCCGATGCGCGACGAGCCGGATGATCAACTACCTGCTTCCCGAGGCGGCGGAGCGTTACACGGACGTCGGCTACGCCCCGTACGCCGAGGCGTTCGGCCCGCACTGGGGCAGCACGGTCAAGTACGCGTTCTTCGACCAACCGCACGCGTGCTTCTTCCGCTGGCGTCAGCATCACGGGCATGTCGGCTCGTCGCTGATGTACACGCCGGAACTCGGCCGCCGATACGAGGCCGAGCACGACGCCCCCTTCCGGCGTTCGCTGCTGGCGCTCGTGCGCGACATCGGCCCGATGACGCCCGCACGCCGCTGCGACTTCTTCGAGACCTACTCCACGCTGGGCATCGACGGCTTCTTCGGCACCCTCGCCCGCTGGTGCCGGCAGCACGGCATCGCGCTGTCGGGGCACGAGGTCCTCGGCCATGTCTCCTCATGGGACCCGACAGGGACGATCATCACCGACGACCCCCGGACGAACTTCGGGACCGACTACTTCGGGCTCGACCGGTGGCGGGACCACACCGCCGTCGACGCCCGGAACACGGATCCGCAGCTCAGCGCGAAGTTCGGCGACTCGGTCGCGCGGGCGAACGGCCGCAGCGGATGCCTGGTCGAGCAGTACTTCGGCAGTACGGCGACCGGGTCGCACTTCGCGGCCGGACAGTGGGAGCTCACCCTGCGGGACCTGCGCGCGCAGACGATCCGCCACCACCTGCTCGGCGCCCGCCAGCTGCTGACGCACGCGTTCTGGCAGACCGACGGGGACGACCGCGAGGAGATGTTCACGAACCCGCGTTTCGACTTCGCGCCGGGGGTGAACTTCGAGCCTTGGTTCCCATATCACCGCGCGTTCGCCGAAGAATCCGGCCGCCTGTCGGTGTTCCTCGACGACACGGAGCCACAGTGCGAGATCGCGGTCGTCTACCCGCTACGCAGCAGCTGGGCCGGTGGTCCAGCGCACCCGTACGGTGAGCACACCGCCTTCTGGACCGAGCATCTCGCGCGGAAGGGCTACGGCTATCACCTGGTCGACGAGCGCGACGTGCGGGCCGCCGCGGTCGAAGACGGGTGCATGGCCATCGGCGGACGCCGGTACCGCGGCGTGGTGCTGCCGGGCGTCGAGGTCGTACGGGACGGATCGACGGTCGACGTGCTCGCCCGGTTCGTCGACGCCGGTGGCACGCTCCTCGCGTCCGGACCGCTCCCCGGTGCCACGCAGGCCGGCGGTGTGGACGCGACGCTGGCGGCGCGGATGGCCGGCCTGTGCGACGCGGCGACCATGTCCTACTGGCCGGAACCACCCTCCGCGCGGCAGGTCGAGGTGGTCCTGCGCCCGCTGCGTGCCCGGCACGCCGTCGTGGAGGTGGACGACCCGATGGGCTCGGCGGACTCCGGCGAGACCGTGTGGCAGTACGCGGGCCGCGACGCCGCGGGCACCCGGCTGGCTCTGTTCAACGACGCCGACCATCCCAGAACGGTGGCCGTCCGCCCCTCCTCGACTCCGGCCGAGGTGACCCGATGGCGGCCCGAATCGGGCGCGATCGAACCGCTGCGGACCACAGATGGCGCGTCGCTCACGCTCTCCCTCGCGCCCTGGGAACTGGTGTGCCTGAGTCTCCGCGACGGGACCACGCCCGTCCCCGGCGACCTGGTGCTGGCGGAGGGCTGGACCCTGCGCGCCGCAGGGCCGGAGATCCCGATCCGGGTGGACCGCGGCTGGGAGCTGCAGGGCCTCGCCGAGTTCTCCGGCATCGGCGAGTACCGGCTCACCTTCACCATTCCCGCCGGGGATCTCGCGTGGCCCGACTGGGAACTGATCCTGCCCGTCGTCGACACCAGCGCCGAGATCGAACTCAACCGCACACCGCTCGGCCGGTACGGCTGGGGCCCGATCCGCCGCGCGGTACCCCCTGGTCTGCTTCGCGGCCAGGGCAACGACCTGCGGGTGCACGTCGCCTCGACGGCCGCGAACCGCTACTACGCCGGTACGTCGCAGCGCGCCACACCCGCCCCCTGCGGGCTCGGCGCCGCCCCGCTGTTGCGCCCCAACTTGGAAGGCGCGAGCTGACGCACGTGAGGTCAGGCGGGCTGGACCTGCCGCTGCGCCACCCGCGTGGCGACGCGCGTGACGCCCGCGGCCGCGATCCAGCAGAGGTACGCCCAGTTGCCGGCGAACGCGACGGGGATCGACACGGCGAAGCAGGCGGCGATGGCGGCACTGCGCAGCATCGCGTTGGTGAAGCGTTCCGGCGGCGTGCCTTCGGCGGCCAGCCCGGCCCGTCGTACGTGCCAGGCCATCAGCAGGAACAGCAGGCTGGTCACCGTCTCGATCAGCGCGTAGAAACCGAAGCGCAGCTGGAACGCCCCGTCGCCGGCGAGTACCTTCGTGGCGAACGGGATGAGCACGACCATCAACAGCCACAACCCGTTGAGCGAGCCGAGGATCCGGTCGAGGCCGCGCAGGCCGCGGAGGACGTTGCGGTGCGCGGACCAGTGGGCCCAGATGACCACGAAGCTGATCAGGAACGCCTTGTACTCGGGTTGCGCCTCGACCGCCGAGTGCCACAGCTCGGCATTGGTACCGCCCTTGGGAACGGGCAGCTCCAGAGCGAGCAGAGTGATCGCGATGGCCACGACGGCGTCGGTGAACAGCAGCATGCGTTCGACGACAGGGCCCTCATGCTCACTATCGGGCTTCTCCACAGCTGACTCGGTCTCCGTCACAGCGGTCACCGTAGCAGCGCGATGGGCTACGCCCGGATCATCGTCACCGCGAAGCGGAGGCGGCATGGCCCGGTCGGTCACGCCTGGAGCGGGCTCCACCCCAGCCTTCACTCCCGCTCTTCGAGGGCGGTGGTGAGGGCGGTCAAGGCGGCCGGCCAGGCGTGGCCCGGTGGTGTCGCGTAGCCGATGACGAGGGCGTCCGGGTTCGGTGCGGCGGTGTAGCGGCTCATGTCGTTCACGGCCACACCCGCCCGGTCCAGGCGGGCGAGCATGTCGCGCGTGCCCTCCGGCAGCGGCACCACCGCGTGCAGGCCGGCCGCGACGCCCGTGGCCCGCCGCGGCGGCGTACAACCGGCGAGCGCGCGGACGAGTTCATCACGGCGACGCCGGTAGCGCAGGCGGCACCGGCGTACGTGCCGGTCGTAGTCGCCGCGGTCGATGAGCTCGGCGAGGACCAGGTGGTCGAGTGTGTTGGAGTGGCGGTCGGCGAGACGCTTCTCCGCCAGGATCGCGTCGAGCAGGCGCGGCGGCACGACCAGCCAGCCCAGGCGAAGACCCGGTGCGAGGGTCTTGCCGGCGGATCCGGCGTAGAGCACGTGGTCCGGGGCGAGGCCCTGCAGGGCACCGACAGGCTGGCGGTCGTACCGGAACTCACCGTCGTAGTCGTCCTCGAGCACGAGACCACCGGTACGGCGGCACCATTCCAGCACGGCGGCGCGCCGGTCCGCGGACAGCTGCGCCCCCGTCGGGAACTGATGCGCCGGCGTGAGCACCGCCATCTCCACGTCCAGTGCGCCGAGCAGGTCGGTGCGGGCGCCGTCGTCGTCGACGGGAAGGTCCACCGACGTCAGGCCGGCTCGGATCAGCGCCTCGGGCACCTCCGGCAGGCCGGGGGATTCGACCGCGACCCGCACGACGCCGGACCGGGCGAGCGCGGCGCCCACCAGCGCGACCGCCTGCCGGTATCCGGTGCACAGCACGACGCGGTCCGGGTCGGCGTCGACGCCGCGGACGCGGGCCAGGTACGCGGCGAGGGCGCGGCGCGCGGCCAGCGGACCCCGCGGGTCGCCGTAGGTGAGGGCATCGGACGGCCCGGCGTCCAGCACGCGCCGTGTCGCGGTCAGCCATGCGGTGCGCGGGAAGATGCCGAGGTCCGGCCGGCCGGGGCGCAGGTCGTACCGCGGCGCGGACTCGTCGTCGTCCGGCGCCGCCGATGCCGTGGCGCGGCCAGGGGTTCCCGCGACGTACGTGCCCGCGCCGCGGCGGCTCGTCAGGTACCCCTCGGCGACGAGCTGGGTGTAGGCGTCGGCGACGGTGTTGCGGGCGACGCCGAGGTCGGCCGCGAGCTGGCGGGAGGAAGGCAGCCGCGTCCCCGCTCCGAGCCGGCCGCCGCGCACCGCGGCGCGCAGCGAGTGCTCCAGCCCGGCACGCAGGCCGGTACCACCGGTCCGCTCCACGTACAGGTGCAGGTCCACACCCGGCTTGGCCCAAGAATTCATCTGCCGATTGGACCATGAGTGTGGGCCATCACCCCCTTAGCGTCCTCCCTGGACGATCGACCGGGGAGGTACGGCGATGAAGTGCCCTCGGGGGTGGATACTCGCTCTGATGCTGGTGCCGGCCGCCGCGAACGGGTTCGGGCGGTTCTCGTACGGCCTCCTCGTGCCGGCGATGCAGCACCATCTCGGCTGGTCGAGCCTCACCGTCGGCGGGCTGAGCGCCGCCAACTCCGCCGGTTACCTGATCGGCGCGGTCGTCGCCGACCGCGTGCTCACGGTGTTCGGTGAGCGCGGCGCCGTGCTCGGCCCGCTCGCCGTGGCCACGCTGACCGTCCCCGCGTGCGGCGCGACCGGTGACGTCGCCGCGCTGCTGGTCCTCCGGCTGGTCGCCGGAGCGGCGGGGGCCATCGCCTTCATCGCGGGCGCCGCGGTGCTGACACGGCTCACCGCCGAACGCGAGACACGCGCCCTGGGCGTGTACTTCGCCGGGCCCGGGCTGGGCATCGCGGTCTCGGCTCTCCTCATCACGCCCGTCGCGGTCACCGGGCACTGGCGTACGGGCTGGCTGCTGGCCGGCGCGCTGTGCGCGGTGTGCGTGGCGCTGGTCGCCCCGGTGCTGGCGCGGATGCCGCTCGCGCGGCCGGTCCGGGGCGGCCGCCCACGCTCGTGGGAGCGCCGTCGCGTCGGCGCGCTCCTCGCCTCGTACGGGTTGTTCGGCGCGGGCTACATCACCTATATGACCTTTTCCGTCGCCTACCTGCGCGGCAACGGGCGCACGCCGGGCCAGCTCGTATGGCTCTGGTTCGTTCTCGGCGCGGCCGGCATCGTGATCGGCCTGACGCTGGCCGCGCCGCTGAGCCGGATCGGCGGGGGCGGTGGCGTCGCCGTGCCGGTGGCGATGACCGCGCTGGCGTCGGCCCTTCCCCTTCTTTCGGGCAGCCGCGCGGTCGAGCTGGCCTCCGCGGCGCTGTTCGGCAGCTTCTTCTCGGTCAGCGCGACCGTCACCGCCTCCGCGCGCCAGAGCCTGCCGCCCACCGAGTGGCCGCCCGCGATCGCCGGCCTCACCGCCGCGTTCGGGGTCGGGCAGTGCGCCGGTCCGCTCATCAGCGGAGCCATGGCCGATGGCCCGTACGGTCTGCGCGCCGGGCTGCTCACCGGGACGCTGTTGCTGGCGGCGAGCGCCGTGTGCGCCCTGTTCCAGCCCGGCGTCCCGGCATAGGCGACGCTGAGATCGGTCAGCGATCGCTCCCGTCGCGTCCGAGCCGGACGACGTGGGCGGCCACGGCGATGCCCCAGATCGCGCCGCCGAATGCGATCGTTCGCTGAGTCAGTCCCTGATATGCGGCCGTCTGGGGTGCCAGTATCGCGATCAGGCCGATGATGAAGACGACTCCCAGCAGGACCGAGGGAACGGTGAACCGGCGCCACTGTGGCAGGCGCTTGAAGCGGCGGGCGAGCACGAACGGCGTGACGATCAGCACGAGGACGCATGCGAAGCCGGTCGCGCTGTGCACCTGCGCATGCCAGGAAGTGGTCGCGTGGGCCTGGTCGCAGCCGTCGGCGGCCCGGCAGTCGAGCCGGAACGCCGCGTCGGTCAGGTCTTGAATCCCCGAGAGTGCGGCCAGCCAGGGCCCGGATCGGCCGGCTCGCCCGTCGTACGTGAGTGACGGACGCAGCCCGAACAGGATGAAGGCGATACTTCCGGCACCGGCGAGCGCCTGCGGGATGAGGTACGCCCACGCGTGCGGGGCGGTGAGGGCGCCCATGTCGCTGATGTCGTCGTGAACCGGGCTGTAGGCGGGGCCCTGCCATGCGCCGGCCACCAGCCACGTGCACACGGCGACGATTTCCGAGATCAGGCCGATCGATCCCCATCGGGCTAGGGAGCGGGGCGCGGGTCGTGCGGCGGTGCTGCGGGACGCAGGTCGTATGCCGGTCATGGTGTGCCTTCCCTTCACGAGCCCGACGGGGCCGTGGTCGGCGAGCCGTCGTCCGGGCGCGCGGACCGCTGGTGAGCCGCCGCTCGCCGCACCTTCGGTGTGGTCCGGATGCGCCGGGCGTGGCGGGCTCGCCGCTCGGACCCGTCGGCGAAGAACCGGACCAGGGTGTCCAGCTCGGATACGGAGTAGCGGTCAAGCTCGGCGGTGGCCTCTGCGGCGAACGGTTTGAAGATCTCGGCGACGCGGGTGAGGAGGGCGGGCGTGAGCTGCACGAGGAAGCGGCGCCGATCGCCGGGGTCCCGGGTTCTGCAGGCGTATCCGGCCCGTTCCAGGCGGTCGAGTGCCGTCGTCATCGCCGACTGGCTGAGACCGGCGTGTTCGGCCAGCTCGGTCAGGCTCAGCGGCCGGTCAAGGAGTAGGTCGACGCATCGAAGATCGGTTCGGTTGAGCCCCAGTCGTTCGGCGACGGCCTGGTCGAAGGCGTCGATCTCGCGCTGGTAGCGCCGGATCGCGGCGGACAACCTCGCGACCGTGATCTCTCTGTCGGGCATAACTCCGACTATAGGATATTCCGAAAATCGAAGCATCTACCGAACAGGACAGGTCGACCCGGCGGCTCGGCCATGAGCCGGAGCCGCCGGGTCGACCAGGTGTCGGACGCCGGTGTCCACCACCTTCGTCCGCTTTCTCAGGGCTGGGGCCTGTCCCACAGCGTGAAGGCGAAGTTCCGCAGGACGGGGGTGACGGGCTGGTAGAACGTGGTGCCGCCGACGGAGCAGTTGCCGGAGCCGCCGGAGAGCATTCCGAGTCCGGTGCCGCCGGCGTAGAACGGGCCACCGCTATCGCCCGGCTCGGCGCAAGCCGTCGTTTGGGTCAGACCATTGACCGTTTCGCCACTGCCGTAGGTCACGGTCACATTGAGCGCCGTGACGGTGCCACCGCGGACACCGGTGGTGCTGCCGCTTCGCTGTACCGCCTCGCCGACGAAGGCGTCGCCCGAACCGGAAATGAACTGCCTGGTGCCGGCGACCGTACCCCAAACGTGGATTCCGGCAGTGTCGTATTCGACGACGCCGTAGTCACCGCCGGCGCCGAAGACGTTCGCTTGGCCCGAATTGCTGCCGAGACGGCTGGTCAGGCCCTGGTTGGCGAACCAGGTAGAGCTGAGGTGCGTGCAATGTCCGGCGGTAATGAAGAAGTGCCGGGCACCGTTGAAAACATTGAAACCCAGTGAGCAGCGTGCCGTGCCCCCTGCAGCGCTTGCGTAGATGGCCGTGCCGTCCAGCATGGTGGGGCCATCGAGCGTGCTCAGCCTTCCGTTGAGAGGCACGATCCTGGCCGCCGGACCGAGCCTGCCGGCGACGGACCTGAGCTTGGTCAGCTTGGAACCGGTGACGGATTCGTCCGCTGAGATCACGACCTGGTCGGTGGCGGGGTCGATCGCCCACGCGGTACCGGGGATCCGGGCAGAGCGGTCGAGTTCGTCGGTCGCCCTGGTGAGGTCGGCGTGGCTGCGAGCGACCATTCGCGGGGTCGCGCCGGCCGCACGAACGCTCTGGGCCGCGGCGTTGTCGGTGACGGTGACGGTGAGCCGACCCGTCGCCTTGTCGAAATACGAGCCGACGCTTCGGTTGTCGCCCAGGCGTTCGGCCAGCGTGGTCGCGAGGTTCGCCAGATGTTGCCGGTCGGTCGGCGCGGTCGGTTTCGGCGATGGCGACGCCGCGGCCTGCGCACTCGGCATGGCAGCCGAGAAAACGGCCGTAACAGCCATCGCGACCACACATGAGAATGAAGCGATCTTGACCACGGTCCCTCCGGACGGATTCCTTGGACGCGCCGGTCATAATTGACCGCGTCCCCGTTCCGTCAGGACGTTAGGTGATTCACAAGACAGCGCGAATCGGTCGAATTGTGCAACCCGGGAAGCCGGTGATGGGTAATTTCACCCACGCGCTGCATTGACGCGATCCAGGCCGCGCCCGCCTTTTTCGCGCACGATGGGACCGATTCGTGGGCGTGGTGCAGGTGCCGAAACGGGTGCGGGGAAATCAGTCTTGCCGTGAGCTGTGCTCGTGTTCGCGCGAGCCTGCCGGTGGGCCGCCGTCGACCGCTGTCATGAACGCACGGCTCCTGGCCGGCGGCGTCATGGTGGCCGCCGCCGCGCTCCTGCGCGGCTCGCGGCCTCGACGCGGGTCCTCGGAGTAGAGATAGAGTATACTGATATCGGTAATCCTCGGCCAAAGGCTTCGTGGTCGCGGGTGATCGAACTGGTCTACGTGACTCGTCTTTCGTGTGCTAGGCCGATGCACTCAGTGCACCGAATGTGAGGTTGGGTCGATGATTCAGACCGAAGTGCTCGTGGTCGGCGCGGGTAATGCGGCGATGTGCGCGGCGCTCGCGGCCAGGGAGGCGGGTGCCGACGTCCTGGTTCTGGAGCGGGCTCCCGAGGCCGAACGCGGTGGCAACACCGCGTACACGGCGGGTGCCATGCGCACCGTCTACGAGAGTGTGGCCGACCTGCGGGCGTTGATGCCCGACCTCACCGACGACGAGGTCGCGAGCACCGACTTCGGGGTCTACGGCGCCGAGACCTTCTACGGCGACATGGAGCGGGTCACCGACTACCGCGCCGATCCCGACCTCGTCGACGTGCTCGTACGGAAGAGCCACGAGACGCTGGTCTGGCTGGCCGGCAAGGGTGTCCGGTTCGCGCCGGCCTACGGCCGTCAGGCGTTCAAGGTCGACGGGCGGTTCCGGTTCTGGGGCGGGCTGACGGTCGAGGCGGTCGGCGGCGGGCCCGGCCTGGTCGAGACGGAGCACACGGTCGCCGCCGAAGCCGGCGTCGAGATCCTCTACAACAGCCGCGCCGTCAGCCTGATCGCCGACGACTCGGGCGTACACGGCGTGATCGCGGTGATCGACGGCGTCACGACCGAGATCAGCGCGCGCGCCGTCGTGTTGGCGACCGGCGGGTTCCAGGCCGACACCGAGTGGCGAACGCGCTATCTCGGCCCGGGTTGGGATCTCGCCAAGGTCCGCGGCACCCGGTTCGACACGGGGGACGGCCACCGCATGGCGCTGGAGGCCGGAGCCTCCCCGGCGGGCCACTGGTCGGGTTGCCACGCCGTGGGATGGGATCGCAACGCGCCCGAGTACGGCGATCTCGCGGTCGGCGACGGATTCCAGAAGCACAGCTATCCGCTAGGGATCATGGTCAACGCCGACGGGAAGCGGTTCGTCGACGAGGGCGCGGACTTCCGCAACTACACGTACGCCAAGTACGGGCGCCGCATCCTCGAACAGCCCCATCAGTTCGCCTGGCAGGTGTTCGACCAGAAGGTGGCGCACCTCCTGCGCGAGGAGTACCGCATCCGCGAGGTCACGCGGGTGCAGGCGGCGACGCTCGAAGAGCTCGCCCGGCGTCTCGACGGCGTGGACGCCGACGGCTTCCTTGGCGAGGTCGCGGCGTTCAACGCGGCGGTGCGGACCGATATCGCCTTCGACCCGACCGTGAAGGACGGCCGCGGCACGGTCGGTCTCGCCGTGCCCAAGTCGAACTGGGCCAACCCGCTCACCGACGGACCGTTCCTGGCGTTCCAGGTGACCTGCGGCGTGACGTTCACGTTCGGTGGCCTCCGCATCACCCCGCAGGCTCAGGTGTGCGGCGCCGAGGGCCCGGTGCTGCCCGGCCTGTTCGCGTGCGGCGAGATCGTCGGCGGGCTTTTCTACCACAACTACCCGGGCGGCACCGGCCTGACGGCCGGCTCGGTGTTCGGGCGCATCGCGGGAACGCGGGCCGCCGCCTACCAGCCCAAAAAGGTATCCCCAAGGTCGAGGGTGACGTCCGCCGCAGTGCGTTGATCTTCTCCTATTAGAGTATACTTTTTATGGATGGAGGGAGGAGAGGCCATGCGTGAGCTGGGCATGATGATCGGAGGCCGGCCGACGGCGGCCGACGACGGCCGGACGTTCGCGTCGGTCGATCCGTACACGGGCCGCGAATGGGCGACCATCGCGCGCGGAAGCGCGGCCGACGTCGACGCGGCGGTACGCGACGCGGACACCGCCTTCCGGTCCGAAGCGTGGCGAGCCCTGACCGCCGGGGCACGTGGCGCCCTGCTCGTCCGGCTCGCCGACCTGGCGATCGAGCGGCTCGACGAGCTGGTCGAGATCGAGTCCCGCGACAACGGCAAGTCCCGCAAGGAACTGCGTGCGTCCCTGCGCACGATGGCCGCCTGGTACCGGTACTACGGCGGCCTGGCCGACAAAGTGCAGGGCGACGTCATCCCCGTCGACCGGCCGGCCTCGCTCAACTACACGGTGCACGAGCCGTACGGTGTCGTCGCGGCGATCCTGCCCTGGAACTCCCCGCTGCGCCTCGCCGCCTGGAAGATCGCACCCGCGCTCGCCGCCGGCAACGCGGTGGTGCTCAAACCGAGCGAGCACGCGAGCGCGTCCAATCTCATCTTCAACGCGCTGTTCGAGGAGGCCGGTCTGCCGCCCGGCATCGTCAACGTCGTCACCGGGTTCGGCCCGGACGTCGTACCGGCGCTGATCGCGCATCCCCTGGTCAAGAAGGTCTCCTTCACCGGCGGTGTCGCCGCCGGGACACTCGTGAGCGAGCTGGCGGGCCGGCACCTCAAGCCGTGCACCCTCGAACTCGGCGGCAAGTCACCGCAGATCGTGTTCGGCGACGCCGACCTCGACCGCGCCGCGGACGGCATCGCGGCCGGAGTGTTCTTCTCCGGTGGGCAGACCTGTCTGGCCGGGTCGCGGCTGCTCGTCCACGCGTCGGTGCACGACGCGCTGCTCGAACGAATCGTCGACCGGGCCAAGAAGGTACGCCTCGGTGACCCGGCCGACCCGGAGACGGACGTCGGCCCGGTCGCGACCGCCGTCCAGCATCAGGCGATCGCCGAGCACATCACGGCGGCCCGTGCGACCGACGCCGTGCTGGTCACCGGCGGCGACACCGAGGACGGGCGCTTCATCGGGCCCACGGTGTTCGACGAAGTGGCGCGGGACAGCCGGCTCTTCCAGGACGAGGTCTTCGGGCCCGTGCTGGCCGTCACCTCCTTCGACACCGAGGACGAAGCGGTCGAACTGGCCAACGACACCCCGTTCGGCCTGGCGGCCGGGATCTGGACCCGCGACATCGGCCGGGCCCATCGCGTCGCCGGCCGGGTGCAGGCAGGCACCGTCTGGATCAACACGTACCGCAACACGGTTCCCCAGTCGCCGTTCGGCGGCTACAAGGCGTCGGGCGTCGGACGCGAGAGCGGCTTCGCGGGAATCACCGAATACCTGCAGGTCAAGAGCGTCTGGGTCGATCTCGGTGGAGGCGGCTGACATGGACTACCGCATCTTCGCCCTCAGGTACGGATCGAACGGGCGACGACGGCGCTTCGAGAACGTGATCCACAACCGCCCGGCCGACCGCCCCGAGGCGTCGATGCCGATGGACTTCTTCGTCTGGGCGATCGTCTGCGGCGATCGCGTGGTCCTCGTCGACACCGGTTCCGGGCCGGAGACGATGACGGCACGCGGCCATGATCACCTGCGTTCGCCGGTAGCGGCGCTGGCCGACATCGGGCTCGGGCCCGCCGACGTCGGCGACGTCATCACCACGCACATGCACTGGGACCACGCCGGGAACGTGCTCGACTTTCCGGACGCCCGGCTGCACGTCCAGCGCACCGAACTCGCCCATGCCACCGGACCGTCGATGTGCAGCGGCTTCCTGCGCCGGCCGTACGACCTGCCGCAGGTGAGTGAGTGGCTGCAGGCGCTCTACGGCGGCCGGGTGACGTTCCACGACGGCGACGACGAGATCGCGCCCGGCATCTCGATCCACCACGTGGGAGGCCACACACCGGGCATGCAGGTCGTCCGGGTCGCCACCGAGCGCGGGCCCGTCGTCCTCGCCTCGGACGCCGTGCACTACTACGAGAACCTCGACGCCGAGAACCCGTTCCCGGTGCTCGTCGACACGATCGCGTACGTCGAGGCGCTGCGCACCGTCGCGCGGCTGGCGGACGGGCCGGACCACATCATCCCCGGCCACGATCCGCTCGTACGGACGCGCTTTCCGAGTACGGCGGAGGGCGCCGTCGCGCTGCACCTCGAACCGGTGGCGGTGCCGTCGTGAGGATGCGCGCAGCGGTGCTGCGGACGGCCGGTTCGGCCAGGCCGTTCGGCGGGAGCCGGCCGTTCGAGGTCGCCGAGGTCGACCTCGAGGGCCCCGGGCCGGGCGAAGTGCTGGTACGGATCGCGGCTGCGGGCGTCTGCCACTCGGACCTCTCCGCCGTGACCGGTGACCGGCCACGGAAGCTCCCGGCGGTCGCCGGCCACGAGGCGGCCGGGGTGGTCGAAGACGTCGGCGCCGGGGTGAGCGGGCTCACGGTCGGCGACCACGTGGTGATGGTGTTCGTCGCCAGCTGCGGCGACTGCGCCGTGTGCCTGTCCGGGCGGCCGAACCTGTGCACGTCGTCCTGGCAGGCGCGCGCCGACGGGACGCTGCCGACCGGCGCGCGGCGCCTCAACCTGGCCGGGGAGCCGCTGAACCACTGGAGCGGCGTCTCGGCCTTCGCCCAGTACGCCGTGGTCACCCCGCAGTCGCTCGTACGCGTCGACGCCGACATCCCACTGGACATCGCCGCGATCTTCGGGTGCGCCGTCGTGACCGGCGTCGGCGCGGTGCTCAACACCGCGCGGCTCCGCCCCGGCTCGTCGGCCGCGGTCGTCGGGCTCGGCGGAGTCGGCCTGAGCGCGCTCCTCGGCGTGGTCGCGGCCGGCGCGACGCGGATCGCCGCCGTCGACGTGTCGCCGCGGAAACGCGAACTCGCGAGGTCGCTCGGCGCGACCCACGTGTACGACGCGGCGCGGCCGGACTGCGCGGAGCGGATCCTCGACGATTTCGGCGCGGCCGACCACGTGCTCGAGATGGCCGGCGCCGCGCCCGCCGCCCGGCTCGCGTACGCGATCACCGGTCGCGGCGGCACGATGGTCACCGCCGGGCTGCCCGATCCGAGCCAGCGGCTCGACGTTCCGCTCGCCGACCTCGTGGCCACCGAGCGCACGCTGAAGGGCAGCTACATGGGGAGCGCGTCGCCGCGCCGCGACATCCCGCGCTACCTGGACCTGTACCGCGCGGGCCGGCTGCCGGTCGACCGGCTCCGCTCGGCGACTCTGCCCCTCGACGAGGTCAACGAGGCCTTCGACCGCCTGGCGTCCGGGACGTCGGTGCGCGACGTCGTGGACCCGTGGCAACCCACCGCGAACAGCTAAGGACGGCAACGTGGACGACGATGTGCTCTTCGAGAAGGATTCCACGACCCACATCGCCCGGGTGACGCTGAACCGCCCGGCCAAGCTCAACGCGATGACGCTCGAGATGTACGACCGCATCGTGGCCTGCCTCGACGATGTGGCCGAGGACGACGACATCAAGGTCGTCATTCTGCGCGGGGCCGGCGAGAACTTCACGTCCGGCGTGGACATGGGCGAGGTCTACAACTGGTACGACTCGCCGAACGGGGCGGGTGACGGCAGCGGCGATGGTGAGCGCAAGCGCCGGCCCAGCCAGCGCCGCCGCCTGGTCGTGGACCGGAAGACGTCGCGTGTCTACGACCGCGTCACGTACCACCCGAAGGTCACGATCACCGAGGTCCGGGGCTTCGCGCTCGGCGGCGGGTTCGAGTTCCTCATGGGGTCGGACATGTGCGTGGTCGGCGACGACGCAAAGGTCGGGATGCCCGCGACCCGCTACCTCGGTCCGGTGCTCGGCGACCTGCACCTCTTCTTCCACCGGCTGGGTCCGGTGCTCGCCAAGGACCTGCTGCTGACCGGCCGGATCGCGCCGGCCTCCGAGCTGGCGCACCTCGGGATCTTCACGCGGTTCGTCCCCGCGGACGAGGTGCACGCCACGGCCGAGGAACTCGCGGCCCAGGTCGCGCGCATGCCGGCCGACGGGATCGTCATCGCGAAGGAGGCGTATCGGCTCGTCGAGCAGAGCATGGGGATGGCCCTGTCGGAGGTGTGCAGCTACCTGCTGCACGCGTACGGGACGAACCTGCAGTTCGAGAAGGACGAGTTCAACTTCGTCCAGAAGCGGTCGGCGGGCGGCCTCGCCGAGACCTTCGACAAGGCCGACCGCCACTACGGCTGATCCGGTCTCACTGGTCCATCTGTATCGCCGTTGAGGGACGGCGGCCGACTGACTACCAGCCGTGGAGTGCGAGGGTGGCCAACCGCAGGTCGGTGGGATCGATCCGGACGCCGACCTCTTCGTATGCTTCGCGGGTGGCGCCTTCGGTGACGGGCTCGCCTTCGTCGAGGTGGCCGCTGGGCAGGTGGAGCATGCCGTCGCAGTAACCGGTGCCCTAGCGTTCCAGGAGCAGGATCTCGTCGTCGCGTTCGAGGATGACGTGGACGTCGATGATCGACCGGTACCGCTCTGGCATGCGTCCTCCTGTGGTCACTGATGCGTGGGCGACCTTAGCGTCTGGACGGACGTGACGACTTGCCCGGCGAGGAAATCGGCATCGTGCTTGGCCGAATCCAGAAGCAGCACGGGAATGCCGTCGCGTGCGAGCATGTCCGTGACATCCCGGTACGGGCGGGTCTCGGCGAGCACAGCGCGCACCATGTTGACGCTCAGCTGCTCGATCATGGCCCGGGACGTCACCTGAGCAACGCCGGCGACGGCCGCAGTAGGCCGGGATCGAGGAGGTGGGGAGCGGATGGCCGAGCCCGTCACAGCATGCCGGTTAACCGTCCACGACGGGCCTACACCTAACGCAGCTGGTCGGACAGGGCCACACCAACCCTCTGCGATCCGCAGGGCGACGATCATCATGGGCTCGGCATCGGGAACGCCAGTGCCGGCGATCGCGCGGTGGTCGCCGTGGACAAGGACACCGTCCGCGGCGTCATTCTCGGTTGCAACGAGAAGAGCATCCCACCCTGGCCCCTTAGCGGGCGGGAGGCCGTCCCCGCCTGATCAGTGACGACGACATCGCGTTCATCGTCGCGACGGACCTGATCTAGAGGTCGATGACGACCTTGCCGTGTACGTGCCGGCCGGCCTGGAGCTCGGCCGCGCTGCGGATCTGCTCGATTGGGAAGCTCGCCGCGACAGGCACCCGGAGTCGGCCCGCCGCGACCAGGCGAGCGAGCTCGTCCAGGGCGCCGACAGCGGCGTTCGCGCCGTTGGCCGTCGACACGCCCTCGACCTGCGCAGCGATGGTGCAGATGCGGCCGTCCGGGACGCCGAGTTCCCTTGCGGCGCGCACTGTCTCCGTCCCGTGCAGATCAATGGCGGCGGTGACGCCGCCGGGAGCGAGTGCTCGGACCCGGTCGGCCAGGCCGTCGCCGTAGGCGACCGGCTCGGCTCCGAGATCGCGCAGGAAAGCAGCCGATGTCGCCGATCCCGTCCCGATCACGCGCGCTCCGGCGATCCGGGCCAGCTGGACGGCGAACACCCCGACCCCGCCCGCCGCGCCGCCGATCAGCACTGTGTCGTCCGGGCCGGGGCCGACCACGGCGAGGGCGGCGGATGCCGTGCGGCCGGCGATCGCGAGGGTGGCGGCGGTGCGGTCGTCGACGCCGTCGGGGGTGTGATGGGCCTCGTTCGCCGCGGTTTCCCCGGCCGGGTCGACCACCACGAAGTCGGCGACCGCGCGGGACAGGGCGCTCCCGAAGACCCGGTCGCCCGGTGCGAAGCCGGTCACCCCGGCGCCGACCTGGTCGACCACTCCCGCGTAGTCGGTCCCGAACCCGGCCGGGAGGCTCAAGCCGAACCGGGCGGCGGTGTCCGCGTCGGCGGTCATGATCCAGTCCATCGGGTTCAGGCCGGCCGTGGTGACCCGCACCCGGACTTGGCCCGGACCAGCCTGCGGCACGGGAATCTCCCGGATGTCCAGGACTTCAGGGCCGCCGAACGAATCGAGCCGGACCGCCCTGCCCCTGCCCGTCGACGGTTGATCACTCTGTTGCTGCATGGACGCCTGTCTCCTTGGATTGGGGGGCGCGGCGAAACGGACTATGCTCC
The DNA here is from genome assembly GCF_050942425.1 of Actinoallomurus sp. CA-150999. Classification (NCBI taxonomy): domain Bacteria; kingdom Bacillati; phylum Actinomycetota; class Actinomycetes; order Streptosporangiales; family Thermomonosporaceae; genus Actinoallomurus; species Actinoallomurus sp. CA-150999. Next base: position 5,402,172 of record NZ_CP192063.1, read on the forward strand.
GGTTAGAAGACCTTAACACAACCGGAGCGTGATCCGTTTTGACTGAGCCGGAGAGGCGCCCGCCACGGGCGGACGCAGCCCGCAACCGCGACCAGTTGCTCGCGGTGGCGACCCGCGTGTTCGTCTCGGCTGACGGCGAGCCGTCGATGCGGGCGATCGCCCGTGAGGCCGGGGTCGGCATCGCCACGCTCTACCGGCACTTCCCGACCCGCGAGTCTCTGGTCGACGCGGTCTACCGGGACCAGGTCGTGCGGCTGACGACCGGAGCCCGTGAGCTGCTCGGCCGGCTGGCCCCGGCCGCGGCGATGCGGCGCTGGATGGACTTGTTCGGGGACTGGATCGCGACCAAGAACGGCATGCTCGACACGCTGCTCGCGATGATCGAGTCGGGTGAGATCGCCCATGCGCAGACACGGACCGAGCTACTGGCGGCCATCACCGCGATTCTCGACGCAGGCCGCGCGGCGGGCGACCTCCGTTCCGACGTCACCGCCGAAGACATCGCCGCCTCGCTCATCGGCATCTTCACCGTGGCCCCCCGGCCCGGGCGCAAAGCCAAGGCCGACCGCCTGCTGAACCTCCTGATGGACGGCCTCCGGCCCGCGCCGCCCGGCTGAGCCGCCTCGAACCGCGGGACGTCTACGTAGAGTAACGAGCTAGCGCTCTGTCTAGATAGCTTCGCAGGGTTGGTCAGGCGGCTGGGGTGAGGTGTTGGCCGCCCCAGCGGATGCCTTTCTCGCTGCGGACTCGTGCGCGTTCGCGGCGTTGTGCGCGGAGAGGTTGTCCAGGATGAGATAGATCGGTGCTCCGTCCGGGCGGGCGGCGCGGATCGACTTCAACGCGGCCAGGGTGTTCGCGGCGGACTTTTTCTCGTGGACTACGCCCCAGAGGGTGTCGTCGCCGACGGGGTAGCAGCCGTGGAACTGCCGGACCCCGTGCTGCTGAAAGTGTCGCCGAACTAGGGCAGTTCGAGGTGCTATACGGCGGTCGAGTACTTAACCAAAGCAGGGTAGGTGGCGTAACCCCGGCCGTAGTCATCGATCGACAGCCGTACGCCCATCTGGGCAATGAGGGTGAGGTTGCGTCGGACCGTACGGCAGAGCTCCAGGGGCTCCGTCTCGATGAACTCCAGGACGAGCAGTGTGGGAGACAGCCCGCTGTTGAGGAGGAGGTCCGCGATCTCCTGGGGGAAGCATGCAGGCACCGCGGAAAGACGTTGACCGACAGCTCAAGCCCCGGCAGCCCGAACTTGGCCACCTGCGCGCACGCCTCCAGGCGCACCAGCCGGTCGTACACCTCGGCCTCGAGAGGTGTGAGGCGGGCAAACACGGCCGGGTTGGTCGAGAGCGCCTCCAGCCGCATCGTGCCAGGACCAACAATCGGCATGTAGTGAACGACGGGCGCCGTTGCCTCCGTATAGGGGAAGCGCCCGTGTCCCTCATCACGGGTGCTTCCCCTCACCGAGACGGCGACGGGGTGACTGGGGGGATAACGCAGCCGCCGCCGTCCCGGAGCTTGTAGACGGGGTAAAGAGGTGTGGCCGGCGAGTGTGGCCACGAGGTGGCAAGGTCTACCGACTGCAGCGCTTGCGTCCGGTACCTCGGCACTTGGGGCAGGAGCGGCCAAGGCTGGTGATGAGACCGCTGCCCTGGCACCGGCTACAGGGACCGAAGAAGTAGATGGCCAGTCTCCACACGGCGAACACGATGCCGAGGGCGATGAAGGCCCGGACGCCCTCGCTCATAGCGCGAACCTCTGCTCGGCCCAGACGAGCTTGCCGCCCTCACGGCAATGGGTCGCCGACCAGTTGACGCACAGGTACTCGATGATGCCGAGTCCGCGGCCGTTCGTGTCGAGGGCATCGGCCTGGCGCTTGGTCGGCAGCGCTGGGTTGATGTCCCAGACCTCGGTGAAGAGGCTGGGCCGGTCTCCTCCCGCGCCATCTGGCGCAAGAGCACGCGCAGCAACGGCGGCGAAGGCGCGTGCGTTGAAGTAGCTGCCCTCGACGAGGGCGTCGCCAGCAACGACTGACCCACTACAGCCGAGAAGCCCTGACCTATGCTTGGCCGGTCCGGCTGAAGTCGATGAGCAGGTCCATCAAGGTCACGGGCCGACTGTGCCAGGTGTCCCGTAAGCGCGCATCCCCGTTTCCTGCAGGACGGGGCTTCGGCCGTCACGGGGTACCAGGGGGGAGGTTCTTCCTCCGGAGAAGATCGAAGCGATACCCATCCTGGCAGCTCGTGCTTCAGAGAAGCCTTTTTGAGCGGCGAAGCGGTGATTCTGGTCGTGCGCGGGTTCGACGTTTTCCCCGAGGGGCCGATCCGATCTGGCTCGGGCCGCGGCTGCTGACCACGCCGGACGCCGCACCTGGCCCGGCAGACCGCCGCGAAAGTCGCCTGGATCCTCGCCGAGGACATCGGCCGATACCTGCGGGGAATCCGTTGGCCCACGCCGCGAAGGCCTGACCGGCCGTCCGTGCCGGGCGCGTCACTCGTCTCGAAGGAAGGCCGCGTCACAAGCGGTCGAGGACTGACCGCGCAAACTCCTCGTCCTCGACGGTGTGCCGCTCAGCGACGAGGCGGGTCGCGTCCGCGCCGATCGGGACCCGCAGTGGAGGGTCGTCGCGGCCGACGAGATCCGCGATGGCCTCCGCCGCCTGTTCCGAGGTCAGGGCGTCGACGCGCATCCCCTGGATGAGCCGGTACGCGCGCTCGGTGAAGTCGGCGTAGTCGGCGTCTTCGACCTCGACCGGCGTCCGGTTGCTGCCGAACGACGACACGACCGCGGCCGGCTCGGCGAGGACGACGTCGATGCCGAACAGCGCCAGTTCGAGCCGCAGCGACTCGCTCAGCGCCTCGAGCGCGGTCTTGCTGGCGACGTACAGCCCGAGCAGCGGATGTCCGCGCAGCGCGGCCGAGCTGACGGTGATCACGCGGCCGCGCCGGTTGGCGCGCATCGCCGGCAGCAGCGCCTGGGCCACGCGCAGCATCCCCCAGACGTTCGTCTCGAAGACGCGCTGCGCGATGTCGATCGGCATCGCCTCGAGCGGCGCCCAGGCGGAGATCCCGGCGTTGCTGATGAGGACGTCGACCGGTCCGGCCGCCTCAGCGGCGGCGGCGACGGACCGGGCGTCGGTGACGTCGAGTTCGAGACGTGACTCGACCGGCAGGCCGGCCAGCGTGGCGACGTTCCGCGCCGTCGCGACAACGTGGTGACCGCGCTCGTGTAGTGCTGTGCACAGTGCCCGCCCGATGCCCGACGAGCAACCCGTGACGAGGACGCGGGCCGGATCGCCCTCGCTCCACCCCATCGACATATCGACCCTCCCGTTGACAGCCATGAAGACGATATCAGTATCCTAAATACTCGACGAGAGGAGTCTGAATGGACATCGAGGGCGCATCCGCGATCGTGACCGGCGGCGCCGGTGGGCTCGGCGCCGCGACGGCGCGCCGGCTCGTGAGCCTTGGCGTCAGTGTGGTGATCGCCGACCTCGCGGAGGACGCCGGAGGACGGCTCGCCGACGAGCTCGGCCCGGCCGCGCGTTTCGTGCGTACCGATGTCACCGACGAGTCGTCCATGCGGGCCGCCGTCGACGCGGCGAGCGAGAGCGGTCCGTTGCGGATCGCCGTCGCCGCGCACGGCGGGCCGGTGGCGGGTAGCCGCATCCTCGACCGCTCGAACCAGCCCTACGACCTGGACGTCTTCCGCCGTACGCTGGACATCTACCTGGTGGGCACGTTCAACGCCCTGCGCCTGTCCGCCGCGCGGATGGTCGAAGCACCGGCCCTCGACTCCGGCCAGCGGGGCGTCGTGATCAACACGGCGAGCATCGCCGCGTTCGAGGGGCAGATCGGCCAGTCCGACTATGCCGCGGCAAAGGGCGGCGTCGTGGGCCTCGGCCTGGTCGCGGCCCGTGATCTCGCGCCGCTCGGAATCAGGGTGATGACGATCGCGCCCGGCACGTTCTTCACGCCCGCGTTCCAGATGAGCGAGGAGGACGCGCAGGAACGATGGGGCGGCGCGATCCCCAATCCGCGGCGAATGGGACGCCCGGACGAGTACGCCCGGCTCGTGCAGGCCATCGCCGAGAACGACTACCTCAACGGCGAGGTCATCCGCATCGACGGCGCCCACCGCTTCGGCCCCCGCTGAAAAGGCCGCTCGGCCCCGGGCCCATCGAGCGACCGGCGGTGGGCCGGGGTCGGCGAGTGTCAGTGGCCGGTCCAGATCGGTGCTCGTTTCTCGGCGAAGGCGAGTGAGCCTTCACGGGCGTCGTCCGAGCGCAGGATCCGATCGATGAGGGGTTCCTGCTCGGCGAAGCCCTCGTCGACCGTACGGTCGCCCGCTCCGTCGAGGATCTGCTTGGTGACCTGCACGGCGAGCGGTCCGTTCGGGGTGATCTGGCGCGCGAGGTCCAGTGCGCCTTCCAGGGCCGCGCCGCTCGGCGTGAGCTCGTTCACCAGGCCGTACCGAAGGGCGTCCGTGGCGCTCATCGGCTCGCCGGTCAGTGCCAACTGCATGGCGATCGCCCGCGGGATGCGGCGGGGCAGGCGGAGCAGGCCGCCGGCCGCGGCGACCAGGCCGCGTTTGACCTCCGGGACGCCGAATCGCGCGTCCTCGGCCGCGACGATCAGGTCGCAGGTCAGCGCGATCTCGAAGCCGCCGGCCAGCGCCCAGCCCTCGACCGCGGCGATCATCGGCTTGCGAGGTGGCCGCCGGCAGATCCCGGCCAGGCCGCGCCCCGGCAGTGTCACGTCCTCGCCGGCGAGGAACGCCTTGAGATCCATTCCCGCGCAGAAGTTGCCGCCGGTTCCCGTGATGATCCCGAGTGACAGGTCGTCCCGTTCGTCGAGTTCGTCCACGGCGGCCGCGATCACCTCGGTCACCTCCCGGTTGATCGCGTTGCGCGCCTGCGGCCGGTTGATCGAGATCACGAGCACTCGATCGAGGTGTTCCACGATCACGCTGTCCGCCACGTGTCCGCTCCCGGGTTCGAGAAGAGGGTGATTTTGGAAATATAGTATACTCTTATGGCAGTTGTAGTCGCGAGCAGCCTGGAGCCGCCGTGCCGTCCGCAGTGATCGTTGATGTCGTCCGTACCGGGTCGGGCAGGGGCAAGCCGGGCGGTGGGCTGTCACGGGTGCATCCCGCGACCCTGCTCGCGACCGCGTTGCTCGCGCTGATGGATCGCACGGACACCGACCCCGCCCTTGTCGACGACGTCATCGCCGGCTGCGTCACGCAGAGCGGCGAGCAGACGCACAACATCGGCCGTACGGCACTGCTCGCCGCCGGGCTGCCCGAGTCGATCCCGGCGACGACCATCGACCGTCAGTGCGGTTCGAGCCAGCAGGCGATGCACTTCGCGGCCCAGGGCGTCATCGCCGGCGCGTACGACGTGGTGATCGCGTGCGGCGTCGAATCGATGAGCCGCGTCCCGATGTTCTCGTCCGCCCAGGGGATGGACGCGAACGTGGGGCCGATCCGGCTCCGGTACCCGCACGGGCTCGTCCAGCAGGGCATCTCGGCCGAGCTGATCGCCGCCGAGTACAAGCTGAGCCGCGACGCGCTCGACGAGTTCGCCGCGCGTTCGCACCGGCTCGCCGCCGCCGCGACGATCGGTGGCGCGTTCGCCGACGAGATCATCCCGGTACGGCTCGACGACGAGCGCGACGTCGTCTTCGATCGGGACGATAGCGATGTCGTCTTCGATCGGGACGAGACGATCCGGCCGAGCACGACGGTGGCCGGGCTGGCGGATCTGCCGCCGGCGTTCCGCGACGCCGCTCTCTCGCGCCGGTTCCCGCAGATCGGCTGGAGCGTCACGGCCGGAAACTCCTCGCCACTCACCGACGGTGCCTCGGCCGCGCTGATCATGAGCGAGGAGTCGGCCGTACGACTGGGGCTGCGGCCACGCGCGAGGTTCCACGCGTTCGCGGTCGTGGGCAGCGATCCCCTCCTCATGCTCACCGGGCCGATCGCCGCGACCGAGCGGGTGTTGCGGCGCGGCGGCCTCACGATCGACGACATCGACGCCTTCGAGGTCAACGAGGCCTTCGCGTCGGTTCCGCTGGCGTGGCAGGCCCGATTCTCCGTCGATCCGGACCGGCTCAACCCGCGCGGCGGGGCGATCGCCCTCGGCCACCCGCTCGGCGCCTCGGGCACCCGCATCCTGGCGACGATGATCAACTACCTCGAGTCGACCGGCGGGCGGTACGGCCTGCAGACGATGTGCGAGGGCGGCGGGATGGCGAACGCGACGATCATCGAGCGGCTCTGACCACCTCTTTTCTCCAACTCCGCGAAGGCAGGTAGTCCGATGAAGCTGACCGAAGGCGTCGCCGTCGTCACCGGGGGAGCCTCCGGTCTCGGCGAGGCGACGACACGCCGTCTCGCCGGCGACGGAGTACGGGTCGTCATCGTCGACCTGCCCGGATCACGCGGCGAGAAGCTCGCCGCCGAACTCGGTGAGCCGGTGGAGTTCGCGCCCGCCGACGTGACGAGCGAGGAGGACGTCGTCTCCGCACTGGACGTCGCGGAGTCTCGGGGCCCGATCCGGCTCGTGGTGAACTGCGCCGGAATCGGCACGCCGGGCCGCATCATCGGCAAACGGGGACTGCTGCCGCTCGAGCAGTTCCGGCGCGTCGTCGACGTGAACCTGGTCGGCACGTTCAACGTGGTCCGGCTCGCGGCCGACCGCATGATGCGCAACGAGCCGATCGACGGCGAGCGGGGCGTCCTGCTCATGACCGCGTCGGTCGCGGCCTTCGAAGGGCAGATCGGCCAGATCGCCTACTCGGCGAGCAAGGGCGGCGTCCACGCGATGACGATCGTCGCGGCCCGCGACCTCGCCGACAAGCAGATCCGCGTGAACACGATCGCGCCCGGCATCTTCCTCACGCCGATGCTGATGACGCTGCCCGAGGACGCACGCGCCTCACTCGGCGCGCAGATCCCCCACCCGGCCCGGCTCGGCGACCCGAGCGAGTACGCCGACCTGGTCTGCGCGATCGCCGCCAACCCGATGCTGAACGGCGAAACGATCCGCCTCGACGGCGCGATCCGGATGGGCCCGCGCTGACGGTCGCCGTCGACATGATGCCGCGGCTCGCCGGGTGCCGTGCCCCGGGGCGGTTCACCGGTCGGTCCGCCGGTAGAAGGCCGGGAGCCCGCCCTCCAGTGGGATGATCTTGATTCGGGTCAGCCTGCTGGACGTGATCCGCCACGCGCCGTCCTCCTGCGCGTAACGGTCCACGTAGTGGCCGAAGCCCCGGAAGCCGACCGGCGGCGTGGTGCCGAGCGTCTCGTAGTAGTCCGACATCGCCCAGGTCCCGGTCGCGTCGCCGGCGCCGACGACCTCGATCTCCGGCAGGAAGCCCTGGTGGGCCATGCGCGCGTTCTGCGACATCGCCGCGATGTACTCCACGATCGCCGGGCGGCCGACCACCTGCTGAGGACCGCCCCCGACCACGGCGTCCCGGGCGAAGACCTCGCCGAACTCCGTCCAGTTCTGCTGATCCATGTGGCGGAAGTACCGGGCCTTGAGTTGCTTGATCGCCTCGATGTCGGCGAGTCGAGCGCAGTCCGGACAGCGGTCCGGCGCGACCGGCGGTTCCGGTGAGTCCACGATTCCACGCTCCCACTGACGGTGCCTGAGTGCTAAAAAGGATACTAAATCCCTGGGAAGTGGCCCATGAAACTCGGCATCTACCTCGACATGCGGAACCCGCCGCCGTGGTCGCGCACCTGGCGCGACCTCTACCGCTCGACACTCGACCTCGTCGCCGCCGCCGAACGGCGCGGCGCGCAGGCCGTCTGGCTGACCGAGCACCACGGGTTCGAGGACGGCTACCTGTCCCAGCCCCTCGTCCTCGGGGCCGCCCTCGCGGAGCGTACGACCTCGCTCCGGATCGGGACGGCGGTGGTCCTCGCGCCGTTGCGCCATCCGCGGCACCTGGCGGAGGAGGCGGCGCTCGTCGACGTGCTCTCCGGCGGCCGGCTCGAACTCGGGCTGGGCGCCGGGTACGTACGGTCGGAGTTCGAGACCTTCGGCGCGGATGAGGCGCAGCGTTACCGGACGACCGCCGCCACGGTCTGGCACCTTCGGTCCTGGTTCGAACGCGGCGAGATCAAGCCCGCTCCGGTCCAGGACCCGCTGCCGGTCTGGCTGGGCTATCAGGGGCCGCGCGGCGCCCGTACGGCCGGGTCGCTCGACGTCGGCCTGCTGAGCCTCGACCCCGGCCTCTACCGGCACTATCTCGCCGGCCGCGCCGATGCCGGGATCGATGGCCCGGGCCGGGTGGGCGGCGTCGTCGATCTGCTGCTGGTCCGCGACCCGGAGCGGGCGCTGGAGCAGCTCCTGCCGCATCTCGCGTACCACCTCAACAGCTACCGCCAGGCGATCGCCGACGGCCGCGGCCGCACGCCCCGCGTGCTGAAGGTCGACGAACTGCGCGAGGAGTTCCGCGCCACCGGCGCGGTTCGCGGCTACCGGATTCTCGACGCCACCCGGGCCGCCGCCGAACTCACCGCGCGAATCGACGGCCTGCCCGTCGAACATCTGCTGTTCTGGTGCCGCATCGGAGGGATGCCGGACTCGATGGTCGAGGAGCATCTCGACCTGCTCTTCGGCGATGTCCGGACGGCGCTCATCGCGGACCGGTGACCGAGCGAAGCCAGGAGATCGAAGGCACGGCCACACCAAGAGGGTCCATGACCGAGGAATCAGCGTGCACAGCCCGCCCGGTCACAGGAGGGCTCATGACCTGTTCCGGCCGTCGCGGAGCGCCCCGCCGTTCAGGAGTTCGTCGACGCCCGGGACGCCCCAGTCCTCGAAGACCTCCCGGCTGTGAGCGCCCGCCGCCGGTGCGGCGGGACCGATGCGGCCGGGCGTACGGGAGAAGCGGGGGGCGGGTGCGGGCTGGAGTACGCCGTCGCGGGTCACGAGCGTGCCGCGGGCGGCGAGTTGCGGGTGGTCGGCCGCCTCCGCGAAGGACAGGATCGGCGCGACGCACGCGTCCGTTCCCGCGAAGACCTTCGTCCACTCCTCCCGCGTTCGCCGGCGGAAGGCGGCGGCCAGCGCCGCGCGCAACTCCGGCCAGCGTGACCGGTCGTCCTGCGGCGGCGGGTCGTCGAGTGCGAGCAGCCGGACCAGCTCGGCGAAGAACCGTGGCTCGATCGCGCCGACCGCCATCCATTCGCCGTCCGCGGTCTCGTACACGTCGTAGTACGGCGCGCCCGTGTCGAGCGGATTGACGCCCCGTTCGTCGCGCCACATCCCGGCCGCGCGTACGCCGTGCACGAATGCCGTCAGGGACGCCGTGCCGTCGACGATCGACGCGTCGATCACCTGGCCCTGTCCCGACCTCTCGCGCTCCCAGAGGGTGGCCAGCACGCCGACGAGCAGGAACATGCTGCCGCCGCCGAAGTCGCCCAGCAGGTTGAGGGGCGGCTGCGGCGGCCCGCCCTCCCGGCCGATCGCGTGCAGTGCCCCGGTGACGGCGATGTAGTCGATGTCGTGGCCGGCCATCCGGCTCCACGGGCCGGCCTGCCCCCAGCCGGTCATGCGCCCGTAGACGAGGGCCGGGTTGCGGGACAGGCAGATCTCCGGCCCGATGCCGAGACGTTCGGCCACGCCGGGGCGGTACGGCTCGAGCAGCACGTCGGCCCGGTCGATCAGCGCGAGCAGCGCGTCCGCCCCGGCCTCGTTCTTGAGGTCCACCACCACGGACCGCCGCCCGCGCCCCAGCACCGGCCAGGGCGGATCGGCGGGCAGCCCCGGCCGGTCGACGCGTACGACGTCGGCGCCGAGGTCGGCCAGGAGCATCGCGCAGTACGGGGCCGGCCCGAGACCGGCGAGCTCCACGACCCGTATTCCCGCCAGTGGACCGAAATCCGGCACAGGGCCTCCAGATGAAGCGCCGAGGGAGCTATCCTGATTGAGGATACTTTATTGAAAGGCGATGCATGCCGACCGAGATCCCCCTGGTGGCCTACCTCGCACTCGGCGAGCGCCCCCACCTCGTCGCCCATCAGTGCCGCGACTGCGCCGCGCGGTTCTTCGACCGGCGCAACGCCTGCGCCTCCTGCGGCGCGCAGGCCGGATTCGACGACGTCGAGCTACCGACCGAGGGCGTGCTGCGCACCTTCACGATCGTCTCGGTCGCCGCACCCGGCGTCCGCGTGCCGTACGTCGCCGGGGTCGTCGACCTCGGCGGCACCAGCGTGCGCGCGAACCTCGTCAACGTGACGCCCGAACCCGATCGGCTGCGCTCCGGCATGGCGGTCCGGCTGGCCACGTTCAGCCTGGGCGAAGACCGCGACGGCGTGACCGCGATCGGCTTCGGCTTCGAGCCTGCCGACGGAGGAGAAGAGAACTCGTGAACGTATGGATTCTCGGCATCCACATGACCAAGTTCGGCAAGCACCCGGACAAGGATCTCGTGGACCTCGCCGCCGAGGCCGCACTCGGCGCGCTCGGCGACGGCGGCGTGTCCATCAAGGACGTCCAGGTCATCGCGGCGGGCAACGTCACCGGCGGGCCGGCCGGCATCGGGCAGCGTTTGCAGAAGCAGATCGGGCAGACCGGCGTGCCGGTCTACAACGTCACCAACGCCTGCGCGACGGGCGCGACCGCGCTGCGCACCGCCATCATGGCGATCAAGGCCGGAGAGGCGGACCTCGCCCTGGCGTTCGGCGTCGAGAAGCTCTCGGGCGTGGGCCTGCTCGGCGTCACCGGAACCGCACGGGCCGACGGCGAGCCGTGGACCCCGGCCGGCCGGTACGGGAACGTCGCGCCGATGGACGGCTGGGTCGGCACCGAGACGATGCCGGGGGTCTTCGCGCAGATCGGGATGCAGTACCTGCATGAGCACGCGTACGAGGGGGTGCCGCTGGAGCTGTTCGCCCGGATCAGCGAGAAGAACCACGCCCACTCCACGCTGAATCCGCTCGCCGCCTACACCAGGCGGCTGAGCCTGGAGCAGATCATGAACGACGTGATGGTGGCCTACCCCAACACGCGCCCGATGTGCTCGGCCAACTGCGACGGTGCGTCCGCCGCGGTGCTCGTCTCGGAGACGGCGCTGAAGAAGCTGTCACCCGAGCAGCGTCGGCGGGCCGTGAAGGTGTCGGCGTCGGTGCTGACGAGCGACCCCTGGCAGGAGGCATGCCAGGTGCTGCCGGACGTCAGCACGCTGACCCGCCAGGCCGCGGCGACCGCGTACGAGGCCGCGGGTGTCGATCCGGGCGACCTCGACCTCGTCGAGCTGCATGACTGTTTCGCCACGGCCGAGCTGATCCACTACGACAACCTCATGCTGTGCGAGCCGGGCGGCGCCGTGGACCTCTTCGAGAGCGGGGCCACCTGGCGGGACGGCCGGCTGCCGGTCAACGTGTCGGGCGGGCTCCAGTCGAAGGGCCATCCGATCGGCGCGACGGGTGTGGCGAACGTCTGGGAGGTGTGCCAGCACCTGCGCGACGAGGGCGGTGACCGGCAGATCGACGGCGCGCGTGTCGGCCTGGCCCACGTCATCGGGCTCGGGTCGGCGTGTGGTGTCCACATTCTCGAACGCGCCGCCTGAGGAGCGCTATGACCACCATCGACCAGCAGGCCTTCTTCATCGACGGAGGCTTCGCGAAACCACACGGCGACGACCGCCTCGACGTGATCAATCCGGCGACCGAGGCGCTGACGGGCAGCGTGCCGCGCGCCGTCACCGCGGACATGGACGACGCGGTCGCTGCGGCGCGCCGCGCCTTCGACGAGACCGACTGGCCGCACCGGCCGCACGCCGAGCGCGCCGAACTGCTGCGCGCCGTCGGTCGGGGCCTGGCGGCTCGCAACGACGAGATCGCCCGCATCATGACCGACGAGAACGGCGCGCTGTACCGGCTGAACACCCACACGGTCGGCCACGGGTTCTGCTCGTACTACGCGGACCTGGCCGCCGAGGTCGAGTGGGAGGAGTTGCGCCAGGGCGCCGTCGGCCCCGCCGTGATGCGGCGCGAACCGGCCGGCGTCGTGGCGCTCATCGTCCCGTGGAACGCGCCGCTCGCCCTGCTCATGGTCAAGCTCGCGCCGGCGCTCGTCGCCGGGTGCACCGTCATCGCCAAGCCGGCCCCCGAGACGCCGCTCGACACGTACCCGCTCGCCGAGGTGCTGCGCGACGCGGGGATTCCGGACGGCGTGGTCAACATCGTTCCCGGCGACGCCGAGGTGGGCGACCACCTCGTGCGCCACCCCGGCGTCGACGGCGTCAGCCTCACCGGCAGCGTACGGGCCGGCAAGCGGATCATGCAGGTCTGCGCCGACCGGCTGGCCCGCGTCCACCTGGAACTCGGCGGGAAGTCGGCCTCGATCCTGCTCGAAGACGCGCCCCTGGACGATGCGATCGCCGGCACCCTCGGCGCGTTCCTGCTCGTCAACGGGCAGGCGTGCGCGGCCCTCACCCGGACGCTGGTGCCGCGCCACCGGTACGCGGAGGTCGTGGACGCCCTGGCCGCGGCGGCGAGCGAGGCCGTCGTCGGCGATCCCTACGACGAGTCGTCCGACCTGGGCCCCATGACCTGCCGGCGGCAGTACGACCGGGTGCTGGGCTACCTCGAGACCGGTAAGGCCGAGGGCGCGCGGGTCGTCGCCGGCGGCGGGCGCGCGGCGGGGTTCGACCGGGGGTTCTATGTCGCGCCGACCGTGTTCGCCGACGTCGACAACGGGATGCGGATCGCCCGCGAGGAGATCTTCGGACCGGTCAACTGCGTGATCCCGTACGACACCGTCGAGGAGGCCGTCGCGATCGCGAACGACAGCGAGTACGGCCTCTCCGGCGCGGTGTGGGGCGAGGACCTCAAGCGGGCGATGGACGTCGCCCGCCGGATCCGCACCGGGACGTTCACGCTGAACGGCTACACGCTCGATCCGCACATCCCGTTCGGCGGCTTCAAGGCGTCGGGGATCGGCCGGCAGAACGGGATGGCGGGCCTGGAGGCGTTCGTCGAGCTCAAGTCGGTGCACGTGACACCGGCACAGGCGACCGCCCTCGGGTACCGGTGACCGGGTGCTCCGCTAGGAACGGACGCGGATCTCGTAGAGCGAGCCGTCCGGCTCGTGGTACTCGCCGGTCGAGAAGCTGCGGCGCAGGCATGAGATGTACATGCGGTCACGGTCGAAACGCAGCTCGTTCCAGCCGCCCTGGAGCCCCTCCGCGAAGACGTGGGTCTCGCCGGAGGGGTCGACGCGGAGGATCTTCGAGTCGTACGGCAACGGCCCGGGCTCGGCCTTCGAGACGTGCATGAAGTTCGTCGCGCCGAACTCGAACAGGAACGTGTGCCCGCCGTACGGGCCGAACTCCGGCGGGGCGACCTCGGCCATCGCCCAGCCGATGTCGCGTCTGGCGACGGGCTCGGTATCGATCTTGTCGCCGTCGATGACGTAGTACTCGATGACGTTGTGTCCCGGGTCGTCCACCTCGAAGCTCGAGTTGGGCATCCCGCCGAGCAGCAGCTTGCCCTCGAGCTCCGGCCCCCACACCGGGGGAGCGTAGAAGAGGAAGTACGGCATGACGGGGGAGCCGAACGCCTCCTCGAGGATGATCAGCGGCCTGCATTCGCGGTCCGGGGTGATCTGGTAGATCACGCAGTTCATCATGGTCTGGCACAGGTAGGTGCCCTCGTGCGGCGTCCCCGCGCGTCCGAAGCCGCCGATCATCATGGCGCCCGGCGTGCCGCCACCGGTCGTGCCGGCGTGCGGGATGTCGACGAACGTCTCCGGCGCCGGCTCGCCCTCGACGAGGCGGTACAGCCGGTGACCGCTGAGCGCCCCCTCGCGCCCGCCCTTCGCCTGGCCGGGGAAGAAGATGTCCCCGCCGAAGTCGCCGAACTCGGCCGGGGCGCGGCGGATCAGGTACGGCATGCCGGGGACCGCGCCGGGCTCGAACAGCCGGGAGTGCTCACCCTCGCGGGTCAGCCGGTGGATCGTCCCGTGCCCGGCGTACGGGACCCAGACCTCCGGGTCCTTCTGCGGGCCGTGGTCGCTGAAGTAGAGCGTCCCGTCGTCCTCGACCCAGCCGAGGATCGGGTCGTACAGGAACTCGCCCGCGTCGATGACGACCCGGCCCTCGAAACCGTCGTCCTGGACGCGCATCTTGTACGCGCACTCGGCCATCAGCTGCGCATGGGGCACCGTCGTCATGACTCTCCTATCGCGATGAGGTGAATTAAGGCTACTTTGTAGCCCCAGCGAAAGCCAAGGCTGGCAGGATGAGGGAAAATAAGTACACTGAAATAGTGAACGCAGCGCTTATGAGTCGGAACGGTCCGGTAGCGGTCATCACGCTCAACCGGCCCGAGGTCCGCAACGCCGTGAACACCGAGATGGCGGTCGCCGTCGGTCGCCTCCTGGAGGAGGCGAACGACGACCCGGAGGTCCGGGCGATCGTGATCACCGGTGCGGGCGACAAGTCCTTCTGTGCCGGCGCCGACCTCAAGGCCGTCGCAAGCGGCGCCGGGAAGCCGCTCGACCCCGATCATCTGGAGTGGGGCTTCGCCGGCTTCGTACGCCACGAGATCGACAAGCCGCTCATCGCCGCGGTCAACGGGTTCGCCCTCGGCGGGGGAACGGAGATCGCCCTGGCGTGCGATCTGGTCGTCGCGTCGGCGACGGCGAGTTTCGGCCTTCCCGAGGTGCGCCGGGGACTGGCCGCGGGAGCCGGCGGGCTGGTGCGCCTGAAGCAGCAGATCCCGATCAAGGTGGCCATGCGACTCACACTGACGGGGGAGCCGATGAGCGCGGCCGAGGCGGAGCGATGGGGCCTGGTCAACGAGGTCGTCGAGCCCGGCGAGCTGCTGCCCGCCGCGCTCAGGCTGGCCCGGTGCATCGCCGAGAACGCGCCGCTGGCCGTGCGGTGGAGCCGGCGCGTCATCCTCGAACTCGACGACGGCTCCCGGGCGGGAGAGCAGACGGGCTGGCGGATCAATGAGCAGGCGACCGAGGCGATCCGGGGGAGCGCCGACGCCGTCGAAGGGGCGCGCGCCTTCGCCGCCAAGCGGGCCCCGCAGTGGAAAGGTGCGTGATCGCCTCATGGCTGACGCCAGCGAGCCGGCCGGCTCCCCTTCCGGCGACGTGACGCGGCCCGGCGACGTGACGCGGCCGTGGACGCCGGCCCGTCTCGAGCGGCTCTTCACCCCGCGCTCCATCGCGCTGGTCGGCGCCTCGGAGCGCTCCAGCTGGGCCCGCATGCTCCTGAGCTCCCTCGAGCGCACCGGGTTCCCGGGGCGGATCGAACTCGTCAACGGCCGCGGCGGCGAGGTCTTCGGCCGGACGGCCCTCGCGCGGCTCACCGACCTGCGGGAGCCGGTCGACGCCGTCTACGTCATGGTCCCCTCCCATCTCGTGCTCGGCTCGGTGCGGGACGGGCGCGACGCGGGCATCCGGAACTTCGTGGTGCTCACCTCCGGGTTCGCCGAGGCCGGGGACGACGGACGGGCCGCGCAGGAGGAACTGCGCGGCCTCGCGCTCCAGGACGACCTGGCGATCATCGGCCCCAACACGATGGGCTTCATCAACGCGACCGACGCCATCACCCTGATGCCGAACTCCCTGGCCGGGCTGCCCAAGGTCGGCGACGTCGCGCTGGTGACGCAGAGCGGCGCGCTCGCGGGTGCGATGCTGCGCCACTGCCAGGCCCAGGGCATCGGCGTCAGCAAGGTGATCGCGCTGGGCAACGAGGCCGTGATCGGCGTCGCCGAGGTGATCGACTACCTGGTTGACGACCCGCACACCCGCGCGATCGCCGTGATGATGGAGGCGATCCGCTCGCCGGAGGAGTTCATCCGCGTCGCGGGCCGCGCGCTCGACGCGGGCAAGCCGATCGTCACGCTGAAGGCGGGGCGGACCGAGGCCGGCGCCCGGGTCGGCGCCGCGCACACCGGCGCGATGGTGGACGACGACCGGGTCGTCGACGCCGCCCTCCGCCAGTTCGGCGTGATCCGGGAGTCCTCCCTGGAGGCCCTTGTGACGACCGCTTCGGTGCTGACGCGGCAAGGCCGTCCGCTCGCCGGCGACCGCCTTGCGGTCATCGGCATCTCGGGCGGCGCGTGCAACATCATCGCCGACCGTGCCGAGGACGAGGGCTTGCGGCTCGAACCGTTCAACGCGCCCACCCTCGCGTCTCTGCGGGGGCTGATCTCGGGGTACGGCGCGCTCAACAACCCCCTCGACGTGACCGGCGCGGCGGTGAGCCGGCCCGAGCTGTTCGCGAACATCATCGACGCGGTGACCCGGGACGGCGACGCCGACGCGCTGCTCATCCAGCACGACATACCCGGGCCGAACACGTCGGCCATCGAGACGTTCACCGGCGTCCTGCGCGCCGCGGCGGACAACGACCGCGTGCCGGCCTTCGTCGTCGGGAGCGTCCCGCAGAACCTCCCCGACACCGGCGAGTGGTCGCAGGTGCCCGGCGGTGAGCGGATCCTGCCGTGCGGGATGGACCGCGCCGTCGCCGCCCTCGGCCGCGCGGCGTGGTGGGGCGAGCGATACCGTCGCGGATCACGCCGGCCCGCCTGGTCGGGCCCGGCCACGGATCTCGAGGTGCCCGAGCACGCGGCGGGCGAGATCTGGGGCGAGGACCGGGCGCGGCCGCTGCTCGAAGCCGCCGGCTTCCCCCTCGTCCCCGCGACCGTCGCGGCCACGGTCGACGACGCCTTGGCCGGCGCCGAGCGACACGGGTTCCCCGTAGCCCTCAAGGCCGTCATTCCCGGACTGGCCCACAAGTCCGACATCGGCGGCGTCGAGCTCGGTGTCGGCGACCCGGAGGAACTGCGGGTCGCCGCCAAGCGGATCACCGAGCGCGTGACCGCGGCCGGGCACCGGCCGGACGGTTTCCTCGTCAGCCCGATGCGCCCGCCCGGCGTGGAGCTGATCGCCGGAGTGGTGCGCAACCCGCTGTGGGGCCCGGTGCTGGCGGTCGGCTTCGGCGGAGTCCGGGCCGAGGCGCTCGGCGACACGGCGCTGCGCGTCCTGCCCGTCGACGAGCGCGATGTCCGCGAGATGCTCGGCGAGCTGCGGGGCGCGTCCCTGCTGCGCGCGCCGCGAGGCCTGCCGCCGGCCGACATCGACGCCGTCGTCGCGGCCGTGCTGGCCCTCGCCGCGCTGGCGGAGTCACTCCCCGACGACCTCGAGTCGATCGAGGTCAACCCGCTCTGGGTCCACGGCGACCAGGTCGAGGGCCTCGACGCGCTCATCACCTGGCGACAGCAACCCACCCCGGTAACAGAGGAGCAGCATGACGGCCACGCCTGACGCATCGACGGAGAAGTTCGCCTGCCTCGTCCGGACCCGGGCACACCCGGGTCGCGGCGACGAGCTCATCAAGGGTTACGCCCCGGTGTTCGCCCAGGTCAGCGAGGAGAAGGCAACAGAGGTGTTCACCCTGAGCCGCTCGGTCGACGATCCGGACCTGTTCTTCTGCTTCGAGATCTTCAGCTCCCGGGCCGACTTCGACGCCCACCGGGCCCACGCTCTCGCCGGCGATGCGCTCGACGCCCTCAACGCGGCGACCGCGGAGCGAGAGTACGTGTGGGGCATCCCCGTCTGGTCGAAAGACTGAAGAACGCCGCGCGCACCCGCGGGTCAGGCCGACTCGCGGGTGCCGGCGCCGAGGCGCTCGACGACCTCGACGTACTCCTCCACCATGTCGAGCACGACGCGCCGGGCGGGGCGCACGGTGTTCAGCGAGCCGACCACCTGCCCGACGAAGTAGTTGATCAGCCTGCTCGCGCCGCTGTCCGGCGTGTGCGCGCCGCGCTGGATGCGCGCCCGCGCGTCGGCGGTCAGGACGATCTGCAGCGGCATGGGCAGCGGGTCGGGGTTGCCCGGATCCTCCCACTCGTCGGTCCATGCCGAGCGCAGCTGGCGGGCCGGCTTTCCCGTGCTGGCACGCGACCGGATCGTGTCGCTCGACGTCGCCCGCAGGAACTTCTGAACGACCGCCGGATGGGTCTCGGCCTCGGTGGTCGTCAGCCAGACCGAGCCGGTCCACACGCCCTGCGCGCCGAGCGCCAGCGCGGCGGCGACCTGACGTCCGGACGCGATCCCGCCGGCCGCCAGCACCGGCAACGGGGCGACCGTGTCGACGATCTCGGGGACGAGCACCATCGTCCCGATCTCACCGACGTGCCCGCCCGCCTCGTACCCCTGGGCGACGATGATGTCGACGCCGGCGTCCCGTTGCCGCTCGGCGTGCTCGCGCTTCCCGACCAGCGCGGCGACCGGGACGCCGCGTTCGTGCGCACGCGCCACCATCTCCGGCGGCGGTGGCCCCAGCGCGCTCGCGACCAGCCCGACGCGGTGCTCCAGGGCGGCCTCGATCAGTGCCGCGCTGTGGGCGGCCATCGCACTGGACACGGTGCGCACCGACCCCGGGTCGGGCAGCGGCGGGACGCCGTAGCGGGCCAGCAGATCGGCGACGAACTCCTTGTGCGCCTGGGGGAGGAGGTCCTCGACCCGGACGGGCCTGTCCGTCTCCGGGGCGGGCAGGAGGACGTCCACGCCGTACGGCTTGTCTCCGACGGCGTCCTCGATCCAGGTCAGCTCGTGATCGAGCTCCTCGACCGTGGTCCCGCTGATCCCGAGGACGCCGAGCCCGCCGGCGTTCGAGACCGCGGCGACGACGTCACGGCAGTGGCTGAAGGCCACGATCGGGAACTCCATGCCGAGGGTCCGGCACAGCTCGGTCTGCATGCGCTGCCTCCTGTCGGTCGGCGCGTCCACTCACTCGCGCCCTGTCGACTCTATAGAGTATACTTAAATCATGGAAGCCACGGATCCGGTGCCGTTGGACCCGGAGATCGCCGCCGTGTTCGCCGCACTCCCGCCCGGGACCTTCGACTTCGACGAGTGGACGCTCGAGACCGTCGCCGCCCGGCGCGCCGAGCGGGCGGCGCTTCCCGCCCCGGTGCCCCCGCCGACGACGACGGTGTTCCGCGACGAGCAGGTCGACGGCGCCGTACGGGTGCGCGTCTACTCCCCGCCCGATCGGCTCGCGCCGCCGCGGCCCTGCGTCTACTGGATCCACGGCGGCGGCTACATCAGCGGCAGCGCGCTCACCGTCGACCCGCGCCTCAACCGCTGGGTGGAGACGCTGGACTGCGTGATCGTCGCCGTCGACTACCGGCTGGCGCCCGAGCATCCGTACCCGGCCCCGCTCGAGGACTGCTTCACCGGGTTGACGTGGACCGTGGCGCACGCGGACGAGCTCGGCATCGACCCGGCGCGCGTCGTCGTCGCCGGTTCGAGCGCGGGAGCCGGGCTGGCGGCGGCGCTCACGCTGCTGGCCCTGGATCGCGGCGGGCCGTCGCCGGTTCATCAGGTGCTCATGTACCCGATGCTCGACGACCGGCAGAGCACACCGTCCAGCCGGATGGACGGCACCGTGGTCTGGGGCCGGCGGGCCACCGCGCTCGGCTGGCGCGCCTACCTGGGCACGGCCGTCGCGGACGTGCCCGCGTACGCCGCTCCGGCGCGGGCCGTCGACCTGGCCGGCCTCCCGCCGGCGTTCGTCGCGGTCGGTGGCGCGGACCTGTTCCGCGACGAGAGCGTGGCCTACGCCGCCCGTCTCCTCGCGGCCGGTGTCCCGACCGAACTGCACGTCTACCCGGGCGCGCCACACGGCTTCGACGTGATCGTCCCGGCGGCCGAGGTGTCGCGGCGCTGCGACGCCGAGCTCCTCGGGGCGCTCCGGCGCGCCCTCCGTCCGACAGTGCGGGGAGCCCCGTCATGAGCCTCGGCGTCGAGGACCGGCTCGCCATCGAGGACCTGATCGTCGGCTACGCGACGGCGCTCGACACGCAGGACTGGGACCTGTGCCGCTCGTGCTTCCGGCCCGACGCCCGTACGACGATGGACCGGGTCGGGGAGTTCGACACGTGCGAAGCGCTGATCGCGCGGCTGGCCCCGCGACTCACGATCTTCACCGCGCTCCAGCACTTCGTCTCGAACTTCGTCATCCGCGGGGACGGCGACACGGCGACGGCGCGCAACCACTTCGTCTCCCACCACGTGCCTAAGGACGGGGCGCCCTACACCTACGGCGGTGTCTTCGAGTTCGACGTGGTCCGCGATGCCGACGGATGGCGGTTCGCCGCGCACGCGATCCGGATCCTCTGGGAGGCCGGCACGCCACGTCCGGTCGACTGAGTCCGCGTCCCTTGGCAATGGCCAACGACGACAATAGAGTATACGGAATTGGGTCGGCGGGCTCATGGCGCCCACAACGCGACCGGTGACGACAAGAGGTGCGTACCATGATCACTCACGACGAGCTGTTCATCGGGGGCCAGTGGGTCAAGCCCGATTCGGACGCGACGTTCGACGTCATCTCGCCGTCGACCGAGGAGGTGGTGGGACGGGTCCCCGCGCCCTCCGCCGAGGACGTCGACCGCGCCGTACGGGCCGCCCGCGAGGCGTTCGACAACGGCCCGTGGCCGCGCACGCCGGCCGCCGAGCGCGCGGCCGTGCTGCGCCGGATCGCGGACGGGCTCGAGGCGCGCGCCGACGAGCTCGCCCCGCTCATGACCGCCGAGGCCGGCACTCCGATAGCGATCAGCCGACGCGCGCAGGTGCTCGGGGCGATCCCGCACCTGCGGTTCCACGCCGACCTCGTCGAAGGGTACGAGTTCGGCGAGACACGCGAGGGCGTCTCGATGCGTGCCGCGATCCTGCGGGAGCCCGTCGGCGTCGTCGCCGGCATCGTCCCGTGGAACGGCCCGCTCGTGCTCGCGCTGATGAAGCTCGCGCCCGCGCTGGCCGCGGGGTGCACGTTCGTCTGCAAGCCGCCGCCGGAGACCCCGCTGGCCTTCAGCGTCCTGGCCGAGGTCTGCGAGCAGGCGGGCCTGCCCGAAGGGGTGCTGAGCATCCTCCCCGGCGACCGTGAGGTGGGGCGCGTCCTGGTCGGGCACCCCGGCGTCGACAAGGTGGCGTTCACCGGCAGCACGGCGGCCGGGCAGTGGATCATGGGGGAGTGCGCGCGGCAGATCAAGCGCGTCAGCCTCGAACTCGGCGGGAAGTCGGCGGCGATCATCCTCGACGACGCGGACGCCGAGGTCGCCATCGGGCAGCTGCTGCCGATGGCGACGATGCTGTCGGGGCAGATGTGCCTGCTTCAGTCGCGCGTCCTCGTCCCACGGCAACGCCAGGCGGAGTTCGTCGACGCCTTCTGCGACGCCGTCAGCGCCCTCAAGGTCGGCGACCCGTACGACGCCGACACCTACTACGGACCGCTGATCGCCGAACGGCAGCGCGAGCGGGTCGAAGGCTACATCGCGGCCGGTCTGCGGGAGGGCGCCACCATGGTGCTGGGGGGCGGGCGGCCGAAGGACCTGCCCAAGGGCTGGTACGTCGAGCCGACCGTCTTCGCCGACGTCGACAACGGCATGCGGATCGCCCGTGAGGAGATCTTCGGGCCGGTCACGTCGATCATCGCCTACCACGACGTGGACGAGGCGATCGCGATCGCCAACGACACCGACTTCGGCCTGGCCGGCGCGGTGTACACCGCCGACTCGTCCCGCGGCTTCGACGTCGCCCGCCGGGTGCGCGCGGGGACCTACGGCGTCAACGGCTACGGAACCGACGCGGGGGTCCCGTTCGGCGGGTACAGGCAGTCCGGTCTCGGGCGGGAGAACGGCCGGGAGGGACTCGACGCCTACCTGGAGACGAAGGCCGTCGCGCTCCCCGACGGATTCGCTCCCTTCGCGACGGCCTGAAGGGCGTGGCCATGACGACGGACCGGCCGGTCATCGAGTTCGACCACCTCTCGGCGCGGTACGCCGCCGATCCACTCGAGGTCTACCGCGAAATGCGGGAGCGGTGCCCCGTGGCGTGGACCGACGCCCACGACGGCTTCTGGGTGACCTCGACGTACTCCTCGGTGTTCGCGGCGAGCCGCGACGACGAGACCTACTCCTCGAAGAAGGGGCGGCACGGCGACCTCGACCACACCGGGGTCGTCATTCCGTCCGAACCGACGCTGCGACTGCTGCCGATCGAGGTGGACCCGCCCGAGCTCCGCCCGTTTCGGAAGGTGATGAACCCCGCCTTCGGCCCGAAGGTGGTCGCCCGGCTCGTCCCCGAGTTCGAGCGCCTCGCGGCGTGGTGCCTCGACCAGGTGATCGAGTCCGGCGAGATCGACTTCGTGGAGGACCTCGCCAGCCCGGTGCCCGCGATGGCGACCCTGCTGCTCGTGGGGCTGCCGGTGGAGGACTGGCCACGGCACTCACGGGCCTTCCACGGCCTGGTCGCCAACGCTCCGGGCACCCCGGAGCACGCCGAGGCGCTCGAACTGATCCACGGCATCGCCGGGACGGTGCTGACGGAGATCGCCGACCGCCGGCCGCATCCCAGGGACGACCTGCTGACCATGCTGACCCAGGTCGAGATCGACGGCCGCCGCCTGGAGGACCACGAGGTCGGGTCGATCATTACGACGACGCTCGGCGGGGGCATCGACACCACCACGGCGCTCATCGCGAACGCCCTGGTGTACCTCGACGAGCACCCGGAGCACCGCGCCCGCCTCGTCACCGACGACGCGTTCATGAGCTCCTTCTGCGAGGAGATGCTGCGGTACTTCAGCCCGGTGCAGGGCTTCGCGCGTACGGTCACCAAGGACACCGAGCTCGGCGGCTGCCCGTTGCGGCGCGGCGACCGGGTGTTCCTGAGCTGGGCCGCCGCCAACCACGATCCGGAGGTCTTCGACGAGCCGGAGCAGATCATCCCGGACCGGTTCCCCAACCGGCACACCAGCTTCGGGATCGGGTCCCACCGATGCGTCGGCTCGACGCTGGCCCGGGCCGAGTTCGCCGTGGTGGTGCGCGAGGTGCTCCGGCGGATGCCGGACTACACGCTGGCCGACGGCGCCGTGCGCTACTCCAACGTCGGCACCGTCAACGGGTGGCATCGCCTTCCGGCCAGGTTCACCCCGGGCGAGCCCGCGAGGCCGGAGGCATGAGCGAGCGGAGCGAGCGAATCATGAGCACAGTGCGCCCGGTCACTCCGCCGACGAAGGAGGCCTCGTGTGCCGGGCTGCTCGTCGCCGACCTCGTCGCCGCCGGCGCCTCGCGTGCGCTGACCGAGCGGGTGGCGCTCACCGGTGACGGCTGGACGATGTCGTACGGTCGGCTCGCCGACGACGCGCGCCGCTGGCACCGGCTGCTGCACGAGTCGGGCCTGCGGAGCGGCGAACGCATCGCGATCCTCGCTCTCAACGGGCCGGAGTACCTCGGCGTGCTGTACGGCGCCTCGATGTGCGGTGCCGTCGTCGTGCTCCTCAACACCCGGCTCGACGCCGCGTCGATCCGCTACCAGCTGGAGGACTCGGCCGCGCGGCTCGTCATCGTCGACCCCGCCCACCACCGGCTGGCGGCCGATGCGGGCGCCTTCGACCTGCCCGCCGTCACGCTGGACGCCGACTACCGCGACCGGTTCCGCGCAATCGAGCCGGCACCGGCCGGGACCGTACGCCCCGACCCCGACGGCCCCTTCGTCCAGCTCTACACGTCCGGCACGACAGGGCGGTCGAAGGGGTGCGTGATCTCGCAGCGCGCCTGGGTGGCGTCGGCGACGAACCTCGTGACCGCGCTCCGCCTGACCGACGCGGACGTACACATCGGCGCGGGGCCGTTCTTCCACGTCGCGGGCCTGGGGACGGCGATGTCCGTGCTCTCCGCGGGCGGGCGGCTGGTCTTCGGGTCCAGCCGTTCCCTCGACGAGTCATGGGAGCTGGTCGCCCGCCACGGCGTCACGATCGGGACCTTCGTGGGCGGCGCCGTCGTCAACGCGGCCCGGCATCCGATGAGCGCCACGCACGCCGGAACCCTGCGCGTGCTCACCGGCCAGGCCGGCAAGCACACACCGGCGGAGCACCGGGAGATGGCCGAGCTGGTGCCGCACGCCGGCTACGTCGGCATCTACGGATCCACCGAGGCCGGTAACTTCGCCACCTGCACGACCCGCGCCGATGAGATCGCCCGCCCCGGCACCGTGGGCCGGCCGCTGATCGGCTTCCGCGCCGCGGTCGTCGACCCCGATGACCGCCCGCTCGAGCCGGGGGAGGCGGGCGAGCTCGTCCTCCGCGGCGGGAGCGTGATGTCGGAGTACTGGGGCCTGCCGGAGGCGACGGCCGAGACCCTCCGCGGCGGCTGGCTGCACACCGGCGACGTGATGCGGATGGACGAGGACGGCTACCTCTACATGCTCGACCGGCTCAAGGACATGGTGAAGACCGGCGGCGAGAACGTCTACAGCATCGAGGTGGAACAGGTACTGCGGCGGCATCCGGCGGTCCGCGACTGCGCGGTGATCGGCGTACCCGACGCGCGTTGGGGCGAAGG
This sequence comes from Actinoallomurus sp. CA-150999, assembly GCF_050942425.1. Lineage (NCBI taxonomy): Bacteria > Bacillati > Actinomycetota > Actinomycetes > Streptosporangiales > Thermomonosporaceae > Actinoallomurus > Actinoallomurus sp. CA-150999. Next base: position 5,426,562 of record NZ_CP192063.1, read on the forward strand.
CGTCAAGGCGGTCGTCGTGCCCGCGTCCAATGCCGAGGCCGACGTCGAGTCGCTCGACGCCTGGTGCCTTGAGCGGCTCGCGGCGTACAAACGGCCCCGGTGGTACCAGTTCGAGGACGCCCTGCCGACCAACGGCGCCAAGGTCGACAAGAAGCGGCTGCGCGCCGACCACGATCCCCGGACCTGCGTCCGGCTGCCGGAACGGCGCTGAACGTCGGCGGAGCCCCCGCGCGGACTCCCCGGGGGCTTCGCCGTACGGACGGGATCGGGTCAGGCCCGGCTGCGACCGGAGTGCATCGGGTCAGGCGCGGCTGGAACCGGGCGGCATCAGGTCGGGCGGCCGGAATCGGGCAGCGTCTCAAGCCAGCGCCGTACGGCGGTGGCGAACCGTTCCGGTGCTTCCTGATGCAGGAAGTGGCCGTGCTCGGGCCAGAACTCGATCGCGTCGAGGGGCCCGCGCTGTAGCCGGCGTTCGAGGGCGACTTCGGCTGGTTTGTCGCCACCGTAGAACGCCAGGGTCGGGACGCCGCGGCGCGGCAGATATCGCTCGGCCACGACTCTGCGTCCGAGCCCGTCGGTGCCGTCCTGCAGACCGACGATCGTGCCCAGGACGGCGCCTTCGTCCGTGCCGAGCAGTCGGCGGCGATGCCAGATCGGGATCCAGGACGGGGTCCGCTCGCTGTAGAAGAAGTCTCCGTAGAGCTCCGCGGCGACCTCGTGCGGCGCGCGCCGGAGGGCATCGACCACGGCGGCGAGCCTGGCATCCTCCCCGTGGTAGACGGGATCGACCAGGACCAGCGCGCGCATCACCTCGGGGTGTTCCACCGCGAGCACCGAACCGATGAGCGTTCCCAGTGAATGCCCGATGATGACGGGCCGTACCAGGCCCAGCCGGTCGATGACCTCGAGCGCGTCCGCGGCGAACGCACGCGGGGCGTAGGCACCGGGCACCCCCGCGGAACGGCCGTGTCCACGGTTGTCGATCGCGACGCACCGGTGATCGCGGGACAGGTCGGCCATCAGCCATGCCCAGTCCGACCCATCGCAGCCCCAGCCATGGATCATGAGAACGGCATCGGGCCCCGATCCCTCTTCGGCGTAGAAGATCCGGCGTCCGCCGTCAACCTGAACGTAGGGCATGGCCGGGCTCAGCCGCCGACGAGCAGGTGCAGGCTGTCGAGCCCCCGGACGTAGCCGAAGTGCCGCTCCACCGGCTTGGCGGGGTCCAGCGTGTAGCGCGGCATCCGCCGGTGGATCTCCTCCATTGCCACGCGCATCTCCGTCCGGGCCAGGTGCGAACCCGCACACCGGTGGATGCCGCCCCCGAACCCGAAGTGCGGGTTGGGATGCCGGGAGAAGTCGATGCGGTACGGATCGGGGAACTGTTCCGGGTCACGCCCGGCCGCGCCGTACATGACCATCAGCATGTCCCCGGCCTTGATCGCCTTCCCGCCGAGCTCGAGGTCCGTGGTCGCCTTCCGGCAGTCGTTGACCAGGCCGTCGAAGCGCATCAGCTCCTCGATCGCATGCGGCACGAGGGAGGGATCCGCGGCGAGCTGGTCCCGCAGGTCCGGATGCGTGGCGAGGTGGTGGATCGCCAGTGACAGCTGCGCGGTCACCGTGTCCAGGCCCGCCGACCAGAGCAGGCAGGCGATGCCGACGAACTCCTTGAGCGTCAGGGGCCGCGCGTCGTCGAAGCGCGCCTTGACGAGGTTGCCGATCAGGTCGTCGCCGGGGTCGGCGCGGCGCCGGCGCTCGTTGAACACCTCGGTGAAGTACGCCTGCAGTTCGGCGTTGACCGTGGCGAAGACCTTCTTCTTCTCGGCCGGGTCGTAGGTGTGCAGGATCTTGTTCTTCCAGTCCAGGAAGGTGCCGAGCTCGGATTCGGGCAGCCCCATCAACGGGACGAAGATCAGCGATGGGTACGGCACGGCGAAGTCGGCGAGGAAGTCGCATCGTCCGGCGTCGACGATGCCGTCGATCAGCTCGCCGACCAGGGCGTGCATGCGCGGCCGGAGCGCGGCGACGACACGCGGCGACAGCAGCGGGTTCAGGATCCGCCGGTACTTGCCGTGGTCCGGAGGATCGATCTGGGTGGGGATGTCCGGCCCGAGCTCGGTCTTTTGAATATGCGGAATTACGTTCTGGTGTGAGGAGAACAGGTCGGGGTTCTGCAGCACGAAGCGGCAGTCCTGGTAACGCGTGATCACCCAGAAGCCGCCCATGACCTCGCTGCGCGCGACCGGGCATCCCACCCGCAAGCGGTCGACCTGCGGATACGGGTCGTCCTGCAGCTCCGCGTTGTAGAGGTGGAAACCTCGGGCGAGTTGCTCGGCGTCGGCGACTCCCGTGTGCTCCTCGGGTGCGGCGCTCATCCGCTTCTCCCAGTGCTTGGAGATATTCAGTGCACTCTTTATAGCCTCTTCTGGTGGGGAGCACCAGAGGCCGGCCCTTCGTCGAGCGCGTCGAGGATGGGCCCGAGCCGGGCCTCCACCCGGGCCCTCGATCCGGGGTTGGTGAACACGTAGAACCGGTCCCGCTCCACGGCGGCCACGGCCGCCGCCGCCACCTCCTCCGGAGTCAGCCCCGGCCCCCAGCGCGCCTGCCGGCCTCCGGCTCCGGGGGCGACGGCCCACGGCCTGCCGTCTCCGACCTGGGCGAGCCGGTCGTGTTCACGCGACGCGAGTTCCGTGCTCACCGCGCCGGGGCACAGGACCGTGACGCCGACCGGCGCGCCCCGCGCGGTGAGCTGAGCCCGCAGCGACTCCGACAGCGCGACGACCGCGTGCTTGCTCACGGTGTACTCGGGGATGAGCGTGCCGGACGTGACCCCCTGCATCGACGCGGTGTTGACGACGTGGCCCGCCTCACCGGCCGCCAGGATCACCGGGAGGAACGCCTGGATGCCGTGCAGGACACCCCAGAGATTGACCGCCATCACGCGCTGCCATTCGTCGATCGGCAGCTCCCACAGGGGGTCGCCGGCAGGCCCCATCACGCCGGCGTTGTTGCACAGCACGTGGACGGTGCCGAACCTGGCCAGCGCGGCGTGCCGCAGCTCGAGCACCTGCTCCCGGTCCGAGACGTCCGTGCTCGCCGTCATCACCTCGGCGCCCGACGCGGACAGCTCGCGGCCCACCGCCTCGACCCGTGGCCCGTCGACGTCCGCCAGGACGAGCCGGGCGCCTGCGGTCGCGAAGGCGCCGGCGAGGGCCTTGCCGATTCCGTCCGCGGCGCCGGTGATGACGGCGATCCGGCCGGCGAGGTCAGTCATACGTGATCACCGAACGGGTGACGCGGCCGTGTGTCATGTCCTCGAACGCCGCGCCGACGTCCTCGAGACGGATTGTCTTGGACACCAGCGACCCCAGGTCGAAACGGCCCGCCTCCGCCAGCTTGACGATCAGCGGGATCAGCTTCTGCGCGTCGCCGCCCGCGAAGATGGAGCCCTTGATGGTCTTCCGGCTGAGGACGAGGTCGGCGGCGCCGAGGGACACGACCTGGGCCGGATCGGCGGCTCCCACGACGACGATCGTGCCGCCGCGGCGGGTGATCTCCCACGCCGTCGTGATCGTCACGGCGGAGCCGACCGCCTCGATGGCGACGTCGACTCCCCGGCCCTCGGTGAGGTCCGCGACCTCGGCCGCCAGACCGTCGCCGGGCGCGAGCGCGACCGACGCGCCGAACCGCACGGCGGACTCGCGCTTGCGCTCGACCGGGTCGATGGCCACGACGCGGGCCGCGCCCGACAGCACGGCCGCCTGGATCGCCGACTGGCCCACACCGCCGCATCCGATCACGGCGACGATCATCCCGGGCTCGACGCGCGCGGTGTTGAAGACGGCACCCACGCCGGTCACGACCCCGCAGCCGACGAGCGCGAGCTGCTCGGCGGGCAGGTCGGTGCGTACCGGGATCACCGATGACTCGTGCACGGTCATCATCTCGGCGAACGTTCCCAGCCCGGCGTACCCCTGAAGCGGGGCACCGGTGCCGTCGACGAACCTTGGGGTGGCCACCAGCGTGGAGATCTGCTCGCAGGTCTGTGGCTCGCCCCGGACACAGTAGAAGCACGCTCCGCAGGCGCCCGCGGCGGAGGTGATCACGCGGTCGCCGGGGCGTATCCGGCGCACGGCCGAACCGACCCGCTCGACCACGCCGGTTCCCTCGTGCCCGAGCACCGCCGGGACGGGTGCGTGCAGACCGCCGTTCAGCACCGACAGGTCGGTGTGGCAGACCCCGCTCGCCGTCAGGCGCGTCACCACCTCGTGCGGGCCGGGGTCGGCCGTCCGGATCTCCCGCACGACGAGCGGACGCTCCCGCGCTTCCATGACTGCTGCTCGCATCGGCTGCTCCCTTCTGGCCGCCAAGCCTACGTCGGCGGCACCGGTTGAGGATACTTATCTATCCATCAAAGTCTCGTGGCCGTTCTCGATCTCCCGAGCCACCAGGGCATGGAGTCTGGTCATTGACGCACTGTGGGCGGACACGTATATTGCGCTCACCTAAAAGAGTGTGCTCAATAACACATTCTAAAGATCACGGCGCTGAGAGGGAGAACATGAAGCCTCGAAGGCGGCTGAGCTGGATGGCGGGCCTCGCCTGTGTCCTGCTCGCAGCAGCGGCATGCGGGAAAAGCGGCGGCGACACGTCGCCCTCGGCGAACTCCACGGTCGCACCGGCGGCCGCCCCGACGCTCAGTGGCGACCCGGTGGTCATCGGGTCCATGTACCCGGTGAACGCGGCGCTCGCGTCGTTCCCCGATCTGCAGTACATGGCCCAGATCGCCGTCGACGTCGTCAACGCCAAGGGCGGCATCAAGGGCCGCCCGTTCAAGTGGGTGCACTGTGACGACAAGGGCGACCCCAACGTGGCGGCGACCTGCGTCAACCAGCTGATCAACCAGGACAAGGTGCAGGCGCTCGTCGAGTCCGTCGGCCTGCAGGGCAACATCGCCTGGCCGGCGATCAAGAAGGCGGACATCCTCAACTGGTTCAACGTGCCGATCTGGCCCGACGACGGAACGAGCCCGCTGTCGTACCCGGCGGGCCTCGGCATCTACGCGCACCAGAACGTCGGCCTGCTGGTCAAGCAGGGTGAGTTCAAGAAGGTCCGCTGCCTCAGCGCGACCGGGAACGTCTCTCCTAAGCTCTGCGGCTTCGCCCAGGCCTCGCTCGCCGCCAAGGGCGTCACCGACTTCAAGAACATCTTCTGGCCGCCCGGCACCACGGCGTTCCAGCCGTACGCGTCCAAGGTCCTGGCCGACGGCGCCGACGCCGTCGTCGTCGCGATCAGCGACGCCGGGGCCGCTCCCGTCCTGCAGGCGCTGGCGGACGCTGGCGCCAACGTCACCGCGCTCGCGCCCAGCACGTCGATCGGCAGCAAGTCGATCGACGTGGCGAAGAAGAACAACATCCCCCTCCGGGTGGCGGGCAGCTGGGCGGTGGACCCCGCCAGGTTCAAGGGACGGCAGGAGATGCTCGACAACGTCCAGCGGTACAGCAAGGCCGTGGGCGCTCCGGCCACCATGGACACCACCAGCGACAACGCCTTCAACATCTACCAGGGCATCGTGTCCCTGGCCGCCGTGATGAACGGGGCGAAGTCCCTCAAGACGGCCGATCTGCAGGACTACATCAAGACACACCCGATCGCGACCGGTGTCGCGCCGCCGCTCGACTGGACCAAACCCGGTCCGGTCCCCGCCAGCCCGCGGATCGTGCAGATCTACGGAACCCCGGAGAAAATCGACGGCGGCAAGGGGCTGGTGTCGGACTCGACCACCTGGAGCTCCAGCTTCCCCGGCGTCTCGGCAGTGTCCTGCTGCACGCCATGACGAAGCACAACGGCCACGTCGCCGCCGAGCACGTGCCGTCACGGGGACCGGCCCGGCCCCCGGGCGGCGGAGACCGCGGCGTGCGAACACGAGGGAGCGTGCTCAGGTGACCCAGTTGTGGACCTTCATCATCGTCGGGCTCACCGCCGGCGGGGCCTACGCGCTGACCGCGATCGGCGTCGTGACGATCTACCGCGGCTCCGGCGTGCTCAACTTCGCCCACGGCGCGATCGGCATGGCCGGGACGTACGCCTTCTGGGAGTTCTACGAGAACGGCGCCGCGACGCACGGCCTGTTCTCACTGGCGCGGTGGCCGGTCGGCGCCGCCATGGCGGTCGGGATCGGCGCCGGCGCAGTGATCGGCCTGCTCGCCTACCTGCTGGTCATGTACCCGCTGCGCAACGCGTCGGAGCTGGCGCGGGTCATCGCGACGCTCGGCATGCTGCTGATCGTCCAGAACGTCGCGCTGCTGTTCTACTCGTCGGAGACCACCGTCATCCCGCGGTTCCTGGGGCGCGGGAGCTTCCGGCTGTTCGGCGCCCCGTTCCGGTACGACTCGGCGACCGTGCTGGTCGTCGTGATCGTGCTCGCGATCGGGCTGACGCTGCTGTTCCGCTACACCCGTCTCGGCCTCTCCGCGACCGCGCTGCAGGTCCAGCCGGTGGCGGCGGCCACGCTCGGCATCTCACCCCACCCCGCGGGCATCATCACCTGGACGCTGGGCGGGGCGCTGGCCGCCTCCGCCGGCATCCTGGTGGTCCCCGCCATCGGGCTCTCGCCGACCCAGCTGACACTGCTCATCAACTACGCCCTGGCCGCGAGCCTCGTGGCCAAGTTCCGCAACTACTTCCTCACCGTCGCGGTGGCGCTCGCCATGGGCATCGCCGAGTCGGTGATGATCTACTACAACGTCCCCGACTGGGTTCGTCTCATGACCCCGTTCGCCGTCATCCTCATCGCGCTCATCGCGGGCGGGACGGCCGTGCCGGGCCGTGGGTTCGCCGAGAGCCGCCTGCCGCAGGTGGGCTCGGGGCGCCTCCAGCCCGTCCCGACCGCGATCTGGATGGGCGTGGCCGTCTTCGCCGCCTTGGGGTTCGGCAACGGCTGGTCGATCTCCGTGGCGAACGCCGCGATCGCCGCCCTGGTCAGCCTCGCGATCGTCATCGTCACCGGCTACGCCGGCCAGATCAGCCTCGCGACGTACGCCTTCATGGGCATCGGCGCGATGGTGGGGGCGCACGCGGTGGCGTCGTGGGGCCTGGGCTACCCCATGACCATCGTGCTGGGCACGCTCGGCGGCGGCCTCGCCGGGCTGCTGCTCGGGCTGCCGGCCATCCGCGTCCGCGGCATCGACCTCACCGTCACGACGCTGGTGTTCAGCATCGTCATCGCCAACACCGTGTTCATCTCGGCGGTCTTCATCGGCAACGACGGTTTCAGCGGGATCGTGGTCCCGACGCCGAAGCTGTTCGGCCTCAACCTCGACCCCGGCGTGCACCCGGCGCGGTTCACGATCCTGTGCCTGGCCGCGCTCCTCCTGGTGGGTCTCGGCATCGCGAACCTGCGCAGGTCGGCGGCCGGCCGCCGGCTGCTCGCCGTGCGCGCCAACGAGCGCGGGGCCGCGGCGCTCGGCATCTCGGTCGGCGGCGCCAAGGTCGCGGCCTTCGCCCTGGGCGGGGCCATCGCGGGACTGGCCGGTTCGCTCGCGGTGTTCCGCAGCCGGACCGTGACGTTCGCCGAGTTCGACGTCTTCAAGTCGATCTTCGCCCTCGCGTTCACCATCGTCAGCGGCGTCGGGTACGTCGCGGGGGCGATCTACGCCGGTGTGATCAGCGCGGGCGGGCCGATCTCCTACCTCTTCCACGGCGTGTCGTCGAAGGTCGACCTGATCCTCGCCATCGCCTCGGGACTGCTCGTCGTGCAGATCATGCTCCAGAACCCCGACGGCATGATCCCGCTGTTCCGCCGTCAGGCGGGCTGGGTCCGCGAACGGGTGCGGCGGCACGGGGCCGCGGCCCGGAAGGCCCGGCACCGGCAGGACGAACTGGCGGAGCCGGAGCCCGTCGCGGTGCCGTCGGCCCGTCCGGGTGACAGCCTCCTCCGGGTCGACGAGCTCAGCCTCCACTACGGTGCGGTGCGCGCGGTCGACCAGGTGTCGCTCGAGGTGCGCGCGGGGGAGATCGTCGGCGTGATCGGGCCGAACGGGGCCGGCAAGACGAGCCTCATCGACGCCATCACCGGGTTCGCCCACAAGACCGGGGGCTCGGTCCACCTCGGCGGCGCCGACATCGCCGAGTGGAACATCCGGCGGCGGGCCCGGGCCGGGCTCGGCCGGACCTTCCAGAACCTGGAGCTCTTCTCCGACCTGACCGTCAGGGAGAACCTCCTGGCCGCGCACGACCCACGTGGCGTCGGCGCCTACTTCGGCGGATGGGTGCGCCCAGGCAACGACCGCCTCTCCGGCGCCGCCGCGCAGGCCGCGAGCCTGCTCGGCCTGAAGGAGTGGCTGGACACCGAGATCCGCACCCTTCCCCAGGGCACCCGGCAGCTCGTCGCGGTGGCGCGGGCGCTGGCGGCCGGCCCGCGGGTGCTCTGCCTCGACGAGCCCGCGGCAGGGCTGGACCAGGCCGAGCGCGACGCGATGAGCCGGGCGATCCGGCTCGTCGTCGAGCGGCTGCGCGTCGGCGTGCTGCTCATCGAGCACAACATCGACGTCGTGTCAGGGCTGTGCGACCGCGTCGTCGTCCTGGACTTCGGCGCGGTGGTCGCCAGCGGTCCGCCGGACGAGGTGCTCGCGTCGGACATCGTCCGGCGGGCCTACCTGGGGTCCGGGGAATCGCCGCGTGACGACGACCTGGAACGGATGGCGCTCGAAGGCGAGGTGGACCGATGACGACCGACGCGACCGGTATCCGCACCACGGGACTCGATGTTCGGGACCTGTCGGCCGGGTACGGCACGGCACCCGTCGTGTCCGGGCTGAACCTCCACGTCGACCCGGGCGAGGTCGTCGCGATGCTCGGCCGGAACGGGGCCGGCAAGACGACGACGCTGATGGCGGTCGGCGGGTTCCTGAAGCGCTGCACGGGCACCGTCGTGGTCGACGGCGTCGCCGTCGGCGGCGCGCCGCACCGCCGCATGCGCCAGAGCATCGGGCTCGTGCTCGAAGGGCGAAGTGTCTTCGCGCCGTTGACCACCGCGCAGAACCTCAAGGTGGGGCGGGTGGAGGCGGCCGAGGCTCTGGCGGTGTTCCCCGAGCTCGAGGCGCGCCTGCACGTCCGGGCCGGAAACCTGTCCGGGGGCGAGCAGCAGATGCTCAGCCTCGCCCGGGCGATGTGCCGGCGCCCGCGGGTCTTGCTGCTCGACGAGTTGTCCTTCGGGCTCGCTCCGGTCATCTGCGACCGCCTGTTCTCGGGCATCAGGCGGTTCGCGGAGGAGCACGGCATCGCCGTGATCGTCGTCGAGCAGCACCTGCACTACGCCGCCATGGTCGCCGACCGGGCGGTGGTGATGAACCAGGGGGAGATGGCTCTGGAGCTCCCGTCGTCGCAGTTGCTCGGCCGGGCCGGTGAGATCGAGCGACTCTACCTCGGCGGCCCGGACGTGAGCGATGCGGAGCCGGATCTTTCGACCTCGCCGGGCTCTCCCTGAACGGGCGACGACGAGATGGTCCCACGATGCCTGATAAGAGGATCCTCTTATCAGGCATCGTGGGGCATGGTCGATGGATCGTCAGTCGTCCTCGAGCGTGATCGCCTGTTCGGGGCATCCGCCGGCGCCGAGCTGCGCGGCGGCCTCCAGCTCGGGTGTGATCGTCTCATGCTTGAGCACGCTGAATCCCTCGTCGTCGTAGTCGAAGACCTCTGGCGCGAGGCTGAAGCAGCGACCGTGCCCGGAGCATCGGCTCCGGTCGAGGTGGATGCGCATGACGTCCCTTTCGGATGGCGGCCGGCGCCCGAAGGGCAGGACAAGACCAGTAGAGCAATTTAGTATACCGAATATCGTCGCGCGAGGGAGTCTGACCCATGAACCAGCGCCCCGACTACATCGTCATCGGAGCGGGCTCGGCCGGGTGCGTCCTGGCCAACCGCCTCACCGAGGACGGCCGCAGCCGAGTCCTCCTGCTCGAGGCCGGCGGCGAGGACCGCACCCCGTTCATCCGGATACCGGCGGGCTTCCCGATGTTGGACCCGGAGAAGTACAACTGGCGCTACACCGCCGAGCCGGATCCCAGCCGGGGCGGCATCGTCGAGCACTGGGGCGGCGGCAAGGTCGTCGGCGGATCCAGCTCCATCAACGGCCAGGTGTGGACGCGAGGCAACCGCGCCGACTACGACGAGTGGGCCTCGCTCGGCTGCGAGGGCTGGGACCACGCCTCGGTGCTGCCGTACTTCATGCGCGCGGAGAACTTCCGGGGCGGACAGGGCCGGCTGCGGGGCCGGCGAGGGCCGCTGCACGTGTCGTATCCCCGGTTCGACCACGCCATCACCGATGCCTTCATCGCGGCCGCTCAGCAGGCCGGCCTGCCGTTCAACGCGGACTACAACGACACCGTGCAGGACGGCGTCGGGTACGGGCAGCTGAGTCAGCGCCGCGGGTGGCGCAACAGCACTGCCCGCGCGTACCTGGCGCCGGCCCGCAGGCGCCGGAACCTGACGGTGGAGACGCACGCCCTCGTGACCCGGATCCTGCTGAAGGACGGGCGGGCGACGGGCGTCGAGTACCGGAAGGGCGGGCAGACCCGGCAGGTACGGGCGCGGCGTGAGGTGATCCTCGCCGCGGGCGCACTCGCCTCGCCGAAGGTGCTCATGCTGTCGGGCATCGGGCCGGCGGATGTGCTCGGCGAGCACGGCATCACCGTGAGCGTGGACAGCCCCGGCGTCGGTGCCAACCTGCAGGAGCACATCTACGCCACGATGGTGTACTCGGTGAACATCCCGACGCTCAACATGGAGCTCACGCCGATGGGGTTCCTGCGGCACGGTCTGGACTTCGTCGTACGCGGGCGCGGCGCGGTCACCGTGGCGGCCGCCCACTCGATCGCCTTCGGCCGGCTCCCGGTGGACCGCGGCCGACCCGACTACGAGATCATCTTCGCGCCGCTGGGCCTGAGCGGAGCGGTCCCGGGGACCGACGCCGGCGAGGGCGTCGAATACCGCCACGACGTCAACGAGCTCAAACCGATGAAGATCTCGACGTGCATGGCGCTGCCGTCGGTCAGCCATCCCAAGGCCCGGGGCCGGGTCACCCTGCACTCCGCCCGGCCGGAGGACAAGCCGAAGATCGAGCACCGGCTCCTCGCCGAGGAGGACGACATCGCCGCGCTCACGGCCATCTGCCGGCGGACGCGCGACATCTTCCAGCGCGACGCGCTCCGCCCGTACGTCGTCGGCGAGCACCTGCCCGGTGACAAGATCCAGTCTGACGCCGACTGGGCGGAGTACTTCCGGAGCTACTCGTGGCGCGGAGAGCACCCGGTCGGCACGTGCAAGATGGGGCTCGACGAGATGTCGGTGGTGGATCCGCAACTGCGCGTACGCGGTGTCGAGGGTCTGCGCGTGGTGGACGCGTCCGTCATGCCGACGCTCATCACCGGCCACACCAACGCGCCGACGGTCATGATCGGGGAGCGGGCCGCCGACCTCATCCGGGCCACCGCGAGCGAGACCTGATCGCGGGCCGCGTCAGCGCGGCAGGCCGAGGGCGCGGGCGACCAGGTTCCGCTGGATGTCGATGGTGCCGCCACCGACGACCTGCTTGATCGACAGCCGGAGGTTGTACTCGAACGCACCCCGGCCCGGCACGCCCGCCACGTTCTCCCCGAGCGCCGCGGCCGGTCCGAAGACGCGCAACGCGGCCTCGCTGAAGTCCTCCAGCAGTTGAGTCGCGAGGATCTTGGCCATCGGGGCTTCGAGGCGTGCGCCGCCGCCGGTCTTCGCGGTGGCCCGCACGCTCGCGTTGACGAGCACCCGGGACGCCTGCAGCCGGGCGGCGAGTTCGCTGATCAGGTGCCGCTTGGCCGAACCGGCGGCGCCGACCGTCCCCTCGGGATCCTTCCTGATCTCGGCGAGCATGTCGTCCATCAGGCGCAGCAGGTGAGAGGCGGTGTTCGCCATGGCGACGCGTTCTTGTGCCAGCGCCTCGCCGATGACCTTCCAGCCGCCGTTGACCTCACCCACCCGGTCCGCGTCGGGGACGCGGAAGTCGTCGAAGAAGGTGGAGCAGGAGATCTCACCGGACAGCGCCGTGTGCTGCCGCACCTCGAACCCGGGCCGGTCGACGCGCGTGAGGAACACGGTGATGCCGGCGTGCGGGGGTGTGGCGTGCGGGTCGGTGCGGGTCGCCAGCCACACCCACTCCGCCCGGTGTGCTCCGGTGCCCCACATCTTCCGGCCGTTGACGATCCAGTCGTCGCCGTCGCGCACCGCGGTGGTGCGCAGGCCGGCCAGGTCGGATCCGACCTCCGGCTCGGAGTAGCCCAGGTAGAAGGGGAAGTTCCCGGAGGCGAGCAGCGGGAGGTAACGGGCCTGCTGTTCTGGGGATCCATGCCGGATGATCGCCTTCCCGAGCAGGTCCGCGGCCCCTTTGCCCATCACGTGGATGCGCTGGTACGCGAGTTCCTCGCTCAGGACCATCTGCTCCTCGACGGTCGCCTCCCGGCCGCCCGCGCTCGCGGGCCACGACAGGGTCAGGTAGCCGCCCTCGACAGCGGCCTCACGCAGCTTCTGATCGTTGCGGTCGTCGAAGTGCACGACGGCGGCGGCCGGACGGAACGGCTCGGCGAAGCGGCGAACCTCCTCGCGGAACCGCTCCGCCCGCTCGCCGAGCTCCGGCACCGGCAGCCCCTCGGTGGAGTCGATCAGCATGTCGGCCACGTCACCGGCCCGCAGGGCGATGCCGTCGAGCGCGCTGACGTCCGCGTTGACCCGGCGGAACAGCCACGGCGCGTCGTGCTCCTCGAAGTACCCCGAGGCGGCGAGCGTGTGGTGTGCGCCGAACTGCGCCTCGACCGCCGCCGGCGCCGCGAACCGTACCGCGATCTCGGCGGCGAGCGGCCAGGTGCGGCGGTCGGCGAGGTAGCCGTCGACGGCCTCGCGGATCAGCGCCCGCGACGCCGTCATGGCGGTCGCCCCGTCGACGGCGCGATGCGACACGGCCTGGAACGCGCCGATCGGCCTGCCGAACGCGACGCGCTCCTTGGCGTGCGCGATCGAGTACTCCACCGTGCGCTCGGCCGCGCCGGCCGCGCGGGCCGCCAGCCCGAGGCGCAACAGCGCCTTGGCCTGCTCCGTGGCGTCGCGCCCCGGTGCCGCCCGCCACGTGATGGCGCCGGACAGCTCCACGTCCGCCCAGTGCGGGCGGGCCAGGCCGGGCGTCTCGGTCACCGCCGCGATCTCGCGCAGGACGACCTCGCCGTCCAGTACGAGGAGCACGTGGGTGGCGCACGAGGCGGCCTCGACGAACCGTACGGACGACGAGCCGGCGGTGCCGGTCGCGGCGACGGGGCGGACGTCACCCGCCGTGATGGCGCGCACGAGTTCCCCGTCATCGGACAGCAGCGTCGCGGTGACGTAGACGTCCATCAACGGCAGCGGGCACGCCACTCGGCCCAGGCGCGCCGTCGCCGCCACCACGGCGTCGAGCGCGCGATCGTCGGCCAGCGCCGTCCATCCGTGCCGCGCGCCGTCCTGCCACACGGCGCGCAGCAGGCCGCCGTCCCGGTCCTCTCCCGCGGTGCAGGCCCGGGGCCACAGCGATGACAGGACGCCGTCGACGGCGTCGGAGAAGTGCCGCAACTCACTCGTCGACAGTCCAGGCATGCCACGTCCCTCCGCCGATCACTTTTGGGGAATAAGGTATACTCTTATCGTCTAAGGGTGGAAGTAGCGAGTCGCGGGAGGCGTGGGTGGACGAGGTCGACGCCGTGGTGATCGGCGCGGGATTTGCCGGGTTGTACCAGCTGTATCGCCTGCGTGAACTGGGATTCTCCGCGCAGGGCTTCGAGGCCGGCAGCGGCGTCGGCGGCACGTGGTTCTGGAATCGGTATCCCGGAGCCCGCTGCGACGTCGAGAGCATGGACTACTCTTATTCGTTCTCCGAGGAGCTCGAGCAGGAGTGGGAGTGGACGGAGCGATTCCCGACTCAGCCGGAGATCCTGCGTTACCTCAACTATGTGGCCGACCGGTTCGAGCTGCGTCGCATGATCCGGTTCAACACCCGTGTCACGTCCGCCAGGTACGACGACCGGACCGCCCGATGGGCGGTCACCACCGACCAGGGTCAGGAGATCTCGGCCCGATTCGTCATCGCCGCCACCGGCTGCCTGTCGGTGTGGCAGATACCGGACTTCCCGGGACTCGAGTCGTTCCAGGGCAGCGCCTTCCACACCGGCAACTGGCCGCACGAGCCCGTCGACTTCACTGGCCTGCGCGTCGGGGTGATCGGCACCGGATCGACCGGCATCCAGGCGATCCCGCAGATCGCCAAGCAGGCCGCACACCTGTTCGTCTTCCAGCGCACGCCGAACTTCAGCGTGCCGGCCCGCAACCACCTGCTCACGGCGGAATACCAGGCTTTCCGCAAGACGACCTACCGCGAGTACCGGGAGCGGGCCAAGGTGTCCGGCGGCGGCCACTCGGCCATCCTGCCGACGAAGTCGGCGCTCGACGACACCGACGCCGACCGCCGGCGCGAGTACGAGCAGCGGTGGCAGAAGGGCGGGGCGCCGGCGATGCAGATGGCCTACACCGACCTGATGACGAACCCCCAGGCCAACGAGACCATCGCCGAGTTCGTCCGCTCGAAGATCCGGGAGACCGTCAAGGACCCAGCGGTCGCCGAGAAGCTGACGCCGGCCGACTACCCGTTCGGCGCCAAGCGGCTGTGCGTCGACATCGACTACTTCGAGACGTACAACCGCGACAACGTCACGCTGGTCGACGTCCGCGACGCCCCCATCGAGAAGATCACCCCACGGGGGATCGCCACCGGTGGGCGGGAGTACGAACTCGACGCCATCGTGTTCGCCACCGGCTACGACGCCATGACCGGACCGCTGCTGAGCATGGACGTCCGCGGCCGGGACGGGAAGCCGCTGCGGGATGCCTGGGCGGCGGGACCGCGCACCTATCTGGGCATCCAGGTCACCGGTTTCCCGAACCTGTTCACCATCACCGGGCCGGGCAGCCCCTCGGTGATCAGCAACATGGTGGTGTCGATCGAGCAGCACGTGGACTGGGTCAGCGACTGCCTGGTCCACATGAGAGAGCACGGCGTCGAGACGGTCGAGCCGGTCGCCGAGGCCCAGGACGCCTGGGTCGCCCACGTGAACGACGCCGCCGCCGGGACCCTGTTCGTACGGGCCAAGTCCTGGTACCTGGGTGACAACATCCCGGGCAAACCACGGGTCTTCATGCCGTTCGTGGGCGGGGTGGGCGTCTACCGGAAGAAGTGCGACGAGGTCGTCGCCAACGGCTACGAGGGATTCGTCATGTCTCCCCGCCAGGACCGCCAAGCGACCGGCTGAGGAGACGGCAGAACGCGGAGACATCCCGAACGACCTAGGGCAAACGCACAGGGTGCTCCGTACGGTTCAGAGTACGGTGGCGTGCCGTCAGCCTGACCGCCGAGCAGGCCACAGCAGCGAACTCGCCGGTCTGCGGGCAACAGGGCTCTCCGAGCATCGGCCCAGGTCAACGATATCCGTTGTGCTTGCGGCGGATGATACGGCGACACTACGCCGAAGCCTTGGTCCCGCCCTACCTCCCGCCAGCGCTTCCCGCCGTAACCAGCGCGCTGGCGGTACTGAGTCGGCGCCTCGGCCGGGCGATCGACTGGCTCGCTTCCGGGCCAGCTCAGCCCGAGGCGACCGCAGCGGCTAGGCCCTAGCCCAGCGGCGGCGGTCCAGGAGGGCCACCGCCGAGAAGGCGGGCGATGACGGCGGACAGTTCGCGGAGGAGCGGGGCGGACGAGGCGGTCTTGGTCAGCCGGAACTCAAACTCCGACTTGCCCTCCTTGCGTATGATCCGGATGTCCACCTTGGTCTGCAGCCAGGCGACCAGCGCGCCTAGCACGACGGCCGCGGTGGCGGCGGTCTCCACGGACATTTGCTCGTCCGCGGGCGGGTCGGCCAGAACGGCACCCGCCGACTCCGCGGTGTCGGGGTCCTCGGCGATGTGGGTCAGCAGCCGACGGGCGGCTGTCAGCATCCGCTGTTCCGGCAGCCCGGAGATGGTGACGGACGGCTGCTCGCTAACCCGCAGCAGTGCCGAGAGCAGGGACTCGGCCTCGTCCGCGTCCAGAGGAGTACGGGTGGTGTCGGTTGTGCCGATGTCCTCCGCGATTTCCTGCAGGGACAGCAGGACGGAGCGGCCGGACAGGTCGGCGATGGTGCGGGCGGCGAACGTGGTCATGGATGCCTCCAGTTGTCGGAACCGTCGCCGAAGAGAGCAAGGGCCGCCCAGTGATAGGGGTGGGCGTCCCAGGGCCGGCCCGGAGTTTCGAGCATCTTCTTCTGGGCATGCCAGAAGGTCCGCCACAGCGGTTGGTCGGGGTCGGACCGCAGGCCGCGGTAGAAGTCGACCAGGAGCTGCCGCGAGCTGTGCTCGTCGACGTTCCACAGCGACGCGACCACGGTGTCTGCACCGGCGTACAGCAGCGCCTGGACCAACCCCTCGAGGTCTCCGGCGGCGTGTTCGTCCCTCAGGCCGGTCGCACAGGCACGCAGGGTCAGCAGCCGGGTGGGGAGGGCGCTGCGGCTGAGGTCCCGGGCAGTCAGCAGATGATCGAGCCGAGCGATCAGGGCCTGCCCCTCGGGCATTTTGCTCGGGCGGCGGCCGTTCTGGGCCAGCAGCAGTCCCGAGTCGAGGGGTTCCCGGGTGTCGAAGTATCCGTGGCAGGTGATGTGGGCGATGGCGGCCGTGCCCAGCCGTTGGAGGACCGCTTGGCGGGTCGCGTCCTCCCCGGTCAGCGCAGTGACCGGCCAGCCCGCGGCATTCAGCAGCTCGGCGTCGCCCTCCAGCTGCTCGGGCACCGGGTCCTCACGGGCCGCCACCGCGGCGCAGAAGACCTCCGGCGTACGGTGTCCCTGCTGCGCCTGATGGCGGGCGGCCGAGTGCAGCAACGCGCTCGCACTGCTGACATACACGACGGCGTGCCGGGCGGCGAGCGGCGGGCCCTCGGGGGTAGGCACCGCGGACAGCGGCAGCCCGGGCAGTGGGCCATCCCCGGAGACGTACAGCAGCTCGCGGCCGCGAGTCAGGGGCAGGAAGGCGGCCAGCAGCGGGGTCAGCTCGGCCAGGAAGGAGATGTCGCGGCGCCAGGGACGCCGTGGGTGCAGCGGTGCCCTGGGAGGGAAGTCGTCCGGCGTGCCGTCGAAGGTGTGCCGCAGCTGCCGTGCCAGGTCGGCGATCCGCTGCTCTCCCACCGGTACCCGTGAGACGGTCAGCCGGTCAGTGCCCGGTACGTAGGTGAACACGGTGGTCGTCCTGGCGCCGCAGTGGAAGGACACGAAGGCGATGTGCCCGGCGTCGGGCAGGGATTGCAGGTGGCGGCGGAGGTCCGCGAATCGATAAGGCCGGCCTCGACGGAGCCGCGCGTAGTCCGGGGCGTGTGCGGACATGCTGTCGTGGACCTCGGCGAGCCGCGCCGCTGCAGCGCGGTGTTGTTCGACGGTGGGGGACGGGTCGGCGAGCGCGGCCAGCAGCTCGTCCTCCGCGCGCCGCAGGTCCTCGGGGACGCCGTCGGGAGGTGCCATGGGCGCCCGCGCCATCTGCCGGAGGAGGGCTCCTGCGCGGATTTCCTCGTGCAGGTCGAATGCGAGCTCGGTGGACGTGCGGGAGTCGGGCAGCCGCAGATCCTGCTCGTGGTCGAGAAGCAGATCCGCCAGCCGCAGATGGATGCCGCGATAGTCCTTCACCACCGCGTGGTGGTCGGCGGACGTGCCTGCTGTGTCGTCGAAGTCCGCGGCCATTCCCTCGCGTGCCTGCCAGAGGACGTCAAAGGCCTCCTGCAGGATGCCAGGTCGGCCTTCCTGTTCATGCCAGAGCATCAGGCCGTCGACCAGTTCTCCGGCAGCGGTCAGCCGCCACTGCCGGCCCCTAGGGCCTGTCTCAAAGGCAGGTCAGCCAGTCGTTGATGACGGCGATGTGGAGTGTGGCCTCGTAGCGGACGGCGAGCTTGTCATACCGCGTGGCCACCGCACGGTGTCGTTTAAGCCGGTTGATTCCACACTCCACGGCATGGCGCTGCCGGTAGTCGATCGCGCAGAACCGGGGTGGCCGGCCACCGCGGCTGCCCCGGTTCTTGCGGTGCCGGATCTGGTCGGTCTTGAGCGGGATCGTGCACGAGATGCCCCGTCGGCGCAGGTAGGCACGATTCGCGCGTGAGCTGTAGGCCTTGTCGGCCCGGACCTTGCCGGGGCGTTTGCGAGGACGACCCGCACCCACCCTGGGCACGCTGATCGCCTCCAGGACGGGCTGGAACTGGGGTGAGTCTCCCCGCTGGCCGGCGGTGATGAGCAGGGACATGACTTTTTGTCCCTGCTCGCACGACAGGTGGATCTTGGTGGTCAGCCCGCCTCGTGAACGCCCCAGCCCGTGATCGGCTGGTTCGCCGCCGACTGTGTCGGGAGGTTCTTTCTGCTGATCCGGGCGGGTGCGGGCCCCGGCGGCGTGCTGATGGGCCCGGGCGATCGTGGAGTCCACGCTCACCTCCCAGGTGATCAGCCCGGCCGCATCGGCCCGGGCCTGCAAGCCGGTGACGACCCGCGCCCATACCCCCGCCCGTTGCCAGCGGCGGAACAGCGAGTACACCGCCTGCCAGGAGCCGTAGCACTCCGGCACATCCCGCCACGGCGCGCCTGCCCGCACCCGCCACCGAATCCCATCGATGAGCTGCCGTTTCGTCCACTCCGACGGCCGACCTGGCCGCTTGGCCACCGGAAGCAGCGGCTCCAAGCGCGCCCACTGCTCATCGGTCAGGTCGAACCGCCTCGTCACCGCTAGGGTGGTCACGAGGTCTCCGGTATTTCAGGTTCTTCTTGGTCGATGAACCCTCTACCGGAGACCTCTTTGCTTAGCGATCACGACACACCGTCACACACCGGACTTCGAGACAAGCCCTAGGGGCGGCATCACGGGCGAGTTCACGCAGCTTCACCGTCGCTGCGTCGTGGCTCCCGTGGCGCCGGACCAACCCACCGAGGGCACGCCCCAAGGACCAGGTGAGCAGCCAGTCGTCCTGCTCGTCGTCGATGAGAGTCATGCAGAAGAGCGTGGCCGTCTCCAAGAGCTCGTCGTCCCCGGGGAGAACCTTGTGTAGCCGCATCAGGGTGTCGAGGACGCCTTGCCTGGTCGCGTCGGCGGCGATGGCGCTCCAGAATCCGTTGGTGTACGCGGTGAGCGCCCCGGCCGTGTCCTCCTCGCCGCGGGCCAGGTCGCCCAGTCGGAACCAGGCGGCGGACTGGCTGGTGCCGGTCGCCTCCAGTTTCTCGAAGATGCCGAGTACGTGCAGGTAGTGGGAGCGCGCGGCTTCCCGCTCCCCGACATCGCACAGTGCCGTCCCCAGGTTGTTGAGTGCCGCGACGAACCACTGCGGGTCGCGCAGCGACCGGGTGAACGCCACGATCCGGCGGTATTCGGTGACCGCCTGCCGGTAACTGCCGGACTTGCTGTAGGAGGCCGCGAGGCAACTCCACGCCCGGAAGCTCCATGGAGCGGCACCGGAGCGTTCGGCGTGGTGGAGCGCCCTGCGGTAGGCCACCCGGCCGAGCCGGTAGTCGCCGACGTCCTCGAGGAGGAGTCCACGCAGGATGTGCAGGCGCGCGGCGGCGACTTCCACGTACGCCGAGTCCGTGCCCACGGAGGACGGCGAAAACTCCACGTCTTCCAGGACGTCGAGCGCATCCCGGGCGCGCCCTGCCTGGCGCAGCAGCTCCGCCAGCCCCAGCCTGACGCTGGTGATGGCAAACAACTCGACCGGGTCGACGGACGGGACCTCGGTGGCCCGGCGTGCGGCCCGCACCGCCTCGTCCAGATCTCCTCGGTCGACCAGGTCGGCGACGCCGCGTTCGAGCACCGCCCGCGTCAGATGCTCCGGCAGTTGAATATCATGTAGCCAGCTGCCGCGCCTGCGGCCGGCTTCGGTCTGCTCGTACTCCTCTGCCAACCTCTCCAGCATGGCGCGGTGCTCCTCGACCATACTGGCCAGGAATTCCACCAGCGCTGCCTCTGCGGAGCGTCCGCACTCCGCCAACCGCAAGCGGCGGCTGCGGAGTTCGGTGAGTAGCCCGTCGATGTCATACGGATCCTCGACGTACGTGCCGAACAGGGCCGTTTCCACCTGCTGAGGCGTCTCCGCGGCCAGCAGCCGGTCCGCCACGGCTCGCGCACGCTCACCCATTGCCGCCGACCTCGGCGCTCAGCGAGCCGGCTCCGATCCCCCGCAGCATCTTGTGGACGTCTTCCCGGTCCCGCTCGGTCGCGGCGGTCTGCAGGGCGCGCACACAGTGCCTACGCGCCTCGGCGTAGTCGTGCCTGTGCCAGTGGAACTGCGTCAGGTGGAAGTGCACGTAGTGGTCGCCGTCCCGATCCGCGGCGAGTTCCTGGGCCGTACGCAGGGCTTCCGCCCGCTCTCCCCGCGAGTTCAGCGCCATGACCAACCCGATCCGGTACTCCGGGGCGTCCGGGTTCTGTCTGAGCCGGTCACGGATCTCCGCTTCGGCCTCCGGGTCGCCCTCGATGGCCCTGCCGATCAGATCCACGGAGTGACGTCTGTGCGCGGCGACCTCCGCCTCGAAGGACGGATCGGGGCGGGACACCATCCGGATGCCCTCCAGCACCTTGGAGTGCGGGGCAACCGCTTCCAGCCTCCGCAGTGCCTCCGCCCGTTCCTCGAATAGTTGCGCCTGGGTGAGCACGGCAACGAGGAGTTCCAGCGGTGCCGGGTCGGACGGGTCCTCGACGTGTGCGGCGCGAGCGGCGGCGAGCGTGTCGTCCAAGGTGACACGTTGGCCCGGGGAGAACATCAGGAAAACCAGCAGCTTGGCCAGCCGGAGCCTGTCGCCGCGCTCGCCGCGGCTCACGGCGAGGCGTTCACGGAGAGCGGCGACCTGCATTTCCTTCAGCCGCAGTATTCTCGCGGCCTGGTCGCGGACTTCCAGGAGCTCCCGTGACTTCGCGTCCACCTGAGCCACCAGGGCCGGATCGTGGGCGAGCGCCTCCCGAGCCCGCCGGAGCGCGTCGGCCGCTCCGTCGGGCCGGTTGCAGAGGAGGCAGGCGGTGGCCAGGTTGAGCCAGACCGTAAGCGAGTACGGGCGCAGGCGCGTCAGGTGCTCCCACGCCCGCGCCGCCTGTTCCGGACGGCCGCATACGGACAGTGCCAGCGCATACCTCCGGAGGTGTGCCGGGTCGCCTTGGGCCGCCCGCCCGGCGAGGGCCGCGAGCCGCTGCGCGACCGATCCTGGGGACAGGGCACGGAGCTCCTCCGCCAGCTCGCTTTCCCCAGGGGTGTCGTCGAGCATCCAGAACCATGACACCGGCATGTCGGCAACTCCCCCGTGGTGCTCCGCGCGTGCCCCGCGCCGGCACGGCGAACCCTTCTCACCGTACTCCGCCGTTGGCCTGAATGTACGTCAGTGGCGGCGCCGTCAGGGTACGAATCAGACGCCGCGTGATTCCCGGCCGCACGGCGTACCGGCTTCGAACGACTTGTGTCGGAGATGGCGGCCTCCCCCGGCCGACCGCTACTCAATACCTGAACTGCTTCCTCCGGGCCTCATCAGTAGACCATTCGGCAGACGGCCAAACAGCCCGCGACGGCGTCGGACGGTTCGGTCTGCGTGAAACCTCGCGGTGCCTCCCTCTCCGGACGTGGCCATGAAGGCGTTAACGGTTCAGTCGGTCGAGGAGACGCGAGACGCGGACTGGTTCGAGTTGGCGGTGGTGCACCACACAGACTGCGGGTCTGGGTTCTTCGCTTACGAGGGTCTTCGTCATGGCTTCGCCACTCGCGGCTTCGACGACGCGGAGCTCGCCAGACGGGCCGTCCTGGACCCGGCGGCCACCGTTCCCGGCGATGTCGAGAAGATCATCAACGCGCCGTAGGTCTCACCCAGAATCAAGGTCTCGGGTTACTCCTACGACGTTAAGACCGGCCTGGTCACCACCGTCGCACCGCCACGGTCCCGCCAGGACCGCTGACCCACGCACTGAGCCTGGCCTGCTCCGCGAGCGCACGTACGCCACGAAACCGGACGACAGAAATCCGCTGGCCACAGGCGATCCAGCAGAAGCTCCTGCGTATAGCTGAGGGGAATGTCTGGTGGATCACCGGACACCCCCTAGCCTGTCCTGCCTGCCGCTCAGCCGTCGAGGAGCAGTCGCGCCAGGCGTTCGCGCTGGACCGACGGGTCGCCGAGGTAGAGCTCGTCGAACTTCGCGCGTTTGAACAGGCGATGGCAGTCGTGCTCCCAGGTGTAGCCGATGCCGCCGTGTACCTGGATCGCGTCGCCCGCCACCTTCGTCGCCGCGTCCCTCGCGTACGAACTCGCCACCGCGACGAGCCGGCGAGCGTCCCTGCCCTCATCGAGCGCGGCCGCCGCCCCGTCCACGGCCACCGACGCACCCTGGACGAGCACGTACATGTCGGCCAGCTTGTGTTTGATCGCCTGGAACGAGCCGATCGGCCGGCCGAACTGCTCCCGCTGCTTCGCGTATTCCACGGCCATGTCGAGGGCGCGCCGCGCGACCCCCAGCGCGTCGGCCGCGAGTACGAGCGCCGCGCGGTCGAGCATCGCCGGGAACGCGTCCGCGCCGCGCGGCAGGCGCGCGGACGCGTCCACGCGCACGTCGCGGAACACCACGCCGGACAGCCGGTGGGTCCGGTCGACACCGAGCAGTTCGGTCGTCTCGACACCGGGGGTGCCGCCGGGAACGGCATAGAGCTCGGGCTCCGCCCGCCCGGCGCGGCGGGCGGCCACCACCAGGAGGTCGGCGTCCTCGCCGTCCAGGACGAACCCGGCCTCGCCGCGCAACACGGTGTCCTCGCCGTCGCCGGTCGCCTCCACGTCGAGCAGTTCGGGCCCGAGGCGTCCCGACCGTCCGGTGAGCAGCGCGGCGCTCCGCAGGCGGCCGGCGGCCAGGCCCGGGAGCCAGCGCTCCCGCGCGGCGGCGTCGCCGCCCACGGAAACGGCGGTGCAGCCGAGCACGGCGCTGGACAGGAACGGCATGACGGTGAGGTGAGCGCCGAGCTCCTCGGCGACGACGACGGCCTCGAGCAGACCGGCCCCCGCACCGCCCCACTCCTCGTCGACCAGCAGGCCCAGCCAGCCGAGGCCCGCGGCCTGCTCGTACGCTGACGGGTCCACGGTCTCGGCCGCCCAGACCGGTCGCGGGCCACGAGCCGCCGCCTGCTTCAGCACGCCGCGCACCGACTGCCGGAACTCCTCGCGTATCTCCGCGCGCTCGGGGTCGATGCCGGGGACGTCGCTCATGAGCCCTCCTCCGTCGGGGGAGGGACCGGACTCCCGTTGCCCATCGATCCGCTCATGGTTGTGGCTCCCGTGGCAGGGCGAGGACGCGTTCGCCGATGATGTTGCGCTGGATCTCGTTGCTGCCGGCCGCGATGGTCCAGTTCCATGACTTGAGGTGGTCGATCATCCAGTGTCCCGAGGTCCAGGTGGTGGCGAACTCGCGCCGTTCGTCGAGCATCGCCGGCATGCCCTGCATCCGCAGGGCCAGCCCGGTCAGTTTCTGCAGGGTCTCGCTGTACATGAGCTTGACGATCGAGCCTTCGGGGCCGACCTCGCCGGTCAGCTCGACGCTCTGCGCCAGCCGCTGCCCGAGCAGGCCGAGCACGTCGACCTCCGCGGCACGTGCGGCCAGGTCCTGCCGGAACGACGCGTCGTCCGCGGCGGTCCGGCCGACTCCTGCCGGCGTCACCCGCGCCCGCACGGCGATCTCGTCGAGGGCCACGGCCAGCCTGGCCTGCAGCTCCAGGATGTTGAAGACCCGCTCGGTGGCCAGGGTCGTCTGGGCCATCCGCCAGCCGGCGTTCTCCTCGCCGAGGCGGTGCGCGACCGGTATCTCGGCGTCGGTCAAGAACAGCTCGCAGAACTCCTCCGTGCCGGTCGCCTGCCGGGTCGGTCGCAGTTCGACGCCGGGTGAGTCCAGGTCGAGCATGAACATCGACAGCCCGCGGTGCTTGGGCGCGTCCGAATCGGTACGGGCGAGCAACAGGCACCAGGAGGCCTGGTCCGCGTAGCTCGACCAGACCTTCTGCCCGTTGACGACGTACACGTCGCCGCGGCGTACGGCCCGGGTGCGGAGCGCGGCCAGGTCCGATCCGGCCTCTGGCTCGGAGAAGCCCTGACACCAGATCTCGCCGTCGAGGATCGCCGAGAGGTGGGCGCGCTGCTCCGCCGAGCCGTACGCGATCAGGGTCGCGGCGATGTGCGCGAGCGAGATCTCGAGCAGCCGGGGCTGCGGAAAGTCGGCCCGGACGAGCTCCTCCTGGATGATGAGCTGTTCGCGGAAGCTGAATCCGCCGCCGCCGTACTCGGCGGGCCAGTGGGTCGCGAGCAGCCCGGCCGACCGCAGCAGCTGTGCCTGGCGGATGTTGAAGGCGCGGAACCGTTCCTTCGTCGCGGTCTTGAGCTCGTCGTGCCAGCCGGCGGGCGTGTTGGCCGCGAGCCACGCGCGGACCGCGTCCCGGAGCCGATCGTGGTCGGCGGACGGCGTGATACGCGTCGGGAGAGCACTCATGGCCTCAGCCCTTCAGCAGGTCGAGCAGTTGCCGTTGGGCGATCTTCATCGTCGGCGTTCGCGGGAGCGCGCCGACGGTCCGGATCCGGACCGGCACCGCGTACGGGGCGAGGTGGCCGCGTACCCAGGTCTGCAGGTCGGCTTCCAGATCGGGCCGGTCCGGCGCGCCGTCCCGCAGGACGACTGCGGCGCCGGGCACCTGCCCGAGGCGCGCGTCGGGCAGCGCTACGACCGCCGCGTCGGCCACGTCGGGGTGCCGGCACAGCACGGCGGCGACCGAACGCGGATCGACCTTGAACCCGCCGCGGATGATGACGTCGTCGACGCGCCCTTCGATGAACAAGAAGCCGTCCTCGTCGATGCGGGCGAGATCGTTCGTTCGGGTCCAACCGCCGGGCTCGGCGCCCGCGATCTGCGGGGCGCGCGCGAGGAGTACGCCCACGGCGCCGGGTTCCAGGTCGCGGCCGTCCCCTGGGTCGACGATGCGGAGCTCGACGCCGGGGTGCGGGCGGCCGACACTGCCGCGTTTCGCCGTTCCCCAGCGGCGCCGGTCGGCCATCGTGAGCCCGGCGAGCGCCCCGGAGAACTCGGTCGCGCCGTACGACACGATCACCGGCACGTCGTACCTCTCCTCGAACGTCCTGGCGAGCTCCGGATCGAGCGGCGCCGAGCCGGAGCGGACGACGCGCAGGCTCGTCAGCCACTCCTTCGGGATCTCGGCGTCGACCACCATGCGCATGGCCGTCGGGACGAGGAGTGCGACGACGACCTTGTGGTCGCGGACGGCCTGCCCCCACGCCCGGGGCTCGAACCGCCGCATCAGGCAGATCCGGCGCCCGGCGGCCGCGGTCATCGCGATGTCGAGGTACGACGTGATGTTGAACAGGGGCAGATCGATGATCGAGGTGGCCTCGCGCAGCCGCGGCGGTGCGTCGGCGCGCTTGCCCTCGTGATGCACTGTCGCGCTGTACACGGCGTGCGCCAGGCCGTTGAGCGTCACCGCCACGCGCTTCGGCGGACCGGTCGTACCGCTGGTGAGCATGGTGGCCGCGGTGCCGGACCCCGCGGTGAAGTGGTCCGCGCCCGGAGCGTACGCGGTCTCGGGCACGGCCGCCGCGCCGTCGTCACCGAGCTGTACGCCCAGCCCGCCGGCGGTCCGTACGGCGTCGGCGAGGCCGGGACGGGCCCAGTCGGCGGACAGGCCGACGAGGGCGGCGGGCCGGTTGGCCCTGACGTCGTCGGCGAGCGCGGCGTCGGGCAGCAGCGGGCTGAACGTGAGCACGGGACGCCGGGCGCGCAGCGCGGACAGCAGCACCGCCACGCAGAGGGGATCGTTGCGGAGGATCACGCCAACGCTCTCGTCGGCGGGTACTCCGGCGCCGGCGACGCGTGACAGCACCTCGTCGCCGCGAGCGGTGAGCTCGCCCCAGGAGTACCACCGTCCCTCGAACCACAGGGCCGGAGCGTCGGCGTCGAGATGCGCGACCTCGTCGATGACGCGGGCTAGTTCCATGACTCCCCGCCTTTGCGATGTCGGTTCTGGCACCGAAATTCCATAATAGAGTATACTACATTCGCCTTACTGGCTGAGACCGGGAGAGCGATGATGACCGACCGATTCACCGGCAAGCTGCTCGGAGTGGTGGAGGGGTGCACCAACCCGGAGAGTGCCGAGATGCTCGAGGACGGTGAGACCTTCGTCTTCGGCAACTGCCGGCTCGACGTCGGGTTCCCGTGGTTCCGGGAGAGTCAGGGGCTGGTCTACCTCGAAGGAGAGGCGTTCGTGACCAGGGCGCGCATCTCGCGCGACGGCGAGGTCACGGTCGAGGAGCGCAGGCTGATCGACGGGCTCACCACGACGCTCGGCTGTGACGTGCTCCGGGCCGACATCGAGGCGTTCCCGCGCGGCACCGCGTTCATCGTCGCGGACGGCAAGCCGATCGCGCATCCGGACGGTTCCGGTCCCGCCGACGCGCGTCCGCACGTGCTCGCGTTCGACCCGATGAGCGGCGAGGTTCGCGGCCGCGTCCCGCTGTGGGAGGGCTCGCGGATCGCGCGGCGCTTCGAGGCGCTGGAGATGCCGAACGGGCTGGCGATCGACGCCGACGGGAACATGTACATCGCCGACTGCCCGCACACCAACCCGGGCGTCGATCCCGCCCTGCCGCCTCCGGTCTCCCCGGCCGTGTACCGCATCCCCGCCGCCGCTCTGGGACCGCTGGTGCGCGACGAGCCCGGGGCCGCCGACGAGGTGACCCGGGTGGTGATGCCGGGGTACGTGAACGGCTGCGCGGTCTCGCCGCTGGACGGCGTGTGCTGGGGCGTCAGCTGCTCGCCGGTCGATCCGGTGGGGGGCGGCGTCTACCGGCTGCCGATGAGCGCCTTCCGGTCCGGTGTGCAGCCGCCGCCCGTCCACCGTGACCTCGGGGAACTCGACGGAGTCTGCGTGACGCGGCGGGGCACGGTGGTGGTGACCGCGCCGATGAAGAACGAGATCCACGCCTTCACGGCCGATGGCGGGCACTTCCTGGTTGGCGGCGCCGGGCTGCCGACCCGGATGCCGGCCGACATCAACGTGGTCTACCCGCGCCACCTGGACGGAGAGCCCGCGCTGATGGTGGCCGACATCATGGTGGGCACGCCGCCGGGGGACTGCACCGTGTCCGTGCTCGCGGTCCCCGGCCTCTGATCTGCCACATACAGAGCACTCTTAATGCCGCCTGTGTCGTGAGATAGGGCATTGGCGGGAAAAGAGTATAAGGATATCGTCTCACTAGGCCGCCTGGTCCGTCCAGGGCCGGACGGCACCCACGATCGTGGGGGAACCGAGAGGAGACGATCCGATGCTCGAGTTCGACCAGTTGTTCATCGGCGGCCGGTGGAGCGCGCCCGCCGGCCAAGGGGTGCTCGAGGTGATCTCCCCGACCACCGAGCAGGTCGTCGGCCGGTTGCCGGCGGCGGAACCGGCCGACATGGACGCGGCGGTGGCGGCGGCGCGTACGGCCTTCGACACCGGTCCGTGGCCGCGGATGTCGTTCGAGGAACGCGCCGAGATCACCCTCCGCCTCATCGACGCACTCGCCCCGCGGGCCGAGGAACTGGCGCTCCTGCAGACCGACGAGATGGGCTCTCCGGTCCGGTTCACCCGGCCGACGACGCAGCGCGTCGTACGCGGGCTGGTCGAGGAGTACGTCGAGACGGCGCGGCAGGTCCCGCTTCGCGAACTGCGTCAGGGCGCCGCCGGCCCCTCGCTGATCGTCCGGGAGCCGGTCGGCGTGGTGGCCGGCGTCGTCCCCTGGAACGTGCCGCTCGGGCTTCTCATGGCGAAGCTGCTCCCGGCCACGCTCACCGGATGCACGGTCATCGTGAAGCCGGCGCCCGAGACCCCGCTCGACGGCTACGCCATCGCCGAGGCGGTCCAGAAGGCGGGCTATCCGGAGGGTGTGATCAGCATCATCCCGGCCGGCCGCGAGGTGGGGGAGCACCTCATCAGCCATCCGGGCGTCGACAAGGTCGCCTTCACCGGCAGCACGGCCGCGGGCCGCCGGATCGGGGCCATCTGCGGCGAGCAGGTGAAGCGGGTGACCCTCGAGCTCGGCGGCAAGTCCGCGGCGATCGTGCTGGAGGACGCCGACCTCGAGCGCGACATCCCCAAGATGGTGAACGGGGTGATGCAGAACAACGGGCAGATCTGCGCCGCGATCAGCCGGGTGCTCGCGCCGATGAGCCGCTATCAGGAGATCGCGGATCGCTACTGCGAGGCGGTCTCCACGCTGACCGTCGGCGACCCGCGGGACGCCGAGACGCAGATCGGCCCGCTCGTCGCCGAGCGCCAGCGAGCCAGGGTGGAGGGCTACATCGCCTCCGGACGGGAGCAGGGGGCCAAGGTCGCCATCGGCGGCGGCCGACCGTCCGGCCGGTCCCACGGGTGGTACGTCGAGCCGACCGTGTTCGTCGACGTCGACAACGGGATGCGCATCGCCCAGGAGGAGATCTTCGGGCCGGTCGCCGTGATCATCCCGTACGAGACCGAGGAGGACGCGGTCCGCATCGCCAACGACTCGTCGTACGGCCTGTCCGGGTCGGTGTTCACGGGGGACGTCGAGCGGGGCATCGGCGTCGCCGGCAGGATCCGCACCGGCGGCGTGACCGTGAACGACTTCCGCATCGGTAGCCCGTTCGGCGGCTACAAGTGCTCCGGGATCGGGCGTGAGGGCGGTCCCGAGGGTGTGAGCGGCTACCTGGAGTACAAGTCTCTGCACCTTCCGGAAGGGGTGAGCGCCTGATGCGCACGCAGGCCGCCGTGCTCTGGGGAGCCGGCCAGGAATGGAAGATCGAGACCGTTGACCTCGGCGAGCCGAAGCGGCACGAGGTCCGGGTCAAGCTGGCCGCGAGCGGGTTGTGCCACTCCGATGACCACGTCGCGACCGGGGACTCGCACTACCAGGGATATCCGGTGGTGGGCGGGCATGAGGGCGCGGGCGTCGTCGAGGCCGTCGGGCCGGACGTCGACACCCTCGCCGTCGGCGACCACGTCGTGCTGAGCTGGGTCGCGGCGTGCGGGCGCTGCCGGCCGTGCGTCCGCGGCTGGCAGAACCTCTGCGAGAGCGGCGCGCGGATGGCGAGCGGCACCGCCCTGTCCGACGGCACCCACCGCATCCACATCGACGATCAGCCGGTCACGGCGTTCTGCATGCTGGGATCCTTCTCGCCGTACGTCGTCGTGCACGAGAACTCCGCCGTGCGGATCGACAAGGACCTGCCGCTCGACAAGGCGGCCCTGGTGGGCTGCGGCGTGACGACCGGCTGGGGCACGGCGGTCAACGCCGGGGAGGTACGCGCGGGCGACACCGTCGTCGTGGTCGGTGTGGGCGGCCTCGGCATGGCGGCCGTCCAGGGCGCCCGCATGGCGGGGGCCAGCCAGGTCGTCGCCGTGGATCCGGTCGCCTGGAAACGAGACGCGGCCATGGACTTCGGCGCCACGCACGGCGCGCCCGACGTCCACGAGGCGCTGCCGCTCGTCACCGAGATCACCTCCGGGCACATGGCCGACGCCGTGGTGCTCACGTCGTCGCTGGCCGCGGGCGATCTCATCGCGCCGTCGATTGGGCTCGCCGGCAAGCGGGGCCGGATCGTGGTCGCCGCGGTGGCGCCGACCGCGACGACGGAGATCACCTGCAACCTCAACGATCTGACGTTCTCGGAGAAACAGCTGCGCGGCTCCAGGCTCGGCAGCGAGAACCCCCGGACGGCAATGCCCCAGCTGCTCGACCTCTACCGGCGGGGACAGCTCAAGCTCGACGAGATGGTCACCAAGACGTACACCCTCGACGAGATCAACGAGGGCTACGCCGACCTCCGGGCCGGACGGAACATCCGCGGCCTGATCGTGTTCGACTAGGGCCTGGGTGAGGGCGGCCCTGACCAGGTGATGGCCAGGGCCGCCCTCACAGCCGGCGGTCAGCGGGCCGTGACCTTGCCGGAGGTGAGGCCGCCGTCGACGTAGAGGGTCTGCCCGGTCACGTACTCGGCCGCGTCGGAGGCCAGGTACGCGATGGCGTCGGCGATGTCCTCCGGCCGGCCCATCCGGCTGGCCGGGATGGTCCGTTCGCGTTCGGCCCGGTCGCTCTCGCTGAGGATCTTCGCGGTGGCCTCGGTCAGGATCGAGCCGGGAGCGACGGCGTTGACCCGTACGCCGAGCGGGCCGAGCTCGACGGCGAGCTGGACGGTCAGCGCCTCGATCGCGTTCTTGGTGGTCGGATAGACGCCGGTTCCCGGCGAGTGCATGCGGGCGGCGCCGGACGACAGGTTGATCACCGAGCCGCCGCGCCCGGCCATGCCGGGGACGAACGCCTGCACGCACCACAGCGTCCCGAGCAGGTTGACGTTCACGACGTCGATCACGTCTTCGCGGCCGAGGTCGAGCAGCGGGCCGAAGCGCCAGATGCCCGCGTTGTTGACGAGGACGTCGACCGGCCCGACCTGCTCCGCCACCTCGCGCACGGCGTCGCGGTCGGCGACGTCGCAGCCGAACCCGCGGCCGCCGACGGCCGCGGCGGTGTCGGCGGCGCCGTCCGCGTCCACGTCGATCGCGACGATCGAATGACCTCGCTGCGCGAGCGTCCGCGCGGTCTGGAGACCGAGTCCCCGGCCGGCGCCTGTGACTACCGCGACGCTCATCTGCTCTCCTCTTGTTCGGACCACACTCAGTGTTTTCAATTACGGTGCTGTTTAGCCTGATCTGCACCGTAGACGAGTGCTGGTCTGTCGTGATAGTAATAGAGTATACTTTAAATGCTCGGAGATGAGGTGGGGTCGTGGGTGGTGCTCCGTCGCCGGATGACGAGCTTCTGGTGGAGCGGGACGGCCACGTCGTGGTGCTCACGATCAACCGGCCGCAGCAGCTCAACGCCTTCTCCCGCTCGGTGCGATCCAGGCTGACCGAGCTCTGGCCGAAGCTCGACGCCGATCCGGACGTCCGGGCGGTCGTCGTCACCGCGGCCGGCGATCGGGCGTTCTCCTCGGGCGGCGACGTCTCCGAGCTCGACGGGCCCGAGGACTACCCGCGCTACACCGCACGGCAGGCCGGTGTGTTCACGCCGACGATCACAGCCGTCAACGGGCTCTGCGCGTCGGCAGGGCTGCACTTCGTCGCCGACGCGGACATCGTGATCTGCAGCGAGAACGCCACCTTCTTCGACACGCACGTCCACGTCGGGCAGGTCAGCGCGCTGGAGCCGATCGGGCTCGCGCGGCGGATCCCGCTCGGCGAGGTCCTGCGCATGGTCACGCTGGGCAAGTCGTACCGGATCGGCGCGCAGCGGGCCCTCGAGCTGGGCCTGGTCAGTGAGGTCGTGCCGGTCGAGAGGCTGCGGGACCGGGCGGTCGAGCTCGGCCACATCATCGCGAGCGCGTCACCCCAGAGCGTGAAGACGTCGCTGCGGGCGATCTGGGAGAGCCTCGACCGCGGCCTGGACGACGGCCTCAAGCACGGCTACGAGCTGCTGCAGGCGCACCTGGAACACCCGGACGCCACCGAGGGGCCGGCCGCGTTCATGGCGAAGCGCAAGCCGAACTGGACCGTGTGAGACCGAAACCGCGTGTCCGTAAATATTCAGTGTCCTGATCTGTGAGAAGGTGAGGAGGGCAGATGCCGGACGTCGACTTCGGCGGCAAGGTCGCGGTCATCACCGGCGGCGGGCGAGGCATCGGCCGCGCGTACGGGCTTCTCCTGGCCTCGCGGGGCGCCGCGGTGGTGATCAATGATCCGGGCGTCCAGCCGAAGGGCGGCGACCCCGACGCGTCCGTCGCCGCCGAGGTGGTCGAGGAGATCACGGCGGCCGGTGGGCGGGCCGTGGCGTCGCTGGACTCGGTGGCGACCGCCGAGGGCGGAGCCGCCGTCGTGCGGACTGCGCTGGACGCGTTCGGGCAGGTCGACCTGCTGGTGCACAACGCCGGCGTCGTCAACGCCGGCATGTTCGCGGACCAGCCGATGCGGGAGGTGCTCGACGTGCTGGCCGTGCACCTACTCGGCGCGTGGCACGTCGGCCAGCCGGCGTGGCGGGACATGGAGAAGCGCGGCTACGGACGGATCGTGCTGACGTCGTCGATGGCCCAGTTCGGTCACTATCGCCAGCCCGCGTACTCCGCGGCCAAGACCGGCATCATCGGCCTGACCAAGTGCCTCGCCTACGAGGCACGGCACAAGGGACTCGATATCAAGGTCAACTCCATCGCCCCCCTCGCCGGGACCCGCCTCGCGCGGCCCGAGGCCAAGGAGCTGTGGGGCGACCTGATGTCGCCCCAGAACGTCGCCGCGGTCGTCGCGTACCTGCTGAGCGAGGAATGCCCGGTCAACGGGGAGGTCGTCCACGCCGGCGGGAGCCACGTCGCCCGCGGCTTCCTGGCCCAGACACGCGGGTGGGCCGCGCGGACCACGCTGACGCCCGAACAGGTCCGCGCTCACTTCCGCGAAGCCTTCGACATCGGCGACTACGACATCCCAGCCGACGCGAACGATCAGATGCGGATCGTCGAGCAGGCCGTACTCGGTCACTAGGAGGTTCCATGCCACTCACCGACGACATCAAGATGATCTCGATTGACGATCATCTCATCGAACCGCCCGGCCTCTGGGTCGATCGCCTGCCCGCCAAGTACCACGACCGGTGCCCGCACGTCGAAGAGATCACCGAGGACCGGGTCGAGCCCTTCTACGCGAAGGAGGTCCACCTCAAGAAGGGGATGCAGGTCTGGCGGTACGAGGACACCCTCGAGCCGAACGTCGGCCTGACCGCGACGGCGGGGCTGGACGTCAAGGACCGCAACTTCAGCCCGGTCCGGTTCGACCAGATGCGCCGGGGCACCTACGACCCGGTGGCCAGGCTGGCCGACATGGACGAGGACGGCGTGTGGGCCCAGGCGCCCTTCCCGAGCCTCCCCGGATTCTCCGGGAGCAAGTTCCTGCGCGGCAAGGACAAGGACCTCGCCCTCCTCTGCGTGCGGGCGTACAACGACTTCGTGCTGGACGAGTGGTGCGCGGCCGCGCCCGACAGGTACATCTCCCTGATCATCCTTCCGATGTGGGACCAGGACCTGTCCGCACAGGAGGTGCGGCGCTGCGCCGCGAAGGGCGCACGATCGATCGCGTTCCCGGACAACCCGGCCGGCCTCGGCCTGCCGTCGTACCAGACCACCGCGTGGGACGGGGTGTTCGCGGCGGCGGCCGAGGCGCAGATGCCGCTGTCCATGCACTTCGGCGGCTCCAAGATCATCCCGTTCGTGTCGCCCGAGGCGCCACAGGCCGCCGTGACGGCGCTGTTCGGGATCACCCTGTTCAACTCCATGGCCGAGCTGGTCATGTCACCGGTGTTCAAGAAGCACCCGACGCTCAAGGTCGCCTACTCCGAGGGCGGCATCGGGTGGGTGCCCTACGCGCTGATGCGCATGGACCAGGTGTGGGAGGACTACCGGGAGTACCCGATCGAGAACAACGTCGACCCCGACCGGCGCCCGTCCG
This sequence comes from Actinoallomurus sp. CA-150999, assembly GCF_050942425.1. Lineage (NCBI taxonomy): Bacteria > Bacillati > Actinomycetota > Actinomycetes > Streptosporangiales > Thermomonosporaceae > Actinoallomurus > Actinoallomurus sp. CA-150999. The sequence goes on from NZ_CP192063.1 coordinate 5,460,178, forward strand.
ACGTCGTCCGCGAGCACATCTACTCCTGCTTCATCGATGACCCGGTCGGCATCGGGCTGCGCCACGACATCGGGGTCGACAAGCTGCTGTGGGAGAGCGACTATCCGCACTCGGACTCGCTGTGGCCGAACAGCCGTGCCAACGCGCAGAAGGTGTTCGCCGACGTGCCGACCGAGGAGGTCCGCAAGATCGTGGAGACCAACGCCCGAGACCTCTTCCGCTTCCACTGAGCACGTCATGAGCGAGCAGTGGCAGCGGGCATGGCAGCCGATGATCGACGCGGTCGGGACCGACTTCGGGGACGGTGAACTCCGGGAAGGTCCCGAACCGGTCGAGGCGGGTGCCGTACGCAGGTTCGCCGAGCCGCTCGAGTTCGGCTGCCCGCTGCACCACGACCGGGAGCTCGCGCGCCGGTACGGCTACCGCGACATCCCGGCTCCGGTGAGCAGCCTCATCACGTTCACGATCCCACCGGTGTGGAGCCCCGGCGACGCACCGGTGTTCACGAGTTCGGAGCGCGACGCGCAGCCGGCCTGGACGGGGTCCGGGCCGGTCCGGGCGAAGCTCGCTCCGGCCACCCGTGGGGGATTCGCGACCGATCTGGCGATCGACCACCTGAAGCCGGTGGTCGTGGGAGATCGGCTCGCGGTCAAGGGCAACGTGCTGGTCTCCTGCGTGCCGAAGCAGACGAGCGTGGGTCGCGGGGCGTTTCTGACCTGGGAGTCGGAGATCCACGATCAGCGCGGCGAGCTCGTCGCCCGGCGCCGCACGACGGGCTACAGCTACGAACCCGGACCGGCCCGGCCGAGCGCCGGCTCACCGGCCCCGTCGCAGGATCACCAGCCACGCCCTGACGCGGAACCGCAGGCCGGCCGGCCGATCGCGTGGGATCGTCAGCTCTGGTGGGACGATCTCGCCGAAGGCCGTCCGCTGCCGGCCGTCCGGTTCCCGCTCACGGTGTACCGCCTCGTCATGGCGGCCGGAAGCAACCGGGACTTCCACGCGATCCATCACAACACCGAGTGGGCGCGATCGACCGGCGCCCCGGAGATGTACGCGAACGTCCTCTTCCTGCACGGCATGTGGGAGCGCTGCGTCCGCGAGTTCATCGGCCTGGGCGGCGAGATCCGGGGGTTCTCCGGCTTCCGGATGCGCTCCTTCAACACGGTCGGCGACGTCGTGACCGTACGCGGCGAGGTGGCGCGCGTCTGGGAAGAGGCGGACACCGGCGTGGCCGAGCTGCGCCTGTGGTCGGAGAACCGGCACGGGGTGTCGGTCGGGCCGGGCACGGTGACGGTGACCCTGCCGCGCCGGCCGGCGCGGCAGGCCCGGTGACCAGCGCGTTCACACCTCGAACGCGGCGGCGTCGGACACGAGCGCTCGCGTGTCATCACCGGCCGTGGACTTTGGTACCTTGGTTACTAAATGAGGAACCTGTATTCGGCGATGGAGTGATGATGAGCCGCAAACCGGCCGCCCCGGTGCAGAGCGGAAACCACACCAAGAAACTCGCCGAGCTCACCTGCGAGAAAATCGAGATGCGCATCATCGAGATGGACTGGCCGGTGGGTAAGGTCATCGGCTCCGAGGCCGAGTTGCTCGCCGAGTACGGCGTGAGCCGTGCCGCGTTCCGCGAGGCGATCCGGTTGCTCGAGCATCACAACGTCGCCTACATGCGCCGGGGGCCGGGCGGCGGCCTCGTCGTCGCCGAGCCCGATCCCGACGCGATGGCCCACGCTGCCGCGGTCTACCTCCGCTACCGCAAGGTGAACCCGCCGGACCTGTTCGAGGCGCGCACGGCGCTGGAGCTGGCGGCCGTGCGCAGCGCCGCCGAGAACATCGACGAGGCGGGCATCGTCAAACTGCGCGGCGCGCTGGCGCACGAGTCGGAGTTCCTGGGCGGCGAGTCGGACGCGACCATCCACGACTTCCACGTCGTCGTCGCCGAGCTCAGCGGGAACCCGGCGCTGCACCTGTTCGTCAACGTCCTGACCCAGCTGAGCGCGGCGCGCTTCCTCGGCACGACCGCGATGTACGACAAGCAGGCGGCGCGCAGCGTCTCCTCGGCCAAGGAGGTCGAGGAGGTCCACCACGCCCACGAGGTCATCGCCGAGGCGATCGTCGCGGGAGACACGTCCCTCGCCCAGCACCGCATGCTCAAGCACCTCAACGCCCTGGCCGCCGCAGCCGCAGGCGAGTAACGCCCGGCACGAGGTCCTCCGGGCCGCCTCCGCCGAGCGGGATCGAGTTCCGCTCGGCCGAGTGCGGCCCTATTTGAGTATACTCTTATTTGCCGCGTAGGCCCAGGTGCGTATGCGCATCGGGCGGGTGAGCGTGTTCCCGGCGAGGAACCCCCCCCGCGTGGTCTCCTGATGGAGGAGTGGACGCCCGCCCTTAGGTGTTCCGCAGCGCGCCATTGGTTCATTCAGTGCACTGTTACTCATCGCTTGTGGCGGTGGACGGTTGTCGCCGTCGCAACAATAGAGTATCCTAAATAGGCCATCACTCGGACGACCTGAGGTGGAGATGGACCTGACGTACGGCCCCGACTACGAGGTGTTCCGCGAAGAGGTACGCACCTTTCTCCGGCAGCACTGGCGGGCCTCCGACGACCCTGCCGAAGTCGCCGCGTTCCGCAAGGAGGCCGTGGCCGCCGGCTATCTCTACCGGTCCGTTCCGCGCCGTTACGGCGGGTCCGAACAGCCGTCCGACGTCCTCAAGGCGCGCGTCATCCGCGAGGAGTTCGCCGCGGCGCACGCGCCGATGGAGGTCAAGTCGCTCGGCACGCAGCTCCTCGTCCCCACCCTGCTCGAAGCCGGCGTGGAGTGGCAGAAGGAACGCTTCATCGAGCCGACCATCAACGGCCAGATCAAGTGGTGCCAGGGCTACAGCGAGCCGAACGCGGGCAGCGATCTCGCGTCGCTGCGGACGCGGGCGACGCTTGTCGACGACCGCTGGGTGATCAGTGGCCAGAAGGTGTGGACGAGCTTCGCGCACGAGGCCGACTACATGTTCCTGCTCGCCCGCACCGACCCCGACGCTCCGAAGCGCAAGGGCATCTCGTACCTGCTTGTACCGATGCGCCAGCCCGGCATCGAGGTGCGCCCGCTGCGCCAGATCACCGGCGAGTCGGAGTTCAACGAGGTCTTCCTGACCGACGCGACGACCGATGCGGACTGGATCGTCGGCAAGCCCGGCGAGGGCTGGGGCGTCGCCAACACCACGCTCAAGCACGAACGGGCCTGGGTCGGGGACGTCAGCGGATCCGACCAGCTGATGAACAGCCTGATCCGGCTCGCGCGGCGGACCCGGGGCCCGTCCGGGCGCCCGTGGATCGAGGACCCCGGGCTGCGATCCCGGCTGGTCGAGGTCCAGGGCTTCCTGGAGGCCCACCGATACTCGGGCTACTACCAGCTCTCGCGCGCGCTGAAGGGGGAGTCGTCCGGCGCGCTCGGGCTGACCAACAAGATCCTCAGCACCAACATCGCCGAGCGGATCGCCGCGATCGCGATCGACATTCTCGGCGACGCGAGCCTGCTGCCCCACACGGGAGCCGGAAACCGAGCGGACGTCGGTGCCGAACGCTGGATGTACCAGTACTTCGGATCGCTGGGCAGCGCGATCGCCGGCGGCGCCTCGAACATTCAGCGCAACATCATCGCCCAGCGCGGCCTGGGGCTGCCGCGCGTCCAGGAGAACTAGGAGCGTCGTGGACTTCGATCTGAACGAGGAGCAGCGGCTGCTCGAACAGTCGATCGATGCCTTTTTCGCAGCCGGGCGGCCTCATTCCCACGCGCGGGACCGCTACGACGGGCAGACCGGCTCGCTGGGCGATCTCGACGCCCTCTGCCTGAACGAGATGCTGATCCCGGAGGAGCACGGTGGCGGCGGGGCGGGCGCGCTCGACGTGGCCGTCGCGGCCGAGCGGCTCGGCGCCGCCGCCGCGCCCGGTCCGTTCATCGGGCGTGTGCTGGCCGGCTACGCGATCACGCTCGCGGGCAGCGAGGCACAGCGCGCGGAGTGGCTGCCCAAGCTGGCCTCCGGCGAGCGCCGCGCCACCGTCGCGATCGGCGAGCCCGGCACACGGTGGGGCCTCGACGAGCTCGAGATGGGCGGCGGCCGGCTCGTCGGTGAGAAGCGGAACGTCCTGGTCGGTGACGGTATCGACCTGGCGGTCGTCGTGCTCGCGGACGGGCTGGCGCTGGTCGAGTTCGGCACCGCCGGCCTCAGAGCCACCGACACCGACGTGATCGACCGTACGCGGCCGATGGCCACACTCGCCTTCGACGGTCCCGACCACGAGCGGCTCCCCGGCGGTGCCACGGCGGCCGGGCGGGTCCTCGACCTCGGCGCGGTGCTGGTCGCGGCGGACGCCTACGGCGGGGCCGCCAGGTGCCTGGACCTCGCGGTGCGCTACAGCCAGGAGCGTGAGCAGTTCGGGACGACGATCGCGCACTTCCAGGCGATCCAGCACCAGTTGGCCGACGTCGCCATCGACGTGCTGCCGTCTCGCGGACTGTACTGGTACGCGGCGCACGCGCTGGACCGCCGTCAGGACGACGCGAGCGGCTTCGCCTCACTGGCCAAGGCGCACATCACCGAGCGGTACATCGCGGCCGCCCGGCGCGCCATCGAGGTGCACGGCGGCATCGGCTACACCTGGGAGTGCGATCTGCATCTCTTCCTTCGCCGCGCCGTCTTCGACCGCGCGTACCTGGGCTCGCCCGAGATGCACCGGCAGCGTCGCGCACGCGGCCAGTTCGCCGACGTCGGCTGACGGGAGGCAGGCACCGCCATGTGGGATTTCTCGACCGAGCCGGAGTACCAGGAGAAGCTGGACTGGGCCCGCGAGTTCGTCACGACCGAGGTGCGCGACCTGGAGGTGCTCGGCGTCGACCGGGACACCCTGCTCCGCCTCGAGGAGCCGCTCAAGCAGAAGGTGAAGGACGCCGGGCTGTGGGCGGCGCACCTGCCTCCCGACCTCGGCGGTGGCGGCATGGGCCAGGTCAGGCTGGCGCTGTTGCACGAGATCCTCGGCCAGGCGTTCTACGCGTCCGAGGTGTTCGGCAACATGGCGCCCGACTCGGGCAACGCGGAACTGATCGCCGTCGGCGCCACGGACGAGCAGAAGGAACGCTGGCTGTATCCGCTGCTCGACGGCACGCTGCGGTCGGCCTTCTCGATGACCGAACCCGGCGCCGGCGCCGACCCGACACTGCTCTCGACCCGGGCCGTACGCGACGGCGACGACTGGGTGATCAACGGGCACAAGTGGTTCACCTCGAACGGCCCGACCGCCGACTTCCTCATCGTCATGGCCGTGACCGATCCGGACGCCGCGCCGCACCGGCGCGCGTCGATGTTCATCGTCCCGAAGGGCACCCCGGGCGTGCACATGCTCCGGACCATCGGGACGATGGCCGAGCCGTGCGAGCACCATCTCAACTGGTCGACCGGCGACTCCGAGATCCTCTACGAGGACGTCCGGGTCCCCGCCGACCACCTGATCGGGCGGCCGGGGGAGGGCTTCCTGCTGGCCCAGAAACGGCTCGGCCCCGGCCGGATCCACCACTGCATGCGCTGGATCGGCATGATGCGGCGCGCGTTCGACATGATGTGCGAGCGGTCGTTGTCGCGGTACGCACACGGCTCGCTGCTGTCGGAGAAGCAGTCCATCCAGAACTACATCGCCGACTCGGCCGCCCAGATGCATGCCGCGCGGCTCATGACACTTCACGCGGCGTGGAAGATCGACCAGGTGGGGGCCTCCGAGGCGCGGACCGAGATCGCGATGATCAAGTACTTCGGCTCGCGCGCGCTCTTCGACGTCGTCGACAAGGCGATCCAGGTCCACGGCTCGCTCGGGTACTCCACCGATCTCCCGCTGGAGCTCATGTTCCGGCAGGCGAGATCCTTCTCCATCGTCGACGGTCCCGACGAGATCCACCGGGTCACCGTCGCGCGGCGGACACTGCGGGGCTACGAGGCGCGTGAGGTGCCGAGCGAGCACATCCCGAGTCGCGCGGCCGGGGCCAGGGAGCGGTTCGCGGACGCGCTGGAGGCGCTGAGTCTCAACCGCTGACACGACCGGAGCACCGACGAACCAGGGGCGGCCAGGTGACAGAGCTACGGCAGTACCTCGACGAGCGGACCCTGTTCTCCTACCTGGAGCGCGCGGTCCCCTCGATCGGGGCCGTGCGCGACATCCGGCGGATCACCTCGGGCAGCTCCAACGAGATCTTCGAGCTGACGACCGACGCCGATCCGGTGATCCTGCGCCGCCCGCCGCGGCACCGCCTGTCCGCGTCCGCGCACGACGTCGCGCGCGAGTACCGGGTCCTGCGCGCGCTGACGAACACGTCCGTGCCGCACCCCGACGCGATCCACCTCTGCACCGACGAGGACGTGATCGGCACGCCGTTCCTGCTGATGTCGAAGGTCGAGGGCTTCCACCTCAAGGCCCCGTACCCGGAGCACGCACTGGCCGACGGCGCGATGCGCGCGATGATGTTCGACTTCATCGAGGTGATCGCCCACCTGTCGCGCATCGACTGGGAGGCCGCCGGGCTGGCGGGCTTCGGGCGGCCGGCGGGCTATCTCGACCGTCAGGTCGATCGGTGGCTGGGGCAGCTCGCGAACTACCGAACGCGGGACCTTCCCCGGCTCGACGAGGTCGCCGGCTGGCTGCGCGTCAACCAGCCCGAATCAGGACCCCCCGGGATCATCCACGGCGACTACCAGTTCCTGAACGTCCTGTTCGCGAACGACCGGCCGCCTCGCGTGTCGGGCGTGCTCGACTGGGAGCAGTCGACGGTCGGCGACCCGCTCGTCGACCTCGGCTGGGTGCTCGGGCTGTGGGCGGAGGCCGGTGAGGAATCACCGCTCAACGCGTTCTACGGAAACGCCAGCCAGGAGCCGGACGCGCCGACGCGGGCCGAACTCGCGGAGCGCTACGCCGCGGTCTCGGGACGCGACGTCGTCGACCGCCGCTACTACGAGACCCTCGCCCTGTTCAAGCTCGGCTGTATAGCGGAGGGTTCCCACTACCGCCACGTCACCGGCCAGAGCGACACGGCGCTGCACGCCGACTTCGAGTGGATCGTTCCCAAGCTCATCGCGACCGCCTACTCGATCACCAAGGGGGAGCGAGACTGATGGCCTGGGGCATCACGGTTCCACTCGACGGCATCCCACTCGCCGAGCATCCCGCGCTCTACCGGGAGCTCGCCGACGTGGGCTACACCGATCTGTGGTCGGCCGAGTCCAACGGCGCCGACGCCTTCACGCCGCTGGCGCTCGCCGCCGCCGAGCCACGCCTGCGCCTGGGAACGGCGATCGTCTCGTCGTTCACCCGCGGGCCGGCCGTCATCGCGCAGTCGGCCGCCGCGCTGGCCTCGGCCGCCCCCGGCCGGTTCACGCTCGGCATCGGGGCGTCCTCCAACGTGATCGCGGCGAAGTGGAACGACATCGCGTTCGAAGCGCCGTACTCACGCACGCGCGACCTGGTCGCGTTCCTGCGCACGGCGTTCACGGGGGCGCGGATCAAGGAGCACTACGACTCGTTCGCCGTGGACGGCTTCCGGCTCGGCCTCGTGCCGGAACCGGCGCCGAAGATTCTGGTGGCGGCGCTGCGGGAGCGGATGCTGCGGCTGGGCGCCCGCGACGCGGACGGCGTCATCCTGAACTGGGTGTCGCCGCGGGACGTCCGCCGCGTCGCCGCGATCGTCCGCGAGGAGAACCCGGCGGCCGAGATCGTCACCCGGATCATGGTGTGTCCCTCGCAGGACGCCGACGCCGTACGGGCGATGGTCCGACCGCTGGTCACCGGCTACCTCACCGTCCCGGTGTACCGTGCCTACCAGACCTGGCTCGGCCACGGCGCGGCGCTGGCGGACATGTGGGAAGCCTGGGACGCGGGCGACCGGAAGGCCGCGGTGGCCGCCGTGCCCGCCGAGGTCGTCGACGCGGTCTGTGTGCACGGCTCACCCGCCGAGTGCCGGGAGCGGATCGCCGAATACGTCCAAGGCGGCGTCACGACTCCGGTCCTCGCGCTGTTGCCCATCGGCCCCGATCCGCGCGAGGCCCTCCGCTCACTCGCCCCATCGTCCTGAGCAGCCTGGGAGTCACCTATGCACATCGTCGATCTGTCCCGCCTGACCGACCGGGTCGTGGGACGCGTCCTGTTCGAGCAGGCCGAGGTCGCGGGGGACACGACGTGGCTGATGTCCGACGACCGCACCGTGACCTTCGGGGAGGCGCGGCAGCAGGTGTCGCGGATCGCCGCGAGCCTGCGCGGGTTCGGCATCGGGCGCGGCGACGTCGTCGCGGTGTACATGGACCCCTCGATCGAGCTGGTCCTGACCGGCGTCGGCACCTCCGAGCTCGGCGCGCTGTTCGCGCCGATGAGCACCGACTACCGGGGTGAGTTCCTGGCCCGCAACCTCGCGGCGTCCACCGCACGCGTTCTCGTCGCGGACGCCCATCTGGCGCGGCACTGCGCCGAACTCGAATCGCTGGCGCAGGTGCGCCATCTCGTGGTCACCGGCGATGCCGATCTCGACGCGCTGCGGCGTCCGGGGCTCACGGTGCACGCCTGGGACGAGCTGCCGGCCGGTGAGCCGATCGCGCTCCCGTCCGTCGCGACCTATGACGACGTGCTGATGATGTGGTGGTCCTCCGGTACGACGGGGGTGCCCAAGGGCATCATGCAGACGCACGCCGGGCTGATGTGGTCCGCGTCGCAGTGGATCGCCGACCGCGACATCCGCGAGGACGAGGTCTGGTACTCCTGCCTGCCGATGTACCTCGGCGGGGCGTACACCACCGCAGTGTGGCCGTCGCTGGTGAGCGGGACCGCGGTCGGCATCGACACGCGGCTGTCGGTCTCCCGGTTCTGGGACCGGGTACGCCACTACGGCGCGACTCAGATCTTCACCCTCGGCGCGATGCACATGTTCCTCATGGAGGCCGAGGAACGTCCCGACGACCGGGACAACCCGGTGCGCTGCGCCGTTCCGGTGCCGATGCCGTGGAGCGACGTCCCCCGGTTCAAGGAGCGCTTCGGCATCGACCAGGTCCAGCAGGCGTACGGCCAGAGCGAGGTGCCCTGCCGCATCTTCGCCGCTCCCGACGACGGCACCGTCTGGCGGGCCAACGCGATCGGCCGTCCGGTGCCGTGGCTGGAGGTGCGGCTCGTCGACGACAACGACGAGGACGTCCCGGTCGGCGAGGTCGGCGAGATCGTCGTACGGCCCAAGGAGCCGTTCGTGATGTTCGCCGGCTACTTCAACGCCCCGGAGGTGACCGCGCGGACGTGGCGCAATCTGTGGCATCACACCGGAGACCTGGCCCGCGCCGAGCCGGACGGGCAGTACTTCTTCGCCGACCGCAAGAAGGACTACATCCGCTACAAGGGCCGCAACATCTCGATGGTCGAGGTGGAGGCGGTCGTGGCCGAGCACGAGGGCGTCGCCGACGTCGCGGCGTTCGGACGGCAGTCGGCCGAACTGGAGTCCGAGGCGGAGCTGGCCGTCTCGGTCGTGCCGCGGCCCGGTACGACGGTGAAGCCGGACGAGATCGCCCGCTTCATCAACGACAACGCGCCGTACTACTTCGTCCCGCGCTACATCGAGATCGTGGCCGAGCTCCCGCGCAACGCCCAGTACAAGACCGACAAGGTCGCGCTCCGCGCCCGGCCCCTCGCGGACGACGCGTGGGATCGCGAGCTCGCCGGCTTCGAGGTGACGCGGTGAGCGGCGCGAGCGGGGGAGCATCGGTGAGCGAGGGGACCGGGGCAGTGCCGGTGAGCGAGGCGACCGGGGACGTGCCGGTGGGCAAGGTGACGGACCTCGCCGCCGCGGTGGCCGGCATCCCCGACGGCGCCAGCCTCGCGGTCGGCGGCTTCGGGCTCTGCGGCATCCCGATGGACCTGATCGGCGCGCTGTCGGCTCGCGGCGTCCGGCGGCTGCACGTGGTCTCCAACAACTGCGGCGTGGAGGACTGGGGACTCGGCGTCCTGCTCAAGGCCGGTCAGATCGCTCGCATGACGTCGTCGTACATGGGTGAGCACGGTGAGTTCCAGCGCCGGTACCTGTCGGGTGAGCTGGAGGTCGAGCTGGTGCCGCAGGGCACACTGGCCGAGCGGCTGCGGGCCGGCGGTGCCGGGATCCCCGCGTTCTACACCCCGGTCGGCGTCGGCACCGATGTCGCGTCCGGCGGCATGCCGGTCCGGTACGGCCTCGGCGGCGAGGTGGTGGAGCGCGGCGAACCTCGGGAGACCCGGGTGCTCGGCGGCGTCGAGGTCGTCCTCGAGCACGCCATCGCGACCGACTTCGGTCTGGTGCACGCGGCCGTCGCCGACACCGACGGGAATCTGGTCTTCCACTCGACGGCCCGCAACTTCAACCCGCTGTGCGCGATGGCCGGCCGGGAGACCATCGCCGAGGCCGAGCGGGTCGTCGAGGCGGGGTCGCTCGATCCGGACCACATCCACCTGCCGGGCATCTTCGTGCAGCGCGTGGTCAGGGCCGCGAGCTCGACGCCGAAGCGCGTCGAGCGCCGAGCGGCGGTGAGCGCCGGATGAACACGCGGGCGGTGATCGCGGCCCGTGGAGCGCGGGAGCTGCGCGACGGCATGTACGTCAACCTCGGCATCGGCATTCCGACCTCGGTGCCGCACTACCTCGATCCGGCGACGAGGGTGATCTTCCACAGCGAGAACGGCCTGCTGGGCGTCGGCGGGTTCCCGGCGATCGAGGATGAGGACCCGGACACGATCAACGCGGGCAAGGAGCCGGTCACCCTCGCGCCCGGCGCCGCGATCTTCGACTCCGCGCTGTCGTTCGCCATGGTCCGCGGCGGGCACCTCGACCTCGCCCTGCTGGGCGGTATGCAGGTGTCGGCGGCCGGAGACCTGGCCAACTGGATGATCGCCGGCCGAGTCGTCAAGGGGATGGGCGGCGCGATGGACATCGTGCGCGGTGCCCGGCGCGTGGTGATCATGATGGAGCACCGCGCGAAGGACGGCGGCAGCAAGCTCGTCGGGACCTGCACGCTGCCCCTGACCGGGCGCGGTGTGGTGCACCGCGTGATCACGGAACTCGCGGTCGTCGACGTCACCCCTGAGGGGTTCGTGCTCCGGGAGATCGCGCCGGGCGTCGGCGTCGACGACGTCCGTGCCGCCACCGCGGCCCCCCTCACGATCGCCGCGGACCTCGCCGAGATGGTCGTCTAGCGGTCCGGCCGGGCGTGCACGTTCAAGGCGATGAAGTCGTCCTCGACGTGCTCGGCCGTGGTGACGTGGTCGGTCGCCAGCCTGCTGATCGCGTCCGCTTCGTAGCCCAGTTCGCGGAGTACGGCATCGGTGTCGGCGCCGTGCTCCGGCGCGGGCCGCGGTTCCGGAGTCGCGGTGCCGTCGACGAGCACGGGCTGGCCGATGTAGACGATCTCATCGCCTTCGGCGTCCCGGCCCGGGATGAGCAGCCGGCGGGCCGTGATCTGCGGATCGGCGGCGACCTCGTCGATTCCCGCGTGAGCCGGGCCGATGGGCAGCCGGTGCTCGATCGCCACCTCCATCCACTCGGCCAGCGTCCGGGTGCGCATGATCGCCTGTACCTCCCGGCGCAGGTCCTCCCCGTAGACCTGGTCGACGAGGTCGTCTCGCCCGGTCAGCGCGCAGAAGGCGGTCCAGAACCTCCGTTCCTCCGGGCAGAACAGCACGAACTTGTGATCGGACGTCTCGTACCACTGGTAGCGGGCGACGCCGCGGCGTTGCGCCGGGTCCGCCACGGCGGCGGCGACCTCTGGCTGGTTCAGCAGTGCCGCGACGGCGGTCCACGCGTTGGCGGCGACCGCGGTGGCCGCGGCGACGTCGAGGTAACAGCCCTCGCCGGTCCGTTCGCGCCGGGCCAGGGCGGCGGCGATGTGGAACGCGGCGTAGATCGCTCCGGTCGCCGTGCCCTCGCCGCCGATGCTCAGGCTGGGCCAGGACACCGCGCCGCCGGCCGGCCGGGTGAGATCGTCCTCATCGAGGGTGACCGGCCGGGCCCCGGCCAGGGCGTCCATCATCTGGCCGTGCACGGGCAGATCCGCGTACGGGCCGGTCGCACCGAAGCCGGTGTTCTGGCAGTAGACGATGTCGGCGCGGTGGGCGCGCAGCTGTTCGTAGGACACGCCCAGCTTCGCGGTGCGATTCCCCGTGGCGTTCGTGACGAAGACGTCCGCGGTGGCGATGAGCCGGCGGAGGACCTCCTGCCCGCCGCTCGTCGCGAGGTCGACGGCGATGCTGCGCTTGTTGCGGTTGGCCTGCTGGTGCAGGTATCGGGTCTCGTCGATGCGGAGGTAGTCACCGAGCCGCGGGCTCTCGAGCTTGATGACGTCGGCACCGAGGTCGGCGAGCATCATCGCCGTGGAGGCGCCGTTGAGCAGCATCGACACCTCGACGACGCGGTAGCCGCTGAGCAGGCCCATCGCTGTACCTCTGTTCCTAAGTCGGTCACCAGGGTTCGACGGGCCGGCCGCTCGGGCGGGTGCCGGGCATCACCGCGGCCAGCCAGTCCACGAGCGCGTCGCGCGTCTCGGCCGGATCGATCAGGTCGTCGATGGCGAAGATCTCGGCCATCTTCAGCGAGGCGCCCTCGCGGCGCAGCGCCATCGAGTGCTCGTGTTCGGCATCGCCCCCGAGCACCTTGGCCGCGCCCTCCGGTCCCATCGCGCCGTACTCGGCCGTGGGCCACGCGACGACCATCGACGCGCCGAGCGGCCTGCCGCCCATCGCGAAGTGGGCCAGGCCGTACGACTTGCGCAGTGTCACCGTGAAGAACGGCACCCGCGCGTGCGTCAGCGCATGGATGACACGCGTGCTGTGCCGCATGAGCGCCGTGTTCTCGGCCGCCGGCCCGACGAGGAAGCCGGGCGAGTCGACCAGGAAGACGACCGGGAGGCCGAAGGCGTCGCACAGCCGTACGAAGCGCGCGATCTTGTCCGACGCCGGGGCGTCGATCGCGCCCGCCAGCACCATGGGCTGGCTCGCGACGAAGCCGACCGGCCACCCGTCGACGCGCCCGAGGGCGGTGACGAGGTTGGGTGCGAAGCCGGCCCGCAGCTCCAGGATCTCGCCCAGGTCGCACAGCCCGGAGATGATTTCGCGTACGTCGTAGGGCCGCCGCGGGTCCTCGGGCACGACGCCGCGCAGGTCGGCCCCCGGCCGCGCGGGATCGGCCGGTTCGAGCCGCCCTTCGAAGTACGACAGGTACACCGAGATCAGGTCGATCATCTCGCCCTCGTCGCGGGCGACCGCTTCGGCCGCGCCCGAGGCGGCGTGGACGCTCGCGGCGCCGATCTGCTCCGGAGTCAGGCGCTCGCCCAGCGCCGCTTCGACCAGGGGCGGGCCGGCCATGCCGATCGCGGCGTTCCGCGTGGCGACGACGAAGTCGCACAGCCCGGCCAGGACCGCGTGGCCCGCGAACGCCCGGCCCGGAATCCCGCACACGGTCGGCACCTTGCCCGACAGGCGGGCGAGCGTGGGGAAGGCCCCCTCACCGCCGCCGCGTGAGTTCATGGACGCCTCCTGGACGCGGTGTCCGGCGCCTTCGGCGAAGATCACGACCGGCAGGTCGCGTTCCTCGGCGAGTTGGAGCACGCGGACGAGCTTGACGTTGTTGACGTCGCCCTGGCTGCCGCCCAGCACGGTGTAGTCGTAGGACGCCACGGCGATCGGCCGGCCGCGCACACGGGCGACGCCGGTGACGAGCCCGTCGGCGGGGGCGTCGAGCCCGGCCTGCAACGCCCTGGCCAGCAGGCCGTACTCGCGGAACGATCCGGGGTCGACCAGCGCGTCGACGCGCTCTCGGGCCGTCCAGGCGCCCCGGGCGCGCTGCTTGGCGACGGCCTTCGGCCGGGCGGCGTCGGTGGGGATCCGGCGGAGTTCGCCCAGCGCCTCCGCCAGTGTGGGTGTGGTGCCCTCGAATACGGCATCGGCCTCTGCCATGCCGGAAGTATAGCCAGGCGAGCGCAATCAGTAGCCTCTTTTTGACAAAAAGAGTATCCTTAATTAGATCATTGGTGGCTGAGAGTGGAGGAACATGTCGAGACCGATGACGGCCATCGCCGGCCTGGGGCTGACCGAGCTCGGCAAGGTCTACGGCCAATCCGCGAGCGAGCTCGCCGCCCGAGCCGTCGCCCTGGCGGCGGACGACGCCGGCCTTCGCCTCGGCGACATCGACGGGCTCCTCGTCAGCTCCGGGGCGACCCGTGGTGTCACCCCGCAGACACAGAGCACGCTCGGGCTGCGCGACCTCCGCGTGCTGGCCCAGATCGAGGCCTACGGCAGCACCGCGATCGGGATGGTGCAGTACGCCTCGCTGGTGATCGAGGCCGGCATGGCCGACGTGGTCGCCTGCGTCTGGGCCGACACGCCGCTCCAGCGAGAGCGGCCGTCCGCCTACGCGAGCCCGCGGCCCCACAGCGGCTTCGAGAGCATTCCGGCCGCGACCGGAGTGATCGGGGCGAATCCCCGCTACGCGCTGGCCGCTCGACGGCACATGGAGACGTACGGCACCACGACCGACGACTTCGCGGCGGTCGCCGTCGGGCAGCGTTCCTGGGCGGCGCACAATCCGCGGGCGCAGTTCCGCAAGCCCATCACCGTCGCCGACCACCAGGCCTCACGGATGATCGCCGACCCCTTTCGCCTGCTGGACTGCTGCCTGGTGTCCAACGGCGGCATCGCGGTGATCGTCACGTCCGCCGACCGGGCCGCCGACCTGCGGCAGCCGCCCGTGCACGTTTTGGGGTGGGGGCAGGCACACCCGGGCTACCCGATGTCCCGGGGCAGCGCGTTCGGCCTCGAATCGGGCGCGAAACAGTCGGGCGCGGCGGCGCTGGCCATGGCCGGGCTGGACGTCGGCGACGTGGACGTCTGCGAGATCTACGACTGCTATACCTACACCGTCATCATCACGCTCGAGGACTACGGCTTCTGCAAGAAAGGCGAGGGCGGCGCGTTCGCCTCGAGCGGCGCGCTGGCCCCAGGCGGCGAGCTGCCGACGAACACCGGCGGAGGTCAGCTGTCGAGTTACTACGCCTGGGGCATGACGCCGCTCTCCGAAGCGGTCATCCAGGCCCGGGGGCACGGCGGCGAACGCCAGGCCGACCGGCATGACGTCGTTCTGGTGAGCGGCAACGGCGGCATCCTCGACTACCACGCGACCCTGATCCTGAGCCCGGAGCGGCAGCGATGACGAACGGCATCCCGGCGGTGCGCGACGAGCGGTCGGCCGCGTTCTTCGACGTCCTGAAAGAGGGCACTCTGCTGCTGCGCCGGTGTCGCCCCCACGGTCACCTCAGCGCGCCCGAGGTGCTCTTCTGCGCCACCTGCGCAGACCCGGACCTCGGCTGGTCGGCGGCGCGGGGGACCGGCCGGGTCGTCAGCTGGACGGCGATCCACTCACGGCCGGACCCGTCGGGGGCGACCACGGTCAACACCATCGTCGGCGTCGTCGAGCTCGACGAGGGTCCGTGGCTGCTCGCCCGGTTGCTCGCGCCCGACATCCGTACCGGCATGACCGTGCGCCTGGAAGTCGTCGAGACCGGCGGCGAGCCCATCTACGCGTTCCGGCCCGCCGGCGACGAGGCGTAGCGTGCTGAAGAAGGTCCTGATCGCCAACCGGGGCGAGATCGCGGTCCGCGTCATGCGCACGTGCCGGGAGCTCGGCCTGTCCACGGTGGCCGTCTACGCCGACCCGGACCGCGACGCGGCGCACGTCCGGTACGCCGACGAGGCGTACGCGCTCGGCCCGGGCGGCTATCTCGACGACGGCGCGATCCTCGGCGTGCTCGAGCGCTCAGGAGCGGACGGTCTCCACCCCGGTTACGGCTTCCTGTCCGAGAACGCCGACTTCGCCCAGGCCGTCATCGACCGCGGGGTGGCGTTCGTCGGACCACCGCCGGCGGCGATCGCGACCATGGGCGACAAGATCAGCGCGCGGCGGGCCGCGGAGGCTGCGCGGGTTCCGCTGGCGGCCGGCGGCACCGGAGCGCTGAGCGGTGTCGCCGAGCTGATCGAGTTCGGTGAGGCGTACGGCTGGCCGGTCGCGGTCAAGGCGGCCTTCGGCGGTGGCGGACGCGGGATGAAGGTCGTCGCCTCCGCGGCGGAGGCCATCGAGGCGATGGAGGCGGCCCAGCGTGAGGCGCTCGCGTACTTCGGGCGGTCCGAGGTCTACGCCGAGCGATTCCTCGCCCGGCCGCGGCACATCGAGATGCAGGTGCTCGCCGACACGTACGGCAACGTCGTCTGGCTCGGCGAGCGGGACTGCTCGGTCCAGCGGCGTCACCAGAAGCTGATCGAGGAGAGCCCGGCGGCCGATTTCCCGGACGACGTGCGGCGGGAGATGGGGGAGGCCGCCGTGCGCCTCGCCCGCGCCTGCTCGTACGCCGGGGCGGGCACGGTCGAGTTCCTGTACGACGACGGGTCGATCTCCTTTCTGGAGATGAACACCCGCCTCCAGGTCGAGCACCCGGTGACGGAGCTGGTCACCGGGCTGGACCTGGTCGAGTGGCAGCTGCGGGTCGCGGCCGGCGAGCCGCTGGCGTTCGGGCAGGACGACGTGACCGTCACGGGCCACGCCATCGAGGTCCGGATCAACGCCGAGGATCCGGCCGACGGGCGGTTCGTTCCCTCGCCCGGGACGCTGACGCGATTCGTCGCGCCGTCGGGGCCCGGAGTGCGCGTCGACGCGGGCTACGCCGCCGGTGACACGGTCGGCCCGGACTACGACAGCCTCGTCGCGAAGACCATCGTGTGGGCGCCGGACCGCGACCGGGCGCGTACGCGGATGCTGCGCGCGCTGGGGGAGACGCGCATCGAGGGCGTCGCGACGAGCATCCCGGCGCAGGTCGCGATCCTCGGCCACCCCGACTTCATCGCCGTACGGCACTCGACGAACTGGGTCGATCACGAGCTCGACCTGTCGTTCATCGACGGAGCGCCCGTCCCGGCCGGATCCGCGGGCGAGGCTCCGTACGCCCTGCCCGGCCTCACGGCCGAGATCGACGGCCGCCGTTTCGCGGTGCGGCTGTGGACGTCCGATCCGCGAGGTCCGGTGGCGTGCCTGGGCACGCCGGCGGCCGAGCGGCCGGGCCGGCGCTCGCGCCGTGGCGTGCCGTCGCTCACGACCTGGCCGGCGGACCGTGACGCGCCGCCGTCCCGGAACGGTGCCGAGGCGGCGCCCCTGCCGGGCGGGATCGTCGCACCGATGCACGGGACGGTCGTCCGGGTGCTCGTCGCCGTCGGCGATCTCGTGGGCGCCGGCGATGGCATCTGCGTCGTCGAGGCGATGAAGATGGAGAACACCATCAAGGCCGGCGCCGCCGGACGCGTCATGGAAATCCTCGTCACCACGGGCGAGAATGTCGACTCCGGTCGTCCGATCGCCCTGATTCAGGAGGCCTGAGATGACGGACGAGTTCGACGTGGTCATCGTGGGCGCCGGCGTGGCGGGCCTGCAGATGCTGCACAAGGTCCGTGAGCTGGGCCTCACGGTGCGGGTGTTCGAGGCGGGCGGCGACGCGGGCGGCACCTGGTACTGGAACCGCTACCCGGGCGCCCGCTGCGATGTGGAGAGCCTCGAGTACTCCTACCAGTTCTCCGAGGAACTGCAGCAGGAGTGGGAATGGACCGAGCGCTTCGCCACCCAGCCCGAGATCCTGAGCTACATCGACCACGTCGTCGAGCGCTTCGACCTGCGGCGCGACATCCGGTTCGACACCCGCATCGCGGCGTTGACGTACGACGAGCCGGCCGCTCGGTGGACGGCGCGCACCGAAGCCGGTGACGAGGTGGTGGCGCGGTTCGTCATCATGGCGACGGGATGCCTGTCCGCAGCCAACGTGCCGGAGATCGCCGGATTGGAGACCTTCGCCGGCGAGATCTACCACACCGGCCGCTGGCCGCACGGGCCGGTCGAGCTGTCCGGCAAGCGGGTCGGCGTGATCGGTACGGGCTCGTCCGGTGTCCAGTCGATCCCGGTGATCGCCGAGGAGGCGGAGGAGCTCTACGTCTTCCAGCGCACGGCCGCGTACACCCTGCCAGCGGGCAACCAGCCGCTCGATGCGGAGCTGCAGGCCGCCGTCAAGGCCGACTACGCGGGGTTCCGCGCTCGCAACAGCGCGATGCCGTCGGCCGGCCTGGCGCGGTTCCCGCCCAACCCGGCTTCGGTCTTCCTGGTCTCGGACAGGGAGCGCGAGGCCGCCTTCGAATACCGCTGGCAGCGGGGCGGGCCGGTGCTGCTCGGCGCCTTCAACGACATCATGGTCGACAAGGCCGCCAACGATCTGGCCGCCGACTTCGTCCGGCGGAAGATCCGCCAGATCGTCAAGGACCCCGACGTCGCGGCGCTGCTGTCGCCGAAGCAGCTCATCGGCTGCAAGCGCATCTGCCTCGACACCGGCTACTACGAGACCTTCAACCGGCCCAACGTGCACCTGGTCGATGTCGCATCGGCCCCGATCCAGCAGATCACACCCGGCGGGATACGTACCTCGGCCGGCGACCACGAACTCGACGTGATCGTGTTCGCCACCGGATTCGACGCCATGACGGGCCCGCTGCTGAGGATCGACATCCGTGGGCGAGGGGGCCTGCCGCTGAAGGAGAAGTGGTCCGCCGGCCCGCGCACCTATCTGGGACTGGGCGTTCCCGGCTTCCCGAACCTGTTCACGATGACCGGTCCCGGCAGCCCGTCGGTGCTCACGAACATGATGGTGTCGATCCACCAGCATGTGACGTGGATCGGCGGCTGTCTGAAGTACCTGGCCGACAACGACATCAGCGCGGTCGAGGCCACCACCGAGGCCACGGACGCCTGGGTGCTGCACGTCAACGAAGTCGCGGACCGCACCCTCTTCCCTTCGTGCAATTCCTGGTACCTGGGAGCGAACATCCCCGGTAAGACACGCGTGTTCATGCCCCTCTTCGGCTTCCCCGCCTACGCGCAGACGTGTGCCGAGGTCGCCGCCAACGCGTACGAGGGCTTCACACTGACACGCTCTGGGATGGCTCCGGCTCAGGCGACGTAACGCGAGCGCACGCGTCGGCGTGGCGGTCGGCGACCGCGGCGGCGCGTGCCTTGAACACGCGCCGCCCGCGGAGGATCGCCGCGCTACGGCCGCCGGTTCACCGCGGTGACCGGCAGTCGTATGGTGGCCGGCTCAAGCCCCTGTGCCGTGGCGGTGAGCGTGACGTTGCCGGGTCTCTTGGCCGGCCGCAGGATGGCCAGGGCTTTCCCGTGCCACGTCCAGCGCCTGGGACGCTGGAAGCTGTCGAGGTTGTGCGGGTTGCCGTTTCCGACGCCGATGAGTTCACCGGCACCCTCGACCCGGAAGGACACTTTGACCACGGCGTCGGGGACCGGACGACCACGGTCGTCGATCACCTCGACGAGCACGTGCGCCAGGTCACCTCGGCCGGTGGTGAGTGACCGCACGTCGGACGAGAGGCGTATACCGGCGGGCCGGCCGGCGGTGGCGAGCGTCTTGCGGGCGATCGGCCGACCGCCTCGGCTTGCGACGGCGGTCAGTTCCCCTGGCGTGTAGGGCACGCTGAAGGTGACTCTGCGCTGGTCGGCGTCCGTCACGGTCCCGGTCGCGATCTGCCGTCCGTTGAGCATGAGCGTCACGCTGTCGCCGGAGGTGTAGACGCGGACGACCATCGCCTTGCCTTCCGGGACGTCCCACGTCCAGCTGGGCAGCTCGTCGTAGTAGCAGGACCGGACGTGATACTGCTGCGTGCCCGGGGGCGTCGGGCGCTCGACCATCATCTCGAGCGGGCTGAGCCCGTTCACGACCGCTCGCCAGTAGTTCTGCGGCTTGCGTTGTCCGATCAGGTCGATGTCGCCCTGGAAATTGATGTACCAGGGGTACGGGATCTTTCCGATGGACCCGTCCAGGCCCCTGGCGTTGGCCTCGGCCTCGTTGCGCGCGACCAGGCCGGCGCCGCTGCCGGATTCGCCGATGTAGTCCCACGCCGCCCATACCCAGGTACCCGCGTACCAGGCGTTGTCCTGGGCGAGCTTCCAGTCGTCGTAGATCTTCGACGAGGTGTCCTCACCCTGGATGAACGCCTTGTCCGGGTGTGCGGCGTGGTCCGCGGCGGACGGGGCGTCGGACGAGCATGCCGAGCCGGTCGCAGGCGTCGAGCAGGACGGAGGAACGCGGGTTGTGGGCCGCACGCACGGCGTTGAATCCGGCGGCCTTGAGGATCTCGATCTTGCGCTCCTCGGCGCGATCGATGGCGACCGCGCCCAGCGGCCCGTGGTCGTGGTGAATGTTGCCGCCGCGCACCTTGTACGGTCTGCCGTTGAGCAGGAAGCCCGCAGTGCCATTGAAGACCAGGGAGCGGACCCCGAACGTGGTGGTGACGACGTCAGCGGCACGGTCTCCGACCAGGATCTCGGCGCGGACCTGGTAGAGGTTCGGTTCCTCCGGCGACCACAACTCGGCGTCGGAGATGGACAGTTCTGACGTGTACGTCCGCGTTGCCGCGGTGCCGACCGCCTTGGCGGGGGTCGTCGTCCTCGCGACCGGACGGCCTCGCTGATCCAGCACTGTCATCCGCACGCTCGCCGTCGTCGGCGCGCCGGAGCTGACGACCTGCACCTCCACGCGGGCGACCGATCCGCGCTCGTCGACCACCGGAGTCGTCACGTGGACCCCCCACAACGGGATCCGCACCGGCCCGGTGACCGTCAGCCAGGTGTGCCGATTTATCCCTGACCCGGAGTACCAGCGGCTGGTCTTGCCGGTGTTGTCGACCCGGACCGCGACCACATTGGCCCCATCGCGGTTGAGGTGAGGTGTGAGGTCGTACGCGAAGGACGTGTAGCCGTTCGGGTGAAAACCGAGGTGGACACCGTTCAGCCAGACGTCGGCACTCTGATGGACGCCGTCGAAGCCCAGTTCGACGCGCCGGCCCTCCTGCGGATGGCCTGCGATCTCCGGCACCGTGAAGTGCTTGCGATACCAGCCGACGCCGCCGACGGTGTATCCCTGGCTCCGGCCGCCGGGGAACAAGATGTGCCCGATACCGGGATAGGTGATGTCGACGTCGGGAACGGGATCGGCATTCACGTCGAACGGTCCGATCGCCTGCGGCGGCTCACCGTCCGGGGACGGCTTCGTCTCGAACGCGAAGGTGGAAGGATCGGCGGTCGCGCCCCCGTCGTCGGACCTGGCGTAGGACAGATCCTCGATCCGCCAGTCGTGCGGCAGGTCCAAGGCCCGCCACCCGCTGTCGTCGAACGAGGGTGCCTCCGCCCCGCCTACGTTGCCGCGGTAGAACCGCCAACCTTCATCGAACGTCTGCTCCCAGCGCGGCGCGCCGGTCCACCTCGTCGCGCGTTGCGTGCCGGCTGCCGCCGGGGTAGAGCCCACCGCCACGAGCGCGACCGCTCCCGCACCGCCCCCCAGCACCTGCCGCCGTGTCACGCCAGAGCTTGCCTGTTGCGCGGCCGTGCCGCCGGACAGGTTCTCCGCTGACTCCGCTGTCCCCGTGCTGATCACGTTGACGCGTTGTTCGATGGTCATGACGACAACTCCCAGGGACGGACTCCGTGGCGGAGCTGGGGCGGAGTAGGAATTATGAGGATACTTAATAGTGAGTCGCGAGGATATCTGGAGTGGATTCAGGGGCGATAGTCGATGGATTGCGAGGGAAGAAGGCGATCTTGTCGCTATACATGACACTCTTATATCCTCGCCCCTGAGCATGGTCAAGGTGCTGGCCACCGCCGACCGGCCGCCGGATCAGTCGGGGGACATGCGTGGGCGGCGTTGCCAGGAATGCTCGGGTCCGTGGGGCCGGACGGCTCTCAGCGCCCGCTCGGCCGAGTCCTCGATCGGCCCGGACGTGTCGATCGCGACGGCTTCCGGCCACGGGTCGGCCGACTGGGCCATCTGGGCGGCGATCGCCGGGTCGGCGTCGGACACGCCGCGGGGGCGGGTCTGCAGGCGCTCGGCGGCCAGTGGAGTGTGGCACCGTAGGGGGATCAGGTCCGCGTGCGTCTGGTGGGCGGTGCGGGCGGCGTCGGCGCGATGCCGGGCCGATGTCCAGGAGGCGTCGACGATGACGGATTCGCCGTAGGAGAGCAGGCGCGCGGCGCGGTCGAGGAGTTCGGTGTAGGTGCGCCGGGTCCAGAAGGCGTTGTAGATGCCGGCGCCGTACGGGGCCGATGCCGGGGTGTCCGGTGAGAGCTCGGCGAGTTCCTTGCGTACGCGATCGCTGTTCAGGACGGTGTACCCGAGCCGGTCGCCGAGGGCTTCGCTGAGGGCGCTCTTGCCGGTGCCGGGCAGGCCTCCGACCAGGATCAGGCTGACCGAGCCGGCGTTCAGGTGACGCAGTGCGATCTCGGTGTAGTGGCCGGCGTCGGCGGCCGCGTGGGTGTCTCCCTGACTCCAGCGCAGGCAGGCGACCTTGGCGCGGACGAACGCGCGGTAGGCCACGTAGTGGTGGCGCAGTGATGGTGGGGCCGGGTCGTCGGCGTATTCGGCGTACCAGGAGATGAAGTGCTCGGCGAGGTGTGGGGCGTTCAGGCGTTCCAGGTCCATGGCCAGGAAGGCGGCGTCGTCGAGCCCGTCGAGCCACCGCAGGCGGTCGTCGAAGTCCAGGCAGTCCAGCACGCGGGGCCCGTCGTCGAGGCAGAAGATGTCGTCGGCCATCAGGTCCCCGTGCCCGTCGACGATGCGTCCCTCGTGGATTCGGGCGGTGAAGAGCGGCTCGCGGGCTTCCAGGAAGCGCAGCGTCAGCCGTTCTGCTTCGGAGGCGTCGATCGCGCGTCCGTGGAACGGCCGGACCTGGTCGAAACTCGCCGTCCACCGCTCACGCAGGGCGTCGCGGGTTCCCTGAGCGGCGATCTCGTCGCTGCGGGGCGAGGCGGCGTGGGCGCGGGCGAGCAGGCGGGCGATCGCCCGCAGCGCGTCGTCGACCGGAACGTGCGCCCGCACCAGGTCGGAGAGGCGGCGTTCGGCGGGCATCCGGCGCATGACGACGAGGTGGTCGCACAGTGTCCCGGGGGACATGGTCACGTCGGCGACGCCCAGGTAGACGTCGGGGGCGAAGCGCCGGTTGAGCTCGACCTCGCGGTGACACGCTCGTTCCCGTCGCTCGCGAGTGGAGAAGTCCAGGAAGCCGAGATCCACCGGTTTCTTGAGCTTGTAGGCCCGGTCTCCGGTGAAGAACACCACCCCGGCGTGGGTCTCGGCGACGTCGGCGGCCCAGGTCTCCATGGCCCCTCCTCCCACACTGGCAGCCTGGCGTTAGGGACACGGCCATCACCAGGGGCGTCGGTCCTGCGGAAACGGCCCGAAGGCCTCTGGGCACCGGCCGTCCGGCCGTGTCGTACTGGATCAAGGCGCGGTCCGGCGGCCATCGGCGGGCCGCTTTGCCGGCGCGGGGGGAGGCTGTCATGGCGGGAATCGTGGTGGGCGTCGACGGATCGGCCGATTCGGATGTGGCGCTGGAGTGGGCCGTTGCGGAGGCCGAACGGTGGAAGGTTCCGGTGACCGCGATCATCGTGGTGCCGCGTATGGTGACCGTCGGTGCGGGCGCTCCGATGCTGGGGCCGGTCGACCAGGAGACGCTTCACGCCATGGGCGAGACCGTTCGCGCCGCGGTGGACAAGGCCGCGGTGGGGCATGAGGTGGCAGTCGAGGTACGGGCGACCTCCGGTGTTGCGGCCGAAGAGCTCCTGAACGCCTCGGCGGACGCCGACATGCTCGTCCTCGGATCGCGGGGCCATGGCGGGTTCGCCCGACTGCTTCTGGGCTCGGTGAGCAGCCAGTGCGTTCACCACGCCGGCTGCCCGGTCGTCGTCGTCCCGTCACGCCCCCGAGGCTGACGCGGAGAACCGGTAGGGGCCAAAGGTCCCGCCCCTGGGTGACGTCGGCCTGCTGACCGGACGATTCAGCCGGTCGAGGGTTGAAACGTGGCCGAACGAACGCATCCGCAGGCATCGTGCGATGACGCCTCCATGACGGGAGGCGCCATCGCGGCAGAACGCGCGTCGGTGGAGCCGGCCTTCGCGTTGCTCACCGACGGCAGGGCGATCCAGATCCGCGAAGTGTGTCCGGGTGACCTGGACGCCGTACGAGACCTGCACCGCGGCATGTCACTGGAAAACCTCTACCTGCGCTTCTTCGGCCTCAGCCCGCGGATCGCCGACGAGATCTCCGAACGGCTGTGCCGGAGTGCCGGCTCGGCCCATGCGGTTCTCGGAGCCTGGCTCGGCGATGAGCTCGTCGGCGTCGCGAACTACGAGCCCACCGAGGACCCCGGCAGCGCGGAGATCGCGCTCGCGGTGGCGGATGGAATGCACCATCGCGGCGTCGGCACCTTGCTGCTGGAGCACCTGGTCTCGCTGGCCCGCTCACGTGGAGTCCGGGAGTTCCGCGCCGACACTCTGACGCAGAACACCGCGATGCTGCGTGTGTTCGCCTCCGCCGGTCTGGCGACCGACCGCGGTTGCTGCGCGGACGGTGTGGTCGAGGTGCGAATCCCGTTGACGGCGGACGCGCGATACCTCGACGCCGTCGCCGAACGGGAGCGGTATGCGGACGTCGCGAGCCTGCGCCATCTGCTGGGCCCGGCGTCCGTAGCCGTCGTCGGCGCCGGACGGCGTCCCGAATCGGTCGGCGGGGCGATCCTTCGCAACCTGGTCTCCGGTGGTTTTCCCGGCACGGTGTTCGCGGTCAATCCTCGTGCCGGCGAGCGGCTGGCGGGTGCGCCGTGCGTGGCGTCGGTGGCCGCCCTACCGGAGGCTCCGGAACTCGCCGTGCTCGCGGTGCCGCCGGACGCCGTGGCC
This sequence comes from Actinoallomurus sp. CA-150999, assembly GCF_050942425.1. NCBI lineage: Bacteria > Bacillati > Actinomycetota > Actinomycetes > Streptosporangiales > Thermomonosporaceae > Actinoallomurus > Actinoallomurus sp. CA-150999. The sequence continues at coordinate 5,485,028 of NZ_CP192063.1, forward strand.
CAGGTCGCCGAGGACTGTGGCCGGCGGGGAGTGCGATCACTGGTGGTGATCACCTCGGGTTGCGACGGCCGGGCGTTGCTCGCCACCTGCCGGCGGTACGGCATGCGGCTGGTCGGGCCCAACTGCTTTGGCGTCGCCAACAGCGCCGTGCGGCTTGACGCGACCTTCGCCGCCCGACCTACCCGTGCGGGGGCGGCCGGGGTCGTCGTGCAGTCCGGGGGCGTCGGGATCGCGCTGCGCGACCATCTGTCCCGCCTGGACATCGGCGTGTCGTCCTTCGTCTCGGTCGGTGACAAGTACGACGTCAGCAGCAACGACATGCTGCTGTGGTGGGAGGCGGACCCGGCGACCCGCCTGGGCGTCCTGCACGTCGAGTCGTTCGGTAATCCGCGCAAGTTCGCGCGGACCGCCCGGCGCGTCGGGCGCCGGATGCCGCTGCTGACCGTCGTGGCGGGGCGCTCGGCGGCCGGGCACCGGGCCGCGGCGTCGCATACGGCGGCTGCGGCGACGCCGACCGTCACGCAGGAGGCGCTGTTCCGGCAGGCCGGCATCATCGCGACCCACGGTCTCGGCGAGCTCCTCGACGCCACCGCGCTGCTCGCCCATCAGCCGATACCGACTGGTGAGCGCGTCGCCGTCATCTCGAACGCCGGAGGTGTGGGTGTGCTGGCCGCCGACGCCTGCGCCGACGCCGGCCTGTGCGCCGCCTCGTTGAGTGAGAGAACCGTCTCCGAGCTGACACGGCTCCTGCCGCACGGAGCCGCCTGCACCGGCCCGGTCGACACCACCGCGGCCATCGACCCCGAACGGTTCACGCGCTGCCTCGATCTCGTCGCCACCGATGACGGGGTGGACGCCGTCCTGGCACTGGTCGTCCCGACGGCCGCCTCCGACCTGACCTCCGCTGTCGCCGCCGGTGGAGCCGCCAAGCCGCTCGCCGCGGTCGTTCTCGGCCAGCCCGAGTCGGTGCGGGTCCGGTACGGGCCCGGCGGTCGGCGCGTCCCGTCGTACGCCTTTCCGGAGGACGCGGCCCGTGCCCTGTCCCTCGCCCGGTCCCACGGCCGTTGGCTCGAACGTCCGGTCGGGGACGAGCCGCGGTTCTCTGACCTGCGGGAGAACACGGTGACCCGGATCATCCAGCGGCACCTCGACACGGTCCCCGCAGGCGGCTGGCTGCCGCCGGCCGACACGATGGAGCTCCTGGGCGCCTACGGCCTGCCGCTGGCGGCCTGGCGTCCGGCCACCTCGGCGGACGAAGCCGTACGCGCCGCGGCCGAACACGGCGACCACGTCGTGCTCAAGGCGGACGTGCCGGGAATCGTGCACAAGAGCGACGTCGGTGCGGTCGAGCTCGACCTGCGCGGCGAAGCCGATGTCCGGTTTGCCTATGCCCGGCTGGCCGCCCGTTTCGGCGATCGGCTGGGCGGGGTCCTGGTTCAGCCGATGGCCCGTGGCGGCGTCGAGATCCTGTGCGGGATCGTGCAGGAGCCGGTCTTCGGCCCTTTGATCGTCTTCGGCCTGGGCGGCGTCGCCACCGAGGTGCTGGGCGACCGGTCGGCTCGGCTGACGCCGCTCACCGACGTGGACGCCGCGGAGCTGATCCGCTCGGTGCGCGGCGCGCCCCTGCTGCTGGGTCACCGGGGCGCACCGGCCGTGGACACCGCGTCGCTGGAGGAGGCCCTGCTACGGCTGTCCCGGCTCGCTGACGATCACCCGGAGGTCGCCGAGGTCGACCTCAATCCGATCATCGCCCGGCCCGACGGCGTCGTCGCCGTCGACGCGCGGGTCCGCGTTCTCCCACAACGACGCTGGGATCCCTACCTCCGCCGTCTCCGCTGACTCCGGAGCGGATGACCCTCCGTCGCCTTGGGAAGGTACGGGTGGGGCGCGTCGCCCGCTGCCGGAAACGAGGTGGCGGCGTCGGACCGAGTGACCCGGCCAGTGGGGACCTTTGCCTCTCCACGCCGGGCAGCCGCTCCGCGAAGCTGAAGGAAACGGGGGCGTTCGCGAGGGGGCATGGACATGGCCTGGATGCTCAACGGCCTGGTCGGACTGCACGGCGCACTGACCGATTCCGGCTATACGGTGATCGGCCCGACCGTCCGTGACCGGGCGATCGTCCTGGCCGAACTGGCCTCGGCCGACGATCTTCCTTACGGCTGGGGCGTCGCGCTCGAGCCGGGTGGGTACCGGATCCAGCGTCGTGCCGACTCCGCGGCGTTCGCCCACTCGGCGGGGCCGCAGTCGTGGAAGCCGTTCCTGCACCCGCCGCGCTCCAAGTTGTGGGACGCCCGCCGTACCGATGACGGCTTTGAGATCGATGAGGCCAGGGAAGAGCCTCCGCGCTACGCCTTCCTGGGGGTACGGCCGTGTGATCTGAGGGCCATCGGGATCCTCGATCGGGTCCTCGCCGGTGGCCGGCACCCCGACGATGCCTATGCCGCGCGCCGGGACGGTGTGTTCATCATCGTCGTCAACTGCACCGAGCCGGGGGAGACGTGCTTCTGCACCTCCATGGGGACCGGGCCGGGGGCCGACTCGGGTTACGACCTGGCGTTGACCGAGTTCGCAGGGGAGGGGCGGTTCCTCGTCGACGTCGGCAGCGACGCCGGGGCCGGCATGCTCGCGCGGATCGAACACCAGGAGGCGGACGCGGTGACGGAGACGCGGGCGCGGGCGGAGGTCGACGCGGCGGCGGGCCGGATGGGCCGGGAGATGCCCGCCGAAGGCCTGCGGGACCTGATGGCCGGCAGCCTGGAGGCGGCCCGCTGGGACGACGTGGCCTCACGCTGTCTCACCTGCGGTAACTGCACGATGGTCTGCCCGACCTGTTTCTGCACGACCGTCGAGGACGTCACCGACCTGACCGGCGACCACGCCGAGCGGTGGCAGCGCTGGGACTCCTGCTTCGACCTGGACTTCTCCCATCTGCAGGGAGGCAGCGTGCGCACGTCGACCAGGAGCCGCTACCGCCAGTGGCTCACCCACAAGCTCGGGACGTGGCACGACCAGTTCGGTTCTTCTGGGTGCGTCGGATGCGGGCGGTGCATCGTGTGGTGCCCGGTCGGAATCGACCTGACCGAAGAGGTGGCCGCACTCCGGGAGGAAAGCGATGGGTGAACTGCCGGACGCACTACCGGGCTCGGCCCTGACCTGCCACGCCTTCATCCGTGGCATGCCCGAGCACCACATCGCGAGGCTGGCCTCGGTGGCGTGCTACGAGGACGTGCCCGCCGGTCACCGCTTCTTCGAGGAGGGCGGTTCCGCGGACCGGTTCTGGTTGATCCAGGCCGGCCGGGTCGCCCTCGATCTGCACATCCCCGGCCGCGGCACCGTGATCGTCGAGTCGCTCGGGCGTGGCACGGTGCTGGGCTGGTCGTGGCTGTTCCCGCCGTACGAGTGGCGGTTCGGGGCCGTCGCGGCCGAGCCGGTCCGCGCGATCCGCCTGGACGCGAGAGCGGTCCGGGAGATGTGCGCCGAGGATCCGGCGCTCGGGTACGAGCTCACCCGCCGGTTCACCGCCGTCATGCTCGACCGGCTGCAGAACACCCGGATACGCCTGCTCGACCTGTACGGCGCGCCGTTGGGGCGTGAGATATGACGGCCATGACGCCGGTCCCGTACCGGGTCACGGAACGGCGGGAGGAGACCCGCGACACCGCGACGCTCGTCCTGGAGCCGTGCGGCGCACCGATCCCGCGGGTCCGCCCCGGACAGTTCACCATGCTGTACGCGTTCGGCATCGGGGAGGCGCCGATCTCCGTCAGCCGCACCGGAGGAGTGCTCGAGCAGACGGTCCGTGACGTCGGCGCGGTCAGCCGCGCGCTGGTCGGGAGCGGGCCCGGCCGGATGATCGGCGTCCGGGGGCCGTACGGCGTCGGCTGGGGCGTCGAGGACGCGGTCGGCCGGGACCTGGTCTTCGCCGGGGGCGGGATCGGGCTCGCACCGCTGCGCCCGGCCCTGCTTTACGCACTGGAACGGCGGCGATCCTTTGGATCCATCACGGTCCTCATCGGCGCCCGTACCCCTGCGGACCTGCTGTACCGGGCTGAGCTGGATGGATGGCGTGAGCGTGGCGCGCGCGTCGAGGTGACCGTCGACCGCGCCGACGCCGCCTGGCCCGGCCACGTCGGACTGATCACCTCGCTTCTCGGACTCGTGGACGCCGCCCCGGAGAACGCCACGGCCTTCGTCTGCGGCCCGGAGATCATGATGCGCCTGACCGCGCAGGCGCTGTGCGACAGGGGCATGGCCGACGTGCGGATCTCCCTCGAACGCAATATGCGCTGCGGCATCGGATGGTGCGGCCACTGCCAGCTGGGCCCCTGGCTGATCTGCCGCGACGGCCCGGTCGTCGCCTACCGGGACGCCGCCGCGCAGCTGAGCGTGAAGGAGCGGTAGATGGCGCCCAAGCTCGCGGTGTGGAAGTTCGCCTCCTGTGACGGCTGCCAGCTCAGCCTCCTCGACTGCGAGGACGAGCTGCTGACGCTGGCGGGCGAGGTCGAGATCGCGCATTTCCTGGAGGCCTCCAGCGCCGTCGTGGCGGGCCCGTACGACGTGTCGCTGGTCGAGGGCTCGATCTCCACCCCGGCCGATGCCGAGAAGATCCAGCACGTCAGAAAGGCCTCTCGGACGCTGGTCACGATCGGGGCCTGCGCCACCGCGGGCGGTATCCAGGCGCTGCGGAACTACGCCGATGCCGAGGAGTACCGGTCGGTCGTCTACGCCAAGCCCGAGTACGTCGCCACGCTCGCCGACTCCACACCGATCTCCGCGCACGTGCCGGTCGACTTCGAGCTTCGCGGCTGTCCGATCGACCGGCACCAGCTCCTCGAGGTGATCTCGGCCTACCTCGCCGGCCGCAAGCCGGGCATCCCGAACCACCCGGTCTGCTTCGAATGCAAGATGCGCGGCACCGTCTGCGTCATGGTCGCCCACGGCACACCATGCCTGGGCCCGGTCACCCACACCGGCTGCGGAGCGATCTGCCCGGCCTACGGACGCGGCTGCTACGGCTGCTTCGGGCCCGCGACCAGGCCCAACATGGGTTCGCTGAAGACCTGGCTGGGAAACATCGGTATGTCACGCCCGGAGGTGGACCGGGCGTTCTCGACCTTCAACGTCGCCGCGTTCGAGGAGCAGCCGGATGACCCACCGTGAGCGCACGTTAGCGGTGGGCGCCCTGGCCCGTGTGGAGGGTCAGGGCGCGATGTACGTACGCGCTCGCGACGGCGTCGTGGAGGAGGTCCGGCTCGACATCTACGAGCCGCCCCGGTTCTTCGAGGCATTTCTGCGGGGCCGCGCCCACACCGAGCCGCCCGACATCACCGCCCGGATCTGCGGGATCTGCCCGGTCGCCTACCAGATGAGCGCATGCCGGGCCATCGAGGCCGCCTGCGGCGTCACCGCGGACGAGCACATCGAGGCGCTGCGGCGCCTGCTGTACTGCGGTGAGTGGATTGAAAGCCACACCCTGCACATCTACCTCCTGCACGCCCCCGACTTCCTCGGCTACCCCAGCGCCGTGGAGATGGCCCACGATCACCGGCACGCCGTCGAGCGCGGTCTGGCCCTGAAGAAGGCCGGCAATGCGATCATGGAATTGATCGGCGGTCGGCCCATTCACCCGATCAACGTCCGCGTCGGCGGCTTCTACCGAGCTCCTGCTCGCGCCGAACTCACGCCGCTGGCCGAGCGGCTGCGCCGGGCGCTGGATGACGCCTTGGCCACCGTGGAATGGGTGGCCGGCTTCGACATGCCCGAGGACGAGCTCGGCCACGAGTTCCTCGCCCTCACGGCGGACGTCTATCCGATCGAGGCCGGTCTTCCCCGGACCACGGGTGGGCGGACGTTCGCGGTCACCGACTTCGAGGACCACATCGTCGAGGAACAGGTGCCGCACTCGACGGCCCTGCACGCCCGCCTGGCAGCGGGCGGGCGTTACCTGACCGGGCCGCTGGCCCGGTACGCGCTGAACCACGACCGGCTCTCGCCGCTGGCCCGCGAGGCCGCGCGGGCGGCCGGACTCGGCGAGATCTGCCGCAACCCCTTCCAGAGCATCATCGTCCGCGCCGTCGAGGTGGTCTACGCCGTCGAGGAGGCGCTGCGGATCATCGAGGCCTACCGGCCACCGGCGCAGCCGTTCGTCGATGTGCCGTCCCGCGCGGGAGTCGGGCGCGGCGCGACGGAGGCACCACGGGGTGTGCTCTTCCACCGTTACGAACTCGGCCCGGACGGGATGATCAGCTCGGCGCGCATCGTGCCACCGACCTCGCAGAACCAGGCGGCGATCGAGGACGACATGTGCGAGGTGGTGCAGGCACGCCTCGACCTGGACGACGCCGCTTTGACCGCGGTGTGCGAGCGGGCGATCCGCAACTACGACCCGTGCATCTCATGCGCGGCGCATTTCCTCGACCTGACCGTGGAGCGCGCGTGATCGTCATCGGCGTCGGCAACGAGCTCCGCCGCGACGACGGCGCCGGCCCTGCCGTGATCGGCGAGCTACGCGACCGGCGGCTGACGGGCGTGACGCTCGCGGTCTCCGACGGTGAGCCGGCCCGTCTGATCGATCTGTGGACCGGGGCGGACCTGGCCGTCGTGGTCGACGCCGTGCAGACCACCTCGGGTGAGCCCGGTCGCGTCCGGGAACTCGACTCCATCAACGGTGTCCACCCCGGCACCAGCAGCAGCCACGCCCTCGGACCCGGCGCCGCGATGCGCCTGGCCGAGGCCCTCGACCGGATGCCCGGCAGATTGCGGATCTACAGCATCGAAGGCGCCGACTTCGGTCTCGGCCCCGGCCTGTCCGCACCGGTTGCCCAGGCCGTCACGGAGGTCGCGCAGCGGATCACCACGCTCGCCCGGAACGCCCACCAGCAGCCGACCGGCAGGCCCGACGGATGATCCGACCGTCACCCGATCTCTTCAACCTCTCCCGGCCCGGGGAACCAGACGGTTCGCCCGGCCGGGAGGGTGGTGACCGGCCCGCCGTTCACCGCGATCCGGATCGGCGGCTGTGCCGATCGGCGCAGCCCGATGCGGATACCGGCGTGGTCCGTGTGGAGACGGATTCCCCAGTGGCCGCGGTAGCGCAGTTCCACACCCAGGCCGGGGAGGCCGGGTGGCAGGCGGGGGTTGAGGTGGAGGACGTCGCCGTGGAGCTCGATGCCGGTGTAGCAGCGTTGTGCCAGGTCGAGGGTGCCGGCCATGGCACCCAGATGGATGCCCTCCGCGGTGGTGCCGCCTTGGACGTCGTGCAGGTCGCTGTCCAGGGCCTGGAGGAAGAACCGCCAGGAGGCGGCGCGGTCGGAACGAGCGAGGACCCAGGCGTGCACGATCGCGCTGAGGGTCGAGCCGTGGGAGGTGCGGGCCAGGTAGTACTCGATGGTCTTCGGGATGGCGGCACGGTCCAGGCCGTAGCCGAGCCGGTCGAACAGGGCGGTCAGCTGGTCGGCGGACAGGAGGTAGAACAGCATGAGCACGTCGGCCTGTTTGGAAGCCTTGTACCGGTTGGTGGTGTCGCCTTCGGCCTCGAGGATGCGATCGAGGCGGCGGATGTCGCCGTACTTGGCCCGGTATCCGTCCCAGTCGAACTCGGTGAGGTTCTCGTATCCCTCGAACTGGCTGATGATCCCGTCGGCGTGGAAGACGACCCGCAGTCGCCGGCTCACGTCTTCGAAGCGGGCGATCTCCTCGGGCCGCAGGCCGAGGTGTTCGAGGAGTTCGGCGCGGCGCACCGAGGGCAGGAGAGCCAAGACGTCGAGCGCGCGGCACAGCGTCCAGGCCGCCATGACGTTGGTGTAGGCGTTGTTGTCCAGGCCTGGTGCGGCCGCGCCCGGGTAGGCGTCGTGGTACTCATCCGGGCCCATCACCCCGCGGATGTCGTACCGGCCGGAGGACGTGTCCAGGGTGGCGAGGCCCGCCCAGAACCGGGCGATCTCGATGAGCATCTCCGCGCCGTACGAGCAGAGGAACTCCAGGTCACCGGTGGCCTGGTAGTACTGCCAGACGTTGTACGCGATCGCCAGGCCGACATGCCGCTGCAGCCGGGAGTTGTCCGGCAGCCACCGCCCCGAGCGCGGGTTGACGTGCATGCGCGGGGTCTCGTCCCGGCCGTCGCTGCCGCTCTGCCACGGGTACATCGCGCCGGTGTGCCCGGCCGCCCGGGCCGCCCGGCGCGCCGCCGGCAGCCGGTGCCAGCGGTAGAGCAGGAGCGAGCGTACGACGTCCGGGAATCGCAGGCTGAGAAAGGGCAGCACGAACAGCTCATCCCAGAAGACGTGCCCTCGGTAGGCCTCGCCGTGCAGCCCACGGGCGGGAACGCCGACGTCGAGCCCCACGGTGTGCGGGGACAGCGTCTGCAGCAGGTGGAACAGGTGAAGGTTGATGGTGCTCTGCGCGCCGGGGCGGCCGACGTCGAGGCGGGCGCGCCGCCACAGATGTTCCCAGGCCAAGCCGTGTCGGTCGCGCAGCTCCGCGAAGCGCGGTGCACGCTCGGCTCCGAGCCGGGCCGCCTCCAGCGGCCCGCCCGTGGCCCGGTCGCGGGACGTGTGCAGCGCCACGACCTTCTCGACGGTCACCGGCTCGTCGCGACGCATTTCCACGGTCAGGTGCTGGGCGATCCACCCTGGCCCGTCCCGCCTCTCCTGCCGTATCGCCCCGCCGGCGTCCACGGTCGTGCGCGCGGCCTCGGCGATGCGCACCGCCGAGGTGACCGTCTCAGCGTCAAGCCAGATCAGATCCTCGTCGGCACCGGTCGAGCCGGCGAACAGGTGGACGTCGGTCAGCCCTCGATAGCGGGCCACGCCGCAGTTGCGGACGCGCCCGTCCAGGCCCGATCGGATCTCCAGCGTTCCCGACCAGTTCTCCGCGCGGATCGTCGTCCGCAGTGCGGCCAGGTGAGGGTCGTCCATGGACACGAGCCGCTCCTGGTCGACCGCGGTGATACGGCCGGCGGCGTCCCCGTAGCGAAGACGCCGGGTGAGAAGCCCGTGGCGAAGGTCCAGTTCCTGCCGGTATCCGAGCAGATCGGAAGCACGGACGTCGAACCATTCGCCACCTTCGGCGCGGAACGTCAGCGGCAGCCAGTTCGGCGCGTTCACGAGATCTTCGTTGACCACCGCCCGTCCGGCCAGCGGTGACGACAGCCGGTCATAGCATCCGGCGATGTAGGTGCCGGGGTAGTGCACGTCGTCGGCGATTGCCTCCGGGGCCGCTCCACGGGTGGCGAAGTATCCGTTGCCCAACGTGCACAACGCCTCCCGCAGGCGTTCCGCGTCGGGGTCGAAGCCGTCGTATACGACACGCCAGACCCCCATGGCCCGCCCCCTCCCGCTTGCTCGCAACCTCATCTCAGCCCGCCGGGCATCGTTCGCAGGAGAGGCGGACTTCCCGCCGATCCGGGACTTCCGTCCCTGCCAAAACCGCTTCCTGGGTCTCCGCGGCAGACGACGCGAGTGCCGCCTTCCGCCTGCGCGGGAGATCTCAAGGCCACAAGGAGGTCCGCGACGGGACCTTCGGCCCCTGGCGATGTTCATCGTCGGCGGATGCGATGGAACCGATGGTGAACGCGGTGATGAGGGTGCCCGCGTTCTTCCCGACGGCTGCGGTGCGGAGCCCGCCTCCGCCGACAGCAGGAAGAGGATCGCCGTGGAGTGGATCGTCGCGGGAACCGACGGCTCGCCCTGTGCCACGACCGCCGTGGAATGGGCCGCACGCGAAGCCGCACGCCGGCGGCGTGCACTGCACATCGTGCACGCCGCCGAACACCGGGGCTCGGGAATCCCCTTTCACCCGGCGGTCCGGTCTTTGGAATCTCTCACCGAGACGGGAGAACGCATCCTTGTGGAAGCCGCCGTACGAGCGGCCAAGGAATGCCCCGAGCTCAGGATCACCACAGAGGTGATCTTCGAAGCGCCCGCGTACGCACTACGCGCGCGGGCCGAACACGCCTACGAAGTCGTCGTCGGCCACCGCGGGCTCGGTGGCTTCCGCGGTCTCCTGCTGGGGTCCACGAGTTTGCGGGTCGCCGGGCACACGCCGTGCCCCGTGGTCGTCGTCCGGGGCGAGACCGACGAGAGCCGCGGTGAGGTGCTGGTCGGCGTGGACCTGTCCGAGGAGTCGCCGATCGTCCTGGAACACGCTTTCGAGGCCGCTGCCATCCGCGGCGCCTGGGTACGAGCGGTCCACGCGTGGCCGGTGCCGAGCACGGTGTACGAGGACGCTGATCCGGTCACCGTCCGCCGGGCGACCGCCGCGGTTCACGAACTTCTGGGGCAGGAGGTGGCGCCGTGGCGAGAGAGATTTCCGGAGGTCAAGGTCATCGAGCAACCGCTCCCCGGCCACCCGGTCGAGAGGCTCGCCGAAAGCTCTCGGCGGGCCGACCTGCTCGTCGTCGGATCCGCCGGACACGACAACCGGTACTTCGGCTCGGTGGTCCACGGCGTCATCCACCACGCCGACTGCCCGGTCACCGTCGTCGGACACCGAAGCCCGTGAGGCCGGCCGTCACCGGCTCGCGCGGACACCGCGGAGCAGAAGCCTCGACCGTCGCAACGCAACAGGTGAAAAGGCGGAAGAAAGGGTTGACCATGAATACGATCATCGTCGGCACCGACGGGTCGGACCAGAGCCTGAACGCGGTCGCCTGGGCGGCCGAGGAGGCGGTACGCCGAGGGCTGCCCCTGCGGATCGTTCATGCCGAGGCCGAGTGGTTGTACGACACCCCGGTCGATCCGCGGATAGGTCTCGTCCGGGAATGGCTGCTGACCGGCGGCAAGGACCTGCTCGAAAAAGCGGTGGCCGCCGCGCGTGAACGCGCCCCCGGCATCGCGGTCGACACGGAGACCGTGTCCGGCCAGGTGGCCCATGTCCTCCTGGAGAAGGCGGCAGACGCGGCGATGATCGTGCTCGGCGGCCATGGCGTGGGCACGGCGACCGGTCTGCTGCTGGGCTCGACCACACTGCAGGTCGTCACGCACGCGAGGATTCCCGCCGTGGTCGTACGAGATCTGGAACCCGCGGAGCGGCGCGAGATCGCGGTCGGCGTGGACGCGTCGCCGGTCAGCGAGCCGGCCATCGCGTTCGCGTTCGAGGAGGCCGCGCTGCGCAGGGCGCGGTTGCGTGCCGTCCACGTCTGGTCGCATCCCGCCCCAAGAGGACCGGGCGTCATGCAGCCGCTGGTCTACGACCCGCAGATCGTGGCGGAAGAGAAACTGCGCCTGGTGCAGCAGTCGCTGGCCACCTGGCGGGACAAGTTCCCCGACGTCGAGGTCGTCTTCGACATCGAACACGGTCGTCCGGTGCGGATTCTGGCCGACGCGTCGGCACACGCCGATCTTCTGGTGGTCGGGAGCCGGGGGAGAGGGGGCTTCACCGGACTGCTCCTGGGGTCGGTCAGCCACGCGTTGCTGCACCACGCACACTGCCCCCTGGCCGTCGTACGGACCGCCGGCTGACCTCGACACGGTGCCGGCCAGGCCCCGGCCGAAACCTTGGTGCTCGGCAATGGTCGTGTTACCGCAGAGGGCCATATCACGCGCCGCTCGCAGATTCCCGCCCTGCTGCACGCCGTACGCCAGGTCGAAGGTGTCGTGTCGGCGGACCCGCCTCGCTTACGAGGTGGACGACATGTTCGTGGGCGTCGTGCCCTCGATGGGACCGGCTCGCTGAGCGATCAACTCATATGGCCGCGAGCGCCCCGCCATGGTCGGCCCTGCGGGCAGCCGCATCTCGGACAGATCGTTGATCACCACGTCCGCGCCGTGTTCGCGGAGCGCGGCGGCGGCCTGGCCGATGCGATCGACTCCCACTACCAGCCCGAAGGCGCCATGCCGAGCGGCCGATACGCCGGCGAGTGACTGCTCGACGATGGCGATCCGCCCCGGTGGCGTTCTCAGCCGTAGGGCCGCCTCACAGAACAGGCCCGGCTCGGGATGTCCCGGCAGACGTGTCCCCGGAGCGTCCAAGCCGTCCAGCCGTACGTCGAACATCTCCGTGACGCCCGCTCGGGTGAGCAACTCTGCGGCGTACCAGTCGACGGAGACGGCGGCCGTGCGCCGCCCGCTACGACGCACTGCATGAAGGAGGCGGACGGTCGAGGTGAAGGGAGCGATGCCGTAGCGGCGGACCTCGGTGAGGAACAACTCCTCCTCGCGTCCGGCAAGGCCGCGTAGATCGTCGTACGGCAGTGTGATCTCTCGGGAGCAAAGAAAGGCCCGCACGCCGTCGAGCCGCGGTTTGCCATGCATATGTCCCAGGTAGTCGTCGCGGACCTCGAACGGCTTGAACTCCGCTTCCTGCGTCACGGCGTAGGAGCGCAGGAACGGGTCCAGCACCGCTTTCCAGGCGGCGGCTGCGGCCCGGTCGACGTCGACGACGATCCCGTCGACGCCGAAGATGATCGCAGCGATGTCATCGCCGAGCACGTATTGATCAGCCGTGGTACGCATGGCTTCTCCATCCCCCGCTTCAGAACGTCATCGGACGACCTGTGCCGTGTCAGTCGTGGCCCTGGCCCCATTTCAGGTGAAGCTCGACACGCCACCTCCCCGCCGTTCGCCCTTCATCCCGGGTCCCGATGAAGTCCCCTCCACCAGCCGAGCGCGGCTCAGTGCTCGATGGCGACCCGCCGGGTTGCCTCTTTGGCTTCTTGAAGCGGAACGGTGATCGTTAGGACACCCTTGTCGTAGGTCGCCTTGATGTCGTCTTCGTGCGCGTTCTCCGGCAGCCGGATGTGTCGTTCGTAGGTGCCGTACCGGAATTCTGAATGACGGCGTTCTTCGTGCTCTTCCTTCCGCTCGGCGTGGATCGTCAGGATGCCCCGCGAGACGCTGATCTCCACGTCGTGGTCTGGGTCGACGCCGGGAAGTTCGGCTCGGATGACGTATTTGTCCTCGTCGATGTAGTCCTCGATCCGGATGGCCTGAGCGGTGAAGGGCCGCAGTGTGGTGAACGGCATCTCGAAGAGGTCGAAGAGATCAGGAAGTCTGGTTTCTCTGCGGGCCGGTGTTCCCATGGGAACCTCCTCAATTCGACGTGCTCCTTCATTCCACGCGAATCGCGGGCCGGGCCCTAGAGGCGGACTTCCCTCGCGCGGGAGGACTTCGGTCCCGCCTTGACCTGCTCGTTCGTCGCCTCGTCAGAGAGACACCGACCCGTGCGGCGTCAGGTTCGGTGCGTCGGCTGGTGCGTTGTCCTGGCGCTCAGGAAGCGCAGGGCTGATGTCGTCAGGTTCGGGCCGTTGGTCCCCTGCCCGAACAACGTCGCTGCTGATGGGGTGGAAATGATCCGAGGAGGTCGAGATGGACACAGAGTCGGCGGTGAAGCCGGTGTTCGTCGGTGTGGACGGCTCGGAGTGCAGCCTGACCGCGGTCGATTGGGCAGCGGACGAGGCGAAACTGCGCCGCTGCCGGCTTCGGATCGTGCACGTTTTCGCCTGGCCCTTGCTGTACACCCCGCTCGGCGCACCGTTGCTGGGCTCGCGGCTGGATGAACTGATGGAGACCGCCAGGCAGATCGTTCACACGGCGGAACGCCGTGCCCAGGCCCGTGCCCCTGAGGTCGACGTCGAATCGGAGCTGATCGACGGCGCGCCCATTCCCGCTTTGCTCGAGGAAGCGGCCAGGGCATCTTTGGCGGTGGTCGGCTCGCGCGGCCTCCGCGCCGTCGGAGCGCTGTTCCTGGGATCCACCGGTGTGGAACTGGCGGCACGGGCCGCATGCCCGGTCGTCGCCGTACGAGGGCGAGAGCACAAGGCGCAGCGGATCGTCGTAGGCGTGGACGGTTCGGACAACTCGCTGATGGCCCTGTGGTCCGCGTTCGAGGAGGCCGCTCTGCGTGCGGCGGGACTCACCGCCGTCCATGCCATTCACCATCCAGCGGACGAAGCGGACGGCGACATCACTGACGCGGTGACCCGCCTGCGTGAACGGTTCCCTGACGTCCCTGCCGAACTGGCCACGGTGACCGCGCATCCTGCCGAGGCGCTCATCAACGCGTCCGCAGACGCCGATCTGCTCGTGGTCGGCTCACGTGGCCGGGGCGGCTTCCGGGGCCTGCTGCTGGGTTCGGTGAGTCAGGCGGTACTGCACAACGCGGACTGCCCGGTCGCCGTCCAGCGAGCAGGCAAGGCCCACTGAGCGTCCACTGTGACCGGCCGGGAAGGAGCTCGCTGTCATGACACAGATATTGGTGGCCTACGGATCCAGGCACGGCGGAACCGCGGAGATCGCCCACTGGATCGGTGACGAACTGCGAAAGGCTGGTCTCCACGTTGACGTGTGCGACGCGCGGTCAGTGCGCGAAGTGACCCCGTACCACGCGGTGATCCTCGGCGGTGCCGTTTACGCGGGCCGCTGGCAGCGCGACGCGCGTCGTCTCGCTCGGAAACAAGAGCGGGTCCTCCGCGAGATGCCGATATGGCTGTTCGGCAGTGGCCCGCTCGGCGGGGGAGCGGGCGAACCGCTCAGATTGCCTGTTTGGGGGATGCGAAGGATCGCCGAGCGGCTCGGCGCCCGCGACCACGTCACCTTTGGTGGTCGGCTGCGGAAGGACGCCCGAGGGTTTCTGGCCGCGCCTTTGGCGAAGCGTTTTGCCGGAGATTACCGTGACGAGGAGGCGGTGCGAGCGTGGGCGCGGCGGATCGCCGCGGAACTCCTCAGCCGGAGCCCACGAAAGGTCCGCTCGTGACCTCGGCACACGCCCAAGGCTTCGTGTCGACTCTTTGGGCCGCCGGCCGCGGGTGACAGGGCCGCCGGAAACGCCGCGCACCGTGTTGATCAACTCCGCACTGGAGCACCGACCCGCGGCATGACCTGTGACAGCCGCGTTGGATCAGGTGCCGGGCGCCTCCTGGCCCGCCTTCTCGGCGGTGCCGTCGACGGCGAAGCGCAATTCGTCGATCACGCTGACGACTCCGTCGGTGGCAGCGGTCAACCGGAGGAGGACCGGTATGAGGGCCTTGTCGTCCAGAGTGCCGGTGAGAGTGACGATGCCGTGGTCGACGTGGACCGACACCGCCTCGGGTGCAGCCGGTATGAGCAGCGTAAGCACATCCTGCAGGATCTCGTCGCGGATCTCCTCGTCTGAGCGGGTGAAGACACGGAGCAGGTCTCGGCGGCTGACGATGCCGAGGAGACGGTTGTGATCGTCGACGACCGGCAGCCGCTTGATCCGGTGCTGCTCGAGAAGCCGGGCGGCCTGAACGATCGATGCATCGGGGCTTATCGTGATCGCGGGCGTGGTCATCAGATCTCGGGCGGTGACCGCCTGGGCCTTCGGCCTCGATAGCCGATCTTGACGTGTCTCCGGCCAGACGCCCTTGTACTCCTCCTTGGCCAGCAGATCCGCCTCCGATACGACGCCGGCCACGTGCCGGTCCTTATCGATCACCGGCAGTGCGGTGATGCCGCGCTCGATCATCATCTGGGCGATGTCCTTGAACGAAGCACCCCGGTAGGCGCTCACAACGGCCGTCGTCATCACGTCTCTGACGAAGCGTTGTCTGGTACTCATTCGGCACCTCCCAGGTCGGAACGCGTCCCGATATCCCCGTACCTGTGATTAGCGTGTGTTGTTTTCTGGGCCGAGGCGTTCGTGTGTCACGCCACCCGGATGAAGAGGGAGCCGGCGGCCGGTGATCTGGTCCGGAGGGAGCCGTATGAAACAGGATCTGGGCAGGGGAGCCCACGGGGCCAGTGGCGAGTGTTCGAGGCGGTCGATCAGCGCGCGGTCGGTGACGAGCTCGGCGGTGCCGCTGACCAGGACGCTCCATCCGGTTCGAAGACCCAGTTCGACATCGTCGGCCTCGAATGACAGATGGCGTCCCTCTCGTACGGCGGACAGCTTGCCGCCCTCCGCGGTACGGAAGACGATCGCTTCTCCGTCCGTGATGAAGTTGACCGGCAGTACGACGACGCGGCCGTCGTCGTCGGCCCACGCGACACGGCCGATCACCACGCTCCGCAGCAGCCTCAAGCAGGCGTCACGGTCGAGGGTCTGAGCCGCGCCCGCGTCGTGCGTCATCGGTGTGGCCGCCTATCCGGAGGCCGATCCATCGACTCGGCGAATGCGGCGTCCGGTGATACGGCTGGGGATGATGCGAACGAAGAGCTCGCGTTCGCCGCCGGGCCATGGTTCAACGCCTGCCCGCGTCAGGGATGCGCGCTCGGTCTCGGAGTCCACGTGGTGCGCGGAGCCTTGGATGAGGACGCTCCAGCCTTCCCTGGCCGTCACGTCGATCTCATCGATCTCGAAGGCCACCAGGTACTCGGCTTCGGCTATCCCGGTCCTCAGGTCCTCGTCCATCGGACTGCCTGGTGCCGTACGGAAGACGATGGCTCCGTCATGGAGCTTGTAGTTGACCGGAAGCACCACCGGCCCGAACCGGCCGGTGTAGGAGATGCGGCCGATACCGCCTGCTGAGATCAGCCGCAGGCACTCGGTCTCGCCCAGTTCCTCGATCGTCCTGGCTTGCTCGGTCACGATCGGATCGTCCCCCTCACCTGGCGGTGCTAATCGCCGGCGATCAGCGGTTGGAGTCGAAAGTCCCCTTCTTCCTGGGACAACGCCTCTGAACGGACAGCCCTGTCCCGATCAAGGGTTGATGGTGGCCACATGTGAGGGCGTCGCATGTGGGCATGGTCGGCGACTGCCGTACACGGCCTGACCGCCCCGGCCGTGGCTTTGAGGCGTGACGTCTGGTGACTCGAGCGTCCGTGGGGGGACAGGTGATCGGAAGCGGGACATTCGCGGCTGGCCTGTCCTCGGCCGAGGCGGCCGCACGACTCACGCGTGATGGGCCGAATCTGCTGCCGCAGACGCGCCCGACCCGGCTGTGGCGCAGGGTCGCCGCCCAGCTGCGCGATCCACTGATCATGGTGTTGCTGGTCGCGGCGGTGCTGACGGCCGCCACCGGTGACTGGACGGACATGGCCGTCATCGTCCTGGTGATCGTGGTCAATACCTCGGTGGGTGTGGGCCAGGAGGTGCGCGCGGACCGGGCGATCACCGCGCTCGCGGAGCTCACCGCGCCCACGGCCCGCGTGGTTCGGGACGGAACGCAGCGGTCGGTTCCCGCGGCCGAGGTCGTGGTGGGGGACCTGCTGATCCTGGCGGAAGGCGACATCGTTCCGGCCGATGCCCGGCTGGTGGAAGCGGCGGCGCTGCTCGTCGATGAGTCCGCCCTGACGGGCGAGGCCGTGCCCGTGGACAAAGGGCCGGGGGCCGATGAGATCGTGTCGGCGGGAACGGCCGTGGTCAAGGGCCGTGGCCGGGCACTCGTCACCGCCATCGGAGCGGCGAGCGCCACCGGGCGGATCGCATCGATCATGGGCAGGGGCGGCGGCCTGACGCCGTTGCAGCGTCGCCTCGTCGATATCGGCCGGATGCTGGCGGGCGTGACGGTCGTCCTGTGCCTGGTCGTCCTGGGCCTGGGACTGGCGCGGGGGCAGCCGGCGGAGCTGATGGTGGTGACCGCGATCAGCCTGGTCGTGGCCGCTGTCCCCGAATCACTGCCCGCCGTCGTGACGTTGAGCCTGGCTCTGGGCGCCCGCCGGATGGCCGCCCGCAATGCCCTCATCCGTAGGCTTCCGGCCGTCGAGACGCTCGGGTCGGTCACCGTACTGGGCACCGACAAGACCGGCACCCTGACCGAAGGCCGGATGACCGTCCGCCGCGTCTGGACACCAACCGCGGAAGCCGTCATCACCGGTTCCGGTTACGCGCCCGATGGCGATGTCCTGCGGGACCATCGACCGCTACGCCCGGCGGACGGGGACGCGGTCACCGACCTGCTGTCCGCGGCGGTGCTGTGCAACGACGCCAGGCTCTCACCGCCGGACGGCAGCGACGGGGAATGGACGGCCCTGGGCGACCCGACCGAGGCCGCTTTGCTGGCCGCCGCCGCCAAACTGGGACTGGATCGCGAAGACCTGCAGGCGCGGCTGCCCCGGTCCGGCGAACGCCCCTTCGACAGCGACCGCAAACGCATGACCACCGTTCACCGCCTTCCCGACGGCGGCTTCCGCGTGATCTGTAAGGGAGCACCCGAGGCGCTCCTACGCCCGCCCGTCCTGGCCGATGATCCAGCGCTCCTCGCCGAGGCCACCGACCGCGCCGGCGCTCTCGCCCAGGCCGGTTTCCGGGTACTGGCGGTCGCGCAGGCCGATCACGACCCGGCGCTCCGCGCGGACGAGGAACTGGAACGCGGATTGCGTCTGGTCGGCCTGATCGCCATCGTGGACCCGCCACGCCCGGCGGCGTTCGCGACCATCGCGGCCTGCCGCCGCGCCGGAATCAGGCCGATCCTCATCACCGGCGATCATCCCGGTACCGCCCGCGCCATCGCCGCCGAACTGGGCATCATGGGTGTCGGTGACCGGCTGCTCGACTGCCGGTCCATCGGTGAATCCGGACCGGCCGCAGACGACCTGAGCGAGATCACCGTCTTCGCGCGGGCCACCCCGCACCACAAGCTCCACATCATCCAGACACTGCGCGAACGCGGTCAGGTCGTCGCGATGACCGGTGACGGCGTCAACGACGGACCCGCGCTGCGCCGCGCCGACATCGGCGTCGCGATGGGGCGGCGCGGTACCGAGGTGGCCCGCCAAGCCGCGGACCTCGTGCTCGCCGACGACCAACTCGGCACCGTGGTGGCCGCCGTCGAGGAAGGCCGGCGCGTGTACGGCAACATGCGCCGGTTCCTGATCTACGCGCTGTCCGGAGGAGCAGCCGAGATCGCCGTGATGCTGCTGGGCCCTTTCCTGGGCCTGGCGCTTCCCCTCCTGCCCGCCCAGATTCTGTGGATCAACCTGATCACCCATGGCCTGCCCGGAGTCGCGCTGGGCGGCGAGCCCGCACAGAGCGGCGTCATGACCCGACCGCCCCGGCCACCGGCCCAGAGCATCCTCGGAGGCGGCCTGTGGCAGCGCGTGATCCGGATCGCCGTCGTCCTGGCAGCCGTCACCCTGGGAGTGGCCCTCTGGGCACACCAGAGCGGCCGGCCCTGGCAGAGCATGGCCTTCTTCGCGCTCGGCGTCACGCAGCTCGGCGTCGCCCTCGGCTCCCGCGCCCGGCTCTGTTCCTGGGCCAATCCCATGCTGCTCGCGGCCGTCGCGTCCGCCTTCGTCATGCAACTGGCCGGCCTGTACCTGCCGCCGGTCCGAGAGATGCTCGGCACCCAACCGCTCACCGGCCCCGACCTGCTAGTCGTCATCGCCCTTTCCACCCTCGGGTTCGTCGCGGTACGCCTCGATCGGAAACTGCATCCCGGCACGCCTGCGGGTGACGCCGACAGTTCAGGAACAGCGAGGGGCATCTCGCCGACCTGCTGACCGCACGTCGGGGATATTCGGAACGTTTCGCCCCGCCGAGGGAGAGCAGGATTCGGGCAAGGGGACCAAGGGGGAGGTCGATCATGACGACCGCACGTGAAGTCATGCACCACGGGTGCGAGTGCCTGAGGATGAATGAGAATCTGACTGCGGCGGCCCGGCGGATGGCCGAGCTGGATGTGGGCGCGATGCCGGTATGCGGTGAGGACGGCCGGTTGAAGGGGATCATCACCGACCGTGACATCGTGGTGAAGGCCATCGCGCGGGGCAGGAACCCATCGGAGGTCCAGGCGGGAGACCTCATCCACGGCGAGGTCTGGTCCGTCGACGCCAACTCTGATGTCGAGGATGTCCTGCATCAGATGGCCGAACACCACATCCGTCGCCTGCCGGTGATGGAAAGGGAAGAACTGGTCGGCATCATCAGCCAGGCCGATCTCGCGGCGAAGCTGCCCCAGGACAAGGTCGGTGAACTGGTGGAGGCCATCTCCGGCACGCCACACTGACGACGTCTCAGACGCCGTCCGGCCGACATGCCGGCGAGTGATTCATCGACGACGGCGGTGTCAGCGTCCGGTCGAGGCAGAGCCGGACGCGGTTGGTTCCGGTGAGGCCCTTATCGAGGTAGATCCGGTCCTTGGGGACGCCGGATCTCGCGTTGGGCGGTGAAACCTTGCAGGGCGGTCGAGGGGGATGGCGCATGGCCAAGGGCGGCAAGGCGAGACGGCTTTCCCGGCGGGTTTACGAACGGGAGCTCTACCGGCTTCAGGGCGAACTCGTGAAGTTGCAGGAATGGGTCCGTGTGACCGGGGCGCGCCTGGTCGTGGTCTTCGAGGGGCGTGATGCGGCCGGTAAGGGCAGCACGATCAAGCGCGTCATCGAGTATCTGAATCCGCGCGTCGTCAGGATCGTGGCACTGCCCGCCCCGACCGAGCGCCAGCGCACGCAGTGGTACTTCCAGCGCTACGTCGAGCACCTGCCGGCGGCGGGCGAGGTCGTGTTGTTCGACCGCAGCTGGTACAACCGGGCCGGCGTCGAGCATGTCATGGGCTTTTGCACGGAGGAGGAGTACACGCGCTTCCTCCACCAGTGCCCGGTCTTCGAGCGGCTGCTGATCGAAGACGGCATCTTGCTCCGCAAGTACTGGTTCTCCGTCAGCGACGCCGAACAGGAAGCCCGATTCCATGACCGGCTCGTGGACCCGATGAGGCGCTGGAAGCTGTCGCCGATCGACGTGGACTCGATTCTCCGTTGGGAGGACTACTCGCGTGCGAAAGACGAGATGTTCCGCCATACGGACATCCCAGAGGCGCCGTGGCATGTGGTCGAGAGCGAGGACAAGAGGCGGGCGCGCATCAACATGGTCGCGCATCTGCTCTCGACCGTGCCCTACGGCGAGATCGAGCCGCCTCGCCTGACGCTGCCGGCCCGGCCGCGGTCCACGGGATACCGGCGCCCGCCTCGCGAGACCCAGACCTATGTCCCGGACCACTCCGCGACACTCGGCGAACCTTGAGACCTGTCACGTGTCCCGCCCGTCGCAACCAGACATGGGAGCCGGACCACGAGCAGTCGCCGACCTCTGGAGGGTTCCGTCACGTACGACGAGACCCTCCAGACGTATCCCGACCGGAGTGATGGGATCACTGGCCGATCTTGACTCCGGGCTGGCCGTATCGGTACTCCAGCGGCCGGCTCATCCTGCGGCCCGGGATGTCGGCCGCGGCGCGGGACTTGCCCAGCGGCATGACCGTCCGCCCGAAGCAGGACTCGAGCAACATCGCGCCCGCGGTGTACAGGGCCGCCGCCGCGGAGATCACGAACAGCCAGCCGGCGATGCGCACCGGCCAGGTCGCGCCCGAGAAGAAGCCGGCCGCGGTGAACCCCGAGCCCACGGCCAAGAGGGCGAGCACCACCGTCATGCCCATGTTCTCGGCCGTCGCGGCCATCGCGCACAGCCCGGTGATCACGCACAGCGCGATGAACCAGAAGGCGAACGGCGGATTGACGGCCCCGATCCTCGGCGCCAGCAGGGCCGGGAAGGCCCCCGCGCCGACGAGCATGAAGATCAGTCCGAAGGCGAGCCAGAACGCTCCCCACATCCCGTGCACGGCGGTCGCCAGGCCGTCGCGAGCACGGTAGGACCACATCCCGGCCAGGAACTGCGCGAGACCGCCCGCGGTCAACACGAACGGGAAAAGAATCAGCGGGGTGAGCACGGTGCCGTACCAACCCGCCATCCATGCGCCGACCATCATCGTCGCCGTCGCGAGCCCGAAGAGCCCGAGGATCGACGGTGCCGCGATCGGCTGCAGGAACACACGGCTTCTTTCCTGCCAGAACTCGCGTTCGGCCTCCATCTCGCCCGTCCCCGGGCCGGGCGTCCTGCCGACCTCATGCGCCCTGGGTTCCGGTCCGGACGGCCTTTCGTAGGCACCATGGCCCCTTGATTCCGTCATGACATCCTTCCCCCCGTTCGCGGATGCACGATCTCCATATACCGCAATCTCGCCCGTCAAAACGGCGCTATATATATCAAGCAGTACTAATGCGCCTCAAAAACCCCAGCAGCCCCTTCAGTTGCCGCGTAAATGTCCCGAAATTGAGGTGTCAGGCGTTGAAAGTGCGGCTAATGCGAACAGTTGAGTCAAAAAACGTTCAGATTGCGGGAGGCGGTGTGGCGGGGCGAGCGCGCATCCCACCGGCCGCGACCAGAAGGAGCATTCCCGCGGCGTAGGCGACGAGCACGGTGATCGGGAGCCGCCCGCTTGGGGCGAATCCCTTCGCCGCGAGCCAGGACAAGGCGAGGCCGGCCACGGCGACACCGGCCACCAGCAGAGGCCACGCGCCATGGCGAAGGGGGTCGGCATCCGCTCCCCGGTGGGCGGGCACCACCGGCCCGGCCGGCCGGAGCGCCATGGCCAGCGGGATGAACAGGATGGTCAGGGCGGCCACCCACACCAGGCGCTGTTGCAACCAGGCCGCCGATCCGATGGGCACCGATGGGAGCAGACCGGTGGGATACAGGGCGATGGCCACGGGTATCACCGGCGCCATGTGCCATAGGTACAGCGTCATGACCATCCGGTTGGCCCGGGCCACCGCCCGTCGTGGACGCGGCCCGCGCAGTCGGCGCGTCACGGCGGATTCGGCGGCGAGCAGCAGCCCCACCTGGCCGGCGGCGTAGGCGAGGAGGGCGATCGAGGGCGGGGAGGTGTTCTTGATCCGTTCGCCGGGTACCCCGACCATGCTCACCGGGAAGGGCCCCAGCCATACCAGGCCGGCCAGGACGGTGATCCCAGCGACCGCCAGTGCCGGCGGACGCCGCCGGTCGCGGGTGAGCGTGCCGTCCTGCCAGGCGAAGCCCAGCTGGTGTATCGATCCCCAGACCAGCAGGTAGTTCAGCCCTCCCAGCAGGGGCGGATGCCATCGCAGGACCGCGGTGTTCACCCCGGCCACGCCGAGGGCGAGGGCGGCCGGAACGCCGAGTCCCCATCGCCGGTGGGCGGCATGAAGCGCCGGGGTAATCGACAGCAGGGCAAGATATACCGGCAGAAACCACAGGTGGAGGGCCACGCCCCATCCTGCGGACGCGAGCACGTCGCGGTCGACCCCGGCGGCGCGGCAGCCGGCCACGGCGGCGGTGGCCACGGCGACGTACATCGTGGTGGGGACCAGGATCCGCACGGCCCGGCCGTACAGCCAACGCGCCCAGTCCTCGCCACGTCCGCGGTGTGATGTCCAAGAGGCGGCGTTGGCGAAGCCGCCCACCAGGAAGAACACCGGCATCACCTGGAAGACCAGGCTGAGCCATCGGGTCCACGGCAGTCGTCCCAGCACATTCGACCCGCCCAGGTGACCCGCGTTGTAGGTGATCGAGGTCGCCAGCCAGTGGCCGAGCACCACCGCGCCGATCGCCGCGACCCGCAGCAGGTCCACGTAGCGGTTGCGGGACGCCTCCCCACAGCCGGTGTCCGGATGCTGCGGTGGCAGACCTCCTGCGTCACCGCTCATAGCCTGACAGCCCCCGAACGCTCGATCCCAGTCTCCCACCCTGGTCGGGCGGCGGAGGCGGCGGCTTTACCGGCCGGGTCCCGAGCCGTCGGGAAGCCGCACTCCTTCGCGTCGGACGGTGACTGAGGGTGAGCGGCCGTTCAGAAGGGACGGTCGGTGCACAGGTGCTGCCCCGGCGCGCCGACCCCCAGCAGGACGGTGTTGCACCCATCACACGCCCACACGCCGTCGGGTACGAGGAGGCTCTGGGTCGCCATGTCGTCACGAGCGCAGGCGATGCGGTAGGCGCGGACGGACCGGCGTACCAGTGAACTGCAGAACCCGGCCATGCGTGACACGTGAGACTCCCGCCCGGGGACGACGTCGAACTGGGGGACCGCGTCGAGCATAGCGGACGGAAAATCGGCCACGACCAGGGACTTCGCTATCAGGACGACCTGCGGAGCACCGTGCGGGAGATCAGCGGGCCGAAGGGCTCTCAGCACCGTTCGATCGCTCGTCCGGGCGCGGTCAGCGCCAGGACATCCGGGTCACGTATCGTCCTTCGACATCGGATGACGTTGCCGAGGGGGGCTGATGGGCAAGGCGGCGACCGCGGCCGGGGTGCCGGATGAGTTGCGACGTCGGCTGGGGGTCTTCGACGCGGTGGTGATCGGCCTGGGGTCGATGATCGGCGCGGGAATCTTCGCCGCGCTCGCGCCCGCGGCGCGGGCGGCCGGGTCCGGGCTGCTCGTCGGTCTGGGCGTGGCCGCGGTGGTCGCCTACTGCAACGCCACATCATCGGCCCGGCTCGCGGCCCGCTACCCGGCCTCCGGCGGCACCTACGTCTACGGCCGCGAACGCCTGGGAGAGTTCTGGGGCTACCTGGCGGGCTGGGGGTTCGTGGTCGGCAAGACCGCCTCGTGTGCGGCGATGGCGCTCACCGTCGGGTTCTACGTCTGGCCCGGGCAGGCGCACGCGGTGGCGGTCGCGGCCGTCGTGGCGTTGACGGGCGTGAACTATGCCGGGGTGCACAAGTCGGCCTGGCTGACCCGCCTCATCGTCGCCGTGGTGCTGGCGGTGCTGGCCGCCGTGGTGGTCGCCACCCTGACCTCCGGCGTTTCGGACACGGCCCGGCTGAACGTCGGTGGGGACGCCTCCTTCGGCGGCGTGCTGCAGGCGGCGGGTTTGTTGTTCTTCGCCTTCGCTGGATACGCGCGGATCGCCACGCTGGGTGAGGAGGTCCGCGATCCGAAGCGGACGATTCCCCGCGCGATCCCGCTGGCGTTGGCCATCACTCTGGTGGTCTACGCGGCGGTCGCGGTGGCGGCGCTGAGCGTGCTGGGCAGCGGAGGGCTGGGCCGGGCGGCCGCCCCGCTGGCCGAGGTCGTCCGAGCGACCGGGCTGCCGGGCCTGGCGCCAGTGGTACGGGCCGGGGCGGCGGTCGCCGCGATCGGCTCGCTGCTCGCGCTGATCCTGGGCGTCTCACGCACGACGCTGGCGATGGCCCGCGACCGGCACCTGCCGCACGTCCTGGCCGCCGTCCACCCCCGCTTCGGCGTCCCACACCGGGCCGAGCTGGCGGTCGGGGTGGTGGTGGCCGTGGTGGCGGGCATCGCGGACGTGCGCGGGGCGATCGGGTTCTCCTCTTTCGGCGTGCTGGTCTACTACGCCATCGCCAACGCCTCCGCGACGACCCTCACCACGGCCGAGGGCCGCCCGCCCCGCCTCGTCCCCGCCGTCGGCCTGGCCGGCTGCCTGATCTTGGCCTTCGCGCTGCCGCTGACCTCGGTGATCACAGGGGCCGCCGTACTGGCCGTCGGTGCCGTCGCCTATGCCCTGCGCCGGACGGTCGCGACCCGCTCGCCGTGACGAGGCGAGGACGCCACCACCGCGTCGTCGACGGCGGCCGCCTCGCCGGCGCCGAACTCCGCGCCGCGACCTTCACCGGCGCCGATCAGCGCCGTCTGACGGCGGCGTAGCTCCACTGACGCGGGGCGAAGCCGCTCACCCTCGGACCGGTCGCGTTCGTCGCCCGCGCGGTGGCCCGGCCCAGTTCATCGAGGGCGTCCTCCGCCTCGGCCTGTTCGTCCCAGGGCGCGGGGCCGTCGGCGAGCAGCATGGTGCGTTCGGGACCCTTGCCGGCCAGGACGACCACATCACCCGGCCGGGCCATCTCGATCGCCCGCCGAATCGCGGCCCGCCGGTCCAGGATGACCTCGTAGTCGATGCCGCGTCGCCGTGCCCCGACGCCTGATTCGATCTGCCGGGCGAGGTCCACCGGGTCCTTGCCGGCCGGATCGTCGGTCGTGAGGATGAAGAAGTCCGCGTACTCCGCCGCCGCGCCTCCCATCCCCGCCGGGTCATGGTCGGCGTGGCCGGTGGCGCCGAAGACGGCGATCAGCCGGCCGGAGGTGGTGGTGCGGAGTTCGCTCAGCACACTGCGCAGGCGCAGCGAGGAGTGCGCGAAGTCGAGATAGACGGTGAACGGCTGTCCGCGGTCGATGGGCTGGAGACGCCCGCGTACGCCGCCGAAAGCGGACAGGGCATCGGCGACGGCGTCGATCGGCGCCCCGAAGGCCAGGCCGGACGCGGCCGCGCAGAGCGCGTTGCGGACGTTGAAGAGGGTCGGCAGGCGCAGGTGGACCGGGGCTGATCCGTCGGGGCCGCGCAGGACGAACCGGGTGTGGTTCCGGCCGGGGGACAGGTCGGTGGCCCGTACGTCGGCAGGATGATCGATCGCGTACGTGAGGCACCTTTCGGTCGTGCAGTGCGCACTGAGGCGTTCGAACGAGGGATCGTCGCGGTTGAGGATCGTGGTCTTCGGGACGCCTTTGCCGGCCGATCCCGCGGTCAGATCCATGAGCCGTGCCTTGGCGTTGAAGTAGTTCTGTGAGGTCCGGTGGTAGTCCAGGTGGTCCTGATCGACGTTGGTGTACGCGGCGACGTCGAACTCGCAGGCGGCGACCCTGCCTTGTTCCAAGGCGTGCGAACTGCTCTCGATGACCGCCGCGCGCATGCGCCGCTCGACCATCCGTACCAGCCACTCCTGGTTGTCGGGGGCGGCCATGGTGGTCTGGCCGGATCTGTTCTCGTCGGCGTGGGTTCCGGCTCCATGGGCCACGGTGCTGAGGTATCCGGCGGGGATACCGGCGGCGGTGAGGACGTGGGCGGTCATATGCGTGGTCGTCGTCTTGCCCGCGGTGCCGGTGACGCCGACCATCAGCAGCCGGCGGGCGGGCCTTCCGCGCAGCGCGGCGGACAACTCGGCCAGACCGGTGCGGGTGTCCGGGAGGATCAAGGCGGGTGTCCCCGCGGGGATCGGTACGGGCCGCTCGACGGCGACCGCGATGCCCTCGGCCGTGAGGCGAGGCACGTGGTCGTGGCCGTCCGACCGCAGGCCGCGTACGGCGACGAACAGATCACCAACCCGCGCCTGCCGGGAGTCGTGGACGACGCGGAGCACGTCGTAGTCACCGCTCGAGGGGTGCAGTTCGGCGGCGGGCACGTCGGCGGCGAGGTCACGTAGGCGCATGGGGGTCCACTTCTGTGTCAAGGTCGCTGGAACGGGTGGTCGAGCGTGCGATCACGAGCCGTGGTTCCGGCACGGCCCCGGTATGGAAGGTGCGAGACGGGGTCCTCTGCGGCCTTGCGTGAGAGCTCCCATGAGGCCGCCCCTCGGCTCCGGGTGGGGGTGCGGCGGCGGTCGACATGCCCAAGGTCGCCGTCGCGCGACCGGAGTCAGCCGGGGAACGGGTGACCGGTGACCGGGTCGGTCACCGGCCTCGGACCGGCCGCGACGTGCAGGGCATCGACCGCGTTCGCGTATCTGAGATCCGCCGTGCGAGCGAGAGCCGAATGCGCCGGTGATGGCCGGGACGCCAGATCAGCCGGTGGTGGGAGAACCGCCGGATGGGAGCCTCACTGCCGTTCAAATCTCTGGTGTCTCTGCCGAACGTTCCCCGATGCGTTGCAGGCCTCCATCAATTGGGCGCGGTCGAATCACTAAGCGGGTGTTTTTTTGCTGGAATTCGTGACGGCGCCGAATGTAGCTTCTTTAAGGCTAATGCTCAGGAAACATTCAGTTAGCTGGTAATAACCTCGTGATGTGGCAGGTCGAAGCCATGACGGTATGACTATCGCATCGTCACAGATCGTAATAGGCGCTGGATCGCGCCTTGAGTCCCCCCGGCGGCGCGGACGCCGATGGGCGGGGGATTATCGGCTGCCCGCTACGACGTCCGTCGACTTTTCTCCGCGTTAACCGGATAGTCGGTATGTTCCGGCGGCGGTGTGCGGGGGCTTTCCGGGAATCGTCGAAGACCCCCGTGTCTTCAGGTGCGGGCGTCGAAGGAGACTGATGGGGCCGGGTGGCGGTCGGTTCGTGGTTTCACCCGTCTTGTGGGCGTTGGCCGTAACCGCCGTCGCGGTGAGCGGCTGCTCCGGCGGGGGCGGACGGCCGCCGGCCGGGGCGACCGTGGGGCCGGCTCCCGCGCCTGGGGCCGCCGCCGCGGGCGCATGGGCCCGGTGGGGCCTGAAGTCGATGCGCCCGGCGCCGGCTCCGCCGAGCAGAAAGCCGATCAGGTTGACCACGACGGGCCCGGTCCCGGTGATCTTCCGGATCCCGACCAAGCGCAAGGTCGTATTCGTCACCATCGACGACGGCAAGGAGAAGGACCCGAGGTTCATGCGCTTGATGGCCGACCTGAAGGTCCCGATCACCATGTTCCTGATGGACGACGCGATCAAGGACGACTACGCGTACTTCAAGCCGCTGCAGGCGATGGGCGACCACATCCAGAACCACACGCTCCACCACCCGCTGATGAGCACGTTGCCGCTTCCCCGGCAGCGACAGGAGGTCTGTGGCGACCAACAGGTGCTGACCAGGCGGTACGGCGTCGCACCGTTCCTGTTCCGGCCTCCGTACGGCGGCTGGAACGCCGCGACCAAGGTCGCCGTCGCCGGCTGCGGACCACGGGCGATCGTGTTGTGGCGTGAGTCGATGGAGATCCACGACATGCAGTACCTGAACCCGGACAAGAGACTGAGCCCCGGGGACATCATCCTCGCGCACTTCCGCGGCCCGACCGAGCTGAAAGGCGAGACGATGACCGCCATGTTCGTCGCCCTGCTGAAGCACATCGAGCGCCAGGGCTTCGCGGTCGCCCGTCTCGAGGACTACATCCAGCCGCCCCGGCACGGCGCAGCGGCACGCTGATCACCGTGGCTTCCACGCGTTCGAGGAGACGGCGGACCCGGGCGCGTTCGGCGCGGCGGGGATTGAGCGGATGCACCAGAGGGCGGCAGGCCTTGCGGAAGGCCTCCAGCGCCTGATCAAGATCACGTGCATCGGGCGCGGGCTCCGCGACACCGGCCTGCGGCGCGCATCGCTCGATATGGTCGAGAACGAGAAGCAACTCCCTCAGCCGCATTTCGGCGACCGCGTGGACGCTCGTGGGGACGACCAGCGCGGCTGCCAGGATCCCGCACCCGGCCCCCAGAACGGTCTCCTGGACACGCAGGGCGAGCAGCTCGGGGGAGAGGGTGTGCAGGACCGCGAGCACCATGCTGAGCGAGCCGGTGATGAAGAAGGTCACCGCCCAGTAGCTTCCGGAGGGGGTGTAGAACATCCCGAAGACACAGGCGAGGAGAAAGACCAGGGCCAAGGTCGTGTGCCCGGCGGCCAGGACGGCGAGGCCGTATCCGAATGGCACCCCGGCGACGGTGCCGATCAGCCGCCGGCCGCTCTGCAGCAGGATGTCCCCGGTGTGCTCGGCGTTGATGAAGACGACCCATGCCGTGGCCACGGCCCAGTACCACAGGTGCGGGGAGACCAGATGCCCGCCGAGTACCGC
Organism: Actinoallomurus sp. CA-150999; assembly: GCF_050942425.1. NCBI lineage: Bacteria > Bacillati > Actinomycetota > Actinomycetes > Streptosporangiales > Thermomonosporaceae > Actinoallomurus > Actinoallomurus sp. CA-150999. The sequence goes on from NZ_CP192063.1 coordinate 5,514,216, forward strand.
GAGCGCGGACGCGGCGGTCACTTGGAAGGCCTGCCGCGTCGTATGCCGCCACGGGCCTGAAGGCTGTGCCGCCCCTGGTCGGAGCGCCATCGGGTCGCACCCTGTTCGGTTCGTCGGGTCCACTGTCAGGGTGTTGGCGGAGGACGCCGTCGATTCCTTCGACGAGCGGATCGCGAGCACGCCGAGGCGCTGCGCGGTCGCGTCCGCACGTGCCGTCCGCTCGAGCTCCGCCGCCGTGTCGCGGAGCAGCCCGGCCGGAGCCTCGTACAGGAACTCCTGAAGCAGCAGCGCGGAGGCATGCAGCCGGTCGAGACGTCGTTCGAGTCTGCGGACGTCGGCCAGACTGTCTGCCGGTAGGTCCGACGTGGCCTGCTGCGCATCACGAAGGCGTCTGCTGAATGCCGTCCTGAGGCGTCTGTGGATTCCGAAGGACGTCGTGGGCACCAGACAGAGACGAGTGACGGCGGCCGCCGCGAAGGCGACGGCCAACGCCCCGGTCAGCTGCGGGAGTTGGTGGGGCTGGATCCTGGCGAACTGGGACAGGAAGTAGGACATGAAGGCGAAGATTCCGAGGTCCAGGCCCCGTCGCCCGAAGCGGCGCGCATAGACCGCGGCGAAGATCAGCAGCAGGAAGGCCAGGCGGGAGGCGAAGGGGAAGGGCGCCAGCAGCCCCCCGGCCGTCACGGCGGCAAGAGCCACAGGCACCCCGGCGAGCAGAGTGCGGAACTGGTTACGGGGGTGCAGGTCGCTGATCGCCAACGAGGTGACCACCGCCGTGAAGCCGCCGGCCAGCAGCACGACGGAGGACTGATCCAATACCGTCAACGCGGCCAGGGTGAGAGTGAGGCCGAAGACGGCACGCAGCCCGGCGGCCAGATGCAACAGCCCCGGATCGGCGGCGGCGAACCGGTCCCACAGCGACGCCGTCCTCGCAGCCACCATGGATTTCCGTTCCTTCGTCGTGGTGGGCCGTCCCCGTCCGACCGCGACGAGCGAGGCCGCGTCCAGCGCGGGCCCTTGTGGTCAGTCTGGTCCGGCGGAAATGGCGCGCGGTATGCGTCAGGTGACTGCTTCTACGGCCGGGCGTGCCCTTATTCCTGGTGGCCGGCCGTCGCGAGGGCGCCCTCGATGAGGTCGCGCAGCTGGGAGCGGGCGGTGATGCCGAGCTTGGGGAAGCTGCGGTAGAGGTGCGAGCTGACCGTGCGCGGGGACAGGAAGAGCCTCTCGCCGATCTCGCGGTTGGTCAGCCCACGGGCGGCGAGCCTGATGATCTGCTGCTGTTGCGGGGAGAGTTCGGCGAGCGCGTCGGGGGTGGAGTCGGTGACGTCGAGGCCGGCGGCGCGGGACTCGGCCCGGGCTCGCTCGATCCACGGGCGTGCGCCCAGGCGGCGGAAGGTCTCCAGGGCCTCGGCGAGCGGCGCCCGCGCCTCTGCGATGCGCCGACGGCGCCGCAGCCACTCGGCGAGGTCGAGCAGGGTCTGGGCGCGTTCGAAGGGCCAGTGCTCCAGCACCGGGTCCGCCAGGGCCGCCCGGAAGTGCGGCTCGGCGTCCTCCGGGTCCGCCAGCAGGCCACGGGCTCGGCTGATCAGCGCACGCAGGCGGGGAGAGGCGTTCTCCGCGAGCGCTCGCGCGGAACGCTCGACGATCGGGGCGGCCTCCTCGCGGCGGCCGCAGCGCACAGCGGCGGCGGCCAGATCCGCGAGGGCCGGATAGGAGGCGTGATAGTGCACGGGCGCGCCGTCCGCCGTGAAGACCATGCGGAGTTGGTCGTACGCGGTCTCGTACGCGCCTTCCGCGGCTGCCGCGGCACCGAGCGCGCGACGGGCATAGACGGCGACCGAGCGGCTCTCCAGCGGATCGATCAGGGCGAGCGCGTCGTCGGCCCGGGCGCGGGCCGTCGCCGCGTCACCCTGGTAGGCCAGCACGATGGCATCCACGGTGGCCGCACAGGCCACGGCGTGGTCGAGGCCGGCCGCCCGGCCGATCGCGGTGGTGCGGGCGCAGGCCGCACGGGCCTGGTCCCATCGTCCGCGTTCCACATAGGCCCAGGCGACCGCGCCGCCCAGCCCCTCGGGCAGCGTTCCCTGCAGCCTCCAGCGGTCGAAGGCCTCGTCGAAGGTGCGGACGGCCAGCGGGGTCTCGTCGAGGAGCCACGCCATGATCCCGACGGTGGTGAGCCGCTCCGGCCGGGTCTCCGCGTCGGCGGCCAACCGCGGGAGCAGGCGGACGAGTCCGGCCCGGTCGTCGAAGGGGTCCGACACGGCCCGCACCCAGGTGCGCAAGCCCGCGTGTGAGCCGTCCTCGGGAAGGCGTCGCAGGATGCCCTGGACGCGGTGGCGCTGGCCGTCGTCTCCGGAGTAGAAGCGGACCACGGCGGCGCCGGCCAGGAGGTCCAGCGCGGCGGCGGGCTGGGAGACCGCCGACTCCTCGGCGGTGTCGGCCAGCCGGGAGAAGACCGTGGCGTGGCGTCCGGTCAGGACCGCCAGCCGTCCGGCCTGTACGGCGGCGGACGCCAGCAGCGACCGGTCATCCGTGCGCGCGCGTGCCGCGGCGGCCAGTTCCTCGACCCAGGCGAGGTCCCCGGTGAACGCGGCCGCCGAAGCGGCTTCGACCAGCAGCCGGGCGCTGTCCTCGCGCTGCGGTGAGAGCTCCGCGGCGCGCTGGAGGGCCTTGGCCGCCGCCGCATGGCCGCCGCGTCGGCGGGCCCGGTCGGCGGTCCGCTCCAGCTCCGCCGATACGGTCGCGTCCGGGCGCGGGCAGGCGGCGGCCAGATGCCAGGCACGCCGATCCGGCTCATCCCGCAGCATCTCGGCGAGCGCGAGGTGAGCCTCGCGCTGGGCGCCCAAGGAAGCCGCGTGATACACGGCGGACCGGATCAGCGGGTGACGGAACCGGACGTCACGGCCGGTCCGGCGGACCAGTGCGGCCTGCTCGGCGGGCAGCCAGGCATCGTCCTCGGCGTTCGGAAGCCCGGCCGCGACGGCGATCGCGGAGTCGACGCTGTCCATGGCGGCCAGGAGCAGCAGGGCCCGCGTCGTGGAGGCGGGCAGGCCGCTCAGGCGGGCGGCGAAGATCCGCTCCAGGTGATCGGTGAGCGGGAGCGGACCCGCGGACGGCAGCCCCGGAGCCGTGTCGTGCGCGGTGGCCGCCCTCGTCAGTTCCACCAGTGCCAGTGGGTTGCCGCCCGCCTGGTCGAGGATCCGCGTCCTGATGTGGCCGGTGGGGCTCTTCGGCTGCAGGTCCAGCAGCCGGTTGGCCGCAGCGTTGTCGAGTGGTCCCAGGGTGAGCGTCGGCACGTGACGGTCGAATCCCGGGAGGTGATCGCCGCCACGGGCCGCGATCAGCGTCGTGACCGGTTCGCCTTCCAACCGCCTGGCGGCGAAGGACAGCGCGTCCAGGGAAGCACGGTCGAACCACTGCGCGTCGTCCAGCACCACGAGCACGGGACGCCGGTCGCCCACGGCTGACAGCAGGCTCAGGACGGCGACCCCGATCAGCATGGGATCGGGTGCGCTCGAGGGCATGGCCGGCCCCTTGCCGAAGGCGTCCTGAATCGCGGCGCGCTGCCGGTCCGGCAGCCCGTCCACCTCGGCCGACACCGGCCGCAGCAACTGGTGCAGGGCGGAGAACGCCAGGCTTGACTCCGACTCGCCGCCCTCGGCGCGCAGGACGCGAGCGCCGCTCGCTTCGGCCTGACGCACCGCGCGGTCCAGCAGCGCGCTCTTTCCCATGCCCACGTCACCGAGAATCATCAGAACCGGGTCAGCTGACGCCGAGTCCATCGCACGAAAGAGGCGTGCCAATTCCGCGTCCCTGCCGATGATCGGCTTATCCGTATCCGACTCCGGTCCCCCGGCCGCACGGGGGGCGCCTGCGTGCTCGTCCACGGGGTCTCCAGGAATTTTGGCTTTTCGACGGGAGTCGCCGTGCCTTGCCGCACCCAGGCTACAAGCGGTCTGGCCTGGGTGCCCGGGGCAGGTGGGCAGGTGCAGTCACGTGACGGATACCGTGTGTACAGGGCTGCTCGTATGGTTCCTGGAAAGCCTCCGAATTCTCGAGGAAGCGACATGGAACAGATCAAGCTCGGCAACGTCACCATCACCCGGGTCTGGGAATACTACGGTTCCGTCGAGATGACGCCCGACACCTTCTTTCCAGAAAGTCCGAAGGAAGTCTGGGAAAGCGGTGCTCCCTGGCTGACTCCGTATTTCCTGGATTCCGCGACCAATATCGTGAATTCCGCGATCCAGACCTGGCTGCTGCGCAGCGAGGGCAAGACCATCCTCGTGGACACCGGCGTGGGCAATCACAAGGAGCGCCCGTACGCGCCGGTCTGGAGCCGCCTGGAAACGGACTTCCTGGCCAATCTCGCCCGGGCCGGCGTCGAGCCTGAGGACGTGGACATCGTGATCAACACGCATCTCCACATCGATCACGTCGGCTGGAACACCTACCTGGACGGGCCGCGCTGGGTTCCCACCTTCCCCAACGCCACCTATCTGATGCCGAAGGACGACTTCGACTTCTGGAACCCGGAGAACAGTCACAAGCCGCTGCTCGGCCGCGGCAACCAGAACGTCTTCGAGGACAGCGTGGCGCCGGTGCACGAGGCCGGCCTGACGCTGCTGTGGGAGAACAGCCACCAGATCGACGCCGACCTGCGCCTGGACGCGGCTCCCGGACACACCCCCGGCTCCTCCGTGCTGACCCTCGCCTCCGGATCGGACCGCGCGGTGTTCGTTGGCGACATACTGCACAGCCCGGTGCAGATCATCGAACCGGACACCAACAGCTGCTTCTGCGAGGACCCCGAGGGCGCCCGCGCCACCCGCCGCAAGATTCTGGGCTGGGCGGCCGACACCAACGCACTCGTGATCCCCGCGCACCTGGGCGGCCACGGCGCCGCCGAAGTCGTGCGCGACGGCAGCAAGTTCGCCATCAAGGACTGGGCCCCCTTCACCCCGTACGGCGAGCAGGCCTGAGGCCCGCGGAAAGGCATCACTGTGAACCACCCCATCGTGACCACGGCGCAGGGGGCCGTCCGCGGCCTGCGCCAGGACGACGGCACCGTCGCTTTCCTGAACATCCCCTACGCCGCCCCGCCCCGCGGCGCCGGCCGATTCGCCCCGCCGCAGCCCCACGAGCCGTGGGATGGCGTACGGGACGCCACCGTGCCGGGGCCGAACGCGCCGCAGTCCGAGCGCAAGCTCGGCAGCGTGGACATGTCCCCCTACTTCGGCACCGGTTGGAGCCGCGGCGAGGACTACCTCACCGTCAACGTCTGGACGCCCGCCGCCGCCGACGGCGACCTGCCCGTCATGGTGTTCGTCCACGGCGGGGGATTCGTCGCCGGGTCGACGCGGTCCGTGCTGTACGACGGCTCCGCCTTCGCCCGCGGCGACGTCGTCCTCGTCACCCTCAACTACCGGCTCGGCATCGCCGGGTTCCTCGACCTCCCCGGCGCGCCCGCCAACCGTGGTCTGCTCGACGTCGTCACCGGGCTGCGCTGGGTCCAGGAGAACATCGCCGCCTTTGGCGGTGATCCGCAGAACGTCACCCTTTTCGGCCAGTCGGCCGGGGCGACCGTCGTCGGTGGCGTCCTCGCCACCCCCGATGCCACGGGTCTCTTTCGCCGGGCGATCGTCCAAAGCGGTAGCGGCCTGGGTGCGTTCACCACCGAGCAGGCCGCCCGCGTCACCAGGGCGGCAGCCGAGGCCCTGGGTATCGAGCCCCATGCCGACGCCTTCGCGGACGTCTCCGACGACCGCCTGGTCGAGGCCGCCTCCCAGCTCGCGGGCATCGACCTGCGGTCCGAGACGCATCGCGACCCACTGATCGGACTCAGCCCCTTCAGCCTGGTCCTCGACACGCAGCCCGCCGAATCCGTCGCCGCCGGCCTCAGCGCCGACATCGACCTGCTCATCGGGACCAACACCGAGGAGGGGAACCTCTACCTGGTCCCCGTGGACAAGTACTCCACCTCGACCGCCAGGGACGTCGACGACACGGCGGCCCGCGCGCACCCGAATCCCGCGCAACTCGTCGAGACCTACCGGAAGGCGCGCCCCGAGGCGTCCTTCGGCGAGCTGCGCTCCGCCATCATGGGCGACGCTCTGTTCGGCGCGGGCAGCCGGGCCCTGGCCGGCGCACATGCCGCTCATCCCCGGTCCGCCACCTACGCCTACGAGTTCGCCTGGCGCTCCCACGCCCTGGACGGAGAGCTCGGCGCCACCCACGCGGTGGAGCTGCCCTTCGTCTTCGATCTCGCGCACCTTCCCCAGCTCCACGGCCCCGCCGCCCTGCTCGGCCCCGACAAGCCCCCCGCGGATCTCGCCGCCCGCATGCACGAGACCTGGGTCCGGTTCGCCAGGACCGGCAACCTCGGCTGGGACCCGTACGACACCGAGCGCAGGGCCACCATGCGCATCGACGCTGACTGGACCCAGGTCGACGACCCCCGCAGCCAGGAACGACAGGCCTGGAGCTGACCCCTCGTACACCTCTGTACGCATCCCCTTCAAGGAACACCATGACCAGAACCGTCATCACCACCGAGAACGCCCCCGCCCTGGCAGCCCCGCTGTCCCAAGGCATCCGCAAGGGCCCGGTCCTGCAGGTCTCCGGGCAGCTCCCGCTCGATCCGGACACGGGCCAGGTCGTCGGCACCACGGTCGCCGAGCAGACCACACAGACCCTGCGCAACGTCACCGCCGTACTCAAGGCGGGCGGCGCGGGCCTGGAGGACGTCGTGATGCTGCGCGTGTACCTCACCGACCCCGCCCACCTGGCCGAGATGAACGAGGCGTACGCCGCGGCCGTCGGCGAACCCTTCCCCGCCCGCACCACCGTCTACATGCCGCTTCCGCCGGGGCTGCTCGTGGAGGTCGACGCCCTGGCAGTGCTGGACGACCGCGTCCGATGATGGTGAGGTGAGGACACGGAACGGCGAGTCGGTTCTGACCAGGGTCGTACGGATCTTCGAGGCGTTCACGCCGGAGGAGCCGGCCCTGACCGTCTCGGAGATCTCCCGGCGTACGGGGCTGCATGTGGCGACCGCGTCGCGGCTGGTGGCCGAGTTGGTCTCGCACGAGTTCCTCGCCCGGGACGCGGATCGCCGGGTGCGCATCGGCATGCGCATGTGGGAGCTGGGGACGCGGGCGTCGCCCGCTCTGTCGCTGCGGGACGTGGCGATGCCGTTCATGGAGGGCGTCCACGACGTCGTCGGCCACCACGTGCAGCTCGGGGTGCTGGACGGTGACGAGGTGCTGTTCCTGGAACGGCTGTCGGCACCGGGGGCAGTGATCAACTACACGCGTATCGCCGGCCGCCTGCCCCTGCATGTCTCCTCGAGCGGCCTGGTACTCCTGGCACATGGCCCGGCCGACCTGCGCCGGCGGGTGCTCGCCGGGCCGCTGGACCGCTACACCCCGGACACTCCCGCCACCGCCGCACGGCTGCGGGCCATGCTGGCCGAGGTCCGCCGGCAGGGGTACGCGTACTGCCCGGGGTACGTGCACCCGGACGCGCTGGGCATCGCGGCGCCGGTACGCGGCGGCAGCGGCGAGGTGGTGGCCGCGCTGGCGGTGATCGTACCGAACGAGGCCGGCGCCACGGCTGTCGTGCCGGTGGTGCGGACCGCCGCACGCGGTGTCTCGCGCGCACTCGGGGCCCCTGACCCTCGGGGGCGACGTCATGGCTCGGGTGGCAGTGCGCACGCGGTGTGAAGCGCGCCGGAAGTTCGTCTCTCACTGTTTGAGAATGCCCTCGCGGCCGTCCGTCCTGGCCGCGCATCCTGCCTCCAACCCAAGCGTGGGAGGCGACGACGTGGTTGCGGATGCCGTGTCCGGCGGCGGTACGAGACGGCCGACGCCGGGCAGAGCGGCGAACGCGGTGACTCTCACGGTCTCCGCCAAGGAACGGGTGGCCGAGGGCGTCGTGTCCCTCACACTCCGGCACCCGGACGGCGCCCGGCTGCCGGACTGGACGCCGGGTTCCCACATCGACCTGGTGCTCCCGGACGGGACGACCCGGCAGTACTCCCTGTGCGGCGACCGATGGGACGCGCGGACCTACCGGATCGCCGTCCTGAGAGAGCCCGCAGGCCGGGGCGGGTCCGCCCACGTGCACGACCGGCTCCGGCCTGGTGACCGGGTCGGCGTCGGCGGCCCGCGGAACCACTTCCCGCTGGTGCCGTCGGAGAAGTACCTGTTCATCGCGGGCGGCATCGGCATCACGCCGCTGTTGCCGATGGTGCGGCAGGCGGACCTGCTCGGTGCGGACTGGCGGTTGCTGTACGGCGGCCGGACCCGTGCGTCGATGGCCTTCCGCGAGGAGTTGACGGCGGCCTACGGCGAGCGGGCGCGCATCGTCCCGCAGGACGAGTTCGGGCTGCTGGATCTGAACGCCCGGCTGAGCGCGCCGCGCCCGGGCACCAAGGTCTACTGCTGTGGCCCCGCCCCGCTGCTCGCCGCGGTGGAGGCGGCCTGTGCGTCCTGGCCGCCGTACGCGCTTCGCACCGAACGCTTCACCGCCGCCGAGGCCGAGCCGCTCAGGCACACCCCGTTCGAGGTGGAGCTGCGGCGGACGGGACGCACCGTCGCCGTCACCCCGGACGTCTCCGTGCTGGAGGCGGTGCGCCGAGCCGGAGCGGACGTGCTGTCCTCCTGCGAGCAGGGCACCTGCGGCACGTGTCTGACGCCCGTCCTGGACGGCCGCCCCGACCACCGGGACTCCGCCCTCGCCGACCACGAACGGGCCGCGAACGACTGCATGCTCCTGTGCGTGTCGCGGTCCTGCGGCGACCGTCTCGTCCTCGACCTGTGAGACCTCCGCGCTTCCCGAAGGAGCCGCAATGACCGAAGCACCGGAGCGTGCCGTCGTACCCGCCGACGATGTCGACCCATTCGCCCACGCGGTCCTCCTGGACCCGGAACCACTGCACCAGGCCCTGCGCGCGGCCGGTCCCGTCGTGTACCTGTCCCGCTACGACGTGTACGCCCTGGCCCGCTACGAGCACGTGCACGCCGCCCTGGTGGACTGGCAGCACTTCGAGTCGGGCGCGGGCGTGGGCCTGGCCGACTTCCGCCGCGAGGAGCCGTGGCGCCCGCCGAGCCTGCTCCTGGAGGCCGACCCGCCCCGGCACGACGCCCCACGCCGGGTGCTGCGCGAGATCCTCGCCCCGCCCGCTCTGCGCCGCCTGCGCGCGGCGTGGTCCACGGGCGCCGAGGAACTGGTCGACCAGGTGCTCTCGAACGGGCCGGAGTTCGACGCGTTCACGGCGCTGGCCGAGGCGTTCCCGCTGCGGGTCTTCCCGGACGCCGTGGGCCTTGGCCCCGACGGACGCGAGAACCTCCTGCCGTACGGCAATCTCGCCTTCAACGCCTTCGGACCCGTCAATGACCTGGTGCGGGCCGACGCGCACCGCGTGGCCGAACTGTCGGCGTGGGTGAACGCCCAGTGCGCCCGCGAGGCGCTGAGCGAGGACGGGTTCGGCGCCCGGATCTGGGCCGCCGCCGACCGTGGGGAACTGACGTACGAGCAGGCGCCGCTGGTGGTGCGCTCTCTGCTCACCGCCGGCGTCGACACCACCGTGCACGGCCTCGCGGCTGCGCTCTACGGCTTCGCCACGCACCCCGACCAGTGGCGACGCCTTCGGGAGCGGCCGGAGTCGGCGCGGGTCGCGTTCGACGAGGCGGTGCGCTGGCAGTCGCCCGTCCAGACGTTCTTCCGCACCGCCACCACCGACGTGACGATCGCGGACACCGTCATCCCGGCGGGCACGAAGATCCTCATGTTCCTCGGGTCGGCCAACCGCGATCCGGCCCGCTGGGCCGAGCCCGACCGGTTCGACCTCGCCCGCGACCCGTCCGGGCACGTCGGTTTCGGCATGGGCATCCACCAGTGCGTCGGCCAGCACGTCGCCCGCCTGGAAGCCGAGACTCTGCTCACCGCCCTGGCCCGCCGAGTCGAACGGATCGAACTCACCGGCACACCACGCCGCCACCCGAACAACACTCTGCGCTCATGGGAGTCCCTGCCCGTGCGCGTCCGGCCGTCCGGGAACGGCGACGTTCATTGAACAAAGACACCATCTTCCGGCGGTCGCCAAGGGCAGTGTCCGGGTGGCCGAAGCCACGCGGCTGGTGATTGCGCGCGCTCGGTGGGCATGAAAGGAATGATCCGTTGCCTCGGCGGTCCGGGCGCCGACCGTGATCGACCACTGATCGTGGCCCTGCGCCTGGGCGGCCACCCGACGATCGCCTGAGGAGCGGTGCGGTGCTACACGCCTTCGTCTACAACGAGATCGCGATCCTCGTCCGGCACTGGTTCGAGGTCAGCCTCGAGGACAGTCACCTCGAGCACGGGGTGCGCATCGAGCTGCGCCTGCGAAGCCCCCAGCCTCATCGCGGGACCGAGTCGGCGGCCCAACGGATCGTGGCGGATCAGCCGCTGTGGCGAGCCGATCTCTTCGATCGCATCGACGGCGTGCGCGGAGGGTTCGAGGCGGCGCACTTCCACCCGCGCTTCGACGGTGTCGAACCATGCGAACGTCATTGGGCCGACGAGGTCAAAGCCGCCCCCTGGGACTGGCTGCACGACCAGCTGTCCGACGTCGCGGGTGTCGCCGCGGCGGCCGGGACGCCGCTCCGGGACCCTGTCGCGGACGGAGAGCAGGTCCGGGCCGACGCCCCGGCGATCGTCGCCGCCGCGCAGAGCCGCGCCGCGATCGAGTGCGGAGGCAAAGAGCAGTGCTACGCGTGGACACAGGACGCGGCGGACCTGGTGCACCTCATGCTGGACCAGCTCGCCAAGCCCGAGCTCCTCGATCGTGATCGCGTCTCCCCGTGGCTGACGCCGCAGAACACGCGCTGACGGCCATACCGCTCCCCAACTCGTCGCAAGCATCTGTATAGGGGAGTGTGAGCTGCTGCGGCCAGAAGGGCGTCGCATGTGCGCATCGCGCCGGCAACATCTCCCTTTGCAAGATGCGCACGTACGGACAATCCCGTATTCGTATCGACTTTTCCCACAGCGATTGCGCGGCCGACATCCGACCTGAACTATGGGAGCCTGGACTGCGGGGGCACGAAGGGGAGGCGCGCGTGACCGTCGTTTCGGTGGACAATGGAAGAGGCAGAGCCCAGATTCTCATCGAGGTCGACGACACGCAGGCCGAAGTGGCCCGTGCGGAGCTCGCGGACATCTACGATCAACCGACGCGCGACGGTCTCGCGGACAGGATCACCAAGGTGAGCCGGCCACTTTTCAGCGAGGCGATGGATCTCGTGGAGTCGTGCGCGGACGCGGTCGCGGAACGCATTGCGGCGATGCCCGACGAACGGCGGCCGGACGAGGTCGAGATGCAGCTCGCCGTGAAGATGGACACCAAGGTCGGCGCGAAGATAGTCGAGCTCTCGGGTGGTGCGCAGCTGCAGGTCACCCTGCGGTGGAAGGCGTCGTGAATGACCGCCTCGACGGTCGCCCTTCTTCCGTACAGCTACATCGTGGGCCAGCGGGCGCTTCGGGAGGCACTGGAGCTCGCGTACGTCGCGCCATCGATCGGCGGGGTGCTGATCACGGGAGAGCGGGGCACCGCGAAATCCACGACGGTGCGGGCGTTCTGCCGCATGGTCTACGACGGACGGCTGCCGGTCACCTTGCCCCTCAACGCGACGGACGACCGCGTGCTGGGCGGCTGGAACGTCGACGCTCTGATGCGCGGTGAGCCCCAGCGCCTGCCCGGTCTCCTCGAGCAGGCGAACGGCGGGGTTCTGTACATCGATGAGGTGAACCTCCTCGACGATCACCTCGTCGACATCATCCTCGACGTCGCGTCCACCGGATTCCTTGTGGTTCAGCGCGAAGGGCTGGACCTGCCGGAGGTCCCGGTCTCCTTCACCTTGGTCGGCACGATGAATCCTGAGGAAGGTGGGCTGAGACCTCAGCTGCTCGACCGCTTCGGCATGGTCGTCCCCGTGTCCGCGGAGAAGGGCACCGCGCGACGCGAGGAGATCCTGCTGACCGTGTTGAGGTTCGAGCGGGAGTCGGTGGAGGACGGATCGGCCTGGATCGCCGAGGGCCGAGAACGGGATGGGCGGTGGTTCGGCCGGCTCGTCGCGGCCCGCGCGCGCTGTGCGGCGGTCGAGGTCCCGGTGCCGATGGTGCGGCTGTGCGCCCAGATCGCCGAGGATTTCGGGGCGGCCGGGCACCGCGGCGAAAGTGTGATGGCCCGGGCGGCGCAGGCTCGCGCGGCGCTGAACGAGCGGAAGGAGGTCACGGCGGAGGACGTCGCCTCCGTCGCCCCGTTCGCCGTGGCACATCGCCGGCCGGAGGCGGCATACGGAGACGGCATCGACTGGACGCCGGAGGACACGGCCCGGCTCAGCGAGATCATCGCGGCTGGCTGAGCATGGAGTCCGCGGCAGAGCGCGTCTCCACCGCGCTGTCCTGTATGGCGGTCGATGACCGGTTGTCGGGAATCCTGTTCTTCGACATGGCTCCCGGGACCCTGGTGACGTTGGCCCGTGAATTCGCTCATCGATTCGGCCGGAGAGCAGCCTTTCTCCTGCTGACAGCGGGGAGCACCGAGGAGGGCCTGTGGAGCACGCTCGACGCCTCCGTGGACGGCCTCGGGATCGTCCCCGGCCGATTGGCCGGGGCAGCGCAGGTCGTCGCGGTGCCGGACCTCGCACGGGTGAGCATCGCCGCCAAACGTGCGGCCGTCGCGACACTCGGGGCGGACGTGGCACATCTTGAACGTGACGGGGTGAGCATGGCCTGGCATCCGCGGGCGCGATGGCTCGCGGCCTGCTCGCGTGAGGACGCGAGCAGGGTCTCCGCGCACCTGCTGGACCGGTTCGCGCTCCGGATCGACGCCGCCGGGCTTCGGGAGGGAACGCGGGGGATACGGATGCCGGCGTACGGTCACTCGGGCGGCATCCCGGACTTCCCGCCCGCCGCCGCCTCCCGGGTGACTGAACTCGCCCCAGCCGGTACGGGCGCCCGCCGCGACCTCGCGCTCGCACGCATCGCCCGGGCGCTGGCCGGGCTGCGGGGCCTGCCCGCGGTCACCCCGGCGGACGTGGACGCGGCCGCACGACTGATCGGATTGGCGATCCCGGGGCCGTCGACCGGGGCTGCCGCGGCGGAGCCGATCGGTGCGGAGCCCGCCGGGCCGGAACGCTCCGGACCAGAGGCCGCAGGGCCGGAGGCCGCCGAGAGGTACACGGACATCGGCCGGGAGGCGATCGTCCGTGAATCGGTTCCGGTCGTCATCCCGGACCGGGCCGAGTCGCTTCCGGCCGGTCCAGTGGAGGAAGCGCCATCGCCGTACCCGGAGGACGAGACGGGCGGCGACGCGTCGGTTCCGTTGTCCGTCCTTCACGAGCCGGATCGGGAAGGACGGGCCGCCCGCGGCGCGCCGGTCGGTACGACGCGGACGCTGGACGTCCGGGACATCGCCGTGGTCCCGACCCTCCTCGTGGCCGCCCGATTCCAGCGGATCCGATGCCCCGGCCACTTCGCGGGACCGCCCCACCGGCCGCACCTGTCCGCAGCCGACCTGCGTGCGTACAGGCGCGTGTCCCATCCGGCCCGCCTCCTCGTGCTCGTGCTCGACCACACCACGCGCCGCAACTGGTATCCGGCGGTGGCGCCATACTTGCGCTGGGCCTACTCCGTACGCTCCACGGTCTGCGTTGTCGAGGTCGGAGCGGCGGGCGAGGACGAGTTGCGCGCCCGGCTCTTCGCCACCCGCAGCCTCCTCGACCCCCGCGTCGCCGACGCGATGGAGCGCCCACCGGGGCACGCCACTCCGCTGGCCCACGGGCTGGTGCTGGCCAACGAGATGCTGCGCTCGGCAATGGACGGGGAGTCCCTGCTCCTCGTCGTGACGGACGGACGCGGCAACGTGCCGCTCAGCGCGAGCCTGGCCGGACGGATCGAGCCGCCCGTGACCACGCAAGGCGTGGACGACGCCCTGGAGGTCGCCGGCCGTATCCGCGAGCTACGCCGGGTGCGTAGCGTCGTCATCGACCCGGGTCCACGGCCACAGGCGTCGCTGACCCGCAGGCTGGCAGACGCTCTGGGCGCCGACCTGCGGAGCGCCGATGAGCCGGCCGCCGATCTGGGAGGCGCCGGCGCATGAGCGAGTGGACCGTTGCTTCGATCGCGTGCCCGGTGAGGGAAGTCGGGTGAGTGGGGCGACCCGCCGGTTGGCCGGCCTGCTCTTCCGCCAGGGAACGCAGGGTACGGCCCCGCCCGGCTCGGGAGCTCCGCCTGGCCCGGGAAGCCGGCCGGGCCTGGGAGGTCCGCCTGGAGCGAGTCCGCCGCCCGATCTGCCGACGGGCGAAGCCGAACGGCTCGGGGGGAGCACGGTGAACCGCGATGACCGGCTGCCGCATGCGACGGCTGAGCTCACGGTCACCCGGGCCGCACTCGACGGCGTGCCCGGGCACGCGGTCTTCCAGCTCATCGGATTCTGCTGTTGCGGCGAGAACCTCGCCCCCACCAAGAACGAACGCCATGGCCGTCCGCCGCAGATCGCTCTCGGCACGCTCATCAGCGGGGGTGAGGGAGGCGAGTCACCGACCCAGACCCTGCACCGGATGCGGAGCTGGTCGAGGACCAAATACGAACTGCTGGACTGGCTGCGGCGCCTCCTCCTCCGCCACGGCGACGACCTCCGCTTGATCATCTGGGACGACAGCGGTTTCGACATCCCCTGGGAACTGTTCTGGCTGCCGCCGGACCGCGCCGGCCGGACGGCCGGCGGATGGCTGGGGGCACTGGCCACCGTCACCCGGTGGACGACGATCCAGGCGCCCGACGGTCCCGTGCCGTACGTCTCCGGGCGGTGCGCCGGGGACATCGCCGGCTACATCGCCGAGGAGATGCGTGAGGACCGCGCCTTCCTGCCGCTCCCCGCGGAGCGGCTGGCCGGTACGGTGTCGGAGCTGTTCACCGAGCTCGAGACGCCCGGTCCGGGACTGGCCCTCATCTACGTCGCCTGTCATGGGACGTACGGTGAGACCGGGTTCGAGCTCACCCTCGGCGGCCTGTCAGTGGGTGAGGTCGACTGGCGGACGTTCGCCCGCATCACCGATTCCGGCGGGCTGGTGTTCATCAACGCCTGTCACTCGGGTCGGCTGATCACGGACCCGCACATCAACGATGCGACCATCCGCGGGTTCGCCGAGATCTTCCTTCGTTCCGGAGCGTACGGCTTCGTGGGCACGGCGGGAGCGGTGCTCGAGACGGAGGCGCGCTCGGTCGCCGAGCACGTACTGCGGCGCCTGCGCGAGCAGCCCGGCGTCCCGGTCGCCACGCTGCTCCGGGACTACCGGCGGATCACCGCCGTGGCCGAACTGCCGCCGGTCGCGGACCGCCGTCGGGGCAAGGACATGCTCCGGTTCGTGAACTCCTACATGTACTTGTACTTCGGCGGTCCGGAGACCACCGTCGCGCTGTACGGCGGAGGCGGGTGACATGGCGGTGCTGGAGATAGAACCGGTCGTCCGCTGGCCCCGCCGGATGACGCCGGGCCTCGCCTACCTCGTCGAGGTCGACCTCGTGCTCGCCGGGGAGGGCGCGTGGCCGTACGACGATGAGGAGGAGCTCGCCTTCACGATCATGCTGGCCGGCGGGCCCTGGGTCACCGTGGAGGCGCTGGGCGACTCGGCCCTGATCCTGCATCGGTTCGGCGGGACGTACGGTCCGGTCAGGTTCGTGGCCGTCGCCGACGAGGCCGCAGGTCCGCGGTCGATGTGGTTGAACCTTCTCACCGAGCGCGGCGTCATCGCGCGCACCGACGAGCTCCCGACCGTCGTCGGCCGTTCGGAGCGCGGCCGGGCCGAAGAGACGACCGTCCTTTCGGACGTCACCCGAAGAGTGCTGTCCCGTACGCTGCGGTCCGGCGTCCGCCATTTCGCCATGGTGGAAGTGGAGCCCGCCGGCGTCGTCGAAGACACCTACCGGACCACCGTGTGGTCCCAAGTGGAAGGTGACGACTACCCGGTCACTCTCCTGGCGGATGACCATGGGTGGCGCCTGGACGAGATCCCCACTGTCGTGGGACCCGTGCTGCGCGACCTCGACAGCCGGATCGCGGGAAACTCCGAGATGTCCGTGGAGTTCATCCTGCCGCGCCGGCTCCTCGGGCTCGCGGTCGACGAATGGCGGCTCGGCGATCACGGGTTCGGACGTCTCTGGCCGGTGGTCGTCCGTGACCGGGAGCGGATCCGTTCGCGTGATTCGGAACTGCGCGACCGGTGGCGGGAACGATGGCGGCACCTGCAGGTTCCACGACTGGACCCGGAATACCTGCTGCAGGTACCCCGCAGTGGTCTGAATCCGCAGATCGCGGAGAATGCGAGCTTCGCGTTCTTCGACCCGCGTTCCAGCGTGCCGGACGACGCCACCCTCGGCATGATGGTGAACGCGGGCGTCCCGGCGATGCTCTGGGGCCGTGGCGGCGCGGAGCCCGCCATGGCGGCACCCATTCGTCAACTCGAGTCGGTGATCACGCGCCGGGAGATCGGACGGCTGCCCCAGTACGTGCACCGGCTACGGCGGGAGATCAAAGCCCCGCTCGTGGATCCGGTGCCGCTCGGCCTCCTGTGGGACGACCCCGACCGGCTGCCCGAACCCTTCGCCCCGCTCGCGTTCCCCCGGTGACAGAGATGAGGAGACGATGACCGATCAGGCCGATGACTGGCTGATCTACCGAGGAGCCGGCGTGCCGCATGACGGCATCACGCGGCTACCGCCGCCTCCGCCGTGGCGGGCGTTCGGGGGCGGCCCCCCGATCGCGCCCGCCGAGGGCGGATTCGACCGTCGCGGCGTGACGTACCAGCCGGCCACGGGCGAGGTCGAGGCGGTCAACGCCGCGCTGTACCTGCGGCGACCGCTCCTGGTCACCGGTGCGCCGGGCAGTGGAAAGTCGACGCTCGCCTACAGCATCGCCCACGAGCTCGGCCTCGGGCCGGTGCTCAGCTGGCCCATCACGAGCCGGTCGACGCTTCAGGAGGGCCTGTACCGGTACGACGCCATCGGACGACTCCAGGATGCTCAAGTGGCCGTGACCGACAGGGTTGCTGACGTGGGTTCCCCATGGGACCGCCCAGAGGTCGCCAGGTACATCAGCCTGGGCCCACTCGGCACGGCCCTGTTGCCCTGGGATCGCCCCCGGGTCGTCTTGATCGACGAACTGGACAACAGCGACATCGACCTGCCGAACGACCTCCTCAACATCTTCGAAGAGGGGGCGTTCGTCATCCCGGAGCTCGCCCGGCTCGCGCACTACGTCCCGGACGTCGAGATCGCGGGCGAGGGCGGAAACCGCGTGCTCATCAGACACGGCGAGATCCGATGCCGGACCTTCCCGATCGTGGTGATCACGAGTAGCGGAGAACGCGAGTTCCCACCCCGCATGCTCCGGCGATGCGTGCGGCTGCAGCTCGCCCCACCGTCTATTGAGAGGCTGTCCCAGATCGTCACCGCCCATCTGGGGGAGGAGGCCATGGCGCAGGCGTCCACCCTCATCGAGCGGTTCCTGGAGGCGCGGCGCTACGGCGAAACGACCACCGACCAACTCCTCAACGCCATCTACCTGGCCACCAGCGGTCTCGGCGGCTCCGAGCGTCGCGCGCGGCTCGCGGACGAGATCCTGCGTTCGGCGACCACCGACGATGGCTGACCTCGAACGCGTCCTCGCCGCGCTCGCCGACGCGGGACTGCCTCCGGACGCAGTGGAGATCGCCGACGCGCTGTGGCTGGCCCGGTACCTTCCCACGCATCCGGACCATCCCCTGGGCGTTCCCGAGGAGGACGGTCGTGGCGATCCGCCGGATGAGGTCGACCGGGCATCCCCCGGAGCCGGGCCATCAGGGGCGATGATCACGCGGGCGCTGCGGCCGTTGCTGCAGACGGTGCCGTCCAGGACCTCCTTCGTCCTGGATGAGGCGGCGACCGCCGAGTGGTACGCCGCGGGCGGCGCGGGGAGCGCCGTATTCCGGCCCGCATCCGAACGATGGCTGGACGCCGTCCTCGTGGTCGACGACGGCCCATCCATGGTCATCTGGCGGTCGTGGATCGACGAGACATCCCGGTTGCTGCAGCGCACCGGGGGCTTTCGGGACGTACGGGTCTGGATGCTCGACACCGACGGTCCGCTCGGACTCCGGCGGCGTTCGTCGTACGGTCCGGTGCGCAGCGTCCGGGAGCTCGCCGGAGGTCCCGGAGAACGCGTCATCCTCGTGCTGAGCGACTGCGTGGGCAGCGCGTGGCAGGACGGCAGGATGGCCGCGACCCTCGAGATCTGGGCCCGATCGGGACTCGTGACCGTTGTGCAGCCGCTCGTCGAGCGGCTGTGGAGCCGATGTGGCCCGGAGTTCTTCCGGGTACGCCTGTCGGCGCTCCGGCCCGGAACCGCCAACGCCGGGCTGCGCGCCGAACTCACGGAGACGCCCGGCATTACCCCTGAAGGGGCTCCGATCCCCGTCCTCAGACTCGATCCCGAATGGATCAACTGGTGGGGCAGGGTCGTCACCGGGCGCACCAGCGCCGCCCGCACGGGAGTCGCCCTGTTCACCAGGACGCCATCGCGCGAACGGCCTCCCGCGGCGGAGCCACCGACCTCGCGTGACCTTGTGGGCAGGTTCCGTGCCTCGGTCTCCCCACTCGCCTTCGAACTCGCCGTACAGCTCTCGGCCGTCCCGCTGAACCTCCGCGTAATGCGCCGCGTGCAGGCTCTCATGCGGAAGACGACGACGCTCCACCTCGCAGAGGTGATGCTCGGCGGCCTGCTCCACCGGCTCCCGTCCCCCGACCGGACCGACCCGCTGGCGCCGTCCTATGACTTTCACCCTGGAGTACGCGAGGAACTCGGCTCCTACCTGGGAGACGAGGAGGCACGACGGCTACGACGAGAGGTCAGCGGCCTGTCCATGCACATCTAGAGAATCGTCCGTGGCTTACCGAGGCAGCACACCGGTGACCGCGGTGCCCTGTTTCTCGTGGGCGGGCCGCGGCACCGGCGCGTTGCGGGTCCGGCTGCGCTACCAGTCCAGACCGGCGGCGGCCTGGCTCCTGATGTAGGCCGGGATGTCCTCGGTCTCCGCGGCGGTCAGGGCCGAGCCGGTCGTCATGCCGTCCCGCAGCACGTGTTGGCGGAAGACCGCGTACATCGGGATGTCCCAGTACTTGGTGTTCTGGTAGTTCTGCAGCACCGCGTTCGAACCCCAGTACACGCCCGACGTGTCGACGCCGGTGAGCTCCGGGACGGCCTTGCCGAAGCTGTTCACGACCGCCGGGCTCGGCAGAACTCCCTTGATGGCGTGACGTGACAGCTCGGCCTGCCCATCCTCGGACACCAGCCACTTCACGATGTTCATCGCGTCCTGCTGGTGGCGCGACTGCGGCGGGATGAAGGCCGCGGTCTCATTGGGCTGGTACGTCGCGTGCGAGCCCTTGCCGAGCACCGGAACCGAGGTGACGCCGACGCCGATGCTCTTCCGCCATTCATCGTAGGACGGCACGTCGGACTGCTTGATGAAGAGGTCGTTGCCGGCGTACGTGGGCAGTTTGCTCAGTGTGTCCACGGCCATCGCGACATGGCCCGGACGGCTCATGTCTCCCTTGAGGAAGTCGTTGGTCGTGGTGAATCCGTTGTGCGGAATCGAGAGGAGCCGATTGAGGCTGTCGGTGAGCTTTTGCCATCCCGGCGTGGTGATATCCACCTTCATATCTTCGGGCGCGGGATTCCAGCTGCCGGTCGGCGTGAACGGATACAACCCCATCTGGTTGTACTGCAGGTAGTAGTCGGGATGCTGCATGTACCCCTTGTAGGCGTCGAGCCCCACCTGCCGGGTCAGCTTCTTGGCCGACTTGTAGATCTGGTCGAAGGTCATCCCCGGCTTCGGATATCTCACCCCGAACTTGTCGAAGATCTTTTTGTTGTAGTAGAGCACGTAGTCGTCGACGAAGACGGGAACCCCGTACAGCCCACCGGCGGATCGCGACTTCACCTGCTCCACCGCGGCCTGGTCGAGCTTGCCGACGTCCAGTCCGGCCTGCTTGATCATCGGCGTCATGTCCTGAACCCAGCCGCGCGGTTTGAGGTCCCGGGCGATCCGGTTGTACGGACTGTCGAGGATGATGTCCGGTACGACTCCGGCCGCCTGCAGATCCTCGTAGCGCACCGGGTAGTCCCACGTAGCATATTTGATCTTGAGATTCGGAAAGGCCTGCCGCAGCTTGTCACCGATGACCGTGTCGAAGACCTTTTCGGCCGTACGCTGCGGGGTGACCGTCGCCTCGAACGGCTTGTAGTTGGCCGCGAAGATGAGGACCTCGTCGTTCTTGACGCAGAAGGGTTGGTTGTAGCGGTTGGGCACATTGACGCCGCCGACGCAGTCGTCCGCCGCGCTGCCTTTCGCCGAGCCGGCGGCCGCTTTCGGCGCCCATCCGAGCACCAGGACCGCAATCGCCGATGCGAGCAGCCGTCGCGTGAACTGGCTTTTCACTTCGTTACACCTCCACATATCGGTCAGCCGTTGGTCGCGGTCCTGATGTCCTGCGCGAGCAGCGTCGCGTACGCCGGCGTGATGCCCTTGCCGGACCGTTCGCCGACCCGTCGGTCCAGGGCGCCGAGTTCACTGGCGATGGCCGGTCCGCTCGCGCCGCTCCCGACGTCCTTCAAGATCTTGTTGGCCTGGCCGATCAGCTGGACCGCGAGGCCGGCGCTGATCGCGTGGGTCTGCGCGCCCTCGAGGATGATGCCGGGCAGGTCGGCCACGGTGACGGGCAGCGATGACAGTGGCACCTTGGTGATGGCGACGTCCTCCTTGTTGACCGAGTAGACGACCCAGAGGTCCGTGTTCGTGGCGATCGCGGACGGGTACTCGAATCCGAGGTTCTTGTGGGCGCCCGTGTAGCGCAGCGGCGGGGCGGCGTAGCGGATCACACCGACCCGATCGAAGTGCACTCCGTCACTCGCGAGAGAGATCGAGATCGGATCGCGGTGGCCGCCGGGCTGTTCGTTGCCGACGATGTACGCCTGACCGTCCGGCAGCCGGCCGACGAACGACTTGCTGCGCGCGTCGGGCAGGCTGGTGCGGATGGCCGGGTCCCAGGTTCTGCCGTGGTCGTGGCTCGCCTGCGCGTAGAGCCGGCCGGTGTTCGAGTCGCGCCAGATCCGCACGTACGTGCCATCGGCTTGGACGTAGGCGTGCGTGGGGTGGGCGAGCTTCTGGCCGTCGGCGGCGGGAACGTCTTCGGTCCAGCCGCTCTTGTAATCCCACGGTGGGGTGTTGCGAGGGTCGGCGAGGTACGCGGCGATCTGCCGCGCGATCGCGCCGTACCTCGGGTCGGAGGCGTTCGGATAGCTCGGGAAGCCGGGCTTGGGTTCGGGTGAGGTCATCTCCAGCCAGAAGATCGGCCCGAGTGTGCCGTTGGGCGCGACCCGCCGCGCGATGCGCCCCCATCCCCGCTTGACGGTGTCGGACTCCGTCCGCACCCAGTCCCAGACCTCGGCGACGGCGTAGACGTCACCGCCGATCGTCGCGTACCCGTCGGCGGTCACGACGCGGCCGGGGACGCGACCGTCGGAACCGGGCTCGTCCGGCGGGGTCTTGTCGTGCGGCGGAAAGTAGACCTTCCACCCGGCCCAGCTACCGCCGTCGGTCGAGACGGTGCCGAGCACCCGCTGGCCGGGGTTGTCCTCGTTGACCACGCCGTTGGACCACGAGGTGTACAGCGTGCGGCCCTGGACGGTCACCATCGGGTGGTGGCTGTAGGTCCCGGTGGCGGGGGTCGCGTGGTACAGCTCGGTCGTCGACAGGTTTCCGAGCACGGGGTATCCCCGGGTGGGCTGGTCGTCCTGGGGATAGGGGGCGGTCCAGTCGATGAGGGGGCGGGCCGCCGTCGGGGCCGCCGCCACCACCTGGCGTGGCGCACCGTTCGACGTGGCCGTCGCCGCCATCACCGGGGGCGGCACGAGGAAGAGGAGCGCCGTGATCCACGCGGTCTTGCTCACCAATCGCATGCGGGTCACCTTCCGCTGACGTGACGGCAGGGCGCGGCTCCCGCTCGGTCACGGACGACACTCGGATCTAGGCAAACCTTTTCCCGACCGGCCCGCATCGTGCGCCGCGCTCGGAAGATTGTCAACAACCTCCTTGACGCATCCGTTCCGGACATGTCCGATCCCGGTCGCGGTATTGACCGCAGTCGAGTACGGTGCGAGCCTCCGCGAGTAGGCAAAGGTTTTCCCGCACCCGCCCATGAGAGCGCGGAGGCCGTGACGCGCTCCCTTATTCACGACGTTGTCCCAAGTCATGCCCAGGTCCGCCGAACACGCGAGCCTGTGGGCCGCGTTGAGGAGTGTCTCGTGTTCGATCGCCGACATTTCCCGTCCGCCGCGCCCGGACGACGGCACCTGGACCGTCCGCTGGGAGAACCTCAGCCCCGCACTCTAGGGAGGCCGACATGACATGGTCACGACGAGACTTCCTCGCCACGAGCGTCGCGGCGACGGCCGGCGGCGCGGTACTGAGTGGGATCGCCCCCGGCGCCACGTCGCCGGAGACCGGCACGTCACCGGTGAGCGGCGCGGTGACCGGGTGGCGGCGCGCCGCGGAGATCAGCCGGCGCGTCCGACCGCCGCGGTTTCCCGCCCGTCGGTTCGCCGTCACCGACTTCGGCGCGGTCGGCGACGGCACGACCGACTGCACGGAGGCGTTCCGCCGCGCGATCGCCGCCTGTCATGCCGCCGGCGGCGGCCACGTCGACGTCCCGGCGGGAACGTTCCTCACCGGCGCGATCCACCTGCGCAGCCGCGTCGACCTGCACGTCGGCGAGGGAGCGACGATCCTGTTCAGCACCGACCCGGCGGCCTACCTGCCGGCTGTCTACACCCGTTTCTCCTCCATCGAGTGCTACAACTACTCGCCCTTCATCTACGCGTACGGCCAGGAGAACATCGCGGTCACGGGCTCGGGGACGCTCGACGGGCAGGGCGGCGTGGAGCACTGGTGGCCGTGGGTGGGCGACACGCACTACGGCTGGCATCCGGGCGACCCCGAGGAGAGCGCCGACTGGGCGGCGCTGCAGGACATGGCCGACCGGGGCGTCCCCGTGGAGCGGCGGGTGTTCGGCGCCGGCCACTACCTGCGGCCGAACTTCCTGCAGTTCTACCGCTGCCGCGGCGTGCTGGTCGAGGGCGTCACGATCGTCCGGTCGCCGATGTGGGAGATCCACCCGGTGCTCTCGGCGAACGTCACCGTGCGCGACGTCCACGTCAACAGCAAGGGGCCCAACAACGACGGCTGCGACCCCGAGTCGTGCTCGGGCGTGGTGATCCAGCGGTGCGTGTTCGACGCGGGCGACGACTCCATCGCCATCAAGGCCGGTCGTGGCGCCGACGGACGGCGGGTGAACGTGCCCTGTGAGGACGTCCTCATCGAGGACTGCGACATGCGGATCCGCTACGGCGGGGTCGCGATCGGGAGCGACACGACCGGCGGCATCCGCAACGTGTTCGTACGCCGCTGCACCATGGGCAGCCCGAACCTGTACTTCGGCCTGTACATCAAGACCAACTCGGTGCGCGGCGGCTTCGTCGAGAACGTCTACCTGCGCGACATCCGCATCAGCACGCTGCGGAAGGAGACCATCTCGATCGACCTGTATCACGGTGAGGGGAACACCGGCTCGTACCCCCCTCTCGTGCGGAACATCGAGATCCGCGACCTGTCCTGCGATACGAGCCGCGCTCCCATGACCCTGCGGGGCTACCCGGACGACCCGTTGCGCGATATCCGCCTCGTGAACTGCGTGTTCACGAACGTCGAGAGCGACAGCACCATCGCGAACGTCGACGGTCTGGTCTTCGACCGAGTGACCGTCGGCGGCGAGCCGGTGCCCACGCCTCCGGTCACGAAACACGCGTGAGGAAGGCGCCCGCATGGTCCAAAGACGAGACTTTCTGCGCTACGCGGCGTTGGCGACGGGAACAGCGTTGGGCTCGGCCGCACTGGCGAATTCGCCTGCCGCCGCCCGGGGCCGCCCGCACCGCCGTCCGCGCATCATCTGGAATGACGACATCGGCGGCACCGACCCGGACGACTGGCAGTCCATGGTCCATCTCCTCGTGTACGCGGACCGCTTCGACATCGAGGGATTGGTCCACTCGCCGCCCGGAACGGACAGCGCACAGCCGATTCTCGACGTCATCGACGTCTACGAGCGCGACTTTCCGTACCTGAGGACGTATTCCCCTCACTACCCCGAGCCCGACAGGCTGCGCGCGATCACCAAGCAGGGAGGGTCCGGATACGGCTGGCAACGGCCCGCGGGATTCGGCCACCCGACCGAAGGCTCGAGATGGATCGTCCAACGTGCGCGTCGTCATGATCCGCGCCCGTTGAACATCCTGATCGGAGGCGGAATCGACGACCTCGCGCAGGCGCTGCACGACGCTCCCGACATCATGCCGAGGATACGCGTCTATTTCATCGGCGGGCCGAACAAGATGTGGAGCGTCGACGCCTACAACTACATCGAGACCCACCACCCGAAGCTTTGGATGATCGAGTCCAACTCGACGTATCGCGGCTGGTTCGTCGGCGGCGACCAGACCGGCGAGTGGGGAGACAGCGCGTTCGTCCAGACGCACATCGCCGGCAAGGGAGCGCTCGGCGACTTCTTCGCCTCCCAGCGCGGCGGCGAGCTGAAAATGGGCGACACCCCGGCCGTCGCCTGGTTCCTGCACGGCGCCCAGGACCCCGCAAAGCCGAGTTGGGGCGGACGGTACGTGTGCGTCTGGGATGGCCGGAAGAGCGTCTTCGACCGCCTGACGACCGCGGCGGACACGGTCGAGGCCTACGGCGTCACCGAGATCGCCCTGCCGGTCCCCGACGGCTTCACCGCCGAGAACTCCGCCCGAATGGTGGTCGATGGCCGGGTTCCGGCTCCTGCGCTGAACGACGGCGAAGTGCTGCGTTTTCGTTTCTCCCCGAAGGCGCCACAGGTCTGGTCGTACGCGATCCAGAGCGACTTCGCCGGGCTCGACGGCCTGTCCGGCGCGTTCACCGCCGTACCGCCACCGACCGAGCGCGCGGGCAGGCCGTCCGCCGTCCATCCGAACTGGTGGTGTGACGATCAGGATCCCGCGGCAGCCGAGGGCGGCTATCCCGGTGCGAAGAGCGTGAACCAGTGGCGCGTGGACTACCTGCGCGATTTCGCCGAACGGATGCTCCGCTGCGCTTCCGCCCGGCGTTGACAGAGCGAATCGATAGGAGCCGCGATGACGGACATGGCACGCCGGCGATTCCTGGTCGGTACCGGCCTGGTGGGGCTGGGCGGACTGACCGTGGAGTCGCTCGGACCGGCGTCCCGCGCCGCGACGCCGACGAGTGGTCCGCCGGCCGTCACCGATCGAACGGCGATCCCATACCCGACGCTCGCCCGCCCGTTCGCCATGCCGGGCGTCAAGGACCAGGACTGGACCGGCGCGTTGTTCGTGACGCGCGACGAGGCCCGATTCGCGGTCCGGGTGGGCCTGCTGACGGCGTCGGGAGCCTTGATCCGGGAGAAGATGACCGGCAACCTCTGGCGATTCGGCCCTTCGGCTCCCGACGGCGTCTACAAACAGGTTGTGGTCAGCTCGGACGACCGCAAGATCATGCCGGCGCATCTCGACGCGCTGCGTGAGGTGATCGCGCATCCCGACTGGTTCACCGCACAGGAGGTCACCCAGGCCCAGGCGACGCTTCCGCAGCTGGAGGCGACGTACGCGATGGTCCAGGCGCAGAAGCGGAGCATTCGCGTCCGCTACGCGCGGACCGACGGTGGCCGCAGCGTCGTCGCGGCCGTGACGGCGCTCGACGCGGACCTGTCGATCGTGCTCGAAGCGGCTGCGCCGTGGACCGAGACTCCGACGTTCGCGCTGGCGAACGGATGCGTGCTCGGCACCGAACCCGGCCCGCTGAACCCGTCGCGGACCGGCCACTTCGCCTTGGCGCCGGACGAGCCGGCCCGGCGCGCGACGCTCTACGCATCGGTCGGCGACATGATCGCCGGTGAGACCGGCAAGTCCGGCACGGCCGGCACCGCCGTCGCGGCGCTGCGCTACGACCTGGCCAAGGGGCAGACGATCACCTTCACCGCGACCTGCGACGATGTGCCGGTCACCCTTGAGCCCGCGCCGCGGCACAAGGTGATCGCCCTGCTCGACTCCGCCCAGGCACGGGTCGCTCGCGGCTACCTCACCGGCACCGGGCCCGTCGGGCGCGTCGCCGACGCCGTCCGAGACGCGCTGTCGCTCAACACCAACTACGACAAGACGACCCTCCGCAACTTCGTGATGTGGGGCTGGGGCGGCGCCGGCGGCCTGTTCACCGGATGGGACTCCGCCTTCGACGCGATCGAGGCCGCGTCGGTGAGCGCCGATCTGGCCATGCAGCACGAGCGCGACGTCTTCGCCGCGCCGCCACCACCGAACCAAGTGAAGATCAACGGACCGCGGTACGACCAGCAGAACTCCGGGCCCATGCACGCGTACGCGGTGTGGCGGCTGTACACCAGGCTCGGGGATCGAGACCTCGTCGATACCGTCTACCCCCAGCTGGTCACGTTCTTCGATCTGCTGCCGGAGTGGGACGCCGACGGCGACGGCCTGCTCGAATCTCCCTACTTCGGCGATCGTGTCGGCGGGCGCGGCAACCATCTGGGCTTGGACGACAGCCCCGTCTACGCCGACTACCAGAAGATCCCGAAGAAGGGCGGAAGCGGCGACCCACGTCCGAACAGCAACCTGACCGACGTCGCGCTGAACGCCTACTACGCGCTGATGGCGGAGATCCTGGCGAAGATGGCGCGAACGCAGGGCAGGTCGGCCGACGCGACCCGGTTCGACGCGATCTACGAGCGGATCAAGGCAGGTGTCAACGCCAGGCTCTGGAACGAGGAGCGCGGGCTGTACCTGAGCCGTTACCTGGACGGCCGCTGGAACGAGGTCGTGACACCGACCGTCTTCTATCCGCTGTTCGCCGGGCTCGCCACGCCGGAGCGCGCTCGCGTGCTCGTCGAGGAGCACCTGCTCGACCGGGAGGAGTTCTGGGGCGACTACGTCATCCCCAGCGTCGCACGCGACGACCCGACGTACTGCTCGGGTGGCCCGGTGCATCCGCGGTCGAGGCACTTCAGGTTCTTCACCAAATACGGTGACGGCACGGCGCCGGAGCAGTGGAAGGGCGCGGCGTGGCCGCCGATGAACTTCACCGTCTACGAGGGGCTCAAGCGCTACGGCTTCGAGCGCGAGGCCGGTGAGTTCGCGGCACGGAGCGCCCGCATGTACCTGGACGCGTACGACCGTGACGGATGGTTCCCCGAGTCGTTCGACCCGGAGCCCGGCCAGTCGATCATGGACTCGGCCGTCGACACCGCCTGGCGCACCTACTCGTGGAGCAACGCCATGGCCGTCCAGACCATGCAGGAACTGCTGTCGGACGACCCGTGGGGCGACGACCCCGAGGCGCTGATGTTCGGCGGCGTGACGCTCCCCGGGACGAATTCGCTCGCGAACCTGGTGCTGCGCGGGCACCGGTACGCGATCACCTCGGGCCCTCGGTCGACGACCTTGACCAGGGACGGGCTACCGATCTTCCGCGCCAGGGGCGGACGGGTCGCCGTGCGCGACTTCGTGATGTCGAAGAACGGGGCCTCCTTCGACATCACCGCCGACGCGCCCACGGACGTGGTGGTGATCCCCGGGAACGGCCGGGCCCACCGCGTCAGAGTGCCGGCCGGACGCAGCCACGTCGAGTTCTGACCTTCTAGGGGAGGTGGGCGCAGTTGGCGTCGAGGTCCCAGAGGATGACGGACAGCGCGTACGGGCTGATGGTGTGCTGGCCGTGGGTGGCGTCCTCGAGCAGTTCCCAGTGGCCGCCGGCGCCGTCACCGCCGCCGATCACGGCGATGCGCTGTCGTACGGCGGGTTCGTAGCCGCGGTGCCCGACGCCGTTGAAGCAGCACTCGTCGAAGCGGTTGAGGATCTGCATCTGCCGGCGGTGTGGCCCGACCGAGCCGAGCGCGTAGATGTCCGGGAAGTCGGCGACGCCGTAGAAGCCGGGTTGTTTGTCCTGGCGCTGTTCCCAGTCGCCGCGGGTCGGGCCCGGCTTCGGCGATCCGGGGCGGACGAAGAACGGCAGGGAGCCGGCCGTCGGGTACGAGCGGGTGATCCGGGGGTCCAGCGCCGGGTAGACCGTGGTCGTCCATCCTCCGCCGGACAGCCCGACCATCTGCACCGACGAAGGGCGGTAGGCCGCCCGCACGTGGTTCATCGCCACCGCCGGCGGCTCGAGGAAGAACGCCAGCGGCGAGAACTCCGCCGACTCCCACAGGCCCAGGTCGTTGTGCGACGGCTGCCTGGTCGCCGACGGGTCGTTCGGGTCCTGGAGCGTCTTCGGGTTCCAGTGGTAGAAGGGCATCGCGAACAGCAGCACGACATAGCCGTGGTCGAGCAGCCCCTGAGCGGTCCGCTGCATGGTGTCCAGTGGCTCGCCGTGGCCGTTGTGGTAGAAGGCGACGCGGCTGTGCGGCCGGTGCCGTGGCTCGAGCGCGAACATCGTCGAGAACAGCCCGAACGGCATCCGGACCGTGAGCCGGTCGTAGCGGCGTACGCCCTCGAACGCCGGCAGCTCGGCCGGGGCGCCGACGCCGCGCTGGACCTCGGGCAGGCCGGCCGGCAGCCGGCCGGTGGTCTTCCAGACCTTGGCGAGGAGCCGGGGCCGCATCGCCTCGACGTCGGCCGCGGTGTGGATCGTCATCAGGTCCTCGACGTCGACGCCGACCACCTCCTGCGGCAGCGTCTTGTACGCCGCGCTGTGCGCCGCCGCCACCTCGGCGTTGACCGGCGCCACCGGGCGCGGCCGGACGCCGCCCGCGGTGCGCGTGTCCGCGGCGGCCGGGAGCGTCCAGCCGACGGAGGCGGACGCGGCAGCGGCGCCGAGCGTACCCAGCACCGATCTGCGGTTCACAGGGGTCATCGGTCCACCTCTCTCGGAAAACCTTTTCCCAGCCACCGTCGCCGCGCAGCGCGGAGACGTCAAGACCTTCGTGCCGCCGCCGATGAGGCGGGGGAGAGGAGACGGCCATGCGTGGACGGAGACCGCGAGGGACGGCGGCCAGGCGCCCCCACCTCCGTGCGTTCGTCGCGGCGATCCTGACCGCGACCCTCCCGACGCCGGTGTCGGCGGCGGTTGCCGGGTCCTCCCCGGACCGAGGTGCGTCGGTGCGGGCAGGTGCCCTCGTGCCCGCGTTGAGCGCGGGCACCTTCGCAGACCCGCCGGCCACGGTGCGCCCGAAGTACCGGTGGTGGCTTCCGGTAGCGGACACCAGCGATACGGAGCTACGCCGGGAACTCGGGCAGATCGCTCAGGCCGGCGGGGGAGGCGTCGAGGTCACCGCGTTTCCGGTGCCGCACGCCACCACCGATCCGGTCTTCGGCAGCCGCAGCTACCTCGATGTGAACGGCTGGGGCACGCCGAAGTGGCGGCACAGGCTTCAGGTCATCGCCGAGGCGGCCCGGAACGACGGCCTGATCCTCGATATGGCCGCCGGGCCGGCCTGGCCGCCGGTCGTGCCCTCCGTGCACAACTTCAACCAGCCGGCAGCCGCGCAGCAACTCATCTACGGCGCCGAGTTCACCGACGCCGGCCGCAGCCGCGACGGAGCACTCCCACCGACGACCACGAACCCGCCGACCGTGAACACTCTCGCCTGCGCACCGACGGCGGGCGGTGCCACGGACGTTCGGCTCGCGAGCACCGCGGGTCTGGCCGTCGGCGACCGGATCACGCTCGGCACGGGCGCCGACCTCGACGCCGTCACGGTCGAGCGGGTGGGAACCTCGATGGGCTGCACCACCGCGGCGACGGACACGGCCGCCGGTGCGAGCATCGTCTCGGTCACGGACGTGCCGGACGGCCTGCGGACCGGTGACCGGATCGTCATCGGCTCCGGCGCCGGCGAGGACGTCGCCGCCGTCACTGACCTCGGCTCGCAGAGTCAGAAGTCGACGCTGTACGCCGCGGCCGACACGGGCGCCACCAGCGTGGTGGTCGCCAACGACATGAACCTCCAGCCCGGTGGCACGGTCGTGATCGGTATCGGATCCGATCAGGAGACGCGGACCGTCACCAACGTCGCGCACAGCAACAGTGGGCGGCCGGGCACCCTGACGCTCGACGCCCCGCTCGAACACGCACAGGCCCGTGGCGCCGCCACCGCGACTCCGAGCGGCGGCATCACCGTCACGCCCGCGCTGCCCCATCGCCATCCGGCCGGCGACCTGGTCCGCCGGTACGGCGGCGCGACGGCGACCGTCGTGACCCCGGCGGCCCATCCGCATCCCGCGGGCGCGCCGGTCGTGGACACGGCGAAGACGACCCTCGTGGCCGTGGTGGCCGCCCAGTGCGGCGCCGACTGCGCACCCGGGGGCGCCGCGCCACAGAAACTCGACCGCGCGTCGGTGCGCGACGTGACGAAACTGGTCGACGCCGGCGGCGGACTCCACTACACGTTCCCCGTCGGCAACGGCCACCCGTGGGTCCTTCTGGACTTCTACCGGACCGCCGACGGGCGGGTGCAGACGACGACCGCGGCGGAGGCGCCCGACTACGCCCTCGACCACCTGAGCGCGCGCGGCGCCGACGCCATGGGCGACTTCTGGGACCAGGCGATTATTTCCCGACCAACCCACCCCGGCCGACCTCCCGGTCTTCCCCTGTCGGCTCACTCGGGAGGCGCCATCTTCGAGGACTCCCTCGAACTGGGCTACAACGAGACCTGGACCGCCGACTTCGCGGACCGGTTCCGGGAGCGCCGTGGCTACTCGGTGGCGCCGTTCCTCCCGGCGCTGGCCGGTGCCGCGATCACGCGCAAGGGGCCGGTCACGCCGGCCTTCGACTTCTCCGACGGCACCGGTGACCGGGTGCGCTGGGACTACGCGCAGACGTGGAGCGACCTGTACGCGGACAGGTACCTGCCCGCCCTGCAGCGGTGGACGGAGAGCCACGGCATGACGCTGCGCGCCCAGCCGTACGGCGATCCGATCGACGCGGCGCATGCCGCGGAGCACATCGGCATTCCCGAGGGCGAGGGCCTGGAGTTCTCCGGCCACGATCCGGACCAGCTGTTCAAGGTGATCGCATCCGGGGCGTACATGAGCGGCGCGCCGGTGGTCTCGAGCGAGTGCTGCGCGATGGCCGGCAAGGTGTGGGCGACCACCGTCGCGCAGAACCTGGCGACCCAGCTCTACCCCGGCATGGCCGGCGGGGACAACCAGGTCGTCTGGCACGGTTTCCCGTACCTGACAGCGCCGCCCGGCTCCGGAGAGCAGACACGGTGGCCGGGGTTCAGCTACGGCGGGAACACCAGCTTCGCGGAGGCGTGGGGCCCGCGGATGCCGCAGTGGTCCGACATGAAGGCGGTCAACGACCACCTCGCGCGGCTGTCACTCGTGCTGCGGCAGGGCACGCCGCAGTTCGACGTGGGCGTCTACTACCAGAACCTCGGCCTGGCGGGACAGGCCGGCGACCGGCCGGAGACCATCATCCCCGACACGTCGGCGATGGCGGGCGCCGGATACACCTACGGGTACGTCAGCCCCGAGTTCCTGAAGGAGCCGTCGGCGACGTACAGCGGTGGGCGGCTCTTCCCCGGCAGGTCCGGCTACCGGGCGCTGCTGCTGAACGACCAGCGGACCTACCGGCGCGACGCCGCGGACAAGATCCTTGGCCTGGCGCGACAGGGCCTGCCGATCGTCATCGTCGGATCGGACCACCCGCCGACCGTCACGACCCCGGGGTACGGCCCCGCGGACGACGCCGTGGTGCGGAAGGACATCGACACGCTGTACTCCTACATCGGCGACGGGCGGCATCATGTCGCGCGGGCCGCGGCACAGGACGATGTCCCGGCGGCGCTCGCCTCGCTCGGCGTGACGGCGGCCGCCGCGCATGTCGGCACGGGGTCCGGCCGGATCCTGGACGTACGCCGCCACACCGCCGACGCCGACTACTACTTCCTGTACAACGACTCCGACACCGCGGCCGACCAGACCGTACGGCTGACCGGTGACGGCGCCGCGTACCGTCTCGACACCTGGACCGGGAGGATCACGTCGCTCGGGGAGCGCACCGCCGGCTCCCACACGGTGACCGTGCCGGTACGGCTCGCCGCCCACGACGTCATGGTGATCGCGGTGGGCCGCGCCGACCGGTTCGGCACCCCGGCGGCTCCGCCTCGTACGCCGGGCGGAACGGTCGCCGTCCAGTGGCTGACGTCCTGGGACCTGACCGTCGACAGCTGGACCCCGGGCCGCTCCGGCCGGCCCGATGACACGGCCCACACCGCACTCGGGCCGATCACGGTCACCGCGGATGCCGCCGGAGCGCTTCCCGCGTGGACCCGTATCGCCAAGTCGGCCGGCTACCCGGTTGATCTGGCCGACGTGGCGGGAGTGGGGACGTACACCACTCGTGTCCGGCTCGGAACCCTCGGACACGGCGCCTATCTCGATCTCGGCGCCGTTGTGGACACGTGCCGGGTGTCCGTCAACGGTCACGCGTTGCCGCCCCTGGACAGTCTCGACGTCGGCCACGTCGACATCGGCCGCTACCTGCGGCCGGGGGACAACACGATCACGGTGCGGGTCGCCACTCCGCTGATCAACGCGGTACGCGTCGCTCCGGGGACCGGCGCGGCCGGCCGGCAGCGCACGGACAACGGTCTGATCGGGCCGGTGACACTGACGTCCACGAGGTGAGCATCCGGCTCTGCCAGGGCCTGTCTCGAAGCCGCGCAGTAGGACAGCGGGGCTTCGAGACGGGCCCTAGGGCCGTTCGTAGAGCGCGTGGACCTGGCCGTCGGACAGCGCTCGCCCGAAGACGCGCAACTCGTCCACGGCACCGGGCAGGTAGGGATCCCCGGAGAACTGTGACCGGCCGACGTAATTCCGCGGGGTGTCGCCCAGGTACATCGGTACGAGGTCCATGGCGGGGTTGGCGTCGACCTGGACGCCGTCCACGTACAGGCGGCCGCCGCCGCTGTCGCCGGCCAGCGTGACCGCCACGTGTCTCCATTCGCCGGCCGGCAGGGGAGGCGCGTGCAGGTGCTGCTCCGCGCCGGAGCCGTTCATCGTGATGGCGAACATCAGCATGTCGTCGGTCAGCTCCGGCGGACGCAGGTTGGTGCCCTGCGTCAGGAACATGTACGTGACCCGGTCAAATCCGAAGTCGAAGACGCGCAGCCACCGTGGCAGGGAGGTCGGCCTGACCCAGCAGGCGATGGTGGCCTCGCGCGCCCCGGCCAGGATCCCCTGCGGCAGCCGGATGTGGCCGTCGTTCGATCCGGAGGCGTTGAGGTGCACGGCGTTGCCGACCCGGCCCGCACCCCAGGTGGCGTCGCCGACGAGCGTCGCCGTCAGGTCCCTGTCCCGCCGGCCGCTCGAGTCGGCGGCGGTTCGCCCCGCGCTCTCGCCGAACCTGTACCAGGCGACCATCTCCGGCGGCTCGGGGCCGCTGCCCACGACCGCGTCCTTCGCTTCGCTCCACACCCGTCGATGAGCCGTCCGGTCCAGATAGCCCGCCTCGGCCCGGAGGGAGAATTTGCCGAAGATGCCGGCCGGTGGTGTGACGGCCCATGTCGTCTCGACCGTCTGGCCAGGGGCCACGGTACGGAAGCGATCCGGCGTGCGTGGCGTGACGCTCCAGCCCCGTGGCACGTCCAGCGCGAGGCGGACGTCGCGAGCGGGAGATCCGTCCTCGGCCTGGTTCGAGAGCCGGGCGGTGATCTCGGACCTGCCGTGGGCGATCTCGCCGATATCGTCGACCGCCAGCCGCACCGTCTTGCTCTCGAAGGAGAGCCAGATCGTCCGCCGGTAGTCTCCGTCCCCCGAGTTCGGCCGCCCTGAGGGGCCGGTCTGGGGCGGGGCGTGGTTCTTGTCGCCGATGGGCGCGATGGCGTCAAGGAATGAGATGTCCCCGCCGGGGAACGCCGCCGTCGCGGTGCCGGGATTGGTGCCGAACTTGGGGGTGCACAGGCGGAGGAACAGGTCCTCCTGCTCCGTGACGATCGTGATGTCGCCCTCGCGGGCGCCCAGCACCGCCCAGTAGGTCCCGGCATGGTAGCCCTTGAATTCGGGATACTTCCAGTGATCGGCCCCCCAGAGGTCGGAACCGGTCGACGTATCGTTGTAATCCTTTTGCCACACGTCGGTGACAGGGCCGAGCGTTCGGTTTTTCCAAACCCGGTACGGCCCCTTTCCGAGCCATTTGACGCCGCCGATCTGGTGCTCGGGATAGTCGAATGAGACGCCCGAGAAGTCCCGGTCGCCGGTGACGCGATACCGATACTCCAGTTGAAGCCACCCGTTGCCCAGCATGCGCCAGGTGACATATGAAAGATCGCCGCTGTAGTCGGCGCGGACGACGTGAGCGGCGCCTTCCTTGTAGTGGGTGATTTCGGAGAGCGTCGCCTTTCCGGTGGTCAGCACGGGCCCGTTGGTGAGCGACATGGGGATACCGTTATTCCGGACGCCGGTCAACAGGCCGGTGTGTTTGCCGATGGTGACCGCGGTTCCCGAGGCGGTCATGGTGATCGCGTCCGGGGTCTCCGTCGCCGTCACGGTGCCGGTTCCGGCCGGGACGATGCGGTCCTTGTACCCCGTGGCCGTCGTGATCGGCCACACCCATGAGCACACCTCGCGGCCGGAGGGGTCGACGGCGGCCAGCGCCAGCGCGTCGGACCGCTTCACCGCCGGCGGCGGGAGACGTAGCGTCAGCGTCGCACTCTCACCCGGCCCGGCGCCACGGACGTTCGCCGCGCCGTTCACCACCACCGTGTGACCGGTGGAATCCTCGTGCGGCCCACGGAATCTGATCAGTTTCCAGTCGAACCGGCAGTCGTCGAGGTTCGTGAAGTCGTATCGGTTGGTGAGCTCGATGTCGAACACCGCCGGGTTCGGACCAGAGCCTCGCAGGGTGGCGAGAATCGGCGACCAGATCTCCCGGATCGCGTAAAAGCTCCCCTCCTTCTCGCGGTACGGCCCCACGACGCCGTCCGGGGCGCGGTCGCCCGCCACGTCGATCCGGCCGCCCTGGTCGGTACGGACGATCCCACTGTCGAGAAATGCCCAGATGAATCCGCCGCCGGAGTTCGGTTTGCTCATCATGAGGTTCCAGTAGTCCGCCAGCCCGGCGCCGCCACCTCCGTCGTACATGGAGTGGAGAAACTCCGTCGGCAGGTAGATCGAGCCAGGCTCGTTCCGCAGGTAGTCCTGGACGTTCTCGTACGTCGGGTAATGGGTGGTCCGGACGCCGTTGAACGGTTCACTCGAAGGGTGCAGGACCGGCCGCCGTTGTGGGTCATACAGCGCGAAGTCGCCGTCCACGGCGGTGTTCCAGCCGCCCTCGTTGCCGTTGTCCCAGAAGATGACGGACGGATGGTTGACGTCCCGGACGACCATCTCCTCCACGAGCCGTTTCGCGCTCGGCGTGTCGTACGGCGTGTGCCAACCGGGCAGCTCGTCGAGAACGTACAGGCCGAGCTCGTCGGCGAGGTCGTAGAAGTCCTGGTCCTGTGGGTAGTGCGACAGCCGGACGGCATTGATGTTCATCTCCTTCATCAGGAGAATGTCGTCGCGGTTCATCTTCGGGCTGGTCGCGCGACCGGAGTCCGGCCATTCGGCGTGCCGCGTGATGCCCTTGAGCATGATCCGTTTTCCGTTGAGAAAGATGCCTTTTCCCGGGCGTACCTCGACGGTGCGGAAGCCGAACCGCTCGCTGACCCGGTGCAGCACCTCGTCGCCCTTGCCCAGCGTCACTTCCAGCCGATAGAGATTCGGGGTCTCCGCCGTCCAGAGCCTCGGGTCGTCCACGCGAGTGGACAGGGTCACCTTGCCTCCATCGGCGCGGACGCCCGCGGAGAAGGGACGGCCGACCTTCGTCCCGTCCATGGACCTGACCTGCGCTCGGAGAATGTCGGCCTCGGCGACGGCACCCGGGAAGACGTCGACGGAGAGCGACCCGTCGGCCTGGGCGTCGATCGCCAGACGGTCGATGAATTCGGCGGGATGCGCCAGCAGATAGACCGGCCGGTAGATGCCGCCGAAGATCCAGTAATCGCCCCTGCGCTCCGCACCGTTGATCGAGGCGTTGGCGGATTCCTTGTCGACCGTCACCCTCAACAGGTTCGGGCCGCCGAAAGCGAGCACCTCAGTGACCTCGTACGTGAAGCGGACGAAGCCGCCCTGGTGCGTCGGCCCGACGGCCGACCCGTTGATCCGCACCTGGGTGTCCGTCATGCTGCCTTCGAAGACGATGAAGATCTTCCTGCCACGCCAGCCCGGCGGGACCGTGAACGCACGCTCGTACACGCCCTGCTCGTTCGGCTGGTCGGGGTGGTCCTTGACGAAGTTTCCGTAGTCGTACGTGCCGTGGCCGTGGAGTTCCCAGTTCGACGGCACGGGAATGGTGGTCCATTCACCGGAACCCCGTCCGCCGCTCACCATGAAACGCCACTCGACCGCGTGATCCTTGTCCGTGCCCGACAGGTACGCGACCTCGGACGTCATCGGCGTCGATGAGCCTCCGGAACCCGATGCCGTACCTCGGCCGGTCAATGGTTTCGCCGCGATGCCGAGCGCCCCGATCTTGAGGACCGTTCTCCGGCTGAACATCTGCCGTCCTTTCCATTCGGCCCGCACGGCCGGCGAGGAAAAGGTTTTCCTCAATCTAGGCGCGGGATGGGGGACGGTCAACAGCCGTGGATCTTGTCGCGCCTCCCGATCCCGCCTATGTTCGGGCGGGCGGTCTCTCACGGAGCGTTGAGGAGCATTGCCATGAGCTGGTGCGCGCGGCTTGGTCGGCTCGGTACGGCGCTCCTGCTGGGAGCGGTCACGGTCTCGGGAACCACGGCGTATGCGGCCGGTGACGCTCCCGGCGCGCCGGGCGGCGGCTCCTCATGGACCACCGGCGACAAGACCGCGCTCGGCACCGCCACCGGCGCGGCCTCCAAGGTCTGGTTCACCGTGGCCAAGGGCGTCACGTCCGAGGTCTTCTATCCCCGGACCGACGTGCCCGACGTGCAGGACCTGCAGTACGTGGTGACCGACGGCTCGAGCTTCACCGATCTCGAACGCGACGCGACCACGCACACGGTGTCGATGCCGGACGAGAGGTCGCCGGAATACACCGTGACCAACACGGCGACGAGCGGCCGGTACCGGCTGACCGAGACGTACGTGACCGACCCGGCCCGTTCGACCCTGCTGATCAAGACGCGTTTCCAGTCGCTGGACGGCGGCGCGTACAAGCTGTACGCGCTGTTCAACCCCTCGCTGGCCGGCAGCGGCGGCAACGACACCGGCGCGTGGGACGCCGCGGACGGCGCGCTGGTCGCCTCTGACGGGCAGCCGGTGTTCGGGTCGACGGTGGCCTCGGCGCTGAAGTCCTCGGCCGCCTTCACCACCCACACGAGCGGCTACAGCGGCACGGCCAGTGACGGCCTCGTCGACCTGCGCGCCAACAGGCGGCTGACCGGCCAGTACGACACCGCGAGCAGCGCCGGCAACATCGTGCAGGCCGGCCAGGTCCCGGTTGGCACGGACACGACGTTCACGCTCGCGCTGGGCTTCGGCGCCGACCGTACGGCCGCTGCCTCGGCGGCCACCGCGTCGCTGTCGGCGGGCTTCACCGCGGCCGAGTCGTCGTACGGGTCCGGCTGGCACGGCTACCTGAGCGGCAAGACCGTGCCCGCGAGCGTGTCCGGCGACACCCTGCGCCGCCGCACGTACCTGGTGGGCCTGATGACGCTGCACGGCCTGGAGGACAAGACCTTCCCGGGCGCGAACGTCGCGTCCCTGGCCACGCCCTGGGGCGACTACGTCGACGGCGGCGCGCTGAACGACGGTTACCATCGCGTCTGGGCCCGCGACCTGTACCAGCAGGGCACGGCCCTGCTCGCGGCCGGCGACGCCGCGCAGGCCAAGCGTATGGCCCAGTGGCTCTGGAACCGCCAGCAGATCACCGCGTGGACCCCGGGCGACGGCGTCACGTACGGACCCGGATCCTTCCCCCGCTACTCACCGGTCGGCGGAGTGAGCGGCGCGACCTCGCAGCAGCTCGGCTGCTGCGAGCAACTGGACGAGGACGCCTTCCCGATCGTCCTGGCCTGGCAGACCGGGCTCACGGACTCCGCCACCTGGTCGAAGATCAAACTGACCGCCGACCACATCGTGAGCTTCGGTCCCGCCACGCCGGGGGAGCGCTGGGAGGAACAGAACGGCCTGTCGCCGTCCACCGTCGCGGCCGAGATCGCCGGCCTGGTCTGCGCCGGCGACATCGCCCGCCGCAACGGCGACACCGCGAGCGCCACGACGTACGAGAACACCGCCGACTCGTGGCGGAACGCACTCGACCGGCAGACGTTCACCACGACCGGGTACTTCGGCGACCACTCCTACTACGAGCGGATCGAGCACGACACCGACCCGAACGACACCTACGCCCGTACCTTCGCCGACGGCACCTGGTGGGAGCGCGACATCGTCGACGGCGGCTTCCTGGACCTGGTACGGCTCGGCGTTCGCCCCGCGTCCTACGGCGACGTGACGGCCTCCCTGCCCGAGCTCGACGCGGTCGACTCGGTCACCGCCCCGAACGGCGATGTGTACTGGCACCGCTACAACCACGACTCCTACGGCGAGAGCCAGGACGACGGCACCGGCTGGCCCGCCGGCCACGGCCACCCGACCGGCCGGGTGTGGCCGCTGCTGTCCGGCGAACGCGGCGAGTACGAACTGGCCGCGGGCCGGCCGGCGACCGCTCAGCTGAAGGCCATGGCCGACAGCGCGAACGCCGGCTACCTGATCCCCGAACAGGTGTGGGACCGGGCCGACCGGTACGGGTTCACCTTCGGCGGCGCGACGGGCTCGGCGGCACCGCTCGCCTGGGCCGAGGCGCAGTACGTCCGGCTCGCCCAGTCCATCGACGCCGGGCGCCCCGTCGACCGGCCCTCGGTCGTCGCCGCCCGGTACGGCACATCCTGAGCGCCCGCACTTCGCCGCGGGATCCCCTCCGGGAACGGCCCCAGCCGTCGGCGCGAGCCGTACCAGGAATGAGGAGGCACGTCGCCAGAGTGAGAGGGGCGCCGGCCAGTTTCGTCGGCCGCGCGGAGGAGGTGGCCCGTGTCTCCGGGCGACTGTCGGCGGACCGGCTGGTGACCCTCGTCGGTCCGGGGGAGTCGGCAAGGCCACGATCCGGGCAGTCGGAGCCCGCCGACCGCCTCGTACAACGGTGATCTCCCAACGCACTGCCGCGTCAGCGGTACCGCTACGTGCGCGCGGCAGTCTCGGCCGGTCGCGGCGAAGTAGGGAAGGTGTCTTTGTGCGCAAGCGGTGATGCCGGTGGTGGGGCACCTGTTCAGCCTGCGCCGTGGTCCTTTCGGGTCACAGCGCTGCGTGTCGGTATGCCAGTCGCGCTGGAAAATGCCGCCACGATGCCGACGGGTGCGTTTGCCCCGGGCGTACGAGTTTCGCCTTCCGCAGCTCGAATCTGTAGTCGTAGTCGTCCAGGATTCGTGGGACGGCTCCACGCAGTAGCCGGGTATAGGTTGTGCCGGGCCACGATGCGAGCTGCGGTACCGCCTGCTCGATGTCCACAGCGTCCAGCATGAAGTGCAGCTTCTCGCGGCTCTCGAGAATCGGCACGCCGTAGGCGACCTTGGTGTCACAGATGATCAGGCGTTGCCGCCCATCCGCCACCGGCGTGATCAACGAATACCACCACGTCGCATAAGCCCATCTCAGACTATGTACCTCGATATTCGAGCGGCACGCGGACGGAAACACGATGCCCGACCGCTCGAGCTCAGGCGGTGGGGGTGGTCACGGTGGTGTCGGCGTCGCGTTCGCTGTCGGTCGGCTTGGCGTCGTCGCTGTGTGCGGCGACGAAGTCCTCGCCCAGCACGTCCTTGGCCACCCGCAGATGATCCAGTTCGATCTCTCCAGAGTCGGCGACATGGCCATCGATGGCCTTCATTATGCGCTCCACCGTGTCGTGGTCGTGGCCCAGGCGCTGCTCAGCGTAGACGGCGACGCCCAGCTTGAGCAGCAGCCTCTGCGCGCGCCGGTGCTCGTTCCACTCCTCGACGGCCTCGACGCTGGAGTCGAAGCCCTTTTCGGTGATCTCGAATGCCTTGGTAATGAAGCTCATATCGCACCTTTTCCAGCTTGTTGTCCGTATTTCCGGACGGACGATCAGATATGTGCAGGTGCGATCATAGAGCTCCCGAGCCACCGCTCGGCGGGTACGGGTTCACCGGACACCAACCCCTCCCGGCTGGTGTAAGTGGGGCGTCTCTGATCCTGGGTTCGTCCTGGGAGGAGTCGGCGACCTCGATCAGCACTGTGCCGTCCTCCGGTCGATGTGAGGCGACGGCGTGCCGTGGGGGCAGAACGCTCGACGCCGTTGACGGTCAAAGTGCTATAGGCGAACGTCTCGGTGGCGGGGGCTGGGGGAGGGGCGCATACCGATCACAGTCGTTTGGTCAGGGCGGTCGTGATCCGCTCCAGCGCCTCGATGAGGGCCGGTTGTGGGGTGGCGAAGTTCAGGCGGACGTGCCCCGCACCGCCGTGACCGTAGGTCGGGCCGGCTCCGGTGGCGACGCCGGCGTGCTCCAGGAGGAACGCCGCGGGTCGGTCGATGTCGAAGGCGGTCAGGTTCAGCCAGGAGAAGTACGTCGCTTCCGGGGCGTCGGCGTGGATGGGGAGTTCGGCTCCGGCGAGGAATTCGGTGACCAGGCGGCGGTTGTCGTCCAGGAACGTCAGCGCCTCGTCGAGCCATGGTGCGCCTTCGGCGAGGGCGGCCGTGGTGGCGACCATGCCGAGTGGGCTGATGCCGCTCTTTTCGACGTGGCGGATGCCGTCCCAGATCGCGGGGTCGCGGCCGTTGGTCAACGCGACCATGGCGCACCGCAGCCCGGGGAAGTTCCACGCCTTGGTCGCGCTGGTGACGGTGATCGCGTGTCGCCGGGCGGTCTCGTTGAGGGCGGCGTACGGGGTGAAGGGTTCGGTGTAGCGGATCGGGGCGTGGACCTCGTCGGAGATGACGCGGGCGCCGTACCGGTCGACGATCGCCGCGAGTTCGGCGAGCTCGTTCGCGGTGAAGACGCGTCCCACCGGATTGGCGGGGTGACAGAGGATCACCGAGCCCGCCCCGGCGCGCAGGGCGCGCTCGATTCCCGCCAGGTCGAGGCGGTACCTGCCGGCCTCGGGGCGCATCGGGACCTGTACGCAGGGGCGGCCGGTGACCGCGACGACCTCGAAGAAGCGGGGATAGGAGGGGGTGGGTACGACGACCGGAGACGACGGCTCGGTCAGATGCCGGATCGCGAGCAGGATGCCGCGCATCGCGTCGGGGATGAGCCGGATGTCGGCCGGCTTCACCGAGAGTCCCTGTCGTCCGAGCCAGGCTGCCGTCGCCGTGGGGACGCCGCTGAGGTGGTCGTCGACCGGATAGCCGAACGCCTGGCGGTCGGTCGCCTCACGGACGGCGGCGAGGATGGGGTCGGCGATCGGCAGGTCCATCTCCGCGACGCCGAGATCGAGCACGTCCGGCCCGTGGTTCGACCAGCGTTTGCATCCGCGCGCCCGTGAGCGGGAGACGTCCCAGTTCAGCAATTCGGTTCTCCTGTTCGGTTTCTCCGCCGCCGCCGGTTCGGCGCGGTCACGTCTGAGGTCCTTCCGCGGGGATCGGTGAGCCCGATGCGGGCGCCGCCGGTTCGCTCGCGGTCGTCCCGGTCTCAACGCCGGCCGACCGGTGCCAGCTGAGCCCGGACCGGTAGGCCGCCCGCCAGATGACGAGGCTGGCGAGTCCGACGAGAAGCGAGTCGTACGGCGCCGCGATCACGTCACGGCCCTCGAAGCTGCCGAGGAAGGACACGAGGCCGAGGCCGCAGAGGAAGACGATCAGCCATGCACCGGTCCGGTACGACAGGCGCGTACGGGATGTGCGGCCGATGCCCTGAAAGGCGTAGACGACCAGGCCGATGAGCAGGAGCGGGGCGGCGACGCGGACGCGTTCCCATCCCGACCAGTACAGGATGAGACCCGACAGGACGAACGAACTCGCCCCGACCGGGAGACTCCACCGCCCGAGCCAGCCGCCGCTGCGGTCGCCGGCCGCGTACAGGACGGTGACCGCGACGGACACGGCCGCGTAGCTGAGCCCGTAGTAGAAGCTGAGGGAGCTGGCGATGTCGGACCAGTTGCCCAGGGCCAGGACGATGACCACGCCGATGGTGAGGTTCAGCATCAGGGCGCGGCGCGGGATGCCGGTGCGTTCGTGCACGGCGGCGAAGAATCGGGGCAGGATGCCGTTCTGGGCGGCGCCGTAGGTGTAGCGGCCCTTGACCGACGCGGAGATCAGGATGCTCCCGGTCGGGGAGAAGGCGGCGTCGGCCAGCAGCAGCCACGACAGCCATCCCATGCCGATCAGGCTCGCGAGCTGGGCGAGTGGCGAGGTCAGGTTGATGCCGCGCCATCCGGTGCCGAGCAGGCCGGTGGGGAGGGTGAACAGCATGGACAGCTGCAGGCCCAGGTAGATGACGAAGGAGACGGCGAGGGCGGTCAGCGTCGCGCGGGGCACCGTACGCCGGGGATCGCGTGCCTCCCCGGACAGCACCGCCGCGGCGTTGATGCCGGTGAAGGAGTAGATCAGGCCGGCGCCGACGATCGCGGTCAGCGACGCCGCGAAGCCGTTGGGCGCGAAGCCGCCTCCCGCCGCGTAGTTCTTGGTGTCGAACCCGCTGGCCAGCAGCAACACCACGGTCAGTGCCGGGACGATGAACTTCACCGCGGTGACGGCGTTGTTGACCCGTGCGACGAAGCCGATGCCGATCATGTTGAGGGCGAACACGGCGATGAGCAGCACGGCCGCGCACAGGCGGCCTGGCACGGTGAGCGCCTCACCCGAGACCAGCCACGGCAGCCACCGGCCGGAGTACTGGGCGACCGCGGTCGCCTCGCTCGGTCCGGCGTAGGCGGCCTGCAGGAAGACCGCCCAGCCGATCACCGTGCCGACCAGCGGGCCGGAGGCGAGCTGAGGCCACCGGACGTTGCCTCCGGACAGCGGTCGGCGAAACGACAGGTCGATGTAGACCAGCGCGATCAGCAACGTGGCCAGCCCGGCGACGACCCAGGAGATCAAGGCCGCGGGCCCGGCCAGCTTCGAGGCCTTGTAGGCGGCGAACAGCCAGCCGGAGCCGATGACGCTGGAGAAGGTGATGGCGGTCAGCGAGAGCGTTCCCAGGCTGCGGTGGAGCCGCTGGTCGTCGCGGGGTGAGACGCCGGACGTCTGCGGCGCCGCGTCACGGTCGGGCATGTGTGCTCCTTCTGTGCTCGGCACGGTCGGCAGGACCCCCGGCGAGAGGTGGCGACCGGAATCGCCGGTCACCAACCCGACTTCACTGCTCAAACCCAAGGTCAGGGCCTGTACCGGTACCGTGCCGTACGCGGGCGTCGGTCGAGTAGACGGCGTTTGCCTGGACCTAGCCCTAAGCTGCGCCTATGCCGCTGGAAAGCATAGAAACAGCCGATTTGGTGGTTTTTGACGCTGTTGCCCGGACCGGCAGCTTCGGTGGCGCGGCCGTCGAACTCCAGCTGTCCCAGCCCTCGGTGAGCACCCGCATGTCCGCTCTGGAACGCAGACTCCAGGCACGGCTGTTCACCAGAGGGGCTCGCGGCACGACGCTCACCCCGGCCGGAACGCGCTTCCTCGGTTACGCGCGCCGATGCCTGGAACTCCTCGACGAGGCCCGGCTCGCCGTACGCCGGCAGGACCTCAGCCGACTCACCCTCACCGCGCCCGCCAGCCTCGCCACCACGCTGTTCCGGCCCGTTCTGAAGGCCTTGGCCGAGCACCCTCTCGACGTCCGCTGCCGGGTCGCGACCAGCGACGAAGCCATCACCCTCCTGCTCGACGGCGCCGTCGACGCCGCGTTCGTCGTGCATCGGGTACTGCCCGCGAGCCTGCGGTCGCGACTCGTCGCACGCTCACCTTTCGTCGCGGTGTGCGGGCCGGACCACACGCTGGCCGAACGCGACGGGCTTTCCCCTGCGGACCTCACGGCGACGAAGGTCGCGGTCCACTACACCGTGCACGCACTTCCACGGCCCGCGGCCGGAAGCGACCCCGCGGACGAACTCGCCAACCTGTTCGCCCACCCCGAACGCGACCGGCATCACCCCGTCCAACTCGTCGGAGCGCCCGACGTCGCCGTCGAACTCGCCGTCGAGGCCGACTACGTGGCCGTCGTCCCGCTGTACGCGGCATCCCAGGCCCTGAACGCGGGCCGCGTCCGCCTGCTCCCGCTGACGCTGCCGAACTGGCAACTGGAGATCTGGCTCGCCCACCGAGCCGACTCCGAAGACCACGCGGGTCTCCAGCGGCTGCTCCACGAGCTTCCAGCCGTCACCGCTGCCGCAGCCCCCGCCTGACCTGGGAATATCGCGAGCCCGCGTCACCGTCGTGGCACGCCGGAATCGTCGCGGCGTCAGACGGCCGCGTCGCGATGAGCGACGCCGAGGCCGCTCGGCCTTGTTCCAGAGATCCAATATCCCTATGGTCAACGTATGAGAAGTTGTTCAGATGTTCATCAATGTCCCCGCACGCCCATGAACGGGGCGCGGCGGGACCGGCACATTCAGCGACGAGTGTTCGACTCCTCAAGGAGGAAGCCATGGCGGTGGCCGCATTGGTCCTCTACCTGCTCTGGGCGGCATTGGCGTTCGGGCTGCGCGGCGTGATCCAG
Source organism: Actinoallomurus sp. CA-150999 (assembly GCF_050942425.1). Lineage (NCBI taxonomy): Bacteria > Bacillati > Actinomycetota > Actinomycetes > Streptosporangiales > Thermomonosporaceae > Actinoallomurus > Actinoallomurus sp. CA-150999. The sequence goes on from NZ_CP192063.1 coordinate 5,559,087, forward strand.
CGGCACCGCACGGGCGACGCCGGATTCCGGGGCGGGGGCCTTCGGCGGGGCAGTGTCCAATGGTGGGCGCGCGTCCTGTTCATCGGTGCTCTGGTGGTCGCTCCGGCCGGCCCGGTCGCTGAACTCGTCGGGCACGATCCCATCGGACTTCTGGACCGTACGAGCGTCCGAACGGCCGGCGCGGTGATCACCGTGCTCGGAGTGGCGGCCACGATGGCGGCCCAATGGTCGATGGGCGTGTCCTGGCGGGTGGGCGTCGACGAGACCGAACGCACCGACCTGGTGACGACCGGTGCGTTCGCTCTGGCCCGCAACCCCATCTTCACCGCGATGATCGCCACGGCGATCGGGCTGGTGGCGATGGTGCCGAACCTCATCGCCGTCGCGGGGCTGGCCCTGGCGGTCGTGGCGATCGAGCTTCAGGTCCGCGCCGTTGAAGAGCCCTACCTGCATCGCGTCCACGGCGAGCACTACCGCCGCTACTCCGCGTCGGTCGGCCGGTTTCTGCCCGGCATCGGTCGCTACCGAGGACTCCTCTAGAGGCCGTTCGCTACGACCTGCTATTTGGCCGCATGGCCAGCGGCTAGCACCCGCATTCAATTTCCTGGCCGGACCCTGAACGCGTCAGAAGTCGCGTCCCGGACGCGGCCGGGCCACCGCGGAGTCCGACGCTTCCTTGTCCGTCGCCGCCATCGCTCGGTGAATCGAACGCCACGGCGGTCCTCGCTCACGGCCAGATCGCATCGTCACCTCTCACAGCGCGGAATCAGCCGAAGGCTCGCGTTCCGGGCGTTGATCGACGATGATCATCTCGTGAGGTCGGAACGTTCCATGCCTTCCCCCAGGAGGAACACGTGACTCCGCAGCGGATCCCGGTACCGACAGAGCACATCTACGACACTCAGGCGCGGCTACGTGACATCGGACCGGTCGTGCCGATCGAGCTCGCCGGCGGAGTCTCCGTGTGGGCGGTGACCACGCACGCCGCGGCGCACGAGGTCCTGGCCAACGACAAGGCGTACGCGCGCAACTCCCGCAACTGGCCCGCGCTGCACGACGGCAGCATCCCGGCGGACTGGCCGTTCCGGCCGTTCATCGAGGCCGACCACATGGCGACGGCGGACGGCCTCGACCACCGACGGCTGCGCACGATGGTGAACAAGGCGTTCACCCCGTCCAGGGTGGCGGCCCTGGCACCCCGCGTCGAGGAGATCACCGCCGCGCTCATCGACGATCTGAAGGCGGCCGGCGACGGCGTGGACCTGGTCCCGGCCTTCGGCGAGGCCCTGCCGATCAAGGTGATCTGCGAGTTGTTCGGCATACCGGAGGAGGACCGGGCACCGCTCCGAGGCTGGACCCAATCGGTGATCAGCGCCGGCGACCAGTCGGTCGAAGCGCAGTTCGCGATGCTCGGTTACCTCGCCCGGTTCGCCGAACGCCGGCGCGCCGACCCGCAGGACGACCTCACCTCAATGCTGATCAAGGTGCAGGAGGACGGCGAGGTCACCCTCTCCGACGACGAACTCGCCGGCATGCTCTTCCTGTTCGTGATCGCCGGGCACGAGACCACGATGCACCTGCTCGACAACGCCATCGTGGCGCTGTCAGTGCACCCCGACCAGCGCGACCTCGCCATCCGGGACGGCCTCTGGGAACAGGTGGTCGAGGAGACACTGCGCCGCTATCCCTCCGTGCCGATGGCCGTCTTCCGATTCACCACTCAGGACACCACGCTGGCCGGCGTGGAACTCCCCGCCGGCGCCCCATTGCTGCTGTCCCTGTCGGGGACCGACTCGGCCCAGCACGGCGCCGACGCCGACGGGTTCGACATCACCCGCACCTCGAGAGCCCACCTGGCCTTCGGGCACGGGCCGCACTTCTGTGTCGGCGCGCCGCTCGCCCGGCTGGAAGGCAGGATCGGCCTGTCCGCGCTGTACCAGCGCTTCCCGAAGCTACGCATGGCGGTCGACCCGTCCGAGGTGCCGTACACCTCGTTCACCACGAGCGGACCCGCCTCGCTCCCGGTCCACCTGTACTGACCGGCGCCGGCCGGCCGGCGGCGACCAGGCCGCCGGCCGCGACCAGCGTGCCGCCGACGGCGGTGACCAGCTTGGGCAGCCACGGCGGGACGTCCAGGAAGCCGGTGACGCCGAGGATGCGGTGCATGCCCCAGGGCAGCAGGGCCATCTGGTCGTTCCACGCGGCCAGCGAGGTCTCCATCCCGGCCGCCCAGAGGATCGCGCCGAGCAGGACGAACGGGGCGCCGGCGGCGGCGAGGACCGGTGCGACGGTGGACCGGGCGCCGAGCGCGCGGAGCGCGAGGTGCGCGGCGACCGGTACCCAGAGGAAGGCCGCGAAGGCGACGGTGATGTACACCGATCGCGCCTGCGGCCGGGTCCAGAAGTCGTACCAGTACCGGCCTGGTCCGCGCTCGGCCAAGGCGCCGAGCATTATCAGGGTGCGCACGACAGCGGCTCCGCCGACGGCCGCGTACAGGCCGAACCGGTCGCGGCCGCGCAGGAGCACGCGCAGCACACCGGCGAAGGCTCCCCACCCGCCGAGGGTGATCAGCAGGTGGGCGGGTGAGGCGAACCGGCTGTAGCAAGCCCGGCTGAGCACCAGTGCGGCCGCGGGCAGCGCCCACACCAGCACCCGGTCCAGGACAGTGGGCGGCGGGCCGAGGTCACCGACGCGCCACGGTCTCGTGGTGCCGAGCCACAGCGCGCGCAGGGCCGCGGCGCCGGGCGGGCGCCGACGGCGGGTCAGCGCCCGCAGCAGCCGCTGCCCGGCCGAGGTACCCAGGGCCAGCATGGCGATGAGCACGACCAGCAGCCCGCGGGCCAGCCACGCCATCGCCAAGTCCCGTTCCGCGCGGGCCAGCCCGATGTCGGCCGCCGGGAACCGGTACGGCGGCAGGTCGACGTTCCCGGTGTATCGCCGCAGGTGCTCGTCGCGCGCCGCGGTGTACCGGGACCGGGCGGCCAGCCACTGCGTGCGGGCGTCCGCCGACCCGGTGTCCAGCCACTGCGCGTACCGCAGGAACATGGTCCGGTACGCGGCCAGCGTGTCGAACAGGTCGACCTCATAGTCCAGAGCGCCGGCGAAGGACCGGCGTTGCGCCGGCTCGCGCCAGGCGGCGGGGTCGGTCGCGGCGAGCAGGCCGCGCATCCGCCGCGCCGTGGCGGTCGCCTCGTCGCCCTCCCGGATCGCCTCGTCCAGGTGGTCCCGGCTCACCGCGTAGATGCTGTCGAGCACCGCGCTGTCGCCAGTGACGATGTCCCACTCGAAGATCCACATCATCGGCGGGGGTTCCAGGCCGAGCGCCTTGACCGTGCGCTGCGCGTACGGCCCGATGTAGAGGCCGTTGGTGATCGCCTGGCGGGACAGGGCCAGCACCTGGCCTATCGCCCGTACGGTGGACGGATCGGTGCTGAACGTCTGGCGGATCCAGTCCGCGGACAGCCGCGCCGGGTCGGCGTCCAGGTCGGCGGCCAGCCGCGCCGCGGTGTAGACGTTCAGGTCGAACATCTGCCAGAAGCCGGCGCGCAGGTAGAGGGTGCGCGGCCCGGCGCGCAGCGGTCCGCCCATCTGGGACCAGGTCCAGATGCCCTCGATGCGCGGGTTGGCGGCCAGCAGGGTGCGCAGCGCCTCCTGGTGCAGCGTGGTCAGGTCGTTGGGCAGCGCCCCGAAGCCCTCGAACTCCCGCCGCGCCTGGAACTCCACGATCCGCCGCTGCTTGCCGACCTTCAGCGTGTCGTTGAACGGAAGGTGGCTGTAGTAGTCGCCGAGGCAGTACTTGGTCGACACGACCAGGTGCGGGTCGTCGATGCCGCCGAGCACCTGCTCGTACCGCTGCGGGTTGGTGTGCAGGTCGCCGATGGAGCCGATGCCGATGGTCCAGGTGCGGAAGATGATGTCCCGGCCGCCCTCGCCGGCGACCGCGAGCAGCGCGCGCAGCATGGCGCGCACCGAGGCCGGAGTCTTCACCGCGATCCGCGAGGTGTAGTCCCAGCCTGGGAACCGGTACGCGGCGCCGCCCTCGCCGACCCTGATGACCAGCCCGTCCGCGTACGGCAGCGCGGTGAACAGCTCGCGCAGCCCGGCCTGGTACACCTCCCAGAGTCGAGCGTCGCGGGTCGCCAGGCCGCCGAAACGCCGCTGGAGGTACCGCTGCAGCGGCGGCGACAGCGCCAGCATGTCGGTCGCGAAGTAGACCTTCATCCCCGCGTCGTGCGCGTACCGCCAGACCGGGCCGAACGCGGCGACCATCGCCTTCGCGCGGGCGATGTGGCCGTCCCCGGCCGGGTACACCTGGTGTCCGTCGCCGACGCCGGCGAACGTGACGTACTCCAGGAAGCCGGGCACCACCACGCCGTTGTAGCCCTCGGCGAGCCCGCGGTCGACCAGCTGCCGGAACTGCGCCGCGATCCGGGCGACGGCCGCCGCGTCCGCATAGGGCGGCCCGGCGAGGACGGCGGGCCCGACCACGTCGGTGTTGAGTGAGTAGTCGTCGCTGGCGACGAAGCCGGCCGGGTCGTCGGGCAGCCCGACCGACCCGGTGTCCAGCAGCCGCAGGCCCAACCGGGGCGCGATGAGCCTGTCGCTCTGGCCGGCCGGCGGTATCTCCTCGCCGGAACGGATCCGGTCGGCCATCGCGTACAGCCCGGTCGCGGCACCGGCCGGATGCGCCGCCCGCAGCACCAGTCCGGCAGCGGTGCGGGTCAGCCGGTACGCCTCCTCGGGCGCGCCGCCGACGCCATCGTCCAGCTCGACCCGCAGCACTGCCCCGCGTGGCGCCACCAGCCCCGTGACGATGGCCGGGCGCGCCTCGCCCCGGCCGACCAGCGCATCGGCCACCGCTCGCGCGGCCAGCCGTACCGGGAGATCGTCGGGGGCGACGATCTGGGTGATGGGCGGCGCGGCGGCCATCCCGCGCGGGGCCGCCGCGGTCAGATCTTCGCGCGGTACGTCGGCCGGTTCGAACGACAGCCCGAGCGCGGCGCCGACCTGATAGGCGACCGCGGCACCGATGCCGAGCAGACCGGCCACGGTGGCGGCCACCACCCAAGGGCGCATGCCGCGCGCGGCGGTCGCATGCCGTTTGGGGCCCACGCGCACATGTTAGGCCACCAGCCTGTCCGGCTCAGCTGGCCGCGACGCCGGATCGCTTTCAGGGGCGGCCGCGCGCTAACGAACTCGGCGAGTGCTCCGGGAACGCGGCGCGGGCCGCGTCAGTCCTTCGCCTTGTCCGCCAGGTCCTTGGCCTCGTCGTTGGAGATGAACTCCGCCGCCGCCTTGGTGCCCTTCTTGTGGTAGCGCACCGCTTCCCACAGCGGCCCCGGAATCACGTGGATGCCGTAGTGGGCGCGGTGGTGGTTGGCGCAGAGCACCTCGAGGTTGCCCGGGGACTCCACCCACTCCTGGAAGTCCTCATCGGTTTCGAAATGCAGGCCGAGGTGCTTCTCGATCGCCTTCGGGTCCACCTGGTTGATCTGGGAGAACTCGACGTGCGTGTGGTGCAGCTCCGGCTGCCCGTCGCAGAGCTCGTCGTCGATGACGCACTTCCAGAGGCCCTGACGCTTCAGGCGCTCCTTGGCCTGCTCGAACAGGTGGTAGTGCGGGTCTTCCTCACGTGGATGATGGCTCGGGATGTGGGTCAGCATGTGCAGCGTCAGAGCCTGCTGGTGGGCGGCCGTGACGACGGCGGCCTTCGCGTGCGAGGCGTGCTCGCGAGCGTGCTCAGCCTTCTCCTTCACCTTCGAGGCGGCCTTCGCCGCCTTCGGGTGAGACGTCGCCGCCTTCTTGGCGCGCGTCTTGACCCGCGCCTTCTCCTTGCCGAACAACCTGCTGAACAAACCCATCGTGGGCTCACGTCCTCAAATGATGTGCCACTGCCGGCAGATTCTCCTGCCCACCGCAGGCCGGTTGGCGAGCACGAACGCTATCGACAGTCGTCGTCCTTGATCAACCGAAACGCACGATTTGTGCTGCAGCGGTGACACAGTGCTCGGCCGGGTCGCGCGCCGCGTCGGTGCTCCGCGGTTGATCGGCTAAGCGACATTGGTCCGGGACCTCAGGCGGACCTGGACGCGAGGAGACTTCGCGTTGTGCGTGCGCGGTGACCGTCCGCGCCCGTATCGTCTCTCCCGTGTCTGAAGATCAGCGACATATCCGGATTGCACTGCTCCTCAGGAGGATCCTGCACGCCAAGGCGATGCGCCGGGCCATCGCCGGGCCTGAGGGCTACACCGTGCGCGCCTGGGTCATCCTGCTCCGCAAGGTGCGCCGCGAGGCGAAGGAGGACAACCTGCCGCTGATCGCGGCCGGTGTCACCTTCTGGATCGCTCTGTCGATCGTCCCGCTGACCGTCGGCGTGATCGCGGTGTGCGCGCTGGTGATCACCCCCACGCAGATCGAGGAGCAGCTCGCGCCGCTGACCGACGTACTCCCGCCACTGCTCGGCAGGCTGCTGGCGGGCCAGGCGCGCGACGCGGCCGCCATGAGCGGGCAGGGACTCACGCTCAGGCTGATCGGCGCTCTGGCCGGCGTGCTGTGGACCTGCTCGCGCGCGTTCGACGCGCTGATCAGCGGCCTGCACGTCGTCATCGACGAGCAGGAGACGCGTGGATTCGTCCGCAAGAAGCTCATCGCGCTCGGGCTCGCGGCCGGCGCGCTGGTCACCGTGCTGGCGGCGTTCGCCATCGTCGCCGCCGTGCCGCACGCCCGGCTGCACACCGTCGACCGTGTCCTCGGCCTCGGCATCCGCTTCATGATGCTCGCGGTGCTGACGATGGCCGGCCTGATCCTGCTGTACCGGTACGGGCCCGACCGCAAGAAGGCGGACTGGCACGCGGTGCGGTGGGGCGCGGGCATCGCGATGACGGCGTGGCTCGCCATGTCGATCGCGCTGGCCGTGTACGACAGCGGGAAGAGCGGGGACAGCGCGACGTACGGCACGCTCGCCGGGGCGGCGGCGCTGGCGAGCTGGCTGTACCTGTCGATGTACATCATCCTCTTCGGTGCCGAGGCCAACGCGGAGATCGAGAAGGACCTCGGCCGGCGCGCCGCCCTGGTGGGCGAGCAGCCAAAAGAGCCGCAGCAGCCGGTCCCATCAGCCTGACGGGCCTTTCGGCCCGGTCACGAGGGGCGGCCGCGTTCCTGCACAACTATGAGGAGGGCTGAGCGTGTTCACTACCCGTCCCGAGCTGGCCGGCGACTTCGGCATGGTGGCGAGTACCCATTGGCTCGCGTCCGCCGCCGGGATGAGCGTGCTGGAACGCGGCGGCAACGCCTTCGACGCGGCCGTCACCGCCGGATTCGTCCTGCAGGTCGTCGAACCCGACATGAACGGCCCCGGCGGCGAGGTGCCGATCCTGCTGTGGAGCGAGGACGACGGGAAGGTGACCGCCGTGTGCGGGCAGGGCACCGCGCCCGCCGCCGCCACGATCGACCGGTTCACCGGGCTCGGCCTGGACATCGTCCCCGGCACCGGGCTTCTCGCGGCGACGGTGCCGGGCGCGTTCGGCGGGTGGCTGCTCCTGCTGGAGCGCTGGGGGACCTGGACCCTGGCGGACGTGCTGGAGCCCGCAATCTCCTACGCCGAGCACGGGTTCCCCGTCGCTGACGGGATCGCCGCCACGATCGGCACGGTCGCCGAGATGTTCATCGACGACTGGCCGACCTCCTCGGCCGTCTGGCTGCCGGACGGCCGGCCGCCGCGCCCCGGATCGCGGCTGGCCAGCCCCGGGCTGGCCGCCACCTACCGGCGGATCGTCGCCGAGGCCCGTACGGCGTCGAGCACCCGCGAAGGACAGATCGCCGCCGCCCGCGACGCCTGGTACCGCGGGTTCGTCGCCGAGGCGATCACGAAGTTCTGCGCCGAGACCGCCTGGCGCGACAGCTCCGGACGCGCCCACGGCGGCCTGCTGACCGGCGACGACCTCGCGTCCTGGGAGGCGACCGTCGAAGACCCGCTCGGTCACGACTACCACGGCCACACGGTCTACAAGACGGCGCCGTGGGGGCAGGGCCCGGTCTTCCTGCAGCAGCTCGCCCTACTGTCGGGCTTCGACCTGGACGCGGCCGGGCACCTGTCCGCCGACTACGTCCACACGGTCATCGAGTGCGCGAAGCTCGCCTTCGCCGACCGGGAGGCATGGTACGGGGACCCGGACTTCACCGACGTGCCGATGAAGACACTGCTCGGCGACGCGTACAACGAGTCACGGCGTTCCCTCGTGGGTGCCACCGCGAGCCACGACCTGCGCCCGGGACGTCCGGACGGGCGCGACCCGGTGCTCCCGGCGCGCGGCGAGGCGGCGATCCCGATGTCCGGGGGAGTGGGCGAGCCGACCGTCCGCGCGGACGGGCGCGTGCGCGGCGACACGTGCCATCTGGACGTGGTCGACCGGCACGGCAACATGGTGTCCGCGACGCCGAGCGGAGGCTGGCTGCAGAGTTCGCCTCTCATCCCCGACCTCGGCTTCTGCCTCGGCACCCGGGCGCAGATGTTCTGGCTGGCGCCCGGCCTGCCCAGCTCGCTGCGTCCCGGCGCGCGACCCCGTACGACTCTGTCGCCCTCGTTCGCGCTGCGGGACGGGCGGCCGTGGCTCGCGTTCGGGACACCGGGCGGCGACCAGCAGGACCAGTGGAGCCTGAACTTCTTCCTGTCGGTCGTCCACGGCGGGCTGAACCTCCAGGAGGGGATCGACGCGCCGACGTTCCACTCGGTCCACTTCCCGAGCTCGTTCTTCCCCCGCGAAGCCCGGCCCGGCACGATGCTCATCGAGGACCGGGCCGATCCCGAGGTCGTCGCGGAACTCCGCCGGCGCGGCCACACCGTACAGACGCCGGGCCCGTGGTCGCTCGGCCGTCTCAGCGCGGTCGCGCGGGACGGCGGTTTTCTGCGGGCCGCCGCGAACCCGCGCGGCGCCCAGGGCTACGCCGTCGGCCGGTGAAGCCGCCGACGCGCAGATCGGCGGCCAGCATGCGAGAGCTCGGGCGGTCTATCCCAGAACGGCGCGGAAGGTGCGCTGCCCGATTCCGGCCATCAGCGGATTGTCGGCCGAGTGCGTCAAGAACACCAGTGACAAGGCGAGCGCCCACCCGCGCGCCCGCGCCCAGGTGTCGTCGTCCGCCCGGCCGTACGCCTGTCGGAAGACCTCGCGTTGCTCGGCGGGGAACAGCATCCACGCCACGGACAGGTCGGTGGCAGGGTCCCCGGAGGTGATGTCGCCGAAGTCGATCACGGCGCTGATCCGGCCGTGGTCGACCAGGATGTTGGCGGGATGCAGGTCCGCGTGCAGCCACAACGGCGGACCGTCCCACTCAGGTGCGGTGGCGGCGGTCTCCCACACACGCAGCGCGGCGTCGCGGTCGACGTGGCCGTCCAACCGGCTCACGTGGAGCATGACCCGTTCGGCGCGCCGTGCGAGCGCGACGCCGCGAAAGGCGTTGGCGGGGGCGTCCGGCGGAGCCGGGGCGTGCAACGCCGCCAGGAACTCACCGAGGACGAGCGCCGCCGACCGAAGGTCATCAGGTGCCGTTCGAGCGGTGATCTCGCCGGGCAGAAAGGGCACCACGCTCCACGACCACGGGTAACCGCAGGCCGGCCGCCCGACATGCACCGGTGCCGGAATCGGCAGCGGAAGGTGAGGGGCGAGGACCGGCAGCCACCGTTGTTCATGCGCGACGAGTTCGGCGGCCAGGGCACGTCTGGGCAGCCGGACGAGATACGCGTCGCCGAGCCTGCAGACCATGTTGTCCCACCCGTTGGCCAGCACCTCGATGTCGAGACCGGCGATATCCGGGTGCTGGTCGACCAGCAACCGATGCACCAGGTCGACAGAGACGGCGACTTCCGCGGCGGGCATACGTGGCACAGCATGACCCTACGGCCAACTCACCACATTTTGCCTATTGGATAAGTAGGAAATACACTCTCACCTTGTGAAACCGAAGGTGACCGGGGTGCGTGGCTGATGGGTCCGGCGGTGGAGAGGCGAGCCGGGCCGACGCTCGCCGACTCCGTGCGGATCACCGAGGCGGGCGTCGAGATCCTCGACAGGAGGGTCTTTCCGTTCGAGCGGCGATGGGTGCGGTGCGTGTCGGTCGAGGACGTCGCCGTGGCGATCGAGGAGATGGTCACGCAGAGCTCCGGCCCGCTCTTCGCGACGACCGCCGGCATGGTCCTGGCCGCCCGCGAGGTGGAACGTCTGGGGCCCGAGGCGGCCGATCGGCGGCTGCGGGAGGCGGGCCGGCGGCTGATCGCCACCCGCCCGACCAACAACGCCATCCGTGACGCGGTGCACGCGATCCTCGACGCCACCGTCGACGGACCGTTCGCCGGCGCCCCGGGGGACGAACTCGCCGCCGCGGTCATCGAGAGGGCGGCGGCCGTCGACGACGACTACCGGGCCCGCAGCGCCGCGCTCGGCGCGCACGCGGCCACCCTGCTGCCCGACGGCGCGAGGGTGCTCACCCACTGCTGGGCCGATTTCTACCTGATGGCGACGGTCGAGGCGGCGCAGCGCGCGGGCAAGCGCCTGGAGTTCGTGTGCACCGAGACCCGGCCGTACCTCCAGGGCGCGCGGCTGACCGCGACCACGCTGGTGGAGTACGGCTACGAGCCGACGGTGATCACTGATGGCATGGTGCCGGCCGCGTTCGCCGACGGCCTGGCGGACCTCGCCCTGACCGCGGCGGACCGGGTCACGCTCGACGGGCACGTGGTCAACAAGGTGGGCACGCTCGCGGTCGCGTTGGCCGCGCGGGAGTTCGGCGTGCCCTTCTACGCGCTGGTGCAGGCCCCCGATCCGCAGGCGCCGCACGCCGAGGACGTCGCCATCGAGCGCCGTGACGGCGCCGACGTGCTGCACGTCCTCGGTGTCCGGACCGCGGCCACCGGCACCCGCGGCTACTACCCGGCGTTCGACGCCACGCCGCCACGGCTGGTCACTCGCATCGTCACCGAGAACGGCGTCTTCGAGCCCGCCGCGATCGCCGACCACTTCGCGACCGTTCCGGGCCGGCGGTTCCGGGAGGAGAGGACGTTCCGATGACGACCGCCTGGATCGTGCTGGACATCGAGGGTACGACGAGCGCCACCGAGGCCGTCCACAAGGGCCTGTACGACTACGCGCGTCCGCGCTTGGGCGCCTGGATCGAGGACCACGCGGCCGATCCGCCCGTGCGGGCGGCGGTGGACGACGTCCGGGCGGAGACCGGCGCCGTCACGACGGCGGAGGTCGTCGCCGTGCTGCACCGCTGGATGGACGAGGACGTCAAGGCGACGCCGCTGAAGACGTTGCAGGGGCAGATCTGGGCGGCCGGTTTCGCGGCCGGCGAGCTGACCTCCCACTTCTTCGCCGATGTGCCGCCCGCCCTGCAGCGATGGCGGGCCGAGGGGACCCGCGTCGCGGTGTTCTCCTCCGGCTCGGTGGCGAGTCAGCGCCCGTGGTTCCGGCACGCGGATGCCGGTGACCTGTCCGCGTACGTCGAGGCGTACTTCGACACGGTGAACGCGGGGCCGAAGCGCGAGGAGACCTCCTACCGGCGCATCGCCGAGGCACTCGGCTCCGAGCGGGCGCGGGTCCTCTTCCTGTCCGACGTGCCCGCCGAGCTGGACGCCGCCGCGGCCGCGGGCTGGCGGACCATCGGCGTCGCCCGGCCCGGCGAACCGAACGCCACGGCCGACTTCGGCCCACATCCCGTGATCGACTCCTTCGACCGGCTCAAGGACCACTCATGACCTCCACCGAAACGCTCGCGCTCAAAGACGTCCTGGCGGCCGGGGACCGGCTGGCGGCGGAGTCGGCGCGCTTCGCGGGGCTCGGCTGGATGCGCGGCACATCCGGGAACCTGTCCGAGGTCGTGAGCCGCGACCCACTGCGGCTCGCGGTCACCGCGAGCGGCCTCGACAAGGGCGAACTGCGCGCCTCCGACATCGCGGTGGTCGACGGTGCCGGCGCCGCGGTCGCCGTCGACGGCCTGACGTCGCTGCGGCCGTCCGCGGAGGCGGGGCTGCACGCGCGCGTGGCGGCGGTCACCGGCGCGGACGCCGTCGTCCACGTGCACTCCCTCAACGCGGTCGTCGCCGGGCACCACTGGCCGGAGGGCGTCCGGCTGCGCGACCTCGAGATGCTCAAGGGGATCGGGCGCCGGGCCCATGACGACGAGGTCGTCGTCCCGGTGATCCCCAACAGCCAGGACATGGCCGAGCTCGGCGATCGGTTCGAGGACGCGTACGAGCAGGGCACTCCGGCGGTCATCGTCGCCTCCCACGGCCTGTACGCCTGGGGCTCGGACCTGACCCACGCCCGCCACGTCACCGAGTGCCTCGACTGGCTCCTCGGCTACACCGTCGCCACCGCGCGCTGACCCGGGCGGGCCGCCGCCGGCCTGCCCCGGGGATCAGGCCGCCGTGGCCAGGACGTCACCGACGCCGTCGAACAGGCGCCGCACGTCCGTGAAACGCGGGCCGTCCACGAGGAGAAGCCGTGCGGATCTGAGGACGCCGCGCACGGCCACCGACCGTTCGGCCTCCGGCAGGGTCTCGATGTCGGCCACCTTGGAGAACCCGATGACGCGCCGCGCCGCCTTCGCTCCGCCGAATCCGGCGGCGTCCGCGCGGACCGTACCGAGGAAGCGGTCGAGCACCGCGTCACCGAAGACCCGCGGATCGACACGGCCCGGCCACAGCGCCCGGAACTCCGCCTCGAAGGCGTCCCAGGCCACGCTCGCCTGCCGCAGCACCCATTCCGCGTGGTCCGCCGCGCCGAGGACGGTCGCGCGGGCGGCGGCCAGCACGAAATTGCCCCACAGCGCCCCGAGGTCGAAGCCGACCGGCCCGTAGAACGCGAACTCCGCGTCGAAGGCCCTGGTCGATCGGGGAGTGGTGCCGGTCGCGGCGCGGACCAGGACGGAGCCGGTGTGGAGGTCGCCGTGGATCAGCGCCTCGGCGTGCGTCATGAAGGCCAGCTTGGCCGCGCCGATCGCCGCGCGGACCTCCGGGTCGCCCGCGTACGCGGCGACGTCGGCCTCATTGGCGGGGAGCACGCTGTTGTGCTCGTGCCGGATGTACGGCTCGGTGAAGACCAGGTCCTCGGTGATCCGGCACAGCTCCGGGTTGACGGCGCGGGCGAGCGCGGCCTTCTGGTCGGCCGGGTCCAGGCCGAACACCGATGTGCCGAACGCGACCCGCGCGACGTACCGGCCCAGGTCGGCCGCCGCGCCTTCGTGGCGCAGGCCGTCGATGAGCGCGCCGCGCCAGACCCGGTGGTCGGACAGGTCCTCGACCGCGATGACGTGCCGGTCCTCGTCCGCGTCGTACAGGGCGGGGACGTACTCGGGTGCCACCGAGCCGTGCGCGGCCAGGGCGTTCGCCTCGAATCCGTTGCGGCCCGGGGTCACCGGCCAGTCCGGGGCGACCCGGACGTACGGCGGGGACTGCTTGAGGACGACGCTCTCCTGGCCGTCCGCCTCGACGACGAACACGAGGTTCATGTTGCCGTCACCGACCTCGCGGACGGCGGTGATGCGGTCGGGGTCGATCCGTTTCGCGATGGCCGGGCGGCCGGCGACGTAGGCCGGCACGGCATCGACGTTGAGGATCTCGTAGTCGTTCATCGGCGACGTCCTGGGGTGAGGGTGAAGCTGGCGACGAGGGACACGACGAGCAGTGCGCCTTGGACGAAGGTCTGCGTGTAGTACGGGGCGTTCAGCATGGTCAGCCCGTTGATGACCACGCCGATGAACAGCGCGCCGACCGTGGTGCCGAGGACGTTGGGCCGATTGGCGCCGAGCACGGCGAACCCGATCAGCGCGGCGGCGACGGCCTGCAGCAGGTACGGGTCGCCGGCGCCGACGTCGCCGCGGCCCAGCCGCGCGGACAGGAGGACGCCGGCGACGGCGGCGCACAGCCCGGACACGGCGTAGGCGAGCGCGCGGTACCGGCCGACGCGGATCCCGGCGAGCCGGGCGGCCTGGGCGTTGCCGCCGATGGCGTACAGCGCCCTGCCCCAGCGGGTGTTGTTCAGGAAGACGTACGCGGCGACCGCCAGCAGCGCCATGACGATGACGGGCACGGGGACGGACGCCACCGTCCCGGAGCCGAACCAGGTGAAACCCGCGGTGTAGCGTCCGGGCGCGGGTCGGCCGCCGATCGTCATCCCGGCGGACACCGACTGGCCGGAGGTGATGATCAGGGCCAGGCCCTGGAACAGGAACATGGTGCCGAGCGTGGCGATCAGGTCGGGTACTCCGGCCACCACCACGAGCAGCGCGTTGACGCCCGCCACCAGAAGCCCGGCGAGCAGGCCGATCACGATCGCGGTCGCGCCGGTCAGGTTGAACCGCACCATCGCGAGGGCGGTGACCATGACGACGAAGCTCACGTTCGCGCCGACGGACAGGTCGAAGCCTCCCGCGCTCATCGAGACGGTCACCCCGAGCGCGACGATGGCCACGATCGCCACCGACTGCAGCACGATGAGCAGGTTGTCGTACGTGGCGAACGACGACCGGGCCGTGCCGAAGAACACCGTGACCGCGACCAGCACCACGAGCAGGCCGTACCGGTAGCCGGCCGTGGCGACGCGCGTGGCCACCGGTGCGCGCGCGGGCGCCGCCGGCCGAGTGTCGGTGGTCAAGGTCATGTGTCTCCTCCTCCATCGGCGCCGCCCGCCATGAGCGCGGCCAGGCGCTCGGCCGACGCGTCCGCGGCGCTCACCTCCCCGGTTCGTACGCCGTCGTGCAGCACGATGACCCGGTCGGCCACCTGCAGGACCTCCTGCGGATCGGACGAGGCGATCACCACGCCGAGCGCGCCGGCCCGTTCCCGGATCCGCCGGGCGATGTCGGCGCGGGCGCCGACGTCCACGCCGCGGAAGGGCTCGTCCAGCAGGACCAGCCGGCACCGGCCGTCCAGCCAGCGCCCGACGACGACCTTCTGCTGGTTGCCGCCGGAGAGCGCGCCGATCTCGGCCTCCGGCCCGGGCCCGCGTACTCCGAACGTCTCGATGACCCGCCGGGCCGCCGCCGACTCCGACCGGCGGGACAGCAGGCCGATCCGGCTGTGGTCGCGGAGCCGGGGGAGGGTGACGTGCGCCCGCACGGACCAGCCGGGCAGCACGGCCTGAGCCTCGCGTTCCTCGGCGACGAACGCGACACCGGCGGCCGCCGCGGCACCGGGGTCACGGGGCCGGTACGGGCGCCCGTCGAGGTCGAGCGTTCCGGAGACCAGCGGCCGGGCGCCGTACAGCTGCTCGAGGAGTTCGGTCTTGCCGGAGCCGACGAGTCCGGTGACGCCGACGACCTCGCCGGCCCGGACCGTCAGATCGAGGGGCCGCAGGCCCGGGCGCGTGCGCAGGCCGGTCGCCCGCAGGACCGGCTCGCCGCCTTCGCGCACCTCGTGCGTCAGGGCGCCGACCTCCCCGCCCAGCATCGCCTCGACCAGCCGGTGTCCCTCGACCGGCCGCGCGAAGATGCGGCGTATCGCGCCGTCGCGCAGCACGGCGACGCGGTCGCAGACCTCCTGGATCTCGCTCAGCCGGTGCGAGACGTACAGGACGGCCACGCCGTCGGCAGCCAGCCGGCGCACCATCGAGACCAGCACGCGGATCTCGGCGGCCGAGAGCGCGGACGTCGGCTCGTCGAGGATGAGCACACGCGGCCGGCGGGACAGCACGCGCGCGATGACGATGTGCTGGCGGACCCCGGCCGGCAGCGACTCGACGGGCGCGTCCAGCGGTACGTCGAGGCGTGCGGCCTCGGCGATGGCGCGAGCGGCCGCGCGGGTACGGCCCCGGCTGACGAACACGCCGGACCGGCCCGGCGCCAGCGCGTCGAGCGTCAGGTTCTCGGCGACGTCCGCGCCGGACACCACTCCGGCGTCGATGTCCTGGTGGACGGTCTGCAGACCGGCCTCCTGGGCGCGGAGCGGGTCGGGCAGGTCGACGGGCGTCCCGTCGACGCGGATCTCCCCGCCGGTCGGGCGGGTCACGCCGGACAGGATCTTTATGAGGGTGGACTTCCCGGCGCCGTTGACGCCGATGAGACCGAGCACCTCGCCGGGTGCGATCTCCAGGCCGACGTCACGCAGCGCCCAGGTCGCGCCGTACCGCTTCGACAGCCCGGAGACCGAGACGACCGGTGTCACGCCCATGGCACGGGCGCCACGTCCGGGGTCTCCAGCGCGGGGAAGGCGCGGGCGAGCTGCTGGACGTTGGTGATGCCGTGGTCGCGCAGCGCCTGCTGGGCGATCAGCGTCGGCGGCACCTTCAACCCCGGGGCGACCTGCCGTCCGGCGACGCGCAGCGCCGCGGCCCGTACGGCGACCCGGCCGACGTTGGCGGGATCGGTCGCGGAGGTGGCCACCCAGGGACTCTTCGCCGCGATGATGACGCCGATGTCGGCGGTGGAGACGTCGGCGCCGTAGACCTTGACCTTGTTCTGCAGGCCGAGCTCGTTCACGGCGAGCGTGGCGCCCTTGGCGAACTCGTCGTACGGCGCGAAGATCGCGGTGACGTCCGGATGCGCCTGCAGCGCGGCCTTCGCCTGGTCGGCGACGGCGGACGCGGTGGAGCTGTTGACCACGCCGATCTTGGCGACCTGCGAGATGCCGGGGTTGTCCTTCGTGAACTGTGTCCAGGTCTCGTTGCGGCGGTCCAGCGGCGCGAACCCGGCGACGTACACGTAAATGGCCTTGGCCTTGCCGCCGGTGTCCTGCTTCAGCGCGCCCAGCGACTGCGACGCGATCTGATGGTCGTCCTGGTCGAGCGTCACGGCCTTGGGAGTTCCCGGGTCGACGTCGAAGGCGACGACCGGGATACCGGCGTCCACCGCCTTCTTGATCGCGGGCTGGATGGTCTGCGCGAAACCGTGGTCGACGATGATGGCGTCGGCCTTGTTACCGACCGCCTGCTGCAGGTTCAGGGCCTGCTTGTCGTTGTTGTTGTCGCCGCTGGACAGGTCCAGGGTCACGTTCAGGGCCTTCGCCTCGGCCTGCGCTCCGGCCAGCCACTGCTCGAAGTAGTCGCCGGAGGACAACTGGCGGACCAGGGCGATGTGCACCCCGCCCTTGGCGAACTTCTCGGGAACCTTCTCGGTCGGCCGGTGCGTACCGGCGTCGGTCGGCGCCGCGGCGGCCTGCGTGCCGGGGGACTTCTGCGAGCAGCCGGAGATCGCGGTCACCGAGAGCAGGCCGACGGCGACGGCGACGAGGGTCGTGCGCATGTTGATCTCATCATTCGTTCGGTGGGGCCGCGAGAACGCGGCGCGGGCGGAGCGGGATGTCGCTCCGGAGCGCGGGAGCGCGGGACCGTCTGGGGAAGGGCGGGCCGGAGCGGCCCGGTCAACAGGAGGCGCCGGCCACTCTCATCAGATCGATGTGGCGACGCCCCACGAGAAGCCGTCGCGGGATCACGGCGGCAGCGTAGCCGCGGGTCGGACGCTTTGTCTACTTTTCAGACTTGGTTAGTCTGGTTATCCGGTCCGGACTGGAGGAGAATCGGCTTATGACGTATCTGAGCGTGTACACCGACGGGGAGCACCCCGAGACGGTGCTCGAGACGGAGGACATCGCGGAGATCGCCGCGGTTCTGAAGGAGCTCGACGTCGTCCTGCGGCAGTGGGCGGTGATCGAGGGGCACGGCGGCTCGCAGGAGGAGATCCTCGACGCCTACCGCGGGCAGGTCGACCGCGTCGTCGCGGAGGAGGGCTACACGCTCGTCGACGTCGCGCAGCTGCATCCTGACGGCAGCCCCGAATGGCCGGAGAAGGCGCGAGCGGCGCGGGAGAAGTTCCTGTCCGAGCACACGCACGACGACGACGAGGTCCGTTACTTCGTCAGCGGGTCCGGCATCTTCTACCTGCACGTCGGAGGCCGGGTCTACGCCGTCCTGTGTGAGGCGGGCGACCTGCTGACCGTCCCGCGCGACACCACGCACTGGTTCGACATGGGCACCGAGCCCGACTTCACGGCGATCCGGTTCTTCCACGACGACGACGGCTGGGTCGGCAGGTTCACCGGCAACCCGGTCGCCGAGCGGATCCCCGACTTCGACTCCATCGCGGCCCGGAGGGCCTCCCGAAACTGATCGGCCCGGTCGTGGACGGGATGGGTTCCGTCCACGACCAGGCCGGCGTGTTCGCGGCCTGGTGATACTCAGCCGACGAACTCCCAGGCTCCGTAGGTGACCTTCGCCTTCGCCCAGTCGGCGCCGACCTTCGCGACGAGCTGCTTGATCAGCGGGAGGTCGGACACGGCGCCCAGCTCGATCAGCCGGCCGCCGAGCGTCACCGAGCCGCCGCCCAGCTTCTCACCCAGTGCCGGGTCGGACTGGATCACGTCGTGCAGCTTCTGGAACGACACGCCCTGCACCTGGACCTGAACGGCGTTGACGCTCTTCGACTGCCGGGGCAGGTACCGGAAGCTCAGTACGGACTGCTGGTGGTACGTCACGGCCAGCACGTGCGCGATGTCGTGGATCTTGGTGGCGGTCGCGCCGTCGACGTGGAACTCCCGGGAGCGCTCGTAGTCGGCCTTTCCCTGGCTGGAGTACCAGAACGTCCCGTTGAGCAGCGTCGAGCCGTGGGGGCGGCCGCCGTTCTTCCGGATGATCTTTTCGACCTGGCGGGCGAACGCGGTCAGGTGGGTCTTCAGCGCCGGGTCGTTCGGATCGAAGCTGCCGGACGTCTCGTTCGTGGCGAAGAACTCGGCCCGCGAACCGGTGGCCGCGTCGGCTGGAGCCACCGCCGCCGTGCCGGCCGCCACGGTCAGCCCCAGCACCATCACGATCGATCGCGCCTTCATCGTCGTACTCCTCACTCAGCGGGAATCGGTCCCGCCGGACCGTAGACGACCAGGAGCAGGTTGTCCAGTTTTCCTACTGGTTTGGTATGGTCTGCCCACATTCCTCGAGCAAGGACCGACAGAACCATGCGCAAAGCCCTCGTCGCCGCCGCCACACTGCCCCTTCTGCTGACCGCCTGCGGCGCCGCCTCCGGTACGTCCGGCTCCTCCAGCAAGGGCTCCGGCAAGTCGGTCATCCTCATCACGCCCACACCGGTGGGCACCGACAGCTTCCTGCAGCTCAGCGTCGCGGGCGGCAAGAAGGCCGCGCGGGAACTCGGGGCGAGTTTCAAGCTCTACGAGAGCCACGACCCGACGAGCATCGCGCAGAACGTGGACGCCGCGGTCCGGGCCAAGCCCACCGTCATCATCGGGGTCACGTTCTCCTTCGACGACGTCCTCGGCACCGTCCCGGCCCAGCATCCCTCCCAGCAGTTCCTCGAGGTCGACTCCTGCCCGAAGAAGCAGGCCACCAACCTGACCTGCGTGGCCTTCAAGGAGCACGAGGCGGCCTACCTCGCCGGGGTCGAGGCCGGTCAGCTGAGCAAGAAGCACAAGCTCGGCGTGGTCGCCGCGCTGGACTCCCCGTTCATCCACCGCTGGATCGACCCGTTCTTCGCCGGCGCCAAGTCGGTGGCCCCGCAGACCACCGGCACCCCGCTGTACGTCGGCGGCGGCAACCCCTTCAGCGACCCGGCCCGGGCCAAGGCACAGGCGCAGACCCTGTCGGCGAGCAAGGGCGCCGACATCATCGAGGCCGCCGCCTCCGGCGGTAACCAGGGCGTCTTCCAGGCCGCCGCGGCCGGCGGCTTCAAGTCGTTCGGCGTGGACGTCGACCAGTGCAAGCTGAGCCCGGGCAACGTCATCGACAACGTGCTCAAACACGTCGACGTCGCCGAGTACAACGCGATCAAGGATGTCGCCGCGGGCAAGAGCGGCGGATACAAGATCTACGGCCTGGCCGAGAACGGGGTCGGAGTGACCGCGCTCGACTCCGACCTGGCCTCCTCGGGCTGCACCGTGGCCTCGGACCCGGCCGTGGTGGCCAAGGTCAAGCAGGTCCGCGACGACATCGTGGCCGGCAAGATAAAGGTCGCCGACCCGGTCACCGGCGCCTGATGACGCCCACCGCCGAACTCTCCGGCATCACCAAGCGCTTCGGCCCGGTTCTGGCCAACGACAACGTGGACCTGGCCGTGGTGCGCGGAGAGATCCACGCCGTGGTCGGCGAGAACGGCGCCGGCAAGTCCACGTTGATGTCGATCCTGTACGGGCTGCACCGGCCGGACGCGGGCACCGTGCTACGCGACGGCCGGCCGGTCCGGTTCCGCTCGCCCGCCGACGCCATCGCCGCCGGGCTCGGCATGGTGCACCAGCGGGTTCAGCTGTTCCCCGAGCTGACCGTGGCGGAGAACGTGGTGCTCGGCGCCGAGCCGGTCACCCGCCGCGGCCTGCTCGACCGGGCTTCGGCGGTACGGCGGGTCACCGAGCTCGCCGAGCGGTACGGGCTGCCGGTCGACGCCTCGGCGGCGGTCGGCGGCCTGCCGGTCGGGCTCCGCCAGCGCGTGGAGCTGCTCAAGGCCCTGCACCGGCAGGCGGAGATCCTCATCCTGGACGAACCCACCTCGGTGCTCACGCCATCGCAGGCCACCCGGCTGTTCGAGGTGCTGCGCACGCTGGCCGAGAAGGGCACCTCGATCCTGCTCATCACCCACAAACTGGGCGAGGTCCTGGGAATCAGCGACCGGGTGACGGTGCTGCGCGACGGCCGGGTGACCGGCCGCTTCGCCACCGCCGAGACGTCCGCGGCCGAACTCGTCCACGCGATGATCGGCCGGAACCTCGCTCCCGCACCGCGGCGCCTCCGCGAGCGGCTGACGTCGCCGTACGCCCTGGAGGCGCGCGCGGTGCGGATCGGGAACGCCGAGGACGCCGACGTCACCTTCGGCGTCCGGCACGGCGAGATCGTCGGCATCGCCGGGGTCGCGGGCAGCGGCCAGCGTCCCCTGGTGGACGCGCTCACCGGCATGGGCCCCGCGACGGGAACGATCGAACTGCTCGGCACCGACATCACGGCCGCCGATGTGGCCACCCGCCGTCGCCTCGGCCTGGCGTACGTCCCGGACGACCGCGACGGACGGGCGACGGCGCCCGCCCTGTCACTGGCCGCCAACCTCGTCATGGGCGACCACCGCACCCCCGAACTGAGCAGCCGTCTCGGCCGCCGGCGCACTCGCGCGGTTGCGGCCCGTGCGGCCGACCTGGTGACCCGCTTCGGCATCCGGGCCGCCTCGGTCGGGGTCCCCCTCGCCACGCTGTCCGGCGGCAACGCGCAGAAGGCCGTGCTGGCCCGCGAACTGGCCCGCCATACCCCGGTCGTCATCATCGAGGAGCCCACTCAAGGTGTGGACGTCGGCGCCCAGGAGCAGATCCACGCCCTGATCGCCGGAGCCCGGGAGAGCGGCCAGGCCATCCTGCTGATCTCCAGCGAGCTGTCGGAGGTCCGCGCCTTGGCCGACCGCATCCTGATCCTCTTCGAGGGCCGCCTGGTCGCCGAGTTCCCCGCCGCCGAAGCCACCGAAGCCGCCCTTGGCGCCGCCATGACCGGAGTGGCCGGATGAGCGCCACTCAAGCCCCTGCCGTGCTGCGACGTGTGGTGCTGGCGCCGCCGGTGCTGGCGGTGGCCGGGGCCATCCTGCTCGGGGCGCTGGTCATGGCGGTGGCCGGCGTATCGCCGGGGAAGGCGTATCCCGCGCTGGTCAACGGGGCGATCGGTGACGGGAACCTGCCGTACACGATCGCCTCCTACGTGCCGACGCTGGGGATGGCGCTGGCGTTCGCGATCCCGTTCCGGGCCGGGGAGTTCAACCTGGGCGGCGACGGGCAGCTCGCGCTCGGCGGGATCGCGGCGGCCGTGGTGGCGCTGAAGGTCCCGTTGCCGGGCGTGCTCGCCGTCGCCGGGGCGCTCATCGCGGCGGTCCTCGCGGGCGCGCTCACCGCCGGGATCTCCGGGCCGCTCGCCACCCGGCTGGGGCTACCGGCGATCGTCACCACGCTGCTGATCAGCGCGCCCGCGACGGCGCTCGCCTCCTACCTCGTGCGGTTCCCGCTGGCCGAGAAGGGCACCGGGATCGCCGAGACACCGCTGCTGCCGGGGCGGGCACAGCTGCCCGCGCTGGGCGGGTCGGAGTACGTCACGGCCGGGCTGCCGATCATCCTGCTGGTCACGCTGGGCTGGCTGTGGGTGGACGGCGGGACGGTGCTCGGGTACGAGCTGCGGGCGCTCGGGGCGGGCCGGGAGTTCGCACGCTACGGCGGGCTGCCGGTCGCGCGGCTGGCCACGTCATCGCTGGCGGCCGGCGGGGCGCTGGCCGGGCTGAGCGGGGCGCTGCTCGTGCTGGCGCCGCCGTACCGCTACGTCGACGGGGCGCTCACCTCGCCCGGTTACACCTTCACCGGGGTGGCGGCCGTGCTGCTGGCCGCGGGGCGGCCGCGCGCGGTGCCGGTCACCGCGGCGCTGCTGACCGTGCTGCAGGTGGGCGGCGAGGGCATGGAGCGCGACGCGGGCGTGCCCGGCCAGCTCACCCAGGTGCTGGAAGGGCTGGTCATCGTGATCGTCGCCGTACTGGCCACCGCCAGGAAGCTGAGGCGGCCATGACCGGCTCATGGCCGCGCGGCGGGTCATGGCGCCCCGACGCCGGGCATTCCCTCGTCGCTCCAGCGGCGTGCCGCGCCACGGTCGCCCCGCGACCGCGGGCAGCCATCGCCTCGACGCGCCGGGAGGCGTCATGAGCCTCGTCTTCGCCGCCTCGGTCATCACCGCGACGGCACCGGTGCTGTTCGCCGCGCTCGGCGGGCTGCTGTGCGCGGCGGCCGGAGTGTTCAACATCGCGCTGGAGGGTCAGCTGTTGTGCGGCGCCTTCACCGCCGTGGTGGTCGGCCATGAGACCGGCGACGCCTGGCTCGGGGTACTGGCCGCCGTCGTGGCGACCGTGCTGTTCGCCGCGCTGCTGTCGGTGCCCACGGTGTCGCTGAACGCCGATCCGATCGTGGTCGCGGTCGGCACCAACCTGCTCGCGCTCGGGCTGACCTCCTTCCTCATGCGCCGGATCCTCGGCACCGGCGGCACGTACTCCTCACCGGATCTGAAAGGGCTGCCGGACCTGCCGCACACGTCGCAGTCGGTGCTGGTGCCGGTCGTCTTCCTCCTCACCGCCGTGGTCGCGTTCTGGCTCGGCCGGAGTCGCTCGGGGCTGCGGCTGCGGGCCCTCGGCGGGCAGCCGGAAGCGGCGCGCTCGCTCGGCCTGAAGGTCACCGGGTACCGGCACGCCGCCGTCCTCACCGCGGGTGCCCTGTGCGGACTCGGCGGCGCGCAGCTCTCGCTCGGCAACGTGACGCTGTTCAGCGAGGGCATGAGCGCCGGCCGCGGCTGGGTGGCGGTGGTCGCCGTCATGCTCGCCGGGACCCGCCCGTACCGGCTGCTCGGCGCGTGCCTGCTGTTCGGCGTCGCCGAGGCGCTGGGCTTTCGGCTGCAGGGAGCCGGGCTGCCGCAGCAGGCCGCCGACGCCGCCCCCTACCTCATCACGCTCGCGGTGCTGGTCCTGGCCCGCGTCATCTCGAGAAGGCGCAGAAAGGAACGTGCCGCATGAGCTCCGAAGGATCGAACCCGCCCGAGCGAGCAGGGGGGACCTCGGTACGCCGGGTGGTCGTCGACACCGATACCGGGATCGACGACGCCCACACGCTGCTGTATCTGGCGGCCCGCGCGGACGCGGAGATCGTGGCGATCACGTCGGTGTTCGGGAACTGCGCCGTCGACGACTCGGTGCGCAACATCGGTTACGTGACCCGGCTGCTCGACCTGGAGGTGCCGATCGCGCTGGGCGCGGCCGGGCCGCTGGAGGGCAGCCCGCACATCGCCTCGTACGTGCACGGCAAGGACGGGCTCGGTGACCGCGGCTACCTGCGGCCCACCCCGGAACTGGCCGCCGAGTCGTCGGCCGAGCTGCTGGTCAGGCTGGCCGACGAGGCGCCCGGCGAGCTGGACCTGCTCGCGCTCGGGCCGCTGACCAATCTCGGACTCGCGCTGCGGATCGACCCGAACCTGCTGCTGAAGTACCGCTCGGTCGTGCTCATGGGCGGCTCGGGGCCGTACGCCGAACCAGGCGTGCTGCGCATGATCGACGCCAACATCAACAATGACCCGGCCGCCGCCCGGCTGGTGTTCGCCGCGCCACGCAACCTGCTGGTCAGCGTCGGCGTGAACGTCACCGCGAGCACGATCCTGGACGAGCAGGCCATCGGGGCGCTGCGCGCGGTCAAGACCCCGGTCGCCCGGTTCGCCGTGGAGATCCTCGACTCCTACCTGGACTTCTACCAGAACGAGTGGGGGCGGCGGATCATCCCGCTGCACGACCCGCTCGCCGCCGGGGTGCTGCTGGATCCGGGCTTCGCGACCGGGTGGATCGACGGTCCGGTCAACGTGGTCGGCGACGGGTTCCTGTCCCGGGCCAGGCTGATGCGCACCAGCGACGGGCTGCCGCCCGCGTTCCGGTACGAGAAGACGCCCGACACCCGGGTGCTGACCTCGGTGGACGCCGCCCGGTTCGTGCAGGACTTCGTGGGGGCGCTGTCGTGAGCCGGGTCGCCGGACGGCGGTTCAGGCGACCTCGATCCGCACGAGAGTCCTGTCGTTCTGGAGTGCCACCTCGACCTGGATGACGCCGGGCGCGCGGACGGGCTTGACCCCGACGATGCAACTCCGTTCGTCCGGTGCCAGCATGGGGCTGCCCACGGCCGCGATGCCCGGTTTTATCATCAACCATTCTCGTATGGCCTTACACGTGTCCATATTGGCGGTGAACGTCTCGGAGCATCCGCCGCCGCACGTGCGGGTGGCGGTGAGCTCCACCCGTGCTCTGCCGCCACCAACGTTCTTCTCGGCCGTCCTGGTGTAGCCGCTCGGCGTTCCCAGCGCCTTGGCGATGCGAAGGTTGTGGTCGTACGCGGAGTCCGTTCTGGCGAAGAAGACGAATGCGGACACCGCCACGGCCACGGCGGCGACAGCCGCCGCGATGGACAGCGCGACCCAGCGGAGTCTCCCGCCTCGCGCCGCCGGTGACCCGGGTGCCGGAGCCGGGGGTGCCATGAGCGGCTGGTGAGGCGGTTGGGCGGGTACAGGGTGACCGGAGCCGAGCTGCGTGAGCATCGCGTAGAGGTGGTCGGTGGTCAGCCGCTGGGCGGGGTCTTTGCGGAGAAGACCGTTGACCACTGGTTCCAGGGGGCCGGCGTGCGTCGCGGGCGCGGGGTCTTCGGTCGCGACGGCGACGTAGACCGCTCCGGTGCTCGTACCGGTGAACGGAGGGCGGCCTTCCACGGCGGTGTAGAGGGTCGCGCCCAGTGACCACAGGTCGGACTCGGCAGTGGCCGGCAGACCGCGTACCTGTTCGGGAGACATGAAGGCGGGCGTTCCCATGACTTCGCCCGAGCGGGTCAGGGTGTCGTCGCCGTCGACGGCGGCGATGCCGAAGTCGGTCAGGACGACCCGATCGCCTTCCAGCAGAACGTTGGCGGGCTTGATGTCGCGGTGAGTGATACCCGCCTGATGCGCCGCGCGAAGCGCGTCCAGCATCTGCAGGCCGATCCCGGCGACCTGCTGGGGTGCAAGCGGCCCCTGCGCTTTGAGGAGATCGCCCAGGGATCCGTCACGCACCAACTCCATGACGATCCAGGGACGTTCGTCATCGCCGGTGACCAGATCGTGGACGGTGATGATGCCAGGGTGCTTCAGGCGCGCGGCGGCGCGCGCCTCCCGATTCAGCCGTGCGAGCCAGATCTGCCGCTGGGCGGCGTCCAGATGCTCGGGGAGCTGGAGCTCCTTGATGGCCACGTCCCGGTTCAGTTGCTCGTCGCGAGCACGCCAGACGGCGCCCATGCCGCCCTGCCCCAGCAGGCCGGTCAGCCGGTACCGATGAGCAAGGAGGCGGCCAAGATCTTCCACGTGCCGACCCTAGCCACCTCGCGACCCGACAGACAACTATGTCTGTAAGGAATCGTCCGCGGTGCATAAGGGGTGCCCAGGTGCGCGGGAAAACCGGTTTCCGCGCACCTGGGCGCCTAAGCGCGCGCCGCCGGAGAGGCGGTCACCTGACCAGGGTGTCCTTGCTGCAGATGCTGGTGTCGTCCGCCTTGAACAGGCACTTCTGCACAGAGATCTTCACCTTGGCCGCCTGGGCGGCGGTCTTCGCGGTGTACGACGGCGCGAACGCCCGGCCCTTCTTGGTGTCGGCGAAGTACTGCCGGAGCAGCACGAGCTTGCCGGACAGGCGGACGCTCACGACCACGCTCGCCGATGCGGAGTCGCCGGGGCTGTAGTCCTGGACCCTGCCGCTGATCGTGATCTTCTTGCCGTGGCGGCTCCAGTGCCCGGCGGTCCGGGCGTCCGCGGGCTTGACCTTCTTGTCCAGATTCCACGAGTGCGGTGGCTTGGGGGCAGTAGTAGTGGAGGCGGACGCCGCCGAGGCGCCCGCCCCGACGACGGTGCAGGCAAGAGCGGCGACGATCAGGGCCGGCTTCCGCATTGGCGGTTTCCTTCGCTTATGAAAGGCCACGGGCCGGTCCGCCGCAGGTGGAAGGCGGCATGGGTCGGCCCGTGAACGTCGAGTGGAATGCCACCGACCATCGCATCGGCAGGCCGCCCGGCGGTAGGGGCCGCAGGCCCAACTTCCGGCTGGGCCCTCAGTCCCCCGTCATCGTGACCGTACCGTTCGGCTCAGTGGGAGCGGGCTTCGGCGGCGGCTTTGAGGTCGGCCAGCCAGGCGTCGAGGCCGGGCGCGAGGTACCGGATGGCGGTGGCCGGGTCGGTCTCGATCTGGGCGCCGGTCCAGCTTTCTTCGGTGCGGACGAGGACGCCGCCTTTGACCTTGATGAAGTTCCAGACGTGGACGCCCCGGTCGATGCGTAGTCCGTTGCCGATCGCGGGTCCGGTCCAGCGGATGCAGTGGTCGTGCTTGATCTGCTGGACGGTGGAGGTGATGACCAGAGTGGTGGCGGGGGTCGTGGGTGTGGCGGGCGCCGGGGTCGTCCACTGGAACTGCGAACCCCTCCGCAGCGCTCCGGGGTCCAGCCGCTTCATGCTGGTGACGGCCGTCTGCCAGGAGGGCCACCCTGTCACGTCGGTGTGCAGCTTCCAGACGGTGCTCAGCGGCGGCTTGATGAAGGTCTCGGTCCGATGGTGGAGCCGGGCGGTGGGATCGATGCCCTGACCCCGGCAGGTCAGCGACTTCGGCGGAGTGGCGTGGCCGGACGTCGCGCGTTGGTCGGTGGTGGCGGCATGAGCCGGTACGGCGCCGAGGAGCCCGGCGGCGGCCAGCGGGATCGCGAGCAGGGTGGAACGCAGGCGAGCCTGGGGGCCGGGGGAGCGTGTGGTGCTGGTCGCGCAGAGCCCGCGGGAGCGCTACCGGGCTCAGGTGCGCATGGAGATCAAGCAGCACGCGTGGGAGCAGATCGCCGTGGAGGGAGTGTCCGCGCTGTCGCTCAACGCGATCGCCAAACAGATGGGCATGAGCGGCCCTGCCCTCTATCGGTACTTCGCCGGCCGCGACGAGTTGATCACCGCGCTCATCCGCGACGCCTACCGAAGTCTCGCCGACACCGTCCGGGCGGCGTTCGACTCCGGTGCCGACCTGGCCGGGTTGGCTCGCGTCATCCGGGAGTGGGCCCGGAGCGACCCGCACCGGTACTTCCTCATCTACGGCACGCCCGTCCCCGGCTACCACGCGCCCGAAGACACCACGGCGATCTCGTTCGAGGTCATGGCGGTGCTGCTCGAGGCCTGCGGTGCGCCGGCGATCGGCGAACCGGCGACCCCGTTCGACGCCCACCTCGAAAACCATCGCCAGTGGGTCGGCGGCCACCCGGCATCGGCCGCGACCCTGCATCGCGCCCTGTCCTTCTGGACCCGCCTGCACGGCGTGCTGTCGCTCGAGCTCACCGGCCACTTCGCGGGAATGGAGTTCGACCCAGGCCTGCTGATCGCCGACGAACTGAACGCTCTGCCAACGCGATGACACAGCGTCGGCCGCAGGGGACTACATCATGGGGCCAGCCGGGCGACCGCTCCGAATTCCAGGGCGGTCCACAGAGCACCTTCCGGGCCCACGGCGATGCCGTGGGGTTCCGATGAGGGGGTGGGCAGGTCGTATTCGGTGATCACACCGGCGGGGGTGATGCATCCGATGCGGTTGGCGCCCCATTCGGTGAACCAGCACTCTCCGGAGGGTGCCGTGGTGATGGCGTGAGGCTTGGCGCTCCGGTCGGGCAGCGGGAACTCCTGGATCGTGCCGTCCACACCGAGCCTGCCGATCTGCCCCGCGGCGATCTCCACGAACCAGATCGCCTCGTCGGCTCCGCACGTGATGCCCACCGGTGCGGCGCCGGCGGTGGGCAGCCGGTGGAGTGTCACTTCGCCGTCGAGGTCGATACGGCCGATGGCGTTGGCCTGGTTGAGGGTGAACCACAATGCCTCGTCCGGACCGGCTGTGATCATCGAGGGGAACGTCCCCTGCGCGGGGAGGGGGAAGTGGGTGACCTGGCCGTCGGTGGTGATGCGGCCGATCCGGTCGGTGTTCATCTCGGTGAACCACAGGGCGCCGTCCGGGCCCGCGCAGATCCCGAAGGGGCCACTGTCGGGTTCGGGCAGCGCGAACGCCGTGAGGGTCCCGTCGGTGGTGATCCGGCCGATGTGATGGTCCGCGGAGCGGGTGAACCACAGTGCCCCGTCCGGGCCTGTGGTGATGATGCTCGGCCTGCACTCCGCAGGGCCCGCGGGATACCGGCGGAGTTCACCGTTGCCGGACAGGCGGGCGATCTCACCGCTGTGGACCAGGGTGAGCCACAACGCGCCGTCGGGCCCGGTCGTGATGCCGTAGGGGCCCGCCTTCGCGTCCGTGACCGAGAACTCCTGAACCGACGGCTGATCGGAGCGCTGCATCTTCGTGTCCTTCCGGTGTCCTGCAAGCGGGCTTCGCCGGGATGAGTCCTAGCCCACAGACGCGATAGAAGCGGCAAAGTAGCCGAAACCGCGCGCCGGAGCCTATCCGCTCGGACCGCTCAGCGCGCGGTGGGAGTGCTCGCGGAGGGCAGGTCCTCGGGCAGCAGGAGGCGCAGGTCCGTCACGCCGGGCGACCGCATCGTGCCGAGCCGCCTCGCCTGATGAGTGATCATCGTCTCCAGCAACTGCCGGACGAGACGCGCGTTGCCGAAGGTCCGGTCCCGCGGCAGGGCGTCGAGGTACCCGTGCAGCGCCGCGAGCGTCTCGGGAGCGCATTCGTAGCCCGCGGCGGTGGCCTGGTTCCGTGTGATGGCGACGAGTTCGTCGGTGCTGTAGTCCTCGAACTCCACCTGCCGCGAGAACCGGGAGTCGAGCCCGGGGTTGGAGTTCAAGAAGCGCCGCATCTCGTCGGTGTAGCCGGCGACGATGACCACGACCTCGTCGCGGTGGTCCTCCATCAGCTTCAGCAAAGTCTCGACCGCCTCACGGCCGAAGTCGTTGGACGCCCCCTCGGGGGTCAGGGTGTACGCCTCGTCGATGAACAGGACGCCGCCCAGCGCGCGCTGGAACACCTCCTTGGTGAGCTGCGCGGTGTGGCCCACGTAGCGGCCCACGAGGTCGGCGCGCGCCACCTCCACGAGCTGGCCGCGCGGCAGCACCCCGAAGCTGTGCAGCAACTCGGCGTAGAGCCGGGCCACGGTGGTCTTGCCGGTGCCGGGCGAGCCGGTGAAGACGAGATGCCGGCTGAGCCGGGGCACGGGCAGCCCGGCGGCCTCTCGCTGCTTGGCCGTCGCGAGGAGGTCGACGATGTCCTTCACCTCGCGTTTCACGCCGGCCAGGCCGATCATGTCGGTCAGGCGGGCCAGCAGCGTGTCGCGCTCCGCGCCCACCGCGCCGTCCGTGGCCGCGGCGTCGCTGACGTCCTCCGGCAGCAACAGGGAGAGGTCGCTCTCGGCCGGGTCGGTCATGGACGCGAGCCGGAACGCCTGCCGTTCGATCATCTCCTCGAAGACCAGGCGCGCCGTACGGCCGTTGCCGAAGGTGGCGTCCCGCGGCATCCGCTCGTAGTGCGCGGCGAGCGCCTGACGGGTGGTCGGGTCCAGTTCGTAGCGGTGGCTCTCGCACATCTTCTCGGTGATCGTGACGAGCTCGTCGACCGAGTAGTTGGTGAACTCCACGGTCCGGCTGAACCGCGAGGCCATGCCCGGGTTGGCGGACAGGAACGACTGCATCTCGGCGGTGTAGCCGGCCGCCACCACGACGACTTCGTCGCGGTGGTCCTCCATCAGCTTCACGAGGGTGTCGATGGCCTCGCGGCCGAAGTCGTGCGAGCCGCCTTTGCCCTCGGTGACGAGGGTGTACGCCTCGTCGATGAACAGGACGCCGCCGAGCGCCTCGGTGAACGCCTCCGTCGTCTTGATGGCCGTCGCGCCGACGTACTGGGCGACCAGGTCGGCGCGGGAGACCTCCACCAGGTGCCCGGAGGGCAGCAGGCCGAGGGAGGCGAGGATCCCGCCGTACAGCCGGGCGACCGTGGTCTTGCCGGTGCCGGGCGGGCCCGCGAAGATCAGGTGCCGGCTCATCGGGGGTGCCGGCATGCCGAGCCGGGCCCTGCGCTGCGAGAGCTGGTTCAGGTTGACGAGCGCGCGCACCTGGCGTTTCACGCCCTCGAGGCCGATGAGGGCCCCCAGCTCCTCCAGCGGACCGGTGGGCGCGGGCGCGCGGGTGTCCGTGCCGTCCGCGGCGCCGCCGGCCTCCACGGCGACCTCGTCGCCCCAGGAATCGGGGACGGCGTTGCCGGAGCTGTCCAGGTCGCGCACTGTCAGCCGTCCGCCGGGGCGGGACTGCCGCAGCCCGGCGCCGCGGTTGTCGCGCGCGGCACAGCCGGTGACGGTGACGGCCTCCGCGGTGTCGACCCGGACGCCGTCGCCGACGCTCCCGGTGATCTCACAGGCGTCGAGCGTGGCCCGCGCACCGGCCGTGAGGAGCACGCCGTGGGCACCGGAGCCGCTGATCCGTGCCCGGCTGAGGCTCACGTCACCGCCCTCGCGTACGACCACGCCGGAGGCGTCGCTCCCGGAGACCTCGCAGTCCTGGATCGTGCCCATCCCGCCGGAGTCGACGGCGACCCCGGCGTCGCCGGGGGAGCGGAGGTCGCAGTCGCGGATGGAGACGTTGGCGCCGCTCGCGATGCGCACGGCGGCGCCGCCGGCCCGCTCGACGACGCAGCGCTCCAGCCGACCGCGCCCATCCTCGGTGACCTCGACGCCGGTCCCGCCGGGCGCGGTGATCGTCGCGTTGCGAACGAGCGGGTTGGCGCCGGACCGGATGGCGATCGCGGTACCGGCGGCGTCCACGACCTCCAGCCGGTCGAACTCGGCGAGGGAGTCCTCCGCCACCAGAACGGACGCGGACACGTCAGCGCACTCGCGCACCGTCGCGCCGATCAGCGTCGGCGAGCTGGACCCCACGACGCTGATCGCGGGCGCGGCCGATCCGGCGAACTCACAGTCCTCGAACGTGCCGCGGGAACGGTCGGCGACGGACAGCCCGCTGCCCTTCGTACGGGCCGTCCGGCAGCGCCGCAGCAGCGGATCCGCGCCATCGGCCAGCGCGATCCCCGAACCGGCGGTGATGTCGGAGACCGAGACCTCCTCCAGCGCCGGACGCGACCCGCTCGTCACGTACACGCCGACCGCGCAGTCACGAACGCTCGTCCGTACGATCCGGGTGGCGCTGTCGCCCTCCAGGGCGATGGCCGGCTTCGAGATCGTGGAGATCTCGCAGTCCTCGATCGTGCCCTGGGCCTCGCCGTTGGCGAGCACGCCGTTGCCGCGGGCGTCCCGCAGCCGGCAGCCCCGGATCGTCGACTGGGACTTCTCACTCAGCACGACGGCGGAGGTGCCGAGGTTCTCGATGAGACAGTCCTCGATGACGCTGGCCGTGTCCGCGGTGTCGACGATGCCCGCACCCTCGGCGTTGGTGATCCGGCAGCCGCGCATCGCGAGCGAACCGGACCCGCGGGCCAGCACGGCCGTCCAGCCGGAACCGGTCACGGTGCAGCCCTCCATCGCGACCTGCCCGCGCGCCGCGTCGATGACCGGCACGTCGTCGCCGCCACCGCGCAGAGTGAGGTCCGTGAGCATCACGGCGTCCGCCACGAGCATCACCGCGCTGCCGCTCCGCGGACAGATCTCGACGCTGCCCCGGTCCCCGTCGGCCACGATCGTGACCCGGGTCCGGATGAAGAGGCTCTCGGCGTACCGGCCCGGCCGGATACGGATGACCGACCCGGTGCGTGCCGCGGCCAGCGCCTCCTCGATTGTCCGGAAAGCGCCCGGCTCTTCCGGGGAGACCGTGAGCAACTGCCGAGACACGCTGAACCCTCCTCGGGTCGGTGTGGGTGCCGACGAGACAACCATCATGCCGTTCGCGCGGGCCGCTTGACACCCTCGCGCGCAATGGCTGTGACCAGCAGGGACCCTTGTCCCGGACGACAAGAGAACGACAAGATCGGGTTTCTACGCTGAGCGCATGCGACGTGTCCTCCGGCGCCTGCGCGCCGTGGCGTCGGTGGCCGCCGCCACGGCCCCGCTTTTCGTCTCCGCCTTCCCCGGAGCCGCGGCGGCCACGGCGTACGAACGGCCGCCCGGCGCCGCGCCCGGTCCAGTCGGCCTGCCCGTCATCCCGTCGGTGCTCGGGTCCGGCCGGTCGTGTACCGGCGCGTCTCCGACCGCGGCCCACGCGCAGCCGTGGACGGTGAGCGCGCTCGGGGCGTCTCGGGTCCGCGAGCTCAGCGACGGCGCCGGAGTCACCGTCGGCGTCGTGGACACCGGCGTGGCGACGAACGTTCCCGCGCTGGCCGGCCGGGTCACCGCGGTGGCGGACGGCGACCAGGACTGTGTCGGGCACGGCTCCTTCGTGGCCGGCCTGATCGCGGGGCGTGCCGAGGACGCGACCGGCGGCGGGATCGCGCCCCAGGCGCGGATCCTCGCCGTACGCGGCACCGGCAAGAACGGCGTCGCCTCGCCGGGCGCGGTCGCGGCGGGCATCCGCGCCGCCGTCGACCACGGGGCCCGCGTCGTCTACGTCGGCGCGGCCCTGACCGAGGGCAGAGCGGAACTGACGGCCGCGGTCGCCTACGCCACCCGCAAGAACGCCGTGGTGGTCGCGCCCGCCGCGCCGGACGCCGTGCCCACCTCCGCCGGCGGGACGCCCTCGGCGCCGCCCGCGCGGCCCTACTTTCCCGCCTTCATCCCGCAGGTGGTCGCGGTCGAGGATTTCGGGCCGGACGGCTCACGCCCGCAGGGAGCGCCGAACGTCTTCGCCGCCGACCTGGCCGCGCCCGGCGACGCCGTGGTGAGCATCGGGCCCAAGGGCGCCGGGAACTACATCGGATCCGGCTCCTCGCTGGCCGCGGCGTTCGTCGCCGGTACGGCCGCCCTCGTGCGCGCGTACCAGCCCCGGCTGACGGCGGCCGAGGTGGCGAACCGGCTGGTCACGTCCGCCTACCCCGACGCGAGACCCCTCCTGGACCCGTACGCCGCCGTCGCGGCGGTGTCGTCCCCGGCGACCGCACGGCCGACGCCCAGTGCCTCCATGCGGATGCCGGCCCACACCGCACACGTCCCTCGTACCCGCGCGTTGATCGTCGCTTCGATCGGGGGTGGGATCGTGGCTCTTGTCGCGGGCGCGGCGGTGATCATCCCACTCGGCCGGGCCCGGGGGTGGCGGCCGGCCGGCGGTGATCCCCGGCGAGAACTGCCGAAGGTGTCCACCTCGGCGTGATGACCCCTGCCCGGCCGGTCCCGAGCGTCTTTCCCGGCGGTCCGGCATCCGAGCCGGAGCGATGCACCGGGACGGGGCTCGGACGCGACGCCTGACTCCGCCGGTCAATGTCGGCAAGTCGGCGGCAAGGACTCGCCAAGACCACGGCTTGATGGTTGGAACTTCATCGGGGGGCCGAGGTCAGGTAGCGCCGTGGCCGGTCCGGATTGACGAATCGTGAGAATGAGGTCGCCTTTCATGTCGCGCATCCGAGTGCTGGACCGACCGCCGATGGTGACCCGGAGCGTGGTCATGCCGCGATGGCGTGGCGTTCCGCGTGTTCCGGCCCCGAAGCACGATCCGGCGCACGACGACGCCTTCTCACGCACGCTGTACGAGCGGCACGGCACCGTCCTGCTCAATTTCGCCCTCCGGCTGTGCAACGGCGACCGGCACCGGGCCGAGGACATCGTCCAGGAGACCGCCGTACGGGCCTGGCAGCACCGCGAGATCCTCGACCCCACGACGGACCGGGTGCGCACGTGGCTGTTCACCGTCGCGCACCGGCTCGTGATCGACCACCACCGCGCCCGGCAGGCCAGGCCGAACGAGGTCGGCGACGATCAGCCCGAGGAGCGGGCCGTGCCGGATCCGGCCGAGCGGGTCGTCACACTGCGGGCGGTGCTCGAGGCCATGTCCGAGCTCACCGAGCAGCAGCGCGAGGTCCTGATCTACACGTACTACCTCGGCTACGGCGTGGAGCAGACGGCGGCCGCGCTCGGTCTCGCGCCGGGAACGGTCAAGTCCCGCGCCCACTACGCCATGCGCGCGCTGCGGGCATGCCTGCGGGCCCGTGCCGTGATGGATTGAGCGGCGTCGCGCGTCAGCTTGAGATGCGGGCTTCGATGCCGTCGAGGAGGAACTCGAGGCCGATCCGGAAGGTCTCGTCGGCGCTCAGGTGGGGGCCGTCGCGTACGACCGTGGCCAGTGCGGGGAATCGCCCGGTTGCGAAGGTCCGTTCCAGATACGGCCCGTAGGCGGCCTGGAACTGCTTGATGTCCATCCCGCTGGCCCGCTCGGCGCGTCGCTCGGTGATCTCCCGGCGTACCGCGCCGACCACGTAGGCGTTGACCGCGGCGACCGCCGGCACGACGGTGTCCAGGTCGACGCCGCCCATGGCGGCCAGCACGGCATCCCCGGTGGCGAGCGTGTTCGGCCCGAGTTGTGGCCTCCCGCCGATCAGGTCGGCGAGCCATTCGTGCTGCCGGGCGGCCTGCCGGGTGGCTTCGGCAAGAGAGCGCAGCACCTGGCGCCAACCGTCTCCGGCCGGCCGGATCTCCGCGTAGACCGCATCGACCATCAGGTCGAGCAACTCCTCCTTGGTCTCGATGTAGCCGTAGAGCCGCATCGGTCCGACACCCAGCGCCGCGGCGACCTTGCGTAGCGATACCGCGTCCAAGCCGTCCGCGTCGGCCAGCTGGATCGCCGCCCGGACGAGCCGCTCCCGGCTCAGCGGGGCCGGCACCGGTCGATCCGGCGGCTCCGGCCGCTCCCACACCACCATGCCGCCGACCATACCGCGCCCGAGTGCTACGGTGACCACGTCCAATACACTGTATCGAGCAATACGTTGCATCGGAGGTAGTCATGACCATCGCGATCGTCGGAGCCGGCCTGGGCGGCTTGGCCCTTGCCCGGGTGCTGCACGTGAACGGCGTCGACGCCGTCGTGTACGAACGCGAATCCTCGCGCGACGCACGTGGGCAGGGCGGCATGCTCGACATCCACTCCGGCCAGCGGGCGCTGCGCGAGGCCGGTCTGATCGACGAGTTCTACGCGATCGCCCGTGGCGAAGGCCAGGACATGCGTCTTCTCGAGCCGGACGGCACCCTGCTGCTCCAGGAGGACACGCCCGACGACGCCCCGCTCCTGCGACCCGAGGTCGACCGCGCCGATCTGCGCAACCTGCTCCTGGATTCCCTTCCCCACGACGTGGTGCGCTGGGGGCACGCGTTCACGTCCGCGGACAACGGCCTGCTGCACTTCGCCGATGGCAGCAGTGCGGCGTATGACCTGCTGGTCGGCGCGGACGGCGCGGCCTCCCGGGTCCGCGCGCTGCTCACCGACGCCCGCCCGGTGCACATCGGCAAGAACGTCGTCGAGGTCGGCATTCCCGACATCGACCGCACGCACCCCGACCTCGCGGCGATGGTCGGGCGCGGCACCTACTGGGTGCTCGGCAACGGAATATCCCTGGCGGCGCAGCGCAACGGCGACGGCCGCGTTCGCATCGGCATCAGCTTCTACAACACCGCCGAGGACTGGTTCGCCACCAGCGGGATCCCGTTCGACGACCCGGCCGCCGCCCGGGCGCGGCTGATCGACCTGCTCGCCGGCTGGGACCCACGATTCATCGCGCTGATCGCGGCCTGCGACGACACGGTCGTGCCGCGGTCGATCGCCACTCTCCCGGTCGGCCTGACCTGGCCGTCGACGCCAGGGGTGACGCTGCTCGGCGATGCCGCGCACCTGATGCCGCCGACGGGGCAGGGCGCCAACATGGCGCTGCTCGACGGCGCCGTGCTCGGTCTAGCGCTGGCCGCGCACCCGGACGACCTTTCCACCGCCGTCAAGGAATACGAACGCGAGATGTTCGAACGCACCAGCGCCGCCGCCCGGATGTCCGCGGACATGCATGAACTGCTGACGTCGCCGGACGCCGCCCAGAAAATGCTCGCATTCTTCCAACCTGGCTGAAGGCGACCGAATACGACCGCCGAGCGGCGTACCGATCTTCGATGAGACCGGGATCTGAAGAAGGGGCCGACTGCCGTACCAGGGGACGTCCGGTGGATCTTCGTCCGGCTACGAACCAGATCCACCGGGTGCGCCCTAGTCGAGCACGGCCGTCTGGATCTGTACGGCCTTGCGCCGGGCGATCCGGATCGCCCGGCCGGGCGGCAGGATACGGCCCTTGACGTTGCCGAAGAGGTATCCCTCGTCCGGTGGGCAGGACATCAGCAGGGACGGCGTGTTGACCTCCTGCAGCCGGCGCATCATCATCTCGCCCATCCCGCGCCCGGCGCCCGAGGCGGAGCGGGCGACGACCATGTGCAGCCCGACCTCCCACCCGAGGGACAGGTGGTCGACGATCGGGTCGAACGGATGCTGCATGGGGCCCGCCCCGACCATGTCGTAGTCGTCGACCAGGATGAACAGCCGGGGCCCGTTCCACCAGTCGCACAGCTTCATCCGGGCCGGGGTGATGTCCGGCCCCGGCACGCGCGCCTTGATGGCCTGCCCCGCGCCGGTGACCAGGTCGCGCAGCGCGTCGATGGCGACCGCGTGCCCGAGGCGATACTCCTCGGGCACCGCCTCGACCAGCTCACGACGGTAGTCGACCATCATGATGCGCGCCTCCGTGGGCGTGAACCGCTCGGTCACGGCCCGGGCGACCAGACGCAGCAGGTTCGTCTTGCCGCTCTCGGTGTCGCCGACGACCACCATGTGCGGCGTCTCGGCGAAGTCGTGCACCACGGGGGAGAGCCGCTCCTCCTCCAGGCCGATCGCCACCCGGAAGTCGCCCTCGGGCGCCGGTAGCTCCCGCACGCTGAGCCGCGCCGGCAGCATCCGCACCGGAGGCGCGGCCGGGCCGGTCCAGCTCTCACGCACCGCGGCGACCAGGCCCGCGATGCCGTCGGCGAGGTCGGCGGCGCTCTCCACCGAGTCGATGCGCGGCAGCGCCGTGAGGTAGTGCAGCTTGGTGTCGCGGGTGATGCCGCGTCCCGGGAGGCGCGGCACGCTCGCCGCGCGGCGGGTGTCGACCTCCGAGTCCATCGGGTCGCCCATCCGCAGCTCCAGGTGGGTGGCGGCCTGGTCGCGCACGGCCGCCGTGAGCTCGACCCACCGCGCGGTGGTGACGATGAGGTGGATGCCGAAGCTGAGGCCGCGCGCCGCGATGGCGCTGAACGTCTGGATGTACCGGTCGAAGTCCTGGCGCACCGTCGACCAGCCGTCCACGACGAGGAACACGTCCCCGTGCGGCTGGTCGGTGAACTCCCCGGCGGCCCGGCGGCGCCGGTAGGTCGTCATGGAGTCGATCTCGTGGGCGAGGAAGAACTGCTCGCGGTCGGCGAGCAGCGCGGTGACCTCCGCGACGGTGCGGCTGACGCGCTCGTGGTCCAGGCGGGTGGCGACCCCGGCGACGTGCGGCAGGCCGGCGAGACCGGCGAGCGTGCCACCGCCGAAGTCGAGGCAGTAGAACTGCACCTCGCGCGGGGTGTGCGTGAGCGCCAGGGCGCTGATCAGCGTACGGACGAGTGTGCTCTTGCCGCTCTGTGGGCCGCCGGCGATGGCGACGTGCCCGCCGGCCCCGGACAGGTCGACGACCAGCAGGTCGCGGATCTGCTCGAAGGGCCGGTCGACGATGCCCACCGGCACGGTGAGCCCGCCGCGCCGCTCCCAGTCGACGGTCGTCAGGCCGAACCGGTCGTCGGGCGCGAGCGGCGGGAGGATCTGGTCGAGGGCGGGCGGCAGGTCGAGCGGCGGCAGCCACACCTGGTGGGCCGGCGGCCCGGCGTCGCGGAGCCGGTCGACGGCCGCCGACAGCAGGGTGTCGGCGGCCTCGTCCGGTTCTTCCGGCGTCACCTCCACCGGGGCGGGCTGGACCTGGGCGATCCGGGACGCGGACCAGGGGACCACCTGGCTCGCCACCCGCGCCTGGTCGGCCTTGCCGCGTCCCCGGTAGGGACCGGAGGAGTAGGCGGCGCGGAAGCGGGTGAGCGCCTCCACGCCCGTCTTGAGGAAACCGGCGCCGGGCTGCGGCGGCAGCTGGTGGGCGTCGGGCACGCCCAGCACGCCGCGGCTCTCCATGGCCGAGAAGGTGCGCAGGCCGATGCGGTAGGACAGGTGGCCCTCGAGCTGGTGCATCCGGCCCTCGTCGAGCCGCTGGGACGCGAGCAGCAGGTGGACGCCCAGGCTGCGGCCCAGCCGGCCGATCATGACGAACAGCTCCATGAAGTCGCGGTGCGCGGCGAGCAGCTCGCTGAACTCGTCGACCACCACGAACAGGCTGGGCAGCGGTTCCAGGGCGGCCCCGGCCGCGCGCGCCTTCTCGTACTCGAGAGCGGAGACGTAGTTGCCCGCGGCGCGCAGCAGCTCCTGGCGGCGCATGAGCTCACCGTGCAGCGCGTCCCGCATGCGCGAGACCAGGGCCGCCTCACCGGCCAGGTTGGTGATGACCGCGGAGACGTGCGGCAGCTCGTCCAGACCGAGGAAGGTCGCGCCGCCCTTGAAATCCACCAGGACGAAGTTGAGCGTCTCGGAGGAGTTGGTCAGCGCCATCGCCAGCACCAGCGTGCGCAGCAGCTCGCTCTTGCCCGAGCCGGTGGCGCCGATCAGCATGCCGTGCGGGCCGGTGCCGCCCTGGGCGGACTCCTTGATGTCCAGCTCCACCGGCTTCCCGTCGGCGCCGACCGCGATCGGCACCTTCAGCCGCTCCGCGGCGGTGCGCTTGCGCCAGAGGCTCCGGGGATCGTGCCGGTACAGGTCGGGGATGCCCAGGAGAGCGGCCAGGTCCGTGGTGGCCGACAGCGGCTCGGCGCTCTCGGCCCCGACGCCGAGGCGGTACGGGGCGAGCCGCCGGGCGAACGCGGTCGCGACCCGTACGCCCA
Organism: Actinoallomurus sp. CA-150999; assembly: GCF_050942425.1. Lineage (NCBI taxonomy): Bacteria > Bacillati > Actinomycetota > Actinomycetes > Streptosporangiales > Thermomonosporaceae > Actinoallomurus > Actinoallomurus sp. CA-150999. The sequence goes on from NZ_CP192063.1 coordinate 5,598,427, forward strand.
GGCGGTCGGGGCGGCCGAGGGGGGTGAGCTGCTCCTTGCGCTCCCGGTCGGTGCGGACGAGCCGGATCTCGCCGTCGCTCACGTCGAGGCGGAGGGTGGTGCGGCCGGGCCGCCACGTCAGCGCGCCGGCCAGGTCCAGCAGGACGACGTTGCGCATGCCGGGGCCGTCCAGCGCGTGCCCGGCGGGCACGGTGCCCCCGTCCACGACGAGCACCGTGTAGGGCTCCTCCCGGCCGGGCATGGCCTCCGGGTCGTACGCCGGTCGCTCCCAGAACTCCGCGCCGAGCATGCCCTCCAGCTCCGGGAAGTCCGAGGCGATCATGCGGACCTGGCCGGCGGCGTCAGTGTCGTGCGGGTTCAGGTTGTGCGGCAGCCACTTGACCCACTCCCATTCCGCCAGGCGGTCCGGGGCGACGCAGACCGCGATCCACAGGTCGTCCGGAGAGTGGAAGAGGGCGAGCTGGGTGATCAGCGCGCGGACGGCGCCGCGGATCTGTGCCTCGTCCCCTCGGAGCAGCACCCGCGCCCAGGACTGCAGGTAGACGGCGGTGGGCTGGTCGGGCACGGTGGAGTAGGCCCGGATGAAGCCGCGCAGCGCGTGCGCGGTGAGCGGTTCGAGGTCCTGGACCGGTTTCGTCGTCGTCGGCGCGAGCCGCAGGCCCAGCTTCTGGTCGCCGACCGCGAGCCTCGCCTCGGCGAAGTCGGGGTCCGAGGGGCGGCGCTCCCACATCCGGGTCGTGCCGACCATGGACCACAGCGTCTGCGGCGCAGGATGCCGCCAGGCCAGGGCGCCCTGCTGTTCCCGTACGGCCGCGCGCACCTTGCGCCGGGTCTGGGAGAGGTAACGCAGGTAGTCCCGGCGGGCGCCCTTGAGCTTCTCCTTGCGCTCACTGCTCTTGCGCATGCCCTGCCCGACGAGCATGGCCCCGGCGGCGAGGACCATCAGGCCGAGGGAGAGCGGCAGGAAGCCGTTCCTCGCCCCACTGCCGCGCGTCATGTACATCATGACCATCGCCACCGACATCAGCGCCATCGGCAGGTACGTCCAGACGGCGGAGTTGTCGGGCACGGTCTCGGGCAGCGTCGGCGGCTCCTGGAGGGTGAGCTCTCCTTCGGGCATCTCGGGTGGACGCCGGCGCATCGGCCTGCGGAACAGCACGAAACTCAACGAACGGCCTCCTGGCGTGGTACGACGAAGCGCGGCGCCGGCGGACGGTGGTCGCCGGGCGCGCTCGGCGGAGTGGAGAGCCGCGGAGGGGACCTGCGGAGCAGGCCGGTTGCGTCACCGCGCATCGTACAGGGGAGACGCCCTCGGCGTCCCGGATCGCGCCCGCGCGGAACTTCGTCCGGATCATTCGCGAATCGGGGTGAACCACCTGGCCGTCGCGTGCGTATGCCCCGAGTGGAGAGCACTGCGCAGACGGACCGACGTGGAGTAACGACCCATATTCACGCGTCCCCGCTCGGCGAAGGCGGCGGGCGTGCGTGGAAAGAACGAGTGAGCCCCCATGAGCAAGAGCTCGGTGGCGGACCTGTGCCGGCTGACGGTACGCGCCCCCGCCAAGACCATCGACCTGGCCGTACCGGCCGACGTCCCGGTCGCGGACCTGCTCCCCGCCGTGCTCGGTTACGGCGGGGACGACCTCGGCGAGACCGGGATCGAACACGAAGGCTGGGTGCTGCAGCGCCTGGGCGGACCGCCGCTCGACGAGGACGCCACTCTCGAGTCGCTCGACCTGCACGACGGCGACACGCTCTACCTGCGGCCCCGTACCGAGGCGCTGCCCGAGGTGCTGCTGGACGACCTGGTGGACGGCATCTCCACCACGATGAAGGACAGCCCGTACGGGTGGAGCCCGAAGGCGAGCCGGCGACTGCTGCGCGGTCTGGCGGTGTTCGTGACGCTGACCGTCCTGGCGGTGCTCGCGCTGCCGAGCGGGCCGGTCGAGCAGCGGGTCGTGGCCGCCGGCGCCGCGGCGCTCCTGCTGCTCGCCGGGGCCGCGGCGGCGAGCCGCGCGGTGGGCGACGCCGCTTCGGCCGCGCTCCTGGGCGTCATGGCCGGTCCGTTCCTCATCCTGGCAGGGTTTCTGCTGCCGGGAGGGCGGCTGTCCGGGCCGGACGGTTTCGAGGTGGTGGGCGCCCGGCTGCTCGCCGCGTCCGCGGCCGAGGCGGGCGGAGCCGTGCTCGCGCTGGCGCTGGTGGCGGCGTACACGTCGTTGTTCGTCGGCGCGACCGTGCTGGCAGTCGCCGGCGCCCTCGCGGGAGCCCTCATGATGGTCGCGGGCTTCCCTCCGGAGGAGGCGGCCGCGGTGGTCGCGCTGCTGGCGGTCGTGTTCGGCGCGTTCGTGCCGGCCATGTCGTTCCGGCTGTCCGGAATGCGCATGCCGCCGCTGCCGACCAACCCCGACCAGCTCCAGGAAGGCATCGAGCCGCGCTCGCCGAAGGCCGTGGCCGCCCGCGCGGTCCTGGCGGACGGCTGGATGACGGGGCTGTACGGCACGGTCGGGCTGGCCTGCACCGCCTGCCTGGCGGCACTGGCCCATCAGGAGGACCTGGCACAGCTCGTGTTCGCGGCCGCGCTGTCCCTGCTGCTCGTGCTGCACAGCCGCGGTCTGGGCAACGTCTGGCAGCGCCTGTTCATGGCCCTGCCGGGAGCGTGGGGAGCGGCCACGATCATCGCCGTCGAGGTCGCCAGGACCGGATCGACCGGCCGGTTGATCATCGCCGTGGCGCTGATGGGGGTGACCGCGGCGCTCATGATCGCCGGTTGGACGGTGCCCGGCCGCCGGATGGTGCCGTACTGGGGTCGCGCCGCCGAACTCCTGCAGAGCCTGGTCGCGATCAGCATGCTGCCGCTGACCCTGTGGGTCCTGGGCGTGTTCGGCGAGCTGCGTGCCATCGGCTGACCAGGACACGAGAGCACGACGGAAGAGGCGCTGATGCAGTCCCGCCGCGACCAGGTCCACGCCCACATGTTCGTCATGGGCCGTATCACGTCGGGGATGCTCCGGGCGGACCCCGACGCCCCGGAGAGCCCCCAGGGCCGTACGAACCGGGGGGTGATCATCGGCATCGTCATCTCCGTGTTGCTGTGCGGCGGGGCGTTCGTCTGGGGCCTGATCTCCCCGGGCCGGTCCGCCTCCTGGCGCAACGCGCAGAGTCTGATCGTCGACCAGGAGACCGGCGCGTCCTACCTCTACGTGGACGGGCGGCTGCGCCCGGTCCAGAACTACGCGTCGGCGCGGCTGATCGGCGGCACCAAGCTGACCGCGCACCACGTCCGGACCAAGTCGCTGGACGGGACGCCGCACGGCCAGCCGGTGGGCATCGTCGGCGCGCCCGACGCGCTGCCGTCGGCCGGCGGCCTGGCCGAAGGGGCCTGGGCGGTGTGCTCCGGGACCGGGGTGGCGGGCTCCCCGGCGCCGGTCACGACCCTCGCCGTCGGGGCGGGGGACGCCGACGGCGACGGCGCGCTGACGTCCGGTCAGGGCTTGCTGGTCTCCGCGCCCGACGCGCACGTCTACCTGGTGTGGCAGGGCAGTCGGCTGCGGCTGGACTCGAAGGGCGGCGCGGTGACGGCCCTCGGCTACGGGAGCCGGACACCGGTACCGGTGTCGGCGGCGTTCGTCGACGCGCTGCCGGCCGGGCCGGATCTGGCCGCCCCGGCCGTGCCCGGCATGGGGCGTTCCGGCCCGTCGCTCGACGGGCACGCGACGCGCATCGGGCAGGTCTTCAAGATCGGCGTGCTCGGGTCGAAGCCGCGGTACTACCAACTGAGCCAGAGCGGCCTGGCGGAGGTCACCACGACCGTCGCCGCCCTGATCCTGGCCGATCCCGCCGTGCGCACGGGGGCGTACCGCGGCAGGACACCCGACGCGATCCCGCTCGCGCCCGACGCTCTGAACGGCCGGACGGCGCCGGACACGGCACCCGCCGGTGCGCTGCCCGAGACGCCACCGCGCCTGGTCGACGGGCAGCCGGACCAGGACGCCTGTGTCCGGGTCCAGCCGACGCCCGTGGGGCCCCGGGTGAGCGTCGTGCTGCAGGGCCCGGCCTCGCTCGGCACCGTCGCTCAGGCGGCGACCACGTCCGCGTGCGTGCCGGTCGACCGGATCACCGTGCCGCCCGGCGGGGGCGCGCTGGTGCGCGTTCTGCCGGCCGCGGGCGGCACGGTCGGCGGTACGACCTACCTGGTGACGGACACGGGCACCAAGTACCGCGTGGGCTCCGCATCCGACCTGGCGGCGCTGGGGTACTCGACCGGCCAGGTGGTGGCCCTGCCGTCGCCGCTGCTGAACATGCTGCCCACCGGACCTGACCTGAGCGCCACGGCCGCGCAGGAGGGGACCTCCTCGAGCACCGCGCCGCCGTGCGCCGGTCCGGGCAAGGTTGCGACAAGTTGATGGCAAGTCACGGTCACTACCACAGAGTGCGGAAGGAGACGCGAACCGGTTGGCGGCGGCGCGCGCCGACGGCGGTGCCGACCGAGCGGCCCACGACGCAGGATCTAGCTCCCGGTTTCCCGTGAGCACCGAACCAGAGAGGAAGGCGCAGCGTGGCAGGCATGCAGCAGTCAGAGGTCAGGGCGACGAAGAACGGCGTTCAGGCCCTGGAGATGGCGTACACCGGGATCACCAAGATCAAGCAGGACGTCGAGTCCACCCGCTTCAACCTGGCCTCCGGGTACAAGGGCTCGGACGGCCAGGCGTTCCAGGACCTCGTCAACTCCTGGGAGCAGCAGGCGGACGTCATCCTCAAGAACCTGCAGGACATGGTCGACAAGCTCAACCAGACCCTCACCTCGCAGCACCAGCAGCAGGGCTCCAGCAACGACCAGATCAACCAGGGCTATCAGCAGGCTCAGTCCGTCTTCAACGCCCTCCACGGCTGATCCCCCGGAACGATCCCGGCGCTTTCCCTCCCGACGCGAAACGAGGACACCGATGAGCGACGACTTCACCGACGGTTTCATCTACGTCGACTACAACCACATGGGCAACGCCGCCGACGACCTGGTCTCCCAGACCAAGGCCATCGCGCAGACGATCTCCAACATGGAGATGGAGCTCGCCGAGCTGAAGAAGCAGTGGATCGGTGACGACGCCCAGACCTACAACCAGAAGCAGCAGGCCTGGGACAACGCGATCAAGTCGATGGAGCAGATCCTCACCAGCCACTCGCAGCTGCTCGACGAGATCTCCGGCAGCTACAAGTACAACGAGAACAACCTCAGCCAGATGTGGTCCGAGGTGCGGATCGGCGGTTGACCGCCCGTCTTCGGTCGCCCGTCACGCGGGCGGCCGAAGACGGTCGGCATGCGGACACCGAAATCCCCGGCCGTGAACCGGAACGGCCGGCAATGGAACTGACAGACCTCGGAAGAGCGGAGCCATGGCGGACAAGACAAAGCTGGCGCTGGACAAGACCTCGCTGCAGAACTTCGTCAACCACGACATCGCCAACTTCAAGGACTCCCTCGACAAGATCGCGCACAAGACCGACACGCAGGGGACGCCGCCGATCGACTTCCTTCTGGGCAAGGGAGAGAGCACCTCGGAGAATGATTTCTATCGGCTCCACGCGCCGCTCGCGATCGGCGCGCTGGCCAAGGACACGGGCACCGGTGGCAAGGACATCGTCGATCACATCACCGCGTCGGCGGGGTCCATCTCCGATATCTACAAGAAGCAGATCAAGCTCTTCACCGATCTGGAGAAGTATCTCAACGCCACGATCACCAAGCTTATGGACGCCCAGCACGACTCCCTGACGAAGATCGACGGGAAGGCCTTCCTGGACGGCCTGGGCACGGTGCCCAGCGACTTCCAATCGACCGGCGGCGACCAGACCACCTGAGCCGTACTGGGCCATCCCCTTTCTTCCGACGCCAAGCATTCGATGGAGAGCAGATATGGCGGACCCCGCAGGAGACAAGCCTCCAGCCTCTTCGGTGAACGACCATTGGTATGACGCCATCACGCTGCTCACCGGCTACAAGCCGTCTGCCAAGCGCGGCGAGATCTTCAAGGACAATCTCTACGGCAACGATGACATCCCGCTGATGAAGGTGGAGATCGACACCTCGGGTGCCTCGCCGACCAACGCGGAGATGGAGGCCATCAATGACATGTCCTGGCGTTCGAGGAACTCCGGCTGGCGTATCAACGACACCGACTTCGTCGTCCCCTTCTTCGGTCCGACCGACAACTCGTCGGCCAGTACGCTGTCCAAGGGAACCGAAGTGCACATGCGCAGGGCGCGCATCACCCTGCTCGGCACCGATTCGGCGCACACCATCCCGCACGGGGGTGTTTCCCTCGGCTCGGAGTTCGGTGCGGGATCGCACCTCATGCCGGACGGTTTCAAGGGATGGAACTCCAAGCCGCTCGCCCAGTACAGCTACGGCGGTGGCCTCGCGCTCGAAAAACTGATGTACGAGCCGTACTCCACGCAGGGCTTCTCCTTCAACGACGTGCCCGTCGACGACAACGACGCCGTCGACCTCAAGGCCTTCGACCGGGCCGCGCTGGCTTACAACCGGGCGGCGCTCTTCTTCTCCAACGCCAGGGCGACGATCCAGCAGTGGGAGGACGCACTAGGGTCGGAGGACGCCACCTGGCGCGGCCAGGCGGCCGGCGTCTTCTGGGACATCATCCACCAGTTGGGCATCAACTATCAGAATTACACGGATGCTCTTTCGGTCGGTGGTTTGGGTCTTTCCAAGGTCGCTGTGGAGTTGATGGGCGCGAAGTCGGGTTTTCAGAAGGCGATCGAGGACCTCTATTGGGTCTGGAGCGACTGGGCGCTCCGGATGGGTAATCCGCTTCGGTGGCTCTACGACATCCTGTTCGACATCACCGACCAGATCTGGCTGAACAACATCACCAAGGTCCGGTGGCACGAGAGCTACGGCTATGAGTCTTACGACAGTTGGAATCAGATCGATGAGGACGGGTGGAGCGGCGACGCGACGACGAAAATCGGTGCGAAGAATTACGGCCCCCTGAACTCTCTCACGACGTGGAAGGCGATCGGTGAGGAGGCCATCAGTCGCTGGCAGGGCTCCACGAACGACTACCTGGGAAAGGCCGCCCAAGAGGCGATTCGCGCCATCAATAACTCCTGGACCAGCGTTCCCGACAGCATTCCCAAGCTCACGACCGTCCAGATCAACCTCGCCGCGGACCTCCAGGCGGACAAGGCGCAGGCCGCGCAGGACAAGGCGGATAAGGCCGCCGCAGACGCCAAGAAGAACCAGGAAGACTGGGAGAAGAAGCAGGAGCAGTGGCGCAAGGAGGACCAGGAACACCAGAAGGAGATCGAGGACGAGCAGAAGAAACAGCGCGATGAGGACCTGAAGCACCAGAAGGAGCTGGAGGACGAGCAGAAGAAACAGCGCGAAGAGGACCTGAAGCACCAGAAGGAGCTCGAGGACGAGCAGAAGAAGGAACGCGAAGAGGACAAGAAGCACCAGGAGGAGCAGGAGAAGAAACAGGAGGAGGAACAGAAGAAGCAGCAGGACGAGGCCAGAAAGCAGTACCAGGAGCAGCAGGCGCAGCAGAAGGAGCAGCAGGACGAGCAGAAGAAGCAGTACGAGGAGCAGCAGAAGCACCAGGAGGAGCAGGAGAAGAAGCAGGAAGAGCTGCAGAAGCAGCAGCAGGACGAGGCCCGGAAGCAGAACGAGCAGCAGATGGCGCTGCAGATGCAAATGCGGAAGGAGGACCAGAAGAAGCAGGAAGAGCAGGAGAAGAAGCAGGAGGAGCTGCAGAAGCAGCAGCAGGACGAGGCAAGGAAGCAGTACCAGGAGCAGCAGAAGCAACAGCAGCAGCAACAGGACGAGCAGAAGAAGCAGTACGAGGAGCAGCAGAAGCAACAACAGGAGCAGGAGAAGAAGCAGGAGCAGCTGCAGAAGCAGCAGCAGGACGAGGCCAGAAAGCAGTACGAGCAACAGCGCAAGGACCAGCAGGAGCAGGAGAAGAAGCAGGAGGAGCAGCAGAAGCAGCAACAGGACGAGGCCAAGAAGCAGTACGAGCAACAGCGCGAGGATCAGCAGGCGCAGGAGCGGAAACAGGAGCAGCTGCAGAAGCAGCAGCAGGACCAGGCTCAGAAGCAGTACGACGAACAGCAGAAGCAGCAGAAGGACATCGCCAAGCAGTACCTGCAGCCGGGGTCCCACGAGATCGTGCAGCCGGGCTCGTCGCAGCTGCAGCCCTCGCAGCTGAACACCCACGTGGTTCAGAACCCCGACGGCAGCCTCACCACCGTCTACGGCGACCACAACGGGGCCGGCATCGGTTCGCAGACGGGGCATCTCCAGCCCGGACAGGTCCAGAGCCACTCGACCCTGAACCCCGACGGCACCATCACCACCGACTACAGCGACGGCAGCTCGACGACCGTCAACCCGCACACGGGGCTTGAGACGACGATCCACCCGGACGGGTCGACCACCACCGACCACCTGACCCACGGCCACACGCTGACCAACCCGGACGGAAGCCGGACGACGGTCAACCCCGACGGGACCGTCACGACCCGCTACCCGGACGGCAGCTACACCACGGTCAACCCGCAGGCGGGCACCGCGGTCACTCACGAGCCGAACGGTCAGACCCTCACGACCCCGCTCGGCCGCGACGGCGTGTCGCTCCCGGGCGCCGGCATTCCTCTCGGCAACGGTGCGGCGTCCTACTACGAGCCCGCCCTGCACGACCTGCCGAGTTCCGGGAGCCCGCTGGGAGCTCCCTCGGCGGCGCTCGGCGGCCAGACCGGGGATCCCACCACGTTCCCGGTCGGCCAGTCCGGCGGAGTGCTGCCACCCGCCACGCGCCTCGACGGGACCACCACCGGCGGTGCACCCGCCGGAGGGGCAGGGGGGCCGATGGGCGGCATGGGCGGCATGGGGGGCATGGGCGGCGGCGAGAAGAACGGCAACAGCGAACGGGTGCGCCAGGTCTACGAGGACGAGGACATCGCCCCCACCGACGGCGGATCCCTCGGTCGTCGCACGCGGAGGAGCCGCGGCTACGAGGACGCGGTGCCGGGGGCGAAGCGCACTCCCACGAGTTCCGCCTACGACCCGTACTCGGGGACCGGGGATCACCGCCAGACGGAGAGCGGCGACCGCGAGCGCGAGGGGTGGGTGCCGGAGGAAGAGGACGTCTGGGGCACGGACGAAGGCGGAGCGCCGGCCGTCATCGGCTGAGCACGGCGGAGCCGGCCGGACCGGGCCCGGCGGTGACCTGGTACAGGGGAGGAGAACAGGCGATGGAGACCGAAGAGTCGATGGAGAAGCTCCTCGCGGAGGCGAGGGAGCGTCTCGAGTCGACGAGGGCCGCGGTGGCCCGGGCACGGGCCGACCTCAGCAGTTCGTCATCGACGGCGCGGTCCAAGGACCGCTCGGTGGAGGTGACCGTCGGCCCGCAGGGCGAACTGCAGCGGGTCAAGTTCCTGGACGAGAAGTACCGGACGATGGAGGCGTCGCAGCTGGCCGCCTCGATCGTCGAGGCCGCGAACAAGGGCCGGGCGACCATGGCGCGGCGGGTGATCGACACCTTCTCCGCGCTGACCCCGCCCGCCGACGACGCGCCCGACGGCCTCCCCGGCTTCAAGATCAACTTTGAGGAGATCTTCGGGTCGGCCCTGGCGGCCGGGCGGCGTGGACGGGGCACCGCGCGCGGCGGTAGGCCGTCCGCGAACCTGCACGACGAGATAGTGGAGGACGGCAACGATGGGTGAGACGGGCAAGTACACGGCGGACCCGGCGAAGGCCGAAGCGGCCGTCGAGGCCATGGAGAACCTCGCGAACCACGTCTACAACATGGCCGCGCGGTTCCGTAACGGCGTCAACTTCGATGTCTTCGGCAACGACCAAGCCTTCGGCGCCCCGGCCAAACGGGCCGCGATGCAGCTGGTCGACCAGATCGCCACGGGCACCGAGGCGGCGAGCCGGGTCCTGCTGGCCACCCCGATGGGGCTGCGGGCGAACCAGAGGAGCGTCCTGAACCAGCAGTTCCGGGTGCTCACGGCCGTCCAGGACGCCAACAGCCGGGGCGGCTGGCGGACGCCGGGAAGCTTCGGCGGCAGGGGGTAGACGCCGACCGTGTCCGATGAGCCGTGGGGCGGATTCGTCTTCAACGAGGACGAGCGCCGGCTGTTCCTGTTCCTGATGGGGATGGAACCGCCCGACGCCGTTCCCGGGCAGATCTTCGGCCTCGCCCAGGCTCCGGAAGACCTGGCGGCCGAGCTGGAGGGCCTGGCACAGCTCATCGAGGACACGCTCAACAAGGTCGACGGCGCGCTGCCCGACGAGGTCATCGCCCAGTACAAGGCGATGCTCCGGGAGCTCACGGGCGCGAACGGCTACGGCAGCCACATCGACGAGATCAGGGATGGCGCCCTGGCCGCGGCGGCGCAGTTCGGCACCTGGGCGCGGAGCCTCGGCCAGGCGCAGATCCAGATCATCTCGACCCTGATCGCGATGCAGATCCAGCTCGCGATCATGTCGGCGATGGCCTTCTTCACCGGCGGGGCCTCCCTGGGCGAAGAGGCGGTCGCCTACAACACCGCGCGCCTGAGCCTGACGATGATCCTGCAGCGGCTGGCGGGCCTCATCGAGTACATCGTGCCGACCGCGATCCAGGCGGCCATCGGTGCGTTGATCATGATGGCGGCGAGCCTGATCTCCACCGCGCTCGGCTACGGCGACCCGAACAAGCCGATCAACTGGACCTGGGTGGCCGAGGGCGCGGTCGGCGGCGCCCTGGCCGACCTGGGGATCCGCGGCGCGGGCGCCGGGCTCAGCGGCCTGGGCAAGTGGTTCGACGGGCTCGTCGGCGACAATTTCAAGAAGTACCTCGACACCAACATCGTCACCGAGCTGAAGAACATCGGCGGCGACTTCATCAAGATGGGGGTGGGTTCGGGGATCGCCGGGACGCTGGCGCCCGGGCTCGTCGAGGGCTACTGGCACTTCGATCCGATGATGATCGTCGGCGGCGGCATCGGCGGCGCCCTGTTCGGCTCGATCACCCGGGGCGTCCATCTGGGCGCCGGCGGGTACAGCATGAAGAAGATCGGCGGCGGTATCTCCGAGCTGATCGCGGAGGAGCGCCTCGACACGCCTCCCTCCGAGAAGCCCGGCGGCGGACCCGGCACCGACGGTCCGGGCGGCGGACGGCCGACGCCCGTGCCGGAGCCCTCCCCGGAGGGGCCGCCGCCGCAGGGCCCGCGTCGCTCGCCGCCGACGCGGCCGACGACCGTCGAGCCTCCCGAGCGGATCGGGACGGTCGGGGAGAACGACCCGATCCTGCGGACCAGCCTGGAAGACCCGCTGACCCCGACCGGTTCCCGCAACCCGGAGCCCTTCGGTGAGATCCCGACCCCGTCGCCGAGCCGTAACCTTCCGCAGTCCGTCGATCCAGCGCTCTCCGAGAGCCCCCTCCCGAACGGCGAGAACCGCGCATCGCTCCCGCCGCCCGTCCCGGCCCCGGTGTCCGAGCACACACCGATCACCACTCCGCCGGAACGGTCGGCGCCCCCCGCACCGAACCCGGCACGTTCCCCACGGCTCACCCCGTCGCCGGAGAACCTCGAATCCCACCCGGAGCCCGCGTCCCCGGTGGAGAGCCTCGCGCCGGAACCTGGTCCCGTTTCGCCTGTGGAGAGCGTCGGACCCCGGACGAACCTGACGTCGCCCGCCTCGCGGAACCTCACTTCGCCGAACGGCGAGGTCCCGGCGACGCCGCACACGGAGACCCCCGACCCGGCCCTCGGGGACGGGCGCGTCGAACCGGGCACCACCGGTGCCCCGCCCCGGTCCACGAACACCGAGACCCCGGTACAGCCGCCCCAGGCGACGCCACGCGGATCGCAGCACCCGCCCGCCGCCGAGGAGACCGTGACGCCGTCGTCCCGGCCGCGGACCACGTCGACGACACCGCCCGGGACGCCACCGCGACCGGAACCGAACGCCGACCTCACCGAGCCGGCCGTCACCTCCCCGTCCACCTCGGTACGGAACGCGCCCTCCAGCGGACGCGCGCCCGGACCACAGCTCGACAGAGTGCCGGGCGCCGCCACGGGCACCGACGAGGAGGCGCCTCCGGAGCCCGTACGGACCGAGACCGGCTCCACCACGAAGCCGGTGCGTCTCGACGAGCGTCTGCAGAACCCGCCCCCTCCCGACGAGGCGGAGACGCCCACGACGCCCCGGGGGAGGAACGCTTCCGTCGACGAGCGGCCCGCGACGCCCGTACGGACGGAGTCCACCTCGACGGAGTCGACGGGGCACGAGGAGCCTCCGCAGGACCCGCCGTCGGAGCATCACCGGCCCGAGACGGAGGGCGTCACGCCCGGCGGCCACCGGCCGGACGACGTGCTGGTGGACCCCATGGCCCTCGACCACGGGGACGTCACGCCGAACTTCCGGTTCGACGCCGGCGACCCGGTGGCGCAGGGCCGGTTCAACCTGGACCAGGCGGCGCTGACGGAACGGCACGAGGGGCTGCTCGGCGACGAGGACCGCCGGACCCGGCAGCAGTGGGAGGCCGACCAGCGGGTCGACGCGGCGATCGCCGCGTACCACGAAGGTCCGAATACCTTCGGCGTACCCGAGCGGGGGGCGAACTCCGACCCGAGGATCCGTCTCCGCGAGGCGGGCATGCCCGACCGTCTCACCCGTCCGATCGCCGAGGCGTACCGGGCCGCCCTCGCCGAGGACGACCGGGCGCGGGCGAAGCCGCCGAAGATCACGCTCGGCGGAGAGCGGCAGCTCATCGACAAGCCGCCGACATTGCAGCAGCGGCTCACCGCCAAGCTGGAGCCGGTGCTCGAGGACAACGAGTACTCCGCCTCACCGTCCGAGGTGGCCGAGCTGCTGCTCCGGCGGGACCCGCTGTCCGAGCCGGAGGGCTGGGCGCGGAAGGCGGGCGTGCCGGACGATCTCGTCGGAACGGTCGCCGAGGCGTACCGCACGGCCCGTGCCGAGCACAACCAGGCCCCGGCGGACGAGGCGAGGCCCTTCGAGGAGCGCCTGGCCGACGCGTTGGAGTCCCGGCTGCACGGACTGGACCACGACCTGTCCATCCCCGCGGTGGCCGACCGGATGATCCGCGGGCAGGCGCGGCTCGACGCCGACCGGACGCGGCCGTGGACCTTCGACGTACGGGACCGGTTCGACTCGCGGTGGAAGCCGGAGTACGACCGTTACCTGCGCGGCGAGCTGACCCAGGAGCAGTTCGAGCGGTCGTTCCAGAATCTGGTCGACGGGCTGCACGATGAGCTCGAGCTGGAGGCGGCGACGCGTTCGGCGCGGGCGCGCGCCGAGGACGCCTTCGACGCGGTCGTGGACCGGGATCGGTTCTCGCCGGACGAGGAGGCGCGCGCCCTGACGCGGTTCCTCGAGGCGAACGACGCCGAGGTCCGCCGCATCGCCGAGAATGTGGGCCTGCGCGGTGGGGCACACCGCGAGAACGCCCGGTACGACTTCGTGGACGAGGCCGGCGCCCGCACCGCGGAGCTGTCGCGGGGACTGCGGACCCGGCTGGAGCTCGAGCACGAGGCGAACCTCGGCTTCCGGCGCCTGGCGGAGACGGCGGGCCTGGACTCCGCCTCTGACCGGGCCCGGAGCCTGCGGGCGGACTACGTCGCGCACTTCGAGGCGTACACGCGGACCCTGCCGGACGGCCGGGAGACGCGCACACTCCCCGTGGAGGAGTTCGAACGGCACGCGACGGGGCTCGGACCTGCGCTTCGGCAACTGGACGAGCGCTTCACCGCCCGGATCCGCGCCGAGATGGCCGAGGACGCCCTGCCGGCCCGCGCCGAAGACGCGCTCGGCGACCACGACCTTCCCTGGCAAGAGATGTCGGACCGCCCGCGCGCCGAGCGCGAGGCCGTTGACTACGACGCGGTCCTGGCCGAGTTCCGGACCGACCTGCGGGCCGTGAGCACCCTGCTCCTCGGCGGCCACTCGCCCGCGGAGCTGACCGCCCGAGACTGGGAGCAGCACACGCGGGAACTGACCGCCGCGTACGAGCGGCTGGCCGCCGGGCTGCCCGGGCGGCTCGACGAGCACACGGGCCGGGCGGCGATGCTGCGCCGGGTGGACCGGGCGCTGGAGGGCACCGGCAGGCCCGACACGCACGTCGAGCGGGTCCGCGCGGACGCCCACGCGGCGCTGACCGACGCGTACAAGTCGGTGGTCGGCCGCCCCGAGGAGGGCCTCTGGTCGGGCGACGAGCTGATCCGCCGGGAGGAGGAGTTCTACCGCGACCACTTCCTGCCCTACCTGCACTCGCTGAACGAACGCCTGCGGTTCGAGGCGGGTCTCGAGGGCGCGCTCCGCCAGGGGGCCGGCCGGTTCAACGAGCTGACCGCCGAGGCGAGCGAGCTCACCGGCCGGGCGCAGCGGCGCTTCGCGATGAGCGAGGAGAGGTTCGAGGAGTTCGCGAACGACTACCGGGCCGACTCGGCGAGGCTCTACCAGGAGCACTTCGGCCCGAGCGATCGGAACGTGGCGAACTGGCTGGAGCTGGAACGGTCGCAGGGTGACGTCTTCGGCGTCGCGCTCCGGGAGAACTGGGAGGCGTTCCAGGCCGAGACCGACGCGCCACGGCTGGAACGGCTGCGCGAGCAGGCCGCAGAGGAGAGCGCCCGGAACCGGCAGTGGTTGATGACCGTCTTCGCCGACATGGTCCGCCGGGCCGACGCGCTGGAGAACCTGGAGCGGGTCTTCCAGGAGGGACGTCCGGACCTGCGGTCCCCGAACGCGCTCGCCGACTACCGAGCCGGGCAGGAGGCGCTCCGGACCCGCCTCCGCACCGAGATGAACGCGGCCGCGAGCGAGGAGCAGCGCACCGCGGTGCTGACCGAGGCGAGCGAGGGCCTCGCGGCCCTCCGCGAGCAGGTCGAGGCCAAGGAACAGGCCTACCGGGACTGGAGCCAGAACCCCGAGTGGACCCTGGACCTGGGGCGGCTGGACCTGACCCGTACCCCGCTCGCGGAGTACGAACGGCGCGCCGGGCTCGCGCCGGAACCGGAGTCCGTGCCCGCCGTCCCGGAACCGCCGGTGGGCCGGCGGGCGCACGTCGAGGACGTCCCGGACGAGGCGAACGCGCCCGTCGAGCACCTCGAGCAGGCTCAGCTGCTGCTCCAGGAGACGTCGCCGGAGATCCTCGAGGCGCCGCCCGAGGCCCGGGAGACGCCGGCAACACCACGCCCGGCGAGGTTCGTTGCGGCCGAGGCGCAGGTGGTCGAAGGGCTGGCCCGCCTGCGCGCCGAGGTCGAGCAGCGCGACCAGGCGCACCTGGCGTTCGACGCGGTGCTCGCCGAACAGCCGGACCGCGGCTTCATGTTCGGAGCGCTCGAGCAGGTCGAAACGGCGCGCGAGTGGTTCGTCCGGCAGTGGACCACCACGGAACCGGAGAGCCGCGGCGGGCTCGCGGCCGAGCTCACGCTGCGGCTGGACGAGGCGCGGGCGGTCGCCGACGCGCGCGACGCGTTCGCGCGGGAGGTCGCCTACTCGCGGTCGGCACTGCGCAACGTGGACCCGGTCTTCCACCACGGTCCCCAAGCCACCGCGCTGCGGGACGAGTTCGTCCAGGCGATGACCGAGGGTCCCGCCCAGACGGGGGATGTACGGACCGGGCTGGTGGAGGACTTCCGGGGGAGGTACGAAAGCGCGGCGCGCGCGTGGCGGCAGCAGTCCCTCGCCGAAAAGGCGTCCGAGGCCGCGCCGCGGGCCCAGGACGAGGAGAACGCCGCGAACCTGGACGGCGCCGAGGTCCAGCGCGACGACGCGGTGCCGGAGCCCCCGGTCCGGACGGTGGCCACCGACCGTCCCGCCGATCCGGAGTGGACGCCGGAGACGGCGTCCTGGTATCGCCAGGAGCAGGCCGCGCTCGCCAAGCGGATCACCGACTTCGTGGCCGGCCGGACGCTCGACGCGTCGACGCAGGCCCGGCTGGCGTCCGACCACGCGCGGCAACTCGACGCGCTGCATGAGGTCGCCGAGCGCCGCGACGTCGCGCAGCGGGAGTTCACCGAGTTCCTGTCCGGGCAGAGCGACGGCCGGGTGACGCTGCGGTCCGGGGGCACGGCGGGCTGGGTCCGCCGCCACCTCGACGACCTCCGCCTCCGCGTCGAGGACCTGAGCACGCCCTACATCGACGAGCACCTGGCCGCCACCGCCGTGCCGGAGACGGAGGAGCGCGGGTGGACGCCCGTCGCCGAACCGTCCTACGCGAAGCCCGGCGACTGGCGCACCTTCGCGTGGCACGCCGCGGAGGCACGCCTGTACGAGAACCTCGAGGCCACTTTCGGCCGGCACGACGCCGAGGCCGCCGTGCGGACCGGCACCGCCGCCGACCGGCAGGCGTTCGATGAGGTCTTCGAGTCGTGGGCCCCGGAGGGCGCCCGCGAGACGGTCGGCGGATACCTCGACGCGGTCCGCGACCGGGCGTGGAAGGAGTTCGACCGCCGGATCCTCACCGGCGACCAGGAGCGGCAGGAGATCCTCGACGGCCTGCCGGACGTGCTGGACCGGGAGGCCGCCCGGCAGGTCGCCCTGCAGGCCGGCCGGGACGCGTACGAGCGCGCCTTCCAGAGCTGGTACCAGAACCGCAGCCGGCGTCTGGGCGACGCGGACGAGGCCCTGCCGGTCGTGCTGACGGACACCGTGGCGGATTCCGTACGCGAGGGACAGCGCGCGGAGTTCGAGCGCGAGTGGGAGACCGTCGTCGACGAGTCCCTCGACGGCGTCTCCGGCCTTCGCGCCGCCCTGCCGCAGGTCCTGCCGGACGTCCGGCGCGCGGGCGATCGCCGCCTGGGGGAACTGACCGGCGACGACCTGTGGCAGGCCTTCGACCGGCGCGCCGGTCACGCGTCCGAGCAGGAGCGGTTCACCGAGCTGGTCTCCTCCACCGCCGAGTCCTTCCGGGGGAGCCTGTCCGAGCCCGACCGGGACCTGCTCGCCGCGTTCGCCGCCGAAGACGCCGTGCCGTCGGGGCCCGGGCGCGAGCAGGTCCGGTCCGACGGGTGGCGCGAGCTGGACACCGCGTACGCCGAGATCTTCCCGCCCGGCGCCGAGGTCACCGCGGAGATGCGGCAGCAGTGGAAGACGAGGTTCGACGCTGCCGCCGCGTCGCTGCCGTCGCGGCTGGCCCGGCAGACCGCCCGTGAGGGCGCGCTGACCCGCACCCTCGCCGACGTGAACACCGCGATCGAGTCCTGGCGGACCGCGCCGCCGGAGACGCTCGAGGAGTTCCGGCAGCGGTTCGGCGTCCAGTTCGGCGGCGAGCTGCCCGGCGGCGTGCGGCGTTCGCTGGAACAGTCCATCGCCCGGTCGGCCAACGACCGGTTCGGCGAGCTGTTCACCGGCGAGCGGAGCGGAACGCCGGCGGAGCGGCTCGAACAGTGGCAGTCCTGGTACGGCGAGACCACCGGCACGCCCCGGCTGCACACGTTGTTCGCGCGGGAGACGGCCCGGCAGGGCGTGGCCGCGAAGTCCGGGGAGGTCTTCGCGGCGGCGTATACGGCGTGGCGGCAGGACCATCCGGAGCCGGTGCTGTCCGGAGACGACCTCGCCCGTGCGCGTACCGGCCTGACCGAGCGGATGATGACGGCCTTCGACGAGGTCTTCGGCGGCGCCATCGAGAAACCGGAGGACCTGGCCGAGCGGGCCGCGCTCTGGGACCAGCGGGTGGAACGCCTCACGTCCGAGCTTCCGGCCCACCTCGCCTTCGAGGCCACCGTCCCGGCCGCGCTCAGGACCGCGGGCCGGTCGTTCCAGACCGTCGGCGAGGGCCACGACCTGGACGACACCGAGTGGGTGAACGAGACCGCCGAGTCCTTCCGCGAAGAGTTCTTCGACGAGTACCGCCTGTGGTGGGCGTCGCCGGACCGCGCCACGACGTCCTCGGAGGACGAGTCCACCGCCGACCTGTTCGAGACCGGCCGTGCCGAGGCCATGGCCGAAGAGCGGTCGACGATCAGCTCCGACACCGAGTCGATCATGAGTGTCGAGTCGACCATCAGCACCGAGACGACGAACAGCACCGAGACGGCCGTCAGCACCGAGACGGCCATCGCGCCCAAGACGCCGATCCGCACCGAGGTCGCCGAGACGACGCCGCCGGACACGAAGTCGATCGATCTGCCGGACGACGAGCCGGTCCACGCGCCACCGTCCGCGCCCGGCGATCTGCGGCCGGCCGCGAGCGTCGCGGGGGAGGACCTCCATCCGTCGTCGGGCTCGGAGTCGTTCGTCCCCGAGGACGCCTCGGGAGTCGTCACCCGCCTCACGTCGTCCGACCACGGAGATTCCTCGTGGTCGCCGTTCCGTCTCGGGCCCGTGGGAACCCGGCAGGCGTTCCCGTGGTTGCGCAAGATCAGCCCCTTGGTGGTCGAGGGCGGCGACTTCCTGACGAACTGCCTGCTCATCGCGATCGCCATTCATCTCACGCTGGAAGAGGCGCGGCTGAACCCGGATGAGGATCCGGAGCTGCTGGCCTGGTTCCAGGTTCCGCCGGACGTCCGATCGCCGTACGAGTACCTGGCCAATCTCGAGAAGGGCGACCCGATCGACGTGCCCGGGTTCCGGGCGATCGAGAACGCGCTGCTGACGGCGGGGTACGGCGCGCACGGGATCGTCGTGATCGGGTTGCACGGCACGGACGTGGACCACCTCGTCAACGCGGTCAACCGGAGGGGACGGGTCGTCTTCCTCGACGGCCAGCGGCGGGACGAGGCCGTCCTGCCGGGCGACTTCCGCAGCCTGCAGTTCCTGCCGACCAGCGAGGGCTTCCCGCGCGAACTGGTAGCGGCACGGTCGGAGCCGTGGCCGCACGGACGGCTGCTCGGCGCGGACCCCGGGGTGGGCTCGTCCGATGTCCAGGCCCGGATCCAAGACCCGGCGGCCGGGACGAACCCGACCGGGCTCACGAGCCTGGAGACACCGGCGGAGGAGCCGGACATCGTCGACCGCTGGCTCCAGGCGTCCGCGCTCGACAACAGACCGCGTTCCTCGGCGTTGCAGGATCTCGACGCCGCGGTGGCGAGGCTGCGCGGCAATCGCGACGACGTCCGAGCCATGCGCGCGGTGCTCCACGCGATCGACGAGTGGAGGACGCCGAAGAGCGGGCCCAGCGGGCGGGACGCGGCGGTCGCCCGGCTGCAGGCCGCGGTCGAAGCGGATCTGACCCGCCTGCGGAGCCTGACCGAGGCCGGTGGCCCGGAGCCGGCCGAGCCCGACCTCGGCGATGCCTTCGGCGATCGGGATCCGGAGGAGACGCAGGTCGCTCTGCGCGACCTGGAGGCCAGGTTCTTCCCGTCCCACCTGAACCTCGGCGCCGAGCATCGAGCCGACACGGTCGTCACCCCCCACGTGGACGGGGACGGGTACTTCGGGGCGATCGCCAAGGTCCTCGACACCCTGCACGGCCCGGGCGACCGCCTCTACATCAACTCCTGGTACCTCAACCTCGCCACCCGATTGCGGACCGGGGCCGGTGAGCCGAACCTGGGCGAGCGGCTGGTGGCCCTGGCCGAGGCCGGGGTCGACGTGCGGGTGGTCGTCGCGATCCCGCGGCACTCGCTCGGCTCGTCCGGAGCGCCGATGCTCCAGCAGGACTTCCTCCACATGCCGTACGCGACGATGGTCGGGGGCTTCGCGCGGACGAACGTCTACTCGGTGGAGTCGCTGCGGAGCGCGGGCGGCGAGGGCCGGCACCCGCTCGCCGACCGGGTGCTCATCGACTGGGGCGGCGGATTCGACTCCCGCCACGAGAAGACGACGGTCGCCTACAGCGCGACGACAGGCCGGTTGCACGCGTTCGTCGGCGGGATGGACTACGCGCCGAACCGGTTCACCGAAGAACGGCATGCCGGGGCCCCGCAGCACAACTACACGCACGACGCGGGCGTGCAACTGCAGGGGCGTGCCGCGGAGGAGGTGCTGCGCAACTTCTGGACCCGCTGGGACGAGGCCGCGACGCTGCCGGCGCGTGACTACTGGTCGAACGGGCAGAAGCAGCCGTACAACGCCGCGGTCAGCCCCAAGCCCGAGTCGCTGACGCCGGAGTACTCGCCCGCGTTGGTGCGCACGTCGAGCCGCGCGTACGCCGACGCCGGAGTACGGATCTGGCGGAGCTACGCGCCCCATCGGGTCACTCCTCTGGGCGACACCCTGCGACTCGACTGGCACACCCTGCCGCACGGCGGAGTGAGCGAGGTCTCCGACGGCCTGACCGCGGCGATCGACGCCGCCAGGACGTACATCTATGTCGAGGACCAGACGCTCAACCCCTCGCACGTCGGGAACGTCTACAACAAGCACGAGGTCCTGTTCCCGGCGGTCTCCAGGGCCCTGGCCCGCGGCGTCAAGGTGATCTTCGTGACGCAGGGCTTTCCCGGCCGGGGCGCCAAGTCCTCGGCCGACGCGACGCCCAAGGTGTCCGGTGAGATCGACGCCTTCGTGCTGCGTGGGCTGACGCCGGAGCAGCGCGCGAACTTCGCCCTGTTCACGGTGAAGGACACCAAGGTGCACTCGAAGATCGTGCTGGTCGACGACGAGTTCGCCTCCATCGGTTCGGCCAACTTCTGGGACCGCTCGATGGCCGGCGACGAGTCCGAGGTCACCGCGGCGATGGTGCACCCGGGCGGCCCGCACTCCCTCGTCGCCGATCTGCGGGTGCGGCTCTGGCATGAGCACCTCCGGCTGCCGGAGACGGAGTCGGCGGACGCCGATCTTCGTGACCTGAGCACCGGGCTCGGGTACTTCCGCCGTACGTGGGGCACCGCGACGACGTTCGACATCCCGGAGAGCGTGCTCGAGGAGGTGCGCGACCACGGCCTCGTGAGCCGGCTCATGGGCCGGGCGGGCGCGGCCGAGAGCTCCGGCTCCGTCGGCAAGGGCAAGGCCGTCGCGACGGCGCACGATGCGGACGACCCGGTGAGGAGCCTGCCCGATCGGCTGGAGCAGGGGCTGACGGAGACGGGCGTCGACCGGCGCGTGCACGCTCTGAGCACCGGCAACCTGATCCGGCTCGTACAGACGCCCGACATGTGGGGCGCGCCCATGGCGAAGGACGACGTCATGGCCTTCGGCGACCGGGCCGTCGACGAACTGGCCGGCACCGTGCGCGGGATCATGGGCAGCGGTACGCGGCTGGTCGACGTCGTCAGCCTCCTGCCGCCGACCGGCCGGATCCACGAAGCGGTGAAGAACGCGCTTCTCGACGTCGCGTCACGGGAGGACTCCGGGCCTGTTCTCGTGCGGTTCCTGTTCGGGAACGTCCCGCTGCGGGACACGTTCTCCGAGTTCGTCAAGGACCTGAGGAAGTTCCTCAAGGACAACGGCGTGCCGATGGACCGGATGACCGTCCTCGCCGGGCAGTTGTCCAACGTCCTCAGAGGTTTCTGGAACCACTCGAAGATCGTCGCGGCCGACGGCGCGGTGGCCCTGGTCGGCGGTCACAACCTCTGGGCGGAGACGTACGGCGGTTATCCTCCGGTCCACGACGTCTCCATCGAGATGATCGGCGAAGGCGCCCAGCACGCGCACGACTTCGCCGACTACCTGTGGACGAGCGGTGGCCGCGATCTGAAGGTCGAGCAGATCACCGCGAATTACGGGGCGAAGACGCTGTCTCCCGGCCCGGCCCGGAACAAGATCGCCCTCGTCGACCGGGCGGAGCTGCCGCGCACCGAGCCGGACATGAGCCGTGGTGCTCCGGAGCAGTGGCACAGCGGCCGGGCTCTGTCGCTCGGCCGGGCGGCGTTCCTCGGCGACCAGGCCAGTGACACCGCCAAGGAAGCGGTGATCAAGAACGCGCGCCACAGCCTGAAGATCAGCCAGCAGGACCTGGCGTTCACCGGCTTCACCGCGGAGAAGGACCACCAGGTCGCCCGGTGGATCGCCGAGGCGCTCGTGGACAAGCCGGAGCTCACGGTCGACATCGTCGTGTCATCGGCCAAGGCCGGCGCGGTGAACGGCGCGTACAGCTGGGGGTTCGGCGCGCCCGGCACGTACGCGATGATCAAGCGTTTCGTCCGGACGGTGGCCGATCCCGAGGCGCGGGGAGACCGCGACGAACTCATCGAGAGTGCCCTGCGGAGGGTGAAGGTCGCGCCCTTCGTCTTCACCGATCACGACGGAAGCGAGCGTGGATTCGCGTGGCCGGACCCGCCCGCGGGCACCATCGCGCGACGGTACGAACCGGGCTCGAAGTTCGCCATGGGGAAGAAGACCGTTCCGGAGCCGG
This sequence comes from Actinoallomurus sp. CA-150999, assembly GCF_050942425.1. Taxonomy (NCBI): domain Bacteria; kingdom Bacillati; phylum Actinomycetota; class Actinomycetes; order Streptosporangiales; family Thermomonosporaceae; genus Actinoallomurus; species Actinoallomurus sp. CA-150999. Next base: position 5,620,689 of record NZ_CP192063.1, read on the forward strand.
CGAACCACGCGAAGGTCTACATCGCCGATGACGCCGTCTACTACGTCGGATCGGACAACCTTTATCCGCACAAGCTCGCGGAGTTCGGCTACCTCATCGAGGGTGAGGCCGTCCAGGACCTCGTCACCAACTACTGGGACAAGCTGTGGCACTACGCGGAGCCGCACGCCACGGACTTCCACCGGGACATCGTCGAGGACTGGAAGACCGAATCGAGCCTGGGGGCGCTGCACCCGCGGTCGGCGGCCCTGGCGGAGATCGACCGGGCACTCGACCGCTGGCAGCAGGAGGGGCGCTCGGACCCGTCCCGGCCGGACCACGACGAACGGCGGCTCGGGGACGTCCTGCGCGCGATCGACCGGTGGCGGAACGTCAAGCAGGGACAGCCCAGCGCACGGAGCGAGGCCGTGGACCGGCTGCGGACGAGCATCCAGCGGGAGCTCGACTCCGTGGTGGCCCGGCGCGTCTCGCGGACCGACCCGGCCGAGGCACCGGTCGACGCCTCCACCGCGGATCCGGGTGAGCGCGTTGAGCGGCCGGATCCGGACCTCTCGGCGCTGTACCCCCTGATCGGTGGGCCGGAGCAGGCCGATACGCCGTTGCATTCCGCCCCGTTCGCGCCATCGTCCAGGCGCCACCGAACCCTCGATCCCATCGGGGACTGGCGGGAGCTGTCCGCGGTCTCCGGTCAGTCGCGTTCGTCCGCTCTGCGCGCCATCGACCACGCGGTGGACAGGTTGCCGCGCGAGCCGAGTGAGCGTGATCTGCGTCGGGTGCTGCGTGCGGTGTCGGAGTGGAAGGCCGGTAAGTCCTCGCGGAGCAGCCGCTGGGACGCGGTCGGCCGGCTGGAGAGAGCGATCAGCGAACGGCTCGGGGCGAACGAGGCGCTCTCCTCCGCCTCCCGCCCGGCCGGCGCCCCGCCGGATACGTCCTACGGTGAGCCGTCGGCATCCGCGTCCGGAGCGACGCACGATGCGTATCAGGTCCTCGCGGGGCAGGAACGTGCGGTCACCGTGGAGGGCGACGCGGGGGCCGGCGGGTTCGAGGCGGAGCTGCACGGGTTCCGCGTCGTTCTGCCTGCCGGCGTCGACCCGGATGACTACGGAACGATCGTGACCAGGCCCGGCCTGTTGAAGATCGTCCTGGACAAGGGCGGGAGCGCGGCCATCCTGGAGGTCGTCAGCGAGCCGGCCCGGGCTCTGGCCGGAGCCCGGGACGATGGCCGGGCGGAACGCGCCGAGGTGCTGGCCGCGTTCGATGACGTGGTGCGGAAACTGGAGGGGGCTCCGAACGGCCGGCTGCTTTCCAGGATCTTCACCCCGGAGGACGGGTATGAGGTCGACCCGTTGGCGGCCGATCTGCCGGTTCGGCGGCACACGGCCGGATCCCCCATGCACGTCCATCACACGACGACCGCCCCCTTGAGCGGGCTGGTCGAAACCATGCGGCACGTGGCCCGGCGCATGCGCCGGGATCCGCGTCCGATCCAGATCGCCCACCAGGACCTGCTCACCGGGATCGACTACGGCGCATGGGGGGTCTCCGCCTACGAGACGTGGCTGGCCGCGAATCCGGACTACGCGGCGCTGGCACGGTCGGTGGATCGCCATGAGCTGGAGGGGGCTCTCGCCTTCGGGTTCACCCAGGTCGCCGCCACCGCGCGAGGAGCGCGTTCCCGGGACGCCCTGCCGAAGAACTATTCGGCGGTGACCTCGCGGGAATGGCTGGGTGCCGTGCGGTCCGGCCTCGGGGAGGCTCCTCAGGCGTTCTTGGAGAGTATGGCGCAGACCCTTCGCGACGGCTTCGTTCAGATGTTCACCAGCCGAGCGCAAGTCGGGGATTCGACCCTGCTGTCCTGGAACCTCCGGCGCGACTGGGGAGAGGACTGGGAAGCGCCAAGGGCGACGATCGGCCAGTACCTGGACAACCTTCTCCTCCAAACACCGGAACGTGTGGTCGGCCAGTACGAGGCGCTGGCGGTCCGCACCAGTTGGTGGGAACTCGACCACAACGTGGTGAACGGGGTGCCGCTGATCGCGCCGGCGGTCGTCCGGATGGAGACCCGGCCGTACTCGTCCGCGCGCTCGAGTGCGGCGACCATCCGCAACGAGGCCGACCGTCTGGCGGACGTCTCCATCCGCCAGTTCAACCGTGCCCGGGAACTGCACGGACTGGAGCCGGTAGGCGGACCCCTCCGTGCCGCGGATCCGTACCCCGTGGTGAGCGGGTGGAACGAGGAACCGTTGTACCCGGGGGCCTTCGCCCCGCAGGCCGAGGACCGGCTCGCGGTGGAGACCAGCCACGATGCGCTGGACCTGGTCGTGCGGCGCGGCGAGGAGTCCGTCGGGTCCTTTGAGTGGTGGGGCGACTCGCGTCTCGACCCGGCCGATGGGTTCCGGATGGCCGAGACGAACCTGTCCGGCCGGCCGGGCGACTTCGTGCGCTGGATCCGGGGGACCGGCCCGGAGCCGACGTCGGTGGGTTCGATGAACTCGGAGCAGGCGGTTCTGTTCACGGCCTACCGGGCCGGAGCGGTGGATCGGGAGTGGCTGGTCCGTGTTCATGACGCGGCCGCGCACGCCGCCTTCGCCGCCTTCGAGGCCGCGCGAACCTCCGGGCGCGATCAGGCCGAGGCGTACGGACCGGCGCATCGCGCCTACACCGAACGGCTTCTGGTCCTGTCGAGTTCGGGCCGGCCCACCGAGCACCGCCTCGATCCGGACCTGAGGCTCGTGCCGCCGATTCCCCGTGGTCACTGGGTATCGATCGGCGGCGCCCGCCATGTCGCCCTCGCGCTCGGCACGCGCGACGCCGATGGTCGCCAGCAGGTGCTGAGCCACTCGCGCCCCTCGTCGGCGGAACCCCCGGCGCAGTCGGCGCCCGGGCATTTGCGGGTGACGACGATCGATGAACTCCTGGAGGAGTTCGGCACCGACTCGACGGTCACGTCGGTGGCGCCCGCCTGGGCCGTACCGGGTGCCACCAGCGGAGTTTCCGAGCCGGGCGCGCAGGTCGCCAAGCCGGCGCCGTTCGCGACCTGGAAGGATCTGCGGCGCGACGCGCCGGTGACTTCGGTGGCGACGGAACGCGCGTTCGACGCGGGCCCGGACTTCCTGAAACACACCGCTCCGGAGGGCGGCGATCCGAGGATCGGGCGTCAGGTGCTCATCCGGGAGCATGTGCAGCGGATCCAGGCCCCGAACGGCCAGTGGGTCCGCTACCAGGTCACGGTCATCCCGGTGAAGCCGGTCGGCGGCGTCGGTGCCAAGGATGTCGCGGCCCTACAGGACGAGCTGAACCGCGAGCTCACCCACTACGTCAACGAGCGCTACTACGCCCTGCCGACGTCGAACGACCAGTTGCACGTCGACCTGAGACTGGTCGTCGCCCCCGAACACGGGGAGGCCGTCGAACTGGAACCGGGCGTGACAGCGCGTGCGGCCGCCCGGCGGTGGGGTCGGCGCGACGACATTCTCGCCCTGCTGCACGAGGTGTTGCACTACTCCGGACTGGTCGACGAGTACCGCGACCTGCTGTCGGTGTTCCGGCGGTCGGCGAAGTCTCTGGCGGTCAAGCGCGACGGCATCATGTCGGCGGCGCCGTTCCATCCGTCCCAGCAGATGCCGGCGCGTCATCTGGCGACGATCGAGGACGTCGTCGACACCACCGTCGTTCTACGCGATCTCCCGTGGGCCCCGGCCTCGGACGGCCCGCCGACTCACGCCGATCCGCCGGCGCCCATGGACCTGCGGCCCGCGGCGAGTGCCGCGGAGGAGGACGTCCTTCCGCTCATTCCGGCCACGGACCTGGACTGGAAGCAGCGCGTGCTGGAGGCCACGCTGCAGTCGGCCGGCCTCTACAAGTGGTCGCCGTCGGGACCCGATTGGGAGGACGGCTTCAAGCTCGTGATGGAGCCGGCGGGCCGTCCCAACGACTTCGCCCGGTGGCTCCGCGGTGAGGGGCCGGCGCTGTCGTCTCAGAGCAGGATGAACTGCTGGGAGGCGCTCCTCTACACGGCCTACTGGACCGATGCGGTCGATCGGACGTGGCTGGAGGGGATCCATCAGCAGGCCGCCCGGGCGGCGATCGGAGTGGTCTACCGGGCGCGCCAGGCCGGGGAGTCGGACCGCGACGCGTTGGCGGACGCGCTGGACGTGGCGTACTTCGGCACGCTGAGGGACCTCATGACGGCCGGGGACTTCACGCGTCATCCCGTCGATCCCCGGACCGGGCTGACGGCGCGGGACATCCCGCCGGGGCATCTCGTGGTGTTCGGCGACATGGACCACGTCGCGCTGGCGCTGGGAACCCGGGACGCCCAGGGCCGCCAGGAGGTTCTCAACAACTGGAACTTCCCCGAGAGAGAGCCCGGGCGGCCGACGACCCTTCCGTCCGGTCCGGGGTTCCTGCAGCGGACCACGGTGGAGGAGATCCAGGAGGCGCTGGCCCTCCACGACCTCTCCACGACCGTGACCTCCGCGGCACCGGCGTGGCCGGCGACGCGTTCCACCGCCGACCTCCGAGACGGGACGCCGAATTCGGTAGAGGAGCCGGGCGCGAAGGTCGAGCGGCCGGCGAGCCCCGATGAGTGGCTGGACCGGCGGTTCGACGCGCCGGTGGTGAAGGTCGCGACGGAGCGGTACGACCCGAAGGTCGACTTCTTCAAGGGCGAGCCCGGGAAGGGCGCCGCGTGGGAGACGCTGATCCGGGTCAACGTGCAGCGCGTCCAGGCGGAGAACGGGACCTGGGTCCGCGTCCACGTCGTCACGCTGCCGGTCAAGCCCATGTTCGGTGTGACCGAGGCCGATGTCAGGGCGCTGCAGGCGTCCCTGAACCGCCTGTACGACAAGCACGTGAACCGGGGATACGCGCTGCCGCGGTCGGGAGACCAGCTGTTCATGGCGGTGAAGCTGGTCGTCGATCCCGATCACGGGGAGGCCGTCGAGATACGCCCCGGACGTACGGCGGACGCCCCGGACCTCAAGCTGACGCGTCCGGACGCCCGGCACTGGGGTCTGCGCGACTTCCTGGTCGTGCTGGCGCATGAGTCGTCGCACGGCGGGGGGCTGCCGGACGAGAACGTGGACGCGGAGTCGTCGTTCCGGCGTCTGGCGACGTTGACGGTCGTCGGAAGCGACGGGATCCGGCGGACGGAGCCGCGTTCGGCGGTGAAGTTCGACGGGCTCATGGCGGGCGGACCGTTCGACCCGGCCCAGGAGATGCCGGCGCGGTACCTGGAGAGGATCGAGTCGGTGGTGGACGCCACCGGCGTGCTGCGCGACCACCCGCTGGAGTCCTCCGGCGGGCCGGCCTTCGCCATGGTGGTGACCACCGAGCAGAGCGGCGCCGCGGACACCGTCGCGGCCTCGTCGATCTACGAGGTCGTCGGCCGGCCGGACGACCGCCCGTCGCACCCTGCCGCGTCCGCACCCGGCGGTTCGGGCCTGAAACGGACCGCCGATGAGGAGGCCGGCCCGGAGTCGTCGGCCAAACGCACGCCGGGAACCGAGCAAGGCCTGACTCCAGGCGAGGGATGGTCGGCGCCGGTCCGGACCGGACGGATCACCGCTGCCGCGACGGAGGAGGAGCGAGGCCAGGCTTCGAGTGGTCCGGCGGCGAATGCCTACACGTTCGATCCGGCGATCGTGCGGTTCTGGACGCACCGCGTCCTGCAGATCGGGCTGGCCTCCGTCGGCTTCTACAAGTGGGTTTCCTCGTCGTTCAGCGCGAAGGACGGCTTCCAACTCGCCACGACGACGCCGCGCGGCACGAACGATTTCGCCAAATGGATCCGCGGTGAGGGCCCCATGCCGTCGGAGCAGAGCGCGATGAACTGCTGGGAGGCGTTGCTGCTCACGGCCCACCGGTCCGGGGCCGTCGACAAGGCCTGGCTGGAAGGGATCCACCAGGACGCCACCCGCGTGACGGCCGAGGCCTTCCGTACGCAGTTGGCCGTGGTGTCGCCTACCCGCGCGATGTGGGAGGCGGACTACGTGTTCGCCGAGGTGTTCGCGCGGTCGATGCTCGCCGGTGATCTCACGACTCATCAGGTCGATCCCCGGACCGGCCTGATCACGCCGGCGGTCCCCGAGGGGCATCTCGTGGTGTTCGGCGCCCTGGCGCATGTCGCGCTGGCGCTCGGAACGCGTGACGCCCAGGGCCGCCAGGAGATCCTGAGCCACTGGGTGTACCCCGAAGGCGAGCCCGGGCGGCCGAACCTCCGGCAGGGCACGGTCCCAGGCTTCCTGCAGAAGACCACGGTGGAGGAGCTGAACCGCTTCTTTCCCCCGCTCGGCTTCAGAGTCGTGTCCGCGCTGCCGGCGTGGACGGTGGCCCGGACCGGTGGGGGCCCTGGACATGAGGCGGCCGGGCCGGCGGCGTCGCAGCAGCCGCGCCCGCCCGTGGACCCGCTGACCTCCCCACCACCCGTCCTCTTCGGTCCGGTCTATCGCCACGCGGCCTGGCCCGTCCTGCGCGAGGGCCACGAGAAGGCCTTGGCCTCGACCCTGGCCGGACGCCAGACCGCGTACGCCGCCGCCCGGTTCGCCGTACGGACGCTGAGCGCGGACCTGTCGGCCACGCGGGGTGAGGGCGCCGCGTCGTGGTTCGCGACGGAACAACGACCGGTCGGTTCGCGGGCGGAGCTCGAAGCCCTGCTGGCCCGCCCCGACTGGGCCGTGCCCGAGACGATGGCCGCCTTCGCCGCCGCGGTGCGACGACAGGCTCCGCCGAACCCCGCCCAGGGGCCCGGGGGCCGTACCGCCGCATGGCGCACGGACATGCGGCAGATGCGCGGCTACCGGCTGGGCGACGCGCCGCTCGACCACGTTGAGAAGCTGTTCTCCGCGTATCGGAATCTGACGGCGAACCACCCGGATCCGCTGCCTGAGTCCGATCAGGGCCGGGGGATCCTCGCGGCGATGATCGCGTGGCGGGTGCCGCTGGGGGACTCGCTGTACGACATCGTGCTCGCCTGGCAGCGCGCCGGATTCGGCACCGTGAAGACTCGGTGGGCGCTGAACAGCGAGGCGGCGGACTTCTACGAGTTGATCCAGACGGCGTTCACGCCCCTCACCGGCATCACGGACGCGCGGGCGAAGATGGCGCTGCAACCGCCTCACCTGCTCCTCCACGGGAAGTTGGGCAGCCCGCGCCTCCTCCCCAGGACCGGGTTCGCGCCCGGTGGCCGGTTCGGCGGGCCGGTGGGCGGTCTTCGCGGAGGGTCGCGGGACACCGGGGTCGATCCGCTGCGGGCCGGCTGGGCGATCGGCCGGGAGTTCACGGTCGGGGGGCCACGTGAGGGCGGCCTCACCGAGGTGCCCGCTCCGGTGCCGGCGGGGACGGGTAAGTCCGCGGAGCGGTGGTTCAGGTACGAGCGCGCGTCCGAGTTCCGGTCCGTGCCGCTCCGTTATGACGTCAGTGACGCGGGCCGGGTCGGGCTTCCGGACGGGCGGACGCTGTCCTCGGACGGCTGGCTGCGGTTCGGCGACGACTTCTTCCACGGTCCGACGGGCGTGTTGCTGCGGGGTGACAACGGCTGGGTCGGCCAGGTCGCCAACGCCGACGAGTTGCGCGACGTCCTTGGCCTACCCGGGTTCGAGGTCACGCCGTACACGCTCGTCGGCGGGCCCTCCGGCATCCACCTGACGCCGGTGGAGGCGGAGGGCGGCCCGGCCGTCCTCGTCGCATTCTCGGACCATGGCGCGGTGATGACGCCGACCGAGGAGGCCTCGGCGCTGAAGCGGCCCGCCGGGGACGACGGCAGCCTGGAGCCGCCGGCCAAACGCGCGCGGGGGATCGAGACGGTGGACTCGCCGTCGCCGCGGTCGAGCTCGCCCGAGGACTCCGGCACTCTCGACGCGCCCGTACGGCTGGGCCTCGTCTACGACTACGAAACCTGGCCCGGCGTTCGTGATGGCTACGAGACGGCCCTCGCCTCATCGCTGGCGGAGGATCCGCGCGTGCTCGAAGCCGCGACCGCCGGCGTCCGCATGCTGCACCAGGACCTGTCCGCGAGATTCGGGCAGGACGCCGCGTCCTGGTTCGCGACGGAACTGTGGCCGGTCGGTTCGGCGGCGGAGCTGGAGCGTCTGCTGAGCGGCCCCGAGTGGGGCGTGCAGGAGACGATGGACGCCCTCGCCACCGCGGTCGGATACGTACGGAGCAGCGTCGGCGTGCACGCCCCCGGAGAGCGTGACGAGGCCTGGCGCGAGCAGATGCGGGAGTCGCGCGGATACCGCCTGGGCGACGAGCCGCTCGACCGGCTTACGGCGCTGTTCTCGGTCTACGAGGAACTGCTACCGGACTCCGACGGCCGGTGGATCCTCGGGGCGGCGACCGCCTGGCGGGTGCTCCGGCCGCACCGGGATCCGCTGTACGACGTCGTGTCCGCCTGGGAGCAGGCCGGGTACGGCCCCGGACCCGGTGCCGAACCCGTGCGCTCGGTGCTCACCACTGAGGCGGGCGACCTGTACGAATGGGCCGGCCGGACCTTCCCCAGCGCCCGCCTCACGGGTCCGCAGGAGGCGGCGCTGACGCCGCCGCATCTGCAGGTGTACGACCACCTGGTGGCACCGTCCATCCCCAGGAATCTCCAGGAAGCGGCCGGTCCGGGACGGATCGAGCAAGCGGCCGGTGAGCAGGGCCTGACGCTACGAGAGGTCGCCGCCTTGCTGAGCGTCGACGACCTGGAGCATGAGGGCGCCGACCCGATCGCGGACCTGGAGTGGCAGCTCGCTCGGCGGACGGCCGTACGCCTCGACCAGGAACAGCGGATCGTGTACTGGGCGCGGTGGCGGTCGGCAGAGCCGTCGCCCGCCACCGAGCCGGGCGATCCGGTGCCGGTGCCGCCGATCCACCCGGTCTGGGGGTCGGCCGAGGAGGCACTGGCCCGCGTCGAGCGGGGTGCCGGGCCCGGCCGGGTGGAGCTGTACCGGGTGGAGGAGACCGTGCAGGTCGCCGACCGGTTCGCCGAGGCGGCGGGTCTGGGTGAGCTGTACTACATCCTGGACGGCGAGCAGTTCTCCGTCGCCGGGATTCGCGCGGACACCGACCCGTCGACGGGCGGGCCCATGGCCGTGATGACGCTCGAATCCCCGGTCCATGACGAATCCTCCGTGGAGGAGATGTCGGTCGACCGAGCCGATGACGGGGCCTTCGCCGCCGCCGAGCTGTCGGCGGGGCAGGCCGACCTCCCGATTCGGCGGGGCGGCCTTCGCGGGGGGTCGCGGGACACCGGGGTCGATCCGCTGCGGGCGGGTTGGTCGATCGGCCGGGAGTTCACGGTCGAGGGGCCACGTCATGGCGGGCTCACCGAAGTGCCCGTTCCGGCGTCGGCGGGGACGGGCAAGTCGGCGGAGCGGTGGTTCACGTACGAGCGCGCGTTCGAGTTCCGGTCCGTGCCGGCCCGTTATGAGGTCAGCGACGCGGGGCGGGTTCGGCTTCCGGATGGGCGGACGTTGTCTTCGGACGGCTGGCTGCGGTTCGGCGACGACTTCTTCCACGGTCCGTCGGGCGCGTTGCTGCGGGGTGACAGTGGCTGGGTCGGCCAGGTCGCCAACGCGGACCGGTTGCGCGAGGTCCTCGGCGAACCGGGGTTCGAGGTCACGCCGTACACGCTCGTCGGCGGGCCTTTGGGCATCCATCTGACGCCGGCGGAGGCGGAGGGCGTTCCGGCCGTCCTCATCCCGCTCTCGGACGGCGGCGCGCCGCTCTCCGCCCGTCCGGTCAGTGCGTCCTCCCCGGCCGACCGCGTCGTCCTGACCGGCCCGTCCGAGGAGGATTACGCCGACAGCCTCGCCTCGCTGCTGGCCGGCGACCCGGTCGACCAGTCCGCGGTCGTGGAGACACTCCATCTTCGCCGCTCGCTCGGGGACGACCGGACGGCCGAGTCGCTGGACGCCGCGTTCCGCGAGCGCACCGGGGGAACCTCACTGGCCGAGGCGATGGACGACGCGGTCGCGGAGGGGCGTGCGCCGGAGACGCTGGTCGAGGACGTCCTCCGGATGCTCGGCCTGGTCTCGGAGTTCACTCTCGAGGCTCCGCCGCCCGGTCCGATCGCGGTCGCTCCGAAGGCGTCGCCGGCCTCGCTGCCGCAGGTCCAGGCCTTCGTCGAGAACCTGCACACGGTACTGGTGGAGCATGAGGACGCGGAGGGCGCGTTCGCCCTGCTGCGCCTCCTCGGCGAGGACCTGCCACAGTCTTGGGCCGTTCAGGAGGCCTATCAGGCCCGCTACGGCACGTCCATCGACCGGCATCTGAACGACCTGTGGGAGCGTGAGCACGGCGGCGTCGCCTGGCACCGGTGGACCGAGGTCTGGCCGCTGGCCGCCGCCGACAACCTGTTCGGCGAGAGCCGGCCGAACCCGGTGTCGTACGCGCAGGTCGCGCGGTGGTACGACCTGCTTACCGAGCTGAGCTTCCAGCACCACGAGCTCGGCGCCGTCCGAGTGCCCAGCGACCACGTCGCCGACGGCTGCTACCTCCGGGCCCATCTGGCCACGCTGCGGCTCCTGCAGTGGGGCGCCCCCGTTGGCAAGATCACGGTGACCGCCGCCGGCGCCGACGGCTGGGGGCTGGGGCTGCGCTCCGGCGACCTGCCGGGCTCCCTCGACCCGGTGCGTATTTCCTGGCGGTACCACATCGCCGCCGTGGTGTGGGCCCACGACGCGGAGGGCCGTCCGCAATGGATGGTCCTCGACACGGCGCTCGGCCGCGGGCCGCTGACCGCCGGTGAGTGGCTCACCGCCATCGGCGTCGATCCCGGCAACTCCCGCAACCTCTTCCTGACCGGCGCGCTGGACGACGTTCAGGGCGCATTGTGGGAGGAATTCGACAAGGCCCCGGCCTCCTGGTGGTTCTCCGACAGGGTGTTGAACCCGATCGGCCGGGCGATCGCAGTGATCACGGACGCGCACGCCGAGTCGCATCCCCTGCGTTACAACGCCGGCAATCTGGTCCAGGTCGACGCGAGCATGCGGGAGCGGACCGGCACTCTCGTCCAGCACGCCGTGGCGATGCGGGAACTCCGGTACGCCCGGCACGCGGGGCGCGTCCTGGAGGAGCTGCGCAGCGCGGGTACACCGGCCGAGGAGGCGGCACTCCGGCTGGAGAGCGAGCTCGGGGGCGCCAGCCCGAGGCGCGGCACGCTCGTGCGCTACGCCGACCTCGATCAACCGCTCCGCGACGTGCTCGGCGAGCGGTACGACGACCTGACAGGGAGACTCTTCCCACCCGAGCAGGAGGGCCAGGAGCCCTCGGTGGACGAACTCGCCGACGCACTCGCCCGTACCTCCCTGTCCGCGAACGCGGGCGAGGTCACCGTGCCGTCCGAGACAGCGGTGGAAGAGCCCTCGCCGGTGCCGTCTCCGCCGCCGGACTGGCCGCAGTGGACGAACGCGCCGCAGGCCCGGCCCGCGACCACCGAAGACCTCTCGGCGGATCTGGCGCACCCGGAGGACACCGACCACCTCCCCGGACCACCGGTCAGGTTCGGGCATGTCTACGACTCTCCCTCCTGGGCCTCGGCGCGCACCGTGTACGAGCGCGCCCTCGGTCGGGCCTTGGGGTCGGACCCGGAGGTGCTCCACGCCGCCCGTGACGCCGCCCGCCGCCTGTACGTCACCCTCGCGCGCCGCATGGGAGCCGACGCCGCCGCCAACGGATTCCGGGTGGCCAAGGGGGCCGAGCTGGAGCGGCTGCTCGGCGAGGACTCGGAGTGGACGCTCCAGGACGTCATGACCGGGATCTACGAGGCGGTCCACTACCACCACGCGGCCCTGACCGAACTGTGGAAGGACGTCCCGCACTCCCGGGAGCAGCGGAGCGACGAGTGGCGCACCGAGATGCGCGACGTCCGCGGCTACCAGGTGCATCTCCTGCCGCCCGACCAGACCGAGTGGCTGCTGCGCGTTCACCGGCGTCTCGCCTTCGGGCCGGATCACCGCCGGCTGTTCCTCCAGGCGGCGATCTCCTGGGGCACGGCCATGTCGCAGCCGCTGTTCGACGTGCTGCGGGCGGCGCTCGACGCTGACCCCCGCTCCCCGGTGCCCAAGGAGGCACTGTCCGGCGAGGCGGCGGACCTGTACGCCTGGACCGACGCGGATCTCGGCCCGCGTGAGCGTACCGACGACCGGGAGCTGCTCGCCGACCTGACACCGCCGCACCTCCTGACGCACGACGGGCCGGCTCCCGCCCCGGCCGAAGGCGTCGACGAGCGGGACCCGACGACGCAGGCGCCGTGGTCGCCGACCCTGCGCAGGCGGATCTTCACCGCCGCACCGGGCGAGGAGCCGTGGCAGCGCATCACGGACTCCGGCGGGGAATTCGTCGGGTTGCACCTCTTCCCGTCGTTCGACTGGTCCCTCCGCGCGCCGTTCTACGGCGGGCTGCGCGAGATGACCGGCATCGTCTGGCGCTGGTCGGAGGGACGGCTGCAGGGAGCGCGGTTCACCCCGCCGCTCACGAACGCGGCGCGGACGGCGTTCACCGCGGGCCACGGCGTCGACCTGGCGTGGCGCGCGGACCTCATCACGGTGGCGGCGCGGCGGATCGCGAGCCTGGGGTACACCGACAACGTGGTCCTGGTCTGCACTCCCGTGCGGACGGGCCGGGACGACCTCGACTCGACGGCCCACGAGACCGGCATGGTCATGCACCGGGTGACCCACGCCGTCGCGGTGACGCCGTCGGGGCACTTCCACCTCGCGCCGCAGGCCGACGGCCGGCCCAGCGCCTGGCGGGTCATCCACCCCGACGGCCGTACGGAGGAGTTTCCCGCGCAGGAGACGCTGACCTGGGACGTGCCTGCGTCGGAGTATCCGGATGCGCCCTACTTCAACACGGCCGGCGGTGCACCCGGCGGCGTAGGGACGTACGGGCCGCCGGCCGGGATTCCGTCGGGCTCAGAGGGGTTGGGCGACGGTGGTCTCAGACCATCCCCCATCCCCTCCGACGATGACGGTCTCGCGTCGCTCGCCATACCCGCCGAGACCGGACGGGGGACGCTGCTGAGCTGGACCGACGCGACCGGCCGGTACCAGTTCTTCCGCGGTGAGCTGGGCACCGGCGAGAGCACGGGGATCCCCGGGTTCGAGGGAGGCGCTCGTGCGGCGTGGGCGGCCGCGCACCGGGACACGCTCACCGCCCCCCACGGGAGGACGCAGCCGGCCAGACCGGGGAATCCGCTGGCGTCCCCGGGATACCGGCTGCGCACCGGCCAGGTCGTGCCGGTCCGCGATGACGCAGCGTCCGGTGAGGGCCTGTCGGCCCACGGGAGCGAGTCGTCCGGCGAGAACTCGTCGGTCCATGAGAGCGAGCCGTCCGGCAGGACGGCGTGGCCGGCGGCCGGGACCCGGAAGGGATACGGGGCCGGCAACGCGATGACGTTCGCCGACCTGTACTCGCGCGAGCAGACGCCCGAGACCGGCGCGTTCTCCTCGCCCGGCCGGCCACTCGGCGGGAACGACGCGGGCGCTCACGTCACGGGCCAGAGCAAGACCTTCACCGACCCGGTGATCGCCGAGCCGCCCCGGCCGTCTCGGGATCCGTTCGCGGGCACCGGTCGCGTGCTCGGCGCGGGTGACGGCAGGGGCACGGGCCTTCCGGGGCTGGACAACGACATCCGCGCCGAGTCCCAGCGGCTGCGGCAGGATCACGGGCTTTCGAAGGTCCCGCCGCCCGCGCTGTTCGCCAAGGCCAGGGTCGTCACCCTCGGACAGGTCACCGACACGCGGACCGAGGGCGGCGGACGCGCGCCGTCGGCAGGCGGCACCGGCGGACCGCTGGAGGTGCGCTCCGGCGACGGCACCGTCACGATGCTCGAACCGCCGGCGCGGCCGACGTCCTCCTCGGCGACGAGTACGGAGACGGACGCCTCCGTGACCGAGCGCCCACCCGCGCCTCAGCGGAGCACCGACGAGCCCGAACCCCCGGTCACCGTCCCGGCGATCGAACAGGCCGGGGACGAGGCCGAACCGCCGGCCACCGTCACGCCGGCCGAGAGGACCGAGCGTGAGGAGACGGCCACCTCTCCCGCGCCTGAGGAGACGGTCACGCCCCCCGAGCCTGAGGAGACGGTCACGCCTCCCGCGCTTGAGGAGACGGTCGCCCCTCCTGCGCCCACCCTGAATCTGGGCCGGGAGATCGAGTCCACCCCGGCGCCTCCCGAGTCCGTCACCCCGCCCGCGCCGACGACGGCGCTCGGCCGGGCGCGACAGGTCCTGGCCGGGCTCTCGGAGGAGCGGCGTGCCGAGGTGATGGGGCGGGCCGCGATGTTCGTGGGCGACCTGAGCGGCCGGGTGCCCTCGCTTCAGGACCCGGGCGGCCGGGTGCCGTGGGAGGACTGGGCCGGACTGCGCGTCGCGGCCGAGATCGCCCGTACCGGCCCGGAGGCCGGTGAGCGCCTCGCCCGCGACCTGGCCGCCTCGCATCGCGAGCGCGCCCGGAGGGCGGTCAGCGCGGGGGAGACCGTGCCCTCGACCCCGCTCGGCCGGGCGCGACAGGTCCTGGCCGGGCTGACGGAGGAGCGGCGTGCCGAGGTGATGGGGCGGGCCGCGATGTTCGTGGGCGACCTGAGCGGCCGGGTCCCCTCGCTCCAGGACCTTGGCGGCGAGGTCTCGCGGGTCGACCAGGCGGGGCTGCTGGTGGCGGCCGAGATCGCCCGTTCGGGGGCGGAGGCCGGTGAGACGCTCGCGCGGAGCCTGATGCACGACCTTGACGAGCCCCTCGTGCCGCGGGTCCTCATCGACGGGGCCCGGGAGAGCGTCGCCCGGACCACGGTCGGCTCGCTGCGGAGCAACGCGGAGGAGGACTACGCGCAGATCCGCCACGAGGCCCGGGTCATCATCCGGCAGCTCACCGGCATCACCCCGGACGACGGGCGGGCGGAGGCGCGGGGGCTCCAGCGCGTCCTGCTGGTGACCGAGGCGGAGATCGCCTGGGCCGGTCACCGGGCCGCCGCCGACCTCGCGGCCGACCTCCTCGGCCGGCCGCGCCTCCCGGACTCCCGCCTCCTCGACCGGTTGGCGAGCGCCGCCCGGTTCGACCTGGGCCGGGCCCGCGCGACACTCGGCCTGCTGTCCGACGTGCGGCAGGAGCAGCTCCGGCGGGAGACCGCCGGCATCGTCCGGGCGGCGATCAGCGGGTCGGCCCTCGAACGGGCGCCACGGGCCTGGCGGGAGCTGATCGCCGCCGAGATCGCCCGTTCCGGTCACCAGGCCGGTGAGGACCTCGCGCGCGACCTTCTGCTGCGCGAGGAGACGGCCACGGAGATGGTCGCGAAGACCCGATGGGGCAGGGCCGGCGACCGAACGGTGGCGCTGTGGCTGCCCGGCCAGGGCGAGTCCGCGCTGCCACGGGACGCCGAGACGCTCGCCAGGCTGAGCGAGCTGGTCCCCGAGGGGATGGTGCTGGTCGTCGGCGAGGCGCAGGACGGCCTGGCCACGGCCCGCGAGCAGGAGCTCAAGGCGTACGCGATGGCGAGGACCGTCGAGCGGCTGGCACCCGGCCTGCACCCGCTCCTGGTGATGACCGACGGCGCGAGCGTCGCCGAGCCCGTGTCGCGAGCGCTGAACGGGCCGGTGGTGGCCACCCCGTACGAGGCGGTGCTCGACCGGCGGACCGGTGACCTGGTCTCGCGTCCCTCCGGCGACACGGGGGCGGAGGAATCCCGCCGGGACGTGTGGTTCCGGATGTTCATCCCGGGAGACCGGGAGGGCCTGCCGATCACCCCGGGGCTGCTCACCTCGGTCGAAGGCGAGCGCGAGACGGAGTCCGTGGTCGAACCGGATCCGCTGCCGTTCCCCCCGGACGCCGAGGGCGAGGCGCCGCCCGCCCCTCCGGGACCGCCTGCGCCGACGGAGCCGCCGGTGCCGGCGCAGTCGGTGGAGATGACACCGGTCACCGTGGACCCGATGGTCGTCCGGGCCGGTGTTCCGCGCGAGGACCTCCCGCAGATCCTGGAGGTCGTCGCCCGCATCCGGCAGGAGCTGGACCGGGCCGGAGCGCATTACACCCAGGAGGACGTCGACCTGCTCCCGCAGCGGCTGCTGGCCAACTTCCCGCATCTGCTCGGGGGCCTGCAGGTGCCGATGGGCGACGCCGAGGTGCTGGTCAGGCTGGACGCCACCGACCCGCACAAGGTGGAGAACCCGGCCGGCTCGACGCGGAAGGTGTCGAACCTGCCGCCGGTCGAGGGCGGGCACACGGCCGGCGGCACGGTGAACTCGGTCTTCGCGACCGGCGCGCACACGCAGACCGTGTCCGGGCAGACCGGCGCGACGCGTGGGGCGATCTCGCTCTCCTTCGGCATCGGCGCGACGCCCTTCGTGCTCCAGGTCGTCAGGGTCGGCGCCTCGCTGTCCGGCACCGCCAACCAGTCCAACCGGTCCACCACCCATATCGCCGACGCCGAGGGCGGTCACGTCGAGGTCGCCGACGGCGGCCACACGCTGCTCGCCTACACCGGGCACTGGTCGTTCCAGGTCCGCGCGGGGTCAGCCCGGGACTGGGACACCCTTCCGGTGCACCGGATCGACGACCCGACCGACGAGAAGCTGCTCGTGTGGCTCCCCGACAGCTACCTCGGGACCGCGCCGGCCCAGGTCACCGCGACCGGCGACGCCGTGAAGACCGGGAGGCTGCCGGCCTTCTTCTTCGCCTCCGGCCTGTCGAACCTCCCCGAGCTGTTCGACGCGACGATGGCGGAGTTGCGGCAGCGCGGGCTGGACATGCCGGTGGGCGGCCAGCTCCGCAAGGAACTGCTCCAGAAGCTGTGGAACCTCAACATGCATCTGGACGCGGCCGTCAACGACGCCGACGGCGGGTACCAGTTCGACCTGCACAACGAGCACGGGCGGCCGGTGGCCACGGTGTCGGTCCGCTCCGAGCTGCTCGCGGGCGCCGTCCGGGTCGGCGCCACGAGCAAAGAGTCCGCCATCGAGAACGTACGGACCCTCATCTCCGGCTCCAGCGGGAGTCACGGCCTCACGAACAGCAGCACCCTGACGCTCCCGAGCGTCGACTTCGGCCTGCATCCGTTCCACAACACCGACGTCGGCATGGGCGTGTCCTTCAACCTGTCCTACACGTCGTCGAACACCGACTCGATCTCGGCGGGCAAGGTCGGGCTCTACGTCGTGGTGCCGCGCTACGTCGGCTACACCAGTGCGTACCGGATGTCGTTCCGCCACCAGGTCACGGTCAGCGTCCGCGGCAGCGCCCAGCCCGGGACGACCCGCCCGATCGACGGGAACGCGCTGGTCCGGGTGCCGGAGCCGATGGCGTACGAGCACGGTCTGCCGGTGGACGCCGCGGCGCTGAAGGGGGCGCAGACGGGCGGCACCCGGCCGTACGCCGAGGGCGACATCCGCCGCCTCGGGAAGCGTGAGATGCCGGCCGACCCCGCAGATCACCCGGCGCCGCCGCCGTGGCTCACGCAGGCCAAGGGCGTCGGAACGGGCCTGCCCTTCTGGTCCGACGACACCGTCCAACGGGTGCGGGACGCGGTCAAGACGATGGCCCGCAGGTACGGGTTCCTGCCCGCCCGGGACGACCACCCGTTCGCCGACTACTCCCGCCTCGGCCACGGCAACAAGCTCGACAGCCAGGCCGACATCCGCCGGCAGATCGAGAAGTTCGCCTCCGACCGCGGCCTGAGCTCCCACTTCGACCAGCTCCACCAGGACGGCATGACCTTCACGCTGAAGAAGCGGCGTGGCGGTCTGGGCGTGGACTGGGACGTCGACTCCATGAAGGTCACCATCACGGCGCGGGGGAGCGGTGGCGCTCCGCGATACCTCGGCACCGCGGCGGACCTCCGCATCGTCAACCTGGTGATGGGCATGAGCAGCGCCGGCATGTCCGTCGCCCACTCGCGCAGGATCGCGCTGGGTTTCAAGGTGCGCGGCCTTTACCAGGTGCTCAAGGGCGCCGTCATGGGCCTGGAGTACCAGCGGAGCGCCGGTGCGAGCGACGCGATGAGCGTCCTCACCAACCTTCCCCAGCTCATGGAGTTCGACGGGCCCACCCACGAGTTCCTGGTGACGAGAGACCTGGAGATCCGCTTCGAGCTCCAGCACTCGGGCCGGCAGGGCCGGGTCCTCGAGGGTCGGCGCAACCCGCCGCCGATCCGGCTCGCGGGCGAGACCGCCCGGGTGTTCACGGTGCCGGTCACCGAGGAGGGCGGTCCCACGTCGAGCGGTCCGACGTCGGCGCGCGTGCTGGAGCAGGGCGTCGTGACCTTCCTCGACACCACCGGCGTCCGTAAGGCGGTCCAGGGGCTCGGCCACCTGACCGACCCGGCGGGAACGGCGTCCTCGCTGCGGGACACCTTCGCCGGCACGGAGTCCATGCGGTCGTACTTCAAGGAGATCCTGGGCGGTCAGTACACCACCGAGAACGCGTTCGAGTCCCGTCTGACCCGCGACCGGCTCGGTGCGATCGACATCCGCGGCCACCTGGGACCCAGCAGCTTCGCGGGCGCCAGCGCCCACAAGGCGGTCACCGGCATCATCAAGCTCCAGCTGATGGAGGGGCGTGCCACCGCCACGAGCTCCCACGGCTGGACCTGGGAGCAGCTCGACGTCGCGGTCGGCGGCGACGCGGGGCCCGCCCACCTCAGCGGGGAGACGGACCTCAACCGGCACTGGCAGTTCAACCGTTCGCGCACCAGTGGCCGCACCGGCGGCAAGGAGCTCCTGCAGCTCGATTTCAACCGCGTGTACTTCTTCCGGAGCACGGTGAACTTCGACGTGCGGAGCCGCCTGGAGAAGCACGCCAAGCTGCTCCCCAGCGGCAGCGCGCACCACACGGAGACCGTGGGACCCCGGCTGGTGGAGTTCGCGCTGCCCGAGCCGGAGGCCCTGACGCAGTACGCCGACGGTCACCTGCCGATCTCCGACCGCCAGCTCCGGGACGCCATGCTCCGCTGGCACATCGGCAGGCTGAAGCTCAGCGGGGACCTCGCGGCGAAGATCCTGATGCGCTGGCAGAGCGAGGTGCCCACCCTCCCGAAGGACGCGAAGGTCGGGCGCGACAAGCTGGTCCGCACGCTCGTCCGGTTCCACGAGATCGGCGCGGCCCCGATCCTGGACGAGCGGGTCAGGGACCGGTTCAACACCGCCTTCGGGCGGCGGCTCGGCGCCCCGCACGACCCGTTCACCGCGCCCGACATGCCCGAGGACGTCGTCGCGTACGCCGAGGACCGCGCGCCGCTCACCGACCAGCGGCTGGGCGAGGTGCTGAGGGGATGGCTGGACGGCGATCTGCGGCTCAGCGGCGACGTGGTGGCGCGCCTCCTGCTGCGCTGGCACGCCGAGGTCCCCGAGCCGCCCGCCGGGCTGCCGGTGAACCGCGCGCCGCTCGTGGGCGTCCTGGCCGGTCTGCACACGGTCGGCGCGGTGCCGATCACGTCTCTGGAGATCCGCGACCGGTTCAACGCGACGTTCCGCCAGAAGCTGTCGCACCCGCGCCTCCCGTTCGACCGGATGACGCTGCCGGAGTACCTCACCAGGACGGACCCGGGCGGCTTCTTCCTCGGTCACCACGGCGTCCACCGCTGGACCCACGACGACGGCCGGACGACGGAACAGATCGTCCGGCAGCAGATCGACGGGGTGGCGCCGGGCCTGCTGGGCGCCGACCCGTCGCTCTGGGACGGGGCAGGCCGCCGGATCGGCCGCATGCAGGGCGGCGTCGACCTGCTGCAGTCCATCCTGGCGGAGGGGCGCGACCAGATGCTCTGGGAGGAACTGCCCTCCCAGAACGGCTTCACCTTCTACCTGGCCAACCCCGTCGGCCCGGTGCTGACCGATGTCGTCAGGGTCCGGATGCGGGCCGAGCGCATCTCCGAGCCGGAGGTGTACGACTACCGGTGGAACACCGGCCTCGCGGTCTACTCGCACGGCTACATCGGCACCGCCCAGTCCAGGTCCAGGGACGGGTCGCAGGCCCTCGTCCTGCCCAAGTTCAGCGCCGGCGGCACCAACGCCAGCGGCTCGGCCGACATCAAGACGGCCGAAGGGCACCACCGCGGCACGACCCGCGCGGAGAACGCGGTCAGCGAGATGACCGACTACGACTGGGCGAACCACTACGCCGTACGGGTCCGTCAGCGGCTGATCGTGGAGGTCGACCGGCTCGACATGTCGGGCCGCCCCCTGGACAACCTGCTCCTCGGCGGACTGGACAGGTGGACGCATCACAGCGCGACCGCCCGGACCACCGTGGACGGGACGCTGGACATCCAGCTGCCGCACGCGCTCGCCGAGGCGGGCACGCTGCACGGACCGGAGCAGGTGCGGAACCTCCTCCCGCTGCCGAAGCTGAACCGCAACCTGGCCGTCGTCGGCATGACGGCGGACGGCCTGCTGCCCGCCGCCCGGAAGCTGCTGGACACGCTGCTGGGCCCGCGCTGGTATGAGAAGGCGCTGGGCGCCGAGGCCGGCGACCCCGGCGTGCGGTCCTTCCAGTCGCTGCCGTTCCTGCTGTCGCGGTCGCACCTGGTCAACCACGTGCTCGAGGCCACCGGCGGCGGCAAGTACCGGCTGCCCCCCGACCTGTTCCGGGCCGGCGACTCCGACCTGCGCGCGGCGATGTCACTGCAGGGGGAGCTGTTCGACGCGCAGGTCCTCATGCGGATGGTCGACGGCAGCGGCGTCGGCCGCTACATCAAGCACCAAAGCGGGACCACCGCGAACAACAGCAGCGACCTGACGCGCGGCACCGGCGACTACGGCATCGGCGGCACCGACACGATCAACCCGCAGCCCGCTCCGCCACCCGGCACCGAGGTGCCGCCGCACCGCCCGGACCACTCGTGGTCGCTGAACCACGCGGGCAGCCGCGTCACGTCGGCCAACGAGAACAGCGCCGGCACCGAGAACTACCGGCGCGAGCAGGACGTCAAGGAGTACGGCTCGAAGCTGCTGGTGCGCCTGCGCGGCCAGTTCTGGCTGGAGGCGCAGAAGATGCGCCACCACCTCCTCACGCCCGGCAGGCCCAAGCCGGTCGGCGCGCCGGTCCGCAGCGACCCGATCACCGGCGACGTGGTCGTGGAGATGTTCGAGGCGCAGTACGAGGAGCTGCGCGCGGAACTGGCCGCGAACGAGAATCAGGCCCGCCAGGCGCTGCGCGAACGGGTCGACCCGAAGGCCTGGGCCGGCCTGGGCGCCGCGCCCCGCTTCGACCTGGCCCCGCTGCTCGCCGACGCGGCGGTGTACCGCCCGGACCCGACGCACCCGCAGCCCGGGCCGCGGCCGAAGTACACCGCCTCCCAGGCCCACCACGCCCTGGTGAACCACCTGCGGGAGCAGGGCGGCGCCCGCGGCCCGCTCGTGCTCACCCACGGCGCGAACACGCGGATCCTGCACTACCGGGCGATCCTCGACTGGGCCGCGCGGACGATCCGCCACGACCTGGCCGCCGCGCGCGCGGCGGACCCGTACGTGCCGGCGCCGGCCGTCCCCGACGTCTACGAGCAGCGGCGCGCCAGGCCGGACGCCCGGCTGTTCGACGGCCTGACCGGCTCCCTCGACGACGAGATCACCGCGATCATCAACGAGGTCAACCGGGTCCATGCGCTCCGCCCGGACAACCCGTCCGGCGCGCCCGCCGCGCTGCCGCCGGAGGCGGCGCTGCTCGCGCTCGACCCGGTCCACCTGGCCCGCGACGTCGCGCACGAGCTGAGCACGCACCTTCGGCTGGACGTCACGCAGGCGGACGGCCCGGTGCGCAGCCACTGGGCCGACCCGAGCGGCCGGCTCTACGCCTTCGACCCCACCACCTTCGACGACCTGACGCTGACCGCCGGCGACGCGTCGCACGCCGGGCTGTGGAGCGACTCGACCCGGCAGGCCGCCGCCGACCACGGGCTCGACCCGATCGACCTCGCCCGGCTGTACCGCACCTCCTGGGCGCACCAGCGGACCTTCGAGCAGGCGGTGCGGGTCGAGATCGCCGCGCGCCTCGATCGGATGGGCGCGGCCCACCCGGAACTGCCCGGCCTGTTCGGCCGGGCCGTACAGGCCGCCGCCGCGTGGCGGGGGATCGTCGCCCGGATCGAGGCGGAGCACGCCGCGGCGGCCGCGGAGACGACCCGGGCCCAGCGGGAGCTCGACGACCTCCGGCGTGCCCTGGACGACCTGGACACGCAGCGGATGCGGCTGATCCTGGACCTCTCCCCGGACCAGGCCGCGGTGGACGGCCTGCGGAACCGGATCTCGGACCTGGAGGCCCGGCAGACCCGGCAGCAGGAGCTGCTGGAGCGCCACGAGGAGTCGACGGCCTACCTGACGCCGCTCCTGGAGGACGCGCGTCACGGACTCCAGGAGACGGAAGCGGTCCTCGCCGACCTGCGCGTCACCGGGCGGGACGCCCGGGCCGACGAAGCGGCGCGCTGGACGGGCGACGCCGTACAGGAGGCCGTTGACCGCCTCACCGCGTCGGAGTCCGCCCTGGACGAACGACGGGTGAACCTGGCGTACCGGCGGCGGCAGGCGCCGTCGATCGAGCAGGCGATCCAGGGGCTGCACGACACGCTGTCGGCGGCCGGGGACGGCGCGGTCTCCCTGGCCGTAACCACCCACGCGGACGGTACCGCCGGACGGTTCACCGTGGTCGCCGACCAGGGCGAGATCCGGTGGTTCGAGGCCGTGTCCGGACTCCCGGTGCGGCCCCCGGAGAGCGCCGGGCGGCTGTACTCCCTGGACCTCGACCGGAACGGCCTGCTGCTCGGCCCGCCCGCGGGGCTGGACGGGCCACGGTCACCGGCCAGGTCGTTCGTCCCGGCGCGCGACCTCGCGCTGGCCTCCGTCGTGGACCACCTCGGCCCCGGCCTGGCCGGGCAGGTCGCGCGGCGGACGGAGGCTCATTCGCGGCCCACGCTCGACCAGGCCCTGCTCGCGTTCGAGGACCGGCTCGTCGACCGAAGTGCGAGCATCGCCGCGTTGACGGACACCCCCCGGCCGCCCATCGTCAGCCTGGACACCGCCCGGCGCGGCGGCGTTCCGGACGACGCGTACGTCTACGAGGACGAGCGGGGCCACCACGGGATCGGATCGGCCGACGCGGAGGTGGAGGGCTGGACGCCGCTGGGCCCGTTGGCGGACTTTACGGAGATCTTCTGGCTCACCCAGGGCGCGCCGAATCGGCCCACGACCGTTCAGGACATCGCCCGCACCGGGCTGGGCGCGGCGGTCCGGTTCCTGTCGGCGGCCGGCGGCGAGATCCTGGAAGAGGACGTCCTGGGGGCGCTCGAGGAGAGCCCCGACCGGCTGGCCGAGGAGGTCGACCGGCTCCCGGACGACCTGCCGCCCGGGACGTGGGTCTGGTTCACCGGCCCGTCCCGCACCGGGGCCGTGTCGGTGGTCACGGACGGGGCTGGCGCCGTCAGGTACCGCGTCCTGCTGGCCGGCGCGGCGGCCCCGCGCGAGGCGCGTGACCGGATCGCGCTGGCGCCGCTCGACAACGGCCGGCACACGCTCATCATCTCCCGGCCCCGCACCGCCGGGATTCGCTGGACCGAACCGGACCCCGGAACCGGCCGCATCCTCGGCACGAGCCGGACGGTACCGCCCGCCGGCCGGTCGGACACCCGTACCGTCGGCGAGAGCGAGATCGAGCGAGCGGCCGCGCGGGCACTGAAGGCCGACGCGGAGGCATTCGACCAGGCACGGCTCGACGCGGAGCTCAGCGCGCGTCACCTCCGGCCGATCGACGTTCCGGCCGACGACAACCGCTTCTATCACAGCCTCATCGCCATCGCCGGTCCGTACCTCGCCCGGGTGATCCCCGGCCTGCGGAGCACCCGGCCCGGCAGCCGCGAGGCCGTGCAGCTGGTGCGGAACTGGCTGGCGGACCGGCTGGCGGCGGATCTCGCGGTGGCGGGCGAGGGTCTGCTCTCGCGGTACGCCGGCTTCTTCCACGAGTCAGGAGACGGCACCTTCTTCGCGGACCGGGGCCGTGCGCTGGTGGACCAGATCCGCCGGATGGACAGCTGGCACAACGAGACGGGCGACCTCGTCGCGCACCTGGCGGCGAACGAGCTCGGCCTGCCCATCACGCTGGTCCAGGACCGGCACGTGACCCGGCTCGGGCCCGCCGGCGAGGCCCGTGTCCACTTCATCCGCACCCCGGGCCAGTTCCGGGGCGCCGAGAGCACGGACGAGGACGCGCCGCAGATCCCGTGGGACCGGCTCCGCCCGGCGCCGCCGACGCCCACCGACCGGTCCGCCCGCCAGTTCGCGTTGCTGCGCGGGTCCTCGGAACGACGCGTCGAGCGTGCGGGCACCGACTACCGGGACCTGCGGGAGCGCCTCGATCCGAACGTCAGGCCCGCGATCGACGCGCAGGCGCGGGCGATGGTCGACCGCTTCTGGAACGCCCACGCGGCGGGCGGCCACGTCGACGTGCCGGCACACCGCCGCGCACAGCACCGGCTCGATGGCATGCGGCGCGCGGCGGCCGACCTCGAAGGCCTGATCCGGAACCTCCGCGAGCAGCTCGGTGACCCGCCGGCTCCGGAACCGTCGAACCAGGGCGTACGGGCCGGCACTTACGTGTCGGACCACCTCGTGAGCGAGGTCAACTCCCAGCTGGCCCGCCTCGGCGGCGCATGGCTCGGCGGCCGGGTCGACCACGGGGAGGTCGAACAGGCGCTGCGCGACATCCCACGGGGCGGCCCCACGGACTTCCGAGGGCTGGCCACCGACCTCGCCCATCAGATCGCCCTCGATGAGGCGACCCGGGTGCTCGGGGGCGGACAGGGCACCGAGCATGAGCGGCCCTTCATCGTCCACGTTCACCAGGGCGAGCGATTCAGGGACAGCAGAGAGGTCCTCGTCTACAACCGGAGGACCGGCGTCAAGGTGGAGACCGACACCGGCGGCATCTACATGGCCGGCGGTCGTTACTTCGAGTCGCGACAGTCGGCGCGGGCGTCGGGGCGGGGACGGGTCAGGGACCAGAACGTCACGATCACCGAAGTGGTCACCGCGATCGAACGGGTGCTGCCGGGCGAGGAGAATCGGCACGACCCCGCGGTCGTGGAGGCCGGGATCCACGACGTGGAGCGGCGGCTGAACAACGCGGTGCGCCTTCGGGACGGCGAAGGCGGGCGCCATTCGCGCGGCAGCACCCTGAGGGAGCTGTTCGGCGACGACCCCGACTACGAGTACGGGCCCAGGGCGGACGACGTGACCATCCTCCGGCCGCCCGGATATGTCGGGACGGCCGGCCTGCACCTCACCGAGGGAGTACCGGTCGCGTTCACCCCCGCCTTCCTGGTCGCGGCCCGGAGGTTCGCGAACCACAGGGACATGACCAGCGCGCTGCGGGCCGGCTTGCGGTTCGCCGCGGAGGTGACGCGGGACTACCTGAATGAAGATCTGGGGCAGCGCGTGGGCCGGTTCGCCGTGCCGGCGATGGAACACGTGCCGGGCGTCGCGGACGTGCGGGCGGCGGCGATGCTGCTGAACACGCACGCGTACGCCGTGGCCCACGTGTTCCTTCGCGACGACGAACTGGCGAAGAACCTCGTGTACGGGGTCCTGCGCACGTCCTTCGCCGGCATCCGCGAATCATTCTGGGACGAGGTCCAGGAGTTCCTCGAGGGCGGCCGTGACCGAATCCGGACCAAACTGAAGACGGATCTCAGGAAACGGCTCGCCTCGGCCATCAGCCGCTACGAGCAGCGCCGACGCGCGTCGAACGAGCAGCCGCTCGATCTGTTCGACTACACGCTGAACGACAAGACGATGACCGTCGGCGACTACGCCGACAACATGCTGCTGCCGGTGAGCCGGAACCGCGTCCTCGTCGAGCAGTACGACGCGATGAACGTCCGGACGGACTTCCGCAGCACGGACGACAACCGCGGCGCCCTCGCGATCGACCTGGCCGTGCTCGAGATGCGCGAGGTCGGTCCGCCGGGGCCGAGCATCCGGGCGGAGATGCGCACCGCACGGGCGTTCGCCGAGCTCGCACGGCGGTTCTACGCGTGGGCCGAGCGGGTGGACCGCAACATCCGGACCTCCGAGGGCCGGGCCTTCAACGAGGGCCTGGCCGAGGCGGTGCGGGCGGTCAGCGCTCACAATCCCTCCGGCGGCGACCTGATGACGACCGTTCGCGACCTCCTCGACTCGATCGCGCGCAGGACCCCCGACGTGGTCATCGATCCGATCTTCCGCGGGAACGTGACCAGCAACCTGCAGGCCGACGCGGTCGTGGCACTGCGCGACCTCATCCGCTACACCGACGCCGAGGCCGCCCGCGGCGTACGGCACGCGCTCGCCGCGATCCGGACCGCCCTCGTCGACGAGCGGAACGCGGGCTCGGTGCGCGCCGGCCGTCGTGACCTGGACCACGTGCGCCGGCGCGTCGACCAGGTGATCGAGGACCTGCGCGCGTACGAACACCGGCACACCCCCGGCACGTCCGGCACGCAGACGCGGCGCCGTCGGTTCGGCGGCCTGCGCGGCGGATCCCCGGACCACGACAGGAATCCGCTGTCCGAGCAGTGGCCGATCGGCCGCCGGTTGACCGTCATGGCACCTCGGTTCGGCGACCTTGGTGACCTGACCGAGGTGTCCCTGGACGAGGTGCCGGTCCCCGGCGAGTCCGCCGGGGAGCCGTTCGCGTACGAGCGCCCGCATCCGTCCCGCTCGACGCCGTACACCTACGAGATCGATCGCACGGGCGTGATCAGGCTGTCCGGCGAGGAGCTGTCGCCCTTCGGATGGACGAGGTTCGGGGACGACTTCGTCCACGAGCCGACCGGCGCCTACCTGCGGGGGGACAACGGCTGGCTCGGTCGCGTCGACAATCACGACACGGTCCTGGAGGCACTGACCTCGCTGGGCCCAGCGGCCCGGCCGTACCGGCTCATGGTGGACGAGAACGCCATGTACCTGGTGCCGCTCGAGGAGAGCGGTACGGCGGTCCGCATTCCGTTGAAGGACGGTGCCGCCGGCGCCGGGCGTGACCAGTGGAGGACCGAGCCGGCCGACGACCGGCCGGTGACGGATCTGATGCTCCCCGCGCTGGTGTCCGACGAGCCTGCTCCGGCCGTACGACCCGCGGTGGAGACGACCGAGCCGGAGGTCCCGGTGCCGGTAGAGCCTGCCGTGGCGGTGACCGAGTCGCGGGTCTCGGTGCCGGTAGAGCCCGCGATGGCGGTGACCGAGTCGCGGGTCCGGGAGCCGGTGTCCACGGAGGACCCGCGGTCCGGCACGCTCGCCGACCAGACGTCGGCGGACGATGAGCTGTACGCCGCTTACCGGACCTTCTGGGATGCGCTGGAAGATCCCGGCGATACGGAGGCGCGAGATTCGGACGCGACGCCGCTCGTGCCGTGGTACGTGGAGCGTGGCGGGCTCGGCGACGGTTCCGTGTCGTCGGTCGCCGAAGTGGTGGACGGGTCGCTGCCGGACGGCCGGCCGGACGAGTCGGTCACCCGCTGGATCGATGGCGTCACCTCCGGCATGTCATCGTCCGTGGCGCGTGCGGTCCGCAAGAAGATCCTCGCGCTGCTGGCCGAGCAGGACCCCTCGAGGTGGGAGCGGCTGCTGCTCCACGGCAAGTTGATCGTCGAGAAGAACGCACGGGTCCAGCTGTCCTTCTCGGTGGAGCAGACGGAGTTCGCGCCACGGGAGGACGCGGGGACCGGTCCGGGCCATGAGACGTTCTTCAGCAAGTACGGCGACAGCACGTACGCCGAGGAGGTCGCGCGCCAATCCCTTAGCGGGCGGAACGCGCAGGTCGAGCCAATCCTGTTCCTCTCGGTGGGGTTGCAGGCAGGGCTGTCGCACGTCTCGCCGGTGTTCAAGGTCGGGACGGAGCGCGGCCACGGTACCTGGCACACCATCCTGATGGAGGTCCAGTCGGGGAACCGGGTCATCGCCAACGCCACCCATGGTCACACGGCACGGATCCGGGTGCGGGCCACCGTCAACCGGGTCGAGCGTCCGGATCTCCTGCTCCCCGGCAGGGCGCGGCTGGCGTTCCCCACGGTCTACTCGTCCGCCGCTGAGGCCGCGGCCCTCACAGCGCGGCAGGGTGATGGCGGACACCCGGTCGTGCGGGTCGTGGACCCGGCCGTGCTGGACGGCCTCGATCACGCGGTCACCGCGATCGTGCCCGAGGCACTGCTGGCGGGGCTGCGCGGCGTCCTCGACCGTCTCGGTCTCCCGGCGAAGGACGTCGATGAGATCGTGCAGGACGTCGCCGAGGAGTACGTCAACGAAAAGACGTTCAAGGACCGCAGCCAGTGGTGGCTGACCGGGAGCTGGGTGACGGGCCTGATCGCCAAGAGGCTGTCCGCCCTGTCCACATTCCAGGGACATCTGGAGGTCAGCGGCCGGCCGCACACCGTGCGTTATGTGACGACCACCGACAAAGAGGTTCTGCTCCGTAACGACATCGCGGACACGGTGCGGATCGGCGACGGTGAGAAGCACAGCTCCGGGGCGAGCGCCACCCCGGGCGTCGCCTTCGGCATCGAGCTCGGCTCGCATCTGGCCACGCCCAGCGTCGATCTGCCGAAGCTGGGCTCCTCGCGCGAGCACGGGCGCACCCTGACCTCCGGAGGCCAGGTCAAGAACGCCACCATGCGCAAGGACCGTCTGGTCCGCTATCAGACCGAGTTCGTGGTGACGATCTCGGTCAAATCCGACCAGGGTGATGTCCCCTTCACCCTCCCGGTCATCGGTGAGCTGGGGATCGGTCTCGCGCATGCCAAGGAGTTCGAGCGCAGCGCTCTGGGCGGAGTGCTCACCGGCTCCGGACTCATCCCCGCGGAGAAGCCGAAGGAATCGGAGGAGCCGAAGGAATCGGAGGAGCCGAAGGAATCGGGGGAGCAAGAGGATCTCGAAGCGCCCGCCGGGTCGAAGGCACTGGATGAAGGGCCGCCGACGGAGACGGAGACGCTCGAGGAGGGTGCACCGGCTCGGTCGGACGTGCCCGCCGGGCCGGAAACGCAGGAGTCGGAGACGGTCGCCGGTGGGACACTCGTCACGCCGGAGCCCGCGGCGGGGCGTTCGGCGCCGTCCTGGGCCGACTTCACGCGGTGGCTGAGGACGCGGTTCACGGACGGGGGCCCGCCCGCGCCCTTCCTCGGCGACGGGGTGCGGGACGTCGGTGACCTCCTCGCGTTGGCCTCCCGAGGGCCGATCGAGATCGTCCTTCCTCCCGCGCTGCACGACGCGCTCGTCCCCCACTGGCTGGTCGCGGAGGACGGCTGGCGGGCCCTGTACGCGCATCCCGGCATCACCTGGGTGCTGCCGACGGACGAGCACGCCTTCCTCGTCTCCAGTGAGGACTCTGGCGGCACGGTGTGGCGATACGTGCTGGACGATGATGCCCGGGTGGTCGGCGCCCTCCTCATGGACGAGCACGAGGGCGAGCGGGAGCCGCGCTGGTACGTCCCCAATCCGGCCAGGGAGCCGATGACGGCCCAGGCGCCGCCGCCGTGGTACGAGGATCTGCTGCCGCCGCTGCGCGCGGCGGGGCTGACGGCCGTCACCGACTTCCTGGCCTCAGGGGGGACGCCGCAGGTCCAGTTGACCGCGGCGTTGCGGAGCCGGCTGGAGGAGCCGGGCGAGGACCGGACTCTGCACGATGCCGTCGACGTGCTGCTGGCGGAGCCGCGGATCCAGGTGGTGGCCGCCGACGGCAGGCGAGTCCAGGAGCAGGAAGGCGGCGAGAAGGCCGGAGAGAAGCGGTTCGTCATCGACGAGCGCGGTCAGGTCCATGGTCCGCTGCGGACCTGGCGCCACGTGGTGCATCCCCGTGAGCCGCTCGCGCTGGCCACCCGTACCGGCCTGGGCCGGGGCATCGTGCGGGAGATGCCGGGCCGGGAGAAGGCCTACCGCGAACTGGTGGACGAACTCGCGCGGCAGATGCGTACGGCCGGCGTCGTGGGCAAGATGTCCGCCGCCGCGCGCCAGCATCTGGCGCGGGCGCTGGCGATGAAGTTCGGGGTGCCCGGCGCTCGCGGCACGCTGGCGGACGGCATCGACGGCGACATCAGCCACGAGGTGACGATCGGCGGGCACGTGTTCACCGCCGTGCTCTACACCGAGCTGCGGGCGCTGCGCCGGGATCCGGTGGCCGAGGTCAACGTCAGCCTGGACACCCAGCGGAAGAACGTCGTGGGGCTGGACACCGAGGACAAGAAGGGCTTCTCCGTCGGCGGGGGGTTCAAGCTCAGTTTCCGGGTCAAGCTGGCCCGGCTGTTCAGCTTGGACCTGCACCTGATCGAACTGAAGGCTGAGCGCGCCCGGCACCACAAGATCGGTAACAGCACGGGGGTCAAGGAGTACCGCCGCGAACGGACGAACGGGAACGTCACCCGCTTTGAATACGAGACCGCTTACACTTCGGCGGTCACGACGAGCCGTACGTCCGGAGACCTGGTCGCGGCCCGGGTATGGGAGCAGTCCGGTGACGAGTACTGGACCGCCGTCACCGTCTCCGACGCGCACCTGCCCGCCAAGCCGCTCCCCGCCGACGAGATCCTGGCGTACGGCGAGGTCACGGTGAAGACCGGGCCGATGGACGATGAGGGTTTCCGGCGGCTGGCCGCCCCGCTCGGGAAGGACAGGGGCGAGGAGTTCGACCTGGGCCGGGAGGGCCTGACCGGCATCCAGCTCAGCCTGACCGGCGTCAGCGAGATCTCGGCGCACATGGCCGAGCTGGTGGCCGCGCACAACAAGACGCCGGGGCTCAGGCCCCAGGCCGACGCGTTCAAGCAGGTGCTCGCCGCGCTCGTGCCGTCCGGTCGGCGGTACGGCGCGGCGGAGCGGATCCTGCGCACCGGCACGCACACGTTCCTGGAGTCCAATGCCCGGCGCCTGCTGAGCCGGCGTGGCCTGCGGATTCCGCTGCCCTCGACCGCCGGCGGGTGGCGGCAGGAGCTCAGAATCCGGATGCGGACCTTCAACGTCCGCCACGAGCAGACGGTCAAGGGCGCCACCTTGGAGCAGTACACCGAGGCCGATCTCCGGTTCGGTGAGGAGAGGGCCGCCGGTTACGGTCTCGACGGTTCCGCCGGCCTGGGCGGTGTGGTGCGGCTCGGCCTGCCGTCCGGGGAGAGCCACAACGAGGGCGACGGCCACCAGACGACCAGCCAGAAGGCGGGCAACCAGATCTCGGGCGGCTTCGTCGGCGGCGGCGATGTGTCCTTCCCGAGCCGCAGCGTGACCGACATGGGCGGTGCGCTGGATCTGAACCTGGGCACCTACTCGGGCGACGGTGAGCAGCTCGGCACCGATCCCGTCTACACCATCCAGTACCGGCGCTGGCGCCACGTGAGCGGGTCGCGCAAGTTGCGCCGCGCGTTCCTCCGGGGCAGGGGGAGTCGGTTCTCCTACCGCGTCGAACGGCACGTGAAGATCACTCGCGGGGCCGAACTCCTCGTCCCGTACGTCCGCGCCGCCGACCACGGCCTGCCCGTGCCGTCCCGGGAGGACCTGCCGTCCGCACAGGGCGAACATCACTACCTCAATGACGACCTGGCCTTGGCCGCCGCGCACATCGAGGACGTCGACGCGGCCGACGTCGTCGACACGATCGAGGCCATGCTCGGCGGTGACCTGGATCCGGACGTGCTCGGCGCGATCGAGACGGCCTTCGACGAGGAGGCGATCCGCGGCCAGTACAAAAGCGCGCGCCGAGGCGGGATCCACCGCGTCCTCACCACCCCCGCCCGGACGTGGGGGGAGGGCCGTGTCTGGGACTACCTGAAGATGCCCGCCCGCAATGGCGGGACGCTGCACACCGGAATCCGCGTGACCGCCATCGAGGACTCGGTCACCTACCGGCGGCCCAGGCCCGACGTGAAGGTGACGACCGGGGGGCAGGCGTTCGTCCAGATCGGCGAGCACCGGAACCGCGGCCACGCCTGGCGCGGCGGCGGCTTCTTCCACGGCCGGTGGGCGACCGCGCCGCTGGGCCTGCGGCCGGCCGGCGGAGTGAGCGTGAAGTACGAGCGCAGGCACGGGCTGAAGGTCGGAGTCGAATCCACCGCGCGCGACGTCCGGCGCGCCACGGCCAAGGACACCTCACAGGAGTTCCGGCACGGCGTCCGGTTCCGCGTCGAGGTGTTCCACCGGTACTCGCCGAGCGAATTCGCCCGGCGGACCGCCCAGGTGGCGAAGGCCGTGCCCACGCTCGTGGACATCCTCTCCCTGGGCGAGAGCCGGCGGATGTGGCGGCGCCTGTTCCCCGCCACCACCCCGGCGGCCGCCACCAGGGAGGTGGCCGGCCGGGCCACGGCCCTCGTGCCCACCCACCTGACCGCGGCCGGCCCGAGACCGTCCTCGACCGCGACCGGTGAGCCCGCGACCTCGGCCGGTCGGGCATCGGCCGCGGCGTCGGCCCCGGTACGGCCGATGATCACGCGCACGCGGCCGCCGGCCCCCACGGCACTGGCCACCTCGCTCGCCGAGCACGTGCATGCCATGGCGATGCCCGGAATCGAGCACCTGGCTCGCTGGGCGCCGGCCGCCGCGACGCCCCGCCGCCGGATCGACGGCGCGGCGGTGGCGCGCGGTGTCGCACCGACCGTCGAGGAGTTCGGCCCGACCCACCAGGACGGCCTGACCGGCGACATCGGGCTCGACGAACGCGACGCCGACGCCAACATCGACAAGCTGCTGCACGGCACTTACCGCATCCCGCTGGTCGGCGGTGAGTACCTCACCGTGCAGATGGTGCCCACCCGGGGACGATGGTTGACCCGGGGCGGCTACACCGGGCTCAACTTCCCCGAGCACTCCCAGGAACCGGCGCGGGAACACGAGGCCGAACGGGGGTGGAGCGTGGATGGCGAATTCGACCTCGGCCACGCGTTCGCCCGGCCGCTGGAAGATCACGCCGACCGGCCCCTGCTCGACCCCGGGATGTCCGCCGGCAGGGACAACCGGACCGCTCGCACGCACAAGAACTCGGCCGGCGACTATGTCGAGTCCAACCGGCAGCGCGACGACGACTACGACTACTACACCTTCGACGCCCGGTTCTACGTCAGCGGCCCGCACGGGCACTACGTCGTCCTGGACGTCCCCGACGGCTTCATCGGCATGCTCCCGGCCACGGTGGTCCGGCGGCTGGTCACCGACCTCGGCCTGGACCTGGAACGACCGCCACTGAGCGACGCCGACCTACCGGCGCAGTGGGCCGAGAGCGGCGCTCTTCCCCACGAGGCCACCGCCGAGGTCATCGACCGGGCGGGAGGCATGGCGGCGCTCCGCGGCCGGACACTGCGGCTGTGGACCCGCGCCGACCACCTGACGTCGGCCGCTGCGGCGGCGGACCGGATCACCACCCAGACCGGCGTACCGGTCGAACTGCTCATTCGCGACGCGGATGGAAGGATCAACCGGTACCCGCAGAGCGCGCGCCAGGACCTGCGGCCGGCGACCACGCCCGCCGACGAGCCGGTCGATGGCATCAAGCCACCGCACGACCGGCTCACGGGGCTGACGGATGAGGACCTGCCCGCCACCGCGCCTCTCATCGACGAAGGCCGGCAGGTCTCCTTCGCCGATCTCGAAGACGCCGGGATCGACCTGACGACCGCGCAACGGAGCCAGGCGATCCTGAGCGGCGGCCTACGAGGCGCGGACCTCACGCGCGTCCAGCGTTTCCAGCTGGCCGTGAAGACCGAGCCCGTCGTCTCCGAGGCACTGGCGGAGACGACCGAGCCGGTCGCTCCCGACGTACTGGCGGCGACAGTCGAGCCCGTCGTCCCTGAGGCATCGGCGGAGACGGCCGAGCTCGTCACTTCCGAGGCACTGGCGGAGACGGCCGGGCTCGTCACTTCTGAGGTACCAGCGGAGACGACCGAGCTCGTCACCCCCGACGCGCTGGCGAAGTCGACCGAGCCGGTCGCTCCCGAGGCGCCGGCGCCGACGCCGGGGGCGATCGACCTCCTGCCGGACGCCGCCGGCCGGGCCATGCCGGTGCGCCGCTACCGCCCCGACGGAGGCGTAGACCACCACGGTCCCGCGCCGGAGCACATCGCAGAACCGCTGCCGCAGGCGTCACCCGGAGGCGAGACCGTCGATGCCCACGACTCCGAAGTGCCGGAGGAGCCCGGCGGAGGTTTGGCCGAACTGCCGGTCGTCCCGCAGGAGGGCGAGGCGTTCGGCAGGGCGCTGGCACGGGCGCTGGACCGCGGAGCGTCCCTCCTGCGGACCGGGGACGAGACGAGCACGCCCGGCGGGCCGTCGGCGACGGGCTCCCCGTTCGACCGGTTGATGGCGGGTCTGACCGAGGAGAGCCTGCCCGCGTCCGCGCCGCTCTTCGGTGATGACGGGCACATCCGGGTCCAGGACCTGGAGAACGCCGGAGTCCCGCTGACGGCCGCCCAGCACACCCAGGCGATCCTGCAGGACGGTGCTCTGCCCCTCGCGAGCCTGACCCGCGTCCAGCGATTCCGGCTGGCGATGGAGAGCCCGTCCGCCGGCCATGAGACGTGGGCGGAGATACTGGCGGCCCTCGACTCCGCGGCCCGGGCGCTGGGCGCACGGCTGGTGCTCGCCGAATCGCCACACCAGCCCGGTCCGCCGGCCCTCCCGGACCCCGGCTTCCACAACGCGTCGAGCGTCACCGACGCGCACATGGGTCTGTGACGGCCTTCGTGGAGCGCCCCGACTTCCAGGACGCGAACGAGGAGGGCGGCCTGGACGACCGTCGGCTGATCACCCTGATCGGCGCGGTCGCGGCGCGGTGCCCGGAGGAGATCCCCGGCTTCTTCGAACCGCCCGGTCCCGACGCGGACCGGCGGCTCCTCGACGGCTTCCGTACGCTGCTCGGCGAGAACAGGCCGATCGTGGTCGGCACGCGATCGCCGGAAGAGGAAGGCAGCGATCAGCTGCTCGCCGCCGGTCTTCTCGAGGGCCATTACTACGACGTCGTTCTCGTGGACGACGAGGGATTCATCCACCTGCACAACCCGTGGAACCGACTGCATCCTCCGCCGCTCACGGCTCAGGGATTCAGGTCCGCCTTCTCGGGGTTCTCCATCACCTGGTTGGGATCATGACGACGGACAACATGCCCCCGATACCGGATTCGATCCGGGAGGCCGCCCGGCTCGCCCCGGACCACTGGCTCGGGATGCTCGACCCTGCCTGGACCGGCGAGGGCGAACCGCCCTCGTGGGCGATGCTCGGGCGGTGGCGGTCGGACCCGGACGGCGAGATCGTCGAGTGGCGGGAGAACGAGGATTACCGGCCGTCGCCCGCGGCCCTCGGCTGGCCCGAGCCGGCCGATGACGTGGACGCGGCGGTGCAGCTCGCGGCGACCGGTTATGGACCCGGCGAGGCGGTGACCGAGGCGCTGGCCGCCGCGAAGGAGGTGGCGGTCTTCGTCACTCCCACCGGCGACCCGGTGGCCGCGACCGCACCGGACGGGAGGACACCGGTGATCCCCGTGTTCACCTCGCCCGTCTACCTCCACGCCGCCGGCCGGCTGGCGTTCGAGCTGATGGACCTGTGGGAACTGGTCGACTCGTTGCCCGAGGAGCACGTTCTGTACCTCAACCCCTCGGCCCCGGTGAGCACGACGGTGGAGACCGGCATGCTCCTGGAGGCGCTGGAACAGGCCGGTACGGACGCCGACGAGGTCGGTGACCAGGAAGCGGACGCCGCTGATGGGCAGGAGGAGGACGACGAGCCGCCGGTGCGTCCGGCCACCGTCGGCGGCGGTCCGGCCGCCGACGAGAGCTGATCGGCTTCTCGCCTACGGGCGCCGCTGGGGCCGCGCGACCGCAAAACGGTCACAGACGGGCGTGATCGTAAAAATACGGTCATTCATAGTGAACCAAAAGCATCATCGCGTCGTATGCGTATGCGAGGCCACCTCTCTCCGAATCACCTCGGTCGGACCGGGAGGCGACCTCGATTCGCTGTGCGTAACGCGAAGGAGGTGCGCGGTGACGGAACCGTCGATCGGGCGGCCTTTCGCCGCGACCGCAGCCGTCGCCGGAGGTGAATCGTGACCCGCTGGAGAAGGGCCGCCGGCCGCCGGCCAGGACACGGCGGGCAGGACGCCTCCGCCTCGACCGGGCCGGGGAGAAGCGGCGCCGACCGCGCGAACAGGCGGGCACCGGTGGTGGCCGACGAGTACGACGGTCTGATCCTGCTGCGCTCCTCCCCGGACGCGGCGCCGCGTCCGGAGGACGCCGCCGAACTCGCCCGCGCCCTCGCCGGCGTGGACGAGTACTTCACCCTCGTCGTCGGTGCGGACGACGCGGGCAGCGAGCTCTGGGCGCGGCTCGGCACCGTGCTCGACTCCCTGTGCGCCAAGGGGGTCACCGCGGTTCGGCTCGTGCTGTCGGGCGCGGGTGCTCGACGCGCCGGCCGCCCCGCCCTCGCGCAGCGGATCGCCGACGCCTGGGGGATCGAGGTGATCGCTCCGGACGCGGGCGTCCTGATCCTGCCGGGCGGATCCCTGTTCGCCCTCGGCGCCGATGTGCCCGGCCACGGCTGGCGGTCGTTCACACCGGGCGCGGAGCCGAGGCTCCTCGGGCCGCGCAGCCCGGTGCCGGCCTGGCAGTCCGCGCTGGCGCGGTTGCCCGGCCGTACCGCCGGCGGATACATCGTGGAGCAGGTTCCCGCCGGCGTCCTCGTGCGGTCGGCGCGGGAGCCGAGAGCCTGGGCGGCGAACCTCTGCTACTCGGTCCCGGTGGACGGTGAGCGCCTCACCGTGCTCGTCGGCGCCCCTCGGCTCAGCGGCGACGCGGAGCTCCGGGCCGACGAACTCGCCTCCCTGCTGACGGCCCTGCCCGCGGCGACCCGTTCAGCGGTCCGTCTCGCCCCGTGCGGTCCCATCGACCTGCTGCCCGTCACCCAGGACACCGCCGAGATCCTGGGCGACGAGCTGGAGGTGTGGACCGGCCTCCCACTGGTCGTCGGCTCCGAGACCGAGCCCGTCGTCCGGCCGGTCCTGATCGACGCCGACGCCGAACCGACCTGGGCGCCGTTCGTCGAGACCGTCGCCTGCCGGCCGTACGGCGCCGACGGCACGGACGGTCCCGCCGCGCCCCGGCTGCTTCGCTGGCGTTCGCCCCTTTCCGACGGCGCCGAGGCGGACCAGGGCGTCATCCGCCTCTCCGACGGCTGGCAGGTCGCCGTGACGACCTCCGGGCTGGTGGTCGGACCCTACGGCGAGCCGCACGCCGTCGCCGGACGGCCGGTGTCACCGGAACAACTGGCGATCGAGGTGAACCTCCGCGGCGGGCCGGCCGACGACGCGCTCTTCAGCGGTCTGTCCCGCCTGCTCGCCGACCTGGGCGCCGACGCCCGTGAGTTCGTCGCCCTGCACCGGCCCGCACCGCCCGGGGGAGCGGACGACGCGGGATTCAGCCTGCTCCGGCTGGCCATCGAGCACAACGTGTCGCTCGTGGAGCCGCAACCGGTCGAGGCCGCGCCCGCTCCCGCGCCGCCCACCGTACGGACCGTCGCGACGCCGCGCGCCGCCCGGCCTCAGGCGGAGCGGCCCGGCGGGTCGCCCGCCACACCACCGGTGGCAGGAACGAGTGCTTCCGCCCATGCGGCCGACCACTCGGAACCCGCACGATCGACCTCCGCCGGACCCGTCGCCGACGCTTCCGCACCTCCCGCACCTCCCGCACGAATGAACCTCCCCGATCGCATGGCCGTTACGCGATCCGCGCAGGCCGGCCCGCCGAGCCCGCCCGTGCCTGGGCGTGAACGTCCCACGACCCCCGTACGCGCGAATCCTCCCGGAGACATGACGGAAGGCTCCGCCCCGCCCCAGGAACCGTCGCGCGTACCGGAACCGCCGACCCCACCGGCCGTCCCCGAGGCCGCGGCTCTTCCAGAGCCTTCGCGGTTCCCGGCCTCTCGGGAGTCCTCACAGTTCCCGGCCTCTCCGAAGAAGCCCCCGACGACGACCTCGAACCCGTTGGAGTCGCCCGAGACTCCGGCCGTCCCGGGGCCTCCGATCCCACCGGCCGCCCCCGAGGTCGCGGCTCCTCCGGACTCCTCGCGGTTCCCGGCCTCTCCGGAGCCGCCCCCGACGACGGCCCCGATCCCGTTGGAGTCGCCCGAGCCTCCGGCCGTCCCGAAGTCTCTGGTCGCTCAGGGGCCTCCGGTCACGCCACGGGCTCCGGCGGTCCCGGGGCCTCCGGTCCCACCGGCCGCCCCAGAGGCCGCGGCTCCTCCAGCGTCCTCGCGGTTCCCGGCACCTCCGGAGCAGCCCGCGACGACCCCCGCGCCGGAGAGCCGGGTCACGCCTCCATCCCCGCCTGTCGAGCACCGAGCCGGTTCGGCTCCCGTCACCGGGGGAGGGCGGCCGGGACCTGCCGTGAAACCTCTCCGCCGCAGCACCGAGGCGGAACAAGCGGATTTCCGATCCCTTGTGCAGCCGGTCTGGGAGCGGCACAGCGCCGCGGTGAACCGCGCGATGACGCGGATGCCGGCGCTGCGCGGCGGGCAGGTGGACGCGGCACGGATCGACCTCGTCGCGGTGCACGTCCACCTGTCGGGCGGGCTCGGCGTGCTGGACGGCCAGGAGCAGGGGTCACCGGGCGAGGCCGGACTGCCCGACTCGTACCTCGCCTGCCTCGCCTCCGGCCTGAGCCGCCTGCCGTCGTACCGGGGGGCCGCCGCGCGCGGCGGGTTGCCCGCCGCCGGCGACCTGGAGCGGTTCGTGCCGGGATCGGTGCTGCGCGGGCCGGGACCGGTCAGCGTGCTGCCCATCGGCGGCGACGCCGCGGGTCTGTCCGCCGCGACGGGCGGATACGTCATCTGGTCCTCGACCGGCCGGCGGGCGCGCCCCCTGCTCGGCACCGGATCCGACGCGGCGTCCGACGAGATCGTTTTCCCTCCCGGAACGGCCTTCCGCGTGCTCGGCGTACGGTCCGCCGCCGGTCAGGCTCCGATCGTCCTGCTGAGCGAGATCCTCCGCAGGGGATCGGAGACCGAAGACCGGCCCGGCGTGCTCGGTGACGCCGATCAGGCCGCTCTGGAAAAGCTCGACGAAGCGCTGCGCCGTACGGCGCCCTCGGCCGGAGGAACGTCTCCGGCCGCCTGGCCCGTCCGCTGCGCCGAGCCACTGGGTGGAGCCATGGGATGGCAGGAGGCCGCCTCGAGACCAGGCAGACCACCGGCCCCATCCGCGATCTGAACGAACACCAAAGGAGAGAAACATCGTGTCTTCCCAGTCGGGATCCGGCGACCGCACGAAGTCGCTCGGCGTCCGCCGACCGGTCGAGGTGCCTGAAGCGGACATGGAAGGGGCAGCGGACCTGGCGCCGGCCTCCGGTGCCGCGTCCGTGGACGAGCCGGGGCCGGCCTCCGCTCCCGCGTCGGCGGAGGAGCAGACCCCGGCGGACGGATCCGCGTCCGAGTCGGAGAACGACCGATCCGCTGCCGCCGGAGGGGAGAGCACCGACGCCGGAGCGGGCGGTTCGGCCGACGAGAGCTCCGAGGGCTCCGGGGACGCGCAGACGCCGGCGGCGTCACCGGATGAGGCCACGGAGCCGGCGGCGGACGAGAAGGCCGGTAAGAAGGACGACAAAGCCGCCGAGAAGGATGAGGCCGCGGGGCCGGCGGCGGACGGCAAGGCCGCCAAGGAGGATGACAAGGCCGCCAAGAAGGAGAAGCGCACCGCCTGGTTGCGCAACGTCGCGGTGGCGCCGGCGGCGTCGGACGGCGCCACGGCGGCCGGCGACGAGATGCCGCCGGACCGGCCGCGCAAACCCGTCCTCGCCGCCGTGGCGATCGGCGGAGTCGTCCTGCTCTCGATCCCGATCCTGCTGGTCGGGACGGGGTCTCACGACGGCAAGAAGCAACGCACCACCGCGGCGGCGGACAGGGTGATGGCCGGCGGCGGCCAGGCGGCGGCGGGCGCGTACGTCTCCACCTCGCCGACTCCCACCACGTCAGCGTCGGCGTCCGCGACCCCGAAGAAAGGCACGAAGGCCGGGGAGGCGACATCCAAAGCCACCACAGCCGCCGGCAAGCACGAGGCCGACACGGGCAAGGGCCAGGTCGGCGTGCTGAGAAACGGACGCGGCCCGACCGGCCCGAAGTTCTCCACGGTCACGCGTGTCCTGCTCCACAACACGATGACCGGCCTGTGCGCCGACGTCCCCGGCTACGGCAATGGCAGCATCGAAGGCCCGATCAACCAGTTCACCTGCACCCGGTCAAATAGCGACAACCAACTCTGGGATCTCGTCGTCAATATGAAGGGAGGCGGACCACACGGGGCCGACCTTTTCACCATCCGCAACAGTAAGGACAACTACTGCTTCGATCTGCCCGGCGCGGGCCCCGCACCCGCCCGTACCTCCCTGTCAGAGAACCTTTGCTATCCCGGGCTGAGCGACAACCAGATGTGGTACCTCGACGAGAGAAGCAGCGGCCACTTCTGGATCCGCAACTACGTCAGCCACAAACTGTGCCTGGACGTGTCGGGCTACTACGGTTCCGGGGGCAAGGACGCCCGGCTCACCCTCTTCCCATGCGACCCCAAGGACGACCACATCTGGTCCTTCGGCTGATCGACCAGCAGCCTTGCCGATCTCCGGCGCGCCATGCCCCGAGCCGGTCGAGCAGGCGAACACGGCCGTGGAAGGCGAACGATTGAGCGATCACCTCAGGTTCGTGCTGTTGGGCCCGCTGGAGGCCTGGTCGGGTGACACCCGGCTCGACCTGGGCCCGCCCAAACGACGTGCCCTCCTCGCCCGGCTGCTGATCGCCGACAGCCGTCCCGTGTCGGCGGATCGCCTGGGCGAGGACCTGTGGGAAGGGAGCCCGCCCGCGAGTGCCCTGTCCTCCATCCACTCCCACATCAGTCGGCTGCGCGCCGTGCTGGAGCCGGACCGTACGCGGCGGGGAGGGCACACCGTCCTGCTCAGCGGGTCGGCGGGGTACACGCTCAACGCGCCGCCCCACACCCGGGACTCGACCCGGTTCGAGGAGGCGGTCAGCCACGCGCGCGGGCTGCTGACGCGCGGGCGGCTCACCGAGGCCCGTCGGGAGGTGCGGCGCGGCCTGACCCTGTGGGCCGGCACCGCGCTGGCCGACGCCGCCAACTACGCCTTCGCCGAGAGGGAGATCGCCCGGCTGGAGGAGATCCGGCTGGCGGCCGGTGAACTGCATGCCACCGTCCTCCTCCAGGAGGGCCGTCCCGATGAGGCGGCCGTCATCGCCGAGGAGCTGACCACGCGGTCTCCGCTGCGGGAGGCCGCCTGGGCGCTGCTGCTGCGCGCCCTGTACCTGGCGGGCCGGCCCGCGGAGGCGCTCCGGCGTTTCGAGGCGATCCGTACGCTGCTCGCGGAGGAACTGGGCACCGTGCCGGGGCCCGAGCTCAGCGACGTTCACGTGGCGGTGCTCCGCCAGGACGCGGCGGCCCTGACTCCCTTCCGCTCGCGTACGGCACCTGTCCCGCTGGTGGAGCGTTCGGCGGGAGCGGCTTCGGTCATCGTCGGCCGGACCGGCGAACTGACCCGGTTCGACGAGATCCTGAGCG
Organism: Actinoallomurus sp. CA-150999; assembly: GCF_050942425.1. Classification (NCBI taxonomy): domain Bacteria; kingdom Bacillati; phylum Actinomycetota; class Actinomycetes; order Streptosporangiales; family Thermomonosporaceae; genus Actinoallomurus; species Actinoallomurus sp. CA-150999. Next base: position 5,662,191 of record NZ_CP192063.1, read on the forward strand.
ACGCGGGCCAGGGCCGTACCCGCTGGGTGTTGCTGTCCGGGGAAGGGGGCATCGGCAAGACGCGGCTGGCCGAGGAGTTCGCGGCCCGTGCCACGGACGCCGGGTTCAAGACCGTGTGGGTCCGGTGCGGCATCGACATCGGTTCAGAGGCGGACGGCGGGGACGGGGCGGACCCGATGGGCCGGCTGATCTCGATGGCGTACCCGGACATCCGCCTGGACGTCGGATCCGAGGCGGTCGTCGGCGAGCTGACGGAGCGGCTGACCCAGCAGCCCACCATCTGTCTCATCGAGGATCTGCACCGGGCCGGCCCTCGTTTCCGGCGCCTGCTCGGCAGCTACGCCGCACTGCTGCGGGACGTTCCGCTCATCGTCGTCTGCACGACGCAGGACACCGACGACGCGGGCCTGCGCGAGCTCCTGGCACTGCTCGTCCGGCAGACCCGCGCCACCCTCATGCCACTGAACCCGCTCACCGTCGCGGACGTCCACGAGCTGATGCACCGTCGGTCCACCCCGTTCAACCCGAGCGCACCGGGCAGCGAGCTCCATCAGCGAGAGGCGGCCGCGCTGCACCGGCGCGGCGAGGGGAACCCCTTCCTCATCACCGAGATCCTCGAGCTGCCCTCTGAGGAACGGACGGGACCGGGGGCGCGGCTTCCCGCGTCCGTCAGCAGGGTGCTGCGGGCACGCATGGACCTGCTGGACGAACGCGTGCTCACGATGCTGCAGGCGATCGCGGTGACGGGCGGGGAGCTCGCCCCCGAGCTCCTTCTCCGGATCCGGACGATCAGCCGCGAAGAACTGCTGTCCCTCATCGACGCGGCCGTCACCGCCCGGGTGCTGAACTGGGAGGACGGCACGGGCCCCGGCCGCCCGGGGCGGTACCTCATGCCCGACCTCGTTCGCGAGCTGGTGCTGCAGGACCTCACCCCGGCTCGCCGTCAGCTGCTGCACGCGGCCGCGGCCCGCGCGCTGGCCGAGTTGCCGCACCGCCATCCCGTGCACATCGCCCGCCACCTCATGGCCGCCGGCCCGCTCATCGCCCGTGAGGAACTGGTCGACGCGGCGTTCGCGGCCGGTAATCGCTGTGCCGACGACGACCAGCACGCCGAGGCGGCGCTCTGGTTCGACCATGCCGCGGCGCTGGCGGACGATCCCGGCGTATGGGCGGAGGCCCGGCACGCGGCGGACACGGCTCGCCGGCAGCTCGATCAGCTCGAGCAATGGATCGGCCATCCGTGCGATCCCGCCGATCTTCCCGGCGACTCCGCGTGGCCGACGGATCCCGAACACCGCGCAGGCTGACGCTATGACAACGTTGTCGCGCGGGGCGCTGGATCAGGTTCTGGGGGATACCGGTTGGCCTTGGGCGTTCAGCCGTTCTGTACGGCCGAGCGGGTCGATGAGATCGATGGAGGAGTGGCGATCGGGCGTGGCGATGGTCTGGATCGCGATGGTGGCGAGCCCGGGGGCGCTTACGGCGAGGTCGAAGGTCGCCGCAGTCTGCCGGATTAGCCGCCCGTCGCGACGACGGTCATAGAGTTGAACAAGAGCGGGTGGGCGGGTGAGCTGGTGATCTCGCCTCGGCCTTCCGCCGGCGGATGATTCGCCATCGATGCGTTTGGAGGGGCGATCATGCTCCCGACTCGTGAACTGATCGACAGTCTTTCGGTGCATGCCGCGTTGGACACCGAGACCCTCGCGTCCGTGGTGGATGCCTTGTCCGACTGCGAGGAGGTGGTGACCGCGTGTGCGGCGGGCATGCTCGGCGAACGCGACCTCGACCGGATGCGGTCCTCGGTGCTGCATGACCTGGACTGCGGCGATGTGGTCGTGGCCACCCGCAGGATGTTGACCCGGGCGACCGGCGATGACAGCGCCTTGATCGCCGCCCAGCTCGAGGTATGCCTGATGGCCTGCCTGCGCAGCCATGACAGCTGCATCCGGACCGCGGCCGCCCACGAGCACTGCCGCCTGTGCGCGGCCGCCACCGAACGCGCGGCCGAGGCCTGCCGCCGGGCACTGCAGGCGCTGCGTGGCTGAGTACCGGCTCCCCGCTGCACGCACTTCACACGCGCCGGGGGCTCGGCCGGTGAGGTGAACGGCCGGCGTTGTGATCGCCCCGGCCGCTGCGACGGCGGCCGCAGGTGGGGAGAGCACGAACGCGGGCCCGCTACCGGTGCGCTTCGTGCGGTGTAGTGCGGTGTAGTCTCCGTGTACTACATGCCGTAGTTGATGGTGAGGTCATGCGTCCGCCGGGTTGGTTCCGCTTGATGCGCGCCGGGGCTTTTGCCGTGGTGTGCGTCGTGCTGTCCTTGGCCGGGCATGATCTGATGGCCTCTCGCCCGGCGCCGGCGTGGGCGAGCTGGGCGGCATTGGCGGGCGTCACGGCGATCGGCTACTGCCTGGCCGACCGGCGGCGGTCCCCGTGGTGGATCCTGCTGGCGGTGGAAGTCGCTCAGGTCTGCCTGCATGAATGGTTCGCCTGGGCCACCCCGGCCGCTCCCGGCGCCGCGCCGGCACATATGGCCATGACGATGCACGGCGGAATGCACCCGGGGATGAACTCCGGCGGGTCCGTGCTCACGGACCAGGCCGCGGGGACCTCCGGGCTGGGCATGGCGGGTGCGCATGCCCTGGCCGGGGTGCTGGTCGCGCTGTGGCTGTATGCGGGGGAGCGGGCCGCCTGGCGGGTGCTGGAAGCGTTCGCCGAGTCGGTGCTCGGGCGTGCTCTGCGCGTCTTCATCGTGCTGGCGCGCGCCGATCTGGCCGTGGCAGGGCGTCCCGCCACGGGGCGGAATCGGCAGGGTGAGGACGAGGCCCGGCCGAAAGCGGCCGTGTTGCGGCATGTTCTCGTACGGCGTGGCCCTCCTCGGGGCAGCGGAATCGTCTTCTGCGTCTCCACGTGATCCACGGCTCTCCCGAGCGCGCTTCGAGGTCTTCGTAGCGGCATCTGTTCTCGTTGGTGCGTACGCCGACCGGGCGGTCGGCGTCCCCGCGGGACGGGGGATCGGCCGTGGTCACCGGCCTGCCTGTTCTCATGCCTTTTCCGAGGAGCACCATGTCTTTTCCGCATGCCGCAAAGCGTCTGCTGACCGGCGCCGGCATCGTCACGGCCACCGTCGTCGCGCTCGCGCTTCCCGCCGCCGCGCATGTCACCGTCAACCCGAGTACCGCCGAGCCGGGCGGGTACGGCGCGTTCAACGTCCGCGTGCCCAACGAGGAAGTCGACGCCGACACCACTCAGGTACAGCTGTACCTGCCGACCGACCACCCGATCGCGTCGGTGTCGGTGCAGCCGACGCCCGGCTGGACGGTCCAGGTGACCAAGGGCCGCCTGCCCAAGCCGATCAAGACCGACGACGCGGAGGTGACCCAGGCCGTCACCGAGATCACCTGGTCCGGTGGCCGGATCCAGCCGGGACAGTTCCAGCAGTTCTGGCTCTCGATGGGCCCCCTGCCCACCGACACGGCGAAGCTGTACTTCAAGGCTCTGCAGACCTACACCGACCACAGCGGCAAGACCAGCGTGGTGCGCTGGATCGACCTGCCCAGCGGAGGCGCCGAGCCGGAGCATCCCGCACCGTCGCTCACCCTGGCCAAGGCGACCGTGCCGCAGGCCGCACCGACCGTGAAGAAGAGCGGCGATGGCACGGGGACGGTGCTGGGCGCGGCCGGCCTGGTGGCCGGGCTGCTCGCGCTCGGCATCGCGATCGTCGCGCTGCGCCGGTCCGGCGGAGCGGCCGGCGCATGAGGACCGCTCACATCCGCCCAGGAGCCAGGCGCGCCGGGCGGCGTCGCCGCATGCTCGCACTCGCCTGCCTGGTGCCGTTCGTGCTCGCCGCGTGCGGCACCGGTACCGGAACCGACCGGCCCCCGGTGAAGATCTCGGCGCCGACGTCCGATCTGCACGGCACCCGGATCGGCACGCCGCTGCGCGAACCGGACCTGACCTTGACCGGCACCACCGGTCGGCCCGTCAACCTGATCAAGGCCACCCAGGGCAAGCTGACTCTGGTCTACTTCGGGTACACCCACTGCCCCGATGTGTGCCCGACGACAATGGCCGACCTGGCCGGGGCACTGCGGCTGCTCACGCCGGAACAGCGGGCCCGGATCGCGGTGGTGTTCATCACCACTGATCCCTGGCGCGACACTCCCAAGGTCATCAAGGCGTGGCTCGCCTCGTTCAACCCCTCGTTCATCGGGCTGACGGGCGACTACACCAAAATCCAGACGGCGGCCAAGTCGCTCGGCATCGCCCTGGAACGCCCGTCCTCGATGTCGGGGGAGTACGAGGTCACCCACGGCGCACAGGTGCTGCCCTTCGGCGGAGACCACCGGGCACACGTGATCTACACCGCCGGGGTGTCCGCGAAGGAGTTCGCAGCCGACCTGCCCAAGCTCCTGCAGGAGGACGACGGATGAGCCCGGCCACCCGATACGGACACCTCCGATGACCGACAGCGGTTCGCGACAGGTGGGACGCCGCCGCCTGCTGGCCATCGGCGCGCTGGCCGGCGGCGCCGCCGTGACCGGAGCTGCCGGCGCGGCCGTCACCGCCGCAGCCGGAGAAGGCACGCAACGGTCGATGGGGCGGCGCCGCATTCCGTTCGACGGCCTCCACCAGGCGGGCATCCTCGCCCCGAACGCGGCGCACGGCTGGTTCGCCGCCTTCGACGTGCGGCCGGGCGCGGACACCCACCGGCTCAGGGCGATGCTCCAGGAGTGGACGGCGGCGGCGCGCAGGCTCACCGCCGGGGTGCCGTCACCCGGTGACGACGCGATGGTGACCGGGTACGGCCCGGCCTCCCTGACCGTCACCGTCGGGTTCGGGGCGTCGCTGCTTCGCAGGCTGGGCGCCCCGATCCCGGGCGCGCTGGATCCGCTACCGGCCTTCCCCCGCGACGCGATCGATCCGGCCCGCAGCGACGGTGACGTCGGCGTCCTGTTCACCGCCGACGACGCCTTGGTGATCGCCCATGCGCTGCGGACGCTGACCCGCCTCGGCAACGGTGCCGTACGGGTCCGGTGGCAGATGACCGGCTTCAGCACCACCGGGGGTGTGGTCGCCGCGCCCGGTGCGACCCCTCGCAACCTGATGGGGCAACTGGACGGCACCGGGAACCCACGGCCGCAGGATCCCGGTTTCGCGGGACAGATCTTCGCCCGGGATCCGGCGTGGATGCGCGGCGGAAGCCATCTCGTGTTCCGGCGGATCCGGATGCTGCTGGATGAGTGGGATCGGCTGCCGCGCCATCGGCAGGAGCAGGTCGTCGGGCGGCGCAAGGACACCGGCGCGCCGCTGTCGGGCGGCACCGAGCACACCGCGCTCGATCTGGACAAGCAGAACCCCGATGGCGGGCTGGCCATCCCGGCGAGCGCTCACGTCCGCCAGGCCTCGGCACAGGCGAACGAGGGAGCCACCATTCTGCGGAAGGGCTTTTCCTACTTCGACGGCCACCGGCCCGACGGTGCCCCGGACGCGGGGTTGCTGTTCATGGCCTTCCAAGCCGATCCGCGGAACGCCTTCACACGCATCCAGCAGCGGCTGTCCGGCGCCGATGATCTCAGCCGGTTCCTCCGCCATGAGTCCAGCGCGCTGTTCGCCGTCCCCGGCGGCTGCCGGCCGGGCCGCTACCTGGGCCAGGACCTGATGGAGGGCCTGTGATGACCTTCAAGGACGTTGACGTGACCGTTCGCTCATCGATGACGCGGCCGGCGGTGCCGCTGCCGTCTCCGCGGGTCCTGTACTTCGTGGCGCTGCTGGCCGCGCTGTGCGCGATCGCGTTCGCCGCCGGGCGGCTGGCCGGGCCCATCGCACCCGGCATGCACCACACCGGCCCCGGCACCGCACCGGCCGGCGGCCGCGACACGGGCGGCATGACCATGCCGGGACGGCACCGGTGACCGCCCGGACCACCGACCTGACCGTCACGGGGATGACCTGCGGCGCGTGCGTGTCGCGCGTGGAAAAGCGGCTGGGCCGGATCGACGGGGTGAGCGCGGCGGTGAACCTGGCCACCGGCCAGGCCCGCATCACCCATCCGGCCTCGGTCACCGCCGAGGATCTGCTCGGTGCCGTGGAGCAGGCCGGATATCGCGGACGTCTCCTGCGCCGGACTCCGGAAGAGGCTCCCGCCGACGATCCGGCCGACCGGCGCGCCCGGGAACGCGTCCTCGTGCTGACCGCGCTCACGGTTCCCGTCCTCGCCCTGTCGATGGCCCCGGGCCTGCAGTTCCGGTACTGGCAGTGGCTGGGGCTGGCACTGGCCGCTCCCGTGGCGACCTGGGGCACATGGCCGTTCCACCGGAGGGCGGCGGCCGGGCTGCGGCACGCGACGGCGACGATGGACACGCTCGTCAGCCTCGGTGTGCTCGCCTCATTCGGCTGGTCGCTGTACGCGCTGTTCCTCGGCGGCGCGGGAGCGCCGGGGATGCGGATGCCGTTCGCCTGGACGGCCACCCCGGACGGCGCGAGCGCGCACCTGTACCTCGAGGCCGCGACCGGCGTCACGCTGTTCGTCTCGGTCGGCCGATACCTCGAGGCCCGTGCCCGGCGGCGTACCGGTTCGGCGCTGGCGGCCCTGAGCGCGCTGGTCCCCGAGAAGGCGGACCTGCGCGACGGCCGGCGGATCCCGGTCGGCGACCTGCGGCCGGGACAGCACTTCATCGTCCGGCCGGGACAGACCATCGCCACCGACGGCGTCATCGTCGAGGGCGGCTCGGCCCTCGACACCCGCCTGCTGACCGGCGAGGCGGTTCCGGCCGAGTGCGGCCCCGGAGACACGGTGACCGGCGGGGCGACCAACGTCGGCGGCGCCCTCGTCATCCGCGCCACCGCCGTCGGCGCCGACACCCGGCTCGCGAAGATCACCGCCCTGGTCGAGGAAGCCCAACTCGGTAAGGCCCGCGCACAGCGCCGCGCCGACCAGATCGCCGGGATCTTCGTACCGATGGTGCTGGCGATCGCGGTCACCGCACTCGGATTCTGGCTCGGCGCCGGTGCCGACCCTGGTGCGGCGCTCAGCACGGGCATCGCCGTCCTCGTGGTCGCCTGCCCCTGCGCACTCGGGCTGGCCACCCCGCTGGCGCTGCTGGCCGCCACCGGCGCCGGAGCCCGCCGTGGCGTACTGATCAGCGGGCCGGACGCCCTGGAACGGCTCGGCCGGATCGACACGGTGGTCCTCGACAAGACCGGCACGCTCACCACCGGCCGCATGTCCCTGCTGGCGACCGCCACCGTGCCAGGCGTGAGTGAGGTCGAGGCGTTGCGGCCGGCGGGCGCCCTCGAGGATCGGTCCGAGCATCCCATCGGCCGCGCCATCGCCCACGCGGCGCGCTCACGGGGCCCGCTGCCCGCGGTCGCCGGATTCCGCGCCACTCCCGGCCACGGGGTATCCGGCCAGGTGGACGGCCGGGCGATCAGCGTCGGCCGCTGGAACGGCGACCGGCTGCCCGGACCGCTCCGCGCCGCGATCGACCAGGCCGACCGGGACGGCCACACCAGCGTGCTCCTACGAGCCGACGACCGCCCGGTGGCGGTCCTCACGCTCGGGGACACCCTCCGCGACGGCGCGCGCGAGACGATCACGCGACTGCACAGGATGGGACTGCGCACGGTGCTGGCCACCGGAGACCGCCCCGCCGCCGCCCGCGCCGTCGCGGAACGGCTCGGCATCACCGACCGGCACGCCGAACTCGCTCCCGCGGCCAAGGCCGAAATCGTCGATGACCTGCGGGCGCAGGGCCGTGTCGTCGCCGTAGCCGGCGACGGAGTCAACGACACCGTCGCACTCGCCCGCGCCGACCTCGGTATCGCGGTCGCCGACGGCACCGACGCCGCCATCGGCGCGGCCGACGTCACGCTCATGCGCCCTGACGTGAGCGCGATCGCCGACGCCATCGCGATCGCCCGCCGCGCGAACATGACGATCAAGGTCAACCTGGCGTGGGCGTTCGCGTACAACCTCATCACCATCCCCCCGGCCGCGCTCGGGCGGCTCAACCCGATGCTGGCGGCCGCAGCAATGTCACTCAGCTCACTGCTGGTCGCTGCCAACAGCCTGCGCCTGCTGCGCGGGAGACGAAGGTGAGCACCGTACGGGCCGCCGTCCTGGCGAGCGCGGCGACGCTGGCACTGCTGGCGGGCTGGACCATGACCGGACAAGCCGGGCGCCCCGCGCAGGTCCAGGTCTCCGGCGCGTGGGTGATGGCGCCCACCGCCGCGCAGACCGGGGCGTACTTCACCATCGCCAATGACGGCGACCAGGCCGACGAACTGGCGCGCGTCAGCTCGCCGATCTCCGCATCGGCGATGCTCACCCGGCACGCCTACACGGCCGGGGTCGGACGGATGACCATGCTCGACGGCCTGATCGTCCCCGCCCATGCCGGCGTGCGGATGACGCCGTACACCACCAACGTCATGATCCGGCCGCGCGGACCGCTGCCCACCGGACGGACGGTGCCGTTCACCCTGGTCTTCCGGCACAGCGGCACGATCCGGGTCACCGCTGTCGTCGTCCCGCCCGGCGGCGGGCCCGCCGCACCCTGACGCTCCGAACGACGTCCGATGAACTTTGCGAAGGAATCCCTCGCCATGCTCAACCGCGGATTACGGCCTGGTGGTAGGGCTTCGGCCCGGCGTGAAGGTCAAGGACTCCAGGAGCTTGCGATGGGGCGGTCAGTGTTCATTGAAGATCGCTCGGGCTTCGCGCACCGCGTAACCGACCAGGACGTATCCGGCCAGCGGGTCGGCCCACCACCAGCCGAGCCCGGCGTTGAGGGCCAGGCCGGCCAGGACCGCGGCGGCCAGGATCCCGTCGATGAGGGTGACGCGTCCTTCGGTGCGCAGTACCGGGTTGTCCAGGGCGGCGCCGGTGCGGGCCTTGCCGGCGGCCAGCCCGAACATGGCCAGCGCGGTGATCGCGGTCCAGGCGATTCCGGGCGGCGAGTGGTGCGGGCGGTATCCGCTGACCAGCACCCATGTGGACTGGATCAGCAGGTAGAGCGCCAGCGCGGCGAACGCGCCGCCGATCAACCGCAGCGCCCGGCGCTGCCGAGCCGCACCGGTCCCCGACAACTCCCAGACCACCACGGTGGAGGCGCCGATCTCGACGAGGGAATCCAGCCCGAACCCGGCCAGCGCGACCGAACGAGCCGACCAGGCCGCGGCCGCGAGCACCCCGACGCCGATCACGTTCCAGCCGAGCGTGACGTACTCCAGGGCGAACCCCCGGCGGAGCAGAGCAGCGCGGGCCGATTCATCCAGAGTCGTCACCGAACGATTGTCCCCGCATCTGCCGGAGCTCAGTGGCGTCGTCGGCCACCGCGGGCAGCGGCGATCACGGCCACGATCAGCATGATGGCCAGGATGCCGATGCCGATGGTGGCGGCCCAATGGCTGTAGTGAGGGAAGCGACCGAAGCCCGCCTGGGCCATCGAACAGATCCACGGCGATCGGACAGCCGGAGGCGTCGGCAGGGGGATCGCCCGGCCTCCGGGGCGGGAGGTGACGGTCAGGACGGCCGGCCGAACCGTGATGGCCGCCGGCACGATCGCTGCCGTCGAGATGGCCATGTCTTCATCGTCGCGCCGCCTGTGTATATGCAGGGTTATCGCTCGGCTAACGATGTACCGGTCGGCTTGTTGGCACTTGCAGGCCGGTATTACGCTTTGTCATGTTCGAAAGGCACCTCGTTAGGTGAGGCGTCTGTCCGGATACAGGCCACTGACCCCACGACGTCGAGAGACGCCCAGGGTCAGGACACCTCTCCCCGGCTTAAGGGGACAGGCCAAGTGGCTTCCCGCGAGGGGATACGCCGGGCAGTGCCAAAGCTCTTACGAGACGCGAGGGGTGCGCACCCGGGCCTTACGGGGCGGGCACCTTGTCATGGCGCGGCGGCGTGTGGATGCACGCGGCCTGGACCGGGCGGAGGTGAGGACATGTCCGGCAGTAGTCCGGGGCGAAATCAGCCCCATCGTGGCGTGTTCCGCGTTCGTTCCGATGCGCGGTAGCGCTTTTCTTCTTTGCCGTCAGGGCCCGGCCCGGCACCCTTCGCGATGGTGCCGATCCGTCATGGCCGCCGGGGCGGGAAGAGTGGCTGCCGCGCGCTCTTGATGGCCCCGTCCCGGGGCCATGGAGGGGGTCTTCGTCATGGTCAAGCAGGTAATGATCGACTCCGCCATCGCCGGTCCGCGGCTCGATGAGGTCGGGGGCCGGTGATGGGGCGCCAGGGTCTTCTCGCAGCGGTACCGCGGGCGGTCCGGCAGCGGTACGGGCAGCGCAACGGCCGCCTGACCAGGACGCGGTCGGTGCGCGAGGCCCTGATCTCGCTGGCCGGGCTGGTCGGCCAGCCGGTGATCAACCAGGCCGGCCAGCAGATCGGCAGGCTGGTGGACCTGGTCGCCCGCTGGGACGGCCGTGAGACCTATCCGGCGGTGACCGGCCTGGTCATCCAGGTCGGCCGGCGACGGTCCTGGGTGCCGTACGAGGCCGTGCACCAGGTGGAGCCGCAGGCCGTGCGGCTGCGCAGCGCGCGTCTCGATCTCCGGGAGTTCCAAGAACGCCCCGGCGAGGTCGCCTTGGCCACTCACGTACTGGACCACCAGCTCGTCGACATCGAGGGCGTACGGGTGGTGCGCCCCTCGGACCTGTACCTCACCTCGGTCGAGGGCCGGCTGCGGCTGGTGGGCATGGACACCGGGCTCGGCGCGCTGGCACGCAGGCTGGGGCCGGTCCGCTGGCGCAGCCGCGCCGTCCCCGAGCAGGTGATCGACTGGTCCGATGTGCAGGCGTTCGGCAGTGCGGCGGGCCGAGGAGGGGCCCGGCTCGCCGCCTCTCGTACGGAACTGCGCCGCCTGCACCCGGCCGAGCTGGCCGACCTGCTGGAGGACCTGGGCCGCACCGAGCGGCGCGAACTTCTCGACCTGGTCGGCCCGGACAACGCCGCCGACGCCCTGGAGGAGATGCGACCCGATCAGCTGGAAGGCCTGTTGAGCGAGTCCGATCCGGGCGAGGCAGCCGTACTGCTGGCCAGGATGGAACCGGATGAGGCCGCCGACGCGCTGCGCGACCTGGACGCCGATCGACGTGCGGAACTGCTGAACCGGCTGCCGAGACCGACCAGGTCGATGGTGCAGGGTCTGCTCGGCCGGGACGAGGATTGCGCCGGTGGGGTCATGACCACGCTGGTGATCCGCGCGCGGCCCGAGCAGACCGTCGCCCAGATACGGGACCTGCTGGTGGCCGAAGCCGCGCACATCGCCGACGTCGAGTCGGTCGTGGTGGTGGACGAGAACGGCCGGCTGCTGGACGACGTCACCCTCGGTGAACTCCTGCTCGCCGAGCCGGACACGATGCTGGGCGAGATGGTCGGCCCGCCCTGGCCGGTGACCATCCCCCTCGGAGCGAGCCCGGCCGAGATCGCGTCCCGGTTCGTCGAGTCCCGCCGTCTGTCGGTGGTGGTCGTCGACGAGGAAGAACGCCCCGTCGGGCGGATCCTGGCCGATGACGTGGTCGACATGCTGCTGCCCGAACGTGGCCGGTTCCACTTCCCGCGGGTGCTGTCGTGACCGCCCGGCACACCCCGCCCACCGCGACCGGCCCGGACCTGACGCCGACCGGGACCGGCCAGGCCACCGCACCTCGGGCGGGCGGACCTGGCCGGTCCCGGAGCCCGCGGCGCATGCTGATCACGGCGCTGGCGTTCGCCGGGCCCGGGCTGATCGCCGCCAACGCCGGGAACGACGCCGGCGGGATCGCCACCTACGCCTCGGCCGGTGCGCAGTTCGGCTATCGGACCCTGTTCGTCATGCTGGTGGTCACGGTCGGACTCGTGGTCGTGCAGGAAATGTGCGCCCGGCTCGGCGCGCACACCGGTGAAGGGCTGGGGTCACTGATCCGTGAGCAGTTCTCCATCCGGGTGACCGCGTTCGCGCTGGTGGCGTTCCTGGTCGCGAACGTGGGTCTGGTGGTCTCGGAGTTCGCCGGTATCGCCGCTGCCCTGGACCTGGTCGGGGTGAGCCGATACATCTCCGTGCCGATCGCCGCCGTGGTGATCTGGGCACTGGTGGTCTTCGGCTCCTACCGCTACGCCGAACGAATCTTCCTGATCCTGTCGCTGGCGTTCTTGTCCTACCCGATCGCCGCCGCCCTGGCCCACCCGCACATCGGCGAGGCCGCACGCCAGACGATCTGGCCGCACCTACTCGGCACCAAGGCATTCCTGCTGCTGACGGTCGCCCTGATCGGCACCACCATCACCCCGTACATGCAGTTCTACGTCGCCGGTGCCGTCGCCGACAAAGGCATCGGCCCCACCGACTACAAGGCTGAACGCATCGACACGGTCGGCGGCGCGATCTTCGCCAACCTGATCAGCATGTTCATCATCATCGCCACCGCCGCCGCCATCCACACCCGCGCCCCACTCGACACCGCCGCCCAGGCGGCCCACGCGCTCAAACCGGTCGCCGGCCGCTTCGCCGAGCAACTCTTCGCCCTCGGCCTCCTCGGAGCCTCCGCCCTGGCCGCTGCGGTCGTCCCCCTGTCCACCGCCTACGCGATCAGCGAAGCCGCCGGCGTCGAACGCAGCGTCGGCCGCCGATTCCGCGAAGCACCCCTGTTCCTGGGCCTTTTCACCGCCCAGATCTTCATCGGCGCCGCCATCGCCCTCATCCCCGGCAACCTCATCCACCTCCTCATCAACGCCCAACTCCTCAACGGGATCATCACCCCGATCCTGCTCACCTACGTCCTGATCCTCGCCAACCGCAGAGGACTGCTCGGTGCGGCCGCCAACGGCCCCGTCTACCGCCTCATCGCCACCATCTGCGTCATCGTCGTAGCGATCATGGCCACCGCCGCGCTCGTCATCACCGTGCTCGGCTGGTTCGGCATCGGCTGACCAACCCGAGGAGCGGCACGGGGCACCCGCAGGGCCGCCGTCGCGGATCAGAACGGAGCGTGTACTGACCGTATCCGGCCACCAGTGACCGAAGATGGCCATTGCGATAGGCGGTCTGCTCCTTTTCTGGTCTTCTGTCATCAATTCTTCGCGTTGAGTTACCAGTCAACGCGTCGACCAACGGGGCCTTTGCGCTGCGACCGGTACTGAGATTTGCCGTAAATCCAGTCGGCCGGTGAGGGGTTAGTCATTGTGATGGCGTTTTCGGTTGCCGTCGCGGGGGCCCGCGCTTCGCGGCGAAAGGATGCCTCCCCCCATGTCCAAACCACGGATCGCGACGGTACCGGTCGCGGTCGCACTCGCCGTCGCGGCCACCCTCCCGGCGGCGTCGGCCGCCCACGCGACTGCTCCAGGCCACGTGTCCGCCAAGCCCCAGCCTGGGGGCCACTCGGCCTTCACCCCCGACGCCTTCACGACCGATCCGTCCCCGGCCACCCGCAGCAAAGCGGTCTCCGACGCGCGTAAGGCGCTCGCAGCCCACGAAGGTGCCGCGCACATCAAGCCGGGCGACGTCCTGACACCGCGAACCGTGGTGGTCGCCAAGGACGGTACGGCCGACGTGCGGTTCGACCGGACGTTCAAGGGCCTGCCGGTCTACGGCGGCGACCTGATCGTCCACCTCAAGCCCGGCGGGTCGTACAAGACGCTCAACACCGCCACCCCCGCCGCCGCCGTCTCCACGACCCCCACGGTCGCCGCCGCGAGCGCTGCCCGCACCTCACGCGCCCGACTGCACGGCACCGTCTCCTCGGTCGGTTCCCCTCACCTGGCGGTGTGGGCGACGCGCAGTTCGTCCCAACTCGTGTGGGAGACCGTCGTCCGCGGCGTCCGCGCCGACCAGGCGCCGAGCGTGCTGCACGTGCTGGTGGACGCGCGTAAGGGCACGGTCGTGACCGAGCGGGACGAGATCCAGACGCTGCTGTCGTCGGCGCAGCAGAAGGCCGCCGCCAAGGCGGGGGCGTCGCCGCAGATCGCCGGGACCGGGAACTCGATCTACAGCGGCTCGGTGTCGATCGACCTCACCCAGTCCGGCAGCACGTGGTCGATGAAGGACCCCTCGCACGGCAACGGGTTCACGACCGATCTCAATCACGCGACAAGTGGCACCGGCACCATTTTCAGTAACACGACGGGGACGTTCGGGAACGGCACGAACAGCGACCCGGCATCGGCGGGCGTGGACGCGCACTACGGCGCCGCCGACACCTATGACTACTACAAGAATGTGCACGGCCGTAGCGGCATCTTCGGTAATGGGGCCGGGGTGCCGTCTCGGACGCACTATGGCAACGCCTACGTCAATGCCTTCTGGGACGGCACCCAGATGACGTACGGCGACGGGGCGGGCAATGCCCGGCCGCTCGTCGAGCTTGACGTCGCCGGCCACGAGATGAGCCACGGCGTCAGCGGCGCTCTCACCGGCTGGGGTGAGAACGGTGAGACCGGCGGCATGAACGAGGGCACCAGCGACATCTTCGGCACCATGGTGGAGTTCTACGCGAACAACGCCAAGGACACGCCCGACTACACGATCGGCGAGCTGATCAACATCAACGGCGACAACAAGCCGCTGCGCTACATGTACCAGCCCTCGCTCGACGGCGCCTCGCCGGACTGCTACACGAGCAGCAACGGCTCGCTGGACCCGCACTACTCGCTCGGCCCACTGAGCCACTGGTTCTTCCTCCTGGCCGTCGGCAGCGGCGACCACGGGTACGGCAACAGCCCGACCTGCAACAGCTCGACCGTCACCGGCATCGGCAACGACAAGGCCGGCAAGATCTGGTACAAGGCGCTCGCGTCCTACGCCAACAGCAACGATACCTACGCCAACGCGCGCACCGACTCGCTCAAGGCCGCCGCCGATCTGTACGGCACGCACTGCACCGAGTACAACACCGTGAACGCCGCCTGGGCCGCCGTCAGCGTGACCGGCGCGGATCCGGTGCCGGGCAAGTGCCCGCCGCCGCCCGGCCATCTCGCCTACACCGGGCCCACCACGGCCGACTATCACGACTCCTTCACCGCATCGGCGAAACTGACGGTCGCGGGCGCTCCGGTCACCGGGGCGACGGTCGACTTCTCACTCGGTCACGGTGACGCCGGCGAGACCTGCAGCGCCGCGACCGATGGCTCCGGTACGGCGGCGTGCGCGCTCACTCCGGACGAAGCCGCCGGCTCGACGACGCTGACCGCCTCCTTCGCCGGCAACGACTCGGCGGGACCCGCGTCGGTGTCCGTGCCCTTCACCATCACCAAGGAGGAGACGACCCTCACCTACACCGGGCCCACGCACATCGCCAACGCCACACCCGTACATCTGAACGGTGTGCTGAAGGAGGACGGCACGGCGCCCATCGCCGGGCGTACGGTCACATTCCGGATCGGCGCCGGCTCGTCCCAGCAGACCTGCACCGGCACCACGAACGCGTCCGGCACCGCCGACTGCGTCATCACACCGGACCAGCCGCTGAACGACGCGGGGACGGTGCCGCTCACGGCCGACTTCGCGGGCGATGCGTTCTACCAGCCCTCCAGCGCATCCGCGACGCTGCTCCTGCAGTTCATGACCGGACGCGCGTACGGTCTCACGGCTACCGTGCAGCTGCCTCTGTTGTCGGTGACTCAGCCACCGACGCCGGACACCGGCCCGGTGCGCACGGCCGGCGCGACCACGACCAGCACACCGTGCTCGGTGAAGCTCACGCTGATCATCTTGTCGGCCGATGGGTTGTGCCCGAAGGTGACGACCACCGTCAACCCGGGTACCTCGACCGCCACGACGACCGTGGACGATGTCAGCATCGGCATTCCCGGCGTCCCGGCGATCAAGGTGACGAACATCAAGGCGACCTCCACCAGCCGCTGCACGGCGGCGAGCGGCAGCGTCACCGCGGCCACCCTCAGCATCGGAGGCGTGCCCGTCACGATTCCAACGGCTCCCAACAGCAAGATCGACCTGCCCGGCGTCGGGCGGCTCACGGTGAACGAGCAGATCCCGTTGAACGGCGCCGACGCGGGACTGACCGTCAACGGCCTTCACCTCACCGCCCTCGGCAACGCCGTTGACGTGGTGATCGCCTCGGCCACCAGCGACGCTCACAACTGCGGCTGACCACCTCGACGGCCGCCCGGCCGGGACACTGCGCCCGGCCGGGCGGCCCGCGGACCTGGTCGTTGCCCGGCCCTACGCGGCCCGGCAGGACGTCCGGATCACAGCAGCGACAGGTCGATCGCGCTGCCCATGGCGGCGTATCCGGTGTCGCCGGGATGGAGGTGGTCGCCGGAGTCGTAGGCGGGCAGCATCCGGTGCGCGTCCGCGGGGTCGCGGACGACCGCGTCGAAGTCCACCACGGCGTCGAAGACGCCGGCCGTGCGGATCCAGGTGTTGACCGCCTGCCGGGTCTCCTCCTCCGGGGTGGTGTAGCACGAGCAGCCCTCGAATGGGGTGAGCGTGCCGCCGAGAACGCGCAGGCCGTGGGCGTGGGAGCGCTGGACGATCTCGGCGAGGCCGGCTGTGATCTTCGCCGGATCGAGCTGGTGGGGTGTCTGCTGGATGTCGTTGATCCCTTCCAGCACGATGACGGTCCGGACGCCGGGCTGCGCGAACACGTCCTGGTCGAGACGCTTCAGGGCCGCCTCGCCCGCGGATCCGCCGTCGAGGAGGACACGGTTGCCGCTGATGCCGGCGTTCAGCACGCCGAACCGGTGGCCGGGCGGGCTCACGAGAATCCGGCCGGCCAGGATGTCGGGCCAGCGGTGGTCGAGGTCGTTGGCGGATCGGTAGCCGTCGGTGATGGAGTCGCCGAGGGCCACGACGGCACCACGGGCGCCTGAGCCGGCCACGTCGACGCCGGAGACGAAGTGCCAGGCGGTGGTGGTCTCCGGGAAGGCCGCCGCGCCGGTCGCGTCGGCCGCGTCGGCGCCGCGGGCGAAGAAGGAGTGCTGCACGGCGAGCGGGTGGTAGCTCATGGGGGTCGCGTACCCGGGCGTGAAGGTGGTGACGAGCAGGTCCCGGGCGGGCGGCACCGTCAGCGCCACCGGATCACTGACGACGGTGCCGCCCGGCGGAATCGTCACCGCCGCGACGCCGTGGAAGGTGACCTCGCGCAGCGTGCCCGGGGCCACCTGAGGGCTGTCGGAGACCACCGGCAGGGCCACCGTGGTGTGCCGTACCGGCAGGGCCGCCGTGCCGTACCTGTTGGACAGCCGCACGCGTACCGCGACGCCTCCGATGGTGGTGTGGACGACGTCGCGGATCGTGCAGTCGGCGCAGCCGTTGTCCACGGCGGCGGCGAGGGCGGCCGCCCAGGTGCCGACCCAGCGTCCGGGCGGATCGCCGGCGGACGGCCGCGGCCGGGAACCGGCGGCCACCGGCTGGACGGCGCCGAGCAGCGCCAGCAGAAGCGCGCCGATAGCGACCGTCAGGGACCTGCTTGAGGCTTTGATGCGGAACATCCGAAACCTCCCATGACAACGTTGTCAAAGTCGCCTGGAGTGTCCCTCCGCCGCCGGCCTTCGTCAATGCGTCAATTTCCGGCCTACCGACCCGGCTCATACAGGAGATGGCGCTCGCGGAGGGCTCGGAACGCGTTCAGGGGGTCCTCCCACGATGCGGTGATGTCGGCGGCGTCCCCGCCGGCGTCGATCGATTCGCGCAGCGCCGCCGAGCCGGCCAGTTTGTCGCAGAACGGTGTCCGCCACGCGAAGTCGTCCGGCCAGCGGCAGCGGACGGTGGCGAGGATCGCGACGGCGGCGTGGACGGGGTCGAACCGCCGGGTATCGGTGACGTGCAGCTGAAGACCGTGCACCGGTGTCCCGGCGTGCTTGGAGAACGCCGGAACGAAGCTGGTCGGCCGCACCGCCACCCCCGGCAGGTCCAGCGCGGCGATCGAGCGGGCGAGGCGTGCGTCCAGCCAGGGCGCGCCGAGCACCTCGAACGGCGTCGTCGTTCCCCTGCCCTCGGACAGGTTGGTGCCCTCGACCAGGCCGATACCGGGGTAGCACGCGGCGGTGACGGCGGTGGGGATGTTCGGCGACGGAGGAACCCACACGAGCCCGGTGTCGCCGAACCGCATCTCCCGTCGCCACCCGCGCATCGGCACGACATCGACCTGCACGTCCCCGATCAGATCGGCGAAGAGGCGCGCCAGTTCGCCGATGGTCATGCCGTGCCGCAGCGGGATGGGCGCACGTCCGACGAACGACGCGAATTCCGCGGCGAGCATCGGGCCGGCCACGATGTCGCCGCCCACGGGGTTGGGCCGGTCGAGGACCAGGACCGGCACTCCGGCCAGGCCCGCCGCCACGAGCATGTCGTACATGCTCCACACATAAGTGTAGAACCGGGCGCCGACATCTTGCAGGTCGATGAGCAGCAGTTCCACGCCGGCGGCGCGCACCCGGTCGGCGATCTCCGCCGGCTCTCGCCGATAGGTGTCGACGACCGGAATCCCGGTGTCCGCGTCGACCGTCGAGGATTCGGATTCGGCGGCCTGCGCGGTGCTGCGGAACCCGTGCTCGGGTCCGAAGACCGACACGACCTGGAAGCCCGCCGCCAGCAGTGCGTCGAGGTCGTGACGCAGGTCGGGCGTGACCGACGCGGCCGACGCCAGCAGCCCGATCGCGGCGCCTTTGACCTGCGAGGAGACCGCGTCATCAAGCAATTGGTCGATCCCCGGCGAAACGCGCATTTGCTCTCCCAGGACGTCGCGAGTCGGTGATTCCAGGACCGCTAGGCGCGGTCGTTTCCTGACAAATCCGGCTTTCGGGACACGCAATGCGGACGATCTGGTCTCTAGTGCGATCGCGTTCTTGATCGTAAGCTATCAACGTCACCGCTTGGCCGATCGAAGGAAATTTACAGAGGAGCCATGACGGACCTTGACCGTTGCCTGCTCGTGCGCATGCGAGGGCATGCCATCACCGACGAACTCGCCGCATGGTCGCGTGACGGCCTTGGCGGGGTCATCCTCTACCGCGACAACATCCGGGACCAGGAACAGCTCCGAACACTGATCGCCGATCTGCGGGCCGCCTCGCCGGATCTGCTGGTGGCGGTCGACGACGAGGGCGGCGACATCACCCGCCTCGAGGCCGCGACCGGATCGTCCTATCCCGGTCACCGGGCCCTCGGAGCGATCGACGACCCGGCGCTGACCCGGGACGTGGCCGCGGCGATCGGCGGCGAACTGGCCGCACTCGGCGTGAACCTGGACCTGGCGCCCGTCGCCGACGTCAACACCAATCCAATGAACCCGATCATCGGCGTCCGGTCCTTCGGCGCGGACCCCGCCGTCGTGGCGGCGCACTCGGCCGCGTTCGTCGGCGGTCTCCAGTCGCGCGGTGTCGCGGCGTGCGCCAAGCACTTTCCCGGGCACGGCGACACCGATCGAGACTCCCACCTCACCCTGCCGACCGTCTCGCGTGACGAGGCCGACCTGCGCCGGATCGACCTCCCGCCGTTCGCGGCGGCCATCCGAGCGGGGGTGCGTTCGGTCATGAGCGCCCACGTCCTCGTCCCGGCCCTCGACACCGAACCCGCCACCGTGAGCGAACGCATCCTGACCGGACTGCTGCGCGCGGAGATGGGCTTCGAGGGCGTCGTGATCACCGACGCGCTGAACATGAACGCCATCCAGGACACGATGGGGATCGAGGCCGGAGCCGTACACGCCATGAGCGCCGGCGCCGACCTGCTGTGCCTCGACACCGACTGGGAAACGCAGCAGGCCGTACGGCACGCGCTGGCCCGCGAGGCACGGTCCCGGCCGGCCTTCAGGGCCCGGCTCACGCAGGCCGCCGAGCGCGTGAACGCCCTGGCCGCGTGGGTGGACCCGGAGACGGAAGCCGAGGCCGACCCGGCGCTCGGCCTCCGAGCGGCACGGCGCGCGCTGCTGGTGTCCACCGGTGACGCGGCTCCGCTGCCACTCACCGGACCGCCCTACGTCGTGCAACTCCGCGTCACCCCCGACCGCGCGGGCATCGGCGGCCGCGCGGCCAGTCTGCTCGCGACACTCCGGGAGTTCGACCCGCGGGTCGACGGGGTGACGCTGACCGCCGAACCCGACCCCGACGCCGTACTGCCCGCCGCGGCCGGACGGCCACTCGTCGTCGCCGTGCGTGACGCGCACCGCCATGACTGGCAGCGCCGGACGATCGAGGGGCTGTGCGCGCGGCGGCCGGACGCCGTCGTCGTGGCGACCGGCCTTCCCTCCGACCGGGACCTGGCGCCCGGACGGTTCCTCTGCACGTACGGCGGAGGCCGGGCGCAGGTACGGGCCGCGGCCGAAGCGCTGCTGGGTGCTCCGGAAGACGGCAGGTGAGGCGTTGATGACCGAGATCACCATCCGAGGGTTCGCCCCGCACGACGCGCCGGACCTCGTCGACGCCTGGAACCGCTGCCTCCCGCACGACCCGATCACGGCCGGCTGGTTCCGCGACAGTGTCCTCCTCGACCCGAACTTCGACCCCGAAGGCCTGCGCGTCGCCGTCGCCGACGGCCAGGTCGCCGGATGCGCCTACGCGGTGAGGCGGCTCACGCCGCTCGCGGGCACCGATCTCGAACCCGAGACCGGCTGGATCCCGTTCTTCTTCGTCGATCCCCGACATCGGCGGCGGGGCGTCGGCCGGCGGCTGCTCGACGAGGCGCTGGGCTTCCTGCGCGCCGCCGGCCGCAGCCGGGTCGACTTCGCCTCCTACACGCCGAACTACTTTCTGCCCGGCGCCGACGCCGAGACGTACCCGGCCGGGTACGCGACGCTGCGGGCGCTGGGCTTCACCGACCTCTACTCACCGGTGGCCATGGACCGGAGCCTCGTCGGCCATGTCACTCCGGGCGACGTCCGTGCTCTCCAGGCCGCGCGTACGGCCGAAGGGTACGACTTCCGCCCACCGGATGACGGCGAGTTGCCGGAGCTCATCCGTTTCGCCGGTGAGGTGTTCAACCCGGACTGGGGGGAGGCCGTACGGAACGCCGTTCTGGGCGGGATCCCGCGCGACCGGATCCTGCTCGCCCGCACCGCCGACCGGCTCGCCGGGTTCGCGATGTACGGCGCGTACCGCGGCATCCCGGAGCGGTTCGGCCCGTTCGGCGTCGACCCGGCCGAGCGCGGCACCGGGCTCGGCAAGATCCTGCTGCACGCGGTGATGACCCGGATGCGCGCGGAAGGGCTGCACTCCTCCTGGTTCCTGTGGACGGGTGAGGCGAGCCCGGCCGGTCACCTCTACGCCAAGGCCGGCTACACGATCACGCGGAGGTTCCACGTCATGAGATGTCAGCTCGGATGACCCATGTCCTCGCCATCGGTGCCCACGCCGGAGACATGGATCTGACCACGGGAGGCGTGCTCGTCCAGCACATCCAGGCCGGCCACCGGGCGACGCTTCTCCATCTGACGCTCGGGGAGCGCGGTCACCCGACGGTGCCACCCGGCGAGTACGCCCGGCAGAAACGGGAGGAGGCCGAGCTCTTCGCGGAGCGGATCGGCGCCGGGGTCCGCGTCCTCGACTACGAGGACGGGTTGCTCCCCGAGGACGAGGACGTGAAGCTGCGGGTCGCCGACCTGATCCGCGAGCTGCGACCGGACGTGCTCCTGACGCACTGGAGCGCGAGCATCCACAAGGACCACGCTCGCACCCACCGGATCGTCGAGGACGCGCGGTTCTACGCCGGGCTGCGCACCCTCACCCGGGAGCGGCCCGCGCACTGGGCGCCCGAGCTGTACTACGCCGACAACTGGGAGGACGCGGAGGATTACCGGCCCGACGTCTTCATGGGCCTGACCGAGGAAGCCTACGAGACATGGTCCCAGGCGATGAGCGGCTACGCGTTCGCCCGAGGCGAGACGTACGGGTTCCCGTACGTCGACTACTACCGCGCGCTCGCGGTCGTCCGAGGGGCGCCCGCCGGCTTCCGCCACGCGCAGGCGTTCGCGGCACCGAAGGGGGCTCTCGATCGTCGTGCACGCTTCTTCGGAAAGGACTGACCTCCAGATGAGACG
This sequence comes from Actinoallomurus sp. CA-150999, assembly GCF_050942425.1. Classification (NCBI taxonomy): domain Bacteria; kingdom Bacillati; phylum Actinomycetota; class Actinomycetes; order Streptosporangiales; family Thermomonosporaceae; genus Actinoallomurus; species Actinoallomurus sp. CA-150999. The sequence continues at coordinate 5,684,166 of NZ_CP192063.1, forward strand.
TCGCATGTCCGTCGCCGCCGCACTCGCCGTCGCGCTGTCCGCCTCCGCCTGCTCGGGCGGTTCGGGCGAGACGGCCGGCGCGACTCCACCCCTCGTCGTCCACGCGATCGACCAGGGTTCCTGGCAGGCCGACTTCAACCCGTTCGCGCTGGAGAACGTCAACATCGGGACCATCGGCCTGATCTACGAGCCGCTCGAGTTCTTCAACCGGCTGCGGGCCGACGACGTCACCCCGTGGCTGGCTCTCAAGCACCAGTGGTCCGACGGCGGCAAGACCCTGACCTTCACGCTCCGGCAGGGCGTGAAGTTCTCCGACGGGCAGCCGCTCACGCCCGACGATGTGGCCTTCACCTTCGACACGCTCCGGCAGCATCCCGAACTCAACAAGGGCGCCATCGACCTGACCGGCAGCAAGGTGACCGGCCCCGACACGGTCCAGTTGAGCTTCGGCACGCCGTCGTACGCCAAGATCTGGAACATCGCCGGCAGCGTCGGCATCGTCCAGAAGCGCCTGTTCGAGAGCCAGAATCCGACGACCTTCACCAACCCCAAGCCGGTGGGTACCGGGCCGTACGTCCTGAAGTCCTTCTCCTCTCAGGTGTACGAGCTGGCGAAGAACCCCGCGTACTGGCAGCCCGGCAAGCCGGTGGTGCCGACCGTGCGGTTCCCGGCCAACACCGCGAACGCCGTGCAGACCGGGTTGCAACAGGGGACCATCGACTGGGCGGGCGCGTTCGTGCCCGACATCCAGAAGATCTACGTGCAAGGCGACCCGGCGCACAACAAGTACTACTTCCCGCCCGGCGGGCTCATCTCGCTGTACCTCAACCTGACCGAGCCGGCGTTCGCCAAGCCGGAGGTGCGGCAGGCGATCAGCCTGGCCGTCGATCGGGACAACCTCGTCAAGGTGGCCGAGCACGGCTACACGCGCGTGGCCCACCCGACCGGCGTGCCGATGCCGGGCGGCGACGCCTACCTGCCGCCCGAGTACAAGGACACGAAGTTCTCCGTCGACACCGCGAAGGCCGCCCAACTGCTCCAGCAGGCGGGCTTCAGGAAGTCCGGCGACACCATGGTCGACGACAAGGGCGACAAGCTGTCCTTCACCCTGCTCGTCCCCTCGCCCTTCACCGACTTCGTCAACGCCGCGCAGCTCATCCGCGCCGACCTCGCCAAGATCGGCGTGAAGGTCGAGGCCCGGGGCGTGTCCGTCCAGGAGTGGGTCTCCAGCGTGGGCAAGGGCACGTACGACATGACGATCCGGGGCGGTGAGGCCGGCCCGACCCCGTACACCCTCCTGCGGCTCAACCTGGCGAGCCAGGTCACCAAACCGGTCGGCCAGATGGCCGCGAGCAACTACGAGCGCTGGAAGGACGCCACGACCGACAGGCTGCTCGCCGAGTACGCCGCCACCGATGGCAGGACCGCGCAGCAGAAGGCGATCCAGGGACTCGGCCGGATCATGGTGGAGAAGCAGCCGTTCCTGCCGCTGTTCTACAGCGCCGCCTGGGCGCAGTACCGCACGAACAAGTACGTCGGCTGGCCGACCGAACAGGACCCGTACGCGGTGCCCGCGCCGTACCAGCAACCCGACCTCGGGGTGGTCCTGCTCCACCTGCGGCCGGCGAAGGGATGAGGTATCTCCTCCGGCGGCTCGGGTTCTACCTGCTCACGGCCTGGGCCGCCGTCACCCTCAACTTCCTCATCCCGCGGATGATGCCGGGCGACCCCGTCTCGCTGCTCGCGGACCGCATGAAGGGCAACGTGGACCCGGCGGCGCTCACCGCGATGAAGCGGGCGTTCGGGTTCAGCGACGCCGGGCTCGGGCGGCAGTACCTCGACTACCTGGGGAACCTGCTCCACGGTGAGCTGGGACGGTCGATCACGTTCTTCCCGGAGAAGGTCTCCACCGTCATCGGCAGCGGCCTGCCCTGGACGATCGGGCTGGTCGGGATCGCCACGTTGCTCAGCTACGCGGTGGGCACGCTGATCGGCGCGCTCGCCGCGTGGCGGCGCGGGTCCTGGCTCGACGGCCTCGTTCCGGTGACGACGTCCCTGCACGCGGTGCCGTACTTCTGGGCGGCGCTGGCCCTGCTGTTCGTCTTCGGGGTGACGCTGCGCTGGTTCCCGGTGAGCGGCGCGTACGCGCTGTCGCTCCAGCCCGGGTGGAGCGGCCCGTTCGTGTCGACCGTGATCTATCACGCCACGCTGCCCGCCATCACGATCGTCGTGGCGTCGGTCGCCGACCGGATCCTCGGGATGCGGAACGTGATGGTGACCACGCTCGGCGAGGACTACGTCGTCATGGCGGAGGCGAAGGGGCTCACCAGCCGGCGGGTGATGTGGGCGTACGCGGCCCGCAACGCGATCCTGCCGAACATCACGAGCTTCGCCCTCTCGCTCGGCTTCGTGGTCGGCGGATCGGTGCTCACCGAGATCGTCTTCTCCTATCCGGGGATCGGATCGACCCTGCTCAAGGCGGTCGAGAACGAGGACTTCCCGCTGATGCAGGGCATCTTCCTGGTCATCTCCCTCGCCGTGCTGGCCGCGAACTTCCTGGCCGACCTGGCCTACGTGCTCCTCGACCCGCGTACCCGGCAGGAGGCATGATGCGCTCACCGAAGATCGTCTTCGGGCTGGGGATCCTGGCCTTCTTCGTGCTCCTGGCCCTGGCCGGGCCGCTGCTGGTCGGCGGTGACCCGACCGCGACCAGCGGCGACACACTTCAGGGGCCGTCGGCCCACCATTGGCTCGGAACCACCCAGACCGGGCAGGACGTCCTCACCCAACTGGTGTTCGGCGCGCGCGTCTCCCTCACGGTCGGCGGCCTGTCGGCCGTCATCGCCACCGTGCTGTCGATCGTCGTCGGCCTGGTCGGCGGCTACTTCGGCGGCGTGGTCGATGAGGTCCTGTCGGTGCTGACCAACATCTTCCTCGTCCTGCCGGCCCTGCCGCTGGTGATCGTGCTGGCCGGATACCTGCCGAAGCGCGGTGTCGCGTCGGTCGCGGTCGTCATCGCCCTGACGGGCTGGGCGTGGGGAGCCCGGATCCTGCGGGCGCAGACACTCTCCCTCCGCCGCCGCGACTTCGTCGAGGCGGCACGGGCCGCGGGGGAGCGGCCGTTGCGGATCATCTTCTGCGAGATCCTCCCGGTCGAACTCCCCGTGATCGCGACCAGCTTTCTGGCGACCGTGGTCGCCGCGATCCTCACCGAGACGGGCCTGTCGTTCCTCGGCCTGGCCGACCTGTCCAGCGTGAGCTGGGGAAGCATGCTCTACTACGCCCAGAACGGCCAGGCGCTCCTGCTGGGCGCGTGGTGGTGGTTCATACCGCCCGGCCTGTGCATCGCCCTCATCGGCACCGGTCTCGGGCTGGTCAACTTCGGCATCGACGAGATCGCCAATCCGCGGCTGCGCTCCGCGAAACTGCCGCGGCGCACACGCCGCGGCCGCGCCGCCGTGCTCGAGACGGCCGGGGAGGCGCACTCGTGAACGTCCTGGAGGTACGCGGCCTGAGCGTGGAGTACGCGGCCCCGGGCGGTGCCGTGCACGCGGTCAGCGATGTGTCGCTCGACCTGCGGCGGGGCGAGATTCTGGGGATCGCCGGTGAGAGCGGCAGCGGAAAGTCGACGCTCGCGCACGCGATGAGCCGGCTGCTGCGGCCTCCGGCCCGTGTCACCGCGGGTGCGGTCCGCTACTGCCCGCCGGACGACGCCGAGCCGGTGGACCTGCTGACGCTCGACCGGGCGGCGCTGCGCCGGTTCCGCTGGAAGGAACTGGCCGTCGTCTTCCAGAGCGCCATGAACTCCCTCAACCCGGTCAGCACCATCGGCGCGCAGATCGACGACGTGCTCCGCACCCACCGCACGGACATGAGCAAGGCCGACCGCCGGGAACGGGCGGTGGAACTGCTCGGGCGGGTGGGGATCGACCCCGAGCGCCGGCGAAGCTACCCGCACGAACTCTCCGGCGGGATGCGCCAACGCGCGGTGATCGCCATCGCGCTCGCCCTGAATCCCCAGATCATCGTGATGGACGAGCCGACGACCGCCCTCGACGTCGTGGTCCAGCGCGACATCCTGCACCAGATCAAGGAACTGAAGGACGAGTACGGCTTCGCGGTCGTCTTCATCACCCACGATCTGTCCCTCCTGCTGGAGATCGCCGATCACATCGCGATCATGTACGCCGGCCGGGTCGTCGAGACGGCGCCGGCCCGGTCCGTGCACGAGGCGCCGCGTCATCCGTACACCCTCGGCCTGGTGCGCTCGTTCCCCAAGCTGCACGGCCCGCGGGAGGAACTGCTCGGCATCCCCGGCACACCGCCGGACCTGCGCTCCCTGCCGCCCGGCTGTGCCTTCCATCCGCGGTGCCGGTTCGCCGTCGACGCGTGCCGGTCACACCGGCCCGGCCTGCTGACCACCGACGACGGCGTACAGGTGGCCTGCGCGCTCCACGACGCGAGCGTGTACGCGGGCGACCTGCCCGCGGAGCTGTCCCCACGGGAGGAGACGCGTTGACGGTGAGCGACAGGCCGGTGCCCATGAGGAGGAGGTGCCCTGGTGACCGGAGAGGTCGTGCTCGAAGGCCGTGAGCTGATGAAGCACTTCACGGCGGCCCGGTCCCGGCGACGAGGCGTGGTGGGCCGGCGTCCGCCGGTCCGCGCGGTGGAGGACGTGTCGCTGGCCTTGCGCGCCGGGTCCGTGACGGCGCTCGTCGGTGAGAGCGGAAGCGGCAAGAGCACGGTGGCCCGGCTGCTCGCCCAGGTGTACCCGCCGACCTCCGGCGAGGTCGTGCTGCGCGGCAGCCCGGTACGGGCGTCCGGCGGCTCCCGGTCCCGCGCGTTCCGCCGAGACGTTCAGCTCGTCTTCCAGGACCCGTTCGCGTCGCTGAACCCGTTCCACCGGGTCCGGTACCACCTCGCCCGGCCGCTGCGGATCCACGGGCACGCGCGATCATCCGCCGAGGCCGCCGAGCAGGCGGAGGCACTGCTCGAGAGAGTCAGCCTCACCCCGGTCGGCCAGTTCATGAACAAGCTCCCGCACGAGCTCTCCGGCGGCCAGCGGCAACGGGTCGCGATCGCGCGTGCCCTGGCCGCACGCCCCTCCGTGTTGATCGCCGACGAACCGGTCTCGATGCTCGATGTGTCGATTCGCCTGGGCGTGCTACGGCTGCTCGAGCAACTGGTCCGTGCGGATGACCTCGCGCTGCTCTACATCACCCACGACATCGCGACGGCGCGATACTTCGCGGACGAGATCATGGTCATGTACGCCGGGCGGCTCGTCGAGCGGGGCTCCGGCGAGGAGGTGACCCAGTCACCCGCGCATCCCTACACACGACTGCTCGTGGACTCGTCACCCGATCCCGGCCGCCCGAGCGCGGAGGACTCCCGGCCCGGGAGCCATGGGGAACCACCGAATCCGACCGCCCCGCCGGACGGCTGCCGGTTCCATCCACGGTGCCCGATCGCTCTGCCGATCTGCGCGGAGCGGGTACCGCACCGCACCGATCTCGGCGACGAGCGCTGGGTGCACTGCTGGAACCACGACTGATCTAATGACTAGAACTCTGGCGACGGATCCGTACCCCAGGAGACTCGGTTGAGATCACTGACGCCCGGAATCCCCCTGATCGCCGCGGGCCTGCTGACGGCCGGCCTGCTCGCCCCGGCCGCCCCCGCTGCAGCCGCCTCCGCGGAGGTCTGCGCCGGCGTCCCCGCTCCGAAACTGCGTGCCGTACGGCCGGACAGCCGGCTGAACGGCATGTTCACGAGCTATGGCAACGGCAATCGCCGACTGGATGACTGGACCGGCGCCGACGGCACGTATTCGGTGCGGCTCTCGGACGGCCGGGACCTCTGGATCTACTCCGACACCTTCCTCGGCAGGGTGAACAAGGACGGCACCCGGCCGCCGACCGTCGATGACGGCGGCACGACCCCGTTCGTCAACAACAGCTTCATCGTCCAGAAGGGCCGCCGGCTCACGACGGAGCACGGCGGCACCGCGAAGAATCCGACGGCCCTCCTGCCCCCGCCGGACAAGAACCACTGGTACTGGGCGGGGGACGGCACGACCGCGGGCGACAAGGTCGAGGTGACCTATCAGGAGTACGAGCGGTTCGGCCCGGGGGCATGGGACTGGCGCTGGAGCCGTAACGTCGTCGCCCGGTTCGCGCAGAAACGACTGTCGAAGCCGCTCAGCGTCACTCCACTGCCGTCGGGCCGGCAGATCGCCTGGGCGTCCGCGCTACGGCGCGTCGGGGGATTCACCTATATCTACGGCGTGGAGGACCACGACGCCACCAAGTACATGCACATCGCGAGGGTGCGGGGCGAGAGCCTGCTCGGCGCCTGGGAGTACTACGCGGGGAACGGCACGTGGTCGGCGTCCGAGCAGGACTCCGCGCGGGTGATGGACGGCGTCGCCAACGAATACAGCGTGAGCCGTCACGGCAGGGTCTACGTGCTGATCACCCACGACACCACGCAACGGCTCGGCGCCGAGATCGTCGCGTACTACTCGTGCACTCCGTACGGCCCGTTCGTCGACAAGACGCACGTCTACACGACCCCCGAGACCGGAGCGGACGGCTCATACCACAACGCGAACGTGTTCACGTACAACGCGCACGCTCATCCGGAGGTCGCGGGGCCCGGTGGTGACCTGGTGGTCTCCTACAACGTGAACAGCTTCGAGCCGAAGGACCTCTACGCCGACGCCGGTATCTACCGGGCCCGCTTCCTGGACCTGTCGTTCAGCTGATGTACCGGCGCAACTGGGGTTGCCGAGTCCACGAGATCACCCTCGCGGGGCTGCGCGCCATCGTGCTGGAGAACGAACTGCTGCGGGTGACCGTCCTGGCCGACAAGGGCGGGGACGTCGTGGAGTTCTGTCACAAGCCCCGCGACCTGGACTTCGCCTGGCTCGCGCCGGCGGGCCTACGCGATCCGCGTGACGTGGCCGGCGGCGCGGCCGATGACGCGGCGCTCTTCCACGACCAGTACGAAGGCGGATGGCAGGAGGTCTTCCCGAACGGCGGTGCCCCGAGCACGTATCGCGGCGCCGCTCTCGCCCAGCACGGCGAGGTCGCGGGCCTCCGCTGGGACGCGGTCATCGTCGAGGACGACCCGGGTGCGGTCGCCGTACGGCTCACGGTGCGCACCCGGCGTCTTCCGTTCCGGCTGGCGAAGACGTTCCGGCTGACCTCCGGCGAACCCACGCTGACGATCGAGGAGGAACTGCACAACGAGTCCGGCGTGGACCTGGACGCGATGTGGGGCCATCACATCGTGTTCGGCGCGCCGTTCCTGCGGCCCGGGGCGAGGATCCGGATGCCCGAGGGCGTCCACGTGATGCCCCACGAGACCGCGATCAATCCGCCGGAGCGGCGCGTCGGCGAGGCCGGCCCCTGGCCGGTGCCCGACGGCGTCACCGACCTCAGCGTCGTGCCCGAGCCGGGCGCGCCGAGCGACATCGTCTACCTGACCGGCTTCACCGACGGATGGTACGAGGTCGCGGACGCCCTGCGGGTGGAGTGGGACGCGAGCGTCCTGCCGTACGTGTGGATGTGGCAGGAGCTGGGCGCCTGGCGCGACTATCCCTGGTGGGGCCGCGCGTACGTGGTCGGGCTCGAACCCTTCTCGAGTCTCCCGACGAACGGGCTGGCCGAGGCGGTCGAGAACGGCTCGGCCCTGCGCGTGCCGGCCGGGGCCCGCCGCAGCCTGTGGCTGCGGGCGACCGTGTTGGAGGAGCAATGACGGAACTGGACGGCAAGGTCGCCCTGGTGACCGGCGGATCGCTCGGAATCGGCCGGGCCGTGGTCGAACGGCTGGCCGCCGACGGTGCGGCCGTCGTGTACTGCGGCCGGGAATCCGGCCCGGCCGGCGACCGCGTGCACGGCGTCGTCGCCGACGTCACCGACGCCGGGCGGATGCGCGACCTCGTCGCGGAGACGGTGACCCGGTTCGGCGGCCTCGACATCGTCGCCAACTGCGCGGGAATCCAGCGCTACGGCACGGTCGAGGACACGACGGAGGAGCTGTGGGACGAAGTCCTCTCCGTCAACCTGAAAGGGATCTTCCTGGTCTGCAAGGCGGCAGTACCCGAGCTGCGCAGGCGTGGCGGCGGGTCGATCGTCAACGTGTCGTCGGTGCAGGCGTTCGCCTCCCAGACGCGCGTCGCCGCCTACACGGCGAGCAAGGCCGCGATCAACGGCCTGACCCGGGCCATGGCGCTCGACCACGCACCGGACGGCATCCGGGTCAACGTCGTCTGCCCGGGCTCGGTGGACACGCCGATGCTGCGCTGGGCGGCGGACAGGTTCCGGGGCGAGCGCAGCCAGGACGAGCAGGTCGCCGAGTGGGGCCGGGCGCACCCGCTCGGCCGGGTCGCTCGGCCCGAGGAGGTCGCCGAGGTCGTCGCCTTCCTGGCCGGTCCACGCTCGTCGTTCGTCACCGGAGCCGAGCACACGGTCGACGGCGGCCTGCTCGCCCGCAACCCCGCCGCACTCCCGGAGGACTGAATGCGCGTCTTCTACGACGGTCTCTTCACCACGCCCCGCCTGGACCACCCCGAGGGCGTCGCGGTGCACTCGGACGGCAGCGTCTGGTGCGGCGGCGAGGCCGGCCAGCTGATCCGCATCGACCCGGACGGCGGGTCCGCCGAGCAGATCGCCTCCACCGGCGGGTTCATCCTCGGCATCGCCTTCGACCCGGCGGAGACGGCGCTGTACGCGTGCGACATCGCGCACCGCGCCGTGTTCCGCCTCGACCTGGCCTCAGGCGAGCTGTCGTCCTTCGCCGACGGCGCGGACGGGCACCGGTTCCGCAATCCCAACTTCCCCGCGTTCGACCCGGACGGCCGGCTCTACGTGTCCGACAGCTACCCGGCCGACGAACCCGGACCTCCGGTCTTCCGCTTCGAACCCGATGGCTCAGGTTCGGTGTGGTTCGCCGAACCGTTGAGCTTCGCCAACGGCCTGGCCCTCGTGCCGGGCGAGGCGCTGTACGTCGCCGAGTCGTTCCTGCCAGGCGTGAGCCGGATCGAGATCCGCCCCGACGGTACCGCCGGAACCCGGACCATCGCCGCCACCCTGCCGGGCACGGTGCCGGACGGGCTGGCGTTCGGCCCGGACGGGCTGCTCTACGTGGCCTGCTACGAGCCGAGCAAGGTGCTGCGCCTTCATCCGGACGGCCGCGTCGAGACCGTCGCCCACGACCCGACCGCCCACACGCTCTGTCACCCCACCAACATCGCCTTCCGCGGAAGCACGGCCTTCACCGCCAACCTGGGCCGCTGGCACATCACCGCCCTCGACCTGGGGGAGTAGAGCCCGACTACCAGGCACCACGCTCACCCGATCGGGGACAGTCCGGCCTCCGGGTCGTCCCCGCGGTCGCTGGGCACGAGCGGGTACCAGGAGATTCTCACTCGGCTCCCTCGAGTTCGATGAAGACGGCGGCGACTCCGCGAGCGGGCAGCGTGACTCGTACGGCACCGTCGCGGACACCGAGTTCGCGCAGGTCCTGCTCGAGCCCGGCGCTCTGGTGCGCCCGCCTCAACCCGGGTACGCGCAGCCCGGCCTCGACCGGGTCGGCCGCCATCGACTGGAGCCGTACGACGAGACCATCGCCGCGGCGGCCTCGGCCCACGGACGTGATGAGGACGTCCGGCGCGTCGACCGTCACGAGTTCGCCCACCGCGGGCGCCATGGCGGAGCCGGTGGCGAGCACCGCGATCAGCGGGTCGGTGAGGCCGGCCGCGGCGCTGCTCCCCAGCCGGGTCGCGGGCACGCCGGCGGCCGAGGCGATGGCGTACCGGAAGGTCGTCTCGCCCTGCTGCTGGGAGGGGAAGTTGGTGTCCCAGATGTTGTTCAGCGCCCAGGAGTAGATCGTTCCCGGCTCCCGGTCGAGTGTCGGGGGGAACGGCGCGTACGGCATGTGGATCGTGCCGAGCTGGACGAGTGGGGCCTCCAGCGTCGCCCACGCCACGGACAGATCCCGGTCCTCGAAGGCGATCCAGTGCCGGATCGGCAGCATGTGTCGCGCGGAGCCCGGGACCTGGGCGATGTCGGTGCCGCCGACGCCGCCCGTGAGCTCCCAGGCGGCCGGCGGTCCGGACACCGCGAACGGAAACGCGAAGAAGACGGCCTCCTTGCCGGAGACCCCCTGCTTGGCGAGCTGCATCCGGAGGTCGAGGCGGGGCACGCCCGCGTACAGCTCGAGCGTCGTGCGGATCCAGTCGACGCCCTTGCCGTTCGCCTCGACGACCAGACGCTCGCCCACCGCCGTGCGCTCGGCCTTCGTGATCACGGCGCCCGTGGCGATCGCCCGGTCGCCGAGCAGTGTCCTGTCGGACGCGGGCACGTGCCCGGACAGGTGATTGAAGTGTGGAGCCGTGGCGTACCGGTCGTAGATGTACTGGCCGAAGCCGGCGACGGCCTCGGTGTCGACCAGTTCCCGGCCGGTGACCTTGTCGAAGATCGACCGGAGATGTCCCTCCCGGATGTCGTACTCCACCCGGTAGAACTCGTTCTCGATGACACCGGCGTTGCCCAGGTCGACCGCTGCCGGCGCCGCCTCCTCGGCGCGGACCACGTCGAGCCGTACCTGACCGATCCCCGGTACGGCCGAGACGACGGCCTCGAGGTGGCGGCCGATCGGACGGCTCGGCCAGTCATCGGGCTCGACGATGGTCTCGTGGTGCGGCACACGCCTCCCCGTCCGCGCGTCGACCAGCGCGACCGGCTCGTCCAGGGCCACCACGTCACGCGGCAGGAAGGCCGTCACGACGTCGGTGCGCCGCACCGTGCCCGTGTTGACGACCAGGAATGAGGCGAGCGCGCCCGCCACACCGGCGGCGCTCGCGCCGAGCCGCCGGATCCCGGCGTGCAGCAGGTCGGCCGCGTCGTCGTAGGTTCCGTACCCCACCGCCGACTTACGGGTCCACTGCAGGCCGCCGGAGTCGCCCGCCTCTTCGGCGTCCTCCCACGGATTCGCCGCACCCCAGGTGTGCTCGTTGAACATCGCGGCCTTGTCGTAGCAGACGTCGACCGCCTCGGTGACGTCGCGATCGTCCTCGCCGTCACGCGTGTAGGCCATGGCGTGCACCGTCTCGGCGGCGCGCAGCAGGTTCTCCGCACGCCGTACGTACCCGAGCGGGCGGGCCCCGGAGCCGAGCCCGTCGGCCCACCAGTCGGTCCAGTCGCCCTCGTGCACCGGGAGACGATCGGCGTAGTGCTCCTCGATGTGGGTGAAGAAATCGGTGTTGGTGGCCATCCGCAGGCGCGGATACGCCCACTCCCCGTTCCAGCGTCGCGCGATCAGCGCCGGCATGATGCTCGGCCCGGCGTTGTCGGCGTGCGCGCCCTGCACCCGAAGGTGCACGGCGTCCAGCTCGTACGGGTCCTTGGGCACGTCCGGGCCGAGCCAGCCGAAGGTCCCGGGCCCGTACGGGTACGGGCGGTGTGCCAGCGAGTCGAGGTAGCGCGGAAGCAGGTCGAGGGCGAGGTCGTACCCGTCGACCAGGCCGACGGTGTTGCCCTCCATGTAGGCCATGCCGTGTGGCGTGTCGGTGAACCACACGAGCAGTTCCCGGCCGCTCGGCGCACGCCAGCGGAACGGCCGGGACAGCCGGTCGCCGCCGACGAGGTACGGCACCGAGCGGCCGGCCCAGTTGTGCGCGGCGGCCAGGTACCGTACGCCGGCCGCGGTCAGTGCGTCGACCACGCCGACGACGGCACCGGGCACGTCCGTGTGCATGGCCGAGCGGGTCTCGATGCCGTAGCGGTCGCGCAGGTCGGCGACGTGGCGGAGCAGGCGGTACAGCTCGTCGGTGGAGCACGCCTCGGTGTGCAACTGGAACGGGAACGCGGTGACCTCGATCGACCCCTCGCGGACCCGTCCGACGAACTCCCGCAACTCCGACACCGACTCGGCGGGCCGCTCCGCCAGCCACCGGAGCGCCGGCAGTGACGACTCGACCGTCCAGCGGAACCGCGCGTCGTCCGGCCAGCCGTCCGTTCGGGCGGCGAGCCGGAGAGCGGCGTCCACGTAGTCCAGGTGGTTGCGCAGCACCGTCGCCTGCGGATCGGTATAGCCGATGTCGAGGTGGGAGTGGTGGACGACGAACACGTTCCACTTGCGCTGTGGAGTGACGGTGACGGGCGCGGCGCCGACGACGCCGGAGCCGTCGCGGACCTCCAGCGTGAGGCGGCGCGGCTCCGCGACCTCGGGAACGAGAAGAAGGCCGTCGGTCCCCGACGCGACCTTGGTGTCTCCGTCCTTGAGGACGAACCCCAGGTCGCGGGGGACCTCACCGGTGACCGTGACGCGCACCGCCTGGAGCAGGCGGCCGGCCTCGTCCCGGCGGAACAGCGGCGGCACCTCGGCGCGCACGCCGAGGCCCCGCACGGAGAGCACCTCGGTCGAGGTGTCGTTCCGGAGCGCGTCCCGGATCCCGTCATAGTCGGGTGATCCCAGGCTGGCCTGGAGCAACCGGCTGGTCATCCGCTTCCTTCCTGGTTCATCGGTCTTATGCCTGTCCGAGCGTCAGTCCCTTGGCGAACAGTCGTTGTGTCGCGAGGAAGAGCACGACCGTGGGCAGTGAGACCACGAGCCCGGCGGCGAGGCCGATCGGGATGGGAGTGCCCGCGTACACGTCGTTCTGCAGCGCGGCCAGTGCGGTCATCACCGGCCGCACGGTCGGGCTCTGGGTCAGCGTCAGGCCCAGGAGGAGGTCGTTCCAGACGAAGGTGAACTCGAGGATGAAGATCGCCGCCAGGGCGCTGCGCGAGAGCGGGAGGTAGATCTGCCAGAAGATCCTCAGCGTCGAGGCGCCGTCCATCCGCGCCGCCTCGAAGATCGAGAACGCTACTCCGGTGAAGAAGTTCCGCATCACGAACGCGGCGAGCGGCACGCTGATCGCCGTGTAGATGATGATCATCCCGAGCCGGTGGTCGTACAGATTCGCGTCGCTGTACCGGACGAACAAGGGGACCAGGATCATCTGGTTCGGGATGGTCATGCCGCCGAAGATCAGCATGAACCACCAGAAGCCGCCACGAATCCGCAGCACGACGATGCCGTACCCGGCCAGCGCCGCGAACACCAGCGCGATGGCCGGCGAGACGGTGCTGTACAGCAGCGTGCTGCCCAGGCCCCCGCCGAGGTCGGCCTTGTGCCACGCCTTCACGACGTTGCCCCAGATCGCGATGTGGCCGGACGGCACCCAGGCCTTCGCCGGATCGTAGGCGGTCGCCGGCCGGAAGGCGTTCACCACCAGGAGATAGGTCGGCAGCAGCCAGACGAGCCCGAGCAGGGCCAGGATCACCCTACGCACGGGCGTCCTCCTTCCGGACCTGGGTTCGCAGGTAGAGGAACGAGGCCAGGCCCGTCACGACGGTGAGCAACACCGCGACGGCCGAGCCGTAGCCGTAGTCGTTCGCCACGAACGTGTCGCGGTACATCGTCACGCCGAGGGTCTCCGACGATCGGCCCGGCCCGCCCTGGGTCAGCACCCACACGATGTCGAACGTCTTCAGGCTCGCCACCAGCGCGAGACCGACCACCACGGTGGTGAGCGGGCGCATCAACGGCCAGATGATGTGCCGGAACAGCTGCCAGCCCGACGCTCCGTCGATCCTGGCCGCCTCGATCGGCGTCTTGGGGATCGACTGCAGCCCCACCACGAACAGCAAGGTGTTCACGCCGAGCTGCTGCCACGTCCAGACGACCACCAACGCGACGGTGTTGCCCGGCCCGTACTGCAGGAACGACGTGTGCCCGCCCGGCAGGCCGAGCGCGCCCAGCAGCTGGTTGGCGACACCGTCTTTGGTGAGGATGAAGCTCCACACCAGGCCCAGTCCCGCGCCGGACAGGGCGTACGGGAGCATGAACGGCAGCCGGAGCCAGGTCCCGCCCTTCACGTCGTACGACAGGACGGCGACCAGCAGGCCCAGCCCGACCGGCAGCAGGAGCGTGCCGGCCACCCAGAGCAGGGTGTTGCGCAGGGACGTGAGGAGCGCGGGGTCATGGAGCAGGGCGCCGAAGTTCTTCAGGCCGACGAACTCCGGCGAGGTCAGCCCGTCGTACTTGGTCAGGCTCAGGTACGCCGTCCACAGGAACGGCAGGTAGAGCAGGACGGCGACGAACAGCACGGCAGGGGAGACGTAACCGAGCCGGAACCGGCCGAGCAGCGGCGCCTTGCGAGTCGCCACCCCGTCAGCTCCCGGTCTTGTGCTGACTCCAGTAGCCGTCCGCGGCCTTCTGGATGGTCTGCAGGACCTTCATGTACGAGCCGGGGTCGGCGAGAAAGCCGCTGAACCCGTCGAGCGCCGCCGCGAGGATCGGCGCCGGGGTCGCCTCGAAGTACCGCTGCACGAGCTGGTACCTGCCGGTGCCCGCGTCCTTGGAGACCGGGGCGAACTCGGGATTCGAGACCTTTACCCTCGGGTTGGCGGACACGTCGCCGCGGCTGGCCGACCACTTCTCCTGCGCCGCCGGTGTGACCCACCAGCTCAGGAACTTCGTGTTCGCCGCCGGGTCGGCGGCCTTGTTGAGCGAGCACAGCGGGCCCGTCTCGAAGATCAGCGGGGTCTTGGGCAACGACGGGTCGACGCTCGGGATCACGAAGAAGCCGTAGTCCGAACCGGGTTTCATGCCGCGCTGGGTGAGGCTCGTCGCGAAGAACGTGCCGTAGTTCACCATGGCGGCCTTGCCGCTCTTGAACACGTCGGCCGGGTCGCTCGTGTCGGCCGGGTCGCTGAAGTAGCCGGCGTCCAGCATCGACTTCCAGCGCGTCATCGCGGCCACCACGCCGGGGTCGGTGTACTTGGCCTGGCCGGTCGAGAGCCGGTCGTACAGCGCGGGGTCGGAGCCGGCCAGCAACTGCTGGAACCAGGTGAAGGTGAACAGGTTCGGCGTCGCCTGGGTGAAGAATGCCTTCTGGCCGTGCTGCTTCAGCGTGTCCGCGGCCCTGATCAGATCGTTCCAGGTGGCGGGCGGCTTCAGGCCGTACTTCGCGAAGATCCTCTTGTTGTAGAACATGCCCCAGTAGGCGACGTTGGTGGGCACGCAGTACTGCTTCCCGCCGACCGTGAAGTACTTCTCGACGTCCTGGCTGAGGTCGCCGTTCTTGATCCCCTGCTGCCAGATGGCCGAGGTGTCGGCGACCTGCCTCAGGTCGACGATGTCCTTCAACTTCGAGCCGGTCTGCCAGGTGAAAAGGTCGGGCTTGATCCTGGTACGGAAGGACGCCGTGATGAAGGCGTCGTACGCGCGCTCATCGGAGTAGCCGACCGGTTTGATGCTCAGCCCGGTCTGCTGTTTGGACAGCGCGCCGAGCTCGTTGAAGAAGGGCGTCCAGGCGTTCTTGTCGTTGTAGAGCTTCAGTTCATTCTTCTTCGCCGAGCCGCCGGAGCAGCCCGCGATCGCGAACAGTGTCGCCGCCGCGCAGAGGGAAGCTGTCCGCAGTCCATGAATTCTCATGGTGACGTCTCCGTTATCGGGGGGTGAGCCGTTTTGGGTGCGGATGTTCTCAGGAGGTGGGGCGCTGTATTGGTGCGGACGTCGTCAGGAGGCGGGGCGCTGTATTGGTGCGAAGGGTTTCAGGAGGTGGGGCGTTTTATTGGTAAGAAGGGTTTCAGGGGGTGAGGCGTTGTTCGACGATGGACTTCACGTCTTGCAGATGCCGGTGCATCAGGTCACGCGCGGCTTTCGCGTCTCCGCGCTCGATCGCTTCGAGGATCGCGGTGTGCTCGTCGAAGTCGCGGGCGCGGTCGTTGAAGAGCCGGAGTATTTCCCGCTGCTCCACCGCGTGCACCGACAGCAGTGAGTCGAGCACCTCGGCCAGCACGCCGTTCCCGGCCGCCAGGCCGGTGGCCCGGTGGAAGTCCATATTGGCCAGATGCAGCTCCGCGTCCTCGTCGCGCAGGTGCCTGCCGGCCTCGGCGAGGACGGCCCGCATCCGGGCCACGGCCTCGGGTTCGGCGCGGCGGGCCGCGAGCTCGGCCGCCTGTGGCTCGATGAGGAGGCGTGTCTCCAGGAGCTGCATCACGCGTTCACCGCGCAGGTCCCGGACATTGGGGTTGGGGAGCACCACGCGGTCCAGGTCGGTGCCGACGTAGATGCCCGACCCGTGCCGCATCCGGATGGCGCCCGTGACCTCGAGGCGTCTTAGTACCTCTCGCAGCGTCGGAACGGTCACCGCGAAACGCTGTGACAGCTCACGGGTGGAGGGCAGCCGGTCGCCGGGGCGCAGACCGTCTGTACGGATCAGCTCGAGAATCCGTTCCGTGAGTGCGTCGGACAGGGTCGGCCGGGCCACTTCGCCACTCATCGTCACCTCGCGGCTAGTGATTAAGTCATCACATCACTCGCCCTGAGAGGTGTCCAGAGTGGTGTGCACCGGCTGTCCGAAGTCGGCTGCACCCGGATCGGGCCGTCTTGCCGAAATCGAGGATTGGTCTTTGTCTTGCGGGGCGATGATGAGTGGTATGGCGAGGCGGCAATGGGTCTGACCGGTCACGACGGCGTTCCGGGCGGCGATATGGGCGGGGTGGCGCAGGGCGCCGCAGCTTCCGAGCGTGGCCAGATCACCCAGGTGGGTCGGGACCAGCACGTCCATCATCATTACCCGGCGGGCGGATCGGCAGGTGGGCACGGGGCACCGTCGATGGTGTCGTTGCCGGGGGCTCCGGCGCTTTTGGTCGGCCGTGGCCAGGAGACCGAGCAACTGCTGGGTTTGCTGGAGCCGGAGGATCGGGGGAGGGCGGTGGTGGTGTCGGCGGTGCATGGGATGGCCGGGATCGGTAAGACGGCCTTGGCCCTGCACGTCGGCCACGAAGCGGCGGCACGAGGTTGGTTCGGCGGCGGGGTGCTGTTTCTCGGCATGCGCGGCTACGACCCGGCCGGCGCGGTGACCGACGCACAGGCGGTTGGCATGCTGCTGCGTGCACTCGGCATCGCCGACCAGCAACTGCCGCCCACGTTCCAAGAACAGCTGGGGCTGTACCAGGCGGAGCTGACCCGCCGCGGCCAGGCGGGATTACGAGTCCTGGTGGTGGCCGATGACGTGTCGTCCGCCGAGCAGATTCGCGCGCTGATCCCGGCGCATCGGGCGCATCGGATGCTGGTCACCTCCCGTGACACCTTGGCGGTCCTGGACGCCCGCCTGATCGACGTCGATGAACTGGCGGACGACGCGGCCGTCGATCTGATCCGCCAGACCCTGTTGCGGGCTCGTCCGCATGACCAGCGCCCGGACGCCCAAGTGGCGGCGCTGGCGGAGGTGGCGGATCGGTGCGGGCGGCTGCCGTTGGCCTTGCAGATCGCCGCCGCGGTCCTGGTGGGTGATCCGGGCCTGCCGATCACCGGCTTGGCGGACGCCCTGGCCGACGAGCGGACCCGGCTGGACGAACTACAACTGCCTGAGGGTTCCCGGGAGGCGGCGGCAAGGCGGTCGGTGCCGGTGCGGGCGGCGTTCGATCTGTCCTACCGCCGGCTGCGGCCCGGCGAGCAGGAGGTGTTCCGGTGGTTGTCGGTCAACCCCGGCCCCTATATCTCCACCGACGCCGCCGCTGCGCTCACCGGCGCACCGGCCCACCGGGCACGGCCAAGGCTGGTGGCCTTGGCCCAGGCCGGGCTGCTGACCGAGGCCCCGCCCGGGTCTGGGCGGTGGCGGATGCACGACCTGATCAAGGTGTACGCCGCCGAACTCGCCGACACCATCGACGGCGGTGACCGCCACCGGGCACTCGAGCGGCTGCTGAAGTACTACGAGGTCACCACCGGCGCTGCGGATGACCATGTGCGCGCGCTGGCCGGAGTGCCGCTGCCGGATCGGTTCCGAGGCCGCGGCGACGCGCTGGCCTGGCTGGACTCCGAACGCCCCAACGTGGTCGGCGTCGTCGCCTTGGCCGCCACCGTCCAGCCGCGCGCCGCCATGACCCTTGCCGGGTCTCTGGCCGAGTATCTGCGCTGGCGCCGCCACCTCGACGACGCCATCACCACTGCGCACCACGGTCTTACCGCCGCCCGTGACCTCGGTGACCGGCACGGGGAAGGTGCGGCGCTGAGCAACCTCGGCCTCGCCCTGCGCGAGATGCTCCGGTTCGACGAAGCGATCGACGCCCACCTCCGAGCCGTCACCATCTTCCGCGACCTCAAGGACCGGCAAGGGGAAGGCGCGGCGCTGAACAACCTCGGTTTCGACTTGCGTGAGGTACGTCGGTTCGCAGAGGCAATCGACGCCCATACCCGAGCCGTCGCCATCTTCCGTGACCTCGGTGACCGGCACGGGAAGGCCAGGGCGCTGAACAACCTCGGCCTCGCCCTGTCCGAGGTAGGCCGGTTCGACGAAGCCATCGACGCCCATACCCGAGCCGCCACCATCTTCCCCGACTTCGGCGACCGCCGCAGCGAAGGCAGGGTGCTGAACAACCTCGGCATCACCCTGCGCGAGGCGGGCCGGTTCGACGAAGCCGCCGACCACCACACCCGAGCCGCCAGCGTCTACCACGAGCTCGACGACCGGTACCTCGAAGGCACGGCGCTGAACAACCTCGGCCTCGCCCTGTACGAGATGCTCCGGTTCGACGAAGCGATCGACGCCCACCTCCGGGCCGTCACCATCTTCCGCGACCTGGGCGACCGGCGCTTCGAAGCCTGGACGCTGAGCAACCTCGGCCTCGCCCTGCGCGAGGCGGGCCGGATCGACGAAGCCATCGACCACCACACCAGAGCCGTCTCCATCTTCCGTGACCTGGATGACCGGCACGGCGAAGCGAAGGCGCTACGCGCCCTCGAGTCGGCCCGGCAGGAGATGCGCCGACGGCCGCGGCAAGGAAGGGGCTGGTGGCAGGCGGTCACCGGCGGGTCAGGGTAATGCGCTCAGCACGCCGCATCCGATGCCGTGTCCAGGCCGGTGGCGTCGTGGTGGCGTAGCCCGCTCAACCAGGCGATCGGGGCGGAGGCCGCCACGACCATGCCGGCGCCGAGGAAGACCAGGCGGGGGTTGCCGGACAGCATTTGGGTGACCATGCCGGCCAGGACCGCTCCGAGGGGGGTGGTGGCCAAGACGATGGAGCGTACGGTGCTGGTGACCCGGCCGAGCAGGTCACGGGGCACCAGGTGCTGGCGCAGGGTGCGGATCACGATGCTCGCCACGACGGTGGCCCACACCAGCACGGCGTTGCCGGCGGCCAGCCACCAGGCGTCGGGGGCTGAGCCGGTCACGCACAGCCCGATGCCGATCATCGCAGAGGCGGCCAGGGCCAGCCGGACCGGAGCGATGCGGGCGGTGAGATAGGGGGCGATGGCGGCGCCGGCGACCCCGCCCAGGCCTCCGCCGGCAACGGCCACGCCGACGAGCCAGGATGCGGCGCCCAGGTAGTCGCGGGCGAAGAAGACGATCAGTTTCTCCACGGCCAGGCACAGATTGATCACGACTTGCAGGACGGCGAAGGACAGGATGACCGGCGAGGACGCCAGGCAGCGCACGCCGTCGCGCCACTGGGTTCGCAGGGGGACCTGTTGGCGTGGCGGGCGCGGGATCGGCGGAGTGCGGCGCCGGGTGCCCGCCAATGTCGTCAGCGACACCACGAACGTGGCCGCGTCCACCAGCAGCGCGGCGTTCATGCCGAGGGCGACGGCCAGCAGGCCGACGATGGCCGGTCCGATCACCAGGGAGGTCTGGTTGGCGGTCTCCAGGAAAGAGTTGGCCCCGACCAGCGCCTGCCCCCGGTACAGGTCGCGTGTCGCGATTGCCAGCGCGGTTTCGAAGAAGACCCCGGCGGCTCCGGCGACGAATGCCAGCACCAAGATCACCGCGATCGTGCCGGCGTGCGCCCTCGTCAGCGTGAACAGCGCCACGAACACGGCGCAGCGAACCACATCGGCGCCGATCAACACCCGCCACGGATCCATCCGGTCCACCAGGGGACCGGCCGGCAGCCCGACCAGCAGGTAGCCGATCGTCCGTGGCGCGGAGGCCAGCGCGGCGGCCAGCGGACTACGCGTCATCTGCAGCACCAGCAGCGGGATGGCCAAGATGGCCAGGCCATCGCCCAGCAGCGAGACCGCCTGCCCGGCGAGAAAAAGCCGGTACCGGCGGCCGCCGGTCACGGCGGCCATGCGTACCCGGTCAGGGCCTCGGCCCGGCAGCCTAAGGACATCTTCACCTTCCAGGCCAACGTCGCGGGTGCCGATGGTTCCAGATCAAGGTGCGGTCGAGGAGTTCGCGCCGGCCGGTCCGCACCCACCGCTCCATGATGGCGTCGGTCCTCGGCATCCGCATACCCGTGAGTGCCGCGGCCGGCACCAGCGCCGCCGGCATCGTCTCCGCCGCTCACAAGCGCGTCGAGCGGGGGTGATGCGCGAGTACGGCGCGGCGGTGGTGCCGGTGCGGCTCAACCCGCCGACCTCCCGTCGGTCAGCGGGCGACGCCCACGGCTGCCTTGACGGTCTCCGGGCGGCTCAGCACGGCGAGCATGAGATGGGCGACGTCGGCCCGAGACACCCTGAGTCCGCCGCGGACGTTGCGGTCGAGTGCGGTGCGATATGCGCCGGTCATCGGCCCGTTGGTGAGGTACGGCGGCCGTACGACCGTCCAGTCCAGACCGCTGTCGCGAAGGGCGTCTTCGAGCGACGCCAGGTCGCGGTAGTTCGCGCGGAAGACGGCCTTGACCGTGGGGCCCAGGAGGTACCGCACGAAGGGGCCCTCGCCCGGGTCGTGCCTCGGCGGGTGCGGTCGGCCCGGCGAGGCGATGGTCGCGACGGGTGCGGCGCTGACAGCGACGATCCTGCGCGTGGCGGCCGTCTGCATCGCGGTGAGGAGGGTCTGTGTCCCGCGATGGGCGATGCCGACGTCGGCCCTCGACCGGGGCCCGAGGCAGGACAGCACCGCGTCCGCGCCTGAGACCGCCGGCGCCAGTGCCTGCGGTGTCGCCGTCGCGAGATCGGCGCGGACGACACGAACGTCCGCGGACAGCCGCGAGGGGTCCCGCACCACCGCGGTCACGTCGTGCCCCGCGGCCACGGACTGCTGGAGCAGGTGCCGGCCGATTCCTCCGGTCGCGCCGACGATCGTCAGCCTCATCGCCTGCCCCCGGGTACGCGGGGGCCGGAAGCGGCGAGGAACGCCTCGCGGTGCCGTTCGGCCCACGAGGCGAAGGTTCCGGCGTCGCGGCCGAGCACCTCGGTCACCACTTGTGTGGTCCGCGCCGGCTGCCTGGCAGCGTCCGCCTGCATGCGCAGGTACGCGACGGCGAACTGCTCGGGAAAGCCCTGCGCGACCATGATCTGCCTGGCCACCTCCGGCGGGACCTCCTGGTACCGCAGCGGCCGGCCGATCGCCGTGCCGACGATCGCCACCATCTCCTCCTGGGTGAGCGAGGCCGGGCCGGTCACCTCGAGCCGTTCGCCGAGCAGGTCGTCGCGGCGCAACGCGTGCGCCGCGACCTCCGCGATGTCCCGCTCGTCGATGGGCGCCGCCGCGGCGCGCGCGTACGGGCCGCGGATGACATCGCCCGCGCCGATCTGGGCGGCCCACAGGCCGATCACGTTGCCGGCGAAAGTCGTGGGACGAAGGCTCACCCACTCCATTCCGGAAGCCGTGACGGCTTGCTCGGCTTCCCTGTTGTAGTCACCGCGGTACCGCGACGGCTGCCGAGCCGGGTCCTCATCGACGTTGGACGCGGCGAGCACGACCGCACGCCGGACGTCGCGCTTCTCTGCGAGCGCGACCAGGGCGGCCGCCGCGTGTCCCACCGCCCGCGGGTTGATGAAGACGGCGTCGACGTCGTCGAGGGCTACGGCGAGCGTCCCGGGGTCGGACGGGTCCGCGCGGACCACGTCCACGCCGTCGGGCAGGCTTGCGGTGTGGGGGGTCCGCGTGACCGCCCGCACGGGGACACCCGCGTCGGCCAGGATGCCCACGAGAGGGCGCCCGACGTTGCCGGTCGCCCCGGTCACAAGAATCATCATTCGGCCTTTCCGTTCGATGAGTATCGGACCAGTACACGACGAGACGGCGGAGGAGAAAGTGACGGAGCGGAGGTTGTCACTTCTCGCACGCCCATCTCGTCGTGTCCTGAAGAGGGTTGGCACCACCGGGGAGGGACGATCCATGAGCGAAGTCGCCGACGGGTTCGCCGAGGCGTGGCGGCACCGCGGTTATCTGATCGACCTGGCGTTCCGGATACTCGGCGACGTCGGCGGGGCCGAAGACGTCGTCCAAGAGGCGTACGCACGTCTCGCCCGTGCCCGCGACGACATCGACGATGTACGTGGCTGGCTGACCGTCATCACGAGCCGGCTCTGCGTCGACCAGATCCGCTCGGCGCGGGTGCGCAGAGAGCGCATCACGGACGCGGCCGAATTCGAGGCCGCCGTGCCACTGGCCCAACCCATCCCCGTCGATCCGGCCGACCGGATCACGTTGGACGACGAGGTGCGGCTCGCCCTGTTCGTCGTGCTCGAGCGGCTGGGACCGGCCGAACGAGTGGCGTTCGTCCTGCACGACGTGTTCCAGCTGCCGTTCGACTCGATCGCGGGCATCCTCGGCCGACCGGTACCGACCTGCCGGCAGCTCGCTCGCCGGGCCAGGCAGAAGGTGCTCGCAGCCCAACCTCGCAGCTTCGACGTCGCCGCCGCCGAACACCGCGCGGTGACCGAGCGGTTCATCGAGGCGTGCGCGAACGGTGACCTCGACGCGCTGGTCACCGTGCTGGATCCGCAGGTGTGGGGTGCGGTCGAGTTCGCCACGCAGACCGGCCGAGAGTCAGTGACGGTCCACGGTCCCGAAGCGGTCGCCCGCAACATGCTCCGCTACTGGGGAAGCCACGCGACCTTGGTGTCACATCCGATCGGCACGAACCCCAAGCTGCTCGCCTTCGTGGACCGCCGGCCGGCGGCGCTCATCACACTCACCGTCCGACACGGCCTTGTCGCGAAGGTCCACGTGACCACGGAAGGCGACGCCATCCGCCGGCCGTAGTCGATCGAGGAATGATGTCGCTCGCCCGGAGCGAGGCGTCCAATTCCATACTCGGCACGGGTGATCCGGCCGCGGACTTCACGGTCTGGGAGGGAAGACGCCCTGGCCCGGAGTGAGGATTCCGTCGGGGTCGTAGCGTTCACGGGCCGTCTGGAAGGCGGCCCATGCGGGGCCGTAGTGGGTGCGCCACTCCTCATGCGTGGTGGGTATGGAGCCGACCGGGTACTGGTAGCCCCCGACGGCTTGGGCGCGCAGGTAGAGGGAACGGTTGGCCTCCACCATGTCCTGCGGGTTCTCGGCTCCGTGCGAGGCGGTTCTGAGCAGCGTGAAGAGGAAGACCGTCTCCTCGTCGGGCATGCGCAGCAAGGGCAGGTGCAGGCGGGCGCGGGGGAAGGGATAGAGCAGGACCACGCCGCTGGCGCCGACCTCGGTCTCGGTCAGGTCCTTGATGGCGGCCTCCACGAAGGCGTCGGTGCGGCTCGCGGGCAGGAACATGTTCCACCAGGGGTGCGGGCGGTACCACTCGCCTGTGGACTTCAGATAGGCGACGCCCGCGGCGAGCCGGTTGAGGAAGTCGAAGTAGGACATGTCCTGGATCTGCCGGTCGCCGGGCTGGTCGCTCAGACCGTCGAGAAGCCTGGCGTCGTCGGGCGGGGTCGTGCCGTTGAAGAAGGCGACCGCTTCCAGCTGGTAACTCCAGCCGGTGGAGCCGGTCGGCAGCCCGAGCTCTCCCTCCACGTAGGCGAAGCGGCCGTCGTTGACCACGCACCGCTGGTCGGCGGTCAGCGCGGCGACGCTCGGGTAGGAGAGCAGGTAGTGGCGGACCGTCGCGGGGGCGGGCAGCAGGCGCACGGTGGCCTTGGTGATGATGCCGCACTGTCCTCTTCCAGCCAGCGCCGCGCGGAAGAGCTCGGGGCGCGACTCCGCGGAACACCTCCTCAGGCTGGCCTCTCCCGTGACGACCTCCAGCTCCACGACGCCGTCCACCTGGGCTCCGTGGTGGTGGGTCTGGCCGCCGACACCGCCCACCGAGAGCGTGCCGCCGACCGAGAGCTCCAGGTAGTCGGTGAAGACCGGAGGGGTCAGGCCGTGGGCCAGGGTCGCCTGCGCCAAGCTGCTCCAGAGCGCGCCCGCCTCCACGACGGCCGTGTCCTCCCGCACCTCAACCGCGTTGAGCGGGGTCATGTCGATGATCAGACCGCCCGCGACCTGGCCCTGACCGAAGGTGGCGTGTCCCTGGCCGCGCGCGGCCACCTGCAGGTTGTGCGTCCGGCAGTACTTCATCATCAGCAGGATGTCCGACACGGCGCCGGGCTCCAGCACGGCCCCGGGGGTCCGGTGGACCAGGTGCCCGAAGTCGTCGGCCGCCCGGCCGCGCGAGGCGGGATCGGTCACCACCCTGCCCTTCAGCGGCGGCAGGTCGACCATCCCCTGAGACTGGGCGCCGTCGGTGACCCACGTGCGCGTGGACGGGTCGAAGCCGACCACGGCCGCCCCCGCCGTGAGTAACGCCTGTCTCCACGGATGCCACGTCATACCCGACATACCCGACCCTTTCGCGGCGCGGTCACGTCGCGTCGATAATCGCCGACGGCACCCGGCGACGCTACCCACGCGATACCGGATGACAGCCACAAAAGGGTTACTACGGCGCTTCGGGCCTCGACGGGCGAACCGTAAGGACAGGCGAGCATCATCGAGGCAGCGGAGGGCCTCCCACGGGGGTCTGTAACGACGATTTCCAGGGGTGTGCAGCGGCTTGTCGGGCTGCTGCCCTACGGTGTCCCGGCATGAACGTCCGATCCACCGCCACCTCCCGACGGCCCGACGAAGACGCCCTGTCCCTTCCTGCCGCGTGGAGAGAACGCCGGCATCCGCGGCGGGGTGATGCGCCGGTCGCCGCGGTGGACGAGCGCGCGCCGCGTACGCTCCTCTCGCCGGATGCCCGTGCCGAGATCGAGCAGGTGCTCCGCGACCCGGGGTCCGATCCCGAGCTGGCCGATCGGGGGCTCGCCCACCTTCACGGCGCTCCGAACCCGCTGGGCGCGGCGGTGGTCGCGTCGATCAAGGTGCACCGGTCCGTTGGAGGGGTCGCGTGGCCGTTCGCCGACGCCTGGGTAGCCGACCATGGCCTGCCGTTCGCCGCCTGTGCGTTCGCCGAGTTCGGTTCCGCCGCCGTCGACAGTGCCCCCGGCACCGGGGAGCTGCGGGTGGTCGCCGCCTCACGTTACGGCCGGCACACGCGCGCCTGGTGGAGGGACGAGTACGCGTCGCGCCGGCTCCGCACCCGGCTGGCCGCCGCCGGCGACGAGGTTTACGCCGAGGCCGTGGAGCGGCTCGCGGGCTGCCGGCGCGACCCCGCGCAGCGGGCCGTCGTCTCCTACCTGGTGCCGGACCGGCGGGACTGGGTGGACGAGTGCTGCGCAGCTCCTCCGGACGATCCGATTCGATGGATGCTGCTGCTCGCCCTGAGCTCGGCAGACCAGCTCGCCGTGCTCGGCGACCGGGTGCCGCCACGGTGGTGGGACTTTCCCACGGGCGTCGTCGCCACCATGGTCGACGGGCTCGGTCCGGCGATGGCGCCGCTGCTGACCGCTGCCCTGGACCAGGACCTCTCCGTGCCCGAAACCCGCACGATGCTCGGCGCGCTCGCCCTGCTGCCGTCCGACGAGGCGTTCCAGGCCCTGGTGGACCGCGTCGGCCGCAAGTACGTCCAGCCCGCGCTGCTCGGCGCGATGAAACGCTTCCCGATCCGCGCGATGCGGCTGCTCGCCCCCGCGACCCGCGGGTCATCGCGCGCGGCCGGGCTCGCCCGCGAACTGCTGGCCGGGCACCTGCTGGCCGCTCCGGCGCGTACGGCGGCCGCGCTGCCGGATCTACCGCCCGACGTCCGAGCCGTCATCGAGTCGCTCACGGCGGCGGGCAAGCGGGTGCCGGACGCCCCGGCCGACGCCCTCCCGCAGGTGCTGGTCACGCCACCGTGGACCCGGAGGCGCACGCCGCCGGAGCCCACCGTCCTGGCCGGGCTGACCCCGCCCGCCCGGCAGGCGGTGATCTGGGCCGATGGCGAGCGGGAGCGGTGGGCGGAGGCCACGTTGGGCACCTACGGGTACCAGCGTCGCGAAATCGCGATCAAGGCCATCGAGGAGTACCGGGCCGGAAGGACGACCGACTGCAACCCCGCGCTCTTCGTATGGGGCCCCGAGGAGCTGCTGCGACCGCTGGTCGGGAGCTGGCGACCCGGGCAGCTCGCGGGGGCGGCGACGTGGATGTCGGCCATCGTGGCGCGGTTCGAGCTCGACGCCCTCCCTCTCGCGCTGTACGCCGCCCGGTCGAACCCGTCCGGCGCCGCGGCCGTTCTCCTGCCGTTCCTGGACACCGAGGCCGCGCTGCTGGCGGCCGGCCGGCTGGCCCGGCTGACGTCGGTGCGCGAGGCCGCCGTCACCTGGTTCGGGCGGCACGGCACGGACGCCGTGCCGTACCTGGTGCCGGCCGCGCTCGGCGAGCCCGGAGAGCGGCGGAGGGACGCCGAGGGCGCCCTTCGCCACCTCGCGTCCGAGTACGGCGCGGATGCGATCGTGGCGGCCGCGCGTGTGTCCGGGGACGAGGCCGCGCGCGCGATCGAGCGGTTCCTGGCGGTCGATCCGATGGAGCTCCTCCCGGACCGGATGCCGACGATCGGGCGGTGGGCCGGGTCCGAGTTGCTCCCGCAGGTCCGGCTGCGCGACCGTACGCGGGCGCTGCCGCGTGAGGCGACCGCCCACCTCCTGACCATGCTCGCGATATCGAGGCCCGGCGCGATGTACCCGGGGATCGGGCCGGTCCGCGAGGCCTGCGACCCGGCCTCCCTGGCGGAGTTCTCCTGGGCGCTGTTCCGTGGCTGGCAGGCGGCCGGCGCGCCGGCCCGGGACGGCTGGGCGCTGACCCAGCTCGGCTGGCTCGGCGACGACGAGACGGTACGGCGGTTCGCACCGGTGATCCGGGCCTGGCCGGGCGAGGGCGGGAATGCCAAGGCGGTCAAGGGCCTGGACGTGCTCGGCGAGATCGGCACCGACGTCGCGCTGATGCACCTGAACGGAATCGCGCAGAAGGTGCGGTTCCCGGCGCTCAAGGCGCGGGCCCGGGAACGGATCGATGAGGTCGCCGTACGGCTGGGGTTGACGCCCGAGCGGCTCGCCGACCGGCTGGTGCCGGACTTCGGGCTCGACCCCGACGGGACCCTCATCCTCGACTACGGGCCCCGGCGGTTCGTCGCCGGTTTCGACGAACAGCTCCGCCCGTACGTCACCGACGAGCACGGCAAACGGCGCAAGACACTGCCAAAACCCGGAGCCAAGGACGACCCCGAGCGGGCTGAGGCGGCGTACCGAAGGTTCGCCGGGCTCAGGAAGGACGTCCGCGCGGTCGCCGGCGACCAGGTCCGCCGGCTCGAGACCGCCATGGTGACCCGGCGCCGCTGGACGCTCACCGAGTTCCGGGACCTGTTCGTCGCACACCCACTGACCTGGCACATCACGCGCAGGCTGGTATGGATCGCCGAGGACGGCGACCGGACGACGGCGTTCCGGATCGCCGAGGACCGCACCCTCGCCGGCATCACCGACGGCGCGCTGGACCTGCCCGGACGGGCCACGATCCACATCGCGCACCCTGTCGACCTCGGCCGCGACCTGCCGGCCTGGTCCGAGCTGTTCGCCGACTACGAGATCCTGCAGCCGTTCCGGCAACTCGATCGGACCGTGCACACCCTGACCGAGGACGAGCGGTCGAGCGGCCGGCTGGAACGCTTCGAGGGACGCGTGATGCCGATCCGCGGCGTGCTGCGGCTGATCCGGCGCGGCTGGGAACGCGGAGAGCCGCAGGATCGCGACGTCACGCGCTGGATCTCTCGGGAGATGGCCGCCGGCCGTCACCTGGTGGTCGGTCTCGATCCGGGCATCGTGGCCGGGGCCGGCATCGACGACCCCGAGCAGAAGATCCCGCACGTCCGGCTCGACGACCGGCCCGGCGACCCCCTGGACCCGGCGATCATCTCCGAGGCCCTTGCGGACCTGACCGAAGCGTTCGAGGAGACGGCGCCAACGATCGTGTGACCGGCGGTGGAGGAGTCCCCCCGACTCCGAACAGGCACGGCCAAGAAAGAAATCAACGAGGCCGCGACGGCGTTGTCCTGGTCGTCGAACATGCCGAGGCGCCACGCCCGGCGTGGGACGACCGCCCGATAACCCCCAGCGCAGTTCCCTGCCGCACGAATCAGGAGACCTCGTCATGGTCAGTGTCAGCGTGGAGACTCCGCAACAGACGGAAGAACGTCTACGTCGTGTGATCGCCATGGCCGAGATCGCCGTGCACGATGGCGTCTGGTGCTTCGAAGAATCTCCCGCGGACAGGCCACCGGCACTCACCGCTGACATACTGGCGGTGGTCCGAGACAGCGAGAGCTGGAGCCGACTTGTCCCGCTCACACAAGAGCACCGAGATGCCGAACAATTCGGGATCTTCTCCTTCCACTTCCCGCCCGAACTGGACAACAGCGGCTTCGTCGGATGGCTGGCCACCCACCTGAAGACCGAGCTGGGCACCGGGGTATTCGTCATCTGCGGCAGTAACCGAACTCGCGGAGGCATCTACGATTACTGGGGCTGCCCCATCGACTTGCTGGACGAGGCCATCGCGGTCATCAATACATTGCGCACCAGCTGAGCTGAGCGCGGCACGACCGCAGCAGGAGATCATCAGGCGGAAAGGTTGTGGTCCAGGGCGCGCCTCTTGGCTCGTCCGTTCAGCTGCGCGAGCCGGCCAGGGTTTCGGCCACGTCGGGTTCGGCCCAGCGGCGCGCGTCGGTGAGCGCGTCCACCGCGTCCACGATGGCCCGGGCCTCGGCCAGGACCCGCGCGCCCGCCGGGGTCAGGGTGACCCGCCGGCTGGTGCGCTCGAACAACCGGACGCCCAGTTCGCGCTCCAGATTCTGGATGTGCCGGCCGAACGGCTGGGCGCCGATGTAGTGCCGCTGGGCGGCGCGACCGAAGTGCAACTCCTCCACAAGCGTGATCGCATAACGAAGTGACCAGATCTCCATGCATTCCCTCCGTGAATGCGAGCGAGGTTCTGATAAAGGTCGGCGGCGGCGAACAGCCGGAGTTGTTCGCCAACGCCGTCATCGACTTCGTGGCCTCTCACAGCCGGCAGGCGCACGGCTGCCCAAACCCACCGATAAGGCGCAGCCTGCCCCGGCGGTCCAGTCACCGAGCCAGAGGCGTCAAGCGAGGCCGGCCAGGCACCTCAAGCGGCGTGCGCCGTTCGGTCGGCGGCGTCAGACCGCGCGCATTCCGCCGTCGGCGGCGAGGTTCGCGCCGTGCACGAAGGATGCCGCGGGGGAGGCGAGGAAGGCGATCACCGCGGCGATCTCCTCCGGCTCGGCGGGCCGTTGCGCCGGAGTGGTCGCCGCGAACGCGTGCATCTGGTCCCGCATGCCGGCGTTGGCCGGGGTCAGGACGACGCCGGGGCTGACCGTGTTGACGCGCACGCCCTGGGGCCCGTACTCGGCGGCCCACGTGCGGGTGAGCGACTCGAGCGCGGCCTTGGTCGCCGAGGTCAGCGCGATCCCGGGGACGCCCTTGCTCGCTGCGGCCATCGTCACGTTGATCACCGCGCCCTCGCCGCGCGAGGCCATCGCCGGCGCCAGCGCCGCGGTGAGGAAGTAGGGCGCGCGGAGGTTGACCGCGACGCGCAGGTCGAAGTCCGCGACCGTCGTGTCGGCGCTCGCCGTGTACGAGCCGGCGTCGAACGCGTTGTTGACAAGGACGTCGACTCCGCCGTTGACCGACGCGGCCCGGTCGGCCAGTTCCCGGATCTGTGCGACGTCCGCGAGATCGGCGAGCAGTAGCGTCGCCTCGCCGCCGGCGGCCTCGACCTCCTTGCGGACTTGCTCTCCGCGGGTCGCGTCACGGCCGTGGACGATCACGCACATGCCCTCCCGGGCGAGTGCGAGGGCGGTCGCCCGCCCGATTCCGCTCGTCGATCCAGTGACCAGGGCCGTAGCCCGTGCCGTCATGATGACTCCCCCTTGGCGCGGAATGAACGTTCATTCACAATACTGGTCATGACCGCACTGACAATCCCGGGGTCGATCGCGACTGCGGTGTGGCAACCGCCGCGATGCGCGCGTACGAGGGCGCGCGTTCCGACCCGCTCTTCGACGACCCGCTGGCGCGGCTGCTCGTCTCCCTCGCGCCCGCCGTTCCGGCCGGCCAGCGCGCGTACCTGGCCGACGGCATCACGGCGACCTCATCGCTGACCCAGATGATGGGCGACTACGTCACCGTGCGTACGCACTTCACCGGCCCGGTGGCTGCCGCAGGCGCAGTGGGAGGTGACGGAGTCGACCTTCGCGGCGCACGGCGCCCTGGTCAACCGCCACGTACCCGGCCACCGGGACCCGCGGCACGGTGGTGAGAACATGTGGATGTTCCACGCCCGGAGGCATCGTGACGAAGCCCGGACGGGCCCGGCGAGAGAGGACGGCACGTTGCCATGGCCAAACTGACCGAGCAGCGCATCCATGACCGCCGCAAGGCGATCATCGTGGCCGCCGAGGCGCTGTTCGCCGAGAGAGGGTTCGCGGAGACCTCGATGGCCGAGATCGTCCAGGCGTCCGGTGTGGCGACCGGCACCGTCTACCGCTACTTCGACAGCAAAGAGGCCGTGGTGATGGCGGTGAGCGAGAGCGCCGCGGGCGTTCGGTTCGACGCCGACGACGGCGACCCGCTTCCCCTGCCCGAGGCGATGAAGGCACTGATCTCCGCGGCGACCGACCGGCGCCGCGGCCGGCTGAGCAACCAGGTCTGGGCCCGCGCGGCCGGCTCGCCCTCACTCCAGTCGATGATCGCCGAGCGGCAGGCCCGGGTGTACCGGTTGCTGGCCCGTTCCATCGACCAGACCGCGAGCGAGCCCAGCCCGCAAGCCCTCCAGCGCGCGGAGGTCATCATCTGCGCGATCAGCGGCCTCCAGCAACGCATCGCCTCGGGTATGGAGGTCGACGCCGACGCGTTCACCGCAACGCTCCTCGCCTGGGCGGTCGCCTAGACGCCCCACGTCGAGCCCGCCGGTGGGCGGGTCTTCGGCAGGCAGCAGATCACCGACCTCGTCGACGAACTCGGCGACCACACTCAGGCGATCGCCACCGCCGATCCCAGGTGCAAGAGTGGCGACGGATGCGGAAATCCATGGGTCGTGGGGTCTCAGGGGGCGTCGCCGCTACCCTTGGTGCCATGGCTCGCACGCACTCGTCGATGAGCGATGGCGAGCTCGCTCGCCGTCGGATCCTGGATGCGGCACATGCCGAATTCGCTGCCCGCGGATATCGCGCCGCGACGGTTGACGCGATTGCGCGAAGTTCGGAACTATCACGCGCCGGCGTACAGTCTTCTGCGAGAAACCGGGCGGGCAGTCCGCGTGCGAGCTCCGCGAACTCGCCGCCCTCGCCACCGAGGCGCATACCGAGGTCGTCGTCGGGTACATGAAGCGGTTCGCTCCGGCGTACCAGGGTGCTCGGGAAGTGATCGGCTCCGTGGGCTTCGGCCCTCCCTCTCTGGCGCATTTCACGTTCGCGATGGGTCGCGTCACGAACCGTGGTGCGAAGCGCTCAGCGGGCCCGGAGCGGCAACCGGATCGACCTGGGGTCATGCTGTGGCCCGTGCGGTTGACCATGCTGTCCAGCCCTTGCTGAGCACATACGCGGCGACCAGCATGAGCGTGACCGCGCTGTCGGCGACCAACGCGGTGCCGGCTCCGTCGGTATCGCTCCCGAATGACAGCGCGGCCAGGCTCAGGCCGAGCTTGTTGAGTATGGAAAGCTCCCAGATCCCGGCGTAGAGCCGGGGGCGGTAGGCCAG
This sequence comes from Actinoallomurus sp. CA-150999, assembly GCF_050942425.1. Classification (NCBI taxonomy): domain Bacteria; kingdom Bacillati; phylum Actinomycetota; class Actinomycetes; order Streptosporangiales; family Thermomonosporaceae; genus Actinoallomurus; species Actinoallomurus sp. CA-150999. The sequence continues at coordinate 5,716,056 of NZ_CP192063.1, forward strand.
CAGCAGGAACACGCCGGCGAAGACGCCGAAGCCGAGCATGCGCCAAGTCTCGACCATGCGCGTGGCAGGTCCGGCGTCCGCGACGGCGCCTACGGCGCCGACAGCGGCGACGATGGCACCGAGCGCGGCAAGGAAGAGGAGGGCCTGCGCGATCCGGCCGCGAACCCGTCCGTCGCGGGCGACGGCATCGGCAGTTCCGGATGGGGCGCGAACTGACATCGAGTCAGCCTTTCGGCTCGGGTCGCCCGGAAGAAGGCGGCCTAACGGTGTTAGGCTGGTAGCCTAACGCCGTTAGGGGAGTCTGGGAAGGGCGATCGAGATGCGCGGACGGCCGATGGTGCCCCAAGCACTGAGTCGGCTCAGTCCACGGGCCCGAGAGATCGTGCAGACCGCGCGGGAGCTACTCGAGCGGGAAGGCCCCGACGCGCTTTCGATGCGTCGCCTCGGCGCCCAACTCGGGATCCGCGCATCCTCGATCTACGAACACCTGCGCGACAAGCAAGCGTTGGAGGCGGCACTGATCTCCGTCGGCTTCGAGGAACAGGCCGAACTGTTCACCGATGCCGTCCATCGGGCCGACGACCCCATCGCCTCCCTCGTTCGCGCGTACCGTGACTTCGCCCACCGCCAGCCGAATCTGTACCGGTTGATGACCGAGCGGCCTTTGCGCCGCGACCTCCTCGTTCCCGGTGTCGAGGAGGCCGCCGCGATGCCGCTCCTCGATGCGACCGGCGGCGATCTCGAACGCGCGCGGGCCATCTGGGCTTTCGCGCACGGGATGGTCATCCTCGAGCTGAACCAGCGATTCGCACTCCATGCCGATCTCGACACCACGTGGCGCAAGGGAATCGAGGCGTTCTCCACCGCACCATGACCGGGGTCAATCAACGCGCCGGTGGCGCGGTGCCGTACCTGCCTGGGAAGTCCGGCTACAACAAATGCCTCCACACCGCGCTACCGCCCGGCGGTCCCGGCCAGATCACCTGGTCTACGACGTGTACCCCCTGGTGCGGCGGCGTGTGGACTCGGGCTGATCCGGCCGGACGGCCGCGGCGCGACGGCGGGGCGGGTCAGCGCAAGATGTTCGGTTTCGTGCGGGGCTGGTTCCAGATCTGGAGGAGGCACCCGGACGGCTTCGTGTGGAACCGTAGGCGGTAGTCGCCGTGGCCCGCGGGGAGCGGCGGCAGGGCAGCTTCCGTCCGGCGAGTTCGTGCAGGACGGCGTGGCCCGTGCCGAACCGGCAGCTCAGCTCCACGATCCGGTCGTAGGACCGGTCGGGTTCCGGGGGCGTCGGGGAGATCGTCACGGACAGGGTCAACTCGCCGTCGTGGATGGGCGGCCAGAACAGCGCCGAGCCCGGGACGGCGTCGACGAGGTCGGCGGACTCGGCGTAGGCGGGGACGGGGAGGATGTCGCCCACCGAGCCGTGGCGGTCGAGCAGGGCGAACTGGCGGGCCCGGATCCGGAGCGTGAGGTCGAGGTGCTCGACGGACGCGGTGGTGCGCCGGTCGGGGGCGAAGTCAGCGGGGACGCCGCCGGGGAACCCGCGCGCGGCGATGAAGTCGGCGAGTTCGGTGTCGGTCACCTGGAGGGCGCGTTCGGCGAGGCCGGGGACGTCGCCCGGTTCTGGCCGCTCGAAGGTGGACATGACGAGGAAGCCGCGGGTGCCCGGCTCCGGGGGCCGCCAGCGGCTGACCTGGATCATTCCGCATTGCCGGCAGGCGGTGCGGTTGATGTTGACGGTCCGTCCGTCCTCATCGGTGTCCGTGGCGGTCACTTCCAGGCGGTTCTCGTCGGGGATGTCGTGGTCGTGGCCGCAGGCGCGCAGGATCTGCTCCATCGCCACGTCGTCCCGGGTGATGGCGCTCGGCGGCGATGTGAACTAAGCTAGTTGCGCAATGATGCAAGTAGGTCGATTTCCGTCGGAGGGCGCCGTGAGGTGGCATGAAGGCCGCTGGGTGATGCGTCCAATGCCGGTCGTGGCGATGGTGCTGCTCAGCGAGATGCTGATCGTCTGGCTGTTGCCGGCCCCGGCGCGAGGCGTCGTTTCGCTGGTGTTGCTCACCGCGGCCGTCACCGCGTTGCTGATGGTCGGTGTCTATTCGCGGCGAGGGCTTCGGCGGCGTGGTAGCGGCCGTTCGTGAATTAGGGTTGTTGCATGAATGCGCAAGCTTCGTCTGAGTCACCGGTGGTCAGTGTCGACGCGATCGTCTCGGTTCTGAAGGCGGTCGCCGACCCGACGCGGTTTCAGATCTTGTGGGCGGTGGCCGATGAGGAGCAAGCGGTCGGCCAGCTATCGGAGCTGGTGGGGGCGCATGTGGCCGCGGTGTCACAGCATCTGGCGAAGTTGCGCGCAGCCGGTCTGGTGAGCTCGCGCCGGGATGGGACACGCATCTTTTACCGGGCGGCGAACCCCCAGGTTCGCAACCTGCTGGAGGGGGCGGGGCTGCTGACCGGGTACATCACCGGTCAGGTCGATCCGCCAGGGGGAGGGCAAGGACCGCAGGGGGGCGCGGTGCCCGCTCGGACGGGAGCCGTCGTGCCGGTACCGATCGTCGCGCCGGGTCCGGCGCCGGCGTGAGCACAAGCCCGGGGACCGGGGTACGGGGGCGTATCGCGTGACGGAGTCGTTGCGAGAGGTGATGCCGCCGGCCGACGGCCCGGGGCGGCACCGGCGATGATGACCTTGCGGCAACGTCTCGTGCCCGGATGCCGGGTCGGGTGGATCCCGTGACGTTCCTCTCTCCGGAGCGGCTGTGGTGGCTGCTGCTGGTTCCCGTCATGGTCGCCGCCTATCTGCTGATGCAGCGGCGTCGGAAGAAATATGCGGTGCGGTTCACCAACCTGGCGCTGCTGGCGCAGGTCGCGCCGCACCGCCCGGGGTGGCGACGGCATGTGACGGCGGGGCTGTTCCTGGCGACGATCGTGGTGCTGCTGATCGGGTTCGCGCGGCCGGCGCGGCCGGTGAGGGTTCCGCGTGAACGGGCCACGATCATCGTGGCGATCGATGTGTCCTTGTCGATGAAGGCGACCGACGTGGCGCCGAGCCGGGTCGAGGCCGCCAAGGCGCAGGCGAAGAAGTTCGTATGGAACCTGCCGGTCCGGTTCAACGTGGGCTTGATCGGTTTCTGCGGCGATGCCTCCGCGGTCGTCGCTCCGACCATCGATCGCGATGCCATCGCGCACGGGATCGACGGGCTTCAGTTGTGCAAGAGCACCGCGATCGGCGAGGCGGTGTTCACCGCCCTGCAGTCCATCCGATCCTTCGACGCGCGCGCCGGTCAGGACCCGCCGCCCGGCCACATCGTGCTGATGTCCGATGGTGACAACACCAGCGGGCGTTCCACGATCGAGGCGGCCGCCGCGGCGAAGGCGGCGAAGATTCCGGTGTCGACGATCGCTTTCGGAACACCGGGCGGCACCGTCACCATCGACGGGGAGACCGTTCCGGTGCCGCCGAGCAAGACCACCCTGCGCAATCTCGCCGTCGACACCGGCGGCAAGGCGTACGAGGCCGAGGCCGGATCGGAGCTGTCGCAGGTCTACAAGCACATCGGCAGTTCGCTCGGCTTCCGTACCGAACGTCAGGAGTCGACCTCGGGCTACTTCGGCATCGCGCTCGTGCTCGCGCTGACCGGCGGTGTTCTTTCGCTGGCATGGTTCGCGCGCCTGCCATGAGCGGTGGGTAGCTAGTTGCTTATTTGCGCAATCGCTTGACAAGGCGCCGATCGCGGGGTCTAGTGGAGATGAAGCCGTGGGCCCACTGGGCCATGACCGCGAGGAGGTGAGCGGAATGAGTCCTGACGCAAGTAACGATCATCGACCGAATTCCGCTGCACCCGACATGCGCGGCCTGCGGCTCGCGGGCTGACCGCCGCGCTGGAACCGGCTCGCCCGGTGCCGACGGGTGCACATTGCGCCATCTCGTCGGCGCGGACGGGAGGTCCATCATGACGATCACGATCAGCATTCCCCAGCTTGCCCTGCCCACGGGTCTGTCCGATGCGCTGCGGTCCCTGCTCCCGTTCCTGGAGCCGGTCGCGGTCGCGATCGTGGGAGCCTGCGGAGCCGGGATCCTGGTGCAGATCGGGCTGGACATCGGGCTGAGGCTCATCCGGAGCACGGTGCAGGCCTGACCGTAGTCGTTGAGTCATCGGTGTCCTCCTCTGCGCAGTCCGCCCGCAGGGGTTTCGCGGTCGTTCAGGTGGACATTCCGGGTTCGTCGTCGTGGCCGAGGCTCGTGGCGCGGGAAGGGTCGAGCATGTATTCCTCGTGGTTGGCGTCGTAGGAGTACAGCTCGGCGTAGCGGCCCCAGTCGGTGGCGACCTCGAGCTGGGTGGTGACCTGCTCGCTGGTGTAGTGGTGGGCGAGCAGGTCACGGAAGAACCCGTATCGCAGACCGCCGTCGACGCTCTTTTCCAGGCTGGTGGTGATGAGCCGTACCAGGGGCACCTCGAGTGCGGCGGCGGCGAAGATCTTCTTCGATTCCTGGACGTCTGCGGCGGAGAACGCCAGCCCTTCGTCGGAGAGGGCGAGGTGCCCGCCGTCCAGCGTGGCGAATCCGAGCAGTTCCAAGGCGTCGACCAGGGACAGCAGGTCGTCGACTTCGAGGCCGAGTTCGTCGGCGAGGGCGGCGATGTCGAGGTGACCATCGTGGCGCTGCAGGATTTCGGCCAGCCCGGCCAGCCCGTCCACTGAGGCGGCGGGGAGCGGGGAGTCGGCGAGCGTGGGCCTGGGGCGCGTGGTCTCCACGCCGTGCGGCGGAAGCGGGGCGGCCTGTTCGCCGCGGCCGGTCATGGTGCGGTAGATCTCGTTGATGAGGGTGGTGAACTGCCGTGCGTCGCGGTCGCGAGGGCGGTCCAGGGTGACGTCATAGCTCGCGCGGATGGTGCCGTAGGGGCGGGAGCCGAGCACGATCACGCGGTCGGCCATCAGCACGGCCTCTTCGATGTTGTGGGTGACGAGGACGATCGCCTTGGTGGGGAACTCTCCGGACTCCCACAGCTCCAGCAGCTCACCGCGCAGGTTCTCGGCGGTCAGCACGTCCAGGGCGGAGAACGGCTCGTCCATCAGCAACACGTCGGGTTCGACGACCAGGGCGCGGGCGAACCCGACGCGCTGGCGCATCCCGCCGGACAACTCCTTGGGATAGGCGGACTCGAACCCGTCCAGGCCGATCAGATCGATCGCCTTCAGCGCCCACCCCCGCCGCTGGGCGGCACCGATGCCCTGGGCCTCCAGACCGACCTCGACGTTCTGCTGCACGGTGAGCCAGGGCAGCAGCGCGAAGGTCTGGAACACCATCGTGGTGCCGGGGTTCGCGCCCTTCAACGGAGCGCCCCGAAAGCTCACGGTGCCCGAGCTCGGCGGGATCAACCCCGCGAGGCAGCGAAGCAACGTGGACTTGCCCGATCCACTCTTGCCCAAGAGCGCGACGATCTCGCCCTCGCGGATCGTCAGGTCGATACCGGCCAGCACGGGCAGTTCCCCGTCGGCGCCGGCGTAGCTCTTGGTCAATCCCCGTACCGAGAGCAATTCGGCCCCGGTACGGGTGCCGATGGTCGTGGTCATCGTCTTCGTCCTCCACGCCCTCACAACGAGTATCGGTTCTCGGCCAGCCGGTACAGCCGCCGCCACACGAGGCGGTTCAGCCCGACGACGTACAGGGACATCACGGCGATCCCGGCGAGGATCTTGGGGTAGTCGCCGTGTTCGGTGGCGTGGGCGATATAGGCGCCCAGCCCCGTGGCGGTCAGGGTCGTTCCGCCGAAGGTGACGATCTCCGCCACGATCGAGGCGTTCCAGGCCCCGCCGGAGGCGGTGATGCCGCCGGTCACGTAGGCGGGGAAGATGCCGGGGATGATCAACCGGCGCCAGCGCTGCCAGCCGCGTACCCCCAGATCGTCCATGGCCTCGCGCAGGTCGGTGGGGATCGCCATGGCGCCGGCGATGGAGTTGAACAGGATGTACCACTGGGCGCCGAGCGCCATGAGCAGGATCCCGCCGATGTTCAAGCTCAGGCCGGTCTTGAGGAAGAACCAGGTGGCAAGCGGGAACAGGAAGTTGGCGGGGAAGCTGGCCAGGATCTGCACCACCGGCTGGGCGATCCGGGTCAGTCGAGGGGAGAATCCGATCTTCACGCCGATCGGCACCCATACCAGCGTGGCCACCGTCACCAGCACGACGACCCGGGTCAGGGTGGCCAACCCGAGGAGCAGCGGCTGAGCGAAGACACCCAGCCCGGTCTGGCCGTGCAGGTAGCCGAGCAGATCCAGCAGACCCCAGCCGATCAGCCCGCACACCACCAGCGCGAAGGCCAGGTCTCCGGCGCGCCGGCGCAGGGGGTCTGCCTGCAGCGGCCGGTCATCGACGCCGAAGACACGCCCGGCCCGGTTGGCGGCCTCCCGCAGCGGGGCCGTGACGCGGCCGAGCGCGCGTGGCCAGTGTGAGCGGCGCAGGAAGTCCAGCACCAGCGACCGCTGTACGTGGACCGCCTCGGATTGTTCGACCTTGAACCGTTCGGCCCAGGCCACCAGAGGCCGCCAGAACAAGAAGTTCACCCCGACGACCATGACCGCCATCGTGATGATCGCCCACCCCACCCGGCCAAGGTCACCGGCGGCGATCGCGGTGCCGGCGTAGGAACCGACCCCGGGCAGCACGTAGTGGTGGTTGGACACGCTGATCAGTTCGGAGGCGACCAGGAAGAACCAGCCGCCGCCGAAGCTCATCATCCCGTTCCACACCAGGTTGATCGCACCGGAGGGCAGCTCGATCTTCCAGAACCGCATCCATCGCGAGAAGCCCATGCTGCGCGACAGCTCATCCAGCTCACGCGGCACCGTGATCAACGAGTGGTAGAACGCGAACGTCATGTTCCACGCCTGGGAGGTGAAGATCGCGAACACCGACGCGCACTCCAGCCCGAACAGCGAGTGCGGGAACAACGCGATGAAACCGGTCACCAAGATCGTCAAGAACCCCAGGATCGGCACCGACTGCAGAATGTCCAGCGCGGGAATCAGCACACGCTCCAGCCGCCGCGAATGCGCCGCCGCGTACGCCCAGACCAGCGTGAAGGCCAGCGACAGTCCCAGCGCGGCGAACATCCGCAACAGGCTCCGGGCCGCGTAGTACGGCAGGCGCGCTGGATCGGTATCGATGCCGCTCACCTTCGACGGAACGAACGACACCGTCGTCCCGCCGCCGACCCGTACCACCACGTACAACCCCACCAGCACCGCGGCGGCGACCACCACATCCACCCAGGAGAACTCCGCCATCCGGCGAGCGACCCGCGCACTCAAAGACGCACGCCCCGGCTCCAGGCGCGGCACACTCATCACGAACCCCCTCGATCATCAGACCAGGAACACAGTGAGGGCAGCTCGCGGGCACACCGTCCCCACCGAGGCGACAACGCCCGGCAGCGAGGGCTCACGACGCGGTGAGACCGATCAACTCGGCAATGGCGACGTCAGCGGTGACTCGCGAGACAGCCGGGACTATGCGGATCGCCACCCATGGCTGCCTCCCTTCCCCTGCAGACGCCGAACCGAGGCCAAGTCTGCACCTTGTTGCGCGAATATGCAAATAGTTCCGGATGCCTGCTCGGGCGCCCGGTGATCGGTCCTAGTGTTAACGCCCATGCCTCGTACTCGTCTGTACCGCAATGGCGTGCTGGAAGCCGAAGGGTTCCCGATCGCCGACGTCTCGGATTACATCGAAGATTCCGCCGTCACGGTCTGGTTCGACCTGTGCCGGCCCACCGCCGAGGATCTGGCCTCCATCAGCGAGGAACTCGGATTGCACCCGCTGGCCGTTGAAGACGCCATCCACGAGCACCAGCGACCCAAACTCGACCGGTACGACTCGCACCTGTTCGTCACCGCGTACGCCGTGCGCCTCAACGCCGACACCGGCGCGCTGGGCACCAGCGAGGTCGCCGCGTTCGTCACCCGCAACGCCCTGGTGACCGTCCGCAAGGACGAGGACTTCGACATCGACCAGGTCATCGACCGCTGGGACAACTCCGCCGACCTGGCCAAGCACGGTGTCTCGTTCCTGTTGTACGGGCTGCTGGACTATGTCGTCGACGGGCACTTCGACGCGGTCCAGCTGCTGGATGAACAGATCGAGGCGCTGGAGGACGAACTGTTCTCCGCCAGCGCCAAGGACAGCGACATGGAGCGCCGGACGTTCGAGCTTCGCAAGAGCCTGGTGATGTTCCGGCGAACCGTGCTGCCGATGCGCGAAGTCGTCAACTCCCTGCTCCGCCGCGATCTCCACATCGTCGACGATGCCATGAGCCCGTACTTCCAGGACGTCTACGACCATGTCCTGCGGGCCACAGAGTGGACCGAGTCACTGCGCGACCTGGTCTCCACCATCCGCGAGACCCACCTGACCATGCAGGGCAACCGGCTCAACGTCATCATGAAGCAGGTTACGAGCTGGGCCGCGATCATCGCCGTCCCGACCGCCGTCACCGGGTTCTACGGTCAGAACGTCCCCTATCCCGGGTTCTCCAAGCCCATCGGATTCTGGGAATCGACCATCATCATGATCGTCTTGTCGATCGGCCTGTTCGCCTGGTTCCGCAAGAGGGACTGGATCTGACCCACGCACACGCCGACCGTGCGATGTCGGCATCCCCGTGAGCGAGATCTGTAGGGTTGCGCGCATGACGATCGGGATCCGCTACGCCACGCGGTCAGATGTCGGGATGCTGCGTGAGGGAAACGAGGACTCGGCGTACGCGGGCCTGCGCGTGCTCGCCGTGGCCGACGGCATGGGAGGCCACACCGCCGGCGAGATCGCCAGTGCGACCGTGATCGAGGAACTGTCCGCGTTGGACGTCGAGATTCCCCCGGATCAGCTCCTCACCACGTTGGAGCAGGCGGTCAACCGAGCCAACCAGAAGGTGCACGGTCTGGCGGAGGCCGATCCGTCGCTGCAGGGCATGGGGACGACGCTGACCGCGATGCTCTGGTCCGGGTCGCGGCTGGCCCTCGTACAGGTCGGGGACTCGCGGGCATATCTGCTGCGCGACGGCGACCTCTTTCAGATCACCCATGATCAGACCCTCGTTCAGGCCCTGCTGGACGATGGAAAGATCAACCAGGAGCAGGCCACCACGCATCCGTACCGGTCGATGCTGCTGCAGGCGTTGGATGGACGCGCCGGCATCACCCCGGATCTGCAGTCGCGTAGCGCGCTGGTCGGTGACCGGTACCTATTGTGCTCCGACGGCCTGTGGAGCGTGGTCACCGCCGAGGCGATCCACAAGGCGCTCACCGGCATCACCGATCCGGAAGAGGTGGTCGGCAACCTCATCGCAGCCGCCAACGCCGGCGGCGGCCCTGACAACATCACCTGCATCGTCGCCGACGTCGTCGACACCGGCTCAGCGCAGGATTGAACGTCTCGCCGTCGATGGTGACGGTGCCGTACGGGTGCTGTTGAGACGGAGATCTCAACGGCCCTGGCCACGGGGGCTTCGATGGTGGATGGAAACCACGCATCGTGGACCCGTGACGCCCGGCCGAGGCCCGGTGACCGGGTTACCGGTGGGGCGATCGACCGGGGCGGACATCACGGATGCCCGCCCCGGTCGTTTCAGGAGGAGTCGCTGGGCAGGGTGTTCCGTACGGCGCGGGCTGCGGCGGCGAGGTTCTCCAGGGAGGCGCGGACTTCGGGCCAGCCGCGGGTCTTCAGGCCGCAGTCGGGGTTGACCCATAGCCGTTCGGCCGGGATCGCCTGTAGGGCTTCCCGGATCAGGTCGGCGGCCTCTTCGGCGTTCGGGGCGCGGGGGGAGTGGATGTCGTAGACGCCAGGGCCGACCTCGCGGGGATATTCGGCGTCGGCGAGTTCCTCGGCGATACGCATGTGGGAGCGGGCGGCCTCCAGCGCAGGTGCCGGCGGGGAGCGGCCTTCTAAGCGCCTCCGCTGGAGCTTGGCGACGTCATCGTTGATGATCGCCTGATCGGCTGCATCACCAAGCCGAACGCCGCTCCCGACTCCGCGAGAAAGGCGGGTACACCGTCCGCTGGCTAACGCAACGCTCACCGTTTCTATAGGCGGGGTGAGGTCGCGTCTAACGGGTTCATAATGGATGAATCTGTGGTGCAGAGTCGTGGGCGGATATTCAGTGCTGCGTTCTGCGCCTCGTGAGTGAGTTCTCCGGTGGTTCAGAGCAGGGTGAGTTGTTCGGGGTCGGGAGGCCGGGTGGGGGAGGGCGTCGGGGTGGGCATGTGGCGGACGTTGTGGTGTCCGCCGATGCGGTATTTGTTGGCGAGGTCTTTGACGCGCTGGGTGATGCGGTGCTGGTAGTCCTTTGGCGCATAGGCGCCGCGGCCGTACAGGCGGGCGTAGGGGGCGATGAGCTCGGGGTGGTGTTCGTGGAGCCAGGCGGTGAACCATTCGCGGGCGCCGGGGCGTAGGTGCAGGACGATCGCTGAGATGGAGGTGGCGCCGGTCTCGGCGATTCGGCGTACGGCGGCTTCGAGTTGGCGTGGGCTGTCGGTGAGGTAGGGGACGATGGGTCCCATGAGCACGCCGCATCCGATGCCGTGCTCGTTGAGTGTCGTGCAGACCTCGAGGCGTTTGAGCGGGCTGGGTGTGCCCGGCTCGAGCAGCCGCCACAGATCCTTGTCGACGAAGCCGACGGAGACCGCCGCGCCGACCTCGGTGCGGTCGGCGGCCTCTTCCAGCAGCGGCAGGTCGCGCAGGATCAGCGAGCCCTTGGTCAGGATCGAGAACGGGTTCGCGGCGTCCCGTAGCGCCTCGATGATGCCGGGCATCAGCTGGTAGCGGCCCTCCGCGCGCTGGTAGCAGTCGACGTTGGTGCCCATCGCGATGTGCTCGCCGGCCCACTTCGGCGTGGCGAGCTCCCGGCGCACCAGCTCCGGGGCGTTCACCTTCACGACGATCTGCGAGTCGAAATCCCGCCCCGAGTCGAAGTCCAGGTATTCATGGGTGCGGCGGGCGAAGCAGTTGTGTGATACGACGCCGTTGGCGATGAAGTCTCCGGTGCCGGTGGTGATGTCGTACATCGGCAGGTCCAGGCCGGTCGCTTCGATGGACCTCACACCCAGCCGGGCGTTGGTCTTGATCGCGAGACCTTCGATGTTCTGCTTCCGGGTGATCGCCGGATCCACGGTATGGAAGAAGCGGAGACGCTCGGCGATGCCGCCCAGAAGCCGGATCACAGTGATCGGCAGGCCCACAGCATTCTTAGGCTGCTCAATCCTGTATTCGAACTCCAGGCGATCGAGGCTTTCCCTGAGGTGCCTGATGATTTCCTGGTCGGTATTCGATATTCGGAGAACGCCGTAGGAGCAGCTTCCTTCTGCATCGAAAATTCCGGCAAGAAAACCTTTGTGCCACGCCGTTGTCGCCTCGGCAGGCCATGCGATGATTCGCCTGATGGCCGAGTTGCCCGCCTTGCTCTGGTTGCAGATGGCGGAAATCTGCCGACGTCCCAACTTGGCGCTCTGGAACGTGAACTCGACCGTCGGAACGCCGAGGCCGTCAAGATAGATGCGTGAGCGGTCCAAGGCCTCCCGGTCTACCAGGGCCAGCCGAAATCGGTGAACATCGCCACTGAGATAGGAATACGAGCCGAGTTGACCGTCGCCTCGGATCATCCCGCAAAGGTAACCGGCCCGGTAATCCGCGTCCTTCTTAGGCGGCTCGGCGAACGACCCGACGCCCATCAGTTTGTTGTTGCGCGTCAGGTGTGGACGCCGGCCGGCACCGCGCTCGGTGCCTGTGACGTACTTCCAGCCGCGATCGCTCAGAAATCTGTGATCGCCGCTCGCGACCAACTCCGTCCCGTCCTCGAGACGGATCCGGTATGCGGGCTTGACCGTGCTCCAGTGTGCGAGGACCTTGGTGACGACATAGCGGCGGTAACTTCCGACCACTTCGGTGCCGTACACCTCGTCGCCGACGCGAATGTCGCGGAGTGGCTTCGTGCGTCCGTCCGCCATGAGGATCGGGGTGTCGCCGGACAGGCAGTACACACATGCATGGCTGCAGCCCCTATAGGGGTTGATGGTCCACTGGAATGGCACGCGGGAGGCGCCGGGGACCTTGTTGATGATCGACTTGGCTCTGATCTCGTGGAAGGTGATCCCGCGGAACTCGGGCGTGTCGATCGTCACGGGGCTTCCGAACAGACCCGGCTCCTCGCCGTCCAGCGACAACGCATCCCAACGCATGCCCCCACCTTAGAACATGCGTTCGATGATCGCCTGTCGGCGGGTCGGGCCGGCAGCGGCACGCGGACGGCCACAGTACGCGCGGTGTCACTTCGGCCCGGGTGTTGATCCGCTCACCTGGGGTCGGCGAGTGCGTAGGTGACGGCTTGGTCGATGGGGAGCCTGGTGCCCTCCTCGAAGGCCTTGCCGAAGGTCTCGTCTCCCAGTGCGGCGCGGGCGCGCTGCTCACAGAGCCGGTGGCCGGCGGCCAGATGCCGCTGGGTCAGGGGCGCGGCGGTGAAACGCCAGATGGCGTGGGCGCAGCCGAGCAGTCGGGCGGCGCGTTCCGGATCACGCTCGCCGGCGTCCCAGGCGAGGACTTCCAAGCAGTGGGCGATGCCCCACCCGTCGATGTAGGGGGAGACCCGCAGCCTCTCCCGGACCAGTTCGATCGCCCGTTCGCGGTCGCCGATGAGCCACTGGGCGATCCCGTACAGCCCCAGCGAGCGTGCGCGGGTCAACGGCGCGGCGGCCGTTTCCGCGACCTCCAGGGATTGCTCGCCGAAGGCAAGGGAACGGTCGGCGTCGCCGAGGAGCGCGGTGGCGTAGGTCAGGTAGCGGAGGGTCATCCATACGTCCGCGCGGTCGTCGAGGGCCCGCAGCCGGGCGAGTGCGTCCTCGAAGAAGGTCACGGCGCAGTGCAGGTCGTCGCAGAAGAACGCGTGAATGCCGCGGAGCATGACGGTGTGGGCTCGGGCCGGCTCGTCGTCCAGGTGTTCGGCGAGCGTGAGGCACTGGTCGATCCGCGACAGCCCCGCGTCCCATTCGGCCAGGAGAAGGGCCGTCCATCCGTCGATCCAGAGGGCCTTGGCGCGGGCCGGACTCGGCTCCGGATTGAGGGTCAGCGCCCGATCGAGCCAGTACCGTCCCTCGCGATGGCGGACCGACATGGTCCAGTAGTGCCGCAGGGAGCCGGCGATCCGTAGTCCGGAGTCCGCCTGGCCGGGCTCGCTGAGGCAGAATTCCAGCGCGGCTCGTACGTTGGCGTAGTCGCGCTGCAGCAGGTCGAACCCCTCGACCTCTCCCGGGCTCAGGAACTGATGCTCCGCTTGCCGGGCGACCTCGGCGAAGTGGTCGCGGTGGCGCGTCCTCACCGCCGTGGCCTCGCCGGACCGAGCGAGGTGCTGGGCGCCGTACTCGCGGATCGCCTCCAGCATCCGGTAGCGGGAGACGCCCTCGGACGTCGTACGGGTCAGCACGGACTTGTCCAGCAGCCCGTCCACGAGCGCGAACACGTCCATGCTCTCGATTCCGGCGCCGGAACAGACCTGCTCGGCGTCGTCGAGGTCGAAGCCGCCGCTGAAGACCGACGCCCGCGCCCACAATCGCTGTTCGGGCGCCGAGCACAGGTGGAAACTCCAGTCGATCGCCGCCCGCAGGGTCTGTAGCCGTGGCATGGCCACCTGCGCGCCCGCGCCCAGGACCTCCAGAGAGTGCTCTTCCAGGCGGGTCAGGATCGCCTCGACGGGCATCGCCCGCACCCGTACCGCGGCGAGCTCGATCGCCAGGGGGATGCCGTCCAGGCGCCGGCAGATCCCGGCCACCTTCGTACGGTTGTCGTCGGTGATGGCGAAGCCCGGGAGCGCGATCGCCGCGCGTTCGGCGAACAACCGCACCGCGTCATCGTGCGCCGGCGGCTGCTCTTCCTGCGGCACCGGCAGCGGCGCCAGCTCCACCAGCCACTCCCCGGTCACGCGCAGCGCCTGCCGGCTGGTCGCCAGGATCCGTACCTGGGGCGCGGCCCGCAGGAGGTCGGTGGCCAGGCACGCGCAGAGGTCCACCAGATGCTCGCAGTTGTCGAGTATCAGCAGCAGATTCTTATCCGCCAGGAACCATGCGAGGGCCTCCGGCGCGGCGGTCCTCGACTCGCCGGGCATCCCGACCGCGTCCCCGATCGCGCGGGCCAGGAATCGCCCGTCCGCGAGTGCGGCGAGTTCCACCAGCCGCACGCCGTCGGTGAATCTGCGTCTCAGCTGCCCCGCCGCCCGTTGAGCGAGCCGTGTCTTGCCGACCCCCGGCCCGCCGGTCACGGTCACCAGCCGGTTGTGCCGGAGTAGCCGTTTGATGTCGCCGATCTCGCGCCTGCGCCCCACGAAGCTGGTCTGCTCCACGGGAAGGTTCCCCGCCGAGGACATCGAGTCCGAACCGGCCATGGCGGCTCACCTCCCCTCTGCCACGGTCCAGGCCGCGATCTGGACCCGGGAGGTGAAGTCGAGCTTGGTGAGGATGTGCTCGACATGGCCTTCGACGGTGCGCTGAGCGATCATCAGGTTGGTGGCGATCTCCTTGTTGCTCATGCCCTGGGAGATGAGTTCGGCGATCTGGGTTTCGCGGTGAGTGAGGGGTGACAGGCGGCGAACTTGTGGTTCCGGCGCGTGAGGCGCCTCTTCCAGCGCGTCGCCGAGCAGGTCGGTGTACGACATCGCCGCCCCTCGTGCGAAGGCGGAGCGGTAGGCGGCGGGGCCGAGGGCGGAGCGTACTCGTGTCTCACACTCGTCGTGGAAGCCCCGCAGGTAGAGAAACGGCTCGCCGCCGAACGAACGCCACAGTCCGTCCAGCGCGCCGAGGAGGGCGGCGGCCCTCTCGGCCCGTCCGTCGGTGGCGGCGACCCAGGCGAGTACCTCCAAGGCGCGGGCCAGGGCCATGGGGTCATCGAACGGCAGGGCGAGCCGGATGCTCTCCCGTTCCGCCGCGACGGCTCCGGTGGTGTCGCCGCATCGCCAGCGCAGGATGCCGAGCACCCAGAGCAGGTTCGAGCTGAGGGTGCGCACACCGGTGCGTTCGCACCATTGGAGTGCCTCCCGGCAGTGGTCGATCCCCGCCTCGATGTCCATGGTGAGCACGGCCAGGATCGCCATCCGGGTCAGGGTGAGCACCACGGCGGGCTCGTCGTGCAGGGCGCGGTGGACCGAGAGCGCCTGCCGGTACAGGGGTCCGCACTCGGCGAGCCGGCCCTCGTTCATGTCGGCGTAGGCGGTGAGCTGGGTCACCCAGGCGCTGCCGCTCTCGTCGTGCAGCCTCTCGGCCAGCGCACCGCCTTCCTTCAACAGCAGGCGCGCGGTGCTCAGCTCTCCCTGCAGGAGCGCGAGCCAGGCGTCGGCCCACAGAGCACTCACGCGCGTGCGGGTCGGGCGGATGTCGAGCGCGAGCGTCTGGTCCAGCCACCGACGCCCCTCGCCGTGGAGGCCCGTCACCTGCCAGTAGTAGCTCAGGCCCGCGGCCATCCGCTGCGCGGTCTCCACCCGATCGGGGTCGGTCAGGCCGTACTCCAGCGCGATGCGGAGGTTGGCGTTGTCCTGGCGAAGCCGGGAGAGCAGGATCAGCTGGTCGGGCCCGAACGATCCTTCTGCCACCTGCCGGGCCAGACGCCGATAC
Organism: Actinoallomurus sp. CA-150999; assembly: GCF_050942425.1. NCBI lineage: Bacteria > Bacillati > Actinomycetota > Actinomycetes > Streptosporangiales > Thermomonosporaceae > Actinoallomurus > Actinoallomurus sp. CA-150999. Next base: position 5,731,694 of record NZ_CP192063.1, read on the forward strand.
CAATCCCAGTGCCGTCTCCGCACCTCATCGGTGTCACCGGACTCGGCGAGGCGGCCGAGGCCGAATTCGCGCAGGGTCTCCAGCATCCGATAGCGGCTTCGGCCTCGGCTCTCCTGCCGGGACAGCACCGATTTGTCGATCAGGCCGCTCAGCGCCTCGAGCACCATGTCCGGATCCAGGTCGCCGTCCGAGCAGACCGCCTCCGCGGCCTCCAGCTCGAACCCGTCCCGGAAAATGGAACACCGCGCCCAGACGCGCTGCTCCGGCGGAGTGCACAGCTGGAAGCTCCAGTCGACGAGCGAGTACAGGGTCCGCTGGCGGGGAGGGACGCCAGGCCATCCGGCCGCGTGCAGCCGGAAGCGGTCCAGCCTGTACAGCAGCTCCTGCGGCGACATGGCACGGAGCCGGACCGCCGCGAGCTCGATGGAGAGGGGGATCCCCTCCAACTGCCGGCAGATCTCGCTCAGCAGCGCGCCGTTGCTCTCGTCGACGGTGAATCCCGCGCTCACCAGCGCCGCCCGGTCGACGAGAAGCCGAACGCTGTCGTACTTGGCGAGGGACCTCGGCGAGACCGGTGGACCGTCCCGGTCCGGGAGCGACAACGGCGGCAGCGGGACGATCCGTTCTCCGGCGACCCCGAGCGCCTCTCGGCTGGTGGCGAGTATCCGCACGTTCTGAGTCCGCCGTAGTACGGCGGTGACGAAGGACGCGCAGGCCTCGAGCAGGTGCTCGCAGTTGTCCAGGACGAGGAGCAGGTGTTCGTCCTCCAGCCGGGCCACGAGCGCGGGCAGGTCCCACCCGCCGGCCTCGTCTCGTAGCCCGAGGGCGGCCGTGACCGTGTGGAGGAGCAGGTCCGGGTTCTGGAGCCGGTCCAGGGCGACCAGCCGGACCCCGTCAGGGAAGCGTCGGCTCAGGTCTTCCGCGGTCTGGAGGGCGAGACGGGTCTTCCCGACACCCCCGACGCCGGTCAGTGTCAGCAGCCGGTGAGCCGCGAGCTGGCCCTTGACGTGCGCCAGTTCGTCCCGCCGACCGATGAAGGTCGTCAGATGCTGAGGAAGGTTGCTTCGATGGCCTCGGCCCCCCGAATCTGCCCGGCCCATGTCGCAATCATAGGCTTGCCGGATAGTGCCCAGTCCGTACGTGAACTGCGGAAACGTCGATAAGGCGGCGGGCGCCACGTGGCCGGTCCGGAGTGATCGGCCCTGCGGCGGGAGGACGGTGATGAAACCCGCGGCGCACCTCGACGAGTCGGCCGCTGCCGAGGATTACTCGCTCCACCGGGTACCGGTCTCGGCCCGTTACTCCTGGTGGTCGGTGGCGACCCAGCGGTTCGGTCAGCTCTCCGCGCTCTCCCAATTCCTGCTCGGGGTGACCTTGGGGCTGGGGATGACCTTCTGGCGAGCCGTGCTCGCGATCGCTCTGGGCTCGGTGCTGCTGGAGATCGTCTCGATCTTCGTCGGCATCGCGGGAACGCGCGAGGGCCTGTCGACGTCCGTGCTCGCACGCTGGACGGGATTCGGCAACAAGGGTTCCGCGATCGTCGGCCTGACGATCGCGGTCAGCCTGATCGGCTGGTTCGGTGTGCAGAACGCGGTGTTCGCCGAAGGGCTGCATTCTCTGCTGGGCGGTCCGTCCGTGGTGGCCTGGTCGCTCATCGGTGGCCTGGGCGTCACCGCGATCGTGATGTACGGCTTTCACGGCATGGCCTGGACGGCGTACGTCACGGTGCCCGCGTTCGTCGCCCTGGCGGTCTGGGCGGTCGGGCGCCAGTTGGCCAGGTTCTCGCTGCATGACCTCATCTGGTCCCAGCCGGCCGGCAGGCCGCTCTCGCTCGCGGCCGGTGCCACGCTCGTCGCCGGTGGGTTCATCGTCGGAGCCGTGATGACGCCGGACATGACGCGCTACAACCGCACCGCAGGGGACGTCATCAGGCAGACCCTGGTCGGGGTCACCGTGGGAGAGTTCTTCATCGGACTCATCGGCGTGCTGCTGGCCCACGCACTGCACACCGTCGACGTCGTCGCGATCATCACGACGACGAGCGGCCTCTGGGGCACCGTCGTCCTGACCGCATCCGTCTTGAAGATCAACGACTGGAACCTGTACTCCTCCACGCTCGGGCTGGTCAACGTCGTCGACGTCCTGGCCGGCCGGTGCGTCAGCCGCCGTCTGCTGACGGTCGTGATCGGCGCCTTGGGGTCGGCCCTGTCGGCGACCGGGCTCCTGCATCACTTCATCGGCTTCCTCACCCTCCTCGGCATCCTGATCCCGCCGGTGGCCGGCATCATGATCGCGGAGTACTACGTGGTCCGTACCTGGCGCGCGGAACTGGACTCGTCCCGGATCCGAGGACGTCTTCCCGCCGACGCTCCCGAGTGGGTTCCGGCGAGCCTGATCTCCTGGGCCGGCGCCGGTGCCGCCGGCTACTTCATCCACGTGGGGATCCCCGCCCTCAACGCGCTGGTGGTGGCCTTCGCCGGCCATATCGCCCTCAGCGAGATGGGTCGGACGCGCCCAAGAGCGCGAGTTCGCGAAGCGCGGAACGCATCGTCTCGACGGTGACACCCGCGCGCTGCCGGGTGGGCATGCCGCGGACGCGGTGAAAGATTCTCGGCACGAAGGTAAGCGGATCGGGCGCTGGAAGCGTGTAGCGGGTGTGAAGCAGCTGGAGTTCCAGGAGTTCTATCGAGCCAGCCGGGACGTGTGCCTGCGGGCGGTTCTGGCCGGCGTGGGCGATCGGCAGCTGGCCGAGGACCTGGTCGCCGAGGCGTTCACGCGGGCCTGGGTGTCGTGGCACCGCGTCAGCCGGCATCCCGCGCCGACCGCCTGGATCGTTCGTACGGCGCTCAACACCCGGGTCTCGTGGTGGCGCCGTCGGCGGCGGGAGGTCGCGCTGGAGCGCGATCACGAGGTCGCCGACGTCTCGGCCGGTGAGGCGGGCCTGGATCCCGCGCTGCTCGCCGTGCTGCGCCGGCTGCCGCAGCGGCAGCGGGAGGTGATCGCGTTCCGGGTCTTCCTCGACCTCGACACCCAGGCGACCGCAGAGATCCTCGGCATCGCCCCGGGAACGGTCACCGCCCACCTGTCGCGGGCCGTCACGACGCTTCGCGGCCATCTCATCACCGTCGACGACCGGGAGGTCGGAACATGAGCAGTCAGGACAAGGACACCGCTGCGGTGCTGGACGAGCTGAAGGGTTCGTTCGAGCAGGTCAGCATGCACACCCCGGTCGAGCGGATCGTGGCGGCGGGGCGCGTACGGCGTCGTCGGCGCGTCGTCGTCGGTGCGGCGGCGGGCGCCACGGCGGTGGCCGGTCTCGCGCTCGGAGTGCCGGCGCTCAGCCACCCGTCGACCGCGCCGCCGCAGGCGAGGCTCACCACCGGCGCCGGGTCGGTGCACATCCGCACCGCCGCGTTCACCCTGGACAGCGACGGACACGGCACCGTCCGCGTGACCTGGGACAAGGCGCGGTACTTCCAGGACCACCAGGGCCTCGAACGGGCCCTTCGCCAGGTCGGCTTCCCGGTGATCGTCAAGGAGGGCGTCTTCTGCAAGGGACCGCAGGACGACGGACGCCTCGATCCCAGCGGTGACGGGCCCGGCGTCCGCCGCGTCATGACGGGGGAGCGGCGGAGCGACGGCAGGGTCACCTTCGTCTTCGACCGCTCGGCGATGCCCGCCGGGAAACAGCTCTTCATCGGCTACCTCACCCCGTCGCAGCTGGCCGTCACGCACGGACGGCCGGGCTCCGTCGAGCGCCTGGTCCCGGTGGGGGTTCCACTCACGTGCACGACCCAGGCACCGCCGCCGGGACACCCCGGGGACTGAGCTCGCGGCTGAGCGGTGCGCATACCGCCGTCGTACGGAGAGGTGAGGGGCGCCCGTGGGGACGGCGTCCCTCACTCCGCGCTCAGGTGAGCTCGCCGTCGGACGTGCGTGGCGGTTCGATGGCGACGGAGGCGAACCGGTCGTCGGCCGGAGCCTCGCGGTAGAGGAACAGCCCGGCGTCGGGGACGTGGACGGAGCCGGCGTGGTGGACGGTGTCCAGACCGAGCTCGCCGAGTAGCCACAGGACGTCACCTGCGGTCTCGCCGAGCAGGTCGATGCCGTCGAGCTCGGCCCGTACGGTGGGGGAGCCGCCCCACCCGGGCGGCCGCATGGCGTAGATCTGGCCGATCCGTTCCACGCCGTCGCCGTGGCGAACGGTGCAGATCGACACCTGGCCGCGGCCGATCCGTACGGACCGGTGGTCCGCCCAGCCGCAGATGAACGACGCGTGCGGCCGGCCGCCCAGGCGGTCCGCGACTCGCGTCAGCACGGACCAGGCACGCGCCGCGGGGGTCTCGAAGAGCAGGTCCGTACCGTCGACGTCCGCGCCCCGGCCGGGCAGGAGACGCACGACGAACGGCGGGACGCGTCCGGGGAAACGGCCCGGGTCCGGCGGGACCAGCGTGACCGTGCCCTCCCACGGTCCGCTCTCGCCGCCCGTCGACCGCCACTCGATGGACGCCTCCATCTGGAACAGGTCGAAGCAGCGGTCGGTGACGCGGAGGTCGAGGTACTCGCGAAGGTGCGCGGCGACCTGGGCGTTCGCCGCGTCCCACCATTCCGGGTCGTGACCGCGGCGGGTGGCCGGCGGCCATCGGCTCGCCGCCATTTCGCCGAGGTCCACGTGCTCCTCGGCGCCGGACCGGTCGGTGATCGTGTACTGCCAGCCGTCCGGTCCGCCTCGCAGGGCGACGCGGACCGGGAGGCGATCGGCCCGGGCTGCCATTCGCCAAAGGTTACGCGGGGTCCCCGCACGATGGATGACGAACGCCTTCTGTACCTACTAGTCTGTACGGGCAGACGATCTGAAGGACGGCTCATGTACGCGATGCAGTACGCGTTCCCCCTGCCCGCCGGCTACGACATGCCCGGTCTCCGCGACCGGATCGGTCTTGCCATGCACAGCCTCGACGACCGGGCCGGATTGGGCCTCAAGGCCTATCTCTTCCGGGAACGCGGGGCCGGTGGTTCGCCGGTCGACGAGTACGCCTGTTTCTACCTGTGGAACGACACCGGCTCGATGGCCGACTTCCTGGTCACCGGCAGCGGCCGGTTCCAGAACATCATCCGCTTCTTCGGCCGCCCCGCCGTCGACCACTGGACCGGCATCGCCACTGTCGCCGGTCCGGCCCGTGGCACCGCGCCGAAGGCCGCTTCACGCCGCCTCACCGTGGTCCCGCCGGCCCCCGCCGCGGATGAGACCGGCCTCGACCTCGCCACCCGCATCGAGCACGAGGTCGCCGAACTCCGCGCCCTCGCGAGCCGCGACGGGGTGCACACCGCCGCCCTCGGCCTCGATCCGCGAGACTGGCGACTGGTCAGGTTCGTCCTGTGGCAGGACACCGTGCCCGCCGACGAGGACGCCACCGAGCGGTACGAGGTGGTGCACATCTCCACGCCCGGCCTGGCCGATCTGCCCTAGGGCCTGTCTCGAAGTCCCCGTCCGTAGCGAGCGGTGTCCAGGCGGTGCCTCGCAAGGCGGAGGAGGGAGTCAGCCTGGTGTTGGCTGGCGACCGACGACAACGCGGCGAGGCGCCGCCTGGGCGCCGCGCAGTAGGACAGCGGGGCTTCGAGACAGGCCCTAGAGGCGCCGCCCGGCGCCGGGCGGCGTGGTGTCATCGTGCCGCTCTCACGTATTGCGTGAGGACGGCGGCGCCGGACTGCTCGGCCGACCGGCACTCGAGGTGCGCGGGCGGGCCGTCGGTGGGAAAGAGCCGGTCGCCGGTGCCGAGGATCGTGGGGAAGGTCAGGAGCCGGTACTCGTCGATCAGGTCCTCGGCCATCAGCGCGCGTACGACGCCGAGGCTGCCGGTAATGATCATGTCGCGCTGCTCGTGCTTGACGACGTCGACGAGGTCGCCGTCGATGACGCGCGAATTCGTCCACGCCGACGCGTCGCTCAGCGTACGGGAGGCGACGAGCTTCGGTACGGCGTTCATCCGCGCGGAGAACGGGTCGTCGCGATTCGGCCAGAGCCGGGAGAACAGCTGCCAGGTCGTACGCCCCAGCAGCATCACCCCTTCGTCCAGCGTGCTCCCGAGCTGGAACTTGTCCCCGGCGACCGTCTCGGGGCCGTGCCGGAAGGCCCAGCCGCCGGTCGGCGTGCCCCCGGAACCGTCCGGATCGGACACGATCCCGTCCAGGGTGATGAACTCGATGACGATGACGCTCACGATGGTGTCCCTTTCGCTCGGTGCTCGCCTGTACATACCGGCGGGATCGGCGGGATTCATCGCGTCCGGCGAAAATCTCTAGCGAATCCCCTCGGCGAATTCCGGGACCGCGGTCACGAGGGCGGTGGCGGCCGGGTGCCAGGGCCGGTCGGCCGGACCGGTGAGGACCAGCCGCCGGGCGATCGGCGGATCCACCGGCACCATCACGAGGCGGGGGACGAGCATCGCGACGGTCAGGCCGGGCACGATCGTGACGCCGATCCCGGCGCGGACCATGGCCAGCAGGGTGCCCACGTCCCGGATCCGGTGCGTCGGCCGGAACGGTACGCCCGCCCGGCGGTACAGCTCGCGGATGTGGCCCTCGCATCCGCCGCAGGAGAGCAGGAAGGGGTCGTCTTCCAGGTCGGCGACGCCGATGGTCTTCTCCTCGGCGAGCGGGTGGTCGTCGCGCAGCAGGGCGTGGAAGGCGTCGTCGGCGAGGGTGACGCCGGGGCCGGGCGGCGGGTCGACGAGGACGGCCAGGTCGACGGTGTCGCCGGTGAGCCAGTCGGCGACCTCGTCGTCCTCCCCTTCGAACAGCGCCACGTCGACCCGGGGCAGGTCGGCCTTCCACCGGGCCATCAGGTCGGGCAGCAGGCCCTGGCAGACGGTCGTGGGGGCCGCGAGCCGTACGGTCCCGGTGGGCAGGCCGTCCTGCTGGGCGGCGAGGTCGGCGATCGCGGTGGTGGCGGCGAGGGCGGCGCGGGCGTGGCCGAGGATCCGCTCTCCGAACGCGGTGGGGCGCGGGCGGCCGTGGCGTGTCAGGACGGCGCTGCCGAGGGCGCGTTCCAGTGACGCGACGGAGTGGGAGACCGCCGACTGGCTCACCCCGAGCCGGTCGGCGGCGGCCCCGAAACCGTCGTGGTCGAGCACGGCGACGAACGCCCGCAGCTGGCTGATGTTGAGGGTCATGAGTTCTTCTCATGGGTCTGGTGCGGTCACTTGTTGGACTCATCTTGCCTGCCGCACCGAGGATTCCGGTGACCGGTGTCCGAATCCGAACGGTGAGGTGGGAGACGATGACGGAGCGGCCTGGGGAGACCGCGCGATGGGTGCCCGGCTTCGTGGTCCTGTCGGTCATCTGGGGGGCGAGCTTCGCCCTGATCAAGGTGGCGATCGAGGCCGGGGTCGCGCCGATGTGGGTGGCGTTCTGGCGGTGTCTGTTCGGCCTGGTGGCGCTGGGCGTGGTCTGCGTCGTCCGGCGGGAGGCACCGCCCCGCGACCGGCGGCTCTGGGCGCACGCGCTGGTGGTGGCCGCGCTGTTGAACGCCGTCCCGTTCACGCTGTTCTCGTACGCGGAGACCCGGGTGAGCTCGGTGGTGGCCGGCGTGTGGAACGCCACGACGCCGTTGACCACGCTGCTGTTCGCGGTCGCCCTGATCCCCGGTGAGCGGCCGACGCTCCGGCGGTCACTGGGGCTGCTGACCGGGTTCGGCGGCGTGCTCCTGGTCCTGGGGGCCTGGCGGGGGCTCGGCGGCGCGACGGCCGGCAGCCTCGCCTGCCTCGGCGCGACCGTGTGTTACGGCGCCGGCTTCACCTACACCCGGCGCTTCTTCTCGGGCCGTACGGAGTCCGCCGCGGTGCTGTCGGCGGTGCAGATCCTGTGCGCGACCGCGGAGCTGGCCGTGGTCACGCCGCTGTGGGCCGGCCCGCCCGCCTGGCCCGGGGCGGGCGCGGCCACGGCACTGGTGGTGCTCGGAGCCGTCGGCACCGGGCTGGCGTACATCCTCAACCTGGGCGTGATCCGGGCGGCCGGGCCGACGGTCGCGGCGACGGTCACCTACCTGACGCCGCTGTGGTCCACGCTCCTGGGCGCGGTGCTGCTGTCCGAACCGCTGGGCTGGAACACCCTCACCGGCGGCCTGGTGATCCTGACCGGGGTGATCGTGGCCCGGTCGAGGCGGCGTCCGGATGTGGGCGTCAGCGCGCCGGGAAGCCCGGAACCTCGCGCGCCAGGTGTTCGAGTTCGCGGGTGAGGTCGTGGGGCGTCACGATGCCGACGAGCCGGTCGCCGTCGAAGACGAGGAGGCGTTCGCGGGTGAGCCGGGGCAGCAGTTCGGTGAGCGGCGTCTCGGCCGTTGTGCGCTCGGCGTCCTCGACGAGCGTGCCGACGGGCGTGTCGGGCGGCTCCTGGCGGATCCGTTCGGCGGTGACGACGCCGCGGACGAGGCCCTCGTCGACCACCGGGTAGGCGGCGTGCCGATGCCGGGGCAGCATCTCCCGCAGGAACTCGGCGACCGGCATCGCGCTCGGCACGGTGAACGGATCGGGGGTCATGATCCGGCGGATCGGGATGCCGTCGAGCCGCGCCCGGAGCCGGGCCTGCGCCGCCTCCAGCCCCGCCGCCGTGATCAGGAACCAGCCGACGAGCGTGAGCCACAGGCCGTCGGCGGTCCACATGGAGAGGTAGAAGCCGGCCAGCATGGTCACCCAGCCGAAGGCGCGTCCGACCTGGGTCGTCTGCAGCGTCGCCTTCACCCGGTCCCCGGACATCCGCCACAGCAGGGCGTGGACGAGCCGGCCGCCGTCCAGCGGCGCGGCGGGGATGACGTTGAAGGCCGCCAGCAGCGCGTTGATCGCCGCGAGCCAGGTGACGCATCCGGCCACCAGGCCGTCGGCCCCGGTGACCAGCAGGCCGGCGGAGACGATGCCGAACGCCGCCGCGAGCAGCAGGCTGACCAGCGGACCCGAGCCGGCGATGCGCAGCTCGGCGCCCGGAGTGGGAGGCTCGCCCTCGTACCGCGCGACGCCGCCCAGCAGCCACAGGGTGATCCCCGTGACGGTCAGGCCGTTGCGCTGCGCGACGATCGCGTGCGCCAGCTCGTGGGCGAGCAGCGAGACGAGGAACGCCGTCGCGGTGAGCAGCCCGCCGAGCACGTACATCAGCGGATGCAGGCCCTTGTAGGTGTGGGGCAGTTGCTCGCCGGCCAGGCCGTACGTGATGAGCGCGAAGACCACCAGGACGGTCCAGTTGACGCCGACGCGCACGCCGCCGATCCGGCCGAGCCGGAGGGTGTCGTTCATAGCCGCCGCCTTGTTGTCGTCCCTGAAGAATGGATACCCGCCAAAGCACACCGAAGTCTCAGGCAGAATGCCCTCTCGTGGGTTCTTCCATCGCCAAGAGGAGCATCGTGGCACTCGCGGCCCTGGCCGTCACGGCCGGTTGCGGCGGCAACGATGATCCGTCCAGGCACTTGCGGTCGCGGGCGGCCGAATGCGGCCAGGTGTCGATGGCGCGTACGGACACGGAGCGGCAGACCCGGGCGATGTGGATCGTGACGGTCGGCAACGGCGACTGGCCCGCCCGGCCGGGGCTGCCGGCGTCGGCGCAGCAGGCGCAGTACCGCGCCCTGCTGGACATGGCCGTGCGGCAGAACCTCAACACCGTCTACGTGCAGGTCCGGCCGACCGCCGACGCCTTCTACCCGTCCCCGTACGAGCCGTGGTCCCGGTATCTCACCGGCAAGCAGGGGCGTGACCCGGGCTACGACCCGCTGAAGTTCCTGGTCGACGAGGCGCACAAGCGGGGGCTGGAGTTCCACGCCTGGTTCAACCCCTACCGCGTCAGCACCGGGCCGAGCCGCAAGGCGCTGGCCGCCGACAACCCGGCACGGCAGCATCCGGACTGGGTGTACCGCTACGGCGACGCGCTGTGGTACGACCCGGGGCGGCCCGAGGTCCGGGACCTGGTGAGCAAGGTCGTCCTGGACGTGGTGCGCAAGTACGACATCGACGGTGTCCACTTCGACGACTACTTCTATCCGTATCCGCTGCCGGGGGAGGAGTTCCCCGACAAGGCGACCTTCAAGAAGTACGGCGCCGGTTTCAAGAGCGTCGCCGACTGGCGCCGGCACAACGTCGACATGCTCGTGCAGGGCCTGTCGGCCGGGATCCACCAGGCGAAGCCGTGGGTGAGGTTCGGCATCAGTCCGTTCGGGGTGTGGCGGAACAAGTCGGAGGACTCGGGCGGCTCGGCGACCCACGCGCTGCAGAGCTACAACGACATCTACGCCGACACCCGTAAGTGGATCAAGAGCGGGTGGATCGACTACGTGGTGCCGCAGCTGTACTGGCCCATCGGCTACCCGCCCGCGGACTACCGGACGCTCGTCGCCTGGTGGTCCCGGCAGGTGGCGGGCACGCGCGTGCAGCTGATCATCGGGCAGGCCGGCTACCAGGTCGGGCACGGCGGCCCGTGGAACGCCGCGGCGGAGATGTCCCGGCATCTGGCGCTCGACGCGAATCACCCCGAGGTCACCGGCGAGGCGATCTTCAGCGCGACCGATCTGCGGCAGGATCGGCGGGGGTTCGCCTCCCGGCTGGTCCGCGATCACTTCGCCCGCCCGGCGATCGCCCCCGCGAGCCCGCGCGCCACCGGTGAGCCGCCGTCGGCGCCCACGCGTCTGGAGGCCAAGGACCGCCGGCTGAACTGGAAGGGCTCCGGGGCCACGGCGTACGCCGTCTACCGCTCGCCGGCCAAGGGCCCGGCCTGTACGTCGCCGGACCCGCGCGAGCTCCTCACGGTCGTTCCCGGGCAGACGACCCAGATCACCGACCACACCGCGAAATCCGGTCACGTCTACACGTACTACGTGACGGCCCTGGACGGACGCCACCGGGAGAGCCCTCCGACCAGGGGCGCCCACATGACCACCGAAGGCGGCTGAGCTGGGACTTCGCCGCGACGCTGCCACATGTGGCCGTAAAAGGCGAGGCTCGATAGCCTTTTGAGGTTTCCCAGGCTTAACAAACAGGGGATGATTCCTGGAAATCGTGACCCCCTGGAGGTGCGGCGTGGCGCTCTCAATGGAGGAGGAGCGAATCCTCACCGAGATCGCATCTCAACTCGGCCAGGAAGACCCTCGCCTGGCCGACCGGTTGTCCAACTTCGGGCGTCTGCGCAGGCGGCGGCGCATCCGTGCCGCCGTGGCGATCGTGGTCGCCGTGCTCGTGATCGCCTCGTTGCTGGCCGCGGCCCTGGCCACCGTACCGGTCTGACGAACGACAACGCCCCCGCGGAGATCCTCCGCGGGGGCGGCGCACGTCTGGGCCGGTGTGGTGGTCGCCTCTCGGCGAAAGGCACAACGCGGCTCCTGCTCCGACCGTAGGCCGGACGGTATTCCACGAAGGCGGAAGGTGCGGCCCGGGGACACATGCCACACCGGCCCCACCAGCCTAACCGATCCCAGCGGCCTGCTCATCCGGTGGTTCGGTCGTGTCGAGCATCTCCCAGGCGCATGGCGAGGGCGGCCGGGTCCAAAGACCATGCGAGCCGCCCGCGTCACTCCTCTTCGCCCTGCCCGCCGGCGTCGTGTAGTGATCTACAATGTAAAGGCGGCAGGATGAGAGCGATGGCCCGCAACCCGATGACCCTGACCGGTGTTCTACGAACGTGACCGAAACCGATATCCGCCTTCCGATCGTCACTGCGCTCGCGGAGGACCTCGACACCGGATTCGTCGCGCTGTTCGACGGCTACCGCAACGTCGTGTTCTCCGCCGCGCTGCGGCTCTGCGGTCGGTGGGCCGACGCGGAGGACCTCACGGCGGAGGCGTTCCTGCGCGCCTACCGCGCCCTGGCCGGCTATGAGCCGCAGCGCATCGCGACGCTGCAGCCGCGTCCCTGGCTCATGACGATCCTGGCGAACCTCTGGCGCAACACCGCGCGCTCGGCCGCCCGGCATCCGCCACCGGCACCGCTCGACGACGCGCCTGAAGCGGTCGACCCAGGGGAGCCGACCGAGCGGGTCGCCGAGCGGTCGGAGACGGGCCGGGAGCTCGCCGCGTTGCTCGGCGAGCTCCCGGAGGAACAGCGGCTCGCGGTCGTGCTGCGGCACGTCGCGGACCTGCCGATCGCCGAGATCGCGTCGGTGCTCGGCGCCCCCGAAGGAACGGTCAAGTCCCACATCTCGCGGGGTCTGAAGCGACTCCGCCTGCTCTACCCGGGGAGGTACGATGAGCGCTCTTGAGCCCACCGATCCGCAGGGCCTCGACCGAAACGACCCGCTGGTCGCCGGCCTGTCCGCACTGGCCGCCGACGCGCCGGCGGGCCTGCTCGACCGGGTCGCGGCGCGCTGGGTGCGCGTCGACGCCGCGATCGGCGGCGTGTACGTCGCGATGACCGACCAGGGCGTCGCCTACCTGCGCACCGGACAGGACGAGGAGGACTTCGTCGCCTCGTTCCGCGGCCGGTTCGGCCGGCCGCTGCTGCCGGGCGGCACGCCGCCTCCGGCACTGCGACGGGCGCTGGAGACCGGGCGTCCCACCGGCGTCCGCCTCGATCTGCGCGGGCTGCGGCCTTTCGAGGAGTCCGTGCTGCGCGCCGCCGCGGACATCCCCCGAGGGGAGCTGCGGCCGTACGCCTGGATCGCCGAGCGGATCGGCCGGCCCAAGGCCGTCCGCGCCGTCGGCACGGCGCTCGGCCACAACCCGGTGCCGCTGCTGATCCCGTGCCATCGGGTGGTCCGTTCCGACGGGCAGATCGGCCAGTACGTCTTCGGCGTCCCCGCCAAGGAGCGGCTGCTGCGCATGGAGGACGTCAACCTCGACGAGGTCGGCACGCTGGCGGCGAAGAAAATCCACTTCGTCGGCAGCGACACGACCGGGATCGTGTGCTTCCCCACCTGCCGCGACGCGCGGCGGATCACCCCGGCGCACTGGCACGGCTTCCGTACCCTGGCACAGGCCGAGAGCGCCGGCTACCGGCCCTGCCTGCACTGCCGTCCGGGAGCCGCCGTGTCCTGAGCGCCCGCCGTGCTGGGCGCGGGCCGTTCAGTCGGTCTTGAGCCTCTGTTCAGAAAGACCATGTTGACTGATCCGGTCAGCCATTGTCCCCGACCAGGGTTACTCGTTTTGAACCTCCGCACCGACGCCGCCCGCACCCGCACCGAGCCTGTCCGCAGCGACCCTGCCGGCCCCGCGTCCGCCCGCCACGATCCGGCCCGCGCCGACCGCGACCCCTACTTCGACAACGCGAAGTTCCTCGCCGTCGTGCTCGTCGTCATCGGCCACGCCTGGGAGCCCCTTCGCGGGGCGAACGTCGGCGGTCGGCTGCTGGAGGCGGCGCAGACGTTCATCTACGCCTTCCATCTTCCCGCCTTCATCGTCATGTGCGGGTACTTCTCGCGCGGCTTCCCGGCGGCCCGCGGACGCACCCGCAAGCTCGTCGCCGCGATCGTGGTGCCCTACGTGCTGTTCAGCGTCGCGTACCCGCTGTGGGCCGGGCTGCTGTCCGGCGGCCACGTCGGCTGGGATCCCCTGGAGCCGTACTACCTGACGTGGTTCCTGCCCGCTCTGCTGCTGTGGCGGCTGTCCACGCCGCTGTGGCAGCAGATCCGGTACCCCGTCGCGGTCGCGACGGCGATCTCGATGCTCGCCGGGTTCGTCACCCTGCCGAGCATGCTCAACGCGGCGCAGGTCCTGTCGTTCCTGCCGTTCTTCGTGCTCGGGCTGACCCTGCGGTCACACCATTTCGCTTTCCTGCACCGCCGGGCCGTCCGTGTCGCCGGCGTGGCCGTGCTCCTCCTCGGCGGCCTCACGGCCTACCTGCTCGCGCTCAACGTCGACCCCGAGTGGGTGCACTGGCGGCGCAGCTTCGGCCAGCTCGGCGTCGGCGCGTCGGCGGGCGTGGGGTTCCGGGTCGTCGCGATGGCCGCGGCGCTGATCCTGACCGTGGCGTTCCTGGCGGTCGTGCCCGCCCGGCGCACGTGGTTCACCCGGCTGGGCTCGGCCACGATGTACGCCTATCTGCTGCACGGCTTCGTCACGCTGTACCTGTCCTACCAGGACTGGTACTACGGCATCTCCGGGGAACAGGTCGCGCTGGTGACGGTCGGGTGCGCGCTGCTGGCGGTCGTGCTGTCCGGCGGCACGGTGCGCCGGGGCTTCCGGTGGGCGGTGGAGCCGCGCCTGGACTGGCTGTTCCGCACGGCCACCGCCCGGCGGCCGGCGGCGGACGGCCGGCCGGACTGAGGCGCGGGCGAGGTCACGAGCACCGGGAGCGGCGGCGCCCGGCCCGACCGGGTTGAGGGGCGGCGGTCGGGAAAGGATGAAGCGATGAACATCGATCTGTCGGGCCGCCGGGCCCTGGTCTCCGGGTCCAACCAGGGCATCGGCCTGGCCATCGCCACCGAGCTCGCCCGCGCCGGTGCCGCCGTCGTCGTGAACGGGCGCGGGAAGGGCAGGACCGAGCAGGCGGCCGCCACCATCACCGATCAGCTACCGGACGCGCAGGTGACCGTCGTGGCCGCCGACCTGTCGACCGCCGACGGCACGGCCGAGCTGCACGAGCAAGTGCCCGAGGTGGACATCCTCGTCAACAACCTCGGCATCTTCGGCGCCAAGCCGGTGCTGGAGGTCGACGACGAGGAGTGGCGGCGCTACTTCGACGTCAACGTCCTGTCGGCGGTCCGCCTGACGCGCACCTACCTTCCCGGCATGATGGACCGAGGCTGGGGGCGGGTGATGAACATCGCGAGCGATTCGGCGGTGGTCATCCCGGTGGAGATGGTGCACTACGGCATGACCAAGACCGCGCTGCTGGCGGTCTCGCGGGGTTTCGCCAAGGCCGCCGCCGGTAGCGGCGTCACGGTCAACTCGGTCATCGTCGGTCCTACGCACACGCCGGGTGTCGAGACGTTCGTCAGTGAGCTCGTCGGAGAGGACCTGCCTTGGGACGAGGCCCAGCGCAGGTTCATGCGGGAGCACCGCCCCGACTCCCTCATCCAGCGGCTGATCGAGCCGGCCGAGATCGGCGCCATCGTCGTCTACCTCGGTTCGGAGTACGCCTCGGCCACGACCGGCGGAGCCGTCCGCGCCGACGGCGGCTACGTCGACTCGATCCTGCCGTGAACACGACCGGCAGGGCGGAGGCGCCCTGCGGGCCGGGGGTCAGCGGACGACGATTGCCTGGCTGCTGATCGGCAGCCGATGAGCCGCTTCAGCGATGGTCGCCACCTGCTCGGGGGAGAAGCGGATGCGCTGGCGCCGGATCCAGCTCGGCAGACGGTGCAGGCGGATGAGTGTGACGCCCTCGGCCTCGACGAGGCCCTTGACGAGGTTACCGCCGTGGATGACGGCGACGGCCTCGACGACGACCTCGCCGCCGAGCCGGTCGGCCAGCATCGCGGCGGTGGCGTCGGCGCGTTCGCGGAGCGCGGCGGCCATCTTGGTGCCGGACCGTTCGTCGACGAACAGGGTGTCCTGGTACGCGGCGATGTCCGTGTCCGGGGAGACGGCCTGGTTGTCGATCAGCAGCACACCGGTCGGGCCGATCACCAGATGGTCGATCTGGCCGCGCCCGGGGATGTTCCTGCCTTGTAGGACGCGATATCCGCGCAAGTCGAGGGTGAGGCGCATGACGGCGGAGGTGCGGCGCTCGCCGCGCTGCCCCTTACGCCAGACGCTGGACCCCATCCGCTGACGCAGGTAGTAGAGACTGTCCGCCAGGGCGATCACCGCGGCGGCCACCAGCCCGAACCAGACGTCGACGAAGACCGTGCCGACCACCAGGCCGAGGGCGGCGAGCCCGCCGCGTACCTGGAGCCGCCGTCGCTTCCCCTGCGCCCAGAGTTGCTCGTGCACCGCCTGGGGCGACCCGCCGATCAACGCCGGGTTGTCCGGAACATAGATCGACCGACCGAACATGGCGCGACCCTTTCGCTCGTGGGAGTTTATTATCCCGTGATCTGGGTGCGCGAACTAGGTAGGTGACAACGTTCAACACAAAAGTAACAAATGAAAATTGCATGAAAGCGTGCGGGTGGGCTTGCATGCAACCTGCAGCTCAGGTTCCAGCTGCGGGGACGGGTGTCGCGGCGTCGATTGCGGTACGGTCCCGAACGGTCGCGACGGACGATGAAGACGAAAGCATACTGCCATTCTGCCCGGCGAATGCAGTGGTCCCGAGATCAGCGGAATATCGCCGTATCTTTACGCCGTCCGCCGCAGATTCGGCGGCCGCTCAGGGGTGAGCCGATCGCGCGATGACGCCCATTCCCTCCAGGCCGACGATCAGCAACTCCACCCCGACGGCCGCCAGCAGCAGCCCGAGAAGACGGCCCGCGACCTCGATCCAGGTGCGCGGCACTCGGTGCAGCACGTACGTCAGGGCCAGCATCGTGAGGAGGTTGCTCACGGCGACGGCCAAATAGGCCAAGGCGACGAGCGCCGACCAGAACCATCCCTTGTGGGTCACCGCGAGCACGATGATCGACGTCATCGCGAGCGGGCTGACGACATAGGGGAGCAGCAGGGCCATGAAGCCGTCGGCCGACGACCCGGCGGGCGTTTCGGTGTGGCCGTCGAGGACGAGCCGCAGGGCGTACACGAAGAAGATCGCGCCGCCGGCGATCTCGACGTCCGCATGCCCGATGTGGAACAGGTGCAGCAACGGGTCGGCCGTCATGGCCACCACGACGCCGCACAGCATCGCGGTGACGGTGGTCCGTACGGCCAGGTGACGCAGTGCGCGGCGATCGTGGCCTTCGGCGAGGCGGGCGAAGCTCAGGATGACCTTCGGGGGCCCGGCCACCGCGATGAGGACGGCGAAGACGTCCCAGAGATCCAAGCGCCACATCCCGGCGTCATGCCTGGTCAGGGATGTGCGCAAACCTTGAAGGCAACCGCCGCGCCGCGCGGACCGGCAACCCGCACCGACCGGCGAGCCACGCGGACCGGTAACCCACGCGGACCGGTAACTCGCACCGATCGGTAACCCGCACCGATCGGCAAGCTGCGCGGACCGGCAGGCCGCTGCGGGCCATTACGGCGAAATCCGCTGGCCGGTCCGCGCGTCGACCGCCAGCCGTTCGGTGAGCGCTCGCGCCCACAGCGGTGCCGGGCCGCGCCCACACCTCGTCACGGCCGGTGGCCGCGCGAGGACGGGTCACGCCTTCATCGTCACTCGCGGGCGTCCGGAACAGAAGACCCCGGCCCGCCTCGAGGCCGGCGAATGTCCGCCCGCAACCTGGCGACCTCGGCTCGCGCGCTCTCGCGTCCCGCCTCGACGAAGGTCAGCAGGGAGTGCAGTTGAGCCTCGTCGAAGGTCGCCAGCAGTTCGTGGGTGCGGTCGGTCAGCCCGGCGTAGTAGTCGGCGATCCGTTTCAGGCCTTCCGGGGTCGGCTCGATGAGCACCTTGCGCCGGTCTCGGCGGTCGGGGCTCCGCCGTACGCAGCCGGCGGCGTCCAGCCGGTCGATCATGCGCGAGACCGACCCCGGTGTCAGGCCGACCCGCTCGGCGAGGACGGCGGCGGTGGTCGGCCCGCCCCGGTTGAGGGCGTGCAGGCAGTGGAGGTCGCTGGCAACGACGCCCATCCGCTCGGCGATCAGGTCGTTGAGCTGGACGATCGCGTCCACCCAGTCCGGCAGGGCGTGCACGATCCGTTCGGCCGGATCGGCGCCGTCCGTCTCGCTGCCGCGGTTCGGTTCCCGCTTGGTCATTTGAAAGCGACTCGATTCTTCGGCTATGTTGCGCGACGCAATCATTGTGCGGCGCAACATGTGTGCGACGCACGCCCATGCTCTCATCCCACGAGGAGCCGGCTCATGCCGACCACGACCGCCCCCGCCCCGCCCCGGGGCGCGCAGGGACGGACCCTGGCCCTGATCGCGCTTCTGCTCGCGGCGTTCATGGACCTCATCGACGTCACGATCCTCAACGTGGTGCTGCCCTCGATCGAGAAGGATCTCGGCGCGAGCCCGGCGCAGCTGCAGTGGATGCTCAGCGGCTACAGCCTGGCTCTGGCGCTGGGCATGATCACCGGGGCTCGGCTCGGCGACATCCTCGGGCACAAGAAGATCTTCCTCATCGGCGTGAGCGGATTCGCGGCCGCGTCGGCCCTGTGCGGCATGGCGCCCGGCCCGGACCTCCTCGTGGCGGCGCGGGTGCTCCAAGGTCTCGCCGCGGCGGTGATGATTCCGCAGGTCCTCTCGCAGATTCAGGTGATGTACGCGCCTCATGAACGGGGTGGCGCGATGGCGGCGTTCTCCGCGCTCTCCGGGCTGGCCGCGACAGTGGGGCCGATACTCGGGCCCGCGCTGCTCGCCTGGAACCTCGCAGGTTTGGGATGGCGCCTGGTGTTCTGGGTGAACGTTCCGGTGGGAGTCGTCACGGTCATCGCGTGCCTCAGGTCGCTGCCCGAGAGCCGTGCGCGTCACGCGGTGCGCATCGATGTCACCGGCGTCATCGTCTCGACCGTCGGACTGATGCTGGTGCTCTACCCGCTCATCGCGGCCTCCGACCGGGGAGACCGGCCGGTCTGGACGTATCCGTCGATCACGGCGGGCGTGCTCACGCTGGCGGGCTTCTGGGCGCATCAGCGCCGTGTCGGCGCGCGCGGCGGAGATCCACTGGTCCAGGTCTCCCTGTTCCGGTTCCGTTCGGTGTGCGGCGGCCTGCTCGTGCAGGCGCTCTTCTTTGTCCCGACCATGGGCTTCTTCCTGGTCGTCACGCAGTTCCTCCAGGTGGGGATCGGAGCCGGGCCGATGACGGCCGGGCTGACTCTCCTGCCGTGGTCGGTCACGGTCGCGGTCCTGGCCGGCGTCTCCGCGGCGGTGCTCCTGCCGAGGATCGGGCGCGCCACGGTGCAGATCGGGCTCGTCCTGCTGGCTGGGGGATTCGCGGCGATCGCCGTCGTGGCCGGCGGGGCCACGGCCCATACCGGTTGGAGCGACCTCATCTGGGGCGTCCTGATCGGTGGCGCCGGCATGGGAATGATCGTCGCGCCGCTGGCCCAGCTGACGCTGGGCGACGTGCCCGTCGGCGACGCGGGGTCGGGGTCCGCGCTGTTCAACACCGTGACGCAGTTGGCGGCGGCCGTGGGGGTGGCGATCATCGGCACGTTCTTCTTCGCCCGTGTCCGCGGGCTGAACGGCGCGAGTCCACGTGCCGTTCTCGCCGAGCGCTTCGGCGACGCGCTGGCGGCCTCCCTGTGGCTGGCGACGGGCTTGCTGGCCATCGCGTTCGCCGCCACCTTCCTGCTGCCGCGCCGGCCGATTGGCGTGGCTCCGAGCGGAGGTGCGCCGTCCGATGACTGATCCGGTGGCCGGCGCGACACGGCGCCCCGACGCGCCCGCGCGGGAGGCGGGTCGTCCTGGCGTCCTCCAGGCGACCTTCATCCCTGAAGAGAGCGCCATGGCGTGGTGGGGCGTGCGGGAGCCGACGGACCTGCTCGCGGAGACCGGACTGCCGCCCGGGCGGCCGGCGGTCGGCCGGTTCGCCGTCCCGGTCACGGACGGCGCGGCGGAGGCGATCGCCCCGCGGGAGGTGCCCGTACGCCTCGCCGACCTCGAGGGCGCGCTTCCGGCGCTGCGCGCGCTCGATCGGCGGCACCGGGCCGAGACCGCTCTCGGCGCGTCCGTATGGGCGTGGCGGGAGGCGGCGCTGCTGGCCGGCGACGACCGGGGCGAGGACGACGCCGGAGTGCCGGGCGGCGACGACCGGGGCGAGGATGCGTTCGGAGCGCTCGCCGCCCGCATGCCCACGGCGGCGCACTGCGTGCTGGACGCGGACGGCACCGCGATCAGCTCGGCGGCGGCCCTGCTCCGAAGGTTCCGGCAGATGGTCCTCACGCACCGCGAGCTGGGTGCGGCGGCGGTGCGGGCGGACCTGCGGCCGTACCAGGTCACCGGCGTCTCCTGGCTCCGGGCGCTGCCCGAGAACGGCGGGGGAGGGGTCCTGGCGGACGAGATGGGGCTAGGCAAGACCCTGCAGGCCATCTGCCTGCTGGCGACCCGGCAGGGACCTCGGGCGACCGGCCCGCACCTGGTCGTCTGCCCGACCTCGGTCGTCGGCAACTGGGCGCGCGAACTGGCCCGTTTCGCGCCGGAGATCCCGGTCATCGGCCACCACGGTCCCGGGCGCGGACTGCCGGATCCGCTCCCGCCCGGCACGGTGGTCATCACCAGCTACAGCGTCCTGCGCGCCGACGCCGCGACGCTGACGGAGATCTCGTGGGACGTCGCGGTGTTCGATGAGGCGCAGCAGATCAAGAATCCGGAGGCCCTCGCGACGAGGACCGCCGCCCGGACCCCGGCCAGGCTCCGCGTGGCGATGACCGGCACTCCGGTCGAGAACCGTCTCGACGAGCTGTGGTCGATCCTCAACGTGACCAATCCCGGGCTGCTGGGCGGCCGGGCGCGGTTCCGGCAGCGGTTCGGCGTGCCGATCGAACAGCGCCGCTCGGCGACGGCCGCCAAGAGGCTTGGCGCGCTGGTGGCGCCGTACGTCCTGCGGCGCACGAAGTCCGACGTCGCCGCCGATTTGCCGCCGAAACAGTTCGTCACGGTCGCCTGCTCGCTGACCGGGGAGCAGGCGCGCCTGTACCGGGACGCGGTGGACCGGGCGTTCGCGGACGGCCTGGGAACGGGGGCGGCGCGCCGGGGCCGCGTGCTGGCCCTGCTCACCTCGCTCAAGCAGATCTGCAACCATCCGGCGCAGTTCCTCGGCGACGACGGCGAGCTGGCCGGCCGGTCCGGCAAACTCGACCGGGTCACCGAGATGCTGTCGGAGATCGTCGAGGACGACGACCGTGCCCTGGTCTTCACCCAGTACCGCGTGATGGGCGAACTCCTTGCCCGTCACCTCGCCGACGTGCTCGGGACACCGGTTCCGTTCCTGCACGGTGGCCTCGGCGTCCGGCGGCGCGACGCACTCGTCGACGCCTTCCAGACCGACGACGCCGCGCCGCCCGTCCTGCTGCTGAGCCTGCGGGCCGCCGGCTTCGGGGTGAACCTGACCCGGGCCGGGCACGTCGTCCACTACGACCGATGGTGGAACCCTGCGGTCGAGGACCAAGCCACCGACCGGGCCCACCGCATCGGCCGGCGCGGACCGCTCACCGTGCACACGCTCGTCACCGGAGGCACCGTCGAGGAGCACATCGCCCGCCTGCACGACGCGAAGCGCGCGCTCGCCGGCGCCGTGTCCGGGGACGCCGCGGCGGCCCTCGCCGAGCTGCCCGACGAGCGCCTCCGGGCCGTGCTGGCGCTCGGCGAGGAGGGGGTGCTCTGATGCCCGCCGAGTTCGGCGCCACCCTGTGGGGAAGGGCCTGGCTGCGGACGGTCGAGCCGACGACGGTCTCCCGGCCGAACCCGCTGCTGCCGAAGGCCCGCAGCCTCGCGCGGAACGCCGCCGTCACCCTTCGTACGGCCGAGGCCGGCCGGCTCGACGCGGAGGTGAGCGCCCGTGGCGTCGTCCACCGCGTCGCGATCGAGTTCCCCTGCTGGAGCGACGAACTGAGCGCCGAGGTCACCGGTCTTGTGGCCGACGCGGCACCGGTGCCCGGGGACCTGCCCGACGGACTCGAAGCCGCCTTGACGAGGCGGGGCACGGACATCGCGGCTCCCGTCGGCGAACGGGTCGCCGACTGCGGATGCGGGGCGGGCGACGGCCCGTGCGCGCACGTCCTGGCGGTCCTGTACGCACTGGTCCAGCGTATCGACGAGACACCCGCGCTCGCCGTCGAGCTGCGCTGCCGCGCGCCCTTCCGCGCGGCGGCCGATCCGGACTGGATCCCACTGAGCGACGTCCCGGTCGAGGGCTTCTACGGCACCTGAGCCGACCGACCGGAGCCGCCCTCCAACAGAACCTGAGCGGGTCAGCCGGAGCCGCCCGGCAACGGACCTGAGCGGGTCAGCCGGCGCTGCCTTCCAGCGGGACCTCGGCCGGCTGGCCGGAGCTGCCCTCCAGGAGCACTCGGGCCACCACCTGCGGGTCGTCGGACATCGGGACGTGCCCGCACCCCTGGAGCCAGACGAACCGGGCGTGCGGCAGCGTCTGCTGGGCGCGGACGGCCTGGCCGGCCCGCAGGAGACGGTCCCGGGTTCCCCAGGCGATCGTCACCGGGACGTCCTGGACCTTGCCGCGGAACGTCGACCGGCGGCCGGCGCGCAGGGTCGGTTCGAACCCGGTCGCGCCGCGCAGCGCGGCGGCGTCAGCCAGCAGCGTGTCGATCGCGATGAGGTCGGGCCGCCCGTAGAGCATCCCGAACATCAGGGTGCGCAGCCGCGGCGAGCGCGCCAGCAGGCGCATCGTCGCGGCGGGAACCCCGGCGCCGAGGCGGCACGCGCGCAGCACGAGCGCCGCGTACCGGAGCTCGAGGGGCGTGAAGAACCCGGCGGGGGACAGCGCGGTCACCGAGCGCGCGAGCCCGCGGTCGGCGGCCTCCAGCGCGAACAGCCCGCCGAGGGAGTTCCCCGCGACGTGCGGGCGGTCGAGGCCGAGCCGTTCGGTGAACTCCCGCAGCACGGTGATCACGCTGTCGAGGTCGTACGGGGTGCCGGGTGGGAGCGGCGGCGACGCGCCGAAGCCGGGCAGGTCCACCGCGATGACGTCGCGTTCCTTGGCGAGCAGGTCGATCACCGGCTCCCAGGCCTGCCAGCGGTGGCCGATGCCGTGCATGAGCAGCAGGGGCGGGCCGTCGCCCCGTCGTTCGAAGACGATGTCCACGCGCCGAGCGTAAGCCCGAAGTTACCGCTTGGTCACTATGACGACGCTCACGTCTAACCAAGTCCGCTCAGCCGGACTCCGGGGTCCAGGCGATCACCAGGTCCACCAGACCGGGGAAACGGGCGTCCAGGTCCTCGACGCGGACGTGGCTGCGGCGTTCGAGGCCGTACTGGCGCTGCCTGATGACGCCGGCCTCGCGCAGCGCCCGGAAGTGATGGGTGAGGGAGGACTTCGGCCGGTCCAGGCCGAACCAGCCGCAGGGGTGGTCGAACTCCTCGCGGTCGAGCAGGAGCTTGCGGACGATGCGCAACCGCAGCGGGTCGCTCAACGCGCCCAGCACCGTCTCCAGGCGCAGGTCGTCGACGGCGGGTTCGGGCAGTGGCGGTGGCGTGCCGGGCGGCTCCGGCATCACCGTCACGGCCGGCCTCGCCTGCGCGGTCACGGACATCGATGGTTCCCCCTTCGTCACGACCGCTTGTACGAGTTGAATCGTACAGCCTGCTAAGTTCGACTCCGTTCGTACAAGTACGACTTAACTCGTACTGATGCTCGGCGAGAGGAATCCCCATGGCAAGGACCCATCCGGAACGCGTCGACGCGGCCCCCGCCCAGGGAACGTCCGGGGGCCCTCCGACCTGGTGGGTGTGGCCCGCGGCGTGGCCGGTGACCGCGGTCTTCGTCCTGTCGAACGCGGCGACGCCGCTGTACGTCCTGTGGCAGCGCGACATCGGCTTCTCCAAGGGCACGCTGACGGTGATCTTCGCCTTCTACATCGTCGGCCTGCTCGGATCGCTGCTGATCTCGGGCGTGCTGTCCGACCGCGTCGGCCGCAGGCCCGTCCTGCTGCCCGCGCTCGCCCTGGCGATGGCGGCGTGCGTGATCTTCGCGACCGCCTCGACGGTGGCCGCGCTGGTCGTGGCCCGGCTGTTCACCGGCATCGCGGTCGGCGCGGTCGTCTCCGCCGGGATGGCCGCGGTGACCGACGTGGCCGGACCACACCGCAAGCGGCTCGCGGCGCTGCTCGCCTCGACCGCGATGGTGTTCGGCGCGGGCCTCGGCCCCTTCCTGGCGGGTGTGCTGTCCGAGACCCTGCCGGCGCCGACCGTCACCGTCTTCATCGTCGAGGCGGCCCTGCTCGCGACGGCGTTCCTCACGGTGCTGCGGATGCCGCTCCGCCGCCCCGCGGCCCCGGCGCCGGGCGCCCGCGCCTGGATACGCGTGCCCGGGGTGCCGCGAGGCGACGGTGTCCGGCTGATGCTCGGCGTCGCCGTGTTCGGCCCCGGCATCACCGCGACGTCCTTCGTGCTGTCCCTCGGCCCGTCGCTGCTCGGCGGGCTGCTGCACACCACCGACCGGGCGCTCGCCGGTGCCATGGCCTTCGGGATGTTCCTGGCCGCCACCGGGGTGCAGTTCGCGGTGCGGAGCCTGCGCCGGCCCACGATCCTGCTTCTCGGAGCGGTGAGCACGACCGCCGCGATGGCCGCGCTCGTCACGGCGGTGCACACCTCATCGGTCCCGCCGCTCATCGCCGCGGCCGTGCTCGCCGGGATGGGTCAGGGCGCGGGTCAGCTCGGCGGCCTGTCACTGCTCAACTCGAGCGTCCCGCCCCAGCGGCTGGCCGAGGCGAACGCGGCGCTCAACGTGGGCGGCTATGTCCCCGCGGGCGTCCTCCCCGTGGCGGCCGGCTACCTCAGCGACGCCATCGGGCTGACCGCCGGCGCGACGCTCTTCGGCGCCGTGCTTGCGGCCCTGGCGACCGCCGGAGGCCTCACCGTCCTCGCCGGCCGCCGCCGGATCCGGTGACCCGGCCACGCACGTCAGGGCTCGAGCTCGGCGGCGACGCCCTGGAAGTCCTCGATGGACAGGGTCAGGGTGTTCTGGCCCTTGAACATGTGGGTCTCCTCACCCGCCTGGCTGAGGTGGTGGTTGCAGGCCCGGTCGAGGTAGGCCTCGACGAGCCGGGCGTTGGTGAGCCGACCACGCCCGCGCAGCGCGGCCAGGTCTCGCCGGGCGACCTGCCAGGCCTCCGGCGCGAGCTTCAGGCGGCGTTCGCCGGCCAGCAGCGCCGCGAGGTGGACGCGAAGCCCGGGGTCGGACAGGTCGGGCAGCCGTACGGTGCGGAAATCGGTGATCAGCTCGGGGATGGCGTCGGTCAGCTCGCGCAGCCGGCCGGGCGCGCAGGTGGCCGCGAGGGTGGTCTCGCTGACGCCCTCGACCCGCGCCCGATACAGCGCGGAGGCGTACGCCGCGCCGCGGTCGTCGTCGAGGACGACCGTGTCCAGACCTTCGATGAGGAGCGTGTGGCCGTTGTACTCGGCGATGCGCTCGCGGAGCCGCCGGGGGTCGATCTCGGCGAGTTCGTCGGCGAGCAGCGTGTGGACCTCGCCGCTGCCCACGCCGGCCTCGGCCAGCGCACGGGCGATCATGCGGGTGAGGCGGCGCTGGCCGCTGGACAGCTCGCCGACCAGAAGCACCGACGGCCACGACGCGCTGGAGACCTCCTGCCCCCGGAGGCTGAGCGCCCAGCTGCCGCGCCGCCGCAGCTCCGTCAGCAGCCGCTCGACGTCGTCGGGGCCGGGCAGGAAGCTGATGCCGTACGCCTCCACCAGCTGGGGGCCGGGATCGGGCCGGTACGCCGCCGCGTCGGGCCACGGCGGCGGCGTCGATCCACGGGCCGCCTGATCACCCGGAGAGATCGAGGTGGGCGGCACCGGATCCGGCGTGATCGAGGTGGGCGGCACCGGGTCGGGCGTGATCGAGGTGGGCGGCGCGGCCGAGAAGGGAGCCGTGGGGTCGGGCGCGACCGCGGTGGGCTCGGGGACCGGGCCCACGGCAGGAGAGGCCGGCGCGACCCCCGGACCGGGTGTCCCGGGATTGGAGGAAGGGCCGGACACCCCGGGATTCGAGGTCGGAGGGTTGGACGACGGACCGGAGGCCGAGGGGAGGGGCTCCGAGGAGGGCCAGGCCGTCGTCGCCGGCTGTGCCGGGGGAGGAGAGTCGGCCTTGCGCTGCTCGGCGAGGTGGGCGCGGGCGGCCTCGATGATCTCCCACGGCGTGAGGGACTCACCGGGGCCCGGATCCGGCCCGGCGGCGATCGTCGTCATCAGCGCCGCCGGGACGGCGAGCCCGGGCCGGGGCGGCGCCACGCCCGCGAGCCGGCACGATGACAGCGCGGCCGCGTAGGACGCGGCCAGCAGACTCCGCAGGATCTGCGGGTCGGCGCCGGAGACCGAGCCGGGCAGCGTGCCGTCGGCCGGCCACAGCTCCCGGAGCGGGTGGCCCGGCTGCCCGATCGTCTGCAGGGTGCGGACGCCTTCGGGGTCGAGCCAGGGCAGCACCGCGGCCGCCGTACCGGGGGCGGCGTCGAGGTCGGCGGCCAGCAGGGCGAAGGCGACGCGCCGGGCCTCCGCCGGCCCGGCCGCGGCGGCGGGCAGCGCGGCCGCGGCGGCGGCGAGGTCGTAACAGGCGAGCCGGAAGTGGTCGCCCGGCGCCGTGTCGCGCAGCAGCGTCACCCGCAGCTCCGGCGGGCAGCGGCGCAGCCACTCCTGCACGATCGCCTGGTCGCCGAACCGCACGCCGGCGTGGTCGCTGGGGACCATCCGCAGGGTGGTGCCGGCCATCGCCGCGAGGGCGTCGGCGCGGGGCCGGAAGGCGGGCTCGCCGCGCAGGGCCTCGGCGGTCTCCCACAGGGCACGCGCGACGTACGAGGCGCCCATGGGGTCGTTGGCACGCAGCCGTTCGGTGTAGGCGCCGATGATCAACGCGAGTGGAGGCTCGAGGAACCAGCGCGGGCCGTGCGCGGCCGGCGACAGGTGACGGGCGAACAGCCCGACGAGGGGATGGTCGGTGTCGGAGGCGGGAGCGCCCGCGCACCACAGCACCGCGAAGAACGACGCCGCCACGGGACTGGGGGTGCCCGGCGCGAAGAGAGGATCCTGCATCGGGAACTGGGCGGGATTCGCGCCCCCTGCCGCGGCCACGGTCTGCTGGAGCCGGCCGAGCACGGCGGGGGCCGGCGGCGCGCCGAACAGGCCGTCGCCGGCCAGCGGACCCGGGGTGAGGTCCGGGCCCGTCGTCAGCAGCGAGGGCGGGGCCGGCGGCCGGCCGGCGCCCGGCGGGGCGGGCATGACCGACTGGCGTGCGGTGGGGTCGAACGGGGGCGGGCACAGGTGCCAGTTGCCGTCCAGTCCGCAGCGATACCAGCGGCCCCAGGCCCCGAACAGCCACCACTCGCCGGCCCCGGCGAGCATCCGCGACGTGATCGCCTCGGCACGCGCTTGTGGCGGCGCGCCCATCCACCAAGGGGAGGAGGTCATGCCGCGCACGTCTGTCTCGATGGCCGCGAACGGGTCGTTCGGGGGTGCGGCCGGGGCCTGCCAAGTCACGATGCGCATCGTAGTGCGTCACATACGACACCTTTGCAGCGCGTAATGACCGTAATGTAGATTGACTCCTGAAATGGAAGGGGGTGGGCGTGTGAACGCTGCGCGACTCAAGGCGTCCGGACTGGGCTTCGCGATCGTGTCGTCGATCGCCTTCGGCACGTCGGGGCCGTTCGGCAAGGCACTGATCAACGCCGGTTACTCGCCGATGCAGGCGTCGTGGACACGGGTCGCCGGCACCACGTTGATCCTGGTGCCCCTCGCCCTCCTGCTGCGCGGCCGTGCCGCCGGGCGCGCCGTCCGGGGCCGATGGCCGCTCCTCCTGCTGTACGGGCTGATGGGCGTGGCGGGCTGTCAGTCGCTCTACTTCGTCGCGGCGTCCCGGCTGCCCGTCGGCGTGGCCATCCTCCTGGAGTTCACCGGGCCCGTCCTCGTCGTCGGGTGGCTGCGGTTCGTCCGGCGGGCCCGGGTGCCCCGGACCGCCGCGGTCGGCGTCGTGATCGCCCTGGTCGGTCTCGCGTGCGTCGTGCAGGTCTGGTCCGGCCTGAGCCTCGACCTGCTCGGGCTGCTCGCCGGGCTCGGAGCGGCGGCCTGCCAGGCCGCCTACTTCCTGATCATCGACCGGGTCGGCGACGAGGTCGATCCCCTCGTCATGACGGCCGCCGGTTCCGCCGTCGGCGCGGTGGCGCTTGCCGTGGTCGCGCCGCCGTCGGGGATCCCGTGGCACGTGCTCACCAGCGGCGTGCCGTTCGGCGACCGCCTGGCCCCCGGCTGGTTCCTGGTGGCGTGGATCATCCTGGTCAGCACGATCGTCGCGTACCTCGCCGGGGTCGCCGCCGTCCACCGCCTGTCGGCCCCGGTCGCGGGCGGCGTCGCCTACCTCGAGGCGGTGGCGGCGGGCCTGTTCGCCTGGATCACCCTCGGCGAGCGGCTGAGCCCCGCGCAGCTCGCCGGAGGGGCGATCGTGCTGGTCGGCGCGTTCGTCGCCCAGCGGTCGGTCGCCCCCGACGAGCCCGTCATGGAACACGTGCCCGCCCTGGAGGGCGCGGGCGTCAGGAGTGCTGACGCGTGAAGGTGCGGGTGCCGACCGCCAGGGCGGCCACGGCGAACGCCGCCGAGACGCCGAGACCGGCCGCGAGCGTCACCGACGCGTAGTGCCCGGCGAACGCCGCCCGCAGCCCCTCCACGCCGTACCGGAAGGGCGTGGCGCGCGACACCGCGTCGAGCCAGCCCGGCGCCGCCGACATCGGCAGCAGCGCCCCGGACAGCAGCAGTAGCGGCACCACGACCGAGCTGGACAGCGGCGCGAACAGCTCCTGCCGCCGGAGCGTCAGCGCGAACGCGTACGAGAGTGCGGCCAGGCCGGCGGCCAGCGGAACGAGCAGCGCCAGGCCGATCAGCAGCCCGGCGAGGGGAACCCGGAAGCCGAACGCGACGCCGACCGCGATCACGATCACGGCCTGTCCGAGGAGGACGACCGTGTTGGTGAGCACCCGGCCCAGGAGCAGGGCCAGCCGTGAGGCCGGCGTGACGCGGAGCCGTTCGAGGACGCCGAACCGCGCGTCGAAGACGATCCCGAACCCGGCCAGCCCCGCGCTGAGCAGGGAGAGCTGGATCAGCACGCCGGGCACGAAGATCTGCCAGCTGTCGTGCCCGAGATAGGTCCCCAGCAGCGGTCCGAACAGGGCGAGGTTCAGGACGGGCTGCAGGACGCCGAAGATCATCCCGAGCCACCCGCCCAGGGTGAGCCGCAGCTGGTGGCGGAAGATCAGCCAGATGTCACGCGGCACGGGCGACCGCCTTTCGCTCGGTGAGGGCCAGGAAGACGTCGTCGAGGGTCGGGCGCGTGTGCTGGATCGACAGCGGCTCGACGCCGGCCGCGTCCAGGGCCCGCGTCAGCTCGATCAGGATGCGGTCGCCGGGCTCGACGGTCAGCCGCAGCGTCCGCCCGGTGACGCGCACCTCCCGGACGTAGGCCAGGTCGGCGAGCGCGGTCCTGGCCAGCCCGGGGTCTCCGGCGATCTCGGTGGTGACGACGTCGCCGGCCAGCCGGGCCTTCAGGTCGTCCGGTGAGCCCTCGTCGACGATGCGCCCCTGGTCGATGATGAGGATCCGGTCGCACAGCGCGTCGGCTTCGTCGAGGTAGTGCGTGGTCAGGAAGACCGTCGTGCCGTGCCGGTCGCGCAGCCGCCGGATGTGCTCCCACAGCGCGCTGCGGCTCTGCGGGTCGAGGCCGGTGGTCGGTTCGTCCAGGAACACCACCGCGGGCCGGTGGACGACGCCGAGCGCGATGTCCAGGCGCCGTTTCTGCCCTCCGGACATCGCTCCGATCGCCCGATCGGCGAGGTCGAAGTCCGCGAGCAGATCGCGGGAGCGGGAGGGCGCGTCCGGTACGCGGTAGAGCCGGGCCTGCAGCACCAGCTCCTGCAGGGCGGTGCACGCGGGATTGGTGCTGCCGCCTTGGGCGACGTAGCCGATCCGGCGTCGTACGCCGGCCGGATCGGCGATCAGGTCGTGCCCGGCCACGGTCGCGGTGCCGGCGGTGGGCCGCAGCAGCGTCGTGAGCATCCGCAGGGTCGTCGTCTTGCCCGCGCCGTTCGGCCCGAGGAAGCCCACGATCTCCCCGGGTCTGACGGCGAGGTCGACGCCACGTACGGCGTCGGCGCTGGAGAAGGACTTGGCGAGGCCGTGCGCCTCGATGACATGGTCCATGCCCGATAGAGTAGCCACAAAATTAGAGTCACACCAAAATTTGTGTGACACCAGCGCGGATACGATGACGGTCATGGCGGAGGAGCTCGGACTACGGGAGCGCAAGAAGCGCGAGACGCGACAGCGCATCGCCGACGTCGCCATGGGGCTGTTCATGCTCCGCGGCTTCGACCAGACGACGGTCGCCGACATCGCCGAGGCCGCCGACGTGTCCGTCAACACGGTCTTCAACTACTTCAAGACCAAGGAGGACCTGTTCTTCGACCGCCAGGACGCCGCCGTCCAGAGCCTCGGCCGCGTCGTGGCGTCCCGGCGCGAAGGGGAGTCGGTCGTCGACGCGCTGCGCCGCGACTTCTATGAGGCGCTGGACGAGCGGGACTGGCGTTACGGCATCGTCAACGGCGCCGACGACTTCTTCGAGATGGTCGTCGAGAGCCCGTCGCTGCGGGCGCGGATGCGCGAGATGGGCGAGCTGCGGAAGGAGTACCTGGCTCAGGTCCTGGCGGAGGAGACCGACGCCGACCCCGACGACCCCACGCCGCGCGTCGTCGCCGCGCTGGTGGTCGCGCTGACACACGCGATCTCCATGGAGTACCTCCAGCGGCTCCGCGCCGGCGAGAGCCACGCGGCGATCCTCCCGGCGGTGCGGACCGCCGTCGAGCAGGGCTTCGAGCTGCTGCGGTCCGGCATCGGCGACTACCCCGCCTGACCCAGGGCACCAGCGCGGGCGGAGTCGGCCGCCCGGTCGGCGGCCGCCGTTGATCGTCATCGGGAAATCCTGTTGCGCTCGGGGAGACCGGTCTGCCATTCTCTTAATGCAACAGATGTTGCGATTAGCCGTGATGGAGGAGAGCAGCAGCCATGGGCCTGGCCCCGAACACCGCGATGTCCGTCTGGAACCCACGCCGTGTATCGGAGGCTCTTCTTGTCAACTCAGCTCACCCTGCGGGGCGTCGCCAAGTCCTACGGTGACCACCGCGTCCTCGCCGACGTCTCCTTCTCCGTACGGCCCGGCGAGCGCGCCGGCCTCGTCGGGGAGAACGGCTCCGGCAAGTCCACGCTCCTCCGGCTGATCGCCGGTGCCGAGCGGCCCGACGACGGTGAGGTGACCGTCATGGCCGACGGCGGAGTCGGTCACCTCGGCCAGACGCGGGAGCTGCCGCCCGGCGGCTCCGTCCAGCAGGCGATCGACGCGGCCCTCGCGGACCTGCGGGCGATGGAGCGCCGGATGCGCGATCTCGAGGCCGACCTCACTGAGGACCGGTTCGAGGAGTACGCCGCGCTGCAGGCCGCGTACGAGGCGCGGGGCGGCTACGAGGCCGACGCCCGCGTCGACAAGGCGATCCACGGCCTGGGACTCGCGCACCTGGACCGGGATCGCGCGCTCGGCAGCCTCTCCGGCGGCGAGGAGGCTCGGCTGGCGCTCGCCTGCGTGCTGGCGGCCTCCCCGGAGATCCTCCTGCTCGACGAGCCCACCAACCACCTCGACGAACCGTCGATGACCTGGCTGGAGGACCGCCTCCGCACCCACCACGGCACCGTCGTCGTGGTCTCCCACGACAGGCTGTTCCTCGACCGCGTCGCCACCGTGATCTACGAGGTGGAGGACGGCTCCGTGGGCCGCTTCGGGGGTGGCTACACCGGGTTCCTCGCCGAGAAGGCGGCGGCGCGCGTCCGCTGGGAGCAGGCGTACGCCGCCTGGTGCGAGGAGATCGAGCGGGTCGAGACCCACGCCGCGACCACCGCGCGCCGGGTCGCGCCCGGCCGGGCGCGCAAGGACGGCAACAAACTCGCCTACGACCGCGACGCGGGCCGGGTGCAGAGCTCGATCGCCGGGCGGGTCCGCCAGGCGCAGGAGCGACTGCGCAGGCTGCGGGAGAACCCGGCGCCCAAGCCGCCCGAGCCGCTGCGCTTCGACGGGCTGTTCCGCGAGGGCGACCACGACGGGACGCTCGCCGAACTCCACGAAGTGACGGTCGGCGACCGGCTGCGCGCGGTGTCCCTCACGGTGGCCGCCGGCGATCACCTGCTGGTCCACGGGCCGAACGGCGCGGGCAAGTCCACCCTGCTACGGGTCCTCGCGGGGGAGGAGCCCGACTCCGGGACAGTGTCTCGGCGCGGCCGCGTCGGCTACCTGCCCCAGGAGGTCGAGTTCCCCGATCCGCGGAGATCCGTGCTGGCGGTGTTCGCCCAGGGCCGGCCCGGTCATCCGGAGGAGCACCGCGCGCGGCTGGTGTCGTACGGGCTGTTCCATCCCGACGCCCTGGCCACGCCCGTCGGCGCGCTGTCGGTCGGCCAGCGGCGGCGCCTGGCCCTGGCCCGGCTGGTGGCGTCGGAGAGCGACCTGCTCCTGCTCGACGAACCCACCAACCACCTGTCGCTGGTCCTCGTCGAGGAGCTGGAACAGGCGCTTGACGACTTCCGGGGCGCGCTGGTCGTCGTCTCCCACGACCGGGCGCTGCGGCGCCGTTTCCCAGGCCCGCGGCTGGAGATGCGCGACGGGCGCATCGCCGCCTGATCGCCCGCTGTTCGACCCTTCTGCCCGGGTGACGGGCGGCTCGCCGCGGGGTGCCGGGCAGGTCCCGGCGTCCCGCGGCGACCGTGCGGCCCGCCGGGAACTTACTTTGTAAAGGGCGTCGGCTGGCGAAAATCTGTAGACCAGTCTATTCTTCCCTCGTGATCACCAAGGGAGAGCGGACCAGCGCCCGGCTGGTCGAGTCGATGCTCGAGCTGATGCAGGCGCGCGGTTACAGCGGCACGGGTCTCAACACGGTGGTGGAGCACTCCGGGGCCCCGAAGGGGTCGCTCTACTTCCACTTCCCGGAGGGCAAGGAGGCGTTGGGGGAGAAGGCCGTCGAGCTGGCGGCCGACCGGTTCCGCACCCTCTTCGCCGAGACCGCGGGCGACGCCGCGAGCCCCGGCGAACTTCTCCGGCGCGTCGTCGACGTCCTGATCGAGCTCCTCACCGACAGCGATTTTCAGCTCGGTTGCCCGGTCTCCGTGGTCGCCCTGGAGATGGGCGCACACAGCGAGCGGCTGCGCACGGCCTGCGCGGTCGCGTTCGAGTCGTGGATCGGGCCGGTGACCGAGTACCTCGTCGGCCGCGGTCACCCGCGTCCCGCAGCGCGCAGCCTGGCCACGGCCGTGGTCAGCGGTCTGGAGGGCGCGATGATCGTGTCCCGTGCCCGGCGTGATGTGGAGGCGTTGCACAGCGCCGCCCAGGTGCTCGGCGATCTCGTCGACCAGCCGCCCGCCGGTGTCGCGAAGGGGAACTCATGAACGGACCGCACGCTCTCGTCTTCGGGGCCACCGGATTCGTCGGCCGGCACCTGATCCTGGCCTTGGACCAGGCCGGGGTCCGCGTCACCGCGGCGATCCGCGAGAGCGGCTCCGCCGCCGGCCTGCGGGCCTGGCTCGCCGAGCGCGGGTGCCGGGCCGTTCCCGCCTGCGTCCGTGTCGACTTCGACGCTCCCGCGTTGCTCGAGGGCGACGCGTCGGATCGATCGGATCGGGCGGATCCGTCGGATCGGTCGGATTGGGAGGACGTCACCGACGTCTACAACTGTGCGGGGGCCTACCGGTTCGGCATGACGGTCGCGGAGGCACGTCATGCCAACGTCGACAGCGTCCGGGCGATCGTGGCGTTCGCGGCGCGGCTGCCTCGCCTGCGGCGCCTCGTGCACGTCTCGGGCTACCGCGTGGGAGGGCAGGACCCCGCGACGGTGCCGTGGAGCGAGGAGGTCGTGCGGCGTACGTATGAGCGCCTCGGCGCGTACGAGGCGTCCAAGGTCGAGTCCGACGCCGTCGTCCAGGCCACCGCCGACCGGCTGGGCGTGCCATGGTCCATCGTCAGTCCCTCCAGCGTGATCGGGGTCAGCGCGAGCGGCGAGTCCGACCAGCAGCTCGGGCTGGCCGCGAGCCTGCGGGACATCTGGCACGGTTCCGTCGCCGCGCTGCCCGGAGACGCGCGAACGTTCGTCCCGGTCGTTCCGGTCGACCACCTCGCGCGTTTCATGACACTGCTCCCGGAGGATCCGGCCGCTCAGGGGAAGGCGTTCTGGATCCTGGACGACGACACCCCGCCGCTGCCGGACCTTCTCTCGCTCGTGGGCCGGCACTACCAGGTGAAGGTCCCACGGCTGAGGATCCCCGTGTCGCTGGTCCGGCGCCTGCCGACCGCGCTGACCAAGGCGGACAAGGAGACGCTGACCTTCCTGTCGTCCGACCGGTATCCCACCGGACCGGCCCACGCGTTCGCCGAACGTCACGGGCTCGAACTCCCCGACACGACTAACTCGATCCTGCGGTGGGCGGACCACCTGGCCGCCCACCGGTTCGGCGCCGTGTCCGCCCGGCGACCCGCGCGGCGGTTCACCCGGCACGCGGGCGTGCGGACGTTCGGCATCGGTGAGCCGGGTGCACGGACCCTGGTGCTGCCCGGTCTGCCGGTCAACGCCGACACCTGGGCCACGGTCGGCGACGCGCTCGGCGACGCACGCGTGGTCGACCTTCCGGGCCTCGGAATGAGCGCGGGCCGCCCGGATGACCTGTCCGCCTGGTCGGCCGCTCTGGTCGAGGAGACCGGCCCGGTGCACCTGGTGGGCCATTCCATCGGCGCCGCCGCCGCTGTACAGGCCGCCGTGGCGCACCCGGACCTGGTCGAGCAGCTCACTCTGGTGTCGCCCTTCTTCCTGCAGGCACGCGCAGGGTTCGCCGCCCGAGTCGTCCCGGTGAGCCGTTGGTATCTCGGCCGGGTCGGCCCCGAGGCCCTGTCGCGGCTGCTCACCGGCGACACCGCCCACGCGGAGAAACTCGCCTCCAGCGTCGAGGACCTGCACCGCGGGCGCGTCGCCGCCCACGTCGCGCGACTGCTGGCCGACGCCGCCCGCGAGCGGTGGCGCAGCGAACTTCGCGCCGGGCTCGAGCGCTACCCGGGGTGCGTGTACGTGGTCGTGGGCGCCGAGGACCCACTGACCGACGAGGGCCGGGCGCTGGTGGACCGGCTCGGCGCACGGGCGAGGGTGACGACGATCGACGGAGCGGGTCACCATCCTCAACTCACCCACGAGGCGCGGTTGGTCCAGGCGATCCAGGACCACGCCCCGACGCGTACCGGCGCGCGCGGATGACCCTTCGCGCAGGCCGTGCGGCAGCGGCCTGCGCGGGGACGCCGGCGGCTGTTCGTATGTCCGGGACGGGGACGGTTCAGTCGGCGAGGTGGGCGGCTTGCTGGCGCAGGGCGCGTGCCAGCGCCTGCCGGGGTGTCCCGAGGGGACCCGGCATGCGCACCAGGCTGACGCGTCGTACCTCCTCCGCGACGCCTTCGACGGGCACGACGCGTACGCCGGGCGGGACGGCGGGCAGCAGCGCCGGCGTGGCTGTGGTGATGCCGGCACCGGCCGCGACCAGGTGCAGCTTGGTCAGCCAGTCGCGGGCAGTGTGGTGGACCGTGGGCCGCCCGGGCAGACCGGGCCAGACGCCGAGCAGCGGCTCGTCTGCGGTGCCGGGGCTGGCGATCCATGGTGCGCCCGCGATCTCCTCGACGCTGACGCTGCCCCGTTCGGCGAACGGGCCGCCCGCCGGCACCGCCACGGCCAGGTGCGCTTCCAGCAGCGGCTCGACACTCAGGGGCGGATCGTCCGTGTCGGGCGAGCGGTGCGGTGGCCGGGAGGAGAGGAGTGCGAGATCCAGGGTGCCGGCGCGCAGCGCGCGCACCAGTGAGGGAGTGGTCCCCTCACGCGTCGTCACCCGCAGGTGCGGGTGGTCCTGGCGCAGCATCGCCAGGGCACCGGGCACGATCACCGCTCCGGCGGTGGGGAAGAATCCGAGCCGGACACGGCCCCTCTCGACCTCCTCCGCTCCGCGCAACTCCCGGTCGGCGGCCTCCAGGGCGTCCAGGGCGACGACGGCGTGCCGCAGCAGGGCACGGCCCGAGCCGGTCAGCCGGACACCGCCGGGGTAGCGGTCGAAGAGCCGGGCGCCGGTCGCCTGTTCCAGCGCGGCCATCTGCCGGGAGACGGCCGACTGCGTGTACCCGAGCGCGTCTGCTGCGGCCGTGAAGGTACCCCGCTCCGCCACTTCGCGCAGCACCCGCAGCCCGACCAGCGTCATCTCCATGAGCTCCCCATGAGTAATCGGCATATCCATTATGCCGAACATTCGCTGGCGGAATGCCCTCCGTATTCCTAGCGTGGAGGGCATGAACGAGCACCCCGCCAACGGAGCTTCCGGATTGGGAGGCCGGTTGCCCCTCCTCCCGCCCGACGCCCTCGATGAAGCACCGCGCGCACTGCGCTGAAGCACCAACGCGTCAGGCGTCACTGGTGACCGACACAGAAAAGAAAAGGAAGGCAAGAGATCATGCCTCTGATCAACATCTACCTGCGCCAGGGGACCACCCCCGAGTACCGCCGGAATGTGTCCCTGGGCATCCACACGGCCATGGTCGACGTGCTGAAGGTCCCCCAGGACGACCAGTTCCACGTCTTCCACGAGGTCTCGCCCGACAACTTCCAGATGCAGCCGGTCGTGTTCGGCCTGCGCCGCAGCGAGCGCGCCATGCTCATCCAACTGTCCTTCAACCACCGCACCCCTGAGCAGAAGGCCGAACTGTTCCAGGCGATCGTCGACAGCCTCCGGCTGTACGCGGACGTCCCCGAAGAGGACATCCTGATGACGATCATCGAAACGGCCAGCGAGAACTGGTGGGCCGCCGGCCGCGTCGTCAACCCCACCACCGGCTACGACGAGCGCATGAACGACGCCTTCACCGGCGCCGAGGCCACGAGCTGAGGCCGGCGCCGACGTCGGCCGTCGTCCCTGCCCAGGAGATCATTAGGGGATCCGATGATTCCGCCCATCACGCCCCGTTATGGGTGTCAGAGGACTCGCGCTCGCGACGGACGTAGTCGAGGTATTCGTCCTGGACCACGGCAAGGTTGACCCAACGGCCTCGCACCGCCGAGGTGAGCTCTTCGGCCAGCGGCATCGCCGCCACAGCATCAGCAGCCCGGCCGATCTGACGGCCGAACTCACCGTCTGGATCAGCCGGAGGAAACTCCCAAAGATCAGCGAAGTGCTCGCCACCTACATCCTCAGCGACATGGAGTACGATCGCGAAGCCGTCCTTGACGAGGTGAACCTCCACCCAACTGATCACCACCCGGCGATCCTTGGCACGACTCGACCCCAGGAACTGCGCGATCGCCTTCCCGCGCCGCAACGCCCCCAGAGCAAACGAGTCCGTCAAGTGCCGCATCGGGATATCGTAATGATCAACGCCGACAGCCCCCACCCGCACCTCATTACCTAGATGATTGATTCCAAGGGATCGCCTGCGCGCGTGTCCTTCGACACTGAAGCCAGTCGTTGTGTCATTCAATCCAGTCGACTGGCAGTTGAGTCGACTGGCGGTTCATGTAATGAGCCGAAGGGCGGCAACGCTCACAGAGGCGGGCTCATCGTTGCCAGGCCTCTTCCGGTCCACGGCCGTGCTCGGCCGCCATGGGATATCAGCGGGTCTCAAGAATCGAGTACGGCGGCGATGGCCTCGATCTCGACGAGTTGGTCCTTGTAGCCGAGCACGGTGACGCCCATCAAAGTGCTGGGGACGTCGTGGTCGCCGAACGAGTCCCGGACTACCTCCCAGGCAGCCACCAGATCCTCCCGCCGGGCTGACGCGACGAGGACCCTTGTACTGATGACGTCCTGGAGTGACGCACCGGAGGCAGTGAGGGCAGCCTGCATGTTCTCGATGGCTTTCGCTGCCTGGCCCGCATAGTCCCCGGTCGCTGCCGTAGAGCCGTCATCGTTCAGCGGGCACGCCCCGGCGAGAAAGATCAGGCGTGACTCGACGGGTGTCGTGGCCGCGTAGGCGTACTCTGCGACGTCGGAGAGGGAGGCGGAGCGGATCAAGGTGATGGCACGAGTCACGGTCATCGTGTCCTTTCGCGTCGGACGTGGAGCGCAGACATCCTGCCAACGCCGCGTTGGTTCCCGCATCCTCTTTTCTTCGCCGACCCACCACGCAATGACTGCCGGCGGAGACCGACCGCGAGGCGACTGCGTTGGATGGCACAACGACTGGCTTCGCTGATCAATGACGGCGCGTGAGGCGAGGCGAGAGAGCCCAAAGTCGTGCTGTGACACCAGATTTGGACTCCCTCGCCACCGCACTGTACGCGCGGATCGACGACCTGTTGAAGCAGTCGCCGCAGTTGACTCCCTACCGGCCGGAGATCGGAATCGAGCCTCAGCTCAGCGATGCGGAGCTGGTCACGCTCTCGGTGATGCAGGCCATACTCGGCTTCACCTCCGAGCGCAGGTGGATCCGGTATGCCCGCTCCCACCTGCGGCATCTGTTCCCGTACCTGCCCAAGCAGCCGGGCTACAACAAGAGGCTGCGTAAAGCAGTGATGGTCCGTGTCCTGCAACGCATCCTCGCACTGACTGCCGCAATCTGGCACAACGACCAGACCGGACAACCCACCATGCGCTCATTGACCGCCTACGACCACTGACCCCTTGGAATCAATCATCTAGGGTCACCGCGAGGTTGGAGAGCGGGACTCAACGGGCGACAGTCGGATACGCGAGCTCACCAGTACGCCCGTCGAGTGATCGGTCGTCGAGTTATGATGCGCGGCGGGGGTGCGTGATATGGCCGGTTTCGACGCGTCGGGATATCTCCGTCGGCTCGGTCTGGCCGACCTCGGGCCGCCGAGCGTCGCCGGCTTGCGGGCCCTGCACGCCGCGCAGGTCGAGCGCGTCGCCTATGAGGCGCTGGACGTTCAGCTCGGCCGGCTCACGTCCATCGACCCGTACGACTCCGCGGAGCGCATCGTGTCCGGCCGCGGCGGTTACTGCTACCACCTCAACGGCGCGTTCTCCCTCCTGCTGGGCGCGCTCGGGTACGACGTGTCCTGGCATCGGGCGGGTGTGCAGGCCCGGCACGCCCCTGAGCCCCCGGGCGTGGAGCTCGCCAACCACCTGGCGCTCACCGTACGCGGGCTGCCCGCCGAGGACTGCCCGGAAGGGGAGTGGCTCGTCGACGCGGGGCTGGGCGATGGGCTGCACGAGCCTCTTCCGCTGCGCGCGGGGGAGTACGTCCAGGAGCCGTTCCGGTTCCGGCTGCGTCCGTCGGACGTCGAACCCGGTGGGTGGCGGCTGGACCACGATCCTCGCGGCACGTTCATCGGCATGGACTTCGGTCTGCGGACGGCGGTCGTGGGGGAGTTCCTCGACCGGCATCACCACCTGTCGACGTCGCCGGAGTCGGGATATGTGCGCACGTGCACGGTGGTGCGGCGGGACGCCGACGGCGTCGACGCGCTCACCGGGTGCGTCCTCCGGCGGATCGGCTCCGGTCCGGATCAGCGGCGCGTGCTGGATTCCCAAGAGGAGTGGTACGCCGTGCTCGCCGACCTGTTCGGCCTGGCGCTGACCGACCTGGACGCCGTCACCCGGGAGGCCCTGTGGGGTCGCGTCCGCCGCGCCCATGAGGACTGGAGCGCCGACCGCGACCTCGTGAACGACTGACCTATATCGAACTTACTATGTAAAGGTCGCGGCCTGGTGGCGATGACGATTCCGTCGATCAGGCGAACGCCTCGTCGATGGCCGTGGTGATCCCGGCGAGGACGCCCGGCCAGCCGCTGCCCATGAACCGGTGCGAGACCATCTGGTAGGGGCTGTCCGGGGCGAATCCGTCGTGCACGAGGAAGAGGCGGGTGCCGGTGCCCTCGGGCTCGAGCGTGAACGTGACGGTGGACTCCAGGTCGCTGGGGTCCTCGGGTGCCGCGCACCAGCTGATCCGCAGCATCTTCTCCTCGACGAAGTCGAGGACGGTGCCGTGGCCGACGCCACCGAATCCGGCCTGCGGGATGGGGTGGGCGTGGAAGGTGAAGGCGTGGCCGATGGCCAGCTTGAAATCGTTGGGCATGAGCCAGCGGGCCATCAGGTCGGGATCCGTCAGCGCTCGCCACACCCTGGCGGGCGGGTGCGGCAGGTATTCGTCGACGTGGATGGCGTACGGGTCGTTCGGGTCGTGCTCGGTGTGGTTCACGGATTCTCCTCGTCCAGGACGTTGCGCAGGGCCGTCAGCCGCTCACGCCAGAACCGCTCGTACGGGTGGAGCCAGTCCTGGAGCTCGACGAGCGGCTCGGCCTCGAGCCGGTAGTGGCGTTCGCGGCCGTTCTTGCGCTCGCTGACCAGCCCGGCCTGCCGGAGCACCCGGAGGTGCTCGGAGACGCTGGGGCGTCGCATCGCGAAGTGTGAGGCCAGGTCGTTGACCGTCCTGGGTCCGTCGAGCAGCAGCCGGAGGAGTTCCCGGCGTACAGGGTTGGCCAGGGCGGCGAACACGTCATCGGTCAGAACAGCCACAACACGTAGGATATCTCCTACCTGTTATAGGTAGGAAGCCCCCTACGCTTTTTGATCGGCCAGGGGCCGAAGGCAGAGCGCTGTGTTAGGCTCCGGGCCGACTTCTCACCGTTGGGCTTCGCGCCTCGCCAACCAGCTTCACCCGGGTCCCGACGACACGGGGAAGGTGGAAGTCGCTCACCACACCGGGAAAAGGGTGTTCTGTGGTGGTGGCGACGTGCTTCGGCCCTCCGGTTCTTTCCGGGCCCACGGGGATCTGCCAGGGACCGCGTTCTGGCGTCAGCGGCCACGTCCGCGTCACCATCCAGCACAGCCGGTTCCTCAGGGAGGTCTCCGGAGTGCCGGAAGTCAAGTCCGCCGAGATACCCGCCACGCAGCGTCCGTGGCCGGTTCTCGTGATCATGTGCATCGGCTTCTTCATGTCGTTGCTCGACGGATCCATCGTCAACGTCGCCATCCCCACGCTGATCCACGGCATCGACGCCTCGTACGACCAGGTGCTGTGGGTCGTCGACGGCTACCTGCTCGTCTTCTCGGTGCCGCTGATCACCACCGGGCGGCTGGGGGACATCTTCGGATACCGCCGGCTGTACGTGATCGGCATCATCACCTTCACCATCGCTTCGGCGCTGTGCGGGCTGGCCGACTCACCGGCCTGGCTGCTGACCGCCCGGGCGCTGCAGGGGCTGGGCGGGGCGCTGCTGTTCCCCCAGGTCATCTCGTCGATCCTGACGATCTTCCCTCCGCAGCTGCGCGGCCGCGCGTTCGGGCTGTTCGGCGCGATCGTGGGCTTCGCCCCGATCGTCGGCCCGGTCGCCGGCGGCCTTCTCCTCACCCACCTCGGCTGGCGCTGGATCTTCTTCATCAACGTCCCGATCGGGATCGTCACCGCCGTGCTGGCGCTGACGCTCGCGCCGCCGATGCGCTCGGGCCGCACCCACCGGCTCGACCTGGTCGGCGTGGCGCTGGCCACCGCCGGGCTGAGCGGCGTCGTGTTCGGCCTCATCGAGGGAGAACGCTATGGCTGGGGCACCATCGCCGGGCCGATCAGCATCGCCTCGGTCATCGTCGCGGGCGTCGTGCTGCTGGTGGTGTTCGTGCTCTGGCAGCACCGGCAGCGGGACGAGCCCCTGATGCCGCCGGCCCTGTTCGGCGCGCGCAACTTCGCGGTCGGTAACGGGGTCGGGTTCGTCTTTCAGCTCGGCATGATCGGCATCATGTTCGTGCTGGTGCTGTACCTGCAGATGGCGCGCGGGTACTCGGCGCTGGAGACCGGCCTGATCGTGCTGCCGAACGCCGTGCTCACCGCGGTCGGCTCGGCGTACGCGGGGCGGCTGTCGGACAGGTTCGGCGGCAAGTACATCCTGATGGCCGGGATGACGCTGCTGGCCGTCGGTCTGCTGGTGCTGGTCGCCATGGCCGGCCCCACCAGCAGTGCGTGGGGCCTGCTGCCTGGTCTGACCGTCATCGGGATCGCCGGTGGCGCCACGTTCGCGCCACTGCAGCAGGCCACCATGGACGGCGTCGATCCGCGGCTGGCCGGGGCGGCCTCCGGCGTCTCCAGCACCACCCGGCAGATCGGCGGCGTCCTCGGCACCGCCGTGCTGGGCGCCCTGCTGTCGGCCCGCCTCTCCTCCACCCTGCGCGGCGAGGCCGAGAAGCGCGCCGGCCGGCTCCCGGAGAACCTGCGCGCCCGGTTCATCGCCGACAGCACCGCCGCCGCCCGGCACTACCGTCCGCCCACGCCGCCCGGCGGCCTGAACCCGGCCACGACCAGCCTGTACGAGCGCGTCACCACCGATGCGTTCGCCGCGGGCTTCGTCCACGCGATGCACACCGCCTTCGCGGCGTGCGCCGTGGTCCTCGTGGCCGCGTCCCTGTTCTGTTTCCTGTTCAGCCCGTCCAACCGGCCGACGAGCACGCGCGCTCCGAGGAGGCCGGCCGAGACCATGCCGCAGGACTGACCCCCGGTGGTCGCGGCCACCCGGCCGCGACCACCGCCCGGCTCCCGTCGGCGACGGTCGGCGGCATCGCCCAGCGATCCCGGCATCGTCACCAGGTCTGTTCGGCGGCGCGGACGAGGACTTCGTTGACCGCCACCCGCCGGTCACGGGTGACGATGTAGGTGACGGCGTCGGCGATGTCCTCGGGGCGGAGCATCTCCATGTCCTCGGTCATGCGGGCGATCTGTTCGCGGATTCCGTCGCGGACGTGCGAGCCGAGTTCGGTGTCGACGGTGCCCGGTTCGACCACGCTGACCCGTACGCGCTCGCGCATGACCTCCTGGCGCAGGGCCTCGGTGAAGCCGTTGACGCCGAACTTGGTGAGGTTGTAGACGGCCGTGCCGGGGCGTGCGACACGACCGGCTGTCGAGCTGATGTTGACCAGGTCCGCGACGCGGCGCGGGGAGTCCTGGGCGGCTTCGCGGAGGTGGGGGAGGGCCGCTCGGGTGACCTCCAGCAGCGCGTTGACGTTGATCGCCAGCATGCGCTCCCACTCGTCGGCGGGGGCGTCCGCGACGGGCCCGGTCAGCATGAGCCCGGCGTTGTTGACGAGGGTGTCCAGGCGTCCGAGTTCGGTCACCACGCGCTGGACCGCTCCGGCGGCCTGGGCCGCGTCGGTGAGGTCGGCCTGGACCGTCAGGGCCGCACCGCCGGCCGCGGTGATGCTCCCCGCCACCTCGTCCAGCCGGTCACGGCGCCGTCCCACGACCGCGACCGCGGCACCCTCCGCTGCCAGGGCGCGCGCGGTGGCCGCCCCGATGCCGCTACTCGCGC
Organism: Actinoallomurus sp. CA-150999; assembly: GCF_050942425.1. Taxonomy (NCBI): domain Bacteria; kingdom Bacillati; phylum Actinomycetota; class Actinomycetes; order Streptosporangiales; family Thermomonosporaceae; genus Actinoallomurus; species Actinoallomurus sp. CA-150999. Next base: position 5,774,651 of record NZ_CP192063.1, read on the forward strand.
CGGTCACCAGTGCGACCGTGCCACTGAGAATGCTCGACATGTTCCTGCCTCACTCACAGCCCCTGAAGGCTCTCGACCGCTACTCCTCACGCTGAGATGCCGCCCTGACCTGCGAACATCTCGAATCGGAGGACCCTCCGGTCAAGAGTAAGCGGAGAATCCTCCGATTAGCAAAACGGGGACTCCGGAGAGCGATGGGCCCGTGAGCGGCGCGATCGCGCCGTGATGTTCGCCTGGTTCCAATACGCCTTGTCTGGCATGATCCACCGGATGGCGGGGGAGCAGTCGGAGCCGGGCCGTCCCTGGTGGGGGATCCTGCGACCGTGGCGGTGGCCGCGACGATGGCGGTGGCTCGTCGCGCTGGCCCTGGTGCCGATCCTGATGGCGTTGTCGGCGGTGACGGTGGCGTACGGGGAGGGCGGCTGGTACGGCGTCAACGTGATGCTGCGTCGCGGCGCCAGCATCTGGGTCGATGTCGCTCCGGACGACCGCCGGCTGTCTCCGGGGATCCGGTTGTCGCTGGCCGGGCAGCGTACGCCCGACGCGGCCGAACCGGTGCGCTGGCGCCGGGTCGCCGTCGGGTTGGATGTCGCCGAACTGCCCGTCCGGGTGGGCGGGCGGCCGGTGGACGCCCTGTTGCTCAGCCGGGTCGACCCGGCCCGTTACCGGTTCCGGGTGCTCAACCGCGCGGCCGGGGACCGGGACGTCGGTGGCTGGATGGCCGCCACGGGAGCGTCGCTGGTCGTCAACGGCAGTTACTACGCCCACGACGGGCCCCCGGACACCCCCGTGGTCAGCGACGGCCGTCGGCTCGGCCCCGCGTCGTACCAGGCCACACACGGGGCGTTCGTGGTCGGCGGGCCCGGTGACCCGGGCGGTGCCCGGTTGGTGGACCTCGCCGGCCTCGACTGGCGGCAGGTCACCGACGGCGCGAACCAGGCGATGGTGTCCTACCCGATGCTGCTGGGAGCCGACGGACACGGCCGAACCGGGGGAGCGGGCGAACGATGGCTGGCCAACCGCAGCTTCCTCGGGCAGGACGGCGCCGGGCGGATCATCGTCGGCACCACCCGTGACGCCTATTTCTCCCTGCCTTCGCTCGCCGCGTTCCTTCCCCGTGCCGGGCTCGACCTGCGTCTGGCCTTGAACCTGGACGGCGGGCCGGTCGCCTGCCAGAAGGTGTCGGCCGGCGGGTACCGGCGGGACTTCTGCGGGCGCTACGAGATGGCCGTGCACGGCGGCCGGCTTCAGCTGCTGCGGTCGCTGGTCGACTTCCGGCGCTGGGCCCTGCCGATGGCGCTGGTGGCCGTCCCGCGCTGACCTGGTGAGCGCCTGGCGGCACGGCCGCAGGGCGGCATCCCATCGGTGGACCGGCTACTCGGGAAGCGGGCGGTCGTGGACGACGTTCTTCATGACCAGGGTGGACGTCAGGCGCTGGACGCCCGGCAGCTTGGCCAACTGATTGTCGTAGAGCTGCTGGAAGGCCACGAGGTCGGCGGTGGTGACGCGCAGGAGGTAGTCCGGTTCGCCGAACAGGCGCTGAGCCTGGATCACGTGGGGGACCGCGGCCACGGCCTCCTCGAAGGCGTCGACGGTGTCGCTGTCCGACCAGCGCAAGGTGGCGAAGACCAGGGCCTCGAACTCCAGGCCGACGGAGGCCGGGTCGACGACCGCGCGGTAGCCGCGGATCGCTCCCTCTCGCTCGAGGTCACGCAGGCGGCGGTGGCAGGGCGAGACGCTCAGCTTCACGCGGGCGGCGAGCTCGGTCACCGTCAGGCGGCCGTCCAACTGCAGTTCAGTAAGGATCTTCCGGTCAAGGGCGTCCATGGAGAAGATTCTCCCTCATACAGCCTGATCAGCGAGTAAGAAGAGCAACACTTTCTGGCGGATCGCGCCTAATCTTCCCTCTTGGAACATGAACGTGAGAGGGATCGATCCATGAACACGACCACGGTGGCCGCTTTCCTGGCGGTGGACCTGCTGCTGGTGTTCACCCCCGGCGCGGACTGGGCCTACGCGATCGCCGCGGGGCTGCGGGACCGGTCGGTCGTCCCCGCGGTCGCCGGGCTGATAGCCGGATACGCGGGATACACACTGCTCGCCGTGGCCGGCCTGGTGGTGATCGTGGCGAGCTCGGCAAGCGTGCTCACCGCGTTGACCGTTCTTGGGGCCGCCTACCTGATGTGGCTGGGCTGGGGGGTACTGAGGAAGCCCGCCGCTCTGGCCGCGGCCGCGGAGGACGCGGGCTCCTCGCGCTGGCAGATCATGCTCAGGGGAGCCGGGATCAGCGGCCTGAACCCCAAAGCGCTGCTGCTGTACTTCTCGCTGTTCCCGCAGTTCATCAACCCGGCGGCCGGCTGGCCCGTCGCGGCGCAGACCGGACTGCTCGGCGCGCTCCACATGACGGCCTGCGCGGTCGTCTACCTCGCCGTCGGCGTCCTGGCCCGCACCGTGCTGACGACCCGGCCCTCGGTGGCCAGGGCGGTCACCCGCGCCTCCGGTGTCATGATGATCGTCATCGGCGGGCTCCTGCTGGTGGAACGCCTGGCCGGCTGACGAACCCGCCCATCCGCTCACTGCCGTCAAGGAGAGCACGTGGAAGACCAGACGCAGCAGGAACAGGCGAGCCCTGAGATACAGAAGCGCATCCGGGCGAGCTTCGATCGCCAGGGGCTGATGGGCCACCTCGGTGCACGCATCTCCCGCATCGCCCCCGGCCGCGTGCAGATCGTGCTGCCCAGCAGGCCCGAAGTCACCCAGCAGCACGGCTACTTCCACGCCGGCGCCACCAGCGCCATCGCCGACAGCGCCGGCGGCTACGCGGCCTTCACGCTGTTCCCCGAGAACACCGACGTGCTCACCGTCGAGTACAAGATCAACCTCCTCGCGCCCGCCGTCGGCGACCACCTGGAGGCGATCGGAACCGTCGTGAAGTCCGGGCGCACGCTGACCGTGTGCCGGTTGGAGGTGTTCGGCGTCCAGGACGGCGAGCGGTCGCTCGTCGCCAACGGTCAGCAGACACTGATCCGTATTAACGGGCGCGAGCAGTGAGTCCGCAGTCGCTTGAATTGGCCTGAACTTACTATGTAAAGGCCATCGGCTGGATAACTTCCAGCCTCTTTTAGGGGAAAATCCTCCGCAGCCCGCCAGGACGTTTCGCCGCACGTCGAAATGTTCCGGCATTAGCGTCGTGGTCATGACGACGCTGGAGGTGATCGCATGACCGTGGACCGTTGTGCCGAGTTCCGGGCGCTGCACCACGCCGCCGCTCCGCTGCTGCTGCCGAACGCCTGGGATCACGCGTCGGCCGCCGCGCTCGCCGACGCCGGGTTCGCGGCGGTCGGGACCACGAGTCTGGGTGTGGCGGCGGCCGCCGGGCTACCGGACGCCGAAGGCGCCACCCTGGCCGAGACGCTGCGGCTGGCGCGTTCGGCGTCCCGACTGCCGTGTCCGCTGAGCGTGGACATCGAGGGCGGCTTCAAGGCCGACCCGGAGGGCATCGCCGCCGTCGTCGGTGAGCTGGCCGATCTGGGAGTCGCCGGAATCAACCTCGAGGACGGCAGGCCGGACGGGACGCTGGCGGATCTGTCGCGGCAGGCCGAGGTGATCAGGGCGATCCGGGCACGGGCTCCCGGCGTGTTCGTCAACGCGCGTACCGACGCGTTCTGGCTGGGGGTCGCCGAGCCGCTGGAGGAGGCGTTGCGCCGGTCGTCGGCGTTCATCGAGGCGGGGGCCGACGGGGTGTTCGTGCCGGGGGTAGCCGCGGAGGAGGACATCTCGGCGCTCGTCGCCGGCAGCGCCGCTCCGGTGAACGTCCTGTTCCTGCCGGGGCGGCACACGGTCGCGGGGCTGGCTGATCTCGGCGTCCGCCGTATCAGCCTGGGGTCGCTGCTGTTCCGTGCCGCGCTGCACGCGACGGTGGAGACGGCACAGGCGATCCGAGCCGGTGAACCGGCGGGCACCGGCCTGCCCGGTTATGCCGACGTCGTCGAGTTGATCAGCCGGTTTTAACGACTGAAACTTACTATGTAAAGGCCGCCGGTTTGTTGAAAAAACCCGAATAAAAAAACCGATAATTTTCCTCAAGGACGGCCAGCCGCGAGAACGACCAGGTCGGCGAGGCGGCGAAGGGATTCCGGGTCGTCGGGGAGTTGGCCGGTGGCGATGCGGATGTGCGGGGCGGAGGGCCGTACCTGGTAGCGGCTGCCGGGGGCGGCCGCCACGCCGTGCGCGGCGAGGGTGACGAGGGCCGCGGACTCGTCGGCGACCGGCACCCACAGCATCAGCCCGTCGTTGTTGTGGGTCACCACGCCCTGGGCGGCCAGTGCCTCGGCCATGCGTTCGCGGCGTCGGGTGTAGACGGTACGGGCGTGGTCGACGGACGCGCGGGCGTCGGGATCTTCGAGGAGATGGGCCAGGGCGTCCTGCAGGATGCGGCTGGTCCAGCCGGTGCCGTAGCTGCGGAGGACGCGGACCCGCTCGATGGTCTCCTCGGCGCCGCCGAGGACGGCGACGCGCAGGTCGGGTCCGTGGGACTTGGAATATGAGCGGATCAGGACGGTCTGGCCGGGCAGGTGCTCGCCGACGCTGACCGCCGGTGTGGTCGAGGCCTCGCCGAGTCCGTCGTCCTCGATCGCGAGGGTGCTGGTGGGGGCGAGCAGCGCGGCGAGTTCGGCGGCGCGTTCCCGGGTCAGGGCGTGGCCGCAGGGGGTGTGGGCGCGGGGCTGGTAGACGAAGGCGGCGGGGTTGGTCGCCAGGGCTTCGGCGAGGGCGTCGGGGATCGGGCCCGCCTCGTCGCAGGCGACCGGGATCACTTCGGCGCCGAGGGCCTCGAAGATGTCGAGCAGGCGTGCGCCGGTGGGGTCTTCGACGGCGATGCGGTCGCCGGGCAGGGCGGCGGTCTGGCAGGTCAGCTGGACGCCTTCGTAGCCGCCGCCGGTGACGAGCCAGGCGCCGGCGGGGAACGGCCAGGTGGGTTCGACGGCGCGGCGCAGGCGCGGGGTGATGGTCTCGCGGGCGTAGTCGTTGAGGCGTTCGGCGTGTGCGGCGGCGGCGAGGGCCTTCTCCAGCGGGGGGAGCAGGGCGGGGTCGGGGGAGGCGATCGCGAGGTCGACGGCGAGGTGTCCGCCGAAGTGGCCGATCCGTTCGTAGCGGACGGGGTGGGGGACGCTGGGCGGTCCGACGACGATCGTGCCGCGGCGGCGTTGCGCGCTGATGGCGCGGTGCCGGCGGAGCGTCGCCCACGCGTCAGCGACCGTGGCGGGGCTGACGCCGAGTTCGGTGGCGAGGCCGCGGACGGTGGGCAGGCGTGTCCCGGCGGGCACCTGTCCGCCGCGGATGAGGTCGGTCACGGCGGAGGCGATGCCGCGGGCGCTGCGGTCGCCGATGTGGTCGGCGAGCCATTGGGCGTCCACCGAGGGCTCGGGCATGGTCCCTACCTGCCGTTCTGTCGATTTCGTTGTGGTAAATCTTTGTGCAGTAACAAAGTGAGTATTGTACTTGCTTCTGACTGAACATATCGTCGGTCGCCATCGAGAGATGTCGAGCGAATGGAGCGATGTGTCGGTTCCACGGATTCGCCTGGCCCTGCGCGACTGGGATCATCTGGTCCCGCTCGTGACCGGCCGGGTACGCCCACGGGACTTCGAGCTGGAGGTGGAATCCCGGCCGGTGACGCCGGACGTGCTCGCCGAGCCTGAGCTGGACGGCGGCGAGACCTCCTTCAGCCGTTACGCGCTGGGGCGAAGCGGCGGCGACGACCGCCTGGTCGGGCTCCCGGTGTTCGTCATGCGCGGGTTCCGGCACCGGTGTGTCCTCGTCCGGCGCGACAGCGACCTGGCGTCGCCGAAGGACCTGGCCGAGGCGCGGATCGGGCTGACGGGCTGGCCGGACTCGGGTAACACCTGGACGCGGGCGCTGCTGCGCGCGGCCGGGGTGGACCTGGACGGCATCGCCTGGACGGTCGGGCCGCTGGTCGCGGGCGAGACGGGCAAGGACCGGGTGGGGCCGCGGCCGCTTCCGCCGAACGTCGCGGTGGCGGCGGAGGGCGAGTCGCTGGTCGAGGGGCTGGCGGCGGGGCGGTTCGACGCCGTGTTCACGCCGTTCATGCCGGATGAGCTGTTCACCGCGGACAGCCGGTTCCGTCACCTGTACGAGGATCATCGCGGCGCCGAACTGGACTATTTCCGTACGACCGGGTTCGTGCCGGGGATCCACCTTCTGGCGGTCAAGCGCGCGGTGGTCGACCGGTACCCGTGGCTGCCGGCGGCTTTGGAGGAGGTCTTCGAGGAGTCCAAGCGCGTCTGGGTGGCGCGGCGGCGGCTGCTGGCCGACACCACGCCGTGGCTGCTCGCGGAGCTGGAGGCGGGCGCGGAGATCTTCGGGCCGGACTGGATGCCGTACGGGACGGCCGCCAACGCCGCGATGACCGCCGCGTTCTGCGACGAGCTTCACCTGCAGGGCATCAGCCCGCACCCGATCGACGCCGAGGAGCTGTTCGTATGAGGATCGCCGTTGGGCAGTTCGCCGTCGCCGAGGACTGGGCGGCCAACCTGAAGGCCTGCCAGGCGCTGGTCGATGAGGCCGTGGCCGGGGGAGCGGACCTGCTGGTGCTGCCGGAGGACTCGATGGCGCTGTTCATCGACGAGCCGATGCGGATCGTCGAGGCGGCCCAGTCGCTGTCCGGACCGTTCCTGAGCGGCCTGCTGGAGCACACCGTCGGGTCGTCGACGACGGTCGTCGTCGGCATGCACGAGCCGGCCGGGGACGGAAAGGTCCACAACACGCTCGCCGCGCTGCGCGACGGCGCGCTGGTGGCGTCGTACCGGAAGGTGCACCTGTACGACGCGTTCGGCGCGCGGGAGTCGGACCGGGTGCGCCCGGGTGGCGGTGAGCCGGTGGTGTTCGAGTGCGCGGGCTGGCAGGTCGGGTTGATGACCTGCTACGACGTAAGATTCCCGGAAATGGCCCGGCTGCTGGTCGACCGGGGTGCCGAGTTGCTGGTGCTGCCGGCGGCCTGGGTGCGCGGGCCGGCCAAGGAGTGGCACTGGGAGGTCATGGTGACCGCCCGGGCCCTGGAGAACACCTGCTACGTCGCGGCGTCCGGCGAGTGCGGCCGCCGCAACATCGGCGCGAGCATGGTCGTGGATCCGCTCGGGATCGTTCGCGGCCGGCTGGCCGACGGGCCTGGGCTGTTGTGGGCCTCCGCGGACCGCGAGGAGCTGGCCGCGGCCCGCCGGAAGCTGCCCGTGCTCGCCAACCGGCGATTCTTCGTCGACCCGTCAATGCGTTAAGGAGTAGATATCGTGTCGAAACGGATCGTCGCCGCGCTGGCCGCGGCAAGTGTTCTCACGGTGGCCGGCTGTGGTGCGAACCCGAGCGAGGTCGACGGCGGCAGCGGCGGCAAGGCGCAGGGTGCGAACGCCGTGGACCTGAAGCAGACCCTGAACAAGGATCTGAACGCGAAGCTGCCGGCGAAGGTGAAGGCCGCGGGCAAACTGATCTCGGTGAACAACGGGTCGTTCCCGCCGTACGAGATCGCCGGTTCGGACGGGAAGACGCTGTCCGGCGCGTCGGCCGATGTCGCGACGGCGCTCTCGCAGATCCTGGGCGTGAAGATCGAGCACGCGACGGTGGACGGGCTGCCGAGTGAGCTGAGCGGAATCAAGGCGGGCCGGTACGACTTCGCGATCGGGCCGATCGGTGACTTCCCCGAGCGGGAGACCGCGAACGACTTCGTGGACTGGGTGCGGGAGTTCGTGGTGTTCGCCGTGCCGCAGGGGAACCCGAGGCACATCAACTCGATCACGGACACGTGCGGGCTGCGCGTCGCGGTGATGGCGGGCGGTTCGGCGGAGGATGTGATCAAGAAGCAGGCGCAGACGTGCGTGCAGCAGAAGAAGCCGGCCGTGCAGGTGCAGTCGTACAAGGACCAGCCGACGTCGATCCTGGCGGTGCGGTCGGGGCGCGCGGACGCGTTCTTCTCCTCGCAGGCGCCGCTGACGTACTTCGTCAAGGAGGCCGGTAAGGCGCTGGAGCTGGCGGGCACGGGTAAGCCCAACGGGTTCGCCGACCTGTACCAGGGCGCGGTGGTCGCGAAGGGGTCGCCGCTGCGGGACGTGCTGTTGGAGGCGCTGCGGGAGTTGGTGTCGAACGGCACGTACAAGAAGATCATGGACAAGTGGGGTCTGTCGGCGAACGTGCTGGGCAAGCCCGGCGTGAACCTCGCACCGAGGAAGGGGTGAGGCTTTCGTGGCTGTGACCGATAAGACGTCCCGTGAGGCGGCGGGTGAGGTGGACGTCGCCGGTGCGGCGCGTACGCGGCATCCGTTGCGGTGGGTGGCGTCGCTCATCCTGCTGGTGCTGGCGGCGCAGCTGGTGCACCTTCTGGTGACCAACGACAACTTCGAGTGGGGCGTCGTCGGCCGGTACTTCAACGCGTCGATCATCGGGCAGGGGATCGCGACGACGCTGGAGCTGACGGTGATCGCGATGGCCGTCGGTGTCGTGGGCGGGGTGCTGCTGGCGGTCGGCCGGCTGTCGGACAACCGTCTGCTGCGGACGACGTGCGGGCTGTACGTGTGGTTCTTCCGCGGGATCCCGGTGCTGGTGCAGCTGGTGTTCTGGTACAACCTGTCGGCGCTGCTGCCGCGGGTGTCGTTCGGAGTGCCGTTCGGTCCGGAGTTCGTCAGCGGGGAGACCAATCACCTGATCACACCGTTGTTCGCGGCGATCCTGGGCCTGGGGTTGAACGAGGCGGCGTACATGGCGGAGATCATCCGTGGTGGGCTGCTGGCGGTCGATCCGGGTCAGACGGAGGCGGCGCAGGCGCTCGGCATGAGCGATGCGCGGACGTTCCGGCGGATCGTGCTGCCGCAGGCGATGCGGTTCATCGTGCCGCCGACGGGCAGCCAGGTGATCAACATGTTGAAGGCGACGTCGCTGGTGAGCGTGATCGCGCTGGCGGACCTGCTGTACACGGTTCAGTCGATCTACAACCGGACGTTCCAGACGATCCCGCTGCTGATCGTCGCGTGCCTGTGGTACCTGCTGATCACGTCGGTACTGTACGTGGGGCAGTCGTTCATCGAGCGTCATTACGCGCGGGGGGCGACGCGGAACGCTCCGCAGGGTTTCTGGGACTTCGTGCTGATGCGCCGCCGGGCGCAGTTGCCGCCGACCACTCCGGAGGTGCCGTCGTGACCGCCGTTCCGCTGACCGACGCGCCGCCGATGGTGCGCGCCCGTAACGTCCGTAAGAGGTTCGGGCATCTGGAGGTGCTCAAGGGCATCGACCTGGACGTGGCGGCGGGGGAGGTGGTCGTCGTACTGGGCCCCTCCGGGTCGGGCAAGTCGACGTTCCTGCGCTGCATCAACCATCTGGAGACGATCGACGGTGGTTCGATCCATGTCGACGGTGAGCTGATCGGGTTCCGTGCGCACGGGGGCCGGGTCCGGCACCTGCACAAGCGGGAGATCACCCGGCAGCGCCGGGAGATCGGGATGGTGTTCCAGCAGTTCAATCTGTTCCCGCACCTGACGGTGCTGCAGAACATCATGGAGGCGCCGACGGGCGTGCGCCGGGAGCCACGCGGGCCGGCGCGGGAGCGGGCGCTGGAGTTGCTGGCGAAGGTCGGGCTGGAGGAGAAGGCCGCGAGTTATCCGCGGCAGCTGTCCGGAGGGCAGCAGCAGCGGGTGGCGATCGCGCGTGCGCTGGCGATGCGGCCGAAGCTGATGCTGTTCGACGAGCCGACGAGCGCGCTGGATCCGGAGCTGGTGGGTGAGGTTCTGGCGACGATGAAGGGCCTGGCGGAGGAGGGCCTGACCATGGTGGTGGTGACGCACGAGGTCGGGTTCGCGCGGGAGGTCGCCGACCGGGTGGTCTTCATGGACGGCGGCGTGGTCGTGGAGTCCGGGTCGCCCGCTTCGGTGCTGGACGATCCGTCCAACCCGCGTACCCGGGCGTTCCTCAGCCGGGTGCTGTAGAGACGGGGGCCGCCGGCCAGGCGGCCCCCAGGTGTTCAGGGTGCGAACCAGCTGACGGTGTCGACGCCGAGGGCGGCGGGGGCGACCACCGAGCGCAGGGTGTCCTCCAGGCCGGCGAGGCGGTCGGCGCCGACGGTGGCCGCCCACCGGGAGCGCAGCTCGTCGAAGATCGCCGCTGACCGGGTGAGTGAGTCGACGCCGCGGGCGGTGAGGCGTACGAGCTTGCGGCGGCCGTCGGCGGGGTCGTCGACGCGCTCGGCGTAGCCGAGTTCCTCGAGCCGGTCGATGGTCTTGCCGGCGGCCTGTTTGGAGACTCCGAGGCGGCGGCCGACCTCGCTGGCGGTGGCGCCGCCGGGGCCGATGGCCTGCATGGCGAACCCGTACGCGGGCCGTACGTCGGGGTGGCCCTGGCGTGCCAGTTCGGCGTGGAGTTCGTCGATGAGCGTGCGGAATCCGGCGATGAGGAGCAGGGGCAGCTCATAGCCCGGCCGGTTGTCAGCCGTTGCGGACATCGTCAACCTGGTTTACTGTTTCGACAACCACGTTGCCGATTTTAGGGGATGATCCCTCATGGCGTTCACCGAGCACACGATCGAGTCCGCACCGCCCGCCGCCCGCCGCTCCATGGAGGCCGCCGCCAAGAAGCTGGGATACCTGCCCGCGGCGGTCGCCCGCCTCGCCACCTCCCCGCAGACGCTGGACGGCTTCCTGCGGGCGAACGCGCTGTTCGAGACGACCACCTTGAGCCCGCTGGCCCGGGAGGTCCTCGTCATGACCATGGCCACCCGCAACGGCTGCCACCTCTGCGTGGCCATGCACACGGCCGGCCTGACCGCGCACGGCGCTGACCCGGACCTGATCGCCGCCCTGCGCGAGGGCCGGCCCCTGAACGACGCGCCGCTGGAGGCGATGCGGCGGTTCGTCCTGGAGGTCCTGGCCACCACCGGCGCGGTCTCGGCCGAGGCCATGGAGGACTTCCTCGGCCACGGCTACACGCGCCAGAACGCCCTGGAGGTCGTCCTCGGCATCGGCGTCTACACCATGTCGACCCTGGCCAACCGCATGACCGGCGCGCCCCTGGACGAGCGGCTGGAGCCGTTCGCCTGGACCGGGCACGCCGCCTGACGCCCTAGGTCAGGCCAGGCCCGCGTCGTGCGCCAGGAGCGCGATCTGGGTGCGGTTGTCCAGGTCGAGTTTGGTGAGGATGCTGGAGACGTGGGCCTTGACCGTCGTCAGGCCCATGGCCAGTTCGGCGGCGATGTCGGCGTTGGTCCGGCCCCGGGCGATCGCGAGGGCCACCTCGTGCTCGCGCGGGGTGAGGGCGGCCAGCGTGGCGCGTGCCCGTTCGTAGGCGCCGGCCTGCGTGACGGTGCGGTCCATGAGCCGCCGGGTGATGCCGGGTGACAGGATCGGCTCCCCCGCGGCGACCCGGGTGACCGCCTCGACGATCTGCTGGGGCGAGGCGTCCTTGAGCAGGAACCCGCTCGCGCCGGCGCGCAGCGCGTACAGGATGTTCTCGTCGGTGTCGAAGGTGGTCAGGACGATCACCTCCGGCGGGCGGGCGCGGGCGCGCAGCCGGCGGGTGGCGGTGATGCCGTCCACGCGCGGCATGCGCAGGTCCATCAGCACGACGTGGGGGGCGTAGGCGTCGGTGGCGGTGATGGCCTCCTGGCCGTCGGCCGCCTCGGCGACCACGGTGATCCCGGCGGCGCCGTCCAGCATCATGGACAGGCCCGCGCGCACCATGGCGTCGTCGTCGACCAGCAGTACGCGGATCACGCGGGCCATGGTAGCCAGGCCAGGAGACGGAACTGCCCGTCGGTGATCTGATGGTCCAGCCGCCCGCCGGCCAGCCGTACCCGCTCGGTGAGGCCGACCAGGCCGAGGCCGCTGCCCGGCGCGATCGGGGCCGGTTCCGCCGCGGGCATCGGGTTGCGGACGTCGATCACCAGGCGGGTGCCCGGGGTGCCGTGCAGCAGCATCTCGACCGGCAGGCCGGGGGCGTGCTTGCGCGCGTTGGTCAGCCCCTCCCGTGCGACGCGGTACGCGGTCCGGGCGGCGCCCGCCGGGAGGGCCGCGGCATCGGTGACCTCGTCGCGGAGCCGTACCGGCTGGCCCGCCTGACGCGCCTCGGCGACCAGGCGGGGCAGGTCGGCCAGCGTGGGCTGGGGTTCCATGCCGTCGCCGGTGTCGTCCTCCTCGCGCAGCAGGCTGATCACCTGCCGCAGCTCCTCCAGTGCCTGGTGCACTCCGGTGCGGACCACCCCGGCGGCCCGGGCGAGCTGTTCGGGGGAGGCGTCCGGTCGGTACTCCAGCGCTCCGGCGTGGGTGGCCACCAGGGACAGCCGGTGGGCGAGCACGTCGTGCATCTCCCAGGCGAGCGTGCGCCGCTCGGCCATTCGGGCCTCGGCGATCCGTCTGCCCTGCTCGGCCTCGGCGCGCAGGGCGCGTTCGCGCAGTGAGAAGAGCAGTGCGCGGCGGGAGCGGGCCAGCGCGCCCCAGCCGACCAGCGCACCGTACGCGGCGCAGATCAGCACCAGCCACCAGCCGAGGGAGATGCCGGAGTTCGGCCGCCACAGTCCTTGGACCACGTGGGCCGCGACGCCCGCCGCCCCGACGGCCACCGCGACGGAGAACCGTCTGCGCTGGGCCACCTGCAGCGCCCCCATCGTCGCCGCCGTCGTGGCCACCGGAAAGGCCACGGCCAGCAGGGTGGCGGTCAGCGTCCCGGCGACCGGCCACCACAGCTGGGCGATCGCCGCGAGCAGGCTCACGACCGCGACGGCGACGTCCAGCCAGGACGTGGAACCGTGTCCCCACATCGACACGCCGGTCAGCGTGCCCACCCCGAGGGTCACGCTCGCCACCGCGACCGGATGCGGGGAGGGCAGCTCGTTCACCGCGCCAGGTTAATCGCCGGTGTGACGGAGCTGGTACCTACTTAAGTCGGACCCGCCCCCCGCCGGAGCAGGACAGGACGCGACCGCGCGCCCGATGCCGCGGCCCCGGCGGCCGGGCGAGGCTGACCGGCATGAACACCTCCATCAACAGACTCCTCCTCACCGCGTTCGGCGCGCCTGCGGCGGCCCTGGTCGTGTGGGCGCTGGCGGTGCCGTTGGCCGGGACCACGCTGACCGTGCGGGCGGGCGGCGGCACCAGCACGGTCGGGCCGGTGCCGGTCGCGGTCGCGAGCCTGCTGGCCGGGCTCGCGGGCTGGGCGCTCCTGGCCGTCCTCGAGCGATCGGCCACCCGGCCGCGCCGGATCTGGACGATCACCGCCGTGGCCGTGCTCGTCCTGTCCCTCACCGGCCCGCTCACCGGTGCCACCGGTGCCGGAACGGCGCTGGTACTGGTCCTGTTGCACCTTGTCGTCGGCACCGTTCTCGTCCTCGGGCTGGCGCGGCGATGAACCTGCCCTACGGGTACCTGGCCGTTCTGGTGCCGATCGCGGCCTGCGCCGTGTTCACGCTGGCCGCGCCGGGCCGGCCCCGGACACTGGCCAGGCTCGCCTTCTTCATCGGCGTGGTCGTGGGCGAGCTGCCCTTCGTGGCGTTCGCGTGGCTCCTGGCCGCCACGGTCCTGGCCGTCGTCCAGGGCGACCTCACCTCGCCCCTCCTCGCCGGGGCGGCCGTGACCACGGCGGGCCTGGGACTGGTGGCCTGGCGCGGCCACCGGGCGCTGCCCGCCGTGCGACGCGCCATGGGGGCGGTGCCGGTCTCGCGCCGTCTGCCGTACGGGCGCATCCTGTTCCGGCCCTTCTTCCGTCGCCGCCGCGGTGTGGAACGGATCCCGGACCTGCCGTACGGCCCGGCCGGCCGGCGCAATCTCCTGGACCTGTACCGCCACCGCTCGCGGCCCGCGGGCGTCCCGGTCCTGATCCACCTGCACGGCGGCGGTTACACGGGCGGCAGGAAGAACAGCCAGTCGCTGCCTCTCCTGTACCGGCTGGCGGGCCAGGGCTGGGTGTGCGTCAGCGCGAACTACCGTCTGCGGCCGCAGGCGACCTTCCACGACCATGTGGTGGACGCCAAGAAGGTGATCGCCTGGGTCCGGGAACACGGCCCCGCCTACGGCGCCGATCCCGACCGGATCATCCTGGCGGGCAGCTCCGCCGGCGCGCACATGGCGGCCCTGGCCGCGCTCACTCCCGCCGACCCTGCCTTCCAGCCCGGTTTCGAGCACGTGGACACCTCGGTCGCAGCGGTGATCGGCCTCGGCGGCTACTACGGCGCCTACTACGACGCGGACGCCCAGACCTCGCCTCTTGCCCATGTCCGGCCCGACGCGCCGCCGTTCTTCCTCGTCCACGGCGACCACGACACCGTCGCCCCCGTCGAGGGCGCCCGGCTCTTCGCCGAACGCCTCCGCGGCCTGTCGACCCGGCCGGTCGTCTACGCCGAACTGCCCGGCGGGCAGCACGCGTTCGACCTGTTCCACTCACTGCGCTTCGAAGCCGTCGTCAACGCCGTCGACGCCTTCGCCGCACATGTCCTGCCGCCCGGTGCCCGGGCGCGCGCCGCCGCGCCGGACCGCGAGATCCTGGACGGCGCGTGACTCCGGCCGTACTCCCGGGGCCATGGCCCGACGAGTGTCGGCACAGACGAGCCGGTGGCGTCGCGCGGTCACTCCCAGATCGCGGACTCCGGGTCGACTCCGTGGGCCGCGGCGTTCGCGAAGATCGCGTCGCGCAGCCAGACGGCCAGGCCCGGTGCGGCCGTGTCGAAGTATTCGGCGTACCCGGGATCGTCGACGAACATCCGCCCGATGCACGCCTGCATCGCGTGCGTGCAGTCGAAGTACCGCGAGAGCAGTGCGCGGTGCCGTTCCGCGAGGGCGTTCGCCTCGCCGGAGCCGGGTGCGAGGCCGGCGCGCTTGGCGGCGGCGAGGTCGGTGTTCAGCGCGTCGGTCGTGGCCGCGATGCCCTTCCAGTCCTCCGGTGTCATCCGGTGGGCCCGCTCGGCGTACTGCGCCCACTGCGCGCTGTCGCCCCAGCGGTCCTCGGCCTCCTCGACCCAGGCGGGCTGCCAGTCGTCGCCGAAGATCTCGACCTGCTCCTCCGGAGTGAGCCGCATCCCCGTCTTCGACGCCTCCAGCATGCGATCGACCGCGCCGACCATCTTCTGCAGGCGGTCGATGCGTTCCATCAGCTGTGACCGCTGCCGGCGCAGGTGGTGGCGCGCGTCGGTGCCCGGGGCATCGAGGATCCGGCCGATCTCGGCGAGTGGAAAGCCCAGCTCCCGGTAGACGAGGACCCGGTGGATCCGGGCGACGTCGTCGCCCGAGTACACCCGGTACCCGGCCCAGGTGCGCTCGCTCGGGCGTACGAGGCCGATCGCGTCCCAGTGGTGCAGCGTCTTCACGCTGACCCCGACGAGAGCGGCCGCCCGGCCGACGGTGAGGCCACCGGGTCCGGCCGGGTCGGCGTCCTCCCCGGCGCGGATCGATCCCTGCTCGGGGGCGTCACTCGTCACCGGCTCAGTATGGCCGGTGGGAAGCAGCGGATGTGCCGGCCGAGGAACAGGGCCGCGTGGTCCATCGGCAATCAGTCCTCGGCGGTCAATCCCTGTAGTGGGTGAGGATCCAGGGTCCTGGTGGTGAAGCTCGTTAGTTGCGCCCGCATTCTTTCGCGCGGCACGCACTCTTGACCGGCCAGGTGTTCGACGAGGTCGGCTCGGGTGGCGGCGAGCAGTGCATGGGCGATGAAGTCGCAGTCGGCCAGACCGGGAATCTGCTCCAGCATGGCTTGGAGCAGGCTGTGCCATCGCTCATAGTGCTCTGCTTGGTATGGGCTGACACTCCCGGTTTCTTCCAGTGCCAGTGCGAGACGGCGATTGTCGAGTTTGAAGCACAGGAGGGCGTCGAGTAGGGCGGGTATGCGCTGAAGCGGCGGGGTGGCGGGCCCTAGGGGCGGCGGACCCGCGTCGACGGTTTCCATGATCGGTTCGAGCCGTGCTTCGTACAGTGCGCGGATCAGCCCGGTGCGGTCTCCGAAGGCGCGGAAGAGCGTTCCTTTGCCGACGCCGGCCGCTGCGGCGATGTCGGCCATGGTGACGTCCTCGGGGCTCTGACAGCGAGCGAAGAGGGTGTCGGCGGCCGCGAAGACGGCCATCCGGTTACGGACGGCATCCTTGCGAGGCTTGCGCTCGGGCACGCGGGTCCTCCTGTTGCGATACGGACTGTGGGTCCGTATTGTGAATCCCGGACCAAGGGTCCGGATTTAATGAGATGGAGGATACCCGTGTCCGCACACACCACCGCGTCGGATCTGTACCGCCACAGCCTGCGACTGCTGCTGGAGAAGAACGTCCCCGGCTGGGTCGACCTGTGGGCCGAGGACGGCGTCATGGAGTTCCCCTTCGCCCCCCAGGGCTGGCCCGGGCGGTTGGAGGGCAAGGAGGCCATCGCCGCCTACATGCGCGGCTACCCCGACCACATCGACCTGCACGACTTCCCCGACGTGCGGATCCACCAGACCACCGATCCGGAGACCATCGTGGTCGAGATGCGCGGCGTCGGCCGCCTGGTGGAGACCGGCAGACCCTTCGACATGACCTACATCGCCGTGGTGACCGTTCAGGACGGGCGCATCGTCTCCTACCGCGACTACTGGAACCCCCTCGCCGTGGTCGAACCCGGCGTCGACTTCGTTGGGAGCACCCGATGACCGCCACCGGCACCACTTTGGTCATCGGTGCCACCGGCACCACCGGTAGCCGCACCGCCGCGCAGTTGGTAGCCGCCGGCCACCGTGTCAAGGCAGCCGGCCGTCACGCCACCCCGGTCTCCGGCGCGGAGCCGGTCCGCTTCGACTGGTACGAGCCCGCCACCCACGTGGCCGCCCTTGACGGAGTCGACCGCGTCTACCTCATACCGCCCCTGGGCGACTCCGACCCGGCCGCGGTCATGCTGCCCTTCCTCCAGCGGGCCCGCACCGCCGGCGTGCACCGCGCGGTGCTCCTCAGCTCCTCGGCCATACCCGAGGGCGGCCCGGCGGTGGGAACGGTGCACCAGGCCCTGCCCGGCCTGTTCGAGCAGTGGGCGGTGCTGCGGCCCTCCTGGTTCATGCAGAACTTCACCGGCACGCACATCCACGCCCTCAGCATCCGTGAAGACGGCACCATCTGGACCGCCACCGACAGCGGCCGTGTCGGCTTCGTCGACGCCGGGGACATCGCGGCCGTCGCCGTCCACGCCCTGACCGACGAACATGCCCCCAACACCGATCTCGTCCTCACCGGACCGGAGGCGCTCAGCTACGACGACATCGCCACGGTCATCACCGAGGTCACCGGCCGACCGGTGGTCCACCGCCATCTGTCCTACGAGCAAATGCGCGATCGCCTCGCGGCGCTGATGCCGGCGGAGTTCGCCGCGATGCTGACCGGCATGGACCGTGCCATCGCCGCGGGTGCCGAGGACCGCGTCACCGACGCGGTCCAGCGCATCACCGGTCGGCCGCCGCGCGCCTTCCGCGCCCTCCTTGAGAAGGAGACGCCATGGAGCAGTTGATGTTCCCAAGCGATCAGCAGTTCTGGTTCGAGACCCTGCGCAATCTCGGCTTGGCCGTCTACGGCGGCTCGGACGTCGGTGAAGTCATCGCCACCGCCGCCCGCGTCGCCCCCGGCGACTACGACGGCTGGCACGACGCCTGGCTGTCCACCGCCAAGCGCTTGGAGACCGAGGCCCGCGCAAGCCACCCTGTCAGCGCGCGCGACGGACTCCTGCGCGCCTCCACCTACTACCGGGCCGCCGAGTTCTTCCTGCACGGCAACCCCGACGACCCACGCATCGACCACGCCTACGAGCGCGGCGTCGCCTGCTTCCGCGACGCCATCGCCCACATCCCCGGCATCGCCCCCGTGGAGATCCCGTATGAGGACACCGCGCTGCACGGCTACTTCTACCGGGCGGCGGGCGAGGACCCGAAGCCGACACTGGTGATGCACAACGGATTCGACGGCGCCGCCGAGGAACTGCACTTCTTCGGCGCCGTCGGCGGACAGGAACGTGGATACCACGTCCTGACCTTCGACGGCCCCGGGCAGCCTGCGGCCATCCACCGCGACGGGCTGACCTTCCGGCCGGACTGGGAGAACGTGGTCGGTCCCGTCCTGGACTTCCTCGCCCAGGACCCGGGCGTCGATCCAGCCCGCATCGCGCTGCTCGGCGTCAGTCTCGGCGGTTACCTCGCGCCCCGCGCGGCGGCCTATGAGCCGCGCCTGGCAGCCGTCGTCGCCGTCGACGGTGTCTTCGACGCCGTCTCCGCGCTGACCGCGCACCTCCCGCTGCCACACGACGAGGCGGTCCAGCGCGCGGTAGCGGAGCACGACCGGGAACTGGACCGGATGATCGCCGAGGCCCGTGAGCAGAGCCCGACCCTGCGCTGGGCCTGCGACCACGGGCGCTACGTCACGGGGACCTCGACCGACCGCAAGTTCCTGGCCGAGTACGCCCGCTACAACCTGGGCGACGGAAGCGCGGAAAAGATCACCTGCCCCGTGCTGGTGTGCGAGGCGACCGCCGACCTGTTCTACTCCGCCACCGAGGAGCCCGACCCGCGCAAGCTGTACCGGCACCTCACGGCGCCGAAGAAACTCTTGAGCTTCACCGAGGAAGAAGGCGGCGACGCCCACTGCCACCCTGGCGCCCTTCGCCTTGCGGTGGCGCGCATCTTCGACTGGCTCGACGACACGATCTGATCTGGCGTATTCCGGCCCCACCTCGACCGGAGACGCCCCGATCCGGGTTCCAGGCGAAATAGCCCGGCTCCCCCGCACACGGTTCGGCGAGCCCTGCGCAGCCTTCAGCCACTGGATGCTCATCACCGATATCCGGATATACTCGTAGGCGAGTATTCGGATGCGAGGTGAGGGCGATGGCGAAGCGGCGGAAGGTCGGCAACCTGCTGGCGCTCGCCGTCCTGTCGGCGGTCGTCCAGCGGCCGATGCACCCGTACGAGATGGCCTCCGCTCTGCGTGCCTGGGGCAAGGACCAGGACATGAAGATCAAGTGGGGGTCGCTGTACACGGTCGTCCAGAACCTGGCCAGGCACGGTCTGCTGGAGGCCGCCGGGAGCACACGGCAGGGCGGCCGTCCCGAGCGCACCGTCTACCGGATCACCGACGCCGGCCGAGAGGAGCTGACCGACTGGGTGCGTGAGCTGGTCTCCACCCCGGAGCCGGAGCAACTGCGGTTCACCGCCGGCCTGTCGGTGCTGGCGGTCCTGCCGCCGGACGAGGCCGTACCTCTGCTCGAACGCCGTCTCGCGCTGCTGGAGGAGGACCTCGCCGGGCGGCGCGAGGACCTGGCGCGTTACGGCCGGGAGGTTCCGCGGCTGTTCCTGATCGAGGGGGAGTACGAGCTGGCCGTACGGGAGGCGGAGACCGCCTGGGTCCGCTCGCTGCTGGAGGAGCTGACGTCCGGGACGTTCCCGGGCCTGCAGGAGTGGCGGGCCTGGCACGAGGCCGGCGGGATGTCGCTCGAGGCGGGGGAGGGAAGCGACACGACGACATAGGAACGGCCCCGGCGAGGTGCGGCAACACCACGCCGGGGCCGTCATCCTCGAACCGAAGCCCACGGAAGGCCCGGCCACGAGGTGGCACTCGAAAGGATAGTCGGGTTCCTCTGTGGGAGCCGGTTCGGACGCACAAGATCCGGATCGATCGGCCGGAGGCCGGGATCGCCCGGCCCCGGCATGGAGGAACCATGACGAAGGTCAAGAGCGCACTCGTCATCGGCGGCGGGATCGCCGGGCCGGTCGCGGCGGTGGCGCTGCGCAAGGCGGGCATCGAGGCCACCGTGTACGAGGCGTACCCGAACACCGCGGACGGCGTCGGCGGCTCGCTCGCCCTGGCGCCGAACGGCGTCGCGGCGCTCCGCATCGTCGGCGCCGACGAGGCCGTCCTGGCCGCCGGCCGCCCGCTACACCGGATGATCATGGCGATGGGCGCCAAGCGGCGCTTCGACGTGCCCATGGTGGCGCCCCTGCACCTGTTGTGGCGCGCCGACCTGCACCGGGCCCTGCACGACCACGCGGTCGCGCACGGCGTCCCGGTCGTCCATGGCAAGCGCCTGATCGGCGCGGAGGAGACCTCCTCGGGGGTGACCGCGCGGTTCGCCGACGGCACCACCGCCACCGCCGACGTCCTCATCGGCGCCGACGGCGTCCGCTCGACCGTCCGCGGGCTCATCGACCCGGACGCGCCCGGCCCGAACTACACCGGAATGCTCGGCTTCGAGACCGCCGTGGACTGCGAGGTGCCCGGCGGTCCCGACAGCATCACCTTCGCCTTCGGCAAGCGCGCGTACTACATCTACCGGCCCCGCCCCGGCGGCGGCGCGGAATGGGGTGCCAACCTGCCGTGGCGCACACCCCTGCCGCTCGCCGAGGCCCGCGCGGTGTCGGCCGAGGAATGGCTGCGCCGGCTCCACGACGCGTACGGCGACGACGACCCGGGCCGGCGGCTGCTCGAGCACACCAGCGCGGACCGGCTGCAGGTCATCGGAGCTCTGCAGATCATGCCGAAGGTCCCGCACTGGCACCGCGGCCGGATGGTCCTGGTCGGCGACGCGGTGCACGCCCCGTCCAACACCTCCGGCCAGGGCGCGTCCCTGGCCATCGAGAGCGCCGTCGAACTCGCCCGCTGCCTGCGCGACCTGCCCGACGCGCCGAGCGCCTTCGCCGCCTACGAGCACCTGCGCCGCGACCGGGTGGAGATGATCGCCGCACGCGCCGCGAAGATCAACCACGCCAAGGCGCCCGGCCCGGTGGCCCAAGCCGTGATGCCGCTGCTCATGCCGATCCTGACCAGGACGGTCATGAACCCGGAGAAGACCACCGGCCCGGTGTACCGCCACCGGATCGACTGGGACGCCCCCGTGGAACCGGCCCTCGCCCACGGACGCTGATCGACCCCCTCGGCTCCGCGCCCCGGCGCGGAGCCGAGGGGGCCCAGCGGTGACCGCGATCCGCGGCCTGGACGACTCCCCATCGTTTGTCACCGTCGGTAGCGGGAACGCTACGGTCCGACGTTTCCGGGCGTGCAAGGTGTGCGCTTATGGATACGGCCAAATTCGGCTCGGTCGCGCGAGCCCGGGGGAGTGAGCATGCCGAACGAACCGCTGCAACCGACGGTGCCCCAGGTGGCCATGACGCTGGCCGCGATCGCGGCGACCGCAGCCACCCCGCGCCCGTCGGGGGAGACGCCGGCGGAGCAGAGCAACAGGATCTTCCTGGGCATCAACCAGCAGCTGGCCGACTCCTGCCTCGCGACCCAGGGCACCTGGATCCTGCAATGGGTCGGGCTGAGCGCGGACAACGCGAACATGGCGTACCTCGCGCAGAACAACGACGGCTCCAACGAGTTCGCCGTGGTCATCCGTGGCACGGTCGCCAACGTGACCGACATCCTCGAAGACCTCGACGTCGGCACGACGGTCCCGTTCACCGCCGTCTCCTCGCCGCCGAAACCGGTCCCGGTCTCGGTCTCCAAGGGCGCGATGGAGGCGTTCACCCAGGTCATCACCATGAGCGCCGTCGATGTCACCCTCGTGCAGGCACTCAGCGACGCGCTCCACCAGGCACCGCCGAACCCGACGGTCTACGTGATCGGCCACAGCCTCGGCGGCTGTATCGCGACCATGGTCGCGCCCTACCTCCAGGCACAGACCTGGCCCGATACGACCCCGCAGTTCGCGCTCCACACCTTCGCCGCGCCCACCGCCGGCGGCCCGGACTTCGCGGCCTACCTCAAATCCGTCTCCGTGGACTGGGTCGCCAACGAGCGCTACTACAACGTCTGGGACCTGGTGCCGCAGGCCTGGGCCGGCCTCGACGAAGTCATCACCCAGAAGTGGTACCCCGATCCCGGCCCGGCGGCCGACGACGATGTCACCGGGGTCCTCTCGGCGATCGCCGGCCTCCCCGGCCCCAACGTCTACGAGCAGCCGGGCAACGCCCTCCCGCTGAACTGCAGCACCTACCAGAACGGGACCTACGACCCGAGCCTGGTCAAGAAGTCACTCCAGGACTTCATGGGCCAGGCCGCCTTCCAGCACGCCAACTCCACCTACCTTGGCCTGCTCGGCGCGCACGATGTCCCGCCAGGTCCGGTGGTGACCACCATCAGCCCCAACGTCGGCGCGGCGGGCACTGAGGTCACCATCACCGGCAGCGGCTTCGGCGCCGACACCGCGGTCGACTTCGGCACGGTGCCGTGCCCCCGGTTCGGCGTCAGCGACGACGGCACCCAGATCACCGCCTACGCGCCCGAGGGTGTCGGCGTCGTCGCCGTCCGCGTCACCACCAACCTGGGCACCTCCCCGGCCGTCCCGTTCGGCCAGTTCGCCTACGGCGGCCCCGCGCCCGTGGTGGTCACCGGCATCAGCCCGGACAGCGGATGGACCGATACCCCGGTCACCATCACCGGCGTGAACTTCAACTCCGGCGTTCCCTGCGGACCGCCTCCCACGGTCTACTTCGGCGACAACGCCGCCGAGCCCGTCCAGCTCACCCCGTCCGGCCAGATCACCGTCACCGCGCCCGCGCCCACCATCGGGTTGGGCAAGCCCATGACCGTGAACGTGACCGTACTGTCGGACGGCTACTCGTCCCCCGCGAGCCCGGCGGACGAGTTCAGCTACCAGAAACCGTCGCAATAGAGATCGCCGGCCGTCGCTAGTCGCGGTCCTGCCGTCCCTGACGGTGCGCCGCCGCCACAGGCTCGGCCGCTGCCGGGAGGGCCGCGGCGATGCAGTCGAGGACGCGCTTCAGCCCGTACCGGAACTGGTCGTCGCGGCTCAGGCGCGGCCCGCGCGCCTTCATCGCGATCTTGCTGAAGATCGGATACTCGTTGCTCTTCAGCAGCTGGGCGAAGTACGGGTCGTTCCGCGCCATCCATTGCGACTCGCTGAGCCCGCTGCGGCGTACCTCCTCGGCCCAGCCGGCCTCGTCGCGGGCGGCGCCCTCGACGTAGCTGTTCAGGATGGCCATGAGGCCGAGGTTCTCGTCGATGGAGACGCGGGCGTCGAGCACTCCCATCACCCGTTCGATCACCAGCAGCTGGTTGGGGCCGAAACTGGGGCGCACCCCGTTCACGGCGGCGATCCACGGGTGCCGCAGCCACATGGCCCGCAGCTGGTCGGCGTAGCGCGATAGGTCCGCGCGCCAGTCGCCGGAGGGAATGCCCTCGACGTCGATCTCGCCCATCAGCCGGTCGGCGATGAGCTCGATCAGGTCGTCGCGGCTCGGGACGTACCGGTAGAGGGACATCGCGCCCGCGCCGATCTCGGCGGCGATCCGCCGCATGGTGGCGGCCTCCAGCCCCTCGGCGTCGGCGATCCGGACCGCCGCCTCGGTGATCTGCGCGCGGCTGTAGGTCGGCTTCGGTCCGCGGGCCGGGCGCTCGGGCCGCATCCAGATGTTCACGTACTCGGCGTCGGTCACCGCTCCACCCTACTTGCGTACGCAGTACCCGGTAACTTAACCTGGCCGCCATAACCGCGTACAAGGTACCCAGTGGAGGAGATCATGGCGGATCCGATCGTGGTCGCCGAGGGGCTGCACAAGTCCTTCGGCGACACCCATGCGCTGCGAGGCCTGGACCTGAGCGTCCCGAGAGGAAGGATCTGCGGCGTGCTGGGGCCGAACGGCGCGGGGAAGACGACCGCGGTGCGCATCCTGGCGACCTTGTCCGATCCCGACGCCGGGCACGCCCGCATCGCCGGATACGACGTCGTCCGCGAGGCCGGCCGGGTGCGGGACAGGATCGGGCTCGCGGGCCAGTACGCCGCCGTCGACGAGAAGCTCACCGGCCGCGGCAACCTGCGCATGTTCGGGCGCCTCTACCACCTGCCCCGGCGCGAGGCCCGCCGGCGGGCCGACGAACTGCTCGAACGCTTCGGGCTGACCGACGCCGCCGATCGTCCCGTCGCCGGCTACTCCGGCGGCATGCGGCGCCGCCTCGACCTGATCACCAGCCTCATCCTGCGCCCCGAGGTGCTCTTCCTGGACGAGCCGACCACCGGCCTGGACCCGCGCAGCCGCGCCGAGATCTGGGACAGCGTCCGCGCACTGGTGGCGGACGGCACCACGGTGCTGCTCACCACGCAGTATCTGGACGAGGCCGACCGGGTGGCCGACGACATCGCCGTCATCGACCACGGGCGGGTGATCGCCACGGGCACCCCCGACGAGCTGAAGGCCACGATCGGAGACCGCCTCGACGTCGCTCTCGAAGACCCCGCCGCGCTGCCTTCGGCGGCGACCGTGCTGAACGCCCTGGCCGGGACCGATCCCACGACGACGGGCACCGACCGGCTCAGCGTCGCCCTGCCCCGCGGCGGTTTCCGGCTCGCCGACGTCGTGCGCGAACTCGACCGCGCCGGGATCGCCGCGGCCGACGTGAGGCTGCGCCGCCCCACCCTCGACGAGGTGTTCC
This sequence comes from Actinoallomurus sp. CA-150999, assembly GCF_050942425.1. Lineage (NCBI taxonomy): Bacteria > Bacillati > Actinomycetota > Actinomycetes > Streptosporangiales > Thermomonosporaceae > Actinoallomurus > Actinoallomurus sp. CA-150999. Next base: position 5,799,072 of record NZ_CP192063.1, read on the forward strand.
TGCGCCTCACCGACCGTAAGGAGAACGTCCGATGACCGCCCTCACCCCGCCACTGAGCCGCCTGCGCTGGACGTTCATCGACGGCCTGACCCTGGTCGGCCGCGAGCTGGGACGGCTGCGGCAGGAGCCCGGGCAGATCATCGCCGCGCTGATGTTCCCCATCATCATGGTGGTGCTGTTCGGGTACGTCTTCGGCAGCGCGATCGCCGTTCCGGGCGGCGGCGACTACCGCGCGTACCTCATGCCCGGGCTGTTCTCGATGGTGGCCTTCACGGCGGTGCAGGGGGTCATGGGGCGGATGGCCGCCGACGCCTCCCGCGGCGTGATGGACCGGTTCCGCTCCATGCCGATGGCGCGGTTGGCGGTACCGTTCGGGCAGACCGGCGCCGACTCCCTGATCAGCGTGCCGCTGCTGGCCGCCATGGTCGGGACGGGCCTGCTGGTGGGCTGGCAGCCGCACCGCGGCCCGCTCCCCACGGCCGAGGCGTTCCTGCTGATGCTGCTGCTGCGGTACGCGCTGAGCTGGGTGGGCGCCTACCTGGGCCTGGTGGTGAAGAACGAACAGGTCGTCGACCAGTTGGCGCCACTGTTCCTGCCGCTGACGATGCTGTCCAACTCGTTCGTCCCGACCGACGGCATGCCGGGCTGGCTGCGGTTCCTGGCCGACTGGAACCCGGTGAGCGCGACCACCGCCGCCTCCCGGAAGCTGTTCGGCAGTCCGGGCGCGACATCCGCGCACGCGGCCTGGCCGCTCGCGCATCCGGTGGCCGCCGTCCTGCTCTGGTCGGCCGCGCTGCTGGCGGTGTTCGTCCCGCTGTCGGTCCATACCTTCATGCGCAGGGGACGGTGAACGCCCAGGCCGGTGGGCCGGACCACCGGCCGCCACCGATCAGCGACGACGACCGCGACACGGCCGTGCGACGCCTCCAGGAGGCGTACGCCGAAGGGCACATCACGCACGAAGAGCTGGACGACCGCCTCCACCAGGTGCTCACCGCCAAGACGCACGGCGAGCTCGCGTCGGCTCTGGCCTCACTCCCGGAGGAGAACGCCGGCACCACGTCCACGATCGCCGCCGTCGGCGGACGGATCCAGCGGCGCGGCGCATGGCGGGTACCCCGGAGCCTCACGGTCGCGTCCGCACTGGGAAGGGTGCACTTGGACCTCTCCCGGGCGGTCATCGACCACCCGGTGGTCGACATCGAGCTGCGACTCGGCACCGGCGGAGCCAAGATCACGGTGCCCCGCGACGCCATCGTCGACATCGAGGGTCTGCACACCGAGTGGAAGGCCCCGCTCTACACCACCCGGCGCCGCTCCCGCCCCAGCGGGCCGAGGATCCGGATCTCCGGGACCCTGGGCCTCGGACGGTTGAAGATCCGCCACGCGCGGCATTAACGCTGCCCGCAAGGGCGGCTTTCCCGCTGGCCTCCTACCAGGCCGACCTCAGCCACCGTCCGAGGCCGAGGTGACAGCCATCTGAACGCAGTTGCCTTCGTTGCCGCCGCTGCGGCTGCTCTTGCGCCAGACCGCGGCGAGTTCGACGCAGTTGCCTTCATAGCCGCCGCTGTAGGGGCTCTTGCGCCAGACGGCATCGGTCAACTCAGGGATGCTCATACTCGGGACGCTAGCCGTTTGATGAGCTTCAGAGAAGCGTCTTTGTCCAGCGACGCGTTCAACAGCAGGGAGAAGATCTCCTCGTGCAGCGCGATCTCCTTTTCATCCTCGACGAATAGGCTTTTGGTGAGTTGCTCGATGACCGAAACGGTCAGGTTTCCCGGCGGCCGTAGTGACAGAAGATGGAACGGCCCTGCCAGCCACAGGTAGGCGGCGGCTGAGTTCGGCAGAACGTGGAGGGCCACATTGTCCAGCTCGGCCGCCTCGGAAAGCTTGCCGAACTGGGCGCGCATGAGCGCAGCTCCGCCGATCTCGTGGTGGAGCACTGACTCGCTGATCACTGCCACGTAGCGCGGGGGATAAGGGCGTGTCAGCACCTTCTGCCTGGCCATCCGGAATGCCACCAGCGTGCTGGTGTTGCGAACCGGCCGGGCTGGCCCGACCCTTGTGAGGGCTCGAGCGTAATCCGGAGTCTGCAGCAGGCCCGGTACCACGCACGGTTCGAAGTTGTGGATGAGTTCCGTGTCCTCCTCAAGGCCGGCCAGGTCGAGAGCGGCGGCCGAGATACGCCCCTCATACGCGCGCTCCCAACTCTTCCCCGGCTTGTGGGAGGCCAGGTGGAGAAGGGACTCCCATAAGGGGCCGTCCGGCACGCCGTAGAAGTCGAGGAGGTCGGCCAGCTCCTGGCGGTCGACGGAGTGCAGGCCGTTCTCCAGTGTGCTGAGCCAGCCCGTGGACCGGCCGTACCGGCGGCCGGCCGTCTCGATGGTCATGCCGCGGTCCTCGCGGGCCTGGCGCAACGCCGAGCCGATCCGGCGCAGGCGGGCGGACGGGATGTTCCGGGAGGGCATCCGCCCACGATGTCACTTTCCGTGTCTTCGTGTGTACGGAATGACAATGGTTGAAGGTTCATTCGGAGAAGATTCGACCCAGGTCAGCGGGTGTTGCGGCCTGCCGCGGCAGGTCAGGAAGGTGGCTCCGACGAAGCGAAGGGAGCCGTCGGTGCAGATGTCCAAGACGCGGTACGCGCTGCTCGTGCGGTTGGCGTGGGAACTGCGGGCGACGCCGGTGACGTCGTTGCTCGTCGTGCCCGGTCACGGCGAGGCGGTGCTGTGGGTGCTGGGCCGGGGTGGCCGCAAGGAGGCTGTGCTGGCCGTGCCGCGTCCGGACCGGTGGCGGTTGCTGTGGCGCGGTGTCGAGCTGGACGCCGCGTCGGTGCCGGAGGCGGCCCGGCGGATCGCGGCGGCGGTCGCGGCGTGACCGAGGAGGCCGTCGTCCTCGGCGAGATCACGCTGCCGGGCGTGCGCGGTTCGGTCGCGCACGCCCGGGCCTTCCTGCGGGAGTTGTTGCCGTACGACGATCCGGTCCTCGACGACCTGGTCACCGTGGGCAGTGAGACGGTCTGCAACGCCGTCACCCACACCGCCTCCGGGCAGGCGGGCGGGCGGGTGACGGTCGTACTGCTGGCGCGCGGCGGCGCGTACCGGCTGGAGGTCACCGACGACGGCGCCGTCGGGGCCCGCCCGCGTCTCAAGGCGGAGAACGGGGGTGAGAGCGGGCGGGGGATGCGGATCGTCGACGCGCTGGCGGACTGCTGGGGCTACCGGGAGGACGGCGCCCGTACGGTGGTGTGGGCCGAGTTCCCCGCCGCTACCGGGCGGTGAAGGCGGCGGTGTTGCGGGCGCACCAGTCGGCGAAGGTGCCGGGCGCGCGCCCGAGCAGCCGCCGTACGGTGTCGGTGCGGAATCCGGTGGTGTCGGCGCGCATGAGCGTGAACCCTTCGATGATGGCCTCGGCGAGTGCGGGAGGCGCTCCGTGGGGGAACCGCGCGCGTACGACCTCCTGCGGCGTGGCCACCTCGCGGACCTCGAGGGGGCGGCCGATCGCCTCCGCCAGGATCCGGGCCTGCTCGGTGACGGTGAAGGTCTCCTCCCCGGTGAGGACGTACTCCTGGCCCTGGTGGCCGTCTTCGGTGAGGGCGAGGGCCGCGACCGCCGCGATGTCGGCCGGATCGATCGGCGCGAAGCGGCCGGGGCCGGCCGGGTCGAGGATGAAGCCCTCCTCGTGGATGGTGGGCAGCCAGTCGAAGGCGTTGGTCATGAAGCCCCCGGGCCGCAGGATGGTGGCGGGGATGCCGGAGGCGCGGATCGCCTCCTCTCGTTCGTGGTGCCAGCGGCCCATGGCCGGCATCGGATCGCCGAGGACGTTGAAGGATGACAGGTGGACGATGCGGCTCACTCCGGCCGCCCGGGCGGCGGCGATGGCGCGGGCGGTCTGCTCGGTTCCGATGCCGGGCGTGAGCAGGAACAGCCGGTCGACCCCGGCAAAGGCGGGCGTCAGGGTCGCCGGGTCGTCCAGGTCCGCGACGACGCGCTCGGCACGGGCGGGCAGCGCGGCGGCGCGGGCGGGGTCGCGGACGAGGATGCGGACCTCGGCGTCTTGGGCGGCGAGTTGCCGGACGAGCTCTCGGCCGACGTTTCCGGTGGCGCCGGTGACCAGTATCATCGGGATTCCCTAAGGTCGTTTGCCGTCTAACGATTACGCCGCAAGACGTTAGCCGGGAAATGATTAGCCGTCAATCGATCTGTTCGCGGGTCCGCTCCGCGATGCCCCTGGAGGCCCGATGCCCGAGTTCCTGGACCTGCACGGCAGGACGAACAAGGTGGTCCGGGCCGCGGCCGACGCCGCCCTGCGACGCCATGGCCTGCACCTCGGCCAGGACCATCTGCTCGCGGTGCTGTGGGAGCGCGACGGCAGCACCCCCGGTGAGGTCGCCGCCGCGCTCAACGTCACGACCCCCACGGTCGTCAAGATGGCCACCCGCATGGCCACGGCCGGGCTGCTCACCCGGCGCCGGGACGACCGGGACAGCCGCCTCGTACGGCTCTGGCTCACCGAGGCGGGACACGCGCTGCGCGAGCCGATCGAGGCCGAACGCCGGCTCCTGGAAGAGAAGATCACCGCGGACCTCACCGAGACCGAGCGCCGTCACCTGATGAGCGCCCTGGCCAAGATCCACCGGTCGGCGAACGACCTGCTGGAAGGCGCGCCCACCGACACCGCCGGCTGACATGGGGCGTTGACGAGCATCGGAACTGGCGCCTACAACTTCCTCCTGCCGGACCTGGCCCCTGGCAGTGCCGCTTTGCAGCACATCATCGACCACAACGCGTCCGATCCGGCCCAGCGAGGATGAGGAGGTCTCCGCCCACCCGCCCTACGTCCCCGGTTCCGTCGTCACCGGGTCAGACCGGGAGCTGTTTGATGACTTCTTGGGCCATGGTGATTGCTTCCGCCTTGGTCTTGGCATAGGTGAAGTTGGTGCCGTGCAGGGCATCGGAGCCGCGAACCGAGGACGGATAGTCCGCTCCACTCCATTCGATGTCGATGACCACGTTGCGGACCATGACCACGACCTCGGCCCCCGCTATGTAGTACCTTTTCCGGCGCCGCTCGCCCGGGCCCATGTCGACGTAGTCGGTGGTGCGTGCGGCCAGGGCCTTGTCGCCGAGGCCGGACACGGTCTCCTTGCCGCTGTGGAACTTGCGATTCTCGAGGAACTTCTCGTCGGCGGAGAACTGGCTGCCGGCGTCGGCGACGGCAGCGTCCCCGGAGCCGCTGCCGGTGTCGATATCCAGCCTGAGGTAGCGGCCGGTCGAGGTGTTGATGTCCTCCCACTGGCAGTGCTGATGGCCGGCCACGGAGTCCTTGTCCTTCATCGTGATCGAGCGTGCCTCGGACGGCACCCCCGCACCGATCTTGCTGCACATCCCGGACAGATCCGAGACGGTCCTGACCGTCGAGGCGGGGGTCGGCGAGGCTGCCCTGGTCGGTGGCGTGGCGTGGTGCCGGTGGTCGTCGTTGGTGGAGAACACCATGCCGAGCAATGCGATCAACGCGACGACCACGATCGCCACCGGCCCGCCGACCCAGACGAGGACCAGGCCCGACCGGCCCTTGCGGCGGCCCTGCGAGGGCTGTCCCGGCATCTGGCCGGCGGCGCCCTGCCACGGAGACTCAGGTGCGATGGCCGCCCCCATCGGCGCTGCCGGATACCCGCCCGAGTAGGGGAACCCGGGCGGTTGGGTCACCGGCCCCATCGGCGGGATGAGCGTCGGGGGGGTGTAGCCGGACGTGGCGTACTGGGTCGAAACACCGGGCATCGGAATGCCTGCCCCCGGCCCGTACTCCGGTACCGTTCCCAGCGGCCCGCTCTCAGCGGCCTGCGGCGTGCCCTGTGGCAGCGGGGAGACGAACGTCTGCGCTGGCAGCTTGGACGCCCACTGGGCCTCGACCATCTGGCTGACCGCGGTCTCCGGGTCGGTCTCGCCGATGAGGCCGACGAGCAACTGCTCGGCGCCGGGCCGCCGCGCCGGGTCCGCCTCCAGCGCGGCTGTGACCAGTGGGCGCAGGTCGTCGGGTATGCCCGTCAGGTCGTGCTCGCCCTGGTGGGCCCGGACGGCGCGCACCATCAGGGTGCCGTCCCCGTACGGGTGGCGGCCGGTGGCGGCGTAGGCGATGAGAGTGCCCCAGGCGAACACGTCCCCGGCCGTACTGACCTGGTTCTCGAAGACCTGCTCGGGCGGGATCCAGCCGGGGCTGCCGACGATGAAACCGGTCTGGGTGTGCTTGGCGTCGCCGTCGAGGGCCCGGGCGATACCGAAGTCGATGACCCGGGGCCCGCTGGCCGAGAGGATCACATTGGCCGGCTTCAGGTCCCGGTGGACCAGCTTGGCCATGTGGATGGCGGCCAGCGCGGTGGCGATCCCGACGGCCAGCGCGTGCAGCGGCTCGGCGGGCAGCGCACCGTGCTCGGCGATGTAGTCCGACAGTGACGGGCCCTCGATGAACTCGGTGACCAGGTACGGTCGGCCGTCTGACTCGCCGTAGGTCAGCACCTTCGCCGTACAGAACGAGGCCACCCGCTGCGCGTTGGCGATCTCGCTGGCGAACCGGGCCCGGAACCCGGGGTCGATCGCCAGCTCACGGCGGATGACCTTGACCGCGACCGGGCGGCGCAGGCGCAGATCGACACCCCGCCACACCTCACCCATACCGCCCTGGCCCAGAGGCGCCTCCAGCCGATACCGCCCGGCCAGCTCCAGACCACTACGCATCAACTCCTCCCGGCTTGGAAGGCGTGCGCTAGATAGACATATGTGTTCACTTGACCAGCATAGGCACCCGGCGGCATTTCCCAGTCCTTCAGATCCCCTGAGGAGCATCACCAAAGGCTCGGTCTTTCGGCCGAGCAGAACTCAGACCCGTGACCGATGCGCCATCGACCGCCGTTCGCCACTGTGGAACCCACCTGGCGAAAGGTCCTTTTAGTGGCACCGCTGTTGTTCGATGACGATGACGTCCGCGCTCGGCTCGACGCCGTGACAGCGGTCAACGCGATGCGCGCTGCGCTGGTGGCCCACCACGTCGGCGCGCTTCAGGCGCCGGCGCGGGTACGCGCCGACCTGGGGGACACCCGCCTCGTTTTCACCGCGGGTGCGGCGCAAGACCAGGGTGTGTTCGGTTTCCGTGCCTATGACACCGCCGTCGGCGCCGAACAACTGGTCGCCGTCTGGGACTCCATGACCGGTGAGCTGCGGGCACTGGTCCATGGCGACGAACTCGGAATCCGCCGCACCGGAGCGATCGGCGCGGTCGCCATCGACACCGCGGCCAGACCCGGACCGTTGCGTGTGGGCCTGATCGGATCGGGCCGGCAGGCGTGGGCGCAGCTATGGGCGCTGTGCGCCGTACGGCCGGTGGAACAGGCGGTCGTCGCCGCCCGCCGGAAAGAGCACGCCGATACCTTCACCGAACGCTCCGACCGAGAGTTGGGGGTACCGGCACGCGCGGCCGCCACAACCGAAGAAGCAGTCCGCGAGCAGGACGTCGTGATCGTCGCCACCGACAGTGCGACGCCGGTTCTGGACGTCGGCTGGATATCCGAGGGAACCCATGTCACGACGCTCGGCCCCAAAACGATCTCTCGCCACGAGGTGCCGTCCGCTCTGGCCGACCGCGCCGACATCATCCTCACCGACTCCCGCGCCCAAGCCGCCGGATACGGCGAACCGCATGTCCTTCCTTCCGACCAGATGGTCGAACTCGGCGCCGTGCTGGCCGGGGCTGCGGTAGGCCGGTCCGATGCCGACCAGATCACCGTCTTCTGTTCCGTCGGACTGGCCGGCACCGAGGTCGCCGCCGCGGCCGCTCTGCTGCGGGCGACCGACCGGTGAACGATCTCAAATCGAACCACCGCCCAGCGATCCCGCAGCCACGCGTCGGACGATTACGAGACTTCACCATTTTCACCTGCGGGATCAGGCCAGGTAGCCGCCGTCGATGGTGAGGACGGCACCGGTGACGAAGGACGCGCCCGGACCGGCCAGGAACGCGATCCCCGCGGCGATCTCCTCCGGCCGCCCGAAACGCCCCATCGCGTTGGCCGCCCGCTGCACGTCCGCGAACGGCCCGTCGGCCGGGTTCATGTCGGTGGCGACGGAACCGGACTGGACGACGTTGACGGTGATGCCCCGAGGGCCCAGGTCACGGGCCGCCGCCTTGCTGTAGCCGACGATCGCGGCCTTGGTCGCGGCGTAGTCGGCGACCCCCGCGAATCCGGCACGGCCGGCGAGGTGCGACCCGACGGTGACGATGCGCCCGTCGTCCCCGATGACCTGGGCGGCGGCCCGGATCCCCGCGATGACGCCGCCCACGTTGACGGCGAACTGCCGGTCGAAGGCGGCGGCATCGCGATCGGGCTCATCGACTCGGCCGGTGACGTACGCCGCGGCGTTGTTCACCAGGACGTCGAGGCGTCCGAAGTCGGCCGCCACCGACCGTACGAGGTCGCCGACCTGGCGGGGATCGGCCTGGTCGGCCCGGTACGCGGCGGCGCGGACCCCGGAGCGTTCCAGGTCGGCCACCACCGACCCGGCCTTCTCCCTGGAGGCGACGTAGCCGATCGCCACCGCCGCACCGTCGGCCGCCAGCGCCCGTGCGGTCGCGGCGCCGATCCCGCGCGAACCGCCGGTCACGAGGGCGACCTTGCCTTCCAGAGGGCTGCGTGAGGTCATGACGAACTCCTGATCAGAGGTCGGTGGAATCAGGCGGGGACGTGGTCGGCCGGGGCGGCGGCCGCGCGGCGGTCCCGGCGCAGCAGGAGCGCCGCGATACCCAGGCCGGCCACGGTGAGGAGCGCGCCGACGAGGGGGATCGCCCGCAGGCCCGGCCCGCCGTCGATGATCCGCCCGCCCAGCCAGCCGGCGAACGCGGCGGCGAGCTGGAAGCCGGAGGCGTTGACCGCGACCGCGAGCGTGGGCGCCGTACCGGCCGCGGTCACCACGCGCGTCTGCATCCCGGGGATGATGGCGAAGGCCAGCGCCCCGATGAGGAACGTCAGGACCACGGCGGGCGCCTTGAGGCCGCCGACCAGCCAGAACGCGGCCAGGACGCCCGCGAGCACGGCGAGCAGCCCGGCCAGCGCCGGCATCAGCGCCCGGTCCGCCAGGCGGCCTCCGGCGAAGTTCCCGACGACCGCGCCGGCGCCGTAGCCGAGGAGCAGGACCGGGACCATGTCCGCGGCGAACCCGCCGACGTCGGTGAGCAGGGGCGTGATGTAGGTGAAGACCGTCACGACGCCGACGTTGCCCACCGCGGTCAGCGCGATGGCGAGCTGAAGGTCGCGGTTCGCGAACACCCGGAGCTCACCGCGGGCCGACCCGGTCGTGGCCGGGGGCTGGGCCGGGACGAACCGCAGCACGAGCAGCAGGGCGACCGCGCTGAACGCCGCGACCGCGAGGAAGGTCGCCCGCCAGCCGAGGTGCTGGCCGATGAACGTGCCGATCGGCGTGCCGAGGATGATTCCCAGGTTCATCCCCAGGGCCACCTTCGCGACGCTGGACGCCTGCCTGCCGGCGGGGGCCATGGAGATGACCGTGGCGATGGCGACCGCGAAGAACGTGGCGACGACCAGGCCCGCGACGAACCGCGACAGCAGAAGGACGACGTGGTTCGGCGCCGCCGCCGAACCCAGGTTCCCGAGCACCGAGACCGCGATGAGGCCGGCGATGAGCGGTTTGCGGGCGGCCCGCGCCGTGAGCACGGTGACGACCGGACCGCCGACGATCATGCCTGCGGCGTAGGCGGTGACCAGCAGGCCGGCCGCCGGGATGGACACCGACAGGTCGGCGGCCACGTCGGGCAGGATCCCAGCGATCACGAACTCGCCGGTCGTGAGCCCGAAGACCACGAGCATGAGGGAGAACACGGAGACAGGCATGGCAGAACTCGTTCTGTCGGCATGAGGTGATCAGTGACAAGGCGGCGGGCGGGGGAGTGCGCCGCACGCGACGGCCGCCCGCACCGCGGTCAGGCGCGCGTCCGTCACGTGACGATCATCGATGCGATGGTTACGATGCCGCAAGTACCTACCTTTTAGTCAGGTACTTACCTGGAGGTGTGCATGTCAGGGCGCAGGTGCCAGACGTTCGTCGGCGGGCTGGACGCCGCCATCGACGTGGTCGGCGGCAAGTGGAAGGTGCTCATCCTGTGGACGCTGAGCAGCGGCCCGAAGCGGTTCGGTGAGCTCAAGCGCTCGCTGGACGGGGTGAGCGAGAAGATGCTGATCCAGCACCTGCGCGAGCTCGAACGCGACGAGGTGGTGAACCGCGAGGTGCACAACGTGGTCCCGCCGAAGGTCGAGTACTCCCTCACCGCCATCGGCACGACCCTCATCGACGCCCTGCGTCCGCTCGGCGACTGGGGCTGCGAGCACAAGACGCGTCTGGAGGACATCAGGAACACGATTCCGGCCTGATCCCCCGGACGCTGTCGATCAGGCGACTCAGAGCGGGGGTGAAGGGTTCGGCGTACCTTCGGGGTCGGAGGTTTCGGCGAGTCTGCGGCGGCGGAATTCGCGTGGGCTCTCGCCGTAGCGGCCTTTGAACGCCGAGGAGAACCAGGTGGGAGTGAGGCCGGCGCGGGCGGCGATGTCACCGATGCTGAGGTCGGCACAGACGGGGTCCTGGAGTAGGTCCCGGGCGGCTCGCAGCGTTTCCTCGTTGCGTAGATCGCGGTAGGTCGTACCGGCTTGATGGAGAGCGTTGCGCAGGTGGCGCGGCGACCAGCCGAGCGCGCGTGCGACGGTGGTGAGCGGCAGTTTGCCGGCGCCGAGTTGCTGCCGCACGTACCGCCGGACGACCTGGGTGACCTCGGTGAGTTGGGTTTCCGGTGGCCGCGTGTCCTTGAGCGCGGCCATGCAGAGCAGTTCGGCTATCCGATCGCATATCGCGTGGAACTCATGGTCGGACAGGTTGCCCTGTTCGGCATGGGCGCTGCGTACCAGGGCGCTGAGGATGCGGCCAAGACCGGTGTTCAGGTCGAGGACGAGGCGCAGCGGTGCGGGCGCCCCGATGTTGTTGTCGATTTCGGCGCGCGGTGCCTGGAGCGCGTACGCCTGCGACTCCGGGACCGAGAGCAGGCAGGCTTCGTCCATGCCCACCGCCGAGGCGTACCCCGGTGGCGTCCGCGTCTCGTGCTGCCCGTGCGTGACGGTGTACACGCCCTGTTGCGGCAGGACGATCCAGTAGTACTCGTCGGCGGGGACCTTCCGCACGTGCGAGGGCGTGCGGATGCCGATCCGGTCTCCGCTCTGGATCCAGCGCAGCAGCCGGTAGGTGCTGCTCTCCTGGACGGTGAGGTCCGCACGCCATTTTCCCGGGTTCCGGAACCGGTGGTCCATCGGGAGGATGCTGTCCGAGAGATCGCGCCAGGTCTCGGTGTCGTCCGCGGTCCAGGAGTGATACCTCAATGGGCCTGCCTTCAGTGTGAACCCGCCCCTCAGAGGTATGCCCCGTCCACGACGAATGTCAACTCTTGTCCGCCGGCCCAACGGACCTTTGTTTTCGTGACATCCGACTTCTGGTTCGGGGCAGGATCGGCCGGCGGATCTGTCCGGGCGGGCAGCGCCCGGCGATACTCGGGCTCGGCTGCACCCGGAGAGCCGCCAGCGGGTGTGACACGAAGGGAAATCCGATGACGACGAGCCTTCCCCCGTTCCCTGCCATGGACGAGAGTCCACTCGACACCTGCATCCGGCTCCGCGAGATCGCGCCCGTGGTCGAGGTGGAATTCCCCGGTGGCGTGCCGGCCTACCTCGCGCTGACCCACAACGCCGCGCGCGAGATCCTCGCCGGTGACAACAGGACGTTCGTCCGTGATCCCAAGCACTGGCCCGCCCTGCACGACGGATCGATCCCGGAGGACTGGCCGCTGCGTGCCATCGTCCAGGGCGACCATCTGTCCACCAAGGACGGTGACGACCACCGGCGGTTGCGGGGCCTGGTCGGCAAGGCGTTCACCCCCGGCCGGGTGGAGGCGATGCGGTCACGGATCCAGGAGATCGTTGACGGGCTGCTGGACGGAGTGGTGGCCGCCGGCGACGGCGTCGACCTGGTCCCCACCTTCACCGAGGCGCTGCCGATGGCGGTGATATGCGAGCTGTTCGGCGTGCCGGAGCCGGAGCGGGCCCGGCTCCGGAAGTGGACGGCCGCCCTGCTGGCGCACACCACCCCGCCGGAGGAGGCGTTCGCGACCCAGAAGGCGCTCATGGCGTACCTGTACGAACTGGCGGAGCGCAAGCGGCAGGAACCCGGCGACGACCTCACCTCCGGCCTGGTCCAGGCTCGCGACCAGGACGACAAGCTCACCACCGACGAACTGGTCGCCGTGCTGTGGCTGATGCTGGTCGCCGGCCATGAGACCACGGTCCACCTGCTGGGACACGCCATCGTGGCGCTGTCGGCGCATCCGGACCAGCTGGCACTGGCCAAGGCCGAGTACCGCTGGGCCGACGTGGTCGCGGAAACGCTGCGGTACCGCCACTCGGTGATGATGACCAGCTTCCGCTTCACGCTCACCGACGTGACCATCGCGGGCGTGACCATCCCCAAGGGCAACGCGGTCGGCGTCGTGTACCAGGCGAGCGGCATCGATCCGGAGCGGTACGGCGAGACCGCGGACCAGTTCGACATCACCCGCGAGCGGACCGACGGCATCGGCTTCGGCCACGGCCCGCGGTACTGCATCGGCGCCCCGCTGGCCCGCCTGGAGAGCAGGCTCGCGCTCGCCTCGCTGTACCGGCGGCTGCCTGATCTCAGCCTCGCGATCGACCCGGACGACATCCCCTACTCGCCGTCGTTCTTCACCATCGGCCCGCTGTCACTCCCCATCAGGCTCGGCAACGACCGGCCCTGAGCCGTCGGCCTGGCGGCCGCCGTCCACCACATCGCCCCAGGAAGAACCTGAAATGACAACGGTGAAGCCAGGTGTGCACCTGTGCGGCAGTGTGCTGCTCGCCGACGCCGAGACCGTGTTCCGCGCGATCGCGACCGCGCTCGACGGCCGCGTGCGGCGGATCCCGGACGGCGAGCGGGACGACTGCGTCGTCTGGCAGTTGCCGAAGCTGGTGGCGAACCCGGATCTGCAGCTGTCGCCGCCGCCCAGCCCGGAGTACGGGCCGAGCCTGCGGGTCCGTCCGAAGCCCGGCGTCGACCCGGCATCGGTGACCTTTCCACTGCTCGGGTATGCGGCGGCCGCCTTCGACTCGTGGCGGGTGTTCTCGCGCCTGCGCGCGGACGGCGTCATCGCACCGGACGTGCGGTTCCAGGTCAGCCTGCCGACACCGATGGCCGTGATCGCCGCGTTCGTCGGCACGCACCATGCGGAACTGGAGGCGGCGTACGAGGCCCGGCTGCTCGCCGAGCTGGACGAGATCCTGGCCGTGATCCCGCCCGCGGATCTGGCCGTCCAGTGGGACACCGCGGTCGAGTTCGCCGTCTTCGACGGGGTCTTCCCGGCCTGGTTCGGCACCGACTACCCGTCCCGGCTGGCCGAGACCGTGACCCGGCTGGTACGGCTCGGCGCCGCGGTGCCGAGCGACGTCGAGCTGGGCTACCACCTGTGCTACGGCGACTTCGAGCACAAGCACTTCGTCGAGCCCGCGGACACCTCCAGGCTCGCCGCCGTCGCCGGCCAGGTCGCCGCCGGCCTCGGACGGCGCCTGGACTGGGTGCACATGCCGGTACCGCGAGACCGTACCGACTACGCGTACTTCGCGCCGCTGGCCGACCTGTCGCTGCCGGCGGAGACCGCCCTGTTCCTCGGGCTGGTGCACGCGACGGACGGTCTCGACGGCGCCCGCGCGAGGATCGACGCGGCACGCACAACGGTGAAGACGTTCGGCATCGCCACCGAATGCGGCATGGGCCGGCGCCAGGCCGAACAGATCCCCGGCCTGCTCGACCTGCACGCGGCAGTGGCCGACCTGCTCTGACGGCTGGATTCGCGCCGAGTTCCACCACCCCGCGCCCGGCGTACCGGACGTCACGGCTTCGGTCTGAGAGGCCGGCACGGCCGGGCCGGTTGTCGATGGGCGACATCGGAGTCTCGTGACGTTGGCTCCGGTGCTCTGTGCGGCCGCCCGCACCGTACTCAGACTGGACGCGGTGTCGTACCGATGACGGCGGTTCGTGAGGAGACGAGATGTCCGGCAGGAGACTCAGGGCCCTGGTGATCTGCGCGGCGACGGCCGCGGTGCTGTCCGTTCCGGTGGGCCCGGCGGGCGCCGCCGGACTGCGGGACGTGTTGTTGGTCGGCAACAGCCAGACCGGCAGCGTCAGCTTCATCGACGGGCGCACGTACCAGAATCTCGGGTCGTTCGACGTCATCGGCGACCTGCAGCAGCGGCTCGACGAGATGGACCCGATCCAGCGGGCCGGGTACGAGACGGTCAAGCAGATCGAGGGCGGCGACCGGTTCGTCGACGACGTGCAACTGTCTCCGGACGGCAGGACGCTGTACGTCTCGCGCGGCAACCTCGACGACGCGGCGGCCTACGACCTGGTCGCGAAGCGGCAGCTGTGGCACACCCGGCTGGACGGCTTCCACGCCGACCACGCGGCGCTGTCCCCGGACGGCACGAGGTACGTGATCTCGGCGACGACCGCGCAGGTCGCCGAGGTGCTGGACACCGCGACCGGAGCGGTGGTCGGGAAGTTCGCCACCGGCACGTACCCGCACCAGAACGACTACACCGCCGACGGCAAGTACATCTACAACTCCAGCATCGGGGTGACGTCGCTGCCGCAGGCGCTCGAGGGGCTCAAGGGCACCTTCCAGCTGACGAAGGTCGACGCCGCCACCCTCAAGGTCGTCAAGACCTGGAGCTTCCCGCATGGGATCCGGCCGAACCTCATCGCGCCGGACGGCAACACCTTCTACGCCCAGCAGTCCTACCTCAACGGCTTCATCAAGTACGACCTGGCCCAGTCGAAGATCGTCGCGACGGTCACCATGCCGTACAGCGACCACGGCAAGTCGCTCAAGCCGGACGACTACCCGCAGAACTCCGCGCACCACGGCCTGGCGCTGTCCGGGGACGGCTCGAAACTGTGCGACGTCGGCACGATCGACGACTACACCGCGATCGTGAACACCGCGGACCTGTCCACCAAGGGCACCGTCACCTACCCGACGAACAGCCTGCCCTACTGGGGGACCAGCAGCGTCGACGGCAAGCGCTGCTTCGTGTCCCTGAGCAAGGCGAACGCCGTGTCGGTCGTCGACTACGCGACGGCGACGGAGGTCGCCCGCGTCCCCGTCGGGGTCTTCCCCCAGCGGGAGCGGATCGGCCAGGCCGCCCCGGAGGCCATCGCGGCCCTGACCCCGGCGGGCTGATCCGGTCCACACTGGGCGTCACGGGAAGACCTCCCGCGACGCCCAGTGCCAGGGCCGGTCTCGACGTCCCCGGCGGGACTTCGACACCGGCCCTTAGGAGACGAACATGACGGAACGCGCCGTCCTCCGCCGTCTCATGGAGAAGATGCGCGCCGACCCGGGAACCCTCGAAGCCGTCGTCGAGGCCGCCCGCACCGAATCCCCGCCGGTCGCGGCGCTGCCCGTGCAGGAGGTCCGGCGGCACATCGCGGCGCTGCTGGCGGTGGTGTCGGCGGCGTTCATCGACGAGTCGGGGCTGAACGAGGACGACGCCCGGGTCGCCGACCGGCTCGCCACCGACCGGGCGCTGCAGGGGATTCCCCTCGCCGCGCTGCTGGACGGGTTCCAGGCGGCGCGGTCGTACATCCTGAAACGGCTGCTGAACGAGGCCCGTTCGGCGGGGGTGTCCCTCGACGGGCTGATCGAGGAGCTCATGGAGCTCGACGCGTACGCGAACGGGCTGCAGAACCGCCTCATCCACGCGTTCCGGGAGACGGAGCTGAGCCTGGCGCACTCCGCGCACGCCGCCCGCGTGCAGGCGCTGCGGGACCTGCTCGCCGGCGGGCCGGTGTCGGGCGCCGCCGACGCCGGGCTGGACGTACGGCGCCGCTACCACTGCCTGGTCACCGACATCGGCGACCCCCGGGAGGCCCGGCGGGTGGAGGCCGCGCTGGGCCTGCCGGACGGCGTGTCGGGGCTGGTCGACGGGCGGCTGTGCGCGGTGACGACCCGGCCGCCCGCCGAGGCCGCGATCCTGGTGGTGGCCGGTCCGGCGGTCCCACCCGGCGAGCTGGCCGAGGTGTACCGGCTGTGTCGTACCGCGCTGGCGTCGGCACGGCGGCGTGGGCTGGACGGGCTGTGGGAGCTGACGGCGCTGGCGGTCCCGATGGCCCTGGACGCTCATGCCAAGCTCGGCGAGCTTCTCGCCCGGGAGCGCCTTCCGGGACTGGAGGCCGAAGACGAGTTCCACCGGCTCCTGGCCGAGACGGCCCTGGCGTACCTGGAGCACGGCGGGCGCGTCGATCGGACCGCCGCCGCACTGCACGTCCACCCGAACACCGTCAAGCACCGGCTGCACCGCCTGGCCGCGCTGACGTCGTTCGGCGAGCCGCTGCCTCCGGCGGAGACCCTGGCCGGCGCGCTCCGCTGGCACTGGGCGCTGCGGACCTGGCTCGGCGATCGTCCGGCCCAGCGTCGCGGCGATCGCGGATGAGATCCCGGCCCAGCGTGGCGATCGCGGATCGAGATTCCGGCCCGGCGTGGCGATCCCGGACTTAGATTCCGGCCCGCGGCCTCACCGCGGCATCGGCGACCCGCAACCGCAGCTGGCGCGCCGGATCAGCGAGACCGGGAGGATCTCCGTGCCGCCCGGTCGCTCCTGACCCTGCCATGCCCGATCGAGGCTCGCGATGGCCGACCGCGCCATGCGCTCGGCCGGCACGCCGATCGTCGTCATCGACGGATTGGTGAACTCGGCCTCCGGTACGCCGTCGAAGCCCACCAGCGCGATGTCGCCGGGCACGCGCAGGCCGGCTTCGGCGATGGCGTGCAGAGCGCCGACGGCGAGTTCGTCCGTGACGGCGAAGACCGCGGTCGGCCTGTCCTCATGCTCGAGGAGTCTCCGCATGCCCGCGTGGCCGCCGGCCCGGGTGAGGGCGCCACGGGACTCGATCCGCCGGTCGTCCGGGACACCGTGTTCGGCCAGCGCCCGCTGCCATCCGGCGACCCGCCCGCCTACCGGCCCGGCGTCGTCGGGGCCGGCGAGCACGGCGACGCTCTCATGACCGTGGTCGAGCAGGTGCGTGGTCGCCAGCTGCCCGCCACCGTCGTTGTCCGCCAGGACCGCGGCCGAGGGGGTGCCCGGCGGCGCGTGGTGGACGTACACGGCCGGGACCGGTGCCGAGGCGAGGGCGTCGACGGCGCGCGGGCTGTGCCGGGTGCTCACGACCACCAGCCCCTCCGCCCGGGAATCGAGGAAGGCGTGCACGTACGCCTCTTCGCGGTCGGGGTCGAAGCGGGCGTTGCCCACGACGACGAGCCGCCCCGCGTCGAAGGCGGCGGCCTCGATCGCCTGGCCCAGCGACGCGAAGAACGGGTTGGCGGTATCCGGTAGGAGGACGCCGATCACCCCGCTGCGCTTCGCCCGGAGCGCCCGCGCCACTCGATCGGGGCGATAGCCGAGCTCCGCGATCGCCTGCAGGACGCGTTCGCGCGTCGACGCGGCCACCGGGCGCGGGCCGTTGTTGATGACGTAACTCACCACCGCCGTCGACGTCTGCGCGCGGCGGGCGACGTCCGCCAGCGTGACACCCAACGTTCCCCCTGACTTTCGGCGCTCAGGCATCCGATCTCCCAGCGTCGCATCCCGGGCAGGCGTCCGCCAGCCTGACCCTCATCCGACGGCGTGGGCGTTGAGCATGTCCCGCACCCGCGTGACCTCCCACGGGGCGTCCTCCACGGGCCAGCTCGCACTCAGCTCCTCAAGCATGGCGCGATGATCCTCGATGACCTCTTCCCACATCAGCCCCCATGCCGCAGCGGCTTGAACCGCTACCTCGGGGCAGCGTGTCGCCCGGACGAGCGCGTCCACGGCGTTGGTCCCAGGGGACTCGTCCAGCAGTTCCAGTGCCCTGACGCGGTCATTCAACGGCACGGTCTCGTCGCAGGCGACATTCCCAAGCGCTTCGACGAGCCGTAGGTCAGCCTCCTCCGCATCCTTGAACACCGCCTCCACCGCATCGAGAGCCCGCCGGCGCACGTGATCGCCGGCAGCGGCCTCCACGACCTCGGCCAGCAGGGACGACTCTTCCGCTGCCACGACGTCCAGCGCCGACAGTGCGGTGAAGTGCTTGGCCTCGGGCCCGTACGTGCGGCTGAGCGCGGCCGGTGAGGGAGGCTGCCGCAGCGCCTCCCGGATGCGGTCCAGGACGAGTGCCCTTTCTGGTTCACGTGCTTCCTCGCCGCCCCGCTTCACGGCGCCGT
Source organism: Actinoallomurus sp. CA-150999 (assembly GCF_050942425.1). Taxonomy (NCBI): domain Bacteria; kingdom Bacillati; phylum Actinomycetota; class Actinomycetes; order Streptosporangiales; family Thermomonosporaceae; genus Actinoallomurus; species Actinoallomurus sp. CA-150999. The sequence continues at coordinate 5,817,447 of NZ_CP192063.1, forward strand.
CGGGACTCCACCAGTGGTCGAGGGCGATGCCCACGGCCGCCTGGTCGTCGCTTTCGAGCAGCGTGCGAAGCGCCTGGTGATACGACTCGTCCACCGTGGGGGCCCGCAGCCTCTTGTGGGCGCGATACAGGTCCGGGTCCGCCAGCCGGTGTCCTTCCCAGTGGACGCTGTGCGGCTTGCCGAAGATCAGCTCAATGGGGTTCTGGCCCCAGGGGTACTGAGGAGGCTGGTCGTCCCAGCTCTCGGCGACCTCCTCCAGGACGGCGCGGTGCCGATCCAGGCCTCCGGTCCTGACCAGGAAATAGGACGCGTGGGCCTGCACCTTCGGCTCACCCTCGCGGAGCGCTCGGAGGAGAATGTCGTCCGCGTCCGCGCCGAGGCTGTCGGCCAGGACGCGGATCGCCGTCTCCTTCGTGATGTAGAAGCCGACGGACGGGTCGAAGATCAGGTCGCCCAGGGCGGCGATGAGCCTCTCGTTCTTCGCCTCGGCCTCGTCGAGCACGCCGTAGGCCATCCAGATGGCCTCCTTCCGCACCGCGTCCGAGTCCGTACGCGTGAAAACGTCCAGCAGGAGGTCGGCGTCGCCGGGCTCAGCGTGCCGCGCACCGATCACGTTCAGGGCGCTCACCTCGGCCGGAGACATCGGCCGCCGGAGCACGTCACGAGCGCGGGCCAGCACCTCGGGCAGGTAGGCCTCGGCACGTTCCGCGTCCTCCAGGACACGACGCAGCCCGTCCGAGGATTCGTAATGGTCGAGCGCGATCCCCACGGCGACCGGGTCCTCGCTGCGGAGCAGGGTGGCGAATACTCGCAGGCATTCCTCGTCGCTGAGCGGGAATCTCAGCTCGTCATGGGCCTTCCGGAGTACCGGATCGTCCAGCTCGGTGTCTTTCCAGTAGGTGCTGTGGAAGCCCTCGACGGCTTCACGAATGTGCTCGGCCTCCCAACCCGCGTCCTCCGGCCAGGACTCCGCGAGCCGCATGACCCGGTCGCGGTGGACGCGGAGCCGCAGGGGCGTCGCCAGATATCCCGCCGCGTACACCTGGAGTTCCCGTTCGGGCGACTCACTGATGCGAACGATGAGGTCCTCGACCTCCGGGAGATCGAGATCGTCCAGGGCGCGCATGGCGTCCCTGCGATCCCGCACATCGAGGCCCTCGTCCAGCACCATGGCCGTGATCAGAGCCAGCAGCCGCCGGTTCGGCGTCTCGCCCTCCGCGAGGGCGGTGCCGGCCGCGAGAAGCGCGTTCTCCCGCACCTCGTCGTCCGGAGCGCCTACGAGGACGTCGGCGATCAGGTCCGAGTCCTCCTCCTCGGCGAGATGCCACATCACGGTGAGAGCACTCGCGTGGCTGTGGCCGGACGGAGGTTGCCCGAGGAGGTCTCGGGCAGCGAAGCGCACCTCGTTGGCCAGCGGCCAGTAGGGGTTGTCCACACCCCACCGGGTGTCCGCCTGCGCCGACTGGTAATCGTCCAGAGCCCCGCGTACGACGTCGATGTCGTCGCTCTCCAGCCGGGCGCTGAACTCGCCGAGGCGGGACTTCACGTCGTCGCTCACGAGACCTCCTTCGTGATCATCACTTCAGGCTGGCAGAGATGCCCGGGCCGCGCCTCCGCATTTTCCGATCGCCCCACCCTGACACCACATGCCGGAGCCTCCTCGCCCTGGACCTGCGAGAACCCCGCGAACGGCGGTTCCGATCCGATTCATCCCGAGCCCCGGCTGGTCCGCCCACGCTGCCCTCTTCCGTTTCCGCTCCTCGCTCCTCTACCGTATCTAATCGATTAGACAAGGAGATCGGATGAACGCTGATGACGGGACGCCGCGACGGGCGGCCGACCCCCTTCGCCTGGTGATCGACACGGACACGGCGTCGGACGACGCCGTCGCCCTGCTCCTCGCGTGCGCGGAGCCGATGACGGAGATCGAAGCCGTGACGACCGTGGCCGGGAACGTGCCGCTCGACATGGCGACCCGCAACGCCCTGATCGCTCTGGACATCGGGGGGCGAGGCGACGTGCCGGTGTATCCCGGCTGCGAGCGGCCCCTGCGCCGTCCGCTGGAGACCGCGCAACACGTCCACGGCGTCGACGGCATGGGAGACGTGGGTCTTCCCGATCCGGCGCGGTCCGCGCAGTCCGCGCACGCGGTCGAGCGGCTCCTCGAACTCGCCCGCTCCAGGCCCGGGGAGCTCACCCTGGTCACGCTGGGACCCCTGACGAACGTCGCCGCCGCCCTGGTGCGAGACCGTGATCTCCTGCGGAGGTTCCGCCATGTCTACAGCATGGCCGGGGCCGCCGACGCTCATGGGAACGTCAGTCCGGTCGCGGAGTTCAACGTGTGGGCGGACCCGGAGGCCGCCGCCATCGTGCTCGACGCCGGTGGGCCCATCACGTTCGTCGGCTGGGACGTGTCCCGGCGGTATGCCGTGATGGACGCCGACGATCAGGCCAGGCTGCTCGCGATGGGCACCGTCCGCGCCGACTTCGCACACCGGATCAACCGGAGCGTCGCGGAGTGGGCGGCCACGGTGACCGGTCTGAAGGGATACGACCTTCCCGACCCGGTCGCGATGGCGGTCGCCCTGCGCCCCAAGATCACGCGCGAGACCGAACGCGTGCACGCGACCGTGGCAGTCGGAGACGAGGCACGCGGGGCTCTTCTCGTGGATCGGCGGGCGAACGCGCCCGCCGCCAACGTGGACCTCGTACGCGTCGTCGACTCGTCGGCGTTCAAGGAGATGCTCTTCGGGGCCTGCGCGGATGGGGCCCTCCTGGCGGACACCCTGGCATGCGAGGCGGGCCGGTGACCGGGCGAATCGAACTGCACTGCCACCTGGACGGCTCGGTCCGGCCGGCGACCATCCGCCGGCTGGCCGCGGCCCAGGATCTGACGCTGCCGGGGCCGGTGGAGAGCCTCGCGGTGGCCCCGCCCTCGTGCAAGACGTTGCCGGAGTACCTCGGGTACATCGATGTCGCCCTCGACGTGCTGCAGCGACCGGAGGCGCTGCACGAGGTGGCGATGGAACTGGTCGAGGACTGGGCCGGCGACGGTGTCGGCCACGGGGAGGTGCGCTTCGCCCCGCAACTGCACCAGCGGGCCGGCCTCCGGCCCGAGGAGGTCCTGGACGCCGTGGCCGAGGGCCTGGCCGAGGGGAGCCGCCGATGGGGCGTGACCACGAGCCTGATCCTGTGCTGCCTTCGGCACCAGCCGCCCCGGATCAGCGCCGAGGTCGCCCGGCTCGCCCTCGACCGCCGCGATGTCGTCGCGGGACTGGACCTCGCCGGGGACGAGACGATCCCCGGAGCACCGCACCGGGAGGCCTTCGACGCCGCCCACGCCGCCGGTCTTCCCGTGACGATCCACGCCGGTGAGGCCGCCGGCGCCGACAGCGTGTGGGAGGCACTCGACGTGCTCGGCGCCCGGCGCATCGGCCACGGCGTCCGCAGCGCGGAGGACCCGGCGCTGCTGCGCCGGCTGCGCGAGGACGACATCGTGCTGGAGATGTGCCCGACGTCGAACGTGCAGACCGGCGCGGTGCGCGCACCGGCCGCCCATCCCATCGACACGCTCCTACGGCAGGGGATTCCCGTCACCGTCAGCACCGACGCTCGCACCGTGTCGAACACCACCTTGGGCCGAGAGTTCGAGAGGCTTCGCGCGGTGTTCGGGTGGACGGCCGCCCAGGAACGCGAGTGCCAGGACAACGCCGGCCGCGCAGCCTTCCGCACCTGATCACTAGGGGGTCGTATCCGGTCTTCTGGGATCGGACGCCTGGTCAATGGGCGGAGAAGCCTCCGTCGACGAAGATCGCCTGGCCGGTGACGTAGGCGGACGCGGCGCTCGCGAGGAACACGGCCGCGCCGGCGAAGTCGGCGGGCTCGCCGTTGCGGCCGATCAGGGTGCGCTCGGCCATCGCGTCCTGCTTGTCGGCGGGGATGTGGGCGGCCAGCGGCGTCACCACGAAGCCCGGCACGAGGGCGTTGACACACACGCCGTGCGGCGACCAGGCCTCGGCCTGAGACCGGGTCAGGGCGACCAGCCCTCCCTTGGAGGCGCCGTAGGCGCCGCTGTTGCTGAAGGCGCGGAAGGACTGCTGGGAGGCGATGTTGATGATGCGGCCGTGGCCGCGCCGGGCCATGCCCGGGCCGAACCGCCGGCCGAGCAGGTGGGGGGCGTCGAGGTTGACGGCCATCGTCCGGTCCCAGGCGTCCTCGTCCAGGTCGTCCATCGGGGGCCGCAGGTTGATCCCGGCGCAGTTGACGAGGATGTCCGGCTCACCGAACGGCCGGGCGGCCTCCTCGGCGGCCCGCTTCACCGCGGCGCGGTCGGCCAGGTCGGCCGGGACGTACGCGGCGGGGCGGCCGTGGGATTCCAGTTCGGCGGTCGTCTCCCGCAGCTCGGCCTCGCGGCGGGCGACGAGGACCACCCGTGCCCCGGCCCGGGCCAGGGCGGTGGCGATGGCCCGGCCGATGCCGGAGCTGCCGCCGGTCACCACCGCGACGCGGGTATCGAGGGAGAAGAGGTCGTCCAGGAAACTCGTCACGGGCCGCCACCTTAGTGGACGCCAGGGCGGGCGAATTGTGGCGATAACAGCGGTGAGATGCTGATATCTCCAGACTGAGGCGGTTCGCCGGCGGGCCGTACCGTTCCACACCGGGAGGGCGCGCTGCACACCGTCGTCGCCGAGATCGTCTCCGTCGTGCTGCTGGTGGCGGTGCTGGTGTTCGCCGTCGCCCGCCCGCGCGGGCTGCCGGAGGCGGTCGCTGCGGTGCCGGCGGCCGGTGTCCTGGTGGCCGCCGGCGCGGTGTCGCCCGCACAGGCGTGGGCGCAGACCCGCACCCTGCTCCCGGTGGTCGGGTTCCTGGCCGCGGTGCTGGCGCTGGCGCAGCTGTGCGACGACGAGGGACTGTTCACCGCGGCCGGCGACCTGGTGGCGCGCGCGTGTCACGGGCGGCCGGTGCGGCTGCTGGCCGGGGTGTTCGCCGTCGCGTCGCTGATCACGGCGGTGCTGAGCCTGGACGCGACGGTGGTGCTGCTGACACCGGTGGTGTTCGCGACCGCCGCGCGGGTCGGGGCGCGGCCCCGCCCGCACGTGTACGCCTGCACCCACCTGGCCAACTCCGCGTCCCTGCTGCTGCCGGTGTCGAACCTCACGAACCTGCTGGCGTTCGCGGCCAGCGGACTGTCGTTCGCGCGGTTCGCCGGCCTGATGGCGCTGCCGTGGCTGGCTGCCATCGGCGTGGAGTACGCGGTGTTCCGGTGGTACTTCCGGGGCGACCTGGCCGTCGTACCGGCAGGGTCGCCGCCGGTCGGGCGGCCGCGGGTGCCGGTGTTCACGGTGGTGGTGCTGGCGCTGACCCTGGCGGGGTTCGCGGCAACGTCGTTCACCGGGGTGAACCCGGCCTGGGCGGCCCTCGGCGGCGCACTGGTGCTGGCGGTACGGGCGCTGCGGCAGCGGCGGACCACGGCGCGGCAGCTGGTGGCGGCGGCCGGGCCGCTGTTCTGCCTGTTCGTGCTCGCCCTGGGCATCGTGGTCAAGGCGGTCGTGGTGAACGGCCTGGACCGGGGCGCGGACCTGGTGCTGCCGCACGGGTCGGGCCTGCCCGCGCTGCTGGCGGTGGCCGGGCTGGCCGCGCTGCTGGCCAACCTGATCAACAACCTGCCCGCCGTGCTGGCGATGCTCCCGCTGGTGGCCTCCGGCGGGCCCGGGCCGGTGCTGGCGGTGCTGATCGGAGTCAACCTCGGACCGAACCTGACCTACGTCGGTTCGCTGGCCACCCTCCTGTGGCGGCGGATCCTGCGCGAGCACGACGCCGAACCCGGGCTGGGCGACTTCACCCGGCTCGGCCTGCTGACCGTACCGGCCACGCTGGTGGCCGCGACCGTGGCACTGTGGGTGGTGTTGGCGACGATCGGAGGCTGACCCGCCGTGAAAGTGATCATCTGGGTCGCGGAGGGCACCTGGGAGGCCGCCGTCGACGCGGCCCGCGACCTGATCCCCGAAGACGCCGACCTGACACTCCTGCACGTGACCGGTGACGAGATCGCCGCGGCCGCCCACCAGGCGTTCGCCGGCCTCCTCGGCCGGGGCCGCCGCGACCGCGACCCCGGCGCCCGGCTCGAGGCGCTGTCCCAGACCGCCGCCGCGGACCTCCTGGAGGCCGCCGCCGACCGCCTCGGACGCCCCGCGACGCGGCAGGCCGACCACGGCCGGATCGAACGCGAGGTCGTACGGGCCGCCGAGGACGCCGACCTGCTCATCTGCGCGCGCGACGGCGCCCGCGACCGGCTGGGTCCCCGCAGCCTGGCCCCGCCGACGCGATTCGTCGTCGACCACGCGCCCTGCCGTGTACTGCTGGTGTGGCCGGAGCCGCCCCCGGGCCTCGACTCCATCCCGCCCCCGCCCGGCTGAGGGAGGATCAGCCGTCCGCGGCGACCTCGGGCCGGTCGGCGGGCGCGGTGTCCTCGGCGGCGGCGGCCGGTTCGGTACGGGCGTCGCGCCGCCCGCGCACGCTCCGTACGGCCAGGACGGCGACGACCAGGCCGATCGCGATCCAGGTGCCGTACTGAGAAATGGTCTTGGCGACGTCGACGGCGTCCTGTCCGAGGTAGTAGCCCAGGCCGGTGAGCATGCCGATCCACAGCAGCGCGCCGAGCACGTCCAGGATCACGAACGTCACCAGGCGCATGCCCGTCCACCCGGCGATGACGAACAGCAACGCCGCCGGAACCGGCACGTAGTAGGCCAGGACGACGCCGACCCAGCCGAGCCGGTGGCCGAGACGCTCGGCGCGGGCCATCAGCCGCGCGCCCCGGGCGCCACGACCGGCCGCGAGCGTGAGCATCCCCCGGCCCCACAGCCGTCCCGCCCACCAGAAGAACGGGTCGAACATGATCATGCCGGGCACGGCGGCGACGACCGCCAAGGGCAGGGACACCTCCCCGACCCGGGCGAACGCGCCCGCGGTGACGATCGAGGTCATGCTGCCGGTCAGCAGCTCCAGCAGCACCGGGTTCTTGCCGATCAGCAGCGGGCGCAGCGGGATCAGCGCCAGGCCGTACAGGCCGCTCAGCGCGATCCCGGCCCAGCAGATCAGATCCGCGCGCCGCGGCCGCCCTGTCCAGGGCAGACCGGGCTGTGGGCTTCCCCCCGTGACCGACATCCTCCGATGGTAGGCCGTAGACGCTGGCCCCCGGCCCGGCGGCTCGCAGGGTGATGTCGGATTCTCGCGAGCAGAACACGGTGGCCACCGGGGATGCTAGTCGTATGCATGAGGACGTGGAACGCTGCATACGCGCCGTGCAGTCAAAGGACGCACGGTTCGACGGATGGTTCTTCACCGCGGTGATCACCACCGGGATCTACTGCCGCCCCAGCTGCCCGGTCGTGCCGCCGAAGCCGGAGAACATGCGGTTCTTCCCCAGCGCCGCGGCCGCCCAGCAGGCCGGATTCCGGGCGTGCAAGCGATGCCGCCCGGACACCAGCCCCGGCTCCCCGCAGTGGAACGAACGCGCCGACCTCGTCGCCCGCGCCATGCGGCTGATCGCCGACGGGGTGATCGACCGGGAGGGCGTGCCGGGCCTGGCCTCCCGGCTCGGGTACAGCACCCGCCAGATCGAACGCCAGCTGAACGCCGAGCTCGGCGCCGGCCCGCTCGCGCTCGCCCGCGCCCAGCGCGCCCAGACGGCCCGGCTGCTGATCGAGACCAGCTCCCTGCCGATGAGCGACGTCGCGTTCGCCGCCGGGTTCGCCAGCGTCCGGGCGTTCAACGACACCGTGCGGCAGGTGTTCGCGATGTCCCCGACCGAGCTGCGCGACCGGGTCGCCCGCGGGCACCCCGCCGCGACCTCCGGCGCCCTGTCGGTGCGGCTGCCGTTCCGCGCGCCGCTGTGCCCCGACAACCTGTTCGGGCACCTGGCGGCGACCGGCGTGCCCGGCGTCGAGGAGTGGCGCGACGGCGCGTACCGGCGCACCCTGCGCCTGCCCCACGGCCACGGGGTCGTCTCGCTGCGGCCGGCCCCCGATCACATCGCCTGCCGCCTGCACCTGACCGACCTGCGGGACCTGTCCATCGCCATCAGCCGCTGCCGGTGGCTGCTGGACCTGGACGCCGACCCGATCGCCGTCGACGACCTGCTGCGCGCCGACCCGCTGCTGGCCCCGCACGTCGACAAGGACCCCGGCCGCCGCGTGCCGCGCACCGTCGACCCCGCCGAGTTCGCCGTACGGGCCGTGCTCGGCCAGCAGGTGTCGACCGCCGCCGCCCGCACCCACGCCGCCCGGCTCGTCACCGCCCACGGCGAGACCGTCGACGACCCCGAAGGCGGCCTGACCCACCTGTTCCCCGGCATGGACGCCCTGGCAGCACTGGACCCAGAGACACTGGCGTTCCCCCGGACCCGCCGTACGACGCTGACCACGCTGATCGGCGCGCTGGCCCGCGCGGAGATCGACCTGGGGGCGGGAAGCGACTGGGGGCGGGCGCGGGAACTGCTGTCCGCGCTGCCGGGATTCGGGCCGTGGACCATCGAGATGATCGCGATGCGGGCGCTCGGCGACCCGGACGCGTTCGTCCCCACCGACCTGGGCGTGCGCACCGCGGCGCGGGAACTGGGCCTGCCCGTCACCCCTGCGGCCCTCACCCGGCACGCCGCGGCCTGGCGGCCGTGGCGCGCGTACGCGGTGCAGTACCTGTGGGCGACCGGCCAGCACGCGATCAACCGGCTACCCGCCTGACCTCGAAGAAGGAGCACCGATGAAGCACCGGTCGTACACGGTGATGGACAGCCCCGTCGGCCCGCTGACCCTGGTCGCGGCCGACGGCGTCCTGACCGGCCTCTACATGGACCGGCAGCGGTACCGGCCCGAGGAGCACACCTTCGGAGAACGGGATCCCGCGCCGTTCGGCGCGGCCGTCCGGCAACTGGAGGAGTACTTCGACGGCCGGCGGACGGCCTTCGACCTGCCGCTCGCGCTGGCCGGCACGGCGTTCCAGCAGCGTGTCTGGGCGGCGCTGTGCGAGATCCCCTTCGGCGAGACCGTCTCCTACGGCGAACTCGCCGAGCGGATCGGCCGCCCCACCGCCGCCCGCGCCGTCGGCCTGGCCAACGGCAAGAACCCCGTCGGGATCATCGTGCCCTGCCACCGCGTCGTCGGCTCCTCCGGCGACCTGACCGGGTACGGCGGCGGTCTGCACCGCAAACGGCACCTGCTCGCCTTCGAGCAGCGCGCCGGCGCGCACGCCGAAGATCGCGCGCCGATGGTTCTTCTGCCCTCCGAAGCCGACCGGTACGGCCCCGAACCGCTGTTCAGCGTCCACCATCCGGCTCCGTGAGGCCAGAGGAAGAACGGGCCCTGGGCGGTCTGCGAAATCCGGTCCGGCAGAGACGGCTCACCCCGACAGCCTCACGCTCGCCCGCGTCCTGGACGTCCACGGAATCCCGGCCACGGTCTACGAGGCGGAACCCTCCCCGACGGCGCGCACCCCGACGACATGGAGGCCGCACTCGCAGAGTACGAACACACCATGTTCACGCGCGCAGCCGCTGAAGCAGGAGACGACGACATCTACCAGGTTCAGTCAGCTGTACCGTTGCAGCAGTCCGTCCACGTACGCCTCCAGCCGTTCTCCCAGCACCTCGGACGTCAGATCGTCCCGCCCCAGGTCACGCCACGGCCCGGCCAGCTTCGCCGCGTCGGGGCAGTAGTGCAGGGCGTCGAGCAGCCGCCAGTACAGGTGGTCGGGGTCCTCGGCGAGGTCGCGGCCGCCGTTTGCCTCGTACGACTCGCGGAAGTCCAGTCCGTACGCCGGCCCGTGCAGCAGCGCAAGCGCGGTCGAGCAGTGCGCCACGTCCAGGTCGGCAGGTCCCCACGAGGTCTCGACCCAGTCCACGACACCGGTGATCCGCAGCTTGGGTCCGGCTCCCGTGAAGAGCACGTTCCCGGGGTGGAAATCGCGGTGCAGAAAGCAGCCTTCGTACGGCGGCGGGTCACGGCGGATCACGTCCACGGCCCGCTCCCACAGGGGACCATCCGGGGTGCGGACGCGCTCCGGGGACGTCCACGCCTCGTACGTGCGCGGTCTTTCGGACGGTACGACGCCGTGGACGCGGACGAGCTGGGCCGCGAGCAGATCCAGGCGCCGGTCGAGGTCGTCCTCGTCCACGCGGACGCGGCCCGGCAGCGCCGACATCAACAGGGTCGGGTGGTCGCAGTGTTCGGCCGTGGCGTCCACAGCGACGAACCCGGGAGCCGGGATGCCTTCCTGCCCGGCGAGCAGCGCCAGGACGGACGCCTCGCGGGCCAGCAGCCCGGGTCCCTGGTGGCGGAAGAACGGTTTTACGAAGGTCCGTTGCACCAAGGCCGTGCCGTCGTCGAGCGTGAGCCGCCGCATCTGGGAGCTCCAGCCACCGGACAGGAGGCGCAAGTCGGCGACCGAGCGGCCGTTGCCGAGCTGCTTGGCCACCCACGCGCGCGTCGCCGTCCATCCCCGGTCGTCGAAGCCGGTCAGCACCGCCTCGACGAACTCCCGCCGGTCGTCACCGTGATCACGGAACCACATGCCCAGCTGGTGCTGTGCGTTCGGAAGGTCGAACCGCGTGTACTGGGTGCGCGCGGCCAGTGCGTCCTGTACGGCCTCGGTCACCGCGGGCGGGATCACCGTGTCCGTGCCCGGCACGGCGAGCACCGCCCGGCCCTCGTACGCCCGCAGCACCTGAAGCACGGGCGACTCCTGCCAGCTGTCCGGCTGCCGGATGATGCCGCTGAACCGGCCGTTCCCGTCCTCGAAGGGCACGTCCCACGCCTTGGCGGTGTACACGGCGGGCGCGCACAGCCCCAGCGCCGCCACTCGATCCCCGTAGTACGCCACGAGATCGGCCACCGTCTGGCCGCTCATGCTGAAACCCACCAGGGCCAGCGGCCTGTCCGCCCCCGCGTATGCGTCGATCACTGCTACGGCCTGCTCGAACCGTCGCCGTAGGCTCAGCTCACTGAGCTTCCCGGTGCTTTCGCCGTGCCCGGAGAAGTCGAAGGCGATCCCGCGACAGCCGTGGGCGACGAACTCCCGCACCAGCGGAAGCAGCCGCTCCGTGCTGCTGGTGCCTGCGCCATGCAGCACCACGGCGGTGATCCCGGAAGGATCACCGCCGTACACACCACTGAGCCGTTCACCGTCGTGGTCGTGAATGAAGTCGAAAAGCATGCGCCCTATTCACTCACGAAGTGGCCTCCGTCTTTCGGGAGTGGTGACTGCCGGTATCCGACCCCGGCCGTCATCTGTGGTTGTAGAGCGTGCCTGGGGAGATGCCCAGCAGTTCAGCGATCGAAGTGACGGGATTCAAGCCTCCCGGGCGCTCAGGTCCTGGGTGCCGACCACTCTGAGCAGGCGCAACGCCTCATGCGACGGCGTTCCCGGCGCGGCCGTGTAGAAGATCGTCCACTGGTCGCGGTGCGGGTCGTGCAACCCCTCGCAGTCCAGGTCCAGCCACCCGACGAGGGGATGGCGCAGCCGCTTGCTCGCCGAACGGCGGACCTGGACATCGTGCTCGGCCCACAGCTCACCGAACTCCGGGCTGGCCGCGCGAAGCCGCCCGACCAGGCGGCGGATGCCCGCGTCATGGGGGTAACGGGCCGCCGCCGCGCGCAGGTCGGCGACCGACTCCCGGGCGAACCGCCGCGCGCCCTCCTCGTCATGCCGGGCGCGGGCCTCCGGGTCGGTGAAGAACCGCCAGATCAGGTTGCGCTCGCCCGGCGGTAGGCGGGAGAAGTCGCCCAGCAGGGCGGCCGCCATCGCGTTCCACGCCAGGACCTCGTAGGTGGCGTCGCACACCAGCGCCGGGGTGTCGTCGAGCCGGTCCAGCAGGTGCAGCACCCCGGGCCGTACGTCGCGGGCCGGCCCCGCCGGCGGACCGGGCACCTCCCCGCCCAGGTGGTACAGGTGGTCGCGTTCGTCGTCGGACAGGCGCAGCGCCCGGGCGATCGCGGCGAGGATCTGCCGCGACGGCCGCGGGCCCCGGCCCTGCTCCAGGCGGATGTAGTAGTCCACCGACATACCGGCCAGCTGCGCGACCTCCTGTCGGCGCAGGCCGGGGGTGCGCCGCCGCGGCCCGCTCTCCAGCCCGACGTCGGCCGGGCGGACCCGGGCGCGACTGCGCCGCAGGAACGCGGCCAGCTCCACGCGGTCGAGTTCGCTCACGCCCCCAAGCGTGCCCGACCGGCGACGCCGTGACCATGGGACCGCCGGTACCAGCCTCGGCGGGTCTCTCCCGGCCACGCCGAATGGCGGCGACGGTGAGGGCATGACCGACAACAAGATTGTTCTGATCACCGGCGCGAACAAGGGCATCGGCTTCGCCACCGCACGCGAGCTCGCCCGGGCCGGGCACACCGTCCTGCTGGGCGCCCGCGACGACGGGCGCGGGACCACGGCCGCGGACGAACTGGCCGGGCAGGGCCTCGACGTCCGCTTCGTGCACCTCGACGTGACCGACCCGGAGACGATCGCGGCGGCGGCGCGGTTCATCTCCGGCACCTACGAGCGGCTGGACATCCTGGTCAACAACGCCGGCATCAGCCGCGACCGGCCGCACCCGCCGGCCGAAATGCCCGCCGCGGCGTTGCGCGAGGTCTACGAGACCAACGTGTTCGGGGTCGTGGCCGTCACGAACGCGATGCTGCCGCTCCTGCGCAGGTCCCCGGACGCCGTCATCGGCAACGTCTCCAGCGGGCTGGGCACCGTCGCGTTCCTCACCGACCCGGACTCGCCGCTGTGGCAGTACGCGAACCTGCTCGCCTACAACTCCTCCAAGGCAGCCCTGAACGCGATCACCTTGATCTACGCCAACACGCTGCGCGAGACCGGCATCAAGGTCAACGCCCTGTCCCCGGGCTTCTGCGCGACCGACCTGAACGGCCACACCGGTCACATCAGCGCCGAGGAAGGCGGAGCCCACATCGCCCGCCAGGTCACCCTGCCCGACGACGGCCCGACCGGGGTTTTCCTGAGCGAGAACGGCGGCACCTACCCCTGGTGACGCGAGGGATCGCGCGGCGGCGCCGAAGGGGCGAGGCCGGGCAGCGCCCAGCGGGTCGGCTCGATCTCGATCACCTCGTAGGAGACCGCGCCGGTCTCCAGGAACGGATCCTCGGCGATGATCTGCTCGACCGCCGTACGGGAGGCGGCACGGGCGAGGATGACCCCTCCGACGCGGGGTACCCGGCGACCGGTCAGCAGGAAGGTGCCGGCCGCGACGTGCCGGTCGACGTACGCGTAGTGGTCGGGCAGGACCCGGTCGAGTCGGTCCAGGGCCCCATCGCGGTAGTTGAGCATCAGCAGGAACATGCGGCCAGGTAAACCGACGCCGTCGCGGGCGTCCACGAGGCGCCGCCTCACGCGGATGAGGCGGCGCCTAACGGGCCAGGCGGCGGGCGATGCCGGCCGGTCCGGAGTGAGGGACGTCACCCGGCCACGCCAGCGCGTACCTCAGCCGCGGCGGCTCGTCGGCCAGCGGCCGCCACCCGAGCCCGGGCCCGGTGTCCCAGGCCGGCCGCAGCGCGACGACCGGGTCACCGCAGGTCAGCTCGGCGAGCACGATGGCACGGCGGGCTCGTACGATCCGCGGCCGCGGCCGCCACCCCGCGCGATGGCAGGCGGCCAGGACGTCGTCGTGATAGCCGGGCGCCAGGTCCCGCTGGAACCACAGCAGTTCCTGTCCGTCCAGATCCGCCCAGTCGATCACCGTACGGGCGGCGAGCGGGTGCTCGGCGGCCATCAGCACGCCGAGCGGTTCGTCGTGGATCACCGCGGTGACCAGCCCGCCGGCGTCCTCGGCGGGCAGTGTGAGCAGGCAGCAGTCCAGGTCCCCGTTCCGTACGCGGGACGGCTGGTCGCCGCTGGGCAGGTCCTCGAACCGCAGGGGAGCGCCACGAGCGGCCTCTCGGATCCGGCGCGGCAGATCCGGCGGCACCCCGGGCGGGACACCGATCACGCACGCGCGGACCGGCGCCGTGGCCTCGCGGACCGCACGGGCGGCGCGCGCGGCCGCGGCGAGGGTGCGGCGTGCCTCCGGCAGCAGCGCGTCACCGGCCGGGGTGAGCGACATGCCGCCCGGAGTCCGGTGGAACAACTGCGCGCCGAGCTCGCGTTCAAGCGCGCGGATCTGCTCGCTCACCGACGGGGAGCGCAGGCCCAGCCGTTCGGCGGCGCGCCCCAGATGCTGCTCGTCGGCGACCGCGCAGAAGTATCTGAGCTGCCGCAACTCCACGCGGCGAGGGTAGCCGACCCGCCGTCGGCCGAGGTCGGAGCCCGGGTGCCGATGTGTCCGGAGAAGGACGCCGGAGATGTCCACATGAATTCGATGTTCTCGAAATAGTGACGGTGCCTTCTGCGGGGATTTCCGGCCCCTGCCCTCAGTGCTCTTGTCACAGCCTCACGGTGGTTGCGGAGCATCAATTCCCTGATTCCTCGCCTCCCGCGTCTGCTCCGGTGTCGATGCGGTAGCCGACGCCCGGCACGGTGGCGATGATCCAGGGTTCGCCGAGCCGTTTGCGCAGTGCCGAGACGGTGATGCGTACGGCGTTGGTGAACGGGTCGGCGTTCTCGTCCCACGCGCGTTCCAGGAGTTCTTCGGCGCTGACGACACCGCCTTCGGCGGCGACGAGGACTTCGAGCACGGCGAACTGCTTCCTGGTCAGCGCGACGTAGCGGCCGTCTCGGTAGACCTCTCTGCGGAACGGGTCCAGCCGCAGACCTGCGATCTCTCGCACGGGAGGCCTGTTGTGGGCGCGTCTGCGGTCGAGTGCCCTGAGCCTGAGCGCGAGTTCTCGGAGTTCGAAGGGTTTCGTGAGGTAGTCGTCGGCGCCGAGTTCGAACCCGGAGGCCTTGTCGTCGAGACGGTCGGCCGCGGTGAGCATGAGGATCGGCATGCCGCTGCCGGAGGCGATGATGCGTTTGGCGATCTCGTCGCCGGAAGGTCCGGGGACGTCGCGGTCGAGGACGGCGATGTCGTAGGTGTTGACGCTCAGCAGTTCCAGAGCGGTGTCGCCGTCACCTGCGATGTCGGCCGCGATCGCCTCCAGGCGTAGGCCATCGCGGATGGCTTCCGCCATATAGGGCTCGTCCTCGACAATCAGCACACGCATGCTATCGATGCTACGAGTCGGCGCATATCGTCGGCGTATCGGAAACCGCATACGTGCCGGCAACACCATGCCGCCTTGCCGGGAAGCATGAGCGAAAGCGACAAAATCGAGTTCTTTAGCGGCCGGCGTTCCCCCGGAGTACCAAAATCATCTTTTCCGCGAGGCGGTCTCCAAGCACGTCCACCCATGTATGCCGACCCTGTCCAGGCCCCGGGGACGCGGCAGCGACCACCTGCCGGTGGCGGCCGGAATCAGCTGGTGAACCCCGAGAGCCGATGCCTTCCGCCGCTGACCGCGTCACGAGGCGCTCAGCCCGGATGCGGTGTCTCGGCCGCGAAACGCGCGGCGAACGCCGCGCGGTTGGCCGAGTCCGGCTTACGGTCCCAGACCGCGAAGACGACGTGGTCGAACACGGCGCGGAACTCCCCGCCCGCGCTCAGATGCGCGTGGAACGCCGCGGCGACCTGATGCGGATCGTTGCGGAACACCCCGCATCCCCACGCGCCCAGGACCAGCCGGCGCGCGCCATGGTGGGCGGCCACGGCCAGCACCCGCCGCGCCCGGTCGTGCAGCACCTGCGGGAGCCGCTCCCGTACGGCCGGATCCCGGCGCACCGCCTCACCGGCGTTGGGGGCGGGACAGGTCAGGAACGACACCGGATACGGCTCGGCCAGCAGCTCGCCGTCGCCGCCCCGGTGCACCGGCACGTCGGGGGACCAGATGACGCGGTGACTGTAGAGCAGGTCAGGGGACGCGCGGTGCGCCTCGTAGTAGTCCGGGGCCCGCAGCAGGCACGGGTACAGCAGGGAGTGACGGCAGAGGTCCTCCTCCTGCGCGCGGGCGCCGCCGAGGTAGCCGCCGCCGGGGTTGCGGGCCGAGGCGAAGTTCAGCACGGCGATCCGGCCGGCGCCGGCGAGGTGAAGCCGCCGGGCCGCCTGCAGGCTGCCCTCGGCGGTCACCTCGACGCGCGTCCCGTCACCGTCCCGCGGGGGAGGAGGCACGATCCGCGCGTCGGCGGGATGACTCACCGTGCCCGCCATCGCCGCCTCCAGCGCGGGACCCACGGCCACGACCGTGCCGTCCGCCGTGGTGTACCGGCCGTCGGCGGCGATGTGCGCGTTGTCCGTCGCGTACCGGCGCAATCTGCTACTCACGGTCGGTGATCGTACGGCGTGGAGGCAGGCGCGATCGAACCGTTTTCCCGTCGGACGCCCCGCGCGCTACCCCGCCTGGCGGACCCGCCACTCGTCCTCGAGCATCGCGTAGATCACCTCGTCGGTCCACTCGCCCTTGACCATCTCGTTCTGCACCAGGTGCGCCTCGCGGCGCATGCCGAGGCGTTCGAGGACGCGTGCCGAGGCGGCGTTGCGGCCGTCGAGGCGGCCCACCACACGGTGCAGACCCAAGCCCTCGAACCCCAGACGCAGCATCACCACGGAGGCCTCGGTCGCGTAGCCGCGGCCACCGTGGTCGGGGTGAAAGATGTAGCCGACCTCGCCCTGGCGGTGTTCACGGCTGGTCCAGAACAGCACGACGTCCCCGACGAGCGCGCCGGTCTCCGGCAGGACCACCGCCAGCTGCAACGCGTCGCCCTCGTCGGCGAGCACCGACGAGCGGATCTTCTTCTCCAGGGCCTCGCGGACCTCGTCGGGGTCGCGGGCGCCCCAGTACAGGTAGCGCGCCACCTCCGGACGCGAGTGGATGTCATAGAGGGCGTCGAAGTCGTCGAGGGTGTAGGGGCGCAGGTGCAGACGCTCGGTGAGGATCGGGTAGTCGGGTTTTAGCACCACTCGATCTTAGGAGGGCCCTCCCGCCGAATGGACCACCGCCGTGGCTTGGGAACAACAGTGCCGCGCCCGGGGGCGTCATCCGGGGTAGAAGCCCTCGATCGGCACACGGGCCTCGTCGTACAGCGCCGGGCCCTCCTGCGGCACCTGCGGCCAGGCGCCGCCGGGATTGAGCCCATCGAGCTGCTCGGTGGACAGCGCGAACACCACCCGGCCCAGGCCGGAGCGCTGAATGGCGCCGTAGCACATCCCGCAGGGCTGGCAGCTGGTGTACATCGTGGTGGCCGTCGCGGTCGCCGCGTCGAGTTCGCGGGCCGCCCACCGGGCCAGCTTCAGCTCCGGGTGGGCGGAGATGTCGCGGTCCCTCGTGACGGTGTTGTGGTCCTCGGCGAGGACGTCGCCGTCCGGGCCGACCAGCAGCGATCCGTAGGGGGCGTCGCCACCCGCGCGGGACCGGGCGGCGAGCTCGATGGCCCGGCGCAGGAATCTCTCGTTGTCAGGTGTCACGGTCTCTCCGTTTCGTGAGGAGTGCTCAGGTCCCAGCGGTCGGCCACGGTCGCGAGCGCCCGCCATGCCGTCTGCGGATGCAGCGTCTCGGCCGGGTCTCCGCCGAACGGATCGAGGACGACGGTGTCGGCGCCGAGTACGCGCAGTTGTTCGAGGTCGTCGACGATCTGCTCGATGGAGCCCTCCCCGGCGGCGCGGTCCGGGGCGGTGACGGGGGAGTCGGTGAGGCGCAGGAGGATCCGCGGGGTCAGCGCGGGCACCGGGCGGTCCAGCTCGTCGGCGAGGGCCTTCATCCGGTCGGCCGCGTCGCGCAGCCGCGGGACGGTGAGGTCGCGCAGCGGGTGCCACGCGTCGCCGAGCAGGACCGCCCGGCGCATGCCCGCATCGCTGTTGCCGCCCACCCAGATCGGGATCGGGCCGCTGCGGTAGTCGTCCTGGTCCGCCCAGGCGGCGCGCAGGGCCCGCAGGTGATCGTCGGTCAGCCGGCCGCGCCGTTCGAAGGGCACCCCGAGCGCCGCGAACTCCTGGCGCGCCCAGCCCACGCCCACCCCGAGGACGAGCCGTCCTCCGCTGATCCGATTGAGGTTGGCCGCCATTCGGGCGACGAGCAGCGGATGCCGGTACGGCACGATGAGGACGGAGGTCCCGAGCCGGACCCGCTCGGTGACGCCCGCCAGCCACGACAGCGTGGTGAACGGCTCGTAGAACGGCGCCGGATACTGCTCGGCGACGTCCGGCGTCACCGCCACGTGGTCGGAGATCATCAGCAGGTCGAAGCCGAGGGTCTCCACCGTCCGTGCCCAGCGGCACAGCACGTCCGGATCGGTCCCGGGCCCGTAGTTCGGTACGTTCACCCCGATTCGCATGACTCAACGCTATCGAGGCGCTCCGCCGCCTTTGAAGAGATCGTTCACGGCGTGCGGAGCGGGATGCCGTGGATCTGCCGGTATATTCGCCGAATGGCCGAGGATCTCGACGAGACCGACTGGGTGATCCTGAGCGAGCTGCAACGCGACGGCCGGCTGGCGCTCACCGAGCTCGGGCGCAGGGTCAGTCTCAGCGCCTCGGCGACGACCGAGCGGGTCCGGCGGCTGGAGTCGCTGGGGGTCATCGCCGGCTACCGCGCCGACGTCGACCTGGGCAAGGTCGGCTTCACCGTGCTGGCGGTGGTGCGGCTGAAGTACCCCGGCAGCCGGCACGAGCCGCTGCGCCGGCTGCTCTCCGGGCGCACGGAGATCCTGGAGTGCCTGCGGACCACCGGCGAGGACTGCTACACGCTCAAGGTGGCCGCCGGATCCATGGCCCACCTCGAACGCCTCGTCGACGAGCTCGCGCAGTTCGGCAGCACCACCACCAACGTGGTCTACAGCCAGACGCTGCCCTACCGCGGACCCTCCTCGCCACCGTCGGCGGACTGACCTCCACGCTCCAATCGCGATCGGAGATGCCGGACCAAGGAGTTGATCTAGAGCCGACTCTAGCTCCTAAGGTACGGGCGGAGCCGGGCCGCCTGCCGGATCGAGGCTGCCGACGGCTTCGCGATCACCGACGTGATCGCCCTCCCGTACCACCGACAAGGAGCAACGACCGTGCGCTACCGCGTTCTCGGCGGCACCGGCATCGAGGTGAGCGTCCACTGCCTGGGCGCCATGATGTTCGGAGCCGTCGGCAACCCCGACCACGACGAGTGCGCCCGCATCATCCACGCGGCCCTCGACCAGGGGATCAACTTCGTCGACACCGCCGACATGTACTCCGCGGGGGAGTCGGAGGAGATCGTGGGCAAGGCCCTGAAGGGCCGCCGTGACGACGTCGTGCTGGCCACCAAGGTGCACTTCCCGATGGGCGAGGGACGCAACCGGGGCGGCAACTCACGACGCTGGATCATCAAGGAGGTCGAGGAGAGCCTGCGGCGGCTCCAGACCGACTGGATCGATCTGTACCAGATCCACCGTCCCGACCACACCACCGACGTCGAGGAGACGCTCTCCGCGCTGAGCGACCTGGTGCACCAGGGCAAGATCCGCGCCTTCGGATGTTCCACCTTCCCCGCCGAGGAGATCGTCGAGGCCCACCACGTCGCCGAGCGCCGCGGCCTGCTGCGTTTCCGCAGCGAGCAGCCGCCGTACTCGCTCCTGGCCCGGGGGATCGAGGCTTCGGTGCTCCCGACCTGCCGCCGTCTGGGCATGGGCGTCCTGACCTGGAGCCCGCTCGCGTCGGGATTCCTGACCGGCAGGTACCGCAAGGGCCGGCCCGTCGACCTGGCCACCGGCCGCGCCTCCCTCATGCCGGGACGCTTCGATCCCGCGCTGCCGGAGAACGCGAGGAAGTACGAGGCCGTCGAAGCGCTCGTCGAGCTGGCCGCCGACCTCGGCTGCTCACTGCCCGCGCTGGCGACGGCCTTCCCGGTGGCGCATCCCGCGGTGACCTCTGTCATCATCGGCCCGCGGACCATGGAGCAGCTGGAGGAGACGCTGAAGGGCGCCTCGCTCACCCTCGACGACGCGGCCCTCGACCGGATCGACGAGATCACGCCTCCCGGGACCGACCTGTACCGCGCGGACGGCGCCTGGCAGCCGCGCACACTGACCGACACCTCCGTACGGCGCCGCCCCCTCACCGACCGCGCCGCCGGCTGAGCGCCCGAGTTCGGGCACATCAACGTGGTCGGGAGGCCGACGTGGTGAGGTAATCGCCGTGTTCCAGGTCGTCGAGCAGTGTCGGGTGGGTGGGCGACCAGCCGAGCAGCTCCCGGGTGTGAGAGCCGGAGACGGGCACGTCGATGCCGTAGACGGTGGCCATGAACGGGCTCGGGAAGTGCGCGGCGGCCTCGTCCGGGGTCAGCGAGACCGTGGGCAGATCGAGGCCCCGGGCGATCGTCTCCGCGATGCTCTTCAAGGTGACGCCGTTTTCGGCCACTCCGTGCAGCACGCTGCCCGCGGGAGCCTTCTCCAACGCCAGGCGGAACAGGATCGCCGCGTCGAGCCGGTGCACCGCGGGCCACCGGTTGCCGCCGTCGCCGACGTAAGCCGACACGCCGGTCCGTCGTGCGGTGGCGAGGAGCATGCCGATGAAGCCGTAGTCCCCGGGACCGTGGACGGTGGGAGCGAGCCGGACCACGCTCGCGCGTACGCCCCGGGCGGCGAAGCCCAGGCAGGCTCGCTCGCCCACGACGCGGAAGGCGGCGATGCCGGCCGTGTCGGGCTCGTCCTTCTCGGTGCTCTCCCGGCCGGCGGGCATGACCAGCGTGCCCGAGGTGCTGACGAACGGCTTGCCCGTGTGTTCCAGCGGTCGGCCGAGCGTCTCGATCGCGGTCCGGTCGCGCCGCATCATGTCGTCGAGGTCGGTGAAGTCGCCACCGTAGGCCATGTGCAGGACACCGTCGGCGGCTTCGGCGCCGCTCCGCAGGCTGTCGAGGTCCTCCAGGGAACCGCGGTGTGGTGTGGCGCCCAGCGACTCCAGCCGAGTGGCGGCGGCATCCGAACGCGCCAGACCGGTGACGGTGTGGCCGGCCGCGACGAGCTCGGTGACGACGGCGGGGCCGGTCAGGCCGGAACCACCGGTGACGAAGACGTGCATGAGGCCCTCTCTCAAATAACGCCAGTGACTGGCGCTAAGTAGCGCCAGTCGCTGACTCTACACGTAGCGCCAGTCACTGGCGCAATGAAATGTCGGTCACTGGCACATCCGGTAGCCTCGGGGCGTGCCACGGAGCGGAGCAGAAGCGCGCCGCCGCCTTCAGCAGGCGGCCCTGGAGCTGTACCGGGAGCGCGGATTCGACCAGACCACCACGGCAGAGATCGCCGCCCGGGCCGGCGTCAACGAGCGCACGTTCTTCCGGCACTTCCCGGACAAGCGCGAGGTGCTCTTCGACGGCGAAGCCGACCTGCGCGCCGCACTGATGCAGGCGGTGGCCGAGGCGCCCGATGGCCTGGAGCCGCTCGAGATCCTGCTCTGGGCCTTCCGGAAGGCCGGGCGGATCCTCGAGGACAACCGCCCGTTCTCCGAACCACGGCTGGAAGTCATCGCCGTGACGCCAGCGCTCCGCGAACGCGAACTGGCCAAGGCCGCGTCGCTCACCGGCGCCGTGGCGGAGGCGCTGCGGCAGCGCGATGTCGCCGACCGGCTGGCCGGCCTGGCCGCCCAGACCGGCTGGGCCGCCTTTCACCAAGCGGCGCAAGCCTGGATCGACGACTCCTCGCAGAGCTTGGACGCACACCTCCTCCAAGCCTTCGACGATCTGCGCGCCCTCTCCGCGACCGTCCCGCCGGCGCGACCCGAAAGCTGACATCACCCCGCCCGCGGCCACCGATCGTCACGAGCGAACGGCGACACGAGCGCTCTTCAAGGGCGCCGAAGTCCAGGTGAACGTCCGCGCATCCCTCGCGGCAAAACCAGCGTCGGCGGTGCGATACCTCTTCGAGGTTCCATGGGGTTACTTTGCTCTTCCATCATAACCCTCAAGGGGGTATAATTTAACTAACCCCATTCACCCCCCATAGGGAGGACTGGCCGTGCCGAAGATCAACGTGTACCTGCCCGACGACCTGGCGGAGGCGGTCAAGGACGCCGGCGTGCCGGTGTCGGCGGTCTGCCAGCGCGCCCTGGAACAGGCGGTACGGCGCGTCACCGCCATCCGGCAGACCGCACTGAGCGAGCTGTCAGCCGACCACCTGGACGAGCGGCTGCCCGCTTTCACCGCTCGTACCCGAGCCGTGATCAAGCTGGCCATCGACCGCGCTCTCGCCGACGGCTCCGCGAACGTCGGAACCGGACACCTGCTCGCCGGCATGGTCGCCGAGGGCGGAAATCTGGCCTTGCACGTCCTCCGGGCCGTGGACATCGACCCCGCCCAGATCCAGCGCGACCTCGAACGGCAGACGGGCACCGAGGAGGGCGGAGCAGAGGACGACTCGGTGCACTTCAGCACCGCCGCCGCCGGCGCACTCGAACTCGCGGTGACCGAGGCGACGGGGCTCGGGCACAACTACGTCGGTTGCGAGCACCTGCTCCTGGGCCTGGTGACCGAACCCGACGGCACGGCCGGCCAGGTCCTGCGGGAGCACGGAGCCGAAGCCCGGCTGACCCGGCGTGCCGTGACGGCCGCCCTGGCGGGCTACGTTCACCTGCGCGCCCAGACCTCCGCCGCCGATCCCGCCCAGGCCCTGGCCACCGTCGTCCAGCAGCAGCTCCAGCCGCTCATCGCACGCATCGAGCGGCTGGAGGAACGCCTCGGCCCGGTGCCCGAACAGCGGTGACCGCCGTGGTGCAGCACACCGGGACGGCGGGCCCGCGAGCGGACCGAGGCTCGCATGCGTGAGTCTGCCGCCCACGTCGTGCTCCGGTACGCGGCCGTGACCGGATTCTGGCTGGTGGTCCTGCTTCCGCTCCTGTCCGGCGCGCGATGACCCGGCGGAGCGGAGGCGTTGGTCCGCTGACGGCCGCCTGCCCGGCCGACCGCGACGCGGGCCGCAGGTCGTGATGCGGGGGTGCAGCCCACATACGCCATTCTTGGCGAATCCCTGACCTCAGGGTTGAGGGTCGGAGCCCTCGTAGGTCATGCGGATCAGGACGTCGGCTGTGGCGGGGCCGAGGGCAGCGGTCAGGTGTCGTCGGAGTTCCTCTTCTGAGGTTTGTCTGCGCAGCTTGATCAGCGCCTTGAGGCTCCGCTCCACGCCGGGCATGTCGTGCGTCATGGCGACCGTCACGGCAAGGGCATGCTGGCCGGCCGCGGCGCGGATGTCCGCGACGCTCTCGGCAAGTTCGCCCAGCCGCCTGTGGGCGACGCTGGCGCCGAGCCAGAACTCCGTCTCCCGGGCCCTGGCGAGCCCGCGCTGGTACCAGTCCTCGGCACGTGGCACGTCCTGGCGGCTCGCTGCGGCCTCGCCCATCGTCAGGCAGGCGACGACATCGTCGGCTACCCGGCCGGCCTGCTGATAGGCGCGGCGTGCCTCACTGCACAGTTCCTCGGCACGCCGGTGGTCGCCCTGCTGGGTAGCGATCACCGCACGCCGCAGCTGGACCATTGCGGCGCCGTCCTCGTCGCCATTCTCGCGACGGAGCGCCAGGGCATCCTGCAGGAGGTCCTCCGCATCGGTGAATTCGGACGCCGTGCCCGCCAGCGAGGCGAGTTCCTCAAGGACCTCCGCTCTACCACCGAGGTCGTCGACCCGCTCGAATCCGCGCGTCGCCTCTTCCAGCAGGGTGAAGGCCGCGTCGTCCCGCAGCTGGGCCGCCATTCGAGCCGCCCTCAGCAGTGAGAATGCCGCCTGCCTGGCATCTCCCTCCCGAGCGAAACCGGCAGCGGCTTCTTCGTACTTCTTCCGGGCGTGCTCGGGGTCTCTCAGGTCCTCGGCGATCCGGGCTACCTGGAACTGGAAGGTGGCATCCGGCTGACGCATGATGCGCTGATAGGTGCCGAAGGCGTGGTTGACCGCCTCGACGCTGGAAACGGCCTCCCCTAGGCGGCACCTGACCCGTGCTAGAAGCAGCACGTTGTCCGCGACGAGATGACCGATGCCTTCCTGCTGAGCCAGCTCGACGGACCTGTGGTAATAGTCGACCGCCAGTTCCACGTCCCCTCGCTCGCAGGCGACCCAGCCCAGGTGGTGCAGGGCCTTGGCCAGCGGAATCCGGTCGCCGGGGCCGTCCTCATCAGCGGCGGTTACCGCCTTTTCCAGCCATTCCTTCGCCGCCTCCCACTCTTCGCGAGTCTGGTGCACCACGCCAAGCCAGAGACAGCCCAGCATGAATGCCTGGCCTTCTTCGCGAAGCCACGTCAGATACTCCTTGAGCAGTTGCTCGGCCTGGTCCGTCGCGCCACGGCCCAGCAGGACGCGCACCGCCTCTTCAAGGTAGAAAGTCCCGGTGAGGCCGCCGCCGATGTGCCAGTGATGAAGCACTTCGAGCAGCGGCCGCAGCTTGGCCGCATGGTCGAAGACGCCCTCGGCCCGCCATGACCAATAGCGCATCGCCGCCTGATGTGCGAGGCCAAGAGAGCGTCTGTCAGCGAGCTCAGGATCGGTCAGCAGCGCCGCGGTGCTGCGGGGCACCGCCCACATCCGCTCGCCACGGCCGGACGGATCCTGGTACCGCTGGATGAGGTCCACCCGTTCGAGCTGGTCGAGTGCGGTCTCCATACCCTCGGGCAGTACGAGTTCCGGTGCCGAAGCCGCATCGTGTTTTCGGATGAGGTTCCAGGCGGCGGCTCGCTCGTCCAGCGCGTTGCGGAACACCGCCGTTCCGAGCAGCAGGTCTCCGGAGATCCCTCCGAGAGCGTCGAGCAGTTCATGCAGCAGCGCCGCGGCCGGATCAGGCGATGCCAGCCGGTCCGCCACCTCCCCGAAGGTCAGATTGCTGGTCCGCAACAGCCTGTCGAGATATTTAAGGGAGTTCGGGTTCCCGTCCAGCAGATGCCATGCGCGCTCCTGTTGCTCGCGGTCGAGCAGCGGCATGAGGCCGCGCGCATCATCCATCGGCAGCCCCGACAAGGGCCAGAGTTCCAGCGGCACTTCGGCCTGACCGGACAACGTAAACGTGTGACGGCTCGTGACGATCAGCCGTTGTCGCCCGTCGAGAGCAGCCCATGAGGCAATGAATTCCGCCAGCGTGGTGTCCGCGACGGTCCATTCCGCTCCGTCGAGCCGCAGATTCTCCTCAAAGCCGTCCAGCACCAGGACCACAGGGACCCGCTCGACGATGGGCCGCATCGCACGTATCCCGGCATCCCAGGTCGCCCCTGGCTCGGCCAGTACCGTAAGTGACCTGTCACGCTGCGCGTCGGACAGCCCGGGAACCGTCGAGAACCTACGAGCCAGGGTCTGCATGATCTCGTTGGGGCCGTACCCGCCGGTCATCGTAGCGGCCGTCGCCGTCCGGAATTCGGGGGCTCGCAGCAGCTCTGTCACCAGCTCGGTCTTACCCACACCGACACCGCCATGGAGCAGTACGCTCCGCCCACCCTCGCGCAGGCTCGCGCGCAGTCCGGCGAGTTCGGCCGAACGTCCCCTGAAACCACCCGTAACACCCGAGTCCACGGCTGATCAATCTACCGGCGCGGCACCACCCCGTGATAGGCCGATCAGGCGCTGAGATCCGGCACGCGCTCACCACATGCGATTAGCCGCCAACTCCGCCACGCCCACGCCACCGAACTCATCAACGCCGGCGTCTCCATCGGAGCCGTACGCCGCTGCCTCGGCCAAGCCTCCACCCAGACCACCCAGTTCTACGCCGAACTCGACGACGAGATCGACTCAATGTGGGTTTCTGGCGTATGTGGGCTGGAGCTCATGTAGTCGTGCAGGCGGCCGGAGCCTTCGAGCATCGCGGTCGCCTGCCGGTTGAGCGCGTCCCGGCGTTCGTCGAGTGCCGCGCGCAGGGCCTCGCGGCTTCCCGTACGGCGCAGTCCCTCCAGGACCGGTCGGATCCGCGGCAGGGGATAGTGGCTCTGGCGCAGGACCGCGATGAGGCGTGCGTCCCGTACGTCGGTGGCCGCGAAGCGGCGGTATCCGGTGGCCGGGTCGCGGCCTGGCGTGAGCAACCCGGCGGCCTCCCACACTCGCAGCGCGGAGCTGCGCACTCCCAGGCGGGCGGCCACCTCTCCGACGGTCAATCCGGCTCGCGGCAAGGTCTCGGTGTCGGGGCCCTGCCGGGTGAGCGCATCGAGGGCCTCGCTCGCCGCCTCCAGGGACAGTCGGCTCTGGTGCAGCGTCGCGTGTTCGGCGTCGACGAGCGTCAGCGCCCGAGGGAGGTCCTCCGCATGCACCGCACGCATGATCGCCTGCGCGGCACGAGGGCCGTACCCCTTGAGGAGGGCCCGGTAGGTGACCAGGGCGCTGCGGTGCCGCTCCTCGAATCGGCGGTAACCGGCGGCGGTTCGCGCCGCGGGCGGCAGGATGCCCGCGTCCTCGTAGTTGCGGATCTGCTGGGTCGAGACGCCTGCGACCCGCGCCAGGTCGACGGGGCGAAGCCGCCTCTCCTCCCGGAGCGCCGATCCTTGTGCCTCATCCACGAGTTGAAGGTTAGCGCGCGGCGACCGGTCGACGCTGAGGGAGAAGCCTCAACCACTTTCGGCGGGACACTTGAAAGTAGGGAGACCGGCCGGCCGCGGACGCCGCTTCCGGCCGGAGGTCCCTGGATTGACTGAGGGCGGTGACCAGCCCGCCGTGGGAGCTTCGCCGGGACTTCGCCGAGCTGACGGTCGCCAACGAGGTGGACGTCCTGTCCGCGGCTCCCCGCCTGCGGGAGCTGCACGGTCCGGCCCTGCTCGCCCGGTTCGCGGACTGGCGGCCGTTGCTCAGCGCCTCGGCGCGACGTGCCGTCCACGACTTCGGCCGTCAGCCGTAACGTGTAGGCGATGCTGAACGCTGAACTACATCACCCGCAGCCATACCGGAAAGCCGGTCAAGTCGTCCACGGCGCGGCCCGGCAGGTCGCGACCCGGCTCGGCATCTCTCGCGCCTCCGCCTACGACTACCTCGCCGAAGCCCGAGCCGCGTCCTCACCCGACGGCACCGCCCCTCCCCAGAAGGCTGAAGGATGACGAACACACCGCCGGTCACCCTGGACGACGTCCGCGACGCGGCAGCGCGGATCAAAGGCGTCGCGCACCGCACACCCGTGCTGCGCTCACGCACGATCGACGCGCTCGTCGGCGCGGAGGTGTTCCTCAAGTGCGAGAACTTCCAGCGCATCGGCGCGTTCAAGTTCCGTGGCGCCTACAACGCCGCCTCCCGCCTGGCGCCCGAACAGGTGAGCAAGGGCATCGCCGCCTACTCCTCGGGCAACCACGCCCAGGCCGTCGCCCTCGCCGCACAAGAACTCGGCACCACCGCGGTGATCCTCATGCCGGAGGACACGCCCCCGTCCAAGATGGACGCGACCGCGGGGTACGGCGCTGAGATCGTCACCTATGACCGCTACACCGGCGACCGGGTCGCCATCGGTGAGGCGCTGGCCGCCGACCGTGGCCTGGCGCTGATCCCGCCGTACGAGCATCCGCACGTCATCGCCGGGCAGGGCACCGCCGCCCTCGAACTCCTCGAGGAGGTCGGCGACCTCGACTTGCTCGTCACCCCGGTCGGCGGCGGCGGACTCATCGCCGGCAGCGCCACCGCGGC
This sequence comes from Actinoallomurus sp. CA-150999, assembly GCF_050942425.1. Classification (NCBI taxonomy): domain Bacteria; kingdom Bacillati; phylum Actinomycetota; class Actinomycetes; order Streptosporangiales; family Thermomonosporaceae; genus Actinoallomurus; species Actinoallomurus sp. CA-150999. The sequence goes on from NZ_CP192063.1 coordinate 5,845,008, forward strand.
GAAGGGCCTGAGTTCGGGCATCCGCGTGATCGGCGTCGAGCCGGAGGCCGGAGACGACACCAAGCGGTCCCTGGAGGCCGGCCGGCGCGTCTCCATTCCGGTGCCCCGCACGATCGCCGACGGGCTGGCCGCCGACATCCCCGGTGAGCTGACCTTCTCCATCAACCGGCGGCTGGTGGACGAGATCGCCCTGGTCACCGACGACCAGATCCGCGAAGCCATGCGGCTGGCCTTCGAGCGCCTGAAGATCGTCATCGAGCCGAGCGGCGCCGCCCCGCTGGCCGCCCTCCTGTCCGGCCGCATCGCCCCCGTCCCGCGCCGCATCGGCGTGATCGTCTCCGGTGGCAACATCGGCGCCCGGCGTTTCGCCGAACTGTCCGCCTGACCACGACTGACCTCGTCGGCCGCCGACTGACGCGAGAGGGCGGCTCGGCGCGGCGCGGGTGAACGGCCGTACGCCGAGGATCCCCTCCAACGTGGCGCTGCGCCGGGACGCAGATCACGGTACATGCACAACGAATGGTTGTGCCTTCCCGGCGGATCGGTTGTTTGCCGTCGCCGTCCGCCACTCGCTTTGATGCCGAGGTCGCGTGTGGTGGTTCGGGTCGGCCGAGAGGTGCGTTGGGCATGGCGGGTAGGCGGGCGCTGGGTCGGCCGTTCGGGTGGCTGTGGGCGTCGTACGCCGTCAGCTCGTACGGCACGTGGCTCGGGTTCGGCGCGTTTCCCCTGATCGCGATCCTCGTGCTGCACTCCGGGCCGAGCCAGGTGTCGGCGCTGTCCGCCGTGGGGCGGGCGGTCGGGGCCGTGGTCGCGGTGCCGCTCGGTCCGTGGGTGGAGTTCCGCCGCAAGCGGCCGGTCATGATCGCGATGGACCTGACCCGGTTCGCGGCGATGATGAGCGTCCCCGCCGCGTACGCGCTCGGCTGGCTCAGCTTCGCCCAACTCCTCGTCGTCTCCGTCATCGTCGCCGCGGCCAACATCGCCTTCAACGCGGCCAGCGGTGCGTTCGTGAAAGGGCTCGTGCCGCCGGAGGACCTGCTCATCGCGAACGGCCGGTTCGAGTCCACGTCGTGGACCGCGACGGTGATCGGACCACCGCTCGGCGGGGCCGCGATCGGGATGTTCGGCCCGGTGACGACCGTGATGGCCGATGCGGTCAGCTACCTGCTCTCGGCGCTGGGCATCCGCGCCATCGGCGGGACGGAACCGCGCCCCGCGCGGACCGGTGCACCGCGGCTGCGAGCAGGCGACCTGCTCGAGGGATGGCGCCACATCCTCACCCACCCCCTGCTGCGCCCGCTGTTCTTCAACGCGATCGTGTGCAACGGCCTGATCATGGCCTCCGAGCCGCTGCTCACCGTACTGATGCTGGGCCGCCTCGGGTTCGCGCCCTGGCAGTACGGTCTCGCGTTCGCCGCCCCGTGTGTCGGTGGTCTCGTCGGCTCACGTCTGGCGCGCCGGCTCGTGGCGCGGTTCGGGCAGCACAGAGTGATCCTCATCGCCGGGGCGCTGCGTGCGTGCTGGCCGGTCGGATTGGCGTTCGTCCAGCCCGGTGTCCCCGGAATCCTGCTCGTCATCGCCCTCCAACTCGGCCTGGTGACCTGCTGTGGCGTGTTCAACCCCGTGCTGGCCACCTACCGGCTTGAGCACACCGACCACGACCGGGTCGCCCGCACCCTGTCCGCGTGGTCGGTCAGCAGCAGCGCCACCATCGCGGCCCTGACCGCGGTGTGGGGTCTGCTGGCCGCCATCACCGGCCCCCGCACCGCGATCGCGGTCGCCGGAATCCTCCTCCTGGCCACCCCGCTGCTGCTCCCGCGTCGCGAGAACGCGCCCCAGAAGACAAGAGAACAGGCCGCGAGCCTCACACATCCGTGAACCAGCGGGGCTCTGGTCGGTGCGCGCGCTCCAGACCACCAGCGCGGCCGCCAGGGTGACGTCGCTGTTCGGCCACCGCAAACTACTGGTGCTAGGCTATTTCCTAGAGGCTCTAGGAAAGGAGAGTGCCGATGGGGCGCGCCGGTCTCAGTGCCGCGAAGTTGACGGAGGCCGCCGCGGAGATGGCGGACGACGTCGGGCTCGACCAGGTCACCGTCTCCGCGCTCGCACGACGCTTCGGCGTGAAGGACGCCAGCCTGTACTCGCACGTCAAGAACCTGCGGGAGTTGCGCGTCCGGATCGCCCTGCTCGGCGGTGAGGAGATGACCGGCCGCATCGCCGCGGAGGTGGCGGGCCGGGCCGGCAAGGACGCGCTCGTCGCCTTCGCCGACGCCTACCGGCAGTACGCCCTCGACCATCCCGGCCGCTACGCCGCGACCCAGATGCGGTTCACTCCGGAAGAAGTCGCCGACCACGCCGACTCCGCCGGGATGCGCCGCAGCATCGAATTGACGTACGGCATGCTGCGCGCCTACGGCCTGACCGAGCCGGACCTGACCGACGCGGGCCGCCTGCTGCGCGCCACCTTCCACGGCTACATCCACCTGGAGCTCAGCGGCGGGTTCAACCACCCCCGCGACGTCCAGGACTCCTGGGCGCGCTCACTCGACGCGCTCCACGTCCTCCTGGAGAACTGGCCCCGACACGATCGGAAGAACCGATGAACTCGCCCATGACCGGCACGCTCACGGTGCCCGGCGCGACGCTCCATTACGAAAAGCGCGGCAGCGGCCCGGTCCTGCTCCTGATCCCCGGCGGCGGCGCCGATGCCGGGCTGTACGAGGGCATGGCCGCGGACCTGGCCGCCCGGTACACCGTGGTGTCCTACGATCCGCGCGGCCTTTCCCGCAGCCCTCTCGACGGACCCCTGACCGACCAGCGGGTGGACGTGTGGAGCGATGACGCCCACCGCCTGCTGGACCTGGTCGCCCCGGACGACGAGGCCTTCGTCCTGGGCTGCAGCTCAGGCGCCATCGTCGCGGTCGACCTGCTGGCCCGGCATCCCGAACGGCTGAGCCGGGTGGTCGCGCACGAGCCGCCGCTGCTGGAGCTCCTGGAGGATCCCGCCCCGCACCGGGCGCTGTTCGCCGAGGTCCGCGAGATCTTCCGCACCGAGGGGGTCGGTCCCGCGATGGCCCGATTCAGTGAAGGACTGGGGGAGCGGCCGGCCGAGCAGGCCACGGATCTACCGCCCGAGATCCAGGAGATGGCTCCGCGAATGCACGCCAACATGCCGGTCTTCCTCGGCCACGTACTGTGCCCGTTCTCCTCGTCCGTGCCCGATCTCGCCGCACTCCGACTTGCCGCCCACAAGCTCGTGCCGGCGGCCGGGCGGGACTCACGTGCGCAGGTGCCGCTCTACGGCCCGCCCGCCCGGCTGGCCGAGTCGCTCGGGACCGACCTCGTCGAGTTCCCCGGCGGGCACGTCGGAGCCGTCGAATTCCCGGCGGAGTTCGCCAAGCAGCTCCTGGCGGTCCTCGACTCCTGAGGAACACTCGAACGCGGAGAAGCGCGGGCCTTCCTGATCGAGCGTCGCCACGATCAGCAGCGTCCGTCCGCTGATCAGCGTCCCGGAGGCCGTCGGCGGTCGCCTGCCCCGAGGTTGCAGTTCGTAGTACGAACTAATAATGTTCGCACTACGAACTCAACTCTTTTCTGGGAGCAGGACTCATGACTCGTACAGTCGCGGTCATCGGCGGAGGTTATGGGGGATCGGCGGTCGCCAAGGCGCTGGACTCCGAGGCCGACGTCGTTCTCATCGATCCGCGGGACGCGTTCGTCAACGCCGCCGGGTCGCTGCGGGCGCTGACCCAGCCCGACTGGGCGCCGAACATCTTCTTCGCATTCGACACGCTGCTCACGCGGGGGACGGTGATCCGGGACCGCGCCGTCTCGGTGGACCCGGGCGGCGTCACGCTGGCCTCGGGCCGGCGTGTCGCGGCCGAGTATCTGGTCCTGGCCACCGGCTCCAGCTATTCCTACCCGGCCAAGCCCAGCGCCGAGTCCACCGGAGAAGCGCTGGACGACCTCCGTCAGACTCACAAGGAGCTGGCCGGCGCGGAGCGCGTGCTGATCCTCGGCGCCGGGCCGGTCGGTCTGGAACTGGCCGGAGAGATCAAAGAGGTCTGGCCGCGCAAGCACGTGACCATCGTCGACCCGGCCGAGCGGCTCCTGGCCGACTTCCCGCCGGAGATGCGCCAGGACCTGCACCGCCAGCTCGACGAACTGGGCGTCGAGCTGCGGCTGGGCACCGCTCTGACGACGCCGCCGACGACCGGGCACGGTCGCGCCGGGGCGTTCACCGTCACCACCACCGGCGGCGAGGAGATCACCGCCGACATCTGGTTCCGTGCCCACGGCGTGCAGGTCAACAGCGACTACCTCGCCGACGGCCGGCTCACGACCCTCACGACGCAGGGACAGGTCCCCGTCGCCGAGAGCCTCAACGTCCGTGGGTACGACCACGTCTACGCGATCGGCGACATCACCGACGTCGCCGAGGACAAGAGAGCCGGGTACGCGATGAAGCACGCCGAGGTCGTGGCGCAGAACATCATCGCCCAGCTGCGCGGCGAACAGCCCGCGGCGGTCTACCGCCCCGCGCCCGACCCCATGATCCTGCTCCCGCTCGGGCCGCGAGGCGGCGTCGGCCAACTGCCCACGCCCGATGGCCCGGCCATCGTCCCCGCGGCGACGGTCGCCGAGTACAAGGGCGCCGACCTGTTCACCGGCCGCTTCGCCGAACAGTTCGCGTCCGCCGGAAGTAATTCCCGCTAATGGAAGGCAGGACATTGTCCGTACAACACGTCGTCTTCGGATTCGGCGCGCACAGCGGCATCGACGACGGGCCGGAGCTGCTGCGCATGGTTCAGCAGGCCGACCGGGACGGGCTCGACCACTTCTCGCTGTCGGACCATCCCTACATCGGCGGGCGCCTCGACGCCTACGCCTCCATCGGTTTCATCCTCGGCCGCACGCGGCACATCTCGGGCTTCGCCAACGTCACCAACCTGCCGACCCGGCCCGCGCCCATGCTCGCGCGGGCGGTGACGTCGCTGTCCGCGCTGTCCGGCGGCCGCATCGTGCTCGGCATGGGCGCGGGCGGGCTGTGGGACCGGATCGCCGATATGGGAGTGCCGCGCCTGTCACCGGCCGACGCCGTGGACGCCTTCGAGGAGGCCATCACCCTGGTCAAAAAGCTGTCGGGCGGCGGCCCGCCGGTCACCTACCAGGGCCGCCACTACCAGGTGAACCAGATCGAGCCGGCCCCGGTGCCCGCGCCCGCGGTGTGGACCGGATCGGTCGGCCGCAAATCCCTGGCCGCCACCGGCCGGGTCGCCGACGGCTGGATCCCCGGCCATGCGGCGGATTGGCTCAGCGAGCGATACCGGACCTCACGCCCGATCATCGACGAAGCCGCGGCGGCGATCGGCCGTGATCCACACGAGATCCGCACGGTCTTCAACTTCCCCGGCCGCATCACCGACCGGCCACTGCCTGCAACCCGCGACCACGACGGCCGCTGGATCGGCGGCTCCACCGACCAGTGGGCCGAAGAACTGACCGGAGCCGTACTGGAACACGGCGCATCAGGCTTCACGCTCTTCTCACCCGACGGCGGAACGCAGGATGACGTCTCCCTCGGCCGCTGGGCCAAGGAGATCGCCCCGGCCGTACGCGAAGCCATCGCGAAGAAGGGAGCGGACGCGGAAGGGGATGGGGCATAGGTCGCGTTGGCCAACTCCCGTACGACGTGGCACGATTTCGCAGGTGAGCAGCACAACCACCCCGGCGCAGCGGTTGAGCGACCTCGCGCGGTTGCGTCGGGTCCGTGATCGGATCGATCGGGAGTACGCCCAGCCGCTGGACGTCGAGGCACTCGCCCGGGGCGTGCACATGTCGGCCGGGCATCTCAGCCGTCAGTTCCGGCTCGCCTACGGTGAGTCGCCGTATTCGTACTTGATGACGCGGCGTATCGAGCGTGCGATGACCCTGTTGCGTCGCGGGGACCTGAGCGTCACCGAGGTGTGCTTCGCGGTCGGCTGCTCGTCGCTGGGGACATTCAGTACGCGTTTCACCGAGCTGGTGGGCGTGCCGCCCAGCGTGTATCGGCAGCAGTCGGCGGACGCGACGGCGGGGATGCCCTCGTGCGTGGCCAAGCAGGTGACCCGGCCGGTCAGGAATCGAGAAGCGCCGCCCGCCGAGCCACGGCTAGCCTGACCTGCATGGACATCACCATTCACACATGCGTTCTGCCGCATGAGGACCCCGAGGCCTCCGTGGCCTTCTACCGCGACGTCCTCGGTTTCGAAGTACGCAGCGATGTCGGGCAGGGCACGATGCGCTGGATCACAGTCGGCCCCGCCGACCAGCCGGGCACGTCCATTCTGCTGGCGCCGCCGGCCGCCGACCCCGGCATCACCGAGGATGAGCGCCGTACGATCGCCGAGATGATGGCCAAGGGCACCTACGGCTGGATCCTGCTGGCCAGCCACGACCTGGACGGTGTCTTCGAGCGAGTGCAGGCCGAGGCCGAGGTCGTCCAGGAGCCGACCGACCAGCCGTACGGGGTGCGCGACTGCGCCTTCCGCGATCCCGCGGGCAACCTGGTCCGCATCCAGCAGCTGCGCTGAGCCCTCCGGCCACCGCGGCCATGACCCGCACAGACGGCCGCGCGTAGGAGCGCGCGTACGACGTCGGCGGCCGAACGAGCCGCCCGACCGCGAGCTCACACGCGATGGCCGCTGGTCGGTATGCGCGCCGGCCGGGCCGAAGCGGCGGAGAACCAGACGTACCGCTCGAAGCTGGTTAGATCGAGCCAGGCGACGCCGACAACGACCGCGAAGGCGGCCCTCCCCCGTAACAGATGGAGACACGATGAGCATGGCCACGAGCACGGACACGCAGTCGCCTGCGCCGCACGTCGCCGACAGCCACGATCTGATCCGCGTGCAGGGCGCGCGGGAGAACAACCTCAAAGATGTCAGCGTCGAGATCCCGAAGCGCCGGCTGACGGTGTTCACCGGAGTCTCCGGCTCGGGCAAGAGCTCGCTCGTGTTCGGCACGATCGCCGCGGAGTCACAGCGGCTGATCAACGAGACCTACAGCGCCTTCGTGCAGGGCTTCATGCCGACGCTGGCGCGCCCTGAGGTCGACGTGCTCGACGGGCTGACCACGGCGATCATCGTCGACCAGGAGCGGATGGGCGCGAACTCCCGTTCCACGGTGGGCACCGTCACCGACGCCAACGCGATGCTGCGCATCCTGTTCAGCCGGCTCGGGCAGCCGCACATCGGCTCGGCCCAGGCGTTCTCCTTCAACGTCGCCTCCATCAGCGGAGCGGGTGCGGTCACACTCGAGCGCGGCGGCAAGAGCATGAAGGAGCGGCGCGAGTTCAGCATCACCGGCGGCATGTGTCCACGCTGCGAGGGCATGGGATCGGTCACCGACATCGACCTGACCCAGCTGTACGACGACAGCAAGTCGCTCAACGAGGGTGCGCTCACGATCCCCGGCTACAGCATGGACGGCTGGTACGGCCGCATCTTCTCCGGCTGTGGCTTCTTCGACCCGGACAAGCCGATCAAGAAGTTCACCAAGAAAGAGCTCAACGACCTGCTCCACAAGGAGCCGACCAAGATCAAGGTCGAGGGCATCAACCTGACGTACGAGGGCCTGATCCCGAAGATCCAGAAGTCGATGCTGTCCAAGGACGTCGACTCCCTGCAGCCGCACATCCGCGCCTTCGTGGAGCGGGCGGTCACCTTCACCGCCTGTCCCGAATGCGGCGGCACCCGGCTCAGCGAGGCCGCCCGGTCCTCGAAGATCAACGGGATCAACATCGCCGACGCCTGCGCGATGCAGATCAACGACCTGGCCGCGTGGGTGCGCGGCCTGGACGATCCGTCGGTGGCGCCACTGCTCGCGAAGCTGCAGCACACCCTCGACTCGTTCGTGGCGATCGGGCTGGGCTACCTCTCGCTCGAGCGGCCGTCGGGCACGCTGTCGGGCGGCGAGGCACAGCGCACCAAGATGATCCGCCACCTCGGGTCGTCGCTCACCGACGTGACCTACGTCTTCGACGAGCCGACGATCGGGCTGCACCCGCACGACATCCAGCGGATGAACGACCTGCTGCTGCGGCTGCGGGACAAGGGCAACACCGTGCTCGTCGTCGAGCACAAGCCGGAGATGATCGCGATCGCCGACCACGTCGTCGACCTCGGTCCGCGCGCCGGCACGGCCGGTGGCGAGGTGGTCTTCGAGGGCACCGTCGACGGGTTGCGGGCCAGTGCCACGATGACCGGGCGGCACCTGGACGACCGGGCCAGTCTGAAGCCGTCGGTACGGACATCGTCGGGAGCGCTGGAGGTACGCGGCGCCGGCGCCCACAACCTGCAGAACGTCGACGTCGACATCCCGCTCGGCGTGCTGGTCGTCGTGACCGGCGTGGCGGGCTCGGGCAAGAGCTCGCTGATCCACGGCTCGGTGTCCGGACGGGACGGAGTGGTGTCGATCGACCAGGGCGCGATCCGCGGCTCACGACGGAGCAACCCGGCGACCTACACCGGACTGCTCGACCCGATCCGCAAGGCGTTCGCCAAGGCCAACGGAGTGAAGCCGGCGCTGTTCAGTGCCAACTCCGAGGGCGCCTGCCCCACCTGCAACGGCGCCGGCGTCATCTACACCGACCTGGCGATGATGGCGGGCGTCGCCACCATCTGCGAGGAGTGTGAGGGGAAGCGGTTCCAGGCGTCGGTGCTGGAATACCACTTCGGCGGTCGCGACATCAGCGAGGTCCTCGCGATGTCGGTGACCGAGGCCGAGGAGTTCTTCGGCGCCGGCGAGGCGCGCACGCCGGCCGCGCACGCCATCCTCGACCGGCTCGCCGACGTCGGGCTCGGCTACATCAGCCTCGGCCAGCCGCTCACGACACTGTCCGGCGGCGAGCGGCAGCGGCTCAAGCTGGCCACCCAGATGGCCGGCAAAGGCGGCGTCTACATCCTCGACGAGCCGACCACCGGCCTGCACCTCGCCGACGTCGAACAGTTGCTCGGCCTGCTCGACCGGCTCGTCGACTCCGGCAAGTCGGTCATCGTCATCGAGCACCACCAGGCGGTCATGGCGCACGCCGACTGGATCATCGACCTCGGCCCGGGTGCCGGCCACGACGGCGGCCGGATCGTCTTCGAGGGCACACCCGCCGACCTCGTCGCCGCCCGCTCCACCCTCACCGGCGAGCACCTCGCGGCCTACGTCGGCACAAGCGATTGAGGCGAGCGGAGCGGTCTCAGGGCTCGATGTTCTCCAGGTCATCGAGGAGGCTGGGGTGCCTTGGCTGCCATCCGAGGGCGTCGCGGGTGTGCGTGCTGGAGGCCGGCTGGTCCATCGCGAAGATTGGACCGAACGGTCCGAAGTTCTCCTCCGGCACCGCCTCGACCGGCAGGCTCAGTCGCCGGCCGATGACGGTTGCGATGTCGCGTACCGCGTCGCCCTCGTCGGCGACGGCGTGCCAGGACGTTCCGGCCGGGGCCGATTCGAGGGCCAGCCGGAACAGGACGGCTGCGTCGAGTGCGTGCACGGCCGGCCAGCGCTGGGTGCCGTCGCCCGGGTAGCCCGATACCCCGGTGCGGCGCGCTTGAGCGGTCAACATGCCGGCGAATCCGCCCATGCCGTTGTTGTGGACGGTGCGCGGCATGCGGACCGCCGTGGCGCGCACACCGCGTGAGGCCAGCTCCAGCAGCGCGTTGACCGAGCGGCCTCGACCGCCCACCGGTCCCTCGGTCGGCAGCGGATCGGCCTCGGTGGAGGCGCGGCCCGGCGCCCAAGGTGTACCGGAGACGGTGACGATCGGCCGGCCGCTGCCGGTGAGCTCTTCCCCCAGCGCGGCCATGGCGGCGCTCTCCTCGGCGATGGAAGCCGCGAGCGCGTCGGGGTTGCTGTAGTCGCGTCCGAACGCCAGGGAGATGACGCCGTCGGACTTCGCGGCGCCGGCTCGCAGGACGTCGAGGTCGGCCAGTCCTCCGCGCAGCACCTCGGCGCCGGCGTCCTTGAGGGTCTGCTCGGAGCCGTCCGAGCGGGCCAGCGCGAGAACGGTGTGGCCGTTGCCGAGCAGTTCGGAGACGACGGCGGATCCGATGGTGCCGGTGCCGCCGGTGACGAAGACGTGCATGAGGCTCTCCCCAAAGTGATGGGACTGTTGTCTCATCACTCTAGCGGAGTGATGGGACACCTGTCGCATCGCCTACAATGACGGCATGTCTCGATGGCTACCGGGGGTGCGTGAGCGACTGGTCGTCGCGGCTGTGGATCTCTTCACCGAGCAGGGGTACGACGCCACGACGGTGGCGCAGATCGCAGAGCGCGGCGGGGTCACCAGAAGTACGTTCTTCCGGCACTTCTCCGACAAGCGTGAGGTCCTGGTGGCCGGGCAGGAAACGCTGAGCCGGCTCCTGGCCGAGGGGATCGCCGAGGCACCCGCCGGCGCCAGCCCTCTTGAGGCCGTCGCGGCCGGTCTCGAGCGCGCGTCGAGTGAAATGGGACCGATGAACCGCGAGCTCGGCCCCCGCCTCAAGGCGGCCGTCGCAGCCAGCACCGAGCTCCAGGAACGGGATACGCTGAAAAGCGTCGGCCTCGCGAGCGCCATGACGGCCGCGCTCGTCGCCCGCGGCGTCCCCGACCCGACCGCGCACCTCGCGGGCGAGCTCGGAGTTCTCGCTTTCAAGCGCGGCTACGCCCAGTGGTGCGAAGGCGATCGCGATGACGACAAGGGACTCGCGCACCATGCACTGGCCGCCCTGAACGACCTGCGCACGGCGACCGCGTCGCTGGGCTGACCCGTCCTGCGCGACCGCGAATAGGCCGACCGGCTCACCCCCCGAAGACCGACGCGGACCACCTCACCCGTACGGGGCCGTTGTTCTACGGCACCGGCCGATCCGGGTTGGCGAATGATGAGCACTCTGGGCACTCGGCGATGACCGGGTGCCGGCAGGCGGCCACGTGTTCGAGGAAGTGGTCCGTAGCCCGGAGCAGGGCGATTCGGTCGCGGATTTCGGCGCGTTTTGTGTTGATCAGGGCTATCCGGGCGTCGTGTGCGCTTGTTGCGAGTTGCCGGATCTGGCGCAACGAGAGCCCGGCTCGTTGCAGAGTCTGGATCATGCGGGCCTGGTCGAGTGTTTGCTGGTCGTAGGTTCGATGGCCGGCGTGGCTGCGGGGCGGTGCCAGCAGCCCGACGGCTTCCCAATGCCTGAGGACATGCGTCTCGATACCGAGGGCGGCGGCCGCGTCGCCGATCCTCATGACGGTCGGAGCGATCACAGGATCTCCCTTTACTTAAGGTCGACATTAAGTATTAGGGTGCCGTCGATCGGGCCGACCGGCCAACCTGCGGGGAGACTAAGGAGACGCTGAAGTGTCCGATGCGGTACGCGTGCCCAGCGCGCTGGAATGCTGTTCCGCGGCAACCGGCGCTGCGTACGGGCTGGTTCGACCACGACGGGTCGACCAGCGGTTCCTGCGCTCGGTCGTCGACGCCGGCCTGCCCGCCGCGCGGCGTACGGTCACCGTGGCCGCGCTGCCGCAGGTGCCACGATCGGTGCCGACTTTCGCGATCGTGGAGGGGACGTTCGCGCCTCGGCGAATCAAGAACTCGCTGACGTCGTTCGTGATCCAGCATCCGGACGCCACGTTGATAGTCGACCCGAGTGTCTGTCTGGACGCTGAGCATCGCGCGATCGCGCAACTCCCCGCGGTGTTGCGCGTCGCGGTTCGGCCACCCGCCGAAACGATCCCGACGATCGCGGCGCTGCGTCAGCTGCCCAGCCTGCCGAAACCGGACTTCGCACTGCCCACCCACGCCCACTGGGATCACGTATCCGGCTTGTTGGACATGCCCGGACTTCCGGTTCACCTCCACCGCCCCGAGCGCGAGTGGGTCACGTCGGGACCGGTGGCCCCCGTCGGAGGTGTTCGAGATTCTCTACGCGACCGCCCGGTCGTCGACTACGAGCTGGATGGGCCGCCGGTGCTCACCTTCACCCGCAGCCACGACCTGTTCGGTGACAATACGGTCGTCCTGGTCGACCTGGCCGGGCACACGCCCGGCCAGGTCGGTGTCCTCGCCCACACGAAGCGGGGGTGGATCCTGCTGGCCGGCGACGCCGCCTGGCACACCTTGCAGATCGACAAGGTCCGCCAGAAGTCGAGCTACCCCGGCGGTTTCGCGGACCATGACCGCAGCGAAACCTTCCGGACCCTGCATCGACTCCATCTGGCCCGACACTCCGCGACGATCATCCCCACCCACGATCATGACGCCGGCCTCCAACTGTCCGGCGACCGACGCGAAGATCCGCCATCCAGCGCCGCATCGACACGGTGACCATTGCGCGCCGGTGACTTCACTCAAGTAGACGCCTGCCCCAACGGCTGGTGAGAGCGGACACCCTTGCGCGCTGAATGCCTGGCGCGCGCCGCTCAACTGCGCAGTTGCGCGTTGAGCCGGGCGGCCTGTCGCGTGAGGTGGTCGCGTTCGGGGAGGTTGGGCGCCGATCGGGCGGCTTCGGCGTAGAGCCGTGCCGCGGTCACCGGGTCACCGTCACGCTCGTGCAGGTACGCCGCGGCGGCGGTGTGGCGGGGGAGGGCGGGGTCGAGCTCCGCCAGGGCGGCCAGGCCGGCTCGCGGGCCGTCGGCCTCGCCGACCGCGACGGCCCGGTTGAGGCGGGCCACCGGGTTGTCGGTGAGGCGCACCAGTTCGTCGTACCACTCGACGATCTGCACCCAGTCGGTCTCCTCGGCCGTCCGGGCGTCGGCGTGCAGCGCGGCGACGGCGGCTTGGGCCTGGAACTCGCCCAGGCGGTCGCGGGCGAGGGCTGCCTGGAGCACGTCGACACCTTCGGCGATCAGGCGTGTGTTCCACAGGCTGCGGTCCTGCTCGGCAAGGGGCACGAGCCTGCCGTCGGGGGCGGTCCGTGCCGGGCGCCGTGCGTGGTGCAGCAGCATGAGCGCGAGCAGGCCCGCGACCTCCTCGTGGTCGATCTTGGCCGCCAGTTGGCGAGTGAGGCGGATCGCCTCGGCGGCGAGGTCGACGTCGCCGGAGTAGCCCTCGTTGAAGACCAGGTAGAGCACGCGCAGCACCGTGGCGACGTCCCCGGGCTGGTTGAGCCGGACGCCCGAGACGGTCCGCTTGGCCCTGCTGATCCGCTGGGCCATGGTCGCCTCCGGCACGAGGTAGGCCCGCGCGATCTGACGCGTGGTCAGGCCGCCGACCGCGCGCAGCGTGAGCGCGACGGCCGAGGCCGGTGTCAGGGACGGGTGCGCGCACAGGAAGTACAGCTGGAGCGTGTCGTCCACCGCCTCGCCCGGGCCGGGCACGGGCTCGGTCTCGACGCGTATCTCGCGGTGCCGCCGGGAGGTATCGGCGCGGGCGGCGTCGAGGAACTTACGCCAGGCCACGGTGACCAGCCAGCCCTTGGGGTCCCGTGGCGGGTCGTCCGGCCACACGCGTACGGCCTCGACCAGGGCGTCCTGCACGGTGTCCTCGGCCGCCGCGAAGTCGGCTCCGCGACGGACGAGGACACCGATCACCGCGGGCACCAGCTCCCGCAGCAGCGATTCATTCACTCGGTCACCGTGCACGGCTCGCCCATGAAGGGGCGCACCTCGAGCCACTCGTGGATCGGCTTCCCACCCGCACCCGGGGCCGCGGACAGTTCGCCGGCCAGCTCGAGCGCCCGTTCGTAGGTCTCGACGTCGATCACCATCCAGCCGGCGATCAGGTCCTTGGTCTCCGCGAACGGGCCGTCGGTGATCGGCGGCCGCCCCTCGCCGTCGTAGCGGACGAACGTGCCCTCCGGGGAGAGCGACTGAGAGTCGACGAACTCGCCGGTGCCCTCGAGCCGAGCGGCGAAGTCCCGCATGTACTGCACGTGGGCCGAGACCTCCTCCGGCGTCCACTGCTCCATCGGCACGTCGTTGACCGCTGCCGGCCCGCCCCGGTAGTGCTTGAGCAGCAGGTACTTGGCCATCATGTTCTCCTTAGTGCGGTACGGCCCATTGTGGCCGTGTTCACTGCGGGGACGGAGCCGCGCCCGGGTTCTCGACATCCCACCGCGACAAATTCCCGGCGGGCTTCGCAGACTCCGCGTACCGCGACGGGGTTGAGGCGTAGGCGATCCAACGCGGGCAACGCTCAGGCGCGCTGACGCTCCTCCCGCTGCCGGGCCAGCTCCTCGACCGCGCTCGGCAGAGTCGTCTCGAAGTCGATCAGCTTCGCCCACGTCGGGGTCACGACGATCCGGACCATGCCGTCGTGGTAGAGCGAACGCACCTCAGCCTCCCACTCGACCCGTTGCTCGGGCGTCATCTCGTAGCTGCTGGTCGGCTTGAGATATTCGTCGGGGATGCCATCGACGAAGTCCAGCTCGGCCCGGCCCCGGATGAGCAAGATCTTGGGCGGGTGCACCTCGGTGTCGATCGTCAGGGCGACCATCGGGTTCTTACGCAGGGCCGGCAGCTTCGGGGCGTTCTTCGACGTGCACATGACGATCTCCGCGCCGTTCCAGGCGAATGCGATCGGAACATTGCGGGGCGTGCCGTCCTTGGCGACGTAGGCCAAGCGGGTCACGTCGCGGGCCAGCAGTTCCTGACTGATCGGCCGGTTCAGTACCTCGGTGATCTCGTTCGGTTGCACGGTGCCTCCCGTTGTCGTTCGTTGGTCCGCCCAGCGGATCGTTCTGGTTGGTCGTAGGCCGACCGGGGTGGGCCGTTAGCCGAGCTGCTCGGCCAGCCCGACGATGATCCCCTCGGGGCCGCGGATGTAGCAGAGCCGGTGGCTGTCCTGGAATTGCGCCACCTCTCCGACGAGTTCCGCGCCGTGGGCTCGCAGGCCGGCGACGGCGGCGTCGATGTCGTCGACGGCGAACATGACGCGATGCATGCCCAGCGTGTTGTGCGGCGGGTTGTGCGGTCCGGCGTCGATCGCCGTGGGGGCGTGGTATTTCGCCAGCTCAAGCCGGCCGTGGCCGTCCGGGGTCCGCATCATCGCGATGTCGCAGCGGACGCCGTCGAGTCCGACGGCCTGGTCCGCCCAGAGGCCCTCGATCTCCGCTTTGCCCTCCAGCTCCATGCCGAGCTCGGCGAAGAACGCTACGGCCGCGTCCAGGTCGTCAACGACAATCCCGACATTGTCCATCCGCTGAATCGCCATGGTGGTTCTCCTTCTTCGTCTTCTTCGTCGCGCGGCCCGTCGTGGCCACCGGTGTACCAAGGACGGAGCCGGCGCCACATTCTCGACACCCGGAACGTACTTATTTCCAGGGACCTGCTTCCGGCCGTCACCGCCCTGGGGCGCCCACGCCGCCGAACGAGAACCCGCCCGCGTTGGTGACCAGCGAGAGGCACCCGGCTTCGGGAGTCCTGGGCCCGTACGGGAACAGGGCCGTCACGGGGACACGGATCGCGAGCTGGTGGTTCAGATAATTGATGATCGACTTAACAAACTCAAGGTTTCTGCGTTGACGGCTTAATGAAGTCAAGATACAACTAGGCGGCAGGCGCGTCGCCGAGAGTGAGGGGGCCGAGGGTGGACTGGCAGGAACTGACGGACCTGACGCACGGGCGGCCGTTCGTGGTCGAGCGGGTCCGCCTGGTCGGCAGCGGCGTCGTGGTCGAGGGGCAGTTCGAGCCGCCGCAACTGGCTCAGCTCAGCGTCGACGACCAGGTGTTCGTAGCCGCGTTCGTACGGTCGCACGGTTCGATCAAGGAGATGGAGCGGATCTTTGGGGTGAGTTACCCGACGATCAAATCCCGGCTGAAGCGGATCGCCGAGCACCTCGACTTCGTCGACATCGACCCGGCGCCGACCGGCGCCGACGTCGTTGACCGCCTGCGGCGGGGGGAGATCAGCGTCCAGGAGGCGCTGGCCGAGCTGGAGAGGTCCTGATGATCCCGCAGCTGGTGACGGTACGGCATCGCCGTCGCAACGGCCGCCGGCTGCGGCTGTACGTCCCTGTCGTGCCGGCACTGCTGGTGCTGTCACCGCTGCTGCTGCTCGCCGTACTGGTCGCATGCATCGTCTTCCGGGTGAGCCCGGTGGGCGCGCTGCGCGGCGCCGGGCGACTGCTGTGGGCGCTGCCCGGCACCCGGATCGAGTTCGAGCAGGGCCGGACGGCCGTGTTGGTAAGCGTCAGATGAGTCAGAGGAAAGAGCCGCGATGAACGAGCAGCGCCGCCAGATCCTGCAGATGCTGGCCGAGGGCAAGATCACCGCAGACGAGGCCGAGCGGCTGATCGACGCCCTCGAACGAGCCCAGCCCGAGTCGCCGCCGGCGGCCGAGTCCCGCCCGAACCCCCGACCCAAGTACCTGCGCGTGGTGGTGAGCTGGGCGGACGACCCCGGCGGCGACGAGTCGGGCCGGATCAACGTCCGGGTCCCGCTGCAGCTGCTGCGCGCCGGGGTCCGGCTCGCGAGCCTCATCCCTCCGCAGGCGCTCGCCAAGGTCAACGCGGAGCTGGACAAGTCAGGCGTACCGATCGACCTCACCGAGCTCAAGCCGCAGCACATCGAGGAGCTCATCGAGGAGCTCGGCGAGGTCGTCGTCGACGTCGACGAGCCCGACACCAAGGTGCAGGTGTTCTGCGAGTGACACCGCCACGGGCCGACGAAGGGAGATCCCGATGACGACACAGGCGATCCACGTGCAGGGTCTTGAGAAGTCCTACAAGGAACTGCGCGTGCTGCGCGGCGTGGACTTCGGCGTGGCGTCGGGCAGCATATTCGCCCTGCTCGGCTCCAACGGCGCCGGCAAGACCACGGTCGTGAAGATCCTGTCCACGCTGCTCAAGTCCGACGCGGGGACGGCCACCGTCAATGGCTTCGACGTCGCCACGCAACCGGCGGGCGTGCGGGAGTCCATCAGCCTCACCGGGCAGTTCGCGGCCGTGGACGAGACCCTCACCGGCCGGGAGAACCTGGTGCTGGTGGCCCGGTTGCGGCGTGTGGCGGGCCCCGGCCAGGTCGCCGATGACCTGCTGGGCCGCTTCCAGCTCACCGACGCGGCGGGGCGGAGGGTGTCGACGTATTCCGGAGGCATGCGCCGCCGCCTGGACATCGCCATGAGCCTCATCGGGAATCCGCCGGTGATCTTCCTGGACGAACCGACCACCGGGCTCGACCCCCAGGCCCGGGTCGAAGTGTGGAACAGCGTCAAAGAGCTCGCCGGGCAGGGCACGACGGTGCTGCTCACCACACAGTATCTGGACGAGGCCGAACACCTCGCCGACCGGATCGCGATCCTCCACCAGGGGCGGATCATCGCCAACGGCACCCTCGACCAGCTGAAACGGCTCCTCCCGCCCGCCAAAGTCGAGTACGTCGAGAAGCAGCCGACCCTCGAAGACGTCTTCCTCGCCATCATCGGCAACGACGACACCGGCGCGGACGACCCGACTTCGGCACAGACCGCAAAGGAACAACGGTGAGCATGCGTTTCTTCGGCGACACCGCCCTGTTGACGGGCCGGACCATGCGCCACATCACCCGCAGCCTGGACACGATCCTCACGGTCGCGATCACGCCGATCGCTCTCATGCTGCTATTCGTTTACGTGTTCGGCGGCGCGATCCGCACCGGGTCGCATCACTACGTGAACTACCTGCTGCCCGGAATCCTGCTGATCACGATCGGGATGGGCATCTCCTACACCTCACTCCGGCTCTTCACCGACCTGCAAAGCGGAATCTTCGCGCGATTCCAGTCCATGCCGATCGCACGCTCGAGCGTGCTGTGGGCGCACGTGCTGACCTCGGTGGTCTCCAACCTGATCTCGCTCGCGCTGGTCGTGCTCGTCGCCCTCCTCATGGGATTCCGCTCAGGCGCGGGAGCGTCGGCCTGGCTTGCCATCGCCGGAATCCTCGTCGTGTTCACCCTGGCCTTGACCTGGCTCGCCGTCATCACCGGCCTCACCGCCAAGACCCCGGACGGCGCGGGCGCCTTCGCCTATCCGATCACCTTCCTGCCATTCATCAGCTCGGCATTCGTGCCCACCGACACCATGCCCGCCCCGGTGCGCGCCTTCGCCGACAACCAACCCGTGACATCCATCGTCAACACGATTCGCGACCTGTTCGCACAACAGCCGGTCCATACCGACATCTGGACCGCCCTCGCCTGGTGCCTCGGCATTCTCATCGTCGCGTACGCTCTCGCCATGGCCACCTACCACCGCAAAATCGCCTAGGGACAGGTCTCCTTAGACCGACCAGTCAGCAATTTCGGTGGCGCGGTGCCACCACCTCGCCGTCGAGGAGACCGGATGCCGACAGATCCGCCCAGCTCACCCGCGCTGCGCGCGTCCGACGCGGACCGCGACCGGGTCATCGAACTGCTGCGCGCCGCCGTCGCCGACGGCCGGCTCGACCCGGTCGAGTTCGACGAACGGCTGGACGCGACGCTGGCCGCCCGTACCATCGACGCGCTGGCCCCGCTCACCGCCGATCTGATCGCGGTGCCAGGCAGCGCACTCACGCCGCCGATCGCCGGCACGCCGGCCGAGCCGGCCGCCGACCTGCTCACCATCAAGGAGAAGCACGGCACGGTACGCCGCGACGGCCGGTGGACGCTGCCGCACCGGCTGGCGCTGCGCACCGCGTGGTGCGACGTGATGCTGGACCTGACCAACGCGGTGTGCAGCGCGCCCGAGCTGATCATCGAGCTGCGGGTGCGCGGCGGCAACGTGGAGTTGGTCCTCGCGCCGGGCATGGTGGTGGACGCCAACGAGCTGTCGGTGCGGCACAGCGCCCTGGCGATCAGCAGGGACGCGGGCGATAACGCGCCGGAGACGCTGCACGTCCGGTTGGTAGGCCGAATGCGGCACGGCCGGATCGGCACCCGGTGGGAGGCGCCGAGCCGGTGACGCGGCAGGGCCCGAATGCCGCGGTATCGGGCTCTGGTCGGCGGGAGCTGCGCCAACGCGGGCTCACCGGGCTGGACCGGCGGATCGCCCAGACCCAGGCGGCGCGCATCGCGGTCGCCCATAGGCCGGCTTGGCCTACACACGCGGCGGGGGATGGGACGAGGCACTGCTCCACGCCGACCCGTGCCGGCACGGCCTGACACGCACGCGCCCTGTCAGCCGAGCGAAGCCAGCCTGACGGCCTGCTTGAGGAAGACGACGCCGTCGATCAGGTCGAGCTGGGCCGGGTCCAGCGGGAAATAGGCGAAGTCGCGGGAGACACGCCGGGCGGGCTCCGCGACGACCTCGGCCAGGCGGCGGGCGTCGATGAGAGAGTGGTCCCACGGGAGCGTGGACAGGATGCCTTCGACGGTGTCCGGGGGCGGGATGTCGTCGCCGGCCGTGCCGAAGGCTGAGGCCAGGAAGGCGTACCGGTCGCCCAGGTACGTCGCGGTGATCGCTCCCGCGCTCCACCACTCCAGCTGCTGGTCGCCGAACGACATGATGCTCTTGTTCCGCTGCAGGTGGAGGTTGGACGCGAAGACCAGGGCCGGGCCGCGCTCGGCGAGGGCACGCAGGTTGGAGGCCATCATCGCGTCCCGCAGGGCCGACAGCCGGGTCCACCGTGCCGGGGACGCGTCGGCCATCCAGTAGTGGTAGCGGAGCAGGCCGGTGGCGGTGCGCCCGTACAGTGCCGCCCGCTCCCTGTCCTCCGCGCTCAGCCGCGGCGCCTGCGTGTCGAGCAGCGCCACCAGGTCGTCGGCGATCAGTCGCAGCCGCTGGGCGTCGGCGGACTGGCCGATCGACTGGGAGGGATCCATGGCCGTGGCCTCGTTCGACCACCGGTCGTCCGGGCCCAGCAGCGTGTCGAGGGTTTCCCGGGTGCAGGGGAGCGGGCCGTCGAGGAGGGCGTGGAGGGCGGTGAGCGCCTGCCGCGGGCTCGCCGCCCAATACTCCAGAGGACCGTCGAACCCGAAGAACCGGAGCTTTTCGTCATGCTCCTCGTTGTAGGCCCGCATCCAGCGTACGAGCTCGCGGTTGGCCGGTGAGGTGCCGAAGTTGTGGCTGAAGCCGCGTTCCATGACGTCATCGAGCGTGCCCGTGCCCGTCGTGATGTAGTCGTCCACCACGAGGCCCATGAGGCAGTCGCTCTCGATGGCGAACGACCGGTAGCCCTCGCGCTCGACGAGATGCCGGAAGAGCTCGTTGCGCAGCTCGCCCAGTTCCCCCACGAAGTGCCTGGCCTCGCCCAGACCGAGCAGTAGGGGCTTGGCGGGAAGCGACCGGAGGAAGGCTGAGACGCCCGCGCCATCGAGCGGCCGGGCCGTGTCCTTGATATCCATACCTTAAACGGTATCGTTGAACATTCGGTGTAAACTTTCGCCTGGAATTCCCCCTGTAATCGCGACGGACTTTCAATCGGTGATGCATCCATGAGGCCAGTGGACCTGGCGCGCGAGCACGGCCTGTCCACCCAGGCGATCAGGAACTACGAGGAGGCCGGCATCCTGCCCGCCGCCGAACGCACCGTCCACGGCTACCGCACCTATACGCCGCTGCACGCGCAAGCCCTGCGCTCGTTCCTCGCCCTCGTGTCCGGGCATGGTCACCAGACGGCCACGTCGATCATGCAGGCGGTCAACCGGGGTGCCACCGAGGACGCGCTGCGGCTCATCGACGAGAGCCACGGCCAACTCCTCGACGACCGCCGTACCCTCCAGGCCGTCGAAGCAGCGCTCCGCGATCTGGCGCCCGTGCCACAGGAGCACGGCGACACGTTCATCGGCCCGCTGGCCAGGAGGCTCGGCCTCCGCCCTGCCACCCTGCGCAAATGGGAGAACGCCGGGCTGGTCCGGCCGCGCCGCGATCCCCAGACGGGCTACCGGATCTACAGCGCTGCCGACGTACGGGACGTCCGGCTGGCCCACCAGCTCAGGCGGGGCGGCTACCTGCTGGAGCAGATCGCCCCGCTGATCGCCCAAGTCCGCTCCGCCGGAGGCGTCGCTCCGCTGGAGTCGACCCTGCGTGACTGGCAGGCGCGCCTGTCCGCCCGGGGCCGCGCCATGCTCACGGGCGCCGCCGACCTGGACGCGTACCTCGGCGCCCGAGCCACGTCCACCACCGGAACCGGCATGGCCACGGACAGAGACCATGCATGAGTGAACCGACACCGCGAGTTCCGGGCCACGTGCGGCGGTCCCACGTGGTGGATCTAGGGCCTGTCTCGAAGTCCCCGTCCGTAGCGAGCGGTGTCCAGGTGGTGCCTCGCAAGGCGGAGGAGGGAGTCAGCCCGGTGTTGGCTGGCGACCGACGACAACGCGGCGAGGCGCCGCCTGGACACCGCGCAGTAGGACAGCGGACTTCGAGACAGGCCCTAGTCCCGAGCCGTTTCGCCGCCGGCGCCGGGGGAGCCGGGGTCCTCGGGTTTCGACGCGTCCGTCGGTGAGGTCTCGCCGTCGGTGGTGAGCCGATCGCGTGCGGCCAGTTCCTCGCGCGCGGCCCGGGCCTGCAGTTCGGCTTGGGCCGCGCGCTCGCGCTGGGCGGCGGCGTCGGCCCGGGCGGCGTCCCGGTCATCGCGCAGTGCGTCGCTCTCGGCCGCCAGGCGATAGGCCTCGGCGCGGGCGCGTTCGGCCTCCCGCCGTAGCTCCTCGACCTGCAGCGTGAGGGCCTGGCCGTCCCGCTCGGCGCGGTCGGCGAGCGCGGCCGTCGCCGCGGCCTTCTGCTGGGCCTCGGCGGCCTGGCGTTCGGCGGTCTCGGCGCGCTGCCGGGCGGCACGCGTGTCGCTCTGGGCGGCCTGGGTGGCGGTCTGCGCCGCGGTCAGCTCGGCGTGGCACTGGGCCAGGCGGGTGGTGAGCTGCTCGCGGGCCTGTCGTTCCTCCTCCAGGTCGTCGGTGGCCGCCTCCAGGCGCACGGCCAGGGACTGTTCGGCCTGGCGGGCCAGCGCGGCCGCGCGTTCGGCGTTCACAGCGGCCTGCCGGTGGGCGGCGATCGTCTCGGCCGCCTGCTGTTTCGTCTGCGCGGCCTCCGTACGCGCCTGGGCGGCCGCGTCTTCGGCGTCGGCACGTGCCGCCCGGTCCTGGTCACCGCGGGCCTCCGCCTGGGCGGCGCGTTCCTCGGCCTGATCGGCGCGGCGGCACGCGGCCTCGGCCTCCTGGCGGGCGGCCTCTGCCTCGGCTTTGGCCTCGGCGACCTGCGTGGTGGTGACGCCGGTGATGGCCGCGAAGCCTTCGATGGCCTTGGCCAGGACCGCCTGGGTCTCGCTCATCGCCGGGACGGCCTCCTCGGCCACCGCCGCCACCAGCCGCAACGGATCGCTGAGCGCCTCGGCGAGGCGGGTGTCGCGCATGGCCTGCGCGCGCTCCTTGCAGTCCTTGGGCGGCGGGCAGTACAGGCGGCGCCGGCCGCCCTTGTAGCGGCCGTCGGGGCGGCGAACCGGCTCGGGCAGCGGCGACCGGCACACCTGGCACCGCCCGTGCGGGGCCGCCTCCTCGTCTTCCCGGCTCGCCGCGTCGGCGTCTTGCGGGTGAACGCCCGAACCGAGCGGGGGAGCGGGGGAGGAGCCGACGGTGCCGTCGTGGTCCGGCGTGGACTCTCCGGCACTGCTGGAGGCGTCAGTCATGGGTCAACGCTAGCAGACATTCGTTTCGCGATACTCGAATCTTATTTCGTATTAGACGTAACTCAATACGGCGGTGATCGCTGAGGGAATGAGAATGACTGTTATCAACCAGTCGCTCAGCCCTGGCCCGGGGCTGATGCAGCAGGCGAGCGAAAAGGGCCCTCGCTCCCGAACGTGTCCCCAGCCGTCAGGTAGCCGACCCATGCCGTGATTAGGTCCCCCGGGATCTGGACTGTTGTCGCGACTACCAATATTGTAGTTGCGACAACAAAGGAGGGTCTTGTGTACGTCTTCGGCGATGAGAAGATCATCAGTGGCGACAGCGCCAAGGTCTGGGCGGTCTGGAGTGAGGTGGAACGGTTCCCCGAGTGGGACCCGCGCGAGGTGGAGAATCGGCTCCACGGCCCCTTCGCCCCCGGCACCAGCGGCTACTCCAAGCAGCGCGGCAACCCCGGCGGCCCCTACACCATCACCGCCGTCGAGCCCGGCCGCATGTGGACGGCCGAGTCGCCGCTGCCGGGCGGGAAGCTGACCATCGACCACGGCCTGGAGCCGATCCGCGACGGCAAGATCAGAGTCTGGAAGCGTTATGAGGTCCGCGGCCCTCTCGTCCTGCTGTTCCGTCTCTACTACGGTCGCAACGTGCGCCGTGCATTGGCCGGCACCTTCACCGCACTGGAGCAGGAGGCCGCCCGGAGATGATCGACACCCCTCCGCCCCGGGGCCCGCTGATGAGCCCCGGATTCTGGCTGCACCACGCGGCCCTGGCCTGGCGGCAGGCGATGGACGCCGGCCTCCGGCCGATGGGCCTTACCCACACCCAGTTCAACCTGCTGGCGTCGGTCAACTGGCTGACCAACCAGACCGGCCCGCCGACCCAACAGCAGGCCGCCGAACTTTCCGGCGCTGACCGGATGATGACCTCCAAGGTGCTGACGACCCTGGAGGCCCGCGGCCTGCTGACGCGCGTCCCCGACCCGGCCGACTCCCGCACCAAGCGCCTCATCGCCACCGCCGAAGGCCGCGACCTCGTCCGGCGAGCCGTCCAGGCCGCTGCCGAGGTGGACGCCGCCTTCTTCGGCGCCGGTCCGGACCGAGAGGACATGCAGCACAGGCTCCGCGAGATCGCCGAACGCCGCATCGGCCGGTAGTAATCGCGGAAATCCAACGGATATGGCTCAGACCTGCGGAGGTTTGGAGAGTCCGCTCCCTCGTCAGTCCCCATCGCGACTAAGCGGACCCAGGTTGGCGGGCAGTGTGAGGCCTGCTTGACGGAGCAGCCTGCGCAAGTAGCGGGTGATCTGCTGGGGGTGCGGTTTGCCGGGTTCAAGGAGGAGGCGGTGGATTATCGCTCCGGCCATCATGTCGAGCAGGATGTCGATGTCGGCCGTGGGGGTGAGCACCCCCTCGGCCTGAGCCTGGCGGAGCAGGGCGCGAGAGCGCTCCCGTCGCGGGAGCACGTGATGGCGCCAATAGGCCTCCAGCAGCGCCGGGTGGCTGGGCCCGGCGCCGAGCAGCCGCGCGGACAGCGCCCGGTACCGAGGGTCGGCCAGCGCCTCGCCCCACTGCGGCAACAGCGTTTCGAGCAGTTCGGGCAGTTCACCGGCCTCGCGCACCGGTTCCACACTTGGAATATCCTCCCGAACCTTCTCGATCGCGTCCGCGAGCAGGTCCTCCTTCGACTTCCAGCGCTTATAGACGGTTACCTTCGCGACTCCCGCGCGCTTGGCGATGCTCTCCATGCTGGTCTGGTCGATGCCACGCTCGATGAGCAGGTCGACGGCCGCGCGGAGGATCGCGGCGTCGGCGTGGGGATCGCGGGGACGCCCTGGTCCCCTGCGGTGCGGTGTCTCGGCGGTCATGCACCCATCCTGATGTGCAGCGTGTCGGTGAACCATCGACGCAACGCGTCAGGGTCGTCGCCCAGCCAGCCGAGGTGTCCGTCGGGGCGGATCAACTGCGGCGATCGCGGCACGCCGGTATCGAACAGGGCGATGACGTCCTGTCCGAGATGTCCGCGGGCCGTGTCCAGGAGTGCGTCGATATCGGCATCGGGACGAGCGAGCAGCACCCACGAGGGGCACAGTTCGGCATACAGCCGTGTCGGGCTTCCGCCGGCGCGGACGCATTCCCGATCCGAAACGCGATCGCCCGGACGGGGCTTACGGCCGCGGCCGCCGAGCGGACCCCGCCGGTAGCTCACCCATAGTTGCGACGCGGTACGAGTCGCCTGGCGTTGCACCCGGGGTGAGTTGAGGATCGGGACGAAGATCCGGTCCCGGACGAACCGGCCCGCTGCGCCCTCGCCGACCAGGATCCTGGTGTTCGCCGTGGTGGTGCGCAGGACCTCGGTGGCCAGCGGGCGGCGCTCAGCGGTGTAGGTGTCGAGGAGCGCCCGGCTTGCCCTTCCTTGCACGACCAGCGCCAGCTTCCACGCCAGGTTCTCGGCGTCACCGATGCCGGTGTTCATGCCCTGGCCGCCGATCGGGCTGTGGATATGCGCCGCGTCTCCGGCCAACAGCATGCGGCCGTTCCGATAGTCGGCCGCGAGCCTGCGGTGGATGCGGAAGACCGACGTCCAGATCGCGTCGCGGATACGCACCCCCGTCTCACCGGCGCGCTCGGGAAGGAGCCGCTCAAAGCATGCGACGATGTCCGCGTCGTCGAGGCGTCGGCTGAGGGCCGGCACGTCGGCCATGAGCCGCCACCGGTCACCGTCCTCGTCCGCGCCTGGCATGGGGATCGCCAACAGCAAACCGTCGCGATGGAAGAACCCCGCCGAAACGGTCCGGTCCCGGTCCCAGTCGGCATGGACGTCCGCCAGGAGAAACTGCTCCACGACCGACACCCCGGGAAAGTCGATCCCGGCGGCCTCACGCACCGTGCTGTGCGCACCGTCGCAACCGGCGAGCCAACCTGCCCGCACGCGCACACCGTCAGCGAACTCGATCGTCACACCGTCGGCATCCTGCGTTGCCGCGGTGACCGTCATCCCCCACTCGACCCTGCCGCCCAACTCGCTGAGTCGCCGCCGTAGCCGCTCCTCGATCTGAGCCTGGGAGACGAACAACGCCTGCACCGACTCACGGTCATCCGGAGCGAACCGTATCGTCGCGATCGGTCGTGACCGGACATGCATCCGCATCCCGACCGGCGCCAGCGAACGCTCACGCAGGTCACCGACGGCTTTCAAGCGCTCAAGGACTTCCACTCCACGCGCGTGCAGGATGTTCGCCCGCGATGTCGATGCCGGGGCATCCGCACGGTCAACGACACGTACCCCGACGCCCTGCGCGGCCAGGCCGCAGGCCAACGTCAATCCCGTCGGTCCCGCACCGATGATCAGCACGTCCACGTGGTCCATGACCCCTCCTATTTTCAATACGCATACGTTCACGTATTAAATTAGCCGAGTCGATGCACCCGCGCCACCTCTTGACGGCGAACACACTCAGCCCCGGCCCCTTGGGACGCCTGGGCCCGCAGCGCCGGGCGCCTGGCTGTGCGTGGGCCTGCCTGGGGGAGATCCCCCAGGCGGAAGACGGCCGTTAGCCGGGTCCTGCCCCGGCGACCGCGTGGCTAGCGTGATCTTCCGCAGGCACCAACGAGCGGCTTCGGCTCCCGCTGCCGTATCCGTTACGGCGATGCCATCACGCCACGAGGGAATCCCGGGTTCTTCCCGCATGGGGATGCCGCCGCGGGCCGTGTGGGCGTGGGAGTGGTGCCGTGGCATTCGACGTACTCACAGGAGGTATCCGATGGACGCACGTGCGAAGGTCCGGTGGCGGTCCGTGACCGTGTGGGCGGCCTGTCTGGCCGCGCTGGCGGTGCCGATCACTTCGGGCTGCAGCCCGAGCGATCACGATGCCCGTGCCGCAGGCGACCCGGCGCCGGTCTCGTTGGCGCAGGGAGGGCAGCTGCAGCGGGCGCTTGACGCGGTGACGGCCGCGGGGGCGGTGGGAGTGCAGGCCGAAGTGATCGGCGCCGGCGGCCGATGGCGGGGTGTCAGTGGGCACGCCCGGCTGGGCGGCGCGCAACCGGTGCCGCGGCAGGGGCGCTTCCGGATGGGGAGCATCACCAAGTCGTTCACCGCGACGGTCCTGCTCCAACTCGCCGCGCAGGGAAGGGTCGGCCTGGACGACCCGGTCGAGCGGTACCTGCCCGGCCTGGTACCCGGCGGGCAGCACATCACGCTGCGGCAGCTGTTGAACCACACCTCAGGGATCGCCGACTACCTCGATGACACGAAGACCTATCCGATAGCCGGCCGGACGTTCCTGGAGAAGGTGCGGTTCCACACGTTCCCGGCCGAACAGCTCGCCCGCAGCGGCGTCGCGCTTCCGCGGTACTTCCCGCCCGGCAAGGGCTGGCACTACTCGAACACGAACTACGTGCTGGCCGGTCTCATCATCGAAAAGGTCACCGGCCGGTCCTGGCAAGACGAGATCAGCCGCCGGATCGTACGGCCGTTGGGGCTGCACACCACGACCGCGCCCTCCAGCGACCCCGACATCCCCGGCCCGCACGCGCACGGATACATGGAGATCGACGGCCGGGCCGTGGACATCACCCGGATGAACCCCTCGATCGCGGGACCCGCGGGCGCGATGATCTCCACCACCGGCGACCTCGATCGGTTCTACGCCGCGCTGCTCGGCGGCCGACTGCTGCCCGCGACGTGGCTCGCCGAGATGAAGAAGACGGTCCCGATCCCCGACGGCAGCCCGGCCAAGGAGGCGGACGGGCTGGGCATCGACAGTATGCAACTCCCTTGCGGCGTCACGGTCTGGGGCTACGACGGAGGCATCGTCGGTTACGGCAGCAAGAGCCTGCACACCGCCGACGGCCATCGGGGCATCACCCTGTCCGTGACCCTGCGCGACCTCTCCGACCCCCACACCACACAGATCCTGGACGCGATCCAGAGGACGGTCGACACCGCCTTCTGCGGCACCCGCTGACGGCATCCCGAACGTGATGTGGTCATAGAGGGTGCGGCCGGCCAGTCGCGGATCACGAGCGGAGCCAGAGTCGGCGCCTGCCCCAGTACTGTGGCTCCGCATGACCGACTCCGAGATCGAGATCACCGCGGACCTGGTCCATGACCTGCTGCAGGAGCAGCATCCGGACCTTGCGGGGCTGGCCATCCGCGAGGTGGTGGGCGGGTGGGGCAACCAGCAGTGGCGCCTTGGGGACGAGCTGGCCGTACGCATGCCGCGTCAAGAAGGTGCCCCGGACCTCCTGCGTAAGGAGTGCCGGTGGCTGCCCGTCCTGGCCCCGCGCCTGCCGCTCCCGGTCCCGACCCCTGTACGGATCGGTGAACCGTCCGCGCGCTTCCCGAAACCCTGGACCATCATGACGTGGGTCCACGGCGAACCACTGGACTACACCTCGATCAGCCGCGGCGACCACGCGGCCGATGCCCTGGCGGGCTTCCTCAGAGCGCTCCATGTGGAGGCGCCCGCTGACGCGCCGATCAGTGAGGACCGCGGCGGCCACCCCAAGGAGTGCACGGACGGCTTCGACTACTTCTTTCAAGCCGTCGTCCCCGGCGACATCGCCGACGATGTCCGGGCCGTCTGGGATGACGCCGTCGCGGCCCCCGGGTGGGAGGGCCCGCCGCTCTGGGTGCACGGTGACCTCCATCCCGCCAACGTCGTCGTCTCGGACGGGACGCTCTCGGGAGTGATCGACTTCGACGCCCTGTTCGCCGGCGATCCCGCGTGGGACCTCGCGGCCGCATGGGTGATCCTTCCCGCGGGCGCCGCCTCACGGTTCTTCGACGTGTACGCGCGTGCGGACGAGGCGACGATCCGGCGCGCCCGCGGGCTGGCTGCGCTGAAAAGCCTGTTCCTCATGCTCATGGGCCAGAACGGAGATCGGGGCCTTCCTGGCGGCAAGCCGACATGGGGACCCGCAGGCCGGGCAGCGCTCGATCGTGTTCTGAGAGGCGGTCCGATGTAGGGCCTAGACGAGCACCGGGTAGTTGGCGCGGAACACGTTGTGCGGGTCGCGGGCCCGTTTGATCTCTCGCAACCGTGCGAGCGCGCTGCCGGAGAAGGACTTCGCCGCCGTCTCACCAGGAGACAGCAGGGTGTACGGCTTGCGGCCGCTGATGTAAGCCTCCAGATCGGCCACGATCTCGGCCTGCTTGGCGCGCGTCGCATCGGCCACGTGCGGCAGGCCGAGACCCAGCAGGCCCAGCAGGTGCGGCTCAGCCACCGCGCCGCTCGCACCGGCCCCGCCGCCCGGCTCGGAGAGTGCTCCGCCCAGGTGTCTGATCTGCAGGCTGATAAGTGGTTCGACCGGCTTGGCCAGCAGGAGCTCCACCGCGTCCGTGTCCAGGCCGGTGAGCAGCTCGGCACGAGTGATGGTGGGGGCCGGGTCGGTGGGCTCGGCGGTGATGTCACCCAGGTCGGCAACCGGGACGACGCCGCGGCTGTCGGAGATCGGGCCCTCGATCTTGTCGAGGCGAGCCAGCAGGTCCTCCCCCTGCGCCGCCTCACCCAGGTAGGCCAGATCCAGCGTGACCATCGGTGATGCGCCGGGTGGCTGGAGCCGGTTGATCCAGACACTGAGTTCACGCGGCGCCTCGGCGGTGATCTCCAGGAATGCGTCGTATACCTCTCTGGTCCGGTGGTCCGGCCAGATGACGCGCCCGCCGTACACGGTGGGCACGGGGTACAGCTCGAGTTCGAGGGCGGTCACCACCGCGAAGTCCCCGCCACCGCCGCGCAGCGCCCAGAACAGCTCGGGATCGGACTCGGCGGTCACCCGGCCGGGCTCGCCATCGGCGTCCACGATGTCGATGGCCCGCACGCTGTCGGAGGCGAAGCCGTACTTGCGGCTGAACCAGCCGACCCCACCGCCCAGGGTGTAGCCGGTCACGCTGACCCCCGGCGCGCTGCCGGACAGGCCGGTCAGACCCAGCGGACCGGCCGCCGCCAGTACCTGCCCCCACTTCACGCCCGCGCCCACCCGAGCCACACGCTCCTCCGCACGTACCTCCACTTCGTTCAGCAGGCCGGTACGCAGCAGGATCAGGCCTTCCACATCACCGGAGGCGCCATGCCCGCTCGGCTGCGCGGTCACCGTCATACCCGCCCGCCGTGCGTATCGCACGAGCGCCGCCACGTCATCGGCGTCCGCGGCCTCCACCACAGCCGCGACCGGCTGCCTGACGGTGAGGTTCCACGCAGTGGCCGCCTGCTCAAAGCCATCGTCATCAGGCAGGAGCACGCGCCCCTTGAGGACACCGCGCACATCGTTGATCGTCATAGTCGTCTCCCTCTTCAAGTTCTCGGAAATGCACCTGCCGGCCCATGCGGTTCACGCGACGAGCAGGAGCACACTGATCGCCGGCATCACCACGGCGCCGATCAATCCGGCGAGCACGGTGGCGATGTTGCTGAGCATGAGTTGTCCGCTCAATCCCCGATCGGCCCTCGGCGGGGCGATGGCATCAGGCGGGCTGCGGGGCGGGCGTCGCCGGAGCGGCCGCGACCTTGCGGGTCTCGCGCACCATCAGCAGGCCGTTGACCACCATCAGCGTCGCGGTCAGGCCGTGGACGCCGAGCGCGGTGGCCACGGAGCCGTGGTGGGCCAGCACGGTGGTCATGTCGCCGTACGCGGCGAGGGCCTCCACCAGCAGCACCCAGCCCAGCGCCCGGCGGTGGCCCGTCACCAGCAGGACGCCCAGGACCAGGGCCAAGACGACGTCGCGGATTCCCTTGATGATCAGGAAGCCGCCGCCGTCGCCGGACGGCCAGCTCGGCAGGCCGAAGCCCGGCGCGGTCGTCGCCGGGCTCAGGATGAACTCCGTCCCGAACCAGAGGATGAAGAGGATGAAGGCGGCGGCCAGGACGGTGTTGATCTTCTTCAGCGACATTGTTCTTCTCCTTGCGAGTCTTCGGTGAGCCTGGTGAGTCGTGCGTGGGGTCTGGTCAGGCCGCGCGGACGCGGCGGATGTGGCGGGCGTAGCGGGGGCGGCCGATGACGTGCCAGATGCCGCGTACCGGTGCGGGAAGGGCGGAGAGGAGCGTGGCGCGCTCGGCCGGGTTCGCGTCCTCCAGGACGAGGCCGAAGAGCGTGAGCAGGGTGAGCTTGGGTGTGTTGGCCACCAAGTGGTCGCCCAGGGAGGCCCACTCCTGCTCGGTGATGTGCTCGGCCGCGAGCGGAAGAAGGGTGGCCTCCTCGTCGTCGAGGTGTTCGAGCAGGACCGCCCGGTGATCGGCGAGGACCGCCACGAGGGTGTCGCGCTCGTCGGCTCCGGCGGTGGCCTCCCACGCCGGGGCCGCGGCGTCCAGCCTGGTCAGCGTGGCCGCGACGCGCTCGTGCTGGGCCTCCATGCGCAGGACGATGTCCGCCTCCAGGTCGACCCGGGACAGGAGCGGCGGCCACAGCAGCTCGTCCTCGCCCTCGTGGTGGTTCTTCAGTCCGAGCCGGTAGTCGCGGAAGTGGTCGGCGATCACCTTGGCGCGAGCGGTGTCGCCCGGCGCGACCGCCGCGACGAGCTCCATCAGCAGCCGCGACTCGCGGCGGAAGGCGCGGTGGACGATCTCCATGTCCTGGGTGTTGACGCTCATCTGTTCCTGCCCCTTCATCTGTTCTGTTCGGCGTGCTCAAGGCTGTTCCCGGGGGTTTGGAAGGCACTTGGAGCCGACTTGGAACGCGTGCGGCGGCCGCGCGTACGATGTGTCACCTCATGGTCTTGATCAGGGTGTTGGGCTCGTTCGCGGCCGAGGCCGGCGGCGAGCCCGTTCCCCTCGGCGGACCGCGGCAGCGCGGCGTGCTGGCCCTGCTGGTGGCGGCGCGCGGGCAGGTCGTGCCGGTCGATCGGATGGTCGAGGACCTGTGGCGCGGCGAGCCGCCGTCGCGCGCCCTGGCGTCGTTGCAGGCGTACGTGTCGAACCTGCGCCGCCTGCTGGAACCCGGCCGCCCGCCGCGGGCCCCGGCCCGCCTGCTGGTGAGCGCGTCGCCCGGCTACGCACTGCGGCTGCCGCCGGGGGAGGTGGACGCATGGCGCTTCGAGGAGCTGCTCGACGAGGCCCGTACGCTCACCGATCCCCGTGACACCCGCGCCCGGCTGGACGAGGCGCTGGCGCTGTGGCGCGGACCCGCGTTCGCCGAGGTCGCCGACGAGCCGTGGGCCGCCGCCGAGACCGCCCGGCTGAACGAGCTGCGCCTGGTCGCCCGCGAACTGCACATCGCCGCGGGACTGCGGCTCGGCGACCCCGGGGCGGTGGTGCCCGAGGCGGAGGGCCTCACCCGCGACGCTCCCCTGCGGGAGGAGGGCTGGCGCATGCACGCTCTCGCGCTGTGGAGCAGCGGCCGCCAGGCCGACGCGCTGGCCGCGCTCCGCCGCGCCCGCGCCACCTTCGCCGACGAGCTGGGCCTCGACCCCGGCCCGGACCTGGTGGCCCTGGAAGAGGCGATCCTCACCCAGCGCACGGACGTCCTCCGCGCGGCCGTCCCTCCGCCCCCCGCGGACACGCCCCGGCCCCGGGCAACCGTGCCGCCGCCTCCGAACAACGGCCCCCGCGCGACAACGTTCGTGGGGCGGGAGGGCGAGCTCGCGGCGCTGGTGGCGGCCGCCGGGGAGGCCACCGCCGATGGGGCGCGCGTCGCGCTCGTCACCGGGGAGGCGGGGCTCGGCAAGTCGACGCTGCTGGAGCACCTCGGCGCGCGACTTGG
Source organism: Actinoallomurus sp. CA-150999 (assembly GCF_050942425.1). Lineage (NCBI taxonomy): Bacteria > Bacillati > Actinomycetota > Actinomycetes > Streptosporangiales > Thermomonosporaceae > Actinoallomurus > Actinoallomurus sp. CA-150999. The sequence goes on from NZ_CP192063.1 coordinate 5,877,212, forward strand.
ACAGGACGGGTGGCTCGTGGCCGCCGGGCGCTGTCCCGAGGTGGACAGCGCGCCGCCCGCGTGGGCGTGGGTCGAGGCGCTGCGGAAGGTGGCCGTGAGCGTTCCCCCAGGAGAGTTCGCGGACGACCTGGCGCCGCTGCTCTCCGACTCCGCGCCGGTGGACGATGACGCGGCGGCCGGGCGGTTCCGGCTCCGGCAGGCCGTGTGGAACTGGCTCGCGGCGGCCGCCGCCGACCGGCCGGTCGCCGTCGTCCTGGACGACCTCCACTGGGCGGACGCCGCCACGCTGGAACTGCTCGGCGGCGGCGTCGGCGTACGGGCCCCGATCCTGGTCGTCGCGGCGTACCGCGCGGACGAGAGCGAGCGCCTCACCGAAACGCTCGGGTCCCTCGCCCGCACCGCGCCCCTCCGGCTGGACCTGCCCGGACTGAACGGCGACGCCGTCGCGGAGCTCGTACGCGCCGAGTGCGAGGCCGACGACGCGACCGTGGCCGGGATCGCCGAGCGAACCGGCGGCAACCCGTTCTATGTGCGGGAGAGCGCGCGGCTGCTGACCGGCGAGGGCGCGCTGGTCGCGCTCTCCGAGGTCCCCGAGGGCGTACGGGACGTGCTGCGGCGTCGGCTGGCGCGGCTCCCCGAGAGCGGCGTGTCCGTCCTGCGGCTGGCGGCGGTGGCCGGCCGGGAGAGTTCGGTGGACGTGCTCGTGCGGGCCGCCGACTCCGACGAGGACGGCGTGCTGGACGGGCTGGACGCGGGCGTCATCGCCGGGTTGCTCGACGAACCCGGGCCCGGGCGCGTCCGGTTCGTTCACGCGCTGGTCAGGGACACGCTGGTCGCCGACGTCACCCGGTTGCGGGCCACCAGGATGCACGCCCGGATCGCCGCCGCTCTGGAGGGCACCGGCGACGTCGCGGCGCTCGCCCATCACTATGCGCGAGCGGGATCACCGAAGGCCGTCGGCTATTGCGTACGGGCCGCCGAGCTGGCCGAGGCGCGCTACGCCCACGACGTGGCGGCCGCGCTCCTCACCGACGCCGTCACCAACTCCAGTGAACCGGACGAGCGCGTCGACCTGCTCGGCAGGCTGCTGCGCGCGCAGATCAGGGCCGGGGCCGTCGCTGCGGCCAGGGACACGCGCGAGCAGGCCGTGGAGTACGCCGAGTCGATCGGCCGCGACGACCTGATGATCGCCGCGTTCACCGCCTGGACCGAGCCCACCCCCTGGCAGGCCCGCACGTACGGCACGGTCGACCGTCCCATCGTCGGCCGCCTCAGCCGCCTGCTCAAGCGGACCGACCTCGCCCCCGACGTGCGGTCCCGGCTGCTCGTCGCGTACGCCAACGAGCTGGTGGGCGAGGACGATCCGACGGTGATGGCGGCGGCGCGGGAAGCACTCGACCTCGCCACCGATCCCCGCCTCCGGGCCGCGGCGCTCCTGGTCCTGGCCGGCGACCCCGGGCAGGAGGAGTACGCCCGCGAGCTGGTGGAGATCGGCGTCGAGCACGACCTGCCCGTCTACCGCGTGACCGGGCTGTTCGACCAGGCCGCGAACGCCGCCGCGGCCAACGACCCCGCGACCATGCGCCGCGTGACCGAGGAGGCGCTCGACCTCGCCCGCGCCTACCGGATGCCGGAGGCGATCAGCGCCGCCGAGATCGCGCTGGCGAGCCTGGTGCTCATCGAGGGCCGGTTCGCCGACGCCCAGCGCCTCTACACCGAGGCCACCGCACGCATGGAACGCGCCGGATCGGTGCACGCCGGCTTCCTCGGCCTCGCGCTGGCGGCGATCTGGCTGAACGACGGCACGCTCGGCGACCACCTGGACGATGTGCGCGCTCTCCACGAGGCGCTCGGCCCGATGGTCGCCGACCTGCTCGCGCTCGCCCTCCACGCCGCCGGCCGCAGCGACGAGGCACGCACGTCACCGAGCCCGATCCGGCCCGACTTCTTCTTCACCTTCCTGACGAGCCTGCGCGCGATGACGATCGTCGCGCTGAACGACCGCGACGCAGCCGCGGAGATCTACGCGGACCTGCTCCCTCACCGCGACGGTCCGCCCGCCGGCGCGGAGAGCCTGTCGCTGGCCCTGCGTCCGGTCGCCCACACGCTCGGCGAACTCGCCCTCCTCCTCGGCCGAGACGACGAGGCCGCCGCCCACTTCGCCCAGGCCGCCGCCATCGCCGACCAGTGGAACGCCCCCCACTGGTCCGCCGACGCCCGAACACACGCCGATCTTGCCCTCGGCGTCCATGCCTCGCCCCCACAGGAACGCTGAAAGCAAGAACGGCATTGAAGTGCTTCAGCTGCGGAGCTGCGGCCGGCCGGGTGTGCTCATCTGCGTAGGAGGTTGCTGATCCGGAAGGGGGGCTGCGCTGAGCGGTGGTGAACGCTCAAACAGTTGCGGGCTGGCAGAGGAGGCTTGTACCGCACCAGTTCTGCTGGTTGAGATGGTCGAGCATGGCCGTCTCTGCCGAACCCGGATTGCGCCGCACGCCGACGAGGACGGGCTCGGTCAGGGAAGGCATTAGCGGGCAGGCCAGTTCTTCGAAGCCTTCGGGGATGGCCGAGGCCGGGACCACAGTGACGCCCAAGCCCTGCGCCACGAGCCGCACCGCAGTGGAAATCTGAGACGCTCGGGCCACCGTGTGCGGGCTGAGACCCGCGTTGGCGAGCAAGCGGGTGAGGTAGTCGTCGAGCAGGCTGGCGCGCCGGAACCGGATCCACCCCTCTGACGCCAGGTCTTCCAGGCGCAGGGCGGCGCCGTCCGAGAGAAACGGGTGCCCCTTCGGCAGGACGGCGACGTAGGCTTCCTCGCCCAGAGTGTGAATGTCGAAGGTGCACCCGGCGGGGAAGCGGTGCACGAGGATCATGTCGAGGGTTCCCTGGCGGACCAGTCGTTCCATGTCCGCAGGATCGGGCTCCTCGTGGAGAGTCACTTGCAGCTTCGGGTGGCGATTGCGCAGCTGCCCCAATACCTGGGGCAGCTGGCGCGCTCCCAGGCCCATGTGGACAGCCATGATGAGTTCGCCTGCCAGTTCCCCGTCGGCGGCGCGGGCGGCCATGATGGCACGCCGGGATGCGGTCGTCGCGATTTTCGCCTCCGCGAGGAAAGCCCGCCCTGCCATCGTCACCGTCACCCCGCTCGGGGTGCGGGTGAACAGCTGCACCCCGAGGTGCTTCTCCAGGGTGCCGATCTGCTGTGACAGAGAGGGCTGAGTGACCCGCAGACGCTCTGCTGCCGCTGTCATGGAGCCCTCGTCGGCGACGGCCAGGGCGTATTCGTATTGACGCAGGTTCATTCGAATCCACCTTCGGCAGGGCATAGGAGATGTCAATGCAGACTATACGTTGCCACTATTTGCCTCTATGTCAGGCCGGTCCTACCGTGGTGCACGCGCAGCGCAGCCACCAGGGCCGGAAAGCTGCCGCCCGATCTCGGCGCGCGCCGTCAGACATCTTTTCTTTTCGAGGAGCACACAATGGATTTCGAGGGCAAGAGCGTTCTGATTACGGGTGCGGGGTCGCGAGGAGGTATCGGCGCCGCGACGGCGCACGCGTTCGCACGCGACGGAGCGTCGGTGGTGATCACCGGCCGCAACGCTGAGCGCGGGGCCGAGGTGGTGGACGACATCACCGCCGGCGGAGGAAAGGCCCGGTTCATCCTCGCTGATCTGAGTGATCTCGCCGACGTCGAGCGGTTGGCCAAGGAGGCGGGTGAAATCGACGTGCTGGTCAACAACGCGGCAAGCTACAGGGCCAGCATCAAGCCGACCCTCGACCAGGACAGCGAAGCGAACGCGGAGTCATGGGACACCAACGTGCGCGCCAACTTCGTCCTCAGCACACGACTCGTCCGGGGGATGATCGAGCGGGGCGGCGGCAACATCGTCAACATCAGCAGTATCGCCGCCGCGATCGCCATGCCGCACATGGCGACGTATGGAGCGCAGAAGGCGGCCGTCGAATCCTTCACCCGCAGTTGGGCCGCGGAGTGGGGCCGGTACGGCATACGCGTCAACGCGGTGGCTCCTGGGAACGTGAACAGCGACAACGTGGTGAACTTCATCGGCGCCGACAAGTTCACGACCTGGTCCGAGGTCAACCCGCTCAAGCGCAACGCCACGCCCGAGGAACTCGCCGAGGTCATCACGTTCGTGGCGAGCGAGCGCGCGAGCTTCGTCACCGGCCAGGTGATCGTGGCCGACGGCGGTCGCCTCGCCGTCTGATCGACGCGGCGACCACCGCCATCGCGAAGGTCTCCGGCCGCCCGTCCGTGTGCGGCCGGAGAATCTGCCGGACCAAAAGCTGTGGCGGATCGACCCGAAAGCCGACTACGGCCCGTTCAACCAGGCCGCGCGCGGAAAATCGACCTGCAGCGGATCACCCGGACCGACGGCGTGGAGGTCCGCGACGACGATGCCGCCCGGCTCTCCCCGTTCCGCCACCGCCACGTCAACATGCTCGGCAAGTATTCGTTCTTCCTGCCCGCCGGCCTCGCCGGCGGGGCCGGTCCGCCGGCTTGACTTCGAGCGCGCTCCAAGTCCTAGCGTCGGAGGCGTTCGTCAGCCCTCGAGGTACCGCCCGGTCCGCCGGGCAGGAGGAGTATCCGCGCATGATCACCCGAACCACGCTCGGCTCGCCCGGTCTCACCGTCAGCGCGATGGGCCTGGGGTGCATGGGGATGAGCGAGAGCTACGGCACCGCCGACTGGGACGGCGGCCTGGCCACCATCAACCGGGCCCTGGAGCTGGGCATCACGTTCCTGGACACCGCCGACGCCTACGGCACCGGGCACAACGAGGTGCTGGTGGGCCGGGCCATCCACGGCCGCCGGGACCAGGTGCAGCTGGCCACCAAGTTCGGCATCGACCGCAGCGCCGGCGACCGGGCACGCCGCATCCGCGGTGCCCGGGACTACGTGCTGCGCGCCTGCGACGCCTCGCTGCTGCGGCTGGGCGTCGAGGTGATCGACCTGTACTACGCCCACCGCCCGCCCCAGGACGTGGAGATCGAGGAGACCGTCGGGGCGATGGCCGAGCTGGTCGAGGCGGGCAAGGTCCGCCATCTGGGCCTGTCCGAGGTCGACGGCGAGCTGCTGCGCCGGGCGCACGCGGTGCACCCGATCACCGCGGTGCAGAGCGAGTACTCGCTGTGGACCCGCGACGTCGAGGCGGTCACCCCGGTGATGGCCGAGCTGGGGGTCGGGCTGGTGCCGTACTCGCCGCTGGGGCGAGGGTTCCTGACCGGCACCCTGGACCGCTCCACGCTGGGCGAGAAGGACTTCCGACGCACCAACCCCCGCTTCGCCGGCGAGGCAGGCGAGGCCAACGAGAAGATCGCGCAGACCGTGCGCGAGGTGGCCGACCGGCTGGGTGCCACCCCGGCCCAGGTGGCGCTGGCCTGGGTGTACGCCCAGGCCGAGCGGCTCGGGGTGGCGGTGGCGACCATTCCGGGCACCCGCAGCCCGGCCCGGCTGGAGCAGAACGCGGCCGCGCTGGAGCTCACCCTGGACGCCGAGGCGCTGGCCGCGTTGGACCCGCTGAGCGACCAGGTGATGGGCGAGCGCTACACCCCCGCGCACACCGCTGAGGTCCCTCGGGGTTAGCCGGTGGGCTCGTTGACGTCGCGCCCACCGGTGACCTCGCCGGTCACGACCAGCCGGGGTCGGGCCAGCGGTGCCCCGTCCTGGACCTCGACGACGCCGAACAGGCCGCGCTCGACCACGGCCAGGCCATAAGGCGCGGCCAGGGCTACACCCTGCGCATCAACGCCTCGCCCACCGTGCATCACCAACTCCTGGGCCGCTGCCACCCCCTCGACGGTGCCACCCCCGCCCGGCGCAAAGCCCGCCGCGAGTACGCCAACCGCGTCAACGCCCTCCCGGCCACCACACCCTGACCCAAGACCACGACCTCAGCGACGGACCCCGAAACACCCGCGACCAACTCGCAGCCAACCGCTGGCGCCTACCGCTGATTCCTGCACTCAGCCTCCTCGCGGGCCGAATGGCGCTAGCGGGCGTCTTCGGAACCGGCGGCGGGGAGGGCCGCGGCCCACTCCGCGGACCACCGGACGAGCGGGCGCAGCGCGCGGTGGGCGCCGTGGCCCAGCTCGGTGAGGGCGTAGGTGGTGTCCGGATGCTGCTCGACGAGGGCGGCGTCGAGCAGCTCGGTCAGCCGTTGCCGCAGCACGCTGGAGGACATGTTGTCGCAGCGCTCCTGCAACGCACGGAACCCGACCGGCCCGTGTCGCAGTTCCCAGACGATCCGCAGAGTTCCCCGCCGGCCCTCTCGCTCGGCGCGTGCGTCGAGATGATGGCCGCGGATCTCGCCGCACTGCGCACGGCAGTCGAGCAGGCCGATCCGGCACTCGTCGGCCGGGGCCTTGACCCCTATCGTGAACCGCCTCTCGGCATGATCGCGCCGGATCAGCGGACGCGTTGCGTGTTCGTGAGAGCCGTGCAGCGGAGAATGTGGGCGAGGACGGCCTGCCGAGGGACGAAGCCGTGGAGCTGCCGCAGGAAAAAGAGCAGCTCAAGCACGCGATGGAGAGCCGACCGGTCATCGACATGGACATGGCCCGTGGTGTGCTGATGGCGGGCTTCGCCTGCGAGCCGGAGGAGGCGTGGGAGATCGGCCTCGCGCGCCGGTACAGACTCGCCTCGGGGTGCGGTGTTCATCCGGTGTCGGATGCCGGTGTCGGCCGGGGCTGGGTGAGGTTGTCCATGATCAGGCCGAGGGTGAAGTCGAACCGGTCGTGTCCGGTGCCGGAGGTCAGCTCAGCGGCATAGCGTCGGGTCTGCGGAAACGTGTCGGCCGGCAGCGCGGTGAACCGGTGGATCAGCTCCTCGCGGCCAAGGACCCATTCCTGGTCCGGGTGTTTGCGCCGCTGCTGGACCAGCGACTGCTCCAAGGCATAGGCGCTGACGTAGAGGGACAGAGCATCGAGCACCCAGGCGGCGTCCTGCGGTTCGATTCCGGCGGCGCGCAGGATCGCCAGAAGCCCTTCCCTGAGCCGCAATGTGGAGAGGTTGGTGGGGACTACGCCCAGCGCGGCACGGGAGACTCCGGGGTATTTCAGGTACTGGTCGCGGATCTGCGCGTACACGTCGAGGATCTGCTTGCGCCACGTGGCCGGGTCCGGTTCGGGCAGCACGACCTCGGAGCAGAGTCGGCCGACGAGCAGATCGTCGATGTCCTCTTTGCTGACGATGTGCGCGTACAGCGACGACGGCCCGGTGCCGAGCACCGCGGCGACTCGGCGGATGGTCAGTGCGTCGTAGCCCTCGGTGGCCACGACCTGCAGGGCGGCGTCGGTGATCCGGTCGACCGTGATGGGCTTCTTGCGTGGTGGCGTCGCTGCGGGCTCCCCAGCGGGCTGGGCGTGGCGAGCTGCTCGGCGTTGCCGGGGATCTGAGGGCATACCGACCACTATAGCTTGACACGAACTAAGTTCGTTGAGTAGATCTTAGATCGTTCACGCAGAACTAAGTTCGCCTCTGTGTGGGTTCGCGTATGCCTGGCTCAGGTACCTGAGCAGGTTCGGAAAGTCCGTTCAGGAGGGTGTGTGATGCGAGTTTCCGTGGTCGGAGCCGGTCTGGGAGGTCTGTGCTTGGCGCAGGGCCTGCGTGGTGCCGGGATCGAGGCCGAGGTGTACGAGCGGGACCCGGCGATCACCGCGCGGTTCCAGGGCTACCGGCTCGTGCTGAGCCCGATGGGGTTCGAGGCGCTGCGCGGCTGCCTGCCGCCGCGCTGGCACCCGCTGCTGGACGCGATCGTCGGTGACGCCTATGCCGAGCAGCTGATCCTGGACCCGCAGCTGAACCGGGTCGGCGAGCTCGGCCCCGGTAGGACCGGGATCGTGATCGACCGGCACGTGCTGCGGCACCTGCTGCTGACCGGACTCACCGTGCACACCGGGGCCGCGCTGACCGGCTACGACGTGCTGGACGACGGCAAGGTCGAAGCCCGGTTCGCGAACGGCGAGCCGGCCACCGCCGACCTGCTCGTCGGGGCGGACGGGGTCGGCTCCGCCGTCCGCGCGGTGCTCTCGCCGCAGACCACCGCGACCGACACCGGCGCCCGGTTCGTCATCGGCCGCACGCCGCTGACCGAGCGCTTTGCCACCCTGGCGCCGGCCTTCGGCTCGAAGATCGCCGGGGACGGGGTGAGCCTGATGCTCGGAGCGATGCGTTTCCGTACCCCGCCGAAGCAGGCGGCCGAGGAACTGGCACCCGAGGTGACCCTCCCCGATATCCGCGACTACGTGCGCTGGGCCATGCTCCTGCCACCGAACGGCTCGCTCGGCGCCCCGACCGCGCAGGAGGCCGCGCTGTCCAGGATGGAGGGCTGGCATCCGGACCTGCAGGCGCTCATCGAGCAGGCCGACCCGGACAACAGCACCCTGCTGTCCATCCGGGTGGTCGAGCCTCGCGAGCGCTGGGCGCCCGGTCCGGTCACGCTGCTCGGAGACGCCATCCACGCCACCTCCCCGACCGGCGGCAACGGCGCGAACACCGCCCTGCGCGATGCCGACCTGCTGCGCCGCTGCCTGATCGAGGCCGTCGAGCACCGCCAGGACCTTCTCGGCGCGGTCGGCGACTACGAGCAGCAGATGTTCGAGTACGGCGGCGAGGCTGTACGCCACAGCCTCGCCGCGCTACCCGCCTTCGTCCCGAACCCGGAACGATCCGAGCCGACATAGGTCCAGACCCCCAGCCACGCCCTCAAGGCCGAACGGCACGCGTGGGCCTGTCTGGGGGAAATCCCCCAGGCGGAAGACGGCCGTTAGCCGGGTCCTGCCCGGGCGGCCCCGTGGCTAGCGTGATCTTCCGTAGGCGCCAACGAACGGAAGGAGTTCGGGTGATCGAGGCGCGGGATCTCACCAGGCGGTACGGACCGACGGTCGCGGTCGACGCGCTCAGCTTCGACGTGCGGCCGGGCACGGTCACCGGATTCCTCGGCCCCAACGGGTCGGGCAAGTCCACCACGATGCGGCTGATCCTGGGGCTGGACCGGCCCGACGCCGGCCAGGTGCGGGTCGGTGGCCGCCGCTACCGCGAGCTGCGCTGGCCGCTGCGCGAGGTCGGCGCGATGCTGGAGGCCAGGGCGTTCCACCCGGGCCGTAGCGCCCGCAGTCACCTGGCCGCGCTGGCGGCCGGCAACGCGATTCCGCGGGGCAGGGTCGACGAGGTGCTCGAGATGGTCGGCCTGGCCGGCGCGGCCGAGCGGCGGGCCGGGAAGTTCTCCCTCGGGATGGGGCAGCGTCTGGGGGTCGCCGCGGCGCTGCTGGGCGATCCGGCGGTGCTGCTGCTGGACGAGCCGGTGAACGGGCTGGATCCCGAGGGGGTCCGCTGGATCCGCAACTTGATGAAGTCGCTGGCCGCGCAGGGCCGCACGGTGTTCGTGTCGAGCCATCTGATCAGCGAGATGGCGCTGACCGCCGAGCGGTTGGTGGTGATCGGCCGGGGGCGGCTGCTCGCGGACACGACCGTCGCTGAGCTGTCGGCCGGGTCGGAGTCGCTGGAGGATGCGTTCTTCCGGCTCACCAGCGCAGCGGTCGAGTACCGGGGGAGTACGGCGAAGGAGGCAACGTCATGACCACGACCGCTGGTACGGGCGGCCGTTACGGGCTGGCGCAGGCGGCCCGGATGGAATGGATCAAGCTGCGCAGCCTGCGCTCGACCTGGTGGACCCTGGTCCTCACGGCAGTCGCGACCGTCGGGATCGGGGTCGCGGTGGGCCTGAACACCCGCAGCGCCTCCGGGGACGTGACCAACAACGCGCTTGCCGGCGTGGTCCCCGGCCTGCTGCTGACGGGTGTGCTCGGCGTACTGGCCATGACCAGCGAATACACCTCGGGAACAATCCAGGCCACGCTGGCCGCCATCCCACGACGCCCCCTGGTCCTGGCGGCGAAGGCGGCGGTATTCGGGGCGGTGACCCTGATCGTCGGGGAGGCCGCGTCGTTCGTCGCGTTCTTCGCCGTGGGGGCCACGCTGCGCCACGGCGTCGCGGCACCCACGCTGGGCCAGCCCGGCGTGCTACGGGCGGTCGCGGTGACCGGGGCCGGCTTCTGCCTGATCGGGCTGCTCGGCCTGGGCCTGGGCGCGATCATCCGGCACAGCGCCCCTGCGGTCGGGGTGCTGGTGGCCGGCGTATACGTGGTCGCGCAGTTCATCGGCTTCATCGCGCACGGCGTGGCGTCGTACATGCCGATCCTGATCGTGGAGAACTCGCTGAGCACGACCAAGCCGGTGTCCTGCGGCACGGACGTCGGGTCCTGCCCGCACTTCCTGTCCGCGTGGGCCGGGCTCGGCGTGCTGTGCCTGTACGCCGCGATCGCAATGACGGTCGGCGGATGGCTGCTGGCCCAGCGAGACGCGTGAGCAGAAGGCCGGGCGGGGATGGAGAATGACGGCATGGGCCTTCCGATGACCACGCCGACCGCGGACCCGCCGGCGGGCGGCCAGGCGCGGGTCAGGAGCCCGTGGGCGGTCGCCCAGGCGGCGGTAGTGGCGCCGTTCACCCGACGTGAGGGCCGCGAACTGTTGTTCTGCCTCGCCGGGCTGCCGTTCGCCGTGGTCAACCCGCTGGCGTTCTTCATTCTCGCGGTGGACATGACCTGGTTGGCGAGCTCAGGCGCGCGAGGTGACCCGTCCCCGGCCGACATGGCCATCGCCTGTGTCTGCGTGGGACTGCTGCTCGTGCTGCTGGTGTCGACGGGGGCGGCCCGCAGGCTCGGCTCGCTGCAGCGCACGCTCGCGACCGGGCTGCTCGGGGTGCGAGTCGAGGCGCCGCCGCCGGTGCGGCGGACCTGGCCCGGCCTGGGCCCTCGCGACGGGGCCGGCTGGCGGGTCATGGCCTACCTGCTGGCCAAACTGCCGGTCGGCCTGATCGAGTTGTACGCCGTGTTCTTCTGGATCGGCGGGCTGGTCAATCTGAGTTACCCGCTCTTGTGGGGGGCGTTCCGCAACCACCCGCCGGGGGCCCGGCTGAGCCCGGTGCCGGTGTACACGCCGCTCGGGCTGTTCGACCAGGGCACGTTCCGCGTCACGACGCTCCCCGACACGTTCGCCGCCGCCGCGGCGGGAGCGGCGATGCTGCTGGCCGCCCCGTGGGTGACCAGGGCCGTCACGTCCGCCGACGCCTGGCTGATCCGCGGCCTGCTCGGGCCCGGGCGGCTGGCGCAGCGGGTCCACGACCTGGAGCTGAGCCGCACGCTGGCCGTGGACGACTCCGCCGCCCTGCTGCGGCGCCTCGAACGGAACCTGCACGACGGCGCGCAGATCCGACTGGCCACGCTGGCCATGAACCTCGGCATGGCCCGCGAGAAGCTCGGCGACGGCGGCGAGGTTCCGGACGCCGCCGCTGTCCGCGAACTGGTCGACTCCGCGCTCCGAGGCGCCAAGGACGCGCTGGGCGAACTGCGCAACCTGGTCCGCGGGATCCACCCGCCGGTGCTCGACAACGGGCTGCCCGACGCCCTCGCCTCGTTGGTCGCCGACAGCGCGATCCCGGTCGAGCTGGAGGTCGGCATCCCGGTCCGGCCCACCCCCGCGATCGAGACCATCGCGTACTTCTGCGCCGCCGAACTGCTGGCCAACGCCGCCAAGCACAGCTACGCGAACAAGATCGCCATCCGGCTGGCCGGACAGCGGGACGTGCTGCTGCTCAGCGTCGCCGACGACGGCACGGGCGGAGCCGACCCGGCCCGGGGCACCGGCCTGTCCGGGCTCACGCAGCGCGTCGCCGTGGTGGACGGCCGGCTCACGATCGCGAGCCCGCCCGGCGGCCCAACGAAGATCACCGTCGAGCTCCCGCTGCACGCATGAGTAGCCGGGTCGTGATCGCCGAGGACGCAGCCCTGTTCCGGGCGGGGCTCACCCGGCTGATCGAAGACCGCGGCCACCAGGTGTGCGCCGCCGTGGGCGACGGCGGCGCGCTGCTGGCCGCGGTGGCCGAGCATCGACCCGACGTCGTGGTGGCCGACATCCGGATGCCGCCGACGCACACCGACGAGGGGTTGCGCGCCGCGCTCGAGATCCGCCGCCGGCACCCCCGCATCGGGGTGCTGGTGCTGTCGCAGTACATCGAGACCAAATACACGGCCCTGCTGCTGGAAGCCAACCCGGCCGGCGCCGGGTACCTGCTGAAGGAGCGGGTGGCCGACGTGGCCGAGTTCGCCGACGCGCTGGAGCGCGTCGCTGCGGGCGGTACGGCGCTCGACCCCGAGGTCGTCGGCCAGTTGCTGCGCGCCGGCCGCCGCACCGACGGCCTGGCGGCGCTCACCGCGCGCGAGCGCCACGTGCTCGCGCTGATGGCGGAGGGGCGTTCGAACGCCGGCATCGCCGGCGCGCTCGTGGTGACCGGCGGAACCGTGGAAAAGCACGTGGCGAGCATCTTGGACAAGCTGGGGCTGCCTCCGGACGAGGCCGACAACCGCCGCGTCCTCGCCGTCCTGCGCTACCTGGGCTCCTCCAGAGGTTGAATGACCGGCGTCTGGTCACGGTGTACGGCGTGATCTTCTTCGCCAGGTGGGGGTCTCGGCACCACCGCCGGTCGGCATGGCTCGCCGATCGCTATCCCGGCATCGGGGAACATCGGTACAGCGGTTAACGCTAAGCCGGTGGTCATGGCGTCTAGCACAGGTGGCAGGTTCGGCGGCGATGTTCGGCGGAGCGGCTCTGGGCGCCGATAGCTTCACGCTCATGCCAGGCGACCCGGACACCCCGGACCTGGACGAGGACGACGACGGGCAGGACTAACACGCCGCGCATTCTTCGGCTCAGGTCGCGCGCGGGGCACCATGGCGCAGGCCGTCGAGGAGGAGGCCGGTGATCTGGCGGGCTTCGTCGAGCCATCCCTCGCTCACGCGCATGGCGCAGATGCCGCCCAGGGCCCGCAACAGGGTGGGGCCGGTGACGTCACCGCGGACGGTGCCGACCGCAGTGCCGGCGTCGAGCAGCCGCGTCAGGGCGTCGCCCATGCGGGTACGGGCGTCGCCGAAGACCGGAGAGTCGGTCGCCATGATGCTCTCCAGCGCGACGGACATCCCCTTGCCCACGGCGGCGTGGTCCACGAGCAGGAGCAGGAAGCGGCCCAGGGCTTCCTCGGGGCTGTGCTGGTCCAGCAGGTCCTCCGGCGAGGCGCACAGGTCGTCTACCTCTTTGCGGTAGACCTCTTCGATCAGCGCCTCGCGGGTTTCGAAGTGGCGGTAGAGCGTTCCGACGGCGACCCCGGCGCTGCGGGCGATTTCCTCCACGTGCGCGTCGGTGTCACCGGCAAGGAACGCTTCGCGGGCCGCGGACAGCAGCGCCTCGCGGTTGCGGCGCGCGTCGGCGCGCAGTGGGCGGGATGCCGACAAGGAGACCTCCATAAGGTGAGTCCGGTTCCGCTTATGTGTATCGTTTCCGGAGTCAGGTTCATCTTATGGAAGGAACTTCCCATGCCGATCATCGGTGAGGGTCTGGACGGCCTGCGGGTCCTGGTCACCGGAGGCAGCCGGGGCCTGGGCGCGGCGACCGTGCGTCGATTCGTCGCCGCGGGCGCGACCGTGCTGACGGCCTCCCGCAGCCGGCCAGAGGAGGACAGCGGCGCCACATTCATGCCGGCGGACCTCTCGACGCAGGAGGGTGTGGCCGAACTCGGCCGCCGCGTCATCGACCACGTGGGCGGCGTGGACGTGCTCGTGAACAACGCCGGCGCAGCGAGCGCCCCGGCGCCGACCTTGAGTCGGTCGGACGCTTCCTGGCAGGCCGACCTGGACATGAACCTCCTGAGCACCGTCCGCCTGGACCGGGCCCTGGTGCCGGGAATGGTCGAGCGGGGCTCCGGCGTCGTCGTGCACGTCTCCTCGATCGCCAGCCAACTGCCCCAGCGCACCGAAGCCTCCTACGCCGCCGCCAAGGCCGCGCTCAACACCTACAGCCGCGAACTGGCCACCGAGGTCGGCGAACACGGGGTACGCGTGCTCTGCGTTCTCCCCGGCTTCGTCGTCACCGACGGCGCCACCGCCCACCTCCGGCACATGGCCGAGGAGCAAGGCGTATCCACGGACGAGGTCACGCGGCAGATCGTGGACCACCTGAAGGTCCCCATGGGGTGCCCCGGGGACCCCGAGGACGTCGCCGAGATGATCGCCTTCCTCGCCTCCAGTCGCGCGAAGTGGCTCACCGGAGCACAGTTCCGCGTCGACGGCGGCATCCTCCCGACCGTCTGAGCATCAACCGGCACGAAGAACAGGACCACCACCATGCCCATCACCCTGACTTCCGTGATCATCGACGCCGCCGACATCGAGACGGAGGGTGCCTTCTGGCACCGACTGCTCGGCGGTTCGATCACCCGCACGCCCACCCACCACTTCATCCAGGCCCCCGGCCTGCCCGTGGTAGTCGTTCAGTCCGCCCCTGGACACCTCGCCCCGAACTGGCCCGACGGCACCTCCCAGCAGATGCACCTCGACTTCGGCGTCGAGGACCTCGCGACCGCCGACCGCACCGCCACCGACGCCGGCGCCACCCGACTGCGGCCCACGGAGGAGGCGACCCCCGAAACCCGCACCGGCAGCCGCGTCTACGCCAGCCCCGCCGGACATCCCTTCTGCCTGCGCGTGGCCTGAGACCGCCACCGTCGTGCCGCGGCGAGGTAGCCCTCCGGGTGCGGCTTGCCTTCGGTGACGACCTCGGCCGTTACGAGGACGTCCGGCACCGGCAGTCCGGCCGCTGTCAGGCGCGCCACCGCCAGGTCCCGTCGCCTCGAGGTGACGGTCGCCCACCGATCCCGGGGCAGTGACGCCAGCAGCTCCACTGCGCCCGGTATCGCGGTGACGGTCTCGGCGTCTTCCGCCTCGAGCGCGTTGATCAACGCCACTGCCTCGACGTGTCGTGACGGCTCGACGAACCGCGCGACGGTGTCCGCCGCCCGCCGGCCGTGCCCGAGCTCACGCGCTCACCGGGTCCAGGTCCGTAGGACGCTCGCGTCGGAGTCGACGAGCACGCCGTCGCAGTCGAACAGCAGGCCCGCGCAGGGCAGCGTCGTCATCGCGTCGACCTCTGTCTCGCGTCGAGCAGCACGGGAGCGAACGGCGGCGGTAGGCCCGGCTCGCGTCGTACGTACCGCCTCGCGGCGCTGTGCCGCACGCGTCGCCGGTCGTAGACCGCCATCGTCTCCATGACGTCAACGATACCCACTTAAACTCGCTGCGCGAGTATATTGGTCGCCATGACATCGGGTCAGGCACGACACTGGCGTTCGGCGGCCGAGGCGCTCGCGGTGCTTCGGCGCGAGGCGCGGGTCACCCGGCCGCAGTTGGGCCGCGATCTCGGGTTGGACAGCGGCCCGATGTCGGACCTCGTCAAGCGGCTGTCGAGCGCCGAGTTGATCTGCGAGCGTCGGGCGACGTCCAATCGACGCGGACGGCCGACGACCACCGTGCACGCCCACCCGTCCGGACCGGTCGCCGTCGTCGTGGACATACGGCACGGTGACTGGCGGATCGGGACGTGCGACCTCGATGGGGTGGTGGGGGTCGTGGCGACCGGTCGGCACGACGGCACGTCTCCGGGGAGACTTCTCTCGCAGCTTCGTGCGCGGGTCGGCGACCTGATACAGACCCTTGACGACCGTGTCGCCGGGATCGGCGTGGCCGTCCCGGGCCCTACCGCCGACAGCCGGCTCGTGCACGCCACCATGCTCGGCTGGCACGACCTGGACGTCGGTCGCGTCGCCCCCAATCCGGACGTCCCGGTCATCGTCGGCAACGACGCGACCATGGCGGCGGTGGCCGAGGCCCGCCTGCACACGCCGCGCCCGCACACCCTGCTGCACGTCGTCGTCGAGGTCGGTGTCGGCGGCGCCTTCGTTGTGGACGGCAGACCCGCACCCAGCGCGCACGGTCTGCATGGCGAGTTCGGGCACCTCCCGTTCGGCGATCCCGACGACCGTTGCCCGTGCGGCGCGCGCGGTTGCTGGACCGTCGCCTTTGACGCGCCGGCGGTCGCCCGCCGTGCCGGTCTCCGCGCTCAGCCGGATCCCCGCGCGTGGCTGCACCGCCTGTACACCGACCCGGACCCATCACCCGACGCCCATCGGACGCGCACCGCACTGGCGGCCGACCTCGGGCGCGGGATCGCCGGGCTGGTCAACGCGCTCGATCCGAATCTCGTCACCCTCGGCGGTCTGGCGGCACAGTTGCGGGACGCGGAATCCGCCGGTTTCGAGCGCGCTCTCCACCTCGGTCTCATGGACGTGCATCGGGACCGACCTCCCGGTTTCGTCGCGGCCCGCTCGGGCGAAGACGCGCCGCTCATCGGCGTCGGCCTGTCGGTGTTCGACAGCGTTCTCGACGCCGAGATGCTCGCGCGGTGGGCGACCCGCGGGCCGGTGGCGACGTGAACCGACGCCGATCTGGAGCCCTCGCCGCCAAGTGCGTGCAGGTGGCCTACCACCGTGACACGGCGACCTGGGTGGCGTTCGCCGCCCTGTTCGCCTTCGGCATCCTCAACGCGGCGCTCGGACCGGTCCTGCCGTATCTGCGACGGATCGAGCACACCTCCTACCTTGTCGGTGCGCTGCACCAGGTCGCCTTCGCGGTCGGCGGTATGACGGCCGGTATTCAGGCCAGCCGGTCCAACGCGCCGCGACGACGCGTGATCATTGTCGGGCTGAGCGGCGCCGCCGTGGCCGGTCTGTTGCTCGGCTACGGCCGGACGTTCTTCCTGACCATGACTGCTGCCCTGCTGATCAGCGTCTTCGCCACCGCAGCGCTCATCCGGGTCTGGGCGCTTCTCGCCGATCTACACCACCGCCACCGTGCCGTGGCGATGACCGAAGGGGAAGTCGCCGTCAGCCTCGCCGGCATCGTCACACCGGCGGTGGTCAGCATCTGCGCCGCCACGGCGCTCGGCTGGCGGTTCTCCTTCGTGATCGCCTTCGCCCTCATCGCCGCCGCGACGGTCAGCGTGGCCGCGACGCGCCTACCCGACTCGGCTCAACGGCACACCACCGACACCACGGAACCCCACGCCGCCGGACACGCGGGTGAGCATCGACACACACACCGACGCACCCTCACCACGATCTTCGCGGTGGTAGGCCTGGAGTTCACCCTCAGTTTCTGGGCCGCCAGCTACCTGCACGACGACATCGGCATCGCACAGGACACCGCAGCCGGCCTGGTGAGCGCCCTCTACGCCGCCAACCTCGCCGGCCGCGTACTCACCAGCCGACTGGCCCGGAAGCTACCGCCGACGACCGTGCTCCGGCTCTCGCTCGCCACCGCCCTCGCGGGCTGTCCGATCCTGCTGGCCACCGGCAGTCCAGCGCTGGCGACGATCGGGCTCGCCGTGACCGGTATCGGGATCGGCGGCACCTTCCCGCTCGCCTCTTCACTACACGTCGCCGCCAGCGGCCGAACGGCCGACCAGGCACTCGGGCAGATCCTCACGATCGCCGGCATCGGCCAGATCACCGGCCCCCTCGTCGCCGGTGCGCTCGCCCAAGCCGCCGACCTTCGCATCGGCCTGCTCGTCATGCCCGTCCTCGTCGTCCTGGCCGCCACCACGACTCTTCCGGCCAGAGCCGGCGATCAGCCGACGGGATCCGCACCGCCCTGATCGCGATCCCGGTGAACACGGCGGCCGTGCTCGCCCAGGACAGGCCCGCATCGAGTGGCGCCGGCGTTCACCGGGCCGCTGCTCGCAGCACGCGACGGGTGGCGGCCGCTATCTCCAGGTCCTCCCGCGCGGTGACGACCAGTACGCGAACGGGCGCGTCGGCCGCGCCGATGTCCGCGTCGGACCGGGCGGCCTCGTTGCGGGCCTCGTCGAGCGCGACGCCGAGGAAACCGAGCCCGTCGGCGCAGCCTTGCCTGATCCGCGGCGCGTGCTCCCCGACACCCCCGGTGAAGACCAGGACGTCCAGGCCGTTCAGGGCGGAAGCCATCGCGGCGATCTGGGCGCGCAGCCGGTGCAGGTAGACCTCCACCGCGAGAACGGCATCGGCGTCCCCGCGGGCGAGGATCCGTCGCATGTCGGCCGTGCCCGCGAGGGCCAGCAGCCCGGACTCGTGCTCGAGCGCCTGGGCGAGGTCGTCGGCGGACAGGTCGGCGTGCTGCTGCAGCCACAGCAGCATGCCCGGGTCGACGCTGCCGGAGCGGGTGGCCATGACCAGTCCTTCCAGCGGCGTGAACCCCATGGTCGTGTCCACCGAACGGCCCTGGGCCACCGCGCACAGCGACGCGCCGGCCCCCAGGTGACAGACGACGATGCGCAGCGCGGCCGGATCGGCGCCGACGAGCTCGCCCACCCTCCGGGTCGCGTACGCGTGGGACAGCCCGTGGAACCCGTACCGGCGAAGGCCGTACTTCTCCCGCCATTCCGCCGGCAGGGCGTACGTCGCGGCGGCGGGCGAAAGCCCGGCGTGGAAGGCGGTGTCGAAGCAGGCGACCTCCGGAACGCCGGGCAGCACCGACCGTACGGCGTCGATGCCGTCGATCGACTTCGGCTGGTGCAGGGGTGCCAGGTCGACGAGGTCCCGCAGCCGGCGTTCGACGTCGTCGTCGATCAGCACCGGGCCGGTGAAGTCCCGGCCGCCATGGACGATGCGGTGCCCGATCGCGTCCGGGGCGGGCAGCCCCCGTACGTCCTCGAGGCTTTCGGGCTCGGCCAGTACGGTGTCGTCCGCGCCGAGCAGCGTCAGTTTCAGGCTGCTGGAGCCGGCGTTGACCACGAGTACGGTGGTCACGGCGCTCACATCCCCCGGCCGTGCGGCCACACCCAGTTCGCCACGTCCGGCATGTCCTCGCCGTGCTCACGGGTGCAGGCGCGGGCGCGAATGCGGCGGTCGGTCATCTGCTGGCGTACGTGCGCGGCCCGGCCGCCCAGCTGCGGCAGCCGGTCGATGACGTCCATGACGAGGTGGAACCGGTCGAGGTCGTTCATCATCACCATGTCGAACGGCGTGGTGGTGGTGCCCTCCTCCTGGTAGCCGCGGACGTGCAGGTTATCGTGGCCGTGCCGCCGGTAGGTGAGCCGGTGGATGAGGTACGGGTAGCCGTGGAAGGCGAAGATCACCGGTTTGTCGGTGGTGAACAGCGCGTCGTACTCCGCGTCGGACAGCCCGTGCGGGTGCTCGGTGTCGGGCTCCAGCCGCATCAGGTCGACGACGTTGACGACGCGGACCCGCAGGTCGGGGAAGTACTGGCGGAGCAGATCGGCGGCTGCGAGGGTCTCCAGGGTCGGGATGTCACCGGCGCAGGCCAGGACGACGTCGGGGTCGGCGCCCGCGTCGGTGCTCGCCCACTCCCAGATGCCGATGCCGCGCGTGCAGTGCAGGACCGCCTCGTCCATCGACAGCCAGGTGAGCGCGGGTTGCTTGCCGGCCACGATCACGTTGACGTAGTCGCGGGAGCGCAGGCAATGGTCGGCCACGGACAGCAGCGTGTTGGCGTCCGGCGGCAGATAGACCCGGATGATCTCGGACTTCTTGTTCACCACGACGTCGAGGAAGCCCGGGTCCTGATGGGTGAAGCCGTTGTGGTCCTGACGCCATACGTGGGAGCTGAGCAGGTAGTTCAGCGACGCGATCGGCTGCCGCCACGGCAGGCGGCGGGTGACGTACAGCCACTTGGCGTGCTGGTTGAACATCGAGTCGACGATGTGGACGAACGCCTCGTAGCTGTTGAACAGCCCGTGCCGTCCGGTGAGCAGGTACCCCTCGAGCCAGCCCTGGCACAGGTGCTCGCTCAGCACCTCCATGACCCGGCCGTGCGGGGCCAGGTGCTCGTCGGTCGGCAGCCGCTCGGCCCGCCAGACCCGGTCGGTGGCCTCGAAGACGGCCGACAGCCGGTTCGAGGCGGTCTCGTCGGGCCCCATGATCCGGAAGATGTCGGGGTTGTCGGCGACGACGTCCCGCAGGAAGCCGCCCAGCACGCGGGTCGCCTCGCTGAACGTCGTGCCCGGCTTGTCGACCGGCACCGCGTACGCGCGGAAGTCGCGCAACGCCAGGTCGTGCAGCAGCAGACCGCCGTTGGCGTGCGGGGTGGCGCTCATCCGCCGCTCGCCCTCGGGCGGCAGCGCCAGCAGCTCCGGGACCGGCCTGCCGTTCTCGTCGAACAGCTCCTCGGGACGGTACGAACGCAGCCACGCCTCCAACGCGGCGAGGTGCTCCGGGTTCTCCCGTACCCGGGCGAGCGGGACCTGGTGGGCGCGCCAGGTGCCCTCGACGGGCACCCCGTCGACCTCGCGCGGGCCGGTCCAGCCCTTCGGCGTTCGTAGCACGATCATCGGCCAGCGGGGGCGGTCCGTGGTCCCGGTCACGCGTGCCGCCTCCTGGATGCGGGCGACGTCGTCCAAGGCGTCGTCCAGGGCATCCGCCAGTTTCCGGTGCACGTCCGCCGGCTCGTCGCCGCTCACAATGATCGGCCGATGGCCGTACCCCTCCAGCAGCGCCACCAGCTCATGCTCCGGGATGCGGGCGAGCACGGTCGGGTTCGCGATCTTGTATCCGTTCAGGTGCAGGATCGGCAGGACCGCGCCGTCGGCCGCCGGGTCCAGGAACTTGTTGGAATGCCAGCCGGCCGCCAGCGGCCCGGTCTCCGCCTCGCCGTCGCCGACGATGCAGGCGACGACCAGGTCCGGGTTGTCGAACGCCGCACCGTAGGCGTGGGCGAGGGAGTAGCCCAGCTCGCCGCCCTCATGGATCGAGCCGGGGGTCTCGGGCGCGACGTGGCTGGGCACGCCGCCGGGGAAGGAGAACTGCCGGAACAGCCGGGCCATGCCCGCCGCGTCGCGCGACACCGGCGGGTAGACCTCGCTATAGGTGCCCTCGAGCCAGGCGTTCGCGACCGCCGCCGGACCCCCGTGGCCGGGCCCGATGACGTACATCAGGTTCAGGTCGCGTTCCTTGATCACCCGGTTCAGATGGACGTAGCAGAGGTTCAGCCCCGGCGACGTGCCCCAGTGGCCCAGCAGCCGGGGCTTGATGTGATCGCGGGTCAGCGGTTCACGGAGCAGGGGATTGCTCCGTAGATAGATCTGCCCGACAGACAGGTAGTTCGCGGCTCGCCAGTACGCGTCGATCCGGCGCAGCTCCTCATCCGTCAGCGGCATGGCGTGATCTCCTCAGGGTCGAACCTGCACGTGGCCAGGGCCGACGGCATATCTCCGCGACCCCTCGGGCCCGGAGACGTAGCCCTTCGGCCGGTTCGCTGCGGCATCCGGTGTCCATTGGACCACGGGTGCTCAGACCCCTGACAGAGACGAAGGTCCTCGAGCGGCGATCGACTCGTACGGGTCAGGGCCGCCCCGCCATGGCGGGCTCTGCGCGAAGCCACAGCTGAGACAGGTCGTTGATCACCACGTCCGCGCCGTGGTCGCGGAGCACCGCGGGTCGGCCGATGCGATCGACTCCCACCACCAGCGCGAAGGCGCCGTACCGTGCGGCCGATACGCCGGCCGGGGACTGCTCGACGACAGCGGTCCGTGCCGGTGACGTCCTCAGCCGCTGGGCCGCCTCCAGGAGAAGGCCGCATTCGGGATGGTCGGGCAGCATCGTCCCCGGGGCCTCCAGGCCGTCCAGCCGCACGTCGAACATCTCCGCGACACCCGCTCGGGTGAGCAACTCCGCGGCGTACCAGTCGACGGAGACCGCGGCCGTACGCAGGCCGCGGCGGCGCACCGCGCGAACGAGGTCGACGCTCGAGGCGAACGGAGCGATGCCATGACGGCGAACCTCGGTGAGGAACAGCTCTTCCGCACGCCCCGCCAGCCCGCGCAGGTCGTCATAGGGCAGTGTGATCTCCCGGGAGGCGAGGAAGTCGCGCACGCCGTCGAGCCGTGGTCTGCCGTGCATATGTTCCAGGTAGTCGTCACGGACCTCGAACGGCCTTACCTCCGCCTCCCGCGTCGCGGCGTAGGAGCGCAGGAACGGGTCCAGCACCGACTTCCAGGCGGCGGCCGCGACCCGGGCGCTGTCGATGACGACTCCGTCGACCCCGAAGATGATCGCCGCGATCTCGTCGCCGAGCACGCGTCGATCGGCCATGGTCTGCATGGCTTTCCCCCGTTCCTTACGCCACCGGTTCGGGAACGTCAGTGGGTGACCCGCGCCGCGTCGGTCCCGACGCCGCGACCGGACCGCCCTGACTTTCCGCCGAGGCCGTTGACTATTGCGCGCCCTGCTTGGCGGGGTGGTGCTCGATCAGCGTGTCGGCGGAGGGAAAGAAAACGCTCTCATGGCCGTCGCTCCAGCGCACGAGGTAAGGCGGCGCTCCGTTCTTTCCGTGCACTTCGATGATCACACCCTCGCGGATCTCATCTCCGACGTGACGGCCCTTCACCACCAGCGCGTCGCCGGCATCAGCATGCATCATTCCTCCTGATTCGTCGTCACTTGATCAACCGCCACCACCGGCCGGATCGCCGTAGCCGAAAGCGGCAACCGGCCCGACGGCTCAGTGTCGAACTCGACGTCCACTTTCATTCCAGGCGCGCCGCATCGCCGGACCGTAGAGGCGGACTTCCCTCGTATTCCAGGACTTCGGTCCTTACCGGCCCGCAGGGCCTGGACATGACGGCGCCCCGGCGGCGTGGGGGCCGTCCGGGGCGGTTGTCTGTTCGGGGGGTTGCGGCGCGTCATCCGCAATCGCCCGGACAGGTCCGTATGCCCCGGCGGACAGGGCGGATACGTTAACTGCGTGCTTCGCTCTCTCACCGCGCGCGCGGGGCCTACGGCCATCACCGGCTCGAGCGTGCCCCCGGTGCTGAATGTCGTACGGACGCTCGTCTTCGTGGTGGTGCTCTTCACGGTCCCCCTCGCGCATCCGCGTCTGGGAGCAGGCGGCAGTGGCAAGGCTCTCGCCGTCGCACTGGTCGTCATCGCCGCCGGCTACGTCGGCTGGTTGGTGCTCGCCCGGCGCAGCGAGCGCCTGACGGTCGCGGCGCTGGCCGTGTTGGGAGCGGCCGGTGGCGTACTCGCCGGGGTGTCTCCGCTCAGTACGGCCGTCGCGGTCGGCTGCGTGGTGACCTCGGCCGCGGGCGTCACGCTGAGCACCGAGGCGTCGCTGGCCATCACCGCGGAGACCGTGGCGGCGTTCCTCGTCGCGGGCCTGGTGACCCGGGCGCCGACCGAGACGCTGCTCGGCTACCCGCTCACGTTCATCGGCCTGTGGGCGTTCGGCCTGACCCGCCATGCCTACCTGCTCAGGGCCGTACAGGCCGAGCAAACGCTCGCCGAGGCCCGCCGCGCACACGAGGCCGAGACCCACGCCGCCGCGCTCGCCGAACGGGCAAGGATCGCCAGGGAGATCCATGACGTACTCGCCCACTCGCTCGCGGCGGTGTCGGTGAACCTGCAGGCGGCCGAGGGACTGCTGGGCGCTCTGCCGCCCGGACCTCCCGAGCTCGCCAAGGCGATCGAGTGCATCGGCCGCGCCGGTGTCTTCACCAGAGAAGGACTGGCGGACGCGCGCCGGGCGATCCTGGCGCTGCGCGGTGACGACGCGCCGCTGCCGGACCAGCTTTCGGCGTTGGCCGAGGAGTACCAGGCCGATGGTGACGCACCCGTCGACTTCACTGTCACCGGGCCGCCGCGCCCGGTCACCGCGGAGGTCGGCCTGGCCGCCTACCGGACCATGCAGGAGGCGCTGACCAACGCACGCAAGCACGCACCAGGGCAGCCGGTCGGATGTTCCCTCGAGTTCGCTCCGATGGAGGTCGTGGTCCGGATCGTCAACCCGCTCCCGGCAGAGACCGGTGCCGGGCCGATCGCGGCCACGGGCGCCGGATACGGGCTCACCGGGCTGCGGGAACGTGCCGCGCTGGGCGGGGGCACGCTAACGGCGGGGCCGGCCGAGGGGGAGTGGCAGGTATGCCTGAGGATTCCGGCATGAGCCCTGAGAATTCCGGTGATGCGGTCAGCGTCATCGTCGCCGACGACCAGTCCGCGGTGCGCGAGGGCCTGGCGGCGCTGCTCAGTACGCTGCCCGGCATCGTTGTGGCGGGTCAGGCGGCGGACGGCGACGCCGCGGTGGACCTTGTCGCGGCGGTGAGCCCGCAGGTCGTGCTCATGGATCTGAACATGCCCGGCTGCGACGGCGTGGCCGCGACGCGCCGCATCACCGCCGACCATCCGGGCACCCGCGTCGTCGTCCTCACCACCTACGCCGACGACGAATCCATCATCGGCGCCCTCCAGGCCGGAGCCCTCGGCTACCTGACCAAGGACGCGACGAGGGCCGAAATCGGCCGAGCCGTGCTGGCCGCCGCGGCCGGTCAGGCGATCCTCGACCCCGGAGTCCAGAAGCGCCTCCTGTCAGCCGCAACCCGCGCACCCGCCCCCTCGACCCCACTCGCAACCCCGGACGAGGGAGATCTCACCCCCCGTGAGGCCGAGGTCCTCCGTCTCATCGCGGCAGGCCAGTCCAACCGCGAGATCGCCCGGACCCTCTTCGTCAGCGAGGGAACGGTCAAGACGCACGTGAACCGCATCTTCGCCAAAACCGGCTCCCGCGACCGCGCCCAAGCCACCCGCTACGCCTTCACCCACGGCTACACGAACCCCGCCCCCTGAACCCCGCCGCCGAACGCGCCGTCCGGGCCATCCGCCGATTCGCCGGTGCGGATCAGGCGGCCATGTCAGACGGGGTGCCCCGGTCAGCGACGCGACCACCAGCCGGATCGTCATCACATGAGCACGGCTCGGGTCGTCACCTCAGCAGTGGACCCGGCGCGATGAGGCCGAGCGGGCCCGGAGCCAGGCCGGAGGCCGGTGCTCGATACGGGCCCGCTGGTGGACGGCCGGGTCAGGGCTGGATCTTGCCTTTGGCCTGGTGCATCGGGAGCAGGTCGAAGACGCTGGTCACGTGCGTGATCTTGCCGTTCTCGACGGTGATGTGGTCGATGCCGCGGAAGTCCTTCAGGAAAGGGGTGTCGGTGGTGTACACCGTCGCCGCGTGGGTGTCATTCGCCAGGACGTCGATGACGGTGGCGCTGATGAGCGAGGTCACGAACGGCTCGAGGAACCCGCGGTAGCCCTCCACCCCCTCGAACGTGCCGGTCGGCGCCTCGCACACGACGTCCTCCGCGAGGAGGCTCAGGGCCTTGTCGACGTCCTTGCTGGTCCACGCGCGGACGAAGTCCTCGGCGACCTTCTGGGCGAGCCCGTTCGTTCCAGTCACAGCATGGTTCCTCTCGTGTTTTGTCCCCTGTACGGCCGGGGACCTGCGGAGCGCCCCCTGCGGGCGGCCCGTCTACCTGCAGCGTCACCGAGGTATATGTCAGGGAGCGTCATATACAGGGGTAATTTTGGGAGGCATGAGAGCCGAGCGTCTGCTGTCGATCATGCTGCTGCTGCAGACCCATGGGCAGCTGCCGGCGGGCGAGCTGGCCGATCGCCTGGAAGTGTCGGTCCGTACGGTGATGCGCGATGTGGAGGCGCTGTCGGCGGCCGGGGTGCCGGTCTACACCGTGCGCGGCCCGCACGGCGGCATCGCGCTGCTGCCCGGCTACCGCACCAACGTCACCGGGCTGACCACCGACGAGTCCCGCGCGCTGTTCGTGCTGCTGTCCGACCGCGCCCACACCGAGCTGGGTCTGGGCCCGGCTCTCGGCTCCGCCCTGCGCAAGCTGATGGCCGCGCTGCCCGCCCCGCACCGGCCCGACGCCGACCTGGCCAGCCGCCGGATCCTCATCGACCCGGTGCGCTGGCGCGGCGGCCCCGCACGCTCCGCCGCTGTCGATCTCGCCGTGCTCCAGCAGGCGGTCTTCAACGACCGGCGGCTGCGGCTGCGCTACCGGCACGGCCGCGACAACCGCGTCCGCTCCTACACCCTCGACCCCTACGGGCTGGTCAACAAGGCCGGCACCTGGTACCTGGTCGCCGACCACCGCGGCGAACCCCGGCTCTTCCGCGCCGACCGTGCCCAGTCCGCCGCCGTACTGGACGAGCCCGTCCGCCGCCGCGACGGCCTGGAACTGGCCGACGTCTGGGACGGCCTGCGTCGCCACATCGACGACATCCCCGTACCGCTACTCGTCACGGTCAGCGTCCGGCGGGAGATGCTCGGCAAATTCCTGCGCATCCACCAGGCCGACCTGGCCGGACCCCCGCCCGTCGACCTCCTGCCCGACACCGAACTCCAACCCGAACGCGTGCCCGTCGACCTGCGCTTCCCCTCCCTGCGTGCGGCGGAGGTGCTTCTGGGGTTCGGCACCGACGCCGAGGTCCTCGCGCCGCTCGAGCTCCGCAGGGCACTGGCCCGCAAGGCGGCCGAGGCCGCCGCCCTTTACGCCGCCGACTTCGGTCCGGCCTGACACGAAGGTCGCCCGGCCGGAAGGGTCCTCGGACAGCGTCCGCGGGATGCGGCCCGGTCGACGGCGCTGAGCGTCACTGCTCGGCCCGTCACTCCGTGGGCCGACGTGCCCGTCTTACTTCGCGGTCGACCGCCCAGGCGTCCGCCACCGGGCCCACGTGCCCGAGCTTGTCGGGGTTGAGCACCAGGCGGATCGCCTGGATCTGCCCGTCGAGTACGTCGAGCGCCAGGGTGTGAAGGACCTTGCCGTCCCGGTCGCGGAAGATCGCGCCCGGCTGGCCGTTGACCTCGTGCGGCTCGTACGTGACGTCGATCCGGGCCAGCCGGGGGAAGACGGAGGCGAGCAGCCGGGCCACGTTCTCGGCACCGACGATTGCCCTGGCCAGCTGCGGGGCCTTGCCGCCGCCGTCGCCGACCATCGATACGTCGGCGGCGAGCAGGTCCTGCAGGCCGGCGACGTCGCCTTCGCGGAGCGCGTCGAAGAACCGCGACGCCAGTTGTTTCCGCTCCTTGCGGTCCGCTTCGAAGCGGGGCCGGCCTTCGGCCATGTGACGCCGCGCCCGCACCGCGAGCTGGCGGCACGCCGCCTCCGAGCGCCCCACCGCCGACGCGACCTCGGGAAAGCCGAAGTCGAACACCTCCCGCAGCACGAAGACCGCCCGCTCGAGCGGGCTGAGCCGCTCGAGCAGCAGCAGGGCCGCCATCGACACCGAGTCGGCCAGCTCCGCCGACCGTGTCGGATCCTCATAAGGGTCGGCGAGCAGCGGCTCGGGGAACCACGGCCCGACGTACTCCTCCCGCCGGACGCGGGCCGAGCGCAGCACGTCGATCGAGATCCGGGTCACCGTGGCCGAGAGGTAGGCCTTGGCCGACCTGGGTCGGGTCGAGGACGCCTCGTAACGCAGCCACGTCTCCTGGACCGCGTCCTCGGCCTCGCTCACGCTGCCCAGGATCCGGTAGGCGATCGAGAACAGCAGCGGCCGCAGCTCCTCGAACTCCTCGGTCTTGCTCATACCAGTTGCTCCTTGACGCCCCGCCGCATTGAGGAAGCAGCGCCCGTTGGTCATCATGCCGCAGGTCAGCCGGTGAAGGACCCGGTGCCGAAGCAGCCCCAGGCGATGAACGTCGCGAGCGCGAGATAGACCAGGTTCAGCACCACAAGCCTGGATTCGCCGCGACGGCCGTGGGTGATCATCGCGCCGACCATCAGCAAGATCCAGCAGACGGCGGTCACCGGCATCAGAACCGGTGCGATGTCGAGCGCGGCGGGCAGGATCAGGCCCGCCGCGGCCAGGAGCTCGAGGACGCCGAGGCTCTTGACGAAAGCGACGCCGACGTCGCCGGTCCATCCACCGCCATGGGCCGCGGCCAGTTTCGCCTTGGGCACAAAGGTCTTGGTGATGCCGCCGGTCAGAGCGACTGCGGCCAGCAGCCCGGCTGCGATCCACAGCGCGAGGTTCATCATCTGCTCCTTGGTCGAGGATTGCCTGCACCCCCTACGACGAGACGGCAACCCCCGCCTGTGACATCTCCGAACATCCGGGCATGGGCATGAGGCCGGGCCCGGCAGGCCCGGCAGAGGAGGTCACGGTCTGATGATGATCTTGCCGATCCCGCTGCCGGTCTCGACCGCCTCATGGGCGGCGGCGATCTCGTCGAGTCGGTGGCGTGCGGCGATGGGGTGGTGGAGGGCGTCCTTGGCCAGCAGTTCGGTGATGTCCTCGATGCCCGACCGCAGCGCGTCCTCGGGCATCACGTACACCAGCACCATGCGAACGACGATGCCGCGCCGCATCAGCGGATAGAACGGCAGCGTCGGCTCCGGTACGGCGTCGGAGGCGTAACCGGCGATGGTGCCGTTGGTGGCGACGACCGTGGAGGTGAGGGGAAGGTTGGCGCCGAACGCCACGTCCACGACCCGGTCGACGCCGCGGCCGCCGGTCAGCTCGAGGATGGCCTCGGCCGCGCCCGTACGGCGGTAGTCGACGACGTGGTCGGCGCCGGAGGCCAGGGAGGCGCGCTGCTTTTCGCCGGTACTGGCGGTCGCGATGACGGTCGCGCCGTGGTTCTTGGCGAGCTGGATCGCGTAGTGGCCGACGCCTCCCGCACCGCCCGTGACCAGGACCGTCGCCCCATCGACCGGGCCGTCGGCGAGCAGGCAGCGGTGCGCGGTCAGCGCCGGGACGCCGAGGCAGGCTCCGGCCTCGAAGGGGACGGCGTCGGGCAGCTCGACGGCCTGCGCGTCCGGCACCACGACGTATTCGGCCGAGGTGCCGAACGGCGAGTGCTGCCCCGCGGCGTACACCCACACCCGGCGTCCGACGCGGTAGGCGGGCACGCCGGGGCCGATCGTGTCGATGGTCCCGGCACCGTCGTCGCCGGGGACGACGCGCGGCGCGGTCATCGTCCGCCCGCCGGCACCGGAGCGCCGCTTGACGTCGGCGGGATTCACCCCGGCCGCCGCCAGCCGGACGCGGACCTCGCCGGGGCCGGGCTCGGGATCGGGCAGTTCGCCGACGGTGAGGACCTCGTGAGCGGCGCCGTTGCGGTCGTACCAGGCGGCCCTCATCGCGGATCGCCATCCGCGGCGACGGGCAGGAAGTCGTCGAGAGCGTCCGCGACCAGTTCGGGCCGCTCCAGGGTCTGCTGGTGCGGCGTGCCGGGCAGCTCCACGTAGGTCGAGCCGGGGATGCGCTCGGCGATCGCGGACATGATCTCAGGGGTCGTCGAGGCATCGACGGCACCGGCCAGCACCAGCGTAGGCACGGGAGAGTCGGCCAGGCGGCCCTGCACGTCGAGGCTCTTGTACGCGCGCCAGGCCGCCGTCCAGTCCTCGGGCAGCATGCGGCGGATCCGCTCGCGCGCGTACCGGACGCCCCAGGCGTTGGCCGCCAGCGCGCCCGGCGTGAACCACCGGGTCAGCGTCGGCGCGACCTGGGCCTCCATCCCGTCGGTCTCGCCGGACCGGGCCCGGTTCTCGAACGCGTCGGTGAACGGGTGGTCGCTGGTGGCCAGCAGCGCCAGCGACGCGATCCGCTCCCGGTGCCGTACGGCGGCGGTCTGCGCGATCGAGCCGCCCATCGACAGGCCCACCACATGGGCCTGGTCGAGCCCGAGCGCGTCCATGACGCCGACCAGGTCGTCGCCGGCCTGGTCCATCGTGAACGGCGCGGGCGAGCCGGCGGCCGAGCCGTGCCCGCGGATGTCGTAGGCGAAGACCCTGCGGCCCGTGGCGAGGCGGTGCATGACCGGCTCCCACATCCGCCAGTCCAACCCCAGCGAGTGGGACAGCAGCACGGCCGGTCCGCTCTCGCCCACCTGCGCCACCACGGTCTCGTGGTCCTCGAGCCGCACCTTATGGAGCCTCGCGGGAGCGGGGACGCCCGCCTCGGCCAGCACCTGGTCGATCACGCTCAGCGCGGTCAGGCCACGCGGGAAACCGGCGTACAGCGCCACGTGCTCGGCCAGCGCCCGCAGCTCGTCCGCTCCGATGCCCTGGCGCAGGGCGGCGCGTACGTGCACGGCGAGTTTGTCGTCCACACCCCCGAGCGCCGCGATGACCGCCACCGTCGCCAGCTCCCGGGCGGCCCGGCCGAGCTCGGGCCGGGCCATCGGCCCGGCGAAGCCGGTCTCGATCATCGTTTCGTACATGTGCGGCGAGGCGGCCCTGATCCCGGCGAGCTGCTCCTCGGCGGAGCCGCCGATGAGTGCCGCGTATTCCCTCAGGCCACGTTCGTTTCTGTCCATGACTCGATCATTTCCGCAGATCGAGTCATACGTCCAATATCTGATCAGCCTCGTGGTGATAGGCCGAGGATATCGCCGTGCTCGGCCACGAAGTCGACGAAGACCTTCAGCGCGGGAGGCGACACCCGTACCGCTGACCAGGCCAGCGACGGCCGCCAGGTCAGCACCGGCTCCAGATCGATCACCCGTACGGGCGGGCCGGGCTCGGCGGCGACCGAGCGCGGCAGCACGGCCGCGGCGAGCCCGACGCTCACCAGCGACCGCGCCGTCCCGTAGTCGCGCGTCTCGAACCGGAACCGCCCGGAGATCCCGGCGTCGGCCAGCGCCCCCGCGACCACCTCCCGTACGACCGACCCGGGCGGATAGGTGACGAGATCGAGGTCGCCCAGGTCGGTCACCCTCGCCCGCCCGCCCGGCGCGAAGGCCGCTTCCGAGAAGGCGGCGTCCGTGTGGGCGGTGGGCGTGACATGCCGTGGCGAGGGATCAGGCGCCACGATCAGTACCAGCGGTTCCTCTCCGAGCGGGTGGGTGGCCAGCCGGGGCTCGTTCCGCGGCACCTCGGCCACGGTCGCCACGTCCAGCCGCCCGGCCAGCAGGCCCTCCACCATCTCCCCGGTGGTCATCTCGCGGAACCGCATCTCGACCCCGGGATAGGCGGCGCAGAACTCGGCCAGCAGCCTGGACATCCCCGCGATGAGTCCGCGCGCCACCCCGAGCCGGATCCGGCCGCGCGTACCGCCGCCCCACCCGCGCATCTCGTCCTCGACCGCGCCGATGTCCGCGAGGATCCGGTCGGCTCGCTCCAGCAGCGCCGAACCGGCCTCGGTCAGCGCCACCCGATGGTTGTCCCGCTCGAACAGCACCACGCCGAGTTGGCGTTCGAGCTTTCGGATCTGCTGGGACAGCGCGGGCTGGGCGATCCGCAGCTCCCGCGCGGCCCGGGTGAAGTGCAGCTCCCTCGCCACGGCCTGGAAGTACTCGAGCTGACGTGAACTGATCACCGCCCGACTATCCCACCGCTCGGATGGTGGAGGTTCGGGTGCGGTGCGTGCGCGAACCGTACGGTGATGGACAGGCCGCCTTCGGGGCGTGCGCCGGCGGTGAGGGTGGCGTGGTGAGCTTGGGTGACGGCGTTGACGATGGCGAGGCCGAGACCGTAGCCGTCGCGGCGGCCGTTACGTTCGGGCGCCAGTCTCTGGAAGGGCTGAAAGAGGCGCTGGATCTGGTCGTCGGGGATGACCGGCCCGCTGTTGGTGACCGTAACGGTCACCTGCGTGCCGGACGTCTGGGTCGTGACCTCTACGTGCCCGTCTGAGCGGTTGTGGCGGATGGCATTGTCGATGAGGTTGCCGATGAGGCTTTCGATCAGTCTTGGATCCCCGGCCGTCACTGCGGGCGATAGGTGTTCGGCGAGGGCAAGGCCTCTCTCTGTCGCTCGGTCGCGGCGGGAGGCGAGCACTCCTTCGGCTACTTGAGCGAGGTCGAGGGTGTCCCGGCGAGAGATTCCGCGCTCGCTGGTGGCCAGGACGAGCAGTGCCGTGACGAGCCGTTCCTGGTGTCCGCCGAGAGCGAGGGCCTCCTGGCAGGCCGAGCGCAGGGTGTCGGTGTCGGCGTCGGGGTCGGCGAGGGCGACTTCGAGGAGGGTGCGCAGCCCGGCGAGGGGGGTGCGCAGCTCGTGGGAGGCGTTGGCGATGAAGTGGCGTTGGGCGTCGAAGGAGGCTTGAAGGCGGGCGAACAGGTCGTCGAGGGTATTGCCGAGTTCGGTCAGCTCGTCCGTGGGCTCGCCGAGGTCGAGGCGGCGGTGGAGGTCGCCGGCGGAGATGATTTTGGCGGTGGCGGTGATGGCGCGCAGCGGGTGCAGGAACCGGCCGGCGACGAACCAGCCGAGAGCCAGGGCGACCGGAATCAGGATGACCAGGGCGACGGCGGATCCCGTGAGGAGCTGGGGCAGGCTGATTCCGTGCCCGGTGAGCACGGGCGCTGAGGGGTCGCCTTGGGGTTTGGTCGACTGGACGCTGGCGAGCGGGACGTCGACGAGTACGAGCACGAAGACCCCAGCGGCGTAGATGCCCGCCGCGTAGGCGAGCGCGAGCCGCGTCTGCAAGGACCTTCTGGCGAGCTGCTGGGAGGTCATGACGATCCGATGCGGTAGCCGCCTTCGCGGATGGTCTCGATCACGGGCGGGTCGCCGAGCTTGACCCGCAACCGGTGCATGGTGTGCTTGACGGCGCTGCTGAAGGGGTCGGCGGCCTCGTCCCAGACGCGTTCGAGTAGTTCCTCGGCGGAGATGACCAGGCCGGGCGCGGCGAGCAGGCATTCGAGCAGGGCGAACTCCTTGGGACTCAGCTCGAGGCGCCGGCCGGCCCGGAACGCGATGCGGCGGGCCGGATCGAGGGTGATGTCACCGCATGCCAGGGTGGGCGGTAGCGGCGGGGTGGCGCGGCGGGCCAGAGCACGGACGCGGGCGACCAGTTCGGCGAACGCGAACGGCTTGGGCAGGTAGTCGTCGGCGCCGAGGCTGAGCCCGTCGACGCGATCCTCGATCGTGTCGGAGGCGGTGAGCATCAGGATGCGGGTCTCGCAGCGGCCGTGGGCGAGTTGCCGGCAGATCTCGTCCCCGTGGACGCCGGGCAGGTCGCGGTCGAGGATCACCACCTCGTAGCGGGTGACGGCCAGGCGGTCGAGGGCGGCGGTTCCGTCCAAGACGACGTCGACGGCCATGCCCTCGCGGCGCAGCCCGGTTCCGATGGAGCGGGCGAGGACCTCGAAGTCCTCGACGACGAGCACCCTCACCGCCGCTCACCGCCGGTCGTCGTACGGGCGGGGCGGCCGAACGGGCCATCGGGTCGAGGTGCCATGCGTCGACGATGCCAGATCCCCGGTTCCAGCCCGGTCGCAGCCGCTGCGACCGGGCTGGAACCGGGTGCCGCGTACAACCGTCGGCATGAATCCGTTTCGAAACGTGAGTTCGCCGCGATGAGCGCCGCAGGGATCGTCGTCGCCGGACTGCGCAAGCGCTATGGGGGGACTCTGGCCCTCGACGGCATGTCCTTTACCGTCCGTCCGGGTGCGGTGACCGGCTTCCTGGGGCCGAACGGGGCCGGGAAGTCCACCACGATGCGGGTGATCCTCGGCCTGGACGCGGTCGATGAGGGCAGCGCGCTGATCGAGGGCCGGCCGTACCGCAGCCTTCGGCACCCGCTGAACCATGTCGGTTCCCTGCTGGACGCGGCGGCGCTGCACCCTGGCCGCAGCGGGCGTAACCACCTGCTCTGGCTGGCGCATTCGCAGGGCCTGGCCGCGCGGCGGGTGGACCAGGTGATCGAGCAGGTCGGCCTGACCTCCGCGGCCCGCCGCAAGGCCGGCGGCTACTCGCTCGGCATGCGGCAGCGGCTCGGGATCGCCGCGGCCCTGCTGGGCGACCCGCCGATCATCATGCTCGATGAGCCGTTCAACGGTATGGACCCCGACGGCATCATCTGGATGCGCGGTTTCCTGCGGTCGCTGGCCGCTCAGGGCCGCGCCGTGCTGGTCTCCAGCCACCTGATGAGCGAGGTGCAGGACACGGCCGACCATCTCGTCGTGGTCGGGCGCGGCAGGGCCATCGCCGACGCCGGCGTGGCCGACCTGATCGCGGCCGCCTCCGAGAACCGGGTGGCCCTGCGGACCACGGCAGGGACGCACGCGATGAGGGTGCTCGCGCACGCCGGCGCGACCGTGGCGGCCACCGGCCGCGACACCATCACCGTCTCCGGCCTGCCCGCGGATCGGATCGTGACGCTGCTCAGCGGGAGCGCGGTGCCGTTCTCCGAGGTGTCGGCGCACCGCGCCACCCTTGAGGACGTCTACCTGGAGCTCACCCGCGAGACGGTCGAGTTCCGCGCCGCGGCGCCCACGGAGGTGTCACGGTGACCCCGACCGTTACGCCTCACCGACCCGGCCAACGGGTCGGGCGGGACGGCTTCTCCCAGTTGCTGCACGCGGAATGGACCAAGTTCCGAACCGTCCGCGGCTGGGTGACCGGCACGATCGCGGCGGCAGTGATGATGGTGCTGTTCGCCCTGCTCACCGGGGCCAGCGGCAACCAGAAGGGCGCACCACCCGTTCCGATCGGACCGGGCGGTGAACCGGTCACCGACAGCTTCTACTTCGCGCACCAGCCGCTCGCCGGAAACGGCAGCATCACCGTCTCCGTCTCCGCGCTCAAGAGCAGCATCCCCAAGCGTCCCGGGGACCTGCGGCCCGGCATCGTGCCGTGGGCGAAGGCCGGGCTCATCATCAAGGAGAGCACCCGCCAGGGATCGCGCTACGCGGCGATCATGGTCACCGGCAGCCACGGCGTGCGGATGCAGGACAACTACGTCAACGACACGGCCGGCCCCCTGGGCGCGGTTCCCCGCCGGCTGCGGCTGGACCGTTCGGGCGACGCGATCACCGGTTATGCCTCCACCGACGGCACGAAATGGACCAAGGTGGGCACCGCGCAGGTGAGCGGGCTCGGATCGACCGCGCAGGTCGGGCTGTTCGTCGCCTCCCCGCAAGCCGTGGGCGGCGGGGGCACGCGCGGCAGCGTGTCCACGGCCACCTTCGAGGATCTTCGGACCCAAGGGGGCTGGGCCGGTGGCGACTGGACAGGCGATCAGGTGGGGGCCAGATCCCCCAGCTTCGCCGGCTACCCGGAAGACGGCTCGGGTTCGGTCACGCGATCCGGCGCCCGGTTCACGGTGACCGGCGCCGGCGACATAGCGCCCGCCGTCCGCGACAGCCTCCCGACCGGCGGCCTCCTCAAGGACATCCTCACCGGCACGTTCGCCGCGCTGATCGCGGTGGTCGTCGTGGGGGCGCTCTTCATCACCGCGGAGTACCGGAACACGATGATCCGACTCACCCTGGCCGCGAGTCCGAGGCGGAGCCGGGTGCTGGTGGCCAAGGCGATCGTGTTGTGGGCCGTCACCTTCGTCGCCGGGCTGGCGGGGACGATCCTCGCGACTCCGCTCGGTGAGCGGCTCGCCCAGGGCAACGGCGTCTACATCTTCCCGGTGTCATCCTCGACCGAATTGCGGGTGGCGCTCGGGACCGCGGCGCTCCTCGCGACCGCCTCGGTCCTGGCCCTCTCCGTCGGTGCCATCTTCCGGCACAGTGCGGGCGCGGTCACCACCGTCATCGTGGCCATCGTGCTGCCCTACATCCTGATCGCCATCCCGTTCCTGCCCGCAAGCGTGTCGAAGGGAGTGGCCACGGCGACACCGGGCGCGGCTTTCGCCGTCCAGCAGACGCTTGTTCCGTATCACCAGGTCGCAAGCAATTACACGCCCTACTACGGCTACTACCCGCTGGCGCCATGGGCCGGGTTCGCCGTCCTGGCCGGCTACGCGGTGGCGAGCCTCGCGGTAGCAGCCGTCCTTATCCACAGGAGGGACGCATGAGGCCGGCGCTGCACGCGGAATGGACGAAGATACGGACCGTCGCCGGCCCCCTTTGGCTGCTCCTCGGTACCGTCGCGGCGACGGTGGCCCTCAGCACCGTGGCGACCTCGGTGGTGAACTGCACGGCCAATGTATGCGGCGGCGACACGACCAAGATCACCCTCATGGGCGTCTACCTCGGCCAGGCGCCGGTCGCCATCCTGGCAGTGCTGATCATCAGCAGCGAGTACGGCTCGGGCATGATCCGCACCACCCTGACCGCGGTGCCGCGGCGAGCCACCGCCTTCGCGGCCAAGGCCATTTCTCTCACCGGCGTCGTGGCCGTCGGTGGAACCGCCGCCGTCCTCGGGTCGGTGCTCGCCGGGCGGCTCATCCTGCCCGACCTCGGCGACCGGGCCCTGTCCCTGGCCGACGGGCCGACGCTGCGCGCGGCCGTCGGGACGGTCCTCTACCTGATTCTGATCGCCCTTCTCAGCCTCGGTATCGCGACCGCCGTGCGGGACTCCGCCACCAGTCTCGGGATCGTCCTCGGCCTGCTCTACCTGTTTCCCATCCTCGCCCAGACGGTCGGCGATCCGCACTGGCAGCGCCTGCTCCAGCAGATCGCGCCGATGAGCGCCGGGCTCACCATCCAGGCCACCACCGACCTCCGTGGCCTGCCCATCGGCCCCTGGGCCGGTCTCGGCGTGACCGCCGGGTGGGCCGCCGCGGCGCTGTTGGCCGGCGGCCTGCTGCTGCGACGACGCGACGCCTGAGCCGCGGACGTCATCGGACCTCCGCCCGCGTCAGCACGCTCCAGGCGGCCAGCGGGGCCAGCAGCAGGGTCAGGAGGCCGGAGATGAACAGGCTGGTGCCGACGCCCGTCAGGGCGATCAGCGGGCCGCCGGCGAGCAGGCCGAGCGGGGCGGCGACCGTCGAGCCCGTCGTCCAGAGCGTGACCACCGGCTGCTGCTCGGCGGGCCGCAGGCCCGTCTGCAGGAAGCTGTACGCGATTGGGGTGAACGGGGCCCAGACCAGGCCGCCGCGGCCGAAGACGACCATGGCCGCGGTCTGATTCTCGATGCCGGCCAGCGCGATCGGGCACAGCGCCCACAGCGCGATGATCGTGATGAGCAGCGGGCGCTGGGGGAGGTTGCGGAGCCGGTCGACCAGGCCGGCGCCCGCGAGCGCCCCGACGCCCAGCGCGGTCCAGAGCAGACCCAGGCCGGACGCGCCGGTGTGCAGCGTCCCCCGCACGTACAGCGGCAGGGCCACCTCGATCGGCATGTAGAGGAGCGTCAGCTTCTTGGCTGTGAGCGGCCGGGCTTGAGGCTCGGGCGTTCACACCTTGTCGCGCTCCCCGTCACGGCTGGCCGTCGCGCCAGGGTCGCATCTCCCTTCACCCCAGGATTGGGGGTCGGGACGGGCATGCTGACGAATGCCCACGCCACGCACGCCCGTTTCCGGATGTTCGCAGCGGCGATGACGTCGGCGGGGCCAGCGAACCCGCACCGACGACAACAAAAAGTATCCCGGTCGGGCCGGTTGGCCCGCATGGTGTGCCCACACCACGGCACCGGACATCGCTGGGAGGTGTAGGCCGGATCCACCTCCACGAACGGCACCCCGGCCCGCAGCGCCTTGTACTGGATGAAGGTCCCGAGCTGGTGGAACGGCCAGGAGGAGAGAGTGGCCCGCTGGTGCCGCCTGAGCCGTACCCGATCGCGTATCCCACTCAATTCCTCAAGTGCGATACCGCGTCCGGTGCGTCGGGCAACGGCCACGATCTGCTTACTGATCTTGTGGTTGTCATTCGAGGCGTGCCGCGCCTCCCGCTGTGACCGGCGGGCAAGACGGCGGGCCGCCGACCGGCTACCCGCGGCTTTCTTGGCCTGCAACTCGGCGCGCAGCCGGGCCTGGCGCCTGCGGTAGCGCTGCAGGCCCTTGCCCTGGTGGTTGTCGCCGTCGGAGGTGGTGGCCAGGTTCACGATCCCCCGATCCACCCCGATCCAATCGGCAGGCTCGAACTGCGGGGCCTCCTCGACCTCACACGTCGCGATCAGAAACCACATCCCATCGCGGCGCACCAGATCGGTCTCGCCCTTGCGGTGCGCCGCCAGAAACTTCAACTGCCCCGGCTCGCCGGTGAAGGCGATGCCCCGGACCCGGCCGTGAGCGGTCCAGATCGAGATGGTCCGGGCGTCCATCTGCCACGACAGGCACCGGTCATCGAACGGCTGAGCCGCATCAGCCCGGAAGACGATTGGCTTGGACTCCGCCTTACGACGCCGACGCGAATCCTCACCACCCAGCAGGCCCGCCTCGATCTGGGCGTGCAGCGTGGTGTAGGCATCGGCGACCTTACGAATTACATGCAACGCCGGCTGCGCCGACAGCCCACGCGCCTTCAACTCCGCGTAGACGAGCTTTTGCAGCTTCTGCCGAGCGAACACCCTCTGCTCAAACGCGACCGCCGACACCTCGCCTGCCAAGGTGTTGCACAGGGGCAGGGTCGCCGCCAGCGCCGCCGCCTGCTCAGGCGTCGGCAGCAGTTTCACCTGCACCACCAACTTCACGACCAGTGACCCTACAAGTGCGCACCGACATCGGGGGCAACTCCACGAATTCAACGGTGACGCCTGGTAGCGGCTGCCGGTCGGTTACATCCCGGTCATTCCGCCGAGGCGGCGGGTGCTGATCTCGGTGGCCGTGTCGGCGATCAGCCGGCCCAGCTCCGACTCCCGGTCCGGTTCGTATCGGGAGTCGGGCATCGAGATGGCGAGGGTGGCCAGGGGAGTGTCGTCGGCGTCGAAGATGGGCGCGGCGATCGCGGCGACGTCGGGCCGGTACTGGTTGCGGTTGAGCGCGTATCCGTCCCGTCGTACGCGCTCGAGCTCGGCGCGCAGCTCCGCCGGGTCGGTGATGGTCGCCTCGCCGTAGCTCTCCAGTCCGTGGGCGATGAACTCCTCCACATCCGCGGTGGGGAGGTGGGCGAGGATGGCGCGTCCGGTCGCGGTGGCGTGGAGTGGTGAGGTGTCGCCGATCTCATGGAAGGTGCGCACCGTCCGGTCGCAGTCGACCCGGTCGACCACGACCATGCAGTCCAGCCCGTCCGGGACGGACAGGTGGATCGTCTCGTTGAGCGCGTGCCGGAGCCGGACCATGGGCTCACGGGCGGCGGCGAACAGGCTCGCGCCCTGCAGGGCGGCCGGCCGGACGGCGAGCACGCGCGCGCCGATCTCCCAGCGGGTCGTGTCGCCCCGGCTCGCCCGCAGCCACCCCGCCTCGTGCAGCGTCACGAGGGTGCGCTGGACCGTCGACTTGGGAATCCCATAGAGCTTCGCGAGCTCTCCCACGGTCACCGGCTGATGCTGAGCCACCGCTTCCAAGAGCCGCAGGCTACGCGTCACGCTCTTCATTTCCACGAGGTTTCCCCAGTTAAATCCCGGTCTCCGGCGAAGAGACCCCTTGACTTGATCTCTGGCAACCCTCAAGCTTGTGCCAAATAATAGCACGGCATGCCACATAGTGGCACGGGCCTTCGGTGACACACCTTCGTCTCCCGGCTCCCCGCGCGGCGAACCCGCGCGCGTTCCCCTTCGAATACGCCTCTCCCCGCCATACGAGCAAGAGTCGGTCCACCCCTCGAGACGAAGAGGAGTCCTCCGTGGTACCCAGGAAGCGCGTCGCCGTGGTCGGCGTCGGGACGATGGGCAGCCAGGCCGCCTGGCGGCTGGCAGCCCGCGGGGCCGAGGTCGTCGGCTTCGACCGCTTCGCTCCAGGCCACGACCGCAGCGCGGCCGGCGGCGAGACGCGGATCTTCCGCAGCGCCCACTTCGAGGACTCGCGTTACGTGCCGCTGCTGAAGCACGCCGACACGCTGTGGCGCCGGTTGCAGGACGAGAGCGGCCGGGAGCTGCGCCGCCTGACCGGCTGCCTGCTGATGGGGCCGGCCGAGCACCAGCAGATGCGCACCGTGCTCGAGTCGATCGCCGAGCACGGGCTCGAGCACGAGGTGCTGGACGCCGACGCGCTCGCCAAGCGGCTCCCGCAGTTCCGGCTCGAGGACGGCGACGCCGCGGTCCTCGACCGCAACGCCGGGTACGTCCGTCCCGAGCTCACCGTCGTCACCGCCGCCCGTGAGGCGGAGCGGCTGGGCGCGCGAATCCACCGCTACACCCCGGTCCGCGAGATCGTGCCCGCGGGCGGCGGCGTCGACGTTCGTACGGACGAAGGCGCCGAGCGCTTCGACGCCGTGGTGGTGACCGTCGGCCCGTGGGTCAACGAGCTGCTCCCCGGCCTGCCGTGGGAGGTGGACGTCCGCCGGCTCATCAACGCCTGGTACGTGCCCACCTCCGACGCCTGGTCCGGCGCCGAACGGCCCGCGTTCATCCGGACCGCGCCGACCCACTGCTACGGCCTGCCCTCGCCCGACGGGATCTCGGTGAAGCTCGGCCTGTCCCGGGCGCTGCACCGGCCGGTCGACGACCCGAACCAGGTGGACCGGACGGTACGGCCGGAGGAGCTGGAGGTGTTCACCGGCCTGCTCCGGCGCTACCTGCCCGACCTGAACCCCGATCCGATCCGGCTCTCGGTCTTCATGGAGGGCTACACCGACAGCAGCCGGCCCCTCGTCGGCCCGCTGCCCGGCGCCTCGAACGTCGTGCTGCTCGCCGGGTTCTCCGGCCACGGGTTCAAGCTGTCGCCCGCGATGGGCGACATCGCGGCGGACCTCGCGCTGACCGGGACCACCGACCAGCCGATCGACTTCCTTTCCACCGTCGGCCGCGCGGCGGCCTGACCCCGCGAGAAGAGGAGTGAGATGACGACCTCAGCGCACGCGACCGGCCACGGCGACCTGACCGTGGGCCCGCTGCGCGCCGAGCCGGGGACCAAGGTCCGCGGCAGCGTACGGGCCGACCTGGGCTCCACGGCCGTGGACGTCCCGGTCACCCTGGTGAACGGGGCGCGGCCGGGTCCGACGGTGGTCATCACCGCGGGCGTGCACGGCGGTGAGTTCACCGGAGTGGACGCCGCGACCCGGCTCGGCGCGCTGGTCGAGCCCGACGAGGTCCACGGCCGGCTGGTGATCTGCCCGGTGGCCAACCCTCCGGCGGTGTACCACGGGCGTCTCGGCGTGTCCCCGCTCGACGGCGTCAACATCAACCGGGTGTTCCCCGGCGACCCGGCGGGAGGGCCGACCGAGCGGCTGGCCGCCTGGGTCTTCGAGGTCCTGATCGCCGGTGCCGACGCCTACGTCGACCTGCACAGCGGAGGCATCGACGAGACGCTCCGCGACTTCGTCGGCTACCGGCTCACCGGCGACGCCGACCTCGACTCCAGGACGCGGGCGATGGCGCACGCGCTCGGGATCGAGGACGTCATCCTCGGCCTGAACGCCGAGGGCGGCAACAGCCACGCGGCCGCCGCCCGTCAGGGCGTTCCCGCCGTCCTGGTCGAGACCGGCTGCCTGGGGGAGCGCGGCCCGGACGTGGCGCGCTCCTTGACCGAGTCCCTGTACCGGCTGCTGGCGCACCTGGGCGTGCTGCGGCGGGACGCGGGCCCGCAGCCGCCGCCGGTCCGCGAATGGGTCTGGGCCGGTGCCGTGACCGCGGAGGCCACCGGCCTGTGGTACCCCGACTCCGGGACGGGGGACGACGTGAGCGCCGGTCAGGTCATCGGCCGCGTCATCGACCCCGCCGACGGCCGCGAGCACAAGGTCACCGCGACGGCGACCGGCCGGATCTTCTACGGCATGCACGGCCTCACCGTCGCACCCGGCGCCGAACTCGCGGCCATCGCCGCCCCGTACGAAGGCGCGTGACCATGGCCCGCTTCCTCTCGGCCGGCGGCCGGTACCCGCCTCCCGCCTTACCCCGCCCGCACGCCATAGGTGACCACGGCAGGGACCACATCGGGGACAGATCGGGACAGACGACAGCACGACCAGGAGGTATCGGCGATGAGAGAAGCACGGATCGACCGGAGGGCGTTCCTCCTCGGAGTCGGCGGAGTCGCGGCGGGCATCACCGCGACGTCGCTGACCGGATGCGGGACCGGAACGAGCCGTTCGGCGGGCGCCGCCGCCGGCGGTGGCGGCGGGAAGAAGACCCTCGTCGTCCGCAACAGCGGCGGCACGTACGGGGACGCGAACCAGAAGGCGATCTACGAGCCGTTCACCAAGGAGACCGGCATCACCGTCCAGGTGGTGAACATCGAGTACGCGCAGATGCTCGCCCAGATCAAGCAGGGCAGGCCGCAGTTCGACGTCATCGACGACTCGATGGCCGACTTCGTGCTGTTCGGCAAGGAGAACGCCCTGCAGAAGCTGGACCAGGACCGGCTGAAGAACTTCAAGGGCGCCGGCATCGCGGCCAACCTCGTCACCCCGAACGCCATCGGCAAGAACTACTGGGCCAGCGTGATGGCCTACCGTACGGACGCGTTCGGCGGGAAGACGCCGCAGTCGTGGGCGGACTTCTGGGACACCAAGACCTTCCCGGGCAACCGGTCGCTGCAGAATCCGGACGCTGACCTGCCGGAACTGGAGTTCGCGCTGCTGGCCGACGGCGTGCCGCTCGACAAGCTGTACCCCATCGACGTGGACCGCGCGTTCAAGGCGATGGACCGCATCAAGGGCTCGGTCAAGAAGTACTGGGACACCGGTGCCCTTCCCGGGGTCCTGCTGGGCCGCAAGGAGGTCGTCGCCTCCAGCGTCTGGCACGGCCGGCTCGACGCGCTCATCAAGCAGGGCCAGCCGCTCGCGTACCAGTGGAACGGCGCGCGACGGCAGAGCAACGGGTGGGGGATCCCGAACGGGGCCGCCAACACCGACGCCGCCTACCAGCTCATCGACTTCTCACTGCGGCCCGACGTGCAGGCGCACTTCGCCACGCTCTACCCCATGGGGCCGGTCGTCCAAGCGGCGTACAAGCAGCTGCCCGCCTCCGTGAGCAACAACCTCGCCAGCTCCCCGGAGCACCTGCACACCGGGTTCGACCTCGACGTCGACTGGTGGATCAAGAACCAGGACGCCGTCATCAAGCGCTGGCGGGGGTGGGCACGTGGCTAAGGCCGGAGTGATGGCACAGGCCGAGTCGCGCGCCGGCGCCGCAACGCTGGCGGGAAGCGGCAAACCGCTGTCCGCCACCGGGCTGCGCAAGACGTACGCGGGCGTCGTCGCGGTCGACGAGGTGTCGATGGAGATCGAGGCGGGGGAGTTCGTCACCTTCCTCGGGTCCTCCGGTTCGGGCAAGACCACGACCCTCATGATGATCGCCGGATTCGTGGAACCGGACGCCGGCGTCATCAAGGTCGGCGACCGTGACGTCACCCGGCTGGCCCCGCAGAAGCGGGGGCTCGGGTTCGTCTTCCAGCAGTACCTGCTGTTCCCGCACATGACCGTCGCGGAGAACATCGCCTTCCCGCTGCAGCTGCGCGGACTGTCCAAGGCCGAGATCCGCCGTCAGGTCGGGCAGGTCCTGGAGATGGCCGGGCTCACGGGTTACGGCCGCCGGCGCCCGCGCGAGCTGTCCGGCGGGCAGCAGCAGCGCGTCGCCCTGTGCCGGGCGCTGGTGTACCGGCCACCGGTGATCCTCATGGACGAACCGCTCGGCGCCCTGGACAAGAAGCTGCGCGACCAGCTGCAGACCGAGATCAAGAACATCCAGCGCGAACTGGGCCTGACCGTCATCTACGTGACGCACGACCAGGAGGAGGCCCTGGTCCTGTCCGACCGGATCGCGGTGATGCGCGACGGCCGCATCGACCAGTTCGACACTCCACGGGAGCTGTTCGAGCGGCCGCGGACCGCGTTCGTCGCGGACTTCCTCGGCGCGGCCAACTTCCTGTCCGGCCGCCTGGAGGAGCACACCGCCGAGCACACCGTGGTCCGGCTCGACCACGGCGGGCTCCTGACCGCGCGGCAGCACTCGTACGCGCCCGGCCATCGGGTCCAGGCCGCGGTCCAGCCCGGCCGGGTGGGCCTGTGCGGACCGGCCGACGGCTTCTGTACCGGCACCGTCGAGACGGTCACCTACGTGGGCACGCTGGTCCGCGTCGGGGTCCGCCCGCACGGCGCCGAGAGCCTCGTACGGCTCGAGCTCCCGGCGGGCCGCGCGCC
Source organism: Actinoallomurus sp. CA-150999 (assembly GCF_050942425.1). Classification (NCBI taxonomy): domain Bacteria; kingdom Bacillati; phylum Actinomycetota; class Actinomycetes; order Streptosporangiales; family Thermomonosporaceae; genus Actinoallomurus; species Actinoallomurus sp. CA-150999. The sequence goes on from NZ_CP192063.1 coordinate 5,920,799, forward strand.
CGTCGCCGGAGAACAGGTCGGGCTGACCGCCGAGGCCGGCGACGTGTCCCTCTTCGACCTCGAAGAGAGCGGGTGAGCCGTGGCCGGATCCGTTCTCGCCCCCGTGCCGACCTCCGCCGCACCCACCGCCAAGGACCGCCTGCGCCGCTCGCTGCGCAGCCGCCGCACCCGCTCGGGCCTGCTCAACGGCGCGCCCATCGTCATCTACCTGCTGGTCCTGTTCGTCTACCCGATCCTGAGCACGCTGCTGCTCAGCGTCAAAGGCGCACGCGGCGGCCTGACCCTGCACTGGTACGCCGACGCCCTCAGCGGCACGAACCTCGCCGTCCTGCTCACCACCCTGCGGATCTCCGTCGAGACCTCGCTGATCAGCGTGGTCATCGGGTTCCTGCTCGCGTACGCGATGTCGCGGCTGCGTCCCCTGTGGGCCGGCCTGATGATGCTCATCGTCGTCGTGCCGCACTTCATCAGCGCGCTCGTGCGCACGTACGGCTGGATCATCCTGCTCGGCGACCACGGCGTGGTGAACCAGCTGCTCGTCGACCTGCACGTCCCCGGCGCGCCGTTCCAGCTGCTCTACAACGAGATCGGCGTCATCATCGGCACGACGTCCGTCATGCTGCCCTACACGGTCCTGCTGCTGTACGCCGTGATGCGCGGCGTGGACCGGCGGCTGCTCGCCGCCGCCGCCAGCATGGGCGCGGGCCGGCTGGTGACGTTCCGCCGCGTGTACCTGCCGCTGGTCGCGCCCGGTCTGGTCAACGCCGCGGTGCTCAGCTTCATCCTCTGCCTGGGCTACTACCTCACCCCGGCACTGATGGGCGGCACCAAGCAGACGGTCGTCGCGGCGCTCATCGACGACCAGGTCATGAAACAGAACCAGTGGAACAGCGCGGCGGCGCTCGGCGTCATCCTGCTGCTCCTCACCTTCGCGGGGCTGTCGCTGCTCCGCCTGGCCAGGGCGATCGGCGCGAACGCCAGGCAGCGAGGTGCGGCATGATCGGCCTGCGCGGAAGCCGGGCCGGGCGCATCTGCCTCGCCGTGGCCTCCATCGTCATCCTGCTGTTCCTGGCGATGCCGATCGTGGTGATCGTCGTGACCTCCTTCGGCAACGACGCGCTCGGCTCCTTCCCACCGCACTCCTGGACGTTCAACTGGTACCACCAGCTGTTCGCCTCCGGCAGCAAGTGGCCCGGAGCGCTGTCCCTGAGCGTGCTCGTCGCCTCGATCACCACGGTGTTCTCCCTGGTGCTGGGCGTCACCGCCGCGACCGCGCTGGTCCGCAGCGACCTGCCGCTGCGCTCGGCGGTCTACGGGCTCGTCCTGGCGCCGATGGTCATCCCGCAGGTGGTCATCGCGCTCGGCCTGTTCCTGCTGTTCGACCCCGCCGCGATGCTCGGCAGCCCGATCGCGATCGCCCTCGGCCACACCGTGCTGGCCGCGCCGATCGCGGTGCTCATCCTGATGGCGACGTTGCGCGGCATCGACGAGCGGCTGGAGGACGCGGCGGCGAGCATGGGCGCCGGCCGGCTGACGATCTTCCGGCGCATCACCTTCCCGCTCGCCGCTCCCGGGATGGTGGCCGCCGCCGTCTTCTCCTTCATCACCAGCTTCGACGAGTTCTTCATCTCCCAGTTCCTGTCCTCGGTCAACACGACCACCCTGCCGGTGCAGGTGTTCAACGTGCTGAATTACGACGTCGATCCGACGGTCACCGCGATCAGCGCCGTCCTCATCGCCGTCGCCGTGCTCGCCCTCGCGCTGGTCGGCCTGGTGCGCCGGCTGGGCTCGGGCCGGGCGAGCGGTCTGCTCCCCGTCGAGTCGGCCGCGGCCCTCCCCGGAAACGAGGCCCAATGACCACCGAATGGCCGGCCCTGGCAGCCCGGCACTTGCTGCTCAACATGACGTCCAACGGCTCGCTCGGCCCCGACGGCACGCCGGTGTTCGTGCTGCGCCGGGGCGAGGGAGCCCACGTCGAGGACACCGACGGCAGGCGCTACATCGACGGGCTGTCCGGGCTGTACTGCTGCCAGCTCGGCTACTCCTACGCCGGTGAGTTCGCCGAGGCGGCGGGCCGCCAGATCCGCGAGCTGTGCTTCAGCCCGCTGTGGTCGGCCTCGGCGCATCCCGCCGCCATCGAGCTGGCCGAACGGCTCGCCGACCTGGCCCCCGAAGGCGTGGACCACGTCTTCTTCAGCGCCGGGGGAGCCGAGGCCGTGGAGACCGCTCTGAAGATGGCGCGCCGGTACCACGCGCTGCGCGGTGAGCCGGGCCGTACCAAGGCCATCTCCCGGCGCGGCGCCTACCACGGGCTGACGCTCGGCGCGCTGGCCCTGACCGACGACCCGGGCCTGCGGGAGCCGTACGGCGACCCGGCGATCGAGACCCGTTTCGTGGCCAACACCAACCGTCACGGGCTGGCCGGCATGGCCGACGACGCGGCCTTCACCGCCTACCTTCTCTCCGACGTCGAGGCCGCGATCCTGGCCGAGGGCCCGGAGACGATCGCGATGATGATCGCCGAGCCGGTCCAGAACCGCGGCGGGTGCATCACGCCGCCCGCCGGCTATTGGCAGGGGCTGCGGGACCTGGCCGACCGGTACGGCTTCCTGCTGGTCGCCGACGAGGTGATCACGGCGTTCGGCCGGCTCGGCGAGTGGTTCGGCGGCGAACGGTACGGCGTGCGGCCCGACATCGTCACGGTCGCCAAGGGCCTCACCGCCGGGTACGCCCCGATGGGCGCCACGCTCGTCGCGGACCGGGTCGTGGAGGTGCTGAACCGCCCCGGCGCCGTCCTCAACCACGGCTACACCTTCGGCGGCCATCCGGTGAGCGCGGCGATCGCGCTGCGCGCGATCGACATCATGACGCGCGAGCGGGTCCTGGACAACGTGCGTGACCTGCAGGACCACCTGGCCGAGCGGATGGCGGCGCTGTCCGCGCTGCCGATCGTCGCCGACGTGCGCGGCGCCGGGTTCTTCTACGCCGTCGAGCTGTCCGGCGACCAGGAGGACGGCGGCTTCAGCGACGCCTGCCGCGCGGAACTCGTCGGCGACCTGATCCCGCGCGCGCTGCGCGAGTCCGGGCTGCTGGCGAGGGTCTACAACCGCGCCGCGCCGCTGGTGCAGATCGCGCCGCCGCTGGTCGGCGACCGTGACCTGCTCGACCGGATCGTCGACATCATCAGCGACGCCCTGGAACGCGCGTCCGCGCGGCTGACGACCCCGGCCATCCCCATCCACTGACGACGGAACGAGGAATTCGAACATGACGGTGACAGGCGACACCACGACGGCGTACACCATCGGCCCGGTGACCTGCGCGCCCGGTGAACGCGCCGAGGGCCTGATCCCGGTCGGCGTCAGCTCGTACGGCGTCGAGCTCGGCATACCGGTCATCGTGGTCAACGGCGCCGCGCCCGGACCGGTGCTGTGCGTGGACGGCGGTGTGCACGGCGACGAGTACGACGGGATGGAGGCGGTCCGCCGCGTTCTCGCCGAGACCGATCCGGCCACGCTGCGCGGCACGCTCGTCGGCATCCCCTGCGTGAACACGCCCGCCTTCGAGGCCGCCGCCCGCACCAGCGGCCTCGACCACGCCAACCTCAACCGGATCTTCCCCGGGGACGCCGACGGCTCCTTCTCGCTCCGGCTCGCCGCGACCTTCGTCGAGCAGGTCATCCCGGCCGTCGACGCGCTGGTCGACCTGCACACCGGCGGGACGTTCGGGGAGATCGCCCCGCTCACGATCGTGCAGGGCGGATACGAGGAACTGGCGACCCCGATCGGTCTCGCGGCGGGTCACGAGCTGATCTGGAAGGGCGGCTCCTGGGGCGGCACGGCGCGCCTGTCGACGCTGCAGGCGGGCAAACCGGCCATCACCATCGAGGCGGGCGGCGGCACCTACCGGGAGGGCACCGTCGACCTGCACGTCGGGAGCGTCCGCAACATCATGCGCCGACTGGGGATGATCGACGGCGAGGTCGAACTGCGTGACCGCTACACGGAGGTCACCGGGACGTTCGCCCGCTCGGCCGCCGGCGGTTTCTTCCTCGGCCACGCCGGGCCGGGCGACCAGTGCAAGGCCGGCGACCTGCTCGGCCGTGTCGTCGACCACTACGGCCGCACCCTGGAGGAGGTCCGCGCCCCGGAGGACGGCATCGTGCTGTGGCAGCGCAGGATCCGCACCGTCCGCCCCGGCGACGAAATTGTGATCTTCGGCGCGGTGCGCGGGGAGATCCGGCCGTGACCGGCGATACAGGACGCCAGGACGTCCGCGGGCTGCTCATCGACGGTGAGCGCGTCCCGGCTGCGGACGGCCGCACCTTCACGGTCGTCGACCCGTCCTGCGGTGCCCCCGTCGCGGAGGTGTCGCGGGCCGCCGCGGCCGACGTGGATCGGGCGGTGGCCGCCGCGCGGGCCGCGCTGGTCTGCCCGGAGTGGGCCGGGATGCGCGCCGCCGACCGCGGCCGCCTGCTGGCCCGCATCGCCGCCGAGATCCGCGCGCAGGGCGAGGCGCTGGCCCGGCTGGAGAGCCTGGACGTCGGCAAACCGCTGCGCGAGGCCCGCGCCGACGTCGAGGCCGCGGCCCGCTACTTCGAGTTCTACGCGGGTGCCGCCGACAAGCCGGCCGGTACGACCATCCCGCTCGGGCCCGGTCTGCTGGACTACACCGTCCGCGAGCCGATCGGCGTGTCCGGGCAGATCATCCCGTTCAACTATCCGCTGCAGAACACCGCGCGCGGCGCGGCGCCGGCCCTGGCCGCCGGCTGCACCGTGGTCCTCAAGCCGTCGCCGGAGGCGCCGCTGAGCCCCCTGGAGATCGGCCGGATCGCGGTCGAATGCGGGCTGCCGTGGGGCGTGCTCAACGTCGTGCCCGGATACGGCGAGGACGCCGGGGCCGCGCTGGCCGGCCATCCCGGCATCGACCAGATCACCTTCACCGGCTCCGTCGCGACCGGCGTGAAGGTGGCGCAGGCCGCCGCCGCGAACGTCGTGCCCTCCGTGGTGGAGCTCGGCGGCAAGTCCCCGGTCGTCGTCTTCGCCGACGCCGACTTCGACCGGGCGCTGGCCGCGGTGGCGGGCTCGGCGTTCGGCAACGCCGGGCAGACCTGCTCGGCGGGCACCCGGCTGCTGCTGCAGCGCGGCGCGGAGGAGTTCCTCGACCTGCTGGTCAAGCACGCGGAGGCGATGCGGCCCGGCCCCGGCCTGTCGGACCCGGACATCGGCCCGCTGGTGTCGGCCCGGCAGCGCGACCGGGTCGAGCAGTACCTGGCCCTGGCCCGCGAGGAGGGCGCGGTCGTCCGCACCGGCGGCGGCCGGCCGGCGGACCCGGACCTGGCCGACGGGTACTTCATCGAGCCCACCGTCCTGACCGGGCTCACCAACGACGCGCGCACCGCCCGCGAGGAGATCTTCGGGCCGGTCATCACCGTGCTCGAGTTCGACGACGCCGACGAGGCCCTCACGATCGCCAACGACAGCCCGTACGGCCTGTCGTCCTACGTGTGGACGCGCGACGTCGACCGGGCGATGCGCCTGGCGGCCGGGATCCGGGCCGGGCAGGTGTACGTCAACGCCACCGGCGTCGGCACGGGCGTCGAACTGCCCTTCGGCGGCTTCAAGCACAGCGGCTGGGGCCGGGAGAAGGGCATGGAGTCCCTCGCCGGCTACACGCAGGTCAAGAACGTCTGCCTCGGCTTCACGGGAGGGAGGTGACCGTGCGCTACCGGCGGCTCGGCCGTGACGGCCCGCTCGTCTCGAGCGTCGGCCTGGGCGGCAACAACATCGCCTCCCGGCTCGACGAGGACGGCACCCGCGCCATCGTGCACGCGGCGCTGGACGCCGGGATCACCCTGTTCGACACCGCCGACATCTACGGCGCGTACGGCGGCGCGGAGGCCGGCGACGGCGAACGCCTGCTCGGCGCCGCGCTCAAGGGCCACCGCGACGAGGTCGTGCTGGCCACGAAGTTCGGCATGAGCATGGGCGAGGAGGCCGACCGGTACGGCCCGCGCGGCGCGCCGCGTTATGTGCGGCACGCCGTGGAGGAGTCGCTGCGCAGGCTGGGCACCGACCGCATCGACCTGTACCAGTACCACGAGCCCGACGGCGTCACCCCGATCGAGGAGACGCTCGGCGCGCTCGATGAGCTGGTCGCCGAGGGCAAGGTGCGCCACATCGGCTGCTCCAACCTGCCCGCCTGGACGCTGGCCGACGCGGCCTGGCAGGCCCGCACGGCCGGCCTGCCCGCGTTCGCCGCCGTGCAGGCGCGGTACCACCTGCTGGACCGCTCCGCCGAGACCGAGCTGGTGCACGCGTGCCGGCGGTTCGGCGTCGGCCTGCTGCCGTACTATCCGCTGGCCAACGGCCTGCTCAGCGGCAAGTACCGCAAGGGCGAGGCACCGCCGCCCGGCAGCAGGCTGTCGTGGCGGGAGGGCTGGCTGACCGAGGCGGCGCTCGACCGGGTCGAGGCGCTGCGCGCGTTCGGCGCCGAGCGTGGCCTGACGCTCCTGCAGGTCGCCGTGGGCGGTCTGGCCGCGCTGCCCGCGGTCGGCTCGGTGATCTGCGGCGCCATGACCCCCGAACAGGTCGCCGCCAACGCCGCGGCGGCCGACTGGACACCTGACGCGGCCGACCTGGCCGCACTCGACGACATCGTGACCCCCGGCGAGCGGGTGGTCTGACGACCATGAGGACGGAGAACATGCGGCAGATCGTCACCTTCGACGCTTACGGCACCCTGATCGACTTCCAGCTCGGCCCGACCACCCTGAAGGTGCTCGCGGACCGGCTCGACCTGGACGGGCTGAACGTCGAGGAGTTCCTCGACGACTTCCGCGTCATGCGGTTCCAGGCCGTCCTGGAGGCCTACCGCCCCTACGACGAGGTCCTGCACTCCAGCATGGAGAAGGCGATGCGCCTGCACGGCCTGGACTTCCGCCCCTCCGACGGCGACGCCCTCGTCGCGGCGGTCCCGACGTTCGGGCCGTTCCCGGAGGTGCCGGACGCGCTGCGGGCCCTCAAGAGCCGGTACGAGATCGCGATCATCTCGAACACCGACGACGACCTCATCAAGCACAACGTCGCCAACATCGGCGTGGAGTTCGACCACGTCATCACGGCCGAGCAGGCCAAGGCCTACAAGCCCTCACGGGAGACCTTCGAGTACGCCCACAAGGCCATGGGCGTCGAGCCGTCCTCGGTCATCCACGTCGCACAGGGCTGGGAGTACGACCTGATCCCCACCCGCGACCTGGGGCTGCACCGCCGGGTGTGGATCAACCGGTACGGGCGTCAGGGCAGCGCCGACTACCGGCCGTACGACGAACTGCGCGACCTGTCCGGCCTGCCCGCCCTGCTCGGCTGCTGACCTCGGGAGACCCGCATGAAGCAGATCCCCTACTGGCTCGACACCGCCCCGCCGTTCCCCGACCGGTCCGGTGGGGACCTGCCCGACGAGGCGGACGTCGTCGTGATCGGCGGCGGCCTCACCGGCCTGTCCACCGCGCTGCACACCGCCCGCAAGGGCGCCGACGTCGTCCTCGTCGAGAAGGACAAGGTCGGGTCGGGCGCCTCCGGCCGCAACGGCAGCATGTGCACGCAGGGCATCACCATCGGCGTCGGCGAGGCCCGCAAGCGCTACGGGCGGGAACGCGCCCGCGAACTCTACGGCGCCTTCCGCGAGGCCGTCGACGTCGTCGAGAAGCTGACCGTTGACGAGCAGATCGACTGCGATTTCAAACGGTCCGGGCGGCTCGGCGTGGCGTTCAAGCCCGAGCACTTCGCGGCGATGAGGGAACAGCAGCGCGTCCTGGCCGCCGACTTCGATCACCGGACCACGCTGCTCGACCGGACCGAGCTGCGGTCGGAGCTCGGCTCGGACTACTACCACGGCGCCCTGCTCGACCCGCTCAGCGCCGGCCTGCACGTGGGCAAGTACGTCCACGGCATGGCGGCGGCCGCCGAACGCGCCGGAGCGGTGATCCGTGAGCGGAACGCGGCGACCGCCGTGACCCGCGACCCGGACGGCCGGTTCCTCGTGGAGACCCTGCACGGCACGATCCGCGCCCGGCAGGTCATGGCCGCCACCGACGCCTACACCGACCGGTCCATGCCGTGGTTCCGGCAGCGGCTGATCTGCGTCGGCAGCTTCATCATCGTCACCGAGCCGCTGGGGGAGGAGCTCGCCCGCGAGGTCATCCCACGGGCCCGGCTCGTCGTCGATTCCAAGAACATCGGGCACTACATCCGGCTGACCCCCGACAACCGGCTGGCGTTCGGCGGGCGGGCCCGGTTCGCGCCGTCCGACCCGGCCTCGGACCGCAAGAGCGGGCAGGTGCTGAAGCGGGAGATGGCCGAGATCTTCCCGCAGCTGGCCGACGTCCGGATCGACTACGTCTGGGGCGGCAGCGTCGGGTTCAGCTACGACCGCATCCCGCACGCCGGCGAGGTCGACGGCGTGTACTACTCGATGGGCTACTGCGGCCACGGCGTGCAGATGGCGACGTACATGGGGCGGGCCATGGCCGAGGTCATGGACGGCCATCCGGAGGCCAACCCGCTGCGCGGTCTGGGCTTCCCGAAGGTCCCGGTGCCCTTCTACAACGGCACCGCCTGGTTCCTGCCGTTCGCCGGGGCCTACTACAAGGCGAAGGACCGGCTGCGCTGACCACGGCCGGTCCCGGCTGTCGGCTGGGGAAGCGCCGCAATGGCGCCTCCCCAGCCTCCACTCAGGGCAGGAGATCCTCGATCACGATGGGGATGTGACGGACCCGGATGCCGGTGGCGTTGTAGACGGCGTTGGCGACCGCCGCCGCCATGCCCACCATGCCGATCTCGCCGATGCCCTTGGCCCCGACGGTGTTGTGCAGAGTGTCCGGGTACTCCACGAAGTGGACGTCGACATCGGATATGTCCGCGTTCACCGGGAGCAGGTAGCCGGCGAGGTCGGCGTTGGCCGGCCGGCCGTTCTCCTCGATCTCCAGGCCCTCGTGCAGGGCGGCGGACACGCCCCAGATCATGCCGCCGATGATCTGGCTGCGAGCCGTCTTGGCGTTGATGATCCGGCCGGCGTCGAAGACGCCGAGCATGCGGGACACGCGCGTCTCGCGCGTCCACTTGTGCACCCGGACCTCGCAGAACTGGGCGCCGAAGGAGCTGAACGAGTGCTTCGTCAGCTCTTCGCCGGGCGCCGACGAGCCGATCGCGGAGATCGACGAACGATTCACCGTCCGGAGCAGCTCGCCGAAGGTCATCGCCTGGCCGTCCGCCAGCACGCGGCCGTCCGCGTAGGAGACCTCCAGGCCCTCGAAGGGCGCGCCCGGGGAGGACGCCAGGGCCAGCAGCTCGTCGATCACCTGCGCCGCGGCGATCATGATCGCCGAGCCCGCGCTGGCGGTGCCGGTCGAACCGCCCGACATGCCGCCCGGCGGAAAGGCCGAGTCGCCCAGCCGTGGCGTGACCCGGGCCGGTGGGATGTCGAGCGATTCGGCGCCCACCAGGGAGAGCACCGTCAGCAGTCCGGTTCCCGGATCCGCGCCGCTGGTCGCCACCTCGGCCGTGTCGTCGTTGCGCAGGGTGACCTCCACCGAGGCCGGGAAGCGGAGGGCGGGGAACATGGCGGTGGCCGTACCAAGGCCGACGAGCCAGTCGCCGTCGGTGTGACCGTGGGGCGTGCGGTGCGCCCAGCCGAACCGGGCCGCGCCGATGCGGAAACACTCCTCGAGATGCTTGCCCGACCACAGCAGGTCCTTGCCCAGCGGCGCGGTCGAGTCGTTCTTCATGCGCAGCTCGATCGGGTCCATGTTCAGCGCGACCGCCAGTTCGTCGATGGCGCTCTCCAGCGCGAACGACCCGGGGGCCTCGCCGGGCGCCCGCATGAACGTGGTCGGCGGAATGTTCAGCGGCACCATCTTCTGGCTGATGGCCAGGTTCTGGGTGGCGTAGTACTCCCTGGTGCTGTGCGAGGTCGGTTCGACGAACGACCGGTCCATCGGCGTAGCGGACCACGAGTCGTGGCGGATCGCGTTCAGTGAGCCGTCCGTGGCCGCGCCGAGGGCGATCTTCTGGATCGTCGCGGCGCGGGTCGCGGTCGCGGTGAAGACCTGTTCCCGGCTCAGTACGACCTTGACCGGCCGGTCGAGGGCCCTGGCCGCCGCCGCCGCGAGAAACGCCGCGACGGACGTACGGGCTTTGCCGCCGAAGGCACCGCCCACGAACGGGTTGACCGAGTGTACCGACGACGGATCCACATTCAGCGCCTCGGTCAGCTCCATCGCCTGGAGGTTGGCCCCTTGGTTTCCGCTGTAGACCGTGAGTGCGCCGGAGTCCCACACCGCGACCGCCGAGTGCGGCTCCATCGCGGCATGGTTCTGGGTCGCGGTGGAGTACGTGGCCTCGACGACCACCGGGCCGGCCTCCAGGGCGTCCTCGATGGAGGAGACGCCCGGCGCGAGAATGGCCATGGTCGAGGGCGAGCCGTCGCGGCTCGGCGGCGCGTCTTCGGCGGACGGGAGACCGTCCCGCAACGAGGTCAGGGCCGGACGCTCGTGGTAGGTGACCTCCACGGTCATCGCCGCGTCCCGGGCCTGCTCGTACGTCTCCGCCACCACGAGACCGATGGGCTGGCCGTAGTACGTGACCTCCTTGTCCTGCAGGGGAACCCACGTCTCGCCGAACAGGGTGTTCGGTGTCCGCAGGTCCAGCGGGTCGAACGGCGAGTACGCGTCGATCACCCCCGGCGCGCTCCTGGCCGCCGTCAGGTCCATCGCGCGGATCTCGCCGTGGGCGATCGTGCTGACCACGATGCAGCCGTGCGCCATGCCGGGAAGGTTGTTGTCCGCCCCGTACGTGGCCTGGCCGGTGACTTTCAGCGGTCCGTCCAGCCGGCTGGGCATCAGCGACTCCCCTCGATCAGCGCACGAACGACGGTCCGTTTCAGCAAGGACACCTTGAAGCCGTTGCCGGGCAGCGGCCTGGCTCCTTCGGCCGCCACCGACGCGGCGTCCTCGAAGGCCGCTTCCGTCGCGGGCGCGCCGCGCAGGGCCGCCTCGACCGCGGCCAGCCGCCACGGCCTGGTCGCCACGCCGCCGACGGCCACCCGGGCGTCGACGACGCGCGAGTCCCGGATGTCCAAGGCGACGGCGGCGGAGCAGAGCGCGAACTCATACGACTGCCGGTCCCGCACCTTCACGTAGGTGGAGCGTCGGGCCCAGTCCAGCCGCGGAACCACGACCTCGGTGATCAGCTCGCCGGGCCGCAGGTCGTTCTCCACCTCCGGCGTCTCACCCGGCAGGCGGTAGAAGTCGGCCAGCCGGACCGTGCGGGTTCCCGAGGCGCCGGCCAGCCGGACCTCCGCGTCCAGGGCGACGAGGGCGACCGCGAGGTCGCTGGCGTGCGTCGCCACGCACGAGTCGCTCGTACCCAGGACGGCGTGTGTCCGGTTGGCCCCCGAGACGGCCGGGCAGCCGCTGCCGGGTTCGCGCTTGTTGCAGGGCATGGTGACGTCGCGGAAGTAGCCGCAGCGGGTGCGCTGAAGCAGGTTGCCTCCGATGCTGGCCATGTTGCGCAGCTGCTGGGAGGCGCTCTGCAGCAGGGCGCGGGAGATGGCCGGGTACACGCCGGGATGCCGGGCGACGTCGCTCATCCGCTCCAGCGCCCCGATCCGCAGGCCGTCGCTGGTGTCGATGCCACGCAACGGCAGCGCGTTGATGTCCAGGACATGCCGCGGCGTCATGACGTTGAGCTTCATCAGGTCGACAAGAGTGGTGCCGCCGGCGAGGAAGGTCCCGGTCGAGGCGAGGGCGGCCTCCACGGTCGCGGGCGCCGACAGATCAAACGGTCGCATCGGCTCGCCTCGCCTGGTCGACGGCGGCCACGATGTTCGGGTACGCCGAGCAGCGACAGATGTTGCCGGACATGAACTCCCGGACGTCCTCGACGTCCTGCTCGACCGCTGCGACCGCCGACATGATCTGGCCGGACGTGCAGAACCCGCACTGGAGGGCGTCCTGGTCGACGAACGCCTGCTGGACCGAGTGCAGCCGATCGTCCGTGGCCAGGCCCTCCACCGTCGTCACCGATGCTTTGACCGTGGCGGCCAGGGTGAGGCAGGAGAGCACGGGCCTGCCGTCGACGTGCACGGTGCAGGCGCCGCACTGTCCGCGGTCGCAGCCCTTCTTCGGGCCCGTGATGCCGAGGCGTTCACGCAACGCGTCCAGCAATGTCACGCCGGGATCGATGCTGAGCTGTTCGGTACTGCCATTGATTTCGAGGGAGATATCCACCGAATCTCTTTCCCGCGAACCACCGTTGGACTTCCGCGTCGGACGGCTCGGCGGTGTGAATGATCACCAGCCGCAGCGCGGTACCGCCCACGTCGGGGGCCCGTCGCCGAACGGAACCGGATATCTATCCGGTACATGCTCCCGAAGCTATCGGATTCTTATCCGCTTTGCAATGATGGATCCGCGCCCCCGGCGGTCCGCGCAACGCGCGCATCGGTCCAAGCCCGTCGGTGCACTACATTTCACGTGGGCAGACCGCGACGCGCTGCCGGGGAGGGACGAACGATGACGACGGGAGCGGTCAATCCCAGGCGCGCGGACACGCGGCGCAACCACGAGCGCATTCTCGCGGCGGCGTTGGAGTCGCTGACGACGTCGGGCGAGATCTCGTTCAACGCCATCGCGAAGAAGGCGGAGGTGGGCGTCGGCACCGTGTACCGGCACTTCCCCACACCGGAGGTGCTCGTCCTGGCCGTCTACCGCCGCGAGGTGCAACACCTCGTCGACGTCGTGCCGACCCTGCTCGAGACGAACACACCGGAGCAGGCCTTCCGCGCATGGACCGGCCACCTCGCGCGCTACATGATGACCAAGCGCGGTCTGGCCGACGCCCTCCGCACCGCCACGACCTCCCATGAGGAACTGTTCGCAAAGGCCTACGAGGCCATGGTCAGCGCGGTCTCCACGCTGCTGGAGGCCAACGTCCGCGCCGGCTCGGTCCGAGCCGGCGTGGATCCGCCGACCGTGTTGCGCGCGTTGAGCGGCCTGCTGCATCTCAACCCCAGAGAAGACTGGCAGAGCCAGTCGGAGGACCTCACCGACCTGCTCTGGAAAGGCATGCGCGCCGACCAGGGCGAATGACGGTGAGTCTCCGGCCAGGAAGATCGATCTTTGGCGCGTCCGGCCGTCGGCATCGCGTTGGTTGACGCGGCACTATGAGCGGGTCGCCTCGTAGTCGGGGAGTGCGGCCGGGGCAATCCGGGGCGCCGGGCGCATGGTCAGGGTCAGTACGGCCAGCCCGGCGAAGATGACCGCGGCGATGACGCCGGTGACATGCAGGCTCGCGGTGAACGCCGCCCGCGCGGTGTGCAGCAGTTCCGCGCCCTGGCCGGCGGGAAGGCGCCGGCCGGCGGCGACCGCGCCGGCCAGCGAGTCGGACGTGCCGTGCATCAGGCTGCGGTAGACCACCGCGGCGACCACACCGAGCAGCCCGAGGCCGAGCGAGCCTCCGAAGTAGTTGCCGGTCTCCGACATCGACGCCGCCGAGCCGGCGCGCTCCGGCGCCACGGATCCGACGACCAGCCCTGTGCCCAGCGCGAACAGCGGGCCGGTGCCCAGCGCCAGTACGGCGATGCCGATCATCGCCAGCGGGAGGGCGCCCGTACCGCCGACGGCGACCAGCAGCAGGCTGCCCAGCGCCGACATGACCAGCCCGCCGGCGATCGCGGTCGTCTGCTTCATCCGCCGGGCGAGCACCGGCGCGGTCATGGTGCCGGCCGCTACGCCCAGGCCCATCGGCGCGAACAGCATCGCCGAGGCGAACGGCGAGTAGCCCAGCACGCTCTGCAGGTACTGGGTCACGAGCAGGCCCGTGCCGGCCATGGCGATGCCGGCGAAGACCAGCGCCACGATGACGGCCGTGAACGGGCGGTTGCGGAACAACCGCAGGTCCAGCAGCGGCGTCTCCAGCCGCAGCTGCCGGCGTACGAACAGGTATCCGATGACCGCGCCGACGACGAGGGCCACCGCCGGCACGACTCCCACGCCCTCGACGCTCAGCTGCTTGATGCCGTAGACCATCAAGAGCACCGCCACCAGCGACATCCCGACACTGGCCGGGTCCAGCCTTCCGGCCTCGTCGCTGCGGAACTCCGGCAGCAGGACCGGCCCGGCGAGCACCAGCAGCACCATCACCGGCACGGCGGCCAGGAACACCGATCCCCACCAGAAGTGCTGGAGCAGGAACCCGGCGAGCACGGGGCCGAGCGCGCCGCCGGTGAACTGGCAGGTCGCCCAGATCGCGATGGCCTTCCCGCGCTGCTGTTCGTCGCGGAACATGTTGGTGAGCAAGGCAAGAGTGGACGGCGCCAGGGTCGCACCGGCGACGCCGAGCAGCGCGCGCACGACGATCAGCATCAGCGGGTCGACCGCGAAGGCGGCCACGACCGACAGCACCGCGAACGCCGCCGCGCCGACGATCAGCAGCCGCCGACGGCCGATCCGGTCGCCGAGTGTGCCCATTGTGATGACCATGCCGGCCACCAGGAACCCGTAGCCGTCGCTGATCCACAGCTGCTGGACGTTGGTGGCGCCCAGGTCGGCGCTCAGCCGTGGGAGCGCGAGGAGCAGCGCTGTCATGTCCATCGCGACGAGGAATGTCGGCAGCATGAGGAGGGCCGCTCCCAGCCACGCCCGGTTGACTCGCATATCCGAAAACTCCCTGTTCTCTCGACGTTTCGCCGGTTGGTCGGAGCGGTCGAGAGCTTCTTGACATCGGCACGGGGGAGAATCCACGGAAAAGTTCCGGCGGGGGATGTCAAGACGACGGCGGTGGCTCCGACCAACCGGTCGAAGGGCCCGACCGGGGCTCGCGAACCACGAGGGAGTACACGATGAAGTTCCTGATCAGCATGCACATCAACCCGGCCGTCCTGGACGCGCTGACCGACGAGGAGAAGGCGGCGATCGGCGACGGCCACGGCAGGTTCATCGAGGCGCTGAAGGAGTCCGGTGAGCTGATCACCACCCAGGCGCTCGTCGACCCGTCACAGGCCGCCGTGGTGTCCGTACGCAACGGCCAGCCGGTCGTGACCGACGGCCCCTTCCTGGAGGCCAAGGAGTACCTGGGCGGCTTCTACCTGATCGACTGCGAGAACAAGGAGCGGGCGATCGAGCTGGCGGCGCAGATCCCGGACACCGCGATCGAGGGTCTGGGGGTCGAGGTGCGGCAGGTGATGTTCGCTGACGGACAATTGGAAGCATGACCGCACCAGCTATCGAGGACCTGCTGCGTGAGCTCACGCCGCAGGTCCTCGGCGTTTTGGTACGCCGGCACGGCCAGTTCGAAGGGTGTGAGGACGCCGTGCAGGAGGCCGTCCTCGCCGCCACCGTGCAGTGGCCGGCCGAGGGAGTGCCGGACAACCCGCGCGGCTGGCTGGTGACCGTCGCGTCCCGGCGGCTCATCGACCAGATGCGCAGTGACCACGCCCGCCGCGAGCGGGAGTCGGCGACGGCCACCGAGGTGGCGCCCGAGGACGTAACGGACACCGACGACACGCTCGTCCTGCTGTTCCTGTGCTGCCATCCGACGCTGACCGCGGCCTCCCAGACCGCCCTGACGCTGCGCGCGGTCGGCGGCCTGACCACCGCCGAGATCGCCCGCGCGTTCCTGGTGCCGGAGGCCACGATGGCGGCCAGGATCAGCCGGGCCAAGCAGCGCATCAAGGCCGCCGGCAGCTCATTCAGCCTGCCGGACGGCGCGGAACGCGAGGAGCGGCTGCAGGTCGTCCTGCACGTGCTCTACCTGATCTTCAACGAGGGCTACGCCGCCTCCTCGGGCAGTGCACTGCATCGGCCCGACCTCGCGCGCGAGGCGATCCGGCTGGTCAGAATGGTGCACGCGCAACTGCCCGAGGACGGCGAGGTGACCGGCCTGCTCGCGCTGATGCTGCTGACCCACGCCCGCCGGGAGGCACGTACGACGGCGGCCGGCGACCTGGTGCCGCTGGACGAGCAGGACCGGACGAAGTGGGACCGCGCGCTGATCGACGAGGGCGTCGAGCTGGTCAAGGCGTCCCTGGCCGGTCCGGAGCTGGGGCCCTACCAGCTGCAGGCCGCGATCGCCGCGACGCATGCCGACGCGGCCACGGCCGAGGAGACCAACTGGCGGCAGGTGCACGCCCTCTACCTGATCCTGGAACGGATCGCGCCCAACCCGATGGTCACCCTCAACCGGGCGGTCGCGCTCGCCGAGACCGAGGGCCCGCCGGCCGGGCTGGCCCTGCTGTCCACCTTGGACGATGACGAGCGGATGGCCGGACATCACCGGCTGCTGTCCGTACGGGCGCATCTGCTGGAGAAGACCGGCGACCTGGCCGGGGCGTACGAGCACTACCGGCGCGCCGCGAAGTCCACCGCCAGCATCGCCGAGCAACGCTACCTGGAGTCCCGCGCCGGCCGGGTCAGACCGTAGATTCCAATCGAGGCCACCCAACGCAGAATCCGACGGCCCCGCCGTCGAACGCTCAGAGCCCGAACAGTGGAAACAGCCCTGAGCCGTGGAACGCGACGATCCGGCAGACGCGCTCGGTTGTGAGAGTCAGTACGTGCAGCGCATGTGGGTGGTGTGCGCCGTCGCGGCCGCGGGCGTACACCGCGAAGGCGGGTTGTCCGTTGGCGGAGGTGGGGACCAGTGCGGCCGGTCCGATCACTCGCATCTGTTTGGCCAGGAAGGCGAGGATGGTGTCGCGGCCTTCGAACCAGGTCGCGATCGGCGGCATTTCCCATCTGGCGTCCTCGGTCAATACCGCGACGAGTTGATCGACGTCCGCGGTTTCGAAGGCGGTGACGTATCGGTCGAGCAGGGCCCGCTGTCGTGGCTCGGCGGGTTCGGTCAGGTCGTCTTGGCTGAGCGGAACCTGGGCTCGGGCGCGCTGGAGCGCGCTGTTGACGGCCGCTGTCGTCATCTCCAGCAGTTGCGCCACCTCGGCGGTAC
This sequence comes from Actinoallomurus sp. CA-150999, assembly GCF_050942425.1. Lineage (NCBI taxonomy): Bacteria > Bacillati > Actinomycetota > Actinomycetes > Streptosporangiales > Thermomonosporaceae > Actinoallomurus > Actinoallomurus sp. CA-150999. Next base: position 5,937,799 of record NZ_CP192063.1, read on the forward strand.
GCCATTGCAGCACGTCGCGGAGAATCAGCACGGCTCGCTGTCGCGGCGGCAGCTGCTGGAGCGCTCCCACCAGCGCGAGCCGCATGGTCTGTCGTTCCACCACGACCGTCGCCGGATCGGCCGGTGCGGTGGTGAACAGGAAGTCGGGTATCGGCTGCAGCCATGGCACCTCCCGAGCTTGTGCGCCGAGCGCCGCATCCAGGTCTGTCTGGGGGGCGCCGAGATCCGCGGGCAGAGGCCTGCGTCTACTTTTTTCCAGCGCCTTGAAACACGCCCGGGTCGCGATTCGGTACAGCCAGGTACGCAGCGACGACCGTCCCTCGAACGCGTCGTAGGCACGCCAGGCGTCGAGGTAGACGTCTTGCACCACCTCTTCGGCCTCGTCGACCGAGCCGAGCATGCGGTAGCAGTAGGCGAGCAGCTCACGCCGGAACGGTTCGCTCAGGCTTCCGAAATCCTTGTCGCCGGCCGTGGCTTCAGTCATGGTGTGCATGATCCGCCGATTCTGTGGTGGCGGGGTGCGCGGCTCGCCCGGTTGGGCCGTATTCGCCGTGTCGCTTCAGCCACGAATATCGCGGCACCTGGGGGTATCCGTCGGGGGAGTCCTCCCATTCCGCCGACGTGACGACCTTGGGCCCGGTAGGTGTTGTTCATCGTGATATCTCTTGTGAGATGAATTCGGATCAGTGGACGGCGATGTCGGCCATGTCGATGGCGACGAAGACGATCTGGTCGTCACCCATTGGGGCGTAGGCTCGTCGCGTGGCGGGGATGATGATGCCGTCGACGTCGCGGTAGTCGGCGGCGTAAAGCTGCGACTCGACCGTCCGGCCGACGATGTCGATGGTGAAGTCGTGGCGGCGCAGCAACCCGTCCGGGCCGAAGCAGAACACCTGCGTGCGGGTGTGGCTCTTGATGTGGTCGGGGAAGGTCACTTTCAGCCGCCGCCATTTTTCACCGTCGGCCTCGATCGGGGCGATCTCCTCGCAGACGAACCCCGGCCAGGTGAACAGGAACGGCGTATTCAGGTATGTCCACAGTGCTTCCCCGGTGAAGTACGCGAGATGCAGGTCGTCCCACGGCGTCTCGAACTGGTGGCCGTCGAACGACCGTTCCGGGTCGTCGCGTGCCTCGACCACCGTGCCGATCGGTCGTTGCAGGACGACCCGGTCGGGTTCGAAGACCGACCGTCGGTCGTGGCCGACGAAGTCCATGGTCAGCCGTTCCCGCGTGGTGTCCACCTCGAAGCGGACGTTCGTCAGCGCGTCGCCTTGTCCCTTGATCTGCCAGAAGGCCCCGGTGATGGCGGCGTCGACAGCGATCGTGTGGATCCGGTTCCACCGGTCCACGCCACCGTGCGCGGCGACGGCGCTCGCGAGTAGATCGTTCATTGCTCTTGCTCCTCTGTAGGGATGCCCCGGCCGCCGAAACGGCGGCCGGGGCGAGTCGGGTCAGTCGGCGATGATTCCGCCGGTCAGGTTGGCGACGGTGCCGGTCATCGCGGATGCCCGGTCGGAGGCGAGGAACACCGCCGCTTCCGTGAGTTCGGCCAGCGTGGTCGGGCGTTTGCGGTGGCTCATAGCACTCGCCAGCGCGGTGAACTGCTCCTTGGTGATCCCCAGCGCGTCGGCGTGCAGCCCGTACACGACGTCGATGACCGGTGTCTCCACCATGCCCGTGGTGCGGAGGCAGATCGCGCGAACACCGTGCTGGGCCCATTCGGCCGACAGCGCGCGGTTGAGACCTTCCATCGCCGCCCAGCCGACGCTCATGCCGCCCACCAGGGGCAGCGGCAAGCGGGCCGGTTCGGGTGTGTGCATCATGATCACCCCTGATCGCCGGGCGATCATGTGCCGTGCGGCGGATTTCGCGGTGATGAAATGAGCCTGGGCATACGTGGTGATCGGGCGCAGGAAATTCTCGACCGGCAGTTCGGTGAGCGGTATTCCCTGCAATCCGACGGGCGAGATTCCGATCGCGTTGAACGACACGTCGATGCTGCCGGCGTCGGCGACGACCGCGTCCAGGTGCTCGGTCACGGATTTCTCGTCCCCGGCGTCCACCACGGCGGTCTCGACCGCTCCACCCGCGGCGGAGATCTCCTTCGCGACCGTGTCGATGACGTCGAGATTTCGCCCGGTCAGGAACACCCTGGCACCTTCGTGAGCGAAACCGCGGGCCACCGCACGACCGACCGCGCCGCCCGCGCCATAGACGACGACATTCTTGTTTTCCAGCAACATAACCTTCTCTTTCTGGTTGTTCACGCCATCGCGTGAAGTCCGTGGCCGGTGAGCTGGTACACCCGGTGCTCGTCCTGGTCGTCGGTGTCCTGGCACAGCCGCGCGATCTCGGTGCCGACGATGGCCGGCGTGAGAAGCGGTTGCAGTGCCGCCGCGAATGTGTTGGTGTCGATTCCCTGCCGCTGGGCGTATGCGGCGACCCCGGCGGCGCCGAGTTCGGTGGCAGGCGTCAGTTGCGGCAGTACGGTGGCGAAGCCGATGCCGAGCTGGGCGCGGCGGGATTCATCGGCGGCATATCCGGCGAGAAATCGGATCATCGCCTTTGCGCCCGAGTATCCGCCGCTGAGCGGTGAGCCGCGCAGGGCAGCCCCGCTGGATATCGCCACCACCAGGCTGCCTGGCGTCAGCGGGTGGCGCAGTGCCACGCGGATCCAATGGAAAGCGTGTTGGGTGTCGACCTGCCAGTTGCGGCTGAACGATTCCCAGGACTGTTCGTGTACTGGGCCGATGGCGGGTGTCGCGCCCGCGTTGAGCACGAGCAACGTCGGTTGGTGTTGCTCGATCAGGGTGCGTGCGGTCACCGCGTCGGTCGCGTCGGCGACAACCGGGACGAACGCCGCACCCAAGCGTCGGCGCACTTCCGCCAATGCGTCGGCGGTGCGCGCAACGCCGACGACCTGGTGACCTTGGTCGATCAGCGCGGCGGCGATCGCCGATCCGAAGCCGCGACCTGCTCCGGTGACCACCGCCGTGGTCTGTGACTGGCGCGTTGGGCTCATACCTGTACAGAGGCGAGCTCACCGCGAAAGTCATCGCTGGGCTGGGGCCGATACGCCGACCTCGTCCTCATCTACTGGCTGTCGCCTTCAGCGAGGAAGCAGGAGTCGGCGCCCGGCGGGTGGGCCGGACGCCGATACCCGTCAGGTCAGGCCGGTGACGTGCCGGCCCGGTCGAGATGCCGGACCAAGAACTCGTCGTCGACGCCGACCCAGCGCATGCGGCGATGGGTGCCGGGGTTGGCGAGCAACGTCTTGTCTTTCGAGGCGAAGGCGTCGAACAACGCGAGAACGGATTGGCGGTCGACGTACTCTTCGTCCCACGGGAGCAGGAACTGGACCGGGACGGTGATCCGCCTCGCCGCCTCGATCAGCGCCTCGTGCGCGAAGAACCCGCCACCGAAGATCGCGGCGGTGATCCTGGGTTCGACCGCCGTCAGCGGTATCCCGATCGCGGTGCCCAACGACATGCCACCGCCGTAGCCGATCGGCGCCTCGGTGCCGATCTCGGGCAGTTTCTGAAGGGCGTCCAGGGTCGCCTGCCATTCCGGTACGGCACGCTCCGCCAAGGAGGTGCTGTAGCGGACGCTGACCGCCTCGAAGCGCTCGGTCTCGCCCGCCTCCATCGCCTGACTGAGGTCGGCGCGGGCCTGCTCGTCCTCCGCCGTACGGGGGCGGTCGCCGTGTCCGGGCGCATCGATGGCGACCACGGTGAAACCCCACCTGGTCACGGTGTCGTGGGCGCGGGCCATGAGTCCCGGCGTCTTCTTGTGCAGGCCGCCCCCGTGACCCATCAGCACGAGGGGCGCACGATCGGAACCGGATGCGGGCGACCAGAGCACGCCGGCGACCTCGCCCACGACGAAGTCGCGTTCAAGGACGCTGTTCGACGATGTCTCCGCGGTGAAACGCACAGTATGCATAGGTGTTGCCTTTCGGGATTGCCTTGTTGTCGAGGCGCTCCCAGCGACACCTACGTCAATCGCCCGACCGTGACGGCGAGCGGGAGCACCCACGTGCGTACAGCGTTCATGGGTCTCACCTCCTCGCGCGATGTCACGGCGGCCCGCACGTTACCAGCCGGGGTCACGTCCGCCCAACTCTGTTTCCCGCCGACCGCGGCGGGCGCGGGCCATGCGCCGGGCGTCCCCGCCGGCCGCGCCATCTTGTACGGCGTTCGGTAGCGGCGAACAAGGCCAAGGACGCCAGGGCGCTGAAAGCGGCGGTGAGCGGGAGCGCTCCGGAACCGTGCGTACTGAGCAGCCAGCCGCCGAGACCGGCACCGAGTGAGGACCCGAGGTAGACCGCACTGCTGCTGAGCGCCAGGGCCTGGGGTCCGGCGTCTGGTCCGGCCAGCGCGAGGATGCGGGCCTGTACGGGTGGCGGAACGGCCCATGCGGCTGCCGACCAGACCAGCAGGAGGAGCACGATGAGGGGAAGGTACGCCGGCCGAAGGGACCAGCACAGCGCCAGTCCCAGCATGGCGGCGGCGAAGACCACCACCGCGAGAAGGAACGCTCGTGCCGGGCCGAACCGGTCGACCAGCCCACCGCTCAACCGTGCTCCTGCGAGGCCCGCCGCGCCGGTGAACGCCAGTAGGCCACCCAGCATGGCCGGTGTCACGCCCGCGACATCGTGGAGGAATGACGCGAGATAGGTCTGGAACATCAGATTTCCCAGCACGGCGACGACGGCTGCGAGCAGCACGCCCAGCACGGCCGGACGCGTCAGCGGGCTGAGCCGATCGGCCAGGCCGGCGGCATGCGGGGATGGAGTCCGCGGCACGGCGACGTGTACGCAGACCAGCGCCGCCAGGCCGAGGAGCCCGCCGAGCACGAAGGTCGCCTGCCAGCCGAACGCCGCGCCGGTCCAGGTGCCCAGGGGAACGCCGATGACAACGGCGCCGGTCAGCCCGGTCATGACGGTGGCGAGGTGGCGGCCTTGCCGTTCGGGCGGGGAATGCGCGGCGACGACCGCGAACACGGTGGGCAAGGTGATCGCTGCCGCGAGTGCGGCCACGATCCGCAGTGCCATCAGGACGGGGTACGACGTGGCGAGGGGAACGGCGAAGCCGGCGGCGCAGAACAGCAGCAGGCCGCCGATGAGCACATGCCGCCTGGACCATGACGCGGTGATGACGGCGGCCGGCGGCCCGATCACCGCGCACATCACCGAGAAGACGCTCACGAGCTGACCGGCCGCGGCCTCGCTGACCTTCAGATCGCGTGCGATCGACGGCAGTACCCCCACGATGACGAAATCGTCCGTCTGCAGGGCGAAGGCGGTGAGGGCGAGTGCTATGAGCCAGGGCTTGGCGGAAGTGCGGTCCCGTACGACGTCCATGGTCGCGTTAACGTAACATACGTTTCCTTAATGGCGAGTCGACCGCACAAGGAGAGCCACCGTGGCCAGACCCCGCGATCCGCATCGCCGCGTCGAGATCCTCGATGCGGTCCTGGACCACCTCGCCCAGACCGGGATCAATGGATTGTCCCTGCGCCCGATCGCACAGGCGCTGGGACACAGCACGCGTGTGCTGACCCATCACTTCGCCGACAAGGACGCCCTGCTGACCGCCCTGCTGACGCGCCTGGACGAGATTCAGCACGAGCAACTCCACGCGACGGAAGGCTGGGACGACACCGATCGCGGAATCGGGTCGATCGTCCGTGACTCCTGGCACCGCCACATCAAGCCCGCCAACCTCGCGTACACCCGCCTGATCCACGAGATCGAGGGATTGGCGGCCGCCGGGCGCCTCGGCGACCGAGTGCCCACGTTCCTGACCGAACGGGCCGAGTTCGTCGCCGGTGCACTGACCGCTCGCGGGCTCGATCCGCAGGAGGCCCTGATCAAGGCGACCTACCTCAACAGCGCCTACGCCGGCCTGCAGACCGACCTGCTGATCACCGGCGACCACGCACGCGTCGAAGCCGCGCTCGAGGACCTGTGCGTCCTCGCCGACTCTTGGACGGCACCCGGATCAACCGGATGAGCGCGGCGACGCGAGGGTCACTTCGCGGCGCGTACGGGGACGGCCAGGTACTTGTACTCCAGGAACTCCTCGATGCCGACACGGCCACCCTCGCGGCCGAGGCCGGACTGCTTCACGCCGCCGAACGGGGCCGCCGGGTTGGAGACCAGGCCGGTGTTCAGGCCGACCATGCCGACCTCGAGCCGTTCACTCACGCGGATCGCGCGGTCCAGGTCGCGGGTGAACACGTAGCCGACCAGGCCCCAGTCGGTGTCGTTGGCGACGCGGACGACGTCGTCCTCGTCCTCGAAGGTCGTGACGGCGGCGACCGGGCCGAAGATCTCGGTGCTCATCAGCGCCGAGTCGCGGGCCACGTCGGTCAGGACGGTCGGGGGATAGAAGTAGCCGGAGCCCTCGGGGGTCGTCCCGCCCGTCAGGACCTTGGCGTCGCGCCGGACCGCGTCGGCGACCAGTTCCTCGACCTTGCCGCGCCCGGCCGCGTCGATCAGCGGGCCGACGTCGGTGCCCGGCTCGGTGCCGGGGCCGACGGTGAGCCCGGCCATCCGCTCGGCGAACCGGGCGGCGAACTCGTCCGCGACGGAACGGTGCACGAACATCCGGTTGGCCGCGGTGCACGCCTCGCCCATGTTCCGCATCTTCGCCGCCATGGCGCCGTCGACCGCGACGTCGAGGTCGGCGTCGTCGAAGACGATGAACGGCGCGTTGCCGCCCAGCTCCATCGACGTGCGCACGACCGTGTCGGCGCACTGGGCGAGCAGGATCCTGCCGACCGCGGTCGAGCCGGTGAACGACAGTTTGCGCACCCGGCCGCCCCGCAGCAGGGGCTCGACGACGGTGGCGGCGTCAGTGGTGGTGACGACGTTCAGCACGCCGGCGGGGAGGCCGGCCTCGGTGAGGATCCCGGCGAGCGCCAGGCTGGACAGCGGTGTCTGCGGGGCCGGCTTGAGCACCATCGTGCACCCGGCGGCGACGGCCGGGCCGATCTTGCGGGTGCCCATGGCGAGGGGGAAGTTCCACGGCGTGATCAGCAGGCACGGGCCGACCGGCTGGCGCATGACCACGATGCGGTTGGCGCCGTCCGGCGTCGGCGCGTACCCGCCGTCGATGCGCACGGCCTCCTCGGAGAACCAGCGGAAGAACTCGGCGGCGTAGGCGACCTCACCGCGCGCCTGGTCCAGCGGCTTGCCCATCTCGAGCGTCATCAGCAGGGCGAGCTCTTCGGTGCGGGCCAGGATGATCTCATACGCGCGGCGCAGGATCTCGCTGCGCGCCCGGGGAGCGGTCGCGGCCCAGCCCTCCTGCGCCGCGACGGCGGCCTCCAGCGCACGCCGGCCGTCGTCCGGACCGGCGTCGGCGATCTCGCACAGCACCTTGCCGGTGGCCGGGTCGGCCACGGCGAACGTGCGGCCGGACGCCGCGTCGGTCCACGCGCCGTCGATGAACAGCCCCTTGGGCACGTCGGCCACGACGTCGGTCCCGGCGTCGGTGATGGTCATGAGGTCTCCCTTTCCTGCGGGTCGAGAAGTTCGGCGAGGTGCAGGGCCCGGGGGCCGGCGGCGCCGGTGAGATGGTCGATCTGGGTGCTGCAGCTGAAACCGTCGGCGAGCACGACGGCGTCCGCGTCGGCGTCGCGGATCCGGGGCGCGAGCGAAAGTTCCGCGACGGCCATGGAGGTGGTGTAGTGCTCGGCTTCGAAACCGAAGTTCCCGGCCAGGCCACAGCAGCCCGTGGACTGGTCGACGGTCTCCACGCCGACGCGCCGCAGCAGCGCCTCCTGCGTCGCCGCGCCGAACACGGCGCGCTCGTGGCAGTGCGGCTGCACCGTCACCCGGCGCGGGACGTTCCGGGGCCGCCAGTCGGGGTCGGCCAGGTCGGTGAGCGCGCCCGCGAACGTCCGGATCCGCGCGGCGACCCGGCGGGCCGCCTCGGTGCCGAGCAGCGCGGGGGCGTCGTGTTTCAGCGCGGCGGCGCAGCTGGGTTCGGCCAGCACGATCGGGAGGCCTTCGTTCGGGCCCTCGTCGAGGGCGCGGACCGTACGGGTCAGCACCCGGCGTGCGATGCCGAGCTGGCCGGTGCTCAGCCACGTCAGCCCGCAGCACAGGCCGGTGCGCACGGAGGCGGGCACGCCGGCGTCGCCGAGCACGCGCACCGCCGCGCCCGCCACCTCCGGCCGGAAGGCGCGCGTGAAGGAGTCGACCATGAGGACCGCCCCGGCACCTCCCGCGGGCCGGCCGTCCAGCGCGGCCCGCAGCGCGCGGCGGGAGGCGAACCGGGGAAGGGCGCGTTCGGTGGTCACCCCGCCCAGGCGGGCCGCCAGCCGACCGGCCGGGCCGTTCAGCGCGGCGTTGACCGGTCCCGCGACGTACCCGGCGGCAGCGGCCCACCAGGGCAGCCACCCGAGCGTGTAGTGGCTGCGCGGGCGCAGCCGCCGCCGGTAGTGGCGGTGCAGGAACTCCGCCTTGTAGGTGGCCATGTCGACCCCGACCGGGCAGTCGGACGCGCAGGCCTTGCAGGACAGGCACAGGTCGAGCGCGTCACGCACGTCGGCGGACCGCGCGCCGTCGGACAGCACGGCGTCCGGGCCGCCGCGCAGCATCTCCTGCAGGGCGCGGGCGCGTCCGCGGGTGGAGTCGCGCTCGTCTCCGGTGGCCTGGTAGCTGGGGCACATGGCGCCGGTCGCGCTCCGGCAGCGGCCGACGCCGATGCAGCGACGGGCCGCCCCCGCCAGCCCGTCGGCGTCTTCGGGGAACGTGAACCCGGTCCGGGTCTCCTGCGATCCGGCCGGTGACACGACGGTCAGCGCGAGGTCGGCGTCGAGCAGGGCGGGGGCCACGACCATCCCCGGGTTGAGGATCCCCTCCGGGTCGAAGATCTTCTTGTACGCGGCGAACGCGGCGCGGATCCGCGGCCCGTACATGGTGGCCAGCAGTTCGCTGCGGGCGCGGCCGTCGCCGTGCTCACCGGACAGGGTGCCCCCGTGCTTGACGACGAGGGCCGCGGCGTCCTGCAGGAAGGCCCGCATCGCGGCCGTCCCCTGCGGGGAGGTCATGTCGAAGTCGATGCGCACGTGCACGCAGCCGGCGCCGAAGTGCCCGTACAGCACGCCGGTCAGGGAGTGCTCGGTGAGCAGCGCCCGGAAGTCACGCAGGTAGGCGGCGAGGTCTTCGGGCGCGACGGCGGCGTCCTCCCACCCCGGCCACGACTCGCCGCCGCCGACGAGGCGGGCGGCCAGTCCCGCGCCGTCCTCGCGGACCCGCCACAGCGAGCGCCGCTCGGCGGGGTCCTCGACGACGCGTCCGGCGACCATCCGGCCGCTTTCGCGCAGCGCCGCGAGGAGGTCGGTGGCGCGCCGCCCGGCGTCCTCGGGGCCGTCGCCGTCGAGTTCGACGTAGAGCCACGCGTCGCCGTCCGGCAGCCCCGTCACCGCGTCGGGTCCCCGCCGGTGCCGCATCGTCGCGACGATCGCCTCGTCCATGCCCTCCACGGCGGTGGGGCGGTGCTCCAGGATCGCCGGTACGTCCGCGGCGGCGTCGATGACGTCGCGGTAGCCGATCGCCAGCAGCGCCGTCGCCGCCGGCATCGGCTGCAGGCGCACGGTGGCGCGGACCACGATCGCGCAGCCGCCCTCGGTGCCCACCAGCGCACGGGCGGCGTGCCGGCCGCGCTCGGGCAGCAGGTGGTGCAGCTGGTAGCCGGAGACCTGACGCGGGATCCGGCCGAGCTCGGTGCGGATCTCGGCGAGGTGGCCGGTGACGAGGCCGTCGAGGGCCGCGTCGATCTCGGCGACGCGCCGCCCCGCCGTGTCGTCGGCGGGGTCGGCCGGCCGCAGCCCGCCGGCCTCCGCGACGGCGTGCACCCCGTCCGCCGTCACGATCTCCAGGGACTCGACGTGCTCGACCGTACGGCCGTAGCGGACCGAGTGGTTGCCGCACGCGTCATTGCCGATCATCCCGCCGAGGGTGCAGCGGCTGTGGGAGGACGGGTCGGGGCCGAAGAACAGGCCGTACGGCGCCGCGGCGCGCTGCAGGTCGTCGAGGACGACGCCGGGCTCGACGACCGCGGTGCGGGTGTCCGGGTCCACGCGCAGCACCCGGTTCATGTGCCGCGAGAAGTCCAGGACCAGGCCGGGCCCGACCGCGTTGCCGGCCATGCTGGTGCCGCCGCCCCGCGCGGTGATCGGCACGCCGGCGGTTCCGCAGGCCCGGACCGCCGCGGCGACGTCGGCCGGGCCCTTGGGGAAGGCCACCGCCAGCGGAGGCACCCGGTAGTTCGAGGCGTCGTAGGCGTACTGCGCGCGCCGTCCGGCGCCCGCGTCGACCTCCAGGCCCGGCGCGTGGCGGCCCAGTGCCTCCAGCAGGCCGGCGCGCCGGTCCGGAGCGTTCTCCCAGGTCACTGCGCGGAGGTGCCGGCGGCGACCGCCGCCGTCCAGGCCCGCAGCGCCTCGTCGATCTGGTCCTCGGTGACGACCAGGGCGGGGATCATCCGGACCACGTTGTTCCACGGCCCGCAGGTGAGCAGGAGCATGCCCTCGTCGACGGCGGCCCGGTGCACGCGCGCGGCCGTCTCCGGGTCGGGCTCGCCGTCCGCGGTGACGAACTCGCTGGCCAGCATCAGCCCGAGCCCGCGTACGTCGCCGATGCCCGGGTGGTCCGCCGCGACCTTCTCCAGGCCGGCGCGCAGGCGGGCGCCCATCGCCGCCGCGTTGGCGACCAGCCCCTCGTCCTGGACGACCTCGAGCGTGGCGATGGCCGCGGCGCAGGCCACGGCGTTGCCGCCGTACGTGCCGCCCTGTGAGCCGGGCCGGGCCTTGCGCATCAGTTCCTGGGACGCCGCGATGCCGGACAGGGGGAAGCCGCTGGCCAGGCCCTTGGCGGTGATGAGGATGTCGGGGCGGACCCCGAAGTGGTCGTGTCCCCAGAACCGGCCGGTGCGCCCGACGCCGGTCTGGATCTCATCGAGGATGAGCAGGATGCCGTGCCGGTCGGCGCGTTCCCGCAGGCCCTTCAGGAAGCCCTCGGTGGCCGGGACGTAGCCGCCCTCGCCGAGCACCGGCTCGACGATGATCGCGGCCGTGTCCTCGGGGTCGGAGACGGTCTGGAGGAGGTAGTCGAACTCGCGGAGCGCGAAGCGGGTCGCGGTCTCCTCGTCCCAGCCGTAGTGGAAGGCGTTGGGGAAGGGCGTGATGGCGACACCGCCCATGAGCGGCCCGAACCCGGTCCGTACCTTGGTGTTGGAGGTGGTCATCGACGCCGCCGCGACCGTACGGCCGTGGAAGCCGCCGTGGCAGACCACGATGTTCGGGCGCTTGGTGGCCTGGCGGGCGAGCCGCATCGCGGCCTCCACCGCCTCGCTGCCGGAGTTGACGAAGAACAGGCTGTCCAGGCCCTCGGGCAGCACCTCGCCGAGCTTGGCGGTCAGCCGGCCGAGCGGCTCGTGCAGCACCGTCGTGTACTGCCCGTGGATCAGCTTGGCCACCTGCTCCTGGGCGGCGGCGACCACGCGCGGGTGACAGTGCCCGGTGCTGGTGACGCCGATGCCCGCGGTGAAGTCCAGGTAGCGCCGGCCGTCCGTGCCGTACAGGTAGACGCCTTCGCCGCGTTCGGCGACGACCGGGGTGGCCTGGCGCAGGTGCGGGGACAGGTCGGTCATGGTGCTGATCTCCCGTGGGGTGCGAAGCGGTGTGTGCGGTCTCGTGGCCCGGCGTATACGGCCACCTTCGCCACGCACTCCGCCCACGGTCAACGCGCACACTGTGCGGTCGGCGGCCCGGATGTGGACGGTGTGTCCACCGCTCCGGGCGCGGATCCCCACCGTCCGTGACCGCTCCGGTCCGGCGATGATGCCGCAAAGCCCTGCCTGACCAGCGTCAACGGCCCTTGCGGGGATCATGGCCGGTTTGCCAGAGTGGCGATACATGCGGCAGACGCCAGAACCGGGGGAGACGACATCGGTGTCGTCGCCGACCCGGTCCCTCACGATCGCCGACGTGCTGCGGCTGCCGGTCCTCGTCGCGGGACTCCCGGAGGTGGTGTCCGGGGAGCGGCGCCTGGCGCGCCAGGTGCGCTGGGTGCACGTCACCGAACTCCTCGACCCGGCGTCCTTCCTCGAGGGCGGCGAACTGATCCTCACCACCGGCATGCCGCATCCGGAGGATCCCACCCTGCTGCGCGCCTACGTCGATCAGCTCGCCGACATCGGCGCCGCCGGGCTCGTCATCGAGCTCGGCCGCCGCTACCAGCGAGTGCCGGCCGACCTGGTCCGGGCCTGCCGTGATCGGGACCTCCCGCTGATCGTCCTGCACCGCGAGGTGCGGTTCATCGACGTGACCCAGACCGTGCACGCGCTGATCCTCGACGCCCAGGGAGAGCTGCTCCGCCGGGCCCAGCGCATCCAGGACGTCTTCCGGGACCTGACCCTGCACGGCGCCGAACCGGGCGAGATCGTCGAAGCCGCGGCGGAGCTCACCGGGTGCCCGATCGTCCTGGAGAACCTCATCCACCACGCCGTGCACTGCGCGCCCGCCGGCCGCCCGGCCGGGCAGGTGCTCACCTCCTGGCCGCGGCGCTCCCACGGCACGCCGACGCCCGACCGCACCGCGCAGAGCGGGCCGGAGGAGTGGCTCGTCACGCCGCTGGAGCACGGCGGCAGCCGCTGGGGACGGCTGGTGCTCCTGCCCGACGAGCACGATCGGCCGATCAGCCCCGAGCACGTCATGGTCCTGGACCACGCGGCGACCGCGCTGACGCTCGCGCGGCTGGCCGGGCACGCACGCTGGGAACGCGACGCCCACGAGACGGCGCTCCGCAGCTTGATCGAGGGGCGGCACCGCACGGCGACCGAGGCCCGCACCCGAGCCGAGTCCCTCGGCCTGCCGGTCGCCGGACACCGGTTCGTCGCGCTCCTGATCCGGGCCGGTTCCCGGACGGCTCAGGACGGCTTCGGCGACGCGTTGGCGGCCCGGCTCGCCGCCGGAGGCGCGCGTGCCCTGGTCGGCGGGCTGCGTCCCGGAGTGACCGGAGTGCTGATCGCCGTGGCGCGCGCGGGCGCGTGGGAGCCGGTCGCCGAGCGCATCGGCCGGGTCGCCCGCGAGGAGCTCGGCGCCGACGCGGTCGTCGCGGTCGGGCCCGGCGTGGCCGACCTCGGGCAGGTGGTCCGTTCCTTCGCGGAGGCCGAGCAGGTCCTGGAGGCGATCCGGCCCGGCGCCTCCGACCGGCCGTTCCACGTGACCTCCGACATCGGCCTGCCGCAGTTGCTGTACGCGCTGCGCGACGACGTGCGGATCCAGCAGTACGTCGACCGCCGGCTCGGCCGGCTGATCGACCACGACGAACGACATGGCGGCGACCTCATCGCCACGCTCCACCACTACCTGGCCGAGGCCGGCAACAAGTCCGCCGCCGCCAAGCGCAGCGGCCTGTCGCGTCAGGCGTTCTACCACCGTCTCCGGATGATCGAACGCCTGCTGGGCCACGACCTGGAGTCCGGTCCGCAGCGTACGGAACTGCACGTGGCCGTCATGGCGCTGGAGGCCATGACCGGCCGGAGCCCGGAGGTCCTCGACGGATGACGCCGGATCCGACCGGTGGCGCCTCATGATCCGGACCGGCACGGGGCGATACCGTTTCTGGACGGTACCGGGCATTCGGGTGATGGTGGTGAGCGATGGCCGTGGGCGTCGAGGTGGTGACCTCTTCGGCATCGGCCGGGGTCGCCCTGCGGGGCGCGCCGCCGGCCCGGACACCGCACGAGCTGGCGAGCCTCCTGCGGGCGGCGGGAATGCCGGAGGCGGGACTGCGATCGACGGCCATGTGGCTGGTCTCCGGCCGGCGCGAGTCACCGCATACACGGGCCGCCTATGTCCGCGATCTGAGCTGGTGGGTGTCGTGGTGCGCCGCGCAGCGCTGCGTGCCGGCGGCGGCGACCACGGCGGCGGCGGACCTGTACATCGCGGTGTTGAAGGAGTCGGGGCTGGCGCGGGCCACCATCGGCCGGCGGATCGCGGCCGTCTCGTCGTGGTACACCTACCTGCTCCGGGAGCAGTGCGCGGCGATCAACCCGTTCGAGGGCGCCGAGCGGCCCCGGCTGGACGCCCATGCCTCCCGTACGCGGGGGCTGTCGCGCGAGCAGGTCGCCGCGGTCCTCGGCCATGCCGCCGACCATGAGTCCGCCCGGACGTACGCGCTGTTGTGGCTGATGTTCGCCACGGCGGGGCGGATCAGTTCGATCCTGGACGCGCGGATCGAGCAGCTGGGCCAGGACCGCGGTCATCAGGTCCTGGACCTGGCCGTCAAGGGCGGCCGGGTCAAACGGTTCGCGATCCCGCCCGCGGCGCTGGCCGCGGTGCAGTGTTACCTGGAGGAGCGGGGGGATCCCCGGGAGGGGTTGCTGTTCGTGTCGCGCACCGGCCGGCGGCTGACGCAGTCGTACGCGTGGAAGCTGGTCAACCGGGTGGCTCGCGCGGCCGGAGTGCCGCACGCGATCTCGCCGCACTCGTTCCGGCATTCGGCGATCACGATCGCGCTGGGGGACGGGCGGCCGCTGCACGTGGTCCAGGACTTCGCCGGGCACGCCGATCCGCGTACCACCCGGCGGTACGACCGGGCCCGCGATTCCCTCGACCGCTCACCCGCCTACGAGCTGGCCGCGTCGGTCACCCCGGAGCGGGACGGCGACGCTCCGCTCCGGCGGTAGCCGCTCGGGAAGGCCCCGGCCGAAGCCGAGACGGTGACGGTCCGCGCCGGCCGTAGCCCCATCGGGCAGGTCGCCCGAAATCCGGTTTTCGGAAGTTCGTCCAACGGTCTGGCATACAGGGCTTTGCATGGCCATGCATCATCGTGCATACTTGTGCTCGTGTCCAAGGTGCTCACTTCTCTGCCAGTCGGTGAACGTGTCGGGATCGCCTTCTCCGGCGGCCTCGACACCTCGGTAGCGGTCGCGTGGATGCGCGAGAAGGGTGCCGTGCCGTGCACCTATACCGCCGAGATCGGCCAATACGACGAACCCGATATCGCGTCGGTGCCCGGGCGTGCCACGGCGTACGGCGCGGAGGTCGCCCGCCTGGTCGACTGCCGCGCGGCCCTGGTGGAGGAGGGGCTCGCGGCCTTGGCCTGCGGCGCCTTCCACATCCGCTCCGGTGGCCGCACCTACTTCAACACCACGCCGCTCGGCCGGGCCGTCACGGGCACCCTGCTCGTGCGCGCCATGCTCGAGGACGGCGTGCAGATCTGGGGCGACGGCTCCACCTTCAAGGGCAACGACATCGAGCGGTTCTACCGCTACGGCCTGCTCGCCAACCCCTCCCTGCGGATCTACAAACCGTGGCTGGACGCCGACTTCGTCAGCGAGCTGGGCGGCCGTAAGGAGATGTCGGAGTGGCTGCTCGCCCGTGACCTGCCCTACCGGGACAGCACGGAGAAGGCCTACTCCACCGACGCGAACATCTGGGGCGCCACCCACGAGGCCAAGGCGCTCGAGCACCTCGACGCGGGCATCGAGATCGTCGAGCCGATCATGGGCGTGCCGTTCTGGGACCCGAGCGTCGAGATCGCCGCCGAGGACGTCACGGTCGGCTTCGAGCAGGGACGGCCGGTCACCATCAACGGCAAGGAGTTCCCCTCCGCCGTCGACCTGGTGCTGGAGGCCAACGCCATCGGCGGCCGGCACGGCCTGGGCATGTCCGACCAGATCGAGAACCGCGTCATCGAGGCCAAGAGCCGGGGCATCTACGAGGCACCCGGAATGGCGCTGCTGCACGCGGCGTACGAGCGGCTGGTCAACGCGATCCACAACGAGGACACCCTCGCCACCTACTACTCCGAGGGACGGCGGCTGGGTCGGCTGCTGTACGAGGGCCGCTGGCTGGACCCGCAGGCGCTGATGCTGCGCGAGTCGCTGCAGCGCTGGGTCGGCACGGCCGTCACCGGCGAGGTGACCCTGCGGCTGCGGCGTGGTGAGGACTACTCCGTCCTGAACACCTCCGGTCCGGCGTTCAGCTACCACCCGGACAAGCTGTCGATGGAGCGCACCGAGGACTCCGCCTTCGGGCCCGTCGACCGGATCGGCCAGCTGACCATGCGCAACCTCGACATCGCCGACTCTCGCGCCAAGCTCGAGCAGTACGCCGGGCTCGGTATGGTCGGCAGCCGGCACCCGACGTTGATCGGCGCCGCGCAGGCGGCCTCGACCGGGCTGATCGGCGCGATGCCCCGGGGCGGCGCCGAAGCGATCGCCTCGCGTGGAGAGGTGCCCGCCGACGAGGAGCTGCTCGACCACGCCGCGATGGAGTCCGGCACCGACTGATCGGTCGCAGGCGGGTCTCGTGCGACGATGCCACGGCTATGGATCTTGAGAGCCGTCCGGCCCGTTCACGCTGATATCGGCTAGGCGTTGCGGTTCTGCCCGGCGATGAGCTCGGCGCCGAGCGGCGTCAGCGTGTGGATGACTGCGCTGCCGTACCGTCGAGTGGTGATCAGCCGAGCGTTGCGGAGAACGGTGGCGTGCTGGCTCGCCGAGGGCACCGAGATGCCGGCCCGGCGGCCGAGTTCGGTCGTCGTGCAGCCCTCGGCGATGCTGCGCAGAACGGCGGCGCGCGTGCGTCCGAGCAGGGCCTCCAGCGCCTGTTCGGCCCGGGCGTGGCGCACGTCGTCGGAGGCCACGGCCGATTCGTGGTCGATCGGGTAGACGAGAGTCGGGCTCAGGCTGGGATCGGCCAGCGCGACGGGAGCTCGCAGGCAGAAGAACGCGGGGATGAGGAGCAGTCCCCGCCCCTCGAGGTGGAGGTCGCGTTCGACCGGGTAGTCGCACTCGAGCACCGGGGCACGCCACCGCATCGTCGGCGAGAAGCCGGCGAGCATGCCTTCGACTCCGTTCTCGAGTAAAGCGCGTGACCGGCGGCCGCGATCGGCATCGACGGCGCCCTGAACCGAGGACCAGAACGGTTGCAGCGCCATGGCGTGGTAGGAGCGCAGGGCGTTGCCCAGGCGGGCCAGGGCCGTCGTGTCACGGTGGACCAGCTCGGTGGTCCAGCCGGGGAGGCGGCGGTGTCCGCTCAGCAGTCGCAGCTCCGAGCGCATGCGGCGGACCGGTGTCGAGAGCACCGCGTCGATGCCCTCCTCCAGCGCCGTGGTGCCGCCGGACGGTGTCAGGAAGTCCGGGAAGTAGGCGGCGTTGGGCGTGAGCGGCACGAGCTGGCGCGCCCACGTGCCGGGGTTTCCGCGTACCCGACGGCGCCATCCGTCGAACAACGGCGATGCTTGCCGGTGTTGCAGTAGCTGCAGGCTGAGAACCGTTTCCCACATTGGATCCGGCTGGCCCGAAACTCGGATTCGCGTGAGGTCCTCGGTGCGGAAATGGATCCGCAGCATCCTTCCCCCAGAAAGGTGCCCGGCATGATCATCAACGGCAGTCTACAGCCACCCGGCCCGGGATGGTAAACGATTTCCTCCTCCTCGGCTCCGGAGTAACCATCGGTATCACCCGTCTCAGGAGGCTCACACGCCTCTCCGTCCTGGGAGTTTTGGCGACGACTTAAATGATTGACCGGCGATCTCCGAAGAGGCGATATTTCGGTAAATCCTCCAATGGTGTCGAAAGAAGGTATGGGGAGCCCATGAACGCATCTCGTGGAACCTTGAAGCTCGGCCGGCACAAAACCCGCGCCACCGTCGGACTCGCCGCCACCGCCCTGGCGGTCGTCGCCGCCGCCACTCCCGCCGGCGCCGCGTCCGCGCCGTCGACGTCGCCCACCGTGTCCCATACGTACTACAGCAGCTCCTCGAGCATCCCGGCGTGCTCCAGCGGCTACGCCTGCGCGATCGTCTCTTATGGGAGTGGGTACTACGTCTTTAATTTCTACAACTACGGCACGTATTCACTGAGCAATTGGATCGGTCACGGCGGACTGACCAACGCGCAGACCGGCGGCGCGGCCGTCAGAACCTACAATTCCAGCGGTAACCAGATCGGTTGCTATGCGGCGGCGCCCATCACGGCCGAGGTGGACTGGACCCCGGTGTGGAGCATCAAGCTGACCTCGTCCGGCTGCTGACCACACGCCTACGGGCGGGCGCCGGCCTGTGTCGGAGTCATCCGATACGACCAGGCCGGGCCCGCTCCTGTGTTTCCTCCGGCACCGCGATCGATGACGCGGGGACTATGGTGTGCGGCCGAGTTCGGCGAGGCGGGTCAAGGCGGGCAGCGCGCCGGCGAGCGCCTTTCGCTGCTCGGCGGTCAGCCGGGCGATGAGCGGGGCCAGGTGCTGTGTCCGGTCGTCGTGGCGTGACCGGCAGATCCGCCGGCCGGCTTCGGTGATGTGGACCAGGACGGCGCGTCCATCACTCGGGTCGGGCCGGCGCTGGACCAGTCCGTCGCGCTCCAGCCGGGTGACCAGCTGGGTGATGGCGGGCTGGGTGACCTGCTCGGTCCGGGTGAGGTCGGTCAGCCGCATCGGCCGGTCGCTGAACGCCAGGGTGTCGAGGACCGACAGCGTCGTGAACGACAGCTTCTCCAGGGTGGGGAGCCGGATGTAGAAGCGGTTGAAGCTCTCGATCGCCGCGGTGAAGGCGTCCACGTCCAGGTCGGTCTCGTCCACACCACGAACCTATCGGGAACTCCTCAGGCTACGCGGCGCAGAACTCGTTGCCCTCCGGGTCCCGCATGACCCACCAGTGCCCGGCCGGTCCCTTGTTCACCTCCTCGACGCGGGTGGCGCCCAGGGTCTCCAGCCGGGCCACCAGCGCGTCCAGTCCTCCCGGCTCGGCGTGGACGTCGATGTGCAGGCGGTTCTTGCCGGTCTTCGCCTCGGGCACGTCCTGGAAGAGCAGGCGGCGTCCCCGGCCGATCCCGCTGGTCGCGTCGAACGGGTCCTCCGGATGGCGGATCGCGGCGAACCCGCGGAACATCCGCCGGCCACCGTGCTCGATCACGGCGTCCTCGCCGACCTGGCCCGCCGCCAGGAGATGGTCGATGAGCGCCCCGGCGTCCTCCACCTCGTATCCGAGCGCGGCGGCCCAGAAGTCCGCCAGCGCGGCGGCGTCGTTGCTGTCGATGACCAGTTTCCAGTGCAAAGGCATGTAACCACTTATATTGGTTACATGGATTCGTCGGCAACCCCCGGGCTGGTCCTGCGCACCCACTCCGGGGTCGTCTTCCGGTTCGATCCCGGCGCGCTGTGCCTGGAGCTGCTGACCACCGGCGGGCCCGGTGAGGGCCGCAGGTGGGAGGTGCTGCACGAGCCCGCCGACCTGGCGGACTGGGCGGCCCGGTCACGGCTGACTCCGATACCCGCTCTGGAGATCGCCCCGGAGGAGGTCACGGACGCGCGGCGGCTGCGCGACGCGCTGTGGCGGATCGCCATCGCCCGCACGCGCGACGAACCGTGCGCACCGGAGGATCTGGCCACCGTCAACGAGGCCGCCGCCCGCCCGCCGCTGGCACCCGCCGTCGGAGCGGATTGCGAGCGCCGCTGGGCGGGGCCCGCCGACGGCGCGCGGCTGCTCGCTACAGTCGCCTGTGACGCCGTGGACCTGCTGACCGGTCCGTTCGCCGAGCGCATCCGCATGTGCGCCGGGGACAACTGCTCCCTGATCTACGTCGACACCTCACGCCCGGGCCGCCGCCGCTGGTGTTCCATGGAACGCTGCGGCAACCGCCAGAAGGTCCGGGCGCTGCGCGCACGGCGCTCCACCGAGCACCCGAGAGAAAGTGAATGATCGCGTTGGCCGACCAGACCATCCGCCCGTACCGCATCGACATCCCGCAGGCCGACCTGGACGACCTGCACGCGCGCCTGGACCGCACCCGGTGGCCGGACGAGCTGCCCGGAGTGGGCTGGGCGTACGGCGTCCCCCGCGACTACCTGCGCGAGCTCGTACGGTACTGGCGGCACGAGTACGACTGGCGGGCCGCCGAGGCCCGGCTGAACACCTGGCCGCAGTTCACCACCACGATCGACGGCGCGGACATCCACTTCGCCCACATCCGCTCCCCGGAGCCGGACGCGACCCCGCTGATCATCACCCACGGCTGGCCGGGGTCGATCGTGGAGTTCACCGAGGTCGCCGGCCCGTTGACGGATCCGCGAGCCCACGGCGGCGACCCGGCCGACGCGTTCCACCTGGTGATTCCCAGCATCCCGGGCTTCGGCCCGTCCGGGCCGACACGCCAGACCGGCTGGGAGTACCAGCGGATCGCGGCCGCCTTCGCCGAGCTGATGGAACGCCTCGGCTACCGGCGCTACGGCACGCAGGGCGGCGACTGGGGCGCGGCCATCTCCCGCGAACTCGGCCGGATCCGCCCCGGCCACGTCATCGGCGTCCACCTGAACCTGCTCCCGGACTCGGCCGCGACCAGCGAACCGGACGCCGACGAACTGGCGGCGCTGAGCCCCGCCGAACGCGAACGCACGCTCGCCTCCTGGAAACGGACCCGCGAGTGGGAGCGCGAACGCGCCGGCTACGCGGTGATCCAGGCGACGCGCCCCCAGACCCTCGCCTACGCGCTGACCGACTCCCCGGTCGGTCAGCTGGCCTGGATCGTGGAGAAGTTCAAGGAGTGGACCGACTCCCGGGACCGCCCCGAGGACGCCGTGGACCGGGACGTGATGCTCACCAACGTGATGCTGTACTGGCTGACCGGCACCGCCGGATCCTCGGCCCGCGTCTACTACGAGCGGGCGCACGCCGACTACTGGGGCGATCCGCCCGAGCCGTCGACCGCGCCGACCGCCCTGGCGGTGTTCCCCGAGGACAACTTCATCTTCCTCCGGCACGTCGCGGAGCGGACGAACACCATCGTGCGCTGGACGGAGTACGACCGGGGCGGGCACTTCGCCGCCATGGAGGAACCGGACCTGCTGGTCGCCGACGTACGGGCGTTCTTCCGGGCGCTTCGCGAGGACTCCCGCGCCACCGGATGAGGACGGGTCAGCCGACGCGCTTGTAGAAGAAGCTGCAGTCGCGGAGCGCCCCGGCCGGGTCGGCGGCGTAGTCGGGGACGATCCCGTACCGGACCCAGCCGGCGGCGTGGTAGAGGTCCTCGGCGACGCTGCCGGTCTCGGTGTCCAGCAGCAGGAGGGTCGCACCGGCCTGGGACGCCGCCTGCTCGGCGGTGGCGAGCAGCGCCCGGCCGAGGCCCCGGCCGCGCGCGTCCCGGCGGACCATCAGTTTGACGACCTCGGCGCGGTGCCGGCCGTTGGGTTTGGGTTCCAGGGCGAGGCTGACCGTCCCGTCGACGCCGCGCGGGCCGCGGGAGACCCAGACGAGGAGGCCGCCGCCGGCCACGGCGGGGCTGCGCGCGTCCCACCAGGCGACCGCCTCGCCCGGGTCGAACGGGGTGAGGAAGCCGAGGGAGTGGCCGTCGGCGACGACGTCGGCGAGGAGCTCCGCCAGGTCCGGCACGGTGGCGGCGAACTCGGCGGGGGACAGGCGGGTGATCACGGCAGCACCACCACCAGGGCGTAGCGGACCGGGCCGGGGCCGACGCAGCGGAACCGCGAGCGGCCCCACAGCCGGAACCGCAGGCAGTCGCCCGCGCGAACCTCGTGGCCCTGACCGTTCGCGTCCACTCGCAGGGCGCCCTCGAGCACCCAGATGTGCTGCTCCACGCCGGGCACGGGCGGCTCGTCGTAGGAGATGTCCGCGCCCGGGCGCAGGGTGCCCTCGACGACCTCCCCGCGCAGGCCCGCGTGCGGGGGCGACACCGAGCGCCGCACGAAGCCCGACGCCTCGTCGCGCCACAGGGCCTGGTCGCCGGCGCGGACGAGCTGTGGGGGCTCGGACTCGACCTCGGCCAGCAACCGCGACATGGTGCGCTCGTAGGCGGCGCACAGCTTGTTGAGGAGGGCGGCGGTCGGGCTGATCTCGGCGTGCTCCAGGCGCGACAGCGTGGAGCGGCTCACCCCGGTGCGCCGCGCCAGCTCCTCCAGCGACCAGCCGCGCTCGGCCCGCAGCTCCGCGAGGCGGGCCGCCAGCCGGGTGTCCACCTCATCCGGTGCGACACTCGTCGACGACGTTCCCATATACGGGAGGATATCCCATATACGGGAGACATCGCCCGCCTCAGCCGTCCAGCACCGTGACGTCGAGCCGGGCCAGGCGCTCGGGGTCGGCGAGGATGTCGATCGCGGCGATCAGGCCGTTGGTGATCGTGAAGCTCAGGACCGACGTCGGGCGCCCGTCGGCGAGGGCGACGGCACCCGCGGTGCCGTTGACCAGGGCCGGCCGCGTGGCGAACGAACTGGCGGCCCGGTGGAAGGTGGCCATCTGCCCGGAGACGTCCCGTACGCCGCGCAGCTCCGCCCGCCCGCCCGGAACGGCACCACGGTCGGTGCGCAGCACCACGTCGGGGTGGAGCACGGCGACCAGCGCGTCGAAATCCCCGCCGCGCGCGGCGGCGAGGAAGGCGTCGACGACCTCGCGCTGGCGCGTCAGGTCAGGGTCGGGAACCGGGGCCGCGCCCTGGACCCGGCGGCGGGCGCGGCTGGCGAGCTGCCGGGCCGCGGCGGGCGAGCGGCCCACGATCGGGGCGATCTCCTCGAACGGCACCGCGAACATGTCGTGCAACACGAACGCCAGGCGCTCGGCGGGCCCGAGCGACTGCAGCACCACCAGCAGCGCGAGCCCGACCGAGTCGGCCACCAGCGCCTCCTGCTCGGGATCGATCCCCTCGGCGGCGCTGACCACCGGGTCGGGCAGGCGCGCCTCGAGAGGTTCCTCACGCCGGCTGCCGCGCGCCCGGAGCATGTCGAGACAGACCCGGCCGACGACCGTGGTCAGCCAGCCGCCCAGGTTCTCCACGTCGCCGACGTCGGCACGGCTCAGCTTCAGCCACGCCTCCTGCACGGCGTCGTCGGCCTCGGCCAGGGAGCCGAGCATCCGGTAGGCGACCGCCCGCAGGTGGGTACGGTGCGCCTCGAACCGGTCGGCCAGGAACTCGCGTTCGTCCATTCCGTTCACGTCCTTGTCTCGCGTCTCGTCGTACCGATGACGGATCGGAACGCGCCCATGTGACGGGACGGCCGCGCCGAGGGGACGTGGCCGCGACCGACTCGGGGCGTAGCCGCAGCCGTCGCGGCCGGGCCTGCCACGACGCCCCCTGCCATGCCCGCCCCCGTCACGCCCGGCCGCGGAGCAGACCGCGCAGGGCTTCGCCGAGAGCCGCCACACCCTCGGCGATGTCCGCCGGCCTGCTCGCGGCATAGCCCAGCACCAGACCCGGCCGGCCCGGGCGCACGCGGTGCCAGGACAGCGGCTGGACCTTCACTCCGCGCGCGAGCGCCTCGGCGGCGAGTTCGGTGTCGGCGAACCCGTCCGCGAAAGTGATCAACAGGTGCAGGCCCGCGGCGGCGCCGTGTACGGTCGCGCCCGGCAGGTGCGTCCCGATCGCCTCGATCATCGCGTCGCGGCGGTGCCGGTGGCGCCTACGGACCAGGCGCAGGTGGCGGTCCATCGAGCCCGACTCCATGAGGCGGGCCAGCACCAGCTGCGGCACCAGGGCGTTGCCGAGATCGGCGTACCGCTTGGCCTCCACCAGCGCGTCCCGGTACGCCGGCGGGGCGAGGATCCAGCCGACGCGCAACGCCGGCGCAAGGAGCTTGGAGACGCTCCCGGCGTAGCAGACGCGGTCGGGGAGCATCGACCGCAGCGCCGGCACCGGAGGCCGGTCGTAGCGGTGCTCGGCGTCATAGTCGTCCTCGAGGACGAGCCCGCCGTCGCGCGCCCAGTCCATGAGCCGGCGGCGGCGTTCCCCGCCGAGCACCACCCCGGTCGGGAACTGGTGGGCCGGGGTGACCAGGACGCCCGGGGCGCCCTGGGAGCGCAGGTCGTCGACGCGGATTCCGGCCGAGTCGACCGGGACCGGCGGTGTGTCGAGCCCCCAATGACGCAGGTGCTGGCGGGCGCCCAGGGATCCGGGGTCCTCCACCGCCACCGCGCCGATCCCGTCGTCCCGGAGCACCTGCGCGAACAGGCCGAGCGCCTGGGCGGTGCCCGCCACGATGATCACTTCGTCCGGATCGGCCCGGATCCCGCGCGTGCGGGCGAGCCGGTCGGCGACGGCGCGACGGAGGGCGGGCGCTCCCCGCGGGTCTCCGTATCCCAGGTCGGCCGTCGGCAGGTCGGCGAGTACGGCACGCTCGGCACGCAGCAAGGCGGTGCGCGGGAACGCCGCCAGGTCCGGCACACCGGGCGAGAGGTCGATCCGGGCGGGCGCCGCGCGCACGGCGTCGAAGACGTCCCCGCCCGGCGGGGCCGCGAACACCGCGCCCGCCGACGCCGGGCGGGCGGGCCCCGGGATGCGCGCCGGGGGCGGGGCGGCCACGACGACGGTGCCGGCGCGGCCCCGGCCGGCGAGCCGGCCCTCCTCGATCAGACGCTGGTAGGCCTCGGTGACCACCCCGCGCGAGACGCCGAGGTCGGCGGCCAGCGACCGCGTGGCCGGGAGCCGGCTGCCCACCGGCAACCGGCCGTCCGCGATCGCGTGCCGCAGCCGCTCGGCGAGCCAGTCGGAGCGGCCGCCCGCGGGGGCCTCCTCGATGCGCAGCTGAAGGAAGTCCGACCCGGGCGTCATGAGACCGTCCGCCGGGCCCGTACTGGAGTCGGCCATCAGGCCATTGTGGAGTGGCCGCTCAGCGCTCATGCGCGGCGGTGGCCGCCGCGTCGGCCTCGGCGAAGACCATCGGCACCTTGTTGGCCAGGACGACGCGGCCGAGCAGCTCCGCGAGCGTCTCGCGGTCGGACTCCGGCAGATCCGCCGGCAGCGCGTCCACCCTGCGGCAGGTCTCGGCGTAGAACTTCTCCACGACCTCGCTGCCCTCGTCGGTCAGCGCGACGCGGACCGCGCGCTTGTCCTCCGGATCGGGCTCGCGCCGTACCAGGCCGCGCTGCATGGTCCGGTCCACCAGGCCGGTCAGGCTCGACTTGGCCAGCCCCAGCGTCCGGCCCAGCTCGGTCATGCCGTACGGCCCGGGCATCAGCACGCACAGCAGCTGTCCCTGCTGCGCGGTCAGCCCGTACTTCCGGGCCGCCTCGGTGTACACGGCGTTCACCAGGAAAGAGGAACGCACCAGTGCGGCAACGACCCCCATGCGTTCACCGTCGGGCTTTGCCACCTCGCCAGAATACGGCAGCCGCCACGGCGACGAGCGACGAGAACGCACGCACCCGGCGATCGGTAAGGGGATCACCAGTGGGCGGGGCGGGTGAGCGCGGCCGGCAGCCGGGTCGCGGCGTCGCCGCGGGCGGCGTTGACCTGTGCCTGGGTGAGGAAGATGGCGCCGGTCAGGTCCGCTCCGCGCAGGTCGGCGTCGCGCAGGTCCGCGCCGATCAGGTCCGCCGCGCGCAGGTCGGCGTTCCTGAGGTCGGCCGCGATGAGGTAGGCGCCGCGCAGATCGGCTCCGCGCAGGTCCGCGCCCTTGAGCCGGGCGCCGATGAGGTCGGCGCCCCGGCGGTTCTTCGGGCGGCCGGGCACCCCGGCCCGTACGAGCTCGCCGACGCGCAGCAGGAGCGGGTTGACCCGGGCGCGGTGGCCGGCCACGTCCAGCTCGGCGAGCTCGTGGGCGCCGGCGTGGGTGAGGCGTTCGGTGTCCTGCAGTGTCTCGCGCAGTTCGTCGTGGATGGGGCGGGCCTGGGGGAGGGTCAGCCCCTCGGTCAGGTACCACAGCATCTCGTGCAGCTGCCGCATGACGGCGAAGACCGCGAACATCTCCCGGGCGACGCCCGGCGCCTCCCGCCAGTCCTGGCCCGCGAAGGTGACCTGGGAGACCTTCTGCCCGGCGCCGAAGCAGTCGAAGACGGTGCAGCCGGAGAAGCCCTTCGCCCTCAGGTCGGCGTGGATGCCGCAGCGGAAGTCGGCGTGCAGGTTCGGGCAGGGCCGCCCGGCCTCCTTGTCGATCGCGAAGCCGGCCGACGCCGAGAAGGGCAGCGCCACGCAGCACAGCGCCTGGCACCGGCCGCAGTCGGCCCGCAGGTCGGTGCGGTCGGCGCCGTGCGTCTGGTGATCCTGCGGCAACGGCGTGGTCTCCTGCTCAGAGCGGCGCCGGGGTTTCACGGCGCCCGGTGCGGACCCTCCATTGTCCAGGATCGGGCGTACCCCCCGCGCACGCGGCTCAGAGACGTTCGACGATGGTCGCGTTGGCGAGGCCGCCGGCCTCGCACATCGTCTGCAGGCCGTACCGTCCGCCGCGCTGTTCGAGGACCGACAGCAGAGTGGTCATCAGGCGGGCGCCGCTGGCTCCGAGGGGGTGCCCGATGGCGGTGGCGCCGCCGTTGACGTTGACCTTGGCCGGGTCGGCTCCCGTCTCGGCCAGCCAGGCGAGCACGACGCTGGTGAAGGCCTCGTTGACCTCGAACGCGTCGATGTCGCCCAGCGTCAGGCCCGCGCGGTCGAGGACCTTGCGCGTCGCGGGGATGATGCCGGTGAGCATGAGCAGGGGGTCGTCGCCGACCACGGCGAAGGTGTGCAGCCGCGCGCGGGGCCGCAGCCCGAGCCGCCGGGCGGTTTCGCTGCTGGTGATGAGCACGGCGGCGGCGCCGTCGTTGACCGGTGAGGAGTTGCCCGCGGTGATCCGCCAGTCGATCTGCGGGAAGCGCTCCTCCCAGACATCGGCGCGGAACGCCGGCCGCAGCCCGGCCAGGATCTGCGGTGACGTGCTCGCGCGCACCGATTCGTCCTGGGTGACGGTCACGAGGGCGCCGTCGGCCGACGGTGCCTTGAGGGGGGAGACCTCGGCGGCGAACCGGCCGTCCGCCCAGGCCCGGGCGGCGCGGTGGTGGCTCTCGGCGGCGAAGTCGTCCAGCCGTTCGCGGGGCAGCTCCCAGCGCTGGGCGATCAGCTCCGCGCTGATCCCCTGCGGGACGAGGCCGTCGGGGTAGCGCTCGGCGACGCCCGGGCCGAGGAAGTCGCGGCCGGCCGTCTGGCTGCCGATCGGCACGCGGCTCATCGACTCGACTCCGGAGGCGATGACGACGTCGTAGGTGCCGCTGATCACGCCTTGGGCGGCGAAGTGGATCGCCTGCTGGCTGCTGCCGCACTGGCGGTCCACCGTCACGGCGGGCACCGACTCCGGGAGCCCGGCCGCCAGCGCGGCCCACCGGGCGGTGTTGCCGCTCTGCTCGCCGATCTGGCCGACCGCTCCGCTGATCACGTCGTCCACGGTGGCGGGGTCGATGCCGGTCCGCTCGATGAGGGACCGGATCGCGTGCGCGTGCAGGTCGACGGGGTGCATGCCCGACAGGGCGCCGCCGGGCTTGCCCTTGCCGATCGGTGTCCGGACCGCGTCGACGATCACGGCGTCGTTCATGGAGGTGTCCCCTCAGTCGCTTCAGAACCCTACTCACGGGTA
The DNA here is from genome assembly GCF_050942425.1 of Actinoallomurus sp. CA-150999. Lineage (NCBI taxonomy): Bacteria > Bacillati > Actinomycetota > Actinomycetes > Streptosporangiales > Thermomonosporaceae > Actinoallomurus > Actinoallomurus sp. CA-150999. Next base: position 5,965,150 of record NZ_CP192063.1, read on the forward strand.
TATCGTGCAGAGTTGGATTTCACAACCCACTCACAGCGCCGGCAGCGGTAGGTTGGGCGCGCGAGATCATGAGGGGTCCGCGACGGATCGAGGAGGGGAGTCCGATGGCCGCACGCGGCCGTGTGTGTTCCATCGCCAACGCGCTGGCGGTGATCGGCGAGCGGTGGAGCCTGCTCGTCCTGCGCGAGATCCTGCTCGGCGAGCGGCGGTTCGACGGGATCGCCCGCAACACCGGGGCCAGCCGTGACATCCTCGCCGCGCGCCTGCGCACGCTGGTCGAGGCCGGCGTGCTGGAGAAGCGGCGGTACGAGGAGCATCCGCCGCGCTATGAGTACCTGCCCACCCAGGCGGGCCGCGCCCTCCACCCGATTCTGCTCAACCTGATGGAGTGGGGCGACCGGTACGTCACCGACGGCCCCGCGCCCACGGTCTGGCGGCACTCCTGCGGAGCCGAGTTCCACCCCGCGACGGTCTGCGCGCACTGCGGGGGACCCGTCACCGAGGAGGAGATGCAGGTGGTCCGCGTCGGGCCCGTCCACTGAGCCCCCGAAGGGAATCGACGGCCGCGCCCGTACGTTCGCCGCTATAGTTGAACTTTCAATCAGGAGAGGTGGGTCATGCAGTTCGGGATCTTCACGGTCGGCGACGTCACGCCCGATCCGACCACCGGCAGGACGCCGAGTGAGCATGAGCGGATCGAGGCGATGGTGACGATCGCGTTGAAGGCCGAGGAGGTGGGCCTGGACGTGTTCGCCACCGGTGAGCACCACAACCCGCCGTTCGTCCCGTCCTCGCCCACGACGATGCTCGGGTACATCGCGGCGCGGACCGAGCGGCTGATCCTGTCGACCGCCACCACGCTGATCACCACGAACGACCCGGTGAAGATCGCCGAGGACTTCGCGATGCTGCAGCACCTGGCCGGCGGCCGCGTCGACCTGATGCTGGGCCGCGGCAACACCGGGCCCGTCTACCCGTGGTTCGGGCAGGACATCCGCCAGGGCATCCCCCTCGCCATCGAGAACTACGCGCTGCTGCACCGGCTCTGGCGTGAGGACGTGGTCGACTGGAAGGGCCGCTTCCGCACCCCGCTGCAGGCCTTCACCTCCACGCCCCGGCCGCTGGACGATGTCCCGCCCTTCGTGTGGCACGGCTCGATCCGCAGCCCGGAGATCGCCGAGCAGGCCGCCTACTACGGCGACGGGTTCTTCGCCAACAACATCTTCTGGCCCAAGGACCACTTCCAGCGGCTGATCAGCCTGTACCGGGAGCGGTACGCCCACTACGGCCACGGCACGCCGGAGCAGGCGATCGTCGGCCTGGGCGGGCAGGTGTTCATGCGCAAGAACTCCCAGGACGCCGTACGGGAGTTCCGTCCGTACTTCGACAACGCCCCCGTCTACGGGCACGGGCCGTCGCTGGAGGAGTTCACGGACGAGACGCCGCTGACGGTCGGCAGCCCGCAGCAGGTCATCGACAAGACCCTGACCTTCCGCGAGCACTTCGGCGACTACCAGCGTCAGCTGTTCCTCGTCGACCACGCCGGGCTGCCGCTCAAGACCGTGCTGGAGCAGCTGGACCTGCTCGGTGAGGAGGTCATCCCGGTACTTCGCCGGGAGTTCGCCGAGGGCCGGCCCGCCGAGGTCCCCGACGCCCCCACCCATGCCTCCCTGCTCGCCGCCCGCGGCGCCGAGGCCCTGGCGGAGGCGGCCAAGTGAGCCCGCTGAGCCTCGTGGCCGTCTCGGCCGGCCTGAGCACGCCCTCCTCCACCCGCCTGCTGGCCGACCGCCTGGCCGAGGCGGCCCGCGAGCACCTGGCCGAGGGCACCCGCCCGGTGGAGGTCACCGTGATCGAACTGCGCGACCTGGCCACCGACATCGCCTCCAATCTGGTCACCGGGTTCCCCGGCGCCCGGCTGCGTACGGCGCTCGAGGCGGTCACCGCCGCGGACGGCCTGATCGCGGTCAGCCCGATCTTCTCGGCCTCCTACAGCGGCCTGTTCAAGTCGTTCTTCGACGTGCTCGACCCCGACGCCCTCGCGGGCACGCCCGTCCTGATCGCCGCGACGGGCGGCACCGCCCGCCACTCGCTCGCTCTCGAGCACGCGCTGCGGCCGCTGTTCGCCTACCTGCGCGCGGTCGTGGTCCCCACGGCGGTGTACGCGGCGTCGGAGGACTGGGGTTCGGCCGGCGAGGAGCGCACCGGCGACCTGGCGGCCCGGATCACCCGCGCGGCGGACGAGCTGGCCGCGCTGATGGCAGGCCGCCCGGCCGCCGCCCCCGCGGCCGAGCCCGTCGTGCCGTTCGAGGAGCAGCTGGCCGCCCTGCGCCCCGAGTGAGTCACCGGCCCGCTAGGGTTCCCGGGAGTCGAGGAGAGCAGTGGAAACGTTCCGGCAGCACATCGAGCGAGCCGCCGTGCGCGCACTGGCGGAGTTTCCGCCGGAGACGGTGCCCGACATCTACACCGTCACGTTCCGGATCGACAGCGTCGATCAGGATCCCCGGTTCCCGTACCTGGCGATCGGCTACAACACCGACGGCGAGGTGCGGCGGCTGCTGGCGACGCTGGGCCCGTCGGAGGCGTGGGAGGCCCGCTGGAGCTACGCCTACTTCCCGCCGTCCGGGCTGGAGGGCGTCCGCGTCGCCGGTCACGATCCCGAACACGACCCGGCGGGCGCGCAGGCGCATCGGCGCGAGGCGGCGGCCGAGGGACTGTGGTACGAAGACGACGACGAGCTGACGGCAGAGGAGATCGACCGGCGCGATGAGCTGCTCGACCGGCGGTTCCACGAGCTGTGCGTCGACGTGGCGCGCGGGCTCCACACCGGCGGGCACATCGTCGCGGCCCTGGGACGACCCCTGCCGGTGATCCTCTACGACATGTTCGACCCCGACGCGATGTTCGCGCTCACCGCGGCGGCCAACCCGGCGGACCTGATCACGGAGTTCATGACCGAGGACCCGGCGGGCCGGCCTTAGGGCCTGTCTCGAAGTCCCGCCCCGAGACAGGCCCTAGCCAGCCGTCAGCGCGGCACGACCTGGTTCTTGCCCAGGACCCGGACGCCGCTGTCCGTCACGGTGAAGTGCGCCCGGTCGTAGTCCTCATCGACACCGATGCGCCCGCCGTCGGGGATCACGACGTTCTTGTCGATGATGGCGTTCCGGACGACGGCGCCGCGCCCGACCCGTACGGAGTCCATCAGGACCGCGTCGTGGACCTCCGCGCCGGCGTCCAGCTGGACGCCGGGCGACAGGATGGAACGCTCGGCCATCCCGCCCGCCAGGATGGCGCCGGGGGAGACGATCGAGTCGGTCGCGTAGCCGCGCCGGCCCTCCTCGTTGAAGACGAACTTGGCCGGCGGCAGCGGGTCATGGCCGGTGTAGATCGGCCAGTCGCGGTTGTAGAGGTTGAAGACCGGGTGGACCGAAATCAGGTCCATGTGGGCCTCGTAGAAGGCGTCCAGGGTCCCCACGTCGCGCCAGTAGCCGCGGTCGCGGTCGGTCGAGCCGGGCACCTCGTTGTCGGCGAAGTCGTACACCTGCGCGCGGCCGGCCTTGACGAGCCGGGGGATGATGTTGCCGCCGACGTCGTGCTTGCTGGACACGTCGGCCGCGTCCTCCTTCACCACGTCGATCAGCACCTGGGTGTCGAAGACGTAGTTGCCCATGGAGGCGTAGACCTGGTCGGGCGCGTCGGGCAGGCCGATCGCGTCCTTGGGCTTCTCCCGGAACGCCGCGATGGTGACGCCGTCAGGCCCGGTCTCGATCACCCCGAACTGGTCGGCGAGCGCCAGTGGCTGGCGGATCGCGGCGACGGTGACCCCGGCGCCGGAGGCGATGTGCTGGTCCACCATCTGCCGTGGATCCATGCGGTAGATGTGGTCGGCGCCGAAGACGATGACGTGGTCGGGCCGCTCGTCCTCGATGAGGTTGAAGTTCTGCAGGATCGCGTCGGCCGAGCCGGCGAACCACCGCGGCCCCAGGCGCTGCTGGGCCGGGACGGGCGTCACGTAGTTGCCCAGAAGGGTCGACATCCGCCACGTGCGCGAGACGTGCCGGTCCAGGCTGTGGTTCTTGTACTGGGTGAGCACGACGATCTTGAGGTACCCGGCGTTCGCCAGGTTGGACAGTACGAAGTCGATCAGCCGGTACATTCCGCCGAAGGGCACGGCAGGCTTGGCCCGGTCGGCCGTCAGCGGCATCAGCCGCTTGCCCTCGCCGCCCGCCAGTACCATCGCCAGGACATGAGGTCTCGCCATGTCGTGGACCTTAGCCCCCTCACCAGCAATAAAACAGGACGAGCGGGCATATTTCACATACGCTGCCGGGCATGCGCGTCGATCTGCTCACTCGCGAATACCCGCCGGACGTCTACGGCGGAGCCGGCGTCCACGTCGAGCACCTGGCCCGGGAGCTCCGGCATCTGTGCGACCTGCGGGTCCACTGTTTCGGCGGTGACCGCGCCGAGCCCGGCGTGACCGGCTACCGCGTCCCCGGCGGGTTGGAACATGCCAACGCGGCACTGCAGACCCTCGGCGTCGACCTGGAGATCGCCGCCGGAGCCGGGGGAGCGGACCTGGTGCACAGCCACACCTGGTACGCCAACCTCGCCGGGCACATCGCCAAGCTGCTGCACGGGATCCCGCACGTCGTCACCACCCACAGCCTCGAACCGCTGCGGCCCTGGAAGGCCGAGCAGCTCGGCGGCGGCTACGCCATCTCCTCCTGGGCCGAGCGCACCTCCCTGCTGGCCGCCGACGCGATCGTCGCGGTCTCGGAGGGCATGCGCCGCGACGTGCTCACCTGCTATCCCGACATCGACCCCGGCCGGGTCACCGTCCTGCACAACGGCATCGACACCGACGAGTACGCCCCCGACCACGGCACCGACGTCCTCACCCGGCACGGCATCGACCCGAGCCGCCCCTCCGTGGTGTTCGTCGGGCGCATCACCCGCCAGAAGGGGCTGCCCTACCTGCTGCGGGCCGCCCGGTCCTTCGACCCGGCCGCCCAGCTCGTGCTGTGCGCCGGCGCCCCCGACACCCCCGAGATCTCCGCGGAGGTCGAAGGGCTCGTCGACGCGCTGCGCGCCGAACGCGACGGGATCGTGTGGATCACCCGGATGCTGCCGCGCCCCGAGGTCGTGCAGATCCTCAGCCACGCGAGCGTGTTCGTCTGCCCGTCGGTGTACGAGCCGATGGGCATCGTCAACCTGGAGGCCATGGCCTGCGAGGCGGCGGTCGTCGCCACCGCCACCGGCGGCATCCCCGAGGTGGTCGCCGACGGCGAGACGGGCCTGCTCGTGCCGATCGAGCAGGCCGCGGACGGCACCGGCACGCCCGTCGACCCGGACCGTTTCGTCGCCGACCTCGCCGAGCGCGTGGGCGCCCTCGTCGCCGACCCCGAACGCGCCGCGGCGATGGGGAAGGCGGGCCGCCGGCGGGCGATCGAGCACTTCTCCTGGTCCCACATCGCCCGCCGCACCCACGACCTGTACACGACCCTCGTCTGAGGGCCGCAGCCTTTGGCCGGGCCCGGACTGCGTCCGGGCCCGGCCAAAGGGTCAGCCGAACGACGGCAGCTCGGGCGAGGGGGTGGGTTTGGCATCGGACCAGCCCGTCGAGCGGTAGGCCTGGTACTCGATGACGAAGCCCGGCTTCATCTCCGAGTACGGGCCGCCGGGCGTGGTCAGCTCGTTCTGCCGGGACAGCACCGCGCCGGTGTGCTCATCGAAGATGACCACCACGCGCCAGCGGTAGGTCCCCTGCTCGGCCTTTGGCCCGCCGTACTCGCCGGTGACCGTCAAGGCGCTGTCGTCGGAGGCCAGTGCGATCCCCCGGCGGCCCAGCGGGTCGGTGTCGTGGCCGATCGCGTGGATGCCCGGCTGGGTGGCCAGCGCCCGCATCAGGCCGGCCCGTGCCTTGGGCTGGACCGGGCCGCTCAAGATCCCCGCCACCTTGGAGATCTTCAGCTTGGGCGCGGCCTCTTTGAAGCGTCGTTCCGCTTCGGGCGACAGCTTCCTCCCCGGCCGAGCGCCCAGCGCCCTGTTCGTCTCCGTATCGTTCAGGAACATCGCAGCGAGTGCGGCCGGGTCGGTCGGCAGGTTTTGTAGGTCCTTCACCGACTTGCCCATGTAATTCCCGCCGCCATGAGGGTCGATGCCGACGTTCGGACCGCTCGCGGTCCACTTCGTCGCCTTGGCGGGGTAGGTGTAGTAGTGGTCGCCCGACCAGACGTGGAAGCTCGACGGTGACCCGGCCTTGCGCCACAGTGCCGCGTCCTGTTCGGTCAGCGGGTGGGCCGGCAGGTCGCGGCCGTAGTAGGCCTCTCCCATGCCGGGTTTCGCGCCGGACCAGTTGAACGTCTCGTCGGCCGCAGCGGTGATCGCGTACGTCCCGGTGGCGGGGCGCATGATGTAGGACTGGCCCGCGACGACGTCGGTGTGCCAGTAGTTGCCGGTCGGCTGCTGTTCGGCCTTCTGCGCCGCTGCCAGGACCGCCCCTTTGGCGTCCAGGTTCACCGGGCCGGGCGACGCGGGCGTGTTCCCCCCACCGGAGGTGTTCCCCCCGGCGAGGGTGATCGCCACGGCCGCCGCCGCGCCGACCGCGACCAGGCCGCCGCCCAGCCCCCACCGCAGCCGGGGCAGTGAACGGCGCGACGACTCGCTCAGCAGTGCCTTCGCCCGGGTGATGTCCTGGGCGGTGGGCGGAGCGGGCTCGGGGTAGAAGTCCCGGACCATCCGCATCTCATCCATGCTGTTCCTCCAACGTGAGCATCGGATTGGTCCCGCCCAACGCCTTGCGCAGTGTGGTTCGGGCACGGTTCAGCCGGGAGCCGACCGTGCCATAGGAGATCCCCAGCGCCGCCGCGACCTCGTCGTGACTGAGATCGGCCAGCGCCACGAGCAGCAGCACGTCGCGCTGCCCGCGCGGCAGCGACGCGATCGCCCCGGCAAGCCGGCCGCGCAGCCCCTCGGCACTGACCCGCGAATCGACCCGTTCGGTGTGCTCTTCGGTACCCCGGCCCGGGCTGAGACGAGCGTGCGCCCGCAGCGCGCGCGTCTCAGCCCGCTGATGCTTGCCGACCACCTTGGTCGCGATCCCGTACAGCCAGGTGCGCACGCTCGCGCGAATCGGGTCATAACGCCGACGCCCCCGGAACGCCTCCAGGAACGTCTGCGCCGCGACGTCGGCGGCGGCGTCCGGACCGAGCCGTTTGGCCGCGTACCGGTGGATCTCGGCGAAATAGGCGTCGAAGACCTCATCGAAACGCTCGACCGGGTCGGGCGGGGGATCCCCTGTCATGTGGTGCCTTTCCATGGCGCGGATGGCGGTCACATCGGTATCACCCGCCGGCGGCGTTCGCTTTCCCGTTCCCGATTACGAGATTTCCCGGATCCCCGGTCGGCAGGTCCGCGGGAAGACTGGGCCGGGAGCCGTACGGAAAGGCGGTCGATGGTGAATGGCGTCGGGGGAGTCATGCTGGAGTGCCGCGACCCACGGCCCGAGCCGAGGATGGTGGTGGCACGGCCCGGGCCGGCCCTGCGCGGTCACGTCTCCGGTTACGCGGGTCTGCGCGTGGAGACCGCCCGGCCGCTGAACGGCCGTGCCGTGCCGACGTGCGCGGTCGTGCTGTTCATCGACTTCACCGCCTCGGTGCGGCTGATCACCACGCCCACGCCGGCGCGGGTCCAGGCGTCTCACGTCACCGGCCTGCACGACGGTCCCGTGCTGTTCGAGCAGCAGGGCCACCACCGGGGGATGGCCGTGGAGCTCACGCCGCCCGGAGCGTACGCGCTGTTCGGGATGCCGATGCGGGAGCTGTCCAACACCACCGTCGACCTGGCCGACCTGCTCGGCCGCCGCTGCGAACAGCTCACCGAACGCCTGTGGCAGGCACCGGACTGGGCCACGCGGTTCGCGCTGCTGGACCACCTGCTGCCCGCCTGGTTCCGCGCCGGGCCGGAGCCGGCTCCGGCGGTGCTGCGCGCCTGGCGGCTCCTGCGCCGGACCGCCGGAGCGATCGGCATCGGCACGGTCGCCGAGGAGATCGGCGTGACCCGCCGCTACCTGGAGATGCGCTTCGGCGAGCAGATCGGCCTGCCGCCCAAGACCATGGCCCGCATCCTGCGGTTCCAGCGGGCCGCGCGGCTGCTCACCCGATCCCCGGGCGCGACGCTCCCGCAGGTGGCCGCCGTGTGCGGCTACGCCGACCAGGCCCACTTCAACCGGGACTTCCGCAGGCTGGCGGGCTGCACGCCGACCGCGTTCCGCGCCGAACACGCCGCCGCGACCACCACGTCGCGCGGGTCGGCCGCCCTCGGCGATCGGGACGGGGCCGGTCCTTCGCATTCGTTCAATACCTCGGTACGGGGCCGCCCATAACGTCGAGGCGAAGTTCCCCGGAAACGAAAGGGTCCGCTTCATGAGACCACGGAATCTCATCGCGACGGCCGCCGTCGCCGGCGCGCTGGCCGCCGGCGTCGCGCTCGCGTCCCCCGCGAGCGCCGCCACGCCCGCGCCGCACGGGACCGTCACCGTCAAGTGCACCCACCCCTGCAGCGACCCGCCGGGTCCCGGCTGGCGGTACATCGACAACTACTTCTGGGCCAGCGACTGCATCGAGGTCGGCAACCGCGGCATCAACAACGGCTCCTGGTCGAAGTACCAGTGCGACGGCGGCACCTGGACCAATTACGACCTCTGGGTGCTCTGACCCACGGACCGGCGGCGAGCGCCCCCCTCGGCGCTACGCCGCCCCCTCACCACGCCTCGTACGCCGTCCTCCCGGCGCCGGTACAGGTGTGCCCGCACCCGGCTCGCTCTGCGGGGTCCTCCCCGGGTGCGGGCACACCTGTGTCGGTGGCCCATGGCAGGATGCCGCGCGGTCGAGCACGAGGATGGGGGGACGGTGGCGGAGGCGTTGCCGCGCGCGGCCAAGGCGCTGGTCGGCGTCCGGATCCTCAACCAGCTGGGGGCCTACGCGCTGGCGTTCCTGGCCGTGCTGGCCGGGCCGCGGCTCGCACCGGCGGCGCTGGCCGTCTTCGGGGTCGCCGCCCTGGTCTCGCGGTGGAGCGGAGGGCTGCTGCTCGAGCGGCTGAGCCCGCGCGCGACCATCGCGCTGGGACTGTCGGCGACCGGGGCCGCGCTGCTGGCGCTGGCGGCCGCCCGCACACCGGCGCAGACACTCACCGCGACCGCACTGGTCGGGCTGGCGTTCGAGATCTACGAGCCCGCGAGCCAGGAGCTCCTGGCCCGGGTGACCTCCGGCGGGCAGCGCCAGGGCGCCTACGCGCTGCTGGGCACCTCGCTCGCGGCGGCGGGGGCCGTCGGCGGCCTGCTGGCCGCGATCCTGCTCCCACTGGGCGTGCGATGGCTGATCGCCGCCGACGCGCTGACCTGCCTGGCGGCCGCGGCGTCGACCGCCGCGCTCCCCGGCGGAGCGTCCCCACGCCCGGCCGCCACGGTACGACGCCGGAAGCCGCGACGGCCGCCGCCACTGCTGCGCTCGACGGTCGCGGGCACGGCCTTCGCCTACGGCCACCTGGCGGTCGTGATGTTCCTGCCGCTGATCCTCCTGCAGCGCGGCGCGCCGCACTGGCTTCCCGGCCTGGCCATGACGGGCGCGGCCCTGCCCGCCCCGCTCACCGCGCACCTGGCACGCCGGCGGCTGGAGCACCGCGCGCACACGGTGGTCCTGGGGGCGGGCTCGGCGCTGCTGGGCCTGCTCGCCCTGCTCATGGCGGTCGCCCACGGCCTCGCCGTGACCGTGACGGCCTACCTCGCCTGGTCGGCGGTCGGCGGCCTGCTGCTGGGACGCTGGCCGGCGATGATCGCCGATGCCGCGCCGGAGGACGACCGGCCCCGGTGGTTCGCGTTCTTCGGCTCCTCGTGGGGCATCGCCCAGCCCGTCGTGCCCGCGGTCGTCGCGATCGCCGCCGGAGCGGCGGGCGGCGCCACCACGGCGGCACCGCTCACCGCCGGCGCGGCGTTCCTGACGGTGCCCATCGTGCTGGCCGGACGACGCGCCCGCCCGTAGGGACGGAGTGGCTCAGGCGGGCCGGCCGAGCCAGTCCGGGAGCGGCTCGCGGTGCCGCCGCCAGTCGGCCGGTACGCCCCCGGCGCGCGCTCCGAGAACACCGCCGACGATCGCCGCCGTGGTGTCCATATCGCCGCCGGCGGCGGCGCAGCCGCGTACCGCGGTCTCGTAGTCGTCCAGGTGCCGGGCGGCGACCCACAGCGTGAACGGCACGGTGTCCTGCGCGGTGATCCGGGACCCGTTGCCGAGCCGCGCCGCGGCCTGCTCGACCGTGGCGCCTTCCAGTTTCCGGGCCTGTTCCACGCCTCGCCTGACGTAGCCGGGCGCCAGGTGGTCGAGCACCGCGTCGAACAGGCCGGGCCCGGACTCGGCGGCATGGGCGGCGGCGACCGCGACCGCCACGGCTCCCGCGACGCCCTCGGAGTGGGCGTGGGTGACCTCGGCCGAGGCGGCCGCCTCGGCGGCGGCACGTTTCAGGTCGCCGGCGAAGTAGGCGCCGAGCGGCGCGGCGCGCATGGCCGCGCCGTTGCCGTACGAGCCGTTCCCGCCGAAGCCCTCGGCCGACGCGACGCTCCAGGGCACTCCGTCGCGAACCTTCTCCAGCAGTTCGAGCGTGCCCGCGCCGTAGCGGCGGCCGACGTCCAGGCGGGCGGCGAAGGACGCGGCCAGCGCGTCCTGGTCGACACGGCCGTCGCGGATCAGCACGTCAACGACCGAGCAGGCCATCTCTGTGTCGTCGGACCACGCCCACGGTCCCGGCGGGGTCGCGTCCCACGGGTTCAGCCCGCGGTTGGCCAGGAGGAAGAACTGGTCTCCGAAGGCGTCCCCGACCGACAACCCGGTCAGGGAGGCGAGGGCGCGTTCCGGCGCGGTGATGCTCATGCCCCGATCCTGTCGGCCGTGCGCCGCGACGCAAGCGATTGGCCGTGCCCCGCCGGTAGACGCGGGTGCCGGGTGGTGACCAACGGCGAGTCGTCCAGGCCTTCCGGCCCGTTCTTCCCGGAGTCGCCGGGGCCGCCGCGCCTGGCCGGGGTCGGCGCGGCGGTGCCGATCCGGGGTCACCCGGCGGCGGGGCGGCTCCCGGCGGGGCAGGGGGCGGCGGCCGTCACCGGCACCGCAGTCCGGGCGGCCCGGGCCCTGACGGCCCCGGACAGCGCGGCCGTCAGGGCCAGCGCGATGACGATCGCCCCGTACACGGTCGCGGTCGCGCGCAGGCCGAGGGACGGGACGGCGAGCCCCGCCAGGACGGCGGGCACGCTGAAGGCGAGGTAGCTGACCACGTACACCGCGGCGAACAGCTCCGCCCGCTGGGCCGGGCCCGCCAGGGCGGCCAGGGAACGGAACGCCCCGAGGAAGGCGGCGCCGAATCCGCAGCCTGCGACGGCCGTGCCGAGGAAGAACAGCGGGGTGGAGGTGAGGGCCAGCGCCAGGAGGGTCAGGCCGGTCCCGGCGGCGAGCGCGGCCGATCCGGCGATCATTACCCGCTGCGGCGTCCGGTCGCGGAGCAGCGTCGAGGCCACGGCGCCCGCGCCGGTGAGGGCGCTGACGACCAGGCCGCCGACGAGGTGGCTGCGCACGTGCAGGACTCCGGCGCTCAGGGAGCCGCCCAGGGACAGGTAGAGCCCGCCCATCGCCCAGGTCGCGATCAGGCAGGGCAGGGCCGCCAGGAACGGCGCGCGGGCCCCGGCCGGGATCGACGCTCGCGGGCGCAGCGAGGCCAGCGCGCCCGGGCGCGGCGAGACGAGCTCCGGCAGGAACGCCACCGCCGCGGCCAGCAGCAGGAACGCCACGGTGAGCAGGACGAACACCAGGGTGGTCGGCGCCGGGGCGTACTGGACCAATGCCCCGGTGCCCAGGGCGCCGGCGGCCAAGCCCAGGGTGGGCGCCACGCTGTTCACCAGCGGTCCCAGCCGGGCGCCGGGCTGAAGGTCGACCAGCCCGGCGCTGATGGCGCCGGTGGCCGTGCCGGTCGCCAGGCCCTGCAGCGTGCGGGCCACCAGAAGCGTCCCGACGTCGCCGGCCGTCAGGAACAGGGCCATGGCCGCCGTCTCGGCCAGGAGCGCGAGCACCAGGACGGGCCGGCGGCCGATGAAGTCGGACAGGCCGCCGACGGTCAGCAGCGCGATCAGCAGGGCGAGGGCGTACACGGCGAACACGGCCGTGAGCATGGTCGCCGAGAACCGCCACTCGTGCTGGTAGACGACATATAGGGGGGAGGGGGCGCTGGCGGCGGCCATGAAGGTGAGCAGGACGCCGCCGAGCAGCCAGAACCCGGCGGTGCGCGGCAGGCGCCGGCCGGTGGCGCGGCCCGTCGCCGGGGCGCGGTCGTGCACTGTGGCCATTCGGGTGCTCCTCAAAACCGTTCCATGAAAATCGAACTGTTGGAGGCTACCCCGGCCCCGCAAACTGTTCAACTATTATCGAACCATGAGTGGATCCTCGCGGGAGATGCCCCATCCCGACGCCGCGGACCTGGTCCTGACCGACGTCCTGTTCGCCCTCAGCGACCCGGCACGGCTGGAGCTCGCCTGCCGCCTCACCGAGGGCCCCCTGGAGGTCGCGAACTGCCAGCCCGTGGGCGGCGAGATCCCCAAATCGACGCTGTCGCACCACCTGAAGACCCTGCGCGAGGCCGGAGTGGTCCGCAACGAGCCCTATGGCAGGCAGCGCCAGGTCAGCCTGCGCCGCGACGACCTGGAGGCGCGCTTCCCCGGACTGCTGGCCGCCGTCCTGCGCCCGGCCCTCACCGAGGCGTCTGCGCCCCGGTGAGCAGGGCTCAGCCCTCGCCGGCGAGCAGGTCGAAGGCGTGCCGGCGGTGCTCGGCGAACAGCCGCAGCGCCGTCTCGGCGTCCCGCGCCCGCAGTGCCGCGGCCAGCCGGCCGTGCTCCTCGGGGATGTGCCCGAGGTAATCCGGCTCGCTCAGGCCGATCCGCGTCAGCAGGAACAGGTGCACCTGAGAGCGGATCGCCTCCCACGCCGCCCGCAGGCGCCGGTGCCCGGCCGCGGCGTACACGGCGTCGTGGAACTCCATGTCCAGCCGCACCATCGTGTGCGCGTCATCGGCCCGCGCCATCCGCTCGGCGACCTCCGCCACGGCGGCCAGGTCCTCGTCGCCGGCACGCTCGACCGCGCATCGCACGGCCAGGTCCTCCAGGACGGCGCGCAGACTGTGCAGTTCGGCGGCGTCGCGGGCCGACAGGGACATCACCGTGGCGCCGCGATGCCACTCGTTGTGCACCAGGCCCTCGCGCTCCAGGCGCAGCAGCGCCTCGCGCACCGGCCCGCGGCTGACCCGCAGCGCCGCGGCCACCTCCACCTCCCGCAGCCGCGCGCCCGGAGGGTAGACCCCGCTGAAGATCGCCTCCTGCAGGCGGTCGGCGACCTCGTCGGCCAGGCCGCGCCGCCGCGCGGGGCGCAGCGCACCGGCCTCATCGGGACTCATGCGCGAATGTTAACATTCCGACAATGCCGGATTCGCCCGGTTCGCCCGCCCGGAAGGACGCACCGCCCATGAGCACCCTGGACTCCCCGATCCCGCGCTTCCACCTGGCCGTGCCCGTCGACGACCTCGCCGCCGCCCGCACCTTCTACGGCGAGCTCATCGGCTGCGCGCAGGGCCGCAGCGCCGACAGCTGGATCGACTGGAACCTGCACGGCCACCAGTTCGTCACCCACCTGGTGCCCGGCCGCCGCGAGCGGGCGCACAACCCGGTCGACGGGCACGACGTCCCGGTGCCCCACTTCGGCCTCATCCTGACCGTTCCGGAGTTCCACCGGCTGGCCGAACGGTTCCGGGCGGCGGGCACCGCGTTCGTCATCGAGCCCTACGTGCGCTTCGAAGGGCAGCCGGGGGAGCAGTGGACGATGTTCCTGCTCGACCCGGCGGGCAACGCCCTGGAGTTCAAGGCGTTCGCCGACGACGCGCAGGTCTTCGCCGTCTGACGCCACCGGCGGCGTCCGTCCGGACCGCCGGGCACCGCGGATGACGGTCTACCGCGTTGACGTCATCCGTCCGGGGACACCGGCCCGATGACGGTTTCCGGCGATGCCACCCCGCCGGCTGTCGCGGCGCCGGGGCCTCGCGGTGAGATCGGGGACATGACAGACACCAAGGTCCTCGTCTTCGCCGCCACGGGGAACGTCGGCCGCCACATCGTCACCCTGCTTCGGGAGGCCGGCCACGCCGTACGGGCGGTCACCCGCGACCCGCACGCCGCCGGCCTCCCGGCAGGCGTCGAGGTCGCGCCCGGCGACCTGGCCGACCCCGCCACCCTCGACGCGTGCCTCGCCGGAATCGACGCGGTCTTCCTGCTGTGGCCGCTGCACAGCGGCGAGCGACTGCCCGCGGTGCTGGACCTGATCGCCACGCGGGCCCGCCGCGTGGTCTTCCTGGGCACGGGCGGCGTCCCCGACCTGCCGTTCGAGGAGCAGGACAAGCTCGTCCACGGCTGCGGCATCGAGTCCACCGTGCTGCGGCCGAGCACCTTCGCCGTCAACACGCTGTGGTGGGCCGACCAGATCCGGGCCGGCGACGTCGTCCGCGGCGCGTACGGCACGCTCCCCATGTCCTTGATCCACGAGGCCGACATGGCCGCCGTCGCCGTCCGGGCCCTGACCAGGCCCGGGCACGACGGCGTGACCTACACCCTCACCGGCCCCGAGGTGCTCACCCAGGCCGAGCAGGTCCGGGTCATCGGCGAGGTCCTGGGGCGTCCGCTGCGCTGGGAGGAATTGACCCGCGAGCAGGCCCGGCAGCGCCTGCTGGCCGATGAGACGTTCCCCGACTCCTTCGCCGACGTACTGCTCGACGGCTACGGCGCAATGCTCGCCGGCCCGCCGCCCCTCCTGACCTCCACGGTCGAGGACGTCACCGGCGTCCCGCCGCGGTCATTGCGCCAGTGGGTCGCCGACCACCTCGACGACTTCCGCTGACACGCTCCCCGCCGGCCGGGCTCAGGCGTGCCGCGCGGCGTGGAACCGGCGGTGCAGCTCCCGTACCCGCTCCGCGAGCTCGGGGACCTGGCCCTCGACGACGACGCCGGGCACCACCGCGTTGATCGGCAGAGTCCGTACGGGAGGCGGCGGCACGCCCAGCCACGCGGCGAGCTGTTCGGAGGAACTGGCGTACACGATGTGGCCCAGCCCCACCCAGCCGTGCGCCGCGGCGCACATCGGGCAGTGCTCGCCGGAGGTGTACACCCGTCCCGCCGTGGGTGAAGAAGGCCGGGTGCACGCGCCAGGCGGGCTGACGAGACCGGTCCCGCAGGATTTGGCGCATTCGGTTGTAACAATTATGGTTACGACCAGGATCGAGGGAGGTGGAGTCGGCGTGAGCGCCAACAGCAGACTGACCATCGCGGCACACGCCCTGACGTGGATCGGGCTGTATCAGCGGCGTGGCCACGAGGTCGCCACCTCCGAGCAGATCGCGACGAGCGTCAACACCAACCCGGTGGTGATCCGCCGCCTGCTGGCCAAGCTGAGCAAGGCCGGCCTGGCCGATTCACGGCGGGGGGCGGGGGCGGGCTGGATGCTCGCGCGGGGCCTGGCGGCGATCACTCTGCTCGACGTCTACCAGGCGATCGAGCCGGGACCGGTCTTCGCCCTGCATCCCGCGACACCGGACCCCGAGTGCGTCGTGGGCCACGGCATCGGGCCGGCAATGACCGCCGTGTACGACGATGTGGAGGCCGCCCTGCGCAGGGAGCTGGCCAAGACCACGCTGGAGGACGTGCTGCGGGACGTCTTGAAAGCCGCCTGACCTCGGACCGTCGACTTCCCCTGATCGAGGGGATCGCATCCCGCACTCATCGATGTAACCAAAATAGTTACATCAAGAAATTGGAGCGTCTCATGGGACAGCTGGACAGGACAAGGACGATGGCAACAGACACTCAGACCTCGCGGACCGTGGCCGAGAAGTTCGTGGAGCGCCTCGGCAGGCAGGACCCCGACGGCATCCAGGAACTGTTCGCCGAGGAGATCGACTGGCACGTCCCCGGCAGTGACGCGCTGCCCTGGACCGGGCGCCGTACCCGCCGGGAGGAGGTCGCGCCGTACTTCACCAAGATGTGGCCGCACTTCGCGCACGGCAGGAGCAAGGTCGTGCTGGAGCGCTTCATCGTCGACGGTGGTGACGTGGTGCTGCTGGCGGTCTTCACGCACACCGTCGCGGCCGGTGGGAAGGAGTTCACCACACCGGCGGCCATGCACCTGATGGTCGAGGACAACCGGATCGTCCGCATGCACCTGTACGAGGACACGCTGACCGTCGCGGAGGCGTTCAACGCCGGCTGAGTGGAGAGTGCCCAGGGGCCGGGGCGGCGATGGGTGACGAACACCCGCCCGCGGGTGCGGCCCGTGAGCCGGAGGCGGCCCTTACGCTGGACGACATGCCGCAAACCCCATCGGACCTGACGATCGGGCAGGTCGCCGAGCGGACGGGCCTGAGTGTGCACGCGCTGCGCTTCTACGAGCGCGAGGGCATCTTCGTCTCACCGGTCCGGCGCGGGACGGGCGGACGCCGGGTCTACAGCGAGGACGACGTGGACTGGCTGACCGTCTGCATCATCCTGCGCGCCTCCGGGATGCCGCTGCCGGCGATCCGCCGCTACACCGAACTGGTCCGCGAAGGGGCCGGCAACGAGGAGGAACGTCTCGCGCTGATGCGCCGGCATCAGGAGCGGGTGACCGCCCAGATCGCCGACCTCACCCGCTGCCTCGACCTGATCAACCACAAGGTCGGGGTGTACGAGGACGTCCTCGCCGAGCGGACCGGCCCGTGCCATCGAGCGCCCGCGGCCGACCCGGCCGCGACGACGGCATGACCGCCGGCACGGGCGCTGCGGTACGGCACCTTCGACGGGCCGGGCGCTGAACGCCGGGTGTACGACGATCAGAGCCCAGGCGTGATCACCAGGCGTACGCCTCGGGTGCGGGCTTGGCGCCGTTGGGCGCGGGCGGCGGGAACAGCTCGTCCAGCGTGGCGAGCATGTCGCCGTCGAGTGTGATCTGCAGTGCGCGCAGCGAGCCGTCGAGCTGCTCGGCCGTCCGCGGGCCGATGATCGGTCCGGTCACGCCGTCCTGCGCGAGCAGCCACGCCAGTCCGACGTGGGCCGGGTCCTCTCCGATCTCGGCGCACAGCTTCTCGTACGCCTCGACGGAATCCCGCTGCTCGGCCAACGCGGCGGCCCAGAGTCCCGACCCGCTGCGGGCGGCGGTCCCGTCGCGCTGCTTGCGCAGGACGCCGCTGAGCACCCCGCCGTGCAGCGGCGAGTACGGGATCACGCCTAGCCCGTAGTGCCGCGCGGCGGGCAGTACCTCGAGCTCGGCCCAGCGGCTCATCAGGTTGTAGATGGACTGCTCGGCGACGAGTCCGAGGAAGTGCCGGGACCGTGCGGCCTCCTGCGCCTGGGCGATGTGCCAGCCGGCGAAGTTGGAGGAGCCGAAATAGAGCACTTTGCCCTGCTGGCGAAGGACGCTGAACGCCTCCCAGATCTCGTCCCATGGCGTGTTCCGGTCGATGTGGTGCATCTGGTACAGGTCAATGTGGTCGGTCTGCAGGCGCTCGAGAGACGCCTCGCACGCGCGCCGGATGTTCAGGGCGGACAACCCGCCGTCGTTGGGCCGGTCGCCCATCGGAATGTAGACCTTGGTGGCCAGCACGGTCTTGTCGCGCCGGCCACCGCCCTGGGCGAACCACCGGCCGATGATCTGCTCGGTGGCGCCGTCGCCCTGCTGCACGCCGTACGAGTTGGCCGTGTCGAAGAAGTTGATGCCGTGCTCGTGCGCACGGTCCATGATCGCGTGACTGTCCTCTTCGGACGTGCGCGACCCGAAGTTCATGGTGCCCAGGACGAGTCGGGACACCGAAAGGCCACTGCGGCCGAGGCGGGTGTGCTCCACGTGTTCCAACCTTTCAGGAGGTGTCACTAGTCGCATCAACAAGGACGCGATGAAGCTACAACTTGCAACATGAATGATGCAAGTCCGAAGCGAACCGTGACGCTCCCGTATGCTTTCCCCATGAAGACACAGCGGCAGTCGACACCCGCCGGCACCCGTCCGCTTCGTGCGGACGCCGAGCGGACGATGACGGCGATCCTGGAGGCGGCCGAACGCACCCTCAGCCGCGATCCCGGGGCCACGATGGAACAGATCGCCGAAGCCGCCGGCGTCGCCCGCACCACCGTGCACCGGCGCTTCGCCACCCGCGAAGCACTCATCGACACCCTGGCGGTGTGGGCCACCCAGCGATTCGCCGCGGCGGTGGACGCCGCCCACCCGGACACCGCTCCGCCGCTGGTCGCCCTCTACCAGACGACCGCGAACGTCCTCGGCGTCAAGACCAGCTGGGGGTTCGCGATGAGCCGGGCCTCCTCGGCCAACCCGGAGGTGGCGCGCGTGCACGGCGATGTACGGGACACGTGCGAGCGGCTGTTCCGCCGGGCCCGGGAGGCGGGCGTCCTGCGCGCCGACGTCGACATCCCCTGGACCCGCCGCGTCTACTACGCCCTCATCCACGAGGCCGCACAGGTCGGCGACGAGAAGGACACCGACACCCTCGCGACGCTCGTCGTGGACACCCTGCTCCGCGGCGCGGGCACCCCGCACCCCGACCGCCTGTGACACCGTTCCGTCGATAGCCGACCAGGGCGACGCACCGCTGCCCGCGGTGTCTCGTGACGGTGACATCTGTGTCACCGGCGGCGCCGCGAGCGGGGCGACACGAGCGCGCTGCTCAGCCTGCCTCCGGAGGCCACCTGCGGGCACGCCCCGTGACCGGCCCAGGCCAAGACGCGTTGTTCGGAGGCGATTCGGGACGGTGCTTGAATGGTCGGCACCGGCGGATCGACGGCTACGAGAATTAATCGTAGCGAGCGTCCGCGGTCAGCGACTCGAGAGCAATATTGATGACAGAAAATTGCCCGTTGAAGCCATTAGGTGGCCACGCCGAGAATTACTTCATCACGTCGTGATCGGCGATCCTCGATCGCAGCCTGTCGGCGAGCGCCGGATACCTGCGCATCGACAGAGGAGCTCCATCGCACCTTGCAAGGTTGCGATGACGCTCGGCTCGCGCCCGACATTAGTATCCCGCCGCGCCGTCTCAGGGCGTCTCCCTCAGTCCCTCTGTGTCTCCGGCCGTCCCAATGTCGTGTCATTCTGGCCCGTGTCGGCCCACAGCCGGTTTTTTGCTTGCCCTTGGTGGGTAGTTCTTATGACTATCAGCCAGGTGGCTATTTGCGGGACGGCAGGACTGCACGTTTCACGGCGCATGTCTAATTAGATGAGAATTAGATCACTAGTATGCCGGAAGGGAGGTGGCATCGTGAAGACGATGTGGGGAGCGGCTTTCGTGCTGCTCCACGTCGTGGCTGATCGATGGCGTCCTCCCAGGTCGCGGCCTCGCCCGGGCTCCCGCGGCCGCGAGGCGCGGCCGGCGTCGCGGCACGTGGGAATGCTCTGCCGCCTGCTCATCCGGACCGTCGACCGGCGATTCCCTCGGAGGGGCACGATGCAACCGGATCTCAACCGCAGCGTGCTCCTCGCCGTCGACATCGAGGGTTTCTCGGCACGGCGCGACCCTGTCGAGCAGGCGATACTGCAGGCGCCGCTGTACGCGGTACTCACCGAAGCCCTTGGTGCGGCCGGGTTGCGAGGCTCGTTGTGGGAGCCGGGCGCCCAGGACCGCCCATCGCAGTCGTGGACGTGGCTGCCGGCTCCGGAGGACTCCCCGAAGGCGCCGTCACCTGGCCAGGGTTCGGCGCGAGACGCTGATCCCCGGCCGCAGGCATCGACGAAGCTTCACCAGCCCGCCCTGTTCGTCGGGCTCGGTGGCACCGGCTGCGGGGCAGGGGCCGAGCTCGAGCGCAGGCTCCGCGAGCAGCTCTGCGGCCCGGACGACGGCCCCTTCCCGGCTCCCCAGGCGGACCTCTATCCGCAGGTCGCCGTGAACCTCCGGCCGGCAGCCGACGCCGCGAGCGTCTTCGACCCGCGATCACGGGATCGGCGGCGATACCGCTGTAACGAAGCGCGCGACCGCGCCGGATCCGCGAACGCTCGACGAGTTCGGGGACTCGATCCGGTGACAGCGAACTCGTGCCCGGCCCGCGCCGCGGTCGACGCCGGTGAGAGGCGACGCCGATCTCGACGGCAGCGGTACCGGCTCTCGACCGGACGGGTGGCATCACCGCAGGCAGACGCCGGTCCGATCCATACGGCGGGCTTGTGGAGCCTGCTGCCGCCGCCCGGTGGGGGACCGCCAGGTGCTCGCCGACCCGTGACGATCGGTCCGGCTCGCGTCCCGTGAAGTCCGCCTTGTGTGGAGATGGTGCGACGCGCCAGGCATCGGCGGGCCCGGAGTAATCTTCGGGGACCGGAACTCGCCGGCCGCACGATAGATCCGGTGAGGTTTCCCGAGCCACTCGTCTATTTGCCGTGGACAGGCGTCGGGATAAATGGCGGCCTCCTGTTGGCGCGGGAGGCCGCCGTTCTCATATTCGACGGCATCGGCAAGCCATCGCATTAATGGTTCTGCGTCGTATAGAAGTCAGAACGCTTTCTTCATTCCGCGAAGGATTATCGCGGCCGACGCAGACTGTCCCAAAACGGATCAGGACATTCTGGAGCGTTCCACACCGGTCCAGCGCCAGAGAATGGATCCAATCTGCCAGGAGTCCGACCCGCGCGGGCGACTCAAGGCCTTTGCGCGAAGCCGGGTGGTTGATGCACTATTCGGCTAAGTCGGCAGGTGTGGCGCCAAACACACCTCCGGCCCGCGGGACCACCGGTTCCGCAAGTCCCGACAGCCTGTCCACGGCATAGACGAAAGGGAGGTAACCGGATGAATCAGTCCGGGAGTTCTCCACCGATGTCCCCGGTCTGGAAGCTCATGGGCACGGTCGCGATCCTCGCGTGCGTGATGGGCTTCGTCAGCGTGCTCCTGGTGTTCGGCTACAGCCTCGGTTCGGCGATCGTCGCGATCGGGCTGGTCGCCGACATCAGCGTGCAGGTCGCCGCCCAGATGTTCGGCCTGCCCGTCCCGGCGAGGGAGCACGAGCACCTCCGGTTCGGCCCCGTCACGGCGGCCGAGCACGACCAGCCGCTCGCCGGCCCCGGCGACGCGGGTCTGCCCCCGGCCACCGGCCCGCAGGGCCTCTGACCGGCCGATGCTCGGGGAGGCGCTGGCCTCCCCGAGCCCCTGCGGCAGGAGGAGAAGATGACCGGGAGGAACACCGTCCCCGGCCCGGCACAGGCGGAGTTCGGCCGCCAGGTGTGCGGGCAGCGTCTGCTCGGCGGTCAGTTGTCGCTCCGCGACCTGGAGCGCCAGGCCAAGGTGTCCAAGTCGACCATCGACCGGATGCTCCGCGGCCTGACCGTGCCGCGCTGGCCGACCGTCCGCGCGGTCTTGACCGCGATGGAGGCCGAGCAGATCGACACAGTCTGGAAGAAGCGCTGGATGCGCGCCTACAGCGAACACGCGGGGCTGGCCGACGATGTCGCCGACGCCGCCCAGCACCCGGCGCGCCAGGAGACCGAAACCGACGATCACCCGCTCGCTGAGCCGCTTCGCCTCATCGACGGGCAGGACCGGCCCAGGCGGTCTCTCCGCCGGCGGGCCTGACCCGCGCGGCTCGCACCAGATCAGCGGGGCCCCGGCCGATGGCCGGGGCCCCGCTGCACGTCGCTCACCGAACGGCGTTGCCTCGCCGTCGCGAGCCCGGCGACGGACCAGGCCCGCGCGGGCTTGGTCGATGTGACGTGACCGAAGCACCTCGACGGGCGCTCGGAACACGCGGCCGCCGCGCTCGGCGAGGCCGCCCGTCAGCGGTGTCGTGGCCGTCAGCGCGGCTTGCCGTTCCGCTGCTCCGTCAGCCCCGTGTCGCGATCGCCCAGCCGGCCGCGGGCAGGCTCACGCGCGATCCGTCGATCCGCCCGGGTCCGGCGGCGTGCCGCCAGACGCCGGCGGGCAGGTCGGCCTCGGCGGGATCGTCGGCGGTGTTCAGCGCGACGGTCACGCCATGGTCCCCGTCGGCGGCCGTGTAGACCATCGTGGTGTTGGTCAGGGTCGTCACCGTCGTACGGGCGCGGACCAGCCAGGGGTGCCGGCGGCGGAAGCCGATGAGGTCCTGGTGGAGCCGGTAGTAGGGGTGGCCGTGCCCGGCCAGGCCCGCCGGGTCGCCGGGGAACTCCGGGCGGATCGCGTCGTCGCCGCCCTCCCGCTCCTCTTTGACGCCGCGGAACGCCTGCTCGTCCCCGGAGTAGATCGCGGGGATCCCGGCGACCGTGCACAGGATCACCAGGGCGTGCTCGAGGTGGCGTTCGTCGCTCAGGCGGCTGGCGATGCGGGTCACGTCGTGGTTGCCGACGAAGGTGTACGGGACGAACGTCTCCAGCAGCGCGTTGTGCCGGTCCAGAGTCCAGGCCAGTTCGAACAGGTTGCGGTCGTTCAGGGAACTCCAGATCGCCTTCCACAGCTCGTACTGGGTGACCGAGTCCAGCCCGCCGTCGGTGACGTAGGCGGCGTAGTCGCCGTGGATGACCTCGCCCATCAGCCACGCGCCGGGAAAACGCGCGCGGACCCGCTCGGTCACCGCGCGCCAGAACGACAGCGGCACGGCGTACGCGGCGTCGAGCCGCCAGCCGGCGACGCCCCGCTCCAGCCAGTGCGTCATCACCTCGGTGACGTAGTCGGCGACCTCCGGTTCGTCGTGGTTCAGCGCGACGAGACGGTGGTGGCCCTCGAAGGTCAGGTGGCCGCCGCCGGGGGTGGGGCGGAACCAGGAGGCGTACCGTGAGCGCGGACCGTGCGCGGTGACGTCGGCGAAGGCGGGGAAGCTCCGGCCGACGTGGTTGAACACCCCGTCGAGCAGCACCCGCAGCCCGCGCCCCGACGCCTGCTCGACGAGCCGCAGCAGGTCCTCCTCCTCGCCGAGGCGGGGGTCGACGCGGAAGTGGTCGACCGTGTCGTAGCCGTGGGTCTCGGAGGCGAAGACCGGGCCGAGGGCGAGCCCGTTGCAGCCCAGGGCGACGAGGTAGTCCAGCCAGTTCGCCAGGTGGGACAGCCGGGGCACCGGCGGCGCGGACGGGGGGAGCGCCCGGCGTTCGGCGCCGGTGAAGCCCAGCGGATAGACGTGCCACCAGAC
The DNA here is from genome assembly GCF_050942425.1 of Actinoallomurus sp. CA-150999. Lineage (NCBI taxonomy): Bacteria > Bacillati > Actinomycetota > Actinomycetes > Streptosporangiales > Thermomonosporaceae > Actinoallomurus > Actinoallomurus sp. CA-150999. The sequence goes on from NZ_CP192063.1 coordinate 5,988,335, forward strand.
GGCGTGTTCGGACCAGTGCATCGAACGATCCCGGGGGTGAGTGGTCGGTCGGTCATCCGGCACCGGGGCGGTGCCGCGCGGGGTGGGGCGGGTCGTCGGCGAGCCGGTCCATCAGCGCACCGGCCAGCCGCAGGACCTGGCGTTCGGTCGGCGACAGCCCGGCCATCGCCGAGGCCAGCCACGCGTCGCGTTCGGCCATGTCGCCGGCCAGGGCGGCGGTCCCCTCAGGGGTGATGGCCAGCACGGACTGGCGGCGGTCGCGTTCGTCGCGGATCCGGGTGACCAGTCCCGCCTGCTCCAGTTCGGCGAAGACGCGGGTGAGGGACTGCGGCCGCTGGTGCTCGGCAGCGGCCAGCTCACCGGCGGTGGCCGGGCCGTGCCGGTGCAGATGGCTCAGGACGCCGAGCTTGTTGACGCTCAGCGCCTCGGGGGAACGCTCGGCGCGCAGCCGCCGCCCGAGGCGGATCATGCCCTGACGGACCTGCGCGGCGCCGTCGAGTAGCTCCGCCTCCTCCTGCCTGTCACCCATATTGCTACGCTATCACTTACTATTTGGCGGACATGCCACCGGGCGAATCAAGGAGAACGGCGTCGATGTCGTACGCACTGCGTATCGTTTCCCATGGCCTCACAGGGATACGGCGGCTGGACCCCGGCCTGGCGGGGCTGCGGGCGACCGCCGTCACGATGACCGCGACGCTCACCGCGTACGCGGCGGCGCTGTTGCTCGAGCACGCCGAGCACCTGCACACCGTCATCCTCGTCCAAGCGGTCGCGCTGACACTGACCCTGTCCCGCACCCGCCCCGGCACCACGCCATCCGACCGGATCATTGCCCTGGCCGTACTGCCGCCGGTGGCCGTCGCGGCCGCCGAGACCTCCGCGCTGATGTCCCGCCATCCCACCGCCGGCGACACGGTGTTCACCGCCTTGATCTGCGCCACGATCGCCGTTCGCCGGTTCGGCCCGCGGGCGACCAAGGCCGGCACCCTCGCCGTGCTCCCGCTGATCGCGGTACTCGTCACGCCGCCGGGCGGCCTCGCCCCCGGCCACGATCAGGACAAGTGGGCCGGACTGGTCGCCCTGATCGCCGTCTTGTGCGGCCTCACCGCCCAGTGGACCGCGGACCGTCTGAGGATCACGCGCCCGGCCGCCGCCTTCCCCCCGGCCCCCGCCCCGGCCGGCGGAGGCAGGCGGCTTTCGGCGAGCACCCGCATGAGCCTGCAGATGGGCGGAGCGGTCGGGGCGGGATTCGCCGCCGGCCACCTGCTGTTCCCGCAGCACTGGGCGTGGTCGGTGCTCACCGCGTTCGTGGTCTGCAGCGGGGCACGGGGACGCGCGGACGTCGTCCACAAGGGAGTGCTGCGCACCGCCGGCGCGGCGGCCGGCACCGCCGCGGCCACGATGATCGCGGGTACGTTCGGCCCGCACGACACCCGCTCCATCGCCGTGATCTTCGCGGTCCTCGCGGCCGCGACCTGGCTGCGACCCGCCGGCTACGCCTACTGGGCCGGATTCGTCACCGCCGCGCTGTCCCTGCTGTACGGCTACTTCGGCCAGTCGGCCCCCGACCTGCTCACGACCCGGCTCGAGGCGATCGTCGTCGGAGCCGTACTCGGCATCGCGGCGTCCTGGCTGATCCTGCCGATCAGGTCCATCGACGTGCTGCGCCGCCGCACCGCCGACGCCCTGGCCGCCCTGGGGGAGTTCCTGGCGGCCGCGCGCCAGGAGCCGGGCCGCCTGGCCGATCACCAGGCCAGGTTCGACGGCTGCCTGCACCGGCTTGAGCAGATCGCCGGGCCGCTGCGCGCCCACCGCCGGCTCCGCCGCCGCGCCGTTCCCCATCCCGCCGACGCGATCGACGCCGTACGCCGGTGCGCCGCGCCGGTCCACACCATCGCCCGATGCGCGGCCGAAACGGGCCAGACGCTCACGACACCCGACATCGTCCGCCTGAACGCCGCCGTCACCGCCGACCTGACCCGAGCCCGCCTGGCCGTCGGCCGCCGCCCCCTCACCCCGCCCCGCCCGCCCGCACCGGCGCCCGCCGCGCCAGGCCCGTCGCCGCACGAGCGGCTCCGTACGGCGCTGCTCGAGCTGGACGCCGCCGTACGGAGCCTCCCGCCGATCTTCGCCCCGGCAGACGCCTGAACGGACGAGGCGGTCAGGCGGGGATGCCGAGCGCGACCAGGGCGATGTCGTCGTCGACCGGCTGGTCGAACGTCGCGACCAAGGCCCGCAGGCGGTCCATCAGGGCAGGCGCGGCCAGCTAGTGCGCGGCGATCTCACAGAACGGCAGCTTCGGCAGGGCCGGCGGCAGCAGCGACCGCTCCAGCGCCCCGTCCGGCGCGGCGTCCTCCGGTACGGCGTCGGGGATCAGGTAGCGGCGGACGGCGGCGAGCCGGGCCGGCTCGCCGGAACCGGCCGCCACCGGGATCGGCGGCATGCTCCCGTCCGGGACGTCGAACGATTCCATCAGCCGCGCCCCCTGTGCTCGCCCGCCCGCGGGCGTGACCATCTCGGCCGCCTCGACCGGTGTTTCCCACTATGCCCAACCCGAATTCAGGCGACGCGCGGGACACGACGCGGCCGCCGGGAAGAGGGAAACGCGAACCGGAACGGCACGACACCGGCCGTCATCGAACATGACCACGTCACTTCCGTGACGGCCGACGCCCCCGCCGCCCTCTACGGTGGGAGGCGACATGCGCACCATCAAGCACTCCGGAGTCCATGAGCTGCAGATCCGCCGGTCCCGGTTCATCTGCGCCCTGGCCCGCGTGGCGACGGAAGAGGAGGCGCAGGCGTTCATCGCCGAGCGCCGCCGCGCCCACCGCGACGCCACCCACAACTGCACCGCCTACGTCCTGGGCGAGCACGGGGAAATCACCCGCAACAGCGACGACGGGGAACCGGCCGGCACCGCCGGCCTGCCGATGCTGGAGGTCCTGGGCCGCCGCGGCCTGACCGGTGTCACCGCCGTCGTGACCCGGTACTTCGGCGGGATCAAGCTCGGCGCCGGCGGCCTGGTCCGCGCCTACGGCCAGGCGGTCGCCGAGACGATCGACGCCGTGGGAGTGGTCGAGCGCCGGCCCGTCGTCACCGTCACCGTCTCCGTCGGGCATGAACGCGCGGGCCGGCTCCAACGCGACCTGCACGCCTCGCCGTACCCGCCGGCGGGCACCCGTTACGGTCCCGGCGTCGAGATCGACGTGCCGGTTCCGGAGGCGGAGCTGACGGCCTTCGAGGCGTGGGCCGCGGCCGCCACCGGCGGGCAGGTCGCCATCCGGCGAGGTGCCCGGGCGCTCATCGACGTGGAGATATGACGCCGGAAAGACTGCCAGAAGGTGTCAGGTACCACCGGCATGATGGGATCCGTCACCGACGAATGAAAGGCGGCCATCCATGACCGCGATCGCTTCACTTGCCATGGTCAACCTCGACTGCGCCGACCCTCGGGCGCTCGCCGAGTTCTACCACCAGGTCCTCGACCTGCCGATCACCCACAGCGAGGACGCGTACGCCATGATCGGCGACGGCGTGACCAACGTCGGTTTCGGGCGGGTGGAGGGCTACCGGCCGCCGAACTGGCCGGACACGGACTCTTCGAAGCGATACCACCTCGACCTGTACGCCGACGACCTGGACGAGGCCGAGGCGCGCTGTGTGAAGCTCGGGGCCGTCCGGCCGGAGTTCCAGCCGGGCGGCGACCGCTGGCGGGTCCTGCTCGACCCGGCCGGTCACCCGTTCTGCGTCTGCCGCCGCCCCGGAGACAGCGCCTCCTGAGGAGCAGGCCGGGCCATGCCCGATCGCCGTGTCGCCGGTCCGGCCCATAGCGGCCGGACCAAGGCGGCGCGACGAGGCCGATACGGGCCCGGGGGAGGGAAGGGCTACCGGTCGCGCCCCGCGGCCGGTTTCCCGCCGCCCGTCTCGATCCACCCCAAACCCGCCCCGTGACGGCGGTCAGGGCGCCACGGAGCGGCTCAGGCGTCATGCCGCGAATCGCCCTCACACACGATGACCTCACACGGCGACGCGATCAGGACCGTCGGGACCGTGTCACCGCCGAACGGGTCGCCGTTGTGGGAGTTCAGCCGCGCGCCGACCACAAGCGCCTCGGCCCGCGCGGCGAGCCGGGTCAGCTCCACACCGGGCTCTCCGCGCGCGACCCGCAACCGCGTCGTGACCTGCTGCGAGCGCGGCAGGAGCCGGGCCACCTCATCACGCAGCCGCAACCACGCGCGCCCCCACCGCCACAACCCCTCCGAGGCCGGAACGACCTGTACGACGTCCAGGCGAGCGTGACGACGCCGCGCCTCCTCCGCCGCCCGGCGCAGCGCCGCGACGGAGTTGGGGGATCCATCGAACCCCGTGATCACATACCGGGGTCCCGGGACAACAAGCATGACGACCTCCTCATGTCGCTATCCACGATCGCCGCCGCACCCCGGCCCGGGAGAGAGCCGAGCGACCCCGGCCGGTGGGACCTTCGGCCCTTCTGCACCCGCACCGCCGCCACGGACCCTGGAAGAGCGCCGACGGCGACCCGCCGGCGCGGACACGGCGGGCACGCCACCGACCACCGGACATCGGCGAGAGGATGAACGGACATGACGACGTTGCCGGGAACGGCCCTGACGGCCCACGAGTTCTTCCGGGGCATGCCCGCACGGCACGTCGACCTACTCGCCCGGACCGCCCACTACACCGACGTGCCGGCCGGGCACCGCTTCTTCGAAGAGGGCGGGCGCGCCGACCGGTTCTGGCTCATCCAGGCCGGCTGCGTCACCCTGGACCTGCGCGTGCCCGGGCGCGGCACCGTCGTCGTCGAAACGCTCGGCCGCGGCACCGTGCTGGGCTGGTCCTGGCTGTTCCCGCCGTACGTGTGGCGCTTCGGCGCCATCGCCGCCGAACCCGTCCGCGCGATCGTCCTGGACGGCCGCACCGTACGCGCCCTGTGCGTGACCGACCCGGCCCTCGGCTTCGAGCTCACCCGCCGCTTCACCGCGATCATGCTCGACCGCCTGCAGAACACCCGGATGCGGCTCATCGACCACTGCACCACGGCCTCACCGGCGCACCCGGCTTCGCCGTGACGGGCGCCCCGCCGGCCCTCCGGAGCTCCAGTGACCTCACTCGTCACGGGACTCGTGACCCTCGGCCGCCTTCAACTGGGCCACGAACGCGGCCGCCTGCGTACGGCGGCGCATGTCGAGCTTGGCGAAGAGGTTCGAGACGTAGTTCTTCACCGTCTTCTCGGCCAGGAACAGGCGCTCGCCGATCTGCCGGTTCGTCAACCCCTCACCGATCAGCTCGAGGATCTGACGTTCCTGACTCGACAGGGCCGCCAGGGGATCCTTGCGGGTCTGGCGCTCCCGCAGCCGCTGCAGCATCTGCGCCGTGCTGCGCGGGTCGAGCAGCGACTGCCCGGACGCCACGGTACGCACCGCGCTGACCAGATCGGACCCGTGGATCTGCTTGAGCACATACCCCGCCGCACCGGCCATGACCGCGTCGAACAGCGCCTCCTCGTCGGAGAAGGACGTCAGCATCAGGCACGCCACCTCCGACATGCGCGAACGGACGTCCCGGCACACGCTGACACCGTTCCCGTCGGGCAGCCGCACGTCCAGCACGGCCACGTCCGGGCGCGCCGCCGGAATGCGCGCCAGCGCCTGCTCCGCGCTGCCGGCCTCACCCACGATCTCGATGTCCGACTCCGACGACAGCAAGGCCGCCACCCCACGCCGGACGACCTCATGGTCATCCACCAAGAACACACGGATGGTCATGAACGCCTCGCTTCCCCCTGGCCGTACGACGCCCTGAACACCACGCCCCCGCAGGGACAGGACGCCTCGGCCCTGAAATCAGGCGCCAACGGCCCTTTCAGCCCCGGCACCGATCCCGTCATTCCCCCACAGAACACACCTACGCGGGCGGATAAGTCCAGGCAAGGGACGCCGTCGTCCCCGGACAGCGCCACGAACGTACGCCCCGGGCGCGCGACACCCGGCGGTCACGGGCGTGAGCAGTTGGGGCGCGGGAAATCCCGGTGAGATTGATCTTGCTGGGGCTCGCCTACGCCGTAGGGCCTTCGAGCTGCCGAGAACCGGCGCCGGCGCGCAGTTCCTTCAGGTCCGGCGACCATCAGCAAGCTCCGGGTCACGGACGGCGGATGCGGTAGCGCATGTGCGTGACGTGCTGCGCGAGATCCTCGACCTGCGGCGTGGTCAACCGGCGGACCGCGTCGAGCTCGATGTGCTCGGCGGGCAGGTTGTCGAACAGCCTTCGTCCCTGCCCGAGCAGGACCGGTACGACGTGCAGTTCCAGTTCGTCGAGCTGCCCGGCCCGCAGCAGCGCCTGCGCCGCTCCGGCGCCGTGCACCATCACGTCGCCCTCTCCGGCCGCGGCGCGGGCCTGTGCGGCGCACGTGTGTACGTCGGTGACGTAGCGGACGCTGCCCGGTGGCGGGTCGTCCGGGACGTTGTGGGTCAGGACGAAGATCGGCACGCCGCCGTGGTGGTCGCCCTGCCAGCGGTCGGCGTGTTCGTAGGTGCGGCGGCCGGAGATGACGGCGCGGGTGGCCAGCGCCTCGGCGTAGACCTGTCCGCTGGGTCCCGGGTCGTTGCGCCGGTCGAGCCAGTTGAAAAGGCGGAACCCGCCGATGCCCATCGGGGTGTCCAGGCTGTCCTGCGGCCCGGTGACGTAACCGTCCAGGGATATGGTCATGTACAGCCGGATGAGTGCCATCGCCTCAGCCCGCCGTTCTCACGCGGTAGCGCAGGTGCGCCACGCCGGGCCCGTCCACGGCACGGAGCAGTGCGAGCTCGATGTGGTCGGGTGGCATGTCCTCGAAGAGCGGTTCACCCTGTCCGAGTAGGACCGGGATCAGGTGAATCTGCAGTACGTCGAGGACGCCCGCGGCGAGTGCCAGCCGGGCGGTGCGGGCCCCGTGGACCAGTACGTCCTTGTCGCCGGCCGCGTCCTTGGCCATGCTCACCGCGGCCGTGACGTCGCTTACGTAGGTGACGCCGGGCCATTGCGGCTTGGGATCGGGCTGACGGCGGCTCAGGACGAAGATCGGCACGCCATCGTGGTGGTCGCCGCCCCAGCCGTCGGCGAACTCGAACGTCCGCCGGCCGACGACGACCGCCCCGGTCGCCATGGCCTCGTCCATCACTTCACGGTTCACGCCCGCCAGGTGGCTGCCTGTTCTGTGCTCGGCGTCGGCATCCGGCAGAAACCACTCATGCAGCCGCTGCCCTTTGTCACCGAGCCCGTTGCCCGGCGCCGCGTTCGGCCCGGCCATGAACCCGTCCACCGACATCGACATGTACAGCACGGTCTTACTCACGTTCCCGGTCCTTTCAGTATTCGACGGTGATCATGGCTTAGAGGCTCCCTCTGTGCGGCCCGGCCTGCCCGGGCGGATACATGAGCCGGACTCAGGACCACCTGAAGTCGATCTTCGCCAAATCCGGGACCGGTTCACGCGGCGACCTGATCGCCCGGCTGTTCCTCGATCATTACGCCGTCTCCTTGACGTCGGGAATCGCCGCAGACATGCGGTGGTGATCCAACTGGCCGCTCTCGGAGGCCTCAGCGCCACTAGAGAGACGAGCAGCCCCTCCATGCGGGTGGGCCGGCCAGCCGGTCACCCAGACCGCTCCGCCGATATAGGACCTGCCGCCCGTTCCGCGCCCGGGTGACCAGCCCCGCCGCGAACAGCACACGCAGATGCTGCGACACCGCGCTGGGCGTCACCCCCACACGGCGGGCGAGCTCACCGGTGGCCAGCGGCTCCTCCAGCAGCCCCAGCAGCCTGGCCCGCGGCGCGCCGATCAGCGAGACCAGAGCGGACGCCCCGGCCGCCGGCACCGGAGCCCACAACGTCGCCACGCCGCGGCTGGGATACACCAGCATCGGCGGCTCATCCGGGCCGACCGGGGGAGCGGGCTTGTGCGCGAACACCGACGGCACCAGCAGCAGCCCCCGCCCCGACGCCTCGACGCGGTGCGCGCCCATCATCTTGTCGATGTGCAGCACCCCGTCGTGCCACCGCAGGTTCGGATGCATGTCCGCGAACAGCAGGCGGGCACCGCCCAGGGCCAGCTGCCGGGCACGGTAGGTCATGTCGGCCTCCAGCAGCAGGCGCATCCGCGGCCACGCCGGTTCGATCGCCAGACCCCAGTACCGCCGCAACAGATCACAGATCGCATCCCGCAGCCCGACGACGGCCTCATCATCGCCGGCGGCCGCGTCCCGCAGGACCCGGGGGAGCGGGCCGGGCGCGTGCGCCGCCAGCAGATCACGCCGCACCACGCCCGGGGCGGTCCGGCGGACGACGGCCAGTTCCTCCTCGAAGGCCCGCGCGAACCCCGCGGGCCGCGGGGTCAGGAAGTCCGGAAGGGCGAGCCGGTCCCCGACCAGGGACATCAGCAGACCGGCGTCCAACGCGCCGAGCCCCCCGAGGACGGACCTGCGCCACGGCAGATGCAACGCCGACAGGCCCGGATCCCGCAGCACCCGCAGGCTCAACACCATCTCGGCCACGGGGGAGAGGGCGAAACGCGTGTCGGCGAGATCCTCGACACCGAGCACAAACCGGATCATTAAGCCACACGCTACATCCATCGACGGCCCGGCACCGCTGCCGTGGACTCGGGTCCATGACACCCGCAGCCCACAAGCGACCCGCACCCCACGCGGAGCCGCCCACGGAACCGTCATCCGCCGGCCGGGGGAGCGCGATCGGCCGCCGCATGGTCCTGACCCTGGCCGTCACCTGCGGCGTCGCCGTCGGCACCGTCTACTTCCCGCAGTCGATCAGCCCCCTGATCGCCGCCGGACTGCACGTGCCGCCCGACGCGGCCGCCCTGGCGGTGACCGCCGTCCAGGCCGGATACACGGCCGGGATCTTCCTGCTCGTCCCGCTCGGCGACCGGCTCCCGCCCCGGCCCTTCCTCGCCACCCTGCTCGCCCTCACCGGCCTGAGCCTGCTCGCCGCCGGCTGCGCACCCACCCTGCCGGCCCTGATCGCCGCCAGCGCCCTCACCGGCGTCACCACCGTCGCCGCACCGATCATCGCCCCGCTCGCCGCCGGTCTCGCGCCCGCCGACCGCCGCGGAGCGGTGACCGGCACCCTGCTCAGCGGATCGATCGGCGGAATGCTGCTGGCCCGCACCTTCAGCGGAACGCTCGGCGAACGGCTGGGCTGGCGCGCCCCCTACCTGGTGGCCGCGGTCCTGACACTGCTCCTCGCGACCGTCCTGGCCCGCACCCTCCCGATGACCGCCCCGCCCGCACGCCGCCCGTACCCGGCACTCCTCGCCGAGCCGCTCCGCCTGCTGCGCACCGAACCCGACCTGCGCCGCTCCTGCCTCTACCAGGCGTGTGTCTTCGCCGGATTCTCCGCCGTCTGGACCTGCCTGGCGCTCCTGCTCACCGGCCCGTCCTACGGCCTGGACGCCCAGGCTGCCGGCTTGCTCGCCCTGGTCGGGGGAGCGACCATGCTCTGCGCTCCGCTCGCCGGCCGCCTGGTGGACCGCCGGGGCCCCGACCCGGTGAACCTCGTCTGCCTGCTCGGTGTCCTCGCCGCGGCCGCCGTCCTGACCGCCGGCGCCTGCGGGGGAGCAGCGGGCCTGACCGCCCTGACCACCGGCACGCTGCTCCTGGACGTCGCCATGCAGTCCGGCATGGTCGCCAACCAGGCCCGCATCTTCGCGCTGCGTCCCGACGCCCGCAGCCGGCTCAACACCGCCTACATGACCTGCGCCTACCTGGGCGGCAGCGCGGGCTCATGGCTCGGAACCCGCGCCTACGGGCACGCCGGCTGGCCAGGAGTGTGCGTACTCGTCGCCGCGCTCACCGCACTCGCCCTGGCCCGCCACCTCGTGTCACCGTCGCATCTGTTTCCACCGCTCACGTTCAGCCGCCGCCGAACGGAGCCGGCCGGGCGAGCGAGGGACAGGGCCTGATGCTGCGTTGCCAGACCCTCTACTTGACATAATGTCCATTATCGAGCATCACGGAGAGGCTCGCGGAGAGGGGTCAGGAGCGGCTCGAACATCGCCGCCGCACACTTCACACACTGCCCGTGTACGACCCACGCGACGGGCCGGCGGGAACGGTTTGCTCGGCCGGCGGCGAGCCGCAGGGCCGTCGCCGGCGGAACCAGCCCGGCAAAGCCTCGGGATCGCACTGACGCCGGAATGGTTCCGAGACGGCCGGCCCGGCGGCGGCTTGGACGGCGTCAGGTCAGCCCGCAGCCTCCGCGCGTGCGCCCAGCCACGGAACAGCCCGGGCCGCCGCCGCGCGACCGGAGTCTCCTCGCGTCCTTCCCCGTACCGGCCCGGGCCCACAAGAAGATGATCTATACCCGACAGAAGCTGGATTCTGTCTGGTTTATCCTGTTTGCCCCACTTTGAGACTGTCGGGGTCGACGGCCTCGGCACGGGACGTCCTGCGGAACGCCGCAGTCCCGACCGCTGAAATGATCGGTTCATGAGCGAGATCATCTTGATGTCGGATGCGAGGGTCGCCGCCGTGCCGGTGCGCGAGTGCGGTGAGGGCCTCGTGGACGTCCGTCGTGCCTCCTCGCTGCTGACCGCCGTGCGCCCGGAGGACGAGCCGGCGGCCTATTTCGTACGGGAGGGTGTCCTCGAGCGGCTGGTCAAGGCCCAGGCGTCGCTGCCCGAGGGCGTCCGGCTGCTGCTCGTCGAGGGATACCGGCCGCTGGCGCTGCAACGGCGCTATTTCGAGGGATACGCCGATGAGCTGCGGGCCGAGAATCCCGGCTGGCCCGATGAACGGATCGTCGCCGCCGCGAGCCGTTTCGTGTCGCCGCCGGAGATCGCGCCGCACAGCGCCGGGGCGGCCGTCGACCTCACGCTCGCCGACGCGGACGGCCGTGAACTCGACCTGGGCACGCCGATCGACGCGAACCCCGAGGAGAGCGCGGGCGCCTGCTATACCGCCGCGGGCAACATCGGTGATGAGGCGCGCGCGAACCGGGAGATCCTGGCGGAGGCCCTGACGTCCGCGGGGCTGGTGAACTATCCGACGGAATGGTGGCACTGGTCCTATGGCGACCGGTACTGGGCGCTGGCCGGCGGAACCGGTGCCGCTCTCTACGGGCCCTGTGCCTCCCCGGCGGCGGGCCCGGGTTCTGTCGGAGGGGGGCGGTAGGGTCCGGCGGGTGCGTCCTGCCGAGGTTCAACGGATCACCGTGGAAGAAGCCGCCGACCGGTACGCGGAGATGGTGCGGGCCAAGACGGTCACCGGCGCGCTCGCGCCCAGCACGGCGGAGATCTACACGCGTGACGTGCACACGTTCGCCGTCCTGGCCGGCGTGGACCGTCTGCTGGACGATCTGACCGGTGAGGACGTCGACGAGGTGCTGCTGCGGTTCGCCCGCAAGCCGGACGGGCGGCGCAGGGCGCCGGTGCCGGCCGGCGAGGCCGCTCCCCTGCAGAGCGGCTACTCCCAGGCGCGGTTCCGCCGGTCGGTGTCGGCGTTCTTCCGGCACGCCGCGGTGGCCGGATGGGTGCAGCTGAACCCGATGCGGGCGGTGACGGTCACGGCGCGGCAGCGGGGTGGCCTGCGTCCGGAGCGTCGCGCCCTGACCCGTGAGCAGGCGGAGGGGCTGCTGGGCACCGCGCGGGTGCTGGCGTCGGCCGAGCCGGACGAGCGTAAACGCGCCGATCAGCGCACCGAGTTGCGCGACGCGCTGATCGTGCTGCTGCTGGCGACGGTGGGCCCTCGGGTGTCGGAGCTGACCCGCGCGGACGTGGACCATTTCTTCACCAATGACGGGGTGCGTTACTGGCGGATCTTCGGCAAGGGCGGCCGCACCCGTGACGTGCCTCTCCCCCGTGGTGTCGCGCAGGTGCTCGACGCGTATCTGGCGCAGCGGCGCGCGCGTGCGGCGGAGACCCCGGCGCTGCTGTTGTCGTGGCGGGGGCGGAGGCTGGCGCGCGGCGACGTCCAGGGGGTGATCGACCGGGTGCTGGCGCGGGTCGATCCGGATCGGCGGCGTTCGGTGACTCCGCACGGGCTGCGGCATACGACCGCGACGCATCTGCTGGCCGCGGCGACCGACATGGACGCGGTGCGGCGGGTGCTGGGTCATTCGGACCTGTCGACGCTGGGCCGGTACCGCGACGAGCTGCCAGGGGAGCTGGAGGCGGCCATGCGCGCGCATCCGCTGCTGGGGCCGGAGGAGCCTGGGCCCGGGGGCCACGTCCGGTAGGCGCACGAGGCGGTCCCCCACCGGGCGGAGCCGTCCCCCACCGGTCGGATCGAGGCGTGCCGCCGGCCTCGGTGCGGCGGCTCGCGGCGGCGGGTGAATTGGCCGTCCGTTGAAATTGCGTCAGACTGCGAGTGTCATTGCGGTCGCTCTCTGTATACAAGTCGCGTGTCGCGTTCGATTCAGTTGAAGATTTGATTTGTGCAGTTCGGCCATAGCCGATAACTCTTGCGTTCGCTCACTACTGTGTTAATAATGCGATTGGCTCAATCCGGGTGACCTTCCGAACGCCTCTGGAGCGGTCCAAACTGGGGTTTTCCCTTGGGGACAGGGAAAGCGCTAGGTGCGAGACCCTGAAGGAAAGGTCAAGATCACCTGACGATGAACGTTTTAGTCTGCGTCGAATTCCACAAGCGCAAGGGGCAGGGGGCGCGGTGCGTAACGGTGCTACGGAAATAACAATCCTGCTGGTAGACGATCACACACTGCTGCGTGAGGCCCTCCGCGAGACGCTCGCGGAGGAGGATGGGTTCGAGTTCGTCGGCGAGGCCGGTGACGGGGACACCGCCGTGGCGCTCGCGGCCCGGACCAAGCCGAAGGTCATCTTGATGGACGTCGAGATGCCGGGCGACGACGTCGACTCGCGGCTGCGCCGGGTTCATGACGTGTCGCCGCACTCGCGGGTGATCATCCTGAGCATGCACGACAACGCGCAGCTCATCCAGAGTCTGCTGGCGCACGGTATCCGTGGATACCTGCTCAAGAGCACCTCGCGGATGGAGCTGGTGTCGGCCATCCGTGGGGTCGTGGCGAACGACGAGAGGGTCGTGCTGTCCGTCTCGCAGGGCAGCCTCGCGTACCCGGACGAGCCCGCGGCCGGTCCGCTGTCCGAACGGGAGATCGACGTGCTCGCGCTGGTCGGCGAGGGGCTCAGCAACAGCGGCATCGCCGCCCGGCTGTACATCGCGGAAGGCACCGTCAAGCGGCATCTGCGCAACATCTACACCAAGCTCGGCGCCAACTCGCGGATCGACGCGGTCAACAAGGCGGTCGCGGCCTCGATCCTGTCGCCCGGTGGCACGGCCGGCGGTCTCCCCCGCGACTGAGCCCCTCTCCCCCGGTCGTGAAAGCGCTTCACGGCCGGTAGGGCGCGCGTTCCTCGCCGCCCGTGGTCCGCACGACCGGGGCTCAAGGCGGGCTCAAGCGGGCGGCGGGACAGTCGGCGCATGACGACGTTGGGGTTGGAAGGGCGGATCGCGCTGGTCACCGGCGGGACCCGCGGGCTGGGGCTGGCCACGGCGCGCCGGCTGTGCGCCGCGGGCTGCGAGGTGTCGCTGGTGTACGCACGGTCGGACGCCGACGCGGAGGCCGCGGTCGCCTCGCTGAGCGGTCTGAAGGGATCGGCCCACACGGTGAAGGCGGACGTGTCGGACGCACGGCAGGTGCGGTCGGCGGTCGAGCGGGTGGCGGACCGGCACGGGCGGCTGGACATCCTCGTCCACAACGCGTCGTCGCTGCATCCGACACAGGTGACGTCGCCGGATCTGGACGGGATCCGCCGGGACGGTTCGGTCGTGGTGGATCCGCTGCTGCACGTCGCGCCGCTGCTGCCGCAGGTGATGGGCGGCGGGCCGGGGCGGGTCGTGGCGGTGTCGAGCGCCGGCGGTACGCGGGTGGTTCCGGGCCACGTGGGTCTGGGGATGGCCAAGGCCGCGCTGGAGAGCCTGGTGCGTTACCTGGCGGTGGAGCTGGCTCCGCTGGGGATCAGCGCGAACGCCGTGTCGACCGCGAAGCTCGACAAGGGGCCGGGGACGACGGTGCCGGAGGCGGCCCGGATGCTCGCCCGCCGGACTCCGGCCGGGCGGCTGACCAGGCCGGAGGACGTGGCGGACGTGATCGCGCTGCTCTGCACCGACGAGGCCGCCTGGATCCAGGGCCAGGTGATCACGGTCGACGGCGGCCTGGCCCTGCGGCCCTGAGGGGGAACGTCATGACGACCTTCGATACCGACTTCTGCGTCGTCGGCGGCGGTCCCGGTGGGCTGGCGCTGGCCTTGATGCTCGTACGCTCCGGGGCGCGGGTGGTGGTGGTCGAGCGTTCGGCCTCGATGAACCGCGAGTACCGGGGTGAGATCCTGCAGCCGGGCGGGCAGATGCTGCTCGACCAGCTCGGTGTGCTGGCCGGGGCCAGGCGGCGTGGCTGTCATGTGCACGGGCGGTTCCGGCTGGCGGAGAAGGGCCGGTCGCTGCTCGACATCGACTACCGGCGGCTGGCGGCGCCGTACGACCATCTGCTGAGCATCCCGCAGCGGCATGTGCTGGAGGAGCTGCTGGACCAGTGCCGCGCGTACGCCGGGTTCCGGTATCTCGGGGGTGCGAAGGCGGCCGAGCTGGTCCAGGAGAACGGCGCGGTGCGGGGCGTGCGGGCGGGTGAGCACGAAGTGCGGGCCGGGTGTGTGATCGGCGCGGACGGCCGGTTCTCCAAGGTGCGCCGGCTCGCCGGCATCGAGGGTGACCGGATCGACGTGTTCGACTTCGACGTGCTGTGGTGCAAGCTGCCCGATCCGGACCCGGAGCCGGGAGTGCCCGATGTGCGGATCTTCCGGGACGGCGGCAACCCCGTCATCGTGTACCGGTCCTGGCCGGACAGCGTGCAGATCGGCTGGACGCTGCCGCACCGGGGGTACCGCGAGATCGCGGCGCGGGGGTTCGCGCACGTGAAGCGGGAGATCATGCGGTCGGTGCCGCCGTACGCGGGGCTGATCGAGCGGGAGCTGACGGGCATGCGGCAGCTGAGCCTGCTGGACGTGTTCGCCGGGAGCGCCCGGGAGTGGACCCGTGAGGGGCTGGTGCTGATCGGGGACAGCGCGCATACGCACAGTCCGCTGGGCGCGCAGGGCATCAACCTGGCGTTGCAGGACGCGGCGCTGCTGCATCCGGTGCTGGTCGGCTCGGCCGGCCGGGCGGGGCTGCGGGAGTACGAGAGGGCGCGTCGCGCCGACATCGACACCGTGATGCGGCTCCAGGTGATGCAGGCCAAGGGGATGCTCGCGGGGCGTGGCCCGGCGGCGTGGCTGCGGCCGAAGGCGGCGGGGTTGATCAATCGGACGCCGATCGGCGACAAGATCCTCCGTCGGATCGCCTACGGCCCTCGTCCGATCAGTGTCCGGTCCGACCTGTTCGTCAGCAACTGAGGAGTGCACGCCATGCGTTTGATCGATCTTTCGTCGCCGGTGGACGCGTCCGCGTGGGAGCCGGAGCCGGTCTCCCATGTGGTGACGGATCCGGCGGAGGGCGCCCGGCACATGAGTGCGGAGATGCGGGAGCATTTCGGGATCGAGTTCGATCCGGGTGTCCTGCCGGACGGGGAGTTGTTGTCGATCGACACGCTCACGTTGACGTCGCACACGGGGACGCACATCGACGCGCCGTCGCATTACGGGTCGAAGGCGTCGTACGGGGTGCCGCGCAACATCGATGAGATGCCGCTGGAGTGGTTTCACCGGCCGGCGATGGTGCTGGATCTGACGGGTGCGGGGCGGGGCGCGGTGGGGGCGGCGTACCTGGAGAAGGAGCTGGCGCGGGTGGGCCGTGAGCCGGATCCGCTGGACATCGTGCTGCTGCATACGGGGGCCGACGAGCTGGCGGGCACGCCGGGGTTCTTCACCGACTTCACGGGCCTGGACGGCCCGGCCGTGCATCTGCTGCTGGACTACGGCGTCCGGGTGATCGGCACGGACGCGTTCAGCCTGGACGCGCCGTTCACCGACATGATCGGGCGGTATCAGGAGACGGGTGACCGGTCGGTGCTGTGGCCGGCGCATTTCGTGGGCAGGGAGCGTGAGTTCTGCCAGATCGAGCGGCTGGCGAACCTGGGTTCGCTGCCGTCGGTGGGTTTCACGGTGAGCTGTTTCCCGGTGAAGATCGCCGGAGCGGGGGCGGGCTGGACGCGTGCGGTCGCGCTGCTGGAGGACTGACCCGCTCGAGCCCGCGGCCCGCCGCCCACCGGTCCGGTGGGCGGCGTGCCGTGGTCATGCCCGCAGGTCGCGGCGTACGACCTTGCCGCTCGGTGAGCGGGGTATGGCCGGTACCGCGGTGATGCGGTGGATCCGCTCGTAGTAGGGAACGCGGTCGTTGACGAACGCCGCGATGTCGGCGGCGTCGGCTGCAGGGTCGGCCAGGACGACGAGGGCGTGGGCGACCGCGCCGCTGTGCTCATGCGGGTGGTCGAAGACGACGCAGTCGCGTACGGCGGGGTGGCGTGCGGCGACCCGTTCGATCTCGGCGGGTGAGACGAGCCAGTTGTCGCATTTGAAGGTGTCCTTGAGCCGGTCGACGAGGAACAGGTGACCGTCGGGGTCGACCCGGCCGAGGTCGCCGGTGGAGAACCAGCCGTCTTCGTCGACGCCGGTGTCGCCGCCGAGGTAGCCGAGCATCAGCTGCGGGCCGCGCAGCTGGATCTCCCCCTTCTCCCCCGCTGCCAGGGCCTCGCGGCTGTCGACGTCGACGATGCGGCACTCGGTGCCGGGGACCGCCGGCCCGACCGAGCCGGGTTTGGGCCGCTGCGGCGGGTCGCTGTGGGTGAGCGGGGACGTCTCGGCGAGGCCGTATCCCTGGACGACGGGGACGCCGAAGTGGCGTGACAGGGCCGTCGCGGCCGGGACGGGCAGCGCCGATCCGCCGGAGAAGACCGCGGTGACCGTGTCGAAGGCCAGGTCGCCGGGGTCCTGGGCGAGCTTGGAGAGCCGTACGGGGAGGCTGTAGTAGTGGGTCGCGTGGTACCGGTTGGCCATGGCGACCGCCGACGCCGGGTCGGGTGCGGCGCACAGCACCTGGGTGGCGGCCGCGGCCAGCGCGGAGTTCAGGTGCATCGGGTGGTAGTTGGGCAGGTGGTTGAGCGTCACCGCGCCGGGGCCGAGGCCGTGGGCGCCGGCGATCTGCGCGGCGTTGACGGTGAGGTTGCGGTGGGACAGCCGCACTCCCTTGGGCGGTCCCGTGGTGCCGCTGGTGAACTGCAGGCAGGCGACGTCGTCGAGGCCCGGTTCGTGGCCAGGCGCGTGGGGGGCGCGGCGCAGTTCGGCGGAGCCGGTGGGCAGCAGCAGGTCCAGGGGCGGCATCCGGTCGTGCAGGTGCGGTGGGGCCAGCACGGCGCGGGCGCCCGACAGCGCCAGGACGTGCTGCAGGGTCTCGGCGCGCAGCAGGGGGTTGACGACGGCGACGACGTGGCCGGCGCGGACGATGCCGTAGTAGGCGATGGCGAAGTCCGGGTCGAGGGTGGAGACGAGTGCGACGACCGCGCCGGGCGGGCCGAGCAGGTCGTGTAGCGCCGCGGCGCAGCGGGTGACGGCCTCGTCCAGTTCGGCGAAGGTGAGGCTGCGGTCGCCGGCGCGGATCGCGGTGCGGTCCGGGGCGGTGCGGGCGGCGGTACGGGGCAGCGCGTCGAGTGGTGTCGGGGACGGTGGTTCGGGCATGCGGTTCGCTCCTCGGGTCGGGGTTTCGTTGTACGGCGGGGCGCTCGCGTCGGCTTCGAAGGGCCTGCGAGGTCGCCTTGAGCCGCCCCGCCGATGCTGAGGCGATGAACAGTGATTCGCGGGTGCTGGTGGTGGGGGCCGGCCCGGTCGGGCTGACCCTGGCGCATGAGCTGACGCGGCACGGGGTCGGTGTGCGCGTCGTGGACGCGGCGGCCGGTCCGAGCGCGACGAGCCGGGCGGTGGCGACGCACGCCCGGTCGCTGGAGATCTATGACCAGATGGGCGTCGTTGACGAGCTGCTGGAGCGTGGCCGTCGCATGCGGGCGTTCAGCATGCACCGGCGCGGGCACCGGCTGGTCCGGATGGGCGCGGACTATGGTGCGCTGCCGACCCGGTATCCGATGACGCTGCTGGTGGAGCAGGCCACCACCGAAGAGGTGCTGCGCGGTGCCCTGGCCCGGCTCGGTGTGCGGGTCGAGTGGGGTGTGCGGCTGACCGGGTTCGAGCAGGACGCCGACGGTGTCACCGCCGCGCTGGAGGACTCCGGCGGCCGTGCCGAGCGGGTTCGCGTGCCCTGGCTGGTCGGCTGCGACGGCGGGCACAGCCTGGTGCGCAAGCGGCTCGGGCTGCGGCTGCTGGGCGATTCCAGCGAGACGTGGCTGATCGCGGACGCGATGGTCGACATGGACGTTCCCCAGGACAGCATTCACTGGGTCCAGGTGGAGCGCGGGACGGTGATGGCCGTGCCGCTCCCGGCGACGGGCAAGTGGCGGCTGCTGGACACCGTGGACGTGGGGTACTCCGGTGACGCCCGTGAGGTCGCCGCGCGGTTCTCCCGCAAGCTCGCGAAGGGGTTCGGGGTGCCGGTCCGGGTGCACGAGCCGCTGTGGGTGTCGGTGTTCACGATTCAGCAGCGGATGATCGAGCGGATGGGCGTGGGCCGGTGCTTCGTCGCCGGGGACGCGGCGCACGTGCACAGTCCGGCGTCGGGTCAGGGCATGAACACCGGTGTCCAGGACGCGTTCAACCTCGCCTGGAAGCTGGCGATGGTGGAGCGGGGGCAGGCCGGCCGGGAGCTGCTCGAGAGTTACTCGGCCGAGCGTGTGCCGGTCGGTGCGACGCTCCTGCGCTCGACGCGTACCGCGACCGCGCTGGTGGCGTTGAAGAGCGTGCTGTCCGCTGCGGTGCTGCCGGCGGTGTTCGCGGTGGTGCGCAACGCGCCGCCGCTGCGCCGCCGGATCGAACGCAAGATCATGGCGGCGATGTCGGGGCTTTCGCTGGCGTACGAGGACGGTCCCCTGACGTTGCCGGGCCCGGGTGGGGCGGTGGGTCCTGAGCCGCGTCCGGGGCAGCGGGTCGCGCGGGTGACCGGTGAGGAGGTCGCCCGCTCCCCCGGGTGGGAGGCGCTGGTCACGGAGCTGCGTGATCCGCGCTGGACGCTGCTGGTCTTCGGGGACGGGCCGGTGGCGCGTCCGGCGGAGTCGGAGTGGTTGTCGGTGCGGGTCGTGGATGAGGACCTGCCGGACCCGGAGGGGCGGCTGCGCCGTGGTCTGGGCGTCTCCGGGGAGGGCTGGCTGCTGATCCGCCCCGACGGTCATGTGGCCGCGCGAGGCGAGGGCCTCGGCGCGTTGGATCGCACGCCGGCCTTCGGCTGGTGGCGTTCGCGTGATGAATCTGAGGAACCTGCGGCCGGAGCGCCGCGGACACAGGAGGAGGAAGCATGGCAACGGTGATCAATCGGCTGAAGGTGACCGGCGACCGGGAGAAGTTCGAGGAGATCCTGTCGGGGATCACCGCCTACATGAAGAGCCAGCCGGGGTACCTCGGTCACGAGCTGTTCCGGTCCACGGACGGCGGCGACACCTACATCGAGATCGCGCGCTGGTCGGACGCCGGCGCCCACCGCAAGGCGATGGAGGGTGCGGGCTTCTGGGAGCGGGTGCGGGAGCTCACCGCGCACGCCAGCGCCGAGCCCGGCCTGTTCGAACCGGTTGGTGATTGAGCGGTCGACGGCTCCCCTGCGATGAGAAGGCCGGCCCTGTGGGCCGGCCTTCTGCGCGTCGCCTGAGCCCGGCCCATGGGCGGCGGACGCCCGTACCTCGCGGGGCGGGTCGGCGCCGGGGCACGCGTCGTCCGGGCGGCGGATCGGCCGCGGGGCCGCCGGGCCGGGAGGACGGCAGGTGTAGCGGCTGCCGGAGGCCGTCGCGCCACCGGCGGTGCACCGTCCGCCCGCCTGGCGGCGGGACCGGTGTGGCGGCGGGCGCTGGATACCGGGCGTCCCCGCCGGCTCGAGCGCGGCGCCGCGGGCGGGAACGCGGATGGCCGGCCGCGCCGGAGGGCGGGCCGGCCATGGCCGGGAGGGTCAGGCGGTGGGCGCCAGTGCGGCGCCGATGCCGCTGTCCAGGCGGCGGTACTCGTCGGTGTCGGCGGCGGCCGGTGAGACCTCCAGGGCCGCCGGGGTGTCGCGCCACCAGATGATGCCCAGGTGCGCGTCGATCCCCGAGGAGGGTCCGACGAGGTCCGGGGAGGCGTGGGCGAGCTGGTAGGCCAGGGCTCCGCCGGCCTGCTCGGCCTCGGCGGCGAAGGACCGCTCGAACGCCTCGGCGGTCACGTCCTCGGGGAGGTCGTACCTGCTGAGCGTCACGACGGGGTGCTGGTCGCCCTGCCAGCCGCCGGTGGCGCCGGCCACCACGACGCCGTACACGCGGTCCAGGGTGGCCAGGCCGAAGAACCTGGTGCCGATCTCCCGGAAGAAGTCCGGGTCGCTCATCATCGCCTGTTTGGCCGCGGCGTCGCGCCACCAGGTCAGCAGCAGGTAGCCGTCGGGCCTGCGGGTCGAGCCGAGCAGTTCGGCGCCGAGCGCCCCGTCGTGGCGGGCGACGACGTCCTTGTAGCCGCCGAACGCCTCCTCGAACGCCGCGCCGTTGTCCTTGTGGTTGGGTTTGAGGGTGAAGCGGGCCACCATCACGACCTGGCCCCCGCCGTTCTTCGCCGTCATACGATCACCTTTCTTACGGACCGTGGCTGGGCATCATGCTCGTGGCCGGGGTTCAAGGCCAGGACGAGACCGGCTCGACGGGCGGGCGGCGGCTGTAGGACGGGACGTACCGGTCCAGGACCGTGCGGCAGTAGCCGGGGCCGAAGCCCATCTGCTCGGCGGCGGGCACGAGGCGGCGCAGTTTGTCGGTGCACACCGGCTGGGTCTCGGCGGTGTCGATGAACTCGTGGGCGGCCTGGACGCCGATGCGGCCCTCGAGGTGCTCGACGATCTCCTCGATGGGCCGTGCCTCGCCGGAGGCGACGTTGACGACGTCGCGTGAGCGGCCGGTGGCCAGCAGCGCGTCGATGATCCGGATGACGTCGCGTACGTCGATCAGGTCGCGTCGCGCGCCCCGGTGGATCCGTACGCGGCCGGAGCGGATCTGCTCGGTGAGGGAGGGCAGCAGCTGGTGCGCGGGCTGGCGCGGGCCGATGACATGCGCGAGCCGGAGGATGAGGTAGTCGATCCGGGAGGAGGCCAGCACCGCTTCCAAGGCCAGCTTGTGGCGGCCGTAGGGGGTGGCGGGCAGCACGGGGCCGTCTTCTCGGCCCGGCTCCCCCGGGACCGAGTACATCCCGGCGGCGGCCGTGGAGAAGAACAGCAGCCGTTCGCCGCTGGCCGCGCAGCGGCGGATCGCCTGGTAGACGAGGGTCGCCTCGCGGTCGAAGTCGCGTCCGGAGGTGTCGTTCGCGGCCGACACGCCCGCCGCGAGCACGACCACGCCGGGGTGGGCGGGGGCGATCGGCCGCAGGTGCCCGGCGAGGAAGCCGCGTCCGATGATCTCCATTTATCGTCCCTCCGCCGTGCGGGCGTCCATCGCCTGGCGGCGTACCTCGCTCTGCAGCCCGGCCTGGCGGAGGATGTCCTCGGCGTGGGAGGTGAAGCCGGTTCCGCTGAGCGCGGTGCCGGTGAACGCACCGGCGACGGCCGCGAACTGGTCGTCCGGCGGCAGGGTGACCTCCTGGGTCCGGCCGGCCCGTTCGATGCGGAGGACGGGTGCGTGGTCGGCGGGTGGGGTGAAGGCGCGTTCGAGGCTGATGCGGCCCTCGGTTCCGCTGAGTTCGTAGGCGGAGCGGTAGGCGTTGTCGATGCCGAAGGAGATCTGCGCGGTGACGCCGGCGGGGCTGCGCAGCAGCGCGGCGCCTTCCAGGTCGACGGTGGTGTCGGGGTCGTGACGAAGGAACGCTCCGATCACCTTCAGCCGGGGGCCGAGGAACAGCGACGCGGCGCGCAGGGGGTATCCCCCGACGTCGAGGAGCGCGCCGCCGCCGAGGTCGGCGCGGTGGCGGATGTCTCCGGCGGGCAGGCGTGGGATGGTGAACGCGCCGTAGAACTTACGGGGCTCGCCGATGGCGCCGTCGTCGATGAGGCGCCGTACCGCGGTGTGCTGGGAGTGGTGGACGAACATGTAGTTCTCCATCAGCAGCAGGCCGGCGTCGCGGGCCTGGGCCACCAGCTCCGCCGAGGTGTCCGCGTCGGTGGTCAGCGGCTTCTCGCAGAGGACGTGCTTGCCGTGGCGGAGGGCCTCGCGGGTCCAGTGGGCGTGCAGGCCGGCCGGGAGCGGCACGTACACCGCGTCGATGTCGTCGCGGGTCAGCAGCGGCCGGTATCCCTCGACCGCCTCGCAGCCGAACCGGTCGGCGAAGCGCTGTGCCTTGGCGGGGTCGCGGCTGGCCACCGCGACCAGGTGGACCCGGCGTTCGGCGGCGAGGGCGGGCAGTGTGCGCCGCCACGCGATGTCGGCGCAGCCGAGCACGCCGAAGCGGAGCCTGTCGTTGTTCATGTCGTCACCTTGGTGTCGTGAGCGTCGACTCATGATCCGGGTGCGCGCTGGAAGACCGCTCAAGCGCCGACAGGGAGCGGGACCAGTCCCTCCAGGGTCCTGACGACCTCGGCCGGGGAGGGCATGGCGGCCATGACGTGGCCGAGCCGGGTGGCGGAGGCGCGGTAGCGGGGCTCGGACAGCAGGGCGTCGACGGCGTCGCGGATGGCGGCGGGGTCGTCCTGGCGGACGTCGTCGTCCAGGGCGATGCCGGCGCCGAGCGCGGCGATCCGCTCGGCGTGCCCGAACTGGTCGGCGAACTGGGGCAGGACGAGCTGTGGGACGCCTTCGGCGGTGACGGTCAGGGTGGTGCTGGCGCCGCCGTGGTGGATGACCACGTCGCAGGTGTGCAGGAACCGGTCGAGGGGGGTCGGGGCGACGAGGCGGACGGACGGCGGTACGGGGCCGAGTTCGGCGTGGTGGTCGGGTGCGGCGGTGACGATCGTCTCGACGTCGTCGAGCCCGGCGGCACCGGCGATGATGGTGCGGATCAGCGGGAGCCCGTTCAGGTGCGCGGTCTGGCGGCCGAGGGAGACGCAGACGCGGTGGCGGGCGGTGCGGCGGGCGGCCCAGGCGGGCGCGGGACGGGTGCCGTTGACGGGGATGTGGCGGATCGGGTGTGCGGGGGTGAGGCCGGGGATCTGCAGTTCCGGGGGGCAGGGGTCGAGGATGATCGCCGGTTCGGGGAGGCGGTCGAGTCCGAGCCGGTCGCATTCGGGCTGGAGGAACTCCCGTGCCGAGACGCGGGAGGGGTCGCCGAGGGCGTCCACGCCCCAGCGGTGCTGGACGTACGGCACGCGGAGGGCGCCGGCCACGACCGGCCCGGCGAACTCGAGCGGGTCGGTGATGACCATGTCGGGCCGCCAGGCGCGGGCCAGTTCCAGGTAGTGCGGCAGCATCTGGCGGGCGCGCATGCGCCACATCTCGGCGCCGCGCAGGATGGTCGCGGTGGTGGTCGGGCCGACGACGTGGATGAGGCGGACGCCGTCGGGCAGGTGGCGGCGCAGGAGTTCGTTGACGTTGAACGGCTCACCGACCGGGACGCCGGACAGTCCCGCCGCGTGTGCGGCGCTCATCACGTCGGGTTGGCCGGTGACGAGCACCTCGTGGCCGGCCGCGCGCAGCGCCCAGGCGAGCGGGGTCAGCGGGGTGAGGTGGGAGGGGACGGGGGTGGAGACGAACAGTACGCGCATCGGTGCGTCCTTCAGGCCAAGGGCCGGGGTTTCAGTTCATGGCGTCAGGTCAGGGCTTCGAGGAGGGGTACGGCGGCGGCGGGCGGCGGCATCCGCGTGATGGCGGTGCGCAGGCGGGCCGCCGACTCGCCGTATGCGGGGTCGGCCAGCAGCGTGTCGACGGCCTTGCGGATCGCGGCGGGGTCGTCCTGGCGGGCGGCGTCGTCGAAGGCGATGCCGGCGCCTTGTTCGGCGATGCGCTCGGCGTGGGCGAACTGGTCGGCGATCTGTGGGAGCACGAGCTGGGGCAGGCCGGCGGCGGTCGCGGCGAGGGTGGTGCCGGCGCCGCCGTGGTGGATCATCGCGTCGCAGGTGTGCAGGAACCGGGCGAACGGTGTCGGCGGGATGAGCCGGACCGGGTCGGGCACCGGTTGCAGGTCCGGGTCGGTCGAGGTGACGAGCGCCTCGACGCCGTCGGGGCGGTCGAACGCGGTGATGACGGTGCGCAGCAGCGACAGGCCGCCCAGGACGACGGTGTGCAGGCCGAGGCTGACGCACACGCGTGGTCTGCCGGACCGGCCGGGCAGCCGTCCGGGCCCGAGCGGGGGCCGGATGGGACGTCCGGGGGCGATGCCGGGCAGCTGCAGTTCGGGAGGGCAGGGGTCGAGGATGAGGTCGGGTTCGGGCATCCGGTCCAGGCCGAGGTCGGCGCAGGCGCCGCGCAGCAGATCCTGGGCCGACGCGCGGGCCGGGTCGCCGAGCGGGTCGACGCCCCAGCGGTGCTGGACGGCGGGGATCCCGAGCGCTCCGGCGATCACGAGGCCGGCGCACTCGAGCGGATCGGTGACGATCAGGTCGGGCCGCCGGGCGCGGGCCAGCGCCAGGTAGTCCGGCAGCGCGTCCCGGGTGTGGGTCTGCCACAGTTTGGCGCCCGCCTCGATCGTCTCGGCGGTCGCCGGGCCGGTGACGTGGATCGGCCGGGTGCCTGCGGGCAGGTAGTTCATCCCGGTGTTGCCTTCGTCGTCCCAGAACGGCTCGCCGATCGGCGCGGTGCGCAGGCCGGCGGCGTGCGCGGTGGCGGTGATGTCGGGCCGGCCGGCGACGAGCACGTCGTGGCCCGCGGCCTCTAATGCCCAGGCGAGGGGAAGCAGAGGTGTCAGGTGGGAGGGCAGCGGAGTGGACAGGAACAGTACGCGCATCGGTGCGTCCTTCAGGCCGGGGCGTCGGGCTTCAGTTCATGGCTTTGAGAACCAAGGCTTCGAGCAGCGGTACGGCGGCGGAGGGCGGCGGCATGGCCTGCTGGGAGCGGCGCAGCCGGGCGGCGGCCCGGGTGTGGGCGTCGTCGTCGAGGAGGGTGCGCAGCGCGGACCGTACGCGGGCGGGGTCGTCCTGGCGGCGATGGTCCTCGATGGTGAGGGCCGCGCCGGTGCCGGCCAGCCGGCGGCCGACCGCGAACTCGTCGGACACCTGGGGAAGGACCAGGTGCGGCAGCCCGAATCCGATGGCGGTCAGGGTGGTGCTCGCCCCGCCGTGGTGCACGATCGCGTCGCAGCTGTGCAGGAACAGGTCGAGGGGGGTGGGCGGGACGACCTTGACCGTGCGCGGCACCGGGCCGAGCGTGGCGTGATGTTCGGGGTCGGCGGTGACGACGGCCTCGACGTCCGGGAGGCCGTCGAACGCGGCGATCAGGTTCCGGAACAGCGGTAGCCCTCCCATCAGCGCGGTCTGGCGGCCGAGGCTGACGCACACGCGGCGCGACGCCGGCCGGTCGCCGATCCAGGCGGGTGCCGGGGCGGTGCCGTTGACGGGGATGTGCCGGATCGTGCGGGCCGGGGGCAGGCCGGGTGTCTGCAGTTCCGGGGGCGCCGGGTCGATGATCAGGGCGGGCGGGGGAAGCGGCCCGTCGAAGAACTCGCCGGCGAAGCGCCAGGCGAGGTGGCCGAGCAGTTCGATCCCCCAGCGGTGCTGGACGTACGGCACGCCCAGGGTGCCGGCGATGGCGGCGCCGGCGAACTCCAGCGGGTCGACGACGATCAGGTCGGGCCGGCGGCAGCGCGCGAGGGCGAGGTATCCGGGCAGCGCGTCCCGTGCGTGGGCGAGCCACAGTTTGACCCCGGACTCGAGCGTCTCGGGCGTGCCGGGCCCGAACATCTGGATGGGGCGGACGCCTTCGGGCAGGTGGCCGCTGAGCCATTCGGCGGCGCGGACGGGCTCGCCGATCGTCACCCCGCACAGTCCGGTGGCGTGGACGACGTCCATGACGTCCGGTGGCCCGGCGACCATGACGTCGTGGCCGGCCGCCTGCAGCGCCCAGGCGAGCGGCACCATCGGTGCGAGGTGGGAGGCGAACGGCGAGCTCAGCATGAGAACCCGCACGGTGTCACCCGTCCTTGGCGGCGATCAGCAGCATGTCGTTGCCGATCGTGGTGAGGCGGCGGGTCTCGGCGACGCGGAATCCGGCCTTCTCGGCCCATTCGCGGCAGTCGGCGACGGTGTACTCCGAGCCGCCGGTGGTCAGTGCGACGTTGAGGCTGCCGAGGAGGCTGGGCAGGTCGGGCCGTACGGGGTCGAGCATCTGGTCGTAGACGAGGAGGAGACCGCCGGGGGTGACCGCGTCGTGGGCGCGTTCGACCAGGACGCGGGCCTGGTCGGCGGGCCAGTCGTGCAGCACGTGGCCGAGGATCACGACGTCGGCGGCGGGCAGCGGGTCGGCGAAGAAGTCGCCGCCGTGGAAGCGGACCCGGTCGGCGGTGCCGAGCCGCGCCATGTGCTCGTCGAAGACCGGTTCGACCTGGGGCAGCTCGAACACCGCGCCGTTCAGGTGCGGATGGGCCTGGGCGAGCTGGGCCGCGAGGTTGCCGCGGGCGCCGCCGACGTCGACGAACGAGCCGTGGCGGGTCCAGTCCAGGGCGGCGGCGAGCTGGGGGCCGACGAGGGCGTGGGCGGAGTCCATGTGGGCCAGGAACCGGCGTGCCGCCTCCGGGTCCTGGTAGACCTTCTTGAACGCGTCGGGTCCGCCCACGCGGTCGGCCTTGGGCTCGCCGTCGCGCAGGGCCTCGCTGAGCCGCCCCCACATGGCGTAATGGCGGGCGGCGGCGGTCCGGCAGAGATCGCCGAGATAGTACGCTCCGCCGGGCACGAGGAAGGCCGCCGCCTGGGGGGCGTTGGCGTATCCCTCACCGGATCGGGTCAGCAGTTCCAGTGCGACCAGCGCGTCGAGGAAGTCACGCGACAGCCGGGGATGCAGTCCCAGGCGCTGCCGGATCTCGACCTCGCCGGCGGGGCCGTTCGCCAGCAGCTCGAAGACGCCGAGCTCCACCGCGCTGTGCAGCAGTTTCGCCTGGGCGAAGGCGTTGCTCAGGCGGCCGATCGCCACGGCCTCGGAAGGCTCCATCGCATGGCTTGTCATGTGAGTGCCCTTTCTGTCACCTTGTCAGCGGGCGAATTCTCGCCCTGGCACCTAGAGGACCGCTCAAGTGCGGTTATCGGCGGTTCAGTGGTTCCGTTTGCGAATGACATTGCGGTAGAAGCCGATCAGGAACATGAGCGCGCCGATACCGAGGATGATCCAGGCCATTTGTTCCACTCCCTTACTCCGTGGTTTTCGGACGCTTACATGTTCGCGCGGCGGAGACCACCGATTCAAGGGGGGTTTGTCGCGTTACGCCTAGGACAAATCACCTAAAGACTCTCGAGTGGTCCTCGACCGCGATCCGCGACCGTGAACCTCGCTACGAAACTTTCAGAGGTGGTGGAAAATGCGGCAGATCGACTTCGGCGCGTTCTTCTTCGCTGCGGTCGGGGATCGCGCCGGGGACACCTACCGGCTCATGCTCGAGTGCGCCCGCCGCGCCGACGAGGCCGGATTCGCGTTCGTGTCCACGCCCGAACGCCACTTTCACCGGTTCGGCGGCGCGTTCGCCAACCCGGCGGTGACCTGCGCCGCGATCGCCGCGGCCACCGAGCGCGTCGAGGTCCGGGCCGGCAGCGTGGTCACCCCGCTGCACCCGACCGCTCGGCTCATCGAGGACTTCGCCATGGTCGACGGGATCTCCGGCGGCCGCGTGGCGATCTCGGTGGGGTCGGGCTGGAACGTCAACGACTTCGTCCTGTCCCCCGAGTCCTACGACACCCGCCGCGAACGCGTGATCGCCGACATCCACGCGATCCGTGAGACCTGGCGCACCGGCCGGTGGACCGGCCTCAACCCGCGCGGTGAGCGGGTGGAACTGGACCTGTTCCCGCGCCCGGTCCAGCCGGAGCTGCGGATCTGGACGACCGCCTCCCGCAGCGAGGAGACGTTCCGGCGGGCCGGTGAGCTCGGCACCAACCTGCTCACCCACCTGGAGAACCAGGACGTCGACGCGCTCGCCGCCAAGATCGGCCTGTACCGGCAGGCGCGTAAGGACGCCGGCTGGTCCGGCGCCGGCACGGTCACCCTCATGCTCCACACGTACGTGGCCGCCACCGGCGAGCGGGCCCGGGAGGTGGCCCGGCCCTGGCTCAAGCGGTACCTGCTGACCGCGATCGACCTGGAGGCCGCGGCGGTGCGCTCGGGCGGGCTGATGAGCGGCGGCAAGGCCGGCCGGGACGTCATCGCCGCCGAACAGGCCCAGGCCAGGCTCGCCGAGCTGGGCGTCAACCGGTACCTGGACGGGCGGTCGCTGATCGGCTCGGTCGAGCAGTGCGCCGAAGTGGTCCGCCGGGTCCGGGACGCGGGCGTGGACGAGATCGCCTGCCTCATCGACTTCATCGGCGACGGCGCGCAGGTGCTGGAGGGCTTCGACCACCTCACCGCGTTGCGCGAGCGCGTCGGCGAGGACTGATCACGGTGCCGAACGTCGTCGTCATCTCCGGCAGCCCCTCCCCCACGTCACTGACCGGCGGGGTGCTGCAGACCATCGGCGAGCGCCTGGTCCGCGACGGCCACGACGTGTCGCTGCTGCGCGTCCGCGACCTGCCCGCCGCCGCCCTGCTGGCCGGTGACACCGGCGACCCGGTCCTCGGGCCCGCGCTCTCCCTCGTCGCGGCCGCCGACGGCGTCGTCGTCGGCACGCCCGTCTACAAGGCCGCCTACTCCGGGCTGCTCAAGGTGCTGCTGGACATGCTGCCGCAGCGGGGCCTGGCCGGAAAGGCCGTCCTGCCGGTGGCGACCGGCGGCTCCCAGGCCCACGTGCTGGCGCTGGACTACGCGCTGCGCCCCGTGCTCGTCTCCCTCGGCGCCGAGTACGTGGCCAAGGGCGTCTTCCTGCACTCCGACCACGCCACCCGCACGCCCGGCGGCGGCCTGATCATCGACCCGGAGGCCGAGGTCTTCCTCGACCGGGCGACCGATCAGTTCGGCCGGGCCCTGCGCGCCACCGTCACCGACCCGGCCTGACCGGAACACGTCAGGGCCGCCGCTCCCGGAAGAGGAGCGGCGGCCCTGACACGGCTCTCAGCGCCGGGCCGCGCCGGCCTCCGGCCCGTTGCCGGCCGGCTCGGCGTCGCCGCGCCCCGACTGCAGCACCTGCCACAGGGCGCCGGGTGTCGCGAAGGTAGCGGCGTTCAGCGCGGTGTCGGGGATGACCAGGTCGTACCTGGCCTCCAGCTTCATCAGCAGGTCGATCGTGCCGATGGAGTCCAGGCCGGCCGCCCGCAGGTCGGTGTCGCGGTCCAGGGACAGCTCCGCGGCGGACGCCGGGAGCACGTCCCGCAGCACCTGCTCGAAGTCCTGATCCAGCATGGCGTTCTCCTCCCGGTGCGGTCAGCGGTCGCCGTCCAGCACCCTCTTGTCGATCTTTCCGTTCGGGGTGAGCGGAAGGCTGTCGACGACGTGACAGGCCGCCGGTACCTTCGCGCTCTCCAGCCGGTCCTCCATGGCCCGCAGCACCTGGGCGGGCGACAGCTCGGTGACGGCGAAGACCGTCAGATCGCGCGATCCGTCCGGGGGCAGCACCGCGGCTTCGCGCACGCCGGGCACGTCGAGCGCGGCGGCCTCGATTTCGCGGACGCTGGTCCGTACGCCGCGGCGTTTGAACAGGTCGTCCCGGCGGCCCTCGAAGTACAGGTGGCCGTCGGCGTCCACCCGGCCGTAGTCGCCGGTGTGCAGGGTGACCTCGCCGCTGACCGGGTCGGTGCGGAAGCGCTGGGCGGTCAGCTCCAGCGCCTGCCAGTAGCCCGCCATGACGTGCGGGCCGGCCACGGTGATCTCGCCGACCTCCCCGGCCGGGAGCCGGGCTCCGTCGTCCCCGACGATGCGCACCTGCGTGCCGGGCAGCGGCCGGCCCACCGAGCCCGGCCGGGCCAGGTCGCCGTCCGGTTCCAGGATGGTCACGCGCTTGCACTCGGTGATGCCGTACATCGGGGCGACCCGCGCGCCGGGGAACGCCGCGCGCAGCCCGTCGATCACCGGGGTGGTCAGTGCCGCGCCGGTGCTGGTGAACAGGCGTACCGGCGGTGGCGTGTCCCGGTCGCGGCGGCGCAGCCGCAGCAGCATCTCCCCCAGGGACGGGACCACGGGCACGACCGTCACCCGGTGTTCGCGCAGCAGCCCGATCAGCCGCGTGTGGTCCTGCGGTCCGGACAGCACCAGTTCCGCGCCGGCGAGCGCGGCGAGGAAGATCTGGTAGAGCCCGTAGTCGAAGGACAGCGGGACGGCGGTCAGGACGACGTCGTCGGCGCGGTAGCGCAGCCGCGAGGCGATCGCCCCGGTGGCGAACACCACCGCGCGGTGCGGGCTCATCACCGCCTTCGGCGCGGAGGTGCTGCCGGAGGTGTACATCAGCAGGCCCAGGTCGTCCGGTTCGACCGGGGGCCGTCCGGGGTGTGCAGGTTCGGCGGCGAGGCGTTCGATCTGTGGCCAGATCGTGCTCAGGGCGTGGGTGCGGCCGGTGCGGGGCAGGGCGTCGCCCTCGTCCACGGCCAGGGCGGGCCCGGCGTCGGTGGTGATCGCGGTGAGGTGGAAGGGTTTGGTCGCCGGGTTGACCGGGACGAAGATCGCGCCGTGCCGGACGGTGCCGTAGAGCATCGCGACGAACTCCCGGACGTTGCCGGCCCGGGCCAGGACGCGGTCTCCGGCTCTGACGCCGTGGCGGTCCAGCCAGGTCGCGAAGGCCCGGGCGCGGGCGTCGAGTTCGGCGTAGGTCCAGGTGCCGGTGCGGTCGGTGACGGCGGGCCGGTCCGGATGCGCGGCCGGCGCGGCGGCGGGCAGGTCGTGGATCAGGCGCGGCGCGCGGGCGGGGCCGGTCATGCGGCCCAGTCCGGCAGCTCGTCGATCTCGACGACGGCGGCGCTGAGGGTGTATCCGGCGCCGCCGCCCCACAGCACGACCTTGTCCCCCGGTGAGAGCATCCCGCCGGTGAGCAGGTGAGCGAGTCCGGCGCACTGGTCGCCGGGGCCGATGTGGCCGACCCGCCGGGCGAACTCCCAGGTGGTCTGCTCCTCGGTGAGGCAGAACAGGTCGTGCAGCTGCATCTCGCCGTCGCTCTTGCCCACCGACGGGAACACCGCGTAGGCGATCTGGCTCTGGTCGATGCCGGCGTCGGCGAGCAGGCGGTTGCGGACGGTCAGCATCATGCGGGCGATGCGGCCGGACACCTCCAAGTCGTCCATGTCGTCCTGCTCGGCGCGTGCCTTGAGGTCGATCGGCTCGGTGAGCGCGCGGGAGACCGTCGTGAACGGCTCCTTGCCGCGGGCGCGGCCCTCCAGGGTGTTGTCGGCGGCCGTCGCGGTGGCCAGCAGCCGGGCGAATCCGCCGCGGCCGGACAGGACCATGGCGGTGCCGCCGTCGGCGTAGGCGTTGCCGTGCCGGAGCCGCCAGCGGTCCGCGGCCGGTGCGGCGAAGCGGTCGGCGGTCGTGATCATCACGGCGTCGTCGGTGCGGCCGGCGGTGATGTGGGCGGCGGCCAGTTCCAGCGCCGACACCCCGACGTTGCACCGCTGCTGGACGTCGATCGCGGGGACCGAGCCGCCGACGGTTCGCTGGGCGATGTACGAGGCGGCGGGCCAGATGTCGAGTCCCTGGAACCAGATGCTGCCGTGCAGCAGCAGGGAGAAGTCCTCGGGCGCCACGCCGCTGCGTTTGAGGGCGGAGGCGGCGGCGTGCACGGCCATGTCGGGTGGGGCCGTCTCGTCGGCGATCAGGACGGAGAGGTAGCCGAAGGAGTCGGTCCACTCCCTGCCGCACTCTCCCGCCTCGATCGCCTTCTCGATCGGCGTCGGCTCGGGCAGCCAGGTGCCCAGACCGGCCAGGTGGACGCTGTCCCAGCGCATCGGATCTCCCTCGTCGAAGGGCGTGGAAAGGACGGGCCCATGATGGGACTCGGCGCTAGAGGCGGCTTGGAAGACGCTTCGACCGATACGGCGTCCGATGTGGCCTGCGCAATTCCAGGACAAATGTCCCGGTGAACGCGAATCACCTGTCTCTGTCGGTGAAAAACGCCATTCCGTAGCGTCGTGCACATGAAGGAATCCACGATGGGCGATCCGGCGAAAGGCCCGGCGGTCGTCCTGTCCGACCTGAGAAAGAGCTATGGGGACGTCCGCGCGGTCGACGGCGTGAACCTGACCATCGGCCGCGGCGAGACCGTGGCGCTGCTGGGACCGAACGGCGCCGGGAAGTCCACCACCATCAACATGCTGCTCGGGCTGCTCCCCCCGGACGGGGGCTCGATCGAGCTGCTCGGCCGCAGTCCCCGGGACACGGTGCGGGCCGGCAAGGTGGGGGCGATGCCCCAGGACGGCGGCCTGATCCCGCGGGTGACGGTCAAGGAACTGGTGGGGTTCGTCCGCCAGACGTACCAGGACCCGCCGTCGCTGGAGGAGACGCTGCGCCTGGCGAACCTCACCGAGCTGGCGGGTCGCCGGGTGGACCGGCTTTCGGGCGGCCAGGCCCAGCGGGTGCGGTTCGCGCTCGCGCTGGCCGGCGGCCCCGACGTGATCGTGCTGGACGAGCCGACCGCCGCGCTGGACGTCGCCGGGCGCCGTGACCTGTGGCAGGCGATGCGCTCCTACGCCGAGCGCGGCAAGACGCTGCTGTTCTCCACGCACTACATGGAAGAGGCCGACGACTACGCCGAGCGGGTCGTCGTCATCGCGCAGGGCCGGGTGATCGCCGACGGCAGCGGCGCGGACATCAAGAAGATCGTCGGCGGGCGCACGGTCAGCTTCGACCTCGGCGACGGCTCGGTCGAGGGGCTGGACCGGCTGCCGGGTGTGACCGCCGTGGAGGTCCGCGGCGGGCGGGCCCACCTGACCACGACCGACCCGGACGCCACCGTCGCCGAACTGGCGCGCCGCGGTGACATGCGCAACGTCGAGGTGGTCGGCACGGGGCTGGAAGAGGCGTTCCTCGCGCTCACGGCCAACCAGGAGGAGGGGGTCTCCCGATGATCGCTTACCTGCGGCTGGAGCTGCGGCGCACGATCCGCGACTTCGGCTACCTGATCATGACGCTGGCCGCGCCGCTGGCGCTGTACCTGCTGTTCAACAGCGGGGGGCATCATTCCAGGACCGACGCGGTCCACAGCATGATCGCGATGGCGGGCTTCGGCGCGCTGGGTGCGGTGATGTCGAGTTCGGGCGCGGTCTCGGAGGACAAGCGGGCCGGCTGGCTGCGGCAGCTGCGGTTGACGCCGCTGCGGCCCGCGACGGTCGTGGTGGGGCGGGGCGTGAACATCATGACGCTGGCGCTGCCCGCGATCCTGGCCGTGTGCCTGGTCGCCGGGATCGTCAACGGGGTCGGCCTGGGCGCCGCCAACTGGGCCGGGATGGTGGCGCTGCTGTGGGTCGGCGTCGCCCCGATCGCCATGCTGTGCCTCGGCATGGGCTACCTGTTCGACGCCGCGAAGGCCCAGGCCGCCGGTCTGGTGGTCTACCTGGTGCTGTCCATTGTCGGCGGGCTGTTCGCGCCGGTCGATTCCCTGCCGACCTGGCTGAAGCCTTTCTCGAAACTGACGCCGACTTATCGATACACCGAACTTTCCCAGGATTTGGCCCTGGGTAAAGGGCTGTCGGCGGCGAGCGTCGGCGTGCTGGCCGCCTGGGCTGCGGCATTCGCGCTGTTCGCGGCGTTCGGATACCGCAAGGGCGGGCGCGCGGCGTGACCGGGTAATCGCTCGCCGTCGATGGGTCTCCGCACGGAAATCGAATACCGGCGTAGTGGTAATACGCCGCAGACTTGACTGGTGACTTATGCGAAGCTCGCAAAGGTTGTCATGCTATGTTGACGATTAGCTGGTGAAGGGATGAGATGTCGCGCAGGCAGAAAGACCCGATCACCGCTCTCATCGCCGGTCGTCCAGGGCCGCTGATCTACACTCTCCTCCTCGTCATCGTCTCGGGCGCCGCCATGGACGTGCTCGGCGGCAAGGTCCGGCCGGCTCTGGTGGCCGCCGCGGGGCTCATCGGATTCGTCGGGCTCTACGTCGTCTGCTTCTGGTGCGTGTTCCGCAGCCAGGCGCGGCGTGGCCTGGCTGCGGCGGCGCTGGTGGCGCTGGGCCTGCTGACCGTCGCGCTGGCGTACGGGTTCGGCGGCCGGATGGTCGAGCTGTTCATGCCGCTGTCCATCGCGTGCGGCGCCGTCATGTTCCGGTGCGGTCTGCGGCAGCTTCCCGCGGCGCTCGGCGGCGTCTCCGCATGCGCGGGGCTGTGCGCCTTCACGCGCGGGGACGCCGGCGACGACGCCTTCACCATCGGCTACGCGACGTTGATCTCCGGAGTGGTGATCTACGCGATGCTGCGGATGCTGGCGGTGATCAACGAGCTCCGCGACGCGCGGGAGGAGCTGGCGCACGCGGCGGTGATGCGCGAGCGGCTGCGGTTCTCCCGCGACCTGCACGACCTGCTCGGGCACACGCTGTCGCTGATCGTGGTCAAGGCGGAGGCGGTGCGGATGTTCATCACCCGTCAGCCGGACATCGCCGAGCGGCACGCCACCGACATCGAGGAGGTCGGGCGCGGCGCGCTGGAGGAGGTGCGCGACGCCGTCGCCGGGTACCGGGCCAACCGGCTGGCCGACGAGGTCGACGGCGCCCGGTCCGCGCTCGCCGACGCGGGCGTGGAGGTGGTGGTGCACACCTGCGGCGAGCCGATGCCGCAGGCCGCGGACGAGGTGCTGAGCTGGGTGGTGCGCGAGGGCGTCACGAACGTCATCCGGCACAGCAAGGCCACGTCGTGTGAAATCGAGATCCGCTACGTTGACGGTCTCGCCTCGGCGCAGATCAGCGACGACGGGGTCGGACCGGACCCGGGCTCCCCCGCCGGATACGGGTTGCGGGGGCTGGCCGAGCGGCTGGCGGCTGCGGGTGGCGGTGTGGAGACCTCGGCTCGGCGGGGAGGCGGCTTCTGCCTGACGGCGAGCATGCCCGTCGAGGGCGTTGGATTTGGAGGGGAGAGAGCTCTTGATTCGCGTGCTGCTCGCCGAGGATCAGCGGATGATGCGGGGCGCACTCGCGCAGCTCCTCGATCTTGAACGGGACATCGAGGTCGTCGCCGAGACCGGTAGCGGCGACGAGGTGCTCCCCCTGGCCCTGCGGCATCGTCCCGACGTCGCCGTGCTGGACATCGAGATGCCGGTGCGCAGCGGGCTGGAGGCCGCCGCGGACCTGCGCGACGACCTGCCCGACTGCCGGGTGCTCATCGTGACGACGTTCGGCGGGCCCGGTCATCTGCGCCGGGCCCTGCAGGTGGGGGCGAGCGGCTTCTTGGCCAAGGACGGGCCGGTCGGGCGGCTGGCCGAGGCGATCCGCCGGGTCAAGCAGGGCGAGCAGGCCATCGACCCGGCGCTGGCCGTGGACGCGCTGACTCTGGCGCCCTGCCCGCTGACCAACCGGGAGCGTGAGGTGCTCGTCGTGGCGGCCGACGGCGCCCCGGTCGCCGAGCTCGCCCAGCGCCTGTGCCTGTCCGAGCGGACGGTGCGCAACCACCTTTCGGCCGCCATTCAGAAGACCGGTGCCCGGAACAGAATGGAGGCCGTCGCCAAGGCGCGTCACAACGGCTGGCTGTGACCGCCCGTGGCGCAGGCCCGCGGTTCGCACGCCCCGATCGAGGCTCGAGGGGTATTCGACATCCACTCCTTAGCGTCGGTGCGGTTGATATGACCGACTTTTCGGGAGTGTGCCGCCCATGGCCGATGCAGCGATCAGGACCGTAGGGCTCTCCAAGACCTATTCCAACGGCCGGGTGGCGGCCGTGTCCGAACTGGACCTTGAAATCCCGCCCGGCGAGTTCTTCGGGCTGCTCGGCCCCAACGGGGCGGGAAAATCCACCACGATCGGGATGCTCGTCACCCGGATCAGGCCGACGAACGGCAGCGCCTACGTCGCCGGAATCGACGTCATGCGCCGGCCCGTCGAGGCCAAGCGGCGGATCGCCGTCGTCTCGCAGAACGTCACCCTCGACCGGTCGCTCACCATCGCCCAGAACCTGGAGCTGCGCGGCCGGCTGTTCGGGATGAGCGGCCGGCAGGCCCGCCGCCGCTGCGCCGAGCTGCTGGAGCAGTTCGACCTGGCCGACCGGGGCTCGGCGAAGGTCGGCTGGGTGTCGGGGGGCCAGGCCCGCCGCATCATGATCGCCCGGGCGCTGATGCACCGCCCCGAGGTCCTCTTCCTCGACGAGCCGACCTCCGGCATCGACCCGCAGACCCGCGTCAACCTGTGGACCGCCCTGCGGGCCCTGCACGCGTCCGGCCAGACCATCCTGCTCACCACCCACTACCTGGAGGAGGCCGACGCGCTGTGCGACCGGGTCGGCGTCGTGGACAAGGGCCGGCTGCTGGCCTGCGACACCGCCGACGGCCTGAAGGCCGCCGCCGGCGCGGACACCGTACTGGCGGTCGAGTTCGACGGCGACGCCGAGCCGGTGGTCGCCGACGTGGAACGGCTCAGCGGGACGACCCGGGTCCTCGCCGACGGAAGCCGCCTGCGCGTGCACACCACCAAACCGGACGGGATCCTCGGCGACCTGGTCAACGTGTCCGCCTACCACGGGCTGTCCATCAGGAACGCCGCGGCGACCCCGCCCAGCCTGGAGACCGCCTTCCTCACCCTGACCGGAAGGGAGTACAGCCGATGACCGCGCTCACCGCGCTCGAGGCACCCCCGGAGGCCCCCCGCAGCACCTTCACGCGCACCTTCGGCGTGCTGTGCCGGCGCGACGCCCTGCTGCTGCGCGAACAGCTGGTCACCTTCCTGCTGCGCACCATCATGCAGCCGCTCCTGATGACGTTCGTGTTCGCGTTCGTCCTGCCGAGCGTCGGCTCCGCGCCCCCCGGCCCGGCAGGCGGCGCCATGTCGTTCGCGACCGTCCTGGTGCCGGGGCTGGTCGCCATCAGCGCCACCACGCAGGCGATGAACGCCGCGATGACCCCGCTGCTGATCGAACTCGCCTACGACGACATCGAGGACCGGGTGCTGGCCCCGATACCGGTCTGGGTGGTGGCCGCGCAGAAGATCGTGTCGGCCGGCACCCAGGGGGTCCTGTCCGGCGCCCTGGTGTTCCCGATCGTGCTGACCGTGCACGCCAAGGGACAGGCCCCGCAGGTCCACGTGCACAACTGGCCCCTGTTCGTGGTCGTGCTCCTGCTGTCGGGGATGCTGGCGGCCAGCATCGGCCTGATCTTCGGCACCGCGTTCGACGCGATGAAGGCCAACGCCCTGTTCATGCTGTTCGCGCTGCCGCTGATGATGTTCGGCTGCGTCTACTTCACCTGGTCGGCGCTGCACACGATCCGCTGGCTGCAGATCGCGGTGCTGGCCAACCCGGTGGTCTACATGAGCGAGGGGCTGCGCGCCGCCCTCACCCCCCAGGTCGGTCACATGCCCACCTGGATCCTGCTCCTCGTGCTGACCGGCGGCCTGCTGGGGCTCGGCGGCCTGGCCACCCGCCTGTTCGTACGGCGCGTGCTCGCGTGAGCGGCCACAACCCGGCGCCCCGCCCGTACCGGCGCGGCGGCACCGTGCACGAGATGTTCGGCTGGTGCGCGCGGCGGTGGCCCGGCGCGGTCGCGCTCGTGCACGGGGACCGCCGGGTGACCTACGCCGAGCTGGACGCGGCCTCCGACGACTACGCCGTGGCGCTGGACGCCGAGGGCGTCGGCCCCGGCCGGCTCGTGCCCGTCCTGATGCCGCGCACCCCGGAGTTCATCGCCGTCCTGCTCGCCGTCCTCAAACGCGGCGCGGCGTACGCGGCGCTCGACCGCGGCTGGCCCGCCGGCCGCCTCCGCGACCTGATCACCCGGCTGGACGGCCCGGTCGTCGTGACCACCGACGTCGTGACCACCGGGGATCAGGCCTGGCCGCTGCCGTCGTGGCGGCCTCCGGCGGACGTGTGCGCCGCCGCGGCGGCGCATCGGCGTCCCGAACCGGTGAGCGTCGGCCCCCGCGACCCATCGGTCGTCTACTTCACCTCCGGGACGACGGGCGCGCCCAAGGGCGTCGTCTCCCCGCACGCGGGGACCGTACGGCTGTTCGACGAGTGCGCGTTCGCGCCGCTCGGGCCGGGCAGCGTCCTGGCGCAGGCCGCGCCGCCGCAGTGGGACGGGTTCGTCCTGGACCTGTGGGGCCCGCTGCTCACCGGTGGCACGTCCGTCCTCGTCGACGAGCCGATCGTCCCGCGGACCCTGCGCGAGCTCGTCGCCCGCGACGGCGTCAACGGGGCCTTCTTGACCACCGCCCTGTTCAACATGATCGTCGATGAGGACTCCGGCGCGTTCGAGGGCGTCGGGTGGGTCCTCATCGGCGGCGAACGGGTCTCCCCCGCCCACATCCGCCGGTTCCTGCGCCGCCATCCGGGCGCGACGCTGCACAACATGTACGGGCCGGTCGAGTGCGGCGTCGTCGTCACCGCGCACGACGTCCGCCCCACCGACTGCGACGACCCGGACGGCGTCCCCCTCGGCCGGGTGCTCGGCAACACCGAGGTGCACCTGATGGACGGTGACCGGGTCTGCGCGGACGGCGAGGCCGGTGAGCTGTGCCTGGGCGGGGACGGGCTGGCCCTGGGCTACCTGGGCGACCCGGAGCTGACCACCCGCGCGTTCCCGCAGGTCACGGTGGACGGGGTCACGCGCCGGGTGTACCGCACGGGCGATCTGGGGCACTGGGCGGCCGACGGCACGCTGCGGTTCGGCGGGCGCGCCGACCGGCAGGTCAAGATCCGCGGGCACCGGATCGAGCCGGCGGAGATCGAACGCAACGCCGAGTCCGTCCCCGGCGTCACCGGCGCCGCCGTGCTCCCGGTGCGCGGGCCGGGCGGCGCGTGCAAGGACCTGGTCCTGTACTACGACGGGTCCGGCGCCGAGGAGACCGTCCGCAAGGAACTGGAGCGGCGGGTCCCGGAGTACCTGGTGCCCGGCCGGATCCGCCGGCTGCGGGCCCTGCCGCGGCTGGCCAACGGCAAGCTGGACCACCGCGCGCTGGAGCGGCTGACCAGGCCGGCGGACGCCCCAGCGGGCGGCGCGGAGCCGGTGACCGCCGGGGAGAAGGCCGTCGCGCGGCTGGTCGGCGAGGTCCTCGCGGCGCCGTCGGTCCCGCGCGACGTCCCGGTCTTCGCCCTGGGCGCCGACTCGCTGGACGCCGCGCGCCTGTGCGCGCGGATCGACGCCGAGTTCGGCGTGCCGATCCCGGTGTCGCAGGTGTTCCGGACGCCGACCGTGGCGGGCCTGGCCGGGTGGCTCGCCGGCGTCGAGGCCGGCGCGGGACGGCCGGCGCCGGCGGTTTCGGGCGGTGTGCCGCTGACCCCGCAGCAGCGCGCGCATCTGGACGATCCGGCGAACCTGTGCCGGCTGGTCTGGCGCGTCGGCGGAGAACTGGACGTGGCGGCCCTGGCCGCCGCGGTCGGGGACGTCCACCGTCGGCACGAGGCGCTGCACGCCCGGTACGGGGCCGCCGGGGAGCCGGTCGCGGTACCGGCGGCGGACCCGGGGCATCCGGAGTTCGTGCGGCTGCCCGGGTACCCCGACCCGCAGGCCGCCCTGACGGACGTGCTGTTCCGGCCGCTGGACATCTCGGCGGGCCGGGTATGGCGTGCCGTCGTGACGGGCGAGGGCGACCGCACGCTGGTCGGCGTCGCCGTCCACCACGTCGCCTTCGACGGAGCCGCCGAGAGCGTCCTCGCCGCCGACCTGGGCACCGCCTACCGGGCCCGGCGCGCCGGGCGGGCACCCGACTTCGGCGGCCCGGCGGCGTCCCTGGCCGACCTGGCCGCCGCCTACCACCGGGGCGTCGCGCTCGCCGACACCACCGCCCAGCTCGCCTACTGGGAGACCGAGCTGGCCGGCCTGACCGAAGCGGCGTTCCCCGGGCGCCTGACCTCCGAGGAGGCGGCGGGTCCCAAGCACCGCGCGACCCGCACGGTGGACGCGGCCGCCCTCGCCCCCTGGGAGGAGTACGTGCGCGGGCACGGCACCACCCGGCTGGTCTACCTGGCCGCCGCCTACGCCCGCGTGCTCCACACCCTCACCGGCCAAGGCGACGTCGCGATGGTCGTGCCGACCGCCCGGCGCGGCGGCCCGGCCGGCGTCACCTGCCGCGTCGACTCCCTGTGCCTGCGCGCCCGGGCCGGTGACTCCCTCGACACCGCCCGCGACACCGTCGGGCGGGCCCTCGCCGCCCAGGACGTGCCGTTCGCGGAGGTCGCGCAGAGCCTGTTCATGGCCGGGGACGGCGCGGCGCTGCTGAGCGCGCCGATGCTGCTGTACCAGGACGACCCGCCGCCGTCCCTGGACCTGCCCGGCTGCACCGCCGAGCTGGTGCGCCCCGACACGCCGACGACCTCCGCCGAGCTCGAGGCGGACGTACGGCCCGCCGGCGACGCCCTGACCATCACCGTCACCGTGCGCACCGACCGCCTGCCGGCGCGGTACGCCGATGAGGTGGCCGCCGGGATCGGCCGCGTGCTCGCCGCGGGACCGGCCCCTCTCCTGTCCCGGAGGTGACCGTGGACCTGGGTCTTTCGGACAAGACGGTGCTGGTGACCGGCGCGACCGGCGGCATCGGGGAGGCGATCGCCCGCGCGTACGCCGCCGAGGGCGCACGGGTCGCCGTGACCTACCACCTGCAGGCCGGCGAGGCGGACCGGCTCGCCGACGAGCTCGGCGGCCGGCGGGGCCGCGCGTTCGCGGTGCGGTACGCGCTGTCGGATCCGGACTCGCACGCCGCGGCGCTCGCCGCCGTCGCCGACCGGTGGGGCCACGGACCGGATGTCCTGGTGGCCAACGCGGTCCGCTGGGGATCCCGCCCCCCGCGCGCGACGGCCTTCCCCGACGTCCCCGGCGAGGAATGGTCGGCGTTCGTCGTCGACAACCTGTCCCAGACCATCCGCACGGTGCAGGTCGCCGTGCCGGCGATGCAGAAGCGGGGATGGGGCCGGATCGTGCTGCTGTCGTCGCACCTGAGCCGCGACGGCGGCCACGGAATGGAGTTCTACGGCGCGGTCAAGGCCGGCCTGGAAGGGTTCGCCCGCAGTCTCGCCTGGGACGTGGGCACCGACGGCGTCCTGGTGAACGTGGTACGCCCCGGCGTCACCCTGACCGGCCGGGTACGGGCCAGGCTGCCGGAGGAGGCACGGGCCGCGGAGGTGAGCCGGACGCCGAGCGGGCGGCTCAGCGACCCCGAGGACGTGGCCGGCGCGGTGCTGTTCCTCGGCTCGGCGGCGAATCGCAACATCACCGGCGAGGTGCTGACCGTCAGCGGCGGCCGGTGAGGGACGGAGGAGACGATGCGGATCATCGCGACGGCCATCTGGCCGACGCACCTGATGGCGATGGTGCCGACCGCGTGGGCGCTGCGCGCGGCCGGGCACCAGGTCGTGGTCGCCGCCACCCGGCCCGTCGCCGACGCGGCGGAGGGCACGGGGCTGCCGACGCGCACGATCGCGATGGCGGAACTGGCGGCGCAGCGCCCGACCACTCCGGGGGCGCTCGGCCACCGGCCCGCGGCCGGTGCGGGCGCCTGGCAGTGGTCGACGGAGGTGCTGGCCGAGCGGGCGAAGAAACGCGTCGCGGCGCTGCTGGACGACTTCCTGCGCTTCGGCCGCTCCTGGCAGCCCGACCTGATCCTGTCCGACCCGATGGAGTGGAACGCGCTGATCGTCGCCGGGGCGCTGGGCGTCCCGGTGGTCCATCACCGCTGGGGACCGGACCTTTTCACCCAGGCGGCCCGTGAGGCCGCCGCCGACGTGCTCGCGCCGGCCTGCCGCGACGTGGGCCTGCGCGGCGGGCTGCCGGAGCCGGACCTGGTCGTCGACCCCTGCCCGCCGAGCCTGCAGTCACCGCACCTGCCACCGGCCGAGCCGGTGCGCTACATCCCCTACAACGGGGCGGGTCAGCTGATCGCCCTCCCGCCCAGGCGCCCCGGCGTCCGCCGCGTGCTGGTGTCGCTCGGGATGAGCATCGAGGCCGCCCATCCCGTACTGCTGGAAAGGATCATCCAGGCCGTCGGGACGCGCCCGGACGTGGAGGCCGTCGTGACGGTGCCGCCCCGCCTGCGCAGCCGGTTCACCGACGTGCCCGCCGGGGTCCGGATCGTCGACCCGGTCCCGATCAACCTCCTGCTCGGCGACTGCGACGCCGTCGTCCACCACGGCGGGTCCGGTACCGCGCAGACCTCGTGCGCGTTCGGGCTGCCGCAGCTGTGCGTGCTGCCGGCCGATGAGGGCTCCCCGGCCTTCCCCGCCCTGGCCGTGTGCGCCGACCGCATCGCCGCCACCGGCGCCGGCCGGGTGATCGACGCGCCGCACGACCCCGACGCGATCAGCGCGGGCCTGGACGACATCCTCGGCCGGCCCGGATACCGGGCCGCCGCCGAGCGGCTGCGCGCGGAGATCGACACCCTGCCCCCGCCGGCCGGTCTGGTCGCCGTCTTGGAGAAGACACGAGCGAATGGAGCGAACGTATGCGAGTAATGCTGGGCGCGGTCTGGCCGACTCACCTGATGTCCATGGTCCCGGTCGCCTGGGCCCTGCGGGCGGCCGGGCATGACGTGATCGTCGCCGGCCGGCCCGACGTGACGCCGGTCGCCGAGGCGGCCGGCCTGCCGATCGGCGTCCTCGAGGGCGGTGAGCCGGCCGACCCGCGGGGGGCCGCCGGCCGGCTGGGCAGCAGACGGTCCGGCGTGCACGGCGGCCGCTGGGAGGAGGGCTGGGACAACATCGCCCGCCGCTGGGTG
Source organism: Actinoallomurus sp. CA-150999 (assembly GCF_050942425.1). Lineage (NCBI taxonomy): Bacteria > Bacillati > Actinomycetota > Actinomycetes > Streptosporangiales > Thermomonosporaceae > Actinoallomurus > Actinoallomurus sp. CA-150999. The sequence continues at coordinate 6,031,234 of NZ_CP192063.1, forward strand.
AACCGCGCCGACGACGTGCTGGACGCCTACCTGTCGTTCGCCCGGGACTGGCGGCCCGACCTGGTCGTCACCGACCCGCTGGAGTTCAGCGGCCTGATCGTCGGCGGGGTGCTCGGGGTCCCCGCGGTTCGGCATCGCTTCGGCCCGGAGGTCCTCATCACCACCGGCCGTGACGTCGCCCGGCGGGCCCTGCACGACCACTGCGTGCGGGCCGGGCTGGAGACCGGCCTGCCCGATCCGGCGCTCACGCTGGACCCGTGCCCGCCGAGCCTGCAGCACCCGGACGCGGCGCCCGCCCGCACCGTCCGCTACATCGCCTACAACGGGCCGGGGACCCTGCCGACGTTGCCGGACAAGCGGCCCGGTGCCCGGCGGGTCCTGGTCTGTCTCGGCACGCGTTCGCTCGCCCTGGACGGGCGGCTGTCCATCCTGCGCAACGTGGTCCGCGCCTGCGGTGAGCTTCCCGGCGTGGAGGCGGTGGTCACGTGCGTGCCGGAGTACCACGGGGCGCTGCTGGAGGTGGCGCCGGACTCGGTGCACGTGATCGACCCGACGCCGATCAACCTGCTCCTGGACGACTGCGACGCCATGGTCGTCTACGGCGGCGCGGGGACCCTGCACACCGGCCTGTCCTTCGGCCTGCCGCAGCTGGTCGTGCCGTCGGACCACCACATCCTGGTCCTGGCCGGTGAGCGGGTCGAGGCCTCCGGAACCGGCCGCATGGTTCCCGGGGCCGCCGTCCAGGCCGACCACGGCGCCGCCAAGGACGCCCTGGCCGCCATCCTGGACGACTCCGCCTACCGCGCCGGCGCCCAGAAGCTCCGCGACGAGATCGACCGGCAGCCCACACCCGCGGACCTGGTCCCGGAACTGGAGAGACTCGCCGGCTGAACCCCCGCGGCGGCCGTAGTCGCAAAGACCACGGCCGCCGCGTTCCCGTGCCGGCCGGCGGACGGTGACCCGCCGCCACCCGGCCGGATCAGACCGATTAACCCACCGCGAGCCGGCCGTACAGCTCGCGGCATTCGTCGTAGGTGGGCAGCAGCCCCGCCTCGGCGGCCTCGGCCACGGTCGGCGCGGAGGCGTCCTTGGCGGAGATCACCGGGTCCCGGTCCAGTTCCCACGGCAGGCCCAGCGCCGGGTCGAACGGGTTGATGTCCAGCGGGGTGCCCGGCACGTACGGCGTCGAGCACAGGTAACCGACGCAGGTGTCGTCGGCCAGCGACAGGAACGCGTGGCCCAGGCCCTCGGCGATGAACACCGACGCGCCGGAGTCGGCGTCGAGGCGGTTGACGGAGTACCGCCCGAACGTGGGCGAGCCCAGCCGCAGGTCGACGACCATGTCGAGCACCATGCCGCGGTGGCAGGTCACCATCTTCGCCTGCCCGGGCGGCAGCAGCACGCTGTGGATGCCGCGCAGGACGCCCCGGCGGGACACCGAATAGTTCACCTGCACGGGCTGGAACACGCGTCCGAGAGCGGCCGACAGCTTCTCGGAGCGGAACGACTCGTAGAAGCATCCACGCAGGTCGGGATGTTTCCGCGGCGTGATGAGGAAACTGTCCGGCACTTCCAAGGGATGGATCTCCATGGTCCCGGACGCTACGACGCCTCGCTCGAGGCTCGGGCGATCCTCGGCGGTGCCCGCACGGCCGCAGACCTTCGACGGGGGCTCGAGCGGGCGGTGTCACGATCACTGCATGAAACGCACGGTAGTGCTCGGCGGCACGGGCTACGTCGGGCGTCATGTATGCGCCGCCCTCACCGCTCGCGGCCACGACGTCCTGGTCGTGGCCCGTACCCCCGGCGACGGGGACGGCCTGCGGTTCGCGGCCATGGACGTGGCGGCGGCCGACCCGGGCGAGCTGGTGGAGCTGCTGCGACGGGAACGGCCCACGGCCGTGGTGAACTCGGCGGGCGGCGTGTGGAACGTCACCGAGGCGCAGATGCTCCACTCCAACGTCCGGCTCGTCGAGCACCTGGCGGCCGCGCTGGCCGCGCTGGAGTGGCGCCCGCGCCTGGTCCACCTGGGGTCGGTGCACGAGTACGCGCCCGTGCCGGCGCCGTCGCCGATCGACGAGCGCACCCCGACCGCGCCCGCCACCCTGTACGGCCGCACCAAGCTGCGCGCGACCGAGGTGCTGCTGGCCGCCCGCCACGAGGTGGACTGCACCGTGTTGCGCGTGTCGAACATGCTGGGGCCCGGCGCGCCGCGCGGGAGCCTGCCCGGCCTGGTCGCCGAGCGGCTGCGCACCGCGGCCGCGGCGGGCGAACGGGCCGTGCTGCGGTTCCGGGCGCTCGGCGCGCAACGTGACTTCGTCGACGTCCGGGACGTCGCCGGCGCGGTGGCCGAGTGCGCCACCGCGGAACGGCTGCCGACCGTGATCAACATCGGTCGTGGGGAGGCGACGTGCGCCCGTACCCTGGTCGAGTTGCTGATCAAGGTCAGTGGTGTGCCCGCCGACCTGCTCGTCGAGGAGGGCGAGGGCCCCGACCCTGCCGACCGGCAGCAGATGGACATCAGTGTCGCCCGCGCCCTGCTGGGCTGGATCCCGAGCCACGGCCTGGAGGACTCGGTACGCGCGCTGTGGGGTGACATGGCCGCCCGGGTCCCCTGAGGGCCCGACGCCCCGCCCGGGATGACGCCGGGTGGGGCGCGGCCGACCCTCCCCCGGACGGCTGTCGCGCCCCACCCGCCCCCGAACGACCTGCCGGCCCCCTGGAAGCGATCCGCCCGTCCTCGGTGATTTCCCCGAATGACCGAACGGCCCGTCCGAGCGATGCTCGGGCGGGCCGTCGCGGCGACCGGCTCAGGCGGCCGGCGACTCCCACCAGGACGTGTTGTCGCGGTACCAGGCGACGACGTCGGCCAGGCCCTGCCGCAGGGACACGCGCGGACGGTACCCGAGCTCCGTGCGGATCTTGGTGTCGTCGACGGAGTAGCGCAGGTCGTGGCCCTTGCGGTCGGTCACGTGCCGTACCGCGGACCAGTCGGCGCCGACGAGTTCCAGCAGGCGTTCGGTCATCTCCCGGTTGGTGAGCTCGTCGCCGCCGCCGATGTTGTAGATCTCCCCGGGCCGGCCGTCCCGGCGGACGAGGTCGATGGCCCGGCAGTGGTCGTCGACGTGCAGCCACTCGCGGACGTTGCGGCCGTCGCCGTACAGGGGGACGGTCTCACCGCGCAGGAGCCGGGTGACGAACAGCGGGATCAGTTTCTCCACGTACTGGTACGGGCCGTAGTTGTTCGAGCAGCGGGTGACGCGCACGTCGAGGCCGTGGGTTCGGTGGTAGGAGCGGGCGAGCAGGTCCGAGCCCGCCTTGGACGCCGCGTACGGGGAGTTCGGCAGCAGCGGCCGGTCCTCGGTCCAGGCCCCTTCGGCGATGGACCCGTACACCTCGTCGGTGGAGACGTGCACGATCGGTCCCACACCGGTGTGCAGGCACGCGTCGAGCAGGCTCTGCGTGCCGACGACGTTCGTGATCGCGAACTGGGCGGCGCCGTCGATCGAGCGGTCCACGTGCGATTCGGCGGCGAAGTGCACCACGGCGTCGTGGCCGGGCAGCAGGTCCCGCAGCAGCGGCTGGTCGCAGATGTCGCCGCGGACGAAATCCAGCCGCGGGTGGCCGATCGGCAGGTTCGCGCGGTTGCCGGCGTAGGTGAGCTTGTCCACGACGGTGACGCGCGTCTCGCCGGTCCCGGACAGCAGGGTGCGCACGTAGTTGGAGCCGATGAAGCCGGCGCCGCCGGTGACGAGGATCCTCATACCGCCACCTCCACGCGCGCGTGGTCGCCGACGAACAGCCGGTGGTCCCCGGTGCGCACGTGCGCCCACCGGCCGATCACCGATCCGCGGATGCCCTTGACGCTGTCGATGACGGCGCCGTCGAGCACGATCGAGTCGGCGATGCCGGTGCTGGACAGCGCGCAGTCGCCGCCGACCGAGACGTACGGGCCCAGGTGACAGTCCGACACGACGGTCCCCGCGCCGATGATCGCCGGCCCCTCGATGTAGGACTTGATGATCCTGGCGCCGGGCAGGACGACCACCCCGCCCTCGATGATGCTGTGCTCGTCGACGTCGCCGGCCACGTCGGCGCGCGTCGCCGACAGCAGCATCCGGTTGCAGTCGAGGAGGTCCTCGGCGTTGCCGGTGTCCTTCCAGTAGCCCGGGTACTGCTGCGCGGTCACGGTGAGCCCGCGGTCCAGGAGATCCTGGATCGCGTCGGTGATCTCCAGCTCGCCGCGGCGGCTGGGCTTGATCCGGCGCACCGACTCGTGGATGGCGGGGGTGAAGAAGTACACGCCCATGAGCGCCAGGTCGCTCCTGGGGTTCTGCGGTTTCTCCACCAGCGCGGTCACCCGGCCCTCGGTGTCGAGTTCCGCGACGCCGTACTGGGTGGGGTCGTCGACCTTGATGACCAGGACCGCGGCGTCCGGCCGCAGGGTCGTGAACTCCTCGGCCGCGTCCACGATGCCGCCGTCGAGGACGTTGTCGCCGAGGTACATGACGAAGTCGTCGTCGCCGAGGAAGTCGCGCGCGATGCCCACGCAGTGCGCGAGCCCGAGCGGCGCGTCCTGCCGAATGTAGGTGATCTTGACGCCGAGGTCGGATCCGTCGCCGAGGGCCGCCCGGATCTGGTCGCCCTGGCCACCGACGATCATGCCGATCTCGGTGACGCCGATCTCCCGGATGGTCTCCAGCCCGTGGACGAGGACCGGCTTGTTCGCGACCGGGACGAGTTGCTTCGGAATGGAATATGTGAGCGGGCGCAGCCTGGAGCCGGTCCCTCCCGCGAGAACCAGGGCCTTCATCGTGATGGTCTCCAAATCATCTGTGGCGGGGCCGTGTGGCGAATTCCCTGATCGACGCGATCACGTAGTTGAGCATCTCGTCGGTCAGGCCCGGGTAGACGCCGACCCAGAACGTCCGCTCGGTGATGATGTCGCTGTTGGTCAGCGGCCCGGCGACCCGGTACCGCAGGTCCAGGTAGGCCGGGTGCCGGGTGATGTTGCCGGCGAACAGCAGCCGGGTCCCGATCCGCCGGGACTCCAGGAAGCTCACCAGCTCCGCGCGCTCGTAGGGCGCCTCGGGCAGGACCGTCAGCACGAACCCGAACCAGCTCGGGTCGCTGTCGGGGGCCGCGGACGGCATCAGCAGGCCGGGTACCCCGTCGAGGCCCTCCCGCAGCCGCCGCCAGTTGCGGCGCCTGGCCGCGCCGAACTCCGGCAGTTTGCGCAGCTGGGTCAGGCCGAGCGCGGCCTGCAGGTCGGTGGCCTTCAGGTTGTAGCCGACGTGGGAGAACGTGTACTTGTGGTCGTATCCGTGCGGTAGCTCGCCGAGCTGGTAACCGAACCGTTTCTGGCACCGGTTGTCCTCGCCGGGTTCGCACCAGCAGTCCCGGCCCCAGTCCCGCAGTGACTCCACGATCCGCGCGAACGCCAGGTTCGGGGTGAGCACGCAGCCGCCCTCCCCCATGGTGAGGTGGTGGGCCGGGTAGAAGCTGACCGTCGCGAAGTCACCGAACGTCCCGGTCAGCGCGCCCTTGTGCAGGGAGCCGACGGCGTCACAGTTGTCCTCGATCAGGAACAGGTCATGGTCGGCGCAGATCCGGGCGATGTCCTGCGCGGGGAACGGATTGCCCAGCGCGTGCGCGATCATGACCGCGCGGGTGCGGGGGCCGATCGCGGCCTCCACCCGCTCGGCGGTGGTGTTGTACGTGCCGAGGTCCACGTCGACGAAGACGGGCACCAGGCCGTTCTGGAAGATGGGGTTGATGGTCGTGGGGAAACCCGCGGCGACCGTGATCACCTCGTCGCCCGGCACCAGCCGCTCGTCGCCCAGCTGACGTGACGTCAGCGCCGCCAGAGCCAGCAGGTTGGCCGACGACCCGGAGTTGGTCAGGTGCGCCTTGCGGATGCCCAGCGTCCGGGCGAACTCCCGCTCGAACCGCAGGCACCGGGCGCCTGCCGCGATCTTCATGTCCAGCGCGGCCTCGACGAGGCCGGCCCGGTCGTCCTCGTCCAGCACCGCCCCAGAGGGCAGCACCGGCGTCGTGCCCGGCACGAATGCGGACCGCGAAGCGGCCTCATGATGGTATTTGCGCACCTGTTCCAGGAGCAGCGTCTTGGCCTCGGTCATATGGATGCCTCCAGATCGCCCGGGGCATCACCATGGGGCCGGTTGTTCGAGGGGGTTTCGAGCATCGGCCGAAGACCCCCGGCTCCAGCCCTCGTCGATCCGCCCTTGAGGCGGCGCGACCAGCCTCGTGCCCATGGTGGACAGCGTGAGCCGGGAACGGCTGCTGGAAATGATGACCGCCTTCCGTGCGACGTACGTGCTGCGGGCGGCACTCGAACTGCGGGTCTTCGACGCGCTGGAACCCGGCGCGGCCGATGCCCCCGCGGTGGCCGAGCGGCTCGGCGCCGACCCGCGCGGAACCCGGATCCTGCTGCGCGCGCTCGCCGCCGCCGGCCTGCTCGCCACCGACGGCGAGACGTTTCACCTGCCGCCCGGCGCCGCGGACCTGCTCGTCAGCACCTCCCCGCGGTACTGCGGCGACAACATGCGCGTGGCAGCCGGTGACCTGGAGTGGGACACCATGCGGCACCTCGCGCGGGCGGTGCGCACCGGACGGCCCGTGGTCGAGCACACCGCCGACTCGCCGGACTTCGCGTACTGGGCCGACTTCGCCGCCAACCTCACCTTCGTGACCCGCGCCGGCGCGGACTTCGTCGCGGACCTGCTCGGCGGCGACGGCCCCCTTGACGTGCTCGAGGCGGGCTGCGGCCACGCCCTGTACGGGCTCACCCTGACCGGCCGCGACCCCGGCTCGCGGCTGTGGTGCCTGGACGGCCCGCCGGTGCTGCGCGCCGCCCGGGACCAGGCGCGGCGGCTCGGGCTGACCGAGCGCACCTCCTTCATCGAAGGAGACGTGTTCGAGGCCCCGCTCGGCGGACCGTACGACGTGATCCTGGCGGCGAACCTGCTGTGCCAGTTCTCCCGCGAGCGGTCCGTCGAGCTGCTGCGGCGGCTGGCCGCGACCCTGCGGCCGGGCGGGCGGCTCGTCGTCGCCGGATTCACCACCGGCGACGAGCCGCCCGCGCGGGCGTACCACGCGCACATGCTGGAACTGCTCATGCTGGCCTGGACCAGCGGCGGGCAGGTGCACTCCACCGCGGACCTTCAGCAGATGCTCGCCGCGAGCGGCCTGGCCGGCGCCGAGGCGCACACCCGGCCCGGGCTCCCGGTGCGCGTCGTCGTCGCCGAAAGGAAATGAACGATGCCGACACACGACGGGCTGACCTACGACGGGGTCCTGACCCACCGCATCACCGTGGCCCGGCCGCCGCACGCGGTGTACGACCTGGTCGCCGACCCGGGCCAGGCGGCCCGGCCGGCGGGCGGCGTGGTGCACGCCGAACGCGTCGCCCGCCACGACGGCGGCGACGTGATCCGGCGGTGGGTCGCCGAGAAGGGCGCCATCCGCAGCTGGACGGCGCGCCGGGAACTGGACCCGGACGCCGGCCGGATCGTCTTCGAACACGACCCGCCCAAGCCGCCCCTGTCGGCCATGCGCGGCGAGTGGCGGTTCACCGAGGCCGGGCCGGGCACCACCCTCGTGGAGCTGCGGCACGACTGGGCCGGGCCGGCACCGGCCGAACGGCTCGACCAGGGCATCCGGGCGCAGCTCGACGCACTGAAGTACCTGGCCGAACGCGACGCCGACCTGACCGCGTGCGAGTTCCTGCAGGGCCGGATCCGGATCGTCCCCGGACGTCTGGAGGACGTCGCCGGGCGACCGGGCCGCACCCTGGTCGACGGCGCGCACGCGCGGGTGTGGCCGGCCGGCGACCGCCTCGTATGGCGGCAGATCGGCGACCTTCCGCCGCTGTACCGGTCCCTGCGCGGCCAGGCCGTCCTCACCCAGGTGCCCGGCGGGGTGCTGGTGGAGACCCGCCGCATCGACGTCCTCGACCCCGACGCCGTACGGGACCGGGGCTGGGACGCCGCGCGCGCCCTGCGCCATGTGACCGAGACCCGCAACGAGCACGACATCGACCCGCGGCGGGACTTCGCCGCGGCACGCCCGGCCGAAGGAGCCCTCCGGTGACCGCGACCCTGACCGAAACCCCGACCGAGACCCTCAACGACCGGCTCGCCGCATCGGTGGCGGCCACGCACAGCACCACGATGCCGCGCGGCGCGTTCGACGACTGGTGGCACGAGCGGTGGCGCGCCGGATCCTTCCAGGTGGACCGCATCCCCTTCGCGGGCCTGGACGGCTGGTCGTTCGCACCGGACACCGGGAACCTGGTCCACCGCAGCGGCCGGTTCTTCACCGTCGAAGGACTGGACGTCGACGACGGCACCCGCACCTGGAACCAGCCGATCATCGACCAGCCCGAGGTCGGCATCCTCGGCATCCTGGTCAAGGAGTTCGACGGCGTCCTGCACGCCCTGATGCAGGCCAAGATGGAGCCCGGCAACTCCAACCTGCTGCAGCTGTCCCCGACCGTGCAGGCCACCCGCAGCAACTACAGCCGCGTACACCAGGGCACCAGCGTCAACTACCTGGAGTACTTCGCCGGCACCGGCCGCGCCCGCGTGCTCGCCGACGCGCTGCAGTCCGAACACGGCTCGTGGTTCCTGCACAAACGCAACCGGAACATGGTCGTGGAGACCACCGACGACGTCCCCGAACACGAGGACTTCCGCTGGCTGACCCTCGGCCAGATCGGCGAGCTGCTCCGGCGGGACAACCTCGTCAACATGGACGCCCGCTCCGCGCTGTCACTGCTGCCGCTGCACCGCACCGCGCCGCCCACCGACGAGTTCGGCACGGCACTGGCCGACTCGATGACCGGCGCCGGCAGCGTCCACGGCATCCGCGACATCCTCACCTGGATCAACGACCTGCGCGCCCTGTCGGACCTGCGGACCACCCGCGTGCCACTGCGCCGGCTCGGCTCCTGGCGGCGCACCGCCGAACGCATCCACCAAGAGGACGAACGGTTCTTCGACGTGATCGCCGTCGCGGTACGCGCGGGCAACCGCGAGGTCACCGGGTGGACCCAGCCGCTGTTCGCGCCCCGCGGGCCCGGCGTGGTCGCGTTCGTGGTCCGGCGGATCGCCGGCGTCCTGCACGTCCTGGCCGCCGCCCGGACCGAGGCGGGCTTCCGCGACACCGTCGAACTCGGCCCGACGGTGCAATGCGTGCCCGGCAACCACCCCGGCACTCCCCCGCCCTTCCTGGACTACGTCCTGTCCGCCCGCCCGGACCAGATCCGCTACGACGCGATCCTGTCGGAGGAGGGCGGCCGCTTCTACCACTCCGACAGCCGATACCTCGTGGTCGAGGCCGGTGAAGAGGCCGAGGAACAGGACGGCTTCCGCTGGACCACCCTGCACCAGTTCACCGAACTCCTCTCGCACACCCACTACGTCAGCGTCCAGGCCCGCAGCCTCCTCGCGTGCCTCGGCCTCGCCTGCCCGGCGCCCTCTTTCACGCCTTGAGCCGAGATCGAGGCAGGTCGCCGACCGTGGTCGGCGGCGGCCAGCACCCGCCGGGCCCGCACACAGCAAGGGAGACAGCATGGAACGGCGTGTCGTGATCACCGGAATCGGCGTGGTCGCACCCGGCGCGCCCGGGACGAAGTCCTTCTGGGAACGGATCACCGAGGGCCGGACCGCGACCCGGACGGTCACCTTCTTCGACCCGTCGCCCTTCCGGTCGCGCATCGCGGCCGAATGCGACTTCGACCCGGTCACCGAAGGCCTGACCGCCCAGGAGATACGGCGAATGGACCGCGCCGCGCAGTTCGCCGTGGTCAGCGCCCGCGAAGCGCTCTCCGACGCCGGAATGCTCATCGGCGACCTGCCCGAAGAGCGCACCGGCGTCACCATCGGCAGCGCGGTCGGCTGCACCATGAAACTCGACGAGGAGTACAACGTCCTGTCCGACGGCGGCCGCAACTGGGTCGTCGACCCCGCGTACGCCGTGCCGCACATGTACGACTACTTCATCCCCAGCTCGCTCGCGGCCGAGGTCGCCTGGGCCACCGGCGCGCAGGGGCCGGCCACCGTCGTCTCGGCCGGATGCACCTCCGGGCTGGACTCCGTCGGCTACGCCTGCGACCTCATCGGGGAAGGCTCCGCCGACGTGATGATCGCCGGTGCGACCGACGCGCCGCTGTCACCCATCACGTTCGCGTGCTTCGACGCGATCAAGGCGACCAGCAACCGCAACGACGAGCCCGGCAGCGCACTGCGGCCTTTCAACCGGACCCGCAACGGATTCGTGCTCGGCGAGGGCTCGGCCGTCCTGGTCCTGGAGGAGTACGAGCGGGCGCGGCGCCGCGGCGCGCACATGTACGCCGAGATCACCGGCTTCGCGTCCCGCAGCAACGCCTACCACATGACCGCGCTGCGCCCCGACGGCGCCGAGATGGCCGAGGCGATCCGATCCGCGCTGGACCAGTCCCGGCTCAACCCCGGCGACATCGGCTACATCAACGCCCACGGCACCGGTACCCGCCAGAACGACCGGCACGAGACGATGGCGTTCAAACGCAGCCTCGGCGAGGACGCCTACCGCATCCCGGTGAGCTCGATCAAGGCGGTCGTCGGGCACTCCCTCGGCGGCATCGGCTCCATCGAGGTGGCCGCCTGCGCGCTGGCCATCGAACACGGCGTCGTACCGCCCACCGCGAACCTCGACGACCCCGACCCCGAACTCGACCTGGACTACGTGCCCCTGACCGCCCGCGAGACCCGCCTCGACGCGGTCCTCACCGTCGGCAGCGGCTTCGGCGGCTTCCAGAGCGCCATGGTCCTGCAGGGAGTGGACCGATGAGCGCCGTCGTCACCGGACTGGCCGTCACCGCGCCGAACGGCCTGGACACCGAGGAGTTCTGGGCCAGCACCCTCGCCGGCGCGAACGCCATCGCGCCGATCTCCCGATTCGACGCCGCCGGCTACCCCGTACGCCTCGGCGCCGAAGTACGCGGCTTCGACCCCGCCGAGCACCTGCCGGGCCGGCTGCTGCCGCAGACCGACCGGATGACCCAGTTCGCGCTCGCCGCCACCGGCGGGGCACTCGCGGACGCCGACGTCGACCCCGACCGGTTCGGCGCCTACGACATGGGCGTGGTCACCGCCGGCGCGGCCGGCGGATTCGAATTCGGCCAGCGGGAACTGGCGGCACTGTGGTCCAGCGGACCCGAGCACGTCAGCGTCTACCAGTCCTTCGCCTGGTTCTACGCCGTCAACACCGGCCAGATCTCCATCCGCCACGACATGCGCGGACCCACCGGAGTGGTCGTCACCGAGCAGGCCGGCGGCCTGGACGCCATCGCCCAGGCCCGCCGGCGCCTCCGCCGCGGCACTCCCCTGATGGTCACCGGAGGCATGGACGCGCCACTGTGCCCGTGGGGCATCGCCGCGCAGATCCCCAACGGCCGGCTCAGCCACCGCGACGACCCCGAACGCGCCTACCTGCCCTTCGACACCGACGCCACCGGCTACGTCGTCGGTGAGGGCGGCGCCATCCTCATCCTCGAGGACGCCGGGCACGCCCGGGACCGCGGCGCCCCGCACGTGTACGGCGAGATCGCCGGGTACTGCGCCACCTTCGACCCCCGCGACGGCTCCTCCCGGCTGGGCGCCGCCATGACCGGCGCGCTCGCCGACGCCGGCCTGACCCCCGCCGAGGTCGACGTGGTGTTCGCCGACGCCAGCGGCGTGGCCGAACTCGACCGCGCCGAGGCGACGGCGATCACCGGCCTGTTCGGCCCGCACGGCGTGCCGGTGACGGCGCCCAAAACGATGATCGGGCGGCTGCTGTCCGGAGGCGCGCCGGTCGACGTCGCCACGGCCCTGCTCGCCATCCGCGACTCGGTCATCCCCCCGACCGTGAACGTGTCCCGGCCCGTCCCGGACTACGCCCTGGACCTGGTCCGCGAACCGCGGATCACCCGACTGACCAACGCACTCATCGTCGCGCGCGGCTACCACGGCTTCAACGCCGCCGTGGTCGTACGCGCGGTCCGCTGAAGAACCGCCGCGCGAGGCGCGGCACCGCCACCGAACGACCGGCCGGGCAACGGGCCGGCGCGACAACGGGCTTGTGAGGAGAGCACACCATGCGCGATTTCACCATCGACGACCTCAAACGGATCATGCGTGCGGCAGCAGGCGAGGACGAGACACTGAACCTGGACGGCGACATCCTCGACGTCGCGTTCGACGAGCTCGGCTACGACTCGCTGGCCCTGATGGAGACCGCCAGCCGGATCGAACGCGAGCTCGGCATCGCCCTGCCCGAGGAGGAACTGGCCGAGGTCACCACCCCGGCCGGGTACCTCGACTTCGTCAACGATCGGCTGCCGGCGAGGGCCTGAACCGTGACCGAGGTAACCAGCGAACCGGCGGTCGCAGCCCCCGAGTGGACCATCTGCCCGGGCTGCGACACGCTCCTGTACGCCAAGAGGCTGGCCCGCAGCCGGCAGGTCTGCCCCGACTGCGGGCACCACGGGCGGCTCACCGCCCCCGAACGCCTGGCGCAGCTCCTCGACCCCGGGTCGGCGAGCTCGCTCGGGCTGACCGTCACCACCGGCGACCCGCTCGGCTTCGTCGACGCCAAGCCCTACCCACAACGGCTGCGCGAGGCGCGCGCCGGGACCGGGCTGGAGGAGGCGGTCGTGTGCGTCCGGGGCGCCATCGAGGGCAACCCGGTGATCGTCGCCGCGATGGACTTCCGGTTCATGGCCGGCAGCCTCGGCGCGGCCGTCGGTGAGCTCGTCACCGAGGCGGCCCAGGTCGCGCTCCGCGAACGCACCCCCCTGCTGATCGTCACCGCCTCCGGCGGAGCGCGGATGCAGGAGGGCGCCATCGCCCTGATGCAGATGGCCAAGACCAGCCAGGCCCTCGGCGAACTCGACGAGGCCGGCGTCATGACCATCTCCCTGATCACCGACCCGACGTTCGGCGGCGTCGCCGCGTCGTTCGCGACGCTGTGCGACGTCATCATCGCCGAACCCGGCGCGCGGCTCGGGTTCGCCGGCCGCCGGGTCATCGAGCAGACCATCCGGCAGAAGCTGCCGGAGGAGTTCCAGACCGCCGAGTTCCTCCTCGAGCACGGCATGATCGACCTGCTGCGGCCGCGCGCCGCGCTGCGGCCCACGCTGGGCCGTCTGCTGTCGATCGGCTCCCGGCGGCCCATGGGCCAGCCGATCGGCGTCCCCGCCGAGCTCGTGACCGACCCGGCCGACCTGGCCGCCCGGGACCCGTGGCAGGTGGTACGCCAGGCCCGCGAGCTGGGCCGGCCCACCACGCTGGACTACCTCGCCCTCGCCTTCGACGAGTTCGAGGAACTGCACGGCGACCGGCTGGCCCGCGACTGCCCGGCGATCGTCGGCGGGATGGCGCGGCTCGGCGACGTCCCCCTCATCGTGATCGGCACCCAGAAGGGCCACACCGTCGCCGAGCTGACCGGCCGCGGGTTCGGCATGCCCACGCCCGCCGGATACCGCAAGGCCGCCCGGCTGCTGCGCCTGGCGGCCAAGCTGGGCCTGCCGGTCGTCACCCTCGTCGACACCCCCGGCGCCTACCCCGGCAGGGAGGCCGAGGAACAGGGCCAGGCCGTCGCCATCGCCGAGAACCTGCGGCTGATGGCCGGCCTGCCCGTCCCGATCGTCTCGGTGATCACCGGTGAGGGCGGCAGCGGCGGGGCGCTGGCCCTGTCCGTGGCCAACCAGGTGCTGGCCTTCTCCAGCAGCGTCTACTCGGTGATCAGCCCGGAGGGCTGCGCCGCGATCCTGTGGCGGGACGCGACCCAGGCGGCGCGCGCCGCGGCGGCGCTGCGCGTCGACGCACGTCAGCTGCTCGGCCTCGGCGTCGTCGACGCGGTGATCCCCGAACCGGCCGGCGGCGTCCACCGCGTCCCGGTGGCCGCCGCACGCCGGCTCCGCTCCGCGCTCGCCGCCGGCCTGTACCGGCTGGCGGACCTGGACGGCGCCCAGATCGTCGAAGAACGCCGACGGCGATTCCGCAGCTTCCAAGCCGCGACCTAGAGGAGGAGTACGTGGCACCGAGCGATCCGGACACGGCGCTGACGGTCATCTGCCGCAACGCCGTCGAACTGATCAACGCGGCGAGCTCACCGTTGCGCCGGATGCGCCTGACCATGGGCGACGTCACGGTCGACCTCGAGTGGCCGGAGGCCCCCGAGGGGCGGGTGACGGCGGCGGCCGCGGCGCCGCCGCCGGTGGAGGACACCGCGCCCGATCCCGGAACGCACCAGGTGCGCGCCGAGATGGTCGGCACGTTCTACCGTGCGTCCGAGCCGGGCGCCAAGCCGTTCGTCCGCGAAGGCGACGTCGTCCAGAAGGGCCAGCAGGTCGCGATCCTGGAGGCGATGAAGCTGATGACCCCGGTCGAGGCGGACCGCGCCGGCCGGGTCGTCGGCATCCTCGTCCCGGACGGCACGTCGGTGGAGTTCGGCACACCGCTCGTCGCGATCGAGACCTGACCGCCTGAAGGGGAGAACATGTTCGGCAAGGTACTCATCGCGAACCGAGGCGAGATCGCGCTGCGCGTCGTACGAGCCTGCCGCGAGCTGGGGGTCGCCAGCGTCGTCGTCTACTCGACCGAGGACGAGAACTCGGCGGCGGTGGCCGCCGCCGACGAGACGGTACGGATCGGCCCGGCCCCCGCCCGCCGCAGCTACCTGAGCATCCCGGCCGTCATCGAGGCGGCGGCCAAGACCGGCGCGGACGCGATCCACCCCGGCTACGGGTTCCTGTCGGAGGACCCGGACTTCGCCGAGGTCTGCGAGAAGGAGGGCTTCACCTTCATCGGCCCGCCCGCCGCCGTCCTGGACCGGCTCGGCGACAAGTCCCGCGCCCGCCGACTCATGTCGGACGCCGGCCTGCCGCTCCTGCCGGGCAGCCTCGAACCGCTGGCCAACGCGGACGAGGCCGCACGGCTCGCCTCGGAGATCGGCTGCCCGCTGATCATCAAGGCGGTGGTCGGCGGCGGCGGGCGCGGCATGCGCGTCGTCCGCCACCCCGGCGAACTCGCCGAGGCGTACGCCCGCGCCCGCGCCGACGCCCAGGCGTTCTTCGGCGACGCCCGCGTCTACGCCGAGCGGTTCCTGGACACGGCACGGCACGTGGAGATCCAGGTGCTGTGCGACGCGTACGGAAACGCGGTCTGCCTGGGCGAACGCGACTGCACCACGCAGCGCCGGAACCAGAAACTCCTCGAGGAGACGCCCGCGCCGGGCATGCCGCAGGGGCTGCTCACCGAGATGCGGCAGGCCGCCGTGCGCGGCGCGCTGGCCGCCGGGTACGTCGGCGCCGGCACGTTCGAGTTCCTCGTGTCGGCCGAACGGGACTTCTCGTTCATGGAGGTCAACAGCCGGATCCAGGTCGAGCATCCGGTGACCGAGATGGCCACCGGCGTCGACCTGGTGCAGGAGCAGATCCGCATCGCCGCGGGCCTGCCGCTGGGGTTCGGCCAGGCCGACATCCAGCCGCGCGGCGCCGTGATCGAGTGCCGGATCAATGCCGAGAACCCCGACCGTGACTTCGCGCCGGCGCCGGGCACGCTCACCGAGTTCGTGCCCCCGGGCGGCCCGTTCGTCCGGGTGGACACCTACGGCTTCCCGGGCTGCCGGATCTCCGCCGCGTACGACTCGCTGCTCGCGAAGCTGGTCGTCTGGGCTCCGGACCGGCCGGCCGCGATCGCCCGCATGCGGCGCGCGCTGGCCGAGTTCCGCATCGAGGGGCCGGGCGTGCACACGACCGCCGGGTTCCTCACCCGGGTCCTGGACGACCCGGCGTTCCGCGACGGCGTGCACACCACGTCGCTGGTCTCCGGACTCCTGGCGAGCTGACCGTTGAGGCTCGTTGTGTTGTGGTCTTTGGTGTCCGGGTGATGATCATCACCCGGACCACGGCCTTTACATAGTAAGTTTCGGAAAGGTGAACCGTACGGAAGGGGGCCGCGCCTTGTGGGCGCGGCCCCCTTCCGTACCGCAGGTCAGGCCGTCGGCTGCAGGTCTCGCGACCGCAGCCGGGAGGCGTCGAGGGAACCCCCGTTGAGGACCTCTCGATGGACCCGCTTGACCTCGGCCGACGGGTCGAGACCGAGCTCGTCGTTCAGCAGCGTCCGCAGGCTCTGGTACGCCTCGAGGGCGTCACCGCGCCGGCCGGCCTTGTTCAGGGCGATGATGAGCTGGGCGTGGAACCACTCGTTGTACCGGTGGCTCACCACCAGGCGGCGCAGCTCGGGGATGACCGCGCGGTGGTCGCCGAGCTCCATGTCGGCCTGGACCCGCAGCTCCAGCGCGGTGATCCGCTGTTCTTCCAGGTGGGTGGCGTACCCCTGCAGGAGCGTGCCGTGGTCCACGTTCGACAGCGCGGCGCCCTTCCACAGGCTGAGCGCGGCGCGTACCTGCCGGGCGCTGCGCTCGACGTGCCCGGCGGCCTGCAGCGCCCGGCTCTGCTCGATCAGCCGGTCGAACTCCCGGAAGTCCAGCTGCGCCTCGTCCACGCGCAGGATGTATCCGGGCGGAACCGTCTCTATCATTCGCGAGGCCTGCTGCTCCCCCAGTTCCCGGGCGAACGCCTTACGGAGTTGATAAATGTAGGTCTGCGCCGTGGTGACGGCGCTTTTCGGCGGCTCTTCGCCCCACAGTTCCTCGATTACCGAATCGAGGCTGACGACCTGATTGGCGCGGAGGAGCAGCAGAGCCAGGACCTGGCGGATCTTCGGCGCGCTCGGGGTGCACACGCGCTGGTCGTGGATGACTTCCAGAGAACCCAGCAGATTGAATTTCATGGAATATCTCCGTTCGCGGCCGACCCGTCCGCGTTCGGATCGCGATCGGGGCAGTCGGCCTGGAACGACGTTAAGCAGAACACCGACGCCCCTCAAGAGCGGAACCACGGAATGACCCCCGAAAGGACCGGGAGGCACATCGGGGATGTCCCTTTCGGGGCACGCGCTGGTCAGGGGAGGTGACTCCCCCGGCACACCTCGTGCCCCTTCCCGCGTACGCCGGCACCCCCGCGCCGTTCGCGCCCGGACGGCGAACGCCCTTCCCCCGGACGGGACACCGAAACCGGGGAAAGGGCGTTCGCGGCGGCGGGGACGGGCCGTCACCCGGCCTCCACGAAGGTCTTGGCGTGGCCGAGGGTGGCGGCGCTGTTGCCCCCGGCGGCCTTGCGGATGAAGTCCTTGGCCTGCTGGACGGTCGCGCCGGCGCCGAGCACCGTCTCGACGGCCTCCTCCCGTACCGTCACGGTGTGCCGCGAGGTGGCCAGGACCCCGTCGGCGGTCTTGGCCACGGTCCACTCCCCCACGTGCGCGGTCATCAGCGCCGGCGGGAGGGTCTGCTTGTACACGATCCGCTCGGCGGGGAAGCAGACCCGTACGGACTCGGTGGTGTGCACCGACCCGTCGGCGGCGCGGGTGTCCATCGTCATCACCTGGATGCCGGGGACCTCCTCGCGTACCTTCAGGTCCCCGACGTGCGGCAGCCGGTCCGGCCAGCGGGCGGCGTCGTAGAGGAACTCGTAGACGGCCTCGGGTGCGCCGTCCACCAGGACGGAGTCCTCGAAGGAGAAGGTCAGCGCCGCGGTGCGGTCGTGTTCCTCGGCGAGGGTCTTGATGTTGGCCAGTTCGGTGCGGCTGTTGCGGTCGGTGGCCCGGCCGATCCAGTCCAGGTGCGCGGGGTCGTCGTCGACGGCGGTGAAGTCGTGGGTGAGCGTGAGGCGGGTGCAGCCGTCCGGGCCGGCCTCGACGATCCACTCTCCGCCCATGGAGGCCACCGGCGGGGCGGAGACCTCCTGACGGAACGCCACCTTCCCGGCTTCCCGGTCGACGTCGCGGCGGGACGTCCAGTGCTTGACGTCGTCGTTGGCGGTGGCCCAGATCGACAGCCGCTCGGCCGGCGAGTCGAGCGCGGTCCGGTCGACGTGGATGGTGGGCCCGAAGTGCAGCGGCCAGTCGGCGGCGTCCGCGATGATCTGGAATACCAGGTCCGGAGCCGCACCGATGTCGATCCGGTGGACGGTGTGCTGGGTCGCGGTCACTGTGATCATCCTTCCGGCGGCTAGTAGATCCCCAGCCCGCCGCAGACGTTGAGCGCCTGGGCGGTGATGGAGGCGGCGGTGTCGGTCGCCAGGTAGTCGACCAGGCCGGCGACCTCGTCGGGGGTCGAGTAGCGGCCGAGCGGGATCTTGTCGTTGAACCGGCTCAGCACGTCCTCTTCGGTGGTCTGCCACACGGCGGCGTGCGCCTGACGGACTCGCACCGCCATCGGCGTCTCCACGTAACCGGGGCAGACCGCGTTCACGGTGACGCCGGTGCCGGCCAGTTCCTTGGCCAGGGCCTTGGTGAAGCCGATGACGCCGGCCTTGGACGCCGAGTAGGGCGCTCCGAGCGGGACGCCCTGCTTTCCGCCGGTGGAGGCGATGTTGATGATCCGCCCACCGGCCGCGCCGGCGAGCCCGCCGGCCGCGAGCGCCTCACGCGTCACGAGGAAGACGCTGTTCAGGTTGGTGTCGATCACGTCGTACCACAGGTCGTCGGCGAGCTCGGCGGTCACGCCGCCGCCACTGCGCCCGGCGTTGTTGACCAGCACCGTGATCGGGCCGTACCGCTCGACCGCGGCGGCCACGAGGTGCCGCACGGACTCCTTGGACCGCACGTCGGCCTCCGCGCCGTCCACGTCCAGGCCCTCGGCGCGCAGTTCCTTGACCGTGGACACGACGTTCTCGGTGGTGCGCGCGCAGATGAAGACGCGGAGTCCGCGCCGGGCCAGTCGCCGGGTCACGGCGAGGCCGATCCCGCTGGTGGCGCCGGTGATCAGCGCCACCGGTGCGCCGTCTGTGCTACTCATCAGCCTTTCCCTCCGTCGGTGCTTCCGCATCCGCACAATGGCCGGTCCGCCTCGACGCCGGGCGGATCCTCACTGGAGCCGACCGGGCCTCCAGCGGGCTTCGAAGCGCCGCGGTCATGCTCGCCGCTGGTGCGCGAGCCCACCGGAACCGGAGCGAAGGAGAAGGCCACGATGACCGAGCAGCTGATCGGCGATGTCGCGGACACCCGCGTTTACCAGGAGGTCCAGCACTTCTACGGACGTCAGATGCGCCTGCTCGACGAGGGCGCCGTCACCGCGTGGGCCGAGACCTTCACCGAGGACGGGGTCTTCGCCGCCAACGGGCATCCCGCGCCGTCCGTCGGTCGCGCGGCGATCGAGGCGGGCGCCCGCAAGGCCGTCGAGGCTCTCGTCGAGCAGGGGATCCAGCGCCGGCACTGGCTGGGCATGCTGGAGGTGGCCGAACGCGGCGACGGCGCCGTCGTCGCCCGCACCTACGCGCTGATCGTGAGCACGCCGCGCGGTGGCCGGGCGGCCGTTCACCTCAGCTGCACCTGCGAGGACGTGCTGGTCCGCGAGGACGGCCGGCTCCTGGTCCGCCACCGTGAGGTCAACCGCGACGATCTTCCGCCGCAGTGAGCGGAGCTCTCCGCCGGCGGCTAGGCGGTGCGGTGAGTACGGCGCAGCGCCCCCAGGGCCGCCAGGGCGCCGGCGATGACCGTGATGGCGGTGATGGCCAGGACGGCGCGGGTGTAGACGCCGGCGGGACGCCCGCCGAGGGCGGCCTGGAAACCGCGGACCGCCCAGTAGGCGGGCAGGGCGGGTGCCAGGTCGCCGATCCAGCGGGGCAGGCCGGCGAGGGGGACGAGGGCGCCGCTGAGCCCGGTCGTGATCATCGCGGTGATGTCGGCGATCGCGCCGAGCCGGCCGCGGCTGTTCAGCCAGGCGCCGAGGGCCAGGCCGAGGGCGGTGGCGCAGGACGCCCAGGCCAGCCACAGCAGGGGCAGCCGCCAGGTGCCGGCGGTCAGGTCGAGTCCGTACCACCAGTCGGCCTCGGCGAACAGCAGGGCTTGGAGGGCGAGGAAGACGGTGACGAGCGGCAGGGCCTTGCCGGTCAGGACGGAGACGGGGCGGGCGGGGGTGGCGCGGAGCCGGTCCCAGGTGTGCCAGTCGCGTTCGGCGAGGATCTGTTCGCCGGCGACGTCGAGGGCCAGGAGGGTGAACATGACGGCGGTGCCTGCGGCGGCGCTGGTGGCGCCGGAGACGCCGGGGCCGGCCATCCGCTGGTAGACGGGGTGCAGGACGGCCATGAGGGTGGAGGACATGACCGCGTAGGCGATGAGGGTGCCCGGGTCGCGTACCAGCAGGACGCAGGTGTGGCGGGCGATGACGGCGATGTCACGCGGCATGGGGGGCCTCCGGGGCGGCGAGGTGACGGTACAGGTCGTCGAGGGTCGGCGGGGTGATGTCGATGCCCCGCAGCCGTACGGCGTCGGGGCCCAGGTCGGTGAGGGCGCGGGCGGCGGCCTCGGCGGGCCGGGGTGAGGTGATGAGGAGGGTGTCCTGGTCGTGGTGGCCGGGCGCGGGCCCGTCGAAGCGCAGGCGGGCGGTGCCGGGCAGGCCGTCGAGGAGGGACTGGCGCGGGCCGCGGGCGATGACCCGGCCGTGGGCGGCGACGGCGAGGGTGGCGTCCAGGTCGACGAGTTCGGGCAGGTAGTGGGTGGTGTAGCAGATGGCGGCGCCGTCGTCGGCGCGGGCGCGTACGGCGGTCAGGAGCGCCTGGCGGGTGGCGGGGTCGGCGCCGACGGTGGGTTCGTCGAGCAGCAGGACCTTGGGGCGGTGCAGGAGCGCGGTGGCGGTCTGGACGCGGCGCTGCTGGCCGCCGGAGAGCCGGCCGACGGGCTGGTCGAGCAGGTCGTGCAGGGCCATGGCGGTGGTGACCTGGTCGATCTCGGTGCGCAGGCGGCGGCGGTGGAGTCCGGCCAGGCCGCCGTAGAGGCGCAGGTTGTCGCGGACGGTGGCGGTCGGGTACAGGGCGGGTTCCTGCGGCGCCCAGCCGGTGAGGCGGCGGGCGGTGCGGTGGGCCGGGTCGGCGCCGTCGACGCGGACGTGGCCGGAGTCGGGCCGGTCCAGGCCGCAGGCGATCCGGGCGAAGGTGGTCTTGCCGGCGCCGTTGTGGCCTATGAGGCCGCAGATCTCCCCCGCCGCGACGGTGAGGTCGAAGCCGTCGAGGGCGGTGGCCGTGCCGAATCGTCTGCGCAGCCGGGTGGCGTGAAGCATGGGCACTCCCAACGAAGTATACAGCGTATATATACACTGTATACGGAGGTGGGGTGGTCGATGCCCAGGAGAGGACTGACGCGCGGCGAGATCGTCGACGCGACGTGGGACCTGGCGGCGCAGCGGGGGCTCGCGGCGGTGACGATGCGCGCGGTCGCCGAGCAGCTGGGGGTGACGCCCATGGCGCTGTACCGGCATGTCGGGGACAAGCAGGGCCTGCTCGACGGCCTGGTGGAACGCCTGCTCGGGGAGATCCCCGAGCCGGACCCGGCGCTGCCGTGGCGGGAGCGGCTGCGCGAGCTGGCCGCCGGGATCCGGGCGGTGGCGCGGTCACACCCGGACCTGTTCCCGCTGCTGTTCCACCGCCCGGCGGTGACCGAGGCGGCACGCCGCCCCCGGGACGCGGCCTACGACGCGTTGCGTGAGGCCGGGCTGGCCGGGGACGACGTCGTACGGGCGGAGCGGCTGCTGTCGACGTTCATCCTGGGGTTCGCGGCCTCCGAGGCGGGCGGCCGGTTCGCTCACCTGAACGCCGAGGCGGAGTTCGGTTACGCCGCCGACGCCATCGTGCGCCTGCTCGAGAAGGACTGACGGTCTCCGGCGCCGACGTCGTCGCGTCCGCGAACAGGTGCGCCAGGGACACCGCACAGCTCACCCGACACTCACGATCTTTCGGCCGTGGGGTGGCGCGTTGTTCACGCGCTTCCTTCGGGCGACCTCGAGCGAGTCGCCCAGCGTCCATAGCGCCACGCCGATCAACACGAGGTCCTTGAGGAGAAACTGCCCAGGCTGGGCCGAGAGTACTGGGAACCCGCCGGCGAAGGTGTCGACGACCCCTGGGGTGGTGAACAGGAAGCTCAGCGTTCCCACGAACAGCATGACCGCGAGAGCGCTGCCTATGGCAGAGAGCCTGGGCCAGAGCAGGTGAACGGCGATGAGCACCGCAGCGATGATCTCCATACTGCCCAGAGCGTTCGCGACCGTCCTATAACTCAGGAAGTCGTACAGCCAGCTCAGGAGGGGGCTGTGTTCGACCAGCACTCGGCTTTCCATTTTGACGTACTTGCCCGCACCGATCCACGCCAGGACAACGACTAGCCCATATCGGCTCACCAATCGACCGGCTACCGCGATCCGGCCGCCGGCTCTTTCCAGTGATGCCGGAATATTTGACACGTTCGCCATGATGATTCCTCTCGCCATGGAGCTTGATCACTCAGTGATGATCGAGTCGACTCGACGGTCGGCGACGCGGCCGTCGGGGAGCAGTTCGCCGGTGTCGTCGAAGACGACGACACCGTTGCACAGCAGGCTCCAGCCCTGTTCGGGGTGGAAGGCCACGACACGGGCCGCCGCGCGATCGCGGGCGGTCGCCGCCGGACACCGGGGACGGTGCGGGCACGTGCCCTTGGCTGTTCGATGGGATGCGGATGTTCGCGGCTTCGATGCGGTCCTGCCGCCCAGTGAGTTGGTCATGTCTTGTTGGCATCGCCGCCGCGCGGAGTCTTACCTGCGAATTCTTCGCCGGCGGGTGGTGGTTAGCATGAAACGTATGGGTGACGCCGGAGCGCGCCGTGGATGAGATCTCGGCCACCCGTACCTCTCTCGACGCCGAGTCGGGTGAGTGGCTGCGGGTGCTCACCTGCGGTGGGGCGGAGCAGGAGGCAGCCGTGGGGCGGCTGCATGGACTGCTCCTGCGGGTCGCCAGGAGCGAGGTGCGAAGGCGCGGTGTTCAGCTGCGCGTCACTGGCCCTGAGCTGGACGATCTGGCGTATCAGGCCGCGGCCGACGCGCTGTTGGCCATCACCGCCAAGATCAGAGAGTTCCGTGGTGAGAGCCGGTTCACGACCTGGGCCTACAAGTTCGTGATCCTTGAGGTGTCCGTGAAGGTCGGGCGGCATTTCTGGCGACGTTGCCCCGCCGTGCCGTTCGAAGGTGCCGACTGGGAGCGTCTGCCGGATCGGTTCGGCTTCGACCCGGCCAGGGAGTCGGAGTGGCGCGATCTGCTCGCCGCACTACGCCGGGCCGTGCAGGAGAAGTTGACCGAACGGCAGCGGCGGATCTTCGTGGCGATCGTGCTCAACGGCGTTCCGCTGGACGCCTTGGTCCTCCAGCTCGGTTCTAACCGGAACGCGATTTACAAGACGATGTTCGAGGCCAGGCGCAAGCTGCGGGCCGCGCTCGCCGCGAACGGCTATGTGGACAACGACCTGTCGAGGCCCTCATGAACGGCCGGGCTGAACTGGACCGCTTCCTGCACACCGACCCACAGGACGTGGGGTGCGACAAGGCGATGGCCATGCTCCACGTCTACGTCGAGCTGGTGGCGCAGGAAGCCGGGGCCGAACAGCGCTACCCGGGCATCGCCGCGCACCTGCGCGCGTGCGGCCCGTGCTCGGAGGATTTCGAGGGCCTGCTGGCCGCGGTATGCGGCCGGCCGGACTGAGGAGCCCAGACGCCTCTGACCACGGGCCAGGTCACCGGCATCCGCCGGCCCAGGCGTTCACGGTCATTCTTGCGCGCGCGATGCCAGCCCGGTCACGTAATGGCCGCGGCACCTGGCCGTCCGCCACTATCCCGGTGGACATCCAGCCAGGCGTGAACCAGCCGCTCTCCCTCTTCGATCAGGGCGGGTGTGTCATGGAAGTCGAAAGGGTTCACCGTCTCGAGGCTGGGTCCGGGCAGCATCCAGACTTCATGTCGGGCGCCGGCGATCGCATTCACCGAGGCGTGGCCCAGCAACTGGCTCAGCGCGCGCAGCGCGGTCGGCACCGCGCCCTGCGGGAGGAACTCAGGCGCGCATCGGCCGAGGGAAGGCAGCACGTAGCTGATGTCCGCGCCCAGAGCCTCGGCCTGCAGTACGGGGGTGGCCGCGGCGATCCCGCCGTCGTAGAGCAGCCGCCCGCCGATCTCGACGGCGGGAAACACGCCTGGCAGCGCGCTGCTGGCAAGCAGCGCCTGCACCGTAGTCCCCCGGGAGAGGATGACCGGTTCGCCGCCGGCCAGATCGGTCGCCACCACGTGTGCGGGCAGCGTCAAGCCGTCGAGGTTCGTTTCGCCCAGCTCACGCTCCAACAGCCGCTGCAGCGCCTTCTGGGAGGAGAGCCCGCTGCCGCGGCCCACCAGCGCATTAGCCAGGCTCCACGCCGAGACTGGGAACACGTTCTTGCGCTTCACCGAGTACCACAGCATCTCCAGACGCTCGATCTGGGCCAATGTGGGCTCCAGCGCGAAGCAGACCGCGTTGATCGCTCCAGCCGAGGAGCCCACCACTAGATCGGGTCGGATTCCCGCCTCGGTCAGGGCACGCAACATCCCCACCTGCGTGGCGGCAACGCTACCGCCACCCTCGAATACGAAAGCGGTCCGCCACCGCATGCCGATCTCCTCCCTCGCTTCAGCATCGGTCCGAGTGGTCATGTGTTGTTGGCGTCGCCACCGGGCGGAGTCTTACGCTGCGGAATCCATGTGCACCTCGAGTCTGTGCTGGACGCCGAGGCGATGGTCGACCGGCCACGCGGGAGATCATGGGCCGGCTCCCCTACTTCGCTGAGAGGGTCAGGACCGGCCGGCGAACGCGCGGTGCAGGTGCCGGAGGCCGTCGCCGATCCGCTCGACCGGGATGAGGCCGTAGCCGAGGACCAGTCCCTCCTGCGGCCGCTCGGCGCAGTAGCCGTCGAGGGTCTCGACGGCGACGCCGAGCCGGCGGGCCCGGTCGCGTACTCCCCCGAGGTCGGCGCGGACGCCCGGGTTCAGCCGCGCGCACAGGTGCAGGCCCGCCGTGGAGGGTACGACGGTGAGCCGGTCGGCGAAGTCCTCCTCCAGTGCGGTGGTGAGGCGTTCGCGGCGTGCCGCGTAGATCCGGGCGGCCTTGCGGACGTGACGGGCCAGTTCCCCGGAGTCGATGAGGCGGGCGAGG
The DNA here is from genome assembly GCF_050942425.1 of Actinoallomurus sp. CA-150999. NCBI lineage: Bacteria > Bacillati > Actinomycetota > Actinomycetes > Streptosporangiales > Thermomonosporaceae > Actinoallomurus > Actinoallomurus sp. CA-150999. Next base: position 6,056,321 of record NZ_CP192063.1, read on the forward strand.
GCGGCTTGGGCGGCGGGGTCGCCGTGGGAGTCGGCGAGCTGCTTGGCGGCGCGGAGCGCCGGCCGCAGCGCGGCGGGGGCGATCAGGAACCCGGCGCGCAGCATCGGTGACAGGGTCTTGGAGAAGGTGCCGACATAGACGACGCGGCCGGTGCGGTCGAGGCTCTGCAGGGGCTGCAGCGGGCGGGCGGAGAACCGGAACTCGCTGTCATAGTCGTCTTCGACGATCACGGCGCCGTGGCGGGCCGCCCAGGCGAGCAGCGCGGTGCGCCGGCCGGCGGACATCGGCGTGCCGAGCGGGAACTGGTGGGAGGGCGTGACGTACACCAGGCGGGCGTCGGGCGGGAGCGCGGTGACGTCGATGCCGTCCTCGTCGACGGGCACGCCGGTGACCCGGGCGCCGGCGGCGGTGAACAGGCGCCGTGCGGGAGGGTAGCCGGGTTCTTCGACGGCGACGCGGTCGCCGGGGACCAGCAGGACGCGGGCGATGAGGTCGAGGGCCTGCTGGGCGCCCTGCGTGACCAGCACGTCGTCGGCGTCGGCCCGGACCGAGCGGGACACCCCGAGGTAGCGGGCGATGGCCGCGCGCAGGCCGGCGTGCCCGGCGGGGTCGCCGTAGCCGGCGGCGCGGACGGCCGAGGCGCGCAGTTCGCCGGTGAGGAGACGGCGCCAGGTGGCGAGGGGGAACAGGTCGCCGTCGGGCCGGCCGACCCCGAAGTCGTAGGCGGCCGGGGGTCCGGTGGCGTGCGGCATGGGGGTGCGGGCGTCCCAGGGCGGGCGGGGCCGTACCGCGCCGCCGGAGGGAGCGGTCCGGGGGCGCGTGCCGGGGGCCTGCCCTGCCGCGACGAAGGTGCCGGCGCCGACGCGGGCGGCCACGAAGCCCTCCGCGGTCAGGCGCTCGTAGGCGACGCACACGGTGTTGCGGGAGACCTGGAGGCGGCGGGCGAGGTCGCGTGTGGGCGGCAGGCGTTCCCCCGGGCGCAGCCGGCCGTCCAGGATCGCGTCGAGGAGCCCGCGGTAGATGCGGGAGGCCAGGTCGCCGGGACCGTCCAGGCTGATGTGCGGGTCCACGGCCCGACCCTATATTCGCCCATTCGAGCCACCTGATTTCAGCTCATACTCCTACCGATCAGGCGGGCAGGCGGTCGCCGGTGACGGCGGAGAACAGCCGTTCCTTGCCCTGCGCGATCCGCAGCCGGACCCGGTCGCCCTTGGCCGGCGGCGCGTTCGGGTCGACCCGGGCGATGACGGTGTTCTCGGCCAGCGCCGGGTCGGTCGTGTCGGCGTACCGGCCGTACAGGAAGGCGTCCGAGCCGAGTTCCTCGACGACGGAGACGGTGACGGGGAACGTCATGGAGTCCGCGCCGCCCTCGCCTTCGCCGACCACGTCGACGGCCTCGGGCCGGAAGCCCACGACGACCCGGTCGTCGCCCTCGTCGGTGAGCGCCTTGAGGGTCGCCTGCGACAGCCGGATCCGCAGCCCGGCCAGGACCGCGTCCTCCCCCTCGACGCGGTACTCCGCCAGGTTCATCGACGGGGAGCCGATGAACCCGGCGACGAAGACGTTCGCCGGATGCTGGTACAGGGTCAGCGGCGTGGCGACCTGCTGCAGGAGCCCGTCCTTGAGGACGGCGACCCGGTCGCCCATCGTCATCGCCTCGACCTGGTCGTGGGTCACGTACACGGTCGTGACGCCCAGCCGGCGCTGCAGGCCGGCGATCTGGGCGCGGGTCTGCACGCGCAGCTTGGCGTCCAGGTTCGACAGCGGCTCGTCCAGCAGGTACACCTTCGGCTCGCGCACGATCGCCCGGCCCATGGCCACACGCTGCCGCTGCCCGCCGGACAGCGCCTTGGGCTTGCGGTCCAGGAACTCCTCCAGGTCCAGCAGGCGGGCCGCCTCAAGGACCCGGCGGTCGCGTTCGTCCCTGGGGACCTTCATGACGCGCAGCGCGAATCCCATGTTGTCGGCCACGGACATGTGCGGGTACAGCGCGTAGTTCTGGAACACCATCGCGATGTCCCGGTCGCGTGGCGGCAGGTGGGTGACGTCGCGGTCCCCGATGGAGATCCGCCCGTGATCGACCCGTTCGAGCCCGGCGAGCATCCGCAGGGAGGTGGACTTGCCGCAGCCCGAGGGCCCGACGAGGACGAGGAACTCCCCGTCGGAGATGTCGAGGTCGAGGGCGTCCACCGCGGGCCGGTCGGACCCGGGGTAGACGCGGGTCGCCTCTTGGTAAACGACCTGGGCCATTGCTTCCTCCTTACGGTGGGCTCACGACGGTGGCCGCCGTTTACTCCTGCGGCCGTACCACCGCCTTGACCAGCGCGGGGTCGCGGGCGCCGGCGGTGAGCGCCTGCTCGACGTCGGCCAGGCCGTAGTGGCCGCTGACCAGGACGTCCAGCTGGACGCGTCCCGAGGCGGCCAGCGCGATGGCCGCCGGCCAGGTGCCCGCGTAGCGGAAGGTGCCGGTCACCTGGATCTCGCGGGTCTGCACGTGGGACAGCGGCAGTGGGATCTGCTCCCCGCCCATGCCGACCAGGACGACCCGCCCGGCGCGCCCCACGGCGCGGACGGCCTCGGCGATGGCGAGGGGATGACCGGAGCATTCGAGGAGCACGTCGGGTTCGAACCCGGCCTCGGGCAGGGCGGTGTGGCGGACGTCGAGGGCGGCGGTCGCGCCGAGGTCGCGGGCGAGTGCGAGCCGGGCGGGATTGACGTCGGTGACCATGACGTCGGTGGCGCCGAAGGCCCGCGCGGTCTGCAGGCACAGCAGCCCGACCGGGCCCGCGCCGGTGACCAGGACGCGTGCGCCCGGGGCGACCCGCGCCTTGCGGCAGGCCCACACCCCCACCGACAGCGGCTCGATCAGGGCCGCCGCGTCGTCGGACAGGCCGTCGGGGACGGGATGGGCGAACTCCTCGTGCAGGGTGACGTACTCGCAGAAGGCGCCGTCGATGGGGGGCGTGCCGAAGAACCGCATCTTCGGGCAGAGGTTGTAGCGGCCGGCGCGGCACTGCGGGCAGGTGAAGTCGGGCACGCCCGGCTCGAGCGAGACCCGCTGCCCGGGGCGGTGCCGGCGGGCGTCCGGCCCGGCGGCGGTCACGGTCCCGGCGGGTTCGTGGCCGAGGATCAGAGGGGATTCCACGACGAAGTCGCCGATCCGGCCGTGTTCGTAGTAGTGCACGTCGGAGCCGCACGTGCCGACCGCGGCGACCCGGACGAGGACCTCGCGAGGGCCGGGCCGCGGCCGGGACCGCTCCTCGATCGTGATCTTCCCGATGTCGTGGAGGACGGCGGCGCGCATGGTGTGCTCGGCCATGGCCCCTCCTACTCTCCGGTGACGGCGCCGAGGGTCAGCCCGGTGACCAGCCAGCGGCGCACGGCCAGCCCGGCGAGCATCATCGGCACGACGACGATCGTTCCGATGGCGGTCAGCTGACCCCAGTCGATGCCGGTCTGGGTGACCAGCTGGGAGGCCGCGATCGGCAGCGTCTGGGAGTTCGGCCCGGAGAAGACCACCGCGAAGGCGTAGTCGTTCCAGGCGAAGACCAGGCACAGCACGAACGTCGTGACCAGCCCCGACTTGGTCAGCGGCAGGACGACCGTGCGGAAGGCCTGCCAGCGGGTGCAGCCGGACACCAGCGCGGACTCCTCCAGCGACGGGGGCACGTCGGCGAAGAACGCGCTCATCAGCCAGATCGCGAACGGCAGGTTGAACGTCAGGTAAGCCAGCACCAGACCGGGGATCGAGTCGATCAGCCCGAGCCCGCGGAAGATCAGGAACAGCGGGACGACGACCGCCGCGATCGGCGCCATCCGGGTCGAGATGATCCAGAACGCCAGGTGCCGTTTGCCGCGCATCTGGGTGCGGGCCAGGCCGTACCCGGCGAGCGCGCCCAGACCGACCGCGAGGACCGCTGAGATCCCGGCCGCGAGCACACTGTGCCAGATGTAGGGCGTCAGGTTGTTCGAGCCGGTGAACAGGTTGCGGTAGTTCTGCAGGGTCGGGGAGAACACGACCTGCGGGGTGCCCGCGGTGACGTCCTTGCGGTTCTTGAACGACGACATCAGCATCCACACCAGCGGCACCAGCGTCCACAGCAACGCCACCACGATGACGAGCGCGACGCCCCACCGGGACCGCCGGCTCGCGGCCTCCAGCGGGGACTGCGGCACGCCGGGCGGGGCGGCCGGAACCTCGCGCCGCTCCTTCAGCGCTACCTGCCCGGCGCCGCCCGGCCGGGGCGGCGGCGGGGTCGTGGGAGTGCTCATCGCGTCAGCCCCCTGGTGTCCAGTAGCCGCACGAACATCCGGGCGATGAAGATCGAGAAGGCCAGCATCGCCAGGCCGATGGCGGCGGCGTAGCCCAGGTCGAAGAACCGGAACGCGGTCTCGTACAACCGGATCGGGACGATCTTGGTGGCGTCCGCCGGTCCGCCGTTGGTGGTGACCCAGATGATGTCGAAGTAGCGGATCGCGTCCATCGAGCGGATCAGCAGGGCCACCAGCAGCACGTTGGAGATCGACGGGAAGATGATGAACCGCAGCGTCATCCACCACGAGGCGCCGTCGACCGCGGCGGCCTCCCGCACCGCCAGCGGCACACTCGCCAGCCCGGCGAGGGTGATCAGGGCGATCAGCGGCGTCCACTCCCACACGTCCATCAGCACGACGGCCGCGAAGGCGCTGGTGGGATTGCCGAGGATGTCGCCGCTGAACCCGAGGGAGCGCAGCACGAACGCGTACAGCCCGAACGTGGAGTCGGTCAGGTAGCGGCCCAGCAGCCCGACGATCGAGGGCGCGGCGAACATCGGCAGCAGCACCAGGCTGAGCAGCAGGTTACGTCCGCGCAGCACCCGGTGCAGGCACAGGGCGATCGCCACCCCCAGCACCATCTCGAGCCCGACCGTGAGCACGAAGAACACCACGGTCCGCAGCCACGACATCCACATGTCGGCGTCGGTGAAGAACCGCGTCCAGTTCCGGACGCCGACCGGTTGCAGGCGCAGCCCGCCGAGCAGCCGGACCCGGGAGAAGCTCATCGCGATCAGGGCGACGAACGGCACGAGCGACAGGGCGGCCAGCAGGATCAGGCCGGGCGCCATCATGGTGCCCTCGAAGCCGATCCGCCGGTGCCGGGGGGCGGCCTGCGGCCGGGTCGGCCGCTGCAGAACCGGTGAGGAGTCCGCGACGTGCGCCATCTACGCCACCCACCCCCGTGCGACGATCCGGTCGATCCGCTTCTTGGTCGCGCGCATGGCCTCCTCGGGTGACGCCTCGCCGGTGAGCATCCGCGACAGCTGCGTGTAGATCGCGGTGTCGCACTCGTTCCACATCGGGATCTTCGGTCGCAGGCCGATCCGGTCGGGTTTCCAGGCCTGCGTCACCGCCGACGCCGTGAGCATGTTCGGCATCGACGACGGTCGCTTCTCCGCGGCGCGTACCTCCGGCAGCCGGTAGACGGAGGTACGGGTGGGGGTGCCGCCGCCGGCCTTGCTCTTCAGGTCGGCGAGCTGGGTCGCCGGCGCGGTGGCCCACACGATGAACAGCCAGGCCGCGCCCCGCTCGTTCGGGCGGGTGTTGGCGTTGATGGCCACGCCCGTGCCGCCGTACATGTTGGCGGTGCCGGCCGGGCCCTTCGGCAGCGGCGCGTAGTCGACCTTGCCGGGGAGGACCTGCTCGTTGGTGGCCGCGTACTCGTGCCAGTTCGGGCACATCGCCAGGCGGCCGGCCCGCATCGCGGCGCCCAGCCCGTCCCAGTCCCACGTACGGGAGGCCGGGTCGGCGATGCCGAGCAGGCGGTCATAGAACCGCGCGGCGGCGATCGCGGCGTCCGAGTCGAGCCGGCACGGGCCGGGGTTCTCCGTGCCCAGGCGGCCGACCTTCTTCCCGTTGTCGAAGTAGTCCCCTCCGTAGGACCACAGCACGTTGCTGAAGTCGTTCATCAGCGAGTCGTGCTGGCGCGCCTGGTGCCCGGTGCCGTACGCGACGTCCGATTTGGCGTTCTTGTTGAACCACTCGGCGATCTTGAAGTACTCCTCCCACGTACGGTCACCGCCCGGCGTGGGGTCGAAGCCGAGGTCGTGCGCCATGCGGGCGTGGTACTTGTCGAACAGGTCACGCCGGTAATGCCAGATCATCGTCGGCGCGTCGTAGGGCAGCGTGTAGATCGCGTGCGGGTCGACGAACCGGCCGGCGGCGTCCAGCTGGGTGGGGATGAAGTCCCCGACTCCCCCGGGCACCTTCGGCAGGCTCGGGTCGGCCTGCAACGTGCGCAGGTCCACCAGACCCCGCTGGTACGGCGCCAGGATCTGGTACGGGTCGGCGTAGATCACCTGGTATTCCGCGCCACCCGAGGCCAGGTCCAGGGCGACCCGCTGGGTCACCGCGTTCAGCTCCAGCGTCACGATCTTGATGTTGATGCCGGTCAGGTCCGTGAACGGGCGCACGTTCGCGGCGATCGCCGCGGTCGGCGAGGTGTTCTCGGAGATGAAATTCAACGTGGAGCCCTGGAACTGGCGCCACTGGTCGCCGCCCCTGGCGCGGCGGACGTCACCCTGCGCGCCGCAGGACCCCAGGCCACCGGCCACGGTCAGCGCGGCGCCGGCGGCGAGCGCGCCGCGAAGAACCTCACGCCGGCTCGGCGCGGATGAATCGCGATCCACTGCTCCTCCCGACGGTGCAGAAAAAAGCAGACGGAATATCATCCATTAAACGTTGCAATAAACGAGACAGCGGTATGTTCTAGTGAAATCTACGCAGTTTTGGTTTTTGTATTGCTCAGTTGTTTCCGCAGGTCAAGATGGGTTAGCGTGGAAATCTGTCGCCTGTAGGAGCCCCTCATGCGTGCGGCCGTCATTTCCACACCAGGGTCGCTGTCCGTGCAGACCGTGGCGGATCCGGCGCCGGGGCCCGGCGAGGTCCTGATCGCCCCGCGGGCCGTCGGAGTCTGCGGCACCGATCTGCACATCCTGGACGGGGAGTTCCCGCCCACCCCGTACCCGATCATCCCGGGCCACGAGTTCGCCGGCGAGGTCGTGGCCCTCGGCCCCGGTGTGAGCGACGTCGCGCCCGGCGACCGGGTGGCCGTCGACCCGTCACTGTTCTGCGGGCACTGCGTCTACTGCAAGCGGCAGCGCGGCAACCTGTGCCTGAACTGGAACGCGATCGGCGACACCGTCGACGGCGCGTTCGCCGAGTACGTCGCGGTCCCGGCCGCCAACGTCTACGCGCTCCCGGAGGGCATGCCGTACGCTGCGGGCGCGCTCGTCGAACCGCTGGCCTGCGTGGTCCACGGCCTGCGCCGGCTCGCGATCCCCCCGGGCGGCGAGGTGCTCATCATCGGTGCCGGCACCATCGGCCTGCTGCTCGCCCAGGCCGCCGGCCGCAGCGGCGCCGCCCGGGTGAGCATGGTCGACACCGACCCGGCCCGGCTGGCCAGGGCCGCCGAACTCGGCGCGGACGTCGTGGCCACCAGCGTCGCGGAGGTGCTCGGCGGCCGGGGCATCGGCTTCGAGTACGTCATCGACGCGACCGGTGTGCCCGCCGCGACCCAGGCCGCCCTGCCGGCGCTGTGCCGGGGCGGCACTCTGCTGATCTTCGGGGTGAGCCCGGCCGAGGCGCGGCTGTCGGTCTCGCCGTTCCAGGTCTACAACGACGAGATCAGCGTGATCGGCTCGATGGCGGTGCTGAACACCTTCGAACCGGCGCTGCGGCTCATGGGCTCCGGCGCCATCACCGCCGAAGATCTGATCACGCACCAGGTCCCCCTGGAACGCACCACCGAGGCCTTCACCGCGGTCCGCGAACGCGCCGGACTCAAGGCACAGGTCACCGCCGCCTGAGCGAGCACGACGGTCCCTGCCGCCGTTACCCGCGCGGGTCCTCCGTGGCCGGCTGCTCCGGCGGCCGTGCGGCCTCACCATTACCCGAGGAACCGTCGACCGCGGCGGTGAGCACCGTCCGGTGGAGTTCCACGAGAGAGGTGCGAATCTCACCCATCGCCCGCCGGATCCGCCGGGCGGCCTGGTCGCGCCGCCGCGATTGCAGCGCCAGCTCCAGGTCCAGGTTGACCGCGAGCAACCGGGAGATGACCACCGCGCAAGAGTCCGCGGCCTCGGACGTGAGCACGGTCTCGAGGCGGGAGGCCGACCGGTGCCCGTCGGATGCGCCCAGCCGAGACGGGTCGTATCGTTCTGTCATTGCCGTTCTTCTTCCTGGGTCCATCACTCCGTGGATGTCGCCAGGGTCTGGAGCGGCAATACCACCCGTATAAACGTATATTCGGCTCGGGCACCCGAGCGGCCGGTGATCCGCCCTCACTCCTCGGTGTAGTGAACCCGTTCCCGGGACGGCAGCGCAAGCCTGCCGGCGATGATCGCCTCCGCCACCTCCAGCAGCTTGCGGTTGCTCGACCGCGCGCGCTCCCGCAGGATTCCGAACGCCTCATCGACCGAGACGCCCTGGCGCTCGGCGACGAACCCCTTCGCCTGTTCGATGAGGATCCTGCTGTTGAGGGCGCCCTGGAGCTGCTCGGCCACCATCTCGCGGTGGTGAAGGGCACGCTCGTGCAGAATTCCGATCGTCGCCGCGTTCGCCAGTGACTGGCCGAGCTCGATGGTCACGCCGTCCGGAGGCTCCTGACCCGCGCTGAACAGGTTCATCGCGCCGATCAGATCCGTGCGCAGCCGCATCGGCAGCGCGTGCACGCTCGTGAACCCCGCCGCGGCGGCGGCAGGGGCGAAACGCGGCCACCGGACGGTGGCCTCCGCGCCGGCCAGGTCGAGGCAGTGCACCGCCTGTCCACTGTGGTAGGCCTCCAGACACGGGCCCTGGGAACCCTGCAGCTGAAGCAGTTCCAGCAGCCGCGCCCGCTCGGTCGAGGCGGCCAGCAGATTGAGGTTGCCACGCTGATCGACCAGGAGCAGGCCGCAGGCCGTGACACCGAGCAGTTCCACACATCGAGCCGCCAACCGGTCCAGGAAGTCGATGATGTCGAAGTCGTCCACCAGGGTGTCGGCCAGTTCCACGAAGACGTCACGCACCCGCCGGTCCGATACGGTCATCCGATCTCACCTCCCTTCTCTCCCGCAGGTCCATCGCGGGGACCGGTGGTCCCGCCGTCGCCGCGCGGGCCACCGTCAGACCGGCCGTCCGGCCCGAACCGCAGCCGCCGGGCCAGCACCGCCGCCGCCACGTCACCCAACCGCTGATCCTGCGCGTAGGCGTACGCGCGCAGCCGCGCGAGCGCATCCGCGATGCTCGCGCCGATCTGCGCCGCGACCATCCCGGCCGCCCGATGCACCTCCGCCCGGCGCTCGGCGAAATCGCCGGCGAACAGATCGTCCAGGCCGGTTTCGCCGCCATCTCCATGGTCCAACGCCAGCATCAGAGCCGCGTCAGCAAAGGTCAAAGCATCGGCCAATTCCTCATGGGTCAGCAGCCCGCTCCGCGTGCGATACAGGTCCATGACGCCCAGGCGGGCCGCGCCGGCCGCGACCGGGATGGCGAAGACCGCGACGATGCCGCGCTCCGCGATGGCCGGCGCGAACATCGGCCACCGTCGTCCGGCCCACACCGCGGCGACGTCCGGGACCAGCACGGGCCGGTCTCCCGCGTTGGCGTCCATGCACGGCCCTTCACCCAGGGTGAACTGAAGTTCCTCGAGTTCCTGGCTGAGCGAATCGGTGCCGTACACCGGCTCGTGGAGCCTTCCATCACGCGTCATCGACAGGCCCGCACCGGTAGCCTTGATCGCCCGCGAGCAGGCCATGCAGGCGTGCCGGACCGACACGCGCGCGCCCTCCTCATGGGCGACGGCGTGGATGGACGCCCACACCCGGGCATTACGGTCGTTGTTCACAAGGCCCGCTTACTCGGGGCGGGCAGCTCGGCTGACCAGGTCACCCGCATCCCCCTGACCTGTCGCTTATGTACACCACGGTAGATCGCATCGGCAGGCCGTGGCCGGGGACCAAGGTCACGCCTGGACGGGCCCTTCGACCCGTGTGGCAGACGACCGCCCGGCCGGCCGCCGCGCCTGTGGATAACCATCGGTCGCCGCCTCCGGCAGAAACACCATTCCGGGATGTTCGACACCCGAACCTGGGGACAACCCTGTGGATAACCCGCCGCTACCGCGAGTCCGTCACCAGCCGCACCCCCAGGCCGACGAGCACCACACCGGACACCTGCTCCATCCGCCGCAGCACCCGCGGACTGCGCAACACCCGGCCCACGCGCCCCGCCAGCCAGATCACCCCGAGATACCACGCCACATCGACCAGCGCCCACACCAGCGCCAGCAACGCCAGCATGGGCAGCACCGCCACCCCGTGCGGCACGAACTGCGGCAGGAACGACACCGCGAACACCCCCGCCTTCGGGTTGGCGGCGTTGGTCAACAGCCCCAGCCGGAACAACCGCCGATGCGACACGGCCGCCGCCGGAGCCTCCTCCCCCGCCTCCGCGCCACCCCGGCGCGCCCGCCACAGTGCCCTGGCCCCCATCGCGATCAAGAACACCGCGCCGGCGATCCGCATCACGTCATAGGCGATCCGCGAGGCCAGCAGCAGCGCCGACAGGCCGAACACCGCCGCCATCCCCCACAGCAGCACCCCGGCCTCATTGCCCAGCATCACCGCCACGCCCGCGCGACGCCCCGACCGTACCGACTCGCGCACGATCACCGCCGTGCTGGGCCCGGGCACCATCGCCACCACGATCGCCGCCCCGACGAACAAGATCAGACTCTGCAACATGACGTCATCGTCGCCCCCCGCGGCCGGGACGGGCAATCACTTTTCCCTGCGTACCCGCCCGAACAGGTCAGCCGCGCGGGCCCCGGCCGCCCAGCGGACCGGCCGGGTTCGCGGTGTCCTGCCCGCCGCCGCTCGGGGTCGGACGCGGCGTCCGCGGCGTGGACCGGCCCGGCGACGGCGAAGGCCGCGGCGACGTCGTCGACGGCGAAGGCGACGGTTCCGGACTGGCCGGCGTCGACGACGGCGTCTCGGTCGGCTGCGGCGGGGTCGGCTGCGACGGCTCACACGAGAACAACAAGAACACCAGCAGCGCCAGCAACGCCAACAGCGCCGCCAACGACAGCACCGCCGTCGCCAGACCCTTCGAATCCGCCAGCGCCGCCGCCCCACCGGAGACCGGCGGCCCCTCCACACTCACCGCCGGGCCCGCCGGACCCGACATCCAGTACGCCTGGAACTGCGGACCGCGCCGCGCCCGGCCCGTCCACCCCCGCCGCAGCAGCACCGGCTCCAAGAATCGCTCGGCGCCCTGGCGCCCCTCCTCGTACGTCGTGGCCACCCACGGCGCCCCGCCCTCGGTCAGCGCCGCCACCACCGGAGCCGGCTCGCCAGGACCGGGCTCCGGCAGAACCCGCGGCACCGGATCCGGCGGCGGTGTCTCCCGCGCGATCGCCGTGCGGAACCGGTCACGCGCCGCCGCGTCCCCGGCCGCAGCCGTCGTCAGCAACGCCACCGTCACCAGGCGGCCCGACGGATCGGACCCCAGGTAGACGATGCCGGCCGCCGACTCGTGCAACCGGGACTCCAGCCGGAACGGCCCCAGCTCACCCGGGTCGCCGGCCTGCAGCGGCTTGGGCATCCACACCCCTCCCCCCGGCTACAGCCTGTCGCGCGCGACACCCTAACAGGAAGGGGATCAGACGCCTTTTCCCCTGAATCGCATAGGGTCGTGCACGTCGGAGCACGCCCCTGACCCGAGGGACCAGATGACGATCGCCGTAGGAGACATCGAAGAGGCGGCAGCCCTGCTGCAGCAGAGCGTGGCGGAGGTCAAAAAAGTCATCGTCGGCCAAGAGCACATGGTCGAACGCATGGTCATCGCGCTGCTCGCCCGCGGCCACTGTCTCCTCGAAGGAGTGCCCGGCGTCGCCAAGACCCTCGCTGTCGGCACGCTGGCCACCGTCACCGGCGGAGCCTTCGCACGCCTGCAGTTCACCCCCGACCTCGTCCCCTCCGACATCGTCGGGACCCGCATCTACCACCCCTCCACCGAGCAGTTCGACGTCGAACTCGGGCCCGTCTTCGTCAACTTCGTCCTCGCCGACGAGATCAACCGCGCCCCCGCCAAGGTCCAGTCCGCCCTCCTGGAGGTCATGGCCGAAGGCCAGGTCTCCCTCGGCGGCAAGACCCACCCCCTCCCGCGGCCCTTCGTCGTCATCGCCACCCAGAACCCCATCGAGTCCGAAGGCGTCTACCCCCTGCCCGAGGCCCAGCGCGACCGGTTCCTCATGAAGGTCAACGTCGCCTACCCCGGCGCCAGCGAGGAGATGCAGATCCTGCAGCGCATGAGCGTCGACCCGCCCGACGCCACCCGGATCCTCGACCCCGACAGCCTCATCGCCCTGCAGCACGCCGCCGACGAGGTCGCCGTCCACGAGCTCGTCGCCGACTACATCGTCCGGCTCGTCATGGCCACCCGCGAACCCGAGCAGTACCGCCTGCCCGACCTGAAAGGCGTCATCGAGATCGGCGCCAGCCCCCGTGCCACCCTCGGCCTCGTCGCCTCCGCCCGCGCCCTGGCCCTCCTGCGCGGCCGCGACTACGTCCTGCCCGACGACGTCCGCGCCGTCGCCGTCGACGTCATGTCCCACCGCATCCTGCTGTCCTTCGACGCCGTCGCCGACGGCGTCGACCCCGTCGGCATCGTCGAACGGATCCTGGCCACCGTCCCGCCCCCGCGGGTCGTCTGGAACCACCAGCACGTGTCATGACCCGCTCGCAGAAACTCACCCGGCTCGTCCCCGAGCGATCGCTCAAACGACTGGAGCTGAAGGTCACCCGCCGCCTCGACGGGCTCCTGCACGGCGAGCACCTCGGCCTGTTGCCCGGCCCCGGCAGCGACCTGGCCGAAGCCCGCCTGTACCAGCCCGGCGAGGACGACGTCCGCCACATGGACTGGTCCGTCACCGCCCGCACCACCACCCCGCACGTCCGCGACCTGATCGCCGACCACGAGCTGGAGACCTGGGCGCTCGTCGACCTGTCCCCCAGCATGGACTTCGGCACCGCCCGCATGGAGAAACGCGACCTCGCCGTCGCCGCCCTGGCCGCCATCGGATTCCTCACCGCCCGCCTCGGCGACCGCCTCGGCGCCCACATCATGCACGGCGGGCAGATCCGCCGCTGGCCCGCCCGCACCGGCCGCGTCGCCACCTACACCCTCCTGCAGGCACTGCTGGACGCCCCCCGCGGCACCGCCGGCCCGGGCGGGCCCCGGCTCGGCGAAGCCATCTCCGGCCTGGCCCGCAGCCAGGTCAAACGGGGCCTGCGCGTCGTCATCTCCGACTTCCTCGACCGGCAGGAGACCCCCGGCGGGGAACTGTCCTGGGAACGCCCCATGCGCCAGCTCGCCGTCCGCAACCAGGTCATCGCCGTCGAGATCGTCGACCCTCGCGAACTCGACCTGCCGAGCGTCGGACCGGTCATGATGACCGACCCGGAGACCGGCGACACCCACGAGATCATCCTGTCGGCGAAGGTCCGCGCGGCCTACGCCGCCGCCGCGACCGCCCAGCGGGCCCGCATCCGCGACGCGCTCCGCGGCTGCGGCGCCGGCCACCTCACGCTGCGCACCGACCGTGACTGGATCAACGACGTCGCCCGCTTCGCGCTGCAGCAGCGCCGCGTCGCCGGGCGCCCGCAGCCGCGAGGAGGCCGCTCATGACCTTCCTTTCCCCCGGCCGCCTGTGGCTGCTGGCCCTCGTCCCGCTGCTGATCGGCGCGTACCTGCTCATGCAGGCCCGCCGCCGACAGGCCGCCGTCCGCTTCACCAACCTGGCGCTGCTGTCCCAGGTCGCGCCCCGCCGCCCCGGATGGCGCCGCCACGTGGCCGCCACCCTGTTCCTGCTGTCGATCATCTTGATGACCGTCGGGTTCGCCCGGCCGGCCAAGCCCGTCAAAGTGCCGCGCGAACGCGCCACCATCATCGTGGCCATCGACGTGTCCCTGTCGATGAAGGCCACCGACGTGTCCCCGACCCGCCTCGACGCCGCCAAGAGCGCGGCCAAGAAGTTCGTGCAGGACCTGCCGATCCGCTTCAACGTCGGTCTCGTCAGCTTCTCCGGCAGCGCCTCCGCCATCGTCGCCCCCACCTTCGACCGCGACGCGGTCGGCCACGCCATCGACGGGCTGCAACTGGGCAAGGGCACCGCGATCGGGGAGGCGGTGTTCACCTCCCTGCAGTCGATCCGCTCCTTCGACGCCCGCGCCAACCAGGACCCCCCGCCCTCGCACATCGTCCTGCTGTCCGACGGCGACAACCAGAGCGGCCGGTCCGTCACCGAGGCCGCCGCCGCGGCCCGCGCCGCCAAGGTGCCCGTCTCCACGATCGCGTTCGGCACCCCGTACGGCACCGTCGACATCGACGGCGAGACCGTGCCGGTGCAGGTCAACAAGACCACCCTGAAGAACCTCGCGAACGACACCTCCGGCAAGGCCTACGAGGCGCAGGCCGGCGGCGAGCTGTCGGACGTCTACAAGCACATCGGCAGTTCCCTCGGCTACCGCATCGAACGCCAGGAGGCGGCTTCCCAGTACATCTTCATCGCGCTGCTGCTCGCCCTGGCCGCCGGCGGCCTGTCCCTGCTCTGGTTCCAGCGACTGCCCTGACCCGCCGACGGTCGGTCTCGTTGCAGATCCACCCCTGAAACACCGGGGCGATAGCTGGAGGACGTCCCGGTGATGGTGGTGGACTTCGTGCGGCGAGCGGTCGATCTGCCGGAGAACACGTTGCCGGTGTACCGGGCGGCCCCACAACGGACCGATCGGCACCGTGTTCTCAGCGTTGATACATGCTGGTGCTGAGGTACTTCAGACCCGAGTCGACCAGCAGAGTGGCGATCCTGGCCTTCGGCCCGAGACGCTGCCCGACTCGGATCGCCGCAAGGACGTTCGCGCCGGATGACGTTCCGGCGAACAGCCCCTCCTCCCGGGCCAGGCGCCTGGCCATGCCTTCGGCATCGGCAGTCGAGATCGGGACGATCTCGTCCGGGAGCGCGGGGTCCCACATCGGAGGCGTGTAGCCGATGCCGATGCCCTCAATGAGGTGGGCACCGGGCTGGCCGCCGGACAGCACCGCTGACTCGGCCGGTTCGACTGCGATGACCCGAAGCCCCGGGTTGTGGCGCTTGAGGGCGCTCGCTGCCCCGCGCATCGAGGCCGTTGTACCGATCGACTGAACGAAGGCGTCGACCCGCCCGCCCGACTGCTCCCAGATCTCCTCACCCATCGGCTGGTAGCCGGCGATGCTGTCGGCGTTGTTGAGCTGATCAGTCCAGTAGGTGTCCGGTTGCCGGCTGAACTCCTTGGCTTTCTCGATCATGCCCTCGATGAGGCCCTTCGTGATCAGACCCCCCTCACTCGGAATGAGGGTGAGCTCCGCACCGAACGCCGCCATCTGCGTCAGCTTGTCCTGGCTGAACGCGTCTGAAGTGACGATCCGCAGGCGATACCCTTTGGCCGCGCAGACCAGGGCGAGAGACGCGCCGGTACTGCCTCCGGTGTACTCCACGACGGTGCCGCCGGGTCTCAGCCGCCCGTCACCTTCGGCCCCGGCGATCATGGACTGGGCCATGCGGTCCTTCATGCTGCCCGTCGGGTTGTGCCCCTCGACCTTGACGAACACCTCCGCGCACCCGTGGGGCACAACCTTGCGCAGCTTCACCAGCGGTGTGTTCCCGATCGCCTCCAAAACGCTGCCACTGGCGCCCATGATCGAATCAGTCCTTTCGCTGTTCTCACTCACGGTTTTGATCGTCGATCCGGACCATCGGACAGACCAGTTCAATTTTTGAACCGCCATAGCAGCCGCGCTGTACATACCATGCAGCGGTGAGCGGTTACGGACAGTTCTGCGCGGTGGCACGGGCTCTGGACGTGGTGGGCGAGCGGTGGGCCCTGCTGATCGTCCGGGAGCTACTGCTCGGCGCGTCATCCTTTTCCGACATTCGCCACGGGCTGCCCCGCATCCCACGAGCGACTCTCTCCGCGCGGCTACGCGCCCTGCGCGCCGCCGGCATCGTCGACGACGGCTACCGGCTCACCGAGGCCGGCACCGCGCTGGCTCCGGTGGTGCGGGAACTGGCCCGGTGGGCCGTCACCACCGACAGCGCTGCGCTGACTGAGGACGATCTCGACACCGCTGCACTGACCTGGGACATCCAACGCCGGATCGACACCAGCGCGCTGCCTGAACGTACGGTCGTGCTCGCGATCGAGTTCACCGACCGCACAGCAAATGACCGCAACTATTGGCTGCATCTGTCCCAGACAAGCGTCAACCTGTGCCGACAGGACACCGGAGCACCGGTGGATGTCTGGCTCACCGCGCCGACTGAGGCGGCAACCAGGTGGTGGCTCGGCCACCTGTCGTGGGCACAACTGCTGCGACAACCCGGAGTACGAGTACACGGCGACCGATCCCTGCAGCGCCAGATGCACCGCTGGTTCCAGCGCTACGTCTTCACGCCTGAAGCCCTCGGCGTGGCAGGATCTGAGCCGGCAGGCGCCGTTCCGGGCAACGCCGTGTAACTGCCGCCACGCACCCGCACTCTCATAAATGAGTAGTTCTGCGAGACCGGTCCACCCACCCGAGGCGTGTCCGCTTTGGCCCGCGCATTGCGCGCCCAGGGTGTCCCCGTCCCCCAAATCGCGAACAAGCTCGTCATCCCCACCGGCAAGAACAAGGGCAAGAACTCCTCAGTCGCCACCGTCTACCGCGTCCTCGCTGAGGACGAACCAGAGAGCTGAGTAGTCACCCAAGGCTTCAAGATCATCCCACGGCCCCTTTTGGGCTCACCTGGGTCACACCCGTATTTCGATTGACGGTGGGAACCGCCTCTGTGAGGCTGCTCTTGATGTACCGAGCGTAGATACACCTCGATCACTGGCAGGGGATGGTCCCGGAGCCAACGGCCCGGTTGAGACTGTCGCCCTGCCGATGCCGCCTGCCGCGGCAGCGGCTCGGTTCGCCCGACGCTGCCGACCCATGTGAGCGACGAGGGTTCCGGCAATGCGGAACCCTTCTGTGATCGATGTGGGCGTCGATGACGCCGAGAAGGACTTCTCATGGAACTTCACGAGTACGCGCGGTACGACGCGATCGGGCTTCGGAATCTGATCAGAGCGGGAGAGGTCACCGCCGAAGAGGTGGAAACCGTGGCACGCGAGGCCCTGGCCGTGGCGAACGCCGAGGTGAACGGCCTGGCGCTGCCATTGTTCACCGCGGCGCTCGACCATGCTGAAACCGGGCCCTTCGCCGGGGTCCCGTTCCTCATCAAGGACCACGGGCCGGTGGCGCAGGGCATCCCGTTCTCCATCGGGAGCCGGGCCCTGCAGGGCGCCGTCGCTCGGCATGACAGCGATCTGATGGCCCGCTTCCGGGCCGCCGGCCTGGCCACCCTGGGCCTCACCACCGTGCCCGAGATGGCGATCAGCTTCTCCACCGAATCGGTCAGGTACGGACCGACACGCAACCCGTGGGATCCGGAACGAGGCGTCGGCGGATCGAGCGGCGGTGCGGCGGCTCTGGTCGCGGCCGGCGCCGTTCCCGTCGCCCATGGCAGCGACGGAGCCGGGTCCATCCGCATCCCGGCCGCCTGCGGCGGCCTCGTCGGCCTCAAACCAAGCCGGGGCCGCGTCCCATGCGGGCCCGACATGGGAGAGCCGATGCTCGGGATGGCCTATGAGTTCGCCTTGACGCGGACCGTCCGCGACGCCGCTCACCTGCTGGACGCCGTTCAGGGACCGGGCGTCGGCGACAAGTACACCGCACCGCCGCCACGGGGCAGATACGCCGACGACCTGGGAACCGAACCAGGACCGTTGCGGGTGGCGGTGACCACGACGGCGTGGTCGGGAGCGAGGGTGGATCCTCAGGTGGCGGCGGCGACGGTTCGGGTGGGCCGGACGCTGGAGGAGATGGGCCACACCGTGACCGAGGCCGGCCCGGCCCTCGACTGGACCGACGTCATGGAATGCGCCACGGCCACGGCCGTGGCGATCGCCTCGCCACTGCTCATGAGCCCCCGACGGCCCGACCCGGCCAAGCTGGAAGCGGTCTCCAGGCGGCTTCTGGGAGTCGCGCGGGACTACAGCGCGCTGGACCTGATGGCCGCCTTCGGCGCGCAGAACCGCGTGACCCGTTCGGTCGGCGCGTTCTTCACCGAATACGACCTGTTCATCACGCCCACGTTGGGCCGGCTCCCGGCGCCTCACGGCACCCTGCGCTACGACGACCCCGACCACACCCTGACGAGCTGGCTACAGTCGATCTTCGACTACGGCCCGTTCACCATGGTCTTCAACATCTCCGGGCAGCCCGCGATGAGCCTGCCGCTCGGCCAGAGCGACGACGCGCTGCCGATCGGAGTGCAGATCATCGCACCGTACGGCCGCGAAGACCTGCTGTTCCAGATCGCGGGCCGGCTGGAACAAGCGATGCCCTGGAGACATCGAACCCCTCCATTCGCCATCGGAAGGCGCTGAACGGCCGCCGCGGGCCTGTACAACAGACTCGCTACCGAGCGCGGATCATCGGTACGAGTCCGCTCCCGCTGCCCGTAGCCGTCCAACACCTCCGGTCCCACACCCAGCCGGATGTGGGACCGTCCGTGTCCCCCGGTGCTCAGCCGCGCCGGGAGGCCGGGCGGGCGCCGCGCGCGACGTACCCGATGATCCCGAGCAGGACCAGGACGCCGATCCCGTCCGACAGTCCCTCCCAGAGGCTGCCGAACAGCCCCTGCGCCGACAGGAACAGGTACGTCGCGAACACCGTGACCGCCGTGCCGACGGCCGGGACCGCGGCGTACGACCATGGGTGCTGCTGCGCCCACGCCCGCGCGCGGTCATGGCCGCGGCGCAGCAGCGCGCCGCCGGCGCCGATCAGGAAGAACACCGAGAGACCCAGGGCCAGCGGGCCGGCCAGGGTCGGATGCCAGCCCAGCAGGTGCAGGGCGAAGTCGGCCAGACCCACCGCCGCTCCCCCGGCCAGTGCGGCCACCCAGGGACCCTCGGAGGCCGCCGACATGGCGATCCAGGTCGACTCCGAGCGGCGGGGTACATCCGGTTCATACGTCATATCGTGATGATGCGCTCCGGTGGCGGCGAAAGCCATCAGGGATTCCCCCGAGCCGTCCCTGAGGCCGCCCCCACCCTGAACGCTGGTACGGTCAGCCGACGTGGGGGAGCACTACTTCGCGCGACAGCCGCAGACCGACAGCAGACCGGGCACCGTCGACCTCGTCCTGCCCGACCTTCACCTGCGGCTCGCCACCGACCGGGGGATGTTCTCCCCCGACCGCGTCGACCTGGGGACCCGCGTCCTGTTGGAGACCGTCCCGCCTCCGCCGTCCCGCGGCGACCTGCTCGACCTCGGATGCGGATACGGCCCGATCGCGCTGACCCTGGCCAGCCGATCGCCGCAGGCGATGGTCTGGGGCGTCGATGTGAACGAGCGTGCCTTGACCGTCGCGGAGCGAAACGCACAGGCCGCCGGCCTTGACAATGTAAGGTTCTGCTTGGCCGACCGGATCGACCCCGCGCTCCGATTCGCCGCGATCTGGTCGAACCCGCCGATCCGCATCGGCAAGCAGGCCCTGCACGCACTGCTGCAGACCTGGCTGGCGCGGCTCGCCCCCGGCGGCCGCGCCCACCTGGTCGTGCAGAAGAACCTCGGCTCCGACTCCCTCCAGCGCTGGCTGACCGATCAGGGCCACCCCACCGAACGCATCGCCTCCCGCGCCGGGTACCGCGTCCTGGCCGTCGACCCGAAGGACCCAACGTGAACACCGACGCGCGCCGGCAGCTGCGCCCCACCGACGTCAAGCGCCTCAACCGCACGTGGCGGCGGCGCACCGAGGACCGCCTCGGGCTGCTCGTCGAGTCGGTGACCCAGCCGTTCAACATCGGCTCGATCACGCGGTCCGCGGCGGCGTTCGGCGTGGACCACGTGTGGCTGGCCGGCAACGCGACTCCCCCGACCCACCCCAACGCCCGCAAGACCGCGCTCGGCACCGAACGCCTCATCACCTGGGAGCCGCCCGTCCCGGTCGCCGACGCCGCGCGCGCCGCCCACGAGGCCGGCTACCGGATCGTCGCGATCGAGCTGACCAGTGACGCGGTGCCCCTGCACGAGGCGCCTCTCGACGGCGACGTGTGCCTGGCCGTCGGCGGTGAGGACCACGGCTGCTCCCCGGCCCTGCTCGCCGCCGCCGACGCGGTCGCCTTCATCCCCCAGATCGGCCGGGTCGGATCCCTCAACGTCGCCGTCGCCACCGCCATCGCCCTGGCCGAGGCCCGGCGCCGCGAATGGGCTCGCTGACCGTACGTCGTCGCCTTACGCCCGCCCCCGCGACGGGGCCGTGGCACAGCGGGGTGCGGCGGCGCGCGTCCGTTCGGCGCGGACGACGACGACCGCGGCCAGGGCGGTCGCCAGACCGATCGCGGTCCGCACGCCGAACGGCTCACCGAACATCAGGGCGCCCCACACGGCCGTGACCGGGGCGATCAGGAACATCAGCGTGTTGACCTCCGTCACGCCCGAGCGCCGCAGCACGACCCAGTACAGGCCGTAGCCGCCGAACGTCGGCAGCGCGACCAGCCAGCCGACCGCACCCCAGAACGCCGGCGTGGCCGGGGGAACGACGACCCCGGTGCTCAGGGCGAGGGTCGTGAAGAGCAGGGCGCTGACGGTGCAGTGAACGGTCAGGGAGACCTCCGGGGAGACCTCGGCCCGGGAACGGCCCTGGACGAACGTCGCTGTCACCAGGGACAGCATGCCGACGAACGGCACCAGGTAGGCCCACCACACCACGCCGGTACGGGCGGTGGCGTCGGCCGCGGTGACGATGGCGACGCCGGTCACGCCGAGGCACAGGCCGAGCCACTGGCGCCGCGCGACGGAGCGGCCGAGCAGCGGGCCGGAGAGCACCGCGACGATCAGCGGCTGGGTGCCGTCGATCAAGGCCGTGGTGCCGCTGGAGACCCCGAGCCGGATCGCCTCGTAGACGGTGAGGAGGTACCCGCTCTGGGACAGGGCGCCGATCAGCGCCTGGCGGGCCAGCTCGCGGGCCGTCAGGCCGCGCCAGGCGCGGCGGGCGGCGGCGGCGGCGAGCAGGACCACGGCCAGGGGGATGAAACGCCAGGTGAGGATCGTGACCGCGGAGGCGGCACCGGTGCCGAGCTTGGCGCCGATGAACCCCGAACTCCAGCACAGCACGAATCCGGCCGCCAGGAGGATGTTCACGGCATGACCTCCGGTATACAGATCGGTTTACCTCACACCGCGTCACTATACCGATCTGTGTACTCTGGGCAACATGCGCACGACACCGGAGCGGATCACGATGACGCCCGGGGCGCGCCGGCTCCTGGAGGCCGCCGCCCGGCTGTTCTACGAGCGCGGCATCCACGTCGTCGGAGTCGACCTGATCGCCGCCGAGGCGGGGGTGACGAAGAAGACGCTCTATGACCGGTTCGGATCCAAGGACCAGATCGTCGTGGAGTACCTCGCCGATCGCGACGAGCGCTGGCGGGCCTTCCTCGGCGACCGTCTCGGTGCGGCCCGGCCCGACACGCCCGCCGGCCGTCTCGGGGCGGTGTTCGACGCCTCGAAGGAGTGGATGGATGACACCAGCCCCCGGGGGTGCAGCATGGTCAACGCCCATGCCGAGATCACCGACCCGGCCCATCCGGCGTCGGCGATCATCGCGGGGCAGAAACGGTGGATGCTGGAGCTGTTCACCGGCCTGGCCCGGGAGGCGGGCGCGGACGACCCCGGCCGGACCGGCCGTACGCTCATGCTGCTGCACGAAGGCGCGCTCGTCGCCCACGGCCTGGGCGTCTTCCCCGACCCCATCACGCACGCCCGGGATCAGGCTCTCGCCCTGCCACCCGCCTGACATCGCGGCGAGCCCGTTACGGGTGCTCCGCTCGCGCGCGGAGCACCGGGAACCGCG
Organism: Actinoallomurus sp. CA-150999; assembly: GCF_050942425.1. Classification (NCBI taxonomy): domain Bacteria; kingdom Bacillati; phylum Actinomycetota; class Actinomycetes; order Streptosporangiales; family Thermomonosporaceae; genus Actinoallomurus; species Actinoallomurus sp. CA-150999. The sequence continues at coordinate 6,078,315 of NZ_CP192063.1, forward strand.
AAGGGCCCGCCGAATAGGCGGGCCCGGTCACGGTCAGCCCTGCGACATGTAGGCGGCGAACTCCTCGAGGGAGATCTCGCCGTCGCCGTCGGAGTCCATCCGGCGGACGACCTCGGCGGCCGCCTCGTCGGTGATCTCCTCCCCCAGGGCCTTCATCAGCAGTTTCAGCTCCGGCGCGGAGACGCGCCCATCCTTGTTCACATCGACGATCTCGAAGGTCGCCGCGTAGGCGCTGGTGTCCGGCACGATCACGAGCCTTCCCGGTCGGAGGTACAGCGGCTCCCCTGAGCCACGCCGGACACACAACTTAGTGGAAGAGATGCCCGGCTTGCGGCGAATCGCCGGTTGGCGGTGTTCACGTCGGTAGATTCGGCCCGTAACCAGGTGGAGAGATCATTGGTTGACCGAGCGCCCGCCTTTACGTAGTAAGGTAGCTACGGTGGAAGGTGGCCTCACCGCCGACGATCCGACAGGTGCTCCGTGTACGAATATCTCGACCACCCCGGCCCTATCCCGTTCGCCCACCGCGGCGGCTCCCCCGACGGCCGGGAGAACTCCATGGCGGCGTTCGAGGGTGCGATCGGCCTGGGCTACCGCTACCTCGAGACGGACGTGCGCGCCACCGCCGACGGCGTCCTGGTCGCCTTCCACGACGCCAGCCTCGACCGGGTGACCGACCGCACCGGCCCGATCTCCCGGCTCGGCTTCTCCGAGGTCGCCAAGGCGCGGATCGCCGGCCGCGAGCCGATCCCCCGCCTGGAGGAGATCCTCGCCGCCTGGCCCGCCGCCCGCCTCAACATCGACGTCAAGGCCGAGGACGCCATCGGCCCGCTCACCGAGGTCCTGCACCGCGCCCGCGCCTGGGACCGGGTGTGCGTCACGTCCTTCTCCTACCGGCGGCTCCGGCACGTCCGCGCCCGCATGCGCCTGCTGTCCGGCCGCGACGTGTGCACGGCCCTGAGCCCGCTGGGCGTGGCCACGCTGCGCGCCCGGTCCGTGAGCGGGCCGCTGGGCCGGCTGGTGCGCCTGGCCGAGCTCGGCGTGCCGTGCGCCCAGGTCCCTCAGCGCGTCGGGCGCACCCCGCTGGTCACCGAGGCGTTCCTCGCGACCGCGCACTCCCTCGGCCTGCAGGTGCACGTCTGGACGGTCAACGACCCCGCCGCGATGGAACGCCTCCTCGACCTCGGCGTTGATGGCATCATCACCGATGAGATCAAGGCCCTGCGCGACGTCATGACCGCCCGCGCGCAGTGGGCCACGGCCACCGCGTAGGGCCGGAGACCACGGGCGGCCGAGGAGGACGCGTGGGCCTGGCCCCCGTCGGCGCCCCCGCCGACACCATCCCCCGGGACCGGCGGCGCGAGCAGCGCGGCTGGTACTTCTACGACTGGGCCAACTCCGCCTTCTACACCACCGTCGTGTCGGTCTTCCTCGGGCCGTACCTCAGCGACGTGGCCAAGGCGGCCGCCGACGCCGGCGGGTTCGTCCATCCTCTGGGCGCCGACATCCGGGCCAAGGCGGTCTATCCCCTCGCCGTCACCCTGTCGGTGATCCTGCAGGTCCTCGTCCTGCCCCTGGCCGGCGCGCTGGCCGACCACACGGGACGCAAACGCGAGCTGCTCGGCGCGTTCGCCTACGTCGGGGCGTTCGCCACCATGGGCCTGTACTTCGTGAGCGGCGGCCGGTATCTCCTCGGCGCGGCGCTGTTCATCGTGGCCAACCTCGCGCTGGGCGCCTCCAGCGTCGTCTACAACTCCTTCCTGCCCGACATCGCCGAACCCGACGAACGCGACGCGGTGTCCTCGCGCGGCTGGGGCCTGGGCTACCTCGGCGGCGGGCTGCTGCTCGTGCTCAACCTCGTGCTGTTCCTGCTGCACGACGACTTCGGGCTGTCCAAGGCGGCATCGGTGCGCATCAGCATGGCCTCGGCCGGTGTCTGGTGGGCGGCGTTCACCCTCATCCCGCTGCGTACGCTGCACAACCGGCGCCGCGCACGCTCGGCCGAGCCGCTGCCCGCCGCCGTACGCTCCGGGTTCACCCAGCTGGCCACGACCCTGCGCGACGTGCGCAACCGGCCCGTCACCCTGCTGTTCCTGCTCGCCTTCCTGGTCTACAACGACGGCGTGCAGACGGTCATCACGATGTCGGCGACATTCGCGACGGAGGAGCTGAAGCTGGGCCAGACGAACGTGATCGCGGCGGTGCTCCTCGTCCAGTTCGTCGCGTTCGGCGGGGCGCTGCTGCTGGGCCGCCTCGCCCAGCGGTACGGCACCAAGCGGGTCGTGCTGGTCTCCCTCGTCGTCTGGGTGATCGTCGTGCTGGCGAGCTACACGCTGCAGCGCCGGTCGGCAGTGGAGTTCCTCGCCCTGGCCGCCGCCATAGGGGTCGTCCTGGGCGGCACGCAGGCGCTGTCGCGGTCGCTGTTCTCCCATCTGCTGCCCCGCGACCGTGAGGCGGAGTACTTCGGCTTCTACGAGATCAGCGACAAGGGGACGAGCTGGCTGGGGCCGCTGGTGTTCGCCGCCGCCCTGCAGTGGACCGACAGCTACCGCACCGCCATCGCCTCACTGATCGTCTTCTTCGTCGTCGGCTTCGGGCTGCTGCTGACCGTGGACGTCCCTCGCGGCGTCCGCGAGGCCGGCAACCCCCTCCCCCGCCGCCTCTGAGGGCCGGCTCCAGCGCTCGCGGACGCGCGGCCGACCCACGGCGGTCGGCAAGGATCACCGCGGCGGGGGCGGCTCCGCGGCCTCGCCGCCCGTGGCGGTCCCCGCCAGGTGGCGTACGGCCAGCTGTGCCGTGACGATGTCCTCGGCCGCCCCGGCGACCCCGGTGAGCGGCGGCACGCCCTCGGTGACCATGGTGTGGAAGGCGAGCAGTTCGTTCTCGAACGACGGCGTCACATCGGCGTACTCCGTGCGCCGTTCGGCTCCACCGTCGCCCTCGACGATGGTGAGCCGGGTGGGTGCGCCGAGCAGGTACGGCGTCGGGAAGACCAGCTCGGCCGATCCGGTGGCGTGGTGGATCGCCACCGTCTCCCGGTAGGCCGGGTAGTCCGCCAGGAAGTGCCAGTGGATCGTGTACCGGCCGCCCGTGCCCAGCGTCCCGGCCAGCTCGATGGACCGCCCGGCGGCGGCCTGTCGTTCGCGGTGGTTGGGCCAGAGCGCGACGTGGTCGATGGTGGCGACCCCGCCGGCCAGCAGGCGCAGGAGCGACAGGTCGTGGCTGATGCTGTTCAGCGTCGTCGTGTAGAGCCTGCGGGCCGCTGCCGGGACGTCGCCGACGGCGGCCCGTAGCAGGGCGTCGTCGGCGGTTCGCAGGGCGGCGAGGGTGTCCGCGGGCACGTCCTGCGGCGGTGCGGGCAGCCGGGCGAACGCCAGCTGCGCGCCGTCGCTCGGATGCAGCACGGTCACCTGGATCGCCTGCGCCTCGGCGGCGGCGTTCGCCGCGACGACGCGCGCGACCGCCGGATCGTACTGCTTCATGTAGCCGACCATCAGCTTCGGCGCCGGCCCGCCGTCGAGCGCGGCGAGCTCCGCGGCCTCGGCCCGGGTGTAGGCCAGCGGCTTCTCGCACAGCACGAAGTAGCCGTGCCGGAGTGCGGAGGCGGCGGCCGGTCCGTGCGAGCCGGAGGTGAGCAGCGCGACCGCGTCGAACCCGCCCGCCGCCAGCATCGTCTCGATGTCGGTGTACCGGCCGGGCACGCCGTACCGGTCGGCCGTTCGTTCGGTGAGCGAGGGCGACAGGTCGCAGACCGCGGTCAGTTCGAACCGGTCACGGAGCCGCTCCAGCAGCGGCAGGTGCACGGTCTGCGCGATGACACCGAGACCCGCGACGGCGATTTTGACCCTCACAGCCCGGCCTTCCGCAGCAGCTCCCGGTTGGCGCGCTGGTCGGCGAGGATGGTGTCCAGGTCCTGGCCGGTGGCGGGCGCGTCCTGTTCGATGACGACCCAGCCGGTGTACCCGGCGTCCTTGAGCGCGTGGGCGAACGCGGGCACGTCGAGGTCGCCCTCGCCCAGCGCGCAGAAGCCGCCGCGGCGCACCAGCTCCGTCAGGTCCGCCTCGTCCGCGCGGGCCTGCTCGTGCAGATCGTGGCGGGCGTCCTTGACGTGCACCTGCGTGATCCGGCCCGCCCACGCCTGCAGCGCCTGGAACGGGTCCCCGCCGGCCAGCATGAGGTGGCCGGTGTCGAGGCAGATCCCCACGTCGGTGAGCTCGAGCAGGCGCTCGACCTCCTCGTAGGTCTCCACGTCGGTGCCGAGGTGCTGGTGGAAGGCGGGCTCCAGGCCGGCCGCCCGGCAGGCGTCGGCGGCGCGCTGCACACGGGCCGCGAACGCCGGCCACTTCGCGTCGGGCACGCCGGGCCGTACGGGGGTGCCGGGGTGGGCGAACCGCTCCGGGTTGCTGGGGCAGGCAAGGGTCGGGCGCGGCGCGAACCACGGGTCGTCCACCGGCGCGGAGTTGAACCACTTCAGGGCGTGGCGGAGTTTTTCGAGGTCCTCGTCGAACCTGTCGGCGTCGCCGTACCGCAGGTCGACCCAGCCGCCGGCCAGCGCGAGCCCGTGCCGGGCGAGCCGGTCGCCCAGCCCCGGCCCGGCGCCGAGGTAGCCGATCGGGCCGGAGTCGGTGCCGTCGTAGCCGTGGTCGGTCATGCTCGCCAGCAGTTCCTCCGGGCCGAGGGTGGTGTTCGACCGGTAGATGCCGAAGTTCACGGGGGCACTGGCCACCCGGATGGTTCGATTCGCCGTCACGTCGTCTCCAGAGTCCAGGACCATCGGTGGGTGCCCGGTCCCACCAGGAAGGCGGGCAGGGTGTCGGGACCGCAGGACGCCGTGCCGAGGCCACGGTGCGCGGCGTCGAGGTGCACGACGCACTCCGGCCGTGGCACCAGCTCGTCGTGGTGGGTCGCCGCCGCGAGGTCGGCCGCGCGGTACCGGGTGAGACTCACCTGGCGTGGCCTGTCGAGCCGAACCCGCAGCGTGTGCGCGGGTCCGGTGAGCGTGAACCGGCGGACTCCGTGCCGGCCGCCGCTCTCCTGCGGCCGCAGGTACGGAGTGAACAGGTCGTCGACCGCGGCCTGGTGGGAGCCGACCGGGCCGCCGGCGCACCGGTCGGCGTAGGTCTCCCAGGGCCCCTGCCCGTACCACGAGACGCGTTCGAACCCGGCGATGGTCTCGAAGACCGTGCCGACCCGCGCGACGTCGGTCAGCGCGTCGCCGAGCACGGCGGTCTCCTCGACCAGGATCCCGTCCGCGATCGGCGTGAACGACTGCTCGTGGACGACCAGTCCGCCGAGGTAGCGCGCGTGAACGGTGATCCGGTCGCCGTCGCGTACCACGTCGACCGGCACGCGGACGAGTTCCGGCAGCCCCTGATCCGCCCAGCGGGCGCCGAGCCCGGCGAGCCGGTCGTTGTCCGTGGGCGCCCGCCACAGGCTGAGCGTCGGTGGCGCGGCGAGCAGCGGGTGGACGAGCAGCCCGTCGTGGTCGACCTCGATCGGAGGGCCGCCCACCGTGCCCCTCGTCCGAAGCGGCAGGTCCCGCCGTTCGGTGCGCAGGCGAATCTGCGGCAGGCACAGCGTGGTGCCGGCCGCCGCCCACGGCTGGTCGTCGCGCACCGTCACCCGCAGGGTGAGCCAGAGCTCGCCGTCACCGGGCAGGTGGCCGATGAGCGCCGCGGGCGGCGTGAGGAGCGCCGATCCGCCGGGCCGGATGTCCGGCAGCTCGGCGGGCGCCGTCCGGACGGCCGCTCCGTCGGCGTCGAGGAGCCACTCGGCGGCCAGCCAGGACAGGTCCCGGAAATGCTGGCGATTGTGCACCCGGATCACGCCGCCGTCGTCCGTCAGGCGGACCGGAGCGGCGAGCTCGCGGTGCTCGTACATCGCCGGTTTCGGTGTGCGATCGGGAAAGACGACGCCGTCGGCGCAGAAGTTCCCGTCGTTCGGCTCGTCGCCGAAGTCGCCGCCGTACGCCCACCGGTACCCCGGTCCGGCCACCCCGTCGGCGTACGTGCCTTCCGGGGCCGGCATACCGTCGTCGATGCGCTGGAGCAGGCCGTGGTCCCAGAACTCCCAGATGAAGCCGCCCTGCAGGCCGGGCGTGGACTCGATGGCCGCCCAGTAGTCGGCGAGGGTCCCGTTGCTGTTGCCCATCGCGTGGGAGTACTCGCACAGGATCAGCGGCCGATCCTGCCGTCCGGAGCGGGCGTAGGCGGTGATCTCCTCGATGGAGGCGTACATCGGGCAGACGATGTCGCTGATCGGACCGCCGTCGAAGTCGTACTTGATGGCGCCTTCGTACTGGACGGGCCGCGTCGGGTCGAAGGCCCGCAGCCAGCCGGCGGCGGCGTCGTGGTTGACGCCGTAGTCGCTCTCGTTGCCGAGCGACCAGACGATGACGCTGGCGTGGTTCACGTCCCGCCGCGCCATCCGCGACACGCGGTCGACGAAGGCGGGCAGGTAGGCCGGGTCGTCGCAGATCTCCCGCGCGTACGCGTGGCTCTCGACGTTCGCCTCGTCCACCACGTACAGGCCGAGTTCGTCGGCGAGGTCGAGCAGCACCGGGTCGTTCGGGTAGTGCGAGGTGCGGATCGCGTTGAACCCGAAGCGTTTCATGGTCACCAGGTCGGCGCGCATGTCCTCCGGGGACACCACGCGGCCGGTCCGCGGGTGGAAGTCGTGCCGGTTGACGCCGCGAATGTAGACGCGCTCGCCGTTGACGAGCAGGTCGCGGCCGCGGACCTCGACGTCGCGGAAGCCGACGCGCAGCGTGGTCTCGTCGGTGACGGTTCCCTCGGCGTCGTGCACCCGCACGACCAGGTCGTACAGCGTGGGAAGCTCGGCCGACCAGGGGCGGACGCCCGGTATGGTCCTGCGCAACCGGACTCGGCCCTGCCAGGCGGAGATCTGGTCGCGCTCGGCGAGCAGCGCGCCGTACGCCGTGTCCACGCCCAGGTCGACCCCGCCCAGGGTCGCGGAGACCCGCCATCCACCGGGCAGCGGGCCGTGCCCGGGAGGTCGGTCGGGGTGGGCCGGGAGGTCGGTCGGGGTCGGTTGGTCGGGGCATGCGGGTCGGGAAAGATACGAGGACCGTACGTCGACGTCCACCCGCAGGTGCCCGCCGCGATGGGCGGTGACCCGTACGTCTGAGAGGTACAGCGGGTCGGTGGAGTAGAGGAGGACCGGGCGGGTGATGCCGCCGTGCCACCACTGGTCCTGGTCCTCGATGAAGGTCGCGTCGGACCACTTCACGACGGTGAGCCGGACGGTGGTGGTCTCCCCCGGCCGGACCAGGTCGGTGACGTCGAACTCGCTTGCCAGGTGCGAGTCCTTGCCGATCCCGGCGGTGACCCCGCCGACCTGGGCGATGAGGACGCTCTCGGCCGCTCCGACGTGCAGGACGATCCGTCGCCCGGCCCAGTCGGCGGGAACGGTGACCTCGCGTTCGTACACGCCGGTCGGGTTGGCCGCCGGCGGGTGTGGGGGCAGGTCCGGCCACGGCATCCGGAAGTTGGTGTACTGCGGCAGGTCGCCGGTACCGCCCATCGTCCAGCAGCCCGGCACCTCGGCCTCTCCCCACTCGGCCGTCACCTCCGCCTCGGGCGAGGGCAGGAGCTGAAACCGCCAGCGCCCGTCCAGCCGTACGGCGGCGGGCCTCCGCAGGGAGTGCATCGGCAGCCGCCGCCATCCGGTGAGTTCCGGTGAGGCCCAGGGGCGCTCAACCACGCAGGGCCCCCTTCATGACATCGCGGATGAACTGCCGGGCGAACAGGATGAACACCACGACGAGCGGCAGGACGGCGAGGAACGTCCCGGCCATCACCATGCTGTAGTCGGTGTGGTGGGCGGTGTTGAGCTGGGCCAGTGCCACCTGCAGCGTGACCTTCTTCGGGTTGATCATCGCGATCAGCGGCCAGGCGTAGTCGTTCCAGGCCTGGATGAACGTGTAGATGCCGAGGAAGGCCAGGGCGGACCGGACGGCGGGCAGCGCGACGTGCCAGTACTGCCGCAGGAACCCGCAGCCGTCGAGGCGTGCGGCCTGGAGCAGTTCGTCCGGGACGGCGCTCTGGATGTACTGGCGCATCCAGAAGATGCCGAAGGCGTTGGCCACCCCGGGGAAGATCAGCGAGTTCAGCGTCCCCGCCCAGTGCAGCTGCACCATGAGCACGAAGCGCGGGATGAGGGAGAGCTGGGCCGGCAGCATGAGCGTCAGCAGCAGGAGCCGGAACAGGATCCGGTTCCCTGGGAACTCGAACTTCGCGAACGTGAACGCCGCCAGCGAGTCGATGAAGAGCACCAGGGCGGTCGTCGCGACGGCCACGATGACCGTGTTGAGCAGCGAGCCGAAGAAGTCGATCGTCTGGAAGACCCGATGGATGTTGTGCCACAGGTGCGTCCCGGGGACCAGCGCCGGCGGGTTGCGGTACATGTCCTCGGTGGTGTTGGTGGCCATCACCGCCGTCCAGTAGAACGGGAACATCGACACCAGCACGCCGACGATCAGCACCAGGTGCAGGGCGGCTCTCTTGACCCGCCGTGCCACCCCGGCCCGCTGGTTCGCCCGGCGGGCCAGGTCCGAGGTCCCGACCACGGGGACGCTCTTGTCTCTCACGGCATGGCTCACGGTGTTCTCCTTCGGGCCACCACGCGCCAGTTGATCGCGGTGAACAGCAGGATGACGAGGAACAGCGCCCAGGCGATCGCGGCACCGTACCCGTACTGGTTGAAGTCGAACGCCTCGCGGTACAGGTACAGAACCGTGGTCAGGCCCGCGTGGCCGGGACCGCCGGTGTCGGGGTTGGTCGCGTCGGTGCTGCCGAACAGCACCTGCGGCTCGGTGAAGGTCTGCATGCTGCCGATGGCCGACATGATGACCGTGAACAGGATGATCGGCCGCAGCTGCGGGATCGTGATGCGCCGGAAGCACTGCACCGGCCCGGCGCCGTCGATGCGGGCGGCCTCGTACAGCTCGGAGTCGATCGCCTGCATGCCGGCCAGATAGATGATCGCGTTGTAGCCCGTCCACTGCCAGGTGATCAGCGACGCGATGACCAGCTTGATCGTGAAGCTGCCGGTCAGCCAGCCGACGGGCGCGATGTGCAGCCACCGGAGGACGTCGTTGATCAGACCGACCTGGTTGGCGAACACGGAGCCGAAGAAGATGGCGACGGCCACGAGCGAGGTCACGTTGGGAATGAAGTACGCGATCCGGTAGAAGCCGCCGAGCCGCACCGCCGAGTTCAGCATGGCCGCGAGGACCATCGCGAGCATCAGCATCGGCACGGTCGACAGGAACCAGATGGCGAACGTGTTGCTCAGCGACTGCCAGAAGAGGCTGTCCTTGACCAGGAACCGGAAGTTCTGCAGTCCGACGAACTGCATGGGCCCCAGGCCGTTCCACTTCTGGAACGCCAGGTAGAGCGAGAACAGCACGGGGCCCAGCATGAACACCGCGAACAGCACGTAGAACGGCGAGATCGCGAGGTACTGCGGCCAGAAGGTCCGCAGCGCCCCCTTCCGGCCCGGTCCCTTGGTGACGGCTCGCGTAGCGGCCATCTAGTTCACGCCCTCGCGCTGGGCGACCTGCTTCGCGGTGCTCACCGCGTCCGACCAGGCCTTCTCCGGATCCTTGTGCTTGGCCCAGACGTTCTTCAGCTCCGACTGGAACGGGTCGGAGACCGCGGCGTCGGCCGGCGCCTCATACTGGGCCTGGATCTTCTGTGCTGCGGGCGCGAAGATCTCGATCGCCTTCTGGCCGCCGAAGAACGGGACGGGCGCGGTCATCGTGGGCAGCGTGTAGCTTCCCGTGTTGGCGGGGAAGTTGCCGTTGTCGACCCAGGTCTGCGCCTCGTTCTGCGGGTTGAGCAGCCAGGTGATGACCTCGAAGGCCAGCTTGTGGTCGCCGCCCTGCGCCGGGATGGCCAGGAACGAGCCGCCGAAGTTGGCCGGCCCGCCCGGCATCGTCGCCACCCGCCACTTGCCCGAGGTCTTGGGAGCGGCCTGCACCAGGTCGAGGTAGTGCCAGGCGGCGCCGACCGAGCTGGCGACCGTGCCGTTGTTGTACGCCGCGTTCGAGTCGGTGCTGCCCGGATCGGCGAAGGGCTGCACGATGCCGAGCTGCAGAGCCTTGATCGACCGGTCCCAGGCCGTGCGGATATGGTCCTGGTCGCCGATGAAGTGGTTGTTCTCGTCGATGAACCGCTTCGTGCCCTGCTGGACCGTGTACGTGAACGGCGAGGTGCCGTCGTCGATCATGAAGGCCTTCGGGTCGGCCTTCTTGAGCTTCACCCCGAGCGCGAAGTAGTCGTCCCACGTGGACGCGGCGGCGTACACCTCGCCCGGCTCGGTCGGCAGCCCGGCCTTGGCGAAGACGTCGTGCCGGTAGAACAGCGCGCAGGGGCCGATGTCGATGGGCAGGCCGAGCAGCTTGCCGTCCTTGGTCGTGGCCTGCTTGAGCTTCCACCCCACGTACTGCGAGGTGACCTTGCCGGCGCCGAGGGTGTTGAGGTCGACGAACTGGTCGGCGTAGTTGCCCTTGAAGGACGCGATGTCCTCGCCCTTGACGCCGGTGATCGACGGCAGGAACGCGCGGCTGGTCATCGTGGTGACCAGCTTCTGCTTGAAATCCCCTCCGATGACGGACGGGGTCACCTTGGTCTGGGTGAAGTGGGCGACGGCCTGCTTGAGGACGTTCGGGCTGATGCAGCCGTCCCAGACCCAGACGGCCATCTTCTTGCCGGCCAGGCTGGCCGAGCCGGTACCGGAGCCGCTTCCACAGGCGCTCGCGGCGAGTCCCGCGCCGGTGAGCAGGCCGGCCTGGAGCAGTCTTCTGCGGGTGAGTTCCATCTTCATGGCCCTTCGAGGGGTGGGATGACGTCGGAGAGGAACGCGTAGTCACGGAGGATCCGCGGGTCGCCGGACGAGGAGCGGGTGGAACGCCACCAGGCGGCGACGCCGGTCCAGCCGGGCGCGGACAGGGAGCCGCCGGGCCGCTGGAGGGACAGCGCGGCGGACAGGTTGGCGAAGCGCAGCCGGTCGGCGAGCGGCCAGCCGGCGAGCGTGGCGGCGACGAGGCTCGCGCCGAACACGTCGCCCGCCCCGGTCGGGTCCACCGCGTCGACGGGGAGCCCGGTCACCGACGCGGTCTCGCCGGTGGTTCCGTCGATGGCGATCACACCGTCGGCGCCGCGGGTGACGACGGCGAGCGGGACGAACTCGGCCAGCCGTGCGACGGCGGCCTCGGGGTTGTCGGTGCGGGTGTAGGCCATCGCCTCCCATTCGTTGGGCAGGAAGGCGTGGTAGCGGGCGAGCCGGACCAGGACGTCCGGGGCCCACTGCCCGGACGGGTCCCAGCCGAGGTCGGCGAAGATCAGACCCAGGTCTGCGCCGTCGAGCCAGGGGATCGGCTCGGGCCCGACGTGCAGTACGGTCGCGCGGGCCGGCGGTGGGGCGACCGGCAGGTCCGGCGGTGTCGTGCCATGGCTGACGAGGGCGCGATCGCCGTCGTAGGCGAGCGACACCGTCACGGACGTGGTCCAGTCGGCGAAGCGCCGGGACCAGGACAGGTCGACCCCTTCGGCCTCGAGGGTCTCCCAGCAGTCCCGGCCGTACCGGTCATCGCCGAACGCCGCCGCCATCCCGACACGCAGGCCTAGGCGAGCGAGCGTGACCGCGAAGTTGGCGATGCCGCCGGGGCCCGCGCCCATGCCGGTGGTCCACGTCTCCGTGCCCGGCTTGGGCGGCCGGTCCAGGCCGGTCAGCACCAGGTCGTGGAACAGCAGCCCGGAGACGAAGACGTCGACACCGTCCGCGGGGAGAGCGGTGTTCGTTCGCGCGGCACGATCCGTTCGCGCAATGCCGGAGTCACCCATCGAAATGACCTTGAAGTGGGGGTACGGGGTTGCGAATACGCAGCATCGTGGCGAACTGCGCAGAAACGCGCAAGAGTTTGAATGAAAATTTTCACTTTTGCGCGAGTACGCACTACAGTGCTCTCATGCTTAGGGATCAACGGCACGAGCTGATCCTGCGCATCCTGCGCACAGACGGCGCCGCCACCGTCGAGGATCTCGCCGCCCGGCTGGATACCAGCCAGGCCACCATCCGCCGTGACCTGGTCCAACTGGATGAGGACGGCCTGCTGCGGCGGGTCCACGGCGGCGCGGTACCCACCGATGACCGCGACGATCCGTTCCTCGACGTGGCCGCCGTTCACCCTGGCGAGAAGGACGCGGTCGCGAAACGCTGCGCAGAACTGATCAAGGACGACGAGACCGTCCTGATCGACATCGGCACCACCGCGCACCGGGTCGCCCGTCAGCTGCGCGGCCGCTCCCTCACCGTCATCACCAGCAGCCTCGCCGTCGCCGAAGAGCTCGAGGACGAGCCGGACATCCAGCTGATGCTGCTCGGCGGCATGCTCCGGCGGGAGTACCGGTCGCTGGTGGGATTCATGACCGAGGACAACATCCGGCAACTCCATGCCGACCGGCTCATCCTGGGCGCCAGCGGCGTACGCCCGACCGGTCACGTCATGGACACCACCGTGATCGAGGTCCCGGTGAAACGCGCCATGCTCGCGGTGAGCGACCAGGTCATCCTGGTCGCCGACGTCGGCAAGTTCCCCGGCAAGGGCATGGCCAAGGTCTGCGGACCCGCGGACCTCGACATCGTGGTGACGAACGCCCCCGCCGATCCGGCGACGGCCGCAGTCCTGCGCGAAGCCGACGTTGAGGTGATCGAAATATGAGACTGACCATTCTCGGCGGCGGCGGGTTCCGCGTGCCGCTGGTGTACCGGGCGCTGCTGGCCGATGAGGGGAAGGGACGCGTCACCGACGTCGTCCTGCACGACCTCGACCCGGCCCGTACGGCCGTGATTCGCCAGGTCCTCGCCGAGCAGGCCGCTGGCTTCTCCGACCCGCCGCGCGTCACCGTCACCACCGACCTCGACGAGGCTCTGACCGGTGCGGACTTCGTGTTCTCCGCGATCCGCGTCGGCGGGCTCGCGGGCCGCGCGGCCGACGAGCGGCTGGCGCTCGAGGAGGGTGTCCTCGGCCAGGAGACCGTGGGCGCGGGCGGCATCGCGTACGGTCTGCGCACGATCCCGGTCGCGGTCGACATCGCCCGCCGCGTCGCCGAGCGCGCCCCGGACGCCTGGGTCATCAACTTCACCAACCCGGCCGGCACCGTCACCGAGGCGATGTCCCGCCACCTCGGCGACCGCGTCATCGGCATCTGCGACTCCCCGGTCGGCCTCGGCCGCCGCGTCGCCGCCGCGCTCGGTGTCGAGCCGGAGAGCGTCTGGTTCGACTACGCGGGCCTCAACCACCTCGGCTGGCTGCGCGCGGTCCGCGTCGACGGCCGCGACGTGCTGCCGAGCCTCCTGGCCGACGACGCCGCGCTGGCCTCCTTCGAGGAGGGGCGACTGTTCGGCGGGGAGTGGCTGCGCGCCATCGGCGCCGTCCCCAACGAGTACCTGCACTATTACTACTTCGACCGGGACGCCGTCGCCGCGGCCCGCGAGGCGCCCAAGACTCGTGGCGCCCTCGTCCTGCACCAGCAGCGCGACTTCTACGCCCGCACCGCGGACACCCCCGGGTCCGCGCTGGAGGCCTGGGACGCCACCCGGCTGGCCCGCGAGACCACCTACATGGCCGAGAACCGCGAGGCCGCCGGGGCGGGCGAGCGCGAGTCGTGCGACCTGGAGTCCGGCGGGTACGAGAAGGTCGCGCTCGCGATCATGCGCGCCATCGCGCAGGACGAGCGCACCACGCTCATCCTCAACGTCCGAGGTCGCGGGGCCCTGCCCGGCCTCGACGACGACGCCGTGGTCGAGGTGCCCTGCCTCGTCGACGCCAACGGCGCCCGCCCCGTCGCCTGCGCGCCCCTCGCCGACCACCAGCTCGGCCTGGTCACCTCGGTGAAGGCGGTCGAACGCGCGATGCTCGAGGCCGCGACCACCGGGTCGCGCTCGGCGGCGCTGCGCGCCCTCGCGACCCACCCGCTCGTCGACTCCGTCGCCGTCGCCCGCCGCCTCCTGGAGCGGTACGAAGACCACTTCCCGCAACTCGCCTACCTGCGCTCGACGGGAGCCCGCTGATGCACGACGACCGCCGGCAGGTCGAGGACCGGATCGACCGCGTCCTGCGCGAACGCATCGTCCCCGCCACGTACGCCGCCCGGCTGCCGATGGCGCTGGAGATCTGGCACGTCCCGGGCGAGCCGGTGCCGGTCGCCGAGGCGCTCACCGCGACGTACGCCCCGTTCCAGGCCGGCACCAGCTGGGGCCGGCCCTGGTCCACCAGCTGGCTGCGCGCCACCGGCACTGTGCCCGCCGAATGGGCCGGACGCCGCGTGGAGGCGGTGTTCGACCTCGGCTTCGTCGGCGACTGGCCCGGCAACCAGGCCGAGGCGCTGGTGTACGACCTGACCGGCCGGCCGATCAAGGGCCTCGAACCGATGAACCAGTACGTCCCGGTCGCCGCCTCGGCGTCCGGCGGCGAGCAGGCCGGCCTCCTGCTGGAGATGGCCGCCAACCCCGACATCCTGGCGAACGGCTTCACGCCCACGCCGCTGGGCGACAAGGCCACCGCCGGAGACGAGCCGCTCTACCGGTTCGCCGCCGCCGACCTGGCCGTCCTCGACGAGGACGTCTGGCACCTGCGCCTCGACACCGAGGTCCTTGCCGGGCTCATGCGCGAACTGTCCACCGACGACCCGCGCCGCCACGAGATCCTGCGGGCCCTCGAGCGGATGCTGGACGAGCTCGACATCCACGACGTCGCCGGCACCGCGGCCCGCGCCCGTACCCACCTGGCGGACGTGCTGGCCCGGCCCGCGCACGCGAGCGCGCACACCGTCTCGGCGACCGGGCACGCGCACATCGACAGCGCGTGGCTATGGCCGATCCGGGAGACGAAGCGCAAGACCGGCCGGACCTTCGCCAACGTCACCGCGCTGGCGCGTGACTATCCGGAGTTCGTGTTCTCCTGCTCCCAGGCCCAGCAGTACGCCTGGGTCAAGGAACACCACCCGGAGGTCTTCGAGCGCATCCGGGATGCGATCAAGGCCGGCCAGTGGGTGCCGGTCGGCGGCATGTGGGTCGAGGCCGACGGCAACCTGCCCGGCGGTGAGGCCCTGGCCCGCCAGCTGATCCACGGCAAGCGGTTCTTCCTCGAGGAGTTCGGGGTGGAGACCCGGGGCGTGTGGCTGCCCGACTCGTTCGGCTACACCGCGGCGTACCCACAGCTGGCCGTGCTCGCCGGCAACGAGTGGTTCCTCACTCAGAAGATCTCCTGGAACCAGACCAACAAGTTCCCGCACCACACGTTCTGGTGGGAGGGCATCGACGGCACCCGGATCTTCACCCACTTCCCGCCCGCCGACACCTACAACGGCACGTTCGAGGCCAAGGAACTCGCGCACGCCGTGCGCAACTACGCCGACAAGGGCGGCGGCACGCGGTCGCTGCTGCCGTTCGGGCACGGCGACGGCGGGGGCGGCCCGACCCGGGAGATGCTGGAGAAGGCCCGGCGGCTACGCGACCTCGAAGGCTCTCCGAAGGTCGTGATCGAGGACCCGAACGACTTCTTCGCCGCCGCCCGCGCCGAGTACCCCGACGCGCCCGTCTGGTCCGGCGAGCTGTACCTGGAACTGCACCGCGCCACGTACACCAGCCAGGCCCGGACCAAGGCCGGCAACCGGCGCAGCGAGCACCTGCTCCGGGAGGCGGAGCTGTGGTCGGCGACCGCCGCGATCATCGCCGGGTCGCCCTACCCGTACGACGAGCTCGACCGGCTGTGGAAGATCGTGCTGCTGAACCAGTTCCACGACATCCTGCCGGGCAGCTCGATCGCCTGGGTGCACCGCGAGGCGGAGGCCACGTACGCGCGGGTCCGCGCCGACCTCGAAACGATCATCCAGGACGCCGTGGCCGCCGTGGCCAGAGAGGAACCGTCCGACGGCGGGCTGGGTGGATGGGTGTTCAACACGAGCCCGCGCGACCGCGCCGAGGTGGTGACCGTTCCGGCCGCCCTCGCCACCGGTCCGGACGCGCAGGTCCTGGCCGACGGGTCGACGGCCGTCTTCACCGCGATCCCGGCCTCGGGCATCGCCCGGCTCGGCGCCGAATCGGCGCCCGCGCCGGTCACGGTGTCGGCCGCCGGCGGCGGGCACGTGCTCGACAACGGCCTGATCAGGGTGGCGATCGACGAGGACGGCCTGCTCGCCTCGGTGTACGACCTGACGGCCGGCCGCGAGGTGCTCGCCCCCGGCGCCCACGGCAACCTGCTGCAACTGCACACCGACCTCCCGAACCACTGGGACGCCTGGGACATCGACCGCCACTACCGGCGGCGGCACACCGACCTGACCGGCGTGGACGCCGTCGTCGCCGTGGAGCGCGGACCGCTGGTCGCCGCCGTGCGGGTCACGCGGACGTTCGGCGAGTCGGCGGTGACCCAGACCGTCACCGTCACCGCGGGCAGCCCCGGCGTGCGGATCGACACCGAGATCGACTGGCACGAGCGGGAGAAGATCCTCAAGGCGGCGTTCCCGCTCGACGTACACGCGGACCGCTCCGCCGCCGAGATCCAGTTCGGGCACGTGTTCCGGCCCACGCACACCAACACCAGCTGGGACGTCGCCCGGTTCGAGGTCGCCGGGCACCGCTGGCTCCACGTCGCCGAATCCGGGTACGGCGTCGCGTTGCTGAACGACTCCACGTACGGGCATGACGTCACCCGCGCCACCCGGCCCGACGGCGGCACGACCACGACCGCCCGGCTCAGCCTCGTCCGCGCGCCGCGCTGCCCCGACCCCGACGCCGACCAGGGGCGGCACCGGATGACGTACACGCTGCTGCCCGGCGCGACCGTCGCCGATGCCGTGGGCGGCGGGTACGCCCTGAACCTGCCGCTACGCGTCACCACCGGCACCGGCGCTCCCCCGGAGCCGCTCGTTCGCGTCGACGGGGACGCCGTCGCGGTCGAGGCGGTCAAGCTCGCCGACGACCGGTCCGGCGACGTGGTCGTCCGGCTGTACGAGTCGCTGGGCGGCCGGGCGAGCACTCACCTGCGCGCGTCGTTCCCGGTCGCCGGTGTGGCGGTCACCGACCTGCTGGAGCGGCCACTGCCCGGTTCGGTCACGGCGATGGGCGACGGCGCGATTCCGCTGACGCTCCGCCCGTTCCAGGTGCTCACCCTGCGGCTGCGCAGGTCTCCGGGCTCCGCCCCCTCCCTTGGAGAGTGAAAGATGACCGAACGCAGGCGTAACGCGAGCAGGGGCCTGATCTGCCTCGTGGCGGCCGTCGTCATGGCGCTGACCGTGAGTCTGCCCGCCCGGGCCACGGCGGGCGGAGGGTCGACCGCGCGCTCCCGGGCCGCCACGGCCGTGTCCGCGATGATGGGCTTCTACGACGAGCCGACCGGCCGCTGGGACCCCGACGCGCCGTGGTGGCAGTCGGGCAACGCGCTGCAGGCACTTCTCGACTACATGGTGAAGACGCGCACGACGCGGTACATGCCGCAGGTGCTGAACACCATCGAACTCCAGCGCAAGCCCTTGCCCTGGTGGCCTCAGGGCGGCGGAGAGTTCCGCGCGGACTCCACCGACGACACCGGCTGGTGGGCGCTGGCCATGGTCCGCATGTACGACCTCACCCACGACCGGCGGTACCTCGACATCGCCAAGACCGATGAGGCGTACATGCGCCAGTACTGGGACGGCACCTGCGGCGGCGGCATCTGGTGGGACCTGCCCGGCAAGACCTACAAGAACGCCATCAGCAACGAGCTGTACCTCAAGCTCACCGCGTCCCTGCACAACCGCATCCCCGGTGACAAGACCTACCTCGCCCACGCGCTCGAGGAATGGCGCTGGTTCGCCCAGACCGGAATGATCAACGGCGAGCACCTGGTCAACGACGGCCTGCAGACCCAGAGCGGGAGCTGCGCCAGTAACGGCGGCACCACGTGGACCTACAACCAGGGCGTCATTCTCGGCGGCCTCACCGAGTTGTACCGCGGCACCCATGACGCGAAGCTGCTCACCGCCGCCGGCCGGATCGCCCACGCCGTCATCACCAGCCCCGACCTGTCCCCGGGCGGCGTCCTGACGGAGCCCTGCGAGCCGGCCGGCACCTGCAACTCCGACCAGTCCGCGTTCAAGGGCGTCTTCGCCCGCAACCTCGCCGAACTCGACAACGTCACGCCGGCTCACCCCTACCGCGGCTACCTTCTCGCCCAGGCCCGGTCGGCGTACGACCACGACCGGAACGGCTCAGACCAGTACGGGCTGCACTGGACCGGACCGTTCGACCAGGCGGACATCGCCCGTCAGGAGTCGGCCCTGAGCCTGCTCTCCGCCGTCCTGTAAGACGACTCGGCCCGGAGGCGGATCCGGCTGATCACGGTCGGGTCCGCCCACGGCCCGCGGAGTGCCGACCGGGTGAGCGGCGCGCGGGTGAACTCGCGGATGGTTTGTGCGAGTCTCGTCGTTCACTCCGGTTTGTGCGTCGCAGAGCCGGCAGTGGTGCCAGCGGAATCGGTCGGTGGCAGATTCAGCAGGTGGCGGCGCAGGAAGGACAGCTCAGCCTCGACGGCCTCCTCATGCCCGCTTAGGAACGGCTGGTAGTGCCCACCCGGCAACCGGACCAGTTCGGCACGGGCAGCGCGGTTGGCCGCGGCGACGGCCGGCCCGGGGAGCGCCGAGCAGTCCTGGTCACAGACCAGAACCAGCAGCGGGCACCGGATCCGAGCCGCGTGGCGGCCAGGCCGGTAGAAGCTGAGGCGCAGCGAGCTGCGGGCAGCGGCCTCCTGCTGCCAGTCCGGATACCGGTTACCGGGATTGAGCGCTCTCTCAGTGTCCTGGGCGTCGGGTGTGGTGAGGAACGCGACGGTGCCCGGCTCGCCGTTAAGGGGCACCAACCGGGGCGCCAGGCCGACCAGACCGCCGAGGGCGTCGAGAATGCCCCGGCCGGTCAGGCGCAGCATCGCCAACGGCGTCTGGTAACGCGCGGCGTTGCGCACGATCGCCTGGCAGTCGGCATTCGGGGTCTGCGCGATCGCCGCCGCGACCCGCCGGTCGCGCGCCGCGACGTGCAAGACGTGGCCACCCGACAGTGAGAAACCCCAGAGCGCCAGTTTGTCCGGATCGACTCCCGGGAGCGTCGCCGCGAACCCGATCGCTGCCTGCCAGTCGGCAAGTTCGTCCTTGATGCGCACCACTTGGCGCGGTCGGCCTCCACTGGCGCCCAGACGGCGATGGTCGAAGGCCAATACCGTGAACCCGGCGTCGGCGAACCGCTCGGCGAACGGATCGGTGCCCGGACCCTTGGTCACCGCGAACCCGCCCGCCATGATTACGCAACCGCCGTTAGTCCCCGGATAATGCCAGGCCGCGCACTCGGTTTCGCCGCTGGCGAACCGAATCGCCTCTCGTCTTACGGACATTTGTCTACCGTCCCTCCAATGGACCGGATTGGTTTCAGGATGAGTGCGCCACAGGTGATGCCGGCGGCGAGGAACACTCCGCCGGCCCATCAGTAGGCCGCCGTGAGGCCGTGCACGAGCCCGAACAGCGCTGATGGTGAGGCCCCCCTCAGGTTAAGTGACTGTAGCACGAAACCTGAGGGGGGCCTCACATAGATATCCTTGAAGCATGCCGCCGCCCGACGAATCCTCAGGCGTGCCCGCTCGACCACGGCGTCGCGACGCGCAGCGCAACCGTGAGCGTTTCATCGCCGCCGCTCATACCGCGTTCGCCGAGCACGGCGTCGACGCCTCCCTCGAACAGATCGCCCGCGACGTCGACCTGGCGATCGGCACGCTCTACCGGCACTTCCCGACCCGCATCGATCTGTTGATGGCCGTCTTCGAACCGAAGCTGCAGGAATTCGTCGAGACCGCCGAACGCGCCCTGGCCATGAAAGATCCGTGGGAGGGCTTTTGCGCCTTCCTTGAATCGTTGTTCGGGATGCAGGCCGGCGACCGCGGGTTCAACGACCTTGTTTCGATGCGCTTCCCGGCCAGTGACCGCACCGAGGCGATGCACGAGCGGCTGTACTACCTCATCGAGGCGAACCTGCGTCGCGCCCAGCAGCACGGCGACGTGCGCGCGGATATCACCGAGGCCGACATCATCACGCTGGTCTGGGCGAACGGTCGCATCCTCGAAGCCACCGGCCACACCGCTCCACAAGCCTGGCGGCGCAATCTGCACCTCATGATCGATGCGTTCCGGGCCACCAACCGGCACGAGTTGCCGGAACCTCCGCTGACCGCAGAACAGCTCTACGCGGCCATGGTCCACCTGAGCGGTTAGCTTGCGACCGGCGGATTGGACACGCCATATCCTGGGCGATCTCTGCTGAGACCGCCGCCCTGCGGCGCTGGGGGAGAGACCGTCGACCTCAATAGCCGGAGACGCGAGAGAGCCGGGACGCGTCGTCCTCCAGCCTGACCGGAGCCCGGTCGACGCATCCCAGAGCTCGCGCCGGCTCAGCCGAGGTGGCCGGCTGCTCCACACCGCGGAACACCGATAACGGCGCAGCGCCCTCCAGCGGACGACACTGGCGTTGCCCAGCCACCTGCAGGCACCAGCGCACCGCCTCGGCCCTCATGCGTTCGCCATCGTCACGTTCCGTTTCAGCTGGTCGACGATGCAATCCCCAAGCCTTCTCGTTCCCTTATAATTTGAGATCCATATGATATGGTTCTCATGTATCATGACAGAAGGGAACGCAGATGCGCCTACGCGCAGCGGTTGTCAGTGTCGGGATCGCCGCCGGAGCGGCTTTCGGGATGAGCACGCCGGCCCATGCGGCCATTCCGCAGAGGGACGCGGCCGCACAGGTCTCATGGACCTACGTCGAGTACTGGGATCGCCAATGGGACTGCATCAACGCCGGCCAGGAATATGAGCGGGAGGGCTGGAGGTACAAGTGCACATACGAGTACAACGGTCACGTCGATGCCTTCGGCTACGACCTTTACATCCTCGAATAGCCTGGCCGCGCAGGAGGCCTCCAAGGAGGTGACCGGCGCCGAGCCTTCCCCCGGAACCCAGTGCATTACCTCTTTGGAGACACAATGACACAGAACGATCAGGCACTGGAAGCTGATGCACCAGTCGCGTCACATGCCGTTCGAGTCATCGGACAGGTGACACTCCTCGCCATCTTCGTCCAGTTCATCCTGGCGGGGCTCGGTACCTTTGACACCGCCCATGGCGGGACGTTCAAGGACTCGAACTTCACGCTGCACGACAGGTTCGCGCTGGTGATCGTCGCTTTGACGGTGCTCATGTTGATCGTCGCGCTGGTCACTCGGTCCGGTCGAATGGTCGTCGGGGAGTCGCTCCTACTCGCCCTCCTCGTAGGACCCGTCCAGCATGCGCTCGCCACGACGGGGACGGACCATGCCCCATGGGTGGGCTCGCTTCACGTGCTCACCGGTGTGCTGATCCTCATTCTGGACGCCCACGTCGCCTTTCCCGGGCGGCGGCGCCGTCCGCAGGCGTCCAAGTCAGGCGCGATCTGACCGCGACAGGACCTGGCCGAGGATGCCTGCGGCTGCGTGACGTGGCTACCGGGTGAGCGGCGCGTGGGTGAACTCGCGGATGGTCTGAGCGAGTCTCGCCGGCTGGTCGAGGGGGATGAGGGTGTAGCTGTCCTCCACCTCGACCAGCCGTCCCCGAGGCAGGAGTTCGGCGAGGCGGCGCCCGTGCTCGGGCGGCATCACACGGTCCTCGCTCGCCCAGACCACCAGGGCGGGGCGGTCGAAGTCCGGCAACCGGTCGGCCGCGGCGAGCAGGAACCCGGTATCCGCCGCCGCCACTCGCAGGACCCGAACGGTGTCGCGGCGGATCTCGGGCCGGGCAAGGAGCGGCTTCATCCATCGAGCGGTGGCGGCGTCTCCCCGCTTGGTCAGCCACCCGAACGCGATGGGGAGCCGCCGGATCGGCCGGAGCCGCATCTGCTGCATGAACAGCCCGAACAACCGGGGCGACAACCTTCCGGTGAGCAGCAGCGTCCGGCCCGTCAGGCCCGGCGGGAAGTTATCGAACGCGTCGCATGAGGCGAGGACGACCCGTCCGATGCGTTCGGCGCCGCCGGCCATCAGCAGCTGAACGAGCGCGCCGCCGGTGTCGTTGCCGACCAGGGTGACGTCGCGCAGATCGAGGCGGTCGAGGAATTCGGTGACCAGCCGGGCCAACCCGTGCGGCGACAGGTCGGCGTCGGTGCGCATCGCGCGGCGGTGCGCACCGAGCGGCAGCGTCGGCGCCACGCACCGGTGGTCGGCGGACAGCTCGGCGATCGGCCCGTCCCACAGCGAGGCGTCCATCAGCAGCCCGTGCAGCAGCACGACCGTGGGGCCATCACCGCCGGTGTCCTCGTACTCGATCGTCCCGGCGGACAGCTCGACGGTCCTCATGCCCGTCCTCCTGGACACGGTGCGGAATCCGCGACGCCGGTGGCCGGGTCGTCCGCTCCCGCACGGTCGGTGCCGAACCCCGCCGCCTGAAGGCACCTCGCGAACGGATCGGTGCCGGGCTCCTTGGTCACCCCACCGCCCGCGCCCATGATCACGCAGGCGCCGTTCGTTCCCGGATAGTGCCGGCCGGCGCACTCGACGCCGCCGCCGGCGAAGCGGACCTTCTCCCGCTGCGCTGAAACCCGCACCCCGACCTCCGATGGACTGGATTGCCGGACTTAAGTGAACCAGATGGTTCACATTGCGTCCATGGGCACCGGCATCCGGGCGGGCGGCGGCTATCCGGCGGCCGCCTCTTCCCGTTCCAGCATGCGGATCAATGCCTCGAACCCCGCGGCGGCTCCCTCGGTGTCCCCGGTGGTCAACCGCTCCAGGAGGAAGCCGCGGAGCGTCGCGAGGATCATCTGGGAGACCTCTCGCCTGCGCCGATCGGGCCAGTGCTCCGGACAGAGCGACTCCAGCACCGGCAGATACTGCCGCGACGCCTCCCGGGCGAGGTCCGAGTGGCGGTCGGGGTCGTACATCGCCAGGCCGATGGCCTGATCGAGCACCCGCCGCAGGCGTGACTCCTCTTCCACCAGAGTGGACCATACGGCCCGGATCCGGGCCGCCAGGGTCGCCTGGCCCGATGCCTCGCGGGCCGCGGCCATCGCGTTCTCGATACGCCTCTCGCGCAACCTGAACACCACCTGCCTGAGCAGGTCCTCGACGCCGTCGAAGTGGTAGAGCAGCACCTTGTGCGTCGTGCCGGCCGCCCGCGCCGCGCGCCGCAGCGAGAAGTCCACGAGCCCATTGAGGGCGACGTCCTCGGTGACCCGGTCGAGCAGTTCCCGGCGTCTGGCCTCGCCGCGCGGCGACCCCGCCGACCGCCGATAGCCCGCCTGCCGTGAAGCCTCATCAGCAGCGAATCCCATGACCACAGCTTCCACCGCACAGAAGCTATGAGTTTCATATAATACGACTCTCATGTATGTTGGTCGCTGGGAAGTCTCCCCCGGCATACGCCGGAAGCACGGCCGCGGCGTGAGCACGCCGGGGCTGGACGACCCCCGCGAACAAGCACGAGGAGCTCCGATGACCAGTAACGACACCGGGCGTCGACGCCCACCGCAAGGCGAGGTCGATTTCACCTTCATGTACGCCGGCCACGACGCGTTCAACCGCGACCTGCGCCGTCTGTCCACGGCGATCCGGGCGGGCCGGGCCGGTGACCCGGCGGTGCGCACCGGGTGGGAGACCTTCAAGCACCAACTGCACATCCACCACACCGTCGAGGACGAGGCGCTCTGGCCGCCGCTGCGCGCGAAGGTGCGCCGGCCGACCGAGGTCGGATTGCTGGACGCGATGGAGGCGGAGCACGCCCTCATCGACCCGCTGCTCTCCCAGGTCGACGCCGCGCTCGCCGTCGGCGACGCCGCCGGGCCGGCGGCGAGTGCCGACGAACTGGCCGCGACGCTGGCCGCGCACATGGAGCACGAGGAGGCCGAGGCCCTGCCGCTCGTCGAGACGTATCTGGGGGCCGAGGGCTGGCAGGCGTTCGGGGCCGCGATCAGGAAGCGGCAGGGCCTGAAAGGCGCGGCCGAGTTCCTCCCCTGGTTGCTCGACGACGCGTCGGCCGAGCTCACCCGGCGCGTGCTCGGCGAGCTTCCCATGCCCGCCCGGCTGCTCTACCGGGCGAGGTGGCAGCCGGCCTACGCCCGCACACCACGGTGGAACGCGGCGACGGCCTGACCTCCGGCCCACGTCCTCTCGCAGAAAGGTCTGATCATGATTCTGGTAACCGGAGCGACCGGCACCATCGGCCGCCCCCTGCTCGAGCTGCTCGCCGGCGCGGGCGCCAAGGTGCGCGCCGTCACCCGCGATCCGGGGACCGCCGGTCTCCCCGACGGCGTCGAGGTCGTCACGGGTGCCCCGTCGCGGCCCGACACGGTCGCCGCGTTCCTGGACGGCGTCACCGCCGTGTTCCTGCACCCGCGGGCCGCCGGGCAGGCCGCCGGCGACCTGCTGGCGCTCGCCCGGGAGCGCGGTGTCGAACGGGTGGTGGCGCTCTCGGCCATCAATGTCGACGACGACCCGGCCGAACAGCCGTCCCGCTTCCAGGGCGACCGGAACAAGGAGGCCGAGGAGGCCGCCGTCGCGAGCGGACTGGAGTGGGTCAGCCTGCGGCCCGCCTCCTTCGCCGTCAACACCCTCCGCACCTGGGCTCCTCAGATCCGCGCGGGTGACGTCGTACGAGGCCCGTACGCCGGCTTCGCCGAACCGCTCATCCACGAACGGGACGTCGCGGAGGTCGCCGCCCGCGTGCTGCTGGACGGCGGCTTGGCGGGCCGGAGGCTAAGGCTCACCGGCCCGCAGTCCCTGTCCCACGAGCAGCTCGTGACCGTCATCGGCGAGGTGATCGGCAGGCGGCTGCGCTACGAAGAGGTCCCTGCGGAGGCGTTCGCGCGGAGCCTGTCCCAGCGCGGCCTCCCGGAGCCCTTCGTCGAGGCGCTGATGGCCCGGTACGCCCGGGGCTCCGGGCCGGCCGAGGCCGTCACCGACGAGGTGGAGAAGATCCTCGGCCGTCCCGCGCGGACCTACGCCGAGTGGGTCGCCGACCATGCCGCCGCCTTCCGCGGCTGACGGCGCCTCCGCGAGCGAAGACATGAAGGAGAACACCATGGCGGGCACCGACACTCACGACGGCGCGTCCACGCGCCCCGCCCCGGTCTCGGGCATGACCGTGCTGCGTACCCCGGAGGAACGGTTTCAGGACCTGTCCGACTACCCGTTCACACCGCACTACGTCGAGATCGACGCCGGCGACGGCGCCGGTACCCGGCTACGCGTCCACTACGTCGACGAACGGCCGGCCGACCCGGCGAAGGCGTCCGGTGAGACGGTCCTGCTGCTGCACGGCGAACCGTCGTGGAGCTACCTCTACCGGCACGTCATCCCGCCGCTGGTCGCGGCCGGGCACCGCTGCGTCGCCCCCGACCTCGTCGGATTCGGCAGGTCCGACAAGCCCGCCGACCGTTTCGCCTACACCTACCAGAGACACGTCGGCTGGCTACGGGAGACGGTGTTCGACCGCCTCGGCCTGCACGGCGTGACCATGGTCTGCCACGACTGGGGCGGCCTGCTGGGGCTGCGCCTGCTGGCCACGAGCCCGGACCGGTTCCGCCGTGTCGTGGCGACCAACACCTCCTTTCCCACCGGAGACCGAGGCCTCGGCGACGCATACGCCACCTGGCTGCAGCTCAGCCAGCGCGCGAACCCGTTCGACCCCGGGCAGGTCGTCGACCGTGGCACCGTGAGCGAACTCGACCCGGCGGTACGCGCGGCGTACGTCGCGCCGTTCCCCGACGAGTCCTACCTTCAGGGCGCCCGGCAGTTCCCGCTGCTCGTCCCCATCGTTCCCTTCGACGAGGCGGCACCGCCGAACCGTACGGCATGGGCCGTGCTCGAAACCCTGAAGATCCCGTTCCTGTGCGCCTTCAGCGACAACGACTACGGCGTCGGAGACGGTGACCGGATCTTCCGCTCGCGCATCCCCGGCGCGGCGGGACGGGAGCACACCACCATCGCGAACGCGGGCCACTTCGTCCAGGAGGACCAGGGCCCGCGCCTCGCCGCCGTCATCGACCGCTTCATCGACTCGACGCGCTGAACCGGCTCCGCCCGCGCGTACGGACGCTCGGCCTCATCAGCTGATCCATTCGAGCCAGAAGAAGGCGAGCGCGGCCAGAGCGCCCGGGGCGCCTGCGCCGAAGGCGACCACCATGGCCTGGCCGATCGCAACGTCGGTCGGATCGACGCCGTCCGACCAGGACAGGCGGGCATCGATGCCGGGGATGTTCCGGAATGGTGAGTAGTCCGCCAGGCGGCCCCGGGCGGTGGCGATGAGCTCGCCATCACGAAGCAGTCGCGCCCGCAGCAGACCGGTCGGCCGCAGCTCGTAGCCGCGATCGCCCGCCAGAACGGTGCAGATGCGCGCCTTGCGGCGCGGGTCCCAGGCGCGGCGGGTGCCCTGCCGGGCGGGCATCTGCCGGCCGTTCATGCTCATCCCGCGGCCGGGCAGCACCGTGACGGCGGGGATCCCCGGCCCGTCCACGAGCGCCAGGACCGATGGCCAGCGGTCATGACTGATCCGTAGCGGTCCGTGCGGACTGTCGGCCATGCGGTGACGCGAGAGCCGGACCTTCCGGCGCTTGGTGAAGATGGACATTGATCGCTCCGGATCCGTCAGTTGGCGATGGCGATCGACTTCCCGATGGTCTCGGGCTGTTCGATCGCGCGGAGCATGAAATGCGCGGCGTCGGCGCGGGTGACGCGGCGGCCGCCGCGAACACTCTGCCCGTAAGCCGTCCGGTAGGTGCCGGTCGGCGGCTTGTCGGTCAGGAGCGGCACTCCCACGGCGGTCCAATCCAATCCGCTGTCGCGGAGGAGATCCTCCATCATCGCGACGTCGGCATAGTGCCGTCCGAGTCTCGCCTTCGCCATCGGACTGAGCACGTTCCGCATGAACCAGCCCATTCCCGGGTCGCGCTTGGGCGGATTCGGACGGCCGGGTGTCGGGATCGTCGAGATGCCCGCGACGCTGATGACGACGATGCGGCGTACGTCCGTCGCCTTCATGGCCTCGATGATCGCTTCGGTGCCCCGAGAGGCGATACCGAATTCGCCTTTGCCTCGGGGGCCGAGGCCGGACAGCACCGCGTCGGTTCCGCGGACGGCGGACCTGAGCACCGCCGGGTCGGGTGACGCCAGGTCGGCGGTGACCGTACGTACGTCCGCGGTCAGCGCCTGTGGGTTCCGTACGACCGCGGTGACGTCGTGCCCGGCGGCGACCGCCTGACCGACGAGCCGGCGGCCGATGCCGCCGGTCGCCCCGAAGATCGTGAGTCTCACCGGCGGCTCCGCAATCAATATGGAATGCATGCATTATTGTTTCCATATTATATTACGTCAAGCCGCCGCCCCACCTGCGGCGGCATGCCGGCTCCCGGTGGGTCAGTCGTTGGCGAGTTGCTCGGTCGCGTGCTGCCCGGCGTCGATGGTGCGCCGCAGGAAGTCGGCGAGCGTCTGGAGCTCGCCGTCGCTGAAGTCCGCGCAGATCCCGTCCATCGAGGTGCTCATCCCGGAGTAGAGCTCGTACAGCTCGGCGTTGCGGTCGCGCAGGGGGTACACGGTGACGGCGCGGCGGTCGACGGCGTCCGGGTCGCGTTGGCGAACGGCCCAGCCGCCACGCTGGAGACGATCCAGGATGCCGGTCATCGTGGCCGGATGCAGGCCGGCGCGGCGGGCGAGGACGCTGGGACTCATCGGCCCGTGCCGGTTGAGCAGGTCGACACAGTACAGATCGACGTCTTTCATATCGACGTGATCGCAGATCTGGTGGTTGAGCAGTGACAGCTGAACGACCAACTCACGCAGGGACTCCTTGATCGCGGCGGTCGTGCGCCGCCGATCCCGCGCTGAGCCGGCGTCCTGGCGCGTCGTGGACGCCATGGTCATACGCTCCTAACCAGATATAATACGTGTCACGTATTTGATGGTCTCCCGACAATGGTAGCGCCGGAGCGTCTGCGCCGGATAGGCGAGGACGTGCGACGGCGCCGGTTCCGACGGGTCAGTCCGCTTCCCTTGGCTCCCAGATGACGGCGTACAGGCGCACCTCGGCCGGGCGGCCGGAGGCGTCTCGCGTGACGGCGTCGATCCGGCAGAGCACGTAGCGGCGAGTGTCCGTGATGAGGCAGAAAAAGGTGCCGGGCCGGTCCAGGGCGGGGGTGACCGGTTCGCTGTAGTTCTGCTGTGCCCCGCATTCCGCACGCGTGCCGTGGCTGCCGGGCGGCAGGATGGTGATGTCGTCGCTGCCGATGCTGTCGAGCGTGCGCTTGTCCGAGGTGAACTCAAGGTCGTACGGGTTGTCCTTGGACGCCTCGGCGGTCGGCCATGACCGGTCGTCGAAGTCGATGATCTGGTTCGTGCGCAGCGTCACGGCGCCTTCGCGGCGTACGGGGCGCGGGCGGCCCCTATTGTCGCGGTCGCGCGCGCCGGCCGCCGCCATTGTCGGTGCGGAGTACGTAGCGGGCCGATGCGCCGCGTGCGCGGCGGGCCGACGCGCCGGGTGCGCCGCAGTCGATGCGGCCGGCAGCAGGGCGGCGACCGTGCCGGCGGTGGCGGCGAGCCCGATCACGACGGCCGCAGCGACCCACAGCCGTCGCCTACCGCGAGCGCGGTCAAGAGCGGACGCCGGCCCGGAGTCGGGGGCGAGCCGAGAGGGGGACGTAGAAGCGGGGACCGGATCGGCGGCCGACACCGGCGGCGCCTCGGTCGGCTCACGCGCTTCGGCCCCCTCCTCCGTCTCGCCCCTCAACTCCCCGCGCAGAGCGTGCCAGCGGTCCTCCCACACCCGGGTGTCCCCGTCGCACGCGGCCACGAAGGCGAGGGTGACGTCGAGTGACGGCAACGCCTTTCCGGACGCCGCCCGGGAGAGCGCGGTGGCGGAGAAGTGGGCCTCGGCGGCCATTCGCCGATAACTCGGTGTCCCCGCCTTGTGCCGGAGGGCGCGTAGGTCGTGAGCGAAGTCGGCCAGCGGTCCCTGTGTCGGGTCCAGCGGCCGCTCGGGTCTTCCCATCGGGGCGATGACCCTCCAAACCTGCACGGACTATTGATGCCAGTCGTCCGGGATTGATTGTTAACTGCGAGCATCGCTTGGAAATCAACCTATGGCCGTCTTCTCTGGTGTCGCAAGACGTCACCGCGCGACCGATGCGGCGGTGACACGGATTCCTTGGCGGCTCTACCGGTCCTCTCCGGACCCCGAAGCCGTCAGCCTGACTCAAGGCAGGGATTTCCGGCCGTTGCTGCGGAACTGGGGTGGTGTGCTCATGGCTGACAAGGATTCGAAGGTGCTGCCGGACCGACCGTGTGCGTTGCCGGGG
Organism: Actinoallomurus sp. CA-150999; assembly: GCF_050942425.1. Classification (NCBI taxonomy): domain Bacteria; kingdom Bacillati; phylum Actinomycetota; class Actinomycetes; order Streptosporangiales; family Thermomonosporaceae; genus Actinoallomurus; species Actinoallomurus sp. CA-150999. The sequence goes on from NZ_CP192063.1 coordinate 6,107,730, forward strand.
TGCATGGAACCGGTCATACCTACCGAAGATGGGGTGACCCGGCTGTACTGCTCTCGTGCCCACCGGCATGCGGCACGTCAATTGCGTCGGGCCTCCGCTGCCGCCGCACCTCAGGCGGCGATCAGCCCAAAGTCGGATGACACGGGGCAAAAGGTCACCCGACATTGGCGGCGCACCCCGCTGGGGGCGGCACTGGTCGGCGGAGTCGTGTTCATCTCCGGATCCGCGGTCGGAGTCGCCCGTTTCACCGGCCAACACTCCACTGCACCCATCGCGCGTCCCAGTGTGAGTCCCCAGCCCGTACGCGCCGGCGTCGATGTGACCGGTGGCTCCGGTTCGAAGATCCCAGCGGCCAAGCCGGTGGCGGACACCTCTCTCGTCGTCACGCTGAAGCAGCTGTCGCACGTCCAGTCGTCGCTTCGGGAATTGTTCGCGCTGCCGCCCGGCAAGCGGACTCCCAAAGTGCTGGCGACCATCCACGCACTCGAACAGCGTGAGACAGGTCTGCTGCAGCGTGCACGCACCCTCATGAAAGGCACCGCGGCCAAGTCCGCGAAGCGCCAGCTCGCCGCCGCGATCGCCGCAACCGGTAAACAGTTGAAGGCGACGAACACGGCGGACATCGCGCTGCATCATGTCGCCGATGGCGGCCGATCGCCGGGTCTCGTCGCCGCCGCCCGGGAGCTCGATACGAAGAAGGGCTCCCTGGCCGACCAGAAAGACGCCCTTCAAAGGGCCATCGATCTCCTATCCTCGCCGCTCGCCCCGGTCGCCGAGCCGCCGGGCGATGTTCCGGAAGCTCCCGATAAACGTCCCGGACAGGGCCGACCTCATTGGCCGGTGAGGAGCCCGGGCAGGCACGGCCTGCCCGGTGACCCGCCCAAGGCGGTGGACTCATCGAGAAGTCGCCATGACGACGCGCCCGCCAAGGGGTCACCCACTGAACGTCCGCCGATACTCGGCCGCCCGCCAAGATCGGCTCTTCATCTGGTCTACCCGGTCGGATCCGCGCTCGCCGCCCCGACCGGGCAGGGACAGTCCAGCCCGAGTTCCCAGGACCCGGCGACCGGCACCACGACGATGCCGCGAGCCGATTCGAACACCCCGGACGCTGCTCCACAGACATCCGCGCCGAGCAGCAACAACGACGGTTCCTCCCACGACCACTCGGACTCGAACGACCACGGCTCCAGCCACGACCACTCGCACTCCAGCGACGACCACAACTCCGACCACGACCACTCCGACCACGAGCACTCGGACTCGAAGGACCACCACAAGTCCGACCACGACCACTCCAGCGACCACCACGACTCCGACCACCACCACTCGGACTCGAACGACCACCACGACGACTGACATTTCTTCAGGTCGATGATGTGACCTGAACGCCGGCCGATAACCGGACCGAAAAAAGCTCGGCAGGCGATGGGATCGCGACGCCGTCCCATCGCCTGCCAGTGATCATCACGGAAGGACCCCGGTGCGTCTGGCCGCGATCACCGCGTCCATCCGGCTGTGCGCGCCGAGCTTGTGCATCGCGTTGCTCAGATAGCTCTTGACCGTCTCCGGCCGCAGGCCCAAGCGCCGGGCGGCCTCGGCGTTGCCGCAGCCCACCGCGACCAGAGCCAGCACGTCCAGCTCGCGGGGCGACAACGGATTTTCGAGGACCTGCCGGTCGGTGGATCGGGTCAGGCGGTCGCACACCCGCTGGATACGCTCGCGCAGGACCGGGTCGGTGATCTCCTGGGCGATCGAGCGCAGCTCCGCGTGCGCCTCCCGGACCTGTTCCCACTGCGGTGCGGAGGGTGCTTCGCGGGCGGCCCGCGTGACCGTGGCCGTCTCGATCTCCGCCAGCCGCCGTTCCACCTGCTCTTCCACGGCGAGCTGGAGGCCCACACGCCGGGCGGTGTGGTCCATCGTGTCCAGAACCCGGGTGCCCAGTGACAGCGACTCACGGATACCGCTGTACAGGACGCCGAACACCGACTCGCCGACCATCACGGGCACCGCCGCGATCGCCCGCAGGCCTTCCGCGGTCACCGCCGTGTCGTACTCGTGGCTGATCTTCGAGTCGGCGGCATAGTCGTTGACACTGCCCGGCCTGGCGGTGACCAGCACCCGTCCGCCCAGGCCGTTGCCGGCGCCGATGACAAGGCCGGAAAGCGCGTCGGTGCGGATCCCGACGAACTCGGTGAGCGGCATGCTCCGTCCTCCGGGCACGACCACGCCGCCGAAGGTGACGGGCAGCCCGGTCGCCCGGCACATCCTCTTCAGGGCGGCGCGTAGCAGCACTCCTCGCTGCACCGTCGCGGTACTCATCGGAGGCCTTGCCACAGCCATGCCGTCAGAATGGCATCGCCCGCGTGCGGCGACCACCCCCGAACGGGGGTGCCCCCTCCCCCGTACTGGGACGATGCTTCGGGACATGGGTGACTCACTGCTCTCCTACGCGTCCGGCGTCTCCTCCGCGCCGTTGGTGGGCGAGACGATCGGAGAGAACCTCGAGCGCACCGCGGCCAGGTACGCCGACCGCGAGATGCTGGTCGACGTGGCGGGCGGCCGGCGCTGGACCTACGCCGAATTCAACGCCGCCGTGGACGAGATGGCCCTCGGGTTGCTGGCCATGGGCATCGCCAAGGGCGACCGGGTCGGCATCTGGGCGCCCAACTGCGCGGAATGGGTGCTGACCCAGTACGCCACCGCGAAGATCGGCGCCATCCTGGTCAACGTCAATCCGGCCTACCGCGCCCATGAGCTGGACTATGTGGTCCACCAGTCCGGCATGCGACTGCTGATCAGCGCCGTCGCGTACCGCACCAGCGACTATCGGGGCATGCTCGCCGAGATCGGCTTCGAACCCACGGTGTTCATCGGCGAGCCCGGCTGGGACGACCTGATCGCCGCCGGGCACGGCATCGACTCCGCCGCACTGCGCGAACGGATGGCCGCGCTGGCATTCGACGACCCGATCAACATTCAGTACACCTCGGGCACCACCGGATTCCCCAAGGGTGCCACGCTGTCCCACCACAACATCCTCAACAACGGCTACTTCGTCGGCGAAGGCGTCGGCTACACCGCAGACGATCGGATCTGCCTGCCCGTGCCGCTCTACCACTGCTTCGGCATGGTGATGGGCGACCTCGCGGCCACCTCACATGGCGCCTGCGTGGTGCTCCCGGCACCCGGCTTCGATCCCGAGGCCACGCTGGCGGCCGTGCAGGCCGAGCGATGCACCTCCCTGTACGGCGTGCCGACCATGTTCATCGCCGAACTGGACCACCCGCGATTCGGCGAGTTCGACCTGTCCGACCTGCGCACGGGAATCATGGCCGGATCGCCCTGTCCGGTCGAGGTCATGAGGCGCGTCGTCAGCGAGATGCACATGAGCGAAGTAGCGATCTGCTACGGCATGACCGAGACCTCCCCGGTCTCGACGATGACCCGCCGCGACGACGGCCTGGCCCGCCGCACCCAGACGGTCGGCCGGGTCATGCCACACCTCGAGGTGAAAATCGTCGACCCGGACACCGGCCTGGTCGTACGCCGGGGTGAGCCCGGCGAGTTGTGCACCCGCGGCTACTCGGTGATGCTCGGCTACTGGGACCAGCTGGACCGGACCGCCGAGGCCGTCGACCAGGCCCGCTGGATGCACACCGGCGACCTGGCCACCATGGACGACGAGGACTACCTCAACATCGTCGGCCGCCTCAAGGACATGGTCATCCGCGGCGGCGAGAACATCTACCCGCGCGAGATCGAGGAATTCCTCTACACCCACCCCGACATCGCCGACGTCCAGGTCATCGGCGTCCCCGACCCCAGATACGGCGAAGAGCTCATGGCCTGGATCATCATGCGCCCAGGCGCCGAGCCGCTCACCGCCGAACGCGTCCGAGACCACTGCACGGGTCGGCTCGCCCACTACAAGATCCCCCGCTACGTCCACATCGTCGACGAATTCCCCATGACCGTCACCGGCAAGATCCGCAAGGGCGAGATGCGCGAACGCGCCATCGACCTGCTGGACCTGCACAACGCCGCGAACACGAAGAATGCGTGACGATCGGCTCAGGTGGCCGTGATGACCAGTGCGGCGCGGTCGTCGTCGCTGTCGTCGCAGCCCGCGATGAATGCCCCGAGCCCGTCGGTGATGGCGTCCAGGGCGTCCTGCGCGGTGAGCTCGCCGGGTCCGCGGGCGGTGAGTGCGGCGACGAGGCGCTCGTCACCGAAGAGGTCGCCGTCGGGCGAGCGGGCCTCGGTGAACCCGTCTGTGACCATGACCAGGCTCTCACCGGACTCGAGAACGAGCTTGTGGGGCTCGATGTCGGGGTCGGGACCGGCGCCCAGGAGCATGCCGGGGATGTGGAGAGCCTCGACCGTGCCGTCGGCACGCCGGTGCAACGGGGGCAGGTGACCTGCGCGGATGAGTTCCACGTTCAGCCGCCCGGCGGAGGGACGCAGTTCGCCGTAGACCAGGGTGACGAAGCTCAGTTCGTGCTGGGCGGAGCGTTCGATCAGTGCGGTGTTGACCGCGTCGGCGATGGCGACCAGGTCGCACCGCAGGCGGGCGACGGCGCGGACCGTGTGGCGGACCAGGCCGGTCATCGTGGCGGCCACCGCACCGCGACCGCAGACGTCGCCGATCATGAACGCCCAGCGGTCGTCGTCCAGCCGGAACAGATCGTAAAAGTCCCCGCCGATCTCCAGCCCCTCGCCGGCGGGCTCGTAGCAGGAGGCGACGGTCGCGCCGGGCGGCTCGGGCAGATCCGGCAGCAGAAGGCCCGCCTGCAGGTCATGAGCCAGCTGGACGCGCTGGGTGTACTGGTACGCGTTCGTCGCGGTCGCGGCCGCCCGGAGGGCCAGTTCCTGAGCCAAGGCCACGCTCCGGTCGTCGAGGGGCCGTTCGTCGGTGGCCAGCAGAGTGAGGGCGCCGAGGACGCGGCCGCGGTCGACGAGCGGGACGCACAGGTGGCCGGTCACGCCGAGCCGACGCCAGGGACCGGGGACGGTGGGAGGGCTCTGGATCACCTCGGTGATCCCGCGGGCCAGCAGGCGAGCCATCGTCTTCTCCTCCACGGGACTCCAGGCCGCCAGGAGGTCTTCCTGGGCCTTCGTCCCTGCGGCGGTGGCGGCCCTGACGATCCGCCCGGTGCAGATCACGTCGACGACGCACATCGGGGCCAGGGCGGGTACCGCCAGCCGGGCCAGGTGGTGCAACGTCTCGTCGACGTCCAGGTCACGGGCCAGCTCGGTGCTCGCCTCCAGGATGAAGGCGAGATCGTGGCGGGCGGCCCGTTCCTTGGCCTCGGCCGCGGCGCGCGCCTGCTGCACGCGGTGACGTTCGATCGCCAGCGCGGCGGTACGGGTGAAGGCCGCGCTCAGCGCCAGGTCGACGTCCTGCGGGAGGCAGGGACGCCGGTGGTACATCGCGAAGGTGCCCAGGAGCACGCCGTCGGTCCCGAGGATGGGAGTGGACCAGCACGCGGCCACGCCGGCGGCCTCCGCCACGTCCCGGAAGTCCCGCCAGTCGGGGTCGGTGCCGATGTCGGTGGCGATCACCGGCTCCCGGCGGTAGGCCGCGGTGCCGCACGAACCGACGCCTTCGCCGACGCTGATGCCGTCGATGGCCTCGTTGTAGAAGTCTGGAAGGCTCGGCCCGGTGCCATGGCGCAGGTGCGCGCCGTCGGGATCGGCCAGTAGCACCGAGACGATCAGGTCGGGCGACTGCTCCTCGAGGATGAGGGCCATCCCTTCGAGAATCTGTTCGAGCGGCTGGTCGCGGGCGATCTGTTCCAGCAGGGCACGATGCTCGGCGGTCAGCCGCTGGGCGTTCTTGCCCTGGGTGGTCTCCACCCCGACCACGGTGATGCCGACGACCTCCCCGGCGTCGTCCCGCTGGGGCTCGCAGGTGAAATCGAAGAACGCCTCACGGGACGAGTCGCCGACGACCCGCATGACGCGGGTGTCGGCGGCGGTGTAAGCCCGGCCCGTGCGGTAGATGTCGTCCATCAGCGCGACGAAGCCCTGCTCGGCGAGCCCCGGCATCACCTCGGCGATCGGCACGCCCGTCCGGGCGCGGTCGGACCCGATCGCCGCGAAGAACGCCGGGTTGGCCGCCTCCAGCACGTGCTCCGGGCCGGAAAGTATGCAGAACACTGCGGCCGACCGGCCGAACATGGACATCAGGTCGTCCCAGCGCCCTGATCCCGCAGCCGGCGACGCCGACCACTTCAGTGCTTTATGCGACGCCGTCACCACCCCGTCTCCCCCTGACCTGGGTGTTCGTCTCATCACGGTATCCGACAAACCTCGCAATGCCATAGCGACGCCCTGCCGCCGGGCAGTGCCGGGCCTGCGGTGGATTGAGGCGGCTACAGCCTGGTCACGTCGATGCCGCTCACGACGGCGTGGCCCACCGTCGGGTTGAACACGACCTTCAGCCCATCGGCATTCGTCACGGCGACGGTTCCCTCGAGGTCGTGGGCCGTTCGTGGCCCGGCCACGGCCACCAGGTCGAGGTCGTTCACGAGTACCTGCTCGTTGAGGCGCACGCTGAAGACGCGTTTTCCTCGAGCGTTCTCCGATGGTTCCGCGAACCGGAGCCGCACCCCGTACCGTCCCGCCGGGACGTCGAAACGGTAGGCGGTCATGCCCTCGCGGAACGTCTGGTACAGAGGATCCTCCGACGAGCGGTTCACCCAAGTCCGCATGAGGCCCGTGGTGCCACCGATGGCGCCCCAGCCGCCGTCGGTGTATGCCCGGTCCTCGGCCCACACCAGCGACTGTGGGTCGGTGTACTGCACGATGGCACCGGCTGACACGGCGAGTCGCCGGAACGGCACCGAGGGGTCGCTGAGCCGTGGAGCCTGATAGGTGAACGAGACGCGTACGGAGTCGGTGATCACCTTGCCGCGGGCCACCCCTCGAGCGACGATTTCGTTCGCCCCGTCGACGAACGGCACCTGCCAGGTGGCCGCACGGACGTCGTCCGGCTGCCTGCGGCCCAGCGACCGCCCGTTGATGAACAACTCGACCGAATCCAGGTTGCTGTACACCTTCACCGGCTGCGGCACGGGCCGCCGGCCCGCTCCCCACGGGGCGTCGGGTGCGGTGCCGGCCCGATGCGTCCACTCGTGGCCGGCGATGTGCAGGACGGGCTTGTCACGCCACAGCGCCTGGTAGAGGTAGAAGACGTCCTTCGGGCTCCGGTCCGGGTGGACCAGCCCTTTCTGGTTGACGTGCGGGACGGAGCCACTGCGAAATTCCGACCCGAACTCGAATTGCGCCCACAGGGTCGTGCCCACCAGGAAGGGGCGTTTGTCGATGGCACGGATGTAGACCTCGTGGAAGAGCTGCTGGAACTCGATCGACTGGTCCTGGTAGCTCACCCCGCCCGTCGCAGGGTCGACCGGCAGGTACCCGGCGTCGACGCGGTGCAGGCGGCTGTCGCTGTCCGCCCCGTACTCGCTGACCCACAGCGGACGGTTCGGGTGGTCGGCGTGTTCCTTGTCCAGGTACTGAGCGAAACCGTCCGGGGTGTCGTAGTACCAGCCGTGGTACAGGTTCCAGCCCAGGATCATCGGGACGTCGGCGATGCCGGAGGTGTTGTAGCGGTCGTTGCGGTCGACCGCCATGACGGTCAGTCGCCGCGGGTCCTCCGCACGGGTCGTCTCCTCGAGGCGGCGGGCAAGGTCGACGACGAACCGCTCGTACCCTGCCGGCTCGGGCTGAGGCGGCAGGAGGAGGATCTCGTTCATGTAGCCCCGGAACACGATGCTGGGGTGGTTGTAGTGCTGTCGGACCGTCTCGACCTGCATATTGACGCTGTTCGCGGCGAACTGGTCCGACACGGTGACGGTACTGACCAACGGCACCTCCTCCCAGAGAATCACGCCGAGGCGGTCAGCGGCCTCAAGGACCGCGGGTGCCTGGGGGTAGTGAGCCAGGCGCAGCACGTTGGCGCCCATCGACTTGATGATCTCGAGGTCGCGGAGGTGCTCGGCGTCGCTGAGGGCGTTGCCCTTCCCGACGATGTCCTGGTGACGGTTCACACCGCGCAGCGGGTAGGACGATCCGTTCAGATGGAAGCCGGTGGCGGCGTCCACCGAGTACCACCGGAGGCCGAGGGGCGCGTCGACGCGGTCGCGTCCACCACGGCCGCCGTCCACCACGGTGATGACCTTGTAGAGGTAGGGCGACTCCGGAGACCAGAGGCGAGGGCGGCGGATCGCCGGCAGGGACAGGTCGAAGTCCCCGGTCTCGCCTCGACCGAGCTTCAGCCGCGTTCTGCGCGACGTCACCTCACGGTCACGCGCGTCGACGACCGTGCTGACGACGTCCACCCATGTGGTCTCCGGATCGGCGTTGACCACCCGCCCCCGGACTCGGACGTCGGCCGAGGCCGCGCTCACGTCCGGTGTGTCGACGTAGATGCCGGACGAGCCATGATCGAGCAGGTCGATGTGGACCGGGTCGGTGACGACGAGCCATACGTTGCGGTAGATACCGCCGTAGAACGTGAAGTCGGCCCACAGCGGCGGGATGTCCGGGTTGTAGGCGTTGTCGACGCGAACGGCGATGGTCGCGGCACCGCCGGGTTTCACCCGACGCAGCTGATCGGTGACGTCCGCGCAGAACGCGACGTATCCCCCAACGTGCCGTCCGACCGGCGCGCCGTCGACGAAGACGTCCGCGACCTGGTTCGCGCCTTCGAAGTAGAGGAACACGCGCTTGTCCCGCCAGCGGTCGTCAACCCGCAGCTCTCGGCGGTACCAGCCGGGCCCCCGGTAGTAGCCCGGTTCGTCGTCGATGCTGTCCTTGGCGTTCCAGGTATGCGGAAGAGTGACGGCGCTCCAGTCCGTCCCGTTCGCGTCCGCGTCGGCGGCCGATTTCAGGTCGCCGCGAACGAACGACCAGTCGTCATTGAGGAGGTGGCGTTCGCGTTGACGAATCGCTCTCGGCGGCTCGGCGTCCTGGGCCATCGCCGGGCGACCGAGCGCCGGTACGGCCGCGGTGCCCGCGAGACCGGCCAGCACCATCCGCCGAGTGGGTTGAAAGTCCTGATCCATGGCAGTCCCATCGCCGTAGTGGTGGTGCCTCGCCGGGCTCCGCGCGTGCGACATGTGTCACGGCATTGACGCAGGCCGGGGCGATACGCGGCAACGGGTTGCCACCAGTTGCCTCGGCGGACCGGCGGCGAGCCCGGCCTGCGGCGCTCGGTCCACGCGGGTGCATGGCCGACGACGTCTCAGTGCTCGGGTGCCTTCTTGACTCCGGGCTCGAACGGCAGCGTCAACCGGTAGAAGAACGGATACAGAACTGCGCGACGACGAAGACCCTTGCGGGGACCAGGAACCAGAGCTGCCGGTCGACCCTGGTTCGGCAAGTCGGCGACGTGATGTTATCGGGATATTGCGATGTGCTCACCGTGGTTTTACCCTGATCGTTCGTTGGTAGCAGTGCCGGGAGCGCCGACATGTCCGAACCTGCCAGGTCGCCGAACAAGCGCACCACCATCTATCACGTCGCGCTCGAGGCAGGGGTCGCGCCGTCGACCGTGTCGCGTGCGTTCTCAAGGCCGAGCCGCGTCAACGCGGATACAGCGGAACGGATCCGGCAGGTGGCCGAACGGCTCGGGTACCGGACGAGCCCGCCGGCCCGCGCGCTGACGACGTCCCGGACGCGCATCATCGCGCTGGTCATCGCCGACATCAAGAACCCGGTGTTCACCGAGATGATCTGCGGGGCACAGGAAGCGGCGAACGATGCCGACTACACCACCGTGTTGATCGACGCGCAGGAGTCCGACCGTCTGGAACGCACGGCGCTGGAGCGCGCACTGCCGTCCGTGGACGGCATCGTCCTGGCGAGCAGCCGAATGTCGGACTCCACCATCCGGATGTTCTCCAAGCAGCGTCCCGTGGTGGTTCTCAACCGCGCGATCCCGGACGTCCCCTGCGTGGTGACGGACAACCCCCAGGGCGCGCGGCGGGCAGCCGAGCATCTCGGCGCGTTGGGGCACGACCACATCACGTACGTGTCCGGACCGGAGGCGTCCTGGGCCAACGGGATCCGCTGGCGTTCCCTGCTTCAGGCCGGCATTGAGCTCGAGCTCAAGGTCCGCCGGATCGGCCCGTTCAGCCCCACCGTCGAGGGCGGCGAGACCGCCGTCGACGAACTGCGCAGACGCCCGACGACGGCGGTCCTCACCTACAACGACCAGATGGCCATCGGGCTCATCAGAGGCCTCGACCGGCTGGGAGCCAAGGTCCCGGCCGACATCAGCGTCATCGCCTTCGACAACATCGTCGCCGGCGAGATCGTCACGCCCCGGCTGACAACCGTCGCGGCGCCGCTGTTCGCCGAAGGCGCGGCCGCCACGAAGCACCTGCTCGCCATGATCGATGGAGCGCCGGCACGCACGGGGCAGCCCATGGTGTTGCCGGTCCGGCTCGTCGTCCGCGACTCGACCGCTCGACGCCGTACCGGGCGGCGAGCGACGCGGACGGCATGGAGCGGGCCGCGGCTGCCGGTGGACAGGCTCACCGCCGAACCCTGAAGGTGTACGCCTCGGTTGCCTTGACCAGCTCGTCGATGTCGGACACACCGAAGGTCCACCGGCCGTTGCGGACCACCCACCGCACCATGGTGTTCTGCGCCATCAGCGCCTCCATACCGCCGGGCATCGAATCTGGAACTCGGCACCGACCTGCTGATCGCACCGCTCGCATTCCGCGTACTGGTCATACAGGGCCGAAGCGACGATGAGTATCTGGAGACGCTGACCAACGCGATCGAGGCGGCATTGGGAGCGGCCGTCCGCTGACCGACGGGCGAACAACGGCGCTGGCCAAGATTCAGATGAACAGCCCTGTGGGTGCCGAAAACCTTCCGGCGGTCAAGGTCCGGTCGTTGGCGGTGGTGCCGTCGCAGGCTGCCATTCCCTGGACGGCGGCACGCTCTCCGAAGCCCACCGGACGCCGGCGGGTAGCGGATACGCGTCGGCGTGCAGCGTCTCGAGGAGGTCGAGGAAGTGGCGGGCGGCCGGGGCGGGTGCGCCGCGGTCGGGCAGGATGACGTCGAGTCGTCGTTCGACGACCGGGCCGGTGAGCGGCCGGTGCACCAGCCCGGCGAAGCTCATCAGGGCCTGCACGAGGGCGGGCAGCGCGGACAGGCCGAGTCCGGCGGCCACCAGTCCGCCCACCGTGGCGACGTTGGCCGCCTCGACGACCTGGGCCGCGCTGACTCCGGCGTCGGCGAACGCCGCGTCCGTGAACATCCGCACGCTGGAGTCGGCACCGATGGCGACGAACGGCTCAGGCGCGAGGTCGGACCAGGTCAGCGTCGCCGACTCGGCCAACCGGTGCCCGGGTGGCAGCGCCGCGAAGAACCGATCGAGGGCCAGCGCGCGGCGCCGCATCCGCGGGGGCGCGCGATCCGGGATCGTGATCGCCAGGTCGGCGTCGCCGTCGCGCAGGTGGCGGGTGACCGTCCCGGCCAGGCCGTCGAGGATCCGTACGGTGATCCCGGGGTGCTGTTCGTGGAAGATGGACAGGACGCGCGGGAGCAGGACGGCCGCGACCGACGGCAGTGTCGCGATGGTGACCGTGCCGTGCTCCCCGGCGAGGTAGCGGGCGAGGTCGTTCATTCCGACGCGATGGGCCGCGAGGATCCGGTCGGCGACCGCCAGGAGTTGCCGGCCCTCCGCGGTGAGCGTCACCGTCCGGGTCGTGCGCTCGAACAGTGACACGCGAAGAGTCCGTTCCACGCCGGCGACCGTCCGGCTGAGCGCCGACTGCGAGAGGCGCAGGCGCTCGGCGGCCGCGGTGAAGCTTCCCGCCCGGGCCACCGCTTCGAAGGCCGCGAGCTGGCGCAGCGACAGATTCATGCGTCCAGATCATAAATGGTTGCGATATTGATGTTGGACGCATCTTCGTTCCGAGGTGAACAATCCGCAACACGGCGGCAACGACGCCGCGACCCCCACCGTGTCTCCTGCCCGGGAGTGGCCCATGCCGCGTACGGACGTCACCGAATTCATGAAGGACAGCAGGCTGGGCCGGGTGCACATCTCGGTCGCGCTGCTCTGCGGGATCACTCTCCTGGCCGACGGCTACGACGTCGGCATCCTGGGCGCCGTGATACCGGCGCTGACCAAGTCCTGGCACATCTCCCACACCGCCGCCGGGCTGCTCGGGTCGGCCGGGCTGGCCGGCATGCTGTTCGGCGGCATCGGGCTCGGCACCGTGGCCGACCGCATCGGCCGCAAGCCCAGCCTGATCGTCTCGTTGGCCGTCTTCGGCGTCTGTGCCGGGCTCAGCGCGGCGGCCTCCGGCCCGGTCGTCTTCGACGTCCTGCGGTTCTGCGCCGGGCTGGGTCTCGGGGGCGCGCTGCCCCTCACCGCCACCCTGTCCGCGGAGTACGCGCCGCGCCGCTGGCGGTCCTCCTTCGTGATGTGGACCTCCATCGGGTACGCGACGGGGGCGCTGCTCGCGGCGGCCGTCAGCCGCGCCGCCATCGGCTCGTGGGGCTGGCGCGGCGTGATCCTGACCGGCGCGTTCCCGCTCCTCCTGGTCCCCGTCTTGGCCCTGTTCCTGCCGGAGTCGCTGGAGTGGCTGGTGCGCGGCGGCCGTACGGACCGGGCCCGCCGGATCATGGCCGCGGTGGCCGGCCCGGGACGGGTGGCCGCCGACGCGGAGCTCTACGCCGCGCCGTCGGCCGACCGGGTGCCGATGGTCCGGCTGTTCGAGCGCCGCTACGTGCTGCGCACGGTGCTGCTGGCGTTCGCCTTCTCCGGGTGCCTGCTGATGCTGTACGCCATCTTGACCTGGCTGCCGACGCTGGTCGCGAAATCGGGCCTGTCGGTGGCCGGAGGCCTCACGATGCTCATCCTGCTCAACGGCGGCGGCGTGGTCGGCATCGTCATCAACGGCGCGCTGGCCGGACGCGTCGCGGTCTCCCGCATCGTGCTCGGCTCGTACGCCTGCGTCGCGGTGTCCCTGATCGTCCTTGGATTCGCGCACTCCGACCTCACGATCGGGATGCTGGCGTTCCTGGCCGGGATGTTCGCGTACGGCTCGTCGGTCGCCGAGAACGCCTACTCCACCCTCGTCTACCCCGACGAGCTACGCGGGACCGGCACCGGCTGGTGCCTGGGCATCGGCCGGGTCGGCGCGATCGCCGGACCGTACCTCGGCGGAGCGCTGCTGGACCACGAGGTCCCGCTCAAGCTCGCCTACCTGGTGTTCGCCGCCGCCGGAGTCGTGTCGCTGGCCGCGGTGACGATCGTCCAGCGGCACCGTACGGGTGGCGGAACCCATGGCACGATCGCCGCCGGCGCCGCGCTGGGACCGGTCGAACCGTGACCGTGCCCCGAGCTTCCGCGTCCGGACAGCGGGGGCGGACGGTCCGCGTCGGCTGCGGCGCCGGGTTCGCGGGCGACCGCGTTCAGCCCGCGGTCGGCCTGGTCGACCGCGGTGAGCTGGACTACCTGGTGCTGGAGTGCCTGGCCGAGCGCACCACGGCGCTCGGGCAGCTGCGCCGGCTGGCCGATCCGGCCGCCGGATACGATCCCTCGCTCGACCGGCGGATGCGGCTGCTGCTGAAGCCGCTGGCGCGGACCGGGACCCGGCTGGTCACCAACATCGGATCGGCCGACCCGCTCGCCGCCGCGCGCCGGGTGCTGCGGATCGCCGCGGAACTGGCGGTGCCGGTGAGCGTCGCCGCGGTCACCGGCGACGACGTCCTCGACCGGATCGACGTCACCGCGCCCGCGTGGGAGGACGGCCGGCCGCTCGTCGAGCACGGCGAACTCGTCTCGGCCAGCGCCTACCTCGGCGCGGACGCGCTGCTGCCGGCCCTGCGGAGCGGCGCGCAGGTCGTCATCGGCGGCCGGATCGCCGACCCGTCGCTGTTCGTGGCACCGCTGGCGCACGAGTTCGGCTGGTCCCTCGACGACGTGGACCGGATCGCGGGAGCGACGACGATCGGCCACCTGCTGGAGTGCGGGGGCCAGGTCACCGGGGGCTACTTCGCCGATCCGCCGTACAAGACCGTGCCCGACCTGGCCGGCCTCGGCTATCCGATCGCCGAGGTCGATGAGGGCGCCGCCGGTGTGGTCACCAAACTGCCGGGCACCGGTGGCCGTGTCGACCGGATGACCGTCGCCGAACAACTCGCCTACGAGGTGACCGACCCGCGGGCCTACCTGACCCCGGACGTGACCGCCGACTTCACCACGGTCCGGATCCGCGAGACCGGACCCGACCGGGTCCGGGTGACGGCGACCACCGGCGCGCCGCGCCCGCCGACTCTGAAGGTCAGCGTCGGATACCGCGCCGGGTTCCGCTGCGAGGCGGAGATCTCCTACGCCGGCGCGACGGCGCTGCACCGGGCACGGCTGGCCGGCCAGGTCGTCGCCGACCGGCTCGACGGCCTGATCCCCCGGCTGCGGGCCGACTACATCGGAGCCACCGCCCTGCACGGCGACGACCTGGGCGGCGGCGCCGAACCGTACGAGTGCCGGCTGCGGATCGCCGGCATCGCGCCCACCCGCGACGCCGTCGAGGCCATCGGCCACGAGGTCACCGCCCTCTACACCACCGGGCCCGCGGGTGGGGGCGGGGTCCGCGTCACCACGGAGGAGGTCATCGGCATCGTGTCCACCTCGATCGAACGGTCGCTCGTGGAACCCCGCGTGCATCACCCGGTGGCCGATCGATGAAGGTCAGGCTCGCCGAGGTCGCCCACTCGCGCGCCGGGGACAAGGGGACGCTGGTCACCCTGTCGCTGATCCCGTACGACCCGCGCCACTACCCGGACCTGTGCCGCCTGGTGACCGCGGAGGTCGTCCGGGACCACCTGGCCGGGCGGGTCCACGGACACGTCCTCCGGCACGAGATGCCCAACCTGCCCGCGCTGCTCTTCGTCTGCCGGCGCGACCCGGACGACACGGTCACCGCGTCGCTCTACCTCGACACCCACGCCAAGAGCCTCAGCAGCGCCCTGCTCGAGCTCATCGTCGACCTGCCCGACACACCGGAAGGACGCTCCGCATGACACGACGAGGCATTCGCCGCGCCGTCGCCATCCTGGCCGCCGTCGCTCTCACCGCACCGCCCGCGCAGGCCGGCGCCACGCCCCGGGTCGGTGCCACGCGCACGGCCTGCGCGGGTGTCCGGCACCTGCCCGGAGCCCGGATCACCGCCACCGAGCAGGTCGCGGCCGGTTCCTACACGACCCCCGACGGCCAGACCTTCACCGGCCTTCCGGCGTTCTGCCGGGTCGCCGCGGTCACGGCGCGTACCGTGCGGTTCGAGGTGTGGATTCCGTCCGGCGCATGGTCGGGTGCCTACGAGGCCGTCGGCAACGGCGGCTTCGCCGGCACGATCACGTACGCGGCCATGGCCCAGGCGCTGCGCGCCGGGTACGCCACCGCCTCCACCGACACCGGCCACTCCGCCTCCGACACCGTCGGCACCTGGATCAGTGATCCCGTCCTGCTCGCCGACTGGGGACATCGTTCGATCCATCTGATGACGGAACCCGCCAAGGCGGCGATCGCCGCGTACCGAGGTCGCCGGCCGCACCACTCCTACTTCGTCGGTGGCTCGACCGGCGGTGATCAGGCGATGGAAGAGGCCGAATACTTTCCGCGCGACTATGACGGCATCGTCGCGATGGCGCCTGGAATGGCCTACAGCCATCTCATGATGAGCTTCGTTCACACCGCCCTCCCGTCCGAACGCGACCCCGACGCCTACCTTCCGCCGGACAGGCTGGCACTGCTGAACCACGCGGTGCTGTCGGCGTGCGCGGCCGACAAGGCGGTGCCCTCCGACGACTACCTCACGCGGCCGCAGGACTGCCACTTCGACCCCACGACGTTGCTGTGCCCCGAAGGCGGCGGCGCCTCGTCCTGCCTCACCGCACCGCAGGTCGCCGCCGCGAAGGTCATCTACGCGCCCGTGCGCGACGCACGTACCGGCCGGGAGCTGTATCCGGGGTTCGTCCGCGGCAGCGAGGCCGACCCGGAGAGCGGTGCCGCGTCCAGCGCGGGCTGGTACAGCGTCCAGAGCTCCGGCGGCCACAGCCTGGTCCGGCAGTACGCGCAGCCGCTGTTCGGCCGCGCCGTGTTCGGCGACCCGAACTGGGACTGGACCGGCTTCGATTTCGGCCACGACGCCGACGCGGTCGAGGCCAGGCTCAGCCCCGTCATCGACGCGACCAGCCCGGACCTGCGCGCGTTCGCGGCCCACGGCGGAAAGCTGATCATGACGCAGGGCTGGTCCGACGCCTACAACGCCCAGACACTCCCGATCGAGTACTACGACAAGGTCGTACGGCGGCTGGGCGGCCCGGCGCGCACCCGCTCCTTCTTCCGGCTGTTCATGCAACCCGGCGTCGGGCACGTCGCCGGCGGTCCCGGGCTTGACGGTTACGACGCCATCGGGACCGTCCGTGCGTGGGTCGAGCGAGGGACCGCGCCCGACAGCATCACCGCTTCCAAGGCGTCTTCCGGGCAGACCCGGCCGTTGTGCCCGTATCCGCAGGCGGCCGCCTACAGCGGCGACGGTGACACCCGCGTGGCATCGAGCTTCCACTGCTCGCCCGAAGGCAGGTCTGCACCATGAGATACACCCTTGCCAATTTGAATTCAATTCAAGAAGATATAGGGGTGTTTCCGTAGCGGTACAGACGTCGTCGTACGGCGGATGCCGCATGGCCAGGCCAGGGGTGAGGGTGTCCATCGATTTCGAGATCGACGAGCGGACCGACGGCATCGCGCGGCGCACCACCGCTTTCGTCCGGGATGTGGTGCTGCCCGAGGAACAGGCGTCCGACGGGAACGTCCACGCCGGGCCGGAGCCACTTCGGCGTCGGCTGCAGGAGGCGGCCCGGACGGCGGGCGTGTTCGCTCCCCACGTCGGTGCGGAGTGGGGCGGGCACGGGCTGGACCTGCGCGGCCAGGCCGTGGTGTTCGAGGCGGCGGGGTACTCGCTCCTGGGCCCGCTCGCGCTCAACTGCGCGGCGCCCGACGAGGGCAACATGCACCTGCTCGCGATGGTGGCGACCGAGAAGCAGAAGGAACGGTACCTGCGCCCGCTGGCGGCCGGCGAGGTGCGCTCGTGCTTCGCGATGACCGAACCCGCGCCCGGTGCCGGATCCGACCCCCGCGCGCTCGCCACGACCGCGACGAGGACCGCGAGCGGCTGGCGGATCGACGGCCGCAAGTGGTTCATCAGCGGCGCGGACGGCGCCGCGTTCACCGTCTGCATGGCCCGTACCAGCGGGGTCCCCGGAGACCGCGGCGGCGCGACGATGTTCCTCGTCGACGCCGGCAACCCGGGAATGAAGCTCGTCCGGAACATCGACACCCTGGACCAGGGCCTGTTCGGCGGGCACAGCGAGATCGTTTTCGACGGTTGCGAGGTCGGCGACGACGCGGTGCTGGGCGAGGTGGACCAGGGCTTCCCGTACGCGCAGGTACGCCTCGGCCCCGCCCGGATGACCCACTGCATGCGCTGGCTCGGGGTGGCACGCCGTGCCCAGGACATCGCCCTGGACCGCGCGGCCGACCGCTCGGCGTTCGGCCGGCCGCTGGCCGAACTCGGCATGGTGCAGCAGTTGCTCGCCGACAACGAGATCGATATCGAGACCGGCCGCGCGGTGCTGTGGCGGGCCTGCTGGGAGCTGGACCAGGGGCGCCCGGCCGCCCAGCACACCTCGATCGCCAAAACGTACGTCTCCGAGGCGGTGAACCGGGTGGTCGACCGGGCCGTGCAGGTGTGCGGAGCGCTCGGCATCTCGGGTGACGTCCCGCTCTCGCGGCTGTACCGGGAGGTGCGCCCGTTCCGCATCTACGACGGCCCCTCCGAGACCCATCGCTGGGCGATCGCCAAACGCGCGGTGCGCGCGGCGAGGGAGCGGAGGGCGGCACGGTGACCGGGCCCGGGAGCGACACGGCCGTCGGCAGCGCGGGAACAGAGGGCCGCACGGTGACCCGGTCCGGGAGCGACACGGCCGTCGTCGGCGTCGACGGACCCGCGCTGCAGCGCCACTTCGACCGCCACATCCCCCAGTGTGCGGGTCCGCTCCGGGTCACGCCGTTGCACGGCGGGCGCTCCAACCTCACCTATGAGGTGACCGACGGCACGCACCGCTGGGTCCTGCGCCGGCCGCCGCTGGGAGTGCTCACCCCCACCGCGCACGACATGGACCGTGAGTACCGCGTCGTCGCCGCGCTCGGCCGCACCGAGGTGCCGGTCGCGCGCGCCGTGCTGTCGTGCTCCGACCCCACGGTGATCGGGGCGCCGTTCTGCGTCGTCGACTTCGTCGAGGGGACGGTGCTGCGCGACGGCGACGAGGCGGCCGCGCTGGATCCCGCCGACGCGCGGCGCAGCGCCGAGGCGCTCGTCGACGCCCTGGTGGACCTCCACTCGGTCGACGCCGCCGACGCCGGGCTGGACGGCTTCGGCCGTCCCGAGGGATACCTGGAGCGTCAGGTGCGGCGGTGGCGCGGGCAGTGGGACAAGGTCGCCACCCGCCCGCTGCCCGGCATCGACGAACTCCACGGCCGCCTGGCCCGGGCCCTGCCCGTGAGCGGCGCCTCGGCGATCGTGCACGGCGACTACCGCCTGGACAACGTCATCCTGGCGCCCGGCGACCCCGGACGGATCGCCGCGATCGTGGACTGGGAGATGGCGACGCTCGGTGATCCCCTCGCCGACCTCGGGATGCTGCTCATGTACTGGGAGCCGACCTGCGAGCCGGTGCTGGGGGTACGCCACGTCCCGACCGCCAACCCCGGCTTCCCGTCGGGCCGGGAACTGGCCGAGCGGTACGCCCAGCGGTCCGGCCGCGACCTCGGGGACCTGCACTTCTACCGCGCTTTGGCGTACTTCAAGCTGGCCGTCATCGCCGAAGGCATTCACGCCCGCCACCTCGCGGGCCGGACCGTCGGCACCGGATTCGAACGGGTCGGGTCGGCGGTTCCCGCGCTGCTGCGCTCGGGATTGGAGCTCCTGCCGTGACCGACACACCGAGTGAAGGAGGGCCCGTGCACGGCCGACTGTCCGGACAGACCGCACTGGTCACCGGTGCGACCGGTGGCATCGGGGAGGCGGTCGTACGCCGCCTGGCCGCCGAAGGCGCCGCCGTCGCGGTGACGGACGTGGACGCCGGTCCCTGCGAAGCGCTGGCGACGGAACTGACGGCCGGCGGAGGGAGGGCACTCGCTCTTCCGCTGGACGTCACCGACGAACAGCGGTGGTGCGCCGCGGTCGAACGCGTCGTCGCCGAGTTCGGCGGCCTGTCCGTGCTCGTCAACAACGCGGGCATCGCCGAGATGCGAACCGTCGAGACCGAGACCCAGGAGACCTGGGACAAGGTCATCGCCGTCACCCAGACCGGCGTCTGGCTCGGCATGAAGCACGGCGGGCCCGCGATCGAACGCGCCGGCGGCGGCTCCATCGTCAACATCGCGTCCATCTTCGGCACGGTCGGCGGGTTCGGCAGTCAGTTCTCCTACCACGCCGCGAAGGGCGCGGTCCGCCTGATGACCAAGAACGCCGCCCTGCACTGGGCGGAGCGCGGCGTGCGCGTCAACTCCATCCACCCCGGCTTCATCGAGACTCCGCGTTCGCGGAACCTGTGGCGCGGCACGCCCCGCCACACGGCGATGGTCGAGGGCACCCCCATGCGGCGGCTCGGCCGACCCGAAGAGGTCGCCGGGGCGGTGGCGTTCCTGGCCTCCCAGGACGCGAGCTTCATCACCGGCTCCGAGCTGTACGTGGACGGAGGCTGGACGGCCCGCTGAGTCACGGGCGGGCGTCGGCGTACCGGGCCATGAGCCGCAGCGAGTCCGGGTAGACCCGCGAGCCCGGCAGCCGGCGCGGTTCCACGGCGTGCGTGTAGTGGTCGCGCACGGTGATCCGCCGGCGGGACGTTCCGCCGCCTCAGGCCGGATCGGCCGTTCGGTCGCGCAGCCGGGCGGCCAGGTCGCGAGCCCCGGCCCGGTCGAGCTTGCCGACCTTGGTCTGGGGCAGTTCGGCGACGCTGTAGACGTACTCGGGCCACTTGCTCTTGGACAGGCCGACGCTCTCCAGGTATCCGGTCACCTCGGCCAGCCCGATGTCACGGCCGTCCTCGGTGACGGCCAGCAGCGCGACGCGTTCACCGAGCACCTCGTCGGGGACCGCCGCGACGCACGCCGACGCGACCCGCGGATGGCCGGCGACGGCGCGCTCGATCTCGGTGATGTCGATGTTGCGGCCCCCGCGGATGATGACGTCCTTCTCCCGGCCCATGATGCTGATGGTGCCGTCCTCATGGGTCATCAGCAGGTCGCCGGTGGGAAAGTAGCCGTCCGCCGTCAGCTCGGGCGGCTGGACGCGCCCGTCCCGGGCGTAGCCGAGGAAGAGGGACGGGCCGCGCACCTGCGCCCGGCCGGTCACGCCCGGGCCGGCCACCCGCCCGTCGAGGGTGATCGCGCGAACGTCCGTCCCCGGGAAGGGCCGTCCGTCCCTGCCGAGACGGATCTCCTCAGGGTCGCCGGGACCGGGGGACGTGTGTCCGAGGCATTCGGACATGCCGAAGACACGCAGGATCTTCGTGCCCAGGGACCGTTCGGCGCGGGCGAGGGCCCCGCGGTCCATGGGCCCGCCCCCGACGGTGATCGAGCGGGCGCAGCGGAGGACACCGGAGCCGGCGGCCTCGACGCCCATCTGCAACGCCATGGTCGGGACGCACATGGTCCAGCGGACGTCGGCACCGCCCATCCGCTCCAGCGCGACGGCGCGGTCCCACCTGCTCATCAGGACGAGCGGGCCGCCCAGCAGCAGGGCGAGGTAGACGCCGAAGCAGTACGCCGCCGTGGACGACAGCGGCACGATCGCGGCGACGGCGTCGCCGCGGGACAGGCCGTTGATGGCGATGGTGCTCGCCGTGGCATAGCGCAGGGCCTCCTCGGACTGGACGACGCCCTTGGGACGCCCGGTCGATCCGGAGGTGAGGCCGATCAGGACACCGCCCGACCACCGCGACACGTCGCTCGGCCGGGACGCGGACCGCGCCTGCCAGCCGCCGAGCACCGTGCCCGCCGAGGCCGGCAGCAGATCGTGCACCGCCCATTCCTCCATCGCCGAGGGCTCGGCGACGACGGCGTCCGGGCGGATGTCCTCCCAGGCCGCGGCGAACTCCTGAGGTGTCGTGTGCCGGTTGACCACCGCCAGCGTCCCGCCCCGCAGGCCGACGGCGAGGGTGGCGGCGACGGTGCGCCACGAGTTGTCGGCCTGGAGCATGACGGTGCCGCCCGCGGCGGCGGACACCGCTCCGGCCAGCCGGGCCGCCTCGTCGAGCATTTCCCGGGCCGTGTGGGGGCCCGTGTCGTCGATGACGGCGACGAAGTCGGCCTCCTCGGCCCTCTGCTGGAACTCCCGCGTTACCTGTCGCATCCTGCTTCCTCGCTGGCGCCGTGCCCCGACCTGCGTCCCCCGGAGGTCTCAGGCGGTGAACATCTCCGCCTCGTGTCCCATGACGGCGATACGGCGGCCCCTCATGTCCCCGACCTGTGCCACCGCGTCCGCCCACTCAGGGCTCGCGAGGGCCTTCTTCAGCTCCTCTGGAGAGTCGAAGCTGAGCACGGAGATCCCGTCCCAGCCCTCGGATCGCTGCTCCAGCGCGTCGTCGATCGCGGTGTGCCGCCAGGCCCGCAGTCCGGGCAGGCGGTAGGTCAGGTCCGCGTGGTCGCCCCGCCACCAGTCGATGAACTGCTGGTGGGTCCAGTCCGGAGGCCGGGACGCGAGCAGAATCAGGTTGTACACGACCGTCTCCCTCTGGTCAGTCGAAGCGGATCTCGGACGACCGGCCGATCAGCAGGCGCTGCAGCCGTCCTTCGCCGTTCACCCGCCCGGCGGCGACGAAACCGGCCTCGGGGACGCCCCCGCGCCGTACTTCTCCCAGGAACAGTTCATCCCGGCCGATGGTGGTCGCCGACAGCAGGTGGTGGGTCCGGGTGCCCTTCTCGCGTTGTTCGAGATAGCCGACGAGGGCCGCGCGGCCGCCGGCGAAGTCGGTGGCGTTGCCATCTCCGGTGGAGAACAGGATGGACAGCGCGAAGTCATCGCTGATCAGGTCGAGGATCTTCGACGGCTCGTCACCGTCGAGGAGCTCGAACCATCGGGTGAGGAACGGCGCCGCGGCGGAGGACTCGGTCATGCCCGGCTCCTGTCGGTCAGGGCGGCGGATCCGGGCCGGCCGCCCGGCTCGGTCCAGTCGACCAGTTGGAAGGAGGTGCTGAAGTACGACTGGTAGCGCGCCAGGAGGCCGCCGGGTGAGACGACCGCCGCGGACAGGAACGAGCCGGTGTAGCGTCCGCGCTCCGTCACCACGCCATAGACGATCTCAGTGTCACCGTCTCTGCTGTAGCGCAGGACCTCGTGTGCCCGGTCGACCGGATTGCGCCCGGCGATGTAGGCCGCGAAGTCGTCTCGGGACGTTCCGGTGACCTCCCTGCCCGGCAGGGCGATGAGGAAGCGGAAGTCGGGTTCGAGCAGCTCCAGTGTCCGCTCCGGATGCCGGCTGTCCATGCTCGCCATGTATGCACGCAACGTCATGAGTGTGCGCCCTTTCATCCGGCGGCCGTTCGACGGCCTGGGGGGTGTCGGTCGCCGACGGACCGACGGAGACGCCGCCAGCCGCGGCGAAATACAACTTGAGTTCAGTTCAATTAGGATCGTAACGAGGGGGAAACACACCTGGCAAGGACCATGGGCGGACCGATCGCGGCGGTTCCGGGCGCGGGCAACACCCGGAAGGAGCCGGCGGCGGTCCGCCGGCGAACCGCAGGACGACGCCGAAAAGCCCTCTGGCGGACGTTCGTCCGCCGGAGGGCACGGCAAGGGACCAGAGTCGTCACATGGCGACGATGCGCACGCAGGCGTCCTCGATCAGATCGCTGATCTCCGACAGCGGCGTGGGCCCGGACGGCCGGTACCACCGCCACACGCTGACGATGAGCCCGAGCACGCTCGCGCCGAGCAGCTGCGCGTCACGCAGCGGGAACGCCCCCTGGGACATGCCGCGCACGAGGAGGTTCGTCCAGTCCCGCTCGACCACCTGGACCAGCTGACGGGCCGCCACCCGCTCGGCCTCCTCGCGCTTGGACTTGCGGGCGCCGGACAGCAGATCCATGTGGTTGTGCAGGATGCGCATCTGCAGAACCTCCTGGTCGGAGACGTCGTACGCCGCGCGGACCGCCGAGCGCAGCGCGTCGACCGGGTCGGCGACGTCCGCGGTCGCCTCCGCGAACTTGTCGTGCGACCGCTGCAGCTCCAGCCGCATGATGGTGAGCAGGCAGTGGGTCTTGGACTCGAAGTAGTGGTAGAGCGCGGTCTGCCCGATGCCGACCCGCTCCGCCACAGTGGACCACTTCGTGGCCTCGAAACCCGTCTCACCGAAGCAGTCGACCGCCGCCGCGAGAACGGCGGCACGCTTGGACCTCGGCCCCGCCTCCGGTTCTTCGACGAAGCTCGCCGCCATGACCTGCCTCCTGACCGTGGATCACCCCGTCCGCAACCGAGCGTAGACCCAACCTGAACTCGGTTGCGAATCGACCGAATCACAGACGCTCGAGCATGGTGGCCGGCCGACGGGGATACGGACCGGCTCCGACGATGAATGCTTCCGACACAGGGATCTCCTAGGGGGTTCGGCGGTCAGGGACGGGCGGGACGCGCGTGAAGTCCGGCGTCCGCTTGCCAAGGAAGGCCGCGACGCCCTCGCGGCCCGTGTCGGAGGCGGCCAGGGCGGCGATGGAACGGGCCTCGGCGTCCAGGTGCGGGCCCAGCTCCGCGGTCGGCCCGGCGGCGACGAGCCGGCGGGTGGCGCCGAAGGCGGCCGTGGGCCCCCGGCGCAGCGCCTCGGCCGTACGCTCGGCCTCGGCGGCCAGCGCGTCCGCTGCGACGACCCGGCTGACCAGCCCGATCTCCGCCGCCTCCGTCGCCGGCACCCGGCGGTTGGTCAGCAGCAGGTCCAGGGCCCGCTTTGGACCCACGAGCCGGGGCAGGGACCAGCTCGTCCCGGCGTCCGGTGAATAGCCGATTCCGGTGTACGCCGCGGTGAACGACGCGTCCTCGGCCGCCAACGTCACGTCGGCCGCCGCGGCCAGGCCGATGCCGGCACCGGCCGCCGCGCCCTGCACGGCCGTCACCAGGGGCGCGTCCATGGCGGCGAACGCCCGCAGGGCCTCGTGCAACGCGTCGGTCACCGCGATCAGGTGCTTCTCCAACGCCTCACCCGTGAGCGTGGCGAACTCCCGCAGGTCCCCGCCGACGCAGAAGGACCGTCCCTCACCGGTGAGCAGCACGGCCCGCACGTGCTTGCCGGCGCAGGCGCGCGCCGCCTCCCGCAGCCCGCGCGCCGTCTCCAGATCGATCGCGTTGCCCGCCTCGGGCCTGCGGAGGGTGACGCGGGCGAGGCCGCCCTCGTCGATCTCGAAGCCGACGGTCATCGCGCGGTCCATCCGCCGTCGACGGTCAGGACCTGCCCGGTGCAGTAGGAGGAGGCGTCCGAGGCGAGGAACAGGAGGGCGCCGTCGAGTTCGTGCTCGTGGCCGCCGCGGCGCAGCAGCGTGTTGCGCTCGACCCATCGGCCGGAGCGCTCGTCGCCGAACAGGTCGGCGGTCATCTCGGTGCGGAACCAGCCCGGCGCGAGCGCGTTGACGCGTGTCCCGCCGCCGCTCCACTGGCCGGCCAGCTCGCGGGTCAGGCCGATCAGCCCCGCCTTGGACGCCGAGTAGCCCGCCCCGCCCAGGGGGGCGGTGGTGACCAGGCCGAGGATGGAGGCGACGTTGACGATGCTCCTGCCCTGGGTCGGCGCGGCCGCCTCGGCGGTGAGGCGGGCCAGATGGTACGGGGCGGTGAGGTTCACGGCGAGGAGGTCGGCGAAGGCGTCGGGTGATTCGGCCTCCGCGCGTGTCTCGCCGGGCACGGCGGCGTTGTTGACCAGGACGTCGATGCGGCCGGTGGCGGTCACCGCCGTCTCGACCAGCCGTACGCGGTCGGCCTCTGAAGAGACGTCGCAGGTGACGGGGTGGATGCGCGCGTCGGAGTCGGCGAGCGCCGTGAGCCGACCGGTGCGGCGAGCGGCGGCGAACACGGTGGCGCCGGCCTGGGCGAGGACGGCGGCGAAGCGCGCGCCCAGCCCGGCCGAGGCCCCGGTGACGATCGCCGTCCGGCCCTCCAGCGAGAACAGGTCGGAGGCGGACCCGGGGGCGCTCACTCCTCCACTCCGATCGGCAGGGCGGTCGCGCCGCCGTCGAGCACGAGGGTCTGGCCGGTCATCCAGGAGGAGACGTCGCTCGCCAGGAACAGCGCCGCGTTCGCCACGTCCTCCACCGTGCCGAGGCGCCGCAGGGGCAGCCTGGCGGTCAGGATGGACTCGCGGGCCTCCCACACGGCACGCGCCAGCTCCGTCTTGATCAGCCCGGGGGCGATGGCGTTGACCCGCACCGCAGGCCCGAGTTCGTACGCGAGCTGCCGGGTCATGTGCAGCATCGCGGCCTTGGTGGCGTTGTAGTAGCCGATGTGCGGATCGACGATGAGCCCGCCGACCGACGCGATGTTGACCACGGCTCCCCCGTGCGTGCCCATCCAGGCCTGCCAGGCGAAGCGCGTCCAGGCGATCATGCCGTACTGGTTGACGCGGACGGTCTTCTCCGCGCGCGGCAGGTCCAGGCCGAGCAGGTCGCCGTGGTAGGGGTTGGTGGCCGCGTTGTTGACGAGGACGTCGATGCGGCCGAACCGCTCCATGGTCTGGTCGACGCACGCCTCGGCCTGGTCGGGTTCGCCCGCGTTGGCCACGACCGTGAGGATGTCGCCGTCGCCCTTGACTCGTAGCAGTTCCTCCCGCGCCGTGGCGAGCCCTGCCGCTTTGCGGGCGGCGATCACCACGTGCGCTCCGGCCTCGCGGTAGGCGGTGGCGATGCCGAGGCCGATGCCGCGCGATCCGCCGGTGATGACGGCGACCCTGCCCTCCAGAACGTTGGTGCTCACGTTGTTCCCGCCTTGTCGTCGTTCTTCCGGTACTTGGCCAGTTCCAGGCGTGCCACAGTCCGCAGATGCACCTCATCCGGCCCGTCGGCGATGCGCAGCGCCCGCGTGATGGAGAACAGGCGGGCGAGCACCGTGTCGTCGCTGACGCCGGCCGCGCCGTGCGCCTGCACCGCGCGGTCGACCACCCGGTGGGCCACGTCCAGCGCCGCCACCTTGATCGCGGCGACCTCCATGCGGGCGGCGGCGTTGCCGACGGTGTCCATCAGCCAGGCCGACTTGAGCACGAGGAGGCGTAGCTGCTCGATCTCGATGCGGCTGCGGGCGATCCACTCTCGTACCACGCCCTGGTCGGCGAGCGGCCCGCCGAAGGCGACGCGTTCGGTGACCCGTTCGCACATCAGCTGCAGGGCCCGTTCGGCGAAGCCCACGGCGCGCATCGCGTAGTGCATACGCCCGGGGCCGAGCCGCCCCTGGGCGATCGCGAACCCCTCGCCTTCCCCGCCGAGGATGTTCGCCGCCGGCACGCGGACGTCTTCGAAGAGCACCTCGCCGTGGCCGAGCCGGTCGGTGTAGCCGAACATCGGCAGGTCGCGCACGACGGTGACGCCCGGCGTGTCCCGGGGGACGAGCAGCATGCTCTGCTGCCGGTACGTGGGCGCGTCCGGATCGGTCTTGCCCATCACGATGATCAGCTTGCAGTCGGGGTCGAGGATGCCGGAGGTGTACCACTTGCGGCCGTTGACGACGTACGTGTCGCCGTCGCGGGTGATGCGGGTGCGGATGTTACGGGCGTCCGAGCTGGCGACCTCCGGCTCGGTCATCGCGAAGCAGGAGCGGATCTCGGCGCTCAGCAGGGGCCGCAGCCACCGATCCTGCTGCTCCGGGGTGCCGTACAGCGCGAGCAGCTCCATGTTGCCGGTGTCGGGGGCCGAGCAGTTGAACGCCTCCGGGCCGATGATGGAGCGGCCCGCCAGCTCGGCCAGCGGCGCGTACTCCAGGTTGGTCAGGCCCGCTCCCCAGTCGCCGTGCGTCATGAAGAGGTTCCACAGGCCCTCGGCGCGCGCCTTCTCCTTCAGCTCGATCATCACCGGCGGCAGCGCGTGCGGGTCGTCCGCCTCGGCCAGCTGCCGGTCGTAGACGGCCTCCGCGGGAAGGACGTGCTGCTCCATGAACGACCGCATGCGGTCCTGCAGTTCGCGCGCCCGTGGCGAGAATCCGAAGTCCACGATTGCTCCTGTTCACCGGCGCCCGCGAGACGTGCGGAGCGCCCTGGCTCATGTCGTCGGGCGGGATCAGCCGAGGATGTCGCGCGCCGTGCGGATCATCGCGGCGATGGTGGGCGGCAGCCGCTCCTGATCCGGGTCGTGATGCTTACCCTCGCGGTGCCGGCGCAGGTTGTGACCCATGATCGCGGCCATCTTCATGCGGCCCAGCGCCCGGAACCAGTCCAGGGCGGGCGGCGCGGGCCGGCCGCCGAGGTAGGCGTCCAGCAGCTCCGTCTCCGTGGGCAGGCCCGGCACGGCCCGCCCGACGCCGGGGAAGTTCCGGTGGTCGGTGAAGAGCAGGAACCAGCCGAGGTCGATGCGCGGGTCACCGACGCTCCAGATCTCCCAGTCGATGACGGCCGCGGCGCGATCCGCGACGCACAGCACGTTGCCGAGCCGGAAGTCGCCGTGCAGGAGCACCGCCGAGACGTCGTCGGGGACGTCGTCGGCCAGGCGCGTCAGCAGCTCCTCCGCGCCGGGACGCAGGTCCGCCGGTACGGCGTGCATGGTCCGGCTCCATCGCTCCAGCTCGCCCGCGGCGTCGAGCGGGTCGGGCGGGTCGAGGCCGGGCGTGCGGACATCGGTGTCGTGCAGCCGTCGCAGCACGGAGGCGATGTCCAGCATCCGGGCGCGGGCCGTCGCGGTGGCCACCTCGGGGCCGTCGAGCACGGGCTCGACGGCCTCGCCGGTGACGAACTCCATGGCGAACCACGCGGGCTGGGTCGCGTCCACGGCCATGACGCCCGGCACCGGTACCGCGGACCCGGCGAGCGCGCCGAGCACGCGGGCCTGTCGCAGCACGTCGTTGCGGCCGACCGGCCGCTGTCCGGGAGGCACCGCCTTGACGACGTACCCGGCGTCTCCGACGACGACCGAGTAGGTCAGCCCCGAGTGGCCGCCCGGCAGGGCTCGCAACGCGCCGACCGGCGCGCCGGGGTGCCGACGGGCGAGATGGTCCCGGACCCGTACGGTCAGTTCGGCCGTTCCGGTGAACGTGCTCATCGGGCCGGGTCCTTCGGCAGGCCCAGCACCCGCTCGGCGAGGATGTTGCGCTGGATCTCGTCGGTGCCGCCCGCGATGCTGTAGCCGGGCGCGCCCAGCAGGTGCTCCGTCCACGCGTAGGTGCCCCACTCCTCCGTGTCGGCCACCAGGCGCGGTCCCAGCAGCTCCGACACCAGGTCGCTCGTCCGCCGCATGGTCTCGGTGGCGTAGAGCTTGCCGACGGACGCCTCCGCGCCGGGCTCGTGCCCGGCGACGAGGGCGGCGGTCACCCGCAGGCCGATCAGCCGCTGGACGAGCGTGCGGATGTGCAGGTCGGCCGCCCGCTGTAGTTCACCGCCGGTGAGGGGGCGGGGCAGGTGCCGGGCCAGTTCCAGCGCCCGGTCGGCGTTGTCCAGGCCGAGGCCTCCGGAGTCGAGCCGTTCGGCCGCCAGGACGCTGAGGGTGACCCGCCAGCCTTCGCCGACCGGTCCGAGCCGGTCGGTGTCGGGCACCACCACACCGTCGAGGTACACCTCGTTGAAGCTGGTGCCGCCGGTCATCTGCCGGATGGGCCGTACCGTCACGCCCGGCGCGTCCATGCGTACGAGGAAGACGGTGATGCCGGCGTGCTTGCTCGCCTCCGGATCGGTGCGGCACACCGCGACGCCCCAGGTCGCCACCTGCGCCCCAGAGGTCCAGACCTTGTGGCCGTGCAGAATCCAGTCGTCGCCCTCGCGCACCGCCCGGGTACGCACGGCGGCGAGGTCGGAGCCGGCCTCCGTCTCGGAGAACAGCTGGCAGGCCAGTTCGTCGGTGCGGAGCATGGGCCGCAGCCAGCGCTCCTTCTGCTCCTCGGTGCCCCAGATGCCGATCGCCGGGGCGACGAGCTGCTGCGTCACCGGGAAGATCTCGGTGCGGTGCGGAACGTCGAACGCGGCCTCCTCCGCGCGGTACAGCTGCTCGTAGTACGCGGGCAGGCCGCGCCCCCCGTACTTCTCCGGCCGGTGCAGCGCTCCCCACCCGTGGTCATAGCGGGTGCGCTCCCATTCCTGGACGCGGGCGGTGTGCTCGCGTTCCTCCGCCTCGGTCCAGTTCTCGAACACGGCGACGGAATCGGATCCGCTGCCCCACTCCCCCTCGGCGGCACGTGGACCGGCCACGGTGGCGAGCCACTGCCGGGCCTGCGCGCGGAACCCCTCCGGTCCGAGGATGTCGCTCATCGCTTCCTCCGTTCAGCGGGACAGCACCGTGCACGCGCTGACGCCCGGAGCGCCGTACACGTGGGTGAAACCGACCCTGGGTTCGCCGGGGACCTGGCGCTCGCCGGCCCGTCCGCGCAGTTGCTGGACGACCTCATAGACCTGGCGCAGCCCCGAGGCGCCGATGGGTTCACCATTGGCGATGCAGCCGCCGTCGGTGTTGACCGGCAGCGCGCCGCCGATCTCCGTGGCGCCGGCGGCGATCAGCCGCTCCTGCTCGCCGTCCTCACAGAAACCGCACTCGGCCAGGTGCATGACCTCGGCTCCGCTCTCGGTGTCCTGGAGCTGGCGGACGTCGACGTCGCCGGGGCCGATCCCCGCCTGCTCGAACGCGGCGGCCGAGGCGTCACGGCTGACGCTGGTCGGCTCGCCGACGGGGAGCCACGGGCTGAACACCTCGAACGAGCCGAAGCGCCGCGTCCGTACGACGGCCGAGCGCAGGGTGACCGGGGAGCCGTTCAGGGTACGCGCGACTTCGGGCGAGCACAGGACGAGCGCGGCGGCGCCGGCTCCGGGCGAGCAGAACATGTAGCGGGTCAGTGGATCGTTGACCATCCCCGAGTCGAGGATCTCCGCGGCCGACAGCGGCTTCCGGCGCCACGCCTCAGGAGTCAGCGCGCCGTTGCGGTACGCCTTCTTGGCGACCAGCGCGAGGGTCCGCGAGGTGATCCCGTGGTCGTGCATGTAGCGCCGGATCTTCATTCCGAAGAACTGGGTGGTCACCATCAGGCCGTCGCCGCCGTACTCCTCCCCCAGTCCCCAATCCTCGGGCCGCGGGTCGAAGGCGCCGCGCGGGTGCTTGTCGAAGCCGACGGCGAGGACGACGTCCGCCATGCCCGAGCGGATCGCGTTCACGGCGGATATCAGCGCGCTGCCGCCGGTGGCGCAGCCGTTCTTGACGTTGACGAACGCCAGCCCGGTCATGCCGAGCTGCGCCACCAGCGTGTCGGCGAGCCCGGCGTTGTCGCTGCCGCCGAACGCGGCCCGGACCCGCGACCAGGGGATCCCCGCGTCGGTCAGTGCGGCGTTCACCGCGCCGACGGCCAGCTGCCGGCCGCTCGCCTCCGTCCGGCCGAAGGGGGTGCGGCCGGCACCGCAGATCACGACGTCACCGCTCATGCCCGCTCCTCATCGGGGAGCGCGGGCCGGGCCTGCGGGACGCCGTCGCCGGCGGTCACCGTGAGAGGCATGCCGATCCGGATGTCGTCCAGATCGTCGATCTCCAGTACGGCCGCCACCCGGACGCCCTCCTCCAGCTCGACGTAGCCGACCGCGAACGGCTCGAAGCCGCCCGGCGGGACCCGGTAGGGCGGTGACTTCGGGGCGTACCGCTGCACCGTCCACGTCCAGAGCCTGCCCGCGCTGCTCAAGGCCGCCGGCTCGGCCGGCCCGCCGCAGCGCGGGCAGGTGCCGGCCGCGGGGTAGGCCGTCACCGAGCAGCCCGAGCAGCGCGAGCCGTGGAGCCCGGCGGCCGGGCTCCGCGGAACCGTCGGCATTCCGGTCAGCGCCCCGTCCACTTGGGCTCGCGCTTCTCCAGGAAGGCCGAGACGCCTTCGTTGGCATCCTCGGAGTTGAGCGCCACACCCACGGCGAGGTGCTCCATCACCATCAGCGACTGGGTGTCGGCGTCCAGGCTCCGGTCGATCGTCATCTTGGTGAGCCACATGGTGAAGGGGCTCTTGTCGATGAGGTCGCCGATGAAGTCCTGGACCGCCTCATCGAGCTCCTCTCCCGGGACGGACTTGTTGATCAGCCCGAACTCCGCGGCCTCGACGCCGGAGAGGAGCTTGCCGGTGAGCATCAGCTCCTTGGTCTTCCGGATACCGATCATGCGCGGTACCCGGTAGATCGGGCCCGCTCCCCCGAACAGCGCGCGCCGGATGTGGAAGTCGCCGATCTGGGCGTCGTCCGCCGCGATGGCGAAGTCGCAGGAGATCATGATCTCGAAGCCGCCGGCGGTGACGTGGCCCTCCAGGACCGCGACCGACGGGGTCTTCATCGAGTAGAGGCGGTCGCACACCTTGGCCGACTTCACGGCGACGTCGATGGCGTTCGACCTGCCGACGTAGTCCTCCTTCAGGCTGTCGAGGTCGAAGCCCGAGCAGAAGGTGCCGCCGCGGCCGCGGACGATCAGGACGCGCAGTTCGGGGTCCTCGTCGACCTCCGTGATGATCTCGTCGAGCCGGTCCAGGATCGGAACGGTGACGCAGTTCTTCTTCCACGGGCGGTTGAGCCAGACACGCGCGACATGGCCGTCGCGCTCGAACTGGATCTCGTCTTCAACTGCCATGGCCCCGACCTCCGAGTCCGATTTGAACTGAATTCACTACGAGTTTGGCTATCGCCCGACGGCCTGTCAAGCCCGGACCTCGATCGATGGATCGCCTTCACCGGCGTGGATTCGCCGTCGCGACGGGCGACCGACCCCAGGCACAAGGAGGCCTTGGCTGGCGTTAAATCGAAGTTGATTCACCAGATCTTCGGCCTTCCGTGTCTCACGCGGCCGGCTGCGGGGCGAGGCCGACCAGTTCGGCGAGGCGCGTACGGTTCTGGTCCGCCGTGCCGAACAGCACTTCGTCGCTGCGCGCCCGGCGCACGTACAGATGCGCCGGGTGCTCCCAGGTGAAGCCGATGCCGCCGTGGAGTTGGACGTACTCGGCCGTCGCCAGGCGGAAGGTCTCGGAGCAGACCGCGGCGGCGGCGCTCGCGGCCACCGGGAGCTGCGGCGACGCCGCGGCCACGCAGGCGGTCGCGTACGCGGACGCCGAACGTGCCGCCTCGATCGCGACGAGCCAATCGGCCATCCGATGCTTGAGCGCCTGGAAGGAACCGATCGGACGCCCGAACTGGTGGCGCTGGGCGACGAACTCGACCGTGGCGTCCAGCGCGTGCCCGCTGCCGCCGATCTGCTCGGCCGCCAGCGCCGCCCGTCCGACGTCGAGGGTCGCCGTGACCGTCTCCTCGGCGTGATCCTCCGCGCCGAGGGCGGTGGCCGGGGCTCCCCGGAACTCGACCAGCGCCTGGCGGCGCGTCTCGTCCAGGACACGGCGCGGAGTCCGCCGGCAGGTGCCGGAGGCCGGCTCGCAGGCGAACAGCCGGGGGCCGTCCGGCGTCCGGGACCGCACCAGGATCAGGTCCGCGCCGGCCCCGTCGAGCACGAAGTCCGCCCGGCCGCGCAGCGTCCAGCCCGAGCCGTCCCGCCGGGCCTCGACGGCGGGCGCGTCGGCGTCGAATCCGGCCACGGTCGCGGTGAGCGTTCCGTCCGCGATGCGCGGCAGATAGCGCTCGCACGCGTCCCGGTCGCCGCCCTCCAGGAGGGCATGAGCGGCGAGGACGACCGTGGACAGCAGCGGCGCGCAGTACAGCGCACGTCCGGACTCCTCCAGGGCCACCGCCAGCTCGGCGAAGCCGAACCCGGCCCCGCCGTACTCCTCGGGAATGGCGAGCCCGTGCACGCCGATCTCGCCGGCCAGCCGGGTCCAGAGCGCCTCGTCGTGGCCGCGCGGAGTGGCCAGATGCCTGCGGACGTCCTCGGGCCCGCTGGTCTCGGCGTAGAAGCCCCGCAGGATGGCGCGCAACTGCCGCTGTTCGTCGGTCTCCGACAGCAGCTGGGGATCGATCTCGGGGTGGCGATGGTTCATGGGGGTCTCCGTCGTGCGAGGTGAGGAGGATGCAAGCGAACTGAACTCGATTCGCCACTCTAGGCAGACGATGCCAGCCGAACAACAGGTGCAGACGTGCCATCTTGACACCGGACGCCGCTCCCTGAATCGATTTCACCTCTGTTATCGTGGCGGCCACGGGGTCGGCCGGACTTGGGGTGGGTGACGATGAGAGCGCTGCGGCTGACGGCCTGGGGAGAGCCTCCGGCACTGACCGAGGTCGAGCGGCCCGTGCCGCACGGCGCCGAGGTGCTGGTCCGGGTGGAGGCCGCCGGGCTCTGCCGCTCCGACCTGCACGTCCTCGAGGCGCCCGCGGGTGCTCTCCCCTATCGGCCGCCGTTCACCCTCGGCCATGAGGTCGCCGGACGGGTGGCATCGCTCGGACCCGACACCGACGGGGTGGCGGTCGGTGAACGCGTGGTGCTGTACGGCCCGTGGGGCTGCGGCCGCTGCGATCGTTGCGCGGCCGGCCGGGACAACTACTGCGACCGGCGCGACGCCCTCTCCTGGCACGGGCTCGGCCTGGGCCGGGACGGCGGAATGGCCGGCCATGTGCTGGCGCCGTCCGCCCGCCACCTGGTACCGATCGGCGACCTGCCGGCCGAGCAGGCCGCGCCGCTGTCCGACGCGGCACTGACCTCCTACCACGCCGTGGCCGGCCTACGACACATGCTCGGGGAGGGCACCACCGTCCTCGTCATCGGCGTCGGCGGCCTCGGCCATCTGGCGGTGCAACTCCTCGCTGCGATCACTCCCAGCCGCATCCTGGCGGTCGACGTCCGCGAGGAGGCTCTGGCCCTCGCGCATCGCTCCGGCGCGCACTACGTCACCCTGATGCGGGCGGACACCGATCGCGTGCTGAGGGCGGAGAGCGGCGGTTCAGGGGTGGACGCCGTGCTCGACTTCGTCGGCGGCCCCGAATCGATCGAGCTGGCGGTCGGCCTGCTGCGCGCCGGGGGCGAACTCGCGGTCGTCGGCAGCGGCGGCGGGCACCTGACCGTCCGCAAGCCCGGCCTCCTGCCGCCGGGCTTCAGACTCTCGCTGCCGTACTGGGGAACCCGCCCCGAACTCGCCGAGGTCGTCGCGCTCGCACGCGCGGGCGCGATCCGGGTCGAGACGGAGCGGCTTCCGCTGTCCGCCGCGCCGGAGGCACTGCACCGGCTCCGCGGGGGCCGGGTACGGGGGCGGGTCGTGCTCGTTCCCGACTGATCCTGCCCGCGCGGGCGAGCGCCCCATGGTTCGCATGTCCGCGTGGCACGGCTTCGTGCCCTGATCACCGCGTACAGGAGGGATTCTCGGGATGCGCTTCGACGGAAGAATCGCCATCGTCACCGGCGGGGCCCGCGGCATGGGCGCGTCACATGCGCGCGCGTTGGCCGCGGAGGGCGCTCGGGTCGTCATCTGCGATCTGCTGGACGACGAGGGAGCGGCACTGGCCGAGGAACTCCCCGCCGCCCGGTACCACCACCTCGACGTCACGGACGAGCCGTCGTGGTCGTCCGTGGTCCGCGAGACGGAGGAGGCCTTCGGCGCCGTGGACGTCCTGGTGAACAATGCCGGGATCGTCCATTTCGGCGGTGTGGAGGCACTGTCGCCCGCGCACTTCCGCCAGATGATCGAGGTCAACCTGGTGGGCGCCTTCATCGGGATGCACACCGTCCTGCCCGGCATGCGCGCCCGCGGCCGCGGTTCCGTCGTCAACATCTCCTCGGCGGCCGGTCTCACGGGGTTCGCCGGCGGCATCGGCTATGTGGCGAGCAAGTGGGGCGTACGGGGCATGACCAAGGCCGCGGCGCTGGACATGGCCGGCACCGGGGTGCGCGTCAACTCCGTGCACCCGGGCGTGATCCGGACTCCGATGGGCGACAGCGCCTCCCCCGAGCTGTTCGCGCGTCAGCCGATACCGCGGATCGGTGAGCCCGAGGAGGTCACGCGCATGGTGCTCTTCCTCGCCAGTGACGATGCCTCCTACACCACGGGCGGCGAGTTCCTCATCGACGGCGGCCAGACCATCGGTCTCGGCGGCCACGCCGATCCTTCGCCTCCCGATGTCTGACCAGAACGTCGATGACCGCCGCTCCCAAGTGGGGCGGCGGTCATCGGGTCGCCGACGGATCTACACGTCTTCGCGGACGGTCATGAGGGCTGCGATGCCGATCGCGCAGACCAGCATGACGAAGAACGCCGGAGAGATCGGGTTCCCGGTCCGGTGGACCAGGTAGGTCGCGATGTAGGGGGCCGTTCCGCCCGCGAGAACGGTGCCGATGTTGTATCCGATCGCCATGCCGGTGTACCGGACCCGGCGCTCGAACAGGCGCGGCCACAGGCTGGCCGCCGGAACCTGGACGATCGCGCTGCTCAGCATGAACAGCAGGTACGCCGCGGCGGCCAGGGCGAAGCTGTGCCGCCCCATCAGCGCCATCGCCGGATAGGCGGTGACCAGGAAGCCGAGCAGCCCGACCAGCAGGACGCGCCGGCAGCCGAACCGGGCGGTGAGCAGACCCACCGGCACCATGAGCAGCACGGTGACGAGGACGACTCCGGCACTGAGCCAGAAGACGTGGGTCGGGTCGTACTTCAGATCGGCGGTCAGGTGGATGCCGATGTAGGTCAGTCCGAGGAAGACGGCCCCGCCCTGGGCCATGGCCAGGCCCATGGACTGCAGGAGCGCCTTGCGGTGGGTGGACAGCGCCTCGTGGATCGGAGCCGTGGGGATGTCGTCGTGCCGGGCGGCCTCCGCGAATTCGGGGGTGTCCTCGATCCGCAGCCTGGCCCACAGACAGATCAGGGTGAGCGGCACGGCCATCAGGAAGGGCAGTCGCCAGCCCCAGTCGGCCATCTGCGACTTGGTGGTGAGTGCGGAGACCACCCCGGCCGTGGCCGCGGCGAACGCGAACCCGAGATTGGACCCGATGGGCGTGAACGCGCCGAGGAACGCACGGCGCCGAGGCGGTGCGGACTCATAGACGTAGGTGTACGCGCCGACGGACTCGCCGCCTGAGGAGATCCCCTGGACCATCCGGATGAGGAAGAGCAGCACGGCCGCCGTCACCCCGATCTGGTGATAGGTCGGCAGGAGAGCGGTGACGCTGCTGGCGATGCCCATGGCCATCACCGAGGCGACCAGCGCTTTCCGGCGGCCCCATCGGTCGCCGAGCCGCCCGAAGAAGATGCCGCCGATCGGCCGCACCACGAGCCCTGTCGCGAACACGGCGAGCGCCGCGAGCGTCGAGGCGGTCGGGTCGCTGCTCGGGAAGAACTGCGGAGCGAACGCCACGGCGAGGTAGCCGTAGATGCTGAAGTCGTAGTACTCGATCAGGGTGCCGATGCTTCCGGCGAGAATCGCGCGACGCACTGAACGCGGATCGTGGAGCGTTGGCCCGGGCCCTGGGACGGCCGAACTCTGAGTGGCACTCATGATCCGACTCTCCTTCCTTCGGCGTGGTCACGTACCTGCCGACGTGAAGGAGAGCGTATAGAACTGAACTCAATCCAGCTAGCCTCTAATCGACCCAGGTTGGGGCGATAGCTCGCAGGTTAGCCACAACCGAATCAAATTCATTTAGGAGTGGGCGCTGAACGACCGTCTCCCCCAACGCAACATGGCCCCGGGGCGGCCGAATGCGCCCCGGGGCTGCTCCCCGTGTTGGTGTCCTTGGGCGAGCGAATGCTCGCGCCGGCGATTATTTGAGGAGTTGGCGGGCCATCACCACGCGCTGGATCTGGTTGGTGCCTTCGTAGATTTGGGTGATCTTGGCGTCGCGCATCATGCGTTCGACGGGGTAGTCCTTGACGTAGCCGTAGCCGCCGAGTAGCTGGACCGCGTCGGTGGTGATCTCCATCGCGGCGTCGGAGGCGTAGCACTTGGCGGCGGAGGAGATGAAGGTCAGGTCGGAGACCTTCGCGCCCTCCATCGCCTGTTCGGACTTGGCGGCGGCGGCGTAGGTGAGCTGGCGGGCCGCCTCGAGCTTCATGGCCATGTCCGCGAGCATGAACTGGACGCCCTGGAAGTCGCCGATTGGCTTGCCGAACTGCTTGCGTTCCTTGACGTAGCCGATCGCGTAGTCCAGGGCGCCCTGGGCGATGCCGAGCGCTTGGGCGGCGATGGTGACGCGGGTGTGGTCGAGGGTGGCCAGGGCGGTTTTGAAACCCGTGCCCTCGGCGCCGATGATCCGGTCGGCGGGGATCCGTACGTCGTCGAGGATGACCTCGCGTGTCGGGGAGCCCTTGATGCCGAGCTTCTTCTCCGGTGCGCCGAAGCTCACACCCGGGTCGTTCTTCTCGACCACGAACGCCGAGATCCCGCGGGCACCCTGGCCGGGGTCGGTGACGGCCATCACGGTGTAGTAGTCCGAGACGCCCGCGTTGGTGATCCACCGTTTGGTGCCGTTGAGCACCCAGTGGTCTCCGTCACGCACGGCCTTGGTCTTCATCGCCGCCGCGTCGCTGCCCGCCTCCGGCTCCGACAAGGCGTACGAGAACATGGCCTCGCCGCGGGCGACCGGGCTCAGGTAGCGTTTTTTCAGGTCCTCAGAACCCGAGAGGAGGATCGGAACGGTGCCGAGCTTGTTGACCGCCGGGATCAGCGAGGAGGCGGCACAGGCCCGGGCGACCTCTTCGATGACGATCACGGTGGCCAAAGCGTCGGCGCCCACTCCGTCGTAGGCCTCGGGGACATGCACGGCGTGCAGGTCGGCCTGCACCAGCGCGTCATAGACGGCCTGGGGAAACTCCCCGGTCTCATCCGTCTCCGCCGCCCGCGGGGCGATCTTGTCATCGGCCAGCGAGCGCACCGTCTCGCGGAGCATCCGATGCTCCTCCGGCAGTTCGAAGAAGGGGACGTCGGTCATCACTTCTCCTGGTAGTCGTAGAAGCCGCGGCCGCTCTTGCGGCCGAGCAGGCCGGCGTCGACCATGCGCCGCAGCAGGGGCGGGGCAGCGTACAGGGGCTCTTTGAACTCCTCGTACAGCGACTCGGCGACCGAGACGAGGGTGTCCAGGCCGATCAGGTCGCACAGGCGCAGCGGGCCCATCGGATGCGCACAGCCGAGCGTCATGCCGGTGTCGATGTCCTCGGCGGTGGCGTGGCCCGCCTCGAGCATGCGAACGGCCGACAGCAGGTACGGAACGAGCAGGGCGTTGACCACGAACCCGGACCGGTCGGGCGCGGTGATCGCGGTCTTGCCGAGCGCCTCGGTGGCGAAGACGCGGGCGCGCTCGAGCACGGCCTCGGCCGTGAGCACCGAGGGGATCACCTCGACGAGCCGCTGGACGGGTACCGGATTGAAGAAGTGCAGCCCGACCACCTGAGCGGGCCGGGTGGTGGCACGGGCGACCTGGATGATGGGGATCGACGAGGTGTTGGTCGCCAGGATCGCGTCGGGTCGCTTGACGACGGCGTCGAGTTCGGCGAACAGCGCGGCCTTGACCTGGGGATTCTCCGTCGCCGCCTCGATGACCAGGTCGCGGTCGGCCAGGGCGTCCAGCCCGGTGGTGAAGGTCAGCCGGGCGAGCGCGGCGTCCCGGTCCTCCCCGCCCAGCTTGCCGGCGTCGACGGCTCGCCGCATCGACTTCTCGATGCGGGCGCGCCCGGCCTCGGCCGCGGACTCGTCGATCTCCCGGACGATGACGTCCAGCCCGGAACGGGTGCAGACCTCGGCGATGCCGGACCCCATCAGGCCGCAGCCGATGACGCCGACACGCGTGATGTCACTCATGGGTCTCCCTGTCAGATGCTGCGGCGGTACTGGCCGCCGACCTCGAAGAAGGCGTCGGTGATCTGCTGCAGGCTGCACACGCGCGCGGCGTCCATCAGCGCGGCGAACACGTTGTCGCCGTTCCTGGCGGCGTCCTTCAGGGCGACGAGTGCGGCGTGCGCCTCCTCCCGGTGGCGGTTCTGGAAGTCGCCGACCCGCTCGAGCTGGGACCGCTTCTCGGCCTCCGTCGCGCGGGCCAGTTCGACCGGCCCGGCCGTGGCCGTCTCGCCGTGGGGGTTCCGGAAGGTGTTGACGCCGATGATGGGCAGGGTCCCGTCGTGCTTGCGCCGCTCGTACAGCATCGACTCGTCCTGGATCCGGCCGCGCTGGTAGCCGGTCTCCATCGCCCCCAGCACTCCCCCGCGCTCGCTGATCCGGTCGAACTCGGTCAGCACCGCCTCCTCGACCAGGTCGGTGAGCTCATCGATGATGAAGGAGCCCTGCAGCGGGTTCTCGTTCATCGCCAGACCCCACTCACGGTTGATGATGAGCTGGATGGCCAGGGCCCGACGCACCGACTCCTCGGTGGGCGTGGTGACGGCCTCGTCGTAGGCGTTGGTGTGCAGGCTGTTGCAGTTGTCGTAGATGGCGATGAGGGCCTGCAAGCTCGTACGGATGTCGTTGAAGTCCATCTCCTGCGCGTGCAGCGACCGGCCCGACGTCTGGACGTGGTACTTCAGCTTCTGCGACCGTTCGTTCGCGCCGTAGCGGTCCCGCATCACGGTCGCCCAGATCCGCCGGGCCACCCGGCCCAGGACGCTGTACTCCGGGTCCATCCCGTTCGAGAAGAAGAACGACAGGTTCGGAGCGAAGGCGTCGACGTCCATGCCGCGGGCCAGATACGCCTCCACGTAGGTGAACCCGTTGGCGAGGGTGAAGGCGAGCTGGCTGATGGGGTTCGCGCCGGCCTCGGCGATGTGGTAGCCGGAGATGGACACCGAGTAGAAGTTCCGGACCTGGTGGGCGATGAACCATTCCTGGATGTCGGCCATCATCCGCAGGCTGAACTCGGTCGAGAAGATGCAGGTGTTCTGTCCCTGGTCCTCCTTGAGGATGTCGGCCTGCACGGTGCCCCGCACCGTCGCGAGAGTACGGGCCCGGACGTCGGCCGTCTCCTGCTCGGTCGGCTCGCGGCCCTGTTCGCTCCGGAAGGCGTCCAGTGCCTGGTCGATCGCGGTGTTGAGGAAGAACGCCAGGATCGTCGGAGCCGGCCCGTTGATCGTCATCGACACCGAGGTCGTCGGGGCGGCCAGGTCGAATCCGTCGTAGAGGGCCTTCATGTCCTCCAGCGTCGCGATCGACACCCCTGAGGTGCCGACCTTGCCGTACACGTCCGGGCTCTGCCCCGGGTCCCGCCCGTACAGGGTGACCGAGTCGAACGCCGTCGACAGCCGGGTCGCCTCACTGTCGGCCGACAGCAGTTTGAACCGCCGGTTCGTCCGGAAGGCGTCCCCCTCTCCGGCGAACATCCGCGCCGGGTCCTCGCCCTCCCGCTTGAACGGGAACACCCCCGCCGTGAACGGGAACCGCCCGGGCAGGTTCTCCTCGCGCAGGAACCGCAGCAGTTCCCCGTGGTCGGTGTAGCGCGGCAGCGCGACCCGCGGGATGCGGTTGCCGGACAGGGACTCGCGCGTCAGTCGCGTGCGCAGTTCCCGGTCCCGGATCCGTACGACCTGCTCCTCTCCGGAGTACGCCTCGACGACGGCCGGCCAGGTCTCGATGAGCTCGGCGTCGGCGGGGGCGACGTCGCGGCGCGCTCGATCGAGGAGTTCGGTCACGGCGGCGGCGGGTTCGCCGGTGAGCTCCGCGGCGACCTCGCTCAAGCGCTGTACGCGCCGGACGGCGGCGCACTGACGGGCGGTCTCGGCGTGGTACCCGCGTACGCTCTCAGCGATCTCGGCGAGGTACCGTACGCGGGCCGGGGGGACGATCTGGGCGGCACCGGTCGAGGTACGGCCCTCCACGGGCGGTAGCACCCCGGGCTGCAGGATGAGGCCGTGCTCGGCGAGCAGACCGGTCAGCTGCCGGTAGAGGGCGGTCACGCCGTCGTCGTTGAACGTGGCGGCGCTCGTCCCGAAGACCGGCATGTCCTCCGGGCGCGCGCCGAACGCCTCCCGGTTCCGGATCAGCTGCCGGGACACGTCGCGCAGGGCGTCGGCGGCGCCGCGCCGCTCGAACTTGTTGATCGCCACGACGTCGGCGAAGTCCAGCATGTCGATCTTCTCGAGCTGCGAGGCCGCGCCGAACTCCGGTGTCATCACGTACAGCGACACGTCGACGAACGGGACGAGCGCCGCGTCGCCCTGCCCGATCCCCGGCGTCTCCAGGATCACCAGGTCGTATCCGGCCGCCTTGCAGGCGTCGATCACCGCTTCGATGTTCTCCGGCAGCTCGCGGGCACCGCGTGTGGCCAGCGAACGGAAGAAGACATGGTCGCCGTCGAGGCAGTTCATCCGGATCCGGTCGCCCAGGAGCGCGCCGCCGCCACGGCGGCGCGTCGGGTCGACCGCCAGCACCGCGACCCGGAGCTTGTCCTGCTGGTCGGTGCGCAGCCGGCGTACCAGCTCGTCGGTGAGGGAGGATTTGCCCGAGCCGCCCGTGCCGGTGATGCCCAGGACGGGTACGCGGCGGGAGCCGGCGGCGGCCGCCAGCGCCTCCCGGTCCGTCGCCGGGAGCCTGCCGTCCTGGAGGCAGGTGATGGCGCGCGCCAGCGCATGACGCTCCCCGGCCAGGACGGCCTCGGCCGGGGACGGCTCGGCGGCCTGGTCCACGTCGCAGTCGCGGATCAGCTCGTTGATCATTCCCGGCAGGCCGAGACGCTGGCCGTCTTCGGGCGAGAAGATGCGCACCCCGGCGTCCGCCAGCCGGGCGATCTCCTCGGCGACGATGACGCCACCGCCACCGCCGTAGACCCGCACGTGTCCCCGGCCCACCTGCCTCAGCGCCTGGGCCAGGTACTCGAAGTACTCGACGTGACCGCCCTGGTACGAGCTGACCGCCACTCCCGCCGCGTCCTCTTCCACGACGGCGTCGACGACCTCCTGCACCGACCGGTTGTGCCCCAGGTGGATCACCTCGGCACCCTGCGACTGCAGGATGCGCCGCATGATGTTGATCGCGGCGTCGTGGCCGTCGAACAACGCCGCCGCCGTCACGAACCGCACCGGATGCACCGGCCGATGCAGATCCTCGTTGGTGGATTCGGTCACCATGTCCTCCCCGAGAATCGGATGCCGCAGCGCCGGACAGCCGAGCATGCCAGTTACTTGGACGTCCAATATTTTGAAGTCAAAGTAGGGCGTCGCCCGGAATCGGTCAAGGCGCCGGGCGGCGAACCGGCCGGCCGTCGCGTCCGTCACCGATCTCCCATACGGTGAGCCGGTGCCCGAGCCCTTCGATCCCATCGCGGAAGCCCACCGGCAGTGGACCCGGCGCTGGCCGGAACACGCGGATCACATGGCCGCCGTGACCTCGATCATGCGCGTGCAGCAGCTCCTGCTCAGCCGGATCGAGGAGACCCTCAAGCCGTACGCCCTGACCTTCGCCGCCTACGAGGCGCTGCAGCTCCTGGCCCTGACCCGCACCGGCAGCCTGCCGATGGGCAAGATGGGCCGGCGCCTCATGGTCCACCCCGCGTCGGTCACCAACGTGATCAGCCGACTCGAACAGCGCGGGCTCGTCGAACGGCGCCCCTCCCCCGACGACCGCCGCGTCGTGCTGGCCAAGATCACCGAGGAAGGGAGCGCGATGGCGCGCGAGGCGACGGCCGCACTGAACGAGTCCGCCTTCGGCCTGCCCGGCCTGACGCAGGGAGAAGCCGCCGAGGTCACCGAACGCCTCGTGGCCTTGCGCATCGCGGCCGGCGACCTCTCCCCGGACGCCGGCGGTCGCCCTGAGCGGAGGTGACGTGACAGGCGGTCCCCCGGTCGACCGCGGCTTAAAGGGAATCCGTGGACGAACCCGCAGGGGCGAGCGGCCGCCGGTGACGGCCGATATGACCCCCCTCAGGTCGTCAGCCGGCCGTCTAGCCCGTCTCGCGTTCGGCCGCTTGGAGCTGCCGCCACTTCGCCATCGACTGCTTGATCTCCTCGCGCATGAACGCGAAGAACCGGCGGGTCTCGTCCAGCCGCTGCCCGGCGCGGGAGTCGAGACCCAAGAGCGCAATGCCCTCGTCGGCGCCGGCCTGTATCCGGACCAGCACCGGGTCGGACTGGCTGATGTAGTGGCTCCAGGTGTGCTCGTGGATCCGGCAAAAGTCGTGTCGGGTACCGGGTTCGCGGCCGCGTTCGACCAGCCGTACCTGCACCAGGTACTTGACCGCTGCCGAGATCGCTGACGCGCCGACGTCCAGTCGCTCGGCGAGCTCGGCGGCCGACAGCTTGCCGGAGTCGGTGACCAGCAGCGTGGCATACACGCGCGAGGCCATCCGGGGCATGCCGGATTCGACCATGATCTGCGCGAACCGTTCCCGAAAGTCGGCGATGGCCCCCTCGTCCGATCGCGTCACCCGAAGCCCCCTTCCTCGTCGCGACGGCGACAGTCTAACGCAAATCATTCGCGGACTTCACGAAATCCGTGAAATGCGAGTACTGTCGCCGTGTGGAAGGCACTGAACTCGCAGGAGTGCAGAAGACCCTCAGTCCCGTGCTCAAGGCCAAAGCACTGGACAACCGGCTGCCGGACCCGATCCTCGGCGACGAATACGCCGAGCAGGCGATGCGCCGCCTCGACCCCGACTACGACAACGGCCGATTCGGCACCAGCCAGATGGGCCTCGCCGCCGTGGTGCGCGCCAAGGCCCACGACGACTGGGCCCGAAGCTTCCTCGCCGATCATCCCGACGCGGTGATGCTGCACCTGGGCTGCGGCCTGGACGCCCGGGTGTACCGGATCGACCCGCCCGCCACCGTCGACTGGTACGACTTGGATTACCCCGCCGTCATCGAACTGCGGCAACAATTCCTGCCGCCGCGCGAGCACTACACCCTGATCGACTCCAGCGTCACCGACCTGACCTGGCTGGAACGCATCCCCCGCGGCCGGCCGGCGCTGATGATCGCCGAGGGACTGGTGCCCTACCTGACCGAGACCGACGCCCGGCGGCTGCTGACCAGCGTCGTCGACGCCTTCCCCACCGGCCAAATACAGTTCGACACGGTGTCGGTCTGGGCGTGGCGCACCTCGAAATGGGACCCCCTCGCGCGCAAATACAACGCCCGGTTCC
Organism: Actinoallomurus sp. CA-150999; assembly: GCF_050942425.1. Lineage (NCBI taxonomy): Bacteria > Bacillati > Actinomycetota > Actinomycetes > Streptosporangiales > Thermomonosporaceae > Actinoallomurus > Actinoallomurus sp. CA-150999. The sequence goes on from NZ_CP192063.1 coordinate 6,151,933, forward strand.
ACTGCGGCTTCAACGACCCGGCCGCACTGGCCGATTGGCACCCACGGCTCGAATACGTCGACGAGGCGCCGATGAACGACTCACCGATGCTGATGGCCAAGGCACCCGCGAACGTACGCCGCGTGTATCGCCTCATGAACCTGTTCCCGGGTTTCAAACGGTCCACCCGAATCGTGCGGTTCCGGTTCTAACGCGCCAACGGTCAATACAGGCTGTACAGGCGGCCTACGCTCACGGCATGGCGATCACGTACGAGTGGCGAGGCGACTTCGAGAACACAGCCGTCAACGCCCTTCATGCGGAGGGCTTCGACCATCGGGTCCTGGACATCGACTGGTCGGCGCAGGTCCACCGGCACAGCCTCGGCTGGGTCTGCGCCCGGCGCGACGGCGAACTCGTCGGCTTCGTCAATGTCGCGTGGGACGGTGGGGTCCACGCATTCATCCTGGACACCGTGGTCCGGGGAGACCTTCGCCGCTCCGGGATCGGCGCTGGACTGGTCGCTGCGGCCGTCTCAGGTGCCCGGGCTGCGCAGTGCGAATGGCTGCACGTCGACTTCGATGACCACCTGCAGCCGTTCTACTTCGACGCCTGCGGTTTCAAGCCGACGAACGCAGGCCTCATCGCACTCTGATCGGGCACAGAGACGTGGCGGCGGAGGCTCGATGAGGATTTCCGTCAAGGCGCGGAACCGCAGATCACCGAGCACGGTCGTATCTGGGCGTAAGCCGGAAACATCCAGGCCGCCGACCACGCGTGAGGTAACAATGACGAACTCCGTGGAGACCCTGATCCGGCAGCGGAGGGCCGTACCGCCGGCCACCCTGGCCCGCGGCCTCATGGAGCACCAGGACTGGTACGTTCCCGCCGCCGTGGCTCGCGCCGCCGGTGTCAAGGGCGCGCCGCTCGAGGCTCTGCCACAGGCCGGCGTCCTTGAGGGAAACATGGCCATCTTCACCGCCAAGGAGCACATACGGTTCTTCCGGATAGGCGGGGCGGCCGGTTATACCGGCGGCGTCCCTGGACACCAACTCTTCTCGAGCCTCGACGACCGGCTAGGCTCCATCGAGATCAATCCCCTCGGGCCGGAGGACGAGCGGATGCAGATCACGCGGGATGGTTTCCCCGGACTCAGGTTGTGGGCGCATGGCATCGCCTTTGAGACCCGCCTGCGCGGTACCTCGCAAAAAGACGCCGCAGAGATCCTCCACCGCTATCGGGTCATGCGGGAGTTCGGCCACTACCTCGTCGTCAAATGGACGACGCCGGAGGGCAGCGGTCGCCCCTTCCGGATGGAGATCCCCGATCTGCCAGGGATCAAGTTCGTCCTCGCCTTCAGCGCCCTCGATCGGCTGGACGCTTGCCTCGCGGCGATTCCCGCAGGCGAGAGGAGCCAACTCGACGTCAGCGCCGCCATCGCCGGGGAGGACCTGTTCCGCGGTCTAGCCCAGGCCGATCTCGGCATGCTCCTCAATTTCCCCACGACCGATTCCGCGCTGATGGAGATGGTGGTACCACGGCTTTGGGACACCGTACTGTCCGCAGAGTGACGCCGGCAGATGGGCCGGTAACGGCACTTACCCCTGTTTCCGGCCTGTCGGCGGTCAGGGTGACCGGTGCGCCCGCCGGCACACCAATCCGAGCCGTCCGGCTGTGGCCACTGAGATGCACCCCTTGATCGGTCCTAGGATCACCCCATGGAGAACGCGCTGGGCCCGGAGGAGGTCACCCGCCTCCTCGACGGCATGGGCTTCTTCCAGAAGCGGGCGCTGAAGAAGGCCGGCTTCAAGTGGGCTGGCCTGCACCGGATCGCCGGGAACCGGTACGGCGCCGGCCTGGTCGAGGCCGTACTGGCCTGCCACACCGACCTGCTGGGCCGCCCGCCCCGCGACGACGAGCCCGAGAAGGCCAAGGCGGCTCAGCGCTACCCCGGCGTCAGCGCGGTCACCACCTGGGGCGACTTCTCCGTCTCTGCGAGCGACCGCGGCCGCCTCAACATCGACCCCGACCTGCTCGCCGAACTGGACGCCTCCATCAAAGCCCGCAAGAAGGCGGAGAAGGAGCAGCGCCGCCGCAACCCCAACGGACGCCGACTCCCCTGACCCCGACCTGGCGTGTCGGTGCCGAATATTCGCCCGCAGGCGACGCGAGTTGGTCAGCAGGAACGCGCCGCGTCGTGGCACGGAGAAAGTCCGGCCTACGCCGTCGGGAAAGGGCTGGCCGACACGGCGACATCAAGACCGGGAACCAGATCGTCCTAAGGTCCCCGGATCGCGCACTCGCAAGTTGCACAAAATGAGCAGCTTTACGTCTCTTGACAGGATCCAACCGCAGGACGCATGCTTGCGGCCACGAAGGTGGACATTTCGAGCAGGTTGAAGATGCTCGAGATGAGCAAATCGGAGGGAGGGGGCATGGCGGAGGTCCTGGTCGTCGCCGACGACCTCACCGGCAGCAACGCGACCGGTGCGCTGTTCTCCCGCCAGGGCATGCGCGCGGTCACCGTCAGCGAGACCTGCCACGGGCTGCGGCACGGCGCGTCGGCGGACGTGGTGGTGGTCAACATCGGCAGCCGCCACTTCCCTGCCGAACGCGCCAGGGCCGAGGCCGCCCGCGTCGCCGAGGAGCTCGGCGACGGCGTGCGGCTCATGGTGAAGCGCGTCGACACCACGCTGCGGGGCAACGTCGGCGCCGAGCTGGCCGGGGTCCTGGAGGTCCTGCGTCGCACGGCCCCGCGCGCCCGTGCGCTCTGCGTGCCCGCCTTTCCTGGAGCCGGCCGTACGACCGTGGGCGGCGTCCACCTGGTCGACGGCGTCCCGCTGACCGAGACCGATGCCGCCCGCGACCCGCTGAGCCCGATCGCCGCGTCCCGGGTCGCCACCCTGCTGCGCGGGCAGAGCGATCTCACCGTGGGCGAGATCGCGCTCGACACCGTTCAGGCCGGTCACGATGAGCTGGTCCGCGCGCTCGGCGCCGACCGGTCCGACGCGCTGGTCTGCGATGCGGTGACGCCCGGGCACATGGCCGCACTGGCCCGTGCCGCGGCGGCCGTCGCCGTGGCGACCGGCGAGCCTTGGCTGTCGGTCGACTCGGGGCCGTTCGGCGCCGCGCTCGCCGCCGAGCTGGGCATCGGCGGCGCGCCCCGCCCGATCCTGGTGATCGCGGGCAGCATCACCGCGCGCACCGCCGAACAGCTCGCCGAGGCCCGGCAGATCCTCGGTGCCCGCTACGCGCCGGTGACCGAGCTGGACGAGGACACGCTGACCGCGGGTGTCCTGGCGCTGCTGGACGCGGGTGCGAGCGTCGCCGGGATCGCGATGCCCGCGATCGACTTCGACCCTGCCCTCGCCGAACGCATCCCGGCGCTTCTCGGCGCCGTAGCCCGCCGCGTCGTCGACACCGGGCGGGTCGGCGGGGTGTACGCGACCGGCGGCGACGTGTCGGTCGCCGTGGTGAACGCCCTGGAGGCGGAGGGCTTCGCCATCGACGCCGAGGTCCAGCCGCTCGCCGTCGCGGGACGGCTGGTCGGCGGCCCGCACGCCGGCTTCCCGTTCGCCGCCAAGGGCGGACTGATCGGCGACCGCGAGGCAGCGGTCGCCTGCATCGAGCACCTACGGATGATCACCGTTCAGCAGGAAAGGGAGAGCGACCGATGAGACCACTGCTCGCCGTCACCCTCGGGGACCCGGCCGGCATCGGGCCCGAGATCACCGCCCGTACGCTGGCCGATCCCGAGTCGGTCCGCGCCGCGCGCGGCCTCGCCGTCGGCGACGCGGCCGTGCTGCGCCGCGCCGCCGCGGTCTGCGGGCTGGACGTGGAGATCAACGCGGTCACCGGCCTCGAGCAGGCGCGCTTCACCGAGGGCGTGATCGACGTTCTGGACCTCGGGATCGCCGGTGACGACCTGGCGTGGGGCAAGGTCGACGCGACCGCCGGGCGCTCGGCGATCGCCGCCATCGAGACCGCGACCCGGCTGTGCATGGACGGCGCCGCCGACGCCATCGTGACCTCGCCCATCAACAAGGAGGCGATCTGGGCGGCCGGGTCGAAGCACCTCGGCCACACCGAGATGCTCGGCGAGCTGACCGGATCCACCCGGCACAACACGATGTTCGTCGTGCACGGCCTGAAGATCTTCTTCACCACGCGCCACATGTCGCTGCGGAACGCGCTCGACAAGCTGAGCAAGAAGGTCGTCGAGGCCGCCATCCACGAGGCCTTCACCGCGCTGAAGGTCTTCGGCGAGGGCGAGCCGCGGCTGGCGGTCGCGGCGGTCAACCCGCACGGCGGTGAGAACGGCAACTTCGGTGACGAGGAGATCGTCTCGATCGCCCCGGCCGTCGAGGCCGCCTGCGCCGCCGGGCTGAACGTCACCGGGCCGATCCCCGCCGACTCGGTCTTCCACCAGGGCCTGCAGGGCCGCTACGACGGCGTGCTGTCGCAGTACCACGACCAGGGCCACATCCCGGCCAAGACCTACGACTTCGACGGCACGGTCTCGGTCACGGTCGGGCTCCCGATCCTGCGCACCTCGGTCGACCACGGCACCGCGTTCGACATCGCCGGAACGGGCAAGGCCTCTCCCGGCGCCATGGCCGCCGCGTTCCGCACGGCCGTCGACTTCGCTCCCTACGCCGACCGCATCCGCGCCGAGTACGGAACAGCCCGCTAGCCCGAGAGGAACCCCGATGAGCACCTCCGCGGCCGTCCCCGCCCGCCGCTGGGTGTACGTGATCCCGGTCGCCGCGATCATGTACCTGCTGGCCTACCTCGACCGCAACAACGTCTCGATCATCCTGCCGTACATGGACAAGGACTTCCCGCTGAGCGGCAGCGCCAAGGGCATGGCGAGCGGGATCTTCTTCGTCGGCTACATGTTCCTGCAGATCCCCGCCGCGATCCTCGCCGTCCGGTGGAGCGCGCGCAAGACCGTACTGATCCTGATGATCGCCTGGGGCCTGGCCGCGATGCTGTGCGGCCTGGTGCAGAGCCAGGGGCAACTGTACGTGGCCCGCTTCGTCCTCGGCTTCTTCGAGGGCGGGGTCTGGCCGGCGGTGCTCATCCTGCTCGCGTCGTGGTTCCCGCTGAAGGAACGGGCCCGCGCCAACGCGCTGTGGATGGCGTGCCTGCCGATCTCCTCCATCCTGATGGCGCCGCTGTCCGGTTGGATGCTCGACCACTTCGGCTGGCGGACGGTGTTCGTCGTGCAGGGTCTGCCGCCGCTGATCTGGGCCGCGGTGTGGTGGTTCGCGATCGCCGACAAGCCGTCGCACGCCCGCTGGGTGTCCGCGGAGGAACGGGCGTACGTCGAGGAGTCGCTCGCGGCCGACGAGGCGGCCAAGCCGTCCACCGGCCAGGCCTCCTACGCCGACACCCTGCGCGACCGCCGCGTCCAGCTGCTGGTGCTGGTCTACTTCTGCTGGATCACCGGGTTCTACGGTTTCAACCTGTGGCTGCCCAGCGTCATCAAGTCGATGACCGGCGACGCCTCGGCCACCGAGGTCGGTCTGCTCACCGCGATCCCGTACACCGTCGCGCTGGTCGCCATGCTCTACAACGCGGTGCGTTCGGACCGGACCGGCAACCGCCGCGCGGCCGTGGCGGTCCCGCAGGTCATCGCGATCGCCGGGCTGCTGTGCGGCCAGTTGGTGCACAACGAACTCCTGCAGATGATGCTGCTGTGCGTCGTCGCCGCCGGGGTGTACGCGCCGTACGGCCCGTTCTGGGCGATGCCCGCGCAGGTGCTGCGCTTCGAGGTCATCGCGGTCGCCATGGGGCTGATCAACGCGCTGGGCAACCTCGGCGGGTTCATGGGGCCCTACCTGGTCGGCTGGCTGAAGGACCTGACCGGCTCGGAGAACTCGGGCTTCATCGCGCTGTCCGGCTTCCTGGCCGTCGGCGCGGCGATCTCCTGGTTCTTCCTGCGCCCGGCCGCCGAGGTCCGGGATCATGCGGTTGCCGTGCAGAATGCGCAGAAGGCGTAACTCAGGGGGAATCGTGACCGTTCAGCAGCGCAGGCCGAGGGCGGCGACGTCCGAACGCCGTGAGGTCCTCGTCCGCGAGGTGCGGGACGGCAACGGCAACATCCACGATCTCGCCCGGCGCCTCGGCGTCTCCGCCTCCACGATCCGCCGCGACCTGCGGGACCTGGAGCGCTCGGGCGAGATCACCCGGACTTATGGCGGCGCGGTGCGGGGACCGCATCCGCATGAGCCCACGCTCCGCGAGAAGGAGCATGGGCATCCGCGCGAGAAGGACGCCATCGCCCGCGTCGCCGCCGACCTCGTCGAAGAGGGCGACGTGATCCTCCTCGACGCCGGCACGACCACCGCGCGCCTCGCCTGGCACCTGCGCGAACGCACCGGCATCACGGTGATCGCCGCCGGGATCAACGCCCTCGCCGTCCTCGCCGAGGCGCCGGGTGTGGAGCTCATCGTGCTCGGCGGCCGGGTCCGCCACCCCGGCGAGGGCATCGTCGGCCCGTACGCCGAGGAGCAACTGCGCTGGGTCGGTCCCGACAAGGCGTTCCTCGGCGCCGACGGGGTGACCTCGCGCGGCCTGTGCTGCCCGTCCCTGGAACAGGCCCGCCTCAAGCACGCCATGCTCGAGGCCGCCCGCACGACTTACGTTCTCGCCGACGCCAGCAAGCTCGGCGCCGAACCGTTCGGCTACTGGGCGCCACTCGACCGCCCGCACACACTGATCGTCGACGCCGCCGCCCCCGCGTCCGAGGTCGAGCGGCTCAGCGCATCGGTCCTGCGCGCACATCCCGCCTAGAGACTCCAGACCGCCGAGAGGCCGCTCGCACTACTGCAGTGGCCGAGAACGAGCCGATCTAGCCTCCGACTTCGCCGGAGCGGTCCATCCCTTGCCGGGCGCCCTGCCAGGTGTGGCTCACTTCCCGAAGCCGGCGGTCAGCCCGGCGACGAGTTGGCGTCGGCCGATGAGGTAGGCGGCGAACAGCGGCAATGACGAGAGGACCACCGCGGCCAGCACGGCCGGAACGTCGATCGTGAACTCGCCCTGCAACGTCCACAGCGACAGCGGCAGCACGCGGGTGCGCGGGCTCTGGGTGAGGATCAGCGGGAACAGGAAGCCGTTCCACGCCTGGATCGCCGTGTAGACGCCGACCGTGATCATCGCGGGCCGGGACAGCGGCGCGGCGAGCGACCATAGGATCCGCCACTCGCTCGCGCCGTCGAGGCGCATGGCCTCGAACAGCTCGTTCGGGATGTCGCGCATGAACGCGGTGGTCACCAGTACGGCGACCGGGATGCCGAAGGCGGCCGTGGGCAGGATGAGCGCGAGCAGGCTGTCGTACAGGTGCAGGCGGATGATCAGCAGGTAGATCGGGATGATCACCGCGTGCGACGGCACCGCCAGCCCCGCCAGGAACAGGGTGAACGCGCCGCGGGCGATGCGCCGTTCGCTGCGCACGATGACGTACGCCGCCAGCAGCGTCACCAGGACGACCACGATGACGGTCGCGACGGTGACGATCGCGCTGTTGAGCAGGTAGCGGCCGAAGCCGTTGTCCAGCACGCGGCGGTAGTTGTCGAGCGTCGGGTGGCTCGGCGGCAGCAGTTGTTCCTGTCCGAGGAAGCCCGCCTGGTCGCGCAGGCTGGAGATCACCATCCAGTAGACGGGCACGAGCACGATCAGCAACCACGCCAGCCCGCCGGCGACGCCGGGGACGTTCCAGCGTGGGCGCCGGACGGCCCACGCCCATGCCGGCCGCCGTCCCCGTGCGGCCTGGTGTCCGGTCATGAGGTCGGTGTCGGCGGCGCTCATCAGGCCCCCTCCTGTGTGCTTCGCATGGACCGGAAGCCCGTGACGCGGACCAGCGTGGTCGAGACGAGGAGGCCGAAGGCCAGGAGCACCACGGCGATGGCGCTCGCGTACCCCATGTCGTAGCGCGAGAAGCCGGTCAGGTACATGTGCAGCGGCAGGATGCGCGTGGCGTCGCCCGGGCCGCCACCGGTGAGTACGAACACGATGTCGAAGGACGTCAGTGAACCGACGAGGATGAGGGTCGAGGAGCCGACGAGCGTGTGCCTCAGCTGGGGCAGCGTGATGTAGCGGAACTGCTGCCGGCGTGTGGCGCCGTCCAGCATGGCGCTCTCGTACATCGACCTCGGGATCTGCCGCGTTCCCGCCTGGTAGAGCAGGATGTGGAACGGGATGAACTGCCACGACAGCACGAAGGTCACCGCCAGCACGGCGAGGTGTTCGTCGCCGAGCCACTGCTGGTTCAGCCAGCCGGCGTGCAGCCGCTGGGCGAGGTCCGCGGACAGCCCGAAGTTCGGGTCCAGCATGTCCCGCCACATGACGGAGATCGCCGCCGACGACAGCAGCAGGGGCAGGAAGAAACAGGCCGCCATGAGCGCGCGGTAGCGCGCGTGGCCGGCGACGAACACGCCGAGCAGCAGGCTGACCGGGGTCTGGATCAGCCACGACACGGCCATGACGATCAGGCTGAGCAGCACCGCCTTGTACAGGACGGGGTCGTGGCCGAGCCGTGTCCAGTTGCCGAATCCGTTGAACGTCGGTGTGCCGAGGCCGTCCCACTTGGTGAAGCTCAGCGCCACGACACCGACCATGGGCAGCAGGGCGAAGGCGCCGAAGAGGAGCACTGCCGGGCCGAGCAGCAGCGTGCTCGGCCCAGCGTGCGTCGATGCGGTGTTCTTCATGCCCGCGGTCAGCCGGCGGCCTTGTCCATCGCCGCGGAGAACGCCTGCGGCGACAGTTTGCCGAGGAAGAGCTGGGACACGTTCGTCAGCAGTGTGTCCGCGGTGGCGGGTGGCAGCGCCTGGTCCCAGGACAGCGTGTAGTGCGCGGACTTCTGTGCCAGGCCGTAGACGTAGCTGTTCCAGGCGCCGTCGGGACCGGCGGCGAGCTTGCCGGCGATGCCCGGCACCGGCGGGGTGCGCCCATTCTTGATCAGATCGTCGACGTAGGTCGGCGACATGACCGCCTTCTTCAGGTAGTCCACGCCCACCTGCGGTTTCGCCGACTTGGCCGCGATCGAGTAGTAGTTGGCCGGGTTGCCCTCGAGGCTGCTCGGATCGCCCTTGCCGCCGCTGACCTGGGGGAAGGCGAACCAGCCGAGGTCACCGTTCTTGAGCATGTCGGGGTCGGCCTTCTTGATGCTCGCGTACTCCCAGGCGCCCATCAGCTCCATCGCGGCCTTGCCCGTGTAGAGCAGGGCCGTCGCCTGACCGGTGTCGTACGAGGTGGCGGCGAACCCCTTCTGGAAGCCGCCCTCGCCGACGAGCCTTCTGGCCAGCGTGCTCGCCTGGACCACGGACGGGTCCGACCAGGCGTTCGGCGCGCCGCTGAGGATCTTGTTCACGACGTCCTGGCCGCCGATGCGGTCGATGAGGTATTCCTCGAACATCAGCTCGGGCCACTTCTGCGCGCCGCCGAGCGCGAAGGGTGTCACGTCGTGCGACTTCAGCGTGCCGGCCAGCGCCAGCAGGTCGTCGAACGTCTTCGGCGGCGTGAGGTTGTACTTGGTGAAGATCTTCTTGTTGTAGAAGACCACCGCGGGTGAGAGGCCGTTCATCGGCACGCCGTAGATCTTGCCGTCGAAGGTGGCCGAGTCGAGCAGGCTCGGGATGAAGCGGCTCTTCAGCTGCGGGTCGCCGTTCACGGTGGCGGTGAGATCCTGGACGAGGCCGTTCTTGACCAGGTCCTTCAGACCGCCGCCGCCCCAGTTCTCGAAGACCTCGGGCGGGTTGCCCGCGCCGAGCGACACGCGGATCTTCTCCTTGTACGCATCGCTCTGGAACAGCTGCAGGTTCGCCTTCTGGCCGGCGCCGGATTCGAAGGCGTTGACGGAGTTCGTGTAGACGTCGTTGTAGCCGCCGGTGATCGCCCAGACGGTGATGCCGCCGGATTTGCCGGCGCCGGAGCCGGAGCGGGTCGGTCCTCCCGTGCCGCAGGCGGAGAGGGAGATGGCCAGGGCGGCGGCCAAGCCGGCCGCTGCGTACCGCACCTTCATCGTGTTGCTCTCCTTCTTTCGTCGACCGTGGATCACGCGTGGGGGTCCGCGCGATGATGGGTCCACGGCTTCCAGCGATCGGTCCCGGACAGGTAGCCGGCCGGGGTGGCGGCCTCGGCCTCCGCGTCCGTCAGCTGCGGGCGGAACAGGCTCACTCCCGCGCCCGGCCCGGTGTTGTGGTACTCGCCGAAGCGGGCCGCCGCCCAGGACCACCCGGCCATGTCCGTCCACGGCTGGTCCTTGATGTGCGCGGCGAGCGACGAGTCGCGGACGGTGACCTGCGCGATGGCCAGCGGGTCGCCGAGGTGGTGCCACGGCCGGCCGAGGTAGAACGTCTTGGCCTTGGCGTTGGAGACGAACGTGCTGCCGGTGAACAGGAACCCGTGCTTGTTGGCCAGTTGGGTGCTGGCCGCGGTGATGAAGCCGTTGGTGTCGGTGCTCCCCCGGTCCAGCGCGTCGATGGTGCTGTGGTCGAACACCGCCGTCGCCGGCCCGAAGATGAAGTCGACGTCTCCGGCGACGTAGCTGTCGCGGACGTACACCCGGTCGATGTCGGTCTTGTTCGCGGCGTCCAGGTAGAGGGTGTCCTGGTTGCCGAGGAAGCGCGAGTGGTAGAAGGAGATCCGGTCGGCGAGCGTGCGCAGCGCCACCGCCTGGTGACCGTCCTGCGATGCGTGGGCCTGCTCGTCGAAGGCGTTCTCGAAGGTGATCCCGTCGGCCAGGAAGCCGTTGGCGGCGATGGTCACCGTCGCGCTTCCCTCGGTGCCGTACGTGCCGCCGCCGGGTTTCGGTGTGCCGGCCGAGTTGTCGTAGGTGATGACGACGTCGGCGGGGTCGCCGGTGGCGCCGATCAGGTGGAGGTTCGGCTGGTCCGCGGGCACGGACACGACCTCGTGGTAGGTGCCCTTGCCGACGACGATCGTCACCGGGCGTCTGCTGTTCTTCGGTGCGGCGTCGACCGCGGCCTGGACGGTGGCGTAGGCGCCCTTGGCGCCGTTCTGGTCGACGGTCAGGACGGTGGAGGTTGCGGCGGCCCTGGTGGCGACGGTCAGCAGCGAGCCGGCGAGGATCGTCGCGGCCGTGGCGGTCGGTGAGGTGCGACGCATGGGGGTCTCCGGTCAGCCGATCGCGACGGCGAAGATGTGCAGGCTGGAGTTGGCGGGGAGTTCGAGGGAGGCCGCCGTCTTGCCCGCGGTGAGCGGGACCGCGCAGTAGTAGACGCCCACCGTCCTGCCCCCGTTGGCGGTCGCGGTCGCGACGAGTTCGTCGCCGACCTTGGCCTGGGCGGTCCACCAGTCGGTGGCGGAGATCGTTCCCGTGCTGCTCGTCCCGTCCGTGTAGGTGATGTTCACCGTGCCGGACTGGTCGCCGTGGGTGCCCACGGCGAGGAAGCCGAGCCTGCCGCCCGATCCCGACAGGTTGATCACTTCATCGGAGGCCGCGACGTTGTCGGGCTGGCCGGCTGCGACGTTCGGCCAGGTGAAACCGAGACCCCCGTGCGTCACCGTCGCGCCCGGCGTCAGCCCGGCGGCCGCGAGCGAGTCGGCGGTGTAATAGCGGCCGCCGCCGTCGATGTCGCCCGGTGTGCTCGCGGTGCCGATCGCGACGTTGTTGTACGCGGCGGCGAGGTCGGGATAAGGCTTCGGCGGCGTGGCGAGCGCGCCGTTGATGTAGACGTTGTCGAAGGTCAGGCCGTCGACGTAGCGGGCCACGCTCGCCCGCGACGCGTGCTCGACGATGGTGTTCTCGACCGTGATGTTCTTGATGAGGTCATCGGTGTAACCGACCGCGTACAGCGGATACGCCGCAGTGCCGACGAAGAGGTTCTCGACGTGGATGTCGCGCACCGACGGGTTGAACCCGTGGCCGGGCCCCTCGCCGTAGAAGAAGTCGACGAGGATCGCCGAGTCGGCCAGCTTTTCGATCTTGACGTTCTTCAGGTGGACCTGCTCGATGAAGCCGCCGCGCGCGGAGTTGGTCTTCAATCGCAGGCCCTGGTTGAGGTTCAGGCTGTCGACGCGTGAGTCTCGGGCGTAGAGGTTGCGGACGCCGCCGGTCATCTCGCTGCCGATGGTGATCGCGCCGTGCCCGGCGAGGAACTCGCAGTTCTGGATCACGATGTTCTGGCAGGGCGTGTTCACTCGCCTGCCGTCGGCGTTCTTGCCGGCCTTGACGGCGATGCAGTCGTCTCCGGTCTCGAAGGTGCAGCCGGAGATGACGACATGGTCGCAGGACTCGGGGTCGCAGCCGTCATTGTTCGGTCCGAGGCTGCCGGCCGTCACGTTCTCCACGATCACGTTGGTGCACAGCACCGGGTTCAGCTGCCAGTTCGGCGTGTTGTGGAGGGTGATGCCGGAGATCAGGACGTTCTTGCAGCGGTACGGCTGGATGAACTGCGGTCGCAGGTAGTGCCCGGAGCCGAACACCCGCTTCGAAACCGGCACGCCCTGGTCGGCCATCGAGGCGAGCAGGTCGCTGTCGGCCGAGCTGGTGGGCATGCCGGGCTGCCAGCCGAACTGGGTCTTGCCCGCCCACGGCCACCAGTGCTGGTTGTCGGCCTGCCCGTCGAGCGTGCCCTCGCCGGTGATGGCGATGTCGTGCTTGTCGTACGCGTAGATGAACGGCGAATAGTTCATGCACTCGATGCCGCCGTCCCGCGTGTAGACGACGGGGAGGTACGCCGCCGGATCGGTGCTGAACGCGATGGTCGCGCCCTTCTCCACGTGCAGGTCGATCCGGCTCTCCCAGTGAATGGACCCGGTCAGGTACCGGCCCGGCGGCACGACGACGCGCCCGCCGCCCTTGCCCGCCAGGTCGCCGATCGCCGCCGCGAACGCCTTGGTGCAGTCGGTCTTCCCGTCGCCGACGGCACCGTACTTCGTGACGTCCACACGCCTGTTCGGGATCCTCGGCCTGGGGGTCGTGCGCACGATCCGGTCCGCCACGGACCACGGGTCGTCGCCACCCGGCTGCCCGGTCGTGGCGGCCGCCGACGGCCGCCACCCCGACCCGGCGATCAGGGCGCCGCCCGCCACCAGTCCACCGATCCTCAGGAACTGGCGCCGAGAGGATGCTGCGTCCATTCCTGCCTCCATCCCGCGTCGGCCCGCCCGAAACTTTCGTAACATGCCTGCGAACTTACGACGCGGGGAGGACGGTACAATCCGCCATTCGGCGGGTCAATACCCCTCTTCCCGATTCTTTCGGCACCCGTACACGCTGGTGACAGCTGCTTGACGCTCAGGACTTCACGACTTAGCCTCCCGACTGGCAGCGACAACGAGTCGAAATGAGCGTCGAAATTTCGAACCGAAGGGATCGCCGAATGTCCCAGTCCTCGGACGGCTACCTCCGCGCCGCCGGCCCCCGATTCCTGGACCCCCACGGTGCCGCCGTCCAGCTGCGCGGCGTGGGCATCGGCGGCTGGCTCAACATGGAGAACTTCGTCACCGGCTACGCCGGCACCGAGTCGCTGATGCGGGCCGCGGTCCGCCGGGTGCTGGGCCAGGAGCGGTACGAGTCGTTCTTCGACCGGCTGCTCACCGGCTTCTTCGACGACGCCGACGCGCGGTTCCTCGCCGCCGCCGGGCTGAACGCGGTACGGATCCCGATCCACTATCACCACTTCGAGGACGACGCGCGGCCGTTCGAGATCAAGGAGGAGGGGTTCCGGCACCTCGACCGGGTCATCGACCTGTGCGGCCGGCAGGGCATCTACTCCGTCATCGACCTGCACGCGCTGCCCGGCTGGCAGAACCAGCGCTGGCACTCGGACAACCCCACCCACCTGGCGACGTTCTGGCAGCACCGGCACTTCCAGGACCGGGTGGTGCGCCTGTGGGAGGCGATCGCCGACCGCTACAAGGACGACCGCTGGGTGGCCGGATACAACCCGGTCAACGAGCCGGCCGACGAGTCGCGGCAGGTGGTCGGCCCGTTCTACCGGCGCCTGGTCGAGGCGATCCGCGCGGTCGACCCGCACCACACCCTGTTCCTCGACGGGAACACCTACTCGACCGAGTTCGACGTCTTCGACGTATTCGACGAGCCCCCGGCCAACACCGTCTACGTCTGCCATGACTACGCGATGGCCGGCCTGGCGTACGGCGGCCCGTACCCGGGCCGTACCCGCGGCGTATGGCAGGACAGGGACGTGCTGGAGAAGAAGTTCCTGCAGCGTACGGAGTTCGCCCGCGAGCTCGACTCGCCGATCTGGGTGGGCGAGTTCGGGCCGATCTACTCCGGCGACCCGGCGGTCGACGAGCAGCGCGGCCGGATCCTGGCCGACCAGCTGGACATCTACCGCAGGTACGAAGCGAGCTGGTCGCTGTGGACGTACAAGGACATCGGCCTGCAGGGAGTCGTGTACGCCTCGCCCGACTCGCCGTACATGCAGCGGTTCGCGGACTTCGTGGCGAAGAAGAAACGGCTCGGCGCCGATGCCTGGGGCAGCGACGGCACCGGGCCGGCCGAGGTCACCCAGGCGGTCCAAGATCTCATCGCCCGGGAGTTCCCCGGCTTCGACCCGTATCCTTGGGGGCGCTGGGATTTCGTGCGCACGCTGCTGTTGACCATCACCGTCGCGCAGCCGCTGGTCGAGGAGTACGCGGCACTCTTCGAGGGGCTGGGCGACGACGAGTTGGTCGCGCTCGCCGACTCGTTCGCCTTGGCGAACTGCGTCGTACGCGAACCGCTGCGCACCCAGATCGCGCAAGGACCCGCCGCGCCGAACCGCCTACGGGAGGCTGACCGCCCATGACCGCCGCACCGGGCCCTGGCCGGGTGACCCTCGGCGAGATCGCCGCCGCCGCGAACGTATCGGTGCCGACGGTGTCCAAGGTCATCAACGGGCGGTCGGACGTCGCCGCAGAGACGCGAACCCGCGTCGAGTCGCTGCTCCACGAGTACGGCTACCTGAGGCCCCAGCGCAGGTCTCGCCGCGCCGGACTGATCGACCTGCTGTTCACCGACCTCAGCCCGTGGGCGGTCGAGATCATCCGGGGTGCGGAGGAGGCCGCGCTGGCCGCGAAGAGCCGGATCGCCGTCTCGGTGATCCCCAGCGAGCAGGACGCCGACCGCTGGGTGCGCAGCCTGAGCAGAGGACGCACCGACGGGGTGATCCTCGTGCTCACCGAACTCCCGCAGCGCCACCGCAAGCGGCTGGCCGAGCTGCACGCCGACCTCGTCATCGTTGACCCGGTCGGCCAGCCCGACCCGGACGTGCCCTCGATCGGCGCGGCCAACTGGGCCGGCGGCCTCGCCGCCACCGAGCATCTCATCCAGCTCGGCCACCGGCGGATCGGCACGATCACCGGCCGTCCCCGTGTGCTGTGCAGCCAGGCCCGCCTCGACGGCTACCGCGCCGCACTCGAACGTGCCGGCATCGAGGTCGACCCGGCGCTGATCGCCCCGGGCGACTTCCACTACGAGTCGGCGCTGGAGGCGGCGCGGACGATGCTCGAACTCCCCGATCCGCCCACCGCGATCTTCGCCGCCAGCGACGTGCAGGCCATGGGCGTCTACGAAGCGGCCCGGCTGAACGGCTTGCGCATGCCCGAGGACCTCAGTGTGGTCGGGTTCGACGACGTGCCGATGTCGCGCTGGATGTCGCCCCCGCTCACCACTCTGCGCCAGCCCTTGGCCGAAATGGCCGCGCTGGCCGTGCGCACCCTGGTATCCGGCGACTCGGCCGACTTCAACCACCGCGTAGAACTGTCGACCAATCTCGTCATACGCTCCAGTACCGCCCCCCCGGCCCGCTAGGGCTTTTTAGTATTCGCCGCGGACACGGCGGCCAATTCCATCCGGCGTGCAGCCGGTTTGCGAGTATTGCCATTGTCGGTAGCGGCAGCATGGCCCCGAACAGGTGACATCCGACATAGATAACGTTGACGTAACGTCGTGAAACCACCTTGACCGCCACGATTTCTATATTTACCGTCACGAGCACGCGCCAATATCCAAAGAACGAAACAGACTGCCAGAGAGGAGCCTTCGAAATTTCGATTCCGGAAGAATTCAACCCTCCAGAAAGGAGTGGGAACCAGTGTCCGCTCATCTCTATCGAAGACCACTGCGAGAGGTCGTATCGGCTCTGCTACCGGCGGCCTTGGTCACCGGATACCTGGCCATGGCAGCATCGCCGGCGCGCTCGGCCACCGTGTGCAGCGCCAAGAGTTACGGCGCGACCGGCAATGGCACGACGAAGGACACCGCGGCCCTGCAGAAGGCGATCAACGCATGCGCGGGTGGCGGCGTGGCGGAGCTCACCTCTGGGCGCTACCTGACCGGCCCATTGAGCCTCCCGTCGAACATCACGCTCCAGATCGACGGCGGCGCGACGCTGCTCGCGTCCCAGGACGCCGCCGACTATCCACCGTCAGGTTCACACCTCGCCCCGCTCCTGCAGGCCGGCGGCGCGAGCAATGTGACGATCACCGGTGACGGCACGATCGATGGCCAGGGCGCCCCGTGGTGGGCGCTGATCAACCAGGAGAAGGCCGCCGGCAAACCCCTGTCGCCACGACCCGCACTGATCGACTTGGGATCGGCGAACACGGCCAAGGTCACCGGCATCACGATTAAGAACGCGCCCAATGTGCACATCACCATGAAGGGCGCCACGCACGTCACCATCGACGACATCACGATCAGCTCGCCCGCCGACTCCCCCAACACCGACGGAATCGACGTCTGGTCCTCCGGCTTCGTCGCCATCACCAACAGCACCATCGACTGCGGCGACGACGACCTCGCCATCGACTCGTCGACGTCCAACGGCGCGGCGCACGACATCTCCTTGAGCAGCAGCACGATTCTGCACGGCCACGGCCTTTCCATCGGCAGCTACACCGCCGGCGGCGTCTACAACGTCAGCGTCCACGACGACACCTTGACCGGTACCGAGAGCGGGGTGCGCATCAAGTCGGCCCGGGATCGTGGCGGCGAGGTGCACGCCGTCACCTACGCCCATCTGACGATGACAAGGGTGGCCACGCCCATCCTGATCACGGCGTACTACCCGAAGGTCCCGGCCGACGGAGACCCGGCCCAGGCGGTCACCAGCACCACGCCGAACTACCACGACATCACGATCAGCAAGGTGACCGCCACGTCCGCCACGACCGCGGGACAGATCGTCGGACTTCCCGAGCGTGCGATCACCGGCCTGAACCTCGCCTCGGTGAACATCACCGCCACCACCGGCCTGATGGTCCGCAACGCCACCGTCACGACCGGCTCCACCACCATCAAGACCGCATCCGGTCCGGCGTACATCCTGCAGAGCAACGCGAGTGTGAGCTGAGCACGATGGGTCCGTACCGAAGAGAAGACGACACCGCGCCTCCGAACCGTCGGGGTCGGCGGCGGTCTCCGCTCCGCCGGGCCGCGACGTTCACCACTGCGGTCCTGGCGGCGGCCGGCCTCATGACCGTGGTGCACCTCCCGGCCCAGGCGGCCACCGTCCCCACCGCCGGTGGTACCTACACCGTGGCCGCGGCCGGCGGCATGTGCATCGACGTGCCCGGCGCCGCCACGACCAGCGGCACGCTCCTCCAGCAGTGGGGCTGCACCGGCGGCACCTGGCAGCAGTTCAAGCTCGTCTCCGCCGGCTCCGGATACAACCTGGTCAATGTCAACAGCGGCCTGTGCGTGGACGTTCCGGGCGCCAGTTCGAGCACCGGCGTTCAACTCCAGCAATGGGGGTGCGGCAACGCGCAGAAGAACCAGACCTGGACATTGGCTGCCGGCGGCAGCGGCACCTATCAACTGGTCAGCGCCTCCAGCGGGCTGTGCGCCGCCGTCAAGGGGGGATCGACCGCCTCGGGCGCCGCGATAACCCAGGAGACCTGCGCGGCGAACACCAGTGAACAATGGGCGTTCGATCCGGTGTCCACCGGTTCCGCGACGGTCGCCGCCGACGGAACCGGCCGGTACACCACCGTCCAGGCGGCCATCGACGCCGTACCCGCGAACAACACCAGCCGGGTCGTCATCACCATCAAACCCGGCACCTACCGCGAGATCGTCACGGTTCCGTCCAACAAGCCCTACATCACTCTTCAGGGCCTCGGAACCTCACCCGGCGACGTGGTGATCGTCAACAACCACTACGCCGGCGGCGGCTACGGCACATCGGGCAGTGCGACCGCGTTCATCAACGGCCACGATTTCATCGCCACCGACCTCACCATCTCCAACGACTTCGACGAATCGACGACGACCAGCGGCGGGCAGGCGGTGGCGTTGAACCTGGGCGCCGACCGCGCCGTCCTGCGCGACGTCCACATCCTCGGCGATCAGGACACCTTCCTGGTCAACGACTCCGCTCGCGCATACGTGGTGAACTCCTACGTCAACGGCACCGTCGACTTCATCTTCGGCGGCGGCGTGGCGGTGTTCAGCGGCTGCGAGATCCACGAGAACCCGCGGGGTGGATCCGTCACGGCGGCGAGCACGCCCGCGACCAGTCCCTACGGATTCCTCTTCTACAAGTCCACCATCACCGGAGCCGCCGCCAACGGCTCGACGATCCTCGGCCGGCCATGGCGCCCCGACGCGCAGGTCGTGTACCGCGAGTCGACGCTGAGCGCCGTCGTGAACACCGCCCAACCGTGGGCCGACATGTCCAGCAACTCATGGCGGAACGCCAGATTCTTCGAGTACCGCGACACCGGACCCGGCGCGACCGTCAACGCCAACAGGCCGCAGCTGACCGACGCCCAAGCCGCCACCTACACCCCGCAGAAGTACCTCGCCGGCGGCGACGGCTGGAACCCCACCTGAACGAGACGACCCGGACCGGGCCTTCCCGGTCCGGGTCGGCGGCCCCCATTCACCTCCGTCAACCCCGTGATCAGGAGTCACCTGATGACACAACGCCCCTCCTCGCGGCGGCGCTCCCTCCTCGCCGCCCTGTGTTCGCTCACCTGCGCGGTCGGCCTGGCCGGTGTCTCGGCGCCGACGGCGCATGCGGACACGACGCCGGTCTACCGCGATACCCGCTACTCCTTCGAGGAGCGCGCCGCGGACCTGGTCTCGCGGATGACGCTCGATGAGAAGGCCGCACAGCTGAGGACCAACAGCGCACCGGCCATCCCGCGGCTGGGCGTCCAGCAGTACACCTACTGGAGCGAAGGCCAGCACGGGGTCAACAGACTCGGCGCGAACACCGACCACGGCTCGGCCTCCGGCGTGCCGGGCACGAGTTTCCCGACCAACTTCGCATCCTCGATGTCGTGGGATCCGGACCTGATCTATCGGGAGACCACGGCGATCTCCGATGAGGCGCGCGGGTTCCTGGACAAGTCGCTGTGGGGGGTCGGCGCGAACAACATCGGCCCGGACAAGAACGACTACGGCTCGCTGACGTACTGGGCACCGACCGTCAACCTGGATCGCGACCCGCGATGGGGCCGCAACGATGAGGCGTTCGGGGAGGACCCGTACTTCGTCGGGCGAATGGCCGGCGCCTTCGTCAACGGCTACCAGGGCCAGACACGCGCTGGAAGGCCCACGAGCCGGTACCTGAAGGTCGCCGCCACGGCCAAGCACTACGCGATGAACGACACCGAGACCAACCGTACGGGGATCAGCTCCGACACCGACGATCGGACGCTGCGGGACTACTACACGGCGCAGTTCCGCCGCCTCATCGAGGACGACCACGTCTCGGGCCTGATGACGTCGTACAACGCCGTCAACGGCACCCCGGCCGTCGCCGACACCTACACCGTCAACCAGCTCGCCCAGCGGACGTACGGCTTCAGCGGCTACATCACCTCCGACTGCGGCGCGGTCGGCACCACCTACAAGCTGCCGTACGGCGGCCACGACTGGGCGCCGCCCGGCTGGACGACCGACCACAAGTCCGACCCCACCTGGACCGACACCGCGACCGGCGCGAAGCTGTCCGGCCAGGCGGGCGGGCAGGCGTACGCGCTGCGCGCCGGCACCGGCGCCAACTGCACCGGCACCGAGGCCACCGCGCAGAACATCCGCAGCGCCATCGCGGCGGGCGCGCTCAGCGAGGGCGTGCTGGACACCGCCCTGGTCCGGCTGTTCACCGTCCGCATGGAGACGGGCGAGTTCGACCCGCCGGACCGCGTGCCGTACACCAAGATCACCAAGGATGTGATCCAGAGCCCGGCGCATCAGGCTTTGGCCGAGAAGGTCGCCGACGACTCGCTCGTGCTGCTCAAGAACGACGGGCACCTGCTGCCCGCCGACGGGACGAAGCTGAACAAGGTCGTCATCCTCGGCGATCTGGCGAACAAGGTGACGCTCGGCGGCTACTCCGGCAACCCGTCGAAGCAGGTCAGCGCCGTGCAGGGCATCACCGCCGCGGTCAAGGCGGCCGACCCGTCCGCCTCAGTGGTCTACGACGCCGCCGGAACGTCCACGACGGCCACGGGCGACGCGCAGCTGAGCGACGCGACCAAGACCGACATCAAGGCCGCCGACCTGGTGATCGTCTTCGTCGGCACCGACGACAACATCGCCCGCGAGGGGCGGGACCGTGCCGGCCTCGCCATGCCGGGCAACTACCACTCGCTCATCGACCAGGCCGCCGCGGTGGGGAACCGGAAGCTGGCGCTGGTGATCCAGTCCAACGGCCCAGTGAAGATCGACGACGTTCAGGACAAGGTGTCCTCCATCGTGTTCAGCGGCTACAACGGCGAAAGCCAGGGCACCGCGCTGGCCGACGTGCTCCTCGGCGAACAGAACCCGAGCGGCCACCTCAACTTCACCTGGTACAAGGACGACTCCCAACTCCCGCCCATGTCCGACTACGACCTCACTCCGGGAGCCACCAGCGGGATCGGCCGCACCTACCAGTACTTCACCGGGACCCCCACCTACCCCTTCGGCCATGGGCTGAGTTACACCGACTTCGCCTACTCCCACGTACGGGCCGACCGGTCCACGGCGACCGCGGACGGCCACGTCACGGTACGGTTCGACGTCACCAACACCGGGCACGTGCCGGGAGCGACGGTGGCTCAGATGTACGCCGCGACGCCCTTCACCGTCGCGGGCGTCGAGATGCCGAAGAAACGGCTCGTCGGCTTCCACAAGACCGCGGTCCTGGCCCCCGGCGCCACCGAACACGTCTCCCTCACCGTCAAGACGGCCGACCTCGCCGTCTGGGACGCGAACGCGATGCGCTCGTTCGTACCCGATGGCACCTACCGGTTCCAGGTCGGTGCCGACTCCGCCGACGTCACCGCCACCCCGGCCGCCGTACGCGTCACCGGCCGCATCACCCCGAAGGTCCGGTACGTCACGGTCCAGCCGGAGGCCGTCTCCTACAACGTCGGCGACACGATCGACCTGACCGGCAAGAACCGCTGGATCAAGGACGACACCGACCATTCCCGCGAAAAGCGGAACCTCGACGTGACCGCCGACGACATCGTCGAGGCCGTCAACGACGACCAGTCCTTCGTCGATCTCAAGCACGCCGGCGTCCGCTACGGCAGCACCGACCCCGGCGTGGCCACCGTCGACCGTGCCGGACACGTGAAGGTGGTCGGGCCCGGAGTCACGACGATCAACGCGACCGTGGGCGGTGTCACCGGCTCCGCCGTCATCACCGCCAAGTACCCGTTCACGCTGACCGGACCGCAGATCGCCGAACCCGGCACCACCGTCACCGCGACGACGACATTCACCGATTCGGGTCCCAGCGCGCTGAACGACGTGACGATGTCGCTCACCACACCGGACGGCTGGACGGCGCAGCCCACCTCCCCGGCCTCGTTCGCCAAAGTCGCCGGCGGCCAGTCGGTGCACACCACGTGGTCGATCAAGGTCCCGGCCGATGCGACGTCCGCCGGCTACCAGCTCCACGCCAAGGTCACCTATGGCGGACGGGACGGCGGCGGCGACGCATTGATCAACCTGCCGATCCTCTTCGCGTCACTGGCCGACGCCTACGGCAACACCGCCATCAGCGACGACGCCCAGCCGTCCCAGGGCGACCTCGACGGCGGAGGCCGGAGCCTGTCCGCCCAGGCCCTGGCTACCGCGGGCATCACCCCAGGCGGCACCGTCACCCACGGCGGACTCACCTTCACCTGGCCCGACGTCGCAGCCGGCAAGCCGGACAACGTCGTCGCGGGCGGACAGACGATCAAGTTCTCCGGGACGGGCGCCAAGCTCGGTTTCCTCGGCACGGCCAACAACGGCACCGCGTCAGGCAGCGGGACGATCACCTACACCGACGGCACCACCCAGCCCTTCACCATCGGCTTCCCCGACTGGTGGTCCGGCGGCGGCGACACCGCCGCCGCCATCCCCTACATCAACACCTCGACCGGCAAACAGAACCGGACGGTCTACCTCTCCATGGCCTCCGTACCGCTTCAGCCGGGCAAGACCGTGAAACTCATCGCTCTCCCCGACATCAGCCAGGGCGTGGCGAACGGTGCCACCGCCATGCACATATTCGCCATCGCGAGCGGCGGATAGGCACCTGCGACAGAGGGCCAGGCCGTCGGTGGCCACCACCGACGGCCTGGCCCTCCAGCCTGCCCGCCGAGGCCACGCCGCAAGGACGCGCACGTCCGGCTGGGATCCACCAGACTCGCTGCCCGTCCCGGCACAGCCAAACCCGCGCGACGGGAACGCGCCGGTTTGACCTCAAGTTAGCTTCAGGTTCTAGCGTTGTCGCGGAAGGCGCGGCATCAAGGTCGGCGCCGTCTCCATGACACCGAGAGAAGAGAAATGATGCTGATGCTCACGCGGTTGCTCGCCCCCAGAACCGAGGTCCATGCCCACTGTGACCTGCCGTGTGGTGTGTACGACCCGGCTCAGGCCCGCATCGAAGCCGAGTCGGTCAGGGCGATCATCGGCAAGGCGGCTGACAGCGGCGACCCCGACTTCCGCGCTCGCGCCCTCGTCATCAAGGAGCAGCGTTCCGAGCTGGTCAAGCACCACCTGTGGGTCCTGTGGACCGACTACTTCAAGCCTCCGCACTTCGAGAAGTACCCGCATCTGCACCAGCTGTTCAACGAGGCCACCAAGCTCGCCGGCGCGGCCGGCACCAAGGGCACCGTTGACCTGGACGTGGCCGACCAGCTGCTCGCGAAGATCGACGAAATCGCCGTGATCTTCCAGGAGACCAAGAGCGCCTAGCCGGGTGCGCTGACTGTCGGCGTTACGCCGTCGACAGTCAGCCGCGTCCGATCTGCCCGGATGGTGACTCGTGCGCGGCATGCTTCTTCCAGATGTTCGCCGATACGCTCGGACAATGCCGAACTCCCGTGGCGTGACTCGGCGTCGCACGCCGACCGCTCCCAGGCTCCCGCGCCAACTGACGCGCATCGCCGTCGCCGAGCAACCGGTCGGAGACGATCAGGTGTTGTTGTCCCTGGAACTTCATGGCAGCGGCTGGACCGGGATACAGGCCGAGGACATCGAGGTGAATCGGTGCCGGTTCACCAATGCTCAGATCCCCAATGTGGTTCTGCCGCGGGCCCGGCTCGAGGATGTCGAGATGACCCGCTGCGATCTGGCCAACATGCAGATCGTCGATGGGCAGATGTCCGCCACCCACCTGGCGAACTCCAGGCTCACCGGGCTGGCATGGATCGACTGCGGCATGCGCGATGTCGTGTTCACTGACTGCCGCGCCAACCTCGCCCGGTTCCGGATGTCGACGCTGCGGGATGTTACCTTCCGCGACTGCGACCTGACCGAGGCCAGTTTCCAAGCCGCCACCTTCAACGGCGTCCTGTTCGAGAACTGCCGCCTGATCGGCACTCAGTTCTCCCAGGCGAAGATCATCGACGCCCGGTTCAGTGATTGCGATCTGTCAGGCGTCGGCGGCGTCGAGAGTCTTCGCGGCGCTACCGTGTCGGCCGCCGACGCGCAGAGCCTCGTGTCGGCCCTGGCCTCCGCGTTCGGCATCAAGATCGAGGAGAATTAGGACCAAAGAGCCCGGGTCGCCAGTGCGATCGCTCGTACTGTTCGACGACCGTCGCCGGGATACGCCAACTGAGGCTTCTCGCAAATACTTACTTAATGTATGCTATTGATCACAGTTAGCGATCGGAAGGTTCCCATGAACCACGAGTCCGCACAGGTTGATTCCGGCGCCCACGAACGACTGCTACTGCGATTCCGCATACTCGACTCCGACGACAACGGCTACCTGGACGAGACCGACTTCGACCGGCTCGCCACCAAGGTGCTCAGTGCACTGGGCGAGCCGCGCGAGTCGGCGAAGGGCCAGGCGGTTCTCGACGGGCATCACCGCTTTTGGGCGGGCCTGTGCGCGTCTCTCGACGCCGATGGCGACGGCCGGATCAGCCTGGCCGAATACCTCGCCAGGTTAGGCGACCCCGGCGACGCGGAACAGGCCGTGACCGACTACGCGACATCAATGGCCGCGCTGGTCGACCGAAACGACGACGGATACGTCGAACGGGACGACTTCCTCACCTGCATGACCGCGAGCGGGTTCGCGGAGGCCAACAGCGCGGCCGTGTTCGAGGAACTGGACGAATCAGGCGATGGCCGGATCCCGGTCGACCATTGGGCCGCGGCGATCGTGGACTGGTACAAATCCGAGCGCACCGACATCCCCGGCCATGTCCTCGTCACGCCGCCTGACGCTTGATCAGACACCATGCCGGACTTCGGTTGGCGCCGCCCGAGACGAGTGAGCGTGCCGTCGCCGGCGGACCCGGGCGTATCCGCCGAGTTGCCCGACCCGCCGCAAGCGTCCTGGTCGGCGGCGGCTATACACCTTGGCGCGGATCGATCGACGTCACGTGCCCGTTCGTGACGGTCGCCACCGGGACGATGTGCGAGGCGGGCGCCCGTTCGTCACCGCCGGCGTCACGGTAGACGCGCTTCGGAGGGGTGGAGTGCGTCAGGCGGAACACCGTCGCGTGCCGTACGGTGCCATCGCCGTCGATCCAGGGCTCGGGGGTACGCAGGATGCGACGCGGCCGCTCCGTCACCGCCGCGATCACGGACTCGATCGGCAGGCCGCAGCTCAGCAGTTTGGTCATGGTCGCGGGAAGGTCGTACACGGGCCCGCCGATATTGCGCACGTGGACGTCGGTGCTGATGGTGTGGGGCGGGAATCCGGCCGCGATCGCCCGGCTCGCGACGGCGAAGCTGAAGCTCGCGGCCCCATGACCGACGTCGAGCAGCACCCCCCGGTTCAGCGCGCTCGCCAATGCCGGCTCGGGCCGGCCGTCCGGCCGCCAGGGGTTGCCGGTCTTGTCGTGGTAGCAGTGGGTGATCGTGTCGCCGTCGTCGAGCAGGTCGAGCACGTCCTCGATCAACGGTGGCGGCTCTCCGATGTGGACGAGCAGCGGGAGCCCGGCCTCCCGAGCGACCAGCCGGCCGAGTTGCAGGGGCTGCAGTCCCATCGCTCCGACGATCAGCCCGCTGGAGCGTACCTTGACGCCGCAGACGATGTGGCGGTGCCGGTCGATCGCCGCGAGCGTGGCGTCGACGTCGACGTTCCGGATGTCGGCGGTCTCCCGCAGGTGCACCAGACCGTAAGAACCGATGTTCACCCAGGCCCGCACGCGTACGTCAGCGGCCGGAATTACGTACTTCGCCAGTCCGTCCAGTGTCTCGGCACCCGCGCTGCCGGCGTCCGCGACCAGGTGCACCCCGGTGGCCAGGCCGACGTCGTCCGGCGGCACGCCGATGGTCGTCATGCCGTCATAGACGTGCGTGTGCAGGTCGACCCAGCCGGGGCTCACACACAGCTCGCCCGGCGGTCGCTCGTCCGGTGACAGCGACACGGTGCCGTCGGCGCGAGACTCCAGCCGGCACGTGCGTGCGGCACCGGAGTCGATGACGCGCAGCGGCTCGCCGAGGATCATGACGCGGACCTCCCCGCCAGACAGGCCGTGACGGCAGCGTTGTGGAACACCCGTCGTAGTCGGGTGATGGCGTCGGAGCTACGGACCGGGTGGACGCGGTTGGTGAGCAGGACGACGAACACGTCGAGTTCCGGGTCGACCCACAGACTGGTACCGGTGAAGCCGGTGTGCCCGTACGCCGCGGGGGTGAGCAGGTCGCCGCCGCTGCAGTGGTGCGGGTCGCGGCCCTGCCAGGCCAGCGACCTGCGCAGGGGCAGGTGGTCGGTCCGGGGTTCGGTCATCACCGCGAGCGTGCGTTCACCGAGGACTCGCCCGCGCCGTCCGCGACCGCCCCGGCACAGGGTCTCGCCGAGCGCGGCCAGGTCGGGCAGTGCGCCGAAGAGACCCGCGTGGCCGGCGACGCCGCCGAGGACCTCGGCGTTCTCGTCGTGGACGGTGCCTTGGACGACTCGGCCCCGCCACGGGCACTCCTCGGTGGCCGCCGCGCGCCGGCGGTCCGTCTTCGGCAGGAGGTACCGCGTCGCGTCCATGCCCGCGGGTTCGGTGACGCGCTCACGCACCAGGACGTCGAGCGGTGTCCCTGCGGCGCGCTCGGCGATCAGACCGAGCAGGATGAAACCGGCCGAGCTGTACTCCACGGCGGTGCCTGGAGGGAAGCGTGGCGGCAGACGGCCCAGCGCGGCCAGGAGTTCCTCGCGGATGCCGTGGCGGCGCCACAGCGGCTCTTGCCCCGGTAGGCCGGAGGTGTGGGTGAGGAGCTGGAAGACGGTCAGCTCGGCCAGGTCCGTGCCGGCGTACTCCGGCAGATGTGCGGCGACCGGGTCGTCCAGGGTCAGCTCGCCGGACTCGACCAGTGCCATGGCGGCGAGCCCGACGATGGGTTTGGTCACCGATGCCAGATCCCACAGGGTGTCCTCGCGCACCGGGTCGCCGCCCCACGACAGGCTGCCGAGAGTGCCGCTCGCGGCCGTGCCCGTACTGCCGCCGTACGCCCAGGCCGCGCCCGAGAACGTGCGCTCGCGCAGTGCGCGGGCGAGATGGGTTTCGGGGGTCATATGTCGTTCCGCCGCCCCAGCGCCGAGGAGATGCGGTCGGCCGCCGTCACCACGAGCGGTCCGAGCACCCCGACGTCGTCGTCGTCCAGCGTGTAGGTCAGCGCCGACACGCTGGCGGCGCCGATGGGAATGCCCTGCCGGTCGCACACGACGGCGCCGACGCAGCGGACGTCCCGCTCGTTCTCTTCGTCATCGACCGCGTAGCCGCGCTGACGTACGGCGGCCAGTTCCTCGAAGAGGCGATCCGGCTCGACGATCGTCGCGGGGGTGTGCCGGATCAGCGGCGACGTCGCGGCGATGATCGCCCGTACCTCCTCCTCGGGCAGCGATGCCAGCAGCGCCTTGCCGATGGCCGTGCAGTGCAGGGCCACTTGCATGCCGACGCGTGAGGACATCTCGTACGGCTGCCGGCCCGCGGCCTTCGCGAGGTAGACCGCGACCGTGCCGCTGCGCACGGCGAAGTGCGCGTTGTGCCCGGTCTGCCGCTGCAGGTTCTCCAGGATGGGCTTGGCCACGGCCCCCAGGTCACGGTCGGCCAGAGCCGAGCCGGCGAGGGCGAGCAGCGCGGGGCCGGACGCGTACGCCCCGTCACCTCTGGTGACCGCGTAACCCTCCGCGGTGAGGATCTGCAGGATCCGGTGCGCGGTCGCCTTGTTGATGCCGGTCCGTTCGGCGATGTCGGCCAGCCGCCGGGGCTGGTCCGGGCTCGAGAGCGCGCGCAGCACGGCAAGCGTCTTCTCAACCGAGTTCATGACTGCACCTAACAAACGTCAAGGGTTGACCCGGAATGGCGCAATGCGCGATATTCAACCATACGAGATGCCGTTCCACAATACGAAACGCAGATGAGTGCGACGTCCCATCCCTCGCCCTTCCTCGTTGTCACCCAGGGCGCGGGCGGGGCGGGAGGAGGGAACCCTCACGTGACCGAGCGCACCATGATGGGCCGCCGGGACCTGCTCAGGTTCGGTGGCCTCGCCGTCGCCGGACTGTCGATGCCAGGCCTGCTCTCCGCGTGCAAGGCCGGGTCCAACCCCGCCACCAAGGCCGGTAAGGAGCTGCGGGTCGCCCAGGCCGTCGACGCGACGACGCTGGACCCGCAAAAGCAGGGCGATCTGTTCTCGATGAACGTCCTCATCAACGTCTTCGACACGCTGACCGTGCACGATGCCAACGACAAACTTGTCGGCGGCCTCGCCGAGCGCTGGGAATCGGTGTCCCCCACGACCTGGCGCTTCCACCTGCGCAACGGCGTGACCTTCCACAACGGTGAGCCGTGCGACGCGAACGCCGTGAAGTACAGCATCGAGCGACTCATCGACCCGGCCACCAAGTCACCCATCGTCGAGTTGCGTCTCGTCACCAAGGTCAACGTCGTCGACGCCCACACGGTGGAGGTGCTGACCAGCCGGCCGGACCCGATCCTGCCCGCGAAGATGTCGCTGTTCGGCGGCGTCATCGTGCCACCGGGCTACATCAAGGGCCAGGGCGACGCCGCGTTCGCCGCCAAGCCGGTGGGCACCGGCCCGTTCGTCTTCCAGTCCTGGCAGCGCGACGGCCAGATCGTGCTGACCGCCAACCCGAAGTACTGGGGCGGCAGGCCGGCCTTCGACAAGCTGACCATCAAGGTGATGCCCGACCCGGCCGCATCCCTGGCCGCGCTCCAGTCCGGCGAGCTGGACATCGTCTCCGGCCTGACGCCCGACGCGGCACAGCAGTTGAACGGCACGCCCGACATCAAGGTCGTCACCGCGCCGGGCATCCGCACGTTCTTCGTCTCCCTCGACACGCTGAGCGGCGGGCCGCTGGCCAAGAAGGAGGTGCGGCAGGCGCTGAACCACGCGCTGGACGTACCGACCTTGATCAAGTCGGTGCTCAACGGGGCCGCGCAGCAGGAGTCGACGCTCGTTCCGCACCAGTCATTCGGCTTCGATCCCTCGACGCAGCCCTTCGCCTACGACCTGGCCAAGGCCAAGAATCTGCTCGCCCAGGCCGGCTACGCCTCCGGCTTCACCGTCAAACTGACGGCCTCCTCGACCGACAAGGACATGGTGCAGGCCATCTCCGGCCAGCTGCAGAAGGTCGGCGTCAAGGCCGACGTGTCGCTCATGGACGCCGCAACGTTCAAGCAGCGACTGCTGTCCTCCAACAAGCAGGCCCTCGGCCCGATGTACTTCGTCGGCAACACCGGCTGGACGCTGGACGCCGAGAGCAACCTGCAGTCCTTCATCCGGCACGACCGCCGCCAGAGTCGCTGGAACAACGCCGCTGCGGACAAGCTCATCGACGTCGAGGAGAACTCCATCGACCAGGCCGAACGCAAGGCGGCGTTCACGAAACTCCAACAGCTGATGATCGACGAGGCGCCGTTCCTGTACCTGTACCAGATCAGCAATCTGTACGCGATCAACGATCGGGTGCAGTGGAAGACGAACTCCGTCGGGACTCTGGCGCTGGCGGGCGCCAAACTCGTATGAGCGCCGACCTGGCGGCACGCCCGATGCGGCGCCTGCCACGCGTGCCGATCGGCGACCGCACTCTGTGGTCGTTCGTCGGCCGCCGGATCGGCAATGCGGTCTTGGTGCTGTTCTGCGTCGCGACCGTGTCGTTCTTCCTGGTCAGGCTCGCCGGCGACCCCGTACGCCAGATGCTTCCGCCCGACGCCACGGCCGGCCAGGAACGCGCGCTGCGGGCCGCTCTCGGGCTGAACCGGCCACTGGCGAGCCAGTACGTCTCCTATATGACCGGCCTGCTCCACCTCGACCTCGGGCAGTCGCTGTTCTTCCATCGCCCGGCGTTCGACGTGATCGCCGAGCGACTGCCCGCCACGGTCCAGTTGGCGGTCGGCGCCCTCGTCGTCGCACTGGTGGGGGCGATCCCGGCGGGCATCGTCTCCGCGCTGCGGCGCGGGACGGCCACCGACACCTCCGTGATGGCGGTCGTCCTGGTGGGCCAGTCGACGCCGGCGTTCTGGTTCGGGATCCTGCTCATCCTGGTCTTCTCCGTGAACCTGCAGGTACTGCCGGCCTCGGGCATGGGTGACCTGTCCCATCTCGTATTGCCCGCGGTCACGCTCGGGCTGTACTCGATGGCGATGATCGCGCGACTGTTGAGGTCGTCGCTGGTCGACGTGCTGGGCGAGGACTACATCCGTACGGCACGGGCCAAGGGACTGTCCGGCTTGCAGGTCGTCATGTCGCACGGCCTGCGGAACGCCTCCCTGCCGGTGATCACGGTGGTGGGCCTGGAGATCGGAAGCCTGCTCGGCGGGGCGATCCTCACCGAGCAGGTGTTCTCCTGGCCCGGCGTCGGGCGTCTCACGATCGAGGCCATCACCTACCGCGACTACCCGCTGATGCAGGCGAGCGTGCTCTTCCTGGCATCGGTGTTCGTCGTGGTGAACCTCGTCGTCGACCTTTCCTATGCCGTTCTGGACCCTCGAGTGAGGCTGAGCTGATGGCCACCGTGACGATGGACGCCACCTCCAAGGCCCGGCCCGTGTCGGCCTCGATGCTGTCCGGTGTACGGCGGGCGCTGCGCCGCAACCACGCCGCCAAGGTCGCGCTCGGTGTTCTCGTGCTGGTCGTGGTGGTCGGCGTCTTCGCGCCGCTGATCGCACCCCACGACCCGAACGCCCAGCACCTGGATCTCAAACTGCGCCCGCCGTTCTGGTCGGCCGGGCATCAGCCCGGATACCTGCTCGGCACCGACAAGCTCGGCCGCGACGTGCTGAGCCGGATCATCTACGGCGCGCGGATCTCGCTGCTGGTCGGCGTCGCCGCGACGCTGTTGTCCGGTGTCGTCGGGACGGCGATCGGCGTGATCAGCGGCTACTACCGCGGCTGGCGCGAGCAGGTGTTCATGCGCCTGGCCGACATCCAGCTCGCCTTTCCCACGATCCTGCTCGCCCTCGCGATCATCGCTGTGGTCCAGCCCGGCGTCTGGATCCTGATCCTCGTGCTCGGCCTGACCGGCTGGGTGTCTTACGCCCGTGTCGTACGCGCCGAGGTCCTGTCGCTGCGCTCACGGGAATTCGTCGTGGCGGCGCGCGCGATCGGCGACAGCGACCGACAGATCATGGTCCGTCACCTGTTGCCGAACCTCACCGCACCGCTGATGACCATCGGCACCCTCCAGGTGGCGGCGATGATCGTCGCCGAGGCGTCGCTCAGCTATCTGGGCCTCGGCGTACCACCGTCCATACCGACCTGGGGAGGCATGCTCGCCGACGGCCAGCTCTATCTGCGCAGCGCCTGGTGGATCGCGGTGTTCAGCGGCGTTGCGATCATGCTCACGACATTGGCGATCAACGTAACCGGCGACATGCTCCGCGACGTCGCCGACCCGAAGGCGTACAAGAAATGAATCTGGCCTCCCATTACGTCTGCGACGACTGCCACGCGCGCACTCCGGCGGACGTCCCGGCCCTGCTGTGCGACGCGTGCGGCGGGCTGCTCGAGATGGCGTACGACCTGACCCGCGTGCCGGCACGCGACATCCTCGCCCGCGCGGCGGAGCACCGGGAGATCGGCGTGTGGCGCTGGGCCGATCTGCTCCCGGTCCCTGAGGGGACCGAGCCGCTCTACCTGGGCGAGGGCGACACGCCGCTGCTCACCACCCGCCGTCTCGGCGAGACGCTGAACATCCCCAACCTGATGATCAAGAACGACACGCTGATGCCGACCGGCAGCTTCAAGGACCGGGGCTTCGCGATCGCGGTCGGCTATGCCCGCGCCTTGGGGGTGAAGCAGGCGTTCACCTACAGCTCGGGCAACGCCGGTGCATCGTTCGCGACGTACGCGGCACGGGCCGGAATCGACGCCACCGTGCTGGTGGAGGACTCCGCCCACGAGTCGAAGATCGCCGCGATCGGCCTTTACGGTGCGCGGGTGCTGCGGCTGCAGTACCGCTCCAGCCTGGAGATCTTCGCGAGTGTCAGCGCGCTGACCAGGGCCGGCCTGTACTCATTCGTCAACTTCATCAACCCGATCCGGCATGAGGGGATGAAGACCTACGCGTATGAGATCTGCGAGGCCCTCGGCTGGAAGGCCCCCGACGTCATGGTGCACCCCGTCGGCACGGGCGGTGGCCTGTGGGGGGCCTGGAAGGGCTTTCGGGAGCTACGGCAGATGGGGGTCATCGACCGGCTGCCCCGCATGATCGGCGTGCAGCCGAGTGCCTCGGCGCCCATCGTGCGAGCCTTCAACGAAGGGCTTCCCTCCGCCGCACCGCACGGTGACGCCACCCGTACCGTGGCACAGAGCATCGCCGGCGATGCCCCCATCCAGGGGGGAACCCGCGTGCTTTCCGCGATCTACGCGTCGGGCGGCCGTGCGGTCGCGGTCGACGACGGTGACCTGTTCGAGGCCATGCGGCTCCTCGGCGCCGAGGGCGTGACGGCCGAGCCGTCCGCGGCGGCCTCGGTCGCCGCGCTGCTACGGGCCCGGTCCCAGGGCTGGGTGTCCGAGAACGACACGGTCGTCGCGGTCATCACCGGGTCCGGGCAGAAGCAGCCCGACGTTCTCGTACGCGCGGCGCCCCCACCCGCAGGCGACGTCCGAGCCGACCCGGATGAGCTGCTGAAGTGGTTCGGCGACCGTATGGACAACGGCCGGTGAGCGCCATCGATCGGCTCGCCGAGTGCGTCGCGCTGCCCGGACGGGTGGTCGCCGACGCCGTCGACAGCTACGAGGGAATCGCCCGCCGCCTCTTGGACCGGGAGCGTGAGTAGCCGTGCCCGTACTCGAGATCAACGACCTGCACGCGGAGTTTCGGCTGGACACCGGAACGGTCCGCGCCGTCAACGGCGTGTCGTTGTCGGTGGATGAGGGCCAGACCCTCGCCATCGTCGGCGAGTCCGGCAGCGGCAAGACGGCCACCGCGCTCTCCGTCCTGCGGCTGCACCCGACCCCACCGTGCGTGTACACCGGCGGTGCGATCATCGCAGGCGGGCGCGACCTGCTGAAACTCCCCGAACGCGAAATGCGCCGGGTCCGCGGCAACGAGATCGCGATGATCTTCCAGGATCCGATGACCAGCCTCAACCCGGTCAAGACCATCGGCGCGCAGATCGCCGAGTCGCTGCGCCGGCACCAATCACTGTCGCGCGGCGAGGCGCGCGAACGAGCGGTCGCCGCGCTGCGCGAGGTCGGCATCCCCAATCCGGAGGATCGGGCGGGTCAGTACCCCCATCAGTTCTCCGGAGGCATGCGCCAGCGCGCGATGATCGCCATGGCGCTCGCCTGCAGGCCGCGGCTTCTCATCGCCGACGAACCCACGACCGCCCTGGACGTCACCGTACAGGCGCAGATCATGGAGCTGATGGCGGATCTCCAAGACCGGTTCGGGATGGCGATCCTCTTGATCACACACGACCTCGGCGTCGTGGCGCAGGCCGCCGACCAGGTCCTGGTCATGTACGCCGGGCGGCCCGTCGAGTCGGCCGGCGTCGATGACCTGTTCGAACGGTCGTTGATGCCGTACACCCGTGCCCTGCTCGCCTCCATGCCCCGTCCGGACGTACCCGGCGGCGCGGACCTCGATCCGGTCCCCGGCACACCGCCCAACCTGCTCGATCCGCCCTCCGGGTGCGCGTTCCACCCGCGCTGCGCGTTCGCCGTGCCGCAGTGCACGCGGCAGACGCCGCCGCTGGAAGAGAAGGCCCCCGGTCACGACGCCGCCTGCATTCTCCCCGAAGGCGGCCGCACGACCGGGGCCGACGGGCCGGGCAGCGTGGCCACTCGATCCGCGAAGGAGAACCGATGAACGCCGCGCCCGAGCCGCTGCTGTCCCTGCGCGGCGTCCGCAAGGAGTTCCCGGGCCGCGGGATCGGTCATGGCGCGCCCGTCGTCGCCGTCGACGACGTGTCCCTGGACGTCCATCCCGGAGAGACGCTCGGACTGGTCGGTGAGTCCGGCTGCGGCAAGACCACCCTCGCCCGCGTGATCCTGCGGCTCATCGACGCCACCGCCGGAGAGGTCTGGTTCGACGGCCGCGACCTGCTGACGCTGCCCAAGCGCGCCATGCTCTCCGTACGACAGGACCTCCAGGTCGTCCTGCAGGATCCGTACGCCAGCCTGAACCCGCGGATGCGGATCTGGCAGATCATCGCGGAGCCGCTGATCACCCACCGTAAGGTGCCACGGGGCGGACGCGGCCGAGCCGCCGCCCGCGAAAGAGCGGCCGAACTGCTGGACGCCGTGGGGCTCGACACCTCCACGCAGGACCGTTACCCGCATGAGTTCTCCGGCGGGCAACGGCAGCGCATCGGCATCGCCCGCGCCCTGGCGCTAGAGCCCAAACTCGTCATCTGTGATGAGCCGACCAGCGCCCTGGACGTCTCCATCCAGGCGCAGATCACCAACCTGCTCAAGAAACTGCAGCGCGAACGCGGCCTCGCCTACCTGTACGTCTCACACGACCTGTCGATGATGCGCCAGATCGCCGATCGTGTGGCGGTCATGAACCTCGGCCGCATCGTCGAACTCGCCGACGCCGAGGAACTGTTCACGAATCCGCGGCATCCCTACTCCCACTCCCTCCTGTCGGCCGCGCCGATCGCCGATCCGAAGGCCGAGCGAGCACGCCGCCGCGTCGTCCTGCGAGGTGAACCGCCATCGCCGACCTCACCTCCCTCCGGCTGCATGTTCCGTACCCGCTGTCCGGCCGCTCGGAGCGACTGTGCCGAGACCCGGCCGCCGCTCGAGGAAAAGGACGTGCCTCGGCACGCGGTCGCCTGTCTCTTCCCCGTCCGCGAGACGGCGGAACTGCTGACCGAGACCCCCTGAAAGGGAGAAACGGCGATGCCTTCTCGCCGAAACGCGGTCGCGACGAGTGGGCCACCTTCGAACTGATCGCCGACGAACGATGCCGGGGGCCGCAGTGCCGTCAGCGCCAGATGCCGAAGACGAAGTGGCCGAACAGCCACACCATGAACAGCAGCAGGGCGATGTGCAGCACCGACCAGTGCCAGATCGGCATTCCTTCCTGCACGCCGAACCAGCGCCAGACCGTATCGGAGAGCGTGTCTTTCGGGTTGCGGATGAGCGCGATGGTCTCGGGGACAGCGAACCCGATGACGATCCAGGCGGCCCAGTACCATCCCCAGCCGTTCATGCGCATCCCTCACACCTCGGTTCAGTTGATGTACAGCAAACCAGCGCTGCACTTCGGATCCGCTTTGGCTTCTAGGATGGCCGCGCCGCCCTCTGCGGTGAATTACTCCCGGCGGCGACAATCATGTGCCGGGAGCATGGCCACTCCCGAAAAAGTAGAAAGCCCCCGGCGCTACATGCGTCTCGGAGGCAGATGTCTCGATGTTGATTCAGATCTTTGCACGCAGGTGGCCGCTATGTCCAATTGCGCCACGCCGGAACTGTTGCGAGCGTTACGCCGCGAGTTCCACGCGGCAGGCCATGCCTTCGTGTGAGGGTCGGACACACACGAAGCGCCCGTCTGCGAGTCGGACAAGGTGCTCATCTTCCTCGACCGGGTACAGCACGCCGTCCCGGTCGAGGAGGACACCACCGCTTGGAAGCTGGGAAGTCATAGGATCATTGTGTCGGGTCGGGGTGACAGTCGGCCAGGCGATTATGTTCGCCTGCGGATAACCGTCACGGCGGAAGAGTTGTCCGGAACCACCGCAGTCCCAGCAGCGGGACAGGGCTGGAGTCGGTCATACCGGCCTCCCGGCGTCGATGGCGGGCATGACGGGGATCGTTGCAGCGAGCCAGCCGTCCGGGTCTGCGGCGAAGTGCGGCGCCGGCTCGGTCTCCCACCACGAGCGCACAGCCGTCGTGGTGACCTCCTGCTGCGTACGGCGGTCCGTGTAGGTGACCGGGCGCTCACCAGTCTTCCGCGTGACGACACGACCCAGCTTGCAACCGGTCGGGTAGTCGTTCCAGTCGATGCCCTTCTCCTGCCTGAGAAGCTCCTGCATCTGATTTGTGTTCACTCGGTGGAGACGCTTGTGGGAGAAGTGTGCTTGCGCGGCCATGCTGATGGAGTTGCGGACCGCGTCGCGCTGCCGCCAGAGGAAGTAGTTCGCGACCTCGACCGGGTCGGGGATCGTGAAGACGCGGGCATCGAACAGTGCCCGGCCGGCGCGCTCGTAGACGTCGTTGAACGCGACGGTGGCGACCGAAGCGGCGATGGACACCATCTTCTGCACGCCGCCTGCGAACCACGGCTCCGTGCCGGGCGCGGCAAAGTCCGTCAAAAGGATGGAGGCTTCGTCGGATTGGGTGTAGCCGAACACGGCCCCTGAGATCTCCTCGCACAACGCCGTGGTGACGGCGTCCATGGCGGCGATGACGTTCTCGTCGAAGGGCTTCTCGGCGTGGCGGAGGAGGCTGTGGAAGGCCCTCCCATCACTTCGAATGATGGCGAAGGTTCGGCGCGGCAGGACCGTTCGGGTGGCCTGCTCGTACTCCTTCATACGGTCGGCGAGGGTGATTTTGTCGGTCACGCATCCTCCTGAGCCTCTGTGGCCTCACGTGCCGTGTCCGTCTGCCGAGGATCGCCGGTGTGGCCGGGGGCGGGTTCTGGGCTGCCAGTGTTGATGATGTTGAGGGTGCGCTGCGTTTGATCCCAAATACCGAGACGCCAGGTCGTCAGGCCGACGTCGGGAGCGTCAGCGGGCTCCCTGGGCTTCGCCACCGCGCCGCAACCGATCTCACAATCACACCAACCGGTCGGCGACTGGTTGCTCGGCGACCAGGCGAGTGCCATGTCCCAGAGTGGGAGGTCGTCTTGGATCGGGCGGTAGACGACCTGGCTCGGATCGTGCGGTGGTGTTGGTGAGATGAGAAGGGAGATGCCCAGGCCGGCGGCGACGAGTGCGGGGATGGTCTGGAGCTGGGCCTCCTGCACGATCCGTGGGCTGAAGCCTGCGGCCAGACAGCAACCGATGATCGTGTCATGGACGATCGGCCCGGAATCTCGGAAATAGAGCACGAACGACTCGTCGGCCAGTGCGGCGAGGGGAACTCGTTCGTACCCCGCGAGCCGGTGGGTCGCCGGGAGGGCTGCTACGAGCGGGCCGACTGGACGAATCCCAGCCGGAGGGAGCCGACCTCGCCGGCGTGGGCGCGTTTGGCGTCGCGTATGACTTCGTCGCCCCGGTGAAGCAGCTCGCGGGCCCCGGCGACCACGATCTCACCGGCCGGGGTCAGGACGAATCGCCTTCGTGCCCGAGAAAAGAGAGGCATGCCGAGGTCCTTCTCGATGGCGGCGACCTGCCGGCTAAGCGAGGGTTGGGTGACGCCGAGCCGCTCGGCCGCACGGCCCACGTGCAGTTCATCCGCAACCATCAACAGGGCGCGCAGCTGGCGCTGTGAGGTCGACATCATGCGCAAGACGCTATGAGATAACAACGATTTACACATTGGACGCATCAGCGGCTCGCTCATAGCCTCTCCCGCATGACAACGGAGAAGGCGACATCCCCGATGGGCACCAGGAATCTTGGCCCGCTCCAGGTGACCCGGCTCAGCCTCGGCACGATGCTCATGGGCGGCCGGACACCGCGCGACGAGTCGTACCGGATGCTGGACCGCTACCTCGAGGCCGGCGGCAACTTCCTCGACACCGCGGACGTGTACGGCGACGGGGAGTCCGAGCGCACGCTCGCGCCGTGGCTGGCCTCGCACCGGGATGAGGTCGTTGTGGCCACGAAGGTCGGCATGCCAGTCTCCGACCCGCCCGGGAAGGGCCTCGCGCCCGACCGCGTGCGCGCGGCGTGCGACGCGAGCCTGAGGCGGATGGGCATCGACGTGATCGACCTCTATCAGGTCCACGCACCGGACCCCGACACGCCGCTTGAGGACACGCTGGAGGCGCTCGACGGCCTTGTGCGCGCGGGCAAGGTACGGGCGCTCGGCGCCTCGAACTTCCCGGCGTGGCTGCTCGCCTGGGCGGTCGGGCTGCAGGACCGCAACGGCTGGGCGCCGTTCGTCTCACTGCAGCCGCAGTACTCGCTCGTGGAGCGCTCAATCGAGGTGGAGGTCTTGCCGTTCTGCCGCGCCGCCGGCATCGGCGTGATTCCGTGGGGGCCGCTCGGGGCCGGCTTCCTGACCGGGAAGTACTCGCGCGACGCCGAACCACCGGCGGGCTCGCGGATGGCCGGCGCCGGGGACAGTCTCGAGGAGGCGCGCCACCGCCGCGCGATCGAGCGCAACTTCCGCGTGGTCGATGAGGCGGAAGCGATCGCGCGCGACAAGGGTGCGACGATCGCGCAGGTCGCGCTCGCCTGGCTCCTCGGCGTCGAGGGCGTCGTCGCGCCGATCGTCGGCCCCCGCACCTTCGCCCAACTCGAGGGCCTGCTCGGAGCGATGGACATCACGCTAACGGAAGCGGAGCACATGCGGCTGGCCGCGCACACGCCGCCGCCGGAGATGTACCCCTACCGGATGCTTTCGCAGCAGCTCGATCTGGGGGAGCTCGCGCAGCTGAACCGCAGCCGCTCTTAGCTGAAGCCGGATGCACCCGCCCTGGGACTGGGGAGTCGTCCCCGGCTTGTCGCCACGAGTGGGATGCCACCGGAAGAACCGACGCAAGCCGGCGCTACGCCGACCGTGCGCCCACAGGTTTCACGTAGTGACGACTCGGCCGTACCTGGTCAGCCCCCAGCAGGCCAGCGATGTAACCGTTACGCGTTACGCCCCCAAGCGCCCGGCAGCCTCCGCACTTGCCCGGAACCACCCACACTTCGCACCCGCCCCTGACCTGCGCTTGTATGTTTTGGGCTGCTTGGCCTGGGGTTTTCTTCGGACATGCTGGCCCTTCCTTGCCTGTGTTCGTGACCTTGACCGTGATGACGCAGAACTGGCCTTGCGCGTGCCAGCCGATATAGCCGGACGGATCGATGATCCTCTGCATCCCGCAGCGCACCTTCTCCGCCGTGACATCCACACCGTTCGCGTGCACGACCTCGCCCAATAGGCCGCTCGACACCGCCGGAGCCGACGACGCGACCCACGCGCGGACGCGCGTTCCGCGGCCGCAGATCGCGCACCCCGGAGGACGAGAATGGAAGGCCGCGCCAAATCGGCCGTCGTCTACAGGAATCGAGGATGCGTTGTGACCGCCCGCAACCGTGAGTCTCCCTTCACGCCGCTGCGTCCAGGAGATCCGGAGACGATCGGCGGGTACCGGATCGCGGCCAGGCTGGGTGCGGGCGGGATGGGGCAGGTCTACCTGTCCCACACCCCCGGGGGGCGGGC
Organism: Actinoallomurus sp. CA-150999; assembly: GCF_050942425.1. NCBI lineage: Bacteria > Bacillati > Actinomycetota > Actinomycetes > Streptosporangiales > Thermomonosporaceae > Actinoallomurus > Actinoallomurus sp. CA-150999. The sequence continues at coordinate 6,191,066 of NZ_CP192063.1, forward strand.
AATCGCGCTGAAGGTAATCCGGACCGAGTACGCCGACGATCCGCACTTTCGTCACCGGTTCGCCCGGGAGGTCGAATCCGCGCTGCGGGTGCAGGGTCCCCATCTGGCGACGGTGATCGACTACCGTCTCGACGGTCCCACTCCTTGGCTGGCCACGGCCTATGTTCCCGGGCCATCGCTGGCCCAGCTCATCGACCGTCATGGCCGGCTGCCGGCCGACGCCATCCCACCGCTGGCGGCAGGCGTCGCCGAAGCGCTGCAGGCGATTCACCGCGCGGGAATCGTGCACCGTGACCTGAAGCCGTCCAACGTCCTTGTCACCCTCGACGGCCCATACGTGATCGACTTCGGCATCGCACGTGCGCTGGAAGCCACGCCGCTCACCCGCACCGGCGGGCACGTCGGCACGCCCGCCTTCATGGCACCCGAGCAGGTGACGGGTGCTCCGGCGACACCCGCCACCGACGTGTTCGCGCTCGGCCTGCTGACGGTTTTCGCCGCCACGGGCCACGCACCGTTCGGTGACGGTCCAGGAGTGTTGCAGCAGATCCTCAACGCCGACCCCGACCTCGGTGATTGTCCTGACCCGCTCCGCGACCTGGCGGCACGGTGCCTGGCCAAAGACCCGGCGGACCGCCCCGGGCTCGACGAGGTCCACGCCACCTACCGTGACCTGTGCCAGCAGGCATCGCCGCTGTTCGCCGATGGCTGGCTACCCGGGCCGATCGCCTCCGACCTGCGCGGCGCGGCGCCGCCCCCGCCGCGGCCAGCTCCTCAGCCGCCTACCGCTCCGGCAACGCCGCCCGCTTTCGGTCACGTACCGACGATCACGCCGACCCATGCTCCTACGGTTCCCACGCAGCGGCGTCCGCAGTGGCGCGGGCCGGTCATCGCCGTTTCCACCCTGGCAGCCGTCCTGGTGGCGGCCGCGGTGACATCGGCTGTCCTGCTGCACCGGAACCACACCGGGGCGGGCACGTCGGGAAACGGCTCCGCGGCGGCCCGTACGCCGGGTTCGACCGCGCCCGCCGCGAGCGCGGGACGGCAGCTGCTGCGGCAGCGCGGGATCGATCTTCCGCTGTGGAAGGGGATCAACTTCTCCGACCGGCCCCTGCGGCCAGTCGACATGACCGGCGCGGACCTGGCGTATCAGCCCGTCGTCGGCCTGCTGCCGAGTGTCTACTACGACGCCGCGCTGCTGTCGCCCGCGCAGCCCCGGACGTACGAAACGTGCCGGGGCGACACCCGCTACATCGCCAACGCCGGCTTGGCCGGCATCTCGCCGTCGGGGCTGCCCGCCGGCAGTGCCTTCTGCCTGACCCACCACGACAACGGGCTCATCGTCTTGGTGCGGGTGGCGCGCAGGAGCGCCTCGGACAGCCCGTCCACCTACATGACGCTGGACATCACCATCTGGCAGGGACCGACCGGAGGGAACTGAACCATCCGGCCGGGCGACCATGTTCTGTCACCGGACCCTACGCCACTTTTGTTTGGAGGCGGCCACCGTGTACCACTTCTGGTGGCGTCACAGATACAGAGAAGACTGGGCGACCACGCTGACTCGACCGAACGTGCGCGAGTGCTGCATGGATCTTGGCGTTACACGAACTACAGGCTTCTGGTGTCCCGGCTCACCACGGACGGTGTGCGCCAGTTTACTGCGAAGCTGTCTGGCGCCCTCCTTCCTGCGACTTGGGCCGCCCGAGCCAAGGTCACCAAAGCCCTGCACGGCGAATGACGGACCCGGCCCGGGGACGCGCTGCCTCCACCGATGCTCTCGTCCGGAGATACCACGACGCCTGAATCCGACATTGGCCAGAACGCCTGGAGGTACTGCCATGGCTTCTCACAACACCCCACTGTCACGTAGGACCTTGCTCGGCGGTGCCGCCGCCTGCGGCGCGCTCGCCGCCGCTGGGCCGGCCTGGCGTTGGTCCGGCAACGCCGACGCCGCCATATCCTCCGCCGCGTCCTTCATCGTCCCTCCGCCGAACGTACGGGTCAGCAACGATGCGTTCGACGTCCATGTCGAACCTCACCTGGCGGCCAACCCACGTGATCCGCGTAATCTCCTGGGCGCCGCCATCGTGCAACGAGGAAACGCCCGGGGCCTGGCCACCTACGCCTCCTTCGACGCCGGCGCGACGTGGCGCGGCAACGGCTTGCTTCCCGGCCTCACCCCCGCCTACGACGCCGACGTGACCGTGGCCTACGACCAGCACGGTCGTGGCTTCGTCTGCGGCATCCGCAGCGCCACCAAGGACCTGGCCGACTCGAGCATCCTGTTGTGGCGTACCGATGACGGCGGCCGTACCTTCGGCGAGCCGCTCCCCATACGGACCGGGACCGTCGACCACACATGGCTGGTCGCCAGCCGATCACCCAAGGCCCCGCACCACCTGTACGTCGCCTGGGCCGATGGCCCGGGACTGGCCAACGGGCTGGCGTTCAGCCGCTCCACCGACGGGGGCCGAAGTTTCCAGCCACCGCGATTCCTCGACCCGACCGGCCGAGTGCCGATGACCGCGACCGGACCCGACGGCACCGTCCACATCATCTACCAGGTATCCCAGGCCGACGGCAGCTGGACCGTACAGGTGATGACCTCCTGTGACCACGGCACCGATTTCCGCGCCCCCGTCACCGTCGGCCGTGTGACCCCGCCCGACCAGCCTCCCCCCGGATTGGCGGTCAACACCAAATCGACCCCCACCATCGCGGTCGCACCCGACGGCACCGTCTATGCCGCCTTCCCCGACTACGACCCCGCTACAGCCCACTTCACGGTGCGCCTTTGCACATCAGCCGACCAGGGACGACGCTGGAGCGCCACCGAACTGACCAGCAGCTCCGAGGTGGTCTACCTGCAACCCATGGTCGCGGTGGACGATCACGGCCGGCTCGCGGTGTCGGTCATCGCCGTACGACGCACCGAAGTCGAAGTCCAGATGTACACCGCCCAGCCGCGCGGTACCGGCTTTCGTCGACACACCCTGACCAGCCGCCCGTTCGACGCAGCCCTTGCCCCCGATGGTTACCTCGGCGACCACCAAGGCCTTACCGCCGCCGGCGACCGGTTCCACCCACTGTGGAACGACACTCGAACCGGCCGGATGGAATTGTTCACCGCCACACTGCGAACCACACGATGACCGACTGATCGAGGCGCTCGAGCATCGGCGCCGCGCGGTGGGACGCTGCTCTTGGGAGTCGGGCCCGCCTGATCATGTGTCTGCTCCCTCTCCATTCTGGGTCCAGGGCTTTGAACCCGATGTCGTTGAAGCCATGGATCACGCCGTGGCCATACTCTGGTGAGCAATCCAGCAGGTAAGAGGCGACTCTTCTCCGGTGTCCCGTGGGATCATTCGCCGCGGGACTTGGGCTCCTTCACCTTCATGGCCCAGGAGATGAAGCGGGAGATCTGCGGCAGCGAGGGCTGGTCCTGCCTACGGTCCGGGAGACGGCCGTCACCGGTGACCGGCGTCAGCCGCGCGATTTGGTTGAACTCCGCCCGCAACCGCAGCCAGCGGCGGCTCCGTGGATCGGCGCGTTCGGCGAGCCGATCCTCGATGGCGTTCTGGACAGCGTACTCGACGGCCTGGTTGACGCGCGTGTGGTCGGTGACGCCATGCCGGAACTGCGTCTCAGGGTCGCGCGGACCGGGAATTTGCCAGCGAGCGGCCTGGGGCCGGAGGACGGCGCCCCGCAGCGCTTCGGGGTCGGCCATGTCGGCGCGATGGTAGAAGAAGTCGGCGCGCGCCTCGCGCATCCGGCGGCGCACGGCGTCGTCGAAGAAGTGCCCGGTCACCGCGATGATGATGAGCCGATCAGACCCGTGCCGCCGGATGTGATCGACGACCGCCACGCCGGGAAACTGGTCGTGCTCACGGCGATGATCGGCCGCGTCGACAAGCACGACGTCGGCCTCGTGCCACGGGTCGGTGACGGTCATGGCCTCATCGTGGTCGAAGCCGGCGATCACGCGGATCTGCTCGGATTCGGATAGCACCGCCGCCATGCCCAGGCGGTTCACCGCATCATCGTCAACAACGATCACACCCGTGCGCGCGCCACCTGTCTGCGCCATCTCCGCCTCCCGCACTGGGAACCGACCGTTCTCAATGATGCTGGAAACCGCCGCAAATGACCATCGAGTATGGCGTTCTCGAGCATCGCTCACGTTTGCCGACGGGATATTCGACGCATGCTCGAGCCGGATGGATCCGGCACGGCCTGCTACAGGGGCGCTCGCTCAGTCGGTGCCGAGGGCGGACAGCAGGGTGCCGACCTCGTCGAGGCGACGCTCGATCTCCACCCTGATCTCCGCGGGAATCGACGCCCGAGCCGCCCGGTAGCGGTCCCGTACCTGCTGGACGGCCTCGGAGGTCAGCCCTATGACGAGCCGCCGCCCCCGGCGGAAGCCCTCCGCCACGGCACCGTTGTGGACGCGTTCCATCTCCGCTCGCAGCTCGGCGGAGTCGGCCTCCATGAGCCGCCGCAGGCCCAGCACCATGGCGGTCGGGCTGATCAGCCATGGGAGGCCTATCAGCATGTCGATGATGGAGAAGCCCCTCGGCAGCGCCAACATGCCGGCTCCCACGGCCAGCACCGCGCCGACCAGCACGAGCACCCGCCGCCGACGCGACAGGTCACCGGCGTGCGCGAAGAACAGCGGGCCGAACCATTGTGGGAAGAACGTGAACGGCAACCGGTCGCTGTCCGGGCGCATGAACGCCGTCGACAGCACCGCGTCGGTCGCGCCGAGTACGAGGCCGATGATCACCAGCCTCGCCGCGGTGGCGGCCGGGTCCGTGCCGGGCCGCGTCAGGCCTAGCCAGCACACCACGCCGAGAACGACGGCCAAGGGAACCGTCACCCACAGGGGCGTGGCCTCCCACTGCGGCAGCGAGTGGATGAGCGTAAGGACGGCGCCCGCGCCCAACGCGAACGGTGCGATCTGCAGCGGGCGCGGCCGTGGCCCGCGGTCGGCCGGTATCACCAAGCGCGTCGTGCCCACCACGACGGTCTGCTCGGCGCCGACCGGCCCCTGTGCCGGAACCTCGACCGGCACCGTCCCGCGCGGGGCGAGCTCCTCCAGCAACCATTGCAGGCGCTCCGCCTGGGCCGACGACAGCAGCAGCGTCCCTGCCCCCGGCGGTACCCGGAGCTCCACGTCGGCGGACAGGTCAGGGCTCCGGCTGTTGTACAGGCGCTGCCATCGGATGAGCACGACGCCCAGATACGTGGCCTGGCGCGAGCACGCCTCGGCGAGCTCGGCCTTCCAGTCGGAGAAGGGGAACGGCCGGGGCCTCGGCTCGTAGGTCGAGATCAGTGGACCCGTGCGGACGAGCAGGTCGACCACCGAGTCGGCGCCCATCGCGACACTGTTCTGGCCCGACAGCTCCGCCTGGCCGACCGCTGCCTCGATGGCGTCACGCACCGACCTGGCCTCGCCGCGCCAGCGTGCCCGGAGGACGTACGACGCCAGTACGCCCACCGCCCCCCAGGTGGCCGGCCACAGGTAGACCAGCGGTGCCAGCGGATACCCGGCGAGGTGCAGCGCCACGAGTGTCACCGTGCCGACCAGCGCGGGCACCAGGAGGAACAACCGGCGGTACCAGAGCCCGACCTCGAAGGCGAGTGGCGTGGCGACGGCCGCCGCGATGTCCGCGGCGCCGTGCAGGGCGATCGCCCACAACGCCACGTCGGCGGTGTCCAAGAGGAGGCGGACCGCCAGCCGCCCCGGGCGGGATCTGCTGGAGAACGATCCGATGCGCAGGTCGAGCACGACACAGCCCGCAGCGGCGAGTACCAGCACCGTCGGATAACCGGAGTGGATCACTGTCAGCGCCTCGATCAGCCGTGTGGCCAGACGGACGCTGCGGAACACCTGCCGGGGGAAGTGCGAGAAGGATCTGGGCATCAGGCGGTCCAGATCGAGGTCCGTGGGGAGCCCCCAGTCGGTCATCGACGTTTCCTGTTGACGAGCCGGCCCTCACGGGCGGGACACAATATGATCGTCACTCCTTGTCGCAGCCGCGGTCGTCAGACCCGGATCGTACGTCGTACCTATCGGAGAGGTCTGGCTACGTCGACATCGCGCGCGTCCTGGAGGAGCGGAAGGCACTCCAAGCGGCGGTAGTGTTCCCGATGACTTCCGGCGCGCTGGTGCGATTGCGTACGGCGATAGCGATAAGCCGGCCGCCGTCACGCCAGGCAGGTCTCCTCGCAGGCGTTTCCGCCGTGATCTGCTCGGCTTTCGGCCAGGCGTCGAGCCAGACGCGGTGGCCGCCGAAGATCCATCTCACGTCCCAGTCGTATTGGGCCAGGACGGCGGCGTAAATGTCGAACGCCGCGGGGTGCGTCGGTCGCCGATCTGCGTCCGGTGAGGCCGCGGTCGACGCCGATACGGCGGCGGCATCTTCTGCTTGCCGCAGGTATCTGGCGTACTCGGCGGGGTATCGGTCGATCAGATGCTGTTCGACGGGGAGATGGACCGCAGCCTGACGGCCGCTAACGTGTCCCATCCAGGGGAGCCTCGCGTTTCCGGGTCTACCCTGCCGTTGGGCGCCTATGTAATTGCCGTGCGCCCTGCGGAACGATGGCGTGACGTTCCCGGTTGCTGAGTCGACGGCATCGCGTCGTCGTTGTGTATCTCCGCTGCCCTTCGCACGAAGGGCCGATCGGTGTCCCGTATTTCGGGCGCGGGTCCAGCAGCCCGCAGGACGACGTCCAGGACATGCTCGGCGTCCGCGGCGTAAGCGTTGCTGAACCATGCCTCATTGGCCTCGACGACCGCGAACCGGCCGCTGTCAGAGAGGATTCCGACATCGACCACGACACCGCTCGGCAGACCGCTCACCAGATGGTTCACCAGCTCGACGCCGAAGCCGAGCGCGGGATGCCCCGGCGGCAGCGGCGCGCTGTCGAGAACCCCGAAAACCGCGTAGCGGCTCGCGGCGTGCACCTCGCCGTCCAGGATATGGAGGCGGTACTCCTCAGCGAATGCGACCGGTTCGGCAGACAACACAGGGAGTTCGGCGGGAAGGTCCGATGGCAGACCGGTGCCGTCCGGACGCACTCCAGCCGGAAATAGCTTCCCAGCGGCCGGCTTGACGAAGCGAGGGACGCGGTGCCCCCGAGCCTGGCCCAGAGTGATCAGCTCGACATGCCTACCGGTGAAGTACGCGGGCAGAGCCGCAAGCAGATCGAGAGGCGGATCCAACAACGCCATGTCCAGCGCGGACGCCACCGCCTCGGCGAAACGTTCGCCGCCGTATAGATGGGCGTGCCCCTTCAGGTCGGCAGGGATCGGATGTCCGGGCAGTGTGCGCACGTCCATTCCCCGCCATACGGCCGCCTCTGCCAGAAGCCGGCCCGTCGTGGTCATGCGCGGTGGCAGCAGGAACGATCGACGTGTGCTCATCCGGGAATTCTCCCAGCGCGAAGAGCACCCGGCGCAACAAGGTTTTTCCAGCAGCCCGCGTAGAAGATCGAACGATTCTCGACACCACGGCCCGCGAGGTGGCCTTTTCGGCCGGTTCGCAGAGGACTTCGGATCTTCCCGCCGTCCGTCCTGCAGAGATCCCCCCGAGTGGGTGCCGTTGAGCGTGAGTCGCGTGGTCCAGCGGTGAGGTCCTCGAAACGTCGTTAACGAAGCTTGTGGGTGCCGAATATCGTGTCACAGGGCTTGATCTGGGGTTTCGCCGTGCTCAGCGGCTCAGCTCCGGCAGGATGGCTCTGCGGCTGCTGTACTTGATCGTCCTCCACGAATACGCCCAGGTCGCATGAGGTGACACAGTGTTCGGCACCCTGGGTGGACGCTGGACCAGCTGCGCCACTCCGCGCTGCAACGCCTGGCCGCCGCCGGGCGCACCGCCCCCGAACTGCAGGCCAAATCCCGCCACGCCCACCTGGCCAGCCTCGGGGTGTACGTACGGCTTGGTGAGGAGACCTCCGCTCGCATCACCGCAAGATCGAATACTTGAAGAGGATCATGTACGGCCGAGCGAACCTCGACCTGCTCCGCGCCACGATCCTGCACAACTGACAGTCACCACCTGGCGCCCCCACCCCATGAAGTGAGACAGGGCCGCTTCCAGATGGCCGTCAGCACACGGGGCCGCGATCAGATAGGTGACCACCAGCAGCGTCAGCATGAAGGTGCCATGTACGAGGGTTGTTGTCATCGCGTCCCCTGCTCAGAGCCGAGCCTCCAGCGCCGCCGCGAATTCCAATGCCTTCCCCGCGCGGTAACCGGTCCGGGTCATGAGAATGTCCGGGAGGGTTCGCAGGGTGAGGACGGCCTGTCCGTCGGGAAGAGGCTGGATGACCAGGTGACGGTTGATCTTCCCGACCATCTTGCCGGTGCTGGCTCGCGTGACCGGCAAGCGAGAGGCCGCCTTGAGCAGGTCCGGGTCGGAGTTGAGGAGTGCCGCCGTCGTGGCGTCTCCCTCAAATACAGACTGATCACCCAGCCGGACGGGCCCGGCCACTGGCTTGCGGAGCGGTACCGCGAGGGCGACGCTGGTTGCGAACACCCCTCCGGGCACGCTCATGCTCTGGGACACGCTCACGGCGAACAGCTGCATCTCGAGAGGACGGGGTGCAGTGACGTTGATGTAGCCGAACCGGACGGCACCGAACGGCAGAGTGCCACCGGACAGCACGCTCACGCGACCGAACCGCGAGGGGACGATTTCGGTTCTGGGCAGCAGGCTTCCCCGGGGTGCGCCTCCCGTCGCCATGTCCAGAAGTTGCATGGCCGGGACACTGGCCACTCCCAGATCCTGGGCGAGCCGTTCTTCGGCCTGCCGTAGGTTCTTTTCGAGTTTCTGTTCCCGCCGCCCCATGGACGTGACCTCCTTTGTAGCTCGCCGGATTTGTGATCGGACGGAGCCCGACCTGGTCGAGGTCGATATGGTTTGCGTCTGAGTTCGTGATACAGATCTGGCCGGGAATTAGACAACATCGGACGGGCTAGTGCCGTGCAACGCGTTGGTCTGCAGCGCCTCCAGCGCTATGGGACCGGCCTGCAGGCCGTCGCGCAGTGCAGAAGTCACCGCTGCGACCACAACAGGCCTGATAGGCGGCTGCGGCGGTAGCGAGCAATTTCTTTGAACCCATGGTCAGCCCTTTTAATAGTTGCTGGTCACACATGGCCGCTGCAGGAGCAGGTGGGACAGAGGGTCAAGGACACCCGGTCGCGTGACCGGTCTCGGCCGCCTAGTCCAGTTGTATGACCCGCCCTGGCAGGACCAGGCTGCCGCGTATTCCGGGCGAGGTCCCGTTTCCCGTACGAACCCGTACAACCCGCTCCTAGACTCTGCTTGTCGGGAGCACAGCTGCACGGGGGCGTTGTGGGCGAGCAGCGGGGAGCACCGGATCCGGGTAAGGCCGAGGATCTGGCGGAGTTCATCGCCTTGCTGGGTGAGCTACGCGTGCGGGCGGGGATGCCGTCCTATCGGACGCTGGCCAAGAGAGTCGGGTCGCTGATGCGGCCAGCCCGCGAGACCTCGCTGACCACGGTCGTGGACGCGTTCAAGGCCGACCGGCGTCGCCTGGACCTGGACCTGGTGGTCGCGATCGTCCGAGCGCTGGGAGTGGACGAGGCCGGTGTGGCCCGCTGGCGCGAGGCGTGCGTCAAAGTCCACGCGCTGGCGAAGACCGGCGGTCCGGTCGGTGTGTTCGGTCAACTTCCCGCGGAGCTCGCGACCTTCACCGGCCGTGTTCACGAGCTGACACGGCTCATCGAAACGGCTACACACCGGCACGGCAGCGAGAGTGCCCGAACGGTCGTGATCTCCGCGATCGAGGGGATGGCCGGGGTGGGCAAGACCCAGCTCGCCGTCCGCACCGCCCACGAGCTGGTCCGCGCCGGCCACTTCACCAACGTCCAACTGCACGTGAACCTGCGCGGCTTCGACCCCGATGTCCCGCCCGCCGACCCCGCCGCGGTACTGGAGGCGTTCCTGCGCCAGCTCGGTGTGCCCGCGCAGCATATCCCCGTGAGCAGGGAGGAGCGGGCGGCGATGTACCGCGACCGGCTACGCGAGCGCGATGCGCTGATCCTGCTCGACAACGCCGCCGACGAGGACCAGGTCCACGACCTCATCCCCGCCGGCCCGACCTGCCTGGTCCTGATCACCAGCCGCCGTAGCCTCGCCGGCCTTGACGGCGTCACCCCGCACCTGATCGGCACCTTCACCGACACCGAATCACTCGACCTGCTGACGCGGATCGCCGGACGGCACCGCGTCACCGCCGAACCCGAGGCGGCCACCCGGATCGTGGAGTACTGCGACCGCCTCCCGCTGGCCTTGGCACTGACTGCCGCGCGGCTCCGCTCCCGACCCGCGCGAAGCCTTGCCGAGCACGCCGACCGGATGCAGGCCGGGCGGCTGGAGGCGATCCGCGCCGGCGGCCGCGCGATACGCCCCGTCTTCGACCTCTCCTACCGAGACCTCGCCGAGCCGGTCCAGCGCGTCTTCCGCCTCCTCGGCCACCACCCCGGCCCCGACTTCACCCCCGCCCTCGTCGCCGCACTCGCCGACATCCCCGCCCACCAGGCCGAGGCCGCCCTCGAGCAGCTCCACGACGAAAACCTGATCCGCCAGAACACCCCCGGCCGCTACGAACTCCACGACCTGCTGCGGGCTTATGCCACCGAACTCGCCGACGCCGACCCGGAGCCGGACCCCACCGCGCCTGTGGACCGGCTGGCGACCTGGGCCGTGACCACCGGCCACGCCGTGGCACACGCCATCGGCACCCCGCCCCTGTCCGGTGTCCCGCCCGGAGGAGCCGCAAGGCCCATGCGTTTTGCCAGCTACGACAAGGGCCTGACGTGGTTCGATAACGAACGGCAGAACCTCGCCGCCATCCAGGACTCTGCTGCCCGAGCCGGACTCCACCACCGCGTGTGGCAACTCGCCTCGGTCCAGAAGGAATTCGGTATCGTCCGCCATCAGTTCGAGGACTTCCTCGGTAGGTGTCAAGTCAAGCGAGACAGAGGCCAGTGATCGTTAGGCGGCGTGTTCTTCCTGGTCAAGGTCGGCCTGGCCGACGGTGTCTTCGTCGGGTCGGTTGATCCAGGCGTGTGCGGTGCCAAAACTCGAAGCATGCCCTTCACCTGGGCTTCTTCATGACTCTTAGGCTGCTCGCCGAGCAACGGAACACTCATTGGCGATAGCGAGCCGCTGGGCGGGGAGATAGCGCCATCCACCGTTCCGATGCGCCTTGTGACGCCAATTGCATCGAATGCGAATACGCGACTCCGTGGTTAGTTGACGCACTGCGGCGGGCAGATCCTGGCGTCGGCCTGGGCGAAAGGCACCGGAGTAGACCGGGGTGATGTTAGCGGGGCGGCCGTGATGGGTATGGCGGGTTGGCCGAGTGCGGACGTCTGAGGTGCACGTTTGATCCGGAGTTCCGTGCCGGGGCACAGTGTGGATCGTCAAGGAGACCGGCAAGCCGGTCGCGCAGGTCGCGCGTGATCTGGGGGATCAGTCCCTACACGCTGCACGACTGGGAACCCAGGACCGGAAGCGCGGCTGCGTCAGCAGCGGTCCGGTAGACGCTACAAAGTTCCAGCGTCCGGCCAGTGCGACCAGTGGGTATTCGCCGGGAGCGTCGGCCGGTACCGGGTCGGGGCGCTGGAGTCCAACACGTCGGCGATCATCTGGAAGGTCTCGTGCCCGCTGGGCACGATGTCTCCGAGGTCCTCGGGTTGGTTCCACTCATCAAGCCGCAGCAGCTCCGGCAGGTCGGCGGTGATGCCGGCCCGCAGCTCCGTCTCGTCGGCCAGCAGGAGCCCCTTGTGCGCAGGCACCAGCAGACGGAACACGTCCTGTAGAGGGGTGCCGGCGTCGGCGTCGACTGTTAGCGCGGTACCGCGTACGACGACCGGAACTCCTCCCGCATAGACCTCGGCGCCGTCGAGCTGGATCTCCTCCATGTTGTCCACCCGATCCAGGAAGCTGCTGAGCCCGGGCTCGCCGCGCGTCAGGCAGTTGCCAAAGCAGTACACGACGTCGGAAAGGTTGCCGGCGCGCGGGCTGTAACCCAGCAGCTCGGCGACCATGGCCCAACGCGTGTTGTCGCCGAACAAGTGGATCCGCGCATCGACCGGGTAGTCGTAGCCGTTATCCAGATCAGGAAACTCTGCATTGTCCGCGCAGAGATCGAACTGCCCGAGAATCGATGCGATTGTCATCACGGCTCAAGGCTATTGGCCGCCCCCGATCATGGGGCGAACAGGACGCGGGATTCGAGATCGCCCTGCATGGCCGGGGCAGCGGGCGGCCGGGTCAGGTTGAGGATCCAGTTGCCGAACCTGCGGATGACGTGGGTTCACCCAGCTTGGCCGCCACGGCCTTCATCGCCACCACTCACTGGGATAGTCCGGGCGGACCTCGGCGATCGTACAGACCGCGCACGCGCCAGTCACCGTCCGCGCCGATATGCAGGGCGCGGCTGCCTCGGCGCGCGTGGGCTCGCGTGCGGGCTCGCCGAGGTCTTCCAGCAGCATCCCGAAGGTGTCGTCTCCGGTCTGCGGATCGTACGCGGTTGCGGCGGCCAGCAGCTCCGGAACGCCTGGATCATGGACAACGGCCGGCGTTATGGCGACGTCCAGAGCCCCCGGATCTATTTGCCGTACTAGACGCCCGAACTCCTAACCGCATCGGCCACGTCCTCCCAGGGGTATCTCTTCATGGGATACCCCCAACCTGGCTGTGGTCAGGGCGGGTTGGAGAAGGGTCACGCACCCTTTAGCTGATCCGGGCTGGTTGTCGGCATGGCCGCAATGCCTGCCTCCAGGTCCCTGCGGATCGGACTGTCGGGGTGCATGCGAAACTTGTCGGCAATGGCGAGCGCGTTCCGGTAGTGGTCGCGTGCGCGCTCGATGTCGCCGACCTGCCGATAGGTGTCGCCGAGGGCTGTCAGAGCAGCGGCTTCATAGTAAGGACCGTTTTCCTTGGCGATCTCGAGACCCTGCTGGATCGTCACCAGGCCGCGCTCGGGGTTTCCGGATCCGGCGTAAGCACGACCGATCAGGACCAGGACCTCAGCTTCATTATTGCGCTTCTTGAGTTCTCGGGACAACTCAAGTGCTTCGGTGAGAACCGTCAGCGCAGAAGCGAAATCACCGAGGTGAACGTAAGCCTGGCCCATGTGGCCGAGCGCAGTGGCACGACAACTGCTGTGGCCGTTCTCATGGGTGACCGCGATCGCCTCTCCCAGCACGTCGATCGCCTCGGCCGGTCGGCCTAGTTGAACGAGGATTCCGCCCGTGTTCGTGAGAACGACCCCTTCTCGCCAACCGTCGCCGCGCTGCCGGGTGATGGCAAGCGCCTGGCGGGACGCCGTCAACGCTGCGGCGAGATCGCCGCGATCGTGATGGAGCACTGCCAGGTTCGACAGCGCTATCGACACACCGCGTTGGTCGCCGATCTCGCTGTAGATCGCCGCAGCCCTTTCGAGAACGTCGAGCGCTTCGGTGTAGTTGCCCAGGTTGTTGTGGGAGATGCCGAGTTGGTTGAGGATCTGCGCCTGCCGTTGCGCTTCGTCGGCAGGTACCTTCGCCAGCGCTGCCGTGTTCAGCTGATGCGCATCGCTGAGTCGACTCGTGTTCTTCAGGTACTCCCACAACAAGATAGACATCGGCACTGGATCGGCCACGCCGGCGACGGCGAGGCCGATGATATTGCGGTGCTCGGCATCAAGCCAGGATTGGGCGTCGATGGCGCTGATGAACGCCGGCGGTGGTTCTAGCGACTGAGGGATTTCGATTCTTCGATGCTTCTCGTGTGGATACAGCGTATCCAGCGCCGCCGCCGTAGCCGCCAGGTAGTACATGCCGAGCCGGTACTCCGCGGTCCGGCGCTCGCCACCGTCGATCGTTTCGGCGAACTCCGCAGCGAACAGGCGCAGAAGGTCATGCAGTTCGTACCGCCCCGCCCCCCTATGCTCCAGCAGATACTCATCGACGAGGCGCTCCAGTATGGATTCGGCCTCGGCCGGCGCCAGATCGGCAGCCGCAGCCACGGCCGCAGCGGTGAAAGTCGAGCCGGGGAACAGCGCCGCCCAGCAGAACACCCGCTGAGCGGCCTTCGGGAGCGCGCGAATGGACACGCCGAACAGGGACCGGACGCTTTGCCTACCGACGCTGGTCGACTCCACCGCGTCGAGGCCGGCCGACTCCAGCCGGCCGACGAGGTCGGCGAGCCGCCAGGTGGAACGCCGTCGCAGTTGGCCGCCCGCGAGTGCCACGGCCAGCGGCAGATAGCCGCACAACCTGACAACTGTCGCGGCAGCCTGCGGCTCGGCCGTCACCCGGGCCTCCCCGACGATCTGGGCAAGCAGGTCCAACGCCTCGTCCTCGCGAAACAATCCGAGCTGGCACACAACGGCGTCAGCCAGCCCGGTCAGGCTCCGCCGGCTGGTGATCAATACCAGGCACGACGGGCTCGCCGGTATCAGGTCCCTGACCTGATCCTCACCGGCGGCATTGTCCAGCACGATCAGCGCGTCCGTGCCGTGCAAGAGGTTCCGGAACATCGCCGAGCGATCGTCGAGGCTGTCCGGTATCGCCTGAGCTGGAACACCGAGTTGCCGCAGGAAGGCGTCCAGCACCACGGCCGGATCCGCCGGCGAGTGATCCGGGTCAAAACCGCGCAAGTTAACGAACAACTGCACATCGGTGAACCGGCCCGCGCGGATCAACTCATGTGCGGCACGGACCGCGAGCCGGGTCTTCCCGATGCCGGCCATGCCCTCGATCGCCGAAACCACCACCGTTTGCGCCGACCCCGGCCTTTCACCGATCGCTGCGAAAAGGTCTCGAAGTTCCTGTCCACGGCCGGTGAAGGTGGGGAGGTCGGCGGGGAGTTGCCGGAATACTTCCCTCGGGCCGCCGGTCGGCGCGTCTCGCTGCACGCGCAAGTACGCCTGGCGCCAGCCCTCGATGTCCGGTTCGTCCAATCCCAGTGCCCGGACGATCGCCACGACCAGGTCCAGGTCAAGGCGGCGACGGCCGGCCTTGAACACGTCCACGACCGTGGAGTGTGACACGACGCTCGGTGGCCGCATGAGTGGCCCGACCTGCTTGGCCAGCGTCCGGTAGGACGGCATCCCCGCCCACACGCGCAATTCCCCGAGCAGACCGATGAACTCGGCCAGATCAGTGGCCGTGCGCGGATCCGGAACTGTGCCCTGCCGCTCGTCCACGACGCCTCCCCGCTCGTGAAGCCGTGCTCCCGACAGGCAGATTCTAGGAGCGGGGGGGCTCGTACGGGTTCGTACGGGAAACGTGACTCCTTTCAGGTGGCCCGGACGCCCTGGTCCTGCTGCTTCATGCAAGACCGGTCCAAGCGGCAGCCCACGGGGGGCGGTCGGAAGCCTCCGACCAGCCGCGCGAGTTCGGACATATCGCGGGAGATCTGTTGAAACTCGCTCAACCTGAGCGATCTCTTGCCGCCGCCGCTGACATGGCGGTAGCCGCAGGACCGCCAGGAAGGAACATCGGAGTAAAGACCGCCTCTATCGTGCAACTCTCGCTGCCGCAATATCCAGAGCGGTGCCGACTACTCCTAGGACATGGAGCACATGATGCGTTTCAGCAAGCCGCCGACATCGCAGGGGAAGCCGCGACGATAGGGACAGCGACCGCGATCGCCGCGCCCGCCAGCAGTGCCTGGCCGCTGACGCCCCATGTAGCGCAAACGCCGTGCAGGGCGTCCTGCAGCCCAGCGCGACCGCGGTGCAGTTCGTACAGCCGGCCGCGACTGCCATCGAATACGACCTGTAGGGCCGGGCTACAGAAACCGACCACACCTAGGTCGCAAGACGCACGCGCAGCCGGGGCACTGACAAAACTCCGCTTCAAACCCACCATCGGCACAAACTAAAGAAGAAGCACACACAACAACTGTCGGCAACTAGCGGCCGGGCAAGGACCCTCCGCCACGTTGCTGCGCACGTCGATTCGACTGACGCACCGTAAGAGGCCGACGAGGATCGTTGACCGAGTGAATATCGATGCGGGTGTGCATTACTGGCTGCGTTGACGAAGGCGGTGACGCTGGCTTCGCTGCCGCCTTGCAGGCCGGATGGATGCTGCTGTCGATTCCAACTTAGCACGCCAGGCGATAAATAATGCTACATTAGTCCGCATCGATTGCTCAGAAACCCTAGGGGGGAACATGGCACAGCAGGTCATCAAACGACTTATCGACGATCTGGACGGCACTGAGGCTGAGAAGACCGTTCCGTTCTCGATCGACGGCGTGGCCTACGAGATCGACCTCAGCGCCGATAACGCGAAGAAGCTGCTCGCCGGCCTGTCGCCGTTCATTGAGCATGCGCGCCGAGCCGGTGGCCCGAAGCGCCGCCAGGCCCGTGCCACCTCGAGCCGCGAGCGCAGTGCGGACATTCGTGCGTGGGCCAAAGCGCGGGGCATCAAGGTCAACGAGCGCGGCCGTATCCCGGCGACTGTCGTCGAGGAATACGAACGCGCCAACTGACGGATCACCGAGCCGCTGCAATCTTGAGCGGCCAGTCGTATGGTCGGGGCGAACCGGATGGCGGTTCAGGGCTGAGGCTGATGGTGCGGTCGACGGCGGACGATCGTCGTCGACCGCAGTAGGAGGATGGAACCGCCGTCATCAACGACCGGCTCCCATGACCACTTCTGAAACAGGCCCTTGTTGTCTCTCACCGTTCGAAGGTGCGGCGGACTTCCTTGGCGGCGTCCTTGGCCCGCTCGCCGACCTGCTTGGCGCCGCCCACCATGCGATCCTTGCGCCCCTCGTCCTCGAGGTACGGGTCGCCGGCGGACCGACCCGCCGCCTCCTTGCCGCGGCCCTTCGCCTTCTGCACCTTATTCCGAAGCTTGTCTAGGAAGCCCATCACAAGCCCCTCCTTCCTGGCCGCCCCGGTTTGTCGCCACAAGTGGAATGCCGCCGGAGGATCCGACGGAAGTCCGGCGCGACGCCGGACCGTGCGCGCCTCAGCCACACGCCGAGACCGCCGTTCTTCCCCAGTGCCCCGCATGCCTCGCACAGTGATGACTCGGCCTACCCGGTCAGCCGCCGACAGGCCAGCGATGTAACCGTTACGCGTTACGCCCCCAAGGGCCCGACAGCCTCCGCACTTGCCCGGAACCATCCACACTTCGCACCCGCCCCTGACCTGCGCTGGCATGATTTAGGCTGCTTGGCCTGGGGGTTTTCTTCGGACAGGCTGGTCCTTCAGCTTGTCCAGGAGACCCATCGGCTCCCCCTTCCGTACGAAGCTGTACGGGCCGGTCATTCCCCTTCGTTGCCGACCTATTCGGCTGCCGGACCTCCGAAAATAACCCTGGGTGACGTCATGTTCACAGGGGCTCACGCCCTCGGCGGAGGCCGGTGACGATCTTGAACGGGGGTAGGCTGGCGGCCCGTGGAGGTTCTCGATCAGCGGAAGGGTCCGCACGGAGAGCTGGTGCTACGCGGCGACGGCGAGCACTACGAGATCATCAGCAACGGCGTGTTCCTGATGGACACCCGGGCCGGCGCGTCGGAGCGGCTGCTGGTCCGTGCGGCGCTCGACCGGCTGGCCCGGCCCGCCGACGTGCTCATCGGCGGGCTCGGCGTCGGCTTCTCCCTCGCCGAGGCGCTGCGCTCGCCGTACACGCGCCGTGTGACCGTCGTCGAGTGCGAGCCCGCGGTGGTCGACTGGCACGCCGGCCCGCTGCGGCCCTACTCCGAAGGCGCGCTGGACGACCCGCGCGTCCGCGTGGAGTGCGCCGACCTCCTCGCCTGGCTGCGCACGACACCCGAGGCGTACGACGCACTGTGCCTGGACATCGACAACGGGCCGGACTGGACGGTCAGCGAGGCGAACGCCGCGCTGTACGGGGACGAGGGCCTGGACCTGCTGGCCCGCCGGATGCGGCCCGGCGGCGTCCTCGCGGTGTGGAGCGCCGCCGCCGTCCCGGCGTTCGAGGACCGGCTGCGAGGGAGGTTCGCCGAGGTCGGCGTCTGCCCGGTCGAGGTGGCCCGCGGTGAACCCGACATCGTCTACCTGGCCTCGACGCGCGCCGCGTAACGCCGCTCCAGGTCCGCGACCCGCTCGCCGCGATCGGGACGCTCGGCGTCCCGCAGCCGGTCGGCCAGCAGCTCCAGCCGCAGGTGCCAGGCGGTCAGGGCCGCGGCGCACCGCCCCCGCTCCCCCGCCTGGCCGGTCTGGGTGAGCACCACCCGGGTGCCCGCCGGATGGCCTCCGGTCAGCTCCCACCGCACCCGTCCGAGGGCCTCGCCGCCGGACGGCCAGGCGTACTCCAGGAGCTCCGGAGCGGCGACCGCGGACACCTCGGCCGCGGACACCGCGTCGACGACCGCCCCGGGAGGCGGGAATCCGCCGGTCTCCGGCGCCGTGGACCCCACGAGCGCCGGCCAGACCTTCTCGATCGGATGCGGGATGTTCCGTTCGAACCGGATGGTCCAGCCGTCGGCGTCCTCGCTCAGGTCGCCCTCGTCCAGGCCGAACGCCTCCGCGTACGCGTCGTGCCGCCCGGCGTAGCCGTCGGGCACCGGCTTCAGCCCCGTCGGGCTCCCGGCCAAGGCCGACTCGAGCGCCGACAGGCAGGTGTCCCAGCCGGCTGCGAAGCTGCCGGCCATCGGCCGGTCGGCGAAGGTATGGGTGAGGACGAAGACGCAGCCCGGCCCGTCGGGGCGCAGCTCCCAGCGCATCGGATCGTCGTACCAGGTGAAGGCGAGCAGGCGTGGCGGATCGAACTCCGTGATCTCGCCCGTGCCGAGCGGGAGCTCCGGACGCGCCCCGCCGAACCGGATCTTCCCGCCGAGCCGGAGGTCGATCTCCTCCACCGGCGAGGGGAACCAATGGGCGAGGTGGACCGGGTCGGTCAGGGCTCGCCAGACCTTCTCCATCGGGTGCGCGAACCGGCGCTCGATCCGCAGGACGTTGCGGCCGTCGGCGGTGTCCAGAGTCGGGTTCATGCCTCGTCGTCCTCCATCGTGTCCAGGTGACGCTCCAGGGCGTCGAGCGATTCCGTCCACAGCCTCCGGTAGGGCGCCAGCCACGCGTCGATCTCGGCGAGCGGCTCGGGACGGAGCTCGTACCACCGCCGCTGCGCCTCGGGGCGTGCCCTGACCAGGCCCGCCTCCCGCAGGACCCGGAGGTGCTTCGAAGTGCCGGGCTGGGTCAGGCCGAGCTGCTCGGTCAGCTCGCCGACCAGGCGGGGGCGCTCGAGCAGCAGGTCGAGGATGCGGCGGCGGGCCGGTTCCGCCAGGACATCGAAGGTAGTGGTCACGCTGGGAACATAACCAAAAATGCATATTACCGTCAAGGAATACAGAGAGACCGTTCAGCGGGCCGCCGCCTCCTCGGCCATGGTCGGGTAGTCGATGTACCCCTCAGCGCCGCCGCCGTACAGCTTGGTCAGATCCGCCTCCGCGAGCGGATGAACGGACGTCGGCGAGGAAGTCGTCGCCGAAGGCGGGACCGAGCTCGTCGCGTTCACGGAAGCTCGCCTGCGCGGTGACGTTGAGGTACGCCGCCCCGAGACGGTCCAGGCGGGACTGCCGGTCAGCGTGATGGTGCGTACGCTTCGGGACATGACGACCTTCGACGCGTACGAGCGCGAACTGTGGGCGGGACGGGCCGAGGCGTACGAGCAAGGGTTCGCGCGGCTGTCCGGGTGCACCGTCGAGCGGCTGCTGGACGCCGCCGGGGTCCGGGCGGGCCACCGGGTACTCGACGTGGGGACCGGCCCCGGTCCCGTGGCCGCCGCGGCGGCACGCCGGGATGCGCAGGTGTCGGCCGTCGACGCCGAGCCGGAGATGGCCGAGGCCGCGGCCCGCAACGTGCCCGGCGCGGACGTACACGTCGCCGTCCTGCCCGAGCTGCCCTTCGACGACGCGTCGTTCGACGCCGTGGTCGGCAACTTCGTGATCAACCATGTCGGCGAGCCGGTGACGGCCCTCGAGGAGCTGCGCCGGGTCCTGCGGCCCGGCGGCCGCCTCGCGCTGACCTGCTGGACGATGCCGGGCAGCGGCGTGCTCGCCATCGTCCGGGAGGCGATGGACGAGGTCGGTGTCCCGTGGCCGGAGGACGTGCCGGTGAGCCCGTTCATGGAGTACGGGCGGCCGGAGGCGTTCGGTGAGCTGGTGGGCCGGGTGCTGCGCGACGTGTCGGTCGAAGAGCTCGACTGGGAGTTCGAGTTCGAGCCGGAGGACTGGTGGCGGACCGGGGCGATGGCCAGAGTCGGGTCGAACGGCGTCGTCCTCGCGCGGCAGGACCCGGCGACCATCGCACGCGTCAAGGACGCCTATGACCGCATCCTCCGCCCGTGCGCGGCCGGGAACGGGACGGTGCGCGTGGCCGCGCATGCGCTGCTGGCACACGGCGTGCACTGAGCCGAGCGCACACCGGTCTTCCCGGCCCCGGCGACGGCCGCCCGGTCAGCCCCGCCGGTCGGCTCCTGTCTCGGGGGTGGGAGCGGACGAGGGCACCGTGAAAGGCCGCCGCCCGCCGGGGACGCCCGCCTCGGGGCCTCCGTCGATCTCGAAGCGGTCGAATCGGAACGGCATGCCGAGGGCGGCCAGGAAGTGCGGGGCGTCCATGAGCTGGAAGTGGACGTGCGGCTCGCTGGAGTTCCCCGAGTTGCCGCACTCGGCGATCTGCTCCCCGGCGGTGACGCGTTGCCCGGCGGTCACCCGGGCCGATCCGCGGCGCAGGTGCGCCAGGGCCGCGTAGCCGCCGCCGTCCATCGCGATGACGATGTGGTTGCCCAGGAGCCTGCCCGGCCCGAACAGCTCCCGGACGATGCCTTCGACGAGGAGATAGATGACCCCCGGCACGGAGTCGCGGCTCCAGTGATCGCGGCTTCGGCGTCGTACCCGGACCACGACGCCGTCGACCGGCGCGAACACCGGCCGGCCGAAGCCGGGGAAACGTTCGGGGCGGCGGGCCGGCGGCCAGGCGGCCCGCACGCCCTGCCACTCCCGCTCGGTGTCGGGGTGGTGGACCAGGTCGATGGCGTACGTCTGACCGTAGGCGTGCACGCCGTGGCTCGGGACCCGGTCGGCGGGACTGTTGACCGCGACCCAGCGCCCCCGCACCGGCGGGCTCACCTCCACCGGCTCGCGCGGCGTAGGACGCACGCGCACGAACAGGGCGGCCACCCCGGCGACCCACACGGCCAGGCCCGCCGGCCACAGCGGGCCAAGGCCCCCGAAGGCGGCGACCAGCATGAGGACCGTGCCGGGCAGGGGCAGGAGCTTGCAGAGCGCCACGGTGCGCGCCCATCGCTTGGACATCAGCGTCCTCCTCTTCTCATCGGCTTCATCGGCGGGCCGCCAGGAGCAGAGCGAGCAGCGGCACGACGCGTTCGCCGGGGACGGCGTACTCGCCCCGGCTCTCGGCGCGCAGCCAGCCGGCCGCGACCAGCTGCCGCAGGTGGTGGTACAGCTGGCCGCTGGTGCCGAGCTGCTCGTGCTCGCCCAGCGCGGCGGTCGTGCGGGTGCCGAGGAGGATCTCGCGCAGGAGCAGCAGCCGGACCGGATGCGCCAGCGCGGCCAGCGCGGCCGCGCCCTGCGTCCAGTCGGCTCCCATCAGGTCCTCGGTGGTCCTGCCCTCCTGCCACTCGTAGTGCTCTCCGGTCGGCAGGCCGACGGTGCCGGTGAAGAGCACCGCGCCCGGCGCCGGCACACGGTCCTTCAGCCCGGCGAGCGCCCACAGGGCGCCGACGTCGGCGGGAGCACCGACCGGCTCGGCGAGTGACCCTCCTGCCTCGAGCCGGGCCACGCGCTCCTCGAGCCGCGCCAGCCGCTCGACCAGGGAAGACTCGTC
Source organism: Actinoallomurus sp. CA-150999 (assembly GCF_050942425.1). Lineage (NCBI taxonomy): Bacteria > Bacillati > Actinomycetota > Actinomycetes > Streptosporangiales > Thermomonosporaceae > Actinoallomurus > Actinoallomurus sp. CA-150999. The sequence continues at coordinate 6,212,921 of NZ_CP192063.1, forward strand.
CGCTCGCTCCTCGCCCATCGCTCGATTATTACGCAAGAACGTAATTACGTCTATTTGTCATTTCGCCCTCCTTCGCCGAGGTGGCTCTCCGGCACGGTCCGACCAATGACCTGGATGCAGACACTCAGTGATCTTGGACCGTATGGTCAGACTTTCCGCACCATGAGGAGACATGCCTTGGCACTCGAGTCCGCACCGCCCGGCGTCGACATCACCCGACCGTCCCCGGCACGCGTGTACGACTACGCGCTCGGCGGTTCGGCCAATTACCAGGTCGACCGGCAGGCGGCGGAGGAGGTGTGGCGCGTCGCACCGGAGACGCGGCAGCTCGCCAGGGACAGCCGCGGCTTCCTGACCCGCGTGGTCCGGTTCCTGGCCGAGGAGGTCGGGATCGACCAGTTCCTCGACATCGGCGCCGGACTGCCGACGGCGGACAACGTGCACCAGGTCGCCCGCAGGACGAACCCGCGCGCCCGGGTCGTCTACGTCGACAACGACCCCACGGTCCGGATCCACGCGGAGCGCCTGCTCGACGGCGATCCGAACGCCGTCTTCCTCCCCGGGGACGTACGCCGGCCGGAGGTGATCATCGAGCGCACGCGGAGCCTCCTCGACCTTGACCGGCCCGTCGCGCTGCTGCTCGTGGCGGTCCTGCACTTCGTCGCCGAGGACCCGTGCGGCATGGTCGACCGCCTCATCGCGGCGCTGCCTCCCGGAAGCCACCTGGTGATCGCCCATACCACCTCGGCGGACATGGGCCCGGCGTTCCGCGAGCGGCTCGACCAGACCTACGCCGGCGCACCGGCACCGCTCATCACGCGTACGCCCGAAGAGATCGAGTCGACGTTCCGCGGCCGGATACCGCTCCCTCCGGGACTGGTCGACGTCGCCCGCTGGCGGACCGCGCACCCCCGGACCCCGGGCCCGCTGCGGGTACTCGGCGGCGTGGCGCGCCTGTGAGGCGGCCCGGCGACCATGGCCGGAAAGGTCGGACGTGGGATGTAACGACGACAGGACGCGTACGATGCTCCGGAAGGCGCGGCGACGAGCACATCCGGACATAGGGTGGGAGCTTATGATCCCGCGCGTTGCCGGGAGGTGCGAGTGACGGACAGGCAGGCCCCGCGCGGCCTTGCGCGGCGAGTCGGTGGACAGGTCCAGCATGAGATCATGCAGCTGATCCTCGACCGGCGCCTGCGGTCCGGTGACTCGCTGCCCACCGAGACGGAGCTGATGGAGGACCTCGGCGTCAGCCGCAACTCCATCCGCGAGGCGCTGAAGGGCCTGCAGGCGCTCGACATCGTCGAGGTCCGCCACGGCTACGGCACATACGTCGGACAGCTGTCACTCACCCCTCTCGCCGACGGCCTGACCTTCCGTACGCTGCACGAGCTGGGCAGCGATGTCCGCGCGCTGAGCGAGATCCTCCAGGTCCGGGAGATCCTTGAGGCCGGGCTGATCAGGCGCGTCGCCACCACCATCCCCGAAGAGGACCTCGCCGCGCTGGACGCCGTCGTCCGCCGGATGGAGACGCGGGCCCGGGCGGGCGAGACCTTCGCGGAGGAGGACCGGCAGTTCCACGAGCTGCTGTACCGCTCGCTCGGCAACGCCCTCGTCCCGCAGTTCCTCGAGGTGTTCTGGAAGGTCTTCGACCGCGTGTCGGGCATCCGCGGCTGGAACCACGATCCCTCCCCCATCGGCACCGTCCGGCGGCATCGCGCGATCGTCACCGCGCTGCGGCGGCGGGACGTCGAAGCGGCCGAGCAGGCTCTGAGCAAGCACTTCCGCAACATCGACACCCGCGTGGAGAAGGCCGCCCGCCGCGACCAGTCCGCCGACGAGCCGGACCGCGGCTGACCGGGTCGCGGCCCGACGACCGGTCAGGGCCGCACGCGGATCGGTAGCGGTCGGACCCCTTGACCCCTTTTTCGCCGTGCGGTTATGTTACGACGGACGTGGGACGTCCCATGTCCGGCTAGGACGTCCCGCGTCACGCAGGCAGAGGGCGGCCGGGCGCCTGGACCGGAACCACGACGAGGAAACGGCGGGAACGTGAACAGCATCGACGGCCTCCGGGACCGCTTGGGGCGCATCGCCTACGGCGGTGACTACAACCCCGAGCAGTGGCCCGAGCACGTCTGGGATGAGGACCTCCGGCTGATGAAGGAGGCCGGCGTCTCGCTGATCAGCGTCGGGATCTTCTCCTGGGCCGCTGTGGAGCCTGAGCCGGGCACGTACGACTTCGGCTGGCTGGACCGCGTCATGGACCTGCTCGCCGACGGCGGCGTCGCCGCGTGCCTGGCCACGATGACGGCCTCCCCGCCGCCCTGGCTCACCGCGCGGCACCCCGAGATCCTGCCGACCGGCGCCGACGGCACGCGGATGTGGCCGGGCGGGCGGCAGCACTACTGCCCGTCCAGCCCGGTCTACCGCGAGCACGCCGCGGGTCTGGCCGAGCGGGTCGCGACCCGCTACACCGGCCACCCCGCGCTGGCGCTCTGGCACGTCGGCAACGAGTACGGCAACGTCGCCCCCTGCTACTGCGACGTCTCCGCCGACGCGTTCCGGCGCTGGCTGCGGGAGCGGTACGGCTCGGTGGACGCCCTCAACGACGCCTGGTCGACGACCTTCTGGTCGCAGCGGTACGCCTCCTTCGACGAGGTGCTGCCGCCGCGCAGCCCCGCGCCGTTCGCCAACCCCGCCCACGCCGTCGACTACGCGCGGTTCTCCTCCGACGAGCTGCTCGCCTGCTACCTCGTCGAGAAGGAGGTCCTGCGGCGGGTGAGCCCGGACGTGCCGGTGATGACGAACTTCCCGCCGTCGCTGCGGCCCGCCGACCTGTGGACGTGGGCGCCGCACCTGGACGTCGTCGCCTACGACGCCTACCCCGACCCGTACGACGCCGCGGCCGACGCCAAGATCGCCTTCTCCTACGACGTCATGCGCTCGCTGCGCGACGGGCAGCCCTGGCTGCTGATGGAGCAGGCGCCGAGCGCGGTCAACTGGCGTGCCCGCAACGCCCCCAAGCCCGCGGGCGCCATGCGGCTGTGGAGCTGGCAGGCCGTCGCGCACGGGGCGGACGCGGTGATGTTCTTCCAGTGGCGGCAGTCCCGGGGCGGCGCCGAGAAGTTCCACTCGGCGATGGTCCCGCACGGCGGACCCATCGGCCGGATCTTCGAGGAGGTCCGCGAGCTCGGGCACGAGCTCGCCGCCACGACGGCGCTGCCGGGCGCGCGGGCCCCCCGCGCGGACGTCGCGCTCGTCCTGGACTGGCCGAACTGGTGGGCGCTCGAGCAGGACGCCCACCCGAGCGCGGACGTGCGGTTCCTGGACGCCGCCTGGGCGCTCCACGGCCCGCTGTACGACGCGAGCGTCGCCTGCGACGTCGTCCGCCCGGACGCCGACCTGTCCGCCTACCGGCTCGTCGTCGTCCCCAACCTCTACCTGGTCGACGAGGAGGCCGCCCGGGGCATCGAGCGGTACGTCGAGGACGGCGGCACGCTGGTGATGTCGTTCTTCTCCGGCATCGTCGACCCGCACGACCGGGTGCATCTCGGCGGCTACCCCGGGCCGTTCCGGCGGGTGCTGGGACTGCGCGTCGAGGAGTTCGGGCCGCTGCCGGAGTCCGGGACGATCGGGCTGTCCCAGGGAACCGGCACCATCTGGTCCGAGGACGTGCACCTGGAGGGCGCCGAGGCCGTCGAGTACTTCACGACGGGTGAGCCGGCCGGGCGGCCGGCGGTCACCCGCCATCGGTACGGCCGGGGCACCGCGTGGTACCTGGCCACCCGGCCCGACCCGGCGACGACGCGCCGCCTCGTCGACCGGATCCGCGAGGAGGCGGGCGCGCGCCCCGTCCTGCCGGGGCTACCGGAGGGCGTCCAGGCGCGGGCCCGGGTCACCGGCGACGGGCCGTGCTACATCGTCCTGAACCATCGGACCACCCCCGTGACGGTCGATCTTCCCGGCCCGATGAGCGACCTCCTGGGCGGCGCGGACGCCGCCGGTACCGTGCGTCTCGCGCCGCGCGGCGTCGCGGTCCTCCGCCCGGCCGGCTGACGACACGGCCTTCGACCGGCCCTCTCCCGAACCGGGGAGAGGGCCGGTGGCATTTGCGGCCGCGCCGGTGCCGCGACGGGCGTCGCCAAGGCGGGTGCCCCCAAGATCGGCACGAAACCCCGACGGGCTGATCTCGCTGGAACGCCGAGGATGTGCCGGCCGGCCACCCCGAGCTCGTCCTCGGCTCCTACGGGGTCGGCCGCAAGCCGATCCCCGGCGACGGCGAGCCGGTGTTCGGGAAACTCGACCAGGTGCGGGGGCCTGCACGTGGCGTTCGCGGACAGCGATGCGACGCTGGGACTGATCGCCGGTGAGCTGCTCGCCGACGAGATCGTGACCGGGGAGGCGCACCCGCTGCTCGCGGCGTTCCGCCCCGGCCGCTTTCAGTGACCTCGAGAAAGGACGGATCCCCGATGACCGAACCGCTGCGCATCGGCCTCGCCGGATACGGCTTCGGCGGCCGGTACTTCCACGCGCCGCTGCTCGCCTCGGCCCTGGAGTGCGCGTTCCTGGGCGTCGTCACGACCTCCCCGGAACGCCGGAAACAGGTCGCCGCCGAGCTGGACCGGCCGGCGTTCGCCTCGTTGGAGGAGCTGGCCGCCGCCGGCGCCGAGGCGGTGGCGATCTCGACACCGGCGGACACGCACATCCCGCTGGCACGGCAGGCGCTCGAACTCGGCCTCGCGGTGGTCTGCGACAAGCCGTTCGCGCTGGACGCGGACGCCGCTCGGGAGACCGTCGAGCTGGCCGAACGGCTCGGCGTGGCCCTGACGGTGTACCAGAACCGCCGCTGGGACTCCGACTTCCGTACGCTGCGGCGGCTGGTGGACGCGGGGACGCTCGGCACGCTGACGCGGTTCGAGTCGCGGTTCGAGCGGTTCGCGCCCGACCCGGGGCCGCCGGCGGCGGGCGGCGGCACGCTGCTGGACTTCGGCAGCCACCTCGTCGACCAGGCGCTCGTGCTGTGCGGGCCGGTCGAGCGGGTGTACGCCGAGTGGCACGTCGGCGACGGCGGGCTCGACGACGACGTGTTCGTCGCGCTGACCCACCGCGACGGCGCGCGGTCCCACCTGTCGGGCAGCTGGCGGCAGGGCGCGCCGGGCCCGCGGTTCCGCGCGAGCGGCACCGCCGGCGCGTACGTCGTCGACGGTGTGGACGGGCAGGAGGCGGCGCTGCTCGCCGGCGCCTCCCCCGTCTCGGAGGGCGACGGCTGGGGCGCGGAGCCGGAGGAGCGCTGGGGCCAGGTGCTGCGCGGGGACCATACCGAGTCCGCTCCGTCGGAGCGCGGCCGGTGGGACCTGTTCTATCCGGCGTTCGCCGCGGCGGTGCGCGGGACGGGACCGCTGCCCGTCGACCCCTGGGACGCGGTCGCGACGGCGAAGGTCCTGGACGCCGCGCGCACCAGCGCGACGGCCGGTCAGGTCGTCGCCCTGTCCTGAACGACAGGAGTCGGGGGAAGCGCCTCCCACGGCGAGGACCTCGCGCGCCTACCGGACACGGACCCGGGCCGAGGCTCCCGGTCGGGCGCGTACCGGCGCACTCCCGCGCGGGGGCCTCCGGCCGGCCGTGCGGCGACGTCGGCCGGCCGCACCCGCAGCGGCCTGAGTGCCGTCCGCCGACGCGGAGCCAGGTCCGTCAGCGGATCGGGGGCGCGTCGTCGGCCGGGTGCCGCTCGTCGGCGGCCAGGCGGAGCGCCTGGCGGCAGGCCTGGATCGCGGGATGCGGACTGCGGCCCCGGCGCACCGCGGTGAAGACCCGGCGCGCCCGCCGGCCTCGGGGAAGGAGCCGCAGGGGGACGGTCGGTTCACGCCCGTTCCAGATGAGGTCCGGCAGCAGGGCGACCGCGTGGCCCTGTTCGACGAGGCGCAGGTGGAGCAGGAGATCGGCGGACTCGAACCGTACGTCGGGCTCGAAGCCGGCGTCACGGCACAACGTCGTGGCCCAGTGCCGGGCGGCCGTGCCCTCGGGTTCCATCGCCCACGGGCGGCCCGCCGCCGTACGCAGCGCCGCCGTCGGTCCCATCGTGCCGTCGTCCGGCTCGGGCAGCGCGAGGCGCAATGGGTCGTCGAGCAGGTCCTCCTGCTCCAGTTCGGCGGCGCGAGGGTTCGGGTTGCCGGGGTACTCCTCGGCGATGACCAGATCGAAGTCACGCGCCTGCAGGGCCGGAAGCGCCTCCTCCGGCTCCATCTGGGTGACGTGGACGCGCAGGCCGGGATGGGTGTCGCGCAACAGGTTCAGCGCCGTCGGCATCAGGGCGAGGGCCGCGGTCTGGAACGACGCGATGCGGAGGGTTCCGGTCAGGTCCGTCAGCGAGGCGGCGATGTCCGCCTCGGCGCGCTCCAGGCGTTCCAGTACCGCCTCGGTGTGGGCGACGAGGATCTCGGCCTGTGGGGTGAGCCGTACGCCGCGCCCCACCGGTTCCAGCAACGGGACGCCGGCTTCCGCCTCCAGCTGCGAGAGCTGTTGTGAGACGGACGAGGGGCTGTAGGAGAGGGCCGCGGCGACGGCCGCCAGTGTGCCCCGGTGCTTGAGCTCGCGCAGCAGGCGCAGCCGGTGAAGGTCGAACATCGGCGGGACCGTTTCGAGGGGCGATTAGTCGGCTTTTCCGACGAATATACGTTGAAAACATTTGCTGGACCGACGGAATGGGTGTGCCGCACGCTTGTTCCCATGCCTGAACACGCTTCCTCTTCGCGTGCGGTGCCGTGGTTCTCCCGGCCCGCGGCCCGGTCGTGGACGTGCGCGCCCGCGCCGGCCGGCGTGCGGGACTTCCACGCCGCGCTGCCCGGCTACGCGCCCACCCCGCTGACCGAGGTCCCCGCCGTCGCCGCCGAACTGGAGGTGGGCCGGGTCTTCGTCAAGGACGAGTCGTCGCGTCTGGGACTGCCGGCGTTCAAGGCGCTGGGCGCGTTCTGGGCGGTGCATCGCGTTCTGGCCGAGCGGGCGGCGAACGGCCGGGCGCCGTCCGGTCCGCTCACGTTCGTGACGGCCACCGACGGCAACCACGGCCGGGCCCTGGCCCGCGCGGCGCGCCTGGCCGGCGGGCGGGCCCACGTCTTCGTGCCCGAGGGCGTTCACCCGGTGGCCGTGGTCGCCATCGCCGGCGAAGGGGCCGAGGTCACCGAGGTCGCGGGCCCGTACGACGGTGCCGTCCGCCGGGCGGCCGAGGCGGCCACCGCGCCTGGCTCGGTCCTCGTCCAGGACACCGCCTGGCCCGGCTACGAACGGATCCCCGGCTGGATCGTCGAGGGCTACTCCACACTCTTCACCGAGATCGACGTCCAGCTGACCGCGGCGGGGACCGGCCCGCCCGACCTCGTCGCCGTGCCGGTGGGCGTGGGCTCGCTGGCCCAGGCCGCCGTCACCCACTACCGGAGCCGCGGCACCGACCGGGGGCCGGCGCTGCTGTCGGTCGAGCCCGAGGCCGCGCCCTGCGTCCTCGAGAGCCTTCTGGGCGGCGAGCCGGTCAGCGTCGCCACGGGCGAGACCATCATGGCGGGCCTGAACTGCGGTACCCCGTCCGACCTCGCGTGGCCGTTCCTCCGCGACGGGCTCGACGCCGCCATCGTCGTCACCGACGCCGAGAGCGCCCGCGCCGCCGGTGACCTCGCCGCCCTGGGCGTGTCCTGCGGGCCGTGCGGCGCCGCGGCACTGGCGGGAGTCCGCGCCGCCCTCACCGGCGACGGCGCCGCGCGGCGCCGCACCGCCCTCGAACTCGGCCCCGCATCGACTCTCGTCCTGCTCAGCACCGAAGGCGCCGACGCCAACCCCGCTGCGGTCGCCGAAGACCCTGACCTCTGACGACGCCGGGCCCACATCGTTCCCGCGCACATCTCCCGCGAAAGGTCGCCATGCCCGACGAAACGGTTGAACTCCTGAGCCGGCTCATCGCCCTCGACTCCGTCAACCCGGGTCTCGTCCCGGGCGGCGCGGGCGAGACCGCGATCGCCGACTTCTGCGGTCGCTGGCTGGCCGCCCATGGCTTCGAGGTGCACCGGCTGGAGAAGCGCCCGGGTCGTCCCTCACTGGTCGCGATCGCCCGCGGCACGGGGGGCGGCCGCTCACTGATGCTCAACGGTCACCTCGATACCGTCGGCCTCGCCGGCTACGACGGCGATCCGCTGACTCCGCGGATCAGCGACGGCAGGATGTTCGGGCGCGGGGCCTTCGACATGAAGGGCGGCGTCGCGGCCATGATGGTCGCGGCGGCCCGGGCCACACGGCGGGGGCCGCTGCGCGGAGACGTGCTCGTGGCCTGCGTCGCCGACGAGGAGCACGACAGTCTCGGCACCGAGGAGGTCCTGGAGTCCTTCGACGCCGACGCCGCGATCGTCACCGAGCCGAGCCAACTGCAGCTGACTCTCGCCCACAAGGGGTTCGCCTGGTTCGACGTGGAGATCGAGGGGCGGGCGGCCCACGGCTCGCGCCCCGACCTCGGCGTCGACGCCATCACCAAGGCCGGCCACTTCCTCGTCGCGCTGGAGGACCTGGGCCGCCGTCTGGCCGCAGGTCCGGCGCATCCGCTCCTGGGCACCGGGACCGTGCACGCCGGCGTCATCCACGGCGGTGAGGAGCCCTCCACCTACCCGGCGCGCTGCCGGATCACGCTGGAGCGCCGTACGGTGCCCGGCGAGGACGCGGGCACCGTCCGCGCGGAGCTGACCGCGATCCTCGAGGACCTCGCCGCCACCGTCGCGGACTTCCGTTACCGTCTCGTCCCCGGCCTGCACCGGGAGCCCTTCCAGGCCGACCCGGACGCGCCCATCGTGCGCGCCCTCGCCCGCCACGCCGAATCGGTGCTCGGGCAGCCGCCCGTGATCCGCGCCGAGGCGTTCTGGACCGACTGCGCCCTCTTCGCCCGCGCGGGGATCCCCTGCCTGCTCTTCGGCGTCGCCGGTGAGGGCGCCCACGCGGCCACCGAGTGGGCCGACATCGCCTCGCTGCACGACCTCACGCGCATCCTCACCGACACCGTGGCCGACTTCTGTTCCTGAGCGCCGATACGGTTGGCCGAAATGACGGAAGGGGCGGGCCGTGCGGGCGGTGGCATACGACGGGTTCGGGCGGATGCCGGAGGTGCGGGAGGTGCCCGATCCGGATCCGCCGCGCGCCGGCGTGGTGATCCGGGTCGAGGCGACCGGGCTGTGCCGCAGCGACTGGCACGGCTGGATGGGCCACGACCCCGACATCACGCGGTTCCCCCACGTGCCGGGTCACGAGCTGGCGGGTGTCGTCGCGGCAGCCGGGCCGGACGTGACCGGGTGGCGTCCCGGCGACCGGGTGACGGTGCCGTTCGTGTGCGCGTGCGGCCGGTGCGCGGCGTGCGCGGCCGGTGACCAGCAGGTCTGCGAACACCAGACGCAGCCCGGCTTCACCCACTGGGGGTCGTTCGCGGAGTACGTCGTCATCGACGACGCCGACGTCAACCTGGTGGCCCTCCCCGGCGACCTGGCGGCCACCACCGCGGCGGCGCTGGGCTGCCGGTTCGCGACGGCGTTCCGGGCCGTGACCGCGCAGGGGCGCGTCGGGCCCGGCGCGTGGGTGGCGGTGCACGGGTGCGGCGGGGTCGGCCTGTCGGCGGTGATGATCGCCGCGGCCTGCGGGGCACGGGTCGTCGCGGTCGACGTCTCCCCCGCCGCTCTGGAACTGGCTCGTCGTTTCGGCGCCGCCGCCTGTGTCGAGGGCCCGGACGGCGTGGCGGAGGCCGTACGCGAGATCACCGGAGGCGGCGCCGACGTGTCCCTGGACGCGCTCGGCAGCCCGGCGACCTGCGCGGCGTCCGTGGAGAGCCTGCGCCGCCGGGGACGTCACGTCCAGGTGGGCCTGCTGCCGCCGGCGACCGGCCCGGCCGCGGTGCCGATGCACCGGGTCATCGCCCTGGAGCTGGAGGTCGTGGGCAGCCACGGGATGGCCGCGCACGCCTACGGGCCGATGATGGCGATGGTCGCGGCCGGCGCTCTGCGGCCCGACCTGCTGATCACCCGTACGATCGGCCTCGCCGACGCCCCGGCCGCCCTGGCGGCGATGGGCACCGCCCCGTCCGCGGGGGCCACGGTCATCGTTCCCTGACGGTCTCCTCGTGCAGGTGGGCGAACAGCCGCAGCAGCAGGTCGTGCAGCCGGGCGCGCTCGTCCTCGTCGAGCGGCGCGAGGACCCCCTCCTGGACGGCCGATGCCTCGGAGGTCAGGTCGGCCAGGGCCGTACGGCCCGCCGGGGTGATCGTGACCGTGACGCGGCGGCGGTCGGCCGGGTCGCGGGCGCGCTCGACATGGCCCGCGGCGGTCAGTTCGTCGAGGATCTTCACCACGTCGCTCGGGTCGATGCTCAGCCGGGCGGCGAGGTCGCGCTGCGCGTGCGGGCCGAAGTCGGCCAGCGCCGCGAGGACGGCCATGTGCCACAGGCGGACGTCGTGCGCCGCGAGCCGCTCGGTGATGCGCGTGCGCGCCGTCTTGCCCACCCGGGACAGCAGGTAGGTGGTGAGCGCCAGCAGGCTGGGCGGGGTCTCGTGCATGCCACCACAGTGTAGGGTCTGCACCAATAATGGGTTCGCACCTATGAATTGGAGTGGACATGGACGTCCTGCACCCGCGCCTGCTCGTGACCCGGTTCGCCGAGTGCTTCGCCTTCTACGACGCGGTCCTGCCCGAGCTGGCGGACGCCCATCTGGCGCGCGGCGGCGCGAGCGGGCCGTACGCGAGCTGGGACGTCGGCGACGAGGGCGTGCTCGCACTGTTCGACCGCGCCGCGATGGCGACCGTCGCGGGCACGGCGGAGCTGCCCGCCGAACTGCCGGCCCAGGACCGGGCCATGTTCGTCAGCCGGGTCGCCGACGTCGACGCCGCATTCGCGTTCTGCCTGCGCCATGGCGCCGAGGCGGTGGCGGCACCGGCCGACCGCCCGGAGTGGGGCCCGACCCTCCGCAACGCACTGGTCCGCGACCCGGACGGCACCCTGGTGGAGCTGCAGTCCTACTGAGATCCGCCGGTCGGCATGGTCATTTGCTCAGCCCCTCCGCACCTTTCTCGTGAGGGAAGGGCACGTCCGGGACCGGGAGGCCGAGAGCGGCGCACAGGGGCGCCCAGCCGTCGGCCGGCTGCCACTCCAGCAACCGGTGCGCCGGTACCGTGGCACGGACCTCGGTGAGATGGCGCTCGTAGGCCGCGATGACGCTGTCTCGGTCGTAGGAGCCGTCGAACGCGCCGGCGAACATGGCCCGGGCCATCTCGGTCCGGGCACGGTCCTGTTCCGGGGTGGCAGTGGCCAGGCCGGGCGGCTGTTCGCCGCCGGAGTCCCCCCGCGCCAGGCCGCGCGCTCCTCGCAGCACGGTGCGGTCCATGCTCTGATACCAGCGCTCGGCGTTCTCCCGCCGGGACAGCAGCACCAGCGCGTCCGGGAATGCGGCGGACAGCTCACGCCAGAACTGCGACATCGGCCAGTCGACCCCGGCGGCGTACCCCGCGAGGAAGCCGTGCCAGTCCGGCATGACGCCCGCGTAGGCGTCCCGCCAGACCACGGCGTCCTCGAGCCGGCCGAACAACAACTCCGTCATGTGGTAGCAGCGCGCTCCGAGCAGCAGCTCCAGCGCGGCCTTCAGCGACGTCGTCCCGGTACGCGGAAATCCCGCCCCCACGACTCTCAACCCCATTCCGGCCCTCCCTCGTCTCGATCGCGGCGATCCCGATCATCTCTCGGCGTTCTCCGGCGACGAGCTCGTACTGAGGCCGGTCAGCGCCGCCCGAGGATCCCACGGGCCGTCCGTGGATCGATGGCGGGGCGGACGGGAACGGTGGTCAGTGTGCGGACGGTGGCCAGGACCTCGTCGAACGGCAACGCCATGTCTTGCGGGCGAACGAAGATCGGACCGCCGAGGTGCTTCATCCCGCTCCGCGCGAAGCGGCGTGGCATGCCGCGCAGCCCCGCGATGACCCGGTCGGCATCGATGGGCACGAAGACCATCAGCTTCGCGGTCCGGCCGTCCGGCGATCGGTTCACGATCCGGACCTCGGCGACGTTCGACCACTGCAGCGCCACCCTCGCCGAGTGCAACACGACCCGCTCGGAGTCCAGAGTGAGGAGAGGACGCCGCCGGGCGGCGCGCCACATCGCTCGCGCGACACCCCCGCCCAGCCACGCGGTCCACGCCCCGCAGAGGACGCACGCGACCGCGGCGACGGGGTTGACGCTCCCCGCATTCGCCACCCTGAGCCCGAGGAAGGCCGTCAGGAAGAGCCCGATCACGGGGAAGGCGACCACCTCGCGCAGCCCTGGCCAGGCATAGCCGATCTCGACGACGGCGGAATCAGGTCCTCTGTCGGTGCTTCCTGGCACGTGCGTCCTTCCCGGGAGGCCGGGGTCGCGGGTCGCCGCCGGCCGTGGGCATCCTACGGCCGGCGGCGATCTCGGTCTCCGGTCGCGTTCGGGGCACCTCAACGAACGGCGGAGAGGAAGGCTCGCGTCCGGCTGTGTCGCGGATTGGTGATGACCTGGTCGGCCGGCCCTTCTTCGACGACCTGACCGTCGTCGAAGAACAGGACGCGGTCGGCGACCTCACGGGCGAACCCCATCTCGTGGGTGACGACGATCATCGTCATGCCCGACGCGGCGAGGTCGCGCATGACGGTGAGCACCTCGCCGACGAGTTCGGGGTCGAGGGCCGACGTGGGCTCGTCGAACAGGAGCAGTTTCGGCCGCATGCACAGCGCGCGGGCGATCGCGACGCGCTGCTGCTGGCCGCCGGACAGCTGACGGGGATAGGCGCCCGCCTTGTCCGCGAGGCCGACGCGGTCGAGCAGCTCCAGCGCGCGGTCGGTGGCCGACTCCTTCTTCTCCCCCAACGCCCGGCGTGGGGCCTCGATGAGGTTCTGCAAGGCGGTCATGTGCGGGAAGAGGTTGAAATGCTGAAAGACCATGCCGATCTCGGTCCGCCGCTTGCATATCTCCTTGTCGCTCAGCTCATGGAGCCTGCCGCCGCGCTGGGCGTACCCGACGACCTGGCCGTCGACCCAGATGCGTCCGCCGTCGACGCGCTCCAGGTGATTGATGCAGCGCAGGAAGGTGCTCTTGCCGGAGCCGGACGGCCCGATGAGACAGACGACTTCGCCTTCCGCCACCTCGAGGGTGATGTCGCGCAGGACCTCGAGGCGTCCGAACGACTTGCGGACCCGTTGGGCCCGGACCATGGGTGATACGGACGTTCCCGCCGACGTCACCTCGCTGCTCATGCGGTCCTCCCCGCGATGCCCGGCGCGTGTGTCCTGAAGAAGGTCCGTACCCGTTGCAGCGGTGTCGGCGGCAGGCTGCGGTTGCCTCGCGCGAAGCGCCGCTCGATGTAGAACTGAATGATCGTGAGGATCGTCGTGACGACGAGGTACCAGATGCTCGCGACGATGAGCAGGGGGATCGTCTGGAAACTCCGCGAGTAGATGAGCTGCGCCGAATAGAGCAGGTCCGGGACGGCCAGGACGCTGACGAGCGAGGTCATCTTGAGCATCCCGATGGTCTCGTTGCCGGTCGGTGGCACGATGACGCGCATGGCCTGCGGCAGGATGATGCGCCGCATCGTCTGCATCCTCGTCAGGCCCAGTGAGGCGGCCGCCTCCGACTGGCCCTGTTCCACGGACAGGATGCCCGCTCGCACGATCTCGGACATGTACGCCGCCTCGTTGAGGCCCAGTCCGAGGATCGCGGCGGTGGTCGGTGTGATGAGCTGGTTGGCGTTGAGCGCGACCCCGGGCAGCCCGAAGGTGATCTTCGGATAGAGCGCGGCGAGGTTGTACCAGAACAGGAGCTGGACGAGCAGGGGCGTGCCGCGGAACAGCGTGATGTAGCCGAACGCGATCCCGTTGACGACGGGGTTGTTCGAGAGCCGTAGCACCGCGAGGACGAGACCGAGAACGACACCGATCAGCATGCACACGACGGTCAGCTTGATCGTGATCCACAGGCCCCCGCCGATGGACACGTCCCGTAGGTAGGCGCTGACGACGTTCCACTGGAACCGCGGATTCGTGAAGACCGACTTCAGCGCCAGCGCCGCCAGAGCGAGGAGAATCACGGCGACGATGAGGCGGCCGATGTGCCTGCGCGGGACGACGGTCAGATCGTCGTCGGCGAACGCCCCGGCCGTGGACGGGACGGCCGGATCCCGAGCCGCATCCGCCGTCGATGTTTCGGCCGCCTTCTCCATGCTTCTCGCCATCCTCCGGTCGATCTCGGCCAATCACCCAATGATGGGGACATCGGCGCGTACGACCGCTGTCGGCTTCACCAAAGTTCGGCGGGAAACTCTGGTCTACACCTCAATGACCTGGCGGGATCGGCTCACAACCCTTGGCACCATGCCCGCTTACGCCCGCCCCGAGGTCGTCGAACTCGCCGGCCATGAGGACCATGTCGCCGCCACTCGACTGCTCGCCGACATCTGGGGGACCACCCCGGAATCGTCCCCCATCCCGGCCGACCTGCTGGCGTCCATCGCGCATGCCGGCGGTTGCGTCCTCGGAGCGATCACGGCGGGCGGCGACCTCGCCGGGGTCACCGTCGGCATCGCCGGCGGACCCGGAGCGGATTCGATCTATTCGCTCATCGCCGCGGTCAGCTCCGTCGAGGCGGGCAAAGGCGTCGGGCGCGCGCTGAAGTTCGGGCAGCGTGACTGGGCGCTCGAACGGGGCGCGAACCGGATCCTCTGGACGTTCGACCCGCTCATCCGGCGCAACGCACACTTCAACCTGAACAAGCTGGGCGCACGGGTCACCGAATACATCCGCGACTACTACCCCCCGATGCACGACGCCATCAACCGAGGGGATCGACCGGACCGCTTCTACGCCGAGTGGCGCCTCGACGAGGCTCCGCCCGCCCAGGAGAGTCCGGATGCGGAGGATGCCGTCCCACCCGCCCTTGAGCAGGGCCCGCACGGCGCTCCGTCGATTCCGGCGTTTCCCGCATCGGATACGGTCCGGGTCTGGATCCCCCAGGACATCGAGGCGATGCGCCGAGCCGACGCCGAGCTCGCCCTCCAGTGGCGACTCGCGGCCCGCCAGGTGTTCGAACACGCATTCACGCTGGGCTACCGCCCGACCCGCCTCGGCTCGGACGGCGCCTATCGACTGACCAGAACGGGTGACTGACATGCCTCGCGTGAACCTCGAGATCCGCACGCTCGCGATGCCGCTCGTGCGGCCGTTCCGGACGTCGAAGGGCGTGGACGAGACGCGGCACGTCATGGTGTTGCGCTGGTCCGAGGACGGCGTCGACGGCTGGTCGGAATCGGCCGCCGACCCAGAGCCGACGTACTTCCCTGAGTACATGGGGAGCGTCCGTGCCGCGCTCCTGGAGGTGATCGTGCCGGCGATGGAGAGCAGCCCGCCGCCGCCCTCGGGAACGACGGTCGGCTGGCTCCGATCCGTCCTGAAGGACGTGCCCGGCAGCCCGATCGCCAAGGCCTTCGTCGAGTCGGCCCTGCTCGATGCCCAACTGCGCCGGCACGGCATGCCGCTGGTGGACTTCCTGGGCGCAGCGGCGGGCCGCATCCCCGTCGGCGTCTCCGTGGGCATCCCCGACTCCATCGACGAACTGATCGACTGGGTCGGCGGCTACCTCAAGGACGGCTACTCCCGGATCAAACTCAAGATCCAGCCAGGGTGGGACCTCGAGCCGGTCCGCGCCGTCCGGGCGACGTTCGGGGACGACCTGCCGCTGCAGGTGGACGCCAACCAGGCGTACGAGCCGAGCGACATCCCGCACCTGCGCCGCCTCGACGAGTTCAACCTGCTCCTCCTGGAACAGCCGTTCGACCGCGATCGTCTTCTCGCGCACCAGGCTCTCGCCGCCGCCTCGACGACGCCCATCTGCCTGGACGAGTCGATCAGCGGGGTACACGACACGATGGTCGCGATCCGCCTGGGCGCGGCGAATGTCGTGAACATCAAGCCGAGCAGGGTCGGTGGATACCTGAACTCTCGCGCGATCCACGACGTCTGCCAGGCCAACGGCATACCCGTCTTCTGCGGGGGAACCCTCGAGACCGCCGTGGGGCGCGCGGCCAACCTCGCCCTGGCCAGTCTGCCCGGCTTCACCCTTCCCGGCGACATATCGGCGACGAGCCGCTACTACACCAAGGACATCGCCCGCCCGTTCGAACTCGAGGACGGATGCCTCGCCGTGCCCACCGGGCCGGGCACGGGGGTCGAGGTGGATCTCGACGTCGTCGAGGAGCTCACCATCGACAGTCACGCCGTGTCACTCGGCCTCTGAACCCCATGCGAGTGACGCGTGCACGCACACCAAGGAGACCGATGAAAAGGACATCGCAGATGACCGCCGCTCTCGCAGCAGCGGTGACGCTCGCCGTCGGCGCGGGGTGTACCAACGCCTCCCAGACCGGCTCCGCGGAGAAGGCCAAGCCCGGCTTCTCCGCCCAGGCGGCCGACAAGACGCTGAGCGCGATGGTGCCGGCCAAGATCAGGACGGCCGGCACGATCCGGGTCGCCACCGACGCGACGTACCCGCCCTTCGAGTCGGTGGCCAAGGACAACAAGACGCTCGAAGGGGCTGACATCGATCTCATCAAGGGGATCGCCTCGTTGCTCGGCCTGAAGGCCGGGCTGCAGAACGCCAGCTTCGACGCGATCGTCCCGGGGATCGCCGCGGGAAAGTTCGACGTCGCCGTCTCCGGAATCCTTGATCGTCCGTCGCGCCGGGAGCACATCGACTTCGTCGACTACGCGATGAACAGCACGATGTTCTTCGCCAAGGCCGAGAACAAGGGTAAGTTCCCGACCTGGGCGAATACCTGCGGTTTCTCGATAGCGGTACAGACCGGCACATCGATGGCCGACGACGCCCAGGCCGTCACCAAGAAGTGCGCCGCGACCGGCAAGCGGGCCATCAAGATCAACAACTTCCGCACCCAGGACGAGGTGGTCCTGGCCGTGCAGAGCGGTCGGGCCGACGTCGGGGTGTCGACCGGTGGTTCCACGGCGGCGATCGTCAAGCAGACCGGCTCCCTCTTCGTCACGAGCACCCCGCCGGACGCACCCACCCAGCCGGGTGCGCTCGGCATCGCCGTCCAGAAGTCCGACCCCGAACTCGTCACGGCCGTTCAGGCGGCGCTGAAGAAACTCATTGAGAACGGCACCTATGACCAGATCATGAGCACATGGGGTCTCAAGGACTGCTGTAGCAACAAAAGCGCCAAGATCAATGGCGGTACCTGATCGAGCGCCGGGAGAGCGGCACCGGTCAGATCGGCCGTTGGCCGGCCGACCGGTGCCGATCCCCCAGCAACCGCAGCTGCAGCCACATCACCTGCCGCAATCGCGGGTCGCTCGCGTCGAAGCCGAACTTCTCCTTGATACGGGCGAGCCGGTACCGGTAGGAGTTCTCATGGATCCCCAGTTGCCTGGCCGCGGCGCGGGCGTCACCGAAGTGATCGAAATGAGCCAGCAATGTCGCCGCATACGCCGTCTGGTGCCGTTCGTCGTACCCGACAAGGTCCCGGACGTGCTGGACGAGACGATCGGAATCCGCAACCCCCGAACGCCGGATCTCCTCGAGAATGACCAGGTGCCGCTGCTCGTCGACGTCGATGACCGCATGTTCTGAGCCCTGCATCGCCTTCAGGACCGTGGAGATGTCCCGCCGCGCCCTGATCACCTGATCGGTGTCGTTGATCGCGGCGACGAAGGCGCACCCCAGCCTCCCGCCGTTGCTCGAATTCGCCGACCTGCCGACCTCCTCGGCGAGCCGCCTGAGCCGGGCCGATGAGCACCCGGCCGCCCTGGGCACCAGAGCGAAGATCGCGTCCTCCACCCGGGCACAGGCCGCCTCGGGCGAAATACGCTCGACATTGAGCCGGATGATCTGGGTGAGGCGCTGCTCATCGAGGTCCGGGGCGTCGGTCAGCGGGCCGAAACCCATGATCGCCAGGGGTAGCCGGTCGCGCAGCGTGCTCGTCTGATCCGACCCGGTGGCGCCGAGCTGCGCCGCGAGCTGCTCGGATCGGCGCCGCCGGGCCGCGTCCTCGCGGAACCCCACCGACATGATCGCCAACGCGGCGGCGGGGGCGGCCATCTCCAGCGCTGCGACGGCACGGCTCGCGGAACCGGGTTCGCCGTCGTCGATGGCCCAGATCGAGCCGAGGAGGCGGCCCCCGATCCGGACGGGGACCACGACGCGCGCCAGTTCGTGATCCGCCTGCGACGGGAACCGGACGTGACCCTCGGCGCGGGCCACCGCGAGGTATTCGGCGTCGTACTCCGGGATCGCCTGCACCTTGCGGTCAAGGATCGATTCTTGGCGTACGGCGTCGATGGCCTGTCCCTCGATGCTCGAGTACGCGAGAACCCGGCGTTCGAGGTCCTCGATGGTGATCGCCGCGCCGGCGATCGACGCGATGGCGTTCGCCATGCCGAACAGGTCGTCGGTCGCTTCGAAACCGGCGCGCCGCACCGTCGTGGCGCACGAGGCGATCGCCCCTGCCAGCAGGGCCTCCACGATGCTCCACGGAAGCTCGTCACGCGCGACGAGCATGATGAGACCCGCCCGTCGTGCCGTCTCAACGATCCCGGTGAGGTCCTGCCCGCGTCGTTTTATGACGGCCGCGACGTACCCGGCCTCACCCGCGTCCGCCAGGAGCGAGCCGAGTTGGGGGTGCATCACGGACGCCCCGACGAGCAGCAGCACTCCGCCCGCAGCGGACGGAAGCTCCTCGAGAGGGTCCCAGACCACGCAGTCGCAGACGGTCTGGT
Source organism: Actinoallomurus sp. CA-150999 (assembly GCF_050942425.1). Classification (NCBI taxonomy): domain Bacteria; kingdom Bacillati; phylum Actinomycetota; class Actinomycetes; order Streptosporangiales; family Thermomonosporaceae; genus Actinoallomurus; species Actinoallomurus sp. CA-150999. The sequence goes on from NZ_CP192063.1 coordinate 6,231,730, forward strand.
CGGTGACCGCCGTGCCGGGTGCCGCGACGACGGCCTCCCGATCGATCGACTCGAGGACCCCAGCCAAGGGGGCGACAGGTCCAATGAGCTGCGAGTCTTCCATTCGCGGCAGTCTACGAGGAGATCGTTCTCCTCATCGCGGCCGCAGTCTCCGCCCGCGCCGGACGCCGAGCCACCGCCCTGACCGTACGACGAGGCGCCCCTCCTGCATGACCCACTCGATACCGGCGACAGGCCGGTCAGGCGTCGCGTAGTCGCCCGGATGGCTGATCGTCAGTGGGTCGAAGCACACCAGGTCCGCGACCGCGCCGGGCGCGATGATCCCCCGGTCGGGAACGCCGAAGACGGCCGCCGGCAATGAGGTCATGCGGCGAACCGCCTCGGCCAGGTCGACGATCCGCCGCTCACGGACGAATCGGCTGATCACGGTCGGGAAGGTGCCGAAGAGCCGTGGGTGCGGCTTGCCGCCCGCACCCGGCGCGATCCCGTCCGACCCCACCGAGGTGAACGGCGAGCGGAAGGCGTCGTCGAGGTCCTGGTCGGCCATCGAGAACTCGACCATCGTGGCACGCAGCCGCTCGGCGACCAGCACGTGCACCAGGGCGTCGAACGGCTCGAGCCCGAGCTCGTCCGCCACCTGGCGGAGGGTCATGCCCTCGTGCTCGTGTGATGCCGTCGAGGCGATGAGGATGCCGTCGTACCCGCCCGCGCCACCGATCAGGTTCTCCCAGTCCTGCGCCTGCGGCGACTCGATGAAGCGGCGGGCGCGAGCCAGCTCCTGCCGGTCCTCCAGCCGGGCGAGCAGTTGCGTGTCGCCACCGTCGTGCATCCACGGCGGCAGGCAGGCCGCCAGGATCGTCGAGGCGGCGGTGTACGGATAGACGTCCTGGGTCACGGCCACGCCGTCGTCCCGCGCCTCGTCGAGATACGCGATCGCCGGTGGGATCGACCCGTGGTTGGCCTGGCCGGTCGCCTTGAGGTGGGAGATCTGGAGCCGGCACCCGGCCTCGCGGGCGAGCCGGACCGATTCGGTCAGGCTGGCCGACAGGTCGAAGCTCTCGTTGCGCATGTGCGTCGCGTAGACCCGGTCCGGGCCGAGAACCCGTGCCACCTGTGCCAGTTCCTCGGCGTCGGCGTAGACGCCGGGAGCGTAGATCAGGCCGGTGGACATCCCGAACGCCCCGGCCTCCAGCGCGTCCTGAAGCATGACGCGCATCGAACGGATGTCCGCGGATTCGGCGGCACGCGCCCCTGACCCCATCGCGGCCATCCGCAGGGCTCCGTGCCCGACCAGCGGGCAGACGTTCACCACGGTGCCGCGGTCGTCGACCATCTCATAGAACTCGGGAACGCTTCCCCACGTCACCTCGTCGATGGGAAACAGCTTCCGCAGCGCGGACGTGGCCTCACGCGCCTGCTCCCCTGCCGGGATCGGGGCGAGCGAGAAGCCGCAGTTGCCGGTGACCTCGGTCGTCACGCCTTGGTTGATCTTGGTCAGATCGTCCTCGACCAGCAGCGGTGCATTGTCGGCGTGGGAGTGAACGTCGATGAATCCGGGGCAGACCACAAGCCCCTGGGCGTCCAGGGCTGCGCCGGAGTCCAGCACGACGCTTCCGGGAGCGCCGAGGCCCCGGATGCGCCCCGCGTCGACGACGATGTCCGCCTCCGCACCTGGCGCACCGGTGCCGTCGACGACCGTCGCACCTCGAATCACGAACGGCGCCGAGCCGTCGACCTCCCAACCCCCCACGGCCATGTGACCTCGCCTTTCCGCAGACCGACTCGACAACCGGACACGGCCATTCTCGTGCCGGCGCCCGCTCCCGCCCTCGGGCCCGAGACCAAACGATCGCCCGGGATTTGGTGAGATCCACAGGCGGGGTCCTTCACGGGAGGCGCCGGGGTCAAGTAGGCCTCGCGCGGTCAGCGGCCTGGACCATGTCGAGCAGGTCGGACGTCGAGCGCACGTCGCCGAAGGACCGGTAGATGGTATGCAGCGTGGCGTTGTGGTCCTGGTCACGCCGGGCCGCATTGGCGTCCGCGACCAGGATGACCCGCAGTCCGAGGGTGGCGGCGTCGCGAGCGGAGGACTCGCAGCACACATTGGTGACGGTTCCGCTGATCAGAACGGTATCGACTCCGCGCTCTTCCAGCACTCCCGCAAGGACACAGCGGCCGGGGAAGAACGCGCTGGGAGCGGATTTCTCCACCAGCACATCACCGGGACGGACCACCAGTTCTGGCCACAGCCGCTCGGGCAGCGGCCCCGTCCCGCCGGACACGCGGTAGGCCTCGGCTGTCTCCGGCCCGAAGAACTCATCCCGCACCGGCGTCCTTTCGCCGACTGCGGGAAGGACCCAGGCGACCGTGCCGCCCGCTGCTCGAAGGGCATCGGCGATGCGGCCGATGTTCGGCACGATGCCACGGCAGTACGGGTTCTCGGACACGAAGAACGGCACCATGTCGATCACCACGAGCGCGGTACGGGCCGGGACAAGGCTCACGAACGCGAACCGGCGGCCACGGCGCGCCTCATGCCGGGCATACTCCCGCGGATCGATCCACCACTCGTGCTGCCGTACCTCGGCATCCGACGGCAAGGTCTTCCCGATCCACGTAGGGTCGCCGGCAGAACTCATGCGATCTTCGCCCACTTTGTGCAGGGAATCCGAATTGTACGGGGAATCCGAGCCCGGAGAATTCACAAGGTGCCTCTCTTTGAACCCGGCTGCCGCTGCCATGCGAACGTCCTGGGACGGCGAGTTTCCGTCCCAGGACGTCCAGTGACCATAGCGGTCAGGTCATCGAACGGTGACCTTGAGGTGGTTGGATGCTCCAGCACCCCAGGCGTGCCAGTGGTGGTTGCGGTCCTGCCGGTAGGCGACGGCCCGGAAGGTGTAGGTGCCCTTGTGGACGGCGGGCTTGAGGGTCAGGACGAACCGTTCGGCGCCGCTCTTGCCGGTACGACCGTGGGTGGTGCAACGCAACGTCTCATAGCCGGGGCCCTTGGGCAGGGCCCGCTGCAGGCACAGCTTCAGCCCGTGGATCTTGTCGCCGCTGCTGTCGGAGAAAGCGTCGGCGCGGAAGGTGACGGTGCGGCCGTGCTGGACGGTGTGATGGTCGGCCGAAAGGTGCAGGCCGGTCTTGGCCTGGGCGGCCCCGGCGACGAGGATGACGGTTCCGGTCGCGGCGGCGGCGACTCCCGCCACGGTGAGTGTCTTACGCATGTCGTTCTTCCAATCCGTTGTCGAATCGTCCGAACGGGTGAGATGTGAAACGCCCCGTAAAGGTTTGACAGAAAGTCGATCTTTTACGGACCCTTAACCATGGGACGCGGTAGCGCGTCGAGTAGAGAATTCTCGCCGGGCTTTTCCGTAGGTCATCCGATGCCGAACCAGCCGAGTCAGGTCGTCGTGAGGTAGGTCTGGAACACGCCGCCCGGGTCGTACGCCGCTCGCACCGCCGCCAGACGCTCCCAGGCGGCCGGCGTGAACGAGCGCCGGGCGCGTGACGGGGCGGCCGGCAGGTCCGTCTCCGCGACGTAGTGCCCGACTCCAAGGGGCTCCACCGCTTCCATCGCCTGGCGCAGCCAGCGGAGGTTCGCCTCGTCCTCCGACCGGTCCGCCCAGATCGCGTACGGGACGAGGTAGGTCCTGCCGAGCGCCGCGAACGCCGTGTCCGGCGTCGCGGGCGCCTCGGGCCCGCCCGGCGACAGGAGCACGAGGACGAGGGACTTGTCGGACGGCGCCCGTTCGATGTGACCGGCGATCCGCGGCAGCAGAATCCGGAAGTTTTCGCGCGACCACAGGGTGTCGACGGCGGCGCGGTGGCGTTCGGGCCAGAACGCCGCGGAGTCCGCGTACAGCGACTCGAAGGTCGTCGGCTCGTCCACCTCCCGGACCAGCGCACGCCCCGCGAGCGGGCAGTCCCGCAGTGGTCCGAGCGCCCGTACGGCCTCATCGCGTGAGCCCGCGAAGGCGATGGCCGTGACGGCGGCGGTCGGCGGTCGCCCCGCCTCCGGTGCCTCGGCCGGCGTGAGAGCCATTCCGAACTCGACGCTCGCCGGCAGCTCCGCCGCGATCTCGTCGGCCCAGCGTGCGATGCCCTCGACCTCCGCCAGCGGAAAGACGTATCGCGTCCTCATGATCGCCGCAGGGAGGGGATGCAGGCCGAGCCGGAAGGAGGTGACGGCGGCGAAGAACCCGGGTCCCGCACCGCGCGCCGCCCAGAACAGGTCCGCGTTCTGCTCCTCGTCGCACCTGAGTAGTGCGCCGTCGGCGGTCACAGCCTCGATCCCCTGGACGCTGTGGCACGCGGGCCCCCAGACTCCGGGGTTCCAGCCGAGGCCACCGCTGAGCAGGAATCCGCTCAGAGCGACGGTCGGGCAGTGGCCCGTGGGGAAGGCCAGACCGTGTTCGGCCAGCGCCAGGGACAGCGTGCGTCCGGTGACACCGGGCTCGGCGACCGCCGTCGCGGAGCCGGGATCGACGGTGTGACGCCGGAGGCCGGAAAGGTCGATCAGCATCCCTCCATCGCGCAGCGGTGAGCCGCACCAGCTGTGCCCGCTCCCACGTACGGCGATCCGGAGCCCGCGGTCACGGGCGAGGCCGACCGCCTCCCGTACGATCGCCGCCGAGCCGGCCCGGACGATCACGTCCGGGAACCGCTGCGGCTTGAGGTCGTTCCACAGCATGCTCGCCCAGAGGTCCGGGTAGCGCGCGTCGTCCCGCCACGTCAGCGCGTCCTCAAGCCGATCACGCACGGGGCACCTCCTCGTGTCGCCCTTCGCCTCGCCCGGCTAACCCGCGATCAGACCGAAGACCACGACGGACAGCAGGTAGCAGAGAAGGACCACGGCGACGCCTGCCGCCTGCCGGGGCAGCGCCACTCCAGGCGCCAGCCAGAAGGCCAGCACCCTGTTCACCAGCGGCATCATCAGCCAGGTGAGGATGCTGACGCTCAGCACGTTGCTGAGGAACATCGCGGCATATCCGGGTATCCGCGCCATCTCGAAGACCTTGCCGGCCGTCAGCGTGAGGATCATCACGGTGGGATACAGGGCGAGCAGCACGCACATGGCCTGCTTCCAGTTGGGCGGAAGCCCGGTCTCGGATTCGCCGCCGAACCGGAACCAGCCGCTGAAGGCCGAGTCGATCTTGCGGAGCTCGTATTCGGCGAAATAGCGGCGACCTTCCTCCAGAAGTTTCCGCCGGGTTTCCGACTCGAGCCAGGCATTCAGGTGCTCACGCGTGTCGAACCTGAATATGGCGACCCAGTTCTCCTGAATGCCGGGAACCGGCCTGAAGAGCTCGAAGCCCATGAAGCCGGGGAATCGTTCCTGGGCGTTCCGCGCCTTCTCCTGCCAGCGCACGAAGTCCTGCTCGCGGCCCGGTCTCACCTCGTGCGAGATGACCGCCGTGATGACGTCCCGCCTCGGCGCCTCCCCGGCGAGGACCTCCTGCTTCGCCGGACCGTCGAACAGCGACCGGCCCTCGTCGAGCAATTCTCCGCGCGCCGGGGAGTCGAGCCACGCGGTCAGCCGGGCGACGTCGGAGAACCGGTAGATCACCACCCATACATCCTGATCTACGGGCCCGGGCGGCTGCACCTCCGTCTCCTCGAATCCCTCGAAGGCGTGTGCGACCGCGTTCACGCGTTCCTGCCAGCGCCGATAATCGTCTTCGCGGCCTTTGTGAATCTTCAACGAAATGATGACGGTCGCACTACTTTCGGCGGGACGGCGGCTTGCGCTGGAGTCCACCTTAGGTAGTCTAGGCGTCGAAGAAGGGAGGGACAAATAGTAACTTAATGGGAAACAAACAACAATGATATGGGCATATCTGTTGATCGGGGGGTTATGTGATGAACCACGAGGACTTCATGGCGGAAGCCGTGCGGCTGGCCACCGAGTCCGTCCATAACGCCTGGGGCGGCCCCTTCGGCGCGGTCATCACCCGCGACGGCGAGATCATCGCTCGCGGCCAGAACCGTGTCCTTCTCACCGGCGACCCCACCGCCCACGGTGAGGTCGAGGCGATCCGCAAGGCCGTGCAGATCCTGAACCCCCGCGCTCCCTCCATACCGGAGGAGCACAACAACGAGGCGACGCTGACGCTCATCCCACGTCCCGGGGGATCCCCTGACATCGTCCCCGAGCGAGCACGGATGCTGAAGGGCTGCTCGATCTACAGCAGTGGCGCCCCCTGCCCCATGTGCATGAGCGCCATCTACTGGTCGCGGATCGACGCCGTCTACTTCGCCTGCGACTTCAAGGCCACCCGGGAGATCGGGTTCGACGACGCCTTCCAGTACGAGGACTTCGAGAAGCCCATCGAACAGCGGAGGCTCTCGATCAAGCAGATCCACCCTGAACTCGGCGCCCGCGCGTACCACGCCTGGACGGACAAGCCCGACCGGCACCCGTACTAGGGCCTGGTCAACCGTCAACGCGGGGCGCCGGCCCGGCGGAAGCCGCTGACCGCGAGCAGGACCGAGACGACCACGATCGCCAGGCTGATGGAGATGGCGGAGATCGCGCTCCCGCCGACCGGCCGCCCGAGCGTGAGGTTCCTGGCCGTGTCGATCCCGTACGTCATGGGGTTCACGGACGCCACCGCTCGCAGCCAGGGCGGAAGGCCACTCACCGGCGCGAACGCGTTGGACGCGAACATGAGCGGGAACGTCACCAGGCCGGCGATGCCCTGCATCACCTCGACCCTGCGCACGTGGCAGGCGAGGGCGATGAAGATCCAGCCGAGGCATCCGCCGACGATGAGCGCCATTCCCAGTGCGGCGAATGTTCCGACCACTCCGCCCGGGGGCGTGAATCCGAAGGCGAGGAACGAGATGAGCACCAGGAAGGACAACTGCAGCGACGTCCGGGTGAGGTCGGCGAGGCTGCGCGCGAGAAGCACCGAGCCGGGCCATATGGGCAGCGACAGGAAGCGCGAGATGATGCCGCTCTTCATTTCCTGGATCAGTCCCGTGGCCGTGTTCAGCGCGGACTGCAGTGCGGTCGTCATCATGATCGCGGGCACCAGGAAGTCGATGTACCGCATGTGCGGCGGGAAGCCCGGCGCATGCGCCATGCCGGCGAAGATCTGGCCGAACACCACCAGCATGAGCAGCGGCCCGAGCATGCTGATCAGCAACATGCGAGGATCGATGACCAGCGCTCGCAACGACCTCATCGTGAGCACGAGAATCTGGGTGGCCGGCGTGCTTCCGTTCCAGCTGTCAGGCGGCGCGGCCCTTCGAAACGGCTCGGTCTGGCCGGTGATCGTGCGTGTCGTCGCCGTCATGTATCCCGGCTCCCCACGAGTCCCGGCGTGGCCGAGTGCCGTACGAGGGTGAGGTACACCTCGTCGATGCCCGGCTCGGCGAAGGTCAGTTCCCGCGCCTCGACGCCGACGGCGTCGAGCAGGCGTACGATCACCGCGACATCCCGGGATCCGGCGACGGGAACGGTCACCGATCGGTCCTTCTCGCCGTGGACGGGCCGGAGACCTTCCCGGTCCAGCGCCATGACGGCGAGCGCCAGGTCCGCGGGATCGGAGAGCCTGGCGGTGACCGTGCGCTCGCCGACCTGCGCCTTCAGCTCCGCGGGGGTGCCGGAGGCGATGACTCTGCCCTCCGACAGCACGGCGATCGAGTCGGCGAGCCGGTCGGCCTCCTCCAGGTGCTGGGTCGTCAGCAGCACCGTGGTGCCATCCTCGACGAGCCGCTGGAGGATCTGCCACAGGTTCAGCCGGCTGACCGGGTCCAGTCCCGCGGTGGGCTCGTCCAGGAAGAGCACCGGAGGCCGCCCCACCAGGCTCGCGGCAAGGTCCAGTCGCCGGCGCATTCCACCGGAGTAGGTACGGACCCGCCGGTTCGCGGCGTCCGTCAGCCCGAACAGCGTCAGCAGTTCACGGGCACGGGCCCGAGCCGCATGGGCACCGGCACCCAGAAGTCTGGCGATCAGGACGAGGTTGTCCCGGCCCGAGATCTCCTGGTCGACGGTCGCGAACTGACCGGTCAGCCCGATCCTCCGGCGCACCTGCCGGGCTTGGCGCACGATGTCGTAACCGGCGACGGTGGCCGTTCCGCCGCTCGGCGGCGAGAGGGTCGCGAGGATGTTGACCAGCGTCGATTTGCCGGCCCCGTTGTGGCCGAGGAGACCGAGGATCGTACCCGCGGGTGCCGCGAGGTGGACGTCGTCCAGCGCCGTCAGCGGACCGAAACGTTTGCTCATCCCGACGACTTCGATCATGTTCTTCGGCATCTCGCCGCCTATCCCTGCTGGTGCGCCGACGAGGTCCGCCGCCTGACGAGCAGCGCCCGGACGGCCACGTCGTAGTAACGAACGAATGCCACGGCGGCGCCCAGCGCACAGACCACGACCGGAATGTCGATGATCGGACGCATGACCATGGACGCCGAGTCGATCACGAGGCCGGGAATCGCGCACGCCATCAGCAGCAGATTACGGACGATCATGGCGTTGCTCATTATCGCTCCAGCCCCGCCGAAGCATCTGCATTCGGCGAAGATGCCGCCTCTGACGGAACGGATCACCACGCCGACGAAGACCGCCAGCAGCGCGGCCGCCAGGGCGAGGCCGGCCCGCGGGAAGAACGGCAGGATCAGTAGTACGGTCGCCGTTCCTTCGCCGACGACGATGACCGATGCCGCATAACGCGCCGTCCGTTCCGGGATGATGGCCAGCTTGTGTATCGAGGCCGTGAACTGCCGGAATCTGGAAATGTGGCGGACCTTGCCGAAGAACGCGACCGCGAACACGGTGGCAAGGAAGCATCTCTGGGCGAGCACCAAGTGGATCATTGCGCCTCCTGTCCGTGATCCGTCCGGCGGCGTCGTCCGTCCGACGGAGGCACTGTCATGACCTTGCTGTAGAAGCGGATCTCATCGCGTTCGCCGATCGGCCTGCCGCTCACCTCGACCCAGGCGTGGGCGCGGAACGGCTCCATGCGCACTCCCGTGCACCAGGTCGGCCAGCATCCGGTCAGCCGGCACAGCAGCGCGGTCGCGACGGAGCGCTGCAGGCAGCCTTGGCCCGCGCACTGAACGCTTACGGAGATCACTGCCTGTCGTGCCGTCAGCGCCTCCTGTTCCGTGGCGGGGCGGGCACCGCGACCGGCCGCGGTGAGGACCCGCCGGAGGCGTCCGGGAGACGCGCGGATGAGGATCCGCGCCGCGGCGACGGAGAGCCGGGCTGCGACGCGCCGGCGATAGGGCACCCGGACCGACGGCTCGAGGGTGACGGGCATCGTCATGACACGACCACCTCGGCGTCTTCGAGCGATCGCATGAGCGCGGCGACGTCCGCGGGTATTCGCGCGGACGCCGACGGGTGCGTCCGGCACAGTCCTTCGACCGCCTGCTCGGGTGTTCCGCCGTCGAGGAGAACGTGCAGGATGGTCGCTCCTGTGGTGTTCAGCGCCCAGTAGCGGCCGGTGCGCTCGTCGAGCAGGACCATGCCGCCGTCCGCGTCCGTCGCGGACACGTTCGCGGCGAGAGAGAAGGTCATCGTCGTCCTCCGGACAAATCGGCCACGCGACTCGTGGCCGGCAGCGAGCGGAGCCAGATTTCACCGGCGAAGGTGCTGATGAGGGGCATCAGGGTGATCGATGAGTGAGGGAGGCTTTCGAGGGTGGACCGGAGAACGCGGGCGTCGACGAGGCCCAGGCGGGCGAGCCGCATGTCCTCGCACAGGTCGAGCAGTTCCGTACGGTGCCGGCGCAGACCGGCATAGGCGTCCGCGCTGTACTCGGACTTCGTCGAACGTCCCAGAACGTGATCCGGGACGGTGCCGCGCATGGCCGCCGTCAGCACCGGCTTGTAGCGGTCCGGCATCGCGCAGTCCTCGAACCTGACGCTCAGGGCGGCCTCGACCACCCGATCGTCGACGAAGGGCGCGTGCCATGAGACACCGAACCGGCGGGTGTGACGATCGACTCGGCGCAGGGTGTCTCCGCACAGGCGGACGTCTTGCAGGGCCGCGTGCTGAGCGCGGAGCGGGGCGAGCGGCTCGGGGTCGCTCAGCGCCGCCTCGCGCAGCTGACGGCGGGCTGCGGCGATCGCGTCGCCGGACGCCCAGGGCGCGCTTCGATAGCTGATCCCCCAGCCGAACTCGGGGGCTACGCCGAACTCCCGCACGGGTGCGGTCAGCGACTCCGCCGAGGTGGCCAGCCAGTGGCCGAAGGACGACCGGTTGAGGAGCGCGCGGACGGTGGCTCCAGCCGGCCAACGGTAGATGGCCCGGTTGGCCCTCAGGTATCGGACGGCCCGCAGGGGATTCGTCCGGGCCAGCGTGTGCAGGTAGAGAGGTGTATTGGCGAACAGCTCGTCTCCGCCGTGACCGGTCAGGTGCGTCGCGGATCCATGTTCGGCGACCTGCCGGGCCATGTACGCGAGCCGGGCGCGGGTGCGGATCCAGGCGAACGGCGCCTCGATGTCCGGGTCCGGCTCGGTCAGTCCCGCGAACCACACGGGCGCGCTGCTCCGGGCCAGTACGAGATGCCGAGCGTCCGGGAGCGCGGCGGCGGCCCGGCCGGCCCACGCTTGGTCCTCGTCCGCCGGATCCGCTGCCTCCCATCGCGTCGTCACCAGGTGATCAGTGCGATCGGCCGCCAGGAAGCAGAGGCTGGTGGAATCCATGCCTCCGGAAAGGTCCGCGCTGATGGTACGGGCGGACCCGGCGCGCGCGGCCACGGCGTCATTCAGCGCGGCACGGACGCGTTCAGCCGCGGCCTCCAGAGGAAGGCTCGGCTCCGGCGGCGACCACCACCGCACCGTTCGCGCGCGGCCGTCCTGGGACATCTCCAGGTAGTGGCCCATCCCGAGTGCGTCGATCCCCCGCCACAGGCACCGCTCGCTCAGCGGCCACGGCGGCCACGGTGCCAGGAGGCGCACCGGCAGGAGTTCCTCGGCGATGCCCGATCCGGTGAGCGCGGACAGGCACTGCGGTCGGTCCGCGGCCACGGTCGTCCCGGCGACCGAGCCGTAGAACACCTGGCGCGCGCTCGAGATACTGCCCTGGACCCGCACCACGCCGTCCAGCGCGGCCACGAGGTGAAAGCTGCCCGGGACGGTGCCGGCCAGGGCGTCGAGATCGCTCACCGTACGGATGCGTTGGAGCGATGCGGAGAGCCGTTGCGGGGTCACCGACGTGTGGCCGAGGAGCGCCAGCCGTCGCGGCCCCTCGGCGGCGAGGACGATCTCGTCGTCCCGCCACCGGCCGATGATCCACGGACGTCCCGAAGGATGAACGATCACCGTCTGGTGCGTTCGATCGGGGACGGCGTCTGCGACGGCCGCACCCGCCGCGGAGTCCGGAAACACCTTGAATTGCACGTTATTCTCCGTATTTTCGGCGCAAAGTCAAGGTGTGCCGGCACCGGTCGGAACCGGTGCCGGCACACCTTCTGCTGCAATGCGTGTCACATCTGCTTGCGAGCGATGTGGCACTCCGCTAGAGCGATCAGCAGAGCATCACGCATGACCAGTCGGCCTCGAAGCCCCAATTGGGGCGGCCGAGGGTCACCTCCGCGAAGTCACCCGCCTCGGCCAGCACCGGGGGCTCGTACGTGACGGTCTCCTTCTGCATTTGCGAACACCTCCCTCTCAAAACGATTCTCTGAAGTCCCCGTGGCGAAATTCCGTGGGGTCTTCAACCAACGGGTTCAAGCTAACGCCGACCGCTCACACTGCACTCACACCTCGCTTCCAATCCGCTCTCATCAATGACGATGAATACGTTCCGGTCTTGCATTGTTTCGCCGGCCGGGAGAGAGTCGGACTCCAATGGGGAGGCCGAAGTATGGATCGACGAATGATCCAAACCCCTGCCCGAAAGGAGAGAAGATGTCCGACATGCGTACGTGCGCGGTTTCGGTACTTGAAACCGCGCCGGTGTGGCAGGGTTCCTCACCGACCGCGGCTCTGCGCGGCGCACTCGAGCTGGCTCGCCGGGTCGAAGCGCTCGGGTACCTGCGTTACTGGGTTGCCGAGCACCACAACGCCCCCTTCATCGCGAGTTGCGCGCCGCCGGTGCTCGCCGGCCAGATCGCCGGCGTCACCTCGACAATTCGGGTCGGATCCGGCGGCGTCATGCTGCCCAATCACGCACCCCTGGTGGTCGCCGAGCAGTTCGGCACTCTCGAGGCGCTCAATCCGGGGCGCATTGATCTTGGGATAGGCCGGTCGCCGGGCACCGATCTGACGACGGCTCGCGCCCTGTGCCGCATCAGCAGTCCTCCCGGATCGGACGTTTTCCCCGGACAGGTCGCCGAGCTGGTGGGATATTTCGAGCGGCCCGGTGACGTCGTGACGGCGGAGACGGTCGTCGCCGTGCCCGCCCAAGAGAACCGGCCGCAGATCTGGTTGCTCGGATCGAGTGTCCACAGCGCGACGCTCGCCGGCTCACTGGGGCTGCCGTTCGCGTTCGCCCACCACGTCAGACCACAGAACGCGGTCTCCGCGATGGCCGCATACCGGGAGGCGTTCCAGCCCTCCACCTGGTCCGACCGGCCGTACGCGATGGTCGCCGCGTCCGTGATCGCAGCGGACAGCGATGATCACGCGGAGTGGCTCGCCGGACCGGTCGGCGTCATCATCCACGAGTCACTGGAGGGCCGGAGGAACCGGCCCAACCTCACGCCCGGCGAAGCGGCGGCCTACCGCTACTCCGAGGCCGAGCGGGCGCGTGTACGAAAGGGTCTCAGCGATCATCTGATCGGCGGACCGGCGACGGTACGCGGCCGGGTGGCCGAACTCCTCCGGGCGACCGGCGCCGACGAGCTCATGGCCATCACGTTGATCCAGGACATGGACGACCGCGTCCGTTCCTATGAGATCCTCGCCGACGCCGTGGCGTGTGCGGATCCCGAATCGCTCTCCGGCTCCGCAGGGGTGCGCTGATCGGAGGAGGCGGCGGATACGGCGAGACCGCCTCAGCGGCCGACCGCCCGGTCTGGAAGGGGGCCGAGCGTCGCCCACTCCCCACGAAAGAACAGCAGCGGTTCTTTCGCCGTATCCGTCGACAGGTGGCGTGCCTTACCGATGACGATGTTGTGATCTCCCGCCTCATGGCGGTCTTCGAGTGTGCAGTCGATCCAGGCCGCCGCACCGGAGATCATCGGGGCTCCACCGGGCGATTCGGCATTGACCATTCCGTCGAAGCGCCGGCACCCGCGCCGGGCGAACCGCCGCCCGAGATCCTCCTGACCGGCGGCCAGGACGTTGACGCAGAAGAATCCGGCGTCCCGGATCTTCGGCCACGTGGTCGAAGCCGTGGAGACACAGAACAGCACCAGCGGCGGGTCCAGGGAGAGAGTGCTGAACGCCTGGCAGGTGAACCCCGCAGGGTCCCCGTGGAGCGATGTCGTGATGACGGTGACGCCCGTACAGAAGTGACCGAGGACCCGGCGGAACGCCTGTGCGTCAGTAGCCGGAAAGGACTGCACTCTCGCCTCCTCTCGCTCCGGTCTCCGTCAGGCGTAGTCCCGGCTCACTGCGCAACATGGCCAGGTGGATCCGCTGTAGCTCGGGGCTCGGATCGATGCCCAGCTCGTCGCGGAGGCGGACACTCACCCTCTCGTACGCCCGAAGCGCCTCCGCCTGGCGGCCCGAGCGGTAGAGCGCGAGCATGAGCTGCCGCCAGAACCGCTCGCGGAACGGATACCTCACGGTGAGAACGCGCAGCTCGCCGACCAGCTCGTCGTGACGGCCGAGCGCCAGGCCGACCTCGTGACTGCGCTCGAGTGCCAGCAGCCGCTCCTCGTTCAGCCCGGGAACGAAGTCCCGATGGAGCGCCTCGGAGCGTACGTCGGGCAACGCCGGCCCGCGCCACAACGCGAGCGCCTCGGACAGTCGCGCCGCCTCCGCGGCCAGATCTCCTCGCGCGCCCGCCTTCCGCGCCGCTCGGTCGAGGGCGCGGAACCGCTCGAGGTCGAGGCATTCCGTGTCGATCCTGATCTCATAGCCGGCCGCCGACGTCCGCAGCATTCGGTGCGCGTCGTCACACTGCCGGGCGAGTGCCTGACGGAGACGCCCCACGCAGGTGTGCAGCGCGTTGCGTGGCCGGTGCGGCGGGATCTCACCCCACACCTGCTCGATGATCTCCTCATTCGTCACGGTCCTGTTCGCATTGAGCAGCAACGCGGCGAGCAGCGTTCGTTGTTTACCCCCCGGTAGGGATATCGGACGATCGTCGACGGTCATGGCCAGCGGGCCCAGGACCTGGAACTGTACGCGATTTGTGCTTCTTCGGGAAAAATACACTCGATTCATCGGAATCTGCCCTTAAAGGATTACCGAAAAGCCGAATCCTGCCTTCCCTTGACTCTTGAGCCACCGTACGCATCGAGGTTGTGGAACGGTTTAGAGGTGGTTGACGTTTGTCCTGACGGACTGGTTGACCCGCGAGGAAGGGCAGCTATGGCGGAGTCTGTCGAGTTCCGCATTCTCGGGCCGCTCGAGGTCCGCGTTGATGAGCGAGTTGTTGATCTTCCTCCAAAGCTCCGAGCGCTTCTCGTCACCCTTCTCTGTAGGGCGAACAGCGTCATCTCGGCCGACCAACTGATCGACGCGTTGTGGGGCGGCGACCCACCGCGGACCGCCGCCAAGACCCTCCAGGGCTACGTCCACCATCTGCGCAGGGCGCTGCGGGACGAGGGGCGGATCGCCCACCGCCCGCCCGGTTACCTGCTGGCCGTGCGACACGGTGAACTGGACGTGGTCCGGTTCGAGGAACTCTTCGAGCAGGGCACGCGGGCGGTCGCCGAGGGGCGGTTCACCGAGGGCGCAGATCTGCTTCGTCAGGCGGGCGAACAGTGGCGAGGTCCCATGCTCGAGGACCAGGATGAGATCACGTTGATCCATGAGGAGACGGTCCGTCTCACCGAGCTCCGCCAGGTGGCGACAGAGAAACGCATCGAGGCCGAGCTCGCCATGGGACGTCACGCCGAGCTCATCGGTGAACTGTCGGCTCTCGTCGCCGAGTATCCGTTCCGCGAACGCCTGCGCGCCCACCTCATGCTCGCGCTCCACCGATGCGGACGATCCGCCGAAGCCCTCGAGCTCTCCCACGACGGACGTGAGCTGCTCAAGCGCGAGCTGGGTGTCGATCCAGGGGTCGACCTGCGGCGCATCGAGGAGGCCATTCTGGCGGGAGATCCCGAGCTCGACGTCCCGCGCATGCCGAGTGGTCCGGCGCAGCTGCCCAGGGACATCGCGGACTTCACCGGGCACGAGGCCCATGTCGAAGAGCTGACTCGAGTGCTGGCCGACGGCGGCCCGGCGATCGTGATCTCGGCGATCGCGGGATTGGGCGGTATCGGCAAGACGACACTCGCCGTGCACGTGGCCTCCCAGCTGATCGAGGAGTTCCCGCACGGCCAGCTGTACGTCGATCTCGGGGGCGCCGAGATGCCGCTCGAGGCGACCTGGGTTCTGAACCGCTTCCTCCGGGATCTGGGAGTCGACGGTTCGAGCATTCCGGAGACGCTCGACGAGCGTGCGACCATGTACCGCAGCGTGCTGGCCACACGACGGATCCTCGTGGTGCTCGACAACGCCCATGACGAGGCACAGGTACGAGCGCTGCTGCCGGGCTCCCCCACATGCGCCGTGCTGCTGACCAGCCGCCGGCGACTGTCCGGGCTCGAGAGCGTCCACCGGGTCGACCTGGACGTGTTCGAACCCCGTCAGGCCGTGCGGCTGCTGGCGCAGATCGCCGGGACGGAGCTGGTGGAGGCCGAGCCCGACGCGGCGGCCGAGATCGTGGAACTGTGCGGCAGGTTGCCGCTCGCCGTTCGAATCGCGGGCTCCCGCCTCGCCTCCCGACCGGACTGGCGGCTCAGTGATCTCGCCGAGCGCCTGCGCGACCAACGACGCCGTCTGGACGAACTGGCCACCGGTGACCTCGCCGTACGGACATGCCTGGCCCTCAGTTACACCGGGCTGTCCTCCGGGGCCCGGCGCCTGTTCCGGCTTCTCGGCCTGCTTGAAACCCCCGATTTCGCCGCCTGGGTAGCGGTCGACCTTCTCGACACCACCCCCGCCCAGGCCGATCGCCACCTCGGAGAGCTCCTCGACGCCCGGATCATCGGCAGCACGGCTGCGGGCCGTTACCGGTTCCACGACCTGATCCGCCTCTACGCCCGCGAACTGGCCGACCGGGAGGACCGCGAGGAGGACCGGCGCGCGGCCCTCACCCGCGCATTCGGTGCCTGGCTCGCACTCGCCGAGCAGGCCCACATCACGGTGTGGGAGGGGGACTACGCGGTGGTGCACGGCAGTGCTCCTCGTCGGCGACTCCCTGAGGGCACGGATGCGGAGACCGAGCCTTTCGCCTGGTACCGATCCGAGCGGGCCGCACTGCTCGCGGTGGTCCGCCAGTCCGCCTGCCTGGACATGGCCGAACTCTGCTGGGACCTCGTAGGAACGCTCGTCTGCCTGTTCGAGGCGCTCAGTCACCATGACGAGTGGCGCGTCACCGTCGAGTACGGCCTCGCCGTCACCCGGCGAATGGCCGACCGCCGCGGGCAGGCGACGATGCTGACCGCGTCGGGTCTGCTCGGGATCGCCCGGCACCGGCACGAGCGGGCCGAAGCCGAGTTGACGGAGGCGATGCGGCTGTTCACGGAGGTCGCCGATCCCCACGGCCGTGCCCTCGCCCTGACCGCGCTGGCGTACGTCCGCCACCTGGGCGGTCGTTACGACATCGCCTTGGCCGGCTACGAAGAGGCCCTTGACGCGCTGCGCGGGGTCGGCGACCGCGGCGTCGAAGTGATCGTGCTGCGATGCATCGGTCAGGTGCACATCGACCTGCGGCATCCGCATCTCGCCGAGCCCTACCTCGTAGCCGCGCGAGCCGTCGCCGGTGGCGAACCGATGGAACACGTCCATCCGCAGCTCATCCACCTGATCGGCGAGCTTGACCTGGAGCGCGGAGAAGTGGAGCGCGCCGAACGGTCGTTCGACCGGCTCGCAGAGGTCGCACGCGAGCACCATGACCCGCGAAGCGAGGCTTTCGCGCTCTACGGACTGGGCAACGTCCGCCAGAGGCAGGGCGCTCTGAACGAAGCCGAAGAACTGCTCCAAGAAGCACTGTCGATCGCCCGCGACACCGCTGAACGCCTCCTCGAGGCCAGGACTCTGCTCACCCTCGGCGAGTGCCACCATGAACACGGGCACCGCCCTGAGGCCCTCGGGGCGCTCACCGAGGCCGTTGCCATCTTCGAGGAGATCGGCACCCCGCTCTGGCAGGCCCGAGCTCTTGAGTCACTGGCGTCCCATCTCGAGGCCGTCGGTGAGACCGACGCCGCGCGGGAGAACCGAGAGTGGTCTCTCAGGCTCTACGAAGAGCTCCGCTCACCGGAGAACGATCACGGCCCTGACGGCCCCGGCCCGGAGTTCTGAAAGGAGACCACGCGTCGGCCTGCCCGCCGGAACCGGAACGACGGCGGCCGGGGTGAGAGCCAGGCACAGCAGTGCTCCTTTCGGTCAGTGGGCGCCGGTGCGGCGCTCCAGGACTCGGGAGGTAACGGTCAAGCGGCCATCCGCCTGGAGCTCGGCAAGGATTCTGCGATCAACGGCATCCATGAGACATATCCTCCCTCCCACATACCATTACCTATAAATATTTAGCAGCATTTCCCGTCCTATCGAGGATAGTTTGTCCCTATCAGGCCGTGCCGGGGTGGATTCCACCGCGAACGCGCCCTTTCGTGACGGGGAGGACGAGGACATGAGTGCGCCCGCACAGCAGCGGCCGGTCGCGGTGATCGGCGCCGGGGCGATCGGGCTGTCGTTGGCGTCCGCGCTGGCGCGGACGGGCCGGCCGGTGACGGTGTGCGGACGGACGCCGGTGGACCGGATCGAGGTCACCGAGGACGGCATTCCTGAGTCGTGGCCGGTGACGCACACGTCGAGCCCGGCCGACATCGCTGGGTTCGACACCGCGATCCTCGCGGTCAAAGCTCACCACACCGACCAGGTCGCCGACTGGCTGCGCGTCATCGCCGACCCCGGCGCGACGGTGCTGGTCGCGCAGAACGGCGTCGAGCACCGCCGGCGCGTCGCCCCCTACACCGGGTCGGCGTCCATCGTGCCGACGGTGGTCTACCTGAACGTGGAGCGCACCGTACCCGGCAAAGCGATCCTGCGGCGGGTCGGCGACCGCGACCTGGCCGTGCGGGACGATGAGGCAGGCCGGGCGATCACGGCCGAGCTGACCGCCGGGCGCATGCGAGTCGGGCTGGAGCCGGACTTCGCCACGGCGGCGTGGGCGAAGCTGCTGACCAACATCACCGCGAACCCGCTGACCGCGCTCACCGGCCGCCGCGTCGAGGTCATCCGCGACCCCGGAGTCGGCGGCATCGCCCGGCAGATCATGACCGAGGCCGTACGGGTCGCCCAGGCCGAAGGCGCGGCCCTCACCGACGCGGACGTGGATCGGTGGATGGAGTGGCTGCGGAACGTCCCGCCCGGTGCGACGACCTCGATGCGGCAGGACCGGCTCGCCGGCCGCCCGCTGGAGTACGACGCCCTCACCGGCGCGGTCGTCCGCGCCGCCGAACGCCACGGGATCGACGTGCCGGTCAACCGGCTCGTCCTCGCTCTGGTGGCCGCCATCCGACCCGAGGAGGAGACCCGATGAAGCTCTCGCACCGCGCCCGGACCGTCGAGCCGTTCCACGCGATGGCGTTCGGCCAGCAGGCCGCCGACCTCGAAGCTCAAGGCCACCGGGTCGTCAAGCTCAGCATCGGCGAACCCGACTTCGGCGCACCCCCGGCCGTGCGCGACGCGATGCGCGAAGTCATGGACGGCCGGCCCCTGCCCTACTCACCCGCGCTCGGCCTGTCGGCGCTTCGGGAGGCGATCGCCGGGTTCTACCGCGACCGGCACGGCGTGACCGTGAGCCCGGCCCGCATCGTCATCACCACCGGCGCGTCCGCCGCGCTGCTGCTCATCGCCGCGGCGACCACCGAACCCGGTGACGAGGTGATCCTGGCCGACCCCTCTTACCCCTGCAACCGTCAGCTCGTGGAGACCTTCGGCGGCCGCGTCGTCACCGTCCCGACGACCGCGGCGACCCGATTCCAGCTCGACGCCGCCGCCGTCGAGCAGGCGTGGAGCGAGCGCACCAACGCGGTGATGGTCGCCACCCCGTCGAACCCGACCGGCACCTCCATCCCCTTCGAGGAGCTGGCCGCGATCAGCGACCTGGCCCGCGAGCGCGGAGCGTGGCGGATCGTGGACGAGATCTACCTGAACCTCTCCGACCCCGCCCCCGACGGCACCCCGCCGCGCACCGTCCTGTCGGCCGACCCGGACGCGGTCGTCATCAACAGCTTCTCCAAGTATTTCGGCATGACCGGGTGGCGGCTCGGATGGGCCGTGCTCCCCGAAGCCCTCGTCCCGCACATCGAGCGCCTGGCGATGAACTATTTCCTGTGTGCCTCCGCGCCCGCCCAGCTCGCAGCCCTGGCCGCTTTCACTCCGGCATCCCTCGCTCTGTGTGAGGACCGCCGCGTCGAGCTGGCCGCCCGCCGCGCCCTCGTCCTCGACGGGCTCGCCCGCATCGGGCTGCCAGTCCCGGCTGTGCCGGACGGGGCGTTCTACGTCTACTTCGATATCAGTGGCACCGGCCTGGGTGCCTGGGAGTTCTGCGAACGCGCCCTCGACGAGGCCCACGTCGCACTCACTCCCGGCAAGGACTTCGGCGCCCACACCGCCGACACCCACGTGCGGCTGTCCTACGCCGCCTCCCGTGGGGAGCTGCGCGAAGGGCTCGACCGGCTCGGCGTCCTCATCACGTCCCTGCGAGCGGAAGGAGCAACCGCGTCGGTCAGGATCGCGGCTCACGGGTGCCAGCGCTGGCCGGTGTAGTTTCCGCAGGGGTTGGCCACCAGGGCGACGTAGTTGGCGGGAGGCCCGTCCGTGTCCAGGCACAGGCCGCTGGTGAGGTTGGTGAGCTGCCCGGTGCCGGGGTTGTAGCGCCACTGCTGGCCGCTGTAGTTCCCGCACGGGTTCAGCACGGCGTTGACTCCTCTGGTGGGGGCTCCGGCCGTGTCGAGGCACAGGCTGCTGGGCGGGTTGACGAGGTGGTAGGTGGTCTGGTCGTAGCGCCAGCGCTGGCCGCTGTAGTTCCCGCAGTCACGGACTTGCACGTGGACGCCGGGGCCCTGCGGTCCGTCGGTGTCGATGCACAGTCCGCTGGCGGTGTTGGTGATCGGGCCCCGGTCCAGAGGGGGCGATTGCGTGCTGGGCTGCGGGTCGGGTGCAGGCGTGGTGGCCGGCTGAGGGCTCGTGGGTGATGGCGAGGGTGTGGCGCTGGTGGCGGGCGAGGTCGCCGTCGTGGCCAGGCCCGTGTTTCCCGCTCCGGTATCTCCGTTGGACGCGGCCAGGGCCAGCGCGACCGCGCCCAGACCTGCGTACGGGGCGAGTCGCCGGGCAGCGTGAGAGTCGAACCGTGTAGTCAGCCGGCGGGTGCGAGGGTCCCCGTCCTGGGGTGGAGCGGACGGCGAACCGGTGAGCTCGGAGAGCAGTTGGGGAACGGCCGGTCGGACGGCGGGATCCTTGGCGAGGGCGCGGGCGACGAGTTGGCGAAGGTGTGGCTCAAGGCCGTCCAGGTCAGGCTCGGCGTGCTGGACCCGGCTGTTGATCTCGGCGCCGCCGGCCCCGGCGAAGGCAGGACGGCCCGTGCCCGCATAGGCGACGACGGCGCCCCAGCAGAACACGTCGGCGGCCGGGAGCGGCCGGCCACCGGCCAACAACT
Source organism: Actinoallomurus sp. CA-150999 (assembly GCF_050942425.1). NCBI lineage: Bacteria > Bacillati > Actinomycetota > Actinomycetes > Streptosporangiales > Thermomonosporaceae > Actinoallomurus > Actinoallomurus sp. CA-150999. The sequence goes on from NZ_CP192063.1 coordinate 6,252,515, forward strand.
CGGGCGCGATGTAGCCGGGGGTGCCGATGACCGTCCCGGAACGCGTCAACTGCCCGGTGGCGTCCAGAGCGCGGGCGATACCGAAATCGATGACCCGCGGACCGACCGGTGACAGCAGTACGTTGGAGGGTTTGAGGTCCCGGTGGATCAACCTGGCCTGGTGGATTGCGGTCAGGGCCGTCGCGATACCGACCGCGAGCGCGTCGAGATCGGCTCCACGCAGCGGGCCGTCGGCGGACACCGCCTCTTGCACCGTCGGACCGTCGATGAAGTCGGTGGCCACCCACAGCGGGTCCTGGTCGAGACCGGCGTCCAGGACCGGCGCCGTGCAGAACCGCCGCACCCGCCGCGCCGCCTCCACCTCCTGCCGGAACCGCTCGCGGAACTCAGGCTCGCGCGCCAGTTCGGCGTTGATGACCTTCACCGCGACACGCCGTCCACCGCTGTCTTCGGCGAGCCACACCGTCCCCATTCCGCCGCGGCCCAGCCGGCGAACAACCCGATACCGCCCGATCATCTCGACCACGTCAAGAAGCATGACAGAAAAACACTCGTGTCTGACAGCTTCAATCCCTACCGCGACCGGACGTCCGCCGGGTCATCACACGATGCCCGACGGGCCGCGTTCACCCCGGGGGCCGGCGCCCCTCGGACACGGCTCCGGAGACGGGCGATGCCGCCCCGGCTGCCGCAGCCGAGCGATCCCGTCATCGGATGATTAAATAACGTACTGGTTCGTCCGTTAGTGAGGGGTGAGTCCTCGGCATGCGCAGGTCCATCGCCACCGTGTCGCTCAGCGGCTCGCTGGCCGACAAGCTGACCGCCGTCGGCGCCGCCGGATTCGACGGTATCGAGATCTTCGAGAACGACCTGATCTCCAGCGAGATGGCCCCGGAGGAGGTCCGGCGCCGCGCCGCCGACCTGGGGCTGGCCATCGAGTTGTATCAGCCGTTCCGGGACTTCGAAGCCGTCCCGCCGGGTCTCCTCGCCGACGCTCTGCGCCGGGCGGAGCACAAGCTCGACCTCATGGAGCGACTGGGCGTCACGCGGCTGCTCGTCTGCTCGAACGTCTCCCCCGCCGCGGTGGACGACGATGGTCTGGCCGCCGAACAGCTGCGGCTGCTCGCCGACCGGGCCGCCGACCGTGGGATCCGGATCGCCTACGAGGCGCTGGCGTGGGGGCGTCACGTCAGCGACTACCTGCACGCCTGGCGCATCGTTCGAATGGCGGACCATCCGAATCTCGGACTGTGTCTGGACAGCTTTCACATTCTGGCCCGCGACGTCGACCCGTACGCCATCGAGACGATTCCCGGCGAGAAGATCTTCTTCCTGCAGCTCGCCGACGCCCCGTCCCTGCCGATGGACGTCCTGTACTGGAGCCGGCACTACCGCTGTTTCCCCGGGGAGGGCGACCTGGACGTGGCGGGGTTCCTCGCGCACGTACTGCGAACCGGCTACGAGGGGCCGCTCTCTCTGGAGGTGTTCAACGACATCTTCCGGCAGGCGGCCGCCATGCGCACCGCCCAGGACGCGATGCGTTCCCTCATCGCCTTGGAAGAGCAGGTCGGCACCTCCATCGGCGGCTCGTCCCGATCAGCGGCACCCGCGCCGGTGGCCCCGAGTGGATTCGCCTTCGCGGAACTGGCCACCCCGGGCCCTGGCCTGGTCAGCGGGCTGCTGAAGGCGCTGGGGTTCGTCCGTACGGGAACGCATCGCGGCAAGCCGGTGGAGCTCTGGGAGCAGGGCGAGGCGCGGATTCTGCTGAACAGCGGGAGTCCGGAGAGCGGGGACGGCCCCGTCCTGAACGCGATCGGGTTGGAGTCCCCCGATCCCGCCGCATCGGTCGAACGCGCGCAGGCACTTCTGTCGCCCGTTCTGCCGCGCCTGCGGGACCCGGACGACGCGCCGCTGGACGCCGTGGCCGCGCCGGACGGCACCGAGTTGTTCTTCTGCCGAACCGCGCGGCCGGACCACCCGAGCTGGACCGACGACTTCTCGGAGGACGAGCGGGATCCCTCCGACGGAGCGGGCGAGATCACTCACATCGATCACGTCGCGCTCCCCCAGCCATGGCATCACTTCGATGAGGCGTCCCTGTTCTACCGAAGCGTCCTGGGGCTGCGCCCCCATGAGAGCCTGGAACTGCCTGATCCGTACGGGTTGATGCGGAGTCGCGCGGTCTCCACCGACGACGGCCGGGTCCGGATCGCCCTCAATGTCGCCTACGTCGGCGCGCACGACGGCACGCCCGGTGTCGCCTGGCAGCATGTGGCGCTGGCCAGCCGGGACATCGTCGCCACCGCACGCAGGATCCGCACCGCGGGATTCACGCCTCTCGCGATTCCGGAGAACTACTATGACGATCTCGAGGCACGCCACGACCTCGGAGCGGAACGGCACGGACTGCTCCGGGAGCTCAACCTGCTCTACGACAAGGACGAGCACGGCGAGTTCGTGCACTTCTACACCGGCACCACCGGCCGCGTGTTCTTCGAAATCGTCCAGCGCCTGGACGACTACCGGGGCTACGGTGCGGTCAACGCACCTGTCCGGCTGGCCGCCCAGCACGCTCGGTCCCACCGCCGCTCGAGCTGAACCCGGCGGAGGTGCGGGCGCCGACGACGTTGGTCAGCGACGAGACGCCGCCCCCAGCCGCCATAGGATGGTCTTCCACCGGTAGCCGCCTCCGTGGAGTCACATGTCATCGCAGCCCGCCACTCCCGCCTCCGGTGAGCGCCAGCGTGACGCCGACCGCACGCGTGCCGAGATCCTCGACGTCGCGCAGCGAGAGTTCGCCCGGCATGGGTATGCCGGCGCACGGGTGGATGACATGGCGGCGCTCATGCGCACGACCAAGCGGATGATCTACTACTACTTCGGGGGCAAGGAGCAGCTGTACGTAGCGGTTCTGGAGAAGGCGTACAGCGAGGTCCGGAGGCTGGAGTCGACCATCGACGTCCAGCACCTCGCGCCGGTGGAGGCGATCCGCACGCTGGCCGAGCTGACATTCGACCACCATGAGGCGCACCAGGACTTCATCAAGCTCGTCAGCATCGAGAACATCCACCAGGCCGAGCACCTGCGCAAGTCTGACGTTCTGGTGAACCTCGGCGCCCCGGCGGTCGAGCTGATCTCCCAGATCCTCGACGCCGGTCGCGCCGACGGCGACTTCGTCGTGGACGTGGACGCCATCGACGTCCACATGATGATCAGCTCGTTCTGCTTCTTCCGCATCGCCAACCAGCACACGTTCGCCGCGTTGTTCGGACGGGATATGACCGCTCCGGAGCACCGGTCCCGGCACCGCGAGATGATCGGTGAGATGGTCGTCGCCTACCTGACCGGCGCGGAGCACAGGACTCCGCGCCAGGACTGACGACCCCGGTCACCGTACGACGATGGCCCCGGTCACCGCACGACGATCTTGCCGGTGTTCTGGGGGAAGACCGGGTCGTTGTAGAAGTACTCTCCCGGCTCGTTGAAGGTGTGGGTGGCGGACGTGCCAGGTGCCAGCCGGCCGGTGTTGAACTCGTGGTCGAAGAACGACGCGGCCCCGTGGCTGTGGGCATTGTCCGCGGGGTTGGCGAAGGTCACCGTCGTTCCCACCGTGATGGACAGGTTCTGTGGGGACATGGCGTTCTGCGCGACGATGTTCTCCTCGGTGCCCGGAGACTGGGTGGAGCCGTTCCACACCCGGCCGAGCGTGATCGTCGTACCGGCGACCGGGACGCTGCGGATCTGATTTCGCTTCGACGGGGGCGTCGGAGCGGCGGCCTGCGGGACCCGGCCGCCGAGTTTGAACGCCCACAGGTGGTCGCCCTTTGGGATGTCCGGGTACGGGAGACCGTTCCCGCCGGCGAAGACGGCGATGTACTGCTCTCCGTCGAGCTCGTAGGAGATCGGGCTGGTGTGCACCCCGGCACCGGTCTGCCACCGCCATAGGACGCGGCCGTCGGTGTCGTCCATGGCGACCAGGACTCCGTCGGGGCCGCCTTGGAACATGACCCGGCCGGCGGTCGTGAGGATCCCGTTGCCGTGGGCAAGGGACCAGTCGCCCTCCTTGCGCCACACCGGCTTGTTGGTGTGGGGATCGACCGCGACGATCCCGCCGGAGAAGTACTCCCCGTAGGGCCGTGCGGTGTTGACCCGGCCGCCGTTGGTGTTGGAGTACGAGGAGTTGATCAAGCCGTATCCGACGTACAGGTGGCCGGTGTGGGGGCTGAAGGAGATGTGCGCCCAATCCGCGCCGCCGCCCGCACCGGGGTACAGGATCGTCGCGTCGTCCCAGAACGGGGTGAAGATCCCTCCCGACGGGTAGTACGGCACCGGTCGCGTGGTGTCGTGGAAGCTCGGCGCCTGGTGCACGAACGGTTCCCCGCCGGGGAACGGCTGCGTCGGCCAGGTCTTCTGGCGCGGTTCCTGGGGAACCGGCCGTTCCTCCATGCCGTGGACGGGTTCGCCGGTGGCGCGGTCGAGGATGTAGTACATGCAGACCTTGCTGCCGTAGACGACCACCTTGCGTTTCCTGCCGCGGATCTTCAGGTCGAGCAGGACGGGGGCCATGACGTTGTCGTAGTCCCAGATGTCGTGGTGGACCGACTGGAAGTGCCAGCGCCGCTTCCCGGTCTTCGCGTCGATGGCCAGCAGACAGTTCGCGAAGAGGTTCGTGCCGCCGCGGGTCGAGCCGTTCGTGCGCGGGTACGGATTGCCGAACGCCCAGTAGACCAGGCCCAGCTCCGGGTCGATGGCGGGATGCATCCACGTCACGGCCCCGCCGGTCTTCCAGGAGTCGCCCTCCCAGGTGTCGTGGCCGTACTCGCCGGGTCCGGGCGCGCCCCAGAACGTCCAGGCGACTTCGCCGGTCGCGGCGTGCAGCGCGTAGGCGCGGCCGCGTGCGCCGATCGTGCTGCCCTGCATGCCGACGTAGATCAGGCCGTCCCAGTACACGACGGCGCCGGCGAGAGTGCCGACGCTGCCGCCGCACTGCCCGTTCTGCGGGTCGCATCCGCCGTTGTCGCCGGTGCCTTCGTCGTCGGTCAGCAGTTGCTTCTGCCAGACCACCGCGCCGGTCTCCTGATCGAGGGCGTAGACGATGTTCGCCCCCGAGGTGGTGAAGACCTTGCCCTCGGCCACCGCCACGCCGCGCATGTTGGTCTGCCGATCGCCGACGTTGGTCCTCCACTTGATGGCTCCGGTCCGCCCGTCGACGGCGAAGACGTTCTGCTGGGTCGTCTGGACGTACAGCACGCCGTCCTGCGCGACGATCGTGCTCTGCTGCGGAGCGCTGGTGCTGCCGCCCTCCAGGTTGACATGCCAGGCGCCGCCCAGCCGCGGGACGTTCGTGCGGTTGATCTGCCGAAGAGCGGAGTGGTTCTGGTTGCCCAGGTCGCCTCCGACCTTCGGGTAGTCGGTTCCCGCGGCCCCCAGCCCGGCCGGCTGACGGGGGATCACCGGGATTTCCGCGTCGGCGGGCCTCGCCGGGCCGGTGAGGGCGAGGGCGCCTCCCATGCCGACCGCGCCGGTCAAGAAGTTTCGTCGACCCACAGGGGCTGTCATGGCGGCTCCTGTCCGCAGAGAACTTGATCAGTCCAGCATCCTGGACCACTAGACGGATCAGTTGATCCGCTGAATGGACGACACCGTAGGTTGCGACTTCACGGGGCGCAAGACCTTGCCCCGAAGTGACCTGCTAATAACGGCAAGGTATTGCCGACGATCAAAGCGCGTGAGATCGTCATCTGGCTCATAGCGGACCCAGAGGACCACTAGACGGACCACCGTTATGAGCTGGAAGGAATCACCGCGATGAGGAGACCGTCTTCGCATCTGACCACCGCGCTGCTGGCGAGCCTCAGCACCGCGATCGTCGTGGTCGCGGCCATGCTCGGCGCCGGCGTCACCGCCTCGGCGAGCGGACGATCCGAGGCCGCCCCGAACCGAGGGGCCCAGGAACTCGGCGACCCGGACTACGGGGTCTGCCGAGGACCCGACCCGCGCTGCTATCACGGCTGGGGCAACTTCGACGCGTCCAAGGGCTACCGAGTGCTGCTCTACACACGCACCGCCGGGCCACGTCACGCCGACCTCGGCCCCGCCCTCGGCTCCGGGTTGAATCCCGCGCTGACCGATGCCAACGTGGTGCAGAACGCCATGATCAGGCTCGGCAAGGAGAACGGGTTCGCCGTCGACTGGACCGAGGACCCCGCGCAGCTCGCCACTCCGTCGCAGCTGTTCAGGTACAACGCGGTGATCTTCTTCAGCACCTCGCGCGACAACCTGGACCTGCCGGCCCAGACGTCGTTGCGCCAGTACATGCGCGGCGGCGGTGGCTTCGTCGGAATCCACAACGCCTTCGGCACCGAGTACAACTGGCCCTACTACGAAGGACTCCTCGGCGGCGCCAACTTCTACGACCATGGCCCCGAGCAGGCCGGCACGGTCCGTACCCTCGACCGGACGGACACCTCCACCAAGGACCTGCCTGCCACGTGGAACTTCACCGATGAGTGGTACAACCTGGTCCCCTTTCCCTCCAACGTGCGCTTCCTGGCGACGGTGGAGGAGCGTTCACTCGTCAAGGGTGTGACCGGATCCATGGGCCACCCTGGCCACGGGACGTTCCACCCCGTCGCGTGGTGCCAGTACTACGACGGCGGACGTTCCTGGGTGACCACCCTGGGACACGACGCCCGGGACTTCACCGACGACTCCGCGTTCCCCGGAGCCGCGGAGTTCCAGAAGCTGATCGTCGGGGGTATCCAGTCCGCCATGGGCATGAAGCCGTTCTGCGGTTGAGGCGACGGTGATGCCGTGGCCTGCCGGTGGCGGGCCGCGGCATCGTCGTCACAGGCCGAGGTAGATGCGCCGCACGCGCACGTCCTTTCGGAGTTCGTCCGAACGACCGGTCATGGCGACCTCTCCGTTCTCCATGACCAGGCAGTCGGCGGCGACCTCGAAGGTGAGCTTGGCGTTCTGCTCGACGAGCAGCAGGCTGAGTCCCTGTTCGCGGAGGCCCAGCAGCACGCGCAGGATGTCGTCCACCAGTTTCGGCGACAACCCCATGGAGGGCTCGTCGAGGAGCAGCAGCCGCGGGCGCGACATCAGCGCTCTGCCGATCGCCAGCATCTGCTGCTGGCCGCCGGACAAGGCCCCCGCCAGCCGCCCGCGCATCTCGCCGAGCACCGGGAACGTCTCGTAGACCTCGCCGAGGGTCTTGCGTGTCCGACCTTTCCATGGTTCGGTGTACGCGCCAAGGAGCAGGTTCTTCTCCACGGTCAGGCCGCCGAAGACATGGCGTCCTTCGGGGACGTAGCCGATCCCGTGCCGGACCATGTCCCGGGCCCTGGCCCTGGACAGGTCCTTGCCGTCGAACCTGATCGAGCCGGAACTCCGGGGCACCAACCCCATGAGAGCCCGCAGACTGGACGTCTTGCCCGCGCCGTTGGCGCCGATGACGCCCACCGACTGCCCGGCGGCGACCGTGAAGCCGATCGACCGGACGGCGCAGACCCCTCCGTAATGCACGGACAGGTTCTCGACGGACAGCTCACCGCTCATCTGTTCACCTCCGTGGGGAGAGTGATCGGCGCCTGCGACATGGATTCGCCGCCGAGGTAGGCGTCGATGACCGCAGGGGCGGCCACCACCTCGGCGGGCGCGCCATCGGCGATGACACGGCCGCTGGCGAGTACGGTGACGCGGTCGCACAAGGACATGACGAGCCCCATGTTGTGCTCGATGATCACGACGGTGACGCCGCTTTCGCGGATCGAGCGGACGATCTCCGCGAGCCGCCCCGCCTCTTCGCCGTTGAGCCCGGCGGCGGGCTCGTCGAGCAGCAGGACCCGCGGTCCTCCCGCCATGGCGCGGGCGATCTCGATGCGCCTCTGGATCCCGTACGGCAGGGACGCCGGCAACGCGTCGGCGTAGTCGGTGAGGCCGAAGCGGCGCAGGAGCTCATCGGCTCGGCCTCGCAACGCGCGGTCGTGTCGCCACACGCCCACGGGCCACAGGGCGTACCGCCAGATGGACCGGGTGCGGGTGCGGTCGAGCGCGACGAGGATGTTGTCCCGGACCGTCAAGGCCCCGAACAGCCGTAGATTCTGGAAGGTGCGGGCGATCCCCAGCTGCGAGAGCCGGTACGATCGGGCGCCCGTGATCGGCCGGCCGTCGAGGTGCACGTTGCCGCCGGTCGGCCGGTACAGGCCGCTCACGACGTTGAACAGCGTCGTCTTTCCCGAGCCGTTGGGACCGACGATGCCGTGGATCCTTCCGGCCTCGATCTCCAGGGAGACCTCGTCGAGCGCCTTGAGCCCGCGAAAATGCTTGCTGATCCGGCTGACCTCCAGCGAGGCGTGCCGGGCCGAGTCCTCCGGCACCGGCTCGTACGGTTCGAAGGGGCGCAACGCGGCGCGAGCGCCCTCCCGTCCTCGCCGGCGCAGCGACGCGATCCGGCGCGGCACGCCTGCCAGTCCGGTCGGTGCGAACACCGTCATGAGCACGACGACGATGCCGTACCCCAGTTGGGCGTAGGTCGAGAAGTCGACGAGCCACTCGCGGATCAGCGACAGGCACACCGCGCCGATGACGCAGCCCCACAGGCTCTGCCGACCGCCGACGATCACCATCGCCAGCAGCAGGAACATGTTGGTGATGCTGAACGTCTCGGGCGCGACGTAATGGATCAGACCCGCGTACAGAACACCGGCCAGTCCCCCGTACACGCTGCCGAGCAAGAACGCGGTCATCCGCAGGAAGGGGATCTCCGCGCCCACGGCTCCGGCCGCGAGCGGGTCGTCCCGCATCGCGCGCAGCCGCCTGCCGAGCGGCGTCCGCACGACGAACAGGCCGAACGCCAGGGCCACGGCGAAGACGACGACCTCGAGGTAGTAGTAGAGGTATTCGTCGGACAGGTCGATGCCGAACAACCACGGAACCGGGATCTCGGAGACCCCGTCGGCTCCGCCGGCGATCGGCGTGTTCGTGATCCAGTTCAGGAACGCCAGGCCCAGGCCCAGCGTCACGATCCCCAGATAGTGCGACTGGACGCGGAGCGCGGGCAGGCCGACGACGAGCCCGGCACCCGCGGAGGCGGCGACGGCCAGCGCCGCCGCGGCCCAGAATCCCAGCCCGCCGTGGGTGGTGAGGAGCGCGGTGCTGTACGCGCCGACGCCGAAGAAGGCGATCTGGGCGAGGTTGATCTGACCGCCGACGCCCATGACCAGGCCCAGGCCGATGGCCAGCAGGGCGAAGATGACGGCCACGTCGACCACGTGGATCGCGTAGGTGCCCAGCGTGTAAGGAAGCGCGTAGGCGAGCACGGCGGCGACCGCCAGTGCCGCGATGCGGACCTTCATGCGCGGTTGACCGTCCTCTCGCCGAAGACCCCCGTCGGGCGGATCATGATCGCCACGGTGAAGACGAGGAAGGTGACCAGGTCGGAGTAGCCCTGGAAGTGGCCGGCCGAGAACGAGTCGAGGATGCCGATGCCCAGACCTCCCACGATGGCGCCGGGGATGTTGCCGAACCCGCCGAGGATCGCGGCCGCGAAACCCTTGATCCCCAGAGAGCCGCCCATGGCCGGGCTGACGTACAGCAACGGACCGGCCATCGCCCCGGCGAGGGCCGCGAGTCCCGCCCCGATCGCGAAGGCGATGGCGTTGCTGCGCCCCACGTGGATGCCGACCGCGGTGGCGGCCTCATGGTCCATGGCGACGGCCTGCATCGCGACACCGCGCTTGGTGCGGTGCAGGAACAGCACCAAGAGCGTCATCGCGACCGCCGTCACCGCCAGGACGATGAGGTCATAGGCGCGGACCCGTGCCCCGAGGACGTCCAGCGGGCCGGTCTGGACGGGATTGCGCACCGCCCGGCCGGTGGCCCCCCAGATCAGGGTCGCCAGCGCCTCGAGGACGATGCCGAACCCGATCGTGCCGATGAGCATCAGGTCGAAGTCCTTGTTCTCCAGCGGCCGGAGGACCCGCTCGATCACGGTGCCGACGAGGCCGGTGACGACGAGGGCCACCACGACGGCGGGAACGAAGGGCAGTTTCACGGAGAGATAGAAGGTGGAGGCGATGTAGGCGCCGATCATCACGACGTTGCCGTGCGCGAAGTTGACCAGGCCCATGGTCCGGTAGACGAGGGAGAATCCCATCGCGACGAGCGCGTAGATGGCGCCGAGGCTGAGCCCTCCGACGAGGGTCTGCAGAAAGACTTGCATGTTTCTCCTACCTGCCGACGCGGGGTCTGCCGGGTCCGGGCCCGGCAGTCCCCGCGACCCCGGTCTCTAACCCGCGGCGACCAGGCGCGCGTTCTGGATGGTGCCGATCCGGGTGGAGAAGATGCCCACACCGGTCTTGTCGAAGGCGAAGGTCCCGAGCAGCCCCTGGTACTGCGTGGCCCTGATGGCGTCGGCGAGCTTGCGGCCGGCGGAGACGCCCGAGGTCTTCAGCGCGGTGAGGACGATGTTGGTCCCGTCGTAGGCCTTGGCGCCGTGCAGTTCGGCCTCCTCGCCGTAGGCGGCCTTGTAGGCGGCGGCGAACTTCTTTGACGCGTCGTTGAAATCGTTGCTCAGGTACGGGGTGCTGACGATCGTGCCTTCGGTGTTGGACGCACCGGCGGTGTTGACGAAGACCGGTGTGCCCTGGGGCGCCGCGCCCGCGAAGGTGGCCTTGATGCCCAGGTCTCGCGCCTGCTTCACGATCAGCCCGGATTCGACCTCCTCGGCGCCGAGGAAGATCAGCTGGGGCTTCTTGGCGCGGATGGAGGTGAGGGCCGCGCTGAAGTCCTTCTGGTCGGTGGTCACCACCTGGTCGGCGACCGGCTTCACACCGCGTTTGGTGAGCGAGGCGAGGAAGGCGGTGTGCTCGCCCTTGCCGTAGGAGCCATTGTTGGTGATCAAGGCGATGTTCTTGATCCCTTTGGTGTCGACGATGTACTTGGCGAGGGTCTCGTCATAGGTCGTGCTCGTCGGTCCGTTGAGGAACAGGAACGGACTGCCCAACGCGGGCATCGCCGGCGACTGGCCGGAGGTGATGTTGGGGATCTGCTCCTGCCGCAGCGTCGGCGCCATGGCGAGGGTGACCGCGCTCTCGGAGGTGCCGATCAGCGCGAGATAGTGGCCGCCGGCGAGCTTGCGGGCCAGGTTCGTGCCGACGGTCGGATCGCCCTGGTCGTCGAAGACGTCGAGTCGGATCTTGCGTCCGTTGATACCGCCACGGCCGTTCCACTCGTTGACCGCCAGTTTGGCGCCCTTGGACTCCCAGGCACCGAGCGAGCTCAGCTGCCCGCTCTGCGCGTCGATCACGGCGAGCTTGATGGGCCCGGTGCCGGAGTCCTTGGCACTGTGGGAGCTTCCGGGGGAAACGCAGGCGGCGGCGGTCAGCATCGTGGCCAGCACCGTGGCGACGACGGCGGTGTACCTCGGCATTGCATCACCTTCAGGGGAGCGGTGAACGGAGATGAGAGTCAGAGGAGTGGGATCGACGGAGGCCGGCCGGTGTCGACGGCCGACCGGTGATGGCGCGGATCACGCGCTGCCCGCAGGGAAGACACCCTGGTAGATGTCCTTGATGTTCCAATGCCCGGGTGTCGGCACCGGTTCGTTGACCATCGGCACGTCCAGAACCGTCGGCCGGCGGGCCTGGATGGCGCTGGTGAGCGCCGCGTGGAGCTCTTCCGGGGCGCCGATCCGCCGGCCGTCGGCCCCGCAGGCCCGGCCGAGCGCGGCGAAGTCGGGGCTGTACGGCTCGCCCGAGGGATCGGTGAACTCACAGCCGTAACCGGCGCCGAAGTTGGCGGTCTGCAGATCGGCGATCGTGCCGTGCGCCCGGTTGTTCATCACGACGAAGATGACCGGGGCGCCCTGCTCGACGGCCATGGGCACCGCGGGGAGCTGGGCGCTCATCCCGCCGTCACCGATCAGGGCGACCACCACGCGATCCGGCTCGGCAAGCTGGACGCCGACGGCCGCGGCGGGCCCGAATCCCATCGTCGAGGCGCCGCCCGGCGTGATGAACCGGCCTTGCGCGGGGAGCTCGTAGCACTGGGCGACGCCGTTCTTGTTCCAGCCGACGTCGGTGACCAGGATCGCGTCGTCGGGCAGCGCGCTGCGAAGGTCGCTCAGAATCCGCTCGGGCCGCAGCGGAAACCGGTCGCTGCGGCCACGGGCTCGCGCGTCCGCGAACAGCGCGGCCCGGGAGGACGCGATCTCCTCCCTCGCCTCGGGTCGTGCGACGCCCGGCAGGCGTTCGGCGGCCTCCGCGATCGCTTCGACCGCCGGTCCGACATCCGCGACCACGCCGATCTCCACCGGGTAGTTCCGGCCGATCTCCGCTGGATCGATGTCGACCTGGATGAGCGTGCTGTCGGAGAAGTCCCATGTGTAGGCCGGGTCCCAGGAGCTGGCGTCGGTCTCGGCGAAGCGCGTGGCCAACGCCAGGACCACGTCGGCGCCCCGCGCGTAGTCGTTCGTGGTCTTCGAACCCCAGAACCCCGGCATGCCCAGCAGCAGCGGGTGGTCGTCCCGGACCGTGCCCTTGGCCATGAGCGAGTGAACGATGGGGATGTCGAAGTGCTCGGCCAGGCGCAGCAGCGCGTCGGCGCGCCCGCGCAGCCCGCCGCCGACGTAGATGAGCGGCCGGTCGGCACCCGCGAGCCGAGCGGCGATCCGCTCGGCGGTGGCCTGCGCGACGGTCGGCAGCGCCCCCGACCGCGGAAGCGGGCACTCGACCTGAGGGACCTGCCGGGAGAACAGGTCCATGGGGACGTTGAGCAGCACCGCCCCGGGGCGTCCGGAGGTCGCGGTCCAGAACGCGCGCTCGGCGAAACGGCCGAGGTCCTCGGCTCGGTCGACGTGCCAGGCCCGTTTGACGAAGGGCCGGTAGATCGCCGTCTGGTCGGCGTCGGCGTGCAGGTTGACCTCTTGGTGAGGATGGCGGCCGTGGAAGTAGGACGGCACGTCGCCGGCGATCGCGATCAGCGGGACGGAGTCGAGCGCGGCCGTGGCCACCCCGGTGACCGCGTTCATCATCCCCGGCCCGACGTGCAGGAGGACCACTCCCGGCCGGCCCGACGCGCGGGCGTACCCGTCGGCGGCGTGGGCGGCGGCCTGCTCATGCCGCGCGATGACGAACTTGATCGAGCTACGGCCGAGCGCGTCCAAGAGCGCGATGTTCGTGTGGCCGCAGGTCCCGTAGACGTACTCCACCCCGTAGGACTCCAGCTGAGCGGCGAGCGCGTCCGCCGCCGAGACGGTCGTGAAGGTCATGCGCTGTTCTCCTCGAAGGTGATCCAGGTCTTGCCGGCGATGTCGGCGGACTCGGCGAAGGCTCGTGGTGCGTCTCGGACGTCGAAGCGCGCGCGCATCACCCGTCCCGGCGACAGGTCGTCCCGCGCGATCGCCGCGATGGTGCGGGGGAAGTCGGCCGGGTGGTCGTAGATCAGGCAGCCTCGGATGGTCAGCCGGTGCTGAACGATGGGAAACGTCGAGATCCGGGCGGTCGCGGTGCTCTGTCCGATGAGGATCACGCGGCCTCCCGGGGCCGCGCGGTCCAGCGCGTGCTCGAAGGCACTGGGCGCGCCCGAGGTCTCGATGACGACCGGGAATTCGCCTCCGTCGTCCCGGAGTGCGCCGAGCTCGCAGGCGAGGGAGAGCCGTCCGGAGTGAGGGTCGGCGACGTACGGCCTCGCGCCCACATGACGAGCCGCGAGGCACACGAACTGCCCCTGGGATCCGGCTCCGAGGACAAGGCAGCGTTCGTCCGAGGTGAGCTCCGCGAGAGCGACGGCGTTGAACGCCACGGTGAGCGGTTCAACGCACACGATGTCCTCGCCCCGCCACCCCGAGGGAACCGGCCAGGTAAAGGCGGCCGGGACGGCGACGCGGTCGGCCAGCAGGCCGGGTTCGGTGATCCCGACGATCCTTCTCCGCCGGCATCCGGAGGTCGCGCCGGACCGGCAGGAGGGGCAGGTGAAGCAGGCGTAGTTCGGCTCGATGACGACCAGCTGTCCTTCGTGACGGTCCGCCACCTGTGATCCGACGCGACGGACGACCCCGTACGCCTCATGTCCCAGCACCCAGGGGAACCGCGGCACGGACCGGTGTCCGGCGACGACGGAGACGTCGGAGCCGCAGAGCCCGACGCCGCGGACGCCGACCATGACCTCGTCGGGCCCGCAGTCCGGCTCGGGCCAGTTCTCGTCGACGGTGACCGTACCGGGGGCGGTCAGCGTGACCGCGCGCATCAGCCCTCGCCCCAGATGGACATGCCCCGCAGCGTCATCGTCTTGACGTAGGTGTAGTCGTCGATCATCCAACGTGGGGACTCCCGGCCGAACCCGGAGTCCTTCACTCCTCCGAACGGCAGATGGTCGAGGCGATGGTTGGAGGATCCGTTGACGATCAGTCCCCCGACCTGCAGATCGCGCCACGCGGAGATGATGCGGCCGATGTCGCGGGTGAACAGACCCGCCTGGAGCCCGTACCGCCCCGCGTTGCAGGCCGCGACCACCTCGTCGAAGTCGTCGTACGGCAGGACCGCGACCAGTGCGCCGAAGATCTCCTGGGTGACGACGAGGGCCCCGGGGTCGGGGTCGACGACGATCGTCGGGGCGGCCGTGGCGCCGTCGCGGACGCCCCCGAGCAGCACCCGGGCCCCGTCCGCCGCGGCCTTCGCGGCCCAGGACACCACCCGCTCGGCCGCCTCGTCGTCGACCATCGAGCCGACGTCCGTGGTGGGGTCGAGAGGGTCACCGACCTTGAGCTCGCGGACCTCGCGCTCGAACGCCTCGACGAACTCGCCGAACAGCGATCGATGCACGTAGACACGCTGCACCGAGATGCAGCTCTGGCCCGAGTTGGTGTAGCCGGTTCGGGCGCACACCGACGCCGCCCGCGGCACGTCCGCGTCCTCGCAGACGATCGTCGCCGCGTTCCCGCCGAGCTCCAGGACGAGGCGCTTGGCGCCCGCGGCGCGCGCGACCGCGGCACCGGTGCTCGCGCTTCCGGTGAAGCTGATGACGCCGACCTCTTCGGCCGCGCACAGGGCCGCGCCGACGTCTCCACCGCCGTGCAGTAGCTGAACCGCGGTCGTGGGCATCCCGGCGTCGATCAGCAGGGCGACGACGGCCGCGGAGATCGCCGGCGCCTGCGGCGGCGCCTTGACGATCGTGGTGTTCCCCGCGGCGAAGGAGGCGCCGAGCTTGTGCGCCAGCAGGTTCGCGGGGGCGTTGAAAGGGGTGATCGCCAAGGCCACGCCCACCGGGGCCCGGAAGGTGAGGGCGGTGTTCCCGGCACCACGAGGCCAGCCGGCCACGGGGAGGTTCTCGCCGCCGATCCGGCGTGCCTCGGCCGCGCAGACGGCGAAGGTGTCGGCGACCCGTGCGACTTCGCCGCGTCCGTCCTTGAGCGGCTTGCCGAGTTCGAGGGCGAGCAGCCGCGCGAGTTCGTCCCGGCGTTCGACGGTGACGGTGGCCGCGCGGTCAAGGATCTCCGCGCGGGTCGCGGGCGACAGAGCGGCGACCTTCGCCGCGTTGGCGGCGGCGAACGCGGTGGCCGCCCGGACGTCTTCCGGCCCTGCTTCAGGGGCACGGCTCACCACCCGGCGCAGATAGGGACCGATCCGGTCCCTCTGTGGCCCTTCGGATGTCCAGGTTCCGGCGATGAGGGCCGGCGCCGCGACGACGTCCGCGGAGGCAGCTCTGACGGTGTCTTCTGACATTATCCCCTCCCGGTCCGTACAGCGGTATGATCAGACCGTTGTACGGACTTGAGTACGGTACGGCCCACCATCGGCACTGGCAAGGGTCTGACGTCGAGTTGTTCCTTCAAGGTAACGAACGCACTAGTTCGTTCATAGTCGACGCCAACGCCATGCTGGGGAAGTGTCCGGCTGCAACGTTTCGGCATTGTTACACGGCGTACCGCACAGCGGCTCTACTGGACCGCTACACGGACTGGCGGTAACGTACGGAACAGGCCGGGCCCGCCGAGGGCGGCGTCGGTGTTCGACATCGGGGAGAGCGAGGGATTGTGACTTCCGAAAGCCATGATGGCGGGGTGCGCAGCGTCCAGCGCGCACTGGACATCCTCGCCCTGTTGAGCGAGGACCGGCCGGCCCTTTCCATCCGGGAGATCGTCGAGGAGACGGGTCTGGCCAAGACGACCGTCATCCGCCTCGTCCAGACCCTGGAGCAGAACGGACTCCTCTGGGGGACACAGACCGGTTACATGGCCGGTCCAGGGCTGTGGCGCTGGGCCCACCTCGTCCGCAGCGGCTGGGAGCTGCCGCCGGAGACCCGCCGGCAGATGAGAGACCTCGGCGGCCGGCAGCGGGAGACCGTCAACCTGTACATGCTGCGCGACGTCTACCGTGTCTGCGTCGCCCAGCAGGAGAGCCCTCAGCCACTCCGGCACGTGGTCCACGTCGGCGACGAACTGCCCCTGTGGTCGGGAGCCTCGTCGAAGGTGCTGCTGCGGGACGCACCCGAATCCCTGCTCCTGCGCGTCGCCCGCAGCTCGCCCTATGGCGAGGGACACGTCAAACGCCTACGCGAATGGATCGACGAAGCGGCCTACCAGGGGTGGGCGGTCAGCCACGGAGAACGCGAGGAAGGCCTGTCCGCGGTCGCCGCTCCGATCACCGGCCGCGCCGGGACGATCGTCGCCGCGCTGTCGCTCAGCGGTCCGACGGTGCGCTTCCCTCCGGAACGGGTCGAGCAGTTCGCCGCGGACCTGTGCGACGTCGCGCGACAGATCTCCGAACGCGGTTTCGAGCAGCCGCTGAGCACCGGCAAGTGACCTCCGCCGGCGCCGCGGCCCGCAGGCGCACCGGCCGACGCCCGCTGTCCCAGCCGAGATACGGAGACATCCATGCCACCTCTCAGAGGCGTCCGGGTCCTCGACCTGACCAATGTGCTGGCCGGCCCCTACTGCAGCTACCAACTGATGCTGCTCGGAGCGGACGTCGTCAAGGTCGAGATGCCCGAACACGGTGACCTGGCGCGACAACTGGGGCCGGACCCGGAGCTCAACCGCGCGAACCTGGGGGCTTCGTTCCTCGCCCAGAACGCCGGTAAGAGGTCGGTGGAGCTGAACCTGAAAGACGCCGCCGATCGGAAGGTGTTCGAGAAGATGGCCCGCGAGGCCGACGTGCTCCTGGAGAACTTCAGGGCAGGGGTCCTCGCACGGCTCGGCTACGACTGGGACCGGCTCCGTGAGCTGAACCCCGGCCTGATCTACTGCGCCATCTCCGGATTCGGGCAGACCGGGCCGATGAGCCAGGCCCCGGCCTACGACCAGATCATCCAGGGGCTGTCCGGCATGATGTCCATCACCGGAACCCCCGAGACCGCGCCGGTACGAATCGGTTTTCCCGTCTGCGACACGGTCGGCGGGCTCACCGCGGCCCTGCACATCTCGGCCGCACTCGCGGGAAGAGCGGCCACCGGGAAAGGGGTCTTCCTCGACGTCTCCATGCTGGAGGCCGCCATCTCGGCGATGGGCTGGGCGATCTCCAACTACCTCGTCAGCGGAGTCGCGCCCGAGCCGATGGGCGACCAGAACGCGACCGCCGCTCCCTCGGGCACCTTCCAGGCCGCCGACGGTCCGGTCAACATCTCCGCGAACCGGCAGGAGCAGTTCGAGACCCTCTGCGAGTCGGTCGGCCGGCCCGACCTTCGCGCCGATCCGAGATTCGCCGAACGCGAGGCGCGCAAGAGCCACCGCGAGGAGCTGAACGCCGAGCTCAACAGCGCGCTGCGGAAGAAGACCGCCGAAGAATGGGAGCGCGCGCTGACCGCCGTGGGCGTGCCCACGGCGCGGATCGTGTCGGTGCCCCAGGCCGTGCGGCTGGAGCAGTTGGAGCACCGCGATTTCTTCACCGACCTCCCCTTCCCCGACGGAACGGACCGGGTGCTGCGCGTCAGCGGAAGCGGTGTCCTTCATGACGGCGAGCCCCTGCGCCCGCCGGCGCCACCTCCTCTCCTGGGACAGGACACCCACGAATCGATCTGGAAAGCGCCATGAACTCGGACATCGATCCCAGCGGGGCCGTCGCACGGTGGTGGGCGACCGCGGTATCGCACATGGAACCCGGCGTCGTCGAGATCCGTGGCCGTCCGGTGCAGGAACTCATCGGTGAGATCGACCTGGTCTCGATGATCTGGTTGATGCTCCGCGGCGACCTGCCGACGGGCCCGAAGGCGGCGCTTCTGCAGGCCGCGCTCGTCGCAGGCGTCGACCACGGGCCGCAGGCACCCTCGATCGCGATCGCCCGGATGGCCGCCACCTGCGGCATCGGCCTGAACGGCGCCGTCGCGAGCGGTGTCAACGCACTCGGCGACGCGCACGGCGGGGCGGGACAGCAGTGCGTGGAGTTGCTCGACGAGGTCCTCGCGCTCGAGGCCGCCGGAGCCGACCTCGAGGAGGCGGTCGGCCAGGCCATCGCGGCCGGGCCCCGCTACGTCCCCGGCTTCGGGCATCGCTTCCATCCGATCGATCCGCGCCGGGATCCGCTCATCACCTTGGCGGAGAAGGCGGTGACCGAGGGCGTCGTGGCCGGTGAGCACCTGCGGGCCGGTAAGGCGATCGAGGAACACCTCCGCCGGACGCGAAGCCGGCCGGTCCCCATGAACATCGACGGCGCGACAGCGATCATCTACGCGGAGCTCGGATTCCCCGCCCCGCTGGCCCGTGGCCTGTTCGTGCTCAGTCGAAGCATCGGCATCCTGGCACACGCGTGGGAAGAGAGCCGGCAGGGAACACGCAACAAGGGACCGATCCCCCGCGCCATCTTGCCCGCACGCCTCGATCAGTGATCCGGCGAAACCGAGTTCGCCATGGCCGATACGGCGGTGCGGAGGCTCATGACGTCGCAGGCCGAAGGAGACGTTCCTCGGGAATGACCGCGACACCGAGGATCTCGATCAAGGCATCGGGCTGCCACAGTCCCGTGGTGCCGATGCCGGCCATCGCGGGATAGACCGGGCCCACGAGCTCGCGCCACACCTTCCCGATCTCCTTCCCGTGCGCCTGGTAGTCGGGGATGTCGGTCAGGTAGAGCGTGATGCTCACCAGGTCCTGCGGGATGCCACCCGCTTCCGCCAGCGTGGCGAGGACGTTGCCGAACGCCTGCCGGAACTGCTCGACGATGCCGCCGGGGACGATCTTCATGTCCTGGTCGAGGGCCGTCTGGCCGCCCAGGTAGAGCGTGTTGCCGCTGAGCGTCCCGTGCGAGTAGCCGCTGGGCTTGGGCAGAGACGCGGGATTGATCGGAACCGGGGCCGAGTTGGTCGCCATGGAGAGCTCCTGTGGGGCGTCGCCGGGTCTGCGCTGTCTGCTACGACACCGTAGCATCTATTGACAGATACATGACGGTCGCCGAAATAATGAAATACGGTCCCGTGGTCGTCACGCCCTCGCTCATCCATTGAGGAGGAGTTCTCATGAACCCAGATCCCAGTCAGTACGTCCTCGACGGCGACAACTCGATGTACGCCACCGCGAGCGGCCTGGTCGTACCGGTCGTCACGCGCGCCGGTGCGGAACCCGCGGACACCGGGCAGTCCGCCGGCGCCACCCGGATCTCGGGGGTCAGCATCCAGCACACCCCGGCGACCAGGATCTGGTTCGGGAAGGTCCGCAACGAGGGCGGCTACCGGTCGGTGCCCCACCACCACGGCGAGGCCGAGACCGGCGGCTATGTGCTCTCCGGCCGGGCCCGGATCTACTTCGGCGCGGAGTTCGAGGACTACATCGACATGTCGGAGGGCGATTGGGTCTTCGTCCCGCCGTTCATGCCCCACGTCGAGTGCAACCTCGACCGCAACAACCCGCTGACCTGGATGACGACCCGCACCCCGGAGAACATCGTCGTCAATCTCCCCCAGGTCCCGGACGCGGACCTGCGCGACTGGCTGGACCGGCCCTGATGACCGACACCACGTCAGAGATCTTCACCGCGGCCATCGCTCTGACCCCCGCGGAGCCCGAGCACTTCGACCTCGCCTTCACTGCGGTCACTCAGCCCTGCCCGTGGCCCAAGGCGTACGGCGGCGACCTGGTCGCCCAGGCCGCCGCCGCGGCGATGAGGTCCGTCGACGACGGCAAGACGCTGCACTCCATGCATTCCTACTTCATGCGCCCCGCCGACATCGGGGCCGAGGTGCGCTACGAGGTGGAGCTGCTGCGTGACGGCCGTGGCTACGCGACCCGGCAGGTGCGCGGCTACCAGAACGGCAAACCGCTCTACGTCTGCCTGGCCAATTTCGCCGCCGGCGAGCCCGGCGGCGGCTACACCTCCGGCCTCCCCGACTGGCTGGGCACCACGGATCTTCCCGTCCCCGAGGAGCTGCCCAGTTCAGCGGACCATCTCGCGGAGCGGACCGGCGGGACGATGACCGAGGTCTCCAAGGCCTACTGGTCCGGCGGCCGGAGCTTCGACATGCGCCACGTGCCGGGCCCGGTCTACCTCGACATCGAGGGCGAGCGGGAGCCTCACCAGGCGGTCTGGGTCAAGCCGTTCGACGCGCTCCGGCCGGTCGACGGGCTCACCGACGCACAGCGCGACGCGGCCGCCCTCGCCTACGTCTGCGACTACACGATCCTGGAGCCCGTGCTGCGTGTCCTCGGCCTGCCGTGGGCGCAGGAGGGCCTGGTCACCGCGAGCCTCGACCACGCGATGTGGTTCCACCGTCCACCGCGACCGGGGGTGGCGGACGGCTGGCTGCTCTACGCCCAGCAGGCCGTCGCGGCCGACGCCGGCCGCGGTTTCGCCTCGGGCCGCTTCTTCACTCCCGACGGCACCCACCTGGCCACCGTCGCGCAGGAAGGGATGATCCGTTCCGCCCAGGGAGGGCACAGATGAGCCTGTCGCCCTCGGGCCACGCCGACACCTTCGCCCGCGACCACCTCCCCCCGATCGGCCAGTGGCCGGTGCTGGAGTTCACGACCGAACTGCTCCAGTACCCAGAACGCCTCAACGCCGCCGTCGAACTGATCGACCGTACGGTGGCGGTCCTCGGCCCGGACCGGCTCGCGTTGCGCACCCCCGACGGCGACGTCTGGACCTACGGCGAGCTCCAGCAGCGGGTCAACCAGGTCGCCGAGGTTCTCACCGAGGACCTGGGCCTGGTGCCGGGCAACCGGGTGCTGCTGCGCTCCCCCAACAACCCCTGGACCGTCGCCGCCTGGCTGGGCGTGCTCAAGGCGGGCGGGATCGCCGTCACCACCATGGCCGCGCTGCGGGCCCGCGAGCTGGCGCCGATCGTGGCGAAGACACGGCCGGCCGTCGCCCTGGTCGACCATCGCTTCCTCGACGACGTGTTCGCCGTACGGGACACGGTCGCGCCCGGCCTGACCGTCGTGGCGTACGGCGGTGACGCGGCCGATGACCTGAGCAACCGCGTCAAGGAGAAGTCGGGGCTGTTCGCCGCGGTCGACACCGCCGCGGACGACGTCGCGCTGTTCGGGCCGACCTCGGGCACCACCGGCATCCCGAAGATCACCACCCATTTCCACCGCGACATCCTGTCGATCGACAACACTTTCGCGAAGAGCACGCTCCGGCTGCGGTCCGACGATCTGGTGGCGTGCACCGCCCCGCTCGCCTTCACCTTCGGCCTGGGCATGCTGGTCGTCTTCACCCTCCGGGCGGGCGCCTGCGCCTTTCTCACCGAGACGGCGACGCCGACGCAACTGGCCGACCTCGTGACCGAGCACGGCGTGACCGTCCTGGCCACCGCTCCGACCGCGTACAAGCAGATCGTCACGTCCGGCAAGGCGAACCGGCTCGCCGGACTGCGCCGTGCGGTCAGCGCGGGCGAGCACATCCCGCAGGGCCTGTGGGAGGAACTGCGCGACCGGCTCGGCCTCGAGGTCATCGATGGGATCGGGGCCACCGAGATGCTGCACATCTTCATCTCGGCCACCGGCGACGACATCCGCCCCGGAGCGACCGGCAAGCCCGTGCCCGGATACCGCGCCACGATCCTCGGGCCGGACGGCGAGGAACTCGGCCCCGGGGTCAAGGGTCTGCTCGGCGTGATCGGCCCGGTCGGCTGCCGCTACCTCGACGACGAGCGGCAGGCAGGCTACGTCGTCAACGGCTGGAACGTCACCGGCGACACCTTCTTCCGCGATGAGGAGGGCTACTTCTGGTACCAGGCGCGCAACGACAGCCTGATCGTGTCGTCCGGCTACAACATCGCCGGCCCGGAGGTCGAGGCCGCCATCGACACCCACCCGGACGTCGTCGAATCGGCGGTCGTCGCCGCGCCCGACGCCGGCCGCGGCTCGATCGTGTGCGCTTTCGTCGTACTGCGCGCGGGGGTGGTCGGTGATGCGACGAAGGCCCGGGACATCCAGGACCACGTCAAGCAGCAGATCGCGCCGTACAAGTACCCGCGCGACGTGCGGTTCGTCGAATCCCTGCCGCGTAACCCGAGCGGCAAGCTGCAGCATTTCAAGCTTCGTCAGATCGTGGAGGACCGGTCATGAGGATCGCCATCGTCGGCGGCGGCCCTGGAGGGCTGTACTTCGCCGCCCTGATGAAGCAGCTCGATCCGGCGCACCAGGTCACCGTCTGGGAGCGCAACGCGCCGGACGACACCTTCGGATTCGGTGTCGTCTTCTCCGACGAGACCTTGGGCGGCATCGACAACGCCGACGAGGTGATCCACACGGCGATGGAGAGCCGGTTCGCCCGCTGGACGGACATCGACGTCGAGTTCAACGGCGACCGGTTCACCGTCGGCGGTCAGGGCTTCGCGGCGATGAGCCGCAAGGAGCTGCTGCAGATCCTGCAGCGGCGGGCCGCCGAGCTCGGTGTCACCGTTCACTACCGCACCGAGGCTCCCGACGCGGACGAACTGCGTGCGTCGCACGACCTGGTCCTGGCCGCCGACGGCCTCGGCTCCGCCGTTCGGACGAAGTACGCCGACGCGTTCGGGCCGTCGCTGGATCGGAGGCACAACAAGTACATCTGGCTGGGTACCGACCTGGTCTTCGAGGCCTTCCAGTTCTTCGTCAGGCAGACGGAGTGGGGCACCATGCAGATCCACGGCTACCCCTTCTCCGACACCGGATCGACCTTCATCGTCGAGATGCACGAGGACGTCTGGCGGCGCGCCGGCTTCGACCGGACCGAGGACCAGGTGTTCCCGCCGGGTGTCTCCGACGAATACGCCGTCGCGAGGATCGCGGAGATCTTCGCCGAAGAGCTGCAGGGCCATCAGGTCCTCACGAACAACTCGAAGTGGCTGAACTTCACGACGGTCCGCAACGAGCGCTGGTACGACGGCAACGTGGTGCTGCTCGGCGACGCCGCCCACACCGCACACTTCTCGATCGGTTCGGGCACCAAGCTCGCCATGGAGGACGCCCTCGCTCTCGCCGCCTGCCTGCACGAGCACCCGACGGTGGCCGAGGCGCTGGCCGCGTACGAGACGGAGCGCAAACCCGTCGTCGAGTCGACGCAGCGGGCCGCGCAGGCCTCACTCGAATGGTTCGAGAACATCGGTATGTACGCCGGCCAGGACCCGGCGCAGTTCGTCTTCAACCTGCTCACCCGCTCGCGACGCATCACGTTCGAGAACCTCAAGGAACGCGACGCCGGGTTCGCCGCGATGATGGAGGCCGAGTTCGCCAGGCACCAGCAGGCTCCCGAGGTGGCCCCGGCGATGTTCCAGCCGGTCCGGATCGGCCCGCTCGAACTGAAGAACCGCGTCATCGTCTCTCCGATGGACATGTACTCCTCGGTCGCCGGCGTCCCCGGTGACTTCCACCTGGTGCACCTGGGTTCCAAGGCGCTGGGCGGGGCCGGCCTGGTGATGAGCGAGATGGTCTGCGTGTCGTCCGAGGGACGGATCACTCCGGGCTGCCCGGGACTGTGGACGGACGAGCAGCGCGACGCCTGGCGCCGGGTCACCGGCTTCGTCCACGACCACACGACCGGAAAGGTCGGCCTGCAGCTCGGCCACTCCGGTCGCAAGGGCTCGACCAGGCTCATGTGGGAGGGCATCGACCAGCCGCTCGAGGACGGCAACTGGGAGGTGATCGGCCCCTCGGCGATCCCGTACGGTGCCGGCTGCCACGTCCCCCGGGAGGCCACCCGCGAGGACCTGGACAACGTGGTCGCCGACTTCACCGCCGCCGCCGTGCGCGGTGCGGATGCGGGCTTCGACCTCATCGAGGTGCACGCCGCCCACGGCTACCTGCTCTCCTCCTTCCTCTCCCCTGTCGCCAACCGTCGCACCGACGAGTACGGCGGGTCCTTGGAGAACCGGCTGCGGTTCCCCCTGAAGGTCTTCGACGCGGTGCGCCGGGTCGTTCCCTCCGGCATCCCCGTCACTGTCCGTATCTCGGCGACCGACTGGACACCGGACGGCAACACCGCGGACGACGCCGTGGAGATCGCCCGCGCGTTCATCGAGCACGGCGCCGCCGCCATCGACGTCTCCACCGGTCAGGTCGCCAAGGACGAGAAGCCCGCCTTCGGCCGCTCCTACCAGACACCCTTCGCCGACAAGATCCGGCACCAGGTGGCCGGGCCCGCGGGGGTTCCGGTGATCGCGGTCGGCGCCATCTCCTCCTACGACGACGTGAACTCGATCCTGCTCGCCGGACGGGCCGACCTGTGCGCCCTGGGCCGCACCCACCTCTACAACCCGCAGTGGACCCTGCAGGCCGCGGCCGAGCAGGAGTACCAAGGGGCCGGCGCGCAGTGGCCGGTGCAGTGGACGGCGGGCCGCCGCAAGCCGCCCACCTCCCGCACCGACAAGATCCCGCCGCGCCTGTCACTGCTGCGCGAGGGAACCGACGACGGCGTGCACCTGCGGTGGACTCCGCGTCCCAGCACGGTGTCGGCGTGACCGCCTGGCCCCAGGGCCCGAACCCGGTCGGCGTCCACCGGACACGCGCGGCGGGCATCCACCACGACGACCGCCCTGCGCAGGCCGGACCGGTCACAGGACGCCCGTCCGGCATACTCACTGGAATGAGCGACACCAAGGGCGACCGGCCCACAGCAGCCGCGGGTCGTTCCCGGACGGTGCTCGTGAGCTTCCTCGGTGCCATCGTCCGCAAGATGGGCAACTGGATGCCCATCGCCGGTACGGTCGAGCTGCTGACCGAGGCGGGCCTGGACGCCCCCAGCGTCCGGACGGCGGTCTTCCGGCTCAAGAAGCGCGGATGGCTGGTGTCGGAGAGCCGCGAGGGAATGCGCGGCTACGCACTGACGCCGGCCGCCCTGGAGGCACTCGCCGCCGGCGACGAGGTCATCTGGCACGCGCGGCAACCCGCCGACCTGGGCGACGGTTGGTGCTTCGTGAACTTCTCCGTGCCGGAGTCCTCTCGCGCGCTGCGCCACCGGCTGACCGCCCACCTGACCGCGCTCGGCTTCGGCAACATCGGATCGGCGGTCTGGATCGCCCCCGCACGGATGCTCCCGGCCGCGCAACACGCCATCGCGGAACTGGACCTCACCGGGCAATGCGCCATCTTCGTCGGTGACTACGTCGCCGGGCAGGACCTTTCAACGATGGTCAGAGGCGGCTGGGACCTCGACGAGATCGATCGGCGCTACCGGGAGTTCATCGGCGAGTACGCGGCGGAGACGGACCGCCTCGCCGAGGCCGCCGTCATCGAGGGGAGGCGCGCTTTCGTCACGTATCTCGCCGTGGTCGACCACTGGCGCAAGCTGCCGTTCCGCGACCCCGGGCTGCCCCGCGAGGTGCTGGCCCAGGACTGGAGCGGCCCCGCCGCCGTCCAACTGTTCGAACGGATGGTCACGATCCTGGAGGGCCGGGCGCTGGCCCACGCCGCCCCCTACTGGTCCGCGCAGCCGAGGACGACCGGGAAAGCGGACAGCGGCGACGCGCTCCAGCAGACGTCCTGAGCGCCCTCCGGCCTCTCAATGTCCGCGGGGCTTTCCCCGAGAGACGGGCGCCAGGAGCCCAAGACCGCTTGGACCCTTTTTCCTACACTTGTCCGTGGAACGCTGTTCAGCTCCTCATCACGACCGACGCACCAGCGCCAGGCGCGGTCCGGTCCAGCCGCCCATGGAGACAACATGGATTCGGTGAAGCTCAGCACAACCGACGTCGAACGCGCGCGCGTCGAGGTCGGCCGGATCTTCTGTCCGCACCGCCTCACACCGCAGGCCGAACGTACGGTGAAGCTGCGGCTGGCGGCGCGCAAGCTCGGCGAGCTGGGAGTGGTCGACCTCGACTACGGCAGCCCGGTGCGGGTGCAACCGGAGCCGCTGTCCTCCTTCTATCTGGTGCAGATGCCCTACCGAGGCGCGGGCATGGTCCACCACGCCGGCCAAGCCGTCTTCGCCACCGCCGAAACGGCCGTGGTGATCTCGCCGCAGGACCCGTTCGAGAAGGAATGGTCGGCGGGAACACCGCACCGGATCCTGTACGTCCAGCGCAGCTGTGTCGAACGCGAGTTGCAGCGACTGCTGGGGCATCCGCCCGAGGAGCCGGTGCGGTTCGAGGTCGGCGCGCCCACCACCACTCCGCAGGCGCGTGCGTGGCGGCGTGGTGTCGACTTCTTCGCCGAGGAGCTCGCCCACGCCGGGGAGTCCTCCCTGCTCGACCACCCGGCGGTCGCCCGTCGCTTCGAGGAGGCGCTCGTGGGGCAGTTGCTGGTGACCCACCGGCACAACTACAGCGACGAGCTGTCCGCCTCGGCGGAGCACCGGCCCCGGGGCAGACTCGTGCGACGGGCCTGTGCCCTCATCGAGGACCATCATGGCGAGCCGCTCACCGTCGGCGATGTCGCCGAGGCGCTGGGGGTGAGCGTGCGGACGCTGCAGGAGTGCTTCCGCCGTGAGCTCGGCAGCACTCCCATGGCCTACCTGCGGGCGTGTCGGCTCGACCGGGTGCATCGCGAGCTGCGCACCGCCGGGTTCGGGGCATCGGTGACGGCCATCGCGTTGGAGCACGGCTTCGTCCACATGGGCCGGTTCGCCGCCGAGTACCGCACCCGTTTCGGAGAGAGCCCTTCCACGACGCTGCGCGGATGAGCAGAACAGCAGGGGGCACCTGCCTACGCACACGACGGCGCGAGCAGAGCGGGGACCCGGTCAACCGGCCGCGGTCGGCAGCGCCGCCAACTCGGCGCGGAGCTTCGCGCCGTCCTCGTCCGCGAGGGCCGCGGCACGCAAGTGCTTGAGCCGTTCGGCCGAGGCTGCGGTGACCGGCAGCGCGCGAGCGGCCGTCATCAGCAGGTCGAAACTCTCGCCGCCGTGCTCGTAGGTGGCGCCGTAGCCCTTCAGGACCTGCCGGCACTCGATGATCTCGCGCGCCAGCGCGGCATCTCCCGCAGCCCTGGAGAGCGCGAGATTCAGCCATGCGTCGATCGCCTCCTGTTCCCGGACGAAGCGGAGTGACCGCGGGCGCAATGGACGCATCCGCGCCAATACCGCCAGCGCGGTGTAGCCGGTGACGGACGTCGTGTTGAGCACGATGCCGCGGTGCGTGGCGGTATGCACGAGCCTCCCGAACAGCTTCGAGCGCAGCAGCCTGGCGCCGAGGCCGGCGGGCAGGGTGTCGGTGATCTCATCCACCTGCGGGTGCAGGTACTCACGGACCTGTGCCAGGTGGCCCTCGCCGACCTTCGCCTCCTTGCGCACCCGCTCCATACGGTGGTGCCGGGTCTTCTGCAGGGCGACCTGGATGGTGTCCTGGTAACACATCCACAGTGCGATGTGCCGTGCGGCCTCGTGGGTCAGCGCCGCGTCGCCGTCACGGTCCGGATCGACGTCGGCCACCGCCGCGACCCGGTCGAGGTACCGGTCGGCGTACTCGGGGCTCTGGTAAACAGCCGTGCGAACCACACCGTGCAGCACCGTCGAGCGTACGGCCGCGGGCAGCTCCGCGGCGCGCCGCGCCTGGGCGGTCAGCGCCGGTCCCACGAGGAGGGTCGGGTCGGTCGACGCGATCCGGGTGCGCTCGCGTTCGGCGGCCTGCTTGCGGTCCTCGGCGGTCTCCGGGCGGCGACGCCCGATCGTCACCGGGACCGGCCCGCCCGAGCGGCCCGCAGGACCGGTCGGCGGTGCGGCGGCCTGCGCCTTCGCCGCGGACACCTGGCTCGCCGCCTCCGCGTAAGCGGCGGCGAAGGCTTTCAGTGACCGCTCCGCCGCTTTGGGGAAGGCGCGGATCGGTGCCTCGAACCGCTCCCGGCTGAACGGCAGAGCGCCGGATCCGGCGAGCGCGCCGTACAGGGAGGCGCTGATGACGCTCCCGGCGCTCTCGGCGATGGCGGCGAAGTCGGCCGCCACCAGAAGCCTCGAGGCGCGCTGCGCGGCGGCGAAGAGTTCGTCGCCGTCCACCCGGCCGTCGCCGAGCGCGAGCTTCTCGTCTACCGAGTACGTACGGCTGGTCGAGGTGATCAACGTGGTGCGGTCCGGTGTGGCGAACCCGCGCTGGACGGCACGACCGCATTCCATGAGCTCGGAGGCGATGACGATGTCCACCTCCCCGGGTGTGGGGAAAAGGCTCAGGACCGGTCGGCTCCGTCCGCCCTCGGGAACGCCGTCGGCGGGCGGCGGAAGAAGCTCCACGTAGTACACGGTCGCCCCGGTGCGCTGCGCGACGCCCGCGACCGAGGTGTTCTGGGCCGTCCAGCCGGCGTGCTCGCCGACCTCGACGATCCAGTCGGCCAGGACGCCGCCGCCTTCTCCGCCCATCGCCAGGATCGCCAGGGTGACCGGCCGCCGTCCGCCGCGCCGGCTCGTGTCACGGTCGCTTCGGAAGGATGTCTCCGTCATCGTGCTGCCACCTCGTAGCGTGCCGCGCGGGCTTCCAGGCCCTTGGACACCATCGCGATCCAGCGGGTCCGTACCGCGGCGAGGAACCGGTCCCACCGGGTCGGGTTCTGCACGACGTCCGTCCGGTAGAACGACGGGCACAGGACCGCGGCGTGCGCGTTGGCGCCGCAGACCCCGCAGCCGACGCAGCTGTCCAGCACGGTGGCGATGGGGTCGGTGCGAAGCGGGTCGGGATTGTCGGTGATGGTCAGGGAGGGACATCCGGAGATACGAATGCAGGCGTGGTCGCCCGTGCAGGTCTCCGGGTCGACGCCGAATCGTTCGCGGACCACGCGCTTGCCCGCCTCAAGGTCGGCCGCCTGCTGCTTCTTCACCCGCCGCTGCCGGTTGAGCTGGCACTCGCTCTGGGCGACGACGACCTTGGGGCCGGGCTCCTTGGTGGTCAGCGCCTCGACGAAGAGATCACGCAGGGCGGAGACCTTGTAGGTGTTGGTGACGGTGCGGCTCCAGCGCACGCCGATCCCCCGTACGGCCCTCTCGATCGGGTGTTTCGTGGATCGGATGGGGTTGTCGGCCTGAGAGGAGAGCACGTCCTGACCGCCGGTCGCGGCGCTGTAGGCGTTGTCGACCACGAGGAGCAGCTGGTCGTTCTCGTTGAAGACCGCGTTGCCGACGCCACTGGTGAGTCCGTTGTGCCAGAAGCCGCCGTCCCCCATGATCGCGATGGTGCGCCGGTCGGCGTCCTTGGAATTGAGTGCCGATGCGCCCGCCGATCCCAGGCCGTAGCCCATCGTGGTCGCGCCGAGGTTGAACGGTTCGTTGATGGCGAAGAGATGGCAGCCGATGTCGGCGCTGATGTGGTGCTGCCCGGTCTCGCGCTCGGCGAGCTTCAGCGCGCTGAAGATCGGGCGCTCGGGACAGCCGGTGCACAGGCCCGGCGGGCGCTGCCTCATCTCGGGTGCGGCGACGCGCGGTGCGAACGGGCTCGCGGGGTCGGACTCCGGGAGCAGCAGCGACGGTTCGTGGACGATGGCCTGCGGGAGATAGGTGCGGAGGAACTCCGCCACGCCCTTGGTGACCGCCGTGGAGGTGTACTCGCCGACCGTTGGCAGCATGTCCTTGCCGTGCAGCGTGGTGTCGCTGCCGGCACGGCGCAGGATGGCGTGCAGGTTCTGCTCGATGTAGTCGGGCTGCCCCTCCTCCAGCAGCAGCACGGCCCTCTTGCCGGCGCAGAAGTCCAGGACCTCGTCGTCGACCACGGGATAGGTGACGTTCATGACGTAGAGGGGCACGCTGGTGCGGCCGTACGGGTCGGAGGCGCCGAGCAGTTCGAGAGAGCGATTGAGGGTGTTGTAGAGGCCGCCTTGGACGATGATGCCGACGTCGGCCGGTCCGTTGCCGAAGACCTCGTTGAGACCGCGTTCCCTGATGAAGCGGACAGCGGCCGGCCGGCGCTGCTCGTGCTTCTCCCTTTCGTGGAGGAACGTCGCCGGCGGGAGGACGATCCGGCTCAGGTCGCGGCGGGGGTTCTCGATCGCGTCCTTGACGGTCATCTCAGGCCGGCGGTTGTCCTTCGCGGTGAATGTGCCGTGCAGGTGGCACGAGCGCAGGCGCAGTTCCAGCATCACCGGCGTGTTGCTGGCCTCGGAGAGCTCGAATCCGGCCTCGACCGCTTCCACGATCGCCGCCACATTGGGGCGCGGGTCGAGCAGCCACATCTGGGACTTCATCGCGAAGGCGTGCGAGCGCTCCTGCATGATGCTGGAGCCCTCTCCGTAGTCCTCGCCGACGATGATCAGCGCGCCTCCGGTGACCCCGCCACTGGCGAGGTTGGCCAGTGCGTCCGAGGCGACGTTCGTGCCGACGGTGGATTTGAAGGTGATCGCGCCCCGCAGCGGCTGGTTGACGGACGCCGCGAGCATCGCGGCCGCCGTCGCCTCCGACGCGCTGTTCTCGAAGTACACGTCCAGTTCGGAGAGAACCTCGCGGGCGTCACCGAGCACGTCCATCAGATGGGAGATCGGCGCGCCCTGGTAGCCGCCGACGTACGCGACGCCCGACTGCAGAAGCGCCTTGGTCACCGCGAGGATGCCCTCCCCGCTGAAGGTGGTCCCCGCTCCTTGCCGCAGCTTTCCGATCTCGGCGGCGAAAGATCGCTCCGCCATCGTTCCCTCCTCGCTCTGTGGAGCCGGCCCCACACTGGCGGCTCAGAACCGCGGGCCCGCCGGACCTCTGATCGAGCCGGGCACGAAACCGCGCTCCCGCCGTGGCCGACCGTGTCGGGCGGATTTTCGTGCGATGTCCGGCGACTTTAAGACCGCTTTCACACGAGGGCTATCCGTCCAGCGCGGGTTCGATCCGCTGAGCGCAGAGGGGTCTTCGATCGGCGCGTCCGCGCGGTCATGCTCGTCGCCACCTGCACCATTCCTCCGGGAAGGACCGCGCGCATGAGCGACCTCATCACCTCCGCCGCCCACCTGGCCGCGGTGGCCGAACAGCTCGCCTCTGGGTCGATCGAGGTCGTCGACCTCACCGCGCCCCTGCACGCCGGGACGCCGATCCTGCGACTCCCCGAGCCGATGGGCCAGACCGCCCGCTTCGAACTCGAGGAGATCAGCCGCTACGACGACCGCGGCCCGGCCTGGTACTGGAACAACTTCCGCACCGGTGAGCACACCGGCACGCACTTCGACGCGCCCAACCACTGGGTGACCGGCAAGGACCTGGACGACGTCGCCCAGGTGCCCGCCCAGCGGCTCGTCGGCCCCGCGGTGGTCATCGACCGGACGGCAGCGGTCGAGGCCGACCCGACCTACCTGCTCGACCTCGCCGATCTGCACGCGTGGGAGGACGAGCATGGGCCCCTGCCGGAGCGGTCCTGGCTGCTGTACCGCACCGGCTGGTCCCGGCATGCCGACGACCCGGCAGCGTTCTCCAACCTGGGCGAGAACGGCCCGCGTACACCGGGCCTGACGCCGGCCGCGGCCCGATACCTCGCCGAAGAGACCGGGATCCTGGGCATGGGGGTCGAGACGGTCGGCACCGACGCCGGCGCCGCGATGGGGTTCGAGCCGCCCTTCCCCTGCCATTCCTTCCTGCTCGGCGCGGGGAAGTATGGCCTTACCCAGCTCCGCAACCTGGACCGTCTTCCCGTCACCGGGGCGATGTTGATCGCTGCGCCGCTGCCGATCGTCAACGGTTCCGGCTCCCCCTGCCGGGTTCTCGCGCTGGTGGCCCCGGGCACACGCTGACCTTCAGCGGGTCACGTCCGGCGCTCAGTGATGCGTAGGGTGACGGCTGCGCTCGCGGCGAGCAGCAGCACCGACACTCCGGCGAGCAGGCCGAGTGAGACCGGGTGCGGAGAATGGGAACCCGACAGGGCGTGGATGAGCGGATTGATCGGCGAGGCCCAGCGGACGAGCAGCATCACCAGCAGCGCGGCCAGCGCGACGACGAGGGCGACGCCGACTCGGGGAATGACCGGCCGCGAGGTGAGCAGCCCGAGTGCGTTGCCGACGAGTGCGGCGGCCAGTTGGGCGACCGTTCCAGCGGCCAGGGCACCGGCCGTGACGGTGTGATGGCCGATCGCGATCGGGATTGTCATTCCGAGCGTGATCAGGAGGAGGTCGCCGGTGAGTGCCGCAGCGATCGTCGCGGCGAGCACCCGCCGGGCACCGCCGGCGGCCACGGTGATGACCTGCCGCTGCACGGCGTCCTCGTGGTCGATCAGGGCGACGGTCATCCACGTGGCGCAGGTGACGATGGCGGCCACGCAGAACGAGTAGGTCTGCCACAGCGGGCCGGCGTCGGAGCCGGTGCCCACCGAAAGCGCGGCAAGGAAGACGAGTGTGGGCGGTAGGTATCGCTGGGAGAGGACCATGCTGCTCATCAGGTACCGGTAGAGCGCGATCAACGTGGCTCTCCCCTACCGTGAACCGTCGGCACGTCCGCGGCACCGACCTCGGCGATCGACCAGCCGAGCGCGACGGCGTCGACGACAAGCCGGTCGTGCGCGCCGGACGCGACCAGGAGGTGGACGGCTCCGTCGCGCCGGTCCGCGCCCACCACGCCGGGCAGCGCGGGCCAGTCGGGTTCGCTGGATGGACGCGGGCGGCCGGGAGCGGGTACGAGCACGACCCGGATCACGGCCGGGGACGGAACCGAGGGCATTCGAGGTGGCGGTTCGGCGATGCCCGTAAGCCTCCCCTGGTCGATCCGGCACATACGGGTGGCCTGCGCGCCGGTGACCGCCTCCCGGTGATCGGTGAAGATCACCGCGCCGCCGTCGCGGGCGGTCTCGGCCATCAGTGCGCCAAGCGTCGGGTGGACCGAGGCGTCCAGGCCCGACCACGGTTCGTCGAGGATGAGCAGATCCGGTCGTACGAGCAGCGCCTGCGCCACCGCGACCTTCTGCGCGTTGCCCTTGGACAGCCTCCGGATGGGGGTGTCGGCGCCACCGGCCAGCGCGAGGCGGTCCAGCAGGTCGGCGGCCCGCCGGGTGGCGGCCGGTGTCCGCAGTCCCCGGATCCGGCCGACGTGTCGCAGGTAGGCCAGGGCCGACATGCGCTCGTGGGCCGGGAAGCGCTCTGGGACGTAGCCGACGACACCGGCGGTGCGCGTGAGGCGTCCGGACGACGGCGATGACAGCCCGGCGATGATCCTCAGGAGTGTCGACTTGCCCGATCCGTTGCCGCCGGTGACGGTGAGGATATCGGCAGGCCATACTTCCAGGTCGACGTCGGTCAGCACGGTACGGCCGCGGCCGTACCGCTTGAAGACCGAATGCAGCGTGACCACCGCCGATCGTTCCAGGGCCGTCACCGATGCGTTTCTCCCGTCCGTTCTCATCGTCGCCTCGCCGATGCTCGGCGTGCCAGGACGCCATCATTCGACTTCGCCTGAGGAGGAGTCTGCCGGGCCGGAGGACGCCGGTGAAGCGTGTGAACCCGACTCTGTCGTGGGTGCTACCGCGTATCAGCCCGGTACAAGGGCCCGGCTCCGTCGCGCAGATGAGCGAGGACGGCCAGGACCCGCCGGTGGACATGCGGGCCGTCGGGGATGGTGAGCTTGCGGTAGACGGCCGCGCAGTGCTTCTCGACCGTCCGCTCGCTCAGCGTGAGCCGCTCGGCGATGGCCTGGTTGGACAGGCCCTCGGCCATCAACGCGACGATTTCGCGCTCGCGGGAGCTCAGCTCGCCGATCCCGTCGCCGTGGTGCCGTTCGACGAGGACGCGGACGACTTCGGGATCCAGCGCCGATCCGCCAGAGGCGACCCGGCGTACCGCGTCCGCGAACTCGGCGATGTCACCGATGCGCTCCTTGAGCAGGTAGCCAATGCCCTCGGCACCGTCGCGCAGGAGATCGAGCGCATAGGTCACCCGCACATACTGGGACAGTACGAGAACGCCGACCCCGGGGTGCCGGGCCCGGATCCGCCGAGCGGCCCGCAGTCCCTCGTCGGTGTGGCTCGGCGGCATCCGGATGTCGACGAGCGCCACGTCCGGCCCTACCCTCGCCACCAACTCCAGCAGGCCGTCCGCATCCTGGGCGGTGCCGACCACGTCGAAGCCCATCTCGGTCAGGATCCGGCAGAGTCCTTCCCGCAGCAGGGCCGCGTCCTCCGCGACGATCACTCGCACGGCAGCTCTCCCCGAAGCGTCGTGCCCGCGGCTGGGCCGTCGGTGACGACCAGCCGGCCGTCGAGGGCCGCGAACCGGTCGGCCAGCCCCTGCAGGCCGGTGCCGCGGCCGGAGTCCGCGCCGCCCACACCGTCGTCGGTGACGGTGACGACGATCCGCCCGTCCTCCGACGCCACACCCACCCATGCCGCATCGGCCCGCGCGTGCTTGGCCACATTGGTCAGCGCCTCGGCGACCAGGTAGTAGGCCGCGGCCTCCACCGCCTCCGCCAGTGGTTCGCGCAGCCTCCACTCCACGGTCACCGGGACCGTCGCCGACCACACCAGTTCTTCCACCGCGGCGCGCAGCCCACGCTCGGTGAGCACGGCCGGGTGGATGCCCTGGCCAAGTCGACGCAACTCCTCCTGCGCACCGGCCAAGGCATCACGGGCCTCGGCCAACGCCGCCAGCGCCGCCGCCGGATCACTGGCCAGGCGGGCCTCGGCGAGCCCCAGCGTCATGGCCGTCGAGATCAGTCGCTGCTGCGCACCGTCGTGCAGATTACGCTCGATACGCCGTCGTTCGGCCGTGGCCGCCTCGACGACACGCACCCGGGAGGCGCGCAACTCGGCCATTCGGCCGTCCAGTTCGGCCTGCAGCTCAGCCCGCCGCAGGCGAAGGAGAGTCGTGAGAAGTGCAGTGGGCACGGTGGCCAGCGCCGCGCAGTAGAACACGAAGGACGGCAGAAGCAGCCCAGGAGCGAACCACATCCCCAACAGGTCGGCCGCCAGGGCGATCATCACGAGTCCACCCGCGGCCGTCACCGGCCCCGTGAGCCGCCGCGCGGCGGCGTCGGCTCGCCGCAGCCGCGACAGCAGTACGACCAGGGCGGCGAGCGCGAGAACGACGCCGATCGCGTACTCGACATCGAACAGCCCGAGGGCCTCCCCAGCCGCGCCGACCCCACGGGCGCCCTGACCCGATCCGCCGGCGAGAGCGGTGGCCACGAAATGCAGTGGCCCCGCGTCGAGGTAAGCCGCCAGGACCAGGAGCCGGGTCGCGCGGGAGGCCGGCCGATCAGCCGAAAGGCGGAGCAGCGCATGGACCAACAGCACGACGTACAGGCTGGCGCAGGAGTTCCCGACGAAGGTCAGGACGGGAACGTGCGCCCAGGTCAGCAGGTGCGCGAACCAGACGAGACCCGCCACAGCCAGCAACGGACCGCCACGGACGCTGGACCGTCGACGCCATGCCAACAGGCCACTGATCACGAAGGACCATCCCACGAGCACGGCGAGGATCACGTACGTCGTGATCAGCACGCCGACCCGGCTGAGGACCAGCCCACTCGCGCAAATCCCGATGACAGACCCGAGCAGGCCACAGACGACCATCGCGAGGGTTCGCGTGCTCAACCTGTGGCCTGCGCCGCTCCGGCCCATGAAGGTTCGAACGCTCACCTGATCGACGAGGACTTTCTCCGCTACTGGCACTCGGACAGTGTCCCCCGCACCTGTACGGGAGCGAACCGCGCCACCGCTGATACCCACTCGTCGCCGATCGGTGGCGGCCGGAAAAATCGTCTCGGCCTTCAGGGTGCCCGATGTACGCAGCATGCGATGGATGCACGCGCCGAAATGTCCTTCGTGACGGTGGAAATCGCTCCCGTAGGCAACTGCGATCCTCATGCCATGCAAGGGCGCCTCGGCGTCGCCGCACCTTACCTGCCGAACACCTCGGCGCATCCGTGACTTAGGCCTGGTGACCTAGTCTCACGATCATGTTCGGGTGGCGCTCGCTGAGCGCCTTCAGGGCGAGCAGGCTCTTGATGCTGGGTTCGCGCTCCTGCATGTAGGTTCCGGGTTCGACGCCGTTGTCCCAACCCCAGCGCGTGTGGCTGACGTCACCGGTCATGAGGACCGCACCTTTCGCGGTGCGGGCGAGGTAGGAGACGTGTCCGGTGGTGTGCCCCGGGGTCAGGATCGCGAAGAGCGAGCCGTCGCCGAACACGTCGTTGACACCTTCGAGCCTTCCGCCCGGGTCCTTGGTGAACTGGAGTTCCTCGAGCGGCGGCCGTCCGGCCAGGAGATGGTTGTTCGTGCCCTGGGCGAACAGGTTCAGGAAGAGTGACGCCTCCGCCTCATTGGCACCCGTGTAGATGGGGACGTCCTTGGGAACGTCCGGGAGTCCAGAGACGTGATCGAGGTGGAGATGGGTCATGAAGACCCCGTTCAGGGGAACTCCCTCCGCTTCGATGATCTCCGCGGTGCTCTGCTGAGGGTGCATCTTCTCGATGCCCCCGTATTTCCTCAGCATCATTCCGACCCCAACGCCTACGGGGTCCTCCACCAGCCGCCGTGAAACGCCCGTGTCCACCAGGAAGAAACCCTGCGTGGGGTGCCGCACGACATGGGCATAGATCTTGATGGGCTCCTTGTGGTCGGTGATCCCCGCCGCAACGGCCTTCGGGTGCTTGATGTTGAGCAGCCCCGTGATAGGGGCCTCCCAGTCCGCGCCGATCGTCTTGACCTCGACCGGCCCTGGCTCGTCGATCACGGACTCCATGGCCGCCGCGCTGATCTGCGCGCCGATATGGGCAGGCTTCGCCTTGTGGGTCGTGGTCTTGAAGGTAAGCATTTTCATGGTTGAACTCCTATTCCTTGATAACTGATAACTGGTGCAGACCGTCCCGCAAGCCGTGAGGCCGCGGGCCCCGTTCCAGCCGACGTGCCGCTGCTGACCGACGCGCTGCTCGCGGGCATAGGCGTCGAGGCGGGCGAGTTCGGGTGGGGGGTTTCTGCGAGGTCGACGCCTCTGTTCGGCTGAGACAGTCGGCCGTCGTGTCTGGTCGCCGACGCCCGACTGTCGAGCCGACCCTGTGTTGTCAGGCGTGGATGGGATGCCACGCGGCCATGTCGGTGATCTCGACGCGACCGAAGGGCTCGGGGAAGTGGACTCCGTAGCCGATGGTGTCCGGCTCGGCGAGTTCGAACAGGAGGTCCTCGCGCAGGCGGGTGGACTTCGCGTGGTCATGGTCGAAGGTGTTCTCCCACCGCGGGTGGATGACCTGGAGCGGGGAGTGGAAGGCGTCACCGAAGGCGATGACCTTCTTGCCGTCGGCGTTGATGACGTAGGCGGCGTGTCCGGCGCTGTGGCCGGGGGTGTACCGGACGGTGACACCCGGGAAGATTTCCTCTCCCTCGGCCACGGTGCGCACCCACGGCGCCATGGCGTTGATCATGTCGCCCATGCCCTGGGCCTCCGGGAAGTGGCGTTGGGACCACTCGGACTCGGCGACCAGGTAGGGAATGTCGGCGAACACGGGCCGGTCGCTGTCGGGGGCGGGGTGCCAGGCCCAGCCGAAGTGGTCGGCGTGCAGGTGGGTGAACGCGACCGCCTCGATGTCGGCGGGGGTGTAGCCGAGAGTGGCGAGGTTCTCGAGCAGCGCGCCGCCGGTGATCACGCCATAGGTGTTCAGCGGCGGGCCCATCGTGATCGGACCGGCCCCGGCGTCGATGAGCAGGGCGCGCCCGTCGCGCTCGACCAGCAGGCCGCCGACGCTGGCCATCAGGTGGCCGCCCTCGTCGAGGTGGTCGGCGTGCTCGGCCCAGAACTGCTCGTCGGGCTCGGGCAGCAGCATCCGTGCGTTGAGCGTGGCCTGGCCGTCCGGGACGAAGGTGAGCTTGGTCTCGCCGAGGGTGAGTGTCCGGATGCCCGAGGGGCTCCGGTGCCGCTCGCCGAGGTTCGTCGTGGTGTCCGTCATGGGACCGTCCTCCATTTAGATATGACCCGAAAGGTTCAGGTCATAACTATCATGGCTTGAAGCAGTCCGCTAGTCTGGAGGCATGGCGATGACGAACGCGCAGACAGAGGCGCAGTGGGAGCTCGGCAAGCTAGTGCACGACCTGGACATGCAGTGCGCCGCCCGAATGCGCGACTGGGTGACCCCGCTAGGCCTGACCGTCGCGCAGGCCTCGGCCCTGCGCGAGATGACCGGCCCGATGACGATGCGGGAGCTGGCTGTGAAGATGAGCTGCGAACCGTCGAACGCCACCATCGTGATCGACAAGCTCGAAACCCTGCAGCTGATAGAACGCCGCCCCCACCCCACCGACCGCCGCGCCAAGCAACTCGTCCTGACCGACGAAGGAACCGAGCTGCGGGAAAGAGTCTTGAAAGCGCTCGCCGAAGAACCCATCTTCACCGGCCTGACCCAGCAGCAGCTGGACACGCTCGAGAACCTGCTTCAGCAGGCCATCACCCCCCGCTGAGCCCCCAAGCCGAGCAGGTCGGCAGCCTGTGCCCGAAGCACGAATGCCGGCAGGCCGGGCGCCGTCCACCGGCCCGACGCAGCAGGGTGTCGCCGATGTCGTGCGATGAAGGCCATAACCCACATTGAGTCGATCTTGGCCGAGGAACATCGGTGGTTGGCGTCGACGTGCCGCATGCTAGATGCCCGCGTCGATCAGGTGGCTGCTGGGTGGGTGTAGCGGGGTCCGGTGGGGAGCAGGTGCTTGCGGACGAGTTTCTGCCAGCGGCGTTGCCGGTAGCGGTAGATCCATGCGGCTGTGAGGGCGACGATGCCGGTGAGGGGGCCGGCGTCGATGTCGACGGTGTCGCTGTAGCGGCAGCGGTGGTGGCCGGCCGGTTCGACGTGGAGGGTGTGGTTCCAGGCCTGCAGGATGCCGCCGTTCTCGCGTGAGCGCAGGGTTTGGGTGGCGTGGTCGACCTCGACCAGATGGATGGTGTGGCGGGAGAACGGGATTAGGTGGAACAGCCAGATCCACCCGGTGCCCTGCTCGCCTTCGCGGCAGGGCGCGGTGCGACCTGCCAGCGCGGGGAAGCCGAACAGGCCGCGGGTGACGTAGAGGAACGAGGCGGCGTGCTGCATCGCCTGCCAGACCGCATCGGCTGTGGTGGGCAGTTCGGTCTGCACGTGGATGGTCTTCACAAGTCCTCCGTGAGTTAGGGTTGCCTAACTATTGTGAGCAATGGCTCGGTTTACTGGCTACTCGCTTTTGTTGGAGGGCGTGACGGTGCCGGACCAGCGGCTGCGGCCCAGGAAGCGGCCGGGCCAGCAGCGGGCGATCGAGACCCGGCAGCGGCTGCTGGATGCGGCTGCTCGTGTTTTCTCCCAGTACGGGTACGCCGCGGGCACCACCAACCGCATCGCCGAGGCGGCTGGGCATTCGATCGGGTCGCTGTATCAGTACTTCCCCAACAAGGACGCCATCTTGGTGGAGCTGGCCACCGCACACGCCCAGGCCGGGATCGCCGCTATCGGCCGACACCTGGACGGCGGCCCACTACCGAAATCCTTGGAGGGCAAGATTCGGCTGTTCGTTCGCGCGGCCATCGACAACCATCGTGACGACCCGGCGTTGCACCGGGTCCTGTTCGAACAGGCGCCCCGCCCGCCCGAACTGCTGGAGTTCCTCCACGCCGCCGAACAGCGGGCCGTCGCCGCGGCCGGTGAGCTGCTGGCTGCCGACTCCCAGGTGACCGTCACCGACATCCCCATGGCCGCACGCCTCGTGGTGACCGCCATCGAATCCCTGGTCCACCGCTTCTTCGCCCATGGCCGGCCCGACGACGCCGACCGGTTCGAGGACGAACTGGTCGCCATGCTGATGCGGTACCTGACCCCGCCGCCTTAGACGGGCAGCGCCGCGGGCACGGAGTCCCGGACACCGCGTGCGCCGCGACCGTTCACTTGGCGGGTGCGGCGCCCTCGGCCAGGCGGACGAACTCCGCGAGGATCTCCGAGGCGACCACCGGGTCAAGATCGCCGAACGGGAGCCGGGTGCCGGAGAAGCGGCCGGTGAACAGCCACACCCGGGTGATCTCCTGCTCGGCGTACTCCTCGGGCGCGATTACGCGGATGCCGGGCTCGATCTGCACCATCAGATGCCGCTCGTCCGGCGTCATGAAACTGATCTGGCGCCGGAAGCCGCCGGTCTCCTTCTCACCGAGCTCCCAGCCGCGTCCCGTCATGCCGAGGATGCGGCCGAAGTGCACGGTCAGGCCGTCGAACCGGGTGAGGTTCCCGAGCTCGCGCTCCTCCTCCGTCAGCGCGTGCACGGCCCGTTCGAGCTGCGGAAACGGCTGAAGGATCTCATAGTCGGCGAACACCTGTCGCCAGGCGCCGACCTCCTCGCCGCCCAGCCGCAGCGGATGCGGCAGCACCACCCGGGCCGACTCCGAAAGCGTGAACTTGTCGTCGCCGACGTCGGCGAACGTGCGGTCCTCGGCGATCCGGAACGTGGTGACGACCCCGTCCGCCTCGGCGCTCCACACCAGGCGGCGGACGATGTGCCACAGCAGCGCATGCTCAACGAACAGGGACCGGAACTCCCCTGCCGTCCAGCCGCGGCCCGACACCATCGCCTGCTCCAGCCGCTTGATCTGCTCGGTAGCGGTGGTCCTGACCTCCTTCTTGAGATCGCCGAAGCGCTTGTACGCGGCGGGTGCCAGTGTCTGGTCGTCTTTGACCCCGGGCTTCGGCAGCGTCTTGCGGCGCTTGCCGTCCTCGTCCGTCACGTACGGCTTGAGCTCCTCGTCGAACCCGACCACGAAACGCCGGTGGCCGTAGTCCAGGGTCATACTGCCGTCGGCGTCCAACCCGAGGTCGGGGACGAGCCGATCGGCGAGTTGCTCGGGCGTCAACCCGCGGTCTTTGGCGATGCGGTTGAGGGCTCCCTCCGCCCAGGGCCGTATCCGCTTGGCGTCCTGCGCCTTCTGTGAGAGCCGATGCAGGTGGCGCAGCGCTGAATCCGTGCCGAGCCTGCTGAACACCTGCAAAGCCGAAGTTCCGCC
Organism: Actinoallomurus sp. CA-150999; assembly: GCF_050942425.1. NCBI lineage: Bacteria > Bacillati > Actinomycetota > Actinomycetes > Streptosporangiales > Thermomonosporaceae > Actinoallomurus > Actinoallomurus sp. CA-150999. The sequence goes on from NZ_CP192063.1 coordinate 6,293,727, forward strand.
GCGGTCCCAGACATACGCCTTCGACCAGCGGGCGACGCTGGGGGCGAGAAGATCGGCGACCTCGTCATTGGCCAGGTTGATCAGTGCCCACTGGACGCCGGGAGACGCCCACTTGTTGGAATCGTCCACCTGATACAGCGCCCAGGCGAACTCGGCGAGCGAGTCCGGGTCGCATGCCTCGACGACCTGCGTGAGGCCCGCGTACGGCTCCGACGGTGTCGAAATGGACACCATCGTGATGATGTGCCGGGTCGCGGCCGCGGGCAGAGCGAACTCGCGTCCCCGCAGCAGGATCCGCGGCAGCCGCTCGGGAGCGAAACCCGAGGGAACGGGGGGAAGCGGGTCCGGGTACCGGTCCAGCGGGTCGGTCTTCAGCGCGGCGATCGCCGCCACGGCCTCCTCACCGTAGTGACGGGCGGCCTCCACAACCGCGTCGTGCCCATGCCGCTCGGCGACCAGTCGCAGGGCCTCCTCGGCCTTCGTCCGTTTTGGACCGGGCTTGCGGAGGGCGTCCGGCACGGTCAGCCGCACCGCGGCCGGCCCGTGCTTCTCGAACCAGGACGTCGCCTGGTCGCCATTCGGATAGACGCCCCAATGCTTGATCATCACCTGAGCGACGTCCGCGTCCAGGAACGGATCCAGCGCGTAGAAGGCCCGCTTGTTCTTCGCCTCGTACAGCGCCATCGGGTACGCCGCCATCTCATGACGCGCCACGGCCGCCATCAATCCCCTGGACATCGGGTATCCGCTGAGGACGTCCCAGTAGCGCTCGTCGGCCAGCAGCTTCGCACCGAGTTCCAAAGGCGCCTGCGCGAACAGGCCGATGGCCAGGGCGTGGAGCCGCCGCTCCGGCTCCGACCGCACCCTCTCGGTGGCGAAGTCGTCGGCCACCCGCTCCCAGTCGGTGTCGTCCGGCAGACGCTCCCAGCCGTACTTCCCGTACGGTGCGTTCAGCCACTCCTCCCGCTGGCCCGGCGCCCACGCGACGACGGTCGGTTCCTTTGGCGCCTTCAGCCCCGTAAGGACGACCGGCTCCCTGCCCTTGGGATCCCGCTCCCACGGCGGATCCACGAGCAGGTCGGGCAGGGCGCTGGCGGGGGCATCCTTCAGTTCCGGCATCGCTCCAGGTTTCTGACGAGATCGGGGGAGGACCTCGGCGCACGCGCCGCGCTCGCCGAAGATCCATTCATCATCCCTGACTCGCGCCCCCGCCGTTTTGTTCCGGTCGCCGGAGCTGTTCCTGGCCGACCGGCGCCCTCACCCAGCAGTGCCCCACCCCCCGTCACCGACAATGCCGCACCGCGGTGTCTTCCCGCCGTACGTCGAAGGGGCAGCAGTCTTCGGGCTGCTGCCCCTTCGACGCTTCATGGACTCCCCCGCGAACCCGGTCCGCCTTCCGCGACTATTCGTTCAGCCGCTCGTCAGTGACAACGCCTAATTGATAGTAAAGCTCCTTTACATTAGTTGAATCGTGGGTTACCTTCTGACAAGGCCAATCCCACTCTCGTACGGCGAAGGCCGTGGAGGTAACGCATGGGCATCGGTTGGTTCGGTCGCGCGCTCGAACATGTGGGTGTGACCTTTACTGGTGTGCTTCTGGTCGGCACGGCCATGGCACCGGCAGGCATCGCGAAGACCGCCTCCGACGCCACCATGGCGCCGATCGGCTCCGGCTGGACCGAGTTCTTCCCCAAGACCCAACTCGATCAGCCGCCAGGCAAGACCCGTCACACACTGAGCAATGGCGAGCACCATTTCTGGGTACTCAGCACCGACCCCAGCACCTACCCGGGTCGCGACTCCGGCCCGCGCAGCGAAATGCGCTTCTTCAACGACTACACATCCGGCCAGGCGCAATTCCAGGCGGACATCAAGGTTGCCGCCGGCTGCTCACGCGCCTCAATCATGCAGATCTTCGGCGCGCCCGACAGGGCCACCGCCTTCATGGCATGGGCCATGCCCAACCGGCTCTCCTACTACGGCGACTCAACCATCTACTCCCCTCTCTACGACAAATATCTGCGGCTCAACGTCATCCACGACACCGCATCGCGCGACATAAGCGTCTACGTCAACGGCGTCGCCCATGGCACCTTCCAGGACCATGGCAGCGCCAACCACTACTTCAAGGTGGGCGTTTACCACCAGAAGGACATGTCCAGCCGCTGCGATGTGTACGTGAAGAACATCCACATCTACAAGAAGTAGGCCGTCGCCGGGACGGTCCAGCGCTTACGGCCCTTCCCGGTCGGGTCCAGGCTCATCAGCGCCATGTAGACGCACTTCAAAGCCGCGGCCTCGCTGGACGTGACCCGCCCGTCGCGATGCCTGCGTGGTGTACAGCGGTTCCATCGTTGATTGCCTTCGTCGAGCCCGCCTGGCCGCCGGACCGGTGTTGCCGTGCCCAGCCGACCCAGGTCGACGGCGTGCGGCTACGACATCGACTCGATCTCCTGCGTTCAGATGAGGAATAGGTGCACTCCGGCCTCCGCGACGTCTGAATCGATGCTTGCGAATTACCACGTTCGTTCGGTGCGGCTGGACCGGCGCGTTGGTTTCCTTGTCCGCACCAGCATCAGATTCACCAAGGAGACATGCACGTTGTCGAAGAAGAACTGGACAATCGCCGCGACTGTGGGCGCCGTTGTCTTCTCTTTGTCCGCCGCTGCCGTGTCGGCCGCCCAGCACACCCACGCGGCCGAGCAAACCGCGGCCGTGGCCGGTCACGGTGCGAAGCCGACCGTGGTCCTGATCCACGGCGCGTTCGCCGACGCGTCCAGCTGGGACGGCGAGGTCGCCCAGCTGCAAGCCGGTGGCTATCAGGTGATCGCGCCCGCCGTGCCACTGCGTGGTCTGGCCTCTGACGCCGCATACGTCACCAGCGTGGTACGCAGCATCAAGGGCCTGGTCGTGCTCGTCGGGCATTCCTACGGCGGCGCGGTCGCCACCGAGGTCGCAGCGAACGACCCGAAGCAGATCAAGGGGATCGTCTACGCCGCGGGGTTCATCCCGGCGAAGGGCGAAAACGTGCTGCAGTTGAGCAACAAGTTCCCGGGCTCCCTGCTCGGCCCGGCGACCAGCTACACCGTGAACGTCCCCGGTGGCACCGACCTCTACATCAAGCCTGCGGACTTCCACGCCGCGTTCGCCGCGGACCGTACCCCGGCCCAGGCCGCCGTCGCTGCCGCGACGCAGCGCCCGATTTCCCAGGCCGCGGCGGGTGAACCGGCGGCCGCGAGTGTTCCGGCAGGTATCCCGCTGTACGAGATCGTGGCCGGCCAGGACAAGATGATCCCGCCGCGCGCTGAAAGATTCATGGCGCGACGCGCGGGTGCGACCATCTACACGGTGAAATCCGCGCACGACATGCCGGTCTCGCACCCACAGATCATTGTCTCGGTGATCGAGCGCGCGGCTCGCTGAGTACGTTCCGCGACTCGTCGGCCCACGATCAGCGGGCCGACGGGTCGTTCCCGCGCAGCACGAGGTTGGCCAGCTGCACTCGCGAATGCACGTCGAGTTTGCGGAACACGGCGCGCAGGTGGGTGCTGATCGTGCTGGGCGAGAGCACCAGCTCCTCGGCGGCCGACCGATTGGTGTGGCCGTCCGCGATGAGCAGGGCGACCCGCCGCTCCATCTGGGTCAGCGCGTCCCAGCCCTGCTCGGGCCGCTGCGGTATCGGTGCCCAGCGGCGTCGGCGGGCACCCGCTGCCTGGAGTAGTCGCCGCACCCGGACCGCCGAGGCGGTCGCGCCGAGTTCGGCGTACCGGTCGTGCGCGGCGTCGAGCACCGCCAGTCCGGCCTCACGGTCCTTCTTGTCCACGATGGATCGGCCGTGTTCTTCGTTCGCCCTGGCGGCCAGCAACAGTCGAGGTGTCTTTTGCAGGCGCGTGAGTGCGGGTTCGAAGTCGTTTGTGGACAGTGCGTCGATGAGCAGCTTGGCGCCGGTGACGCTGGCGACGTTCGGGTTGCGCCCGGCCAGTTCGCCGAGCATTTCAGCGGCCGCGCGCACGGTGTCGGCGTCACCGCGATGATGCGCCGAAGCGGCCGCACCCACCAGCAACTCCTCCGGCCATGGGAAGCCATGGTCGGCCCGCAACACGGCCACGAGGTCGGCCGCGCCGCGCGGATCGCCCTCGACATCGGCGAGCAATGCGCTGGTCAGGGGCAGATTCGCGGTCCGTGCCGGAGCGTTGTCCCCGCTCAGTAGCGCGAGCAGCGCCTCCATCAGGCGTATCTGTGGTTCGAACGTGTAGTCGCACATCTCGGCCATCAACGAGGCCGCGCTCGCCGTCGCCTCGGCCGCGGCCTCCACCCGACCCGCACCGTACAGGAGCTGCGCGCGTATCAGCGCCAGTTGCGGTGCCCGCCAGGAGTCGTCCCGGGCACCGTCGCCGAGCGCGGTCAACGCGCCGTCGATGTCGTCCAGTCGGGCCAACGCCAACAGTTCGCGCAGTGCCAACTGGTCCGATTCGGGCGCGCCGTACCCGGTCAGGCCCTGCGCGGCCGCGTGCGCCGACGCGAACAGCGCGTGCGTGCGGCTGTAGTCACGCTCCCGGTCTGCGGCTTCGGCGGTGGCCATGGTCGCCAGCACGAGCGCGATCGGATCGCCGTCGGTCGGCTCCACCGGTTCGGCCGCGGCGAGCGCGCGATAGCCTGCCAGGCGCGCCGCCAGGTCGCTGGGCGCGCCCTGATCCGCGGCGCGGTCGAGGAGTTCGGCGTACTGGTCGGTCAGCCACAGCCTGGGCAGCAGCAACAACCGCACCCGCGCCCGCAACTCGGCGCTGATCGGCGTGGCGAGCAGCGTGTCCGCGAACCGGGTCGCCTCGTCGAACTGCCGGTCGGCCATCAGGATCGACACCGCCTCGACCCCGATCTCGCCCCGTGCCAGATCGTTCGCGCCGACCAGTTCGAACGCCTGCCGGATGAACGTGACCGACGTGGTGGGCATGGTGTCCAGCACCTCGTGCGCGGCCTTGCGCAGCACATCCACCGCCGCCGAGTCACCTGGTTCGGCCGTGGCCAGTACGTGCGGGGCGGCTGCGGCGCAGCCACGTCCGCGGGCCAGCAGATGCTCGGCGATGGCATGATGCAGGGCGCGTCGACCCGAGGGCGGCAGGTCTTCGTACACGGCCTGGCGCAACAGTTCGTGCCGGAACCGCAGCACGCCGCCCTCATCCGTGAGCAGTCCCGCGTTGATCGCCTCGACCAGCGGGTCGGTCAACCGCGCCGCCTGGACCCCGATCAATTCGGCGACGTCGGTGAGCCGGCAGTCCGGCCCGATCACGGCCGCGGTGCGCACCAACTCCCGGCACGGCCGCGAGGTCGCCGTGACCCGCCTGCGAACGCCGTCCAGCAGTCCGGTCGGCACCGCGGGCCCGTCGGTGCCATCGGCCGCCGGTTCGAAAAGGCCCTCCAGCAGCTGTACGGCGAGGAACGGATTGCCGTGCGCGCCGGACAGTCTGCGCAGCACCGCCGGTTCGGGTCGCGCACCGAGCCGATCCGTGGCAATCGCGAGCACCGCGTCCTCGGCCAATGCCGTCAGGTCCAGCCACGTCACCGGTAGATCCGGTCGGGCCGCGTCCGCGATCAGTTCGGCCGGACCGCCGCCGGGCGCCTCCCTGGTCGCCAGCACCCACGCGATCGGCGAGGCGATCAGTCGTTTCGGCAGGACGCGCATGATGAACACGCTCAGCGGATCACACCACTGCCCGTCGTCGACGGCGAACAGGATCGGCCCTTCCTCCGCGCGTCGCTCCAACAGCGTGGCCAACCGTTCGGCCAGCCACAGCGGCTGTTCGTGCACGGAGGCCAAGTCCATGAAGTCGGCCGAGTCGATCAACGGCGCCGTGCCGAACCGCAACGCCGGCCCGATCGAGGCCAGTGGCGCAAGTCGGTCGTCCTCGTGCGCGGCAGTGTCCGCGGTGCGGAACCCGAGCCGGCCTGCCTGTTCCACGATGGCCCGGACCAGCGTGGTCTTGCCGATTCCCGGTTCACCACGCAACACCACCAGCGCGGGCCGGCCACGCTGCACCGTACGCAACGCCTCCAGCGCCGCCCCCAGCTCGACGGACCGACCCCGCAACAGGCGGCCACCCGGTGTGGCCGGTGCCATCACCGACGTCCGTTTCACCATCATTCCGCGCATTGTAGATCGTCTTGTCGACGCCTACCCCGACCAACTGGTCCCGCTCGTCACCCTGCTTCAGAAGGCGATCAGAACACCATCGTGAGCAGGTCGGCGAACAGCTCCTGTTCGTCGATCTCGAGCCCGCGGTTCGTGAACCACGTGGCCATGTTGTGGCAGTCGCGCATCAGGAAGTCCATGCCCTTCGGGTTGCCGACGATGTCGACGACCTGGGGCAGGTCGATCATCACGATCCGCTCGGCCTGCGCGAGGACGTTGTACGGCGAGAGGTCGCCGTGCGCGAGCCCCGCGCGGGCCAGTTCACGCATGCCGTCGCGGAGCTGCTCGAAGTACACGCCGAGGAGCTCCTTCGGCGGCCGGACCTGGGCGAGCCGGGGCGCGGCACCACCCTCGCCGTCGTCGATGAACTCCATCAGCAGCTCCGTTCCGTCCACCTGCACGGGATACGGCACCGGGACGCCGGCCCTCCACAACCGGTTGAGGGCGTCCCATTCGGCGTAGGCCCACTGACCGGCCGCGACACTGCGGCCGTGCGAGGTCTTCTTCGCCATCGCCCGGCCGTCGCGGCTGTTGCGGGTACGGCGGCCTTCGGCGTACGACGTACTGCGATGGAAGGACCGGTGTTCCTCGGTGCGGTACCGTTTCGCGGCCAGCAGCGAGGACTTCGCCGGGCTGTCGCCGATGGCTTCGACGGCCCGTTCGAGCAGGAAGACGTCGGCTTCCTTACCGGTTTTGAGGACACCGAGCTCGGTGTCGATCGCAGCCTGTTCCGTCACGACCCACGAGGGGCGTGGTTCCGGGCCGCGAGAACCGCGCTCGACGTCCAGCCACGTGGACCACCGCTGATCCGGGCCCAGCTTCTCGTCGACCGAATGGAACGTGAAGACGAAGGCGTCGGCCGGATCCGGTTGGGACTCGTCACCGGTGAAGTCGGACTGGCGGGAGTCGAGGTCGGAGTAGGTGTCAGAGAGTTCGTACTCGGAAGACAACGGGTGTGCTCCTGAACAGAGAGGTGGGACTGATGCGGACATGCCGCAGCGCAGTGATGGCCATCCGTCAGCCCTCCTTAGTCCAGGCAGCGTTCGCCGCCGCTCGGTCGGCCCAGCATGCCCGCCCGTTCCGGACCCCGCAACGTATTTACCGGGACTGGGACCGCGCGGTCGGGCTCAGCCGGAGCTCCCGCATCCCGTCGTACCGGTTCCGCCAACAGCTGCGCCGACTGAGGTGTCTGTTGTACAGTCTTACAACTGTGCAAGCCTTATCGGCATGGTGGAGTGCGCCGCCCGGCAACCCCGGAGGCTCTGCGGGCGCATCACTCCGACGTCGCAGCCGAGCATCGGATGACACCCGGGCCATACCTCCCGGACACATCGGCATCGCGAATGGTTAATTATCGTTTACCGAATTCGCCGCCGGCGATCTTTTTTCGTCATTTACCGGCGATGCCGACATCCCCCGGTACACTTCGATTTGTGCCCACTTTCAGTCATCCAATAAGTTAAAATGACTGGCTTGGGCGCCGGACGTGACCACCGCGTACTGGAATCTCGAACGCGGTGGCGTCGCGCGATCACACGGGGGCATGATGGACGATCAACGCCGCGCGTCGAGCGAATTCTCCCGACGCCGCGCGCTGCACGGCGGATTGGCCGTCACCGGCGGTGCGCTGGCCGCCGGTTACGGCCTGGCGGCATGTTCGCCGAATTCCCGGCGACAGGACGGTCCCCGCCGATTCACGACCGCCACGGGAGCGGAGCAACACGACTCGCCCACGTACGCGACGAGCCCGGGCGAGCACCCGGTAGCCCTGGTCTACCGCGGGCCTGCGGCGATACCGGGATGCCCGGAGGCGGTCGCGGCATTGATCCGCGACGCCGGATGGAATTTTCGCGTCCGATACGTCGGTCCGGGCGAGTCGGCGAAGCTGTCGGCCGCCACGCTGCGCGGGGCCGCGTTGTACGCCCAGCCGGGCGGCGGAGACCTGGACGACGGCTACCAGCACATGCGACCCCACTCCGCCGACATCCGGGCTTACGTCGCCGGCGGAGGCCGCTACCTCGGTTTCTGCCTCGGCGGTTACCTGGCCGGATCCACCCCGGGTTTCGGCCTGCTGCCCGGTGACGCCGACCGGTTCATCGAGAGTCCCGGCGCGAGCGTGCGCACGGATGAGGACACCGTCGTGGAGGTGCGGTGGCGGAATCAGCCGCGGCGGCTCTACTTCCAGGACGGCCCCTACTTCTGGATACGCAAGAGGGCGTCCGGCGTGACGGTGCTGGCTCGATACACCAACGGGCGGATCGCGGCGCTGGTGGCACCGTACGGACGCGGCCGGATCGGCGTGGTCGGGCCGCATCCCGAAGCCACGGTCGACTGGTATGAGGAAAACAGCCTGGTCAATCCGGACGGCATCGATCCCGCGTCCGGACGCGACCTCGTCGACACGCTGATGCGGACCTGACGTCCACGACTTCGACGGAAAACCCGGTACGCCGCACGTGATGGAGTCGCCTTTCAGATCGTCATGAGATGAAGCGGAAACCGCGCCCAGGAGATATAGCGGCTTCATTCAACGAGCCCGGATAGTTCCTGGAATCACCCTGATATCGCCTGTCATCCCGCCGGATCGAACGCTGAATCCGGGCGGGCTTCTTCGTGCTGCCTCGGCAGTGACGAAACCTTGTCATCCCCCCTGTGAGGTTCACTGTGATCGAACGAACCGGCTCCGACCGAACGCATTCCGGAAACCGGCTCGCCCCCTCGGAAGCACCCCTCGTACCCCGTCAGCACGGTTCCCGCGCGCCCGGCCACCCCGAAATCGTGACCGGGCCGCAGCGGCGGAATGCCAGACGCCTCCACGAGTTCTTCGAGGCGAGCCGCGACGCCGTGCCCGACGCGGTGGCGCTGGAGTGCGACGGCGAGCGGTTGACCTACCGGGAACTGGACGAACGCGCCGACCGGCTGGCCCGCCACCTGTCCGGCCGGGGCATCGCAGCCGGCGACCGGGTCGGCATCCTCCTCCGGCGCTCGACGATCCTCTACGTCGCACTGCTCGCCACGCTCAAGACCGACGCGACCTTCGTCCCGATCGACCCCGCATCGCCGCCTGACCGCGTCGCGTACATGGCGGATGACTCGGCGCTGGCGCTGGTCCTGTCGTCCTCCGACCTGGGGCCCTTGACCGGATGCCTTCCCTGTCCGGTGCTGGAGCTGGACACCGTGGGGGCGGCGGCCGGTCCGCCCGTTCCCCGGCCCTCCCCCGGGCCGGAGGACGACCCGGCGTGCTACGTGATCTACACCTCCGGTTCGACCGGCCGGCCAAAGGGCGTCGAAGTCGCCCAGTCGAGCATCTGCAACTTCATCGAGGTCGTCTGCGACGTCTACGACGTGCGACCGGCCGACCGGGTCTACCAGGGCATGACCATCGCCTTCGACTTCTCGATCGAGGAGATCTGGCCGACCTGGGCGGTCGGGGCCACGCTCGTGGCCGGGCCCACCGACGCACGGCGGATCGGATCCGGGCTCGCCGAGTTCCTGGCGGAGAACCGCGTCACCGTGCTCTACTGCGTCCCGACCGTCCTGGCGACGATCGACCAGGATCTGCCGCTCGTGCGGACGCTGCTCGTCGGCGGCGAGGCGTGCCCGGCCGAGCTGGTCGAGCGGTGGACGCGTCCCGACCGCAGAATGCTCAACACCTACGGGCCGACCGAGGCCACCGTCACCGCGACCTGGGCCGAGCTGCTCCCCGGTCGGCCGGTGACCATCGGTCGGCCGCTTCCCACGTACCGCGTCACACTCCTCGACGAGAGTCTGCGGCCGGTGCCGGACGGCACCGTCGGCGAGATCTGCATCGGCGGCGTCGGGGTGGCGCGTGGCTACCTGAACCGCCCGGAGCTGACCGCGGAGCGCTTCCTGGACGATCCGCGCATCACCGGAGAAGGGAGGCTGTACCGCACCGGTGATCTGGGGCGCAGGCTGCCCGACGGCGAGATCGAATACCTCGGCCGGGCCGACAGCGAGGTGAAGATCCGCGGCCATCGTGTCGAACTCCAGGAGATCGAGAGCGTCATCCTCGAGGAGCCGGCGGTCACCGGCGCCGTCGTCACACCGCATCCCGGCGGGACCGACGAACTGGTGGCCTACGTGACCCGAGGGGACGCGGGCGTGGACCCGGACCTCGCGCCGCGCGTCCACGGACGCCTGGCCAAGCGGCTTCCCGCCTACATGGTCCCGGCGTTCCTGGAGGTCGTCGGCTCCCTGCCGATGCTTCCCAGCGGGAAGGTCGACCGCAAGAGCCTCCCGGCGCCGAGCGGGAAGCGACTGATCGCCCCCGGCGGGCCGGCGGTGCCCCCCGAAACCCCGACCGAGCACCTGCTCACCCAGGCGTGGGCGGCGGTGTTCGGGCTGGAGGCGAAGGACATCTCGGTGGAGGCCGACTTCTTCCTCGACCTCGGCGGGCACTCGCTGCTCGCCGCCCAGGCGGCGTCCCTCCTCCGGAAGGAGAAGGGTTCGGCGCACATCTCGGTCGCCGACATCTACGCGAACCCGTCGATCCGTGGCCTGGCCGGCCGCATCGACGCGATCGGCCTCGCCGCACCCGGCGTCGCGGAGGACCGCCCAGCACCCCTGAGGCACCGTACGGCGCGCGTCGCCGGAGCCGGTTTCGCGCAGTCCGTCATGATCTACCTGCTGCTCCTCGTGCTCGGGCTCCCGGTCGCGGCCGTCTTCGGCGTCAACCGCGGCGCGCTGACCATGTCCACCCTGTGGGGGCTGGTGCTCACGATCCCGCTCACCCTCGTCGCCGGCCGGTTCGTACTCCCCGTCGTCGGCATCCGGCTGCTGTCACCCGGGCTGCGGCCCGGCACCTACCCGCTGTGGGGGACGACCTTCCTGCGCCTGTGGGCGGTGCAGGCCCTCGCCGCGCTGGCGCCGATCGGCACGCTGAGCGGATCGCCACTGCTCGCCCCGTACCTGCGGCTGCTGGGGGCACGCGTAGGACGGCGCTGCCACATCCTCACCGCCGCGCTGCCGGTGCCGTCCCTGCTGGAGATCGGCGACGACGCGTGCGTCGGGTACGGCGCGCAACTGCAATGCTCTCTCGTGGAACACGGCCGCGTCGTCATCGACCGGGTCTCGGTGGGCGACCGCGCCTTCGTGGGAGCGGGCGCGATGCTGCAACCCGGCACCCGGATCGGCGAGGACGCCGCGCTCGCCGAGATGTCCCTCGCCGCCCGCGGCCAGGCGATTCCGGCCGGCGAGTACTGGACCGGCTCTCCGTCGGCACGAGGCGCCGAGCCGGACCCGCTGCTGCGGGAGATGGGCACGCGGGTGGCCCCGGACTGGCCGGGCATCGCGTGGGCGGGCTTCGCGGCGGCGTGCGTCCTGCTCGACCTGCTGCCGCTCGTCGCCGTCGCGCCGGCGTTCGCGTTCACCGCGTGGACGCTGGGCAGCGGCGGCCGGACCTCCGGACTGCTCGGCTCGCTGCTCTCCGGTCCGATGTTCGTGGCCGCCACCTGCCTGGCCGTCGCGGTGGGCAAGCGGCTGGTGCTGCCCGCCACGCCGGCCGGAATACATCCGATCGCCTCGTCGCTCGGGTTCCGCAAGTGGATGAGCGACCGGCTGTTCCAGATCAGTCTCACCACCACCAACGCGCTGTACGCCACCCTGTACACGCCGCCGTGGCTACGCGCGCTCGGAGCACGCATCGGCCGCCGTTCGGAGGTCTCGACCGCCTCGCACCTCGACCCGGACCTGCTGACCCTGGAGGACGAGAGCTTCATCGCGGACATGGCCGGCGTGGGCGGCGCCACCTACCACAACGGGTACGTGGCGCTCGGGCGCACGGTCGTCGGCCGCCGCTCGTTCGTCGGCAACGCCGCGCTACTGCGCTCCGGCACGACCGTCGGCGACGGGTCGCTGGTCGGCGTGCAGACGATGGCGCCGCGCGGCGGAGTGCCAGACGGCACCTCCTGGCTCGGCTCCCCGGCGATCCGGCTGCCACGCCGACAGGACAGCGGGAACTTCGGCGAGGAACTGACCTTCCGGCCGTCCCGGCTGCGAGTGTCCGAGCGGCTGGCCATCGAGCTCTGCCGCATCGTCGTCCCCGGGACGCTGCTGGGCACGGCCGCCTACCTCGTCCTCCTCGGCGACGCCTCTCTCGCGCGGACGCTCGGCATGGCCGGGGTGCTGCTGCTCGCCCCCGCGATCGCGCTGCTCGGCGGTCTCGGCACCGTGCTCGCCGTGGCGGCGCTGAAATGGCTCATCATCGGGCGCTACCGGCCACGAGTCGAGCCGCTGTGGAACCGGTTCGTCCGCCGCACCGAGTTCGTCACGGCTCTGTACGAGACCGCCGCGGTGCCGGCGCTCCTGGGCACTCTGGTCGGCACGCCCATGCTCGGCTGGGCGCTGCGGCTGTTCGGCGTCCGCGTCGGCCGGCGGACCTGGATCGCGACCACCTACCTGACCGAGTTCGACCTGGTACGCATCGGCGACGATGTCGCCGTCGGTCACGCCACCTCGCTGCAGACCCACCTGTTCGAGGACCGGGTCATGAAGATGTCCCACGTCCTGCTGGAGGCCGGGGCGAGCGTCGGTGCCCGGTCGGTCGTGCTGTACGACGGCGTGGTCGGCGAGGACGTGATCGTGGACGCGCTGTCGCTGGTCATGAAGGGGGAACGGCTTCCCGGCGGCACCGCCTGGTCCGGCATACCCGGCCGGCCCGCGACACCGCCCGCCGCCGGCTGACCGTCCCCGTACCGTGCCGGCCGTGACCACGGCGAGAAAGCGCCTGGTCACGGCCGCGACCGGACGGGCGCGATGGGACGGTTCCCGCCCGCCGCGCGAACGGAGGGCGGGTGCCCGGAACCGAGACGAGGCGAGTGGATCCGCCATCGACTCCGGTCCTCGTGGAAGCAGGATCACTTGCCCGCTTGCACAAGTATCCGCTATCAAGGGCACTTGCCGCCGAGAAGTCCGGACAGATGCGGGGAGCGGAACGTCCCGAACTCCGGCCGGCACCGCGTTGGGCGCCCCGACGCGGATCCCCCACCTGAAGGGTCGTGCCGATGACCGACGAGCCGCCAGAGCACCGACACGGAGCGCACTATCTGACCGAGGTGCTACGTCGACAGACGGCCCATCTGGAGAAGGTCCTTCACGCCGACGCGCACCTGCCCGACTGTTTCCAGGATGTCCATCTACCGGCGTGGCTGCGCTGCACCGAGGGAGAACAGCGACTACCGGTCACGATCACCGTGGTCGTCGCGATCTTCTTGCAGGCCGTACTGCCACATCGGTTCGCGCTGCAACCGCACTACCTGCTCCCCGGCCTGGAAGCGGTGCTGGCGGGCGGCCTGGTGGCGGCGAACCCACGACGGATCAACCGGCAGTCCCGGGCGCTGCGGGGCATGAGCCTGGTGCTGATCGGCGTGATCACCGTGGCCAACACCTACTCGGCCATCAGGTTGGTCTGGGAACTGGTCGGAGGAAGGGCCGGAGAGAGCGCGGGACCGCTTCTGGCGACCGGCACGGCCATCTGGGGTACCAACGTCATCGTCTTCGGACTGTGGTACTGGGAACTGGACCGCGGCGGCCCGGTGGCGCGGGCCCTGGGGCACCGCGCACATCCGGACTTCCTGTTCACCCAGATGCAGGCCCCGGAGATGGCGCCACCGGACTGGGAACCCGCCTTCCTGGACTACCTCTACCTGTCGTTCACCAACGCGACCGCGTTCAGCCCGACCGATGTGATGCCGCTTGCCCGCTGGGCCAAGATGACCATGCTCGTCCAGTCCGCGGTCTCCATCGTCGCGGTCGCCCTGGTGGTCGCTCGCGCCGTGAACGTCCTCAAGTGATCCGCGCGACATCGACGCCTGCTCCTCAGGAAGCGGACCAACCCGGTTACGCGCGTCCGGCGCTCCTGTTGATCGCGGCCGCGGCGGCCGTGCTGTTCGCCTGGGGCATCGATCACACCGGCTATCACGTGTTCTACGCGAACGCCGCGCGGAGCATGTCCGAGAGCTGGCGGGGTTTCCTGTTCGGCTCATTCGATCCCGGCAACTCCATCACCCTCGACAAGCTCCCGGGCTTCTTGTGGCCGCAGGCGCTGTCCGCGCTGATCTTCGGTTTTCATGCGTGGGCACTGGAGCTTCCCCAGGTGGTCGAGGGCGTGCTGTGCGTCCTCGTCCTCTACCGCGTGGTGCGGGTCTGGGCGGGCGTGCCCGCCGCACTGCTGGCCGCCGCGGCGTTCACGCTGACGCCGGTCACGGCCGGGGTGTTCCGTACGCCCGCCGAGGACGCGGCGCTGACGCTGCTCCTTCTCCTGGCGGCGGAGGCATCCCAGCGCGCGGCACGCACCGGGCGGCTGCGCACGCTCGTCATGGCCGGCGTCTGGGTGGGGTTGGCCTTCCAGGCGAAGATGCTCGAGGCATGGGTCGTGCTACCGGCGCTCGCCGTCACCTTCCTGGTGGCCGCGCCCGCGCCCCTGCGACGCCGCCTCACGCGCCTGGGCATCGCGGGCGTGGTGATGACCGCCGTCTCGGCGTCGTGGATCATCGTGGCCACCCTGACGCCGGCGAACGACCGGCCCTACGTCGACGGCACCACCGACAACTCCGCCTTCGGCATGGTCGTCGGCTACAACTTCCTCAACCGGTTCGGATCCATGGGACTCGACGCGAACGGCACGGGAAGCGTGACCTCGACGCAGGGCCACGGTGGCGGCAACCGGCGCGGCTCCTTCGGGCGTACGGGCGCGAACCCCGGTGGCATGAACCCGAGGAATATGGGCGAGCGGTCCGGCCGTACGGGCGCGGGCTCCGGGGGATTCTCGCTGCGAGCCGGCTTCGCGAACGGCCGTGCTCAGCGACCCGCGCAGGGGATGGGCGGGCGCGGGTTCGGCGGGCAGGAGGGGTGGAACAAGATGGTGACCCCCGCCATCGCCTCGCAGACCGGGTGGCTTTATCCGCTCGCGCTGGTCGCCCTGGTGGTAGGCCTGGCATGGCGTCGCCGTGAGCCCAGGACGGACGGGCTGCGCGCCGGATACCTCCTGTGGGGTCTGTGGCTGGTCTCTTTCTTCGCCGTCTTCAGCGCGGGGAGCGTCGGTGGCCACATGTACTACATGGGCGTCGTCGATGTGGCGCTGGCCGCACTGTCCGGCGCGGGTCTCGTGGCGATGTGGGAGGCGTTCCGAACGTCCGGGCGGCGTGCGGTCGCCCTGCCGCTGGCGTTGATCGGCACCGTGGCGTGGGCCGTCTTTCTGACATGGAATTTCCCGACCGTCCGATCGTGGCTCGTACCTCCTGTGATCGGGGTTGGCGTGATCGCCCTCGTTCTGCTCGCCGCGTGGCGGTGGGGAGGACTCCGCCGTCGTCTCGTCCCGGCCACGCTGGTCACCGTTGTCGCCGCGACCCTCATCGCGCCGGGAGCGTGGGCGTCATCGGTGTTCACCTCCGCCCAGCACGGCGCGTCCGGAATGGGAGCGATCGGGCCCGCACAGCGCGGGGGCGGTATGACGCCGCCGTGGCTCACCAGCGCGATGGGCGCGGCGAGGCGCGGGGGCGCCCGCGCGATGGGCGCGGCGAGAGACCGGGGCGGTCGCGGCATGGGATTCGGGGACTCGTCCGGGAGGCTCACCGCCCGCCAGTCGGCTCTGCTCGGCTACGTGCGGGCACATCGAGGCGGCGCGAAGTACCTGTTCGCGACGGACAGCTGGTCCGCCGCCTCTCCCTACATCCTGGGCGCCGGGGCCTCCGTCCTGCCCATGGGCGGGTTCACCGGCCAGGTGCCGTTCCCGACCCTGGACCACTTCCGACAGCTCGTCGACCACGGAGACCTGCACTATGTGCTGCTCGGCGGCGGCGAGGGCCGGCGAGGCGGCGGTGCCGCGCAGGTCGCGGCGATCACCTCCTGGGTGAGCACCGCGTGCACGGCCGTACCCGCCACTGCGTACGCGAGCTCCACATCCGAGGACCCGTCCGCTCCGGCGTTCTTCGGTGACGCCGCGGCGGCGCAGCGGCTCTACCACTGCGGCTGAACCTCAGGCCGATCCGCCGGCGTCGGGAGACTCCATGCTCCCCGAGACCCTGCCGTTCAGTCGGTCCGCTTGAACTGCAGAACGGCGGCGCCCAGTAGGACCGCGCCCAGTGCCAGGACGATGAGGACCTCCAGCGCGGGCGGCACCTGCCAGCCGAACCAGGTGACCCCGGGGTTGAACCGGTGCAGCAGCGCGGGGCTGGCGGTGATGTGGGCGAACACGACATGCCGCAGCGGGTCGACGGCGTAGGTGAGGGGGTTGATCCGGGTCAGGACGCCCAGCCAGCTCGGCAGTCCCGACAGCGGGAACAGGGCGCCGGACAGGAACAGCATCGGCATCATCGCCATCTGCATGATGCCGAAAAAACTCTGCATCTTCAGTAATCAAATAACAGCCCTGGCCAGCGGCGTTTGCCCAGATAGATCCGTGTACGACCCCAACACGCTCGGACGTGAGCGGACAGATTCGGCTTCTGACGGACGCCTCGTGCTCCCAAGCTGCTCCCGCCCGCTCGCACTGCTCCCCTGCGCCGACGCACTGGCTGTCGGCTTCCCCGCCCACTCCCCGAACAGAGACCACCTGGAGGGAGCATGGCAACGGCCAGGTCGGTAAGGCCATGCCGAAGCGGTGGATCAAATGCCGTGCATGCGATGGCAGAGGAACGAAATGGCTGACCCGATCACCTGCCCCGAATGCGAAGGCGTCGGCGAGACCCTGTGCCGCTCGAATATTGAGTTACGCAGCCTGAGCCTGGGGTTATGCGGCGCGATGGTATTCGTTGATCACGCCGGTGACCACAGGTCTTCGCCGGATGGATCGTAGGTCGGTGAGCTCGGCCGCGCGCGGGGTCGGCCTGGTTTCGGTGTCCGGGGGCCGCTGTCGCCGAGACTGGTGCCGACGGTGCAGGTTGTAGTGGATCAGATACTCGCGAACCACTCGGGCCAGATACCGTTCGCCGAGAATCAAGATCCGGTCCAGGAGTTCGCGGCGGAGAGTTCCGATGACGCGTTCACACGGTCACCCAGATCCATCGTCAGGTTGCGGGCCTGCTGCACCACCCATGCGCCGGTCGGCTGCGCGGTCACCCCGGCCAGGTGCAGTCTCCGGGTGCCGTGCTCGATGAAGACCAGCACGTATAGCCGCTTGAGCAGCACCGTCTCCACAACCAGGAAGTCACAGGCGATGATCGCGTGCGCTTGGGCGGTCAGGAACTGCCGCCAGGTCGGGCCGGCCCGCCGCGGCGCCGGATCGATACCCAGCCGCCCGCAGGATCTCCCACACCGTCGATGCGACGATCGTGTGCCCCAGGCGGGCCCGCCAATGTGTCGGCGGTCCGGTCGGCCAGCACATCGACCGGTCGACCAGTGGAGATGTCGATCAGGATCGATCCGTAGACTCTGCCGCGCCGCAGCGCAAAGTCGTCCACCCCCAGCACCCGCGGGCCGACCTCTATCGCCGGTTCGGGCAACTGGCGAATCAGCCTGATCAGCGTCATCCGGCTCACCGATGCTGCCAGCCGTTCGGCGAGCCTGGCACCGGCACGGCCGCCCAGGGCCAGCGCGATCGACTGCAACGCCGTGGACGCCCCAGGGCTGCGTCGGCCAGTGCAACCGCCGTGAGCGCACTCCACATCCCGGGCACGCCGCCTCGGTCGTGCCCGTCCTGGCCCCGGAGCCGGATCGTCGCACCAGAACGGAACACCTGGTCAACGCACACGCGGGCCAGGTGAGGGAACAAGACAGCCGCCAACTCCTTGATCGACACGTTGCCGATGCTCGTGATCAAGAAGCGAGCTACTGGCCAGAACACCCCAACCGTGACCTACCCGACCAGCCCGATCACGGAAAGTGTGCCTGAGCCAGGATTCGCGCGTCGTTGA
Source organism: Actinoallomurus sp. CA-150999 (assembly GCF_050942425.1). Classification (NCBI taxonomy): domain Bacteria; kingdom Bacillati; phylum Actinomycetota; class Actinomycetes; order Streptosporangiales; family Thermomonosporaceae; genus Actinoallomurus; species Actinoallomurus sp. CA-150999. The sequence goes on from NZ_CP192063.1 coordinate 6,311,784, forward strand.
CACGATCGTGCTTCGCTGAAGCAGCCGTCGCGCGGCGGCCGGTCGTTGGCCTTCCTCTGCCGAGCTCGGCCGACATCAATCGACAGCCGTTGACTTCGCCGTGAAGCAAGATCAGCTTCGCTGAAGCGGGATCCGCTCCACCCAGAAGCAGGACCCGCTTCGCCGAAGCACCCGCCAGGCGTAGACCCCCGACGTTCTCCGAACGAACGCCTGCCTCAGGCCCCGCGAGGAGCGCCCCCGGCCGGGTCTGTTTCGCCGTGAAGCGGCGTCCGCTTCGTTCGAGCAGTCTCCCGCTCCGCCGCGACATACCGAACCCGGAGGAGCGCTCCTCTCGCTCCTCGAGAGAACGCCCCGGGGCCCGTCGCTATCCCCCCGCGCCGCGGCCGGGCGGTGTGCCTGTGCGCGGCTCGACGACCCGGCGGGTGTGGAAGAACGGGACGCGGGCGGGGAAACGGAGACCCCTCGACCACGTCGACCAGGCGCCGCCCGTGGCGCGCGCTCGCGTTCGCCGGCGCGTACGCCAAGGAGAACAAGTCGGCCCCCACGCCACCCCTTGCCACACCTGGGCTGAACTGTCCGAACGTCGACTCACCCGACGGTTGCCCGATGACGCCCGGCGTGACGACCCGCCCCCGCTGCTGCCGTCCATGCGCTTCCGGCCCGACCGGAACGTCTTCCTCCACACGCTGGCGCGGCTGCCCGAGGCCCGCGAGCCGTGGCTGCGCGCGATCCACGACCGCGTACGGAACCGCGCCCCCGCTCGCACGGACCCGTTCTGGTGACGGACGCCACCGAGGCGTTCGCCGAGCCGATGGCCCGGCCAGGCCGGTGTTGGGCATACCGTTAATTCCGCCCGCACCAGGGCAATTTCCCCCATTTCGAGGACGCGCTTTGACCCTGTCTGCGACCGCCCCCTCACCTGTGCGGGTACGGACCGCTACCCGCGCCACATACGTCGCCTTCTTCGGAACCGGTCTCTCGTTCGCCAGCTGGGCCGCGCGCATTCCCCAGGTCCGGGACCGGCTGTACCTCCAGCCCTCCGATCTCGGGCTCGTGCTGCTCGCCATCGCGGCGGGTTCGGTGCTGTCCCTGCCGCTGTCCGGGCCGGTGCTCGCCCGCCTCGGGTCGCGCCGTATGGTCTCCGCGATGGCGTTGCTGCTGTCGGCCGGGCTGGTGATCGTCTCCTTCGGCTACCTGGTCGGCGTGCTGCCGGTCGTCGTCGGACTGTTCCTGATCGGCTTGGCCAACGGCGCGTGGGACGTCGCCATGAACGTCCAGGGCGCCCGCGTCGAACGTCTCCTGAACCGCTCGATCATGTCCCGGTTCCACGCCGGGTTCAGCCTGGGTACGGTCGCCGGCGCGGTCATCGGTGCCGGGATGGTCGCGCTGCGCGTCCCCGTCACCGCCCACCTGCTCGGTGTGGCGGTCATCGTGGTGGCGGTGGTGCCGCTCGCGGTCCGAGGGTTCGTGCCCGACCAGGATGACGACGCCGCGGAAGAGCCCGGCCGAATTCGGAACGCCTGGGCCGAGCCCCGCACCCTGCTGATCGGGCTGTTCATCCTCGCGTTCGCCTTCGCCGAGGGCACCGGGAACGACTGGATCAGCGTGGCGCTCATCGACGGCCACCACGCGGACGCCACCCTCGGCACACTCGGGTTCGCGGCGTTCCTCGCCGCCATGACCGTCGGCCGGTGGTTCGGGCCCAGCCTGCTCGACCGGTACGGGCGGGTCGCGGTGATCCGGGCGATCTCTCTGTTGGCCGTCGCCGGGCTGCTGCTCTTCGTGTTCGGGCCGTCCACGCCGGTCGCCTTCGCCGGCGCGGTCCTGTGGGGCGCGGGCACCTCGCTGGGCTTCCCGGTCGGGATGAGCGCCGGGGCCGACGATCCTGCCCGGGCGCCCGCTCGCGTCAGTGTGATCGCCTCGATCGGCTACACAGCGTTCCTCGGCGGGCCACCGCTGATCGGGTTCCTCGGCCAGCGGTTCACCGTGCTGCGCGCGCTCACCGCGGTCGCCGTACTGCTGGCGCTTGCCGCGCTGATCGCCGGGAACGTACGGCCGCTGCCGGACGGCGACTGATCGTCCAATCCCGCCGCGGCGCTCCGGCTCAGCGAACCTTGGCGAAGAAGCTTCCGATGTCGGCGGCGAGGTCGTCGGGGCGGTCCATGGCGATGAAGTGGTGGCCGCCGGGGTTGTCCTCCGGCCAGTGGACGATGGTGTTGCCGCGTTCGGCGAGCCGGCGGATCCCGGGTGGCTCGCTGTACACCCCCGTGGGTACCAGCCGCCTGCCCCGCTGATCACCTTCCTTTGGATGCGAAAGCCCCCTGCCGATGACCGGCAGGGGGGCGTGGATTCAGCGCCCGGGTATGAAACCTGCGACGGGTGAGCCGAGTCAGTTGTGCAGGGTGGGGCTGTCCACCACCAGCGGAAAGTCGTACGGCGCCTTCCGGTAGTGCACCGTGACCCAGAACCGGTAATAGCCATGGGCCTTGACCGGCTTCTTGATCGAGTACGGCACGTGGCCCTTCTTGCAACCGTAGCTGTGGTGCCAGACGCTCTTGGCGTCGAAGAAGTCCTTGTAGCGGGACTTTTTCAGAGAGACGTCGATCCGGCAGTAACCGCGGTCGTGCTTGCCCACCCTGTCGACGTAGAAGTCGGGTCGGACCACGTTCTTGTGGGCGCTGATGCAGGAACGGAGCTTCCATTTCCAGGTGCTGTTGGCGGTGTACGACCGGCAGCCGCCGCCGGATGACGCCGCGGCTGCGGGGGCCAGGGTCAGGATGAGCCCGGAGGCGACCGCCAGCCCGGCCACGGCCGAAATGGATCTTTTTCGCAGAGACATGCATGCCTTCTGTTCGTGATCAATTTGGTCGAGGCAGATCGTTCCACTATGCGGCGGTGTCGGATAGGGACTCAGGGCTCAACCTGGATGAATGACCATGGACCGGCCCGGCGAGTCATGAACCATGTCAAAGTTGTGTCACGGCCGTGATCCGCTCAGATCGTCCGTGAAGCCGGCGCCGAACCCGACGAACAGGATGAAGCCCTCACCCTCTCCGCCTGCCGCGCTGATCACCTTCCGAGGACTTCGGCGATCTCGTCGCGGAACTCCGCGCCGGCGAGGTTGTCGCCGTAGTCGCGCGAGTGGACGATCAGGCCGTCCTTGGCGTGGGACCGGAATACGCCAGAAACCTGCCGTGGTCTCGTGTAGATGCTGGTCAGGTGCGGGTCTGGAGGTCGGCGAAGTCGGCGTGGGCCTGCTCGATGGCCTCGGGTAGCGCTGGCGTTTGTCGTGCTCGGCCAGTGCCCGGTAGATGCTGACCAGGCTCGGGCTCTGTCTTTTGCGCTTGCCGGTGGGGATGATCAGGTCTGGCCGGATGTCTTCGACCGATTCGCCGTGGGCTCGGGGGCGTGCGCCTTGATCTGCCGGCACGCCTCCAGCGCCTTTTCGAATTCGGGGCGGACCCGCACGCGGGTGGAGACTTTCTCGGCGAAGATCTTCTCGCGCGGGATGCCGGCCGCGGCCAGGGCATCGAGCTGGGACTGAAGTTCCTGGGTCAGGTGGGAGCAGCGGGCGTAGCCGATGCGGATGTCCGCGCTCGGTCTGTCCGCCGGGATCGGCGCCGACGGCGGTGTACCCGGCCGCCACGGCTGGCCCGGTCCCCGATCGGACGGCGTCGGCACTCGCAATTCCTTGGCCAGCCGGGGCACCGTGGTGAACCGGGCGGTGTGGTAGGTGCCCGCGACCGCGCCGGAGCGGGTCCGGCACGGCGAGCCCGGCTGGACGACGCACCGCGGGCATGGGTGGCGCTCGATCTCATCGGCATCGGACAGGGCGGCGTTCTCCGGGTCGCTGCTCACCGGGGAATCCTCTCACAAACATTTCTCAAAAAGCCTATCCGGCGCCAACCGTGCGAGAACGAGTTCTGAGACGAAATCCGGCCCACGTGGCGCTCCGGCGGCCTGCTGCGCGGGCGGTTCTCAGAATGGGCCGTTTATGAGAGCCTGCTTGCGACTCTGTTCACCGCTGCGGCGGTGGCGTCAGGTCGGCCGTGTGGCGAAAAACCCCATGCATGTGTGTCCGCGTGCTTCCTAGGATTGGGTCTTGTGTTGTCCCGTCCTTCCTCCATCGGTGACGAGGCGATCGCGCATGCGGTCGCTACGCACTGGCAGCCCGAGATTGCCGATATCAGCTACCTGCCGTGGGGTTTCGGCGCGCATCATTGGCGTGCGATCGGCGGGGACGCCACTCTGTTCGTGACGTTGGACCAGTTGGAGCCCCGGCACACCGCGACGTCTCTGGAGGCTGCCTACGCTGGGGCTGCCGCACTGGCCGTCTCTGGTCTGGACGTGGCGTGTGCGCCGTTGCCCGCCCGGTCCGGGCGGTTCACCGTCGACGTCGGGGCCGGTGCGCTCAGCGTGACGCCGTGGCTGGAAGGCCGGAGCCCGACCGAGGCGGAGGCCCGCGAGCCCCGGCATGTCCGCGAGGTCGTTCTCGCGCTGGCCGCGCTGCATCGCGCTGCCCCACCTGATGGCCTGCGGTCTTGGACTCCGCAGGTCGGCCCTGAATTCGCGGATGAGTTGCGAGCTCGCACCGCCGAGCCCTGGACTAGCGGCCCGTTGGCGGAGCAGGCGCGGGTCGCTCTTGCCGCACACGACGATGCGATCAAGTGTTGGACGGGCCGCTACCTGGAACTGGCGGAAATAGCATTCTCCAGCCGGGACTCATGGGTGCCGACACACGGCGAGCCGCACAACGACAACCAGGTCATGACCGCCCATGGGTTGAGGCTGGTCGACTGGGAGTCGCTGGCTCTCGCACCGCCCGAACGAGACTACGCCGACCTGCTCGCTGCGGCAGACCTCTTGCTCCCCGACCCCCTGATGGTCGAGCTGTTCGCGTTGGACTGGCGGCTTTCCGAGATCGTCGAGTACGCGCGCTGGTTCGCCGCTCCGCACACCGGTACCGACGACGACCACATCGCTATGGAAGGGTTGTACGAGGAATTGGCAGGCGGCGCGGAATAAGCCCGCGATCCCTGCACCAACGAATGGCTGCGGCCCCGAGCTTCACCGGCTTCGGGGGTCGTCGCTGCCGAGCTGGAGGTCACGGCCGGCGGGCGTACGGCCGTCCGGATCTCCTGGTCAAGCGACGGGGCCACCGGGGAACAGGGCGCGGGGTTCCAGGTCGAGCCGGGTGGTCGGGACCGCGTCGGGCGGGTCGAGGTCGAGCACCAGGTCGCCGAGCCGGCGGATGGTGTGGGTGATGTACGGAGTGATGGTGGCAAGGTCGTCGTGGTCGGCCGGGTGGCCCTCGGCGGCCAGCGCGTTCGCGGCGTCGGTGATGTCCAGCGCGGTTTAGTAGATCGCGCAGTTGGCCGTCCCGTGCTCGGTGCGGCCGGTGGCCGTTGTAATGATGTTGGTACGCCCTCAGCACGCGGCGCAGATGCCGCTCGTTGTAGATCAGGATCCGGTCGGTGCGCTCTCGTCGGACAGTGCCGACCCAGCGCTCGGCGATCGCGTTCGCCCGCGGTGCGCGGACCGGCGTCCGGATCACCCGGGCACCGAGCGAGGTGAACACCTCATCGAACGCAGCGGTGAACTTCGCGTCGCGATCTCGGATGAGGAACTTCACCTGTTCGGCCTGCTCACCCAGGTCCATGACCAAGTTGCGGGCCTGCTGGGCGACCCACACCCCAGTCGGGTTCGCCGTGGCGCCGGCGATACGTACGACCCGGGTGGCGTGCTCGATGAAGAACAATACGTGGATCCGTTTGAGGAACACCGTGTCGACGTGGAAAAGGTCGCAGGCGACGATCCCTGCGGCCTGGGCCTTCAGAAACTGCCCCCAGGTCGGGCCGTCGCGCCGTGGAGCCGGTCCCAGACCGGCGCGTTTGAGGATGTCGCGCACGGTGCTGGGCGGAACTCGGACACCGACTCCGGCGAGCTCGCCGCTGATCCGCGGGTAACCCCAGGCCGGGTTGTCCTGAGCCAGCCGCAGCACCGCCTCTCGAACCTCCTTCTGAGTTGGGGGACGGCCGGGACGCCTGCGTGGGTAGGTCCACTTGCGGGTGATCAGACGGCGATGCCAGCGCAGCAGCGTCGATGGGGAGACGAAGACGCCGCTCCACGATGACCGGGGCAGGAACCACGACAGCGCGGCCAGCAGGATCCGATCGCCATCGTTCAGATCAGGACGGCTCACCTGACGGCGCAGCACGGCGACCTGATGCCGCAGCACAACGATCTCCAATTCCTTGGCGCCATCACCGCACCCGAACAACACCACGAGCTGAAGGATCCGACGCAACAGAAGGTAAAGAACAGACCAAGACACAAGCAGCCAGGATGCCCGCCACTCGACCATGCTCCGGACACCAAGCCGCAGGTCAAAGCCGCCCGAACCCGGTTCCCGCACCCGACAGGCCCGTTCGGCAGCATGGGCTCGGTCTCCCGGCCCGGGCACCCAGCCATCGTGACGGACCGGCCGCCGGGAAGCACTGCGCACGATCAGCGCCACGCCTTGATGTGAGCAGCCCACCTGCGAGCCGATCTCACGCAGCGACAAACCGCGCGCTTTCAGCCGCAGCGCCAGCTGCCGCTGCTCCATCGTCAGATGCGGCCGCATCCACAGCCTCCTCAGCTCATCGAGAATCCTCTCGACTCACCGAGCCCTTTTGCGCGGACTACTTGAATCCGCCGACATGACCTTCTGCCCCTGCTCGCACGACAGGTGGATCTTGGTGTTTAGCCCACCGCGTGAACGCCCGAGCCAATGATCGGCCGGTTCTCCGCCCGCTCGTTCCGGAGGTTCTTTCTGCTCACCGGGCCTGGCGCGAGCACCGGCGGCCTGGTGTGCCCGGGCGATCGTGGAATCCACGCTCACCTCCCACGTAATCCCCCCCCGCAAGGATTCCTGGTCAGCGGGAGTGGAGCGATGTGATGAGCGCGGCGATGGCATCGAGGATGCGGTCGAGGCCGTGCCGGAAGCGCTCGTCGGGGGCGAGGTGGGTGATGCGCGAGTCGAGAACCGATCGGCTGAATAGCGGGAAGGCGCCGGATTCGACGACTTGGCGCACGTACGGCCCGATGTAGTCGCGCTTCCAGCGCTCGGGGTCCAGGCCGGTACGGCGGGCCTCCTCCAGCCAGCCGATCTCGCGGCGGGTCGCGCTGTGGATGTAGTCGTTGAGCATGCCGACGAAGCCGGTCACGTCGTCGATGTCGAGTCCGATCCCATCGAGCGCGCCGAGCGCGAACTCGTGCACGCGAAGCAGGTTGGGACCAAGCGTCGGCCGACTGGTGAGCAGTGTGGTCAGCCAGGGATGGCGTAGGCCCGCGGCGCGGGTCTGCCAGGCCAGCAGCGTCAGGTCGGATCGCCAGTCACCGGAGGGGTTGCCGGGGAGCTCGATCTCACCCATTGCCGAGTCGATCATGAGGTCGAACAGGTCGTCGCGCCGGGGTACGTAGCGGTAGAGCGACATGGCGCCGGTGCCCAGCTCGCATGCGATCCGCCGCATCGTCGCGGCCTCCACGCCTTCCGCATCGGCGATCTGGAAGGCGGTTCGGGTGATCTGCTCGCGGCTGTAGCCGGGACGCCGCCCCGGCCCAGAGCGCTCCTGACGCTCCGGCTGCATCCAGATGCTGATCGGTCCCTCGTCGGCCACCTGCGCCTCCTCCCCATTTGCGTACAGGGTACCTGAATGGCTATGGTCCCGTTTCAAGTACGACGTACGCGAATTGGGGTGACGCATGGATCGATCTCTTCGCACCGGGGTGATCGGCGTAATGCTCGGCATGATCACGGCCCCGTTGGACGGCATGATGCTCGGGCCCGCGCTACCGACGATCGTGCGGGATCTCGGCGGCCTGGAGCACTTCTCCTGGGTGGCCACGGCCTACCTGATCTGCATGGCCGCCTCGACACCGATCTGGGGGAAGCTCGGTGATCTCTTCGGTCGCAAGCCGGTCTACATGGCCTCGATCGGGGTGTTCCTGGTGGGATCCGGGCTGTCGGGGGTCGCCCAGGACATGATCCAGCTCGTCGGTTTCCGCATGGTCCAGGGGCTGGGCGCGGGCGGCCTGATGACCGGGGCCTTGGCGCTCATCGGCGAGTTGGTGCCGCCCAGACACAGCGGCAGGCTCATGGGGCTGTTCGGGACGATGATGCCGATCGCCTTCATCGCCGGGCCGTTGCTCGGTGGACTGTTCACCGAGCATCTGGGCTGGCGGTGGGCGTTCTACGTCAACCTTCCCATCGGGGCGGTCGCCCTGCTGCTCATCGGCGCCGCCGTGCGGCTGGAGTCGCGCCGGATCACGGCGCGGATCGACTACCGGGGGGCGCTGCTCCTCACTGTGGCGCTCGTGGCGCTGAGCCTGGTCGCCGGCTGGGCCGGCACTCAGTACGCCTGGGGTTCGACTCCGATCCTCGCCCTGATCCTGATCGGACTGGCGGCGCTGGCCGGCCTGGTATTGGTGGAACGGCGTGCGGCCGAACCGATCGTCCCGCTGCGGCTGTTCGCCGACCGCAACTTCACCCTCGCCCAAGTCATCCGCTTCCTGGGGGGCGTCGGCATGGTGGTCGCGGCCACCTTCCTCCCTCAGTACATGCAGCTGGTGCAGAACGCCTCACCGATCGCCAGCGGGATGCTGATCCTGCCCTCGATGCTGGGCATGGTCGCCGTGCTGATCGGCACTGGCCGGCTCATCAGCCGGACCGGCCGCTACCGGATCTACCCGATCCTCGGCGGCGCCACCGTGGCCGTCGGCATGCTCGTGCTGCTGTTTCTGCGGCCCGGTACCAACCTGGCACTCGCCTCGGGCTTGACGCTGATCGGTGGCCTGGGCGTGGGCCTGCTGATGCAGTCAACCACGATCATCACCGTGAATAGCGCCGAGCCGCGGGACATGGGGGCGGCCAGCGGTTCTATCACCCTCTGGCACACCATGGGCGCCTCGCTCGGCGTGGCCGCGCTCGGCGCCCTGTACACCGCGCGGCTGCAGGACACCCTCGTGGCCCGCCTCGGCGCGGAGGACGGCACCCGCATCGCCTCCGGCCAGCTGGCCCCGGACGCACTGGTCCAGCTCCCGGCCTCCACCCAGGAGGCGGTCCACCTGGCCGTCTCCAACGGCATCCACGCCATGGCCCTCGGCGCGGCCGCGCTGGGAGGGCTCGCCTTCGTCCTGGGCTGGTTCATCCGCGAGATCCCGTTGCGCGACCGGGTCCCCGCCGAACCCGCGACCACGGCCGCGTGAAGGAGCAAGCAATGCCGCACAGCGTGACGGTCCAGATCGTGGTGGACGTGATCTGCGCGCACTCCTACCCGGGCTACACCCGCTTCGCCCGCGCCGCCGACCGGCTCAGGGGCGAGGGACTGGAGATCGCGGTGGAATTCCTGCCCTTCGAGTTGGCTCCGGGCGCCTCCGCCGAGGGACGGCCGCTGCTCGACGTCCTGGAGCAGACCTTCGGTCCCGGCGCGGTGACCGGCGCGCTGGCCTTCGCCGAACGCGCGGTCGGCGAAGGCCTCCGGTTCGAGTACGCCACGGCCATCGCCACCGGCACTTTCGAGGCTCACCGCCTCATCGCCGACGCCGCACGGCAGAACAAGGCCGAGCCCATGACGGAACGCCTCTTCCGCGCTCACTTCACCGACGGGCTGCACATCGGCGACCCCGCCGTCCTCGCCGAGTTGGCCGCCGAGGTCGGCGTCGCCACCGGCAGCGTGCCCCCTGCCGCCGTGCGCGCCCGGCTCGACCGAGTGCGCCGCCACGGCATCACCGGCGTGCCGGTCTTCCTCATCGAGGACCTGCCCCCGCTTACCGGATCCCAGACCGAGACCACCGTGCTGACGGCTCTGCGACAGGCCGCTTCACGAAAGGAACATCATGACCGATAGTCCGCTACGGCTGGCCGTCATCGTCGGCAGCGTCCGCGACGGCCGCCTCGGCCCCACCGTGGCCACCTGGTTCGCCGCCCAGGCCATAGTCCGCCCGGACCTCGTCGTCGACGTGATCGACCTGGCCGACGTGCCGATCGGGGCGGCGGCCCCGTCGATGTCCGTACCGGAGCCGGTGCTGAAAGCCCTGGGCGAGCTGACCCCGCGGCTGGCGGACGCCGACGCGTTCGTGGTGGTGACCCCCGAGTACAACCACAGCTACCCGGCTGCTCTGAAGAACGCGATCGACTGGCACAACCAGCAGTTCCATGCCAAGCCGGTGGCGTTCGTCTCCTACGGCGGCATCTCCGGAGGCCTGCGCGCGGTGGAGCACCTGCGTGCGGTCTTCGCCGAGCTGCACGCCGTCACCACCCGGGACACCGTCAGCTTCCACGGCGCCTGGGAGTGCTTCGACGACGCCGGGCAGCCCAAGGACCCTGTCGGCCCGGCCAACGCTGCCAAGACCCTCCTGGACCAGGTGACGTGGTGGGCACAGGTCCTGCGCGAGGCGAAGGCCACCAACCCTTACACCGCATGAACGAAAGGCGCGACCATGACGAGATTGACGGGAAAGACGGCGTTGGTGACCGGCGCGAGCCGGGGCATCGGCCGCGCGATCGCCACCCGGCTGGCTCGCGAAGGCGCCCGGGTCGCCGTCCACTACGGCAGCGACCACGCGGCTGCCAAGGACACCATCGTGGCCATCGAAGCGGCCGGCGGACAGGCGTTCGCCATCCAGGCCGAGCTGGGCGCGCCGGGCGACGCCGAAGCCATGTGGGCCGGCTTTGACGCCCACGCGGACGGGCTGGACGTCCTGGTCAACAACGCGGGCATCCTCGGCGACCAGGCCGAGATCGACGGCGTCACCCGAGAGGGTTTCGAGCACCTGTTCGCGGTCAACACCACCGCCCCGTTCTTCATCACCCAGCAAGCCCTGCCACGGCTGCGCGACAGCGGACGGATCATCACCGTGGGCACCATGCTGACCCGGGGAGCGGCCATGCCCAGAGCGATCGACTACGCCATGTCCAAGGCCGCACTCGACGTCCTCACCACCGCCCTGGCCAAGCAACTCGGGCCACGCAGCATCACGGTCAACATCGTGGCACCCGGCGTCATCGACACCGACATGCACCAAGGACGCCTGGTCGGCGAGGCCCTGGCCTGGCTGTCATCGCAGACCCCCCTCGGCCGGCTGGGCACGCCGCAGGACGTGGCCGACACCGTCGCCTTCCTGGCCTCCGACGACAGCCGCTACATCACCGGACACCGTCTCGACGTCTCCGGCGGGACGACGATGTAGCCCACACCACCGGGCAACCCGACGCTCGTCTGCTCGCCACAACGTACGCGAGCAGACGAGCGTCTTTACACGCTTCCGCTTCAACGAGCACTGACATCGATCGCCCTGGCACTGGCTGGGCGTACCAGAGTCCGGCTGGCGGCCGGGCTGAGTATCGGTGTCGGCCGTGACACGCTGTTACGCCTGATCAGAGCGATCCCAATCGCGGCGGCCGGGCCGGTGCGGATCCTGGGGTCGACGATTTCGCCGTCCGGCGGGGAGAGCGGTACGGCACTGTCATGGTCTACCTTGAGACACGACGGCCGGTCGACCTCATCGACGGCCGTGACGGCGATGCCTTGGCCTGTCGGTGCCGAAAAATTCGGCAACCGGACTTGTAAGAAAACAACACGGTGCTTCTCGGTTTCCTGTTCGATGAGCTGGTAAGGCCATCCCCGGCGAGGTCCGCGATCAGCTTGCGGCGCGATTCGCGGTGTTGTTGCCGCATCTGAACGAGCGTCAGCGGCGTCTGGCGTTGGCGACCGAGGCCCGGCTGTTGGGGCATGGGGTGTTCGGCTGGTCGCGCGGGTGGCCGGGGTCAGCGAGATCACCGTCCGCAAGGGCGTGTTCGAGCTCGAATCCGGGGCTGATCCGCTGCCCGATGGGCGAGTCCGGCGGACGGGCGGGAGCCGGTTGCGGGTCGAGGCCGTCGATCCGCTTCTGCTGCCGGCGCTGCTGGCGCTGGTCGAGCCGGACGAGCGCGGAGATCCTGAATCTCCGTTGCGGTGGACGACGAAGTCGCTGCGGCATCTGGCTGCCGAACTCACGTGCCAGGGGCATCGGGTGGCCGCGCCGACGGTGGGTCGGCTGTTGAAGGAGAGCGGGTTCAGCCTGCAGGGCACCGCCAAGGTTCTGGAAGGCGATCAGCATCCTGATCGAGACGCCCAGTTCAGCTATATAAACGAGCAGGTCAAAGACCATCAGGCGGCGGGCGAGCCGGTGATCAGCGTGGACGCGAAGAAGAAGGAGCAGCTTGGGCTGTTGCCCATGAACGGGCGGGAATGGCAGCCACGCGGCCGGCCGGTGCAGGTCGAGGACCACAGCTTCTGGGCCGACTCGAACGTCGAGACCGTGGTCCCCTACGGGATCTATGACATGGCCTCCAACACCGGCTGGGTGAACGTCGGGGTCGACCACGACACCGCGGCGTTCGCGGTCGCGTCGATCCGCCGCTGGTGGCAGGCACGCGGCCGCCTGGACTACCCCGGCGCCTCCCGCCTGCTGATCACCGCGGACGCGGGCGGGTCGAACAGCTACCGCTACCGGCTCTGGAAGGCCGAGCTGGCCGCGTTCGCCGCCGAGACCGGGTTGACGGTCACGGTCTACCATTTCCCGCCGGGCACCTCGAAATGGAACAAGATCGAGCACCGGCTGTTCTCCTACATCACAATGAACTGGCGCGGACGGCCGTTGACCAGCCATCAGGTCGTCCTCAACACGATCGCGGCGACCACCACCTCGACCGGCCTGAAGGTCGAAGCTGTCCTCGACCCGGGCTCCTACCCGACCGGGATCGCAGTCAGCCGCGACCAACTCCAGGCCCTGCCGATCACCGCGCATACCGAACACGGAGCCTGGAACTACAGCATCGCCCCGATCGGCGGCACCGCCACCCCACCGCGCACAGACCAGCGAGCCGCGGCCCGCGCCCAAACCCTCGCGATGCTCGCCGACCCCCGCCTGACCGGCATGAGCAGCGACGAACTCGACGCGCTGCGCTCACGGCTCGCCCCGGCCCAGGAGGCTCGGGCCGAGCAACACCGCTACGTACTGCGCGGCGACCGACGCGTCGCCACCACCGGCCGCAGCCGAGCCCTGCTCTCGAACTCCGACGAGGTCCTGATCACCGTCATCTACCTGCGGCAGCTCTGCCCACAGAAGGTTCTGTGTGACCTGCTCGGGATCAACCCGGTCACGATCGGCCAGGCGATCAAAGCCACCCGCCGGCTCCTGGACGAGGAGAAGATCAGCATCACCCCGATAGTCGTCCGCTACTTCACCCGAGCAGACGACCTACGCGCCTGGATGACCGGCACCGACCCTGTCGCGCACGTCCCGACCCGCCACGCCTTGACCGACCCACGTCTGACCGGCATGAGCCGCGACGCGCTGGACACACTGCTCGAGAAACTGATCGTGCCCTACGCCGACACGCCGCCGCGATCGAACAGCGCCGCCACCGCCAACGCGGCGGAAACCGACGCCCCGGCACCCGCGGCGGAGTCTTCCGCCAGAAGATCACCGCGGGGGCCCTGCCCGGCCACGCGTTGAACGGACTGTCTTCCAGGTAGTAGCCGCTGTCGAGTGCCTGCGTCCACGATCGGGCGAGGCACTCGTCCACGTCCACCTCGTCCGCCCAGCTCGACGGCACCGAAGCCAGGGCTCCGACGTGCCAGGGGGTGAGGTGGTCGCCTTCGTTCCCCAGCAGTAGAGGCCAGAGGCCGGTCTCGCGATGGCGAGGCAAAAGGTCAGCCCAGAGGCGTCCAGCAGGTCATCCGTGATCCACAGCGCCGGCTCGGTCACGGCCTCCTCCGTCCGGGCGTATTCAGGGTTCGGAATGATCAGGCGGCCCCGCAGGCTATCCGGCACAGGAACTGTGGTCAACGGCATAGTGCTCCTTTTACAACCAGGAACCGACAGAACGCTGTTGGCCATGAGCGATCCGCGCCGACCGCGCAGGGCCGGGTAACAGTCCTCGATGTCCGGACATCTGCTTGGTCGACGAGCCCCCATCGGAAGGACGGTGGCATGGGTCCACCCGACCCCGAGCAGCGTTTCGAGGCGGTGTACATGGCGCACTACGCGGCCATGCTCAGCTACGTCCGGCGGCGGACCGACTCTCCGGACGACGCGGCGGACGCGATCGCCGAGACGTTCGCGACCGCGTGGCGCCGGGTGGCCGACATCCCGGACGGCGACGAGGCCCGGCTGTGGCTGTACGGCGTCGCGCGGCGGGTGCTCGCCAACCACCGGCGCGGGGAGTCCCGGCGGACCGCCCTCGCCACGAGGCTGCGGGCGGAGCTGAGCACGTGGGCCGAGGACGTCCCGGAGACCAGCCAGCCCGAGCCCGTGCCTACGGCAGCCCCGCGCGGTCGGCTGCCCGCAGCGACGGCTGTCGAGATCGACCGGACCGTCGGCCGGGACGGCGACGTTCAGCTCGCCAGCCACCGTCTAAGACTGACGATCATCGTTGACACCTGGGTCTCCGGCTACTACGGAGATCATCCATGTCGACCCCCAATCCGCCGCTGGACCGTGAGGCCAAGCGGCGCCTGGCGGTCATCCGCCACGTCGAGGAGGTCATTGGCAGCGTCGCGATGACGTGCCGGTACTTCGGGATCAGCCGCCAGGCCTACTACATCTGGTACCGCCGCTACCAGGCCGAAGGCGTCGAGGGCCTGCGTACGCGGTCCAAACGGCCCAAGACCAGTCCCAACGCCACCCACGTCGAGGTGGTCGGAAAGATCATCTATCTGCGGCAGAACTACCACTTCGGGCCCGAGAAGATCGCCATGTACCTCAAGCGGTACCACGACATCACCATCGTTCCGCGTCGCCCAGGCCAATGCGTTCCGAGTGGAGCGTTGGAGACCGATGGGGATCCGGCCGTTGTTCCTGGTGACTTCGTCGTTGTCTCGGCACCGCTGCATCTGCAGACCCAGCCGTACCTGCGTGAGTAGGTCACCGGCGTTGAACGCGGCGGTGTCGCAGCTCATGGTCGGTGCGATGCCGACGGCCTGACACGCACCGATCGGTGGCTCGCCCATCAGTTGCAGTTCGGTCTCCGGCGAGAACGACACCTTGACGCCGGCGTCGGCGAACAACCGCCACTCCTCGTCGTCCAGGACGGTGCAGTGCACGTGGATCTGCTCTGGCCCGAGCAGCCCGGCGCGGTGCAACTGCCGCACCCCCGACGGCGTTCCCGCCACGCATCCGGTATGCGTGATCACGGTCGCGTTCAGCTCCCGGGCCGTCTCGATCTCGGCTCGGACCGCCTCCCACGCGGCCAGACCTGGTTCGGCGGTCGCCACACCCATGGTCAGCAGGCCGGTGCCGGAGGCGTAGGTGCTCGCCACGCGCGCCGCGTCGGTCAGCCGATCCTTGTGGGAGGCGAATCCGGTGTCGTGGCTGGACAGCATGCCGTAGCAGAACACCGCGCGGATGGCCGTGTCCCGCAACCCCGCGACCGCGGCGTCGGCATGCTCGGGCGTGTTGATGCAGTGGCAGTAGTCGACGAGCGTGGTCACACCGGCGTCCAGCGCCTCCCATGCGCCGAGCCGGTTGGCCAGGTACAGGTCATCGGCGGTGTACCGGGGCGCGATCCGGTCCCGGATGTCCGCCAGGAACGGCAGGAGTGCGCTGTCGTGGAATCGGCCGCGCACCAGCGTCTGCCACGTATGCCGATGGGTATCGACCAGCCCGGGCATCACCACGGTGTTACGGGCGTCGATCACGGCCGCGTCCGCGTCGATCCGCGGCGCGATGCCGACGATCGTGTCGTCCTCGACCAGGACATCACCCTGGGGCAGTTCGCCGATCTCCGGATCCATCGACAGGACGTAACCGCGACGGATGAGGGTTCGATGGGTAGCCATGCGCCAACTCTGCAGACTCAAGCGGACTTGAGAGCAAGACCATGGGCCCGTCGATGACCACCGGTACCCGATCGGGGACCTGGCGCGGGTAACGAAGCATCCGCCATCGGGCGTTCCGATGGTCGCGTTCGCCTTCTCACCCGATCCGCGGGCGGCTCGTTCACCGGCCGCTCCGCTCGTTCGTCGGCTCGCCGCTCCGGGTCAGTCGATGCGGGTGAAGACGGTGTCGATGCGGGCGTCGAGTTGCTCGCCGGTGACGGGGCACTCCAGCGGCTTGGCGCGAGGGCAGTGCAGGAGGTGGTCGAGGGCCTGGGTGGCCGCAGTGAGCCGGTCGATGGTCGCGGTCAGGTCGGCGAGCCGCTGGGTGACCAGTTCCCGCCAAAGCCCGCTGTGTCCGGGGCCGGCCATGATCTTGGCCGTGTCGTCGAGGCTCATCATGGCGTCGTTGTGCCAAAAGCTGAACGAACGCCAGTCGGTAGATGGCCTCCCGACTGTAGTAGCGCACCCGGGCCCGACGCTCGGTCGCGGGCACGAGGCCGATCTGCTCGTAGTAGCGCAGCGCCGAAACGGTCGTACCGAAGGCGCCGGCCAGTTCGCTGATCGAGTAGAGGCGTTCGTCGGTCATGGCGGAGATCCGGCTTTCTGCTGGCGACAGGTTGCGCTCAAGCCAACTTTAGTCAGGAGACTGACGGATGCGCATCAGGTCAGGGCGATCCTCGCCCCGGGCGAGCAGGAGGACGGCACCCATATGAGCACTCCCCCGTCATCATCGGTAGCACCGCGGCCGGCCACCCGGCAGACCACATGGCCGCCGGCTCCCTGGGCGGCGTTGGTGGCGCTGTGTCTGGGATTCTTCATGATCCTGCTCGACGGGACGATCGTCTCGGTCGCCACCCCGACTCTCGTGCGCTCCCTGCACACCGACGTGAACACCGTGGTGTGGGTGACCTCCTCATACCTGCTGGCATTCGCCGTCCCCCTGATGATCACAGGCCGCCTCGGAGACCGGTTCGGCCCGAAGCGGGTCTACCTGATCGGCATGGCGGTCTTCGTCCTCGCCTCGCTGGCGTGTGGGCTGGCCGCCTCGGTCCAGGTGCTGATCGCGGCCCGAGTCGCACAGGGGCTGGGTGGAGCGTTGATGAGCCCGCAGACCATGAGCGTGATCACCCGCATCTTCCCGGCCGAACGGCGCGGTACCGCGATGGGCGTCTGGGGCGCGGTCGCCGGGCTGGCCGGGGTCGGTGGCCCGGTGCTCGGCGGCCTGCTGATCAGCCCGTTGGGTTGGCAGGCGGTGTTCTTCGTCAACCTCCCCATCGGCGTCGCCGGGCTGGTGTTCGCGTGGCGGGTCGTGCCGGACCTGCCCACCCACGGACACCGCTTCGACCTGGTCGGCGTGGCACTGAGCGCGGTTGCGATGTTCTGTCTGACCTACGCCATCCAGGAAGGACCGGTCTATCACTGGGGCCGGATCACCGGTCTGGTGTCGATCCCGGCACTGCTGGCCGCCGGAGTGATCCTCCTCGCCGTGTTCGCCGTCCTCCAGGCCTGTCACAGCGCTGAGCCGCTGATCCCGCCGTCGCTGTTCCGGGCGCGGAACTTCACTCTCGCCAGCATCGCCGTGGCGATGCTGGCTTCGTGCAACAACTGGGGCCTGCCGTTCATGCTCTACGCCCAAAGCGACCGCGGCTCGACCGTTCTCACCGCCGCGCTGCTCCTGGTGCCCAGCGCTGTGATCAGCGGACTGGTCTCTCCGCTCGCCGGCCGCCACGTCACCCGGCTGCATCCGGTTCTGCTCGCCGGCACCGGGCTGGGTGCGATCGCCGCCTCGCTCGTCCTGCTCGCCGTGCAACTGTCACCCACGACGCCGCTATGGGCGCTGCTGCTCATCATCGGACTCAACGGGGTCGGCAACGGTGTGGCCTGGACGTCGGTCTCCGCCATCGCCAGCGCCGCCCTGCCACCCACGATGGCAGGCGCCGGGTCCGGCGTCTACAACACCATGCGCTCCCTCGGCGCGGCGATCGGCGCAGCCGGGATCGGCGCCGTTATGCAAACCCGACTGACCGCCGAACCGGCCGGTCCGGCAGGGCACGCCACCGCGATGGGGCAAAGCCTGCTGTTCTTCGTCGCCATGCTCCTCATCGCCCTCGCCGCGGCCGCCGCCCTGCGCCGCGCCCCGGACGAGGCGCCAACCGCATGATCTTCCGCCGCGGCTCCCGCGGAATCTCACCGTCGCCTCGATCCGCCACCGGTGGCAGGCTCGCGACCGGACAGAGCCAGCCCCTCCGCGCGCACCACTTGGTCCCACCGCCGCCGACATCAAGACCCACCCGACGGCCCTGCTGCTACAGCCGACGCCAGCACTCGGGGATCATGCGCATTGATCACCTGCACGGCCGGGTTCTTCACCAGGTTCGCGAGACGCTGGTGGTTGGCGGCCAGCGCGCTGGGTTCCATCGCAGCCTGCTCTTCGCCCATTCGCAGCCCGGGATTGTGTTCCAGCGCCTGGCCGGTGTGGTCTGCGAGACCCACGCTGCTGCCATCGAAGAATGCGTCCCCGGCGTGCACGAGTAGCCGGTCGTCACTGACCCGGATCACCACCGCCGCGTGCCCACGCGTGTGGCCAGGCATGGGCACCAGCGCGAACCGATCGTCTAGCCCGTCGACTCGCAGCGCGTCAGCAAAGCCCAGCCATGGTTCCCCTGGCTTGTCGTACAGAGACCACTGGGGGCCGTGCTCCCATTGCTGGGACCGGTACCGGAATTTGGCCGCCTCGTCGGGTTCGGCCACCGCCGCGTGATGCTCGAGTGCCGTCGTGTGCACGACCGCGTGCGGGAAGTCAGCGAGCCCGCCGATGTGGTCGAAGTCGAGATGGGTCAGTACGACGTGCGTGACATCCTCCGGCCCGTACCCCAGTTCCCGAATCCGGGCGACGGCCGTCTCCTCGGGCAGGCATGCGGGTTGGCACGGACCGGGTGGCCACGGGTAGCAGCGGCTGGCCGTCGACGTCGCGGATGCCGTCGAGGAGGATGTTGGCGACCGCGGGCCCGTTTTTGGTCACCGTCACCTGCGTGACGTGGTCGAGGTTCCCCTCCGGTCCGCCGAGCACCCATAGTCCGCCGGTGGGTCCGAGGCGTACGTGGGAGTTCGCGCCGGCCCGCTCGTGCCGGTAGTTGTGAACGTGGCCGGCGAAGGCGTGATAGGGCCGGTCGCGCAGTGCGGCGCGGATGCGGTTCCACGCCGGATGGCTGCCCTGCCACAGTGGCATGTGCATGCACAGGAAGGTCCAGCGGGCATCGGTGTTCTCCCGGAGCGCGTGCTCGACGTCCGCCAACTGTTCCTCACCCACCGACGCGGGCTGTGTGCCGTTCCAGTCGAACAGCTCCGCCACCTGTTCGCGGGCGGCGATCGGGTACTGGACGAGCCGCTCCTCCAGCGCGTGCAGATGCTCCGCGACGTTCGGCGTGAGTTCGGCCGGGTTCTCTTGGGTGTTGAGAATGATGAACAACGCGTCGCCGTAGCGGAAGTGGTAATGGCATCGTCCGTAGCGCTCCCGCCACCGCTGCTCCATTTTGGGTGTGGAGACATCGTGGTTGCCCGGGGTGAGGAACATCGGGGTGCGCATCCCGGCGAACATGCCTTCGATGTGGGACCACTGCCTGGCGAGTTCGGCATCGTCGTCGGTGTACCCCTCGATCAGGTCACCCAGCTGGATCGCGAAGCTGGGCGCGAGTAGATCCGTGACGGCGAGGCCGCGCTCGAACACACCGGGCCGTGCGTTGCCGGTGCGGTCGGAGACGAGTACGAAGCTGAAGTGGTCCGCCGCGGCGGGCAGGTCGAGGCTGGTCCACGGATTGGGTTCGTCGTACGCCTCCACGCGCAGTCCCGGCGGAAGGGCGGAAGGCTGGGCGGTGGTCGTCAAGACAGGGCTTCTTTCTCTGGGGTCGTGAGCAGGGTCGTCAGCAGCGTGGTGAGCTGAGAGAAGTCGGTGATGAGGTGGTCTACGCCCGCGGCGGTCAGCCGCGAGGCCGAGCAGTACCCGCTCGGGATGCCGACGGCGACACAACCCGCTGCTCGGGCGCTGTGGATGTCGTATTCGGTGTCACCCACATAAACGGTGTGCTCTTGTCCGGTCGCGCGCCGGCGGAGCATGGTGTCCTTGCGGGTGACACCGAAGGCCGTGAAGTCCCACAGGCTTGTGAGACCAAGCGCGGTCATGTCCGCGCGAACCGCCGCGGCCGAAGCCGCAGACACCACACTGTGCGGATCAGCGGTGAACTGGCCGGAGCCAGCGTACGGGTGCCGCCCGGCACCGTAGGTGACATCCTCAAACGCGCCGGCTTGGATCCCGCTCCACGTCGCAACGGCCCAGGTTGGGGCGGTTCCTGAAGGCACAGGCCGGGGGAATCATCGTCCTGCGACCTGTTCCCCGTCGACGCCGTGTTCCTTAAGCGGATCTACGTGCTGTTCTTCGTCGAGCACGCCACCCGGATCGTGCACATCGCCGGCGCTACAGCGAATCCGTCCGGAGTGTGGATGGCCCGGCGGGCCAGGAATCTGGTCATGGACTTGGGCGACAGGGCTCTCTGATACACCGCATCTGCGGACGCAACCACGGCGCCAGGGGAACGACCGGCCTGGTCGTCACACTCATCAAAGGCACACAGCGCCGCATGAACCGGACGTCCCACGGCCCGTTCACCGTGCGGCCTCCCGCCGCCGAGCGCGGTAGTTGGCCGCTTTGACTCGGTCGCCGCACTGGTTCATGCCACACCAGCGCCGTGACGCGTTACGCGAGGTGTCGAAATAGATGCGCGTGCAGTCGCTCCCGGAGCACTCGCGAACGCGGACGGCCGAATCGCCGCCGAACAACTCCAGCGCGTCCCGTGCGAGAGTCGAGTGGAGCTGTGCCACGCTCCCGAACCTCCGCAGCCGACTTCCGATGAGGCTCACGTTCAGCGGGGGTGTCATCGCGGCGGTGTTCAGCAGACCGACGTCCGCGGGGGCGAGTGACTCACGCCGCGTGACGGCATGGGCCATGCGGTAGATCGTCTCGCGGAGAGCGCGAGTGCGCGTCAAACCCAACTCGTCGACCTCCATCGGTTGATCGACGAGACCGGCCTGCCGTGCCCACTCACCGACGTCCTCAGCGTGAACTAGCAGCTCCGCGGGGTCCGCGTGGTGGCGGAACAGCACAGTCGCGGCGAGGTCCAGCGAAGGACGGTTCCCCAGGAACGTGAACATGTCACCAGCTTAATAGGTGACGGAGACCATCTCAAGATGTCCATCACTGGCTAAGGCGGTGATGATGTGACAGACCGGCCGGTCTGCGCCTCGGGATAACCGCATCGAGACCGGCCTGCCGGTGTCCACTCACCGACGTCCCCGGCGTGATCCCAGCAGCTCCGCAGGGTCCGCGTGGTGGCGGAACAGCACAGTCGCGGCGAGGTCCAGCGAAGGACGGTTCCCCACTAACGTGAAAACGTCACTGCCTTGACAGGTGACGGAGACTATCTCAAGATGCTCCCCACCGGCTAAGGCGGTGATGACTCGGCAGACCAGCCGGTCGGCGCCTTGAGAAAGCCGCGTCGAGAAGGAGGCCGACCATGGCCCAGAACTCGCCGATCCATCCGCGCCCCGACCCCAAGATGACAGTCACCCCCGAGATCCCGCGGTCGTCGGAGGCGGGCATCGGACTCAAACGGCACATCGGCCTGGGCGGTCTTCTGTTGGCCACGCTGGCCTCGATGATCGGTTCCGGATGGCTGTTCGGACCGCTGTACGCAGCGCGGCTGGCCGGCCCGTCGGCGATCATCGCCTGGCTGATCGGCGGCAGCATGTTCATGCTGCTCGGCCTGGTCTACTCCGAACTGGGGGCGCTATTCCCGGTTTCGGGCGGTGTCGTCCGCTTCCCGCACTATGCGTTCGGCCCGGCGGCCAGCTACATCGTGGGCTGGATCGTCTACCTGGGCGCCGTGACGTTTCCGGCGATCGAGGTCGAGGCGGCGCTGCAGTACGCGAGCAACTACCTGCCAGCGCTCACCCACGTCAGCGGCGGAGTCCAGGTTCTCACGGCGCAGGGCTACGCAGTGGCCGCGCTACTGATGGTCTCCTTCACGGTGATCAACCTGTGGGGCGTTCGCGCCTTCGCGCGAGCCAACAACGCGATCATGGCGTTCAAGCTGTTCGTGATGGTGTCCATGCTGATCGCGTTCCTGGCCATAGGGTTCGGTGCCGACAAGCTCACCGACTTCGGCGGATTCGCGCCACACGGGGTCGGCGGGATCCTCAGCGCCGTGGCCACCGGCGGCGTGGCGTTCTCCTTCACCGGCTTCCAGCAACCGGTAGCGCTGTCCGGCGAAGTGCGCAGCCCCGGCCGGAACATCGCTCGCGCGATTCTGCTGGGTCTCCTGATCACGACAGTGCTCTACTGCCTCATCGAGCTCGCGTTCCTCGGAGCCGTGCCGGCCGGCGCGCTGCGGAACGGCTGGGGACACCTGGCGTTCGCCAACGACTTCGGGCCGCTTGCGGGCGTGGCGACGATGCTCGGCCTGGGCTGGGTGGCGGCGCTGCTCTACGTCGACGCGGTCATCTCCCCTCTGGACTGCGGCCTGAACTGGTCGGTGATGACCTCGCGGATCTCCTACGGAATGGCGCGCAACGGTACGATCCCGGCGGTCCTGGGGCGCGTCAGCGGCCGAGGCGTGCCCTGGGTCAGCGTGCTGGTCGGCTCCGGCGTGGGGCTCGTGCTGTTCCTGCCGTTCCCGGGCTGGCAGACGTTCGTCGGATTCATCACCTCCGCGGCCGTCCTGTCGTACGGCACCGGTCCATTGGCGCACGCCGCCCTACGCCGCCAGCTACCCGACCGGGTACGGGGATTCCGCACCAGCTTCGGCGACCTGGTCCCGTTCGTCGCCTTCTACGCGGGCAATCTCATCGTGGTGTGGACCGGCTGGCAGACGATCGAGAAACTCCTGGTGGCGATCGCCGTCGGCATCGTGATATTCGCCGTACAGCGGCTAACGCAGCGCACGACAGGAAGCGACCTTCACTGGAAGGCCGCAGCGTGGATCATTCCATGGCTGGGCGGGCTCGCAGCCATCAGCGCGCTGAGCACCTTCGGCGGCCGGTCCGTCATCCCCTTCGGATTTTCGTTCCTCGCGATATTCGTCCTCAGCCTCGTGATCTACGTCCTGGCGGTCCGGCTGCGGCTGCCGACCGCGTCGATGCCGCCGGCCGACACCGGAACGGACGAACGAGCCGTCAAGCCGTCCGAACACGGACCAGCGCTGTAACCGAATGACCGAACCCCGAACCGGCAGATTGGAGCCGCGTAATGCCCACCGTACGAACCACGTACCTGCACATCGCCTACGAGGAATGGGGCGATCCGTCCGCCCCCGCCATCGTCCTGGTCCACGGGTGGCCCGACGATGTTCACTGCTGGGAACAGGTCGTACCCCATCTCACCAGAACCCATCGCGTCATCGCGCCCCATCTGCGTGGCCACGGCAGGACGCGGTTCCGGTCGGAGGACACCCCGCGCAGCGGCCAGATCGCCGCGTTGGGCCATGACCTCGCCGAATTCCTGGACGCGGTGGGCGTTCAGCGCCCGATCGTCGTCGGACACGACTGGGGTGCCCGTGCCGGCTACGTGGTGGGTGCGCTGTACGCGCACCTGCTGCGGGGGCTTGTCGCGATCTCCGCCGGATACGGCAGCAGCGGCCCACGCCAGCGGATCTC
The DNA here is from genome assembly GCF_050942425.1 of Actinoallomurus sp. CA-150999. Taxonomy (NCBI): domain Bacteria; kingdom Bacillati; phylum Actinomycetota; class Actinomycetes; order Streptosporangiales; family Thermomonosporaceae; genus Actinoallomurus; species Actinoallomurus sp. CA-150999. Next base: position 6,335,393 of record NZ_CP192063.1, read on the forward strand.
CTATGAACTGGCACACGCCTACTGGTACGAGTGGTTTGTCAAGACAGAGCGCGGGCGGCGGGCCTTCGAGGAGGACCGCGCCGATATCTGCCGTTACCTGTGGCAGTCGTGGTCACCAGGCTGGCATTTCGATGACGCCGAATTCGAAACCGCATCGAAAGCCTGGGACAACGACGACTGGCCGAACATCACCGTACATGCCTACCTGCAACGCTGGGGAGAGGCTCCAGGTGCTCCGGAATACGACGAACTCGAGAACCGGCTCTCCCTCGTCCCTTCGGTCAAGGTGCCCACACTCGTTCTGCACGGGAATGACGACGCCGACAACCTTCCGCACACCACGGAAGGCAAAGAGGCCCACTTCGTCAACGGATACCAGCGCCGCCTCCTCGACGGTGTTGGTCACTTCGTACCGCGAGAAGCCCCGACTCCCACCGCAGCGGCCATCCTCGAATTCGCCGCCGGCATCTCGACGGAAGAGTGACGATGTATACGAACGACTGGCGCATCCCGGCCGACACCAAGGGCAGTCCTCACTGGGCCGCCGACCTGACCGCCGCGGAGTTCGCCGCCCGGGGAGTCAACGTTCTCGACGGGGACCTACCGCTACCTCTGTGCGTCCTGCGGGAAGCAGCTCTGGCGAAGAACAGCGACGCGATGGCCAGGTTCGTGCGGGAGGCGGGCCACGACGTGCTTCTCGCACCACACGGCAAGACCACAATGATCCCGCAACTGTTTCACCGGCAGTTGGAGACAGGGTCCTGGGGGCTGAGCCTGGCCAATCACCATCAGGTCCGCGTCGCCCGTAGCGCCGGAGTCAGCAGAATCGTGCTGGCCAACCAACTCGTCGAACCTGCCGAGATCGACTACGTGCTCGACGAACTGGCACGCGACCCGGATTTCGACTTCTACTGCTTCGCCGACTCCGTGGACGGCGTCGCCATGCTCACCGAGAGGGCCACGCGGCACTCGACCACCCGCCCCATCCAGGTCTTCGTCGAGGCCGGGATCGACCGGGGCCGCTGCGGAGTCCGTACAATCGACGCCGCCGTCACAGTGGGACGCGCCGTCGTGGACGCGGCACCGCACCTGCGCCTGGTCGGAGTCGCCGGATACGAAGGCATCCTGCAGACATCCGAGCGACGCGAACAGCTGATCAACGACTACCTGTCGTTCCTCGGAGACGTGGCCATCGGTTGTGATGGCGCCGGCCTCTTCGCCGACGCTGAACGGGTCCTGCTCAGCGCCGGCGGCAGCGCCTTCTACGACCGCGTCATCGCCATGCTGGCCGACCTGCCGTTGAGCCGGCCGTCTCGCATCGTGCTCCGCAGCGGCTGCTATCTCGCCCACGACGACGGCTTTTACTCCCGATTCGCCACCGACCTGCTGCGACGCGACCAGCTCGCCAGACGTACGGACCTCTCGTTCGAACCCGCCCTCGAAATATGGAGCAGCGTGCTGTCAACCCCCGAGCCCGACCGGGTGGTCGTCTCCGCCGGCCGTCGCGACTTCGGCGAAGACGCAGTGCGGCCTGCGGTCATCAAGCACGCCCGGCGCGCAACGAGCGTGCCGGACCGCCTCGACACGGCGCACCACACGATCGTGGCCGTCTACGACCAACACGCGGTCATCGACGTTCCCGACGGTCACAATCTACGCGTCGGCGACCGGATCGCCCTCTCGCCAGGACACCCGTGCACCACGTTCGATAAATGGCGTGCGATCCACCTTGTCGATGACGCCTATATCGTCCGGGATGTGCTCGCCACCTACTTCTGAGGCTCTGTCACACTTCGGATGGTGATGATGGCGATGGGGTAGACCCACCGATCAAGGAATCGCGGGTCCATACATTGGAGCGGTCGTTCTATGGGATCGGCCGACCTGCGCAGCCGCTGATGTGAGCCCGGTACGCCGGGGCCGACATTTCCCAGCCGGTCCGGACCGGGCTCGGCGCGGGTCCGCAGCGCGTCCAGCGCGCAGGCGACCGCTGCCTTGCGCGTCCCGCGACCGGTCTCCCGCTCGGCCTACGCGGCCAGCCAACGGGCGTGCCGCCAGGTGAAGCCAGCGAACGGCGCGGGTGACCCAGCCTTCATGGGTAACGGCGCACGGTCGGCGAGCGATAGGTGCGTCTCTCTCCGACCGTGTTGAAGATGTCTGGGTACTCTTGGATTCGTCATGGTACCGGGTAGGGATCGTCGCCGCTGTAGGCGCGCTTCTTCGTGATCTTCCAGGCCCGTCGCGCGTGGTCGCGCGTACTGGGCCTACGTCACCGCCGCCGAAGCTGAACACCATCGCCGCCGGCGCCGCTTCGGTCTACCTCACCGCCCACCCGGACACGCCCTCGACTCTCGCCCAAGCCACGGTCCACGGCAACGCCGTCGCCTGCGCCTGGGCAGTCGGGATCCTGCTGGCGATGGCGGTCATCGTGGCCGCGCTCATCAACACCCGCCCAGGCCAACCCGCAGATCGCCGGCTGGAGCGGCGTATCACTCATGCTGGCCGCGAGGGTCGAGCGTCCTGGGTCCCGCGATGATGCCGGCGAGGGCGGCGAGCCCGGTGAGAACGAAGACGATGGCGATGGCGACGGTAGGCTCCCAGTCTGCGGCCTTGCCGAGGGCGACGAGGGCGCCGGACAGCCCGGTGACGACGGCGACAGAGAGCGTCTCGGACAGCTGCAGGCTGCCGCTGGTGGCGCCCTTGTGCTCGTCGGGGGTCTGGGACAGAGCCAGAGTGGTCACCGACGGGTAGACGAGACCCATTCCGAGTCCGCCGGCCGCCCAGCCGATGATCGCCATTGCGGCGCCGAGCGCCGTGGTCGTCGCCAGGGACACCGCGATCGCGGCAAGCCCCGCGGTGAGCAGTATGAAGCCGATGATGATGCGGTGGCGGCGGCCGCGGTCGCCGCCACGAACGTCGAACTTGGCCTGCCCCCACGCCCCGACGACCCAGGTGATCGCTCCCACCGCGAGCGCGAAGCCGGACCCGATGGTGGAGAACGCGAACACGGTGGTCATGGCGAGGGGGAAGAACGCTTCGGACCCGTAGTAGCCGGCCGACACCAGGCCACGTACCAGCACTGCTGTGGGGAGCCCCTTGCGGCCGGTGAGGAAGCCGGGTGGCATGAGCCGCCACAGGGAGGGAAGGGCGATGGCGATGCCGACGATGGCAAGGACGATCAGGGGGACGAGCCTGCCGGAGTCGAGGCCGACCAGCAGGGCACCTACTCCGATGGCGAGGCCGAGGGTCGCGAGCATCTGCCGCTGGTCGATCCGGCCGCCGGCACCAGGCCCGCGGAGCCCAGGAACGGCCGGGATCGCGGCGAGGATCACGAGTGGGACGAACAGCCAGAACACCGCCCGCCACCCCCAGAGGTCGGCGAGCGCTCCCAGCAGGACGGGACCGGCTAGGGCGGGGATGGTCCAGCAGGAGGCGACGAGCGCGAGCATCTTGGCGCGCAGGTGGTCGGGATAGTTCCGGCCGACGGTGAGGTAGACGATGGTGAGCACGCCACCCACGCCGAAGCCCTGTGCGGAGCGCCCGATCAGCAACGCGATCCATCCCGGTGCGGTGGCGGCGGCGACGCAGCCGGCCACGAAGACGGCCAGCGAGGCGAGGAATGGATACCGGGGGCCGGCGTGATCGGCCCACTGCCCGACCGTGGCGGCGGCGAGCATGTTGGCCAGCATGAAGCCGGTGAACGCCCATCCGTACAGGTCCAGCCCGTGCAACTCCTTCGCGATCACCGGCATGACAGTGGTGACTCCGAGCCAGAGGAACGCGACGACCGTCACCGAGGCGGCGAGCCCGATCGTGAGGACTCGGTGCTTCGCGTCGAGCACACCCCCTGCGGGAGCCTGTCCGTCTCCGTCCCGGCCACCGGTCTTGTCGGCTGTCTCGGTCTGGCCGTGCTGCGGGCCGGGATGATCACTCGTCATGGACGTCCTTATATATCGTCGGTTTTCTATAGAGTGTTTTGGCAATATAGGCAGATCCAAATATAGTGTCAATCGTGATGGAGAACGACGAGCGGCTCGCTACGATGTTCCGCGCCATGGGACACCCTGTGCGGTTGGGAATCCTTCGGCGCCTCGCTCAGGAGCCCGAGACCTGTGCCTGTGACTTCACCGACGTCTTCCATCTGGCGCAGCCCACCATCAGCCAGCACCTGAAGGTGCTGCGCGAGGCAGGGCTGGTCACGACGAAGCGACGCGGCACACAGATCTGCTACTCGGTGGTACCCGACGCGCTCGACGAGTCGCGTTCCGTGTTGGGGGAGATCGCCAGGGTCCTTGCGCTGACCTGAGACGGAACGTCGCTTGTGCTCAGCCATGGTTGAGGTTCAAGCGTCGACCGGGCATCGCATGAAAGGAGACGGAGACATGACCGTCCACACTGTGCGTGCCGAAAACCTCGTCCACGTCATGCGACCTGGGAGTATTCGTGGATGATGCCGCCAAGGCGATCGGCTGTCCGGCAGCGACCAGCGCATCCTCGAGCGCGGGGCGCTGGTCACCGCGCTGCTCCTGCTGTTCCGCCGCAGCGTGGGCCTCATGGCGCTGCCCGGCGGGCTATAGGAGGAGGAACTCGCGGAGTTTGCCGCAGGTGTGGGGGCGCGGGTTGCCTGGGCACTTACCGCGGTGGACGATGAGGGCGCAGTCGCGGCCCTCGTGGTGGGCGGTGAGGCGCCGGTAGAGCGTGGGGCGGGGCACGTGGAAGGTCTGGGCGATCTCTTCGACGGTGTGGGTGCCGTCGTCGTACATCTTCTGGGCCTGGTCGAGCTGCCGCTGGGTGAGTTTGGGGCGGCGGCGGGCACGGGCGGCGGCCAGGCCGTCGTTGGTGCTGGCGACGACGAGTTCGCGTTGCAGTTCGGCCAGCACGCTCAGCATGCCGAACATGGTGCGGCCCTGTTCCCGGCCGCCACGCCGGCGCGCTGCAGGGCGTCGATCTAGTGATCGGGATTCTCGTCGGCGGTGGAGACGCGATAGTAGCCGTACACCGTCATATGGCAGGTCTCCTAACCGCCTCAGCGAGGTTCGCGCAACGTTGTTCTCGAGACAGGGTGAACGCCCGGTCGGTAGATGAGTCTTGTGAACGGTCGTTTCCGAGACCCATCAGCGCCAGCGGTCCGGTGGGTGCCTCTCATCATGGATGCGCGGGTGTCTTCGTCGAAGTAGATGGGCCCGCTCCAACTCACCCGGGGCGACTCAGATTTCCTTGGCGTGGTGGCTGTGGCAGTGGCCGCGTGTGATTTCCGGGCACAGCGGGCTGTAGGTCGTTGCGGTCTCAGCGGCTCACGGCGGTCTCCCGCTCCACACGCGACAGCTTTTCGGGATTGCGCACGTGGTACAGGCCGGTGATACAGCCGTTCTCGACCCGTACCGCCACCACGCCGTCGATCTCCCCATTGACTCGGACGAGCAGCCCCGGGCCACCATTGATCTGTACCGGCTCGACGGACCTTTCGGCGTCGCGCTTCCACCAGCCGACGGCCAGCAGGCGAGCCACCTGGCCGACCCCCACGATGGGCCGAAGCAGGGCATGTTTGATTCCGCCGCCATCGCTGAGGGCGACGACGTCCGGCGCCAGGATATCGAGCAGGCCCTGCAGATCCCCGGTTTCGACCGCTCGCTGGAAGGCCCCGAGTGCGGCCCGGGTCTCGACCGGGGAGGCGGTGACGCGTGGCCGACGCGCGGCGACGCGGGCCCGGGCCCGATAAGCGAGCTGGCGGACCGCGGCCGGGCTCTTGCCGACGGCTTCAGCGATCTCGTCGTAGTCCAGACCGAACACCTCGCGCAGCACGAACACCGCCCGCTCGGCCGGCGCAAGCGTCTCCAGCACCAGCAACATCGCCATCGACACGCTCTCGGCCAACTCGACGTCCTCGGCCACATCAGGCGCGGTCAGCAACGGCTCGGGCAACCACGGCCCGACGTAGAACTCCTTACGCCGACCGAGCGCACGCAACCGGTCCAGCGCCTGCCGGGTGACGACCCGCACCAGGTAGGCACGCTCCTCCCGCACCACGGCCAGATCGACATCCACCCACCGCAGCCAGGTCTCCTGCAGGACGTCCTCGGCGTCGGCGGCCGAACCGAGCATCTCGTACGCAACGGTGAACAGCAGGCTGCGGTGGGCAACGAACACCTCAGTGGCCGAATCCACGCGATCGGCACGATCGAGCGGCCCGGCTGTATCCGTCGTCCGTTCGCTGCGCTGACTCATGCCTGGCTCCCGCCTGTTCAACCTTGGTCCTGCCACATGCACTAGACGCCGCTCCCCACCGCTTTGTAACACCCGCGAGCGATAACCCATGTCACACAACTGCGCTGTTACAGGGCCCGGGTCGCCGGCGTCTTGTGATCGTCAGGACGCCGCGCGAACGATCCGCGCGGCAGGCAACCCCACGGGTGAGGACGAAGTCATGGCAACCACGAAGGCGCAGGCCCCGGCGGCCACCTCGCGCCGCTGGGCCGCGCTGTTTTTCATAGGGTTGGCCCAGCTTATGATCGTTCTGGATGGGACGGTCGTGAACATCGCACTGCCGTCGCTCCAGCGGGATCTGGGGATCTCCGACGGCGACCGGCAGTGGATAATCACCGGGTACACGCTGGCGTTCGGCAGCCTGCTACTTCTCGGCGGCCGGATCGCCGACTACACCGGCCGCAAACGGACTTTCCTGATCGGACTGCTCGGCTTCGCCGGCGCGTCGGCGTTCGGCGGCGCGGCGGACAACTTCGAGATGCTGCTGATCGCCCGTGCCCTGCAGGGCGGATTCGCCGCGCTGCTCGGACCGTCCGCGCTGTCGCTGCTGACCGTGACGTTCACCCAGCCGAAGGACCGCGCCAAGGCGTTCGGGATCTGGGGCGCCATCACCGCCGTGGGCGGCGCGATCGGGCTGTTGGCCGGCGGGGCGCTGACCGACTACCTGGACTGGCGCTGGTGCCTGTACGTCAGCGTCCCGATCGCCCTGATCGCGGCGATCGGCGGGTACGCGATGCTGGCCGAGTCGCGGAGCGAGGGCAGGGCCCGGTTCGACATCCCCGGCGTGCTGCTGGTGACCGGCGGGCTGGTCGCGATCGTGTACGCCACCAGCCAGGCCGAGTCCGACGGCTGGGGCTCGGCGAAAGTCATCGGTCTGCTGGCCGCAGGCGCAGTGCTGCTCGCCGCGTTCGCCCTCGTCGAGAGCCGAGTGCCCCAGCCAATGCTGCCGCCGCGCCTGATCGCCAACCGAACCCGCGGCGGCGCCTATCTGAGCGTGGGGCTCGCCATGGTCGGAATATTCGGGGCGTTCCTCTTCATGACCTACTACTTGCAGGTCGTTAAGGGCTACTCGCCGATCAGGACGGGCGTGGCCTTCCTCCCGATGACCATGGCGGTCCTGATGTCGGCCGTCGGGCTCGCCACCCGACTGCTGCCCAAGCTCCCGCCGCGGATGCTGATCGTGCCGGGCATGCTGCTCATCGCCTCCGGCATGCTGTGGCTGCGCACCATGGAGACCGACACCGCCTACGTCGAGGGCGTGCTGGTCTCGGGACTCCTGCTCGGCTTCGGGGCGGGCATGATCATGCCGGTGGCCTTCAACTACGCCACCCACGGCGTCGACCGGCGCGACGCGGGCGTCGCCTCGGCCAGCGTCAACACCGCGCAGCAGATCAGCAGCTCGATCGGAACCGCGTTGCTCAACACCATCGCCACCAGCGCGACCGCGGACTACCTGGCCTCGCATGCCTCGCAGGGCAGGAGCCCGGCCTTCGCCAAGAAGGCGATGCTGGAAGGTTTCGTGACAGCCGGCACCTGGGCCGCGGGGATCCTCCTTGCCGGCGCGCTGATCGTCGCTGTCCTGATGAACACCCCGCGCCCCAAACACCAGGCCGTCACCGAGGACGCCGAGCCGGTGCTCGCTCACCCCTGACCCCTCCGGCGGAGATCCACTGCGGCAGCGCTCAGCCGTGGGGACGTCGGCGGCCGTGGCCCAAACGGGTCGGGACCGCCGCCGTCTGCGCCGCCGCACCGACGCCGGAGGGGACGGTTAGCGTCGCATCGCGCAGCCGCCGCAGGCCCTCGTTGCTGTGTTCCGTCGTGATCATCGCCGTGTCGTGCCGCTTGCCACCTGGCGGTACAAGAAGGCCGTCAGCCGCTAGACGAGTAGTTCCGAAGGCGTGCCGGTGTGTGGGCATGAAGAGAGGGCGTTCAAGATCATGTTGTGACGCAAGACCTGAACACCCTCCTGACAGCACTGTACGTGAAGATCGAGTGCGCCACGAGGTTCTGTTGCGCCGGATGGGGGTGAAAGACCGCTCATCCTCTCGCCGTCGTAGCGGCGGGTGAAGCTGGAGGAAGTCTGAACCGGGGGTCGCCGGGGAGGACGGGAGCATCCTCGACAAAGTCGTGTCGGTTCAGTACTGCCGGATGGGCCGGGCACGGTGAGCGAGACGGGAAGGTATACGCGAGAAACCGGCTGCGTTACGCCTCTTGATCACATGCCAGCTCTAACCCGGTGGATTCGGGCTGGATCGCGGTGCGCACCCTCCTGTCATTTCAGGTGGGGAACTTCCGGCAGGGTCTTCGATGCCTGGGCCGGGAGGTCACGGTGAATTGCCTACGGCAGTAGCCATGACGATGTCGCAGGGGCAAAGCCGGGTGCCTCACCCGTCGACCGGACAACAGGGAACGTGGGAACCATCCGCGTGCGTTCCACTCGCCGATCCTTGCCAGGGGTCGGGGCGTGGATAGGTGCGACGTCTGCCGAAGGCGCGGGTGGGGCGGAGCCGCCGTAGTACTCCGAGCCGGGGAAAGCCCGCGCACATGGGGAAGGGTGGCAGCGTGTCAGTCAAGGAGTGAAGGTAATGTCCGAAGACGCGCCGGTGAATATCGGCGCCGTGCTCTGGCCGGATCCCTATTCGGCCGGGGTGGCGGTACGGAGTATGCAGAACAAGTTGCACCGCTGGGCGACCGAAGATTCTGGTCGCCGCTTTGATGATCTGTTCAACCTTGTTTATGACCCGGCGTTCCTGGTGGCCGCGTGGCAACGCGTGTCCACCAACAGGGGCGCCAAGACTCCGGGAATCGACAAGGTCACAGTGGCCACGGTCGAAACCCGGATCGGGGTCGAAGCTTTCCTGGGCCAGATCCGGGACTCGCTGAAGTCGGGCGAGTACCGGCCGGTCGGAGTACGGCAGGTGATGATCCCTAAAGGGGTGAACACGGGGAAATTCCGGAAACTCGGTATCCCCACCATCGCTGACCGGGTGGTCCAGGCAAGCCTGAAGTCAGTGCTTGAACCCATCTTCGAGGCGAATTTCAAGCCGTGCTCGTATGGTTCCGCCCGAAGCGGCGCGCTCATGATGCGATCGCTGAGATCCACTATCTGGCCTCCGGGTCCCGGGATTATCACTGGGTACTGGAGTGTGACATCAAAGCCTGTTTCGACGAGATCGGTCATTCGGCCTTGATGAACCGTTTCCGGATGAGGATCAAGGACAAGCGTATCTGTGGGTTGGTGAAGGCGTTCCTAAAATCCGGGATCCTCAACCAGCTCGAAAAGTGGGAAGAGTCACTGACAGGGACCCCGCAAGGCGGTATCCTCTCTCCGCTGCTCGCCAACATCGCATTGTCCACGCTAGACGATCACTTCGTCCAGCAATGGCATCGCGACATGGGAACACCCTATCGGCGGTCCAAACGCAAGAAGAACGGCCAAGGTAACTGGCGGCTCATCCGTTTCGCAGATGATTTCGTCGTAGTGGTGTCGGGCGATCGTCGCCATGCCGAGGCCCTGTGTGAGGAAGTGTCGGCCGTGCTCGCCCCCCTGGGACTACGGCTGGCACCGGAGAAAACCCGCGTGGTCCACATCGATGAGGGCTTCGATTTCCTCGGCCACCACATCCGCCGCCAGCGGAAACGAGGGACCACGAAGCATTACGTCTACACCAAGCCGTCCAAGAAGGCCATCGCGTCGATCAAGGCCACGGTGAAGGAGAAGACGTACAGGTCAACCCGCCACATGGAGCTGGACGAGCTGCTGCGCAGTCTCAACCAGGCCCTGGCGGGCTGGGCGAATTTCTTTCGATACGGAGTATCCAAGGCGATCTTCACCGCGATCGACCACCACACCTGGGGCCGGTTGATGCGGTGGATACGCGCCAAGTACGCAGGGAAACACCGGCTCGGGATGAAGGAACTCCGCGACCGCTTCTGTGACAAGGGGTGGCGATTCGCCCACAACGGGGTCGCCTTCACCGGCGCAGCCAGCGTCACGGTGGAACGCTACCGCTATCGCGGTAACGACATTCCGACCCCCTGGACCCCCAAACCGGCAGCCGCTGCGGCAGGCGGCTGACCAGCGGGCAAGACACGTGGAGCGCCCGGTGCGGGGCAACTCGCACGCCGGGTGCGGGAGGGGGCCCGCGGGAGACGACCGGCGGAAACGCTGGCACCGCGCTCGCGGGCCTACCTCACCGACGAGTTGGAAGGAACCCGATGGCTGGGCAGGCCGCCGAAGCTGACCGGCTCCGAACTCATCTGCCTGGCCGTCGCCCAAGTACTGCTGGGCTTTCATTCCGAAGCCCGATGGCTGCGCTTCGCCCGCACCCATCTGGGCGGGATGTTCCCGTACCTGCCCAAGCGGCCCGGCTACAACAAACGTCTTCGGGCGGCGCTGCCGCTGGTCAAACAGGCGATCCAGGCTTTGGCGGCCGACACCGCGTTCTGGTTCGACGACGTCTGGATCACCGATTCCACACCCGTCGAGTGCGGCCGCTCGCGCCCGACCGTGATGCGCTCGAACCTGGCCGGGTGGGCCGGCTACGGGTACTGCCGCTCGCACTCACGGTTCTACTGGGGCCTGCGCCTGTTCCTGGTCTGCGCCCCGGCCGGGATGCCGATCACCTGGGCGCTGGCCAGCCCCAAGATCGACGAACGCGATGTGCTGGCCGCGATGCTGGACCACGACCCGCACCTGGCCACGGGCCGGCCGGGGCTGCTGCTGATCGCCGACAAAGGGTTCGCCTCCCGGCGATTCGAGACCGACCTGGCGGATCGCGGGATCACGTTGCTGCGGCCGTCGTTCAAACGCGAGAAGACCCGTGCGGGCGAACCGTTGCTCAAATCGGTCCGCCAGCTGATCGAGTCGGTCAACGACACCCTCAAAGGCCAGCTCGGCCTGGAACAACACGGCGGGCGGACCTTCGAGGGCGTCGCCGTCCGCATCGCCCAGCGCATCCCGGCGATGGCGACGGCGATCTGGCACAACCACCACACCGGCGCACCGGTCACCAGATCACTGATCGCCTTCGATCACTGACCACTTCGGAACTACTCGTCTAGCGCTAGCGTTCGGCAAGCCCCGGCGTGGCGCGGCCGCGCCGTCTTCCGGTCACGCCGGAGTGGGACCCGGACCGGCAAGGCCGTGTAGCAGGAGCCGGGTGAGGGTGTCGATCACCTCATCGTCGGAGCGGCCGGAGTCCGGGTCGTCGCCGAGCAGTGCGTAGGCGAGCATCGACAGCATCCCGCCCATCGCCGCCGCGACCAGTTCCGGGTCGCCGGGGAGGGAGTGCCCCGTCTCTCGCAGGTGCTCCAGGTGCTCGCGGAGCACCTGAGTGTCCTCGACCAGGCGCCGCCAGAGCCGGCCTGCGCCGGGACCCGCAGCCATCGCCTGTTCGAACAGGGCGATCATGATGGGCCGGTTGTCGTGCATCAGGTGCCAGGCCACCGCCAGGTGCTCGCGGAGCTGGTCTCGGTCCGTCAGGTCGTGTGGCGGGTGATCCTCCTGGGCGAGTCGGTCGTGCGCTTTGCCGTGCAGGTCGGCGAGCAGCGCTTGGAGCAGGTCGTCCTTGCTCGCGAAGTGGTCATAAAAGGAGCCCGTGGCCCGGCTGGCTGCGGCCGTGATGTCCGTGATCTTGGTGTTCAGGTAGCCGCGTTCTGCGAACTGCCGCAGTGCGGCGTCTTTCAGGGCCGCCTCGGTCTCCGCAGCCCTCGCCTTGCGTACTCCCACAGGACCTCCGTCTTGACGTCGTCGTCGCCGCATCAGCATACTGAACGCGATTTCACTGAATCAGAATTCGGTGAACTTGTATTCGGGAGGTTCTTCGTGCAGGTAGTGGTGGTGGGCGGCGGGGTCGCCGGGTCGGCGAGTGCGATCGCGCTGGCACGGATCGGGGCTCAGGTCACGGTCTATGAGGCGTATGAGGATCCCGCCGGGACGGTCGGGTCGTTCGTCAGCCTGTCGGTCAACGGGCTTCGCGCCCTGGACGCGCTTGGGTGCCTGGATGCGGTTCAGCAAGCGGGCTTCCCGGTGGACAGGCAGCGCATGTGGTCCGGGAGGGATCGGCCGCTGGGCGACGTACCCCGCGGGCGACGGTCTGGCGATCCTCTGCGGAGTGTGACACTCATGCGCGCCGACCTGGTCGGCGTACTCCGGGAGGAAGCGACGCGCGCCGGCGCCCGGATCCTCGTCGGCAGACGAATCTCCGGCGATTCACACGATCCGCTGACCGCCGGCACCGATCTCGTCGTGGGAGCGGACGGGATCCGGTCGGCGACCCGCCGGGTGCTGAACCCCGCAACCCCCGAACCTCGTTACGCGGGCCTGTACTCGATCTCCGGCACCACCGACGGGCCCGTCCGCCTGCCCGGTGAGCGGCCACAGGGCTTCAACATGATCTTCGCGCGACGCGGGGCCTTCATCTACCTACCCGCCCCCGACGGCACCGTATGGTGGTCCGCTCAGGTCGCCGCAGCCGATCCGCCGCCGGACCTGACCGCCGTCGGCCTGACGAAGCTGACCGAGCTGTTCCGGACCGAGAAGACGCCGCTCGCCGTGCTCCGCGCTTCCTCGGCGGTGACCGCTTCCACCTTGCTGCACGTGCTCCCTCCGGTGACACGTCGCCATGACGACCGTACGGTGCTGGTCGGCGATGCGGCTCATCCGGTCGGCGCCGGACAGGGAGCCGCGATGGCGATCGAAGACGCCGTCGCACTCGCCCGTCAACTCACGGCGACCGAGGCCGTCCCTGCGGCCCTAGCCGCCTTCGACAGGACGCGCCATGACCGTACGGGCAAGCTGGCCAAGACAGCGGCCGCCAACCGGGACGCCAAAACGGCAGGGCCCATAGCGGCGCGGCTCCGAGAGATCATGATGCCGTTCTTCTTCGAACGCTTCTACGAGAAGGCCACCGGCTGGCTATACGACCACGACCCCGGACAACTGCCCATGGCCCGAACGCCCTGACCCCGCGCGTTACCGGCTCGGCGGGACCGAAACACAGAACGCCGAGGACTCCCAGCGATGCGGTGATGACGGGAACAGGGGCACAAGACGGGGCTACCGGCAGAGCCGTCAGACCCGCCCGCCCTGGTGCAGTCGCCGGAGATGCTCAGCCGGCCGTTGCCTGCTGCTGTTGCCGGGCGCGGGTCTGAGCCAAGCGGTTGGAGTCGGTGCCGGTTGCGACTGGCAGGAGCGACCCTCAGCGTCGGCTTCGGCTTCGGTCGCCGTCACCAGGGAGCCGTTCCCGGGGCTGCCGACGCACGGGCACCGGCCCGCCGATGCCTGCTGGGCACCGATCGTGCCCGGCGCCACCCCGCACAGCCTCCGGCACTCACAACGCGTCTGGATGGACGACGCCGGTATCCCTGAAGTGCTCCAGCACGAGCGTCTAGGCCACCGCATGACCGGCATGCGGGGGGTTTACTCGCGCGTGTCCCCCGACGCCCGGCAGCGGCTCGTCGAGGCGCTAACCGCCCGCTGGGAGCAGTCACTCCGTCAGCGGGCGGCCATTCACCCCTACTCGCCGCTGCCGTTGCTCGATGACCTTCTTCGGCCGATCCGTGAGAGTCAGGAGACGCTGTGCTCCCAAAAGTGCTCCCAGGACCCCTCCGTGGTGCCGTTCAGTCGGTCCGTTTGAACTGCAGAACGGCGGCGCCCAGTAGGACCGCGCCCAGTGCCAGGACGATGAGGACCTCCAGCGCGGGCGGCACCTGCCAGCCGAACCAGGTGACCCCGGGGTTGAACCGGTGCAGCAGCGCGGGGCTGGCGGTGATGTGGGCGAACACGACGTGCCGCAGCGGGTCCACGGCGTAGGTGAGGGGGTTGATCCGGGTCAGGACGCCCAGCCAGCTCGGCAGTCCCGACAGCGGGAACAGGGCGCCGGACAGGAACAGCATCGGCATCATCGCCATCTGCATGATGCCGAAAAAAGACTGCATCTTCCTGATCCTCGCGGCCAGCACCACGCCGAACGCGGTGATCGTGAACGCGCCGATGAACATCACCACCACGAGCAGGAGGAGCATTCCCGGGTCGTACGGGACACCGGCCAGCCCGGCCAGGGCGAGGAGCACGATGCCCTGGAAGGTGGCGACGATCGCCCCGCCCAGCACCTTGCCGATGACGATGGCGCTGCGGCTGACCGGCGCGACGAGCATCTCCCGCAGGAAGCCGAACTCCCGGTCCCAGACGATGGAGGCGGCGGAGAACATCGCGGTGAACATCACCGACATGGCGACGACACCGGGGAAGATGAACGTTTTGAGGTTCACGCCGTTGCCGCTCGCCACGAGCGAGGACAGCCCGGTGCCCATGACCAGCAGCCACAGGATCGGCTGGACCAGCTGGGAGATCATGCGGGTGCGGTCGTAGAGGAAGCGGAGCAGTTCCCGGTGCAGCACGATCTTGATCGCCCGCAGGTCGTGCCGCACGCTGCGCCGCGCCACCCGTACCTGGGCGACCTCGGCGACCGGGTGGGTGTCAACTGACATCGGTCATCTCCTCATCATCCGCATCCAGTCGTTCGCACCGGCCTCAGCGTCGCGGATCGTGCTGCCGGTGTAGTTGAGGAACACGTCGTCGAGCGAGGGGCGCGCGACGTGCACCGAGCGGATCGGCACGCCGAGCTCGGCGAACAGGCGCGGCACGAACTCCTCACCGGAGGGCACCGCGAAGGTGACGGTGCGCTCGTGGATCCCGGCGTCGACCGCGAAGCGCTCCTTGAGGGCGGCGATCGCCGCCTCGTCGTCGGCCGTGGTGATCTGCACGCGATCCTTGCCGACGCCGGCCTTGAGGTTCTCCGGGGTGTCGAGGACGACGATCTCACCGTGATCGATGATCGCGATGCGGTCGCAGTACTCGGCCTCCTCCATGTAGTGCGTCGTGAGGAAGATCGTGATGTCCTCGGTGTCCTTCAGCTGCCGGATGTAACCCCAGATCGCGGCGCGGGTCTGCGGGTCCAGGCCGACGGTCGGCTCGTCGAGGAAGAGCACGCGCGGCGAGTGGAGCAGCCCCCGGGCGATCTCCAGCCGCCGCTTCATGCCGCCGGAGAACGTCTCGACCTTGCCGTCCTTGCGGTCCGCCAGGTCGACCATGGTGAGGACCTGGCCGATGCGCTCCTTCATCGCCTCCTTCGGCACGCCGTACAGCTCGCCGTGGAAGCGGAGGTTCTGCTCCGCCGTCAGGTAGGCGTCGACGGTGGGGTCCTGGAACACCAGGCCGATGTTGCGCCGGACCTCGTCGCGTTCGGCGACGATGTCGTGTCCGGCGACCCGCGCGGTGCCGCCGGTGGGCCGGACGAGCGTGCACAGCATGCTGATCGTCGTGGTCTTGCCGGCGCCGTTGGGACCGAGGAAGCCGAAGACCTCCCCCGGCGCGACCTCGAAGTCGATGCCCTTGACGGCTTCGAGGTCGCCGTATCTCTTCGCCAGGCCCTCCACCGCGACGGCGGGGCCTCTTCCGTCTGTCGAGGTCACGAATCCTCCTCGGGGTCTTCGGCGAGCAGGCGGTACAGGGCACGGCGGGTGTCGGCGAGGATCTTCCGGGCGGCGTCGCGCTGGCCCGGACTGCCGGCCATCATCACCTGGCGCATGGCCATGCCGACCTGGGCCAGCTGGCGGTGCAGGTCCACCATCTCCTCGCTGACCGAGTCGGCGACCTCCTCCCACGGGTCGGCGGCACCCTCGCGGCGCTCGCGCAAGTGCGCGAATCCGGCCTCGGTCAGGTGGTACGTGCGGCGCCCGCCGTCCTCCTCCGACCGGACCAGCCCTTCGTCCTCCAGTTGCTGCAGCGCCGGGTAGACCGAGCCGGGGCTCGGCCGCCAGATCCCCTGACTGCGCTCGGCGATCTCCTGAATGATCTGGTAGCCGTTGCGCGGCCCCTCGGCGAGGAGGGCCAGCGCGGCCGCGCGGACGTCTCCCTTCTTGACCTTCGGGGCGGGGCCGGGCGGCATCGGACCGCCGAACCCGAACCCCGGCGGACCGGGCGGAGGCGGCGGCAGGTGGGGCATCGGCGGCGCGGACGGCCTCGGCGGGAACGGCAGGCCCCCGTGGTCGTGCGGCATTCCCCTGGCCTCGTTCCACATCGGATGCCCGGCCGGATCATGCGGATGGCCCCCGTGGGGCGGCAGATGGCGCATGGTCCCTCCCGCTTCTTCTCGACGATCATCTAGATACGTTAACGATATATCGAGAAGTTTCGGCGAACAACCCGATATCCGGCGATGTTTAGCGGCGAGCACGGCGGCTACGCTCCAAGCCGGACATACATCCAGGTGGGATCGGTCTCCTGGGGCTCGCGGAACCCACCGGACCCCACTGTTTGAACGGGTTCAACTTTCCCGTACAGTGGGTTCTCGTGAACCTCGCTGTAGGAGTGCCGGAGCGCCTCGCCGTACGCACCGTCCCCGTGCGCGCGCCGGAGGACCTGCTGGCCCGGCTCCCCCACTCCGACGCGCTCGCCTGGATACGGCACGGCGAGGGTCTCGTCGGCTGGGGCGAGGCCGCGCGCGTCGCGGTCCCGGCGGGCGAGGATCGCTTCACGTGGGCCCGGCAGTGGCTCACGGCACTCTTCGACGCCGCCACCGTCGACGACCCCCTCCAGGTGCCCGGATCCGGGCCGGTCGCCTTCGGCAGCTTCTCCTTCGACCCGGACTCGGGGGACTCGGTCCTCATCGTCCCGCGCACGGTCCTCGGCCTCCGCGACGGCCAGGCCTGGTACACCACCATCGGCGACCACGCCGAGCCGCTGACACTGCTCCGCCGCCCGGGGCCGCCCTCCGGCGTTCGCTGGGCCGACGGTGACGTGACCGCGCCGAGGCACATGCGGGCCGTCGCCGCGGCCGTCGACCGCATCCGCGCCGGCCACCTGTCGAAGGTGGTCCTCGCCCGGGACCTGCTGGCCGTGGCCGAGGAGCCGATCGACAGCCGGGTCCTGCTCCGGCGCCTCGCCCACCGCTTCCCCTCCTGCTACACGTTCGCCTGCGGCGGGCTCGTCGGCGCGACGCCCGAGCTGCTCGTCCGGCGGATGGGCGGCGCGGTCGAGTCACTCGTGCTGGCCGGGACGATCGCCCGCGGTTCGGACGAGGACTCCAGCGCCGCCAGCCTGTTCGCCTCGGCGAAGGACCGCGAGGAGCACGCCTACGCCGCCGACATGGTCCGCGCCGCGCTGGCCCCCCTCTGCAGCGACCTGACGGTGCCCGCCGAGCCGCAGATCCTGCGGCTGTCCAACCTCATCCACCTCGCCACCCCCGTACGCGGGCGGCTGGAGGAGGAACGCTCGGTCCTGGACGTCGTCGGCGCGCTGCACCCGACCCCTGCGGTCGGCGGTACGCCCACCGACGCCGCCCTCGATCTCGTCCGCGAGCTGGAGGCCATGGACCGCGGCCGCTACGCCGGGCCCGTCGGCTGGATCGACGCCCGCGGCGACGGCGAGTGGGGCATCGCGCTGCGCTGCGCGCGGATCGAGGGCCCGCGCGCCCGCCTGTACGCCGGCGGTGGCATCGTCGCGGGGTCCGACCCGGAGGCCGAGCTGGCCGAGACGCAGACGAAGCTGCGGGCCATGCAGTACGCCATCGAAGGCTGAACCGCTCCGCTCAGGAGGAACGCGACTCCACGAGCACGCCGATCCCGTCGAGGACGCGGGCGAGCCCGAACTCGAAGGCGTACTCCGGGTCGTAGGCCGCCTGGTGGGTCTCACCCGCCGCCGCCCCGACCCGAGCCGCGACGGGATACCGGTCGGCGTCGAACACCTTCTCCAGCAGTGGGGCGTGCGCCGCCCACCACTCCTCGTCGGTCATGCCCGTACGGCTCTGCGCCTCGGCCGCCTCGGAGAGCAGGCGCGCCGAGCTCACGGCGTACTGCAGGACGAGGGTCAGCACCGAGTCCATCTCCACGTCGGTCAGGCCGATCCCCTCGACGGCGCGCAGCTCCTCGTCGTACTTGGCCAGGACGTTCGGTCCCAGCCCCGGGCGGACGGTGGCGACCTGCAGCATCCACGGGTGCCGCCGGTAGAGCGCCCAGTTGGCCCGCGCCACCCGCTCCAGCCGCTCGCGCCATCCGCCGTCGGCGTCGGCGTCGGCGGAAGCCGGCCGCTCGCCCCAGACGGCGTCGACCATGAGGTCGAGCAGCTCGGCCTTGCCGGGCACGTAGGTGTACAGGGACATCGCGCCCACGCCGAGACGCTCGGCCACCCGCCGCATCGAGAGCGCGCCCAGGCCCTCCGCGTCGGCGACCTCGATGGCGACCTGCGTGATCCGCTCGATCGTCAGCTTCGGCTTCGGCCCGCGCCGAGGACGTGCCTGGACCCCCCACAGCAGCTCCATGGTGCGCGTGGGATCGCCGCTGCCGCTGTACTCCGTCGTCACCCCGCCATTGTCCTCGGATCGTCGCACCGGTTTGAACTCCGTATGCCGTACGGTATTCTTGCCACAGCGTACTCCGTACGATGTACAGAGTTAAGGGGATGGGATGACAACGACCGACGCGGCGGTCGCCGCCGAGGGGCTGCGCAAGCGGTACGGCGGCACCGCCGCCCTGGACGGGCTCGACCTCGCGGTGCCCGCGGGCACCGTGCGCGGGCTCCTGGGGCCGAACGGTGCCGGCAAGACCACGACCGTACGGATCCTGACCACGCTGCTGCTGCCGGACGAAGGCCGCGCGACCGTCGCCGGATTCGACGTCACCGACCGGCCCGCCGAGGTCCGCCACCGGATCGGGCTACTCGGCCAGCGGACCGCCGTGGACGAGATCCTCAGCGGCCGGCAGAACCTCGAGATGTTCGGCCGGCTCCACCACCTGGGCACCCGGACCGCCCGGGCCCGCGCCACCGAACTCCTGGACCGTTTCGGTCTCGGTGACACGGGAAGCAAGCCCGTCGGGCGATACTCCGGCGGCATGCGCCGGCGTCTCGACCTCGCGGCCGCGCTGATCCTCGCGCCGGCGGTGCTCTTCCTGGACGAGCCGACGACCGGCCTGGATCCCCGCGCCCGCCTGGAGATGTGGGAGGCCGTCCGCGCGCTCGCCAGTGAGGGCACCACCGTGCTGCTCACCACGCACTACCTCGAGGAGGCCGACCACCTCGCCGACACCGTCTCCCTCATCGACCGCGGCCGGGTGATCGCCGAGGGCACCCCGGACGAGCTGAAGTCCCGGACCGGGCACGACCGCATCGACGTCGTCGTCCGCGACCCCGCCACGCTGCCGGCCACCGCCGAGATTCTCGGCCGTGTCAGCGGCGCCACCGCCGACACCGACCCGGACCTGCGGCGTACCGGCGCCCCGGTGCGCGACCGCACCACCGCCCTCACCGAGGTCGTCCAGGCCCTGGCCGACGCCGGGATCGAGGCCGAGGACATCGGGCTGCGCCGTCCCACCCTCGACGAAGTGTTCCTGCACCTGACCGGGCATCCCGCAGGCGACGCGGCGGCCCCCGAGGAGGTATCCGCATGACCATCGACGTCCCCGCCATCCCCCGGACGCCCACGGCCCGCCTGCGCTGGGCGCTCGCCGACGGATGGACGCTCACCCGCCGCGCCCTGACCCACTGGGCGCGGCGGCCCGCCCAGGTCGTCGTCGGCCTGCTGTTCCCGATCATGGTCGTCCTGATGTTCCGCTACCTGTTCGGCGGGCAGATGCGGGTCCCCGGAGGGGGCGGATACGCGGAGTTCCTGCTGCCGGGCATGTACGCCATGACGATGGCCTTCGGACTCGAGACCACATTCGCGGCGATCAGTGGGGACGCGGCCAAGGGCGTCACCGACCGGTTCCGGTCCCTGCCGATGGCCTCCTCGGCCGTGGTCACCGGCCGCGCCGCCGCCGACCTTCTCAACTCCGCGCTCGCACTCGCGCTGATGATCGCGTGCGGGCTCGCGGTCGGCTGGCGCTGGCACGACGGCGCGGGTCGGGCGCTGGCGGCGGTCGCGCTGCTGCTGCTCCTGCGGTTCGCGCTGCTGTGGACGGGGATCTACCTGGGGCTGATCGCGGGGAACCCGGAACTGCTGGCGGCCGTGCAGATCCTGGTGTGGCCGATCGGCTTCCTGTCCAACGTGTTCGCCGCACCGTCGACCATGCCCGGCTGGCTCGGCGCCGTCGCCGAGTGGAACCCGCTGTCGGCCACCGTGTCGGCGGCCCGGGAGCTGTTCGGGAATCCCGGCTGGGGCGGCGACTCCTGGGCGGCTCGCCACTCCCTACTCCTCGCACTCCTGTGGCCGGCGCTGATCACCGCGATCTTCTTCCCGCTGTCCGTACGGAGGTTCCGGCGGCTGAGCCGCTGAGATCCCTCTTCCGGCCGGGCCCCGTCGTCCGGCCCGGCGGGTCAGGCCGTGACTCCTTCGATGGCCTGTGGCTCCTCGTACGCCGCGGGTGTGTCTGCGCGGGTGGCGCGTATCGCGGTGAGGGCGAGCAGCGGCGGCAGGGCGAGCGCCACCATGATCATGCCGACCAGTGACGGACCGGTCAGCCCCAGCGAGGAGTCCAATGCGATGCCGGCGATGAAGGAACCACTCGCGATGCCGACGTTCATCGCCGAGGCGGACAGTGCGTAGGCGAGCGTGGGACCCTTGCTCGCGAAGCGTACGGCCAGGGCGGTGGTGACCGGAGGTACCGACTGATTGGCCGTACCCATGAGCACCAACAGCACGATGGTGGCCGCCGGGTCGGTGGACAAGGGAGACTGCAACAGGACGAGCACCAGGACTGCGATCAGGGCCGCGCCGATGTGGGTGGCCAGTGGCCTGCGGTCGCCGAGGCGTCCGCCGATGTTCGTGCCGGCCAGGGCACCGACGCCGTAGCCGACGAGGATCAGCGAGACGGCGCTGTTGGGCAGGCCGGCCCGGTCGGTCAGCAGCGGTGCGACGTAAGAGTAGGCGGCCGAAACTCCACCCAGCATGAGGAGCGCGGCGGACAGTACGAGCCAGAAGCGGCCCGAACGCAGCGCGGCGATCTCCGACCGGACGGAGGGCGTGACGTCGGGACGGGACTCGGCGGGGATGAGCCGGCCGATGATGAGGGCGACGACGCCGGCGAGGACGGCCAGGCCCCAGAAGGCGCCGCGCCAGCCGATGCGGTCGCCGACCAGCGAGCCGAGCGGAACGCCGATCACGGTGGCCAGGCCGATACCGCTGATGATCATGCCGGATGCGCGGGCACGCGCGGTGGGGGCGACGGAGGCGACGGCCACGGCACCGGCGACCGCCCAGAAGGCACCGGTGGCGAACGCGGTGATCACGCGGGCGACCAGCGCGAGAGCGAACGAAGAACCGAGTGCGGTGATGGCATGGCCGACAGCGAAGACGGCCAGGGCCAGCACCAGTGTGGACCTTTGAGGCAACCGTAGCGTGGCGATCGCCATCGCGGGCGCGCCGACGATCATGCCGATGGCGAAGAAAGCCCGAAGCCGCACCAACTTCGGTACCGATCGGCGCGGAAGTGATCGTAACACTTCTGCACCGGCCGGTACGGAAGAGATAGGATCGATCACATGGAGAGGCAGCGGAAGGCACCCATGGGTCGCCCCAGGGGATTCGATGCCGACGAGGCCCTCGAGCGGGCCCTGCGAGTCTTCTGGGAACAGGGCTACGAAGGCGCCAGCCTCGCCGACCTGACCGAAGCCATGGGCATCAACCGCACCAGCATGTACGCGGCCTTCGGCAACAAGGAGGACCTGTTCCGCAAGGCACTGGAGCGCTACACCGAGGGACCGGCCTCGTATGCGACCCGCGCCCTGCAGGAGCCGACCGCCCGGCAGGTGGCCACCGCCTTCCTCGACGGCGCCGTCCGCGCCACCACCCGCCCCGGCGACCCCACCGGATGCTTCGGCGTCCAGGGCGCCCTCGCCGCCGGCGAGGGCGGGCACGCCGCTCGCGACACTCTCATCGCCTGGCGCAACGACGCCGTCTCCGTCCTCGCCGACCGCTTTCGGCAGGCCGTCGCCCAAGGCGACCTGCCCCGGGACACCGATACCGGACAGCTCGCCCGCTATCTCATGACCGTCGCGAACGGCATCGCCGTCCAGGCCGCCGGCGGCGCCGGCCGCGATGACCTCCAGCAGGTGGCCGACATGGCGCTACGGAGCTGGCCGCCCGCCTGACGGCCCTGGCGGCGCCCACCTCTGCGAGCGCAGCGCTCGCCCGCTTCGCCATGCCGTACGCCACTCTTCTGTACCGATCGGTGCGTAAGTGTTATGGTCGCTTCGGTACCGAGCGGTACTAAAATTGGTCCAGGTCATGTGTGCATGGATCAGCGGAGGCGATGAACGGGCGCCGTCGCAAGAGCGCCTGAACACGAACCCGGAACTGAGGACAAGGATGCTTGAAGGTTTCACGAGCCGCTTCGCCGAGGTGAACGGCACTCGACTGCACTACGTCATCGGAGGCCAGGGCGACCCCTTGGTGCTGCTTCCGGGGTGGCCCCGTACCTGGTACCAGTTCCACAAGATCATGCCGCAGCTGGCGCAGCGCCACCAGGTCATCGCCGTCGACCTGCGGGGCATGGGCGACTCCGCCAAGCCCGTGGACGGATACGACAAGAAGACCATGGCCCGGGACATCTACGAGCTGGTCCGAAGCCTTGGCCACGGTCAGGTCAACGTCGCAGGTGAGGACATCGGGTCGATGGTCGCCTACAGCTTCGCCGTGAACCATCCCGAAGCAACCCGAAAGGTCGCCTTGTGGGAGGCCGGGCATCCCACCGAGACGTTCAACGAGCTGCGGCTGCTGACCCAGGACGGCCAGCCGAGGACGCCGTGGTGGTTCGCGTTCAACGAGCTGAAAGAGTTGCCCGAGCAGCTCCTCGAGGGCCGGTTCCGATCCGTCATCGACTGGCTGATCGACTTCCAGGCCACGGACCCCGAAGCGTTCAGCGAGGAGACCCGAGCCCTGTACGCCGCCGCTTACGACACGCCGGACGCGATCCGCGCGGGGAACGGCTGGTACCAGACCTTCCAGCAGGACATGGCCGACCTGAAGGACTACCCGGTGCTGACCATGCCCGTGCTCGCGCTCGGTGGCCTGTATCACCCGCTCATGGTCGCCCAGATGGAGGGGAAGGCCACCGACATACGCTTCGTCGAATTGAAGGGGGCGGGCCACTACCTCGCCGAGGAGCGCCCCGACGAGGTCGTTCGGGAACTCACCGAATTCTTCGCGTAATCCCGGACCCCGGCGGCGGCGCGCCCCGCGCGCGCCACCGCTCCGTCACCGCCCGGACGATCACCGCGCGCCGCGCCGTCGCCGGCGCCGGATAGGGTCCGGTTCATGAGCAAATGGATCGATCTGGAGGGCGCGGTCAACGTCCGGGACCTCGGCGGCCTGCCCACCACCGACGGCGGCGAGATCCGCCCGGGCGCGCTGCTGCGTTCGGACAACCTGCAGGACCTCACCCCCGACGACGTCCGCCGCCTCGTCGCGGATCTCGGCCTGCGCAACGTCATCGACCTGCGCAGCGAGGCCGAGGTGAACCTCCTCGGCCCGGGCCCGCTCACCCGCGAGCCCACCGTCACGATCCACCACCTGTCCCTGTTCACCGAGGGCGGCCAGTACACCGACGTGGAGGCCGACACCGTCGACACCGTCGACACCGACAAGGTCCTGCCCTGGCAGAGCCGTAAGGACACCGGCCCGGAGAGCGACCGCTCCGTCCTGCACTACCTCGCCTACCTCGCCGACCGCCCCGACTCCGTCGTGAACGCCCTGCGGGTCGTCACCGGCGGCACCTCGATCGTCCACTGCGCCGCCGGTAAGGACCGCACCGGCGTCGTCGTCGCCTTCGCCCTGCACGTGGCGGGCGTACCGCGCGAGGAGATCGTCGCCGACTACACCGCGACCGGAGAACGCCTCGAGGCCATCCTCGCCCGGCTGCGCTCCAGCCCCGTCTACGCCCAGGACCTCGACTCCCGGCCCGCCGACACGCACACGCCGCGCGCCTACACGATGGAGAAGTTCCTCGCCGCCGTCGACGAGCGCTTCGGCGACCCGCTCGGCTGGCTCGAACACCACGGCTGGACCGACGAGGACACCACCGCCCTCCGCGCCACGCTTCGAGGATGACGGACACCTTCCGCTCATTGCGGAAGGAAACTGACCGCTTTTGGCCGTACTGTGCCGGGCATGGAGATCCTTCGCACGTCCGAACCGGCGGCAAATGAGGTGCTCACCAGGCGGGCGTTGAATCGGGCGTTGCTGGCCCGGCAGATGCTGCTCGCTCGGGAGAGCGTTCCGGCCGTACGGGCGGTCGAGCACCTGGTCGGTATGCAGGCCCAGGCGCCGCTCGCACCGTACGTCGGGCTGTGGACCCGGGTGGAGGGCTTCCGGACCGAGGATCTCGCCGATCGGATCATCGGCCGCGACCTCGTCCGCATCGTGGTCATGCGCGGCACGATCCACCTGGTGAGCGCCGACGACTGCCGGTGGCTGCGGCCGGCGGTGCAGCCCATGCTCGACCGCGCCTTCAAGGCCGGGTACGGCCGGCAGCTGACCGGTGTGGACGTCGAGGAGGTCGCGTCGGCGGGCCGAGCGCTCGTGGAGGAGCGGCCCCGCACGTTCGCCGAGTTGGGCGCGCTCCTCGGCGAGCGCCTGCCGGACCGCGACGGCAGCGCGCTCACCGCGGTCGTACGGACGGGGGTCCCGCTCGTGCAGCTGCCGCCGCGGGGGATCTGGGGACAGGGCGGCCAGGCGGTGCACACGTCGGCCGAGGCCTGGCTGGGCCGGCCGCTGTCATCCGACCCCGCGCCGGAGGACCTCGTGCTCCGCTACCTCGCGGCGTACGGTCCGGCGACCGTCAAGGACCTGCAGACCTGGTCGGGCCTGACCCGGCAGCGCCAGGTGGTCGACCGGCTCCGCCCGCGCCTGGTGTCCCTCCGGTCCGAGGACGGCACCGAGCTGCTCGACCTGCCCGACGCGCCGCGGCCCGGCCCGGACACCCCGGCGCCACCGCGCTTCCTTCCCGAGTACGACAACCTGCTGCGGTCGCACGCCGACCGCACCCGCGTGCTTTCCGACGAGCACCGCGGCAGGCTCGCCACCCCGAACGACTCGCCTCGGCCGACCTTCCTCATCGATGGGTTCGTCCACGGCACCTGGCGGATCGTCCGTGAGCGCGACCGCGCCGTCCTGAACGTGGAGCCGTACGCACCGCTGTCCGACCGGGACCGTACGGCACTGGTCGAAGAGGGCGCCCGGCTCTTGGCCTTCGCCGCAGACGGCGCCGGCCACGACATCAAGATCATGGACTGAGCCGTGCTCTGATAGTTCGCATAAGCGCATCGACTTCGGCCGGAAAGGCCGAAAATTCGGTGGACCGGTACGTAAGTGCGAACTACATTGCGCTCTCATGGATGACACAGCGGAGGTGGTGTTCCGCGGCGCGACGAGCCTGGCGCAGCGGGCACGGGCCGAGCGGCCGCGTGACGGGTTGACGCTGTCGATGGTCAGCGTGCTGAGCCACCTCGACGGGTCCGGGCCGCTCACCCCGGGAGCGCTCGCCGAGCGGCAGAAGGTCGAGCCGCAGACGATGACGCGGACTCTCGCACGGCTGGAAGAGGACGGTCTGATCGACCGGGTCCCCGATCAGGCCGACCGCAGGCGGCTGCGGATCAGGCTCACCGACGCCGGGCGGGAGCGCCTGGCCGACCATCTGCGGCCGAGGGTCGCGTGGCTGGAGCAGGCCATGGAGCGGCTGACGCCGACCGAGCGGGAGCTGCTGCGGCTGGCGGGGGCGCTGATGGAGTCGCTGGCCTCGTGGGAGGAGTCGTGAGGGCGCTGGACGCGCTGCGGGCCTCGCCCCGCTATCGCGTGCTGAGGGCTCTGGCGGCCGACTCCCCCGGCCTGCTGACCGGCGCGCTCGTCTTCATGATCGCCGAAGGTCTCGTCCCGAACCTGGTCCTGATCGCCATGGGCCGTACGATCGGCGCGATCCCGGGCGCGGTCCGGTCCGGGCTCGGCTCCCACGACGGGCACGTGCTGCTGGCGCGGCTCGTCGTGGCCGGTGCGCTGTACACCCTGTCGCTGCTGCGCGGCCCCGCCGAGGACGTCCTGACGGCGATGGTGCGGGCGAAGATGAGCGCGGTGCAGCAGCGACGGCTGATCGAGGCGGTCTCCGCGCCGGCCGGGATCGCGCACCTGGAGGACCCCGCCGTGCTCGACCGGCTGGCGTCCGCGCAGGGCGAGCTGTCCGCGTACGAGCCGGCCGGGGCGGCGATGACGCTGATCGGGCAGCTCGGCGACCGGCTGTCGGGGGCGCTCGCCTGCCTCGTCCTGGCCGGGTTCCGGTGGTGGCTGGGGCTGGGCCTGTTCGTGATGTGGCTGCTGGTCCGGCAGCCGCTCCGGGCGCTGGTCCAGATGCGGATCGCGATGTTCCGGAAGGCCACCGAGCCGCTGCGGCGCAGCTGGTACTACCTGCACCTCGCCTTCCGGCCCGCCGCCGCCAAGGAGGTCCGGGTCTTCGGCCTCGGCCGCTGGCTCGTCGCCGGCTACGGCGATCGCAACACCGAGGCGATGCGGCCCGCCGCGGACGAGATCAGCAGGCTGAACCGGCGGATCGCCCTGTCCAGCGTGGCCGTCCTGGCCGGGTACGGCACGGCCGCGGTGACGCTGGGCACGGCCGCGTACCAGCACACGATCCCCCTCGGCACCCTCGTCACGATGCTGACCATGCTGCCCGCCACCCTGCAGGTCGGCGGGTTGACCGCGGCCGACATCGCCTTGGAGACCATGCTGTCGTCCGTCCCCGACCTCGACGCGCTGACCACCGACCTACGGCCCCCTCCCCCGCCCGCGGGCGGCGGACGGACCGTCGCCGGAACACCCCGTCGGGAGATCCGCTTCGAGGGCGTCTCGTTCCGCTACCCCGGCGCCGACCACGACGTGCTCCACGACCTGGACCTCGTCCTGGAGGCGGGCCGGTCCACCGCCATCGTCGGCGTCAACGGAGCGGGGAAGAGCACGCTCATCACCCTGCTCGCCGGGCTGCGCACCCCGACCGAGGGCCGCGTCCTCGTCGACGGCGTTCCCCTGGAGGAGTTCCCGGTGCGCGACTGGCAGCGGCACGTCTCCGCGGTGTTCCAGGACTTCACCCGGCTGCCGCTCACCGCGCGGGAGAACGTCACGATGGCCCTGGACGGCGAGCCGGCGGACACCGACGTCCTGGCGGCGGTGGCGCGCCGCGCCGGCGCGGCCGACCTGGTCGCGGACCTGCCGGACGGGTGGGACACCATCCTGTCCGCGCAGTACGACGGCGGCCGCGACCTGTCCGGCGGGCAGTGGCAGCGGATCGCGCTGGCCCGCGCCCTGTACGCCGTCGAACGCGGCGCGGGGGTGCTGGTCCTCGACGAGCCGACGGCCCAGCTCGACGTGCGCGCCGAGGCCCGCTTCTACGACCGGTTCCTGACCATCACCGAGGGCGCCACGAGCCTGATCATCTCGCACCGCTTCTCGACCGTCCGCAAGGCCGACCGGATCGCCGTTCTCGACGGAGGCCGCATCACCGAGCTCGGCAGCCACGACGAGCTGCTCCGGGCCGACGGCGCCTACGCCGAGATGTTCACGGTCCAGGCCGCACGTTTCGCCCGGGAGGCACGCAGGTGAGCGGCATCCGCACCATCGCGATACTGATCGGCACGGCCTGGCGGGCGGCCCCCGCGACGCTGGTGTGGGCGGTCGTCGCCGCGACCGTCTCGGCCGTCGCCTCGGCCACCTTCCCCATCGGTTTCCACTCCATGGTCGACGGGGCCCTCGACCATCGCTCCGGCGAGGTCGTCGCCGGCGTGGTCATCGTGGCCCTGCTGTTCACCGTGTCGACGACCGTCGGGACGCTGTCCGTCACCGGGAACTGGACGCTCACCGACCGCCTGAACCGCTTCGTCTCCGAACGCATCGCGCTCCTGGTGAGCACCGCGCCCCGGCTGGAGCACTTCGAACGCCAGGACCTGCTGTCGGAGATCGACCAGCTCCGCGACAACCGCCGCACGCTGGCCTCGGCTCCCCGGCAGCTCCTGCGCGCCTGGCAAGTGGTGATCAGAAGCGGCGCGATCATGGTGCTGCTGGCGACCGTGTACCCGCCCGTCATGCTGATGCCGCTGTTCGGGCTGATCCCCGCGCTCGCCGACCGGCGGGCCGCCCGCGTCCAGGCGCGCACCGGCGACGACCTCGCCCCGGTCCAGCGGCTGATCGGCGACCTGTTCACGCTCGCGACAACGGCCGGCACCGCCAAGGAACTGCGCACGTACGGCGTCACCGGCGCCCTGGCCGCCCGTCACTCCGCGCTCACCGAGGACGCCCGCCGACGCGACGTCCGGGGAGCGATCCGGAGCGCGGCGTGGGAGGCCCTGGGCTGGGCCGGGTACGCCGTCGCCTTCGTCGCCGTCATCATCGTGCTGGTGCTGCGCGCGGCGCACGGGCACGCCTCTCCCGGCCAGGTCGTCATGGCGATCAGCCTGATGCGGCGCGCCCAGCGCCAGGTCGCGGGCGCCTCCGACACCGCCGGGTCGCTGGCGACGGCGCTCCGCACGGCCCGGCGGCTGCGGTGGCTCGAGGACTACGTCGCGGAGGAGACCAGCACCCCCGCCACGGCGCGGGTCCCCGACCGGCTCGGCACGGGCATCCGCCTGGAGGGCGTGGGCTTCCACTACCCCGAAAAGAGCGATGACGTCCTGCACGACCTCACCGTCGACCTCCCCGCCGGGGCCACGATCGCGATCGTCGGCGAGAACGGCGCCGGCAAGACGACACTGGCCAAGCTCCTCACCGGGATGTACCGGCCGACCGCCGGGCGGATCCTGGTCGACGGCATCGACCTGGCCGCTCTGTCCCCCGGCGAGTGGCGCGCCCGCACGACCGCGGTGTTCCAGGACTTCGTCCGTCCCAGCCTCGTCGCCCGGGAGGCCGTCGGCATCGGTGACCTGCCGCGCGTCGAGGACGAGGAGGCGGTGCGCTCCGCGCTGGCGGCCGCGGGCGGCGACGGCCTGACGGCCAGGCTGCCCGACGGGCTCGCCACTCCCCTCGGTAACTGGTTCACCGGCGGCGAGCAGCTGTCCGGCGGCCAGTGGCAGCGGATCGCACTTGCCCGCGGGCTCATGCGCTCCGAACCGCTGCTGACCGTCCTCGACGAGCCGACCGCGAGTCTGGACCCCGCCGCCGAGGCCGAGCTGTTCGGCCGGTTCGCCGAGCTGTCCCGGACCGGGCAGCGGACCGGCGGCGTCACCCTGCTGGTCTCCCACCGGTTCTCCACCGTGCGGACGGCCGACCTGATCATCGTGCTGGACGGCGGCCGCATCACGGAGGTCGGCGACCACGAGACGCTGCTCGCCCAGGGAGGTGGCTACGCCCAGCTGTTCACCCTGCAGGCCAGGGCGTACGAGACCGGCTGAGCGGACCCGCGCCGCGCAGGCGAGACCGCGCCGGCGAGACCACACGAGGCGACGCCGCACGGACCGCCCCGCACGGGCGACACCGGACGGACCGCGCCGCGCGGACGAGATCGGACAGACCACGCCGCACGGACCGCCCCGCGCGGGCGAGACCGGACGGACCGCGCCGCGCGGACGACGTCGTATGGACCGCGCCGCACGACCCGCGACGCACAGGTGAACGCCGCGCGGGCCGTGCCGGACGGTCAGACGCCCAGGAGCGTCCGGACCGCGTCGTGGGCCGCCTCGCGCATCCGGGCGTGGAACTCGGCGTTGGCCACGCGGTCGGTCCGCGCCTCCACGATCCGCAGGCCCTCCTTCGCCACGACCTTCGGCAGGTCGCTCAGGGACTCCAACCGGGCGTACGGGATGCCGTGCGCCGCCGCGATCGAGGCGATGTCGACCTGGTGCGGCGTCGCGAACACCCGCTCGAACGGCTCGGGGAACGTGGCCTGCGGCAGCAGCGAGAAGATCCCGCCCCCGGCGTTGTTGATCACGATGATGGCCAGGTCGGGACGCTGGTCCTGCGGGCCGATGATCAGGCCGTTCTGGTCGTGGAGGAAGGCCAGGTCGCCCAGCAGGGCGTAGGACCGGTTGCCGTGCGCCAGCGCCGCCCCGATCGCCGTCGAGACCAGCCCGTCGATGCCGCTCGCCCCCCGGTTGGCGAGGATGCGGATGCCCCGGCGCGGATGCATCGTCTGGTCGAGGTCGCGGATCGGCATGCTCGCCGCCGCCAGCAGGAGCGAGCCCCCGGGGATCGCCGCCACGAGGTCGCGAGCCAGTCGCGGCTCGGTCAGGTCGTCGGTGGCCTCCAGGACCCCGTCCACGGCGTTGCGCGCGATGAGGTCGGCCGTCCGCCAGGACTTCAGCCACGAGTCGTCACCCGAGACGACCGGGATCTCCGCCTCCTGCGCCACCTGCGTCGCCGACCGCACGGGGTCGGGCCAGCGCGCCAGCGACGGCGAGACGACGACGTGCTGCTCGGCGCGGCGCAGGAACGACAGCAGCGGGCGGGACAGCCCCGGCTTGCCGAGCGTCACGACGACGTCCGGGTGGTGCCGGTCGACGAACTCCGGCACGCCCAGCAGGAAGTGATGTGCCGACAGGGCGTGGTCGCCGTAGCGGGCGTTGCCGTTGGGCTCGGCCAGCACGGGCCAGCCCGCCATCGACGCCGCCGCGACGTAACGCTTGACGTTCACCGCGCCGTCGCCGACGACGAGGACCCCGCGCCGGGTCGGGGGAACGTGCAGCACCGAGCCCGGCGTCGCCGCCCGTACCTTGGTCCAGGCGCCGGTGACGTCGCCGTCGAGCGGCTCGCACCAGTCCTCGTCCCCGTCGGGGATCAGCGGCTCGCGGAACGCGACGTTCAGGTGGACCGGGCCCGGGTCGGGCTCCTGCGCCACGTGCCAGGCGCGGCTGGCCAGCGACCGCCAGTACGCCACCATTCCGGGGCGCTCCTCGGGCGTGCCGACCTCGCAGCTCCAGCGGACCGCCGAGCCGTACAGCTTGATCTGGTCGATGGTCTGGTTCGCGCCGGTGTAGCGCAGCTCCGGCGGCCGGTCGGCGGTCAGCACGAGCAGCGGCACACCGGCCTCGTGCGCCTCCACCACGGCCGGGTGGAAGTTCGCGGCGGCGGTGCCGGACGTGCAGACCAGCGCGACCGGGCGGCCGCTGCGCTTGGCGATGCCGAGCGCCAGGAACGACGCCGACCGCTCGTCGATGCGGACGTGCAGGCGGATCTTCGACTGCTGGTACAGCGCCAGGGCCAGCGGCGCCGACCGCGAGCCGGGCGCCAGGACCGCGTCGCTCAGGCCGCAGCGCATCAGCTCGTCGACCAGCACGGCCGCCAGCGCGGTCGCCGGGTTCATCGCACCGCCTTTGAGTTCGTCGCCGGCGGGGCGCCGCCCAGCTCCTCCTGTGCCTCGGCCGCCCGGCGCCGCCAGGCCGCACCGTCGATCTCGTACCGGCGCAGGGCGTCCTCGTCCACCTCGGGCCGGCGCACGTCGATCGCGCCGTCGGTCACGGCCAGCGGGTCGGAGGCGACGTCGCCCTCCAGGAGCGCCAGGGTCCCCAGCCCGCAGGCGTAGGGCAGCTCGGGCAGGGCGGCGGCCAGCGCGGCCCCCGCGGCCAGCCCGACCGAGGTCTCCACCGCGCTGGAGACGACCACCGGGAGCCCGCACGCCTCGGCCACGCGCAGCGCGGCGCGCACCCCGCCCAGCGGCTGCACCTTGAGCACGACGACGTCGGCGGCCTCGACGGCACGGACCCGCAGCGGATCCTCGGCGCGGCGGATCGACTCGTCGGCCGCGATCGGCGTGTCCACCCGCCGGCGTACGAGCGCGAGCTCGTCCAGCGTCGCGCAGGGCTGCTCGGCGTACTCCAGCTCGCCCAGGAGCCCGAGCATGCGGACGGCGGTGTCGGGGTCCCAGGCGCCATTCGCGTCGACCCGGACCTTCCCTCCGGGCCCGAGCGCGTCCCGGACCGCCTCGACGCGTGCCAGGTCGTCCGCCTCGGACTGCCCGGGCTCGGCGACCTTCACCTTGGCCGTACGGCAGCCGGAGACGCGGGTGATCCGGTGGGCCGTCTCCGGGTCGACGGCCGGGACGGTGACGTTGACCGGGATCCGGGGCCGCAGCGGCGCGGGCCATCCGTCATGCGCCGCCTCACGGGCCGCGGCGAGCCAGCGGGCGCACTCCTTCGCCCCGTACTCCGGAAAAGGGGAGAACTCCCCCCATCCGGCCGGGCCGCGGACCAGCATCCCCTCTCGCCGTGTCACCCCGCGAAACCGCGTGCGCATCGGGATCGCGAACGCGCGCAATGGCCTGACCCCCTGTCCGAAGACGCTTCCTCCCGCCTTACCTTAGAGCCGCGTGCGCCCCACCCGTGCACGGGACGGTCAGTAGTACCAGGGGAAACGAGACCAGTCCGGGGCGCGCTTCTCCAGGAAGGAGTCGCGGCCCTCGGCGGCCTCGTCGGTCATGTACGCCAGGCGGGTGGCCTCACCGGCGAAGACCTGCTGCCCGACCAGACCGTCGTCGATGAGGTTGAAGGAATACTTCAGCATCCGCTGCGCCGTCGGGCTCTTGCCATTGATCTTCCGGGCCCACTCGAGCGCGGTCCGCTCGAGGTCGGCGTGCGGTACGACGGCGTTGACCATGCCCATCCGGTGCGCCGCCTCGGCGTCGTACGTCTCCCCCAGGAAGAAGATCTCCCGGGCGAACTTCTGCCCGACCTGCCGGGCGAGGTACGCCGAGCCGAACCCGCCGTCGAAGCTGGCGACGTCCGCGTCGGTCTGCTTGAACCGCGCGTGCTCACGGCTGGCGAGGGTCAGGTCCGCGACGACGTGCAGGCTGTGCCCGCCGCCGGCCGCCCAGCCGGGCACGACGCAGATGACGACCTTGGGCATGAACCTGATCAGCCGCTGCACCTCCAGGATGTGCAGCCGGCCGGCGCGCGCGGGGTCGATGGTGTCGGCCGTCTCGCCTTCGGCGTACCGGTAGCCGTCGCGGCCCCGGATCCGCTGGTCGCCACCCGAGCAGAACGCCCACCCGCCGTCCTTGGGCGACGGGCCGTTCCCGGTGAGCAGCACGCATCCCACGTCGCTGGACATCCGGGCGTGGTCCAGCGCCCGGTACAGCTCGTCGACGGTGTTCGGCCGGAACGCGTTGCGGACCTCCGGCCGATCGAACGCGATGCGCACCGTGCCCTGGTCGACCGCGCGATGGTACGTGATGTCGGTGAAGTCGAAGCCCTCGACCGTCTTCCACGCGTCCGGGTCGAACAGCTCGGAGACCATGCGGTGTTCCCTTCCAGCCCGTCGGCGGCCCGCCGCCTGCAGGCGCCCGCTCTATTCAAGCGCCTCCGGCTCGCCGCCTCGCAGCCGGTTCCCTCGGATCCGCACGGTGAGATTGCATCACGACGGTGAGATCGCGTCTCGCCGCCCGCCTTTACACAGTAATTTAACTCTCAACGATGAGGGGTCGGCACCGGGCTAAGCTGATCGTCGTCATGAGCCGAAGCCTGCACGCCGTCGTCCTGCCACCCGGGCCCGCCCTGTTCCGCCGTCTCGAGGCGGCGCTCGACGGAAGCGGTCCGGCGATCTGCCCCCTCTCCCCGGAGCTGCCCGCTCCCGCGCTCGGCAGGTTGCTCGACGCGCTGCGTCCGACCTGGGTGGAGACCGACGCCGGGAGGCAGCGGTACGACTGCGGCGCCGGCTGCGCGCCGGGCCCCGCCGTGGCGGGTGACACCGCCGTGCTGATCGCCACGTCGGGGTCGACCGGTGCCCCGAAGGTCGTGGAGCTGTCGGCGGCCGCGCTCCGGCACTCGGCGTCGGCGACGCTCTCGCGGGTGGCCGCGCGGCCGGGCGAACGCTGGTTGTGCTGCCTTCCGCCCAGCCACATCGCCGGGGTCCAGGTGCTCGTGCGATCCCTGGTGGCCGGCACCGACCCGGTGATCCACCCGCGCTTCGACGTCGAACGGGTGGCCGGGTCCGGCGCCGCCCACCTCTCGGTGGTGCCCACCCAGCTGCGCCGTCTGCTCGACGCGGACGTCGACCTGGGCGGCTTCCGCTCGATCCTGCTCGGCGGGGCGGCGGCGTCCCCCGGACTGGTCGAGACGGCGCGCGCACGCGGCGCCCGGGTCTTCACGACGTACGGGATGAGCGAGACGTGCGGGGGCTGCGTCTACGACGGAGTCCCGCTCGACGGCGTCTCCGTCGACATCGGCGCCGACGGGCGCATCCGGCTGGCCGGGCCGGTGCTGTTCACCGGCTACCGGCTACGGCCCGACCTGACCGCCGCCGTACGCGACGGCGCCTGGTTCGTCACACAGGACCTCGGGGCCCTCGAGGACGGGCGGCTGCGCGTGCGCGGCCGGGCCGACGACGTGATCATCACCGGCGGGGAGAAGGTCGTGGCGGGCGAGGTCGCGGCGGTGCTGGCCCGCCATCACGCCGTTCGGGACGTCGCCGTCGTCGGCCGCGACGACCCCGAGTGGGGTGAACGCGTGACCGCCGTGATCGTCCCGGGCGACGACCCGCCCGGCCTGGAGGAGCTCCGCGCGTGGGTCCGCGCGGAGCTCCCCACGTACGCCGCACCGCGTCAGCTCGAGCTCGTCGAGGAGCTTCCGCTACTGCCCTCCGGCAAACCGGACCTGGAGCGCCTGCGCCGCGGTGCGTTCCGGGCGGACTAGAGCTGGTAGAAGTCGGTGTAGTGGTTCGGCGAGAACCAGACCACACCGCTGCTGCGGTTCACGACGATCCGGTACGCGTCACGGTGGGCGCCCTTCGCCCGCGAGTACACGTCGTACTCGTTGTAGGTGCCGTTGCTGGGCAGCTCGCCCTCCCGGTTGTCGAACCGCCCGCCGGTGTAGTTGTACTTCCCGTCCGGCCAGGAGTACCAGCCACTGCTCGTGGGGTAGCCCTTCGAGGCCCAGATCGAGCTGGCCGAGCGCGCGTCGGCGCACCGCGAGATCGTGCAGGAGTTGTAGACCGACGCGTGGGCGGGGATGGTGGTGACCACTCCGGTCACCGACGCGGCGGCGAACGTCACGGCGAGGCGCGTCGTCCAGGAGGAGCGGGGATTGCGGGTGTGCACGGAGCCTCCTTGTGAGGGGGACGGACACCGCCATGATCATTCCTCGCGGCCCGCCGATAAAGACCCCACGTACCAAGAAGGAGTGAATCTTCCGTTGCCTCATCGTCACGGAGGGGACACCGCGCCTGCCGGTGCTCGCGGTATCCGGATCATCGCCGGCGCCGCAACGCGTCTGGTCCACGGCCTCAGAGGGCTCCGCGCGTGGGTCCGCGCGGAGCCCTCTGGGTACGCCGTACCGCGGCGACTCGAACTCATCGAGGAGCTGCCGCTGCTCCCCTCCGGCGAACCCGACCTCGAGCGCCTGCACCGGAAGGGATCCCGGCTGGACTAGAGCTGGTAGAAGTCGGTGTAGTGGTTCGGCGAGAACCAGGTCATCTTGGTCTTGCGGTTCACGACGATCCGGAACGCGTCGCGGTGAGCGCCCTTCGCCCTCGGGTACACGTCATACTCGGAGTAGGTCGCGCCGCGGGGCAGCTCGCCCTCCCGGTTGTCGAACCGCCCGCCGGCGAAGTTGTACTTCTTTCCGACCGGCCAGCGGTTCCAGCCTCTGCGGGTCGGATAGCCCTTCGAGGCCCAGATCGAGCGTGCCGAGCGCGCGGCGGCGCACTGCTTCTTTGAGATCGTGCAGGACTTGTAGACCGACGCGTCGGCCGGGATGGTGCCGACCACGCCGGCCACGGAAGCGGTCGCCGCGAGTGTGACGGCGATCCGGCCGGGCCAGGAGGAGCGGGGGCGTAGGCGGATGTGCACGGAGCCTCCTTGCGAGGGTGCGGGGAACACGCCCTTAATGATCTTCGTTCGCGGCGCGCGGATAAAGATCTTCGTCAGGAAACAAAGTGAATTCTTCTGCTGACGCTTCGTCACCGCGGCCGACGACGGGGCCCCCGGGGACGCATGTGGCTGTCACGCGGTATCCCGATCATCGCCACCACCGGGAGCGTCTGATCGGCGAGGAGACCCGCCCGGCGTTGCGGGGCCACGGCACCGCGGGCCCGCGGCTCTGAGAGAATCCGTGACCGTGGTGGTACGCCCTGCATTCGCCCTGTTGGTGTTGATCGCCGTCGCGGGTTGCTCGAGTGAGCATCGTCCGGCGGCGCGGCCGAGCCGGCCGCTCGTGATCCCGACGCCGTCGCCCTCCCCCACCGGTAAGCCGCGCCCGGCCCGGCCCGGCACGGAGTGCGGGCAGGTGACGACCGTGACCGGCGGACGGGCCAAGGTTCAGGTCGTACGGGGGCGGACGACCTGTGTCGAGGCGATGCGGGTCTTCGAGAAGTACAACGACCCCGACACTCCGGCCGAGGGAACGGCGGGGCTGGTGGTCATCGGCCACTGGACCTGCGGGACGCGGGGTGGGATCACCACGTGCACGTCGAAGGTCGCGACGATCCGGACGCATTCCTGAGGTCGATGCGGTCCCGGTGACGGTCGAGGCCGGCGTGGCGTCGGTCACAGGGGAATGCGACGCGCCGGTCGGGCGTCATCGCAGGTGAGGACGTGCGCTGATAGCCTGCGGGGTTGGCGGGCGAGCGGGGCTCTGCGCCGTCTGGCGCGGCCGCGCATGAAGTTTTTCGCCCTGCGGGAACAACCTGGGCACAATCGCGCGTTTCAGCATAGAGCACGACGCAAAACGGACATCGCGTCCCGTACCGCTAGGAGATGAAGGGAGGGAGGTGTCCTCATGCCGCGAAACGCTGCTGCGACCATGCCCGCAGGGCCTACGCCTCTCGAGGAGCTTCTCGACCGTGGCCGTTCCCAGGGGCACCTCTCGCTGGACGAGGTGCGGTCGGCCTTTCAGGAAGCCGGTATCACCCCCACGCAGGGCCGCTCCATCATTCGCGAGCTGACCGACGCCGGAGTCCGGCTGGCCAGTGAGGACAAGGCCGAGGCCACATCCACCAAGAAAAAGGGTACGGCCACTGTCAAGAAGGCCAAGCCCTCTCGCGCCAAGAGCTCTGCCACGACCACCGGCGGCAAGACGAAGGCCACGGCGGCCAAGACCAAGACCGCCGAGACCGAGCCGAAGGCACCGGCCACGGAGGCCCCGGCCGAGCCCGACATGGTGGACACCCCGGCCAGCGAGCTGGAATCCGACGACTTCGAGATGGACGCCCCCACCGACCTGGACGACCAGTCCTCGGTCATGGGCGACTCGGTGCACACCTACCTCAAGGCCATCGGCCGCAGGCAGCTGCTCACCGCGGCCCAGGAGGTCGAACTCGCCAAGCGCATCGAGGCGGGACTGTACGCCGAGCACAAGCTGGAGACCGCCGGCAAGCTGTCCGACAGCGACCGCGAGGGCCTCGAGCTCGTCGCCGAGGACGGACGCCGGGCCAAGGCCCACATGCTGGAGGCGAACCTGCGGCTCGTGGTCTCGGTGGCGAAGAAGTACGCCGACCGCGGCCTGTCGCTGCTCGACGTCGTACAGGAGGGCAACCTCGGCCTGATCCGCGCGGTGGAGAAGTTCGACTACACCAAGGGGTACAAGTTCTCCACGTACGCGATGTGGTGGATCCGGCAGGCCATCCAGCGCGGCTTCGCCGACTCCGCCCGCACGATCCGGCTGCCCGTCCACGTCCTGGAGATGCTGAGCAAGCTCAGCCGGGTCGAGCGGGACATGCAT
The DNA here is from genome assembly GCF_050942425.1 of Actinoallomurus sp. CA-150999. Taxonomy (NCBI): domain Bacteria; kingdom Bacillati; phylum Actinomycetota; class Actinomycetes; order Streptosporangiales; family Thermomonosporaceae; genus Actinoallomurus; species Actinoallomurus sp. CA-150999. Next base: position 6,373,269 of record NZ_CP192063.1, read on the forward strand.
CAGCGTCTCGGCCGCGAGCCGACTCCGGAGGAGCTGGCCGTGGAGCTCGACAAGAGCCCCGCCCAGGTCCAGGAGCTGCTGCGGACGAGCCGTCAGCCGATCAGTCTCGACTCGACGATCGGCGAGGACGGTGAGACCCGCATCGGCGACCTCATCGAGGACACCGACAGCCCGGAGGCGTCCGAGCTGGTCGACCGGCAGCTGATGGCCGACCAACTGCGCCGGGCGCTGTCCGTGCTCTCTCCGCGCGAGGAGAAGATCATGGCGATGCGGTTCGGGCTGTACGACGGCACGCCCCGCACGCTCGACGAGATCGGCAAGCACCTCGGGCTGACCCGCGAGCGGATCCGCCAGCTTGAGAAGGAGTCGCTGTCCAAGTTGCGGCACCCGAGCAACGCCCAGCCGCTGCTCGACTTCGCCAGCTGAGCGGACCGACCCGACCGCACCAGGGCCCGCCGGGAGCACCGCTCCCGGCGGGCCCTCGCGTTCTCGCCGGCGACGGCATGATCAGTCCGCCGGGCGGGGTGGCACGGCCGCGTGTTCACACAGGCGCTCCTGCTCATGGGCGGCGCAGGCCTCGCGGCCGCGGCGTCGGTCCTGCCGGGCAACACCACCTCCGGCTACACCGCCACCCTCACCCTCCCGGCCTGGACCGCCGCCCACGGCGTGCGACCGGCCGGCGAGGACACGCTCCCGGCGAGCCGTCGCACCGCTGCCCGGTCCTCAGGGGATGAGGACCGGGCGGCCGCGCACGCCGCCCTTCTCCAGGAGCCGGTGAGCGGTGGCCACGTCCGCCAGCGGGAACGTGCCCGCGACCCGCGGCGTGACGCGCCCGTCGGCGGCGAGCAGGGCCAGCTCGGCCAGGCGCGGTCCGTCCGCGCTGATCCACACGTTGGCGACCCGGGTGCCGCGCAGCGGGACCGGGGCCGCCCCACCGACGACGGCGGCGAACGCCCCGCCGTTCCGTACCGCCTCCAGCGCGGCGGGCCCCACGACGGCCGCGTCCAGTGCGGCGTCGACGCCGCCGGGCACGGCCGAGCGGACGGCCGCCGACAGCTCGCGCGTGCGGGGCACGAAGATCTCGGCGCCCAGGCCGCGGACGAGTTCCTCATCCTGCGCGCCAGCGACCGCGACGACGCGGATCCCGCGCAGCGCCGCCAGCTCGGTGGCGAACCCGCCCACGGCGCCTGCCGCGCCGGTGACCAGCAAGGTCTGCCCGGCCCGCAGGTCGAGGAAGTCCAGGGACTGGTCGGCGGTGAGGACGTTCAGCGGGAGGGTGGCCGCCGCCTCCGGTGACAGCCCGGCCGGCGTTCGCGCCACCGCGGGCGCGTCCAGGACGACCTGCTCGGCGTGCGTACCCAGGGCGACGTCGAGCCGGTCGGACAGCCCGATGACCTCGTCCCCCGGCGAGAACCCGGCCACGGCCGGGCCGACCGCGTCGACGACACCGGCGACGTCCCAGCCGAGACCGGTCACGTCCCGGGGCGCCATGAGCCCGCCCTGGACGAGATGCCCGGCCCGGGTGGCCAGGTCCACGGGGTTGACGGCGGCGGCGCGGACGCGGATGCGGACCTGCCCTGGGCCCGGCTCGGGGACCGGGACCTCGGCGAGCTCCAGGACCTCCGGACCTCCGTAGGAACGAACGATGACCGCGCGCATGGTGTGGTCCTCTCTGCGTGCGTGGATCGGCATGACACGGCGAACCTACGGGCTGCTACTCTCCATCGGTAAGTACGTACCCAGAAGTGCGTAACGGACCAATGGGAGCGCCATGCCCACCCAGACCGCCGCCCAGCGACGGGCCGAGGCCCGCGCCGCCTATGACGCGTACATGGCCGCCTGCCCCGCTCGTGACCTGCTGGACCGGATCAGCGACAAGTGGGTCACCCTGATCCTCAACGCGCTCGCCGACGGCCCGCGGCGCTACAGCGACCTGGGCCGGACCATCGCGGGTGTGAGCCAGAAGATGCTCACCCAGACGCTGCGCGCGCTCGAACGGGACGGGATGGTGACCCGCACCGTCACCCCGTCCGTGCCGGTCCGCGTCGACTACGAGCTGACCCCGCTCGGCGTGAGCCTGCTGCCGCTGGTCCAGGCGGCCAAGGCGTGGGCCGAGACGCACATCGAGGAGGTGCACACCGCCCGCGCGGCCTACGACGCCACCGGGGACAATGGGCGACCGTGAGTCCCCGCATCGAAATCCACTGGCCGACCGAAGCCGACGAGCGCCTGCGCGCCGGCGTACACCGCATGATCCACTCCGTCGTCGAGCTCGGTGGGGCCGTCGGCTGGCTGACCCCGCCCGACCGGGCGGAGACCGACCGATGGCTGGACGAGGTCCTCGACCGCGCCCGGGCCGGCGACGCCGCCCTGGCTCTCGCCATCCTCGACGGCGAGGTGGCCGCCGGCGGCCTGTGGCGGCGCGGCGCCACCGACGTCTTCCGCCATCAGGCGGAGGTGCAGAAGGTCATGGCCCACCCGATGGCGCGTGGGCTCGGGCTCGGCCGGCTCGTCCTGGAGGCGCTCATCGACGACGCCCGCACGAACGGCATCGAGGTTCTGATCCTGGGTGCGCGGGGCAACAACCACGGCGCGATCGAGCTGTACGAGCGGCTCGGCTTCCGCGAGTGGGGCCGGTTGCCGAACGCCATCGAGGTGGGCGACGAGCGCTACGACGACGTGAAGATGTTCCTCGAGCTGGGACGACCGCCGCACGTCATCCTGCGCGGCTCGCCGCCCGACGGTCCCGGCTCGTCTCCCCGGCGAAGGCGGCCGTGACCGCCAGGCGCTCTGTCCTGTCAGGTCGGTGACGCGACCGACCCACACGACACTCTCCTCGGGGAGGACCGACGGTTCCAGGTCTTCGACGTGGTTTCCGTGGGATTCCTCCCGGCTCTGGCCCTCGGCGGCTCGTGATCGTAGTCTGCCGTACGCGAACCGTGACATCGCGCCGGCGCTCGCCGCCAGCGGATCTGAACGCATCATCGGAGAAGGCCATGACCGACCCTCGACCTGCCACCGCCCCCGCCGACGCTTCCTCGGGCGGCTGCCCCGCCCACTCCGGCGCCGTGCCCCTGTACGGGCCGAGATTTCTGCGGAATCCGTCGGAGTTGTACCGCGAGATGCGGCAGGAGCACGGATCGGTCGTTCCCGTGGTGATCGAGGGCGACATCCCCGCCTGGTTCGTGATCGACTACCGGGAGGTCCGTCACGTGCTGAGCAACCCGGACATCTTCGCCCGCGACTCCCGCCGCTGGAACGAATGGGACAACATCCCGCCCGACTGGCCGCTGATGCCGTTCGTCGGCTACCAGCCCTCCACATTGTTCGCGGAAGGCGACGATCATCGGCGCCGGGCGGGTGCGATCAGCGACGGCCTGTTCGACGTCGACCAGTTCGACCTGCGGAACCAGTCCGAGAGGATCGCGGACGACCTGATCGACACGTTCGCCGCTTCGGGTGGGGCCGACCTGATGGCCCAGTACGCGCACCCGCTGCCGCTACTCGCCGTCGCCAAGATCTTCGGTCTGCCGGAGGCGGAGACACCGGGCCTGCTGCGGGACATGATGACCACGGTCAACGGAGACGAGGGCGCGCTCGAGGCGTACCAGGGCATCGTCGCGACGATGCAACGGTTGGTGGCGCACAAGCGCGAGCATCCGGGCTCGGACTTCGTCACGCGCGTGCTGAACCATCCCGCCGGCCTGACGGAAGACGAGTTCATCTCCGACTTGGTCCTGGTGATGACCGCCGCCCAGCAGCCGATGGCGTACTGGATCGGCAACACCGTCCGGCTGATGCTGACCGACGACCGGTTCTCCATGAACATCTCGGGTGGCCGCCGCAGTGTCGGCCAGGCGCTCAACGAGGTGTTGTGGGAGGACACCCCCACGCAGAACTACCTGGGCCGCTGGGCCGCCCGGCCGGTGCAACTCGGCGGACGGCAGATCAACACCGGTGACCTGCTCGTCCTGGGCCTGGCGGCGGCCAACAGCGACCCGCAGGTCCGCCCCGCGTCCGAGGTCGCGACCGGTAACCAGGCCATGATGTCGTTCAGCTACGGCGAGCACCGGTGTCCGATTCCGGCACCGGAGCTCGCCGAGGTGATCTGCCAGGCCGCGGTCGAGGTGCTCCTCGACCGGCTTCCGGACCTCCGGCTGGCGGTGCACGCCGAGGACCTGGAGTGGTCGCCGTCCGTCTGGATGCGCGGCCTGGTCTCCCTGCCGGTGAGATTCACCCCGACGTACGTCTCCGTCTGATCAACCAGTGGCGCTCGGCTCCGTCACCGCGGCGCCGGCCGCCACCGGCCGGAACGCCAGGGGAAGCGTCACGAGGCCGCGGGTGAACACCCCCTGCTCGGTCGGCGCGGCCCCGTCCCGGAACGCGATGTCGTCCATGGCGTCCAGCAACTGGTTCGCCGCCACCTCCACCTCGGTCTTGGCCAGCATGGCGCCGACGCAGAAGTGACGCCCGAGGGCGAAGGCCACGTGGTCCGCCGCCGCGGAGAACGCGGTCGAGGCCGCCAGGTCGTCGCGGAAGACGTCGAACACGTCCGGACGGGAATAGCGCCGGGGGTCGCGGTTGGCGGCGCCGACCGCGCACACGACGGTGCCGCCGGCGGGCACGGTGCCGCCGCTGAGCGTGACGTCCTCGGCCACCTGGCGGATGACCATGTGCACCGGCGGGGTGTACCGCAGCGTCTCGGCGAACGCCTTCGGAATGAGCGTGCGGTCGCGGCGTACGGCGGCGAGCTGGTCGGGGTGCTCGAGGAGGTTACGGAAGAGGCTGGAAATGGCACGGTCGGTGGTCTCGCCGCCCGCGGCGAGCAGCAGGCTGCAGAAGGCACGGATGTCGTCGTCGGTCATCTTGGTGCCGTCGATCTCGGCGGCGCAGAGCGTCGACAGCAGATCGTCCCCTGGGTTCGCCCGGCGCTCCTGAATGATCGGAATGAGGTACTCGCCCAGCTCCCGGCGGGTCCGCTCACCGGCCGCCGCCACTTCCGGGTCGCCCGCCAGGTTGCCGAAGACCGCGATGATGGCGGTGTACCACCGGTGGAACCGGTCGTGATCCGCCGTGTCCAGGCCGAGCATGTCGGCGATGACGTTGATCGGGAACCGGGTGGTGAATTCCGCGACCAGATCGACGGTTCCACGGTCGGCGAAACGCTCGATCAGGTCGCGGGAGTTGCGCTCGATGACCGGCAGGAATTTCTCCTGGAGTTCGTTTCCGCGGAACGCCGGTGCCACCAGCGCGCGGTGCACGGCGTGCTCCCGGCCGCTCATCTGCAGAATGGTCCGCCCATGCACGGGCTCGAGCTGCCACTCGTAGTTGTCGGTGGTGAAGACCGGGTCCCGGAAGGCGCGTTGCACGTCCTCATAGCGTGAGATGACGTAACCGCCGCTCGACTCCTGCCTGATCAATGGAGATTCTTCCAGCATCATGCGGTAGACCGAATACGGGTCTGCGGCGAATTCCGGGGACAGGATGTCGGGCACCACTGATGGCGTGGCCATGAACGCGCTCCTCGATCGGCGGCCAATACCGGTCAAGGCTACGTAGAGGTTTCTGTCAGGTCCATACCCGCGCCAGCGGGCGCAAAGGGCGCCGACTCACCTCACCCGCGCCAGCGGGCGCGGAGGGCGCCGACTCACCTCACCCGGGTCGGCGGGCACGAAGGTCCCCGACTCACCTCACCCGGCGCGGCTGACCGCCCGGCGGTCCCGGCTTCGCGCCTCGGCCGCCATCGCCTCGTCGTAACGGCGGAGGACGACCCGCGCCAGCGCGTCGTGCACGCCCAGGGGCGGTGCGACCACGTCGGCACCGGCGGCCGCCAGGCGGTCGTGGAAGTGGCCGGGGGCCAGCAGGTAGGACGCGACCGCGATCCGGCGGGCGCCCTGGGCGCGCAGTCCGCGGACCACCTCGGTCAGATCGGGTCCGGCGCCGGCCGCGAGGCCGTACGCCACGGGGCGGCGCAGGCGGCGGCCCAGCAGGTGCGCGGCGGACGCGGCGTCGGCCAGTCCCTCCGGGCTGGAGGTGCCGGCCGCGCCCAGCACGACCGCGTCGGCGTACCGGCCCGTCCCCAGCCGGTCTACGAGGGCTCCGGCGAGCAGCGGATGCGGTCCCAAAGGCCCCGCGACGGTGACGTCGGGGCCGACGCGGCCCGGAATGTCGATCAGGGCGTGGTAGCCGCGACCGAGCATGAGCGGCACGGCGACCACCGGACCCGCGACCACCGGACCCGCGACCACTGAACTCGCGACCACCGGACTCGCGACCACCGGGCCCGAGACGGCCGGGAACACCGTCAGCGCGTCCTCCAGGGACGGCGCGGTGATCTCGGCGTAGGACTCGATGACGGTCAGGCCGGGGCGCAGGGCGCGCACCCGGTCGAGCAGGGCCCGGATCACGGCGACTCCGGCGGGGTCCCGGGTGCCGTGCCCGACGGCGAGCAGCGTCATACCGGCTCCGGGGCGCCGGCGAACGGGGCCCGCTCGGTGCGGAGCGGGTCGCAGGCCAGCCGGTAGCCGCGTTTCACCACGGTCTCGACGAGCCCGTTGCGGCCCAGACCCCGGCGCAGCCGGGCCACCGCCATCTCGACGGCGTGCTCGTCCGGATGCGGGCGTCCCTGGCTCGTTCCACCCGGCAGGGACCGGCTGGGCAGCACCGTGCACAGCTCGGCGCGCGAGACGACGTGCCCGGGCCGGCGGGCGAGGGCGCGCAGGATCGCCATCGGGGCGGGCGCGATCGGTCTGAGCTGCCCGTCGATCACCACGGCGTGTCCGCGCAGTTCGAGGGCGTGGCCGTTCACGGCGATCCGCCTCGACCGCCGGACGGGCAGCTCGGCGGCGAGCGCCCGGACCAGGGCGCCGAGGCGGGCGCGCTCGGGGCGTACCGTCGCCACGCCCCGCGCCTCCAGCGACGCGGCGGTGACCGGCCCGACGCAGGCGGCGACGACCTGGGTGCGCAGGGCCTCGAGCAGGAGGTCTTCGAGGGTGTCCTCGGCCGCGACGGCCAGGGTCGCCGACACCGCGGGCGCGCTCGTGAACGTGATCGCGTCGACGGTGCCGGCGACCGCCTGCCCGACCAGTCGGCGCAGCGGCGTCGGATCGTCCGTACGGGACCAGCGGTACACCGGGATCTCCACGACCTCGGCGCCCGCGCGGCGGAGCGCGCTCGTCAGGTGGGGCGTCGGTTCGCCGTACAGCTGGACCGCGATGCGGCGCCCCCTGAGGTCCTCCTCCAGGAGGTGGCGGAGGACCTCGTCGCAGTTCTCCGACTCCGGCGACCACTCCTCGGCCATCCCGGCGGCGCGCACGGCTCCGCGGGCCTTCGGCCCCCGGGCCAGGATGCGCACGTCGCCGAGCCGTTTGATCAGGTCGTCGCGCAGCCCCCAGCCGTCCGCCGTCTCCAGCCACGCGCGGAAGCCGATGCCGGTGGTGACGACCACGTCGTCGACCGGGTCCGCGAGGATGTCGCGGGTCGCGTCGAGCAGCTCGGCGTCATCGGCGAGCGGCACCAACCGGATCGCGGGGGCGTACACGACGCGGGCGCCCTTGCGCTCCAGCAGCGCGGACAGCTCCTCGTGACGGCGCGCCGCCGTGACGCCCACCGTGAATCCGGCCAGTGGCTCGTCCTTCACGACTCGGCCACCTCCACGCGGCCGCCGCTACGCCGTATTCGGTAGGTCCGCACCGAGACCTCCGGCTCGTCCAGGCAGCGGCCGGTGGTCAGGTCGAACACCTGCTTGTACATCGGGGACGCCACGGTGGGCTGCCCGCCGCGGCATCCGACGATCCCCCACGCCAGGACGTTCGCCCCGCTGAACGGGTCGTGACTCGACAGCGCGTACAGCTCGCCGTCGTGCGTGCGGAAGATCGCGACCTGGGTGCCGCCGACGAGCGCGCAGACGCCGCGCTCGGGCTGCAGGTCGTCGTAGTCGCACACCGTGGTCCAGCGTGTCGCGGTCAGCGTGCCGGTGCCCGCCGGCGCCTCACAGATCTCGGTCATCGAATGCTCCCTTCACTCCGTGATCTCCGGACGTGCCCCTGCCTCGGTCACGGGGTCACCTCCGCCATGGCCGGCTTGATCTGGTCGCGCTCGGGTTCGAAGACGATGCTCGGATCGGGCGTACCCGGCGCGTTGACGAACGAGACGAAGCGGCGCAGCTTGTCGGGGTCCTCGAGAATCGCCCGCCACTCGTCGGAGTAGTCCTCCACGTGCCGCTCCATCGCGGCGTCCAGCTCCGCGCAGATGCCGAGGCTGTCCTCGGTGATCACTTCGCGCAGGTAGTCGAGGCCGCCGTCGAGGCTCTCCATCCAGGACGCGGTGCGCTGCAGCCGGTCGGCGGTGCGGATGTAGAACATCAGGAACCGGTCGATGTAGCGGATCAGCGTGTCCTCGTCCAGGTCACTGGCGAACAGGTCCGCGTGACGCGGCCGCATCCCGCCGTTGCCGCCGACGTAGAGGTTCCAGCCCTTCTCGGTGGCGATGACCCCGAAGTCCTTGCTCTGGGCCTCGGCGCACTCGCGGGCGCACCCGGACACCGCCGACTTGATCTTGTGCGGGGCGCGCAGGCCGCGATAGCGCAGCTCGAGGCGGATCGCCAGGCCGACCGAGTCCTGGACGCCGTACCGGCACCACGTCGAGCCGACGCAGGACTTCACCGTGCGCAGCGCCTTGCCGTACGCGTGGCCGGATTCGAAGCCGGCATCGATCAGCTTCTTCCAGATGTGCGGAAGCTGCTCGACACGGGCCCCGAACAGGTCGATCCGCTGCCCGCCGGTGATCTTGGTGTAGAGGCCGAACTCCCGGGCGACCTCGCCGATGACGATCAACCGCTCCGGCGTGATCTCACCGCCGGGGATGCGGGGCACGACCGAGTAGGTGCCGTTCTTCTGCATGTTGGCGAGGAACCGGTCGTTGGTGTCCTGCAGGCCGGCCTGCTCGCCGTCGAGGATGTGGCCGTTGCCGAGGCTGGCCAGGATCGAGGCGACCGCCGGCTTGCAGATGTCGCAGCCGCGCCCGCGCCCGTGCTCGGTGATCAGCTGGGAGAAGGTCGTGATGCCGCACACCCGGATGATGTCGAACAGCTCCGCGCGGCTGTGGTCGAAGTGCTCGCACAGCGCCTTGCTGACCTCGATGCCCGCAGCGGTCAGCTCCGCGTCGAGGATCTTCTTCACCAGCGGCACGCAGCTGCCGCAGCCGGTGCCGGCCCTCGTGCACGACTTCACGGCCCCGACGTCGGTGAGCTGCTCGTCGGCGATCGCGCAGCGGATGGCCCCGGCCGTCACGTTGTTGCAGCTGCAGATGACCGTCGACTCCGGCAGCGCGCCGCCCGCCGCCTCGGTGCCGCCGAACAGCGCCTGCTCGGGTGTCCCGGGCAGCTTCGCGCCGATGAACGCGCGGAGCGTCGGGTACGACGACGCGTCGCCGACGAGCACGCCGCCAAGGAGGGTCTGCGCGTCGTCGCTGACGACGAGGCGCTTGTAGATCCCGGCGACCGGGTCGGTGTAGATCACGTCGAGGGCGTCGGCGGACGGGTCGCCGAAGCTGGCGACGTCGACGCCCATGAGCTTGAGCTGGGTCGACAGGTCGGCGCCGGTGAACCGCGCCTCCCCGTCCAGGAGCCGGTCCGCGACGACCTCGGCCATGGTGAAGCACGGCCCGACCAGGCCGTAGACCATGCCGCCGATGAGCGCGCACTCGCCGATCGCGAAGATGCGGGGATCCTCGGTTCGGCAGGTGTCGTCGACGACGATGCCGCCGCGCTCCCCCACCGCCAGACCCGCCGCGCGGGCGAGGTCGTCGCGCGGCCGGATTCCCGCCGAGAAGACGACCACGCCGGCGTCCAGGACGACGTCCCCGGCGAGGTGCATGGCGCCGGGCTCGATGCGCTCGATTCCGGCGCCGATGTGCACGGTCATGCCGAGGGCCTCGATGTGGCGGCGCAGCATCGCGCCGCCGCCCTCGTCGAGCTGACGCGGCATCAGCCAGGGCGCCACCTCGACGACGTGGGTGTCCAGGCCGAGCCCTTGCAGCGCGCGGGCGGCCTCCAGGCCGAGCAGTCCGCCGCCGACGACCACACCGGCCCGCGGCCTTGACATAGTAAGGTCGACGCTTTCAGCCGAGGAACTTCCGGCCGCGGCGCGCAGCGCGTCCAGGTCCTCGATCGTCCGGTAGACGAAGGCGTGCTCGGCGCCGGGCACCGGCGGCACGAACGGCACCGACCCCGTGGCCAGCACCAGCGCGTCGTACGGCAGGGTCTCCCCCGCGTCCGTGGTGACGATGCGCGCGGTCCGGTCGATCGCGGCGACCCGCTCCCCGGTCCGTACGGTCACGCTCTCGTCGTGGGCCGGGTAGCCGAGATCGGCGTCCTCGGTGAGGTAGGAGGTCAGCGCCACCCGGTCGTACGCCGTACGGGGCTCCTCGCCCACCACGGTGATCTGCCACCGGTCGGCGGAGTCGCGCTCCCGCAGCGCCTCGACGAGGCGATGTGCCGCCGGACCGTGCCCTACGACGACAAGACGGCCAGTCATCCGATTCAATCCTCCCCGACGCGCTTGACCTCGATCTTGACGATCAGGCGTTTCGCGTCTGCGTCCCGCTTGTTACCGCTGTGCTACAAGCCGCTCACGTACGGCCTGACCTGGTGGGAGACGTCACCTCCTGGGTGCCGAGCCACTCGAGGATGCCTTCGACGGTGTCGCGGCACCCGCCGCAGCCGGTGGTGGCGCGGGTCTCGGCGGCGACGTCGGCGACGTCGCGCCCGCCCGCCTCCCAGCAGGCGCGGATCCGGCCCTTGCTGACGTTGTTGCACGCGCAGATCGTCGCCGCGTCCGGCATGCGCACGGGCGTCTCGGCGGGCGTGACCGGGTTCAGCCCGTGGAAGAGCAGCCCCAGGCGGTCGGACGGCACGGGCGCCGCGCGGTCGTACAGCTGGGTCAGCAGCCCCGCCGTGGTCGTCTCGCCGATCAGGATCGCGCCGATGAGGCGGTCATCCCTGATGACGACCTTCTTGTACGTGCCGCGCGTCGGGTCGGCGAAGCGGACGACCTCCGCCTCATCGTCGCCGAGCGCGGTCTCGCCCATGGCGGCCAGCTCGATCCCGGCCGCCTTGAGCCGGGTGACCTGCCGCGAGCCCTCGTACCGGGCGTCGCCGCCGGTGAGCAGGTCGGCGAGGATCCTGGCCTGCTCCCACGCGGGCGCGACCAGCCCGTACACCGTGCCCTGGTGCTGCGCGCACTCCCCGATCGCGTGGACGTCGGGGTCGTCGACCGAGCGGAGCCGGTCGTCGACGACCACGCCACGGTCCACGGTGAGGCCCGCCGCCCGCGCGAGCCCGGTCTCGGGGCGGATGCCGCAGGCCAGCACCACCAGGTCGGCGGGCAGCACCGTGCCGTCGTCCAGCTCGACCCCGGTGACGCGCCCGTCCTCGGCCCGCGCCCCGGTCAGCCGCGCCCCGACGAGCGTACGGACCCCGAGGTCCCCGATCGTGCGCTGCAACACGCCGCCGGCCTCGGCGTCCAGCTGCCGCTCCATCAGGTGCCCGGCGAGGTGGACGACGGTGACCCGCAGTCCGCGTCCGGCCAGCCCGCGGGCCGCCTCGAGGCCGAGCAGCCCGCCGCCGACGACGACCGCGGACTCGGCGTCGTCCGCGAGGCCCATGATGTCCCGGCAGTCGTCGAGCGTGCGGAAGGCGACGACGCCGCCGGCGTCCAGCCCGGGCAGCGGCGGCACGACCGGGGCGCTGCCGGTGGCGAGCACGAGCGTGTCGTACGGCGTGACGGTCCCGTCGGCCGAGGTCACCGTTTTGGACTGCCGGTCGATCGCGACGACCTCCTCCCCGAGCCGGGCGTCGACGTCGTTCGCGGCGTACCACCCCGGATCGGTCAGGCCGATGTCGCCGGGCGCGGCGATGCCGGCCAGGACGTTCGACAGCAGTACGCGGTTGTACGGCTGGGCGGCCTCGGCCCCGAACACGGTGATCCGCGGTTCCCGGTCGCGGGCCCGCAGCTCGGAGACGAGCCGGGAGCCCGCCATCCCGTTGCCGACGACCACGATTCTCTTCTTCACGGTTTCTCCAGTCGGACGGCGCAGACTTTGAACTCCGGCATCCGGGACGTCGGATCGAGTGCCGGGTTGGTGAGCAGGTTGGCGCGTGCGGGACCGGCCCAGTGGAAGGGCATGAACACCGTGTCGCGCCGGATCGCCCTGCTGAACCGCGCCTTGGCGGCGGCGGCTCCGCGCCGGCTGGTGACGCGGATCTCGGCCCCCTCCTCGATGCCGAGACGCTCGGCCAGGTCGGGATGGATCTCCACGTACGCTTCGGGGACCGCGTCCACCAGCGCGCGTATCCGCCGGGTCTGCGCGCCGCTCTGGTAGTGCGCGAGCACCCGGCCGGTCGTGAGGTAGACGGGATAGTCGACGCTGATGTCCTCGGCGGGGCCGCGGTGTTCGACGGGGATGCACCGGGCGCGCCCGTCCGGTGTGGCGAACCGGTCGAGGAAGACGCGCGGCGTCCCCGGGTGGCCCTCGCCCGGGCAGGGCCAGAAGACCCCGGTCTCGGCGACGATGCGCTCGTAGGTGATGCCGGAGTAGTCGGCGAGCCCGCCGGCGCTGGCCGCGCGCAGTTCGTCGAACACCTCGGCCGGTTCGACGCTGAACCGGCCGGGCGCTTTGAGGCGCTCGGCGAGCGCGGCCAGGATGTCCAGGTCGCCGCGGACCTGCGGTGGCCTCGGCACGGCCGCGCGGCGCAGGAGCACGCGGCCCTCCAGGTTGGTGATCGTGCCGGTCTCCTCGGCCCACTGCGCCGTCGGCAGCACGACGTCGGCCCGCGCGGCGGTCTCGGACGGCACGAAGTCGGCCACGACGAGGAGGTCGAGTGCCGCGAGGCGTTCCTCGATCCGGCTCGCGTCCGGGGCCGACACGACAGGGTTGGAGCCGAACAGCAGCAGGGCGCGCGGACCGCCGGGCGTGCCCAGGGCGCTCAGGAGTTCGGTGGCCGACAGGCCGGGCCCCGGCAGGTCGTCCGGGTCGATCCCCCAGACCCGGGCGACGTGCTCACGTGCCGCCGGGTCGTCGATCTTCCGGTAGCCCGGCAGCTGATCCGCCTTCTGCCCGTGTTCCCGGCCGCCCTGGCCGTTGCCCTGCCCGGTCAGGCAGCCGAACCCGGACCCGGGACGCCCCGGCAGGCCGAGCGCCAGCGCCAGGTTGATGAAGGCGGTGACCGTGTCGGTGCCGGTGGCATGCTGTTCGGCGCCGCGCGCGGTGAGGATGAGCGCGTTCGCGGCGTCGCCGAGCAGGCGCACGGCCTCGCGCATCTTCGGCACCGGCACGCCGGTGATGCGCTCGACGCGGTCCGGCCAGTACCCGTTGATCACGGTGCGGACCGTCTCGAACCCCGTGGTGCGCTCGTCGAGGTACGCCTTGTCGAGCAGTCCCTCGGTGATCGCCAGGTGCAGCAGCCCGTTGGCCAGGGCCAGGTCGGTGCCCGGCGTGACCTGCAGGTGCAGGTCGGCGCGGCGAGCCGTCGAAGTCTCCCTCGGATCGATGACGATCAGCTTCCCGCCGCGCTCGCGCTGGGCGGTCAGGTGCCGGACGAACGGCGGCATCGTCTCGGCGACGTTGCCGCCGGCCAGCAGGATCGTGTCCGCGGCGGCGATGTCGGTGATCGGCACAGGCAATCCGCGGTCCATGCCGAACGCGCGGTTCTGCGCGGCGGCGGCCGAGGACATGCAGAAGCGGCCGTTGTAGTCGATGTTCGGCGTGCGCAGCGCCACCCGGGCGAACTTGCCGAGCTGGTAGGCCTTCTCGTTGGTCAGCCCGCCGCCGCCGAAGACCGCCACGGCCTCGTCCCCGTACGCGCACTGGATCCGGTGGATCTCGGCCGCGATCCGGTCCAGCGCGGCGTCCCAGGACACCGGCTCCAGAGGCGCGTCCCGGTGGGCCCGCATGAGCGGGACGGTCAGCCGGTCCGGGGTGGTGAGCAGCTCCCCCGCCGTCCACCCCTTCTGACAGAGCGAACCCCCGCCGCCACCGTTCGCCGGGATGTCGTCGCGCGGCGCGATCGTGCCGGGGCCGACGAGCATCCCGCACTGCAGCGCGCAGTACGGACAGTGGGTAGGTGTGGGCGACATGCCTCGATCGTGCGGTTGAGGCGTTTCGCGATGACGTCCCTCGTGTTACCGGCCCGCAACAAGCACTTCACCAGGGCCGCTGACCTGCGGTGCGATGAACGGAACCTCACAGCGCGGCCGGAATGGGGTGCAGGGAAGTTATCACTGCCGCATTACGCGACACACACCGAGGAAACGGCCGGCTCCTAGCTTCGGCGCAGCACCCCAGCCAGGAGGAAGCCGAATGACCACCATCGAAGAACGCCTTCCCGGCGCCGGCCCCGCCGGGCGCCGGTGGATCGCGGACTGGCAGCCGGAGGACCACGACTTCTGGAAGGAGGCCGGCGCCAAGGTCGCGCGGCGCAACCTCATCTTCTCGATCTTCTCCGAGCACATCGGGTTCTCCGTGTGGAGCCTATGGTCGGTGCTCGTACTGTTCCTCGGCCCCGCGTACCACATCGACCCCTCCGGGAAGTTCCTGCTGACGACGGTCCCCACGGCGCTGGGCGCCGCCCTGCGCCTGCCGTACACCTTCGCGGTCGCGAAGTTCGGCGGCCGTAACTGGACGATGTTCAGCGCCTCACTCCTCCTCGTCCCGGCGGTGGCGGCCGCGATCCTGGTCAAGCCGGGCGTGTCCTTCAGCACCCTGCTCATCCTCGCGGCGGTCGCCGGCGTCGGCGGCGGCAACTTCGCCTCGTCGATGGCCAACATCAACGCCTTCTACCCGCAGCGGCTCAAGGGCTGGGCACTCGGCATCAACGCCGGCGGCGGCAACATCGGCGTGGCCGTCGTCCAGCTGGTCGGGCTCGCCGTGCTCGCGACGGCGGGCAAGGACCACCCGCGCCTGGTGGCCGGGATCTACATCCCCTTCATCGTGCTGGCCGCGCTGGGCTCCGCGCTGTGGATGGACAACCTCGCCGGCATGCGCAACGACAAGCGCGCCATGCGGGACGTCGTCAAGGACCCGTACAGCTGGGTCATGTCGCTGCTGTACGTCGGGACGTTCGGATCGTTCATCGGGTTCGGCTTCGCCTTCGGCCAGGTGCTGCAGGTGCAGTTCAAGGCCGACTTCGACACGCCCATCAAGGCCGCGTACCTGACGTTCCTCGGGCCGCTGCTCGGCTCGCTGATCCGGCCCGTCGGCGGCTGGGCCGCGGACCGGCTCGGCGGCGCCAAGGTCACCTTCTGGAACTTCGTGGCGATGGCGATCGGCGCCTCGATCGTCCTGACCGCCTCAGTTCAGAAGTCGCTGCCGCTGTTCCTCACCGGGTTCGTGCTGCTGTTCATCTTCAGCGGCTTCGGCAACGGCTCGACGTACAAGATGATCCCCGCGATCTTCCGTGCCAAGGCCTCGACCGAGGACGAGGCCCGCCGCCTCTCCGGCGCCCTGATCGGGGTGGCCGGCGCGATCGGCGCCTTCGGCGGCGTCCTCGTGAATCTGGCCTTCCGCCAGTCGTTCCTGACCTACAAGACGGGCAACGGCGCCTACATCGCGTTCATCGCCTACTACGCCCTCTGCTTCGCCGTGACCTGGGCCGTCTTCCTCCGCCGGTCCCCTCGGCGGCTGACCGGCGTCTGAGCGCCTGGTGCGGCCCCCGGCGGGGGCCGCACCGTGTTCGCCCTCAGATGGTCGGCGGGAGGCCGAAGGCCGGGAACAGCGCCGGGCCGAACGTCGTGATCTCCCTGATCCGGCCGTCCTCGACCCGCAGGACGTCGAACTTGAACGCCCGGAACTCCGAGTCACCCGGCCGGCGCAGGTAGCTCGCGGCGGTCGGCATCCGGTTGGCCGATGTCGCGACGAGACGCCAGTCGCCCTCGCGGTCCTCCCCGAATGCCCGCTCGAGCAGCGGCGCGATCGCCGCCAGGCCCTCGTAGCAGAACGGGTGCGGCGGCATCGTGATACGCAGGTCCTCGGACGCGATCGCGATCGCGGCGGCGGCGTCGCACCGCTCGTGCGCGTCGATGAACCGCTCGAGCAAGGTGCGTTCCGTCCCGCTGAGCTCCCCCGCGGACCACTCGCTGCGTCGCGCCGGCAGCTGCCGCTGCATCGTGGCACGAGCCCGCTGCAGCGCGCTGTTGGCCGCGGCGACGCTCGTGTCCATCAGCTCCGCCGTCTCAGCCGCCGACCTGCCGAGCACGTCACGGGCGATGAACGTCGCGCGCTGTCGCGGTGGCAATGCCTGCAGCGCCGCGACGAACGCCAGCTCGATCGTCTCCCGCTCGACGACGACCGCGTCGGGCCCCTCAACGGCGGGCGCGGCCTCGTCGAGCAGACCGTCCGGATACGGCTGCAGCCACGGCACCTCGGCGAAGGAGGACACCGCCGTACGGCGTGATCCGCGCCGGAGCTGGTCGAGGCAGACGTTGGTCGCGATCCGGTAGAGCCAGGCGCGGAACAGCGTGCTGCCGTCGAAACCCTCCCGGCCCCGCCACGCCCGCAGGAACGTCTCCTGCACGGCGTCCTCCGCCTCGTCGAAGGACGCCAGCATCCGGTAACAGTGGACGTGCAGCTCCCGCCGGTGCCGCTCGGTCAGGGCGGCGAACGCCGGCTCTTCGCCCGCGACGGCCGCCGCGATCTCATCACTCGCACTCATCATCTCGGAGACCCCATCGCTCGTGCTCGTCATCATCTCGGAGGCGGTCATGCCGCGCCGCCGCGGCTCCGCACCTCCTGCAGCAACCAGCCGTTGCCGTCGGGGTCGCGGAAGGAGGCGAAGGAGCCGTAGTCGCGGCGCTCGGGGTCGTGGCCCGGGACCCGGCCCCCGGCGCCGAAGTGGAAGACCTCCTCGACCTCCAGGCCGCGCTCGGCGAACTCGGCACGCGCGGCGTCGATGTCGGCGACCACCAGGTGCAAACCCTGCAGAGACCCCGCCGCCTCCTCGTTCTTCATGAGCGCGATCGAGCACGCCGAGCCGGGCGGCGTGAGCTGCACGACCCGGAAGTCCTCCCCGGCGCTGAAGTCGACGTCCACCGTGAACCCCGCCTTCTCGGCGTAGAACGCCTTGGCTCGGTCGACGTCGGCGACGGGTACGACGATGAGCTCGAGTTTCATGTCCATGGCTGCGGCCCCTCGGATCGGGTCGGTCGGTCACCGACGTTCTGGACCATGTAACGACGGCCACCGCGAAAACTCATCGGTGCTGCGATGAGAAATCCGATCGCCTCCGGCGAGCCACGGCACGCCCCAGGGAATCACGGCCGCGTCGGCGGGTATCGATTGACTGCACACCGCCGCCTGTTCAGGGTCCGGGTAGGCCCGGCACTTGTACGCCGTCCGCATGACCGAGAACTTCCAGATGACATGCGCACACGTAAAGCGCTTTGTCGAATTGTGGTGAATTCCGTTTTTGGACCGTCTCAGCCACGCCGGGACGGTCCTGGTGGAGTCCTAATTCCTCCCCGGTCTGAAGGCCGGGGCGTCCTTCGGAGATTCAGGTGAAGGGGAGACGCGCTGCAGCGGAGGCGTGTTGGATGAGGCGGATGACCGATCACCGGCGGGGGCGGACGGATGGCTGAGGAGTCGATCAGTGAGCCGGCGACGGCCGGCGGTCGGCGTCGTGCCCACGGCCTCAGTCGATTGGGCCGATTGACCGGTCCGGTGGTGTTCCTCCGCCGGACCGGTGAGGATCGGGCGGCCGATCCGCTGATCGCCGCGCACAAGGCGCATTTCCCCAAGGCCGACGTACGGCGGTTGCGGTACGCCTACACGATGGCCGAGCGGTACCACCGCGGGCAGACCCGCAAGTCCGGTGCGCCGTACGTGACGCATCCGCTCGCGGTCGCGCTCATCCTGGCGGATCTGGGCATGGACACCACCACCCTGGCCGCCGCGTTGCTGCACGACACGGTCGAGGACACCGATCTGACGCTGGGCCAGGTTCACGCCGAGTTCGGCGAGGAGGTCGCGGTCCTGGTCGACGGCGTGACCAAGCTGGACGGCTCCAAGTGGGGCGACCGGGCGGAGGCGGAGACGTTCCGGAAGATCATCCTGGCGGCCGCCGACGACCTCCGTGTCCTGGTGATCAAACTCGCCGATCGGGTGCACAACCTGCGGACCCTGCGGTTCCATCCGAAGCCGGAGAAGCGCCGGCGGATCGCACGGGCGTCCCTGGAGTTGCTCGTGCCGTTCGCCGAACGGCTGGGCATCTATGTGTTCAAGCGCGAGATGGAGGACGTCGCCTTCTCGTGCCTGCACCCGGAGGGGTACAAGCGCACGCGTGACGCGGTCGCCGACAGTGCCACCGACCGCGCCGCCCGGCTCGACCCGCTGCTCGAACAACTGCGCGAGGCCCTCACCGCCGCGCGCCTGAAAGCGCGCGTGGTCTCCCGGGACCGGCACCTGTACTCCCTGCACCAGGACCGCCGCATGCCGCCGATCAGCCCGGCCGATCCGCCTCGGATGGGCGAGGCGGCCCGGGTCACCGTGCTCGTCGACGGCGACGCCGCCGACTGTTATGTCGCGCTCGGGGCGATCCATGGGCTGTGGCGTCCGATGCCGGGCCGGATGAAGGACTTCATCGCGCTGCCGAAGTACAACATGTACCAGTCGCTGCACACCTCGGTGGTCACCGCCGGCGGCGAGGTCCTGGAGTTGGCGGTCCGCACTCCGCGGATGCACCGGATCGCCGAGTACGGCATCATCAGCCAGATCCAGGACGCCGCCCAGGCGTCCGGCACCCACGCCCGCGAGGCCGCGCACCGGGCCGACCTGCAGTGGCTGCGGAACCTGCTCGCCTGGCAGGCGCACGCCCCCTCGGCGGAGTTCCTCGACAGTCTGCGGGTGGACCTGCGCAGCGCCGGGATCGTGACCTTCACCCAGGCCGGGGACGTCGTCACGCTCCCGGCCGGCGCGACCGCCATCGACTTCGCCTACGCGCTCGACACCGACACCGGTCACCGCGCCGTCGGCGCACTCACCAACGGGCGCCTGTCCCCGATGACGGCACCGCTCGAAGACGGTCAGGTGGTGGAGATCCTCACCGCGGGCGAGGCCGGGTCCGGCCCGCCCGAGGTATGGCTGGAATCCGCCCGCACCGGACATGCCCGCGTCCACATCGCCCAATGGCTCGCCGACCGGCACACCGAGACCACCGGGCTCGCCGGACGGCGGCTGGTCGCCGACGCTCTCGCCACACGCGGGGCGAACATCCTGGACCTGGAGGGCGACGGCACGATGCTGCAACTGGGCACTGAGCTGGGCTACCCGAACCTGGAGGCTCTGTATGCGGCCGTGGCCGTCGGCGTCGTCACCGTCGACAAGCTCACCGGCCGCCTGACGGTCCTGCAGGACCGCGAGGCCGAAGAAGCCGCCGCCCTGCGGGAGGACGACGCGGGCGAATGACCGCGCCCGTCACCGGCCCCGACCGGCTCGGCAGACCGCGCGTCGGCGGCTCGGCGATGTAGGTGCGCTCGCCCCTAGGGACGGGTCCCGAAGGAAGGGGGGCCGGTGAGTTCGGGCAGGATCCGGTACGCGTCGCGCACCCAGGCGCACAGCAGCGGCCTGCTGTCGCGCGGGTCGATCAGGTCCTGGACCCCGAACCGCTCGGCGGTGCGGAACGGCGAGGCGATCGCGGCGAGCGTCCGCCGGATCCGTTCGATCTCCGCCTCGGGGTCCTCGGCCTGTTCGAGTTGCGCGCGGAACGCCGCCTCGATCCCGCCCTGGAGTGGCAGCGAGCCCCAGTCGCCCGACGGCCAGGCCCAGCTCCGGCCCGCCCGGTGCCGGTTGACGATCCCCGCGCCGCCGACGCCGTACACCCGGCGCAGGATCAGCTCCGCCTGCGGCACTCGTGCCTGGTAGACGGCCGTGATGGCGCGGGCGCCGGCCCGGATCGTGCCGCGTTCCTCGGCGACCCGTCCGATCGTCATGCCGCCCTGGTCGGTGAGGCTGACGATCGGGAGGTGGAACGTCTCGCACAGGTCGACGAGGCGCGTGATCGCCTGAGCGCCCTCGACCGACATGGTGGCGCCCCGGTACGGGTCGGTGGCGAGGACTCCGACGGGATGGCCGTCGAGCCGGGCGAGCGCGGTGACGGTCGCGCCGCCGTACTCCGCGTAGCGGAACACCGATCCCTGGTCGAAGATCGCTTCCATGATCGGTCCGATCCGGTACGGCCGCCGGGCGTCACGCGGCACCGCGCTCAGCAGCGACTCCTCGCGGCGATCGGCCGGATCGCCGGAGGGGACCACCGGCGGCGGCTCGTGCACGCTGCCCGGCAGGTACCCCAGGAAGCCACGGATGACGGCGAAGGCGTCGTCCTCCGTGGCGACGAAACGCTCGATCGTGCCGTTGCGGCGGTGGACGGCCGCCCCGCCGAGCTCCTCCTTCGTGAGGTCCTCGCCGGTCCCGCCACGGACGACGGGCGGCCCCGCGGTGAACAGCTGTCCGATGCCCTCGACCATGACGGCCAGGTGGGACATGACCAGGCGTGCGGCGCCGAGCCCGACCGTCGGGCCCAGGCACGCCGCCACGACCGGAACGAGCGACAGGTTGCCGACCACGTCGTCCCACGCCGGATTGACCGGGAGGTAGCTGTAGCCCGCCTCCTGGGCCATCTTGACGCTGCCGCCGCCGCTCGCGCCGTCCAGCAGCCGGACGACCGGCAGGCGCATCCGCCCGGCGTACTCCTCGGCGTAGATCTGCTTGGCGTGGATCGCCGCGTCGCCGGAGCCGCCGCGCACGGTGAAGTCGTCCGCGCCGAGCATCACGGGACGCCCGTCGACGCGCGCGGTACCGGCGACGAAGTTCGCCGGCAGGACGGAGGTGAGCCGACCGTCGTCGGCGTGGTCGGCGAAGCCGGTCAGCGCCCCGATCTCCGCGAAGCTGCCCGGATCGACGAGCCGGTCGATGCGTTCCCGTACGGTGAGCCGGCCCGTTTCGTGCTGGCGCCGCACCTTCGCCGGCCCGCCCATGCGCCGCGCCAGCGACCGGCGATGGCGGATCTCTTCGACCTCGGGCGTCCAGTCCTCCGGCCCGGTAGGCGTCCCCTGATCGTCCGCTTCGCTCATCTGGGCCTCCCTCGGTCGGGCGATCGAGTGGCCGGGCATACCGACCAGACGGTATGTATACGCCACACCGGGCGGCACCGGCCACCGGCAGCCCGCACGATCACACGCCGAACAGGGCGTGCTCCACATGGTCGAGGGCCAGCCGTACCGCGCCGAGAGCCGGGGACTCGGCGCCCAGCGTGGACGTTTCCACGCGTACGGGGAAGAGACAGAGCTCGGCGAGTTCCTCGCGCAGCGGCCCGGCGAGGAGCTCTCCCGCGCCCGACAGGCCACCGCCGAGGACGACCAGCTCGGGGTCCATGGTGAGCACGGCGGCGCCGACGCCTTTGGCCAGGTCCTGCGCGAAGGCGCGGACGATGGCCGCGGCCTCGGCGTCGCCGTCGCGTACCGCCTCGAAGACGCGGTCGCTGCCGCCGTAGGCGAGGAAACGGTCGAGGGCGGTGTACCAGCCGAAGGCGCGCATGACGCCGATCTCGCCGGCCGCGCCGTTGCGTCCCTGGTGCACCTTGCCGCCGATGAGCAGCCCGGCGGCGAGGCTGCGCCCGGCGAGCAGGCACAGCACGTCGTCGACTCCGACCGCGGCGCCCATCCAGCGCTCGGCGAGCGCGGCCAGGTTGGTGTCGTTGCCGACGAGGACGGGACCGTCGGCGAGGCCCTCGAGCGCTGCGGCGAGGTCGACGCCCGCCCAGCCGGGGAGCCGGTCACTGATCAATATCCGGCCGTCCGACGGATCGACCACGCCGGTCGTGGCCACGCCCAGCGCGCGCACCTGCGCGGTTTCGACGCCGGACGCGCGGAGCGTCCTGCGTACGACGGCCCTGGCGGCGGTGATCCGGTCCGCGTTGCTCGTCTCCGGGCTGACGGTGGTGCGCCTGCGGTCGACGATGCGGCCCTTGAGGTCGGCGGTGACCGCGAGCACCTTGTGCGCGCCGAGATCGACGCCGATGACGTGGCCGGCCTCGGCGCGGAAGCGGTAGCGCTTGGCCGGACGGCCGACGGGGCGTGGGTCCTCCGCGCGGAGACCGACCTCTTCCACCAGGCCATCGAGTCCGGCGATCACGTCTTCGACGGTCGCCCGTGAGATCGAGGTGGTCTTCACCAGCTGCGTCAGCGTCAGCTCGTCGGCCCCGTGCAACGCGCGCAGCACGGCGGCCGCGTTGAGCCTGCGGAGCAGCGCGGGGTCTTGTCCGGTCAACGTCACGATCTGATGCTAGGGCATTGCTAATTATTTGAGGTACTACTAAAAATATTGCTCAGACCCCCGGCAGGAAGGACCGACGTGAAGAAGGTCATCGCCCTGGCCGCCGCAGCCCTGGCGCTCGCCGCCTGCGCCCCGGCGGGCAGCGACACGAAGCAGGCGACCGGCGGGAAGAAGGAGATCTCGTTCCTGGTGTTCGAGACCCCCAACCTCACCCCGCAGTACTGGGACGCGGCCATCAAGCGCGTCACGGCCAAGCACCCGGACATCGTGGTGAAGAAGCTCGTCGCGCCGAGCGCCGGGGACCGCGACGCCTACGCCAAGCAGCTGCTGGCGTCCGGGCAGTTCCCCGACGTGCTCCAGGCCGTCTCCCCCAGCGGCTTCGCCGAGCACGGCAACCTGTACGCGTGGAGCGATGAGGAGCTGAAGAACTACGACTACCCGCGCTCCAACCCACTGGGCGGCAAGATCTACCAGCTGCCCTACAACTCGCAGCCGACGCCGCTGGTCTACTACAACAAGAAACTGTTCGCCGACGCGGGGATCGGCGCGCCGCCCAGGACCTACGCCGAGCTTCTCGCCGACTGCGCCAGGCTCAAGGCCAAGGGGATCAACCCGTTCGTGGTCGGCGGCGGCGGCAAGGACGCGTTCGCCGCCGGCTACATCTGGATCGCGCTGGTCGGCGCCGATGTCTACAGCAAGGAACCGGATTTCCTCGTCAAGCGCCGTGCGGGCACCGCGAAGTTCTCCGATCCCCTCTTCGTCAAGGCGACGCAGAAGTTCGCCGACCTGGCCAAAGCGGGCTACATCGACAGGGCCGGGCTCAGCCGTGACTACCCCTCGACGGAGAAGGCGTTCCTGAACGGCAAGGGCGCGATGTATCCGATGGGCTCGTGGTTCGCCGCGACCAAGCCCTCTTTCGATGTCGGGGTGTTCGCCTGGCCGACCGACGACGGCACGGTCGTGGTGCCCTCGTACACGGGCGGCGGCCCGATCGTGAACGCGCACTCCAAGAACCTGGCGGCCGCCAGGACGTTCGCGCTGGAGTTCAATCAGAACCGGGACAACAATGACGTCCTCGTCAAGAGCGACGCCGCGATCATCGCGATCAAGGGTTACCGGCCGCCGCCGATGGGGCCGCTCTACAACGCCACCCTCGGCGTCTTCAAGTCCGCCAAGATCGTCAATGCCTTCACCGTGGAGACGGGCGACGACTCCCTGCTGCCCGGCGTCGGCGACAAGGTCTTCGCCATCGCCCAGGAGATCATCGCGGGCCGGACCGGCGGCGCGGCCGCGGCCAAGGCGCTGGACCAGGAGTGGGTCAAGGCCGGTGGCCGATGAGACCGCCACGCGCCCGTCTCGGCTACCTGCTGAGTTTCGTCGCGCCCGGTGTGCTGGTCTACGCCTGCCTCGTCCTGGCGCCGATCCTGCTCAGCTTCGGCTACAGCCTCACCAACGCGGGACTCTTCACCACGCGGCCGCACTTCGTGGGCCTCGCCAACTACGCGAGCCTGCTCACCGACACGGCGTTCCTCACCTCGCTCAAGGTGACCACGATCCTCACCCTGATCATCGTCATCGTGCCCAACGTCGCGGGGCTGGGCGTCGCCGTGCTGCTCGATCGCCGCGGCCGGCTCTACACCATGCTGCGCGGCGTGTTCTTCCTGCCCGTCGTGCTCAGCTCGGTGGTGGTCAGCGTGGTGTGGATGGCCATGCTGCAGGATGACGGCCTGATCAACCGGCTCTTCGGCCTCAAGGTGGGCTGGTTGTCCGACCCCGATCTGGCGTTGTTCTCGATCGGGACGATCATCAGCTGGCAGATGCTCGGCTTCTGCGCGGTCGTCTACCTGGCCGCGCTGCAGGGCGTCCCGCAGTCGCTGCTCGAGGCCGCCGCGATCGACGGCGCGAGCGCGTGGACGCGGTTCCGCAGGGTCACCTGGCCGCTGCTGGCACCGGCGCTGACGCTGAACACGGTGATGCTGCTGATCACCGGGTTCAAGGCCTACGACCACATCCAGGTGCTCACGGCGGGCGGCCCGGGCCGCGGGACCACGGCGACGGTCGCGTTCGACGTCATCCAGGTCGGCTTCACCGCCGACCGCACCGGCGAGTCGTCGGCGATGGCGATCCTCATGCTCGTGATCATCGCGGTCGCCTCGGGCGCGGTGCTGCGCGTACTGGGCCGAAGGGAGGTGAACCTGTGAGGAGGCTGCTGGCCGTCGCCGTCGCGGCGGCGTTCTTCCTGCCGCTCTACCTGGTCGTGACGAACGTGTTCAAGCGCGGCCCCGACATCACCGCCTCGCCGGCGTCGCTGCCGATCCCACCCACGCTCGGCAACCTCACGCAGGCGCTCACCCGGCCCGACCACCTGTTCTGGAACGGCCTGATCAACAGCGTGACCGTGACGCTGCTGTCCATCGTGCTCCTCACGGTCGTCTCCGCGATGCTCGGCCACTACATCTGCCGCACGCACTCCCGCTTCGCGCGGATCACCCTGCTGGTGCTGCTGGCCGGGCTGATGATCCCGCCGCAGGTGATCCTCGTGCCGGTCACCAAGGTGCTCAACCTCGCGCACCTGATGGGCACGATCGGCGGGCTGGTGCTGTTCGACGTCGGCTACTACGTGCCGTTCGGGGTGTTCGTCTTCTCCGGGTTCATCCGCTCCATCCCCGTGGAGCTGGAGGAGGCGGCCGCGATCGACGGCTCCGGTCCCTTCGGCACCTTCTGGCGGGTGGTCTTCCCGCTGCTGCGCCCGGCGACGGCCAGCGTGCTGATCTTCCTGGGTGTCTGGATATGGAACGACTTCCTCAACCCGCTGATCATCCTCGGCCCGGCCGGCGGCACCACGGTGACCGTGGGCGTCTACCGCTCGCTCGGCCAGTACCAGCGCGACTACGGCGGCATGTTCGGCCTGATGGTGCTCTCGGCGCTGCCCGTCCTGATCTTCTACCTCGCCCTGCAGAAGCACTTCGTCAAGGGACTCACCGGAGGAGCGGTCAAAGGATGATCAACTTGACGGACCACATCGGGAAGGCCCTCGACCGGCCGATCACGCTGGCGGTGGTCGGCGCGGGCGCGCGTGGCGCCGCCTACGCCGAACTGGCCGCCTCCTGGCCGGAGCAGGTGCGCGTGGTCGCGGTCGCCGAGCCCCGCGACGAGCCGAGGTCCCGGTTCGCCGCGCGGCACGGACTGCCGCCCGAGAACGTCTTCCCCGATTGGGAACGGATGGCGGCGCGCGGGCGGATCGCCGACGCCGTGATCATCGCGACGCTCGACGCGGAGCATCTCGCGCCCGCCAGGGTCATGGCGGAGCAGGGTTACGACATCCTGCTGGAGAAGCCCATCGCGCCCACGGAGGCGGAGACGGCGGCGATCGGCGACGTGGCGGCACGGACCGGCGCGATGATCGCGGTCTGCCACGTCATGCGGTACACCCCCTACACCCGGCGGCTGCGCGCGGAACTGCCGCGCATCGGCGACATCGTCACCATCGAGCACCTCGAGCCGATCGGCTGGTACCACTTCGCGCACTCATTCGTGCGCGGCAACTGGCGGCGCGCCGATGAGTCCACGTTCGCGCTGCTCGCCAAGTCGTGCCACGACATCGACTGGCTCGGCCACATCGTGGGACGGCGCGTCGAGCGGGTCTCGTCGTTCGGCGGGCTGCGGCACTTCCGCGCCGACCAGCGGCCGGAAGGCGCGGGAGACCGGTGCCTGGACTGCGGGATCGAACGCACCTGCCCCTACTCGGCCGTACGGCTGTATCGCACCGGCCTGCGTGACGGGGGCACCAAGCAGTACTTCACCCGCGTCATGACCGGCGGCGTGCTCACCGAGGAGGCGGTCACGACGGCGCTGGCGGAAGGCCCGTACGGGCGATGCGTGTACGCCGGCGACAACGACGTCGTGGACCACCAGGTGGTGAGCCTGGAGTACGAGGACGGGGTCACGGCGTCGTTCACGATGACCGCCTTCACCCCGCTCGAGAACCGCCACACCAAGATCTTCGGCACCAAGGGCCAGATCACCGGCGACGGCCGATTCCTCCATATCTACGACTTCCTGCCGGAACAGACCCTGACGATCGACACCTCCCTCGACGGCTCCAGCGCCGCGGAAGGCCACGCGGGCGGCGATGCCGGCCTCATGAGGTCCTTCGTACGAGCCCTGCACGAAGGACGCCCCGAACTCGTCCTGTCCGGGATCCAGGAGAGCGTCGAGAGCCACCGAGTGGTCTTCGCCGCCGAGCGCGCCCGCCGTACGGCCGGCATCCAAACCCTCTGAAACGGAGCACCACCCCCATGAAATCCGTGCTCGCCCTCGCCCTGCTGTCCTCCACGCTGACCCCCGCACAGCCGGTGCCCGCGCACGGCGACTGGCACGAGGTACGCCGGCTCCTGTCGGCCATCACCGACGCCTACACCGCTCCCCCGGCGCTCAGCACCGTCCAGACCACCGGCTACACCGCCGGTCTGCTGCTCGGCAACGGCGACCTGCACGTCGCCGCCGACGCCCGCGACCAGCAGCAGACCTATTACCTGTCCAAGTCCGACTTCTGGCATGCGAGCAACGGCCAGCTCCCCTTCGGCACGATCACCATCGGCGCAGGCCGGCCGGTCCCCGGTACCGACCCGAACTACCGTGAGCGACAGGACATCCTGAACGCCGAGGTGCAGGGCGCCCAGACCGTCGGCGGCCAGGTGCTGCGCACTCGCACCTGGGCGGCCGACGGCACGGACCTGCTGGTCACCGAGCTGTCCACGGACGAGAGCGCACGGCCGCTGCCGCTCCAGGTCGACTTGGCCGTCCCCGCCGGGACGACGGGTGTCGCGGGCGACGGCCAGGTGTGGATCACCCGCGCGACCGGCGCCGACGGCGACACCGGCTGGGTGTCGAAGGCCGCCGCCTCGGCCAGAATCGTCGGGGCGAAGGCCACGGCCAGCACCCCGTCGAGCAACCTCGCGCGCCTCACCTTCACGCTGCCGCCGGGCAAGCCCGTACGGCTGGTCACCTCCGTCCACGGCAACGGCGCCTACGCCGACCCGACACCGCTCGCCGACTTCGTGCGAGAGTCCGTCACACAGGTCACCGGGCTCCGCGCCCGCGACCTGGACGACGCGCGCTCCCGGCACCGCGACTGGTGGAAGCGCTTCTGGCTGAAGTCGTACGTGGACACCGGCGACGCGACGCTGAACAAGTACTACTACGGCGCCCTGTACGCCATGGGCGCTGCCAGCCGCGAAGGCTTCTTCATGTCGGGCACCTACTCGCCCTGGCGGACCATCGACCAGACCGGTGCGGCCAACCGGTACTGGCTGAACTACAACACCGAAGCGCAGTACTACGGGGTCTACTCGGCCAACCGCCCAGAGCTGGCCGCGCCGTACTACAAGGCCGTCTCGGCCGAACTGCCGTACGCGCGCAACCAGACCCACGCGGCCGGTTACCAGGGGCTCACCTTCGGCCGCACCTTCACTCCCTTCAACGCCACCCGCCCCGCGCCCGCGGAGGTCCCCGTGGCCGCGGCCAAGCAGCCGGGCAAGCTCAGCGACCAGAAGACGAACGGCACCTTCGCCGCGATCCCCTTCATGTGGAACTGGGAGTACACCGGCGACAAGGAATTCCTGCGCACCTCGGCCTATCCGCTGCTGAAGGAACTCGGCGCCTTCTGGATGGACTTCGTCGAGAAGGGCGACGACGGCAAGTACCACATCCTGCACAGCGCCGTGAACGAGGGCGGCGACGACGTCGACTCCACGTACGACCTCGGCTACATGCGCAGAACGCTGACCGCGCTGATCGACTACAGCAAGGAGCTCGGCGTCGACGCCGAGCTGCGCCCGGTGTGGAAGAACTACCTCGACGACCTGGCCCCCTACCCGACCGCGACCATGGACGGCCTCGACGTCATCCTGCTCGCCTCCAAGATCAGCAACCCGATCAAGGGCAACGCCGTGCTCAACAAGAACGACCAGCCGATCAACCTGGAGGGTGTCGTCTACCCCGGCGACAACCTCGCCATCGGCGGCGATCCGGAGCTACTGCGAAGGGTCCGCGCCACGCTGCAGTGGGTCGATCCGTTCCTGCCCGGATCCCGCGGCTCGTCCATCAACGGCTTCCCCAAGACGTTCACCATCGCGGCGCGGGCGGGCTGGGACCCGGAGGACCTGATCGGGAAGTTCACGACGGTGATCAAGCAGCTGTGGCGGCCCAACCTGACCGTCAGGCAGAGCGGCGGCGGCCAGGAGACCTCGGGCTCGATCGAGACCATCGACTCGATGTTCCTGCAGACCTACGGGAACGTCATCCGCGTCTTCCCCGAGTGGCCCGCCGGACGTGACGGCAGATTCGTCCGGCTGCGCGCCAAGGGCGCGTTCCTGATCTCGGCGGAGCGCAAGGCCGGGCAGGAGGTGTCCCGCATCGAGCTGACCAGTGAGCACGGAGGCAAGGCCACCGTCGCCAACCCGTGGACGGGACACCGCCCCACCGTCGTCGACGTCTCCGATCACCGCAAGGTCACGGTCCCCTCCGACGGCTCGACCTTCTCCTTCGACACCGTCGCCGGTCACACCTACACGGTGTCCGCGTAAGCGCGTATCCGCCGAACCTCTGGGGCGGAGACGGGCAACGCCCTGGTCCTCGCCCTGGAGGGGGTAATCATGGAGTGTGGCTCACTGGGTGCTCCACGTCGACCTCGACCAGTTCCTGGCAGCGGTCGAGATTCTCCGCCGACCGGAACTGCGCGGGCGACCGGTCGTGGTGGGCGGCGACGGTGATCCGGCCAAGCGCGGCGTGGTCAGCACGGCCTCGTACGAGGCGCGCGCGTTCGGTGTGCACTCGGGCCTGCCGCTGCGCACCGCCGCACGTCGATGCCCGAACGCGGTGTTCCTGCCGGTCGACAGGGAGGTCTACGAGGCGGCGTCGGCACGGGTGATGGCGACGCTGCGGGAGTTCGGCACCGTGGAGGAACTCGGCTGGGACGAGGCGTTCCTCGCCGTCGACGGCGACGGCCCAGAGGAGGTGGCACGGCGGATCCGGGCGCGCGTCCACGCGGCGACCGCCCTGGCCTGCACCGTCGGCATCGGGCAGAACAGGCTGCAGGCCAAGCTGGCGACCGGGCTCGGCAAGCCGGCGGGCGTCTTCCGGCTGACCGACGCGACGTGGTTCGCGGTGCTCGGTGATCAGCCGACCGATGCCCTGTGGGGCATCGGTCCCAAGACCGCCAAGCGGCTCGCCGCGATGGGCATCGACACGGTCACACGACTCGCCGCCGCCGATCCACGGATGCTGGCCGCGCACTTCGGCCCCGCGATCGGGCCGTGGCTGGTCCGGCTGGCCTCGGGTCAGGACAGCTCGTCGGTCACCGGCGCGCCGCATGTCCCGCGCTCGCGCGGCCGGGAGACCACCTACCAGCACGATCTGGACGACTGGGACGCCGTACGCCGCGAAGTCGCCTCCCTGGCCCGACGGCTCGCCGACGACCTGGCCGCCGAACGACGGCCCGTCAGCCGCGTCGTCGTGAAGGTACGGTACGTCCCGTTCACGACCCGCACCCACGGCCACACGCCGGCGACGCCGACCCGCGAGGCGGCGGCGATCGAGCAGGCCGCTCTCGCCGCCCTCGAACAGTTCCCCGAACGCCGGCCCGTACGACTGCTCGGGGTCCGGGCCGAATTCCGGTGACCGGACGCAGACCGTACGACGGCGTCGGTCTCCGCGTACCCGCCGCCACGCTTGGGCGCCGCGGTTGCCGCGTCATTCCCGGGGGATGCGCTATTCGCGGAGGAACTGTGCCAGCGCCGCCCGGATTTCCGGCTGGTGGCCGCCCCCGTTCAGCTCAAGGATGGCGGCCTCCACGACGGCGCTGTTCCACATGGCCGCGCTCGGCCCCGGGTGCGCCCAGCCCATGGCGGCGAAGTCGGGGCTGGTCAGCTGGATGACCAGCGTGTTCCGCGACGCGATCGCCTCGATGATCGCGGGGTCGACACGGGCCTCCAGCAGCAGTGCCCGGACGCCGCGATGGCTCAGGCATTCATCCAGGTAGGCGTTCGCGGCCGCGAGCAGCCTGCCCCGGCCCGGCGCCATCCCCGCGATCGTCTCCTCGATCTCCGCGAACACGCGGTCGTGGAACTCGGTGTGCAGGGCCAGCAGGAATTCCGACCGGTCGCGGAAATGGTGGAAGAAGGTGCCCTTGGCCACGCCTGCCTCGGCGACGATGAGGTTGACGCTCATGCCGGCCAGGCCCGTCCGCTCCGCCAGGGACAGGCCCGCGGCGATGAGCTGCTTGCGGGTAGCCGCCGCGCGCTGCTGCCGGACGCCGGTACTCACTGCGCGCTCCCGGCGGTCGCCACCGATTCGAGGAAGGGAAGTGCCACTCCCAGGAACCCATCCGGATCGGAGGCGAAGGCCACGTGCCCGGTGTTCAGCGTCCGCAGGTCCGCGCCGGGTATCGCCGCCTGCGTCTGGCGTGCGGTGGACAGGGGGAGAATGATGTCCCGCGTCCCCCATGCCAGCAGCACGGGCACGCCGAGCCGGGGCCCGGCGGCCCGCAGGTCGTAAGCCGGATCGGCGAAGCTCCGCCACAGCGCGGCGGAGACAGCGGCGCCTGTCTTGCTGCGCGCCCGGTCCTGGACCCGGCGGGTGAGGGCGCGGAGCCGGTCGCTGTCCGGTTTCATATACCGGGGAACGAGCCGGGGGAACACCGCCCGGTTGACGGCCGGGACGCCCAGGGTGCGGGCCGCGAGGCGGGGGACCTTAACGAACCCGCCGGCATTGACCAGGATGAGCCCGGCGACCCGGTCCGGGTGTTCCAGCGCGAGCCTAGCCGCGGCGTACCCGCCGACCGAATTGCCGATGAACACGGCCGGCGCGAGATCCAGCTCGGCGGCGAGATCGGCGAGGACGCCGGCCAGCAGCGGCGCGGTCACCGACCGAGGCCCGGCCGGCATCTCGGAACGGCCGTGGCCCGGCCAGTCGACGGCCAGTACGCGGTAGCCGGCGTTCGCCAGCGGTCCGGCCACGGCGTCGAAGTCGGTGTGGTCGTGCAGGGCGGCGTGCAGCAGCACGACCGGCCGGCCACTTCCCTGCTCGGCATAGAACACCTGCCCCGCTCTGGTCTGGACGAAAGGCATCGCGAGTCCCTCCAGTGAGTGACCGACCGGTCGGTCAATCTACGGCCCAGGCTACTCCCTGCCCGAGCGAAGGCAACTCCTACGCGGTCAGCGAAGCAGGGGCGGCCACGCCCGCCGAGGGAAATCCCGATCGGCCTGCTCGATACTCGCAGGGCGCCCGGATCATCCTTCGGCGAAGAGGGGCGCCAGGTCGATGAAGATGCGGTAGTCCTCGATCAGGCCGTCGTCGCGGCTCGAACGATAAATCGTCACGACCGGGACCGTGACCGTGCTGCCGTCCTTGCGGGTGTAGGTCACGTTCGACTCGGCGATCGTGGCGGGGCCCTCCTCCCACTGGTCGATGAGGTCATGCGACACGCCCGCGATGCCGGTGCAGAACGAGGCCCAGGTGTCGCGGACGGCCTGGCGGCCGTGGACGGGCTCCGCGTTGCCGAAGCGCATGACGACGTCCTCGGCGACGTGCGCGGCGTACCGGTCGGCGTCCATGGAGTCGATGTCGTCGAACAGGTTCTTTCGGGCGGTCATGGGGCTCCTCCATTGCCTCGGTGGGACGTGGCCCAGTGTCCCAAGATCATCCGATCGGCGCGGCGATATCCGGCAGGACTCAGGCGTCCTTAGAGCGGGCGGGAAGCCAAAGAGCGAGTACGACCGCCACGGCGGTGAATCCGATCGACCACCAGAACGCGACGTCGAACGCCCTCGCCCGGCCCGCCGGGCCGCCGTCGGCGTGAGTCGCGATGGAGCGTTGCAGGACCACCGCCAGGACGGCCGTGCCGAAGGATCCGCCGACCTGCTGGGCCGTACGGGTGATGATGCTCGCGTGGGGTACCGCCGCGCGGTCGAGTCCCAGGTAGGCGCCGGCCATGACGGGGCCCGTCACCGCGCTCAGCCCCACCCCGCGAACGACGAGTGCCGTGACCAGCCACCACTCGCGGGTCCCGGTGGTGACGAAGGCGAACGGTACGGTGGCCGCCGCGACAAGGACGAGTCCGGCGAACGCCACCCACCGTGGGCCTATCCGGTCGGTGAGGACGCCGGCCGGGCCCCTGCTGGCCAGCGCGCCGACGCCCTGGGCGGCGATCAGCAGGCCCGCGGTGAACGCGTCCTGCCCGCGCACCTGCTGGAAGTACAACGGGACGAGCAGCATGGCGCCGTACAGCGCGAAACCCGACAGGAAGAGCAGGCCTCCGGCGGCGCTGAATGAGGTGACGCGGAACAACCGTACGTCCACGAGGGCGTCATCGCCGGCGACCGACGCCCGGACGGCGAAGACGGTGATCAGCGCGGCGCCGGCCGCCAGCGGGACGAGCACGGAGGCGTGTCCGAAGCCGCCGTCCCTGCCGACCTGGGCCAGGCCGTACACGACGGCGGCGATGCCGGGTGACAGCAGGGCGAGACCGACGCCGTCCAGGCGTGACCTCCGGGTGGCCGGAAAGTCCGGCATCAGCCGCCAGGCCAGGACCAGGCCGACGACGCAGAAGGGGACGTTCACCCAGAAGATCCAGCGCCAGCCAAGGTGACGGATGATCAGACCGCCGGCCATGGGCCCGAGGATGGGCCCCAGGAGGGCCGGGAACGAGATCAGCGCGGTGACGCGGCCGAGCGACCGGCCGCCCGCCGCCTGGAACAGCAGCGTCTGAAGGACCGGCAGCATCAGGCCGCCGCCGGCACCCTGCACGATCCGGCATGCGATGAGGGCGGGGGCGTTCCAGGCGAGGCTCGCGCCGACCGAGCCCACGAGAAAGATCGCGAGTGCGCCGAGCCAGACGTTCTTGCCGCCCCACCGGTCGACGAGCCAGCCGGTGACCGGGACGGCCATCCCGAGCGCGAGGAGGTAGCCGGTGGTCACCCACTGGATGGTGGAGACCGCGGCGTGCAGCTCGCCGCCGAGCGTGTCGAGGGCGACGTTGACGATCGTGGTGTCGAAGACGACGGCGAGCACACCGACGAGCAGGACGAGTGCGAGCCGGACAAAGGCCGGGTCCAGGCGTTCCCTGGCCGGCGCGGGTGTGGCGGACATGGCGGTTCCCCAGAGGTGGAAATAAGATACGTCCCTGTATCTACATCGAGATCCAACCCGCCGTCAATAAGATACGGATGTGTATCTAATGGACCGTCACGTCTCATCGCGCCGCCGTGGGCAGGAGCTGGAGGACGCGCTGCTCGACGCGGCCTGGGAGGAATTGGCCGACGTCGGGTACGGCCGGTTCACGATCGAAGGCGTGGCGGCCCGGGCCGGCACCAGCCGGCCGGTCATCTACCGCCGCTGGCCGAGCCGGTCGGATCTCGCCGTCGCCGCCGTACGGCACCACGGCGCCAAGGATCCGGTGTCGACGCCCGACACAGGATCGGTCCGCGACGACCTGGTCGAGCTGCTGCGCCGGGCGTCATCGCACCGGGCCGAGGTCGCCGCCCTGTTCAGCGTGCAGATGGGCGAGTACTTCTCCGAGACCGGCAAGAGCCCGCAGGACCTCCGCCAGGAACTGCTGAGCGGCAGGCGGCAGCCGTTCGGCATGGACGAGGTGCTACGCCGGGGGATCGAGCGCGGCGAGATCGACCCGGACCGGCTGACCCCGCGGATCGCGGGCCTGCCGACCGATCTCCTTCGGCACGAGCTGCTCATGACACTGCAACCGGCGCCCGACGCGACGATCACGGAGATCGTCGACGACATCTTCCTTCCACTCGTGCGAACCCGCGACTGAACGCCCGACTGAACGTCCGGCTGAATGCCCGGCCACCATATTTGACCGATCAGTCTGAAATGGCTAGCGTCCTTACGTGGCGAGGACCAAGGAGTTCGATCCGGACGCCGTGCTGCAGAAGGCGATGGAGCTGTTCTGGGAGCGCGGGTACGAGGCGACGTCGATGGCCGATCTCGTCGAGCATCTCGGTATCGCGCGGGCGAGCATCTACGCCACCTTCGGCGGCAAGCACGATCTGTACCTGAAGGCGCTGGAGCGCTACCTGCAGAACCGCGACCCCGACATCGTCGAGTTGCTGTCGCAGCCGGGCCCCGCCCTGCCCGCCGTACGGGCGCTGGTCAACGCCTACGCCGAGCAGTCCGCGACCGATCCGCACCGGCGGGGCTGCATGGTGGTGAACACCGCGGTCGAGCTCGTCGGCCGGGATCCGCAGGCCGCCCGCCGGGTGGAGGCGAGCTGGGACACCGTGGAGACCGCCCTGATCTCGGCGCTGACCAGGGCTCGCGCAGGGGGCGAGCTGCCGGCGGACAAGGACCCGCGGGCGCTGGCCCGCTTCCTGCTCGTGCTCCTGCAGGGGATGCGGGTGCTCGGCCGGGCCCATCCCGATCCGGTGCGGCTCCGCGACGCCGCCGAACAGGCCCTGGCCGCGCTCGACTGAGGTCCCTGCCTGGAATGACAGGACGAGCGGTCTCCCGTCGATCAGGAGAAGCTGGCGAAGTAGCCGGCGGCCATGTCCTCCTCGCCGTGGCCGGCGAGGGCGGCGCGCCGGAAGCGTTCGCGGGCGGCCTCGATGACGTCCATGCGGACCCCGGCGGAAAGACCGGCCTCGCCGATCAGGCGGGTGTCCTTCTCGGCGTTGGTGACGGTGAAGGTCGGCGCGAAGTCGCCGTCGACGATGGCGGCGGCCTTCTGCTGGAGCATGGCGCTGTTCATCGGGCCGGCGCCGACGACGTCGCGGAACGCCCGCGGGTCGACGTCCAGTGCCTTCGCCAGGGCGAGCGCCTCACCGATCCCGGAGATGAGCGTGAGCGCCCAGGTGTTGGTGACGAGCTTGAGCCGGCTGCCGGCTCCGGCGGGGCCGAGCCAGAGCGTCTCCTTGCCGACCGCGTCGAACACCGGCCGCAGGGGTTCGCGCGCGCCGTCCGGGCCGGAGGCGAGGACGATGAGCCGTCCCTGCTCGGCCGGTTGGCGGCTGCCCTGCACCGGGGCGTCGACGAAGACGAGACCGTGCCGGTCGGCGATCTCGACGAGGCCGTCGAGAGAGGCGAGGCCGACCGTGCTCATCTGCGCCCAGATCTGCCCGTCCCGCAGACCCGGCGCGGCCTGTTCCATGGCCTGGCGCACGGCCGCGCCGTCGTTCAGCATCGTGATGATCACATCGGCGCCCTCGGCCGCCTCAGCGGGGGTGTCGGCCACCTTGAGCCCGTCGACGGCCTCGGCCTTCGCACGCGTACGGTTCCAGGCTCGCAGGTCGAGGTCCGCGGCGAGCAGGTTGCGGGCCATCGCCGCGCCCATGATCCCGGTGCCCAGCAGTGCGACGGTCATCGGTCACTCCTTTTCTTGACTGCTCGTTACAGATTTGCGGCGCGAAGAGGCCCCGAAGGCCCTCGGGTCACGGCAGCACGGCGAGCGCCGTCTCGACCACACCGGCCAGCCGGCGCCGGTCCGGCCCGGCCTTCGCCATGACGCGCAGCCCCTGGATGGCGGTGAGGAAGAAGTCGGCCAGCCGGGGGACGTCGGTGTCCGGCGGGAGCTCACCGCGCTCGCGCGCCCGCGTCAGCGCGGTGACGATCGACTCGCGGACTCCCCCGAGGGCGTCCACGACGATGCGGCCCGAGAGGGCGTCGTGCGGAAGCCGCTCGATCGCGGTGTTCGTCACCAGGCAGCCGCGCCGGTCGGCGTCCTCGGCGGCCTCGTCGACCAGGGCGAGCAACAGGTCGCCGACGACCTTTCGGATCGGGACGTCCCGGTCGAGCCGGTCCGTCATCTTCGCGGACGACATCTCGACGTACCGCCGGAGCGCCGCCTCGTACAGCCCGTCCTTGCTGCCGAACGCGGCGTACAGCGAGCCGCGCCCCAGTCCGGTGGCCGCCACGAGGTCCTGGATCGACGTGGCCTCATAGCCCCGCCGCCAGAACAGCTCCATCGCCCGCCGCACCGCCGTGTCGGTGTCGAACTCCCGCGTCCGCGCCATGGCCCGCACGATAGTGCTATCTGTAACGAACGGTCAAGATTCCCCTCGAGCAATGCCGAGACCAGGTGACTACTTTCTGTTAGTATCCCAATGCAATCCGTCACACAGGTGGGGGCCATGAGAACGCAACGAACGATCGCCGCCGTCACGTCCATGCTCGCCGCCGCGTGCGCGGCCGCGGCGTCTCCCCTCCCGGCCCGCGCCGCCGCCCCCGTCTGCTCGTCGGACCACTCCCCCGCCCTCGCCGCCCGGCTGTCCGCCGACATCCCCGCGGCGCTCCGCGGCCGCCGCGGGCCCATCGCGGTCGGCGTCTTCGACCGGCCGACGCACACCCGCTGCGGGCTCGCCGCCACGACGCATTTCCAGTCGGCCAGCGTCGTCAAGGTCACCATCCTGGCCGCGCTGCTGCGCCGGGCCGAAGAGGCCCACCGCGGGCTGACCGCCCAGGAGCAGCGGCTGGCCGAAAGCATGATCACACGGTCGGACAACGCGGCCGCGACCGCGCTGTGGAACGAGGTGGGGCAGGCGGGCATCCGGCACTTCCTGGCCCTCGCCGGGATGGCCGACACCCGGATCGACGCGTCGGGCTACTGGGGCAAGACGCAGATCACCGCCGGCGACCAGCTCGCCCTCCTGAAGCTCCTGACGTTCAGCGGCACCACGGCGCTCGGCGCCCCCTCGCGGGCGTACGTCCTCCGGCTGATGGCCGCCGTCGTGCCGGGCCAGCGCTGGGGCACCCCGGCCGGCGCCCCGGCGGGGGTGAACGTCCACGTCAAGAACGGCTGGGTCGATCGGTCCGACGGCGCCGGATGGCGGGTCAACAGCCTCGGCACGTTCGACGGCCACGGCAAGGACTACCAGATCGTCGTGCTCACCCAGGGGAACCCGACGGAGGCGTACGGCCACGAGACCATCGAGGGCGTCGCCCACGTCATCCACCGCGACCTCAACTCCTGACGGAAGCTCCCGAGGAAAGGATGCACATGAGGCACAGCAACCTCGTCGCACTCGGCGCCATGGCGGCGCTCGCGACCGCCGTCGCGCCCACCACGCCCGCCGTCGCGAACGGCCCGCTCCCCAGCCCCGCGGGCATCGCCCAGCGTCAGGACGCCGCGGCGGCGACACCGGCCGTGGCGATGATCCCGACCAAGCGGAGCGTCGCCATCGCCCGCGCCCGGACCTGGCTCACCGCCTGGCACGGCGGCCCCGTCCCCTACAGCCAGAGCCGCTACCTGGACGGCTGGCGCACCGACTGCTCCGGCTACGTCTCCATGACCTGGAACCTCCGGAACGCGAACGGCACACCGCTCAACCACAACACCGACAGCATGCTGCGCGGCGGGTACGGCACGCCCGGACCGGTCGTCCACCCCATCGCGTGGGGCGACCTCCGGCCGGCCGACGCCATCGGCTTCCTCGGCGCGGGCAGCATCGGCGACGCCGGGCACGTCATGCTCTTCGAGCAGTGGGCGAACCCCGCGCACACCGCGTACTGGGTGTTCGAGCAGGCCGGCGACGGCGGCACCCACCACCGCGTCCACCCGATCACCTACAACCACTACAAGCCGTACCGGTACAACAAGATCCTCGAGGGCTGACCTCCGCATCACCGAGAATCCTGCCCGATTCCGGGCAGGATTCTTGCATTTGTCCGCACTGGACCGGCAACATCGACGCTCGTGTCCGGAAATCCCCACGAAGAGCTCGTCGCGCACCTCCGCCGTACGGCCGCGCTGACCCCCGGCGAGGCGGCGCGCGTCGTCGCCGACGTGCTCGCCTACTTCGCCGAGCCGGCCGAGGACTTCGTCCGCCGGCGGCACGCGGAGCTGAAGGCGCGCGGGCTGACCAACGACCGGATATTCGAACGCATCGACGCCGAGCTGTCGTCGCGGCGAGTCGCTCCCCCCGAGCTCTCGCTGCGCCAGCTCCGCCGGATCGTCTACGGATGAAGGAGACCCAATGTGCGGAATCGTGGCCTACGTCGGCCCCAGGGACGCCGTCCCGATCCTGACCGAGGGGCTGGCCCGGCTGGAGTACCGGGGCTACGACTCGGCGGGCCTGGCCGTCGTCGGCCGCTCGGGTGACCTGCGGGTCCGCAAGGCGAAGATGCGCGTCGGCGAGCTGGCGGCCGACCTGCCCGCCCGGTTCAAGGGCGCTCCGGGCATCGGGCACACCCGCTGGGCCACGCACGGCGAGCCGAGCGACCTCAACGCCCACCCGCACGTCGCCGGGACCATCGCCATCGTGCACAACGGCATCATCGAGAACGCCGACGAGCTGCGCGCCGAGCTGGTCGCGGACGGCGTCGTCCTCGCGTCCGAGACCGACAGCGAGGTGCTGGCGCACTTGATCGCCCGGTCCGGCGCGGCCGAGCTGGAGGACGCCGTACGGGAGGCGCTGTCCCGGGTCGTCGGCACGTACGGGATCGCCGTCGTGGACACGCGCCACCCGGACGTGCTGGTCGCCGCCCGCAACGGCAGCCCGGTCGTCCTCGGAATCGGCGAGAAGGAGATGTTCGTCGCCTCCGACGTCGCCGCGCTGGTCCGTTACACGCGGCAGGTGGTGCACCTGGACGACGGCGAGCTGGCGACCGTACGGGCCGACGGCTTCCGCACGTCGACGCTCGACCGG
The DNA here is from genome assembly GCF_050942425.1 of Actinoallomurus sp. CA-150999. Classification (NCBI taxonomy): domain Bacteria; kingdom Bacillati; phylum Actinomycetota; class Actinomycetes; order Streptosporangiales; family Thermomonosporaceae; genus Actinoallomurus; species Actinoallomurus sp. CA-150999. Next base: position 6,412,247 of record NZ_CP192063.1, read on the forward strand.
CGGGCGACCCGCAAGGAGCCCTCCGTCATCGAGGCGGACGAGGCCGCGTACGACGCCGAGGGCTACACGCACTTCATGCGCAAGGAGATCCACGAGCAGCCTGCCGCCGTCGAGCGCACGCTGCGCGGCCGGGTGGACCTGCGGTTCCACACCGCGCACCTGGGCGGCCTGAACCTCGACCCCCGCGAGGCGCGAGAGATCCGCCGCGTCAAGATCCTCGGCTGCGGCTCCGCGTACTACGCCGGGCAGGTCGGCGCGCAGCTCATCGAGGAGCTGGCGCGGATCCCGGCCGACGCCGAGCCCGCCTCGGAGTTCCGCTATCGAAACCCGGTGGTCCAGGCGGACACGCTGTACGTCGCGGTGAGCCAGTCCGGCGAGACGTACGACACCCTTGCCGCCGTCCAGGAGCTGAAGCGCAAGGGCGGACGGGTCCTCGGCGTCGTCAACGCCGTCGGCAGCGCGATCGCCCGCGAGTGCGACGGCGGGGTGTACCTGCACGCCGGCCCGGAGATCGCGGTCGCCTCGACCAAGGCGTACACCTCCACCGCGGTGGTCTTCGGCCTCATCGCGCTGCACCTCGGGCGGATCCACGACCTGTCCCCCGCCGACGGCCGCCGGATCGCCGAGGGCCTGCGCGCCCTGCCCGCGCAGATCGAGGAGATCCTCAAGCAGGAGGACCGGATCGCCGAGCTCGCGCGGGAGTTCGCCGCCTACCGCAGCATGCTGTTCATCGGGCGGGTGCGCGGCTGGCCGGTCGCCCGGGAGGGGGCGCAGAAGCTCAAGGAGGTGTCCTACGTCCACGCGGAGGCGTACCCGGCGAGCGAGCTCAAGCACGGCCCGCTCGCACTGGTCAGCCCCGAGCTGCCGGCCGTCGCGGTGGTCCCGGACGACGAGCTGCTGGAGAAGAACCTCTCGACGCTGGGCGAGATCCGCGCGCGGCGCGGCCGGGTGCTGACGGTCGGGCATCGGGAGCTGGTCGACGACGCGATCGTCATCCCGAAGAACGAGCCCGAGCTCGATCCGATCCTGCTGTCGATCCCGCTGCAGCTGCTGGCCTACCACGCGGCCGTGACGCTGGGCCACGACGTCGACAAGCCCCGCAACCTCGCCAAGAGCGTGACGGTGGAGTGATGGGGCTGCTGACTTTCGCGGGGGTCGCGGCGCTGCTCACGCTGGTGCCGGGACCGGACTCGCTGCTCGTGCTGCGGACGGCGATCGCGTACGGCCGCCGCTCGGCGTTCGTCGCGGCGCTGGGCATCCAGGCGGGCTGCCTGTGGTGGGGCGCGGCGGCCGGGTTCGGCCTGACCGCGGTGCTGGCGGCCTCGCACACGCTGTACACGGTGCTGCGCTGGGCGGGCGCCGCCTACCTTCTCTACCTGGGCGTACGGCTCCTGGTGAACCGGGAGGAGAAAACCGGGGACGCGGCCGAGTCCCCCGGGCGCGGCTGGTTCCTCCGCGGCCTGCTCACCAACGCGCTGAACCCGAAAGTGGGGGTGTTCTACCTGTCGCTGCTGCCGCAGTTCGTGCCGGCGGGCGCGCCGGTGCTGCCGTGGAGCCTCCTGCTGACGGGCGTGCACGTCGCCGAGGGCCTCGCGTGGTGCACGGTGCTGACCGTGCTGGCCGACCGCCTCGGGCGGCTGCTGCGCCGGCCCGCCGTGGGCCGCGTGCTGGACCGGGTCGCGGGCACGGCCTTCCTCGGCTTCGCTCTGAGGCTGGCCCTGCGGCCGTGAGGGACGTTATTTGCCGGTCTCGCGCATGACCTGCAGGAGGAACTCGGCGTTGGTCGGCGTGTCGCGCAGCTTGCCGATGAGGAGTTCGGCCGCCTCCTGCGGGCCGAGCGCGTGCAGGACCCGGCGCAGCCGGCCCACGACCTCGAGCTCCGCCGAGGACATGAGCAGGTCGTCGCGGCGGGTGCTGGATCCGGTGACCTCGACGGCCGGGAAGGTCCGCTTGTCGGCGAGCTCGCGGCTCAGCCGCAGCTCCATGTTGCCGGTGCCCTTGAACTCCTCGAAGAAGACGTCGTCCATGCGGGAGCCGGTCTCGACGAGCACGGACCCGAGGATGGTCAGCGAGCCGCCCTCCTCGATGTTGCGGGCGGCGCCGAGGAACCGGCGGGGAGGGTGGATCGCCGTCGTGGCCACACCGCCGGCCAGGATCCGGCCGCCGGCGGGCGCGACGAGGTTGTACGCCCGCCCCAGGCGGGTGATCGAGTCGAGGATGACGACCACGTCGCGGCCGAGCTCGACGAGCCGCTTGGCGCGCTCGATCGCGAGTTCGGCGACGGCGGTGTGCTCGGCGGCGGGGCGGTCGAAGGTGGAGTGGACGACCTCCGCGTCGACGGACCGCCGCATGTCGGTGACCTCTTCGGGCCGCTCGTCGACGAGCACGATCATCAGGTGGCATTCGGGGTGGTTCGCGCGAATGGCGGTGGCGAGGGCCTTCAGCATCATCGTCTTGCCCGCCTTAGGCGGAGCGACGATGAGCCCGCGCTGTCCTTTTCCGATCGGCGCGATCAGGTCGACGATCCGGCCGGCCAGGTCATTACGCCCGGTCTCCAGACGGAGCCGTTCCTGGGGATACAGCGGTGTCAGCTCGGCGAAATGCGGCCGTTTCACGGCGTTCTCCGGCGGCAGCCCGTTCACCGTGTCGACACGGACGAGGGCGTTGAATTTCTCCCGCTTGCCGTCCGGCCGCGGGCGGCGCGCCGCCCCTTCGATGAGGTCGCCGGTGCGCAGTCCGTGCTTACGGACCTGCGCGAGGGAGACGTACGCGTCGGTGGGGCCGGGGAGATAACCGGAGGCACGGACGAACCCGTGCTTATCGCCGATCTCGAGGACGCCCGCGACGGGAGTGGCGGGGTCGTCCCGCTCACCCGGCGCGCGGGGCGGGGTGGTTGTGGTTTCGAGGGTGCTGGTCATGGAATTCCTTTCGAAATGCGACGCCGTCGGCACGGCGCGCGAGAAGACGGGGGCGGCCGTCGGGCCGCCGTGGAACGGGTACGCGAGAGCGGTACCCGATGAGAAGGAGACCTTTTCGGGGGTGAATCGTCGCCTGCCGGAAAATCAACGGCGGCGGAGGGGACAACGCCCGACGGGAAAGCGCCTCATCCGACGGAGCGGAAAGCTCGGCGCTGTGCACAACATATAACACAGGTCGCGCCCCGGCACCAGTCGGGGAATTCCCCGCCCGCGGAACTGGCTCCCGCGGGGGAGGCGCGGCGCCGCCTCGTTCTGCCAGGATCTCAGCGTGAAGTCCCTGGTCCGCCCCCTCGTCAGCGTGACGACCTACCGCCGTTGGACGTTCCTCTTCGGCGGCACGGCCATCCTGGTGCCGTACATCCTGATCTACACCGGGCTCCTGCAGATCATGGGCCACGCCGACCAGCAGGCCGCCGACCAGGTCCTGGAGAGCCTGGTCATGCTGGTGGTCTACATCGCCATCTCGAGCGCGGTGGCCTTCATCCCCGCGGTGCGGATCCTGTCCCGGACGGCGGCGGAGACGCTCCTCGGCGTCCGGCTGCCCGCCGAGACCGCGGAGGGCATGCGCTCGTGGCGGTCCCGCCGGCGCACCGCCGCCTGGTGGGTGCTGCACATCGGCGTGGGCGGCGGCACCGGCATGCTCGCCGTCGTCGCCCTGCCGCTGGCCCTGTTCCTGCTCCAGACGCCGTACACCGGCGAGCGGGTCGGCCGGGAGTTCCTCGGCCGGTACTCCGCACTGCCCACCTGGTCGACGGTGGCGCTGGGACTGATCATCCTGCCGCTGGTGGTCTACCTCGGGGCGGGCGTCGGAGCGGTCCTCGCGCGGGTGGCGCCGGCCCTGCTCGGCCCGTCGCCGGCGGACCGCCTGGTCCAGCTCGAGCGCCGCGCGGAGCAGCTCATCGAGCGCAACCGGCTCGCGCGGGAGTTGCATGACTCGATCGGGCACGCGCTGACCGTCACCACGCTTCAGGCGGGCGCCGCCGTCCGCCTGCTGGACTCGGACCCGGAGTTCGCCCGCCGCGCGCTGTCGGCGATCGAGGAGACCGGGCGGACGGCCCTGGAGGACCTCGACCACGTGCTCGGCCTGCTACGGGAGGACCCGAGCGCCCGGACCCCGCAGCGTACGCTCGCCGACGCGGAGGCCCTGTTCGAGCAGACCCGCTCCGCCGGCGCGGAGGTGCGCGCCGAGGTCGGGGAGACCGAGGGCATCCCGTCGGTGGTGTCCCGGGAGGCCTACCGCATCCTGCAGGAGGCCCTGACGAACGTCCTCCGCCACGCCGGTAAAGTGCCCGTCGACGTGCGGCTGGGCGTGCACGCCGAGCGCCTCGAGCTGGAGGTGACCAACCCCGTCGCGACCGCCGCCACGCCCCGGTCCGGCGGCGGCAGCGGACTAAGCGGCGTCCGCGAGCGCGTCGCCCTCCTGGGCGGGCGGTTCACCGCCGGTCCCGACGGCGCCCGGTGGCGGGTGCGCGTCACGATCCCGGTCGTCCCCCTGATGGAGCTACAGCAACAGTGACCGACATCCTCATCGCCGACGACGAGCCGCTCATCCGCACCGGCCTGCGCGCGATCATCGACGCGGAACCCGACCTCACGGTCGTCGGCGAGGCCGCCGACGGCGCCGAGGTACTGCCGATGGTGCGCACGCTGCGGCCCGACCTCGTCCTGATGGACGTCCGCATGCCCGCGGTCGACGGGATCCAGGCGACCCGGACGATCCTCGGCACGATCCCCGAACCACCGCGGATCCTGGTGGTCACGACGTTCGAGAACGACGACTACGTGTACGAGGCGCTGCGCGCCGGGGCCAGCGGCTTCCTGCTCAAGCGGGCCCGCCCGCCGGAGATCCTGCAGGCGATCCGCACCGTCGCGCTCAGCGACTCGCTGCTGTTCCCGGCGGCGATCCGCGGCCTTGCGGCCCGGCACGCGGCGGGCCGCGAGACCGACCGGATCCGGCGGGCGCGGCTCACCGAGCGGGAGGAGCAGGTGCTCACCCTGATGGCCCGGGGCCTGTCCAACGCGGAGATCGCGGCCGACCTCGTGGTGAGCGTGGAGACGATCAAGACCCACGTCGGAAACCTGCTGGCCAAGCTCGGGGCGCGCGACCGCACCCAGGCGGTCATCGTGGCTTATGAGTCCGGCTTCGTCCGCCCCACGTGAGCTGTAACCGCGACGGGCGCGGGTCTGTTCCCGTCAGCCGTTCTTCGCGGCGGCGGCCTTCTTCACCGAGGCGGCGTAGACGTCGACGTACTCCTGCCCGGACAGTTTCTGGATCGCCGCGACGATCTCGTCGGTGGCGGCGCGCGGGTCGGCGTCCTCCGAGAAGCGGATGGGTTCGCCGAAGCGCACCTCGACCCGCATGATCTTCTTCGGCATCTTGTGCCCCATCGGCTGGACCTGGTCGGTGCCGATCAGCGCGCAGGGCACCACCGGCGCGCCCGACGCGAGGGCCAGCCGGGCGACGCCCGTCTTGCCCCGGTAGAGCCGGCCGTCCGGAGAGCGCGTGCCCTCCGGGTAGATCCCGAACAGCCGGCCCTCCTTGAGCACGCGCAGGGCCGTGTCGAGCGCGTCGGCCGCCTCCGACCCGCCCCTGCGGTCGACCGGGATGGTGCCGACGCCGCGGAAGAACGCCGCGATCAGCCGTCCCTTCAGCCCCGTGCCGACGAAGTACTCCTCCTTGCCGATGAAGACCACCTTCCGCGGCGCCATGAGCGGCAGGAACAGCGAGTCGCAGAACGACAGGTGGTTCGAGGCCAGGATCGCGGCCCCGTTGGGAACGGTGCCGGTCACCTTCGGCCGGAAGACGACCCGCAGGAGGGGTCCCAGCAACACGTGCTTGAGGAGCGAGAAGAACACGGTCACCCTTTTCCACGGACGCGTGCCCGACAGTCTGGCGTCTCGGCTCCGTAACGTCCTTCCCTTTGACTAACAAGAAATGTGTCACGGTTCTTGTACCGCGCCATCACTTGACGTACAGAGCGGCCCCGGTCAGCGTCCGCGCACCGCGGCGGCGGCCGCCGCTCCGGCGAGGGCGATCGCGGCGGAGACGGCGAGGGCGATGTCCGTCCCCCGGGTCAGGTTCGGCGCCGAGGTGGCGATGGCGACCACGATGGCCACCCCGACCGATGCCCCGATGTACCGTGCGGTGTTGTTCGCGCCGGAGCCCATGGCCGTACGGGACGGGGGCACGCTCTCGACCGCCAGCCGGGCGAGGGCGGCGTTCAGCAGGCCGCTGCCCACCCCACTGACCACCAGGCCCGGGGCGAGCCGCCACCATCCCCAGCCGGCCGACAGGCCCATCAAGGCGACGTCTCCGAGCGCGCACAGCACCAGGCCGGCGGCGATGAGGTGCCGGCCCCGGGCCGCCACGCGGCGGACCTGAAGGGAGACGGCGAACGATACGCCGGCCCACAGGCTGAGCACGGCGCCCGCGAGCAGCGGCGGCTCCCCGAGGACGCGGCCCACCATCGTCGGCAGGTAGCTCATCACCCCGATCACCGCGACGCCGGTGAAGAACGCGCCCCCGGTCGCCACGACGAAGTCCGCCCGGCGGAACAGCCGCAGGTCGAGCAGTGGCTCGCGGATCCGCGACTCGACGACCACGAACGCCGTGAGGAGGATGGCCGCGGCGGCGAACAGGACGAGCATGTCCGCCCTGGCCCATCCTCCGCGCCCCAGGGTGATCGCGCCGAGCAACGCCGCGACCCCGGTCCCGAGCGTCAGCACTCCGGGCAGGTCGGCGCGGCGCCGGTGGTCGGCCCGGGACTCGCGCAGCCCGGTCACGGCCGCCCCCGCCAGCACCGCCGACGCGACCGCCGCGGCGACGTACCACGCCCGCCAGCCCGCGAGCTCCGCCAGCCCGGCGGACGCCTCCGGCCCGAGCGCGATGCCCAGCCCGAGCATCGCGCCCCACACGCCCGTCGCCCGCGCCCGCTCCGGGCCGGCGGGGAAGGCGTGACCGATGAGACCGAGTCCGGCCGCCAGCAGGGCCGCGGTCGCACCGCCCTGGAGGAGACGGCCGGCGACGAACGCGGTGGTCGTGGGGGCGAAGGCGCACAGAACGCTGGACACCGCCAGGGTGAGCGCGCCCGTCACGAAGACCCGCTTGCGCCCGTGGTCGTCGGCGAGCCCGCCCACGGCGAGCAGCAGCACGGCGGTGCCGAGCGCGATGCTCCCGAGGATCCACGTCTGCCCCGCCGTTCCGGCGTTCAGGTCGCGCGCCATCGCCGCGAGAGTCGAGAAGGTCGCGTTGTAGTTCATCAGCGCGAGCATCGTCGCGGCGGAGACGACGGCGAGGGTCCGTCCCTCCCGGACGCGTTCGCCGACCCGTACGGCCGTCTGCACTGTCATCACCTCGGTTCAATCAATGAACTAAGAACGGGCCGACTGTAACACCATCGGTTCGTTGAATGAACTAGCCTGTGCGCATGGCACTCGGGAAGGACTACGTCACGCAGGACTGCGCGCTCGCCCGCGCTCTGGAACTGCTCGGCGAGCGGTGGACGCTGCTCATCGTCCGCGACGCCTTCTACGGGGTCCGCCGCTACGGCGACTTCCTCGCCCACCTCGACATCCCCCGTGCGGTGCTCGCGGCGCGTCTGCAGGCCCTCGTGGACGCCGGAGTGCTCGACCGGCGGCCCTACCAGGAGTCACCCCGCCGCCACGAGTACGTGCTGACGGAGCGCGGCCGTGAACTCTGGCCGGCGCTGAACGCGCTCGGCCACTGGGGCGGGGAGTACCTCTCCCCGGCCGGACCGACCCGGCTCTACACCCATCTCCCCTGCGGCGCCCGCGTCGACCGGACGGGCACCTGCGTGGTGTGCGGACGGTTCGCCCCGCCGGAGGAGCTGGAGGTGCGACCCGGGCCGGGCGCGGACCGGCCGCATCGCAACGATCCGGTCTCGCGCGCGCTGCGGCGCCCGCACCGCCTGCTGGAGCCGCTGCTCACCGAGTGAGCCCACCACTTGGCCGCCACAGGCGGGAGGCTGTCACTCGGGATGCCAGTCCGGCGAGCGTCCCGACGCGCGCAGCACGGCCGCCCACTCGTCTCCCCGGCCGGGCACCGGCAGGTGCGGCACCCCGGTGCGCCAGGCCGCGGCGATGACGTCGGGGCGACGAGGGCGGTGGTCCTTGTCGAGCGCGCGGGCCAGATCCCAGGCGTGCAGGTGCCACTCGACGCACACCGCTCCGGCGTAGTCGCCCGCGGTCAGCTTGGTGCCCCGGTAGGAGAGGTACGGCTCGTCCCACACGTCGAGCAGCCGGTCGGAGTACGCCTCGGCCGAGACGGCGAACGCGACGATGTGCTCGCGCCCCGTCGCGGGCGGCAGCACGGCCAGCTCGGCGGCGTTCTGCCGGGACAGCTGGCGCATCATGAGGGCGGCCGGGGCGTCCTGGGCGAACAGCCGCGACAGCCGGCTGTTGGGGGCGTCGTTGAGGTATTCGTGGAAGTTCTCCGCGACGCAGCGCAGGTGACCGGCGAGGTCGATGGCCTGCCACTCCTTGCACGGCGTCGGCACGGACCAGTCCGAGAAGTGCGCGGCCAGCTCACAGATCGCGAGGACACCTTCTCGGCATGAGCCGAGAAGGTCTCGCCGATCCGGCGGCGTGCGCTCCAAGTCATCCCCCCGGACAGAGCACTTCCTGCTGGCCCGCATCGCCGTGGCCGGGACGGCCGCTGTTGCCCACGACGACACCTGAGTCGGTAGAGTCTCAGAGTTCATCGGCCCGTGCCACTCCGACCTGGCCGTGTTCACGCTGGTGGGGCACTGTCTTGTACCCCTTGGATGAAAACCAGCGGCGATTTCATGGACAGCTGGCGACGACGCGAGCGAAGCGCACCGAGGGTCAAGACGCTCCATCGGCCAGGTCACCCCGTGATCCCCAGCGGCGTGGCGCTGTCATGGCGACGGGACCGCCCCCAGTGAGGCGGGCCGCGGACGCACCGCGGCCGGATCACCGTCCGGCCCCCGCCGGCGGCGCTCCCCCGTCGCGCGGGGCCGCGGCCGAGTGACACCGGCCCGGTCGCCCCGCGCGACCGGCGCGCGGTGGTCGCTCAGACGTGGGCGGGCGGCGTGGTGCGCAGCGCCAGTTTGTGCGCCTCGCGCAGCGTGCGGAGCCGGTCGACCTCGTCGGTGTACGGACGGACGCTCGGCTTGGCCTGTGCCTTGCGCGCGGCGATCTGCGCGGCGCGGCGCTGCTTGGCGTCCCCGTGCTCGTACGTCTTCGGGCCCATCGCCGACCGCTGCGCCGCCTCGGCGGCGAGGAGCGCGTCGTACAGGGCGCGATCGTAGGCGACCGCGAGCGGGCGCAGCTCGTCGAGGGCACGGCCCTCGACCTGAGCGGCGTGGAACTCCCGCTCGGCGTCCTGCGCGGCGGCGAGCCGGTCGTGCAGCTCCGCGGCGAGCGTCTTGTCCGCGGCGTGGCGCTCAGCGACCTCCGGGCTCACCTTGCGACCCAGGACCATGGCGGCTCCCCTTCTCTCGATGCTCTCCGAGCCAAGGGTAGAGGGTACGGCACCGGGACATGCGGCCGGGATGCTTTCGCGCAACCGCCTTTACGCAGTAAGGTGCGATCATGTCGCAGCGGGCACCGCTCACGCGTGAGCGCATCATCGAGACCGCGCTCCACCTCATCGACGGCCAGGGGCTCGGCCGGCTGACGATGCGCCGCCTCGGCGACTCGCTTCAGGTCGAGGCCATGGCGATCTACCATCACCTCCCGCACGGCAAGGAACAGCTCCTCGAGCAGCTGATCGCCCACGTCGCCGCGCTGCCCGTGCCCCCCGGCGACGGCGACCCACGCGTGCGGCTGCGCTCCTGGGCACGGGCCTACCGCGACCGGCTGCTCGAGCACGTCGGGGTGATGCCGCTCATCGTCACCCGCCGCAACCCGGGCGCGCTCGTCACGACCACCGTCTCCGTACGCGAGGTGCTGCGCGCGGCCGGCCTTCCGGAGTCCGAGGCGGCCGTCGGCGCCCACGTCCTGCTCGGCTACCTGCTCGGCACGGTGGCCCTCGAGGCCCGCGAGCGCGCCGCCGGTACTGCGGCCGGCGAGGACGTGGACTGGGACGCGCGCTTCCTCGCGGGCCTGGACCGCGTCCTCGCCGGGATCGCCTGACCGCGGCACCCACTTCATGGACCCCGTCCTCGCCCGGATCGCCTGACCGCGCCCTGAAGCCCGGTCCGCGCAGTGTGGGCTCGGCTACTGCGCCGTCCGGCGATCTCCCCTACGATCATGGCTGTCCGATTCCGGTAATTAACCCCTTACACGGAGAATCTGGATGGCCCGCTATACCCGGCTCCGGCAGCTTCAGGCCCTCGACCCCGAGCGCGACTACCAGGACATCTTTCGGATCAGCGCCGAATACGAGTTCCCCTGGGATCTTCAGCGGTCGCTGGAGCTCGCGCTGTTCCGCACCTTCGCGGTGCCGTCGATCGGCGAGCTCCTCGACCACACCGGGGAGTTCGCCGGGCAAGGTCAGAAACGCTACGACGACACCGTCGCCCTGCTGTACGAGATGACGCAGGACGGCGGACTGGACGCCGAACGCGGCCGGGCCGCCCTACGCCGCATGAACCGGATCCACGGCCGGTACTCGATCTCGAACGATGACTTCCTCTACGTCCTGGCGACGTTCGTGGTGGTCCCCGTGCGCTGGATCGCCGAGTACGGCTGGCGGCCGTACAGCAGGCACGAGGTGCGCGCCGCGACGAACACGTTCCGCCACATCGGCCGCCTCATGGGGCTGAAGGAGATCCCGGAGACCTACGAGGAATTCGCCGACTTCCTCGACCGTTACGAAGAGAAGAACTACACCTACAGCGACGCCAACCACCGGGTGGCGGAGGCGACGATCGCGATCTTCGAGGGGTGGTTCCCGAGGTTCCTGCGCCCGCTCGCCCGGCGAGGGGTGCTGGCGATGACCGACGCGCCACTGCGCCAGGCGCTCGGCCTGCCCCGTGCGCCCCGGGTCCTGGAGATCGCCGCGCACCGGGCACTGAAACTGCGTGCGCTCGCCGTCCGGCTGATGCCGCCGCGCCCGTCCTCCCGGCCGAAGAAGCCGTACACCCGCTCCTACCCCGGCGGCTACACTCTGGAGGATATCGGCCCGGCCTGGGTCAACGACCTCGGCCGGCGGACGGCCTGACCGGCCTTCCGCACGGGCGTGGGCGGCGGCTCGCCGTAGATCGCGAGTGGTGCCGTCGCCTCCCTCAGGGCCCGCGCCGCGTACGGCCGGCCGATTCGGGGGTGCAAAGACGCGCTCCGCCACATGACCGAAAACTGCCCTGCGCCTGGCCGTCGCCCGGGTGCCGCGGGGAAGGACGAGGCCGCACCCCGTACCCGTCCGGCCCGGCGAAACGCGGGCGATGCACCGTTTGACCTGCGCGATCGTGCTACCGCGCCAGATCGTTGTCTGTACCGAGAGTTGTTCTTTGGCCGATTTGGATGCGGGTACGGACCGATAAGCCGTAAAGTGATCTCTGTCACGAGGAGTCACTGGGGCCATCGGAAAACCGCCCGGCCGGGCTATGTCCGAACGCGGGCGAACCGCAGCACACTCGAAGACGTCTTAGTGACATGAAGCAACCGAACCTACGAGTAGTCGAGACCGGAGGCACGCACATGTGCCCGCACGAGCCGCCATGCCCCTCGGCGACCGCACCCGACCGTGAGGCCGCTCGCACCATCACCTGCCACCCCGAGCAGGGGTGGAGCCTGCTCTGCAACGGGGTCGTGCTGTTCGAGGACACCGGCGAGCTGCTTCCCGACGGGGGAATCATCGCACCTCACCGCCCGACCGACCTTCCGGCGCACACGGCGGCGTGACGCGTTCTCTACGGGGGACCTGTCCATAATGATGATCGACCTCGGGGGACTCAGCACGTACCGGCGCTCCATCGGCGCAGCCACTCCCCCACCACCGCCCCCACCGCGGCGGGCCTCCTGGCCAGATCGTGCCGTTCCCCCGGCAGGATCTCGACCCGAGTGGCATCCGCGGGATCCGGGACACCGAACGGATCACGGTCGCCGTTGACGACCACGACCTCCACGCCCGCCGCCCTCAGCTCGGGTGCGCGGGAACGTTCGGGCCTTCCCGGCGGGTGCAGCGGAAACGCTAGCGCGATCACTCCGCGCGCCCCGGCCTTGAGCGCCGTACGGCACGCGACGCGCGCGCCGTTGCTCCGCCCGCACTGAATCAGGGGCACATCGGGGAACCTCTCACGGAGCGCGGCGATCACCGTGAGCCAGGCCTCGTCCTGGCGTTCCGCGGACCCGGGCGCACGTCGTCCGGCACGACGGAACGGCTGGAGGACGCGAGCCACGGCCCCATCGAGCGCGAGCGCCTCCTCGCGGACGGCCAGCAGGTCGGGCGCGTCGATCCCGCCGTTCGAACCGTGGGTCATGACCAGGAGGAACGCCGGCTCCGCCGGCGCGTCCAGGGTGACCTCGGCCGGACCCTGCGGGGTCGCGATGTCCATGCGAAAACCGTACTCCCCGGCCAGATGGCGCCTTCAGCCGAGGTGCCGGCTCACAGGAGAACAAGCCCGGCGGCAAAGGCCGATGGCGGCTCAGGAGCCGGCGTGTGCCGTACGGCCGAGCCCGAGGGCGACCGCGGCGTCCAGCGGGAGGGCCGCTCCCTCGGCGAATGCCTGGCCGAACCGATCCGGGCCGAGCGTCCCACGGAGCACGCCCTCACACCACCGGTGGGACTCCGCCAGCCCGTGGAGCCGATCCACCGACGACCCGATCGAACGCCACATGGAGTCCGCGGCGCCGAGCAGGCGGGCGGCGGCCTCCGCGTCCGCGTCCGTCGTCGCCCAGGCGAGAGACTCCAGGCAGAACGTCATCCCCCATCGATCCCCCAGCGTGTGCTTGAGGTCGAGCGCCGCACGCAGCAACGGCCTGGCCCCCGCCGCGTCGCCGAGCTGCCAGGTGGCGATCGCCGTCGCCCACAGCGCGTGGGCCTCCGAGAAGGCCGCGCCGTGCTCCCGGGAGATCGCCAGGGAACGCTCGGCGCAGGCGAGCGCCGCCTCATGGTCGCCGAGAGCGCTGTGGAGGATGCTCAGGTGGAACAGCGTGAGCCACTGACCGTCGGCGTCGTCGGCGGCCCGGCTGCTCTCCAATGCCCGGGTCATCAGTGCCTGGGCGTCCGCGAACCGGCCCTCGAACAGCGCCGCCAGGCCGGCGCACTGCACCGCGCGTCGCCCCGCCAGCGGGTAGCCGATCAGCTCGGCGAGGTCCTGGCACTGGTCCAGGAGGTCCAGTGCCGCCGCCGTGTCCCCCTGCAGGATGCCGAGCCGGCCCGCGACCCACAGCGCGTCCGCCCGGGCGTGGCCGGAGGCCCGGTGGTGTTCCAGGGCCCGGTCCAGCCAGTGACGGCCTTCGCTGAGCAGTCCCCTCGTGATGCAGTAGCGGCCCAGGTCGGTCGCGATCCGCACGGCGAGCGTGTCCTCGCCGGGAGCGGCCAGCGCGTGGTCCGCCGCAGTGCGGAGGTTGGGATGCTCGCGCCGCAGCCGGGAGAGCCAGAGTGCCTGACGGGGAGTCATGAACTCCGTCATGGCGCGCTCGGCCATCGCGAAGTAGTGGTCGCGGTGCCGGTCCCGTACCCGGGTCTCCTCATGGGAGCGGGCCAGCATCTCCTGGCCGTACTCCCGGATCATCTCGGGCAGGCGGTACCGGCACAGCCGGTCCGGTGGCTCCCGTACGACGATCGACATGTCGATCAGGTCGGTGAGAATGTCCAGAACGTCGTCGGTGGCGATGCCGTCGCCGGTGCAGACGGCTTCGGCGTCGTCCAGGTCGAAGCCGCCCTCGAAGACGGCGAGCCGGCGCCACAACGTCCGCTGGACCGGGGAGCACAGCCCGGAGCTCCAGTCGATCGCCGTGCGCGGCGCCTGGAGCGGAGGAAGGTGCGTGCTGCTTCCCTCCGTCAGCAGCCCGAAGTAGTCGTCCAGCCGCCACAGGACCCGGTCGACGGACATGGCCCGGACCCGGACCGCGGCGAGCTCGATCGCCAGCGGGTTGCCCTCGAGCCGGTGACACAATCGCAGGACGGCGCCCTGGTTGGCCTCGGTGACGCGGAAACCACGGGACGCGGTCGCCGCCCGGTCCGCGAAGAGGCGTACCGCGTCGGACCCGGACACCGCGGCCAGGGAGGGCGTCTTCTCCGGATCCGGCATCGGCAACGGCCGTACGGGCAGGACCTGCTCTCCGACGACGCCCAGCGTCTGCCGGCTGGTGGTCATGATGTGCAGATTCCGGCCGGCGCGCAGGAGGATGTTGGCCAGCCGCGCGCAGGCGTCCAGCAGGTGTTCGCAGTTGTCGAGGATCAGGAGCATCCGCTTGTCCGCCAGGTGATCGACGAGCAGCTCGAGCAGGCTGCGGGCCGAGTCCTGCCGGGTGCCGAGCGACGCCTCGTAGATCTCGAGTGCCTCGGCGACGGCCGCGACGAGGAGCTCGGCGTCCCGCACCGGTGCCAGCTCGACGAACCACACGCCGTCGGGGAAGGACCGCTGGGCGCGCCCCGCGATCCGCAGGGCCAGGCGTGTCTTGCCCACCCCCGGGTCTCCGGTGAGCGTCAAGAGCCGTCCGCGGCGCAGCGCCGCCGTCGCCTCGCGCGACTCTCGTTCGCGGCCCACGAAGCGTGTCCCACCGGCCGGCAGGTTGCCCACGGCTCTTAGCGTAGGCATGCCGGAGCGGCCCCGCCACCGGTCGCCCTCCGTACTGCGAGACCATGGAGGAGCCGTGATGATGCTGCTCGGGGACGTACGGGCTTCGCGGCACCCGGTGCGGGGATGACTTTCCGGTCCTGGCAGGTTTCGGTACGGATGGGGACGACGAGGAGTGCCATGGGCAAAGCTGCTGATCGAGAACGCGTCAAGCGCTGGCGGGACCTCCTCGCCAGCGAGCGCGACGCCGCCACCCTGTACACGAGTCTCGCGCAGGCCGAGGACGGCGAACGCCGCGAGATCTTGGAGGAGCTCGCGGCGGTGGAGCGGAAGCACGCGGCCCATTGGGAGGAGAAGCTCCGGTCGGCCGGGGCGGAGGTGCCTCCCCCCGGACCGCCCAGTGCGCGCACCCGACTACTCGCGGTGACGGCCCGGCGGCTGTCCACGCGCGCGGTCCTGCCGATGATCGAACGTGCCGAGCGTTCGGACGCGGGGCTCTACGACCGTGACCCGGACGCCGCGCCGGGGATGGCCGACGACGAGCGCGGCCACGCCCGTACGCTCGCCAAGCTGCTCGACGGCGGGAAGCCCGATCCGCGCGTGCAGATCTCCCGCCGGGAGGGCTGGCACCGTACGGACCGCTCCGGGGCGCTGCGCGCGGGCATCTTCGGGGTCAGCGACGGCCTCGTGTCGAACACCGCCCTCGTCATGGGCTTCGCGGGATCCGGATCCTCCCGGACCGCGATCCTGCTGGCGGGCGTCGCCGGACTGCTGGCCGGAGCGTTCTCCATGGCCGCCGGAGAATATGTCTCCATGTCCAGCCAGCGGGAGATGTTCGAGCGGGAGATCGCGCTCGAGGCGCAGGAGCTGGAGGAGACCCCGGAAGAGGAGCATGCGGAGCTGGTCCTGCTCTACCGCGCCAAGGGGCTGGACCGCGGCGACGCCGAGCGCCTCGCCGACCGGATCATGAGCGACAAGAAGGTCGCCCTCGACACGCTCGCGCGGGAAGAGCTGGGCCTGGACCCGGACGAGCTCGGCTCTCCGTGGGGCGCGGCGGCGTCGAGCCTGCTCGCGTTCGCGATGGGCGCGTTCGTCGTGGTGCTGCCGTACCTGATCGGGGGCGGCGCGGCCGCGCTGCTGGCCGCGATCGGGCTGGCGGTCCTCGCGTTGTTCGGCGTCGGCGCGGGCATCGGCGTCCTCAACGGGCGGCCCGCGGTGCGCTCGGGTCTGCGCCAGGTCGTCGCGGGCGGTCTCGCCGCCGGGGTGACGTTCTTGGTGGGCCACCTCATTGGCACGGCCGTGTCCTGACCCCCGGGGTGAGGCCGGTGCGCCGCTCGGAGAGAATCGGCGCATGGCCGAAACCATGACCGAAAACGAGTGGCGCGACTTCGTCTCGACCGGAACCCGCACCGGCAAGGCCGCCGTCGTCAAGGCGGACGGCACGCCGCACGTCACGCCGATCTGGTTCGTCCTCGACGGGCCCGACCTGCTGTTCACGACGCACGAGTCGGGGCTCAAGGCGAAGGCGCTGCGCCGCGATCCGCGCATCTCGATCAGCGTGGACGACCAGACCCCGCCGTACTCCTTCGTCTCGCTGTGGGGCGAGGCGTCACTGTCCGAGGACGTGGACGAGGTGCGCCGCTGGGCGACCGTGATCGGCGGCCGGTACATGGGCGCGGACCGCGCCGAGGAGTACGGCGCCCGCAACGGCGCGCCCGGCGAGTACCTCGCCCGCGTCCGGATCACCAAGGTCGTCGCCCAGCGCGACATCGCCGACTGAGCCGCTGCCCCGGCAAATGCCGGGGCAGCGGGTGGTTCTCAGCGCAGCGGGGACTCGACGTACGGGGTCAGGACGATGGGGCCCAGCAGGCCGGTTCGCTGGTTCGGCAGGCGGTAGGTGGCGCCTCCGGTGGCCTTGACCGCGTTGTAGAGGGTGGTCGACACGGTCACGGTGATGGTGTTGGAGCCGGCGTGCAGCCGTCTCCCGAGGTCGATACGGCTGATGTCGCTCTGGTCGGTCCCGCTCTCCGGGCGACCGTTGACCTCCACGCGGACGGTGTCGACCGCCTTGCCGAGGTCCAGGTAGGCGCCGTTGTCCTTGTTCCAGCCGGCGGGCATCACGACGGTGGTGGTGTAGGTGCCGACGCCGGAGGCGTTGCCGAGGCCGGGACTCGTGGTGATCTCACTCCACGAGGGCAGGGTGCCGTCCTGCCTCGCGACCACGTTGGTCGTGGGCAGGGTCGTCTTCTGGGTTTGGTCCGGGGTGGCTCCGGGGGTCCAGGATTCGGCGGAGAGCCGCCAGGACGTCAGCTTCTGTGGCGGCGGAACATTCTTGGTGACGGTGGAGACCGTACGGCCGTTGTCCAGGGCGGCGGTGTAGTCGCCGTCATCGGTGGCGCGGGCCAGCAGCGAGCCGTCGCCGCCGTAGCGGACGTCCGCGTTCGTGTTCACGGCGTGCCTTGGGCTCGGCCCCTTACCGGTGACGGCGATGACGGTGACGTCGTACGGCGCGAGCTTCACCGGAACCCTGATGGAGCCCTGCTCCTCGGTGTAGGCGGCGATCGGATCGATGGTGCCCGTCCAGCCGTCGAGCCGGTAGGGGCGTCCGCTGCCGTCGAGGGAGATCGTGGTGTCGGACTGGGAGCCGCTTCGGTTGTAGATGAAGTAGTAGTCGGTGTCGCCCGCGTTCCGGTGCACCGTCTCCAGTGCTCCCCCGGACGATGCGGCCTTGGCGTCGGGTCGCAGGCCGGTGCTGCCGAGCGCGGCCGGGAGCCCGGCCTCGTCGGCGACGTGCCGGACGCTGGGCTGGTGCAGGAGTTGCGTGGTCAGGGCCTTGATGCGCGCGTCCTGGCCCGCGCCGGGCGCTGCCGAGGGGGTGCCGCCGACGACGAAGACGGGCAGGCCCTGCCGGGCGAGGGCGAGGATGCGCTCGGCCGCGTCAACGGTGATGGTGGTCTGGTCGTTCAGGATGAGGCCCTTGTAGGCGGCGCCGTCGGGCAGGAGGCGGCGGTCCTTGTACGGCGCGCCGGCGAGCGCGTCGGGCGTCAGGTACTCGTAGGTGTAGCCCGCGGCGGCGGTGGCCGAGTCGACGCCGAGCATGTGCGCCGGCGCCTCCTGGGCGCCGACGCTCTGCCCGGCGAGGCCGAGATCCTGGTAGTAGACGGCCAGGTCGAGCCGTGGCCTGCCCTGCCGCAGGACCAACTGGAGCCGGGCGAGGTGGTCGTTGACCGAACGGTAGTCCCGCCACTGCGGGACGCGCGGCCCGAACAGTTCCCCCACGTTGAGGTAGCCCCGGATGTTCCACGGGTTGTATCCCGGCCACGCGCCGCCCTCGCCGGGGTTGGGGGATGCGAGCCCGGCCGGTGCGTCCTTGTAGGCGAAGCCGTGCCACACGACCTGGGTGACGCCCCCGGCGAACGCCTTGTAGGTGGTGTCGAGGTTGCCGTTCTGGGCGTCGCCGTCGACCCACGGCTGGTCCGTCGTGAGGTCCTGGTTGAGGTCGCGGCCGGAGACGGTGGATCGGTAGGCGCCGTTGAAGACGGCGCAGCACTCGGTGGAGATCCGGGTCGTGCCGACGCTGTGCGCCCCGCCCGCGAGGACCTTGTAGTCCTGCTCGGCGCCGTTGGCGTTCGGGCTGCCGAAGTCGAGCGACTCGCCCTCGGGCACGCCCGTCACGCGGGCGGCTCGGCCGGTCTGGATCGGGTCGCCGTAGGCCTGGGCGCGGTAGTTCAGGCCGTGCGACCCGGCCCAGCGCTGCAGGCCGGTCACGTACCGGTCGATGTAGAGGTCGCTCCAGGTCTGGCGGTAGTCCTGCCGGTAGCGGGCTCCGCTGCCGTCGCTGAAGTCGAACGCCGGAACGGCCGTGCCCTGCTGGCCGGCACCGGTGAGCGCGGGAAGCGCCTCGATGACGGAGTAGCCGCGGCGCTTGGTGAACTGGGCCGCGAAGTCCCAGGTCCACAGCTCGTTGGCGCCCATCTCCAGGGAGTCCTCGAAGATGGAGCCCGTGCCGTTCATCCGGCTGAGCAGCCGCCTGGTCTCGGGGGTGAAGATGGCGGAGTTCCAGAAGGAGGCGACCGCGTTCGCTCCGGCGCTGCTGAGGTGGTCGACGACATAGTTCGGCGTGGTCGCGGTCAAGCCGGTCTTCGTCAGACCGTCGGCCGTCTGGAAGAAGGCGAGCAGCGCCCAGGTGCCCGAGCCCGCCGGCGCGGTCCAGTCCAGCATGCCGTCCTTGGCGTCTTCGGTCAGGTCGGTGACCGTGGACCTGTCCACCTGCCGGGACCCGCCCTTGGGCGCAGGGCACGAGTCCTCGACGCACTTGACGGCCGCGACGGCGACGAGTGTGGTCTTCGCCCCGGTCGGCACGCCCGACGTGGGCGTGGGCAGAGCTCCGTGGAAGGCCGTTCCGGCCTTCACGAACGCGGTCCCGTACACGAGCTGCTGTGCCGCCGCGGGGTCGTTGACGTCGGTGACCGTGGGCACGGTCGGCGGGTAATGAGGACCCATGTTCTGGTCCACCGTCAACCCGTACTTGTTCGCCTCGGCGATGATGACCTGCAGCTTTCGCGTCCACAGCGTGGTGCCCCAGCCATAGGTCTTCAGGAACTCGGGCTGCTGGTTCCCGGCTCCCGGCACCCCGAACGGGGCCACCTCCACGCCACCGGCACCGGATGCCGCGATCTGCTTGACCTCCGCGCGCAGTTCGTCGTCGTCGGTGTGGGCGAGCGGCACCCACCACCGGTACTTGGGCCGCACGCTCGCCGGCGGGTTCTGGAAGGTGCCCGCGGTCAGCGTCGGTGCGCGATCCGGCACCCGGACGCTCGGCGGTGTCGTCGGCACGCCGGCGACAGCGCCTGCCGCCGGCGGGACGCTCATACCGAGGGCAACGGCACCGATGAGGAGCATCCGGCCGCCGCGCCGGCGGCCGGGCAAGGATGAGTTAAGGGTCACGAATTGCGTCCTCATTCAAAAAGCGTTGATCACCCTCGGCTGAACGGCCGTGCTCAGGCGATGTGGATCGCGGCGACGCCTTCGGCGGGGAGGGTGAGAGAAAAGCTCGTGGTGGTGCGGTCCGTCTTGAGCTCGAGGGGATGGTCGTGGAGCTCGCTGGCGTCTTGCAGGGCGCGCAGTTCACGTCGGCTGGGGTACTCGGGGGAGCCCATCTCGACCCACTCGCGTTGCGGGTTGGTGTGGTCTTCGTCGATGAGCTGGACCCGAGCCCGTGCCCGGTTCGGCAGGCCACGCACCTGGACGGTCAGTTCGGCGGGTTGGGCGGGAGCGGGGTGGCTGCCGTCGCCGGTGGCGAGGGCGTGGTTGTAGAGGAGGATGTCGACCTTGCCGCCTGCGCCCCCGGTGATCGCGATCCCGCCGACCGTGGCCGGCGCGCCCGACAGGGTGAGCGGAACGCTGCGCTGCCCCACCTTGTGGAGGATCTGCAGCAGTCGGTAGGACGGCTTCTTGATGCCGTGGATCGTCTGCAGGCCGAACCCGCCGTGGAACGGCTTGTCGGCCTGGCCGGCCTCTTCGAAGATGTCGGTGAACGCCCAGTAGGACAACGCGTCCACGACCCCCGCCGTCTCGATGATGGTCCGCAGGAAGCTCGCCGCGGCGTCGGATCGGTCGAGTGCGGCGTCGCCGAGGTCCGCCGAGACGTTCGTCTCGGAGATGTAGAGGGAAACGCCTTTAGGAGTGTCGGCGCGGTTCTGTTTGAAGAATGTCGCCGCTCCGTTCGGCCCCGCACCGTTGTCCGTCTCGTACCCGTGCGCGGCGCCGAAGTCGACCGGGACGCCATTGGCGGTGGCCCACTGCATGAACTCGCGGTAGTACTGCACGCCGGGAGAGCGTGGCGGGCCGAAGCTGAGCTGACCGGCCGACGTCGCCGGGCCGCCGACCCGCAGGCTCGCGTCGACGTTCTTGATCGCCTCCGCGGCGTATCGGTACAGCTTGAAGTAGGCCTGCTGGTCCCCGTTGAAGAACACGGACAGATTCGGCTCGTTCCAGACCTCGAACGGCCACTTGCGTACCTCGCCGATGCCGTAGCGGTCCACCATGTGCCGCGCGAAGTCCCCGACGACCTTGCCCCAGAGCGCGTAGTCCTTCGGCTCCATCTGGTTGAAGTCGTAGAGGAAGACGCCGAAGGGCGGCGGGGCGGACTGCAGGGCCGCCGGCATGCTGCTGAGTTCGACATAGGGGTGCATACCGCGGTCGACCAGTGCGTCGTAGATCTGGTCGACGTTGAAGAAGGAGTAGTCGTCCTTCGACAACGCCGGATTGCGCGGCCGGCCGTTGACCGTCGGGAAGTACGTGCTCATTGAGCTGTTGAGCACCCCGTGGAAGCGCAGCGACTGGATGCCGAGCTCGTCATGGCACGTGAACAACTGGTCCTGGTAGTCCCGGCGCAGCGCCTGCTTCGCCCAGTCCCCGCCGACGACCCGCTCCCACACGTGGGGGAACGGCGAGGTCGGCTTGGTCAGGTCGACGGTGGCCTGCGCGCCGGTGGACCGGGCCTCGGCCGCCTCCGCGGTGCCGGCGCGGAGCAGCCCGGTGCCCAGGACCGAGCCGGCTGCGGCGGCACCGCCGGCGAGCATCTGACGACGGGTGAGGCCCGGGCGGGCGGGGGTCTCTGCCATGACTCTCCTTAGGGCGCGCGTCGACGCGCGCCGGTTCCGGCGACCGCGCCGAGACAACGGCGCAGGTCGTGTGCCGGAACTTAACGCTCGGACATACCCGGATACAACGGGCAGAAGTGTTGCGATCACGCCAATTAATCGCCGAATCAGTTATAATCGCGGGCTGTGACGCACGGACTCGAGACGACGGGTCCTCGTGGCGCGGAACGGCGCGTCGTCGAGCTCCTCGACCAGCACGAGGCCCTCACCCGCGCCGAGCTCGCCCGGCTCGCCGCCCTTCCGGTCAGCACCGTGACAGGAGCGACGGCTCGGCTGCTCGCCCGCGGCATACTCGAAGAAGCTCCTGGGCACAGTCCAGCGCGCGTACGGGGCCGGCCCGCCACACCGCTCCGGCTCGTACGCAGGACGTCCCTGGTCGGCGCGGTCGCCATCACGCACCGAGTCGTCCGTGCCGCGCTCGTCTCCACCGATGGGCGGTTGTTCGGGCGGGTCGAGGAGCCGTACGACTGGCTGCAGTGCCCGGACATCGTCGCCGAGGTCGCCCGGCTGCTGGCCACCGCCCGCGAGAAGGCCGCCCGCTCGACGTCCGTGGACCACATCGTTCTCGGCCTGCCCTTTCCCTACCAGCAAGGCGCCGGCTTCTCGCGGCTCGAGGCGTTTGCCGCGCGTCCCGCGGAGGCTCCGCCGATGTCCGCGTGGCTGTTCAGGGACCTCGCACCGGACCTGACGGCTGCCTTCGGTGTACCTGCGACGGTCGACAATGAGTGCAACCTCGCCGCACTCGGTGAGCTGGCGTTCGGCGCCGCCCGGGACCGCCGGCACGTCATCTACCTGAAGCTGGTCACCGGGATGGGCGCCGGGCTCATCGTGAACGGACAGCTCGTGCACGGCGCGAACGGCCTCGCCGGCGAGCTCTCCCATCTCCACGTCGACGCCGCCGGGCCGATGTGCCGCTGTGGGGCGCGCGGATGCCTGGGCATCGTCGCCAGTCCCGACCAGATCCTCGACGCCGCGCGCCCAATGCTCGGCGCCGACGTGAGCATCTACGACGTCCTCGGGCTCGTGGCCCAGGGGGACCCCGCCGTCCGGCGCGTTCTCGACGACCTCGGCCGCCTGGTCGGGCAGCACCTCGCCCCGGCCTGCGTCATGCTCAACCCACAAATGATCGTCGTTGACGGGACGCTGGGCCCCGCGGCCGCTCCCGTCATCGAAGGTCTCCATGACGGCCTGCGCCGGCACATGCCCGCCGGGGCGTACGAAGCACTGACGCTCACCGTCGGGAAGCTCGGCGGCGACGCGGAGCTACTCGGAGCCGCCCAAGTCGCCCGCACCCGGGCATGAGGTCGAAGGGCACGAACGCCCAGGGCCTGGCGATTCACCGCCGGTGGGATATTCGCAAGAGTTCCCGGTCCGTCGCCGGAGACACGAAGGCACCGACCAGAGTGCCGGCATCACAGCCGTGGAAACAGCGGGCCGACGAAGCACGGAGACCCGGCCTGGCAATGTCATCCTTACCCAAGGTCGGCGTCGGGCCAGCCCGGGGGCAGGATGGGGACGTCGGAGCCCATGGCCTGGCGGAGGCGCTCGGCGAAGCTCTCCTGCAGTGCGCGCCCCCATGGATAGGCCGTGGGGACCCGGACGGCCTCCCCCATCACCTGGTACGCCTCGGCGGGCAGGCCGTCCGCGCCATTGGCGTAGCGGGCGGCGATCACCGCGTACATGTGGTCGAGTGCCCCGAAGACCTCGCTGGTGAGTGCCGGCACGGAGTTGGCGCGTACCGCGGCCTCCACCTCGCCCTCCCACCAGAGGTCCTCGCCCTCGGCGGCGAACGTCCGTCGCAGCCGGGCACGTACGTCCTCGCCGAGCGCCGGGTCGGCGAGTCCTCGCCGCCAGATCTCCTGGGCGGCCTCGTCGCGGCCCCGGAGGGGAAGCGTCCGGGCGAGCAGCTCGATGGCCAGGGGGACCACGTCCGGGTCGGCGTCCTCCCCCGGCGTCACGCTCCCGAACGCGTTGATCGCCTGCTCCAGGTGGGAGATGCCCAGACTGACCGCGAGCCGGGCGTGCGCCTGCGCGTCACGGCCCCGGTCGACGAGGTCCAGCGCACCGGACAGCACCCGCTGTGCGCGGGCCGGCTCACCCCACTCGATCAGCCGAAGGGCCAGGTCGTGGGCTGCGACCGGCGCGTACTCCGGATCCTCGGTGGCGATGACCTGTTCCCACCACTCGCACGCCTGGCGGGCGTCGCCGTCCTCGTCGGCCAGTTGGGCGAGCGCGAGGCAGGCCGGCGGGAGGTAGGCGCGGTTGCCGAAGTCGACGACGGTACGCCAGGCGTCACGGGCCTGGTCGCGCTCGCCGGCCCGCTCCCACGACAGCGCGAGGTGGTACGCGGCGCGCGCACCGTACTCCGGATCCCCCGTCGCGATCGCGAGCCGGTCCGCCTCGCGAGCACCCTCGTGATCTCCGCGGCCCTCCAGCACGACCGCCAGGCCCAACGCCGCCTGCGCTCGCTCGGAGGTGTCGCCGGTCTCCAGAACCCTGCGGAACAACTCGGCGGCGCGTTCGAGATCGCCGCTTTCGGCGTGGTTACGGGCCTCTTCGAGAATGGTCGACGGATCGGCCGTCGCCTCGTCCGGAGTCGTGCTCATCGCTCCCTCCGATCGCACGACGACCCGTAGGCCGGGGTCCGTAGTGATGCCTCGTCGCTCGCACTCATTCTCCGTGCCCTTGGGGGTAGGCGCCGCTTTTTGCGATGAGCCTAACGGGACAGACCGGGCTTCGTCCCCTCCCACGCCGTCGGTCTGGCCGCTGAAGGTCACCAGCGCAGAGAAGCATGCGAACACGTTGTCCTACGGCTACACCGGCTCACGCCGCCAAGTCAGGCGGCGCGGGCTCACTTGGGCGACGTGTAGGTGATCACAAGTGTCGGGTCCAGCCCGGGGTTGTCGTTCCCTTCTGTGCCAAGCCCGAAGAAAGTCATCTGATTTTGCGGAGCCGGTGCCTCGTTTCCGGCCTTGAGCAGCAGCCCGTGCTCAGAGCGGGGTGAGCCGATCCAGTCGCGTACGAGCGCGGTCGCGTCGAGGTCGCACATCATCGGTTCGTCGGCGTTGGCCAGAATGCCCTTGCGGGCTGGTTCGCCGTAGTCGCCTCCGGGATCGGTCCACGCTTTGCGGGCCGCCGCGTTCTTCCATGTCGCCTGGGAACTGGTGAACGAGCGACGCAGGCCATAAAGCCGGAACAAGCCGACCTTGTCCCCACTGGATTCGAGGGCGCAGTCCCACAGGCGCAGATGTGCCTCGACCTTGGCCGCGTGGCGGAGCAGCGTGGGTAGCCGGCCGAAGCCGAAGATCACGCGGTCGACGCCGGCGCCGACGGTATGGTGGCCCGCCCTCAACGGCAGTTGGCTCGGGCCGGCGGCGACAACGGTTTTCGGGCGGTCCGAGGACAGCATCGCGGCCGCGTTGGCACGTAGGATGATCTCGGTACGACCGGCCGGTGGGAACTGCACCGACAGGTTCGGGCCTGGGATCGTCGCCCCCGACCTGGTCGACACGGTCACCCGGTAGGTGTAGCTTCCTCCGCTCGGGCCGGTGAGGGCGGGCACGGCCGGGTCGACGTACCTGGTGTCGTGCGGGCCCAGCGTCGCGATCATCTCCGGCGTTGAGGCCGTGAAGGGTTTGTAGGGGCCGCTGCGGGACACCAGGTACCCCATAACGTCGTTGGCGGGGAGGCCGGTGGCGTTGACGAAAGCCGGCCAGGTCAGCTCCACGCCCCTCGGGCCGATGACGCCCGGCGTCAGCACGACGGTCGTCGGAACCGACGACGGCGGAATGGGAGACCTCGTGATCGGTATCGGCGTAGGCTCCGAAATGGCCGGCGTTCGAGGCGTACCCGAGGGTGAACCCATCGTGTGCAGCAGCGCGCCGGCCACGATGAAGTAGGTGCCGTAGGCGAAAGCGCTGACGCTGAGCATCGCAAGGGCGGTGGCCGCCGCCGACATCTGTTGTCTCCGAGCCACCCCCGCGTTCACCGCGGTCGCAAGGCCGCCGAGGCCGCCACCGAGCGCACCACCGACGAAAAGCAGCGGCATCGGTAGCAGCGTCAGCACTGCCTGCCACCGGGGAAGCCCCTTAATCTGGCGTAGCGTCCTTTGGAGCCCCGACTCATAGCGGATCCTCCCAAACCTACGCATACTCCCCCTTAAAGCTCCTTACCGGACAACGTCGACAAGGAAGACTGCCATACACCGGAGCCGGGGACAGGCTGATCCACAAGACGGCCATGACCCCGCCCAGACCATCAGGCCGGCTGCTACGGTCGGACGGTCGCGGACGTGCCGGTGGACGGCGATCCAACCAGGACAGCAGGAGCCCGCCCGGTCACGCGACCGCTCTGAAGTCTGGGAACGGCTTCGGCCCCTACCTTGAGATCGGCCAGCAGCTCACCGGCACGGTCGTCTCGGTTCCCCGACCCGGGGACGTTCGGGCATCCGGCCGCCAACAAAATCTGGGAACCGTCATCTAAAGCTGGTGTTCGCAGCCGGGACCCTGGACGGCACCGTGAGCCGCCAAACTCGTTGCTCACTCGCCAAACTCGGCGCTAATTCTCATTCACCGAACACTCCGTCCCCATCGGCGATCGGTGCGACATCGACGGTCCGTCGATATCGCCAAGGAAGCTCGCGATGACGCCGTAAAGGCGTTCCGGCCTCTCCAGATGAAGATCATGTCCTGTCTCCGGGATGCTGACGGCCACGGTCCCTGGGCGACGTCTGATCATCTCCCCGGCCTCATCCAGCGGCAGGAGGCCGGAGCCGGCCAGCACGAGCATCGTCGGGCATCGCACCCGCTCCCACTCCGGCCAGAAAGAGCGTCGGGCATTGTCCGCCAGCGAGGCCACCATCACGTCCCGGTCGAAGCGAGGCCACCCGCCGTCGGCACGCTCTTCCAGCCCGTCCGCCCAGCCCCGGCCGAGCGGACCGCCGCCGAAGAAGTCCACCGCCGCCTCGTACGAGCCGAACGGTACGGGCCAGGATGCAAGCCACTCACCGATCCGTTCGGGGACGGCCGGATTCGGACCACCTGCACCGGCCTCGACGAGGATGAGCGCGTCGACGAGTTCCGGGCACGCGGCGGCCGTCAGCATCGCGGTGTGCCCGCCCAGCGACTGACCGATCAGCACCACCGTGCCCAGGCCCAGCCGCTCGATGACGGCGACGACGTCCTCGACGTACACCGCGCGCGACACGTCACCGGGGTACCGTTCGCTTCGGCCGTGTCCGCGCTGGTCGACCGTGACGACGCGATGCCCGCTGCCGAGCGGCCGTGCCATCGCCTCCCACTCTCCCGCGTGACCCGCCAGGCCGTGCAGCAGCACGATCGGTGGTCCAGACCCGCCGCTGTCGAGGCACCGCAGGCGGACACCGTCGCGCACGACCACGCGCTCGACCCACTCCACACCGGCCCCCGTCCGCGCACGTCTGCCATCGCCACGCTCGAGCGATGGAACGCCGCCGTCCTGGTCGGCTACCTACTGCACCAGGCGGGTGTCCGGCGGCCCGTCAGCGGAGGACCACCGCCACCTCGACGCAGGAGCCGCCCTCGGCGTTGCTTCGCGCGCTCTTGCGCCAGGGCACCGCCGCGACCTCGACGCAGTCCCCGCCTTCGGGATTGCTGCGACTGCTCTTGCGCCAGTCGGCTCCTGCCAGCTCCGGTGCTGCCACGACACGCCCTCTTCCGTCGGTCGGCTACAGCTCTTTCATCACCGCCGCGATCATCGCGAGCGATTTGTCGACGCCCACACCGTTCGCGATCAGATGATCGATTCTGTTCCTATATTCCTGGATTTCCTCCTCGCGTTCCAGATAGAGACCGCCGGTGGAGTGCTCGATGTAGACGATCGGTGAGTCGGTCGGTTCCGGGAAACGGAGGAACTCGAACGACTCCGCCGTGATGAGAACGGGGCCCGCCTGGTACGGGAGGACCTGGATGACGACGTTGGGGAGTTCGGACAGTTGCAGCAGGTGCTGGAGCTGGGCGCGCATGACCTCGCGGCCGCCGACGACCCGATGGAGGACCGACTCGTCGAGGATGGCCCAGACGCGTAGCGGGTCCTCCTTCGTGAGGAGCTCCTGCCGGGCCATGCGCAGCTCGACGCGGCGGTCGACCTCTTCCGGTTTGAGGCGGAGGACGTCGACGCTCATCAGGGCGCGGGCGTAGTCGGGAGTCTGGAAGAGGCCGTAGAGGAGCTGGGAGCGGTACGCCTCGATCGACGAGGCCGCCGTCTCCAAGCCGAGGAAGATCGAGAACTGGGCGGGGAGGACGTCGTCGTACCCCTGCCACCAACCCTTCTTGCGCGAGTCGCGCGCGAGGTCGGTGAGCGTCTCGCGGACCTTCTCGTCCGTGACGCCGTACAGGTCGAGCAGGTCGCGGACGTCGCGTGGATGCAGCGGCGTCCGCGCCGTCTCCATCCGGCTGAGCTTGGTGGGTGAGCACTCCAGGTGCCTCGACGCCTGCTCCAGCGTGAGGTTGCTTCTTTCGCGGAGCCGGCGCAGCTCCAGCGCCACGCGGCGCCGCCGGAACGTCGGACTTTCTTTGATCGCCATCGTGCCTCCTCGGGGGGGATTCCGCAGCACCATCGTTGCGAGGCCGATAACTCTCCGCAAGCGGTTCGTCGCAATTCGCACATGGGATATGCGTCCGGCGGCTGCTCCCGCGTCAGTGGCCTGTTCCGGACATCGACCACCGATTCAGATGGATAGCGGCGATACGCCCGCCGCCCTGACGAGCGCAGGTGCGGGGATCTGCTAAGAACGCACGCCGCCGTTTGTAGAAACTTTCTTTTTACTCGTCCGTTGACTCCGTAAGTTTCCTTCCTCACCATCGGAGGCACCCCGGGCAGGCCTGTCACCTCGAATCCACCGAACGGAGACTGTCATGGGCTGTTCCAACAGCAGCTCTCCCGCCTTTGGCGAGATGTCCTGGTTCTGCTGTGGTAGCTCCTGGGGGCCGTGCGGCAGCGCCGGCCACGGTGCCTGCGGCACCTGCAACTCGGGATCCCACCAGTGCGCGTGGCCCAACACGTCCGACGCCTGCTTCAACATCACCCGGCCGGACCAGTGCGGTGAGGGCCTGTCCCGGCGCACCTGCGGCCACGTCTTCTACGTGACCAGCACCTGCAGCGGCAAGTGCGTGAGCGTGTCCATCGCCGATTGCGGGCCGGACACCAACGCCTTCTGCGGCGAGCGGTCCTGCTGCGGTTCGACCTGTTACACGAACCGCCTCATCGACCTGACCCCCTCGGCGTACAGCGCCATCCTCGACCTGTCCAGCGGTCTTTCCGCCGCCCGAATCGACAGCTGACCGGAGGCCCCGCCATGCCCCAGCCAGACCGCCGCCGATTCCTGACCTCCGCGGTCCTGGGCGGTTCCGCCGTCGCGGGTGCCACCGCCCTCGGCTCCCTCGCTCCCGAGGCCGCCTTCGCCGCACCTCCCCGGCTCGACCTCGACCCCGGCGCCCTCGACCCGAACTTCGCCGAGGGCCGGATCACCGCGATCAGCGGATCTCTGATCAAGGCGTCCGGCTCCGACCGGACCCTCCACCGGATCCACGTCACCGACGGCACCAGCATCTGGAAGCTCCGCCCGACGACGTTCGAGCAGATCAAGGTGGGCGACGGGTTCTACGCCCGCGGCGTGCGCCTGCCCGACGGCTCCCTCGCCGCCGATGCGATCTGGGTGAACATCGTGAACCTGGACGCGTCCATCGCGTCGATCGAGAGCAAGCGGCTGCACCTCGACCATGCCGGCAAGAGGGTCGTCGGCCATGTGATCAGTGGCACGACCGCCGCGGTCTACAACCACGCGCCGGCCGTCGCCGACCTCACCCGCCTACAGGTCGGCAAGCACGTCAAGGTGATCGGTGCCTGGCGGCCCGACACCAATGAGGTGGACATCGCGACCGTCTACGCCGGCGTGTAGCCGGGGAGGGAGACACCCATGATCGAGTGGTCGGCGTCGGTTCAGCCGCTGTTCGTCGGGGGCACCCTGCTGTGGTCCGGCGCGATCAAGTTCGGCGGCCGGTCGGCCCGTCGCTCCGCCGAGCGGTCGGCGCTGCCGTCGCTGGTCGGCGCGGGCCGCGCGCTGCTCGCCTACCGGCTGACGGGCGCGCTCGAACTGGCGCTGGCCGCGGTGCTGCTCCTGCCGCCCGCGTACGCGGGCGAGGCGGTGGCGGCCGCCGTGCTCGCCACCGGCTTCCTCGGGTACCTGGCCTACGCGCGGATCTCCGCGCCCGATTCCTCCTGCGGCTGCATGAGCACCCGCCGTACGCCGGTGACCGGGCGCGGTTTCGGCCGCGCCGGGCTGCTGCTGGTCGCGGCGCTGCTGGGCACGCAGGCGGACCGGTGGTGGGGCGGCGGCCTGGCCGCCCATCCGTGGGCCGCCGGAGCGACGCTCCTCGGCGAGGTCGCGGTCCTGGTCGCGTTGTCGCCGGAGGCGGACCGCATGTGGCTGCTGCCGCTGCGGCGGCTGCGGGTACGGCTGCGGCACCCGCTCGCGGACCGGTCGTTCGAGATGCCCCTGGAGTCCAGTCTCCAGCAACTCCACCACAGCCCGGCGTACCGCCGCGTCAGCGGGCTGCTCCGGTCGGGGTTGAAGGAGACCTGGGACGAGGAGGAGGTCCGGGTGCTCTGTTACACGGCGGAGTACGAGGGCCGCCGCGCGACGGCGGTGTTCGCGGTGCCGCTGCGGCACTACCGGCCCGAGGAGATCCGTGGCGCGCTGGTCGACGAGACGGCGGAGTCGACGCTGCTCGTCCTCGCCTCCGCCTGACACCCCCATGACCCGGGTGCCCTCCGCCGATCGGAGGGCGCCCGGCGTCCTCACCCGCCTCTGAGGCCGGCGGCTCGGCTGACGGCAGTGAGTTGTCCTGCCGAACGCGGCTACCGGTTGGCCGCGATCGTCTTCCGCCCGCTGTGGCCGTTGTCAGGTGGCTTCGGGGTCATGGGGTGGGCGCTCGCCGTACGGGAGCAAAGGCTCGGCATCGCGCGGACCTTCCCTCAGCGCGCCGTCGAGATCGTCGAGCAGATGCCGTTGGACGAAACGGCGCGGGTGAAGGTCGGCGGTGTCGAGGTCGGCGTACTCCGGCCCGAGCCCGGCGCCCGGGGAGAGACAGTGGTCGTAGTCCCGTTGCGCCTGCGCCGACCCGGCCACTCCGATAAATAGTTGTTAGGTTGTACAAGCCTGCAGCTCGACCCCGTCGGCCGCGAATAGCCCCATCTGGTCAGCATGTCCATCACATTCGCCGAGGTGATCTTCGACGGGGCGGCCGCGGACCTCGGGACTGACCAGGCCCACGAGCGCATCGACGGCCACCGGTGTGCGGAGACGGCCATCACGGTCACCGCTCATCTGCCCAAGGGAGACGAATGTTGCCAGGCGACAGGCCGGCCGACGTGCTGAAGGGGACGATGTGAACGATCAGGAGCCGAGAATGCCGTCCGTCCTGGCCTCCCTCGCGGCATGGTGCTGGCGGCTGATCGTCATCAGCGTCGTCGTCTACGGCCTGATGCGAATCCTCGACACACTGCGCCTGGTGGTCCTGCCCTGCGCGATCGCACTGTTCCTGTGTGCCCTGCTCAACCCGATCACGGCACGCCTCCGAAGGCGGATGCCGTCGCTGGCCGCCACCTGGCTCACGATGCTGCTCGCGCTCGGCGCACTCGTTGGCGTGGGCACCTTCGTCGGTATCCAGGCCAACGACGAGTTCCCCCACCTGATCAACCAGGTCAGACACACGATCAACGACGTGCAGCACTGGCTCGTCAACGGACCACTGCACATCAAGAACTCACAGCTGGAATCGGCAGCGGACAGCCTGCTCAAGCAACTGCAGCAGGAACGCGGCAGAGTCGCCAACGCCGCCTTCACCGGGGCCACGGTCGCCGGCGAGGTGATCGCCGCCCTGATCTTCCTGCTGTTCGTGACGTTCTTCCTCCTCAAGGACGGCGCCACCATCTGGAACTGGCTGATCAGCGGGCTCGGCCACTACCGCGAACGCGCCGACCGCGCCGGTCGCGCGGCCTGGGAGACGCTGTCGCAGTACGTTCACGGCACCGTGATGGTCGCCGCCATCCACTCGATCGTCATCGCCATCACCCTGATGATCATGGGCGTGCCGCTGATCGCACCGCTCACCGTGGTCGTCTTCTTCGGCAGCTTCATCCCGATCGTCGGCATCATCCTCGCCGGGGCCCTCGCGGTGCTCGTCGTCCTGAGCGCCAAGGGCGGCATCGCGGCACTCATCTTCCTGGGCATCCTCGTCATCGAACAGCAGCTCGAAGGGCACGTGCTGCAACCCCTCGTGGTCGGCCGCTGGGTACGACTGCACCCGCTCGCGATCATCATCGTGATCACAGTGGGAGCCGTGCTCGGCGGCGTTCCCGGAGCCGCGGTCGCCGTGCCGACCGCAGCTGTGATCTACCGCGCGTGGCCGGCGCTCCGGGGCTCGCCCGAATCCGAGCCCACGCCGGGATCCGAAACCGAGCCTGCATCCGGGCATGAGCCGGAACACGGGCCGGAAACCGAAACCGAACCCCGCCCGGCGCCGGCGGGCGAGAGCATATAGCGCGCGCTGAACGCCCAGGTGGCGAGTGCGCAGAGCGCGAGCGTCGCGCCGAGGATGGTCGGGCCGGTCCAGCCGGTGGCGTCGAACAGGGCCGTGGTCGCGGCCGCTCCCAAGGCGGAGCCGAGGGAGTAGAAGACCATGTAGGCGCCGATGGTGGTGCTGGTGCGGTCGGGGTAGGCGGTGGTGAGAGTGTGCTGGTTGCTCACGTGCACGGCCTGAACGGCGAAGTCGAGCAGGATCACGCCGAGGGTCAGCAGCGGCAGCGACCACGGGAGCTGTCCGATCGCGGCCCAGGAGGCGAGCAGGAGTGCGAGTGCGATGCCGGTGACCCGGCGCGCGTGCCCGGCATCGCCCCAGCGTCCGGACCGGGCGGCACCGAGGGCTCCGGCCAGCCCGGCGACGCCGAAGAGCCCGATCTGCGCCTCGCTGAGGTGCCACGGCGCACCGGCCAGCGGCAGGGCCATGCCGCTCCACAGGGTGCCGAACGAGGCGAACAGGAAGAACGCGATCAGCCCGCGGCCGAGGAACACCGGCTGGGCGAACAGCCCGCCGAAGGACCGAAGGACCTGCCCGTACCGTGCCGTGTTCGGGCGAGCATCCGCGGGCAGCAGGGTGCGGGTGAGCGGCGCGAGGACGGCGGCGAGGATCGCCAGGGTCAGGTAGATGCTCCGCCATCCCCACAGGTCCGCGAGGCCTCCCCCGATGACGCGCGCGCCGAGGATGCCGATCACCACGCCCGAGGTCACGACGCCGAGGTTGCGCCCGCGCTCGGCAGCCGGGGAGATCGCTGCCGTGTACGCGACGGTGGTCTGCACCACCACCGCGAACACGCCCGCCGCGGCCAGTCCGGAGAATGCCGCCCAGGCGACGGGGGCGGCCGCAGTGATCGCCATTCCCACGGCCACCAGGGCGAGGTGCGCGGCGATCAAGCGCCTGCGGTCGAGCAGGTCGCCCAACGGCACCAGCAGCACCAGTCCCGCCAGATAGCCGAGCTGGCCGGTGGCCACGAACCAGCCGAGCGAGTCGACCGGAACGCCCAGGTCGCGCCCCATCGGGCCCAGCACCGGCTGCCCGGCGTAGACGCTCGCCACCGCGACCCCACACACCACCGCCAGCAGCAGCCTCGTCCTCCAGTTCACCGGCACATCCCCCATTTGGTTTCAGTTTGCAACTGATCGGAGGGTAGGCCAGAATGGTTTCATTAAGCAACTCATTGGAGGGGTGATGGCAGGCGACGACACCGGCGGGCAGAGCCCCGCGTGGACGGACCCGAGCTGCCCGGTCGCCCGCACGGTCGACCTGGTCGGTGACCGGTGGAGCCTGCTCATCATCCGCGACGCGATGGACGGCGCCCGTTCGTTCACCGACTTCCAGCAGCGCACCGGCATCGCCCGCAACATCCTCACCGAACGGCTCCGCAAGCTCACCACCCGCGGCCTGCTCACCCAGGTCGACGCCCCTTCGGGCAGACGCAGGCTGTACGCGCTCACCGAAGCGGGCAAGGACCTCTTCCCCGTGATCGTCACGCTGCGGCAATGGGGCGAACGCCACGCCTTCGAGGCGGGCGAGACGCACTCGGTCCTGGTCGACGGCGACGGTGCCCGTGTGCCCGACCTCCTGCCCGTGGCAGCGAACGGATCGCCCCTGACGAGCGATACGACCTCGGTGCGACGGCACGCCTGATCCCCTGGAGCTCGTCCTGGCCCCCTCTGGCCTCCCCCACGGGCATCGACCGGAGTACGATCGGCGTCAACCGCCCGGTCGATCGCCGGGCACGTCGATGGCCCGCGCCCGCCGCGAAAGGGCGCCGCACATGACGATTCTCGCGAAGGGCGTCCCCGCCCGTACGAGGTGAGCCAGGAGACGCCCGCAGGCCGGGCGATCCGGGTCCGCTCCCGCCGAGACCTGCGCGCCGCCCGGCGGCGGCGCGCGCACCGCTGCTGGGACCACCTGATCGCGGCTCCGCTGTGGCCGCTGCACGGCGCGAACCTCGGCACGCTGCTCCGCACCTGCGACGCGGTCGGGGCGTGCCTGGCCGTGCCGCGGTGGCCCTGGGTGCCCGAGGCGCTCCGCCGCGGCAACACGCTGCGGACCGGCAGCTGCGTGCACTGGGTGAACGACCCGTGCCGCTGGCTGGCCGAGCGCGGCCGCGACGGCGCCCGGGTCCTCGGGGTCGAGTTGGCCGAGGGCGCCGTACGGCTGGCCGACCTGCCGATGGCGCGCGACCGTACGGTGCTCGTGCTGGGCCACGAGCAGAGCGGGATCCCGCCCGAGGCTCTCGATCTGCTGGACGAGGTGGTCGAGATCCCGATGATCGGGACGGGCGCGAGCCTGAACGTCGCCGTCGCCGGGTCCCTGGTGCTCTACAAGCTCGCGGGCATGGCCTGACCTCCGGCCGTCACCCGCCCGCCATGGCACCGATGATCATGAACGGCTCGGCTCCGGTCGCGACCGGCTCGGGCAGTGGCGTGTCGGGCGGCTCGTGGGACAGGTCCTGTTCGCAGGCGTAGAACCGGACGAACGCCCGGCGCCGCTGCGTGCCGTGGTCACGGATCGTGCCGCGCAGCACCGGGTAGCGGGCCTCCAGCGCGTCGAGGACGGAGCCCGGCGTGGCCGGCGCGGGCACGTCGAGCTCCACCTCGCCGTGCACCTGGGCGAGGACCTTGAGGTGCGCCGGCGGTACGACGCGGATCACGACAGCGTCTGGACTTCGACGGACAGGACGGCCGGGAGGTCCCGGACGATGGGCGCCCACGTGTCGCCGGCGTCGGCCGAGACGTACACCTGCCCGCCGGTCGTGCCGAAGTAGACACCGCAGGAGTCGAGCGCGTCGACGGCCATGGCGTCTCGCAGCACGTTGACGTAGCAGTCGCGCTGCGGGAGCCCCTTCGTGAGCGGCTCCCAGTCGTTCCCGCCCGTACGGCTGCGGTAGACGCGCAGCCGCGCCTCCGGCGGGTAGTGCTCGGAGTCGCTCTTGATCGGGACGACGTAGACGGTGTCCGGCTCGTGGGCGTGCACCGCGATGGGGAAGCCGAAGTCGGTCGGCAGGTCGCCGCTGACCTCGTGCCAGGAGTCGCCGGCGTCGTCGGTCCGCATGACGTCCCAGTGTTTCTGCATGTAGACGGTCTCCGGCCGCGACGGGTGCATCGCGAGGCGGTGGACGCAGTGGCCTACCTCGGCGTCGGGGTCCGGGATGCCCTCGGAGCGCAGGCCGCGGTTGATCGGCCGCCAGGTCTCGCCGCCGTCGTCGGTGCGGAACGCGCCCGCGGCCGAGATCGCCACGAACATCCGCCGCGCGTCGGCCGGGTCGAGGATGATCGTGTGCAGGCACATCCCGCCCGCGCCCGGCTGCCAGGACGGCCCCGAGCCGTGCCCGCGCAGGCCCGGCAGCTCCTGCCAGCTCTGACCGCCGTCCGTCGACCGGAACAGCGCCGCGTCCTCGACCCCGGCATAGACCGTGTCGGGATCGGCCGGCGACGGCTCCAGGTGCCAGACCCGCGCGAACTCCCAGGGATGCGGCGTGCCGTCGTACCACTGGTGGGTGCCGGGGACGCCGTCGTACTCGAACCGGTTGCCCACCGCCTCCCAGGTCCGGCCGCCGTCGTCGGACCGCTGGATCAGCTGCCCGAACCAGCCGGTGGACTGCGAGGCGTACAGCCGTGACGGGTCGGCCGGAGAACCGGTGAGATGGTAGATCTCCCAGCCGCCGAAGTGCGGCCCGCTGATCTCCCAGTCCTCCCGTCGGCCGTCCGAGGTCAGGATGAACGCGCCCTTGCGCGTGCCGACGAGTACGCGTACGCCGCTCATGGTCACTCCTCTCCGCACCCCGAGCGCCCTGGCGTCGCCCAAAATGCGGTCCGATACCCGACATGTCGTCCTTGACCTGCGGGTTCGCAGGTCACCCACGTTAGACCACGGCGAGCCGGAAAACTCATCGCTGACACGAACAGGTGGCCCGCCGGACCTCGGGTCCGCGGCCGATCGCGGGGTAGGGAGCGATCCCTGATCAGAGGAGCAGCTCCTCTTCGACTCCGAAACTCCGCGACCACGACCTCCTCGGTCAGGGAGCTCACCGGGTCCTCAGCCCTATCGCGAGGGGCCGTGATGGGGACCTGAGGCTCTTGTCCCGGTACACCCGGCTCAGCAGAGTTGATCTTTGCTCGAAGCAACAAGATCAAGGAGCAACGCAGTGCGCCTCACCCTTCGCAAGACCGCGCTCGTCGCAACGGCGGCCTTCATCGGCCTGGCCACGGTGAGCCTTGGCGGGACCGCCCAAGCCGCAGCCAAGGTCAAGCCCGTCACCGTCAGCTGCACGAGCAAGCAGGGCGATAAGGGAACCCTCTACGTCTACAAGGCCAGCTGGGGGATCTACCAGGTCGACTACCGGATCAAGCTCAAGGGCTACGGGACGCGCAAGGCCAACGACATCCAGGTCCGAGACGAGGGCGGGCTTCCCAACGACGAGAAGTACTCCACCGGGAAGGCCGTGTCCGACAACAAGGTCCACGGCTTCCACTCGCAGCAGTACGGCCGGTCGTTCGGGTACTACCACGTCAAGTTCATCTTCGACATCCCGAAGAAGAAGGACCACTGGTGCACCACGAAGAAGAGCATCTGACGGCACGATGAGACGGCGGGACCGCGGGGCGAACCCGCGGTCCCGCCGTCGTTCAGCGGCCCGGCCTCAGGACTCGAACGCCTCCGGCGGCGGGCAGGAGCACACCAGGTTGCGGTCGCCGTACGCCTGGTCGATGCGGCGCACCGGCGGCCAGTACTTGTTCTCCCGGAGAGCGGCCAGCGGGTACGCCGCGTCCTCCCGGCCGTAGGAGTGCTTCCAGTCCGTGGTGAGCAGCGACGCGGCGGTGTGCGGGGCGTTCTTCAGCGGGTTGTCGTCGGCGTCGTACTCCCCCGCCACCACCCGCTCGATCTCCTGGCGGATCTGGATCATCGCGTCGCAGAAGCGGTCGAGCTCGGCCAGGTCCTCGCTCTCCGTAGGCTCGATCATCAGCGTGCCCGCGACCGGGAAGGCCAGGGTCGGCGCGTGCAGGCCGTAGTCGATGAGCCGCTTGGCGACGTCCTCCGCCGTGATCGTCGTGTCCTTGGCGATCCTGCGGAGGTCGATGATGCACTCGTGCGCGACCAGGCCGCCCCGGCCGGTGTAGAGCACCGGGTAGTGGTCGGACAGGCGCTTGGCCACGTAGTTGGCGGCCAGCACCGCCGTCTCCGTCGCCGCGCGCAGCCCGTCGGCGCCCATCATCGCGATGTAGGTCCAGGAGATCGGCAGGATGCCCGCCGAGCCCCAGGGCGCGGCGGAGATCGGGCCGCTGCCCGTCTCCGGGCCCGCCTCCGGACGTAGCGGGTGGTTGGGCAGGAACGGCACCAGGTGCTCGCGCACCCCCACCGGGCCGACGCCGGGACCGCCGCCGCCGTGCGGGATGCAGAAGGTCTTGTGCAGGTTCAGGTGGGAGACGTCCGCGCCGAACTCCCCGAGCCGGGCCAGGCCGACCAGGGCGTTGAGGTTGGCGCCGTCGACGTACACCTGCCCGCCCGCGTCGTGCACGCTCTTGCAGACCTCGGTGATGGTCTCCTCGTAGATGCCGTGCGTCGAGGGGTACGTGACCATGATCGCGGCGAGCTGGTCGCGGTGCTTGTCGATCTTGGCGTGCAGGTCGTCGAGGTCGATGTCGCCGTGGTCGGTGCTCTTGACGACGACCACGCGCATCCCGGCCATGACCGCGCTGGCGGCGTTGGTGCCGTGCGCCGAGGACGGGATGAGGCAGACGTTCCGGTGGCCCTCGCCGCGGGCGGCGTGGTAGCCGTGCACGGCGAGCAGGCCGGCCAGCTCACCCTGGGAGCCGGCGTTCGGCTGCACCGAGACCTTGGCGTAGCCGGTGATCTCCGCGAGCCAGGTCTCCAGCTCCTCGATCAGCCGGACGTAGCCGCGCGCCTGCTCCAACGGCGCGAACGGGTGGATCTGCGCGAACTCCGGCCAGGTGATGGGCTCCATCTCGGTGGTCGCGTTGAGCTTCATCGTGCACGAGCCCAGCGGGATCATCGAGCGGTCCAGCGCGATGTCCTTGTCCTGCAGGCGGCGCAGGTACCGCAGCATCGCCGTCTCCGAGCGGTGCGCGTGGAAGACCGGGTGCGTCAGGTAGCCGCTCTCCCGGCGGACGGCCGGAGGCAGCGCGGCCCCCGCGTGGACGGACAGGGCCTCGTTGCCGGCCAGGCCGAACGCCCGCCACACCGCGGCGACGTGCTCGTCCGTCGTGGTCTCGTCGCAGGCGATCCCCACGTGGTCGGCGTCCACGAGGCGCAGGTTGATCCCGCCCTCGCGCGCCCGCCGTACGACCTCCTCGGCGCGGCCGGGGACACGGGCGAGCACGGTGTCGAAGAAGGTCTCGTGGACGATCTCGGCGCCGACCGCGGCGAGGCCGCCCGCGAGGCGTACGGCCTGCTCGTGGACCCGTTCGGCGATGCCCCGGAGTCCCTCCGGGCCGTGGTAGACCGCGTACATGCTCGCCATCACGGCCAGCAGCACCTGAGCGGTGCAGATGTTGCTCGTGGCCTTCTCGCGGCGGATGTGCTGCTCGCGCGTCTGCAGCGCCAGGCGGTAGGCCGGGTCGCCGTCCACGTCGACGGACACGCCGACGAGACGTCCGGGCAGCTGCCGCTGCAGGCCCTCGCGCACGGCCATGTAGCCGGCATGCGGGCCGCCGAAGCCGTACGGCACGCCGAACCGCTGCGACGTCCCGACCGCGATGTCCGCGCCGAACTCCCCCGGCGGCGTGAGCAACGTCAGCGCCAGCAGGTCGGCGGACACGACGACCTGCGCGCCGCGCTCGTGCGCGGCCGCCGTCACGGCCGACAGGTCGCGCACGGCGCCGCTCGCGCCGGGGTACTGCAGCAGGACGCCGAAGAACTCGCCGGCCGGCAGCCCCTCGGACAGGTCGGCGACCACGACGTCGATGCCGAGCGGCAGCGCCCGTGTGCGGATGACCTCGATCGTCTGCGGCAGCGCGTCGGCGTCGATCAGGAAGGTGTCCCCGGCCTTGGCGGCCCGGTGCGCGAGGGTCATCGCCTCGGCCGCCGCGGTGCCCTCGTCGAGCAGCGAGGCGTTCGCGACCGGCAGCCCCGTCAGGTCGCTCACGACGGTCTGGAAGTTCAGCAGCGCCTCGAGGCGGCCCTGGGAGATCTCCGGCTGGTACGGCGTGTAGGCGGTGTACCAGCCGGGATTCTCCAGGACGTTCCGGAGGATCACCCCGGGCGTGACCGTGCCGTGGTAGCCCAGCCCGATCATCGAGGTGAGGACCTGGTTCTCCGAGGCCAGCTCACGCAGCCGGGCCAGCGCCCGCACCTCGGTGAGCGCCGGCGGCAGATCCAGCGGACGGTCGGTGCGGATCACCGTGGGCACGGCGGCGTCGACGAGGGCTTTGACACTCGGAAAGCCGACGGCCTTGGCCATCTCGGCGCGGTCGCCGCGCGACGGCCCGATGTGCCGATCGGCGAAGGGGACCTCGGTCATTGGGGAGCCTCCTGGTGCGATGGGTGCGCAACCACACCACCGGGCAGGCCGGTGGCCGGTCTCCCCCTCTGTCAGTGAACCTGAGAGCTTCACCGCGCCGGAGCGCGGCTTGCACCTTCGGTGAGGCCCGGCGTGGATCGCCGTCCTGCTTTCCAGAGGTGCCTCACTCGTACGGTCCTTTTGCCTGAGAGGTTCCGGGGAGGGTTGCTCCTTCGGCGCCCCGCACCACGCTGTGCGAAGTCTCTCCCGTACGAGGTCGACGGCGGTTCCACCCTACCGGAGGCGTCGCCCGTCGCCGCGAACCCGGCTCCCCGAAGATCAATCCGTCGTCCCGTGCGACGATGGGCGGCCCGGCGACGGCGACGAGGAGGGTCCGATGGACGAGACCTGGCGGCTGATCGAGTGTTGTCACGCGTTCGTCTACTTCGCGCCGGAGGCCAAGGCGGCGTACGCCGACGCGGGTCTCAAGGGTTTCTGGATGGGCTACTTCGCCTCCCGGTCGGCGGCCCTGGGCGCGCCCTCCCCCGAGGTCGTCACGGCCGCGTTCTACAACTTCGCGCCGCGCATGGTCGCCCGCGCGATCCCCGACGCCTGGCGCTACTCCTCGCCCGAGACCGTCCTGGCCGCCCGGACGGCCGTCGTGGACCGGTCCCTGCGCCGCCTGCTCGGTGACCTGTTGGACTCGCCAGACGTCGCGGAGGCCGCGGCCCTGGCCGGACGGGCGGTGGAGGCGGCACCGGCCCCGGGCCGCGTCCTGTTCGCGGCGCACGCCGCCCTGCCCCGGCCCGCCGAGCCGCACCTGGCGCTGTGGCACGCCGTCACCGCGCTCCGGGAGTTCCGCGGGGACGGGCACGTCGCCGCCCTGCTCACCGCCGGGCTCGACGGCTGCGAGGCGAACGTCGTCGCGGGCGCACTCGGCCTCACCCCGCCCGAGCAGCGTTACTTTCGCGGCTGGACCGAACAGGAGTGGACGACGGCCGCCGACCGGCTGCGGGACCGGGGCCTCCTCGACGCCGACGGCGCTCTCACCGCCGAGGGCCGTACGCACCGGCGGGCGATCGAGGACACCACCGACCGGCTCGCCGGTCCGCCGCTGGACGCCCTCGGCCGGGACGGCGCGGCCCGGCTGGCCGACCTCCTCCGCCCGCTGGCGCGGCGGATCGTCGAGGCCGGCGCCGTGCCCTTCCCGAACGCGATGGGGATGTCCCGGTCCGCCCCGTCGACGCCCTCGTGACCGGCACCGATGCCGTCCCGGGGCCCCTCGTTATGCCGCACTACTCGATCACCTGGGCCGCCCGGGTGGTCTCCGCGCCTGCGAGGAGGTCGTCGAGGCCGGCCGTGGCCCCCACCGGTCCGGGGCGATCCAGCAGGGGGGCACCCGCTCCGCCGACCCGTCAGCGGTTCACCGTCCGATAGCGGTGTACCGCCGCCGGGACGAAGACGAGCAGCAGGGCCGCCGACCACAGCAGGGTGGCGGTCACCGGGTGACGGAGGGGCCACACGAGGTGGGCGCTCCCGGGCGCGCCGGGGTTGCCGAACAGATCCCGGCACGCGGCGACGATCGCACTGACCGGGTTCCAGTCGGCGATGGCGCGCAGCCATGCCGGCATGCCCGCGGTCGGCACGAACGAGTTGGACACCATCGTGATCGGGAAGATCAGCGGGACGAGATTGTCCAGCGTCTCCTCCTTGAGCAGCAGTCCGAGGAGCACACCGCCCCAGCTGATCGCGTACCGCATCAGGACCAGCAGGGCGAAGGCGGTCAGCGTCCGGACCGGCCCCTCGTGCGGGCGCCAGCCGACGGCGAAACCGCAGGCGACCATGACCACCATGCCGAGGGCGCCGGTGATGATGTCCGCGCCCGTCTGCCCGAACGGCACCGCCGACCGTGCCATCGGCATGGACCGGAACCGGTCCATGACACCGCGGCCGGCGTCCTGGGCGACCACCATCGAGGTGGCCAGCACGCCCGTGAACGCGGTCATCCCGAATAGGCCGGGCATGAGGTACTCGCGGTAGTTCCCTCCGCCCGGGATCGGGATGGCGCTGCCGAACACGTAGCCGAACATCACCACCATGACCGCCGGGAACACCAGCTCGGCGATCAGCTCTCCCGGCTGCGACTTCAGGTGTGCGAGGTTCCGCCGCACGATCGTGCGCCCGTCGGCGAGCGCCCACCGGAGCCGCCCGGTGACGGACGCGGGCCGCGTCGGCAACCGCAGGACGCTCGCGCTGTCTGCCCCGCTCATGCCGCCACCTCCTCGGCCGTGGGAGCGCCGGTCAGACGGAGGAACACCTCGTCGAGCGTCGGGCGGCGCATGGCGACGTCCTCGGCCGCGACGCCGGCCCGGTCCAGTTCGAGCACCATGTCGGTGAAGGACACCGAGCCCTTGACGGGGACCCCGACCTTCCGGTTGGCGTGGTCGACCTCGGGCTCGGTGCCGGCGGTCCTCCTCAGCACCGTCGCGGCCGTGTCGAGGGTCGCCGCGTCGCGGACGACGACGTCGACGCGGGTGCCGATCGTGGCCTTCAGCTCGTCGGGGGTGCCGGAGGCGATCACCTGTCCGTGGTCGATCACCGCGATCCGGTCGGCGAGCTGGTCGGCCTCGTCGAGGTACTGCGTCGTCAGCACGACCGTCGTCCCGCCCGCGACGAGCTCGCGGACGGTGTCCCAGATCTCGCCGCGGCTGCGCGGATCCAGCCCGGTGGTCGGCTCGTCGAGGAACAGCACCGGCGGGGCGACGATCAGGCTGGCGATCAGGTCGATGCGACGCCGCATGCCGCCGGAGTAGGTCCCCACGACCCGGTCGGCGGCGTGTGCCAGGCCGAACCGCTCGAGGAGCTCGTCCGCCCTGGCCCGGGCGACGCGCTCGGGCAGGTGATAGAGACGGCCGAACATCCGCAGGTTGTCCCGACCGCTGAGTTTGTCGTCCATCGAGGCGTGCTGGCCGGCCAGGCCGATACGGAAGCGCACCTCGTCGGCGTCGCGGACGACGTCGTATCCGGCCACCCGGGCCTGCCCCTCGTCCGGGAGGGCGAGGGTGGTCAGCACGCGCACCGCGGTGCTCTTGCCCGCGCCGTTCGGCCCGAGAAGCCCGCAGACGGTGCCGCGTGCCACCTCCAGGTCGAGCCCTCGCAGGGCCTCGGTCCGGCCGAACCGCTTGCGCAGCCCCTCGGCCCAGACCGCGATCTCCAAATCGCTCATTCGTCACCCCGTTCTAAAACAGCGTACGTCGTACACGAGACGTGTACATCGTACGCACATCTGCGTACACCGTACAATAGCTGATACGATGTACGCACATTGACCTGCGGGAAGGGGCCTGATGACGGCGGAGGACGGCGGCACGGCACCGGAAGCGCGCGTGACCATCTGGGAGCGCCTCGAACGCCCCGCCCGCGGTCCCCGGCCCGCGCTGACCCACGACCAGATCGCGCGCGCCGGAGTGGAGATCGCCGACGAGCAGGGGCTCGACGCGGTCTCGATGCGGCGGCTGGCCGAGCGCCTGGGCGTCGCGACCATGGCGCTGTACCGGTACGTCGCGAGCAAGGACGACGTGCTCGAGCTCATGATCGACGCGGTGGCAGCCGAGATCGAGATCCCTCAGGGCACCGGCTGGAGAGAGCTCGCACGAGGCTTCGCCGGCCGACTCCGCGCCGTCGGCCTGCGGCACCACTGGCTGACCGCGGCGCTCGCGCGCACGCCCCACGTGCTCACGCCGAACCTGGCCGAGCGCGTCGAAGGCATGCTCCGCTCACTCGACGGGCTCGGTCTCGACGTCGACACGATGATGGCCGTGTTCGGCACCGTCAACGCCTTCGTACGCGGGGCGACGGCCGACGAGGTGGTCCGGCGGGAGGCCATGCGGACGAGCGGCTGGTCATCAGAGGAAGAGGCGAGGATCGCCTACCTGCCGTACGTCCGGTGGCTGATCGGCACCGAACGTTATCCGACGCTCACCCGTTACATCATCGAAGGCTCCAACGAGGACGACTCGCAGTGGCAGTTCGAATTCGGCCTGGAATGCGTCCTGGACGGCATCGCGGCCCGGCTCGGGATCTGATCCGCGTTCTCGCCGAGGCGTCGATCGGGCGACACAACGGACACCTCCCGCACGTTCCCGGCGATGGGCTGGGAGGATTCACTGCGTGTCCGTGAACGAATCCCCCGGCCGGCGCCCCGGCCCCGACCGCGCCGTTCAGGGAAACCCTCCCCCACCGCCCGCCACCGAGACGGCCGCGGAACCGCCTCGGGACCGCCCTGTCTCCCAGACCGCGGCGGAGATCCCGGCGGCCCGGCCCACCACGGAGGCCCCGGACGACGAGACGCCCACGGAGAACCCTGGCGCTGGGCCGGCCGCCGACGCCCCGGCCGACCAGCAGACCTCAGCCGCCCCGGTGGACGAGCGGACCTCATGGGTCCCGCCCGACGGGCGGGACGTCGGCGTCCGGGTCGACGAGCCGTCGCTGCCCCGGCGGATCCGGCGGCCGTCGGACGCGATCCGCTTCCTGCTGTCGGTGAGCGTCATCGCGCTCATCCTGCTGCTGGCCCACGTCGCCCGGCACACGACCAGCGGACTGGCCTCCGACATCGCCAGCGGCACCGAGCGCGCGCCGCACCTGCTCCTCACCCTCGCCAACCTCGCCTCGGGAATCGGCGTCCTCGCCGTACCCGTCGCCTTCGGCGTGGACCGCGTCATCCGGCGGAACGGTCTGCGGGTGGCGATCGGCGTCCTCGCCGCGGTGGTCGCTCTGGGCGTCTCCCTCACCCTCGACTCGTGGATCACCGCGGCGGGCATGCGCGACCTGGCGTGGTACCTGACGTGGAAGCGGCACGGCGGGTGGTTCCCCGGTCCGGCGCACATCGACATCACGCCCGTGATCGCCTACGTCACCGCCGTGGGGCTGGGCGGCCGTACCCGCTGGCAGCTCGTGACGTGGGCCGTGATCGGCCTGGACGCCGTCGC
The DNA here is from genome assembly GCF_050942425.1 of Actinoallomurus sp. CA-150999. Classification (NCBI taxonomy): domain Bacteria; kingdom Bacillati; phylum Actinomycetota; class Actinomycetes; order Streptosporangiales; family Thermomonosporaceae; genus Actinoallomurus; species Actinoallomurus sp. CA-150999. The sequence continues at coordinate 6,456,628 of NZ_CP192063.1, forward strand.
ATCGCTGGCGACCGGCGGCATCACGCCGCTCGCGGTGCTGACCACGTACCTCATCGGCCGCGCCGTCGGCTACGCCACCCTGTACGCGGTGGGATCGCCCAACATCCGGCCGCCCGGCGACGCCGTGGTGGCCGCGCTCCGGCGGGTCGGCCTCGCGCCGGTCCGCGCCGCGCGCGCCGACGACGGCCCCGAGGACACCCGCCGGTACACCGCGACGCTCGCCGACGGGCGGGCCATCGCCGTCACCGTGCTCGACCGCGATCAGCAGACGGCGGGACTGCTCTACCGCCTGTGGCGGCGGGTGCGGCTGCGGGGCGGGACGCCGCCGCGGACGATCCGGTCGCTGCGGCGCTCGCTGGAGCAGGAGTCGCTGATGGCCTACGCCATCGCGGCGGCGGGCGCCTCGACCCCGGGGCTGCTGGCGACGTCGGAGGTCGGCAGTGAGGCCGCGCTGCTCGCCTACGAACACGTCCCCGGACGGCTCCTCGCCGACGTGCCGGACGAGGAGCTGACCGACGAGCTGCTCACCGCGATCTGGGCCCAGCTGAAACTCCTGCAGGACCGGCGCCTCGCCCACCGCCGGCTGGCCGGGGAAAGCGTCCTCGTCGGCGAGGCCGGACGCCCGTACCTCGTCGACCTGCGGGCCGGAGAGACCGCCGCCGGCGACCTCGTCCTCCGCATCGACCTGGCGCAGTTGCTGACCGAACTCGCCCTGCGCGTCGGCGCCGAGCGGGCCGTGCGCACCGCCGCCGACGTGCTCGGCGCCGACGCCCTGGGCGCCGCCGTGCCACTGCTGCAGAACGTCGCGCTCGCCCGGTCGACGAGGAACGCCCTGCACCGGGACAGGAAACTGCTCAGCCGGATCCGCGAACAGATCCGCGTCCTGCGGCCGGAGCTCGTGACGGCCGCCCAGCCGTTGCACCTCGACCGGTTCCGGCTGCGCACACTCGTCAGCGTGCTCGCCGGAACCGTCGGCGCGTACCTCCTCCTGTCGCAGTTGGGCAACGTCAACCTGCCCGATCTCGTGGCCCACGCCGACCTGCGCTGGTTCGCGGTCGGCGCGCTGACCTCGGCGGTCAGTTATCTGGCGGCGGCCCTCATGCTGATCGGCTTCGTGCCCGAGCGGCTGCCGCTGGGCCGTACGGTGCTGGTGCAGCTCGTCGCGTCGTTCGTCAAGCTCGTGGCGCCCGCCGCGGTCGGCGGCATCGCCGTGAACACGCGCTACCTCCAGCGGGCGGGCGTGCCCGCCGGGCAGGCGGCGGCGAGCGTCGGGGCCTCCCAGCTGACGGGGATGGTCTTTCACATCACGATGCTGGCGCTGTTCGGATACATCACGGGCAGTGACAACAACAGCCCGTCGCTCCCGCCGTCCCGGATCATCATCGTCTCGCTGCTCGCGGCGGCCGTGCTGGCGATCCTCGTGCTGTCGATCGGGCCTCTGCGCAGGCTCGTCACCTCGCGGATGCGTTCGATGTTCTCCGGGGTGCTCCCCCGCCTGCTCGACGTTCTGCAGTCACCCAAGAAACTCGCGACCGGCATGGGCGGCACGATCCTGCTCACGTTGGCGTTCGTGCTCTGCCTGGACGCGTCGATCCGCGCGTTCGGCGGTTCGCTGAGCCTGACGACGGTCGCGGTGGTCTTCCTCACCGGCAACGCCCTCGGCTCGGCCGCGCCGACGCCGGGCGGCCTGGGTGCCGTGGAGGGCGCTCTGTCGCTGGGGCTGACCCTCGCCGGGCTGCCGGCCGGGACCGCGACGTCTGCGGTGCTGCTGTTCCGACTGCACACGTTCTGGCTGCCGGTCCTGCCCGGCTGGGCGTCGCTGTCCTACCTCCAGCGCAAAGAGGCGATCTGACCCGGCGCCGCAACGGCGTCCACCTCAGCGGTATTCACCGCGTCGTCGCGTCGCGCAGCGCGGTCAGCATCCCGCTGAGTGCGGGAGCGCCCAGGGACGTCTCCCGGACCGCCGCGTGGATGGCCCGCACCGGCTCCGGGCCGCGGACCTTGCGCACGACGACGCCCGGATTGCGGTTGGCCAAGCCCAGGGCCGGGATCAGGCTGACCCCGAGACCGGCGGCGACGAACCCCTGCGCGGTGGCGTAGTCCTCGCTCTCGACCAGGACATCCGGGCTGAAGCCCGCCGCCGCGCAGCCGGCGAGCAGCACGTCGAGGCAGGGCCCCGGCCGCTCGCTGCCGACCCAGGGCTCGTCGGCGAGATCCGCCAGGTCGAGGACGCGCCGGGTGGCGAGCCGATGCCCTTTGGGCAGGACGGCCCGGTAGGGGTCGTCCAGCAGGTGGACGAGGTGAACGCCTTCGTGGTGGGCGTCCCGGGCGCGTACGACGATCGCCAGGTCGGCCTCGCCCCGCGTCACCTCCGGCAGCGGGTCCTCCGGATCGGTCATCGTGAGGTCGACCCGCACCCCCGGCGTGCTCTGGCGGAAACGCGCCAGCGCGGGCGCCACGAGGGTGGCGCCCGCGGTGGCGAAGTAATGGATCGTCAGCCGTCCGGTCCGCCCGGCCCGCAGGTCGGCCAGTGCCGTCTCCGCCTCGGCGACCTGCCTGCCGATGACCGCCGCGTGCTCGGTGAGCAACCGGCCGGCCGCCGTCGGCCGTACGCCTCGGCCGACGCGCTCGAGCAGCGCCGTCCCGGCCTGCTTCTACAGCGCCGCCACCTGCTGGCTGACCGCCGACGGCGTGTACCCGAGATTCGCGGCGGCGGCGGTCACCGAGCCGGTGGTGACGACCGTACGGAGGATCAGCATGCGCCGAACATCGAGCATGCAGGAGAGCTTAACGGTTCATGCAGAATCTTTCGCTTGTCGTTACGTGTCGCCTCCGGCAACGTTTCCCGCGGAACGGACCGAGGATGGAGGCTCACAGTGATCGGCGGACGCGGCTCTCTGGTGCGCATGGCGGTGCTCGCGCTGCTGTGGGGATCGGGCTTTCTCTGGATCAAACTCGCCCTGAACCATGGGCTGACCCCCGTCCAGATCACGGTCGTCCGCGCCGCACTCGGGTCGGCCGTCCTCGTGTGCCTCGCCCGTTCCGCGGGGCAGCGTCTCCCCCGGGATTTCGGGACGTGGCGGCGTCTCGTCGTGGCCGCCTTCTTCTGTAACGCCCTGCCGTTCTTCCTCTTCGGGATCGGCGAGCAGACCGTCGGCTCGGGCGTGGCCGGCGTGCTGAACGCGACGACGCCGCTGTGGTCCCTCCTGGTGGGCCTCGCCATCGGCACGGAGCACGGGCTCCGCCCCGTCCGCCTGGGCGGGTTGCTCCTCGGCTTCGCGGGGACCTTGCTGATCTTCGCTCCGTGGCACGCGGCCGGATTCGTGAGCCGTGGCTCGTTCGCCCTGCTGGGCGCGGCGGCGAGCTACGCGATCGCCTTCGCGTACATGGCGCGCAGGCTGACCGGGAAGGGCACCGCTCCCATCGCGCTCTCCGCGGCACAGCTCATGGCGGCGACGGGCCTGAGCGTCCTCACCCTGCCCGTCGACGGCTTCGCGCCGGTCCACGCGGACGCGAAGGCCCTGATCGCCGTGGTCATCCTGGGGATCTTCAGCACCGGTCTGACCTTCTATCTCAACTACCGGCTCATCGCGGACGACGGCGCGACCAGCGCGGCCACCGTCGGGTACCTGCTGCCGGTCGTCTCGGTGGCGCTCGGGGCGATCGTCCTGAGCGAGCCCCTCAGCCTCCGCGTCATCGCCGGGATGGCCGTCGTGCTCGTCGGCGTCGGCATGACGCGCGCACGGCCGGGACCCCCGTCAGCCGTGGAGGCACCCGCCGCCGCCGCCTCACGGACCCAGTGAGCGATCATGCAGCCGTCCTCCACGGAACCCGTTCAGCCGTAGAACGCGTCCTGGAGGGCGCCGCTCGTCACGCCAGTGTGGGCACCCACTCTGCGGCGGAGACGGGGCCGGGCGGAGTGCCATCGCCGAAAGGCCGGCCGCCCAGCTCCTCGCGGCCGTGCGGGGTCGTCCAGCCGCGCAGATCCGGGCCGAGCGGGACGATCCTGCTCGGGTTGATCTCGTGGTGGACGTAGTAGTAGTGCCGCTTGATGTGGTCGAAGTCGACCGTGTCCCCGAAGCCCGGCGTCTGAAACAGGTCACGGACGTACGCCCACAGCACCGGCATCTCGGTCAGCTTGGTGCGGTTGCATTTGAAGTGGCCGTGGTAGACGGCGTCGAACCGTACGAGCGTGACGAACAGCCGGATGTCGGCCTCGGTGATCGTGTCGCCGACGAGGTAGCGCCGGCGCTCGAGCCGTTCGGACAGCGCGTCGAGCCGGTCGAACAGGCGGCGGAACCTCCGCTCGTAGGCGTCCTGGTCCCGGGTGAAGCCGGCCAGGTAAACGCCGTTGTTCACGTCACGGAAGACGTCTTCGTTGACGGCGTCGATCTCGTCCCGGAGCCGCTCCGGGTACAGCTCCGGCGCGCCGGGCCGGTTGTGGGCGGTCCACTCGGTGGACAGGTCAAGGGTCAACTGCTGGTAGTCGTTGGTCACGAGCCGCCCGCTGGGGACGTCGACGATCGCCGGGACGCTCACCCCGCCGTCGTAGCCCGGCTCGGCCTTCTGGTACGCCTCGGACAGGAATCGGATGCCGAGGACCGGATCACGGTCGTCCGGGTCGAGGGTGAACCGCCAGCTGCGCTCGTCCTGAATCGGGTCGACGATCGCCATCGAGATGGCGTCCTCCAGGCCCAGCAGCCGCCGTACGATCACGGCCCGGCTCGCCCAGGGGCAGGCACGGCTGACCACCAGGCGGTATCTCCCGGGCTCGACCGGCCAGGGCGACGATCCATCGGCGGTGATGCGGTCGGTGAAGTGACTCGGCGACCGCTTGAACTCCTTGTCGTCCTGCTGCTCCGTGACGCTCAATCTCAGCCCGTCCTCAACCGGTCTTGCGGACCCTTCGGCGGCGGGCCAGCTCGTCGTGCGGGCTGTCCCCGCCCGCGTGCGCACGCTCGGACGGCATCTCGGCGAGGCTGCCCTCGACCTCCTGCCACACCCTGCCCAACGCTATCCCGAACACCCCCTGGCCACCCTGCACGAGGTCGACGACCTCGTCGGGAGACGTGCACTCATAGACGCTCACGCCGTCGCTCATCAAAGTGATCTGCGCCAGGTCGTGGACCCCGCGGTCGCGCAGGTGCTCCACCGCCGTGCGGATCTGTTGCAACGAGACGCCGGTGTCGAGCAATCGCTTCACGACCTTCAACACCAGGATGTCGCGGAAGCTGTAGAGGCGCTGGGAGCCCGAGCCTTGGGCGGAACGCACGCTGGGCACCACGAGCTCCGTGCGCGCCCAGTAGTCGAGCTGGCGGTAGCTGATGCCCGCCGCGGCGCATGCCGTTGGACCGCGGAACCCGACGTCGTCGGGCAGGGGTGACACGCTCCCGCCGAACAGGAGCCCCTGCTCCCCGGCGCGTTGAGACGCATCGTGCCTTTCGCGGGTCGCCTTGCCCTCGCCGCTGCTTGCCGCCACGCGGACCTCCGGCTCTATCATCCCGCAGCGATCCACCAAGGGGGTTTGACGGAATTACGCCGCAGGTGTTCAAGCAGCACGGTAGGTCGCGACCCCTGCAGGGTCAACGTTCGCGGTCGGCGCGTCGCAGCCAACACAAACTGTTACGACGTCTAATAAACCCCGCAATCGACGCTTACAACGGCACCTACCCACGTTGTGACGCTCTCCGGGGCACAGAAGTTCCCGGGAAGTAGGGAGGAACCTTTCCCTCTGGATTACGATCCTGCTACCGAGCGGAGTCATGGCGACGCATGCCGGGAGCGCGCCGAAGGTGCCCGGGGCGGGTCGGCGGCGTGGATTTCGGGGTACGACTCAGAGGCGCCCGAGACGGGTCGCCGGTGCCGGGTATGAGGCGCCGCTCAGGTGGCGCGGCCGAAGTCCTCTGGGGAGATCGTGTCCAGAAACTCGCGGAACTTTTCGACCTCGTCCTCTTGTTCGTCCGGGATCGCCACACCCGCCTCGTCGAGGACGTCCTCACTGGCGAAGATCGACGCGCCGGTCCGCAGGGCCAGGGCGATCGAATCGGAAGGGCGGGCGCTCACCTCGGCGCCGTTCGAGAACACCAGATCGGCGAAGAAGATGCCCTCCCGCAGCGCCGTGATGTTCACCGTGCGCAACTGGACGTCGAAGGCCTCGAGGACGTCGCGGAAGAGATCGTGAGTGAGTGGGCGCGCCGGCAGCACACCCTGCTGGGCGAAGGCGATCGCGGTCGCCTCCACCGCACCGATCCAGATCGGTAGGTAACGGTCGCCGTCCGTCTCCTTCAGCAGCACGATCGGCTGGTTGGAGGGCATCTCGACCCGTACGCCGACGACCTCCATCTGCTTCACAGCGGCTCCCTGCTGAAGACGGCTACCCGAAACCCTTGTAGCCAACGTACACCCCAGTCACGCTGAGCCGGGGAGTGGAAGACGAGTCGAAATCGCCATCGCTACGGATCGAGGCCTTCCCGCAACCCCATTGAGACCAGCGCGGCGTGCAACTTCAGCGAGAGCGCCGCGATCTCCCCGGCGGTCTCGGCGGCCCGGGCGCGCGCACCCGGGCTGCGCTGGCGCATGGTGGGCGCCACGGCCGCCTCGATCAGGCCGATCTCGCGCTCCGCTGCGGCCTTCACCGCACGCAGGTGACGCGCCTCGAACCCGAACGACCGCAGCGCCGCCGCCGCACGGGCGATCGTGAGCGCGTCCCGGTCATAGTGGCTCCCGGCCCGGCGGATCAGCCCGAACTCCTCCAGCTCGGCGAGGGCGTCGCCGTCGATCCCGGCCGCGTCGGCGAGCTGCCGGCGGGTCAGGCGCACCTCGGCGGTCTCGTCGGCGACGCTGTCGGTCGCGACGAGGCCCCGGGGCGCCCGGTGGCGGGCGCCGAGCGGAGGCGGATCCAGGCCGCGGTCGACCGCGTCCAGGTGCTCCTTGATGACGCGCAGCGGCAGGTAATGGTCACGCTGAGCGGCCAGGATGAACCTCAGCCGCTCGGCGTCCGCCGGGACGAACTTGCGGTAGCCCGAGGGACTGCGCTCGGGCTCGATCAACCCCTCCGCCTCGAGGAACCGGATCTTCGAGACGGTGATGTCGGGGAACTCGGCGGACAAGAGGCCGAGCACCTCCCCGATCGTCATGTACGCACGGGCCGCGGACGTGCTCATTCCCACCCCCGGTCCGACGGCGTGCGGAGCCGCACGCCGTCCTGCGGCGCCCGCGTGCCCGCGTGGCGCCCGTCACTCACCGCGTCCTTAGGCGCACGGCCCCCGCGCGCCCCCTCAGAATCGGCCACACCGCGCCTCCGGCTTCGTCACGGCCCTCCCGCCGGCCGGCCATCGCCCCTTCCGTCGGCGACGTACTGCGGGTTGGTGAGGAACACCAGCCGGAACTTGCCAATCTGGACCTCGTCGCCGCCGGACAGGCCCGCCTCGTCGATCCGCTCGCGGTTGACGTAGGTGCCGTTCAGGCTGCCAACGTCGCGCACGGAGAACTGCGATCCGCGACGGTAGAACTCGGCGTGGCGGCGGGACACGGTGACGTCGTCGAGGAAGATGTCGCTCTCCGGGTGACGCCCCGCCGTGGTCTTGTCGCTGTCGAGCAGGAACCTGCTCCCGGCGTTCGGTCCCCGCTTCACGACGAGCAGGGCGGTGTCCGGCGGGAGCGCCTCGACCGCCATCTGGTCGGGCGACAGCTCATCGCCGCCCGGCTCGACGTCGGGAATCGCGCCAAGCGAGATCGTCGACGTCGAGTCGCCCGGCTCGCCCGGCATCGGCGGCGGTGGCGGCGCCGCGCTACGGGTGAGTGGAGTTCCGCACTGCGAGCAGAATCGCGCATCCTCCGGGTTGGCGTGACCACACTGCGTGCAGTAGACGCTCGGCATTGATCGGCTCGGCCTCCTACCTATGGCCTCGGGTGTGCCTCTGGCACCGTACGGCGCGGACGACGAGCACTGACGGCACCATCGGCACCGTACCTCCGGTCAGCCCCAGCACACGATCCCCCCTTCAAGCACCGTCGGTAATGGCGCTTTCATTCCCTCGTCCGCCATCACGACGGTTGCCGCAACCTACGCGGCATTGACCGAGGGGTCAACCATGACAAGAGTCCTGTCCCCTCAAGCTACCTTCGACAGTGATCGTCGGTCCATGCCGCCGCGCGGGGAAGCCCCGGCGCGCGGCCGCACCCTCGGTCTATGGCGACCGTATCGCACGGATGACGATCCTCTGTTCCTGGGCAACGGACCCCCGCGCGCCGGAGTTCCGAAGTGTCTGCAGAACTCCGCCCGGAATGCCGAGCGCGGTGGCGAGCGTGTGCGGGTCGCCGATGACGAGGAACCGGTACGGCCGCGTCAGGATCCGCCCGTCGGCGACGACGCCCCCGGAGGCCGCGTCGGCGAGATACGTGCTGACGCCGACGCGGACGTCGTCGACCTGGATCACCTCGGCCCCGGCGTCGCGCAGCTCCTCCAGCGTGTCGAGGAGGTCCTCGGCCCGCAGGCGACCGCGCGGATCGTCGATGGTGAACTGGATGCCGGGACCCGCCGCGGGCAGGGTGCCGGCCAGCATGCCGTACGTCGCGGCGCGCCGCCGGGCGTCCTCGACCGCCGTCTGGCCCTGCGTGTCGCGCTCGAGCCCGGACTTGGTGTTCTCCAGATCCCGGATGTCGCCCCGCAGCCGCTCCGAACGCTGCGAGAGGTCCCCCAGGATCCCGACCAGCTCGTCCTGCCGGGCGGTGGCGAACTTCGTGGTCCGGTCGTTGGAGCGCACCTCGGCCGTCACGGCGAACCCCAGGGCCGCGCACAGCACCCCGATGAGCAGCCGCCCCCGGTCGAACCGGCGCGTGCGGCCCGCGCCCTTCTCCGACTCGCTCATGCCTGGAAGAGCTTGCGGCGGATGGCGGCGACGTTGGAGAAGATCCGGATGCCGAGGACGACCACGACCCCGGTGGACAGCTGTGACCCCACGCCGAGCTGATCGCCGAAGAACACGATGAGCACGGCGATGATCGTGTTGCTGAGGAAGGAGACGACGAACACCTTCTCGTCGAAGATCCCGTCGAGGCGGGCGCGCAGGCCGCCGAACATGGCGTCGAGCGCGGCCACGATCGCGATCGGCAGGTACGGCTGGAGCCACAACGGCACGTCGGGATGGAAGAACAGGCCCAGGGCGACCCCGGCCAGGAGCCCGACCAGAGCGATCACTTCGACGGCACCTCCCCTGCGTAGCGGAGACTGGGGGCCGGCGCGGCGGGAAGTCGCACGCTGTCCTCCTGGCGGATGTCGAAGCGGATGCCGAACGCGGCTTTGAGAGTACGGAACGATCGGGCGGCCGGTGAACCCGCGAACGTCCCGTCCATCCGTCGCGGATCGCCGAGGGCGGTCACCGTGTAGGGCCGCGACAGCGGCCGGTAGTCGACCAGGATGGCATCGCCGGCGAAGCGGATCGCGGTGGTGGCGGTCATCCGCTGCCCGTTGACGGCGACGGCGGTCGCCCCGGCGGCCCAGAGCGCGTTGACGAGCCGCTGCATGTCCTGGTCGGTCACGCGGCCGTCCTGCGGGTCCCCTCGGGGGTGCGAGTCGTCCAGGACGACCGTCAGCCCCGCTCCCCGGGCCGGGGCGTCCGCCGCGGCCGCGGCCAGCCGGTCCATCTCCTGGCGCGCGGTACGCCCGGCGGCGCTGCGCGCCAAGACCGTCCGGCGGAGGTGGTCGGTCTGGCCCCGCAGCCGGTCGGCCTGCCGCTGCAACGCCTCGCTCTCCCCGGTCCGCTGCCGGATCTGGGTGAGCAGCGCCCTGCGCTGCCGCTGCGCGACGGGTTCCCCGCGGTGTACCTCGACGACGGCGACGGCTCCGAGCAGACCGAGGACGAGGGTGCCGGCGAGCAGCCGCACCGACCGGCCTGTGCGGCTGCTCCGGTCACCGTCGGCGGCTCGCCGGGCGGCGGCCTCTTCGTAGCCGGGATCGAGCCCCTTCCCGGCGAGCAGGTCGGCGAGCAGCGACATCGAGGCGTCGGGCCGATTCCAGCGCGCCCCTTCTCCCCGTTCACTCATCCGGACATTCTCCCAAGCCCGCGGCACCGGCCGGACACGGAGCGAGTCCGCCGCAGCGAGCGGAGTGGCCGGAGAGCGACGAGCCGTCCGCGAAGCGAGTGAAAGGGCGAGCGACCAGACCGATACGAACATCGGCGGCCCTTTCACAGAAGACTCTTAGGAAGCGTGCACGGCCCTCCCAGAAACGCGCGGTGGACTTGGTCTCATGCGCAGGGGATATGGGGGAACGACGGGGGACCACGCAGGCGTGGTCCCGCTCATGCGGCTGCCGATCAGTGGCTGGACGGTCCGGATCGGCCGGGCCGCCGCCGATCGCGCCGCGCTGGAGGTGTACGAGGGGCGCCGGCTGACGGACGTCTGCGTCGCCACACCGGTGTCGGTGTCGGTCCTCCGCGGCGCCTGGCGCAATCCCCGGGGAGGCCCGGGATGGGCGCTGGCCTGGGGTCAGCTGCCCGGCGGGGTCTCGACCGTGACGGCGGAGTTCACCGGGTCGGGCCGCACGCCGGTCATCAGCCGCGTGCCCGCCGTGATCCTCGAGCACACGTACTGGGTGGCGGAGGCGTCCGGGGACTTCGCCGGCGTCATCGTGCACGCCGGGCCCGCGCTGGTCTCCGGCCGGCTCCGCCGCGCGCGCGGCCGTTGACGGCCCGCCGGCTCAGGGGACGCGGCGGGCGGCGAGGTCCTCGACGGCCCGCGCGACCTGCGAGGGCGCGGAGATCAGCGTCAGATGCCGGGCGCCGGGGATCAGCGTCGGATCGGGGGCGCCGATCCGGCGCGCGGTCTGGGCCGCGGAGTCCTTGGCGAACACGGCGTCCTGCGCTCCGTACACCACCGCCTTGGGCACGCCGACCGACCGGAGCAGCGTGAGCCGGCTCTCGGTCAGGCCGGGGACGCCGTACCGCAGCATGCCCCAGACCCCTGCCTCGGCGCCGGCCACCTGGTAGGGCCTGCGCCACCGGTCCAGCCCGGCCGCGTCCAGCCGGGGGCAGCCTGGACCGCACTGCGTGGAGTAGATCGTGCGGATGAGCCAGTCGGAGTGCACGACCAGGCGCAGGATGGTGGTCCGATAGGGCGGCACGACCACGTAGCGGAAGGCGGGCGGCGGCCCGGCCCCGGTGCTGAGGGCGTCGCCGTCGAGGAACATCAGCCCGCCGGCGCGATTCGGTGCGCGCAGCGCGGTCTCCGCGATCGTCGCCGCGCCGGACGAGTGGCCGACCAGTAGCGGCCGTCGCAGGTTCAGCGCGTCGAGGAAGGCCAGCAGCTGCCGCGTCTGATGATCGAGGTTGTACGGGGCGCGCCGGGAGGTGTACCCGGCCCCGTTGAGGTCGAGGGCGTACACGCGGTGGTCGCGGGCGAGGAGGTCGGCGACCGGCTCCCAGGTGTCGGCGGACTCGGCGGCCCCGTGTACGAGGACGACCGGCGACCCTCCGGTGCCCCAGGCGCGGTACCGGGTCATCAGGTCGCCGGTCCGTATGTAGGTCAGCCCGGCCGGGGCTTTGGCACGGCCGGCGGTGGCGGCGTTGTAGACGACCGAGAAGAGTGTCGCGACGACGGCGAGGGCCAGCGCGGTCAGCCCCAGCCGCCGCCCCCATCGCCGCCACCATGGGCGCCGGGGCGGCGGGGCCGCGGCCCGTTCATCCGCCTGGACGGGGCCGGCCTCCGCCGGGTCGTCGGTCGCGGCGCCGGCGTCCGTACGCGCGCCGGAACCGGTCTCGTCGGCACCGGCGTTCTGGTCGATCATGAGCCGGCGGCCTCCACGACGCCGGCCCAGCACTCCAGGAGCGCCTGGGCGGAGTCGGGGTCGGTGCCCTCGGCCCACAGGTGCGTGACCGCCTCGGACGGGTCGGGCAGCACGAGCACCCAGCCGGCGTCGTCCTCGATGACGCGGACGCCGTCGGTGGTGTCGATGGTGCGATCGCCGGCCGCCTCGACGACGTGCCGCATGACGCTGCCCTTGGCCGCCCAGGGGGTGGGCACCGACCGCTTGAGCAGGTGGGCCTCGGGGATCCGCTGGTCGATCTGGGAGAGGGTCAGGCGCGTGCGCGCGACCAGGCCGACGAGGCGCATGAACGCGGCGATGCCGTCGATCGTGGGGCTGAACTCGGGGGTCACGAAGCCGCCTCGGCCGTCGCCGGCGAAGATGATGTCCTCCGCGGTGGTGGCCTTGGTCAGCACGTCCTGGGAGGTGGAGGTCCACTCGACCTGCACGCCGTGGAAGCGGCACACCTGCTCGGCGACGCGGGTCGTCGTGACCGGCAGGGCGACCCGGCCGCCGCGCCGCTCGGCGGCGACGAGGTCGAGGACCACGAGCAGCCCGCGGTCGTCGCTGATGAGCTCGCCGTTCTCGTTGACGAGGCTGATGTGCTCTCCGACGGTGTCGAAGCGGACGCCGAACGCCGCGCGCGAGGAGGACACGAGGTCGCCCAGGCGCTGCAGGTCGCGCATGCGCTCGGCGAGGGTCTCGGTGGGCGAGACCTCGTCGAGGCGGTTGTTGACGGTGAGGACCTCGACTCCGACGCGACCGAGGAGCTGCGGCAGGACGAGGGAGGCGGTGCCGCCGGCGCAGTCGATGACGATCTTCAACTCGGCCTCGCGGACGCCGCGCATGTCGACGCAGCGGAGCAGGTCCCGGGCGTAGGTCTCGAAGACGCGGGGCGGGTAGGTCAGCTCGGCGATCTCGCCGGGGAACGCCCGCCGGTACTCCTGCCGGCTGAAGACGCGCTCCAGCTTGCGCTGGGCGGACTGGGACAGGTCCGCGCCGTTCTCGTCGAGGAAGAGGATGTCGACGCCCTGGGGGTCGCCCGGGGTCGTACGGATCACGATGCCGCCCGAGCAGTCCTCCCGAGCGGTCTCGTAGCGGGCCACGGGGATCGGGCAGGCCTCGAGGTCCTGGACGTTGATCGCGCTGGCGGTCAGCGCGCTCTGCACGGCGCGTTTGAGCGTGCGGGCGGCCCGAGAGGCGTCGCGGGACGCGGTGACGCCCGCGCCCTTCTTGAGGGTGGTGGCGTACGCGCTGGCCAGCCGCACCGCCAGCTCCGGCGTGATCTCCACGTTGACCAGCCCGGACACGCCCCGGGGCCCGAACAGGGTGCGCTGGCCGCGGGACTCCCAGATGACGCTCGTGTTGACGACCGCGCCCGCCTCGATCGTCTTGAACGGGTAGACCTTGACCTCGCTGGAGATGTACGCCTCGGCCTCGATCACGCACTCGTCGCCGACGATCGCGCCCTCCTCGACGCGGGCGGCGGCCATGATGTCGGTGTTCTTGCCCACGACGCAGCCGCGCAGGTTGGTCCGCGGCCCGACGAAGACGTTGTCGTGGACGATCGCCCGGTGCAGGAAGGCGCCCTCCTTGACGACGACGTTGCTGCCGAGGACGGTGAACTCCCGCAGCTCCGCGGCGGCCTCGACCTTGGCGTAGTCGCCGATGTACAGCGGGCCCTTGAGGATCGCCTCGGGGTCGACCTCCGCGCCCTCGCCGACCCAGACTCCCGGCGACATCTCGAACCCGTCCAGCTCGACCTGGATCTTGCCGGACAGCATGTCGGCCTGGGCCTTGAGGTAGCTCTCGTGAGTGCCGACGTCCTCCCAGTAGCCGTCGGCGACGTAGCCGTACAGCGGGGCGCCCTCGGCGAGCAGCTTGGGGAAGACGTCGCCGGACCAGTCGACGGACTCGCCCGCCGCGACGTGGTCGAGGACCTCGGGCTCCATGACGTAGATGCCGGTGTTGACGGTGTCGGAGAACACCTGTCCCCACGTCGGTTTCTCCAGGAACCGCTGGATGCGGCCGTCGTCGTCCACGATGATGATGCCGAACTCCAGCGGGTTGGGCACGCGCTTGAGGCCGATGGTGACGAGCGCGCCGTTCTCGCGGTGGAAGCGCACCATGTCGGTCAGGTCGATGTCGGTGAGCGCGTCGCCGGAGATGACGAGGAAGCGGTTGTCGCGCAGCGCGTCCTGGGCGTTCTTGACGCTGCCGGCGGTGCCGAGGGGCATCTCCTCGGTCGCGTAGCTCAGCGCCATGCCGATCTCCTCGCCGTCGCCGAAGTAGTTGCGGACGAGCGCGGCGAGGAACTGGACGGTGACGACGGTCTCGGTGAAGCCGTGCCGCTTGAGCAGGCGCAGCACGTGTTCCATGATCGGCTTGTTGACCACCGGCAGAAGCGGCTTGGGCTGGTTGGCGGTCATCGGACGCAGGCGGGTACCTTCGCCGCCCGCCATCACCACGGCCTTCAATGGAGCCACTCCTTCACGACGGTTGCGCCGATCATGGTCGGGGTTCCGCTCCCTTCAGCTCACCGGACGTGCGGTCGGCCTGCACCAGCCGGCGGACCTGAACGGTGTAGAGAACGGCGGCCCACCAGTAGAGACCCGTTCCCCAGATCGCGAACGCCCAGCCGAAGACCTTCGCGACGGTGGCGTAGGTCCCCGTGTGGACGCCCAGGAACAGCAGCGGGAAGGCGTAGAGCAGGCAGAGCGTCGCGGTCTTGCCCACGAAGTGGACCGGGAGCGCGGCGTAGTCGTGTCGCCGCAGGATGGAGAGGGGCACGGCCATGTACACCTCGCGAGCGACCAGGAGGAGCGCCACCCAAAGGGGGACGACGTCCCGGACGACGAGCCCGATGAGCGTCGCGAAGATGTAGAGCCGGTCGGCCGCCGGGTCGAGGAGCGTGCCGAGCTCGCTGGTCTGGTCCAGCATGCGCGCCAGCTTGCCGTCGAGCCAGTCGGACAGCCCCGCGAAGACGAGGATGCCGAGCGCCCACCAGTCCTCCTTGACGAGGACCAGCCACAAGAAGACGGGAACACCGATCAGACGCGCGAAACTCAATGCGTTCGGCCACGTCCACAGACGGTCGTTCAAACGCCCACCTCCCGCTCCCCCACGCTGGTCATGACCTTACCTGTCGGTACCGCCGCGCGGCGTCGCCGGTCCGCCCCCACGGCGACCGGTCGCCATCGGCGGACGCCCCGGGTGAGGCGCATGATCGGCGGATTCGCCGACGGCCTGGCGAATCATGCCTTAGAGACCGACTCGTCCGGGTCCGGCCATCGCAGAGGCGAGGGTGGCCGCGACCCGGACGGCGTGTTATGCCGAGGTCACCCGGTCCGGGGAACGGCGTGGTGCGGGCGCCTCCAGGTGCTCAGGCGGTGCCGTGGCGCTCGGTCCACGTGCCGCCCTCCGCCGGTCTCGACGTCGATGCTCCCGCCGTGGTGGGCGTGGGCGGCGACGCCCACGTGAGCTCCACGCAGCAGCCGCTGGGATTGCTGTACCGGCTCTTACGCCAGCCGTGGTCCGGTGATGGGACGTCCGGGTCTGTCCGCCGCATGTGACCCCCTCTGGGACACCGCCGCGCGGATCGGCCCTTGGACGGCCCGCGGATCGACGCGCTGACGCGCGGGGGCGCGGCCGGCACCCTGATGTGATCGGCATCATATCCCGGCATGTGCATTATGCACATGCCGGGATCTAGGAGGCGGCACGGAAGGTCCGGCCCCGGCGCGGCGGCGATGGCGACGTGCCGTGCCCTTGCCGTCCCGGCGCGGGCGTCACCAGCGGTGGTGGACCTGCGGGCGGATCCGGCCGTCGTACAGGCTGCGGATGGCGTCGAGCGTCGCCTCGGGCAGCGGCGGCAGATCTGCGGCGGCCGCGTTGGCGCGGACCTGCTCGGCGTTGCGGGCGCCGGGGATCACCGTGCCGACACCGGGCTGCTGAACGATCCACCGCAGCGCGACCTGGGCCGGGGTGGCGCCCGGCGCGGCGAGCGCGGCGAACTCCCGCGCCGCCTCCACGCCGGTGTCGAAGTCCACCCCCGAGAACGTCTCACCGACGTCGAACGCCTCGCCGTGCCGGTTGTACGCCCGATGGTCGGCCGGACCGAACTCGGTGTCGTGGCGGTAGCGTCCGGACAGCAGACCGGACGCCAGCGGCACGCGGGCGATGATGCCCACACCGGCCTCGGCGGCGGCGGGCAGAACCCGCTCCAGGGGCTTCTGCCGGAAGGCGTTGAGGATGATCTGGACGCTCGCCGTGCCCGGGCGGGCGATCGCGGTCAGCGCCTCGTCGCACGTCTCGACGCTGACGCCGTACGCGGCGACACGTCCCTCGTCGACGAGGGTGTCCAGGGCGTCGAAGACCTCGTCGCGGGAGTAGACCGGCGTCGGCGGGCAGTGCAGCTGGACGAGGTCGAGCGTGTCGACGCCGAGGTTGGCCCGCGACCGGTCGGTCCAGGCGCGGAAGTTGTCCAGCGTGTACTCGGCCGGATCGAGCGGCGCGCGCCGCCCCATCTTCGTCGCGACGAAGAGCCCGGGGTGCGCACGCAGGAAACGGCCGATGATCTGCTCGCTGCGGCCGTCACCGTAGACGTCGGCCGTGTCGAGGAACGTGACCCCGGACTCGACCGCCGCCTCGAGGACGGCGACCGCGTCCTTCTCCTCCACCTGGCCCCAGTCGGCGCCCAACTGCCAGGTGCCCAGCCCCACGACCGACACACGTCGGCCGATCCTGTCGATGAGACGTTCCTCCATGACAGGCCATTATCGGGTGTGCCGCTCCGCGCGCCGTCCCGACTCCCCGCTCGGCACCCGCTCCTCGGGCCGTCTGGGCGGTCTCGGCTCCCCGCCGGCCATCCGTTCGCGGCGCAGTCGCCGGACGGCGATCAGCATGGGGTCGTCGGCGGGACGCTCGCCGGCCAGCCATTCGGCGAACTCCGCCAGTTCCTCGTCGGTGAGTTCGCTCATGGGTCTGCCGATCCAGGCCGCGGCCCGTCCGGTCCTGTCGGCCACCGTCGGCCCCTCCCCCGTTAATGGGGCGCTGGACGCCGGTGTCTCGTCACCCACGGCGTCCAGCGCCCTTATCACCGGCCCCGGATGCGCGAGAGACCGGTCTGTGGAGAGGCTGGATCTACTGGGGCGGATCGACGCGCCTCTCCATCTCTGGTTCCGGGGCGGCGGGCTGGGCGGTGCGATTCATTTGGGAAGATCCTCGTAGGATCGGCACACCCGCCTAATACCGGAACATTCCGAACTTAACGCCCCAGGTGAGCGCAGGGGAAGAAGTCTTTACTTGACGGAAAATCACAACGTCTGTCTGATTTCGGCCGTGAAAAGTGACCTCGCTGGACCGTCCGGATCCCGGGCCGTTCAGGACGTGGGCCAGGGCACCTGGGGCGAGGGGTAGTACGCGCGGCCGAGCACCGCCCATCGAGGCCCCTGGGCGGCCAGGCGCAGCCGGAAGTCGTTCCACGACCGCCCGTTCTGCGGCGTCCAGCCGATCTCGGCGATGGCGGGCAGGCGCGGCAGCGTCATGTAGTCGATGTCGTGGTCGCTGACGATGGTCTCCGTCCACAGGGGCGCCTCGACCCCGGCCACATCCTTGTCCGTGACGCCGTCGATGAGCGTTGCGGGGTCCCACCCGTACGCGTCGCGGACCTCGACGAGGCCGGCCCAGTCCTGACCGAGCGGGGTGCTCGCGGTGTACTTCATGTCGAGGTACGCGTGGTCGGCGGGCGACATGACGAGCCGGGCGCCCTGCCGTACGGCGGCGCGGGCGGTCGCGGTGCCCTCCTCCGAGCCCTTCGCCGGCTGCCAGTACTGCGCGATGGCGCCGCGCGGGACGGTGGCCGCCCCGATGTCGGCCCACCCGGCCAGCGTCTTGCCGTGCCGCCGCACGATCTCCTCGATCCGCCGCAGATACTCGGCGTAGTCCGCCGGCTTGGTGCTCATCGCCTCGTCGCCGCCGATGTGGAGGTACGGGCCGGGGGCGAGCTTCGCGAGCCGCCCGAGGACGTCGTCGAGGAACTCGTACGTCACCGGCTTGCCGATGCACAGCGAGCTGAAGCCGACGTCCGTGCCGGTGTACAGCGGCGGGGCGTGGCCGTCGCAGTTCAGTTCCGCGTACGAGGCGAGCGCGGCGTTGGTGTGGCCGGGACCGTCGATCTCGGGCACGACCGTCATGAAGCGCTCGGCGGCGTACCGGACGATCTCGGTGAAGTCGCGCTCGGTGTAGAAGCCGCCGGGGCCGCCCCCGACGGCGGTGCTGCCGCCGTACGACGTCAGCCGCGGCCGGCCGGGGATCGCGATGCGCCAGCCCTGGTCGTCGCTGAGGTGCAGGTGAAGCATGTTGACCTTGTAGAGCGCGGCCGTGTCGATGTAGCGCTCGACCTGGCGCACGGTGAAGAAGTGCCGGGCCACGTCGAGCATCGTGCCGCGCCAGGCGAAGCGCGGGGCGTCCTCGATCTCGACGCCGGGCGCGCTCCACGGCCCCGGCCGTACGGTGGCGGACTCGATCGCGGGCGGCAGCAACTGGCGCAGCGTCTGCACGCCGCGGAACAGCCCGGCCGGCGTCCCGGAGGACAGCCGCACCGAGTCGCGCCGCACGCTCAGCCGGTAGGCCTCGCCGCCTCCCGCGCCGGTGAGGGACAGCGCGATGGCGCCCGTGGCCCCGCCGGTACGCGCGATCGGCACCGGGTAGCCGGTGGAGCGGCGCAGGATCCCGGCGAGGTACGTCCCGGCGCGGTCCGCCCCGGGCGGTACGAGGATCCGCGTGCGCCGGGTGAGCGAGAACGACACGCCGGGGAGCGCGCGGAGGGACGCAGGCGCCGGGACGACCTGCGGCGCGGCGACGGCGCGACCTGCCGTGGGGGACGGTACGGCGACGGCGGGCGCGCCCGGCACGGCGGCCAGGACCACGGTCGCCGCCGAGGCCGTCAGGACCCTGGGGAGCCGGGGCCGACGCGGTGCATGCGGCGGCACGGTGAGAGCGGATGTCAAGGTCGACCTCCGGTGGGAATCGGCGGCCGGACGGGCCGCGGCCGGGCACGCCCGCTCCCGGCACAGGAGGCCGGGAACCCCGACGAGCATTAGTTAAGAAGCTTTCCTTATCGGAAGGCTAGGAAAGGCAGGCACTCCTCGTCAAGACCCCGGAGCAGGGACTCAGGCGGCCACGCGGGCTTCCACGCCGTCCTCCGCCGCCGCGACGGGCGACGAGGAGGCGTTCGCGCGGACCTGCTGCCAGGCCACGGCAAGCGGCGTCCCGACGACGAGACTCGCGGTGCCCGCGACGGTGACCGCGGACGCCGCGCCGACGTGGTCGGCGAGGGCGCCGCCGAGCAGGACCCCGATTCCCTGGACCGCGGTGATCGCCGAACCCGCGAGGCCGGCGGACTGGCCGCAGTATCGATCGGGCACGGCGCGCACGAACTCCGCCTGCGCGACCATCTGATAGGCGAGGGCCACACCGGACAGCCCCCAGAGCAGCCCCCAGAGCGCCACCGAGATGACGGGGCCCGGACGCAGGGCGCAGACGATGAGCGGAACACCCGCGAGCGCGGCGAGCGGCCCCATCGCCCTGGCCTGGGTCTCCTGGCGCAGCATCCGGCCGATCAGCAGCATGCCGATCACAGTTCCGGCGGGCATGGCGGCGAGCAAGAGCCCGACCAGCCGCGTCGACATTCCGATCTGGGCGCGTACGGGACGGCGATCCCATCGGGGACCACCAGAAAGCAGGCCAGCAGGGCGATCGCGAGCACAGACCGCAGCCGCGGCGAGCCGACGATCACCCGCAGTCCCTCCGCCGCGCCGATCGGCCGGCGCACGGACGCCTCGGCGGCCGCGGCGGGGCGTCACCGCACGCCCGCCCACACGATCAGGGCACAGCACAGGAACGTCGCCGCGTTGACCGCGAGTGTCGTGAGCGCGTACGTCAGCGCGGTGAGCCGACGAGGTCCGCGGCGCGCTCGGCCGGGATGGACCATGGACGCCACCCGAGGCCGCCGGCGTGCGATCCTCGGACCGCGTGCCGCGTGCGGCGACTCACTGGCTTACAGGTTGTCGTTGCGTCGAGAGTTGCGGTGGTTGTCCACGATGGCGGAAGCCGGGTGCACTCGATGGCGCTCCGGGAAGCGGTCGGCGCCCTGACGGGCTGACCTCGCTCGAATTTTCGAATCATCGGGCGGATCGCGTATGCGGATCGCTACTGTGCGTACATGTTTGGTCGCGCGTCATCCGGTCGGCTCGCATGAGCCGGAAACTTCCGTTGGCCGCCGGTCAGGTGGCCCGGACCGCGACCGGCCATGCGCTGCTGCGCGGCGGGGTGGATGAGCGGACTGGCGAGGTGTTGTCGGCGCGGGTGGTGGCCGAGCGGGTGGGCTGGTGCGCGGACCTGGTCGCTGGGATGATCGCCGGTCTGCTGGCCGGGCACTGGGACGCCGGTGATGTGGCGGGGCTGGCCAGTGGGGTGGACGGCGCGGGACGTGTCTTGCCGGCGAATGCGTGGATGGCGTTGCGTCGCTTGGGCTGGGGGGTGACCGTTCCCGATGGGGTTCGGGTCAATGACCGGGTCGTACGGATGGCTCAGGAACAGGCCGGGCGGATGCTGCGCGGTGCGCAGCACCGCGCCGAGCTGGTCGGCGGCCTCCTTAAAACCTGGCCCGCCGACCCGGACAAGCGCACCCCGGGCGAATGGGATGCGGTTCGTGAGGCGATCCCGGACGGCAGGGTCCTGCCCGGCAGTGTGATCAAAGCCCGCACCCGGCAAGTCACCGCCTTCCTCGCCAGGCATGGGCGGCCTCCGGTCGATGTTTTCGAACTCGAGGACCCGCCGAACGTGGCGCGGATGCTGGTGCTTGCTGCGGTGGACCGCCAGCAGGCCACCCTGGAACGCGCCGAGGACGATCCGGCCAGGGTGCTGTTGCGGCTGCAGTTGCCCATCCGCCCGGATCCGCGCTGCTACGCCGACTGGACCTGGGTGGCCTGCCCGATCACGTTGCCGCCCACCGTCCCGCCTGATGCGGTGCTGCATCTGCCCACGCTCCGCCCTGCCACCGGACCGGGCGGTGGCCGAGTGCACGCCGACCTGGCATTCTCCCACCCCGTCCCCAAAACCAAACCGAAGGGCCACACGACAGCGCTGGGCGTGGACTGGGGCCTGAACACCCTGCTCAGCGCGGGGCCGTGTCGTTTGCATCCCGACGGCCGTATCACGGCGCTGGGGTCCGGGGCGATGTTCCGGGCGAGTGGAGTGATGGCACGCCAGCACCGGCTGCGCCGCCACGGCGAACACCTGCATGCCAAGACCGGTACCTACGAACAGCTGATCGGTGGGAACCCCGACCACCCCCTGGTCGCCAAACACGCCGTAGTGACGGCCGAGCGCCGGCAGGTGGCCGATCGCCGGTCGGGCCTGAACGACGCACTCGCCTGGTCGGCCGCACGCTGGGTCGTGGATCAGGCGATCGCCGCGGGCGCGAGCGTGATCTATGTGGAGGATCTGCGGTCGATCCAGGCCAAGGGCATGGGCCGCACCCTCAACACCCGCCTGTCCCAGGCCGTACGCGGGCAGATCGTCGCCAACATGCGGCACCTGGCCGCCGAGACCGGCATCGCCGTCGTCACCGTCCCACCGAAGAACACCTCCAGGCACTGCCCGCAGTGTCTGCTGCCGCTGCGGCACTGCAGGGCTCCCGACCGGCCTGCCATCCCCGGGTGGAAGTGGGCGATCTGCCCCTCCCCTGATTGTGGCTGGCAGGGCGACCGGGACCACGGCGCGTGGCGACGTATCGCCGCCCGCGGCCTCACCCACCAGCACCACACCCTCGTCATCGATCGCGCTACCGGCCACATGGCCATCGGCCGCGTCGTCGACATGCTCGAAGCCGGCGCGGTCATCACCCCGACCGCGCCTTCTCCAGCCAGCGGGAGTGACCGGTCCAAGACCGGACCCACCCCCCGCCGAACCCCACGCCCCGCGCCCAGGCGACGCAGGGCACCCTCCACCCCCAGCCCCCAAAGGCCGACGGGTCAGCGTCCGGAGGGACACGCTCACACGGACCACAAGCCGCCCCGCGCGGCCTACCGGTACCAGGGCGTGCATACGATCAGCTCAACCGCCACTCGTCGACACCGGCCCAAAGGAGCGGCACTGGGCGCAGGCTTCCACCTAAACGCCCACGCCACCCCACCCCGGTGGACAGATCCCCCAGCCACAACACTCCGATGTGACTACGGATCCCATAGCTGATCAGAGACGCTCGCCAGGGCGATCGCCGTCCAGTGCTCGAAGCGGGAGTAACCGTCGGCGACGGCCTGCGTCTCCGGGACGGGCATGTCGAGGATCATGTCGGCGGCGTCCAGGAGGTCCCAGTAGGGGTGGCGGCCGTCGTGGCCGACCGTCGCCTGGTAGACGGCCAGGAAACGTTCGGCGACCTCGACGCCGTACTCGATGGCCAGGTTGATCCGCATCCGGGCCAGGTCGACGCCGTACGGTCCCCGGCATCCGGTGGTCCAGTCGACGATGCCGGTGAGCCGGTCCCCGGTCCACAGGGTCTGCCCCGGATGGAAGTCGCGGTGGATGAACCCGGTGGCGGTCTCGGGGGCGGGGCCGGAGATCACCTCGAAGGCCCGCTGCCACAGCTCGGGGCTGCCCGACCAGGCGGGCGGGCGCCGCTCGCCGTACACGGCGGGATCGTGATAGGGCGCGTAGGACCGCAGGCCCGGCTCGGGCGGCACCTCGTGGACCCGCGCGAGGGCCTGGGCCAGGGCGGCCAGGTAGGCGTCCATGTCCCACGGCGTGGCCGCCGGACGGCCCGGCACGCGCGTCACCAGCAGCGCGGGGACGTCGCAGATACGGCCGTACGGGTCGGCGGCGAGCAGGCGCGGGGCGGGGACCTCGGTGTCGTCGAGGAGTTCGAGGACTGCGGCCTCGTTGGCCGGGACGTACCAGGGGTCGGTCCGCAGCCGCGCCACGTCGTGGAAACGGCGGACCACCAGGCGGCGTACCGGATCGATCCCGGCGTCGATCGCGTGCAGGGTCGTCGAGCCTGCGCCCATCGAGCGGATCGAGGTGATCCTGCCGCCCACTACGTCACGGACCCACCCCAGGACCCTATCCGGCGGATGCGGAGATGCCATCTACCGCGGGGAGCCCATGTCTGCCACGGTGACCACCTTAATTCTCCGTCGATTACCCCGGCGTCGCCTACTCGACACCGTCCGTTCGCCGGACGCGGCTATCGTCTCTGCGCCACTCCCAACGACAAGAGGCTCAATGGCTAACTCCGATCGCATCTCCGAGGTCTACAAAGGCGAGATCTGGGCCGAAAGCACGCAGCGGGTCGCTCGTGATCGTATCCACTGGCTCGTCGACCAAGCCACCGGAGAGGTGCTCGACATCGGGTGCTCGCAGGGCATCGCCTCGCTCCTGTGCGCACGGCGTGGGCTGACAGCCCTGGGCGTGGACATCCAGGCCGACCGTGTCGAGTACGCGAACAAAGAGCGCGAAGCCGAGCCGGAGGACGTACGGGAGCGCCTGACTTATCGGCTCGCGGACGCGTCAGCCCTGGACGTGCCCGACGACTCGTTCGACACGGTCATCATGGGTGAGATCATCGAGCACTCCCCAGACGCCTCCCCGCTGCTGAAGGAGGCCGCGCGGGTGCTGCGCCCGGACGGGCTGCTCGCCCTGACGACGCCGTTCGGCCTCAGCAAGCACCACGACCACTACGCCACCTTCTACGTGGACTCCGTGGTGCGGCTGCTCGCCCCGTTCGTCTCGATCGAGAGCCTCGACATCGTCGACAAGTACCTTCGGGTGCGGGCGCGGCCGGGGGCGATGGCCGACCCGGACCGGCTCATCCTCGACTCCCAGCCGATGATGGAGCGCGCCTTCATCGCGATCCAGGAGTCGATGCACGACGAGAAGGAGCGGATGCGGCGCTACGACGTCGCGATCGCCCGCTATGAGCAGGTCAACGCCCGGATGAAGAACCTCGAGGCGCGGCTGGCCCACCAGGCGTACCGCACCGAGTACGTCACCTGGCAGCTGAAGTCGGCCAAGAGCCGCAAGTGGTGGCGGCTCGGCGAGGCACTGTGGAGCGCCAAGCGCCCCGCCGACGCGCTCAAGCTGCCGAAGAACGTGGCGAGCGCCATGAAGGCGCCACCGCGCCTGACCGAGCCGAAGCCGGTCACGACGACCGGCTCACCCGACCAGAGCGGGCACTACTCCGCGATCGCCATCCCCGAGGTCGTCGTCCCGGACGGGCCAGTCGCGCGCGACCTGAAGGTCGCGGTCATCCTCGACGTGTTCTCCGCGATGGCGTTCCGGTACGAGTGGCAGCAGATCAAGTTCGGCCCGGACGACTGGCGTGAGGTCCTCGAACGCGAGAAGCCGGCGATGCTGTTCGTCGAGTCCGCCTGGCACGGCAACGACGGTCGGTGGGCGACGATGATGAGCGCGGCCGGCGCGCCGAAGCAGCCCGTGCGCGACCTCGTCGCCTGGTGCCGCGCCCAGGGCATCCCGACGGCCTTCTGGAACAAGGAGGACCCGCCGAACTTCGACCGGTTCATCGAGACGGCCAAGCTGTTCGACCGGGTCTTCACCGTCGACGCCGACTGCATCCCGCGTTACGTCGAGGCGCTGGGCCACGACCGGGTCGCGCTGCTGCCGTTCGGCGCGCAGCCGCGCATCCACAACCCGGTCGCCGTGCCGGGCGGGCGCAAGTACGAGGTGGCGTTCGCCGGGACGTACCACTCCAAGAAGTACCCCGAGCGGGCCGCGCAGATGGACACGATCCTCGCCCCGGCCCGCGAGTTCGACCTGCACATCTACAGCCGCATCTCCGACGACCCGGACTTCCAGTTCCCGGCGGAGTACGCCGACCACATCGTCGGCTCGCTGCCGTACGAGCGGATGCTCGCCGCGTACAAGGCGTACAAGATCTTCCTGAACGTCAACTCGGTGACGAAGTCGCCGACGATGTGCGCGCGCCGCGTGTTCGAGCTGTCGGCCTGCGGCACGCCGGTGGTCTCCGGGCACTCCCGGGCCCTGGAGGAGGTCTTCGGCGACCTCGTGCACCTGTCCACGACCCCGGAGCAGACGACCGAGGCGCTCGTCGAGCTGATGAAGAGCGCGGACCTGCGCGACCAGATCGGGCACCTGGCCATGCGGGAGGTGTTCGCCAAGCACCTGTACGGGCACCGGGTCGACTCGGTCCTGTCGGCGGCGGGCGTGTCCACGCCCAGCCGGGAGCGCTCGATCTCGGTGATCCTGCCGACCAACCGGCCCGAGCAGATCGACCACGCCATCGAGCAGGTCGCCCGCCAGGTCCACCGGCCGCTGCAGCTCGTGCTCGTCACGCACGGCTTCTCCTCCGACCGGGCCGAGGCCAAGGCGCGCGCCGCCGGGCTGGAGAACGTCGTGGTCCTGTCCGCCGACGCGGGGCTGACGCTCGGCGCCGTGCTCAACCTCGGCATCGACGCGGCCGACGGCGCGTACCTCGCCAAGATGGACGACGACAACCTGTACGGCCCGCACTACCTGAGCGACCTGGCGTTCGCCTTCGACCACACGACGGCCGGGCTGATCGGGAAGGGCGCGCACTACTGCGAGATGCGCACCCACGGCGTGACCCTGCTGCGCTTCCCGCACCTGGAGCACACCGAGGCGGAGCTGATCCAGGGCGGCACGATCCTCGCCGACGGCGACGCGATGCGGAAGCTGCGGTTCTCCGACCTGCCCCGCGCCGTCGACAGCGACCTGCTGCGCCGCGCGCAGGCCGAGGGCGTCGGGATCTACTCCGCCGACCGGTTCAACTTCGTCTCCGTGCGCGGCGACCGCGAGGCGCACACCTGGAAGGTCAGCGACGAGGAGCTGATGCGGCACGGCCGCGTCGCGTTCCACGGGCCCGCCGAGGAGCACGTCATCTTCTGATGCTGGACACCGCCTCCCAACCGGACGTCGCGGCGTCGGCCCCGCGCCGACGCCGCGACGAGTTCCTGCTGCCCGCCGCGCTGCTGGTGGCCTACGCCGTGCTGCTGCTGTGGAACCTGTCGGTGCCGCAGCCGGTCGACCACAGCCGCTACATGGACGCCGCCCGATCCTTCCCGTCGCGGCCCGCGGACCCGATCTTCAACCACCAGTACCTGCGGATCGGGCTGACCGCGCCGACCGCCGTGGTGATGCGCTTCTTCGGGTACTCCGAAGTGACCTACCACGCCTTCCCGGTCGCGGCGGCGCTGCTGCTGTTCGCGTCCGTGTACGCGATCGGCCGCATGCTGTTCGGCCGCCTCGTCGGCGGGGTGTCGGCGGTGGTCCTGGCCTGTATCGGCATCGTGGTCGTGGCCGGCACCGAGCTGCTGCCGGACCTGCCCGCGACCGCCCTGTTCACCGCCGCCGTCGCCCTGGCCGTCGCGGTGCGGCATCGCCTGCTCGCCCGTCGTCGCCTCTGGCTCGTGGTCATCGGCGTGCTGATGGGGTGGAGCTACCTCGTCCGCGAGTTCATCGTGTTCGTCTGGCCGCTGGTCCCCGTCCTGCTGTGGCGGCGGATCGGCCGGTGGGACACGTTGTGGGCGTTCGTCCCGGTCGCGCTGACGGGCGTGGGCGAGACGGTGTTCAACGCCTGGCTGTACCACGACCCGCTGGCCCGCCTGCACGCCGGCTCCGGCCTCGGCGACCTGCCGTCCCGCCCGGAGGTCGCCAAGACCTTCCACAACCTGCCACTGTGGGTCTACCTGTGGCGGCTGCCGCAGCAGCTCGCGATCCTCCCCGAGGGGCCGGGTCTCCTCCTGCTCCTCGCCCTGACGCTCGGCGCCGGAGCGCTCTGCGCCGTCCGGCTCGTACGGGCGTGGACGCGGCGTGGCCACACTCCCAGCGAGCGGCCGGCCGACGGTGAACCTGCCGAGAGGGAGTCGGTTTCGACCGACGGCGGGCCGGTGGGCGGGCCGTACGTGCGGCGGGCCGGGGTGTTCGCGCTGTGGATCGCGATGCTGTGGGTGCCGCTCACCCTGCTCGGCGGCGTGCTCGACCCGGCGCATCCGAAGCTGCGCCTGCAGCTCCTGCGGTACTGGTATCCCCTGTTCCCCGCCTTCGTCCTCGGCGGCGTCGCGGTGCTGTGGCTGCTCGCCCGCGCGGTCCGGCTGCCGGAACGCGTCCGGTCGGCCGCGCCCGCGGTGGTCGTGTGCTGCGTCGGGCTGGCCGTGACCGGGCTGTCCGTGCTCGGTCTCCCGGGCAAACCCGGCTGGGCGGGCTCACCGCGCGTGTCGTCGGACGCGCTGCCGGAGTTCCGCGCCTGGCTGACCCGCTCGGGTGCCCGGACGGTGTGGACGGACACGAAGCTGTACCGGATCATCCCGATCTACTTCGTCAGCCCCACCGGCCACCGGGTGTGGCGCGGCCATCTCCGGCCGCTGACCGGTGCCGGGCAGCCCGCCGCGGGCGACTACGTGGTCGCGTACAGCGTCGGCAGCGACGCCTGTCCCCGCTGCGGCGACGCCGCGCGACTCGCGCTCCCCGGCATCCCGTCCACCTGGCACCAGGTGCTGACCAGCCACGACCACCTCCTCCACGTCTGGCAGGTCGGCTGAAGCGCTCATTGCCGGAAGTGGCCGCTGATCGCAAAAGATCGTCCGTCGTACGTAACCTCGGCCTGTGAACGGACGGTTGATCGACCGGTGGACGCAGCAGTGGGTGCGCTCGACCGGGCGGCGGGTCGATCTCCGAGCCGAACCCTGGCTCGACGGCCCTCGCGGTGACCGCGACCAGGTCGGCGACTCCTGGCTCGCACGGGAGGCCGCGCGGCACGACGGCCGGATGCTGAACGGCGAGGACGACGCAGGACTCCTGCGGTCGGTGACGTCGCTGGACGGGCCCGGCTTCGAGTCCGGTGAGCTCCTCCCCGAGGTACGGAGCTTCTACGAGCACACCGCCCGCTGGCGGCTCGAGCTCTGGTCGCAGTGGTCGCCTCTCGCGTGGCCGTTCGGCTGGCTGATCTCGGCGCTGTTCGCCCGGCGGCTCCAGCAGCTGAGCCTGCCGCTGCGGCCGCTGGACGTGGCCCACGGGATGAGCAGCGAGGTCACACCCGTGGTCGGTGCCGACGAGCGGCTGATCGGCACCTCCTGGCGACGACGGCTCCGGGCGAACGGCGCGACGGTGTTCAGCGGCTGGTACCAGCACGTCATCCTGCCCGGCCGGCGACGACCCAGCGTCCGGGTGGTGTTCCCGCTGCCCAACGGGCGACTGGTCGTGCTGTTGCGCCCCGAGGTCACGGCGGACGGCGGCCTGACCCTGATCTCGCCCGCCGGCCGCTGGGGCGACGACGGCGCCTACCTGGTCGTCGACCGAGGAGACGCCTCCCCCGTCCGGGCCCGGCGCATCCCCGTGCACGAGAGGTTCCACGTCTTCGTCGACACCGAAGGCATCCTGCGCACCGACCACACCCTGACCTTGTGGACCCTGACCGTCCTACGCCTCCACTACCGCCTCGACGAGACCAAGGCCGGACTCACCTGATCTCCTCACACGGGTGCTGGGCCGCCGTCGATCAACCGCATCATCTCCGGTCACGGCTCCCGGATGCGTTCGACCGGTGCTCGTCGTCGGCGGTACGTCGCGTTTGGTACGCGCACCACGGGCCGCGCCCAGGGACTGTCGGACCCCTGCGTCATGATGAACGGGTGGTGGTCGATTTCGACGCCGAGCTATGGATATGGGATGCCCGGCGCGCCGACACGTGGACCTTCGTGAGCCTGCCTATCGAGGCTTCCGAGGAGATCCGTGACCTGGCCGGCGGGGCCCGTCGCGGCTTCGGTTCGCTGCGGGTGCGGGTCACGGTCGGCAAGAGCACCTGGAAGACCTCGATCTTCCCGGACAGCGCGCGTGGCAGCTACGTGCTGCCCATCAAACGCGCCATCCGCACGGCCGAAGCCCTCGACGCAGGTGACATCACGGCCGTAACCGTCGAGCTCATCGACTTTTGACCACCGGCGGCAAACCGGCAACAGCGCGCGATCCGAACGGCAGGGTCAGCCGGCTCTGGACAGGACGGCCTCGGCGGTGACGAGGTCCTGCCAGGACATGCCGACGCTCTTGAACAGGAGCGGGCGGTCGGACGCCGGGCTGGTGTGCCCGGTGACGACGTCGCGCATCGGCACGAGTTCTTGCGTTTGCAAGGTGCCTTCGTGAAGCGCCAGGCAGACGTCGCCGGCCTCACGGAGTGCGGTGGCGACGTCTTCGACGACGACCGTGGCGCGGGCACACAGCGCGGCGGGGACCTCCCGGGCGTCTGGTTCGTGGGAGCCGACGGCGATGACGACGGCGGTGTCGAGGACCAGATCGGCGTCGAACAGGGGGGTACGGGCCGAGGTGGCGCATACGATGACGTCCGCTGCGCGTACCACGTCGTCCGCCTGCGGGCTGTTCAGGGCGACGACGTCCGCGCCGTCGGCGGGCTGGACCCGGGTGTCTCGGACGAGGTGAGTCACCGTCGCGAGCGACCGGTGCGGTGTCAGTGCTGCGGCCAGGGTCGCGACGTGCCCGTGCGCCTGAGGTCCGGCGCCGAATACCGCCAGTCGCAGGGGGCCGGATGCGGCCAGCAACCGCGGTCGAACGGCCGCCACGGACACCGCGGGCGTGCGAAGCGTGGTCAGCGCCGTGCCGTCGAGCACAGCGACCAGGTTGAGCGAGTCGGCGTCGAAGAGCAGGTAGGACGCCTGGATGCGCGGAAGGCCGCGGGCGGGATTGCCGGGTGCCACGGTCGCCACCTTGATCCCCACGTGTGCCCCCGAGCGAGAGCCTTCCGACGGCATGAGCAGGAACTGGCCCGCGCGTACGGGAACGGCGTGGCGGGGCAGGTCGGCGGCCGGGTCGAGTCCGGAGACGAGGGCGGCGGTGATCGCCTCGACGGCGTCGACGGGACTGCAGGCGGCGCGCACCGCGTCGGCGTCGAGGATCAGCGGGGCGTTCACCGGAGCACGAACCCGGGGAGCAGCGAATCGGCGGGGTCGACGACGAACGTGTGCTCACCGGTCCGGTAGGCCATGCCGGTGACCTGGGGGACGACGGCCGGGCGGCCGGCGGCAGTGGTGGTGGCCACGACGGTCCCGGTGAACAGGGACCCGACGATCGACTCGTGGCGCAAGGTCGGACCCGCCGGCGCCACGCGGCCCTGCTCGGCGAGGACGGCCAGCCGGGCGCAGGTGCCGGATCCGCACGGTGAGCGGTCGACCTCACCGTCGGCGAACACCGTCACGTTGCGCTGGTGCACCTGGCCGTCGACGGTGCCGACGTCCTCGTGAAGGATCGTGCCGTAGATCCCGCTGAGCCGGGGATCGCCGGGATGCACGGCGTGCTCGCTGTCGTCCAGCGCCCATTTGACCTCGCGGCCCAGGGTGATGAGGTCTCGGTAGTGTGACGGACTCACGGCCAGGCCGACGCTGGTGGCGTCGATGCCGGCGTAGATGGCCCCGCCATAGCTGACGGTGACGGCGACGTCGCCGCGGGATGTGCTCAGCACGATGTCGCGGGCGAGCACGTAGCTGGGCACGTTGATGAAGTCGACGGCCACGGTGCGCCCGTGGTCGCGGTGCACGCGCGCGGTGACCCGCCCCGACGGGACGTCGATGACGACGTCGACGGTGCCGTCCCGGGGAGCCTGCACCAGCCCGGTGTCCACCGCCCAGACGCCGAGGGTGATGGTGCCGTGCCCGCAGGCGGTGGAGAAACCGTCCTTGTGCCAGAACAGCACGCCCAGGTCGGCGCCCTCGTCGTCCGGAGGGACCAGGAATCCGCCGTACATGTCGGCGTGCCCGCGTGGCTCGAAGCACAGCAGTTCCCGTAGCCCTTGGGCGTCCGGGCTGTTCAGCGCGCGCATCCGCCGGTCCGCGACGGTGACCCCGGGCAGCGCCACCGGCGGGTCCGCCACGATCCGGAAGGGTTCCCCAGCGGTGTGGTAGTCGGTCGTCGACACGCCAGGCGGTATCACCGGACCATCATGGCGTATCCGCTGAGACGCGCAGACCCGGTAGGCCGAGCATGGCGAAGTGCTGCCGAAGCTCGTTGGTCGGTGCCGTGATCAGTCTTCGTGGTCGCGGGGCGGAAGCGCGAAGACTGGGGCGTGTGTCAGCAGGTTCGGCGGTAGGGCACGTCGGGGATGTATCTGTGCCATTCGGCTCGTGACAGTGGTCCGGTCTGGGGGCAGAGCTGCTGTTGCAGTCGTTGCGTTCCGATCATGTAGGTGTGGAGTCGGCCGAGGCTGTCGACGCTGTAGAGGGTGGAGCCGTCGGCGGAATAGGCCATGGCCGCGACGAATCCAGCGGGGAGCGGGATGCGCGGGTCGGGGCTGGCCGGGGGGACGTAGAAGCCGGTGAGCGGCGGCCCGAAGGGCTGCCTGCTCTCCAGGTCCCAGATCTGGACATTCCCGGCGTCGTCGGCGTCGGCGATCAGGCGGCCGTCGGGTGAGAACAGCGGTGAGCTCAGCTGGAAGGCCGTGCCGACGGTGATGTCGAACAGGTGCTGCCGGGTGGTGGTGTCCCACATCGTGAGCTTGTCGGGATAGTTCACCGAGGCGCCGACGCCGTCGGCCCTGAGGTCGTCGATTCTGATGGTGGAATCGCCCGGCCGGATCAGGCGGCGGCCGGTGGGAATCTGTATCCGGCCCTGGTCCGGGCCGGATAGGACGTACCGGCCGTCCGGGCTGACCAGTATCCGGTCCTGGCCGAAGAACCCCAGGCCGCCTTTGACCCCGGAGGATTCGGCCACGAGCCGTCCGGACCGCACGTCCCAGAACCGGAGCACCGACGCGACGGAAAAGGAATCGAGGGTGATGAGGGTCTTGCCGTCAGGGGTGAAGGCGGGGGGTCTGTCGGCGGGGCTGAAGGACGACGACGCCTTGATCGAGGCCTGCCTGGTGCCGGTACGGATGTTCCAGACCTCGATCTGGCCGGTGGAGCGCATGGCGGCCAGCAGCGTGCCGTCTCGGGAGAGTGTGTCGGCGAGTTCTTGGTCATGTTCTCGGGGCATGGTCAGGCTGGTGCGTCTGGTCCTGGTGGCGGTGTCCCAGATGTCCACGTGGTCGCCGGCCCGTACCGCGAGTGTCGAGCCGTCGCCGCTGAAGTTCAGCATGAGGGCATAGGCCCGGGTGGTGCCGAGCGGGATCGGGTCCAGGATCGTACGCAGGGAGATGACGTTGACGAACCCTTCGGCGTCCACGCAGCGCATCGACTTTTCGGCGAGGTCGATGCGCTGGTCCAGGCAACCGGGGTCGGTGTAACGGAACGCCGGGATGCCGCGCCTGTCGGCGGTGTCCCAGATCATGCTGTCGAGCAGGAGGTAGCGGCCGTCGCTGCTGAAGGCGGGCCGGCCGCCGCGCTGCTGGTCCTGCGGCACCGTGAGGTCCAGATCGGTCTTGCCGTCGCGCAGAATTCTCAGCCGGTTCCCGTCGAAGAGTGCCAGGCGTCGGCCGTCGGGGCTGTAGGCGGCGTCCTGGTAGGCCCGGTCGAGGCCGGTCGACCGCACCCTCTGCCCGGTGCGCAGGTCCCACAGGTCCATGCGACGGCCGGTGACGGTGAGCAGCTGCCGCTCGTCGGGTGTGAACGTGACCGCTGCGATGGCGGCCGGGGAGGTCTCGGCAGCCGGGATCCGCAGGACGGCTGCGCCGGTTCGGGTGTCCCAGGCCGCCGGCCCGGCGTTGGAGGGGGTGTAGAGGTAGCGGCCGGTGCGGCTGATGCCGATGTACGGGCTGTCCGACAGCGGGATGGCGGCGCCGGTCGGCTGCCCGGAGGTGACGTCCCAGGTCCGTACGGTCCCTCCGTGACTGGGGAGAACCCCGTCCCATTGGGCCAGCGCCGCCGTCCTGCCGTCCGCTGACAGACTCACCTGCTGAACGGCCGGGCCGGGAACGGTGATGGCGCGCCGTATCGTGCGGATGTCGGTGTCGGTCACCAGGAGCCGGTGGTCTTTGGCGAAGATGATCGTGCGGCCGGTGGCGTCGACTGAATAGTGCCAGTCGCCGCTGGTGTCCCGGCGGTATATGCCGGTGACGCCGTCGGGGCGGTACCGGCTCTGTTCCCACTGCTGGTACACCGTCTCCAGGGCGTTGCGGGTGTCGAAGGCGCCGGGATTGAGGCCGGCAGCGGCCAGGGCGAGGCGGCGGGCGGTGACCGGGTCGCTGCGGCGCATGGTCATGGCGAGAGCGGCGACCTGGGTGGCGACGGCGTGGTCGCGCTGCCGGGTGACCGTCCGGTTACGCGCGGCCAGAGTCTGGCGTTGCGCGAAGACGACGGTGCCGGCGCCGGTCACGGCCACGAGCAGGATCGCCAAGATGACGCTGAGCAGCGTACGGTTGCGGCGGCGGCGCTTGTTCGCGGCCACTGAGGCGTCGAGATAGGCCCGCTCCACGGTGTTGAGGGTCGTGTGCCGCGGCCTGGACACCACCCAGGCGATCGCCTGGTCGAGCCGGGTGCCCTGAAGCAGGTCACCCGCTTTCTTGCCGTTGTCGGCCCACGAGCGCGCCGCGTCGGCCAGGTCGTGGTGGGAGTTCAGCGCGGCGCCGTCATCGGCGGTCCAGGCGCGCAACCGTGGCCAGGCGCGCACCAGCGCCGGAGTGGCCAGCGCGGACCGGTTCTCGTCGCGGACCACCAGGCCGCCCCGCCGCAGCGCCTCCAGCAGCGTTTCCAGGGCCGCCTCGTCGATGTCGCCGTCCAGGAACTCCGCGTCAGGGACCTTGCGGAGAGTGTGCCGCGCGTCCGACGCCACTGAGATCATCCGTAGCAGAACCCGGGGCACCAGCACGCGATGCTCGTCAGGCAGATCCCGGTAGAGCTGCTCAGCGCGCTCGCCCAGCGCAGGCCATCCGGCATCGATCACCGTATGGTCCGGATCGTCGGCCCGCCGCAGGCCGACGGCCAGCACCTGCTCCAGCGGCTGGTCATCTTCCGAGGCGGGCAGGCCGATCAGTCCGGCGAGCAGCGTGGCGGCGGTGGGCCGGGTGGCGGGGTCGTGGGAGAGGGCGGCGCCGACCAGTGGCCGCAGCCGGGCCGGCAGGCCGTCGAGTAAGGGGCGGTGTGTGCGGACCTGACGTTCGATGTCGCCGAACTCCCCGCCGTCGAACGGAGGAGTCCCCGTCGCGGCGTACAGCACGATCGCGGCCCATGCCCACACGTCGACGGCCGCGGTGACCGGCCTGAGATCGAAGGACTCGGGTGCCATCCAGCGAGGCGTGCCCTTGACATGGAGTTCGCTCAGCGACATGTCCGCGGTTCGGGCGATCCCGAAGTCGATGACGCGTGGCCCGTCCGGGCCGATGATCACGTTCTCTGGTTTCAGGTCGCGGTGGATGACACCGGCCTGGTGGATCGAGGCCAGGGCGGTGGCGATTCCGATGGCCAGGCGGATCAAAGCCTGCGGATCGTAGGCCCCATGTCCGTCGACCTGGCTGCGCAGGGTCGGCCCCGGGATGTACTCGCTGACCACGAACGGTGGGGTGTGGTCGAGGTCAGCGCCGATGATCCGTGCCGTGCAGAACGGCTCCAGCCGACGCAGCACCGCCACCTCGCGATGCATCTGATGGCGCGCCTCATCCGACAGGACGTCCACCCGCAACGCTTTGACCGCCACGCGGTGACCGGCGCCGTCATACCCCTCGTAGACCACGCCCTGCGCTCCGGCGGCGATCCGCCGGGCCAGCCAGTAGTCCCCGAGCTGAGGCGGATCCCCCGCAAGCAACGGCTCCGCCATGGGCATCGCTCCTCTGACGACGTGTCACCCCAATCCAAAAGAACACTAACGGCCATCTGGCCCTGCGGGAAGAGACGGCCCCAGGACGCAAGGGGTGAGGTGAGGCGCTCAGCGCAGGTCGACCTCGACGCCGTGTTCGGCGAACATCTGCAGGAGATGGTCGAGCGTGACCGCCGGCGCGTACCGATGCCGGTCGTAGCCGGCGACGAGGTGTTCACCGGCCACCGCCGAGTCGTGCCAGACCAGTCGGAACGGCGTCCGAGCACTCCACCTCCCCCTAAGGCAGTCATCGAGGGCGTCCAGGTTCCAACCGAAGTAGCCACCCGGGCCGTTGATCGCCTCTCCGATGGCGCAGTAGAAGCCCTCGAGGTCGGTGACGAAGCGGCCGTCGAGGTTGAACACGGTCCCCGCCGGCCGGTCCGGGGAATCGGAGCGATGATGGGCCAGTGCCACGCCGGCCCACTCGTGCCGCAGCGTCCGGTCATAGCCGACCCACAGGTTGCGCTCGGTCGGTCGACCGGTGGACCACAGGTCCAGAATGCCGCGGGTCCCCGCCGGGAACGGTTCACGTGCGTCGCTGGCGATGGTGACGTCGAGGAGGCCGACGCCGAGTGCGGACGGCACGCTCGACACGAGCGTCCCGGACACGATGCCATTGACCAGCCGAACCACCGAACCGTCGGCGGCGACGGCTCCCACCTGCGCGGACACCCGGCGGCGGCGCAGGCCGGCCTTCGTCGACTGCTGTACTGCGGCGATCGCGGCCGACAGCGACGGCTCGGGCCGGCAGCCGACCAGGATGACGTGCGGCACCGGCGGCTCGCTCGGCTCCCGGAAGACGCCGGTGACGTCGACGCAGACACCGCACCGCGTGTCGTCCCGACCGCTCAGCACGAATCCGGTGACGTCATCAGGACGATCGACGCCGTCCGTGCGGTCGTACACACCGACCAGCCCTTCCAACGCGATGTCGACACATCCCGGCGAGGTCTCTGACGGCCGGTGGTCCAGCACGGTCACATCGAGCAGCTCCTCGCCGATCCAGCCGCGCCGCGTCGCCGGGTCATCTGGCCTCGCCGATACCCAAAGGTTGCCCAGCCACGCTCCCTCGGGACTCGCGGGCATGCTGTCGAGGATCGAGGCGAGCGCGCCGTCCGGCATACAGCCGAGGAGGGTGAAGCGTTCCCGCGGCCGGGGCGGCAGATCCATGAACAGCCCGTCGATGTCGGCACACAACGCCAATGCCTCGTCGTCGGGAAACTGCGGCGTGCCGGTGTGTCCAACGAGCAGCCAACGCGGCGAAACCCGCCGATTCCATCTCCACCGCCGCTGCCACGGCTCGTCACCCCGGACCGGGCGGTCGGTCGTCACCTCCCAACCGTACGGGAGAACGTCCCGTAATCCGCTCCGGTGAGGCCTTCGTTGCTCACCGAGAACCTGGCTCCGGCAGACTCGAACCTCCCGGCCCGGCCGAGGCGTCATAAAGCGACGAATACAGGTTCCGCGTCCTCCGACGAGTCGGCTCATGGGCAACGGTGCCTCCAGGCGCCTGGACAGTGGGGGCGCTCGATCGGCAGAGGACGGACTTTGGACACCAAGGAAGACGTGGGGCCGCGCCGGCAGGCGGCCGAAACGGGCCGCGCGCGAGCGGAACGACCGGTTCTCACGCCGCTCCGCGTCGTGGCGTTGCTGGTCTCCCTGGTGTCCGCGACGGTCGGGGTCGTGGGCCTGGCCACGGCGGACCGGGGCATCGAGCGGAGCTCCGCCGTGGTGGCCGGAGTGCCGGTCGAGGTCGTCCGGCCCGCGGGAACGACGGGCCGGCTCCCCGGTGTGGTGGTCGCGCACGGGCTCGCCGCGAGCAGGCAGCTCATGCGGGGCCTCGCGGACACCCTCACACACCGCGGGTACGCGGTGGAGCTGGTCGACCTCGCCGGCGGCGGGGCGAACACCGAACGGCTGCCCGACGCCGGAGACGGCCCGGCCGCCGACGCGCGGCTCGCCCGCGACCTGGACGTCGCCGTCGGGCATCTGCGGGCCATGCCCTGGGTGGACGGCTCGCGGATCGGCCTCCTCGGTCACTCGATGGGCGCCGCCGCGGTCGTACGGTATGCCACCGCGCATCCGGACATCCACGCGACCGTGGCCGTCTCCCAGGGGCTGATGTCGCCGACCGGCCCCGCGTCGCGCCCCCGGGACCTGCTCCTGCTCGCCGGCGGCCTGGAGTTCCCGGGGTACCGCGAGGGCGCCGTCGACATGCTGCGGGCCGCCTATCCGCAGGGGCGCGCCGGACTCACGTACGGCGATCCGCGGGCCGGGACCGCCCGCCGGGCGGTGCTCGTCGGCGGTGTCGAACACGTCAGCGTGCTCTTCAGCCCACGCACCCACCGTGAGGTCGCGGACTGGTTCGACGCGTCCTTCGGCCACTCCGCGACCGGCGGCCACGGGGTGGGCATCCGGCCCGTGCAGCGCGCCGGATCGGCGATGCTGCTGCATCTGGCGGCCGTGCTGAGCTTCGGCACGATCGCCTCCGTTCTCCTGGGGCGGCCCGCCGGGCCGGGCCGCGACCGCCGCCGGCTCCCACTCCCCCTCGCGCTCGGTGTCCCGGCGGTCGCCGTCCTGACGGCCGTGGCGGCGATGGCGGTGATCCCCCGGCACCTGCTGCCGCTCGCCGTGGCCGGTCCGCTCGCCGGGTTCTTCGGCGTCATCGGCGTCGTGACACTGGCCGTCGCCCTGTTCGTCAGGCGCGCCGACGCCGGAGACAGCGGCGGTGAACGCGGTGGGCGCTCGTGGCCGGTGACCGCCGGGGCGGCCGTCGCGCTGGTCCTGCTGACGGTGGTCTCCTTCGCCGTCCCGGCGCAGCTGGGCTGGGCGCACGCCGTTCCCGTCGGCCCGCGGCCCTGGGCCCTCGTCGCGGTCGCGGCGTGCGCCGCCGCGTTCTTCGGCGGCGTCGAGGCGCTGTGCGCCGGGTACGACCGGCTCGCGGCGACGATGATCCACGCCTGGACCGCCGCGGGCGCGCTGGCCGGCCTGGGCGTGGCCGGCCTCCTGGGCATCGCCCCGGCGCTCGTCCTGCTGGTGGCGCCGCTCCTCGCCGCGTTGCTGGTCTGGCAGGGCGTCCAGGCCGCCGCCCTGCGTACGCTCCGGGCACCGGTATGGCTGACCGCCATCGTCGGCGGCGTGCTGCTGGCCTGGCCCATCGCCGTCACCATGCCGATCGGCTGACCGCCGTCCCCAAGGGTTGCGGTGGACTACGCCCTGCGGCGGACCCGAAATCGTTCTCGGAGTTGAGGTGCGGCTGACCCGCGGGCCTCTAGCGTGTCTAGAGCCACTACGTTCGGGGAGTTCTGTTGGTGAGTCTTCGCGATGACACGGCCGTTGCCGCCCCTCAGGACCAGCGGTCCAAGGCGGCCGATCACGCCGTCACCGGTGCGGACCAGGGGCGCTTCCAGGCGTTCATGGCCGTCATCGTGCGCAGGTTGCCCTTCGGCCTGTCCCGCGTCGTCGCGGCCAGCTTCCTGGGCTATGCGCT
This sequence comes from Actinoallomurus sp. CA-150999, assembly GCF_050942425.1. Lineage (NCBI taxonomy): Bacteria > Bacillati > Actinomycetota > Actinomycetes > Streptosporangiales > Thermomonosporaceae > Actinoallomurus > Actinoallomurus sp. CA-150999. The sequence goes on from NZ_CP192063.1 coordinate 6,494,703, forward strand.
CATCAACGGGCTGACGTTCACGATCGACCTCGGACTGCTGACGGTGTTCCGTAGTGGCTTCGACTGGCCGTTGCCGGCGGCCATCACCACGGCCTATCTGCTGGCGTTCGGGCTGAGCTTCCTGTTGAACCGCAGCCTCAATTTCCGTTCGCACGCCCCGGCCGGGCCGCAGGTCGTCTTGTATCTGGTGGCCATCGGGATCAACTACGTCGCGTTCATTTTCGGCGTCGGCGCCGGCCTCGCCTGGCTGGGCCTGGAGTACCACCTGGCCCGGATCATCGCAGGCCTGTGCGAGGCGGTCTACATGTACAGCGTCATGCGCTGGGTCGTGTTCCGAGACGTCGCTCGGCACTGACCGGACGATGGCGGTCGTGGCCGCGAGCACGCGGTCTCGGAGGCGCGATAATCGAGGAATGTCGATCTTCCTGGAGACCAACCGCTTGACGCTGCGCCGTTTCACCGAAGGCGACGAGGACAACCTGGTCGAGCTCGACAGTGACCCGGAGGTCATGCGCTTCCTCACCGGTGGCAGGCCGACTCCTCGCGAGGAGATCCGTGACCGGATCCCGCGGCTTCTCGACTACTACGAGCGGTTCGAGGGTTTCGGGTTCTGGGTGGCGCAGGAGAAGGCCACCGAGCGGTTTCTGGGCTGGTTCCACTTCCGGCCGAACATGAGCGAACCACGTGACGGCGAGATCGAGCTCGGCTATCGGCTGCGCAGGTCCGCCTGGGGCAAGGGTTACGCCACCGAGGGGTCGCGTGCGCTGATCCGCAAGGGTTTCACCGAGTTGGGGGTGGAACGGGTGGTCGCAGAGACGATGACGGTCAATCTCGGCTCCCGGCGCGTGATGGAGAAGGCCGGTCTGACACACGTACGCACCTTCCAGCGCGACGACCTGGACGCGATCGAGGGCTTCGAGCACGGGGTGGTCGAGTACGCGCTGACCAAAGCCGACTGGAAAGGTGAGCCGGCGTGATGGGGAACGGTGCGCGATCGGACGAAGCGGTGCCCGGGAGCACGTCGGCGCGTACGGCCGGGTGGGCGCTGCGTTCCGCGGTCGCGGCGGACGTCGAGGTGATCGCGGAGTTGCGGGCCACGGTCATGCGCGCGGATCTGGAACGCCTTGGGCGCTACGACGAGCACCGGGTACGGCAGCGGCTGCGGGACTCCTTCTCCCCGCGGTACACGTCGATCATCATGCTCGACCGCGAGTTCGCGGGATGTGTCACGGTCCGTCCCGCCGACGGCAGGCAGTGGCTGGAGCACTTCTATCTCGCTCCGCGCCATCAGGGGCGAGGGCTGGGATCCGACGTCCTGCGTGCGCTGCTGGAGCGGACGGATGCGCAGGGCGTGACGGTGGCCTTGAACGTCTTGCAGGGCAGTGCCGCCCGTCGGCTCTATGAGCGCCACGGATTCGTCGTGGAGGCCCAGGACCCGATCGACGTCTTCATGGTGCGCCGGCCGGGGGCGAGCACCGCCGCGACGGCCTGACCCGCGACCGCGCGCTTCCTCGTCGGATGCGCCCGTCACCGGCCGGCCTCTTGGCCGGCCGGTGACGGACCGCTCACGCTGCTACCGCGAGGCGGCGGCTAGAAGCCCTCGAACCACCACCACTGGTTCTTGTTGCCGCTGACGAAGTCCCACAGCTGAACCCTCGTACCGTTCGCGTTGATCGTGCCGAGATCGGCGTCGAGGTACCGGCTGCTGAATGAATTGACGATCCGCGAGTAGGAGCCGTAGTTGACGACCGGCCACCACTGGTTCTTGTTGCCGCTGACGAAGTCCCACAGCTGAACCTTGGTGCCGTTTCCGTTGATGGTGCCGAGATCCGCGTCCAGGAAACGCCCGCTATAGACATTCTGGAACCGGATATAGGTGCCATAGCCCCATGCGTACCACCACTGGTTCCTGTTGGCGGCGATACAGTCCCACAGCTGAACCTTGGTGCCGTTTCCGTTGATGGTGCCCAGGTCCGCGTCGAGGCACCGGTTGTTGTAGGAGCTGTGAATCCGGAACCGGCCGAGATAGGTGGGCTGCTGAGCGCGCTCCGCGCCCCCGGTCCGCGCCCGCTGGGCGTCGGCGAGACGGACGTGCCCGTCCGCACGCCGGGCGTCGGGCGGCGCGGTGACCGTCGAGGGGGCGTCGTGCCCATCCGTCGTCGTCGCGGCGTCGCCGCCTCGCGCGAATCCGATCGTCCCGCAGCACAACAGGGCCACCACGCCCACGGCAACGCGGATCTTCATTCTCGTCCCCATTTCCCATCGTGCGGCGATTTCGTGTCGTCTCGCGATGGATGTAGCCGGATATGAGCCGCCTTCAGGACAGGGCGCCACGCACGGCGATAAAGCATTCCACCGCGCATCGCCCCACCCGGATAGGCCGATCGAAAGCTACCGCGCGTTCCATTGGATTCGCCAGCGACGGCCGTTCAGGAAATGCCAAAATGACGGTGAAGTCGACATGCGAATGCGGCCGGAATAAAGCCGCATTTCCCCAAAGCGCCCTTGGATGACCACAAAAGGAATCTCGCGTCGCAGATCACCGGCACCGGGTGGCGGTCTGCCGCAAATGCTCGCGCCCGACGGCCGGGGGCATGCTGAGCCGACGGGCCGTCGGGCGCGGGGTGTCGCAAAGGAGGACGCGGATTACGGGTACGTGCGCATGAGCCGGGATCTCAGTCCACTGGACGCCGCCCCGCACCGGCTCCGCTGAGCCGACCGAGAGTTCACTTCAGGATGTACTCGGGGATGCCGATCCACTTGCCGTTCCACTTGGCGCCGCCCGCGATGACGGTGTTCTTCGGGTACGTCTTCTTCACCTGGAACTGCCAGGCGCAGATGGTGGCACCGCCCTGGTCGCAGAGCCGGTTGTGGGTCTTGGTGCCGCCCCTTGACGTGGTGTACTCCAGCTTGACCGTGCCCATCAGAGGGCCCAGCACCTGAACGGTCGCGGCGTAGACATGCCGGCCCTTGCGGTGCACGATCAGCTCGACATGGCCGTTCTTGGCGACGTTGATGGTCATCGGCTCGATCGTCTGCCCGCCGTTCGGCGTCGCGGCGTTCGCGGTCACCGGTGCGAGCGCGACCAGGCCGGTCGCCAGGACCGCTGCCCTCGCCGTGAGCTTGCGGATGCGCATCTCCAACACCTTTCGTTCGGAAGCCGCCCCCCTCCGACGCGGCAAGTCTCGCAACCAAGATCGTTTTTTACAAGATCACAACTAACGTTTGTTTGCTCTTAAGCCGCGACCGGTTGCGGATGTCACCTGAGAGCAGCGGAGACACCGAGTGATCCCACCCGCATCCAATGCGTGGATGGCGCTGCGCCGCTTGGGCTGGGGTGTGGGAGTCCCTGAAGGGGGCCAAGGTCAATGACCGAATCGTGCGGATGGCTCAAGAACAAGCCGGACGGATCCTGCGTGGTGCGCAGCACCGCGCCGAGACGGTCGCCGGGGTCCTGGCGACCTGGCCCGCCGCCCCGGCCAAGCGCACCGTGGCCGAGTGGGACGCCGTACGCGAGGCGATCCCCAACGGCCGGTCCCTGCCCAGCGGTGTGATCAGAGCGCGCACCAGGCAGATCACCGCGCTCCTCGCCCGGAATGAGCGGTTTCCGGTCGATGTGTTCGACCTGGAGGAGGTGCCGCGCGTGGCGCCGATGCTGGTGCTGGCCGCGGTCGACCGGCAGCAGGCCACCCTGGAACGCGCCGAAGACGACCCAGCCAGGGGGGCATGCCGTTTGCACGCCGACGGTACCATCACCGCACTCGGGGCAGGGGTGATGTTCCGCGCCGCTGGGGTGGATGGCCCGCCAGCGCCGGCTACGCCGCCACGGCGAACACCTGCACGCCAAAACCGACACCTACGAACGCCTCATCGGCAGCGGCCAAGGCCACCACCTGGCCGACAAGCACGCCGTACTGACGGCCGAACGCCAGCACGTGGCCGAGCGCCGGTCGGGCCTAAACTGCGCGCCGGCCTGGGCGGCGGCGCGCTGGACGGTGGATCAGGCGATCGCTGCGCGGGCGAGTGTGATCTATGTGGAGGATCTGCGGTCGATGGAGGCCAAAGGCATGGGCCGCACCCTCACACTGCCCGCAGTGCCTGCTGCCGCTACGGCACTGCAAGGCACCCGACCGGCCCACCACACCCGGGCGGAAATGGGCGATCTGCCCCGACCCCGACCCCGACTGTGGCTGGCAGGGCGACCACGGCGCATGGCGCCGCATCGCCGCCCGCGGCCTCACCCACCAGCACAACACCACCGTTGACTGTGCCACCGGCCACCAAATATTGACTACGGATCCCTAAGCTGATCAGAGACGCTGGGAGCAGTACTTAACGATCACCCGAGCACAGTGAGGGCGCAGGACAGCAATGACTTATGTCGCCGATCCGGTCTTGGTGGAACGCGCTCGCGCGCTGCTGGCCGAACACCCCGTGGTGGACGGTCACAACGACCTTCCGTGGGCGCTGCGCGAGCAGGTCGCGTACGACCTGGACCGCCGTGACGTCGCGGTCGACCAGTCGGCCTTCCTGCACACCGACCTGCCCCGGATGCGCGCGGGCGGGGTGGGGGCGCAGTTCTGGTCGGTGTACGTGCCGTCGGAGCTGGCGGGCGACGCGGCGGTCAGCGCCACGCTGGAGCAGATCGACTGTGTCCGGGCGCTGGTGGAGCGTTATCCCGATCAGCTGCGGCTCGCCCTCACCGCCGACGACGTGGAGGCGGCCCGGGCGGAGGGACGCATCGCCTCGCTGCTGGGCGCGGAGGGCGGGCACTCGATCGCCTGTTCTCTGGCGACGCTTCGGGCGCTGTACGCGCTGGGCGTCCGGTACATGACGCTCACCCACAACGACAACACCCCCTGGGCGGACTCGGCCACCGACGAACCGGCCGCGCACGGCCTCACCGCGTTCGGCGAGGAGGTCGTGCGGGAGATGAACCGGCTCGGCATGCTGGTGGACCTGTCCCACGTGTCCGCCGACACGATGCGGGACGCCCTGCGGGTCAGCCGGGCGCCGGTCGTCTTCTCGCACTCCTCCTCACGAGCGGTGTGCGACCATCCGCGCAACATCCCCGACGACGTGCTGGAGCGGCTGCCCGCGAACGGCGGCGTGGCGATGGCGACGTTCGTGCCGAAGTTCGTGCTGCCCGAGGCCATCGCGTGGACGCGCGCGGCGGACGAGAACATGCGCGCGCAGGGCCTGCACCCGCTGGACACGACGCCGGAGGCGATGGAGGTGCAGCGGGCGTACGAGGCTGCGCATCCGCGGCCGGTCGCGACGGCCGCGACCGTGGCCGACCACCTGGACCACATGCGCGAGGTGGCGGGGATCGACCACATCGGCATCGGCGGCGACTATGACGGCACCGCGTTCACTCCGGCCGGGCTGGAGGACGTGTCCGGCTATCCGAACCTCATCGCCGAGCTCCTGGGCCGCGGCTGGAGCGAGCCCGACATCGCCAAGCTGACCTGGCAGAACGCCGTACGCGTGCTGCGCGACGCCGAGGACGTGGCCCGTGGGCTGCGCGCCGCCGAGCGGCCCTCGATCATGCGGATCGCGGATGTCGAGCCGCCCCAGGACGCCGCCCGCTGACGCCTGGGGCGTGTCCGGTGGGTCTTGTTCGTCGCCGAACGAAGATCCACCGGACACGGCCCAGGACCGGAGCTCAGTTCAGGGCGACGACGTCGAGGATCTCGGCGGCGCGGGCGCGGGCCGGCTCCTCGTAGCGGTGGGCGAGGGAGTGGAAGACCTTCTCGGCGCGGACGGCGGGCCAGTCGGCGGGCAGGTGCTCGGCGGGCAGGTGGGGGTCGCGGCGGACGAGGTCGAGCCAGTCGGTGTGCAGCAGCAGCTGGCGGGCGAGGTCGTCGGCCTCGGTGGCGGGTTCCGGCCGGTCCCATCGGGACAGGAACGCCTGGTAACGGCGGGCGATGCCGGCCACGTCGAAGGCGGCGTCGATGAGGCGCGCGGCCTCGGTGGGCGCGACGGCGGTGCCCTGGAACGCCTTCAGGTGAGCGTCGAGGCCGAGACCTTCGACCAGGGCGGCGACGTCGACCCGGCCGGGCGCGGCCCACATGCCGCTCTGCAGCGGTCCGAACCCGCCCCACAGCAGGCGTGAGCGCAGGTCGTGCCGCTCCCGGCGCCAGGAGTCGGGCAGGGAGAACCCGACGACCGTCCAGGTGCCGTCCCACGCGCGGTTGACGGCGCCGGTCTGCCACACGCGCCGATGCCCGTCGCGCAGCACCTCGACGGCGCGCGGCGTGAGCCCGAAGTACATCTTGCGGCCGCGCCGGTGGCGCTCGAGGAGGTCGCGCCGGACCATCCGGGTGAGCGTCGAACGTACGGCGTCCTCGCCGACCCCGGCGCGCGCCAGGACGTCGATGATGCTGGCGGACGACAGCGCGACCGGGCGCCCCAGCACGTGGATGCCGAAGAAGCTGAGCATCAGCGACTGCGGGCGCGGGGTGCTCTCCGCCACGTCGCCCCCGTCGAGGGCGGCCGAGGACATGTCGGGTTCGACCTGATCGGTACGGGTCACCAGCACAGCGTAAGGCGCTGGACGGCTCGGACGTGCGATGACGCGAGTAATCATTGGGCAACATATTGACGACCGTCTTATATCTGCCTAGCTTTGTCGTTGCCGGAGACACGTCTCCGGGCTCCGCGCGCGAAAGGACTCCTGATGGATCTCACCGGCAAGGTCGCCGTCGTCACCGGCGCCGGCCGCGGCCTCGGTCTCGCCTACGCCTCCGCGCTCGCCGCCGCCGGCGCCGCCGTGGTGGTCAACGACGTGGACGCCGACGCCGCCGAGGCGGCGGTCAAGGAGATCACCGAGGCCGGCGGCCGGGCCGTCGCCGAGGTGCGCCCGGTCGGCACCACCGAGACCGCCGAGGCCCTGGTCGCCCGAGCCGTGGACGAGTTCGGCCGGCTGGACGTGATGGTCACCAACGCGGGCGTGTTGCGCGACCGGGTGCTGTGGAAGATGTCGGACGAGGACTTCGACACCGTGCTCCAGGTGCACCTGCGCGGGACGTTCACCTGTGTCCGCGCCGCGGCCGTGCGCATGCGGGAGCAGGGCGAAGGCGGGCGGATCATCGTCGCCGGCTCCCCTGCCGGGCAGCGCGGCAACTTCGGCCAGACCAACTACGCCGCGGCCAAGGCCGGCATCGCCGCAATGGTGCGCACCTGGGCGATGGAGCTCGCCCGGGCCGGCATCACCGCGAACGCCGTGATCCCCAACGCGGCCACCGCCATGACCCGGACCATCCCGGCGTTCGCCCCGCACGTCGAGGCGTACGAGAACAACGGCACGCCGCTGCCGGACGCGCTGCGCAAGGGGTACGCGTTCGGCACGCCCGAGGACTGCGCCGGGCTGGTCGTCTACCTCGCCTCGGACGCCTCCAAGGACGTCACCGGGCAGTGCGTCGGCATCGGCGGCGACAAGCTCTCGCTGTGGTCCCACCCGCAGGAGATCAGCGCCGCCTACACCGACGGCGGCTGGACCGCCGACGCGATCGCGGCCGCCTGGCCCGTGTCGGTCGGGCAGCACCCGGAGACGTACGGCATCCCGGCGCCGACGCTGTGAGGGGCGGGACACGACGATGATCGACCTGGACGCCGTCACGGCGATCGACATGCACACGCACGCGGAGGTCTCCGAGCGCGGCGAGCACTCCCTGTCCGCCGACCTGGACGCCGCCGCCGGCGCGTACTTCAAGACCGAGCACCGCCACCCGACGCTGACCGAGATCGCCGCGTACTACCGGGAGCGGCGGATGGCGGCCGTGGTGTTCACCGTGGACGCCGAATCCGCCACCGGCCACCCGCCCGTGCCGAACGAGGAGGTCGCCGAGGCCGCCCGCGCCAACCCGGACGTCATCATCCCCTTCGCGAGCGTCGACCCGGCCCGCGGCAAGGCCGGCGCCCGCGAGGTGCGGCGGCTGGTCGAGGAGTACGGCGTGCGGGGCTTCAAGTTCCACCCCAACGTGCAGGCGTTCCATCCGAACGACCGCCGGGCGTACGTTCTGTACGAGGTGATGGAGGAGCTCGGAGTGCCCGCCGTCTTCCACACCGGGCAGACGGGCATCGGCGCGGGAGCGCCGGGCGGGGGCGGCATCCGGCTGAAGTACTCGAACCCGATGGAGGTGGACGACGTGGCCGTCGACTTCCCCGGGCTGACCATCATCCTCGCCCACCCGTCGTTCCCGTGGCAGGACGAGGCCCTGGCTGTCGCCACGCACAAGCCGAAGGTCTACATCGACCTGTCCGGCTGGTCGCCGAAGTACTTCCCGCCGCAGCTCGTGCAGTACGCCAACACGCTGCTGAAGGACAAGGTCCTCTTCGGCTCCGACTACCCGATGATCAGCCCCGATCGCTGGCTGGCGGACTTCGCCAAGCTGCCGATCAAAGACGAGGTCCGCCCCAAGATCCTCAAGGAGAACGCCGCCCGGCTCCTGGGACTCCGCAAGGACTGACCGGGGCGAAGCTCCCGATCCGCGTCGGGCGAGAGGAGCCCTCCATGCGCAACCAAGGCATCGGCTCGTGGACCGCGCGCCGGGCCCGAAAGACCCCGGACCGGACGGCGCTGGTCTTCGGCGACCGCGCCACGAGCTACGCCGCGCTGCACGAGCGCGCCACGCGCCTGGCGCACGTCCTGCGGGCGCGGGGCGTGCGGCGCGGTGACCGTGTCGCCTACCTGGGCCCCAACCATCCGGCGTACCTGGAGACGCTGTTCGCCACCGGCATCCTCGGGGGCGTCTTCGTGCCGCTCAACAGCCGCCTGGCCGACCCGGAGCTGGTCTACCAGATCACCGACTCCGGCAGTTCGGTGCTCGTGCACGCCGGCCGCGGCGCCGAGACCCTGCGCGCCGTCCACGCGGAGGCCGTCCCGCGCGCGAGCCTCGCCGTCGGCGACCCGGTGCACCCGGCGGACCTGCCGTACGACGCGCTGGTCGACGGCGCGCCGGCCGACCCGGTCGACGAGGAGGTCGGCCTCGGCGACCCCTGCCTGATCATGTACACCTCGGGGACGACCGGGCGCCCGAAGGGCGCCGTGCTCACCCACGGCAACATCACCTGGAACAGCGTCAACGTCCTGGTCGACGTCGACCTGGCCGGCGACGAGGTGATGCTGGTCAGCGCGCCCCTGTTCCACACCGCCGCGCTCAACATGACCTGCCTGCCGACGGTCCTGAAGGGCGGCACGGTCGTGCTGGAGCAGTCCTTCGACGCGGCGCGGACCCTCGAGCTGATCGCGCGGCACCGCGTCACCTGCCTGTTCGGCGTGCCCGCGATGTACGACCAGATCGCCGCCGACCCCGGGTTCGCCGGCGCCGATCTGTCCAGCGTGCGGTCGCTGCTGTGCGGGGGCGCGCCCGTGCCGGCCCGGACCATCCGCGCCTACCTGGACCGGGGGCTCGCCTTCGTCCAGGGCTACGGGATGACCGAGACGTCCCCCGGCGTGCTGCTCCTCGACCGGGCCGACTCGCTGACCAAGGCGGGGTCGGCCGGGGTGCCGCACTTCTTCACCGACGTGCGCCTCGTCGATCCGCTCGGCGGGGACGTTCCGCCCGGCGAGCGCGGCGAGGTGCTGGTCCACGGGCCGAACGTCACCTCGGGGTACTGGGGCCTGCCCCAGGCGACCGCCGAGTCGATCAGCGACGGCTGGTTCCACACCGGCGACGTCGCGCGCGCCGACGAGGACGGTTACGTCACGATCGTCGACCGGCTCAAGGACGTGATCATCTCCGGCGGGGAGAACATCTATCCCGCCGAGGTGGAGGACGTCCTGCTCGAGCACCCGGCGGTGCGCGACTGCGCCGTCATCGGCGTCACCGACGCCCGCTGGGGCGAGGTCGGCCGGGCCGTCGTCGTCCCCGAGCCGGGCGCGGCCCCGGACGAGAAGGAACTGCTCGCCCACCTGGAGGGCCGGCTGGCCCGCTACAAGATCCCGAAGTCGGTCGTGTTCGCCGACACGCTGCCGCGCACCCCCAGCGGCAAGCTGCTCAAGCCCGCGATCCGCTCCGCGCACGGCGGCCCCGACGGCGGGCCGGCGACGAGTCGAAAGGGAGGGACCCCGTGACCATCACCGTCAACGGCCTCGAAGAGATCAAGGCCCAGGCCGGCGCCGACCTGGGATACAGCCGGTGGATGGAGATCACCCAGGACCGGGTGAACACCTTCGCCGACGCGACCGACGACCACCAGTGGATCCACGTCGACGAGGAACGCGCCAAGGACGGGCCGTTCGGAGGCACGATCGCGCACGGCTACCTGACCCTGTCGCTGCTCATCCCCCTCTGGAGCGAACTGCTGGAGGTCACCGGCGTCAGGATGGCCGTGAACCTCGGCCTGAACCGAGTCCGCTTCCCCTCCCCCGTCCCCGTCGGCTCGAAGATCCGGGCGCACGGCGCGATAGCCTCGGTCACCGAGGTGAAGGGCGGCGGTGTGGAGGTGGTCGTGGACCTCACGGTCGAGATCGACGGGGCCGACAAGCCCGCGTGCGTCGCCCAAGCGGTCTACCGCTTCTACGGCTGACGGGGCCCGTCATGCCAGCGGACTTCGGCCGGACGTCGGTCGCCGACCGGCTGCTCGGCGTCCTCGACGCCTTCACGGCCGACCGGCCCGCGCTGTCGCTCAGCGACATCGCCCGCCGCGCCGGCCTGCCTCTGGCCACCGCGCACCGTCTCGTGGCCAGGCTCGTCGCCTGGGGAGCCCTGGAGCGCGACGCCGACGGCTGCTACCACATCGGGCTGCGGCTGCTGGAGGTCGCGTCGCTGGCCCCACGCGGCCTCGCGCTCCGGGAGACGGCGATGCCGTACCTGGAGGACCTGTACGAGGCGACCCACGAGAACGTCCACCTCGCGGTGCGCGACGGACTGGACGCGGTGTACGTCGAGCGCATCTCGGCGCGCTCGGCCGTCCGGGTGCTCAGCCGGGTCGGGGCTCGCTGGCCTCTGCACGCCACGGCGGTCGGGCTGGTGCTGCTGGCGTACGGCGACCGGGCGCTCCAGGAGACGGTGTGCTCGGGGCAGTTGCGCGCCTTCACCCCGCACACCGTCACCGATCCGGCGGTGCTGCGCCGCGTGCTGGCCGAGGTTCGGCGCTGCGGCTGCGCGGTGAGCGACCGCCAGATCACCGAGGACGCCATCTCCCTCGCCGCGCCCGTACGGGGAGCCGGCGGGGACGTGGTGGCCGCGGTGTCCGTCGTGGTGGACGTCGAGGACGCGCGGGTCCCCGCGCTGACGGCCACCGTCCAGGTCGCCGCGGGCGGAATCTCGCGTGCGCTCGGATGGAGCCCCGGGAAGGACCGCTCAAGCCGCAGGAGCATCGCGGCCCCCTGAGCCAACGCCTGCTCAGGCCGGCCGGACCAGGCCGGTGTCGTACGCGAAGATCACCGCCTGGACCCGGTCGCGGACGCCGATCTTCGTGAGGATGCGGCTGACGTGAGACTTGACGGTGGTCTCGGCGACGTGGAGGCGGGCGGCGATCTCGGCGTTGCTCAGGCCGGTCGCGATGGCGACGAGGACCTCGCGTTCCCGCTCGGTGAGACCGGACAGCCGGCGCTGCTGTACGGGGGTCTGGCCGGGGAGGCGGTCGGAGAAGGCGTCGATGAGCTTGCGGGTCAGGCCAGGGGCGATCACCGCGTCTCCGGCGGCCACGGCGCGGATGCCGAATACCAGTTCGTCGGGCTGCGCGTGCTTGAGGAGGAAGCCGCTGGCGCCGGCGCGCAGGGCGTTGTAGGCGTACTCGTCCTGGTCGAACGTGGTCAGCACCAGGACGCGGGAGCGTCCGCCGGACTCGACGATGCGGCGGGTGGCCTCGATGCCGTCCATCCCGGGCATGCGTACGTCCATCAGCACGACGTCGGGGCGCAGTTCGGCGGTCATCCGGACCGCCTCGGCGCCGTGGGCGGCTTCGCCCACGACCGTCATGTCGGGGTGCTGTTCGAGGATCATGCCGAAGCCGAGGCGTTGCAGGGCCTGGTCGTCGACGATGAGCACGGTGGTCATGCCGGGTGCTTCTCCGTGGTCGTGGCGGCCGCCGTGGGGGGCGGGGTGGCGGTGAGGAGGGCGCGGACGGTCCAGCCGCCGCGGTCGTTGGGGCCGGCGTCGAGGCTGCCGTCGTAGAGGGCGGCTCGTTCGCGCATGCCGACCAGGCCGTGACCGCTGCCGGGGCCTCCGCGGCCCGTCTTCGCGGTGGCGGGCGGGCCGGTGTCCTCCACGGTGACGCGGACCAGGTCCCCGTCGGCGATGACGGACACGGCGACCGTGGTGTCGGCGGCGGCGTGCTTGAGGGCGTTGGTGAGGGATTCCTGGACGATGCGGTACACCGCGAGTTGGAGGCCCTCGCCCAGGCGGGTGAGGCCGCCTTCGGCGTACAAGGTGGCGCTGCGTCCGGCCGTGCGCGCCCGCTCCAGCAGGCCGTCGAGGTCGGACAGACCGGGCTGGGGAGCGAGCGGGCTGCCGGAGCCCGCCGCGTCTGAGTCGCCGGGGTCGTCGATGACGGAGAGCAGGCGGGTCAGTTCGCCGAGGGCCCCGCGCCCGCTGTCGGCGATGATGCGCAGCGTCTCCGCGCCGCGCTTGGGTTTGGCCTCGGCGAGTCCGGAGGCGCCGTCGGCGAGGGTGACAATGACGGCGAGGGTGTGGCCGAGGATGTCGTGCATCTCGCGGGAGATGCGGGCACGCTCGGTGGCGGCGGCGAGCCGGGCCCGCTGGTCGCGGTCCTCCTCCAGATGGACCGCGTGCTCCTCCAGGGCCGCGACGTAGGCGTTCACCAGCTTGCCGGCCATGCCCAGCGCGCTGATCAGCAGCACGGCGGTCACCGACAGGAACGACAGGATCGTGGCCTGCGAAATGGCCCGCTCCGATTCGCTGGTCCAGAAGAAGACGCCGGACACCGCCGTCTGCACCAGGTTGATGGCGGCGCAGACGATCAGCTGGGCCGGGGTTCCGAAGCGGGCGACGTTGAACAGGGCCGCGAGCCGCGCGGCACCCACTCCCGGGATCACCGCGCCGATCGGGAGCGCTGCCGCAGTGACGGCCGACACGATGAGGTAGACCGGCACGGGCCACTGCCTGCGCCAGACCAACGGGAGTGCGCCGGCCACGCACAAGGCGAGCACCACCGCAAAACCGGGCCCGGAGCCGTACGCGGCGTCCGCCAGGGAGGGGACGCCGAGCAGGACACACACGCCCGGCACCCCCCAGCGCCGGACGCTCGGGTGGGCCTGGTCCTTCTGCCGTACCCGCGTCAGCCAGAGGAGCAGCTTGACGACCGTGCGGTGCTCGGCGGCGCCCAGCCGCGTATGGCCCATCAGGCTCTCGGGCTCGATCATGCGCGTCGGCGGCGGGTACGAGGTTCGTGCGGTCACGGTGGACGCCCTTCAGATGCAGGCGGGACCGCCCGCCGGATCCCCGTGGAGATGGGGCCGGCGGGCGGATTCGGCAGGTCAGGGCCCCAGGGCCGGTCTGTTGCGACTGTACGGCCGACCGGTCAGTCCGTGCGCACCGGCGCGGGGAACACCGGCTCCCGGGCCTCCTCGGTGGACGTCTCCAGCATGCGCTGCAGCTTCTCGCCCTCGACGTCCACATTGGGCAGGCCGCGGTCCAGCCATCGGGGCAGGGCCCAGGCCCGGCGGCCGAGCAGCGCCATGACGGCGGGCACGATGGTCATCCGGACGACCAGGGCGTCGAACAGGACCGCGGAGGCGAACCCCAGGCCCATCGACTTGATCAGCGGCACGTCGTCCAGGATGAATCCGGCGAACACCGAGATCATGATGACCGCGGCGGCCGTGACCACCCGGGCGGAGTGCCGGAAGCCCGCGATCACCGCCTCGGTCGGCTCGGCGCCGTGGACGTACTCCTCTCTCATCCGGGTCACCAGGAACACCTCGTAGTCCATGGCGAGCCCGAACACCACACCGATCAGGAAGATCGGCAGGAAGCTCACGACGGGTGCGGGCTGGTCGACGCCGAAGACATCCGACAGCCAGCCCCACTGGAAGATCGCGACGACGACGCCGAGCGTGGCGGCGACGCTGAGGAGGAAGCCGAGGGCGGCCTTGAGCGGGACCAGGATCGAGCGGAAGACGAGCAGGAGCAGGATCAGGGCGAGCCCGACGACCACCGCGAGGTACGGGATCAGGGCGGCGCCGAGTTTGGTGGAGACGTCGATGTTCACCGCGGTCAGACCGGTGACCATGAGGTCGGCACCGGTGTCCTTGTGCAGGCCGGCGCTGCGCTCGCGGATGCCGGAGACCAGGTCCTTGGTGTCCTGACTGGTCGGGGCGCTCTTCGGTACGGCGCTGAGGACGGCGACGTCGCCGCGCTGGTTGAAATTGGCCGGGCCGACGGTGGCGACGTCCGGCAGCCCGCGCAGCAGCGCGGCCGCGTCCTGGGCCGCGGCCTTCGGGTCGCCGCTCTTACGGCCGTCGACGACCACCGTGAGGGGGCCGTTGTAGCCCTTACCGAAGCCCTTGGAGATGGTGTCGTACGCGATCCGCTCGCTGCTGCCGGGCGCGGACATGCCGTCGTCGGGCAACGTCAGCCGCAGCGACATCGCCGGGAGGGCCAGGACGGCCAGGGCGGTGACCGAGATGGCCAGCACCTTCACCGGGTTGCGGGTGACGAACCTCGCCCAGCGCACGCCGAGCGCCTCGCCCTCGCCTCGCTCCAGCGCTCGCAGACGGGGGCTCTTGAGCCTGCCCTTCATGATCCTCGTGCCGACGAATCCCAGGACCGCGGGCAGCAGGGTCAGCGCGATGAGGACGGCGACCACGACCGCGAAGGCGGCGGCCAGGCCGATGGCGGTCAGATTCTGGATGCCGATGACGCTCAGGCCGGTCAGCGCGATGACCACGGTCAGCCCGGCGAAGACCACCGCCGAACCGGCCGTGCCCAGAGCCCGTCCGACGGCCTGCTCCGGATCGTGCCCGTCCCGGATCTCGCCGCGATAGCGGGAGACGATGAACAGGGCGTAGTCGATGGCCACCGCCAGGCCCAGCATCAGGGCCAGCGTCGAGGCGCTGGAGCTCATGTCGAAGACCGCGGTGGCCATCGTCAGCGCGAAGATCGCCATCCCCACCCCGAAGATCGCGGTGAGCAGCGGCAGTCCGGCCGCGAGCAGCGAGCCGAAGGTGATCACCAGTGTCACGGCGGCGACCGCGACACCGATGAGTTCGGCCGGTCCGGCTCCCGCACTGCCCTGTACGGCGTTGCCGCCCAGGTTCACCGCCAGGCCCGCCTTCCTGCCCTGGTCGACGACCTGGTGGAGGGCGTCCCGCGCCGCGCCGCTGACGTCGGACGAGCCGACCCTGTAGGTCACCTGGGTGTAGGCGATGCCGCCGGACTCGCTCACCAGGTGGTTCGCGTACGGGTCGGCGACGTTCGCCACCTGCGGCGCCGCCTTCAACTCGGCGATCAGCGACCGGACCTCGGCCTTGTAGGTGCCGGACGTCAGCGTCCGCCCGTCCGGTGCCTCGAACACCACCCGGGCCGTGGCACCGTCGGCGGAGGCCTGCGGGAACTCCTTGTGCAGCAGGTCGATCGCCTGCTGCGACTGCGTGCCGGGAAGGGTGAAGCCGTCCGTCGTCTTGCCGGAGACGGTGCTCGCGCCGACCCCCACGGCGGCCAGGATGCCTATCCAAAAGATCACGAAGAGTCGCCGTCGCCGGTAGGCGAGCCGGCCCAGCCGGTAAAGGAACGTGGCCACGGTTGTACTCCCACGAAAGAGAGGGTTGTGCTGAACAGGGCCGATGCGGCCCCGTTCAGCAAGCTAGGCGCGGTCGCGGGCGGCGCCGGGGCCCGAAGGAACACACTTCGCCGTCGGCGGAGCCATCCGAAAGTAGGAAGGGCCGTCATCCTTGAAGCGCATCGACGGCCTTTCACTGGATGGAAGGGGCATGGCGGCGACGGCTCTCTGGGGGCGACGCTGAGGCCACCTCCACCTGCGAAAAGAGGGGCCGATGACGTCTTTCGCGAGAAATCAGTGGTACGTCGCCGCGTACGGCCGGGAGGTCGGCCGTGACCTGCTGGCAAGGACGGTGCTCGGCGAGCCGCTGGTGCTCTACCGCACCGAGGCCGGCGACGTCGTGGCGCTCGCCGACCGGTGCGTGCACCGGAGGTTCCCCCTGTCGGAGAGCCGGCTCGACGGCGACCGGATCGTCTGCGGCTACCACGGCTTCACGTACGCGCCGGACGGCGGCTGCGTCTCCGTCCCCGGCCAGAAGCGAATTCCCCGCACCGCCCGGGTGCCCTCCTACCCCGTCGTCGAGCAGGACTCCTTCGTGTGGGTCTGGATCGGCGACCCCGCGCTCGCCGACCCCGCGGGCATCCCCCGGGCGCCCTGGCTCGCCGACCCGGAGTGGACGACGGTCAGCGGGATGGAGCCCCTGAACGCCCGGTACGGCCTGCTGGTCGACAACCTCCTCGACCTGTCCCACGAGACGTACCTGCACGGCGGCTACATCGGCACCCCCGAGGTCGCCGAGACGCCGATCACCACCGAGGTCGACGAGGCGGCCGGGATCGTCCGGGTCGGCCGGCACATGCACGGCGCCGCGTGCCCGCCCTTCTACTCCCGGTCCACCGGTGTCGAGGGCCGGATCGACCGGTTCCAGGACATCGAGTACCACGCACCCTGCCTGTACGTCCTGCACAGCCGGGTCGCGCCCACCGGCGTCACGCCGGGACCGGACGGCGACGACAGCGGCGCCTTCCACGTCGAGGTCGTCTACGCCATCACCCCGTCGACCGAGCACACCACGTACGACTTCTGGGCCGTCGCCCGCGACTTCGCCCGCGACGACGAGGAGGTCAGCGCCTTCCTGCGCGAGTCCAACCGCACGGTGGTGCTCCAGGACGTCGAGGCGCTCAACACCCTGGAGAAGGTCATCGCCGCCGAGCCCGACGGCTACCAGGAGCTCAGCATCAACATCGACACCGGCGGCCTGGCGGCCCGCCGGATCCTGGCACGCCTCGCCGCCGGTGAGGAGGCCCCGGCCGGGGCCGGCGCGCGATGACCGGCCCCGGCCCGCAGCCGTCCGGGCCCGTCTACCGCGTGCGCTGGCTGCCCGGCTCCGACACCCTGCTGGGCACCTGCCACTGCGGTGCCGAGCACACCGCCCAGGACCCCGTCGAGCTGTGGGACTGGCTGCTCGCACACCCCGCCGGACACCGTCGGCCGCCCGCGGCCGAGCCTCCCGGCGACCCCTCGCTCACCGCCGGCGCGGCGACCGGCTGAGACGCGCTCGTACGACACCGCGAGCGTCCGACACGCACGTAAGACCCCGAGCGTCCGAGCCGCCCGTGCGGCGCCGAGCGTCCGACGCGCCCGCACGGCCGCCGAATGCCGGACGCGCCCGCACGGCCCCCGAGCGTCCGAGGCGCCCGTACGGCCGCGAGTGCCTGAGACGCGCCCGTAAGGGACGCCGTCCGCGGAGGCGGCGTCCCGTAGACCGAGAAAGGCGGCATCGACCGTGAACAACGCCGGAGACGACACCGAGGTGGTCGTCGCCGGGCGGGACCATGCCGCCGACGGCGTGGTCCGCCTGACGCTCCGCCGGCCGGACGGCGGGCCACTGCCCGCCTGGGAGCCCGGCGCCCACATCGACCTGGTCCTGGCCGACGGCCTCGTCCGGCAGTACTCCCTGTGCGGATCGCCGGCGGACCGTACGGCCTGGCGGATCGCCGTACTCCGTGAGCCGGACGGCCGCGGCGGCTCCGCGTACGTCCACGACCGGCTCACCGAGGGCACCCGGCTCCCGGTGCGCGGCCCCCGGAACAACTTCGCCCTGCGGCCCGCCGACCGCTACCTGTTCGTCGCGGGCGGCATCGGGATCACGCCGCTGCTGCCGATGGTGGCGACCGCCGAGCGGGCCGGCGCGCGATGGCGACTGCTGTACGGCGGCCGAACGCGCGCGTCCATGGCCTTCCTCGACGAGCTCGCCGTCCATGGCGACGCGGTGAGCGTACGGCCGCAGGACGAGACGGGGCTGCTGGACCTGGACGCCTTCCTGGCCGATCCCGACGACCGCACCCTGGTGTACTGCTGCGGCCCCGAGCCGCTGCTGGCCGCCGTCGAGGAGCGGTGCCGCGCGGGATGGGCGCCAGGCGCCCTCCAGGTCGAGCGGTTCCGGCCGAAGGAGGAGACCGCTCCGGCGGAGAGGTCCTCGTTCGAGGTGGCGCTCGCCCGATCCGGACGGACGCTGACCGTGCCGCCGGACCGGAGCGTCCTGGACGTCGTCCGGTCCGCCGGGGTGGAGGTCCTCTTCTCCTGCACCGAGGGCACGTGCGGGACCTGCGAGACGGACGTGCTGGAGGGCGAGCCCGACCACCGCGACTCGGTGCTCACCGAGGAAGAGCGGGCGGGCGGCGAGACGATGATGATCTGCGTCTCCCGGTCGTGCGGCCCCCGCCTGGTCCTCGACCTGTGACGCGCCTCCCGGTCGGCCTGTGACGCCCGTCCCGATCCTCGGGCCTGTGACACGCCTCCCGATCCTCGGGCCTGTGACACGCCTCCCGATCCTCGGGCCTGTGACACGCCTCCCGATCCTCGGGCCTGTGACACGCCTCCCGATCCTCGGGCCTGTGACACGCCTCCCGATCCTCGGGCCTGTGACGCGCCTCCCGATCCTCGGGCCTGTGACGCGCCTCCCGGTCCTTGGCCTGTGACGCGCCTCCCGCGACGCGCCGCCGGGATGACCGACTGCGACACGTCCGCGTCCGCGGCCTGGCGCCGGCGCGCGCGGGGCCGCCCGGGCCGCTGAGCGGCGGACGGCTTCCACGATATTCGGCACAGTCTTGACGACGGTGAAAAAACAGCCATACATTCGTGCCGTTCCTCCGTGTGTCCCATGACACACATCTCTCCCGAGAACGGAGCGCTTCCGTGCCTCGACGCCCCCTCCGCATCCCCGCCGTCACCGCCGCTCTCGCCCTCGGCGCGGCCGCCCTGACCGGGGCCGCCTCCGCAGCCCCGACCACCGCCCCGTCCCACCTCGGCGGCACGCTCGCCGACGGCGCCACCTGGGTCGCCGACCTGCCCGCCCGCTGGAACGGCACGCTCCTGCTGTTCAGCCACGGCTACGGGCCGACGACGGCGCAGGACGCGCCCTCCGACGGCGCGCGCACGGCCCTCCTCGCCGAGGGCTACGCGCTCGCCGGCTCCTCCTACGATCCGCACGGCTCCTGGTGGGCGCTGAACAGCGCCGAACGCGACCAGTTCGCCACGCTGGACGCCTTCGCGCGTACGGTCGCGCGGCCCGCCCGGACCCTGTCGGTCGGGGAGTCGATGGGCGGGCTGGTCAACGCCCGCATCGCCCGGGACGGGGCCGGTCGCGTGGACGGCGCCCTCGGCCTGTGCGGGCTGGTGGCCGGCGGCGTCGACCTGGACGACTACCAGTACGACGCCGAGTACGCCATCGCCTCTCTGCTGCTGCCCGGCCAGGACGTCCCGCTCAGCGGGTTCGCCGACGCCGGCGCGGCCGCCGCGACCGCGCAGCGGCTGACCGCGGCCGTCACCGCAGCGCAGGCGACTCCCGCCGGGCGGGCCCGGATCGCACTCGCCGCCGCGTACCTCAACCAGACCGACTGGGCCCCGGGCCAGAACCCGCCGGCCGCCGACGACGCCGAGGGCCAGGAGGCGCAGCAGTACGCCTGGATGAGCCAGGGGCTGCTCGCGTTCATCGAGAACGGCCGCTGGTCGATCGAACAGTCGGCGGGCGGCAACACGTCGTTCAACGCCGGTGTCGACTACGCCGCGCTGCTGCGCCGGTCCGAGCACGCCGCCGAGGTGCGGGCCCTCTACCGCAAGTCCGGCCTGGACCTGCGCGCCGACCTGACGACGCTGACCCGGGGCGCGCACCAGCACGCCGACCCGCAGGCGCGGCGCGCGCTGCAGGCCACCTCCACCGCGGGCCAGGGCCTGGCGGTGCCGCTGCTCGGCCTGCACACCACCGCCGACCAACTGGTCCCCGTCGAGCAGGAGGCGGCGTTCGCCGCACGGGTCCGGGCGGCCGGCGACGGCGCCCGGCTCCGCCAGGCGTACATCGCCCGTCAGGGCCACTGCGCGTTCACCACCGCCGAGATGGTGGCGGGCGTGCACGCGATCGACCATCGCGTCGCCACCGGACGCTGGGACGACGTCGCCGAACCCGCCGCCCTGCAGCGCGCCGCGCTGGCGCTGAACCTCGACGGCGCCGCCTTCGTCCCCTACCGCCCCGGCCGCCTCGTCGGCGCCCGCGACCGCTGAGCCGCCGGTCCGACCGTCCCGTCGGCGTCCGGGGCACACGCACCTCGGGTGCGCTGTCTCCGGGCCGACCCACCTCGTCCGCGGTGGCCGAGCCGCCGCCCGACCCGCCATCTCGTCGGCGGCCGCCGAGCCGCCCCTATCCCGGCCGGGCGGACCGCCGCCGGACCGGGAGCCCGTCCCACCACTCTTCTCCCAGGAACCCTCATGTCGCTGCGCGAACACTCCGACCCGGGGCCGGCCAGGCTCCCCCTCGGCACACTCATCGCGGGCTGCCTCGCCGTCTGCCTCGCCCAGATCGCCCTCGCCATCCCGGCCACCCTCAACGGCCTGTTCCAGGAGGACCTGCACCCGATCGGTTCGCAGCTCACCTGGATCTCCGACGCCTTCCTGCTGCCCGTCTCCGTGCTCGAGCTGACCTTCGGCGTGCTCGGCGACCTCTTCGGCCGCAAGCGGCTGCTGGTCGGCGGCTCGGCGCTGATCGTCCTCGGTGAGATCGTCGCCGCCGCGAGCCACGGCGTCCACCTGCTCTGGGCCGGTCAGGCGATCGCCGGCCTCGGCGCGGCCGCGCTGTTCCCGACCTCGCTGGCGATGGTCGCCGCCGGGACCCGCACGCACCAGGCGCGGTCCCGCGCGATCGCGACGTGGGCGGCGGCGCTGTCCACCGGCGGATTCATCGCGCCGCTGCTCGGCGGCATCACCGGGAACTACGGCTCCTGGCGGTGGGCGTTCGTCGTCGTCACGCTGATCGCCGTCGTCAGCACCCTGGTCAGCCTGCTGCTGGCCGCCGACTCCAGCGCGCCGGAAGGACGCTCGCTCGACCTGGGCGGCCAGGTCACCATCGGCATCGGCCTGTTCGCGCTGCTGTACGCGGTCATCCAGGGGCCGACCGACGGCTGGGGCTCCGCGCCGGTGATCACGGCGTTCGTCATCGCGGCGGTCTTCGTCGTGCTGTTCATCGTGGCCGAGCGCCGAGCCCGTTCTCCCCTGCTGCGCCTGGAGCTGTTCACCAACCGGGCGTTCGCGATCGCGTCGTTCGTCGCCGTGGTCGGCATGTTCAGCTTCCTCGGCACCGCGTACGCGACGAGCATCCGGCTCGGCCCGATCCAGCACCAGAGCCCGCTGCGCTCGTCGGTCGCGTTCCTGCTGCTGAACGGCCTGGCGCTGGTCCTGCTCCCCGTCACGTCCCGCCTGCTGGAGCGGATGGCCGGCCGCTGGATCCTCACGGTCGGCCTGGCGCTGATGGCCGCCGGCGACTTCATCGCGGCGACACTGCCCGTCTCCGACCGGGCGCTGACCTCCCTGGTGCTGCCGCTCGGCCTCGTCGGCGTCGGCTTCGCGCTGACCGTCTCCTCCATCACCGCCACCGCCGTCAACACGGTGCCGATCCACTACGCCGGCATGGCCAGCGCGGCGACGAGCCTCCTGCGCGACTTCGGCTTCACGCTCGGCCCGGCGGTGATCGGCGCGGTCGCGCTGAGCCGGGCGGCGTCGCAGTTCACCACCGGGCTGGCCGCCTCGTCGCTGAGCCCGCAGGTCAAGGCCGCCGCCGGACACGTCGCCGCCGAAGGCGGCCCCCTCGCCGTGAACTCCGTCCCGCCGTCCTCGCCGCCGGGCGGCGCCGCGCCCATCGCCCTGGACGCCCTGGGCCACGGCTACACGATCGGCTACGTCGTCTGCGGCGCGGCGGCGCTGGTCTCCTGCCTGCTGGCGCTGCTCGCGCTGCACGGTCGCGAACAACACGCCGAGGCGGGCGAGATGCCGACGGCCGGGGCGACGGCGGCCACCTGACGCGGTCTCCCCCATCCGTCCGTGTCCGATCCTCGCGGGGTCCGCTCCCTCCCTGGCGGGCCCCGCGAGGAGGTTCCTTCCCGTCATACCGGCGGTGCGGTGAACAGCACGTCCGGGTCGTTGAACTGCTCCTTGGCGACCACTTCGCTCATCGGGGCGGCGGTGCCCCACTGGTCCTGCGTCACCGGGTCGTCGACGTCGTGCAGACCGGGATGCCAGGTGTCCTCCTCGATCACGGCGAGCTCGGTCGTGTACTCGACCGTGTTGCCGTGCGGGTCGTGGAAGTAGGAGAAGGTGTTGTCACCGGCGAGGTGCCGCCCCGGTCCCCAGGTGAGCCGCGTCCCGGCGCGCAGGGCCCGGCCCGTGCCGCGCATGTACTCCTCGACACCGCGCATCTCGAACGACGCGTGGTGCAGGGAGGCGTGCGGGCCACGCGCGATCGCGAAGCTGTGGTGCAGCGGGCTGCACCGCAGGAAGTACATGAGGTCGCCCATGTGCGTGCTGTACAGCGTGTCGGACAGCCGGAACCCGAGGTGGCGTTCGTAGAACGCGCGGAGCAGGGCCGGGTCCGGGGAGTTCACGACGCAGTGCGAGAGGCGTACCGGGATCGCCTCGCGCTCTTCCAACCTGCGATGCCCACGGATGGCGACGTCGGCGGACACCTCGACGACACGACCGTCGATGTCGAAGAACCGCAGTCCGTACCCGCCGCCGGGGGTGTTCAAGGGGCCGGGCTCCGCGATGATCCGGACGCCGGCGGCGATGAGGCGCTCGGCGAGTTCGTCGACGTCGGCCACGCTCGCCGCCCCGAAGGCGACCAGGTCCATGCGCTTGCGCTCGTCCGCGCGGATCCGTACGACGTACTGTTCGGGGCTGCCCTCGGCGGCGAAGAACGCGATGCCGGTGTCGCTCGCGACCTCGGTCAGACCCCAGGTGGAGCCGTAGAAGGCGCGCTGCGTGGCGAAGTCCGGCACCGCCAGGTCCACGTGACGCAGGTGGGTGACGGGCTGGAAGCCGGCGCCGCTCATCGGTGGCCCGTCTTCGGGGCGGTTCGTCATCGGGGTTCCTCCGGGGTACTCGGGTCGGCGACGCAGGTGTTGCGCTGGACGCCCAGACCGGTGATCTCCGCTTCCAGCACGTCGCCGGGCCGCAGGAACACGCCCCAGTGCGCACCGTTGCCGGCCGGGGAACCGGTGAGCAGCAGGTCGCCCGGCCGCAGGGTGGTGGTCGCGGAGGCGTACGCGATGAGGCGGGGGATGTCGAAGATCATGTCCTTGGTCGACTCGTCCTGCCGTACGACTCCGTTGTGCCGGAGGGTGATCCGCACGTCCGACGGGTCGGACACGAAGGCCGCAGGGACCAGGAACGGGCCGGTGGGCAGGAAGGTGTCGGCGTTCTTGGCGGTGAACCAGTCGGTGCCGATCGCCTTCAGATCCGGCCGGTAGAGCCGGTCGCGGGTGGTGATGTCGTTGCAGATCGTGTACGCGGCCACGTGCGCCATCGCGTCCGCGCGCCGGATGTGACGCCCCTCGCGGCCGATGACGAGGGCGAGTTCGAGCTCCCAGTCGTGCTGCTCGCCGAGCGCGGGCAGGATCACCTCGTCGTACGGCCCGCAGACGGCACGCGGGCTGCCCAGGAAGATGTACGGCACGCCGGAGCGGGCCCGTTCGTCCATCATCCGCTCGGCGTCCGCCCGGGCCTCCTCGGGCGTCGCGCCGTGCACGCTCTCCCGCTCGGCCGCGACCAGGTCGACGACGTGGCGGCGGTAGTTGGCCCCGCTCTGCAGGATCTGACCGGGTTCGATCGGCGCGAGGATCCGCAGGTCGGCGAGGTCGTGCCAGGTGCCGCCGGGGTCGCCGGCGAGCGCGGTCAGATGGGCCTGCGACGCGTCCCAGTCCTCGAACAGGTCGCGGGTCCGGGCCGCCACGTCGGACAGGTCGTGCACCCGGCGCCCGGTCACCAGACCGGGGAACGAGGCGGGTGCGGCACCGCCGGCGCCGTTCGCGGCGAACGTGCCGAGCGCGTACGGACCGGCGTGCCGGGGCAGGGGATCGGGCACGAGTGCTCCTCGTACGGAATGACGGTCGTGCTTGGAACGCTAGGCCGCCGCGGAAGACGGCGGAAATATCCATCCGCGATGCCAGGCATCACCGGCCCGATCCGGCCGGAACGTTCCAGGTCGGCGCGTGCATCGCCGTGCCGGATGGATGACGTGTCCGTCGCCGATATCTGCATCCGTTGACCGCGCGACGGCCGCGCCAGCAGGGTCGGACCAGAGCGTCCCCCCGGTCCGGCCCAGGAGTCCAGGTGATCGTCGAGCATGCGGAGACCGGCCGTCCACGACGGCCGGCGGGCCGACGCCCCGGAGCGGTCCCGCGCCGGGCTCGCCGGCCGATACCCGTTCCCTTCTTCCCGTAAGGATCGCCCATGGCCGTCTCGAAGGTCCTCGTCGTCGGGGGCGGCATCACCGGGAGCGTCCTCGCGCTCGCACTCGCCCGGCGCGGTGTCGACGTGGAACTCGCCGAGATCTCGCCTCGGTGGTTCGGCGTCGGGCACGGCATCACCCTCCAGGGCAACGCCCTGAAGGCCCTGCGGGCCGTCGGCGTGCTCGACCGGGTGCTCGCGCACGCCGTGCCGTTCGACCTGCTGCGGCTCCGCGACGCCGACGGATCGCTGATCGTCGAACTGCCCACCCCCCGCACCGGCGGCGACGACCTGCCCGCCACCGCCGGGGCGCTGCGGTCGGACCTGCAGGACACGCTGTGCGAGGCCGTACGCGCGGCGGGCGTGCGGGTCCGCCTGGGACTCAGCGTGTCGGCCCTCGACCAGTCCGCCGATCAGGTGACGGTGGCCTTCACCGACGGCACGACCGGCCGGTACGACCTGGTGGCCGGCGCCGACGGCCTGCGGTCGCACGTGCGCGGCCTGATCGGGATCACCGCCGAACCGCGGCCGGTCGGCATGAGCATCTTCCGCGTGGTGGCGGACCGCCCCGCCGAGATGGACTGCGCGGAGGTGTACTACGGCGGTCCCCGCTACAAGGCCGGCTACAGCCCGATCTCCACCGGCCAGTGCTACGCCTACCTGCTCGACGAGAACCTCGACGCGTCGCTGGTCGGCCCGCGGGCACCGCTGCCGCTGCTGCGCGAACGCGGCGCCGGCTACGGCGGCACGTGGGGCCGGATCCTCGCATCGCTGCCGGACGACACCGCCGTGGACTACCGATGGATCGAGGCCGTCCTCCTCGAGAGCCCCTGGTACCGCGGCCGGGTCATCGTCATCGGGGACGCGGCCCACGCCTGCCCTCCCCTGATCGCGCAGGGCGCGGCCATGTGCGCCGAGGACGCCGTCGTCCTCGCCGAACACGTGACCGCGGAGGTGCCCGTGGAGACCGCGCTGAAGGACTTCATGGCCCGGCGGATGCCCCGCGTCCGGACCGTCCTGGAGAACTCCCTGCGACTGGCCGAATGGGAGATCCGCCCGGAGACGCCGGGTGCCGACCCCGCCGGGATCATGTCCGAGACCCTCGCGTTCCTCCAGGCCGCCGCATGAGCGAGCGGAGTGGCCGCGTGAGCGGAGAACGGAGCATGGGCGGCCTCGAGCGCAGGACGGCCGGGACCGTCGTCGACTTCCACGGGCATCTGGCGGTGCCGGGCGCCGACGCTCTTGTGGCCGGGACTCCCGGTCTGGCCGGCGAGCTGGCCGCCGAGCAGCGGGCGCATTCGCCGGAGAGCCTGGCCGTCAACCGGGAGCAGCTCGACCGCCTGCGCCCCCGCCTGACCGACGTTTCGGTCCGGCTGGCCGACCTCGACGCGATGGGGGTGGACGTCCAGGTCGTCGGCCCGATGCCGATGCATCACTACTGGGCGGACCGAAGGCTCGCGGAGCGGCTCGCCCGTACCGTCAACGAGGCCGTCGCCGCGCACTGCGCCGAGGCCCCGGACCGTCTCGTCGGACTGGGCACGCTGCCGATGCGGCATCCCGATCTGGCCGTGACCGAGCTGGACCGCGCCGTCCGCGAGAACGGGCTGCGAGGCGTCAGCGTCTCCACGACCGTCGACGGGCGGGAGCTGGCGGATCCGGCCCACGCCCCGGTCTGGGCCCGCGCGGAGGAGCTCGGCGCGCTGGTCTTCGTCCATCCGTGGGGCTGCTCGCTCGGCGAACGCCTCGCCACCCGGTATCTCGGCAACACGGTCGGCCAGCCCGTCGAGACGGCGGTGGCGCTGTCCCACCTGATCTTCACGGGCGTGCTCGACCGGTTCCCCTTGCTTCGGCTGGTCGTCGCGCACGGCGGCGGCTACCTGCCCACGTACATCGGGCGATCGGACCACGCGTGGTACGTGCGCGAGGACGCGCGCGGATGCGCGCTGCCGCCGAGCGAGTACCTGCGCCGGATGTGGTTCGACGCGCTCGTGTACACGCCGCGGGCGCTGCGGCATCTGGTGGAGGCCGTCGGCGCGGACCGCGTCGTGCTGGGCACCGACCACCCGTTCGACATGGGGATCGACGACCCGGTACGGCGGCTGGACGCCGCCGGGCTCGACCCGGCCGCGCGTGCGGCGATCGCGGGCGGCAACGCGCTGCAACTGCTGACGAAAGGACAGGGATGACGCTGGGACCGATCGAGGAGGAGCTCGCCAAGGCCCGCGGCGCGTACCGGAACTGGGGCCGGTGGGGCGAGAACGACGTGCTCGGCACGCTGAACTTCCTCGATGACGCCAAACGCGCCCACGCCGCCGGCCTGGTGCGCCGGGGACGGCCGTTCTCCCTGGCCCAGGAGTTCAACGAGGACGGCCCGCAGCGCGGATTCCGCGGCCGGATAAACCCGGTGCACTACATGAAGGACACCGGCACCGACGCCGCCAGCGAGTCGCAGGGCTTTCCGCACGGGTTCGGCGGCGCGGACGACCACGTCGTCATGCCGTTGCAGGCGAGTACCCAGTGGGACGGCCTCGGTCACATCTTCGACCGCAAGCGGGCCTGGAACGGCCGCCCCTGCACGATCGTCGACGGCGCCGGCGACCACGTCACCGGCATCGAGCACATGGCCGACCGATTCGTGGGCCGCGGGGTGCTGCTGGACGTCGGCCGGGCGTTCGGCGACCCCGGCCCCGGGCGGATCCGGTCACGAGAAGACGGCTCCGCCGAAGGTCACCGGCCCGGCCCCGGGCCGGTCGGGTCGGAGCCGGGCCGGAGCCGGGCTGGCTCCGGGCCGGTCGGGTCGCGCGCAGACGGCTCCGCCGAAGGCCGCCTCCCCGGCGGCGAGCTCCCCGACGGGTTCGCGATCCACGAGCGGCATCTGCTGGCCACGATCGAGGCGCAGGGGCCGACCTCGACCGTCCGCCGTGGCGACATCGTCCTGGTCCGCACCGGGCAGCTGGCCCGCTGCCGCCGGGACGGCTGGGGCGAGTACGCCGCCGGGCCCGCGCCGGGCCTGTCGTTCACCACGCTGGGCTGGCTGCACCGTACCGAGATCGCCGCCGCGGCCACCGACACGTGGGGCTTCGAGGTGCGCCCGTATGAGTTCGACGGGCCGTGCATGTCCCCGCTGCACCAGATCGCGATCCCGAACATGGGACTCCCGCTGGGCGAGATGTTCGACCTGGAGGAGCTGGCCGACGACTGCGCCGCCGACGGCGTGTACGAGTTCCTGCTGATCGCGGCACCGCTGCCGGTGACCGGCGCGGTCGGCGCCCCCGTCAACCCCATCGCGGTCAAGTGAGAGGGGCGTTCACCGGGCGCCTGCACCTGCCCGGCGACGGCGGCTACGAGGACGCCCGCGTCGGACGGGTGTTCAACGGGCGCCGTCCAGAGCGCCGACCCGCCGCGGTCCTCGAGGCGGCCTGCGAGCAGGACGTCGTCGAAGGGGTCCGGCTGGCGGCCGAACACGGCTGGCAGGTGGCGGTACGGTCCGGCGGGCACAGCTGGGCGGCCTGGAGCGTGCGCGACGCGGCGCTGCTGCTCGACCTCGGCCGATTTCGGGAGATGACGTACGACCCCGCGACCGGGATCGTGACCGCGACGCCGTCGGTCAAGGGCGGCGACGAGCTCAACCCCTTCCTCGGGCGGCACGGCCGTTTCTTCAACGGCGGCCACTGCCCGTCGGTCGGCATCGGCGGGTTCCTCCTGCAGGGCGGTCAGGGCTGGAACGCCCGGGGCTGGGGATGGGCCGCCGAGAACCTCACCGCGATCGACGTCGTGACCGCGGACGGTGAGCTGGTCCGCGCGGACCCCGAGCGGAACGGCGACCTGTTCTGGGCGGCGCGCGGCGCCGGACCCGGCTTCCCCGGCGTCGTCACCCGCTTCCACCTGCGGACGCGGCCGCTGCCGAAGGCGATGGCGCACACGGTCCACGCGTACCCGCTCGGCCTGTTCGACGAGGTCATGACCTGGCTGCACGCAAAGCACCACCAGGTCTCGAGCCTGGTGGAGATCGTCGCGCTGACCCAGACCCCACTGGAGCCGATCCCCGGTCACGACTTCGGTCCGGTCCTCCTCGTGACGGGCGTCGCCATGACCGACACACCGGAGGAGGCCCGCGCGGTCCTCGCGCCGCTGCACGCGTGCCCGTACGCCGACCGGGCGCTCCTGCGCGTCGAGGCGAAGCCCACCGACCTCGCCGAGCAGATCGCGATGCAGCGTCTCGCCAACCCCGAAGGCCACCGGTACCTGGTCGACAACGCCTGGCTGCGCGGCACCGCCGAGGAGGTCGTGCCGGCGATCCGCCGGGCGTTCACCGAGCAGCCGACGCCCGGCACGTTCACGATCTGGTTCAGCATGGCGCCGCTGCGCGAGCTGCCGGACATGGCCTTCTCTCTGCAGACCGAGATCTACTCGGCGACCTACGTCGTGTACGACGATCCCGCCCGCGACGCCGAGCTTCGCGCCTGGCTGGCCGCCGCGATGGCGGACCTGGAACCGGTGACCGCCGGCCAGTACCTCGGCGACTCGGACTTCACCGTCCGGCAGCTGCGGTTCATGGGCGACGCGCAGTGGGAGCGGCTGCGGGGCATCCGGGCCGCCCGCGACCCCAAGGGACTGTTCGCCGGCTACCTGACGGCCGGCGACCCGGTCCGGAACACCAACCACTGGGAGCGATAGGCATGCGTTTCGTCACGTACGAGCACGAGGGGGCCCGGCGGGCCGGAGTGGTCGAGGGCACCGGGATCCATCCGCTGCCCGATGGGCGGACGGTGCTGTCGCTGATCCAGGCGGGCGCCGGCGCGCTGCGGGAGGAGGGCGAGCGCGCCCGCGAACGGCCCGCGCGGATCCAGGTCGGAGACGTACGGCTGCTGCCGCCGTTCGCCCCGCCGAGCATCCGGGACTTCGTCGCCTTCGAGGCGCACATCGAGGGCGTCTCCCGCAGCCTGGACGGCCTGGAGTCGGTGCCCGAGGTCTGGTATCGGGCTCCGGCCTTCTACTTCACCAATCCCCATGCCGCCGTCGGCGCGTACGACGGCGTGCGGATGCCGGCCGGCTGCTCGGTCCTGGACTTCGAGCTGGAGGTCGGCGCGGTGATCGGCCGATCCGGGACGGACCTGACCCCGGAGCAGGCCCGCGACCACATCGTCGGTTACCTCATCTTCAACGACTGGTCCGCCCGCGACCTGCAGAAACCGGAGAAGGAGCTCGGGCTCGGCTTCTCCAAGGGCAAGGACTTCGCCAACACGCTGGGCCCCTGGCTGGTCACCGCCGACGCGCTGGAGGGCCACCGGGACGGCGACGGATACCTCGACCTGGAGATGACCGTCTCGATCAACGGCACTCTGATCGGCCGTGACACGCTCGCCAACGCCTCGTGGACGTTCGAGGAGATGGTCGCGTACGCCTCCCAGGACACCTGGGTACGGCCCGGTGACGTGCTGGGCTCCGGTACGTGCGGCTGGGGCAGCCTCGCCGAGATCTGGGGCCGGGTGGGCGAGCGCACTCCCCCGCCCCTCTCCCCCGGCGACGAGGTCACCATGACCGTCGAGGGCATCGGAACGATCAGCAACCGGGTACTGCCGGGACGCACCGACGTCTACCTGCCGCGGGCCCGCAAGCGCGGCCGTACGCCTCGCCCGTGACCGGCGCGCCGAGGGATGAGCGGCCGGGCCGCGCAGGAATCGGGAACCGCCGGGCTGCCCGGAAATCGGAATCCGCCACCAGGCTGCCCGGGCCTCCGGATTCGCCACCGGGCTACATGGGCATCGGGATTCGCCGCCGAGATCGGCAGCCGTGCTGCCTGGCATCGCGGCGGCCGATCCGGCGCACGAGTTGCCTCCGCGGTCTTCTCCTGCCCATAACCGCTGATTACGCTCACGTTTCAACGATGTCCAGCGGAACGGGCCGGAGGGAACGTCCATGGGTCTCGGCGCGATCGATCTCAATCTCCTGGTGGCCTTGGAGGCCCTCCTCGAGGACCGCAACGTCACCCATGCGGGCATGCGGCTGTCCACCAGCCAGTCGGCGATGAGCGGGTCGCTGGCCCGGCTGCGCCGCCACTTCAACGACGAGCTGCTCGTTCGGGTGGGCCGGGAGTACGAGCTGACGCCACTGGCCGAGCGGTTGCTGCCCATCGTCCAGGAGACCCTGCGCAACGCCGAGGAGGCCTTGTCGCTGACGAAGCAGTTCGACCCGGCCCGCAGCCACCAGCGCTTCTCGATCGTGATGTCGGACTACGCGATGTCGATGTTCGTAGAGCCCCTGCTGCAGATCATCGCGCGGGAGGCGCCGGGGGTACGGATCGACTTCCACCCGCTCATCCCGGGGCAGCCGGAGAACGAGACGCATCTGCGCTGTCATGACCTGATGGTCGTGCCGCTCGGCTACCGTCTGCCGGGCATCAGCGAGACCGTGATGCACGACCGGTTCGTCTGCATCGTCGACCCCGGCAACCCGTACCTCCGGGACGGCCGGCTGACTCTGGGCGACCTGGCCGCCATGCCGCACGCGGTGGCGGGCTTCGGCAAGAGCCCCACACCGGCGGACCGCCAGCTGGAGACCCTGGGCATCGTCCCGAAGGTCCAGGTCAGCACGCCCGGTTTCAGTGTGCTGCCGTTCCTCGTGGCGGGCACCGACCTGGTCGCGCTGGTGCCCGAGCGGCTGGCCGACCGGTACGCCGTGTTCACCCGATGCGTCGCCGTCCCCACCCCGTTCCCGGACGTTCCGCTGGTCGAGGCGATGTACTGGCACCACAACCGGCACACCGACCCGGGCCACCGATGGTTGCGCGAGATCGTCGGGCGGGTCGGCACCGCACTCGACGAACCGACGGCCGCCACACCTACCGAACCGACCGCCGCCACACCCACCGAGGCGACCGCCGCCACCCTCATCGAGTCGGAAGCCACCACCCCTGCCGAGTCGGCGGCCACCACCTCAGCTGAGGCGGCGAGTCCGGTGGACACCAGCGACGACGCGGATGGCAGCCATCGTGAGAACGCGTTTCCCACCCTGATCCACGCTTCCTAACGTGTGACGGGAGGACCGGCGAACAGGAGGATCGCGTGGGCAACCGCCTTACGGGCAGGACCGTCGTCGTCACCGGTGCCGCGCAAGGCCAGGGAGCGGCGGAGGCCGAGGTCCTGGCGCGCGAGGGGGCCGCGGTGATCGCCACCGACGTGCTGGACGAGGCGGGCGAGAAGCTCGTGGGGCGCCTGCGGGCCGACGGCCTGGACGTGGCCTACCGCCATCTCGACGTGACGCGGCCGGGCGACTGGGACGCGCTGGTGGACTGGCTGACACCCGATCACCTGCCCCTGCACGGGCTGGTCAACAACGCCGGAATCCCGATGCGGGCCCGTCTCGGGTCGGTGACGCTGCCGGACTGGGATCACGCGTTCGCCGTCAACACCACCGGGCCGATGCTGGGCATGCAGGCGCTCGCCCCGCTGATGACCGGCGGCGGATCCATCGTCAACGTCGGCTCCGTCGCCGCGCTCACCGCCCACCACGCCGTCGCCTACACCGCCAGCAAGTGGGCCCTGCGCGGGCTGTCCAAGGTCGCGGCCCTGGAGCTGGCGGGCAAGGGCATCCGGACGAACGTCATCCATCCCGGCTACATCGAGACGCCGCTGATGGAGACCGCCGACCCGGTCTTCACGCGGGCACACCTGTCCATGACGCCACTGGGCAGGCCCGGCACCTGCGAGGAGGTCGCTCCGCTGGTCGCCTATCTGCTCTCCGACGAGGCCGCGTACGTCAACGGCGCCGAGATCACGGTCGACGGCGGCTACGCCGCGCACGGCGGCGTCAAGGCCATCACGAACGCGCTCGACGCGC
The DNA here is from genome assembly GCF_050942425.1 of Actinoallomurus sp. CA-150999. Classification (NCBI taxonomy): domain Bacteria; kingdom Bacillati; phylum Actinomycetota; class Actinomycetes; order Streptosporangiales; family Thermomonosporaceae; genus Actinoallomurus; species Actinoallomurus sp. CA-150999. Next base: position 6,527,004 of record NZ_CP192063.1, read on the forward strand.
GATAAGAACGGCGCGAGGCATCGCCGCGGACGTCACGGCGGCGGGAGGACGCGACGCACCGGCGGTATCAGGCATCGCTGCGGACGGCCTGCGGGCGGCGCGGCATCACGTGAAAGGGGGCCGATCCCGGCGAGGATCGGGCCCCCTTTCCGGTGCGGCGCCTCAGGCGGGCAGGGGGTCGGTCGCCGTCGCGTCCACGGTTCGGCCCGAGGAGTCCGGTCGTACCACCACGACGGTGATCACCGCCCCGACCAGCGAGGCGATGCCGCAGACCACCATGCCGACGCTCAGGCCGTGCGCGAGCGCCGACCGGGCCGCGGCGTGCGCGGTCGCGCCGACGGCGGGGACGTTGACGACGGCCAGCGGACCGCCGGCGTGGTTCACCGCCGCGCCGGCTCCGCTGAGCTTTCCGGCGAGCGCCGAGGACGCGACGCCCATCGCGACCGCGCTGATGACCGCCGGGCCCAGCGCCTGGCCGAACTCGCGCACCAGGCTCGTGGCCCCGCTGGCCATCCCGGTCAGGTGGATCGGCACGGCGTTGACGGCCGCGGCGGTCAGCGAGCTCACCACGAAGATGAACCCGACGCCCAGCAGCAGCACCGGTCCGATGAAGGCGGGCAACGAGGTGGTGGTGATGGGGATCGCGGAGAGCCAGAACTGTCCCGCGGCCATCGGCAGCAGCCCGGCCAGCAACAGCCAGCGGGGGTTGGTCTGGCCGAGCAACCGGCTGAGGACGGGTGCGAGCAGCAGCGGGATGGCCTGCAGGATCACGAACGGGAGCCCGGCGCGCAGCGGGCTGAGGTGCATCACGGCGCCGAGCCGGATGCTCACGCAGTACGCGGTGCCGATGAAGCCGAGCATGCCGACGAGGGCGACGCCGGCCGCGCCCGCGAAGGCCGGGATCCTCAGCAGGGCCAGGTTCATCATCGGCGCGGCGGACCGCAGTTCGGCGACGACGAAGGCGATCAGGAAGACGCCCGCGATCACGAAGGCGGCGACCACGGCACCGTTGCCCCACCCCATACTCGATCCCTGGATGACCGCCCACAGCACGGCGAACAGCGCGACGGCGACGCTGATCTGACCGGGCCAGTCCAGCGAACGCCCGTCAGGGGCCTTGGAGTCGGTCACGAATCTCCAGCAGACCACCGCCGCGACCAGACCGATCACGGCGGGGGGCGCGAACGCCCAGCGGAAGTCGCCGCTCTCGGCGATGCCGCCGGAGAGCAGCGGTCCCAGGGCGGACGCGATCGAGATGCTCAGCGCCCAGGTCGACAGTGCCTTGGCGCGGGCCTGCGACTCGGGGGTGGCGGCGGCGATCACCGCGAGGGAGGACGGGAACAGCGCCGCCGCGCCCATGCCGGCCACCGCCTGCCCGATCCAGAGCCAGTGGATGTTCTGGGCGGTGGCGTTGAGCAGTTCACCCACCGCCAGTACCAGGCCGCCCAGGACCAGCAGCCGCTTTCGCCCGAACATGTCCCCGACGACACCGAAATTGAGCTCCAGAATCGCGGTCGGCAGAATGAACGCCGACGTCACCCAGGCGACCTGCGATCCCGAAGCGCCGAACGCGCTGGTGATCGCGCCGTTAATGGGCGCCGGAATGGTGATGCACATCTGCGCGATGGCGACGGCCAGACAACAAGCGACCAGAGTGCCGCGGTCGAGTTTCGCCGGCGTGGTCATGTTCCCTCTTTTCAGCCGCTGTTCTTTTCGATGAGTTCGATGAGGTTCCCCTCGGGATCGGCGACCCAGGCCATCCGGATCCCCGGTTCGGGCGACGGCCCGGGCTTCATGACCTCGTCGGCGCCCTGCCGGATCAGGGCCTCGTACACCGGCTCGAGATCGGGCACGGCGAGGGCGAAATGCCCGTACCCCTCGGTCAGGGCCGCCGTCAGCGGGTCGGGCGCGCGCAGCCCGGCAGCGGATCCACGCCGCGCGAGCAGTTCGATGCGGTACCCGTGCGGGCTCTCGAGCACGACGGCGGACAGGCCCGGTCCCTCGAGCGTGAACTCGAAGACGGTACGGAGGCCGAAGGCCGTGCTGTACCAGGCCGTGGCGGCGGCGAGGTCGCGGACGTTGATCCCGACGTGGTCGAAGCGCGCGGCCACGTCAGCCCGCCATCGCGCTGTCGCCGCCGTCGACCATGAGATCGGCCCCGTTGACGAAGGACGCCTCGTCGGAGCAGAGGAAGGCCGCGACCCGGGCGATGTCCTCCGGTCGGCCGATCCGTCCGGCGGGGATGCGCTTCTCCAGGTGCTCCCTCGGCCCGTCCGGGTCGTCCAGGAACGGCGCGGTGGCGGCCGTGCGGGTCATGCCCGGGGAGATCGTGTTGACCCGGATCCCGTGCGGGGCGCCGGCCGCGCACAGGTGCCTGCTCATCGCCAGGACGCCTCCCTTGGCGGCGCCGTGCGGGACCATCGGCATGAACGGGGCGCCGCGTACGGCGGCGACGGAGGCCACGTTCAGCACCACCCCGCCGCCCCGGGCGATCAGGTGCGGCCAGGCCGCCTGGGTGCAGAAGTACGGGACGTCCAGCTCGTTCCGGACGGTGAAGTACCAGTCCTCGGCCGGCATCGTCGCGAACGGGCCGTTCCGCAGCGCGGAGGCGTTGTTGTAGAGGATGTCGAGACCGCCGAACGCGCCGACCGCCGCGTCGATCCAGGTCCGCGCGCCCTCCGGGGTGGAAAGGTCCACGGGGGCCAGGGACTTCATCACTCCGCCGGCCTTCTCGACCGATGCGACCGTCTCGGCGTCGGCCTCTGGATTGATGTCGCAGCCGAAGACCGTGGCTCCTTCGGCAGCGAAAATCTCCGCCGCCGCTCGGCCAATTCCCGCACCGGTACCGCTGATCAACGCGATTTTTCCGGCCAGCCGTCCCATAACCCGCCCTTCGCCGAAGACCGCCGGAACACGGCGGGCTTGTAGCGTAAATTTCGCCGCTTTCGCGGGACAAGGCGCGGCGCGGGAAAGGGGCATCGGCCCTCTGAATGCCTGGTATGACGTTGATAACTTCCCACCGGCGGCCGAAGCGGCCGTGGCCGCGCGTGATCCGTGACACCGGCGCTTCAAAGCGCGAGAGCGCCGGCGAGGCGGAAGCCTCGCCGGCGCGCCGGACGTACGCCGATCTACCCTGCCTGGACCGACGATGCTCCCGAGTCGGCGGGCACGGCGCTACTCCCGCGCCCGCCCAAGTACCCCGACAGCGGCGAGAGGCGGTACGTGAGGAGGTACACGGCGGCGGCGACGGCCGCGCCGACGTAGTAGGAGACGTCACCGAGGCCGGGGTGGGCCTTGGCGATCGGGCCGGTCCACACGTTGGACACCCAGAACGGAAGGGACGCCGCGCAGCCGATCAGCCAGGCGAGAAAGCCCCACTCGAAGGTCCGCGAGCGGTCGTACAGTTCGTTGATCTTGTTGACGCGATCGGTGAGGAAGTAGTCGAGGAAGACGACGGTCACCCAGGGCGCGATGAGGTAGCCGGACGCGACGAGGAAGTCGTGGAACTTGGTGTAGATGTCACCGCTCAGCCACAGCGACAGCACCATCGTCAGGACGGTCGCGACGATCGCCGCGGTCCTGCGGGACACCGGCACCCGCAGCGTCAGCAGGGAGATCGCGCCGCCGTACAGGTTGAGCCCGTTCACGGGGAAGGTCGAGACGACGATGGTGAGCATCGCCAGCGGGGCGAAGCCGCCGGTCAGATGCTTGACCGACTCGATGACGCCGGCCTTGCCCGCCGCGCTGGCGACCAGGGCGCCGATGGCGCCGAGCCAGAAGATCGCACAGAAGTTGCCCGCCGCGGTGTTGAGCCGCACGCGGCGGCCCGGTGTGTCGGCGGGCAGGTATCGGGAGTAGTCGGAGGCGAAGGGCGCCCAGGCGAGCAGGAAGGAGAAGAAATACCCGGCGGAGGTGATCCAGCCGCCCGCCACACCGACGTAGAAGGCCGCGTGCGGATTGGCATGCATGGTCCAGTGAGCCTTGGTCAGGGCCACGATCGTGATCGCGAGGAACAGGACGCCGAGCAGGACGCTGCCGATCCGGTTCACAAAGTGGATCATGTTGTACCCGAACACGACCAGCAGTCCCTGCCCCAGCGAGATCGCGACGATCCCGACCCAGAACGGAACCGGCAGCAGTTCCTTCAGGGCCTGCGCGCCGATGATCGTGTTGACCACGGCCCAGCCCACCGCGGCGAAGACGTTGACGATCGCCACGGGCGGATAGTTGCCGTAGTAGCCGAGCGCCCCGCGGGCCTGTACCTGCTGTGGCAGGCCGAGCCGGGTGCCCATGGCGGCGAGCACGCCCATGAGCAGGGCGCCCGCCGCGGTGCCGACCGCGATGGCCAGCAGGGCCTGGGGCAGCGACAGCCCGAAGTAGATCGGCCAGAACCCGAGCAGGAGCAGAGGCAGGGTGAGGTTCCCCCCGAACCACGTGAAGAACTGTGAACTGGGCCTGCCATGCCGTTCGGCGTCGGGAATGTGGTCGACGCCGTACGGCTCGACTTTGGCGATGGCGTCACGGTAGCCGCGGTCCCCCGTGTCAGCAGCAGAGTCGATGTGGGCCATAGGGCGCTCCGTATCTCGATCGACTTGCATGGTAGGCACGAGGTTCAACCCAGATCGTCAGCGATGTCAATAGCTCGGCGCGAATTCGGGTAGCGCGATCTACCTGGGAAGAAGGTAAAGCTCCCGGAACGTCTTGACGGACAGCGACGATCAACTTACCGTCTCGTACCATGCAAGAGTCCTCCAGAAGAGCCGATCCCGGGAGACGGGCGCGACGCAACGGCGGTGTCAGCATCCAGGCCGGCGTCGCCGACAAACTCCGCCGGAAGATCACCATGGGCGACCTCACCCCCGGGTCGGGCCTGTCCGAGGTGGCCCTCGCCGAGGAGTTCGGCGTCAGCCGCACGCCGATCCGCGAGGCTCTCAAGCAGCTGCAGACGGAAGGGCTCGTCGAGATCCGGCCGCGCGTGGGCACCTTCGTCTCCACGCCGTCCCGGCGGGAGATCACCGAGCTGTTCCAGATGAAGGAGCTGCTGGAGGCCGCCGCCGCCCGCCTGCTGGCCTTCCGCGGGCAGGTTCCCGAGCTCGATCGGCTCCGCGCCAGCGTCCGCGCGGCCGACGCGGCGGTCGCCGCCGGTGACGTGGAAGGCTACGCCGAGCTGGTGCACGAGTTCCACGAACTGCTCATCGAGGGCGCGGACAACGGCAAGCTCGAGGCCCACTACCGCGTCCTGATGAACCAGCTGGCATACCACCGCCTGGTGCGCACCTCCCTTTCGCAGCCCAGGCGGCTTGCCAACTCGAACGCCGAGCACCACCGCGTCCTGGAGTACATCGAGGCCAAGGACGGCGACGGCGCCGAACGCGTGATGCGTGAACACGTCCGGGCGAGCCATCAGGCGCTCGTGGCCGGAATCGAGACCCAGGACCGCGCCAGCGCGGATGAAGAGGAAAGGTGACCCCCTATGCGCTTCTCGATCTTCCACAACCTCGGCGCGCCGGGACGATTGGGCGAATATCACGAGGTCATGGATGAGGCACGGGAGTTCGCCCGCGCCGCCGACGAGGCCGGGTTCTGGTCGATCTGGTACACCGAGCACCATTTCGGCCACGAGGGATTCGAGATCACGCCGAACCCGGTGCTCATGGGGGCGGACATCGCCGCCCGTACGAGCCGCATCCGGATCGGGCAGGCGGCCAACATCGCCACCTTCTGGCATCCGCTGCGCCTCGCGGAGGACATCGCGATGCTCGACCGGCTGTCCGGCGGCCGGGTGGAGGTCGGAGTCGGCCGGGGGCTGTACGGCCGGGAGGCCCTGAACCTCAACGCGCTGGCCGATCCCCGCGATGAGGAGCAGAACCGCGCGCTGTTCGAGGAGACCCTCGAGATCATGCAGCAGGCGTGGAGCGGTGAGTTCTTCGCGCACAAGGGCCGGTTCTACGAGTTCCCGGCTCCGGGTGTCCGCTGGAGTCACCCGCTCTCCCCCGCGACCCCCGACTACACCGAGGACGGCGTCATCACGAAGATGGCCGTCACCCCGCGGCCGCTGCAGTCCCCCATACCGCTGTGGCAGGTCATCGACTCCCCCCGGTCGATCAAGTGGGCGGCCGAGCGCGGCATCCAGGGCATGTTCTGGCTTCCGCCGGTCTCGGCGCTCAAGGAGCGCTTCGCGTTGTACCGGGACGCCGCGAGTGCGGCGTCCGGCCGCGAATACGCGCCCGGCGAGGGCATCGGGCTGGTCCGCGACGTCTACGTCGCCGACACGATGGAGCAGGCCCGGCGGGAGTTCGAAGAGGCGGTGATGACCACCTACCGGTGGATCATGCACTGGCGGGGGCTGCGCAACCTCATGAACGCCGGCGAGGAGCTCACCGACGAGCACGAGCTGTCGTTCGACTTCCTCTTCCCGCGCAACATGCTCGTCGGCACCCCGGAGTACGTCGCCGAGAAGATCGCCGAGCTGCGCGACGAGATCAACCTCGAGCACCTGCTGCTGTGGACGACCCATCCCGGTCTGCCGCACCGGAACGCCATGCGGAGCCTGGACCTGTTCGCCGAGAAGGTCATGCCACAGTTCTCCGGGCCGCAGGGCGGCTGACCGTGGACCCGCTCATCCGCAAGATCGTCATGATGACCGAGGACGTCGTCGCCGAACTCGGCCGCCCGGTCGACCGGATCAGCCGCCGCGCCGTGGCCGCCGCGGTCATCCGCAACCCGTGGCACGGCCGCGGACACGTCGCCGATCTGCAGCCCGAGGTCCGCGACGTGGCGCCCCACCTCGCCCGGGCGCTGACCGGCCGGCTGATCGAGGCGCTGGGCGGCGCGGACCGGATCGAGGCGTTCGGCAAGGCGGCCATCGTCGGCGTGGACGGCGAGACCGAGCACGGCTCCGCGCTGATCCACACCCCGTACTTCGGCGACGTCCTCCGCGACGCCGTGGACGGCACCTCGATCATCGTCTTCTCCGAGCAGCGCGCCGCTCCGGGCACACCGCTCACCGTGCCGATGTGGCACAAGACCGCGAGCGCCACCCGCTCGCACTACCAGACCGTGGAGATCCGGGTCGGCGACGCTCCGCGCCCCGACGAGATCGTCGTCATCGCCGCCGCGTCGTCCGGTTCGCGGCCCAACGCCCGCATCGGCGACCGCACCACCGACTCCACCGTCGAGATCACCGAATTGGAGGGCGCCACCTCATGAACGTCCGGAAGATCGTCACCTTCGTCGAAGAGATCCATTCCGAGGGTGGCAACGCCGTACGGCCCGCCGCCCGTACCGCCGTCGTCCTCGCCGTCATCGAGAACCCCTGGGCCGGAGAGGGATTCGTCGACGACCTGGGCCCGTTGATCGACAAGGTGGCCCCCGAGCTGGGCGCCCTGCTCGCCCCGCGTGTCGTCGAGGCTCTCGGGGCTCCGGTCGAGGCGTACGGCAAGGCCGCGATCGTCGGGCTGGACGGCGAGATCGAGCACGGCTCCGCGCTGATCCACACTCTGAAGTTCGGCGACCACTTCCGTACGACGGCGAACGCCACCACGCTGCTGCCCGCCGTCGAGAAACGCGCCCCGGCGGGGACGGTGTTCGACATCCCGCTCAAGCACGTCACCGACGCGACGACGCGGTCGCACCATCAGACCGTCGAGGCCCGGGTCGCCGACGCGCCCCGCGCCGACGAGATCGTCGTCGGTCTCGCCGCCGCCGCGCAGGGACGGCCGCAGGCCCGGCTCGCACCGCTGTCGAGCGAGCAGTGATCCAGCACCGGACGACCGGGCAGGGCCCGGACCTCGTGCTGATCCACGGGGTCGGGCTCGACCGGTCGATGTGGGACCGATGTCTGCCGGAGCTCACGCGGCACCACCGGGTCACGGTCGTCGACCTTCGCGGTCACGGCCGCTCGCCGCGGGCCGAGCCGGGCGTCACGGCGGCCGATCTGGCGGCCGACGTCGCCGAGGTGGCAGCCGGCTCCTCCCACGTCGTCGGGTTCTCGCTCGGCGCCCTCGTCGCCCAGGAGCTCGCGCTCGCCGACCCGGCCCGCGTGCGCAGCCTGACCTTGGTCGGCTCGGTCGCCGGCCGCGGCGAGGATGAGGCCGCCGCCGTACGCGCCCGGCTCGAGGGGGCCGCCGCCGACTTCGCGGGCGCCGCCCGCGCGGCGGTGGAGCGCTGGTTCTCCGACGAGTGGACCGCCCGGGAGCCGCAGCTGCGCCGCGAGGTGCTCGCCACGCTTCTCGCCAACGACCGGACGTCGTACCTCGCCTGCTATGCGGTCTTCGCCACCGCCGACCGGGACCTGTGGCCCCGCCTCGGCGAGATCTCCGCCCCCACCCTGGCCGTGACCGGATCGGACGATCCCGGCTCCACGCCCGCGATGACCCGGCGCCTCGCCTCGGCGATCCCCGGGGCCACGTCACTGATCATCCCCGGAGCACGGCACCTGCTGCCGCTCGAGCGGCCCGCCGAGCTCTGCCACGCAATCCTCACCCATGTCAGGAGCGCCAGTGCCGACATCCGCCACGACCGCCCTTCCACGGCATCAGCATCACATCGGCGGTGAACAGGTCGCCCCGGAGAGCGGCGAGTACTTCCCCAGCTTCAATCCCGCGACCGGCCTCCCCTGGTACGAGGCTGCCGACGGGAACGCCGCCGACGTGGACCGCGCCGTGCGCGCCGCCCGCACGGCGTTCGAGGACCCGCGCTGGCGCGGCCTGACCGCCACCCGGCGCGGCCGGCTGCTGCGCCGTCTCGGCGACCTGATCGGCGAGCACGCCGAGGAACTCGCCCGGCGCGAGTCGCTGGACAACGGCAAGCTGCTGCGTGAGATGCGCGGGCAGCTGGCCGTGCTGCCGGAGTACTACTACTACTTCGCCGGGATCGCGGACAAGGTCGGCGGCGAGGTGCTGCACACCATGGATCCCGCGATCTTCAACTACACGCGGCGCGAGCCGGTCGGCGTGGTCGGCGCCATCACGCCGTGGAACTCCCCGCTGCTGCTCACCTCCATGAAGCTCGCGCCGGCGCTCGCGACCGGCAACACCGTCGTCGTCAAACCGTCCGAGCACACCTCCGCCTCCCTGCTGGGGCTGGTCGCGCTGCTGGACGAGGCGGGTTTCCCGCCCGGCGTCGTCAACGTCGTCACCGGGCATGGGCGCGGGGCGGGCGCCGCGCTGGTCGAGCACCCTGGCGTCGACAAGGTCGCGTTCACCGGCAGCACGGAGACCGGGCGGGCCATCGCCGGGATCGCCGGCTCCCGGCTGGCCCGCGTCAGCCTCGAGCTCGGCGGCAAGTCGCCGAACATCGTCTTCGCCGACGCGGACCCGCGCAGCGCCGCCATGGGGATCGTCGCGGGCATCTTCGCCGCCGGCGGGCAGACCTGTGTCGCCGGATCGCGCGCGTTCCTGCACGAGGACGTGCACGACGAGGTGCTGAGCCTGGTCACCGAGCGCGCGGCCGCGATCCGCCTCGGCGATCCGCTGGACGACGCCACCGAACTCGGTCCGCTGGCCCTCCGCGAACAGCTGGAGAAGGTCCGCCACTACGTCGGGCTCGGCCTGGAGGAGGGCGGCAAGGTCGTCCTCGGCGCCGCCGAACCCGAGGGACTCGGCGACGGCTGGTACTACCAGCCGACGATCTTCACCGAGACCGACAACACGATGCGCATCTGCCAGGAGGAGATCTTCGGGCCGGTGCTGACCGTCATGCGCTTCCGGGACGAGGAGGAGGCCGTCGCGCTCGCCAACGCCACCTCGTACGGGCTGGCGGCCGGCGTCTGGACCCGTGACCTCGCCCGCGCCCACCGGATGGCGGCCGCCATCGACGCGGGCACGGTGTGGGTCAACACCTACCGCGCCATGTCACCGCTGTCGCCGCTCGGCGGTTTCAAGCAGAGCGGCCTCGGCAAGGAGAACGGACCCGAGGTGATTCATGAGTACACCCGCGTCAAGAGCGTCTGGATCAACACCAGCGACGAGCCCATGGCCGACCCCTTCGTCATGCGCTGACCTGGACGGACCCGGGTGGAACGGCGCGACGGGACGCCACAGGCCGGGCCGGCACGACGAGCACCATCGGGACGTGATCATGAACGGCACTGAGCAGAGGAAGCAGCGGATCGCCGACGTCTGGCACCGCGCCTGGAACGACGGCCGGGTCGACGCGCTCGACGAGCTGCTCGCGCCCGGATACGTGCGCCATACACAGTCCGGGGATCAGGACGCCGCGAGCCTGAAGAAGGCCATCACCATGGTCAAGCGGGCGTTTCCCGACCTCGTTACCACCATCGACGACCTCATCAGCGAGAATGAGAAGACGGTGGTCCGCTGGCACAGCGTGGGGACCCACCAGGGGGAGTTCCTCGACGTGCCGCCCACCGAACGCGAGGTCGTCGTCTCCGGCATCACCATCGCGCGCTTCGACGGGCCCCTCATCGCCGAGGAGTGGGTCACCTGGGATCCGCGCGACCTCCTGACAACTCTCGGCATCTTGACCCTGCGGGACGTCACATGACAGACACCACGAACATCGCTCCATCCGTCGTCGACGCCGATCACCTGCGTGCGTTCCACCGCAAGTTCGTCACCGGCGTGACCATCGTCACGACCATGGACCGCGGCGCGCCGCGCGGCCTCGCGGTCAACGCGTTCTCCAGCGTCTCGCTCGACCCCGCGTTGATCCTCGTCTGCGTGGCGAAGACCTCCTCGACCTACGAACCGCTGTTCCGCGCGGAGCGGTTCGCGGTGAACCTCCTCGCCGGCGACCAGGCCGGCGTGGCCCGGCACTTCGCGACCAAGAACCCCGACAAGTTCCGCGACGTGCACTGGCACATGGGCGAGCACGGCAGCCCGATCCTCGACGGAGCGTGCGCCAGTCTCGAGGCCGAGGTCCGCGAACGCGTCCGCGCCGCCACGCACACCATCTTCATCGGCCGGGTCCTCGCCGCGACCTGTCTCGACGTGGCCCCACTGGTGTACATGGGGTCCGGGTTCTTCGACGGGGCCCGGCTCGAACCGGCCCAGGAACGGCCCCTGCCCTGATCCGGAGTCCGGCCCGGCCGACGCCGGGCCGGACTCCAGGGAAGCCCGTGCGCGCCATGTCGTCCAACGCCCTGCACCGCCACCGAACGTCGGCCCTGCCCGCGGAGTTGACCAGCTTCGTGGGACGCCGACAGGAGATCCACGACGTCCGGCGGCTCCTGTCCGAATGCCGGATGGTGACGCTCACCGGTCCCGGCGGGGTGGGCAAGACCCGGCTGTCCCTCAAGGTCGCCGACGGCCTGCAGCGGGCCTTCCCCGACGGAGTGTGGTTCATCGAGCTGGCGTCTCTGGACCGGCCGGAGCTGCTCGTGCATGCCATCGTCGAGGCACTGGAGATCCGCGATCGATCCTCCCGGCCGCCCCTCGACGTGCTCATCGAACACCTCGACGGCACACGGGCACTGATCGTCCTGGACAACTGCGAGCACCTGGTGCAGGCGTGCGCCGTCCTGGCCGATGCCCTGTTGGCCGCCGTGCCGGAGCTACGGATCCTCGCCACGAGCCGGCAACCCCTGGGGATCTTCGCCGAGCGGACGCTCACCGTCCCGCCGCTGGCGCTGCCGGACACCGATGGAGAACGCATCTCCACGCCCCCCGTCTCCGACGCGATCCGTCTCTTCGGGGATCGGGCTGCGGCGGTGGTGCCCGAATTCGCGATAACGGACGAGAACCGCGACGTGGTCGAGCGGATCTGTCACCGGCTCGACGGCATCCCCCTCGCGCTGGAGCTGGCCGCCGTACGGCTGCGGGCGTTGTCCGTGAACGAGTTGCTCGACCGGCTCGACGATCGGTTCCGGCTGCTGTCGGCGAGCTCGAGGGCCGTCCTGCCCCGCCATCAGACCCTGCGAGCGCTGGTCGGCTGGAGCCACGGCCTGTGCGACGAGAAGGAGCGCCTGTTGTGGGCGCGGATCTCGGTGTTCAACGGCGGCCTGGACCTGACCGCGGCCGAGGCGGTCTGCGCCGGTGACGGCATCGCCGAAGAGGAGATCGTCGACCTGGTGACCGGGCTGGTGGAGAAGTCCGTCCTGATCCGGGAGGAGGGCCCCGCCGGGGTCCGATACCGGCTGCTCGACGTCATCCGGGCGTACGGCCGGGAACGCCTCGCCGAGTCCGGGCAGGAGGCGACGCTGCGACGCCGCTACCGCGACCACTACCGGAGGATGGCCGCCGACGCGTGCGCCAACCTGTTCGGCCCGTCGCAGGTGGAGTGGTTCACCCGGCTGCGGGCCGACCACCCGAACCTGCGCGCCGCGCTGGAGCAGTACCACGCCGAACCGGACGACGCCCCGGCCGGCCTGAGCATGGCCACCGACCTGCTCTATTACTGGATCAGTGGCTACTGCCTCGGTGAGGGCCGCGACTGGCTGGATCGGGGCCTCGCGGCGTGCCTGCGGCCCGACGCCGTCCGGGCGCGGGCCCTGTGGACCTGTTCCTGGGTCGCCATCATCCAAGGCGACCTCGACGCGGCCGGGTCGATGCTCGAGGAGGGCCTCGCCATCGGGAAGCGTCTCGGGCTGACGTCGGTCCAGGCGTATGTCGCGCTCTACTCCGGGATGATCGCCGTTTACCGGAACGAGGTCGAAGCGGCGATCCCCTGCTATCGGGAGGCGGTGGCCCTGCACCGGACCACGGGTGACCTGGCCGGTCTGGTGCTCTCGCTCATGCGGCTGGCTCTGGCCCACTCCCTGCGCGGCGAGTCCGCGCGCGCCGTCGCCGCCGCGGAGGAGGGCATCGCCGTGTGCGACGCCCACGGGGAGGTATGGCACAAGGGGTACACGACGTTCGCGCTCGGCGTCGAGGTGTGGCGCCAGGGCGACCTGCCGCGCGCCGCCTCCCTGGAACAGGAGAGCCTGCGGTTCAACCACGCGCTCGACGACCGGCTGGGCGTCGCGGTCGGGGAAGAGGTGCTGGCCTGGATCGCCGCAACCGGCGGGAATCACGAGAGGGCCGCCATGCTCATGGGGATCCGGCAGCGGACCTGGCAGGCGATCAGCGCGCCGCTGTCCGGGTACGGGAATCTCCTCCGGTACCACGACGAGTGCGAGGCCCGTGTCCGCGCCGCCCTCGGCGACGAGGCGTTCCAGGCCGCCGTCCGGCGCGGGACCGCGATGCCCGACGACGAGGCGCTCGCCTACGCCCTCGAACAGCCTTCGCCCTCCTCCGGTCCGCCGGGCACCGCTCCGGGCTCGCCGCTCACCCCGCGGGAGACGGAGGTCGCCCGGCTCATCGCCAAGGGCATGAGCAACCGGCAGATCGCCAGCACGCTCGTGGTCGCGGAGCGCACGGCGGAGGGCCACGTCGAGCGGATCCTCCACAAACTCGGCTTCCACTCCAGGACACAGATCGCGCGCTGGCTCATCGAACAAGAGGGAACGGGGAATTAACACCGGACACTTCTGTTCGCAACATGCGCCTGGGCCATATCGCCGCAGATGACGTGGTGGAACATGGAGACAGGATCGCGTTACAGCGTGGCACTGTACGTCCTATCGGCGGGCTCGTAGCGTCAGCCGTCATAGGCGGGCGTTGTCCTTTTCGCCCTTAGGACGACATCTTTTCCGGAGGGAAGATCCGATGAGCCCGATCGTGCGCGCGGCCCTCGTCCAGGCGACCTGGACGGGCGACACCGAGACGATGATCGCGAAACATGAGGAGCACGCCCGCGCGGCCGCCGCGCAGGGCGCGAAGGTCATCGGTTTCCAGGAGGTCTTCAACGCTCCGTACTTCTGCCAGGTCCAGGACGCCGAGCACTACCGGTGGGCCGAGCCGGTGCCGGACGGGCCGACCGTACGACGGATGCAGGCGCTCGCCCGCGAGACCGGCATGGTCATCGTCGTGCCCGTCTTCGAGCTCGAGCAGTCCGGCTTCTACTACAACACCGCGGCCGTCATCGACGCGGACGGCACCTTCCTCGGCAAGTACCGCAAGCACCACATCCCGCAGGTCAAGGGCTTCTGGGAGAAGTTCTACTTCCGGCCCGGCAACGTGGGCTGGCCGGTGTTCGACACGGCCGTCGGCCGTATCGGCGTCTACATCTGCTACGACCGGCACTTCCCGGAGGGCTGGCGTGCCCTCGGCCTGGCCGGCGCGCAGCTCGTCTACAACCCGTCGGCGACACATCGGGGGCTGTCGTCGTACCTGTGGAAGCTGGAGCAGCCCGCCGCCGCGGTCGCCAACGAGTACTTCGTCGCCGCGATCAACCGGGTCGGCGTGGAGGAGTACGGCGACAACGACTTCTACGGCACCAGCTACTTCGTCGACCCGCGCGGCCAGTTCGTCGGCGACGTCGCCTCGGGCAAGGAGGAGGAGCTCGTCGTCCGCGACCTCGACTTCGGCCTGATCGACGAGGTCCGGCAGCAGTGGGCGTTCTACCGGGACCGCCGTCCGGACGCGTACGGCCCGCTCGTGGAACAGTGACCGGCAGAGCCGACCGAGGGAGATAGCCGCATGGGGACCACTGTGATCCGTGGCGGACTGGTGATCACCGCCGCCGACGAGACGAACGCCGACATCCTCATCGAGTCCGGCCGGATCACCGCGCTCGCCGCCCGCGACAGCGAGGTCGCGCGGAGCTGGGCGGAGTCCGCCGACCGCGTCATCGATGCCGCCGGCAAGTACGTGATCCCGGGCGGCGTCGACGCCCACACCCACATGGAGCTCCCGTTCGGCGGGACGTTCGCCTCCGACACGTTCGAGACGGGCACCCGCGCGGCCGCGTGGGGCGGCACGACGACGATCGTCGACTTCGCCGTGCAGAGCGTCGGGGAGTCGCTGCGCAGCGGGCTGGACGCATGGCACGCCAAGGCCGACGGGCAGTGCGCGGTCGACTACGCCTTCCACATGATCCTCTCCGACGTCAACGAGGACACCCTGAAGGAGATGGACGGCCTGGTCGACGAGGGCGTCACCAGTTTCAAGCTGTTCATGGCCTACCCGGGCGTCTTCTACAGCGACGACGGCCAGATCCTGCGCGCCATGCAGCGCTCCGCCGGGAACGGCGGGCTGATCATGATGCACGCCGAGAACGGCATCGCGATCGACGTGCTGGTCGAGCAGGCCCTCGCCGCCGGGCGCACCGACCCGCGCTACCACGGCGAGGTCCGCCACGCGCTGCTCGAGGCCGAGGCCACGCACCGCGCGATCCAGCTCGCCCGGGTCGCCGGGGCGCCGCTGTACGTCGTGCACGTCTCGGCGATGGAGGCCGTCGCCGAGCTCTCCCAGGCCCGCGACATGGGCCTGCCCGTCTTCGGCGAGACCTGCCCGCAGTACCTCTTCCTGTCCACCGACAACCTCGCCGAGCCGGACTTCGAGGGCGCGAAGTACGTCTGCTCCACGCCGCTGCGGCCGGAGGAGCACCAGGCGTACCTCTGGCGAGGCCTGCGCACCAACGACCTGCAGGTGGTCTCCACCGACCACTGCCCCTTCTGCTTCAAGGGCCAGAAGGAGCTCGGCCTGGGCGACTTCTCGAAGATCCCGAACGGCCTGCCGGGGGTCGAGAACCGCATGGACCTGCTCCACCAGGCGGTCGTCGACGGCCATATCTCCCGGCGCCGCTGGATCGAGATCGCCTGCGCGACCCCGGCCCGGATGTTCGGCCTGTATCCCCGCAAGGGCACGATCGCGCCCGGCGCCGACGCCGACATCGTGATCTACGACCCGGGCGCCACCCAGGTGATGTCCGCCGAGACCCACCACATGAACGTCGACTACTCGGCGTACGAGGGGCGGACCGTCAGCGGCCGGGTCCAGACCGTCCTGTCGCGCGGCGAGGTCGTCGTCGACGACCGGTCCTACGCCGGCCGGGCCGGCCACGGCCGGTTCATCGCCCGCGAGACCTGCCAGTACCTCGGCTGAGAAAGGCGCGTGACATGGACTTCGGACTCGTCCTTCAGGCCGATCCGCCCGCGTCGGCCGTGATCGAGCTGATGCGCCGCGCCGAGCGGGCCGGTTTCTCGTACGGCTGGACGTTCGACTCGGCCGTGCTGTGGCAGGAGCCGTTCGTGATCTACAGCCAGATCCTGGCGCAGACCGAGCGCCTGATCGTGGGCCCCATGGTCACGAACCCCGGCACCCGGACGTGGGAGGTCACCGCCTCGACGTTCGCCACGCTCAACTCGATGTTCGGCGACCGGACCGTCTGCGGCATCGGACGAGGCGACTCCGCGATGCGCGTGGCGGGCCGCCGGCCGAACACCCTCGCCGTGCTCGACGAGGCCATGCACGTCATCCGCGACCTCGCGGAGGGACGGCCGGCGGAGGTCGACGGCACCTCCATCCGCATCCCGTGGGTGAAGGCGGGCTCCCGGCTGCCGGTCTGGATGGCGGCGTACGGGCCGAAGGCACTGGCCCTGACCGGTGCGAAGGCCGACGGTTTCATCCTCCAGCTCGCCGACCTCTACCTCACCGAGTGGCTGGTCAAGGCCGTCCGGGACGCCGCGGTCGCCGCCGGCCGCGACCCCGGCGAGGTCACCATCTGCGTCGCCGCGCCCGCGTACGTCACCGCGGACGACGCGCCCGCGGCTCTGGCGCACGCCCGCGAGCAGTGCCGCTGGTTCGGCGGCATGGTCGGCAACCACGTCGCCGACCTCGTGAGCAGGTACGGCGAGTCGTCCTCGCTCGTGCCCACCGAGCTCACCGACTACATCAAGGCCCGTCAGGGCTACGACTACGCGCACCATGGCCGCTCCGGCAACCCGGACACCGCGTTCGTCCCGGACGAGATCGTCGACCGGTTCTGCCTGATCGGCCCGGCCGAGGCCCACATCGCCAAACTCGCGGCCCTGCGGGATCTCGGCGTCGACCAGTTCGCCGTCTACGACATGCACGACGCCAAGGAATCGACCATCGACGCCTACGGAAAGACGATCATCCCCGCGCTGACCGGCTGACTCTTTCCAGCCCCTCCCGAGGAGTCGCCCATGACCGCCACCTCGCCCTCGCCCGCCGAACCCGCCGTCTCCGGTGGCCGCGTCGAACTCCCGCCCGGCGCGGCCGTGCCCACCGGCCCGTACGCCAATGAGGACCTGCTGCCCGTCCCCATCGCCAAGCGGCGGTGGACGACCTACAACTTCACCGCGCTGTGGGTCGGCATGGCCCACAACCTCGCCTCCTGGACGCTCGCCTCCAGCCTCGTCGCGCTCGGCATGGACTGGAAACAGGCGGTCTTCACGATCGCCCTTGCGAACGTCATCGTCCTCGTGCCGATGCTGCTCACCGGCCACGCCGGACCGCGCTACGGCATCCCGTTCCCGGTCTTCGCGCGCGCCTCGTTCGGGGTCCGGGGCGCGAACCTGCCCGCGCTGGTCCGCGCCGCCGTCGCCTGCGCGTGGTTCGGCATCCAGACCTGGATCGGCGGGTCCGGCATCTTCCTGCTCGCCGGGAAGCTCCTCGGCGACTGGTGGACCGGCGCCGCCCACGTCGGCGGTTATCCCTGGACGCAGTGGCTGTCCTTCGCGCTGTTCTGGGTCCTGCAGATCGCGATCATCATGCGCGGCATGGAGACGCTGCGCCGCTTCGAGAACTGGGCGGCGCCGTTCGTCATCGTCGGCGCGATCGCGCTGCTGATCTGGATGAGCGTCAAGGCCGGCGGGTTCGGGCCGATCATCGACCAGCCGTCGAAACTCGGGTGGGGCTCGGGCTTCTGGAAGGTCTTCTTCCCCGCCCTCATGGGCATGATCGGCTTCTGGTCCACCCTGTCGCTGAACATCCCCGACTTCACCCGGTACGGCGCGAACCAGCGTGCGCAGTTCTGGGGCCAGTCGCTCGGCCTGCCGACCACGATGACCGCGTTCGCGCTCCTGTCGGTCCTGGTGACCTCCGGCTCGCAGGCCGTGTACGGCAAGGCGATCTGGGACCCGATCGAGCTCACCGCCAAGCTCGACAACTGGGCGGGCGTCCTGTACGCGCTGGTCACCGTGCTCATCGCGACCCTCTCGGTGAACATCGCGGCCAACGTCGTCTCGCCGGCGTTCGACCTGTCCAACATCGCGCCGCGGCACGTCACCTTCCGCACCGGCGCCCTGATCACCGCGGTCGTCGGCGTCGTCATCTTCCCGTGGAAGCTGCTGGCCAGCCCGCAGGCGTACATCTTCACCTGGCTCGGCACGGTCGGCGGCCTGCTCGGCACCGTGGCCGGGATCCTCATCGCCGACTACTGGGTGCTCCGCCGCACCCGCCTGGACCTGCCCGACCTGTACCGGGCGGAGGGCCGCTACTGGTACGACGGTGGCTGGAACTGGCGGGCCGTCGCCGCGTTCGCGGTCGGCGGCGTCCTGGCGATCGGCGGCTCGTACTCCGCCCCCGGCACCGGCCCGTTCCCCACCGACGGCCTGATCCCGGTGCTCAAGCCGCTCGCCGACTACGGCTGGGCCGTCGGCCTCGGCTCGGCGTTCGTCCTGTACATCCTGCTGACCCGCCTGTTCCCGGCCACCCGCCGAATCGCCGGCCCGGCCCCGGAGGGCGCGCCGGCGTAGTCCCCGTCGTACGGAATGCTCGGTGAACCAGTCGCCCCTGGTCGCCGGGCATTCCGTACGCTCTCCGCGTTGGGCGGGTCAGCCGCCGAAGGCGGAGATGACCGAGTAGTAGGCCTGCTTCTTGGCGTAGTTGCCGTCGAACAGCAGCGGGGTGCTGCCGCTCCGCCAGGAGTACTTGTCGGTGACGCCCCAGGTCGTGATGCTCGTGCAGCGCGAGACGGCGACGCAGGCGCGGACGACCTTGGCGTAGTCGTCGGCCTGCTGCTGGCCCGAGCCGGCGATGTCGAGCTCGGTGATGTTCACGTCGACGCCGAGGTTGGCGAAGCGCTGCAGGTTGGCCTGGTAGTCACCGGGGACCTGGTTGCTGCCGAGGTGGGACTGGAAGCCGACGCAGTCGATGGGGACGCCGCGGTTCTTGAAATCCTGCACCATGGCGTAGATCGCGTTGCTCTTCGCGTTCTGCCCGTCGGTGTTGTAGTCGTTGTAGCAGAGCTTGGCGTTCGGATCGGCGCTGTGCGCGGCGCGGAACGCGTTCTCGATGTAGGCGTTGCCGATGCGCTGCTGGAACACCGACTGGCGGCGCGAGCCGTCCTCGTTGAACGCCTCGTTCACCACGTCCCAGTACCAGATCTTGCCCCGGTAGTGGCCGGCGACCTGCGCGATGTGGTTGGTCATCGCGTTGTTCAGGTCCGAGCCGGAGGAGATGCCGCTCACCCAGCCCGGAAGCTGGTTGTGCCACACCAGCGTGTGGCCGCGGATCTTCATGCCGTGGCTCTGCGCGTGCGCGACGATCGAGTCCGCCGCGCCGAAGTTGAAGGACCCGCGCGACGGCTCCGTCGTGTCCCACTTCATCTCGTTCTCCGGCGTCACGCCGGAGAACTCGGTGTCGAGGGTGCTCGCGTACTGGGACTCGCCGAGGTGGTAGTTGGCGACGGCGGCGCCGAACGTCTTGCCCTTCGACGCGGCGGCGGACTTCAGTGTGCTCGCGGCGTTCGCGGCGGGCGTGGCGGCGACCGAGAGGGCGGCCACGGCGACGACCGCCGTCACGGCGGACGGCAGGGCCGAGCGCGTCGTGCGCCGGCGGGGCGTGCGGGGGATCTTGATCACTGATCCTGCTCCTCACCTGGAGACGAAGCGGCGTGGCACGCGCGGAGCGCGCGCCCCCTGACTCACGCGGTGGGAGCGTTTCCGACGACAGTAGGACGACCGGCGAAACGCGATCAATCAGACGGCCCGCCGCCCGGGCGTGCGGTCCCGCACGGTCGGCTGATCAAACCGGGCTGGCCTGCGTCGACACCCGCGGGTGGGTCGCCGCCCAGCCGTCGATGACCGTGAAAGCTACATCGATCGCCGTTGCTCGCGTTAACGATCTCCTTGCCCGGCGTGGGGACTATCGCACCTGAGCCGGGGAAGTATTGCCTGGTCAACGGCATGGCGGCTGGGTGGGTGGGGTGTGATCGGTTCTCTCGGGAGTTCGGCGATGGCGGCCGCGGGACGGTCGCTGAAACTGGCCGCCGGCGGTGTCGCGGTCACCGGAGGCGTGGCCGGGCGTGCCGCCCGCTGGACCGGCCGCGGGGCGGGTACGGGTCGCCGTGCCGTGTCCCGGGTCGTGTCGGCGGTGCGGCCGGGTACGGGCGGGGTGTGGCAGGTGCCCGCCGCGGCCGGTGAGATGAGGCTGCGCGCCGGGGAGATCTTCGCCGTGGCGGCCGGGGAACTGCGCGACGTGGGGCGGCAACGGTTCCGGCGGCGGATGTGGTGCGGTGACGGTGAGGCTCATCTGGAGGTCCGCGGGCTGGCGGGCGCCGATGGGGATGTGCTCGGCGACGAGGTCACCGAGGCTCTCGGCCGGCTGAAGGGCGTGCACTGGGCCGAGATCAACGCCGTCACTCAGCAGGTTCTCGTCTCATTCGACAACGACCACGTGGATCTCGACACGGTCCTCGGCACCATCGAGGCGGTCGAAGAGGAACACGGCGCGCAGGCGCAGCCCTTTTCACGCTCGAAACCGGAGATTCCCGGCGACCCGTCGGCGGAGTACTCGGCGACCGTGGCGCTCGCCTCCGGCCTGGCCGGAGCGGTGCTGGCCACCGCCGGCCGGCTGAGCCTGCGTGCGCTACCGCACCAGGCGATACGGCTGCCCGTCGTGCTCGCCGAGTCCCAGCCGCGGTTGCGCGCCGCGCTGGAGAGCCGGCTCGGTAAGACGCACTCGGATCTACTGTTCCAGCTCGTCGATTCCGCCGCCTACGTCGTCACCGCCGATCCGTTCCCGCTGACGGTGGACGTGGCCGCGCGGGCGCTGGGCCTGATGGAGGCGCGATCACGGCGACTGGTCTGGGAACGGCGGGCACTGGAACTGCGCGCATATCAGTCCGCGCCGGCCGCCGCACCACGCCCGGCCCGCCCGATACCGCTGCCGCCCGGCCCGGTCGAGAAGGCCGGCGAGCGGTCCTCGCTCGCCGCGCTGGCCGCCGCGGGCGGCGTGCTCGCCTGGACCCGGGATGCCGGCAAGGCCGCGGACCTGCTCCTCGCGACGGTGCCGAAGGCGGCCCGGTCCGGCCGGGAGGCGTTCGCCGCGATGCTCTGCCACGAGCTGAGCCTCGCGGGGACACTGCCGATGAACACCTCCGCGCTCCGCCGCCTGGACCGCGTCTCGACGGTGGTCATCGACTCGACGGTGCTCGCCTGCGGCGGTGAACCGGATCCGCTGGCCGACGCGTTGATCGGGGCGGCGGGTTCCGGCGGACTTCGGGTGCTCCTGACCGAGCATCCGGCCGCCGCCGAATTCGCCTCGTGGGTGGATGAGACGGTTCCGGCCGGGGCGGACGTCGCCGACGAGGTCCGCCGCCTGCAGGCGGAGGGTCATTGCGTGCTGGTGATCAGCGACCGCGACGACGCGGCCCTGGCCGCCGCGGACGTCGGCGTCGCCGTGCTGTGCGGGCCGTGGGTGTGCTGGTCCGCCGATCTCATCTGCGGTTCGGGCCTGGAGCAGGCATGGCGGGTTCTACGGAGCCTTCAGGCGGCACGGGAGGTCAGCGAGCGATCGGCCCGGCTCGCGGTCGGCGGTGGCGCCTTGGGAGCGTTGCTGACGACATCGGGCCGGCGGCGTACCCGGGCCGGGCTCGCCCCCGCCCACAGCGCCGCGGGCGTCGCCGTCCTCAGCGGCGCGATCAGCGCTCGGCGGCTGGCCCGGTCGCCCGTACCCGATCCGGAACCGCGAGGCCGCTGGCACGAGATGACCCCCGAGGAGGTCCTTCACCGGCTCGGCGAGACCGCCACCGCCGTCGACGACGGGGAACCCGATCGCGAGAGGACGCGGCCCGACGGGCTGATGACACAGCTCGCCCATGCGGTGAACGGGGAGCTCCGAGACCCGTTGACGCCGGTACTGGCGCTGGGGGCGGCGGCCTCGGCGATCGTCGGATCGGGCGTGGACGCCGCGCTGGTCGGCGGGGTGATGGCGGGGAACGCGGTGATCGGCGGGTTGCAACGCGTCCGCGCCGAACGCGCCTTGCGGTCCCTGCTGCTCGGTGAGCGGCTGCCCGCGCGGCTGATCGACGAAGACGGGTCCGTCCGGTCCGTGCCCGCCGATCGGCTCAAACCCGGAGACGTCATCTCTCTGCACGGCTCAGACGTCGTCCCGGCGGATGTGCGGCTGCTGGAGTGTGAATGCCTGGAGGTTGACGAGGCCACCCTCACCGGTGAGTCGCTGCCCGTGCCCAAGGACACCGCCACCACCCCCGGCGCCGACCTGGCGGACCGGTCCTGCATGCTGTACGAGGGCACGACGATCATCACCGGCAGGGCACTCGGAGTGGTCGTCGCGGCCGGTACGGCCACCGAGGCGGGCAGGGCCGCATCGGCCGCCGCCGCGTCGGCCGCCGGCGATGGCACACAGCCGGTCGGTGTGCAGGCGCGCTTGGGAGAACTGACGCGCGTCACCATGCCCACGGCCGGAATCGCGGGCGCCGCGGTGACCGCACTGTCGCTGGCCCATCGCGTGCCGGTCCGGCAGGCGATCGCCTCCGGCGTCGCGATCGCGGTCGCCGCCGTTCCCGAAGGCCTGCCGCTGGTCGCGACGGTGTCCCAGCTGGCGGCGGCACGGCGACTGTCCAAGCACGGGATCCTGGTGCGGTCACCGCGGACGCTCGAGGCGCTCGGGCGCGTCGACACGTTCTGCTTCGACAAGACCGGCACCCTCACCGAAGGCAGGCTCACTCTCGCCCGCCTGGCCGACATCGACCGGGAACTAAGCGAGGACGGCCGGCAGGGGCGCCGGCTGCTGCGCGCCGCCGCCCGTGCCTGTCCCAAGGCCGAAGACGTGATCATCCATGCGACCGACCGGGCCATCGTGGAGCGAGCCGGCGAGCGGCTCGGCCCGGATGAGGACTGGCAGCTGTCGTGGGAGATGCCGTTCGAGACGAACCGGGGATACGCCGCGTCCTGCGGCACGAACTCCCCCGGCCTCGTCCTGGCCGTCAAAGGGGCACCGGAGGTGATCCTCAGCCGCTGCACCCGGGACCACCACGGCCGGCCACTGACGCCGGACCGGTTGCGGGCCGCCACCGCCCGCGTCGAAAGCCTCGCCGCGGACGGGCTGCGGGTCATCGCCGTCGCCGAGACCCACCCCTGTGGCGAACCCCTGCCGTGCGACCTCGACGCCCTCGCCCAGGAGCTGACCCTGCTCGGATTCGTCGCGATCGCCGACCTGCCGCGGCCCACCGCGTCGGAGACGATCGAGCGGCTCACGAAGGCGGGTGTCCGGATCGCCCTGATCACCGGCGATCATCCGACCACCGCCACGGCCGTCGCCCGGCAGCTCGGCATTCCCCACGACGACGCCGTACTCACCGGAGCCGAGCTCGACCTGCTGTCGGAACAGCAGCGACTCGACCGGGTGCGCCGTACGAGCGTGTTCGCCCGGGTCTCGCCCGAGCACAAGGTCCGTATCGTGCAGGCACTGCAGCAGGCCGGGCACGTCGTGGCGATGACCGGGGACGGCGCGAACGACGCGGCGGCGATCCGGCTCGCCGATGTCGGAATCGGCATGGCCGCCAGGTCGTCCACGGCCGCCCGAGGCGCCGCCGACCTGGTGCTCACCGACCCGGACCCGCTCCGCCTCATCGACGCGCTCGCCGAGGGCCGCGCACTGTGGAGCCGCGTACGCGACGCGGTGTCGATCCTGGTGGGCGGTAACGCCGGGGAGGTCGCCTTCACCCTCCTCGGCACCGCGGTCGGCGGCAGGGCACCCCTCAACACCCGGCAACTGCTGCTGGTGAACATGCTCACCGACATGCTGCCGGCCCTCGCCGTCGCGCTCCGAACCGACGATCGTCCGCCTGGCGGACACGGCGACGGTGTCCTCGCCACCGGTCCGGTCACCTTGTCCGGAGCCGACCTGGCACGCACCCTCGCCATCCGTGGAGGCGGCACCGCCCTCGGCGCGAGCCTCGCATGGTACGCGGGCCGGATCACCGGCCGCTCCCGCCGAGCCGACACCATGGGCCTGGCGGCACTGGTGAGCACCCAGCTCGGCCAGACCCTGAGCATCGGACGAGGCAACCCACTCGTCCTGGTCACCTGTGTCGCCTCCGCCGCGGTGCTCGTCGGCATCGTGGAGACACCCGGTGTCAGCCACTTCTTCGGCTGCACCCCGCTGGGCCCGATCGCCTGGGGGACCGTCGCCGCGTCCTCGGCCGCCGGCACGGTGGCCGCCGCCATCGCGCCCCGGATACTCCGAGAGCCTTGATCAGGGGCCGGTCGCGCGCTGGCCCTCGTGGGCGAGGAGGGCGACGTACAGGGAGGTGAGGCGCTCCCAGTCCTCCAGGTCGATGCCGAGCAACGCCTCGATGCGCTGCAGACGACGGTAGAGCGTGGGGCGGCTGACGTGCAGCGCCTGGGCGGCGAGGGACTTGTTGCGCCCGTTCTCCATGTAGGTGCGCAGGACGCCGAGCAGGGACGGGTCGCGCAGCAGCGGGCCGAGTTCGCGTTCGATGAAGGCCTGGAGCTCCGGATCGTCGCGCAGCAGGCGTACCAGCCCGCGCAGGCGTACGTCGCCCAGCCGTGCCACCGGGCCGGCCTGCGGGGCGGCCACCGCCGCGTCGGCGACGTGGACCGCCTCGACGAAGGACCGGCGCACCTCGTCCAGCATCGAGCAGGCGAACCCGGCACCCAGCACGGCCCTCCGGCCGCGGGCGTTCAGCGACTCCCGGATGCGCACCGCGACACGGCACATGGCGGCGTCGGAGTCCTCGCCGTACGGGATGCTCAGGAGGGCGGCCGTGCCCTCCTCGCCGATCCGCGCGACGAGCCCGGCCACCTCGGGGACCTCCGACACGGCCCGCTCGATCAGCTCAGGAACGCCGTCGGGCTCCGTCTCTCCGGGCCCGTCGGCGAGGAGCCGGACCACCAGCGGGACGAACGTCCGGCGGTTCACCGGCAGGCCGGCGGCCCGTACGCGGGTGAACAACTGCTCGGGCCGGGCCGAGCCGGAGGCCAGGTCCAGCAGCAGGGCCTCGGCCGCCTGCGCCTCCCAACCGTGGTCGCGGTCGCCGAGCAGGCGGTGCATGGCCAGCGCCTCGGCCGCCCGCGTGCCCAGCACGAGGCCGAACTCGTCCGACCCGGCGTAGCCGAAGAACACGAGCCGGCCCCACTGCCGGCCGCGGGCCTCCAGGGAGACCACGATCCACCCGTCGGGTTCGACGGTGACCGGTCCGCTGCCGGCGAGCTCGGCGACCTGCCGGGACACGCGGTCCCAGTCGCGGAGCAGTTCGCTGAGCGACGCCTTGTCGCCGGCCGAGGCGAGGACCCGCTGCGCGAGGTTGACCAGCACGACGGGACAGCCGCCGTAACAGGCGATCTCGTCGAGCAGCTGCTGCAACGTCGCCCCGGAGAGGTTCAGTGCGGTGAGCGAGGACCGGATCCGGTCGGACAGGTCCAGGGTGGCGAACCGGCCGTGGAGCAGGCGCGAGTGGACCTCCTCCGTCAGCCGGACGAACGGCGCCGGCCGATGCAGGATGATCAGCGGCACCCCGCAGCGCTCGGCCGCCCGGCGCATGGCCTCCGGCGTGGTCCGGAACGCCCGGCCGAGGCCGAGCACGACGGCGGCGACGTCGGCGCGGCGCATCGACTCCATATAGTCCGTCTGGACCCGCTCGTCGCCGGCCAGCAGCAGCCCGGTGGTCAGCACCATCTCCCCGCCGGTGAGCATCACGGAGACGTCGGCGGCCTCGGCGACGTGCAGCCAGCGGACCGGCCGGTCGAGGTGCGCCGCGCCCGCCACGACCTCCGGCCCCCACGTCGCGACCAGGTCCAGCCCGAGAATGTCGCGGACCGTGAGCCGTGCGGCCGCAGTCTCCGGCGGACCGGTCTCGGTCGGACGGGCCTCCAGCGAGCCGGCCTCCGGCGCACCGCCCTCCAGCGGACCGGTCTCCGGCGGGCGGCCGCCCTGGGCAATGGCGTTCGTCCTTCGCGCGTCACCGTCGCGGCCGGTCGGCTGCGACTCGGGACGAACGTGGTCGACGTCCCGGCGCGCGTTCATGTGCCGATGTTACGCGGTGGCCTCCTCGCGGCCGGAGATCTCGGACGTCCGCCGCCGGAGGCGGGAGGGGCTTGGTGACATGATGGCTTCCGCGATGCTCCGTACGATCACGACGCCCTTGGGAGACCGACGATGACAGAACGGACCGATCGGAACATCAAGGCGCTGCGCACCGACTACGAGCGGCTGGCCGTCCGCGTGCGCGGGTTCGGCGAGGCCGATCTCTCCCGCCCGTCGGGAGCGTCCGAGTGGGACGTCTCCCAGGTGCTGAGCCACATGGGCAGCGGCGCCGAGATCTCCCTCGCCGCACTCGACGGGGCGCTGAGCGGCACGGGCCATCCGGGCCAGGAGTTCAACCAGACCGTCTGGGCGCGGTGGGACGCCATGTCTCCGACCGAGCGAGCCGAAGAGTTCCTGCGCTCGAACGACACGCTGATCGGCCGGTACGAGGAGCTCGACGCTCCGACCAGGGAGGAATTGCTCGTCGACCTGGGGTTCATGCCCGCGCCGGTGGACCTCGCCACCGTGACGGGCCTGCGCCTCTACGAGCTCACCCATCACACGTGGGACGTCGAGGTCGCGTTCGACCCGGCGGCGACCCTGTCGCCGGAGGGCACCGACCTGCTGATCGACCACGCCGGCATGCTGATCGGTTTCCTCGGCAAGGCCGACGCGCTCGGAGGCCGCCAGGTGACCCTCGCGGTCCGGACGACCGCCCCGGAACGAGAGTTCGGCCTCGACGTACGCGACCCGGTGGCACTCTCGGAGCGATCGGTGGACGGCCGTCACCCGGTGGCGCTCGTGGAGTCCCCCGACCGGCCCGACGGGGTCCTCACCGCTCCCGCTGAGTGGTGGCTGCGTCTCGTCACCGGCCGGCACGCGCCCGCGCACACGCCGGACTCGGTCACTCTCGCCTCGGACGCTGTCACGCTCGACGACCTGCGCCGGGTGTTCCCGGGCTTTTAGAAAGGCCGTCCTGTGTCTTCGGACGTTCTGACCCGTCCGGCGCCCGATCCGGACGCTACCGTGGCCTACGGGCGCCTGCCGGACCAGGTCGCCGACCTGCGGTTCCCCCGGGGCGATCGGCCCGTGACGAGACCGCTCGTGATCATCGTGCACGGCGGTTTCTGGCGTTCCCGCTTCGATCGGGCGCACACCGGCCCGATGGCCGACGACCTGGCCTCCCGCGGCTTCGCCACAGCCGCGATCGAGTACCGCCGCGTCGGTCAGGACGGTGGCGGCTGGCCGGACACGTTCGACGACGTCGCCCGCGCCGTCGACACCGTGCCGGCGCTGGCGGACGAGGCGGTCCCAGGCGGGGTTGGTGACGTCGTGCTGCTCGGCCATTCCGCGGGAGGGCACCTCGCGCTGTGGGCCGCCTCCCGCGCCCGGCTGCCCGCGTCGGCCCCCTGGCACCTGCCCGAGCCGCCGAGCGTGCGCGGCGTCGTCGCGCTGGCCCCCGTGGCCGCCCTCGCGGTGGCATCGGAGCTGGGCCTGAGCGACAGCGCCGCCGACGAGCTGCTCGGCGGCCCGGCGGCCGGTCTGCCCGAGCGGACCGCGCTCGCCGACCCGTCGGCGCTGCTGCCCTCCTCGATCCCGTCCGTGCTGGTCCACGGGTCGGCGGACGACAGCGTCCCGGTCGAGCAGTCGCGGGCGTACGCACAGGCGGCCCGGACGGCAGGAGACGACTGCACCCTCACCGAGCTGCCCGGCGTCGGCCACTTCGCGGTGATCGACCCGCTCACGGACGCCTGGCCGGCCGTACTCGACGCGCTGTCCCGTCTCCTGGGCGCCGGGTGAGAGTGGCGGTCAGGCGTTCTTGCGGGCGACGCCGGCGAGCAGCTTCCCTCCTTCGACGAGCGGCTCGTCGGCCCGCCACTTGAAGATGTCGACCACGCCGGGCTCCAGGAGTTCGAGTCCGTCGAAGAAGCGCTCGATCCGCGCCCGGGAGCGCAGGGTGAGCCCGGACGTCACACCGGTGTAGCTGGCCGTGATCTCTTCGACCTCGTCTTCGGAGAACCCCTCCGAGGAGGTCGTGCTCATGACCAGGTGGCTGCCGGGCGCCATCCGCGCGCGCAGCGCCGCCAGGACACCGTCCGGGTCCTCCGCGTCGGAGACGAAGTGCAGGACCGCCAGGCACAGCACGCCGACCGGCCGGTCGAAGTCGATGAGCTCCCGCACGTCGGGGTGGTCCAGGATCTCCTGCGGCCGGCGGAGGTCTCCCCCGATCGCGACAACGCCCTCGGGCCGGGCCCGCAGCGCCCGGTTGTGCGCCATCACGATCGGATCGTGGTCGACGTACACCACACGGGCGTCCGGGTGGGTCCGCCGTGCCACCTCGTGCACGTTGGGCGAGGTGGGGATGCCGGTGCCGAGGTCGATGAACTGCCGGACGCCCGCCTCCGCCAGCACGCGGATCGCCCGGACCATGAAGCGGCGATTCCCCTGCGCCATGGCCTTGGCATTGGGCGACGCCTCCAGCAGCCGCGCCGCCGCCTCCCGGTCCGCCGCGAAGTTGTCCTTGCCGTCGAGCAGGAAGTCGTAGATGCGCGCGGTGCTCGGGGTGGTCACGTCGATGCCGCTGCCTTCGCTCACCCCTCCATGATCACCCAGTTCCGCACATGCCATGATCATTTTCGCGAAACCGCTCCTGGCAAGAGGCGGCCGACCTGGGCTGGGTATCAGCGTGGGGCCGGTAGAACGAAACCGCGTCCCCGCTTACTTCGGCGGGGACGCGGTCGTTCAGCCCGGTGAGGCAGGCGGGGTGGGGTCAGTCGACGACGATGTTGAAGGGGACGTCGTGGAAGCCGCCTGTTGTCTTGCCGGTCGCGACCAAGATGTTCCGGGCGGTGTCTCCGCATTTGGAGGCGCGGTCGTCGATGAACAGGGCGGCTTCCCAGATGGATGGCGAGCGTGGGGTGGCGACGGGCAC
Source organism: Actinoallomurus sp. CA-150999 (assembly GCF_050942425.1). NCBI lineage: Bacteria > Bacillati > Actinomycetota > Actinomycetes > Streptosporangiales > Thermomonosporaceae > Actinoallomurus > Actinoallomurus sp. CA-150999. The sequence continues at coordinate 6,555,978 of NZ_CP192063.1, forward strand.
GGTCTTCGCGGCGTTGATGTCCGGGTCGAGTTCGATGCAGTACTCACCCGTGCTGATCTTGCGGACGGAGGTGACGCCGGTGGAGCGCACGACGGTTCCGTCGGCATTGACCGTGGCGGCGGCGCGCGCTCCAGGGGTGTGCGCACCGCCGATGGCGGCCAGGGCGGGAATGGCAGCCGAGAGCGCGACCCCTGCGACCAGCGCCGATCCAGCGACGACCGTGGTGAAGGCGGCGGAAGGCATGGTGTCTCCTGTGTGATCGGTCCGCGTGAGGAGGCATCTCCTCATCACGATGAGTAGCTAGATGATCACACAACGTCGATCGAGAGGTGCGGACCGACACGGGATCTTTCGCCTTGGCCGCCCTGAGCGCAGGCCCTCGGGATGGACGGAATCGCTTTCGCTGAGCCGGACATCGGCTGGTCGCGCTCGCTCTCCGGCTTCGGACACGCCGGTGTGGACGGGTCAGCGGGCGGCGCGGGGGCCGCGACGGCGGCCGATCCGGATTCCGCCGAGCACCAGGTTGGCCAGGAAGACCAGGATGCCGATGATCAGTAGGTAGAAGAGGCCTTTCACCGCGACTCCGGCGATGCCGAGCCCGATCGCCACGATGATGAGGGCCAGGAACAGCGTCATGTCACAGTCTCCTTCCCGGAGTCCCTGTTCAGAGCCATACCCGCTGGTCGGCGGCGGTACGAGCGCGGGCGCGTCACTCCCGCCGTGGGCCGCCGCCATCGCCGTCGGCAGTGGGTTGATCTCCGCCGGGGGCGCACTGACTGTGGCCGGGCGACGCGAGCTGCAGAGGGCGTTCCCGCAGGTGTCGAAGGAGTCCACCACGAGGATCAAGGAGGACGCCCTCGACATCGTGGACCGGGCGCTCCCCTGACGAGAAGGCGCCCGCCCCTCCCGGGTCGCGGGAGACGCGGGCGCCGACTCTCCGTTACTCGATTCCGAAGCCGGTGAACTCCGCGCCGGAGATCTTGCCTGAGGTGTCCCCGGTGACGGCCGCGGACGAGAGGCCGACGTCCTGGGTGGCCGCCGCGCTCGGCACCTGGGCGGTGGCGACCTGCTGCCAGGTCTTGCCGTCGAGGCTGAAGGACCCGGTGAAGGTCGCCCCGGACCGTACGAGTTTGAGCTGCACGGGGTATCCGGAGAACCCGGTGTTCAGGGTGGTGTCCAGGTAACCGTCCCCGTTGGCGTCCCACTGCATGACGACGCCGTTCGCGGGCGTGGCCGCCAGGATCACGTAGCCGGGGCTCTTGGCGGACAGGTCGTTGCGGACGACGATGCCGGCCTTGGCCCAGACACCCGTCGGATCCTGCCGCGTGACCTTGGTGGTCACCGTCATGGCCTCCTTACCCGCGCCCTTGCGGTAGAGGGCGCCGAACTGGTCGGTGCGCCCCCACTGGTCCTTACCGTCGGCGAAGACGGCGAACCGGTCGCCGAGCTGTCCGACGTGGGTGGCGGTGCCCGCGACGGTGCGATAGTCGGCCGACGGCGCGGCGAAGGCGGTGAAGGTCGTCGAGCCGTTCGCCTTCCCGGTGCCGCCGGGGCCGTCCGTGAAGGTCGCCGAGGCGCCGACGTTCACGGTCGTGTCGGGGTCCGGAAGCGTCGCGGGCGGGGTGAGCGTCCAGGACGCGGTCGCCGAGGCGCCCGGCTCGATGGTGCCGAGTTCGGCCGGGTCCTGCGGCGTGGCCGTCCAGCCGTCCGGCGTGGCGAGGGTCACCTTCGTTCCCGTCACCGCGAGACAGCCGGTGTTGGTGACCTTGCCGGTGACGGTGGCCTTCCCGCCGCCGTCGACGTACGGCGAGCCGGGCGACAGTTCGAGCGTCGCCGTCGGCGGCGTGGACTTCGACGGAGCGCGGACGTCGACCTCGACGGTGTGGGTGGGCGCGGCCGATCCGAGCCCGATGCCGATCGTGTAGTGCCCCGGAGCGCACAGCTGCGGGGAGAACACCGCGGACACGGTGCCCTCGTCGTGGTGGCCGAAGGAGACGATCCGGGCGGGGGTGGTGAACCCGATCCCCCGGGCGAACGTCGTCGTGTCGGTCTGGGTCGCCTGGCCGTTCACGTAGAGCACGACGCGGGGGTCGGCGAGGTAGCCCGCTCCCCCGTTGTTGACCACCGTCCCGGTGACCGTCAGCGGCGCGCCCGCCTCGATGACGCGGTGGTCGGACTTGACGGCGGTGACCGCGGCATCGGTCGGCGACGTCATCCGCTGGTAGTTCGCCTCGTAGTCGGCGGCCGCGCGGGCGACGCCGAGTTGCGGCACGGACCGTGTCCTCGTCCAGTTCAGCCGGATCACGCTCGCCTTCCCCGGCGAGGTCAGGGTGACCTGCTTCCCGGAGATCCCGCCGGTGTGGCGGCCGTCCACGGTCACCGAGGTGAGGACGGTGCCGTCCGGCGCGGAGATCACGAGGTTCTTCGGGGTGCCGCGGGTCGGCGGCGTGAGGCGCATCGTGGCGCCCTTCCCGTCGACGGCGGCGGTGTAGGACATCGGGCCGAAGTCGGTGTCCCCGCTGAAGCCGACGGTCTGGCCGGGTTTGTTCCACTGCGGCGACCAGACGTTGGCCAGGTGCAGGGATCCGTCCGACGCTTCATAGGCGAGCATGTCGCGCAGGAACGTCAGGTACTTGCCGGCGAACTCGGCATGGGGCTGCGTTTGGTCCGTGCTCGACCATCCCCAGCGCTGGGCCGAGGCCATGCCCTCCGAGGCCATGTGTGCGGCCGACGTGTGCGTCAGCAGGGAGTACAGCGACGACAGCGCCGCGTCCTGGTCGCCGCGGAGGATGTCGGTGATCGACAGCGACATCGGCGTGTAGGAGTGCAGGGTGCTCTCCACACCGCCGGACGGATAGCCGAAGATCCCCTCGAACGTCTTGCCCCGCCAGGTGGCCAGGCTCTTGGTGATCCACGGATCGTTCGGACGGAAGGCGTTCGCGGGCCAGACGGCCTCGAGGTTGCCCCAGTCGATCCCGTACACGCCGCCGTACCAGCCGTCGCGGACGCCCGGCGCCGCCATGCCCTCGGTCGTCGGCGGGATGACGCCCAGCTTCTTCACCTGCGGGGCGAGCTTTGACCGCAGGATGCCGATGTACTGCGTGCGGCGCTGTTTCCAGGTCGTGGCGGTCGCGCCGTCGCCGACCGCCTCGGCGATCTTGGCGGCCCCCTCCTCGCCGGCGATGTTCCACAGGTCGTAGGTGAGCACGTGCCCGCGTACGCCCTCGTCGTCCTTCATCGTGGAGGCGGGGAACAGGCCGTCGTCGGACTGCCAGTACTGCCGGCGGACCTGCCACTCCCAGTCCATCGCCCGCTGGACGGCGGGCCAGACCTGGCGGGCGAACTCGGTGTCATGGGTGCGTTCGTAGTAGTTGGCGAAGGCCCACAGGGCCTCGCCGTTGCCGTCGTACTGTCCCGACTGGGAGATGAACTGCCCCGAGTCGGACTGCCAGTCGAGCATCTCGAGCGTGACCTGCTTGGCGACGTCGGTGAAGCCGGCGTTGAGGATGCCGTCGATGTCGAAGGCCGTGTCGCGCAGCCAGTAGTGGGCGTAGATGGTCGGGTTGGCGTTCCAGTAGTACCGGCCGTCGATGACGTTCATCAGGATCAGGGAGAACGCCAGGTTGGCCTTGTAGGCGTCCAGCACCTTGGTCTCGGCGCCGCTGCCGGGGACCTGCAGGACCGTTCCGGCCTGGTCGAGGGTCTTGTGCCAGAACTGCGCGGTCTGTTGCTCGTACCCGTCGTAGTCCGCGCCCTTGATCGGCGCGGTGTCGGAGTCCTGCCCGACGAAGTACGGCATCGCGAAGGTGAGCGTCCGGGTCTGGTGGGGTTGGAGCGTGACGTCGTAGTCCTGAGTGGCTCCGTCGGTGCCGCTCGGCGCCTGCCCGGAGACCAGGAGGAGCTTCCCGTCGCCTCCGTAGACGCGGTGGTCGTCGTCCCAGCCCGGGGAGGCGGGCTTGCTCGGGCCGGTGTTGCCGTTGATGGCGCCGATGCCCTTGGTGAGGTCGAGCGTGGCCGAGAACCGGTGCGTGACCGGCGACGAGCCCGGGTTGGTGAGACTGACCTTGACGAAGTTCACCATGTTGTCGACGTCGGCCGTCACCTTCTTGGCCGGCAGGCCGTACGGCTGGGTGAACGGAAGCTTGGCGACGTTCGGGACCTTGGCGGCGAAGAACCGGATCGCGTGCTGGACTCCGCCGGAGTCGAACTGCTCCGACATGATCGGCAGGTAGCCGTCCACCCAGGTCTTGACCCGCTGGTTCACGGGGGTCCGGGAGTCTCCGGTGGCGAACGTGAGGGCGCCGTACTCGTTCTGCAGGTAGCCCTCGGGGGTGATGATGGACCGTTCCGGTCCGCCGTACACGCCGATGGCGGCGCGGGGATAGCGGTACCAGTCGAACGGTTCTTTCGGGTCGTCCTTGACCGGCGGCAGGGACTGCTGCTCCTGCGGGGTCTGCATCACCCCGTACGGCGAGCGCCGGTAGTCGTTGTAGGGATTTCCGTAACCGGAGGCGCCGGTCGTCGCCTGGACGAGCGCGGGCGACCCCGGCCGGGAGCGTGCGGGCCCGGGGGCCGCGGCCCATCCGGGGGTGATGAGGCCCAGCGCCAGCACCGGGGGCACGGCGAGCGCTAGGGCACGGCGGAGGAATGATCTCATGGCGAACCTGCCTTCTGGGGCGGAAGACGCGGAACGGCGGAGGGAGAAGACGCCGGTGCTCTCCGGGCACCGGACGACTCGGCGGGGATTTAGTAACGTATCGTTCGTAACTAAAACGCTCACGAGACCATCGGTCAAGAGGTGATCTTTTGACGAGCGAGTCGGTGCCGGTCGGTACAGGGCCGCACGTACTGCGGCGGATCAACGTCGTGACGGTGCTCGACGCGCTGCGCGCGGGCGGACCCCAGCGCGTCGCGGACCTGGTCACGGCCACCGGCCTGTCCCGGCCCGCCGTGACCCGGGCCATCGAGGCGCTGCGCGCCGAAGGCTGGGCGGAGGACGCCGATCAGGGCGAGGAATCCGGGGCCGGCCGCGAAGGCAGGATCGGCCGCCCCGCCGCCGTCGTCCGGTTCCGGTCCGGCGCGGGCCACGTCCTCGGCGCCGACGTCGGACCGCACAAGATCCTCGCCATGGTCGCCGACCTGGACGGCAACGTGATCGCCGAGCGGCGCCACGACACCCACCGGCTCCGCCGCGGGGAGGACGTCCTCCGGGCCCTCCTGGGCATCGCCACCGAGGTTCTGGCCGAGGCCGGCGTCCCGGCCGACGAGGTGCTGTCCGCGGCGATCGGCAGCCCGGGACTCGTCGACCCCGGGACGGGAACGGTCACGCTGGCTCCGAGCATCCCCGGCTGGGCCTCCCTCCCCGTCGCCGCCGAGCTCCGCTCGCTGCTCGCCTGCCCGATCGCCGTCCACAACGACGTCAACCTCGCCGTCCTCGCCGAGCGCTGGCGCGGGACCGCGACGGCGACGGAGAACCTCGTGTTCGTGCAGTGGGGCGCCCGCGTCGGCGCGGGCATCATGATCGACGGCCGCCTGCTCCAGGGGGCGAACGCGGCGGCCGGCGAGATCGGGTTCCTCGACCTCGCCGAGCAGCCCGGATCCGACGGCGTCATCACGCGCGACACGATGGGACCGTTCGAACGCCAGGTCGGCGCCTCCGCCATCATCGAGCTCGCGCTCGCGGAGGCGAAAGGTCGGGGCGACACCCGGCTGGCGGAGGTCATGCTGCGGGCCAGGCCGCACGACGACGCGGCCGCGCTGTTCGACGCCGCGTCGGCCGGCAGCGCCATCGCCGAGTCGATCATCGACCAGATCGCCGCCCGCTTCGCCCGCGGCCTCGCCACCGCCTGCCTGCTCCTCGACCCGGAGCTGATCGTGATCGGCGGAGGCGTGTCCCGCGCCGGCGAGCGGCTGCTGACGGTCGTCGAGCGGCATCTCCGCCGCCGCGCCCTCGTACGGCCCCGGCTCGCGCTGTCCGCACTCGGCGACACCGCCGTCGCCGTCGGCGGGATTCGAAGCGCCCTGGACGACGTCGACCGGCGCTACCTCTCCCCCGCCGCGCTCGGCGCCGGCCGCTGACGCTCGCTCCGCCGACGGCCTTCGCCTCGCGGAAGTCCGCAGACGGCCCGGATCAGGCCGGGCATGGCGTGGCGCCGGAGACCTCCGGCTCCGGCGCCACGATCGCGTTCAGAACGGCGTAGCCGGTCAGGAGGTGACGGCGCACGCCCCGCGGTTGGCGCTTCGCGGACCGTCCCCGGTGGGACGGATGTCGAAGTCGAAGATCGCCGTAGGCAGGTACAGCGTGCAGCACGCGTTCGGGATGTCGACGATCCCACTGATCCGCCCTTCGACCGGCGCGGATCCGAGGATCAGGTACGCCTGCTCGCCGCTGTAACCCCACCTCTTGAGGTACTCGATGGCGTTGAGGCAGGCGCACTTGTACGCCAGCGTCGCGTCCATGTAGAGGTTCGTGTCGTCGTCGGGATCGACGGAGATGCCGACGAAGCTCATGAACTCCGAGTACCTGGGCTCGACGTTGCCCGGCATGAAGACCGGGTTGTTCTTAATGCCGTACTTCTCCATGCCGCCCTTGATCAGGTCGACGTGGAAGTCGATGAAGCCTCCCATCTCGATGGCACCGCAGAAGGTGATCTCTCCGTCGCCCTGGCTGAAGTGCAGGTCGCCGACGGAGAGGTTCGCGCCGTCGACGAAGACGGGGACGAACACGCGGGATCCGCGGCTGAAGTTCTTGATGTCCTGGTTACCGCCGTGCTCGCGCGCCGGCACCGTGCGGGCGCCCTCCCGGGCGACCCGGTCGGCGTCGCCGCCGTGGGCGTGGCCCGCGAGCGCGTCTTCCGGCTCCGGCGGCAACGCCAGGGGTGGCACCCGGTCGGGATTCGTGTTGATCAGGGCCTGCTCCCGGCGGTTCCACCGCTCCAGCAGCTCCTGCGACGGCGCGGTGCCGAACAGCCCCGGGTGGGTGATGCCGGTGTACCGTACGCCGGGCAGATGCCGCGAGGTGGCCTGCTGACCGTGGAAGTCCCAGATCGCCTTGACGGCGTCCGGGTAGTAGTCGGTCAGGAACGACCCGCCGTTGACCTTGGCGAACACGCCGGTATAACCCCAGCCCTCGCCGGCCGCGTCCCCGACGTGCTGCGGAACGGGCCCGAGGTCGAGGATGTCGACGATCAGCAGATCGCCGGGCTCGGCCCCTTCGATCCGGATCGGGCCGCTCAGCATGTGAGCCAGCTTCAGGTTGACGTCCCGCACGTCGTTGGCGGAGTTGTTGTTGCCGATCTGGCAGTCGGTCCACTCCCGGCATTCCATCCGGAACTCATCGCCCGGCCGGACGGAGTCCGCGGGCGGGACGGCCGGATGCCACCTGTTGTGGCCGGGTATCTTCTGATCACGCATTGACCGTGACTGGTCCACGTGGAATACGACGTCTGGCATCGTCACTCACTCCCCTGCCGAATCACGTTCTCGTGTCCGGAGGCCGTCCTCAGGGGCGTCCCGGTGCCGCGACGCCGCCGGGCCGGTGGCGCACATGACGTCCGGGGCCGACGACGAACCACAGGGCGCCGAACACCACGACGGCGAACACCGCCAGCAGGATCGCGACCTGACCGTGCCTGCCCCAGTAGCCGCACAGCAGCAGGATCGCCGGGATGGCCCCGGTGACCCAGCCCTCGATCGCCGTCACCCAGCCGGTGTAGGTGGTGATCCCCTCGACCTTCAGCCCGAGCAGGACGAAGAACAGGAACCACAGGAACGCCCAGTACAGCCAGATGACGCCGAACGGCGGGTCCCGCAGCACGCGGAAGTTGACGACGGAGTAGCCGACCGCCATCACGGCCACGAACAGCGAGAAGTATCCGACGCCGCTGGTGTCGAGCCCGGCCAGCAGCCCGATCCCGACGTACAGGTAGGTGAACCCGAACAGGTACAGCCCGGACGCCGCCAGGATCGTGTGGGTGTCGTTTCCGGCCGTCGCGATCAGTACGGTCGGGAAGACCACCTGCATCGCGCCGACGAACAGGTTGAGCATCGCCGCGGCCTTCGCCTCGACCTTGCCGAGCAGCATCATCCCGTTGAGGAACAGCACCGCTCCGACGTAGAGCAGGCCCACGTTCGCCATCTGCCTCACCCCTCGGCCCACGAGCCCGGGGAGTCGTCATGTCGTCCCGCCCGCGGCGCCACGGGCCGCGATCACGGCCGTGGCAGGCGTGCGAGCGCCGGGTGCGGCCGCCGGGCGGCCCGCCGCGACGGCGGCACCCCCGACACGATCTCCGGCGCCTCCCGGCTCCGTTCCTCACGTTCCCGGCTCGCTCGTACGGTCGGGGACGTGCGCGTCAGCGCCGGTGCGGAGTACACGCGCCGGCTGTCGCGCCCGCACGCGGGACACTCCCGCGTTGCGGGCGCGGTGCCCAGCGCCAGCCGTACGTCGAAGGAGCCGCAGCCCGGACACGTGTACTCATAGGTCGCCATGACCACCTCCACGGACCGGCCTCCATGGGACAGCCATTCCCCGCTTATCGCCCGTCCTTGGCCCAATTGCCGTTATTTGGCCGAGTGTTGAGGGAGCCCGGAGGTTGCCACGAACCCATGGGAAAGCGGGGCGGTCGTCGCCGACCGCCCCGCCATGGGCCTCAGCGGGCGGCCGGCTCCAGCGGGGTGCCGACGGCGTCGACCGGCCGCTCCTCCGGCGGGTCGACCGACAGGTGCGGGAGACGGCGATCCAGCCAGGAGGGCAGCCACCAGTTGGCGCGGCCGAACAGGTGCATCGCGGCCGGGACGAGGATCGTCCGCAGGATGAACGCGTCCAGCGCGACGGCGGCGCTCAGGCCGATGCCGAACTCGGCGATGACGCGCTGACCCCCGAAGACGAAGGCGACGAACACCGCGATCATGATGGTCGCGGCGGCGGTGATGACCCGGCCGGTGTGGGCCTGGCCCACGGTGACGGCCTTGCGGTTGTCGCCGCTGTGCACCCATTCCTCGTGCATCCGGCTGACGAGGAACACCTGGTAGTCCATTGACAGGCCGAACAGGATCGACAGCATGATCACCGGGAGGAACGCCTCGACCGGCCCGGCGGCGCCCACGCCGAGCGGATCGGAGCCCCATCCCCACTGGAAGAAGGCGACGACCACGCCGAAGGACGCGCCGGCGGCCAGCACGTTCATCACGGCGGCGATGGCCGGCACGAGCAGGCTGCGGAAGGCGAGCAGGAGCAGCAGGAACCCGAGTGTGATGATCACACCGAGGAACAGCGGGAGTTTGCCGGTCAGCACGTCCGCGAAGTCGTCGAAGATCGCCGTCGCGCCGCCGACGTAGACCCGCATCGACGTGCCGCGCTCGGCGGCCGGGACGACGTCGTGGCGGAGCCGGTTGATCAGGTCGGAGGTCTTCGCGGACTGGGGCGAGGTCGTCGGGATCACCTGTGCCATGGCGACCGTCGCACCCGGCTGAGCGGGCATCGGGGCCGCGGCGGCCACTCCCGGCGTCCGGGACACCTCGCCGACCAGACGGGTGAACGCCTGCTGGTCGGCCGCGCCGTGCGTCTCGGCGACCAGTTGCAGCGGGCCGTTGAAGCCCGGGCCGAAGCCCTCGGCCAGCAGGTCGTACGCCTGGCGCGTGGTCGTGGACGTCGGGTTGTTGCCCGCGTCGGAGGAGCCGAGGCGCAGGGAGAACACCGGCACGCACAGCACCGCGATGACCACGAGCGCGACCGCGGACAGCGTACGAGGCCGGCGCTCGACCACGCCCGCCCACCGGGTCCACACGTCCGGCCGGGCCTCGCCGCCCGCGTGGGCCCCGAGGCGGCGGCGTTCGCGGCGGCTGAGCACCCGCGTCTTGAGCAGGCCGAGCAGCGCCGGCAGCAGCGTGATCGCGGCGAGCACGGTGCACACCACGGTGACCGCCGAGGCGATGGCCATGCCGTTGAGGAAGCTCATGCCCAGGACGAACAGGCCGAGCAGGGCGATCACCACGGTGCCCCCGGCGAACAGCACCGCGCGGCCGGACGTGTCGATGGCCTTGACCACCGACTCCTCGACGCTCAATCCGTTCTTCAGGCCGGTACGGTGCCGGGTGACGATGAACAGCGCGTAGTCGATCCCGACGCCGAGCCCGATCAGCGCGCCCAGTGTGGGCCCAATCTGGCCGATGGTGACGACGTGGGTGAGCAGGCCGACGAGCATCAGGCCGCTCCCGACACCGGCGATGGCGGTGATGATCGGAAGCAGCATCGCGAACAGCGACCCGAAGGCGAGCAGCAGGACGATCGCGGCGACCGCCACGCCGATCAGCTCGGAGTTGCCAGGCGGGGTCCGCTCGACCTGGCTGATCGGGTTGCCGCCGAGCTCGACGCGGAGGCCGTCGCCCCGGGCGGCCTCGGCGGTGTCGATCACACGCTGCACGTCCGCCTTGGCCAGCTTGTCGCCCGTCTTGTCGAAGCCGACCTGGGCGTAGGCGGTCCGGCCGTCCCCGCTGATCTGGCGGGCGCCCCGCGGGCCGTCGTACGGGCCGGTCACCGAGGTCACGGAGGGCAGCTTGGAGATCGTCGCAAGGGTGGCGGTCATCTTCCGCCGTACGGCGTCGTCACGAACGGTGCCGCCCGCCGGCGCGCGCCACACGACGGTCGCCGTGTCGCCCGACTGCGCCGGCAGGGACTTCTGCAGCAGCTGCAGGGCCTTCGTGGACTCGGTGCCCGGCAGGGAGAAGGCGTCCTTGTAGGCGGAGCCCGCCGTCTGCGACAGCACGCCAAGGCCGACGAGCGCGGCCAGCCACAACAGGACCACGACGAGGCGATGGCGGTGGCACCATCGCGCGAGAGCGGACATGAGAGAAACCCCCAGTTGTCATCGAATGCCAGTGCAATCCTCGTGCCGAGGAGTGGGCGTTCCCGTCCGCCTGGGGAAGGGTCTTCGGCATACCGCGCCCGCAGTAGCCGGTGCGCGCGGCTACTGCGGCGAGGTGGCCGGACGGTTACGCGGCCGGGTGGAGACGACTCGGCCGACTGGGGCGGAGCGGCCGGGGAGGATCCCTCGGATGTCCGGGCGGTTACCACGGCGGAGCGGCCGAGGAAGGATCCTTCGGGTGATCGGGCGGCTACCGCGGCGGAGCGGCCGGACGGACGAGCCCCGTCTCGTAGGCGATCATCACCAGCTGCGCGCGGTCGTGCACCCCGAGCTTCATCATCGCCCGGTTCGCGTGGGTCTTGACCGTCAGCGGCCGGATGCACAGTCGCTCGGCGATCTGGTCGTTCGACAGCCCACGCGCCACCATGACGACGACCTCACGTTCGCGTTCGGTCAGGTCCGACAGGCGTTCCGTCGCAGCGTCGGCGATGTCCGCGGGGCCGCTGAGGAAACGGGCGATGAGCGCCTGCGTCGCCGCCGGGGACAGCAGCGCGTCCCCCCGGGCGACGGTGCGGATCGCCTCGTGCAGGTCCCCGGCCTGCACCCCCTTGCCGACGAACCCGCTGGCGCCGGCGCGCAGCGCCGCGAACACGTACTCGTCGATCTCGAAGGTCGTCAGCACCAGCACGCGCACGGCGGCCAGAGCATCGTCGGCGGTGATCTTCCGGGTCGCGACCAGGCCGTCGGACTCGGGCATCCGGATGTCCATGAGCACGACGTCCGGGCGCGTCTCGCGGGCGAGCACGACGGCCTCGTCGCCGTTCGCGGCCTCGCCCACCACCTCGAGGTCGGGCGCGGCCTGCACGAGCACCTTGAACCCCGCCCGCACCAGGGACTGGTCGTCGGCCAGCACCACGCGGATCGTCATGCGCACCCCGTCCCGGCCGCCCGGGCGGCGGGCGCGGGCGAATGGTCGGCCGAGGGCAGCACCGCGTGGACGCGGAAGCCGCCCTCCGGCCGGGGAGCAGCCTCGAAGGCGCCGCCGACCGAGTAGGCGCGTTCCCGCATGCCGAGCAGGCCGTGCCCGGTCCCCTCCCCCGACGTCGACCCGCCGGGCCCGGAGTCGGTGATCTCCAGCCGGAGCTCCCGACGCGTGTAGGCGATGCGCAGCGTCGCCGGGGCGTCGCCGGCGTGCTTGTGCACGTTGGTCAGCGCCTCCTGGACGATGCGGTAGGCGGCCAGGTCGACGGTGGCGGGCAGCTCGCGCGGCTCCCCCACCACGCGCAGGTCGACCGTCAGCCCGCCGGCCGCGAACGCCTCGAGCAGGCCGGGCAGCCGGTCGAGCCCGGGAGCGGGCTCCGGGGCCGACTCGAGCTGCGCGTTCGGCCGGCGCAGCAGGCTCACGGTGGCACCGAGGTCGTCCAGCACCTCCTGACCCGCGCGGCGAACGTGGGACAGCGCCTCGCGCGCCTGGTCCGGATCGGTCTCCATGACGTACGCCGCGACCTCGGCCTGTACGTTGATCAGCGCGACGTGGTGGGCGAGCACGTCATGGAGCTCGCGGGCGATCCGCAGCCGCTCCTCGATGACCCGCCGCTCGGCTTCTTCCTCCCGGGTCCGCTCCGCGCGGCGCGCGCGTTCCTCGACGGCCGCGACGTAGGCGCGGCGATTGCGCACCGCTTCGCCCACCGCGGCGGCGAACGCGATCTGGGCGACGACGCTCACGAGCCGGGGATCGAAGATCACCATCCCGTGCACCACGGGATCGCGGGCCACCCCCACCATCTTGGCGATGATCAGGACGAACCCCGACGCTGCGGCGGTCATGGCCGTCGTCCGGCGTACACCGCGCAGCGCGACGGTGTAGATGGCGATCATCGGCGCGAGCAGGAGGGGGCCCTCTTTGCCGTCCACGGCCAGGTAGCACGCCGTCCCGGCCAGCGTGAACGCCAGCGCGACGACCGGCCAGCGCCGCCGTACCGCCAGCGGGCCGGCTGCCAGCACGCCGAACACCGCCATCTGCCAGGTCGACGGGTCGGGCCCGACCTCATGCGGCCCCGACGGCACCCACAGGGCCAGCGCGTACACCGCCGCCGCCAACAGCCCGTCCGAGAGGAACGGGTGGCAGCCGGTGATGCGCCTGACCTCGGTCAGCGGACTCACCCGCCCCACGGTAGCCGCAGCCCGGCACATCTCCGTTGGCCCCAAGGAGTAGCCGGGGCGTACTGCGCCCGCAGTATGCGGCGACCGGCACACCGCAGGACCGTGCACCCGTCCATCCTGGTTTCGCCGGACCCGTCCGGATAGAGTGCCGCTCGTCGCGCGTCGATCAGGGGGACTGATGCCCGAGGTCACGTCTTTGCGCCCAGGCGATCCTCAGACGCTCGGCGCGTACCGGCTGACGGGCCGGCTCGGTGAGGGCGGCCAGGGCATCGTCTTCCTCGGGCAGGGGGACGACGGCACCTCGGTGGCCGTGAAGATCCTCCGCGGAAGATGGGCGGCGGACCGGCGGCTCAGGGAGCGGTTCGCCAAGGAGGTCGCGGCGGCCCGGCGCGTCGCGCCCTTCTGCGTCGCCCAGGTCCTGGACGCCGACCTCGAGAGCGCGCAGCCGTTCATCGTGACCGAGTACGTCGACGGGCCCACCCTGCGCGAGGCCGTGACGATCGGCGGGCCGCGGTCCGGACCGGCGCTGCACCGGCTGGCGGTGGCGACGGCGACGGCGCTGGCCGCCATCCACGAGGCCGGCGTGGTCCACCGCGACTTCAAGCCGGCCAACGTGCTGCTGGGCTCCGACGGGCCGCGGGTCATCGACTTCGGCATCGCCCGGACGCTGGACGCGGGCGCGCAGGCGACCGGCGGCGTGGTGGGGACGCCGACGTACATGGCGCCCGAGCAGTTCGCCGCCCAGAACATCGGGCCGGCCGTCGACGTGTTCGCCTGGGGCTGTGTGATGGTCTTCGCGGCGACGGGCGCCCCGCCCTTCGGCGGGGACAACGTCGCCGCCATCAGCTACCGGGTGCTCCACGAACAGCCGGACCTCGGGCACCTCGCGGGCCCACTGCGGGACCTCGTCTCCGCGTGCCTGTCCAAGAACCCCGCGGCGCGCCCGTCCATGCGGGAGCTCCTGCTCCGTCTGCTCGGCAACCCGGACACGGCACCGATCGAGCAGACCCTCGACCAGGGACGCCAGGCGGTCCTCGCCGCCGCTCCCCCGCCGCACCGGCCCACCGGGAGCTGGCCGACCATGCCCGCCCACCGGCGCAGGAACCGGCGAGCGGCCGCAGTGGGCGCCGGGGCCGTCGTCGCCGTCGCGGCGATCGCGGCCGCCGTGGTCCTGTGGCCGGGAACGGACCGGCACGGAGGCGGCGGACCCACCCGCCGGCCGACCACGCCCACCCAGAGCGCGAGCGGCGCACCGGCCGGCGTCCAGGTCACCCGGAGCCCGCGCCTGGGTCTGGAGTTCTGGCAGGACGGGCGGCCGAGCTCTCTCGTCTTCGGGCAGCGTGGCGGCAAGGACGTCGTGACGGTCACCCTGCGACCCGCGCCCTTCGAGTTCCGCTTCCCCAAACCGCCGGGCGACGTGGCGGTCCAGGTGTGCGCCTGGACCGACGATTCGATCTTCTCGCTGCGCGACGGCGAATCGGTGGAGGACGTGCCCTTCTACCGGATGGGCACGGGAATCGCCGACTACGAGTACGGCAGCGGGACGCTCTACCTGAACAACGAGGGTCACAACTATCTCGGTGGTACCAGGGTCCAGGCGCTGTCCTCCACCGAGGACAAGGTCTACTTCGCCCAGACGTGGATCGGGCAGCAGGCGACGCCGCTCCAGCAGCGACGGGACGACGTCTTCCTCACCGTCTTCATCGACAAGAACAAGGACCAGAAGCTGAAGCTGGCCGGTCCGGGCGAGTACGAGTACGTGATCCTCCACTTCCAGGCGTCGTAGCCCGCAACGCCGGAAAGCCGCCGATGCGCTCACCGGCTTGGCCCTGGCCCGGGAGCGGGCGGGCCCACGGAACCGTGACCGGCTCCGCTGCCGGGCCGGGCTCTACGCCCTAGCCGACCTGCAGGTCGACGCAGGAGTAGAAGGCGTTCGCGGTGTCGGCGATGTTCCAGACCGCCAGCAGCTTCACGCGGCCGGAGACGTTGCCGAGGTTGACGGTGTGCGACACCGTGGCCGGCGGCTGGCTGTCGTTGCCGCTGAACACGCCGACGCGTGTGCCGCCGATGTAGTACTGCCAGTCGGTGGTGCGGTGGCGCGCGGTGAAGGTCCAGGTGAAGGTGACCGTCCGGCCCACCTTCGTGGCGTGCCAGCCCTTGCTGTCGTCGTCGAGTTCGGCGAACCGGGCGACACCGCCGCTGCAGCTGTGCAGGCCCTTGGGGCCTTCGACGCTCTGCGGCTCGTACTTGATGTCGCCGCACGGCACGGTGCCCTGCGCGCACTCGGCCTGGCGACTGGGCGGGGAGTTGATGTAGCCGTGCGCGCTGGCCGCGCCGGCCAGGGCCACGACGAGGGCGGGGGCGAGGGCGACGCCGCTGGCAGCGGCGACGAGTCTGGTCTTCATGTGAGCTCCGAATCTCGTGGAGGGACGGCCGCTCGAGCGGCCGTTGCGGGGACGTTCGTTGCTCTGAGCGCACGAGGCGGGGCGCGAGCCGCCATGACGGTCTCCATGACACGACCGGTTATCAAATAGTAAAGTTTACTATTTGCAGGGATTTTCACTCCTTGACGATTCGCTGTCAAGAGTGACGGCACGACAGAGGCCGCGGCGTCCCAGGTGTCGAGCGGCAGCCACGAAAGCACGGGGTTGCGCCGGCATCGGCGCTACCCGGCGCGGAGCGTCAGTCCTCGATCCAGTCGTGCGAGGCGGCGAGCCGGATGACCCGCTCGCGGAGGAGCAGGATCTGCGCCGCGGTCAGCTCCGGCACCGCCGCGAGGAACGTCTCGGTGAGCTCGGTCCGGAAATCCTCCGTTGTGAGGATCTCGCACGTCCCGTCGTCGTCACGCGGACGAGGGGCACGCGCCGCAGGCTTCACCGGGCCCCGGCGGGAGCCGTCGGAGGCGCCCGGAACGACGCGGACGTCGTATCCCTTCGGGCCCCGCTCGCCCTCCGTTACCTCGAACTCGACGCTCGTCCCCGGGGAGAAGGCGTACTTGTCGTCCAGCAGGTCGTTCGCGTGAACGAAGACGTCCTCTCCGCCGTCCTCGGGGGCGACGAACCCGTATCCCCGTACCTCGTCGAACCTTACGACGCGTCCTTTGACCACCACGTGAACCCCTTGACCATGACCACCGCGCGCGATTTCACCGCATCCCGGGCGGTACTCCGCCCGTCACGACGAATCATAAGCGGCCGCGGGCATCACTCGCGCTCCGTGAGGCCGTCGATGAGCAAGCCGAGACCGAGGCCGAACAGCCAGACGTCCTTGGCCAGAATGAGCCCCTGTTCGGTCGGGAAGACACTGCCCTCCCGGCGCATCCCCGGCGTCCTGGCGTAAAGGCCGACCAGGCCGGCCGAGAAGGCGACCAGGGCTCCCCCGGCCAGGGCCGTGGGGACGACCGGAACCAGCAACGCGGCGGCCACCGCCATCTCACCGGCGGACAGCAGCCGGACGAAGGTCTTGGGATCGACGGCGCCCAGGAACGGATAGGCGTTCGCGGCCATGCCGTGCAGCGTCTCGGCGGTCTGCTGGTCCGCTCCCCGCTTGCCCAGGCCCGAGTCGAGGAAGAACACGCCCGTCGCCAGCCGACCCGGGACGTGCCGCAGCCGTAGCGGAAATCGCATGGGTCCCCCTTTCAACGGTCTCCCTCCCTACGTACCCCGGACGGTGTCGGAGACGAGTACCCCGTCGCCCAGCTCGATCACCCGGTCGGCGTACCCCATGATCAGCGGGTCGTGGGTGGCGACCACCGCGGTGACGCCCTCGTCGCGCACGATCGCGGCGATCAGCTGCATGATCGACTGAGCCGTCTCGGAGTCCAGCTGCCCGGTCGGCTCGTCGGCGAAGAGGATCCGCGGGGAATGGGCCAGCGCTCGGGCGATCGCGACCCGCTGCTGCTGGCCGCCGGACAGCTCGTACGGGCGCTGGTCGGCGTGGTCGGCCAGTCCCACCAGAGAGAGGAGCAGCCGGACCCGTTCCTCCCGCTGCCGCGCCGGGGCGCGGCTGAGACGAAGCGGGACTCCGATGTTCTCCGCGGCCGACAGGACCGGGATGAGGGCGAACGTCTGGAAGACGAAGCCGACGGCCTCGCGCCGCATGCGCTGCAGGGCGGCCTCGCCGAGCGCGGTCACCTCCTGGCCGGCGACCACGGCCCGCCCGGAGTCCGGCGTGTCCAGACCGCCCAGGATGTTCAGCAACGTCGTCTTGCCCGCTCCGGAACGGCCTTTCACGGCCAGCAGCTGCCCTTCCGGCGTCGTGAAGCTCAAATCCGTGAGCGCCTTCACCGGCACGCGCCCGGTCCGGTACGTCTTGGTCAGTCCCTCAACGCTGATCATGATCGTTCCCGTCCGGCCATACTCCGATGTGGTCGGTCTCCAGGTTGAGCCGCACCCGGTCCTTCATCCCCAGGGCCGTGGTGAACTCGCGCGGGAGCTGCAGCCGCCCCGCGCGGTCGAGCACGGCGTACTCCTCGGCCGTCACCTGCCGGCGGCCGTCCTCGTCGAGTGTGGCGCGGCGCAGGATCTCACTGCTGGTACGGCCGTCCCGGATGCCCACCGTGCGGTCGACGTTCCCGGCCACCTCCGCGTCGTGGGTGACGATGACGGTGGTCACCCCGAGCTCGGAGTTGACGCGCCGCAGCGCGCCGAAGATCTCGCCTCCGGTCGCCGTGTCGAGCTCCCCGGTGGGCTCGTCCGCGAAAATGACCTTCGGCCGGTTGGCGGTCGCCACGGCGACGGCGACCCGCTGCTGCTCGCCGCCGGACATCTCCGCGGGCCGGGCGTCGGCCCGGTGCGCGATCCCCATGAGGTCCAGCAACTCCGTCACCCGGGCGCGGCGGTCCCGGCGCCCGTTGCCGGCGAACCGCATCGGCATCTCGATGTTCTCCGCCGCCGTGAGGTAGGGCAGCAGGTTCCGCGTGGTCTGCTGCCAGACGAACCCCACGACGTCGCGCCGGAACCGCAGCCTGTCCCGGCGCGACATCCCCAGGAGCTCGACCCCGGCGACCCGGGCGACCCCGGCGGTCGGCGTGTCCAGGCCGGCCAGGATGTTCAGCAGCGTCGACTTGCCCGAGCCCGAGGCTCCGACGATCGCCACCATCTCGCCGCGCTCGATGAGCAGGTCGAGGCCTTGGAGCGCGATGACCTCGACGCCCTGGGACCGGTAGATCCGCACGAGGTTGTCGCAGATGACATAGGCGTTCTCGCCGTATGCCGGACCCTGCCGGGTGGCGCGGCGCTCGAGCTCCGCGAGATCCGGCGTCCGGCCTGTTCGATCGCTCACGCGCCTCCGATCCGCAGGGTCTCCGCCGGCCGCCCGCGGGCGCCGGCCGCGATATCGCTCAGTACGGTCATCACCGGCATGATGACCAGCCCGCCGCCGAGGACGGCCACCGACGACAGGTCCGGAAGGTAGTGCGCGATCGGCAGTCCGCCGGTGTAGGCCCGGAGGTCGAGGGCCGGTCCGACGACCGAGGGCAGCACCGCGCCGAGCGCCCATCCGGCGACGGCCGCCGCGACCAGGGCCGGGACGACCTCGACGAGAGCCAGCCGGCGTGCCTCGCGACGGCTCAGGCCGAGCGCGCGCAGATACGACACGACGCTGCCGCGTCGCCGCACCTCGGAGAGGAGCAGGAGAAGGAGCGCGAGCAGCCCGTAGCCGGCCGCGAAGAGCCCGCAGGCCCGGAAACCGGCCGTCATCATGTGGCCGAGGCGTCCCCCGGTGATGGCGTCGTGTTCGTTCCGGTAGGTGGTCACTCCGCCGGCGCCGAACTGTCCCAGGTCGCGGGCCTGAGCGGCACGGCGCAACGCGGCGACGTCGAGGTGGTCGCCTCGGATGAACAACGAGCCGGGCACCTGCCCGGCGGTGGACTTGAAGACCGGCGCGTAGGGCACGACCACGAACCGGGCGTCGGCCGCCTGCCCCGGGAACCGCGAGATCACGCCCGCGTCGCGGAGCTCGAGCCGGAGTCCCGCGTCGGTGGTCAGGCTCAGCCCGCCGCCCTTGGCGCCGGCGGCCGCCGCCGGGGAGAACAGCACCGGAAAGGCCCCGGCCTCGGCGCGCGGCGCGGGAATCCGCAGCGACGTCCCCGCCATCGCCTGCCGATAGGCGCCGAGATCCACCGCCACGAGGGTGACGTCGCCCACGGTGTACTCCCGCGAGAACAGGTGCGCGCCGTCGATGACCTCGGCCGGCACGGCCGTGCGAACCCCCGGTGACCGGCGTACCCGGTCGATCGTCGCGGCGTCCATGACCTGGGTGTCGACCCGCGCGTCGCCGCCGACCGACTGCCACGTCGCGAGCCGCTGCGCCCGGCCGAGGCTCGCCTCGACCGTCGCGGTGAATCCGATGACCGCGAACGTCAGGACCAGGAGCACGACGGGAAGCATCGCGGTGGCGCGCTGCCGGGACGCCTGGGCGAACCCGATGAACCCCACCGCGGACCGGCCACGCGCCAGGGCCCGGCAGATGAGCCGTAGCAGAGCGGAGCAGGTCCGCAGCGCGAGCAGGCCGGCCGCGATGGCCAGCAGGGCGGGCACCGCGGAGATGAGCGGATCGAGCCCTCCGGTCGGCATACCGCGCAGTCGGAGCAGGTACGTCGCGCCCACCGCGACCAGGACGACGGTTCCTTCGGCGACCGCCCGGCGGGCGGAGGAGCCGCCCGGGACCGGCGTGTTCCGCCCGCGGGCGGCGGTCACCGCGGACAACGCGATGACCGTCGCGACCACGGCCGCCGCGGAGACGGCCGAGATGCCCTGGGCCGGTCCGTCCACCAGCAGCGCGGCCGTGACCAGGCCGATGATCGCGGCCGGCAGCGTGACCGACCCCACCACCATCACGGTGATGACGGCGAGTTGGGTACGGGAGGCTCCGCGGGCGGCCTGCGTGGACAGCGCCACCCGCATCCGGGCCGGCACCAGCCGGGCGGTGAGCGCCAGAACGCCGAGAGCGGCGGCGAACAGTCCGGCCAGGGCGAGGGACAGCAGGGTTCGCGTCGCCGTCAGCCGCCGCGTGAAGTCGTCCAGCACGTGGTCGAGCCGGCTGGTCAGCGTGACGTACTGACCGTCGACCGTGCCGTTGGCGATCGACTCGGCCGCCTGGTGGACACCCTGCGCCAGGGTGTGCGCACGGCCGGCGGTGATGCGCGCGGCGGCCGGCGTGTACGTCCAGGTGACACCCACGTTCAGCTGGGTCGACGCGCAGAGCCCGTGGTATCCGGCGGGACTCAGCAACGCCGTTCCGAGGACGATCGTGTCGCCGCTCGTGGTCTGCTCCAACTCGGCGTCCTCGAACCGGTGGTGCGCCGCCCAGTAGCCCGATCCGGGGTCGGTGGGGGTGAACAGACCGCTGATCCGTACGGTGAGACCGGGCTGGCTCTTGATGGGGATGACGTCACCGGTCGTGAACCCCATCTGCCGCGCTGCGCGATCCGGCAGCGCGGCCTCGAGGCGGAGGCCCGTGCCCTTCTGCTCGGGCGGCCCGGGGGCACGCCCGGAGACGTACCGGAGATGGCCGCTCGCGGTCGCCGAGATCCCGATCGACATCCGGACCGTGGGGCGGTTCGCGGCGTGGCCGGGGACCGCGATGAAGTCGGTCCCCGCGAAGTGGTCGGACGCGCCGATCGTGTCGCGGAGCGGGCGCGGAATGTCCTGCCGCCAGTAGCCGCTCAGGGTGGCGAGGCCGTCGACGCTGCCGACCGGCCCCTTCCCTCGAAACTGCGACTGGGCCGGACCGACCGCCCGCGAGAGGACCGAGACCACGAGATCGGCGGACCCGGCGGGAGCGCCCGTGACGGCGTCTCGTACGGCCCGGTCGTACGTGGCGACCGCCCAGCGCGGGCCGGCGCCGACGAGGAACGCGGTGACCGCCATGAGCAGGCCGAGGCCGACGAGGGCGGTCCACTGCGCGCGGGCGGCCCGGACGGCCAGGGGAAGGAGCCTCATCGGTCCTCCCCCACGCGCATGAGGCGGCCCAGCCCGTTCCGGGTGAGGTGACGCACGAGGATCAGGAACGTCACGGCGAACGCGACGGTCATGCCCGCCACCATCGCCAGGACCACCGGCCACTGGAGGACCACGTGGACGGGCGGGTACGGCGCGGTCGCCCGGACCGTGAGGACGACGTACGGCAGCACGAGGTGGGCGACGACGACGCCGAGGAGAACGCCGCCCAGCAGGCCCAGGCCGACGAGGAACCCCTGCTCGACGGCGATCAGCCCGACGACCTGGCGTCCGCCGACGCCCAGGACCCGCAGGACCGCGAACTCGACGGCCCGCTCCCGCGCCGACACGACCGTGTCCACGGCCAGGCCGATGACGGCGAACACGATCGCGGCGGCGAAGCCCAGGACGAGAGCCCCCTGGAGCGATCCACCCAGCGGCGTGTCGCGCAGTCGATGGCGCAGGGCGACCCGGTCGACGATCCGGTCGCCCCAGGCCGGATGGTCGCGCAGCGCCCGCGCGGTGGCCGCCGTGTCGCCGCCGCGGGTGGCGAGCCACCATTCCGCCGGCTGCTTCGGGGTGACGCCCACCGCCAGCGACGCGTCGGCCAGCGCCGCCCAGTCCACGAGGACGCCGGGGGAACCCGGCTCCGCCGACGGCAGCGCGGGCGCCACTCCGGCGATCGTCAACGGCTGCTGGACGCCGTTCTCGGTGATCGTGATCCGGCCGCCGACGCCGGCGTGCGCGCGTGCCGCGAGTTCCCGGGTCACGATGGCCGGGATCGGTTCGGCGCGGTCCGTCGCCGCCCCTGAGCCGGCATGGAGCACCATGACACCGGTCGTCGTCGCATTCGGGAAGTAGTAATCGTCGCGCCCGGCGGGGAGCCTGGCCGTGACCAGGCCTCCGGCCTTGATCCCGGCCGTCTCGGACCCGCCGTCGCTCATCTCGATCTGACCGGTCCAGTGCGCGCCGGCCGGTCGCCGTGCGGGCGGGCCGGGCCGGTTCCCGGTACCGCCGCGGACCTCGGTCACCGTCAGGTCGGCCGGGCCGCCCGACGTCTGCGGGTAGGTGAAACGGAACCCGCGGACGGCGATCGGATAGGAGATGACGCCGTCCCGGCCCGCGAGGCCCGTCACATCGGCGACCTGGAGGTGGGTGTCCCCATCCGCCGGCGCCTTTCCGAGGTCGATCTCGTACACGACGTCGAAGGCGTCGCTGACCAGCACGGACAGGGAGACGGGGAGGGCCTGCGGAGTCCGGCCGATCCGGAACCCGACCGAGAGGCGTTCCGGTCGGCCGGTGATCGGCACCGCGGCGCCGCTGCCGGCCGCGAGCCTTGTCGGCACGTCGCTCCGCAGGGCCGTACGGGCCCGGAGCGTCCCGCCGAGCCTGCTGGAGTCGATCGCGAGCAGCGCCGCGTCGGCGCCGCCGGTCGAGACGGTGTCCCGCAGCACCGGGCCGGCGGCGGTCACTCCGGGCAGGGCCGCGTACCGTCCGCCCTGCCCCGCGGCGGCCGGGGACGACGGGCTCGCCGGGGCCGTGATCCGGAGGTCGGCGCCCGCTTGGAAATCCGCCTGGTCGAGCTGGGACCGCCGCCAGGTCGACCCGGTGGCCGCGCACAGGACGCCGGCCGCGACCGTCATCACCAGCAGCAGAACGGGGCCGGCGACGCGCAGCGGCCGGCGGCTGACCTGGTGAGCGCCCACCGCCAGCGCGAATCCGCGCGAGAAGGAGGTGGCCCACTCGCCGGCGCGGGAGGCGATCGGGGCCAGCCGCAGCAGCAGCGCGCCCCCGGCGAGCAGCCCGAGCGACGGTCCGGCGACGATGAACGGGTCGACACCGGCGTTCCCCGACGACGTCTCCAGCACCGGGCCCCGATAGTGCACGAGCCGCCACATCGCGAGACCGGCCATTAAGACGAGGGCGAGGTCGGCTCCGGCCCGCTGGATGACGGCCTGGCGTCCTTCCCGTCCGCGTGACGTGATCGTGGCGACGTAGGTCCGCCGGATCCCGCCGAGAGACGGCAGCGCGAGTACGACGACGCAGATCAGCGCGGTCGCGGCCGCGACGCTCCACGTCAGCGCCGAGGGCGAGAGCGCGCCGTGCGCGCCGCTCGTGCGGAGAAGGGGCGTCGCGGCCGCGGCACGGACGAGAAGCGGCGCCAGGAACGGTGCGGCCACCGCCGCCGGCACGCTCACCACCGTCGCCTCGCCGACGGCGAGAAGCGCGAGCTGCCGAGCGCCGGCGCCCCGCGAGCGCATGAGCGCGGTCTCGACCTGCCGATGCCCCGCCAGCAGCCGGGCGAGGAGCAGAAGCGCCGTGGTGATCAGCATCAGCACCAGCAACGCGGGGATGAGCAGGGTCGAGCGCGTCACGAGCACGGCCCGCCCGACCTGTGTCAGCAGATCCGGCAGCGAGGAACTGACCGCGTACCCCGTGCCGTCGGCGGAGCGCTTCCCCAGCGACGCCGGCAGGGCTCGGGCCCGTTCCTCGATGCCGTGCACCTGACCGGCGTCGATCGCGCCCATGTCCGGGAGGACGAGCCAGCGGACGGTGGCCGTGGCGGCGAAACGGGCGCCGAAGGTCGCGGCGGGGACGACGAAGGGGCCGACGGTGGTGTAGTCGAGGCGTTCCACTCCCGTGGTGATCAGGCGGTCCCCGCCCCACACGTAGTCGTCGGACCGGTTCACCGCGAACAGGCCGCTGACGCGTACGGTGACCGGCGGACCGCCCACGCGGCCGTGGAGCGTCACGACGCGGCCGGCGGCCAGGCCCATGGCCCGCGCGGCCGGCTCGGGAAGCGCGGCCTCGACCACTCCGCCCGGTGCCGCGACCGGCCAGCGGCCCGTCCGCAACCGGGCGTGGCCTTCGAGGCCGGAGTACGTCGCGAACACGGTCAGCCGTGGATGCGGCTTGTGCTCCTGCCCTGGTACGACGTAGGAATCACCGGAGGCGCTCAGCGAGACGTCGGCGGGAACGCGCCCGTAGACGGTCCGCACCGCCTCCCGTACCTTCCGGTCCGCCGCCGGCATCCGCCCGGTCGGAACGGTGGTGGTGACCGTCGTGCCGGCCGTGCCGAAGTCGGCCGACGCCAGGGTGGCGCGAAGGCCCTCGCCGGTCACGGAGGCGGCGTACTCACCGAGCGCGGCCAGGACGGTGGCGGCGAGCAGCGCCAGCACCGACGCGGCCACGGCCAGGGAACGCTGGGTGAGCGTCCGACGGAGAACTAACCGCCACCAACGGCCCACCCGTGCCTCCCTCGCCCCCCGAACGGCCGCTCGATGATCCACCCGGGAGGGGCGGCTCGCAACTCCGCTCAACCAAAGATCATCGAGACGGCCGTACCGGCGGGTTCGCAGTGAGCAGGGGCGACTCGGCCACACATCCTTCCTTTAGCGCCGGACTCTGGTACTTCCGGGCACATCACACACCCATGGGGCCATATACATCGGATGTATCTATTGACCTTGATCCGTACGCGCGATACACCTCTGTTGACCGAGACCGGCCGTAGGAGGCCTCGTGCGCAAGACCCTTTTCGCCCTGGCGACGTCCGCCCTCCTGCTCGGCGCCACCGCCGTGCCGTCCGCGGCGGTGCCCGCCCGGCCGTGGATGGACCGCTCCCTGTCGCCGCAGAAGCGGGCCGAACTGCTCGTGGCGCGGATGACGCTCGACGAGAAGGTCCTCGAGATCCACATGATGGACGTGCCGGACCATCCACGCGAGGTGCCGGGCATCGAACGGCTCGGCATTCCGGCCCTGAAGATCACCAACGGGCCGGCGGGCGCGGGGCCGGGCGACAGCAACGCGCCCCAGCCGGCGACGGCCCTGCCCTCGGCACTCGGAATGTCCGCGTCGTGGGATCCGCAGCTGGCCGCGGCCTTCGGCCGGGTCGCCGGCCAGGAGGTCGCGGACCGTGGAGAGGGCCTCATCGAGGCACCGGGAATGAACATCACGCGCGTGCCGCGGAACGGCCGCAACTTCGAGTACCTCGGCGAGGATCCCTACCTCGCCGCGCAGATGGCGGTCCCGGAGGTCCGCGGCATCCAGGCCCAGGGCGTCATCGCCGAGGTCAAGCACTACGCGGCCAACAACCAGGAGACGGACCGCAAGACGATCAACGAGGTCGTCGACGAGCGCACGCTGCGGGAGATCTACCTGCCCGCGTTCGAGGCCGCGGTGAAGCGCGGCCGGGCCGGCGCGGTCATGTGCGCCTACCCGAGCGTCAACGGGCAGTTCGGCTGCGAGAACACCCACCAGCTGAAGGACGTGCTCCGCGGCGACTGGGGCTTCGACGGCTTCGTCCAGTCCGACTACACCGCGAACCACAGCACGGTCGCGTCGGCGCTGGCCGGTCTGGACCTGGACATGAAGCACGTCTACTACGGCGACGCGACCAAGGCCGCCGTCCTCGGCGGGCAGCTCGACGAGTCGGTCGTCGACCGGATGCTCGTCCGCCGGTTCGCGCAGATGTTCCGCTTCGGGCTCTTCGACCATCCGCGCACGCCCACGCCGATCCCGGCGCAGCGGGACGGCGCGATCGCCCGGTCGATCGCCGAGCAGAGCGCGGTCCTGCTCAAGAACAGCGGCGGGCAGCTGCCGCTGCGCGGGGTGCGCTCGGTCGCGGTGATCGGATCGTACGCGGGCGCGGCGCACACCGGTGGAGGCGGCAGCTCGGCCGTGACGCCGCTGTACACGGTCTCCCCCGTCGACGGCATCAAGAGCAAGGGCGTGACCGTGTCGTACGCCGACGGCGCCGACCCGGCGGCCGCCGCGACACTTGCCAAGTCCGCCGACGTCGCCGTCGTCATGGTCGGTAACAAGGACAAGGAGGGCGGCGACCGGCCGAACCTGTCGCTGCCGGCTGGCCAGGACGGGCTCGTGTCGGCCGTCGCCGCGGCCAACCCGCGGACGGTCGTGGTCCTGAAGACCGGCGGTCCGGTGCTGATGCCGTGGCTCGACCAGGTCCCCGCCGTCCTCGAGGCGTGGTACCCGGGCGAGGAGGACGGCAACGCCGTCGCCGACCTCCTGTTCGGCGACGCCGTCCCGTCGGGCAAACTCCCGATGACCTTCCCGAAGGCCGAGAACGAGACGGCGGCGAACACGCCGCAGCAGTACCCCGGCGTGAACGGCACCGCGACCTACTCCGAGGGGCTCGACGTCGGCTACCGCTGGTACGACGCGCACGGTGTGACGCCGCAGTTCCCGTTCGGCTACGGCCTGTCGTACACGACCTTCGCGGTCCGTCACCTGAGCGTGTCCGGGCAGGGCCGGGTCGCGTCCGTCGACGTCACCAACACCGGCACTCGTCCCGGCGCCGACGTCGTTCAGCTGTACCTCGCGTCGCCCGCGTCCGCCGGCGAGCCACCGCGCCGGCTCGCCGGGTTCGCGAAGGTCACGCTGCGGCCCGGCCAGACCCGGCACGTGACGATGAGGCTCGACGCCCGCTCCTTCTCCGTCTGGGACACCGCGGCGGGCCGCTGGGCCACGGTCCCGGGCCGGTACACCCTCTACGCGGGCGACTCCTCGCGCGACCTGCCCCTGCACGCGACCGTCACGGTTCGGGGGTCGTGATGACGCGGGGCTGATCGCCGACCGGTGCGGCTGTGGTAGATGATGCACTGATACCGCCGCACCGAGTCCCCGCCGCCGCAGGACGGCGGCCAGCGAGGAGACCCATGGATTTCGACGTCATCGTCGTCGGAGCCGGCCTGGCCGGCCTCGTGGCCGCCCATGAGCTCACCTCCCGCGGGAGGAAGGTCGCTCTGCTCGATCAGGAGAACGCCGCCAACCTCGGCGGGCAGGCGTTCTGGTCGTTCGGCGGGCTGTTCCTGGTCGACTCGCCGGAGCAGCGGCGCATGAGGGTGAAGGACTCCCTGGAGCTGGCCTGGAACGACTGGCAGGGCAGCGCCCAGTTCGACCGTGTCGAGGACGAGGACTCCTGGGCGGTTCGCTGGGCACGTTCCTACGTCGAGTTCGCCGCCGGGGAGAAGCGTTCGTGGCTGGCGAGCCACGGCATCCAGCTGCTGCCGACCGTCGGCTGGGCCGAGCGCGGTGACCTGCGGGCGGACGGGCACGGCAACTCGGTGCCTCGCTTCCACATCGCCTGGGGCACCGGCACGGGCGTGGTGGCGCCGTTCGCGCAGAGCGCCCATCGAGCGGCCGACGCCGGAACGCTGACCTTCCGCCACCGGCACCGGGTCGACGAGCTCATCGTCGAGGCGGGCGCCGTGACGGGCGTGCGCGGCGTCCTGCTGGCCGACGACTCCGCACCGCGCGGCGTGGCCTCCACTCGTGAGGTGGTCGGGGAGTTCGAGCTCACCGCCCAGGCCGTCATCGTCACCGCGGGCGGGATCGGCGCCGACCACGACCTGGTGCGCCGCTACTGGCCGGAACGGCTGGGCAGCCCACCCGAGCGGATGGTCACGGGCGTGCCGGCGCACGTCGACGGGCGAATGCTCGACATCACCGAGACCGCCGGCGCGCGGCTGGTCAACCGCGACCGCATGTGGCACTACACCGAGGGCATCCAGAACTGGGATCCGATCTGGCCCGGCCACGGCATCCGCATCCTGCCCGGCCCGTCGTCGCTGTGGTTCGACGCCCTCGGCCGGCGTCTGCCCGTCCCCTGCCTGCCCGGCTACGACACGCTCAGCACCCTGCGGCACCTGCGCACCACCGAGGACATCGCCGCCTACGACCATTCCTGGTTCATCCTCACCCAGAAGATCCTGGAGAAGGAGTTCGCCCTGTCGGGGTCGGAGCAGAATCCCGACATCACCAGCGGCGACCGGAAGGCGTTCATGAAGGAACGGCTGCTGAGCAAGGGCGCGCCCGGCCCGGTGGACGCTTTCAAGCGGCACGGCGCGGACTTCGTCGTCGCCGACACCCTGGACGACCTCGTCGCCAAGATGAACGCGCTCACCGAGGAGCCGCTCCTGGACCCGGCCGTCCTGCGCCGCCAGATCCAGGCGCGGGACTCCCAGATCGTCAACTCCTACAGCAAGGACGCCCAGGTCCAGGGCATCCGCAACTCGCGGCGCTACCTCGGCGACCGCCTCGGCCGCACCGCCGCGCCGCACCGGATCCTCGACCCCGCGGCCGGGCCGCTGATCGGCGTCAAGCTGCACATCCTGACCCGCAAGACGCTCGGTGGCATCCAGACCGACCTGGACTCCCGGGTCCTGGGCGCCGACGGGCGGCCGATCGAGGGGCTGTACGCCGCGGGCGAGGTCGCCGGGTTCGGCGGCGGCGGGATGCACGGCTACAACGCCCTCGAAGGGACCTTCCTCGGCGGCTGCCTGCTGTCCGGACGCCGGGCCGGCCGCGCCGCCGCCGAGCAGCTCGCCTGACCGCAGACCGACTCGGATGTCAGCAGTACGCCAGTGAGCCGTCCGGGCGGGTCGGCACGCGGCGTTCCCAGTGCACGTAGTCGTCCTCCGCCAGGGCCGCCTCGTCGATGGTGACCCCCCAGCCGGGACGGTCGGGCCGCAGTTCGAGGTGCCCGTCGACCGGGACGTACGGGTCGGGGCACCAGCTCGTCGTCTCGGGCTTGTACTCGAGGATCGAGAAGTTGCTGCACGCCGCGGCGAAGTGGACGTTGTGGGCAGTGGCCAGCGGGCCCATCGGGTTGTGGGGCGCCAGCATGACGTTGAAGGTCTCGGCGATGGTCGCGATGCGCCGCAGCTGGGAGATGCCGCCGACCACGCAGATGTCGGGCTGGACGATGTCGGCGCCGCCGTGGGTGAGCAGTTGGAGGAACTCGTGCGGGGAGTACAGGCTCTCGCCCGTCGCGAGGGGGACCTGGAGCTCGCCGCGCAAGCGCCCCCAGGAGGCGAAGTGCTCGGGGCGGATCGGCTCTTCGAGGAACCGCGGGTCCATCGGCGCGAGCGCGTTGCCCAGCTGGACCGCCTGATAGGGCTCGAAGATCTTGGCGTGGGCGTCGAAGGCGAAGTCGAACTCCTCCGGGCAGCTCCGCCGAACCTCCTGCGCCCACTCTGCGGCTTCGGAGACGACGAGCCCCCACCGCGTGGCGTGGAGGTCGCTCCGGAACGGGCTCAGCTTGAAAGCGGTGAAGCCGTACCGCTCGTGCAGCTCGACGGTCCGCCGCCGGCAGTCGTCGGGGTCGGGCGCGGAGTACAGGCCACAGTAGACGCGGACCCGGTCCCGTACGGCGCCGCCGAGCACCTGGTAGACCGGGACGCCGAGCGCCTTCGCGGTGATGTCCCACAGCGCGTGGTCGATGGCGGCGATCGCCGCCAGCCCGAGCGCCCCCTGGGGAAAGCGCGCGGTGCGGATCAGGAGCTGCGACAGGTACTCGACGCGCCGGGGATCCTCGCCCCGGATCTGCCCGCCGAGGTAGTCCAGCAACGGGACGAGCGCCAGGTCGGGACCGTGGTTGTAGGCCTCGCCCCACCCGCTGACACCCTCGTCGGTGTCGACGCGCACCAGGACCCGGGGGCGCTCCCCGACGCGTTGGACGAACGAGCGGAGACCCGTGATCCTCATGAGGCCACCGCGCGGTCCGCCGGCGGCGGGGGCATGAGGTCGCCGGTCTCGGTCCAGCCGGCGACGATCCGGGCGACCGCCTGTCGTTCGCGCTCGGGCAGGACGGCGCTGGGAGGCCGTACCGAGCGGTCGCACAGGTCGAGCTGGTGCATGGCCTCCTTCACGACGCTGACGTTGTTGGCGCCCCGGTCGACCGCCCGCAGGTGCTCGAACTCCGCGATCTCCCGCAGCATCCGCTCCGCCTGGGCGTAGTCGCCCTCGCGGAGCGCGTCCCGGAGGCGGAGTGAGAAGGCGGGGATGACGTTCACCAGCCCGGAGGTGAAGCCCTCGGCGCCGTGCACGGCGTAGGACAGGGCGTACGGCTCGGCGAGCCCCGCGATCCAGACGAACCGGTCGGCACCCACCTCCATGCGCAGTTGCGCGAAGCGGTTCACGTCCGCCACCGCGTACTTCAGGGCGATGACGTTGGGGCACAGGTCACCCAGCCGCGTCAGCAGGTCGGCGTCCACCCAGGTGTTCCGCACGTAGAGGACCAGGCCCATGTCGGGCAGGGCGTCGGCGATCGCCCGGTGGTAGTCGAGCCAGCCCTCGGCCGAGACGTACGGGTGGACGGGCTGATGCACCATGACCATCCGGATGCCGCAGGCGAACGCGTGGCGGGCCTCGTGGACGGCGGTGGCGACGTCGTGGCCGACCCCGGCGAGAAGGTGCGCGTCCCCGGACACGGCCTCCGTCGCGGCGGTGAGGAGCCGGATGCGCTCGTCGCCGCTCAGGGCGTAGAACTCGCCGGTGTTGCCGTTCGGGGTGAGTACGCCGACGCCGGCCTCGACCTGGCGTCTCAGCAACCACTTGTACAACCCGTAGTCGGGCTGTCCGTCGACAAAGGGCGTCACCGGGATGGCGACCACGTCGCGCAGGGCCTGCGAGAGCTCACCGAACATCGGTGCCGACCTCCTTGATCTGGCGGATCGCCCGCTCCCGGAAGGCGCTGACGTGCTGCAGTACGAGCCGGGCGGCTTCCTCCGCCTGGCCGTTCAGGGCCGCGTCGAGGATCTCCCGGTGCTCTCTCGCCTCGTCCTCCCAGGAGGGGCGCTGCGACCAGGCGTTCACCGAGATCAGGGCGGTCTGTTCGCGCAGCTGGTCCAGCATCCCGACCAGGACGTCGTTGTCGCAGTCCGCGTACAGGGCGCGGTGGAAGTCGCGGTTCGCGAGGCTGCGCGCCACCTCGTCCGTGGCGTTGTCCGCGGCCTCCAGGGCCTCCTGGGCCGGCCGGCCGCCGGTCCGCAGACCCGCCTCGACGCTCCGCTGCACGGCGACCGGCTCGATCAGGCACCGGGCGTCGAACACGTTACGGGTGAGGCGCTCATCGACGGTCCGCACCGCGGCCCCGCTGTAGTCGCTCATGGTGACCAGGCCAGCACCACTGAGGATCTTGAGCGCCTCGCGCACCGGGGTCTTGGAGACGCCGAAGCGGCCCGCGAGCTCCGCCTCGATCAGCGGACGGCCGGCCGGCAGCTCGCCGCTCAGGATGCCGCGACGCAGCGCTTCGAGAACCAGGCCGGTCCTCGAAGACGGCTTGATCGCACCCAATGCTGTCTCGCTCACCCACACTCCTTCGCTCGGGCGACGCCCCTGACGGCGTCTTGATGGCGGCCAAAGGATCATCGCACCGGCCGGGCACGCGGTGCCGGTCATCGAGCCAGACGGGGACTGCCACACCCCTGACGCGCTGATCCCTGATGCGCCGAGATCGACCCTACCAGGCATCTCATATTTCGTATATGTTGTGCCGTCATATCGTATGCCATACGGTTGCGGAACGTCATCGCGAGACACGCAGTCCGCGGTCAAGGAGAGGGAGAGCAGCGATGAAGCGTCAGCACCACCCGGTCGCGGCCCACATTGCCGACGGCCTGCCCCGGCGCGGCTTCCTCCGAGCGGCGGCAGGCGTCGGCGTCGCCGCGGGCCTGGGATCGACGCTGAGCGCCTGCGGCGGCTCGGGGGGCTCCGGCGGCAACGTCACCCTGCAGCTGTGGGACACCGACACGCGCCCGGAGCGCACCGCCAACCTCAAGAAGCTGATCTCGATGTTCGAGGCCAAGAACCCGGGCATCCGCATCAGCTACCTGGGGCTGCCGACCGACCAGTACATGCAGAAGATCAATACCGCGATCGCCACCCGCTCGACCCCGGACCTGCTCACGCCGAAGGCGTCCGACATCGCCGCCCTCGTGGCGCAGAAGGCCCTCGCACCGCTGGACGATCGCCTGCGGACGGCCGGCCTGGAGCAACAGATCTCCGCGCAGATGCTCAAGTCCTCCCGGGCCGCCGCCCCCGACGGCAAGCTCTACCTGACGCCGGCCACCAGCCTCGCGGACGTGATCTACTACCGGGCCGACTGGTTCAAGCAGGCCAACCTGAAGCCGCCGGCGACGTGGGCGGACTTCGACACGGCCGCCCAGCGCCTCACGAACGCGTCCACGGGCCGCTTCGGCTACACGCTGCGCGGCGGCAACGGCTTCTTCGCCCAGATGGTGGAGATGGTCTATCCCCGCGCGGGCGTGTCGACCTTCTACCGCCCGGACGGCACCTGCACGCTCGACGACCCCGCGGTCATCAGCGCCTGCGAGGCCTACGTGGCGCTGTTCGGCAAACAGACCGCGCGCAGCGACCTCACCGCCGACTTCAAGGCCATGGTGGCCCAGTTCGGCAAGGGCGGCGCCGGCATGCTCAGCCACAGCATCGGCTCCTACCCCAACCACGTCGCCGCCCTGGGCGCCGACAAGGTCGGCGTCGTCGCGCCCTTCCCCGCCACCGGCCACCGGGTGCTGACCGGCTGGATGACCACCGGATTCGCGATGTTCAAGGCGAGCAAGCACCAGGACGCGGCCTGGAAGTTCCTCGCCTACACGATGGAGCAGGAGGGCAACAGCTTCTGGGCCCAGAAGTCCGGATACCTCCCCGGCAACAAGGCCGTCGCCCAAGAGAAGTGGGTGACCGAGAACAAGGCCCTCAAGGCCGCCATGGACGCCGCCGCCGCGCCGGGCGCCGTGACGCTCGAGCAGCCGTACTACCTGCCGGAGTTCACCACCATCACCACCAACGACCTGCTCCCGCAGTGGCAGAAGGTCCTGCAGGGCGGCCTGTCGTCCCGTGACTTCCTCACCGCCGCCGCGGCCTCCCTCACCAAGGCCAAGAGCAAGTACGGCAAGGAGCACGGATGAGCGCGACGGCCGGACCGATCCGCCGTAAGAGGCCCGCGACCGCCCGGTTGTTCGGGCCGCGCGCCGCCCATCCCTATCTGCTGATCGCACCGGCGGTCGTGCTGGTCGCGGTCTTCCTCCTCTATCCCGTCATCAGCGTCTTCTGGGAGAGCCTGCAGAACCACAAC
This sequence comes from Actinoallomurus sp. CA-150999, assembly GCF_050942425.1. Taxonomy (NCBI): domain Bacteria; kingdom Bacillati; phylum Actinomycetota; class Actinomycetes; order Streptosporangiales; family Thermomonosporaceae; genus Actinoallomurus; species Actinoallomurus sp. CA-150999. Next base: position 6,588,842 of record NZ_CP192063.1, read on the forward strand.
CTCACCCGCCCCCTCGACGACGGCTTCGCCGGCCTCGACAACTTCCGGAAGATGCTGTCCGACGGCCTGTTCTGGCGGAGCCTGCGCTTCACCGGTCAGTGGGTGCTCGTCGAGGTGGGGCTGCAGTTCGCCCTCGGCCTGGCGCTGGCGCTGGTGCTGAACCGCACCTTCGTCGCCCGCGGCATGGCCCGGGCCCTCGCCTTCAGCCCGTGGGCGGTGTCCGGCATCCTGACCACGACGATCTGGCTCCTGCTCTACAACCCCACCACCGGCGTCGGCCACTACCTGGCGTCCATGGGCATCGGTCAGTACGGGACGTCGCTGCTCTCGGACCCGGGCACCAGCTTCTGGGCCCTGGTCATCGCCGAACTGTGGAAGGGCATCCCCTTCTACGCCATCCTCATCCTCGCCGACCTCCAGTCGGTGCCGACCGAGCTGTACGAGGCCGCGGACGTCGACGGGGCCGGAGTGTTCCAGAAGTTCCGGGCGGTGACCTGGTCGCACATCCGCAAGGCCGTCGTCATCGCGACGCTGCTGCGGGCGGTCTGGGAGTTCAACAACGTCGACCTGCTGTACACCATGACCGCCGGCGGCCCGGCCAACTCGACCACCACGCTGCCGCTCTACGTGGCCCAGACCGCGATCCACGGCCAGAACTTCGGGTACGGGTCCGCGCTCACCGTCGCGGCGTTCCTGCTGCTGACCTTCGCGTCCCTGGTCTACCTGCGCATCAGCAAGACGAACTTCGAGGAGGGCAAGTGAGCCTCGCCACCCGCGGCGACGTCCGGCAGGGCCCGGTGACATCTCCCCCGCGCGGGCGGACGGCCGCCGCCACGGGCGGGAGGCGGCGGCGTTCCGTGGGAGACCGCCTCGCGCTGTGGGTGCCGCTGGCCCTGTTCCTGCTCTTCACGATCGTGCCGCTCTACTGGATGGTGCTGTTCGCCTTCCGCCCGGCGGGCTCGACGTCCCTGCTGCCGTGGCCGATCACGCTGGAGCACTTCCGGACCGTCTGGGAGGGCTCCGGGTTCGGCATCTACTTCCGCAACAGCATCATGGTCGCGGTCACCAGCCTCGTCGTGTCCACCGTGGTCGGCCTGCTCGGCGGGTACGCGCTCGCCCGCCTCGACTTCCGGGGCAAGAAGCTCTTCCTGGTCACGATGCTGTGCACGCAGTTCATCCCGGGCGCGATGATGCTCATCCCGCTCTTTCAGATCTTCAACACACTGCGGCTCACGAACAGCCTGTGGAGCCTGGTCATCGCCGACACCGTCTTCCACCTGCCGCTGTCCCTCGTCCTCATGGCCGGGTTCATCCGCAACGTGCCGGTCGAACTGGAGGCGGCGGCGCAGGTCGACGGGTGCGGCCGGATCCGGGCGTTCTGCGCGGTCGTGCTTCCCCTGCTCAAGCCGGGGATCGTCGCCGTCGGGTCGTTCGCGTTCATCAGCGCGTGGAACAACTTCCTGTTCGCCATCATGTTCATCAGTTCGCAGGACAAGTTCACCGTGCCCGTGGGCCTGAGCTACCTCCTGGGCGACTTCGGGACCGACTTCGGCGCTCTCGCCGCCGGAGGTCTGATCGCCGTCGTCCCGGTCATCGTGCTCTTCGCGTACGTGCAGCGCTTCCTCATTCAGGGGCTGACCGCCGGCGCCGTGAAGGGCTGACGACCCCGACTGACCGTCCGCCGCCGGCCCGGGACCCTCTGGTCCCGGGCCGGCCGTTTTGTTCGGGGATTGGGGGTTGATTCGCGGATGCCGGGGAGCGTATAAGTAAACAACTTTCTTTCTAACAAGTTCGCCCAGTTGAGAGAGGGATGTCCAGGTGGCCCAACGGTATCCAGCAGGACCGCAACGCCTGCTGCGTCTGCTCAACGGGCGTGCGGTCCTGGAGGCGATCCACCGGGCCGGTCACCCGATCACCACCACCGACCTGGCGGGCCGGATCGACCTGTCCCGGCCGACGGTCGCCGCCGCGGTGAGCCTCCTGCTCGAGCGCGGCGTGATCAGCGAAGTGGGCCCGGAGACGGGCCGTAAGGGGCCCGCGCCCACGTTGTACGAGGTCAACGCCGACTGCGCGTTCGCGATCGGCGTGGACATCGGGCACAAGAAGATCCGCGCCGCGATCGCCGACGTCACCGGGCATGTACGGGCGCGGGCCGAACAGGAGAGCCCGTCCGACCGGGACGCGCTCATCGAGCGGGTCCTGGCGATGTGCGAGGACCTCGCCGGCCGGATGGGCATCGCGCTGGAGGCCGTCGGCCAGGTCGTGATGGGCGTGCCCGCCGTCGTCGGGCCCGACGGCCGCGCCCTGTCGTACGCCGAGGGCCTGCCCGACGCGGGACGTGGGCTCGGCACGGCGCTCGGTCGTGTCATCCCGGCGCCGCTGATCCTGGAGAACGACGTGAACCTCGCGGCGCTCGCCGAGCGCAGGCAGGGACACGGGGCCGAGGTCGACGACTTCGTCCTGGTCAGCCTGGGCGTCGGCCTCGGCCTGGGCATGGTGGTCGACGGCCGCGTACGGCGTGGGGCGACCGGTGTGGCGGGCGAGGCGGGCTACCTGCCCGGCCATCGGATGATCGCGCCGCCCGGGCAGCGCCGGGACCTCGTGCAGGACTACATCGGCGCGCGGTACATCAGCGCCGAGGCCCGTCGCCTGGGACTGCCCGGTGACGGCACCCCGCGCACCGTCTTCGAGCTGGCCCGCGGAGGCGACCCGACCGCGACGGGGATCGTGGACGACACCGCCCGCAGCATCGCGCACGTGATCGCCTGCGTGGTGCCGCTGATCGATCCGGCCCTGATCGTGCTGGGCGGCGCCATCGGCGGCAACGGCGACCTGCTGCTCGCGCCGGTCGCCCGGCACCTCACGGACTTCAGTATCTTCCAGCCCCGGATCGTCGCCTCCGACCTCGGACCGGGCGCGGAACTCATCGGCGCCACGACCATGGCGTCGGATCTGGCACGCGAGTCGACCTACGCGGCCGCCACCGCACCGAGTGGCCTGATGGAGGCGCCCCTGTCCTTGTCCTGACGTGCCGCGGCGGCGCCGTCTTGCCGGACGGCGCCGCCACCAGAGACGCCTGGGCGTTGCCGCGCCCGGAGCGATGACCGACCCGTCACCCAGCGAATGTCATTACCGAGGAAGGACGATCAGTGTTCAAATTTACCACCGGGGCCGTGGCGGGCACGGCTGCCGTACTGTTGCTGGCCGGCTGCACATCCAGCGGGCCCGCGTCGTCGGAGCCGACCACCGCGATCTCGGCGGGTGCCTCGCACGCGCCGAACACGATCAGCGTGTGGACGTTCAACCACCTACCCAACGAGGTGGCGGCGTTCACCGCGGCGCTGAACCGCCTGCACGCGAAGTACCCGTGGCTGACCGTGAAGTTCGTGCCCAACAAGGACGACGCGGCGTTCGCCAAGGCGGTCGCCGCCGGTGATCCGCCGGACGTCTTCGTCGCGTCGGCGCCGGACAACGTCGGCAAGTTCTGCGCCAACGGCACGGTCGCCGACCTCGGCCCGTACCTGTCGTCGGCGAAGGTGAACACCACCGCGACGTTCCCGGCCGCGACCCTGGTGTACACGAAGTACCAGGGCAAGCAGTGCGCGCTGCCGCTGCTCACCGACGCGTTCGGGCTGTACTACAACAAGAAGATGTTCGCGGCGGCCGGCATCACCACGCCGCCGAAGACGCTGTCGGAGCTGGCCGCCGACGCGAAGAAGCTCACCGTGAAGAACGCGAACGGCTCGATCAAGACGTACGGGTTCGTGTCCCGGTCCGACTACAACGCCAACCGGTACATCTACACCGGAGTGCAGAGCGGCACCAAGTTCTACGGCGGTGACGGGAAGGCCACGTTCGCCGCCGACCCCAAGTGGCAGCAGCTGCTGCAGTGGGACAAGAACCTCGGCGACTCCTACGGCCCGGGGAACGTGCAGAAGTTCGTCGGCCAGTACCAGGCGCACGCGGACGACACGAGCAACCCCTTCCTGACCGGCACGGCGGCGATGGAGTTCGACGGCGAGTGGCACATCGGCGAGATCGACGCGGCCAAGAAGGGCCTCGACTACGGGGTCGCGCCGATGCCGATGCTCGACTCCACGTCGGGCACGTACGGCGCGGGTAACACCCTGGGCACCGTCGCCTACCTGCCCGCGGGGTCCAAGCACAAGCAGGAGGGCTTCTTCGCCCTGCAGCAGCTCACCACCGACACGACGTTCCTGAACACTCTGGCGGACACGGTCTCGAACATCCCGAGCACCTTCGCATCGCTGCAGAGCTGGGACAAGGCGAACGACCCGCACTGGAAGCCGCTCGTCGACATGTTCAAGAACCCCGGCTCGTACTACAAGACGCTCGCACCTGCCGGCCTGGAGGACATGGACAGCTGGAGGGAGTTCCTGCTCCAGTACGAGCAGGGCAAGGTGGCGAACCTGCCGTCCGGTCTCGCCGGGATCGCCAAGAAGATCGACAACGCCAACGCGCAGGCGGGGAACTGAGGATGACGACCACCGTCGCCCGCGCCGGCGGCACCGTGAGCGGGGCGCCCCGGCGCCCCGCCCAGGGGACGCGCCGCCGCCATCCGAGCAAGACCCGTTGGTGGGTCGTGCTGGCCTTCCTGTCGCCGTTCGTGATCGGGCTCGCGACCTTCGTGCTGTATCCGGTGGTCGCGACGCTGTACTACTCACTGACCAACTTCCAGGCCGGCTCGTACCGGCCCGTGCGGTTCGTCGGGCTGAACAACTACCGGACCCTGTTCACCCAGTCCGACAACTTCTGGATCGCGGTGCGCAACACCGTGTGGATGGTCGTGATCATGGTGCCGCTGCGCACCGCCTGGGCCATGCTCACCGCCTGGCTGATCACCCGGGTGAAGCGCGGCCGGAACGTCTACCGCACGATCTTCTTCCTTCCCCACATGGTGCCGCCGGTGTCCGCCGCGCTGTCGTTCATCGTGCTGCTCAACCCGGTCGGGCCGCTCAACAAGCTGCTGGGCCTGTTCGGCATCGGCGAGCCCGGGTGGTTCTCCGATCCCGCCTGGTCCAAGCCGAGCCTGGTGCTGATGGCGCTCTGGGCGGCCGGCAACACGATGGTGATCTTCTCGGCCGCCATGCTGGACGTGCCGCGCGAGCTGTACGAGGCCGCCGACCTGGACGGCGCGGGCCCGATCCGGAAGTTCCGCAGCATCACGCTGCCGGCACTCTCCCCCGTGATCTACTTCTCGCTGCTCACCGGGATGATCTACGCGTTCCAGTACTTCACCGAGGCGTTCGTCGTGTCCGGCTCGGCGAACGTCGAGGCGTCCAGCAACGAGCTGATCGGCTACCCGGCCAGGTCGCTGCTGTTCTACTCCACGGAGCTCTACCAGCAGGGCTTCTCGTACTTCAAGACCGGGTACGCGTCGGCGATGGCATGGCTGCTCTTCCTGGCCATCTTCGCCGCGACCGTGGTGTTCATCCGCGCCTCCCGCCGCTTCGTGCACTACTCGGGCGGTGACCGGTGACCGCCGCGGGCATGACCGGGCGCCGGGCCGCGCTCGGCCGCCCCCGGCCGCCGATCGGGCGTCGCCTGCTGTACCGGCTGGCCGAGCACGCGCCGGCCGTCGCGGTCGCGCTCTGTTTCCTGCTGCCGTTGACGATCAGCGTGCTCACCGCGTTCATGACGCAGCACCAGGCGGGCACCGGGTCACTGTGGCCGTCGCCCTGGGACTTCGGCAACTTCCGGCGGGTCTTCAGCGCCATGCCGTTCGGCCGCGACCTGCTCAACACCATCCTGTACGCCGGGCTGTCCACGATCGGCACGGTCGTCTCATCGGTGCCCGTGGCGTACGCGCTGGCCCGGCTGCGCTGGCGGGGCCGGGAGGCGTTCTTCCTGGTGGTGCTGGCCGCGATGATGCTGCCCGCGCAGGTGACCAGCCTGCCGCTGTACGTCTTCTACTCGCACATCGGATGGGTGGGCACGCTCAAGCCGCTGATCGTCCCGTCGTTCTTCGGCGACGCGTTCAGCATCTTCCTGCTGCGCCAGTTCTTCCGCACGATCCCCGGCGAGCTGACCGAGGCGGCGCGGGTCGACGGCGCGGGCGAACTGCGCATCCTCCTGCGGGTGATGATCCCCATGACCAAGCCGGCGATCGCCGCCGTGGGGCTGTTCTCGTTCCTGTACGCCTGGAACGACTTCTACAACCCGCTGCTCTACACCGGTAACAGCCAGAGCGGCCAGACCCTCGCGGTGGCCCTCACCCAGCTCGCCAAGAGCGGGCACCAGAACGCGTACCAGCTGCAGATGGCGGCGTCGCTGATGTTCCTGCTGCCCGTCCTGGTGCTGTTCTTCCTGGCGCAGAAGGTGTTCGTCGAGGGCATCGCGCTGACCGGCATCAAGGGCTGACCGGCATACGAGGTGACGGCCGCCGCGACGGCGGACCGTCCCGAGCGAACTTTTGGAGTAAGAGTGAAGATCACCGTTGTCGGCGGTGGCAGCACCTACACGCCCGAGCTCGTGGAGGGCTTCGCCCGGCGCGCCGGCGTGCTTCCGGTCGACGAACTGGTCCTGTACGACGTCGACCCCGAGCGGCTCCGCGTCGTCGGCGGCCTGGCGGGGCGGATCCTCGCCCGGCACGCCTTCCCCGGCCGGCTGACCACCACGACCGACCTCGCCCAGGCCCTGGACGGGGCGGCCGCGGTGCTCATCCAGCTGCGCGTCGGCGGCCAGGCGGCCAGGCTGAGGGACGAGACGCTGCCGAACAAGTTCGATCTGATCGGCCAGGAGACCACCGGCCCGGGAGGCTTCGCCAAGGCGCTGCGCACGGTGCCGCTCGTGCTCGACATCGCGGCGGAGGTACGCCGCCGGGCCAGGCCCGACGCGTGGATCGTCGACTTCACCAACCCGGTCGGCATCGTCACCAGGGCGCTGCTGGACGCCGGGCACCGGGCGGTCGGCCTGTGCAACGTGGCGATCAAGTTCCAGCGGAGCATGGCGGACCGGTTCGGCGTCGACGCCGACCGGGTCCGACTCGGCCACGCCGGTCTCAACCATCTGTCGTGGATCCGCTCGATCACCGTGGACGGCGAGGACCGGCTGCCCGGGCTACTGGCCGGCGACATGCTCGCCGAGATCGCCGAGGAGGTGCGCCTGCCCGCCGGGCTGCTGCGCGACCTGAAGGCGATCCCGTCCTACTACCTGCACTACTTCTACTGCACCGACCACGAGCTGGGCCGGCAGCGGACAGGCTCGCACCGGGCCGAGCAGGTCCAGGCCATCGAGCGGGAGCTGCTCGCCCTCTACGAGGACCCGGACCTGGACCACAAGCCCGAGATCCTCGAACGCCGGGGCGGCGCATACTACAGCGAGGCCGCGGCGGCCCTGGTGACCAGCCTGCTCACCGGCGACGGCGCGCACCACTACGTGGACGTGCGCAACAACGGCGTGCTGGCGGGCCTGCCCGATGAGGCCGTCGTCGAGGTGCCGGCGCACGTCGACACCGCCGGTCCACATCCGGTCGCGGTGCCACCGCTGCCGCCCGAGATGCTCGGACTGGTCCAGGCCGTCACGGCGTACGAGACCCTCACGATCGAGGCCGCGCTGACCGGCGACCGGTCGGTGGCCCGGCGGGCGCTGCTCGCCAACCCGCTGGTCCGCCAGTGGGACCTCGCGGCGCCGATGTCGGACGCGATCCTGGAGGCCAACCGTTCGTACGTGCCGCGGTTCTTCGGCGGGGAGCCCGCCGATGGCTGACCTCGTGGTCGGCGTCGACGGCGGGAACTCCAAGACCGACCTCGTGCTCGCGGACACCGACGGGCGGCTGCTGGCCTGGGTGCGCGGCGTCGGTACGCGCCCGCACGCCGACGGCATGGCGGTCACCGGCGGACAGCTCGCCGACCTGACGCGCCGAGGACTGTCCGAGGCAGGTCTGCCCGAAACCACTGCCGTCACGGTCGGCGCGTACTTCCTGGCCAATGTGGACGTGCCGGACGACGAGCAGGAGGCGCTTCGGCAGCTGTCACAGCTGGGCGTGGCCGAGCGGGTCCTCATCCGGAACGACACCCTCGCCATCCTGCGGGCCGGTGCGCCGGAGGGCTGGGGCGTGGCCGTGGTGTCCGGCGCCGGCATCAACGCCGTCGGGGTCCACCCGGACGGACGGTCGGCCCGCTTCCTGTCGCTCGGCGACATCACCGGCGACTGGGGCGGCGGCATGGGCGTCGCGCGGGCGGCCCTGGGCGCGGCGGTACGCGCCGGTGACGGGCGCGGCCCCGCGACCACGCTCCGGGAGGTCCTTCCGGGCCGTTTCGGGCTGCCGACCGTGGAGGCCGTCGCCCTGGCCGTCAGCGCCGGAAAGATATCCGCCATGGAGCTACTCACCCTCGCGCCGCTGGTGTTCGCCGCCGCCGACGACGGCGACGCGGTGGCGCGGGGGATCGTGACGCGTCTCGGCGACGAGATCGTCACGATGGTGACCGCGCTGCTGCGCCGGCTCGACCTGCTGGACACCCGGACACCGGTCGTGCTCGGCGGCGGAACCCTGCAGAACGGCCAGGTCCTCCTGCACGACCACATCCGCCGGCGTCTCCGCGAGGACGCCCCGCTTGCCCGGCCGCACGTGCTCGACGTGTCACCGGTGGCCGGCGCGGTCCGCGAGGCGCTGACGGAGGCCCACGCCCCGGACTCCGCCTGGCTCCGCTTCCACGAGGCGTTCACCGGGACGCAGCTGCCCGCCTCGGCGAACGAAGAGGCCCGCTCCTGCCCCACGGGATGAAACCGGCACGGAGGCCCGTGGCACTGATCGCGGGACCGGCCGTCGCACCGCCCTGCCCGCTCCGCACCAGGCGCGGGCAGGGCACCACCCACCGCGCGGCGACGATCGCCTCTCAATACCAGCCGAAAAGCGAAGCCTCGGTCGTACGATGCGGCGTGGCCGTCAGTTCGTCTGCTGCTCCGGGCGCTGGTAGGCGCTGAGGTCGATGCTCCGGGCGATCGCGTCGACGGTCGTCCGGTAACGGTCGGGTAGCTCGATGGTCTCCAGCAGGACGCCGGACTGCGACAGCCACCATAGGCGCGGCGTCGAGCGCCAGCCGTTCCGGCACTCGAAGCGGTACTCACGGTAGATGGCCTGCCGGCCGCCGACGGGGCGGGTGCCGCGGACGGTCACGCCGTCGGCGGTGATCGCCTTGGTCATGTCCCCGGACCCGGTGTCGCGCATACAGCCCGGGATGCTGCCGGCGTCGCCCGAGTTGGCCCAGCCGGTCGGGGAATCGTAGGTCGGCGTCTCTCCCTTGGGCCATGCCTGGATGGACAGGCCGCCGTGACCGCAACCCGACGTCGCGAACTCCTTGGGCAGCACGCAGACGTCGATCTCGGCGTCCCTGCGCGACTCGGCCGAGCTCCACCCGGTCGGCAGGATGTAGGACAGCCCGCCGTTCGCGACCCGGCTGCCGCCCAGCTTCGTCGGGGCCGCCGGGTGCCCGTGGGAGGGCAGGGACACCAGCGTGACGGCGGCGGCCGCCGTGACCGCGGCGGCGATCCCGCCGCCGAGCAGGTACGCCTTCCGCCGGGATGGCCGGCGGACACTCGTCCAGGCAGGATCCTCGGGGGTGGGCGGCATGACCCAGGCGCGGTCGAGGAACGCGGTCGCGGCCCTCGTCGGGTCGTCGCCGCCGAGCGGCGTGGCGAGTGCGGTGAGCAGCTCGGTCGCCGATGGGCGGGCTGCCGGGTCCTTGGCCAGCGCTCGTTCGACCATCGCCCGGTAGCGGTCCGGGAGCGCGGCCGTGTCGGGCGTCGTGTTCAGCACGCGGGCGGCCATGACCTCCGGGCGGTCCCGCCCGTACGGCCGGCGTCCGGTCGCGGCGAAGTAGACGATCAGCCCCCAGGCATGCACGTCCGCGGTCGGGCCGACCGCCTCGCCGAGGTAGTGCTCGGGGCTGATCCAGCCCGACGAGCCGAGGACGACGCCGGTCCGGGTCATGCTGGTCTCGTCGAGGGCGCGCGCGATGCCGAAGTCGACGACCTTGGGCCCGTCCGGGGCGAGGATGAGGTTGGACGGTTTGAGATCCCGGTGCACGATCCCCTGGGAGTGCAGGGCGACCAGGGCCTCGGCCAGACCGGTGGCCAGGCCGTGCAACTCGTCACCGGACATCGGCCCCGAGTCGACCCGCCGGTCGAGGGTCGGGCCCGGGATGTACTCGGTGGCGAACCACGGCGGCGACCCGGCCGTATCGGCTGCCATGACGCGGGCGACGCACCGGTCCGACACGCGGTGGAGCAGCGACACCTCGCGGGCGAAGCGGTCGCGGAAGTCCGGGTCGTGTGCGAGTTCGGGCTGGACGACCTTGACCGCGACGCGACGCTCGTCCGCGCCCGCCCCGGCGTAGACGACCCCCATCCCGCCGGCGCCCAGTCGGCCGACGAGGCGGTAGGGCCCGACACGTCGGGGGTCGTGCGGCCTCAGTGGCTGAATCGCGGGCGTTTCGCCGTCAACCATCCCGGCCACAGCCCTCCTTATGTCGCTCTCATCCGGATATCAGGAGTAAAGCGGATTTTCGGGCCGCGTCACGCCGGAACGGGCAAGGGAGATCGCCTGGTCGGCGCGTGTCGTCGGCCTCAGGCCTGCCGTGCGCTGGTAACCGCCCGCAGGCGCCACGGCGAGCGGGAAGAGATAGGCGATTTTTACCTACATGGCTCAGGCGACCGACACCGTCCCCGGCGCCCCCGCCCCTCCGCTTCGGACGTGCCGTACGGAGAGGCGGCGCGTTCGCGGCAGCGGCACGGTGGGATCACCCCCCACCCGCCGAAGGTGGCCAGCGTCTTGTCCGAACACAGCCAAACATGTACAACCAGGACACCAACGAGTTTCGCACGCGTTCGCTCACCGCCAGGAGCCCGCCATGCGTCGAATTCTTCGTACCCCCGCCCTGCCGGCCGTCGGCGCCGGGCGCACCACGTTAGGAAAGGGGAGCCGGAACGGCCGCCGCTCCCTCGCCCTGTCCACCGTGCTCGTGCTGATCGGCGTGCTCCTCTTCGGCGCGGAGCGCGCCGAGGCGGCGATCGCGAACAGCCAGCTGCTGAATCCGGTCTCGGGCAAGTGCCTGGATGTTACCGGTAACACCAGCACCGACGGGACCCAGGTGGAGCTCTGGACCTGCAACGGAGGCGCCAACCAGCAGTGGACGTCGACGTCCGCGAACGAGCTGCGTGTGACGATCGGAGGGGTGACCAAGTGCCTCGACGCGTCCGGGCAGGGCACCTCCGACGGCACGAAGGCCGTCATCTGGACGTGCGACGGCGGCACGAACCAGAAGTGGAACCTCGGCGCCGACCAGACCATCGTCGGCGTCCAGTCGGGCAAGTGCCTGGACGCGAACGCGAACGGCACGACGGACGGCACGGTCGTCCAGCTCTGGACGTGCAAGACGCCCGGTGACAACAACCAGCGATGGATTCCGCCGAGCACGTCGACCAGCCTCACGATCAACGGCACCGGTGACGGAAGGGTCTTCGACGGCGTCGGTGCGATCAGCGGCGGAGGCGGCAACAGCCGGCTGCTGATCGACTATCCCGAACCGCAGCGCTCCCAGATCCTGGACTACCTGTTCAAGCCCGACTACGGCGCGAACGTCCAGCTCCTCAAGCTGGAGGTCGGCGGCGACGCCAACTCCACCGACGGCGCGGAGCCCAGCATCGAGCACACCCGCGGGACCGTGAACTGCAACGCCGGGTACGAATTCTGGCTGGGCGAGCAGGCCAAGGCCCGTAATCCCGATCTCAAGCTGTACGGGCTGGCGTGGGCCGGCCCGGGCTGGATCGGCGGCGGCAACTGGTGGTCGCAGGACGCGATCGACTACCTGGTCTCCTGGCTGGACTGCGCGAAGAGCCACGGTCTCACCGTCGACTACCTCGGCGGTTGGAACGAGAAGGGCCACGACAAGACCTGGTACGAGAACCTCCACCAGGCCCTCGCCGACCGCGGATACGGCAACGTCAAGGTCGTCGGCGACGACACCGGCTGGAGCGTCGCCGACGACATGGCGAGCGACCCGGCCTTCAACGCCGCCGTCGACATCGTGGGCGTCCACTATCCGTGCGGCTACCTCTCCGACTCGACGACCTGTAACTCGACCGCGAACGCACTCGCCACCGGCAAGCAGCTGTGGGCGAGCGAGAACGGCTCCCTCGACATCGACGATGGCGCCGCCGCGCTGATCCGCTCCATCACCAGGGGCTACATCGACGGCCGGATGACCGCGTACCTCAACTGGCCGGTGATCGCCGCCCTCACGCCCAACCTGCCCTACGCGACCGTCGGACTCGCGGTCGCGCCGTCACCCTGGTCCGGCTCCTACCGGCTCGGCAAGGAGACCTGGGCGATGGCGCAGGTCACCCAGTTCGTCAAACCCGGCTGGCGGTTCATCGACTCCGCGAGCGGATACCTCGGCGGCGCCCGCACCAACGGCAGTTACGTCACACTGAAGAACGGCACCGACTACAGCACGATCGTCGAGACGGCCGGCGCGAGCACCGCCCACACCCTCAACGTCACCGTCACGGGCGGCCTGTCCACCGGCACCGTCCACGTGTGGGCGACGAACCTGAACTCGGGCGACTACTTCATCAAGCAGCCCGACATCACGCCGTCCGGCGGCGGCTACCAGCTCACCCTCCAACCCGGTTACATCTACTCGCTCACCACCACGACCGGACAGGCCAAGGGCACCGCCGCCGGCCCCGCCCAGCACGGCCTCGCCCTCCCCTACCGCGACGGCTTCGACACGTACGGGACCGGCACCGAAGCCAAGTACGTATCCGACATGCAGGGCGCCTTCGAGGTACGCGCCTGCCTGAACGGCCGCAGCGGCAACTGCCTGCAACAGGTCGCCCCGGTCAAGCCCATCGAATGGCAGGGGGACAGTGACGCGTACGCCCTCGTCGGTGACACCGCCTGGACGAACTACACGGCCTCGGTCGACGTCGATCTGCAGCAGGCCGGAACGGTCAAGCTGATCGGCCGGGCCGGTGCCCAGTCCCGTCCCCAGGATCGGCAGGCCGGCTACGAGTTCCGCATCAACGACGGCGGCTCGTGGACGCTCGGCGAGCGCGACACCGGCGGCACTCTCACCACCCTGGCGAACGGTACGACCACGGCCCTCGGCCTCGGCCGCTGGCACACGCTGGCCCTCAGCATGCAGGGCAGCACCATCGCCGCGAAGGTGGACGGCGCCACCCTGGGCACGGTCACCGACGGCACCTACACCTCCGGTCAGGTCGGCTTCGGCGTCGCGGGCTACCAGACCGACCAGTTCGACAACCTCTCGATCAGCTAGCCGACACTCCCCTGGAGCCCCCGTGGCCAGTTCCAGACCGGCTCGCCGCCCAGCGCCACAAGGCGATGGGCGACGTGCTGAAGGCCACCGGCCGACCGATCGTCTACAGCGTCTCTGATTGGCTAAGCGATCCCTAGGAATCGTTCCGACTGGATGCCGGGCATGTGCCAATCGTCTTCGTGCCCTGGTGTCGGCAGAAGCGTCGACCCGCGTGGCACGTCCCTCCGGACGCTGTCGGTCCAGCCTGCACAGCTATAGGACCGAGGAGGGTGCCCCGCGTCGCCTGGGCACGGGGCATGCTGATGTCAGAACGATACCATGAGATCACCAAGAGTGACTAAGAAAGAAGTGAGCCTGTGCGACTGGGGGGGGAGGAATCGCCCTGGGTGTTCGGCCCGGGCACAGGCGGCAGCCTGTGGCGGACGACCGGCGACATCAGCGACTCGTGGTCCAGCATGACCTCCCTGCTGGACCAGCAGGCGGGGCTGGAGCTCTTCTCGCACCCGGACGCCTGGAACGACCCGGACATGCTCGAGGTCGGCAACGGCGGGATGACCGACACCGAGTACCGCGCGCACTTCTCGCTGTGGGCGCTGCTCAACGCCCCGCTGATCCTCGGCAACGACCTGCGCTCGATGAGCGCCGCCACCAAGACCATCATCACCAGCCCCGACGTCGTAGCGGTCGACCAGGACTGGGGCGGCTCCCAGGGCCGCCGGATGCGCGACCTGGGCGGCGGCCTGCAGGTGTGGGCGAAGCCGATGTCGGACGGCTCGGTGACCGCCGTGCTCCTCAACCGGTCCGGATCGGCCGCCACCATCACGACCAGCGCCGCCGAGCTCGGGCTGGGCGGATCCAGCTCGTACGGTCTCAAGGACCTCTGGAGCGGGACCACCTCGACCACGTCGGGAACGATCTCGTCGAGCGTGCCGAGCCACGGCGTGGTGATGTACCGGGTCACGCGGTCCGGCACCCTGGCCGCTCCGCGCGCCGCCGGGACGTACCAGGTCAGCGACCTCACCTGGCTCGCCGGCAGCAACGGCTGGGGCCCGGTGGAGCGTGACCGGTCGAACGGCGAGCAGGCGGCGGGCGACGGGCACACGCTGACCATCGGTACGACGACGTACGCCAAGGGCCTGGGCGCCCACGCCGACTCGGCCGTACACGTGTGGCTCGGCGGCGCCTGCAGCCGGTTCACGGCGGACGTCGGGATCGACTCCGAGGTCGGCTCCGGCAAGGGCAGTGTCCGCTTCGCGGTGTACGGTGACGGCCGGTTGATCACCTACACCGACGTCAAGTCGTACGGCGCGGCCACGAGCCTCGTGGCTCCGGTCGGTGGTGCCCGCACGCTCGAGCTGCGCGTGACCGACGCCCGCGACGGCATCGACTACGACCACGCCGACTGGGGCAACGCCTCCATCACCTGCTGATCTCCTTGGCGGGAAGACGACGTCGGCAGATCCCCGCCACACCAAGATCTTCCAATTGCCGGATCTCCGGTACATGCTGCGGATGATCATTTTCCACCGGCCGGGCGGGGGCACCGATCGGGCGTGTAAGGAGTCACCGTTCATGCACTGGTCAGAACCCCCTGGGCGCAGGACGCCGAGGCCGACGCGACGCCGGAAGAGGGGCTGGTTGCTCTCCGCCACGCTCGCGGCGGCGCTCCTGGCATGTGGAGGTGGTTCCGCGGCGGCTCTCTCCGGCAAGAAGACCGCACCCGCCGACCCCGCCGGCCCGCTGAGCATGCTGCCGTCGGCGTCCACGGCCCAGGTCGCCGCGACCACCGGCGGGCGCGGCGGTACGACGCTGACACTGATCACCGGTGAGCGCGTTCACGTCAGCGGCTCCGCAGGTCAACAGCAGGTCTCCGTCACCCCGAGCGCGTCGGGTGCCGTGCCCCTGGTCGACACGTTCACCGTGGGCGGCGACCTGTACGTGGTGCCGCGTGACGCGGGTCCGTACCTCGGAACGCTGCTCGATCGGCGGTTGTTCGACGTCAGCCTGCTGACCCGGCTCGGCTTCGACGACGCCCGCCAGAAGGCCGTCCCGGTCACGGTCGACTGGAAGGCGGATCGGCATCCGGTCTCCGTGCCGGGAGTCACATCCCCCATCA
Source organism: Actinoallomurus sp. CA-150999 (assembly GCF_050942425.1). Classification (NCBI taxonomy): domain Bacteria; kingdom Bacillati; phylum Actinomycetota; class Actinomycetes; order Streptosporangiales; family Thermomonosporaceae; genus Actinoallomurus; species Actinoallomurus sp. CA-150999. The sequence continues at coordinate 6,604,262 of NZ_CP192063.1, forward strand.
AGGGGAGGACGACCTCGGGCACCGTCGACAAGTCGCGGGCCACGACGTTCGGCGCGGCGCTGGCGTCCAGGTTCGCCGCCGACCGGCATGTCCCCGCGGGGCGCGTACCGGCCCGGGTCGCCGGGAAGGCCGGTGGCCTGGACGAGGTGAACGCCGTCTCGCTCGCCATGCCGACCGGGCCGGCACCGCTCCTTCCGGCATCCGGTGCCGCCGGGCGGGCGGCGGGCGGCCAGGCGGCGCCGCCGGCCACGGTGGGCGGCACGCCGGACGCTGCTGAGGGCGGGGCGAACGGGGTCCGGCTGTACACGCTGACGATCGGCGCCATCGAGCGCGACGGTCAGCCGGGATATGCGCGGATCGACGTCCAGAACCTGGACGACCTGCGGCATTACTGGAGCGTCAGCTGGGCGAGCCCGGACCAGCCGGTCGCCTTGAGCGTGCCGGCCGGCCGGTACAGCATCGAGGCGTTCGTCGGGACGCCGGTCGCCTCGTCGCTGTACCAGACCGCGACGTTCGTGGCGCTGCCCGACGTCACCGTCCGCCGGGACCGGTCGGTGACCGCCGACGCGCGCACCGCCGAACCGATGACGATCAAGACGCCCCGGCCCTCCGAGACGGGGATGGTCGGCCTCGGCTACACGCGTGAGGGGGCCGACGGCCGGGAGTTCTCCGGTACCGTGCTCGGGTTCGGCCGGTCCGAACTGCTGCAGGTGTTCGGGCCCGGGCAGGAGTACCCGGATCTGCGGACCTTCGCGACGCCGACCGGCGCGCACGGCGTCGGGACTCTTCATTTCGCGGACTCGTGGCTGCTCGAGCCGCCCGGTCGAGGTTTCGGCGCGAATCCCGCCTACGCCTACTACCTGGACTACGCCGACGACAGCGGCGTGCCGAAACGGCTCGATCACGACCTCGGCGCCGGCGATCTCGCCACGGTCCAGGAGAACTACGCGGCCGACCAGCCGGGTCAGGGGGCCGAGTACTTCGCACCCCATCACTCCTGGAGCCCGTACGACGCCTACCTCAGCGTCTACAACTTCGCCCTTCCCGGGACGCGCACCAACTACTTCGGCGGCGCGGGTTCGCCGATCTGGCAACCCGCCGTCTTCGACGACGTCAACGACTCGGCGGCGTCGGTCGTCGGCACCGCCCGCGCGTACGAGCCCGGCCGGCAGACGAGCGAGAGCTGGCTGCGCGGCCCGCTGGTGCCCACTCCCCCGGCCGAGTCCGGGCTGGTGGCTCCCAGCGCCGCCGCCGAGGGCCACGGCTTCATGTGCCCGGTGTGCCGGCAGGACGACAATATGGTCTTCGACGTCACCGACTACGGCGACGCGGCGGGCCACTGGGCGTATCTCCCGAGAGCGGGCGAGGACCTGAAGTTCTACCGCGACGGCGTGCTGACGCAGGAACAGCCGCGCCCCGGCGGCATCTTCCCGATGCTCCCGGACAGCGCCTCGTACAAGGTCGATTGGGTCACGCATCCCGCCCCGACCGGGTCGCCGCTGGATTCCACGGTGGAATCGGTGTGGGCGTTCACGTCGCGGCGCCCGCACCGGCCGGACAAGCTCCCCTCGTCCGACTTCTGCGGTCCGGACGTCAGCCGCGGATGTTCGCTGCTCCCGCTCGTCTTCGCGAGCTACGACCTCGATGTCGACCAGTCGGGCCGGGCGCCGGCGGACCGGCCGGAGACGTTCCGGCTCACCGGATACCACCAGGCGCATGAGACGAACGCCTCGCCCGTGACGAAGGCGGCGGTCGAGGTCTCCTTCGACGACGGAGCGACCTGGGCCGCGGTCAGTGACGTGCGGGCGGACCACGGCGGCTTCGCGGTGACGGTGCCCGCCGGTCCGCCCGCGGGCGGAAAATCCACCGGTTACGTCTCGCTCCGGACCGCGTTGACGGACGCCTCCGGAAGTGCGCTGTCCCAGACGATCATCCGCGCCTACGCGCTGCCGCCCACGTCCGCCGGCACCGCCCGGTCCCACGGCCGGTGAGGAGATCCCCGATGAACCGACGTCATTCTCCACGCCGCGGCGCCCTGCTGGGCGCGGCCGTCTGCGCGGCCGCCCTGCTCGCCGGCGGCAGCACGCGCGCCGACACCGGCCCCCGGCCCGCGGACACGAGCGCGGCGGCCCCTTCCGTACGTAACGCGTGCGGCACGCCCGCGCCGGGGCACCCCAGCTGCATGGCCGTGGTGCGCACCTCGGGACCGGCCGGACCGGCGCTGGCCGCGACGAGCCCGGCCGGGTACGGGCCCGCGGATCTGCAGGCCGCGTACCGTCTCACGTCGGCGGCGAAGGGCGGTGCCGGACAGACGATCGCGATCGTCGACGCGTTCGACGACCCGAACGCCGAGGCGGACCTGGCGGTCTACCGCCGCCAGTACGGTCTGCCGCCCTGTACGGAGGCCAACGGTTGCTTCCACAAGGTCAACCAGCGAGGCGCCGCCACCCCGCTCCCCTCGCCCGACAGCGGGTGGGCCGTGGAGGAGTCACTGGACGTCCAGATGGCCTCGGCCGTCTGCCCGAACTGTCACATCCTGCTGGTCGAGGCGGACGACAACCAGGACGAGAGCCTGGGGGCCTCGGTGGACACCGCCGCCAGGCTGCACGCGAACGCCATCTCCAACAGTTACGGCGAACCCGAGTACGTCGGGGTGACCCGTATGGAGGGCCACTTCGACCACCCGGGCGTCGCCATCACCGCGTCATCGGGCGACTCCGGGCTCGGCGTGGGCTATCCGGCCGCGTCCGCGCACGTGATCGCGGTCGGCGGGACGACGCTGTGGCCCGCGGACAACGCGCGGGGCTGGCAGGAGACCGCCTGGTGGGGAGCCGGCAGCGGATGCTCCACCCAGATCGCCAAGCCCGCCTGGCAGACCGACAAGGTCTGCACGCACCGTACGGTGGCCGACGTGGCCGCCGTGGCCGACCCCTTCACCGGCGTCGCGGTCTATGACACGTACGGCGTCGGCGGGTGGGTCACCGTGGGCGGAACGAGCGCGTCGTCACCGATCGTCGCCGGTGTCTATGCCCTCGCCGGGAATACCGCGACGGTGAACGCCGCGGCCTACCCCTACGCCCATCGCGCGCGGCTCTTCGACGTCACGAGCGGCACCAATGCCGACTGCTACCCGGCCTACCTCTGCACGGCCGGACGCGGCTACGACGGCCCGACCGGGCTCGGCACGCCCAACGGCACAGACGCCTTTTAGGCTCCGAACGAAAGATGTTCAACATGAGGATTCTTCCGTGGCGGAAACCCGGGGCCTCGGCGCGGTCGGCCATCACGGCGATGTCGCTGGGCGTCGCTCTGATCGCCGTTCCTGCCGGCGCGGTGTCGGCGGACACGCCCACCGCGTCGCGAGCGTCGAGTGTCACGAACTCGTGCCATGCCAGCTGGTCGGCCGTTGAGGCGCCGAACAACGCCGAGGCGCTCAGCCTGAGTTCGTCGAACTCCGGTCAGTCGTACACCAGCGCCCCGATCGGCGCGGTGGACGTTCTGTCCGACCACGACGTCTGGATCGCGGCCACCGACCGGGCCTGGACGCAGGCTCCCTATCCGGCCGGCAACAACATCTCCGACATAGAGCGCTATGACGGATCGAAATGGGTGCGAAGCCACAGCCCCAGCGTCCCGCCCGATCCGGGCTCCGGCGCGGCGACGCTGACCAGCCTGAGGTTCGATTCGCCCGATGACGGGTGGGCCGCCGGCTACTACACGAGCGCACCCTTCAGCCCGCTGGTCGAGCACTGGGACGGCACCCGGTGGACGATCAGTCCGGCGCTGAGCTATCCGGCCCAGCAGGATCCAGGCGGGACGGTGACCGGCCTCGCCGCGTTCTCGGCCACGGACGCCTGGATCAGTGTCGCCCGCCCCCTCGGCGGCAACGGCCTGCACCCGAGCCTGGTGGAGCACTGGGACGGTAAGTCCTGGACCTACGTCGACTATCCGCTCGCGCAGACGTCGTCCGTCCCCGTCGTGACCGCGATGTACGGCCGGGCCAAGAACGACATCTGGCTCGCGGCCGGCGTCCAGGGCGGCGGCGAGGACGCGATGCACTGGGACGGCGCCAAGTGGTCCGTCGTGCCGATGCCCCTGCCCACGGGCGCCGGCAACTGGACCATCTCCGCCTTGTCCGCGACATCCGCTCACGACGTGTGGGCCGTCGGCGCCTGGAAGGGACCGAACGGCATCGCGCCGCTGACGGAGCACTGGGACGGCGCCAAGTGGACGATCCTTCCGGTGCCCGTCCCGGGCGACTCGCCGGTCGGCACGCTCTCCTCGGTGGCCGCGATCTCCCCCTCGGACGCCTGGGCGGTCGGCTCCTACAAGCAAGGTCCTAAACCACCGGGTAATGGGGGCGCCAACCTCATCGAGCACTGGGACGGGCAGAAGTGGACGGCGGTGACCGCACCCGGCGGCTCCCCGGCCGACTCCGCGGCCCTGTCGTCGGTCTCCGCCGGTTCCGCCACGAACGTGTGGGCGGCCGGGCACGTGGAGGTCCCGAGCGCCGCCGGTTCCTCGACGGCTCCGCAGCTGTTCCACTACGGCTGCGCGACGGCGCGGTGACCACCGACCACGAATAAGGCCCGGCCGGGGCACCTCCCGGCCGGGCCGCCGTCATGGCCGGCCATGACCTCACCGCAGAGCGCTGACGCCCCTCACGGCCGCCGGCGGCTTGCGTAGCAGGGTGCGCAGCAGCCATCCGCAGGCGACGGCGACGGCGAGCGCTGCCACGGCGATGGGCCAGATGCGCCGCCGGGGGGTGTCTCGCCGCGGGCTCCTGCCGGCTTGCCGGTCCCCCTCCGTAGCAGGTGCGGGGACGCCGCGCGTCTCCGGCGGCCTCTGAGCCGGCACGTCCCGATCAGGAGCATCGCTGTCGGCGATCGCGTCCACCTCGGCGGCCGTCTGCAGCCACCGTTGCCGCCATTTTGTCCAGTCGCCGCCACAGACGCGGACGAACTCGCGCACCACCCTTTCGGTCGGCAACTGGTAGCCGGCCGTCGCGGCGGCGAGTGCGCTCTTGGACACCTCGCAAGAGTGCGCCATCTTCCAAAACGGCAGGTCACCCGCCTCAGCCCGCAACGCTCGCAACTCGCATGCGAACCGCTCTACCGGGCCCAACTTCGGATCCACCGATCGCATCCGTCGTCCCATGCCACTCCCCGTGCTGACTGTAGCTGGACAAAACGACCACCACAATTGTCCACATCACTTCATACTGGACAATCTCTGCGATAGGAAAGGGTCGTGACCCGTCAGATAGCTAGGTATCCCTTGACACGACGCCGCAAATGAGACCGGGGAAGCGCCTCGGTCACGAACACTACACGAAGGTGGTATTGCGTTTTGTCAAACGACGACATCAGCTAAGAGTGACCCGAAGCAAGGCCCCCGACAGGTCAGATATGAACTGGCAAAGGAAGGTGGTGTGCATGACGGACCGAATCCTCGTTACAGGCAGTAACGGAATGCTCGGTGGCGCTCTCGTACGGCGATTGGCCGCCAATGGTCATAAGGTCCGCGGCCTGGACTTGCGAGCGACGCCCGGTTCACATGAAATGGAAGAATGTTTTGTCGGCGATGTTCGCGACGAATCACTAATGGCCAAGGCGGTTGCGGGTGCGGATGCCGTGGTGCACTGTGCGGCCGCGCTGCCGAGCTATCCGGATGAACAGATCAGGAGCGTCATCGTCGGCGGCACCCGAAACGTACTGGAAGCAGCGTATCGGGCGAACGTTCCGCGGGTGGTCCAGATCTCCTCCACGGCCGTCTACGGGCTGCCGAAACTCGTCCCGACCCCCGAGAGTCATCCGCGCAGCCCAGTGGACGTCTACAGCGGCGCGAAGGCCTCGGCGGAGGAGGTAGGCGAGGAGTTCCGCGACCGCGGTCAATGCCTGTCCATCCTGCGTCCGAAGACCTTTCTCGGCCCTGGCCGGCTCGGGTTGTTCGCGATGCTGTTCGAGTGGGCCGACGAAGGGCGTAACTTCCCCGTTCTCGGCCGCGGTGACGTGCGCATCCAGATGCTGGACATCGAGGATCTGGTGGACGCGGTCGTGCTCGCCCTGCGCGGTCCCGAACACCGCGTCTCGGGGACGTTCAACATCGGGGCCGAACGGTTCGGCACAATTCGTGAGGACTTTCAAGCCGTGCTCGACGCCGCAGGTCACGGCAGGCGGATCGTGTCGCTCCCGGCCAAGCCGGCGCTGACGGCGCTTCGCATGCTCGAGCGCGCACGGCTTTCCCCGGTGTACGGACGGCTGCTTCACAAGCTGCTCGCCGATTCCTACGTCAGCGTCGACCTGGCGCGCGAGCAGCTCGGCTTTCGGCCGCAGCGGTCGAACCAGGACGCGATCCTGCGGACCTTCGCCTGGTGGAGAGAAGAGCGTGACGCGAACCAGGCGCGTGGCTCCGGCGCCACCTCAAAGGACGCATGGCGGCAAGGGGCGCTCGCGCTCACCAAGGCCTTTTTCTGATCTGCCGACCCAGAACTTTTTCCCCGGCGACTTCTCAGCAACGCCCTCCAGTCCTGCCACCACACGGAGACCGCGATGCATACCGTTGACCCGGCCGGGTCGGGTCCGACCGTCCATCAAGGACGTCGGGCCTCACCTGCGCCGGACCCCACCCCGCATTCACTCGCCCGCGACCTGATCGCGATATCACGTCCGCGGCAGTGGGCGAAGACACTATTGGTCGTTCCCCTTCCTCTGGTCTGGGCGCGAAACTGGTCGGTCTCAGAGGTCGTAAGGGTCTGCTTGGCGGTCGCGGTCTTCACACTCGTGTCCTGCGTGACCTATGTCGTGAACGACATCGCCGACCGGGAACGTGACAAGGAACATCCGGTCAAACGGCTGCGCCCCATCGCCGCCGGCCGGTTTCCGGTGTACGGAGCCTGGCTCTACGCCGCCGTACTGGCGGGCCTGCTCTGCGTGGCCCTCATCGGCTGGCGACAGATCGGCTGGTGGCCGGTCCTCGCCTACCTCGTCATGAACGCCGTCTACAGCCGCGGCCTCAAGCACGTGCCGCTGGTGGATGTGTTCTTGATCGCCGTTGGGTTCCTCCTGCGGCTGATCCAGGGATACCTGGCCATCGGACAACCGGTCTCCGGCTGGCTGTTGCTCTGTGTCCTCTGCCTCTGTCTCATGTTGAGCCTCGGCAAGCGGAGACACGAACTCGTCACCGTCGGCTCTGGCCACCGCCCATCGCTGCAGGGCTACTCGGTGGCACTCGTCGATCAGCTGATCCTCCTCAACGCCGCGCTCACGCTCATGGCGTACGTCCTCTATCTCGTCTCCGGCGCGCGATTCGACACGCAGGCGCAGGCCATCGCGTTTCTGTCGATCCCGGTCGGGCTCTTCGCCGTTTCGCGCTACCTGCAACTCGTCATCGTTCGGCAGGGCGGCGGCGAACCGGTGGAGACCCTGCTGCGCGACCGAGTCCTCATCGCCGACTTCGCGCTCTGGACCCTCCTCCTCGGCACGGCGACGATCGATACCCATTATCCCGGCCTCACCCACACCCTTTTTGCAACGAGGCCGTGACTCCAACGGGTGTCATGCCACGCGAATCCTGATTTCGCCTTCGTCGTCGAAGAAAGGTTTATCATGGCCGAACTGCTCAGCCTCGACGATACCGAACGGCTCAGCGTCGCCGAGGTGCACAAGCTGTACCGGAAATTCGTGAATCGAAGCCAGGTTTCGCTCATGACGTCGTTCGGCTTCGGCAAGGAACTCGTCGAGCGTGCGGAAGGCCCGTGGATCCATACCCGGGACGGCCGCCGAATCCTGGACTTCACCGGTGGGGTCGGCGTCCTCAACCACGGCCACAACCATCCGCGCATTCTGGCCGCCCGGCAGAAGTTCGCCGAACGTCACCGAATGGAGGTGCACAAGACCTACTTCTCCCCCTATGTCGCCGCGCTGAGCCACAATCTCGCGCAGCTGTTGCCCGGTGATCTCGACATGTCCTTCTTCCCGAACTCCGGAGCCGAGGCGGTCGAGGGCGCGGTCAAGCTGGCCTACAAGTACCACGGCGGCAAGCGGAACACGATCCTGCACGCCGACATCAGCTTCCACGGAAAGCTGCTCGGCAGCGGCAGCCTCACCGGCGGGGCACAGAACCATTTCGCCTTCCCCGGAATCTCCGGCGTCCGCAGCTTCCCGTACGACGATCTCGACGGCGTGCGGCGGCTCGTGGCCGAGGCCCGAACCGAACGCGGCGACTGCGACGTGTACGCGATTCTCATCGAACCGTTCAGCGCCTCCACCATGCGCCGGTGCTCCGAGGAGTTTCTGCGGGGGCTGCGCGAGCTGTGCACGGCCGAGGACATCGTGTTGATCTTCGATGAGATCTACACCGGGTGGGGGAAGACCGGCAGCCTCTTCTACTTCATGCGGTACGAGGGCCTGCTGCCCGACGTCGTGACGACATCCAAGAGCTTCGGCGGCGGGAAATCGTCGATCTCCGCCTACATCGCCAGAAATCCGGTCTTCCGCAAGGCCTACGACAGCCTCACCGACGCCCTGCTGCAGAGCACCAGCACCACGTACTACGGCTTCGGCGAGGAGACCGCGACCGCGATCGAGGCGATCAACATCGTGGTCGACGACGACTATCCGATGCGCGCACGAGCGATCGAGAAGGTGCTCGCCCCCGGCCTGGAGCGCATCCGGAAGGAACACCCGGACGTCATCTCCGACGTGCAGGGGGCCGGCGCCCTGTACGGGATCCACCTCGACGGCGGCCCGAAGGTGCTCGACCTGGTGGCGAAGCTCGCACCGGGAGGCATCGCCCGCGACCCGCTGTTCCGCACCAAGTTGATCACGTGTGCGGTCATCAACGCGCTCTACCGAGACCACGACATCTACACCTACTACACGCTCAACGGCCGCAGTCCGCTGGTCGCGGCCCCGCCCCTGGTCTGCGGGACCGCCGAGGTGGAGCAGTTCCTGGACGCCTTTGCCCAGGTGCTCGAGACCGGGCTTTCCCGGCTCCTCACCCGGTTCGTCAAGGAGAAGGTGACGTCCCTGTGGTGACCAAGGCGGTGGCGACCAAGGCTGTGGTGACCGAGGTTGCGGTGACCGGCGTATTCCCTCGACAAGGTGGTGTAAGCGCATGACCACGGACGACCGGCCACTCGTGTCGATCATCATCCCGAACTACAACTACGCCCGCACGCTCGGCATGTGCCTGCGCGCGGCGCTGAACCAGACGTACGGGCCGGTGGAGATCCTGGTCGTCGACGACGGCAGCACCGACGACTCGGTGGCCATCGCGAAGGGACTCGGCGTCTCCGTGATCTCGACACCGGCCAACGGGGGTTGCGCGGCGGCGCGTAACTTCGGCGTGGCGCGCGCCGCCGGCGAGGTGTTGTTCTTCATCGACTCCGACGTGGCCATCGCGCCCGACGCGGTGGAGGTCGCCGTCGCGCAGCTGCGCTCGGATCCGCGGATCGGCGTGATCTGCGGGATCGAGGATCCCGAGCCGCTGATCCGCGACAGCCTGCTCGAGGAGTACCGGGCGCTGCAGTACCACTACTGGTCGGTCAGCGGCGAGGGCAACGTCACGTTCCTCTTCCCCGCGATGTGCGCGATGCGCAGGGAGGTCTTCGACGAGATCGGCCCGTTCAACACCCGGCTGCGGCACACCGAGGAGGTCGACTACGGCTACCGCGTGTCCCGCCGCTACGACCTGCGGCTCACCTCCGCCATCAGCGGCCGGCACGATCACGACGACAGCCTCCGCGTACTGCTGCGCAAGCTCTTCCACCGAGGCCGGATGCGTATTCCGCTGTACGCGCGGGCGCGTGCCTTCGCGCAGGGTTTCGAGACCCGGTGGCGCGCGTACGGGAGCGTGGCGGCGCTGGCCGCGTTGGTGTCGGTGGTGGTCCCGGCGGTGTTCGGCGCGGTTTGGTGGGTGGTTCCGGCGCTGCTGTTCGCCGTGTCGGTGCTGTGCGATGTGGGCCTGTACGCCTTCGTGGCGCGCCGCCGGTCAGTCGCCTTCCTGGGGTACTTCGTCGCGATCCACTTCCTGGTGAACGTGACGATCGCGGCCGCGGCGGCGACCGGCGTGCTGCAGTGGCTCACCTCCGGCACCTTCCGGCGACTCTACGACCCCGGCCCCGGCGGCGTGCTGGAAGAGGCCGGCGCATGACGCGGCCCGCCGAGGCCGACGCTTCGGCGGCCGACCATAGGACCGCATCGCCGTCGCGCAGCCGATGGTGCCGGGCGACACGGATGCTTGTCGCTACGGCAACGGCCTGGCTGCTCGTCGTCCTTATGACCCTTCTGTTGCCATTGGACTTCCTGCCGCCTCTCGCCTACGTGGCCGTACCGGTGATGCTGCTCGTGGCCATACCTGTTGTCCGTGTCATACGAACACCCATACCGATACGGCCGCGCCTGCTCATCGCGGCCATGGCCGTCGCCGCCCTCGCTCTGGCCTTGCCGGTACGGCTTCCGTGACCCCCAAAAGCAATCATTCACCAGCAAGGAGTAGACCATGGTGCGTGTCGTATGTACCGGGCTCGGCCGAACGGGGACGAACTCCATCAAGGCGGCGCTGGAGCGGCTCGGCTACGGGCCGTGTCTGCACGCGGTGGATCTATTTGCGAACCCCAGACTGATCAGGCCATTGCTCGGAGCCATTGAAAGTGGCTCGGCGGACTGGGACGAGGTGCTCGCCGGGTATGAATCATTTGTCGGCGGGCCGGTCTCTACCCGTTGGCGGGAGCTCGCCGAGTATTACCCAGAGGCGAAGGTCATCCACACGATACGCGACCCGGAGCGCTGGCTGGGCAGCATACAAGAGACGCTGTTCAGACGGCGACAGCGCATGAGTTCGCTGCCGGGCCGGACCGCCGTCCTGCTGTCGTCGATGCTTGGCACGGATTACGCCCCGATGGTCAAGCTCCTGCAGACGACGCTCGAATCGCAGACTTTCAAATCGCCGGCCGAGCAGACCCGAGAACGCGCGATCGAGCTGTTCAAGGCGCACACGAATGAGGTCGTCGAGACCATTCCCGCCAGCCGGCTGCTGATCTTCGACGTCAAGTCGGGATGGGAGCCACTCTGCAAATTTCTCGACGTCCCGATGCCTGCGGAGCCGTTTCCCCGGATGAACGACAGAGCGGAGTACGCCAAGAGCGGCCTCGGGACAGCGGTGCCGCTGCTCCTGCGCCGGACGCGGTGATTGACGATGGTCGCCACGGAGGCGCCGGTCGGCCCCGCATCCGAAAAGCTTGACCGGCGCGTCTATGTGGTGCTGGCCGGGCTGTTGCTCGCCATGCTGCTCGCGTCGCTCGACAACCTGATCGTCGGCACCGCGATGCCCCGGATCGTCGGCGAGCTCGGCGGCATCAAGCGCCTTTCGTGGGTCGTCACGGCGTACCTCCTGACCATGACCGTGTCCGGCCCGTTCTACGGCAAGTTCGGCGACCTCTACGGGCGCAAGAAGATCTTCATGTCGGCGATCGTCATCTTCCTGGTGGCGTCCGTGCTGCTCGGCCTGTCGCAGAACATGGCCGAGCTGATCGGGTTCCGAGCCCTGCAGGGCCTCGGTGCCGGCGGCATCGTCGTCGGCGTGCTGGCGATAATCGGTGACCTTGTTCCGCCGCGTGAACGCGGCAGGCTCATGGGCTTCGCCGCGCCGGTCATCGGCGTCGCCACGATCGGCGGCCCACTGCTCGGCGGGTTCCTCACCGACCACCTCTCCTGGCGCTGGATCTTCTACATCAACCTGCCGCCAGGGATCATGGCGCTCGCGCTGATCGCCACCACGCTGCACCTGCCACACCACAAGATCAAGCACAAGATCGACTGGTTGGGCGCGGTCCTGCTGATCGTCGCCGCCTCCGCCTTGATGCTGGTGCGAAGCTGGGGCGGTTCGCACTACGGCTGGGGCTCCTGGCAGATCATCGGTCTTGCCGTCATCAGCGTCGTGTCGACACTGCTGTTCGTGCTCGTCGAGCGTCGCGCGCCGGAGCCCATGCTGCCGTTCCGGCTGTTCCGGAACCGGAACTTCAGCGTGGCCGTGTGGCACGGCTTCCTCATCGGGTTCGCGATGTTCGGTGCCGTGGCGTTCCTGCCGCTCTACCAGCAGACCGTCCAGGGCGCGTCCGCGACGAACAGCGGGATCCTCTTGCTTCCGATGATGTTCCCGATGTTCATCATCGGCCCGCTCGTCGGCCAGGTCATCAGCCGCACCGGGCGGTACAAGATCTTCCAGATCCTGGGCGGGGCGGTGCTGACCGTCGGCATGTACCTGCTCACCCGGCTCGACGTGAGCACCACGAAGCTCACATCCGGGGCGTACATGGTGGTGTTCGGTATCGGCATGGCGATGTCGATGCAGCTGACCATGCTGATCGCGCAGAACAGCGCAGAACAGCGCGACATGGGCGTGGCGAGCAGCACGTCGAACTTCTTCCGCTTGATCGGTGGTGCGTTCGGGGTGTCGCTGTTCGGCGCGATCTTCAACAATCGGCTGGCCGCCGCGCTGTCCGGGATGCCGGGCGCCGGCGTGCTGCCGGCCGGTGGCGGCGCGAAGCTCGACCCGGGCTCGCTCTCGAAGGTCGCACCCCAGGTGAAGGGGCCGCTCCTCGCCGCCATCGCCGATGCCATCCACAATGTCTTCTGGTGGGGCCTGCCGTTCACCGCACTGGTGTTCGTGATCGGCTGGGTATTGAAGGAGGTTCCGCTGCGGACCTCCGCCGGGCGCGCAGGAGAGCACCTTTCCAGCGAAGTACCAGAATAGCCGCACGAACCCATATCGTGCGCTAATGCGAGAATTGAATGGCGAATCGCCGTACGCCCACGCCTACGGCCCTTGTTTTACTTTTTCTTTGACTGATCTGTGATAAATAAGCTAAGTCCGGACGCCAATTTGCTCCTGGAGGTAGTGTGCAGATGGAGCGCGCAGGACTATTCCCGCGCTGGGCGGCACGGTTGGCGGTCGCCATGTCGGTGGCCTGGCTTGCCAACGCCGTCTTGCACCGGCTGTTCAGCGGACGGTTCTGGCTGTGGGTCCTGCCCGACCTGGCGCCTCCGCCGGTCTACATGGTGGTGCCACTCGCGTTGCTCGCGGCGGCCGCGGTGGGCCTCTTCCGCGGGCCGCGCCGGTGGGCGATGGCCGTCGCCGGCACCGCCGTGGTGGCGCTGATCCTCGGTTTCGGGCAGGCCGGGCTGAACCCACGGGCGCTGGCGGTCAGCGGCCGGGCGCCGGCCGGAGCGCTGCACATCGTGTCCTGGAACACCGAGTACTGGGACCAGACCGATGACCCCGCCCACTTCTACCGCTACCTCACCGCCCAGCACGCCGACGTCTACCTGCTGCAGGAGTACCTGAACTGGGTGAACAACGGGCCGCAGCCGGTCGACGACCTGACCAGGCTTCGGCAGGAGTTTCCCGGCTACCAGATGGCGATCAGCGGTGAACTCGTGACGCTCTCCCGATACCCGATCATCGCCACTCCCCCGATAGCGACGGCGTGGCCCGTCGACTCGTCCTGGTACTCCCAGTTCCAGGCGCGGAAGGTGCTGCGCACCGACCTCGAGGTCGGCGGCCGCACGCTGTCCGTCTACAACGTGCACATCCCCGTCCAACTCGGCCAAGGGGGGCTTCTCGACACCTCCTTCTACCGCGACGTGCACACCCGGGTGCGGCACCGCACCGCCGAGTTCAGCGCACTGCGCCGGGACGTGGCGGCCAACCATAACCCGAAACTGATCGCCGGCGACTTCAACACCACCCCGTCAATGGGGGACGTCAGCTGGTTCCGGTCCCACCTGAGCGACGCGGTACGCGCGGACGGCTCGTTCTATCCGGCGTCCTGGCCCGCGTTCGGGCCGACGGTGTGGCGGCTCGACTGGGCGTTCACGACCGGCCTTCACACGTACCGATACGGCTTCCGCAGTCCAGAGGGGATGTCGGACCACCGCGCGCAGGATCTCTGGCTCTCACTGCGTTCAGACCCGGGCCAGAAGGGCCGAACGTGACGGCGCGATGACCACCGAAACGAATAAGGCCCGGCCGGGGCTTCTCCCGGCCGGGCCACCTACCTCGGCGATCCGGCGTACCCGTGAAAGTGCAGAGCGGGGGCCCGGTCGGCCGTGGAACCGACTATTCGCAGTGGAAGCCGCGGACCCAGACCGGGAGCTCGGCGAAGCCGGAGTGCTGCCCCTCGTGTGCCCGGCAGGTCACGGTCTTCTCGGCCCCCTCGTGAGTATGGCCGCTGATGGTGAAGACACCGTAGATGGGACCGCGGTGGGTGGCGCCGTGGAACGGGAAGCAGTTGCCTTGGCCCATCCAGGCGCCGTTCTCGTGGGAGTGCAGCATGTGGCAGTGGTAGCCGGGGACGGGAGGCTGAGCCGCGCTGGCGACGGCCGGGCTGACGCCGGCACCCACCATGGCGGCGGCCAGGGTCAGGCCGGTCAGCGGAACACGCGTGATCACGGGATCCCCTTTCGGGTGTCTGGGAACTGTGCGATCCCAACGACTATCACATTGAGTAGTCGGTCACCCACTAAGCGTTAGATCCCGGCAGGCCGTGTGCGTGTCGCGCGGATGGAGCCGAGCGGGCGCAGCGCTTGCGCGCCGTGGCTCGCCGTCCGGAACGCCGATTCATCGTGACGCGGAGCCGAGCCGCAATGTCGCGCGGCTGAACGTCGTGAGAATCCGCTGGTGGGTCTGGCGGGGAAGGGATCGGCTTCCGGGCTCGCCGAGCGGCGTTCCGGGTCGTGCCGGTGCTTCGCCCAGCAGGTCGTCGAGGCCGGCGCGGGCCACCATCAGCAGTCCGTGCGTGGCCCGAGTGCAGGTCACGGCGAGCCGGCCGAAGGCCGAGTTGAACTCGTCGAGCTGGTCGGCTCCGGAGAGCGGGTGGACGGCGACGGTGATGGCGTTGGTCTGGCCCTGCCAGGAGTCGACGGTCGACGCGAGGAGCACGCCCGCCGGCAGGTCGTACTTGTCCGTGAGGCGGTCGACCATCGCGGTCGCGTCGTCCACGGCCTGATTGCGCGTGGCGAGGACGACGATCAGAGGGTCCCCGAAGGGCGCGTCGGAGGTGATCCGTTCTTCGTTCAGCGGCCTGCCGGCGCCGTCGTACCGTCGTCGGGTGATCGCGAACCCGCTCTCGAGGAGGGGCATGAGCAGGTCCTCGACCACGCCGAGCAGGTCCGGGTCGATGTCCGGCGCCTCAGGCTCGGGGAGGCCGTCGACCTCGAGCAGGGTGGGAGCGCCGGTGGCGACGGACGCCCAGACCTCGGCGACGGACCCGCTCATGGCCGGGAGCTCGATCGCCCGGTCGCCTGCGGCCGCCACGCAGTCCAGCCGGTCCCAGTCACCGTAGAAGGCCCGCCAGAGGGGAAGCTGCGCGGCCGTCGGGCGCCATACCGCGGGGAGGTCGACGGCGAAGGTCTTCTCGTCGTCCTCGTAGGCGGTCGGCCAGGCACGGTAGGGGTTGTAGCCGGGGTCGCCGCGCCAGGGGTTCTGGCCGGGGTCGATCGGCGGCAGCTGGCCGACGTCGCCGACGCCGACGGACAGCGGAGCCAGCCCCTCGACCGTGGCATAGCGGTGAAGGGGGAGCTGCCACGCCTCGTCGACGAACAGGACGTCGAACGGCAGCGTGGCGTTGACGGCGGGACCGAGGCGGTCGAGCAACCGCTGTGGCTCCCCCCACGCGCCCATCTTGTGCGAGGTCCCGAGGATCACGGCGCACGTCTCGGGGATCGCGCCGGAGGAGGTCGCGACGGTGACGTTGTCGAGCACGTCCTGCGGCACGTCCGGCATCCGGTCCTTGGCCACGAACAGGCAGACCTGGGAGGCGCCCAGCTCTCTCCCCAAATCGCCGGCGAGCGGGAACACCTGCTTGTTCGCGAAGGCGGTGACGCCCACCCGGGCGCAGTTCTCATGGCCCAGGGCTTCTTTGACCATGCGCACGAGCGCGTAGGACTTTCCGGCGCCGGCGGCGGCGCGCAGCAGGATCCGGTCGTAGTCGGCGGCGCCCTCGAGGGCCGACAGGAGCGCGGAGATGGCTCGCTGCGCGGCCTCGATGTTCCCCTCGGCCGCGGACTCGTGGTGGAGTGCGTCCTCAGGCGGCGCGGCAGAGGCCGAGAAGGTGATCGTCATTGCCGTTCAGTCCAGGTCGTCGATGGTCAGGCCGTCGGGCGTGGGCGTGGGCTCGAGCAGCGTTTCCACCTCATGCGTTCTGATGTCGAACCGCTCTTCGTCGACCAGCGGCGGCCAGATCTCCGGGTTGAGCTCACCGCGGGACCGGCGCTCCGCGAGCGTGTCGGCCCACTCGGCCTCGGTGACCGTGTGCGGCCGGCAGCACCATTGGTGCTCTTCCGGGTCCTCGGAGTAGGCGTCCGCGGTGCAGGTGGCCCTCGGGGCGGACCGGTCGTCCAGGGACGGTCGCTTCACCGCGATCTCATGGCCCGACTTGAACCGCGTGAACCAGGTGGCGTCGGCGAGGATCAGCGTGTCGCCGACCGCCAGCTCGGGGACGACCAGAGGGTCCCAGAGGAGTCCCTCGACGCCGTCCTGACGCCTGAGCGTCCCGATCGGCAGCTGCCCGAGTTTGAAGGAGCCTCTCTGGATCTTGAAGGCGGTGTTCGGGTGCTCGACGAGGGCGCGGTCGCCCACGTGCAGCGCGACGACCTCCGACGCGTCGCCCAGACGCCGTGACTTCACGTCGAGCCGGACGGGGTCGAGGCCGATCACGGTCGCGAGGGCCAGCTCGCGGGTCCCGGCGTCGGTCGCCTTGTCTCGTGCGATCGAGGTGTCCGCCAGACAGGTGAGCTGGTCGAAGCACTTGCGATCGGCGTCCAGCAGGTCGACGTGGGCGTTGCGCCAGTGCGAGTGCATCCGGGAGAAGCGGACGAGGTCGGAGGCCTGCAGCGCGACACGGCGGCCCCAGATCTCCTGCGCGTCGGCTTCCAGCACGCGGTGGACGTCACGGAGCCGGGAGAGCCCCAGCCCGTCGAGGACGCGCTGCGCCCTCTCGAGCACCTCGACGCGGTAGTCCAGGGCCGCGTTGACGAGCGCCCGGTACGCGGCCTTGTCGTCCTCGCGGCGCGCCCCGTCGATCGCGTCGGAGACGACGTTGGACAGCCGGGCACCAGGGGTCTCCGGTTGCTGCGCGATGGCGTCGGAGACCTTGCGATGGTCCAGCGGATCGGTGGCCTCGGCCCAGGTGAGGAGGTAGTCCAGGCGGCCGGCGTCGACGGCCGGGCCACCGGGCGTCACATGGGTGGCGAGCACGGCTCGTACGTCGACGATGGGCGTGCGCAGGCTCATGGCCCGGGCCCTGTCCTCCTCCAGGAGGAAGCTGACCGCGAGCCGCTCGTCGTCGTGCAGCGGCTCCGGCAGCGTGGCCGGCTCCCCGTCGAAGGTCAGGGCCGGGCGGCCGCTGTCCAGGTCGTGCTGCCAGCGCAGCCGGCTGAGTTCGACCCCGGCCAGGGAGTCCGCGGCGGTGGCCAGCAGGTCGGCGGTCGGCCGGTCCGGAACGACCAGGTGAACGGGTCCGAGGCCCGCCTCCCGGATCTCGCGGATGGCCGCGCCGAGGATCCGCATCACCGCGCGGCGGGTGAGCGGGGACTGCGGATCGGCGAACACCCGCCGAACCCAGGTGGTCCGCGCGTCCGCCCCCACCTTCCGCACGGCCACGCCGTGCATTCCGAGCGCCGACGCGTCCGACTTCACGAGAACGAGATCGACGGTGCCCGGCGACCCGCACGGGTCGGTGCGCAGACGCCCGGTCCAGGAAGGGAGGCCGGTGATGGTGGCGCGCACCTGGTTCACGATGCTTCGCGGCGCGGGCCCGTCGGTGCTCTCACCGGACGCGAGCCGCGCCACGGCAGGACGCCGGAGACGGTCGATCCCGATCTCGGTGAGGATGGCGAGCGGGTCGTCGCGGTCCCGCAGCTCCGCCCGGCAGTACGAGAAGAGGTTGCAGGTCACGCAGCTGCGCGGGTCGAAGTTCGCGGTCAGATGGGCGACGTACGGGAGGAGTTCCTCGTCCGCCGGGAAACCGTCGGCGAGTTCGGCCTTGGCCGTCAAGCGTTCATCGGCCCTCGTACGGACTTCGATCCGGTGGTCGTCCAGCAACTCCACGACGGCCTCGGGCTGCAGGAACGCGTTGCGTGGTACGGCCAGCGCTCCATGGCGATGCACGCGCATGCCGGCCGGCAGTCTGCTCCAGGCGGCGGCGGACTCCGCACCGAGCGCGACCTGCAGGAAGCCCTTGAGCATCCGGCCGTCGTCGATGCGCGAGCGGACCCGTTCGTAGTCCTTGGCGTCGCCCATGATCAGCCAGGAGCCGACGGTCCGGCCGTCTTCCTCCCGGGGACAGACGATCGCGAAGTCGGGCTGGACGGGCGTCGTGTCGGGGACGTTCTCGAGGTTCAGGTACGGAACGGCGAGCGCGGTCACCATGGTCGCCTCACCGGAGGACTCCGCGTCGAGGTGGGCCAGGGAGAGTTCGGTGACGGTGTCGGCGACGATGCCGTGGCAGTCGCGGCGGCGGATGGCCTTCGGGCGGGCGAGGCCGAGTTGTCCGACCGTCTTGGTGAGCAGTTCGGAGACGAAGTCTTCGGAGTGCACGAGGCTCTCGAAGGTCATCGCCCGCGTCCACCGAGCCTCGGGGATCCCGGCGCCGGCATCGGGGTTCCCGATGCGCGCCGCCAGCGACCTGCGCGTTCTGCGGGTGATGAACGGATCGGTCATCCGGAACCGCTGGCATCCCGCGTGCGCCGACGCGACGACGGCGCTCGTTCCACCGCCGGACTGCAGTCCCCCCATGTCCCACCCTTCACTCATGCCCGCTTCGCTACGCGACTGTAGAGCGATCCACCGAGAGCCGCATCCGGGCGCGTAAGGTCGATAGCAGCGTCATCACACGGTCAGTTGCGCCGGGCACGTCCTGGAGGCCGACATGACGAACGTTCAACAGGGTGGCAGAGTCGCCCTCATCACGGGCGCGACCAGGGGGATCGGCGCGGCCGTGGCCCGCTTGCTGGCATCCCGGGGCATGCGGGTCGTCGTCAACTACCGCAGCAGCCGCGGCGAGGCGGACGACGTGGTCGCGTCGATCGAGTCCGCCGGCGGCCGGGCGATGGCCGTGCGGGCCGACGTACGCGACGCGTCCGCCGTGCTCGGCATGGTCGAGCAGGTCCGGGCCGCCATGGGCGAGGTGGAGGTCCTGGTCCACAACGCCCTTATCCCGTACGCCATCAAGTCGTTCGACGAGATCTCGTGGGACGAACTGGGCGGCAAACTCGAACAGGAGATGCGAGCGGCCTTCCTGCTGACGAAGGCCGTCGTCCCCGGCATGACCACGCGCGGCTACGGACGGATCGTCTACCTCGGCACCGTGCTGAGCCGGCGGCCGCGTGAGGGCATGATCGCGCTCGGCACCTCGAAGGCGGCCCTGAGCCAGTTCGCCCGCTTCGTCGCGCAGGAGCTGGGGCCTCGCGGGATCACCGTCAACGTGGTGGCCCCGGGTCCGGTGGCCGAGACCGTCATCTCCGGTGTCCTCGATCAGGAGCAGAAGCAGCACCAGGCGGCCCAGGCGGCGCTGGGCCGGCTGGCCTCCCCCGACGACGTGGCCCGGGCCGTCGCCTTCTACGCGGGTGACGACAGCGGATTCATCACCGGCGCCACCGCGCCCGTCGACGGCGGACTGGCCATGGACTGACGCGTCCCGGAAGGGAGTCCTCGCAGTGCACACCATCGACCTGACCTACGTCGGGCGCGGAATCCACGAGGAACTCGTCGCCTACGTCGCCGACCAGCAGGACTACTACGAACAGGAGGGCGTCCACGTCGCGCTGCGCGACGGATGCGTCTGGGACGGCGAACGGGTCCGGCGGACCGCCACGATCGGGCTCGGCCGGGCGGTGCTGTCGCGCGTGACCGACGGCGTTCCGTGGACGGCTCTGTGCGTCAACACCGATCGGCCGCTGTTCTGGCTGCTCGCCCGCGACGCGTACGCCTCGGTCGAGGAGCTGAGGGGCCGCAGGATCGGCATCCACGCGCCCAGGACCGCGCCCGGGTGCTTCTCCCGCATCGTGCTCAGGAGGCACGGGCTCGATCCGGACCATGACGTCCGGTCGGTCGTCATGACGCCGGGCGACTACGGCCGCCACCTTCGCCGGCTCGCCGAGGGCTCCCTGGACGCGGCGTTCGTCGGCAGCACCCTGGCACCCGAGGTCACGGCCGAGGAGCACGGCCTGCGGCTGCTGGCCTTCGTCGGGGACCACTTCAGGATCCCCACGGTGGGCGTCGCCGTGGACCCCGCCCACATCGCGCCGGACGATCCGGCGGTACTGGCCCTCGTACGAGCCGACCGCCGAGCCCTGCGCACGATCCGCGACGAGCCGGATCTCGCCGTACGGTATGTCAACGCCCTCATCCCGAGCCTCAGCGAGGCGGAGGCCCGTCGGCACTACGAACGCTACGTCGCGCCGTACTTCACCGCCGACGGCCGCCACGATCCGTCCGTCGCGGCCCGGGCGGTGTCGAGCGTGGCGGAGGAACTGGGCGTGTCCACGGTGCCCGACGCGGCCGACATCTACCGCACCGAGCCAGCCGAAGGATCTGCGGAGTAGCCACAAAAAATACTACATGGCCTTGACGTAGCGTCGGGCATTTGTAGAGTATCGGCCTTACCTCGAACGACAGGAGGATGGCCGATGACCAGCGTGGCGAGCGAACCCGCCGTCCGCCCGAGCAGCCAGGGCGATGGCCTGCCTGCTCGGCGCGAGCGGGTCGAGTTCCGGACCACCCCGTCGCGGTACCGCCATTGGCGCCTGACACTCGACGGCTCCATCGCGACTCTGACGATGGATGTAGACGAACAGGGCGGTCTCGTTCCGGGGTACGAGCTGAAGCTGAACTCCTACGACCTGGGCGTGGACATCGAGCTGTACGACGCGGTGCAGCGGCTGCGGTTCGAGCATCCCGAGGTCCGCACCGTGGTCATCACGGGCGGCAAGGAGAAGGTCTTCTGCGCGGGGGCGAACATCCGGATGCTGGCGGCCTCCACGCACTCGTGGAAGGTGAACTTCTGCAAGTTCACCAACGAGACCCGCAACGGCATCGAGGACGCCAGTGCGCACTCCGGCCAGACGTACCTGGCCGCGCTGAACGGTACGGCGTCGGGCGGCGGTTACGAGCTGGCCCTGGCGTGCGAGCACATCATGCTGGTCGACGACCGCTCCTCGGCGGTGTCGCTGCCCGAGCTGCCGCTGCTCGGCGTGCTGCCCGGCACCGGAGGGCTCACCCGTGTGGTCGACAAACGGCACGTGCGGCGCGATCTGGCGGACTACTTCTCCACCAGGTCCGAGGGCGTGGGCGGGAAGAAGGCCGTGCGGTGGCGGCTGGTCGATGAGGCCGTGGCCCGTACCGCCTGGGACCGGACCGTCGCCGAGCGCGCCGCCGCCTTCGCCGAGCGCTCGGACCGGCCCGCCGGCGCCCGCGGGATCGAGCTGACCCCGCTGGCCAAGACGCGTACCGACGATCACATCGGCTACCGGTACGTCAGCGCGGCCCTGGACCACGACCGCGGCGTCGTGGAGATCACCGTCCTCGGTCCGGAGACCGACGCTCCGGTCGACGTCGCCGGCATCCACGACCAAAGCGTCGACTTCTGGCCCCTGGCGCTCACCCGCGAACTGGACGACCTGATCCTGGACCTGCGCACCAACGAGACCGAGCTGGGCACCTGGGTCTTCCGTACGAAGGGCGACGCGGCCCGGGTGCTGTCCCATGACGCGCTGCTCCTGGAGCACTCCGGCGACTGGCCGGCCCGCGAGATCGTCCTGTACCTCAAGCGCACGCTCAAGCGCCTGGACGTCACCAGCCGCAGCCTCATCGCCCTCATCGAGCCCGGCAGCTGCTTCGCCGGCTCGCTGCTGGAGCTCGCGCTGGCCGCCGACCGGTCCTTCCAGCTGGTGGGCGTCTTCGAGGACGTCGACCCCGACGCCGAGCCGGCCGCGATCACGATCGGCCCGATGAACCTGGGCCCGCTGCCGATGGGCAACGGGCTGACCCGCCTGGCCACCCGGTTCCACGGCGACCCCGAAGCGCTGGCCGCCGCCGAGGCGGCCGAGGGCGACGCGCTGCGGGCCGAGGACGCCGAGGGACTCGGCCTGGTCACCTTCATCCCCGACGACATCGACTGGGAGGAGGAGGTGCGCATCGCCATCGAGGAGCGGGCGTCGCTCAGCCCCGACGCGCTGACCGGCCTGGAGGCCAACTACCGCTTCGCGGGCCCCGAGACGATCGAGACCAAGATCTTCGGCCGACTGTCCGCCTGGCAGAACTGGATCTTCTACCGCCCCAACGCCTCCGGCCCCGACGGCGCGCTGCGCAAGTTCGGCACCGGACAGCGCGCCGACTTCGACCGGAAGCGAGTCTGACCATGACGATCGCCGACTACGGCGAGAAGATTCCCAACAACGTCGATCTGCGCGACGACCGCCGCCTGCAGCGGGCCCTGGAGTCCTGGCAGCCGAACTTCCTCACCTGGTGGGAGTCGATGGGGCCGACACTGCCCACCGAGGACGTCTACCTGCGCACGGCGATCAACGTCGGCCGGGAGGGCTGGGCCCATTTCGGGCACGTCGCGATGCGCGACTACCGGTGGGGCATCTTCCTGGCCGAGCCGCGGGCGGACCGGCGCATCGCGTTCGGCGAGCACAAGGACGATCCGGCCTGGCAGAAGGTCCCCGGGGAGTACCGCGCCGAGCTGCAGCGGCTCATCGTCATCCAGGGCGACACCGAACCGGCGTCCGTCGAGCAGCAGCGCAATCTCGGTGCGACCGCCCCCAGCCTGTACGACCTGCGCAACCTCTTCCAGGTGAACGTCGAGGAAGGCCGCCACCTGTGGGCCATGGTCTACCTCCTGCACGCCCACTTCGGCCGCGAAGGCCGCGCCGAGGCCGAGGAACTGCTGCATCGCAACTCCGGCAGCGAGGACTCCCCACGGATCCTGGGCGCCTTCAACGAGGAGACCCCCGACTGGCTGTCGTTCTTCATGTTCACCTACTTCACCGACCGGGACGGCAAGTACCAGCTCGGCACGTTGAAGGAGAGCGGCTTCGACCCGCTGTCGCGCACGTGTGAGTTCATGCTGAAGGAAGAGGCCCACCACATGTTCGTGGGCACCACCGGCATCGACCGGGTGGTGCAGCGGACCGTGGAGCTGATGCGGGAGCACGACACCGACGAGGTCGTGGGCCACGGCGGCATCCCGCTGACGGTCATCCAGAAGTACCTCAACTTCCACTACTCGGTGTCGCTGGACCTGTTCGGCTCGGAGACCTCCACCAACGTCGCCAACTACTTCACCGCCGGGATCAAGGGCCGTTGGTCGGAGGAGCGCCGCAAGGACGACCACCGCCTCACCGATGACTCGATCATGGTCGACGCGATCGTCGACGGCCGGATCGGGCAGACCGAGGCCGCCGCGCTGGTGGGCCTCAACACGGACCTGCGCCGCGAGTACATCGGTGACTGCCAGAACGGCGTGAACCGGTGGAACCGCATCCTGGAGGAGGCCGGACTGCCTCAGCGGCTGCGCCTGCCGAGCGTCGCCTTCAATCGGCAGGTCGGCGCGTTCGCCGGCATCCAGGCCACCCCGGACGGCGAGGTCATCTCGCAGGACGAGTGGCGGCGACGCGAGGGCGAGTGGCTGCCCACCGAGGTGGACAAGACCTACGTCCGGTCGCTCATGCGACCGGTGTACGAGCGCGGCAAGATCGCGGCCTGGATCGCCCCGCCCCGTCAGGGCATCAACGGCAAACCCGTCGATTATGACTACGTCCACCTCGCCTGACATCGGACGGCAGCACATGAGCGAACCCTTCAACGCCTGCCTCTACCTGCTCGACCGCCACCTCGAGCGGGGCGGCGGCGACCGCCTGGCACTGACCGGCGCGGACGAGGACGTCACCTACACGGAGTTGCACGAGCGCGTCCGGCGCACCGCCGCCGGACTGCGCGCGATCGGCCTACTGCCCGAGCAGCGGCTGATGATGTTCATGGCCGACTCACCGGACTTCGTCACGGTGTTCCTCGCCGCGCTGCGGATCGGCGCCATCCCGCTCCCGGTGTCCACGATGCTGCAGGCGGACGGCCTGGCCGAGCTGCTGCGCGACTCACGGGCGAGGCTGCTGGCGGTGACCCCGAACTTCGCCGCGACCGCGGCCGAGGCCGCCGCCACGGCGCCCGAGCTGGCCGGCGTCCTGGTCGGCGAGGGCGCCACGATCACGGCTCCCGTGCCGGTGCACGCGCTGGCCGACCTGGCCGCGGCGGGACCGGACGGCGAGCCGTACGCCACCACCGCCGACTCCCCGGCCTTCTGGCTCTACACCTCGGGCACCACCGGAACGCCCAAGGCCGCGATGCACCGCCACGGCGCGGTCCGCGTGGTGTGCGAGACCTACGGCGACCGGGTTCTGGGCATCCGGCCCGGCGACCGGTGCCTGTCGGCGTCCAAGGCGTTCTTCGCCTACGGCCTGGGCAACTCGGTGCTGTTCCCGTTGTGGGCCGGTGCGGCGACGATCCTGGAACCCGCACCGTCCCGGCCGGAACCGCTGGCCGAACGCGCCCGGACGTTCGGCGCGACGCTGTTCTTCGCCGGGCCGACGTTCTTCGCCAACATGCTCCGCGCCGATCTGCCCCGCCGAGCCCTCGAAGGGGTACGGCTGACGGCATCGGCCGGCGAACCGCTGCCCGCCGCCCTCTATCACCGGTGGACCGGCCACTTCGGGATCGAGATCCTTGACGGCATCGGCATGACCGAGATGCTGCACATCTTCCTGTCCAACAAGGAGGGCGCCGTACGGCCCGGCACGACCGGATTCCCGGTGCCCGGCTACGAGCTGCGCATCCTGGATGGGGAGGGCCGCGAGGTCTCCCCCGGGACGCCCGGAACCCTGTACGTGCGGGGCGAGTCCACCGCGCTCGGGTACTGGTCCCGCTATGCGGCGTCCCGCCGGGTGTTCCAGGGCGAGTGGCTGTGCACCGGCGACACCTACGTGCGGGACGACGACGGCTACTACATCTGCCAGGGCCGTACCGGCGACATGCTGAAGGCCGGCGGCATCTGGGTGTCGCCGGCCGAGGTGGAGACCCGGCTGCTGGCGCACCCGGCGGTCGTCCAGGCCGTGGTGGTGTCCGCCACCGACGCCGAGGGCCTGGAGAAGCCGGTCGCCTACGTCGTGACCGACGCCGGAGCCCAGGTCGCCGAGGCGGAGCTCATCGAGTTCTGCCGGGCCGGGCTGCCCTCGTTCAAACGCCCGCGCCGGGTCGTGTTCGTCGAGGCGCTGCCGACCACTCCCACCGGCAAGGTACGGCGCGTGGAGCTGCGCGCCCACGCCGCCGGGGTGCTGTCCGGTCCGCAGCAGGAGGTCGTCGCGTCCTAGGCGAACCGACGCCTGATGTAAAAAGGGACACCATGCACGACACACTGGTCCAGGTCCGCCGCGAGGACCATCTGTGGTGGGTCGGCCTCGACCGGCCCGCCAAGCACAACGCGCTCGACCAGGCGATGGTGGCCGAGCTGGAGACGGTGCTGGACGAGGCCCGCCGCAGCCCGTCCATCCTGATCGTGCACTCCACCACTCCCGGCATGTTCGCCGCCGGCGCCGACATCGCCGAGTTGCGCGACCGCGACGCCGACGCGGCGCTGCTCGCCATCAACGCCGGGCTGTTCGAACGGCTGGAGGCCCACCGCTGGCCGACCATCGCGCTCGTCGACGGCCCTGCCTTCGGCGGCGGCTGCGAGCTGGCGCTGGCCTGCGACTTCCGGATCGCCTCGGGCAACGCGCGGTTCGCCCAGCCGGAACTGTCGCTGGGCATCATCGCGGGCGCCGGAGCGAACTGGCGGCTGCCGCAACTGGTCGGCCTGCCCATCGCCCGCCGCATGCTGTACGCCGGAGCGCGCCTCGACGCGCACCAGGCCCTCACCGCCGGCCTGGTCGACGAAGTGACCGACAACGGCGACGAACTGCCCGAACGCGGCCGGGTACTGGCGAACACCATCGCCGAACGGTCCTGGCGCGCTCTGGAACTGACCAAACTCGCCCTGCGCAGCAGGCAGCCCACGACCACCGCCTTCGATCTGGCCGCCCAGGCCCTGCTGTTCGACGGCGACGACAAGCACGCCCGGATGACGGCCTTCCTGGAGCGGCGAAAACGATGACCCGGGTAGCCGGATCGCGCTGATTCAGTCCTCGGCGGACAGCGCCGACCAGCGTCGCTGGGCGGCCTCGTGCCACGCCTGATGCAGGTCCGTGAAGATGTTCGCGGCACGCACTCCGATCCAGTGCGGCGGCAGCAGCTCCAGCGGCAACTGCGGATCCAGCCCGGGAAACCGCCGCCACGCGTCCACCAGGCGGATCTGGGCGAGCAGCACCTCATCGTCGGGCGCGGGCCGCAGCCCGGCGAACTCTCCGACGAAACCCTCGTACGCGGCGGCCAGGTCACCCAGATGCCAGGCCTGCTCCACCATGGTGCGCTCCGAGCCGATGCCCGAGAACGGGCCGCAGACGGAGAAGACCGTGAGGTCCAGGCCGAGGCCGTCCACCACCTGCTTGGCCTCGGCCTCCCGAGAGCCGTGCGGGCTGATCCACACCCCCGGCATCGGACTGCCCAGGCCCGCCCACGTCAGCCTCGTACGCAGCTGGTGGCGCAGATCACGCCTCGATTCCGGCACGCTGACCAGCAGCACGAGCCAGTGCCCGTCCCATGAATCACGCTCGCGACCGAACGAATAGATCCGCTCCGCGCCCTCGCTCAGCAGCGCGCGGCCGTGCTCGGTCAACGCCCAGCGGACTCGCCGCCCCGCCCGATCCGCCGCGATCCAGCCGTCGGCCGCCATCCGGTTCAGCGCCTGCCGGGCGGACTTCTCCTCGATCTCCAGACCGCCCAGCACATGCAGCAGCGTCGAGGTCCACACCGGCCGGCCCTGCGGCAGCACGTACTCGCCGAACACGGTCAGCAGCAATGACCGGGCGCTGCCCGAACCGGTCTGCCGGCGACGGGTATAGGACGGCGTGGTCGTGCTCTCGTCACGCGACATGGCCGACGGAACACTCCTCAACTGGGCATCGTCCTCAGAACCGGACCCTTAATTCTACAAGAGCCTGACGGGTCACCCCCTCCACGTAGCGGAACCGGCCTGGTCCGCTACGCCGGCGCTGCCGCCCTCGATCGTCCGTCGACCCTGGCCGGCGGCCGGTCGCCCGTGCGCTCGCGTCGCCACATCGTCCGGTACGGGCCGGGCCGGGCCAGCAGGTCCGCGTGGCGGCCGCGCTGCACCACGCGGCCGGCGTCGAGCACGATGATCTCGTCGACGGCGTCCAGCGCGGCCAGGCGGTGGGTGACGAGCAGGGTCGTCCGGCCCTCGGTGGCCGCGAGCAGGTCGGCGGTGAGTTCGTCGGCGGTCGCGGTGTCGAGGTGTTCGGCGGGCTCGTCGAGCAGCAGCACCGGGAAGTCGGCCAGCAGGGCACGGGCCAGCGCGATGCGCTGGCGCTGGCCGCCGGAGACCTGGGCGCCCTCTTCGCCGACACGGGTGTCCAGGCCCCGCGGGAGCCCGTCGACCCAGTCCAGCAGCCGGGCCCGGCTCAGGGCGTCGCGGATCTCCTCCTCGGTGGCGGACCGCCGCGCGAGCCGGATGTTCTCCCCGATCGTCGTGTCGAACAGGTGGGCGTCCTGCGCGCACAGCCCGACCACGCGGCGCACGTCGTCACCGGCGAGTTCCCGCAGCTCGACCCCGTTCAGCGACACGAGTCCCGACGCGGACGGGAGGAAGCGCAGCAGGACGGCGGTCAGCGTGGTCTTGCCCGACCCGCTCGACCCGACGACGGCGCACCTGCGGCCCGGCGCGAGGTCGAGGGAGACGCCGTCGAGGACGTGCGGCCCGTCGGGCGTCCACCGGGCCCGCAGGTCCTCGACCCGCAGGGTGTACGGGGCCGATGGCAGCGCCGCCGGCTCCGCCGGGTCGCGCACCGGCTCGTCCCGGTCCAGCACGGCGAAGACGCGGGCGGCCGAGCGGCGGGCCCGCTGCAGGTGCTGCGCGGCGAGTGGAAGCCCGGCCACGACCTCGAACGCCGCCAGCGGGAGCAGCGCGATCACGGCGAGCAGCGTGCCGTCGAGCCGCCCGGACCGCACGGCGGGCACGCCGACCACGAGGGCAGCCCAGACCGTGAGGCCGCCGGCCAGCGCCGTGATGGCCGCACCGGCCCCCGCGGTCCCGGCCGAGCGGGCCGACGCCCGAGTCAGCTCGCGATCCAGGCGCGCGGCCGTGGCGAGCCGGTCGGCGGCGGCGCCGTAGGCCACCAGCTCGGGAGCCCCGCGCAGCGAGTCGACGAGTTGCGCCGTCAGCTCGCCGCGCAGATCGGCCGTACGGTGTTCCGCGCGCCGGGCCACGGTGGCCGACAGCCACGGGGCACCGACGCCCGCGACCAGCAGGCCGGCCAGCAGGAGCGCGCCCGCCGAGGGCAGCAGGGCCCACGCCAGGCCCACCGACGCCCCGCCGACGAGGACGGCTGCCGCGGAGGGCAGCAACACGCGAAGGTAGAGGTCCTGAACGGCGTCGACGTCGGAGACGAGCCGACCGAGCAGATCGCCGCCGCGTGCTCGGGGAAGCCCGGCCGGGACGAGCCGTTCCAGCCGCTCGTACACCCGTGCCCGCAGGTCGGCGAGGACACGGAACGTCGCGTCATGGCCGATCAGCCGTTCGGCGTAGCGGAACACGCCCCGGCCGATCCCGAACGCCCGCACCGCCACGATCGCGACCATGAGCACGAGCACCGGCGGATGCTGCGCGGCCCGGGAGATGAGCCAGGCGGACGTCGCCATCAGTCCGACGCCGCTGCCCAGCGCCAGCGTGCCGCACAGCGCGGCGAGCGCCATCCGGCCACCTGCCGGCCGGGCCGCCGCGAGCAGCCGGAGGACCGGCCCGCCACCTGCCGGGACGCGACCGCCTCCGCCGCCGCGTCGAGGCAGTCGGAGGACCGGCACGCTGCCCTGCGCCCGCCCGCTCCTCGGTATCGGTCTCATGCCACGGCCTCCATCGCTCCGACGTGCACGACCCGGTCGGCGAGCGCGGCCAGGGCCGGCCGGTGCGCGACGAGCACGACCGTGCGCCCGGCCGCCAGGCGCCGTACGGCCTTGATCACCGCGGCCTCGCTCTCGGTATCGAGGCCGGCCGTCGGTTCGTCGAGCAGCAGCAGCGGGGCGTCACGCAGGAACGCGCGGGCGAGCGCGATCCGCCGGCGCTGCCCGGCGGACAGGCCGGTCCCGCGCTCGCCGAGCGGCGTGGCGAAGCCCTGCGGCAGCGCGTCGATGAACTCCTCGGCGAAGGCGTCGCGGGCGGCTCGCCGTACGTCCTCGTCGGAGGCCTCCGGGTGGCCCAGGCGGATGTTGTCGGCGACGGTGCCGGCGAACAGGTACGGCCGCTGGGGAACCCAGGCGGCCCGCGCCCGCCAGGCGTCCGGGTCGAACTCTCCGAGGTCGGCCCCGTCCACGAGGACACGCCCCGTGTCAGGGCGGACGAAACCGAGGAGCACGGCGAGCAGCGTCGACTTGCCGGACCCGCTCGGCCCGGTGAGAGC
Source organism: Actinoallomurus sp. CA-150999 (assembly GCF_050942425.1). Lineage (NCBI taxonomy): Bacteria > Bacillati > Actinomycetota > Actinomycetes > Streptosporangiales > Thermomonosporaceae > Actinoallomurus > Actinoallomurus sp. CA-150999. The sequence continues at coordinate 6,633,883 of NZ_CP192063.1, forward strand.
GACGGTCTCCCCCGGGCGTACGACGAGCGAGAGGCCGTCGAGGGCCGGGGCCTCCCGCCCCTCGTACGCCACCGTCACGTCCTCGAGCCGGATCGTCGCGAGCGCCGGGTCGGGCACGTCGGTCCGCGCGCCGTGACGCGGGAGCGGCGTCTCGATCACCTCGAAGATCCGCTGGGCGGCGGTGATCCCCTCGACGCTCGCGTGGTACTGCGCGCCGACCTGGCGCAGCGGAAGGTACGCCTCCGGCGCGAGGATCAGGACGAGCAGCGCCGTCCGCAGGCCGACCTCCCCATCGACCAGCCGCAGTCCGATCGAGACGGCGACGAGGGCCACGGAGATCGTCGAGAGCAACTCCAGCGCCAGCGCGGACAGGAACGCCACCCGCAGGCTGGCCATGGTCTCGGCGCGGTACCGCTCGGTGACCTCGCGGACGGCGCGCGCCTGTGCCTTCGCCCGGCCGAAGACCTTCAGCGTCGGCAGGCCCTCGACGGCGTCGAGGAAGTGCCCGGACAGCAGGGACAGGGTGCGCCACTGGCGGTCCATCGTCTTCTGGGCGGCCAGCCCGACCAGGATCGCGAAGACCGGGATCAGCGGCAGCGTCAGCGCGATGATCAGCGCCGACGACCAGTCGCCGAACAGGATCCGCGCGCCGACCGCCGCCGGCACGAGCCCGGCCAGCACGAGCTGCGGGAGGTACCGCGAGAAGTAGCCGTCCAGCGCGTCGATTCCGCGCGTGGCGAGGGTGGCGAGCTCGCCACTGCGCTCGCCGGACAGCCACCGCGGGCCGAGCGCCATCGCCCGTTCGAGCAGGAGACCGCGCAGCTGCGACTTCACCGCGGCGGACGAGCGGTGCGCGGCGACCTCCTGCAGCCAGGCGACCAGCGCCCGGCCCGCGACGACGGCCAGGAGGAGCAGCAACGGCGTGCGGGACGCGGCGAGCGATGCGCCGCCGAGGAAGACGTCGCTGATCAGGGCCGCGAGCAGGGTCGCCTGCGCGATGACCAGCCCGGCCGTGGCGGTGCCGAGGACCACCGACCCGGCGAGGTACGCCCGCGTCGTCCGGGCGTACCGCAGGAGCCGCGGGTCGAAGGGTCTCATTTCGCCGGCTCCGGGGCGCGTCGCGCCTGGCGGAGGTGCGCGGCGTCGATGCGCCGGCGGAACACCCAGTACGTCCAGCCCTGGTAGAGCATCACCAGCGGGGTGAACGCGACCGCGGCGATCGTCATGATCTTCAGCGTGTACGGGGAAGACGCGGCGTTGGTCGTGGTGAGGCTGTTGGCGGCGGCGATCGTCGAGGGCATGACGTCGGGGAACAGCGCCGTGAACATCGTCACGACCGCGCACACGATGGCCATGCCGGTGCCGACGAACGCCCAGCCGTCGCGGCCCCGGACGATCGCGACGGCCGCGCCGGCCAGCCCCGCGGCGGCCGCCGCCACGGTCACCCAGGTCACCGGCTTGCCATGCTGAAGCTGCGTGATCACCAGGAACAGCCCGCCCACCACGATCGCGGCCGCCACGGCGACCTTCGCGACCCGGACGGCCCGCGCACGGACGTCCCCCGCCGTCTTGAGCGACAGGAAGACCGCGCCGTGCAGCACGAACAGCGTGAGCGTGGTGAGCCCGCCGAGCAGGGCGTAGGGGTTCAGCAGGTCGGTCAGCGTGCCGACGTACTCGTGCCGGGCGTCCAGCCGTACGCCCCGGGTGAGGTTCGCGAAGACCACGCCCCACATGAACGCGGGGACGACGCTGCCCCAGAAGATCGCGCGATCCCAGCGGCGCCGCCAGTGCGGCTCCTCGCGCTTGCCGCGATATTCGAACGCCACGCCGCGCACGATCAGCGCGAGCAGCACCGCTAGCAGGGGCAGGTAGAACCCACTGAACAGGCTGGCGTACCACTCCGGGAAGGCGGCGAACGTCCCGGCGCCCGCGACGATGAACCAGACCTCGTTGCCGTCCCAGACCGGCCCGATGGCGTTCAGCAGGACACGGCGCTCGGTGTCGTCCCGGCCGAGCACCGGCAGCAGAGCGCCGACGCCGAAGTCGAAGCCCTCCAGGAAGAAGTAGCCGGTCCACAAGAAGGCGATGATGATGAACCAGACGGTGGTGCCATCCATGACGCGGACCTCCTTGTCAGTAGGCGAAGGTGAGTGGCTGTTCGGCGGATTCGTCGCCGTGCGGAGGCGGCGCGACGTCCTCCTCCGAGGGCGGGCCCGCCTTGACGTACCGGGCCATCAGCCCGGTCTCGATGACGATGAGGACGCCGTAGAGGGTGGTCAGCGCGAGGACGGAGATGAGCATCGACGTGGCCGAGACGCCGGGCGAGACGCTCGCGGACGTCTTGAGCACTCCGTACACCGACCAGGGCTGGCGGCCCATCTCGGTGAAGATCCAGCCGGCGGAGTTCGCGACGAACGGCAGGATGAGCGACACCACGCCGGCCCGCCAGATCCAGCGGTTCTTGGGGAGGCGTCCGCGCCGCATGAGCCACAGGCCGAGCAGGGCGATGAGCGCGGTGAGGAACCCGATGCCGGCCATGATCCGGAAGTTCCAGTAGGTCACCGGGACGACCGGGCGGTAGTTGCCCGGGCCGTACTTGGCCTGTTCGGCGGCCTGCACGTCATTGATGCCGTCGACCTTGCCGCTGAAACTCCCGGTGGCCAGGAACGACAGGACCCGTGGCACCTTGACGCTGAAGACCTCCTTGCGGCCGTCGAGGGTGCCCACGGTGAACAGCGAGAACGCCGCCGGCTGTTCCGTCTTGTAGAGCGCCTCGGCCGCGGCCATCTTCATCGGCTGCTGCCTGGTCATGACCTTGCCCTGCTGGTCGCCCGTGATGGCCACGCCGAGCGAGGCGATCAGCGTGACGGCCAGGGCGATTTTCATCGACGGCCGGAAGACCTCGACGTGCCGCCGCCGGGCCAGGTGCCACGCGCTGACGCCGACCATGAACAGCCCCGCCGTGACGAACGCCGCGGTGATCGTGTGCGGGAAGGCGACGAGCATCGTGGAGTTGGTGAGCACGGCCCAGAAATCGGTGAGCCGGGCTCGCCCGGTGGCCGGATCGAGGTGGTAGCCGACCGGGTGCTGCATCCAGGAGTTGGCTGCGAGGATGAAGTACGCCGACAGCAGCGTCCCGACGGCGACGATCCAGATGCAGGCCAGGTGGAGCTTCTTCGGCAGCTTGTCCCAGCCGAAGATCCACAGTCCCAGGAAGGTCGACTCGAGAAAGAACGCGAGCAGGCCCTCCATCGCCAGCGGCGCGCCGAAGACGTCACCGACGAACCGGGAGTAGGCGCTCCAGTTCATCCCGAACTGGAACTCCTGCACGATCCCGGTGACGATCCCCATCGCGAAGTTGATCAGGAGGAGCTTCCCCCAGAACTTCGTCGCGCGGAGGTACCGCGTGGCGCCCGTCCGTACCCATGCCGTCTGCAGGCCCGCGACGAGCGCGGACAGGCCGATCGTCAGGGGGACGAAGAAGAAGTGGTAGATCGTGGTGATCCCGAACTGCCACCGGGCGATGTCGAGCGGGTTCATCCCCGCGCCTCCCAATCAACTACTACGACTCGTAGTACTACCTCTCGTAGTAGATCCTAGGGCCCGCCGTGACCGCACGTTCCGTAACGTCGGTCACACCACCCGCCACGCGCTTGTCCCCGTCAGTCCGGCCGTACCGCGCCCGGTACCGGGACGAACTGACCGGCCCGCGGCCCGACGCCGAAGAAGTGAGCCAACGCGGCGACGACCCGCGCGGCGGCGCGGCCGTCTCCGTGGGGGTTGATGGCTCCCGCCATGCGCTGGTACGCGGCCTGATCCCGCAGGAGGCGCCGGACCGCCAGGACGATGACGTCCGGATCGATGCCGACCAGACGGGCGGTCCCGGCCTCGAAGCCTCCCGCACGACGGGGTTGGGGTGCAGCGGGATGACGGTCTCCACAGCGGAAGACACCTCGGCCGGTCCTCGGCCGGATCCGAGAGCGGCCGGCCCGCCGGTGTTGTGCGCGAGGACGGAGTCGAACCGCCACAGTCGAAACGTCCCGTTTACAGCGGGGTGGGCTCACCACGTGCCCAGCTCGCGCAGGGTGACCGACCGGACTCGCACCGGCTTCCACCAGGATCACAACCTGGTCCCTCGACTACTTCGGGATCGGTCACAGTACCCAGTGACGGAGTCGAACCGCCGTTAACGCCGTGTGAAAGCGCCGCTCTCCCATTGAGCTAACCGGGCTCGTGACCGCCGGGATCAAACCGGCGGTGCTCGCGTACCCCCAGCAGGAGTCGAACCTGCGCTCCCGGCTCCGCAAGCCGGTGCTCTGTCCACTGAGCTATGAGGGCGTGGTACCCGGTGGAGGTGCCGCACTGCTGCTGAACCAACCGGGCATGGCGCTTGTGACCGGACTCGAACCGGCGTCTCCCTCGTTGACAACGAGATGCTCTGGCCGCTGAGCTACACAAGCAGGAGCGAAAGCCGCGCGGCGTCGTGCCACATGAGCGCGACACGGCCGGAACGGCGGCCGACACCGATCTGGCGGAAGGTGAGGGATTCGAACCCCCGCAGGTGTAACCCTGGCCACCGCTTTCAAGGCGGGCGCAATACCGGACTCTGCCAACCTTCCAGGTGCGGAAAGGCGAGGGACTTGAACCCCCGGCACGGCACGGGCCGTGCCACGCCGCTTCCAACGGCGCTCCTCGTCCAGCCGGACGCCTTCCAAGAGTTCCCCGAGCTGGGATCGAACCAGCGATCTCCCGCACATCAGACGGGCGCCTTAACCTGCTTGGCCACCGGGGATCGAGCGGAGGGTGTGCGGCTCGAACGCACGCGGGGGTGATCCCCGACCTCGGGTTAGCAACCCGGTCCCTTCCCGGCTCGGGCAACCCTCCTTGCGTACCGTCCCCGGGACTCGAACCCGGACCATCCGCGTCCTCAACGCGGCGCCTCTACCTGATTGGGCTAGGACGGCTTGAGAGTGGGTGACGGGACTCGAACCCGCCCCCCGGACATGGCGAGCCCGGATGCCTCCGACAACACTTCACCCACACAGAGCCCCTCCCCGGTGCCGACCCGGGCGGCCCGCCCTGCCAAGGGCGGGTGGACGCTGGTCCTGAAGGGCGTAGCTCCGGGAGCGGGAGTCGAACCCGCGAGTCCGTGGTTCAAGGCCGCGGTGCCGACGCCGACGCGGCATCCCGGATCATGGAGCCTCCGGTCGGACTCGAACCGACGACCACCTGTTTACGAGACAGGCGCTCTCCCTGTTGAGCTACAGAGGCATGTGCTTCTGACCGCCAGAGGTTCCTCCCCGCGCCTATGGTCCGCGGGTTCTCCCCCCGGCGGGCCCGCCTAGGCTGCCGCCCGACCGGCGGACCACGGTCCGTGGAAAGGTTCGGTGGCCGCCGCCACCGGCCCCCTTTCTCGCGTGCGCCCGGCGGGCTTCGAACCCGCATCCTTCTGGCTCTCGACCAGACGCCTCGTACCTGATTGGGCTACAGGCGCTCACGCCCCAGAGCGATGCCATGCTCGAGGTGTAGCTGCTGGGGCAGGGGTCGAACCTGCGTGACGCGATCCAGAGCCGCGCATCCTGCCATTGGATGACCCAGCATCGAGTAACGGGAGGCGGGCTTCGAACCCGCAAACCACCGATTTTGAGCCGGTGAGGTATGCCAATTCCCTTCACTCCCGCGAGCTCGTAACGTCGGTCGGTCGGGGCTCGAACCCGAACGTGGCCCCTCAGCTGGGCCCGCCGCCCTCCGTCGTACGCCGTCGGGGGATCGAACCCCGCTCCGCGGATTAAGAGTCCGCTGCATAACCAGCCATGCTCACGGCGCTTGGGGACCGTCCGAGGGCTGTTACTCCCGTCGGCGCAGTCGGCAAGCCGCACCCGGGAGTCGAACCCGGTTCCCCTGCTTGGAAGGCAGGTGCCTCACCACTTCGGCTTCTGCGGCATGTGCCCGCGATCGGCGGGCAGAGCGCCTCCACCAGGAGTCGAACCCGGATCCCCCGTTCCGAAGACGGGTGCTCTGTCCATTGAGCTACGAAGGCTGGTGCAAGGAAGGCGCGTTTCGTTACCAGCCCTCACGCGCCACACCGTCATCGGTCGGGATGCACGGACTCGAACCGCGCGTCTCCTGGTCCCCAAGCCAGGCGCTCTACCTGCTGAGCAGCGTCCCGTTGCACCGTGCGTACGTTGCCGTCTGCGTATGACAGTTCGGACACAAGAAGCACAAGTTTTCTGCCCGGCAGTCAAGACGGTCGCCGTTGATGTGCTCCACCTGGAGGCGTAGCGGCTTGTTTCGGCGTTTGCCGTACCCGGTCCGGATCTCTCCGAGATGGCTCGTATCCAACCCAAGCTCCAGCGCGGTTCGCCCAAGGAGGGTTCCATGTTCCCGCCTCCTGGCGGGAACACCAGGCGGGGCGCCATCTCCCCTTCATCCCGTTGCGGGGCGGGCGTACATCACACGCCGTCTGTCCTCGACGTCGTACGCCGCCACCGTGGACCCCCTCGGATTCGAACCGAGATCCCTCTCCTTGCAGGGGAGACGCTCTGCCAGTTGGAGCTAGAGGCCCTTGGTCCCCACGCCCCTACGGGCGCGGGGACGGCTCCCGATCGGCGGCCACCGTCGCTTGGAGTTCAGGTGACCGCCGGCCGGGAGGGTCCCCGGTGAGCCGTCGCAGTGCGACGGCTCACCTGGGACGTGCGCAGGTGCGGTCCTTGGCGTCGCCGGGTTGTTCTCAGCCGAAGCCGAAGACCTCCCGTGGACGGCTATGGACTGCGCCTGCTTATTTGGTGTCTTCCGCTGTGGAGTTATCAAGTGATTCCGTACCCCCGCCCGTAAGAAGGGGTCTGGCATGAGCGGCAGGAGTCGAACCCGCATCCTGCCGGTTTTGGAGACCGGCTGCCTATCCGCTGGCTCGCCCATAAGAAAAGGCCGCTGTGGATGTTCCTCGGCGGCCTCTGGGAGTAGGACTCACGGTCTCTACCCAGGGGCCTCCAGTGACATGAGGTATCGTCCGGCCAGGTCACACGGCTGCCCGCGCCAGCCGGCGATAAGCATGTACGCCACTTTCGGATTCCTTCCCTGTCGCTTTCTGATGTCCATCTTAGGATCTCGGCGTTGAGACTCAACAGGTTTTTCTAGGGTGAGCCTCCATCCGATTGACGTTGGCTTGGCGTGCCCGGTTCCCCGGAACCGGCGTGAATGTTCCGGGCGATCAATAGAGGAATACCGCCGACCTGCGCGAGGCGGCGTCGAAGGTATCGAGATGCGCCCGTGGACGCTCTCGGCCTGCGACGGTCGGACCACGGCGGCCACGACCGCGGCCTGGGGTGGCCGTGGTTGACATGGCAACACCGAGCAGGCCAAACTTTCGCCCAGGCTACTGGTAAGACCAGTTAACTTCCTCGGAACCTCCAGGGATCTGCCAAAGGAGCGCCCCGGATGACCAACGCCTCCCCGCATCCGCCGTCCGTGAGCGATGCCTTCCACGGCAGGATCGGCACGACCTACGAGGAGTCGACTCCGTGGTGGCCCGATCCGCAGGCGCTTCCCGAGGGCACGCCCAATGTCGTGGTGATCGTGCTCGACGACGTCGGCTTCTCCGACCTCGGCTGCTTCGGCTCGGACATCGACACCCCCGCCATGGACGCCCTCGCCACCGGTGGCCTTCGCTACACGAACTTCCACACCACCACGCTGTGTTCGCCGAGCCGTGCCTGCCTGCTGACCGGCCGGAACCACCACGCCGTCGGTATGCGAATGCTGTCCAACTTCGACACCGGCTTCCCCAGCGGTCGCGGACGGATCACCAAGGCCGCCGCGACATTGCCCGAGGTGCTGTGCGACAGCGGCTTCAACACCATGGCCGTGGGCAAGTGGCATCTGGCGCCGATGGAGCAGACCACCGCGTCCGGACCGTACACCCAGTGGCCGCTGTCTCGCGGGTTCGAGCGCTACTACGGATTCCTGGAAGCCGAGACGGACAGCTTCTATCCGGAACTGTTCTACGACAACCACGCCGTGGCTCCGCCGAAGAGCCCGGAAGAGGGCTATCACCTCACTGAGGACCTGGTCGACCGGGCGATCGAATTCGTCACGGACCAGACTTCGGTCACTCCGGAGAAGCCCTTCTTCCTGTACCTGGCGCTCGGCGCGGCGCACGCCCCGCACCAGGCTCCTCGGGAATACCTGGAGAAGTACCGGGGCCGGTTCGACCACGGCTGGGACGCCGAGCGCGCCACCCGGCACTCCCGCCAGATCGAGCAGGGCGTCCTGCCGGCCGGCACCGAACTGGCGCCGCGCAACCCCGGGGTCGTTCCCTTCGACGAGCTGTCGGACGACGAGAAGAAGCTGTCGGTACGCCTCCAGGAGGCCTACGCGGCGATGGTCGACCACACCGACCATCACATCGGGCGGCTCATGGAGTTCCTCGAGCGGGTCGGCCGGATGGAGAACACCATCACCATCCTGCTCTCGGACAACGGGGCCAGCCAGGAAGGCGGGCAGCAGGGCTCACTCAACCCCACCGCGTTCCAGAACCGTATCCCCGAGGACCTCGGGGAAATGGTCGCGCGGATCGATGAGATCGGCACCACTCGCGCTCATGCCAACTACCCCTGGGGCTGGGCGCAGGCGGGCAACACGCCGTTCAAGCGCTACAAGCAGAACACTCACGAAGGCGGCGTCCGCTGCCCGCTCATCGTGCACTGGCCTCGGGGGCTGCCGCGCACTGACGAGATCAGGCAGCAGTTCCATCACGTCACCGACATCGTCCCGACCCTTTTCGAACTGCTCGGTCTGCGGGCTCCCGCGGTCCACAACGGCATCCCGCAACTGCCGATCCACGGTGTCAGTATGGCCTACACCTTCGGCTCGCCGACCGCGCCGACGCGCAAGGAGAGCCAGTACTTCGAGATGTTCGGGCACCGCGCGATCTGGCACGACGGCTGGAAGGCCGTCGCGTTCCACGAACGCGGAACATCCTTCGACGCGGACCAGTGGGAGCTCTACCACCACGACACCGACTTCTCGGAGTGCAACGACCTGGCGCGGGAACGGCCCGAGCAACTACAGAAGATGGTCGCCCGATTCTGGGTGGAGGCAGGGAAATACGATGTCCTGCCGCTGGACGACAACGGATTCGCCTACCGGGCGAAGATTCCGCGTCCCGGCTCTCCGCGCAGGCGCACCACGTTCACCTACTACCCCGGCATGGCCCATCTGCCCGTCGCCGCGGTGCCGCCGGTGATGAACCGCGGGCACCGCATCACCGCGTTCGTCGACCGGGACGCCGCGTCGGACGAGGGCGTCCTGGTGTCGCTGGGCAACGTCAGCAGCGGGTACGTCCTGTACGTCAAGGACAACCGGCTGGTCTACGAGTACAACTTCCTCGGCACCCGGTATTCGGTGACCTCGACGGAAGAACTCCCGATCGGCCCGGCGGAGCTGACCTTCGAATTCGTCAAGACCGGTGACATGCGGGGCGTCGGACACCTGTTCGTGTCGGGAAGGCCGGTCGGTACCGAGGCCATTCCGCGGGTCCTGCCGCACTTCCTGGGATGGCAGGGCCTCGACGTCGGCCGGGACACCCTGTCGCCGTCCTCCCCCAACTACGACGGCGAATTCGCGTTCACCGGAGAGCTCGAGAAGGTCGTCTTCACGGTCGCGCCGGACGAAGAGAGCACGGAGCCCTTCGAGCGAATCGACTGACCCACGACCACCGATGAGGCCGCCTCCGCTGATCAGCGGAGGCGGCCTCGGCCGTCTTCAGTCAGTTGGGCGGCGTGTAACGTCCGTCGATCGCCGTCCAGCCGCCGTCCACGAAAAGCTGGCTCCCCGTGACGAAGGATGACGCGTCCGACGCGAGGTAGACGACGGCGCCCGCCAGTTCGTCGGGCCGGGACCAGCGGCCCAGGGCGCTCTTGGTCGCATAGGCCTCCGACCATTCCGGCACGGCCCTGATCTGCGCGGTCAGCGGTGTGTCCACGACGCCCGGGGCGATGGTGTTCACTCGCACGCCCGACGGACCCAGCTCGGCGGCCGCGGTCCGCAGCAGCTGGACGAGGCCGGCCTTCGTGGCCGCGTACACTCCCTGTCCCGGCTCGACGGCCACCGCGCGGATCGAGCTGAAGCCGATGATGCTTCCCCTGCCGCGTTCGGCCATGCCACGGCCGAAGGCCCGCACCAGGTCGAAGGACGCGCGCAGGTTGAGCGCCACGACCCGCTCGAACTCCTCCGCCGTGTAGTCGAGCAGGCACTTGCGCACGTTCGTCGCGGCGGTGAAGACGAGCACGTCGACGGGTCCGAGCTCCTCGGCGGCACGCGCGACCGCCTCGCCGTCGAGCACGTCGAGGGCGTACGCCGACAGGCCCGGCCCCATCGACGCCGTCGCCGTGGCCGCTGTCAGGTCCTGGTCGGCGCACACCACCGTGGCGCCGTGCGCGGCGAGGGCCAGGGCGCTCTCGCGGCCGATTCCGCTGCCCGCGCCCACCACGACGGCGCTGCGGCCGTCGAGCCTGAACAGGCGGGAGTACGCCTCCACTGCATCGGTGCGGTCCTCTGCTTGCATGGTCCTCACGGCTTCGTTGTCGTCGGACGGATCACTGCCATACGCGTTACGGTGAGCTCTTCGATGGCGAACCTCGGGCCCTCCCGTCCGGCCCCGGAGTCCTTCACGCCGCCGTACGGCATGACGTCGGAACGGAAGCCGGGAACCTCATTGACGACCACCCCGCCCACCTCCAGGCGGTCGAGAGCGGCGAACGCCGTGTCGAGGGAGCCGGTGTAGACGCTCGCGTGCAGTCCGTAGCGCGAGTCGTTGACCAGGTCGAAGGCAGTCTCCAGATCGGGGACGGACCGTACCGCGACCACGGGGCCGAAGACCTCCTCGTTCCAGACGGAGAGGGCGCGGTCCACGTCGAGCAGCACGGCGGGCTCGATCACGCCCTCGCTGACCCGGCCTCCGGCCACCAGCGACGCCCCCGCGTCCACCGCCTCCTCCAGCCACGCGCGCACCCGCTCGGTCGACCGCTCGTCGATGAGCGCCGAGACCCTCGTCGCCGGATCGCGGGGATCGCCCACGACCACCTGGGCCACTCGCTCCGTCAGGCGGGCCACGAACTCCTTCCGCACGGCGTCCACCACGATGACCCGCTGCACGCTGATGCACGCCTGGCCCGACGCGTAGTACCCGCCGCGCACCACCGCGTCGGCGGCGGCGTCGAGGTCGGCGTCGGCGGCCACCACCAATGCGGCGTTGGAGCCGAGTTCGAGCAGCACCTTGGTGGGTGCCGCGTCCCGGGCGATCTGGTGGCCCACGGCGGCGGATCCGGTGAAGGACACCGCCCCGATCCGGCGGTCGGTGGTCAGCGCGACGCCCACCTCCGGTCCCCCGGTCACCAGCTGCACCGCCGCCTGCGGCGCGCCGCCGGCACGAAGGGCCTCGCGGAGGAGGTGCACCAGCCACAGCGAGGCGAGCGGCGTCTGCGGGGCGGGCTTGGCGATGACCGGGCAGCCGGCGGCCAGCGATGGCGCGATCTTGTGCGCGGCGAGCAGCAGCGGGTAGTTGAAGCCCGCGATGCCCACCACCACGCCGATCGGCTTGCGGGTCCAGAACCCGAGCAGCCCCTCCCCCGACGGCAGCAGGTCCAGCGGCACCGTCTCGCCGTGCAGCCGGGCCACTTCCTCGGCCGCCGTCAGCAGTGTCAGCAGGGTGCGCTCAACCTCGACGCGGCAGTCGACCAGCGGCTTGCCGGTCTCCAGGACCAGGAGCCGCTCGAAGTCGGCGCGCCGGGAGGCGATCGCCTCGTGCGTCGCGAGCAGTGCCGCCCTGCGTGTGTGCGAGGGAAGCCGGCCGACCTGCTCACGGACCGCGACCGCCGCGTCCACCGCCTGGCGTGCGAGGCCGCCGTTCCCGACCGGCGCCCGCGCGACGAGCGTCCCGTCGTAGGGAAAGCGGACGTCCTCGGCGGCGGGTGCCGCCACCCAACCGTCCCCGATGGGAAGCCCCTCGGGGAACTCCCTCCCCACGAGGCTGTCGGGTTCGTCCTGGGTGGTCACGGTCGGTACTCCCGGTTGAGGTCGGCCGCCGACACTCCGGACAGTGCCCTGCCCAGAGTCGGGACGGCGGCGATGAGCCTGCGTGTGTAGGAATGTTCCGGTTCCTCGTACACCTGCTCCGTGGACCCGGTCTCCACGATCTGCCCGTCATGCATGACCGCTACCCGGTCGCACACGTGACGGACCACGGACAGGTCGTGGGAGACGAAGACGAGCGTGAGGGACAGCTCGTCGACGAGGTCGGCGAGGAGGTTGAGCACCTGGGCCCGTACGGACACGTCCAGGGCGCTCACCGGCTCATCGGCCACCAGGACCTTCGGGCGGGGGGCGAGAGCGCGCGCGATCGAGATGCGCTGCCGCTGGCCTCCGGAGAACTGGTGCGGATACCGGTCCGCCGCCTCGGCTCCCAGGCCGACGGCCTCGAGCAGCTCGGCCACCCGCTCCTTGCGGTTCCGGTGCCCCTGCGCGACGAGCGGCTCGGCCACGATGTCGCCGACGCGCATGCGCGGGTCCAGCGCACTCATCGGGTCCTGGAACACGAGTTGCAGCCGCTCGCGGACGAACCGGAGCCGTCTCTCCCGGAGCCCGGTGATGTCCCGCCCGTCGATCGCGACGCTGCCGCTGGTGGGGCGGTCGAGCCCGGCCATGATCCGCAGCAGGGTCGACTTGCCGCACCCCGACTCGCCCACGATGCCGAACCGTTCCCCCGGGGAGATGGCGAGGCTGACGCCGCGTAGGGCGTGCACCGGCGGACTGGGGTGGCGAAGCGAGGTACGAGGCCGCCGGTAGTGGCGCGTGACGTCGCGGACGCTGATGGCGTCGACGGGCCCGGGGGTGCTGGTCGGCTGCTCAGCCACGGCCGGCCTCCTGGTTCGTGGGTAGGCCGGTCTCGCGTGTGCCGCTCTCGGGTACCGGGTGGAAGCAGGCGTAGCCGGAGTCCGGCCCGGTCGAGACCCATTCCGGCCTGGTGGCGCACATGTCGGTCGCCTGAGCGCACCTGTTTCGGAAGACGCATCCGGCGGGGAACCGGCCCGCCGGCGGAACCGACCCGGCGATCGTGGCCAGCCGACCGCGGTCGTCGACCACGGTCAGGTCCGACGCGCCGATCAGGCCCTGGGTGTAGCGGTGCCGGGGGCGCGTGAACACCTCCCGCACCGGGCCGGACTCGACCAACCGCCCGCCGTACATGACCATGACCCGCTCGCAGACGGTGGCCACCACGGCCAGGTCGTGGGTGATGAAGAGCATGGCCGACCTGCGGTCCTCGACGCCCCGTACGATCAGGTCGAGCACCCGCGCCTGCACCGTGACGTCGAGTGCGGTGGTGGGCTCGTCGCAGACCAGGAGCGCGGGGTCGTTCGCGAGGGCGATGGCCAGCACCACCCGCTGCCGCTGGCCTCCGGAGAACTGGTGCGGATAGGCGTTCGCGGCGCTCGCGGGATCGGGTAGCCCCACCTGGGCGAGCAGTTCCACGGCCGCCGCTCGGGCGGACGCGCGGTCGGGCCTGGTCCGGTGGACCAGCAGCGCCTCGGTGATCTGCCGCCCGACCCTCATCGTGGGATTCAGAGCGGTCATGGGCTCCTGGAAGACCATGGCGATCTCCTTGCCGCGTACCTGGGACATCCGCGCCTCGTCGGCGCCCACCAGGTCGTGGCCGACTCCGGCGAGCCGCACCGAACCCGTTGCCCGGAGGCCCTCGGGGAGCAGGCCCATGACGCTCAGCGCCGTCAGCGACTTGCCCGACCCCGATTCACCGATCAGGCCGACCCGCTCGCCGGCCCGGATGGTGAAGTCGACGTCTTCGACGAGTTTGCGGCCGCCCACCGCGACGTCGAGTCTCCGCACGGTCAGGACGTCGTCCGGCCCGGAGACCGGTGCGGCGTCCGGTCCCGAGGCGGGGGCGTCGTCCGGTCCGGACGCCGGTGCCGTGTCGGGTTCCGGGGTCATCGCCGGTCCTCCAGCTTGGGGTCGAAACGGTCGCGCAGGCCGTCACCGAGCAGGTTGAATCCGAGCACCGCCACCGCGATCGCGACGCCCGGGAACACGGCGAGCCGGGGGGCGGACCACAGCATCTCCTGGCTCTCCTGCAGCATCCGGCCCCAGGACGGTGTGGGGGGCGGGGTTCCGAAGCCCAGGAAGGACAGCGCGGCTTCGGCGAGTACGGCGATGGCGAAACCGACCGACGCCTGCACGATGACGAGACTGCTGACGTTGGGCAGGACATGCCGCAGGCCGATCGAGAACGGCCCGCGGCCCGCCGCTCGCGCCGCGAGGACGTATTCGGTCCGCATGACCTGCAACGTGCCGCTGCGGGTCAGCCGGGCGAAATGCGGGATGGACGCGATGCCGATGGCGATCATCGCGACCAGCGTGCTGCCGCCGTACACGGCGGCGAACATGATGGTCAGCAGGAGCGCCGGGAAGGCGAGGAGCAGGTCGTTGCCGCGCATCAGCAGCTCACCGAGCCAGCGGGGCGCCATCCCGGCGACGATGCCGAGGGGCACTCCGACCAGGGCGGCGACGCCCACCGCCACGAAGCCGACGAACAGCGTGGTCCGCGAGCCCACCAGGATCTGGCTGAACACGTCGCGGCCGAATTTGTCCGTGCCGAACCAGTACTCCAGTGACGGCTTCTCCAGCCGCGCCGAGGGGTTCACCAGGGTCGGGTCGTGCGGCGTCCACACGAAGGACAGCAGCGCCATGGCGAACACGACCGAGACGATGAGGCCGCCCGCCACGAGGCTGCCCGTCATCGGGCGGCGCCGCCGGCGGCCGCCGGGCACCGCGGACGCGACCTCGGCCTCCGTGTCCAGAGCACTCATGACGCATCCGCCCTGAGCCGCGGGTCGATCATCAGATAGACCGCGTCCACCAGGAAGTTCACGAGCAGCACCGCCGCTGCGATGATCATGACCACGTCCTGCACCATGATGAGGTCGCGGTTGGCGACGCTGTCCAGCAGCAGGCTTCCGAGCCCGGGGATGGCGAAGACCCGTTCGATGACGACGGCGCCGACCAGCAGCGTGGCGAGCTGCAACCCCATGACGGTGACCACGGGCACCGCCGCGTTCCGCAGTCCGTGCCGCAGCAGCGCCCGCGTGGGCCGAAGTCCTTTGGCGCGAGCGGTGCGCAGATAGTCCTCCCGGAGGACGTCGAGCACGGCGCTGCGGACGTAGCGGGTGAGCACTGCCGCCTGCACCAGTCCGAGGGACAGCGCGGGCAGCACCAGCTGCTTGAGGAACAGGACCGGATCCTGCGCCGGAGGTGTCCAGCCGTTCGCCGGCAGCCAGCCGAGCCCCACCGCGAACACGGTGATCAGGAGGATGCCCGCGAGGAAGGCCGGGACGGCCACGCCGACCTGGGACAGGGCCGAGAGGAAGAGCCCGGACGGCCTGCGGTGCCGCATGGCCATGAGCGTTCCCATGGGGACCGCCAGGATGCACGCGATCACCATCCCGGCGCCGACGAGCCACAGGGTGACCTGGAGGCGGTCGGCGATCTGCGGCCCGATCGCCGCGTGGGAGATGTAGGAGTTCCCCGGATGGAAGGTCACCAGTCCGCGTACCCAGCCGAGGTACTGGTTCACCAGCGGCCGGTCGAGCCCGAACTCCTCGCGCAGTTGCGCCACCGCCGAGGGCGACGCGTTGACGCCGAGGGCGACGCGGGCCGGATCCCCTGGCAGCACCGCCATGAACGCGAACACCATCACGGAGCTCACGACGAGGCCGGCCAGGAGGATCACGACCCGCTGCACCAGACGGACGATCATCGGTTGGGGCCGCCTTTCACGACCGGCCCACGCCGGTGAGATCCAGGGACTCGGAGATGTAGTTCGCGGGCAGTCCGGTGATGCCCTTCTCCGCCACCATCAGGTTCGGCAGCAGGAACAGCCAGTCGGCCGCGGCGTCCTTGGACAGAAGCCGGGCGGCCGCCTGCATGGAGGTGATCTGCTCCTCCTGCGTGCCCTCGTCCGCCTTCTTCAGCAACGCGCGGAACTCGGGGTTGTCGTAGCGGGTGTAGTAGGTCTTGTCCCCGAACACCGTCTCGATGTCGCGCGGCTCCACGTGGGCGATGATGGACATGTCGTAGTCGGCGTTCTTGAACACGGTGGTCAGCCAGGCGGCGGGGAACTCCAGCTGGTCGAGCTTCACCTTGAACCCGGCCTGTTCGAGCTGGCTCTTGACCACGGTGCCGCACGCGGTGGCGTACGGCAGTGTCGGAAGCCGCAGCCGCAGCGTGGTGCCGGCTTCGCCGGACTCCTGAAGGAGCTGCTTGGCCTTGCTGCGGTCGAACGGATAGTCGTTCGTGAGGTCCTGGTACCACGGGTCGGTCGGCGGGACCATGCTGCCGATGAGCTTGCCGCGGCCTGCCCAGCAGGTGTCCATCAGGGCTTTGTGGTCGATGGCGTAGCGGACCGCCTGGCGGACCTTCGGATTCTTCAGCGGGCCCGAGCCGTTGTTGAAGGAGAGGACCACCTCGCCGTTGGTCGAGCCTTCGATGACCTTGTACTTCGGGTTGTTCTGGAACCGGCTGAGGGCGTCCGGGGGCTGAAACGTTCCGATCGCGTTGATGGTGCCGGTGAGCAGCGCGTTCTGCATGGCCGTCGGGTCCTTGTAGTACTTGAGGACGACTGACGCGAACTGCGGTTTGCGGCCCCAGTAGCCGGCATTACGGTCCAGCGTGATCGAGTCGCCGCGGGTCCACTTCTTCATCACGTACGGGCCGGTGCCCACCGGCTCGGTGGCCAGGTTGCTCACGCCGGTCCGGCTGAACATCGCGCCGACGCGAGTGGTCATCCAGTACAGCCAGTCGTTGCTCGGCGCTTTCAGGGTGACCTTCAGTTCGGTGGGCGACACCGCCTGCACCGTGTCGACGTCGTCCATCCGGGACTTCAGCGATACCGTCCAGTCGGACTTGACGCGTTCGATGGAGAACTTGGCGTCCTCGGCCGTGAACGGTGCGCCATTGCTGAACTTGGCGTTCTTGACCAGCTGGAACGTGTACGTCTTGCGGTCCGTGGACATGTTCCACGACGTGGCCAGGTCGGGCTGTATCTTCCCGGACTGGTCCAGCCTCACCAGGTTCTCGTAGACGTTGTAGAGCAGTGCCTGCGGAATGGCGGCGCCGTCGGTCTTGGTGAAGTCGAGGCTGCCGGGCTCGGCGATGAGGCCGACCTTCAGGGTGTCGCCGGCGGAGCCGCCGGTGCCGTTTCCGGATGCCGTGGACCCGGCCGAGCAGGCCGCCAGCAGCAGGCATGCGAGCGTGGCCGCGACCGTCCCGATGTGCCTCGTCAGCTGCTTGTCATGTCTCAATGTTCTACCCCTGGCTCCCGGTATGACGGCGAGCCGCACGACCTTGGTGTCCCGCGCCATGGACGCCACCTTTCGCCGTGACTGGCCTGACCAGTAAACTCACTTGCCAGGTACGAAAGCGACTGAAGCTGTTCTTGTCAAGGGGCCGGTTAACCGAAGGAGAGTGCGGGTGCTCACGGAACAGGGCCTGGCCGCGATGCCGGCCGTCGAGATGGTGACCGGATTCGCTGACCGCACGTTGTCTCCCGTCCAGGTCCACGACGCCGTGCAGTCGGTGATCGAGGCGCGCGAGGGTGTGCTCAACGCGTTCTGGACGCGGGATCCGGACGAGTCCCGCAAGGCGGCTCTGGCCAGCGAGGCCCGATGGGCGGCGGGGGAACCGCTCGGGCCCATCGATGGCGTGCCGGTGACGCTGAAGGAGAACATCGCCCGCAGGGGCGTCCCCATGACCTCGGGCAATGCGGGGGTCGAGCCGGTCGTCCCCGAATTGGACGCGCCCATCGCCGCGCGGGTCGTCGAATCCGGTGGGGTGATACTCGGGTCGACCGTGATGCCGGACTGGGGCATGCTCTCCTCCGGGGTCTCCAGCCGGCACGGCATTTCGCGCAGCCCCTGGAACGCGTCCTGGACCACGGGCGGCTCCAGCTCCGGTGCGGGGGCCGCGGCCGCCGGAGGGTACGGCCCGCTCCACGTCGGCACCGACATCGGGGGATCGATCCGGCTGCCGGGCACCTGGCTGGGCCTCGCCACGCTCAAGCCCAGCTACGGGCGGATCCCGCTCGACACCCCGTACCTGGGGCGCAGCGCCGGCCCCATGACGCGCACCGTGGCGGACGCGGCGCTGTTCATGCGGGTCCTGAGCCGGCCGGATCCCCGGGACTGGTCAAGCCTGCCGCCGCAGGACATCGACTGGTCGGCGCTGGACGGCGATGTGCGCGGACTGCGGGTGGGGGTGCACCTGGACGCCGCCTGCGGGGAGCCATGCGACGCCGAGATCCTCGCCGCGGTGGGCCGCGCCGCCGAGGTCTTCGAAGCGACGGGAGCCGTCGTGGAGCCGGTCGAGCCGTTCATGAGCCAAGAGCTCCTGGACGACCTGGATCTGTTCTGGCGCGTGCGGTCCTGGAACGACTTCCGCGAACTGGCGCCCGAGGCCCGGCCGCGCGTCCACCCCTACATCATCCAATGGTGTCAGGAGGGCGCGGACGTGCCGGGCACGACGGTGCTCCAGTGTTACCAGCAGATCATGCGCATCCAGGCGCGGACCGTTGCGGCGACGGTTCCGTACGATCTGGTGCTCTCGCCGGTGGCGCCGGTGGCGGCGTTTCCCGCCGAGCAGCCGATGCCGTTCATGGGGGACGGGAAGACCATGTCCCACATCGGCTTCACCGCGCCGTACAACATGTCGGGACAGCCCGCGGCGACCGTCAACTGCGGTTTCACGGCGGACCGCCGGCCCATCGGGGTGCAGATCGCGGGCCGCCGCTTCGACGATCTCGGCGTCTTGAGGGCGGCCGCGTGGTACGAACGGAACCGCCCGGCCGAGGCCGTTCCGCATTGGCCGGACGGCACTCCAGGGGCGCCCACCGGGGAGATGACGACAGAGGGGAAGAAACCGTGAGTGAGGGGGCGCAGTTCCAGCAGGTCTCGCCGGTACGGCTCTACCAGCGCATCGTCGAGCAGATCGAGCAGGCGATCGTGAGAGGTGACCTGAAACCCGGTCAACGGCTGCCGAGCGAGCGAGAGCTGGTAACGCAGTTCGGCGCGAGTCGGCCCACGGTGCGGGAGGCCTTGCGCGTGCTGGAGAGCAACGGCCTCGTCCGCTCGCGCCCGGGTGACCCGAACGGCCCGGAGATCCTGCCGTTCTCGTCGGCCGGCCTGACCAAGGAGATGACCCGGCTCGTCCAGTTCGACAGCATGTCGATGGCCGAGCTGATCTCGTTCCGCATGATCCTCGACGGGTCGGCGAGCCTGCTGGCGGCCCGGCTGCGAACCGAGGAGGAGCTGTCCTCCATGGAACGGACGCTCGCCGCCATGTCGGACGCGATCGAGGCAGGGTACGAGGAGTTCAGCAAGGCGGACGTCGCATTTCATGAGGCGGTGGCCCAGGCCGGCCGTAACTCCCTCATCGAGGTCTGCAACCAGGTGGTCCGGGGCGCCGTCCTCTCGCTGATCTCGGACAAGGTCGCCCATGCGCGCAACAGCACCGCGCTCATGCGGGAGTCGCTCCACCACCACCAGAAGGTGCTCGAGGCGATCCGGGTACGGGACGGCCTGGCGGCGGCACGAATCTCGCGGCGCAATCTCTACGACTACTACGCCGGATACGTCCCCGAGAGCGAGCAGGGGCGGCTGCTCGCACTCCTGGACGACGAAGAGATCTGAGGTGGCCGGCCTCGCGTCCACGCGGGACCGGCCACACCGTTGAGCCGGCGAGCTCACACCTGCGTGTTGATCTCGGCGGCGGCTCGTTCGCCGGAGGCGACGGCGGCGTTGAGGGTGGCGTTGTCGACGTCGGTGTGTTCGCCGGCGAAGTGGATGTTGCCTTCCTGGACGGCTTCGTAGCCGGCGAAGGTGGTGTACTGGCCGACCTTGTAGAAGTGGTAGGCGCCTTGGTGCCAGGGGTCCAGTGACCAGTGGTCTTCATAGGCCTTGCCGTTGTAGGCGGCGGTGGTGCCGGGGAAGACGTTTTCGATCTGGTCGAGGAACCAGGTCACGTCGGCGGCGGGAGCGGGTCCGTGGGCGGCGCCGGTGAGGGTCGTACGGGCGACGTCGCCGCCGGGGAAGTTGACCAGGAGTGCGGGGGATCCGTTGGCGCCGAGGTCGACGGATCCGTCCCACGCGGTCTGGTAGCCGGTGGGGCCGGTGTTGCTGACGCCGTTGAAGCCGACGCTCGGCCAGGTCTTCTCGGTGAGCTGGAGGACGAGCTTGGCGTTCTGGCCCATGCCCTGCTGCTGGATGGCGGTGGTCTTGAGGGAGGACAGCCCGGCCTTGGTGAGGTCGACGTCGCGGAGCGTGGCGAAGGGCAGGGCGAGCACGACGTGGTCGGCCTGGACGCAGACGGTGGTGCCGCCGTTGTCGAAGGTGCAGGCGTAGCTGCCGTCGGTGTTGCGGGCGAGGGCGATCAGTTCGTACCCCTGCCGTACGGTCCCGGAGGGCAGCTGGGCGAGCATGCCGGTGACCAGACGGTCGTTGCCGCCCGCGATGTGGTACTTCTCGTCGAATCCAGGGCCGCCGTCGAAGGTGGAGGACGCGCCGAGGAAGCCGATCATCCCGACCGCCGACGCCTCGTCGGGGCCGCCGCCGCTCTGGAGCTGGATGGACTCGATGAGCTGGGTGAGGGGGGCGCCGGAGGACAGTCCGATGGAGGAGAGGTAGTCCAGGCAGGACATCTGGTCAAGTTCCCGCGCGGCGGCGGTGAAGTCGTTGTAGCGGGGGGTGCCCATCGCGGTGTAGGAGTTGTGGAACGCGGTGTAGGCGTCGGCGACCCAGTCGCTCTGCTGCCGGCTTCCGTTGTAGGGGGCGTTGTCGATCCAGCCCGCGTAGTCCCCGTGGGTCAGTTCTCCTCCGTTGGCGAACTCGGTCTTCAGCCCGAGCGATTTGGCCAGCGCGAGCGCGGCGGTGTCGGTGGAGCTGATGAACGATCCGCCGTGTTCACTGACCTGGCCCGCGTCGTAGAAGCCGCGCAGCGACCAGCAGCGACCGCCGATGTGGGTGGTGTCGGCGTCGTAGACGGTGCTGGCCAGCGGTCGCGCCTGGTTCCACAGCAGATGTGCGCAGCGGAGCCCGGCCAGTCCCGCGCCGATGATGACGATGCGCGGCGCCGTCGCCGCCGAGGCTCTAGCCCGGCTCGTGAGCGGGGCCGCGAGCGCGCCCGCGGCGAGCGCGGTCACACCGCCCAGGAGCGCGCGGCGGGAGACGCGGCGCTCCGGCGAGGCCGACTCTCGGGAGCGTTCGCCGGCGAGTTCGGCGACCGGGATTCCCCGGCGGCGGGACTCGGCCTCGAGCGCGAAGGCCTTCCGCAGCGGGTTGGGCAGACCGGAGCCGGTGATCGGGCGGGAGGGAGGCGTGGGGCGCATAGGGGTTCCTCCAGGTGCGGCGGAGTAGCGGGCCCGGCAGGGGCCCTACAGCCGAATGGAGGAGAGTGAAACCCGGGCGAATCACTGTTGTCAACACTGTTGCGCCATCTCGGTCCCGAGCGATGCGCCGTCTCAGTCCCGAGCGACGGCGTGTCCGTCGGGTCGAGCGCGCCGCTCTTCGGCACACCGTTCGATGGCGGTGACCAGGGCCTCCACGCGAGCGTGGTAGATCTGGTCGTCGGTGACCGTGGCGAGTTCGTCGCCGAGCCGGGTGATGTGCGGGAAGCCGTCCGGGTCGACCAGCCGGTACTCCTGGGTCCACGACGACTCGTCGCCCTCGCGCGCCGTTTGGTCCAGCAGCAGGTAGGCGGCCCGCTGCCCCACGTACGCCAGGATCGAGTCGCCGACCATGCGGTAGTGGACGACCGCGTCCATCCCCTCGAGGCCGGCCTCGGTGACCGCTCCCAGGATCAGCTCGACCACCCGGAACTCATTGGCGCGCCGAGTCGTACGGCTGGTCATCAGCGAGCCGACCACGGGGTACTTCAGCGCCACCCTCAGGGACCCGGCGGCCAGTTCCCGCAGCCGGTCCTTCCAGCCGAGCCCGGCCGGGATCCCGTCCAGCACCTCGCCCAGCGTCCGGTCGGCGACCGACAGCAGCAGTTCGTCCTTGTCGCGGAAATGCCGGTAGACGGCGGTCGGGTCGGTGCCCAGCTCCTCTCCGAGCCGGCGGACGGTGAAGGCGTCGGCGCTCCCCCGGGCCGCGATGCGCAGGCTCGCCTGGATGATGGCCTCGCGGTTGAGCTGGCTTCCCGATCGCTTGGTGGGCCGGGACCGGGACTGGCGTTGTGCGGGCTTGGTCATGGTGGCCGCAGTGTAACAAGTCGGAAACGAGAGAGCGCAACACTGTTGACATCAGCTTTGCGCTAAGCGTTCACTCCCATATCACCGCAGTTGAGATGCAGAGAGGGGCGCGAATGCCGAGCTCAGCCGACCTGGTGTTGAAGGGAGGCCGGGTCTTCGCCGGAGGCGGGTCCCGGCCGGCGGCCGTCGCGGTCACCGGCGGCCGCGTCCAGGCCGTCACGGCGGACATCGAGGGCCACATCGGCAGGAACACCCAGGTCGTGGACCTGGAGGGCGGTCTACTGATGCCGGGTTTCCAGGACGCTCACAACCATGCGGCATTCGCGGGCGTGCAGCTGCTGCGCTGCGACCTGTCCGGCGAAGCCGATGCCGCCGGCTACCTGCGGAAGGTGGCCGCCTACGCGGCCGCCCACCGTGAGGCGGCCTGGATCCAGGGCGGCGGCTGGTCGATGGACGCCTTCCCCGGCGGAGTCCCGACGCGGCAGATGCTCGACGAGATCGTCCCGGACCGACCGGTGATGCTCACCAACCGCGACGGTCACGGCGCCTGGGTCAACACCGAGGCCCTGCGACGGGCCGGGATCGACCGCGACACCTCCGATCCCGGCGACGGCCGGATCGAGCGGGAGCCCGACGGCACCCCGGGCGGCGTCCTCCAGGAGGGAGCCATGGGCTTGATCTCCGTCCCCGCCGCCACCCGGGAGGAGGGCCGGCTCGGCCTGCTGGCGGCACAACGCTACTTGTTCTCGCTCGGCGTCACTGCCTGGCAAGACGCCAATATCGGCACATATCCTGGCAACTCAGATAATTTCGATACATATCAGGCAGCCGCCGAGTCCGGCGAGCTTCGGGCGCGGGTGGTCGGGGCGCTGTGGTGGGACCGCGAACGCGGCCTGGAACAGATCCCCGAGCTCCTGGAACGCCGCCACGCCGCCCACGGGGAACGGTTCCGAGCGACCACCGTCAAGATCATGCTGGACGGGATCGCCGAGAACTTCACCGCGAGCCTGCTGGAGCCGTACCTGGACGCGTGCGGCTGTCCCACCGCGAACGAGGGGTTGAGCTTCATCGAGCCCAGGCTTCTGGAGGAGGCCGTCACCCGCTTGGACGCGGAGGGTTTCCAGATCCACTTCCACGCGCTCGGTGACCGCGCCGTACGCCAGGCCCTGGACGGGCTGGCCGCCGCACGCGACGTCAACGGCCCGGGCGACAACCGGCATCATCTGGCCCACCTCCAGCTCGTCCACCCCGACGACCTGGGCCGCTTCGCCGAGGTCGGCGCCGCCGCGAACATCCAGGCGCTGTGGGCCGCCCACGAGCCGCAGATGGACGAGCTCACGATCCCCTTCCTCGGCCCGGACCGATCCCGGCTCCAGTACCCTTTCGGGGACCTTTTGCGGGCGGGAGCCCGTCTGGTGGCCGGCAGCGACTGGTCGGTGAGCAGTCCCGATCCGCTGGCGGCCATCCACGTCGCGGTCAACCGTGCCCAGTACGGCCGTGACCAGAAGCCGTTCTATCCCGAGCAGTCCCTGACCCTCGCCCAGGCGATGACGGCCTACACCGAGGGCAGTGCCTGGATCAATCACCTCGACGCGGTCACCGGCACCGTGGAGGTCGGCAAGTACGCCGACCTGGCCGTCCTGGACCGCGACCCGTTCGCCGGCCCCCCTGAGGAGATCGGCGCAGCCCATGTCCGCCGCACCTACGTCGAAGGTCGTCTCGTTCACAGTGAGGACCCGCAGTGAAGCACCACCTCAAGACCTCGGCGGTACTCGCCCTCGCCGCGCTGACCGCCGCCTGCAGCGGCACTGCCCGCTCCAACGGCAAGACGACCACGTACCAGCTGACCGCCGGGACCGGCACGCCCCGCGCTGACCTGAACTCCTTCACCTGGTCGATCTATGCCGAGCCGACCTCCATCGACTACGCCCAGTCCTTCGACTACCCGCCCAACCAGGTCCTGGCCAATGTGTGCGAGAGCCTGCTGCGCTGGAAACCCGACCTGAGCTATGGGCCCGCCCTGGCCAGCGGCTACCAGAACCCGACGCCGACCACCTGGGTGTACGACATCCGGCCCGGCGTGCGCTTCCACGACGGCACCAGGCTCACCGCCGACGACGTTGTCACCTCCCTGCGCCGCAACCTCGACCCGCAGGTGGCCAGCGTCTGGGCCACCGCGTTCCGCAACGTCGAATCGGTCACCAAGACCGGCCCGCTCCAGGTCACCGTCGCCCTGAAGAAGCCCGACTCCGCCTTCAACCAGTACATGGCCACCGCCCCCGGCACGATCGAGTCCGCGGCGACCCTGGCCAAGGACGGCAAGGGGTATGGAAGCCCGCAGAAGGGCGTGAACTGCACCGGTCCGTTCAGCTTCGGGTCCTGGACGCCCGGCCAGTCGATCGTCCTCAAGCGGTTCGACGGCTACTGGGACCAAACGCTGAAGGCCCACTCCGGGCAGGTGAAGTTCGTCTTCATCCCCGACCCGACGGCCCGCATCAACGCCTTCCAGAGCGGCGAGGTCGACGGCGGATGGATGCTGCCGCCCGCCTCGTACGACCAGCTGAAGAAGGGCCTGTACTTCGGCCGGTCCACCACCGTCGCCGACGAGGTGGTCTCCAACCTGCACGGCCCGCTCGGCGACCCGCGCGTGCGCCAGGCGCTGCTCATGGCCACCGACCGCAAGGGCCTCATCAGCTCGGGCGCGGGCGGGGTCGGCGACGTGGCGAACTCCCTCGTCACCCCCAACAACTGGAACAACGCACCGGCCGCGATCCGCGGTCAGGTCTCCGCGGCCTCTCCGACGTACCCGTACGACGTCGCC
Source organism: Actinoallomurus sp. CA-150999 (assembly GCF_050942425.1). Lineage (NCBI taxonomy): Bacteria > Bacillati > Actinomycetota > Actinomycetes > Streptosporangiales > Thermomonosporaceae > Actinoallomurus > Actinoallomurus sp. CA-150999. The sequence continues at coordinate 6,659,010 of NZ_CP192063.1, forward strand.
AAGGCCCGCGCCCTCGCCAAGCAGGCAGGCGTGAACGGACAGCAGGTGGTGATCGCCACCAGCCCGCTGGACACCCAGACCACCATCGCCACCCAGGCCGTCGCCCAGGCGGCCACCGCGATCGGCCTCAAGCCGAAGATCGACACGATCTCCACGGACAAGTACACCGCGCTGTTCACCGACCCCGCCGCGCGCAAGGGCATCGACCTGTTCGTGACCTTCTGGTACACCTCCATCACCGATCCGCTCGACATGTACGTCTCGCTGCAGACCGGTTCCTTCAGCAACTACGGTGGCTGGTCGAATTCCGCCTACGACCAGGCGATCGACCAGGCCATCGCCGCCTCCGACCCCACCGCCAAGGCGGAGGCGACCGCCCGGGCACAGAAGATCGCGCTGCAGCAGCTCCCCTGGCTGCCGCTGTACGCCGAACCGGTCAGCCTCTACCTCGGACCGAAGATCACCGGCGTGGCCCCCTCGATCAACTACCTGTACTACCCCTGGGCCGCCTCGATCGGAGCCAAGTGATCCGCCGGCTCGCCGGGATGGCCGCGACCTTGCTGGTCACGTCCTTCCTGGTCTTCGCCTCCCTCTACCTCGCGCCCGGTGACCCGATCGCGTTCCTGGTACGCGGACGCAGCCCCAGCCCCGCGCAGCTCGCGGCGCTGCGCGCCGAGTACCACCTGAACCAGCCCTTCCCGGTCCGCTACTTCGACTGGCTGGTCGGGGTCCTGCACGGCGACTTCGGGCAGTCCTACCTGTTCAACGAGAGCGTCGGCGCGGTGATCTGGTCGCGGCTGCCCGCCACCCTCCTGCTGATCGGCGTCTCGACCGTGCTGATCCTCGGCGTCGGGGTCGGCGCGGGCGTGATCGGCGCGCTGCGGCGGGGTCGCCTCGTGGTCGTCCTGGTGACCGTCGGCGCGGCGATCCCGTCGTTCACCGCCGCGATCGTGCTCCGCTCGGTGTTCGGCGTACGGCTCGGCTGGTTCCCGACGGTCGGCAACGGTTCAGGCCCCCTGGACCAGCTCCACCACGTGATCCTGCCGTCGGTCGCGCTGGCCATCACCTTCATGGCACTGGTCACCCGGGTCACCCGCTCGGCGATGCTGGACGAACTCAAGCGGGAACACGTCGAGGTCGTCCGCAGCCGCGGCCTGCCCGAGGCGACCGTCATCCGGCGGCACGTGCTGCGCAACGCGCTCGGCCCGATCGTCACCGTCTCCGGTCTGCTGGTCTCCGGCCTCCTGGTCTCCACCACGATCGTGGAAACCGCCTTCGGCATGTCGGGCATCGGATCGCTGCTGGTCCAGTCCGTGGAGAAGATGGACTTCCCCGTCGTCCAGGCCATCGTGCTGCTGGTGGTCGGCGCCTTCGTGGTCGTCAACACGCTCGTGGACCTGCTGTACCCGCTCATCGACCCCCGGGTGCGTGCATGATGATGACCCGACTCTGCCTCGTCGTCCTCGGCCTGTTCGCACTCGGCGCGGCCCTCGCCCCGTGGATCGTTCCGTACGACCCCACCATCGGTGAGCTCGGCGACACCTTCGCCGGGATCAGCCCGACGCACTGGCTCGGCACCGACCAGGGTGGCCACGACACCCTCTCCATGCTGGTCGAAGGCAGCCGGACCAGCCTGGTCGCACCGCTGCTCGTGGTCGTCCTCTCCACCGTCGGGGGAACCGCGATCGGACTGGCGGCCGCCTGGCGCGGCGGATGGCTCGACACCGTGGCCGGCCGCGCGCTGGACGTGGTGTTCGCCTTCCCAGCGCTGCTGCTGGCGATCCTGGCGGTCGCGCTGTTCGGCAAGGGACTGACGGCGCCGGTGCTGGCCATGGTCGTCGCCTACCTGCCCTACACCGCCCGGCTGGTCCGCGCCCTCACGGCGCAGGAGAAGGTACGGCCGTACATCGCCGCCTACCAGGTGCAAGGGCACTCCGCCCCGTACATCGCCCTCACCCGGCTGCTGCCCACCATCGCCCCGACCATCCTGGCCCAGTCCACGGTCAACTTCGGCTACGCCCTGCTCGATCTGGCCGCGCTGTCCTTCCTCGGCCTCGGCGTGCAGCCTCCGGCTCCTGACTGGGGAGCAATGATCAACCAAGGGCAGGCCGCGGTCCTCGAAGGCCACCCGCTGTCGGCGATTCTGCCCGCCCTGACCGTGGTCGTCGTCGTGGTCGCCGTCAACATCGTCGGAGACCATCTCGGCGACCGGCTCGCCCTCCGGGAGCCCCGATGACACCCCTGCTGGACATTGACGGCCTGACCGTCACCCTCCCGTCGATGGCCCGCCCGATCCTGGACGCGGTGAACCTGACCGTCGAAGCGGGCGAGGCCGTCGCCCTGGTCGGCGAGTCGGGCTCCGGCAAGTCGGTGACCGCCCGTTCGGCCCTCGGCCTCTTCCCATCCGGCGCTTCGCGATCCGGCGCGGTACGCGTCGACGGCACCGATCTCGTGACCGCGTCACCCGCCGAGATCCAGGCGGTGCGGTCCGGCATCGCGTCGATGGTCTTCCAGGACCCCCGGGCCGGGATCAACCCGGTCCTGCGCATCGGGGACTTTCTCACCGAGCCGCTGCGCCGGGTCCACGGGGCCTCCCGCGCCGAGGCCGACGCTCGTGCACTCGAGTTGCTGACCGCCGTCGGGCTGCCCGACCCCGCCCGCCTCCTGCGTCAGTACCCCCACCAGCTGTCCGGCGGCATGCTGCAGCGCATCATGATCGCCTACGCCCTGACCACCGGCCCCAGGCTTCTCCTGTGCGACGAACCCACCACCGCGCTCGACGTCAGCACCCAGGCCGAGATCATGGCCATCCTCGAGCGGCTCCGCCGCGAGCGGGACCTGGGGCTGCTCCTCATCACCCACGACCTGGAGCTGGCGACCGCGGTCTGCGACCGGGTGTACGTGATGTACGCGGGACGCATCGCCGAGTCCGCGCCGTCCACCACGCTGCTCGCCGCACCACGCCACCCGTACACGATCGGCCTGCTCGGCTCCGCGCCGCCCTTGACCGGGCCTCGGGACCGGCTCCGCCCCGTCCCCGGAACGCCGCTGAGCCTGCGGGAGGCCGCGCCGGGCTGTGCCTTCTTCGCCCGGTGCGCGTTCGCGCGGTCCGGTCGCTGCGACACCACTCCCCCACCGCTGGAACACCACGGCGACGGTGACGTCGCCTGCCACCGCGCCGAGGAAATCACATGACCCCGCTGCTGGAGGCCACCGGCCTGCGCAAGACCTTCGGACCCGTCGTGGCCGTCGACGACCTCTCCTTCACCCTGCACACCGGAGGATCCCTCGGCCTCGTCGGCGAGTCCGGCTCCGGCAAGACGACCACCGCCCGGATGCTCGTCGGGCTCGAGCATCCCGACGAGGGCCGCATCCTCATCGAAGGCCGGCCGCTCACCCGCACGGCCCGAGGACGCGACGCCCGCATCGCCCGGGCCAAATCCGTTCAGATCGTCTTCCAGGATCCGTACCTCTCCCTCGACGGACGGATCAGCATCGGCCGCATGCTCGACGATGTCCTCCGCCTCCACGGCCACCCCGACCGGCCCGCACGGATCAGCGAACTGCTGACCCAGGTCGGCCTCGGCGAACGCGAAGCCGACGCCCTCCCACGGCACCTGTCAGGCGGACAACGACAACGCGCCGCCATCGCCCGAGCCCTCGCCGTCGAACCCAAGATCCTCATCCTCGACGAGGCCGTCTCCGCACTCGACGTCTCCGTCCAGGCCCAGATCCTCAACCTGCTCGCCGACATCCGCGCCACCGCCGACATCGGCATCATCTTCGTCAGCCACGATCTCGCCGTCATCCGCTACCTCTGCGACGACGCCATCGTCATGCACCGCGGCAAAGCCGTCGAACACCAATCCACCGACACCCTCCTCACCGCACCAGAGCACCCCTACACCCGCCTGCTCCGGGGCTCCATCCCCCACCGAGGCTGGGACCCCGACCAGATCTCCCGGCAACGACGAGCCCTTTCCAACACCGACAGTCCCCGCAGGTGACGGCATGGATCCCGCACGCGCGCTCAGCGACGCACAGCCCACCCCGTACTGGCTCGACGATCCCGGCCGGCCGTCGGGCCGGCCCGCCCTGGTCGGTGACACCACGTGCGACCTGCTGGTCGTCGGCGGCGGTTACAGCGGGCTGTGGACCGCGCTGATCGCCAAGGAACGCGACCCGTCTCTCGACGTGGTCCTCCTCGAGGGTCAGGAGGTCGGATGGGCGGCCTCCGGACGTAACGGCGGTTTCTGCGAAGCCAGCCTCACGCACGGCTTCGAGAACGGACTGGCCCGCTGGCCGGGCGAGCTCGCCGAGCTGGAACGCCAGGGCCGGGCCAACCTCCAGGCGATCGAGACCACGATCAAGCGCTATGGCATCGACTGCGAGTGGGAGCGGACCGGGTCGATCAGCGTCGCCACGCGGCCCCACCAGCTCGCCGAGCTTCGCGAGAGCGCGCGGACCGCGGTCGAGTACGGGCTCGATCTGACCTTCCTGGACACCGACGCGCTGCGCTCACGCGTCGACTCGCCCACGTTCCTCGGCGGCCGGCTGGACCGAGACGGCACCGCCATGGTCCACCCGGCCAAGCTCGCCTGGGGCCTCAAGGCGGCATGCGTCTCTCAGGGGGTCCAGGTCTTCGAGCGCACCCGCGCCCTCGGACTGACCGCGCACGGCTCCGGCCTCGCCGTCCGGACTCCGTACGGCGAGGTCCGGGCCCGGAAGGTCGCGCTCGCCACCAACGCCTTTCCCTCGCTTCTCCGGCGGGTGCGCCCCTACATCGTTCCGGTGTACGACTACGTGCTGACGACCGAGCCGTTGCCCGACCGGCTGCTCGCCACGATCGGCTGGCGCGGCCGCGAGGGACTCAGCGACAGCGCCAACAAGTTCCACTACTTCCGGCTCACCGCCGACAACCGCATTCTCTGGGGCGGCTATGACGCCGTCTACCACTACGGCAGCCGGCTGGCCACCGAACTCGACCAGCGGCCCGCCACCTTCCGCACCCTGGCGCGCAACTTCTTCCGTACGTTCCCGCAGCTCGAGGGCGTGCGGTTCACCCACGCATGGGGCGGGGCGATCGACACCTGCAGCCGGTTCTGCGCGTTCTTCGACACCGCCTACCAGGGCCGGGTGGCCTACGCGGCCGGTTTCACCGGCCTCGGCGTCGGCGCCACCCGGTTCGGGGCGCAGGTCATGCTCGACCTGCTCACAGGCGGGTCCACCGAGCGGACGGCGCTGAAGATGGTACGGAGCAAGCCGTTGCCCTTCCCACCGGAGCCTCTGCGATGGGCCGCCATCGAGATCACTACCCGGTCGCTCGGCCGCGCCGACCGCCGCGGCGGGCGCCGCAACCTCTGGCTGCGCGCACTCGACCGGTTCGGCCTCGGCTTCGACTCCTGACCGCAGGCGGCGCCCCGCCGAAACCGGACCGGTCGTCGTGGCCTCGGTCCTGGCGGGGTGCTCGCCGACGGGCGGCGCGGTGATCGCGCGCGCCGCCGCGCGTGGTTCAGCGCACGCCCCAGGCGTAGGTCTGCTTGCGCAGCTTGAGATAGACGAAGGTCTCGGTGCTGACCACACCGTCGATACCGCGGATGTTCTTGGTCACCAGTGCGAGCAGGCGTTCGTCGCTCTCGCAGACGACCTCCGCGATGAGGTCGAAGGAGCCGGCGGTGATGACGACGTAGTCGACCTCGTCCATCGCGGCGAGCGCGTCGGCAACGGGCTCCGGGTCTCCGGCCGTTTTGATCCCGATCATGGCCTGCCGGGTGAAGCCGACCTCCTTTGGGTCGGTCACCGCCACGATCTGGATGACGCCGCTACTGACGAGCCGTTGAACCCGCTGCCGGACCGCGGCCTCCGACAGTCCGACGACCTTGCCGATCGCACCGTACGGACGACGACCGTCCTGCTGCAGCTGCTCGATGATCGCCTTGGAGACCTCGTCCAGTTCGCCGCCGCGTTCGTTCGATGCCGACTGGGCTGACATGGGGGAATCCTAGTGTCGGGAAACCCGCGCCGGGCATGCTCGTGCCCGTCCAGCGCGCCGGTGGACGTGACACGGAGCATGCTCGGCGCTTGCGGCTCCGCTCAGATCCGCTTCCACGCCTCGGTCAGGGTCGCGCGCAGGATCTGCTCCATCTCGTCGAAATGCGCCTGATCGCAGATCAGCGGCGGCGAGAGCTGCACGACGGGGTCACCACGGTCATCGGCCCGGCAGTACAGACCGGCGTCGAGGAGTGCGTGGGAGAGGAAGCCGCGAAGCAGGCGTTCGCTCTCGTCGTCGTCGAAGCTCTCCCGCGTGGCCTTGTCCTTGACCAGTTCGATGCCGTAGAAGTAACCGTCTCCGCGCACGTCGCCGACGATGGGCAGGTCCAGCAGCTTCTCGAGGGTGGCCCGGAAGGCCGCCTCGTTCGCGCGGACGTGCTCGTAGACGCCCTCGCGTTCGATGAGATCGAGGTTGGCCAGCGCGACGGCCGTCGACACCGGGTGCCCGCCGAAGGTGTAGCCGTGCGCGAACATGACGTCCTCGCGCAGGAACGGCTCGGCCAGCCGGTCGCTGGTGATCATCGCGCCGAGCGGCGCGTAGCCCGAGGTGATGCCCTTGGCGCAGGTGATGATGTCGGGCTGGTACCCGTAGCGTTCGGCGCCGAAGGTGTGACCGAGCCTGCCGAAGGCGCAGATCACCTCATCGGAGACGAACAAGACGTCGTACTCGTCGCAGATCTGCCGCACCCGTTCGAAGTATCCGGGCGGTGGCGGGAAGCAACCGCCCGCGTTCTGGACGGGCTCCAGGAACACCGCTGCCACGGTGTCGGGCCCCTCCTGCTCGATCGCGACGCCGATCTGATCGGCGGCCCACCGGCCGAACGCCTCCGGGTCGTCACCGAAGACGGGCGCACGGTAGATATTGGTGTTGGGGACGCGGAACGTGCTCGGGACCAGCGGCTCGAAGGGTGCCTTCAGAGCGGGCAGCCCGGTGATCGACAAGGCGCCCTGCGTGGTGCCGTGATAGGCGACCGCACGGCTGATGACCTTGTGCTTCGTCGGCTTGCCCACCAGCTTGAAGTACTGCTTGGCGAGCTTCCAGGCCGACTCCACCGCCTCGCCTCCCCCTGAGGTGAAGAAGACCCGGTTGAGGTCGCCGGGGGCGAGACCGGCGAGGCGCTCCGCCAGCTCGATCGCGTTCGGGTGCGCGTAGGACCAGAGCGGGAAGAACGCCAGCTCGGCCGCCTGCTTGGCGGCGGCCTCGGCGAGTTCGGCACGGCCGTGACCGACCTGGTTCGTGAACAGACCGGCGAGCGCGTCGAGGTAACGCTTGCCGTTCGCGTCATAGACGTAGGCGCCTTCGCCGCGCACGATCACGGGCACCGGGGACCCGGCCCCGTACTCGCCCATCTTGCTGAAGTGCAGCCACAGATGGTCCCGCGCCGCCCGCTGCGACTGTTCGGTGGCGGTCTGATGCAGCGTCATGGTCACCCCTGTTCATCTCATGCGGATAGCAGCAGTGTGCACGCGAAACGCGACTCGGTCAACGATATTCGTTGTATTCGAAGCTGATTGCAACTAGATTCGTCGTCGTCGAGTACGACAACAGAGGAGAAGATCCGTTGCCTACCCAGACTCGCCGCCTACAGAACTTCGTCAACGGCGCCTACGTCGACGCGACCGAAGGCCAGACGACCGGGCTCATCAACCCCGCCACGGGCGAGGTGTTCGCCGAGGCGGCGCTGTCGGGGCGCGCCGACGTCGACGCCGCGTTCGCCGTCGCGGCCGCCGCCTTCGAGAACGGCTGGCGCGACACAACGCCGGCGGAGCGGCAGATCGCGCTGAACAAACTCGCCGACGCCATCGAGGGTCGCGCGGACGAACTCGTGGCCGCCGAGGTGGAGAACTGCGGCAAGCCCGTTCAGGCGACCATGGATGAGGAGATCTTCCAGGTACTGGACGCGCTCCGCTTCTTCGCCGGCGCCGCCCGCAACCTCGAAGGCAGAGCCGCGGGAGAGTACCTGGCGGACCACACCTCCTGGATCCGCCGCGAGCCGATCGGACCGGTCGGCCAGATCACCCCATGGAACTACCCCATGGCGATGGCGGCGTGGAAGATCGGACCGGCGCTGGCCGCGGGCAACACCATCGTGCTCAAACCGTCCGACACCACTCCGGTGTCGACGCTGATGATCGCCGAGATCGCCGCCGAGTTCCTACCCCCCGGCGTGCTCAACGTGATCACCGGAGACCGCGGCACCGGCCGCGCGATCGTCGAGCACCCGACCCCGCGCTTGATCTCGCTCACCGGCTCCACGCGGGCGGGCATGGAAGTCGCCCAGGCCGGCTCGAGGGACCTGAAACGGCTCCACCTCGAACTCGGCGGCAAGGCCCCGGTCATCGTCTTCGACGACGCCGACATCGAAAAGGCGGCCGAGGGCATCGCCGGCGCCGGCTACTTCAACGCAGGACAGGACTGCACCGCGGCGACCCGCGTGCTCGCCGCACCCGCCATTCACGACGAACTGGCGGCGGCGCTCGCCGAGAAGGCCGCCGCGACCGTCACAGCAGGTCCGGACAGCCCGGAGGCCTACTACGGCCCGCTCAACAACGCCGGCCAGTTGGTCAGGGTCACCGGTTTCCTCGACCGCGCCCCCGACCACGCGCAGGTCCTGGCGGGCGGCTCCCGCGTCGGCGACACCGGCTACTTCTTCGCCCCGACCGTCGTCTCCGGGCTCCGGCAGGGCGACGAACTCGTGACCGACGAGATCTTCGGACCTGTCATCACCGTGCAACGCTTCGACGACGAGGACACCGCCGTCGCGTGGGCCAACGCCGTCGAATACGGGCTGGCCTCAAGCGTGTGGACCCGTGACCACGCACGAGCGCTGAGGGTGTCGCGACGACTCGACTTCGGATGTGTGTGGATCAACACCCATATTCCGCTCATCGCCGAGATGCCGCACGGCGGCTTCAAGCATTCCGGGTACGGCAAGGATCTGTCGGCCTACAGCTTCGAGGAGTACACCCGCGTCAAGCACGTCATGAGCTATCTCGGCTGATCACACAAGTCGTCATCCCGTGATGGCTGCGGTGAGCTCGTCGCGTCCGCTGGTATTGGTTTTGCGGAACAACGACTTCAGGTGATCGTTGACGGTGTAGAGGGAGATCCCGAGGCCGCGGGCGATCTGTTTGGGAGCGGTCCCCTCGCAGAGCTTTTCGAGGATGGTGCGTTCGCGGGAGGTGATGGAGTACCAGGCTGTGAACGCGGGCAGCAGCATTCCGCCGGTGGCCGCCTGGATGATCACAGCGACGTCGCCGGTGCCGTCGTCGTTCAGGGGTTGTGCGTGGATCGCCACCCAGTGTCCGGCGTAGGACGCGGGCATGCAGGCGACCGGGAGCGGCCGACCAAGGTGAGAATTGCGGGCGGCGAGTGATACCTCGCTGGAGATCGCGGTGGCGGCCCAGTCGCCGGAGATCGCCGCGGGCAGCCGTAGTTCGCGCAGCCATGCTCGTGCCTGTGGGCTGACCGCCCGTACGGCATGGTCGGCGCCCACCATGATGATCCCCGGTGCCAGGTCGGGCCTGGCCCCCTGTGGAGGGATGGCCGTCGCGTGCCCGCGCACGACCGCGATGAGCGGCTGGGCCAGTCGCAGCAGCGCCCGCTCGTCACCGGCCCCGAAAGGGCGACCGCCTTCTTCCCGTAGCAGCGAGACCATGCCCCACACGCCGCGCCCGTCGCGCAGGAGCATCCGCAGTTCGCTGCCTACTCCGTGCGCTGAGAGAACCCCCTGCGCCAGGGGTGCCGGCGCGGAAGGGCTGATCACGCCGATGGGCGTACTGAAGCGGGCCAGCTCATCGGGACTGTACGGGTCCTCGCCGAAGTGCAGGTTGAGCCGCTGGGCCAGGCGGAGCGCGGGGTCCGCCCGGTGCCAGAAGCCGAGGGAGGCGATGCCGGTCGCCGGATTCATCCCATTGAGGTTGAAGGAATCGTGCGGCACCACCGCGGCGATGGTCTGGGACAGGAACTCGCCTAACTCGTCCGGGCTGAGGCCCGGCCGGGCTCCGGCGCGAAGCGATTCCCCCAGTCGGGACAGCGCATCCTCCACAAGGCGAGTGTCTCGCAAGGGATGCCCATACCGCGACCGAGTTACCGGTGGCCATCCCGAGATTTGAGGGTGTCCCGCCAAGGACCGGGTGGACGACACTTGGCGAGGTGTTACCTGGTTGCATGCCGGCTAGGCGGGGGTGAGGCGAGGGTGATGGAGCCAAGATGCTGGTCGCGAAGGCTGCTGGTCATGGCGGTCTGCGGGTGGCTCGGACCAGCGGCGGTCTTCGGGGCGAGGCCCGCAGAAACCGCGACCATACCGGGGGATGAGTCCCTTGTGCGGACGGGCTCCGGGCCGGTGCGCGGCGTCCTCGGCGACGGCTACCGCGCCTTCTCCGCCATCCCGTACGCGGCGCCGCCCGTGGGTGAGCTGCGCTGGCGGCCGCCGATCCCTCCCCGGCCCTGGTCACAGGTCAAAGACGCGAGCAGGCCCGCCCCGCGCTGCCCGCAGACCGCGCTCGCCGGAAGGGATCCCGCCGATCCGGGCAGTGAGGACTGCCTCTATCTCAACGTCACCACCCCCCGCGCCACCGGGCCCCACCGGCCGTGGCCGGTCATGGTCTGGCTGCACGGCGGATCGTTCGCCACCGGCTCTGGCGGTGCCTACCGACCACAGCGACTCGTCACCGGCGGAAACGTTGTCGTGGTCACCCTCAACTACCGGCTCGGGGCGCTGGGATTCTGGGGCTACCCGGGGCTGGGCTCCTCGGCGACCTTCGGGTTGCTGGATCAGCGCGCGGCCCTGGACTGGGTGCACCGCAACGCTTCGGCGTTCGGTGGCGACGCGCGCGACGTCACCGTCTTCGGCCAGTCCGCCGGCGCGCTGAGCATTTGCGCGCACCTCACCTCAGCCCAGTCCGCGGGCCTGTTCCACCGGGCGATCCTGCAAAGTGGCGCGTGCACCACGAGCACGCCCCCGCTCAGTCCGGGTCAGGGAACCGCCACCTCGATCTGGACTCGCCGCACCGACGCCGAGAAGAGCGGTACCGCCCTCGCCGAACGCCTTGGCTGCGCGGACAAGGCCACCGCGCTCGCCTGCATGCGCCGGATCCAGCCGGCCGACCTGCTGAAAGCCACCAAGAACGCCACCTGGGGGCCGGCCTACGACACGCCGATTCTGCCGATCAGCCCGGACCAGGCGCTGCGCGCAGGCCACTTCCACCGGATGCCCGTACTGGAGGGGCACACCCGCGACGAAGCGCGACTGACCGCCGCGCTCACCCTGCCCAGACCGATCACCACCGCCGAGTACACCGCACTGGTGGTCCGAGCGTTCGGCGCGAACGCGGGCAAGGTCGCGGCCCAGTACCCGCCGGGCCGGTACCCCTCACCGAGCCTGGCCTGGGCCACCCTCCTCACGGACCGGATATTCGCCTGCCCCACCCTGACCGATGAGCGCCTCTTGGCGCGAACCGTACCCGTCTTCGGCTACGAGTTCGCCGACCCCGACGCCCCGCGCATCTACCCGTTCCCCGACTGGATGCCGCCGGGCGCCTACCACGGTTCCGACCTGGCCTACCTGTTCGACCCCGCCGAGGCCGACCGGCTGACCCCGGAACAGCGCGAACTGGCCGCCACGATGATCGGCTACTGGACCCGGTTCGCCGCCACGGGTGACCCGAACACCAGCCGGTCGCCACGCTGGCCACGAATCAGCCTCGACCGGCCGATACGCGCGCAGGCGTTCATGCCCGGAAAAGATGGCATCGCGCCAGTGGATCCGGGCATCGAGCACCACTGTGGCTTCTGGGCACAGATGTCTTGAGGTCTGGCTCGGTCAGGCGCCAGCCCAGGCGGTATGGACCTACCCCACGCAGGCGAACGGCGCCCGTGGGAGTGCCGTCCCGGCGGCCGGGCCGCCGGGACGGGAGCGTCGGCCTCAGGCGATCCCGGGCAGGAGCGCCGCGGACCAGCTGAAGTTGGTGGAGTTCAATGGTTGTCCGGTCAGGGGGTCGTAGTTCTCCATGATCGGGCGGTCGCCGAGCAAGCCGTCGGCCGACTGCCAGAGCCGGTTCGCCGCGGCGGTGGCGTCCGTGCCGTAGCCGTACCGGCGCAGGCCGGCCAGTGCGAAGTAAGCCTGGTCCAGCCAGACGGGGCCGCGCCAGTACTCTTTCGCGGAGAAGTACGGCGAGCTCTTGGCCACCGTCGGGAACGGCACCTTCGTGGCGAACTCGGCCGGATCGGTGAGCCTCGCCCGGACCCGCGCCGCCTCGGCGCCGTCGGCGACCCCGGCCCACAGTGGGACGGCGCCCTCGATGCCACGGCCCCGCTCGACGAGCCGACGGCCGGTGGCCAGGTCGGTGTCGTAGAAGAAGCCGGTCGCCGGGTCGTACATCTTGGCCCGGATCGCCGCGGTCAGCGTCCGTGCCTGCGCGGTGTACCGCGCGGCGTCGGCCCGGTGCCCGAGCCGCGCCGCGATGGCCGCCAGGTAGCGCTTCTCGGCGACGAGGTAGGAGTTCAGATCGACCGACTCCTGGTTGAGCGAGTAGCCGAGCAGGCGGCCGTTCGCATCGCGGTTCTCCGCCACGGTCGTGCCGAGTGCGGCGTCGAAGCGCGGCGCGTTGTCCATACCGCTCTCCCACGCCGCCGCCTGGCGCCGCTCCTCGGCGCTGTCGTTGGCCGGGTCGACGGTGGCGCCGTACTCGGCCAGGCCGTCGTGGTCGTGGTCCCGGTCGCGGTACCACCAGTCGTGGTAGGCGACCAACTTCGGGTACATCTCCTTGAGGAACGCGGTGTCGCCGTTGGCCCGATAGACCTCCCAGACCGCCCAGGCGGCCAGCGGCGGCTTGGAGTTGCGCTCGTTCCAGTTGCCGCCGCCGCGCGCCGGGTCGTTGTAGAAGATGCAGTCGGGGATCATCCCGGCGTCCTGCGGGCGGGTCGGCGAGTCGGGGCTGACCTGGTAGTCGAACATCGACCGGATCTGCGACTCGGCGAGCGCGGGGGCGAACCGGGCGGTGCCGACCGCCTGCTTCCAGGTGTCCCAGGCCCAGAGCCCGCCGGTGAACCACTTGTAGGTGATCGACGGGGTGACGCCGTCGTGCTTGAGCATCCCGGCCGCGCCGCGCCAGTTGGTGATCAGCGTCTCGACCGACTTGACCACGGCGCGGCGCCGATCGGCGGGCACGCCCCTGGTCACGGCGGTGACGTAGCCGTGCCAGCGCGAGTCGCCTCGGGCGATGGCCTGCTCCGGCCGGCGCAGCAGGTCGCGCACGACCGGCGTCTCCCGGTTCCGCTCCGCAGCGGTGAAGGTGTAGGTCTCGGTCCAGGTCAGCGCGGTGGTGCGGTGCGGCGCGACGGTACGCGGACGTGCCAGCTCGGTGACGTACGAGTCGCCGGTGACCGTGCTGCGAACCGGCTCGGCGTGCACGACCTCGAACCGCTCGGTGCCGTCGGTGAGGTAGTCCCACGTCTGCCGGACCCGGGCGAAGTCGACGGCGACGCCCTGGCCGGTGGCGCGCATCGACGGAGCGCTGCGCATCGGCTCGGTGTCCGGGCGCAGCAGCGCGCCGGTCCAGCCCACCTCCAGCGTGCGAGCGGCGGTGCCGGTGTTCTCCAGGTACGCCCGTACGAGTGCGCTGCGGTCGCTGCCGAACCGCAACTCCAGGGTGAGGCGCAGCCCCGGCAGGTCGTACGACTGGCGCAGCAAGCCCGGCAGCGCGGTCAGCACCGGCTTCTTCGCGGTGGCCAGGTCGATGTCCCGGCCGTTCTCCCGCAGCCGGATGCGGGAGAACGCCTTGCTCAGCCACCACGGGTACTCCTGGGCGATGTACATCGGCCCGGAGAACGCGCCGTACGTGGAGGGGTCCTTCGGCAGCGCGTAGGCGTGCCAGGCTCCCTGGTCGGCGAACACGTTGATGTCGTTGACGTCGGCGGGCAGGGCGTTCGAGGGAACGCCGTGCAGGTCGAGCACGTCGGCGTACCCGGCCGGTGGTGGCGCGGCGTACGCGACGGGAAGGGCGGTGACGACGAGGGCCGAGCCGAGCGAGAGCCCGGCCAGGGCATGCAGCGATCGACGCATGATCACCTTTCGTGGGGAGAGTAGCGGCCGTCAGCGGGCCGTCTTGAGCACCGCCGCCCCGAGCGGGGGCAGCCGGAGCGTGCCCCGCACAGCGGTGCCGGTCAGCAGCTCGATCCCGTCGGGCACGGGCAGCTCCGCGTCCGTGCCGGCGTGGTTGAGCAGGAAGAGGTAGGAGGCGTCCGGGCCGTCGCGGCGGGTGACCTCCACGCCGTCCGGGGCCTCCAGCACGGGCCGTACGCCCGCGTCGGCGAAGACGGCGTCGAGCACGACGCCGACGTCCTCGCCGAGATGGCAGCCGAGGTACCAGGAGCGGCCCGAGCCGTACGCGTTGCGGGTGACCGCCGGGCGGCCGGCCAGCGGACCGGAGGCGTACGCCCCGACGGTCTCGGCCGTCGTCGCGGTCAGCCACTCGCTCCACAACGTCGCCGACAGGGCGCGGTCGCCGACCGCGACCCCGGTCGCGTCCCCGTCGGCGATCGGCCAGAACTCCTCGACGGCGACGCCGAGCACGTCGCGCAGCGGGCCGGGACAGCCACCGTCGTGGATGTGGTCGTGCTCGTCGGCCACGCCGCTGAAGCAGCCGCAGACCAGCCGACCGCCGTCCTCGACGTAGGCGGTCAGCCATCGCGCGGTGGCCTCGGTCACGAGGTAGAGGTTGGGCGCCAGGACGACGCGGTAGCCGTCCAGCGGAGCTCCCGGCGGCACGAAGGAGACCGTCACGTTGCGGGCATGGATCGGGGCGTACCAGGAGGCGACCAACTCGCGCAGCCGCAGCCGCGACGACGGGTGCTCGTCCAGTTCCAGCGCCCACCAGGAGTCCCAGTCCACGGCGATGGCGACGTCGGCGGTCAGCCGGCTACCCGCGACCTCGCCCAGCCGGGCCAGCTCCCGGCCGAGCCGTACGGTGCCGGCCCAGCGCGGCGACGCGACGCCCCGGTGCGGCAGCAGCGCGCTGTGGAACTTCTCCGCGCCGGCCCGGGACGCCCGCCACTGGAAGTGCAGGACGCCGTCGGCGCCGCGCGCCACCGTCTGCAGGGACCACAGCCGCTGCAGCGCCGGGGTCTTCGGGACGTTGACGGGCCGCCAGCTCACCGCCGAGGGCGCCTGCTCCATCAGCAGCCACGGCCGGCCACCCTTGAGCGAGCGCATCAGGTCGTAGTTCAGCGCCGCGCCGACGTGCGCCGCCGGGTCGGCCGGGTCGGGGTAGGCGTCGTCGGAGACCAGGTCCTCCTCCGAGGCCCAGGCCCAGTAGTCCAGCGCCTTGAACATCGACATGAAGTTCGTGGTCACGGGAACGTCGCCGCGGACCTCGTCGAGCACCGCCTTCTCGGCCCGGTAGCAGGCCAGCAGCGCGTCCGAGCAGAACCGTCGCCAGTCCAGCACCTGGGTGGGGTTGACCGGGCCGGGGGCGGCGCGCGGCGGCTCGATCTCCTCCCACGCGCCGTACCGCTGGGACCAGAAGTCGGTACCCCACGCGGCGTTCAGCGCCGCCGGCCCGGTGTACCGCTCCCGCAGCCAGCGCCGGAAGTCGGCGGCCGAGGTCGGGCAGAAGCACTCGGTGACATGGTCGCCGTACTCGTTGTGGACGTGCCAGAGGGCGAGCGCCGGATGGTCGTGGTACCGCTCGGCGATCGCCCGCGCAAGCCGTACGGCCGCCCGCCGGTAGACCGGCGAGGACGGGCAGTAGTGCTGCCGCGAGCCGAACTCCAGGCGTACGCCCTCGGCGGTGACCGGCAGCACCTCCGGGTGCGCGCGGACCAGCCAGGCGGGCGGCGACGCGGTGGCGGTGGCCAGGTCGACGCCGATGCCGTTCCCGGCGAGCAGGTCCAGCAGCCGGTCGAACCAGCCGAAGTCCCAGGTGTCGGGGCCGGGCTGCAGCCGCGCCCAGGAGAACACCCCCACCGTGACCAGGTTGACCCCGGCCTCCCTCATCAGCCGGACGTCCTGCTCCCACACCTCCTCGGACCACTGTTCGGGGTTGTAGTCGCCGCCGTACAGCAGACCTGGGATCCGGGTCAGGCGATCGTCGATCCGCGTCATCCCTTGACCGCCCCTCCGAGCAGCCCGGACACGAACTGCTTCTGGAAGATGAAGAAGACGAGCATCAGCGGCAGCGTCGCCAGGAACGAGCCGAGGATCAGCCCGGAGTAGTCGACGTGGCTCTGCCCGACGAGGGTGTACAGCGCGACCGGCGCGGTGTACTTGTCCTCGGTGTTGAGCATCAGCAGCGGCCACAGGAAGGCGTTCCACTGGCTCATGAAGGTGAAGATGGCCAGCGCGCCGAGCTGCGGGCGCACCACCGGCAGCACGATCCGGTAGAAGACGCGCAGGTCGCCGGCGCCGTCCATGCGGGCCGACTCGATCAGCTCGTCGGGAAAGTCCAGGAACGCCTGGCGCATCAGGAAGATGCCGAACGAGTTGGCCAGGAACGGGATGATGACCGCCTGATACGTGTCGATCCACCCGAGGTTCGACATCATCTGGAACAGCGGAACGAGCAGCACCTGGAACGGGATCATCATGGTCGCGAGCACCAGGCCGAGCAGCAGCCCGCGGCCGCGGAACCGGTACTTCGCCAGGCCGTACCCGCACATCGCGGAGATGAGCGAGCTGACCAGTGTGTAGACGACCGCGATGCCCAGGCTGTTGGCCATCACCCGGGTGAAGCCGATGGAGTGCTGCAGCGACACGAGGTTGTGCAGCAGCCGACCGCCCGGCAGGAACGGCGGCGGCGAGCGGAACAGCTCGGCGTTGTCCCGGGTGGAGGCCACCACCATCCAGTAGAACGGCACGATGCTGACCACCGCGCCGACAGTGAGGAACAGGTAGCCGGCCGCGCGGCCGAGCAGGCGCGGGCGCAGGGTGCGGGTCGTGGTGGTCATCGGCTCGACCGGCCCTTTCCGAGGAAGCGGAACTGGACGAACGAGATCAGCCCGATCAGCAGCACGACGACCCAGGCGATGGCGGCCGCGTAGCCGAAGTCGAGCTGCTCGAAGCCGACCTTGTACAGGTAGAGGACGGGCGTCATCGTGGCGTTGCCCGGCCCGCCCTTGGTCAGCACGTAGTTCTCGTCGAACAGCTGCAGGGTGCCGATGGTCGAGGTCACCGAGCAGAAGAGGATCACCGGCCGCAGCTGCGGGACGATCACGCGGGTGAACGTCGTGAAGGCGCCCGCGCCGTCGATGGCCGCCGCCTCGTACTGCTCGCGGCCGATGCCCTGCAGCCCGGCCAGGAGGATCACCGCGTTGTAGCCGGTCCACCGCCAGGTGATCGAGCCGATCAGCGCGATCCGGGCCCAGCCGGGGCTGTTCAGCCAGTCCACCTCGGGCAGGCCCACGGCGTGCAGCGACTGGTTCACCATTCCGCCGTCGGTCTTCAGCAGCACCCGGAACACCACCGAGTAGGCCACCAGCATGGTCACGGCCGGCAGGAAGTAGGCGATGCGCCAGGTCGACCGGAACCGCAGCCACGACCGGTTCAGCCCGTACGCCAGCAGCAACCCCAGGCCGATCATGAGGGGAACCTGCACGATGAGGATCAGCCCGGTGTTGCGCAGCGACGCCCAGAACACCGGGTCGTGCAGCATCCGCCGGTACTGGGCGAGCCCGACCCAGGTCTGCACCCCGTCGCGGTCGGCGGTGAAGCTCTGGTAGACGCTCGCCAGCAGCGGATAGGCGAAGAACAGGACGAACAGCGCGGCGGCCGGCCCCGCGAAGATCCACGGAGTGAGCCGTGGCAGGCCGCGCCGCTCCTCCCCCCGGCCGGGCCGCCGCCCGGCCGGGGCCGGCGCGCGCACGGCCTCTCGTGTCACGTCGACTGTCACGGTGTCACGCCGCCGGGCGGCCGGTCGCGGCGGCGATCTGCTGGGCCGCCGACTTCAGTGCCTTCTGCGGGTCGTCGTGGTGCAGCACGATGCCGGAGACGGTGCCGTTCACGATGTCGGCCGCCTTCGACCCGTCCTTGGTGTACTCCACCGGCGGCACGCTCTTCTCCAGGTCGGCGAACGTCTTGAAGACCGGCCGGCCGCCGTAGTAGTCCTGCGGCGCGCTGACGTACGGGTCGTTCAGCGCGGGCAGGAAGGCCGGGAAGAGCCCTTCGTTCTTCAACATGGACGCCTGGTTGGCATCGTCGGCCAGCGCGAACTCGAGGAATGCCCACGCGGCCTGGGGGTTCTTCGTCTGGCCGGCGACGGCGAGGGTCGAGCCGCCGTTGTTGGACGTGCGCACGCCACCGGCGTCGAAGGCGGGCAGCGGGACGACGCCGAACCTCCCCTTCAGCTCCTTCATCTCGTCGGTGAGGGTGCCGGACCACCAGACGGCGTACGGGGTGGTGGCGACCTTGCCGGCCTTGGTTGCGGCGACCAGGCCGTCCCAGCCCTTCTCGAAGTCGACCAGTCCCTTGTCGGCGAGGGTCTTCAGCAGCGTCGCGGCGCGGACGGCCTGCTGGTCGGCGACGACGACCTTGCCGTCCTTGAAGTACCGCTGGCCCTGCTGCTGGAGCATCATCGGGAACGTGCTGTCCTCGGCGGGGTCCATCACGAGCAGCTTCCTGCCGGTCTTGGCCTTGATCTGCTCGCCGGCGCGCACGTAGTCGTCCCACGTCCGGATGGAGGCCGGGTCGACGCCGGCCTGCTGGAACAGGTCCGTGCGGTAGAACAGCGCGCAGGGGCCGCTGTCCCACGGCAGCGCGAACACCCGGCCCTGCGCGTCGGTGACGTTCGCCCAGGTCGCGGAGGCGAAACTCGACTTGTACCGACCGGCCAGGGACGTCAGGTCGTACAGCCCGCGCGGGAAGTTGCCGATGTAGCTCGGCAGCTTGTCGCCCTCGACGGTGAGCACGTCGGGTAGGCCCTGCCCGGATCGCATGCCGACGGTGATCTTGTCGTACGCGTTGTCGTAGCCGATGTCGACGACCTTGACCTTCACGCCGGGGTGACGCTGCTCGAAGGCGGGCGCGAGCCGCTTGAGCGCCTTGGCGGCGACGTCCCACGACCACACGGTGACGTCGCCCTTGAGCGCGGCCGCCGAGCCGGACTTCAGCGCGGGGCCGGGCTTGCGAGCCGTCCCTCCGGTGGCGCAGCCGCTCACCGCGAGCAATACCGACATAACGCCGGCGAACCCGGCGGTCAGCACCGACCGCCGTTCCAGGCTCGTCGCCATCTTGCCTCCCAGGACTGGTATGAAGAATGCTGTATACAGCACACTGCATCATGTGCTTTCGTCAAGAGGGTGCGACGAGAAACTCGAAAGCGAGGACGTGCGTGAGCGTTCATCCGTACATCCCCAACTCCGTACCGGCCATCAAAGAGCAGATGCTGGCGGCCGTCAGGGCGGCGAGCACCGAGGAGTTCTACGCCGACGTGCCGGAGAGCATCCGGCTGCGCCGGCCCCTGGACCTGCCCGCCCCGCTGCGTTCGGAGGCGGAGCTGGTCCGGCACTTCGGCGCCCTGCTGACCCGCAACACCGGGACGCACGAGGCGCTCAGCTTCCTTGGCGCCGGCTGCTACCAGCACCATGTGCCGGCGGTGGTCGACGAGGTGATCAACCGCAGTGAGTTCCTCACCGCCTACGCGGGCGAGCCGTACGAGGACCACGGCCGCTTCCAGGCGCTGTGGGAGTACCAGTCGCTGATGGGCGACCTGCTGGAGATGGACGTCGTCAACGTGCCGGCCTACGACGGCTTCCAGGCGTCCGCGACCGCGCTGCGGATGGCCGGCCGGATCACCGGGCACCGCCGGCTGCTGCTGGTCACCGCCCTCGACCCGGACAAACTGTCGAAGATCGACGACTACGTCCGTCCCGTGCACGACGTGGTCGTCGTCCCCGTCGGCACCGACGGCCGGGCCGACCTGGACGCCGTGCGCGCGGAGCTGGCCGTCGGCGACGTCGCGGCCGTCTACGCCGAGGCGCCCTCCTACCTGGGCATCGTCGACCCCGCGCTGCCGGAGCTGGGCGGCCTGGCGCACGAGGCGGGCGCGCTGTACGTCGTCGGCTGCAACCCGATCTCCCTCGGCGTGGTCGCGCCGCCCGCCGCGTACGGCGCGGAAATCGTCTGCGGCGACATCCAGCCGCTCGGGCTGCACCTGGCGTACGGCGGGCTGAACGGCGGGTTCATCGCGACCCGGGACGAGGAGCGGTTCGTCGCCGAGTTCCCCTCGCGGCTGTTCGGCCTGGCGCCGACCGATGTCGAGGGCGAGTACGGCTTCGGCGACGTGGCCTACGAGCGGACCTCCTTCGCGCTCCGTGAGGAGGGCAAGGAGTGGGTGGGCACCGCCGCCGCGCTGAACGGCATCACCGCCGGGGTGTACCTCGCGCTCATGGGCCCGCAGGGCATGCGTGAGATCGGCCAGACGATCATGGCGAACACGCGGTACGCGATCCGCCGGCTGGCCGAGGTGCCCGGCGTCGAGGTGCCGTACGCCGACGCGCCGCACTTCGCCGACTTCGCCGTGCGCTTCACCGGCGCGCGGACGGCGGCCGAGGTCGGCGACGCGCTGCTGGACCGCGGCATCTTCGGCGGCCACGTGCTGTCCGAGACCGACGCCCTGTACTGCGTCACCGAGGTCCACGGCAAGGACGACATCGACCGCCTGGCCACCGCCCTCCAGGAGATCGCCAAGTGAACACCGAACGCGCCACCGTCACGACCGCCGACGCGAAGATCGGTCCGAAGCCGCCGCTGCGCCGCTTCCACCAGGCCCGCTGGGACGAGCCGCTGCTGTTCGAGCTGAGCAGCCCCGGCGAGCGGGGCGTGCTGGTCCCCGAGCCCGAGGTGCCGCTCGACGACAGCCTGCCCGAGGGGCTGCGCCGCGCGGCCCCGCCGGCTCTTCCGGAGCTGTCCCAGCTGCACGTCCTCCGGCACTACCTGCGGCTGTCGCAGGAGAACCTCGGCGTCGACCTGAACATCGACGTCGGCCAGGGCACGTGCACGATGAAGTACAGCCCGAAGGTCAACGACCGGTTCGTCCGCGACCCGAAGCTGGCCGAACTGCACCCGCTGCAGGACGAGCGGACCGTACAGGGCGTCCTGGAGATCATTTATCGGCTGGAGCGGATGCTGCGGGAGATCTCCGGCATGGACCGGGTGTCGCTGCAGCCCGGTGCCGGTTCGGCGGCGATCTACACGAACGTGGCCATGATCCGGGCGTACTTCGCCGCGCGCGGCGAGCTGGAGCAGCGGGACGAGGTGATCACCACGATCTTCTCGCATCCGTCCAACGCCGCCTGCGCCAAGACGGCCGGGTTCAAGGTGATCACGCTGTACCCGGACGCCGACGGCTACCCCGACATCGAGGCGCTGAAGGCCGCGGTCGGCCCCCGCACCGCGGCACTGCTGATCACCAACCCGGAGGACACCGGGATCTTCAACCCGCGGATCGAGGAGTTCGTCAGGATCGTCCACGACGCGGGCGGCCTATGCGCCTACGACCAGGCGAACGCCAACGGCATCCTCGGCATCACGCGGGCCCGCGACGCCGGCTTCGACCTGTGCCATTTCAACCTGCACAAGACCTTCTCGACGCCGCACGCCTGCGGCGGCCCCGCGGCGGGCGCCTGCGGCGTGACCGAGGCGCTGGCACCGTACCTGCCCAAGCCGGCCGTGGAGTTCGACGGCACCCGCTACCGTCTCGACGACGACCGGCCCGAGTCGGTCGGCAAGATCCGGCCGTTCTACGGCGTCGTCCCGAACCTGGTCCGCGCGTACGCCTGGATCATGGCGCTCGGCGCGGAGGGCCTGCGGGAGGCCGCCGAGGTCGCGGTGCTGAACAACAACTACCTGATGAAGAAGGTCCTGGAGATCCGCGGCGCGTCCGCCCCGTACGCGGCGGGCCGGCGGCGGATCGAGCAGGTCCGCTACAGCTGGGCGAGGCTGGCCGAGGAGACCGGCGTGCACACCGAGGACATCGGTTACCGCGCCGCCGACTTCGGCACGCACTACTGGACCAGCCACCATCCGTTCGTGGTGCCGGAGCCGATGACGCTCGAACCCACCGAGTCGTACTCCAGGGCCGACCTGGACGAGTACGCCGCGATCCTGGCCGAGGTCGCGCGCGAGGCGTACGAGGAGCCGGAGACGGTGCGGACCGCCCCGCACCGCTCGACCGTGCACCGTGTCCGGCAGGACACCCTGGACGACCCGACGACCTGGGCGGTCACCTGGCGCGCCTACCGGCGGAAGATCCTGGGCGCATGAGGTTCGGGCTCGTCGTCAACCCGGTCGCCGGTCTCGGCGGCCGGGTGGGGCTCAAGGGCAGCGACGGCGCGGACGTGCAGCGGCGGGCCCGCGCGCTCGGCGCGGAGCCCCGGGCGGGCGAGCGCGCCGGGCTCGCGCTGGCCGAGCTGCGCTCGCGGCTCGGCGCCGGCCTGACCGTACGGACCGTCGCGGGCGCGATGGGCGCCGACGCGGTCACCGCCGCCGGGCTGCGGCCCGTCGTCGTCCACGAGCCGGGCTCCCCCACCACGCCCTCCGACACCGGGGCCGCCGCCGCTGCGCTGGCCGCCGAGGTCGACCTGCTGCTGTTCGCCGGCGGCGACGGCACCGCCCGCGACGTCCTGGACGCGGTCGGCTCGTCGGTGCCGGTGCTCGGGGTGCCGACCGGCGTGAAGATGCACTCGGCGGTGTTCGGCGTCAGCCCGCGCGCCGCCGGGGAGGCGGCCGCGCTGATGGCGGCCGGCGGCACGGCGCTCCGCGACGCCGAGGTGATGGACCTCGACGAGGACGCGGTGCGCGAGGGACGCGTTTCGGCCCGGCTGTACGGCCACCTGCGGGTGCCGGACGTCCCGGTCCGGATCCAGCAGCGCAAGCTGGGCGGCTCGGTCACCGCGCCGGCATCCGTCGCCGGGATCGCCGCCGAACTGCGCCGGCGACTCGCCCCCGGCGAGCCGCTCGTCCTCGGCCCGGGCGGCACGATGCGCGCCGTCGCCGCCGCGTTCGGCGCCGACGTCCCCGTCATGGGGGTGAACGCCCTGGACCGGGACGGGCGGCTCGTCGCCGCAGACGTCTCGGCGGCGAGACTGGAGGAGATCGTCCGGGCGACGCCCGCGTGGGTGGCCGTAACGCCGATCGGCGGGCAGGGCTTCCTGCTCGGCCGGGGCAACCAGCAGATCTCCCCCGCCGTGCTGCGCGCCGTCGGCGTGGACCGCCTGCTGGTCGTGGCGACCGAGGCCAAGCTCGCCGCCCTGGGCGGGCGGCCCCTGCTCGTCGACACCGGCGAGGAGGACCTGGACCGCGAGCTCACGGGCCACCGGCCCGTACTGACGGGATATGCGCGCACCGCCATGTACCCGATCCGTTGAGGAAGGACCTGAAGAATGATCTCTCTTAAGGGCAAGCGAGCCGTCGTGACCGGTGCCGCCTCCGGCATCGGCCGGGCGACGGCCGAGCTGCTGGCCGAGCTCGGCGCCGCCGTCGTGCTGGCCGACATCGACGAAACGGGCGGGGCGGAGGCCGAGAAGGCCGTCGGCGCCGCCGGTGGCCGTGCCGTGTTCGTCCGCTGCGACGTATCCGACGCCGCCGACTGCGAGCGCGTCATCGCGACCGCCCGGGACACCTTCGGCGGCGTCGACGTGCTGTTCAACAACGCCGGGATCATCCGGCGGTCCACCGTGTGCGGAATCACCGAGGACGACTGGGACCGGGTGATGGCCGTCAACGTAAAGTCGATCATGCTGCTGAGCCGGCAGGCGATACCACTGATGCGGGCCGCCGGCGGCGGAAGCATCATCAACACCGGGTCCGGTTGGGGCATCAAGGGCGGCGCGGACGCCGTATCGTACTGCGCGTCCAAAGGCGCGGTCGTGAACATGACGCGTGCGATGGCGATCGACCACGGGCCCGACAACATCCGGGTCAACTGCGTCTGCCCGGGCGACACGGCCACCGGCATGCTCGCCGAGGAGGCGCGGCAGCTCGGCGGATCGCTGGAGGCCTTCTACGAGGAGGCGGCCGACCGTCCGCTCGGCAGGATCGGCACGCCCGGGGACATCGCCCGGACCGTGGCCTTCCTGGCGAGCGACGCCGCGTCGTTCGTCAGCGGCGCGGTCATCGCCGTCGACGGAGCCGGCACCGCCTGAACGACCTGATCGCCGACCACCGAGGAAGGGATGATAGCCAGATGCCGATCGAGCGCCGCCCGTTGCGCGAGCAGATCAAGGACGAGATCCTCGATCGGCTGGGCCGGGGTGAGTTCGACCCCGACCAGCCGATCAACGAGACCGTCCTGGCGACCGATCTGGGGGTGAGCCGCACCCCCCTGCGGGAGGCGCTGATCGGCCTGGAGCGCGAAGGAATCATCGTCAGCGAGCGCGGGCGAGGATTCCGGTTCGCGCCGATGAGCGCGCAGGAGTTCCGCGACCTGACCACGATCGTGGCCCACATGGAGTCGCTGGCGCTGGAGCTGTCCGAGCCGGAGTACCTCGCCTCGATCACGCCACGCCTGCTCGAGGAGGCGCGGGCGTTCTCGGCCCCGGAGGCGGAGTACGCCGTGCTCGAACGCTACGACGACGCCTGGCACGACCTGCTCCTGTCCGGCTGCCCCAACGAGCGCCTGATGGACCTGATCACCTCGCTCAAGCTCACCATGCGCCGCTACGAGCGAGTCATCATCGGCGACCAGCAGGTCTTGGAGCGGTCGGCCGAGGAGCACGAGCGGATCGCCGAGTGCCTCCAGGCCGGCGACATCGACGGTGCGGTGGCCGCGCTGAAGGTCAACTGGAACAGCGGCATGGATCGCATCCTCGAACGCTTCGGCGACTGAAGCCGTGATCTGCCGGCGACGCCTCGACGACAGATCGTTGGTGTTGCGCCTCGCGCATGGATCGGTACCCCGCGCGCGTTCCCGTCTGCTCCGAACAGCTCCCGGGCATGGCACGTACCCTCGCTCACCCCGTCACGTTGAGGGCGTCCCAGCGGTCGCGGAGGGCCTGTTCGCCGTCCTCGGTCAGGTCGCCCCAGAGCCGCAGCCGCCCGACGCCGCCGTCCGGGTAGATGTCCAACCGTACGTGCGTGACCTCGGCGTGCGAGGCCAGCCGGAAGTGATGACGCCCGTCGGGCTGTACCCGGGTCGGTTCGAGCACCGGGAACCACTCCTGCGACTTCCGGGCGTCCTGGCCGGACAGGGCGACCCAGCCCGGAGCGTTGAACTTCAGGTGCGTGGTGTCGATCTCGGCCAGCTTCAGCACGCCCGGAGCCGCCAGCTCCACGACGACCCAGTCGTTGCCGTCGTCGCGGCGGCGTGCGGTCTCCCAGCCCTCCGCCTGGTTCCGGGCCATGCCCGGGGCCAGCATCCTGTCCGGCGAGGAGTAGAAGAGGTCGGAGCAGCCGGTGACGCGGGCGCCGGTCTCCAGCGCGGCCAGGTCGACGGTCAGCCCGGTCAGCAGCCGCGGATCCGGCACCACCTCGCCGTGTACCCGAAGCCGTGCGATGCCGCCATCGGGGAACATGTTCAGCCGTACGTGCGTGAACCGCCGAGCGGCCTCGACCGCGAACTCGTGCTCGGCGTCGCCCGTCAGCGCGCTTCGCGGAACGATCTCCACCCAGTCCACGGCCAGCAGTTCCTCGACGGACGGGTAGCCCTCGACGGCGCAGGCCTCGACCGACGCGTGCGTGGGGAAGTTGCCTTTGAACCAGGCGGTGTCGATGACGACGCCTCGGATGACCCCCGGCAGCCCGAGCCGAACGAGCGCCCAGTCGTGCCCGCGGTCGTCGGCCTCGAGCCCGAGCGCGGAGGGCCGCCGCCTGGCGGTTTCCCAACCGTCGTAGACCTGGCCCTTCCGCCCGAAGGTGCCCGCCTGGTGCTTCGCCTCCCAGGGGTTGATCAGGTTCTCCCGCTCGGCGAACGACTCGTCGCTCGCCGCGAGAACAGAGCCGCCCAGGTTCCGGACCGCGAGATCCGGCAACGACGTGAAATCAGCCATGTCTCGTTACCTTCCTAGAAGACGCCCGCGAGGCGTGTCGTCGACGACTTCACCGCGCAGCCACGTGGCCTGTACGACGCCGGTGAGCTCGCGATCCGCGTAGGGCGTGATGCGATGCCGAGTCTTCAAGGCCGCCAGGTCCACGGTGAACCTCTCGTTCGCGGCGAAGGCGACCAGGTCGGCGTCGTTCCCGACGGCGATCGCGCCCTTCCCCTCGATCCCCGCCAGCGCGGCCGGCGCGGCCGACATCCAGCTCGCGACGGCGGTCAGGCCGAAACCCCGGGAACGGGCCTCGGTCCAGACGGCGGGCAGGCCGAGCTGCAGCGAGTTGATCCCGCCCCATGCCTCGTCGAAGCCGCCCTGCTTCAGCTCGGGCAGGCATGGCGAGTGATCGGAGACGATGCAACCGATGACCCCGTCCGCCAAGCCCCGCCAGAGTCCGTCCCGGTTGGCCGCGTCGCGGATCGGGGGGCAGCACTTGAAGTGCGTCGCCTCCAGCACGATCTCGGCGGCGGACAGGGTCAGATAGTGCGGGCAGGTCTCGGCGGTGATCTGTACGCCCCGTGCCTGCGCCTTGGCGAGCTGTTCGACGCAGTCGGCCGCCGAAAGGTGCAGTATGTGCGCGCGCACCCCGGTCTTCTCGGCCAGCCGGATCACCTGCTCGATGGCCTGGTACTCCGCGCTCGGCGGCCGTGACGCCAGGAAGGCCGCGTATCCCCCGTCCTTCGGAGTCCGCAGCGAGTCGGGATCCTCGGCATGCACGATCACCAGCCCGTGGAAGGACGCGATCTCGGTGAACGCCTCCTCCATCTCGTCGTAGGACAGCGGCGGGAATTCCGGCACCCCGGAGTCGGCGGTGAAGCACTTGAACCCGTAGACCCCGAGGTCGTGCAGCACCCGCAGCGCGGCCGTATTGCCGGGAATCGCGCCGCCCCAGAAACCGACGTCCACATGACACTGCCCCGAAGCCGCCGCCTTCTTGGTGGCCAGCGCGCTCGGAACGACCACCGGCGGGAGGGAGTTGAGCGGCATGTCCACGACGGTGGTCACCCCGCCCGCCGCGGCGGCGCGGGTGGCGGTCGCGAATCCCTCCCATTCCGTGCGGCCCGGCTCGTTGATGTGGACGTGCGTGTCGACGAGACCGGGTAGCAGCGCCGTCTCGCCCAGGTCCACCTGCGTGTCGGCGAGCGGCGCGGCCGCGTAGTCCGCGATGGCGGCGATCCTGCCGTCCCGCACCGCCACGGCCGCGGGCCGCTCTCCCTCGGGCAGGATGGCCCGGCGCGAACGTATGACGAGGTCGTAACTCATCGGGAAGCAGCCTCCAGTTCGCGGCCGATCGCTTCGGCGAGCCGCTCCAGCAGCGGTCCGGCCTCGGCCATGCAGCGGGCGGGATCGGGTTCGAGATCGGTGAGTGCGTACGCGTGCTGGAACCTGGCCTTGCGGAGCTGCTCGCCGGTCAGCGAACGCCGCCCGGAGACCGCGACGACCGGGACACCGCGTTTGGCCGCGGCCTTGGCCACCCCGGTGGGAGCCTTGCCCGCCAGCGTCTGGCGATCCAGCGACCCCTCGCCCGTGATCACCAGCCGCGCGCCGTCCAGCTTGTCGGTGAAACCGAGGAGGTCGAGCAGATAGCCGATGCCAGGCCGTGCCTCCGCGTGCAGGAAGACCATCGCGCCGAAACCGACGCCGCCTGCCGCACCGGCGCCCGGCGTCTTGGCACGCCACGTGTTGAACGTGCGGCGGGTGATCGATTCCAGCCGGGCCAGCCCGTTCTCCAAGGTCAGTACCTGCCCTGCCGTGGCGCCCTTCTGTGGCGAGAAGACGGCGGCGGCGCCGTCCGGGCCGAGCAGCGGGCTGTCCACGTCGCGGGCGATGACGACCTCCACTCCGGCGATCAGCCTGCCCAGGTCGGCGACCTCGATCGAGGCCAGCCGCCGCAGTTCGGCGCCGCCGGGCCCGAGCCGCCGCCCGTCCCCGTCGAGGAAACGGGCACCCAGAGCGGTGGCCATCCCGGTACCGCCGTCGGTGCAGGCGCTGCCGCCGAGGCCGAGCACGATCCGCTTCGCACCGCCCGCGACGGCAGCGGCGATGAGCTCGCCGGTGCCGTGGCTGGAGGCGGTGAGCGGGGCGGGTTCGCCGCCCGGCAGCCGGCGCAGTCCGGAGGCCTCGGCCAGCTCGATGACGGCCGTGTCGTCCCGCACGGCGTACGCGGCGGTCACCGGCTCACCGGTCGGCCCGCTCACCCTGGTCCGTACCCGAGCGAACCCGCAGGCCACTGCGGCGTCGACGGTTCCGTCGCCGCCGTCGGCCACCGGAACGGTCACCAACGGCGTACCCGGGCTGGTCCGGGCCAGGCCGGCCGCGACGTGCGCGGCCACCTCGGTCGCGGTCAGGGATCCCTTGAACTTGTCGGGAGCGATGACCACATGGCCCCGCGGGCTCACGGGGATTTCGCCTTCTGGTAGGCGGTCCAGCTGCCGTGTTCGGTGATATCGAACAGCTCGGCATGGGAGATCGGCGGACGGCGGAGGACCATGGCGAACGACGACGTGCCGTCCGCCAGTTCGATCACCCCGAGCTCCAGTTCGGGCGGCTCGGCCGGCAGCAGCCGGTCCCGCAGCACGTCCATCGGGACGTCGTAGACCTCGCCCTTGATGGCGGCGCCGCCGTGCGCGACCGGAAGGAGTCCAGGGCAGCGGTCGGAGATCGAGTAGAAGCGGTACCGCGGCGCGGTCGCGGTCTCAGCGACCAGTGGCGAACCGTCGAGCAGGTGATGCAGCGGTCCCCCGCGCATCGCCCCGCCGTTGAGGAACATCAGCGGCATCGTGAACGTGTCCTCTCCGTCAGGTCGCGGTCGGGGTCGCGGGCCGGGCCGCCGGTTCGGGGCCCGTCTCGCCGACCTGGCTCGTGATCGCCAGGTACGCCGCCGATCCGAGCGCCGCGCCGATGAACCAGGAGAACGGGGCCAGGTCGCCGAAAAGCGGCACGACCGAGGCCGGAATGAGCGCCACGGCGGCGGCCACGGCCGCGGCGGGCACGAACGCCGCGAGCGCCTTGGGATTCCACCCGCGCCGGTAGTAGTAGGCGGCCTGCTCGTCCGCGCGGTAGAGGTCGTCGACCTCCACTCGGCCGCGGCGACGCAGGTAGTAGTCGGTGATGATGATCCCGAACAGCGGGCCGAGGAAGGCCGCGAGGCCGCCGAGGAAGTACTGCACGGCGATCGGGCTGCCGTACACCTTCCAGGGCATGACCAGCAGGGCGGCGATCGCGGTGATCAAGCCACCGAGCTTGAAGTCGATGTGCTTGGGAGCGACGTTGGCCAGGTCGTACGCGGGTGACACGAAGTTCGCGACGACGTTGATGCCGATCGTGGCGATCGCGAACGTGATCGCTCCCAGTACGGAGACCACCGTGTTGTCCATGCGCTGCACGAGTTCGACCGGGTCGAAGATCGCCTTGCCGTAGACCGCGATGCTGCCCGCGGTGACCACCACCGAAACGACGGAGAAGGCGATGAAGTTGACCGGAAGGCCCCAGAAGTTCCCCCAGCGCACCGCACGCCGATTCGGGGCGAATCGGGAGAAGTCGCAGAAGTTAAGCAACAGTGCCGAGAAGTACGCCACGGTCAGCGAGATCGCGGCGAAGAACTGGTGTACGGCGCTCCCGCCGGACAGGCGCTTGGCGGGCAGGGTCAGGCTGACATGCCCATGAGCGGCGATGACGATGCCGACCGCCAGAGTCAGCATGACGACCCAGATCGCCGGGCCGGCCCAGTCGATGAACCGCCGGACGGTCTCCATGCCACGCCGGAACAACATGAGCTGCAATGCCCACAGGGCGAGAAAGGCGATCCAGCCCAGCGTCGACAGCCCGAGGAATCCGTGCTGCGCCAGTGGCTTCAGCGACGGAACGGCGCGCAGGATGAGCCCGACCACGGCGACCGAGGCCAGCCAGGTCTGAATGCTGTACCAGAAGATCGCGATGACCGCGCGGATCAGCGCGGGCAGGTTCGCCCCGAACACGCCGAAGCTGACCCGGGCCAGCACCGGATAGGGGACGCCGGTCCGCTGCCCGGCATAGCCGATCCAGTTCATCCCCAGATTGACCAGCGTGATGCCGATGACCAGGGCGAGCAGAACCTGCCAGCCGACCAGCCCGAGCCCGAACAGCCCGGCCGCGAAGACGTACCCGCCGACGCTGTGGACGTCGGACATCCACATGGCGAACAGGCTGTAGACGCCCCAGGTGCGCTCTTCGGCGGGCGCGAGATCGTCGTTGTAGAGCCGTGGGTCCGGCGGGTCGTTGACGTCGATGGTGCTCATATGGCGTTCTCCTGGGGGATGTGCTGGTGCAGCGGCCAGGCGGTGATGGTCTTGGCTCGGGGGCGGGCGTAGGTGCGGATCTTGCTCGTGGACAGGCCGAGGCCGAGCAACGCCTCGGCCAGCTTCACGGCACTGGCGACACCGTCGACGACGGGCACGCCGGTGGCCGCGGCGACCTTTTCCTCAAGGCCCGTCATGCCGCCGCAGCCGAGGCAGATCACCTCGGCGCGGTCCTGTTCGATGGCCTGCCGCGCGACGCGAACGATCGCGTCGACGGCGCCGCCGGGGTCGGCCTCCAGTTCGAGCACGCCCAACCCGCTCGCCCGGACCGAGGCGCAGCGTTCGCCGAGCCCGGCCAGCTTGAGCCGGTCCTCGATCTGCGGCACGGTGCGCTCGAGGCTGGTCACGACGGAGTAGGAGCGGCCGATGAGGCACGCGATATGGGCGGCGGCCTCGGTGATGTCCACGACGGGCACGTCGAGCAGCTCCTGCAGCCCTTCGCGTCCGTGCTCGCCGAAGCCGGCCTGCACGACGGCGTCGTACGGCTCGGTGTAGGCCAGCACCCGGTCCATCACCGCGACCGCGGCCAGGTAGCTCTCCAGGTTGCCCTCGACCGACTCGGGTCCGAAGAACGGCGTGAGGGCGACGATGTCCGTACCGGGCGCGGCCGCGCGGGCGGCCCGGGCGCGGATCGCCTCGGTCATCGACGCGGCCGTGTTGACGTTGACGACAAGGATCCGCACGGCTTCACCTTCCTTCCGGCACGGCCGTCCGGCCGCGCGCCAACGGGTAGTAGCACGCGGCCGCGAGGGCCGCGCCGGTGAACCAGCCGAACGGCGCCAGCTTCGAGAAGGCCGGTACCAGCGCGAATGTCAGGGCCACGGCCGCCGCTGGGACGAACGCCGCCAGCGCCCGCCGGTTCAGGCCGCGCGTGTAGTAGTAACTCGACTCCGGTGTCGGCAGGTACAGATGAGCCAGGTCGACCCGCTGCCGGCGGATGATGAAGAAGTCGATCGCCATGACGCCGAAGAACGGGCCGAGCAGGGCGCCGAGGGTCCCCAGGAAATACGTGATGATCTGTGGGGAGGAGTACAGCTTCCACGGCACGGTGGCCAGCGCCAGGAACGCGGTGATGACGCCGCCCCGCTTGAACGTGACGTGTTTGGGCCACACGTTGGCCAGGTCGAAGGCGGGAGAGACGAAGTTCGCCACGATGTTCACGCCGACCGTCGCGAGCACGAACACGCCGGCACCGATCACGAAGACGATGTCGTTGTGGATCTGCTCGAGTAGTTTGGCCGGCTCCAGGAGCGCGTGTCCGTACACCTTCATCGAGGCCGCCGACACGATCACGGAGGTCAGCGCGAACGCCGTCCAGTTCACGGGAAGGCCCCAGAAGTTCCCCCTCACCACCGAGCGGCGGTCCGGCGCGTAGCGCGCGAAGTCGGAGAAATTAAGCATCAACGTGGCAAGGACGCCGACGGTCAGGCCCACGGCGGCGAACGTCTGGTAGATCTGGCCGCCTGTGCTCAACGGCTTGCCACCGGTGGTCCAGGAGATGTGGAAGTCCGCCTTCCACAGCATGTATCCGGCGAGGCCGAGCATGACCAGCCAGATCGCGGGCCCGGCCAGGCCCTGGAAGTGGCGCACCGCGTCCATGCCGCGAACCACGATCGCGAGTTGCACGGCCCACAGCAGCAGGAACGCGATCCAGCCGAGCAGGCTCAGGCCGAGCACCGTCGGGTGTTGCAGCTTCGCGAGCGACGGAGCGAGCCGGAGCAGGACGACCTGCAGGGCGATCGAGGCGATGTAGGTCTGGATGCCGTACCAGGCGATCGCGACGACCGCGCGGACCAGGGCGGGGAAGTTCGCTCCCCAGACGCCCCAGGTCACCCGGCTGACCACGGGATAGGGTGTACCGGTCTGCTGACCCATGAATCCGGACATGCAGCAGCCCGCGAAGATGATCAGGCAGCCGCCGAGAATGCCGAGGGTCACCTCGATCGGGGACAGTCCGAGCAGGAACAGCCCGGCGGCGAAGGTGTAGTTGCCGACGTTGTGCGCGTCGTTCATCCAGAGCGCGAACAGGCTGTAGGCGTTCCACTGACGGTTGCCCGGCCTGGCCGGGGCCAGGTCCTCGTTGTACAACCGGCCGGATGGGTCGCTCGCCGCGAGCGCGGCGTGGTCGACGTCGAGTTGGGAGTGCTTCTTACCGGTGGGGTCTTCCGTGAGGGCCATAACGCCGCTCCGAGGGAAACGCTAGGGGCTGGAGTTCGTGGTGACCGCGGGCCGAAGGGGTGGCAGGCACCGTCACGATCACCGATGTTCCGCATTGCGAAAGTATACTTTTGCGTTGCGAGAAGTCTGTGCTCATGACGTACGTCACGTCAAGACCGATCTGATGATTCGGTGAACTCCGCGTGGCCCACGCGGGCGATCCCTGCTGGTGGACGGGCCGACAGGCCGACGCATTGCGATGGCGCGGTGCGCCGGGCCGCCGGACGCCCAGGCTCCGATCAGTCCTTGAGCATCTCCAGCACCATCCGCCGCGACGAGCGGATGTGCTGCAGCGCCACGTCGGCCGCCTGCTCCGGATCGTGCGCCGCCAGCGCCCGATATAGCTCCTGATGCTCGAGGAAGACCCGCTCCGGCTCGACGTTCTGCCGGAACAGCCAATGCAGCCGTCCCATGAGCGGATCGAGCACCTCGGGGATCAACGCGTTGCCGGCCAGTTGGTAGATCGAGTCGTGGAACGCCGTGTTGCTCGCCGCGATCGCCTGATCGTCACCGTCGTCGAGGGCGCGGCGACCCACCTCGACCAGTTCTTCCAGGCGACGTAGGGCGGCCTGGTCCGCCCGCTCCGCGGCCAGCCGCGCCGCCAGGACCTCGAGCGCTTCGCGGACGTCGAACAGGTCCTGTACCGCCTGCCGGTTCAGCCGCCGGACCAGCACTCCCCGGCGTGGCTGCACCGAGACGAGGCCCTCGCTCTGCAGCATCCGGATCGCTTCGCGCACGGGGAGACGTGAAACGCCCAGTTCGTCGGCGATCGCCTTCTCATACAGCCGCTCCCCCGGCGCCACACGACCGTCGGCGATGCGTGAACGAAGCTCCCCGGCGACCTGGTCGCGGAGTGGCGGCACGCCCCTACCCGCGCGGAAGGGCAGGGTCGTCATCGCACATCCTCCACACGAGCACCGTCGCGGCACCGGCGCGGCCACCGGATATCGCGGATCCGCGCGGGGCAGGTTTCAATGATGCCATCGCGCTGGCCTCGTGCGGGATCACTCCACCCCAGATCGCCGGTGGAACCACCATCACCGGCGATCGGCGGAGATCAGTCGAGCAACGCGACGGCGGTCGGGGCGTCCTCCCGGCCCGACGCGAGCTCCTCGAACTCGGCGACGGCATCGATCTCGGTGCCCATGGCGATGTTGGTGACCCGTTCAAGGATGATCTCCACCACGACCGGTACGTGGAACTCCGCCATGAGCGTCTTCGCCTTCTCCAGTGCGGGCCGGATGTCGTCCGGTTGCTCCACCCGGATCGCCTTGCACCCCAGCCCTTCCGCCACCTTCAGATGGTCGACGCCGTATCCGCCGGTCTCGGGAGAGTTCACGTTGTCGAACGACAGCTGCACGCAGTAGTCCATGTCGAACCCGCGTTGCGCCTGGCGGATCAGCCCGAGGTAGGCGTTGTTCACCACGACGTGGATGTACGGCAGGTTGAACTGCGCGCCGACGGCCAGCTCCTCGAGCATGAACTGGAAGTCGTAGTCGCCGGACAACGCGACCACGGGCGTGGTCGGGTCGGCGGTGACCACGCCCAGGGCGGCCGGAGCGGTCCAGCCCAGCGGGCCGGCCTGGCCGCAGTTGATCCAGTTCCTCGGGTGGTAGACGTGGAGGAACTGTGCCGCCGCGATCTGCGACAGGCCGATCGCGGTCACGTAGCGGGTGTCCGGGCCGAACGCGCGGTTCATCTCCTCGTACACCCGCTGAGGCTTGATCGGGACGTCGTTGAAGTGCGTGCGGCGCAACAGGGTGCGCCTGCGTTCCCGGCAGCTCCGCGCCCAGGCGCCGCGGTCGCGTCGTGTTCGCTCGCGGGCGGCCCGGACGAACAACTCCAGTGCGACGCGGGCGTCGGACACGATGCCGTAGTCGGGCGGGAACACCCGGCCGATCTGGGTGGGTTCGATGTCCACGTGCACGAACGTGCGGCCGTTCCGGTAGGTGTCCAGGCCACCGGTATGCCGGTTGGCCCAGCGGTTGCCGATGCCGAGCACGAAATCCGATTCCAGGAACGTCGCGTTGCCATAGCGGTGGGCGGTCTGCAGGCCGACCATGCCGGCCATCAGCGGGTGGTCGTCGGGGATCGCGCCCCATCCCATCAGCGTCGGGACCACGGGCACGCCGGTCAGTTCCGCGAATTCCACCAGCAGGTCGGCGGCGTCGGCGTTGATGATCCCGCCGCCGGCCACGATCAGCGGGCGTTCGGCGGCATCGAGCAGGTCGAGCGCCCGGTCGATCTGCGCCCGGGTCGCGGCCGGCTTGTGCACCGGCAGCGGCCCGTACGTGTCCGGGTCGAACTCGATCTCGGCGAGCTGCACGTCGACCGGCAGGTCGATCAGCACCGGGCCGGGCCGGCCCGAGCGCATGAGGTGGAACGCCTGCTGGAACGCCCCGGGTACCTGGGCCGGTTCGAGCACCGTCATCGCCATCTTCGTCAGCGGTCTGGCGATGCTCACGATGTCCACCGCCTGGAAGTCCTCCTTGTGCAGCCGGGCGACCGGCGCCTGCCCGGTGACGCACAGGATCGGGATCGAGTCGGCGGACGCGGAGTAGAGCCCGGTGATCATGTCGGTGCCGGCCGGGCCGGACGTGCCGACGCACACGCCGATGTTGCCGTGCCTCGCACGGGTGTACCCCTCGGCCATGTGCGACGCGCCCTCGACGTGCCGGGCCAGGACGTGGTCGATTCCACCGGCCTCGCGCAGCGCGGCGTAGAAGGGATTGATCGCGGCACCGGGCACGCCGAACGCGTGCGCGACGCCTTCGCGCTTCAGGATCTCGACCGCGGCACGCGCGGCGGTCATTCGGGTCATCGGAATCTCCAGAGAGTCAGCGGCCGGAGAGCTCTTGGACGAGCTTGAGGAGGCCGGAATGGTCAAGAGCGCCGTCGCCCCGCGCCACAAGGGCGGCGACCAGCTGGGACACGGCCGCGCCAAGAGGGATCACGATGCCCGCCTCGCGCGCCGCGGCCTGCACGATCCCCAGATCCTTGTGATGGAGTTCGAGCCGGAATCCCGGCGTGAACTCCCGGCGCAGCATTCCGGCGGCCTTGCGCTCGAGGATCGCGTTCCCGGCCAGCCCTCCGGCGAGCACGCGGACGGCCGCCTCGGTGTCCACGCCGTACGCCTCGAGGAAGACGATCGCCTCGGCGACGAGCTCGATGGTGCCCGCGACGACGAGCTGGTTCGCGGCCTTCACCGTCTGCCCGGACCCGGCCGGGCCGACGTGCACCACGGTCTTCCCGATGGCGTCCAGCACCGGTCTGGCCGCCTCGAAGTCGGCCGCCGCACCGCCGACCATGATCGAGAGCGTGCCGTCGATGGCGCCCTGCTCGCCACCGCTGACCGGCGCGTCGAGCGCTCTGACACCACGCCCGGCCGCGGCTTCGGCGACCTTCCGGGAGACGTCCGGGCGGATCGTGCTGCAGTCGATGAGCAACAGCTCCGCCGTGGCGCCAGCCAGCACACCGTCCTCGCCGAGGACCACGGCCTCCACGTCGGGCGAGTCGGGCACCATCGTGATGACGACGTCCGCGTCACGCGTGGCCTCCGCGACACTGCGTGCGGCCCGCCCGCCCGCGGCCACCAGCTTCTCCATCGCCGGTGCGCTGCGGTTGTGGCCGATGACGTCGAAACCGGCCGTGACGAGATTGGCGGCCATCGGGCCGCCCATGATCCCTAGGCCGATGAAACCGACGGTGGTCATATGCGTGCCTCTTTCTGGATCCACGAGAAGCTGTCGGCGCTGGGGCCGGACGGCACGTACTCCAGCCCGACCCAGCCGCGATACCCGGCCCGATGAAGCGTGCCGAGGTGACCATCGAGATCCAGCTCGCCCGTGCCGGGCTCATGCCGTCCGGGGGCGTCCGCGATCTGCACATGGCCGATGCGCGCCGCGTAGTCGCCGATCACCTTGTCCAGATCGTCGCCGTTCACCGTGAGGTGGTACAGGTCGGCGAGAAAGCGCACGTTGTCCCGGCCGATCCGGTCGATCACCGCGAACGCGTCAGCGGCGGTGCGCAGGGGATAAGGCTGCGGGCCACTGACCGCCTCGACCACCACCGTGCCGCCGATGCGCACGACCGCGTCGGCGGCGGTCGCCAGGTTCTCCGCCGCCAGGTCGTCCTGTGCGGCAGGCGCGGTGCCGGTGATCCGGTTCCCGTACAGCGCGTTGAACACGCGGCAGCCGGTCCGTTCTCCGATGTCCGCGACGACCGCGGCGTTGTCCCGGAACTCCCGCTCGCGGCCGGGCCATGACACCACGCCGCGGTCGCCTTCGGGCATGTCGCCGGCGAAGAAGTTCAGGCCCACCAGCCGCACGCCGGCGTCGTCCAGCGCGCCGACGAAGGCGTCCACGTCCGCGGCGGCGGGCACGGCGTCGGGGAACGGCCACCAGAACTCGACCGCGCCGAAGCCCGCCGCTCGAGCGGCGTGCGGGCGCTCGAGCAGCGGCAACTCGGTGAACAGGATCGAACAGTTCACATCCAACCGAAGGTCATGGAGTTCGAGCATGATCCTCTTCCGTATTGTGGAAAAGTTATTCTGAGATACGAAAGCAATGTAAAGCGCAGGGTTGTACGGGTCAAGGGTCGCGATTCGGACACCGATGACGGGGACGATGCGGAGCCGTACGGAGAGTGACCGACCTTGCCTCCTGAGCGCGCGTAGCCCTTGCGCGACTTCCATATGCCGGAAGGGCGCCACCCACGGCCACCCCTGATCGAGCGGTATAGTGAAATAGATTTCCGCATCATGAAAAGGTCGCCCCCATTGGAGGCTTCGGATGGCGCCCAAGAACGGCGAGCCGGTCAGGTCCGGCAGCGTGCAGTCCATCGAGCGCGTCTTTCAGCTGCTCGAGCACATGGCCGACGCCGGCGGTGAGGTCACGCTGAGCCAGCTGTCCGAAAGTTCGGGCCTGCCGCTGCCCACGATCCACCGCCTGAGCCGGACCCTGGTCAACCTCGGCTATGTGCGCCAGGGGGCGTCGCGGCGTTACGCACTCGGGCCACGGCTGATCCGGCTCGGCGAGACGTCCAGCAGGCTGCTCGGCACCTGGGCACGACCGTACCTCGCGCATCTGGTCGATGACATAGGCGAGACCGCGAACATGGCGATGCTCGACGGCGACGAGGTCGTC
This sequence comes from Actinoallomurus sp. CA-150999, assembly GCF_050942425.1. NCBI lineage: Bacteria > Bacillati > Actinomycetota > Actinomycetes > Streptosporangiales > Thermomonosporaceae > Actinoallomurus > Actinoallomurus sp. CA-150999. Next base: position 6,696,785 of record NZ_CP192063.1, read on the forward strand.
TACGTGGCGCAGGTGCCGTCAAAGCACTCGATGCGGATGTTCACCGAGGTCGGACGGCGCGTGCTGCCACACTGCACCGCGGTCGGCAAGGCGCTCCTGGCCCAACTGCCCGAGGACCAGGTCACCGACCGGCTGATGCGCACGGGCATGCCGGCGCACACTGAGCACACGATCACCAAGCCCGTTGTACTCCTGCGGCAGCTACGACAGATTCGCGAGCTCGGCTACGCCGTGGACAACAACGAGCAGGAGATCGGCGTGCGCTGCATCGCGGTCCCGGTGCCCGGCGGGCCGACGATGACCGCGATCTCGATCTCCGGCCCGTCCGTGCGGGTCACCGAGGCGCGCTACAGCGAGATCGTCCCGGTGCTCAAGGAGATCGCTGAGGAGCTGTCGGCCGTCCTGACCGTCACCAAGCCGAGCACCTGATCCGCGAGGATCCGGCGTGGGCGCGCCGGTCGGGCGGTCCTACGGGGAAGAGCCGTGCCGATCGGCCCCGCCTCCCAGCGTGGCGAGTGCCCCCGGATCAACCGCCGCGCGGCAAGGACCACTCGTCGCTACTGCCGCATGTGTGGATCTCGAGTCGCCTCTCCACGGCTTTGGAGCGCCCCGCCACGCCAAAGCTGCCGTACGTGCAGTCACCGGTCTGGAGGAACAAGCCGGGAAAACCGGTCCCGTAACCCGGGACGTCGGCTTGCGAGCAGGGCGACCCCGCCGATCGCGACGACGGCGACCACGACCGGCCCGGCCTCCTCGGCAGGGGCTCGGGTGGCGGCTGCGGCTCCGTCCTCTCCTGCCCGTCCGCCTCTCGGCCGTCGCCTTCGTGCTCGTCGCCTCCGTGTTCGTTCGCGTCGTGCCCGTCGGCGTCGTGCCCGTCGGCGGCGGCGGTGACCACGTGGGGGTGGATCGTCCCGTCGGCGTCGCGGACGAGCAGCGTGACCGGGACACCGATCTCCGCGGCCAGCGCGGTGCGCGACTGGCACGGGCCCCGGCTGTTCGTCCTCGTCGACGACTACGAGCGGGTCCGGGACGGTCGGCAGAACCTGCTGGAACCGCTGGTCGAGTACCTGCCGAGAGGGTACGAACTGGGCGCGCACCTGGTCGTCGCGTGCTCCTCCGCCGATGCCGCCACAGCGCTGTCCGATCCGCTGCTACGCGGCCTGCACGACGCAGGCGCCGGCGCCCTGCTCCTCTCGTGCCCGCCCGGCGACAGCGACGTGCTCGGCGGCCTCGAACCCCGCGAGTTGCCGCCGGGCCGCGCCCGCTACCGCGCCCGCAACGTCACGGCCCTCATCCAGACCGCCCTCGCCGACTGACAGTGAGGATGTAGATGAGCGCCTCCCGGGGCGCGCGGAGCGGGTCCTGGGGGCGTGGCTGATCCCGCCGTCCACTGATCGGTGGACGGCAGGTTCGACCGGTCGATGCTGCCGGCGGCGATGGCCTCCCGACCAGCATTAACGGCATGAACAATTCCTCTGTGCGTGTGGCGCGGTGGAGCGCCCGCCGCCCCTGGCTCGCGATCGCCGGGTGGCTCCTGTTCGTGGTGGTGTGCCTGGGCGCCGGGATCGCGGTGGGCGGTCGTGCCGCGACCTCCGAGGACTACCGGGTGGGTGAGGCCGGGCGGGCCGAGGCGATGGCCGCGAGCGGCGGGCTGCAGCAGAAACCGCTCGAGCGCGTCCTGATCTCGGCGAAGGACGGCAGGGGCCTGGGCGCCGGCACCGACGCGGCCGTACGGGACGTGCGCGAGCGGATGACGCAGCTCGCCGAGGTCGAGTCGGTGGCCGCGCCCGTACGGTCGGCGGACGGGCGGTCCGTACGGATCGACGTGACGGTGAAGGGGCCCGAGCTCGACGGGCGGAAGCGCGTCGATCCCCTGCTGGCCCAGACGGCAGCGGTTCAGCGGGCGCATCCGGATCTCCGGGTCGAGGAGTCCGGCAGCCCTTCCATCAGTAAGGACGTGCAGGGGCAGCGCAGCGAGGACCTGTCGCGTACGGAGCTGTTCGCCCTGCCGGTGACGCTGATCGTGCTGCTGCTGGTCTTCCGTTCGGTGGTGATGGCGCTGGTGCCGCTGCTGCTGGCGGTCTCCTCGATCATGGCCGGGGTTGGGCTGTCGATGCTGGCCTCGCACGTCTTCCCCGACGCGGGAGTCGGTACCAACGTCATCCTGCTCATCGGCATGGCGGTCGGGGTGGACTACACGCTCTTCTACCTCAAGCGGCACCGGGAGGAGCGGGCACGTTCCGATGGGCGGCTCACGGCGGCCGCCGCCGTGGAGATCGCCGCCGCCACCTCGGGGCGGGCGGTGCTGGTCTCGGGGCTGGCGGTCGCCGCGTCCAGCGCGACGCTGTACCTGGCGGGCGACGTCATCTTCGGGTCGCTGGCGACCGGCGCCATCGTGGTCACGATCGCGGCCGTGGTCAGCTCGGTGACCGTCCTGCCCGCGCTGCTGGCCCTGCTCGGCGGCCGTACGTCCCGGCGCGCCGCGCGTTCGGCGGGCGATGGCGCGCTCACCTCGGCCGCGCTGCGTCCCGTCGCCCGGCGGCCCGTGCTCATGCTCGGCGTCGCGGTGGCCGCGATGCTCGTCATGGCGGCTCCGCTCACGTACATCAAGCTGACCGACGTCGGGCGGGAGACCTACTCCCGCGAGCTGCCCGCCATGCAGGCCTTCCACCGGGTCAACGCGGCCTTCCCCGAGCTGAAGTCGGTGAACCAGGTCGTCGTCCAGGCGGCGCCGGACCGTCAGCCGGAGGTGGCCGCCGCGCTGGACGCGCTCGCCGCCAAGGTGAAGAACGACCCGCTGTTCGACGGCCGGACCAGGATGCGCGTCTCGGCGGACCACCGGGTCTCGATGCTGGAGGTGCCCGTTCCGGCGTACCCGAGCGAGGTGCGGGCGCAGAAGTCGCTGAAGCATCTGCGGGCCGATCTGACCCCGGCGACGGTGGGGAGGCTCGCGGGCGCCGAGACCGCGGTCAGCGGGGACGTCGCCCGGTACGCCGACTACCCGGAGCACCAGAAGGAGCGACTGCCGCTGATCCTCGGGGCGCTGCTGCTGGTCACCTTCGTCATCACCGCGTGGGCGTTCCGCTCGGTCGTCCTCGGGCTGGTCGGCGTCGTGCTCAACCTGCTGTCGGCCGCGGCCTCGCTCGGCGTCCTGACGGCGGTCTTCCAGCACACCTGGGCGGAGGGGCTGCTCGACTTCACCTCGATGGGGTCGATCGGCTCACGCGTGCCGCTGTTCCTCTTCGTGATCCTGTTCGGGCTCTCGATGGACTACCAGGTGTTCACGCTCAGCCGGGTCCAAGAGGCCGTACGGAGCGGCGTACCGGCCCGGACCGCCGTACTGCGGGGCATCGGCGGCTCGGCCGGCGTGGTGACCAGCGCCGCGGTCGTCATGGTGACGGTCTTCGCCTCCTTCGTCCCCCTGCACCTGATCGAGATGAAACAGATCGGGTTCAGCCTGGCCGTGGCGGTGCTGCTGGACGCCTTCGTGATCCGGCTCGTCATCCTGCCTGCGGTGATGTTGCTGCTCGGCGACGCCGCCTGGTGGCCGTCCCGCCGCCGTACCCTTCGCTCCGGGGACGCCGGGTGGGGTGAGGCCGCCGATCCCAGGGGGGCAGGTGTGGGGAACGTAGGCTGATCGGCATGGCACCCCCCGACGACCCGATCCGGTTCCTTCGCCGGTACGCGCCGGTGTGGGCGCTGCTCGGCCCGGCGCCTGAGCTCATGGCGGGGCTGGGCGATCCGGCGGGCAGGCGGATCTGGTCGACGGGGGTGCCGATCGTTCTGGGGCTCGCGTTCGCGGTGGCGCTGCGGTTCCCCGGGCGCCGCCCCTGGTTCCCGTACGCGCTCCTCGTCGGCCTGGGCGCGGTGTCTTTTCTACGGGACGGGGCCGCCTCCCTCTACGTCGTGTCGCTCCCTTATTTCTGGGTGCCCTCCGGCACCGCCCTGCGGTCGGTGCTGCTGAGCGGTGCGGGTGCGCTGGCCGCCATCGCCGGGGGTGCGCTGAGTGGCGGCTCCGCCGGCGGCTCCGTCGGCGGGAACGCGATCGTGACCGTGGTGGCCTGCGCCGCCAGCACCGCCTTGGGCCTGGCCGCCCGGCGTGCCCTGGACCAGTCCGACGAGCGAGCCCGCCGGCTCGCCGGGGAACTGGCCACCACCCAAACGGAACTGGCCGAGGCGTACCGCCGACAGGGCGCCGACGCCGAGCGCGAGCGGATCGCCCGGGAGATCCACGACACCCTCGCCCAGGGCTTCGCCTCCATCGTCGTGCACGCCGAAGCCATCCGGTCGGATCTCGCCGCCGACCCGGACGGCGCCGCGCGACGGTTGCTGTCAATCGAGCGGACCGCCCGGGAGAACCTCGCCGAGGCACGCGCGCTGGTCGGCTCGTCCCCCGCACCCGGGGCCGCAGTCGAGGGCGGTTCGATCGCCCGGACCCTGCGCCGAATCCTCGATCGCTTCGCCGAGGACACCGGCCTCACCATCGACGCCGAGCTGGACGACGTCGACTGCGATCCGGGCACGCGGATCGCGCTGCTGCGGTGCACCCAGGAGTCGCTGGCCAACGTCCGCAAGCACGCCGCCGCCTCCACCGTCGGCGTCGTCCTGACCCGGCAGCCGTACGGCGTCGAGCTGGAGATCACCGACGACGGCCGGGGGTTCACGGTCGGGACCGCCGGCGGGTTCGGCCTCGCCGGCATGCGCCGCCGCCTGACCGAACTCGGCGGCGACCTCACCATCACCAGTTCGCCCGGCGACGGCACCCGCGTCCTCGTCGTACTCCCCATCGAGGAATGACATGTCCGAAGAGCTACTCCGGGTCGTATTGGCCGATGACCATCCCGCCATGCGGGCGGGCGTCGCCGCCCTGCTCGCCGCCGAGCCCTCCATCGCCGTCGTCGGCGAGGCGTCCGACGGCCGGGAGGCGATCGAGCTGGTCGAGCGGCACGCCCCTGACGTGGCGCTGCTGGACCTGCGGATGCCCGTGCTGGACGGCGTCACCGTCACCTCCCGGATCGCCGCCGGTTCCGAGGCGACCCGGGTGCTGATCCTCACCACCTACGACACCGACGCCGACATCGAGCGGGCGGTCGAGGCCGGCGCCGTCGGCTACCTGCTGAAGGACACCACGCGTGAGCAGCTCATCGACGCCGTCCGCTCCGCCGCCCGCGGCGAGACCGTCCTGGCCCCTCGGGTCGCCCAGCGCCTCGTCGCCCGAATGCGCCGTCCCGCCCAGCCGGCGCTGACCCCCCGCGAGGTCGACGTGCTACGCGCGGTGGCCGACGGCCTGTCCAACGCCGAGATCGGCGAACGGCTGGTCATCGCCGAGGCGACCGTCAAGACGCACCTGCTGCGCATCTTCGCCAAGCTCGACGTGACCGACCGCACCCGCGCGGTGGTCATCGCGCTGGACCAGGGCCTGCTGAGACGCCCGTGACGTCGTGCATGCCGAAAATCTCATCCGTTCAGGTCAAGCGGCGTGCTCGACGCGCGGACCGGGCGGCGGCGCGGGCCGGGGTCCTTCAGATGCGTCACCGTCCTGGCCCACGTTCCCGTGAACAGAATTTTCATAGATCGTCCGTGACTGAAAAGACCATTCATCGGTAACCCGCGCGTTGCTCGCCGTTGGTGTGCGCTCCTTAGCGTCGCGGCGGTGAGTGACATCGTGACTCCCACGCCGGCAGGCCAGGCGACGCTAGAGCGTATCCGCGCTGAATCAGCCACATTGTCGGGCGCGGAACGGCGGGTCGCGCTCGCCGTTTTGGCCGATCCGTCCATCGTCATGCGCTCGTCGGTGACAGAGCTGGCGCGCTCCGTCGGCACATCCGCCGCTACCGTGGTGCGGTTCTGCCAGAGCATGGGTCTGCGCGGCTACCAGGATCTGAAACTGACGCTCGCCCGCGAGTCCGTCCCCGCGGACCGGCAGTTGGCGGACCACGTCGCCCCTGGGGACGGCCCGGCCGCCGTTCTCGACAAGGTGTTCGGCAATGCGGCGGACGCCCTGCGGCATACGGCAGGAACCGTGTCGGCATCCGGCATCGAGCGGGCCCGCGACATGGTGCGCTCGGCCCGCCGTGTGCTGTTCGCCGCCGTGGGAACGTCCGCGCCCCTGGCAGCAGACATCGCGTACCGGATGACCACGATCGGCATCGACGCCTCGGCTCCCGCCGACGTCCACGTCCAGCGGGTCACGGCCCGCATGCTCAGTCCGGACGACCTCTGCTTCGCCATCAGCCACACCGGGTCTACCGTCGAGACCCTCGCGACCGTGCGAGCGGCCTCGGCTGCCGGGGCCACGACCGTCGCGCTGACCAGCTTCACGCACTCGCCCCTGACCGAGATGGCCGATCACACCCTTGTCGCGGGCAGCCGCGAGACCACTTACCGCATCGAGGCCATGGTCAGTCGGATCGTGCACCTCACCATGCTGGACGCCCTGTTCGTCTTGCTCGTCCTCGGTGACCCCGTGGCGGAAGAGGCGTTGGCGGCCACCGCCGATGTTCTTACCGAACATCGTCTTTGATCCCTCTGGAGTACCGCTGTGGCACATCCCCATGGCCCGCTTTCCGGCACCTGGGTGCTGTTCGACTGGAACGGCACCGTGGTCGCTGACGCTGACCGCGCCGAGCAGTCGGTCACTCAGGTCCTCACCGCACACGGCTTGCCGACGCTGCACCCTGGCCGGTTGGAGGACCGCCGCGGGCGTAGACCACCTCATCACCGACTTCTCTCAGCTCACCACGCTGCTGACGACCCTGCTCACGACCCCAGAGAAAGAAGCCCTGTCTTGACGACCACCGCCCAGCCTTCCGCCCTTCCGCCGGGACTGCGCGTGGAGGCGTACGACGAACCCAATCCGTGGACCAGCCTCGACCTGCCCGCCGCGGCGGACCACTTCAGCTTCGTACTCGTCTCCGACCGCACCGGCAACGCACGGCCCGGTGTGTTCGAGCGCGGCCTCGCCGTCACGGATCTACTCGCGCCCAGCTTCGCGATCCAGCTGGGTGACCTGATCGAGGGGTACACCGACGACGATGCCGAACTCGCCAGGCAGTGGTCCCACATCGAAGGCATGTTCGCCGGGATGCGCACCCCGATGTTCCTCACCCCGGGCAACCACGATGTCTCCACACCCAAAATGGAGCAGCGGTGGCGGGAGCGCTACGGACGATGCCATTACCACTTCCGCTACGGCGACGCGTTGTTCATCATTCTCAACACCCAAGAGAACCCGGCCGAACTCACGCCGAACGTCGCGGAGCATCTGCACGCGCTGGAGGAGCGGCTCGTCCAGTACCCGATCGCCGCCCGCGAACAGGTGGCGGAGCTGTTCGACTGGAACGGCACACAGCCCGCGTCGGTGGGTGAGGAACAGTTGGCGGACGTCGAGCACGCGCTCCGGGAGAACACCGATGCCCGCTGGACCTTCCTGTGCATGCACATGCCACTGTGGCAGGGCAGCCATCCGGCGTGGAACCGCATCCGCGCCGCACTGGGCGACCGGCCCTATCACGCCTTCGCGGGCCATGTTCACAACTACCGGCACGAGCGGGCCGGCGCGAACTCCCACGTACGCCTCGGACCCACCGGCGGACTATGGGTGCTCGGCGGACCGGAGGGGAACCTCGACCACGTCACGCAGGTGACGGTGACCAAAAACGGGCCCGCGGTCGCCAACATCCTCCTCGACGGCATCCGCGACGTCGACGGCCAGCCGCTGCTACCCGTGGCCACCCGGTCCGTGCCAACCCGCATGCCTGCCCGAGGAGACGGCCGTCGCCCGGATTCGGGAACTGGGGTACGGGCCGGAGGATGTCACGCACGTCGTACTGACCCATCTCGACTTCGACCACATCGGCGGGCTCGCTGACTTCCCGCACGCGGTCGTGCACACGACGGCACTCGAGCATCACGCGGCGGTGGCCGAACCCGACGAGGCGGCCAAATTCCGGTACCGGTCCCAGCAATGGGAGCACGGCCCCCAGTGGTCTCTGTACGACAAGCCAGGGGAACCATGGCTGGGCTTTGCTGACGCGCTGCGAGTCGACGGGCTAGACGATCGGTTCGCGCTGGTGCCCATGCCTGGCCACACGCGTGGGCACGCGGCGGTGGTGATCCGGGTCAGTGACGACCGGCTACTCGTGCACGCCGGGGACGCATTCTTCGATGGCAGCAGCGTGGGTCTCGCAGACCACACCGGCCAGGCGCTGGAACACAATCCCGGGCTGCGAATGGGCGAAGAGCAGGCTGCGATGGAACCCAGCGCGCTGGCCGCCAACCACCAGCGTCTCGCGAACCTGGTGAAGAACCCGGCCGTGCAGGTAATCAATGCGCATGATCCCCGAGTGCCGGCGTCGGCTGTCGCAGCAGGCTTCGGTCCTCGTCCGTTTGTTCCATCAGCACCGCGCCGACCAGGCGGATGACCGCGGCCCGGTCGGGGAAGATCCCGACCACATCGGTGTCGCGCCGCGGCCGGTGGGACTTGAAATGATCCTCGTACTTGGCGAGCACCTTGCGCAGATGCGCGGCGTTGACGATCAGGATCCGGTCGAGGATCTCTCGGCGTACGACTCCTGGACAGCATCCAGATGTCGACCACCAGGGCCCCGGCCGACCGCACGCCGGCCACGGATCGGTGAGCGACGCCGGTCTGCGCGACATGGCGCGTTCCGGCTCGTCGCCGACGCCGTCGAGTTCGCGTGGACCTGATGGCCCCGCCCTCGGCGGCAATGTGCCGCTGCGGCCGCAGCGCCGCCCTGCGGTGATCTGGGCGATGAAGGCTGGGCCAGCGATGTGCCGCTTCTCGCCGACGTTCGCGTCGCCGTACTGGTCATTGGCCACCGCCCGCGCATAGACGGGTGGCCTGGTCGAGCCGCGTGAGCACGGTCAGGCGGTGAGAAGCCTGGTCATGGCTCAGGTGAGGAACGCGCGCAGAAGTCTGGCGAGGTGGTCGCGGTCGGGCTGGGGGATTACCCCGAAGATGTCATCGCTGACGGACTGCTGGAGCGCCGAGATGGTCTGCCGCACGTCCTGACCCCGGTCGGTCAACGTGAGGCGGAAGGCTCGCCGGTCGGTGGGGTCGGCTTCGCGAACGAGCAGCCCCTCGGCCTCCAGCCCGTCGGCCAGCGGGGTGATGGCACGGTTGGTCACGGCCAGCCGGGTGGCCAGCTCCGACATCTTGATGCCCGGGTTCTCGCCGACGGTCACGATCAGGCGGACTCGAGCCGGCGACAGATCGTGTTCGGCGAATGCAGCGATGCCGCGGCGGGCGAAGACGTGCGCGGCGCGCTGGAGTAGTTCGCCCAGTTCGGCGGCGGTGACCTGGCCGGGTTCTGACGGCATGGCGATCATTCTAGCCGAACAAAGTGAACGCCTATATAGTCAAGCAGGTAACTATCAGCGAGGTAACTATCAAGGGGGTAGCCATGAAGCGGGTCCTCGTGACCGGGGCCACCGGGAACCAGGGCGGAGCGGTCGTCGACGCTTTGCTCGCGGATGGCCGCTGGGACGTGCGCGCACTGGTCCGCCATCCGGAACGGGCCACGTCACTCGTGGCCAAGGGGGTCGAAGTGGTCGCCGGCGATCTGGACGAGCCCGTGTCCCTGACCGCACCGATGCGCGGCGTGCACGGCGTCTTCAGCGTCCAGGGACGTGGCCGGCGTGAGGCCGCCCAGGGCATCGCGCTGGCCGACGCTGCTGCCGAGGCCGGGGTGTCCCACCTGGTCTACTCCTCGGTCGGCGGCGTCGACCGGGTCCGGGGGATCCCGCACTTCGACAGCAAGTGGCAGATCGAACAGCATCTGAACACGCTGGACCTCCCCGCAACGATCCTGCGTCCCGCCAGCTACATGGAGGGGTTCACAATGCGCGGAGCCGCCCAGATCGGCCTCAGCATGATGGCGGCCACCCTCGGTCGCGACCGTACCCTCCAAATGATCGCCGTCCGCGACATCGGCATCTTCGCCGCCCTGGCCTTCGCCGACCCCGACGGCTACCTTGGTCGGGCCCTCGAACTGGCGGGCGACGAGCTCACCGTCCCGCAGATCGCCGACGCCACCGGCAAGCGCTACGTGACGCTCCCCAAGACTCTGCTCCGCCTGATGGGCCCCGAAGCCCGCATGTTCTTCTGGTTCGCCGAATCCGGGTACAAGGCCGACATCCCCGCGCTACGCATCCGCCACCCCCACCTCCTCGACTTCAGAACCTGGCTCACCGGCCAACCACCCCATTGACGGTCCTCATGACGGGGACTGTACGGGTTTTCACTGGACAGACCCGCGCGCGGCAGGGCAGGTCCCACCGTCTCGTCCATGTGGTGCTGATCTCCGTGGTGGCCGCTGCGCCGACGGCGCCGGCCAGGTAGCCCCAGCGATCCAGGACCGGGGAGAGGTCGGCCGGCACGCGGGGCAGTGGGGTGGAGCCGCTGGGGATTCTCCCGGCCCGTGTTTCAGTGGGCAGCGTGGGCGTCGGCGGTCAGCACCGGTTCCAGTACTCCGGTGCGCAGGCGGGCGACGAGGGGGACAGCGACGTGGCCCAGGGTCCGGCTGATGAGGTAGGCGATCGGCAGGGCCAGGAGGGCGGCGCCGATGACGTCGTGGGGGTAGTGGTCGCCGAGGTAGACGCGGGTGAAGCCTTCGAAGACGGCGAAGGCGGCGGCAACGACGGACAGGCGGCGGTCGAGCAGCCACAATGCGGCCACCGTCGCGACGGCGACGGTGGCATGGCCGCTGGGGAAGGCGTAGTCGGTGCGAGTGGGGCAGGCGGAGACGAAGTAGTCGTGCGGCAGCGAGTAGCACGGCCGCACCTCGGCGATCAGCTTCTTGACCACCTCGGCGACGGCGAAGGCCACCGCCACGGCGACCGGCGCCACCAGGGCGAAGGCCATGGCGGGGGTGTCGCGGCGCCGGGCGTTCCACCAGCCGACCAGCATGAACACCGCGAACACCCCGAGGCCGGCGTTGGTCCATATCTCCAGCGGCGTGTTGAGCCACCGGGTGTCGCGGGCGATGCCGGTGATCGCGGTGAACAGCGAGCCGTCGATGCCGGAGCCGTCGAGGGCGAGCTGCACGGGGTGGACTGTCATCGAAGGTGATCTCCAGGAGTTCTGGAAGGCCGTGGACCGGGCCGGGCAGTCCCTCGAGCTAAAATCTACAGCATTGTAGAAGTTCGAGGGCGGTGGCCGGATTCCGGCGGTGCACCAGCCGGGATGTGCCACACCCGACTGGCGTGACAGACTCGACGGCGCACCGACTTCTACATACTGGTAGAAGTTCTACAGGACTGTAGAGGATGAACGGAGGGGAACCAACTCGTGAACACCGGACACGCTCCAGGGGAGCGCAGGCCGGGCGGCGCGCTGGAGGCCGAGGTCCTCACTCTCTTGCAGTCCTCCCCTCAGGCACTGACCCCTGGCGAGGTGCTCCAGAGCCTGGGCGACGATCTGTCCTACAGCACCGTGGTGACCGTGCTGTCCCGGATGTTCGACAAGGGCCTGCTGACTCGCAACAAGCAGGGCCGCGCGTACGCATATGCGCCGGTCGCCGACGCCCACGGGCTGACCGCGCGGCGGATGCGGCAGGTGCTGGAGTCCGACTCAGATCGGGAGGCGGTGCTCACCCGCTTCGTGGAAGACCTGCCCGCCCGGGACGAGCAGCTGCTACGGCAGCTCCTCGGCGGCCTGCCGGATCAGGAGTGAACAACGTGGCGATGCACCTGCTGATCTACCTTCCGCTGCTGTTCCCCGTGCCCGCCGCGCTGGCCGCCCGGCCGCTGGCCGACCGCCTGGACCCCCGGCTTGCGACCTGGCTGCTGACCGCGAGCGCGCTGGCCCTGGCCTGCTTGAGCTGCGCGGCCCTGGGCGTCTTGGCGGTAGCGGGCCTGGTACGCCTGCCGCTGGTGGCGTACGTGGGTCACTGGTCGGCGTCCACCGTACGCAAAGGCGACCCCGTCTCCGTGATCGAGGCGGTCGCGGCCGCGGCGGTGCTGGCCGCCGCCGCGGCGGCGGGGATGCGGATGCTGTGGCGGCGGATTCGGGCGCTGGCCGCATCCGCCTTCGAAGCCGCCTGCCTACCCGGCCGCAGTCAGCTGGTCGTCGTCGACGACGCCGTCCCCGACGCCTACGCGCTGCCCGGCCTGCCTGGCCTGCCTGGCCGCATCGTGGTCTCCACCGGCATGCTCGATGCCCTCGACCCTGCTGACCGGGAGGCCATGCTCGCACACGAACGCGTCCATCTGGCCTGCCAGCACTACGCCTTCGTTGCCGTCGCTCACCTGGCCGCCGCAGTCAATCCGCTGCTGCGGCCGGTGGCCGCCGCTGTCGCCTACACCGTTGAACGCTGGGCGGACGAGCGCGCCGCTACCATCTGCGGTGACCGCCGCCAGGTCGCCCGCGCGGTCGGCAAGGCGGCCCTGGCGACCGCCCATGGTCCGGCTCGCCGGCGTCTGCCCGACGCCGTGCTCGGCCTGCTGGGGCGGCGGCGCGGCCCCCTGGCCACCGCTGGCCCCGTTCCGCGCCGCGTCGCCGCCCTGCTCACCGAACCCACCACTTCCTCCGCACCACTGGGCGCGCCACTGCTGCCGCTGGCCGGAGCCGCCGCCGTGGTCGGCTCCAGTGCCCTGTGCGCACTCGCCGCCGCCCACGACCTGCACCTGTTGCTCGAACTCGCCGGCGCCTGACCAGCGCCCGCCCATCCCGCCGAAACGCTTGGGAGACCGCCGGTGCCGACCACCACTCCCGGCCAAGGCCGCATGCCAGGCCGTGCACGGCTGTGGCCCTTGTACGTGGCCGGGTTCACCAAGGCGTTTTGAAGGTGCCAGATGAACACCAGGCCAGCGTTGCCGAACAGGAGATTGACCAGCATGGTTCCCATCAGTCCCAGGGGACTTCTACTATCACGATAGTAGATGACGCTAGAATGAGTGAGTGGTACGTCTGCTCATCGTCGAGGACGACGAGACGATCGGGAGTCACCTGGAGTCCCGGCTTCGCCTGCACGACTACGAGGTGGTCTGGCGGCGTTCGGGGCGCGGTGCGATCCGGGAGGCGACGCTGACCCCCTTCGATCTCGTGCTGCTGGACCTGGGCCTGCCGGATCTCGACGGCGTCGAGGTGTGCGGCCGGATCCGGGCCGTCCAGCCAGGGTGCGTGCTGGTCATCATCACCGCGCGCGACACGGAGATGGATGTCGTCGTGGGGTTGGAGGCCGGCGCCGACGACTACGTGAGCAAGCCGTTCGGGTTCGCGGAGCTGCTCGCCCGGATCCGGGCACACCTGCGGCGCGGTGCGCCGCCCGCGCGGCCGCCGCGCTTCGCGGTCGGCGATCTCGTGGTGGACACGGCGGCCCGCAGGTGCTTCGCCGCAGACCGCGAAGTGACATTGCGAGCCAAGGAGTTCGACCTGCTGGCCAGGCTCGCGGCCGAGGCCGGGGTGGCGGTCAGCCGGGAGGACCTGATGGCCGACGTGTGGGACGAGAACTGGTTCGGCTCCACCAAGACCCTCGACGTGCACATGGCGGCGTTGCGGCGCAGGCTGGCGGAGGCGGCCGACGAGACCACCGTCGTCCCGCGCATCGTCACCTTGCGCGGCCACGGCTATCGGCTCGACGCCCCCGGCTGACCTCACAGCTCCCGCAGGACCTGCACGGCGGGACGGCTCGCCAGCCGCACGGCCGCGGCGGCCACTGCGGCCAGCGCCACGACGGTGATCGAACCGAGGGCCATGAGATAGGGCCAGGGCACCGTCGGCGCCGACGGCGGCGGGTCGAAGACGCCGGTCAGGACCTTGACCAGCATCTGCGACAGCAGCGCGCCGATCACCGTACCGGCGACCAGCCCGCCGACCGCCAGGGCCGCGGCCTCCCCCGACACGAAGCCGCGCAGCTGCCGCCGGTTCGCGCCGAGAGCGGTCGCGATCGCGAAGGTGCGGCGTCGTTCGGCCAGGCCGAGCGCGAGCACCAGACCGCCGGAGGCCGCGGCGAGCAGCAGCGCGAACGTCAGCTCGACGCGCGTCAGCCCGGCCAGGTCGACGGCGGTCAGGCTCGAGCCGACCACCCGGCGGGTGGTGGCCAGATCCGTCACCGTGGCGGTGGGGCCGAGCAGGGAGCGGATCCGGTGGGCGACCGGAGCGATGTGTCGCCCGCCTGTGTCGACCAGGAACGCGCCGATCGTGGCGCTGCCGGTCTTCTGCGCCACGTAGGCGGCGTTGGCGACCAGGAAGCTGTCCTTCGGCGCGGTCGGGAATTCCTTGACGACGCCGACGTAGTGGAACGGCACGGTGGTGAACCGCTTGGTCCGGCCGTCCTGCAAACGGAGGTTGAGCAGGTCGCCGGGGCGTAGCTGGAAATCCTTCACCGTCTCGGCCGACACCAGGATCGAGTCCGGCTTGGCCGCCAGAGTGCGGGTCAGCTGCTTCGCGGTGCCACCGGTGAAGTAGGCGTCCTGCAGGGCGGTGGCGCCTCTGATGGTGCCGGGCCGGACGCCGTACAGGTCCTGCAGGTCCGCGCCGACATAGGCGAAGCGGTGTTGCAGCGGCTCGACGCTCCTGACCCCGGGCACGGCGGCCAGTCTCCGGGCCTGGTCGGGGCCGACGGACGCGCCGGGCGATTCGGTCACGGTGACGTCGGCGCCGTTGGTCAGCTGGGCATCGACCTCGGCCTGCCGGCGGTAGGTGGAGTTGAAGGTCGCGGTCGAGGCGGCGAAGGCCACCGCCAGGGCGAGCAGCACGATGGACCGGGCCAGCAGCCGGCGCTGGCGCGCCATACTCCCGGCGACCGTACCCGACAGCCCACCGGCCAGCGGGCGGAGCCCGGCGCCGACGAGCCGCCGCCCCCGGCCGAGCAGCAGGTCGTACAACCGCCAGGCGAGCAGCCCGGTGCCGAGCCACAGCAGCGCGGGCCCGGCGAACGCCCAGTACGACACCGAGATGGTCGGCTGCCCTTCGGGTGCCAGGACGAGTTGGTAGCCGTTGCGGCCGGTCACGGCGAACACCGCTCCGGCGGCGGCCAGCAGCACGAAGTCCAGTCCGTAGCGGCTCCAGCCGGGTGCCCGGGTGCGGCCGACGGTGAGGCGCCCGGCGCTCACGGTCATCGCCCGGGCGTCGCGGTGCGCGGGCACCAGGACGGTGAGCGCGGCGATCACGAGACCGGCCACGGCTGCGCCCGCGGTCCAGGCGATGGCGGTCGCCGTCGTGGCGCCGAAGCGCGCCGAGCCGAACGCCACCCTGCCGACCAGCGCCGCGCCGGCGAGCCCCACGGCGCTGCCGGCGACGCCCACGACGGCGGCCTCCACGGCGGCCAGCCACGTCACCTGGCGGACGGAGGCTCCACGGGAGCGCAGCAGCGCCTGTTCGCGACGCCGCCGGGCCGCCCCGGCACCCGCGATCGCGGCGGTCAGCAACCCGGCCAGGACCGCCCCGGGCAGGCCGAGGAACAGGAAGAGGATCTGCGCGTACGCCGCGTCCTGGCGCGCGGAGTCCAGCGCCGCCCCCAGGTTGTTCCCGACCACGGCCCCGCCCGCGGTTCGGGCCTCGAGATTCCGGGCGGCCGCCGTGATCGCCGTGTAGGCCGCAGCCGGGTCCGACGGCAGCGCGTGGGAGCGCCGGACGTGGATCTGCGTGGTGACCAGGTCCGGGCGGGTCCTGGCCTGCGGGTCGAACACCTGGTGCCAGAGGGCCTGGGGCAGCAGGAGCACGTTGTCCGGCGGCGCCGACGGCTGGGAGCCCGAGGGAGCGCCGACCTTCTGGAACAGCGAGTCGGCCTGCGGCAGGTCCACCACCCCGTCGACGCGCACGCGTGCCGGAGCCATGCCCGCACGGCCGACGCTGATCGTGTCGCCGGGTCCGGCGTGCAGGTTGGCGGCGGTCTGCTGGGCCAGCAGCACGCCGGTCCCGGATCCGGTGAGCGTTCGAACCTCGCCGAGGAAGGACCGGGAGTAGTCGTCCGGCAGGCCCAGCACGACGCCGGACCCGGTGGTCTGGGTCGTCGGCCCGGTGTAGGTGAAGCCGCTGGTCTGCGCGAACCCGACCGGGAGGGCCTGCCGGGTCGCCGGATCGGCCCGTACGGTGCCGAGGACCGTATTCGGATCGGTGCCCCCGGTGACCTGAACCTGCCAGTCGGCCGCCACGCCCGAGGCGGCTCGTACGGTCATGGTCGCCTTAGAAGCGGCGAGGAACGCACCGAGACAAGCGAGCAGCGCCACCGCGACCGCGACCCCTGCCGCTGCGGCCGCCAGCCGGGCGGTACGCCTGCCGATAAGGCCGTGGAGCCAGATCCAGATCATCATGGTCTTCCCTTGTCTTCACCGAGGCCGGCGTCACGAGAAAACGTGGGCGCTCGCTGCGGCCGGCCGGATGCGCCATCGCCCGGCTCGCGCGTGGTGAGGCCGCCGTCGCGCATCGTCCACCGGTGGGGCAGCCGGGAAGCGATCTGGGAATCGTGCGTGGTGACGATCAGCGCGGCCTCGAGATCCTCGGCCGCCTCCAACAGCACGGAGATGACGTGGCCGCCGGTCTCGTGGTCGAGCTGACCGGTGGGCTCGTCGGCCAGAATGAGCCTCGGGCGGCCGGCGATCACGCGGGCGACGGCGGCGCGCTGGGCCTGTCCGCCGGACAGCTCCTCGGGGAGCTTCGGCCCCAGAGCGGCGATCCCAACCCGGTCCAGGGCCGCCGTCGCATGCACGGCAGCGGCCTCAGCGGACATGCCGGCGAACAGCAGCGGCAGGGCGACGTTCTCAGTGA
Organism: Actinoallomurus sp. CA-150999; assembly: GCF_050942425.1. Classification (NCBI taxonomy): domain Bacteria; kingdom Bacillati; phylum Actinomycetota; class Actinomycetes; order Streptosporangiales; family Thermomonosporaceae; genus Actinoallomurus; species Actinoallomurus sp. CA-150999. Next base: position 6,713,517 of record NZ_CP192063.1, read on the forward strand.
CGTCCAGTGTCGGGATGAGGCTGGGCCCCTGGAAGATCACGCCGATCAGGCCGGGTCTGCCGTTAGGGCCACCGCCGAGGCCCGGCCAGGCGATCGTCCCCCCGGTCGGAGCGTCCAGGCCCGCGATCAGGTGCAACAAGGTGGACTTGCCCGATCCGGACGGCCCCATCAACGCCACACGCGCCCCGGGCGGCACCGTGCAGGACACGTCGTGTACGGCGACGACGGCCGTCGGACCGGTACCGAAGGTACGCGCCACGTTCACGCATCGCACCAGCGCGCAGCCGGCGGGCGCGGCCGGCGCGCCGTCCGCCCGCGCGGCGGCACCGTCGCGCACGCTCATCAGACCACCTGCCCGTCACGGAGCCGGATGATGCGATCAGCGGCGGCGGCCACGGCCGGACTGTGCCCGGCCACCAGCACCGCCACCCCGGAGCGCGCGCGTTCGGCCAGGAGATCGAGGATCTGCCGCTCAGTGGCCGAGTCCAGCTCGCCGGTCGGTTCGTCGGCCAGCACTACGGCGGGATCGCCCGCCAGGGCGACCGCCAGGCCGGCGCGCGTCGCCTCACCGCCGGACAGCCGGCTCGGGTACGCCTCGCCGCGTTCCGACAGCCCCACCAGGTCCAGCAGCGTGTCGGCGGCACCGCTCCGACCGCGGGCGGCGAGCCGCTGGGCCAGCCGGATGTTCTGCCGGACGGTCAGGTGTTCCAGGAGGTTCCCGGACTGGAACACCAGCCCGATCAACCGGCCCCGCAGCCGGGTCCGTACGGTCTCGGGCTGATGGCTGATACGCCGCCCGCCGACCACGACGGTGCCGCCGTCGGGCTCGTCGAGCCCGGCCAGGCACGCCAGCAGAGTCGACTTGCCCGACCCCGAGGGACCCACGACCGCCACCAGTTCCCCGGCGCGCAGCACCAGGGACACGCCGCGCAGCGCCAGCGTCTCCTCCTCCCCCGCGCGGTAGAAGCGGTAGAGCGTGCGAGCCGACAGCACCACGTCCTCGTCCAAGTCCTCTCCGGTCGTGGAAACGGTGGCGCCCGGGCTCATCGCTGCCACCGCAGGGAGTCGGTGACGAGCCGCCACGGGTCGACGTTGTCGGCGCCGACCGGGCCCGACAGCGTGAGGATCGCCTCGTTGCCGGCCTTCCAGAACTCATAGCGCTCGACCGCATCCTGGATGGTCTTCCCGGTCACCGGGTTGGCGGGAGACTGTGCCCGGTAGGTGATCCGTACGGCGGGGCCCGCCTTCCGCTGTACCACCGTCACATCACCGGGCGTGAACCCAGGAGTGGAGGACCTGATCTGAGCCAGCTCGGTCGCCCGCGCCGAGGCCACGGTCGGCGCACTGGCCGCCGGTCGCGCCTCGACACGCACGGTGTTCAACTTGTCGGTGAACACCGTCGCAGGTCCGCTCTGGCTCCGCGCCCAGCCTTCGGGGACCTTGACGGTGAACAGGCCGCCCGCCGCGGTGAACGGCACGAAGACCTGGCTGTCGGGTATGTCACCGGGAGGGTTGGTCTCCTTCGGCGTGGGCGGCGGCGAGGGCGCGCGGGCGGCCGTCTGGCCCGACGCCGCGGCCGATCGGCCGGTCCCGCCGCCACACGCGGCCAGCGCGGCGATGAGCAAGAGTGCGCTGCCGGCGTGGATCATGCTTCGACGAGTTCTCATGAGCGGCCCCCGATCTTTCGGAGAAATCCATCCATCGCACCTGACGCTAGGAACCCTCCGGTTAGCCGACCTGGCCTCGGTGGCTAGACGACGGCAAAATCGGTGGTCGAAGCGGTTCTGATCGGCGACCGTGACGGCAGACTGGCAGCAGGCCCGCAATCGACAGTCGCTCGAAGGGGACGGGCGTGCGCAGACGCATCGTGACCTTGGCGGTGCTGGCCGCCGCCCTGGCGATCAGCCTGTTCGGCATACCGTTCGCCATCGGCCTGGCGCGCTCCTACACGGCGGACGAGCGAGCTGAACTGTCCCGGCTGGCCACCGGCACCACCGTCGCGGTCGGACCCGCGCAGCTGACCGGAGGCGACCCCATCGAACTGCCCCGGGCCGAGCTCGACATGACCCTCGGCGTCTACGACGCCGCCGGGCACAGGATCAGCGGTCGCGGGCCGGTCCACGCAGACGGGGCGGTCCGTGCGGCGCTGCGCGGCAGCGCGGCCAACTCGTCCACGGGTCCCGACATCGTCGTCGCCGTGCCGATCGCGGACAACGAACGCGTCAGCGGCGCGATCCGCGCGGCCACGGGCAAGCAGGTCGTCTATCGGCGCATCGCGCGGACCTGGCTCATCATGCTGGGGGCCGCCCTGCTGGCGATCGGTCTCACCGCGGCGCTCGCACGGCGCCAGGCCCGGCGCCTGGCCCGGCCGCTGGAGGAGATGTCGGCCGACGCCCAGCGACTCAGCGACGGTGACCTGAGCGTACGGACCCGGCCCAGCCGAATCCCCGAGATCGACGCGGTCGCCGCCAGCCTCAACGCCACCGCCGAACGCCTCGGCGCCCTGCTCGCCCGTGAACGCGCCTTCTCCGCCGACGCCTCCCACCAGCTACGCACCCCCCTGACCGGCCTGCGCCTCACCCTGGAGGCCATGCGGGACACCCCGGCCGGGGCCTCCGAAGAGGCGATCGCCACGGCCATCGCCGCGACCAAGCGCCTCCAGACGACCATCGATGACCTTCTCGCACTGGCACGCGACCTCCCCGACCGCAGCAAGACCCTCAACACCAAGGCGCTCATCGACGAGATCCGCCAGAACTGGCACTCCGTCCTGGCCGCCCACGGCCGCCCGCTACGCCTGACCATCGAACCGGACCCACCGCCCGGCCACGCATCTACCGCGGCCGTCCGCCAGATCCTCAACGTCCTGATCGACAACGCCGTACGACACGGCGCGGGCCCGATCACGGTCAGCGTCCGCGACGCCGGGGACGCCCTCGCCATCGACGTCGCCGACGAGGGCCCCGGCGTCAGGCAGCCTCCGGACACGCTCTTCCGCCGACGCGCGGCCGGCAGCACCGGACACGGCATCGGCCTGGCCATGGCCCGCAGCCTCGCCGAGGCCGAAGGCGGCCGCCTGCTCCTGACCCGCCCCGTCCCCGCGACGTTCACCCTCCTGCTCCCAGTGGCGCGCGACTGAGCGGGGCACGACCGAGGACGAGCCTTCGCCTGTCGGTCGGTCAGCAGATGTGTGATCGCCGTGACCGTTGTTCCGGATGTGGACCCAGTCCATGAAGGCGGACAGGGCGGCGGACGAGCCGGCGGTGCCGAGGTCGAGTCCGCCTTTCGTGGGCGCTATCGACCCTCCGCTCCCGAACGTGTCCCCAGCCCCAAAGTGGCGCGGTTGCCGCAGGTCACGCGGTGTGCATGAGGGCGGAGCGCCGCCCGGATAACGGCCGGCGGTCGCGGACACCGAGCCGAACCGGGAAGCGTCTCAGCAGGTCAGACCCGGCATTACGGCGACCGCGGTGCCGGCCCGGCGGTGGTCGGGCAGACGTTATGTGAAGCCGGCCGCCCCGGCCCGGTCACGCTCCGCTGCCTGGCGGCTGGGGACACGTTCGGGAGTAGGACGCCTGGCCGGTGGACTCTTCGTGCGCTGGGGGCCGGTGTCTTCATGGGCTTCTACCGTCGGCCGCCCGTACCGGCCACCCCGCGGGACAGAAGGGTGATCCGCCTACTTCACGCGCCCATTCAGAAGCGGTGGCTCTTGAAGTCGGCCAGCAGGACCTTGAGTTGCTTCTCCTGCTTGGCGGCCGGGGCCGGCTTGATGTGGCCGTGGTCGATGGCGTACGTCTTGAGGACCGCGTCCATCTGGTTGTCGAGCAGGGTCCAGGTCTTCTTGTTGACCGCCTGCAGCGAGGTGGCGTCGGCGTCCCAGTCGTCGCGCATCTTCTGCACGGTGGCGTGGGAGGCTGCGGCCTTCCCTGCCCGGTCCTGGGCGATCGCCGTCTGGGCGAGGTTCTCGTACTTCGCCACTGCGGCGGTCGTCTGGTCGCCGGTCAGGGCCGGCTTCGGGCAGGCCGGCATCGTCTCGCTCTGACCGGTCGGGTCGCAGGTGACGTGGGGCTGGTTGTGGGCCCAGACCATCAGCGCGGCGGTGCCGGCGGCGATCACGCCGAATGCTCCCAGCGCGATGCGCTCCCGGCGCGCGTTGGTGGTGACCGACGGCGCGTGCGTCGCCTCGTAGCGCTCGGCGACGTCGCTACGGCTGATCGACAGGTAGATGACCGTCGCCAGGATGGCACCGAGGAAGATCAGGCTCGTGATGAAGGTGCCCAGGCCGAGTCCGACCGGGTCGCCGGGGTTGGCCGCGACCTTCGGGGAGGCGAGCCAGTCACCGATGTTGGCGCCGAGCGGTCGGGTGAGGATGTAGGCCAGCCAGAACGAAAGCACCGGGTTGGCGCCGAACTTCCACAGGGCGGTGATCGACGCGATGAGGCCCAGCGGCAGGAACACCGACTGCGCGGGCGTCCAGTTGGTCAGCTCCAGCGTCCAGTCACCGGTGGCGGTGCCCAGCGCGAACGTCACCAGGACGGTCAGCCAGTAGAACGCCTCACGCGGGAAGGTCGTGATGCTGTGGATCGACAGGGTCCGCTCGCGCAGCCACCAGACTCCGAAGACGATGGCCAGCAGGACCGAGAAGACCGTTGAGCTCAGCCACAGCGGGACGTGTTGCTTATCGGTGAGCATGTCGGTGTACAGCGTGCCGGTGACACTGACCACCACCACGGTCAGCCAGTACGGGAACGGGCTGTAGCGCTTGGTACGGAACTGGACCGTTAGCACGACCGCGAATACCGCGGTGAACAACAGCATGGTGTTGGTCAGGCCGAAGCCGAGGGTTTCGTTGATGTAGTCGGCGAAACTCTCGCCGACGGTCGTGCAGAGGATCTTGATGATCCAGAACCAGACCGTGACCTCAGGCACCTTGTTGAGCATCTGCCGGCCGGTCGGTTCGCCGATCCGGATCTGCTGGGTTGTCGTCATCCGGGAAGGCTGGCATGGCGTGCCTGAACAAAACCTGAGCGCTTCGGTAGGCAGGTGGGTTCGGGTTACGGAAGGTCCGTAACCTGACGATGTGACCATCCACCGCATCCTGGTCGTCGAGGACGACCACGGACTTCGCGACGTTCTCGCCCGGGGCCTGCGCGAGGAGCATTTCGAGGTGTTGACAGCCGCGGACGGAGCAGGCGCGCTGCGGACGATAGATGACCAGATCGACGCAGTCGTGCTGGACATCGGGTTGCCCGACTCCGATGGTCGGGACGTCTGTCAGGCCATGCGCGCTGCCGGATTGGACATGCCGGTCATCTTCCTGACCGCTCGTGATGGCCTCACTTCCCGGCTTTCGGGCTTCTCCGCGGGCGGCGACGACTATCTCGCCAAGCCCTTCCACCTGGCCGAACTCGCTGCCAGGGTCCGCGCGGTGCTGCGCAGAGCCGGTCGCGATGCGGCCACCGATGTCGATGGGCTTCGGCTGGACCCGGTCGCACACGTCCTGAAGACCGCGAACGGCACACAGATACCCCTTACACCCACCGAGTTCCGGCTGCTGGCCTCCTTGATGGCGGCCCCTGGCGCGGTCGTCCGGCGACATGCCCTGGTGCGCTCGGCCTGGCCCGAAGGCGCCCAAGTCAACGACAACACCCTCGACCAGTACCTGACCCGCCTGCGCCGTAAGCTCCGTGAAGCCGGGTGCGAGCGGGGCATCAGCACCATACGCGGCGTCGGCTACAGACTCACATGAGGGCCCTCACGCCGGCGACTCTACGCGGCCGCCTCGCCCTGCTCGCGCTGACCACGACGGCGATCTGGGTCACGCTGCTCACCGTCATCTTTAACATGGCGCTTCACGCACAGCTGCGTAGACAGTCTGACGACCTGCTGCGGACTCGGGCGGCGGCCGTGGCAGCGACCCTGCAGACCTGGCCGGACGGCCATATCCGAGTGCTGGAACCCTCCGACGACCGTGCTTTGGATGTCGGAGTCTGGATCTACCAGGGTCACACGGCCATCGAGCGCCCCAGAGCACCCAAAGAGCTGCAGGCGAGTGCGGACCGCATGGCCGGGCAGCGCAAGACCTTCATGGATATCAAGACGCCTTACGCCTGGAGGGTTTACTCGCTGCCGGTGATGTTTGAAGGCCGGCGGGTGGGCACGGTGGTCAGCGCGGTTGATCTTGACCCCTACAGCGACCTGGCCCGTCTGGTGCTGGCCGGTTCCGCCATCCTCGGCCTGCTGTTGCTCTTCGGCGCCTACCTGCTGACTCGCGCGGTCGTTCGCAGTGCCCTCCGGCCGGTGACACAGATGAGCGAGCAGGCCACGCAATGGGGAGAGCACGGAACCCACCACCGGTTCGGCGCGGAACACCGTCCTGCCGAACTCGCCGGGCTGGCGAGAAACCTTGATCAGCTACTCGACCGGCTCTCCGCCGTCCTGCGCCACGAACAACAACTCACCGCTGAACTCTCACACGAACTACGGACCCCGCTGGCTCGGATCACTGCGGAGATCGACTGGCTGATCGCGCGAAACCGTACCGCCGCCGAACGAGACACCTCGCACCAAGCGATCGCGGCGAGCGCGGCCACCATGCAGCAGATCTGTGAGTCCCTTCTCACCATCCCCACCGATCGCATCCGTGACCGATGCTCGCTCCTCCGCCTGGCCCGTGATCTGGCCGAGCGCAACACGGAGGGGCCGTCGATCGTGGTAACCGGTAAGAACGTGACGGCTGGGGTACCAGCGAACCTGGTCGAGCGCATTCTCGTGCCCCTGCTGAACAACGCACGCCGCTACGCGCGGACCCAGATCACCGTAGAGTGCACGGCCGACGTGGAGATCATCATCACCGATGACGGTCCCGGTGTACCGGTGGAACTCCGTAACGCAGTGTTCGAACCGGGCCGGCGCGCCAACCCCGACGACGGTCACGACGGCGTCGGACTCGGGCTCGCGCTCGCTCGACGCCTGGCCCGTACCGCTGACGGAGACATCGCCATCGACGCGGCCGGACGGTTCGTCATCTCCCTGCCCCGCGGCTGATCACCCCGATCCCGGTCAGGGCTCTCTGGCCTGTGGCGGTTGTAATGGATCAAGTACTCGCGGAGTACCAAGGCCAGGTGGCGTTCGCCGAGGATCAGAATCCGGTCCAGCAGTTCGCGGCGGAGGGTACCGATGACGCGCTCACAGATGGTGTTCATCCGTGGCGTTCGCGGCAGGGTGGTGATGGTCTGCAGTCCTTCGGCCTTGAATACCTCGGCGAACGCGGTGGTGAACAGCGGATCGCGATCACGAATAAGGAACCGCAGCACGCCGAGCCAGTCACCCAGGTCCATGGCGAGGTTGCGAGCCTGCCGCACCGCCCACGCACCGGTCGGGTGCGCGGTCACCCCGCCCAGGTGCAGTCTTCGGGTGTCGTGCTCGATGAACACCAGTACATACACCCGCTTGAGCAGCACCGTCTCGACTGCCAGCGCAAGATCGTGGCCGGGGTGACCGAGCGTCAGGTCGCAGGTTCGACCGCCACGTCCAGGTGCTCGAGACCGCGCAACCCGTTGTTGATCATCGGCCGGCGCTCGCGGATTTCGAAGCGTGCCACCCGGTCGGCCAGCCTTTCCAGCAGTGCGCTCATTTCCAGCCGAGCGAGCTGCATCCCGACGCACACGTGCTCGCCCCGTCCAAAGGCGAGGTGGTCCGAGGGGCGACGGGTGATGTCAAAGCGTGCCGGGTTCGGGTAGTGGCGTTCGTCGCGGTTGGCGGAGGCGTAGAGCAGCGCGACCCGCGAGCCGGCGGCCAGCGGAACTCCGCCGATTTCGTGGTCCTCGGTGAGCACCCGGGTGAACTGGGGTACCGGAGATTCCAGTCGCAACGATTCGTTGATCGCGTGCGGGATCAACGAGCGATCCTTGCGCAGCAGGTCCCATTGGTCCGGGTTCTCGGCGAACAACGCGACCGCGTTGGCGATCGCGAGGATCGTCGTGTCCAGGCTGGGGGTGACGTAGTCGAGCATCATCACCGGGCACTTGTCGCGCGGGATCTCGCCACGGTCGGCGGCCTCGTAGAGCTGCGCCGCCCAGCCGCCGGGATCGATTTTCCCCGGCACGGCGTCATTCATGGCGAATGCCATGAACTCCTCGACGGCCGGCCCCGCAGCGGCTGCCCGGTCGTCGGCGGGTCCCTGAGTGTTCCAGATGGCCGCGGCCCACTCCAGCATCTTTTCCCGTCCCTGATCGGGAAGCCCGACCAGGTCCGACACCACGGCCATGGGCAGGTACTCCGCCAGTTCGGTGACGACCTCGAACCGGCCCCGGCCGACCAGCCGTTCGACGACCTGGTCGGCCTCAGCCTCGATCCGTGGAGTCACCTCGCGCATCCGATCCTGCCGAAGCGGCCGCCCCAGCACCGAGCGCATCGCCGTGTGCTCGGGAGGATCGCTGCACAGCGTGATTCCCTCCAACTGGGCGTTCACATCCGGATCCACGAACACTCCGCGCGCTGAGGAGAAAGTCTGCCAGTCCATCAGGGCGGCGCGCACCTCGTCGTAGCGGGGCAACGCGTAGAGGTCGTAGCGGGACAGGTGCACTACAGGTCCGAGAGCCCGAAGCTCGGCATAGATTTCGTACGGGTCGGTGCGCGCCGATTCGGTGTAGAGATCGACGTCGCTGGCGGGAATCGGGGACAACGGGCCTCCGGTAGACGGGTGTAGCGAACACCGCGACGACCAATTCACTGGTGCCGCGCGGAAGGAAGAGCCGAAAAGATCCTTTGATTTCATCTGCGAGTCGAACACGCACCTACGAAGCAGCAGGGAAACCGGACGAAAACTCCAGTCGCGCGACAGCCGACCCGTGGGAAACACCATCCCGCGACGGGGGATCCTTCGCATCGGTAAAAACTACGTACGTCGAGGTCCGGCCGGAGCGGATCAGCCGCGGTGAACTTCGTAGAAACGCCAGAGGTGCCGCAGGTAGGCCGGGATTTCCGAACCCTCGTAGGGCGGGCGCTCGGTGGGCCGCGGCATTCGTCGATGCGGTGGGCCTCGTCCGTGAAACGGCTGCTGTCCAGCCGGACGGTCCGGGTGCGGAAGTCATCGCGAGGCGCGCTCCAGCAACCAGCCCAGGGCGCACCGCGCTGTCCGGGGCGCGCGAACATCCGTTTGATCTCGACCGTGCCGTCACCCTGCGCGTGCAACGCCGCGACGCCGGCAGGGACGCCCTGGCCCGGACGGGCCCCGGCCGGGCTGGATCGCAAGGGAAAGTCCGGAACTCACAGGTCCTCGACCGGGTTCGCCGTCGCCGAGAGCCCTGCGTCCTCGGCAGCGAGCGCCCTACCCGGCGGTCTTGGATCCGGGATTCAGTACGAAGGCCACGGCGATACCGGCGAGGACTTGGATGCACGCAGGGATCGCACTAAGACCGTACTGCGTGTTGTAAACGGCGATCGCCCAGGCGAGCCAGATGACGATCGATCCGGTCACCACCCACCAGCGGCTGGAAATCGCGGCGAGGATCGGCGGTACCGAGGCCAGAATGCCGAGGAATACCACCAGCAACTCCGTCCCGCTGGTGGCGTGGACCGGCGCGTGCGCAGGACGCTTGGGCCCGCCAACGATCAAGAGGGGGATCAGCAAGAGCATGGGCACTACCCCGAGGGCCCGTACGGAGTCCGGCACTCCAGCGGTCTTGGGCCCGATTCCGCCCAACCGCCTCAGCAGAAGCGGCCCCACGAAAAGGACGAACGCAAGCCCCACCACCGTCACCGGAATCGAGACGGCATAAGGCGGCAGCGGCTCGCCGGAGCTGATGCCGTTGACGCCTCCCCGCAGCCGACCCAGTACGAAGATCGCCGCAACGAAGAAGACGATCAACACCAAGACGAACCCGATCATCCCCAGGCAACCCAGCAACGACTTCCCAACCGACTCCTCACCCGACTTCGCCTTTGTCTGCGCCCGTCCCTTGCGCCGCGGCGGCGTGGCCCGTTCCATCTCCTTGACCAACTCCCGGCAAGTATCACCGTCGGCCCCGGTCTGGGCCTGCAAGAACTCGATGGCCTCCGCCCGCTTGCCCCGGGCCAGAAGCCGCCGCACCGCGGCCTTGTGGTGCTCACTCAGCCGAGGCGCCTCGCCGCCCATCTTCTGCATGCCGAAATGATGACCCATGCACCGCTTCATTGACCAGCCCGTCCACGTCCGCTTACTTACGGGCCGGATGCCTCGATCACTCAATTGGTCTGCGCGAGCCCTCATCGCCCGGTAGGTCGCTCCGGCCGGCCGCTGCTGTACGGCCGTCGCCGCACTGACTGGACCCCTCGGCCGCGGTGTCCCGGCATCGTGCCCCGTCCGCGACCCAGGCGGAGTCCGCACTCAACCTTCTCCTCGCCGACCTTCGCTGGTCGGGAGCCCGTCGCCCAGCGAAAGGGACCCACGCACCGCGATCCACCCGGCGATTGATCATTCTGCTGCTAGTCTCTCACCGAGCGACCAAAGGAGAAGTATGCGCAAGAAGCTGTTCTCCGCCGCTTTGATCACCGGGATGGCGGCGACGCTTATCGCCGCCCCCGCTGCGGACGCGGCGACCAAACGCCTCAAGTGCGTCACTTACAAGTTGACCTTCAATAAGGTCGCCGAACGAAAAACCATCAAGGTGCACAACGGCTGCGCCGGACGGGTCAAGGTCGACGCCCAAGTAGCGGGAAAAGATTCCGGCTACAAGCTGATCGCCCACGGCGCAAACCACAAGTTCTCTTACCCCCTTGGCCTCAATCTCTACGGTCTAAAGATCTACTACAAGGGCAAGCGCTACTACAACCGCATCGGCCGCGACATGCCTGCCGCCTAGGAACCCATGTGAGATAAGTGTCGGTGGACTCCTCGATGGCCAGCGGCGAGCGCTTTCGACGATCGGCGGTGATATCACTGCCGAAGCATACGAAGAACGAGCACAACAAGAAGCCGAAGAAAATGACCCGCACTATTGACGGTTTTCGCCTGGCCAAGCATTGTTGACGGTCTCGGCATGACCCTCTCGGCCGCTCAGACACAGCCGAGAGGGCAGCGTGCTTCGGGGTCACGGTTCGTGTGGGTGCCCGGAATTGACCCAAGCCGTCGTGGGCCGACCGGGCCTTCATCACGGCGCCGGCCCGGCTGCTCCCGAAACCACGCCGGGTAGGGCTGCTGGTCACGCCTGGCACGCTGTTGCGCTGGCACGCCCAGGTCGCATAGGGGTAGCCGAATTGCGGGCACCCACAGGGTCCACGGAGTCGTCTCATTCATGCGCTCATGCTCCGCAACTGGCGAACAGACACGACCCGCGGTCCTGCCCCAAACCGACCGCCCGCCCCAAACCGCAGGTCGGCACCACCGACGAGTTCTGAAGCGCTACAAGCGGGGTCCGGTCGTGGTGTCCATGGCGCGAACTCCTTCGGCGTGGCGGTGGTGTCAGCGGACGGTGAGGATCGTCTTGCCGGGCCTGCGTTCCCGCCCTCTGCTCTCGAAGGCGCGGCGGCCGGCATCCAGCGGGAACACCTGGCTCACCACCGGCCGCAGTCCACCCTGATCCACCATCCGCGCCAGGTGCGCGAGCTCCTCGGCGTTCGGCCGTACCACGAAGAACATGGCCTTGACCTGATGCTCCTCGGCTCGTTCCGGTGACGGCGTGGCACCGAGGGTCACCAGCCGCCCGCCGGGGCGCAGCACGCCGTACGAGCGCTGGAGCGTACTGCCGCCCACGGTGTCCAGGACGACGTCGAGCCCGGACACCACCTCGTCGAAGGCCTCGCTGGTGAAGTCGATGAAGCGCTCCGCACCGAGCCGGCGGACGAATTCCCCGTGCGACGGCACGTCGGTGGCGATGACCCGCGCGCCGAGACTCGCGGCGATCTGCACGGCGTACACGCCGACTCCTCCCGCGCCACCGTTGATGAGCACCTGCTCGCCAGGGACCAGGCCGGCGTGGTAGACGAGCGCCTGCCAAGCGGTGAGCGCGGCCAGAGGCAGCCCGGCGGCATGCACGTGAGTGATGCTGCGCGGCTTGTGCGCGAGGGTGCCGGCCGGGGCGGTCGCGAATTCCGCTGCGGCGCCGTCACGGTCGAAGTCGATCAGGCCGTACACCTCGTCTCCGACCGAGAAGCCCGTGACGTCCTCGCCCAGCATGGCGACCGTCCCAGACAACTCGTGTGAAGGGATCATCGGGGTGTGGTCGGAGCCGTCCCGGGTGGTCCACGACCGGTCCCAGCCGAGTTCGGCGAAGGTGATGGCCGCGGCGTGTACGGCGATGAGCACCTCGCCCCGAGCGGGCACGGGTACCGGCGCCTGCTCATACAGGAGTTGCTCTGGGCCGCCTCGGGTATGCGCCCGTAGAGCCATCATGGTGTCCATGGTTCGTCCTCTCCTTATATGTCGTCAGTAGGAGGCGGGGCGCCGGGCCTGTTCAGCTGGACGCCGCGACGGTGACGGGGTGCCCACACGTCCCGCCAGGACCGCCTCGGCGTCTGCGGGCGTGCCTACGGCTGCGTCGTGTCCGGCCGCTCGGACGAAGCGCGGGCACGCCTCGGCCTTGTCCCCCATCGATCCGGCGGGGAAGTCCATCCGGCCAGCGGCTCCACGTCGATGCTGCGGATGGGCTCGGCGTCGGCGTTGCCCCAAGCCCCGCATCACGGCGGGGATGCCGTTGAGGATGAGCACGTGCTCGGCGCCGACCCGCAGGGTGAGAAGGACAGTGGTGAGGTACCTGTCGGCGGCCCCGTCGATGCCTCGCAACTCACCCGTACCGGTCGGCGAACGCCGGCGTGTGCCGGCGGTCATGGACCGGGCCGATGAACTTGGTCGGCTGGGCGAGGACCGGGTCGGCGCCATCCATGACGGTCTGGGTGACGAGTGCGATGGTGGGCCGTCGCATCCCGGCGTTCCGGAGTTCCTGGATCAGCCGGTAACCGGTCTGCGCGCGTGTCCGTGCTCGCGCAGGTTCGCCACGAGCCTGGACCTGATGAGGCCCGTTCCGCCGATAACCAGAAACTTCATGCGGTGCCTTCCTACACGCCGGGGCGTCGCTCGCCGCCCGCTCGCCGGCTAAGACAAGACAGCCGCACGATCTGTGACAGCCCCGGCGAAATCCACTCGCCATAACCCGGACGCCATCCCGCGGGACGGCCATCACCAGCAGGAACACCACCACTGCGGCCAAAGACGCGCTCGCTTTCGCGATCACCCCGCTTCCTTTCGCAACAGCTTCGGCAGGTCCGCGGCGAAGCCCTTGGATGACACACCCGCCGTGTAGATCACGTGGGCCAGATGGTCAGGAGCATCCGGTGCCGCCCGGCGGCCGAAGCCGCCGGGCGACCGGTCTTGGTCGACCTCATGCTGAGGTCGACCTGGCGGACCGGATGAACGCCGCGATCCCGGCGCTGAGCTCGAGCAGGCCGATACAGCTTGGACGTTTCGGTGGGCAGCGGCCCGAGCGAGATACCGAACTGCTGGAACTGCCCCAGCGTGATCTTCCCGCCGGACCAGGTGATCTCCGTGACGGCCTGGGTCACCGGGTGCCCTTGGTGACATCGATCGTCCACCCGGGCGTCGGCTGCACCGATACCGACGCGATCGGATGGTCGGTGGGCAGGTGCACCTGGACCTTGGTGGTGTCGGCGCCTTCCTCCTCATTCGGAACCTGGACGTCGAAGGCACCGTACCCACCGGGCTGGCGGTGTTCGGATTGACGGTGACATGGGCGGACGCCGGAAGGGCGAACGCCACGATCACAGCCGCGACGGCTCCCCCGCGGGTCAGCGTGCGTTGCGCCGCACGCGGGAAAGACGTGATGCTCCTCGGAAAAAGACCTGCGCGGGGAGACGGAGATCTTGCGGAAGGCTGCGCATCGATCGCCGGGGTGGTCTTCGACTGCATCGTCGGTGGTTGCTTGCTATTCGACGAGTTTGCCGACAGTTGACACCTCGCGCATGAGCGTCGCGATTTCAACGGGAATCGGGGGGATGGCCTGCCTCTCCACCGATCCGGGACCGGACCACACAAGGTTGACCTGCAGTGAGGGGTCGAGCTCAGGGTGGTCGGAACGGTTGTGGCAGCCGCGGGTCTCGCGACGCTCGAGTGCAGTCTCGATCGTCGCGCGTGCGGCGAGCGCTGCGGACTTCAGGTCGAAGGCGTGGGCGAGGTCCTGGAAACCGGCGATGTCCGGGTGTACGCCGACGTCGGCGATGCGCGCCTCCAGCGCAGTGAGCTCGGCGAGCCCTTTCAGCAGGCCGCTCTCGTCGCGCACCACACCTGCATACTCCGTCATGATGTTACGGATGGCTCGTTGAAGTGAGCGCACGTTCTCGGGGCCGTCGGCCGCGAGAAGCTCGTCTACCTCCGCCCGTGCCGCGTCGAGCGCCTCGGGAGAGCGGCGCTGGGCGCCGAGACCCGCGGAGTACTCTGCCGCCGCCTCCCCGACGATGCGGCCGAAGACGAGGAGTTCGATGAGTGAGTTACCGCCAAGACGGTTCGCCCCGTGCAGGCCGCTTGCCGCTTCCCCGATCGCGTACAGGCCGTCGACGTCCGTGCTGTGGTCGTCAGGTCGCACCCACACCCCGCCCATCGAGTAGTGCGCGGTCGGTGCGATCTCGATCGGCTCCTTGGTGATGTCGAGCATCTGCAGCTCCAGGAGCGTCTGATAGACGCGAGGCAACCGCGTCATGATCGTCTGTCGCGGCAGATGCGACACATCAAGCCAAACGCCGCCGTTCCGGCTGCCACGGCCCTCTTTGATCTCCGTGTAGGCGGCCAATGCGATGCGGTCGCGCGTGGACAGCTCCATCCGCTCTGGGTCGTACCGCGACATGAACCGCTCTCCGAGCTGGTTGCGCAGAATTCCTCCCTCGCCCCGTGCCGCTTCGGAGACGAGGGTGCCCGCTGCGTCCTCGGGTGCGATGAGACCGGACGGGTGGAACTGCACCAGCTCGGGGTCGCGGATGCGGCATCCGGCGAGGACGGCGAGGCGGAACGAGTCACCTGTGTTCTCATCCCGCCGGGAGGAGGTGCGCCGCCAGATCCTGGTGTGGCCGCCGGCGGCCAGGATCACCGCATCGGCATGGATGACATAGCGGCTGCCGTCGGTCAGGTCGAACCCGTACGCGCCGAAGACCGCGTTGTCGCGGATGAGGATGCGCGTGATGTAGACGGTGTCGAGGATGGGGACATCGAGCTGCGCCGCCCGGCTGACCAGGGTGCGCTGGATCTCAAGGCCGGTGTAGTCCCCGGCATAGGCGGTGCGCCTGTAGGTGTGGGCGCCGAAGAAGCGCTGCGAGATTCGCCCGTCCTGCTCGCGTGCGAATGGCATGCCGTAGCGCTGGAGGTCTTCGATGCCCCGCGCGGCCCCCTCAGTGACGATTTGCACGGTCTGGGGGTTGGCGAGAAGGTAGCTCTCTTTTAGGGTGTCCGCCGCGTGCTGTTGCCAGGTGTCCTCGGGGTCCATCGTGGCAAGCGCCGCATTGATGCCGCCCGCCGCGAGCGATGTGTGCGCGTCCGTCTTCGGCCGCTTGCCCACCGCGAGGACGCCGACCCCGCGTTCGGCAAGTTCGATTGCGGCCCGCAGCCCGGATCCTCCGGTGCCGATGACCAGGACCGACGTGGCGATCCGTCTCTCTGGCAAGTGCATGGTGCTCCTTTGGTCGCGTCGGCAAAGCAATGCCAGGAAAGACGACCGAGCAGCGGCATGATTTGTGACAGCCCTACCGGGGCGCATGGTCGCTCTTGCGAGACCAGCGCCCGGCCGACGATCGCATCGTTGTCAGGGGACGTCACCTCACGCTCAGAAGAGCCGGTCTGCTCTGCGCGGGCGGCGCCGCGGCGACCGCGGCTGGGCCGCCACCGACCCAGCCGAGCGCGGACAGACCATGGTGTTGCCCACCCTGCTGGCCGCCAGCTCGCTGCGGAGCAGCGCTAGATGTGGGGCAGCCATCCTGATCGTTGTCGACGGCTTCATGAAAAGAATTTCGCGACAGCTGTTACAAGCTCCGAGGGTGCCCTGTCTTAGCCGGCGACCGGATGGCAACAGGTGCACCGGTGAACAGGAAGGCACGTCATGAAGATCGTGCTAGTCGGCGGGGCTGGTCTGATCGAGTCGAACCTGTTGACCTCAACGTCACCGTGCCGAACCTGCTCGCCCACGCCGCCCTGCCTCACCTATGGCAGATCAAGGGATCGATCAAGCCGACTGTGAGTTTTGGCACAGCACAGGGCTGTCACCGATCGCGGTGCCACGTGGTCTTAGCTGGTGGAAAGACACCGAACCACCCGCAAAGGACGAGGAAACCTATGAGCGCCGAACATTCGTTCCACTTCGATAGCCCCACCGCGCCCAAGATCGACGTGGTGGGCACCGTGCCGGGCGCACCACAGATCCCCGAGGGCGCCGAGGCGATGACCCTCCTAGTCACCCTCCCGCCGGGCAGCGAGGGCGCCCCGCCACACCGCCACTCCGGCCCGGCCTTCGGCTACGTCCTCAAGGGCGAGATGATCTTCGAACTGGAAGGCGCACCACAGCGCGTCATCAAGGCTGGCGAGACCTTCTGGGAACCCGGCGGCGACGTCATCCACTACCAGGACGGCAACAACCTGGCCGACGCAGAATCCGCGTTCGTCGTGACGATGTTCTGCGCACCCGGACAACCGATGCTCATCCCGGTCAGCGCGAAGGAACTCGAGCAGCGGCGGGACCGTCGCGCGCCTCGTCCCTGACCGCCCAGGTGGCGAGGCCGTATGCCGCTCCGAAAATAGGATTACGTGGCCTGATCTGGGATTACGCGGCGTGGTGATATTCGCTGATCACGCCTGCGACGGCAGGTTTTCCTCCTGGGCGGCCACGAACTGCCGCCACGTCAGCCGACCGAACGTCGGCGCACGCGCAGAAGAACCCGCAGATCACAACCGCGCTCCCCCGGTTCGTGCTCCCGCTGCTCCCGCCCGAGGCGAGGACCGGCGGGAGCACGCATGGTTCCGGAACCGTCCCGAACAGGCGTCAACCAGCGTCATCCGACGGTACTGGCCCCTCGCCCGTCGGCTGGCCGGCGATCGGAGGCAGGCCGAAGCGCCTGGCCTCGCTCCTCTTGCTGGGACCGAATCTGGGTGTTCGATATGCCTGATGGCTTCTGCGCATCCATCCGTCCCGAACGGCACGCAACCAAGTCAACCTGGCCCCGTAGGCACTTGGGGTTGTGCGCCCCGGCCGGCTGCAGCCCGGCCCAGTCGGCCGGCACGGTGACCGACGGGTAGGGGGCCGCCTGGGCGGCCGCCGGTCGCGCCACGGCGGACGCCATGGGCGACACGCCCATCACCGCGGCGGTGCTCATGGCGAGCAGCTGACGGTTGGTTCGCATGAAGGCCTCGGGAAGGTGAGCGGAAGCACGAGTGCCGTCATGGTGGGCCTGCCCGGCGGTGCCGTCGACGGTTCCCGCGTCCACATTCGGCGCGGGCGATGTGTCGGCGGGCACCATGCGCGGCCGGCCTAGCCGGCCCGTAGCGGCGCGCCGGTGGCCGCGCGCACGTCGTCGGCGGTGACGCCGGGCGCGGTCTCTCGCAGCACCAGGCCGTCGGCCGTGACGTCGATGACGGCCAGGTCGGTGATGATCCGGTCCACCACGGCGCGCCCGGTGAGCGGCAGCGTGCACTCCCCGACGATCTTGGGAGAGCCGTCGCGGGCGGTGTGCTCCATCAGCACGATGACGCGCCGCGCCCCGTGCACGAGGTCCATGGCGCCCCCCATACCTTTGATCATCTTGCCGGGGATGCTCCAGTTCGCCAGGTCGCCGCGGGCCGAGACCTGCATCGCGCCGAGCACGGCGGCGTCCAGCCGCCCGCCCCGGATCAGCCCGAACGACAGCGCGGAGTCGAAGAACGACGCGCCCGGCAGGGTCGTCACGGTCTCCTTCCCCGCGTTGATCAGGTCCGGGTCCTCCGTGCCCTCGACCGGATAGGGGCCCACGCCGAGGATGCCGTTCTCGCTGTGCAGCACCACCTCCACGCCCTCCGGCAGGTGCTGCGGAATCAGTGTGGGCAGCCCGATACCGAGGTTGACGTACGCTCCGTCGGCCAGCTCGCGCGCCGCGCGGGCGGCCATCTCCACCCTGGTCAGCCCGGTCATCGGTGCCCTCCCGGCAGCACGGTGCGCTTCTCGATCGGCTTGGCCACGGGCCCGACGGCGACCACCCGGTCGACGAAGATCCCCGGCAGGTGGATTTCGTCCGGATCGAGGCGTTCCACCACCTCCTCGGCCTGCGCCACGGTCACCCGGGCGGCCATCGCCGCGAGCGGGTTGAAGTTGCGGGCCGACTTGTCGAACACCAGGTTGCCGTGCCGGTCCGCGCGCGCCGCGTGCACGAGGCCGAAGTCGGTACGGACGGCCTCCTCCAGCACGTACGGGCGGCCGTCGAACTCGCGGATCTCCCGCGGGGGCGAGGCCGCCAGCACCTCGCCGTCCGGGCCGTACCGCCACGGCAGCCCGCCCTCGGCGACCTGCGTGCCCACCCCGGCCGGCGTGTAGAACGCGGGGATTCCGCAGCCGCCCGCGCGCAGGCGTTCGGCGAGGGTGCCCTGCGGCACCAGTTCGACCTCCAGCTCACCGGCCAGGTACCGCCGGGCGAACTCCTTGTTCTCCCCGACGTAGGAGGCGGTCATCCGCGCGATGCGGCCCTCCCGTAGCAGCACGCCCAAGCCGTGGTCGTCGACCCCGCAGTTGTTGGAGACCACGTGCAGGCCCGTCGTGCCCCGGTCGAGCAGCGCCCTGATCAGCTCCATCGGCACACCGCACAGCCCGAACCCGCCCACCGCGAGCGAGGCGCCGTCCGGGATGTCGGCCACGGCCACTTCCGGCGTGCTCAGCGTCTTGTCCATGTTCCACCTCCGTGTCGGAGGCAGACCGTAAGCGGCCGGTGCGCGGGTTCCTACGTCGCCGACCCACACATCCGCGCGCCGACCTGTGTGACCGCCTGGTCCGCGCCGGGGCGGATGTGCCGGTGCACCACAGCCGTGCCGGGGAAAGTGGTCGCCCGCCACATGGATCTCGGGATGCCGCGCGCCTAGTGTTCCCCGTCACCTGACCTGGTGAACGTTTCTTAACGCCCGGGTGATCGGCACGACATCTGGCAAGGAGGGCGTATGGACGATCCCGTCCGAAGGCCCCTGATCCTCACCGCCCGGAACCTGGTGAAGGAGTTCCGGGGGTTCCGCGCGGTGGACGGCGTCGACCTGGACGTCGCCGACGGCGACGTGCACGCGCTGGTCGGCCCGAACGGCGCCGGCAAGACCACGCTCTTCCACCTCCTGACCGGCTTCCACAAGCCCAGCGACGGCCGGATCCGGCTCGGTGACCGCGACCTCACCGGGCTCGGCCCCGAGCAGGTCGCCCGGGCCGGCATCGCCCGGTCCTTCCAGATCACCAGCCTGTTCGCGCAGCTGACCCCGCGCGAGCACGTGGAGCTGGCGCTGCAGAGCGCGACCGGCCTCGGCTGGCGGTTCTGGCGCTCGGACCGGGCGCTGGCGCGGTTCTCCGGCCGCGCGATGGAACTGCTCGACGAAGTCGGGCTGGCCGGGCACGCCGACGTCCCGGCGGGCGCGCTGGCGTACGGCCGCAAGCGGGCGCTGGAGCTTGCGCTCGCCCTCGCGCTAGAGCCCCGCGTACTGCTCCTCGACGAGCCGACCGCCGGGATGGGCGTGGAGGACGTCGACCGGACCGTCGAGCTGATCGGACGGATCCGGCAGGGCCGGACCGTGGTCATGGTCGAGCACAACATGAACGTGGTCGGGGCGCTCGCCGACCGGGTGACCGTCCTGCAGTCCGGCACCGTGCTGGTCGAGGGTGCGTACGCCGAGGTCCGCAACGACCCGAGGGTGATCAGCGCCTACCTGGGGGACGTCGATGCTGCGCATTGAGAACCTGTCGGCCTGGTACGGCGAGGCGCAGGTGCTGCGCGACGTCTCCCTGGAGGTGGCCGAGGGAGAGATCGTCACTCTGGTCGGCCGCAACGGCGCCGGCAAGACCACCCTGCTGCGGTCCGTGATGGGCCTGCACACCGGCGGCGGCGCGCGTGCCACCGGCCGCGTCGAGTTCCTCGGCGAGGACGTCGTCCGGCTGCCCGCCCACCGACGGGCGCGCCGTGGGCTCGGCTACGTGCCCGACGACCGGGGGATCTTCGCCACGCTGTCGGTCGAGGAGAACCTGACCCTCCCGCCGGCCGTCGGGCCGAAGCCGTGGTCGCTGGACCAGGTGTACGAGACCTTCCCCCGGCTGCGGGAACGACGGCGGTTCCCTGGCACCAAGCTGTCCGGCGGCGAGCAGCAGATGCTCGCGCTGGCGCGGGTGCTGCGAATGGGCGCCCGGCTCCTGCTGTGCGACGAGCCCACGGAAGGGCTGTCGCCGCTGATCGTGCAGCAGATCGGCGCGATCCTCCGCGACGTGAAGGAGCACGGCGTCACCGTGCTGCTGATCGAACAGAACGTGCACTTCGCCGCCACCGTCGCCGACCGGCACTACCTGCTGGCCGAGGGACGGATCGCCCGGTCGCTGGACAACGCCGAGGTCCGCGAACGCGAACACGAACTCCTCGAGTACCTCGGAATCTGAAGACCCCCCGAAGGAGAAGGACATGAAGGCTTTGAACGCCGCGGCCGCGCTGACGGTCGCCGGAGCGCTGCTCGCCGGATGCGGAGGCGGTCCCGGCGGGGGCGGGGGGAAGATCAGCGACGGCAAGGTCGTCCTGGCGGTGCTGAACGACCAGTCCGGCGTCTACTCGCAGCTCTCCGGGCAGAGCAGCGTCAAGGCGGTGGAGATGGCCATCGCCGACTACAAGGCCAAGTACGGCGCGAAGGCGGTGGCCAAGAAGATCGAGGTGGTGTCCGCCGACCACCAGAACAAGCCGGACATCGCCAACAGCAAGGCGCAGGAGCTGTACGACCGCCGGCAGGCCGACACCATCCTCGACGTACCGACCTCCTCGGCGGCGCTGGCCGTCGCCAACATCGCCAAGGCCCGCAAGAAGGTGTTCTTCGACATCTCCGCCGGTACGACGGCGCTCGAGGGCGCGCAATGCAACAAGTACACGTTCCACTACGGCTACAACACCTACATGCTCGCCCAGGGAACGGGTGCGACGGCCACCCAGGGCGGCGCGAAGAACTGGTACATCGTCTACCCGGACTACGCGTTCGGCCAGGACATGAACAAGAGTTTCACCGCGGCCGTGCAGGGGGCCGGAGGCAAGGTCGTCAAGAGCGACCCGGCGCCGTTCCCGAGCGACAACTTCTCCTCGTTCCTGCTCAAGGCACCCGGCCTGAACCCCAAGCCGCAGGTGCTCGGCACGATGGAGGCCGGCGGTGACCTGGTCAACTTCGTGAAGCAGTACAACGAATACAAGCTGCGCGACAAGGGCATCGGGCTCGCCGTCGGACTGATGTTCATCA
Organism: Actinoallomurus sp. CA-150999; assembly: GCF_050942425.1. Lineage (NCBI taxonomy): Bacteria > Bacillati > Actinomycetota > Actinomycetes > Streptosporangiales > Thermomonosporaceae > Actinoallomurus > Actinoallomurus sp. CA-150999. The sequence goes on from NZ_CP192063.1 coordinate 6,734,962, forward strand.
CCGACATCCACTCGCTCGGCCCGGACGCGCTGGCCGGCACCCAGTTCACCGACCCGTGGTACTGGAACGCCGACGCCACCAACCGGGCGTTCGCCGACAAGTTCCAGGCCAAGGCCGGCAAGCGGCCGTCGTTCCCGAACGCCGCCAACTACTCGGCCGCGCTGCAGTACCTCGAGGCGGTCCAGCGGGCGGGCACCGACAAGTCCGACGCCGTCGTCAAGCAGCTCGAGGGCGCCAAGATCGACGACGCCTTCGGGCACGGCGGGACCATCCGCGCCCAGGATCACCTGCTGCTGCACGACGTCGACCTGGCCCAGGTGAAGGCGGCCAAGGACGTCACCGAGCCGTGGGACTACGAGAAGGTCGTCAAGACCGTCCCGGCAGCCCAGGCGTTCCAGCCGGCCAGCCCCGCCTGCAAGCTCGGCTGAGCGGCGCCCCTGGACCGTCCCTTGACCCGACGCGCCGACGTGCTCGGGCCCCGGGACGCACCAAGCTCCCTCCCAGGAGGTCAACGTGTTGCAACAGGCCTTCAACGGCCTGGTGGGCGGGGCGTTCTACGCGCTGCTCGCCCTCGGCCTGTCGGTCATCTTCGGCATGCTCGGCGTCGTCAACTTCGCCCACGGCGCGTTCTACATGCTCGGCGCCTTCGGCGCCTACGTCCTGCTGGACTCCTTCGGCGTGAACTTCTGGCTCGCGCTGGTCGTCGTCCCCGTGCTCCTCGGGCTCGCCGGGATCGTGGTCGAGCGCCTGTTCGTCCGCCGGCTCGCCGCGCTCGACCCGCTCTACAACTTCCTGTTCACCTTCGGCCTCGCGCTCGTCCTGCAGGACGCGGTGAAGCGGAAGTACGGCGTGCAGTCCCAGCCGTACGCCCGGCCGTCGGAGCTGTCCGGCTCGGTGAACCTCGGGCTCTTCGACTACCCGGCCTACCAGGTGTTCGTCCTCGTGCTGTCGGTGCTGGCCTGCGCCGCGGTGTGGCTGGTGCTCACCCGCACCCGGGTCGGCGTGATCGTCCGCGCCGCCACCGAACGTCCCGAGCTGACCCGCGCCCTCGGCATCGACGTGGGCCGCTGGGTCGCCCCGGTGTTCGGCTTCGGCATCGCGCTGGCCGGACTGGCCGGTGTGCTCGCCGCGCCGATGCGCGCGGTGAACCCCCTCATGGGCGCCGACCTGATCATCACGGTGTTCGCCGTCGTGGTGATCGGCGGGCTCGGCTCCATCTTCGGGTCGGTGGCGGCCGGCTTCGGGATCGGGCTGATCTCCGCGCTCGGCAACCTCTACGTCCCCGCTCTGTCCCAGACGCTGGTGTTCATCCTGATGGCCGTCGTCCTGCTGTGGCGTCCCGCCGGGTTGTTCGGACGCGAGGAGGCCGCGCTGTGATCCTGTCCCGTCTGGCCGCCCGGCCGATCCCGCTCGTCGCGGGGCTGCTGGTCGCGCTCCTGCTGCCGTGGATGATCTATCCGCCGGTCGCGATGGACATCGCCTGCTGGGCGCTCTTCGCCGCGGCGGTGGACCTCCTGCTGGGCTTCACCGGGCTGCTGCCGTTCGGGCACGCCGCGTTCTGGGGCGGCTCGGCGTACGTGACCGGGCTGATCGCGCTGCACGTGGGCCTGCCCTTCCCGGTCGCGGTCCTCGGCGGGGCCGCGTTCGCCGCGCTGCTCGCGGTCCCGATCGGGTACCTGTCCGCCCGCCTGCGCGGGATCTACTTCGCCATGGTCACCCTGGCCTTCGCGCAGATGGTGTACTTCGTGGCCAACCAGTGGCGCGGCCTGACCGGCGGGGAGAACGGCCTGCAGGGCGTCCCGCGTGAGCTGTTCGGCGTGGACCTGTCCGACCCGTTCTTCTTCTACTACGCCGGGTTGCCGATCATCCTGCTCGGGCTGTTCGCGGTGTGGCGCATCGTCCGCTCGCCGTTCGGGCGGGTGCTGATCTCGATCCGGGACAACCCGGCCCGCGCGCAGGCCCTCGGCTATCCGGTCGCCCGTTACAAGCTGCTGGCCTTCGTGCTGTCGGCCGGGCTGACCGGGCTGGCCGGCGGCCTGTTCGCGATCAGCCACGGGTTCGCCTCCCTGGACGAGGTCTACTGGACGACGTCGGGGCAGGCGGTGATGATGGTGGTACTCGGCGGTATCGGCACCCTGTGGGGCGGCGCGCTCGGCGCGGCGCTGATCGTCGAGCTGGGCGACTACCTCGCCACGGCCGGCTTCCAGGAGACCGGACTCATCACCGGCGCCATCTTCGCGGTCATCGTGCTGGCGTTCCGCCGGGGCGTCTGGGGCACCGCGCAGGAACTCCTGCGAGCCCGCGCGGCCCGGCGGGCCGCCGGGCGCACCGCCTCGGCCGAGGCGGCACCGGAGCCCGCGCCCGCGGAGTCGTCCGGGAGCCCGGCCGGCAGCAGGCCGACCTGAGCCGGGACGCGCACAACGCATCCCGGGCCGGACCACACGTCCGGCGGCGAAAACCCAGCCTGCCGCATCCGAAGGAGAACGACCCGTGGTCGCGACAACCGCTACCAGCGTGACGCCGCAGCCGGCCGGCGGCCCGGACCTGTCCGGCCGCCGGGCCCTGGTCACCGGTGCCGCCGGCGGCATCGGCCTGGCCTGCGCCCGGCGGATGGCCGTCGCCGGCGCCGAAGTGATCATCGTGGACCTGCGCGCGGAGGCGGCCGAGGCCGCCGCGGCGGAACTCGGCGGCCGGGCGCTCGCCGTGGACCTGTCCGACTCCGCCGCGGTGGAGGCCGTGGACTGCGACGTGGACATCCTCGTCAACAACGCCGGCATGCAGCACGTCGCGCCGATCACCGATTTTCCGCCCGAGATCTTCGCCCGGATCCAGCGCGTCATGGTCGAGGCCCCGTTCCGGCTGGTCCGCCGGGCGCTGCCGGGCATGTACGAACGCGGGTGGGGGCGCATCGTCAACATCTCATCGGTGCACGGCCACCGTGCCTCGCCGTACAAGTCGGCCTACGTGACCGCCAAGCACGCACTGGAGGGCCTGTCGAAGGTGATCGCGCTGGAGGGCGCCCCGCACGGGGTGACCGCCAACTGCGTCAGCCCCGCCTACGTGCGCACGCCGCTCGTGGAGGGCCAGATCGCCGACCAGGCGGCCGCGTACGGTCTGCCGCCCGAGGAGGTCGTCGACCAGGTCATGCTGGCCAAGGCCGCGATCCGGCGGTTGATCGAGCCGGACGAGGTGGCGGAGCTGGTCGCCTACCTGTGCTCGCCGCAGGCCGCGATGATCACAGGATCGTCCGTGACCATCGACGGCGGCTGGACCGCGCACTGACAATGCTGCCCATGAGCTGCGATGTCTTCCTCGAACTGCTGGCCCGGGAAGCCTCGGCTGCGGAGTTCGAGGCTCCGCTGCTGGAGGCGCGCGTCACCGGCGCGGACCCCGACGTGCTGGCCGAACTGGAGACGACGAAGCTGGCCGCGCTGCGGGTGCGCTCGCTGCTGGAGCGGCGCGCCCGCCGCGAGGCGGAGCTGGCCGCGCTCTTCGACACCGCCAGCGACCTGGCCGGGCTGCGCGGCCTGGACGCGGTCCTGGAGGCGATCGTGCGCCGTGCCCGTCGACTGCTGTCCGCCGACGTGTCGTACATGACACTCAGCGACGACGAACGCGGCGACACGTGCATGCGGGTCACCGACGGCTCGGTGTCCGCCGCGTTCCGGGCCCTGCGCATCCCGTTCGGCTCGGGCCTGGCCGGGCTGGTGGCGCAGACCGGCACGCCGTACGCCAGCGGCGACTACTTCGCCGACCAGCGTTTCCACCACCGCAACTACATCGACACGGCGGTCCAGGAGGAGAACCTCGTGGCGATCCTGGGCGTACCGATGCGCCTCGGGTCGCGGGTGATCGGCGTGCTGTTCGCCGCGAACCGCACGGCGCGACCGTTCGTGCCCGAGGAGGTCGCGCTGCTCGGCTCGCTCGCCGCGCACGCCGCGATCGCCATCGACAACGCCCGGCTCCTGGACGAGACGCGGGCCACGCTCGAGGAGCTCAGCGCCGCGAACGAGCTGATCAAGGCGCGCAGCGCCGCGGTCGAGCGCGCCGCGCAGGCGCACGACCGGATGACCGCGCTGGTCGTCCGCGGTGGAGGAGTCCAGGACGTCGCCGCGGTGATCATCGACGTGCTGGGTGGAGCGCTGCTCGCGCTGGATGCCGAGGGCGGGCGGCTCGCCGTGGTCGGCTCGATCGGCGAGCTGAGCGAGGCCGAGATCCGCGACGCGGCCGCCGCGTCACGCGCCCTCGGTCGTGCGGTCCAGCGCGGCGACCTGTGGGTCGCCTCGATCGCGGCGGGCGCCGAGGTGCTCGGCACCTTCGTCCTGCGCGCGCCGGGCGCGGGCGAACTGTCCGGCAGCGACCAGCGCATCCTCGAGCGCGGGGCGCTGGTCACCGCGCTGCTCCTGCTGTTCCGCCGCAGCGTCGCCGAGGCCGAGGAGCGAGTACGCGGCGAGTTGCTGGACGACCTGCTCACCGGCCGGGTGACCGACGTGGACGCGTTGCGCGCCCGGGCCCGCCCGGTCGGCGTCGACCTCGACGCGCCGCACGTCCTCGTGGTCGTCCGCCACGACGGCGACCGGCCTCGGGCCGGTTTCTGGGCCGCCTCGTACGCCTCGGCCGCGCACGGCCTGGTCGCCACCCGGGGCGACGAGATCGTCCTCCTACTGCCCGGCCTGGATCCAGGCGGTGCCGCACGGCGGGTGGCCCGGGAGTGCGGGGCCTCCCTCGGCACGCCGGCCACGGCGGGCGCGGCCGGCCCGGTGCGCAGCCCCGGGGAGGCGGCGGCCGCCTACCAGGAGGCCGGCCGATGCGCCGACGCGCTGCTCGCGCTCGGCCGCGCCGGAGACGGCGCCGGCGCGGCCGAGCTCGGTTTCGTGGGCCTGCTGATCGGCGACGGCCGGGACGTGGAGAGCTTCCTGGCCACCGCGCTCGGCCCGGTGATCGACTACGACGAACGGCGGGGAACCAAACTGGTGCGGACGTTGGAGGCCTACTTCGAGGCCGGCGGCAGCCTGTCCAGGGCCGCAGAGCGGCTGCACATCCACGTCAACACCGTTACGCAGCGGCTCGACCGCGTCGGCAAGCTGCTGGGCGAGCGCTGGCAGTCGCCCGAGCACGCCCTGGAGATCCAGCTCGCCCTGCGCCTGTATCGACTCAGCGTCCCCGGCGGCCCGGCCGGCGACCGCTGAGCGCGGGGATCTGATCGCCGGAAGCACCCGGGACCTTGTTCCCCGATATCAGATGATCTGGCGGCGCAGCAGCAGGGCGAACATGCCGGCGGCGGGAAGCAGCGGCAGCCACACGGTGATCACCCGGTAGCCGAGCACCGCTCCAACGGCCACGGTGGATGATGCGCCTGTGGCGGCCAGCCCCGCGACCAGCGCCACGTCCAGCCCGCCGATCCCACCGGGCGAGGGGATGAGAGCCGCCACGGACGACACGCCCAGGTAGATCACCAAGACGCTGCCGAGCGCGATGGGCACTCGCAGGCTCCGGAGTGTCGAGAACAGCACGAGCGTGTGGAAGAACGGCAGGGTCAGCGAGCCCAGCCACAGCGCCGCAGCACGACCCGGGTGCCGGAGAACCGCCTTCAGCTCCTCCATCTCACGCACCATCTGCCGGGCGGCCGACGCCGCCCGCGCGGTGAGCCGGCCGAGCCACCGTCTCGGCCGCTTCAGCGTCAGCGCGAACGCGGCCGCCGCCGCGACCGTGCCGATCGCCAGCGCCGCGCCCGGCCCGGGATGTGTCAGCGGCCCGGTGGGCAGCGGCACGCGGACGCCCAGCCGGCCCACCGTGGACGGGGCGATCAGGACAACGCCCGCCAACAGGGTGAGGTGCGTGATGCCGGTCGCCAGGGAGTTCAACCCGACGGCGCCCACGGCCGAGCCACGGCTGATGCCGTGCCGCTGCATGAATCGCACGTTGACCGCGATGCCGCCCGAGCCTGCGGGCAGCAGATGGTTCACGAAGGACGCGGCGACCTGCACCGCGAACACCCGCGCCACCGGGAGGCGTACCGGCATCGACCCGAGCAGCGACGCCGTGCACGCCGCCCACAGCGCCACGGTGCCGAGCACGGCGAGCAGCAGCCACTCCCCGTCGGCACCGGCCAGACTGTCGCCGCCCGCGTCGACGGCCGAGCGGTGCATGACTCCCAGCACGACGACGGCGCCGGCGACACCGGCACCCAGCAGCACCTTGGTAAGCGACGAGCCCGATCGCCGGGAGTGTTCGGTCACGCCAGCCCCATTCCCTACCGCCGTTCAGCTCCGGAAGTGCCACCGACTACTACTGAAATAGTAGCCCGACCCAGCCGAATCCCCGAGATCGACTCGGTCGCCGCCAGCCTCAACGCCACCGCCGAACGCCTCGGCGCCCTGCTCGCCCGCGAACGCGCCTTCTCCGCCGACGCCTCCCACCAGCTGCCCGATCACGGTCAGCGCATTCGGCACCCACACCAAGCTGGTGCGGTCAACCCAGTTTCTGGCGGGCCTTGTTGTAGGCGGCGGTGGCGAAGGCATCCATCTGGGCCTTGGTCACCTCCCCCTGCATGAAGACCACGCCGACGTAGCCGTTGCCGACGAACGTCACGACCCATGTACGCCGGCTGTTCGGCGACGACGGTGTGAGTACGGCACCGCGGGAACCGTTGCCGAGCAACGGCGGCGGCTTCTCCTCGAAGGTCAGGGTGTTCCCCTGATGACTCACCCGGACCGTGCGGCAGCCGGGCTGCGGGCCGGTGCCCAGCGCCGCCTGCCGGGACTGACCGGCCGACGAGACCAGTTCCTCCCACGCCTGTACGCCGCCGGGCGAGGTGTCCCCTGGCTTGCGGAATGCCACTACGGACGCGGCCGCCGTGCCGAACTGTTTCCCGTCGGGGCCGGCCCAGAGCGCGCAGTTCATGGGCTTGACGGTCGCGCCCGGTGGCGTCTGCTGTACGCCGGCGGCCATGGTGGCAGCCGGAAGCGATGAGTACGGCCCGCTCTTCGGTGCCATGATCGGGATCAGCTGCTGAAAGCTCGGCAGCAGCGCGTCTTCGAACGGGTCCCGTGCCACGGCCGGCTGTGCCGTCCGTGCCGTCCGGCGCGAAGGCCGATCTTCTTTCACCGCCGGAGAGCCCGCACAGCCCCCGACGGCCGCGACGATCAGCGTCGTAGCCGACCACCGCAGCAGTGCCCTACCCATTGTCTCTCCGATCACGGGTCATAGAGGGTCCGGTTCGGGCCATTCTCGAGTTGTCTTCGTACGGCCCGTTCAAAGGATTTCTGGCCATCGGCCGTCGGGTGAAACGTCCCCGTATCCGCGGAAGGAAGTAGCTTACCCGCCTTGCAGTTCTCGTTCGAGGTCGACAGGCCAAGGCCGATGCACATGCCGATCCCGTTCACCCACGGATCCTGGGAGGTGATCTCGTGTCCCTTCAGCCCATCCGAGTTGTCGACATACTCAACACTGCCCATTTTCTGCTGGCCGTTCCCATAGAACTTCTGGTCTGCGGCGTTGACCGCTTGAATGATCCGGCGGTTCAGCTCATCGGCCATCCGGTTCAGGAACGCCTGATCACCTTTAGTGATGGTGGCGTAGCCCTTTTCCGGTGGAATGGGGAACAGGTGCGGGTATCCCACGACAAGGATCCGGGCGTTCGGTGCTCTTTGGTGGATGGCCTCGAGGAACTGCTCATACTTTGAGGGGTCGCCACCGAACAGGGCGTTGACATCATTTTCGATCTGCGCCCGCTGTGCCTGGCATCGGTCGGGCTGGGGGGCGCTTCCCGGCCAGAGGTCACCGGGAGAGAAGTGAGCGTCGAGGACGCAGTTCTTCATCACGTCCGCGAAGTGAACGTCGTTGCCTCCGACACTCAGCGTCACCAGCGTCGTACGTGGGTTGAGCGCACCGATTTGCGACCCTTCTCCGTGCCACCCGTTGAGGATGCCATCGGTCGTGGCGCCGCTGCACGCGACGAAATTCGAGCCGTCACGGAACGTGAAGTCGTGCTGAAGGCCCTGCGAATACGCTCCGGCCGCTCGGTGACAGCCGGTGTTCCCGCTGGTTCCCAGGTACTGCTCGGCGGCGCCTTCCCCGGAGGAGTAGGAGTCGCCCAGCGCGACGTATCCGCCCTTGGTGGCGGCGGTCACCGGGTCCGAAGGGTGGATCGGGTTGTTCGCCGTGGGACAGAATGCCTGGCAATGATTCGAACCGTGGCCGGACGCAACGCGCGGCTGCTTGCCGCAGTCTCCGGATGAGAATATCTTGCAGATCGCCGACTTGCCGCCCGATTCCGCCCTGCCGGGAAGGCCGGCCGCGAACACGCCTGCCACCACGACCGCGAGAACCAGCAGAAGCGCGGCGTACTCGAGTGTCGCTATCCCTTTTTCGCTGTCCCGTAGTCGCACAACACCTCCCCATCACATTGATGGGGACACGATAAGAAATCGCGCCCGCCGACGCCTGGGCCCACTGACCCAAATTTGGGCCTAAACTCGTGGGCCGCCCTGCGACATTCAGCCGGCGAGAATGCCGACAAGAGCTCCGGCGAGCATGAACGGGCCGAACGGGATCTCGGACTTTCGCGATGCGCGACGAGTGATCAGTGCACCAGCGGCGTACAGGCCGCCGAGGCCGAATCCGGCGAGTGTGCCGAGCCACCATGCCTGCGCCCCGAGCCAGCCGAGATAGAGGCCGAGCAATCCGGACAACTTGACGTCGCCCCAGCCGATCGCGCCAGGCGCGAAGAAGTGCTGCAGGGCATAGAGCGCCCACAACGCGGCCAGCCCGGTGAGGGCGTGCGCGAGCCGCATCGGATGGCCGCCGAGGAGCGCCGCGCCGCTCAGCAGTGCGAGGCCGACGAGGTACGACGGGAGGGTGAACGGGTCCGGTAGACGTTTCACCGCGACGTCGATGAAGGCGAGCAGCGCGCCCACGACCGCCAGGTAGAGATAGGCGGGCAGGTCGGCTCGCCCGGAGAACCGCCAGGCGAGCGCGCCGAACGCGACGGCCGTGGTCACCGCGATGCCGGGCCGGGTCGCGCGGATCGGCCGCTCGAAGTAGCTCGACGCCAGTGGTGCGCAGAGCCAGCCGGCGACCGCGCCGCCGACGGTGCACAGTGGTACCAGCCAGCTGAGCAAGGGCTCGCCTTCCCCGGTCAGATCAGTACCAATGCGGCCAGTGACTGAGCCAGAAGGCGTAGGCGGCGCATGGGTTTCCGTAGACGCTGGAAATGTAATCGAAGCCCCAGCGGATCTGGGTGACCGGGTTGGTCAGATAGTCGCCGCCGTACTTGGCCATCTTCACCGCCGGCAGCGCCTGCGGGATTCCGTACGCGCCGCTGGTGGGATTGAGCGCGAGATGGTTCCAGCCGCTCTCGCCCGTCCAGAGCTTGTCGAGGCAGACCCAGTTCGCGCCGGTCCAGCCGTACATGTCGGCGAGTTGCCGCCCGGTCTCACGATCGCGCGTCGTGTAGTCCGGATCGAACGCGGTCGGGTCCTCCTCGTCCACCAGACGCACGGCGAACATCCGTCGGGCAGCGTCAAAGCCCCGCGTCTGGAGACCGTTACAGAAGATCCCGATGGTCGGCGGGATGAAGCCCTTTCCGTGCTTCTTGCCGTCGTGGAAGCCCCGTGGCCCGCACGCGGGGAATGCGACGCGGGCGATCGCCGTCGCCATCCCGTGCAGACCCCGTTCGCCGTGTTCGCAGGTGAAATGCATCGGCGCCTGATCAGTGCCCGGCTTGGGCTGGCACGCCCGCGTGTGCAGCGTGACCTTCACGGTGAGGCCGAAGTATCCGGACGCGTGCACCTCGTCGACGACCGCGCCATTCCTGGCGGCGTAGTCACGTGCGGCCCCCGCCGAACTGCCGAGGTAGATCTCCCCGTCCGGGATGAGCCCCCGGGCGATGTCGGTGGCGCCTCTGTCGCGGATCTCCGCCGCGGCGGCCAGCGCGGAGGCGTCCGCCGCCGTCTGGGCCCTGGTCCGCAGGCCGTTGGCACGGGCGATTTTGCTGAGGAGCAATGTGGCCGCGACCAGCACCAATGCCATTGTGACCACGAGAATCGTCGTGGCCGCGCCTTTGTCCGCGCGTCGCCTCATGTAAAACCCTCGCCTTGCCGAGTACGGGCTTCCTCGGATCAAGAACCTAGAGGTCGGGGTGACCGGTGAACAGGGCCCGCGGGCCCAAAAGCGAGTGGGCCCGCAGCGCCTTAATCGAGTGCCAGCGAACGGCCGATCGAAGTGACGATCGAGAAGTCATAATGCTCGGTGAGAAATCCGATCCGCACATCGACTACGGTGCCGTTCTTCAACTGCGCGAACCAGTCCACGGTGTGCAGCCGCTGCGACGATGTGCCGATACAGCCGTTGCACTCCTTGCGCACCCGATAGCCGGTGCTGCCGTCCACGTCGATGCGTTCCTGCCCGATCAGCTGGAAGCCGCGCTGGGTCCGGCTGATCCGCAGGAAGTCCGACACCACATCGTCGAGCAGTTGCGCGCGGCCCCAGTACGTCAGGATGTCGAACGATCCGGCCGCCGTCGACACCTCGAACAATGATCCGGGAACGGCTCGCCGGTCCGAAGCCGACCGTGCCCACGCTTTCGGATATCCGACTGAGAATCCCTCTCCGCGGTACCGCCTCAACGACGCGTCGAGCTTCGGGTCGTCCTTCAGGCCGAGACACCCGGATGTCGTGAGGATGGCCGGCACGAACGTGACGGCCGCCAGGAACCGGCGGCCATTTCCACGTCCCCCTCTTCGCCTGCGCATGAGACAAAGGATCGCGTCAGGAACGAAATTCTCGCCAGGGCCCGGGGACCCTTTGTCGCTGGGCCCCCGGGCGAAACTCGGACGAGTCCGATCACCTGACCGGCACGCTGCCCACATCGATCTTCTCGGCGAACCAGCTGATCTGCACGTCCATCGTGCTCAGGGCCGCCGGCGGCTTGTAGACGCCGGAGTAGGTGACGCTGCCGTTCGGGTGGAGGACCTGCGTGGCATAGACGGCCTCGCTCGTCGAGCTGCACACGCACACGCCCTGACCGTCGCGCGACGGCCAGTAGCGCATCTGCCCGGCCCTGTCGACGAGACTGGCCCCGGACGTCGTGGTGGCACCCGGGTACTCCAGTGAGAGCCACTTGTCGAACGACCCGCCGATCATCTGATCCTGGGCGCCGACATCGGTGACCGTCCAGACGAGTGTCACGAGGCCGCTCGGCTCGCGATGCAGACTGTTGACGTCGAACCGGAGGTTGTCGGCCCCTTCGATGGTGGTGTTCCCATCCGCGTGGAAGTTCGGGCGCGCGGTGGCGAGCACGGGGAGCCTCCCCTCGCCGCTCCACCGGAACGCCGGACCCGCGGACGCCGCGGTGGTCTGCGGCTCCGGGGGCTTGGCGAACGCCACGGTCACCCGGCGGTTCCGCTTCCGTCCCGATTCGTCGTCGTTCTTGGCCACCGGGTTCTGTGATCCGTGGCCGGCCGGCCGGAAGGTGATGCCCTGCCTGGTCACCAGGCTCTTCAGCGCGTCCTGCACGGCCTGGGCCCGCTGTTCGGACAGCGGCTGGTTCACGGCGTCGGTACCGGTGTTGTCGGTGTAGCCGTCGATCTTGACGGTGTCGCCCCTGGACCTGTCGATCTGCTGGGCCACTCCCTGCAGTACGCCTCTGGCCTTCGACGTCAGAACGGCTTTGTCGTAGGCGAACAGCACATCGGCGGAGAGCCGCATCGTCCGATCGTTGTCGTCGTCATCGACGTCCTGTACGGCCGATTCGCTGCTGTTCACCAGTGAGCGGACGTTCGGCTGCCCCAATGAGACCTTCGCCGGATCCACGCTCTGCCCGGGAGCCGGGGGTGCCTGCCCCACACCGATCGGCACGTCGGCGAACTGCACAGTGTCGGGGACCGACAACGTCACCCGGGTCGTTCGAGGATCCGCGTAGACGGCGTACAACTCCTGCGGCTTGCCCGGGGCCACCTCCACATTGGTGACATCACTGCAGAGGCAGGAGCCGGTGCTGGTCGTCATGGGGTAATAGACCTTGTCGCCGACACCGTCCACGAGGGCGATGCCGTTCGCGAGTTCCGAGCCCGGCGAGTTGGGCGCCATGTCCTTCAGCGCCGTGAGCAGCCGGAGTCTCCGCTGGCCGTCATTGACGATGCGCAGGCGGACCGTGACGGTGTTCCGCGCGGTCCGGCCGACGGCGAGCAGGTCGACGTGAGCCGGGCCGTCCTCGTGCTCCATCGGCTCGGACGCGATCGGCTTCTCGCTCACAGGCCCGCCACCGGCCGGTTTTCGACCGTCCGGCTTCTCGCCGTCGCCGCTGCACCCGGGAACCGTCAGCATCAGCGCCGATGCAGCGGCGGTGAAACGCATGAACGCCGCTCTGCCGGAAAGCCTGTCCGCCTTGAACGCACGCATTTCTTCTGAAGCCCGCATTATTTCCTCTCTGGTCACCGGGAACAGCAATGCGGCGGAGGAGACCACCGGGAGTGGTCTCCTCCGCCGCACGAGGAAGGGGTTCTGTCATCCGCCGGCCGAGCTGAACACCTTGTTGACGGCCGAGACCGCCTTGGACTTGATGGTCTGGTCGATACCAGACCCGTGAACAGCGGCGACAATGAGCGCGACGATGAACAGGAGGGCAATGTACTCGACGATGCTGGCGCCACGATCATCGCCGACATAACGCTTCTTAATACGCTTTGCATTGTCCTCGACGAGAGTCGAAAGAATTACGAAGAACGGAATCATCTGGTCCTCCCGGGTGCGTTCCCGATTCGTCTTTGACAGCAAAGACGTTACGGACCCGCAAGCAAGGTTCCCAGGGCCTTCCGGCCCGGTTTCCGTTAGGGCGGGGGCCCATTTTCTCCTGGGTCCCGAGTCCCACGACCCGGCCGGTCACGACCAGCCCTTCCGGGCCGTTCCCGATCCCAGCCACAGGGCGATCGCCGCCGCCCTCGTGGTCACCCCGAGCTTGGCGTAGATGTGATTGACGTGATTCTTGATCGTCTTGTCCGCGAGGAACAGCCGGGCCGCGATGGCGCCATTGGGATAGCCCTGGGCGACGAGTTCCATGACCTCCATCTCGCGAGCGGACAGACCGAAGCGGCTGCGCGGAGACTCCGGTGGCGCTTTCGCCTGGTTCTGCACCGCGCCGACGAGGACCGCGGCAGCTACCGGAGAAAGCGGATTGGCACCGCTCACCGTCTCGCGTACGGCATCGAGGAGTTCCGCAGGCGTGAAGGTGCCGTGCACGAGATAACCGGCCGCGCCGTTGCCGATGGCCGCACGGATGATCTCCGGCGTGGCGGTGTACGTCAGCATGAGCACCCGCGTCGTCGCCGCGAGCCGCTGCGCCGCCGTCACGCCGTCGATCAGCGGCATCCGCACGTCGAGCAGCACCAGGTCGGGACGGTGTCGCTCGGCGAGGACGATGGCCTTCTCCCCGTCAGCCGCCTCGCCAAGCACCTCCACACCGCCCGCCTCCAGCAACGAGACCAGGCCGGACCGGACGACGACGTTGTCGTCCGCGACGATTACTCTGGGAGATCCCACTCAGATCACCTCCGCGACGCGCAGACCACCAGGCGATGCTCCGGCCACCGGGAACGTCACGGTGACCGTGGTGCCCGCCTTCGGCTCGGACCTCAGCGAGACGGCGCCACCGGCCCGTTCGGCACGTTCCCGCAGACCGAGCAGCCCGTAGTGCCCGTCTCTCGCCAGATCCTCGAGACTCCTCAACTCGAAGCCCTCTCCGTCGTCCCGGATCGTCAGGACCACGCCGCCGCGCTCCGCGGCGAGCCGTACGTCGACCGAGGTCGCGGCCGCGTGCCGTACGACGTTCGTGAGCGCCTCCGAGCAGATGGCCACCGCCTCATAGCGGGCACGCAGCGGCAGGTCGGCCCCGGAGTCGATGTCGCATCGGACGCTGATCCCATGGGCGTCACGCCAGCTCTCCGCGATCGCGCGTACGGCCATCGGCAACGGCATGGTGATCCTCTCGTCCCGTAGCCCGTTGATGAGATTGCGCGCCTCACGGGAGGCGACCTCGACATCGGCGGCGATGCGGACCGACTCCTTGACCGCCCGGTCGGGATCCTGGTGTGCCCACATCGGCAGCGCCGCCGTGGCCATCGCGATGCCGCGCAGTGTCTTGGCGAGTGAGTCGTGCATCTCACGCGCCAGCCACGTCCGTTCCTCGGCGGCGGCCGCCGTGGACTCGGCCTCGGCCTGGTCGTCGATGAGCTTGCGGAGCGCCACTCCCGCGAAGCCGATCAGTGGGTAGTACAACGGCTGACCCGCGAGGGCCTGGAACGTCTGGTCGGCGGCCGGCACGTGACCGCCGGCCAGGGTCAGGTAGTACCAGAACACCTGGATCGCGGAGATGGCCAGCATGCCCGGCCAGCGGAAGAGCAGCCCGGCGACCCCGGCGGTGATCACGGTCGAGAGGAAGAACGGTCCCGTGGGCCCGCCGAGCCTGAGCGCGGTGAACGACGCGGCCACGTCCGCCGCCACCAGCAGCGGGTGCAGCAGCAGACGCGGCACGATCAACTGCCAGTGGCGGGCGGCGATCCAGGAAAGCGCCGCGAAGGAGAGCAGCAGCACCACGGCCGTCGGTGGGTGCGCCGGCAGGATCAGGACCAGCGTGACCATTGCCGTGAGGGTTCGCAGCTGCATGAGCAACCGGAACGCCGCCCCGACCCGGGCCGGCACCATCGGATCAGCGAAGGAGGCCACCGAGATCAGCTCCTGAGGAGTAGAATATCCCGCCCACGACGATCGCCATGATCGCCGGGAGAGTCAGGGCCGCCGAGACGGCCGTGATCCGTGGGGTGATGCGCTGTGCCTTGCGTTTGGCCCACTGCGCCGACTCCCGGCGCATGTCCGTGCTGAGCTCCATGAGCGCCGTGGCCAGCGGAGCGCCGAGCTCCTCCGCCTGCAGGATGGCCGTGACGAACTGACCGAGCATCTCCGCCCGGTTGCGCCGGCGCAGGTCCTCGAACGCCTCGCGGCGCGGGGTGCCCAGCTCCATCTGCTGCAGCGAGATGGTGAACTCCTCGGCCAGCGCGCCGGGCATGCTCTCGGCGACCCGGCTCAGCGCGTGCCGGAAACCCAGCCCGGCCGTGACCGTGACCGCGAGCACATCGAGGAAGTCGGGCAGCATGCGCTCGATCTCGTCCTGACGCTGCCGCGTACGCACGGCGAGCAGCAGTTCGTTCTGCCCGACCCCGAACATGAGCAGGATGCCGAAGAACGTCTGTCCCTGCAGCACGAACAGGATCCCCGGCAGCACGAAGAGGATGATGAGCCCGGCGGTCTGGCGGGCGTACGACTCGACGGTCATGTCGCCGGGCCGGCCGGCCGCGTCGATCCGGCGCCGGATCTGCCGGCGCCTCGGTCCGAGGAACTCCAGCATGGGACGCGTGAACGGGCGCCCCAGCACGTCGGCGAGCTGGTTCAGGATCGTTCCGTCGCTCCGCGCCTTCTGTTTCTCCGGCGGCGTGAGGATGTCGTGCGCCACTCGCTCACCGGACCTCATGAGCGCGAATCCCCAGACTCCGAGCACGAAGCAGAGCGCCGCGGCCGCGGCCATCAACAGGATCTCCATCAGGCGACCTCAGACGTCGATTCGGGTGATGCGCCGGATGATGATCAGGCTGAGGATGAAGACCGCGGAGCTCACGCCGAGAATGACCTGACCGGGGAGGTGCTCGCTCATCGTGCGCAGCACCCCCGGCGAGACCAGGTTGACGACGAAGAGGATGCCGACGCCCATCGCCGCGATCGCCCAGTTGGTCACGACCGCTTCGCCCATGATCGTCTTGACCTCGCGCCGGATCTCCTTCCGGTCCTCGAGCGTGCCGGCGATACTGCGCAGCGCCGTGACGAGCGAGCCTCCGGACCGGGAAGCGACGATCAGCGTACTGACGAGAACGGCGAGCTCCCGTGACGGCAGCCGCTCGCCGAGCTCGTGCAGCGCCTGGTCGGTGTGCTGTCCCAGCCGCAGCGCGTCGGCGGTCCGGCGCAACTCCAGGCTGGCGGGGTCCTCGAGCTCCTCGGCGGCCATCTCGATCGCGGTACGCATCACCAGCCCCGCCGCGGACGCGTTCGACAGCACCCGGGCCAGTTCCGGCAACTGGGCGATGAACTCCTCACGCCGCCGGGCCTCCTGGCGGCGGAGGAAGGCGAAGAAGAGAAAGACCACTCCCACGCCGGCAGCGACGCCGAACACCGGCGCCAGGTAACTGCCGATGAGGTAAAGCGCGGCGACGAAACCGATCACCATCAGCACCAGGAAGGTGGAGACGCGCATCCGCACATTGGCCGCACTGAGGCGTTTGGCGACGAGACGGCCGAGCTCGGTACGGCGCAACCGGGAGTCGAGCCGGCCGAGGACGCTGTTCGCGCGTCGTTGCGCGTCGTCCAGCGCGGTCCGGCCCCGCAGCCTGCGGAGCTGCTCCCAGCCGAGGACCAGGTCGTACACCGCCAACGTCAGCACGGCGAGGGTCACGCCCATGACGGTGAGGATCGCCGGGTACGGGAGCGTCATGAGACCTCCCTCAACTGAGAGTCGTCGTCACTCACGCCGAACACGGCGGGCACGGTCTCCCCGGCGGTGAAGAGGCGCCTGGCCAGACTCGTCGGGAGGGGATGGTGGCGGTATTCGCCGCGCAGCACCCGGTCCGGGCCGACCGGCTCGGGCTCGAACCGCATCACGGTCTGCAGCCGGAACCTCTCCCGGCGGTTGGAACCGACCACCGCGATCTCCACGATCCGCCGAGAGCCGTCGGCCCCGCGGCCGAGGTGGACCATGACGTCGATCGCGCTGTTGATCTGGTCCCGTACGGTCTCGAAGGGCAGCTTGACGTCGCTCATGCTGGCCATGGTCTGCAACCGGTAGATCGCGTCATCGGCCGAGTTCGAGTGCACGGTCACCATCGAGCCCTCGTGACCGGTGTTCATGGCCTGCAGCATGTCGAGCGTCTCCGCCCCACGGACCTCTCCGACGATGATGCGGTCGGGCCGCATCCGCAGCGAATTCCGGACCAGGTCGCGGATCGTCACCTGACCTTCGCCCTCGATGTTCGGCGGACGGGTCTCCAGCCGGATGATGTGCTCCTGATCGAGCTGGAGCTCGGCGGAGTCCTCGATCGTGACGATGCGCTCCTCATTGGGCACGAACGCCGACAGCGCGTTGAGCATCGTGGTCTTGCCGGTGCCGGTCCCCCCGGAGATGACCACGTTCAACCGCGCCCGAATGAACGAGGCGAGGAGCACGGCGCTGTGCTCGTCCAGGCCGCCCGTCCGCACCAGCTCGTCGATGGAGTACGCCCGGGGGAACCGCCGGATGGTCAACACCGGGCCGACCAATGAGAGCGGCGGAATGATGACGTTGACCCGCTCACCGGTCGGCAGGCGCGCGTCCACCATCGGGCTGGACTCGTCGACCCGGCGGTTCACCTGGGCGACGATGCGGTCGATGGTCTGGTAGAGCTGGTCCTCGCTGGCGAACGTCGTCTCGATCCGCTGCAGTCGGCCGGACCGCTCGATGTAGACGTCGTTCGGCCCGTTGACCATGATCTCCGTGACGCTCTGGTCGGCCAGCAGGGGTTCGAGCACGCCGAGCCCGAGGGCCTCGTCCACGATCCGACGGATCAGCGCACCGCGCTCGCCGGGTGAGAGGACGGGTCCCTCGCGGCTGATGATGTGGCCGGCGACCTTCTCAAGCCGCGCCCGCCGCTGGGCGAGGTCCAGTTTCGTCAGCTCGTCGAGGTTGATCTCTTCGAGCAGCCTTCTCCGCCATAGGGACACTCCGGCAGCGCTGGTCCTGCCGGTGACGGTACGGCTGTCGTCAATGCGGTCTTTTAGTGCCATCGCTCACCCAACCGGCATCTGGACCGTACGGTCGATCGTGAAGTCGAGGTGCGCGCCGGGGAACAGCACCGGGACCTCCGCGCGGACGTGGCAGTAGAGGCCGTTGCCCCGCCAGCCGCCGTCCGCCTGAATTCGATCGAGCCAACTCGGCGCCGCGTTCATCGCCGAGTCCGCGCATGTGCCGGCGTTCTGCTCCTGGCTCGCCAGCCGGGCACCGGTGCGGGCGGCGTTCTCCACGCGCTCGACCGTCGTCTCCGCCAGCAGCGCCTCGAAGGCGACCAGGATGATGACCAGGCCGATCGGCAGGATCGCCACGAACTCGGTGATGGCGGCGCCGCCGTCTCCGGTTCCTCTCACGGCATGTCCTCCCCGCCCTCATAAACGATCTTCGATCTGGTGCTGATCCCCCAAGGGCTGTGCATGCCCGGCAGTACCGCCGGGGTGTCGACGGTGACCTTCACGTAGCCGTCGGTCACGCTCAGATGGAAGTGGTCCTTGTCGCCCCACTGGTCGGACACTCGGGCGACCGCCCTGCGCTCCACCTCCGCCCGCGCCTGCGGCGTGTCGTACCCGAGTACGGCCACGGCGCGCGCCCCCTCGCCGGCGGCGTGACTGGAGTACATCGAGGTGAGACCCACCAGGATGGCCTGCCAGACCAGCAGCAGGAGCAGTCCGAGGAACGGGATGAGCACGACGAACTCGGTGATCGCCACGCCGCGATCGCCGCGCCCGCGCCGCCCGCCGCCACCGTCGCCGCTGACGATGCCGATCTCACGCACCACACCGGAGATCGCCTTGCGGTAGTCGCCGCTCTCGACGGACTTCGGTGTTCCAGTGTTGGCCGCCTCTTCCACGGAACGGAAGCAGGCCGGGACCGTCGTCTTCAGCATCGGCAGGCCGAGGATCTTGCGTGCGAAGTCCGGCTGAACCTCGTTCTTCCGGTCGGCGCGGACCAGCACGACCGACAGGTCGTCTCCCTTGCGGACCTGCAGGCGTTCCCACATCTTGCTGAGGCGTTGCACCGCCCGCAGGCACGGCAGGTCGGGCGTCGCGGTCACCAGCACGGTGTCGGCGAGTTCGATCGCGACGGCGCCGGCCTCGGTCATGTAGGCCCCACAGTCGACGATCACCACGTCGTACCGGCCGCGCAGGCCGCTCAGGATCTGGCGGGCGGCGCGGGCGGGGACGTCTTCGGCCTGTTCGCCCTCGGCCGGGGCCATGAGCACGTGCGGTCCGTCGCGGTGCACGTAGAGCGCCTCTCCCAGGATCACGCCGTCGAGTTCGGAGGCCGTGGCGACCAGGTCGACGATGCTGCGTCGATGGGTGATGTCCAGGTAGCTGGGGACGTCGCCCTTCTGCAGATCCATGTCGACGATGCAGACCTGCTTTTTGTCCGCGACCGCCGCGAGCGCCGCCTGTACCGCGAGCGTGGTGGTGCCGGTGCCTCCCTTGGCTCCGCACAAGGCCACGATCGTGCCCATTCGCGTGGGCATCACGCCGGTGCTGGCCGGGTCGAAATGCCGCCGCATCGTACGGGACCACTCCGCCGCCGAACCGATACGGCTCTGGAGCTCGGCCTGGGTGGGCTCTCCGGAGACCACGCCTCGCGCCCCGGCCTCCATGGCCGAGCGGTAGATCTCCGCCGAGGCGTCCTCGGCGATGACGATCATGGCCAGATGGGGATGCCGCATCGCGAGTTCGCGGATGAGGTCCATCGCGGACAGGCCATCGATGTCCTGGTGCACCAGGACGACGTCGAGCAGGTGATCCTGGCTCGCGGCGGTCACCACGTCGGCCGAGGAGGTCTCGACCCCGACGATCTCGACGTCGGTCAGTTCGTCCACCTGTGTGCGCAGTGAGGCGGCCAGGCCACCGCCACTTACGCCCATGAGAACGCGTACGCTCATCCGGCATCACCTCGCCACCGGCGCGGCGCACACCGGAGCCATTTTCGGGACGGCCTCGTCGCCCCGTCCGCCGATGAGAGCCAGCCGGACCTTGGCCGCGAAGCTCTCCGCGTAGGTGAGATTGAGGCTCTCCCGGACGCTCAGCGCGAACGTGATCGGCACCACCTGGGTGACGTCATTGGGGTTCTGACCGGCCTGCTTGCGCAACTGTCCAACATTGATCACGCGCGCCTTGCTGATGACGCGCATCGAACACGACTTCTGGGTCGTGCCGTTCTGCTGCTGGAAGGACGCGTAGATGTCGACGAGCATGCCCGGCTGCACCTTGCCGGCCACGCCGGTCTCGGCGTCGATCATGATTGCGATCTCACGCTGTCCGGGCTGCAGTGTCGGGGCGTTGACGAACATGCCCTTCTCCAGGAGGGCGCCCTCCGGCACGTCCGTTGCCGCGACCTTCCCGGTCAGGTCCTGAAGATCGGTGAGGAGCGCCTCTCGAGGCATCCCCTGTGCGGTCACCCGCACCCGCTTCACCGCGCTTTCGTCGACCTGGCTGTACGCGGTCACGGGCCTGGTGAGCTGGAGAACCGAGATCTTGTCACGGACCTCGGCCCGCACCGATCCCACGTACCCGATAACACTGGTAAAGACAACAATCGCGCCGATCATTGCCAGAATTAGCAACACTGCTCCACGCCGCTGGCGGGGGTTCATGCGGCATCCTTTCGAGGGCTCGGCACCGAGCGCCCAGGGATCAGGTTTCTACGGACTCTGCCGCGTGGACTTCGCCTTTCCGCCCGACCGGGCCCTGGTCGTCGGGGGCGGACGCGGCCTGCGCGGACACCGCCTCGGGCGTGCTCTCCTGGAACATCCCGCAGATGGCGCAGACCTCCAGCGATGTCGGCTGCCGGCACCACCGGCACATCCAGTACGGCGTGGACCGTAGAATTCGAGAGAGGGTCTTTGGATGCTCGCTGAACGCGACGAACTCAACGTGTTTTCGGGTACCCCAGAAGGTCGTTCCAAGGGGTTGGGCGGCAACCGTTTTGACCACCTGGGGTCGCAGGCTCTCCGTCAGATCCTTTTCGAAGTCGGCGAAATCCGAACCGTGCGGAGCGATGAGCAGGTGCACCGGATCGGTGGGGCGAAAGTCGCCCGAGTCGAGCCGCCTTCGCTTGGAGATCCGATCGATTCGGGCGCGTGGTGCGGCCCACGCGAGAAATCCTGATCCTGGATGATAGGAGGCCATATGGTGCGTCATTCTGGTCTCGATGTGCTCAAGCCTGGCCACGGTCCCCAGCCGGGCGCCGGACAGGATCTCGCGTTGCATGCGCCGGCCCAGGCCGGCGAGGTGACCGATCCGGAGCTGCGATGCCGAGCGGGTCAGCAGGTCCGCGACCAGTGAGCACGCCAGCGGCGGCAGGTCCAAGCCGACGCTCGCGACCTGGTCGCTGTCAAGCATTCCCCTGGCCAGCCTCATCAGCCGCTTCGCCGGCTCCGCCTGCCATTCGGGATAAACGACGAGGATGCCCTCCGACGCGGCGGCGAGGCTCCGGGCGATGAGATCAAGGAAGATCGGCGCCGCGTCCTCTGGTGAGGTCAGGTCCGGCCCTCTCAGGGCCTCGGTGTTCGCGAAATGGCCGCTCGCCGGGATATCCCCGAGGACGACAATGACCCTCGCCGATCTTCCAGCCACAGTACCCCTTCCTTCGCCCTATTCGCCGCGAACAGTCGACGGACGGCGTAGTAGAACTCCGGCATCCGACAGGTTTCCCATACGACCTTTTGTCTGCCCAGCTACCACCTTTTATCCGCCCGGCTCGGCCGGTCGGTGGCGTCGCCGTATGTCGTTGGCGGGTCAGCCGGTCTTCGCGTAATGCTGGAGGTACAGGAAGATCCGCTTCAGACCCGATCCGACATGGACGATGTGCAGCTGGCCGCCGGTCGGGCCGAGGTCCCAGGCGGCGATTCCCTCGACCTCGTCACCAGCCTCGGTGTCCTGGTGGAACTCGTAGGCGACCTGGCCGGACGCCGGGTCGATCGTGTAGACGGACTTGTCGGTGTCGACCGAGGCGTAGAGCTTGCCCTCCCACGCGGCCGCGCCCTGGATTCTGCTCAGCGGCTGCGACAGGGGCACGGTGTTCACCACCGGAAGCGTGGCGCCGGCCGGAAGGGTCAGCAGGTCGTTCAGGCGGTAGACGACCAGTTTGTTCGTCCCCTGCGCGGCGTCCTGGGTCCAGGGGGCGGTGTAGACGAGGCCCGCGGTCGCGTCGACCGCGACCCACGGCACCCCACCCGGCATCTGCTCGAGCGGGAGCTGCACGTATCGCCCGGTGTAGGACAGGTCGCTCGCGTTGTAGAGCGCCAGCAGCGGATGCTGGTAGCCATTGCCGCCGTCCTCGATCGGCGCGATCACGTATCCGCCGTAGTACTCCACGTCACCGATGTGGTCGGATTGGTACGTCCCGCTCAGGGACGATGGGATCGGGAACCTCGTCGAGGCGACCTCGCTGTCGTTGGAAATGGTCGCCTTCACCATCCCGCCGGGGCCCGCGTAGTAGAAGTACGTGCCGTCCGTCGCCACGCCCTGACCGCGCTCGAGGGCGTTCATCCCGGTCCACCGGTAGTACTGCGCGGTCCGGGTCCACGTCGCGGCCGACGCGGGCGTCGCCGTCACGCCCGCCGCCAGCCCGACCGCGACCAGGCACCCACCGAGCCTGCTGCACAGCTTCATCTCCGCCTACCTCCTTTTTCCGACCCCACGGCCGGCGTCAGCTCCCGGCGATCTGGTTGCCGATGATGTCGGCGTAGGCGGCCTCGCCCTGAGTGTTGGGATGCAGCGGCGCGGCCGGGTGGGAAGAGACGATGCCTTCGACCCAGCGTGCGGAGACGGACCGGCAAGCGTCGTGGCCGACGCTGGGACCCGCGACGTCGACGTATTCGGCGCCGTGGGCGGCCGCCTGGGTGGAGATCACCTGGTTGAGCTGGTCGACCTTGCTCTGCAGGTAGTCCGCGTCCGGTGCCAGCCACGGCTGGGTCGGCCAGCAGCCGCCGGGCTTGATGTACAGGCCGTATCCGGTCACGAGCACGCGGGCATGGGGCGAGCGGGCCCGGATGCCGTCCACCGCCGCGGCGATCTTGGGTGCGAAGGCCTCGATCCGCTGGCCGATCTGGTCCACACCGCCGGCGGTGTACTTGTCCTTGCACGGAGTCGCGAACGGGTTGAGTTTGACGCAGTCCTGGGCGACGCCGACCAGGCCGACATCGTTGCCGCCCATGGTGAGGGTGACCAGAGTAGTGCCGGAGGTCAGCGCGTCGAACTGGGCGGGGACGGTCCCGGCGGCCACTCCTCCGATGGACAGGTCCATGGGGTTGGTCAGGTGCTCGGTGGCCGCGCCGCTACAGGTCACGTCCTTGAACTGGGTAGCGGCGAGCCGAGTGGCCAGGAGGTGGGCGTAGTTGCGGGTGGAGCGCCCACACGCGATCGGTCCGGTGACGTCCGGGACGAGCGGGCCGGAGGCCATCGAGTCTCCGAGCGCGACGTAATCGGGGCCGGAGGCCGACGCCGGTGCGGCGGTGAGGAATCCGGTGCCCGCCAGGCCTGCCGCGACGAGCGCGGCCACACCCGAACGGAGCCAGACGGAGCGGTGTTCGACTCTCATGGGGACTCCTGGAACTGGAGAGGGGGTTGATGCGGGGCATTCCAGTCGTGACACAGGATGCAAAGTCGGACATCATTGGTTCACTGTCATGGCAGTTAGAGTTCGGCGGCGAGGTTTGTGACCGGGAACAAGAAGCGGGAAGAACAGCACTTGGTCGTTGCCGAACGGCCGGCCGCCGCTCGGCTGCGCGCCGCGGCGCCGGAACTATCGCGTCGCGTGGTCGAGAGAATGCTGGCGGAGATCCCGGCCTACTCCGAATTGCCGCAAGAGGAGATCGCCGGAGATATCGCCGGCATCGTCCAGTACTGCCTGCGAATGGCCGCCGATGTCGTCGAGCGCCGCCGACCGATCGAGGCCGAGGCGTTCGGGCCGCTGCGTGATTCGGCAGCGCAACGCGCCGATGAGGGGGTGCCGCTGGAGGCGATCGTATCGGCCTATCAGTTGGGAATGGCGATGTGCTGGGAGCGGCTGTCGGCCGATGCCGGCCCGGACGACCTCGCGGCACTGCAAGAGGCCATCGGGCACATCTTCGAGGTGCAGCGGCAGATGGTGGTGGCCGCGACCAGCGCCTATATGGAAGCCCGCAAGCTCCTAGACGGCCAGGACCAGGAAGACCGGCACGCCGCGATGGTGGCGTTGCTGGCCGGTGAACCTGCCGATCCGACCAGGCCGGGGTCGGCGCCGCTGTACGTCGCGTTGACCGTGGTGCTCGCGCGGCACCCCGACGAGTCCGGAACGGGGACGAAGGCGAGGATCGCGGCCCGCCGCAAGATCCGGCGGGCGCGATCCGTGCTGGACCGCTTCGGTACGGGCCCGGCGCTGGCAAAACTGGACGGTTCGAACGGCACGGTGCTTCTGCCGGTGGAAACCCGGCCGGACTGGAGGGACCTGTGCCGGCTCATCCAGCGGACGGCGAAGTCGGCCGACGTCGCAATCACGGCGGCGGCCGAGGTGGCCGAACCATCCGCGATCCCCGCTGTGGTCAGACAGAACACGGAGATCACCGAGCTGGTGCTACGGACCGGACGCCCCGCGGGCCTGTACCGGCTCCAGGACGTGCTACTCGACTATCAGCTCAGCCGGCCGAGCGCCGCGCTTCCCGGTCTCGCGGACGTCCTCTCGCCGCTTGACCACAAGCCCGAGCTGCTGCGCACGCTGGAGACCTATCTGGGGCACGGACTCGACCGGCGTGCCACCGCAGCCGCGCTGCACGTCCATCCCAATACCGTCGACTATCGAGTGCGGCGCATCGACGAGCTGACCGGGCTGTCTCCGGCCAGGCATATGGACGTTCCGCATCTATCCGCGGCTCTGATCGCCCGCGCACTACAACGCCCAGGTGAATAGCCCTCGGTGGACTATGTACCGCGCCGGACGGTGCGCAATTGCGATCGTTATGGTGCGCTGTATTCGGCGAGAATCGTGGACAGATTCCTGTGGGTGCCAGAAACTCGGCCGTAGGTTCTGAGCTGGGATGACGTGTCCACCAGACACGGTCACAGTGGGCCGTTCACCATCAGGTGTACGGCTCTTCTGTGTCGCAGCGAGGAACAAATGCCACCTGCGCAACGTCCTCGCCGAGTACGAGGCCACACGGACGCGCGGCGAAGCGACGGGCGATCCGGTGGTACTTCGGCCTGCGCGAACAGGTCCTGACGGTCCATGCGGGCAGGCTCTGGGAACACGCGGAGCCGATGCGAGACGCGACATGTCAAAAGGACATGACCGTTTGTATGATGATCGGGTCAGCCCACCTGAGTTGACCGGTGGCCGCGACGTGCTGATGGCTCTGGGAGGAGAGGGTGTGATGGATACGGTTCCCAAGCGCCGGCCTGATCCAGGGTCGACGACCACGCCGACCGAGTTCCTCCAAGCGCTCCAGGAACTTCGCGCCTGGGCCGGTCAGCCGTCCCTACGAACCCTGACCGCACTCGCCGGCACGGTCACGGCCCCCGGCCGGCCACCCACAGACGTGCTACCCGTGAGCACACTGTCGGACAACCTTGCGGGCAAGCGCCTGCCCAACCTCCCCCGCCTCTCGTTCGTCGTCGCTTTCGTCGCCGCATGCCTAAAGGCACGCGGCGACCACGACGAACAGGAGACCGCGGCAGAGACAGACCGATGGGGGCGGGCATGGCAGGCGATGTCGACAGCTGGACAACCGCCCGACCGGCCCACCCAGGCCGACTCGCGGCCCGCACCCGCACCGCCCGTTGCGGATCTGTCCCCCACCCTCGCCCGGCCCGACCCCTTCCAACGCCGAAGGCGCAGGGCCGCACGGCAGTCCCTTCCTGCCCTCACCATCCAGGCCATCACCGGGTTCCTCGGCGTCGCGATCGGCGCGCTCATCGTCTGGCTGGCCATGCCGGCCAACAGGCCGCAACCGAACGCGCCCCATGCCGCCATGCCCGGCATGGATAGCTCCGCTCCGCCAAGTTCCAGCCGGCCCCCGACCACGCTCCCCACCCGGCACACACCGAGATCACCAGCAGCCCCACAGACCAGGAGCACGCCAACACTCGGGCCCCGAGCCCGACCCGCAACGCAGCGCCTACCTGAGCCGACCCGGCCCGCTCCAACCCCGCGTGCCCGCACCCGGTCCGCCCCGCTCCAACCCAGCCGGCAACCGAACCCCTACCAATTCGACCCGCGAAAGTATCAGCCCACGTTCGACCCGCGAAAGTACCAACCCACGTTCTCTCCATGGCCGATGCCGACCTGGTAACCCGAGCCGCGATGATCCCGCGCCGGGGTGACCGGATCTGGTGCCTTCTCGGCCTTGCCGACCTCGGCCCCTCTGCCTCCAACCCTCGCAAGGGTTGGAGGCACTCTCTTCAGCAGGGGTCAGTCCAGGCCCGGCGACGCGGTTGGGCCAGGAGAGCTGGGAGCACTCGGGTCCGGGCCAGGGTCGGGGATGCGGTTGGCCCAGCCTCCAGGGGGACCGGGCTGGCCTCCTCCGCCCCCATCTCCGGAGCCGCCATCGGTGGCGCTGCCGTCACCGCCGCTGCCGGAGGATCCTCCGTCGCCTCCAGCGGATCCGATGCCGCCGCCTGTCCCCGGGGAACCGGGGTGGCTGCCCTCGCCGAGCCGGTTACCGCTCTGGTTGCCTGCGCTGTCGCCGCAGCCGCCGGCGGAAGCGGCCCCGGCCGAGCAACTGGGGGCGGGGCGGTACGGCTCGGGTGTGGGGCGTTGCTGAACAGGTCCCGGCGCGGGTGCAGGGTTCTTGGCCGGTGGGCTTGCTGCGGCGAGCCCAGGTAGCACCAATCCCGGGAACAACTCCGGCACCTCGGGTTCTGGTACGCCGTTCGGTCCGACCGGCGGGACGATCCCCGGGTACGGGCTGCCGCCACCGCAGCCGTGGGGGCCGCCGGCCATGCAGTCGTTCGGCACAAGAGGCGACGGTTTCTCCTGCTTCGGCGGATCCACGACGACGGGAGGTTCAGGCGCCGGCTCGAGTTGCTTGAACCCCCAGTCCCCCGGCATCCACCCCGGAGGCGTCCCCGGGTAGGCCGGATCCCCCGGGTAGGCCGGTCTGGTCGGGACCGGCGCGGCCGGGACGCTCGGGTCGGCCGGCGCCACGGGAGCAAGGCCAGGCGATGGATCCGCGAGTACGGGGGCTGCCGGCTGCGGGGCCACGCCCGGCACCAACGGCACCGGGGCCGGGACGGGTTTGGACGGATCGGCGAGTGATGGGCCGACCGGGTGGCTGCCTTCTCCAAGCCGGTTGCTGGACGCCGGGACGCCCGGCGTCTCCGGCTGGACGGCCCGGCCGGCCTGGGGGGACACGAACGCGTTCGACTGACCGGCGTTGCCCGGCTGGTTCCGAGTGCCGGGCTTGGGCTCGGGCTCGATGCCGGCCAGCCGGCCTTCTTCCCTGGCCCTTGCTCTGGCCGCCCGGTCAGCTGCCTTGGCCGCCTCCACCTTCTTGTCTGCCTTCGCCAGGTTCTTGTCTGCTTTGTCCCGCAGCTTCTGCGTCTTCCGAGACCCGATGCGCTTGTTCCGAGCTCTGGCGTAGATCGCGTCGCGATTGGCCTTCCTGACTTTCGCCCGGGCCGCCTCCACCGCCTCCTTGGTGTCCGCGGCCGTTGGGGCCGAATGGTCGCCCTGCTTCTTGATCAGCCACATCACCGACTTCCTGGTGTGGTGGGTCCAGAAATTGGGATAACGTGGGTCAAGAGGCGGAGGGTCGCCCGGGGCACCGGCCTCAGGCAATTTCCACGACCCGATCGTGTACTCGGCCTTGGCTCGATTCCACGCCTTTGACCACCAGCCGCCGCCAGGCGGCTGGTGGCTCTGCGGGGGATTCCCGCTCGGATTCCCGTTCGGAGGTCCGCCTGCCGGCGCGGCGTACGCGGCACCTGCGGTCAGCGCGTCGATGGCCACGACACCGAGCACGCCGAAGAACAACACCCCCACCAGCGTGAGACCCACGCGGCCGAACCGGATCACGAATCTGCCCATGACCCACCACCACAACCGTCCGGGACGGTGTCCGGCAACCCTTTCTGGGTGTCCGGACGCCCCCGGACCGAATACCGCCTGGCGGTGGCCGGCCGACCGCCAGGCGTGCGAGGCCGGCCAGTCCGGTGCCGGACGCGTCATGCGACATCACGCTGACCAGAGGAGCCCCTGTGGTACCAGTCGGGCGTCTTCGGCGACGCGTGTCGTGTCTCAATCACCTCGCCTATCGCACGAAACGGAGATCGTCCCCGGCCGCAAGCCTTAGAATCGCTTTCCGTGAAAATCGTTTCAGTAACCGACATATCCCCCGAGGCGCGTGAGGCTGCCGAGCGCAACGAACTCGGTAAGCTCGAGCAGGCGTTCGCCGAGATACCGATCAAAATCAAATGGTCCACCCTGATCAAAGGGGGCGGGGCGCAGGACGTCGGGAACCGGCTGTGCGTGTTCAGTGGCGGGCTGATCCGCCACGATGCCGGGGAAAGCACGGCACCGCAGGTCTTCCGATGGGACCAGATCGAGACCACCTACCAGTTCCGGGAGATCGGATACCACAGGGGCAGGTACGAGCGGGACTACAGGTACACGGGGACCAGATACCAGTACCGGTTCATCAGGGCCGACGGAGCCGAGCTGCTTATGGGAGAAGGACTCTTTTACGACCGGGCGAAGTACCGTCACGTGGAGCAGACAGCAAAGTTGTTCAACTCCCATGACGAGCAGCCGTACGCGGACGCCGGGCAGGCCGCGTGCGAACGAGTCGCGGAGGCCAAGCTTCCCGCGGCGCTGCGCGCGCTCGAGGCGGGGACGCCCATGTCATTCGGCAAGGCCTCGATCTCGCTTGTCGGCGTGAACACCGGGAATGGGATGGTGCCGTGGCAGGACCTGGATGAGATGCAGGTACGGGAGGGGCGTTTGGTGATCAAGAAGAAGGGCAAATCGCTATTCGACGAGTCGGCGGCTGCCATCCCGAACTACCTGCTGTTCGTCACCCTCGCCGAGATGATGAGCCGGATGAACGCCTGAGGGCGCACATCGCCGACGGGCCCCATTGTTTGGTCGTATGTCGCGGCACGGCCCGACAGCACCCGCTTTTAATCCATAGGTCCGGGTTCGAGCCTCGGGCGCCCTGCCACTCCTGACCCGCCGTTTCGCCGGCCCGGGCGGAGCCTCGATCGTCGTGATGCCGCCACGGTGGGGCCGGGTTCGGGTGCGCGTTTCACCGGCGGTTCGGGGCTGGTGTCGTGGGCCCGCTGATTCGACTCAGGTGGTCTGATGGGGATGCGCCCTGCCCGACCGGGCGGGTTCTGTGGCCTGCCGTTATGCCTCATATATCCCACCTTCCGCCCTAGTGAGGCGGTTCAAGGGGCGCGATCTGGGATCGACGCAAGTCTTGTAAGACGGCGGCTTGAGGCGTACAACCCTCCTGGACAGACAACGTTGTCATAAGGGAGAGGTACCCCCCTATGCCCTCTCGTCATGACCCTTCGCGAAGCCGGTTGCGTGCCCTCGTGGCCGTCGTCGCCACCGCGGGGACGCTCGCGGCCGGTAGCGGCGCGGCGGCCGGGGCCCTGCCCCTCTCCCCACCGGACGGCTCAGCCGGAGACGCGCTCGTGAGCAAACCCGCGTCGCTGGTCGATCCCCTGATCGGTACGGGATCCGGCGGTGCCACGGTCGGACAGGTGGACACCTATCCGGGAGCGACCGCGCCGTTCGGCATGGTCTCCTTCAGCCCTGACACCCCCTCGCGGCCCGACGGCGGTGGCTACAACTACGACGACTCCGCCACCACCGGCTTCAGCCTCACCCACATGTCCGGCCCGGGCTGCGGCGCGTTCGGTGACTTCCCGATCCTGCCGACCGTGGGCGCACTGGACGACAACCCGGCGAACTCGACCGCGGCGTTCCAGCACAGTGACGAGCACGCCGAGCCGGGCTCGTACGCCGTCGGACTCAACCCGGGTAAGCCCACAGCGGTGCGGGCCGAACTGGCCGCCACGACCCGTACCGGCATCGGGCGGTTCACCTATCCCAGCAGCACCGCGGCGAACATGCTGTTCAAGATGGGTGCCGCGCAATCCGGCAACCAGTCGGCGAGCGTTCAGGTGGTGGGCGACGACGAGGTGACCGGCACGGAGACAGCCGGGCAGTTCTGCGGTTCGCCGGGCACATATCCCGTGCACTTCGTCGCCAAATTCTCCCGCCCGTTCTCCTCGTACGGCACGTGGCACACCGCGCCCACCGGAGCGAACGTCTTCACCCAGCCCACCGGCGACCTGTCGTGGAGCTACCACGAGGTGGCGAGCGGCGGAACCGCAGCGAGCATCACCCCCGCGAAGACGCCCGACGGGAGCAGCGCGGTCGCCTGGAAGCAGAGCAACGCCCTGGCCAACACCTGGATCGAGACCACGCCCCCGGCTCTGGCCCAGGGCGACACCTACCAGGCCAGCGTCACCCTGCAGGGCAGTGGCGACGTCTACCTCAACTTCTACAACGGCCGCCAGGACGTCGGCGGAAAGGCCGTCAACCTCACCTCCACCCCGGTCACCCTGACCGTGGACGCCGCGATCCCGACCGGTTCCATCGGCAGGCCGCAGTTCCAGGTGCGCACCGCGGGCGCCGGCCCGGTCGACCTGCTGGCCTCGGCGGCGTCGATCCGCCAGGAGACCATCGTGAAGGCACCCGGCAGCGCGAAGATGAGCGCGCACGGCACCGGTCTCCCGCGAGTGCCCGCCGGGCGCGACGGCAGGCCGGCCGGGCCCGGCAACAGGACCCCGGTCGCCCCACGCGGAGTCGAGGCGAAGGGCGCGCAGTCGCGCACCCAGGTGGCGGGCACCGAGGGGCTGCAGTCGGGTGCCTGGGTCAGCTTCGACACCACGACGCGCCGGCAGGTGACGATGAAGGTCGCGCTCTCGTACGTGAGCGAGCGCGACGCCGCCGCGAACCTGGCCACCGAGAATCCCGGCTGGAGCGTTCCCGCGGTCGCCAAGCGGACCTTTGCGGAGTGGAACGGCCTGCTCTCCCGCATCCGCATCGGCGGCGGCACCGCCGCCCAGCGCAAGGAGTTCTACACCGCGCTCTACCACACGCTGCTCGAGCCGAGCGTCTTCTCCGACGCCAACGGGGACTACCTCGGCTTCGACGACAAGGTCCACCGGACCGCCCGCAGCACGGCGCAGTACGCGAACTTCTCCGGTTGGGACATCTACCGCTCCGAGATCCCCCTGCTCGCCGTCATCGCTCCCGAGCAGACGAGCCAGATGATGACCTCACTACTCAATGACCAGGCGCAGGGCGGCTGGCTGCCCAAGTGGGGATTCGCGAACGACTACACCGACGTCATGAACGGTGACGCCGCCGACGCGATGCTGGCCGAGGCGTACGCGATGGGCGCCCGGGACTTCGATGCCAAGGCCGCGCTGGCCGCCATGGTCAAGGGCGCCACGAAGGTGCCGTCCTCACCCGCCAAGATGGGCCAGGGCTGGTACGTCGAGCGGCCCCAGCTCTCCTCCTACGAGTCACTCGGATACGTCCCGAACACGACGAAGAGCTCTCTGTCCCCCGAGAACAACGGGGCCTCGGAGACCATCGAATACGCCACCGCCGACTTCGGCATCGCGCAGCTCGCCAAGGCGCTCGGGGAGAACTCGACGTACAGGACGTTCCTGCAGCGGTCGCAGAACTGGACCAACATCTTCAACACCGCCACCGGCTACATCCAGCCGCGTGACGGCGACGGGCAGTTCCCGAAGTTCGACCCGACCACGGACGGGATGGGCGGTTTCGGGCAGTCCGGTTTCCAGGAGGGCAACGCCGCCCAGTACACTTGGGCGATTCCCCAGGACATCCACGGCCTGACCGCCGCGATGGGCGGCAACGCGGCCGCAATCCAGCGCCTGGACACCTATTTCCAGCAGCTCAACGCCGGTCCCAACCTGCCGTACGAATGGGCCGGCAACGAGCCCGCCTTTCTCACTCCATGGGTGTACGGCTACGTCGGCGCGCCGTACAAGAGTGAGGAGATCGTGCACCGCCTGCTCACCTCGGTCTACTCGGACAGCCCCGGTGGTGAGCCCGGCAACGACGACCTCGGCGCCATGAGCTCCTGGTACATCTGGTCCAGTCTCGGCATGTACCCGGCGACCCCGGGCACACCGGTGCTCGCGCTGGGCGCGCCGATCTTCTCCCGGGCCGAGTTCGACCTGCCCGGCGGCCACCGGCTGAAGCTGACCGCGCCGGGCGCCTCGACGACCACCTACGTGCACAACGTGTCCGTCAACGGTAAGCGCTGGGCGCCGGCCTGGCTGTCCGCGTCGCTGCTCACCGGGACCGACGCCCCATCGCACCGACCGGCCGCCACCGAACTCGCGTTCACCCTCACGCCCACCGCCGACACGTCGTGGGCGGCCACGGCCGCCGACGCACCGCCGTCCTATCCGGCCGGACCGCTGAAGTTCCCGCCGGGACGCAAGCCGATCATTCTCACCCCGACCGGGCCCAACCTGCTCGGCAGTGCGCCCACCGGGCAACTGGCCTGGCACGGACCGGTGCAGAACGGCGTGGGCTCGGTACCCGGAACCGTCGACGCCGCCACCACACCGGAGGGGAAGAGCGCGGTGCACTGGACCGAGACGAACGCGGCGCCCAACACCTGGATCTGGGTCGATCCGGAGTCCCAGCTGCCCGCGGGCCAGAGCTATCAGGCTTCGGTCACCCTGGAAGGCACCGGCACGGTCTACCTGGACTTCTGGAACGGCCAGCAGGACCTGACCAGCCAGACCGTCCAGCTGACCGGCACGCCGCAGACACTGACCCTCCAAGGCGCGGTCCCGGCGGCGGCGGACACCCACCTCCAGGTCCGTACGGCGGACACCGGCCCGGTCAGCCTCTACGCGAGCGACGCGTCCGTCCAGCTCCTGACGCAGAAGCAGAGCTGACCACCCGCTGAGAGCGTGCCCGCTGCCTCTCCGCGCGGCGGCGGGGCACTGGTTCGGGGGTCAAGTCCCTGCCGGCGCACCTGTCCTGACCTGGGCGTTCTCGGTTCTACCGGGAGCGCCCACTTCACCTAGCCTGAGCTGCGGTTACGCGGCGAGCAGTATTCGCTGATCACCCCCGCAACAATGGGGCCTTCGCCGGATGGTCCGCGAGTCGGTGAGCTCGGCTGCGCGCCGGATGGTCGCGGCCTATCCGTCCACGGCGACGACCACGTCGGAGGCCTTGATCACCGCGGTGACCTCGCTGCCCTCGGCGAGTCCAAGCTCGCGGGCGGCCTCCACCGTGATCGAGGCGACCAGCCGTACCCCCCTTGCGTCCAGTTCCACGTTCGCGATGGCCTCCCCCGTGGTGACGGCCGTGACCCTGGCCGGAATCTGGTTTCGTGCACTCAGCCGCATCGGTGCCCCCTTCCCCTCGATACCGCTCGCACAAGAGGCAAGCCCTGCAGGATGTGCCCACCGGCCGCCGCCCTCATACCCGGGGCGGGACACCCAGCAGGCCTGGGTGTCCCCACCGCAGTTGGCGATCACCTCGGTTCTCCAGTCCCACCAGCCCGGATCGCAGCCTCGCCGACCGCGGCCGCGTAGGCGGGCATGTCGTCACCGAACTTGGCGTCCGCTGTTCTGGGGGTCTCTGCCAGTACCCCTCACAGCGGGGACTCCCACGTTCACGCCATCTGCCGTTCCATGGTCAGTGGGACTGGCAGGAGCGAACGACGATCTCACCTCCGGTGTCCGATTTGGGGCGTGCCACGGCGCAGGGCCGACACCGTGCGCCGAGTGTGTGAAGTGCCCAAGCTCCCCGACCGATGAGAGCTCAGCAGGACCCGTGCGCACGGGCCCGCATGGCTCTTTCTTCCGCGCTCCGCCCCACGCCATTGGGCCGAAGGCACCGAATTTGAAGGAAGCATCATGAAGATCGCAGTTCTGGGAACCGGCATGGTCGGACGAGCCGTCGCGGACCGGCTGAGCACGCTCGGCCACGACGTGGCGATCGGCACCCGCGGCGTCGAGCAGACCCTCGCGCGCACCGAGCCCGACTGGCTGGGCAACGTGCCTTTCGCCCAGTGGCAGCAGACGCACCCGGCGATGCCGCTCGTTTCGTTCGCCGATGCCGGTGCGCACGGCGAGGTCGTCGTCAACGCCACCCAGGGCGCGGCTTCTCTGGCCGCCATCGAGGCGACCGGCGCCGCAAACCTCGCCGGGAAGGTGCTTTTGGACGCCGCGCTTCCCCTCGACATTTCGGAAGGGATGCCGCCGCTGCTGTCGGTGGTGAACACCGACAGCCTGGGCGAGCAGATCCAGCGGGCCTTTCCCGAGGCGCGTGTTGTCAAGTCGCTGAACACCATGCTCGCCGACGTCATGGTCGACCCGGGCCGCATCCCCGGTCATCACAACGTCTTCGTCGCGGGCGAGGACGCCGAGGCCAAGGAGACCGTCAAGAGCCTGCTGCGCGAGATCGGCTGGCCCGACGACGCGATCCTGGATCTTGGCGGCATCCGCGGCACCCGCGCGACGGAAATGTACTCGGCGCTGCTCTTCTCGGTCTCGGCCGCGCTGGGAACGTACGACTTCAACGTCGCGATCGTCCGCAAGTAGCAGCCCTCCACTCGGCGTCCCAGGCGGCGCCGACCGCGGGCCCCACACGCCACGACCGGCCCCTCCTGGCCATCCGGACGGGAGGGCCGGCGCCCCTGCGACCCCGCCGGCCGCTGCGGCAGCAACTCGCGCCGCGGCCCGTATCTCGAGCCGCCGTGCAGCGCCCGCGGACGCGGCCTCGTTCCGTGTTCGCGAGCAGTCGGTATTGACACGTGCTCGCGGCACATTTAGCTTCCGGGTGCTCCTGTCGTGAGGTCGCAGGCGTCGCCGAGATCCCGCGATCACGCGTACGCCGCGAAACGGGGAGGACACGCATGCGTGCTCGTGTACGGGGCCGGACGCCGGGACGCGCCGGCCGCACCGCCGGAGTCCGGGCGCTACCGGTCGTCCTCGCCGTCCTCGCCGTCCTCGTGATGGCCGGCGGTGGCCAGGCCGCGCCCCGTACGGCCGTGGCCGGAGTGCCCGCCGAGGCGCGTGGTTCATCCTCCGGCCCTCCCGTGGTGCTGCCGAGGAGCGACTGCGCGGCCCTCGCCGGGCAGGACCTGTCGGGGACGCCCGGCGCTCCGGCGGTCATCGGGTCCGCGACCGCGACGACCTCACCGGACGGCTGGGCGGCCTGCGAAGTCAAGGGAACCGCGGCGCCGCAGATCCAGTTCGACGTGCTCCTCCCCACCAAGACGTGGCGGCAGCGGTATCTGCAGACCGGGTGCGGGGCGTTCTGCGGGAGCGTCGACATCTACGCCGACGCGACGGACGGGTGCGTGCCGCTGACCCGCGGCGACTTCGTCGTAGCCACCGACAACGAGGGGCACGTCGGCGTCTCCGGCTTCGACGGCACGTTCGGCGCCGACCCGCAGCTCCGGGTCGACTTCGGCTACCGGTCCGACCACGTCGTCGCGCTCGTCGCCAAGCGGCTCATCGCGCTCTACTACGGACAAGGCCCGCGCTATTCCTACTTCGACGGCTGCTCGCAGGGCGGCCACGAGGGGATGACCGAGGCGCAGCGCTACCCGCGTGACTTCGACGGCATCGTCGCCGGCGCCCCGGCGTCGTTGCTCACGTCGCTCATCGTGTGGTCCGCGGGCTGGCACGCCACGGCCAACACCGACGCGCGGGGCCGGCCCATCCTGACCGCCGCCAAGCTTCCCTCGCTGCACGCCGCCGTCATGCGCGAGTGCGACGCACGGGACGGCCTGGCCGACGGCCAGATCGACGACCCGCGTGCCTGCGCGTTCGATCCGCGGAGCCTGCGCTGCGCGACGGGAACCGACAGCGCGGGCTGCCTCACCGACGCGCAGATCGGTGCCGTGCGCAAGTTGTACGACGGGCCACGCGACGAGCGGGGCCGGCGGATGTACCCGGGGGGTGAGCCCGTGGGCTCGGAAGCGAACTGGGCCCGCTGGGTCACCCCGACCGCCACCGGCGACCCGGCCGTGGCCGAGGGCAACGCGACGAACGCGCTGAAGTACCTCGCCTACCCGTCCGCCCGGCCGTCGGCGACACTGCACGACCTGCACTATGACTCGGCGACGTTCCGCGAGATCTACCAGCGGGCCGGCGTCTACGACGCGAGCGACCCCGACCTGACGGCCTTCCGCGCCGCGGGCGGGAAGCTCCTCCTCTGGCACGGCTGGGCAGACCAGGCGATCTCGCCGTACGGAACGATCGCCTACTACCACGCCCTCACCGAGCGCATGGGTGGGACGGACGCCACGCAGCGGTTCGCCCGCCTGTTCATGCTGCCGGGCGTCGCCCACTGCGGTGACGGTCAGGGACCGGACGCGATCGACGCGCTCACCCCCACCCTCGCCTGGGTCGAGAACGGCGTCGCACCCGACCGGCTCGTCGCCACAAAGCGCCAGGACGACACCGTCGTACGGACCCGGCCGGTCTACCCCTATCCGACCGTCGCACGCTACGACGGGAGCGGCAGCATCGACGACGCGGCGAACTTCGCTCCGACACCGCCACCCACGCGCTACGAGGACGACATCCCCTGGCTCGGGTCATTCCGCTCCGGCTACGAGCAGACCTGCGGCTGGCACGACGGCCGCTGGTCCTGCACCCCGGCGCGACGGCCGAGCTGAGCTTGGGCGGCTTGGCGTCCTCCCCCCGAACCGCGACCAGGGCCACTTGGTCCGCGTCACCGCCCCGCCGCGCTCCACCGTGCCGTACTACAGCAAAGCAGCGCCCCCACGACCGCGCCCAGGAGCGTCACCGACTTCCGGGCGAGATCGAAGGGATCGACCTGACGCTGAGGTTCCTCGCCACCAAGCGCGACCAGACGAATCGGTTGGCGAAGGTCACCTGGCGGGTCGACCTGGGCATCCCTACGCGGCGGGCGGCCGGAGACCTGAGAAGTTCATCCACGGCGGCCGCGGGCCCGGCGTCCTGACGGCCGGTTCGAGCTGGACATGAACAACCGGCT
Organism: Actinoallomurus sp. CA-150999; assembly: GCF_050942425.1. Classification (NCBI taxonomy): domain Bacteria; kingdom Bacillati; phylum Actinomycetota; class Actinomycetes; order Streptosporangiales; family Thermomonosporaceae; genus Actinoallomurus; species Actinoallomurus sp. CA-150999. Next base: position 6,771,866 of record NZ_CP192063.1, read on the forward strand.
CGGTCTCACCCTGCCCGGGCCGCGTCGCGCGGACGACGGCGCCGACCACCTCACGCCGGACATCACCAAGATCAAGGCCACAGGCAACTACCACGACCAGTCGCGCGTGCGGAAGCTGAAGGTCCAGCCCCAGGTCACTACCGGGTCCTTCCAGGTCACCGACCCGGCCGGCCACAGAATCCCTTTCGCCCCCGGTGACTACCTGGTGCTGAAACTGGAGGACGTTCCGGTCGCCGCAGCCGCCGGGCTGGCCGTGCTGAGGGTGACAGAGGCCGCCAGCAGAACACAGAACGCGAGCCCGAGCACCGCCGTCGCGGCGGTGCCGCTGGTGAAGACCGCCAAGCAAGCCCCGGCGCCCAGTAACTTCCACCCCGACAAGGCCATGGTGGACGACGGAGACAAAATCGTCCTGCGCTGGGACGGACCCGGCGACCTGGACTACAAGATCAGGTCGTCGGACGGCAACCCGGCACCCGGCGTCACCACCAAGGGCGAGTGGAAACCCGACCCCGGAACCGGCCCGAAACGCGACACCACCTACACCCTCATCGCCACCGACCCCAACACCGGGCGGCAACACTTCCTCACCACCACCGTCCAACTGCGCAACCCCACCTTCGAGAGCGGCATCCACGCCTCCCGGGTCCAGGGGACGGCGAACACCGGGGGCCTCACCTTCACCACCGACGGGGTGCATGTCTCCGCCAACTCCGGCGCCTGGGGAGCGGTCCACGCCGACAAGGTGGAAGCCGGCCAGGTGACTGCCGCCAAGATCCACGGGGGGAGGCCGAACGCCGGAGCGCTGCTCTTCACCACCTCGGGGGTGGAGGTTGTCTCCAACGCCCCTGGCGGCCAGGGAATCCTTCTCGCCGACAGGGTGAACGCCGGACGGGTCCAGGGAAAAAGCACCAACGACGGATGGATCAGCTTTCCTGGAGCTGGCATACAGGTATCCAGTGGCACGTACCTCGACACCCCAAAAAACGGCTGTGTGTTCGCCGAGGTGGGTATATTTCAGAACCAATCCTTCTCTGGAGGAAAGGAGAATCGATGGATCGCCATGTCAGATGGCGCAGAGGTATGCGTGATACATATGCATGAGGACGGGACGAGGAGCTACGGGGACATGAAGGTGTCCAGTGTGAAGAACGATTTTGCCCGCTGGTAGTGGATGATCGGCAGCCTGCTGCTGCAGCGGGGCAGGGTGTCCCCGTTCCCTCCGGGGGGCACACCAGCGTGATCATCGCCTCGAACAGCACCGGCCGCACGTTCTAGATCCCGCGCGTACGCAACTCCAGGCCCTGGGACTACAGAGACCACGGAGGGCCAAGGAACTCTGCGGTTGTTGCGTACTCGACAGGGCCAACTCGACAAACGCCCGAGGCTCTCCCCCCGGGCGTTCTCATTGCGCGGGAGGCTCCAACGTACTGGCGGGGTAACAGCCAGCATGATTCCCCAACTGGTACGGATCGGCGAGGAATTCGGCATCGCCTGCTTCTCCAGCGGCGGGTTCGATGGCCTGGCAGGCAAGCGCGACGCGGCCGCATTGTGACACCGCACACGCCCTTCTGGGTCCGTACCGGCCGCCGACGCTCTAACCTGGCCGGATGACATTTTCGGCAAGCGCAGGGTAGGCCGACTCGCCCGACACCGTCACATTCGAAAGGTCCTGGAGGGGCGTCAGCTTGTTGCCCCAGACCCGGTCGTAGAACGCCGAGCCGTGAATGCTCACGTTGGCCGAGTCCTTCAGCTGGACCACGCTGGGGTTGTTCGCCCCACGCACCATGGTCACCCCGTCGAGATCGGCGTCCTTGACGTCGTCCAGCACGAACGCATACCGGTCGTCGTTGCTCTCGAAATTCGTGGTGACGTTCTTGAACGTCAGACCCTGGACATGCCTGGCCCAGAAGCCGTATGAAGGCTGCACCCCGAAGTCGGCGACGTTGTACTTGCCCACCCCGAGCTCCGGCGGGCTGATCTGCGAGTCCTCGTACGGGTTGCCGCCCTTGACCAGCAGGCCCACGTCCTCGAACGAGACGTTCTCGACGTAGCCGACCGAGCGGCCGTCCGGAAGCGTCGGCCCACCGTCCCCGACCTTGTACCCGGCGATGATCGGAGTCGCCTTGTCCTGGTTGGTATACGGGACCCAGCGCTTGGACGGGTCGCTGTACTGGCTGCCGCCGTAGACCTGCTCGATGTTCACGTCCTTGATGTGCACATTGCGGACATGGCCGATGTTGACGTTGGTGCTGAGCAGCTCATCTCGCTGAACGCCGTTCTCCATGAACTTCGTCCGCTGCGCCTGTCCACCGATCACCCGACCGCGGTTCGAGATCGAGACGAAGAACGGTGCCCGCGTCCGGCGCATCTGCGACTGGTGGTGGACCGGGCCGGTCCGCCCCGAGTTGAGGTTTACGTTCTCGACCGTCCCGCCGTCGTTCGTGGAGATCGAGAAGCCGGCCTTGTTGCCTGCCAGCACATAGATGTTGTCGACGTAGGCGTTCTTGATGTCGTCGGCGGTCTCGCTCCCGATCTGGAAGAGGTTGCAGTTCGTGTCGCCGATGATGTTGCGGACGTAGTAGTCCGTTGCCGGTCTGGTGAACCCGAGGGAGGAGTCGCTGCCCGGCTTCACGATGTCATCGGACGTCCCCTTGGCATAGATGTTCTTGACGTTGACGTAGCTGCTCTCCATGAAGTCGAAGACGTCCCGGGCCTGACCGCCCTTCCCCTTGTCGTAGTAGACGTCGTGGATGTTGCTGTGGTCCGTGCCGGTGGACAGCAGGACGAAGTGGCCTCCGTTGTCCACCTTCAGCATGTTGCTGATGTCGGTCTGCTTCGACGCCGTGGTGCCGTTCGCCGACAGGCTCTTGACGTAGTACGGCTCGTCAGTGGTGGGCGAGTCGCTCTCGTCGTACCAGAGGTCCAGACCGTTGTCGATGCCACCGAACTCGACGTTCGTGCTGAGCTTCAGCGTCAGCATCTTGTCGGCCCGAAGGTCCGGGGCGTTGTTCATGACGCCGTCGCTGGTCACGACGTTGCCGTCGCCGGTGATCCGGCCGTTCCCGATGATCTTGACGTTGTCGACCCGCTCCCCGAAGAACATGCTGTTGTGGAAGTAGGTGTGGCCGACGTCCTGCTTGGTCATGTAGTTCTCGGGATCGCGGTAGGGCCCGGTGTCGGTCGCCGAGGTGCCCGACCGGTATGCCTTGTCGGAGAAGTACGCCGTCTCGGGCGCGTCCGCCCCCTTGATCGCCGAGATCGCCGCGTCCTTGCCGACGTAGAGGTAGACGTTGCTGAGCAGGTGGACCGTCCGGACCTTGAAGGTGCCGCCCCGGAACAGCAGAGTCCCGCCGCCGATCTCGTTGAGGTGCGTGATGGCCCGGTTGATCGCATCCGTGTCGTCGGCGACCCCGTCGCCCTTCGCGCCCATCTGCTTCGCGTCGAGCATGCCCGTGTACATCGTGGCGACGTTCGACTGACCGTGGTTCGCGCCCCCCTTGATGTCCAGCCTGAACCGGTACTCAGTGTCCGGCGTGAGGCCGGGGACGACCGCCTCGGAGCTGTCGGTGTCGACGCGGACGCTGCTCGGCGTCCAGGTGGCGCCTCTGTCCATGGACTCCAGCAGCCGGACGGACACCGCGCGCTGCGGCCTCGTCCACCGCAGCCTCGCCGTGGTGTACGTGCCCGGCGTCTCGTGATAGGTCAGGCTCTTGTCCAGCACCCGGCGAAGGTCACTGACCGTCTTGACCGCCGTGAGCGTCGCGGAGGCGACCGGGCTGGTCAGCTCCTCGGGCTCGGAGGTCCGGTAGGACGCACCGAACGCGTAGCTGCCCTGGCTGACCGACACGTTCTTGAAGCGGAGCTGCAGGTCGACGCCGTTGGACGGCCTGAGGTCCAGCCCGCGGAAGGTGATGACCTGGCTCCCGTCGGGGAGGTTCTGGATGGCCGCGGCGCCCACCCGCGGGAACCGGTACCCCGCGCCCACCCGGCCGACCGACTGGGTCGCGAGCCCGGCCAGGGTGACCTCACCCCGGCCGATGACGTTGACCGTCGTGCTGTCCTTGGTCGCGTGGATCCCCGGGGGCACCGTGACCCGAACCACCGTGGCTGGGCTGCGCATACCGGACGTGAAGTCGACGACCACATCGGACGGCGTATGCGCCGTGATCGTGTCGTCCGGCAGGGCGAGGGTGCCGCGCACGGCGCCCTTGACGATTTTGATCGTGTACCGGTTCGACTTCTTGCCGGAGGTCACGACGAGCACGTCGCCCGCGACAATGGTGTCGGTCGTCTGCTTCGCGGCGCCCTGTGCGTCCTCGACCGTGTAGGTCTGCGGGGAGCCGTCCCGGGCTGTGACCTCATCCAGCAGCTCGGCCACGGTCTTGACCTCGAGGGTCGTGCGACCCTGCCCCTCAGGCGTGTCCACCGAGTAAAGGAAGGTGTCGCCGGAGGTCAGGGTGATCGTGCTGGGCGAGATCGCGAGGACGTGGATACCCCGTGGCGACGGGACGATCGCCACGGCGCCCGGGACACCGTCGAGGTTGGTCTGCGCGCCCCCTGCCGACGCAGTCGCCGGTCGCGGTGGGCCACTGCTGGCGACGGCCGGCGACGTGATGGTGAGGACGAGGGCCGTCAGAACGGCTCCCAGGAAGGTCGAGCGAGGGGCGTTCGTCATGTTGCGCGGCCTCTCCATTTGATCTCACCAGCGCTACGACCCCAGAGGCGCCGCACACCCGAGAATGTAGTTCCGGGTTCGGCCGGCAGACCACGTGTTGCCGCGAGTTGCCGTGAGTTGACGTGGGGGAAACCGGTTGAAACCTCGGCGATGCCGCCGGTTCTCGATGACGCTGCCCCGCCATCACGGGGCACCGCATGGCCGGTCTGCGGGGCTCCATCTCTTAATCCGCGGGCTCGGACCCGCAGGTACTGGTGGTGACCTCAACAAAACGCCAGGTCGCTGCGCCCTACACGGGTAAGGTGGCCCTCGCCTGGTCAGGCAACCGCGAAACGGCCATCAATCACGAGTTGGCCGTCGTAGACACGCAGGTCGTCCCCGTTCCCAGCTGCTCCGGGGATCCGTCATCGTCGCCCAAGCGAGTGGCGGCCTGGCGCCGATCGCTGGTGACCCACTGGCGGCTCACGGCGGCCGGGGAAGCACGCTTCGCGGCATGAGAGTGCGCCGGTCGAGTTCCATCCTTAATGGGGATCGGGGTGAAACGCGAGACGTTCCCGGCGGGGTGAGTTCCACGGCCCGCCATTTGCCGTGATCTGGCATCATGCCCGCCATGGACTATCACCGGCAATTCCATCGCGCGGCGATCGAACGGGGAATCCCGGAAGATGAGGTCAGCAAGTTCGCCGAGTTCCTGCGATTCGCGATCTGGACAAGTGGGCGCCCCAACGGCGTTCCGGTCGGGCGAAGCGGCGGGTTGCCCCGGCTGCCGGTGGGCATGGGGTGGCCGTCCTCCGAGTACGGGCCGCTGCCGTTCGTCGCCTCCTTCGACTGTGCGGCGCTTCCCAGAGTCGACGGCCTCGCCCTGCCGGCGGACGGCTCGCTGCTCTTCTTCTTGCACCACGAGTGGGCCGACGACACCTGTTCCATCGCCGACGAGCAGAAGTTCGCGCGGGTCGTGTATGTGCCGGCCGGCACCAACACCGCAACAGCGGAGGAGCCCGACCACGACGAGGAGATGTTCTGCAATATGACGCTCGACTTCGTCGGCCGGGAGTACGACCTCTTCGCCACGGTCAACGCGGAACTGCCCAGCTGGTTCGAGGACGACGATGAGGACACGGGTTCGCGGTCCGACAACCAGGAGCACCTGGCTCGCAACCTGCCACACATAAAGGAACTCTGCGCTCTGGCCGGAGAGCTCTGGCCGGAAAGCAACGGCGCCACCTTCCACCTCGGCGGGTACTCCATGGGCATCGGCGAGCTTTCCACCGACTACATGTACACCACCCCGGAGACCAGGATGGCGGAGGACATTCTTGAGGCACGCGAAAAAGCCGGCGAACTCATCATCCCGCCGGACGAGCGGGATCTGCGCCTGGAGGAGGAGGCTCTTCGGGTGATGCGCGAGTGGGTGCCACTTGCCCAGTTCGAGCCGGACGACGTCTACTGCGGGCGTTTCATGATCCGCCACGACGACCTCGCCGCCGGTCGATTCGACAAGGCACTCTCCTTCACCGCATTCACCGAATAGGCGGCGCGGCGTCGGCGTACGTCCCGCGACGCACACCGATCGCCGCACCATGGCGGAGTCCGGGCCGGTGCGACGCCAACATCACCGCGACGGCCTCCTCGGCGAGGCCCCGGGCCGAAATCACCGATCGACCAGACACCGTCGAGGCAGCGCAGATCATCGGGCTTCATGTCCCGGCGGGCGATATACCGAGGCCATCCGCTCATCGGCTAGACCAGAGCGTTTCAGCAGGGTGCCGCCCGCTCAGGTCCCGGATGTCACGACGGCGGCGAGGATGTAGTCGGGACGGCGGTCGAGGTTGTTGCGGGCCCGGGCATAACGCATGATCGTGCGCGGGTCGGCGTGCCGTGCGGCGATCTGCACATCGCGCAGGTCGACACCGGCGTCGAGCATGGTGGTGACGAAGGCGTGACGCAGCATGTGCGGGTGCATCCGCGGCAGTCGCACAACCGACAACGCCGCCAACCGCCGTAGTCGGCGGGTGGCGGCGTGCCGGTCCATTCGGACCTCGCGTGTGTTGAGCAGGATCGGCCGGCTCACCCGGTCGCTGATGGCGCGGGGTTGGCCGATCCGCGAGCCGCGGAGAGGAGCGCTTCGAACGGCAAGTGCGATAGCCCGAGCGTAGGCGATTCGGGCGGGACATTCGGGCGACGGACGTGGTCAGCGGGCGAGTGCTCCAGAACACCGTCGATGACGCAGGTCCGGTAGGAGCCGACCACCACCGACAGCCGACGTGACACCGTCGACGGCGGAACCGGCGCACCTCCTGGAGCCAGCGAACGTACAACTCGACCTGGTGACGCCGGGCAGTCAGCGGTTCCACGTCTCTCTCGGCGCACCAGGTCAGGTAGATGCGCAGATCGGATTCGGTGTGCAGACGTGTGATGCCCCTGTAACCGGGCGAGGTAGGCGGCTATTGCCACCCGCAACGGATCGACAGCGAACGCGGCAGACGGCGGCGGGATCGGCTCATTGAACGAGGTCATGGGCCTGACGCTGCGCCCACCCAGGACGCGGGACCAGACGCCAACCAGCCACGACTCGCTCAACGCGCGGTCTGAGAGTGTGCTGTGCGAGCCCATGAACGAGCCGCGATGAAGCCGGCGGCCGAGTGCTGTCTTGCGAGCGAGGAGGAGTCAGCGGGCGGGAACCGGCTCGGATGACGGCCGCCACTCTCGCCTGATCAGCCCGTAGACCCACGAGTCAGAGACCTCGCCGTTCACGATGCAATCTTCCCGCAACGTCCCTTCACGCACGAACCCCAGCTTCTCCAGTACGCGGGCAGATGCCACGTTGCGCGTATCGGTTTCAGCCTGGACGCGATTCAGGTCCAGCCTGTCGAATGCCCACCGCAGCAACACGCGCGCGGCCTCCGTCGCGTAGCCGTGGCCCCACGCGGCATCGTCGAAGCAGTAGCCCATCGACGCGCTGCGGTAGTCCGGATTCCACCCGTTCAGGCTGCACCAGCCGATGAACACCCCGTCGGAAGCACGCTCTACGGCCAGCCGTGCCCCGGTGCCCTCCTCTGCCATCTGCCGGCAAGCGTTGATGAACCGCTCGGAGCGCGCGCGGTCGCTCCACGGCGGCGCGTCCCAGTAGCGCAGCACGTAGGCGCTGCTGTGCAGCGCGAAGAGGTCGTCCGCATCCGCATCGTCGAAGGGACGCAGTCGAAGGCGAGCGGTGTGCAGCGTGGGGGTGGGCAGCGACATGAGCCTCATAATCCCTCCGTGATTGGTGGCCGATCAACCAGAATTTCGGTGCCAGGCCACTCGCAATGGGTTTCTCGGCGGGCGGGCAGAACGAAGTGCCCGCTCATCGGCAGAAGAGGACGTGCCGTCGCCCGCTTCTTCCGCGACCTAGAGTCATCACCCGACCATGAAGTGGCCATCGACCTTGCCCGTAGGCAGGTCTCCCGTCTCTTCCTGACTGGCGAACGCCCACTGCCATGTACGGCGCTGCGAACCCCGCTCCGCTGCCTCCCCTCGCCGGTGAGTCCTCTCGACTCGCGGCGCGCATGATCTCTCCTCCTCGGCCTACGGCTTCGGCCGCACCTACGGCCGGGCGTGCTGACGCTGCAGCGCTAGCCAGTAGCGTGACGCAGGTCCGGCTCGGGGCAGGGCCGTACCAGCCTGCTGATCTCACACCGGCTGGGTGCCGTACGAGACGCGGACGAGATCGTCGTCATCGCGGACGGCCAGATCGCCGAACGGGGTTCGCATGCCGAGCTGATCGGCCTGGACGGCGCGTACGCCCGGCTATTCGCCCTGCAGGCCCAAGGTTACGAGGCCGATCCGCTCGCCGCCGAGACGAGCCGGCAGACGACCACCCCAGCACCCGGCCGAAGCGGACATAACCCCAGACTCTGGAGTCCTCGCTGACCGGGCCATCCCCGAGCACGACCAGCCGCCCCTCCGGAACGACATCCCGGACGAGGCACCCACCCGCTCGGCCACCTACGCCCGGACGGGTTCGCCGGGTACCGCGGCCATGGCTTCTGCGATCTCCTCGACGGTGTGGGTGCCGTCGTCGCTCTCCCGACGCGGGTCTGGATGGGACCATCTGACATTAAGTCTGCGGACACCACTGTCAATTTCTGGCTCTGGCCCACGATTGTCAACGGTCCGCGCCACGAAGCGTCAGCCCCCAAACGTCGGTGACGATGACCCGTCAGGCCGTTCGCTTCCGCCACCGCAGGATCGTTGTCTTGCCGACACCGAGCAGCTCTGCCGCTACTCTGGACACCATGTGGCGCGTACCGTCTAACGCCTGTCGCAATCGCCAAGATGCGTAGCCTGCGGCACGCGCACGCCGGTCAAGGTCTTCGAGACGAGCAGCCTTCGAGCGTTGCACGCCTCTTACTGACAGCTCGTGTCGCTGTCAGGATGCGTAGAACAACTGGTAGGAGTTGTTGCTGTTGCAGCCGGTACTGGAGGGGTAGAGCAGGCCGCCTTGCCCGCTGTCGATGCAGGCGTGGTAGGCGAAGTTGAAGAACTGGTAGTTGCCCTGCCAGGTGGGACCGGTCATCGCGAACGCCTGAGTACTGTTGTTGCAGAGGCCGCCGGTGTAGACCATGGCGAGGGTGTGGGAGCTGATGGCGGTCAGGCAGTAACCGCCACCCCATGCGGCGTTGGTCATCGTCACGGTCGGGTAGGGGGCGCCGTTGATGTTCGACCCCACCTCGTGCCACTCCTGGTAGGGCGTGCGCGAACACGGCTCCATGAACACGCCGTTGCTCGTCGCCGAGATGCAGTCGCCCGAGTGCACCCCTTCACCTGACAGGTAGACCCAGCGGTTGACCGATGCCTGAGCCGAGCCCGCCATGCCGGTCACGGCAGTCGCGGCCAGCGCGGTCGTGGCGAACACCGATTTGAGCCTGATGCCCATGAGAAGCCCTCCGATGCTGTCATGGTGCCTGTCGGCGCTGGGGAATCGCGTCGACATGATCAGTCTCACAAGGCCCTGTGGCGTTTCGCTGGCGTGCCGCTGGCGTGCCGCTGGCGTCTGACGACACCTCGTCCCGGCTGGAGCAACTGGCGCGATCGGGGCGACTCAGCCGATGGCAGACCTCAGGTGGGTTAGCAGCGCCTCGCGGAACTCCGCGGGGTGGTCGAGGTGGGGGCCGTGACCGGAGCCGGGGATGGCCAGTTCGGTGTACTTGCCGCCCGCTTTCCGGTAGGCGTCGAGGACCGAGCGGGTCTGGCCGACCATCGGCTGCGGCGGGCAGGCATCCGGGCCCGGCCAGCCGGGGACCGCGCCGATCGAGCCCAGATAGGCCAGATCGTAGAGCGAGGTGTCGGAGACGATCACGTCGTCGGCGCCCCGGATCCACAGCACGGGCGGCTTCGGGGAGATCCGCTCGAACCCTTCGATGCGGAAGTACGTCGGGGCCATGCAGTTGAGCACGCCTGTAGTGCTTCAAGATTCGTCGCGGTGGGCTGACCTGGCCGTTCACAAGATCGTCTATGCCGCCCTGTGATACTCGTTGAGCGGCGAATCCGGCCGCTGTAGACGCGGTGCCGAGGCTCATCAAGAATCCCGGTCGGCGGCTTGGCCATCGGGCGGCGAGGATGCTGCCGATCGAGGTCGCGGCGGCGAGCGTACCGGCGATCGTTCCCCAGCTGAGGGCGCCGTGCAGATGCTCTCGCGCGTACAGCGGGCCGATCAGCATGCCGGCGGCGAACGCGCCACCGGTCACACAATCGGCGAGCGTCGTGGTCCACAGCCAGGTCCTGCTGGTGATCGCACGGATGCCGTCGCTGAGCTCCGCGAGACGTACGCTGACGGATCTGCCCGGGGTTTTGCTTCCCGGATGTTCGTACGGTCGGGAGGCGTGTGAACAGGACGGCGGCGGCGATGTAGGTGAGGCAGTCCCACAAGATCCCCCAGCCCGCGCCGATGGTGACGATGAGCGCACCGCCAGCCACAGGCCCGAGGGTCGCGATCCCGTGCTTGGTGGCCTGGGTGAGCGCGTTCGCGCGGGCGAGTGCTGCCCCGGACAGCAGTTGGGCGAGCAGACGCCGCCCAACCGGCGTGAAAAGCGCTGCCCCTGCAGCGCCTCCTCCGGAGACCGCGGCCAGCGACCACACCTTCGCCACGCCGGACAGGATCAAGGTGGCCTCCGCCAGCTGGAAGGAGGGCCTCTTAACGCCGGACCTGCCGCTCGACCTGTGGGTTAACCCATCCCATGGCACCCGCCCGGCGACAGCATGATCAAACACCGGGAACCGCGCAGAAGGTGAGTACGTCTCATACCGGAGACGACGCCGACGCGGAGGGGGATGCGATGGGCTAGCCGATCCGGCTGTCCGCCCCCGGTCAGCGGGTGGCCCTCCCCCGAGCGATGATCTCGGCGAACACTCCCGGTCAGAACCTGTGGACCCTCAAGCCAGGTCACCGCGCCACGTCGACCGTCGTACGGTCCCTCGTCACGAAGGCGAAGGAAGTGGAACTCATGGCCCTGCCAGCTTGACGCAACGCGGTGTCGTCTCGGCGGCGTGGGTACGGGCGAGGACGAAACGGAGTGATGCGAAGGATGAAGTTCGGACTGTTGGGGACGCTGCTGGTCCACGATGGAACGGCAGAACTCACGATCGCCGCGGGGAAGCAGCGCAGTGTCCTCGCCGCGCTGCTGCTTCACCCCGGCGAGATTGTCTCCATGGAAACCCTCATTTCGGTCGTCTGGAACGAGCGTCCGCCGCCGGGGGCCCGTCGGACCATTCAGAGCTACGTGATGCGGCTCCGCCAAGCCCTTGGGGAGTACGTGGCCCCACGCGTCGAAAGCCGCCCCCCAGGTTATGTGATGCACGTCAACGACGGCGAGTTGGACCTCCGGCTCTTCCAGGACCGCAGAATCGCCGCGGAGGCCGCCGCCCGCGATGGCGACTGGCCCCAGGTCTCCGCCGAGCTGACCGCGGCCCTCGCCCACTGGCGCGGCAAGCCCCTGGCCGACATACCCTCCGCCGTCCTCCAGCGCGACCACGGTCCCCGGCTGGTCGAGTTGGAACTCGCCGCGACCGAGCTGTGGATCGAGGCTGAGCTGCGGATGGCCCGCGGCGCCCGCATCGTCGCCGAACTGCGCCGCCTGACCGGCGAACACCCCCTCCGCGAACACTTCCACGCCCAGCTCATGCTGGCCCTCTACCAGGCGGGCCGCCAGGGCGAGGCGCTCGAAGCCTTCTCCCTCGCCCGCCGCGCGCTCGTCGACGAACTGGGCATCGAACCAGGACCCGACCTCCAACACATCCACCACCAGATCCTTACCGCCTCCCCCGACCTGACCCCCGAGACCAACGGGGTCGCGGAACCTCCCGTCGACGTCAACCCCGTCGCCACGGCGACCGCGCGGCCGGGGCAAACGGAGGTCATCCCGTTCCAGCTCCCCGCCGACCTTCTCGACTTCACCGGGCGGACCGCCGAGGTCAAGGCCCTGCTCCGCCACCTCGTCAACAACCTGCGGACCGGGGTGCCGATCGGAGCCGTGTTAGGGCAGGCCGGAGTCGGGAAGACCTCGCTGGCCGTGCACGCTGCCCACCTGCTGCGCCACACGTTCCCCGACGGCATCCTCTACGTCGATCTCCACGGCTCGGGTACGGAGCCGCTGGACCCCAGGGATGTACTGGCCAGGTTCATGCAGGCGCTGGGCGTGCCGGGGAACGCGGTGCCCGACACCCTGGAGGACCGGGCGGGGCTGCTGCGCAGCGCGCTGGCCACCCGGCAGATGCTAATGGTGCTGGACAACGCAGCCGACAGCGCCCAGGTTCGGCCGCTGCTGCCCGCCAGCGCGGGCAATGGGGTTATCATCACCAGCCGCTCGCGGATCGCGAGCGTGCCGGGCGCCCGGATGGTGGAGCTGGGCGCGCTCCCGCCGGGTGAGGCGACCGAGCTGCTGGCACGGGCGGCGGGCGGCGGGCAGGTCGAGGCCGACCGTGCCTCGGCCCTGGAGGTCGTACGGGCCTGCGGCGCGCTGCCCCTCGCGGTACGGATCGCGGGCACCAGGCTCGCGGCACGCCCTTACTGGACTGTCGCGGATCTCGCCGACCGGCTCCGCGAACGCCACCACGTGCTGGACGAGCTCCGAGTGGACGATCTCGACATACGGGCGAGCTTCGCCGTCAGCTACGCCTGCCTCACCGGCGAACAGGCGAGGGCGTTCCGGCTGCTGGCCCTGCTGCCCGTCCCGGACCTCGGGCTCGACAGCGCCGCCGCGCTCCTCGGCCTGCCAGAGAACACGGCCGAACGGATCCTCGAAGAGCTGGTCGACGCCAGCCTGCTCCTGGCCCGCCCCTGCGACCGCTACGGCTACCACGACCTCGTACGGACCTTCGCCCTGGAGCAGAGCGCCAAGCTCGACCGCCCCGAACAGCAGGCCGCCGCGCTGCGGGCGCTGCTTGAGCACCTGCTGGAAGGGATGAACACCGGCCTCCCCGGGCCCCGGCGCGCCCAGTCCTTCCGCGGCAGGGCGGCGGCGAACTGGCTGAGGGCCGAGCACCGGGTCATGATCGAGGCGATCTGCCACGTCGCGACCAGGGCGGACCTGCCCGCCTCCTACGCGGCGCAGCTCTCGCTGCGGCTGCACCGGGTGCTGGTCGCCACAGGCCAGTGGGACGACCTGCAACGCTGCGGCGCGGCCACGATGACGGCCGGGCTCCGCGACGGCGACACCCTGGCCGAGGCCACGGCCACCCGGATACTGGGCTCGGTCGCGATGCACCAGGGCGATCTCGACTCGGCCGAGGCCAGGTTCGAGCGCGCGCTCAAGCTCTCCATGGACGACGGAGATCGCCCCGGCGAGGCGTTCTCCTGGCTCTTCCTCGGCAACGTCGCCGGCGCGCGCGCCAACCCCTGGCCGGCCATCAACCACCTCACCACCGCACTGGAGATCTTCGAGGAGCGCGGCATCGACCTCGGCGTGACGCTCAGCGGGTGCTACCTGGGCGAGCAGCTCGTCGTGGCCGGCGACCCCCGGGCCGCGCTCCGCCATCTGAACCGCGGCCTGGACCTGGCCAGGCAAACCTCAGACATCGATCTGGAGTCGATGGCGCTGCAGAAGCTGAGTTCGGCGCACAGCTCCCTAGGCGAGCACGAGACCGCCGTGAAACTGGCCGCCGAAGGCATGCGCCTGGCCCGCGAACACCGCAGCCGCCACAGCCAGGCCATCGCCCTCATCCACCTGGGCACCTGCCTCCTCACGGCCGCCCGCCCCGCCGAGGCCCTGGACCACCTCATGCAGGCCGCCCGCCTGTGCACCGACATGAACGACGTCCAGCGCGCCATGGAGGCGGGCCGCCGGGTCCGGGACGCCCACCGGGCCCTGACCATCCTGGATACCCCGCCCACGACCTCCGCCGGAACCGGCTGACCCCGGAAAGAGGCGAACGTGCACAGCGCCTCCGCGCGTACCTCACGGCCGTACCCGGGAACGACATAGGCCACCAGGCGCCTTGATCAGACCGTCGAGGCCGCGACATGATGGCCGAGCCGGGCCAGCTCGCCCTGGTGTGAGCCGTCACGTTAATCCCCAGGTCAAGCGTCAAGTTTTTCCCCAGGGCCATCTTTGGATCTTCGCGCTCCCGCCGATGGCGCAGACGTGATCCGCCCGCCGGTCGGCCGGATCGAACGCCGCCGGATCCTCGGGGGCTTGATTAGCGAATACGAGAGAGCAGGCTGACCAAGGACGCGCTCGGCTGCGAAGCCGCACGTCAATGGTCAGGGCCGGATTTTGACACCCTTCACGCATTAGGCGACACGATATTCGGCACCCATAGGCCGAGTTACGGGCACCCACAGGCTTGCGCGCACTCATCCCGCCATCCCGGCATGCCCAAACCCATCTGACAGGCGTAACGCTATAGATTCACTCAATCACACTACGATATTGCCAGCGTCAACTCACGAACCGTCAGAGCGGAGTTAGGCGCTGGTCCTAATATGTGGACCGGATGGGCGGTCGCTGCGATCGTTGATTTCGAGATCGCGCGGCCCCCATCGAAGGAGTCTCTCGTGGTTCGGTTCATCAACAGGGCGAGTGACGCCCTGCTCTCCAAACTGGTTCCCAACGCCGTGGCCAAGGCCGACGATCCCGGCTGCTGGACTGAGCTGGGTGGCGGGTGCTGGTTCCGGGAGTGTTGCGACCACGGTCTGGGCACGTACTGCTACCCCTGGTACAACCCCTGCGGATAGCACGCAGCTCGATGCCGTACGTCGTCGGGTTCGGGCTGGCCGTGGCGACCGTCACCGCTGTTCTCGTGACGGTACGGACACGACTGGCGGTCGTCCGGATATGGGGCGTCAGTATGACGCCGACGCTCCAGCCGGGCGACCGAGTGCTGCTGATCCGGAGGAACGGGAGCCGGGTTCGCACCGGACAGATAGTCGTCTTCCAAGGCATCATACGGGACACCTGGAGCCGCGACGGACTACCGAGCCCGGCCCGGGAACTGTGGACCGTCAAAAGAGTCGCCGCCGTCGCCGGCGAACCGGTCCCGGCCGCGATGGCCGAGTCCTCAGGAGCTGTCGTCCCACCCGGTCAGCTGGTGGTGCTGGGAGATGGCTTGCTGAGCCGGGATTCGCGCGACTGGGGTTATCTGCCGGCGGACCGCGTGCTCGGCATCGTGGTGAGGAAACTCAAACCAGGCGACGAGACCGTTCCGGCTGGTGGTGGAGCGCCGTTCACGATCTCCCGCAACGTGTAACGGCCTCCTGGACACTCACCGGCTGATGCCGCGACTTCCACGTCGGCAGCACTGGACTGGTGCGAACCCAGTGTCGCCCGCCGCAGGTCAAGGCCAGGTTCCGATCATGGATCCTGGCCTTATTTGTTACTAAAGCGCCTCGACACCGGGTTGGCCGCTAGCAGGCTATCGCCCAGGAGGGTCAGCTCATGGCGGACGAAATGGCCCTCCCTGCGGGTCGAGATCAGGCCCGCCCGGCGGAGTGTCGCGGCGTGGGCTGAGGCGGTCGGGGCGCTCACCGAGAGCCGGAGGGCGAGGTCGCTGGTGGAGCCTCCGGTCGCCAGGGCTCGTAGTGCCCTGGCCCGGCCGGCGCCGATCAGAGCCGTCAGCGAGTCGGAGACGGCGGAGCCGGTGTCGGGCGGCTGAACCCGTGCCGAGTAGATGAGGATCGGCTGACTGCGGTCCAGGACGGGATGGACGCTGTCGCGACCGAACGCACACGGCATCAGCACGAACCCGCGCCCGCGTGTGTCACCCCGGATCGGGTCGGTGGGTGGGGCGAACAGCAGCGCCTGGTCCTGCCAGGTCACCGACGGGTGCAGCGTGGCGAACACTCCTCCGGGACCGGCCGTCATCATTGTCTGGGTCCGGAACGCGAGATCGTCGCGCAGTTGCCGGCGGAGATCAGGCCAGTCACCGGCCAGGCATGCCGTGAAGAGCGCATGCGCCGAGTCGACCACCAGGCGCAGCGGCCGTGAGCCTCCATCGCGCAGGTCCTGGACGAGCCGCGGAACCCGTACCTGACGCGGATCGCGGTCGAAACGTTCGAGGTCTGCGGTGATCTGCTCCTTGCTGGTGTCCCGTAGCCGCTCCAACTCCTCCTCGATGGCCGGTTCCACCACCGCCAGCGCCTCGGCCGAGGCAGGCAGCAGGAACGGAGGGGTCCATGACGGATCGGCGTTGATCAGTTCGAGGAGCGGTTCGGCCCTCGCGGGAATGTTACGGCGGACCGAACGCCACCAGCGTTCCCGCAACTGTGACCGGTGACTGCAAGGACCGTTGTGGAGGCCGTGCACGAGGTGCCCCAGAGGAGAGGTCGCGAAGCGTGTACGGGCCAGATCCTCGGCGCCGTAATGGAGAACTCGCACCACTCAGCCACCCCCGTGCCACCGTCGGCGATCATCACAGATGATCACATGGGCCTCCGCACCTGACAAGAGCGCGATGACCAGGGTGTTTAGGTGCCACCCCAAATAGCTGGCCTCGATGGAGACCCGATGCGATCGTGATGAGCACCAGCCGAATCCTTGGAGGTCAACGTGTTCCGTGTCGTCAGCAGGCTGGGCGACCGTCTCGTCGACAGACTGCTGCCCACCGCGGACGCCGCCACGTACTGGACCGGCTGGTGCTGCAATTACAGGTTCTGCCGGACCTGCTCCTACCACGACCCCATCGGCCAGACCAACTGCGGCAGCTTCGACTACTGCTGACCGATTCAACGAGCAGGGGTCATCATGCAGTATGTGGCACTGACCTGCCGGTGTGCCCTCGGGGTCGTCTTCCTGGCGGCGATGGTGGGCAAGCTGCACAGCAGGGCCGCGTTCAACCGGTTCCGAGCTTCCGTCACCGCCCTCACCAACTCCCACCGCAGGGTGTCGGCGGCACTGAGCGGCGCGACGGTCCTGGTCGAGGCGGGTGTCGTCGTACTGCTGGTGATCCCGCGTACGGTGTCGGCCGGACTCATTCTGGCCGGCCTCGCGCTGCTGGGCTTCTGCGCGGCCATCGCCTCGGCGATGCGTTCCGGAGCGGCGCCACCCTGCAGGTGTTTCGGCGCCGCCGGTGCCCCACTGGGCGGGCGGCATCTTGTCCGCAATGCCGGGCTACTCGTCCTGGTGACGGCTGGGTTGACGGCCGGAGTCGGCGCGGCGCACCACACCCTGCACCCGGCAGGGGCCGCGCTCGGACTTGCGGCAGCGGCGGTACTCGCCCTCGCAGTCCTCTTCTTCGACGATCTCGTTGACCTTCTCACCGAGCCTCGCCTCCCGGCTGGCTCACGGTGACCACCTTGGGAGACCTTCATGCCTGTCCTGGTCGTAGCCGTTGTCTTCGTCGGAATCCTCTGTGGCATCGACCTGCTGCTGACGCTGGCCGTGATCCGCCGGCTGCGTGAGCACACGCTCCGGCTGGCGGACATGCCACCGACGAGGCCGGATCTGGTACGCCCCGGTACGCCGCTCGGTGACTTCAAGGTGACCGCCGAGGACGGCTCGACCGTCTCCCGCGAGGCCTTCACCAGCCCGACCGTGGTCGGAGTGTTCTCTACCGACTGTTCTTCCTGTCATGAACGGCTACCTGAGTTCACCGCCTTTGTGGAGACGGCGCGACCCCAGCAGGTGCTGGCACTCGTCACCGGGCAAGCCTCGGACGCGGCAGAGTTCACCGCCGCGATGGGAGCGGCCGTGACCGTCGTGGTCGAGCCGCTGGGCGGTCCTTTCGGCAGGGCCCTACAGGTCTCGCAGTTCCCGAGCTTCTACCTGATCGGTGACGACGCGGTCATCGTGGCCGCGGAGAGCACTCCCGGCCAGCTCCCGGTAACCGCGCGCGCATGAGGCGGTCTCTGTTCAGACGGGTATCGGCCGTCGCCGAGCTCGCTTGGCGGGCACATCCGAAGGCCACGGCGGGATCGGCGGCGGCTGCTCTCCTCACGGGTCTGGTACCGCTGGCCGCCACCTGGTCCACCAAGCTGGTCCTGGACGGCCTCGGGCACCGAGCCGGTCCCGCCGCTCTCCTGCCCGCCGCCCTCGCGCTCGCGCTGACCGGCCTGTTCGGCGCCGTCCTCCCACCGACCGTGCAGTACGCCCAGGAACAGCTGCAGCGGGCCGTCCGGCTGCTGGTCCAGGACAGGCTCTTCCGTGCGGTGAACGCCCATCCCGGGCTCAGCCGGTTCGAGAACCCGGTCTTCCACGATCGCGTACGGGTGGCCCAGCAGGCCGGGCAGGAAGCCCCGCAGCGGCTGGTCCGGGCCTCGCTGTCGGTGGTTCAGCAGGTCATCACACTGGCCGGGTTCGTCGCGATGCTCGCCGTGCTCTCCCCGCTGATGGTCGTCCTCGTCCTGCTGGCCGCGGTGCCATCGGTCCGGGTACAGCTCGACCTGAGCAGGCGCCGGGCCGACATGATGTGGAACGTCAGCGCCGCCACCAGGTGGCAGATCTTCTTCGCGGGCCTGCTCACCAGTCCGAACGCGGCCAAGGAAATCAGGCTGTTCGGCCTGGGCGACCACCTGCGGGCCAGGATGCTGCGTGAACAGCGGTCGGTGGACGCGGCCGGGCAGGCGCTGGCCCGCCGTACGCTGCGAAGTCAGGGACTCCTGTCGCTGCTGGGCGCGGTCGTCTCCGCGGGCGGCCTGGTCTGGGCCGTGACGAGCGCCGCGTCTGGACGGCTCAGCATCGGGGATGTGTCGGTGTTCATCGCCGGATTGATCGGCGTTCAGGGGGCGCTGGGCACGATCGTCGGGCAGGCCGCGGATGTGCACAACAGCCTGCTGATGTTCGGGCACTACCACGATGTCGCGGCCGACACCCCTGACCTCCCCACCAGCTCGGCACCGCATGCCATGCCGGCCCTGCGCCAGGGCATCGAGCTGCGCGACGTGTGGTTCAGGTACGACGAGAGCCAGCCCTGGGTACTGCGGGGCGTGAACCTGATCATCCCGCAAGGACGTTGCGTCGCTCTCGTAGGCGTCAACGGGGCAGGCAAGAGCACGCTGGTGAAGCTGCTGTGCCGGTTGTACGACCCAGGACGCGGATCGATCCACTGGGATGGCGTCGATCTGCGCGACCTGCGGCCTGCCGAACTACGCGACCGGATCGGGGCCGTGTTCCAGGACTACATGTCGTACGACCTGACGGCCGCCGAGAACATCGGGCTCGGCGACCTGGCAGCCACCACCGACGAGGAACGCCCCGCCGGGCGGGAGCTCATCGAGGCCGCCGCACGGCAGGCGGGTATCCATGAGAAGTTGGCCGGCCTGCCTCTCGGCTACGACACCTTGCTGAGCCGAATCTTCTTCGCCCGCCCCGCCGACGGCGACGACCCGCAGCCGGGACTCGTACTCTCCGGCGGCCAGTGGCAGCGGCTCGCGCTCGCCCGAGCCTTGATGCGCGCCGACCGGGACCTGCTCATCCTTGACGAACCGAGCTCGGGTCTGGACGCACAGGCCGAGTACGCCGTGCACCAGAGCCTGCGACAGCTCCGGCAGGGCCGTACCAGCCTGTTGAT
The DNA here is from genome assembly GCF_050942425.1 of Actinoallomurus sp. CA-150999. Classification (NCBI taxonomy): domain Bacteria; kingdom Bacillati; phylum Actinomycetota; class Actinomycetes; order Streptosporangiales; family Thermomonosporaceae; genus Actinoallomurus; species Actinoallomurus sp. CA-150999. The sequence continues at coordinate 6,791,520 of NZ_CP192063.1, forward strand.
CTCACACCGGCTGGGTGCCGTACGAGACGCGGACGAGATCGTCGTCATCGCGGACGGCCAGATCGCCGAACGGGGTTCGCATGCCGAGCTGATCGGCCTGGACGGCGCGTACGCCCGGCTATTCGCCCTGCAGGCCCAAGGTTACGAGGCCGAGCCGCTCGCCGCCGAGGCGAGCCGGCAGACGACCGCCCCCAGCACCCGGCCGAAGCGGACATAACCCCAGACTCTGGAGTCCTCGCTGACCGGGCCGTCTCCGAGCACGACCAGCCGCCCCTCCGGAACGACATCCCGGACGAGGCACCCACCCGCTCGGCCCCCTGCGCCCGGACGGTCCAACCCAGGGTCTGTTTGAACAGCCGGAAGGTGTGTTCCAGGTCGAATCTTCGCAGGAAGGACTGCTAGCAGCGATCGATGTAGGTGGCGGTGGCACCGGTGACCGAGGACCACAGCCACACCGGCTTGGGGTCGCGGTCGCCGGGCAAGTGGTCGACTTGCAGCCGGATGAGGGTTGCCCTCGATGACGGGCAGGTCGGCCAAGACGAACACCAGCCGGGTGACGTCGTAGCCGGCGTTCATGACGATCAGGATGTCCGGGTCGCCCTCACGCCAGTGTCCGGCTGCGATCAGGCGGCCCACCGGGTTGCGGCGGCTGCCGTCGACGTTCGGGGGGAGTTCGAGTTGATAGGACCAGGTGCCGTGGTGCGGGCTCCACTGGCCGCTGGCACGGCGGAGCTTGGGGCATTTACGGCCCAGGAGGCGGCCGGTTTCACCATCCCGGCAGCCACAGATCTTGAACGTTTTCCCGCTGGCCATTGATCACTCACCTTCTGATTCGGTGCGGCGCACGCCGTATTGATAGCCGAGCAGGGCGAGTAGCTCTGGGGTGGGCACCAGGTACTTCTTGCCGACGCGGATGATCCGGCAGGGGAACTCACCGGCCTGGGCGAGTTCATAGGTTTTGGTGCGGCCCAGCCCCAGGGCTTTGCCCGCGGTGACCAGGTCGACCACCGTGGGCAGCCCGCCCAGCTCCGCCAGCGACATCCCTGCCCTCACCTCGACCGCCTCCGGATCTGGGAGTCGCCGGGTGCGGATACGCTCGCCGCCGGCGTGCCCCAGACGGCAGCGGAACCGTACGGGCCCGGTGTGCCGGGTGACCGCCCATGGCGTGGGCGGCGGTGTGGGGCGCGGGATATCGACGCTCGCCTCCACGGCCGGGGTCAAGCCGAATCCGCTGGTCAACGCAGCTCACCACGGCGGGTCGCCGCTGGGTGCTCGCGGGGTGCGGGTCGCCGATCCCGGAACCGGGTTCAGCACCGTCCCGGCACGGCTGCCGTCGCCGAGTGGAAGGCAGGGCAACCCATAGGCGATGACCGCCGGACGGTTGATCTATCCGCGCTCGAAACCGACGGGAGAAGGGCCGTGACGGGGCTGCGTGGTCCGACCACAGACGGATTTCGGTGTAGCTCTTCTGCAGTGACTGGTTGAGCTGGGCGTTTGCCGTTGTGACTGTTTGATCGCGAGAGAGGAACGCCAGCGCCACTGCGTTTATTGCGGTGTCAACACCCGGCTGCTCTCACCTCATCGAGCGGTTCACAGGCTCTGGGCCCAGCAGCGAAGCTCGGTGGCGGCCTCGTCGGGTGTGAGGGAGCCGCGTTCCAGGTGAACTTCCTGGAGGTGCCGAATCGCGGCCCCCACCAATGGGGAGGGCGGGATGCCGAGTACTTTCATTACCGCCGTGCCGTCGAGTATGACGGGGACATCGTCACGCCTGACGTACCTGTCGCGTTCGGCGGCGGCGCGTGCATCGGCCTCTTCCTTGGCACGGCGCGCCGCCTCCCAGGCGTCGTAGTCGGCGGCGTCCAGGGCGCGCAGGCCCGCCCAGCGCCATCCCTCCATGTCGCGCTCCTGACCGAGGCCGACCGTGTCGAAGAGGTCGAACGCACCCGTTGCGACCACTCCGAGGCGCGCGAGCACGGCGTTGATCGGCCAGTTCTCGCACGGTTTTGCAGTCGCAGGGATCCAGGCGTGCTCGGGACCCCAGGTCTGACGGCCGTTCTCCCACAGGGCAGCGGTCTGACTGCCATCACCACCCCAGAAGTCGGCCTCCACATAAGCGACACGGCCGCCGCGTGACCAGTCCTTCAGCCTCTCGGCGAACGCCGGGGACATGAGCCTGAACGGCCAGTCTCCTCGCCACCCGTCGGTCAGCTCGTTGAAGATCTCGTTGGTCACCGGCAGCAGCCCCAAGCGTTGCCGGAGCGGCACCACCACAGCCCGCGGCACATCATCCGCCAGGAACCGGAGATGGTCGAAGTCACCGACGACACCGCGCAGCACGTACGACATGCCCGCACCCTAGATCGGGGCGGCATAGAATCAGCAAATTTCATGGGTCGGACGTCGCGCTGTCGACCACCTTCAACGGGCGTGCAGCTTGCCTTGAGTGACTGCGTTTCAAGCTGTGAAGGTGTACTTGTCCTGGTGGCGGGCTTGGTGGAGACGGCGTTGTTCACGGTCAAGGTGGTAGGCCCAGTACGCGTCCAGGTCACCGTTGGAGATCACGGCACGTAGCTTCAAGATCGCTTCGGCTCCGGCCAGACCCCATCGGGCGCCGGTGATCTCCAGCCGGTCGCCGATCAGATGACGAGCAGTTCCCTCGACCACGCCGGTGGCGATCGGCCAGCCCTGTTCCAGCGCGTGGCGGTAATGGAGGAACTCGCGGTGGCGGGTCAGGTAGCCGATGGCGGCTTGGAGCCCTTCGCGCCGGTCGGCGGGCAAAGCGGCGGCCTGGGTCGTCATGTCGTCGATGACCTGGTCGGTGTTTCCGGCCAGCAGGCCCAGTGCCCAGGCGGCGACGCGTTGTTCGGCCGCGGGGTCGTCGGCGGTGTGCAGGTTGCGCGCTGCTCGCCAGCAGTATTCGAGCACGTGGATCAGGTCACAGACGATATGGATCGTGGCGCCGCGGCGGGTGGCCTCGGCCTGGAGCAGCCGGATTTGGTGCGGGTCGCCGTCGACCAGCACCACCCAGGGACGGGCATGGGCGGCGTCGCGGGCGCCGGCCTGGTCGAACGCGCATGCGATCACCTGCTGGGCGGGTTCGATGACCGAGCCGTAGATCCATTTGCCGGTCGCGGTCGGTCCGGCCCGCACCGGCCGGTGGCCGCTGCGTCCGGTCAGGCTGATCACATCGTGGCTGCGGCGAGGTGCGGGGACGGCGTCGTGGACCACTACCAGGGTGGCCATGCGTTTGCGGTAGGGCTTCTCCCCGCTGGCCAGGCGGGTGCGGAATCGGTGCCGGTGGCGTGCGGCGGCCTTGCGGGTGTCCGGGCGTAACGCTTCGGGCCGCATGACCACGCCCTTGCCGTCGACCGACAGCACCAGCAGTTCCTCGGCGGTGCGCGGTACCGGCGTGCGGGCCGTGTAGAAACCGTCGATATCGGTTGCTGAGCTGACCACCAGGTCCTCGATCTGTCGTTTACCGATCACGCTTCCGCAGCGGGCGGTGATCGCTGCATGGGCGGCGTCGAACGACCCGCGCACCGCCTCCATCACGGCCAGTTTCGCCAGCCCGTGCGAGTGCCGCCCCGCCGGCAGCGCGAGTCCCTCGTCAGCCGGATAGTGGTTATGACGCCCCGGGGCGCGGATCGCGCACCGCCTCACGGTCACCGTGCCCACCACCGTGGCCAGCAGCCGGTGATGCCCCTTCTCCAGCCGTCCGGCCGGACGGCCGGCGGCCAGCCGGGCCTCCTCACCCAGCGCCCGCAGATCCAGGTGATCCTGCAGCAGTTGGCGCATTATCTCGCGCCCGCGCTCCTGGCACAGTTCTTCCAGCTCGGCATGGGTGAGCTCGCCCGTTATCGGTGCAGCCAGGTCGGCGATCAGCCGGTCGAATAAATTCCTCGAGGTTGCAAACTCGTCATCGGTGACGGCGTCGGCATACGGTTCCACCGGCTCTTCCTGCTGGTCGGGATCGATTCGGGTTGCCACCTACGAACCTCCAGCAAGGACGAGCCGCCGCCAACCACCATCACGGTGACGAGCCGCTGCCGCCATTACCCGGTGACCTGTCGGCGAACCGGCTCTGCCAACGCGAACATCCCTGGCGCGTCCTCGGTCAACCAGCCACGTTCCACCAGCCGCTTGAGCTTGCTCCGCAACCCCTCGACCTTGGCCGCCGACTCACCCCGCCCCAACGCTGATGAGATCTTGCCCGCCCGCATCGCCCCACCGGCATCGGCCAGCACTTCCAGCACGTCCCGATACGCCCGCGGCAGCACCGCAAGGCCCAGGTCCGGCTCCCACGGCGGTACCGTCACCACACCCCGCCGCTCGACCTCCCCCTCCCGCTCGCCCTCCGGCTCGGCCTCCCGCGTCCCCGTCTCAACGCCCCCGCTCGCCGACACGGGTTCAGCAACCGGCGTGGCCGACTCGCCCAGAATCTCCTCCACCGTCTCCTGGGTGATCACCAGCCGGGACAACCGATCTTCCTCAGCCTCCAGACCGACTGCACCTCAGCCAACTCCTCGCGAAGCTCGGCGATCCGCCGCCGGGACTCGGCCTGCCGCCGCGCCAACTCCTCCTGCAACGACCCCATCGCCACCACCGTCTCGCACGCTTGCACCCACGGTAGAAGCCAGTCTCACGACCGGATAGCCCAACCCACATCTGCCCAGCTCACGGACTCACTCAGTTGGAGCTACACCCATCGGCGATTGCTACCGGGACCCTGGAACCAGAGCGCATGGACTCCGCGTCGCATCCGGCGAGGAGGTTCTATGCGACATTGGAAGGCATTCACCGCTGTCATCGTCTGGGCACTGGCGCTCTCCCTGCTCGGCGTCATGTTTGACAACCGGTTGACCTGGGGGAACTGGATGCCGTACGCGGCGCCTCAGCGGTTCGACTACTGCGGTGGCCACTTCACCCGCACGGCGGAGTCGATGACGGTGCTGACGAGGGTCGTATCCCGCGCACAGGCGCTCAGCGACGAAGGTTCCGTCTCCGGCGACCGGTTCCGGCCCATGCTCCACACGGGTTTCCGCGGCCGGTGGACGGTGTACGGCTCCGGAACCTGGGACTGCGCACAGGAACAGGGCGACGTCGCGCACAAGTTGTTTGTCAAGGTCGGCGGCGACCGGTACATCGAGTTCGGCGATGCCCACTGATCCATAAGCGTGCTCACCACTGACATCAATTGGCTCTGGCCCACTCTCGGTGAGCCAGTGACGGAGTGTGGTGTCGTGTCTGTCAGTAGTGGAGTACGCGGGCGCGTAGGAGGTCGAAGTTGGCGCGTGTGGGGTGCGGATAATCGGTTTCAGCTGTTGAACTGGAGTTTGGTTGTCCCTCTACGCAGCGGCTCTGTACTCGTTGATCAGTCCATCGACCGGGCGGCGGCGCTGGAGTCGGATGTGTTCTGGGCCGTCGGGAACCGACCGTGCCGACGATGGGTCCGGTGGCCGCAGGTGTCCCGTGCTCGGTGTGCCCGGTGGCCGTTGTAATGCTGCTGGTACGCCCTCAACACGCGGCGCCGATGTTGTTCGTTGTAGATCAGGATCCGGTCGATGCACTCTCGCCGGGCGGTGCCGACCCAGCGTTCGGCGATAGCGTTCGCCCGTGGTGCGCGGACCGGTGTCCGGATCACCCGGGCACCGAGCGAGGTGAACACCTCATCGAGCACAGCGGTGAACTCCGCGTCGCGATCTCGGATGAGGAACTTCACCTGTTCGGCCTGCTCGCCCAGGTCCATGACCAGGTTACGGGCCTGCTGGGCGACCCACGCCCCGGTCGGGTTCGCCGTGGCGCCGGCGATGTGCACGACCCGGGTGGCGTGCTCGATGAAGAACAGCACGTAGATCCGTTTGAAGAACACCGTGTCGACGTGGAACAAGTCGCAGGCGATGATCCCCGCGGCCTGGGCCTTCAGAAACTGTGCCCAGGTCGGGCCGTCGCGCCGTGGGGCCGGGGTCCCAGACCGGCGAGTTTGAGGATGGCGCGTACGGTGCTGGGCGGAACACGAATGCCGACTCCGGCGAGCTCACCGCTGATCCGCGCATAACCCGAGGACGGGTTCTCCCGAGCCGGCCGCAGAACCGCCTCTCGGACATCCTTCCGGGTTGGGGGACGGCCGGGGCACCTGTGCGGGTAAGGTCCACTTGCGGGTCACCAGACGCCGGTGCCAGCGCAGCAATGTCGATGGGGAGACGAAGAAGCTGCGCCACGTCGACCGGGCCAGGAAGCGCCACAGCGCGGCCAACAGGATCCGATCCCCGTGCCAACAGCCCGGCCGGGAACGCCACCAGCGTCTACCGCGCCGACTTCGCCAACCCCGCCACGCATTGGCCAGGTGATGCCTTCATCCCCGGGAAGGCCAACGTGTCTTACGGCTATCTGCAGGGGAAATACCGCATGCAGGCGGCCGACGGCGACGAGGACGCCATGGTCGCCCCCTTCGATGGAACCTATCCCGAACACCAGCTCGTCTCCGCGGACATGAACATCGTCTCTGGACCGCCCTCCGCGCACTCTGGGGCCAGGGCAGCTCCTCCGACTCCCTCGACTCCGACAACACGGGTTACGCGTTCCTGGTCGGGCTCAACGGCACGAACACCCTCATCGGGTGGATGGACACCGAAAAGCGGTTCACGGTACTCACCCAGATCAACGGCGCCCCCGGATACAAGCCGCATGGTACGAACCGGATTCAGGCGCTGTGCGACATGAACGGCTCCAGGATCACGCTCAAACTCTGGATCAACGGCTTCCTCGCCGCCACCGCCGCCGACTCCACCGCTCGCATTGATCCGTATGGACCGGATGGGGCCCCCGATCCGGACTCCTCGTGACCTACCCGAACGATGGGAGCCACGATGAGGCCACCGTCGACTTCGAGGACTTCGAGATCGGCCGCGTGCACGGATAGGCGCGGGGCGCGAGCCGCGAGAGGAGGAGGTGGGCTGTGGCCCACCTTAGATAATCTCGGGAGAGCGCGAGTTATAGTGCCTGACCGGCGGCGGTGCCTTCTCAGCGGAGGCTCGCCGGAGGTGAAGCAGGCGCGCGTGGAGCCAGGTCCAGGCACCTGCCCGGTTACGATGCGTCGCCCCTTGCCCGCTGCACCACACGTTGGTTTCTGTGCTCAGATGCCTGAGCCGCACGGCAAGGACATGATCTGGGCGCGGCCCGCCGCACGAGAAACACTCGCGGTGCTCGATGATTTCCACCTCGTCTTCGTCGACGTAGATCTCGTCGTAGGACACGGCAACGGCGAGCACCTCGACCCGTGCGTCCATAGCCGGGCGGTCGCCCTCACGGTCGAGACGGTGCAAAGCCCGCTCACCCTTCAGCCATCCGAACGCGTTGAGTCCGCCGATCCGCATTGTTACCGACAGATCGAAGTCCACGGATTCCGACATGGAGTAGATCTGCACTCGCCGCCCATGGCGCTCGGCCTGCTTCATGTACCTGAACAGCAGGTCCCTTCCCCAGCACATGCCCTCGTAGGCCTTGGCTTCGATGGTCAGGATGGCCTCTCGTTCATCGAACTCGCCGGGGATCTGGCGGCGGAGGCCGTCAAGCCGGGCGGTCAACGCCTCCAGGTTCGCCCGGAACTCGGCTACCAGGGCGTAGTCGGCCAGCTCTTGCAACTCGCAAAGGAACACCAGCTCAGCGCGCGCGTCATCGAGGTCCTCCAGCAGGCGCGTGATCTTCTGCAGACGCAGACCGGCGACCTCGGCGGCGCTTCAATGCGCCGGATCTGCCAAGATCCCTTCGAGCCGCCCGGCCTCAACGCGCAGTACCCCGATTTCGGTCTCGGCGATCTGGAACGCGCGACGGCACTTCTCCAAGGGCGTCTGTTCATTCTTACGCATGAGCATCTCCACAAGATCGTTGCCGCCAGTGTAGGCCCAGGACTCAGCCGCACGTCCCGCCTACTGGCTCGTTACCGCCTGCGGTAGCGCCATCCTCGTTCTCACCCTGCTCACCACCACCAGACCAGGTCACAGGTGAGAAGGGGGCCAGCCGGATCGTCCAGTGGACGCGGGGTCACAACCGCGAGGCTATTTCTTACACCGCGGGCGTGACCTGGTCGAATCCGGCAGGGTCTGGATTCCGACCGCCGACGCTGAGATCTTCCAGCAACCTGCTGGAAGATCTCAGCGGCCACGCCAAACGGCCCGGGTCCATGCGATGAGCCCCAAAGTAGCCGTGTGTAGTCGTGTGGCTTCTGTGGTCACGTTGAGTGCAGGGCTCTACTGCTGGGCGGCCTGGATGCGGGTGGCGTACACCCGGTAGGCCTTGCGTTCGGCCAGCCCGGCGTCTGGGGCGGGCGCTCTGTTGCAGCGCTGCGTGGTGGAGTTCGAGTGGGGCGGTGAGGCGGATGGTGTGGCCTTGGCCGCAGCGGATGGTCCGCCCGGTGGCGAGGGCCTGGCGGATGGTGTCGTCGCCGGCGGTGTGCAGGTGGTCGGCGAGCAGGCCGGGTAGATCGAGTTTCACCGAGGTCTGGGTCGCGGGGGCGGGCTGCTCGTCGGGAACGGGGGGTGCGTCGAGCTGGTCGGCGAGTTGGCGGGCGTGGGCGGCGTCCAGGATGCGGCGGATGGTCTTGGGGGCGACCCAGTACTCGCGGGCGAGCGCCTTGACGGCGGTGCCTTCCTGGTAGGCGGTGACGACGTCGGCGGCCTTGCCGGGGCCGAGGGCGGCGGGGCGGCCGAGGGTCTTGCCGGAGGCCTCGGCAGCGGCGATGCCTTCGTGGGTGTTCTCGCTGATCATGTCGCGCTGGAACTCCAGCACGGCTGCCAGGACCGAGACCATCATCTTGGTTCCGGGGTCGTCTGAGGCCAGGTCGGCCTGTTCGAGACGAGCCCGCTCGTCATCATCCTCGTCTGTGCTGGTGGGGAGCGATCAGGGCAACGGCCCCAGCTGTGATCGCCGCCATCGGTAGCGCTCACCGCGCGCGTCGGCGGTCTGCCCACGCCAGGAACCGCACCGCAAACCAACGACGGAGACGCTGCAGGTGAAGGCCATCGCCCCGAGGCCGTCGGCTCCACTGGCACCCCGCTCCAAGAGTGGGCAAATCCAAAAACCAGGCGGTCGTGGCGACCCGCGAGGAACGCGTCCCAACGCCTGCCACGCCCGGCCGGCGCCGCTCAGAGGTCGCCAGGGTTGTAGGCCAGACGCTCCAGGACAGGTGCCCACACTGGGGCTGGCAAGCCCGCCGCTGGGAGTGGGGTTTGCTCACTCGGCCGTGTGACTCCGGGCCATCCCTGGACGAGGGCGCCGTGCCGGGATGATCAGCGGCGCGCAGTCGATCTTAGGATACGCATACGATCAATCCACCCAGCGCAATATGTACGCGTGCTGCCCCGGTAGGCGGCCCACGAACCGATAAACGAACCTCCGGTCCTCGGCTTCGACCCGCAGGACGTCACCCACCCTCACGCTTCCGCTGGCCTTGCCACTCGGGCGGAATATGTAGTCACCTATCGTCCAGAGGTCCAAGACGATCACTGGGTCCGCGCGCTCAATCGTTGTCCATGTGTCCATATGGTCAGCGTCGGGCTCGTGAAGTCGCAAAATGAGCTCACCAGGGTCACGACCGTCGATGGCGCCCTTGAAATCACAGGCACTTCCAACGTGAACGAGATCCGCATCGCCTGGTCTGTCACTACTGGCGAAAGGACCAAAGCCCCGGACAATCAGCTGATGCTCAGACGGGTCCATGTCATTCCTCCTGGATTCTTGCTGGCGGACCCGAAGCGATCTACATTCGCCACCCGACCGTGCTTGGGACACCCAACCCGCCGTCGGCTGGCTCACCAACCAAGGTCCAACCAACGCCGCACTCGCAGCAGTGGATTCGGGTGCGGCGGGCTTAGCCTGATCCCTCGTATGGGCAATTCCCTGCCACGAAGCGGCGAGACGAACTTCGGCCCACCTGCGCACCGCACGGCTCCAGGCGCTCATCTGGTCCTCGCCGACCACAGATGAACCGGATTCCAATGGCCGCGCGCCATGCGTGCCACGCCGAAGGAGTCTCATGCCGAACCCCACCCGCGCTGGTGCCTTCAGCGGCGAGAGCGTGCGAGCATCTCGGAGAATGCGGATAACCCCTGGACTCCGCAGATGAGCGTTGACCGAATGATCGGTGGTCAGCGGTCAGTGCGCGGGCGTGGCCAAGTCCCAGTCGAGCTCCCAGACCCGTGCGCCGTCGGTAATGCTCCAGGACAGTATCCGCCGCGCGTCTGTGGCGAGGACGATGTCTTCGATCGGGTGCAGGTGCGAGCCTATCGTCCCAAGACACGCGCCAGTGGCGATGTTCCAGGCCCGGAGCTTGAAGTCGCGGCCCGCGGTCAGTGCGAAGTGCCCGTCGGCGGTGAACCTGATGTGGGACGGGATGTGCCCCGGCACTGGCTCGAACGTGCGCAACTGTTCGCCCGTGGCGACGTCCCATAGTTGGATGGCGCTTTCGATGTTGCCGGTGAGGAGCAGGGCGCCGTTCGGGCTGAGGGCCACGGCGGTCCAGTCCACGCGCGGACGCTTCATGTCGCGCAGCAGGTTGAAGAACATTCCTTCCTGTCCTGGCTGGGCAGGCTCGGGTGGCGGGCCGGGGGCGTCGAGTCTGAGCACGGTCTCGCCGGTGGCCAGGTCCATCACCTGCACGGTGTGCAGCAGGCCGTCGGCCGTGGCGCCCAAAGGCACGGGGCCGGCCCAGGCGGCGCTGTCGAGGTGGATGTCGCACTCGGCGAGAAGGGTGCCATCGCGCAGGTCCCAGTGCTCGGTGCGTCCGTCGTAGCCGCCGATCAGTGCGTGGTCCGCGTCGATGGCGAAGCGGACTGAGCGCAGGCCGCGCTGCCTCTCGAGGACAAACCTTCGGCATTCGCCGCTGTGTACCGACCACAGCAGGATCCTGTCTTGCTCGGTGGCGAGCAGTCGAGTGCCGTCGTGGCACAGGCTCAGTAGCACCGGGTGGTTCCCGTACGGCCGCACGCTGAAGCTGCGCAGCGTGCTGCCGTTCTCCACGTCCTGGACAAGGACTGTTCCGTCCTGGCGAGCCACAGCCGCGGTTCGACCGTCAGCCGAGAGGTCGGCCGCCTGGATCCGTCCCTGGGCGAGGTCGGTCCCAGGCCAACTGGCGCGCAGGCCGGTGCGGGCCGTGTGCCGGGTAAGTGTGCGCCAGGCGGCCAGCAGCCGCGGATCGCGTTCGTGGCCCTCGATCGCCCGGGCGCGGCGGAGCAGGTCGTGTGCCTGCGCGAACCGGCCGTCGCCCAGAGCCGACTCCACCTCGCCGAGCAACTCCTCTGCCCGCGTAGCGAGCTTCGTCAGTTCGGCGTGTGGGCGCGGCTGGCTCAGCCAGGGCTGCGCGCGGCGAGTGACGCTGTCCGCAGCCGGGTCGGATGCGGCCGGCAGAGTCCAGTGACGTGCTGCGCCGTCATGGCTGATGGTCAAGGCGTGCAGTGCGTCGTTCCCGGCGTCGTCGGGCAGGCACTCGCCATCACCGTTGCCACGTTCGCGCTCTCGGTCGAACCGCGTTGCTGCCACGAATCCCGCGTCGTCGAACCCGGAGAAGGTGCGCAGGCAGCGGCCGTCGCGCGCGTCCCAGTAGCGCAGGGTCCCATCAGACCCGGCGGACAGCACGTGCCGCCCGTAGTTGCTCACCGCCAAGGCCCACGCACCGCCGCGGTGTCCCTCGAGGAGGCGTCCGCGGCGCGTCACCAGCAAGTCCCAGAGGTGGACTCGCCCGTTCACGTAGCCGGAGGTGACGGCGAACTGCCCGTTCCGGCTGAGCTGGACCACACCGGGCCCCATCCCGCCGGGCGCGGGCGGACTCACCCAGGAGCGGTCGGTGCCCGGCATCCACACCCGCAGCACGCCCTCGACGGCGAAGACGACGCGGTCCCCGTCGGGAGTCATGTCGAGCGCCGCACCGTGGCCCGAACCGGCGTCGCACAGCTCGGAGTGGCCGTGGAGCTCATCCCAGAGTTCTGCCTTACCGTCCAGCGCCCAGACCACGAACCGCAGGTCGGAGCTGATCCGCACCGTGCCGTAGTACAGCGGCGGGACGAGCAGCGCGCCGGAGAAACCGCGTTCGCGATAAGTGAGCTCGCGCACCATGCGGCAGTTCCCAAGGTCCCACAGGCGAATAGTGTCCCCGCATACCGACGCCCCGTAGCGCCCGTCCGGGGTGATGTCCACAGCGTGCACCGGCAACCGGCTGTCCGCGTGGATCGCTGTGCGGCACTCGCCGGTCTCCAGGTCCCAGACGCGCAGCACCCCGTCCTCACCGCCGGTGATGGCCGACTGCACATCAGCGGCGATGCGCACCGGCGGCCCGACCGAACTCGCCGCCCGCCAGCCGATTCCCGGCTTCGCGACGCACCCGGTCTCAGCTCCGGTACCGGCCTGCGCGGCACGAAGCAGCGCCTGGATATCCTCGACAGGCCGCTCGATGGACGGTTCCTGTGCTTGAGTCTGCGCCTGTCCCTGGGCTGAGTCCGCGAGCAGGGCGCGGGCCGAGGTCGTGTCGCCGCGTTCCATCTGCACCTGTGCGAGCAGGTACCTGGCCTCCCATGTATCGGCGCCGCTGCGGATCGTCTCCAGCGAATCGAGAAGTTCCTCGTCGGTCACCTCACCGCGCCGCCACCGGCGCAGACCGGCGTTGTAGGCGACCGCCAGATTCCGGGGGTCGGCCGCGGCCGCCTGCGCGAAGGCGGCGTCAGCCTCCTGATCCCGGCCGAGATCGAGCAGCGAGAGAGCCCGGTTGTTGAGCCCGTCCGCGCGCAGGTCGACGGCCACCGGCTCGGGCCGCCGATACCGGCGCCCGGTCGCCGCCAGGTACGCCTGCGCGAGCTCGGACGCCACCGCGGCCATCGAGTCCGGCCGCGCCGCGGGATCGGCGTGAAGGCAGCGCGCGAGCAGGTCGGCGACGGCCGGAGGCAGCGGCGGAAGAGCGGGATCGATGACGGGCCACGATCGCAGCAGGCCAAGCGCCTCGCCCACGGCCGACCCGGTCTGCCAGAACACGGCGCCGGCGAACAGTTCCAGCACCAGGACCGCGAAGCTGTACACGTCGCCGCGCCGACCCACCGGCTGGCCGGCGGCCTGCTCCGGCGAGGCGTACGCGGGCGTCAGACCGCCCCCGCCGGGCCTGAGCAGACTGGTGCCCGGCGCGGCATCCAGCGGGGCCTGCCGTGTCAGGTCTTTGACCCGGGCCAGGCCGAAGTCGGTCAGTTTCGCCGTGCCGTCCGCGTCCATCAGCACGTTGGCCGGCTTCACGTCCCGGTGCACCACGCCCTGCTGGTGCGCGTGCTCCAGACCCCACGCCACCTGGATCGCCACGTCGAGCACCCGGCCAAGCGCCTCGGGCGGACCGCCGGCATAGAGTCGGCGGCCGGATCCGGCGACCCACTCGAGCAGGCTGCCGCCGGAAACGAATTCGGCGAACACCCGCGGGACGCCGTCCACGGTCCGCACATAGTGGCAGGTGCACACGTGCGGATGCAGGCCAAGCGAAACCCAGGTCTCGGCCTCGGTCACGAACTGCGCCCGCAGCCGCTCTGCCTGGAACAGAGCGGGATGTGGGCTCTTGACCGCGAGATCGGTGCGCCAGTCCAAGTGCCGGACGCGGTGCACCACCCCCATCCCACCGCGCCCGAGCTCTTCCATGAGCTCATAGCGCCCCTCCACAACAGCGCCGACGCGCCACTCGGCTCCAGTCGCCTCGCTCACAAACCCCTCCACTCCACTACCTGCCGCGCACAACCGCGATGCCGAGCGTGCGGTCGAGTGGTTCGCGGTGGCATCCTCCGATCCAGCGCTCCATGATCGCGTTCATGCGCTGCGCACGCACGGCGCTGCGCACGGACTCGATCCCCGCGTCCGTGAGCGCCGCCTCGAACGTGCGCGAGCCAGTTGCGGTCGGAGCCCATACCTTTAGCGTCCGGGGTGGGAAGCAGCGCGCATCCGTTGGAGGAGAACGTGGAAGACGAAGTAGCTGGGGCGGGAATTCCGTGAGCGGCATGGTGTGGGGTGATATCCACACCCCCGTCAGCGGCCCGGCCGGCGCCGTGGCGCGCAACTGTGCCAGCTCCTCATAGCTGTAACTGCCGCGATCGTCGAGCCCGCGGAAGAGGCCGCAGGTGACATCGGAGGTGCTGGAGAATCCGAGCCTCAACATAGGTCAAGCCTGCTTTCGCAGGTCCTCAAGCATGACCGTCGCGGCCCTTGCGGTGAGGTCGCGGTATGTCATGCCCCTGCCCTTGAACGCGCCCAGCACGTTGAATCGGATCTTCGCGACGACCTCGCCGGACGCGTTCTCGAGACGGAAATTGATGGTCCTGCCCTCCGAACGGTCGATCTCCACGACGTATTCGGCGCGACGCGCCCGGAGACCGGTCACCGCGCGAATCCACCGCGTGAGCGGCCCGCCGCTGGCCACCGTGTACCGGCCCTCCCAGAGCGTGCCCATGTGCGGCGAGTCGGGCCGCTCGAGAAGGTGGGCCGGTTCCGCCTCGTCCAGCCGCCGTAGCATTTCCAGGTGCTCCCGCGAGTAGTGGTTGTAACCGGGCATCAGCCTGACCTGCAGCGTTTCCTCATGGCTGTTCCCCTTACTCCGGTTCCGTCGGTGTTGGGAATCTACGCGTCACGGTAGGGAGCGGCACCGATACTCTCGGGCTGGTTCGGTGCCGGCGGCTTCCGGATATGTCTGGTCGACGAGTCACGCCGCAGAAGGCTGGACGAGTTGGTCACTACGACGCTGGCGGCACATCACATGTGAACGTCTGCGACGCACCATGCGCGGGCGCTGCGGGGGGCGAGTTCGACGGTCCAGGTGCTGGTCTGTCCATCGTTCTCCAAGGACAGTTTCGCCTGGGCCTTCGTGCCGTTGACCGTTGGCGTGCCTTCGACGTTGGCGAGGTAGTACTGGTGCAAGACCCGCTGTTCGAAGTCCGTCACGTACGGATCAGCGTCGGGACAGGTGACGGCGTGCAGGGTGACGGCGTCCCGGGATTGGATCCCGTCCACGAGCGTGGTCGCGGTCGAGATCGCGCTGTCCTTTCCCGGGCCCGGGTTGCGGACAAGCCAGCCGGGCCAGACCAGCGCGGTCACCAGCACGACGGCGAGGAGTATCAGGGCAGCGCCGGCACCGCCGATCAGCAGCAGCGGGACGGGCCGGGGCGGGGCGGGCGGTCGCGGGCCGGGCGGTCGCGAGCCGGGCAGGTAACCGGGGCCGCCCGGACCGGGTGGCCCACCCGGGCCCGGATGCCATCCCCCGCCGTCCGGCTGTTCCGGTCCCCGCGGCACCGCAGGAGGCGGGCCCGTCGGGCCGGGTTCAGGGTGTTGAGGCGGGTATGTCACCGTACCGTCCTCTTGGCTGGTGGTGGATGGCCAGTGGGCTGGCGGTAGGTGGCCACTGAAGATGGAGGGTGTTGCTGTGCGACGCCTCCGCCGGTTCTGTCGCCGACGCGATCACCTGGCCGTGACGCTATCATCAGGGGCCTGTTAAATAGACAGCTATGTCTCAACCTTCGGCTTTCCCCCCGCCGCCCCAAGCCGCGACATCGGGCGGATCGCCCGGCCCTGTGGTCGCGGCCTTCCTCATCGGCGGCGCGATCACCACCGTCATGGCGTTCGCGCTCGGACTCGTGGCCCACGATGCGTTGATCACGAGACTCGGCCAGATCCTGGTGCTGGACATCATCAGGCTGGTCTCCGCCCTCCTGCTCGGGGCGGCTATGGCCCTCCCGTTCCTGATCGCCAAGGCACGTGGCCCCCTCGCCCCCGGCGCCGCCGCCATCGGCGCACTGGCCGCGGAACGCGTCGGCGCCCTTGCGATGGGCCTGGTCAGAGGCACCAGCACGCACGACATCCAGGCCGGGTTCGGAGCCTCGGTCAGCGAAACAGCCCTCTACTCCGCCCTGGACTGGGTGGCGATCTGCTCGTGCCCGTGGTCGCAGGAGGACTGACCGCGATCTTCGCGCTGCGCACGCCGAAGCCATCTCTGGCTGGCCCCGCCCCAGCCGGGCCCTACGGTCCAGGGCAGCCTGCCCCGCCCCAGTACCGACAGCCGGCGACGCCGTTTACCAATCCACCGGCCAACCCGGCAGTCCCGCCCGCCGCACCGAACCCTGGTGCCCCACCGCAGTCACCCTGTGGGGTGCGGAAACTGGGTCAGTGTCGCCGACCTGCAGGTTGATGGCGCGAGCACGGTGAGGTAGCGGCCATCTTGGATGCTTGTGTTCTGGTCCTTCCGCTACCTCCTCCTTGGCCACGTCCTTCGGCTCCTGCGCCGTCGCCGGCATCCGGGCGCCGCCAAGTACCGTGCGCGACATCCTCAACCGCGCCGATCTGGACCCAGCACCCCGAAGGGCCAGACCGAGTTGGGGCCAGTTCCTGAAGGCGCAAGCCGAGGGGATCCTCGCCTGCGACCTGTTCCATGTCGACACGGTGTTTCTCAAGCGGGTCTATGTGCCGTTCTTCATCGAACACGCCACCCGGGCCGTCCATGTCATGGGCGTGACGACCAACCCGACGGGGCCCTGGGTCGCTCAGCAAGCCAGGAATCTGCTCATGGACCTGGGGGAGCGGGCCGAGCACATCGGATTCCTCATCCGGGATACCGGTGTGGGCACCGCAGGCGAACGCGATCGCCGAACGGTGGATCGGAACCGTGCGGCGCGAATGCACCGACCGGCTCCTCATCTACAAGGAGCGTCACCTATGTCGCGTACTCGCAGAGTACGAACGGCACTATAACCATCACCGTCCTCATCGGGCACGAGACCGGCGGCCACCACAACCGATCTCAGCGGAAGCTCCCGCCGATCTTGACAGGGCTCGGCTCAGACGCGTGGAGGTCCTTGACGGCTTGATCAACGAGTACAGCCCCGCAGCGTAGATGCCGGAAGAAAGCGCTGGTCAGCAGCCGTAATCGAGTATCCGTACCCCACAGGGTGGCGACACCCGAGGCTCGTCGGGTACGGCAGGGTACCGCGATGCCGCCGTCCAGCGTCGCCTGTGGGCGGTCTCGGAAGACCTGACCGGAGTGACGTTCCCGGTCTGATCGCGATCAGGGGGCGTCGACGACGGGGCCACCGGTGAGCCGGGTCGCCGCCGAGCTCGCGTAGTTGGCCTCGACGGCGGCACGCTCGGAGGCGTTGGGCGTGGCGTTCGTGCACGAGACGCCGCCGGTCGAGCCGGACATCAGCGACGAGCAGGGGCCGGGCTTGTTGTCCGGGAGGCCGAGGCTGCCATCCCGTCAGGCTGGGAATGCGGATGGCCCTCGGAAGGGCCGACAGAGGTCGGCCCTTCCGACGAAGATCACTTGTACTGATGTCCTGGCCGTGCTGGCCTTCGCGAGGTCGACGATGGGATCAGGGGTGCTGGAAGGTGACCTCGGGGTCGGCTGGTGCCGACTCGTTGAGCCATCCAATGGAACCTGCCACGCTCCTGCCAAGGGCCTCGACCCACTTCTCAGTATTAGGACCTGCTGTCATGTGTCCTGGGATGGTGACGGTCACGGGGTGTTCCTCGGGGCCGGGCGGGCCGCTACGATGACTCAAACAAACATAATTGTCTACCAATAGAGTAGAGGGCGCCTCGACAGGGAGACCCGAGCGGCGTGCGATGACCGGTTCCTTACCGCCTGCCGCAGCGGCCCGGCATCCGTGTGAGGCCGCCTACGATCGCTCGCGTGCGCACGCTCCGGCGGACCGCTCGCTTCTTGGCGCTCACGGCGTACGGCGTGAAGGCGGAGCGTCAGGTCGTCCTTTGGGAGCCGCTGGCAGTGGACCGCGGTGGGTTCGGAGAGGGGCTGATGGCCAATATGTCGGAACACGACGCGCCGTATCCGGGCGGGCCACCGCAAGACGCGCCGTCGCACGGCAAACCGTCGCAAGGCGAGCATCCTCCTAGCGAACCGCGGCCGCAACGCAGCCGATCACGGTCGGCTAGGCTGGTGTGGCTGACCGTGGGATCGGTCGCCGTTCTTCTGCTGGGCGGGGTTGGCATCGCATTCGCTGCCGGCGGGTTTGGCCACTCGGCGAGCAAGCACCGCTCCGCGGCATTTTCGCGAACCTTCACCTCCGCTCCGCCGGCATGCGACATGGTCAAACCGGTGACGATCAAGCTGTACACGTCATCGAGGAAGGTCACACAAGACACATCTGGGGGGCCAGGTTCATCGAGGGCGCTGAAGTACGCACTTTGCATATCGGGGTCCCGGCGCGAAGAAGAGCTGTCGAGGCCCGATCATATATACCGTAGCGCGCTCTGGAAGTCGCCCGACATAAAGCCTGGTATCGGTTACATGGTCGTAATGGACGCCGAGCTCACGGTGTCATCGGCCGTGAGGCAGACTTATGGCCCGAACCGCAACGGCATGATCTCGGTATACCGCCACGACTACAACGTGACGGACGCGCGTCAAGTCAGCGGGCTCGGCGACGCCGCGTACATAATCTACGGCACCAATCGCGCCTCCGACCCCATGGGCACCGGATACGCGGCGCTGATCACCTACTGGGGCAACGCCGAAATGAAGGTCATCTACCAGGGCTTTCATCAAAGTCCCGGCACCAATGTAGCCGCCCAACAGCCCGCCGAGGCCGCCGTACTCGCCATCGCCCGCGATATCTATGCCTCACTCGGCTGAGGCCCCGACCTCACCTGACCGCCCGTCGGGACGGTTCAGCACGGCTGGAGCTGGTCGACGGCGTGGTCCATCAATATGTCTTACGTTCTTGATCGGGAGAGAACTGGCCGCTTGCCCCCCGCAAGCAGCGGCGGCGGCTCCTCAGGCCGAGCCGCATCGGAATCTCACTGGTCCCGTGGAGAAGAGCCGCCATCGGTTCGGTTCTGGACAGACCACCGTCATGGCATGATCCCTTTGTTCCTGGTAAGTATCTGGGAGGAACGATGCGCTCGGTCGAGTTGTTCTCGACATACGTATCCTGGCTGGCCCGTGAGGTTCCCGACGCGTACGCCAATCTGGCACCAGGCGCCACGGATGCCGATCTCGAGGTAGTGGAAGCCCGTATCGGGCGCGGGCTCCCCGCAGAGGTGAGCGAGATACTGCGGATTCACAACGGGCAACGCACCACAATGACCACGCTGGACCAGACCTACGCAATGCCTTGCCTGCCGACCTTGTCGTTCCTGTCGACTTGGCACATCGTGGCCCTCTGGGAAGAGTGGGAAGACCTCCGCAGGTCACGGGAACAAGAGGGCGATTTGGCCGCCCTACAGGAGATCGGCTCGGTGTTCTCGGCGGCCGAGGGCGTGGTCAGGCCGTTGTACACCTCCCCTGGCTGGATTCCCCTCTGGTCCGATCCGGTGCGCGCCGACTACGTGGGCCTGGACTTCGATCCCGCTGAACGAGGCACCCAGGGACAGATCATCAACTTCGGCCGCGACGAGGAGAAGCACTTCCTGTGCGCCGACAGCTTCACTGGCCTACTGGAGATCCTGCTGGATGAGGTGGCGCACGTCCGAGCCTGGCGGTCATCCATGATCCGAACCCAAACCGGACCACGTCCCTGGTTCGGTGACCCCGACGAGCACTTCTTCAACGCCCTGTACGCACGATTCTCCCGCTCTCGTAATTAACTCTGAGGCGGTGTAATCAAGAACCGGGAGAACCTCGGGTACCGGTCATTGGTGACAGCCACCTCTGGGACCTTGTTACAGATCTCGTTAGGAAACGGGGCCGTCGCCCTGTGCGGTGCCATAACTCGCCCACGACGTCTGACCTGGTTCTACGCTCGGCGCTCGTATTTCTTACGCCTCCTGTATCTGCTGATGAGCGTTCGGGCTTGTGGGTGCCCAGAATTCGGCCACTGCCTGTGACCTGGGACTTCTCGTTTGGCATACAAGCGTCACCCGGGCGCGGCAGGATCCGTGTTCGTGGCCTTGCGACTCGTCTATCTGATCTTCATCAAGCTCTTCGGCACCATCGCTCTGCTCCTGCGCTCGGCTGTCTCCAAGGAGGCCGAGATTCTGGTGCTGCGGCACCAGTTGGCAGTGTTACGCCGTCAGGTCGCCCGGCCCAGACCATCGTGGGCCGATCGTGCGCTGATCTCCGCACTGACCCGGCTGCTTCCGAAACCACGCCGGATCGGGCTGATGATCACGCCCGGTACGCTGCTGCGCCGGCATGCCGATCTGGTCAAGCGCCGCTGGACCTACAAGTGCAAGAAACCGGGCCGCCCGCCGACGCATCCGACGATCCGCTCGCTGGTGTTGCGTCTGGCCGCGGAGAATCCGACATGGGGGTACCGCCGGATCGCCGGGGAGATCGCTGGGCTGGGCCGGAACGTCGGCGCTGCCACGGTCTGGAGGATCCTGCACAAGGCCGGCATCGACCCGGCGCCACGACGTTCCGGGCCGAGCCGGGGCCAGTTCCTGCGTGCCCAGGCGTCCGGGATCCTGGCTTGTGATTTCCTCCACACCGACACGATCACCTTGACGCGGCTCTACTGCTTCGCCGTCATCGAGCACGCCACACGCCGCGTCCATGTCCTGGGCGTCACTGCCAATCCGACCGCCGACCGGGTCACCCAGCAGGCCAAGAACCTGATCCCCGACCTGGGTGACCGGGCAGGTGGCTTCAAATTCTTGATTCGTGACCGCGACACGAAGTTCACCGCGATGTTCGATGAGGTCTTCCGCGCCGAAGGGATCGATGTAGTGCTCACCGCTCCGCAGGCTCCACGGATGAACGCGATCACCGAACGCTGGATCGGCAACGTACGCCGCGAACTCCTCGACCGGATCCTCATCATCAACGCCCACCACCTGCGCAAGATCCTCGCCGAATACGAGTCCCACTACAACAGCCACCGGCCACACCGGGCGCTGAACCAAACCAGCCCACTCCGACCACTCCCCAACCCCACCAAAGCCGACGCCGACGCCGATATGGAGATCATCCGGCGAGACAGACTCGGTGGCCTCCTCCACGAGTACACCCAGGTCGCATAGGGGAAACCGAATTACGGGCACCCACAGGCTGCGAAGCGGTCGATAAGCAGGAATTGGACCGGAATAGGCAGCCCGACGAGGTCGGGCCCGTCGGTTAATCAACGGCATCTGCGTTAGGCCATCGCGAGCATGACGGCAACGGGGTACTAAACGTGTTGCCATACGCCGAGCATGCTGGGACTCTAATCCGACGATCGCTGAAAAGGAGTCTCAATGGCGACGCTACAGGTAACCGCCGAACGGCTGACCGTCCACGCTCATCCCAATGCCGACGCGCTGGAGCTGGCACAGGTCGGGCTCTACCGCGCCGTCGTGGCCAAGGGACAGTTCCGGACCGGTGACTGGGCGCTGTACATCCCGGAAGGCTCCCTACTACCAACCGAACTGATCGCCGAACTCGGGCTGACCGGCCGACTCGCGGGTCCGGAGCGCAGCCGGGTAAAGGCCATCCGGCTGCGGGGCGAGCTGTCACAGGGCATCGTCTGCGTGCCGAAACGCCTTGCCGGGGTCGACCTTTCCACGGTCGACGGACATGACTTCGCGGCCGAGCTCGGGGTGACGAAGTGGGTGCCCGCGGTGCCGGTGCACATGTCCGGCGACATGGTGGCCGCTCCCGACCTACTCCCCTGGATCGAGATCGAGGACATCAAGCGGTACCCGCGCATCTTCGAACCAGGCGAGCAGGTGACCGCGACCGAGAAGGTGCACGGCACCGCCTGCCTGTTCACACTGATCGGTGGCGAGTCCTTCGTGTCGTCCAAGGGATTCGGGGCGAAGCGGCTCGGCATCGCCCATAACCCGCACAACCTCTACTGGCGCGCCATCGAGGCGTACGGCGTGCCGGCCGAAGCCACACGTATCGCCGAGCATTTCGGCGCGGACCGGGTCGGGATCTTCGGCGAGGTCTTCGGCCGGCGTGTACAGGACCTCACGTACGGTGCGGACGCCACGGCCGAGCGGCCTGGTTACGCAATCTTTGACGCGGCGATCGAAGTCGGTGGAACGCTGCGCTGGCTCAGCTCCGGCGAGCTACGCGACCTGGTCACCCTGCCGACGGTGCCGCTGCTGTACGAGGGCCCGTACGACGAAACCGCATTGTTGGAGCTGGCGAACGGCCGCGAGACGGTCTCCGGTAAGGAGCTGCACATCCGTGAGGGGCTCGTCGTACGGCCCGCCCGTGAGCGGTACAGCGCCGTCGTCGGAGGTCGGGCGATCGCCAAGTTCGTTTCCGGTGCCTACCTCACCCGAAAGAACGGCACCGAATACGAGTGAACCCGGGATCCTGGCGGACGGCTCCGAAACGATCTACTACTCGTTCTATCCGCCGGCTCATGGGCCGGAGTAACCCCGCGTTGGTGGCATAGATGATGGCTCAACGGTTTTCCCACACTCGATTCCAATATTTCTTGTAGAGCGTCGGGTCGCGGCCTGGAGGTGGGCGGCGGCTACGGTTCGGGCCGCTCGGTAAGCCGATTAAGGATGTCGGTGCCGTGCTCGGCGAGGTACTGCCGGGCGCTGTCTCGGACGCGCTGGGCCTCGGTGACGCCGGCCTTGTCGGTCAGGTTGTCCGCGTGACGGTGGACGTCGTCAATGCAGGCGGCGAGCGTGTGCCGCTCGAATATTGGGTCACGTGGCCTGAGCTGCGGCTATGCGGCGTGGTGGTATTCGCTGATCACGCCCGTCACGACAGATCTTCGCCGGATGGTCTGCAGGTCGGTGAGGCTGGCCGCGTCCCGGGTCGGCAGCGTTTCAAGGTCCGGTGGCCGTTGTTGCCGGGATTGGGGCGGTCGGGAAGCGTTGTAATGGATCAGGTACTCGCCGAGCACCAGGGCCAGGTGGCGTTCGCCGAGGATCAAGATCCGGTCCAGGAGCTCACGGTGGAGGGTTCCGATGACGCGTTCGCAGATGGCGTTCATCCGCGGCGTCTGCGGCAGGGTGGTAATGATCCGCAGTCCTTCGGCTTTGAACACCTCCCCGAACGCGGTGGCGATGATGGCATGCGCCTGGGCGGCCAGGAACTGCTGCCAGGTCGGCCCCGCCCGGCGAGGCGCGGGGTCGATGCCGTTGGTGTGCAGGATCTCCCATACCGTGGAGGCGGCGATCGCATATCCCAGGCGTGCCAACTCGCCCTGGATCCGCCTATGCCCCCAGGTCGGATTCTCCCGCGCCATCCGGAGGATCAGGGTCTTGATCGACGCCTTGGTGGCTGGTCGCCCTGGCCGGCGCCGGTCGGTGTAGGTCCACTTGCGGGCGATCAGGCGCGGTGCCAGCGCAAGATCGCGGCCGGGGTGACCGGGAAGATCTCGGCCCAGCGGCGGCGCTTCACCAGCCGTGACAGCGCCGCAAGCCAGAGCCGGTCGGTATGACCCCACCGCGGTCGGCCTCCGGCCTGACGGCGCAGTACCTGGTTCTCATGGCGAAGCACGAGCAGCTCGACGTCCTTAGACAGATCAGACCGGACCAGCGCCGCCAGCAGGCCGAACAGGCACCCGAACAAGCGGTAGACGACCG